>OZ255702.1:0-4613284 GCA_965276885.1 Granulicella sp. | reverse complement strand
ATTGAAACTTGACTGGCAATCGTTCGTTCCGCCCGAGCTTTAGTCGCTCCCATGCGGGAGCGTGGATTGAAACCGATGCTCACCCCGAACGACGCATCTCCAGGGTCGTCGCTCCCCATGCGGGAGCGTGGATTGAAACTAGGCTAAAGCGGCGTTACCCCGCGATTAAGCAGTCGCTCCCCATGCGGGAGCGTGGATTGAAACAGATAAGCGTGGGCCACGGCATCAGGGCTTGACCCGTCGCTCCCCATGCGGGAGCGTGGATTGAAACCCAGCCTGCGTAGGGGTTGCAGCCGAGGCAATCGCGTCGCTCCCCATGCGGGAGCGTGGATTGAAACGCGAAACCCAGCGCGAATCTCCCATTCTGCCGCGTCGCTCCCCATGCGGGAGCGTGGATTGAAACAAGACTCGACGCGCTGGACAGACTGGCGTGGCCGAGTCGCTCCCCATGCGGGAGCGTGGATTGAAACACGTAAGGCATGGGGGCGCGTCATCATCTTAGGAACTTGTTGAAAGAGGTTTCCTGCTTTCGGCTGATTGATAAGTGGGTTCGTCTATGGAGTATGCGTGGAGACGAGCGGGTTCAGGATGGGATGTTCAGCTATGTGACGTTGGAGCAGCGAGTACCTCAGGACCATCCGTTGCGCGAGATTCGCAGGCTGACGGATGTGGTTCTGCGGTAGTTGAGCGCGGCATTCGATGAGATGTATTCGGCTTCCGGTCGTGCTTCGATTGCGCCCGAGTACGTGTTGCGAGCGCTGTTGCTTCAGGCGTTCTACTCGGTGCGGTCGGAGCGGCAGTTGGTCGAGGAGATGGACTACAACCTGTTGTTCCGCTGGTTCGTCGGCCTTGGGATGGATGACGTGGTGTGGAACCACGCAGTATTCTCGAAGAACCGCGACCGGCTGCTCACCAGCGAGGGGGCGCAGCAGTTCTTCGCCGAAGTCAACAAGCAGGCGAAGCGGTTCATGAGTGACGAACACTTCACCGTCGACGGTACGCTGATCCAGGCCTGGGCGTCGCAGAAGAGCTTCCGCCGGAAGGACGGTTCGGACGACGATGGCGCGAACTTCCACAGCCAGAAGCGCACGAACGACACGCACGAATCGACGACCGATCCCGACGCGCGGCTGTACAAGAAGAGCTACGGCAAGGAGTCGCATCTGACCTATCTGGGCCACGCGCTGGTGGAGAACCGCAACGGCCTGATCGCCGCCGCGATGGCGACCCAAGCCGATGGCTACGCCGAGCGCGAGGCTGCCCTGCTGATGCTGAAGGCGAAGCAAAAGGGCAGCTCGGGCCGCATCACGGTCGGTGCCGACAAGGCCTTCGACAGCAAAGACTTCGTCACGGCAGCGCGTGCGTTGAACGTCACCGCGCATGTGACAAAGAACGACAAGGGACGACGCTCGAACCTCGATCGCCGGACCACCCGGCACCCCGGCTATGCCATCAGCTTGAGCCGGCGGTGGCTGGTCGAGAAGGGCTTCGGCTGGCTGAAGCAGACCGGCCCCATCCGCCAGGTAAAGCTGCGCGGACTCCACAAGGTCGACTGGATCTTCGTCTTCAGTTGCGCCGCCCACAACCTCATGCGGCTGCCGCGACTGATCGCGCATCAAGCCCAGCAAGGCCTCCAGCACAAGTGCGCCTGAAAGACGGTTGAGTGTTCAAAAAACACTCTCTCGCCTCACCTGCCCCGCTATACATCGCACGAAACCGCCCCCTCCAACCGAAGAACCCAGAAAAGCCGCACAGATGAACCCTATTTCAACAAGTTCTTAGGTCGCTCCCCATGCGGGAGCGTGGATTGAAACGCCGAAGCTCGTGCCGCGCTTGCGGCGGAGCAGGGTCGCTCCCCATGCGGGAGCGTGGATTGAAACCAGAGCCACAGCAGATGTGGGAGGACACTTGGCGTCGCTCCCCACGCGGGGAGCGTGGATTGAAACGATCTGTTCATTCCGCCCGTCCCCACGATCGGCCGTCGCTCCCCATGCGGGGAGCGTGGATTGACGGGAAAGTGGGAGCGCGCAGCGCTTCGGAGCCGAAGGCGTGCTTTTCCGCACCGGTTAGGCTGGCATGGCTGCCGATCGATAGTCGTTGCCACTGGACAGAACCGCCCAGGCGATGCGGGCTAACTTGTTGGCCATGGCTACGACAACGACGTTCTTTGGAGATCGGGCATCCAGCCGATCCAGCCATGCTCCGAAGGGCGCACTGTCCCGCTTTACGCCCAGCACGGCGGCCCGTGCGCCATGGATCAGCATCTTGCGCAGGTACACGTTGCCGCGCTTGCTGATGCCGAATAGCCTGGCCTTGCCGCCGGTCGAGTACTGCCGCGGCACGACCCCCAGCCATGCCGCGAAGTCCCGCGCCTTGCGGAAGGCGGCCCCGTTGCCGATCGCCGCAACGCTTCAAGCCCAATTAGCGAGGTCTGCAGGTTGGCCGTGTAGGCCAACAGCTGCTTCTGCCTGAACTTCTTCTTCACCAGCACCTTGCCGGCTGTGCCTAGCGCCACAAGGTTAAACGTCGTCTTGCCCAGGTCGATGCCAACGGAATGAATCTGCATAGCGATGATCCTCCTGTCACAGCTTGCTCCCAACACCCTGAGCCGGGAAAGATGAAGCAAGCGGCGGACCATCTCATTAGTGGAGTCGGGGTCGCTCCCCACGCGGGGAGCGTGGATTGAAACAGCGAGCGCCCTCGAATACGACTCCAGCCGCTCCGGTCGCTCCCCACACGGGGAGCGTGGATTGAAACGCAAGGTGGGAGGTGGTCAGGTTACAACGCAGGCGGGTCGCTCCCACGCGGGGAGCGTGGATTGAAACCCGACTCCTCACGCCAAAAACCCTACCTTCTGTCGTGTTCGGCGGCGTGGAGCGGATTTTTTTGAGTTGCAAACCGAGCCGTTGGGTCCACCGCTGCACCGAAGTCCAGCCGGTCCGCACACCCGTTTCGGCTCCCCAGCCGATCGCGCAGCTCGCCGATACCTGTAGGTAATTTGCTTTTAGAAGATCCCGCTAGCCCTTACGCTGCGCTGCGGGCGTCAGGCCAAGTTCGGCCATCACACGTTGCAGGTCCTTCCAGGCCTCAGCCTTCTGGCGCGGGTCGCGCAGCAGAAACGCCGGGTGGTAGGTGACGGCCACCTTGGCGCCCCGCGACGCAAACCATTCTCCGCGCAGAGACGCCAGCGACTGCCGCACGCCGAGTACATAGGTGGCGGCGGTCGCGCCCAGCGCCACGATCACCTGCGGCCGAACGATATCGATCTGCCGCAGCAGGAACTGCGCGCAGGTGGTCGCCTCGACGAACTCCGGCGTACGATTGCCGGGCGACCGGCATTTTACGATGTTCGCGATGTAGACGGCTTCCCGCGCGAGCCCCATCGCCGTGATCATGTTGTTGAGCAGCTGCCCGGCTTTGCCGATGAATGGCTGTCCGCTCGCGTCCTCATCCGCCCCGGGGCCCTCACCCACAAACATCAGCCGGGCATTGGGGTCGCCCTCGCCGAAGACGATCGTGTGCCGCCCGGCATAGGCCAGCGGACAACGAGTGCAATCGCCGATCTCGGCGCGCAGGCGCTCCAGCGCAGCGGGGCGTTCAGCCGCTGAAATTGCTGAAGCTGGCAAAGGGATGAGTGTTTCCAGGGGTTGCGGCTTGGGCATGGGCGCAGCGAGCTCCGGGGGAAGCGTCTGCGGGGTTTCGGCTTCCGTGCTGAAGTAGGTTTTAACTGGTTCGGACGGCTGGGATGGGAGTCGTCCGGCAGACCGCTGCGGTGGCGGTGTAGCAGACCGTGAGCGTGGGCCCGGGGCAGACCGCACTGGAGAGACGGCCTGAACGGCCCGCAAAGGCGTGGCAGGCTTTATGGCTGAACTGGCGTTCCGTGCCTCGGAAGGCCTCGCGGCGGTGCGCGCGGCGGCAGTCAGCAGCCGTTCGCGCACATCCTCCGGCAGAACCACGCCGGGCGCTTCGCGACGGTACAGGTCGTACACGCCCATATCGCGCAGGTAGTCGACCCAAGCGCGCAAACCGGGGTCCCCGGCAAGCTGGCTTGACGGGGTGGGCAAACCGGGGTCCCCGGCAAGCTGGCTTGACGGGGTGGGCAAACCGGGGTCCCCGGCAAGCTGGCTTGATGGGGTGGGCAAACCGGGGTCCCCGGCAAGCTGGCTTGATGGGGTGGGCAATCCGGAGTCCCCGGCAAGCTGGTTTGAAGGGGTGGATAGTGCCTGTTCGGGCGAGGACTCCATCCAACTCCTGCCCCGCTACATGGAAGCGGGAGGTACGGGCGGTTCTTTGCCCGTAAGTCTGAAGGATACCTTGCCCGAGGTGATCTCATCCTGTGCCACGCGGCAGGCCTTCATGGACTTCGAGATGCCCAAGGGAGGAGCCCCCGACTGCAGCTGCCGGGCTCGGCGGGCGGCGCCTTTCACAAGACTGTACCTGTTCTGCGACGGATCAGACGAATTGCTGACAATCATGCGCTGGACCTCAAAATGGAGAAACGGGGGGAATAGTCCCATGGTAGCCGCAATTTCTAATATGTTCATGAGTTCTCAAAAAACATCTGTGTAGCCACAAACGAATACCGGGGTCTCTTGTATCAGGGAAGACACCAGCATGTTTCTGTGAAGATGCTGGATGAGGGACTCGCCTGCAGGCGAGTCCCTCAAGCGGCGGCGTGCGCCCGTGGTCTCTCCGGTTTCAGCCGCAATGGAGCTCCGCGGGACGATAAAACTGTCCCGCTCCAGTCGAGATGACACTGTATACCTATGGGAATTTGGTCTAAAAAGGCAGGCTTGGCCATAACAAAACGAACTGCCGTAACCCTTCGCTACAACCCTTAGCTACGGCAGCAATGATACTGCGTCATCTTTCGACTAGGCGGGCGCTCGTTGGGTCATAAACCATACCCTCAATAGAGCCATCGCGGATGCGCTGAACTGCTTCGTCGATCACTTGCAGGGGAACCAGGAACCATTCCTGGGGCTGAACCGGGTGACCGAAACGATCATGAATGGTGAGATGGAGCTGTGCGGGAGCAAAGATGCGATGAAAGATTTTTTCAAGCTTACGCCGGTTTAGATCAGCGAGCTTGTAGGTAGCGGCGATTTCAACGTCTGCCAGCAAATACGTCGGGTCGTGTGCCGCATCGGCGATGCGAGTCTCGACCTTCCCACCGGTCACGCCGATCTTGTGAATCAACTCGCGATGCTCAACAACAAGGGGATGAGTCGATAGACTGCGCAACACGTAGATCGTGCCGCTTTCGATGTCAGCCTCGTTCCACTCTTCACTGAACAGAGGACCGGCGTTGGGATCGGTCAGTCTGCGTCCCGCTTCGTCCTTGTAGAGGGCACGCTGTAGTGATCTCCGGAGCAAATTGCTTTCCGTGCCATTGGAGTAGACGACTCTGAGCCGCGCATCGCTTTCACCGTTAGGAGCCTTGATTGCCTCGCCCACCTCAGCCACATAGACGACCTGGCCGCCAAGGATGAAGAAGTCGCCCAGCGCTACGCTTGCGTCTCTCCCAAAGCGTCGAGCGGTTCGTGTTCCTGCGGCGAGATCGCTCTCGACCTGCTCGAAGAGAGGCTTGAACTGCTCGAAGCCGGCGGCCGGTGCGCGGTTTGCGATCTCCTCAGCAACCCTCCTCTCTTCACGCGAACTGACGTGTCGAAGGACGCTGATGTCTTCGGTGGATGCCGCGCCAGCCTCCAACTCTGCCAGCAACGCTGCATCATCCAGGGCTTCCGGGGTGAAGGCGTTTAGAGCCGCCGGCTCCGCAAGAAGCCCATCTCTGTCGATAGCGCCCAGGAGCTCTCGCGCCTCCGGCATCGCGCGTATCCGGTCGAGCCGTACCGCATATATCCGCTCGAAGATATCGACACTCTCCCCGTGCGCCGGCACTCGTCCGTGCTCTGAGAAGAAGCGCTGAATATCTTCAAAACCTGCAAGGATGCGCTCCTCGCGCGCGGTACGGCCCACGACCGTAGGTGGCGCCGCCGGCACCCCGAGTTCGGCCAGCAGGTCGTCATCGGATAGCTGCGCTGTCTCCAGCTTCGGTTTCATGCGGACCGTCCAGCGGCGGAGGTCGATTGCTGAGCGCGGTAGCGCGCCAACGCCGCGACGCCCTCGGCCATACACTTCTCCCAGGCATCGGCTGAAGTGATGTCCGGCAACCGGCCGCGCTCCCGCTTGAACTGCAATGCCCGCTGCGACAACTCGCGCGCTTCTTCGTAAGACAAACTGACGCGCTTGCCGGCGATGCTGGCCTGCACCTGCCTTAGCGTCTTTTCGTCCATCGCCCTCGCCAAAACTGCGTAGGCCGCGTCGAACGGATTGATGCGGTCGATCAGGTCGATGTCAAGATCGCGCACGTCCATCGCAAATCGGCGGACACCCTGGATGAGCGAGAGGTTGGCCCTCGTCTCGGTACCCGTCGCATCACCGCTGGCGATTTGCTTGGCCTGTTGCGTAATATTCAAGGCCGCCACGGCGTGCTGGCGGATGGCTTCCTGGTCCGCTTCGCTTAGGTCTGGGTAGCGTTCGCGAACGATCTTGCCCATGCGGATTCTCGTTAGTTCTTCCGGCACCGTGTTCTCGCGATCGAAAAGCCCTCGCTCCAGGGACGTTTTATCCTGTACGAAGGCTGTAATCACCTCATTCAGATCTTCACGGCAGATGCGGCTGGCCTCGGGGCTGCTGGGCACGACCAACCCATTCAGCTCGAAGTGAATCTGTCCGCTTTCGCCATGCACCCCGACGTTGGTTCCACCCTGCACGTAGCCATCAGGCCCGTAGACAAAGCCCTCCCTGGCTCCGGCATTTTTGGGAGTGAACTCAAAGCGCGGAGCCAGTACCTGCTCCATCAGCAGGCTGGCGGCAATCGCCTTCAACGTGTCGTTAATCGCGTCCACAACCGCGCTCTTGGAGGCGTCCGGCTCGGCGATCAGGTTGGTGAAGCGGGCGCGTTCCTTGCCGGAAGCGTCGCGGGTAGCCCGGCCGATGATCTGCACCACCTCCGTCAGGCTGCTGCGATAGCCGATGGTCAGGGCATGCTCGCACCAGATCCAGTCGAAGCCCTCCTTCGCCATGCCCAGCGCGAGAATGATGTCCACGTGATCGCGATTGCCGCGTTGCGCCGGGTCCTTCAGCGCGGCCAGTATGCGCGTCCGCTTGGGCGCGTCGCTGTCGTCCACCAGGTCAGCCACCTTGATCACGCGGCCCGTAGGCAGTTGGATCATGTGAAAGCCCGTCACCGGATCGACACCCTTCCACTCGCCCAGCGTGTTCATGATCTCGTTCACTTCCTTGATCTTGTCCTGCAGGCTCTCGCGCGAGTTCACATTGGGGATGTGCACGATCGTCTTCAGCGCGGGGTCGAGCACCTTCTCGATGGCGTCCACGTACCGGTCCGTGTAGAAGAAGTAGCCGATTTCGAGCGATTTCAGGAAGTCATAGCCGTTCAGCTGCTCGTAGTAGGTGTAGGTGACGGTCTCGAAGCGATTCTCGTCCTGCGGCGCCAGCACAGCCTCGGCGTCGCCGCGGAAGTACGATCCCGTCATGGCGACGATGTGCACCTTGTCGCGGGCGATGAACTGCCCTAGCTGGCTGCCCAGCCGGTTGTCCGGGTTGCTGCTCACATGGTGAAACTCGTCGACTGCGATCAAGCGGCCGTCGAAGGCCTCCACGCCCAGCTCGTCCACTGCGAAGCGAAATGTCGCGTGGGTGCACACCAGCACGGTGTCCGTGCCCGCCAGGAACTCGCCGACTGCCTTGACCTTCGACCGGGCGACGCGCGGATCGTCGATGCCGGGCGCGTTGCAGAGGTTCCACTGCGGCTTTACCGTCCAATCCGCCCAGAAGCCGTACGCGCTGAGCGGCTCGTCCGCGAAGCTGCCGCCGATGGAGCGTTCAGGGACGAGGATGATGGCTTGCTTCAGGCCTTGGTTGTGCAGCTTGTGGAGAGCGATGAACATCAGCGCGCGCGATTTTCCTGAGGCCGGCGGCGACTTGATCAGCAGGTATTGCTCGCCGCGGCGCGAGTAGGCGCGCTGCTGCATGGGCCGCATCCCCAGCGAGTCGGCTTTACTCGAGACTCCGGTGCGGGCAGTGGTGATGGAGACCGCGGGAATGGTGACGCTGCTCATGCCGTTCTCCTGCAGAATACGCGAAGCTGTCTACCTCGGCGGCTAAAACCGCTTGGAGCGTTCGGGCTCTTCTACCTCGGCGGCTAAAGCCGCACGAAGTGCACCGCATCGTAGGGACAGGAGCGGCTTCAGATCGCCGAGGTAGCGCCGCATGGCCACGAAGAATGCGGCTTTAGCCGCCGGGGTAGGAGAGCCGAGGTAGCGCCGCATGGCCACGAAGAATGCGGCTTTAGCCGCCGGGGTCGCCGCCGCAGTGAGGTGGCGCCGGATCGAGAAGGGCGGTGTAGTTCGTATGAACATACGGGTATGCCGGGTAACCTCGGCGTTCCGGATTGCGCGCAATGTATTGCATTAGCCGCTGAGGTAGAAGCCGAGGTAGCATGGGTGGTCGCGAAGGAATGCGGCTAAACAGGCTGCGGAAAAACTCAGATTATCGGTCGAAAATCTTGCACATGAAATTGGTGTAAGAAGGGAGGATGCGTGGAGCGAGCGAGCAACAGACGGCCCTGTACAGTTACGTAACCTTGGAGCGGCGCGTGCCGAAGGATCATCCGTTGCGGCAGATCCGTATCCTGACGGACGGGGCGCTGGAAGAGATCAGCCCGGAGCTGGACAAGCTGTATTCGACCACGGGACGGCCATCGATCGCGCCGGAGCGGCTGCTGCGCGCGCTGCTGGTGATGGTGCTGTACTCGGTGCGGTCGGAGCGGCAGTTGATGGAGCAGCTGAACTACAACCTGTTGTTCCGCTGGTTCGTGGGTTTGGAGATGGACGACGTGGTGTGGGATACGACGGTGTTTACCAAGAACCGGGAACGGCTGATCGCGGGCGAGGTGAGCCGGCGGCTGCTGGCAGCGGTGCTGCTGCAGGCGCGCGAGCACAAGCTGCTCAGCGAAGAGCACTTCACGGTGGACGGGACGCTGATTCAGGCTTGGGCTTCGGCGCGGAGCTTTACCCCCAAGGACGATCCGCCCCCGCCGGGCGAGGGTTCGGGCTACGGGGGCGGGGTGCTGTTGCGCGACAAGGTGGAATCCGGGACCGATCCCGAGGCGCGGCTGTACAAAAAGGCGACGCCGGACAAGGCGGTGCCCAGCTATCAAGGCCATGCCTTGATGGAAAACCGGAATGGCCTGGCAGTGGCGGCCCAGGCCAGTCTGGCGGCTACCGATGCGGAGCGGGAGACGGCGCTCGAACTGCTGGACAGAGTCGTGCCCGCATCGGAGCAGCGCCAGCCGGAACACAAGATCACGCTGGGCGCCGACACCTTGTATCAGGAGAAGCCCTTTATCCAGCAGCTGCGGGACCGCCAGGTGGCGCCGCATGTTTCGGAGTACACGAAGGGGCAGAACATGGCCAAAAACAGCCTGACCGAAGAGGAGCGCCGCGATGAACGGTTCGCGATCAGCCAAAGCAAGCGCAAGCTGATCGAGCGCGTCTTCGGCTGGGGCAAGCTGGATCGTCCCCTGCGCCAGGTCAAGCTGCGCGGCCTGGCCCGGGTGGACTGGTTCTACCAACTGGTCATCACCGCTCAGAACCTGATGCGCCTGAGCAGGCTGATCCCGATTCAAACCCTGGCCGGCTAGGGCACACGTGTGTCTGAATGCGGCAAACGGCCCGCAAAAGCCGCTTCGAAACCCATCTCCGGCTACTCCAAATCCACTCCGATCCTCTATTTACAGAACTAACTGAAGTTTTTCCGCAGCCTGTTTAGCCGCATTGCAAACAGGACATGTACGGCCCGGCAGAAGCCGTGCCCTTCCCAAAACACGCATTATCAGAGATTCCTTAAAGTTTTCGGGATGCATCGGCGCGAAGATCATCAGCCTGGAGACCATCCGTTTCGCGCTTGAGCTTGAACAGCGGATCGAGTCCGCCAACGGGCCCGAGCCGCCTGCGGTTCGGCTCGGGGGCGCGCAGCGGCGCCACCGGTCGCAGCGTGGTCCGGCTGCGCAGGGCGAGATCTTGATACACAGCTGTGCCCTCGGTTTTCCAATCGATCTCCTGCTGCGTCAATTCGCGGATAATTTTCCCCGGCACACCGGCCACCAGGCTGCGCGGAGGCACCTGCATATTTGCCTTCACAAACGCGAGCGCGGCCACGATGCATTCTTCTCCGATGACCGCGTTATCCATGATGACGGCGTTCATTCCTATCATCGCGTTGCGGCCGACGCGGCAGCCATGCAGCACCGCACCGTGACCCACATGGCCATCACGTTCGACGACCGTGTCGCACGCGGGGAAGCCATGCATGACGCAGGTGTCCTGCAGATTGCTGCCTTCTTCCAGCTGCAAGCGGCCGAAGTCGCCGCGCAGCACGGCATTTGCGCCCACATAACAGCGCGGCCCAATCAGCACGTCGCCGATCAGCACTGCTGTGGGGTGCACGTAAGCGGCCTCGTCGACCACGGGAATAATGCCTTCAAACTCATAAATATTCATGCCTTCCGAACCTCCCGCTATCGCGATTGCGCAGACACACAGTCTGGCAACGCTCTGTTCATGATGTTAGTTTTTTAAAGATGACAATATTTGGAGTGATGCATAGCCACACGCCAGCGCACTACAGCCGTTCCAGGATGAGCGCCATGGCCTGGCCGACGCCGATGCACATCGTGCACAGGGCGTATCGGCCGCCCGTCGCTTCGAGTTGATACAGCGCAGTCGTGACCAGGCGCGCGCCGGAGGCGCCGAGCGGATGGCCGATCGCAATGGCGCCGCTGTTGGGATTGACGCGCGGGTCGTCATCGGCGAGGCCGAGATGGCGCGTGACCGCGAGCGCCTGCGCGGCGAAGGCCTCATTCAGCTCGATGGTGTCCATCTCCTCCAGCGTGAGTCCAGCCCGGGCCAGCACCTTCGGCACCGCGAGCGCGGGCGCGAACCCCATGATGCGGGGTTCGATGCCGGCAGCCGCGGCCGCGACGACGCGCGCCCTTGGCGTGAGTCCGTGCGTTTTGATGCCCTGTTCCGAGGCCAGCAGAACGGCGGCTGCGCCGTCGTTCAATGTTGAGGCGTTGCCGGCGGTTACGGTGCCGTCGTGCTTGACTACAGGCTTCAGCCGGGCTAGAACCTCGACGGTGGTGTCGGGGCGCGGCTGCTCGTCGTCTGTGACCATGTGCGTCTCACTCTTGGGCCGATGCACGGCAACCGGCACGATCTGCGGCTCAAAGAATTTACGAGCATTTGCGACAGCCCAGCGCTCCTGGCTGCGCGCCGCAAAGGCATCCTGATCGGCGCGCGAGATCCCGAACTGCCCGGCGACGTTCTCGCCGGTCTCGGGCATGGAATCCACACCGTATTCCGCCTTGAACGCCGGGTTGATGAAGCGCCAACCCAGCGTGGTGTCCTCGATCTTAGCCGCGCGCGAAAAGGCGCTCTCCGCCTTGCCCATCACGAACGGCGCGCGCGACATGCTCTCCACGCCGCCGGCGATCAGGAGGTCGCCTTCGCCGCACCGGATCGCGCGGGAGGCTATCGCCACCGCATCCAGGCTCGACCCACAGAGCCGGTTGACCGTGGTGGCCGGCACATCGACGGGCAGACCGGCAAGCAGCACGGCCATGCGCGCGACATTGCGATTGTCCTCGCCGGCCCCGTTCG
Organism: Granulicella sp.; assembly: GCA_965276885.1. Taxonomy (GTDB): domain Bacteria; phylum Acidobacteriota; class Terriglobia; order Terriglobales; family Acidobacteriaceae; genus Granulicella. The sequence goes on along the minus strand of OZ255702.1, from coordinate 4,601,540 downwards.
CGCAGCCGTAGATCAAATCATCTGTCGCGGCCCAGTCCACGTTCCCGTTGCGATGGAGGAGAGCCTGGATCGGCAGCGCGGCGAGGTCGTCGGCGCGCACCGTGGCGAGCGCCCCGCCGTAGCGGCCGAAGGGTGTGCGAATCGCATCGCAAATGTATGCGGTATTCATGCGGGTGTTGTCTCCGAAATCTCCGAAGCCCGGGGCGGCCGGTGTGCTGCGGGTGCGGCTATGCCGCATTTCTGGGATAGAACATTCAACTTTGGTCCTCCAGCGCGGCCGCTGGAATGACGGTGCCCTCGATCCGGCAGGATTTGCCCCGAAACAACGCAACCGTCTCCCCACGCTGATTGACCACGGCGACGTCATACAGGCCCAGCCGGCGCCCGGCGGAAAGCTCAACCGCCGTCGCCCGCAGCACATCGCCCTTTACCGCCGGACGCATGTAATCGATCTGGGCTCCGGCGGCGACCGTGCGCTGATTGCGGCTGTTGCAGGCGAACGCAAACGCGGTGTCGGCGAGCGCGAAGAGAATGCCGCCATGACAGGTCAGGTGACCGTTCAGCATGTCCTCGCGCACCGGCATCTCCATGCACGCGGAGCCCGGCGCGACGTTGATCACACGCATCCCTAGCGCCTTCGTGGCGCGATCCTCGCGCAGCATCGCGGCCACAACGCGCCCGGCGAGCGTTTGCGTAGGCTCCTGAACCTCATCGGCCATGGAACACCGGAGCGCGCTTGTGCAGGAAGGCCTCCACGCCTTCGCGATAGTCCTCGCTGTAGCCGAGCTCGCGCATGGCATCGCGCTCCAGCCGCAACTGCTCCTCCAAGCCCGCCTGCGCGCCGGCATGGATCGCAGCCTTGGCGCGGGCCAGTCCCAGGGTCGGCCCCGCGGCGAGCTGCTTCACCAGCTTGTCCGTCTCCGCATCAAAAGCGTCGTCCTCAATACACCGCCAGATCAGGCCCCATTGCGCGGCCTGTTCCGCGGGCAGTTTGTCGCCCAGCAATGCCAGGCCTATTGCCCGCGCCGTGCCTACCAGCCTGGGAAGAAAATACGTGCCGCCGGTATCGGGAATCAGTCCCAGCTTGGCAAAAGACTGGATAAAACTCGCGGTTTTTTTGGCAATCACCAGATCGCATGCCAGTGCCAGATTCACACCGGCACCCGCGGCCACACCATTTACAGCGCAGACCACCGGCAGCGGCAGGGTACGCAGCGCGAGCACCAGGGGCGCATAGTAGCGCTCGATGGAGGCGCCCAGATCCACACGTGCGGATAGATCACTACCGGGCGCGGCGGCGCGATCACTCAGATCCTGCCCAGCGCAGAAGCCGCGCCCCGCGCCGGTGAGCAGCAGCACGCGCACACCCGGCTCCGTGCCCGCGCGGGCCACGGCCTCGCGCACCTCCTCGTGCATGGCGGTGGTGAAGCTGTTCAGCTTGCCGGGACGATTGAGGGTGAGCCGCGCCACGCCGCCCGCGATGTCGAACAGAATATTTTCATAGCTCCCCGTTTGTTCCTTGCTCACGCGGTTTTCGTTGCTCACGCGCCCACTCCAGTCTCCACCCTAACGAGCAAAGGACGCTCGCTGGGGACCCCAGTCTCCTTGATCGCCCGTTCTTCAGCGGCCTGCACGGCTATGGTTTCGAGCGGCTGTTTTGCCACCATGGTCAGCACGTCGTACTGCGCGATGAGCGCGTCATCCTGGTTGGTGACGGCGGCATCCCAACGCACCTCGCCGTAGTTTTCAGTTTCACGCGGGCTCTTCTGCTTGCAGGTCAGCGTCACCTTGAGGCTGTCGCCGGGAAAGACCGGCGTAAGAAAGCGCAGGTGATCGACGCCGTAGTTGGCGAGCACGGGGCCGGGCGCGGGATCGACGAACAGACCCGCCGCGATGGACACGATGTAGTAGCCATGCGCGACGCGGCCGCCGAAGAATGGATTGGCCTTGGCCGCCCCCTCGTCCATGTGCGCGTAGAACATGTCGCCGGTGAAGTGCGCGAAGTGCTCGATGTCTTGGAGCGTGACCAAACGTGAATCCGAAACGACGCAATCGCCCAGCTCCAACTCTTCCAGGTATTTGCGGAAGGGATGCACACCCTCGTGCCGCGCCGCGCCCTTGATCCAGCGCCCGCCGATGCGGGTCAGGGTCTCCGGCGAGCCCTGCAACGCGGTTCGCTGCAGGTAGTGCATTACGCCGCGCATGCCGCCCATCTCCTCGCCGCCGCCGGCGCGTCCGGGGCCGCCGTGCACCAGCGCGGGCAGGGGAGAACCGTGGCCGGTGGACTCCTTCGCGCAGTCGCGGTTCACGATCAGCAGGCGTCCGTGAAAGGCTGCAATGGCCAGCACCAGCTCCCGCGCAAAGCCGTCGTCATAGGTAAAGATGGAGCCGACCAGGCTGCCTTCGCCGAGCTTCACCAGATCGATGGCGTCCTCGATGGAGTCGTAGGGCATCAGCGTCGCCACCGGACCGAAGGCCTCGATGGAGTGCGCCGCCGCGTGGTTTTTCGGGTCAGGGCTATGCAGCAGCATGGGCCCAAGAAAGGCCCCGGCGACGATGTCGGCGCCCTTGACGTCGAAGTGGTCGGGGTCGCCGAAGACCAGCTCGGCGCCGCCTTCGCGCAGCTCGCGCACGCGCTCCCGCACCTCATCCCGCTGGCCCAGGCTGGCCAGCGCGCCCATGGTGACACCCTCCATTCTGGGGTCGCCGAGCACGACCTTGCGCAGACGATTTCCGATGGCTTCGATCAGCGCCGGTACCTGGGCGCGCGGTGCAAAGGCGCGGCGGATGGCGGTGCACTTCTGCCCGGCCTTGGCCGTCATCTCGCGTACCACTTCTTTCACGAATAGATCGAACTCCGGCGCGCCGGGAACCGCATCCGGAGCCAGCAGCGTGAAGTTCAGCGAGTCTGCCTCCATGGTGAAACGCACCGAATTGCGTTGGATGGCAGGCATCTGGCGCAGCTTGCGGCCTGTCGAGGCCGAGCCTGTAAAGGTGACCGCGTCCTGCGTTTCGAGATGCTCCAGCAGGTCGCCCGTGCTGCCGCAGATCAGCTGCAATGAGCCCTCAGGGAAAAGCCCCGACGCGATGATGTCGCGGAACATCGGCTCGGTCAGGAACGCCGTCTGGCTCGCGGGCTTGACGATGGACGGAACCCCCGCCAGCAGCGTTACCGAGATCTTTTCGAGCATCCCCCAGCACGGGAAATTAAATGCGTTGATGTGTACCGCGACACCCTGCAGCGGCGTACAGATATGCTGGCCGACAAAGGTGCCGTTTTTGCTCAGAATCTCAGGCGCGCCGTCGACGAGAAATGTCTGATTCGGCAGCTCCTTGCGGCCCTTGCTCGAGTAGGCGAATAGCGTCATGATGCCGCCATCGATATCGATCCAGGAATCGGTGCGCGTCGCGCCGGTGGCGTAGGAGACCTCGTAGTAGCTCTCCTTGCGCTGCATCAGGTACTGGGCCAGCGCCTTCAACCGCAGCGCGCGCTCATGAAACGTCAGCTTGCGCAGCGCCGGGCCGCCCACCTCCCGGCCGTGGCGGAGCATCGCGGCGAAATCCAGCCCATGGCTCGATACCGTGCATACGGGCTCGCCGGTGATGGCGTTGCGAATCCCATCGCCGCCCAGGCCGGTGAACCATTGTCCTGATGCATAGCTTTGCAGTTGCAAGATGTCTCCGTTGTCAGTTGCTAGTTGTTCGTTGCTATTAGTGCTTCCTACTTCCTACTTTTCAGCTCTCCTGATCGAAGTCGAGAACGATCTCCTTGGTGAGCGGGTAACTCTGGCAGGTAAGGATAAAGCCGCGCGCGACTTCGTAGTCTTCCAGCGCGAAGTTGACGTCCATGTCCACCTCGCCGCGGGTCATCTTTGTGCGGCAGGTGGAGCACACGCCGGCCTTGCAGGAGTAGGGCAGCTCGATACCGCGCGCCAGCGCTGCTTCGAGTAGGGTAAGTTTGCCGAGCTCGGCTTGAAACTCACGCTGCCGGCCGTCCTGGATCACCGTAACCCGGCATTGTCCGGCGTTGTGCTCGGCCGATGTGACATGCCTGCGCGGTGCCCGGATGGCTGTGCCGAAGATCTCCATCCGAATACGATCCTTCGGTAGTCCATTGGCTGCCAGACTCGCGGCGACCTCTTCCATCATCGTTTGCGGACCGCAGAGGTAAGCCACATTGATGTCCTCGGGATCGATCCAACGGCGCAGCAGCCCATCGCACTTTTCGCGATCGATGCGACCATTGAACAGCTCGATATCCTGCTGCTCGCGGCTCATGATGAATACCAGGTTCAGCCGGTCGAGGAACTGATCCTTCATGTCTTCGAGCTCTTCTTTGAAGAGCACCGACGACGACGCGCGATTGCCGTACACCAGCGTAAACCGGCTCTTCGGCTCGCAGGCGAGGGTGGTCTTGAGAATGCTGAGGACCGGCGTGATGCCGCTGCCCGCCGCGAAGGCAACGTGGTGACGCGCCAGCTGCGGCTCCAGCGGAACGGCGAAGTGGCCCGCGGGTTCCATGCATTCGATGGCATGGCCGGGCCGCAGTTCGCGGTTGGCCCAGGTGGAGAATAGCCCGTCCTGCACACGCTTGATCGCAATGCGCAGCCGCGGTTCAAACGGGGCCGAGCAGATGGAGTAGGACCGGCGAATCTCCTCGCCCGCGAAGTCGCCGCGCAGCGTCAGGTGCTGCCCCGGAGTGAACCGGAAGTGTTCGCGCAGCTCCTCCGGCACGTCGAAGGTCACGACAACGGCGTCGCGCGTTTCAGGCGTGAGGGTGAGAACGCGGAGTGGGTGGAAGCGGCTCATGAGAAAAACAGTTGTTAGTTGTTAGTTGTCAGCTATGAGTTGTTCGTTATTACCGGTCAGTTTTAGTGTGCTCGCCTTTACTAACAACTAATAACTTACAACCGTTTTCAGTGGCATTTGAAATGATCGAAGGGTTCCAGACATTCTAGGCAGCGGTGGAGCGACTTACAGGGGGTGGAGCCGAAGCGGCTGATCATCTCCGTTGCGGCGGAGTTGCAGCGCGGGCAGCGCAGAATGGGCTTTAGTCCGCTCTGGCCGATAATCTGAAGGCCGGCGAGACTTTCCGTGAGTGGGTTGCCGGGCACAGCGGCGCGCTCGGTCGGCGGCGCAATGCCGTAGTCTTTCAGATTTTGCCTGGCCTTGCCGGTGAGCCAATCCGTCGTCCAGGGCGGCGATAATTGCACCTGCAGGTCCACTCTTTTTACGCCGTGTTGCTGCAACTCCGCGCGGATCTGGTGGCCGATGACGTCGGTGGCGGGGCAGCCGGAGTAGGTCGGCGTCACGGTCACGCGCGCGAGTTGGGGATCGTCTTCGCTCCAGGCCACGTCGCGCACGATGCCGAGATCGACGATGGAAACAACCGGAATCTCGGGGTCAGGCAGCTCGCCTAGCCACCCCCACAGCTGGGCAACGGTCGGCCGCTCCGTTCCGGGTTGGGCGTTCCCGGGATGTACGTTTTCCGCGGCTTCATTTTGCGGCATCCCGGTCACCACTTCGCTCCCGGATACATGCGCGGCAGCACCTGCATCTCGGCCAGCAGATAGCCCAGGTGTTCCGTATGGCGGCCCTGTTTTCCGCCCTTCTGCATCCACGCCTCAGCCGCCGGCATCGTGACGGTTGCGATGGCAAACACCTTCTCCACGTAGCGCAGCCATTCGTCGCGCAGCGCCGCCGGATCGAAGCCCTCGCCGCTCGCGGCCATCTCCGCATCGACCGCATCGCCGGTAAACATCTCTCCGGTAAAGGGCCACAGGGCCGTTATGGCCTCCTGCACCAGCTTGCGGCTCAGCTCGGTGCCGTCGCCCAAGCGTACGATAAGGTCGGAGCTGCGGCGCAGGTGATAGGCGACCTCCTTCTGCGACTTGGCCGCAATCTCCGCGATGCGCGGGTCGGTCGAACGGCTGAGCTGGGCTAGCGCCAGACCGTGCCAGGCATCGAAAAAAAACTGGCGCACGATGACATCCGCGTAGTTGCCGTTGGGCTGCTCGGCGAGCAATACATTATGAAACTCGCGGTCAGCGCGCCCAAAGGCGAGCGCATCGTCATCGCGCCCTGCACCCTCGATCTCGCCCGCGTAGCTCAGCCACAGCCGCGCCTGTCCCAGCAGATCAAGCGCGGTGTTGGCCAGCGCCATGTCTTCTTCGAGCGCCGGGCCTTTGCCGCATAGCTCCGACAGCCTTTGGCTGAGCACCAGAGCGGAGTCGCCGAAACGCGTGAGATACGTAAATTTTGCCGTGGTGATCGTCGGAGTCATTGGTCCTTGTGTTGACCCGGGAGCTTTGAGAAGCAGGTTCTTCGCTTTCACCCCAACGAGCAAAGAAAGCTCGCTGGGGACCCCGCCTGCGCTCAGGATGACAATTTCTTGAAATGAGTTGATGATTTACCGCACTAGATATGCTTCACGCCTTCGGGCATGGGAAAAAAGGTGGGGTGGCGGTAGACCTTGCTGTTGGCCGGTTCAAAGAGCGGCTCCTTGTCGGCCGGGCTGCTGGCCACGATGCTGGCCGAAGGCACTACCCAGATACTCACACCCTCGTTGCGGCGCGTGTAGACGTCGCGGGCGTTGTTGATCGCCATCTCCGCATCCGAGGCGCGCAGGCTGCCCACGTGCTTGTGGGCCAAGCCGTGCTGGCTGCGGATGAAGACCTCCCAGAGCGGAAATTCTTTGTTCATTTAATTATCCTAAAATACCCGCTGCCATACGTTGTCATCTGACCGGAGTAGGACAGTCGGTACCGTCTTGCGGAGTGAAAGGGACCTGAAGTTCCCCCCGGGAGTTCGGAGCAGCAGATTCCCTTCGGGAATGACAACAAAAAGGCTCCAACAAACGATCACGCGGCCTGCGCGGCGGCGGAACGCTTGCTGGCGTAGGCAGAAAGCGCCTCGCGAAACCACACGCCATCCTCGTGTGCTTTGCGCCGGGTGGCCAGCCGCTGCCGGTTGCAGGGGCCGTTGCCCTTGACGACGCTGTAGAACTCGTCCCAATCGATCGTCCCGAAGTCGTAGCGGCCGCGCTCTTCATTCCACTTCAGATCGGGGTCGGGAACCGTCAGTCCGAGAAACTTCGCCTGCGGCACGGTCTGGTCAACCATCTTTTGCCGCAGCTCATCATTGGAAAAGAGCTTGATGCCCCACGCCGCCGACTGCGCGCTGTTGACCGACTCCGCGTCGCTGGGGCCGAACATCATCAGCGACGGCCACCACCAGCGGTCCAGCGCATCCTGCGCCATCGCCTTCTGCTCCGGCGTGCCCGCGCACAGCTTAAGCATGATGTCATAGCCCTGGCGCTGATGAAAGCTCTCTTCCTTGCAGATGCGCACCATCGCGCGCGCATACGGGCCATAGGAGCAGCGGCACAGCGGAATCTGGTTGATGATTGCCGATCCGTCCACCAGCCAGCCGATCGCGCCCATATCGGCCCACGTCAGCGCCGGATAATTGAAGATGCTGGAATACTTGGCCTTGCCCGCGAGCAGGTCATCCACCATCTGATCGCGCGAGGCGCCCAGCGTTTCGGCCGCGCTGTAGAGATACAGCCCATGGCCGGCCTCGTCCTGCACCTTGGCCAGCAGAATGGACTTGCGCTGCAGGCTGGGCGCGCGGGTGATCCAGTTGCCCTCCGGCAGCTGGCCCACGATCTCCGAGTGCGCGTGCTGGCCCATCTGCCGGACCAGCGTCCGGCGATAGCCCTCGGGCATCCAGTCCTTCGCTTCGATCTTGATTCCAGCGTCGATGCGCGACTGAAAGGCCTGCTCTTCGGGGCTGAGTTCCGCTCCCGCGCGAACCTGCTTCGCGCCGGTATCCACAAGCTGTGCGTACATCCGGAGATCCTCCGCGGAAGCCTTGTCTGCGATAACAGACTTCTTATACGGGTACAAAATAACGATTGTCAACAGAAAACTTGTAGTGGGTTGCTCCAATGTCATTTCACGGCCGGTGCGCGCATGTATGATGCGCAGTTGAAAGCATTGGCCTATGACTGTGAAGCGCTCCAGCCTCGAAAACTGGAACCGGCGGTTGCTGCGGAGCCAACCTCCGCGGTCCAAATCGCTGATCATCACCCTCTTCGGCGACTCCCTGCTGCCGTACGCGCCGAGCCTGTGGCTGAGCGAGCTGATCGAACTGCTGCGGCCTTTTCAGGTGAACGCGCAACTGGCGCGCACCAGCTGCTTTCGGCTGGCCGGGGAGGGCTGGCTCGAATCCGAGCGCGAAGGCCGCAGCAGCCGCTACTCCCTCACGCCTTCCGGGCAGCAGCGGGTCGAGCACGCCTATCACCGCATTTACGATCCGCCCGCGAAGGAGTGGGACGGCAATTGGACGATTCTCATTCCCGGCGAGAAGGGCAGTTCGGCGGCTGCGCGGGGGGAACTGCGGCGTGAACTGGAATGGGAGGGCTTCGGGCGGCTCGCAGTCAAGCTCTTTCTCCATCCCCGGCCCAATCTCCGCACGCTGCAGGAGGTGCTCGAGCGGCTGGGTCTCGCGGAGGAGATGATTGCCCTGCGCGGGCGCGACCTCGAAGGCTTCTCGTCCCACTCTGCCGCCGCGCTCACCGCGGAGTGCTGGGACCTGGAGCACGTGGGGGAGCATTACCGCAGCTTCCTGCAGCAGTTCAAGCCGGTGCCCGCGCTGTTGCAGATCGAGCCCGAGCCCGAGGCGGCCTTTGTGCTGCAGACACTGCTCATCCATTTCTTCCGCCGGGTTGTTCTGCATGACCCGCGACTGCCGGCGGCACTGCTGCCCGCGGCCTGGCCCGGCCACGCCGCCTATGACCTGTGCCGGGACATCTACCGAAAGACCTACAAGCAGACCCGGGTGTATCTGGCCGACCACCTGCACGACATCCAGAGCCGCCCATTGAGACCGGAACCTGATTTTCTGCACCGATTTGGGACTTGCATCCCACCCGCCAAGTCACACAAGCCAAGCCCGCTGCTCAAGCCGCACTTACGGGGTGCCTGAAGCCACCCCCTTGCCAAGAGCGGCGTTTTCCGCGGCCTGTAAAGTCCCGCCCTTCCAGACAGACACTTATTCAGAGATTCCTTGGAGATTGATTCCGACAGCGGGGGTGCATCCATTTGGTTTCCATCCGCAGATCGGGTTAAGTTCTAAGAGTGCCTATGCTTCTGCAGCAGATTCTTGAGCAGCTCGACGCTGAGCTGTTTCGTCTTTCCACCCTGCGCGGGATCGTCGCCGATCTGGCGCAGCTGCCTGCCGTTGTGACGAAGCTCACGCCGAAGCTCGACGCGATCCCACCGGTTCAGACTGAGCCCGGGGAGCCACCCCGTCGCCGGCGGATGCCGCGGAAGAAAACAGCGCAGGCCAGTGAGCAGCCCATGGCGGAGAGGAAAACGTTGACCAAAGCTGTGCCGTCCGCGCCGGTCGTGGTTTCCGCTCAGGAGCTGCTCCGCGAGCGGCGGCAGCGTGAGGCTTTGAAGAGAGCACCCGGGGCCGAGTTTCAGGATGCAGCCTCGGCGAGCATGGGTTCGGACGCACTTGCACGAGATCTGGCGACACGCTGGCTCAGCGGGACCGGCACTTTGACCCTGTAAGCCGCTTCCCAGCTTCGGCGCAGCAGAAGGCACCGCTTCTGTGCTTTTTCGCTCGGGGCATTGCATCCCGCGGATCGGAGCGCCCGGCTCCCGCTTGGATTTTTGGGCGTTCTGGTGAATGAAGGTGCAGTGCGTGCGTGCTACATTGATCTGGATTTCAGCCTTTTCCCGCGAGTGTGCCGTTTATGCGTCGATGGATCGCCGCGGTAGCTGCCGGTGTGCTGATCGTTGGGTTAGGGCTGGGGCTGGGCGGCGCGTTCTACGGCCGATTGAAGATGCAGCGCGTCTTGCAGCAAGCGCAGCGGCAGGTAACGGCAGCGGACCGGATCCCGTTCGACATCTTCCCCTTGGCGAAGCCGTCGAACGGTGCAATTTTTCAGCCGATCGTCACTCCGGCCGGCTACATCGCGGGAGCGACGGCCCACGGTGAATTGTGGCTCGCGGGAGCCGGTGGCGTGGCTATGTACAGCAGTGCCGCCACGGTTCCCCGGCTGCTGGTTCCCGGAGCCGATCTACCCCCTGCTCCCATCGTGGCGCTGGCCACCGGCGTACTGCGTGGCGAGCCGGAGCCGCAGGTGATCGCCGCAACCGGCGGCGAAGGGCTGCTGTTCTTCGCCGGAGACGGCCGTGCCCGGCAGCTGCTGCCGCGCGCCGCGCCGGCCCGCGACATCACCGCGCTTCTTCCTTTGGGGTCGGGCGACCTGCTGCTTGGCACGCGCAAGCTGGGGGTACTGGTTTACCGCGGCCCGCTGCAGGGGAGCGGGGACAGCGCAGCAGCCAACGGTGCGCTGCAGCCGTTCGCGCCGGGGCTGCGCGGACTCGATGTGACCGCGCTCGCGGGCAGCGAGGGCGATCTGTGGATCGGTACGCGCAACCGCGGCCTGCTCCACTGGCACGGCGGGGAGCTCAACACGTTCGACACCTCCGCGGGCCTGCCCGATCCCCAGATCGAGAGTCTGGCCGTCACGCCGGGACGCGCCTTCGCAGGCACGCCGAGAGGCGTGGCGGAGTTCCGCGACGGCCGTTTTGCGGGCATACTTGCGCCGGATCTCTTCGCCCACGCGTTGGCGCTGGACGGTGATCATCTCCTCGTCGGAACCATCGATCAAGGTGTTCGGGAGATTTCTCTCTCGCCGGTCTCTGTTCGCCCCGGACGCTCTGCCAACAGCTGGCCGCCGGATGCGGAGATCGACGGCTTCTTCGCGGGCCAGGGCAAGCTCTTCGCGATCACCCCGGGCGCCCTGCTCGAGCATGATTCCCCGGGTTCGTGGACTCCGGTCCTGGGCACTCCGCCCGCGCCGCTATCCAGCCGCAATATCGCCGCGCTGGACGTTGGACCGGATGGCAGGCTCTGGATTGGCTACTTCAACCGTGGTCTCGATGTCTGGGACGCCGCTTCGGACCACGCGCAGCATCTCGAAGACGATCACCTCTTCTGCATCAATCGCATCGTCAACGATCCGCTGCGGCACACGGTAGACGTCGCGACCGCCAACGGGCTTGCGCTGTTCGATCCCGGGGCATCGCCGCTACGCGCCCGTGCCGTGCTGCTGCGCCGCGATGGCCTGATTGCGGATCACGTCACGGATATCGCCTTTGCGGGCGACACGACGGTGCTTGCGACACCCGCGGGCTTGACCTTCCTCTCGCCCCATGGCGCGGAGAGCCTTTATGCCTTTGAAGGTCTGGTCAACAATCACGTCTACACCCTGGCGGCCGAACCCACGGGCGGCCGTCTGCTTGCCGGTACGCTGGGCGGTCTGTCGCTGCTGGAAGGTGAACAGGTTCGGCTGAACCTCACGGTGGCGAACTCCGGTTTGAAGCACAACTGGATCACGGCTTTGCTGCCCGCGGCTCCCCAGACAACTTCCCAGACAATCGGCTCCGCGGGACATGCGGGATACCTTGTCGGCACCTACGGCGCCGGTGTGATGGCGATGGACGCAGCGGGGCATGTTTCCGCGATTGAAGGCGCGACCCTGCCTCTCGTCGTCAACCCCAACGCGATGTTGCGCACGGCGACGCATGTCTTCGCCGGCACGCTCAGCGGCGGCCTGCTGATGTTCGATTTGAGCAAAGGGCGCTGGACGCGCCTGACAGCCGGGCTGCCCTCGCTGAACGTCACGTCGCTGGCCGCGGCGAACGGAATGCTGTACGTCGGGACGGAGAACGGCCTGGAGCGCGCCGAGGAAGCGAGGCTGACGCCGTGAGGTCACCCCTTGCGCTTTCTCTCCTGACGTTTTTTGCTTTGGGGATAGCGCCGTTTGCGCGCGCTCAGTCCGGTGTGCTTCTGCCCGCGGGGAAAGAGCAGCCGGACCCCGCCGTCCTCTCGCTTGAAGAGATGAAGGTGAGCATCACCGTCGATAACGGCGACGCTCGCGTTTCGATTGTGCAGATCTTCGCCAACCACACCGCAACGGTGAAGGAGGGAACCTACGTCTTCGCGCTGCCCTCAGGCGCAACGGTCTCCGACTTCGCGGTTTGGGACGGTCCCGTGCGCATCCCCGCCGTGATTATCGAGCGGGAGCGCGCCGAGGCCGTCTACGACCAGGCGCGCATGCAGGCCATTGATCCCGGCCTGCTCGAAACCGGAGAGAACGAGGGCTCCGACGGGGGTGGGAACCCGCGCTCTCCAAACACGTTCACGGCTGCCTTCACCGCGAAGATCGTGCCGATTCCGGCTTATGGCACCAAGCGCCTCGAAATCGAGTATCACCAGCGCCTGCCCGTGGATCGCCTCATGCAGGGCTTCGTTCTTCCGCTCGCGCCTTCGGATGCAGGCAGGCAAACCGCCGCCCACCTTGCGATTCACTTTCAGGTGCAATCCGGCCCGGCCATTTCCAACCCGAGTGTACGTTCGCCCGCCTATCCGATGCAGCTTGCGCACCCGGGCGCGCACACGCTCGAAGGCGATTGGCAGGCCGACAACGTCCCGCTTACCGAAGACCTGAACATCGCCTGGCAGCTCGACCCCGCCGCTGCCGACACATTGAACGTCACCACCTTCCGCAACCCCGAACCAATCGCGGCCAGTCCCGCGGCCAGTCCCGCGGATCGGGGCCACGCGCCGCGGGCCACGGAGCCGGGATTCTTTCTTGCGCAGACGCTGCTCGCGATGCCTCCCGCGCACAGCGGGCCGGGGAGCCCGTCCGCACCGCCGCGCGACCTTGTCCTCCTCTTCGACAACTCGCTCTCCATGCAATGGGACAAGCTCGAACGCAGTTTCGCCGCCCTCCAGGCTGCCCTGCATGGGCTGGCGCCCGCCGACCGCTTTTCTCTTCTGCTCTTCAACCAGGACGTAACGGCGTATGCGCCGCTACCGGTGGCGGCAACCCCGGAAAACATCGAGTCCGCACTGCGGTTCGTGCGCGCGAGCCGCCTGCGCGGCGGAACCGATCTCGGGAAAGCGCTGACCGCCGGCCTCGCCCAGGCCACGCTTCCCAACGCCAGCCTTCTGCTATTGACGGATGGCAACTCCGACCGCGGCGCCACCGTTCTGACCAAGGAGATCGCCGCCACCTATGCCCGCGAGTGGAACAGCTCCGCGACGCACCCGCGCACTACCGTGTTCGCCGTGGGTGATGATGCAAACCTGCCCTTGCTGCGGCAGTTAGCCACCCATGACGGCGTGCTCGAACACGTCCTCTCGACCGAGCCGATCGAGGCCAAGCTGAGCGCCTTTCTGGCGCACAGCATCTCCGCCCCGGTTGCCGGTCTGCGTCTTGCGATCGCACCCCCGGCGGCGGTTCACACGCTTTACCCACTGGAGGACGCGGTGTACCCGGGCTCGCTGGCGTCCTGGGTGGGCGACTACCTCAGCCCGCAAGCGAACGTGACCTTCAGCGCGGAGGCACAACGCGCCGGCGCCCCCCTGCACGCCGCCGCCACCGTGAATCTTCCGCCCCAAGCGCTCGCGCACCCGGAGTTGCCCAGGCTTTGGGCGCAGGCGCGCGTCGGGGCGCTGCTGGACGGGATTGCCCGGAACGGCGAAACGCGTGAGGCGATCGAGGAGATCGTCCGGCTCTCGCGCCGCTACAAATTCGTTACGCCTTACACCTCGTTTCTCGCCGCTCCCCGCTCCCTGCTGCGCCCGCGCGTGATCCGTCCCGGCGACCCCGTTCTGCGCGTCCATACCGATCCAGCGATCGTTTCCGTTGTCGCTCTTTTTCCCTTCGGCCTGACGCAGCCGCTGCGGCATCTTGCCTCGGAGGACAAGCGGACAGGGCCGGACAGCGACCGCCTGTGGGAGACACGCTTTCTGGCGCCCCCGGACATGGGCGACGGCGTGTACACCGTGCGCCTGATTCTGCGCGATGCCGCCGGGCACAGTTATGCCGAGGCGAAGACCTTCGTCATCGCCTCGACCGCGCCCAGCGTTCGGCTTCGCCTGGATCGCGTTCGGTATCATCGCGGCGACACCATGCAGCTGCGCGCCCAGGCCTCCGCGACCACGCGCACGTTGACTGCCCAGATAGAAGGCGCGCTGCCGGTCGCGCTGCGCTGGAACAACGCCGCTGCCGCCAATACGGGCGAGTTGCGCGTTCCCGAGTCGCTGGCGCCGGGCAGCTACACCGTCTCGGTTACGGCGGAAGACATTGCCCACAATCTAGGCACGCAGGAGGTGCGTATTGACGTGCTTCCGTAGCCGTTTTCGCAGTCATTTCCGCGTTTCCAGGTCATTGCGTCTCTGCCTTCCCGCGGCGCTTGCGGCGGCGCTCAGCGGCGCCCTCCTCGCGCATGGTGATCTGCCGTTGTGGCAACAAACCGTCGTCTCCGCCTCTGCTATCGAGACCGCGCTCTTCAGCACGATGCAATTACCCGGCGCGACGGTCTCCTACCCGCGCCCGCCGCGCGCGGCCGCGGGAGCCGTGAGCAGGCTCATCGCAGCCACGCCCGCGCAGGCGGAGCTTTACGCCTTGCGGGCACGGACAGAAGAGGGGGCGCTCGACTTCGATGCGGCGGCGCGAGACTGGATCGCCTTCGCCGCGCACACACCGGACAAGGCAGCGGGAAACCGGCAGCTGGCCGACTTCTACGGCCGCCGGCTCGACGGGCCGCACGAGGTTGGGGCGCTCGAAGCCTCCGCAACTGCCCCGCAGTCGATAGCCGACGCGGTCCTTCCAGCCGATCAGCAAGCCGCGTGGCGCGACTTCGGAAGGGCGCTTGACGTTGCGCAAAGACAGGCCCTCGGCGAGGATGCACAGCTGGCCATCTACGCGGCGTGGATCGCGCGCTATCCAACCCAGCCGGCCGCCCGCGCGAACGAGATCGCCGCCATGCTGCGCCTGAAGCGTCTCCGCGCTGCCAGCGATGCCATCGCCGCCTACCGCCAGGCGTTTCCGCAGGATAGGAGCTTCGTCATCAAAGCCTCGGCCGCAGCCGCTGCGGAATCCGGCGGCCCTGACGCCGGTTCGCGGGCTCTGGCCATCTACGATGCGGCCTACCAGCCGCTATGGTCCGCCGACCTCTCGCAAAGCTACTTCACGCTGCTCGAAGCCACGCACACCGAACACGCCATGCTGGCCAAAGCACGCGCGGCGCTTGAGAAAAATCCGGATGACCTCGCCGCGGTGACCCGCATCTTTCAATATTTCCAGCATGACGGCCGCGGCGATGCCGCCTTCAACGCATTTGCGCAATATCGCGCGAGCAAGGAAGGCCGCCACGCCGCCTGGTCCGCCGATGAGCTCTACGCCTTCGCGACGCTGCTTGCCCAGGCGGGCTTCGCGGAGGAAGCCGCACGCTATGACTTCGCACTGGCCGGCGTCGCAGGACCTTTGCATCTCTCGCCCGAACCGGCGGAACAACTCGCGCTGGCAAATACCATCGACCTGCTTCTCAACAGCTCGGAGAAGCCCATCGCGCTCGGCGCGGGCAATCTTTCTATTTATCGCGACCTCGCGACCGTCGATACCGGCCCCGGCTACTGGAACGGCATTCTCTCGCTCTGGCTCAACTCCACCAGCCCGGGGACGGAGCTGGCGGCCGAGGAGGGGAAGGCCACACCCTATTTCCACCGCGCGAAGGCCGCCGAGCTGCTCAGCGTCCTCGACACCCGTTTTCCGGCCGCGCCCGAGCGCGACCACCTGCATGCCGCGCTTCTCCGCGCCTATCTCGGCTATGGCGAAGACGATGCCCTCATCGCCGCGGGCACGCAGTTCCTCGCGGAGTTTCCGCACTCAAACGATCGCCTCGAAGCAGCGCTTGCGGTAGCCGACGCCGACGCACGCGAGGGCAAAACCCAAGCCGAGACTGCCCTTTACGACTCTCTGCTGACGGGCCTGGCGGGCTCGCTGGGAGGCATGCCGCTCAGCGCGGCAAACCCTTCAGGGGAGCCATCCACAGGCCAATCAGCGCCCGCGGTGAACCCCCTTTTAGGGGACCCTCAAGGGGACGGGGAGTCCGCAACCACGGAGGATGCCCAGGCCTCCCAGCCATTCGCCGCAGCGACGCCGAAAACCACTCCCGCGGAGCTGCTTCTGACCTCGTTGCAAGCCTCCGTGCAGAGACCCGCAGCGCCGGCGCCCGCGGCAGCCTATCGCCAGGTGCTGGAGCGATACCTCAGCCGCCTCACCGCGACGGACCAGCTTCCCGCCGCGCTTGCCGTGCTCCGCCGCGAACTCGACCGCAACCCCAACGATCCGCTGCTCTACGACCGGCTGGCCGCGTTTCTCGCCCAAAACGATCTGTCCGCGCAAGAAGAGCAGGTCTATCAGGCCGCCATCCAACGTTTCAATTCGCCTGGCTTTTATAACAAGCTCGCCCGCTTTTATATCCGGCAGAAGCGACGCGAGGACTTCGCCGCGCTCACGCGCAAGGTCACGGACATTTTTTCCGGAACGGAGCTCGAAGGCTACTTCGCCAACGTAAACCGCAGCTGGCCTCAGGTGTTTCTGCAGCTCAACCTGTATGCGCACGCGCGCTTTCCGCACGACCTGCGCTTCACGCGCAACCTGCTCGCCGCCTATCGCGATAAAGGCACGGTGGATACAGGGGCGCGGGAGAAGCTGCTGCGCGAGCACTGGTGGGAGGCGCCCGATCTGCAAGCGGAGTTCTTCGAGTATCTCAGCCGCACCCACAAGCTCTCCGCCGAGCTGGCACAGCTGCAGCAGCTCGCTCCCGCAGGCGCTTCCACAGACTCTTCCACAGCCCCTTCCACTCGCGACGACCTCCCGGCGACACGAGAGTTGGCCGGGATTCACCTGTGGCAGTCGCATTTCGAGCAGGGAGCTCCGTCCCTCAGAAAACTTGCCGAGGCCTATCCCGCCGACCCCAGCATTGGCGACGATGCCGAGAGCGTTTTTCGCTCGCTTGCGTATGAGCATCCCGAGGGAATCGAGGAAGCGGTCTCCATCGCGCGCAATCTGGCCGCCGCGCAACCCGCGAATCTCGACCGCCTCGCCAGCATCGGCGATATCTATGCCAACAGCACCTCCCCGGAGCTGAATCTGCCTGCAGCGGCGCAGCTGGCGCAGGCCGATCCCTACTGGACGCGCATCAGCGCCGTGCAGCGTGGCGTCCCGGACGGCTATCTCCAATCGGCCACCGTCTTCTGGGACTATTTTCAATTCGAAAAGGCTCTCGCCCAGATTGCAGCCGCGCGCCGCCAGTTCGGGGAACCTGCACTCTATGGCTTCGAGGCCGGCGCACTCGACGAAGACATGGGCAGACCGGCTCTGGCCATTGGCGAATACGCCCGGGCCGCCGCTGCCGAGGAAACCACTGTTGCCGGCAACGGCACCGGCAGCCCATCGCCGGATGTCACCGAAGCGCCGGAAAATTCCGCCGACGAGACCGCAAAGGGCCGTCTGCTGATTCTGGCGCGACGACCCGCCATCGCCGCTGCCGTGGACAGCGCCACGGTCAGACTCCTCACGGAAACCCGGTCTCTGGGCGCGTTGCAGCTTCGTGCCGACGTGCTTCGTGTGCAACACAGACAGGCGGAGATCGCCGCGGCGGTCCAGTCCGCCATCACCGCGGCGGCCACACCGGATGAACTAACGCAGCTCGCCGCCTTCAGCCAGCGCGAACGGCTGCCGCACGCGTATGTGCAGGCACTCACGCGCGAGGTCTCCCTGGCCGCCGATCCCGTAGAGCGCATCGAGCTCGAATACGGGCTCGTCCATGCGTACGAGGATCAGGGCGACGACTCCTCCGCACAGCGCATCGTCGAAGCCGTTTACCGCGAGCAGCCGAAGATTCTCGGCGTTGTGCGCACGACGGTCGATTTTTACTGGAAGCACAAGCAGCCGCAACGCGCCGTCGCCACCCTGGAAGGGGCAGCGAGCGCGGCCAATCCCATCCTGGCGCACGACTTCACGCTGGAGGCGATCGCGAAATCGAATGCAAGCGGAGAGTACGCCGGGGCGCGCGGCTTGCTTAAGCCGCTGCTCGCCGCCGATCCCTTCAATGCGCAATACATTGCGCTCGAAGCCGACAGCTATGCCCTGGCGCACGACAACACTGGCCTGCGCGACTTCTACACCGGCACCATCACGGCGATCCAGGCCTCCTCGCTGCCCCGATCGGAAAAGCGCGCCGACATTGCGCTTGCCCGGCAGGGCACCATTCCCGCGCTCACCGGCCTCCAGGATTATTCCGGCGCAACAGATCAATTCATTGCCCTGCTGCGCGCCTCGCCGGAAGACGGCGATCTGGTGCAACGGGCAGCCCTCTACGCCCGCCGCTACAGCCGCGAGCCGCAGCTTGTGGCATTCCTCACCCAAGCGCTTGCCGACTCGCCGCGCGATTCCCGTTTCGCCATCGATCTCGGCCGCGCCGACGAGCTCTTCGAGGACTATGACGGCGCTCTCGCCGCCTACTCGAAAGCCATTGCCATCCGGGCGGACCGCGCGGATCTGTACATCGCCCGTGTCGATCTGGAAGAGCATCGCCAGGATTTCGAGGCTGCCTGCCGCGACTACGCCCGGCTCTTCACGCTCTCCTACGACGATCCGCAGTGGATGGAGAAGGCCGCGCTGGCCCGTGTGCGCGAGGGGAAGCCCGACCTCGCAATCAAAGCATTGGAGGCCGCCTGGATCACCAACCGTCCTGTCTCCGCGGTTAATTTCTTTCGCGTCGCGGCGCAGCTCGAGCCATGGAATCTTCTGCCCGCGGCCCGCACCTACGCCGAGCGCGGCATCGCGATGGCCGGAGACGATCTCCCCGGAAACGCGCAGTATGCGGACGGCGTGAAGACGTATGCCACGATCCTGGCGCGGCAGGGGGATGCGTCCGAGGCGCTGGCGAAGCTGCTCGCCTGGCTGGGGAGCGCCTCCGTCTCTTCGTCGAGTCCGTCCATCGTCGTGGAGCAGGTGCGGCAGGGGGGCATCGGCGCCGTTACCGACGCCCAGTGGCGCGAGCAGCGGGCCAGGCGGCGCAACCAGCAGGTGAGGGAGACGATGGTCGCATCGTTATCCGCTCTGGGGCAAGCCGCCGCTGCGTTTTACACGCCGGAGGAGAAGCTCGCCTACGCGAAGCTCCTCGACAGCCATCGCGCGAATGCTTCCATGGAAGACGCAGCCAGCGTATGGATTCCCGCGGCGCACGAGGCCGGCCTGCTCGACCGCGAGGCCGCCTGGCGTCGCGATCTGCTGCTCACGGCGGGCGATCCCGCAAGAAACCAACTCCAGCCCTATATTGAACTCGAACAGCGCCGCCTGGACTTTTCGACGCTCGCCTCCACACTCGATAGCTATGCCGCACAGGGAAAGCGGGAACGCCAGCCCACCCTCCTCAACACCGCCGCCGCAAGCTGGCGCAGCGCCGGAGATACCGCACATGAAGTGCACGACCTGCGCCTGCTGGTCGTTACGTTCGCGCAGACACAATGGCAGGACAGGCTCTTCGGGCTCCTGTTGCAGTCCGATCCGGCGGCTCTGCTTGCGCTGGCCTCCGCCAACGCGCCCTACTCCGACGCCGCGGCGAACTACGCACTGGCCAACGGCAGCCGTGATCTGGCCTATCGGGCCATTGCGGCGCGGGGCGGCAGCCTGCCTCCGGTGTGGCGCACGGCCAACTCCGCGCTGGCGGGGCTCTACTTCCGCGCGGTCTCGGCGCGCACCGATGCGGAGTTTCGCTCCGCACTCCATGATGCCACCGTTGGTGCACGGTTGGCCGGGCGGCCTGACCCCACCCGCGAGCTCACGGGCGCCCTCTGGTTTTCGTTGGGCACGCGCTACGGCGCCTACCGCACGCTCTCCCCGGCACCGGCCGCCGATCCCGAAGACTACCTTCCAGCGGTACTGGAGGGTGCGCCCGATGCTCCCGTGGCGTACACACAACTCGGGGGAACCTACCTCGACGCGGGAGAGCGCGAGGCCGCCATCGCAGAGTTTCGCCATGCGATCCAACTCGCTCCGGCCGACCCGGCCCCCAGCATCGCCATCGCCGAGCAGCTATGGGCCAAAGGCCAGCAGGCGGAGGCTGTGGCAGAGTGGGAACACGCGCTTGCGCAACTGCACGGCCTCATCAACGAGCGCAGCGTTCCTGAAACCTTTTGGACCAGTTTCACCGCTGTAGCCAGCGACATCCGCGAGTACAACTTGAATGAGCAGCTCGACTCCGGCCTGGGCGATGTATTGCGAACCTATATCCGTAAGAACGACCGCTTTCGCAGCTCCGAGCTTCTGCAAGCCGCTTATGTTTCACAGAAGAAGCGCGGTCCTGCCGCTGCTGCCGCATCCGTTCTAGGCTTCGTCGCCGACGCACAGAGCCAGCGCGCGCTGCTGAGCGATCTTATCGACAGCACCTGGTTTCCCGATGCGCAACGCGGCGCCGTCTATCGCCGCGAGCTGGAGTTGGCGCAGGCCGAGCAAGCCGCGGCTTCCCCTTCGAGCATCGATACAGGGTCCAGCGCGGTCGATGCGTACCTGCCGCGATATCTCGGCTGGCTTTTGAAGCATCGCCAGGCAGCGCAGGCTCGGCAGCTGCTCGATAGCCTGCCGCCTGCAAAGCAAGCCAACGCCGAGTTTGCTCCGTATGCCATCGAGCTTGCGGCACAGCAGTCCCGGATTCCGGAGCTCATTGCCGTATGGAATTCGGACCCCGATCAGGCTCCCGATCTCAGGGCAGTCGGCAACGCCGCCGAGCAGCTTCGCCATGAGAAGGACCTCACCGGAAGCCGTGCCCTGCTGGAATACCTCTTCAACCGCAAGCTCGCCGAGAATGGGCTGGAAGAGGCCGACTACCTGGCGTTGGCCGAAGCCCGGCTCGCCACGGGAGATACTCCCGGCGCTCTCGACCTTCTCCGCCGATACACACTGGAGACCGCTGATTTTTACGATGGGCTTGATGCTGCGGCACAGCTTCTCGTCCGCACCGGCCATAACGCCGACGCCATTCCGTTCCTCCGAAAGCTCGCGAACGGCACGCCGTGGAAGGCTATCTATCTTCAGCGACTGGGGATGGCCCAACTCGCTGCTGGTAATGCGCCCAATGCAGCGGACGCGCTGGGGGAGGTCGCTTCTTCGGCGAACGCGCCCTACGCCGTTCGTGCCGACGCCGCCACCGCATTGCGCAATCTGCCCGGCACGCATCATTTTGCGAGTGCCGAGCTTACGATGATCGCCAGTGCAGCCGCATCGTCGCCCCAAACCGCCGATCAGCCCTACTTCACCTACGCCCGCCTCGCGGCCGCAGCGCCCGCGGCACCCGTCACGGGCGCCCATCTGCTGCAAGCCGCGATCGCCATTGCGCCCGAGGCATTCCGCAGCCGGCTGCAGCTGGCGCTTTTCTATGCCGCATTCAAAGCCGGGTACGACGAGCAGGCAAGTGCAGCCATCCAGCCTCTGCTGGCACACTATCCGGAGCTCACCGTGAACGCTGCTGTTTTGTCCAACGCGTATCAGTTTCCCGAGGCCGCCTGCGACAGTGCTTGCGATACCCCGTCCCTGACCGTTCCTCCCGAGTTGCAGGATGCAGCGGATCGCCGCCGTCTTCTGCTCGCTTTAACGAGTCTGCACGAGCACCTTCACGAGCAGCCACAGGCGCTCCAGCTTCTGCAAGCAGCCCAGAACCTGGGCAGCAAGCAGGACCAGGCAGCAGTGGAGGCTCGCATCGCGCAGCTCACCTATGGACTCGCCCTGAAACGCGAGAACGACGCGCGCCGTCCTATCCTCCAAGCCACACTCGCCGATAGCAGCCGGGTGCGCCCCCGGTTGCTTCCCGGCTCACCCATTCCATCGTCCTCCGGGAGGGTGAGCCAGCCATGAAGCTCTCACGTAGGATCGCCGCCGCCGCGCTGCTCATGATTGCGGCAGTGGCGATTTCGGCAGTGACGGTCTTCGCTCTGCTGCGCGACCGCACCGCTGATGTCAGCGACCTGCCGCTGAGCGCCTATGCTCCTCCCGGTGCGCTGCTGGCACTCGAATCCCCTGATTTCCACGCGCTCCTACAAGCCTGGTCCAGCTCGCCCGAGGAGCAGCGCTGGCTGAAAAGTGACGATTATGCCGGCTTCTCGCGCTCGCGGCTCTTCGGGCGGCTTAAGGAGGCGCAGGACCAGTTTGCCACCTCCGCCGGGCTTTCTCCGGACGCGAGTTTTCTCGCCGCAGTCGCCGGACGGCAAAGTTTCTTCGCCTGGTATGACATCGGCAACCTCGAATTTCTGTACATCACGCGTATGCCGCCCGGTGATGCCGCCAAGACACCGCTGCTCGCATTGCGTGACCGCTATGAGGCACGCAACGCCGGGGGCGCCCCCTTTTACGTTCGCACCGAAGGCGACTCCCATCGCACCGTCGCCTTTGCGGTACGCGGCGATCTGCTCCTGCTCGCCACGCGCGAGGACCTTCTCGCGGATGCCCTGCAACTCCTCGCGCATCCCGGCCCCTCTACCCTGCAACACGAGCCTTGGTACGCTGCCGCCCAAGCCGCCGCCTCCAGTCCAGCCGACTCCGGTCCGCCGAGTGAGATCCGCATGACACTGAACCTCGCCTCCGTCGTGCCCTCACCCTACTTCCGCACCTACTGGATTCAGAAGAACGTCACCGATCTGAAGGCGTACAGCGCCGCGCTCAGTGACCTGTACCGTACCTCCGCTGAGTTCCGTGAAGAGCGCGTTTTGCTGCCGGTCAGCTCCCCAGCCAATGAACCTCCCAGCACGCGCAACGATCTGACGGAGGTTCTGCGCTATCTTCCCTCGGGCGCGATCTACCGGGCCACGGCGCACCCAGACACCGGCGCGGTTCTGACCCAGCTCGACGACAAGCTGCTGACCCGCTCCATGGGGAGCTTCAGCGATCCGCACACTTTGCCCATTGCCGATCTCAGCACTCCGCTTGCGGGTTCCTCCGCCGATCTTGAGCAGCGCATCGACCTGCCGCTCATTGCCGCTTCCTCACGCACGGCGGCGCTCGCCCCCTTGCGCAGGCAACTGGACGCCGCTGCTATGAATTCCATGCTTGCCGTCTCTCGCTTCAGCGCACGCATCGATGCCCCTGGCGATGCGCCTGCTGTGTTTCTTCCCATGCACACGGCGGTCATCCTCGAAGGCAGCAGGGACTGGAACGGAGTTGAACTTCAAACCGCACTTGCCGCGGCGGTTGCTCCAAAGCTCTCCGTAGGGGGCTTGGGACTGGCATGGGAACCAGCGCAGGGGAGGCCGGAGCAGTGGCTTCACCTCAAAGGCTTTCAGCACCTGGCGTTGCATGTGCAAGGCAAGATATGCGTTCTAAGCTCTGACGACGACACCATGCAAGCCGTGCTGGCGAGCGCACATACCGCCTCCGCCGCACCCCCCGCCGCAACCATGCGCGCACAGATCCAAGCGGGTGCAGACCTCGCGGCAGCACGCGATTCCCTCAGCACTCTCTCCAGGCGCCTCGACCACCCAACTCCCCAGCCGGGGGGCATGGCAGCCGAGCCGCCGTTCTTTTCGGGGAATCTACTTAGTCTCGGCGACACCTTCAGGGGCGTTGCCTCCGAGACCTTCACCCAGACCCTCGGCGAGAAGAGTGCCGAGGTACATCAGCAGGTGGTCTATCGCTGGTCCCGCTGAGGATCGCGCCTGCACCCATCAATGGAATCATCCCGAATGAGGAAAGCCTTCACGCTCAAGCAGCGTGCTGAACAGACTGCGGAAAAAGTCTTTGCAAACCGAAACCGCACCCCAGCGGCTAGATTAAAGCCGCATTACCTATAGCTATGCAGTGTCATCTCGACCGGAGCCCTGAGCGAGCCAAGCGAGTCGAATGAGCGGAGCGGAAAGACCTCTGTATTCGTTTTGTGGCTGCACAGGTATTGCTGAATACGCCGAATCTGAAGTCGTGGGCAACTAAAGGGTGTAACCAAAGTTTCGTTGTCGCTAAAACGTAAGACCTGCTACGCTTGCGCAATAACTCAGCGAAATATTTTCCCGTCCGAGGCGAGGTAAGAAGCTCATGTTCTCACCGACCACTTGCCCAGATGAATATAGCTTGACTTCCGATCAAAGCTATTGGAAGAGACTGTTTCGGGCATCTTTGGAAAGGCTTCGGAGCGTGCAGCTTCGAAGCGGCAGTTTTTATAGCAATCTCCGCTCGTTTGTTCCTGTGCTTGTGCTTTCAGGTGTCTGGCTGTGGATCATTCATGTGAGCGCCGGTTCCGATCCTGACGCTGTTCTAGGCCGTTCCATTACGGTCAGGCACTTGCTCCTGGCAATTGGGATTGTTGGCCTTTGGAATCTTTGGCTGGGGTTTTCTGTCTACGACAGCCGATCTGCAAAACGCGACCTGCTGGCCGAGTTCTCGCGCTTGGCGACGGCTTCAACGGCATGCGGTTTGCTGTTGCTTGGCGGCAACTTCGCTCGCGCGCGCTACAGTCAGGGAATCTTGCTCGCTGCCTGGATCGATTTTGGTCTCCTGGCTGCCTCCGCTGCTCTGCTTTGCGCCTTTTTTGTGGGCGCGATGCTTTCTCCGCGGCTTATGCGGAAACGTGCAGCCATCATCGTCGGATCCGGACGCCGGGCGGCCGTCTTAAGAGCACGGCTGCAAAGCTACTACGCCCCTTTTCAGTTTTATGGCTGCGTGGACGACGAATATGTAGGAAGCAATTCTGAAGCAGATCGATATGTCGGCAAACTGGATGAGTTAGAAGGAATTCTAAAGGCACATCCCATCGAGGTAGTGCTCATTGGGCTTCCGATGAAATCTAAATACGCGGAGATCCAACGTGTGATTGGAATTTGTGAGGCTGCCGGAGTCGAGTCTCAATACATGCGGGATATCTTCGAGACTGAACACGCCCGTCTCCGGGCACATGCGCGCGCGCCTCACCATTTCACCGTTTGGAGCACCCTGAACCACGATCCGAAGCAAGCGCTGAAGCGCATCATCGACATGGCTGGCGCATGCCTCTTAATCGTGCTCTTCTCTCCACTCATGCTGGCAGCAGCCCTCGCTGTTCGTTTCAGCAGCCCCGGGCCGATCCTCTTCGTTCAGCAACGATATGGACTGCAACGCAGGCGCTTTCCGATGTTCAAGTTTCGTTCGATGATCGTGGACGCTGAACAACGACAGGCATCCCTGGAAGACAAGAACGAAGCTCGTGGCCCGGTTTTCAAAATCAAAGCGGATCCCCGGGTGACGCGAATCGGAGCTCTCCTCCGCCGTACCTCCATCGACGAGTTGCCGCAGCTTTTCAATGTTCTGCGGGGCGACATGTCTTTGGTGGGCCCTCGCCCCCTCCCGCTGCGCGATGTCTCTCGCTTTGAAGAAACATGGCTTCTGCGCCGGTTCAGCGTTCGTCCCGGTCTGACTTGCCTCTGGCAGGTCAGTGGACGAAGTAACACCTCTTTTGAGGACTGGATCAAGCAGGATCTGACCTACATTGACCAGTGGTCACTGGCGATGGATTTTAAGATTCTCCTTCTCACTGTTCCTGCTGTGTTGCGCGGCGGTGGAGCCGTCTGATCCGATAGAGCGGCACACTCATCAGCGCGATGAGCGGCGCTCCGGGGTATCTGAGAGCCTCCGCAGAAGGTCTTCGACCGAAGCCTTCGTGAAAGCAGCCGCAACATAAAAAAAACAGGAAGGGCTGTTCTCCATAACACTATAACGGGCACGAATGTCATCCTCGATTCCCCTTGACTCCTGAGACTTGACTGACCTGAGACCATGGAGAACCCGCCCATATTGCTTCCAGGCAAGCTTGGTGAGATGTGGATGCTCTTTCCTCATGTGAAAGGATATTGTTGCATTCAGCTTCGCCAGGCGGACTCGGGCCTCGGCCCCTCCCGTCTCGGCAGCGATCGTCGCCGCATTCATCCCATGTATGCGCTGCCTTGCTAAAAACTCCGGCACCAGCAACACCGGAAAAAGCGACAGGACAACCCATTTTAAATAATTATCTGTCCCAACACGGATCTCCTCCGGTATCGGCAGAACGCGCTCGAGAACATCACGACGAATGGACAAGCCGGAGGTTGCCGGCAGAGACACTGAGAGCTTCCCGCGGCGGGCTAACTCGCGGTCATCTACGAGCGCATGCTCGGAAATGTAAGGACGCGCGAAGCGTAGTGGGTCTCCCTCAAGATTGCAGTACTCGAGATCATGAGCGATCATCCCGGCATCCAGACATTCAGCCGCCAGTTCTGAGATCCGCTGGATCTTATTGCTTTTAAACAGATCATCAGAATCAAGCAGGTGGATCCACTCTCCCCGGCTCGCGGCGAAGCCCGCATTCAGGGCCGAGCTTTGTCCCCCATTCTGCTTGAATACGGTGATGATCCTGTCACCGAAGGAGGCAATCACCTCACGAGAGTGATCCGTTGAGCCATCGTCGACCACAATGACCTCAACGTTTGGATAGGTCTGATCCAGTGCGCTCTCAATCGCTTCGCCTACAAAGTTACCGTAGTTATAGTTGTTGATCAGAATGGAAACCAGGGGAAGTTGTGATGTTGTCACGCGCTCATCCAGGGAAACAGAATTTTGGCGTATCCGAGCATGCTGGCCCGCTCCTTGGGCAACAGCCAGGGCAGCAGCAGCACCGCAAACCCAGCATATAGGAACGGCGGCTTCAGGCAGCTCACCGCGAGCACGCAAGCCGTGGTTGCGAACCACATGGCGGCCACGGTGTAGGAAGGACTAGCGACCTGACGCGCCAGATAACCATGGAGGATGGGATAGCTGAGTAGAGCAACTAACTCTGCCCACCCATACCCCACATATCCAACGCGAGGAACCAACAGCGCGGCGCTGCCGGCGAATAGGACAACATGCACGAGATGAAAAATGGTGACTTGAAGGTTTTCCTCGCGCAGGTAAAGCACCGACGAATGCAGGTTAAACATGGCGTTGGTTAGATAACTGACGGCAATGAAGGGAAAGACAATCAGGGCGGGCGCCCAAGTCCGTCCCAGCCCAAACGGAATGAGAATCGGCCCAACCAGGGCAAATAACGCCAGGGGGATCCCAACCGCCATGGCCTGCAGCTTCATTCCTTCGCTGACGCTGTTGCGAAGACGGCTGCTGTCTTCCGAGATCTTTGCCAGCGCGGCCATTGCGATTCGCCAGGTTGCTTGTTTGGCGAAGGCCAGGACCTCTACGAATCGAATGCTGACTGCGATGTACCCTACCGCTTCCGCGCCCGCGAATCGGCTGACGATGAGGGGGTTTACCAAACCACGCAACTGCCAGACCCAGGTTGAACTTGAATATGCCAGGCCGTACTTCAGCATTCTCATGACCAGCGCGCCATCCCAAACTAAGGAAGGCCTGTACCTGGCACTTCTGTAACTAAGCAAGAGGAGGACGAGTTGCTGCATAACGAAACCGCTCGCGGGAGCCCAGGCACCCCCACCCGCGAAGGCCCAAGGAACCGCGACGACGTACATGCTCGTTTGCCCGAGCAACTCATTGATGGCGACCTGCCGGAAGTCCAGGTCCCGATCGAGTTTCACGATCGCGGGAAGCGCAAGCAGGTTGAAGGGTATCGCGACTGCAAGAAAGATGATGAGCCTGGCCACCGCGGGTGTTTTCACAAATGACGCAATAAGAGGGCTCAGAACGGCAAGACCGAGGGCGAACACCAGCGAGATGCAGAGGAGCACGGTGAAAGCCTGATTAAATTCGTGCTCGCTCGGTTTGTCTTTCTTCCGAAGCAGGTAAACATCCATGCCCCAGGTTCCGAGCATGTAGAGAAAGGTGACGATGCCCATCGCCATCGCATAAATGCCATACTGGCGGGGCCCAATCACCCGGGTTACCAGCAGCACGCCGGTTAAACTGAGGACGATTCCGACGGCCTGCCGAAAAGCCAAAAAGGCTCCGCCCCGCAGGACCTTGTGCCGAAGATTCACTCCAGGTCCGTCAGCCGCCTCTGGTGTATCTTTGCTGGTCGCGTCAACAGACTCTGCTGTTTCTACCCCAGTTTCGGCGCGCATCGTGCAATCCTTCCTTCTCCGACTCGAGCGTCGATGCTGTGATTATCTCCTGCCGAGTCCGGATTGGACGAGAGCTCTTGGGATCATTGGCGCGGCGCTTGTTTTCCGTAAAGGATAGAGCATTGCGGGGCGACGCGCCTGCCTGCATTGCTTCCATTGGTATAAACCTTCGTAACTATCGGCAAGCGAGCCGAAAGCTGTTAATATCCACCTCAAGAACAAACTTTATTCGCAAAGCAGGGCACTTCTCTTTCTACGGAACGAGAGATTTGTGTGGTGGCCTGCCACGCCAACGGCCGTAACGGTTGGAATAGCCTGTTGTTGGGATGGTTCGCCGCATGACAATGATCCTCAGCATGTTGCTTCGAGCCAAAAAGCTCATCATCTCCAGCTTTCTTGGAATTTTCGCTGTATTACTCCTTCTGCTGGCGATCAAGCCGGGAAAGTACCAGGCCCATATGAGCTTTCTGGTCCGGAATGAGCGAGCGGAAAGCCTAGTCAGCGCGGATCCCGGCGAAAACGCCGTGCAGCAGTCTGATGTAACCGAGGAAAGAATCAATTCGGAGGTTGAGTTGCTGGGGTCCACGGAGCTTCTACAGGCCGTGGTTAAGGATAACGGCCTTGACGGTGAGTTTTTGGACGCCTCGAAAAGCAACAAGCCAATTGCGATGGAGAAGGCGACACGCAAGCTGAGCAAACATCTTGAAATTACCGGCGTCCGCAAATCTGCCGTCATCGAGGTGGCCTACACCTCGTCAAATCGTGACGAGGCGAAGAGGGTTCTCGACTCCCTTTCCCGGGAATACCTTAGCCAATATGCCAAGCTCCACAATGCGGGTGGTGTGGCTCAGTTCTATCGGTCGAAGAGTGAGGCTCTGGAGACAAGCCTGCAGCAGGCGGAGAACCAGCGGGCCGCATTGCTGGCACAAAACGGGTACATGCTTCTTCCCGAGGGGCAGCATCTGGGTCTCGAAGAGATAGTGGATTTGCAGAAGTCGGGTCATGAGGCCGCAATCTCACTTGCCGACACGGAGAGTCGCTTGGAGAAGGTGCAAAGCCAACAGCGATTGGCCGCTCCCCGCATCGAGACCCAAGAGAAGACCTCCGCGAATCAGTATTCGGTGGAGCAACTGAACACGAAGTTGGTTGATCTGCAGAATCGAAGAACCGAACTCCGCACGAAGTTTGTAGACGGAGATCCCTTTCTTGTCCAGGTGGATCAGGAGATCTCCGACACCAAGACGGCGCTGAATGATGCCCAGGGCATGAATTCGAAGGATACGACGAGCGACGTGAATCCCATTCGAGAAGCGCTGGACAGTGAAGCGAATCAGCTCAGCCAGACCAAGGCGGGCCTGATCAGCCGCTTGGCTGAGATCAACCGGCAGCTCGAGCAGGAGAAGAATCAGCTTGGAGAAACGGAACATGCCGGCATTGACGTCGACAGCCTGAACCGCAATATCAAAGTCTTGCAGGAGAGCGTTGACATGTACCGCACCAAGGCGTTGGCGGCCAGTGCGGCAGAGGAACTGGATCCTGAGAAGTTCAGCAATGTTGTGGAGGCCACGCATCCTACGGTTCCAGTTTTGCCCGCCCCCTCCGGCTTCAATCTACTCACCGCTTTTCTGTTCGCGGCCGTTCTTAGCCTCTGCATTGGTTTGGCTTCAGAGTGGCGGAGCTGGAGCGCTGACGCGGAAGAAAGATTTCCGATGTTTGAAACTGCCGGCCGCAGCTAGTCGCAGATCCTGCAATCCAATTATGCACGGCACGCCTGTTGCGCTTGCGCATTGGCCCACATTTCCAGGAGTCTCCTCCATGATGCGTTTTAAGCTTGCTCTTCTCGTCTGCTTCATATGCGCCGGTCTCTCTCGCCTGCATGCGCAGCGCGCAGACACTCCTCTGACCTCACCGCCGCCGTACCGTCTCCAGGCGGGCGATTCGTTTACCGTACTTTACCGAATCACGCCCGAATACAACGAGACGGTGAGCGTGCAGCCTGACGGAACCGTGACGCTCCAACTGCTCGGCTCCGTTCCGGTTCGGGGCCTGACGTTAACGGATGCACAGGCTGTTATCGAAAAATCTGCCGCGAAACGGCTCAGAAATCCAGAGCTTTCGCTTGAGCTTAAAGATTATGAGAAGCCTCATTTCACGGTGCTCGGTGAAGTGGCGACCCCTGGCCGTTATGAACTGCGGGGGCCGCTGAGCGTTCAGGATGGAGTCGCGATCGCTGGGGGCTTCAAGCTCTCCGCCCGCCACACAAAGATTCTGCTGATTCATCGCATCGACGACACGACCGGTGAAACTCAGCTGATCGATTTCAATGCCTTGGAAAAACCGCATCCCGGCATGGAACTGCGTTCTCTGCAGCCGGGAGACCTCGTCATTGTTCCGACCAGCAAACTCAGCAAGGTCGAGCGATATGTCAAGGTCGTCAATACTGGCGTCTACTATAACCCCGTTCAGTGAACGCAATGCGGCGCAGCTGGCGGCTCTTTGTAGAGAACCGATCCGCAGGCTCCTTATCTCCCAAGGGGACGACACACGTTGTTTAAAGACTTACGCGCGACTCATGCTTACCGGTCGGACATAGAAGGGCTGCGGGGAATCGCGGTTCTTGCCATTGTGGCTTTCGACTATAAGGTTCCGCTACTGCGCGGCGGTTTCGCCGGAGTCGATGTTTCATTTGTTCTATCTGGATTCCTGATCTGCTCCCTGATTTATGGCCAACTGCGTGTTGGGACCTTCGATCTGGCTGATTTCTATCTCGGCCGTCTTCGACGGATCATGCCGGCACTGTTGCTCGTGATCCTCTTTTGCCTTGCTCTGGGCTGCTTGGTGTTGTCTCCATGGGAGGTTTATCGCCTTGGACAGAGTGCCGTCGCCGCTTCGCTTTCAGCGTCAAACTTTCTTTACCTCATCCGGGGTAGTTTCTTTTCAGAGCGGGCCATTACTCAGCCTCTTCTGATGACTTGGCCTTTGGGCGTAGCGATGCAGTTTTATGTCGTTCTGCCTCTCTTGCTGATCGCGCTCAAGAACAGAGCGCCGCGCACGATCTTCGTCGCGATGGCCGCCATCTTTGGAATGTCCTTTGTGGCTTCCGTGTTCGCCGAGTACAGGCAGCATGTGTGGAACTTCTATCTGCCCTTCACGCGGGCATGGGAGTTCGGTGCTGGGTCGCTGCTCGCGCTCTGGCGGGCAGAGCAGCCGATCTCTAGGATTGATGTTTCTTGGATTGATGGAAGTCGGGGGCGGGAGTGGCTGGGTGCGGCTGGCGCCTTCATGCTCCTGACCTCCTTTTTTGCCTATCGCCCGGAGATGCGCTTCCCGGGCTTCGAAGCATTGCTCCCCGTTACGGGCGCGGTGCTGCTCCTGGCTTCGGAGAAGAGCCGCATCCATCGTCTGCTCTCCAGCCGCTGGCTTGCCGGTGTGGGGGTAATCTCATATTCGTTTTACCTTTGGCATTGG
Organism: Granulicella sp.; assembly: GCA_965276885.1. Classification (GTDB taxonomy): domain Bacteria; phylum Acidobacteriota; class Terriglobia; order Terriglobales; family Acidobacteriaceae; genus Granulicella. The sequence continues at coordinate 4,570,133 of OZ255702.1, read as the reverse complement.
CCCCTGCTGAGCTACGCCGAAATTTGCAGCGCAAGACCGTTACATCCGCTTACGCGCATGCTCGTGCTGGCGTTGAGTGTTGTCGCTTCTCTCTTCTCGTTCTTTCTGGTCGAGCGGCGTTACCGCCGAGGCAGGCAGCAGGCTGGAAAGAGAGCGCTTCTTTCCTATGCCGTTGCGATCACCGTCATGACCGCCGTTGCCGGCTCGCTCTACGTGACCAGGGGTTTACCGGCTCGCAGTCCCACGCTGTATGGCCTGGAGAGTCGAGCGGCGCTGTACCGCCATTATCCGTGTATCTCCTCAGGCTCGTATCTGCGCTTAAGCGCACAGTGCGCTCCGGCGCCGAGTGCAACGGAACCCGCGATGGCTGTGCTGGGCGGTGGGCACGCCGAGGCATTTGCGGAAGGCCTCAGGGATTTCCTGCACAGCCAACGATGGCAGCTCATCACGTTGACGAGGGAGAGTTGCCCGCCGACGCTCGGTGTGAGCCAATGGGGGGCCGCGGACAGTACGTTGGCGGACTCCTGCCGGCGTTTTAACCACGCCGCACTCGACTACATCCTGGCGCGGCCGGATGTGCGCGCCGTCGTTCTTGTGGGGCGTTGGCGAGCCGACTATGTTTCGGATGATCACCAGGAAAATCCCGTCAAGGACACAATCAATCAAAACGCAACGTATCTTCGATCGGGACTGGCGAGCGAGGTGAATGTGCTCGAGTCGAAGGGCAAGCACGTTATCGTCCTGGAAGACACGCCGGAGTTTCCGTACGACCCCGTTGCTGCCATTCGCACACGATACCTGCCCTTTCGACGCGCCCTGAATCGACTGCTCTTTTCTGATCAACCGGAACAGGGGGATGGCAGCACCGAACTGCGGAGCATTGCGGTGCCAGCAGGTGAGCAATTGGTTACCGACCAAATACTCGCGGTAAAAGCAGCGGAGCCGCGATTGTTGCTGGTCGATCCGAAGGGAGTGCTTTGCCACGCTGACCGCTGCAGCTTTGCCGCGGGCTCGAATCTATTTTTCTTTGATTCCATTCACCTGAGCAGGACGGGAGCCATGCAGATACTGCCGCTCTTCCCGGATTTGCATACTCTCAAGTAACGCACGCTGCGTATGGGAGCACCTCATAGAGCTTACTTTTGTAACCTTGAGTCGCCAACCGCGATGGTAAACTAGGTCTCATCCAAGATCATTCCTCAGCTGCCAAAAATTCACCTTTCACAAAGCCATCGCAATGAGCAGAGCACGATCAGAGACGCTGCAACATTTAAGGGAAATGCCACTTTCAACATGACTCCACAAGACTGCGCGGCACTCATGTTTAGAATGAACCGGATACCCTCTTTGTCTGCTTTGGGCTTACGCATGGATAGGATTTCCGCCAATTTTCAAGAAGGCATCATGCAGGCCTTTTGCAAGCGGCGCTTCGGTTCTTCCTGGAGGGTGCGGGAGGAGGAAAGATCATGAGCAATGTGCCGCGACCTGACAGAACCTCTCGTTACATAAAGGATTTTTTCCTGGCAGCAGGGAGTTCCGTCCTCTTCCTGTGCGTGGTTGAGGTAGCCCTTCATCTTTACGGCGTTCGGTTTGATGCTTCGCTGTTTCAGATGGACCCGGTCCGGGACTACAGCTTCCGCCCGGACGCCACCGGTTGGCTCACGACCGAGAACGATGTTTTTGTGCATATCAATGCTGAGGGAAATCGAGATCAGCTGCGTTCTCCTGAGCCGGCACCCGGGACCTTCCGGATAGCCGTTCTCGGTTCCTCCACGACTGCGGGTCTGGAGGTTGAGCAGCAGCAAACCTACACTGCGCTTCTGGAAAAGAAGTTAAGCCACCCCGGTGCGCCTGTCGAGGTTCTCAACTTCGCCGTGGAAGGCTATGGGCCGGCCCAGGATTTCTACACTTTGGAAAATCAGGTGTGGCGCTTTCATCCAAAGATCGTCATTGACGAGGTCTCGCTCAAGCAGTACGTGCTCAATAGTACGAAGAAGTATTCAACGACCTCCATACCCTACCCTTACTTCAAAGTGACAGATACGGGTGTTGTACCGGATCCAGCCAGCGAGCAGGCTAAGCGACCGACGGCTCACGACATCGCGGAAAGTAACCGGACCAGGGCCGTCGTGAACTCGTTTGACTTGGCCCTGCTCGCCACCGAGGTGCGGAAGCGGGTAACGGCGAAGCTGAAAGGTCTCGCCTCGTCCGGAGCCGCCGTGTCAGACGACCCTCGCGCTGACCCTTGGCGCTGGACGCTGATTCCTCCTCCCAACCCGGAGATCGAACAAGGTTGGGAGGTTCTCGATGGGCTAACCTTGGCGATGCGCGACCAAGCCGCTGCTCACGGCGCCGAGTTCTGGACAATCGCCTCCGACGACGCGTTTCAGGTCAATCCTGACCCAAAGGTCGCTGAAGAGTTACAGCGAAAGATGAGCGCCCCCAATCTGGACTACGGGGATCATCGTTACGACTCCTTCCTCTCCGCTCACCATATCAATCACATCCATCTTGAGCCGGCGCTGCAGGCCTATGTGAGAAGGACTGGAGCTTATCTGCATGGTGGACCCAAGATGCCGCGAGGCGAGGGCCATTGGAATGTGCTCGGTCACGAGGTGGTATCGCAGATCGTCGCCAGCGACATTGAGACGCAAAGTGCTTCTTTCAAACAATGGCAATCAAGCCGCACCGCTCTAGAGCGCGCCGGTCTGCAGGCCGCGGACCCCGTCGCAGGTAAGTGAAGACCTATGATCGCTTCGAATACTCCCGATTTGTCGTACCGGCGGCTGGCAGGCAAAGGCAAACAGTTGCCGGATGAGCCCGGCTTCCCGCAGCGCCGCATCGCGATCCTTTCCGATGCCGCCTCGCAGCAGTTCGTGCCCGTGCTGCGAGCCTTATTCCATGAGAATGGAGTCAGTGCTCAGATCTTCGAGGGTGCATTCGACGCGATGGAGTTGGAGGTTTTCAACCCGAGCTCAGAGCTATACAAGTTTAAACCCCACATCATCCTGCTGGCGTCTTGCACGCAGGCGTTGCGCGCGCGCTACTTCCACAATCCCGAAGGAGACTTTGCAAGACGCAGCTTGGAGCGCATGCAGCAGGTGTGGGCCGGTTTGCGCGCCCAGACCAATGCGCAGATCCTGCAGTTCAACTACGCCATGCCCTATGAGCGCCTGTTTGGGAGCTTCGATCTGCAGGTGCCGCATTCTCTTTATGCGGCGGTCGGCCGCTTGAATGCAGGGTTGGCTAGCGCCGCCTCGGAGCACAATAGCATCACGCTCGTTGACGTCGAGATGATCTCCTCGAACGTTGGCCGGGTGCTCTGGTTCGATGAACGCCTTTGGAACATGACCAAGGCTTTTTGCCGGCTGCAACATCTGCCGCTGCTCTGCCAAAGCATCGTCGAGATCGTGCTCACCCTCATGGGCAAGGTAACAAAATGCATTGTGCTGGACCTCGATAACACACTCTGGGGCGGTGTCGTCGGGGACCTTGGCCATCTCGGCATCGACGTCGGAGCACACGGCGACGGCGAGGCTTTCTATCATTTTCAGAGCTACCTGCTCGCGTTGAAGCGGCGGGGCATTGTTCTTGCCGTTTGCAGCAAGAACGATCTCGCCAATGCGCTTCGTCCGTTCAACGACAATCCCGACATGGTGCTTCGGCGGGAGGACATCGCAGTTTTCATTGCGAACTGGGATAACAAGGCCGACAACATCCGAACGATTCGCGACCGCCTGAATATTGGGCTGGACTCGATGGTTTTCCTGGATGATAACCCGTTCGAGCGAAATCTGGTTCGGCAACTGGCCCCTGAGGTCATCGTGCCGGAGTTTCCCGAAGATCCCGCGGACTATGTGCAGTTCTTATCTTCCTTGAATCTCTTTGAAACGACTACTTTTTCCCCCGAGGATGCCCGTCGCGCCGACCAGTACAAGGAAGAGGCGGACCGGTTAGAACTGCGCACCACCGTCACCGACGTGGGCGCCTATCTACTGTCGCTCGACATGCAAATCCGAGTGGCCCGGTTTGACCCAGAGAACATTGCCCGCATCGCACAGCTGACGCAGCGGAGTAATCAATTCAACTTGACGACGCAACGCCTGAACGAAGGCGAGTGCCGTGAAATGATGCTGGACCAGGAACAATGGCTGCCAATCTATGCAAGCCTGGCCGACCGTTTCGGAGATCATGGCCTTATCTCGGTGATCACGCTACGACAAGCGCCCGACAAGCTGCACATCGTGAATTGGCTGATGAGTTGCAGAGTGCTTGCCCGGGGAGTGGAAGAGTACCTGATGGCGAAGGTCGTCGAATTCGCTTTGGAGCGCAATCTGTCCCGCATCGATGCCGAATACATCCCCAGTGCCAAGAATGGGATGGTGAAAGAGTTCTACTCACGATTTGGCTTCGAACAGGTACTCGACGCCGGCGGGCACACGCACTGGAAGCTTGACCCACACCAATTCCAACTTACACCGACATACATCAAGGAGATTTAACCGTGGAAGCCGCCGTTGTTGAAATGAAACTTACGGAGATTTTGCGTGAGATCTTTAGGCAGCCGAATCTGCAATATGATCCTCAACTTACCGCTGCGGATGTGGAGGAGTGGGATTCCCTTTCCCATGTAGATCTGATCGTTGCCGTTGAGACGGAGTTCGGTATCAGGCTGAAGACCGGCGAGGTGCGCGGTTTAAAGAATGTGGGCGACTTTGTGAAAGTAATCGCCGCCAAGGCAAAGTAAAGCGGAAGCTATGGACTTCACGACAATTGCTTTTTTGGGGTTCCTGTTAGCCGCAGCCCTCGCCTATCGGGCGGTGCCTCCCCGCGGCCGCCCGCTGGTGCTGCTCGCAAGCTCCTGTATCTTCTATTACCTCAACAGCTCCACGCTTCTTTTGCTTCTTGCATTCGATACAGTGCTCGTCTTTTACGCCGCGCTGCTGCAGAAGGGCACGACTGAGCGAACCCGCTCTGTCATTACATATTCGACGGTCGCCTTCCTCATCGGCGCGCTCATCGTCTTTAAGGGCGCCTTGGTTGTCCCGGGTCCGTGGGCAACCCGGCTGCTCATGCCGCTCGGGGTCTCCTACTACACATTCAAGCTGGTGGGTTATCTCCTGGATGTTTACTGGGGAGCTATCGATCCAGAAACCAGCCTCTTAGACTACGCGGCCTTTATCACCTTCTTTCCCCAGATTGTCGCCGGCCCCATTCAACGCAGTGAGCAGTTCCTGCCACAGCTTCATCCGCCCGTGACTGCTTCTCGCGATTCGGTGCTGCTAGGAGTGCAACGAATACTCTTGGGGTTCTTTAAGAAGTTCATCGTCGCCGATAATCTCGCGGTCCTGGTCAATTACATCTATCGGCATTTGTATAGCGTCCACGAGCCAGTCCTCCTCGGGTTTTACGGTTACCCGCTCCAGATGTACGCTGACTTTTCAGCTCTGACTGACATCTCCGTGGGGGCTGCCCTTCTGTTCGGGATTGTGGCGCCGGAAAATTTTGAAGCTCCTTATTCTGCGGTGAGCCCCAGCGAATACTGGAGACGGTGGCACATCACGTTGACCCTCTGGCTCACCGACTATGTGTTTACTCCCCTAAGGATGTCTACACGAAGACTCGGGGATGTTGGTCTCATGATCAGCCTGACTGCAAACATGGTGCTTATCGGTCTGTGGCATGGTTTCCGGTGGACCTTTGTGCTCTTCGGGCTCGTCCACGCGCTGTATCTTTCCGTCGATGCACTTACGGGAAAGAGGCGTCGTTTATATTACAAGCAGCACCCCAGAGCCCAGGTTTGGGCGGGCAGGATCGGCCGGATAACAACCTTTCATCTCATTGCCGTCGCTTTTGTGTGTTTTCGCGCACAAAGCTGGAGTGATATTGTCTTTATCCTCGGTCACCTTTTCTCGGGGTTGACAGCCTGGGCGCCCGCGTTCTCCGCATTTGCTTCCCAGAACGGCCGCGCGATTGTCATTGGGCTTTGCGGCTATGCCGTCGCGGAGGCCGGCGATTTCCTGCGCAGAAGAAATGCTCGCCATCCTATCGTGAACTCAATTCCCCGCTGGGGACGATGGTCAGTCTATTCCTGCAGCACAATTGCGGTCTGCTTGCTGGTAATGCTTCTCTATGTCAGTAATGCGAAGCGCAGCCCCTTCCTTTATGCAATCTTCTAGTCTGCGCTCCTCGAAACAGAAGGCCTCTGGATCACCAGCTAGTTGCATGAACATCTCGGAGGAGGTAAGGATGACAGCTCGTAAAACAATTCTGATCTTCCAGATCGGAAGTCTCGGGGACACGGTAATCTCGATGCCCTGTTATCGCGAAATCGCGCGCCGGCATCCGGGGGCCGAGCGGCATTTGTTAACCAATTACCCGATTGGCAACAAGATGGTACCGGCAGAAGCGCTGTTGAAGCCGTGTGGTCTTATTGATGGGTCTATCGAATATCCGATGCCGCTCCGTGGTGCCAGAAACATTGCGAACCTCTACAAGAAACTTCGCGCGCTGAAGGTGGATATCCTTTATTATCTAACTCCGGAGAAACGCTTGCTTAATCTTGCGAGGCACTATGCGTTTTTCAAGGCCTGCGGCATTGGTAAAGTTCGTGCGGTTCCCTGGACCCGCGACCTACGCTATTCACGCGAGATCGAGGCCGGAAAACTATGGGAAACTGAGGCGTCTCGCTTGTTGCGCAGCTTGAACCATGGTCGGAGTCCGGGGCCGCCTGAACCTTCCGACAGGTCTCTGGATTTAACTGAAGCAGAGCGAGGCATGGCGGACCAAATTATTTCTGAGATGCCGCACGCGGAACGTTACATTGCGTTCTCGGTCGGGGGCAAGATCCCCGTCAAAGATTGGGGAGATGAAAACTGGTCACCTGTGCTACAGATGCTAAGTGCCGCTGAGCCAGAACTGGGGGTAGTTTTCGTTGGCTCGCAAGATGAGCGCGCACGAAACGACCGTCTCGCAGCTTCATGGAACGGCCCTAAGGTCAACGCCTGCGGCCGCTTGACGCCTCGAGAATCTGCAGCAGTGATCCAACGGGCGGCAGTATTTCTCGGGCACGACACGGGTACGATGCACCTTGCCGCAGCGGTCGACACACGCGTTCTCGGTCTCTTCTGTGCCCGGAATGTACCTGGTATCTGGTACTCCGATCGTCCGGGGGACCGCTTCTTCTATAACCAGCCTCCATGCTACGGCTGCGACTTGGACCGTGTCGCAGATTGCCCTCACGAGCTCATCTGCATGACGGCACATAGCCGGAAAGAGGTCGTTAACGCGACCAGAGAGGCATTAGCCAGTTCGGAACTCACATCGCAAGACTAAGCAATCGACTTAGCAATAAAATGCAACGCGAGTCTTCAAGATCCTTATCCGCGTGCTGTACTTGAAACATCCGCAGAATGGCCATGCTTACGCGCGGAGCAGAGCCCGATACACATCCGCGTGTCGTTTTGCCACATCTTCCCAGGAATGCTTCTGCGCATGTTCGTGCGACACACCACTGATCCGCTCCCATTCATCAGGTCGGGCCGTCAGTTCGTCGAGTGCCTTGAGAGCACCGTTCGCGTCGTCTGCAATCACTAACAACTCGCGTATCTCCGGTGTCGTTGCGGACCCAATGCGGGACAACACCGGCAAACCATTCAACAGCGCGGCGAGCAGGGTTCCACGACGCTCACTTGCGCCATCGGGAAAGGGTAAATAGGCTGCGAACGAGCGTCCGAGAGTGCCGCCGATCTCCTCAACAGGCAGATCGAATGACCAGAGAATTTCGCTGGGTGCGTGCTTCTGCAAAGAGCGGGCATATGTCTCGTGAGCACTGGAAACGCTTCCCATGATATGGAAGTTATATCGTTTGTTGAGTTCAAGACTGCGCCGGGCTAACTCAAGGTAGGCTTCCAAGCCCTTGTGTGGACGAATTTGACCAAAGTACACGACGGTGGCATCCCGATCGCTCGATTGAACCGCTGGTATTTGACTGAGGATCGGAAAGACTTCCTGCTTTGCTCCAATCAGACCCAGCACACGGTTGAACCGTGACCGTTCATACTCGCTTCCGAAAAGCAGTGTGCCCGCGCTTAGACGAAAAGCATGCGTCGATAACTGCTGCATTTTCGGGAACGCTGAAAATTCGTGCAGCGTCGTCACCGTGGCATGGGACAAGCGCAGCAGTCCCAAAACATGCGGCAGCAAAGAAGTGCGATAGCCGATAGACGGATACTGCACATGCAGGATGTCGTACCTTTCTTTTCTGAGTCGCTGCAAAAGTTTCCATACATCAGCCGGACGCCAGGTATCCGGAGCCAGGACGTCGACGTCGAAACCGATGTGACTTAACGTCTTCGCCAGAATATGCGCTCCGTCTTTCACTCCACAATGCAGGGTCTGATTGTCGCCCACGAGCATCGCAACTTTTGATCGTGCCCCGGGCACCTGTGATCGAGCCGACACTGACTGTAGCGCCGGTGTTCCGGAGCTCTGTGGGGCGCGCAGCTTTGCGGCGGGCGGTTCACTCGTCAAGTTCATTTGGCCTCTGCATTGAAAGCAAATAACGGCAGCTCGTGTTGCGCACGGATGTAGTCCTCCGGAATGCCAATATCGACAAAATAGCCCTCGGAGAGAAACGCGCCGGGGTGCACTTCATCAAGGCGATCCATCAAAACCTCCTTTTCGAAGGAGAAGACGTCCGGTAACGGGATGATATCGAAAAAGCCGCGCCTCATGAGGTAAATACCTGCATTGATATAGCCGCGCCCCGTGAGCCCTTTCTCACAGAAGCGTTCAATGTGACCGTCGCGAACGGCGACGGCCCCGTAGCGGGCGGAATCGGATACGTGAGTCAAAGCGATCGTGAGCTGATCGCCGGAGGCCTCATGCTGCTTATACATCGTACGCAACTCCACCTGCGCGATCGTATCGCCATTCAGAACAAAAACATCTTCCGCCGTCATAGCCGCAAGTGCTGCCCGAATGGCGCCTCCCGTTCCCAACGGCATTAGCTCACGTGCATGCACGAGTGGCACACCGCGGAAGCTTGCGCCGAAATACCGTTCGATCTCCTCCGCCTTGTACCCCGTTGAGAGGCAGATGCGCGTGAAACCTTGGGCTGCCAGGATATCCAGTAGATAGGAAAGAAAGGGGCGGCCCGCTACCGGAGCCATTGGCTTTGGCAGGCCGGGCACAACACTGCTGAGTCTGGTTCCGCGGCCTCCCGCAAGAATGATCGCTTCCATCATGAACGCAGCCTCTCGTTGCAGGCCATGATACGCGGGCCAACTACAGGACCTTCCAGGCCTGCGCACCGCTTGCGACGAAGTGGCAACCCATTACCTCGCCATCCCGTGTTTCCCGAAGGGCGCGAATCACCTCCAGCTTTCGAGAAGGATCCACTAGAAACATCATAAAGCCGCCACCCCCCGCTCCCGAAACCTTGCCGCAGAATGCTCCATTGGACATGGCCAGATCGTACAGTTTGTCGATCCTAGCATTCGAAATGCTTGATGCCATGAGCTTTTTGTGCTCCCAGGCAACGCGCATTACCTCGCCCATGGTGCTCACTTGTCCCCGCAACAGCGCCTCCTTCATTAAGAAGGCCTGCTTCTTGCCTTGATGCATCGCATCGATGGCGGCTTCGTTCCTCTCCAAAACATTGCGCGACTCCTCCTCAATGATCTCGGCCGAGGACCGGGACTGGCCTGTAAAGAACAGCACGATCGAACTCTCCAACTCGGAGATCACCCAGTCCTTGATGCGCAGAGGATTTACTAACGCGTAATCCGAGTCGTGAAACTCAAGAAAATTAAAGCCGCCGAAGGCTGCAGCGTACTGATCCTGTTTGCCGCCATGGAGCCCAACATCCACTCGTTCGATCTGATAGGCCAAATGGGCTAGATCGTATTCCCCAAGCGGGACATTCAGCATCTCGGCGAAGGTGCGGAGCATGGAGACCACCAGAGTTGAGGAGGAGCCCAGGCCACTGCCGGCCGGAGCATCACAGGCGGTCGAAATGGTGACTGCCTGCGGTCTGCCTTCCATGAAGTCGCGAACAACGCGGTTGTACACGCCGTGATGCAAACTGAGCCGATTGCCGGGCGGCAACTCGCCACGCGTCGGAAAGGTCTCGTGCACGTCCTGATCGAGCGCCAGAAAATGTACCTGCCCGTCAGGTGAGGGAGTGATCGTTGTGTGCGCGTATAAGCTGATGGTTGCGCTCAGGACGGCTCCCCCGTACAGGTCGCAGTAAGGAGATACGTCCGTTCCGCCCCCCGCCAACCCCAATCGCAAAGGGGCACGTCCACGAAATACCGCCACGATAATGTTTCTCCGTTCAACTAGGGCGCTGCGTCGGTAGCATATCATTCATAGCAGTGTCGAGAACCTCCATGTTCGCCTTAGCTTTATTACAAAGGTAAGCTAGTGGATTCGGCAAAGGTAACCTCCGCAGAGCAGAAAGGATTAGATGGCCGTCGAGAAGCTTCGCAACGAAAGACGATCCTTCAGAATTGCTTCGGAATCTCTGGATTTGCATCACCCACTTGCAATGCCTTCTGTATAGTAGGACCAGTCGCTTGCAAAACTAGCCCAGTTTCGTCGCTACGCATTCGTAGGCGTTTCCTTGCGTGTACAACGATTCCTACCCGGAGCAGCAGGATGAGTGTCGCCATCATTACAGGTTCAGCCGGCCTTATCGGTTCGGAAGCAAGCACCTTTTTCGCGGGGCTCGGGTTTGAGGTGCTTGGGATTGAAAATGATATGAGGCGTGAGTTCTTCGGAGCCGAAGCATCGACCTCTTGGAACCAGCAACGGCTTCAGAGTGAGCTCGGTTCCAGGTATCGTCACGCTGACTTCGACATTCGGGACAGGAATCAGGTGGAGCGTACCTTCGCTGACCTGGGCAAGGATGTCGCCCTCATCATCCACACAGCTGCGCAGCCCTCGCACGACTGGGCGGCGCGCGACCCGCATATGGACTTTTCGGTAAATGCCACAGGTACGCTGAACCTGCTCGAGGCCACACGAAAATTCTGTCCTGACGCGGTGTTTATTTTCACCTCGACCAACAAGGTTTATGGGGACACTCCCAACCGATTGCCGCTTATGGAGCTCGAAACGCGTTGGGAGATCGATCCTTCGCACAAGTATGCGGGCGGCATCGATGAAGAAATGTCCATAGACCAAACGCTGCACAGCCTCTTCGGAGCATCCAAAGTCGCAGCGGATGTTCTCGTGCAGGAGTATGGGCGTTACTTTGGAATGAAGACAGCATGTTTCCGTGGCGGCTGTCTTACCGGTCCGAACCACAGCGGAACGGCGCTGCACGGTTTTCTTGCCTATCTCATGCGCTGCACTGCGACGGGTCGCCCTTATACGGTATTTGGGTATCATGGCAAGCAGGTGCGCGACAACATCCATAGCGCGGATTTAATCCGTTGCTTCCATCAGTTTTCTCTTAACCCTCGCAGCGCTGAAGTGTACAACATTGGCGGGGGGCGGTTCAGCAACGCCTCTATGATGGAAGCGATCTTACTTTGTGAAGGGATTGCGGGCCGGGAACTGCAGCACACCTACAAGGAAGCAAATCGCGTCGGCGATCATATCTGGTGGATCAGCGACACAGGTAAGTTTGCCAGGCATTATCCTGATTGGAGGCAGAAGTACGACGTGAAAGCGATACTGCAGCAGATTTTCGATAACAATGTGGATCGCTGGTTTAAGGAGGCTTCATGATCAATCGCGGCAAAAAGAACCTTCTTGGCGTTGCGATCAGCGCCGTCGACTATGAGTTCGCTGTCGATACGATCATCAGCCACGCTAAGGCGCATCAGCGCTTCGCAACCACGGCACTTGCGGTACACGGGGTCATCACCGGTGCATTGGACCGGGTTCACCGGTATCGCCTCAATACCTTTGAACTCGTCACCCCGGATGGTCAGCCGGTCCGTTGGGCCCTGAACCTGCTGTATGGAACGAAGCTCCGCGACCGAGTCTATGGCCCGAATATGACTCTGATGGTTTCACAGGCTTCGGCGCGGCAAGGCGTTCCCGTGTTCTTTTATGGCAGTAAGCCAGATGTGCTTGAGCAGCTTTGCAAGCGCATGCGGCAACTTTGCCCTGGGCTCCAGATCGCCGGCTGCCGCCCATCGCAGTTCCGCCATCTCACGCCTGAGGAACAGATGGCTGCCGTCGCACAGATCAAGGATTCTGGTGCGCAGATCGTGTTTGTCGGTTTGGGCTGCCCGCGGCAAGAGGTGTTTACTTATGAGATGAGCCAGCATCTCAATATGCCGATGCTGGCCGTGGGTGCCGCTTTCGATTACTACTCCGGTGTTTTAAAGGAACCCCCCGCGATTCTGCAGCGGCTTGGACTTCAATGGTTCTATCGACTATGCCAGGAGCCGCGCCGGCTTTGGCGCCGCTATCTCTTCACGAACAGTCAATTTATAGGTCTGCTCGCGGTGCAGTGGCTTCGCCTCTGGCAGCCGGACCTGCGAAACACGGACAAGCCTGCCACGAATGTCCGCTTCGGTTAACTTATGGGTTCGCTTCTACCAGCGGACGACCGCCTCTTTGAACGCTGGCAGCGTCTCCTTCTGTAGTCGGTTCTTATAGCGCGGCGACAATCTACAGTTTCTCTTCATCTTCGCATGGGGCTTAGGTGTTCAAGTCGAACAGGATTAATCAATCTCCCGGGGATTCGACGTCTCTCGTGAACAGGTATCGTCTTTACGCCGTCTCGTGCGCGGTCGTTTTCTCCCTTTGTGAGCTAATCTCGAGACCATTCGCTGAAATTGGCATCGCCGATGACTGGTCTTATGTCCGGACAGTCCACATTCTGGCCCAAACTGGACATATCCAATACAACTGGTGCGCGACCCCCATTGTGGGCTGGCAGCTATATCTTGCGGCCTTGTTGGTCCATCTATTTGGTTTTTCTTTCACCAGTGTCCGATTGTCGACCCTGCTCGTCGGCACCCTGACTGCGTTTCTCATGCAGCGCACCTTTGTTCGCGCCGGAATCAGCGAACGCAATGCATGCTTCGGCACGTTAGTTGTGGTGCTATCCCCCTTATATATGTTGTTGTCGGTCACCTTTATGACGGATCTGGGTGGCCTCCTCGCGATCGTCGCTTGCGTCTACGGCTGCCTCAGGTCGTTGCAGGCTGCGACCTCCGGCGCGGCCGCGGGCTGGATCTGTTTCGCGGTCCTAACAAACGGGGTCTTCGGCACGTCACGTCAGATAGCCTGGCTCGGTGTCCTGGTCATGGTTCCTTGCACCCTTTGGCTGCTTCAGAAGAACCGCCGCGTGGTCGTCCTGGGTGGCGCGGCGACGCTGGCTGGGTGGCTATTCCTTGTCTTCTGCTTGCATTGGTTCTTTCAACAGCCATACACATGTCAGGAGCATGTGATGGTGAAGATAGAGGGCTTGCATCAGGCCATCTACATGGTCCGAGAACTCATGAGAGCGTTGCTGGAGCTTCCGTTCCTTATCCTGGCTCTCATCGTGGCGTTTCTGCCCGAAATTCGCCGCGCCGGCCGGCGTGGCTGGCTCATGCTGTCAGGCGGAGGCGTCGGGTATGCCCTACTGGCGTTTCTCACCGCAAAGGGCCACGGTGCGACCGCAATGTTAGAACCGCTCCTGCGCGATTGGGTGACCCCACAAGGGTTTTACCAGTATGCGCTGCTGGACAACGGGGGGCCTGTAGCGCTAGATTTCGGCGTTCGCGTGATCCTCACCGCGGTTTCGCTCGCCGGCTTGTTGGCCGTGATCAGCTTTCTCCTGCGCTCACCAAAGCTGCCAATTCGAGAGCAGAGTGCGTTGCAACCAGCAGGGATGCCAAGAATATCCTGGAAGCAGATTCGCTATATCTTGGCGCCATTTGCGATGGTGTACTTCGCCCTCCTGATCCCACGCTCGAAGGCCTGGGTGCTCGACCGCTACCTGTTGGAATTCGTCTTTGTTGCAGCACTCTGCCTGACCCGTGCCTATCAGGAGTTTGTCCGGCCGTCTCTCCCCGGCATGACCACCGCCCTGGTCGGGTTGACTGCTCTTTACAGCATCGGGTGTACCCACGATATGTTCGCCTACTCTCGCGCGCGGGTGGCGTTGACCAATGAACTGCAGGCCGCGGGAGTTCCCGATAACACGGTGGATGGAGGCTTTGAATACAACTACCCGGTCGAGCTCGAGAATGGAGGGCACATCAATGACGAACGCCTGACAAATCCGCCGCACAGCTACGTTCCCATCGATAAGTATCGCGGATTTACCTGCAGCGTGCGTCCCGCCCCTGAAACCTGGGCCAAGCTCACACCTGAGCAGCGATTCAATGTCGAAGTGAAACAGGAGACGGATATCGACCTGCCGCACTACATGCCACGCTATGGTATCGCGTTTGACCAACACGCCTGCCGCGGCAGCTCTCCTTTTGCCCCGGTCAGCTACTTGCGATGGCTGGGTTTCAGGAGAACTACCCTATATGCGGTCCGCTACGGGCCCAGGTGACAGGCCCAGGCGACAGCAGATCCAGGCAATCTCATCCGCATACGGCCAACCCGGGCCGTAGGTCGTAATATCTTCTGAGCTGCGGACCTTCGCTCGATCGATGTCAAGCCAAACGAATCGCTTCTCTTCTCCCCAGAGCCCCTCGCTGCCGCTCCAGCGGTTCGTTCGCCCGGCTCAGCTCCGGCTCAACGGCCAGCACACACAATAACATCGCAAAGTAATAAGAACTTTGCGATGCCTTGACAATAAAGAGGGCCTCGACCAATCCTCCCGCCAAGTACACCAGGCAGAGGCTAGCTCCGAGAAAATATGCGTACTCGTTAGCCCGCCGGAACTGCCGGACTCCCTCTGTCATGCCTATGACAAGAGTGAGGGTGTGGAGAATGGCTCCAATCCAGCCCAACTCCAGCAAGCCTTCGACATACCCTGAATGGGCTTGGTCGATCGGCCATCCCTGATCTTCCGAAACATCATCGATCCTTTCCACCGTCCAGAACCCTTCATAACCGAATCCGGTCAGCGGACGACGCTGGACATACGTCATTAAATCCTCCCAGAGCGGCTGTCTGCCGTTTACATTCTCGGTTCCTTCTCCGCCACGATCCAGCACGTTCACCAGGGTCGGGACGACACCGGAGATCACCAGGAGGAGTACCACCGTAGCAATGGTGAGTGCGGCCAGTATTCTGTGCTTCAGATCAAGGGTTACCAGGAGATAGAGAATGGCTGCGAGCATGAAGGCCGCCAGACCTCCGCGTGATCGGGTCAGCAGCAGGAACGCCAAACTGAAGGCCGCAACGATCCAATAGTTCCTTCGATTTGAAGTTTTCAGTCTGGTCATGCAAAGCGAAGACAGGGCACAGATCAGACAAACATACCCTTCTGAGTTTCCTGGCAGAATGCCTCCGAATCGATAGTCGGCGCGGTATGGCGTGAAGTACCCATAGAGAAGTTCCGCTGCGATTCCAACGGCTATTTGAATCGCGGAACTCAACGCAATGAACTTCACTATTTCCGTTCTGGTCCAGCTCAGGACGACGCCGAAGGCACCGAGGAAAATTAATCCGAGAACGAGAAATCGCTTTGCGGTGATAAGCGGAGCGTCGGTCCACACCAGACTGAGTGCGGTCCAACTTAGCAGAAGCGAAAGCATGATCCCCACGCGGGGATTCCATCGGAGCTTGACGCGCTGAACGACAAGTACATGGTAGGTACCGATCGCGCCGACAAGTCCGAAGGCAAGATAGGCTAACTGCCGGATCAAGCTGCCGCCCTGCTTGGCCACCTCAGCGTCCACGTCAATGTTGTGCGCCTGCGCGGGGGAGAGGTGCTCCGCAAGCATCAGGCAGAGCGCCAGGAACAGCATGAGCGCTGCCGAATAATGGATCGGGTTCGCCTGTTTTCGATTCGTGATCAAGCGGTCTTGCATAATTTTTCCGCAACCTCCACCTCAAGCCATAGCTGCGGGCGCCTGCAGCCTGCATAAACAGATTCGCACAATGCAAACGGTTCGGGTGCTAGGCTAACGGCAGAATGGAAACTCTGAGCGTTCGCTTTACTACGGCTCCCAACGCAGACGGCACCTGGCAACTCAAATGCACGACCTACTCTAAGGCAGACCCGTCTAGGCCATCTACAGAAATGATTGCCTCCTACCCAGATGAGCAATCTATCGGGGATGCCTGTGAGCGCGCGGGCATCCCAACGCTTTTGGGTAAACCCGATCCGGTGCAGGTTCTCGCTGCCACGCGTGAGCAGCTTCGAGAATTGGGCTTTCATGCAGCGGCTTAACGTGGTTCTCTCGATTGATCAGTGAACTACTGAATGAGAAGGTTCGCGGGGCCAAACGAACCCGCACAACCGCCCCCCACGACGCGGATGGATGGAAGGGTAATCGTGCCGGCCGCTGGATCGAAGGTCCCGTTCAGAACGGCTTGTGAGCCGGCGGGATCATTCGTGACGAACCCGAGTTCAACAGAACTGCCGAGAGCGGAGCCCCCGCTGACCGGAAGAGTTCCTTGAGTGAAGCAGGGGATTCCGGTGAAATTCGCGGATCCGCTCAAGGGCGAGGTGCCGTCACCGCGGGCATTGGGGCTTTGAGAGAGGTGAAGGGTGATCGAGATCGTAGATGTACCGCCCGCTACCGCACCGGCGTAGGTGCCATTAAGTGGAGCGTACTTGGCAGCCGCTATCGTCCCGGTGCTTCCTCCGGCGCAGCCGCCGATTACCTGATAGGTCCCTGACAGCTGTGAAGCATTTTCCTGTTCGGTTGTGGTGATATTCACGAATTGACCGTCGTAGGAAAAGGAAGACAAGTTCACCTGACTGCCCAAAAGCTGGCCGTGGAACGGAAGCAGTCCCGCAAAGAAGCAAGTAGAATGTGTAACTATTTGCAGCGAAGCTGTGAGCGGGGGTGGCATTGTCGAACTGCTTTCCTGATCGAGAAAACCTGCCAATGAAGCAAACGGGAGGCTACCGGAGGTGGGTGACAACTCGAATTGCCAGTTTCCGACAAGATTCGACTGCATGGATGCGCCCTGAAGCGGCACGCGAATTGTATTGCAGCTTGTTAACAGCGGAGAGAGAACAAGCACCAGCGCAGTTTTGGCAAGCGCACGAAGAGTATCCCGGTGAGTGCCGCGTTCTGCATGAAACAAGCGCATCCGAATAGCCCGAAATCCTTACTAAAAGCCTAATCTAAAAAGCCTTCCGCCTGCTGCGGTGCAATCGCGGCGGCAATTGGCCGGCGGGCGCTGATGGCCACCTTTCACAAGGCGAGGGTCACTGCGCCGTAGGAGCCACTGCAAGCTCCCCCGGAGACAACGATAGAAGTGATCGTGAGCGTGTCCGCCGCCTGGTCGAGCATCCCTTGCAGAGCGATCTGGGAACCTGCTGCCTCATTGGTTGTGAGCAGAAAACTCGCTGAACGTCCGAGAACATAGCCGTTGGGAACGGACAGGCTAGCGGTCGTGAAGCAAGCAAAACCCTGGAACTTTCCCCCTCCAGTGACAAAGGAGCGGCCATCGCCCGCGCCTTGGCTGTACTGCGCCAGAGTCAAGGCGATCGTCTTTGCCGGACTGCTGCCCACGGTCGCTCCAGTGTACGTCCCATGAAGAGGAGAGTAGAGATTTCCGTAGATCGAGCCAGTCTGTCCATTCCCGCAGCCGCCTGCAATGGAATAGGTTCCTGTCAGCTGAGGTGAGGAAGAGTTTTTGGCCGCGGAGATCGTCAGAACCTGATTCTCGACAGGGAAGGAAGTGAGACCTACGGGGGTACCGAGAACGACTCCCTGCAAGGACATATCCGGGGAGTCGCTATAACAGGTCGCGGACTGTACCTGAAGCGCGGCCGTAAGGAAGTCGTTCACTCCGGGCTGATCGTCCGATTCGTTGATGAATCCCGCAAGCAGCGTAAAAGGTGACGCTGACCCCGATGCCGGGGTGGGCACGAACTCCCAATTTCCAGTGAGATACGTGTAAGAGACGGGAGGAGGGGAGGAACCGCCACCTGCAGACGGCTTGCCGGCGCATCCTGCCAGCGATGAAACAAGCCAACACAGAAGCAGCGAGCAGACGAATCGACCCCATGTAGTGCTCGTGAATGTGGATCTCGTAAACATTGCTTTCACAAAAATGCTCGACAGCGCTACTTCGCGCTCTAAAGAAAGCTAGTTTCTACAGAAACGATTCTCACACAGTAAGGCTACCATGCTCCCTGTACCCCGCGCATCGATCCTGCGGCTTCGAGCAACGATTTGCTGAAAGGCGAAAAATTTGATCGTCGCATCACTGCTGGGGCAAGCATCCCATCGTTACCATTCCCGCCGGCAGGTTTACCGTGCACAGCCATTGAGGAAAGAGGGGATCGTAGGTCTGGGCAGAGCCGGGCACTTGGTAACCATATCCAACAGCAGCCGCATTCTTAGGGGTGAAGTTGGAGATCACAGGAGCCATGCAGTCTGGCACGCTTGAATTCGTGCCGCAGATGGGTGCGCCGGGGGTAGTTGGATTCGAGAAGTTAGGGTTGGAGTTCGTTATATTGTTTGTTCCAAGAATGAAATTCAGAGCGCCTATCATCTGAGTATAAGAACCTGTGGCGCTCCATTCAAAATTTTGGTATGCGGAGCTGGTCCCGTCTTCATTAATCATCGAGTAAGCGTATGCAGGATTCTGAGGATCTCCATAGCATCCAGCCTGCGCTGTCGCGGCAAGATTGAGATACGCGTGCGTGGACAACGTTTCATAGAGCTGCATTTCGCCGCAAGTGGGATTTCCGTATTGAGATGTCCCAGAGTTGTTATTCCACATCGTGTTGTGGCGGGCATAAATCGTTGCGTGGTTCGGCCCATTTCCGGCATTGTTGTATTCGATTCTCACTCCGACTGCGCCGTTCGAAAGCGAGATGTTGTTGTCTATCACGCTCTGTTGTGAGTACGAGACCGGCATGGACGTCTGGTCACCGTCAAACGTGTCGAAGATGATCCCGTTGCCGTCGTAGCAACCTGAAGGATTGGTGTTCGAGAACGAAAAGTTACCCGCCACGTAGATATGCGTGCCCGGCAAAGTATCAGTGGCTGCTGGTTCGTACGCACTGATCCCGCTTCCGCAGTAGGTGTTGGAAACTCCCGCGCTGTAAGCTATATTGCCCACCGCGACCCAGTAATCAACACTGGCCACCCCGTAAGGGCCAATGGCAAAACCGTCCAGGGGGCACACATTCGCTATGTCATTCGCAAAGATGATGTGGTGAATGCTCTGGGTCGGAGTGGGAGGGACTGCGTTAAAACAGTTTCCCCCTAACGTTCCCCCTGCCGTGTTGCTGACCTCCCAGCCCTGCACACCCCAAAAGCTGGCGCTGACTCTCATGCCATCCGCAGTGCCGGACGTGACATGAATCTTGCACGCATCGAAAGTGGCGCATTTGAGCCACGCTACATTGTTGCTTCCCAGGCAGGTAACATTTCCCCATTTTCCGCTCGTGAAGTTACTTGCCGCATATGCCGCGCTGCCCGATGCGATGATGACATCGCCGCAGTTCAAGGGATGATTCGGCGTGAGCCAGGGCGTACTGCTCGACCTGCCATTGTTACCATCCGTTCCCGTGGGAGACAGGTAGTAGGTCGCAGCAGGGGGAGTCAGGGACACATTCACGCTGGCCGCTTTGGTTTTATCGGCAGCGCTGACCGCGGTCACGGTCACCATCTGCTGGCTGGCGATCAAGGCCGGAGCCGTATATAGGCCAGCGGAAGAGATGCTGCCCACAGCAGGACTTAGGGACCAGGTCACAGCCGTGTTCGCGTTGTTGGCAACCGTTGCGGCGAACTGCTGTGTTTGCGAAGGCGTCAACGTCGCGCTGCCCGGAGTCACCGTCACACTCACCGGATTTGCAACGCTGAAGGGGCTGCTCGTGCCAGCGCTCATGCCTGGTGAAATGGCCGTAAGCGTATACCCAGAGCCGGCTGTACTCACAACGAGGTTGGGGAACGTTGCGATTCCGTTCACGACACTTGCTGATGTTGTGCCACTCAGGCTTGCCCCGGCAGAATTGTTGGCGAGTTGAAGGGTCACAATGCCGGTCGCGGCGGTGAGCACGGAACCATTGGCGTTTTCAACCGCAACTGCCGGGCTTGGGCTTAGCGCTGATCCAAGGTTGCCGGCGGTTGGACTCGTAACGAAAACCAGCTGTGCAGGAGTAATCGCATAGCTTCCAAGCGCCAGAAGGCTACCCACCCCGTTTGCGACGGCGATCGCGCGAATGGTTGTGGAAGCAGACACCGATATGGCTCCGGAGTACGGCGTGGAAGAGGTGGACGGCGGACTGCCGTCTAGCGTGTAATAGATTTTCGCAGATGGGTTGCTATCGGTGAGCGTGACCCCTTGCGGGCCGTTAAAGGTTCCTGGCGTTGGGAACATGATGGGCGTTGGAACGTCCGAGGTGATCTGCAGGGTCCAATCGGCGGGAGGCGCGGTGAGAATAGGCCCGAACGGCGGTGCCCTTTGGCTTAGGAAGTAAAGCGCGGAGACACTATTGGCTGGATTGCGCGCGATCTCCAGGCTGGCGTCGATCGTGTTTGCGGGAGGCGTGTTTGCGGGGAGGCTGGTGTCTGCGAACAGGTCTCCGCACACGGTGCCGTCGTTGGCTGTCCCACCGGAGGAGTTTACGCAGGCTGCAAGGACGTCGGCCAGGGTCATGAGCTTGGCAACGGGAGCAATCTGGCCCGGCGGCAGGGCCGCTCCCGGGGTGCTTCCATCCGAAAAGTTTGCCAACTCATTGGCTACAGTAATGGCTGCATCCAGCTGCGGCGCATCGGCGGGACTGGAGCCGACCGCGGCGTAGGAGTTGATGAACGGCGATAGCGCATAGGCAGCTGCAACCGTTGTGATTTCATTGATGATGACCGAGGTGGAGCTTGAGACACCGCCGCACGGTCCAAGCAGAGCCATCTCCGCCAAATTGAGATTATTTGTGTCGGACGAGAGTCCGGGATTGCCGTCAATCGAGACAATATAAAGCTGTGAGGAGGCGGAGGGGCAAGTGTACGCATTCACCGCGAAAACGCCATTTTCATCCGTCAGGACGGGGGTGCTGAGCAGGGGCGTGGAGGCGCCCCCATCGGCTATGGTGCTCATGGCGTACAGCTGAATGGATGAGTTTGCAACGGGCTGTTGTCCACCATGCAGGATACCGCGGAGTTGCACGTTCGCTGCAGGAGCCGCGGAAAAGCCCTGTACCTTCGAGCCGCACCCTGAGAGCAAAGATGTCAGCAACGCGACAGCCATCAAGCAGAAGCAAAGAACAAGGCTTCGACGGCGAAGATTTGCAAACCGCCACGCGCCAGCTCGAAACCAATGACGCCCCTGAGCGCGATATACACGTTCCCGCGCCGAGGCAAGAAGCGGGACCAGGAGAGCCGGGGGCAGCATGGAATTACTGTCATAGGTGGGAATGGACCGGAGCCATCCCACCAACGAAGCTGTTCATGGCGGGTGCGGGGGATGTTTACCATGAGTATGGCCAGTAACAGGTCAACGGCGACCAATTCGGACTTCGATACCTTCGCCGCTGCGGATGCAAGTGGAAACGCATCGCCGAGGAACGCTTCATCAGGCCGGCGTGCGCCGCGTCGGCGGCCAGGTTGTTCCTCTGAAACGGGTCGGCGACGTACCCAAGTTAGAGTGGTACCCAAGTTAGGGGGGAAGAGAGCGCATGGCCGGGTATGCGCTTTCGCAGGATGCGTTTGGCGATTACCCCTGAAGCAGATATCGCCCCGGTTGACACCGAAACGCGAACAACTTTACAGTTGCGGTGCAGTAATGCAATCCGTTACATCCGCGTTGTGCGGGACGGGCCCACTGGAAGCAGTCATTCGGGAGTACATCATGGATCGTCGTCAATTTGTTCAGGGGGGCGTTGCAGCCGGGGTCGTCGCCGCGGTTACTCCTGCCCTTGCCAAGCCCAATCACCCCCGGCGTGCCCCCAATGTCCTCTACGTCTTCGACGACGAGCACCGCTTCCAGTCCATGCCCGGTGAGCCGTTCAGCGATCCCGTCGCCGCACCGAACCTGGAAGCCTTTCGCAAGGCGAACTTCTCCATGGAGCGCTGCATCTCCAACTATCCGCTCTGCTCACCGTATCGCGGCATCCTGATGACCGGTCTCTGGCCTTTCCAGAACGGCATTACGCGCAACTGGATCGAGCTGGGCACCAGCTTTGAATCGATCGGAAACGTCTTTGACAAGGCCGGCTACCGCACCGCCTATGTCGGAAAATGGCACCTCTCCGGTCCCGGCCACGATCGCGCCTTTATCCCCGCCGGACCGCATCGCCAGGGCTTTCAGGACTGGCACGTTTGGGGCGCCGTTGACAAGCACATGAGCTACAGCTTCACCTTCAACCCCGATACCGGTGAGAAGATCAAGCCGGAGGGCTACCAGGCCACGCTCATGACCGATCAGGCCGTCGAGATCATCAAGAAGGATCATGGCGACCAGCCCTGGATGATGATCGTCTCCTGGCATCCTCCGCACTTCCCCGTCGACGACGCACCCGAAGCCGACGAAGCCTACTTCGCGGACAAACAAGTAGCGCTTCGCCCCAACGTGCAGACCGGCCACAGCGATCGCGGCGCCGTCGCCTCCACGGCTAGAATCACGAAGTTTCACCAGGGCTACTACGCACACATCCGCGCCATCGACCGTGAGTTCGGCCGTCTGCTGAAAGCCCTCGACGACACCGGCCAGGCCGATAACACGATCGTGATCTTCACCTCCGATCACGGCGAAATGGCCGGCTCGCACGGCCGCATGTACAAGCAGGTGCCGTTCGAGGAATCGTCGCGAGTGCCGTTCTATGTTCGCTATCCCGGCGTCACGCCCACGGGCAAATCGTCGGACACGCTCTTTGCCTCCATCGACATCTACCCCACGCTCTGCGGGCTCGCCGGGGTGCCTGTCCCGCCGCAGGTCAAAGGCAAGGACTTTTCAGCGACGCTGCGCGGCAAGTCCACGCCCGAACCCGAAGCCGTCTTCCTCATCAACCAGGGCGCCGGTCACCCCGAGCAGGACGCAGAATCCACGGGTGTGGCCCCACCCAACGAGAATGGCGGCGCCAACGGCGGCGGCTATGCTCCTCCCGACTTCCGCGGCCTCCGCTCCAAGACCCACACTTACGCGGTTGCACGCGATGGCAGGTGGCTGCTCTACGACAACAGGGAGGACCCTTATCAGCAGCACAACCTGATTGACGACCCTATGCAGAAGCCGCTCACCGACCACTTCGACACCCTGATCGCCGCCTGGCTTAAGGACTCCGGGGACCCGTTCGAGTACGCGGCCGCGCTCACGAAACGGTCGGCGGCGCCGGCCAGTTAAATGAGCCGGCAGCCACTTGCATTGCAATGTGCGTGTAGATTCAGATGAAATATCGATGATGCAGGAGAGATGAATGAACCGTCGTGAGTTGATCAAGACTACGTTGCTGGCCGCCGGTGCGGTTTCGGCGAACGGCGCCATTGCCCAAAGCGTCCTGCCGAATCAGGAGCCCGAGGGCCCGCCTGTCTCGAGGCCGGAGGCGGGAGTCGCCAACGCGCACGAGCCGGAGGTCGCGCATCGCAAGGACCAGGGCCAGCGCATGCCCAATGTGCTGTGGATCTGCCCCGACCAGCAGCGCGCGGATACGATCGCCGCGCTGGGCAATTCGCATATCCGCACACCGAATCTGGATGCCTTGGTGGCGCAGTCAGTGTCATTTACCAACGCATTCTGTCAGACGCCGATCTGCTCGCCTTCGCGGGGCAGCTTTATGACCGGGCGCTACCCGCGGGAGACCAACATCAAGTCCAACGCTGAGTACATCCGGCCGACCGAGAAGCTGATCCCGCGGATTCTTGCCGACCAGGGCTATGACTGCGGCTTGGCGGGCAAGCTGCATCTTTCTCCGTGCGATCACCATTTTGTAGAAAAGCGCATTGACGATGGCTATCGCGTCTTCGAGTGGAGCCATGACATCAGCGACAACTGGCCGGGCAAAAACCAGTGGCGCAACTGGCTGGCGGCGCAGAACGTGAAGTGGCCGGTGCCTACGAGAGAGGAGCGCAAGCTGGATGTGTGGGGCGTGCCGATCGATCCGAAGTATACGCAGACCGCGTGGTGCTCGGACGAGGCGATCAAGTTCATGAAGGGGCAGACGCCGGACAAGCCGTGGATGATGTCGGTGCACATCTATCAGCCGCACGCGCCGTACTTTCCCACGGCGGAGTTTCTCGATCATTACGACCCCAGCAAGATGCCTTCGCCCGCGTACAAGGAAGGCGAACTGGACAACAAACCGTCCTACCAGAAGACGGACCATCAGGGTGCGTACGGCGGCCACGGAAAGTCGTTTGCCGACGAGAGCGATAAGGACCACAGGCTGACCACGGCCGCGTACTACGCCATGATCGAGCAGGTCGATGTTGAAGTCGGACGCATGATGAAGACGCTCGACGAGCTGGGCATGGCGGAGAATACGGTCGTGATCTATATGAGCGATCACGGCGATATGCTAGGCGACCATGGCATCTATGAAAAGGGACCGTACTTCTACGACTGCCTAACGCGCGTGCCGCTGATCATCCGCTGGCCGGGCAAGTATAAGGCGGGGCTGAAGGTGGATGCGCTGGTGGAGCTGGTCGATATCGCGCCAACGGTCATGGATGCAGCCGGGCTGACGATCCCGGCGGGCATGCAGGGCAGGTCGCTGACGCCGCTGCTGACGGGCGCGGCCACGACGCATCGCGATTCGGTTTACATGGAGTACTACAATGCGGTGGCAAAATACGATCCTAACCCCATGGCGACGTGCGTGCGCACGGACAACTGGAAGATGACGTACTGGCAGTCGCTGGGCACGGGCGAACTGTATGACTTGAACAAGGACCCGGGCGAGTTCGCGAATCTATGGGGCACGGCACAGAGCAAAGATATGCAGGCCGAGATGATGCAGCGCTTGGTGACACGGATGATTGGGAGCACCGACCCGTTGGGTGTGCACGTCTTTTAGGCGGCTCAGACTGGAGGCAGCAAAGGTGTGTGCGGTAGCATGGGCTCCGCACTACTTGGGGGCGTTCGCCTCGCAATTTGACGTTTTGCGCCTACAGATTCGCTGGGTAGACAAAACTGTCGCCCGTCATCTTCATCCAGGCTTTGATCTGCTTGTCCCAGCCGGCCATCATGTCGTTGTGCTTGGGGTCGCTGACCAGGTTACTCATCTGGTAGGGATCGGCGATGTTGTCATAGAGCAGCCAGCGCCCGGTCGGTGACACCGTATAGGTCCATTGCTGGGTGCGCACGCCGCGGTACGGGTGCGGACCGCTTCCCTCTTCTTCGTCCTCGCTGGCATCGGCTCTGTTTCGCCGCCCACCACCGGCCCGCTTTGGCTGTTGGTCGCCGACACCGGTCGGCTTTGACGCCGCGGTGGTTCCGCCGTTCTGGATAAACACCACCTCCGGCACGCCGGACATCTTTCTGCCGCGCAGCAGGTCGGAAAGGTTCTTGCCCTGGCAGTGCGCCGGGACTGGAACGCCTGCCAGACCGCACAGCGTGGGATAGATGTCGATGGCCGCGAATACGTTTTTGGAACTCCCGCCTTTAGGCGTCACACCCGGGTAGCGCACGGCAAACGGCACATGGTTGGACTCATCCCAAGGCACGACCTTGCCCTTGTGTCCCTGCGAGCCCATCATCTCGCCGTGGTCTGAGGTGAAGACCACGATCGTGTCCTCAGCCTGGCCGCTTGCGTCGAGCGCCTCCAGCAGCCTTCCAAACTGCTCGTCAATGCCCGTGATGCCGCCGATGTAGCCCTGCATGGCATGGTGAAACGCATCGGGGTTTCTCAGCCAAGGCGTAGCGTTGTCGGCCGAGATCTTGATGTTGGGCCGGTACTTCTGCATATTTACCGGATTCGCGTCGCGCTCGTTCTGCGGCGGATCAAACGGCGGATGCGGCGGGTTGTAGGAGACAAACAGCATCCACGGCTGGTCGGCGTGCTCTGTCCCGCGCGCCTTGACGTAGTCGATCGCCTGATCGGTCATGTCGATCGGCGCCCAGTTCTTGGCCGGAATCTTCTCCCCAGTTTCGGGGTCGAACGTAAAGCACTTGTAATGGGCGTTGGTGTTCTCCCACACATGCCAGTCGTCCACCTCAAACCGCCCCGGCCCCTTGGGGATGAACTTGAACCCGTCGTCGTGGTCGCCGGCAAGGTGCCATTTCCCTATATAGCCGACGCGATAGCCCGCGGCCTTGAACGCCTTTGTAAGCGTATACTCCGAGTACTTCATCGCAATCTCGTTGTTCATCACGTCATTGGCCGCCGAATACTTGCCCGACATCAAGACGGCACGGTAGGGGCAGCACAGCGGATAGTTCGATATGCAACTGTCCATCGACATGTTGTCGCGGCGGAATTTATCGATGTTGGGCGCAGCGACCGCGGCGAAGGGCTCGCCCGGCAGTGACACCGCGCGGTGCTGGTCGTCGAAGACGTAAAGGACGTTGGGACGCTTCGCCGCGGCCTTGGGCTTAACCGGCGGTAGATGACCGGCCAGCCCTGCGGCAACGCCCGCGGATACAAATTCACGACGATTCATGGAGAGCTCTTTCACCCGTAAGATCGTACTGCGTCAAAGATATTGACATCGTTTACATTGGAAAGTTTCGTAGCTAACTCAATTTTTCGCATTCCTCACCGGATCTTTCAAAATCAAACCGACGAGTGCGAAAAAAGATCGAGTTCATGCTCCTTGCAAGTGCTGTACATTGAGCGATTGCAAGGCCTCTGCCCTGGATTTCAATGCGTATGGATTGCTTCGCACCCGTAGGCGCTGAAGGGCCGACGCGGTGGCGAGCCGTGACGAGTACATCAACCGCCTCCGGCCGACAGCAGCGCACTTTAATCCATTCACGACGGTTCATCAAACAACCCCTGAAAGCACTGGATTAGAAGGAAAGTTTCAAGGCAAACTGGATTTCGCGCGTGGGAGGCGACGGGATCAGACTGGTGATCGTGCCGAAGGCGGGATCCTGGATGGCGGTGTCCGGTTGCGCGAAGTGGGGGGTGTTGGTCACATTGAAGAATTCAGCGCGAAGTTCCGCGTCGAGATGCTCAAAGTGCGTGTCCTTTTCAAGCGATGAATCCAGGTTTTGCACGCCCGGGCCCAACACCTTGGTGTACGTGCGCTCGATCGTTCCAAAGGTGTAGGCCGGCGGCACCGCGAACGCAGCCTTGTTCAGCCATGCATTCACGCGCTGCTGATTGCTGCGCTTCCCTGTAAAGAAGGGATTGACACCCGGAACAGGATTGGGCCGCGTTCCGGCGCCCACCCCGTTTGCGGTGAGCGTGAGCGGAAAGCCGCTCTGCTCGGTGAGGATCGATGTCAGCTTCCAGCCCCCGATGAACTTGTTGGAGAAGCTGCCAACATTTCCAAGGAAGTCCTTACCCTGGCCGAAGGGCAGCTCGTAGACGCCGTTGACGATCAGGTTGTGGGGCTGATCGAGCTCCGAAACCGCGCGCTCGCCGCGCAAATTGTAGTAGTTCTGCACGCCCGTGTTATCGCTGGGTCCGATCGCCGCATTCTGCCCGTTGACGTTGGAGATCAGCTTGCTCCAGGTGTACGAACTGAGGAATGTCAACCCATTGCTTATCCGCTTCACCAGCTTGACTTGCAGGGAGTTGTAGCTTGACGAGCCATACGGGTTGTTGACCTCCTGCACGCTGGTGAACTGCGGATAGGGCAGCAGCAGCTGACGTTCCGCGACCTTGGGGTTGGCAAGCGTACCCACGCTGACATAGGGCTGGAAGGGATTCGCCACCTGATTGGTAAGCGCGGTGTTCAAGGGAAGATAGCCCGGGTTCAGGGTGTCACGATCGAAGGTGCCGGTCAGGTGTTCTCCCCGGGAGCCGGCGTACCCGACATCCAGCAGGAGGGAGTGGGTCAGCTGCTGTTGAATATCGAAGTTCCACTGCAGCGCCAGCGGCGTGGGCGGGTTGTGATCCCAGACCGTGAGCGCCTGGCCAAGCTGAGTGGCGGCGCCTAGACTGGCCCCGGCGGGCTGCACCAGGCCCTGCGGAAACGGATTTCGGAGCAGGTTTGCCGGGGTGTAGCCACCGTCGTTGGAGGTGTTCCAGGTGGTTGCGGACGCGAAACCAAGGCTGGGCGAGAACCCGACTGCGTTGCTGGAGATCTCCAAAGGCGCATAGGACATGCCGAACCCGCCGCGCACCGAGGTGGTCGCCTGCGGGCTGTAGGCAAAGCCCACGCGCGGAACGACGTTCGCCGCGGGCGCGGTATAGACGTTGCGTGGCGTTCCCGATTGATTGGCGAAGACAAGGCCGCCGGTAAGGCTCGGGAAGGAGGCGTTTCGGGCCGGACTTGTAACACTCGGATCAAAGTAGTTGAGATCGTTATGGCGGTCGATGTAGGGACTTTCGCCGTCATAACGCACGCCGAGGTTGACGGTGAGCTTCTGTGTGAGGCGAACGTCGTCCTGCACGTAGAGGGCTCCGTAGAAGTCCTGCAGCTCTACACCGGAGCCGATGGGGATCGTGCCGCTGCTGCCGAAGCCCAGCAGGAAGCTGGCGTAGGCGTTGCCGTTGGTTGCCACGCTGGCGGTGGGCCCCTGGGTTTGCGCGAGCGCGAAGCTGTAGCTGCCCGCGCTGTTGCCGACGTTAAAGAAGTTGATGCGATGCAGGCGCAGGTCGGTTCCGGCGGTAATTGTTTGGCGGCCGAGAATCTTGGTCGCCGACACCAGAACGGCGTGCGAATCGTTGCCGTTATTCAAATAGCTCTGGCCGGCAAAGCCGGTGTATCCTCCGCCGATGTTGATCCCGGGGAACATGGGAATCGTGATGGCGCTCACCAGGGCGGAGGGAAAGCCGAGCGTCGCGTTGTTGAAGCCGTAGCTGAGTGTTTGGCGGGCCTGAAACCAGCGCGCGAAGCCGTAGTTGAAGTTCAACAGAAACGACGGCGACACCTGGTAGATGTTGTCCAGCGCGAACGACTGGTTGCGGAAATCGGTCGTACCCACGGCAGCGGTTCCCGGCGAGGAGACGTTTCCGAAGTAGTTCGGCTGCGTGAGAGGCGTTCGGCTAAAAGCATAGCGCCCCGACAGATGGTACTTCTGGGTGACGTTTTGATCGACGCGGCCGCTGAAGACGTCCTGCGAGAGCTGAACAGGCGAGTTGCTGATGTAGTTGTTGATGATGGCGCCCGCGCCGCCGGTGTTCGGCTCCGGATAGAAGGCCTGGATCTTCTGTGCCACCGGATCGATCAGGCTGGGATCGATCTTGTTGCCCGTGAACTGGGTGCGCACCTTGGTCGCGGTATTGGTGGTGTACGGATTGTAGATGGGAGCCAGGCCGGGGGCCGAGAAATCACCGGCCTTTTGAGCGTCCGTGGGCACGGTTGCGATAAAGCTGCTGCCCTGCACCCGGCGCGTTCCCTGGTAGGCGAAGAAGAAATACGTGCGATCGTGGCCGCTGTACAGGTGCGGGATCGAGACCGGACCGCCGACCGTGCCGCCGAACTGATTCATCCGGAATTCGATGTTGGGGTGACCGGCGCGCTTGTTGAACCAATTGTTGGCGTCAAAGGCCGAATTGCGAATGAACTCGAAGAGGTCGCCGTGGAATTCGTTGGTTCCGCCCTTGGTGGTGACGTTGATGGCGCCCCCTGAGTAGCGGCCATACACCGCGGAAAGATCGTTGGACTCAACCTTAAACTCCTGCGTCTCGTCGACGATGGGCAGGGTCGTAATCTGATCGAAGAAGCCGGCCGAGCTCGGAACCCCGTCGATGAGGATCTCGTTGGACTGGGTGCGGCCGCCGTTGATGCTGAAGTTCGTGTCCCAAGTAGTATTCACCGCCACGTCGCCAAATTGCCCGTAGGCGGATTGGGAGAAGGTGACGCCCGGCGTTAGAGCGATGAGACGAAAGGTGCTGCGTCCGTTGAGCGGAAGGTTTTCCACTGTCTGGCCGGTGATTACCTGCCCAAGCGAGGAAGTCTGCGTATCCAGCTGTGGCGGCGCGCCCGTAACCGTTACGCTCTCACTGGCGTCGCCCACGGCGATCTTGAGATCGATCTTGGCCGATTGCGCAATCTGCAGCACAACATTGTGCTGCACGGTTTGCTTGAAGCCGGACTTGGTGACATCGATTTCATAATGGTCGCCAGGATCGAGCTCAGGGATCAGATAATCTCCTTGGCCGTCCGTCGTGACGCTTACCTTGGTGCCGCGCTGGGAGTCGCTGACCACAACCAGCGCGCCGGGAACGGCAGCCCCGGTCGTATCCGTGACCTGCCCGGTGAGGGATGCGGTCTGCTGCTGCGCGAACGCACCCGGCAGGAGCATAA
The DNA here is from genome assembly GCA_965276885.1 of Granulicella sp. Lineage (GTDB taxonomy): Bacteria > Acidobacteriota > Terriglobia > Terriglobales > Acidobacteriaceae > Granulicella. Next base: position 4,539,732 of record OZ255702.1, on the reverse strand, counting down.
TCCCCGCACAAATCGATATGAGCCAAGAGCGAATCCAACAGCGAATCATCGTATGAACCTCATGAAAACTTCCGTGCGCAGCAACGTTCTAGGGGCACGTTTGGGGGCAAGGCAATGCATTACACGCCGAAAAGAGCGGATGCGGGAATGCTGGCGATGCTAGCAACGCGGTGGCATGGGGGTCAATAGTAAATTGCCACCCGAACTGAACCAGTGCCGCAGACTGCTACAGACTAGAGATAAGCAATCGCGTGTTTGATCGTCCCCAGGATCAACGCCAGCGCAGCGAGAAGCGATCTGGAACGCGGCCGCAGCATGGACAGGCCTCCCATCCATCTTCAATCGTTCCTGTATGGCTTCATATCGATGTTGTCACGGTTCAGCAGCATGGGTTCACGGTACGGCCCCATGAGTGACAGCCAGGTTTAGCGCATAGATCGCTGCCAAAGGGGGATGCTCGTCGAGGACCTGCTCCATGGCGGTCCCGGCCTGCCCCGGCGTGGAGGACTCTGGTTGATCTTGTGGATCACGGTTGCAGACGAGCGGCCCCGGCGTGGCGAAGTTCGGTGAGGGTGGGGTAGCCGTCCACGGCCATCAGCAGATCCGCCTCGGCGAGCAGGCATCGCAGCACGTGGATCACACCGTCAGTTCCGTCGAGGGCAAGACCGTACACATAAGGGCGGCCTATGCCAACCGCGGTCGCGCCCATGGCAAGCGCCTTGGCAACGTCTGTGCCGGAGCGAATGCCGGAGTCGAACAGAACCGGCGCATTGCCGCAGGCTTCAATAACGGCGGGAAGCATGTCGATGGCGGCCATCCCTCCATTGGCCTGGCGGCCGCCGTGGTTGGAGCAGTAGACGGCATCGGCGCCCCCATCGATGGCGCGCCTGGCGTCCTCGGGATGACATATCCCCTTGAGGATCAAGGGTAGTTTGGTCAGCGAGCGAAGCCAGGGCAGGTCTGCCCAGGTAAGCACCTTGCCGAAGTTCCTGGCCCAGTGCGAGATGGCGGCCTGGCGGTCTTCTTCAGGAGGTTTGGCCAGTCCGGCGCGGAAATGGGGATCGGAGAAGTAGTTCTGGAGAACATGGCCGCGCAGCTGCGGAAAATTCGCGTCGTTGAGGTCGCGGGGACGCCAGCCGGTAACCCAGGTATCGAGCGTAACCACAATGCCCTTGTAGCCGGCGGACTCGGCGCGACCGATCAGGCTTTCGGCAACGGCTCTGTCCTTGGGCGTGTAGAGCTGGAAGAAGTGGGGCGTGTCGCCGCAGGCTTCAGCAACGGATTCCAGCGGATCGTTGGCCAGCGTGGAAGCCACCATAGGCACTCCGGTGCCGGCGGAGGCGCGAGCCGTCGCAAGATCACCGTGGCCGTCCGGGGTGCAGAGCCCGATCACGCCAATGGGACTGAGAAAAATGGGGGTGGGCAGCTCCAGACCGAAGAGCTTGATCGAGAGATCGCGGGTAGAGCAGTCCACCATCATGCGGGGAACGATTCCCCAATGATGGAATGCCTCCGCATTGCGGCGCTGGGTGAATTCGTCGCCGCATCCGCCTTGAACATAGGAGATCACGGACTGGGGCAGGGCAGAGGCTGCCCTCTGTTCCAAGAGCGCGAAGTTGACTGGAAGCTTAGGGACTATGCCACTGAGGCCGCCGCTGTAGATCTCGTTCTGATAGCTGCCGAAAGGCTGCACGGCGGTGTCCTTCACTCTGAGTGGAAGCCTATGGATTCCTTGGAGGTATACAGCTTTGTTTGTCATTCCGTTAGGGATCTGCTTTCTCCCAAGAGCCAAGGACAACAGCAGATCCCTTACGGGATGACAAAGGTAAAGCTACTAACGGGTCATTCGCGCTACTCTGCCGTCTCCTTGAGCACGGCGGAGATCGCCAAGGCGCTCGCGATGCAGCCGATGACAGCTCCACAAACGACTTTGAACAGAACTGCACCGCGATGGCTCACACTCGCCGGGAAGACTCGTGGAAGCAGCGCGGCGTTGCAGGCCACAACAACACAAGCGGCCAAGACACCTGCGAGGAGAGAAAGCAAGTAGAGATTTGTGGGCTTGGACCGGCGCGTGCCGCTTGGTGCCGACGGCAGGACTCCCGTCCGCTGCCGCCGACGCGTAAGCAGGGATGGGATCAAAATACTGAGGGAGACCACGAAAAACGTTTGGCCAATGCTGTCCATCACCAGTCCCTTGGGGCCGCTGACGGGAATGTACGCGCGTCCGTGAAAGACTGCGAGCGCACCCAGCCAGTTCAGCAGAGCGTTGCAGATCGCGCTTGAGACAGTTTCGGTGGCTAGATACTTTGGCAGACTTACAGGCATGGGCGCTCACTTGGCAACTGGCCCATGCAGAGCCTTGGTACGCTGCATGGGCCAGCCGTATTTTCTATAGCTGCTGAACAGGTGGTGGGCAGCGTCACCTTTGTTTGTCATCCTTTGTTTGTCGTCCTTTTATTGGTCATGTTTTTGTTTGTCATCCCGTAGGGATCTGCTTTTTAAAAGGCGAGGACAACAGCAGATCCCTACGGGATGACAATAGAAGATGGAGATGACAACAGAAGACCGGAATGACAATCGAAAAAGGGTGAAGGTTAGAACGAAAGCTCCAGGCCAAAGCTGATCTGGCGGGGTATGCCCGCGGTCTTGAACGCCAACGGATCGGTTAACTGCGACGGTCCGTTGGGCCGGAAACCCTTGTAGTTATACGGCCCGTTCAGCAGATCGACCGTGCCTTCGGGCGTGGGGACGAGAGCGGAGTTGGTGAGTCCCGCGGCGTTGGTGGTTGCCGTGTCCGGGAAGATGTTTTGCACGCTGGTGAAGTTCGTGTGGTTGAGCACGTTGGCGGCCTGGGCGATCGCCTCCAGGTGAACGCCGGAGTCGCGCTTGAGGTAGATGTCGCGCGAGATGCGAAGATCGAAGTCCTTGTAGCCGGGGCCTATGCCCAGGTTGCGGCCTTCGCCGAAGGGCCTCGCTTCGAGGGGATGCGCTCCCCCGGTTCCGTTCAAATTTGCGAGAGCGGGCACCAGCATCGTGAACGGCACGCCGCTGCGCACGGAGACGATCGGGGCAATGATGAAGTCCGAGTAGAGCAGGGAAGCCCAGCTTTGACCGCTGTGGTGCGCTGGGGTGGTGTACACCGCATTGGCGACAAGGTTGTTCTTGATATTGAAAGACGAGATCGCGCGGTCGAGATTCAGCAGGCCCGGCCGCAAGGGCGTGCTTTGGGAGCTGTAATCGCTCGTGTTATCGACCGCCTTGCTCCAGGTGTAGTTCACCTGAAATTCGAGGCCGTGCCCGTAGCGCTTGCTCAGGGACGTGGTCATCGCGTTATACGTGGAGTGGCCGGCGGAGGTGGTGGCGTCGTTTTGAATGATGTTGCTATTGAGCGTTCCAAAGGTTGAGCCGGGTTTCGGGATGTACTGCGGGCCGATAAAGGGATCTACAGGCACAGCGGTGTTCTGGGTGTAGTTTCCTTCCTGAATCTGCTGGATGTGAACACCGGCGTAGTAGAGATAGCTGATTTCGAGCGAAAGGTTGGGGGCGAGCTGCTGCGCAATGCTGGCGCTGCTCTGGATGGAATATTGCGACTTGAAGTTGGGATCTACCGAGAAAAAAGCGCCGCCCTGTTGATTGGGCCCCGGGGGGAGAAGCGGGTGACCGGCAGTTGCGGCGAACTGTTCAGGGGTCAATCCCGGGTTAGGATCTGCAACGGTCGCAAGGGCGCGCTCCGTGGTCCCGATGGCGGCCAGGGAAGCGATAGGATTTGGGTTCTGGGCTGTAGGGATTTGCGAAGCGGTCACGGCGTTCGCATAGATGTGGCTTCCATCGCCGTTAAGGTTGGTCGAGGTGAAGGGAACGATAAAGGGTACGGGAGCGGTAAACAATCCACCGCTGGCACGGACCACTGTCTTGCCATCGCCATAGGGATCCCAGGCCAGGCCGACACGTGGGGAGCCGAAGATGCTGGTGGGATAACCATTCGGCTCCGGGTCGATATCCAGCCGGCCGCCATAGTTCAGGGTCAATCGCTGCGTGGCCTTCCAAGAGTCCTGCCCATAGAAGCCGGCAGGGTTGGTGGTCGCGTTGTACTGCCCGTTGCCCGCGCCCTGCAGCACCGCCAAAGGCAGACCGGCGACGTACAGCTGAGACGCGCTCAGATTGGTCGAGGCCGGACCGTTCTGCGGATAGCCGTGGGTCAGATTGAAGATCGCAAGCTGGGTTTGAAAGTTGGGCGTACCGGCAGGAGCACCTGGAATGGTGGTCGTCGGTGCAAGCAGGATGATGGGGATCTCCCCATCGAAGTATTGATACTCGCCGCCAAACAGAAACGCCTGATAGACGTTGTACTGCACGGGCCGATAGGAGAAACCAAACTTCAGGTTGTGTGCGCCTTTGGTCAAGGCGAGATCGTCGTCGAACTGATACTGGTTCTGGGTCTGGTTATAGGGGAAGTCGAAGGGCGTGCCCACGATGCCCAGGCTTCCCAGGTCGAACTCTGCCCCGCCGTGTGGTGCATTCGAGGTCACATTGTTTTGCGGAACCACCTGAACGCGAACCGTGTTGACGAGGTTTGGGTTAAATACGTGGTTCCAGGTAGCCGTGATGGTCTGGTCACTCACGATGTCGTTTACGGAGGTGAAGCGGGGCACACCGCCTGCCCCGATCACGTTGTTGCTTTCGCGGGAAAGCGAGAAGCGCAGCATATACGAGTTGGCCTGGTTAGGCTGGTAGTCGAGCCGGCTCACCCAGTTGTTGTACCGGCCATCCTGGTTGGGGGCTGCCTGCGGCGCGCCGCTCGCTGCATTGCCGTCGAAGGTGCCGCTATTGGGGCTAATCAGCGCGTTATATTTTGCATCGTTGATGGGCGTGAAGATATTCGAAGCCTGAAAACCACCCACCAGGGCTCCCAGGTAGGGACCGCCGGTTGTGGCCACTTGCGTGAGATAGCACAGCTGGGTCACCGGTGCAGGGCAGGAGGTTCCGTTGAACCCGTTGGTTTGCGCATTCAAGCCTTGGGCCTGTGCGGTATCGACGAGGTTGACCGTCACGGCGCTGTCGAGCTTTTGCCGCTCGTACGATGTGAAGAAGAAGAGCTTGTCCTTCTTGATCGGACCCCCGAGGGATCCGCCAAAGATGGCGCTCTGCTCGAAGGGCTTGGTGCCGGCGGTCGGGCCGAAGCTGTTGAAGTAATTCACCGCATCGGTGCTGTGGTCGTGGAAGTACCCGAAGGCCTTGCCGTGGAACTGGTTGGTGCCGCTTTTTGTGATGACGTTGATGGCCGAACCGACGGTAAAGCCGAACTCGGCATTGAAGCCGTTGCGGTTCACCTGGAACTCCTGCACGGAGTCCTGCGGCACGTGCGGCACGCGCTGCGCGCCGGAGCCCGCATCGTTCTCGCCGCCGTCGATGGTGAACAGATTCGACCGTCCATTGCCGCCGCCGATCGAAAATCCGGAGGCCTGGTAGCCGGTGCCGAGAGCCGCATCCTGCGCCTGGGGCGCGGCGGAATCGGTGACCCCCGGCACGGTATAGATTGTCGCCGCGTAGTTCCGGGAAAGGTTGGGGAGGTTGACCTCCTGGCGATCGTCGATCGTATTCGCCTGCTGCGCCTGCGTCGTATCGATCACCGGCGTCGAGTTCCCCTGCACCTCTACCGTTTCGTTGGCATTGCCCACCTTGAGATGAGCGTCGTAAGCCACGGTCTCACCGACGGTGACCACGATCTGGTCGGCGATGAGCTTGTCGAACCCCGGCGCCGTCACCTCGACCTTGTATGTTCCCGGATTCAGCTGCGGAACCTGATACGTTCCCTCGGATGAGCTCGCGACGGTTCTGGAGACGCCTGTCGCCGGATTGGTCACGATGACGGTCGCCTTCGGGATCAATGCACCCTGGGCGTCCGTCACGGTCCCGCGTACGGTTCCCGTCGAATAGCCGGACTGTGCCCAACCGGGCTGAAGAAAGCAGAACCCTGCCACAAAAAAGAGCAGCAGCGAAAGGCGAAGATCGCCGCAACGGCTCCACATCTTCGCGCTCATGTGAGTGTTTTGCCGCAGAGTTGCAACAGGCCGTTCGAGGTTCATAGCTTCTTCCGATCCCTGGATTGATTGCGGCGCTTCACTTTCGCGGCGCAATCAAGTGCTGTTTACTAACCGTGCGGTAAGATATACACAACGACCTGTCCCTGTCACCTCATTTTTCAGGCGTTCTCAAATCGCCGACCGCGCGGCTCTTTTTCGGGGGGTGGTGACGCAGCCGCCACAGGATCACTTTTATTCCTTGGCGGCAGATCTGTCATTCCCGTTGGCTGGTGCCGTGCGATCATTTTTTTGCTTTTCGGAGATAGGTCCGGGCTTCAGCCCGGATATTCAGATGGAGCGAACCCTGGGCTAAAGCCCATCCTTCGGCTCTCTTTTTCGTGGGGCTGAATCCCCACGCTCCGTTCCATTCGCGGGGCTGAAGCCCCACAATCCCACCCCGTGCTCCTCCAAACGCACCTCGTACGATGATCGTGATTCGCACAGACACTACCTGATCCTGTTTCTTCTTGCTAACTGAACGGTCAGTAATGTAGAACGAGTCCGGACGCGGTCTCGCTGGATCGTTCGCGCGCGAACAGCCGGGCCGGTGCAACCGGGACGGCTACAAGACGGCGATACGCCGTGTGTGAGGGAATCATGGCATTGGTGGAAGCGGAGAAGACGACGCAGGCTCACCCCGCAAGCAACGGGGATGCGGCCGCGTTACACGAGTTGCAGGCGGCGTTTGAAAGGCAGCGCCGCGCCTTTGCCGCTGACCGCCAGCCGAGCCTGGCCGCGCGGCGCGAGCGTCTCGAACGCATCATCCCGATGATGCTGAACAACCGAGAGAAGATCAACGCGGCCTTGAACGCGGATTTCGGCGCGCATCCCGCAGCGGCTGCCGAAGCGCTTGAGATTCTTGCCGTCACCAAGCGCGTTGAGTACGCGCTGGCCCACCTCGAAGAGTGGATGCGGCCGATGCCGCGCGAGGTGGATCCAGACTATGCGGGTGTCCTGCGCGCTTTTGTGAAGAGCCAGCCGAAGGGTGTGGTCGGCAACATCATCCCTTGGAACTTTCCCTTTGAGATTGGCATCGGTCCCCTCGTGGACATGCTGGCGGCGGGCAATCGGGTGATGCTGAAACCGTCGGAGTTCACGCCGGCCTGCGCTGCGCTGATGCGCGAGATGGTGTCTGCCACCTTTCCGCCTGACCTCGTCTATACCGCCGTGGGCGGCCTGGAGCTGGCGCGCGCCTTCACGGCCATGCCGTGGGATCATCTGCTCTACACGGGCAGTTCCAACGTGGGGCGGCAGGTGATGGCAGCGGCGGCGCAAAATCTTACGCCCGTTACGCTGGAGCTTGGCGGCAAGTGCCCGGCGGTGCTGCTGCCGGGCAGCGTGACACCCGAATCGGTAGGCACCGTGGTCGGGGTGAAGATGATCAAGAACGGGCAGATGTGCGTCTCCGTGGATCATTGCTTTGTGCCGCGCGCCGACCTGGAAACCTTTGCCCAAATCGCGACGGGATTCATGGCCCAGGCCGCACCGGAATACTCCCGGTCGGCGGCGTGCACCGGCATCATCTCGAATCGCCATATGGAACGGATCGAGAGCATGTTGGCGGAGGCCAGAGAACGTGGAACCCGTGTCGTGGCGCTGGAGGGAGAAGGTGGAGTCCCGGCTGAGAATCGTCAAATGCCGATCTCGCTTGTACTGGATCCCGCGTTCGATCTGCGATTGATGCAGGAGGAGATCTTTGGGCCGATCGTACCCGTGATTCCCTACGACGCGGTGGATGACGTGATCGAACGCATCAATGCGAGCGACCATCCGCTGGGGGTCTACGTCTTTGGTGAGGATGTTGCGACCATCGATCACATTCTCTCGGAAACGGTGTCGGGCGGGGCCGCAGTAAACGCGGCTGCCATCCAGGCCGGTCTTAAGTCTCTGGGCTTTGGCGGGGTCGGCATGAGCGGCATGGGCCGTCATCATGGTGAAGATGGATTCCGCGAGTTTTCAAACCAGCGTGGAGTTGTGGTTCGGGGCGAAGGACCGCACTTCGATGCCTTCGTCTCTTCTTCCCGGGGAATCGCGGATCTTGTGGGAGAAACCCCGGCTGGCTAGGGCAGCGTTCCTTTAGCTATCGAGTGTCATCTCGACCGAAGCAGACAGCTTTATCGTCTGCGCAGCGGAGAGACCCCTGTATTTCGTCTGTGGTACCGCGAAGGCTCATGCGATAGCGAGCGAAATACAGGGGTCTCTCCACTTCGCTGCGCTTCGGTCGAGATGACACCCTATATCTGGAGGCAATTTGCTCTAACCCGCCAGCCGCCCCAAGACCTCCGTGCGGAAACCGGCGAGCCGTCCGCCATCGACAATGATGGTTTGACCGGTGATGTAGCGGCTTTGGTCGCTGGCGAGAAAGTGATACACGCCTACCAGATCGTCGATCTCCGCAATGCGCCCGAGCGCGGAGAGATTTTTGGCGAGCGCATTGAGAATATGTCCGGGCGGCAACATGGGCGTTCTTACCGGGCCGGGCGCGACCGCATTGCAGCGAATGCCGCGTCTCCCTAGTTCCACCGCGGCGGTCTTGGTCATGCTGATCAGTGCGGCTTTGGTCGCGCTGTAGTCGAAAAAGCCCTCATTTTGCTGCAATCCGGCGACGGAGGCGGTGTTGATGATCGAGCCGCCGTCATGCATGTGCGCGGGACCGTACTTCAGGATGTAGTACGTGCCGTAGAGGTTCAGGTTCACGACGCCGTCCAATACATCCTCATCCGAGTCGGTCAGGTGCTTGCCATTGCCGGGCTTGCCTGCGTTGTGGATGATGACGTGGAGCTTGCCGGCTGCGGCCTCTGCCTGCTCGAAGGCATCCATCACTTCGTTGCGCTGCGTGACATCGGTTTTAAAAAAGATAGCGCCATCATCCAGCAAGGATTGCGGTGGTGGCTGAACATCGATGACGATGACCCGCGCACCTTCCTGAACGCATCGCTGTGCCGTGCCGAGACCTATGCCTGATGCACCGCCTGTAATGAAAATCGACTTGTCGCGAAGACTGAAGGGAATTGAGGTGTCCAAGTTTTCTCCTGTTCTGGCGCAGGGCGTCTAGTAGTTCGGCAAAGTGCTGAAGGCCGCCACCGGCGGCATGGCGTTGGGGTCGGCGGTGACGTCGATCAGCACGGAGCTCTCCGCGGCCAGCGCAGCCCTGATTGCCTCAGAAATATCCTGAGCGCGTTCCAGGCGTACGCCTTTGATCCCGCAAGCTGCGGCGATCGCCGCATGGTCCACCGGGCAGAAGTCGCAGACGTTCGTGTAACGTCCGAGGCCGGCGTTTTCCGCATGTTTTTGGTAGCCGAGAATGGCATTATTCATGACAGCCACCACGACTTTGATCCCATGGCGGCGCGCCGTCTCCAGCTCCGACCACACATGGCCGAAGCCGCCATCGCCGACAACGCAGAAGACAGGCCGGTCCGGGCTGCCGATCTTGGCGCCCAACGCCAGAGGAAAGCCCCAGCCCAGCCCGGCCTGGCCCCTTGGGGTAATAAAGCGCCGATTGCCTTTCGCGGTGAGATAGTTGGCGATCCAGATGGACGAGAAGCTCGCGTCGGCTACCACGATGTGGTCGCCGGACAGCTGCTTCTCGAGCTCGGCCATGAAGCGCTCGGGGCGAATGGGGGAGGCATCCGAGTGCGTGACGCCGGCGATCTCTTCGGCATGCTGCGCCTTTGCCGCGGTAATTGCCTTTTCGAGGGCAGGGCGCGCGTTCTGCCGCTGGCTCAAATCCTGCGCAGCCATGGCTGCACCCAAGGCATTGAGGGTCAGCTTGGCATCACCCTGCAGCCGCACCGCCTCATAGTTGCGGCCTACCTCCATCGGGTCGATGTCGATGTGGATGTAGGTCGCACCCTTGGGCAGCAGCTGCCACGAATCTGTACCGTTCTGGTTGGTGCGATTGCCCACGAGCAGGATGGCATCCGCTTCGGTCACCATGGGCTTCATGAACTTCGCCATGCCGCGCGCGGCCATGTAATACCCGATAATGCCCATCGAAAGCGGGTGTGTCTCATCCACGCTGCCTTTGCCCATGGTGCTGGTGGCCACGGGCAGATGGGCGAGTTGTTGCAACGCCCGCAGCTCTTCTTGCGCCCCTGAGCCGATTACACCGCCGCCCGCATAGACGATCGGCGCCTTCGCCTTCGCCAGCAGCTCCGCGGCAAGGGCAAGCTGTGCGTCTGCCGGCTGCGTGCGGTCCAGTGGATAGCGGCCCAGCGACGCTTTGCGTGCCGTGACGGGCCGCTCCTGTGCCTCAAACAAGAGCTCCATCGATACGAGCAGGACAGCCGGACCGGGACGCCCGCTCGCGGCAGCGGTAAAGGCCATGTCCACATAATCCTCAATGCGATCGGCCGTGGTTACCCTCCTCGTCCACTTGGAGACTCCTTTGAAAAGCTCCATCTGGTCCAGTTCCTGAAAGGCGTTCTTATCCCGTGCGTTGGGGCCCACATCCTGCACGATCGCGACCACGGCAATCGAAGCCGAAAGGCACTCCGCCAGCCCGGGCACCAACAACGTTGCCGCTGGTCCGTTCTGGGCCGTGACAACACCGACCTTGCCGGTGGCCCGCGCGTACCCGTCGGCCATATAGGTGCCGGCATTTTCCTGCCGATAGCCTATCTGCCGGATGCCCAGATCGTCCGCGGCCAGCGTAAGTCCAGGCGGATTGCTTTGGCCAAAGAGATACTCGACCCCGTGGCGCTTCAGCGCCTGGGCGAATCGCTGCGGTGGTCGCAGGAGGGTGGGTGTGTCACTCATTTTTGAACTCTTCTCCGTACTGAAACGTGAAAACGCAGTGCCAACTCTTGTTTGTCATCCCGCAGGGATCTGCTTTTCTTCTCAAAACGGCAAGGACAACAGCAGATCCCTACGGGATGACAAATGAAAACAGGTAATTCGCTTTAAGGTGTGATTAACACCTTGCCGTGATCGTTGGGCTTGCCGAGTTTTTCAAACATCGCGGACGCCTCGTCCAGGCTGACCGTATCCGTCACCAGGCCATCCACGGTTACGCGCGCTGCGGTCAGCATGCGTTGCACAAATTGAAAGTCGCCGGGCATGTATGCAAACGGAAACGTGATGCGCAGACGCTTCAAAGCGGCCGAAAGCACCGTGAAGTTTTCAGGCTGCATGCCCGTGCCTACCATCACCAGCTGCGTGTGGGACGGAGCCATGGCGATCAGTTTCGCGATGATCGGGCGGCCGACGCATTCAAAGATGGCGGCCGGCTTGCGGCCAGTTTGTTTCTCGAACTCCAGCACCGGATCGGCATGTTGCGCCGCGTCGATCACGAGATCGGCCCCCGCGCCGCGGGCGCGCGCGATCCGTGCCGGCACCATCTCGCTGATGCCGATATCGCCCGCGCCAAAAAACTTCGCCCACTTCGCAACCGCCAGGCCGATCACCCCGGCGCCGATGATAAGCACGCTGGCGCCGGCTTTGATCTCCGCGGTTCTCCAGGCGTTCAGGCCGACGGCGAGCGGCTCGATCGTGGCGGCGGCATTATCGCTGAGAACATCGGAGAGCTTGATCGCCATTCCGGCCATGCAGGTAGAGTATTCCGCGAAGGCGCCGGGCATTCTCGGGTCGAATCCCTGTGCGATGATGGCGCTGCACTGGGCGTAAACGCCGGCGCTGCACTCGGGGCAGGCGCCGCAGGGCATGGCCGGCACCGCGGTGAGCCGGTCGCCGATCTTCCATCCTTCGACTCCGGGACCAACCTCTACCACCTCCCCGGCGTACTCATGTCCGAGCACGCTGCCCGCCTGCAACATGCCCGGCACTTCGGCCGCATGCAGGTCGGAGCCGCAGATGCCGCAGGCCTTCACCTTGAATACCAACCCGCCGGGACCAACACTGGGCACGGGGACCTCTGCTACCTGCAAGGGCTTGCCGATTTCGAGAAACTGCAATGCTTTCATAACTTCTTCTTCCTCGGTTCTTGCGTACGCGGCGCCCATGCGCCTGTTAGCCTGCGCCCGGGCGAGCGCTGTGCGCTGCGAATGCCGGTTCAATTCACTTGGGGATGGTATTGCTGACCCAGCGGTAAGATATAGGCGCGCGCCCTTGTCGCGCAAGGGGGATGTGTTCTTTCTCCGTTTTCACCGCGCGATTCGCTTCCTCTGCATGAAATTTCGCGGCTTGCTTGAGCGCAAGCTGTTTCACTCGTCGTTTAGCGTTGACAGTGCTGGATCGAACACTGTTTGATACGTGCGATACGATGAGCGAAACGCCGCCCCGCATACCCATTCCCCGCGACAAAGACAACGACTACACCCGCAAGGCCGCGCAGGCGCGACGCGAATTTGCCGGCGAACAAACTGGCGCGGACCTCACCCATGTTTCCCAGTGTTCGTTTGATCCATCGTTATTGCCCGGCAACATAGAAAACTTCATCGGCGTCGCGCAGGTGCCGGTGGGTCTGGCGGGTCCGCTGCGCATCGTCGGGGAGCATGCCCGCGGCGACTTTTACATCCCCTTGGCGACCACCGAAGGCACGCTGGTGGCCAGTTACAACCGTGGCATGCGTCTGCTCACCGAGTGCGGCGGCGTTACGACAACGGTAGTCAAGCACAGGATGCAGCGGTCGCCCGTCTTTGAATTTGAAAACGCGTTGCAGGCTCGCACCTTCGGCCAGTGGGTGGAGAAACACTTCGCAGAAATTCAGGCGGAGGCTGAGAGCACAACGCGAGCAGGCAAGCTGATCGCCATCACCCCGTTTATCGTGGGACGGCTCATCTATCTGCGCTTCGATTACACCACCGGCGATGCCGCCGGGCAGAATATGGTCGGCAAAGCGACCCTGGCCGCTTGCCAATGGATCGCCGCCACGCATCCCGACGGTTTGTCTTTCCTGCTTTCGGGCAACATCGATACCGACAAGAAGCATTCGCAACTGAATACTCTTTTGACTCGAGGCAAGCGCGTTGTAGCGGAGATTGTCATCCAGCGCGATCGCTTGCAGAGCATCATGGGCGTGGACACGGCCGCTCTCTTCCACATGCGGCAGATCTCGCAGGCCGGAGCTTTTTTTGCGGGTTCCGCCAATAACGGGGCTCACTCCGCGAACGGTTTGGCGGCGATGTTCATCGCGACAGGCCAGGATGCCGCCAACGTCGCCGAATCGCACGCTGCGGTTGTCTACTCGCAACTGCGGCCGGACGGCGACTTATACTGGTCCATCACGATTCCATCGCTGATCGTGGCGACCTACGGCGGCGGAACGGGGCTCCCCACGCAACGGGAGTGCCTGAATCTTCTCCGTTGTTATGGGGACGGCAAATCGGACAAGCTGGCGGAGATATGCGCCGGCGTCGCGCTCGCCGGGGATCTATCTCTGAGCAGCGCGATTCTTCGCGGCGACTGGGTTTCGAGTCATGATCGCCTGGGCCGCAACCGCCCATAAATCATGTTGGTTCATCCACGCCTCTCCATGGAGATCTGTTCAAGGGCGTTCCGCAACTCCGGAGTGAGGGAAGCGGGGCGGCGGCTGAGGCGATCGACGAAGACGTGCACAAACCAGCCCTCCGCCGCTGCCTGCGCCGCTTCAGCGCGAAACAGGCCGATGCCGTACCGAACGCTGCTCCGGCCCAGGTGCTCCACGCGCAAGCCGGCGTCGATCACGTCCGGAAACGCGAGCTCGGCGATGTACTTGCAGTGTGACTCGGCGCAGATGCCGATGAGCGGACCGGTACGAAAGTCCAGCGCTCCAGTGCGGATAAGATAGCCGTTAATTACGGTATCGAAGAAGCTGTAGTACTGGACATTGTTCACATGGCCGTACACGTCGTTGTCGTTCCAGCGCGTGGCGAGTTGTGAGAAGTGACGGTACTCGGCTCGTTAATCCATGGGTGATTGATCCGGGATTTAAATGTTGCTTCCGTGCTCGCACAGCATGTGCCCGCGTCGCTCAGCGCTTACGGATCCCACAGGAAGCAGGAAGGGAAGATACGTGACAAATGCCGCGCCGGTGCGCTAGCTTACCCATCGGTAAAGAATGGCAAGTACGTCCCAAGTTCGTAAAGGACCCGCATGAAAATAAGCTCGCTTTTTGATCTCAGCGGGCGCATCGCGATCGTCACGGGAGACTAGGTTGGCCTTGGCCGGCAGATGGCGCAGGGTTTAGCTGGATGGAGGGCAATCCGCATAAGCAAAGGCGTCATATCGACCGGAGGCGCAACTCCCTGATTGTCATCGCGTAGGGATCTGCTGTTCTCCTTGCCTGTTCAGAAGCAAAAGCAGATCCCTACGGGATGACAAAACAAAGTGACAGTGCACACCAACTGTTCATCAGCTATGAAGCATCACGGTCACATGTTTTCTATCATTCGGGATGCAAACTCACTAGTTTTCGCCTTGGTTGCCCCCTGCATCTGGCGCTCGAAGTCGTAAGTCACGTATTTTTGCTGAATTGTCTTTTCCAGCGAGGACTCTATCAGCAGCGCGGCCTCATGCCAGCCCAGGAAGTTGAACAACATTACTCCCGACAGGATGACTGAACCTGGGTTGATGACATCCTTGTCGGCGTACTTCGGGGCGGTGCCATGGGTCGCTTCGAAGACGGCGTATCCATCGCCGATATTCCCGCCGGGCGCAATGCCAAGGCCTCCAACCTGGGCTGCCGCGGCGTCGGAGATGTAATCTCCATTCAGGTTCGTGGTCGCGAGCACGCTGTAGTCGGAGGGTCGAATGATGATCTGCTGAAAGATGGAATCAGCGATACGGTCGTTGATGAGCACCTTCTCTTTCCAGCGGCCGCTGCCGTGCGAATCTCCAATGCTCGCCAATACATCCTCGACCTCCCTGACGATTGCTTCGCCGAACTCAGGGGGCGCAAACTCGATTCCAGGCTCAATGAGCGCGGCGTTTGCCTGCGCGGAGAGGCCGGGCGTCTGCTCAAGGTTGCCGAGTATCCAGCTTTCCCGCTCGGTGACCGTTTCCGCGCGAAACTCCTGAACAGCGACCTCATAGCCCCATTCGCGGAAGGCGCCTTCCGTAAACTTCTGGATATTTCCCTTGTGGACGAGAGTGACGACCTCCCGCTTCTCTTTGAGGGCGTATTGGATGGCCGCGCGCACGAGGCGCTTCGAGCCCGTAATGGAGATAGGCTTTACGCCAACCCCTGAATCCAGACGAATCTTTTTCTTGGCGCCCTGCAGCATATCGTCATTCACAAAGGCGATGAACTTCGCGGCTTCGGGGGTGCCTTCGCGAAATTCGATCCCGGCATAGATATCTTCGGTGTTCTCGCGAAAGATCACCACATCGAGCTTTTCAGGATGCTTTACCGGACTGGGCACGCCGGCGTAATACCGCACCGGACGAACGCATTGGTAAAGGTCCATCAGCTGCCGCAGCGCGACGTTCAGTGAGCGGATGCCGCCGCCGACTGGCGTGGTGAGCGGACCCTTGATGGAGACACGAAAGTCCAGGGTTGCTTTGACGGTATCTTCGGGCAGCCAATCCTTGGACTTGCGATACGATTTCTCACCTGCGAGCACCTCGTACCATTGCACGGCACGCTCCCCGCCATACGCTTTCCGGACCGCCGCGTCGAAGACGCGCTGCGAGGCGCGCCATATGTCACGGCCCGTGCCATCCCCTTCGATGAAGGGAATGATGGGGCGGTTGGGCACGGTAAACCTGCCTTCCCGGTATTCGATCGGCTGACCACTCGGGGGGACGGGAATACCGTTGTAGCTTGTCTGCATTATTGGAAACTCCGGAAAAGTCCAGGGATGGTAGAACAGCGAACAGTAGCATTCGCCCTAGTCGCTTTGCAAGGGATTTGCCACTGCGTCGTCCATTTCGGACGAGGGTCGGCAGGGCTTCTCAGGTGGGAGCCGTTCATTCACGAGTGTCGGGCCATCACTCGAATGAGTGATGCACGCAACGTTTTTGTAGAGCATGTCAAATGGACAGCATCACGGCGTTAAGGTGCACGTATCCTTGAGTCAGGCCTTGAGTCAGGCCAGGAGTCAGGCCAGCGGTTCAGGCAAGCTTCGTGTCGTCCCTGCATCGACGCGCAGCCTTTCCTATGCGCCTGACGCAAATTCACCCAAGAGGGTTCCATGCTAGCGGTTCAGCAACACGCAGATGTTCTTGAGTTGGTGCTCGACGCCCCACCGGTCAATGTGCCCGGTGCTGCCATGCGGAAGCAGCTCTACGCCCAGATCGAGGCAAGTGCGGCGGACGGCGCGATTCGGGCCATTGTGATCCGCGGCGCGGGGAAGCTCTTTCCGGGCGGGGGGGATATCACCGCGTTCGGTCAGACCGTCGCCGAGCCCTCCCTGCCCGAACTCATCGACAGAATAGAGGCGAGTGAAAAGCCTGTGATTGCGGCCATACATGGCACCTGTTTTGGCGGCGACCTCGAGTTGGCGCTTAGCTGCCATTACCGGATTGCCGCGCGGTCGGCGAAGCTCGCTCTGCCGGAGGTAAAGCTCGGCTTGCTGCCCGGCGCCGGCGGAACGCAACGATTGCCGCGCGTGGTTGGAGCGCAGGCCGCGCTCGAGATGATCGTAAGCGGCGATCCGGTGTCGGCTGAGCGAGCTGGCGAACTGGGGCTCGTCGACAAGGTTGTCGAAGAGGGAGCGCTCGCCGCGGAGGCAATTGCGTTCGCTCGCGAGGTGACAAGGGTTCGCCGCACGGGGGATCTCACGATTCCGCGGGATGCGGGCGTGTTCGAGCGGTTCGCCCAAGAGAACGCTCGCAGGATCAAAGGACTGGACGCGCCCGCTGCCTGCATCGAGGCCGTCAGAGCGGCGACCGAACTGCCGCTGCGCAAGGGCCTGGCGCTTGAACGCGGCCTCTTCGAGAAGCTGCTGCAGGGTGAGCAGTCGCAAGGGCTGCGCCATATCTTCTTCGCCGAGCGTGCCGCGGGCAAAGTGGCGGGGCTGCCCCAAGGGACGGAGCTGCGTACGATTGCCCGTGTCGGCGTGATCGGCGCCGGAACGATGGGCGGCGGTATTTCCATGAACTTCCTGTCCGCCGGCATTCCCGTCACGCTGGTCGAGATGTCAGCGGAGGCACTCGACCGCGGAATCGCCGTGATGCGGCGCAACTACGAGGGCAGCGCGGCGAAGGGTAAGCTAACGGCGAAGGAAGTAGAAGACGCCCTGGCGCTGCTGACGCCTACGCTCCAGTTCGAAGCGCTTGCCGCCTGTGATCTGATCATCGAGGCGGTGTATGAAAACCTGGAGGTCAAGCAGGAGATCTTTCGCCGTCTCGATGCGGTAGCCAAGCCCCGCGCCATGCTGGCTTCCAACACGAGTTATCTCAGCATCGATACGCTGGCTGCCTGCACAGGCCGTCCGAAGGACGTGCTCGGAACGCACTTTTTCTCGCCGGCCAATGTGATGAAGCTGGTTGAGATCGTGCGCGGTGCGCAAACCGCGCCGGACGCGCTCGCAACTGCCATGGACCTGGCGCGCCGCATTCGCAAGGTGCCTGTGGTTGCCGGTGTTTGTTATGGCTTTATCGGCAACCGCATGCTCATGCCACGACAGGACCAAGCGACGGCGTTGTTGCTCGATGGCGCGACTCCCGAGCAAATTGATCGCGTTCACACGGCCTTCGGCATGCCAATGGGGCCGTTTCAGATGGCCGATCTCGCCGGGGTGGACATCGGCTGGCATCGCGATACGAGCCGCATCGAAAGCATCCGCGATGCGCTCTGCGCGGAAGGCCGCTGGGGCCAGAAGACGAAGGCCGGCTACTACGATTATGACGAGAAGCGCCGGCCCACCCCTTCGCCGCTCACCGGAGAGATCCTCACGCGCTTTCGCGAGCGAGCCGGACGTACGCCGCGCCCCATCGAGGATGAGGAGATCGTTGCCCGCACCTTGTACACCATGATCAATGAAGGCGCGAAGATTCTGGAAGAGGGCATCGCCCAGCGCGCATCCGACATCGATGTGGTTTGGGTATATGGCTATGGGTGGCCGCCGGTCAAGGGTGGACCCATGTTCTGGGCAGACACGATTGGATTGACGACCGTGGTTGACGGCCTGGCCAAGTATCGTGACAAGCTGGGTCCGGACTTCACGGTTTCCGCGCTTCTGAGCGAACGGGCAGCTAGCGGAGAGAAACTGGACGGTTAGAGCACTTTACCCTCTAGCTATAAAGTGTCCTCTCGACCGAAGGCGTAGCCGCAGTGGAGAGACCTGCAGTGTTGCGGCCTGGAAACGCAGATTCCCTTCGGAGATGACAGAAAGAAAGGCAAGTTAGCGACATATTGCACAATGTTGACCACGAGGTAAACTTCGGAGCCTGTGCGTCACGGACGCACAAGCTCTGCCGCAGCGTTCACCTCATATTGCGCTCGCAAGTTCTTCTTCAGCACTTTGCCCGTGCCGGTTTTGGGAAGAGACTCAACGAATTGAACACTCTTGGGGCACTTGTAATGCGTGAGGCAAGATCGGCTGAACTCAATCAATTCCAGCTCAGTAGCGGCGGCACCGGTCTTGAGAACGACCAGTGCCTTGGGCACTTCGCCCCACCTCTCGTCTGAAACCGGGATGACGGCAATTTCGAGAATGGCAGGATGCGCCAGCATGGCCTTCTCCACCTCCAGCGAAGAGATGTTTTCTCCGCCGCTGATGATGATGTCCTTCTTGCGATCGACAATCAGGACATAGCCGTGCTCGTCCAGGGTGGCCATATCGCCGGTGTGGAACCAGCCCCCGCGCAGAGCCTCCGCGGTCAATTCGGGCTGATTCCAGTAACCCTTCATGATGCCGTCGCCGCGCGCGATAAGTTCGCCAAAGACACTTCCATCTTCCGGAAGCCACTCGCCACCGGATCCGGCAATGTGCATCTCCACGCCCGGTATGGCGTAGCCGGTCATGGCCTGCCGGATATACCGCTCCTCCCCCTCGAGCTCCAGCTCAGGCTTTACCGGAGAGATGGAGAGTACAGGCGAGGTCTCGGTGAGGCCGTAGCCGGCAAAGCAGACGCAACCGAAGGCCTGCTCCACCTCGCGAATCAAGGTGGGTGACGATGCCGCTCCGCCGATCACGATGCGCTGCAGGCTGCTCATGTCGAACTCCCGGAGCTTCGGATGATTTACCAGCACGGTGGCCATAAACGGCACGGCATTGAAGTGGTTCACGCGTTCGGTCTCGATATACCGGAAGATGGCGACTGGATCGAAGGTGTCCACCATGACATGCTTGCCGCCCAGCATGGTCAAATAATGCGCGATCCCCCAGCCGTTCGCATGAAAAAGCGGAATGGTGTGCAGTTCGACGGCCCCGTTCTCGACGGTGAGATTGATGCTGGTGTGCAGGGCATGAAGATAGATATTGCGATGCGTCAGCATGACCCCTTTTGGCTGCGCGCTGGTTCCGCTGGTATAGAAAATCTCCGCGACCGCATCCTCATCGATGCGATGGATGTCGCAGTGATAGGAAGGCGCTGCGGCAATCCACTCGTCGTAGTTCTCCGGCACGAGCCAATCGGCTTCGACCGCGCCTTCGAGCTGGCAGAAGATCCGAATGTGTGGAACCTGGTGGCGGAAGGACTCGACTAGGGATAGAAACTGCTTGTCGATAAACAGAATCGTTGCCCCGGAATCGTTGAGAACGAAGCTTAGTTCACTCGCAGAGAGCCGGATATTGAGCGGCAAAAGAACGGCGCCGGCCTCGATCACACCGTAGTACGCTTCAAGCAGCCGGTGCGAGTTCGTGCCCAGAAAGGCCACGCGTTCGCCAGGCTGAACGCCCGCTTGGCGCAACGCACCTGCGAGCCGGCCCACTCGTTCGCCGAACTGCTTATAGGTGTAGCGTTCACCTCTCGAGACTACGGCGGTTCGACTGGGATACTGGCGCTC
The DNA here is from genome assembly GCA_965276885.1 of Granulicella sp. Classification (GTDB taxonomy): domain Bacteria; phylum Acidobacteriota; class Terriglobia; order Terriglobales; family Acidobacteriaceae; genus Granulicella. Next base: position 4,519,812 of record OZ255702.1, on the reverse strand, counting down.
CGCATGGCGCAGAAAGCGCAAAGGTGTAAGAGGAACATTCATCACTTAAGCCCTGGGACGTACTCTACTGTCCAGGCGGTAAGATACTCGCAGCCGCCAACGGCTGTCACCTGAATTCTTCAGGCCCAAAGCGGTACTGAATGACAATGTCTGTCACAGGTATTTTGCTGTAAATCTTCAAGAGGTTTACGTCCATGGCTGATATCCGCATTCCGTCGATTCTGAAAATAGGCGGCGGCTCGTTCGCGGAGGTCCCCAAGCCGCTTCTCTCCCTGCATTGCAAGCGGCCCCTCATTGTGACCGACCCGTTCATGATGAAGTCCGGGTTAGCCGGGATCTTGCAGCAGGGAATCCACGCTGCGGGGCTGAGCTGCGGCATCTTCCATGAAACCCTACCGGACCCTACCACGACGATCGTGGAAGAAGGCGTGCGTGTCTTCATGGCCGGAGGATACGACAGCCTGGTGAGCCTGGGTGGCGGAAGCCCGATCGATACAGCCAAGGCGATCGGGATGCTGGCCCGCAACGATGGCAAGGTGCGCGACTTCAAGGCCCCGAACGCTCCTCCTCTCGCCGGCCCGGTGCACCTGGCCATCCCGACGACCGCCGGCACGGGCTCGGAGGTCACGCGCTTTACCGTGATCACCGACGAGGAGACGGAAGAAAAGATGCTGGTGGCCGGCGATACCCTGCTGCCCACGGCCGCTGTCGTGGATTATGAGCTGACGTTGACCATGCCGCCTCGGCTCACCGCCGATACGGGCACCGACTCGCTGACGCACGCGATTGAGGCCTACGTGAGCCGCAAGGCGAATCTATTTACGGATGCGCTCGCGCTGGCGGCCATGCGGACGATCTGGCGCGAGCTTCCAAGGAGCTTTCACGAGCCCGGGAACCGGGAGGCTCGCGAAGCCATGATGCTGGCCGCCACGCAGGCCGGCATCGCGTTCTCCAATGCCAGCGTGGCCCTGGTACACGGCATGAGCCGTCCCATCGGCGCGCATTTTCACGTTCCGCATGGGCTCTCCAATGCCATGCTGCTGCCGGCTGTGACGGCCTTCTCGGTGGAGGCTGCGTCCAGCCGCTATGCGGAGTGCGCTCGCACGCTGGGCGTGGCAGCCGCTGCGAGCAGCGACGGGGTGGCCGCCGATCAGCTGGTCCGCAGCCTGTACAGCCGCAATGCTGAACTCCAGGTACCCTCGCCGCGGCAGTTCGGGATAGACCACGAACGCTACCTGGCCCTGATCCCCACCATGACGGCCCAGGCTCTTGCGTCGGGGTCGCCGGCAAACAATCCGCGGGTGCCGGCCGCGGATGAGATTGAGGCGATTTATCGTGAGGTGTGGAATTAGGGCAAATTTCCCACAGGTGTACGAGTGTCGGGATGACGCCTTTATACCTGTAGGCAATTTGCTTTCGCGTAACCGCTCTATCGCGAGCTTCGCGCCGTCCCCAGCAGCAAATCCTTGTCAATCGCCTTGGAGACGATGTCCCGGGTCAGCAGCTCGGGCAGCACATCGGCATTCACGTCCTCCCCGGCCGGGTAAATCACATAGGTTGGAACGCCGCTGCGGTTCACGCTGGCGAGTTCGGCGGTAATCTTCGGGTCGTACTGCGTCCAGTCCGCCTTCAGCAGCCGGAAATGCCCCTTGGCGAGCTTGGCTTCGATCTCGCCCGAGCGCAGCACGGCGGCCTCATTCACCTTGCAGCTCAGGCACCACGCCGCGGTGAAGTCGATGAAGACCGGATCGCCCGAAGCGCGTGCGGCGGCCAGGGTCTCCGGCGACCACGGCTGCCAGGTTTGCGTCTCCACCGGCTCCGGCCGCAGCGGCAGCGCAACGGCGAGAACGATCAGCGCGAGGGCCGCGCCGGCTGAGCCCCACCGAGCCGGCCAGCGGCCCAGCGCCCAACCGGCGATGGTCAGCAGGAGAAAACTCAGCAGCAGCAGAGCCATGCGATTGATGCCCGCTGTGCTCCCAGAGGCGCCGAACAGCTGCCCATACACCCACGCCAGCCAGATCGCCGTCGCGAACAGCGGCACAGCGGTCAGCTGCTTCAGCACCTCCATCCAAGCGCCTGGTTTGGGCAGAATGGAGGTCCATTGCGGCTGCAGCGTCAGCACGAGATACGGCAGGGCCAGCCCCAGCGCAAGCGCGGTAAAGATGAGAAAGGTAAGCGCAACCGGCTGCGACAGCGCGAAGCCGACGGCGGCCCCCAGCAGCGGCCCCATGCACGGCGTTGCCACCACGGTGGCGAGCACGCCGGTAAAGAAGCTGCCCGCTAGTCCCTGTTTCCGCGCCAGCCCGCCGCCCGCGCTGGTGAGCGAAAGCCCGATCTCGAACTGCCCGGCCAGCGACAGCCCCAGAAAAAACACCAGCGCCGCCAGCACGGCCACAAAGCCGGGCGACTGCATCTGGAAGCCCCAGCCCACCTGTCGTCCGCCTGCCCGCAGCAGCAGGAGGACGCCTACAACAACCCAGAAAGAGACCAGAATGCCGAGCGTGTACACCAGGCCATGCAGCCGCTGCCTTCGCTTCTCCTCCCCGGAGGCGTGCACCAGCGAAAGCCCCTTCAAAAACAGCACCGGAAAGACGCATGGCATCAGGTTCAGCAGCAGACCGCCGCCGAAAGCCAGCGCGAACTCGCCAAAGAGCGTCACGTCCGGATCGGCGGGTGCGGGCGCGTTCGGGGAGGGCTGAGCGGCGGAAGCAACAGCCCCAGGCTGCACAGGCACGGTGAAGACGTAGTTTTCGCCGCCACCCAGCTCGATCAACCCATGAAAACTCTTCGGCAACCCGGTGGTGCTCGCCGCCCGGGCGAGCACCACGCGCACACCATCCTTCAGCGGCTCCACCCCTTGCGCGGCGGCGTTGTCGATCTGATCCCCATCGAAGGGATAGACCTGCGCCTGATTCTGCGGCGAGCCCGTATGCAGCGTCACGCCGATCCGCTTCGCATCGCCCGCGGCGGTTGCGCTCATGTTCGCGGGCAACGGCTTGGGAAGGCTGTTGATCGCCGCGCCCAGCGCTCCCACCAGCGGCGGATCGGGCAGCGGGCCGGATGTCGGACTGGGCACCACGGTCAGGTCGAGCCCCATATGCGCCTTGCCCGGCAAACACTGCGCCGCGCACACCAGCCAGCTCACGCGCGCGTCCAGATGCACCTTGCCTGGCTTAAGCGAGGGTGCCGCATGAAGCAAAACCGGGAAGCCGACCTGGGTCTCGTAACCGAAGTCCATTAGCGGGCCCAGCGGCAGCCGCGCCGGCGGCGGAAACTGCATGGCGTCCGCGGTGATGCCATCCGGCAGCGTCCAGACGATCTTCGGCGCCTCGCCGGAGTCTCCCGCATTCAGCCAATAGACGTGCCAGTTGTCCTCAATCGTCAGGATCAGACCGGTTTCGAGCGTGCCTCCGGCGGCAATCTGCGGGCGCAGCGCGGTCAGCTCAGCCGTCAGGTGCTGCGCCTTCACCGGCCCCGGGCCGCCGTCACCCACCTCGACAAGTTGCGCATGGACGAGAAACGGCAGAAGAGTGATCGAAAGCAGCACCAGAAGGGAGCTCCACAGCACGCTTTTGGAGCGAAAGAAACGCATAGGTGATTGTAGGACTACAAACACCGGCGTTCGGATACATTGCATTTCGCGTTTGCCTTGGCTGCTGTAGCTGACTTACTCAAGGTGTCTCGGGCAGGTGCACTGCTATGAATGGTGTCATCTCGACCGGAGGCGCAGCCGGAGTGGAGCGACCTGCAGTTTGGGTGGCGATAGCCTTCTGTGGCAGGCCGAACTGCGGGTCTCTCCACTACGCACAACGATGAGACTGTCGTGCTCCGGTCGAGATGACACTTTTTGGGTAGAAGGCGGATATTCCGAGGTTGAATTTTAACGCTCGTGCCAATATGTCGATACACACTACCGAAGCAAACCACTGCGCAGCAGGCGACCGTGCTCGATCAGGATGCAGCGGTCCATCACCACGCGGATCCCCGCGGCTTCGGCTGCCCGCGCCGCCTCGAGGTTCACAATGCGCAGTTGCACCCACAGATTCTTCAATCCCAGCTCGATCATCTCCTCCACGACCGCGGGAATCGCTCGCGGCAGCCGGAAGACGTTCACCACCTCGGGCTTCACCGGCAGATCGCGCAGCGAACCGTAGCAGCGCTCGCCGAGCACCTCGGTTTCTGCGGGATTCACGGGCAAAATGCGGTACCCCGCCCGCTGCATGTAGGCCGAAACCGAGTGGCTGGGACGGCTCGGGTCCCCGGAGAGCCCCACAACGGCCAAGCTGCGGCCTCGTTCGGAGCCGCCCCGCAGCATCTCCAGGATCACTTCCGGCTCATTCATCGCCAGTCCTCATTGCAACCATTTGGATGCGCCGCTGGCCTCCGGCGGCGAGGGGGAGGGCCTCCGCCGGGTACAGTCGGGTACAATCGAAGCGTATCCGGGGCCGTCCATCGGCCCTCCGGCGGGAGCAGGTTTGCAAGACCGTTTCAGAGAAGAAAAAGCAGGGAACCGTCGTTTCGGAGTGATTGGAATGCTCGGCGGGACAGGCATCTCCTTCGCGAGCCTCAGCCTCCTCGGTCTTCTGGGAGTTCTGGGCTGTGGCCAGCAGTATCGCCCGGTCGTCGCGGCCATCAACCCGGTCGGCCCGGCAGGCCAGCCGCAGAAGTACGCGGTTGCCATCTCCAGCCCACAGGCAGCCAATAGCCCCGGCCTGGTGACCGTGGTTGATTTCGCCGGCGACTCCGTTCTGGCGACTCCGCAGATTGTTCCGCTGGGAACCAGTTTGAATCCGAATTATTTCGCCATCCTGGCCAACGGGTCGCAGGCCTTCATCGTGAACTCCGGGAACTCACTGAGCGACGTTCCGCTGACCTCGACGCAGACCTTGCTGACCAGCTCCGTTGTGCAGACGACGCTGCCCACCTCAGCCAATGCGCCCAGCCTCAGCGCGTTCACCTTCGGCAGCACGCCCCGCATCCTGGTCCCGGAGGTTGGCCGCTCCTCCGTGGCCGTGCTCAGCACCGCCAGCCCCGCGCTGCAGCAGGAGATCGCCGTCTCGCCCAATCCTGTGTACGTGGTCGGCGTGGACACAACGCCGCGCGCCTACGTGATCAGCAACGGAAACGGCACTGGCACTGGACAGGTCGCGGCCATTGAGGGCAGCAGTTTATCAGTCTCCGCGACGATTCCGGTCGGGGTAGACCCGGTTTACGGCATTGAGACCGCCGACACCCGGCGCGCATTCATCGTCAACCAGGGCTCGGGCACGGTTTCGGTGATCAACGTGGTCAACAATGCGCCCGACAACGCCAATCCCACGATCCCCGCGACGGGTACGCTCGGCACAAATCCCGTCTGGGCCGACCTGGTCACGGCCACCAATCAGCTCGTCGTGCTTAATGCCGGCGACGGCACCCACGCGGGCTCGCTGAGCATCGTCAACATTCCGCTCTGCAACGCCAATGCGCAGCCCACAAACCCCTCTTGCAACCCTGCCAATCCGGTCGACGGCACGGGCTTCGGTACGGTCACCGCGACGGTTCCCGTGGGAGTGAATCCGTCCATGGTCTCCGTGCTCGCGGACGGCAGCCGGGCCTATGTGGTGAATCAGGGCAACAACAACGTTAAGCCCGTGATTGCAGGCTCCGTAAGCGTCGTGAACCTGGTAACCGGGACCGTGACCGCAACCATCCCCGCCGTGACCGGCACCACTACGAATCCAGCGACTCCGACGCTCTATCCGACCTCCGTTCTCGGCAATCCCAACACCATTGCCGCGACGACCGGCACACCCACCGGCAAGGTTTATGTCACCTCGCCCAATAGCCAGTACATGACCGTCATCGAAACCGACACGGATACCGTTGACACGCAGATCAACCTGCAGGGCCTCGGTGTGCGGGTGCACGTCACAGCCCCGTAACGCTTTCCTGGCGATATTGCCTTTTGTCTGTCATTCCCGAAGGGAATCTGCTTTTTCGTGGCCGAAAGAGCAACATCGCCTGGAAAAACGCAACATCGCCGCTTTTAATCCTTTTGACGTGTCATCCCACCACTCTTTTGACGTGTCATCCACCACCCTTTCGACTTGTCATCCCGTAGCGTAGCGGAGGGATCTGCTTTTTGTGCCGCCACACAACTTCAGGCGATCAGCTCCAGGTAGTGTCTGACGAATCGCAAGGAACGGTTTTGGGTTGGGCAGCCGACTGAACCGGCAGCCCAACAAAGGGGCGTTAGCCCTGGTTTCCCGACAAGCCAGCCCTAAAGGGCTCCATCTTTGGCTGCGTTTGTCCGTGGGCTGAAGCCCACGGCTACACCGAAACCATTCGTCAGACGCTACCTAAAGCCACCACGAACGGGCGTACGTTTCGGCATCCTTTGGCTTTGCGCAGGATAGGCTCTGAAGCCCCTCCGAAACGTACCTCCATACGCTATCCGCTTACGATCCGGCCAGCAGGATCGGCGGGGTTGGGCTGCTGGATCCGCCGTCCGCTTCCAGCGTTACGCCGAATCCCTTGGCTGCAATATTCTTCGGCAGCGTCGGCAGCACAACGGAGGCATTGCCATTGCGATCCGGCTTGAACAGGCCGGCAGGCAAGGGAGCTTCGCCGCTGGCCGGCAGCAGCCAGAGCTCATAGGTGCGATTGCCCGGAATGGGGCGCAGGTGCGACGCCACAAAGATCAGATTGCCGGTAGACGCAACATACGCCGCGTGAGCCTCCGGCCGCGCCACCTGGTGCGGTACCGGAAAGTGCATCGCCACCTGCATGGCCGTGGGATCGTTCAGCGTCTGCAGCACCTCGCGGGCCCGCGCGACATCGCCGCTCGGCTGGGTATCGGCCGTATGATCCAGCGCGATGCCTTCCACGTTGATGGTGCGCTTCATGTCCTGGCCCTGGTAGAACTGCCAGCCGGCCAGCCCCGCCAATGCGGCGGCGACGGCCCATCCTCCCCAGCTGAGAAAACCCAAACGGTGGCGCGGCTCTTCAAACCGCATCGACCGTTCCATTCGATCCTGCAGATCGCGGTTGCGGGCCGGCATCACGGGTTCGGCGGCGGCCATCGCAGCGGGTTGCGGTATAAACTTTCGCTCCTTGGCCACGGCGCGCATCAGGCGGTCGCGAGCCTCGGGCGGTGGCCCGTGCATCTCGGCGGTCATCGCATACGTCACGAGATCGCCCTGCAGGCGCGCCACCTCCGTGCGGCAGAGATCGCAGTGTTTCAGATGGGCAACGGTGACCGCTGCCTCTTCGGGCCCCATCAGCGCCAAGGCAAAGAGCGCGAGATCGTCTTCGGGTATGTGTCTGGTTTCGGTCATGCGCCAAATGCCTTTCTCACCGAAAGCAGAGCGGTGCGGATGCGGGTCTTCACGGTTCCTAGCGGGTCGCCGGTGATCTCGGCGATCTCGGTGTGGGTCAGGCCATCGAAGAAGGCCATCTCCAGGGTCTTGCGTTGTTCCGCGGGCAGCAGCACTACCGCTGCTCGTGCCCGCTCCATCATGATGTTGCGCTCCGCCTCATCGGCGAGGTTAAAGGGCGAGGCGAGAGCGATCTCTTCCACCTGGTCCGTCGGCCGCCTGCGCCGCAGGTTGTCGATGGAGCGATTGCGCGCCACCACCGCAAGCCAGCCCCCCAGGCTGCCCCTAGTCTCCAGAAAACTGCCCGGGCTGCGCCACACCTGCATGAAGATCTCCTGGAGCACGTCCTCCGCTGATGCCGGCTCCCGCAGCACACGCAGCGCTACGGAGTAGACGATCTTCGAATACCGGTCGTAGAGGGTGGCCATGGCGGTTTCATCCCCGCGGCGAACGCGATCCAGCAACGATGCGTCCTCCTCGCCAACAGCGCTCCCCGTCGCCCTTTCTGTCGCTCTATTCATCCAACGCACCTGCCGGAAGAACGGATTGCCGATAAGCCGCAGCGGACCGCTTCGAGGGAAAAACCTTAGTAACGCACTTAAGTTGCAGTTGCATAGGGTGTGATGGCGAAATCTTCATGGGCAAACGCGTTGCCAGTGTAGCCCATCGGCTCAAGACGCCGTTGCGTATCCTGATTACACGGTGCCGTCGGCCTCTCCCAAACTTCGCTTGGACAAACTGCTTGTGGACCGCGGTCTGGCCGCCTCCCGCGAGCGGGCCCAGGCGCTCATCCTGGCCGGCCGGGTGCTGGTGGAAGAGCAGAAGATCGAAAAACCTGGGTCCCCCGTCGCACCGGAAGCCGCCGTGCGGCTGCTGGGCGAGGACCTGCGCTACGTCTCGCGCGGCGGCCTGAAGCTCGAAGGCGCACTCCGGACCTGGGGCATCGACGTCGCCGGCCGCGCCTGCGCGGATATCGGAGCCTCTACCGGAGGCTTCACGGACTGCCTGCTGCAACGCGGCGCCAGCTCCGTGCTCGCGGTCGACACCGGCTACGGCCAGATCGCACACAAACTTCGCACCGACCCGCGCGTCACGCTGCTGGAGCGCACCAACGCCCGCACCCTCGCTCCCGGAGCGCTCGCTCGAATGCCCTTTGAAAAGAATTGTCATCCTGAGCGCAGCGAAGGACCTGCTTTTCGGGGTGCCCCATCTTCGCGCCCGGCTTCATCGGGCGCTAAGGTGGGCAGCCCTGCCGAGGCACACGGTACGCGCTCCGCGCGAACCCACCTTAGCGACGATGAGACTGTCGCGAAGGTGGGCCACCCGCCTTTTGTAGCGAATCAGGAACACCTTGTAGCGAATCAGGAGCACCCGGCCATCACGTTTTTCGCCATGGATGTCTCCTTTATCGGCGCCAGCCTCGTGTTGCCTCCCGTCATCGCCGCCCTGGCACCCGCCGGCGAGTCATGGCATGGTCAAGCCGTCATCCTCGTCAAGCCGCAGTTCGAGGCCGGCCGCGAGCATGTCGGCAAGGGCGGCATCGTGCGCGATCCGGAGGCGCACCAGCTGGCCGTGGATCGCGTCGCGGAGACCGTGCGTGCGCTGGCAGGCGATGTCCTCGCCGTCATCGATTCACCCATCCTCGGCATGGAAGGCAATCGCGAGTTTCTGCTCCATGCCGGCTTCTGAACGCTTAGGGAAGGTCTGAAGGTGTCATCTCGACCGGAGCACGACGATCCTATCGTCGTGCGTAGTGGAGAGACCCGCGGTTCGGCCCTGCCACAGAACACCCGTTGCCACCCCAAGCCGCAGGTCTCTCCACGTCGCTGCGTTCCCGTCGAGAGGACAATGTGAGTATGTCGATACGGCCTTATAAAACGACGATTCCCACCCTTCCGCCGCGAGTACACTAACCCCTACATGCCACTAGCAGCCATCATCTCCAAGCCCCAGAAACCGGAGCTGGAGCAGATCCTGGGCGATCTCCTTGCGTGGCTTTCCGGCCACGGCTTCACGTTTCTGCTGGACCCCAACAGCGCCAACTACCTGGGCCGCGACAACGAGGCCATTGACCGGCCGGAGATGCCCGAGCACAACCCGGACATCGTCATCACCCTCGGCGGCGACGGCACGCTGCTCTCCGCCGCGCGCGCCTTTGCCTACAAAGAGGTGCCGCTGCTGGGCGTAAATCTCGGCTCGCTGGGCTTTCTTACCGAGGTTCCGCTTTCCGAGCTCTACATCACGCTCGAGGCATGGATGGCGGGCAAGGGCGTCATGGACACCCGCAGCCTGATGCACACCGTGCTGGTCCGCGACGACCGCGTCTTCCGCCACTGGGAGGCGCTGAATGACGTTGTGCTCGCCAAGGGCGCCATCGCCCGCATCGGCGAGTTCGCCATCGAGCTCGACGGCCAGTTCGTCGCCAGATTCCGCGCCGACGGCATCATCGTTGCCACACCCACCGGCTCCACGGCCTACACGCTGGCCGCCAACGGCCCCATCCTGATGCCGTCGGTCGACGGCCTGGTGCTCACGGCGATCTGCCCGCACCTGCTGACGATACGGCCGATCGTGGTGCCGGGCTCATCCGAGATCGCGGTCACCGTAGACGTGGTTCCGCACGAGACCTACATCACAGTGGATGGCCAGGAGGTCGTGGAACTGCTGCTGAACGACCGCATCGTCTGCTGCCGCTCCGAGCACTCGATCAAGCTGCTGCGCCTGCGCGAAAACGGGTTGTTCAATGTGCTGCGGTCGAAACTGAGCTGGGGCGAGCAGTAAAGGGCTTTCGGTATAAGACTGTGCCCGGAAACAAAAAAGCAGATCCCTGCGGGATGACAAATCAGGAGTGGCTAGACCTTGAATTGTCATCCCGTAGCAAAGCGAAGGGATCTGCCTTTGCGTGCTGGTGAAACCAAAGCTGAAGCGCCTGCTGCCAGGTTGCGTGGTCGTACTCTCCCGTCGGTCGCTCTTCTACTTCACCATCGACAAACTCGGCATCGGGTTCATAGGACGTATGCAGATACAGTTCAATGGGCGTCGTAGCCAGGGTCGCCATACGGGTGTTCTCCAGCAGATCGGAGCAGGCACCGGGAGATTGAGGCGCCTCGTACGATGATCTTGATTCGTCAGACACTGGCAATTAACGCCGCGCGAGCTCCGCCTCGGTGGGCAGAACGCCGGAAAGGTCCTCGTCGCTCGCCTCCCCCAGGCCGCCGAATCGGCGTTCGCGCGCCTGATAGGCCTCGATGGCCTCTAGGAGATGAAGTCCGCGGAAGTCCGGCCATAGGCGATCGGTGACGAAGATCTCCGCATAGGCGATCTGCCAGAGGAGAAAATTCGAGATGCGCTGTTCTCCGGAGGTTCGCACCACTAGATCCGGGTCGGGCATGCCGGCCGTATACATGGCCGAAGACAGGTTTTCCTCACAGACGCGGACGTTAATGGCATCGTCCACGCCCTCGGCGGCCAGCATGTCCTCGAGCGAGATGCCGCGTTTGGCGGCCTCCTCCAGCATGCGGTGCGCCAGCATACGTGCGGCGTCGACGATCTCCGACCGCGAACCGTAGTTCAGCGCCAGGGTAAGCGTGGTGCCGGTGTTCTTGGCGGTCGTCTCTTCGGCCCAGCGCATGGTGTCCTGCACCTCGTTGGGCAGCTCATGCGTGCGGCCGATGTAGGCCATGCGGATGTTGTTGTCCTGCATGCGCTGTACGTTGGAGACCAGATAATTTTTCAGCAGCTTCATCAGGAAGCTGACCTCGGTCTTGGGGCGGCGCAGGTTATTTTCAAGTGAAAATGCATACAGCGTCAGCCAGGGCAGATCGATCCGCGAGGCCGTTTCCACCACGAACTGCACGCTTTCCGCGCCCTGCTGGTGGCCCAGAAAACGCTTCAGCGCCCGCTTGCCCGCCCAGCGGCCGTTGCCGTCCATGATGATGGCCACGTGCTGTGGAATCCGCGCGGGGTCCAGCCGGTCATAGAGGCTGCGCTCCTCGGGGGAGAGCTCACCGGAACGGACGGAGCGCTGATAGGTTCGGGCTGAGGAGTTTTCGCGCACAGAAGATCGCTCCCCATGACGATAGTCGAAAGGGCAGTGCGAGGGAATAGCCTATCTGCGGAAGAGCAGCAAACAGCAAACAGGAAGTAGCAAACAGGAAGTAGGAAGTAGGGATTAGGAAGTAGGGATTAAGGGCAGGAAGAGGGAGTAGGGGGCGCCAGTTTCGGCGAATTGGGGCGGAGTGGCCGCAGGACTCAGGCCGGATGGCGAGTCCTGCGGCGCGGAAAGAAGGCGGGTGCCCCATCTTCGCGACGGTTGTATCGTCGCTAAGGGGGGGTCGGTCTACGCCGTCCGGCGCGAACGGGTCTGGGCGAGCTCCCGGACGTGATTCAGGAAGATGCTCTTCTGCGTGGAGGTGAGGTGCGGAGCGAACTTCGCAATCTCGGCCAGGAACGGATCGGCCACCAGCAGGTCGGCCTCGTTCTGGTGGCGCTTGGGCGCGTCGCGCAGCAGGGCGGAGATATCCACCTGCAGCGCCTTGGCCAGTCGGTCGAGCGAGTTCAGCGTGGGCATGGCCTTGCCGTTCTCGATCTTCGAGATATAGGTGCGGGGCACACCCATGCGGCCGGCGAGCTGCCGTTGCGACAGATTGCGCACCCGGCGCAGATCGCGCACGGCGGTGGCCACCTGCAGCGTTTCCTCCCTGGGACCGGGCTCCGGTGTGGGCACGAGCGCGATCGCAGGCTGGACCTTGGGTTGTTCAGGCAGAAGCGACTTCTTGCAGCGGCGGCAAGAGTCGGCGGCGGTACGAAACTGCACAAGTTTGCAGTGATCGCACTTCAGGACCTCACGCTCCGCCGCCACGATGGGCGAGGCTGCGTCAGGCAAAGGGGCGCTGACCTGCTCCAGTAAAGCTTCCATGTTGTGTGTTGCGGGTGGCTGCCAGAGCAAGGCGCCACAGCACGGCATCCGGTAGGACAACCAGTGATGTGCCTACAATGACACTGGGTGCACAGGCAGTCAAGTGGTATTCCCGGAGATTCCCGGACGAAAGTCGCAGGATACAGGGATGTGAACCAAAGTAGTTACTAGAGAAGCAGAGAAGAGGTGTGCATGGCGGAACTTGATGCGAGCGCGGCTGAGGCGCTGCTGCGGGAGTGGACGGCGAGCGAGTCGCTGGTAAAGCATGGGCTGGCCGTGGCGGCCTGCACGGAGAGCTACGGCGTCCGCGCGGCGGCGCGGCTGGGCCTCACCGGCGAGGAAGCGGCGCATTTTGCCGAGACCTATCGCTCCGCCGGACTGCTGCATGACCTCGATTATGAGCGGCACCCCTCTATCGAGGAGCATCCGTTTGTCGGCGTACAGTATCTTCGCCAACAGGGCTGGCCGGAGGAGATTCTGCATGCCATTCTGGCCCACGCGGACTACTCCGGCGTCCTGCCGGAGACACATCTGGACCGCTCGCTCTATGCCTGCGACGAACTCGCCGGATTTCTGACCGCCTGTGCGCTGGTCAAGCCGTCAAAGGCCATCGCCGATGTGGAAGCCGCGAGTGTGAGAAAGAAGTTCAAGGACAAGGGCTTTGCCCGCGCCGTGAAGCGTGAGGATATGACCCACGGCGCCGAGCTGCTGGGCATCCCCCTCGAAGAGCACATCGGCAACTGCATCGCCGCGATGCAGGCACGCGCGGCGGAGTTGGGGCTGTAACCCGGTCGCTGCTTTCTTTTGCTTTTCGGAGGTAGGTCCGGGCTTCAGCCCGGACATTCAGTGCGGGGAAGAACCGGGCTTCAGCCCCGGGTTTTGCGCTGCCAATGGAGAGAACCCTGGGCTAAAAGCCCATCCTATTGGCTCTCCTTTTTGTGGGGCTGAAACCCCACGCTCCCTCCCAAAGTGCACCTTGGATGAGGATCGTCAATCGTCAGACACAACCGAATACTCGGGGACACCCGCATGACCATCTGGACAAAGCGTTTTTCCCTGGCCGCGCTGATTGGATTCATCGTCTTCGTGTTTGCGCTGCCGGTCTCCTGCTGCGGCTTTGTGCTCTACAACGAGCACCTGTACGGCGATGTGCAGAGCGGCGGGCCGGAGGCGGTGCTGAAGGCGATGGGCCTGTCGGCGGTGCTCGCGTGTGCCGTGGGCTGGCTGGTGTGGCGGAGGTCGCGGTAGCAGCGCCGTCGCTTTTTTTTCTGTCATTCCCGGAGGGAATCTGCTGTTTCAACGGCGACCGCAGGTCTCTCCACTACGCCCATTCGACTCGCTTTGCTCGCTCAGGGCTCCGGTCGAGATGACAATGTGCAATATGTCGCTGCAGCCTAACGCACGGGCGAGCAGCCGCGCAGCACCAGCAGCCACATCAGCGACAGCACAATCGACCCAGCGATCCCGAATGCAATCAACGGCGCGCGTTCGGGTGTGCCGCTGAGCGGCGAGCGGTTTACATGCGGCATCTCGGGGTCGTAGTGGATCGGGAACAGGGTGCCTTGCGGCATCGCCTGCTCAGAGAAGCACTCGCCCGTGTGGAGTTCTCCATCCACGAGGTAGTTATACGCGATGCGGAAGTGCTTCTTCGTCGTCAGGCCGAAGGCAATGGCTCGCCCGGCGCGCACGTCGTAGCGGCACTCGGTGACCTCGGCCATGACCTCGGGCCAGTCCGCCTTGGGGTCCGTCGCGTCCGCCATCAACCCTCCTGACCCTTGCAGCCTGCGATCTCCGCCGCCGTGATCCGCTGTACACCACTACTCTCAAAGCAGCGATTCGTATGCTCTACGCTGTCTTGCGCCTCTGCCGTCCCAGGCAGATTCACCGCGCGGCTCAGGTCCTCCACCACGACCGCCTCAAAGCCGAGCCGCACCGCATCCAGTGCCGAAAAACCCACGCAGAAGTCATACGCCAGACCGCAAAAGAACAGCCGGATCAGGCCGCGTTCGCGCAGAAATCCCGCCAAACCCGTCGGCGTGGTTTTATCGTTTTCAACGAACGCCGAATAGCTGTCGATGTCCTTGCGAAAACCCTTGCGCAGGATGAGCTCGGCATGGGGCACGTCAAGCGCGGCGGAGAGTTCCGCTCCCTGCGAGCCTTGCAGGCAGTGGTCGGGCCACAGCGTCTGCAGGCCGTACGGTGCGTCAGCGGCGTCGGTGAACGGCCGCTTGCCCGCGTGCGCGCTGGCAAAGGAGATATGCCCGCGGGGATGCCAGTCCTGGGTGAGGATGACGTGATCGAACCCCCGGGCCAGCGCGTTGATCCCGGGAAGGATCGCCTCGCCATCGCGGACCGCCAAAGCTCCGCCGGGCAGAAAGTCGTTCTGCATGTCGATGACGAGCAGGGCGTCGGTGGGCTGAATCGTGAGCATCGCGAACACTATCGTAGCTTCTCCCGGGATTCCGGTCCCGTTCCCCCGGCCCCATTACCCATAGACTGCTCCTATGGGTCAAGCAGAGATGGTGGGGGCGTGCGGGTACGCCGAGACGAGGGTGCGGGTGCGGTATGCGGAGACGGATCAGATGGGCGTGGTGTACCACGCGAACTATCTGGTCTGGTTTGAGATCGGCCGGGTGGAGTTCATCCGGCAGCTGGGGCTGGACTACCGCGATATGGAACGCGAAGACGGCGCGCTGATCGCCGTCATTGAGGCCCGTGCCCGCTATAAGGCGCCCGCTCGCTATGATGATGAGCTGCTGGTGCGCACGACTCTGGCCAATGTGCGCGGTTCCGTGGTGCGTTTTGCCTATGAAATTCTGCGCGCCGACGATAAGGCCCTGCTATGCGAAGGCGAAACCGTGCACATGGTAGTCGGCCGCGACATGAAGCGGCGTTCGCTGCCCGCCAGGTACGCTGAGCACTTCGCCGCGGTGCTCGCCTCGCGCCGGGGTATCGATGTCTATGCGGCTTCAGACGAGTCTGCCGGGGATTGAACTGCGGCGGCGAGCCGGCCCGTGTTGCGGGCCAGCTCCCACGCCTTGGCATACTTCCAGCTCGTGTAGACGGCCTGGTAGAGGTGCAGCAGCAGACCCTCGCGGCCGTCCAGAAATCCCAGCCGCACGAAATAATTCCAGGAAAACGTCAGCTGCGGCACATACAGCACGCGCAGGAAAAACGTGATCCATGAACGGCTGAAGCGGCCCTTGCCCACCAGCATGCCCGCGCCCAGCGTGCTGTAGCGGTCCATGTGTTCCAGATACCCGGCCAGCGTGGGGTAGGCGTGGTGGATGAGGTCATAGTCCAGCGTCTGTGCGGCGCCGTCGAAGACGATTGTCTCGTGCACGGGGCGGTCTTCAAACGCCGGCGACTGTGAGAAGCTTGCGGCGGCCCGCCGAAACAGCCGCAGCTTCGAGTCCGGATAGAAGCCGCCATGCTTGATCCAGCGGCCGAGAAACAGGTTGCGGCGATTCAGCCGAAAGGCATCCACCGGCGGATTGGTCGTCAACAGGGTGCGGATCTGCCGCTGCAACTCCGGGGAAAGCTCCTCGTCGGCATCGAGCGAAAGAATCCACGCCCCCGTACACTGCGCGAGCGCGAAGTTCTTCTGTGCCGCGAAGCCGGGCCATGGCCGTTCAAACACCCGCGCCCCGAAGGATCGGGCGATTGCGACCGTGCGATCCGCTGAGCCGGAGTCCACCACGATGATCTCGTCCGCCCAGCGCACGCTGTCGAGCGTGCGCGCGAGGTTCAGCTCTTCATTGCAGGTGATGATAGCGACTGAAAGTAGCGGCATGGGGCTCAAGAAGAAATCTCAGCTAAGCGAAAGTTCCGGATCACCGAGTTGTTCGCGCAGCAGCCGCTCGGTCAGCGCGCGCAGGTCTTCGCCGCTGCGCGGCAGGGTGAAGGCATCGGCGGCTTCGTTCCACTCCAGCTTGAAGCTGGTGGACTGCGCAGAGATCCACACCTGGCGCACGGGCGTATTGGGCGTGAAGACAAATTTGGCGGTGCCGTCGTCGAACAGCACGTTCAGTACGCCATTCTTTTCCTCTGCTTCAAAGCCGCCGACCTTTTCCTCGGCGCGAATGAGGTTTTGCTTCAGTGCTTCCAGGGCCCGGTCGGAGACGCGGCGAAAGGTTGACTCGTCCATAGGCCCAGTGTATCCGGCCATCACGTGTGCGGGTGGATGGAATACACCAGGCCGAGCTTGTCGTCCGTAAGCAGAAAGGTATCCGGCCCGAGCCGCAGCAGGCCGCAGGGCCGTCCATGCACCAGTGGTCTGCCTCCCGGTCCGTCCGTTATAAAGCCCGTAACGAACGGCTGCGGCGCGCGGACGCTCGCTGTAAAACGAACCACCTGATACCCAGTGCCGATGCGCGGCTTGCTGGCGCCATGCAGTGCCACAAGAAAGCTGCCGTTGAGCATCGGGTTCTCCGCCCCGAAGTACGCCAATCCCAGCGGCGAAGAGTGGGCGGCGAAGGTGGTGTAGGCCGCGGGAACGTGTTCGCAGCCCGTGAGCGGCGCAGGAACAGTGCCGAGGCTGGCGTTGGGATCACTCGCGGCTGCATTGCCGCCGGCGGGCAGCAGCGTCCCTTGCTTGTACATTCCGGGCTGCGCGCCATAGCTGGATTCCCCCGCATCGGCGGGCCGTTCCGACTCGGTGTTCAGATCGCCCGGCGGCGGCATCTCCGGCAGTGCCGTGGTGTCGAGCACAGGCCTGCCGTGGGCGAAATAGCAAGTCGGCCAGCCATAATTTGCTGTCGATTTTTCTGCGACCGGGCCGGGATGCTGATTCGAATCCAGCTCGAAGAATGTGTCTTCGGGCAGCTTCTCGCCGAGGTGATCATCCCCCATATCGGTCGCGAACAGCGCCCCTCCCTCAAGATCCGGAATGAAGCGAAGGTCCACGGCATTGCGGATGCCATGCGCTACGATCCGTTGCTGCGATCCGTCCGGATTCATCGCCGTAACCGTCGCGCGGATCACCTCACGTTCTTTGCAGTAATCGCAGGACGAACCCGCCGCCACATACACCTGCGTGCGTCCATGCAGGTCCGCAATCGCCACGGTACGCGTGAGGTGCCAGCCGCCGTACTTGTAGTTCAGACCGTAGTCCGGAAAGCGCATCAGCACCTGCGCCGGACCGCTCGGAGCCCCGTCGCCGGCCTTGTAGGGAAATCGCTCTAGGCGGTCCGTCAACGGGACATAAAGCCACGTCTGCCTTATCGCCGGATCTGTCCAGAAGACCAGGTTATTCGGATTACGCAGGTGGTCGAGATAGGTCGTCACATGGGCAAAGCGGTGGGTCTGCGCGTTCCAGCCCTCCAGGATAAAGACCGCCCCACGGGTGTTGTCGGCGAGGTTCCACATGCCTGTGGCAAAGATGCGGCCATCGGGTGATTGCGCAAGAAAGCGTACCCGGTGCAGCCCGCTGGCCGCGACGTTGATCTCGAGATTCGAAGGCAGGTTGAGCGTGATCGCCTGGCCGGGCGCATAGGTGAGTGTGCGCGGCGTGAGGGTGGCTGTCTGGGCGGCAGCGCCGGCCGCCAAAGCGCTGAGAAGCAGCAGCTTGGAGATCATGTCGTCTGGTTAGACGTCGGGGACGGAGCTGAGGCGCGGATTCCAACCACGAACAACGAATCCGCTGTCCCAGAACTTCGCCGAATATGTTGATACCGCACTACGGATGGTCAGGATGTGCTGACTCCACGTGTTGCTGTGGCTGCTGCGGCTCGCGAATGCAGGCCGTGGAGGCCGCTGTGGGCTGGAAATGCATCGCGCTTTCGGAGAAGACAAACGGCTGGCAGGCAAAGGAGCGCAACCGCGTGAGTCGGAAGTTACGCGAACGCGACAGGGGATCGTCGGCCTCATGGGCCGTGAAGTGCCCCACCCCGGTGATCAGCGTGAAATGATGCATCGGGTCGGCGGGATCGGGCTCCAGCCAGCGCTGGATCAGCTCGCAGGACTGGTGGGGCGGCCGAAGCTGCCCGGTAGTGTCGCACTGCCGCGCGCCGGAGACGAAATCGAGCACGATTACGGCGCGGTTGTTCACGATGCGGAGATCGGCTTCGTTCTCCGTGAAGTCGCCGGACGGATCGCTCACCGAAGCGCGAAACACCGCGCGGTAGCGGTCCCGATCCAGCCACGAGCGCAGCGGCCGCACAAAGGTCGCCGGTGTGGTGGAAGCAGCATTGAAGTTGCTGGCAAAAGTAAGTGTGGCGACCCGGCGCCAGTTGTCGCCGTCGGGCACCAGCACCGCGCTGACGATGTGCTGGTCCAGTTCCACGGTCAGCAAGGCATCCAGCTCATCGCTGGGGCCGAGCTGCACAAAGTCCAGCTGCAGCGAATGGGGGTAGGGAACATGGCCCCGGCCCAGATACTGCCCAGGCGCGCCCAGCGACGACAGCGCCCCCGACCGCAGCCGCTCATCGTCGGCCTGTATCTGGCGCGTGAGCACCTGCGGCGCCGGTACGCTCGCGCTGGCCTGCTGAAACTGGATCGCCCCTAATCCAGAGCTCACCGGAGCGATGGGACCGCTAGAAGCGGGCGCGGAGGAGGGGGTGGCAAGGTGGGCCGGGGGCGCCGTCGGTGGAGACGACCCGAGCGAGTGCCGCTGCCCCTGCGCGTCCGCCCCCGCCAGGAACGTAACGGCCAGGGCAAACGCCGTAAAGGCGTTCGCGACGATCAGGCGTAGCGGGGCGCGGTTCATAGAGGCTCCTGGGTGTGAGCGAGCAAGTTAGAAGGGGATGTCCTCGTCGGTGATGCCCTGGTCGGCGTAGTCGTTGGCCGGCTGTTGGGCATAGCCGCCGGAGCCCGTGTTGGCGCGCGCGCCGGCGTAGTTGCCGCCACCGGAACTGCCGCTGCCGGCATAGCTGCCGGAGCGTTCCGCGCCGCCGCCGCCCTCGGCGCCGCGACCGCCGAGCAATTGCATGTCGTTTACCAGGATCTCGGTGCGGTACTTCTTCTGGCCCGATTCCTTATCATCCCAGGAACTCGTCTGGATTTTTCCCTCAACGTAGATCTGGGAGCCCTTTTTCACGTAATCGCGCGCGATCTCGGCCGTGCGCTGGAACATGATTAGGTTGTGCCACTCGGTTTTATCCGCCCAGTTGCCCTGTGCATCCTTCGCCCGGTCGGTGGTGGCAAGCGTGAACTTAGCCACGGCCGTGCCGCTGGCGGAGGTCCGAAACTCCGGGTCTTTACCGACGTTGCCGACCAGAATGACTTTGTTGACGCCTCTTGCCATGACATGCACTCCGTTTCAGGTGGAAGAATAGCAGAGTGCCGCGGGTGCTTACCGGCTCTTTTCGCCGATCAGCTTGGCCACGCCGAGCGCCAGAATCAGCACCCCCATGGGCAGGCAGCCGAGCGCGAAGATCAGCATCAGCCAGCCGCCGTTGTTGTGCGGTCCCTGACGGCTGGCGCCCCCAAAGGCCGCGAACAGCAGGGCAATGCAGACCAGTCCAGCCGCCAGCACGATCGATCCTGTGGTGACGAGCTTGCGCGTGTCGTCATGCATCTTCATCGGTAGGCCGCCAGCATCGCGTACACCGCCACACCCGAGACCGAAACATAAAGCCAGATGGGAAAGGTCCAGCGGGCAAGGCGTTTATGCGCTGGAAAGCGGCCCGTGAGGCTGAGGAAAAATGTGATCAAAATCATCGGCAGCGCGATAATCGCCAGCAAGATATGCGGCGTTAGAAGGACCCAGAGATAGATCTCGCGAGCCACCGGATGCGTCCTGGGGAAGAGCATGTCGCCGTGCAGAACGTGGTTGACGATATAGGTCACCAGGAACACGCTGGAGACGATGAACGCGCCGAACATGCTGTTGCGGTGCGCGGTGATCTCGCGGCGCATGATGTGCCGGAAGCCGATGAGCAGAAACACCGTACAAAGCGCGTTCAGCACGGCATTCAGCGCGGGAAGAAACGGGAGATGCGTCCCCGCGACGTCCGTCGGCGGATGGTAGTAGACCAGCCACGCGAGAAACAGCGAGGCCACGGCGGAGATCGCCAGGATGCCCCAGATGACGGCGGGTGGTGTGCGGTAGGTCGGGTTAGGGGCGGTCAGGGCGGGCATGGGTGCTTGCTTAGTCTAATGGGGCAGCAGCGGGCAGTTTTGGTCCTACGGACGAAACAGCAGGTTCCCTGCGGGAATGACAGAAAGAGAAGCAAACAGCAGATCCCTTCGCTGCGCTACGGGATGACAAACCTATGCGGGATGACAAACCTATGCGGGTGTGACAAACCTATGCGGGTGTGACAACCCCTCTTGAATTTGTCATCCCGTCACGATCTGCTGTTCGCGCTCCCGTCTTTCTTTCTGTCTTTCCCGAAGGGAACCTGCTGTTTCACTCAGCGAAACAATAGCCGCCCTTGCGCGTTCAGCACCATGGCTAGCAGCAGCAGCGGCAGGTAGATGACGGAAACCTTCAGCAGACCGCGGGCGAGCGCTCGGTTCTCCGCCGGATCGGGGGTGCGGGTGATGCGCGCGAACCGGATCGTTGCCCACAGGTAATAGCCGTCCAGCACCATGGCGACGGCGGCATAGGGCAGGCCTGTGATGTGCAGAAGCGCCGGCCAGAGACTGACGGGAATCATCAGCAAAGCCCAGAACAAAGCCTGCGCGACGGAGGCACGCGCGGACTCACCCGCGTCTTTGCCGGTAGCCGTCAGGCGGATGCCGGCCCGAGCGTAGTCAGCGCGGTACATCCAGCCGATCGCCATGAAATGCGGGAACTGCCACACAAAGAGAATGGCAAACAGCGCGACCGCCGGCCATTCGATCAGCCCCCGCGCTGCTGTCCAGCCGATCAGCGGGGGAAGCGCTCCGGGAAAGGCCCCGATAAAGGTATTCAGGGTCGTGATGCGCTTGAGCGGCGTGTAGATCGTCACATAAGCCACCGCCGTCAGCAGCGTGAGTGTCCCCGTGATGAGGTTCGTAGTCAGCGCGAGATAGAGCGACCCGCCTGTAATCAGCAGAAATCCAAGCAGCAGCCCATGAGCCAGGCCGATGCGGGCCTGCGCCATGGGCCGCGACGCCGTACGCGGCATCCGCCGGTCCGTCTTGCGCTCCAGCGCCTGGTTCAGAACGGACGCCCCGGCGGTGACCAGGGCGATGCCAAATAGCGTTTGGATCAAACCGAAGTGGAACGGGCTGATGCCGGAGGCCAGCGAACCGAGGTAAAAACCACCTGCCGCGGTGAGCAGAACCATCGCCGAAACCCGCGGCTTGGACAGTGCAACGTAGTCCGCCAGCAGTGTGCCGGTCCGCGAGCGCGAGCGCGAGCGTTCGTGGGGTTCAACGGCAGGCGATGTGGCGGCGACAGGCATGGCCCTTTCAGGATAGCGCGGCGGAACCCTCCCAGGTTCGGCCAAACAGGGGAGGCGAAGGCGCCGTTTGCCTTGTCTGTGATTGCCTGAACAAGGGCTCCGGGCTATACTTCGGGCAAACGGCACGGGATGCGCCTGATGACCAGGCCGCCGCTGCCGCGAGTGAGGTGCGTCTTCAGCGAACGCGGAAGGCAGGTCCGGCTCGGTAATGGAGGGCCACCCGGCCCGCTGGGCAGCCTGCCGCCCGGCGAGAAGGCTAGGCAGGCGACCCGCTGGCGCGCCGTTACCCGCGTTCTGCGAAGTTGCATCGGTGGTTTCGAAGCCGCCGCCGCCGACATCCTCCAGGCGGCGCTGCCCTCCGACTGCCGCGTTTGCGGCGCGCCCATGTTGGGGTTGCTGCCGGTTCGCGTCTGTGACGCCTGCCTGGAATGTGTCCGTGCGCAGGCCGCTGCACCCGGCGCGCTCTGCAGCCGCTGCGGCGATGCCTTGGGGATGGAATCCGCGCGCTTTGCCGCCGCCATGGGCGTGGGCGAATGCACGCAATGCCGGGTGAATCCGCCGGACTTTGCCAGGGCGGTCGCCTTTGGCTCCTACGACCACGAGATGCGCGAGATGCTGCACGCGCTGAAATTCGACGGCATGCGCCGGGTGGCGGAGCATGCCTTAGGGCGGTGGATGGCCGAGGCGGTCCTACAGCTGCAGGCCGAGGCAGCCGGCGAACTGGTCGTGGTGCCGGTGCCGCTCTTCCACGAGCGCCAACGGCAGCGCGGCTTCAATCAGGCGGAACTGCTCGCGCACTCCGCGGTGAAGCGGCTGGCGAAGCTGCAACCGGCGTGGAAGCTGGATCTCCGGCCCGCAGCCCTGACCCGCGTGCGCGATACGCGGGCACTGTTCGCGCTGCGCCCCGATCAACGCCGCCGAAGTCTTGCGGGAGCCTTCAAAATCGGGGATGCCGAAGCCGTGCGCGGGCGTGAGGTGCTGCTCGTCGATGACATCCTGACTACCGGCGCGACTGTAAATGCCTGCGCACGGGTGCTGCTGCGGGCCGGCGCGGAGAGGGTTTGGGTGGCCACGGTCGCGCGGGCGCAGCCGGAAAATACGCGAGCGCTCGAATCGAGTGTGACGCGATGGGATGCCGTGCCGCCGCGGACAAAAGAAACACCAGGTTTCCTCCGGGAATGACAAAAAGAAATGCAAACGCAAAAAGAAAAGCAAAAGCAAGCGCAAAGTGCATAGAGGCAGACGGCAACAACAGAAGCTTGGAGGCGGAATGCAGGCTGGGCAGATGAGAGGGCAGGTGAGAGCGCAAACCAAAATTAAGGGGGGCGGCAAGGTGCATCACACCACCCATCCGGTGCCGGGGACGGCACGGATGGAGGCCATCGAGATCCGGGCAGGCGTCTTTCGCCAGCCGGCCATGCAGACGCCCGTGCTGGTGCTGAACGCCAGCTATGAGCCGATCAATATCTGCGGCGCACGGCGGGCGTTGGTGCTGGTTCTAAAAGGCGTCGCACGCACGGAGGAAGAGCAGGGCACCACGCTGCACTCGCATCGCGCCATCATGCAGATGCCCAGCGTGATTCGCCTGCTGGAATACCGCCGCATCCCTCACCAGACTCGCGCGTTGAGCCGCAAGAACATCCTGCTGCGCGACCGCAACACCTGCCAGTACTGCCAGATTGTGCTGCCCGCGGCGGAGCTGACGCTCGACCACGTGATGCCCCGTTCGCGCGGCGGCCAGTCCACGTGGGAGAACCTGGTGGCCTGCTGCAAGGGCTGCAATCGCCGCAAGGGCAACCATCTGCTGCATGAGCTGCAGGAGATGCGTCTGCAGCGCGAGCCCCGGCCATTCACGCTGCACACCTCGCGGCACATCATGCGCATGATCGGCTCCGCGGATGCAAACTGGCGCAAGTACCTGTATTTCGAGAACGAGTCGGCGGCATGAACACATCGTGAGCGCACCTACAGCCCTACAGAGTTGTCATCCCGTAGGGATCCGCTTTCGTCTGCCGCGCGGCGCACGGGCGGGAGAACGCAAAATCAAAAGCAGATCCCCTGCGGGATGACAAAACACGGGATGACAAAACAAAAAGAGAGAGCTTTGGGTAACTCAAAACGACCTCACTAGAGTGCGCGCCTTTTCCAATTCCAGCGGCTCGCGCAGCGGCTCCATCAGCGCGGCAATGGCGGCATCACGGCCACAGCCGAGCACTGCGGCCACCTGATCCGCTTTCACGTAGAAGGCAAGAAAGTTCATCCCGGCGACATCGCCTTCGATCTCGATCGAATCCCACGTATCCGCATGACCGGCATAGTTCAGGCGTTTGCCGAAGTGAAATGTCCAGAACAGCGGCACGCCGGTGAAGGGCTGCGCCGGCCCCTTCGCGCTGTCTGTAATGTGGGCCAGCATCGCTTCCGCGGCTGTACGACCATGCTGCTGCGCCAGCCGCCAGTGTTCAATGCGTACCCCGTCCACGGAGGCAATGTCACCTGCTGTCCAGAGGTTCGGCGAGAGGCGCAGATCGCGTCCGACTGCAAAGCCGCCGCGCTCTCCCTGGGGGAGATCAGCGGCATAGCTTGCGACCGGCTCGACACCGATGGCAACGATGACGAGATCGGCCGGGATCTCCGCGCCTGAATGGAGCGAGACGGCTACGGGAGTGATGCCCGCAACCTCAGCTTCGGTATGCAGATTGACGCCATGGCTGCGATGCAGCTGCACCAGGCCTGCCGCGACCGCATCCCCGAACTGCTTCGCGAACGGCAGCTTGCTTGGCGCGACTACCGTGACGTGCAGGCCGCGTTGCCGCAGGGCGCTGGCTGCCTCAAAGGCAATAAAGCTGTCCCCGATCAGCACGGCTCGCCTGCCCTCGCCGAGGAGCGGCTCCATGCGCTTGAGGTCGGCCGTGTGCCGGATCGTGAACACATGCGGCAGCTCCGCCCCGGGAACCTTCAACTTCTTGGGAACTCCGCCCGTAGCGAGCAGAAGGGCGTCATAGTTCACGGTGGCTCCGTTACTGAGTGCAACGCGGCGATCCTCGCGATGCAGAGTGGTCACCGAGGCGGTGATGCGCTCGAAGCTCGGCGGCGAAGGCTCCGCGGTGTCCTTCGATGCAGGCAACAGCGGCAGCTTTTCCAGCGGCATTTTGCCTGCCAGTGAGTTCTTGGTGAGCTGCGTACGGTCGACAGGCTCATCCCCTGCAGGCTCGATCACCGTAGCTTTGCCGGCAAAGCCTGCATCGCGCAGGTAGCAGAGCGCAGCGGCGGCAGCGGCTCCTCCTCCGGCGAAGACGAGGTGTTTGTCCGCAGCGGCCGGTGCGGGTGACGCAGCCGGAATCGGTGTGGAATCCACCAGGATGTCGTCGCCTTCATAGCGAACCGCGTAACGCTTCAGATCGCGCAGCGGCGGCGGTTCCAGTAGTTTCCCCGTCTCCAGCGCAAAGGTTCCCGCATGCCAAGGGCACACCAGCCGCCCGTTGCAGACCGCTCCTTTCTCCAGCGGCCCCTTGGCATGAGGACACTCGGCCTCCAGCGCAAACAGCGTGGGCTCACCGCCTGCACCATCCCCGGTTCGCACGAGCAGGATTTTGGTCTCGCCAAACGTGACGGCCTTCTTCGTGTGGATAGGAAGTTCGGCGATGGTCAAAGCGTGTTGTTCGGGCATGGCAGCGCTCCTGGGCTGTTCGGATGCGCGTATTGGCGACTGTGTGTTCCGTCTTTCCGAACGTTGTGCATCAACCAAAATCTGTCATCTCGACCGGAGGCGCATCCACTCCGCGGGACGATAAAGCTGTCCCGCTCCGGTCGAGATGACACATCTTCGGTGTGCGGGAGGGGCTTTGCCTTGCATCCATCCACTCATGGAGTTCGCGCAGGAAGTCGGCACACGATTTTTGGATTGGCTCGGGGCGCTGCCGAAGGGCAAGATGTCGCGGATTTACGTCGTCTGCGACTCGGACGGCGACGGCCTGCCCGCGGGCGCGCTGCTGCTGCGGTCTTTGCGCGGGGCCGGCTACAGCGACGCGGCGGGTGAGTGCCGCCGCAAGGGCGAATCTGCCTGGGGTGAAGAGATCTCCGCAAGACTTCATGAGCGGACGGACAACGATGGCATCGACGCGTTGATCGTCGCCGATCTGGGCAGCCGCGAAGGCGTGATTTTGCGTGACGTGGACGGGCGGATTACGCCGCTGCTGCTCATCGATCACCATCGCCCCATCGGTCAGCCAGAGGGCTCCGTGTTGATCACTGCCTATGCCACCGGCGATCCGCTGGGAGACGGCAAAGACATCGCTACAACGGGCCTGCTCTGCTGGTGGTGCGCACGCGCGCTGGCCGGCGAGGAGAAGGCGAGTGAGTGGCTGTGGCTCGCCGGCATTTCTGTGTTGAGCGATCTCGGCGATAAGGCTCCGTTCGTCGAACTCACAGCGGCCAAGGCCCGCTTTGGCGGTGGTGCCATGCGCGCTGCGACCAGTCTGCTGAACGCATCGCGCAGAACGGCAGAGGGACGTGCCGACGCCGCATTGGCGCTGCTGATCAAAGCCGCCGGCCCAAAGGATGTGACGAGTGGCGTGCATCCTGAAACTGCAGAGCTGCGGCACGCGAAGCAAGAGGTCGCCGAAGCGCTGGCGAGCGCGCGCAGGCAGCCGCCGCGCTTCTCCAAAGCCATGCGCGAAGAGCTTGGCGCGGACCTCATCGCCATTCGCATGCACACCGCCTGTCAGGTGCATCCGCTGGTTGCGCAGCAGTGGCGCGGACGCTTCGCGAAAAGTGTCGTCTTTGGCGTGAACACCGGCTATCGGCCGGGCTGGGTGAGCTTTTCCGGCCGTGCGCCCGCGGGCGTGAATCTTATCGAGTTTCTCGCGCGGCACCGGCCGCCGGAGGCCGACACGACCTATGGCCTTGGCCACAACCAGGCCAGCGGCGGTTCGCTGCCCGCAGCGGTGTGGAATCGCTGGATTCAGGAGATCGGATTCGGGGAGGAGATGGTGGTGGAGGGGGCCGAAGCATCTGAGCCGAAGAATACAGCGGAAGACAGTGTGGCGGAATTGGCGGAGGTTGTTGAGTAATGGCGAACGAGACGGACGAGCGCAAACAGGCAGGCAAGTCGACGCGAAAAGCAGATCTCTCCCCCATCGGCAAGCTCCGGGTGCGGGATGACAATTCCAAAAAAGGTCCGGCTAAACATGCTGCCAAAAAGAAGGCTAAAAAAGCCAAGCCAAAACCCGCCACGAAAAAAGAGATCGCCGACGCCGAACTTGCACGCATGATCAACACGCCGATGTCACAGTGCGAGGTGATAAAAGGTCTGCCACAGCTCACCTTTCCGCGCGAGGCCATGCGGCTTGGCTTTCCCGTGAAGGTGATGGGCGAAGGTGGCCTGAAGACCAGCGACGCGCGCCGCTGGCAGGCGAATCCGCATCTGCGGGTCTCGCTCGGCTACCTTTGCGAGGTCGTCGGCTATTTGCGCAAGCACGCGATTCACATGTACCGCATGGGTTCGGACCTTGCGCCCTACGCCACGCATCCTGACATGCCGCAATTTCATAACATGATCAAGGAATCCGCGAGTGATCTCGCCCGCTTTGGGCGTCTTGCAAGCGAGGCCGATGTGCGGCTCAGTTTTCACCCCTCGCAGTTCATCGTGCTCAACAGCGAGAACGAAAAACTCACAAGAAAGAGCATGTGGGATCTCGACTCCCAAGCCGAAATGCTTGATCTGATGGAGTGCGGACCCGAGGCCGTGATGGTCGTGCACATGGGCGGAGCGTATGGTGATCGCGAATCCGGCTGGCGGCGTTGGGCGCAGACCTGGAAACGTCTCGGCGAACCCGTGCGGCGCCGTCTCGTGCTCGAAAACGACGATGTCCGTTATTCAGCCGCCGATGTGTTGAAGGTGCACGAAGCGACGGGCGTGAAGTGCGTCTTCGACTACCAGCATCACTGGTGCTTCAACCCCGAAGGTTTGCCGCTGGTCGAAACGCTTGCGAAATTCTGCCGCACGTGGCCTGGCGGTGTACGTCCGAAGATGCACTTCAGCTGCGCGCGCACCGAGATGCGGGAGTTAAAGCGACGCAATCGCAAAACAGGCAAGCTGGAAATGGTATTGCAGCCACCCATCTGGACCGGTCACGCAGACTACAACAACCCCTTTGAGGCCATCACCTTTTTGCGCTCCATCCAGCAGATTGATACCGACATCATGCTGGAGTCAAAGAGCAAGGACTTGTCGCTGATTCGGTTGCGCAACGACATAGCACGGTTTGCGCCGGAACTCGCCGCGCGTTACGGCATCGACGCGCGGCAGGCGAGCGAAGATGCGGGCGAGGTCGTCGAGGCAGAAGAGGCCGTTGCCGACTAAAGCGGGTACCCACCGGGCCCATCTTAGCGAGGATAAAGCCGTCGCGAAAATGGGGCACCCGATATATATGGATGTTTGTTGCTTTTCTTTCTGTCACTCGCCCTGAGCGCAGTCGAACGGGAGGGAATCTGCTGTTCCATCTGGAAGATGGAAAATGCCTACTGAATTACAGCCTTAGTGTGGTGAGGCCGTAATTCGTGACCTGTCTCAGACGGGAGCGTTTACGCCAACTCGAACGAAAAGCAGGTCCTTCGCTGCGCTCAGGATGACAATGTCTATGGTACGAACTCCAGACTCAGTACACTCGCTTTGAAAGGGATCAACGTTTTTTAGCCGGTCTGGCAGGCGCGCGCTTCGTCGGCACGCCGCTGCCTGCGATCCCCTTGCGCACGCAAACGGTGTAGGCGTTCAGAAAATTCTCGCGCAGGTTGCTGTACTCCGAGATGGTGTTGAACTTGCGCTGGGCTGCGGGCGCATTCAAAAAATACGCCGTCGTCGCGACATGATGAGCATTATCGAAGAAGAGATAGATGCCCAGCACGTTGCCGTCCAGCGCCGTGCGATCGAAGCCGTAAATATCGAAGCCATTCAGCGTGGGTTTCAGCGCATAATTGCGTTGCGTATCTTCACCGGTGGCGTTGATCTTATCGAACTCGCTGATGAGGTCAGCCTTTTCCGTGGTGTAACTCGCCGCGGGCAGCAACTCAACCTTGACGTTGGCGAACGGGGCTGAATCAGCAAAGGCGTAGGCTGCAAAGAGCCCATCGACAAGCCGAACCTGCTTGGGCCCGGTGAGGGTCTGCGCGGGGCGCGTCATAGGCGCCTGCGGCAGCGGCGTGCGCTGCACCAGGTCCGGGCCGAGCGGCAGCTTGCAACTCACATAGGGGCGCAAAGTGGCGGGCACAGGACGACTGATCACTGCCCCCTGGGTTTGTGCTGGGAGCGTGGGAGCCAGGCAAGCGGCAAGAAGAGGCAGCGCGCGGAACAACGGCATAAAAGCAGGGTACCGCAGACGCCGTTGTGCGGCATCCGTTACAAGCAAATGACGTATCGCTGTGCGGCAATTGCGAAAAGCAGATTCCCTATGGGAATGACAGAAAGAAAGGCAACAGCACTGTGTAAACCCAGGGTATCCGCTTATGGTTTGGGCTGCGGCTTCGCAGCCGGTGGTGGGGTCTCCGGCTTGCTTGTGTCGGTCGGCAGATCCTGTCCGTCGTAATGGATGGTGATGCTGGTGTGGTACTGCTTGTAGTCCGTGTAGCGCACTGTCGCGCGCATGTGCACGTCTTGTGACATGGCCCCGTCCTGCGCGGCGAAGTGCAGCACGCCTTCGGCGCGCGTGTAGGTTGGGAACCAGTATTTTCCGTCAATCTGCTGGTAGTAGGTCGTAAAGGGTGGGGACAAATCTTCATGGCCGCGCCGGGTGTCCTGCGGGACGTTGATGCCGTTCACCAGCACAATTTCAAGATCCTGCTGATCGGCCCAGATCTTGCCTTGAAAATAACGGTGGCCTTTGACAATCTGCTTAGGCGACACATCGAAGACATAGGTCTGCAGGTCGTCGACCTTCTGTTTGCCCAGATAGTTCAGGGTGTACTCCGGCAGCTGTTCCGTGGTCAGGATAAAAGGCAGCCGCTGCTTGATGTCATTGATGTCATTCTCGTTGATGATGACGCGTTCGATCGTGTTTCCCGGCGCAAACACGACGTGCTCGAGCCGATGGCCACCGTTGTCATAGGTAATGTCGGTGACCTCCTGCCACTCGCCGTCGGGCCGGTTGGTGTCGTCATTGATGGTGTCCATCTTCACCGTTTGCCGAAAGGTATAGCGGTCACGCGCGTGCTCGAATGCGCTTTCACGCTCGCCCATGCGCTGAATGATCTGCGGAATTGTGATGCCGGCAGGCTGTGCCGGATCAAGCGGGCCGAACCCCGCAATGTTCGCCGGGGTTGCCGGCGTTTGCTGCGCAGTGAGCGGTGCGGCAAAAAGAAAAACGAGGCTAAGGAGACAGAGTCGCATGATGCTACTCAGGTAAGACGCTGCATCGGGGGGAAAGGCTTCTATGGGATTTCCCGGGCACGCGCGATACTACTCCCATGAGCTTCGGACGCGCACAGAAAGCAAAGCCGCCGCTGGATGAGGCCGGTCTGCTGGAGTACGCGGTGAAGTCGCTCGCCAGCCGCATGAAAAGCGTACGTGACCTGCGCCGCCTGATGGCGCAGCGAGCCGAACCCGGCGACGAAGGCGCCCGCGCCATGGATGCGGTTGTCGCGAAGCTCAAGGAGCTCGGGTATCTGAGTGACGAGCGTTTCGCGGCGGACTACACGCGGCTGCGGCAGGAGAACGAAAAATTTGGCCGACGCCGCGTGCAGCAGGGCCTCATGCAAAAGGGCGTCGCCTCCGCCACGGTGAATGAAGCCGTGGGAAAGGCGTATGAGGAGGTGGACGAGACCGCTCTGGCGCGGGCCTATGCCGAACGCAAGCGCATGCGCAAGCCGGAGAATGAAAAGGAGACCGCCCGCGCGTTGCGGCGACTGATGGCGGCCGGATTCTCCTCGAAGGCCATCTGGGCTGTGCTGCGCAGCTGGGGATCGCCGGTGGATGAGGTAGACATCGCCGAGGATGATGGCGGGGGCGTCTAATCGCTGTGGCCCGCGTGAACGGCAAAGAGCAGATCCCCTGCGGGGATGACAACAAAAGCGGCGGGGAGAACTCTACGGGCGTGCAGCGCTTTGTCGGCATCGACTGGTCGGGCCGCGCGGATACGGCAGGGCAGCGGCGGCACATCTGGGCCGGCGTCTGGACCGTCTCGAAGAGCGGCAAGGTGAAGGTGCAGCTCGAGGCCGGGCGCACACGCGACGAGGTTGCCGACTGGCTCCTGCAATTGGCCGCGGAGACGCCGCGCATGGTGGTCGGTATCGATTGTTGCTTCAGTTTTCCCGCATGGTTTTTGGCCGAACTCGGCTGCGCGGATGTGTTCAGCTTTTGGAGACTGGTAAACAGCGGAGCAGGGGAGCAATGGCTCACCCGCTTCGCCAGGGACTCGCCAGAAGAGGCCGCGCGTGACATCCGCTTCTGGGGCAAGCCACACAAACGGCCAGCCGTATTTTCGGGCGCGGGCCTGCGCAGCATGTTTCGCCACACCGATTACGACAACAAGATTGCCCAGGCGCTCGAAGGCGGCGATACGGAACGAGCCGCCAAGATGAAGGGCATCACGCCCAAATCACCGTTCCAGATCGGCGGTTCTGGTTCGGTTGGTACAGGCTCTCTGCGCGCGATGCCGATGCTGGAACGGCTGCACGAGGCAGGCTTTCGCGTGTGGCCGTTCCAGGATGCGGCGTTGCGCTGGGACGAACAGGAACCGCGACCGCTGCTCGTAGAGATGTACACGCGGTTGATGACCGGCGCTGTTGCCAAGAGCAACGCCGAGGCCCGCAAGCGATATCTCGCGCAACGCCGCCGCGAGGATCTTTTATTCGCGAACGTGGGCCGCACGGTGCTGAAGAAGGCGGAAGGCTCCGAGGATGCTTTCGATGCCTTGATAAGTACGCTGGAGATGGTGCGGCACACGGAGCAATTTCCGGGCCTTCGGGCCACCACTGATCCGCAACTGCTGCTGGAGGGCAATACCTGGAGGCCGGGAGTATGAGCGGACCTAGGTCAACAGCAGCTCTACTTCGGCGTCGCTCATAACAAAGGGGTTACGGAACAGGACGCCGCCAAGAGAACGCCCGTCCTGCAGGTCTTCGCTGAGCAATAGCCTGCAACCGGCTCGGCGGGCCGTGGCCCAAAGCATAGCATCCCAGAACTGCAGACCATGCTGCTGATGAGCGAGCAACGCCTCAGGAATATCTGTTGAAGACGCGCCTACCGTCTGGTACAAGCGGCTAAAGACGATGACAAGTCTCTCTGCTTGCGGCAGCAAGTCGCGGCGTTTCTTGGCTGCCGTATTGCATAGCTCCCCCAAAGTCTGAAGCGGCACAAGACAACGGTCCGCATCGGCCTGACCGACTAGACGCCGAGCCTGCGCGTGCTTTTCGGGCGAGCGCTCGTCCAGCGCATAGAAGAGGATGTTGGTATCAAACGTGTAAAGGTCAGCGCTCATGCCGCTCGTCATAGGTATACGGGCCGCCCCAATCAAGGCCGGCATCCATGATGGCGAGCAATTCTTTCCGTGCCGCCTCGCGCTTTGGGTCGAGTTTCTTGCCTGTGTAGGGCACGATCTCGGCTACAGGTTCGCCGCGACGGGTAAGGACCAGCCGTTCTCCAGCCTCCACCTCGGAGATGCAAGCAGAAAAGTTCTGATTGGCTTCCCGTAGCGATACTTCGCGCATGTTCGCTCTCCTGTACGGCTAATTGTAGTACGTAGTGCATTCGGGGCGCCACTGTTAGACTTCTCCTCTATGCGCAACCTTTCCGGTAACCAGATTCGTGAAGATTTTCTGCGTTTTTTCGAGGGTAAGGAACACCGTCGCGTGCACTCGTCGTCGCTTGTGCCGGCCAATGATCCGACCCTGCTGTTCACCAACGCGGGCATGAATCAGTTCAAGGACGTGTTTCTCGGCGCGGAGCGGCGCGACTACACGCGCGCGGCTTCGTCGCAGAAGTGCGTACGTGCAGGCGGCAAGCATAACGATTTAGAAAACGTCGGTTTCACGCGCCGTCATCACACATTTTTTGAGATGCTCGGCAACTTCAGCTTCGGCGATTACTTCAAGCGTGATGCGATTGCGTATGCGTGGGAGTTACTGACCTCGGATCAATGGTTTGGCATAGATACATCGAAGCTCTACGTCACGATCTTTGAAGGCAACGAAAGCGTTCCGCGCGATGACGAGGCCGAACAGTATTGGATCGAGACCGGCGTTCCCAAAGATCGTATCTTCGGCATGAGCGCCAAGGATAACTTCTGGCAGATGGGCGATACGGGGCCATGCGGGCCTTGTTCTGAGATCTTCTACGACCTTGGGCTTGAAGCCGCTGAAGTGCCCGGAGAAGATAAACCGTTTCCGCAGGATGATCAGCGTTATGTTGAGATTTGGAATTTAGTTTTTATGCAGTTCGATCGTGCTTCGGATGGCACGCTAACGCCACTGCCGAAGCCGTCGATCGATACCGGCATGGGCTTGGAGCGCATTGCGGCTGTGCTGCAGGGCAAGCTTTCGAATTACGAGAGTGATTTGTTCACGCCTCTGCTTGCGGCTGCGGCTCGCTTAACCGGGTTCGCCGGAACCCACCTTAGCGACGATGAAGCCGTCGCGAAGATGGGGCACCTGGTCTTAACACCCGCCCAAAATGTGTCATCTCGACCGGAGGGCGCAGCCCGGAGTGGAGAGACCCCTTTATTTTCTTCGGCCGAGATCGACCGCTTAGCAATCAGCGATGAGAAAGGTGCGGCCTCGCTGCGCATCATCGCCGACCACGCACGCGCGGCGACGTTCCTCATCGCCGATGGCGTTCTGCCCATGAATGAAGGCCGCGGCTATGTGCTGCGCAAGATTCTTCGCCGCGGCATTCGGCATGGACGTTTGCTCGGGCAGGAAAAGCCGTTCATGCACGAGATGATCTTCGCTGTGCGTGATGAGATGCAGGCTGCGTATCCGGAGTTGAAGGATTCGGCTGAGCGTGTGAGCAAGGTGGTGCTGGCGGAAGAGCAGCAGTTTGCTCGGGTGATTGGAGTCGGTGCGGAGAAATTGGAAAGATTTTTTCAAGAAACCCTCCTGCTATCAGAAGAGGAACTTGACGATGAGAACATCGTAAAGGATTTCGTCAACCAGTTCACCGATTCTGTAACTCGAGTTAGCTATGCAAATTCCGTCATCAACATCGGCCTCTATTTGAAAGATCACGGAAGCAGTCTAAGAACTAGTGACCCAGCGTTGGTGCAGGCATACCTTGAGTCTCCAGTGCACTCGCTTGGTGGGATCAGCAAAGAGGATTCAGAGCCTCACGTATACGAACTGCTGACGTTCGCTCGTACCGCACGAAGGCGGCCTGTTCTTTTTCTACCCGGACGAGATGCATTCCGGTATTACGAGACCTACGGACTGCCTCAAGACTTCATTCAAGATGCGGCGCGCGATGCAGGTTTTGAGTTCGATACCGAAGGCTTCGAGCGAGCAATGCAAGAGGAACAAGCCCGCGCACGCGCCTCATGGAAGGGTGGCTCGCAGAAGTCTGCGGCGCCTGTGTACCGCGAGCTCGCAAAGACCGAGTTCGTCGGCTACGGAGCCACGCGCATGGATGGCGCGCGAGTGCTCGCGTTAGTGAAGGATGGCGTTGGCGTCAACGAAATTAAGCCTGGTGAGATGGGCGAGGTTGTGCTTGACGCCACCAGCTTCTATGCGGACTCCGGCGGGCAGGTGGGGGATGTGGGCTGGCTGTATGCGAGCGATCACATCACGGCTGTTGCTGACGTAACCGGCTGCAAAAAGCCAGTGCAGGGCGTCTTCGCGCATCAGGTGATTGCGAAGCACAACATCATGGTAGGCGACATACTGGACACGGTCGTCAACGCCGGTGTGCGTCATGCAACGACGCGCAACCACACCGGCACGCACCTGCTGCAGGCAGCGTTGCGCGAGGTGCTGGGGCGGCATGTGAAGCAAGCCGGTTCCTTGAACGACGCGCACCGGCTGCGCTTTGACTTCAACCATTTCACGGGCGTAGCACCTGAAGAACTCGAAGAGGTGGAAAACCTGGTAAACGCGCAGGTGCTCGCCAATAACTCTGTCGAAACGCTGGTCGATGTGCCCATCGATGTGGCCGTGCATGAACTGGGCGCGACGGCGCTGTTTGGCGAGAAATACGGTGAGTTTGTGCGCGTGGTGAAGATTGGCGATTTTTCGACCGAACTCTGCGGCGGCACGCATACGGCGGCTACGGGCGAGATTGGGTTGTTGAAGCTGGTGGGTGAAAGCTCCGTATCCAGCGGCGTGCGGCGGGTGGAGGCCGTGACCGGTACGGGCTCGCTGCAACTCTTCCGCCGTGATGCGGATGTGGCGCGGGTCGCCGGGCAGATGGTTGGCGGCGATCTCAGTGCGGAGAGTCTGCAGGCCAGGCTGGCGCAAAGCGATGAGGAGATCAAGAAGCTGCGCCGTGAGTTGGAGGCGATGCGCATGAAGTCTGCCTCGGCGGCGACGGCGGATGCGGCTTCGGGTGCGGTGCAGGTGAAGGACGTCAAGGTGCTGGCGCTGCGGGTGGATGCGTTGGGGCAATCTTCGGAGGCCAAGAGCCAGATGCGCAATCTCGTCGACGAACTGCGTGGCAAGCTGGGCTCGGGTGTCGTGGTGCTGGGCGCGGCGACGGCGGAGGGCAAGGTTGCGCTGATCGCCGGTGTCACCAAAGACCTCACGGGCCGTGTGCAGGCGGGTAAGATCGTCGGGCAGATTGCAGCGAAGGTGGGTGGCAAGGGGGGCGGGCGGCCGGACCTCGCGGAGGCGGGGGGCAGTGATCTAGCGGCGTTGGACGCGGCGCTGGCGGCGGCTCCGGGGATTGTGGGCGAATTGCTGGGGTGAGGCTTCGGCCACTTCGCTGATGTTGTGCCGAAGAATGCGAACAGCAGGTTCCCTTCGGGAATGACAGAAAGAAGGGCAACAGCAAATGCAAACACAGATTCCTTCGGGAATGACAACAAGAAGGGCAGCAGCAGCAGCCGCAAGGGCAACAGCAGATTCTCTTCGGGAATGACAATAAGAAGGGCAAAGACAACAGCAGCAGCAAGGTTCCTTTCGGGAATGACAGAAAGAAATGCAACAGCGTATGCAAATCCTGCGGGATAACAATAAAAAGTGCGGTGGAATCAGCACTTGGATTTAGCACTCGGCGTGGCTGTTGTACAGGTGCACGTCTGAGTACCCTGAACCGATTCACAGCCGTCGACCCCTCGGCGGCAACCTACACTTGAAGGGCTATGGCGGGTCCGCGGCAGAGTTCACCTGTTTTCCAGAGGAGTCGTTTCTGCGCTGTGGGCCTGCTTGGCTGTGCTGTCGTGGTGAGCGGTCCTGCGCCGGCCCAGGTCAGCTCGCAAGGTACGTGGCAGGCGGCGGTGGCGGCGCGGCAGTCGTTTGAGGCGGAGCCCCGCGAAGAGCACACCCGCGACGAGTTCGCGCAGGTGATGGATAATTTCCGCCTGATTTATCACGGAGATCCTGCCGATTTCCACTCCCCGCGCGCGGTGAACGAGGTTGCCGAACTGTTGGCCGAGCAGGGCCGGGAGCTGAACGACCCGAAGAGTCTGCGTGCCGCGGCCGGGCAGTATGAGTTTCTCGCCAAGGCCTACCCGGCGAGCTCGCTGGCGGCCCCGGCCCTGGGTCACGCGCTCAATCTGCTCCGCCCGGACACGACGAATGATGCCGCCGAGGCCTCCATGATTCGCAAGCTGCTCCAGGAGCAGTATCCCCGCAGTGCAGCCGCTCAAGCCGCTTTGCTGCAAACGCCCGCCGTTGATGCGGCGACGCTCCCCGCACGCAGGAAGGTGACGCCTGCCATAGTCGCGGATGCTTCAGCCAACGCGTCCCCAGGCAACACTGCTGCGTCGGCTTTGGACGAGCCCCACTATGTGAAGCCCTCGGCGCGCTCCCATGCCGCCGCCGGTGCGCAGCCGGTCGCAGCCTCCGCGCTTGACCCGGTCGACACCGCGGTGCGGGCGGACGCGGGTCGCGCGCCGGCGGTGGTCACCGGCATCCGCCACTGGTCGACGGCGACCTACACGCGGGTGGCGATCGACCTCGGCGGCGAGGTGGAGTTCAAGGCCGCGCGCGTGGAGCACCCCGACCGCATCTTCTTCGATCTCCACGGAGCAAAGCTGGCGGCTGGACTTGCCGGCAAGAGCTTTGCCATTACCGACGAGGGCTTTCTGAAAAATATTCGCGCGGCGCAGTCGGGTCCGGAGGTAACGCGCATCATGCTGGATGTGCAGCCGGTGGCCGAGTATTCGGCGTTTTTGCTGCCGAATCCCTACCGGCTGATCATCGACATCCACGGCCGCCAGCCGGGCGAGACGAAGATTGTGGCTGCGGCAGATTCAACTCCAACCCGGAGGAGTACGCCGGCAGAGGAGCCACCCAGCCCCGCAGCCACCGAAATGACCGAGCAGCCACCCGCGCCCATCTCCCGCCCCTCCGCGGCGCCTTACCCGAGCGGCGGAACGGAGGTCTCCAGCCTGCCGCCCATGGCCGTAACGGACGGCAGCGCGGGTTTTGGCCTGCCGCCGAAGCGGGATACACCCGTAACCAAGGCCGCGGTCGCACGCCCGCGCGTGGTCGTCTCCGCGAGGCCGACGGAGGCCAAGCCTGTGCCGAACTCGGTGACCTCCAACGTGCCGGTGGCCAACCGTGAGGTCGCCGAGGTGAGCGAAGGCCCAGGTGTGATCGCCGCCACGGCGCGGCCGACGACGGGGCCGGTGGTGGATCGCGCCGCGAAGATGGCGGTGCGCCCGGGGAAAACGGCACCCTCCAGAAGCATGGACAGCGCGGCTATTCCTGCAGCCCCGCCGCCGCCTACCGCCAATGGTCAAAGCACCCTGATGCGCGCGCTCGGCCTCAAGATCGGCCGCATTGTCATCGACGCCGGGCATGGCGGCCATGACTCCGGCACGCTGGGCCCGGATGGCATCGAGGAGAAGGACGTCGTGCTCGATGTGTCGCTCCGCCTGGGCAAGCTGCTGCATGACCGGCTGGGCGCGGAGGTGGTTTATACGCGCGCCGACGACACGTTTATACCGCTCGAAACGCGTACGGCGATCGCCAACAAGGCACAGGCGGACCTGTTCATCAGCGTGCACGCCAACAGCTCGCCGGACCCCAGTGCGCGCGGCGTCGAGGTTTATTACCTGAATTTCACCAGCGATCCGGAGGCGATGCAGGTTGCGGGCCGCGAAAACGCCGTCAGCTCGCAGCGTGTCAACCAGCTAAGCGATCTGGTGAAGCAGATTGCGCTGAAGGACAAGATCGATGAGAGCCGCGAATTGGCGGCGGACGTGGACCAGTCGCTCTTCACCGGGCTGAAGAAGGGCAACGGCGGCCTCAAGGACCGTGGCGTCAAGAAGGCGCCGTTCGTCGTGCTGATCGGCGCGAATATGCCGTCCATTCTCGCCGAGATCAGCTTCGTCACCAACCCGGATGACGCCTCCAAGCTGGACATGCCGGAGTACCGCGAACGCGTCGCCGAAAGCCTATACACGGGCATCGCGCGCTATGCCGGGGCCATCAACGGAGCTGGCGGCTCGAGGGCCAAATCTCGACCGACTGAACGCGCGCAGCGGTAGCGAAACGAAGCCGAATCGCTGGCGGAGCAGCCTCGCTGCGACCTTTTTGCCGTTCATGTAGTCTGACCCGGTATGGGCGTTCGCTTCGGCGTTGCTTTCGGACTCACGGCTCTCTCGCTCCCTCTGCCCGCCTTCGCGCTGCCCCCGGCGGCAGGCGCGGTGTCGTCCCCCCCAGCGCCAACCGCAGTGAGTCTGTCTCCGCCGCTGCTGCCGGCAAGCTTCGGAAGCTGGACCGCGACGGGCGACACGGCGGCGGCTTCAGAACCTGCATTTTCGCTTATAAACGCTAATAAAGCCGCGCTGGAAGAGTGTGGCCCGGAGCGATCCGCCGTCCTGAACTATAACGGCGCCGGAGGCAAGGCGCTTCACATCGAGGCGGTTCAGTTCAAGGACGCATCTGGGGCATTGGCGGCTTACTCGACGCTCGCGCAGCCCGGCATGGGGGAGTTGAAGGATCTTGGCACACGCGCGGTCGAAGGCAACGGTGGCGTGCTCTTCATCGAAGGCGCCTCGGTAGCCGTGGCGTTTCCGGCGTCAGGGGCGGATCTTTCCTCGCTCAAATCGCTCGCCGGCATGATGCCCAAGCCGGTCGGCAGCCAGGGGCTGCAGCCACTGCTTCCCAGCCTGGTGCCGAGCCGCGGTCTGCAGGCGGCCAGCCTGCGTTATGCGCTCGGGTCTCGCAGCTACATGGCGGATGGCGGTGTTTTACCCGCGAACGGCCTCGGCTGGCAGCAGAGTGCGGAGGCCGTGACCGCGAAGTATAGCGATAAGCGCGGCGCCGAGACACTGACCCTGCTGCTCTATCCCACGCCCATCATCGCCGGCGCTCACCAGCGCGCGGTGGAAGGCATGTTGTCCGGCCTGGGACCCAGCTTCATCAAATCGGAGACCCGGCGTGAAGGATCGCTGCTCATCGTTGCGAACGGCAGTTTCTCGCCTGACGCCGCGCAGGCGCTGGTGGAAAACACCCATCTGCGGCAGCTGATGAGCACCGATAAGGCCATGCCCACGCCGGATGTGATCGAAACCCGCAAGACCTTCGGGTTGCTGGCCGATGTGATCCTGTTTTCTGGGCTATTGTGCGCGGCCGCGATCTTCCTGGGGCTGTTTCTGGGCGGCGGCCGCGCCCTGATCCGTATCCTCCAAGGCAAGCCTGCTGCAACCGAGGCCGAGTTTCTCAGCCTGCACCTCGACCCCCAGAACGCCGCTCCACAGTTCTCCCCGAGCAAGCCGGGCGACCCTGCCTGACCGCCATCGCGCAGCCATTTTGCATCCCACGCGGATCCCGGTAGAATCTCGAAGGAACGCCGACGTAGCTCAGTTGGTAGAGCAGCTGATTCGTAATCAGCAGGTCAACGGTTCAAGTCCGTTCGTCGGCTCCAATGTTTACGCGGTCCCAG
The DNA here is from genome assembly GCA_965276885.1 of Granulicella sp. Taxonomy (GTDB): domain Bacteria; phylum Acidobacteriota; class Terriglobia; order Terriglobales; family Acidobacteriaceae; genus Granulicella. Next base: position 4,480,173 of record OZ255702.1, on the reverse strand, counting down.
AGACATCTCCGGGATTTCGTGTTTGAGCCGTTGGCAGTTCTGGTGGCAGTTGCGCTTTTTTGCATTGTGTAAATTGTGTAAGCTGTCCGCCATGCGCAACGTGATCCTCGGAGCTTCCGCCGCCATCCTGTTTCTCGCTCTTCTCAAGTTCATCGACCCCGGGCATCGCTCACTGGGATCACAGCCTGCGGCTGTACCCGTGCAGGCAAAGGCACCTGCGGCGCCGTCCTTGTTAGGACCCGATCCGGCCCCGAATCGAAATGAGCTGGCCTTGCTGGAGCAGGCTTGCGGCCGCCCGGAACGAATCAAGCCGATCGCGGCTGAAAAGCATGTGCGCAACGAGGACGTCTTCTACCCGCACATGGACTTTGTCTTCACGGCGGATGCAAAGAGGGAGTGGACGATGACGGGTGCTTTCCTTCGGGGAAGAAATGACACCGTCGATCTTTCGGAGGCGAAGACGGCGATGCCGTGCATAACGAAGGTCCACTTTCGGAACCCGTCGTTCCAGAACTAACCCTCGGTCCCGGTCGACGGCCACGGCTTCACAACCCTCGGTCCCGGCGGCGCGGCTAGCCGCTCGATCTCAGCGCGCTTGTGATCGGGGCTGAGGTGGGCGTAGCGCGCGCTCAGGAATCAAATACCCGCGCTCGCTTGTTCCCGCTGATCATCAACCAGTCCTTTCCACTCGTCAGAGGACCGTCTACAAGGCTCAATCTCGGCACCTACATCTGAATGAGCTTGCATTTGGAACACGGTTCCGCTTAGGATATGGAACATGGTTCCGCTGCTCTTAGAGTAGCAGAATGCAGCAGCACATCCGGGGAGGACAACATGCAAGAGAAACCAGTCGCGCTCGTTACGGGAGCAAATCAGGGCATTGGCCTGCAAATCGCAAAGGATCTTTCGAAGCACGGATTTACGGTGCTGGTCGGGTCGCGCAATGTCGAGCGCGGCGAAATTGCCGCAAAGGAAGTGGGATCGGACGGTATCGCACTTCAGCTCGACGTGACAGACCATGCTTCGATCTCCGCCGCGGCGAAGCGCATAGAAACGGAGTTAGGCCGGCTGGATGTGCTCGTCAACAATGCGGGCATCTCGAACACAAGCAAGCAGCCCGGCCAGACTGTCCAGGAGTATGCGCAGCTCAACCGCCCGAGCATCGCTTCGCTCACTGAAGTTCGCGCGATCTGGGAGACCAACGTCTTCGGTCCGTTGGCGGTGTGCCAGGCCATGCTCCCGCTGTTGCGCAAAGCGCCCGCGGCCCGCATCGTCAATGTGTCCAGTAGTGTTGGATCGCTGACGATGGCTGCGGATCCCACCTCGGGAACCCACAAAATCTTTCTACCTGGTTACTCGGCGTCCAAAACAGCGCTGAACGCAATGACGCTCTCCATGGCGATCGAGCTCGAATCGACTGGAATCAAGGTGAACGCCTGCTGCCCGGACTTCATCAAAACCAATCTCAACAACTATCAGGGTACGGGAACCGTGGAGGAGGGCGCCCGCGAGCCTGTACGTCTAGCCCTGCTTGGTCCCGATGGCCCAACAGGAACGTTCACACGCTGGGAAAATCAAAATCTCCCATGGTAAACGCAGTTCTCGCCGATCTCCCAGCTCAGCCGCGATCTCGGGACCCATCTTGCACGGCAGGGTATCCGGGTGAACGCTCTGTCGCATTCAGGGGAGCCTTTGGGGCTAGCGTGGTAGCCATCGTCCACTCTCCGAGAGAAGCCGGCAAATCGTAGTCTTGGCACCCGCCGTAGCTCTCGGGTGAGCCCGGCGCATCTACTGTGAGCCGGTCGAGCCTGAGCTTAGCTCTTCCACCACGATCGACTGATTCGAGTAGATGCAGATATCTCCCGCAATCTTCATCGCGCGTTCGACGACCTCGCGCGCGGAAAACTGCGTGTTCTCGATCAGTGCCGTAGCAGCCGCGAGGGCGTACGTCCCGCCCGAGCCAATGGTGGCGATCACGCCGTCACCGGTCGCGTCGGGCTCGATCACGTCGCCATCGCCGGAGAGCACGTAGATGTGCTCCGCGTCGGCGATGATGAGCAGCGCTTCCAACTGACGCAGCAGCTTGTCGGTGCGCCAGTCCTTGGCGAGTTCGACGGCCGCGCGGCCCAGGTTGCCGCTGTACTGCTCGAGTTTGGCCTCAAAGCGGGTCAGCAGCGCGAAGGCGTCGGCGGTAGAGCCCGCGAAACCGGCAAGCACCTTGTCGTTGCCCAGTCGGCGCAGCTTGCGTGCGGCACTCTTCATCACGGTGCCGCCGAGCGTCACCTGGCCGTCGGCAGCCATGACTACGGCGTCGCCGCGACGAACGCAAAGCACGGTGGTGGAGCGGACGCGGCGGCCCTGCGCGAGATCGAGCGGAGGAGCGGTCTGCGAATGTGCGGCGGGGAGCCCTGAGCGGCTCTGTGGTGATCTCTTCATGAGCAGACCCGAGTATATCGCCCTCGCCTGGTCAGCTTTGGCGGTTCTTTTCTGGAGACAGCCGCTTTAGAATGACAGCAGCGGGGTACGGCGATGATGTTTTACGTCTCTTTGGAGCGAAGCGAAGATGGCTGGATCGTAGCGGAAGTCCCCGCTCTGCCGGGATGCGTTTCGCAGGGTCTCGACGAAAAAGAAGCCCTGGACAACGTCAAAGAGGCCATTACCGCATGGCTCTGGGCCGAGGACCAGAAGGCTGCCCACGCCGACACTACAGGACGTGAGCGTGTAATGGTTTCCGTCTAGCTCCTGTTCAGGCTCGGTCTTGTCTTCAGGTATCACTTGCATGGGACAACTCTCAAACATTTCGGGCCGGGAGACGGTTAAGGCATTCAGTCGAGCAGGTTGGGAAAAAGCGGGTCAGGTCGGCAGTCACCTAGTGATGACCAAGCCTGGGAACCGTGCCACCTCTCGATCCCGCAGCATCGCGAGCTTTCTGTCGGAACGCTGCGGGCTTTGATCCGCAACGCAGGGCTCACCGTTGAAGACTTGTTGCAGCTACTCTAGGCAGTTTTTTTTGGCAGTTTTTTGGTCTTGCCTATTCCAGCTCATGCGCGAGGTATACGAACGTGATGGCGCGTGTGCGGGCCTCCTGCTGCAGGCTGGCGCCGGCGCCGTGGCCGCCCTCGGTGATCTCGTCGTAGAAGAACGGCTCGTGATACTCCTCCATCTTCGCGGCGAATTTGCGGGCGTGCTGCGGGCCTACGCGGTCGTCCTTGGTGGTGGTGAAGATGAGCGGCGTGGGGTATGGGACGCCCGGTTTCAGCTGGTTGTAGGGAGAAATTCCCGCCAGAAACGTGCGCTCATCGGGGTTCGAGACCGAGCCATATTCGCCCACCCAGCTGGCGCCGGCGGCGATGTGCTCGAAGCGCAGCATGTCGAGCAGCGGCACCTGAATCACGATGGCGTGCCAAAGGTCCGGGTGCTGCGTCATCTCGACACCCATCAGCAGACCGCCGTTGGAGCCGCCCTCGATGCCGAGATGGCGCGGGCTGGTGATCTTGCGCGTGACGAGATCCTTCCCCACGGCGGCGAAGTCGTCATAGATGCGCTGGCGATGGGTCTTCAGCCCGGCCTCATGCCAGGCGGGGCCGAACTCGCCACCGCCGCGAATATTGGCGAGCACAAAGACGCCACCCTTCTCCAGCCACAGCTTGCCCAGCTCCGCGTTGTAGGTGGGCGTTTCGGCGATCTCGAAGCCGCCATAGGCGTTCAGCAGCGTGGGGTTGGAGCCGTCCAGCTTCCAGTCCTTCGGGTGCACGACGAAATATGGAATCTTTGTGCCATCTTTGCTGGTTGCCTCGAACTGCTCGACGGTGTCATGCGACGCGTCGAACCGTGGCGGCTCGCTCTTCGCTTCTCTGAAAGTGCCCTTGGCCGCATCGCCGAAATAGAGCGTTTGCGGCGTGAGAAAACCGGTTACGGTCAGGAAGTAGCGATCGTCCGTCTCACTGGTGGAAGCGACCCTTACGGCGACGTTGGCGGGCAGGTTGAGTTGTTGCCTGGACCAGCCGCCCGCGTCCGGCGTGTACACGTAGGCACGGCCTTGCACGTTGGCGAGCGTAGTCAAAATGACCCGGGTCTTGCCGGTCGCCACACCCTGCAGAAATTCGCGCTGCGTCGGCGCGAACACCACGGTGGGTTTCAGATGCGTGGGATCCTTCATCACATCCGCCACGTTCATCTGCAGGAGCGATCCCTGGACGAAGTGTTGCGTGCCGCCCTCGGGCGTCCAGTCCTGCCGCAACTCCACCAGCAGGCGGCCGTCGATGAGACCCTCGATGCTGGCCTTGGCCGGAATTCCCAAATGCTCCATGCCGCGCGGTGTGCGGATGAAGTTCTGAAACTCGAAGAAGGTGACGCCGCGTTCTACCGTGACAAGCTGATGGCCCTGCGCATCGTTCAACACATGCGCCGTGGAGCCGAGCTGGTCGGACTGCTGGCCGCGAAAGATCTCCTTTGCGCTGTCGAGCGGGGTCCCACGCTTCCACTCTTTGACGATGAACGCGTAGCCGGAGCCGGTCATCGTGCCCGGGCCCCAGTCGCGATCCACCAGCAGCGTGTTCTTGTCGATCCAGCCGACGTTCTGCTTGCTGTGCGACAGCGTGAAGCCGTTCGGAACGAACTGGCTTGTCTTCAGGTCGAACTCGCGCTGCGTGGTCGCGTCTTCGCCGCCGGCGGAGATGGCCACCATGCAAAACTGATCGCGTGGGTACAGGCAGCTAAGGCCCTTTGAGACCCAACCCACATCCTCCGCTTTGCCGAGCGCGTCGAAGTCGATCACGGACTGCCAGTGGGGATCCGCGGAAAGGTAGTCGCTGACGCTGGTCTTGCGCAGCAGGCCACGCGGATGATCCTTGTCGCGCCATTGGTTGTAGACCTCGTCGCCGCGCAATCCGGGGGAGGGCAGACGGCGGGGATCCTCTTCCACCTGCAGCGCGTCTGCGAGATAGGGTTTGTAATGCGGATCGGCTTCAAGCACGGCCGCTGTCTTGGCGTTCTCGGCCTTTACCCACCCCATCGAGCGCGGGCCGGAAACATCTTCGAGCCACTGGTACTTGTCCCCTTGCCCGGTTACAGCGGAGGAGGATGAAACATCTGTCTGCGCCCGTCCCTGTGCAGTGCCAGAGACAAAAAGCGCAAGAACAAGAATTATTCCGGACTTCGAAAAACTAACCAGCATCGCCACTCCGCCTGTTCAAGGATATTTCCCCCACTGTAACAAGCGGAACGACGATAGGCGCAGACTTATTTGCTACTGGCCGGGTGTTCCGGGCAACGGCTTGCCCACCTTGCGGACAGCGGAATCCACGACGGCGAAGAGAAGCGCGTCGTGATCGCTCTTGGCGGCGAGTTTGATCATCTCGCCGACGCGACGGCCTGCTTCGGCAGACTCTGGCAGTTCTAGATTTCGATTCTTCGCGGAAATTTCAGCCAGCTGCGTCACCATCTCGAAGAAGGTGGCCTCGTTCTTACCGCTCAGCAGCCAGGCTTGGTGGACGGTGGACGTGAGCAGCTGATCCGTGTTCCAGGTGGGGGATGCGGCGGTTTGGCCATGCGCGGAGGGCGGGGCGATCTTGCCTCCGTTGGCCTGTGCCAGGAGCATCGGCGTTGCAGGCAGAAGAAGAGCGGTGGCGAAGGCAGCGTGTTTGAAGATCGTGTGCATAAGGGGTTTCCTCTGGTTTCGTGCTTCGGCTGAGGGATCTGGTGCAAGGGCTATTAGTGGCCGTAGCCGTAATAGTTCCGCTTCATGGATTGCTGGTGCTCATGGCCGGCAACCGCGCCGATGCCCGCACCCGCCGCGCCGCCGATGATGGAGCCTTTCAGCCCCCCGCCAAAGGCCGCGCCGAGCACCGCGCCACCCGCGCCGCCGATGAGCGCGCCGCGCCCGGCGCCAATCCCATGGCCTTGGTACTGTCCGTTGTAGCCGCCATTGTCGTAGCCGCGTCCATCATTGCCGTGACCGTAGTCATGGCCCTGGTCGTAGCTCCCGCCACGGCCGCCCTGTTGCACTCCCTGAGAAAAATTGCCGTGATTGTGTCCATAGCCCTGCGCGTTTGCCGCTGGGCTGAGCACGAGGGGAAACGCTACGAGCGAGGATGCAAGCAAGTATTTCCCATATTTCCAAGTGTTGCGCATGTCGTTCCTTTCGTACACCTTGCCCTGCAGCCTGGGATCATCGCATGGCAAAGCGAGAAGCAAGCGCTGAACGCCGCTGCTCATGATTCGATGCAGGGGGCCTCCACGGAGAGGGTTGCGGGCAAGCTTTTCGCGTCAGTGCACCTGTCCCGGCGTCCGAACGTCCAATGCGAAGGAGATTGCCCCATGAACTATGTTCCGCTCGGCACGACCGGTATCCGCGTTTCGCCCATTTGTCTCGGCATGATGACGTATGGCTCAAAAAAATGGCGTGAATGGGTGCTGGAAGAGGAAGAAGCGCGCCCTTTCGTGCAGCGCTCGGTCGAGGCCGGCATCAACTTTTTCGATACCGCCGATGTCTACTCGCTGGGTGAAAGCGAGGTTGTTACGGGCAAGCTGCTGCGCGAGTTCATGCCGCGCCGGGATGAGCTGGTGCTCGCCACCAAGGTGTACAGCCCGATGAGCGATGCCCCCAACGATCGCGGGCTTTCGCGCAAGCACATCATGGCCTCGATCGATAAAAGCCTGAAGCGGCTTGGCGTCGATTACGTCGACCTGTACCAGATCCATCGCTTCGATAAGGAAACACCGATCGAGGAGACCTGCGAGGCGCTGGATGCCGTCGTAAAGGCAGGAAAAGCGCTCTATGTCGGAGCGTCCAGCATGTACTCCTGGCAGTTCCTGAAGATGCTGAACTTTCAGAAGGGCAACGGCTTGGCGCGCTTTGCAACCATGCAGAACCACTACAACCTGGTCTACCGCGAAGAAGAGCGCGAGATGATTCCGCTCTGCCTTGACCAGGGTGTCGGCTGCATTCCATGGAGTCCGCTGGCACGCGGCTTCCTGACCGGGACCCGCAAGCGCGGCGACGGGCGTGATTTCGCGAAGGCGGAGACCACGCGCGCCCGTACCGACGACTTCGGCCACAGCCTCTACTACCGCGATAGCGACTGGGACGTCGTCGATCGCGTGCTGGAGATCGCGGAGGCGCGCCAAATTAAGCCGGCACAGGTGTCGCTGGCCTGGGTGATGGCCAAGCCCGGCGTGAGTTCGCCCATCATCGGCGCCAGCAAGATGTACCAGCTCGATGAGGCTTTGGGCGCCCTTGACGTGAAATTGACCGAGGACGAGATCAAGCGGCTGGAGGAGCCGTATGAAGCTCACCCCGTGCTCGGCCACAGCTAGTGTGGTGAACCGTTAGTTCACTTCACAAAATTTGTCATCCTGAGCGCAGCCGGGGCCCCCAACGAGCGTTGTTTGCTCGTTGGGGTGGGAGCGAAGGACCTGCTTTTCAAGAGCTTACAAGCAGTACAAACATCCGAATACCGCAACGAACTCTAGACTCACCACAGTTAGGGAATCTCTGCATTAAGTCCTGTTGTCGCCTTTGGCCCTACGGAAAACCGCTGAATACAAGGGGCTTCAGCCCCGGGCAATTGGTTGGGACCGATCCATTCGCTTGATCAGAGCCTCTAAACGAGCGCAACACCAGTACCTGGCGGTAACCTCACTCTTCGGAAAAAGGTCATGGCTCCGACCCAGGTAGTAATCCCACCTCCATGGGAGTGACGGCGAAAGCGCGCGCCGGTACCTTCAGAGAAGTCTTGGGAGAGATGTCGCCGCACGGCAACCACCGTGTGACCGGGTTTGGCTCAAAGATCACCTGTCCTGGCCGGTACGGATTTGTATCCGGCCTCGTCTTCTGTATCTCTTACCGTAGGACCGTCGCTTGCCGCAGAGCCGTTTCGCAAGCCAAAGTCGACTTCGGCTTCCCGCTCTCATCCGGGCCGCACTCCGTTGCGGTCCCGGATGGGCGATTTTCGTCTTCGCGTTATCGAGTGTGCTGTTGGGCGCTCCGCTGATCGCGCAGACGGCGGAAAGCCGGCCCGCTGCGTTGGGTGACGCGGCTGCCGCACAGTTGCGCGCACAGCGCTTTCTGGCCGGACGCTCCGTCCTGACCCCTGCAGGAAATCAACTGGGGCCGCCGGCCGCTGCGGCGATAAAACAGGCGCGCCTGCAGCATGCCGCGATGCTTCCGCAGCGCGGTCTCCGAGCCGCTATGCATACGGCCAATCTCACCGCGCCATGGCAGCCGCTGGGGCCGGTTGCGGTCAATTCCATCGCCTATGGAGCGGTATCGGGACGGATCACGGCGATTGCCTTGGATCCAAACGATCTCACGGGGAACACTGTCTGGCTTGGCACCACCGGCGGCGGCGTGTGGAAGAGCACAAACGCGGCTGGGGGATTGGCTCAGGCAAGCTTTGCCCCAATAACGGACACGCTTCCCGTCTTCGCCGCGAACGAGGGGGCCACGACCGTTCCGTCGCTCTCGATCGGAGCGGTGGCGGTGCAGGCGGCCGGCACCGCGGTGGTGCTTGCGGGCACCGGCGATCCCAACGACGCCACCGACTCGTACTACGGCGAAGGCATTCTCCGTTCGGCCGACGGAGGCCAGACCTGGACGCTGGCGTCCCTGGCGAACGACGGTGCGAACGGGTTCCACTCGCTCGCCGGTCTGGCCACGGCCGCGCTGGCCTGGAGCACGGCAACGCCCACCCTGGCCGTTGCCGCAATGACTACTTCGCTGGAGGGCGAGATCGTCGATGCAACCGCCTCCAACTCCGTGCCCGGCCTCTATTTCTCCACAGACGCCGGCCAGAGCTGGCACATGGCCACCGTGTCTGACGGCGCCAGTGTTGTTCAGGAACCGGAGCCGCCCGGCTTTCCGCAAACAGGCAATAACGCCACGGCGGTTGTTTGGGATGCGCAACGTGGTTTGTTTCTCGCCGCCCTGAGCGCGCATGGGTACTACAGTTCGGCTGATGGCCAGACCTGGAAGCGGCTGGCGAGCCAGCCCGGGGCGGGGCTGACAACCGCAAACTGCCCCGTGGGTGTCGGTGGTGCAGGCAGCCCGAACTGCCCGATTTTTCGTGGAGCTTTGGCCGTTCAGCCCGCCACGGGCGATCTGTACGCGCTCACGGTGGATGCTTATGACAACGACCAGGGGCTTTGGCAGGATCTGTGCAATGCCGGCTCCAACGGCCAATGCGCCACGGCAAGCCCGGTCTTCGCCAACCGCCTGGACAACGGGGCGTTGGACGCCGGCCAGGGCAGCCCGGTTGGTGTAGCCGCGATCGCGCAAGGCGCCTACAACCTTGCGCTGGCTGCGGCGCCCGCGGCAAACGATGGAACCGTTCTCTTTGCCGGCACGGTGGACCTGTACCGCTGCAGTCTCCTCGCGGGGGCGACGGCGTGCACCTTGCGCAACACTACCAATGCAGGCAACGGCTGCAATGCGCCCGCGATGGTGGCTCCCGCGCAGCACGCGTTGACGGCCATGGCGCAAAGCTCCGGCGAACCGCTGCTCTTCATCGGCAATGACGGCGGCCTGTGGCGCTCGACCGATGGCGTCGCCCAGACCGGGCCAGCCTGCTCCACCACGGATGCGAGCCACTTCGACAACCTGAACGGCGCGATCGCGCAGGGCGGATCGCTCGCTCAGGTAGTGGGCTTTGCCCAGGACCCCGCGGCGCCCGACATTTTGATCGCCGGCCTCGGCGCCAATGGATCGGCTGCGACCACCCAGGCAAGCTCGCTGCAGGCCTGGCCGCAGATGTCCGCGGGCGAGGGCGGACTTCCGCAGATCGATCCCGCGGCTCCGGCGAACTGGTATGTTTCGGTGGGCGCCGGGATCAATCTGCTGCTGTGCGATGCCGGATCAGCGTGCAACGCCATAAATTTTCTTTCGCCCGCCACGGTCGGCGAGGCACAGGTCGCTCAGGATGCCGCTCTGCTGGACGCGCCCACGCTGCTCGACCCGCAGGACACCGCCAACCTGCTGGCCGGAACCTGCCGCGTGTGGCGCGGACCGGCCGCAAACGGCTCTGCGTGGAACTCCGCAGACGCCCTGAGCCCGGCCATGGACGGCGGGGCCACACCGTGCAGCGCTACCGCTGCGCTGATCCGCTCCGTCGGTGCAGGAGGTCCCGCCGCAACCGCCGCAATCGCGGCGAACACGGGCTCAGAGGTGCTCTACGCGGGCATGGCCGGAGCGCTGGATGGTGGTGGCGAAATCGGTGGACACCTCTTCGTCACCAAGGCCGCAAACACCGCAAGCAGCAGAATTCCTTGGGTTGATGCGGCCAACGGAACCGTGGTCAACGGCACGCTTCCTTTCAACGCTTCGGGCTTTGATATCTCCTCCGTCGTGGTGGATACGCACGACCCGGCCGGAGCGACAGTGTATGCGACCGTAATGGGCTTCGGTTCAAATATCGACGTGCCGCACGTCTACAGGTCCACCGACTTTGGCGCGCACTGGACGGACATCACCGCAAACCTGCCCAATGCTCCGGCAAACAGCCTGGTGGTCGACCCGAATGATGCAAACACAATCTATGTCGCCATGGATACCGGCGTATATGTCACCCAGGGGGTCGCGACCTGCGCTTCGCAGAACTGCTGGAGCCCCCTCGGGGCAGGTCTGCCCAACGCTCCGGTAACGCAGATCGAGGCAGGTGCGAATCTTCCCACCGGCGACGGCCGCCTCGGGTTGCTGCGGGCGGCAACCTATGGCCGGGGCCTCTGGCAGACGCCTCTTCTGAGCGCCGTCAGTGCGCTTACACCGGGAATTACCGCGAATCCGGCGACACTCAGCTTCGCTGCGCAAGCTGAAGCCACGGAGAGCGGGGCGCAGACGATAACGCTGAGCAGCACAGGGAATTCGCCGGTGACGATCTCGTCGATTGCCCTCACGGGTGACTTCGTCGAAACGGACAGCTGCTCGGGGCAGACCATCGCGGTGGGTGGAACCTGCACTGTCTCCGTTCGGTTCGCGCCCACAGCGACAGGCGCCCGCTCCGGGCTGCTTACCGTCTACGCCAACATCGCCGGAGGGCAGGTAACTGCGGCGCTTAGCGGCACGGCCACCGCACCGGCAGCCATTGTGCTGACGCCGGTTTCACTGAGCTTTCCATCAACGGTCGTCAATCAAACTGCCGCCTCGCAGATCATCACTGTTTCCAATACCGGAGGCAATCCAGCGACTCTCGGCGCGGCGTCCATTACGGGCGATTTCGCCATCAAGCAGAACACCTGCGGCGCCTCGCTGCCTTCCCAAACCGGCTGCTCCATCGTGATCACCTTTACCCCCACGGCGAGCGGAACGCGCACCGGCGTGCTCTCCGTTCCGGGCAGCGCCGGCACGCAAACCGCGCAGCTGAGCGGCACGGGACAGGCGCCGGCAACCGACACGCTTTCGCCTCCGTCCCTCACCTTTGCGCAGCAGCAGGTGGGCACGATCAGTGCCGCGCAGCAGGTCACTCTGACCAACGCCGGCGATGTTCCGCTCACGGAGATCACGGCCGCGGTCGCCAGCGGCGACTTTGCCGCCACCAACGCCTGCAGCAGCTCCCTGAACCCGCACAGCAGCTGTGCAATTACCGTGACGTTCGTGCCCACTGCCGTGGGCACACGAACCGGCACCCTGACCATCACGGATCAGGTTAGAACTCAGACAGTGACACTCTCCGGAACGGGTGTGGCGCCCCCGGGAGTCTCACTGACGCCGCAGACGGTCAGCTTTGGCAGCATGGGAGTCGGGCTAAGCGCAACGTCCCAAACGGTCACGCTCACCAATAACGGAGGCCTGCCGCTCGTGGTTGCTTCGACTGCGATCAGTGGTGATTTCGCAATTGCCTCGAACACCTGCGGAAGCACGATCACCCCCGGCGACGCCTGCAGCATGGCGCTGGTATTCACGCCGACGTTAGCGGGTGGGCGCAGCGGAACGCTGACCCTGATCGACAACACCACGGCAGGGAAGCATAGTGTCGCGCTGAGTGGAATCGGCGTTGATTTTACCCTCATCCCTAATGGGCAAAGCAGCGTCAGCGTGGCCACGGGCGGATCCGCCACATTCCCGCTCGCCTTGAACTCCCTTGCGGGGCTGAGCGGCAGCGTGGCCCTGAGCTGTACCGGCGCGCCCGCAAACAGCCTTTGCACCGTGAGTCCAGCGACGGCGGCCCTGGGCGGCAGCGTGCTCGTCTCTGTGGTGGTCCAAACCGGGATGACGACTAGCGCCTCGCATACGCCGCGAGACCCGTGGCTATCAGGCAAAAAGGGCGCGCTGTTCTTTGCTGCTGCACCGTTTGTTCTGCTGGGGCTGCGCCATCGCAGGCGATCTCTGGCCATTTCGCTGGCGCGGGGAGCGGGGTTGACCTGCCTTCTGCTCGGCCTTTTCCTGGCTGCGCTCACTTGCACTACCGGTTGCGGAGCCGGACGTTTGATCCCTCTCGCTGGGACGGGCGGAGGCAGTGGAACAGGGGGCTCGATTACCCCCACGCCCTCCGGGAGTTACACCATCGTAGTCACGGGTGCGACTGCCGGCATCACCCACACCGTGAATCTGACGCTTACCATGCAATAACCGCAACGATTTTTTGAATTACAGATTGCGGCCGCAGGCGGCGGCGCTGGCCCATGCCCATTGGAAGTTATAGCCTCCCAGCCAGCCGGTTACGTCCACGACCTCGCCTATGAAATGCAAACCGGGTACGCGCAGGCTTTCCATGCTGCGCGCGTCGAGCTCGCGCGTGTCCACGCCTCCCACGGTTACCTCTGCCTTCGTAAACCCTTCTGTTCCCGCCGGCCGCACACGCCAGCTGTGCAGCGCAGTCTCCATACGATCGATTCCGGCGTTGGTCCAGTCGCTGTCCTGGCCTATCTGCAGCTCCACCCAGCGTTCGGCAAGGCGCGCCGGCAGTACGCGTTTGACGGCGGCGAGCAGTGCCTTGCGATCACGCCCGGCGCTGCCGGCTTTGAGTGTGGTCGCCACGGCCTGGCCGGGCGCGAGATCAAACGAGACCTCTGCGCCGGGTTGCCAGTAGGAGGAGATCTGAAGCACAGCCGGGCCGCTCAGGCCACGGTGGGTCAGCAACAGCTTTTCCCGGAATGCAGGAGCCTGCGACTGACTGCCGCGAGTCGAGCGCGAAGATTTTGTGAGGCTCGTTCGGGGCTCTGCAGTGCTCCTGTTGTCCTCCGCTCGCGCAACCACCTCGGCGGACACCCCGGCGAGATCGCTCCAGTTGGCGAGCTCCTCCGGCGCGAGCACAAACGGAACCAGCGCGGGGCGCGGCTCAACGAGCCGATGCGAGAACTGCCGGGCGACATCGTAGCCGAACCCCGTTGCGCCCATCTTCGGAATGGAAAGTCCACCGGTCGCGATGACCAGCGTGCGGCAGGAGAAGGCTCCGGCGCTGGTTTCAATCACAAAACGAAGCGGCTCGTTGCTCGCGGCAGGTTGCGGCGAAACAGGGCGCACCGCGATCACGCGCACACCGCACCTGATGCCGACACCGGCCTCGGCGCATTCACGCTCAAGCAGCGCCACGATGCGGCGCGCGGAGTCATCGCAGAAGAGCTGCCCCAGCGTTTTCTCGTGATACCCAATCCCATGCTTCTCGACCAGCGCGATGATGTCCGCCGGGGTGAAGCGGGCCAGCGCCGACCGCGCGAAAGGCGGATTTTCGCTAATAAAATTTTCAACGCGCGTGTCGGTGTTGGTGAAATTACAGCGCCCGCCGCCGGAGATGAGGATCTTGCGTCCGGGGCGCTCGCCATGATCGAGCAGCAGAACCCGCCGGCCTGGCCGCCCGGCTTCAAAGGCGCACATCATGCCGGCCGCACCCCCGCCAAGCACGAGGACGTCCGCGGTCTGCACAGAAAGCGGCATGACTTACAGTCTCGCAGACCGGAGCCAAGCTGCCGCAAAATGGAGCGAACGTGTGGGCGTACCCATCACCGAAAGCTTTGTGTCCGTTTCGACGGCTGAACCACAGGCTCCTTTTTGCATGGCTGCGCCGTGATCGAATGGAGGAGCGATTTTTAAAAACGCAAGCACAACTTATTCCATGGAGGTTGGTTCTCAGCGTTAGGGGAGGTTCTCCGGCGTGTCGTCATCCCCTAAAATTTCATGGGCTTGAGGGTTTTCTATGACGGCTCGTCTCTACTATGGAGCAATTTCCTGCGTGGCCATGATGCTGCTTTTTGGCTGCGGCGGCGCAGGTGTCACCACAACCCCACCGCCCTCGCCGGCTCCATCGCCCTCACCGGGTCCCACCGCATCGCAGAAGATCCAGCACATTGTGATCATCATGCAGGAGAATCGTACCTTCGACAATCTCTTCAACGGCTTTCCCGGTGCTGATACGGTGCAGGCGGGCATGAATAAAGGACAGTCCATTCCACTGCAGTCGATCCCGTTGGAGCAGGGCACCGACGTGGACCATAGCCACACGGCGTGGTACGCAGCCTGGGACAATGGGCTGCTGGATAACTTCGCTCATGCCGCACCCTACAGGGTTCCCAACCTGCCCTATGCCTATGTCCCTCAGGCTGAGACCGTTCCCTACTGGACTTTGGCGAAGGCTTACACGCTGGGAGACCGCATGTTCCAGTCCAACTCCGGACCGAGCTTTGTTGCCCACCAATATATGATTGCGGGCCAGTCGGCGAATGCCGACGAGAATCCAACCACGTCCCCGTGGGGCTGTGACGCGCCCAGCACGACGACCGTGGCGCTGCTTGGACCGAACGGCACCGACCTTGCCGGCGTCTATCCATGCTTCGACTACAAGACTATGGCGGATGTGCTGGATGCAAAGGGCGTCTCGTGGAAATACTATGCTCCGGGTGAGACACCGAACGGCAATGCGACCTCCGGTTATACCGACAGCAGCGGCTTCATCTGGTCGGCGTTCCAAGCGATTCATCACATCCGTTTCGGGCAGGACTGGACCAATAACGTGGTCTCTCCCAACACGCAGGTGCTGACGGATATTCAAAATGGCCAGTTAGCGCAAGTGACCTGGATTGTTCCCGCGTTGGCGTACTCCGACCACGCCGGCCGCGGGTCGACGGCGGAGGGCCCGGATTGGGTAGCGAACATTACCAACGCGATCGGGGCCAGCCCCTTCTGGAACTCGACCGCAATTTTTATCTCCTGGGATGACTGGGGCGGCTGGTACGACCACGTGACTCCGCCGCAGCTGGACCCGATGGGTTTGGGCTTCCGTGTACCTCTCATCGTGGTCTCGCCCTTTGCCAAGGCGGGGTATATCTCCCATCAAACCCACGAGTTCAGCGGATTTTTGCGGTATACCGAAGAGGTCTTCAACCTGCCGAATCTCGGCACACGCGATGTAACCGCGGACGATTTTGCCGACTGCTTCGACTACACCCAGACGCCGAAGCCTTACTCTCCCGTCGCTGTGGCCTTTCCGCCACAATATTTCGCTAAGGAAAAGCCCTCGGGCGCTCCCGACGACGATTAGGCCGGCCGCGATGCCTATCTATCATGAAGAGTTCAATCGAGGCTTGTGGGCCGCAGGTCTGCTGCTGCAACTGGCCCTGCTGATTGCGCTCCTAGTCCGAAAGCAGGCGCGCAGGTTTCCTGTCTTCACGGTTCTGCTTGCGTTTTACCTGGTGCGCACCAGTTTGCTCTACGCGCTTGCGGGCCATATGTCCAGCGGCGAGATTGCCCTGCTGAACGATGGACTTTCTTCGCTGGATTTATTGCTGCAGCTGATGGTTGCCGCGGAGATTGCGCAGCACCTTGTCTCCGGGAAGTGCGGCGTCTCCGGGAAGGGCGGCTGGAACTGGCGGCACGGCGTGTTGGGTTTCGGGATTCTCGGCTTGGCGATCGGCGCGGGCTGGTTGGCCGGATTCGTGTACCGGGCCTCACCGCGCGTTTCCGTGGACCGCGGCCAGGTCTTCAGCTCTTGCGTCATGATTTTGCTCTTCGGCTGCGCCTTATGGAGCCGCGCTTCAGGCCCTGTTCGCCGCATCGTGGAAGGCTTTGCGCTTTACGGCTTGGTGTCTCTGCTGGCCCAAGCCGGACGTGCCCGCGCCGTGTTCTATCGCGACACCTCGAGCTATGTAGGCTGGAGCTATGCGGTGATCGCCGCCTATTTATTCGTTGTATCGTTCTGGTTGTTGACCGTCAAAACGGACGGGGATCGAACGCCTTACCGCTTCGCGAAGACCTCCATGTAGTCGTTCTGGTCGCCTTTGGTGAAGTCGTACAGGCCGACGAAACGGAAGCCGTTGCGCTCCACCTCGGCGCGCACCACGCCCGCGTCGATGCCGTGATCTGCCCCGTTGCCGGGGTGATCGATCACACCGAAGCGGCCGCCGGGCTTGAGCGCGTGGTTGAGTACCGCGAGCAGCAGCGGAGGATGCGCGACCTCGTGATACACCCGCAGCATCACGGCGGCGTCGAGCGAATCGGGCTGCAGCTTGGGGTCGTCGGGGGTGCCCAGAACGGGAACGATCTGCGGCAGACGCTCATGCTCGGCGCGGTCATGGATGCTGTCGATTGCGTGTGGATTGATGTCTTCGGCGAAGACCCGGCCGTCCGGGCCCACGCGGCGGGCGGCGCGCACGCTGAACCAGCCGCCCCCGGCGCCGATGTCGGCGACTGTCGAGCCGGAATGAAGGCGCAGGGTGTCCATCACGCGATCGATCTGCAGCAGCTTGTCGCGATTGGGCTCCTCAAAGACGCTGAGGTCGCCGCTGTAGGGCGTACTCGTGGGGTGTTCGGGGGGCGTGGCTTGCTCGGGACGTGAGCCCGGCTCCTGTGCGGGGGGCGCCGCGTGGGGGGCGGCGACGAAGGTGAAGCTGATCAACAGAAGCAGAACGGCGAGGGGGCGGCGCATACGGAGTATGACGCAATGAATCGCCCCACGCGCCTCTGTTCCCACCCGAAAAGAAACTATGCAAATTCTTGCATCCCGTCGCGCACCCGAAGGCGTATAGGCGAGAGAAGACCGATGACGATGGATGCAACCGAGTTCCGGAGGGTGGTTGAGACGCATGGGCGAACGGTGTTTTCGATCGCGCTGCGCCTCACCCGCGATTCCGGCACGGCCGAGGAGGTCGCGCAGGATGTGTTTCTGGAGCTGCACCGGTCGGCGGAGCGTCTGGAGGGCGAGGATCATGTGCGTTTCTGGCTGCGCCGCGTGGCCGTTCACCGATCGACCGATGCGCTGCGCCGGTTGGCCCGGCGGCCGGAGGGAAGCGCGGAGGAGTGGATCGAGGAGCAGCATGGTTGCAGCGGCAGCGACCCCGCCGAGCTGGAAAACGGTCTGGCGCAGCGGCTGGAGGCCGCCGTCGGCAGCCTGCCCGAGGCGATGCGGGTTGCGGTGGTGCTGCGCTACAGCGAAGAGATGACGCCGGACGAGATCAGCGCGCTGCTGGGGCAGCCGGTCGCGACGGTGAAGAGCAATCTGCAGCGCGGGCTGAAGCTGCTGCGGCAGAAAGCGTCCGTAACGATGAAGGAGTATGTGCGATGACAAACGGGCCTGAAGAGCAGGAAATCTCACCGGAGATCTCGAAAGAGGAGCAGGCTCTCTCAAGAAGGGAGCAGCCGCCGGCGGCGGATGCGGACACCGCAGCCTTTGAGGCCGAGTTGCGGGCGGCGCTGCGGCCGTTCGAGCCACCCGCCGGGTTCGCGGAAAGGGTACTGGCGACGGCCGCTAAAGACGAAGCTAGCGGTAAAGCAAATGACGAAGGCGAGCTGCAAACTGCACGCCGGGCCAAGGTTTTGCCGTTCCGCAGCTGGCGTGTGGCGGTGGGCAGCGCACTGGCGGCGTGTTTGGTCGCGGGGGCATTTGGGACGCAGGAGCTGCACCACCGCCGGGAGCGGCAACGGGAGCGGGCGACGGCCAACCAGCAGTTTGAAACCGCCACGCGCATCACGGATCAGGCCTTGGCGCACACCCGCGCGCAACTGGAGCGGGCAGGGGTGTTTTAAGGGGAGTAAACGCGACAAAGGCACCTAGGGAAGGTCTGATCAATCCAGCAAACGTAACCTCAGCGGCTAAAGCCGCGTTGCTGCTACTGGATTTACGGCGGGACTGAAGTCCCGCGCCTTCAAGACAAACACTTATTCAGAGGTTCCCTAGGGCGGACCGGAAGGTACTTGGAAGGGATGTCAGAGGGGAGAAATCTATGAGAGTTAAAAGACTTTTGGGAATTTTGAAGCGGCAAGGGGCAGTGCGGCGGTGGGGATCCGCCGTGGCCCTGGCCGCGCTCCTGTGCAGTGGGGGCGCGGCCAGGGCGCAGGGCACCAGCTCGCCGGTAAAGGACGATCTGTTTGCCGGGACAGAAAAGTTTGCCAAGGGTGCGAGCGATGTGACCGAGGTGACCATGGATCCGGACACGCTGGACATGGTGGACGGCAAGGACGCCAAGCGCGCGCACAACATGGTTCTGAACGTGGTGCGGACCTACGAGTACGAAAAGCCGGGGATGTACAACATCGCCGATGTGGAGGAGTTTCGGCAGCGGCTGAACAGCGGCGACTGGCACTGCTCCGTGCACACGCGCGACTTGAAGAGCGGCGAAAGCACGGATATCTGCAACAAGCACCGGACGGACGGCATGGTCGAGCAGGCAATTATCACGGTGGAGCCGAAGGAGCTGACGTTTATTCACACCATTCGGCGGCGCAACGGCGAGGGGAGCAGCGTGGAGGGACTCGGCATGATGGGGTTTGGAGGTATCTCGGGGCTGCCGCCGGCAGCGATGATGGCCACGTTGCGGCCGGAGATGAACGCGGAGATCATGGCGTCGATGGCGGAGCTGCGGGCGCACGGGACGGAGATGATGCAGGGTTTTTCAGCGCTGAACAGCCCGGAGCTTCAAAAGCAGATGAGGCAATCCGGCGAGGCAATGAAGCTTTGGCGGAACAAGATGCCGGCAGCGGAGCAGATGCAGCGGCTGCAGGAGCAAATGAAGCAGCTGGGAACGCTGCCGCCGACACCGCCGACGTCTCCAGAGCCTCAGCGTTAATCGTTACTGCTGACATTTCGATGGCTCAACCACCGCGAAGTCGCAATCACCTTTGGAGAACACCCATGCAATGCAACTGGCTCAAAACGTCTGTCGTTTTCCTGTGCGCGGTTCCTGTCTGCGCGCAGATTGTGATTGATAGCGGGACCTCATCGATCGTCTCTGGGGCGCAGCGGTCATTTGCTCTGGTGGTGAACTCATCCCGGGTGAGCGTCAACGGTGACTGGCAGGCGATGGCTCCGCTGACCCGTTACACGCAGGACCATCCCGGGAGCTATATCGTGTTTGTGCAAGACGGCGAGCTGCATCGGCTGAATACGCCTGATCGCGTGGCGGAGGCCGAAAAACTGTACGCGCCGATGCTGCCGCTGGCGGCAAAGCAGCGTGCCCTGGCCGCCGAGCAGAAGCCCCTGGCGGAGCAGCAACGGGCGTTGGCGGCCGAGCAGCGGGCCGTGGTAGACCCAGCCGAGAAGGGCCGTGTAGGCGCTTTACAGGGTAAGGTGGGTGCGCAGCAGGGCGCCATCGGCGCGCGGCAGGGTGAGATTGGCCGCCGGCAGGGCGAGGTGGGTCGCGCCTTTTACGACCGCATCCAAGCCATGCTCGACGCCTGCTTGGTGGACCGCAGCTGCCCGCGCATTTCGGCGGACACAGCGCAGCGCTAGCCTGCCCGCGCCCTACAATGAAGGGTGATGTCGCTTGAGTTTGAGGTAAGCGCGACGAGCGCGGAGGGTGGCCGACGCGGTGTACTCCACTTGCCGCATGGCACGGTGCAGACCCCCGTCTTCATGCCGGTGGGAACCGCCGCCACGGTGAAGACCGTGGAGCAGGGGGTGCTGGAACAGTTGGGCCCCGGACAGCGCGGCGCGGAGATCATCCTCGCCAACACCTATCACCTGTATCTGCGGCCCGGGCATGATCTCATCCGGCGCCTGGGCGGGGTGCACCGGTTTATGAGCTGGGAACGGCCCATGCTCACGGATTCCGGCGGCTTTCAGGTGTTTTCCCTGGCAAAACTGCGCAGGCTCAGCGATGAGGGCGTGGAGTTCCGCTCCCACATCGACGGCTCCAAACATTTCTTTTCGCCCGAGCACTCGATGGCGGTGCAGATCGCGCTGGGCGCGGACATCATGATGGCCTTCGACGAGTGCGTCGAGACGCCGGCGAGCTGGGAGCGCACACGTGACTCCATGGGCCTGACCCACGCCTGGGCGCAGCGCTCGCTGGATTATTGGAAGGCGCACCGGCATGAAGCGCCGTGGGTGCAGGGGCTAGGAATTAGGGAACAGGGATTAGGGATTAGGGTGCAGGGATTAGTGAACAGGGAACAGGGATTAGGGATTACGCCAGGTACTTCGCCACATAGGTCTACTCCCTATTCCCTAATCCCTAATCCCTCTTCCCACCAGTCGCTATTCGGCATCGTGCAGGGCGGCATGTACAAGGACCTGCGCGCCGAATCCGCCGAGCGGCTGGTGGCAATGGATTTTCCCGGCTATGCCATCGGGGGTTTGGCGGTCGGCGAGCCCCGCGAGATGACCCGCGAGATGATCGCGCACACCTTGCAGTTTCTGCCCCGGGACAAGCCGCGCTACGTGATGGGCGTCGGCTACCCCGATGAGATCGAGGAGTACGCGCGGATGGGTGTGGACATGATGGACTGCGTGCTGCCCACGCGCGCCGGCCGCCATGGGTTGCTGTTCGTTCGCGAAGACCCGAAGGATCGGGCCAGCGCCGTCGTGCGGCTCAACATCAAACGCGTGGACAACGCGGAGAACCAACAGCCTCCCGATGAGGGCTGCACGTGCCCGGTCTGCCGGCGCTACACCCGGGCCTATCTGCGGCACTTATTCGCGAGCGGAGAGCCGTTGGGCGCGACGCTGAACTCAATTCACAACCTCGCATTCTATCTGGAGACCATGGAGCGGGTGCGGGCCGATTTGTCCACAACCAAAGTTACGGCTTGCGGCGCAGATACGCCATCATCTGCCGCGACAGCTCCGCGCTGAACGCCTTCTCGCTGAGCGGCAGCGTCACGTGCCAGAGGGAGTTTCCGTCCCCCGCTGCCAGCTCAATGGCGCTCACGGCCGAGAGCACCGCGAAACGGGCGGCGCGCTCCGGGTCAGGGTGGCGGATGCTGTCGCGATGCGCGAGCAGGGCCTGGGCTGCAGGGACGAGGGTTGTGGGGAGGCGCTGCCTCGCCTCCGCGGCGAAAGGGGAATCCGGATCCGCCTCGATCATGCGATTCAGGCTTCGGAGCCACTGGGGACGGTCGCGATGCCCCTTGAGCAGCGTGGAGGTGAGTGCTTCCACGGTCTCGGCCAGCGTGTCTTGTGTCAGGGTTCGCTGGCCGTCCGCACCATTGCCAATGGTTGTGTCCAGCAGGCGCAGAAAGGTGGCGCGCAGCAGGTCGTCTTTGTCTGCGAAGCGCCGGTAGATGCTGGCCGGCGATAGCTTCGCTTCGGCGGCGATGCGCGGAACGGTTGCGCCCTCGAGCCCCCCGTCACGCTGCAGCACCCGCGCCGCCGCTGCGAGCAGCTTGTCTTCGGTACGCAGACTGCGTCTCTGCTGCGCGACCGGACGCCCCACCGGACGCGCCGGCGAGGGTGTCGCCACGGGAGCACTTTTCCTCACGCACCGACTTTACTCCCCGTCCGCCACGATCCCAAACCTCAAAAACTAGGGCAAGCGAGCCGGATCGAACGCTGGGTCATGACGGTCTTTCAGGCGGATCGAGCCTGTTACGCGTCGTCCCGCGTCCAACGAGGTGCACCAAGGAGTTCTTCCCGTGAAGCTCAGTATCAGGAACCTGGGGCTGCTTTCCGTTGTTCTGTCCATGTCCGCGCCTGCATGGGTTGTCAGCGCCGGACAGGTTGGGGTGGCAGTCACAGATCAGCAGCCCGCCGCGCAGGGGAATGGCTACCCCGTTACCGGTCGTGTGCTCTGCGGAGACACGCAGCGGCCTGCCCGGTTCGCGCAAATCACCTTAATTTCTGCGACACAGGACGAAGGCGGCGATTTCGGTGGACGAGGGCAGCGGATCTCCTCGCGCACGGACCTGGACGGCAACTTCAGCGCCAACGGCGTTCCCGCCGGAGACTACTATGTGACCGGATCGCTGACGGGATACGTGAATGGGGCGACGGAGGTGCAGGCGGCTCTGCGTCTTCAGCAAAGTGGAGGCCAAGGTGCTGCGCAAAGCGGAGGCAGCGCTGGCGATCCGAACGCCGCCCTGGCCGGAGTGCCGCTGGTCCATGTGTCCGCGGGCGGTGCGAGCGCGTCGCTGACCCTGCAACGGGGTGGCGTGATCGCCGGTACCGTGCAGTGGGATGACGGCAGCCCGGCGGGTGGGGTTCCGGTGAGCGCGGAGCCGGCTCCGGCCGCCAACGCCACCGGGAGCAGTGCCGCACGGGCATCGCGACAGGGGTATGGCGGCCTTCCCGAAGGGTTCGGCGGCGCGTTTTCGGGGGGAACGACGGATGACCGCGGCCGTTTCCGGCTCGCCGGCATCCCGCCCGGCGCCTATCTCGTGCGGGCCAATGTGCAGGCTCCAATGCCCGCAGGGGGCGAGTCTCACGGCTACATCCGCACGCTCAACCTCGCCGTCTATGCACCGCGGGAGGTCCGGCGCAGCGAGGCGACGGTGATCACGATCGCGGGGGCTGAGGAGCACGACGATGTAGCGATCACCATGGGTCTGGCGGGTATGCACACTGTTTCGGGCGGCGTCGGTTCCCCCGGAGCGGCGGTGCGCTCCGGCTCCGTGAGCCTCTCGGACCAGACCGACTCGTCGCTGACCCGCACCGGGGTCATCGGTGCGGATGGCAGCTTTCTGATCCAGTATGTGCCCCCCGGCAACTACACGCTGAACGTGAATGCCAGCTCCCAGCCGCAGAGCGTAAGCAGCTGGGGCGGCCACGGCGGGCCGCCGGCAAGCGGCGGCGGTGGCATCCGGTTTCAGCCGCTGCAGGAGTCGGTGACCGTCACCGATGGCGATCTGACGGGGCTTTCCCTCAACGTCACCCCGGCCACACCTACGCAATAGAGCCGCTGGGAATGAGCTGGGGGGTGACCGGCTGGCGTCCGAAATCTTGACATGTGGCGCCGCAACCGTGATGCTGAAGGCTTGGGTACGCGTTGCCAGCCAGAGCTGCGTCTTCGGACAGGTCGCTTCTGACGGACAGATTGCTTCTGACCGGCTTTGGTCTGGGGTTCCCGGTCGGCTGCGAGGCGACGATCCCCGAAGTTTCAGGAAAATTTGGCTGGGATGCGGACATCTCCGCCGGCGGGTTGGGTGAGTGGTGACGGTAAGTTTAGGTGCGTTGGGATGGTGGATGCTGGCGGCGGGCGGCGGTTTGGCCTCGTTTACCGGGCTTCCGCTGATTTTGTTGATGTTCGCGGCGATGTATTTTCTGCTGATCGCGCCCAACCAGAAGAAGCAGAAGCAGTGGGCCAGCCAGCTCGCAGCCCTGAAGGTGGGCGACAAGGTAACCACGACCGGCGGGCTGCGCGGCACGATCATGAGCGTGAAGGATGATGTGCTGATCGTAAAAACACAGCCGGACGGGGTGAAGTTCGAGATCGTGAAGACCGCCATTGCCGCCGTCACCACGGAAGAAGTGGTCAAGAGCTAGAGCGGCTGCCGGACAAAGACGGAACGCAAAGGACGCGAAGCGAGAACGCAAAGCCCGCAAAGTACAGGGCGCGGAGCTTGGTTTACGCAAGAATGACGCAAGCAGTACGCAAGGGTTGACGGATCATCATGGGCAGGAAGAACTTAGCCGGAAGAGCAGGATTCATCGTTGCGGTAGTGGTGATCTTTGTCTACGGGATCATCGGCATACCGCATGGCGGGCTCAAGCAGTCGCTTACGGATCGCATTCACCTGGGGCTGGATCTGCGCGGCGGCACGCATCTGGTGCTGCAGGTGCATGTAGCGGAGGCGATCAACGCCGCCACCGACACCGATGTGCAGCGTCTGAACACGGCGCTCTCGGCGACCGGCGGAACGGCGGCCAAGCTGGATCCGGCGCATCCTGAGGTGATCACCGTCTCCGGCTTTCAGCCCACGCAGGCGGCCGCCGTGCACGATGTCCTGAACGGAACGAGCTATTCGGCCTATGACGTGGCCTCCGCGCCCAACGGCGGCCTCACGCTGACGATGAAGCAGACCGCCATCCGCGACCTCGAGGCGCGCACGCTGCAGCAGTCCATCGAGACCATTCGCGACCGCGTGGATAATCTCGGCGTCTCCGAACCAGTCATCGAGCAATACGGTCTGGGCGACAACCAGATTCTCGTGCAGCTGCCCGGCGTCAGCGATCCGGCGCGTGTGGAAAGCATCATTCAATCCACCGCCAAGCTGGAGATTCACGAGGCCGTCAGCAGCTATCCTGACCAGCAACAGGCGCTCAGCGCTCTGGGCGGAACCGTCCCACCGGATCAGGAACTCGTTCCCGGCGTGGGTGCGCCCGGTACGCCGGATCGCGTCTGGGTGCTGAAGCGGGCCTCGGTAGTCGCCGGTCCCGACTTTCGGGACGCGCAGCCGTCCACCGACCAGAACGGCCGCCCGGACCTCACCTTCAATCTGACCACCGAGGCCGGCGACCGCTTCTACAAGTACACCGACGCCAACAAGGGTACGGGCCAGATGGCCATCGTGCTGCAGAACCGGGTACGTGAGGTGGCGACGATTCAGTCCGCCATTCGCGATTCGGGCGAGATCACTGGCGGCTTCACCCAGCAACAGGCACAGGACCTGAGCATGATGCTGCGCACCGGTTCGCTGCCGGCGTCGATCTCCTACCTTGAAACCCGGACCGTGGGACCATCGCTCGGCGCCGCCAGCGTCCATCAGGGCGTGGTCGCAGCCATTGCCGGGATGCTCGCCGTCATGGCCTTCATGCTGATCTACTATCGCGGCGCCGGCATCAACGCGGACATCGCGCTCTTCCTAAACCTGGTGATTCTGCTCGGTTTCATGGGCTTTAGCCATGCGGTGTTGACGCTGCCGGGCATTGCCGGCGTCATCCTGACCATCGGCATGGGCGTCGACTCCAACGTGCTGATCTTTGAGCGCATCCGCGAGGAGCTGCGGCTGGGCAAGACCGCCGCCGCGGCCGTACAGGACGGCTTCGCGCACGCCTGGATCACGATCATCGACACCCACATTACGACCATCGTCTCCGCGGGCATCCTGTTCATCTTCGGCACCGGCCCGGTGAAGGGTTTCGCCGTGACGCTGGTCTTCGGTCTGCTCGCCAACCTGTTTACCGCGGTCTTCGTTTCGCGCACCATCTTTGACTGGCTGCTGACAAAACGCGAGCGCGGGGCGGCGTTGTCGATTTAAGAGCAGGGATTAGGGAACAGGGATTAGATTTTTCGCGGTGCTTGCGATGGCCGCCAAGGACATAGATAGACGTGGAACTGTTTCGCGAGGTAAAGGTCGACTGGCTGGGGCGGAAGTGGTACTTCCTGGCTTTTTCGCTAATTTTTTCCGTTGCCGGCATCCTGAGCATGCTGTTCTGGCACGGCATTCCGCTGGGTGTGGATTTCCGCGGCGGCACGCAGGTGACGGTCCACTTCGACCGGCCGCCCAACGAGGATCACATTCGTGCGGCGATGGCCAACGCCGGGGTGCGGGACGCGCGCATTCAGCGCATCTCCGCCGCGCCGGGCACATCGAGCAGCCAGTCCGCCAACGACGTGATCGTGAGCCTGCCGCAGTCGACCGCACAGGACTCGGCGCACGACCAGGGGCGCGCCGAGGTGGAAAGCGCGCTCACCTCGAACTACCACGACTCCGGCTTCTCCGTGCAGCAGGTCGACATCGTTGGCCCCACGGCCGGAAAACAGCTGCAGCATCAAGCCTGGCTGGCGACGGTCTACTCGCTGCTGGGCATGCTGATCTACCTGTGGTTCCGGTTCGAGCTGATCTATGGCGTAGCGGCGGTCGTGGCGGTGTTTCACGACACCCTCATCACAGTGGGCTTCTTCTCGCTCACCAATCAGGAGATCACCCTGACGGTCATCGCGGCGATCCTGACCCTGATCGGCTACTCCATGAACGACACCATCGTCGTCTTCGACCGTATCCGCGAAAACCTCGCGCTGAGCCGCCGAGAGACGCTGTCGCAGGTGGTCAACCGGTCGATTAACCAGACACTGAGCCGGACGGTTCTGACTTCGGGGCTCACCTTCCTCACCGTGCTGAGTCTGTATCTCTTCGGCGGAGAGGTGCTGCACGGCTTCTCGTTCGCGCTGGTGGTGGGCATTCTGATCGGCACCTATTCGTCCATCGCGGTCGCCGCACCCATGCTGGTGGCCTACCAGGACTGGCGCGGGAGCAAGGGCAAGCGGGCGGCGCTGCCGGCAGCGCGAGGGGGACGGCGGTAGGAAGAAGCAAGTGAGCAGGGATTAGGGAACAGCAGTTTCGACTCGCCGGTCTAATTCCTAATCCCTCCAGCCCTAATCCCTTTTCCCCTCCCCCAAACGTGGAATTGCCCGCACCCTTGCGGCACAATGTGAATCCGGGAACAAAATCGGTAACCCCGGTGTCTAAGCAAACAAGCTGCGCTCGCAAGCCCCGAGGTTGCCCTCATGTTTGAAGATTCCATGCTCGAATCCAGCGGACGGATCAAAACCAAGTCCAAGTACTGGATGATCCTGACGTTCGGCATCAACGGCCTGATTCTGGCCCTGATGATCATCATTCCGCTGCTCTACCCGGAGGCGTTGCCGCGCAACTCGCTGACCGCCTCCCTGACAGCGCCGCCCCCACCCCCTCCGCCGCCCCCTCCGCCGCCTCCGCCCCCGCCTCCGCCCACTGCGGTGCCCCATACCGCGGCCGCGGCGCCCTCGGAGATCGACGAGACGCTGCGCGCGCCGGCCAAGATCCCGAAGATCAACATGATCAAGGACACGGGTCAGCCGCCGCCGCCGGGCTCCGCGGGCGCCAGCTTTGCCAGCGCCTCCGGCGGCAACCCGAGTTCGCTGTTCGGGAGCACCGAGGGAACGGGCTCCGGCACGGGTGGACCGGTGGTTTCGGTCGCCAAGCCCAAGGGTCCAGTGCGGATCTCGGGCGGTGTGATCGCCGGCAACAAGGTCTCCGGTCCGCAACCCGTATATCCCGCGATCGCGCGTTCTGCCCGCCTTAGCGGAACGGTTGTGCTCAGCGCGAAGATCTCCAAGTCGGGTTCGATTGAGGATCTCAGCGTGGTGAGCGGGCCTGCCATGCTTACCGGGGCAGCCATCGATGCTGTGAAGCAATGGCGCTATAAGCCCTATATTCTTAACGGCGAGCCAACCGAGGTGAATACCACCGTGACTGTAAACTTCAATCTGAACGGCGGCTAGGACGAGCGTGGGCTCCAGCTACCCTGCCCGTGGGATGGGACTCACTCCCACGGGCAGGGTAGAGTTCTTGTGAACGAAGCCCAGCGAGCGTCACCGGGCTTGACCGAACTCTTCTCCATCCGTTGCGGTTGTTTCCATGGCCGCTGCGACCTGAACCTCCCCCCGCTTCAGTCGGACGGCAAGCTCGAACGACAGGAACCGAACGCAAAGCAAATTCCCTCGCACCTGACCCCAGGAGGAAAGAAACACCGTGATTCTTGCTCATCTCGCCCAAACTGCCCACGTCTCCGCCGCCCCGCTTGCCATGTTCTTCCAGGACGCCGGCAATGGCGGTTCTTCTGTTGGTTTCAGCCCCATGGAACTGTGGGGAAACATGGGAGCCCTTGCCAAGGCCGTCGTTATTATCCTGTTCATCATGTCGATCTGGTCGCTGGCTGTGATCATCGATCGCGCGATCTACTTCTCGGCTGCCCGCAGCCAGTCGCGTGAATTCGCTCCCCGCGTAGCGAATGCGCTCAAGGAAGGCCGTCTGGATGAGGCGATCAAGGTCGCCGACAAGTCCAAGAAGTCGCACCTGGCCGAGGTTGTCACCGCCGGGCTAACCGAGTTTCGCTCCTTCGGTTCGGGTGGCGCGATCACGGAAGAGCAGGTGGAGAGCTCCAAGCGCGCCCTGGAGCGTTCCGAGGCGATCGTTCATGCCAAGCTGAAAAAGGGTCTCGGCGGTCTCGCCACCATCGGATCCGTGGCTCCCTTTATCGGCCTGTTCGGCACCGTGGTCGGCATTCTGAATGCCTTCCGTTCGATCGCCAGCTCGCACGCCACGGGCATCGGCGCGGTTGCCGGCGGTATCTCGGAGGCTCTGGTTACGACCGCCTTCGGCCTGCTCGTCGCCATTCCGGCCGTGATGCTCTTCAACTACTTCACCGGCAAGGTGGAGGCCTTTGACGTCGAGATGGACAACAGCTCGTCGGAGTTGGTCGACTACTTCATCAAGCAGGCGCAGCGCTAAGCAGCGGCGGCTACCGGGGCCGGGTACGGCACACGTTTCCCGTGTTGTGCCCGGCCCTCGATTCCCAAGCGCCGTTCCCGGGCGGCAGAGACCGGGCGAACCGGTCCGGACGGAGTAAGTATATGGCAATTTCAAAGCGGGACGAAGGGAAGAAAGTCAACTCCGATATCAACGTCACCCCCATGGTGGACGTGATGCTCGTGCTGCTGATCATCTTCATGGTCGTTACCCCGATGTTGAACAACAAGGTCAACGTCAATCTGCCGGTGGTCACCGCGGCGACCATCATGGACAATGCCAACAAGGAAGATGCGATCAACGTCGCGGTCACCCGTGATGGTCATTACTTCGTGGGCGGCGACCGGGTGGACCTGGATCAGCTTGGGACCAAGGTAGCGGCCCTGGAAGCCAAGAAGACCAACCCGAGCGATGACAAATCCGTTTACTTTCGTGCGGATACCCGTGCGAACTACGGCGACGTCATGAGCGCCATCGACGGGCTTCGCACCGGCGGCGTAAGCCAGCTCAACCTGCTGACCGATTCCGTGAATACGGGCAGCTAAAGAAACCGGCCGGGCGAGTCGCAAGCGCACTCGCCCCGGTCTCAGGAGGCGCATTATGGGAATGTCTGCAGGTGGCGGCGGTGGCGTAGGCGCCAACATCAACGTAACTCCGCTGATTGACGTGCTGCTGGTGCTGCTGATCATCTTCATGGTCATTGTGCCGAACAACCCCAAGGGTTTGGAGGCACTTGTGCCGCAGCCGCCCAAGAAGCAGAACCAGGATCAGACGAACCAGCGCACCATTGTGGTGCAGCTGCAGTCGGCGGGTGCGGGTCCGATCAGCTACAAGATCAACGACCAGGCGTTCGCAAAGGCTGACATTACACCGGAGTTGCAGAAAATCTTCTCGACCCGGACGGAAAAAGTGATGTTCGTGAAGGGTGACGCCAAGCTCGACTTCGGTCCCATCGCGCAGGCGATCGGCTTCGGTCACGCGGCGGATGTCACCAACATCGGCATCATCACACCCCAGGTTGAGGCTGGCCACTAAACCTCCCCAACCTTTGGGCATTGCGTAAACCTGAGAGACCCCAAACCTTACCGGCGGCTCCAAGGGTCCCAAGGTCCGAAAATCCCGAACCCATGCAGCTCGGCGGCGAGGCGAAAGCCTCGCCGCCGTTGCGTATTCCTGCGTGTTAATGGTGGATGTTTCCCGTAAGAAGGAAAGCAGATCCCCTTCGGGGATGACAACAAAAAAACAGGGCGGATCACACCTATTATGTGTGACGCGAGGTGTGGGGCCGGGGCATATCGGCCGGATGTCCCACGCTGGCAACCACGAGCCGGTCCCGGCCATCGGCCTTGGCGCAGTACATCATGGTGTCGGCGGCTCGAATGATGGCGTGCAGGTCCTTGCCATCCTGGGGAAAGGTCGCCAGGCCAAAACTGGCGGTGATATGCAGGTCGAGTCCCTCGCCTGTAAGCAGGGCGGTGGTGCGCAGCCGATCACGCAATGCACTCGAAGTCGCGACCGCCTCCGGCTTGTCGAGCCCGCGCAGAAGCGCCACAAACTCATCCCCGCCATACCGAAATGCGAGGTTTCCCGGGCCGAGGCTGCGTTTGATAAGGTTTCCGGTCTCGGCCAGCAGGCGGGAACCGACGAGATGACCATGGGTGTCGTTCACGCTCTTGAAGCGATCCAGATCGAAAAACAGCAGGCTGAAGTGCTCATCCGGATGGAGTTCGTCACGCCGGTTCGCGGTGGCGATCTGCTCTTCCAGCGTCGTGTAGAGATAGCGGGAGTTATACAGGCCCGTGCAGTCATCCGTGATGCTTAGCTTGTGGACCAGGTTCACCTGGCGGGCGTTCTGCAGCGCAATCGCGGCGTAGTCGCAAAGGATGCGCAGGAAGGAGAGGGAGCTGCCGGGCAGCAGGTCGAGTTTGCTGTTGTGCAGCTGCAGGACCCCCAGGGTGCGGCTGCCATGCTTCAGCGGAACGCAGGCAATCGACTGCAGGTTGAGCTCCGGATGCTCGCGTGCAAAGCGGGACCACTCGCGATCCAGCCGAACGTCCGGCACCACCAGTGGCTCGCCTGTCAGGGCAACGTAGCCGGCAATGCCTTCTCCCATGCGCAGCCGGATGTTGGAGGGAACCGAACCACTTTTGCCGGTCGTCAGCGCATAGTAGAGCTCGTTGGTCTCTTCATCGATCATCAGCAGTGACCAGCGCTCCGGGCCGAAATACTCCTCCATCTTGCCCAGCACGGCGCGCAGCAACGGCTCGAGCTCAAGGTTGGAGGTAAGCGCACGCGCAACCTCATGGAACAGCCGAAGCTCATCCGCGTGTGGAGCCTTCGCGATTTTTCTGGAGTTGAGCAGCGTTCACCCCGGCCCTGGGACCGCAGGAGTGGCCATCCCGGTTCACCAGCATAGCGCTAGACCGTGACAGCGGCAATGCCGCAGACAGGTGATTCCTGAACTGCAATGATTTTGCACGGGTAGCGTCCGAATCGCGTTCTTCCGATCAGGTCCCTTGATCAGAGCGCACACTGCTGAGGAGAAAAATCTGAATCGGTTCAGCCGCCGATTTGAACCATGCTGCGGGAAGGGCTGAGAAATCCCGGCTCCCCAATGTGGTGCCGGGCCTCTTTGCGGTCGACCACGCGACGGATTAGATCGAGCAAATCTTCATCTTCCGCGCCGCGAAGTAACGGCCCCGCGAGATCATGGTCGATCTGCGAGAACAGGCAGGTACGGATCTTGCCGTCGGAGGTCAGGCGGATGCGGCTGCAATGGCCGCAAAACGGGTGCGAGACGGGGGCGATAATGCCGATCTCGCCGCGCCCGTCGTCGAAGGTGAAGCGGCGAGCGGTCTCGGAGAGCTGATTCGCGGGCAGGGGCACCAGCGGCCGAACGCGTCCGAGCCGCTCGACGATCTCGTCCATCCGAACCACTGTCTCCGGCGCCCAGGTGCGGTCTTCTCCTAGCGGCATGAACTCGATGAAGCGCACGATCACGCCTTCGGTGCGCGAAAATTCGGCAAAGGCTTCGATCTCGCCATCGTTGAAGCCGCGCAGCAGCACGCAATTCACCTTGACGGGGCCGAGACCGGCGTCCTGTGCGGCACGAATGCCGACACGAACGCGTTCGAAGCTGTTGGGCACGCGCGTGATTCGCGCAAACGTCTCAGGATTGCAGGCATCCATGCTCACGGTCACGCGGGTCATGCCGGCGGCTTTCAGGTCGCGCGCCATGGGGGCGAGCAGGTGGCCGTTGGTGGTCAGTGCCAGATCCAGCCGCGTGCCGGGCGCGAACGCCGGAAGCATCCGCGCGGTCTCCCGTACCAGGTCAACCAGACCGCGGCGAAGCAGAGGCTCGCCCCCGGTAAAGCGGATCTTCTCTACGCCTAGGCTGACGAAGAGCCGAAGGATATGGGCGTAGTCGGCCAGTGAGAGTTCGCCAAGCGTGGCTCCGCCTTCCCCCGTCCCATCGCCGGTGCGGCAGTAGACGCAGCGGAAGTTGCAACGGTCGGTGACGGAGAGCCGGAGATCTGTGATCGCCCGGCCGTGACTGTCCCTTAACCGCGTTGTCCCCTCCGGCAACCCGCGCGTTGCAGGCAGCCGGGCATTTCCCAACTCCGGTTCGGACCAAGGGGACAGGACGGACTCGGATTGGGGGATGGGAAAACTGAGGGTGGCCATGCGGCAATCACGGATTGGATGCACAACAAGCGGCCTTCGACCCCATGCCGGGCAGAAGCATTACTGATCCGGTCAGCGCAGCTCCTGGCGACTCATGCCGCTAAAGGGAAGCTCTGATCAGCTCAAAGGATAGGGGCCCAACAAACTGTCCGGGGCTGAAGCCCCTTGTATTTAGCCGTTTTATCGTGGGGCTGAACAGGCTTCGGAAAACCCTGCTCTTGGGAAGGGGGTGGATTCAGCCACCCCGTAAGTGCTTTGTTCCTAATCCGGCTTTAGCCGCTGGGTCCGGTTTCCGCCTGCGCAGAGTCTTTTTCGGCAGCCTGTGAAGCCCTGCGCTCCCTCGCCAAAGGCGACGGCCGGACTTCTTCAGAGCTTTCTTTTAGGTGCCGACGCCGAACTCCAGATCGTGGTTGCACTCGCCCGCATGGGCATAGAGGTCGTACGGTGTGCGCCGATGGAATTTGTAGCGCTGTCGAATCTCTCGTCCAACCACGACACCGAGCGCAAGGGCTGTCACTCCCGCCGAGACGAGTCCGAGATTGCGGAGAACCAAGCGGCTTTCGTTTGCGGCATAGTCGATCGAATCTTCAACGCCGTGCCGGAGTGTGCGGAGTGAACGGGACAACCTCATGCGCAGCATCATAGCGCAGCCTCGCTACGGGAGTAGTGACCCGTCAGTGACATACTAGACGACCTTTGTGGGGAGGGACCAGCGAGCGGTTCAGGCAGAAGGTGTGCCTGAGCTGGAGCTTGTCGCGGCGGGAGCGCTCGCCGGTGCGGCAGGTGCCGGGGGACCGGACTCAGACTTACCGGAATCGCTCTTTTTGCCGCTCTCGCCTTCGCTCTTCTTGCCACCCGAGCCCTCACTAGCACTGCCGGAGGCGGAGCCTTCGCCTGAGCCGCCGTTGGGGGCAGGCTTCGCGGAGGAGTAAAGATCCTTGTACCAGCCCGAACCCTTGAACTGGATCGCCGGCGCCGTTAAGGTTCGAGCCAACGGACCACTGCAGAAGGGGCAGGTGGTCAGCTCCGGATCGGAGAACTTCTGGATCTTCTCGGTGCGGCGGTGACAGCTTTCACACTCATACTCGTACAGCGGCATCGTTCCCTGCTTCCCTTACCATTGTATTCCCGTATTCCCGTAGAAGAGCGCCTCCCTGCGCGACCCCATGGCAGCTCTCGAGACCCGTCGGCGAGGGGTAGCATAGCGTAGGAGCCGCTTGACCGGGTCCGGAGCCGATGGCCCCTGCACTCCCGCGTCAACAACAATTCCGCGTGGCTTTTCTGCGCCTGCGCCAACCCGATTGTCCCCCGGAGCCAAACTACTGCTTCTTCGCGGAACCAAGACGTCTCTTCTTCTGCTGTGCGCCTGCTGGGCCGGCTCCGCCCCGCTTTCAGCGCAGGTGTTGGCGCGCCCTGGCTGGGCGGGTTCGGGTGTGGCTCCGGAATCCTGGTGGCGCTCCGCGGTCTTCTATCGCATCGATCCGGCACGCTTCCAGGACTCCGGGAGCAGTGGCGGCGGCGGCCTCGCCGGGATAGCGCAGCGGCTGGATTACCTGCAGGGCTTGGGGGTGGACGCCATCATCCTCGATGGACGTTATGACGCAAATGGGCTGGATGACCTGGTCCGCGCCGCCAGCCAGCACAGCCTGCGCGTCTTCCTGACCGTAACGCCCGCCCTGCAGGCCGGGGATCGGCAGGCGCTGTTAGCCGAGGTGCACAGCTGGTTGAGCGCGGGCGTTGGGGGTGTCTGGGCTCCGGAACCGGGCGCGGCGGGCATGGCTGGCGGCGCCGCCTATGGAGATCTGATCGCAGCGCTCAAGGGGATGCTGCGCGGCTTTCCGGGGGCGCGCGTGCTGCTCGCCGACCCCACGTCGCAGGCCGGCGGCAGCGCGGCGGCCCTCGTTCGAGCGCATCGCCAGGCAGGCTTAGCCCTGTTCGGGGGTGGCGGGGGCGGGGAACTCACCACCCTGGCGGCCCTGCCGGTGCAGCCGCCCAGCGCCGCTGCGCTTCGGCAGAGCCTGACCGCGGTCGCCGGCGGGAGCGCGCCCGGCGTCGTTCCGTTGCTGCGCTTCGCCGAGGACCCGCGCACCGCTGCGCCTGACGCCGCGGGGGATGCGGCACTGCTGCTGGCCTCGCGCGGAGCCGCCATGTTCGACTTCGGCGATGAGATCGGTCTGGATGCGTTCTCGCCGATCGAAAGCAACCGTGGGAGCTCGCTGCCCGTGATGCAGTGGACGCCCGCCAACGTGCAGCAGCCGGCGCCCGCGCCGGTGGAGCGGCGGGAGCCCGCGTCCCCGGGCAACCCGGCGGTGTATGGCCCTTACCGGCCCTATGTGCGCCCGCCGTCGCCGCGCCTGACCGGACCGCAGCCGCTGCTGCCGCACGCGTCGGTCGACGGGAATATCCCGGCGCCGCTGCCCCCTCCCGATACGCTGCCGGGATTTACCTCGGGAGCATTGCCCAGGCCGCCGATCGAGGGCGCAACGATCAATGTTGCGACCGAAGACCGGGATCACGCCTCGCTGCTGAATGCCTACCGGCAGCTCATCGCCTTGCACCACGGCAACGCCACACTGCGCAACGGAGCGCAGAACGTGTTGAATCGCGATGCGCGGAACTGTGTGGTGTGGGTGCGGCGGGCTCCTGCGGGTGCACGCACGGTAGCGGATGTCGTAATTGCGGCGAACCTCGGAACGCAACCTGTGATTCTGTCGCTGGACGGTGATTTGAAGGCGGTGGGCGTACGCACCGGACGGCTGCGGGCGCTGTTTACCTTTGCGGGACAGCCGCTGACAGGAGAGAACACCGGATCGCTTCAGCTGCCTCCGCATGCCGTGTTCCTCGGCGAGATCGTCAACGTTCGGCGCTGAACGTTGGCTAGCCGGGTCGTTAAAGCAAATAGCGTATAGCTGTGCTGCTTACTCATTAGGTTATTCGAGTAATTTCTCTACACCGGATACTCCGCCAGAACGCGGTGGAAGACGGCGTCCCAGGAACAGCCGAGCGCATAGCTTCGTGCCGCTTCGCGCATGGCGATGAGCCTTTGCGGATCTGCGGCCAGCGCGGCAATCGCCGAAGGGAACTCATCATCCGGCACGATGGAGCCCGTTTGTCCGTCCCGCACGATGGACGCGGGGCCGCCATCGGGTGTGACGACCGCCGGCACGCCACTGGCCAGCGCTTCCAGCACGACGTTGCCGAAGGTGTCGGTGTGCGACGGGAAGACCAGCAGGTCCATGTTGGCGTAGGCGGTGGCGAGTGCCTCCCCGCGCAGCACACCCGTGAACTCAGCCGCGGAGCCCAGGTCACGCCGCAACTGCCGCTCCTCGCCGCCATGTCCGACGATGACCCAGCGCGGATCCAGACCACGGGCACGCAGCGCGCGGTCGATAACGGGCAGGTAAGCTACGTTCTTTTCGACAGACAGCCGCCCCACATAGCCGAGAACGGGAGACTTCGGTTGATCAGGAAACCAATCATCAACGGCTGCCACTGGCCGCGTACGTCGCGCGGGTGAGAACAGGTCTGTCTCCACCCCGCGCTGCATCAGGTGGCACGGTCTGCCGACCTCCGCCTGCAGGAAGGCGCAAAGCTGTGGATTGGGTGCGTAGATCACCTCCGCGAGCCGGTAAAAGCGAGCCGTTGCCGCCAGGGTTGTCCTCTCGACCGCGTGGCCCAGTCGCCCGCCGGTCTTGCCCAGTCGCCGCAGGCTATTAGCGAGCCGCCGGCCGGCATATTCATGCACGTTGGTGTGCCAACTGGCCACCAGCGGGACGCCGGACCTCCAGGCAAACCAGGCGCCGAGGATGCCCAACTCGCTCGGTCCGGTGATGTGAATCACCTCCGGCCGGAAGCTGCGCAATGCAGCGGCGATGGCTTGGGTGTGCCGGAAGAAGAAGGGATCGAAGGAGAGATCCTGCTCCATGCGCACGGCCCAGTGACCGCGATCAAGACCCAGGTGCTGCACGCTGCCGGTCGTGCCGCTTGAGGGCGCACCCTGCTCTGCGTGCACACAAAGCATCGGGATGCCGTGCCGCACGGCAAAGGCGGCGAAGTTGCGCGCGGTGTGCGCGACGCCGTTCACCTCCTGAAAGCTATCGGGAAAGAACGCGATGCGCGGCATGGCCACACCCATGGTAGCCGGACTGTTTGGTCCTAAAGATTAGGAACGCTTTGCTTTGCGAAACCGATCCGGCGCGGATCAACAGAGAGTCGGAGCGTATCGCCTAACGGAAAATAACGTGGTTACCATAGGGGGATTGGACGGCAAAGGACGTTGTGGGATCATGGCGTTTGTGGCTGCCGAGGACGCGATGCCGGGCCTGCATGATTGATTTCCATACCGTTTACGTGGTCAGCCTGGTGTCGCAGGCAACCTCCGCTCTGGTCCTAGCCCTGCTGGCCTGGAGCGACCGGCGGGCGCGGGGGCTTACGCCGCTGGCCCTGGCCTGTGCTCTGCACGCCCTGGTCCTCTGGTTGCGGCCCCTGTGGCGGGGCGAGGGTCTGTGGCTGGCCGCGGCCGCGGCCGCCAGCCTGTTGATTGTGATTTTGGCGCTTACCTACGTCGGTCTGCGCTCGTTTGTAACCCACCGGGAGTTTCGTTCCACCTCGGCCGCGTTTGCGGTGGGAGGATGCGTCATTCTGGTGACGGTTTTGGCGCGGTTTAGTATCCTCTGGTCGCTGCAGATCGCGTTTGTGGGCGCAATCGTCATCATCGCCGCTACTGTCGCGATGCTGTGGCGGACCGGCGCTGCAACGGTTCGCGGCCCCGCGCGCGCCACGGGATGCCTCCTGGTCACCATTGCCCTCCTGTTTCTGCTTCGGCTGCCGCTGGAGCCGCATGTGCCCGCTTCGCCGCTGCTGGTTTTCCTCCGCGAGGCCACCATCGTCGCTATGACACTGCTGGCGTTTTCCTTTATCGCGATCTATGTGGCGGAGACCACGCGGCGGCTGCATGAGGAGACTCGCCTGGATGCGCTGACCGGGCTGTGCAATCGCCGGGCGATGGAAGAGAGGGCGGCGCAGCAGGTTCGGCTGGCCGGGCGCACGGGACGGCCGCTCGCGCTGCTGATGATCGACCTCGATTCGTTCAAGCTGCTGAACGATACCTGGGGGCACAGCCTGGGTGACCACGCCCTGCGCGCCGTGGGCGACGTTTTGCAAAAGTGCACAAGCGGTGACGACACGGTGGCGCGCATGGGTGGCGAGGAGTTCGCCGTGCTGCTGCCGGGGCGCGGCATCGCCGCCGCCGGCAGCCTCGCCGAGTCGCTGCGCGCGACCGTGGCTGGATTGCGGCTGATCGAGGCCGGGCGGCCGGCGTTGTTTACGATGAGCATCGGCGTGGGTGTTCTGGATGCGGGAGAGACGACCTGGACGGAGATGCTGCGGCGCGCGGATGTGGCGCTCTACCGGGCCAAGCGCGAAGGCCGCAACCGGGTGGCGCTGTGCGCCTCCGCCACTGCGGCCTCGGTGCTCGAGGCGCCGGAGATCCAAGCGCCGAGGCGCCGAAAGAGGGAGACGATTGCGGCCGGTCAGGCGGAGAGAGAAACGCTGCAGGACGACCGGAATTCCGCGCATCGTTGCGCCGAGGACACCGCCTGCTCGGGTTAGATGTGAGTTCCCTTCGGCGCGATTTGGGGATCATACGCCCATTGCCCCGCATCTGCACCGGAGTGATCCCAATACGAAACCGCTGTATGACTGCGCCTCCGGTTTAGAAAACAACGTGTAAACCGGGAGAGATGTGTCTACATACCTTCAGGCAATCCGCTCTGCCTGAGCGCAATCCCCTGCAGCGGCCATTAACCGCGGTCGTAGTGCACCAGAATCTCCTGCTCGCTGGCGATCACCTGTCCGTCCCGGGTGGCCGGCGTGAACACCCAGGTGTGCACCGTCTGCAGCACCGTGCTGTCGATCGATCCGCCGAGGCCCTTCACCAGCGTGAGCTGCGTTACCTTGCCGCTCGTGTCGATCACGACGTCCACGATCACACTGCCGGAGGTCCCGCGCGGCAGGCCGGACAGATCGGGTTCAGGCCGGGGACTGAACTGGGGCAGAGCGATCTTGATGTCGCCATCACCCAGCCCGCTGGGTCCGCTGGCGCCCGGCCCTGCCTCAGCCATCTGCGGTGGCGCGGATACCGGAGATGCCAGCGGTCGGCTCGCCGGTCGCTGCGGCGCGATATGCCGCGGCACCTTCGGCGGCGTGATGTGCTCACCTGCCTGCTGCTGCCCGCCGGGGCTGTAGGTCAGCTGCAGGCGCTTACCTTGGGGAGTGCCTGGCAGCTTTAGCCGTTCAGGGTGTTTTAGAGCGAACTGCAACGCCAACGCCACAGCCATACCGACCGCCAGGTGAATGCCGAGCGAGCTCCAAACGCCGGCCGATGGACGGAATCGCGATTCTCTCATGCCATCCTCCGCAGCTCGTTTCATCGGTCGCCTCGTCTCTCGGTCTGTTGCCGAACACTTGCAGCCTTTTCGTTAGGACGCGCACCCAGCCCGGAACGTTAGGCCAAAATGCATGTTGCTGCACAGGATCATCTCGACCGCAGTGGACAGTTTCACTATCCGCGTAGTGGAGAAACCTGAAGTTTTGCCGGTTGGGAAAAGCAGATCGCTTCGGGAATGACAGAAAAAGCAATAGGCGCTCTATCCGCAGAAGGTAACTTGTTCTACGGGCGGGTCTTCGCGATATCGGGGCCGAGCTGTTCCTGCGCGCTGGGGGCCGGCTCGGAAGGCACGGATGCCGCCTCCGGCTCGGCATCCGGCCTGCTCTCCAGGTGATGTTTCGTCAGTCCCTCCGTAAGCAGCCCGAAGGCCTCGTCCGGTGTATCGGCAAATTGGAATAAATCTTTATCCTTGGGGGCGATTGCGCCCTTTTCGGCTAGAAAATCCATGTTGATCACACCCTTCCAGTATTCAGATCCATAGAGCACGACGGTGATTTTCTTGGCCAGCTTGCCGGTCTGATCCAGGGTGAGCAGCTCGAACATCTCGTCCAGCGTGCCGAAGCCGCCGGGAAAGACCACCAGCGCCTTGGCCAGGTACGCGAACCAGTATTTGCGCATGAAGAAGTAGTGGAAGTTGAAGTTCAGCGCGGGCGTGATATAGCGGTTGGGCACCTGCTCAAAGGGCAGCACGATGTTGAGGCCGATGGTCTTGGCGCCGGCCTCCCAGGCGCCGCGATTGGCGGCCTCCATGATCCCTGGGCCGCCGCCGGAGGTGACCACGAAGCGATGCCGGCGGCCGGGCAGCTTCTTCGCCCAGGTGGCCATCTGGCGCGCCAGGGTGCGGGCGTCCTCGTAAAAATGGGCCATCTCGACGGCGGCCTCGGCGCGCTTGCGCTTCAGATCGCTGACCTCGGTGTGATTGAGTTCATCGCCCGTCGCGGGTTGCTCCTCGGCGGGCGCGAGCTCCGCGGAACCCTCATTGGCGAGCAGTTGCAGCTGCCGGTTGGCGACATCCAGCGAGCGAAAGCGGGCCGAGCCGAAGAACACGACGGTATCCTGGATGCGCTCGCGGCGAAACCGCGCCATCGGCTCGGAATATTCGGCGAGGATGCGCAGCGAGCGGCCGTCTGGGGAGTCGAGAAACTCTGGGTTCCGGTAGGCCAGCGGCGCGGCCGGAAGAGCTTCGGGGGCGGTGTTCGGTTCTCGGTGGTTTCGATCCTCATCGTCATGTGCCATGAAGTTGCCGTTGTCTGCATCCACCATCGCAAGATGGTATCGCGAGCCGCGCGAAACGGAGCGGACAGGGCTAAATGTCCTCTGCGTCCTCTGCGTTATACCTCCGCGTCCTTTGCGTTCGTTGTTGTTTTTTGAAAGCGGGAACGCAAAGGACGCAGAGGGAGGAGCGCGGAGGACGCGAAGACTGCTTACCGGCGCAGATCGCGATAGTGCAGCAGCTCGCTAATGCCGATCCACAGATCCAGCAGGCCGATGCCGCTCAGCAGGCCGCGCACCCAGCCGCGCAGCAGCCAGTTCGCCGCGGCGGGATGGCCGAGAATCCAGCCGTTTGCGTCCCAGTAGCGCGGCGACCAGGGGAGAACGGTCACAAGGCCGCCAATGTAGAGGCAAAAGATGACCAGCATCGCCAGGCTAAGCCGTTGCAGCCACACGGGCGCAAGCTCCGGTTTGCCTGCGATCCCGGCGGGGGCCTCGGGCGTTTCGGGAAACAGCTCGCCTTGGGAGTGCGACGGCATTCTCACCACGTTAACAGCGTGGCGCCCTCGCCGTCTTTGCCGCGCGCGTCAGATGCATGGGTTGGTTCGGTGCGGTAAAGGCCGCTCAGCCCCGGCCGCCTTTTCTCCACCCTTGTCATCCCGTAGGGATCTGCTTCTCGCCTTCGCAGCAGCGAGAAGCAAACAGCAGATCCATCCGCTTCCACCCCAGCGAGCAGAAAAATGCCCGCTGGGGACCCCGGTTGCGCTGCGGGATGACAACAAAGAATGAGAATGCAGAGAAGGGGAGCGATGCGAAGGGGCCGAGCCTGTCTGCGAGAATAGAAGGGCGATGCTGCAACTATCCGGCGCCGGTAAGCGCTTTGGCCACAAGCTCCTATTTGAAGACGTTAATTGGCTCATCACGCCCCATGAACGCACGGGCCTGGTGGGCGGCAATGGCACGGGGAAATCCACGCTGCTGAAGGTGCTCGCGGGCAGCGAAGGCCTTGACTACGGCCAGCGCACGAACACCCGCGGCATGACGCTCGGGTATCTGCCGCAGGATGGCCTGGCGCTCTCCGGCCGCAGCGTCTTTGAGGAGTGCCTGAGCGTCTTCGACGAGCTGCGCGCTCTCGAAACCGAGTACGAGCAGTTGACCCACACGCTCAGCGAGGCCGACCCGAAGTCGCGCGAATATGCAGCGGCAGCGGACCGGTATAGCGAACTCGCCGAGCTGCTGCATGTGCACGACATATACACGCTGGACGCGCAGGTGGGCGCCGTGCTCGGCGGCCTGGGCTTCAGCAAAGAGGATTGGGAGCGGCGCACGGAGGAGTTTTCCGGCGGCTGGCAGATGCGCATTGCGCTGGCCAAATTGCTGCTGCAAAAACCTTCTCTGCTGCTTTTAGACGAACCGACCAACCATCTCGATCTTGAGTCCCGCAACTGGCTTGAAGAGTATCTGCAAAGCTACGAGAACGCCTTCATCCTCATCTCGCACGACCGCTATTTTCTCGACCAGACCGTCAGCAAAACAGTCGAGGTTTGGAACAAGCGGATGCATGTCTATCACGGTAACTATTCGAAATACTTGACCCTGAAAGACGAGCGCCGCACCCAATTGATGAGCGCGTACAAGAATCAGCGCGAGCGCATTGAGGACCTTGAAGCCTTCATCAACCGCTTCCGCGCGCAGGCTACCAAAGCCAAGCAGGTGCAGTCGCGCATCAAGGAACTCGACAAGATCGTGCGCATTGAAGTTCCGGAAGAAGAAGCGACGATCCATTTCACCTTTCCACAGCCGCAGGCCAGCGGCCGCACCGTGCTTGAGGTGAAAAATCTGACCAAGCACTATGGCGACAAGCGTGTGCTGGACAACGTCGAGTTCACTGTTGATCGCGGAGACCGCATTGCGCTGGTGGGCGTCAATGGCGCGGGAAAATCAACACTCCTGCGCATGCTTGCCGGCCTGGAGAAGCCGACCGGTGGTGAGATCAAGTTGGGCCACAACGTTGTTGCGGATTACTTCGCGCAGGATCAGTACAAGGTGCTGAACCCCGAAGCCAAGATGCTGGATGACATCACCGGCTCCAACCCGCGTGTCGATGTGGTTACGCTGCGCTCGCTGCTGGGCTGCTTCATCTTCACCGGCGATGATGTCTTCAAAAAACTGGGGGTGCTTTCAGGCGGCGAACGCAACCGCTATGCCTTGGCCAAGATGCTGGTTTCGCCTGCAAATTTTCTGCTGCTGGATGAGCCTACGAATCATCTCGACATGCGCGCTAAGGATGTGCTGCTCGACGCGGTGCATAGTTTCAGCGGAACGGTATTGTTTGTCTCGCATGACCGTTACTTCATCGATGGGCTGGCGACGCGGGTCTTCGAGGTCGAAGACCGCCGCGTGCACATCTATCCCGGCAACTACGAAGATTACATGCACCGCAAAATCGGCGGCGCACCGGCAAGTACCACAGAAGCCGCGACACGCATGAAGACCGATGCGTCTACCGGCGGCACCATCGATGCAGCCACGGGCATGTTCAAGCCGGTGAAGCAGGTCGGGGTCAAAGCCGAGCCCGCCACGATCCCCGAAACCACGATGGAAGCGGTATCCGCGGCGCCGGTATCTTCGCCGGCTCCCACGAACGGCGCATCGTCCACCCACGAGATCGAAGGTTCGCTGACTGCCGTCAAGCCCCCGCCGAAGCCAGCTGCAAAGCGCGTGAACCCGCTCAAGCTGAAGCAGGTTGAGGATCGGGTGTCGTCGATCGAGAGTGAGCTGCCGGAGCTTGAACAGCGCATCAGCCAGGTGCAACAACAGCAGGCGATGTACAGCACCGCGGAGGCTGCGCGGGCGCTTGCCGCCGAGCTCGACGATCTTCGCAGCCGGCATGAAAGCCTGACTGCCGAGTGGGAAGAGTTGTCCATGCAGCTTGAAGAGCAGACACCCGCTTAGTTGTATGCAACCGCTCCTCGATGGAGGAAAAAAGTTATTGCAAGAACGCCCAGGCGGCGTATC
This sequence comes from Granulicella sp., assembly GCA_965276885.1. Taxonomy (GTDB): domain Bacteria; phylum Acidobacteriota; class Terriglobia; order Terriglobales; family Acidobacteriaceae; genus Granulicella. Next base: position 4,437,445 of record OZ255702.1, on the reverse strand, counting down.
CTGTTTAGGACTCCCGGTGGGCCTCATACCACCGGAAGTTGTTTGGACTGCTTTATCTGACGAGATAGAGCAGAGCTGCAATCCATCGCAAAGGCAAATGGATCGCAAGGTTGAAGCGAATGTTGATACGCAACATAGCTTTCCTCCTTTCAACGGGAAATGACGGCCCTGCCCCCCTCAGGCAGGGCCGTGTTGCGTTTGGCAACCTCGGCTTTGCCCGGCATGGCCAATCGCGCATCTGTGAAGCCCCGTTGAAAGCGCATCTTCTCAACCTACGCCTGTACGCCTGTCCGCTCCTGCTACAAAGGTGTTAGCAAGGAGAGATCATGCGAATTCTCATCGTCGGCGCAGGGGCAACGGGCGGTTATTTTGGTGGGCGGCTCGTGCAGGCTGGTCGCGATGTCACCTTTCTTTTGCGGGAACGGCGCGCGCGGGAGGTGCGTACGCGTGGGCTCGAGATCGTTAGCCCGCATGGCGATGTCACGGTGCACCCAAAAATTGTGAGTGCTGATGAGTTACGCAAAAAACCCCAGGTCTTCGACCTCATTCTCATCAGCACCAAGGCCTACCAACTCGTGTCGGCGATGGACGATATTGTCCCTGCGGTTAAGCCGCATACGCTGTTGCTGCCGATTCTTAACGGCATGCGGCAGCTGTCCATTCTCGAAGAGCGCTTCGGCGTGGAACACGTGCTCGGCGGCTCCGTGCGCATAGTGGCGGATGTGGATGCGGAGGGCCGCGTGCGCCAGGAGACCACGCTGGGTCAGTTGAGCTATGGCGAAATAGGGGCCGGGCCTTCGCACGAACGCACGGAATGCGTCATGGCCGTCGATAAGGCAATGCAGGGCGCCGGTTTCGACGCGCTTCTGCAGCCGGACATGCTTGCAACGTTGTGGCAGAAGTGGTGGATTCTAGCGAGCCTTGGCTCCATCTGCATTCTTGGGCGCGGCGCCATTGGAGAGATCGCAGCGGCTCCGCGCGGACCGGAGTTTGCCCGCGCCGTGATCGCGGAGTGTACCGCTATCGCCGCTGCAAACGGCTACCCCGCCAGCGAGACGATGCTGGCAGGCCATAGCAAACGCATGACGGAGTCCGGCTCATCGCTTACGTCGTCCATGTACCGCGACATGATCAAAGGGGCGCCGGTGGAGGCGGATCATATTTTGGGCGATCTGCTTGAGCGCGCAAAGGGAGTTGCGGCTCCATTGCTCATTGCGGCCTATGTTCAATTGAAAGTTTATGAGCAGGCTCGTAATTTGTAAGGCAAAATTGCATTCGCAACACAGCATTGCATCGCGCAGTGGGCGTTGCAATTTAGAGTACTTTCATGCCCTCGCAATGGCAGCCCTCCCAATGGTCGGATCGTCTCGCCGAACTGGAAGCTCGCTCCGGCGATCTGAAACAGGCGCCTCTGCGTCGCGATATCCGCTCGCTGGGTGCCCTGCTGGGTCAGGTACTGCGGGAGCAGGCCGGCGATGCCCTGTTCGCAACAGTGGAAGATCTGCGCCGCATCGCCATCGCGCGGCGCGAGGCGGAGGCTGCGGGCGACGCAGCGGCCGCTCAGCAGCATCTCGAGCGAGCCCAGGCGTTGACGCGCGAGGCTGCCGGCGATCCGCAGCAGGCTTATGAACTGGCGCGCGCCTTTGCCTTCTATTTCGAGTTGATCAATCTTGCGGAGACAAACCACCGCAAGCGCCGCCGGCGCTCTTTTCTGCTCGACGCAGATTCACCGCCGCAGCGTGGCAGCCTGCGCGGAACCTTTCGCCGCCTGCGCGAGATGGGGCACACACGCGCGAGCGTGCTCGCGCTGCTGCAGAAGGTTTGTGTTGTGCCGGTCTTCACCGCACACCCTACGGAGGTTGCGCGGCGCAGCGTGATGTTCAAGCGGCGGCGCATCGCGGATTTATTGGAGCTTCTGGATGCTCTTGGAACTCCGCCGATCGAGATGGAGACTCTCGAAGCCCAGCTGCTGGCGGAGATCACCGCGCTTTGGCAGACCGACGATGTGCGCACGGCGCGGCCCACCGTGCGTGATGAGATCCGCATGGGGCTCGACTACTACGAAGCGTCGCTGTTCAGCACCGTGCCTGTGCTGTACGCGGAGATCGCAGCGGCGCTGGATGCGGAGTTTCCGGTTGGGGAGCCGGAAAGCGGATACCCTTTGGGAACGACAGAAAAAAAGCCAAAAACATCTTTCGCGGAGCTGCCGGTCGTCGTGCGTTTTGGCTCGTGGATCGGCGGCGATCGCGATGGCAACCCCTTTGTGAATGCGGAGACCACAGCCGAAGCCGTCGCCATGGCGCGCGATCTGCTGCGCCGCCACTACCTTTCGCAGCTGCATTCCATCTTCGATCAGCTGGCCTCGTCGACGCAGCAGGCGCCCATCTCTGCAGTGTTGCAGGAGCGCCTGAGCGGATATCTGCAGCAGCTGCGAGCGTCAGGGCACACGGCGTTCGCGGAGCGTTTTCCGCATGAGGCTGTGCGGCTCGCCATCGCCTGCATCACGCTGCGGTTGGGCGGCACGCCCCCGACAACCATGCACCGCAACCTCGCGCTCTCCGATACCGCGACGCTTCCGCATTATGAGAATGCAGCGCAGTTGCTCGATGACCTCACCGTGCTGCGGGCATCGCTGGCGGAGAATCATGGTGAGCGGCTTGCGGAGCTGTATCTCGATCCTCTGCTGCTCAGCGTGCGCACCTTTGGCTTGCATCTGCACACGCTGGATATTCGTCAACACGCGCGCGTTCATGTGGCGGCTGTGGAAGAGGTTTCGGCGTGGCATGAGGCCGGCAATGGACTGCAGCTACCGCCCGCGCCTTCCGCGCAAACCGCGGAGGTGCTCGCGTCCTTGCGTGAGGTTGCAATGCTGAAGGCGCGGGAGCCGGCATCGATTGCGCAGTATGTCATCTCGGGCGCCAGCTCGGCGGAAGATGCATTGCGGGTGCTGTGGCTGGCGCGGTTAAGCGGCGTGCGGGTGAACGGTGCAGGCGCGACCGCGGATGGCGAGTGCGATCCCGGTCTGCAGCCCGTGCCGTTGTTTGAGTCCATCGCGGATTTGCAGAACGCGCCGGAGATATGCCGCGCGTTATGGACGAGCCAGGCCTATCAGCCTCTGCTGGATACCTGGGATCGCCGCCAGGAGGTCATGCTCGGCTACTCGGATTCCAACAAGGATGGCGGCATGATCGCCTCCACGTGGGAGGTGTGGAAGGCACATCGCGCGCTGCATGAGGTTGCGCGTGAGTGCAACGTGGCTCTGCGGCTCTTCCATGGCCGCGGCGGAACGGTAGGCCGCGGCGGCGGACCGACGCATCGGGCAATTTATGCGCAGCCGCTCGATAGCTTCACCGGCGAGCTGCGGCTGACCGAGCAGGGCGAGGTGCTGAACTTTAAATACTCCGATGTGGTGTTGGCCGAACGCAGTTTGGAGCTAATGATCGCGGCCTCGCTGGATGCGCTTGCACGGCCTGATCTCGCGGCCACCCCTTTTTCATTGTCATCCCGCAGCGCAGCGGAGGGATCTGCTGTTGCTTCGGAATCTCAGAACACGCACCTCACCGGCGCGATCGAGCCCACCTGGGAGGCCGCAATGGACCAGCTTTCGGCGGTCTCGCTGACCTTTTATCAGCAGCACATCCTCGGCGACCCGGAGGTCTTCGCCTTTTTCGAGCAGGCCACCCCTGTGGCTGAGCTGGAGCATGCGCGCATCGGCTCGCGCCCTGCGAAGCGGGCCGATGCAAGTGCCGCAAAACAGCGCTCCATGGCCGATCTGCGCGCTATTCCGTGGGTCTTCGGCTGGATGCAGTCGCGCATCGTGGTTCCGGCGTACTTCGGTGTGGGTCATGCGTTGGAGACCTTCGCGAACACGCAGGAAGCTGGGCTTTCTCTGCTGCAAACCATGGCCGCGAGCTTTCCATTATTTCTCGACATGGTTCGCAACGTGGAGATGGCGTTGGCCAAGGCTGACTTCGGCATCGCCGAGTTATACAGCTCGCTTGTCCATGACAGTGAGTTATGCAGGCGTGTGTTTTCCATGCTGCGCGAGGAGTTTGATCGAACCCGCCGCATGGTTCTTGCCATTACGAAACAGACGGAGTTGCTGGAGCGAAATCCCGTGCTCACAAACTCCATCCGCCTGCGCAATCCGTATGTCGATCCCATGAGCCTTTTGCAACTGGAGCTGCTGCGCCGCAAACGTGGCGGCGAAAGCAGTGAAGAGCTGGATCGCGCCATCACTGCGACGATCAACGGCATCAGCGCAGGGCTGCGCAACACGGGGTGAGACGTCGGCCCACTGCTTTAACGCAGCGTTTTCGTTAGCATAGCGCGATGCGGAAGCGTTTCGCGGCGTACACTATCGACGCCATGCGATCCCTTCTCCCCTTTGCACTTATGCTGTCCTCGATCGCCGTCGCACAACAACCCGCGCCCGCTCCAACGACCGCGGTAAACCCGGATGGATCGATCACCTTCCGCCTCACCGATCCCGGCGCGGGGGCGGTCAGCGTGCAAACCGACGCGGTATACAAGCCATTGCCGATGCAGAAAGACGACAAGGGCACATGGACCGCAACCACGCCGCCGCTAAAGCCCGAGCACTATGGCTACAGCTTTCATGTGGACGGGGTGGAGATGCTGGATCCGCTGAACCACGCCATCCGGCCCAATCTGGTGGGGCTTTCGAGCGATATTCTCGTGCCCGGATCGACGCCGGAGCCTTGGGAGTTGACCCCGATTCCACATGGCGCCGTTACGCGCCACGTGTACACGACGCACGTCGCGAAAAACCTGCCGCAGAATCAGGAGCCATATCTCGTCTACACGCCGCCCGGCTACGATCCCAAACACAAGGGCGGTTATCCCACCCTGTATCTGCTGCACGGCTGGAGCGACACCGAGGTGGGCTGGACCGCGGTAGGGCAGGCGGAGTTGATCCTGGACACGCTGCTGTCGCAGGGCAAGATCGCGCCCATGATCGTGGTGATGCCGGAGGGCTATGGCGACTACACGTTTGTCACGGGCGGTCATGGGGTGTGGCAGGATCCGGCAAAGGTCGATGACAACGTGAGTCTCTACTCCGAGATGCTTACAGGAGAGATTCTGCCGGCGGTGGAGCGTGACTACAACGTCGCCAAGGATCGCAGCCAGCGCGCGATCGCCGGGCTCTCGATGGGCGGGCTGGAGTCGTTGACGATCGGGCTTACGCATCATGAGCTCTTCAGCTATGTCATTGGCATGAGCTCGGCTATCCATGGGGAGCAGTTCGACCAGCACTTTCCTTCGCTGGCGGCGGGGAACGCAGGCAGCGGAACGAACCTGAAGCTGCTTTGGGTGGCTTGCGGCACCGAGGATGCGCTGATCAAACCCAATCGCGATTTTGTGGCCTGGGCCAAGAGCAAAGGCGTGCCGATCACCGCAGTGGAAACGCCGGGGCAGCACACCTGGCTGGTCTGGCGGCAGAATTTATTGGCGGTGGCTCCGCTCCTGTTTAAGTAAGAGCGCGGGTGCTCCACCGATGAAGCTGTCGCTCCGGTCGAGATGAAACCTCTTAAACAACCGGAAGAGAACCGTAGCCGGCGCATCGGCTATGATCGCGAAACCGCCTCTTCGGAGATTGCCGATGCGCTCACTGCGATGCCTGTCCATAGCTGTTTTGTCGTTCACGTGTGCGCTGCGCGCGCAAGGGAAGTCCGCCGCGCCACAAACTGTCCCCAATCCGCCGCGTGAAACGCCAGCGGCGGTGGCGCAGTATGTGAAGGTACCCGCGGTGGAGCGCATTCTGCTTAAGGATGTGCGCGTGATCGATGGTACGGGTGCTCCTGCGAAGGAGCACCAGATGATCATGATCTATCGCGGCAAGATCGCGGAGGTAGGCCCCAATGCGATCGATCAGGCGATGGCAGCCGGTACCGTTGTGCTCGATCTCACGGGCTACACCGTCTTCCCCGGCCTGGTCGGCATGCACGATCACATGTACTACATCGCACGGCCGGATCTCGATGCGCAGGGCCACAGTGAAGCGCCTTTGGTCGTGCCGCAGATGACGTTTACCTCGCCGCATCTGTACCTCGGCGCGGGCGTGACCACCATGCGCACGACGGGCTCGGTGGAGCCGTACACCGATCTCAATTTGAAGACGCAGATCGACAAGGGTGAGCTCGCGGGCCCGCACATGGACGTGACCGCCCCGTACCTGGAAGGCCCGCACTCGCCGTTCATCCAAATGCACCAGCTTAAGGATGCCGACGACGCACGCAGGACGGTGGACTTCTGGGCCGATGAGGGTGCGACCAGCTTCAAAGCGTATATGAACATCACGCGCGCTGAGCTCGGCGCGGCCATTGCAGAGGCACACAAGCGTGGGCTGAAGCTTACCGGGCACCTGTGTTCCGTGACTTATCCAGAGGCCATTGCTTTGGGCATCGACGATCTGGAGCACGGTTTTTTTGTGAACACGCAGCTTGATCCCGGCAAGCAGCCTGACGTGTGTCCGCGCACGGTGGGCAATCCAACGCTGACGCAGATGAAGGCCGGTTCGCCGGAGGCGCAGGCGTTGATCAAATTAATGATCGATCATCATGTTGCGCTCACCAGCACGCTGCCGGTATTTGAGAGCTCCGACCCCGAGCATCTGCATCTGCAGCCGCGTGTGCTCGATGCCATGACCTCCACCACGCGCAACGATTACCTGATAACGCGCAACCTGGAACTGACCCGCGCGAGCACGCCCACGGGCCAGCAGCGGGCGGCCAACTTCCGCAACGGTATGGCATTGGAGCGTGAGTTTGTGGCTGCGGGTGGTCTGCTGCTCGCCGGTCCTGACCCGACCGGTGATGGTGGTGTGCTGCCCGGCTATGGCGATCAGCGTGAGGTGGAACTGCTCGTGGACGCGGGCTTCACACCGGTGGAGGCCATCCGGATCGCCACACTGAACGGCGCAACCTATCTCGGCCGCGCCGATTCGATCGGTTCGATTGCTGTCGGAAAGAACGCAGATCTGGTAGTGGTGAAGGGCGATCCGAGCACAAAGATCACGGACATTGAAAATACCGAGATCGTGTTCAAAGATGGTGTCGGCTACGACTCGCAAAAGTTGCTTGATTCCGCAAAGGGGCGGTATGGGCAGTACTGAAGCGGTTGTGCGCTTCCCATGGCCTGCAAATTTGCCGGGGACAGCTGTCCTGCTCGTGGGGTAAGCTTGCTCGGCAGGTATTTCCGCGGTGCCGCGCAATCGTTAACCAACACAGAAAAATCTAGGAGACAGAAGTGACGCAGAAGATCTCTCGCCGCACCCTTGCAAAACTGATCGGCGGCTCGGCAGCCGCGCTTTCGCTGCCGGGCATCACGGCTGAAGCTGTAGCGCAAACCAGTGCGCCGATGCGACTGGCGCCGCGCAGCTTTCCTTCGGACTTTCTCTGGGGATCGGCGACGGCCTCGTACCAGGTGGAAGGCGCCGTGCACGAGGGCGGACGTGGACCCACGATCTGGGATACGTTTTCACACACGCCCGGCAAGACGCGCAGCGGCGATACGGGCGATGTCGCCGATGATTTCTATCATCGCTATAAGTCCGACATCGGCCTCATGGGTGAGATCGGGTTGAAGACATGCCGGTTTTCAGTGGCATGGTCACGCATCTTTCCGGGCGGCACAGGATCGCCGAATCAGCAGGGCATCGACTTCTATCGCCGCCTCACCGAGGCTCTGCTGGCTGCGGGAATTGAGCCGTATGCAACGCTTTACCATTGGGATCTGCCGCAGCCGCTGCAGGATCGCGGCGGATGGGAGAACCGCGATACCGCCAAGGCCTTCGCGGACTACGCGGGGTATACCGCGGGCAAGCTGCAGGATCACGTAAAGCACTTCATGACCACCAACGAAATCAGCACCTTTACGGAGCTCGGGTATGGCAGCGGAACGCATGCGCCGGGGCTGCAGGTGGGGCGCAAGCGGCTGGCGCAGTTAACCCACTTCGCTGTGCTGGGCCACGGTCTAGCCGTGCGCGCCATTCGCGCGAGTGCTCCCCACGCGTTGGTGGGATTGGCGGAGAATCCCCGCGCCATCGTTCCTGTGATCGAGACGCCGGAGCATGTGGCTGCCGCGCATACCGCGATGCGCGAAGAAAATGCACAGTATCTCGGCGTGATTCTCGGTGGCCGCTACACGGACCTGTATTTGAAGAAGCTCGGTGCCGATGCGCCGCGGTTCACGCCGGAGGACCTGAAGGATATCTCCTCTCCGCTGGATTTTGTAGGCACCAATGTGTATCAGCCTACTTATATTCGCGCCGAAGCCAACGAGGCGGGCTATGTTGTTGTTCCCAAGCCATCGTCGTATCCGCATATGTTCAGTCAATGGCTGGATGTGGGTCCGGAAGCGTTGTACTGGGTGCCAAAGATGGTGCATGACCTCTGGCATCCGAAGACGATTTACATCACCGAGAACGGCTGTTCGTCGGCTGATGTGATTGCACCCGATGGCCATGTTTACGACACCGATCGCGTGATGTTTTTCCGTAATTACCTTACGCAGTTACAACGCGCGGTCAGCGAAGGTGTACCGGTGAAGGGGTACTTCCTTTGGAGTCTGCTGGATAACTACGAGTGGGCTGACGGCTATGAGAAGCGCTTCGGCATTACGTATGTCGATTTCACCACGCAGAAGCGGACGTTGAAGCTCAGTGCAGAGTTCTACAAGCAGGTGATCGCAGCCAACCGCGTGGTGTAGCTTGGGAAAAAGCGGAACGCGAAGTACGCGAAGGAAGAACGCAGAGGACGCAAAGCATCTTTCCGGATGCGCGAGCACGAGTGCTGCCAGGGCTGCTACCAGCCCAATCGCATTCTGTTTTGGCCTTGGAGAATTCTCTGCGTTCTTCGCGCGTCTTTCCTTCGCGTTCTTTGTGTTCCCGCTTTTTGCCTAGGCCACCGGCTCGCTTGTGCTCAGCATGCGTTCCGCCGCGATCAGGTCTTCCGCGTTCAGGCGATCGGCATGGCGCAGGGCAGGGAAGAAGACGCTCCAAAGCCCTGTGACCACCATGCTGCCGATGCCGCCGAGCACCACTGCGCGCACGGTGCCGAACCAATGCGCGGTGAGTCCGCTTTCGTACTCGCCGAATTCATTGGACGCACCCAGAAAAAGCCAGTTCACGCTGGAGACACGGCCCCGCATCTCCGGCGGTGTTGCCAACTGCAGAATACTCGAGCGCACCACTACCGAGACCATGTCCGTTGCACCGGTGATCACGAGCGCGATGCAGCTAAGCCAAAGACTGCGGCTCAGACCGAAGACGACAGTCGCGGCGCCGAAGCCGGCCACGCAGGCGAGCATCGTTTTGCCCGCATCCCGCTTGATCGGAAACACACTGAGGCTGAGCGAGACGGCCAGGGCGCCGAGCGAAGGCATCGCACGCAATAAACCCAATGCGTGCGGTCCGCGGTGCAGAATCTGTTCCGCGAAGATGGGCAGCAGGCTCACCGCGCCGCCCAGGAGCACCGCAAAAAGATCGAGCGAAATGGAGCCGAGCAGCAGGCGCGTGCCCATGACGTAGCGCAGCCCCGCGAGCATTGTGTCGATGGTAAAGCCCTTCTTCTCCGCGGCGCCGCGTGGATGAATTACGGCAACGAGCACGATGAATGCCGCGATACAGAGCGTGGTGAAGCTGTACACCAGCGGCGCCCCATTCATCGCGTGCGACCTGCCGGTGAGCGCGAGAGTAAAGAGCAGGCCACCGATCATGGGGCCGAACGCATTGGCCATTTGAAAGATGCTTGCGCCCCAGGTCACCGCGTTGACAAAGTGTTCCTTGGGAACCAGCGTGGGCACAAGCGACTGCGCCGCAGGTCCGGAGAAGCAGCGACCGATGCCAATGACGAACAGAATGGCATACACGGGCCACACGCTGCGCACGCCATGCAGTGTAAGCGCCAGCAGGGCCAGCGTCGCGGTAAGCTGCAGCGTGTAGCAGACGAGGATTACCGAGCGGCGATCATAGAGGTCGGCCACATGACCCGCGGGCAGCGTGAAAAGAATCCCCGGCAGAAATAAAGCAAGGCCGGTATAGCCAAGTGCCAGCGCGGAGTGCGTGAGCTGATAGACCTGCCACGCCACACCGACGCTCTGCGCCTCCGCACCCATCACGCCCAAGAATCGTGCCGCTGAATAAAAGCGGAAATCCCTGTGCCCCCACGCTACGGTGGCGGTCAGCCGGCGTTGATTGTCAGCTTCTTCCATGCCCTATGGTCCCATACTGGATTTTCCGCGCAGCCATTGGGTGCATGAATCGCAGAGGATGCACCGTAGTCTGGATGAACGCGCTTCAAAGCCATTCGTGCCGAGCTGCCGCCGTTGCTGTCGCTGGCGTTGCCTTGCGCGGCGAGGGCAAGACACTGGCCCCGCTGCTCATACAGCTTGTCTGCTTCTGGACCGTGGGTATGCCTCTGGGGCTGCGGTTCGCGTTTCGCATGCATGAAGGCGCGGTGGGCATGTGGTGGGGATTGTCGCTGGGGCTTGCGCCGGCGGCACTGGCACTGCTTTGGCAGTGGCGAAGGCTCAGCAAGACAGCGGTGCGGGAGACCTGACATGCGACGTTTGGGATCTTTCGTGCGTCCCTCGCTATGATGATGGGATGCCGAGCGCGAAGCCGTTGCCTGACACCTCTGAGCTTGCATCGCTGCTGACCGAAGCGCGCAACCCGGCGACGGCGCAGCTGGATCAGCTATCTACGCTCGACATGCTGCGCGTCATCAACGACGAAGATGCAAAGGTCGCCGCGGCTGTACGTGCCGAGTTGCCGCACATCGCTCGAGCCGTGGACGCCATTACGGAACGATTCGCGCGCGGTGGCCGGTTGTTCTACATCGGCGCCGGGACCAGTGGCCGGTTAGGCGTGCTGGATGCGAGCGAATGCCCCCCAACATTTTCTGTCCGCGCGGAGCTGGTGCAAGGTCTCATCGCGGGTGGTGACCGTGCACTGCGGCTGTCCAGCGAGCATTCCGAAGACTCCTCCGAAGAGGGTGCGCGCGATCTCCAGGCCGCCGGATTTGCCTCGGACAGAGAGCCGGACACGCTCGTCGGCATCGCGGCCAGCGGACGTACGCCCTATGTGCTGGGAGCCGTCGCGTATGCCAGGAGTGTCGGCGCGCTTACGGTCGCGCTGAGCTGCACTCCTTCCTCTGCGCTCGCCGCGGCCACGGACATTGCCATCACGCCGGCGACCGGCCCCGAGGCGCTCACCGGCTCCACGCGCATGAAAGCCGGCACCGCGACCAAGCTGGTGCTGAACATGATCTCCACGGGCGTGATGGTGCGTACAGGCGCGACGTTTGGCAACCTGATGGTGAATGTGCGGCCGACCAATGCCAAGCTGGTCGATCGCGCTGAGCGCATCATCGCCGAGGCTACCGGATGCGATCGCGGAACGGCTGCCGAGCTGCTGCGGGCGAGCGGCATGAGCGTGAAAACGGCTATCGTAATGCAGCGGCTTACGTTGAGACGCGAGGATGCAGAGCGAAGGCTCCTGCAGGCCCGGGGTATTCTCCGGACGGCTCTGTCCTGAGCCCTCTGCAGCTTTGGATTAGCCGAATTGCATTCGGAAAAGCGTCTGCAACTTGCCACCCCAGCCTGGGTTTCAACAAGCAACAGGAGGGTGCCGGCACACCTCAAATCCTGAGGAGTTGGAAGGAAGATTCGTATGAAAATGACACGTTGGATTGCACCCGTTCTTTCGCTCGCCATGGCCGCGAGCACCGCCGTTGCCGTTGCCCAGTATTATGGGCCGCCACCGCCGCAGCCGGGCTACGGACAGGGCGGCTGGGACGTTCCCCCGCCCGCGTTTCAGGAGGCCATGCGGCGCGGCTTCCAGGACGGCGTACAAGGAGCGCGCAAGGACTACGAGAATCATCGGCCGCCCAACGTGAACAACCGCGATGAGTTCCGCAATCCGCACTTTATCGCGCCGCCGGACCGGCATGACTATCGCGAAGGCTTCCGGCGTGGCTATGCGGTTGCGGTGCAGCACATCTACGGCAACGGCCCGCGCTATTAAAGCGGTTCCGCCAAAGGTACGCAGTTTAGCTTCTCATCCCGCAGCGCAGCGGAGGGATCTGGTTGGAATCAGAATCCAAGTGCAACAACTCTGATTGCGGGGAGTTGTTTGCATGGCGAGACGATACAAGCAGCTGGATGATTTTGAGCGGGTGACGTTGCAGACGCAGCTGCAGTTGGGTTTGAGTCCGGCGGCGATCGCCGCCGGACTCAAACGGCTGGAAAGCTCCCGCGGAACTCTTCCTCCCCCAGGGTGAGTTCAACTCCCAGAAGTTCTGGAACGAAAAACATACAATCAAAAACGTTGCACTTGGACCTTGAATCCACCCTGCTTTTGATCTCTTTCGCGAGGCTCAAAAGCAGATTTCCTTCGCTGCGCTACGGAATGACAATTCAGAGGGGGTATTCGAGGCAAAACGGCGATTGGTCAAGGCAGATTAATCTAGAGCGAAGACAGATTGGCGAGCGAAGGCTGGGTGCCCGCTTCACACCGTAATCAGCACTACCGCCGCCACCGCGACACCCATTCCGGCGTATTGCCGCCGGCTCGGCCGTTCGTGCAGCAGCGAAGCCGCCAGCAGAATCGTCGACGCCGGATAGAGCGACGCCAGCACCGCCGCCACATCCAGCCGTCCGGCCCGCGTAGCGGCGATAAACAGCATATTTCCGCCGGTATCGAGCACCGCAACGCCCAAGGCCCAAAGCCAGGCTTTGCGGCTGAGCCACCGCTCTGATCCACCTGTCCTGTTCGCCGACGAAGTCCCGCGCCACACCAGCAGCAGCACAAGGCAGGTGGCCAGACTGCCCACCCTTGCCAGTGCAATCGGCTCGATGATGCCCAGCGGATTGGCGAACCGCAGGGCCACGAAGTACACGCCAAAGCCAATCCCGCCGAAGATCGCCAGCCCCATCGTCCCCGGCGTATTTTTTTGCATTCCCGCCGCGGTCGGCGTCACCGCGATCAGCCAGATTGCCGCCGCCGCCAGGGTAAACCCGAACATCCGCGGTGCCGTCGGCGCACCCTCCAGCCAAAGGGATACCGCCGCCGGAATCGCCGCCGCCAGAAGCCCGCTGACCGCCGCCGAGGCGCCCATCGCTCCGCGCGCCAGCGCTATGTAAAAGGCTGTAAGCGAAAGCCCAGCGGATACCCCCGCGACTAGCCCCCAAATCAGAGGCGCCCCGTGGGGCAGCTGCCCGTGCCGCGGTGCAACAACGATCAGGAGTACAAAGAGACTGACCGCATGGGCGGCGGCGATCACACGCAACGCCCCGCGCGTGGAGCCACCGGCATGCTTGACCGCCATGCCGCCCGAAAAGTCGCCGCCACCCCAGGAGATCGCCGCCAGCACGGCCAGACCGGCGCTCGCCGCACCCGGCAAAGCCATTATGCTCATGGCAATGCTACTGAGCTGGAGGGGTGGAGGGTGCTGTCGCTGCCGGAGCAGGAGCCGACGTGCGATTAGCCGGCGGAGCGATCGGATTCGCGTTCAGCGACGGGTAATACCCCTTTTTCGCCACGACCGTCAGATTCGGGCGCAGCACCCGGACCTCAAGTGTGCGGTACTTTCCGTCGATAAAGGGCTCATGGCTGTAATAGCCGGCGGTGTACTGCGTACGCACCTGCTCGGTCAGCTTGGCGAAGTTGTTCTCGATCGATTGCGGCCGGAATTCGCGGTCGCATTCGCCGCCAGTCGCCTCGGTGTAGCGCGGCAGCACGTCATCGCGCATCGTCAAGGGGAGGTGAATACGATCAAGGAAGCCGGTCCCGGGGATCGCACTATCGCCCACCAGGGTCGCGTACACCGCGATCCCGTTGGTCTGCAGATAGCGGATCACGCCCTTCTCCTTGGCCTCCGAGCCGTACTCCTTGCCATCCGAGATTACATACACCACGCGGCGGCGGCCCCGGCCCGACTTCGCCACCTGCGTCGCGGCGGTCAGGATGGCATCATTCAACGTGTGGTACTCGCGGGGCACATTCTGGACCAGCACACCGGCAGGCCCCTGATTGGTATTCGGGTCAACGGGCAGGTTGTTCTTCACGGTCGTCTGGCTCAGCGGTCCGCCTATGTACATCATGGGATCGCGGCCCTGGCTCTTGCTGCGTTGCAGCGCGAACGACACGCGCGCGCTCTGGGCTCCGGTAAAGGCCGTCTGCTCCTTCACGCCATTGTTGTAGGTGTAGATCGCCACCTCGTCGTAGGGCGTAAAGGCCGCCTGCAGCGCCTCCAGGGTGGCGTTGATGCGGTTCATCGTGTCCGTGGTGACGCTCTGGTCGATCACAATCGCTACCGACAGCGGAATCGGATCCACGGTGAACAGCCGAAGCGTACGCTGCGACCCGTTCTCATATACGCGCACGTCGCGATACGTCAGTCCCGGAACCAGCGTTCCGCGGGAGTCCTTCACCGTGAACGGAACCTCGACAAAATTTGTCCTTACCACAATGCTGCCGACATGCGCGACCGGCGGTGCTCCCGCCTCGGTATCCTGCGCAACCTGATTCGCATCGGGCGCCGGCGCGGACGGCAGCGAGCTTCCCGGAGTCACACCGCCATTGTTGGCGGCTCCCGCATCGGGCTGTGCCGAAGGCGCATTGGGCATCGGGGCATTCGGAGTCGAGGGCGCCGCGGGCGTAATTGTATTCAGGTTCGGCAACGCCTGCGGTTTTGGCGCGTCCGGAACCTGGTTCTGCGCCCGCAAAGACAAAGAGCTACATCCGAGACCTATACCCAGCCCCACACCCAAGAGCCCTGTCCTCACCGCCATCGCCCGAAAACGCATTGTGCTTCCTGTCTCCCTGCCCCGCGCGGCAGGATCTTTCCCGGCTCACCCCCAACAGAGTACCAGTGTGCTGAAGGGGAGTCGCTATTGGTTCAGACGCAGGTCTACAAAGCTTCGTTGCGCGAAGGGAGAGCACCTTCGACTATCCCGCTGACGCATGGCTGCGGCTGTCGCCAAAATCACGTTTGGGAGCGTCTAATCAGGTATGCGTTCCGCTGTTCCTCTCCGTTCGTTGCCCCGGGTTGCCGCGCCTTTCCTTGGAATTGCTGGAATTGCTGGAATGGCCGGAATCCTGCTCTGTGCGACCCCTTCGCTGCGCGCGCAGGAGGCGCCCACCCCCGACGGGCCACCGCCCATGAGCAACGCACCCGCGCAACGGGAGACGGATAACTCTGTCGGCACCATCAAGGTCAACGTCAACCTCGTGAACGTCTACTTTTCCGTCCGCGACAAGAACGGCTTCGTCACCGGCCTCGATAAAAGCAGCTGCCAGGTGGCCGAAGACAAGAACCCGCAGGTCATCAAGCGCCTCACGGCGGAGAAAAATCTGCCCCTCACCATCGGCATTCTGCTCGACACCTCGGGCAGCCAGGAGCACGTCCTTCCGCTGGAACAGGACTCCGGCTCGCGCTTTCTTTCCGAGGTGCTCACCCCCAAGGACGAGGCCTTCCTGATCTCCTTCGACGTCAACGTCGATCTACTCTCCGACTACACCAACAACGCCGGCGAGATCCGCCGCGCCATCAACAAGGCCTCCATCAACACCGCCAGCTCGTCCGCCGGCGTACCCGGCATCGGCGGCGGCCCATTCCCTACCGGCAACCCTCGCGGCACGCTGCTCTACGATGCCGTCTACCTCGCCGCGCATGACAAACTGCAGTCGCAGACCGGCCGCAAGGTCATCGTCATGCTCACTGACGGCGGCGACCAGGGCTCGCAGGAGAACGTGAAGACCGCCGCCGAAGCCGCCCAGAAAGCCAACACCATCCTCTACGTCATCATGATCGCCGACCGCGGCTTCTACGGCGGCATGGGGTATACCGGCGACCGCGACATGCGCCAGCTCGCCGAGCAGACCGGCGGCCGCGTCATCGACGTCGGCAACAACGGCCGCAAGCTGGAAGACGCCTTCGACCAGATCCAGGACGAGCTCCGCACCCAATACCTGCTCAGCTACACGCCCACGAATAAATCCGCCGACGGCAAATACCGCAAGATCGAGATTGACTGCGGCAAAGGCAACACCGTCCAGGCCCGCAAGGGCTACTACGCCGTCGCCGGCGACGCCGACACGGAGTAGCGCGGCGGTTACGTAGATTCCGGATCAACAGTGTGGGTAATTTCCTTATAAAGCCATTGCATGCCTGTTCTAAGCCGGCCTCGATACAAACATTGCGAGTGCCTTCTCCAGGCTCTCCGGATCATCGATATTGGCCGTCACCAGGGCGCGGTCGATCTGCCGGTTCAGGCTGCTGAGCACCTTTCCGGGGCCTACTTCCAGGAAATGCGTTGCCCCACAAACCTGCAGCTGCTGAATGCACTCCACCCAGCGCACGGCGCCGGTTACCTGACGGATGAGCGTGTCGCGTGCATCGGGTCCACGCTTGATGGCCCGCGCATCCACATTGCAGATCACGGGAAAACAGGGGTCGGCGAAGGCGACAGACTCAAGATGGCTGGCGAGGCCCTCCTGCGCGGGCTGCATCAGCGCGCAGTGAAAAGGAGCGCTGACCGGAAGCATGATCGTGCGCTTGGCGCCAGCCTCCTTGCACAGCGCCGCCGCGCGGGTTACGGCCTCGGTGCCGCCGGAGATGACGATCTGCTCCGGTGAGTTGATGTTTGCGGGCGACACCACGGCCGAGACGCGCGAAGCCGCCTCGGCGGGCGTGCTGGCCGGGTTGAAGGGATCGGCCAGCGCATCGCGCGCGGACGCGCTCTGCTCGGTCGGATCGGCCGGGTCTTCAGGGGGGGGCGCCGTCAGCTCATCGGAGACGTGCGCGCATAGGTCGTTCACCTTTTCATAGCTCAGGCCCAGGATGGCCGCCATCGCCCCCTGACCGAACGGGACGGCCGACTGCATCAGTCCGCCGCGCGCGCGCACCGTGCGCACCGCGTCGGCAAAGGTGAACGACCCCGCGGCCACATGTGCCGTGTACTCGCCGAGGGAATGGCCTGCCGCGAAGCACGCCTTGAGGTTGCGCTGCTTCAACGCCGGTTCCAACACGCGCCACATGGCAACCGAGGCCGTGAGAATCGCGGGCTGCGTGTTTTCGGTGAGCTTCAGATCCTCTTCGGGGCCCTCAAAGATGAGCTTGGAAAGCGGGAAGCCCAGCGCCTCCTCGGCCTCCTCGAACACTTCACGCGCGGCGGGTTGCGCGTCGAAGAAGGCGCGTCCCATGCCGATCGCCTGTGAACCCTGGCCGGGGAAGAGCAGGGCGATCTGTGGATTGGGCTTGTGGGGGCTCTGCTCTGCGGCTGACTCTTCACTCATGGGCTTCGCGTCGTCCTTTTGCGGCTATTGCTGGTGCGAGCCTCTATGAAAGCGGCCTGGACCCTAGTGTACCGAGCCGCCCGCGCCAGCGCCTTGAGCACCTCTCCGCCTACTCAAGCGACGCGGTGGAGAAGGTCTGTTCTGCATGGACGGAGGTCAGGCGGTAGAGCGCGAACTGGCGGCTGCTGCCCGCGCGCAGCTCGAACAGCAGGCTGGCGCGGTGGGAGTCGTCTGGATCCACGGCGTCGATCAGCCGCAGGTGCGGGCTGCGGTCAAGGTGACCGCTGTCCGTCACCGCGCTGAGCGCCACCTGCAGCTCCCCGGTCGGCAGCCGCTGCGCAACCACGGTCACATACGCCACAGGAGTAATTTGTGCGGTGGGACCGGCGGTGCCGGGCACACTGCTGGAGGGTTTCGCCCTTTGTACCGGTTGTGCCGGTTGTACCGCAGTGGCCGCCGTGTACACAAACGTCGGCAGACCGCCGTAGCTCAGGGTGAAGCCCGAGACGTTCTCCTCGAGGAGCCGGAGCGGCACGGCCTTTGGCGCCCCCACCGCTGTTGCGCGATGCGCCGCGTGAGCCGCTGTGGACGTTCGCTTGGCGGCCGGAGTTGGGGTCGCCGTGACACTGCCGGTCGTAGAAGGCGCCGCGGGTGTTGCGGATTTTGCCGGCGCCGGCGCTGTCTTGCCGGGGGTTTTGTCGGCCTTGTACTGCTGCGGCACACCTCGTTGCAGCTTGGGAGGGGCGCCCGTTGCATCGTCCGGGGCAACGGCGGCTGCCGGGGCCGGCGCCGGGCCTGTAGCCTTTCCTGTAGCCGTTGCCGGCGTGTCCTCGGCGGGAATGGGCAAGCTCGAAGGCTGGAGCTGGTTGGCTGCCAGGTACTCCGCCACTCGCGTCTTCGCGACCGCGGCCATCGCCGCCAGCGTATCCGCCTGCTCCGTAGAGGAGTCCCACGCCCGGGTAAAGACGTGGGCGTCCCGGTGGTTGGCGTCGGAGACCCCGACGGCCTGGTGCAAATCCGCCGGAAGCCCGGTGAGCTCGGGCGTACCGGTGGGCTCACCGCTGCTGTGTCCCAAAATCGGCCGATCGGGATCGTCCCCCAGCGCCGGACCCGCGGCGGTGACGCTCGCCGTGTTGCCCTTGGAACCGGCCTGGCGGCGCCGGGCGGCGTCCTGCGCAGGGTCGCGCCGGCGCAGGGTGGGCCTGTCGGTGTCGTCGCCCGCGTTGTCGGAGGTTGGCGCCGCCGGCGGCGTCGCGCCGCCGGAGGAACTTCCCGTGCTCCCGGTTGCGCCCGTGTTGCCACTCGACCCCGCGCTCCCGGTCGCTCCCGTGCTGCCGTCCCGGCGGTCCAGATGGGGCCCGCTGCTCTCGCCGCTGTCCTTCTCCTCGGCGGGCGGCTTGGTTCCGGCGGGCGTATTCGGCCCCGGGCTCGACTCGATCTTGCTCAGATGGCGGGACGGGTGCAGGTCCATGGGCCGGGGTGCGGCTGCCGGCGTGAACTTGCCGAAGGCGTACCACGCACCGGCGGGGTTGTCGTCCGCCAGCGCCTTTCCGGTGACGACGCGATGGGCCAGGTCAAGGTCCAGCAGGCCCTCGGGTTCGCCCGCGTGCTCCAGCGCGTACACATCGCCGGGCTGCAGGGCAAAGGGCACGGGGCGGGCGAGATAGAGGCCGGCATCCTCAAAATGCCCGTCAATGAAGAGTGAAACGGGGACAAAACGCGCTGCTAGGGGTTTGCTCAGGTCGCCGGTCCACTCATACACGCCGACCGCCCGGGTGACGCGCTCCGGGGCGTCCACGTGGTGCATCTGGCCGTGCGCGAGCAGACCCACCGCCGCGCTCAGCGCGCCGGCGAGGCGAAAACAAAAGGGCATGCTTCGAGACGCCATGGGTGTTTCCCGTTCCTTCCATTAGACGCGACGGCCTTCCCGCGCGTTTCGTGCATTGATAGCTTGGCGGCTGCGGTCGCTGTCCTATGACGGTACAGGGGCCGGGTTGTCACGTTTCCAGCCAGCCCGGAACGGTATAGTGGACCACAGGGCGAGCCCACATATACGCTGCCTTAGAGGAGCCAAGGAGCTTATGGCGTCGCCCGCTGCGACCCTGGAACCACGATCGGACCTCCCGCCGGTGATTCTTCGCCCCGGTGTGCCGCTGTGCGTCGATCTGGACGGCACCCTGGTGAAGTCGGATACGCTGGTGGACTCGGTTCTAGCCATCGCCCGCCAGCATCCGGCAAAGTTGGTGAAGATTCCGGGCTGGATCGGGCAGGGGAAGGCGGCGTTCAAGCAGCATGTCACGGGCGCCGTCGAACTCGACGTGGAGCATCTGCCGTACAACGGGCCTCTGCTGGAGTGGTTGCGCGTGGAACATGCGGACGGCCGCGCCATTTATCTTGCCACCGCCGCTGACCGCAGGCTCGCCGAGCGGGTGGCGGAGCACCTGGGCATTTTCGCGGGTGTACTCGCTTCCGATGGCGCGACCAACCTCGCCGGCGGAAACAAGCTGACGGTCTTTCGCTCCCATTTCGGGGAGAGTTTCTGCTATATCGGCAATGCCAGCCCCGATCACGAACTGCTGACGGTTTGCGAGTCGCCCATGGTGGCCAACCCGCACGGCTCCCTCCAAGGTTCGCTGCGCCGGGCCGGAGTCGTGCCGGTGCGTTCGTTCGAGGACCGCACGCCCCCGGCCAAGAGTTGGCTGAAGGCGGTTCGCCTGCACCAGTGGGCGAAAAATACGCTGATCTTTGTGCCGCTGCTGCTGGCGCACGCCTGGAACGCGGCGGCCATTGCCGCAGCCTGTGTGGCTTTTCTAAGTTTCGGGCTGTGCGCGTCGGCCACCTACATCATCAACGACCTGCTCGACATCGAGGCTGACCGCCGTCACCCGCGCAAGCGCCGCCGCCCCTTCGCCGCGGGCGACATCTCTGCTTTTGCGGGTGTCGCCGCCGTGGCCGGCATGATGTCCGTTTCCGTCGTGCTGGCGCTGCTAGTGCCGCGGTTGTTTGCGGCCATTCCGGGTGGTCATGCGCTCGCCGACCACTTCCGTTTTATCGAGTGGCTCGGGCTCTACACGGTCACCACACTGTCCTATTCGTTCTATCTGAAGCGCAAGCTGTTGCTGGATGTCTTTGTGCTCAGCGGGCTGTATACCGTGCGCATTCTGGCCGGCAGCGCCGCCACGGGCGTTCCGGTCTCCGCTTCGCTGGCCGGCTTCAGCGTGTTCTTCTTCCTGTCGCTGGCCTTTGTCAAGCGCTTCAGCGAGCTGGAGTCGCTGCGGGAGCGCGGAGCCGCGGTCAGCAACGGACGAGGCTACTGGATCGGCGATCTGGAGCAGCTGCGCTCCCTGGGCACGGGTGCCGCGTATGCCGCCGTTGTGGTCATGACGCTCTACATCACCAACCCCGATACGGCGAAGCTGTATGCACACACCGCCCGCCTGTGGCTGGTGGTGCCGGTGCTGCTGCTGTGGCTGAGCCAGGTGTGGATGCTCGCCAGCCGCGGCGAAATGCATGACGATCCGGTAGTCTGGGCCATCACCTCCAAGCGCAGCCTGCTGATGGGTGTGTTGATGGCGCTGGTGATCTGGTGGGCACTGTAAACGGCGGCAGCAGCTAGAATATGGGCGATGCCGCCTCCTGTCTCCGCCTTCGAACCGATCCATCTGAACGATTTCTCTGCAGCCTCCCTGGATGCGGCGTTCGCGGCCGTCATGAAGGATGCGCGTGAAGCCGCTGCCGCTCCCGGGTTCGACCCAGAGGCGTTTCGCCTCGATTGGCTGGGGCGCAAGCAGGGCCGGCTCAAGGCCATCTCGGATGCGTGGCTGAAGGCCGCACCAGTTGAGACGAAGCGTCTCATCGGCCAACGCTTCAATGCGCTCAAAGAGGGGATCGAGGCCATGGCGGCCGAGGCTGCCGCGCCTTCTCACACGCACACTGCGAGCGCCGGTGCGGCGCTCGATCTCACCCTGCCCGGAACCGCGCAGCGCATCGGCGCGGAGCATCCGCTGATCAGCACCATGGCCGAGATTGTGGCCGTGTTTGAGCGGCTTGGCTACTCCGTTGCGCTGGGGCCGGAGGTGGAGTCAGATTTTTACAACTTCGAGAGCCTGAATTTTCCGCCCAACCATCCGGCGCGCGATACCCAGGACACCCTGGTGATTGCGGATCAGGACAAGAAACCCCTGCGCGAGCGTCTGCTAATGCGCACCCACACGTCGCCCGTGCAGGTGCGCTCCATGCTGGAGCAGGGACCGCCGCTGCGGGTGGTCATCCCCGGCAAGGTGCACCGCAACGACGCCGCCGACGCGACGCACTCGCCGGTGTTTCACCAGGTCGAAGGCCTCTGCGTGGATACGAACATCACCTTCTCGGACCTGAAGGGCACGCTGGATCACGCGATGAAGGCGCTCTTCGGGTCGGGGGTGAAGACGCGTTTTTTCCCATCCTTTTTCCCGTTCACCGAACCCAGCGCGGACGTGCAGATCTCCTGCCCATTCTGCGGCGGCAAGGGCTGCCGCAAGTGCAAGCACTCCGGCTGGATCGAGCTGCTGGGCTGCGGCATGGTGGATCCCAACGTCTTCGAGGCGGTGAATCAGCGCCGGATCGAACTCGGCCGCGAACCGCTGTATGACACGCGCCGCATCTCGGGCTTCGCCTTCGGCATGGGCGTCGACCGCATCGCGATGATGCGCTACGGGATCAGCGACATCGGCCTGCTGTACGGGGGAGATGTGCGGTTTCTGGAGCAATTTGGGTAATTGACGAAGTTATGGAAGTTAGCGAATTCTGTTAACTTTAGTAATATTGTTATATAAAGAGTTTATGGATCGCTTCCTGAACCCGTACTCACCTGGTGCAGGCGCTCCCCCGCCGTACCTGATCGGTCGAGACAAGCTGCGCGATGATGTAAACACGTCGATTGGACGCTTAAAGTTTGGGCGCACAGCCAAGAGCACCCTTCTTGTTGGCCTTCGTGGCGTTGGAAAGACGGTACTCCTTGAGCGGATGCGTCTCGATGCGGAGCAGCAAGGAATCGTCACGGTTCGCGCAGAAACGCCTGAACGGCGATCCTTGCCGGCTCTCCTAGCCCCGCAACTCCGATCGGCACTGCTGAAATTGTCGAAGGTGGAATCTGCGAAGACCTCTGTTTTGCAAGCCCTGGGAGCCCTGGCGGGCTTTGCGAAACGCCTGAAGGTAAAGTACTCCGATCTGGAGTTGAGTTTCGACGCCGAACCGATCCCGGGTGAGGCGGACAGCGGCGACCTTGACGTTGACCTGAGCGCATTAATGGAGCGTGTCGGGGAAGCCGCGAGGGCTGCCAACACGGCTGTGATTCTGTTCCTGGACGAGGTTCAATACCTCCCGGAGGAGCAGTTTTCGGCGCTGATCTCGGCCTTGCACCGCTGCACGCAACGCAACCTCCCGATCGGCATGGTGGGAGCTGGGCTGCCGCAACTCAGGGCACTTGCGGGTAATGCGAAGTTGTATGCCGAACGAATGTTCGACTTCCCCACAGTGGGGGCACTTACGGAGTCGGAGGCGAAACAAGCCATTCGCCAGCCGGCCCTCCAAGAGGGTGCTTCGTATACCGATGAAGCGATGACGGAGTTGCTGGCCCGCACGCAAGGGTACCCCTATTTTCTTCAGGAATGGGGCAAGCACTCCTGGGATGTGGCGAAGCAGTCGCCCATCACGTATGAGGACGTCCTCGAGGCTTCGGACGCCGTGGTTGCGGCTTTGGACGCGAGTTTTTTCCTGGTGCGGTTTGATCGGGTGACCCCGGCAGAGCGGAAATATCTCCGTGCCATGGCGGAGCTTGGGCCCGGACCGCACCGTTCGGGCGACATCGCAGGTGTTCTGGCGAAGAAGGTCAGTGCCCTGGGGCCATTTCGGGAGCGAATGATCCTGAAGGGAATGATCTGGTCTCCAGGGCATGGCGATACGGCGTTCACCGTACCGCTTTTCGATGAGTTTATGAAACGCATCATGCCCGGAGACGACTGGAGAGACGAGTGACGATGCTGAAGTTCTGCCGAACCACTGCGCTTTGTTTTTTGGCGTTCACTGGAGGGGGAATCGCTGCTCAGGAGCATCCGCGCGACGCCGAGATCCACGACCCCGACACGCTCGCCTGGTGGCACACGACCGAAGCGCTCTCGAACGACAGCATGGAAGGGCGTGACACCGGGACGGCGGCCTACCAGCGCGCGGCCGACTACGTCGCGAAACGTTTTGCAGCAGCCGGGCTGAAGCCCGCGGGTGACAACGGTACATATTTCCAGAGTGTTCCCATGCACGAAACCGACGTGATTCCTGAGGGCACGAGCTTCACCTTCAGGCGCGCGAAGGATGGAAGCGTTGTGTCATTTCCGTTTCTTCATGAGATCACGGTCACGCAGATCAACGGAATGCAGGCGGGGCTCGAAGGGCCGCTGACCTTTCGCGGGTATTGCGGAAATGATGCCATGTCCGACATTGCGGGAAAAATCGTCGTCTGCTTTGGCACGCAACACGAAGGCCTGCCCAGCGCCGGGATGCGCGCTGAGAATGCGAGGCGCGGACAGGCCCTGGGCGTCATCAACGTGGACGACCCCTACTTCACCCTTGAACCGCCGCGGTGGCCTTATGCGTACGCTCACTTTGTTTCCTTGGGGAAGCCACCCGTAAGGCTTAGTGGCATCGTCGTGCCCGGGGGCATGCGTCTCAGCGATGAGGGTTTTGCCAAACTGATCGAGGGAACGGGCCAGGACGCGGCTGCATTGCTCAAGCTCGGCGGCTCGAAGCAAGCGTTGCCCAACTTCGACATCCCGGGCACGTTTTCGGCCAAGCTGCACACAACGGAAAAAGAGATCAGCTCGCCGAACGTACTGGCGGTGCTGCCAGGCTCGGATCCGGAGCTGGCGAAGCAGTACGTGGTCGTGGCCGCGCATCTGGACGGCTATGGTTTTGGCACGCCCGTGAACGGCGACAAGCTGTACAACGGCACGCTGGATGATGCGGCGTATGTCGCGCTGCTGATCCAGATGGCGGATGACCTCAAGGCCGGTCGAGCGGGCCAGCCTTGGCAGGACAAGGTGGACATTCAGCGGACCACGATGTTTAATCCGCCAAAGCGATCCATCCTTTTCTGCGCATTCACCGGGGAAGAAAAGGGTCTGCTCGGTTCGACGTGGTTCGTCGAGCATCCCACGGTGCCCATCGCGGGGATGGCCGCCGATGTGAACCTGGACCAGCTACGGCCACTGTTTCCGCTGAAGATTCTCACGGCGCTTGCCATTCACGACACCACCTTGGGCGCGACCGCCACGCAGGTGGGAGCGGGCATGGGCATTCAGCTGCGCGAAGATCGCGAGCCGGAGCGTGGACTGCTGCGCCGAGCCGATCACTACCCGTTTCTCAAGGCGGGTGTGCCGGCGATTGGCTTCGTCTTCGGCTTCGATCCGGGCACGGACGCAGAAAAACGCTACCGGCACTGGTACGAGGTGCAGTATCACCCTCCGCAGGATGACCTCACGCAGCCGGTAGACTTTCAGGCAGCCGCGAAGTTCGATGATTTCTTCTATCGCCTGGTCGAGGCGATCGCCGATGACGCGGAGCGTCCACGCATTCTGCCCGGAAGGGAATTCAAGTGAGGTCAGGGCAGTTTACGCTTAGAGATGGCGTCATCTCGACCGGAGGCGGAGCCGTAGTGGAGAGACCGCTGTATTGGGTCTGCGCTACGCAGATCGTTGTGCAACACCCCACAAAATACAGGGGTCTCTCCACTCCGCAGACAATAAGGCCGTCTGCTTCGGTCGAGATGACACTGCATCACCGTGGGTATTTGCCTTAGGGAAGTTATAAGTTTCGGATAATCTTCCCAACCTTGCTGCACCCGCACCGAATAACGCAGGATTGAAACACATCGCATGAATATCCTTTCCCACTGGATTCGCTCCTTTCTTCCTGAACTCCCCGTCGACGACACGCAACTCGCCGAAGACCTGACCTTGCGCGGCATTGCGGTCGAAGGCATATTCCCGGCTTCCTGCGGCGGTTCGCGCTTTGAGATGGACATCACCACCAACCGCGTTGACGCGATGAATCACTACGGCGTGGCGCGTGAGGCGGCGACCATCTACGACCTCCCACTCGCAAAGCTGGAGGAGGGCCTGGGCGCGCCTGTGGTGGAGACCGCGGCAGGCGAAGGGTTCCCTGCGCGGATTGAGGCCAGGGACCTGTGCGGCCGCTTCACCGCGCGGGTGATTCGCGGGGTCAACGTTCAACCCTCGTCCGGTCAGGTCGCCGGGTATTTTGCGGCCATCGGTCAAAAGCCGATCTCCGGTCCTGTGGATGTGACCAACTTCGGCTGGCTCGCGATGGGGCAGCCCACGCATGTGTTCGATCTCGACAAGATCGAGGGCGGCATCGTCGTGCGGCGGGCGCGCGCAGGCGAGAAGCTGCAGCTGCTGGATGGTACGGAGCGCACATTGACGGCGGATGACCTCGTCGTGGCGGACGAGTGTAAGGCCTTGGGATTGGCCGGCGTGATGGGCGGCTGGGAGTCGCGCGTGACGGAGGCGACGAAGAACATTCTGGTAGAGGCTGCTTGGTTCGATCCGGCGGCGATTCGCGCGAGTTCACGCCGCCACGGGCTCCATACGGATGCGAGCCACCGCTTTGAGCGGGGAGCCGACTTCAACGCTGCTCCGCTCGCCAATAACCTTGTAACGCGGCTCGTGATGGAGCAGGCCGGAGGGGTGGTGACGGGTCCGTTGGTCGATGCGATGGTCCCGGAGATCGCCGCCCGGACCGCCGACCGCGATCGCATCGTGCTGCGGGTGCCGGAGGTGCAGCGGATGCTCGGCACGACGCTTGAAGATGCGGTGATCGAGACGGGCGAGCGCACCTCCGGGCTGAATGAGGAGGTCGTAACGCAATACCTGAGCGCGCTGGGTTGTGGGCTCGAGCCCACCGGCGGCGCCTTTGGCGAATACGCCGTAACGCTGCCGAGCTGGCGGCTGGACCTGGAGCGCGAGATCGACCTGATCGAGGAGGTCGCGCGGGTCTACGGCTATAACCGCTTCGCGGATACGCTGCCGGGATGGGCGGGCGAGGTCCACGATCAGCCGCACAAACGCCAGGAAGCGGCGATCCGCTCCACCCTGCGCGCGCTGGGCTTCACTGAGGCTGTCTCTTCCACCTTTGTCTCGGCTGCCGAGGCGGAGGGCTTCGGAGACGGCGCGACCGGTTCCGTGGCGATGGGCAATCCGCTGAGCGAGGAGGCCGGGATGCTGCGGCCGTCGCTGGTTTCAGGAATGACGAATATGCTGGCGCGCAATCTTGTCCGGGACGTAAATACAGTGCGGCTCTTCGAGATGGGTACGGTGTTCACCGGGTCGCCCGCCGAGGTGCACGAGTGGGCCGGCCTGGCGCTGGGCGCCACTGGCGGCGCAGGTGCGAGCGCCTTGCATCGCGCGGACCATGCGCTGTTGTTCGAGCTCAAAGGGGCGCTGGAGACATTGCTGGCGAAGTTCGCTGGGCAGGTACAGTTGGCATCCGCATCCGACGCTCCTCCGCTGCCAAGCTGGATCGAGCGCGGGCGCGGTGCGCGTGTGCTGCTGGATGGAGAGCCAGTCGGCGTGTTCGGTGAGCTGAGTGCGGCGGAGCTCAGTGCGCGCAAGCTGCGCCAGCCCTGTGCGCTTGCGGAGATTGATGCTGCCCGCCTGTTTCGCACGGCGCTTCGCCAGCCTGCCCTGTGGGAGCTTTCGCGCTTCCAGGCGGCGGATCGCGACTTTTCGTTCCTCTTTCCCGACACCGTAGCCTGGGGGGCGGTGGAGGGTGCGGTTCGCGCGCTGGGGATCGCTGAGCTGCAGCGGCTTGAACCCGTCGAGGTCTTCCGCAACCCGAAGGGCCAGGCCGTCGCTGCCGGGAGCTATTCGCTGCTCCTGCGGGTGGTCTTCCAGTCTGTCGAACGCACGTTGACGGAAGAGGAGCTGGTCGGCTGGTCGGCGCGCATCGCGGACGCTTTAACGGCGCTGGGCGGTACGCAACGGGCCTAAATCGATTAAGGTAACCGTGATTTGCCGCAGCTAGTCTGCTGCCTAAGAATGCTGTCATCTCGACCGGAGGCGTAGCCGCAGTGGAGAGACCTGCGGTTTTGGAGGGACCTGCGGCTTGAAGGGCAGCGGTCATCTGTGGCAGGCCAAACTGCGGGTCTCTCCACTACGCACGATGATAAGGCCGTCGTGCTCCGGTCGAGATGACACCTTGTGGATTGAAACAGTTAGTTCAACACCGCGCGGCGTTTGCTGATGACATATTCCAGGCCGTCCATCCACGTCATGCCCTGCGCCCGTGCCTCCGCCATCAGGCGGTTGAATAGCGTGGTGTCGGCGGGATCCGGGATGGCCTGTTGCAGCAGCGCGCGGTGGTAATGGAAGGCGACAGCGGTCTGGTGAACGGGTTCGTATACGTCAGGATTCATGGCTCGATTTCCAGTCTGCGTCCCGGCGGCTTTCGCGGCTATCCCACCGATAGGGCAGGTTAGGGCCCGGAAGGGCAAAACCTGCGGATCGCCTGACCGAATTCGGATCACTCGCTTTCCGTCACGCAATTTTCTTGCGACGCCAAACCCAAAAGGGATTCACAAAGGTTCCTCGCCGAGTTAGGTACCGGGAATCCACCACGCGAATGGCTATACTTCAACCGGAATGGCAGTTTGCGAAGTTGATTCGGGCATCAGGGGGATTCATGGAAGGCGTTGAGACGAGCGGGGCTGCAACCGGAGCCAATGGGACCGGAAACATGATCAGCGCCGACGAGTTTCAGGCCCTCGAAGGCAAGGTGCTGCAGGCCGTGGAGATGATTCGCCGCGAGCGCGACGCCCGCTCCGCCGTGGAAGGGGAGCGTGACGCGGCCAAGGCCGAGGTGGCCGCCCTGCAGGAGCGGCTGGCTTCGCTCGAAGAGGTTAACAGCACCGTGCGCACGGAGTTGGAAGGCTTTCACCGCGAGCGTGAAGCCGTGCACGGCCGCGTGGAACGCATGCTGGCGCAGATCGATGAGCTTTTGTGAGCAGGAAGTAGGGATTAGGAAAATAGGGATTAGTTCGGCTCAAAACAAAGGGGATTCGCTTTGAATCCCTACTCCCTATCCCCTGATCCCTGACCTTAAGGAGCAGGTTTGGCTGAGAACGGGAATGCAGTGAAAAGCGCGGCGGAGTTATCGCGGGCGGAGTTGGCGGCGCGTGATGCGGGCGCGGTGATCGTGGATATCTACGATCAGGTCTACCAGCTGCGCGGCACGGATGCGGAGCATATTCAGCGGTTGGCCTCGATGGTGGACGCAAAGATGCGCGCGGTTTCGGCACATGGTGCGACGGTGGATTCACTGCGTGTCGCCGTGCTGGCGGCCTTAAATATCGCCGACGAATTGACGGCGCTGCGCGCGCGTTTCGACTCGCTGAACGGCAGCCTGAACCAGGCGCAAAGCAACGTGCGTACGCGGACGGGCTCATTGGCGGGCATGCTGGATGAGGTTCTGGTGGAGCGCAAGGCCGGGTAGGTAGTGTCTGACGGATCACGAGCCTCGTACGAGGTGCATCGAAGCGCATCTTGGAGGAGGATGGGAGGGAGCGTGGGCTTTTCAGCCCCACGAAGAAGAGGGCCAAAAAGATGGGCTTTAGCTCAGGGTTCTCTCCGATATCAGCGCAAAACCCGGGGCTGAAGCCCGGACCTGCCTCCGAAAGCAAAAAATTGATTCTTTCTGCTGGGCGGCACTGCGCCCTATAGGGGAAGTTGCCCCCCAACGGCAATGGAAGTATCTTCGCTGGTTCTAACACTTTTTCTGTATGGTCACAGGCCGCTGAGCGTGCTCTCCTGCGTCGCTTCGGTTCACAATAGGGGAAGGGCATTTGCCTTTCGGGAGGCCCCCCTTGAGCCTTTGCGCTCGCGGCCTCTCCGGGATCATTCTTCCCCAAGTGATCACCCTAGTGATTAAGAACGGAGCCACCCATATGCATCTTTGGACGGAATACGAAGGCAGAACCATTGCAGGGGCGTACACCCTGGGCAAGCTCCTGCGCTCGGAGGGCCGCAATGGATTTTTTGCAACCTCAAACAGCACGGGTGACTCTGCGGTGATCCGCTTGACCGAGTCGCACTTCGACGAAGAAGAGGTGCTCAAGCGGTGGCGCCAAGTCGCCGATCTGCATCAGGACAACCTCGTCGGCATCGAGCGTATGGGAAAGACGACGTTCGACGGCGTGGCGCTCACCTATGCGCTGATGGAGCGCAATGACGCCAACCTCGAGGATGTGCTGAAGGAGCGGCCTCTAACCACGGCGGAGACCATCGAGGTGGCAAAAAGCGTGGCGGCGGCGCTCTCCGCGCTGCATGCCAGCGGGCTTGTGCACGAGCATGTGGAACCGGTGAATGTGCTCGCCGTGGGGGATGTCGTGAAGCTGCGCAGCGACTGCGTGCGCGAGTGCGTCGCCGATGGGGAGTTCACCTCGGAGGAGGCCTGCGACGAGCTGCGCAAGCGTGATGTGCATGACTTCGGCAGCTTGCTTCTCCGCTGCTTGACGCTGGAAAAGGAGATGACGACGGCGCATCGCCTGCCTGAGCCGTTCAGCCGCGTTATCCCTGCCGCGCTGGATGGCAGCTGGAACCTGGCGAAGATTGAGTCGGTTTTGACGCCGTCGTTCTCCACGCCAAAGACCGCCGAGGCCTCGCCGTCAGCGGCGGCCAGTGCACGGGCGGCCATGGGCGCGGCGCCTTCGACCAGTGCACGGGCGCCGCTGCCGGCGAATGGTGCCGGCTCCTCCGCTGCAGCCGCCGTTCCGCTCGCCGCTGAGGCTACCCGCGTGCGTGCCGAGGCTCCGATCCATGTGCGTGCGCGCCCGGCCGCGGAACTGGAAGAGCCCCTTCGCTCCGGGCCTTCGCGCAATGTGCTGCTGCTCGGGGCTGCTGCACTCGTCCTGGTGGCCCTGCTTTGCTGGCATTTCTTTGCAGGCAAGCCCGCTGCGCCAGTGCCGGCAAGCCCGGCGGTAGTTGCCGCGCCGCCGCGGCCGCCTGCCGCGCCTGCGTCTGACAGGGGAGTGCCCCCCGCTCCAGCGGCGGCCGCAGCCTCGGACGCAAGTCAGCCGGCTGTGGGGACGGCCCGTGGCGCTTCGGGCTGGTATGTCATTGCGTTTACGTACAACCACGAGGCGCAGGCGCGCGCGAAGGCGCGTCGCCTGGATGCGGGTCGCTCCGGCTTGCATGCGGCGGTGTTCAGTCCCAACGGCCGAGCGCCCTATCTTGTAAGCCTGGGCGGACCGATGAGCAGCGACGACGCACGGGAGACGCTTCGCCGCGCGCGCCGCTCGGGCATGCCGAGGGACACGTTTGTGCGCAAATACTGAAGCGCCGCACATAAAATACTAAGCGCAAGCAGCCGCGGAGTTTTGCCTTCACCGGCTCCTTGCGCGTCGCTCCCATCCGCCTTCACGCGCGAGGGACGCTTCCCTGAGTGGTTCTATGGCGGGAGAAAAGCAGATCCCTTCGCTACGGGATGACAAGCAATACGCTGGGATGACAAGCAACCGCTCGCCGGGGCTGAGGTGGCTTCCTCACTGCAAAAACCGTCTGCGGATTTCGAGTGCATTGCTGGGCCCGACGACGTCAAGCAGAAATCGCGGGGCAATGCAATAGCCCGGCGGTTCGTTGCCGCGCTTGCGCATCGGCTTCATGCCGGGTAGCATCCGATGCAGAGAGACCGGCCTGCAAAGCAGGTGAGGCGATCTACGCTGGTTGAACCAACATTCATTGAACAGGGGTTCAACTCGTATACATGGTTCGGTGTGCAGCGTCCGCCAGTCCGGAATGCCTAAAGAGCCACGGTTGGGTCCCGCCGTCTTAGGACGGGTTCACCGGCGCTTCGCTTCACGGCCCCGTGGGTCGGTCTTTTCTCTTCTTCCCCGTTTCTGCCCCGGCGGAATTCGGAAATTACGATGACAAGTCTCTTCGCGGTTGCGGATATTTTCGTTGTCCGCGGACTGCGCCTAGGTCATCTTCGGTTTACCCCGTATGGTCTATGTGCGGCAGCCGGGCTGATCGTGAGCATGGCCCTGGCACGCCGGCGCGCGCGGGCGGCGAGCCTCGATCCCGAGGCTGTGTGGGATGTGGGGATGTTCGCGATCCTAAGCTGTTTTCTGGCGTCGCGCCTGCTGCTGGTGCTGCGTGATCCGCAGGCTTTTATGCGCTATCCGCTGCTGGTGCTCAGCCTGCCTTCCCTGACCTTTGGCGGCATGGCTGTGGCCGCGGTGATGCTGTGGGCCTACCTGCGCCGCATGCGCCACAAAGGGCTTCCCCTGCTGGCCTTGCTGGATGTCTTCGCCGCGCCCGCCGCTGCCCTGGCCGCGTGGTTGGAGCTAGGCCACGCGCTCGACGGGTCTGAAGTGGGCATGCCCACCGCTCTGCCGTGGGGCATACGCGATCCCTGGAGCAGCGCGCCGCTGCGTGTGCATCCGGTGGCGCTCTACGGCGTTGGGGCTTCGCTATGCATCGCGTTTGCCCTGGGCCGCACGGTGCTGCGCCGTGGAGCTTGGATTGAGCGCAGGCGTGGGCGTTTGGCGGGGCTTGGCCTCATGCTCGGCGGTGCAGCCGCATTTTTTCTCGACATGTTCACGCAGCCGGTCGCCGCACCTGTCGATCTGGGAATTGAGCCAGGGCAGTGGGTCGCGTTGGGAGCCATACTGGCGGGGGCATTGCTCTGGACCTTTACGCCTGCGCAAGGAATTTCCGGAATCTCCGGAATTTCCGCAGAAACGCTCCCATCCTCTCCGGCAATGACTGCAGTACCGCACGCAACAACGATGCCTAACAACCCATTGCACACGGAGGTGCACTGATGCCTTCGAAGAACATGCTGCCCAAGGGCAAGCGCAGACAGACCGTAAAAAAGGAATACCGCGCGCATCGCGATGCCGTGCGCGAGGCCGATGCCGCTGCGCAACAACAGGCGGAGCAGGGGATCACCGCTGGCGGATCTGAGCCTTTAGAAACGTCTTCGCAAGCCGATACAACGGCACAGGCCTCAGCGCTCGCGGAGCCCCTGGAGTTCGAGACGGAAGACGGCGTGCGCAGCTTCACGGCGGACGCCTCCGCGAAGGGCAAGCGGCTGGACGCGTATCTCGCCAAGGTGATGCCGGAGTTGAGCCGCGGCCGGGTGCAGCTGCTGATCGATCACGGCCAGGTGCGCGTTGCGGGCGAGCCGTCCAAGGCCAGCCTGAAGCTCGGTGGCGGCGAGCGCATCGAGATAGAAGGCGAGCCCTATCGCGCGCCTCTGAAAGCCGAGCCCGAAGATATTCCGCTTGCGATCGTCTATGAAGACGAAGACCTCGCCGTCATTGATAAGACCGCCGGGATGACGGTGCACGCCGGTGCGGGCGATGCGGAGCATAATCGCGGAACGCTGGTGAACGCATTGCTGTTTCACTTCGGCCACAACCTGCCCACCGCGCCTGCAGGGGAAGGCGAGGCGAATGAAAGTGCGCTGCGGCCGGGGATCGTGCACCGGCTCGACAAGGAGACGAGCGGCCTGATCGTTGTGGCAAAAAATGACGCGGCGCATCGCAGGCTGAGCGAGATGTTTGCCACGCGTGCGCTGCGCAAGGTGTACCTCGCGCTGGTGCACGGCACGGTGGCCGAGGATGAGGGCACGGTGGATCTGCCCATTGGCCGCGATTCGGTGCGCCGCACGCGCATGACGACGCGGCGTGGCGTGGAAGCGGGCGCGCGCATGGCCGTGAGCCACTGGCGTGTGCTGGAACGCATCGGCAGCAAGGAAGATCCCGGTCCGCTGGGACAATTCACGCTGTTGGAGGTGCGCATCGAGACCGGCCGCACCCACCAGATTCGGGTGCATCTTTCCGCCATTGGGCATCCCGTGGCCGGCGACACGCTGTACGGCGCACACGGCCGGCTGCGGCGGCCGGCAACCGGAAAGAGGCCGGGCAAGAACACGGGGCAGACGGAGGACTCCGAGCCCACGCTGGGCCGCAACTTCCTCCATGCGGCCAAACTGAGCTTTGCGCAGCCGCGAACCGGCGAGACGCTGGAGCTGCGATCTCCCTTGCCGGCGGAACTGGAGCAATTTCTGGCAAAGGTTCGCGGGATGCCTGCGGCTTCAGACCGCAAACCGCCGGCGGTTCCTTTGGGTAAGATGGAGACAAGATGAACGCGGCCATGGCACGAGTTCGAAATTCCTTGATCGCGATCAGCCTGCTGCTCGGTTGTCCCGTTGGCACTCTCGCGCAAACCGCTGCCGGTCCCGCAACACAGACTCCGGCCCAAGCGCCTGCGCAGACCACTCCGCCGTCAACACCGCCTGCCCAGGCGCCTGGCCAGCCGCAGACACCGCCGCCCGCGCTGCAGCCGCGCGATCAGCCGGCTCCGCCCGCCGGCATTACGACGATCCCGGTGTTCGTGCGCGAGGTCAATCTTGTGTTCACGGTCACGGACGGCAAGGGAAACTTCATCACCAATCTGCCACAGCAGAATTTTGGCCTGCTTGACGACGGCCGGCCACCCTCGCGCGTGGTACGTTTTCAGCAGCAGAGTAATCTGCCGCTGCGTGTCGGCATTATGCTCGACACGTCGAACTCCATCCGTGCGCGCTTCGACTTCGAGCAGCAGGCCGCCATCGATTTTCTGCTGCAGATCCTGCGCCCGGCGGATCGCGCCTTCGTCGAGGGCTTTGACGTGCAGACCGATATCGCGCAGGATTATACCAACCGCATCGATCTGCTCGACACGGGCATTCACAAGCTGCGGCCCGGCGGCGGCACCTCGCTCTTCGATGGCCTTTACAAGACCTGCCGCGACCAGATGCTTACGCTCAAGGATGCGATGCCGGTTCGCCGCGGCCTTGTGCTGGTTTCGGATGGCGACGACGACTACAGCCGCGCGCAGGAGGCAGACGCGATCAAGATGTGTCAGCGCGCCGAGACGATCATCTACGCCATCAGCACCAACACCGGCCCCAGCAAGGACAAGGGCGACGACGTGCTGCAGCGCATCGCCGATGCCACGGGCGGCCGCGCGTTCTTTCCCACCAAACTTGAAGACATGGCCACGGGATTTGCCAACGTAGAGCAGGAGCTGCGCTCGCAGTACGCGCTGGAGTACGTCCCGGCCGACTTCAAGCAGGATGGCTCCTTCCGCACGATCTATCTCGTCTCGCTCGACCAGCGCTACCAGGTGCACGCGCGTAAGGGCTACTTCGCTCCCAGGACACCGCAGTAAGTTCTCTGAGAGTTGTCATCCCGTATTCGAGAGTTGTCACATACCCGAGGCTTGTCCTCCCTCACTTGAGACTTGTCATCCCGTAGCGTAGCGGAGGGATCTGCTTTTCCTCCGCTGCGCCGAAACTCCCATCGGCAGGCACGGGTCTAACCGGGTATGCGCCTTTCTCCAACGCTCGTCGCCGCTGTCTTTTCCTTCGCCATCGCCGGCGCGATGTGCGCGCAAGCGCCGGTCGAGCGCGAGTCTCCCAACACGCAAGCGCCGCCGCCTGCGTCTGCACTCCCAATCACCGCGGCGCAGCCGCCCGGAGCAGCCCAGGCGCTGGGGGAACTCACCACGCAATCAGCGTCGCATAGCGCCTTTACCTTCGATCGCAACATGCTGCAAAGCATGTTGGGCAATCAATCGGTGGGCTTGAACTCGGTGACGGTGGAGAACTATCGTTTCCGCGAAACCGCGTTTTATGTACCCGAAGAGCTTTCCGCTCTGCGCCACGCCTACGACGCCGCGGGCTGGAAGCACCTGATCGACGCGCACGCGGGCCCGCGTGAAGAGGTCTCCCCGCTGAAGCCGATCACCGATCTTTGGCTGCACTTTCAAGGGGCAGAGATCGACGACGTCGCCGTGCTGATTCGCGCACCTAGGCAGATGAATCTGATCGAGGTCTCCGGTATGTTGCGGCCATTGGACTTGATGCATCTTGCAGGCCACTTCGGCATTCCCAAGGTCGATCCCGATGCCATGATGGTGCCAGCGTCGCCGGGACGATAAACGTTGTACCTCGACATAAACGACTCGGGATGTACTTTGGCTTTGGGCTGACAAATGCGCAGTTCCAGTCTGGTTGTTCCACCAACATAGAGCCGTTTACCTTTGCTGGCGAGGATGTAGACATAAGAGTATTCGGAGCGCACTTCTTCACCTGCCGTCGAACGCAGAAATACGGAGATACTGCTTTCAGGGGGAAGGTCAGAGCTCTCTTACGAAGAGCTGTCCGCCCGTACTTTTCGAGCGAGCAGAAAGAAGATAATGGAGAGCGCTGCGGCACCCAGATGAGCTGCTATCGTGAGCAGACTCATTTCGCTCCATGTGAGAGCGGCCATGTCCAGGAAGTAGATTCCAAAATACGTACTCAGGACGCCCAAGGTGAAAACGAGCACTTTGGTTCGCATCGTATGTCTCTCCTCGCTGCGCTCAGGATGACGGCTCCTGCGAGAGTATCGGCTCCAGAACCAATGCAACATTCCTGCCTTCGGCAGTGCGGGAGAAAAATACTCACCAGCCGTACCGTTCCACCTCTCCTAGCAGTTTCAACTTTCGTTCCGGGGGCAGAAAACTTGCCTCGATCGAGTTCGCGGCCAGCTCCCGCAACTGATCCAGCGAGAACTCAAACTGCATGTGCGCCAGCTCGTATTCATCCAGCAGATTGGCTCCGAAAAACGGCGGATCGTCCGAGTTGAGCGTGACCATCAACCCTTCCTCAAAGTAGCGGCGTACCGGATGTTCAAGCAGGGCAGGGCAACAGCCCGTGCGCAGATTACTGGTGACGTTTAGTTCCAAGGGAATCTGCCGCTGCGCGAGCACCTCGATCAACTCCGGATCCTCCTGTGCCGTTAGCGCATGGCCGATCCGTTCGGCGCCGATGTTCAGCGCGCCCCAGATGCTCTGCGGACCGGTGGACTCCCCGGCGTGGCAGGTAAGGTGCAGCCCCGCGGCCTTGGCCTCGGCGTACACTTCGCGAAAACCCTGCGCCGGCCCGCCCGCCTCATCGCCTCCGATGCCGATGCCGACCACCGCAGGCATGTGCGTACGCAGGGCGGCGGCCTTGCGAAAGGCTCGTTGCGCCTCCTCCACACCAAAGTGGCGGACCGCATCAATGATCCAAAGGACTGAAGTATCGAAGTCCCGTTCGCCGCGTTCACGGCCGCGCTCGGCGGCCTCCATCACAGCGTCTACGTCAAGGCGTTTGAAGCGATACAGGATGCCGATGGAGAGATACACCTCGGCGTGGCGAATGCCCTGCGCGGCGAGCTCGCGCACCATGTTGTAGGTGATCGTCTCGTAGTCGGCGGGCGTGTGCAGGCGCTCGGTAACAGCCTTGAAGCTCATCAAAAAACTGGTGAAGTCGTGGTAGCTGTAGACGCCGCGCGCTTGATCCGCGGTGAGTGGAACGGCGTCGTTGCGGAGGGAAAGCTCGACCAGCGTTGCGGGCGTGATGGAGCCTTCGAGATGGAGGTGCAGCTCGGCTTTGGGCAGCCCGCGCAGCCATTCGCGGCTCTCATTTGCGTCGATATATTCGCCTTTGGCGTGTCTCGGCATTCCCTAAGCATAGCGGCAGGATTGCGGAGATAGATGTTTCCGATGCCTTTGGGGAAAAACGGAACGCAAAGGACGCCAAGGTTACGCCAACTCCGCGGAGATTCATTTGCGTACCTTGGCGCTACCTTCGCGCTCTTTGCGTTCCGTTTTCTGCTCGTGTGCTTTGGTACGGGAAAGGCCCAGCGAAGATCGCCGGCTTTTTGAGTTCGTTGCTTGCGCTAGCTCCAACTGCCGCGACGCCGGCCGCCACCACCGTTGCCAAAGATCTGCAACAGCGCGATGAAGATATTCAGCGCGTCGAGGTAGATGCTGAGCGAAAGCTGTACCGGATTGAGCCCACGGCCGCCGTCGCGCAGCCGCATGAAATCCACCAGCAGCAGCACGGAGAAGATCGCCAGCGTGGCCCACGCGTACAGGCCGGGCGAAACAAAGTGCACAAACATCGAAAGGAAGCCGAGCACAATCAACCCCAGCAACGCGGCAAACGCGTAATTCGCCACGCGCTGGTAGTTGAAGCGGGCAATCTGCGCGACGATGCCCATCACGGCCATGCCGACCGCTGTGGTAAGCGCAGCTTGAAAGACAACCGCCTGTCCGCCGGGGAAGTGCATGTAGGCGTGCAGCAACGGGCCGATCTCCACGCCCATCAACGTAGCGAAGCCATAAAAAAGCACGAGCGCCAGGCCGGGTGACCGGCGGCTGGCCGCATTGATCGCAAAGATCAAGCCGAGGTTCACGATGAAGACGAGAAAAATGCTGGCGCCCATGAAGTCGGGCGCGATATAGGCGCCAAACGCCGTGAACAGGAAGCCGGCGGTCGTGATCCACAGCACCTTGCTGAGCAGGCTGGCAGTGGAACGGCTGTCCAGGACGCGTACGCCGCCCTGGGATACGTCGATGGTTCTCATGGCAACAATCCTATCTTCTGCGCCGGGTCCGCTGCGAGCCGTCGACCACGACACCTGAGTATTAGACGCTCAAGTTCGTCTGTGGTCGCTTGGGAGGAAGTAGGAAGTAGGAAGTAGGAAGCAGGAAGTAGGAAGCAGGAAGTAGTAGCGGGACAGCACGGAGAGATCTGTCTCGCTTTTGTCTTTTTTCTGTCATTCCCGCAGGGAACCTGCTTCTAAGCGATGTTGCCGCCCCAGCGGATGCTCACCGGAGCGCCTTCGGCCAGCAGCACGTGATCGGGTGCGCGCCCGGTAAGCTCCGCGAACTCCGGACCGTAGAGTGAGCCAAAGTCGCAAGCGATGCGATGCTGCTGGACAGGATAGATCTCCCAGCGGCGATGCTCCACGGCGTACTCGGCCGTGCCGCCGCCGCGACGCGGCGTGTAGCCCCAATAGTGCTCCGTGATGAACTCCTCGAGCGAGCCGGGCGGCATGGCAAGCAACTGACTCTCCGCACGCACGGCTATCCCCTGCCAGTCGCGTTTGTGTTTCCACCGGTATTCAATCTCAAGCTGCTGCCCCGGCAGGAGCTTCCACGTGTGCCGTGTCGGAGCCGTCGCATAGGCCTCGCCGTAGAGTGCCCGCGCGATGAGGGTGATCCCTGGTTTGGGAACTGTCTCGCGTAGAAACACCACACCCCGACGCGAGGTTCCGTCCGGCACTGGACGTCGCACATAAAAGCGAAGATTCACCTCTTCAAAGCGGGTGTGAAACGGCGGCGGGATACCCAGAATGCGTACGCGATCGAACAAAAACCCGATCAGCGAGACGAAGCAGCGGCCTTGATAAAAATCAAGCTCGAGCCCACGCGGCAGGCGCTGTCGCAGCAACTCGGGCGCGACTTCGTATTGCGCCATGACCAGCTTGCGCCACGCGGCGGTGAGGAAGGTGAAGGGCATCAGGTGTTCTGATGCCTCGGCGCCTCAAGTGCGATCGAGGTTGGCGAGTCCTGCTTCCATGGTCCGGCGCATCGCCTCCATGCTTTTTAGTGGCACGCCCCGCCAGATCTCCTGCTCGATGCGATCCATCGTCTCCGTGGCAAGCTTCAGGATTTTCTTGCCGCTGCGGGTCAGCGAGGCCGTCACGATGCGGCCATTGCGCTGCGAGCTGCCGCGCACGATCCAGCCCTCGCGGGTGGCCCGCGTCAGGATGCTTTGCAGCGTCTGCGGCGTGACGTGGCATTGCCTCGCGATGGTCGCGGCGCTTACATCGCCCTGCTGCTGCTCGATGGCATGGAGCGCGCGCAGTTGGGACAGCGTGACGCCGGACGGGCGCATCGCGTCTTCGATCCGCGTCCGGTAGCCGAGCCCCAGATCGCGCATCGCCTCCTTGCAGCGCCGCGCCTCCGCTGCTCTTGTATTGCGCAAAGGCGTATTGCGCAAAGGCGTATTGCGCAAAGGTGCCATATCAGTCCCCTTACACTCTCCTGTTACTCTATATCAGCACACTGACATGACCGAAGCAGTTTGGAAGCCCAAACATAATCCCTGGCTGATCGCGCTGACGGTCACCCTGGCGACGTTCATGGAGGTGCTCGACACCTCCATTGCCAACGTCGCGCTGCCGCACATCGCGGGCTCGGTGGGCGCCTCGCAGGAGGAGGCGACGTGGGTGCTGACGAGCTATCTGGTCTCCTCGGCCGTCATTCTGCCCATCTCCGGCTGGCTTTCCAACCGCATCGGCCGCAAGCGCTTCTACATGTCCTGCGTGACGATTTTTACGGTGTGTTCACTGCTCTGCGGCCTCGCACCCACGTTGCCGATTCTCATTCTCGCGCGCATTCTGCAAGGTCTCGGCGGTGGTGGCCTCGCGCCCAGCGAGCAGGCCATTCTGGCCGATACCTTTCCTATCGAAAAACGCGGGCAGGCCTTTGCGCTGTACGGCATGGCGGTGGTGGTTGCGCCTGCCATTGGTCCCACGCTGGGCGGCTGGATCACCGACAACTACAACTGGCACTGGATCTTCTTCATTAACCTGCCGATCGGCTTGATTTCGCTTTACCTTTCCAACCGCATGGTCGAGGATCCGCCGGAGATCCAGGCGCGCACCAAACGCCGTGATCCGGTTGATTTCATCGGTCTGCTTTCCGTTGCCATCGGCGTCGGCCTGCTCGAGTTCACGCTCGACAAGGGCCAGGAGAAGGACTGGTTCGGCTCCGGCATGATTCAGACCACGGCCACATTTGCCGTGCTTACGCTGATCTTTTTCGTCTTCTGGGAATGGAATCACCCTGACCCTATCGTCGATCTGAAGCTGCTGAAGAATCGCAACTTCGGCACGGCTGTATTTCTGCAACTCATCCTCGGCATGGTGCTCTTCGGTTCAACGGTGCTTATCCCACAGTTCCTGCAGACGCTGCTGGGTTATACGGCCGAACGCGCCGGCATGGTGCTTTCGCCCGCCGGTTTTGTCATGATGGCCGGGATGGCCATCGCCGGGCGCACGCTGGGCAAGGGCGATCCACGATTGATGGTGATGTTGGGCTACCTTTCCGTTGCCGCCGGCTTGTACAACCTTACGCGGCTCGATCTGTACAGCTCCTTCGGCACGGTAACCTTGTGGCGCATGTTGCAGGTTATTGGGCTGCCGTTCATCTTTATCCCTATCAGCACGCTGAACTATGTTGGCGTACCGCGCGACAAAAGCAACCAGATCTCCGCGCTCTCCAACTTCGCGCGCAACATGGGCGGCTCCGCGGGAACGGCCTTGCTGACGACCTTTCTCGCGCGGTCGTCGCAGATCAACCAGATGTCGCTGGGGTCGAACATCAGCGCGGGCGGCTTTGCGATCTCGGCGTATGTGAGCCAGTTCGCCAGTGCCACCCATGCCTCGCTGGCCGCCGCGCAATCCCTCGCCATGGCGGCGGCCTATGGGCAATTGCAGCTGCAGTCCTCGATGCTGGCCTACAAGAATGCCTTCGTGGTGTTGTCCGCGACGGTGCTGGTGCTGTCGCCGCTGGTGTGGATCATGCGCCTGCCGCCCAAGACAGCCAAGATCGATCCGGAGCAGCTGGCCGCGCATTAACGATGGAGTACGCCTGTATGCGCGAAGGGCTCGCATCGGAACACTGTCCCAGTTTTCTGATATTTGCTACTATCGTCCGCAGCGGACGTTCCAAGCCGGCCGATCGCCTCTCCGGGGCTACCCCGGGGCAACTTGTCCAGTTCACCACGCACCGCATGAGCCTCGCTGCACGCTATGCAGACCAGCTCACGCAAAGTCAGACTCGTTGGAGCGTCCGCTGCAACCTCGTCCACGATATGCTCCCGCTTTGGATGCTTTGGCTCAAGGTCTGCTCTGCTGCGAGTTTGAGCTTGAGAAACATGCGGAACTCCTTGGTCGTGCCTTTCTTAAACTCCCGGAGCAGCGAAGGCTTCGAGCCCTCGCTCGCAAAACTCTTACCTGGAGTTCGACCCGCCCGCAGCCTCGTTTGAAGGCTCTCGCTCGCCTTCTACGGGACGACCTCCTCTTCCGCAAGACGACGGAGCGCTACAGGTTGGGGCCACCCATCGGCCTCGCGCCACCCCGCATGCGTCCCTTGCCTGGGATCGACTGCCTTCCGCTGCTCGAAACGCAAGGTGATCTGGCTGCGTGGCTGCGCATCGATCATGGGTCGCTGCTTTGGTTCGCGGATCTAGGTGACCGGAATCGCAGATCCACGCCATCCCCGTTTCAGCACTACACTGCCCGGATCCTCTCCAAAGCCTACAGTTCCGTCCGTCTTCTGGAAGCGCCTAAGTCTCGTTTGAAGCGGATACAAAGGCAGATCCTCGGAGAGATGCTCGTCCCGATTCCACTTCTTCCCGTCATTCATGGCTTTCGGAAGGGAGGCTCAATATTGAGCTTTACCTCTCCGCACGCCGGACGGAAGGCGGTGCTTCGGCTTGATCTGCAAGATTTTTTCCCATCGGTCTCTGGGCCGCGCGTCCAGGCTCTTTTTCGTACGCTCGGATACCCTGAACCCGTCGCTGACATGCTGGGCGGTCTTTGCACGACGACGTTTTCGCGCCATCTCTGGCGTGACACGGGTTGCGAACTCGACGCTGCGGAGCTGCAGCGCGTGAGGGTGCTGTATGCCCGTCCCCATCTGCCGCAAGGTGCTCCAACCTCACCGGCGATCGCCAACCTATGCGCCTTTCGTTTGGACCGCCGTCTGGCCGGTCTTGCCGAAGCTGCCGGCGCTACCTACACCCGCTATGCGGATGATCTAGCCTTTTCCGGCGAGGCGGACTTTGCACGTCGCGCAGACCGCTTCGCTGTGAACGTCGCCGCCATCGTTGATGAGGAAGGCTTCTCGGTCGCTCATCGCAAGACACGCCTGATGCGGCCTTCCGTGCGTCAGCATCTCGCCGGGCTTACGTTAAATGTGCGGCCAAGTCTTTCGCGCAAACAACTCGATCATCTGGAAGCCATTCTGACCAACTGTGTTCGATATGGCGCCGGTACGCAGAACCGCAATCATCATCCCGACTTCCGGGCCCATCTGCAGGGTCGGGTGGCCTTTGCCACCATGGTGAATGTTACCCGTGCCGCTCATTTTCAGGACTTATTCGCCCAGATTGCCTGGTCGTAGAGGCTTGTTGCTGCTCAAGCTCGCGTTTGCTGAAGAGAAGGATGACGGTCCTACTAACGCCGGTAAAACTCACTGCGCTTGCGGCTGTACGTCACATAGACACAAAGCCCAATCACCAGCCACACGAAGAAGCGCATCCACGTGATCATGGGCAGGCCGGCCATCAGCAGCACGCAGAACAGCACACTGAGCACAGGGAAGACCGGGCCGCCCGGCACGCGGAAGCCGCGGCGGCGTTCGGGCTGCTTGTGACGCAGCACCAGCACACCGATCGATACCAGCACAAAGGCGAAGAGCGTGCCGATGTTGGAGAGATCGGCGAGTGTGCCGACGTCGAAGAGCCCGGCGGGAATGGCGACCAGCACACCCGCGAACCAGGTAGCGAAGGCCGGGGTGCGGAAGCGCGGATGGAGCTTGCAGAACGCATCCGGCAGCAGGCGATCGCGGCTCATGGCGAACCACACGCGGGCCTGGCCGAGCTGAAATACCAGGATTGACGAGACCATGCCGATGATAGCGCCAAGCACAACAACCAGCCGCGTCCAGTGCAACAGCGGAGAGCCGGTTGCCAGGGTGAGCCGTTTGAGGGAGTTGACCACCGGGGCCGCGTCGCCGATGACGGTGCGCCAGGGCACGATGCCGGTAAGCACCAGCGCCACGCCGATATACAGGACCGTGCACACGATCAGCGTGGTGAT
Organism: Granulicella sp.; assembly: GCA_965276885.1. Classification (GTDB taxonomy): domain Bacteria; phylum Acidobacteriota; class Terriglobia; order Terriglobales; family Acidobacteriaceae; genus Granulicella. Next base: position 4,394,324 of record OZ255702.1, on the reverse strand, counting down.
GATGCCGATGGGCACGTCGCGTTGGGGATTTTTGCACTCCTCGCTGGCGGTGGAGACCGAATCGAAGCCGATGTAGGTGAAGAAGATGATGGAGCCGCCGGCGAGCACGCCGCTCCAGCTGTTGGGCGCGAACGGATGATAGTTGGCGGGGTGCAGGAAGTGCAGCCCCACGCCGATGAAGACAAGGATGGCGACCAGCTTCACCAACACCATGATGTTGTTGGTGCGCGCGCTTTCGCGGATGCCGCGCACCAGCACCATTGTCAGCAGAATGACGATGAGAAACGCGGGGATATTGAAGCCGAAGTGCCAGCCGGGCGCGTAGATGTCGTGGCCGGCGAGATCCTGCAGACCTTGCGGAAGGTAGGCAGGCGAGAGCCACTTGGGGCTGAGCCGCAGGCCGAGCCAATCGAGCAGATCGACAAAATGCGCGGCGAAACCGACGCTGACGCTCATGTTGGAGAAGGCGTACTCGAGGATCAGGTCCCAGCCGATGATCCAGGCGATGAGCTCGCCCATGGTGGCGTAGGTGTAGGTGTAGGCCGAGCCGGCGATGGGAATCATGCTGGCGAGCTCGGCATAGCAGAGACCTGTAAAACAGCAGACGATCGCCACCAGAATCATCGAAAGCGCCAGCGCCGGACCCGCGCCGGGACGTCCCGCCACCTGGCCCGCGCTGTGGTGCAGCAGACCCCAGGCCAGATCGACGACCGGCGACTCCTTCCAGTCCGCGATGCGCGTTGGATTGCCGCCGATTGCCGTGCCGATGACGGTGAAGATGCCCGAGCCAATCACCGCGCCGATGCCCAGCGCGGTCAGCGAGACTGGACCGAGGGTCTTTTTGAGTGAATGCTCCGGGCGCTCGCTCTCGGAGATGAGTTTGTCGATGGATTTGGTGGCGAAGATTTGTCGGGGCAGCGTTCGGTCCTCGTCAGCGGGATCGTTACGGCGGAGTTACAGCGATTGTATGCGAGGGGTGCTTCAGACCCGTGGCGCGGTACCCTCCCCCCGGGGTAGTTCTGGGCAAAGTACGTTTGATAAAGGAGTTGCCGAGGTACTTGGATGGACGTGCCGCCTGTGCGGAATCTCTGGAGGGCTATCGCCGCCGTCTCTTGAATCGGTTTGGAATTAACAGAAATTCATTCACCCCACTCATTGTGCGGGATGGAGCGGAAGTGGTGTGCAGCTGATAATGCTGGGCTGCCGTGGATTGCCGCGCTTGATCTTTTTGCGTTCCGTGCGGTCGGTGATCCTGGTGGTGTTTGCCCTGGTGTTCGTGCCCTTTTCAGATGTCGATCTCCGGGAGCGGAGCCCACCTTAGCGACGATGAAGCCGTCGCGAAGATGGGGCACCTGGTTTCCTGCGAATTCTTCGGCGATGGGCTGCTGATAAGTTACAGCCGTTCGAGCGGGGCGAACTTTTCCACCTGCTTGGCAGGGCGTGAGTCAGCTTCAGTCAATCTCTACGACAATGCAGGTTGCGTTGTCCGCCCCGCCCGCGTGATTGGCAGCGGCGGTCAGCTGCGCGCAGGCCTGCTCCGGCGTCGCTGTGGCCAGCATCAGCGACAGCATCTCTGCATTCGACAGCGTTTTGCAAAGACCATCGGTGGCGAGCAGAAAGCAGTCGCCCAGCTGTACCTGGACCATGGTGACGGCGGGCACCACGACGTCCGAAGCGCCGATGGCCCGCGTCAGAATACTGTCCCAGCGCCGAATCTCTTCGGCGGTGAGCTGATGGCCGCCTTCCCGGAGCACCTCCGTAAGCCGCGAGTGATCGTCCGTGAGCCGGTGGAGTGAGTTGCGCCGCAGCAGATAGGCGCGGCTGTCCCCCACATGCGCGATCCACATCCGTGCGCCGTCGAAGTGCGCCGCCACGATGGTGGTGCACATGCCGGCATACGCTACTTCACGCTGCGCTGCCTGATACAGTGACCGGTTCGCCGCCTGAATGGAGCGGTGGAGTTCCGAGCCGCCCGCGTTGGGGTCCGTGGTGGTATGCGGAAACCGGCTCAGCACGCAGTCCACGGCGGAACGGCTGGCCACCTCTCCTGCCTGTGCGCCGCCCACGCCGTCGCACACCACAAAAAGTCCACGCTCCAGATCGAAGCCGAAAGCATCTTCATTGGTGCGCCGAACGCGACCGATGTCGCTTGCAGCCGCTGCCCGGATCCGAATGTCCATCATGCCTGCCCGTGTGCTGGGTTAGGTGTCCTTCTTGGCGCCCCGGTCGTAGTCAAAGCGCAGGTCGACATTGTTAGCCAAGGTAATGGTACTGCCACGGCGCAGCAACTCCGGCCGGCCAGGCTGCAGCCGTTCGCCATTCAGGCGTGTTCCGTTGGCGCTCTTCAGATCGGTGATGTAGAGCTGGCCATTTTTGCGCGCCACCTCGCAATGGAAGCGCGAGATGGCATGTTCGACGTCCTGGATGACGATGTCATTCTTTTGCGCGCCGTTTTGTGCTACCGCCCCGATGCGGATGATCTCTTTCTCCATGGGATAGCTGCGGCCGTTGTCCAATCCGCGCGTGATTTCCAGCATGGGAAAGCGGCCCTGCTTGCGACGGCGCAGCCAAAGGCTCCCGAGGCTCACCAGCCCCACCAATCCAACGCCGCCGCCGAGCATATACAACCGGCTATGCATCCGTTGCGCAGAGCTGATCCGTGTGCGCAAAGCGCGGGCTGCCGGGTTATCGGGCGACAGCCGCTCCGCCACGGCCAAAGCGGTGCTGGCTTCGCGGAGATGACCGCTGAAAAACGCGCTCTGGGCGTGGGTAAGCGAAGCGCCGGTCGCGGAGGCTCGCGTCTGTGCCTCCTGCTGCTGATTCACCTGCGAGCTGGCGGCCTTCTGCTGCTCGTCCTGCTGGGCCAGGACCTTGGCCTGGGCCTCCTTGAATCCCTGCACTGCCGCCGCGTTCGAGGGATCGATCCCCACCACCTGACGGTAGGCCGACATCTGCTGTTGCGGGTCGTTTGTGGCCAGGGCCTGGCTCATGAGCGAGGCAATTCGCTGTTTGTTGGCCTGATCGTTGGCGTCCTTCTTCGCCGTAGCCTGCTGTTGCATCACCAAGGCCTTTTCCGCCTCACTCGGGGGCGCGGCGGCAGGCGCCGCGACCGGCACCGCTGTTGCGACGGGAGCTGGGGCCGGAGGAGGTGGGGCAGGGGCGTGCGCCGCCACCCCGTAGTTTTTGGGCAGCAGAATGGCGGAAAGGCGCTGCACATCCACCTGCTCATTGCCGTTGGGGAGAAGCAAAGTAACGGCGCCTCCGCCCGTCTTTGCACCCTTGGCGGGGCTGCTGTTTTCGGCGCGCGTATCCGTGTGCACGGTCGTGAGTGCCCCATTGACCCAAATGGCAAAGCTGCGTCCGGCCATAACGATGGTCTCTTCCACTGAACCGGCGCCACTTAGCGGCGGGTGGCTTACCAGGTTGTCGATCCCGCCCGCATAGGGGCCGATCCCGGCACTGTAGCCGCCGCTGAGCTGCCCGGGAACGGTGCGGAGTGAGAGTGCGGCGAAGTTCTCCTTTTTGACGTCGCCCACGACTGCCGCATTGATCAGAAAGATGCCGTCTTCAACCGGGGTACTGTGCTCCAGGCCGCCCGGGCCGTCCTGGCCATGAATGCTGCCCTTTTGCACACTCCACTTCGCCTCATGCGGTTTGGTTGTGCCGCCGCCGATGCCAAGGGTCAGCGTCTTGGTAAGGTCGTGGCCAACGCCGCCCTTTGCGTCCGGGTTGCGCGCTATGCTCTTCCATCCGCTCAGGTCGGTGCCGTTGAAGATGCTGTTGGCGCCCAGGGGACTGAGTTTTACAGCGCGTATCTGCAGGGTGCCGTCCGTGGCCGCCTCGAAGCCGATATATCCCGCGCGCGATCCCAGACCCGAAGTGTTGCCGGAGGGCTGTCCATCGATGCGGACGTTCAGCTGGCCATGCGCGGCCTCTATCTTGACGCTGTGCCAGCCCGGGGCGACTACGGTGAGCGAGGAATGGGAGAGCGACTCGATGCCGCCAACGCCGGCGGCTGACCCTAGTGTGTCCAGATCGACCGAAAGGCCGCCCGTATCGTCATGGCTTGTCCAAAGTCGCAGTTTGGCGCCCATTTGCTGGCTTGCGTTGTACTCGAACTCGATCTTGAGGTCGGCAAAGGGGACCGCTGTGAGCACATACCGGTTCCCGCCCCCGGTAGCGGTCAAATTGCCGACCGTGGCGTTCCATGCTCCGTGCGCATTCCAGCCCAGCAACGAGGCGCCATTGAAGAGCGTGAGCGGCGTCTGCGCGACCGCAGCCGCCGCGAATCCCGCAAACAGCGTACAGGCAACAAACAACGCGAAAGCACGCGCGGCACGGTATGGACGAGAGTCTTTCACGGCGTGACCTCCTTCTTATCGGCATCCCCCGGCTCGACTTTAGCGTCGGCCCCGGAATTTTCCCGTAAATTCCCTCCCGTTGCTGTCGTCCCTGTTGTCACTGTAAAGATGAGCTCCAACAGTTCCTCTCCCCTTTCCGGGTGGGCCGCATCCCCCGCCTGGGGGGCTGCATCGAGGTGCAGCGTGCAGCCGGCGGCGGCATCGCCGCTCAGCAACAGCTCCGCAAGCGGCGACAGAACCTCGCGCTGCAGCACGCGGCCTGCCGGACGGGCACCGTATTCCGGGTCGTAGGAGAGCTGCGCCAGCAGATCGACCGCCGCGGAGGTGGCCTCGATATGGATCTCACGGTCCTCTTCGAGCTTGCGGCGCAGGGCGTGCAACTGGGCCTCCACGATGCGCCGCAGCTCCTCGGTACCCAGCGGATGGAACGGGATCACCTGCCCGATGCGGTTGTAAAGCTCAGGGCGGAGATTGGCGCGCACGGCGTCGAGGATGATCTGCTCGCGCAGAGCGTTGTCGGCGCCCGCGCGCATCGACTCCCGTACGCCCAGATTGGAGGTGAAGAGTACGACGGTGTTGGTGAAGTCGCAGAAGCGGCCTTTGGCGTCGGTGAGGCGGCCCTCGTCCAGCACCCCCAACAGCAGATCGAGGATGGCGGGATGCCCCTTTTCCACCTCGTCGAAGAGCACGATCGAGTACGGGGACCGGCGCACCTGTTCGGTTAAAAAGCCACCCTCGTCGGAGCCGACCAGCCCTGGGCGTGAGCCGATCAGGCCCGCCGCCGAGGCTGCGTCCTTGTACTCGCCCATATCGATGCGGATGAGCGCCGTTTCATCATCGAAAAGCGCCTCGGCCAGGGCTTTGGCGAGCTCCGTCTTGCCCACTCCCGTGGGCCCCACGAACAGAAACGACGCCGGCGAGCGCTTCAGCTGCAGATCCGTGCGCATGCGCCGTGCCGCCTCGGCGACGGCGTGGATGGCCTCCGGCTGACCGTAGACGCGCTGTCCGAGCCGTGCTTCCAGGCCGAGCAAGCGCTCGCGCTCGCTTTCCAGCATGCGTGACGCGGGCACGCCGCAGCGCTCGGCCACCACCTCCGCGATGTGCTCCGGCAGCACCTTGTCCGCGACCCGGGCATTGCCGCCGGCGTTCTCGCGCAGGTCCGCCAGCTGCGCCTCCAGGTCCCCCCGCTGCGATTCGAGATGCTTCAAGGCGCCATAGCGGATCCCGGCGGCGCGGGTTACGTCGCCCGCCCCCTCGGCGGCAGTCAGGAGACGGGTATTCTCCTCGATCGCCTGCGCGGTGCGGCCGAGCTCGGCGCGAGCGTTGCGCTGGCGCTCCCAGGCCTCGCCATCGGCCGCCAGCCGGGGTTCCAGTCCGGCGATCTCCGCCTCGAGCGCCGCCACCTGTTTCATCTGCGCGGGGGAGAGCCTGGGGAGCCCCCGAACGGTCGCCAGCTCCGCCTTTTGCCGTGTCAGCAGACGTTCCTGCTGATCCAGCGCGTTTGGCCGCGACTCCAGCTGCATGCGCAGACGGGCGGTGGCCGCGTCGATGACATCAATGGCCTTATCGGGAAGAAAGCGGTCGCGCATGTAGCGCCGCGACAGCTTGACCGCGGCACTGAGCGCCTCATCCGTCAGGTCAACGCCATGGAAGACGGCATAGCGCTCACGGATGCCGCGCAGAATGTAGAGCATGGAGGCATCGCTGGGCTCGCCCACCTGTACGCGCTCGAATCGCCGCGCCAGAGCGCCGTCCTTTTCGATGCGTTCGCGGTACTCGTCAAAGGTCGTGGCGCCCACGCAGCGCAGCTCGCCGCGGGCCAGCGCGGGCTTCAGGATGTTGGCCGCATCCATGCCGCCCTCGGTGCCGCCGGCGCCCACGAGCTGGTGAATCTCGTCGAGAAAAAGGATGATCTCGCCCTTGCGCAGACGCACCTCGTCCACCACGGCCTTGATCCGCTCCTCGAACTCGCCGCGGTACTTCGCTCCGGCCACGAGGCTCATGAGATCGAGCGCCACCACCCGGCAGCGCTTCAGACTTTCGGGCACATCCCCGGCCGCGATCCGCAGGGCCAGACCTTCGACGATGGCGGTCTTCCCGGTGCCCGGATCGCCGACCAGCACGGGATTCGACTTGGTCTTGCGCAGCAGCGTCTGGATCAGCTGGCGCACCTCGTCGTCACGGCCGATGACCGGCATTAACTCACCGGCGGCGGCGGCCGCAGTCAGGTCGCGGCCGAAGCGCTCCAGCATCTTTGCGCCGTTTTGCAACTCGGCCCCATCGGCCGGCTTCGAGGCTTCCTGCGGGTTGGTGGTTTTGGACGTGACGACTGGGGATGCAGGCGAGCTCGCGGGTGTCGGACCGGGGGGCGGGGCGGGGGGCGGGGCGGGCAGGTCTTCACCCGTGAAGCCGGCACGACGGAAGACCGCGCGCAGGTCGCCGCTGCCCGCCGATAGTGCAGCCTCCAGAACATCAACCGGCTCCGCCGCCGGCCGCGCCCGCCTGTCCGAGATGGCAAACGCGGCGGCTAAGAGAGAGCGCAGCGCCTGCGAGGCCAGCGGCCGGCGCCCCTCCTCGAGCCGCTGCCCGGAGAGCTGATCGGCGCGCCGGGAAAGGGCGTCCAGCAGCGGCGGAAGAAGGACGTTTTTGCCCTCCAGCACAGGCCGAAGGCTGCCGCCCGTCCTGCCTTCGAGCAGCAGCAGAAGCAGGTGTTCGGGCTGAATGAGCGCTTGGCCGCGCTCTTCGGCCAACACGCGCGCACCGGTCAGCGCCGACTCCATCTCATCGGAAAGTTTGCTCAGGTCCAAGGCCATCGCGCTACTCCAAACGCCTCCGCCGCGGCTTCGGGCTGCCATCCTCGGCGGAGGAGGGGTTGGGCGGGGAGGACTCGCGCGGCATCCAGGGCGGCTGGACGGACGGGAAGGCAGGCAGCGGAGATTCCCTGCTCTGGGACTCTCTGCTCTGGGACTCCCTTCCTGGGGACTCCCTGCCTGGGGATTCCCAGCCTGCGGCGCTCTCCATGCGGCCGCTGCCCGCGCCGGCGCCACGCAGGGCCTCCAGACGGCTTTCGCCACGCGTGCTGTTGCTTCCCGGCGAAGACGGCAGGGGTGGCTGGGACAGGTCGCCGCCGGGCTCGCGCTCGATCAGGCGGGCATCGGCGGACTCGCGGCGGCCGGCGTAGAACCTATGCCGCATGAACAGCAGCGCCGTGTGCACGGTGTGGTACGCCGGCACCGTCACGCGCACATCGGTGATCGTGGGCACATCCGGCGCCTCGAAGTCGAGCTCGATGTTGTACTGCTCATCGAGCTTCACGTCGCCGGTCAGGATGAGGCTTTCGCGGCGGAAGCCTGAGCCCTCGTTCAACCGGATCTCCGCGCCGATCGAGGTGCCGCGCTGCCACGGGCTGTCCCGGTCTCCGACCAGGATCAGGCGATAGCGGTCGCGACCCTCCAGGCGCAGGTTGGAGAAGAAGATGGTCATGTCGTCGGCCATGCCCTGCACGCGGGCCGGCCGCGCGGCCAGCTTGTACAGCGCCTTGCCGCCGCGGTCGAAGATGAAATTCGTACTTTCCAGCGAGCTGCTTCTGCGGAAGTCGATGTATTTGCCTTCCAGCGCGCGCTCGAGCTTTTCGAGGCCCGCCAGCGAGCCCAGCGCTTTGCGCACCTCCAGCCCCAGATCCTCATCCAGGCGCAGCGTGCGGCCCAGCCGCAGCGTGTGTTTTTGCAGCTCGATCAGCCCCAGCAGCTCACTTTCACCGGTTTCGCGCAGCGTGTCGTAGTAGCTCTGCATGCTGATCGCCAGATCAAAGAAGATTGCGGCGGAGTGGAGCATGCGCCGAACGCGGCCAAAGAACTGGTGCGGCGGCTGCGTGCGGTCCAGCAGCGCATAGGCGGTGTCGTGCAGCTCCAGCACCATGCGTTCGGCAAACTGCATCGAGTCGCGGTCAACCTCGGTCTCCAGCCCGCGTTCCGTGAACAGCACCATGAACTCGCGCATGGCCCGGTGTAGCTCGGCATAGCCCGAGGCGAGCCGGTTCACGGCGTCCAGAATGCGGCGGGTTCCCGCCATCAGCTCCGAGTGGCTGGCCACGGCGACGCACGGCGGGATGAACTGCGCATCGGCCTCGAAGGACATGCCCGTAGCCGGCCGGCGTACCCGGCCCACGGCCATGCTTTGCGCGCGCTCGGCGGCGGTGACGCTCAGCGCCACGCGGTAGCTGGGCACGCGCTCAGACCGCATCTGCGGGTTGAAGCTGTCGGGGACGCCGTCGGTCTTGGTCCGTTCGCCCGGATCGCAGACCACATACACGATCGCCTCGGCGACGCCGGCGAGCTGGTCCTTGGGGAAGCGCGTGGAAACCGTTCCGGCCGTTTCTACATCCACGATCAGCCCCAGCGGGGTGAGACCACGGGCGCGGAGCACCGAAATATCCAGATGCTCCGGCGTTTCGCCCAGCAGAACCTCGGGGTCGAAGCGCACCGTGCCAAGATCGCTCTCGGGCAGACGGACGCCGCCGCCCACCAGCCCCGCCGCGGGCGTGAGATAGCTCATGCCCCAGGCGGCCAGCGACTCCAGGTAGCGCTCCTGGCGCAGAAAGTGCTCCGGCGTCAGCAGCATGCCGTGTTCCCAGTTGACGGAACGCAGATTTAGCTCTGTTCCGGTGTCCGGCCGCAGGTTCTTCATGGTTGACTCCAGGCCGTGTCTGCGCGCGCGGGGGAGGCGCCAGCGTCGCGGGAGACAGGGAGGTTGCGGGCTGGCGGCTCGGCTGCGAGCGCTTCGCCCATGTGCGTATTGATTCCCAGGCGGCTATTTGCCGCCGCGATTCCAAGCCGGGGCGGTTGCGTCGCATCCTCCACCAGCCAGCGGATGTCATACCCGGTCGAAACCGGCATCAGCAGCTCCAGAACCTGTCCCAAAAGGTGTACACCCCGCTCGTCTTCGGCGAAGTGCTCATAGATCGCCAGCGAAACCGGCCCGATTTCGATCTCGGCGGCCGCCAGATCCTCCACCGCGTCGCCCAGCAGCAGATCCACGCCCAGCTGCGAGGAGCGAGCACCCAGCGCGGACAGCGCGGAGCCCGGCAGAACCGCCAGCGTCGGGTGGTAGGCGAAACGCCGCACGGGCAGCTCCAGCAGCACCCCGAGCGCGAAGGCACAGCCCTCTTCCGTGCACGAATGCTGCGCTAGGTCGGCGATCAGTGAGGCCAGCCGATACCAGAGCACGGGCGGCCAGGACTCCGCCCGGACGCCAAACAGCGCGAGCCAGCGGGCGCACGCCCCCGAATCGTCCGGCGACAATCGAAACAGCGGCGCACCCTCATGAAACCAGTGCTTGAGTTTTTCGAGCGGATCGTCGAGGGGTTCAAGAATTTCGCGCGTGCCGGCGGCCGCCTCTCCGCCCGAATCCCACATCCCTACAGGCAGGGCATGGGTAAAGCCCAGCCCGGCGACCTCAAGTTCGACCAATACGCCGGGAGTCAGCGACCATCCTGCCGCCGGGCTCTGCCGCACGATCGTCCCCGCAGTGTGCGCGTCACGGCCGGCCCGGCGCAGCATGATCTGCGCGGAGGCCACGCCCAAGGCGCGCAGCGAAACCAGCGCGGAGTGCACGGTGTGCGTGTAGCCATGGGTTCCTCCGGCAAGGGCGGGCATGAAGCGCGGGAGCGCAGGAACGCCCTGGACCGGTTGATCCTGTCCGGCTGGTGGCTGTCCTGCGGGTGACTGTCCGGCTAGCTCCATGCGAACTCCACCTCCAGCTCCAGCCCTTGCACCAGGCGCGCGCTGAGCGTGGTCTCGATCTGCGATTTCAGGGCGGGCAGTTCGACCTCCGCCTTTGTAAATCCATGGGAGTCCAGCGTCAATGAGAGCCGCTCCACCCGGCGCAGCCCGCGCGGTCCACGCTCCATGCCCGAAGAGGTGACGGCGCCGAGGATGCGGCGATCCATGGCCAGCGCCGCCGTCTCCAGATCCACCCGCGTCACAATGCGCCCGCGGGTCAGCAGGGCGTCGGCGAAGCGGCGCTCCTCCGTCGCGGGATCGTCGCCGTCGGAGCCGCCCGACGCGGCGGTGAGCGGCGCAACCCGAATCCCCGCCAATGCCGCGGCGTTGGCAAAGCCGGTGATATCCCCGGGGCCGACATGGTTGCCCAGCTGGCCATTGGTCAGCCAAAGCCGCACATTGGCCCCGGTATGCGCGGTGCCGTCAGGATGCGTACCTGGAAACAGGGTCAGCCGGTGATTCACCAGCTCATAGCGCCCCGCCGAGGCCCGGGCCTGCAGACGGTTGCCGGGCTGGTACGATTCGTTATCGATGCTGGTGATGGCCAGCGGAGCTACCAGCTGCTCCGGCGTGCCGCCCGTCTTGACCACGGGGACGGAGATGCCGTCGCGCTCAAATCGTATCGTCTGGTTGCGCGCAAACACGTTCGAGGCCGTCATGGCATGCAGCAGGATGCCATTGATCGCATGGTGCAGCGCCGGCACGCCGGGCGGCATCGGGATCTTGATCCAAAGCCGCGGAGTTTCGAGCAGCGGCGAAAGGTCCCGGCCCATTAGCCGCGCCAAGGCCGGCTCCAGCAGGCGCGGGACACGGCATAAAAAGCGCTGCTTCGGCGCCATCGCGGGAAACACGAACTGGCGGCCGCTGTAGAACCCGTCCGGAATGCTGGGCAAGGGGGTCTTGCGGATGCTGTTCGGCGCCTCCGGACCCACCTGGAAGCGGAGCTCGTAGACCCCGCCGTTGATCCTGCCGGGCCGCAGCAGACCCTCGCCGGAAAGATCGCCATCTTCGCCAAAGATCCACCAGGGCTCATGCGAAAGCGCGTGCTGCACGGGATACGTGCCGGGCCCGAGGTCGAAAAACAGGCCGTGCCGGCTCAGCAGCGATGCGGGGGGATCTTCAATCGCGAGAAACAGCGCGGGCTGCGGTCCAAGGCCGATCGGCACCGCATCGAGGGAGGGATGCAGCGTCTGCACGGCATCGCTCATCTCCACGCCCGACAGCAACCGGAGCGCCTGCTCCTGATAGCTGAGCGCAAAGCTGACCCGCGCCCGCGAAACCTCGACCGTCGCGTCGAGGCTGAACAACAGGCGCTCGCCCGAAGAGGCAACGGCGTTCAGCTCCGTGCCGGCGGGAAGTGTGCGCGGCTCGGTGAGATCGTTCAAAAGCCGCACCACCGCCTGCGCCGGGCGCGCCAGATACTGCTCGATATGGAGACCGCTCATCAGCTCCTGCAGCAGTGACTGCCGCAGCTGCGCCGCATCGCTGTACACGCCGCCGATCTGCTGGGCAACCGTGCGAAACAGCACCGCTAGCAGCGGATCGATCACATCCGTGTTGACGCCGTAGTCCTTTACGCGGCGGCGGAAGTCATCGCGCAGCTTGCGGTCGATCTCAAGAACGGTCGGCGTCTGCGAACTCAACAGCTTCTCTTTCCCGCCGTCCGGCGCACGTTCTTACAGCTCAGGAACCAGGTTGGTGCTGAATCTTTCCCCCGCTCCCGTGCCTTCCACGGTGAGGGCGTAGGTATCGGTCTCGCGGCCCGGGCTCAGCTCCCGCATCACCTCCGTTACGCTGTACTCGGTGATGCCGAGCTCGGCCAGCGTTGCGTTGATGCGCCCCATCATGATCCGTGCCGTGTCTGCCCGCAGCCGGTTGTTTTCAAACAGGTCACGCAGCCCGAAGCTGGGGCACGCCTGCCACGATCCCTGCGGCGTTCGAGCCATCATCTGCAGCAGCGTCATCAAGGAACCGGCGCGTTCCTGGCGGCGCAACAGGCCGTTCTCCGCAAGCCGCATTGGAAACGCAAGGGACTGCACCGGGGAAAAATCCTTCAGTCAAGGCTTGAGATCCGGGTAAAACCTCTTCCCCCGCCTCCGTGAGCGGAGCCTTGTCCGGCGCACGGAGGCGGGAGAAAGAAGCTAATTCGTCAGCGCGATATCGCTGAAGTTCTGCTGGTTCATGGCCGGCTCGATATCCAGAACCAGCACATGGTTCACTCCGGTGTGGTCCTCGTTCGCCAGCTGCTCATCGCTCTGGTATGGGTTCAGGGTGTGGAAGCCGCTGATCCAGCCGTTGAAGTTGTACGAAGCCAGCGCATCCTGGTGCGAGTCGTCCTTCCAGAACTCCAGCTTGATGGGCTTGATCTTGTCGCGGGTGACCACGTTGGACAGGTTGAAAAGATTGCTCATCGTGGAATACGGCATATTCACGTCGTCATGGAAGTCGACATAGGCGCGGATGGTGGTCGCAAGCGATCCCATCTGCGGCATGCCGGCGCGGTCCTTGTCGGTGGTGAAGGCAACCGAGATGGAAAGGCAATCGAACTTCTGGCCGTCGATGGTGGCGGTGCTGCGGTAGGGCGTAGCCATGGCAAAGATCCTTTCGTTTAGGCCGCACAGGGCGGCTTTGACTGCGGTGGGAGACTCCGGGCAGCTAGTTGCTCAGCCGTACATCCTGGAAGTTCTGCTGGTTCAGCGCGGGCTCGAGATCCAGCACCAGCATGTGATTCAAGCTGGGCGCCGCACCCTCGGCGAGCATGTCTTCCGTGCTCACCGCCGCCGATTTGGGCAGAAAGTCCAGCGGGTTGGACGTCTCGAAGCGCCGAATCCACCCGTTGAAGCTGTAGGAGATCAGCGCATCCTGCTGCGAGTCGTCCTTCCAGAACTCGATCTTGATGGCCTTGATCTTGTCGCGCGTCACCACGTTGGCCAGCGAGAACAGATGCTGCACCATCGAGAACGGCAGGTTGACGTCGTCATGGAGGTCAGCCCAAACGCGGATTTTCGTGGCAAGTGAACCCATTTGCGCGATGCCGGCGCGGTCCTTCGCCGTGTTGAACTTCACACTGGTGGTAACGGCCTGGAACTTTTGGCCATCAATCGTCACGGTCGTGCGGTACGGATTTGCCATAGCGTCTCCCTGGAATTCCTTGAAGATGATCTCTAAAACCAGCTGCCTACGACGGTTCGCCGGACTTAAAGAGGGTTTGAAAGATGGATTGGAGCCGACCCTTCACTGTTGGCGGGGGATCGGCAGGCATGGGGCTCCCTTCGCGGCTGCGTGCGGCGGTGCGAAGGGGATCTTTTGGGGGGATGGACCCAGGCAGCGAGACCGCGGCTTGAGTTGCCCCGGTTGGAACGGGGGCCGCACCGGCAATCGGGTGCGGAACGGAGGTGAACTCTCCGGAACGCGTAACGCGGCCACCCTGCCCACGCAAGCCAAGGGTGGACATACCGGCCGCCGGCGGTGCGGCGTTTCGCTTTTCATCCTCGGCCAGGCGCGCCGAAGAACCGGCCCGCACCCGCGGCGAGTCGGGGGCAGCAGTGGACCGCGCCGCCGCTTCCGCGCTGCGCGCCGCCGCTCCGGGCCGGACCGCACGTACTTGAAACCGCAGTTCTCCCATGGTGTACACCCTTCATGCCGCGGTTAGGTCTTGGCTGGTTCCGGGCGGCTGAACTCCGGCACATCGATCTTCAGCACAAACGTTTCGGCGGGCCCGGTAGGCATCACGCTGAGCGTGATGTCGCAGATGCCTTGCATGCGCTTGTTGGAGTCCTTGTCGACGAACAGGTCGTAGCTGAGGATGGTGCCCTGCTCCACCTGCTCGTCCAGCACCCGTTTCAGCGGCATCTCGATCTGCTGATCCATGAAGTCGCGCGTCAGCACCTGGCCCGCCACCTGCAGCAGGTAGTGCCGGCAGCAGCGCTCCAGATAGCGCAGAATGCGGTACGAGGTGAAGAACTTCAGCACGCCGTAGGGATCGTCCGCCTGGGTGCGGCAGCCGTAGAAGCACAGGTGATTGTCCGCGTCGCGGATGATCGGGATCAGCTGGCGCTCCATGGACAGGTGTTCCATCTCCCCGATCAAGGGCTCAATCCGCGCCTTGGCCGCGCCGGTGACCCGGCCGAAGCGCGAGCCCACCGGACCCTGCGCGAGTCCCTGGGCATCGTCGGCGCGCGCGACCGCGCCGGCGAACACCAGCGACGGCGGACCATACAAGCCATCGCTGGTGTCATCGGTTTTTTCAAACCAGTGCGATGGCCGCAGCTGCAGGTAACCCATCAGGCAAACATCCGCGGCGGCAGCATCCTCGGGGCGCTTGAGAAACTCATACTTGCCCCCGGGGAGAAAATTGCGCTCCACGTTCTTGAACGACTTTTCGTCGTCCAGATCGCCGATCAGCAGCATGCCCCAGGCATTGGCCAGTTGTTCCAGCTTTTCGCGAATGGGCTGCGGATAGTAGCCGCCCACTACCATGTTGCAGATGTCGTCCCGGAAGTTGAAGTTGTCGTTGCGCTGCACGACAAAGTGTTCCATCGCCGCGATGTTCATCGAGAAGATGTCCTGCATGGCCTGCGGATCGGCGTTCAGGATAAAGATTTCGACGGGCTTGCGCACCTTGCCGTCGCCCACCTTGGTGTTTTCAAAGAAGAGCTGCAGCTGGCGGTAGGAGGTTTCGAGCGGGCGAATCTGCTTGAAGACCTGCGCCAGCAACTCGTCCCGAATGGCTTCGGCACTGTCGATCTGCCCTTGCAGCTTTTTCACCGTCTGCTCGTAGCTGTCGCTGGCGCTGATCAACTGCTCGAAATTCGTGAGCTGGCCCAGAAATTCCTTGGCCGACTGCGGGCTGAAGATGCTGGCAATCTCACGCTTTTCGTTGGTGAGGCCGGGATGAAGATCCGCGAAGATGTCCTGCAACAGTTCGCGCGCCGGGCTGGCGCCCAGGATCTGGTCTGTGGTGCGGGTAAGCGTTTGTGTCTCAGCCATGGCTTACTTGGTCCCTTCCGCAACGCGTTCCAGCTCGCTGCGCAGCTTGCTCAATGCATCCACAATTTCCTGGCGCTGGGTGGCGTTGCCCCAGGCGCGACGCACCGCGGGCAGCTTCCAGCGGTCCTTCAACCGGTACAGCAGGTCGACATTGGTCTTCAGGTCCGCGATGTCGTTGCGCAAATAGGTGATGTTGCCTTCCGCATCGCGGATCTCCTGCCGTTTTTGAATATTTTCCGGATCGAAGTCCTTGATGGAGCGGAACTGCATTTCGGCGCGGAACTCGGTCTCCTCCGGGCCGGCGTAGCCGCGGAAGTCGAGCTTCGGCTCGAACTTGCGAAAGGCATCGTTCAGATCCTCAACCTTGGCAAGCTCTTCGGTTTCGCTGCCGGCTTCGGCGCCCACGCGCTCCAGCGTCATCGGCAGCATCGCCGCCGCCGTGGACGTCGGCACCTTGCGAACGGAGGGGGTCACCCCTTTTCGAACCACTTTTACGAGAGGCATAAGCTGGGTCTCCTGTTTCTGCTCATTTCTGCTCAAGGTTGAGGCGTGTGCGTGAAAACTCGCCGCGGGGCTGAAGCTGTGTCGTCTGTGCGGCCGAGCGCTGAATGGGCGCGCTTCCCGTAGGGATGCTCCCAAAGCCCTCGGGGATGTTGGTCGAACGGATCTGCACCCCGGAGGCCGAAGTGACCGCCGGGCGATCGCTGCTCCAGCGTTTGGGCCGGCTGGCGGGAGCATGGAGGTGGCGATCCCCCCAGACCAGACGCGGAACCCAGAACCACAGCGCCAGCAAAACAGCGGCTGCAGCTAAAAGTAGCAGGTAATAGATCAACAGCACGGACCAACCCGCGTCGGTGGACGGATTGGCCGCAATCAAGGCTCCCAGCTCCGGGCTGCCGGCCTTGCGGTCGTATACCGGCGCGTTGCTGGCCGGCGCCAAAACCCGCACCGGATCGCCCGGCAGTACCCGTCCCTCGTCGAGCTTCAGCTCCGGGGTGTAGCCGGGGTCATTGCCCATCAGGGCCAGGCGGCTGTTCTGCGGCAACAGCCACGTCAGCTGCACCTCGCGGCTGGAGAGCGAGCGGCTCACATGCAACGCGGCCAGCAGCTGAGCCGCGTCGGCGGCATAGAAAAAGCGTCGCGAAAACCGCTGCAGCGCCCCCGCATCCACGCTGTTGCGGTCCCCGAAGCCGATCCCGATGACGTCCAGATGCGAGCTCTGTACCTGGGCGGCGGCCTGCGCCAGACCCAGATCCCCGTTCAACAGCTGCGGGTCGTCGCCGGGCAATACCTCGTTTTTGCCGTCCGTCATCACGATGAGGTGCGGCTGCAGCTCGCCGGCCGTATGGCCTTCCCGCTGCAAAGAGGCAATCTCCTCCCCAAGAGTTTGCACTCCCGTGAAGACAGCCTGGTACAGAGCCGTGTTGTTATTGGGCGCAGGCGAGGGCAAGGCGTTCAGCTGCGCCAGCGCGTCCGCCTTGGTGCTGGCATACACGGCCGACCGGATCGTGGAGACCACATTGTGACTTTGAAAGGGCACAATCGCAATCCGGTCCACGCCCGGCTGCATGCCGTTGATGAACTCCGCAACCGCGCTTTTTACGGCGGCGAAGCGGGATACGCTTCCCGGCGCGGGCTGGTTCATGCTGCCGCTGATGTCCAGCATCAGCAGCACGACATTGTTGTGCTGCGCGGCATCCGGACCCTGCCCCGCGCTGGCGTAAAACGGTTTGAGCTCCCCGGCATCCCCGCGCAGGGTGAAGGCCTGGGCCAACTTCGAGGCGGGCGGCAGGCCGACCGGCGCCGGTTTACCAGCGGCATCCACCGGCGTCACGCCGGCCGACATGCAGGGGACCTGCGTGACCGGGGCGCAGTCCACCAGGGCGGGTGGCGTGGTGGTGCGCAGACGAACAGCCGCGGGTCCGCCGCCGGGATTCTGAGCTGGGGCGGAGACTGTGCCCAGACCGGCGAACAGCGCGAGCGCAAGGTATCTGGGCATCTATTCGCCGCCCTTTCTGCTCTCGAAGCGCAGGGCGGTGCGGCCGATCAGCAGATCGTCGGTGGGGTGCAGCTCCTGCGACCCGACCACCGTCTTGCCTTTGATCCGCAAAACGAATTTGGCGATGCCCTCGGGACCACCGGCGTCCGGGTGGCGGGCGATGAAGTATCGGCCTTCCCGGGCAAACACCACCGCGTGGCGCGGCGCGATGGCCGCGTCGGGAATGAAGATGTCCGCGCCCTGCTGAAACTTGGTCCCGTTCTGGGCGGTAGGAATGCTGCCCAGAACATAGGACTCCTCCATGTCGAGGTCCCACACGGAACGATTCTTTCCAAGTTTGTTCTGTGCGCGCGCATCGCCGGAGCTGATAAAGCGGATCAGGCCCTCCCGCACCAGCACCGGCGCGATTCCTGCGCCAAATCCCGTGCCCGCCCCGGCGATCATGAGCCCCGC
Source organism: Granulicella sp. (assembly GCA_965276885.1). GTDB lineage: Bacteria > Acidobacteriota > Terriglobia > Terriglobales > Acidobacteriaceae > Granulicella. The sequence goes on along the minus strand of OZ255702.1, from coordinate 4,376,742 downwards.
CATCGAGACCCCGGCCGGAACATGCGGCGTAAACAGCACAAAAGCCAGGCCGCCCAGCAGACCGCCGGCCAGACCACCCGTATACGCATGGAAGACCCGCGCCCGGTTTGTCTTCACCCAGCGCAGGCCGATACCCAGGCCGATCAACGAAAAGCAGAGCGCCCAAACGGAGAGGCGGTACAGCACCGGTGAGGTTTCGGCGATGCCCCCGCGCAGACCATAGGCCAGCAATGACGCTAAAACGCCCGAAACGCCTCCGAAGAGCAGCCCATATCCGATCGAATTTGCGCGAAACTTGCCCAGCAGCACCCGGTCAAAGTGAGCAAACAGCATCACCGCGACGACCATGCCGAAGGGAACCAGATTGGCCAGGTCCGGAAAGGAACGCATCCCCGAATCCGCCAGCGGGATCGCGATCAGCAATCCGGCCACAGCGGCGAGGAGCCCCCCGGTGATGCCGACCAGCGTCGCGAAATAAAGGCTTCTGTGCGCGTTCATGCAGCCTACAAAGAGCAGAGATTCAATGCACCGGAGTTAAGCCAAGGGTCAAGCGCGAATGTCTCGCGGGGAGTTGTATGGAGGAAGCTGGTTCAGTTTAGAGTTGTCCGGTGTCTTCTGTCACCTACAATATCGGAAAAGTGACTCGGGAAAACGAATTCTCAATGGGAACGTGTAATCCCCGCCTAGGTTTGCCTCGTCTCGTGCTGGTTGGGGCTGGGGCGCTGGGGTCGGCGGTGGCCTTGGAGCTGGCCCGGAGCGCTGGAAAAGGCGAGCTGCTGCTGGACTCTGTGCTGATCGTCGACCCCGGGGTGCTGGAGCAGAGAAATGTGGCGCTGAGCGAGGTGTATCAGGCCCTGGCCGCTCATTCCGGCGCAGGCGCCCCCGCGGAAAACAAAGCCACCCTGCTGGCGAGGGCGCTCCGCCAGGAAGGATCTGCGCGATGGACCGCGGCTCCCGTGGCGATCGCCGACCTTGGCTGGGAAGATGTGGCGGCCTGTGACCTCATCGTCTCCTGTACGGATCATGCGCTGGCCCGGGTGGAGACGGCCTTTGTCGCTCGAAGCCTGCACATCCCCATGTTGGACGGCGGTGTTCTGGGGGGCGACGACCTGCACGGAGAGGGCTGCGGCCGGGTGGCATGGTTTTCTCCTCAGGATGAGGCCGCATGCTACCTGTGCGGCTTGGCCGAGTCCCGGCGTGCCGATCTGCTCAGCTTTGCCAGCGTCGGCTCCACGGGCTGCAGACCGGCAGAGGTCATCTCCCCCATGGGGCCTTTCCCGGAGGTGCCGCGTGCCATCCGGCGGGTCGCCCGCGTTCTCGCGGAAGCCGTGCAGGGGTTCGCCGCCTCCCGCGGTGCGGCGCACACCGAAGAGAACTCCTGGGCCGTGAACTCCAGGACCGTGAACTCCAGGACCGTGAACTCCTGGGCCGTGAACTCCAGGGCCGTACACTCCTGGGCCGTGCGGCTGAAAGCTCTCGACGAGGCCGCCCCGGAGCGTCACCGGCTCACCCGCAGTACCAGCTGCCCCTGGCACCAGCCGCCCGCGGGACCGCTCACCGCGTTTCCCGCGGACGTGCCCCTTCGCGAGTCGCTTCCGCGGCAAGATTGCGCGCCGCTTCGGCAGGGAGATCCTTCCCGCGGTGACTGGAAGGTGCAGCTCACCTGGCCCGTGTGCCTGATCGCCCATTGCCGCGTCTGCGGCGCCCGGCAGGAGTTGACGCAGCGGCTTGCGGCCTTACGTCTGGGCGGCGTCTGCGCCCAATGCGGAAGCCGAGCGCAGCTCGACCCCGTGCGCTCCGTACACAGTGTGGGCCCGGGCGACCCGGAGGCCGACTGGACACCGCGCCAGTTGGGAATGCCGGAGCGGCATTTATACCGCCTCCGGCGGGCGTTCCATCCCCTTGTGCCAATTACCGCAGCCAGTGAAGCGGGCGCAGCCAGTGAAGCCAGCGCAGCCAGAGAAGGATACCTGCCATGAACCGCGCGCTGGAGCGTTTTGCGCTGATGAGCGGCGTGATCATTCTGATGATCTCGCTGCAGTTCGGAGCCTGTCTGCTCGGCGCCCCCGTAGCGCTGGTTGCCGCGCTTCTGCTCAGCGTCGCCGTCACCCTGCTTTGGGTGCACTTCGAGTTGTCGGAGGGCAAGCTCTGGCTGCCGCCGCTCGTCGTTACGCTAACCAGCCTGTGCGCTGTCCTGGTCGTCGAGTTCAGTCTCCGGCGCGGCTTCGCCGTGTGGTTCTGCCCCCTGCTGGCGCTCATTGGAAGCGCTGTAACCACCGCGGTCCTGCAGCGCAGCCGGGCGCGCTGCAACCTGTGCAATCGCCGCCTGGCAACGCAGGCCCTTGTCTTCCATTGCCCGCGCTGCAGCCAGGAGGTGTGCGAGGAGACCTGCTGGAGCTTCGAGCATCGCCGCTGCCAGCTTTGCCTGGAACAGCGCGTGCCCGTGCTGCCCTCCGCCGAGGGCTGGTGGGCGCGGACCACCGGCCCCCGGTCGCGGCACGGCCGCTGTCAGATCTGCCTCGGCTCCCCTGAGCAGGTGGACCTGCGTGCCTGTCCCCACTGCCGCCGGGTCCAGTGCCGCGACTGCTGGGACTTCAACAACGGCGAGTGCAGCCGATGCGCGACCCCGCTGCCCGAGCTTCCGGCATCGCTTACCATGACCGTGGCGAAGATCGGGGAACCGGGATCCTTTGCGCGTTAAAGCAACCAGCCCGTTAGAGTGCAGGTGCTCTCGGGGTGGACAAGAAGAGAGTCATACACCAACAGATCATTTGCATTAGCTGTGGCCCAGGGGCGTCTGCCCGGAAAGAGGAATGGTTTCATGCCCAAGTATCAGGTCTACTTCGATACCGTAAGCGGAGAAACGAAGTACAACGTCGATATCGACGAAGGCGAAACCCTGGATATGGTGCTCGAGGAGATCCTGTTCGACCTGCGGGAACGTGGCGACGTCCTCAAAGGCGACGGCGAACCCGAGGTGATCTGGAATGGCGCCAGTCTGGATTTCGCCTTGCCGCTGCCGCAACAAGGGGTTCGAGCCAATGATGTTCTCCGGGTTTCCACGATTGCCACCAATGGCTGAGCCGCACCATTCCTTTCCGCTGGAACGAAGGCTGCGGGCGGAGTGGGAGATACTCGGGCAGTTGGCAGCGCGAAACCCGGGACGCCTCTCCGCGCTCGCCATGGACGACACCGTCTTTCGCCTCACGTTGCATGCTACCCCGGCTTTGTCCTTGAACGGCACTGTGCAAGATGCATGGTCTGAGCCCATGGCCGAAAGCTGGCCGCCGGGCTGTTCCCTTAGCTGTCATCTTGTTAGGGAACACCAGATCCGTCTCGAGTTTCCGCTGTTCTTTCCCGCCGTCCCTCTGGAGCTCTACCTGGAAACGCCGGTGCGGCACCCCAATATCCATCCCGGGACCGGCTTTGTCTGCCTGTGGGACCGGCATCGAGTGAGCAATACCGTGGAACACGCTTTGCACAAGACGGTTGCCATCCTGGGCTGGCGTCTCTACAACGCAGACCCGGTGCACGTCATGCAGCCATACGCGTTGCATTGCGCCAGAGCGGATGGTGAGCGCATTCGGGAACGCCTCGCCGCGCCCGCGCTCCACGGCAGTCTCCCGCAGCCTGCATCTTTGCCGCCGGCGGATCGTGAACCAGACCGGCGGAGGAGGCTTTCCTGATCCACCTCGGCCTCAATGAGAGGTCCACGCCTGCCACGCAGGATGACCGGGCCGCCCTTGGCCCGGCTGGCGAGAGGGCCCGGCTCGCGAAGCTGGCTGAGCGGCTGCGCAAGGCGCTCCATCGCCGCTTTCAGGTGCTCGAACCCGTCGCCCTGGGCGGCATGGCGACCATTTTCCGGGTGCGGCACACAAAACACGGCGGCCTGTTTGCCGTCAAAGTGCTCCATGCGGAGCTCGCGGCACGGCCGGAGGTCGTGCAAAGCTTCGGGCGCGAGGCCATGCACGCGGCGCGCCTGGGCGGCCATCCCAATGCCGTTCCCGTATTCGACTTCGGCGAGGTGGAGGGACTCCACTTCATGATCATGCCGTTCATCGAAGGCGAGGATCTCGACCGTTTGCTCGCCGCCCGGGGTCCGCTTCCGCGGGGCGAAGCTCTGCGCTGCGCGGCCCAGATCACCGGCCTGCTCTGCTATGCGGAGTCGCACGGCATCACGCACGGCGACCTGGCGCCCGGCAATCTCCGCTTGGATGTCTTTGGCCGCTATCGGGTGCTCGATCTGGGCCTCTCCCACAGAGCCGGAACGGGGTCGTCCTTCCAGGCCCTGGGCGGCACGCCCTTGTACAGCAGCCCGGAGCAGGTGCGCGGCGAGGTGCCTGATATGCGCAGCGACATTTATTCGCTCGGCATGATTCTCGTGGAGACTCTCACGGGCAAACCTCTACTGGAGGCAAACTCGCTCGACGAACTCAAGCGCAAGCACCTCGAAGCCGACTGGAAACTGCCAGCAGCGATTGAAGCGGACCTGGAGCTTGCGAAGCTGCTCCGCAGCATGCTGGCCACTGATCGCGAGCGGCGTCTGGGGAGCGCCCTGGCGCTCTCCGAGGGGCTCGCGGCGCTGGACTTCGACCGAGGAGATCTAACTTTAGTGACAAAGCCTTCCAGCCGCGACGGCGAAGGCGCACAGCGTCGCCGGAGATTGTCTGCGACAGACGCCCCTCCATAGGTGTTGGCCCGGGCGGCACTGCAGCTGAAATGCCGCCCGGTTCTGTCGCACTGCCAAACCGGTTCCCATGCGCCTGGCCGGCCTGGGCACAAGCAAAGGGTATACATACCTTTTGGCTTCACTCCAAACCAAAATCTGGAACCGCGCGAACCGCGTTTTTTGGATCATTGCGCGTTCGGCGCACGGCCGGCACGCGCATCCCGGTACGCATGGCGATCGAGATATCTGAGCCCGCTCGCGATCGAATGATCGGTCACGACGCGGCCGAGAGCCGTCGCGATCGCGTTTGACAGCCCATGGGGAGGAGAGGCCGAACTGCAATCAGTTCCTCCTGCGAGATCGCCGGCTTCTATCCTTGGGCTATTCTCGTAGACGGAGGACGCATGAACGCAATGGAAATCGTCGTAGAAATCGATGCGCAGATCGCCCGGTTACAGCAGGCAAGAGAGGCATTAACCGGCAGCGGTCCAATCCAGAGAAAAGCCGGGCGTCCCGCGAAAGGAGCGGCGGCCAGCAAAGCTATCCCTGAAGCGGATCCGCTCAAGCATCCGCCCAAGCGCCGGAAAATGAGCGCTGCCGCGCGAGAGCGGATCTCCTTGGCACAAAAGGAACGCTGGGCTAAGTCCAAAGCATCCGCGAAAAAGACCCGTCCCGCTTCTGCCAGAAAGAAGACTGCCGCGCCAGTTGCTAAGAAAGCGGCAAAGAAGTCAGCCCCGGCCGCATGACAGATTTCCCCGGAACGGCTTTGTGTCCGGCTTCATGACATACCTGCTCAGAGTGGGCCGTATCTGGATCTAATCGGTTCGCTGCCGAACAAGGGGAATGTCACAAGCCAAAATCGAGAGCAGGCGGCAGGGAAAGGAGTAAGCCCGTAAAGGCCATTAACGCGCTTTTTAGCTGATGAACATAGTTAGGGCAAATTCTCCATAGGTGTACAGTGTCATCTCGACTGGAGCGGGACGGCTTTATCGTCCCGCGTAATGGAGAGACCCCTGTATTTCGCTCGGGGCGTCAAAACATCTGTGTAGCCACAACGAATACTGGTGATATTCCAGGAACTGATCCAGCCCTTGAAGGCCAGTGCGCAGAGGGCATCCATTCTGCTGTCGGCGGTCCAAAACTCGATTTCACATCCTTGATTTGTCGCGAGTAGCTATGTTGCCTAAGTCGGAGCTTTCGCCTTCATCTGCCGTCAGTTGCCAATTACAAGATTATGATAGTGGTTTCCATCTAATGTGGGCTGCAGGCTGATAGACAAAACATGGTTCGTCCCGCCACCGCTTGAGATGCTCAACGAACTGATCCAACCCGTGAATGTCAGGGTGCAAAGAGCATCATCACGACTGTCATCGCTCCAGAACTCGATCTTGATCGGCTTCACCTTCTCCTGAGTCACAATGTTGGCGAGGTCGAAAAGCTGCTTCAGGGCCGCAAAGGGTACGTTCGTTCTGTCATGCATATCTGCCGAGAAATCCATAGAGCACATAAGTGTTCCCATACTCGGCCTTCCTGTCGCATCTGCGAGCGTTGAAATAGCTACCTGAGAAGAAAAGACATTAATGGTGGTTTGATCGATTGTCAACGAGGTGTTCCACGGACTTTTAGTTTTTGCCACACTGACCTCCTCCGACTTCCGTGGCATGCGCAGGAGCACATTGCCAGATTATTTGTTTCTTGTTAAGAACGCCCTCATTGAGGCGATTGTTAAAGTGTTACCAGTGGCCCCACCCAAGCCATTTGTAGCTGCTTCGTCAAGCTCATAACTTTGAAATCGCAAGTTCCACTTGAGAATTACTCCGTAGCGCAAAGAAACATTGGGCGAGGAAACAGAATAGACAAGCAACAATCGAGGCCGGCTTCCGTCGTCGTGCATAGCTCCCAGAGCTTCCAGACCATCGCATCGTGTCTCACCACTGACGTCAGGACCTAGTGTCACAACAAAGTTCCCGCTCTGATAAGGAGCTATTATATACACACCGCAGTTGCGGTATTCACCTTGCCCAGGCTGCACACCCCTAGTTACGAATACAACCGGAACTACGGTGAGTTGTGGAAGCTTCGATGTTTGTAGAAAAAAGATTTGGGAACTGTCTGGGCGAATTTGCGCACTGCCCTCGGGAAGCAACTTACGGTCCAGGGAGCCCTCTACCGAACGCGCCTGTTCGGATGTCAGGTGCTGTAGATGGGCCTGCTGCCCGGCAACGGAGAGGGTTGCAAACAAAAGTAGCAGAGCAGCGCCGGAAAAGCAGTATTTAATCATGTGCTTTTACCTCTTCGTATTCATCGGCCAAGCTCTGGTCGTAGTGAAAATGTCGATATCTCGTTCCGTTGTAGTGGAGGGCAATGCCAGTCCAGTTTTTAGTCTGGACTGCATGCCAGAGCGCGTGACTTGACTTGATAAATGAGACATACGCATTCAAATGCTGTGACACCGACATACACATTGCATTAACAAAGAGATTCACGGTACCGAATCCTGCATCGGCGAAGTTATTCCCAAGAATCTGGTAAAGTCCCCAGGAGGCCGAACGGAGCGCCGCATTGGCATCTAATGCATATGCGACCTCGAGTCGGGAATACTGAGCTGCGTAAACTCCGTATCCGCCCGGGATATAGTTCGAGATGCTGGGATACTTGGCATCAAAGCGTCCCCCGGTATACTTGCTGAATAGATGTCTCTCGAACAGAATCGTGGGGCGCTGTCTTACGTCGTCCCAAGCACCACGGGGGGCCTCTACCCTCTGTACGGCTTTGATTACAGCAACTTCGCAGTGTAATTCGCTGCCTGCGGCCGCGTACTCTTCCGGACTGGGCTCTGGGGTCCGGTCTCCATATATTAGCTGGAGCCTCCCCGTGCGCTCAATACTAACGCGGTTTAACGTGTTGAGTGTAAGCTCCAGAAACGTGCTGCTGTCCGGTGCTACGACACCGTCTGGAAGTGCCGACCTCATGACGACACGCTGAAAGGTCCTGATCGCCATTTCGGTAGCTTGGTCAAATCTGCCGCTTTCTGCCAGAACAGAGCCGGTCTGCACAGATCGCTTGTTAAGCAGCTGCTGAACAAGCCGTATGTCATGAGGCAGGTTTGACTGTCCGGGCCCTACGCCAAATGTTAGCTGTTCGAAAGCCATGTTAAAAGAGTACCTCTCAGGCTAGATGTGTTTTCGCGGGGCTAGCGAGAGCTCACATTGCCGACCTCGATATCGGCGCAGGTGGTAGTGTTCTGAAAGATTGGCCACGCTCGGGGATCCAATCGAAACGATGCCGTTGCGATTCTATACTGCTCCAGCACTCGTATGAACGGCGAACTGTGCATGAAGCTGCCACCTCTCAGTTCCAACCAAATAGCTAGCCCACGACCCTCAGAGCGCGTATTGTTAAGGGCAGCGTTCAGGTACCGGCCCGGAGGTATGGATGGCTCTTCCGCAGATTCAGATTGGCGACGGCATGATCGGGGACGCGCTGCTGTCTTCCGTCGAGGTTGTGCAGGAGTTGAACCAGCACTGGTGGTGCACGGTGGTGTGCCGTACCACAGAAGACCGGCGAATGGCGATCGAGGAGCTGCTGGGTAAGGCCGTCGAGATCAAGACCTTGGATGAGCAGGGGGTCGAGCACCTCCACTTTTCCGGCTTTGTGTACGAAGTGCACCTCGATTACGAGGTTTGGGGCAGCTACACCGCCACGCTGATTGCGGTCAGTTTCAGCTACAAGCTGGATATAACGGCTCGCAAGCAGTACTACGCCGAGCAGACACTTTCCTCCATCGCCGGCACGGTCGCTGGACGGGACGGCATCCCGGTCAGCGTGAGTGCGTCCGGCAGCAAGGCATTGAACTACGTTCAGTATGGGGAGACCGATTGGAGCTTCCTTCATCGCATCGTGGACGACTACGGCGCCTGGCTGCGGCCCAGCGAAAAAGGCGTTGAGGTCTTCGACAGCTTTCAAACGGGAAGCACGATCGAGTGGCGTGAAGAAGGCGGCCTGGTCAGCTTCCGTTTGCGGGGAAGGCTCGCACCGCCCAGCTTTTCCGGCTCCCACTATGACCATCATGCCATGCAGTCCAACAACTTTGATCAGGCGTCGAAGCCGCCGCGGTTCTATCCAGCGGCCGAGCGGCTGACCTCGGCGGTGCAGGGGGCCTCGCAGCAGCAGCTGCCGCCTGGTTTTGAGCCGCAGCGGGCGCGGGCCATGACGCTTGAGAACTACAACGACCAACTCCAGGCCGAAAGCGAGCGTGCCATGGGGGGCGCCATCACCGGCACCGGGCAATCCCGCAACCAAACCCTCCTGGCCGGCAATACGGTGAGCATCAACGGCACGCTGGACGCCCAGGGCACGTATGGCCTGGTGCGTGTGCAGCACCAGTGGACGCCCAAGACGTACATCAACCAATTCACCTGTACCCCCTGGAAGAACTACCGTAACCCGCAACCCCCGGCGGCGCGCACCTGGAACGGCGTCGTCTCGGCCCGCGTGGTGGATCACAACGATCCCAAAAAGATGGGCCGCATCAAGGTGCAGTTCTTCTGGCAGCAGGACGGCTCCACCCACTGGGCCCGAGCCACCAGCCCCCACGCCGGGCCCGACCGCGGGTTTATGTTCATGCCGGAGGTGGGCGATGAGGTGGCGGTGGCGTTTGAGGATGGGGACCCGGAGCGGCCGGTGATTTTGGGGTCGCTGTGGAATGGGGTGCAGATGGCGCCGCGGTACGATTTTCGTGGCGAGGATATCGCGCCTAACGACGTGAAACGTCTGGTCACCAAGAGCGGCAACAGGTTGCACCTCAGTGATAAACCAGGACAGGAAGCTATATTTTTAGCAACCCCAAACCACACGTCTCTCAGCATGACGGAGCTGTCCGATGAAACCGGTAGGCACCTTGTAATTCTCCATTCGGATGGAGACATTGTGCTGAGCGCGCCAAAGGGACGGGTCCACATTCAGAGCAACACCTTCTCTCGCGAGATAGGTTAACTCTTTCAACGAATGTCGTCATCTAGACGATGCTACTGTTCAGGAGAAACTATGTCCAACTCGACTTTTGGGGGAACTCCGAAGACCGTAAACGGCAGCTTCGATCCCTCCGCCGATAACAAGACCCCACACCTTGGTTCACTGGATATGGCCGCTATGTCGAGTCGAACTGCGCTGGCTGACACGACCGGTATCGATGTCTCGTTGATACACGGGGACGAGTGGAACCAAATCATGGGTAACCTCACCGAAAACGTTCTGAACAATCACATATTTTTCGTGAAACTCGACGAGAACTACACCGTCAATACCAATCTCGTTCGACGGGTGAACGGGACCACAAATGACACACGGGTCGGCGTGCATAACCAAACAAACATCCAACCACGGAACGATATTTACATGCACACTCGCAGCGAGGTGCATTATCAGCCGGAGAATCGGGAACAAAAGACGGAAGATCACGACGTCGGGAAGACCCTGCTGGAGTTCAAAGAAAAACATTTCGAGTACAATTCGCTTAAGATCGACGTGAAGAATTTGTCCTTCGAATTCAATTGGCCCCTGAATTTTGAGAAGCATCTATTGGACTGTAATGGAAGCATCTTCAGTATGGATGGATCTGCGATTGAGGTCGAAACAAAAGAGATCAAAACGTCCTTGGGGGCGCTCGGAGCGGAGATCAAAGGGGGTAAGGTAAAGGCGGCTGCAACCCACTTGAAGGCCATTGCCGGCAACATAAACGCAGGTATTGCATTGAACGCAGACAGCCCTTTTGGCTGATACGAGCGCGTGGTGGAGGTAGCGGTGCTAGGTGTTCATCTTCGTGTCATGTATGGGCTGCAGCAGCTCGTCGTGGTCAATCCAGCAAACTTAGGGCTGATCCTTACAGTCGGAGCCATATCGGCGGTAACGCTTTACATCAAGGCTCGCGCTAAACCCTTCTTGCCCATTCCATTCGCGCTTTGGTCTTCGCTGGTTCTAGTCGTCTTCGCCTTTGTATTGGAATCTGTGCGCCTGACTTTTGATGCCAGATCGCAAACCGTGACTATCGCCAAGTTCGCTTTTTATCATTGGAGTCAACAAATTATTCCGCTCTCCAACGTCGATCACGCATATCTTCATACCGGGGCAGTCAGTAGCCGGATCGTGCTTCAGTTTTCGGATGGACAAACAATGTCGCTTACCTCGAACGATCAGATGAGCGGAAAGCCGGAAGCGGTGCTTGCAATTAATCAATTCCTTGGGCGGCAGTAATCGTGGCGATTGCTAGTCAGACATCCCGCTTACAGCCGATAGAGGAAAGAACAATCGAACCGTTTGTTCGCGCGGCGGGTGCTTCTGATTGTTCTATCTATTGGCTTCCGGTCTCGGCCTTTCCTATGCTTCCGCATCAGCGCGAGTGGATCCAGGAGTTCCACCGCCGCTTAGCGGCGCATCTCAAGACATCTCATGGGCTAAGGGAGGAGTGTTTTTTGCAATTGAAATTTGTTTATCCCGATTTGATCAATAAGCTTACCGAGACCAGCTCAGAGTACATTCCGATGATCGGCGCTTCGCTTGTGCCCGGTACGCTGCCGCCTTTGCTTCCTGACTTCGAGGCTATTAAGAAACAAGTCGAAAACGCATCTAAAGACGGCAAGCCAGTGGACGTGAACAAATGGATGCCGGACCACATGCTTTGGTTTCTACTCAAAAAGCCCGAAAAACAACGCGCAGACTTTTTTGGTGTTGGAGGCATGCTGACGTTGTATCTCCCCCCCGACCCTGAAGCCATTGCCCCGGTTTTTGAGATGCCTAGAATCGTTAAGAGCCACCCCGCCTATTCCGATACTATGCAGACTGAGATTCAGGCGGGCTACTCGCTGCGAGACAACTTTCTGATGCAGAGCAAGAACATTTTCGGTGAACCGTTCCGAAGAGATCCTAGCTTCAGAGGTCTTCTGTTTGCACTGCCACTACTCACTAGTAGTTCTCTTCTGTCCGCCACAGCTGACCAGCGAGAGGCGTGGTTCACTGTATTTAGTGCATACTTAATTGAGAGCAAACCTGATCGGGGCATGCTGCTAGCAGTGAAGTGGCCGGATTTCGATCTGACTCTAGCAGAAATTACTGACTGTATGAAGGAAGACGGCTTTGTCTACCGAATTTGATCAAGAACTCACGGCAGTTCGTCTGACGACTGGGACTGAGTGGTTCGTTTATATAATTCCAGTGCCAGCTTTTCCCCTAAAAGCGAGTCAGCGTAAAGAGCTCTTCGCGAGTGTGGCGTTGCTTATCCGGTTGCTACGCGAAGAATCGAATGCAAATCGTTCTGCGTGGCTGGAATTAGACCATTTGCACCAAGACAATGCCATTCAGCAGATCGGAAAGTGCGCTCCTCTTTGGAATCCCGAAATAGGTTTGGGCCTCAAACCGGAGGCGGAGTCACCACGTTATTGGACGGAAGACGATCTAACTAACCGCGATCACGATTCACCCATGCCTGCCCTAATGCGCAATATCCTCCTGTTAAACACGAGCGATGAACACAGTGCACAGGCTTGTCAGTCGATGACTGGAACTGGGGGTCTCACGCAAGTCATTCACCGTTGTACGACAGAGCGTATGAGAAGAGCATGGTACGAAGTGCTTCATCCATTCATCACGGAGGAAGGCCTGGCGGCATTCCCCATTTATATGCCTCTTTTAACCACAGAGAGTCTTACAGCGTCTGCGCTGCCGATGGTAGAGCACTGCATGCGGGAGGTGGACGTTTATATTAGGGAGAGTGCCGAGGAAAAAGGTGTATTTCTGATTTCCGCGCGAGCTTTGGAACCATGGCTCGAGGCAGCCGGTCTACTTCAATCTCCCGTCGAGTAGGTGCACCTGAATGCGGTGAGTCTGGGCGATCAGAAGCTTCCACCCGCAGCCTAAGATTCACGAAGGCTGATTCAAACGGAACGCGACACCCAGGTGGATGTCGCGTCGTGTGCTCCTGACGTGCGTTGGTGCGGGCTACTTGTTTTTGAAGTCGTCTGCCGCATTCTGGATGTGGTTCTTCACATTCGCGGCGGTGGATGTGACACTTTGGCGAACGTCGTGGGCGGTGTTATCGGCCTGCGGTTGCTGGCGCTCCTGGGTGTCATGGGCAGCCTCTTTCACTGATCCCCAAGACTGCTCCGCATGGCCCTTCACCTCTTGTGCCGCACCCTTATTGGCGGCGGATTGGTCGCCCGTGACGTCCCCGAAAGCCTGCTTTGTCTTGCCGGCGAGCTCGTCGAACTTGCCTTTGATTGTGCTATCGCTTGTGCTCATATAGCCTCCAACGATCTGTGATCTATAGGATGTTGCACACAACGGTTTGGGGTGCCCGCGCGGCGGGGACTAAACCCGGCGCCCGCCCAGCAAGCTGAAGATCAGGAAAATCACGGCCAGCACCAGCAGCAGGTGAATCCACCAGGCAACGACGTGGAAGCCTACGAAGCCGACGGCCCAGAGGATGACGAGAATAATGGTGATAGTCCAAAGCATGTGCGTTCTCCTGAAAATACGGGTGCCGTAGGGCACACGCGAAACGATAAAACTCCGTCAATCCTTGCACGGGTTTGTTATGGTATGTTGCTGAGCGTAAAGGCGAGGTTGTCCCCTTGGGAGGCTTTATTCAACGAGGGGATGGCGCGTCCGGTCGCGGGAGTTGCATCTGCCTTTGCCACCCATACAAACAGTTGCTATCCAAGGGGAACGCGGCTGCAACAGCCATCTCGCCGCTCGCGCGATGCTCGGCCCGGAGGTCGAGATTGCCCCGTGCGGCCTCTCGGCGGAGGTGGTCGCCGCAGTGCTCTCCGGACGTGTCCAGGCAGCTGTGCTGCCGATTGAAAACAGCCTGCACGGATCGGTGGCGGAGCACTACGATCTTCTGCTCGAAAGTCCTTTGCGCATTGAAGGCGAAGGTCTCCTGCGCGTTGAGCACAACCTGATCGCCGCGCCCGGGGTTCGTCTCGAAGACGTTCGCACGGTGCTTTCGCATCCTGTGGCGCTTTCGCAGTGCCGGCGTTTCCTCGCCGGGTTCACGCAGGCCAAGGCGTTGCCGTTTTACGATACCGCCGGCAGCGTGCGGCACGTCGTGGGGGAAAATCTGCGCGACACCGCCGGCATCGCGCCCCGGCTAGCCGCCGAGGTGTACCGAGGCGAGGTGCTGCTCGCCAACGTGGAGGATCACGCGGAAAACTTCACGCGCTTTCATCTGCTGCGCCGGGCGAATGCGGAGCCGCTGGAGGGCTCTTCGGCGGCAGACAAACTCAGCGTCGCCTTTGCGGTGGAGCATCGTCCGGGAACGCTGGTGCGGGCGCTGGACGCGCTCGCCGGCGAGGGCGCGAACCTGACCCGCATCGAGTCGCGCCCTGTGCCCGGACGGCCCTGGGAGTATGTCTTCTTCGTCGACTTACGCTTTGCGGATGAGTGCATGGCCGAGGCCAGCCTGCGCGCGCTTCGCCAGCACTGCCGCACCGTCAAGGAACTTGGGCGGTATGCCGCGGCTTAGAGCAGTTTCGGTGTTGGTATAAGGTGTCATCTCGACCGGAGCAGACAGTTCTGCCGTCTGCGCAGTGGAGAGACCTCTGTATTTTGGGTGCTGCTGCACAAAGGTCTGCGTAGCTAAAAAACCGGAACGCAGGGGTCTCTCTCCACTTCGCTGCGCTCCAGTCGAAATAACATTGCATAGCTATAAGTAATTTGCTTCAGGGAACCGGAAAAAATGGGTCAGGCCTTTGCCGGCCCACCCATGCCGGCCATCACGGAGCCGAATGCGGTTTGAAAGGCGGCCATCTCCTCCGGCGTACCCACGCTTACGCGCACATAGTTCGGCCAGACCGGCCAGGTGCGTCCGATGTAGACGTTTTTCGTGCGCATCGCGGCGATCACCTGCTTGCCGGGGCGCCCGGTGTCGATCATGAAGCAGTTGGAGACGGAGGGTGTGTAGCGCCAGCCATTCGCCTGCAGCCAGGCGAAGGTGTTGTTGCGAATGTCCGTGTTGATCTGCCGCCGCGCCGTGATGAGAACAGGGTCCTGCAGGCTGGCGTTGGCGGCAGCCGCGGCGGTGACGGGCATCGGATTCATGCCATAGCGTTGCAGCTTCGCCAGCAGGTCCGGACGACCCATGGCGACGCCGCAGCGAATACCCGCCATGCCATAGATTTTGGAGAAGGTTCGCAGCACAATGACATCTTTTCCCTGCGCAACCAGGCTGACGGCGCTGGGTGAATCCGAGAAGTGGATGTAGGCCTCATCCACAAGCAGGACCGAGCCTTTGGGCTTGTGCTGCTCCGCCCAGTTGATGTCGTCGAACGCGGTCAGTGTGCCGGTGGGATTGTTTGGATTGCAGAGGTAGATCACGCCGGCCGACGGCGATGCCGCTACCATCGCCTTCACGTCGTGACCGTAGGCCGGCGTGAGCGGAACCTTGATCACGGGCGCGTTCGCCGCCTTTGCCGCCCACATGCCCGCCTCGTAGCTGGGATCGGCCGTGACATAGGGGGCCGCCGGCGAGGCAAACGCCAGCACGGTGTACTGCAGCGGTTCACTCGAGCCTGCATAGACAAGCACGTGGTCGGCGGGAAGGTCCACGATTTTCGCATAGGCTGCGTTGAGGCGGTCCACCTCGCCGAAGGCGTCGTAACGGCCGCCGGTCTTCGCGCTGGTTCCGATGGCAGCCAGCGCGGCCGCGCAGGGACCGAGTGGATTTTCGTTCGCGTTGATCATTACCGGCGGGGTACCGTCCGCGGAGGCGGGCCCGGGCGTCACTTTGGCCATCCGGCCGCCGGTTTGCATGGCTGCCCAGGCGAGGTGGCCTTCGCTCAGCAGGGGAAGCGCAGCGAAGGGCAGGGTGGCGGCAAAGCTCCCGAGACGAAGAAAGGAGCGGCGCGAAGGACCTTGACTCCTGGGCGAAAGACTCCTGGGCAAAGGAATCCTGGGCAAAGGATTCGTGGGTAAAGGACTCGTGGGCAAAACTTTCATCGAGGGAACTCTGGGCGCGGTTTGCGCGGGGTTTCTTCGAGTCAGTGTAGCCGGAATCCGCTTTCGCCCGAAAAATGCAAGCGAAAAATGCAAAGCCAAACCAGCGCTCCCTGTTTGGGAGCGCCGCGTGGATCCGATTCCGTACCGATCGTTTGATTCGCCGAACGCCTGATTCGCCGAATGCCTGACTGCAGAACCTCAGACTTCGGTAGTCTCTGACGGATCACGATCAGGGTACGAGGTGCATCGAAGCGCACCTTGGAGGAGGATTTGGAGCAGGATGCAGAGGAAGCGTGGGGCTTCAGCCCCACGAAAAAAGGGGCGAGATGATGGGCTTTAGCCCAGGCTTCTTGCCGGTGTCAGCGCAAAACCCGGGCTCAAGCCCCGTTCTGTCTCCGCGCTGAATGTCCGGGCTGAAGCCCGGACCTACCTCCGAAAAGCAAAAATGATTCGTCAGACACCCCTGGTGCTGTTAGTGCTGCGGCAGAAAGTGAACGTAAGGCCACACCTGCACAACATAGTTGCCGGCGATGATCGCGGATACAACTGCCGTGCCAAAGCCGAGCAGCAGATACACCGGGCGGAGAAAGCGGACGAGCTTGAGCAGACGATGGTGTTCCCGGTTATTGAGGCTCGGGCCCGTTTCATCGCCCAGCCAGAGCTGGTCCATCTCGTGCTGGGTGATCGTGCCACGGCACACCATGACCAGCACCGTCATGGAGAGAAGAACACCCCAGATCACGGTCAATCCCGAATACATGTGCATTGTAGGTTCCCTTTACGCTTGAGTTGGCCTTCGTCTTGCACCCGTAACAGCTCTGGAGGGTACTTGGCCTGAACCTCAAGGTAAGCCGGCAGCCAGTGGCTGGGAAGGCAACGGAAGTCTGAACGGCATTGCACTTTTGTGGGTGTCGGGCGTGGGTGTCGGGCGTGCCTGGACGCAGATCAGGCCACACAACGGCCGGGGAGTGGGGTGCACGGACACTGCACCCACCCTGCCGGCGGCCTGGGCGACGAACCCGGCTAAAACTGCATGCTTGGCAGCACCTGCGCTACATACATTCCCGCGACGATCACGGTCATCAGGATCGTAGCGCCAAACAGGCCTTGATACAGGGGCTTAAGGCGATTTACGCGGGCAACGATGCGATCGTGCTCCTCATGGCTCAGGCAATGCGTAACTTCGTCATTCAGGAAGAGCTGATCGGTCTCATGCTGGGTCAGCGTGGCGCGATAGATCAAAACCGCAACGAGGGCTGCCGAAACAACAGCCCAGACAACGAGCAAAGCCGGATGGATGTGCATGGTGATTCCCCTCACTTGAGTAGGTCCGGTATACCGGTGGGCTGTCTCGCGACGGAACTCGAAGGGTAGGCTGGGCCGCCAGAATCATACGCTCAACCGTCCATGGCGGGAAGGGGTCACAGCTCCACAAAGGGCACCACAGCCGTCGGGGGCAGGATTCGGTAGTGTCTGCGTGAATCACTTTTGCTTTCAGGAGGTAGGTCCGGGCTTCAGCCCGGACATTGAGTCTGGAGAGGAACGGGGCTTCAGGCCGGGGTTTTGTGCTGACATCGGAGAGAACCCGGGGCTGAAAGCCCATCATTTGGCTCTCCTTTTCGTGGGGCTGAAGCCCCACGCTCCCTCCCCCTTCTTCTCCAATATGCACTTCGTACGATGATCGTGATTCGTTAGACATACCTAGCCTAGTGTGGTGTCCCAGAACTTCGATACACATGTAGCACCCTGAACCGCGTAGCCGACCGAAGCGAAAAGCAGGTCCTTCGACTGCGTTTGGCGCAAAAAGCGCGCCAAACGCCGCTCAGATGGGATGAAGAGAGGCGTACCTTCCTGGTACGTGCTCGAAGCACACATTTCATCCAGAGAGAGGTACGCCATGCAGACCCACGTAGGAGTAGATCTACACCAGCGATTCTGCTATTTAACCGCCGTCGATGCAAGCGGCAAAAAGTTGAAGCAGGGCCAGGTGGTCAACCAAGGAGCGGCATTGCGGCAGTGGCTGGGGCAGGTTCCGGGACCGCGCCAGGTGGTGATGGAGGCGAGTGGCTTTTGGCCGGCGTTCGCGCGGGCGGTGCAGCCGGAGGCGGAGCGTCTGGTGATGGTGCATCCGCAACGGATGAAGGCGATCGCGTCGGCGCGGCTGAAGAATGACAAGGTGGATTCCGAGACGCTGGCGCAGCTGTCGCGGGCGGACCTGCTGCCCGAGGCGTGGATGGCGAACCAACGGACGCAGCAGACGCGCCTGCTGACGCGCTTGCGGATTACGCTGGGCCAGCAACGGGCCAAGGCGAAGAACCAGCTGCAGGCGGTGCTGCATCAGGAAGGCTTTCTGAAGCCGGTTGCCGATGTGTTCGGCAAGAAGGGACGGGCGTGGCTGGCGGGGTTGGCGTTGAGTCCGGCGGCCCGCGTGGTGGTCGAGGTGTGGCTGAAGGTGATCGACCAGATGGACGAGGCCATCGCCACCCAGACCCGCGAGCTGGAGCGGATGGCCAAGGACGATGCGCGCGCCCGCTGGCTGCGGACCGTGCCCGGGATCGGGGCCTATTCAGCGATGGTGATCCTGGGCGAGGTGGGCGAGATCGAGCGCTTCCCGAGCAAAAGGGCGCTGGCCAGCTATGCCGGGCTGACGCCCTCGGTGCGCGAGTCGGCGGGCAAGCGCAAACGCGGCGGCATCGGCCATCATGGATCAGGCACACTGCGCTGGATCCTGCTGCAGGTGGCGCAAGTCGCAGCCAGGCACTCGCCCGCGGCGGGAGCCTGGTACCGGAAGCTGAGGCAGCGAAAACCCGCACAGGTGGCCCTGATCGCCCTGGCGCGCAAGCTGCTTACCGCCGTTTGGGCGCTTTTGCGCCACGGAATCTGCTTCGACGAAGAGAGCTTCGCGCGGCAGGGTTGAAGAATAGGCAACAACAAAAGCTGCCTGGAAAAGAAAAAGAAGTTCAACGGTGTTTGCGACGGTTGCAAGGTAGCCCGGTCAGCTCGCTCATCCTTTGACCCTTGAGGTCATCCTCAGATGGAGCGGCCGGGAATCGAACCCCCTTGTGTGCCCAGAGCACGAATAGAAGACTGTACGCAATCTATTCGCAATCACCCCCTGGACAGGTGCGCCTTTTTCATAGAAGGATGAGGATTCACCACACTAGCGGCGCATCGCCGAATAAAACGCATACCCGACCGCACAGACCACAAGGAACATGAGGATAAGCAGGGCAAAGATGAACCAGGCTGCCCGTCGGCGACCCGCGTCCGTCGGCTGCGTAATGCCAAAGGTGTTGATGAAAGCTGAGGCGAGCGCTTCGAGGAGGTTCACGGCTCCCAGTGTACGAAAGCGCTGCATCCGCCGTTGGGCTATGGCATCGTATAGACGACCGGTGGGATTCATCAGCCCTGCTTGCTGCTGCGTCCCGGCGGGAATAGACTAAAGATGTTGCCGTGCTGACGGTTCGCCGCAAGCGAAGATGAAAGCGAAACCGGAGAAGTTTTAAGGAGATCCAAGATGGCCACTGCCGCAATGCCCACCGCCGAGGTCGTCACCGGACCCGCGCCCGTCAAGACCAATCCCGTCAACCTCACCGATTCAGCCATCGCGAAGGTGAAGGAGATCATGGCGACCCAGGATCCCCTGCCGGCCGGTCTGCGCATCGGCGTGGTAGGCGGCGGCTGCTCCGGCTTCCAGTACTCCATGAGCTTCGAAAACGCCGCCGGCATGATGGACAAAGTCGTCCGTTTCGACGATCTGAAGGTCTTCGTCGATGCCACCAGCGCGATGTACCTGAATGGCTGCACCGTGGATTACGTTGAAACGCTCGAGGCCGCCGGCTTCAAGTTTGAAAACCCCCAGGTGAAGTCAACCTGCGGCTGCGGCTCTAGCTTCAGCGTGTGACGCTTTTGTGGCATCAGCCCGCATACGGCCTCGCTTCGGCGAGGCCGTATGCTGTAGCCGGGAGATAGACATGGCGGACGAAGTGTCGCACCGTGAGCAGGAAGAAGCTTGGGCAAGAGGCGAGGGCAGCTACCCGGATCGGAAGATGCAAAGGTTTTCTCCGTATTTTTGGAGAGAAGCCGGGCCGTTTGACTGGACAGGCTGTTCCGAGGTGGAGGTTGTTGTGGGTAAGTTGAGCGGTGTACCCGTCCTGATGGGTACGCGCTTCTCCGCTGATAATTTGCTCTCTCTTTATGAGGGGGGGATGGATGCGCAAGAGATAGTCGAGGAATACGATCTCGACCTCGGCCAAGTTGAGCACGTACTTGGGTTTGCCCTTGGGAAGGATGCGGGTTTTCGAGCAGCGTGAAAATCCTGCTCGACCATAATTTGCCTAAAAAGCTTGGCCCTAAACTTTCCGAACATCTCGTGTTCACCGCCAGGCAAATGGGATGGGATCGGATAGAAGACAGATTGCTCATCGCCACGTCGGAGGCAAACGGCTTCGAAGTGCTTATTACAGCAGACAAAAAGATGTACTCGCAGCAGAACCATTCACAGCGCAAGATCAGCTTAGTTGTGCTCGACAACAATAAAATGAACAATCTGGAGCCAAAACTTGACGCGATTCGCGCCGCTGTAAGCCGCGCAATCCCGGGCAGTTACGATTTCGTGCTGATTCCACTGTCACCGAAGCGTGGCAGAATAGGCGCAAAAACGTCCAAGAAGCAGTCATGACCGAATTTCTCATCCGCCTTGCCGACGAACGCGGCCGCATCCAGGAGCAGACCCATGCCGCCGCGACGGCCGAGGAGTTGCGCTCGCGCTTCACGCAGGCCGGTTACCTCGTCTATTCGGTCAAGCCACGCTCGACCTTCGCCGGCTCCGGCAAAAAGAAGGTCAAGCTGGACATGTTTCTGGTATTCAACCAGCAGTTTTTGACCCTGATTCGCGCCGGTCTGCCCATCCTGGGCTCGATGGAGCTGCTGGCGAAACGACAGAAGGATGTAGCGTTTCGTGGGCAGCTTGACGACGTCGCAACCCGCCTGCGCACCGGCCAATCGCTCTCCGAGGCGTTCGAGGCGCAGGGTAATGTGCCGCTGGTCTACACCACCACGCTGCTGGCCGGTGAGCGCTCCGGCAACCTCGAAGAGGTTTTGCAGCGTTTTCTCGACTTCCAGCGGGTTTCGCTGACATTCCGCAAAAAGCTGCGCGCCTCGCTGATTTATCCGGTTTTCATGATCGTGATGATTACCGCGCTTTGCGTCTTTCTGATCACATTCGTGGTGCCGCGGTTTGCGGAGCTCTACGATCAGCTCGGCACCAAGCTGCCCGGGCTCACGCTGGCGCTGCTTTCGATGGGTCAATATGCGCAGCACGATGGCTGGTGGACCGCCATTCTGCTCGCCGGCGCCGGTTACGCGCTGGTGCGCTGGACCAAGACCGAAGCCGGCGCTGTCTTCATCGATCGCGTGCGCATCGGCACCCCGGGGCTGGGTTCAGTCTGGCTCAAATACCAGGTCGGCCTGTTTTCCCGCACGCTTTCCACGCTGCTCACCGGCGGCCTGCCGCTGGTGCCGAGCCTGGAGACGGCGGCCCGCTCGATCGACTCACGCCAGATCGCCCGCGCGGTGGCCTCGTCGGTGGAGGGCGTACGCGAGGGCAAACGGCTTTCGCAGTCGCTTGAATCCACCAGGGTCTTCCCCGAGCTTTCGATCGAGATGATCGAGGTCGGCGAGTCCACCGGCGCGCTGCCGCAGATGCTCAACTCCGTAGCCGAGTTCTTTGAGGAAGACGTGCAAACCTCGCTGGCCGCGATCATGAGCCTGATCGAACCCGCTCTCCTGGTCGTTACCGGCCTGGTCGTGGTGGTGATCCTGCTCGCACTCTACCTGCCCATCTTCAGCCTGTACGGGGCCAATGGGTCCTGATGAATGTGACCATGCTAGAGTGGTCACGGGGGGGGGGGTGCGAGCGATGAGGACGATGGGAGCGGCCAAGGCGAAGGCACAGTTTTTGGGACTTCTCGATGAGGTCGCCGCAAGACGTGAGCCAGTTGTGGTTACAAAGAACGGAGTTCCGGTTGCCAAGATGGTCCCGATGCCGCTCGAAACCGAGGACCCGATCTTCGGTTTTCTGAAGGGCAAGATGGAGATCGTTGGAGATATTCTGTCTCCCACCCATACCGACGAGGAATATGAGGAGTTCTTCAACCGTTCAGCAGCGCAGATCAATGATCCTGCTTGACACCCACGCACTACTCTGGCTCGCCTTGACGCCAGAAAAACTCTCCAGGAACGCCAAAGCCGCGATTGCTGCGGCCCGTGCCGATGAGGGAGTAGCCATTGCCGATAAAACACTCTGGGAGATTGCGCATCTTGTTTCCCTTGGCAAGGTTAAGTTGCAATCGTCGCTGCGAGACGCGGTGGACGATATCGAGCAGAATTGCAGCGTTCTGCCCATCACAGCTGCGGTTGCCGAGCGGTCGGTCCTCTTTAGTCGCCAGTACCCCAAAGATCCAGCCGACCGCATCATCGGAGCCACGGCTATAGCAAACGCCATGGAACTCGTCACCGCAGACAAAGCGATCCGCGAATCCGGCGAGGTCCCCTGCATCTGGTAAACCGCCGCAACTCTCAGGAGTCCAAGACATCATGGCTGCCACCGCACCGCTCGTCGCCAACCTCTACAACAACGACCAGATGACCGAGACCGAGCGCGCGCAGATGCTGGCGCGCCGCTACCACGCCGAGTTCGTCGATCTGAAAAACTTCAAGATTCAGCACGAGTTGTTCAAGACCGTGCCCGTGGACATGATGTTTCGCTACAACTTCGTGCCTCTGGAGCAGGCAGGGAACCGGTTGGCGATCGCCGTCGCCGACCCGTCGAAGCTGATGATGCTGGACGAGATCTCCGGCCTGCTGGGCATTCGGCTGATCACCCGCGTCGCCACGCTCTCGCAGATTACGGATCTGCTCAAGAAGTCAGAGCAGTCGCAGCGCGTGCTGGACGAAGCGACCGAGGGTCTGGCCTTCGATGTCGTCGCCGGCGACCAGAACACCGATGAAAACATCTCCATCGAGAAGCTGACCGGCGACGACGATATCTCGCCCATCATCCGCCTCGTCGATACCACCGTCTACACCGCGCTGGAACGCCGGGCGTCGGATATTCACATCGAGACCTATGACGATTCGCTGCTGGTGAAGTACCGCATCGACGGCGTGCTGCAGCAGGCCATGGCGCCCATCGCGCGCGAGCATCACCAGACCATCCTGAGCCGCATCAAGGTCATGAGCGAGCTCGACATCGCCGAGCGCCGCGTCCCGCAGGACGGCCGTTTCCGGGTGCGCTACAAGGGCCGGCTGATCGACTTCCGCGTCAGCATCATGCCGACCGTGCACGGCGAAAATGCCGTGCTTCGCGTACTGGACAAGGAGTCGATGAGCGAGAAGTTTCAGAACCTTTCGCTCGATGTGGTGGGATTTGCGGCCGAGGATCTCCGCCGTTTCCGCCGCTACATTAAGGAGCCCTACGGCATGGTGCTCGTCACCGGGCCGACCGGCTCCGGCAAAACGACCACGCTGTACGCCGCGCTGAACGAGATCAAAAGCGAAGAAGACAAGATCATCACCATCGAGGACCCGGTCGAGTACCAGATCCGCGGCATCACGCAGATCCCGGTCAACGAAAAGAAGGGGCTGACCTTTGCCCGCGGGCTGCGCTCGATCCTTCGTCACGACCCGGACAAGATTCTGGTCGGCGAGATCCGCGACGCTGAAACCGCGCAGATCGCCATCAACTCCGCGCTGACGGGCCATCTGGTGTTCACGACCGTCCACGCCAACAACGTCGTGGACGTGCTGGGCCGCTTTCTGAACATGGGTGTCGAGCCCTATAACTTCGTCTCCGCGCTGAACTGCATTCTGGCCCAGCGGCTCGTCCGGCAGATCTGCGATTTCTGCGCGACGGAGGTTACCTACACCGACGCGGAGCTGCTGGAGAACGGCCTCGAACCCGCCGACTGGCAGGGCTTCAAATTCCGCGAGGGCACGGGCTGCATGGAGTGCGGCGGCACTGGCTTCCGCGGCCGCTCCGCGATCCACGAACTGCTGGAGCTGGACGATGAGGTGCGCGAGATGCTGCTGGAGAAGCGCCCCGGCTCCGAAATCCGCAAGAAGGCACGCGATAAAGGCATGAATTTTCTGCGCGATTCGGCGCTGGAGCGCGTTCGCGCCGGGATCACAACTCTCCGCGAGATCAACAAGGTAACGTTCATTGAGGCTGGGAGGTAACCCTTGTTCGGGTTACAGGCGGAAGCAGCGTGGGAACTGACGTGCGATATTACTTATTAACTTTTCTCACACTGCCGCGTTAGTTGTAGTACGATTTTTCTAGCCTTTCATCTCAGGAGCTTTATGCGTATTCGTATTTTCGTGGCTGCCGCCGCCATGTTGTCGGCAAGCCTGGCTGCTCGTGCAGATGTCCTCGGCGACACATTCCAGGGGACCTTCGACACGCCAACTTCCACCTCGCTGTATGACAATCTCGGCAGCTTCACGGCGCCGGGTGGAGGGTCGGTCGCCGGCCTCTTCAGCTATCAGATCACCGGCACTCAGGTCATCCTTACGGATCTCAACTCGAATGGCCTTTTGAACGCGCCGTTTACGGGCTTTGAGTTCACCGACACCACAAAAAACCCGATGATCACGGGAGTCACGCTGGATGCGGCTTCGAATTTTTCGGGCGGTGTCTCCAGCTTCACTTCCAACAGCCTCACCTTCAACTTCGCCAATATCGCGGTGGTGTCGGGCGATAAAGCTGTATATGACCTCACGTTCGCCCCGGCCGCTTCCGTCACCCCTGAGCCCTCCAGCTTCCTGCTGCTTGGCACGGGTCTGCTCGGGTTTGCGGGCATGCTGCGGCGCCGCATGGCCTAGGTCTGTGTGAATCACGACCCTCGTACGAGGGTGCATTTTGGAGGAAGCGTGGGGCTTCAGCCCCACGAAACGGAGAGCCAACTTTATGGGCTTTAGCCCAGGGTTCTCTACAGCGTCGGAGCAAAACCCGGGGCTGAAGCCCGGACCTATCTCCGAAAAGCAAAATGATCCTTCAGCCGTTACCCAAACCGTTCAGAACATAAGAAGAGCCCCGGCTGCCGCTGGGGCTCTTTTTCTGAATGGCCACAGCCGGAACGGGCTTTCAGCTACCACCCGAGTTGCAGAAACGGTTCTCTGGCCGCTTCGTCCAAAGAGCAGCGCCCCCCAGGAACGGATCCGCAAGGTAGTCTAGCCTAGAAGAAACCAATGAACCTGCTGCCCAAAGCCTCTGGACACCGCCCGCGCCTGGCCTGCGAGATCTTTGCCGGCGGCGTGGTCGCGGCGCGCTCGCCTGAGCCGGGAGCGCCGCTGGACGCGGTGTCCCGAGCCGATGTGGCGGAAGGCGCGATCCTGCCCAGCCTGAAGCCGGGAAATATCGCCGATCGCATGGCGGTGATCGCCGCTGTGCGCCGAACGCTGGAGCAGGTGGGCGCACGGTCGAACGCGCGCAAGACCGATCTGACCCTGATCATTCCGGATGCGGCGACCCGGGTTTTGCTGCTGGACTTCGATTCGCTGCCGGGCAAACTTTCGGAGGCGCTGCCGATCGTTCGCTTCCGGCTGAAGAAGCTGGTGCCCTTCGAGGCCGACGATGCCATGGTCAGCTTTCAGGTGATGAGCACCAGCCGCACCGTCGTGCGGGTGCTGGCGGTCACGATTCCCCGCGATGTGCTGAGTGAGTATGAGTCCGTGGCGCGCGAGGCCGGCTTTGAGCCCGGCGCCGTACTGCCCAGCACGCTGGCTGCCCTGGCGGGGGTGGACGAGGCGGACGGCGCCTCGCTGCTAGTGAATGCTCACACCTCGGGAGTCACGACGGCGATCGTGCGCGCCGGCATTGTGCTGCTGCATCGCACGGTCGAACTGGCGGAAGGCGCTGCCCCGGCGCCGGCGAATCTGCCGGCGGCTCTCTTTGAGCGTTCCCCGGCTGCGGAGATCGGGGATCGGCTTTCCCTCGTGAGCCGCGAAGACAGCGTCGGCGAGTGGGCCGCGCAGGAACCCTTGCCGGAGTACGGTCTGAACGCCTACGCCGACCGTCTTTCGACCGAAGCCGCCGTGGAAGCGGGGGACGGCATCACGGCTCTTCCCGGCGGGGACGATGCCAGCGGAAGCTACCGGCGTGCGACGGAGCCGAGTCCTGCCCTGCCGCCAGGCAGCGGCCTTCCGCACGAGGCCACGCCGCGGTTCCCCTACGCCTCGCCGACGATCTCAGCCGATCTGAACGCTGAGCTGCACTACGCAATTCTCGGAGCGCAGACCTCGCCCGGTTCGTTGACTGACCTGTCTGCGGCGCATGAGGTACAGGCGCATGAGGTGCATCGGACACCCGAGAGAGCGGGCGATGAGGCCCCTGAACCCGCGGTGCATACCCTGGCGGCCGATGTGCAGGCGGAGGAGATCGCACGGGCTGTTTCGGTCGCGGTGGCGTATTTCGAGGACTCGCTGGGGGCGATGCCGGGGGTCCTGCTCAGCGCTGGCCCGCTCGGTGCGGAGCGCCTGAATCGCACGCTGCGGGAGCAAGGCGTGGCCGAGACGGACGGTCTGCGCGTTCGGGAGCTGATTGAATCGGCGGTGCTTGGAACCGCCAGCGGAACCGGTGTGCCGCGGGGCTGGCTGAGCGGCGTGGTGGGGGCGCTGAAGAGCTAACGATGCGCATCCAGGTCAATCTTGCAACCCGGCCCTTTGTCGAGCTGCGGCCCTTTTTTCTGCGGCTGCGCATCATCATGGCCGCCCTAGTGGCCGCTGGCCTGCTGGTGGCGCTGGGTGCTCACGTTTTAAGTGCCAAGGCGGACAGGCAGGGGGCTGAACTCGACGGTCTGCGCGATAAGACCATCGCGGCGCAGGGGCGCAAGCTGCGCACGGAGCAGCGCATGCGTCAGCCGGCCAATGCCGCTGTCCTCGATCGCGCCCACTTTCTCAATGCGCTATTTCTGCGCAAGAGCTTCTCCTGGACGGCCGTGATGATGGACCTCGAAAATGTGCTGCCGGCGGGAGTCCAGGTGACGTCGATCGAGCCAGCGGTCGCCGCGGACGGCAACGTCATCATTCGTCTGCGGGTCGCCGGCGAGCGCGACCGCGCGATTCAGCTGGTGCGCAACCTGGAGCGCTCCCACCGCTTTCTGCAGCCGCGCCTAGGCAGCGAGTCCGCCCAGGCGAAGGAGACCGCTGCGGGGAACGGCCCACGTCCGATCCCGGGCAGTGTGCCCACCGGCCCGCCGGGCGTGGAGTTCGAGATCCTGGCGGACTACAACCCGCTTCCCGCCGATCAGCCCTACATGGCCGGCCATGGGCGCGCGGCTGCGCCTCCCTCCAGGGGCGGACGTTCGGCCACACCCGCCGGCGCTGCGCCGCCTCCGCTCGCCGGGCAGGCGAAAGGGGGCGTCACGCGATGAGCTCTGTTGCCTTGAATCCACCCGTTCCGCCGCCGAACAGCTCCTCCGTGCTGCGCCGGGTGCCGCGCCTCACCGCGCGCGCCCGCCGGCTGCTCACGGCGGTCAACCTCCACTTTGCGGGCGTGGCCGCCCTGGCCGTGCTGGATCTTTACCTGCTCGGACACCTCTTCTTCGTATGGCAGGCGGTTGGCGCCAGCGGGCCGGAGGCCATGGCGCAGCAGCGGACGATGCTCACGGCTGCCCACATCGCCGCCAAGCCGCTGGAGGGCATCGACGACAAGCTCATCGCCTCCACCACGCAGGCAAACGCCTTCTATGCGCACCGCTTGCCCTACGCGTTTTCGCAGGTTCTCACGGAGCTTGGCGCGCTGACCACGCGGCAGAATGTTCGGCTCGGCCGGGTGCAGTACGGGTATCTCCCGGTACTCTCGAACGGCGACGCTCTAACGCAGGTGAGCATGGATGTCAGCGTCTCCGGCGACTATCGCGCGGTGGTTGGCCTCATCAACAGCCTGGAACGTGACCACATGTTCTTTGTCATCTCGGGCATCACGCTTACCGGCCAGAACACCGGCCAGGTGAACCTCCGGCTGCGGCTGATGACGTATCTTCGCGCGGCGGGAGCGAATGAAACAGCCGCTGAGCCTGCACCTTCCACCATCGAGGCCGTCCCCGCGGCTGCCAGCAGCGGAGGCGCGCGATGAAGGGTGGAGCGGAGAACCGTAAAAAGACGATCACGCTGGGCGTGCTCATCGCCGTCGCGGCAGCGGGTTTGTTGTACAACCTGTACTCACTGTTTGGCGGCCCCAGCACACCGCCGCCCAGCGTTGCTCCGCTGAGTTCGGCGCCGGCGCCTGCCCTGCGAAATTCGGGGGTTGGAGCAGGCGCAGCCGGGCGCAACGGCCCCAACGGTACGGGCGCGATTGCCGGCGTCGACGCCAAGCGACTCGCAAGCACCTCGGCCAGCCTCGATCCGACGCTGGACCAGACGGCGATGCTGCGCACCGAGAGCCTGGTGTACTCGGGCTCCGGGCGCAACATCTTCTCGGCAACCTACACCGCTCCGGCCGCGGCGATTCCAACCAACGTGCCGCCGCCGCGTCCCAGCATTGGGCCTGTTCGGCCCACCGTTCCCGTGTGGCCGGTTGGGCCTGCGCCCCCGCCCGCAATTCCGTTGAAGTTCTTCGGCACGGCGCAGCGCTCGCATGGCATGAAGCAGGCCCTTTTGCTCTCCGGCGAGGATGTCTATGTTGCCTCGACCGGCGACATCGTAGCCAAGCGCTACAAGGTTGACCAGATCCTGCCCAACGGCATCCAGGTCACCGACCTGCTGACCAACAACACGCAGACGCTGCCCATGCAGCAACAGTAGGTAATGTCTAATGAACCATTTTTGCGTTTCGGAGGTAGGTCCGGGCTTCAGCCCGGACATTCAGCGCATGAATCATTTTTGCATTTCGGAGGTAGGTCCGGGCTTCAGCCCGGACATTGAGTGCGGAGAAGAACGGGGCTTCAGCCCCGGGTTTTGCGCTAAGGCTGGAGAAAACCCAGGGCTGAACAGGCTGCGGAAAAACTCTTCAGGAATCCAAAATTCGTAAAATTTGGAGGTCTGGCGACATGGCAAAGTATTACCAAATTCGCATCGGTTGTTTGTAGGGCATCCTCGCACAATGAGATTTTCGGGTCGTCCTACAAAAGAGTTTTTCCGCAGCCTGTAAAGCCCATAATTTGTGAGTTTCCTTTCGTGGGGCTGAAGCCCCACGCTCCCTCCCAGATGCACCTCAAAGGATGACGCACTTCGTAGAATGATCGTGATTCGCACAGACACTACCTAAGCCATGAATATCGAGCGCAAAGCCTCAGTAACGCCGCCGGTGAGTTCTCAAGAGAGTGCTGAGGCTGGCTTCATGCTGGTCGGCGTGATCGTCATGATAGCGCTCGTGCTGATTGCGCTGTCGGTCGCCGCCCCGGTGATCGCCAAGCAGCTTCGCCGCGATAAAGAGGTGGAAAGCGAGCATCGCGCCGAGCAGTACGTGCGTGCCATCCGGCTGTATTACCGCAAAACGGGCGCCTATCCGCCGTCCATTGACGCGCTGAAGAACACCAGTGACATCCGCTTTCTCCGCCAGGAATACGTCGATCCCCTGACCGGGAAATCCGACTGGCGGATCATACATCTGGGCGAGCAGAAGACGACCGTGAAGGTGTTCTTCGGGCAGGAGCTGGGCAATCTGCCGGGCAGCGGTACCGGCGGCAGCGGTTTGGGGTCGGCGGCCGGCATGAGCTCGGGTGTGGGAACGCCCGTCGGGGCTGGAACCAGCACAACCTCAACCATCGGCGCGACCTCAGCCCTGGCCAGCGGCTTCTCCGGCGCCAGTATCACTTCGGGAACAAGCGGGCCAAGTGGATCTACAGGCTCGAGCGGCGCCTTTGGCTCTACCGGTTCGAGTGGAAGCACGGGCGGGGGCGCCATCGTCGGCGTGGGCACCGCGAAGACCGGTACGTCCATCCTGACGCCTGACAAGCAGACGACCTACGAGACCTGGGAGTTCTGGTACGACCCGCGCATCGAGCAGCTGTATCAGAAGGGCCGAATGAACGCCGGCATCGGCAGCGGCTCGCTCTCCTCGCAGCCAGCCTCGAGCTTTGGCGCAACCGGCGCCAGCGGCAGCACCGGCGGCTTCGGCAGCAGCAGTTTTGGAAGCAGCAGCCCAGGCAACAGCAGCCCAGGAACATCTGGATTTGGAAGCACAGGAGCGACTACCGGAGCGGGAACACCCACGACCACGACCCCGGTCACGCCACAGTGACGCGGGCGCAGCGGCTAAAGATGGGATGTGGTCTAGGTTGTGTCTAGATGAATCACGATCATCGTACGAAGCGCATCTGGTTGAAGGGTGGGAGGGAGCGTGGGCTTCACCCCACGAAAAGAGAGCCAAGATTATGGGCTTAACCCAGGGTTCTCTTCAGCATGAGAGCAAGACCCGGGGCTGAAGCCCCATTCTTCTCCGCACTCAATGTCCGGGCTGAAGCCCGGACCTGCCTCCGAAAAGCAAGAAACGATCCGTCAGACTCTATCTAGTGCTTGATGAAGTAGAACAGCCAGCTGGCGGCGATGACACCGCCCGTAAACAATGCAAAGCAGAACGCGCCGAAGCGCATCATCATCCGGGGCTCTGCGCGCTGCGTGATGCCAAACACAACCGACGTGCAGAGGGCGAAGAGCAGCGCGGCGCTGAATTGTGTAAGCAATTTACGAAGCCTTTCTTCCGTTCGCCAGCGAGTAGGCGTCCACTGCGGCGATCAGGTTCAAGAGCCCGCAGGCGACAAGATACTTGCTGCCATAATCGTTGAGGGTCGTCGTTGCGGACGTTGCACCCCAGCTGAGCAGGCGGGCCAGCATGTACAGCAAGCCCATGCCAAGCTGCCCGACAAAGCCGAGCATGTCCAGCATTTCGCCGGTATTGGGCGTGTAGATCTTGCCAACCAGCGCCAGCCCAATGGCGTACATGCCGACGATCGCGGCAAACAGCAGAAGCCCACGCACCCATTTACCCAGCAGAAAATGACCGGCTCCAGGAATAAGCCAGCCCAGCAGCAAGGCGAGTGCGGGCATGCTCGAGCGCTCGCCGGGAATGTGCCGTGCGATCTCGCGGTCGGTTTCGGTGCTGGTTGCGGAGGCCATCAGCTTTCGATTCTAGCAGTTTCAGTTCAGCTGTTTCATTGTCATCCTGAGCATCGCGAAGGACCTGCTTTTCCTGCCGGGTGCTGTGGAATTACAGGCGAGAAGCAGGTCCTTCACTTCGTTCAGGATGACAATACAAGTGGACAGGTTGAGACTTCGCCGAAGTCCCGACTGCTGTAGCAGCCTTACTCACCCGACCCGCAGAATCTCCGTCTGACGCGGCCCCGTAACCATCGCCTGCCCCGGCCGCGTAATCATGTTCACCTCGCTGCGCACACCGAACTCGCCGGGAAAATAAATACCCGGCTCGACAGAGAAGCAGGTATTCGGCAGCAGCAGCCGCTCGTCGTGGGTCTCGAGGTTGTCCAGATGCGCGCCATTGCCATGGAGCGACACCGCAATATTGTGCCCCGTGCGATGGGTGAACTGCGGGCCGAATCCCGCGGCGCGGATGACCTCGCGCGCGGCATCGTCAGCCTCCCAGCCGGCGATCGGCTGATGGGCGGCATAGGCGGCCTCCACGCGGGCGATGGCCGCATCGCGCGCATCGCGCACGGCCGTGAAGACCTCCTGCTCGCGGTCCGAAGGCTCGCGGCCGACGACGCCGGTCCAGGTAATGTCGTACCAGATTGCCTCCTCATCCCCGGCCAGCCTGGCCCAGCAGTCGATCAGCACAAAGTCACCGCGGCGGATCAATCGCGAGCTGTCCGCCGCCGGCTCATAGTGCGAGTCTGCCGAGTTTGGTCCCGCGCTCACGTTCGGTCCGTGATCCGTCCACAGTCCCTCACGTTCCATGCCCGTCAGCAGGAATTGCACCATCGCGAACTCATCCGTGCCCTCGTCGGTGCGGGCAGCGTCGCCTATCTTCCGCCATGCCTCATCCAGCACGCTGTCCAAGCGCCGCTGCGCCTCGAAGTGCGTGCGCATCTGTGCTTCTGTAAGCACCGCCTCAAACTGGCTGACCAGATCCGCCGAACTCACGACCTGTTTGCCCAGCGCGCGCACCAGCTCCACCGTCCCGGCGTCCACCATGGAGACATACATGATCGCGTTGCGCGGCGAATACTGCATGGCAACGGTGTTGGCGCCGCCCAGCATGGCCGCCAGACCGGCCTCGAGCTCCTGCCAGGACGAATACTCGCGCTTGGCTCCGGGCAACTCATCCAGCTTGCCGGCCTCGATGCGGTGGACCAGCTTGCGTGGCTCGCCGTAGGCGGGCACCAGGTAAAACCAGCGGCGCGAGACGAAGCTCTGCGGATCGAGCCCCAGGATGCGATAGGCGATGGGGTCGCGATGGTGGTGGTCGCAGAAGAGCCAGCCGTCGAGGTTGGCTTCGCGCAGCGCTGCCTGGATGCGATCGAGTTGCATACGGCTATCGTAGGCGAGACGTGTGCTCCGCGGCCACTGCTTGGTGGATGGCGCGTGTGTACCATCTCACCATCCAGTCATCTCACATCAGGTTCACGGTTTAGCATTCGCTGTGGTCCTTTCGCGGGGGCGGCCTGCGTACGGCGCGAATGTGGGGGAGTCTCGCATGAAAACTGTTGCTGTTCTATTGATCCTCCTGTTCGCATCCTCAGCCCATGCTCAGGAGACCGTTCCAGGCGATTCAACGGAGCGCACCCAGGAGATTCAGGAGCTTCGCTCAGAGCTTGCGCGCCTCTCCGCCCGGCTGGACGCCTTGGAGGGCAACACGCCGGCGGCGGCCCCCACGGCCGCAGCGCCACCAGCTCAGCCTGCCACCACTACGGCGACCGCTGTGGCAACTCCGCCAGTTCAGCCCGCGCGACCCGCCGCTGCTGTGTCCCCGGTTCCGCCGCCAGTGCAGCCCCAGCAGCCTGCGGCTCCGTCGTTGTATGCAGCCATCCCGAGCGTCCTGCCCGGGGGCGCGACGCTGAACTACACGCTGGATGGCTACTACGAATACAACTTCAATCAGCCGCCGGGCCGCGTGAACGATCTTCGCGCCTACGACGTTCTCAGCAATACCTTCAGCATCAACCAGGCCGATGTGATCTTCGCTCTCGACCCGGATCTAAGCAAGGGCCGGCGTTACGGTGTGCGTCTCGACCTGCAGTTTGGCCAGGCCACCGAGACGCTGCAGGGAAATCCCTCCAACGAGCCTCGTCCCGATATCTATCGCAATATCTTTCAGGCCTATGGCACCTATGTGGTTCCGGCCGGAAAGGGAATCAACATCGACTTCGGCAAGTGGGCAAGCTCGCTCGGCACCGAAGGAAACTACACCAAGGATCAAGTCAACTACACGCGGTCGTACTATTTTTATTACCTGCCCTTCTATCACGCGGGCGTGCGCGCCTCGTATCACTTCAACGACAAATTCGCGGTGAACTATTGGATCGTCAATGGGGCCAATCAGTCCGAGCCGACCAACGGATTCAAGGACGAACTATTCGGCTTCGTGCTGACCCCCACAAAAAACATCACCTGGACCAGCAACTATTATCTCGGCCAGGAGCACCCCGATTCGGCCGCGGCCGCCAACTGCACCGGACCGGTGCAGCCGGGACTTTGTGTTGCGCCGATTACACCTGCCCCGAACGGCAAGATGCATATCTTCGATAACTACGTCACCTGGCAAGCGATGCCGAAGTTGACGCTCACCGCCGAAGGCGATTACGTGATTGAGCGGCTATGGGCGAACGCCGCGCCGGGTGAGTCTTCCGCGCCCTCGCATGTAAGCGGCGGCGCCGCTTACGCGCAGTACCAGTTCAACCCAAAGGCCGCGCTCGGAGCCCGGGCGGAGTATCTCTCCGACCGCGGCGGCCTCTTCAGCGGAACCACGCAGGCGCTGAAGGAGGCTACCGGCACATACAAATACACCCTCGCCGATGGCCTGGACGCCTTTGTGGAGTTCCGTCGCGACTGGAGCAATACACCGTTTTTCACCACCCACAACATCGCTTCGCCCTCCGATCATCAGTCCACAGCGACCCTGGGTCTGGTCTGGTGGTACGGCGGCAAACAGGGTTCCTGGTAGCGGAGGCGAAGCGACCGGCTGTGACCCTCCGGTATGACTGGCGCGGAAACTTTGACGGCCTCCTCCCGCACTGCTGCTATGGTGGGCAGCACCCTTCTTCTTGGCTGAGAATGGTTGTGAAAGCAGGGAACGCCCATGCCTGAAACCATCGATTGGCCGCCACCCTCGCGGCCCTTCCGCCGTCTTCTCCCCTTTGCCCTTGTTTTGGCCGGGGTGTTGTTCTTTGGCGGCCGCGCGCTCTCGTACTACGTTGATGCGCTGTGGTTCGGCTCGCTTGGTTATGAAGCCGTGTTCCGGAAGATGCTTGGCCTGCAATGGGGGCTGTTTGCTGTCTCCGCACTGGTGACCTTTGCTTTGTTGTACGGCGCGTTTCTGAGCCTGCGCAAAGCGCATGGCGACGACCTGCCCGGCCGCCGCGCCATCGTGGTGAATGGGCAGCCCGTCTCGCTGAACATCGAGCCGCTGCTCCGGCCTTTGGGCCTGCTCGTCTCCGGCCTGGTGGCGTTTCTGACGGGTTCGGGCGTCATGAGCGAGTGGCCGGCCTTCGCACGCTTCCTGTACGCGCCTCACGAAGCCGGGGGCGTACTCGATCCAGTCTTCGGCAGATCCGTGAATTTTTATCTGCTCCGGCTGCCCGCGTTGGAGATGATCGCCGATTGGCTCGTCACCGTGGCCTTTCTCATCGTGGGGATGGCTGTGCTGTTTCTTGTGCTGACGGCCCGCACCCGGGAGCCCGATGCGCGGCGCCTCGGCTACGCCCCGGCGCGCTGGCGTGGGCTTGCGATCGCCCTCGCGTTTCTTCTGCTGATGATCGCGGCACGCCTGTATCTCAGCCGCTTCGAGCAGCTCATGGAAGACCACACCGTCTTCTCCGGCGTTACGTTTGTCGATGCGCATGTGGTGCTCACCGGCCTGCTGTTTACCTGCTTCGCGCTTGTCCTTGGCGCGGGCATCGCGCTGTATAGCGCCTTCCAGAACTCCAGTCCGCGCTGGCTGGTTGGCGCGGTGCTGCCGGGCATCGTTTGTTTTTTCGGCGTTCAGGTGATCGCATGGTTCGTCTCGAGCTTTATTGTGAAGCCGAATGAGTTGGTCAAAGAACAGCCGTACATCAGCCACAACATCGACTTCACCCGTCAGGCCTACGGTCTCGATCGCATCACCCTGCGGCCGTTCTCCGCGCAGACAACGGTGGAGTCCGCCGATGCCGCGGGGAACCAGCCGACACTGCAGAATATTCGCCTCTGGGATTGGCACGCACTGCAGGACACCCTGCGCCAGATCCAGGAGATCCGCACGTACTATGATTTTCCCGACATCGACATCGATCGCTATCAGATCAACGGCCAGGAACGTGAGGTCATGCTCGCCGCGCGTGAACTTAGCGTCGATAAACTGCCGGAAAGCAGCCAGAACTGGATCAACGAAAAGCTGATTTATACCCATGGCTACGGCATCACCATGAATCCGGTGAATGGATTCACGCCGGAAGGGCTGCCTACACTGCTGCTCAGCAACATGCCTGTGCAGAGCACCATTCGTTCTCTGAATCTCACGCGCCCGGAGATTTATTTCGGTGAGATGACCAACAGCGACGTTTATGTGAAGACACGGCAGAAGGAGTTCAACTATCCGCAGGGACAAGCCAACAGCCTCACCTCCTATGAGGGCAACGGCGGCATCGTGCTCGGCAGCTGGATTCATCGCACGCTGATAGCCCTCGAACGTGGCGATCTCGCCAAGCTGCCCTTCAGCGACGACGTAAACAACGGGAGCCGTCTGCTGATGCGGCGCAACATACGCGAACGGGTATCCACCATCGCGCCGTTCCTCAACTTCGATTCCGATCCCTACATCGTGGTCGGTGACGATGGCCGCCTTTCATGGATGATCGATGCGTTCACCACCTCCGATTCCTTTCCCTACTCGCGGCACTATCCGCTGGGCGACGGCGTGATCAACTATGCGCGCAACAGCGTGAAGGTCGTGATCGATGCGTACGACGGCACAACCACGTTTTATGTCTTCGACACCGAAGATCCCCTCCTGGCGAGTTATCGCAACACGTTTCCAAGCCTGTTCAAAGATGCGTCCGCGATGCCGCCGTCATTGCGCAAGCATGTGCGTTACCCGGACGAATTAATCAAGCTGCAGGCCGAGGCGTACGGCCTGTACCACATGACGGATCCGGAAATGTTCTACAACCGCGAAGACCTGTGGACTCCCGCCACCGAAGCAGCCGTGGATGAGAACGGTGAACGGTCCACACAACCCATGCAGCCGAACTACGTGCTGATGAAGCTGCCGGGCGACCCCGACGTGGAGTTCGTGAATATCCTGCCGTTCACTCCTTCCAATCGCAATAATCTTATCGGCTGGATCGCGGGCCGCAGCGACGGAGCGAACTACGGCAAGGCCGTTGTATACAACTTTCCAAAGACACGACTGGTGGATGGCCCGCTGCAGGTAGAGGCGCGCATCGATCAAAACGCACAGCTCTCCGGCCAACTCACACTTTGGAATCAGCAGGGCTCCCACGTCCGCCGCGGCAATCTGTTGGTAATTCCCACCGGCAGCGCTTTGCTCTATGCGGAGTCGATCTATCTGCAGGCCGATCGCAGCCCCATGCCGGAGCTGCGGCTGGTGGTGCTGGCACTGCAGGACCGGCTAGCGTATGGCACAACGTTTGAGGCCGCAATGAATGCGCTCTTCAACGGTGCAGCCTCGTCGACTACAGCCATGGCTGCGCCGACGGAATCAACGCAGCCTGCCGCGCCTACGGCATCGGCATCAACAACCGCACCAGCTCTTGATCGTAATGGGCTGATCCACGAAGCCGCGCAAGACCTTTCCGACTATCAGCGTCTTACTTCAGAGGGTAAGTTGGGTGACGCGGGCCAGAAGCTGGAGCAACTCAAGCGCGCACTGGATTCCCTGAACGCTGTGCCGCGTTGATCCACTTCGTGGCTCATGCCTGCTTTCTTGAGGCAGGAACAGCAGATTCCCTTCGGGAATGGCAGAAAGAAAAGGCAACCGCGTCAATTTCCTTTCATTGTCATCCCGTAGCGTAGCGAAGGGATCTGCTTTCTGGGGACTCGTCCTGCAGACCTTTTGATGTAAACGTACGTTCACATAAGATGGAACGCACCAGAAACCGTGTTGGATGACAACGCAGCATTCATCGCACAGGAATAGCATAGAGACATGAGTGAAGGGCGTTGGGTGTTGTTGATTGCCAGCGAGCTGGGCGGCACGGAGTCGGTCTCCGATCGCGCCATGGAACGGCTGGTGAATGCAATTAAAGAAGAAGGCTATGAGGTGGTGCGGACCTCCACGCCGGAGGATGGACTGTCCCTGGTGACGTCGGATCCGTCCTACAGCACGATCCTGCTGGACTGGGATTTAGAAGGCGAAAATCAGTTTGACCAAAGAGCCGCGCTGCGGATTCTCCGCGCTGTGCGCCGCCGCAACAAAAAAATTCCTATTTTTCTGATTGCTGATCGCACCCTAGTTAGCGAATTGCCACTGGAGGTCGTGCGGCAGGTGCACGAATATATTCACCTTTTCGGCGACACCCCTGCATTCATTGCGAACCGCGTTGACTTCGCCGTCGAGCGTTATCACGAGCAGCTGTTGCCGCCCTACTTTCGCGAGCTGAAGAAGTACACCGATCAGGGCGCGTACTCTTGGGACGCGCCGGGTCACATGGGCGGCGTTGCGTTTCTCAAGCATCCCATCGGCATGGAGTTTCATCGCTTCTTCGGTGAAAACCTCCTGCGCGCCGATCTCGGCATCTCGACCGCGCCGCTCGGCTCGTGGCTCGATCACATCGGACCTCCAGGCGAGTCGGAGCGCAACGCGGCCCGCATCTTCGGCGCTGACTGGACATTCTATGTTCTCGGCGGTTCCTCTACATCGAACCAGATCGTCGGCCACGGCGTCATCGCACAGGACGACATCGTGCTCGCCGATGCGAACTGCCACAAGTCGATCGCCCACGTGCTGACGGTGACCGGCGCTCGCCCTGTCTACTTCAAGCCGACGCGCAACGGTTACGGCATGATCGGCCTGGTGCCGTTGCGCCGCTTCAGCCCGGAATCGGTGCAGGAGCTCATCGCAAAAAGTCCTTTCACGCCCGATGCGCCTTCGAAACAGCCCACCTACGCGGTGGTCACGAACTCAACCTACGATGGGCTCTGCTACGACGTAAATAAGGTCGTCGAGCAGCTCGCGCAAAGCGTTCCGCGCGTGCACTTCGACGAGGCATGGTATGCCTACGCGAAGTTTCATGAACTCTACGATGGCCGCTACGCCATGGGCGTTCCCGACGACATGCCCAATCGCCCCGTGATCTTTGCCGTCCAGTCCACGCACAAAATGCTGGCCGCGTTTTCGATGGGTTCCATGGTGCACGTAAAGCTTTCGGACCGCGCGCCGATGGACTTCGATCAGTTCAATGAAGCCTTCATGATGCACGGAACCACCTCACCGTTTTATCCGCTCATCGCCTCGCTCGATGTGGCCGCCGCCATGATGGACGAGCCCGCCGGCCACACGCTGATGTACGAAACGCTGCAGGATGCGGTCAGCTTTCGCAAGGCGATGTCGTCGGTCGCGCACCGGCTGCGCGCGGCGGAGGAGAACGGCGACGGCTGGTTTTTCCGGCTCTTCCAGCCCGAGCGCGTCACCAATCCGGAGACCGACGAGCGGATGCTGCTCGAAGAGGTTCCCGACCATGTGCTCGTGAAGGAGTCGAGCTGCTGGACGCTGAAGCCCGGCGAGGCCTGGCACGGCTATCAGGACGCGGACGTAAAGGACGAGTACTGCATGCTCGATCCCACCAAGGTCACCATCCTCATGCCCGGCGTTAACTCGCAAGGTGTCGTGGATAAGTGGGGCATCCCGGCCGCTATTCTTGTGGAGTTTCTCGACGGCCGCCGCGTCGAGATCGCCCGCACCGGCGATTACACGGTTCTGGTGCTCTTCTCGGTGGGCACAAGCAAGGGAAAATGGGGCGCGCTGCTTGAAAATCTCTTCGAGTTCAAACGACTTTATGACACCGACGCTGAGCTAAGCGAGGCCATGCCGGAACTGGTGACCAAATACCCCGCGCGCTACCGCAAAGTCACGCTGCGCGAGTTGAGCGACGAGATGCACGCGGCCATGATTGAGTTGAATCTGCCCGGTCTGGTAAACGCGGCCTGCGATGAGGATTTCGACCCCGTGCTCACGCCCGCACAGTCCTACCAGAAGCTGGTGCGCGGACAGACGGAGCGCATCCCCTTTGAGCAGATGGCGGGACGCATCGCGGCGGTCATGCTGGTGCCGTATCCGCCGGGAATTCCGATGAGCATGCCGGGTGAGCGCCTTGGCGATAAGAGCAGCCCGGTGGTGAAACTGATCATCGCCATGCAGGAGTTCGGTCGCCGTTTTCCCGGCTTTGAACGCGAGACTCATGGCATCGAGGTCGATGCCGAAGGGCAGTACTGGATGCGGGCGGTGATCGAGGACGGCAAAGAGAGGCAAAAGGAGCCGGAGTTCGTGGAACCGCCGAATAAGCAGGTGCTGGAAGACAAGC
The DNA here is from genome assembly GCA_965276885.1 of Granulicella sp. Lineage (GTDB taxonomy): Bacteria > Acidobacteriota > Terriglobia > Terriglobales > Acidobacteriaceae > Granulicella. The sequence continues at coordinate 4,337,391 of OZ255702.1, read as the reverse complement.
CGGTGCGGCGATCGACGAGTTGAGAGATCTAACATCTTCCCAAAGGGCACTCCGCTGCTGACAAGACGACGTTACTGACGACAACGGCGTTTGTGGGAATAATTCTGCGGTGTACTATCCTGCAAGCTTCGGTTGTGCCGCCGCAAGCTGCTAAGGACCGGGAGCACTGCGTTCTGGCGAGGCCTACAGCTTAGAGCCAATCGCCCGCCTCTCATCGAAACACCCAAACGACAAATTTTCCGGCCTCATAGATGAAGCAAGCGAATAGCAGCGCACGAACGGCTACCCTTTCACAAAAAGAGCACAGGTCATCGACTCTTTTCTCGATCTGCGCGAATTTGCTTTTTGCAGCCACTGATATGTTCTCTTCGTTTGCCCTGCTCTAGGCTCAGGCGACGGTTACCGTGATCAGCTTGAAAGCGATTAGCTCGCGGAAGAGTTCGCTGACCTTTGCATCCAGCCGGTTCTTTTCAAATTCGATGTAACCGATGTCTCGGAAATTTGTGGGGAATGTTACGCCGGCTTCCTTGAAAATGATGACGCGGGAGCCGTATAGGGCGCTGACAGCCCCTAGTTCGAAGATGGCGTTCTCGCTAGGCCTGAAGATGGTTTGTCCATTTAGGTCCTTGAACTCCTCATCAGCCGTGAATATGATGATCGCCGCTCCGCACTCATTCATCGAATCCGCCACCTTTTGCGAGATTGGGCGGCCTTTATTCGCCTCGTCGACGACCACCCTGTTCGGGATCTTGTACTCAGTTAGGAACTTTTCAAGTTGCTCCAGCGGTGTGCGGTTCTTTCCATGGCCGATGAATATTGCATTCTTGGCTGCTGGTGCCGTTCTCGTTTCTACCTGCGATTGCCGCTGAGATTCCTCTCCGCTCTGGTTGGCGTTGCCGTTCTCGTCTGTGCCCACCGTATCTGCTTCCCTTGGCTCTTCCTGTTCGATCACGGACGGCTCGGAGGCGAGCCACTTCCCCGTCGTCGCTTGTCGGACGAGGCCAAGGTATTCCGCGTTTTCATAAAAAACTGCGGCGCATCGAGCTGCCTGGTCCTTCGAGACGCCGAAGTCACGTACCAGCGCATTTTGAAAAAACTGCATGTCGGGAACTTTCTTCCCTTTGTAAGAAGCAAAAATGTTCTGAAAGAGCGGCGGCGTGAACGCTGCCTTTAAAAGAGCCTTGTTCTTGCTCCCGTCCGAAGTTGGCGCGACTATGTCTCTCGCAAGTTCGGTCAGCGTGATCTTGGATTGGTTGAAGCTTCCGGTGGTGAGTCCGTACTTGATCGATGACGAGAGAAGCATCCTAAAATCCGAGCTTCCGGGACTCTTCTCAATGGCGATTGCCACGTCGGTGGGGGGCATCGGATTGCTGCTGTTCTTGTCTTCCAGCGCCTGCGCGACGCGAAGAGCGGTCTTCAGAAAGTGCTTGGGGAACTCAGAACCGCCGCCAGTAGCTGGGGCAGCAACCTTGTTCAACGACTTGTTATTCATTTGTTCTCCTGCCGTGTATGGCTGTAAAGCGGAACATTGTTGGGATGCACCAATCTATGGCAATATCTTACGCCTGAATTGCCCCCTGCCGTCCAGAGTCGTTTCAGTTCCATTTTCCACTCCTCTGCGCTCAGACGCTTGGCAAAGACGACCCTATCTCGGCGCCGTGGAGGATACGCGCTAGGCTCATTAGCTCATCATCAATAAATGTATTGTTTTAGATAATTATCTAGGAAAGATACGTGCGCGGCAGCCATAGGCGCTGACAGCTAATCATCGTCAGTAGCGCTTGGACCCGGGTTTATGAAAAGCCAAACAGTGGGCTTTTTAGAGGACAGCAACTTAGGTCACGTCCATGTTATAAGACCGAATCGGCAGCATTGCTTGCGCAGATCAGATCACCAAACCCAATGCTTTCGTTAGATCTGATTGGTACCGGGAAGTCGCATTGTGGGGAAGGAACCGGGAACTATCGTCGCGTACTGGACGACATGAGCTGATCTGAACTGCCGGCTGCGGCGATTTCCCGGCAGAGAGCAACTCCGTCTGCGCTGATACAAAATAAATAGGAGAACCAAACAGTTATTTCCGACAAGGAAAAAGGCCGGGATCGCTCCCGGCCTTTCTTGTTGATTCTCGTCAGTTCGCTACACGCCCGCGCCGACAGCTTCCTTCTCGCGTTCCTTGGCGGCGGCAAGCTCGGCCATCTGCTCGCGCTTCTTCTCGGCCGAGTTGCGGCCCAGATCGGCGGCCAGTTTCTCGGTCGTGAAGGCCTCGATCAGATCGCCCACGCGGATGTCCTTGAAGCCCGCGAGGTCGATGCCGCACTCCATGCCGGAACGAACGTCGGCCACGTCGTCCTTGTTGCGTTTGAGCGAGGCGATCTTGCCCTTCCAGACCTCTTCGCCACCGCGCAGCACGCGGACCTGCATGTCGCGCTTGATCTGCCCATCGCGAACGCTGCAACCGGCGATCTGCCCGACCTTGGTGATCTTGAAGACCTGCAGCACCTCGGCACGGCCCTCGTAGTTTTCGCGGTAGACCGCATCGAGAACACCGAGCATGGCCTTGGTCATCTCGTCCTGCAGCTCGTAGATGATCGAGTGCAGACGAACCTCCACGTTCTCGCGATCGGCGAGCTCCTGCGACTTGCGCTCCGGCCGGACGTTGAACCCGATGACCACGGCGTTGGAAGCCGAAGCCAGCAGAATATCCGACTCGGTGATCGCGCCGACGCCCGAGTGCAGCACCTTGATCCGCACCTTCTCGGTGGACATGCGGGTAAGCGAATCGGCCAGCACCTCGACCGAACCCTGCACATCGCCCTTGAGGATGAGGTTGAGGTCCTTGACGCCCGCCTGCTTGATCTGCTCGGCGAGGCCCTCGAGCGAGACGCGCGAGCTCTTGGAGAGCTGTGCCTCGCGCTCCTTCAGCTTGCGGTACTGCGCGATGCCCTTGGCCTTGTCGCGATCCGCCATGACCAGGAAGGTATCGCCCGCATCGGGGATGCCTTCCAGACCCAGGATCTCGACCGGGGTGGAGGGGCCGGCTTCGGTGATGGCGCGGCCACGATCATCGAACATGGCGCGGATCTTGCCGAAGGTGTTGCCGACGATATAACTGTCGCCGGTGCGCAACGTTCCGTTCTGCACCAGGATGGATGCGACCGCACCGCGGCCACGGTCCAGCTTGGCTTCGATGACGGTTCCGACAGCGGGGCGCTCCGGAGTCGCCTTCTGCTCGTTTACATCGGCAACCAGGCAGATCATCTCCTCGAGCTGATCGAGATTGAGCTTCTTCTTCGCCGAAACTTCAACGAACTCGGTATCGCCGCCCATGGAGGTCGCCTGCACGCCACGCCCAGCGAGTTGGGTCATTACGCGGCTGGGATCCGCTTCCGGCTTGTCGATCTTATTGACCGCGACAATGATCGGCACCTTGGCTGCACGGGCGTGATCGATCGCCTCCAGCGTCTGGGGCATCACACCGTCATCGGCCGCGACCACGATCACGACAATGTCTGTGATCTTGGCGCCGCGGGCACGCATCCGGGTAAAGGCCTCGTGTCCGGGGGTGTCGAGGAAGACGATCTCACGACCGAACGCGGGTGAATCCGGCTTGGAAACGTGCACCTTGTAGGCACCGATGTGCTGCGTGATGCCGCCGGCTTCGCCACCGGCGACGTCGGTTGAGCGTATGGCATCAAGCAGGGAGGTCTTGCCGTGGTCAACGTGACCCATGATCGTGACCACCGGAGCGCGCACGACCTCAACCATGTTCGAGGTGTCCTCGAGCAGGCCTTCGATGGCCTCATTCTCCAGCTGCTCTTCCACCGAGATCATCGTGGCGTCGGCGCCGAACGAGCGCGCGACCTCCTTGACCAGCTCAGAGTCGAGTGACTGGTTGACGGTAACCATGACGCCGCGCATGAGCAGGGTGGCGATCAGGTCCTTGCCGCGAACGTCGAGCTTCTCGGCAAGATCCTTTACCGAGATACCCTCCGTCAGCGTGAGGGTCTTGGTGATGGGGACCTCGCCCATGGGGATCTGCGCCGCGCCCATGCGCGGGTTGTACCCCTTGATCGCGACTTCCTTGTTCTTTTCGTAGCGCGGTGCTCCGCCGCCGGGACGGCGCGCATTGCGCACTGGACGGTTCACCGTCGGAGCACCTTCAGCCGGAGGCAGAAGGCCGCCGGGACCGCCCATGCCCGGACGTCCGCCCATGCCGGGGCGGGCTCCGAAGCCGGGCCGCGGCCCAAAGCCGGGGCGTCCGCCCGGTCCTCCGGGACCGCCGGGGCCTCCTGGACCGCCCGGGAAGGTGCGGGTCGGGTGCATCGGACGGCGCGCGCCCGGACCGGCTGGACCACCGGGTCCTCCAGGACCCCCCATCGGGGGCCTCATGCCGGGTGCGCCGGAAGGGCCGCCTGGTCCTCCAGGGCCAGAGGGACGAGGCCGCTCGAAGATGGGCCGGCGAGCCGCATTGGCAGCGCCGGGAGCGGCGATATAGGTTGGCCGCGGTCCGGTCTGCGGCATCACAACACGCCGCACGGGAGCTGCTGGCGGAGCGGGTGGCGCTGGGGCCGCGGCAAGGGGAGCTGACTCCGAAGCCGGAACTGCTGCGGGCGCCGTGGCCGCAGCCGCCTGTGCCGGAGCACCGGCAGACACACCTGGGCGAGCCATAGCGGCTGGAGTCTGCGCGGTGCCGACCGGTGCTGCCGCATTCGCGGGCGGCCTAGCCACGACGGGACCCTGCACGGGACGGCTGGCGATTGCAGGCTGCGGCATGATCACTGCAGGAGCTGGCCGCGACTGCGGCATGACGATGCGCCTCGGGGGCGCCGCCGGAGGTGGAGCGGTAACCGGCGGCGGTGTTGCCGTCGCTGCTTGTGCAGCCGGTGGCGTACTGACCGGCGCTGCGGCCGGCATTGCCGGGGTCGCTGCCGTGGCAGTGGGCCGGGGAGCGGGCGGCGGTGGTACCGGGACCGTGTGCCGTGGCAGCGAGGAAGAGGATGGCGTGACAATGCGCGGAGCCGAAGGCGCCGCCACGGCAGCCGGGTTGGGCGCATGGGCCACAGGTGCATTCGCCGGCGGGCGATTGGAGGCGGGGGCGACCGTTACCGGCGGACGGACGGCTGGCGGCGGTGTAGACCGGGCCACAGCCTCTGCCTGCTTGCGCTCCAGTATGGCCTTCAATGCATCGCCGGGCTTGGAGACGTGGGAGAGATTAAACTCTTGCCGCGCCTCTACAGGTGCACGCGGACCGGCGGAGGTGCGGCTGCCACGGTTGATGTGGCCGCGCACCTTTTCCGCCTCATCCTCTTCAATGGAGCTCGAATGTGTCTTCTTTTCGGTGACACCCACCGCGGTCAAAGCATCCAGAATGGATCTGCTTTTGACCTCTAGCTCTCGTGCCAGATCGTTGATACGAACTTTGCTCATCCGGTCCTTTTCCAAAAAACTTCCCTTCGCGCCTAGCTGGTCATAGCAGCCCCATTCGTTGTCGGGATAAAGTTTGGTTCAAGGGTATTATCCCTCGAAACGGTAAATTTACCAGCCCCGCTCCGCGAGCGGCTGTATGGCGCTGCAGCGGAGAGGGGCTGACGCTGATGTTGAAGCCGAGCATGACACTCACCTGACGATCCGAGCCGCTTACCCGCGATCGTGTCCGTCGGTGTCGATTCCTTCATCCGAGACCTCCTGGGCGTTGTCGACCAGGGTGTCCAACGTATCGTTGTCCATGGCAATGCCCTCTTCGCGAGCATCGGCAGCGTCGTTGGCATCGGAGCGCGAAAGCGCATCCTCGGCGGCTGCGATGTCCTCCGTCGAGAACTCGTCGATCTCCGTCGCCTCGCCTGCGGCTCCGGCCTGCTCGGCGAGGATCTCTTCTGGCGTCCTTGTCATCGAATGCACCTCATCCCCAGCTTCATCAGATGCCGCAGCGGCAGCCACGGCTTCTTCCCCGAGCGGCAGCACGGGCTCCGGCGCGGCGGCGTCGGTTGGGCGCGCCTCACCCTCTTCATAGTGGCCGAAGTAGTGCCGGACGGCGGTTGCGATCCGTTCCACCGAGCGCTCTCCGATGCCCGGAACCTCGCCCAGTTCCTCTTCAGTCATATCGGCGAGCTGCTCAACCGTTGTAATCCCGGCCGCGATCAGCTTCTCCATGACGGCTTCGCCCAGTTCGGTCACCTGCTCGATCGGGGTCTGCGGCGCGCCCTGCATGGCCTGCATCTGCTGCTCAACCTCCTGCCGCTTCTCCTCTTCGCTCTTGATGTCGATCTTCCAGCCGAGAAGTTTGGCCGCAAGCCGGACGTTCTGGCCCTTCTTGCCGATCGCGAGCGAGAGTTGGGTGTCGTCGACGATCACTTCGAGTTGCTTGTCGGTGAGATCAGTGATCGAGACACGGCTTACCTTGGCCGGCTGCAGCGCCTTCTCGGCAAACGTCGTGATCTCGTCCGAGTACTCGATGATGTCAATCTTCTCCCCGCGCAACTCGCGGATGATCGACTGTACGCGCATGCCCTTCATGCCGACGCACGCGCCGACCGGATCGACGTCCTTGTCGCGGCTCTGCACGGCGATTTTGGTGCGCTCGCCGGCCTCGCGAGCGATGGCGCGAACCGTAACCGTGCTGTCATAGATCTCCGGCACCTCGCTCTGAAACAGCGACTGCACCAGGGCCGGCGCGGCGCGGCTGACGATCACCTGCGGCCCTTTGGCGGCGCGGTCCACGCGCAGGAGGACCACGCGAATACGCTCGCCCACCGTGAACGACTCCAGCCGCGACTGCTCGCGCTTGGGCATACGGGCTTCGGCCTTGCCCAGATCGAAGATCACGTCCATGGGCTCCAGCCGCTTGACGGTGGCGTTGAGCACCTCGCCGATGCGATCACCATACTCATTGAAGATGGTGTCGCGCTCGGCCTCGCGCACCTTCTGGAAGATCACCTGCTTGGCCATTTGCGCGGCGATGCGGCCGAGCGGGGAGGTGTCCTTATAGAAGCGCAACTCCGCGCCCGCTTCTACCTCGGGCGCCATCTCGCGCGCCTGATCCAGCGTCAGCTGATTTTCCTCGTCCTCCACCTGTTCATCGCCTTCGACCACGGTCTTGAAGATGTAGGCGCGAATTTCTCCGGATTCACGGTCCAGCTCGCCGCGCATATTTTCAGCCGTCTTGTAAAACTTGCGGGTCGCCAGCGCGATCGCGTCCTCGACCGCGCCGACCACGATCTCCGGATCGATGCCCTTTTCGCGGCTTAACAGCTCGATCGATTGATACAGTACACTTGCCATCGTTTTTTCCTCTTGCGGCAGCTTCGGCTGCGCTGGTGTTTCGCTCAGGAGCGGCGTTTCGTCTCTGCTGCTGGATCTTCTTCTCTGGATGCTTTAGATCTCTGCAACCAGATTAGCCTTCTCCACATTGCTCAAACTGATCTCGACGGCCGCCGAGCCCGCGGCCGCCGCGTTCTTCTTGCCCTTGCCCCTCTGTTTGACGGCAGACAGGTCCAGAGCCAGTGTGGAGCCATCGAACCCTGTCAGTCTGCCGGTGAAATGACGATTGTTGTCGACCGGCGTAAATGTCTGCAGCTTCAGAAGACTGCCCTGAAATCGCTGGTAGTCGGCAGCCCGGGTCAGCTTTCGTTCCAACCCGGGCGAGCTGACCTCCAGCGTGTACTCCGCGCCGGGAACGAGGTCTTCCACGTCCAGAACCACGCCGAAATCGCGGGCAAAAGCCTCGCAGTCCTCGTGCGTGGTGCCCGAAAGCACCTCCACCGGAACGCCTCTGGGCAGAAGAGCCGCGCCCTCTTGCGTGGCAGCCTCCTCGGCAAGCCGGGCTCGTCCGGCGGCGTCTTTTTCCACGTAAATGCGCAGCGACCGGTGCTTGCCCGCGCCCTGAAACTCGAGATCAACCACCTCCAGCCCCAGCGAGGAGGCAACGCGGTCGGCGGTTGCGCGGATTGTCTCGATCGGCAGGGCCATAGGTCGGGTTGTGCAGGGAACTGTACCGGGCTGGACCCCTTCATTAGTGCCATTTACGAAGTCGCCCAGACCCAATGTTTACCGCAAACAAAAAGTGGGCTCATCGCCCACTCACCTCGTCCGCCGCCTGCCGGTATGCTCACGGCTCCTGCTCGGCAGACCGATTCGTCCGCTTGCATTTATCATAGCTTTCTATTGGACAGGCTGCAAGCTCTGCAGCCTAGCGCTGGCAGGCCCCTAAGTACCTGCGAGGAAGATCATGGCGACCGCAGTTTCGAGGATCGGGTTCGAGGTAACGGCCGAAGAACTGGAGCGTTTCATCCACGGCATCGTGGAGGCGACCCAACCTCTCCAGGTAATCGCCTTTGGATCACGTGCTAGAGGCGATCATCGAATGGATAGCGATCTCGATCTCGCAGTCATCGTAGACGGTCCCGAGGAACAGGGACGGCGTTCGCTCTGGGGTTTGAAGGAGAGCCTAAATCTTCCTGTAGACCTCCTTACGATTTCAAAGGAGCGTTACGACCGGTTTCGCCCATGGATCAATACAATTGAACGGCAGATCGATCGGGAAGGAGTGCGGCTCTATGAACGCGGTGGACAACCCGCACATCGACAGACTCTTGAAGGCCTCTGCTAGAGATGAACAAACACTGATGTTCGAGCTGCCGGACGAGATCTTCGGGTTTCATGCGCAGCAAGCTATTGAGAAGCTCTATAAGGCGCTGATTACCTCCCATGGACAAGAGTTTGAGTTTGTTCACAATCTGGATCCCCTAATCCAGCAATTAACCGCACTGGGCGAATGCCTTCCAGGGTTGCCGCTGTCCTCCAAAGCCTTGAACGAGTATTCCGTCGAGGCTAGATATGATGCCGGTGTTCCGCTCCTGCCCGATCAGCGCAATGCACTGAGAATCGCCATAGCGGAACTCAGACAATTTGTCGAAAAGCGTAGGCAGGAACTCGGGCAGGCAAGCGCGCAGATACGGGACTTTTCGTAAGAGTCTGATTATTCGCCTATCGACGAGCCAGGGCTGAAAGCCCTTACTGATTTCGGTGTAGTGTGCGGGCTGAAGCCTGCACCTAACCGGAGCGAATCAATCAGAGCATTTTTAGACGGGGGCCGCTTGCAGATCAGGGTTTTCAGGCAAGGTACCGGTGGATGCGCTGCGCTCGCTCACTGTGGCGAACGGCCACCTCACCTCCGGTAACGCCTCTAACGCGGGTTTTGCGAACAGATAGCCCTGCATCAGCTCTACGCCGCAGCGAAGCAGGGTTGCGCATTCGGCGGATGTCTCCACGCACTCGCCAAGGACCTCGATGCCGAGCTTGCGGCACATCGCGGTGGTGGAGGCCACAATGTGTTCCGCGCGCGGGTTGCGGTCGATGCCCTGGATCAGCTTGCCATCCAGCTTGACTACTTGAACGCCATCCAACTCCGCCAGGAGGTTCAGGCCCGAGTAGCCTGCCCCGAAGTCGTCGAGCGCCAGGGTAAAGCCATGCCGCGCGTACTCCTCCGCGATGCGGCGAAGGTGACTGGTATCGGCGACCTGTTCGGCTTCGGTGATCTCAAAGATGATGGCCTCGAGAGGAAAGCTATACTCCCGCGCCGCCTCCAGGGTGCGCCGGATGCAGGCCGCCGGGCTGTACACCGCGCCGGGCATGAAATTCACGGAGAGCTTGGCCCCGCGCCGGGCGACTCCCAGCTTGGCCGCCAGTTCGATCGCTTTCACGCGGCAGCTCTGGTCGAAGGCGTACCGGTTCTCTTCATTTACCAGGCTGAGAACCTGCGCCGCACCGGCGCCGTCAACGCCACGCACGAGAGCCTCGTAGGCAAACACCCTCTTTTCGGCCACATGGACGATGGGCTGAAAGGCCATGGTCAGCTCGAACCCAAAACCATTTCCGCTCTTACAAGCGCGGCAGCCGGAGATTGCCTCGGGCTGCATGAGGTCTGGCTGCATGAGATTTAGCGTCATTGAACAACTCCTGCAATTGTTATCGGCGGCAAGCGACCGAACTTTAGATATTTCACCTCGCTTTCAAACTCCCATCAACGGAACCATCAGGTGAACGTCTGCAACCTTTGTTCGGAGGACTACAATCGCTGGAACGGTATGATCAGCAACCCTGTACCTGAAGCCCTGACCTTTGACGACGTTCTGCTTGTTCCGGCCTATTCCGATGTGGTACCCACGCAGGTAAGCACCCAGACGCGGCTCACGAAGCGAATCACCCTGGCCACGCCCTTGATGTCGGCGGCCATGGACACGGTTACCGAAAGCCGCATGGCTATCGCCATGGCGCAACAGGGTGGCCTCGGCGTGGTCCATCGCAATCTCTCGATCGAGGCACACGCCGGCGAGATCGACAAGGTGAAACGCTCTGAAAGCGGCATGATTGTCGATCCGGTGACCATCGAGCCCGAGCGGTTGGTGGCCGATGCGCTGGAGGTGATGCGCCGCTACAAGATCTCCGGCGTTCCTGTGACGCGTGCCGGCAAGCTGGTGGGCATTCTCACCAATCGCGATCTTCGTTTCGTCTCCAAGACCGATATTCCGATCGGCGATGTGATGACGAAGGCCAACCTCATCACCGTGCCCGTGGGCACCACGCTTGAAGAAGCCGAAGAGATCCTGCATGAGCACCGCGTGGAAAAGCTGCTGGTGGTCAACGACGCCTATGAACTCAAGGGACTGATCACCGTCAAAGATATCCAGAAAAAACTGAAATATCCGCACGCCAGCAAGGACGAGCAAGGCCGGCTGCGTGTTGCCGGGGCAATCGGGGCTACAGGCGACTTCCTGGAGCGCGCCGCTGCGCTGATTGAAAACCGCGTGGATGCGCTGGCGATCGACTCCGCGCACGGGCACTCCTCGCGGGTGCTGCAGGCGGTTCGGGAGTGCAAGAAACGTTTTCCGGAGGTCGATCTGCTGGCCGGCAACGTCGCGACCTATGAGGGCGCTCTGGCGCTGATGGACGCGGGCGCCGACGCCGTGAAGGTGGGCATCGGGCCGGGCTCCATCTGTACCACGCGCATGGTCACCGGCGCCGGGATGCCGCAGATCACGGCGATCTCCGAGGCCGCGCGCGCGGGTGCGGAGCGGGGCATCTCGATCATCGCCGACGGCGGCATCAAGTACTCGGGCGACATCACCAAGGCCATCGCGGCGGGCGCCGATGTCTGCATGATGGGATCGCTGTTCGCCGGCGTGGACGAGTCGCCGGGCGAGACCATTTTGTATCAGGGCCGGTCGTTCAAGGCGTACCGCGGCATGGGCAGCTTGAGCGCGATGGCTCAGGGCTCCGGCGAACGCTATTTTCAGAGCAAGGACGACCTGACCGGTGACTTCATGGAGCGAACGGATCTGACCAAACCGGAGCCGAGTGGGAATCGCCTCGCCAAGTTCGTGCCCGAGGGCATTGAGGGTCGGGTACCGCATCGCGGGCCCCTGCAGAACATGGTCTTTCAGCTCGTGGGCGGTCTGCGGTCAGGCATGGGGTATCTGGGCTGCGGAACCATCGAAGAGCTCAAGAAGGGTGCACGCTTCATCCGCATCTCCGGCGCAGGCCTGCGCGAAAGCCATGTGCATGATGTGGTGATCACGCGGGAAGCGCCGAACTATCATGTTGAGTAGGAGCAGCAAACAGCCAACAGGAATTAGCAAACGACATTCTGCTTGATGGCGGGGGCGGATCGTCGTTATGATCCAGGTGTTCCGCGCGTGGCCATGTGAAATGTATGCCCAAACATAAGCTTGCCTACTTTGAATTGCCGGCCACAAACGTTGCATTGATGAAGCAGTTCTACGGTACGCTCTTCGGCTGGACCTTCCAGGACTGGGGTGACGAGTACGCGGCCTTCTCGGATGCCGGTCTCGACGGCGGCTTGAATGCTGCACCCGATCACAAGACCAAGGCTCCCCTGGCGATTGTTGAGACCGATCAGATTGAGGCTATGGAGGACCGGGTTCGTGCCCAGGGCGGCGTCATCACCATGCCGATCTTCGCCTATCCGGGCGGAAGGCGATTTCATTTCACCGATCCAAATGGCAATGAACTGGCTGTGATGCAGCTTGACTCCTAGGGCAATGTACCTCCAGGGAAGGTGTCATCTCGACCGAAGCGCAGCGAAGTGGAGAGACCCCTGTATTTTGCTCGCTGTTGCACGAAACTTCATGGTGCCACGGGCGAAATACAGGGGTCTCTCCGCTGCGCAGACGATAAAGCTGTCTGCTTCGGTCGAGCTGACACGGTACAGCTAGAGCAGTATTGCTGCTACTGTGCCCGACGCAAGCTCGTCGGTGCCATTTTATTAAGGAAAATGGCGTGGAAGCTCTGAGGCACTGGGTACACCTGCAGCAATGCTGCTCTAACGATCATTTGCTTTAGCACAGCGATACCCGCTCAGCGCCGGATCGCCGGGATCGTTGCAGACGAGGCGACCATCCCTATTTGCCACTCCTGGGTTGCTACTTCCTGTTTGCTATTCTTTGTTCCACACCCAGGCCTCGAAGCGATGCAGCGTATGGAAGCCATGCCGCTCGTACAGCCTTCGCGCCCCGGTGTTGCTTTCCGTCACGGTTAACGAGACCGTATGGATATTTCGCGCCGCGAGCCGCGCGAGGCAGTGCGCCAGCAGCAGCTGGCCAAAGCCTTGATTTCGCTGGCCCGGGCGAACGCAAAGCTGGGTGATATGTGCCGCATCGTCGCGCACCAGCGAGCATAAAACCACGGCCTGCAGCTCGCCGGTGCGCCGGTCGCGCAGAAGCCAGGAGCCGGCCGGGTCAAAGACTCCGCATCCCGGGAAATGCACGATATTGTGCAGAAAACGCTTGGCTCCCGCGAGGCTGCGATATTGATCGTTGATTTCGCTGTCCATGTGGCCGGTGTAGGCCTCGTGGATCAGGGCCGCGGCAGGAGTGTAGAGCTCGGCCTGCCAAGGTTCAGGCTGAAACTCCGCAGGGAGGGACGCCGGGTTTGCAGGGGAGCCCGCAGCCAGGTCAGCGACCATGAAGTGGCGCGGAAACGGCCGCAGGCCGCGGGAAGCGAAGGGCCTGTGCAGCGCTCCCTCAGGGAACAGCAGGAGCTGCGATTCAACCCGCTCGATCCCTGGCGTAGCCTGCAGGGTTTCGAGCAGGTGGTCCAGCAGGAGTTCACTCACTGGGTTATCGGTCCGCTCGCTTTCGCCAAAGGCGTACACATCGCCGAGCACCGCCTTGGCGGCTTCGCAAACACCGAAGGTATAGCCAGCCACGCGCCCCGCCCGCAGCGCGACATATCCAGTCAGGGAGCGGCTGTCCACGTATTCGAGCAGCAGATGGATGGAGCGGCTGTAGTCCCAGTACAGACGCCGCTCCCAGACGGCCGCCTGCTCCGTGAGCAGCGGGCGCAACGCCGCGGCCCCGAAGTGGCGCAGGTCCAGGATCTCGAGTTGCCGAGCGGAAGAGAGCATGGGGGCAAACAGTGTCGGAGTCCTAAGGTGGCTGGGCGCGTTGTATGCCGCCCGGCGCAGTCAAGCGCTCTAACGCGCAAGCACCTTGTACACGGAAAGACCCTGGGTTGGATACAGGAACAGCTGCTGGTACACGCGCCCGGAGAGGAATTCCGGCAGTATGGAGGCGTCGCGCGTGGGGACGACGAGCACATGTTCCTCCTCCGGGACGCCATCCTCGCGGTACTGGTCGATCTCCTGGTTGCGGTAGAAGGCGACGCCGTAGCGAAGATCGCGGCGCACGTCCAGCATGGCTACCTCGCGCACGTCGGGGGCATTGCGAACGATCTCCCGCGCGAGTGGACGCGCCGAGTAATTCAAATCCAGCAGGTGACCGTTGATGCCGAGCAGGAAGTACAGGCAGCCCATGAGCGGCACCAGCGTGATGGCTCGCAGGCGGAGCACACCAAAGGTGCGCACCACCCAGACCACGGCAAGCGCCGTGAGAACGCCCAGTGCGGCCGTCCAGGCGAAGGTCTTCGCCGCGGGTACGATCTTGGCATAGACCATGTACTGCGGACACAGCAGCAGCACAAAAGTCAGAAAGCCTGTCATGGCGGCGTGGGTGATCAGCAACCAGGCCGGCATGCCGCGGCGGCGGGTGCGGAAGAGCCAATCGCCGGTGAGAATCGCCAGCGGTGGAATCGACGGCAGGATGTAGCCGGGCAGCTTGGATCCGGAGAACGAGAAGAAGACGACAGGAAAGGCCGCCCACAGCACAAGGAACTCCGGAAAGGCATCGCCGGCGCGCATGTGCCCCACATAGCGGCACGGCTTGCGCCGCGCTCTCCACTCGGCGAACGAGGTCTCGATGGCGTCCCACAGGGCACGAAACGCGAGCGCGGACCAGGGCATCAGGCCAAGCGCCAGCACCACTAGGTAGAAGTAGGGCGGCTGATGGTGCTGGTAAAGATTGGTCGTGTAGCGCTCGATATTGTGCTGCAAGAAGAACTCGCGAAAGAAGCTCGGGTTGCGCCGCTGCACGGCGATGTACCAGGGCAGCACGATGGCGAGGTAGAGCAGCACGCCGGGAATCCAGATGGTGCGGCGCAAGGCGGACCACTCCTTGCGCAGCCCCAGAAAGGTCATGATGATGGCGAGCGCCATGAACGGGGCTACTGGGCCCTTGGCGAGCGTGGCAAAGGCGCCGAAGAAGTAGAGATCAAAGAGCCAGAACTTCTTGCCGGTCTCATACCAGGCATACCAGCCCAGCATGCCGCAGCAGAAGGGCGCGGCCATCTGCATATCCGTGGAGGCGCCCCGGGCAAAACCGACGATCGCCACGGTGGAGGCGATGATCAGCGCGGCGTCCAGGTGACCGCCTGGCCGGAATCGTCGCAGGTGCAGAAACGAAAGAATGATGAGGAAACCGGCGTAGGTTGCGGAGGGCAGCCGCGCCGACCAGTCGGAGACGCCGAACTCCTTGAAGAAGCTCATGGCGCGCCAGTAGTACAGCGCCGGTTTCTCCAGCCAGGGTTTCCCGTAAAGGATTGGCGTGACGGTGCCGCCGACCAGGCACTCGTAAGACGCATGAAGATCGTGCGGCCGAAGGCTGTGCGGCGTGATGCGCGCGTGCACCTCGTGGCAGTCGGTCGAGTGCACCTCCAGCATCTCGCGGGCGATCTGCGCGTAGCGGGGCTCATCGGCGCCCACCAGCCCGATGCGGTCGCCGCCTAAATACGGCACCAGGCCGAACAGCATGAAATACGCCGTAATGGCGATCAGGATGACGAATTCGATGCCGGAACAGACGGTTTGCGTACGCCGCAGCTCATTCACCCAGGCAGGCAACAGGCGTGCCCTGGGCTGCGGCGGCGCCACGATGACAGCGGGTTGGGAGGAGACGATCAACGTTCTCGTGAATACCTAGCGGACAGAGTGAATACCGGAAAAGCGGCGCCGACAGCGACACTCAGCCTACCAGAGCGGGTCAAGTGGGTTCGGAGTAACCGGCCTCCGCGCACGCCCCGTGCAGATCGGCCATGACGCGTTCCAGTGCCACATCCAGGGGCCCGTCCAGCGTGCAGCCGCTGGCATTGCGATGACCACCGCCTCCGAGCCTTTCTGCGACCGAAGCGACATCCACGTCGCCCTTGCTGCGCAGACTGGCACGGAATTGGCCGTTGGGGAGCTCGCGGAGGAATACACCCGCGCGCACCCCTTCCACTCCTACGATATAGTTTACGACCCCTTCGCAGTCCTCGGTCTCGGCGCCGGCCTCGGTGATCTCGCCGTAGGTGATGGCGCTCCAGGCGAGGGGGCCATCAAGCCGGAAGCGGCGCAGCGCTGCTCCCAAAACCCACAATCTGGCGGGACGATAGGAGTGATACACGGCCTCCGCGATGCCGCCTGCACTGGCGCCCAGCCTTACCAGATGCTGCGCCAGCGCAAAGGTTTCGGCGGTGGTGGAGCGGGTGGTGAAGTGCACGGTGTCGGTCAAGACGGCAGCATACAGACACGTCGCCAGCTCCGGCGAGATGGCCACCCCGGACGCGACTGCCAGCTCGTACAGCATCGCACCAACCGCCGGAGCGTCCGGATCGATCCAGTTCACCGCGGCAAAGGGTACACCGCTGCGGTGGTGGTCGATGTTGAGCATCCACTCAGCCGCCAGTGCAGAAAAACCTGTCCGGCGAACGGAATCGCACTCCAGCACGATCGCGACCTCGGCCGGTTCCGCGGGCTGGGTGCGCAGGATGCGCTCGGTCCCGGGCAGGCTGCGAAAGGTCAGGGGAATGGGGTCCGCCATGACCGGAATCACCTCTTTTCCCATCGCTTCCAGCAGGTGCATTGTCGCCAGCACCGAGCCGATCGCGTCGCCATCCGGGCGCTCATGCGAGGTGACAAGAAAGCGTCCGTGGTCGCGCAGAATCGCAAGCAGGGCGGAAACGGCCTCGGCGCGGCCGTTCAGGATCACAGGCATCGCGGGAGCGGAAAAGGAGGCTGCCATCCGGGCTGCTATCGTGTGCCTTCGGTGGCGTTCGTTTGCTGTTCAGCCGAGCTGACCGCCTGGGCTTTAGCCTGTGCCTGCACCTTGCGCTCCAGCTTGCCTTTGCGCTTGCTCATGCGAGCCAGAAGCTCGTCCATGCGGGCCCCGATCCGCTCCGAGCGATCGATCGCAAAGGAGAGCTCGGGAACGTGACGGACCCCCATGCGGTCGCGGATCTCGGTGCGGATGTAGGCCCGCGCCGCCGTCAGTCCCTCCAGCGTCTCGTTCTCCTCGGCCTCATTGCCGTTCACGGCGATCAGGACGCGGCAGCTTTTGCCTCCGGGGTTCAGAATGACCTCGGTGACATAGCTGGGCGCGATCCGTGGATCGGAGAGCTCACCCTCCAGCATGGCGGTGATCTCCTCCCCGAAGGTGCTGGCGACGCGGTCTCGGTGATGTTGGCGGGCTCGTTGTTCTGGCATCGAATGAACGCCTTAGTTTAACATCGGGCGCGCAACGATGTTCACGCAATGACGCCTTCGGGTAGGTGCTGTGCTCTACTTTTGGTCATGCGCCGCATTCATGCAGCACTCCTCTTGCTTTCCTGTGGTTGTGCTCCAATGTCCGCCCAGCAAACAACGATGAGCACCGCGCTTGCCGCTTCTCCCTACCTTAAGCGCATGGAAAGTGCCGTTGCGGATGGTTCCTTTGTCAAAATCGGCAGTATCGTCGTTGCCCGCGACGGCCAAACCGTGTATGAACACTACTTTGACGGCAACGCGGATACTTTGCGCGATACCCGCTCTGCTACCAAGAGCATTACCAGCATCCTCGTCGGCATCGCGATCGATAAACACCAGCTCCCGGGCGTTTCGACACCGATCCTGTCCATCCTCACTCAACGGCCTCAACAGTTTCCAGATCCGCGCAAAAGGGAGATCACCGTCGAAGATCTACTCACCATGAGTACCGGTCTCGATTGTGACGATTGGAACGATTTCTCCCGCGGCAATGAAGAGCGCATGTATCCAATGGAAGACTGGACACAGTTTTTCCTCGATCTTCCCATGCGCGGATGGGTGCGCGAGCCCGGGGAAACTCCGCCCAAGTTCGGCCGCCGCTTCTCCTATTGCACGGCTGGCGCCTTCACGCTGAGCCCGATTCTTACGAAAGTTACGGGAGTCGCTGCCGATCAGTACGCACAGAAAAACCTGTTCGATCCGCTGGGTATCCACGATGCCCAGTGGGTCTACTCACCCCTGGGCATCCCGCAGACCGGCGGCGGCCTGCGCCTCACCAGCCGCGATCTGCTCCGCATCGCCGAACTGTATCGCAACAACGGCGAGCTGGACGGGAACCGCATCGTCTCTGCTACGTGGGTCGCTGCTTCCACCTCACCCCACGCCAAGATTCCCGACCAGCCGGACGTATACGGTTACCTATGGTGGATCAAATCGTTCACCGCAGCCACCGGGCGAAGCTATCCTGCGTATTACATGAGCGGGAACGGCGGAAATAAAGTCGTCGTAATCCCTTCTCTGCGCGCCTCCATCATCATCACCAGCACGAACTACAACACCCACGGAATGCACCAGCAAACGGAAAAACTGCTGACGGACTATATTCTTCCGGCGCTGTAAATGCGACCCTCTCCCTAGTTCTTTACTCCGGCAGCACCACGTCGGATTCAACAAAGCTGTCCACGATCTCGCAGCCCAGCCCGGTGCCGATGCGCCGCGCAGCCGCCTCCACCTCGCGCAGCTGCCCGGCAAGATACGCGGCCGAGCCCGAAATCGCCGCCACGCCGAGGGTCGCGCGATTCCAGACCAGCGCCTCGTCCAGCTCCGCGACCGAGATGTTGAAGCCGTGGCGCAGCTTGTCCTTGAGCGAGCGTACGGCCTGCCGCCGGTCCTTCAGCGACTGCGCGTGCTCGATGGCGAGCTCAAGGGTCAGGGTTGCAACAGGCATGATCAAAGTGCGTCGAATCGAGCGCGATATTGCTTATCAGTAAGCCCCGCAACGGCAACGAGGGCTTTCAAGGTTCCGCGGCGGACCTCTTTGTGATTGGGGATCGAGAGCGTTACGCCGGACCGCTCTGAATGCGTCATGATGATGTGCTCGGCTTTTCTGCGCAGCGTCCAGCCGAACGGATTGAAGACACGCGAATGGTTTTGGCCGCTGGCGAGCGGCAGATCGGA
The DNA here is from genome assembly GCA_965276885.1 of Granulicella sp. Lineage (GTDB taxonomy): Bacteria > Acidobacteriota > Terriglobia > Terriglobales > Acidobacteriaceae > Granulicella. Next base: position 4,318,802 of record OZ255702.1, on the reverse strand, counting down.
AAGGCCCATATTAGACCATATGCAATCGGGGCATCAGGTTTATTTCCAAGCCGTATTGGGAGGAAACTCCGCGCAGATCCGGAAGCGGGACAGTACCTGTTAATCTCCGGATGCTGTCCTCGAACATCACGCTCAGACACTCCCTCATGGCACTCTGGATGGAAAGGCGGGCGTCGTCCTCTGTATCACCCTCGGACACGCAGCCGGGCAGCTCGACACATTGGGCGACGAAGTAGGGTGCAAGTCCCTCCTCGCGCACCTCCTTCACGACAATGGTGAGGGTGAGCGAGCCTGGGTTGTTGTCCGCATCCGACCTTGTCCGATCCATCACTTCCAAACTCATGGCCACAATATACTCCAGCGTGTCAGGTATCCATTAGGCGGTGCGATAAGCTGGGCGCACAGGAGAAGCGCATGACCAGGACACGGCGAGAGTTCCTCGCCAAGGCCTCCTTGGGGGCCATGGGAGCGGTGCTCGGTTCGGAGATGACCGGTGAAGCCAAAGGAGCAGGGAAGCAGACACCGCAGACTCCGGGCGCGCCGCCGGCCTTCGGCACCGCACCGCCGGCAGGCCCGTCTGTCTCGGTCGAGACCTTCCGCGACGCCGAAAAGCTGGTTCGCGTCGAAAACACTGAGGCCCATCTCGCCGAGGCTGCCGGCAACTGGCAGCAGGCCATGGCGCCGGTGTACGAACGCCGCACCGGACCGCGAAAACTTGAACTCGGCTATGACGCCGCGCCCGCGACGGTGTGGAATCCCCAGATGAATCCCCAGATGACGCCGCTCAGTCAGCCCGTCAGCCTCCCTGCTGCCCGCTTCGAGCCGAATCTGCCCGAACCCAAACCGCTGCCCGCGGAGGACGAGGACATCGCGTTCAGCACCGTGGTCGAGCTTGCCGGCTGGATCCGGGCACGCAAACTCACCTCGGAACGGCTGACGAAGATCTATCTGGAACGGCTGAAGCGCCATAACCAGCAGCTGAACTGCGTGATTACGCTGACCGAAGAGCATGCGCTCACGCAGGCCCGCGCCGCCGACGCCGAGATTGCCGCAGACAAATACCGGGGGCCGCTGCATGGCATCCCCTGGGGGGCTAAGGACCTGCTCGATACCGCGGGCATCCCGACCACCTGGGGCGCGGAGCCCTTTCGCGACCGCGTTCCGGCGAAGGATGCGGCCGTGACCGCCAAGCTGAACGCCGCGGGTGCCGTTCTGGTCGCCAAGTTGAGCCTCGGGGCGCTGGCGCTGAACGATGTCTGGTTCGGCGGCCAGACGAAAACCCCTGGCTGCTCGAAGAGGGCTCCTCAGGATCGAGTGCAGGGCCGGGCTCTGCGGTAGCGGCGGGGCTGGTGGGCTTTGCTATCGGCTCGGAGACCCAGGGCAGCATCGTGAGCCCGAGCATGCGCTGCGGCGTCGAAGGCCTGCGGCCCACCTACGGCCGCGTACCGCGCACCGGCGCCATGACCCTGAGCTGGACCTGCGACAAACTCGGCCCCATGGCCCGCGGCGTCGAGGACACGATGCTTGTGCTCCACGCCATCTCCGGTTTCGATCCCAGCGATACGGCCAGCGTCGCCGCGCCGCTCCGTTTCGACGCAAAGGCTGAAAAAACTGGCCTGAAGGTCGGCTACTTCCCCAAGTGGATGAGCGAGGCGCCCGCTACCGACGTCGATCGCCATGCGCTCGAGGTCGTGAAGCAGTTGGGCATGACGGCGGTCGAAGTTTCGCTGCCGGACTGGCCGTATGACTCGCTCAACATCATCCTCTTTGCCGAATCCGCCGCCGCCTTTGAGCAGATCACGCTTGACAACCAGGTGGACACGTTGAAGATGCAGGTGCCGGACGCATGGCCCAACACCTTCCGGCAGGCTCGTTTTCTCAGTGCGGTGGATTTCGTGCAGGCGGATCGCCTGCGCCGGCGGGTTGCCGAAGAGATGCGCCGGGTCATGGCTGAGGTCGACCTGCTGCTCGTGCCGTCGCTGCGTGACGAGTTCCTGGTGATCACCAACTTCACCGGGCACCCGTCCTTGACCCTCCGCGCGGGCTTCGTCGAGGTGCTGGAAGCACGCAGCGATTGGGCCCCCGATCCCAGGAACCCGGTTCCGAAGTTCAGTTCGCCGCGGCGGGTTCCCCACGGCGTGTCCTTGGTCGGACGGCTGTTCGACGAAGGGACAATTGTCGAAGCGGGCATGGCGCTGGAGCAGGTCTTTGGGGTGGCAGGGCAGCGGCCGCCGGGCTTCTAGGCTCGCCTACAGCGCTCGTTCCCTGGCGGCCAACACGCCAACGCGGGCGCTACGTTCGGTGCTGCGGCGTTCACAAGCAAAGCTGCGCTGCAGTTCACGCGACACGCGCTCGGCGGCGAACTCCGTACCTGCAACGAAGCGCTGCATCGGGCCGAAACCGGGCGCGGCCAGTGGACCGATGAAGTGCAGACCAGGAACCGTGCTTTGGAACTGGCGGTTCAGTTTTGGAGCACCGTGACGATCCACGCGGATGCGCTCGCGCAGCGACTGGGTCAGCAGCAAAAGGCGGCTCAAATCGATGCGGTAGCCAGTTGCGGAGACCAGGTGTGAGGTCAGGTGCTGGCGCGCGTTTCCCCCGCCATCGGTCAATGTGAGCCGAAGCCTTCCGCAGGAGCCATCGGCTGCCTCCACCGCGTGAACATGGCAGCCCGGCAGGACAGAAAAGCCCGGGATATGGCCGTGCAGAGCCGCTACGCCGGCGGGTCGCAGGTGCTTGTACAAAAGCAGCCGGCGCGCCTGGGCAGGCAAGGCGTGCAGCACGTCCGGGAGGGCACAGGCGAGCCGGGAACGCAGACTGTACCCGAGCGGCGAAGACGGGCGCAGTGCGCGGCCGAACCACGAGCGCTGTTCGGAGCCGCAGTAGGGCTTTTCCACGTGAATCTTGCGCCCACGGGCGATCAGCGTGACGCGCGCGCCGGCCTCGTGCAGAAGAGCGGCGGAATGCAACGCGCTTCCGCCACTGCCCAGCACCGTCACATCACGTCCGGCGAACTCAGGGAAGCCGCGGTGCTGTGAGGGATGCGTGACGCGGGCGGCGGGCAGGTGGCGAAACTCCGCCGGCACATGCTGCAGATGGCTGAACCCTGTTGCGACAACCACATGACGCGCGAAAAACTTTTCCCCGCTGGAGGTTGTCACACGGAACAGATCGTCGCTGCGGTCCACCGCCTTGATGTTTTCGCCTTCGAGGTTCGGGACGCAGCGCCGCGCGAATTCCTCGCCGTAAGCGACAAAGTCCTCCAGCACCACGGACCCTGCGGCGCCGGAGTAGGGACGGCCGGTCTCCCCGCAGAACTGCGAGAGCGTGAAGGGCTGGCTTGCTCCGGGAAGGTTCAAGGCGGAACCCGCGGATTGCAGCCGCATGCCCGCGGGCATCTGCGTCGCCCAGGTCTGCATGGGACGGCCAAAGATGCGAAACGGAACGCCCTTCTCGCGCAGATGCGCGGCGAGGGATAACCCGTACGGCCCAGCCCCAATGACAACGGTGTGGATGAAGTTTGCAGGTATGTTCAGCACGGTGTCGAGGTCCGCCCTGCCTGTATATGAATTCATCCATGGGTGCCGCGGCATCGCCCACAAGTTTGCCTGCGTTCCACGGAAGTGTTAGGGAATCAGTACGCGCCGCTGCGGCGCAGAACGGCATGAACGGTTCTCATCAGAATGCGCATGTCCATCAGCAGTGACCAGCGATCGATGTAGCGCAGGTCCAGCTTGATGGCGTTGTCGAAGTCCGTGTTGGACCGCCCGGAGACCTGCCATAGGCCTGTGATGCCCGGTTTCACGGAGAAGCGCCGCATCAGCCATGGCTCGGAGAAGCGCTGCACATCGCGGGTGGGCAAGGGACGCGGGCCTACCAGGGACATCTCGCCCTTCACCACATTGATGAGCTGCGGCAGTTCGTCCAGCGAGCTGCTGCGAAGAAAGGCTCCGACGCGCGTAACACGGGGGTCGCGCTTCATTTTGAAGGTGGGGCCGGCGTTCTCGTTCATGTGTTCTAGCGCAGACTGCCGAGCCTCCGCGTCCACCACCATGGAGCGGAACTTGATCATCCCGAAGCGCCGCTTGTTCAGGCCGAATCGCTGTTGTACAAAGAACATCGGGCCGGGGCTTGACAGCTTGATGGCGACGCCGATCACAACAAAGAGCGGCCACAGGAGAAGCAATCCAACAAGGGCCAGCATCCGGTCTACGACGTTTTTAATGAAGATTCGGTGGTCATGATGCACCATCTCCAGAACAACCTGATGACTTTGATCGTCATCGACCTTGCGGCTCTTCGCGACCTCTGTGTTGAACAGATCGAGGGAGTACTGCATCTGCACGCCTGCGCGGCCACAGATGGCCACGATATGCTCCACCTCGCCGAAGCGGCTCTTCAGCGGAAGACCGATGATGACCTCGTCGATGGATTGATGCATTAGCAGCTGCTCGAGTTCATCAACCCCGCACAGCACTGGCCCGCTTAGCTCCTCGCTGCCATGCGGATGGCTGTCGACGAAACCGAGCAGCTGATAGCGGTATTTCCGGTGACCGGGCAGCTCCGATGCCTTCAGGCGGGCAATCGGGCCCGTGCCGCAGATCACGGCCGTTCGGGGTTGGCGGAAGGCCGGCCGAATGTGCTCCTCAAAGGTGATCACACCGGCGCGAACGATCAGGAGCAGTGTGCAGGTGAAAAACCAGAACAGGATCGCGGCTCGAAGGGAACTGCTGTTCGGTTCCGCATGGTGCAGCAGGGGAAGCGCGGGAAGCGCACACAACAGGGCGACGACGGGCACCTTCCAGAGAAGAACCGCGGCCCGGTGATTCAGATTGGGTTGATACAGGCCAAGCGCCCAATACAGCAGCCGCCAAACCGTCAGCAAAGCTGTCGCGATCAGTAGATTGCGCAGCGAAACGTGGGCGGCGAGATAGCTCGTGAAGGTCTGGTCCTGGCGCAAGGGCGTATCAAAAAGCGTCAGCGCCAAGGCCATCAATACCGCGCCTTTATCCAGAAGCCGGATCCTTGATGAGGACAGCTGCCGCGCCAGGGCCGACGGTCTCGCCTGACTCATTTGCGTGCGGCGGGTCAGAGCGTCGGCCGGGGCGCGGTCGAAAGCCGACTGCGTTGCACCGAAGGCAGGAAGCAGCTCTTCATTCATGGGTCACTCTCACCACGGTTCCCGGTGGGAAAACGGCGCGATTCCTGGGTGAGTTCCTGTACATGCAGATCACGCGTCCGGCCTTCATGCGTCTGGGCTCATCTTGGTCCAGTTCTACTGATACAGAACAGGCGGCGTGCGGAAAATGAACCAAAGGTGTCCGGAGGTTCACCTTTCGTGTCACTGCTCTTCAACTTGTGTTCCGGTGCAGCCATGCTGCATTCCTTTTATCTTCGCTTGAGTCTCTCGGGAATCGGGATGAGTTCAAACGGCGCGGCCCTATTCTGTAGCAAGTTGGCTCGATTGCACTTTGGTAACGCGACCCAAGTGTTAAGGTCATGCCTCTTACGGCCTCTGGCGGCATTGCACGACTCACGCGATGCTGTTCCTATGTCACGGTCCAGCTACTCTCTGTTCGCTCTAAGCCTGATGTTGCTGAGCCCTCTGGTTCTGCGGACAGTCGCGTGGGCACAAGGTGAGGCCGTCGGGGATGCGCTGACCGGATCGCACCGGCTCGAGGCTGAGGCTAGACCGAAGCCCCAGCCACTCTACGTTCTCCAGCCAGGGGACACGCTCGATGTGAACTTTCGCCATACCCCCGAGCTGTCTGAAGAGGTCGTCATCGGATCCAGGGGGCGCATGTTGCTGAAAGCGGCCGGGGAGATAGCGGCTGCGGGCAAAACTATACCTGAACTGCAGCGGGAGATCACCCACCATTGCGCAGGGGAGCTGGTGGACCCCGAAGTCGCGGTCACGCTGAAGGACTACGACCGGCCGCACATCTTCGTCGCCGGAGAGGTGAATACGCCGGGACGAATCGATCTGCGCCGCCCCACCACGGCACTGCAAGCCATCCTCGCCAGCGGTGGGCCCAAGGAGAATGCGGCACTCGGCCGCGTCCTGCTCTTCCGCCATATTGACGCCGGTACCGCCGAGGTGCACGTCCTGCAGCTGAACCACTACCGCTCGCGCAGCCACGAGAAGACGGACATGCTGCTGCAACCTGACGACATGATCCTCGTGCGGCATGACGTTCCGTCCCACATGGAGCGTTATGTCAAGCTGGTCGATCTTGGTTTCTACCTGAATCCCCTTCAGAACGTGGGCGTGTTCTGATCTGGGGCACGCTTTGTCACTGCTACACCGAAAGGGCCATCATGCCGAACACACAAATTGCCGATGAAGAGGGCGAGGGAACGGAACAATCGTGAAGCTGCTATTGATGGCGTATGAGTGCAGTCCATACCGTGGTTCGGAGTGGGCCGCGGGGTGGGGGCGTGTGCTCGGCGCCGCAAAGGTCGCCGAGACCCATGTGGTCACCAGCGAGGCGAACTTCGCTGCCTTGGAGCGTGCACGAACGGAGGGCCTTCTGCCGGCGAACGTCTTCTTCTATACCCCTGCGCCCGACGCCAAGCTGCGCTCTCTGGATCGCAACCGCGCCCTGTTCGCTTACAACTACACCGCGTATCACTATTGGCAGCTGCTGGCGTTCAAGCTGGTGCGCGAGCTGCATGACCGCGAGCACTTCGATCTTGTGCACCAGGTGAGCGTCTGCACCTTCCGCGAGCCGGGCTATGGCTGGAAGCTGCCCGTGCCCTTCGTGTGGGGACCGGTGGGGGGCACGCAGAACTTTCCCGCTAGATTTCTCCCGATGCTGCCGCCCGCGGAGGCTGTGAAAGAAGGTATCCGCAGCTTTGCGAACTGGTTCGCTCTGCGTAAACCCCGGGTGCGGGAGGCGGCGCGGCATGCTTCCGTCCTGATCGGCTCAAACTCCACCAACGTTTGTGACATGGGAGAGGCCTTTGGACGAGACGTGGAGCGGTTGCTGGAGACAGGTTTGTATTCCGTGCGCGAACCGGATCGGTCGCGTTTCGAGGCGCGTATCGCTGCTGGACGTGCAGAGCGCTCGCCGGGACCGCTCCGCATGCTCTGGAGCGGAGAGTTGCAAACGAGAAAGGCGCTGCCCGTCCTGCTGCGCGCACTCGCCCGGGTTGGCCCACAGACTTCGTGGCAGCTGGAGGTCGTGGGGGATGGTCCGATGCGGGCGCGCTGGGCCGCGGAGGCGGAGCGGCTGGGCCTTGCGGACCGCGTTCACTTTCTCGGACGCCTGCCCTTTGAGGAGGCGGTCGAAAAGATGAACTCCGCCGAGTTGTTCTGCTTCACGAGCCTGCGCGATACCAGCGGCAACGTCGTGCTGGAAGCGCTCGCGGCAGGCGTTCCCGTGCTCTGCTTCGATCATCAGGGCGGCGGAGACATGGTGACGGAATACAGCGGAATCAAACTGCCTGTGGCTTCGCCGCAAAAGTCTTATGCCGACTGGGCTCAGGCTATCGAAACACTCGCGCGCGATCACCGGAAACTCTTCGCGCTTAGCCGGGGAGCCACAATCCAGGCACGGAAGTTTCTCTGGTCGCGCAATCACGATCGGGTAAACGAGGTGTACGAACAGCTTGTGAATGAGCCGCAAGCCTCTGTCCTACCTTCGGCATCGCGCACCCAGGGGGAGGACCTCTTCGGCATACCGCTTGGAGCCGGGCCGGGGAGCTCACGTTGAGTACATGTCAGATGCCTGGCTTGGTGGAGGGAGCGGATCTGATTTCGCTGCCACCGCGCGGTCGCGGTGCATTTCGCACCGGTGCATGGCGCGCCCGGGTCGAGTCCCGGCTGAGCTACGCGCTGGCTGACCAGGTGGTATACAGCTTCGGCAACATGGTGGTGGCTGCCTTGCTGAGTCGTCACTGCGCTCAGCGGGAGTTCGGCATGTACATCCTGACGCAGCGATCGATGGACGTTCTTATCCAGCTTTGCAATGTGCTGCTCTGGGGGCCCTTCACCTTCAACCTGCCGGGAACTCCGCAAGCGCGGAGAAGCCTCTACCAGGGCAGCATCTTCAATCTTCAGATTGGCCTATGCCTGGTGTTTACGGGCGGAATTTGGCTTGCGAGTCACTGGGCCGCGACTCCGGCACGCGGGATTTACTACGGCACCTTTGCGCCGCTGGTTCTTACGGGCGGCGGCATCCTGTTTCGCGAATTTACCCGCCGCATGTACTTCGCCCACATGCGTCTAAAGGAAGCTTTCTGGACAGAGCTGGCCACTGTGCTGCTGCAGATTGCCGGAGTGGAGTGGCTGTATCGAACCGGCAAACTCAATGTCGCAAATACCCTCGGCATGCTTTGTGCCGGGGCCGTGGTTGTGAGCCTGTGGTGGTTGTCGCGGGAGTGGCGGGCGTTTTCGATCAACCTGCCGGCTACGCGTCGCGATCTGCAGCTGAACCTCCGGCTCGGAAGATGGTTTCTCGGCAGCAACATGATTTTTCTGGCGAGTTCCCAATGCAATCCGTGGGTGCTGAGCGCCTCGCTCGGCGGCGCTTCGGTCGGTGGGTACGCGATATGCGAAGGCGTGGTGAACATCCCGCGCGTGGCGCTGACGAGCATGCAGAACATCATGGGTCCCACCATCGCCCAGGCCAACATCGAGGGCGGGAAGCCGCGGCTGCACGGAGTTGTACGGCGGTTGGATCGTACCCTGCTGTGGAGTTCGGCGGGTTTCGCGGTCTGCATTGCCCTGCTGGGTCCCTGGCTGGCACACCTCATCTTCAAGGCAGCTCCCCTCAACGCACGCACGGTACTTATATTGCTTGCGATCAATCTGGTCGCCTATGCGGCGACCTTGGCGCAGTCGTATGGACTCACGGCGCTCGGCCGGGCTGACACCACCTTCTACGCGAATGCAGTTGGCCTGCTCGTCCAGGCGGCAGCCTGTTTGGTGCTGGTCCGGCGGTTTCAGGTACCCGGAGCCGCGGGGGCAATGCTGCTCGGCAGCGCGATCGTCATGCTGGTGCGCGCCTGGTTTTTCAGGCGCGAGATGACAGGCGGGGTGGCACTCGCGTGAGCGCTGCTGTGATCATCACCGCGGCGGCAACGGTAGCGGCACAATGCAGCACCCAAACGCCGGTCTCAAGGAGTGGTCTGGTATGAGTGCACCCTATGGCGCCACCGGGTTGGTGAGCGTCATCATTCCAACCTATCGCCGGCCGAAGCAGGTGCGACGGGCCGCGGAGAGCGCACTTGCCCAAACGTGGCCCGATCTCGAGGTTATAGTCATTTCGGATGGGCCTGACCCAGCGGCACGGGCGACGCTGGAAGATCTCGACCCCCGTCTGCGCTATCTGGAATTGCCGATCAACGGCGGCCCCGCGGCTGCGCGCAACGCCGGTGTGGAAGCGAGCCGCGGTGAGTGGCTGACATTTCTCGACGACGATGATGCCATGCTGCCGGGCAAGGTTGAAGCTGGGATGAAACTCGCTGACCCGGCCGAGCCCTGGCGTATGGTCTCCTGTCGCGTGCTGTATCGGCGCGGCGACCGCGAAGACATCTGGCCGCGGCAGCCCATCGGCCCCGAGGAGGACCTTGCCGACTATATTCTTCTGCGGCCTTCACTTTTTGAGCGTCCCGGCATTATTCCTATCCAGACGCTGCTGGTGCACCGCTCCGTGCTGGACAAGGTTCCGTTCAGCTCTCATGGCGATCATGAGGATTGGGCCTGGCTGCTGGAGGCGTGGCACCTGGCCGGTGCGCGGGTTGTGTTTGCCTGGGAGCCCCTGGTCATCTACAACATCGAGACAGACGCGGTTTCGCGTTCGCGGCGCACGAATTGGGAGGATTCCGTCGCGTGGGCGCGGCGCTATCGGCGCTGGATTGGTAAACGCGCCTTTTGCTCTTTCCTCAGCACCAAGGCGGCTCTGAAGGCAAAGCGTGGGGGGGACTGGACTGGATTGCGAGAGATCACCGGCGAGGTATTGAGGTCGCGTCCAGGAGCTTTGGATCTGCTGTTTCTTGTCGGGATCATGCTGCTGCCGGGAGCATTTCTCCACTTCGCATGGAGGCATTCCCTGCGCTCGGGGGATGAAAACGGGGTTCACCCAACGGCGGACCCCGCTCCCGCAGCGTAAGCTACGCCGTTTCGACTTTTCCGCGCCAGGAGGTGGCTGCGGAGAGTGCGCGATTCACGTTGGTGATGTTCTCGACGCCTTGCGTGTTCAACCATTCGCTGAAGGCGTCTTCGCCATGTTTTGCAAAGATGGAGACGCCATCCTTCCAGGTCGCCCGGCCGCAGAGCACGCCGTTGAACGCCACACCGGATTCCCCGGCCAGTTCCAGCGTTTCAACGAAGACGGGGTTGGAGACGCCCGCGGAGAGATAAATGAACGGCAGCGCGGTGTTGGAAGCAGCGTCGCGGAAGTGTTGCAGAGCCTCGGCACGGGTATAGGCGGTCTCGCCTTTATAAGCTCGCGTGCCCTGCACGAATTCCATGTTGACCGGCACCTCAACTTTGAGCACGTCGATGCCGTACTTCGGATTGGAGAACTCCTTCATGGATCCGGCGACAATCTGGGGCTTCTTGCGCGCGTATTCGACGGTATTGTCTTTCGCTCCGGTCGCGTCATACCCAACAAACTCACAGAAGAAGGGCAGGTCGAAGGCACGGCATTCCGCTCCCACCCGCTCGATGAAGGCATGCTTGATGTCGTTGATCGCGGGCGGATCGAAGGGGGTGTAATACAGCAGAATCTTGATGCAATCAGCTCCCGCTTCTTTAAGGCGGAGAACGCTCCAGTTGTCGAGCAGATCCGGCAGCCGACCCGAGGTGGTCGCATCATAGCCGGTCTTCTCATAGGCCAGAAGAAGGCCCTTGCCATGACGATGTTTGGTCGCGGGCAGTCCAAATTCAGGGTCAAGCAGGATAGCGGAGGCGTACTGCGTTAGAACGTTCGTGACCAAGGCCTTGAACATCTCCAGGTCGTGGCCATCAGCCGAGGCGCCTCGTGCGGCTGCGAGCGAATTCAGCAGCGAGCCGCGCTGGTCCATAGCCGCCGCGGCGATCACGCCCTGCTCATTGGAAACGGCGTTCAGCCCCGCCAATTTTCCCGGTGTCAGCTTCATCTCTATCTCCCTTTTTGCCCTTACTGCTGCCTCTTAGCTGCATTGCTGCGCTCAGCGGCGCGAGGCGTTCAGCCCGGATTGTATACAGGCTGCATGGCGCGCGTTGCACAGCCTCTGCCATCGCACGGCGGCGACAGCAATCCTTTTGATGCAGAATTTCTGCGCAGGCAAGGCTTCGAAGCCGGAGGCAGCGCTGGGGATGAGCGCTAAGCGCGCAGTTGCTCGCGGAGCTCGGCCGCAAGTTCGATCAGGTGTTTGAGCGCGGGCGCGAGCTCCGGGCCCGCTTCCCGCAACGCCAGCTGCGACTCCAGCAAGAGCCCGGCGAGGGAGGCATTGAGTTCATTGCCGAGAGCATTGGCAGCGGCGGAACGTGCTTTCGCTTCGTTCTGCGCACGCCGGCTGAGCGCGGAACGAACCTGGCGCAGCACCCGGTCCACGCCGCAGATGGCAAAGTTCATCTCCAGAACCGGCGCCGCACCGGCACCGGTATAGAGGTTATCGGTCGCACCTGGTTCAGCCGCGGCCAGATTTTCATCCAGCAGGATGAGGGTAAACTCCTCGCGACGGAGAGCGGACAGACTTTCCCGGCCGTGCGCGCTCAGCTCGACGTAGCCGTCAAGATCGCGCCGCAATGCGTTTGCGACAACGCTAGCCGCGGGCTCGGGAGCAATCAGCAAAACAGAACAGGCCATCGGATTTTCCTCGTGAAACTCGGCTGAGGCGGGGATTTGAGGCTTGGGGGAGGGAAGTGCCGCGGATGCCGTAGCGCCTCGGCAGCCCGCGCCGCATCCCTGCGGCGCGGAGGTCATACCAACAAGTCGTCATGGAGACCGTATTCCTTCAGCTTGCGATAGAGCGTTGTTTTTCCGATGCCCAGCAGCTTGGCGGCGCGCAGCTTGTCGCCATTCAACTGTCGCAGCGTATTCAGAATCGCCTGCCGCTCCAGCTCCACCATCGGAACCACGCGAAAGGCGGTGTCGTCGCTCGCGGCGATCGACAAGGGATACGAATGTGCCTGAAAGCGATGTTCCTGAAGTGAGGATGGCAGATCGGCAAGGTGCACAATGGGTCCGCTGGACAAGGCACACGCGCGTTCGATCGTGTGTTCCAGCTCCCGCACATTGCCTGGCCAGTCATACCCGTCCATCAGGCGAAGCGCGTCGTCGGACAAGGTGAAGGGCATGCCCCGTTCCCGGCCGATCCGGTCGAGCACGTGCCCTGCCAGCATGGGCAAGTCGCTGAGCCGCTCACGGAGGGCGGGGATACGGATATTTACGACATTTAACTTGTAGAACAGATCCTTGCGGAAGCGGCCATTTTCGACCATGGCGGCGAGGTCGCGATTGGTGGCTGCCAGTACGCGTGCGTCCATGGGAATGGCGGTGCTGGAGCCAACCGGCCGGATCTCTTTGTCGTGCAGGGCGCGCAGCAGCTTGGCTTGCAGGTCCATGGGCAGTTCCGCGATCTCATCAAGAAAGACGGTTCCTCCCGCCGCCGCCAAAAGCAGGCCTGTTTTTGCGACGGCGCTGCCTGGAACGGCGCCTCGGACGTGGCCGAACAACTCGCTTTCCATCAGCGCCGGCAGTAACGAGCCGCAGTCGACCGGAATGAACGGCTTCGCGGCGTGGGGGCCGTTGGCGTGAATGGCGCGTGCCACGATCTCCTTGCCTGTACCGCTTTCGCCCAGGATCAATACCGGATGGCTGGTGTACGCGACCTTGGAGACCATGCGGAACAGCTTTTCCATGGGAGGCGACTGGCCCATGAGCATGCCCGGGGCTGCCCCGGACTGCAGACGTTCGCGGAGCAGGCGCGTCTCGTCGAAGCCATGGCGCCTCTCCGCGGCGCGCTCGAGTACCCCTGCGAGCTCATCGACGGTAAAGGGCTTGGTCAGGTAATCGCCCGCGCCGGTACGCATTGCCTCCACGGCAGAGTTCACGGTGGCGAACGCCGTCATCACCACGGAGGCGACGCGCGGATGCGATTCACGAACCTCCTGGAGAATGGAAAAGCCGCCACCGCCGGGCAGCTTCAGATCCAGCAGCAGGATGTCCACGGTGCTGCGCTTCAGCGCCAGCTTCGCCGCCGGAACGGAGTCGGCGGTTTCCACGGCGTAGCCGAGCCCGGATGCAATCTGGGTGCACGCGTGGCGCACCGGCGCATCATCTTCGACGACCAGCACGCGCAGGGAGACGGGTTTCCCAGCGGTCGGTTTACGAGTGTCGGTGCGGCCCGCTCCCGAGGAAAGATGGGGGGACGCCAGCGCTGCCGCGGCCAGGCCGCTGTTGCTGATCAGGCCCGGCGCGGTGAGACCCGAATCCCGGAGAAAAGGCGGAAAAAACTGGTGCTCAGCCATTCGCTGCCCCGGTGATTGGCGTCGCCGGCGAACCGGGGACAGGGGAGAGACAGACAAACAGCACGCTTGAGGCTGGATAACTCGGCAAATGAGCCTGCATGGGGTGCTCCGGGGGGCAAAAGCCTTCTTGCAAGGTACGCGCGAACGGGCCCAAACTGGGAGGCCAGATGTGAGCATTACCCCTGCAACGTTTTGGGGATAGGTGAGGCTTCGCACCCGTTTTGGCCCAAATGAGAACGTCGCAAGCTGCCTATAATCAGCGTTATGTCTCCGGCATTGGAACTTCCTCGCGGCGATGGCCGCAGTCCCCTGGCGGCGCGCACCCTGCGCCTCACCCCTCACTTCGTCGCGACGGCAGAAGGTTCCGTGCTGATCGAGGCGGGGCACACGCGCGTACTGTGCAACGCCACGATCGAGAACACGCTTCCCGGCTGGCTGCGCAACTCCGGCCGCGGCTGGGTAACGGCGGAGTACGGCATGCTGCCGCGCGCCACCCTGACGCGAACCGCGCGCGAGAGCGAGCGGGGCAAGGTTGGCGGCCGCACCCATGAGATTCAGCGCCTGATCGGCCGCAGCCTGCGCTCGGTGGTCGATATGAAGCTGCTGGGCGAGCGCACCGTCATCCTGGATTGCGACGTGCTGCAGGCGGACGGCGGCACACGCACGGCCGCTATCACGGGTGCCTGTACAGCCTTGGCGCTCGCCCTGGGCAAGCTGGTCGAGGCGGGCACGCTGAAGCAAAGTCCATTACGGCAGATGGTCGCCGCCACCTCGGTCGGCGTCGTCGACGGGCGTGTGTTGCTGGATCTGAACTACGAGGAGGACAGCCGCGCGGAGGTGGACATGAACGTCGTCATGACGGCCTCGGGCGGCCTGGTGGAGACGCAGGCCACGGCGGAGCGTGAGACCTACTCACGGGCGCAGTTGACGGACATGCTGGATGCAGCTGAAGCGGGGATACGCGAGCTGCTGAAGGCGCAGCAGGCCTGTCTGGCCACTGCTGGCTGAGGTTGCACCAAAGGTGTTGGCTTTTGAGGTGGCCCAGATGCTATGTTCTCCCCTGAGGTGGGCGTCCCGAGCAAGCTCTGGCGCATGGGGGACGTATGACGCAACGGATCACCGTGCAGGGGTGGGCGGCAAGCGGTACATACGCCGAACTGGGTAAGATCTTTGGCGCGATTGCCGCGGCCGCGGCGCAGATCGCAGCCAAAATCCGGCTGGCTGGCCTGGAGGAGATCCATGGCGCGGCCGGCGCGACCAATGTGCAGGGTGAGCAGCAGCAAAAGCTCGATGTCTTCGCCAACGACATCATGACGGAGCAACTGCGCGGCTGCCGTAGCGTTATTGGAATCGTCAGTGAAGAGGACGATGAGCCTGTGGTCTTCTATCACGCGCAGGAGGTGGACGGGAAGCGCTTTGTGCTTAGCTTCGATCCATTGGATGGTTCATCGAACATCGATGTGAACGTCAACGTGGGCACCATTTTTGGTGTTCGTCTGGTCGCCGACAAGAGTAAAGACCTAACGCAAGCCGTGCTGCGACCCGGATCGGATCAGGTTGCGGCCGGATACGTTTTGTACGGTCCGTCCACGGTCTTCGTCGCGACGATCGGAGACGGTGTTGCGGTGTTTACGCTGGATGACTCTGGCGAATTTGTGGGGAGCGCCGAACCGATGCGGATGCCGGAGCAGGGCATCTACTACTCGGCCAATGAGTCCGGCATGGCGAGCTGGCCGGGTCCGTTCCGGGAGTTTATTCCGGCGCTGCTGCGCGGTGAGCTTGGCGGAAAGCCGTACAGCGCGCGCTACATCGGCAGCCTGGTGGCGGACTTCCATCGCACGCTGCTGAAGGGCGGCGTGTTTCTGTATCCGGCGACGGAAAAGGCTCCCGGAGGCAAGCTGCGATTGCAGTATGAGGCCAATCCGCTGGCCATGATCGCGGAGGCCGCGGGAGGCGCCGCGACCGACGGATCGGAGCGGATTCTGGAGCTGCAGGCGACGGGAATTCATCAACGCACACCGCTGATTGTGGGCAGCCGCCGCGAGGTGGAGCTGCTGCGGAAGCTGGTGCGGGAGGCGCGGTGATGGAGGCGGTTTCATCGGGGAGCGTTGCTGAGCGGCTGTACTACGATTCCCCGGCTTTGGAGTTCACGGCTCGCGTTACAGACATCCGGCTGGTGGCGACGGAGCGCACCGAGGCGGGGGAGAAGGCCCAGTTGTGGCAGGTCGCGTTTGACCGGACCGCGTTCTATCCGGAGAGCGGGGGCCAGCCGTGGGATACGGGTGTGTTGATTGCCACGGCCCGCAGCGGGACCACGCTGGAGGTTCCGGTCGAGCGGGTCGAGGAGGACGAAGCCGGCGAGGTTTGGCACTTTGTGCGCAAGCCGCTGGTGCAGGGCACGGAGGTCACCGGCCGGGTGGATGCGGACCGCCGCCAGGATCACATGCAGCAGCACTCCGGGCAGCATCTGCTTTCGGCGGTGTTTCTCGCGCAGCTCCGGGCGCGTACCGTGTCGTTTCATCTTGGGGCGGAGAGTTCCGCCATTGACCTCGCGTTGGCCGAGGGCATGCAGTCTTTTGCCCCGGAGCAGATCGAGCGCGTGGAGGCCGAGGTCAACCGGCTGATCTTCGAGAACCGCCCGCTGACTCCACGCTGGCACACGCGCGAGGAGGCGGCGGACATGCTGGCGCGGGGCTTGCTGCGCAAGCTGCCGGAGCGTTCCGGACCGATGCGCGTTGTGGAGATGGGGGGCGTGGAGTTCAACGCCTGCGGTGGCACGCATGTGGGTTCCACGGGCGCCATTGGCGGCCTCTTGCTGCGGCGGCTGGAGAAGGTGAAAGGCGGCTGGCGGATTGAGTTTGTGTGCGGTTTGCGGGCAGTTCGCGCGGCTCGGCAGGAGTACGCGCTGCTGAGCGGGGTTGCGGCTTCGCTGAGCGTGGGTGCCGCGGACGTTCCGGGGCGTGTGGCGGCGCTGGGGGAGAAGGTAAAGCGGAGCGGCAAGGATCATCAGGTTTTGCTGCGCGAATGGGCGGCATCAGAGGCAAATTGGCTGCACAGTACGGTAAGCGCTGAGGCGCTCATCGAGGCGGTGTATGAGAAGAAGAAGCTTGCTTTCGCCGTGGCGTTGGCCGCGGAGCTTCGAATCAAGGGCCGCGGCGCCGTCATAGGCGTTAAGGATGAAGAGGGAGGTGCTGTTGTGCTTCTGCGCCAGCCTGAATTCTCGATCCACGCGGGCGAGGTTATCAAAAGCCTTCTGGAGACGCACGCTCAATACGCGCGCGGCGGCGGCTCCGCTGAGCTTGCGCAAATCCTCTGCCCTCCTGATTCTGTGCCCTATTTTCACCGTCGCATCGCGGAGATGGCCAAGACTGCACAGCCGATGGACGACGTTTCCGATTAGAGTGATGTACGCATGGATCCCTGCGCTGCACAACAGGCTGACAACAGGAAAGGCAAAGGCACGGGAAGAAAGGCAAAGGCGCGGAGCTCGGGTACACTCGGCGGGATGCCCACGCCCGCACCGCGGCTCGGCCGCACCCTGAAGCTGCCGGGCGCCGTGACGCTGAACCTGCTGGACATGATCGGGGTGGGGCCGTTCCTCACGCTGCCCCTGCTGATCGGCGCCATGGGCGGCCCGCAGGCGATGCTCGGCTGGGTGCTGGGCGCGCTGCTGGCGGTGTGCGACGGGCTGGTTTGGGCGGAGCTGGGCGCGGCCATGCCCGAGGCCGGCGGGACCTACGCCTATCTGCGCGGCATCTTTCCGGGCCGGCTGGGGCGCTGGCTGAGCTTTCTATTCGTCTTTCAGCTTTGCCTGTCCGCGCCGCTGAGCGTGGCGAGCGGATGTATTGGCCTCTCGCAATACGCACGCAGTATTTTCCCTCGCGCGAGCATGGTTGCCACGACCCACACCGTGCATTTGGGTCCATACAGCCTGGGAGCCGCGCTGGGCTGGCAGAGTCTCATCGCTATAGCGGCCGTGCTGGCGGCGGTGGCCCTGCTGTATCGCAATCTCCTCCACGTGGAGCCGCTGGGGCGGGGGCTTCTGGTTGTTGTACTCGCGGCGATCGGCTGGACGGTGATCACGGCTGTGCTGCACGGTCACTGGGCGCGGGCAGTGGCCTTTCCTTCGGGCGCATTCAAGCCTTCGCCGGCCTTCTTCACGGGGCTGGGCTCGGCTATGCTGGTGGCCACCTATGACTTCTGGGGCTACTACAACGTCACCTTTCTGGGCGGCGAGGTGCGCGACCCCGGGAAGACGATTCCCAAGGCGGTGCTGCTTTCAATTGCCATCGTCACAGGCCTTTATGTGCTGCTCAATGCCAGCGTGCTCGCGCTGCTGGGCGCCCCCACGCTGATGCACATGGCCAATGACCTGAACCAGCCCGCGCTGCTGACCGCTGTGATGCAGCCCGCGTACGCGCCCTCGCTCGGAGCCCATGCCGCCCTGTGGCTGGGACGCCTTGCGGCCGTGCTGGTGATGATCACGGCCTTTGCGAGCGTCTTCGCGCTGCTGCTGGGCTACTCGCGGATTCCGTATGCGGCGGCGTGCGATGGCAACTTCTTCGCCGCATTCGGAAGTTTGCACCCCAAACGAGGATTTCCGCATGTGTCCTTGCTCACCCTGGGAGCGGTGGCCTGCGTTTGCTGCTGCTTTTCCCTGCGCGACGTGATCGCCGCGTTGGTGGTGCTGCGCATCGTGCTGCAGTTCGGGCTGCAGCAGGTGGGCGTCATCCTGCTGCGGGTACGCCGGCCGGATCTGCCGCGGCCCTTCCGTATCTGGCTCTACCCTTTACCGCCCATCTTGGCATTGCTGGGCTTCGGGTTTGTGGTGTTCTCTCGCGCGCACTTCAGCAGGGAGTTGGTTTTGAGCGCCGTTGTCGCCGTTGTGGGTTCGGCGACGTTTCTGTGGTGGGAGCGCAAACATCCGGCAGCGGAAGCCACGCGTTCTGTATCCGGGACTGCTTGAGAGCGTCCAATACCTGACGCTTTTTTTTGGCGTTCGGCTCCATCCGGAAGAGGAACGACATGCTTTTGCGTACGGAACAACAGATCCCCTCCTCGGAGATCACCTCCAAAGAGACCTACAGGGCGTTTCAGGCCAGCCGCCGCCAGCTGCTGAAGGGTATGGGCGCGGTGGGCGCCGCAGCGGCCATGGGAGTGGCGTTCCCAGGCATGGCTGAGGCTCTAACCAAGCTGAACACCGTGAGCACCCCTTACACCGTTCCCGGAGAGGCGATTACGCCCGAAGCCAAGGCGCAAAGCTACAACAATTTTTACGAGTTCGGCGAGGACAAGAGCGATCCGTCGCAGAACGCCCACACCCTGCACACGCGCCCTTGGACGGTGAAGGTCGAAGGTCTGTGCAAGAAACCGCAGACACTCGATATCGACAAGATCATCGGCTTCAAGCCCATTCAGCAGCGTGTTTATCGCTTCCGCTGCGTGGAGGCGTGGTCCATGGTCATTCCCTGGGACGGCTATCCGCTGAGCGACTTCATCAGCGCCATGGAGCCGCTGCCCAGCGCGAGGTACGTGCAGTTCCTGTCATTGGCAGACAAGAACCAGATGGAGCTGCCCGCCGGCATCCCCTTCCCGTATACCGAAGGCCTGCGCATGGACGAGGCGATGAATCCGCTCACACTGCTCACCTTCGGCTCCTACGGGGAGACGCTGGCGAATCAGCAGGGCGCCCCGATCCGCGTGATCGTGCCGTGGAAGTACGGATTCAAGTCGGCCAAGTCGATTGTGACGATTCGTTTCACCGACAAGCAGCCCCCCACCACGTGGAATGAATTAGCGTCGAACGAGTACGGCTTCTACTCGAACGTCAATCCGTCGGTCGATCATCCGCGCTGGTCGCAGGCCCATGAGCGGCTGCTGAACTCCAGCAGCATCTTCCCGAAGACCGTGGCCACGCTGCCATTTAATGGCTATGGAGACCAGGTCGCCGGCATGTATGCGGGCATGGATCTGCGCAAGAATTTTTAGAGAATGTCGACAGATTCAATTGTCATCTCGACCAGAGGCGCAGCCGGAGCGGAGAGACCTGCAGTTTGGGTGTCAATGGTCTTATGCGGAAGTCCGAACTGCGGGTCTCTCTACTCCGCATGACGATAAAGCCGTCGTGCTCCGGTCGAGATCACACCTTGGCAGGAAAATGGCATTAAGAGATTGAATTCGGCCTACAATACCAATGTTCCGATACAGCTCTAATACGGCCTTTGCGGCCTTTCGCTTACCGGGGGCGAGACGGAGTTTCCGGACCGCCTCGGTTTGCTGTGTTCGGTGTTGTCGCGTATAGCCAGCTGCGTCTGTGCGAAGTCCAGGAAGAACGGCCAGTTGGGAGCGGGCGTATGGCCTTCGCTGTGCTGACGGAAGGCGAGCGCGCCGCCTCCGACCTCACTCAGCTGCGGAGGCATGGTGGTCGTAGGCAGGCCGCCTGCTCCCAGCAGGTGGTACACAGGGCTGGCGGCTACCGCGGCTTGAAACTGTCCCTCGGCATCCGCCCAGCCGTCGCCGTGCGTCGCGCCGGCCCCGAGAAACAGCGGTCGCGGCGCGCACAGGGCGATCAGGTCATGAGCGTCAACGGGAAGATCGTTAGCTGTAAGCGGCCCGGCGTACTTCAGGAAGTTGCCGGCCATCCAGTGATACTCCTGATCCCCGGCGACGTTTTCCACCAGCTCGCCAAACTGCCTGCGGCTGAGCTTCGCCCCGGCCTCGCCCGAGGAACTGATGTATCCGATGGCGAAGCGGCGATCAAAGGCCATGGTCACCAGCGCGGCCTTGCCGTAGCGCGAGTGCCCAAAGATGCCCACCCTCTTGGCATCGACCTCCGGCAGTGTCTCGAAGTAGTCCAGCAGGTGCCCGGCACCCCATCCCCAGGCCCGCAGCGCACCCCATTGTTCAGGTGTTCTGCGAGCTCCCTTGTTGCAGAGCCCGATGATGCCGCCTGTCAGCCCGGCGCCGTTATCGGCCTGCACGGAGGTGGGGATCAGCAGCGCATAGCCCCATCCCTTCGCCAGCACCTGCTGCCTGGCGGTTGGACCTGTAGGCGCGGGCATGGCGCGGCCCATGCGCTTCGCCATGGCCGCGAAGAACTCCGGCGGCCAATCGAAGGCGATCATCACGGGGACGCGGCCATCGGCGTGCGCAGGCAATGTGAGATCTACATCGATATTCACGGTGATCGCCGGGTCTGCGCTGTTGTCCACGTGTCCACGCAGCCTGCGGGTGACCGCCTCCACGCCGCCTTCGGTGGAATCCGTCGTGGAGACCACGCTCCATTGCACGTCCGGCGTGTTGACCGGGACACGCCCGTACATGCTCGTTTCAAGCTGGTCTACGATCTGCGGCCTCCGCTGCTCCCACCAGACCTTGGCCGAGCGCACCGGCTTGCCGTTATCAAGAAGGAGCGGATCGGGCAGGCTGAAGGCCGGAACCTTGGCATCGTCGTAGTTGGCGGCGAAGACGGACGTCGCATTGCCGTCGGCGCCGTGGCGCAGGTTCGTCATGCCGAGCTGGCGCATCATGTCGGCGTGGTCGGCCGCGGAGTCCTGCGCTGTTTTCGCCCGGGCCGCCTCCTCCGCAGCCGCGCTGGCTTGGGGACTCTGCACCGCACTGGCCGTTGCCCCCGCCGCTGCGGCAACCGGAGGAGTCGGCGTCTGTCCAAAGCAGGAAGGCACCCCCAAAAGGCCCATTGCCACGAGGCCGGTAGCCTGTTTCACTGCATGGCGTAGCATCTATCCTCCGGAGTAGGCCACTCTAAACGCTCGATGCCCACACGCGCCATTCCGTACGTCAAGGTGTTTGTGCACCTGCTTTGCCTGATGCCGTTTCTGTATTTGTTGGAGGCCTACCGCAGTGGATCTTTAGCGAACCAGACCGACCCGGTGAATTACATCACGCATTTCACGGGCGATTGGGCGTTGTGGCTGCTGTTGACTGATCTTGCGATCACGCCGGTGCGCCGCATCCATAGCTCGCTTGCGTGGCTGGTGCGTCTGCGCCGCATGACCGGCCTGTATGCATTTTTTTATGCCACGCTGCACCTGCTCACCTATGTGTTTCTGTTCTCCGGCTACGACGTGCCGGCCGCGGTGGCGGGTCTGCACGCGGGGCACTTGGCCGAGCCTTGGCGGCAGCTGAAACTCATCTGGCCCACCATGCTGGACGATGTAAAGAAGCGCCCCTTCATTCAGGTAGGGCTGTTCGCGTGGCTGATCCTGCTGGCGCTCGCCCTCTCCAGCCCACAGCGGGTGCTGCGCTGGATGGGCGGCAAGAACTGGCAGCGGCTGCACCGGCTGATCTATCTCGCCGCCATCGCGACCGTGGTGCATTACTGGTGGCTGGTGAAGACGGGTGTGCGCACCCCGTGGAAGGACACCGCGGTGCTTGCGGTGTTGCTGGGCATACGCCTTGTATTTGCGGCGCAGAAGCGCCTGCGGCAGCCGAAACGCATCGCTACGGCGGAGGTTTAATACCGCTGAAGCGCATCGGAGCCGCAACTCTGCCGTGGTGACAGAGGTCTACACTAGCGGCGAGGTGACGCATGCGTCCGACGTATTCGCAAATGGGAGCGGCAAGCCTCTTGTTGCTCATTCCTCTACCGTTGCTCAGCGCGCAGAAGGCAGGGAAAAGGCATCCCGCACCGATCGAACGGCCGTCCGCACTGCAGCCACTCACACCGCGTGAGCGCGTGGAGCAGCTGCTGGATCGTTTCACCTATGGGCCACGTCCGGGCGAGATCGATCGTGTGCTCGCCGTGGGTGCGGATCAGTGGTTTCAACAGCAACTCGATCCATCCTCGGTTCCCGATCCCACGCTGAACCGGCGGCTCGGGGATCTGCCCACCGTGAGCCTGTCGCCCGCACAGGCCTTGGCCGTGTTTCCCGATCGCGGGCAGGTCGCGCCCGTGGCGGAAGGCAAAGCTCCCCTGCCTGCCGATCCGCTGCAGCGCGCCGTGATGGAGGTGCAGGTCAGCAAATGGAACGCCGAGCTGGATCGCAAGCACGCTGACGGCACCAAGGCGCCCGCGCCCGCGCCGACCGATGCCGAAAAGGCCGCGCAGAGGCTAACGGATCAGGCGACGGCGTCGCGCATCGCCGGGCAACTTTTGGCCATGCCTAAAGAGCAACGCATGACCGCTCTGATTGCCATGCCGGTCGGCGACCGCATCGCCTTCACCGGTAACGGCAATCTGCCGGGACCGCAGCGGAATGCGTTGCTGGCGGATTTCACGCCCCGCCAGCGCGAGGCGTTTCTCGCCATGAGCGGGCAGGTGAGCTCCTCAGGCAATCTCGCCAACGAACTCGCGCAGGCGCACATGCTGCGCGACATCCTCTCCGAGCGGCAGCTTGAGGCCGTGATGACGGATCTGTGGTTCAACCACTTCGACGTCTTCATCGGCAAGGACTCCGATCAGTGGTACACCGCCAGCTATGAGCGCGATGTGATTCGTCCTCATGCTCTGGGCAAGTTTCGCGATCTGCTGCTGACCACGGCGACCTCGCCGGCGATGATGGTGTATCTCGACAACCTGCAATCCATCGGGCCGGGCTCGCTTGCGAACGGCGTCAACCCGGCCAATCCCAAGGCGAAGCGCGGCAATCGCGGCCTGAATGAGAACTACGGCCGCGAGGTGATGGAGCTGCACACGGTCGGCGTCAACGGCGGCTACACGCAGGCCGACGTCACCGCGCTGGCCGCGATCCTGACAGGTTGGGGCGTGGACAAGCCGGGGGAGGGTGGCGGGTTCGCCTTCGATCCCAGGCGCCATGAGCCTGGAGCAAAGGCCTTGCTGGGCTACTGCATTGCGGAGAACGGGAGCGTGAGTACACTGCCGCGTGACGCGCATTCCTGCGAGACAGACAATGCTCCCGCAACCCAGACGAGCATGCAGCAGGGCGTTGCCGCCCTGAAGCTGCTCGCCGCAAGCCCGCAGTGCGCGCGGTTTATCTCCACCATGCTGGCACGGTACTTCGTCGCGGACACCCCACCGCCGGCGCTCGTTGCGCACCTCACGCAGACCTACCTCGCCAGCGATGGCGACATCAAGGCGCTGCTGCGGACGATCGTCAACTCGCCTGAATTCAACTCGCGGCAATACTTTCACAACAAGGTAAAGACGCCTGTCGAGTTTCTCGCCTCCGTGTTTCGCACCACAGCCACCGATCCCCAAAACCCCGGTGCCCTGGTGAATCAGGCAAAGATCATGGGCATGCCGCTCTACTACGCGCTTCCGCCGACGGGGTATTACCTAACCGCCGACCGATGGATGAACTCAACCGCTTTGGTGGACCGGTTGAACTTTGCCTATCAGCTCACCGGGGGCAAGCTGCCCAACCAGCGTTTCGACGCGCCCAAGCTGCTGGCGATGGGATTGATGGGGCTTACCAATTCCGGCACACTGTCGCTCAGCGCACCGTTGCCGGTTGCTGAGCGCAACGCTCGTGCCATAGATGCAACGTTGCGCGTTGCCTCAATCTCAGCACCCGCTCCAGATACCGCCTTCGGCGGTCATGCAGCTCCCGGCTCCGAACTCGCCACTCGAATTTTGGAGCAGGCCGTTACGGGCAGTGCAGTGAGCGCGAAGACGCACGCACTCATCGAGGCGCAGATAGCGCAACAGCCAGCCGCCACAATTGCTTCCGACACCCTCAACCTGGTCACAGGGTTGTTGCTTGGCTCGCCCGAGTTCCAGCTGCGCTAAGGCTGTATCGACATGGTGAAGAGCGGTTTCAAAGGTCAATAAGAGTAGTCCGAATTCGGCCGCGGCAGGTCCGTCCCTACCCAAGATGCGTCATCTCGACCGAAGCACGACAGTTTTACCGTTGTGCGTATTGGAGAGACCCTGTATTTCGTTCGGGGCTGCACGAAATACAGGGGAGCGAAAGGGAAAATACAGGGTCTCTCCACTACGCGGATGATAAAACCATTCGCTCCGGTCGAGATGACAGTTCATTACCGATAGAGACCCGCTCAATCTTCGTGCTGCTCAATCGTCGTGCTATCGATTCGCAGCTCGCTCAAGCACCGTGCTCTTCGCCTATGGGACATCATTTATGACGCCGGCAAACAGATCCGTAGTCTGCGTCGCCGGCTGCGGGTCGGTGGTGTACGCGAGCACGTAGCGTTCTTCCTTCCCATGCTCTTCAAACATGGAACGCGTGCGCTCCATCAGGGGCGCCTGCGAGGTGTGCTGCGCAAAGGCCTTCCCCTTCTGTTGAAACACCGCGCGAATATCCAACACACAGGTCCACGGCGCTACCAGTGGAGCAGGCCTGTCCGGCAGAAAGAAACTCGTCGTGAGATAGAACAGCCGCTGCGGACACCAGGTTTCGCCCAGCTCCGGAAAGCGCTTCGCATTGCCGGACCAGTGAAACGCCGCCGTGGTCGCGGCAGAGACCGTGGCGTGGTCCGCGTGGCTGTTCAACCCGCCTTCCCCGCCGAAGGTGATCACAACCTGCGGCCGAATCTGGCGCAGGCGCTGCACCAGCCGCCCGCCAAGCTCATGCAGACTGCGAAACTCGAGCTGCCCATCCTGGTAGTCCATCAGCTCATGGCTGTGCACGCCCAGCACCGCGCAGGAACGGGCAAACTCCTTGCGGCGCATCGCTCCAAGCTGCTGGCCGCTCTCCGCGCCGCCACGGTTGGTCGCTGCCTGACCCTCGGTGAGGCAGAGGACGCTGGTTTCGACTCCACCCTTGGCCGCAAGAGCCAACGCGCCGCCAAAGGCGAAGCACTCATCGTCCGGGTGGGCAACCACGCAGAGCAGGCGCAAACTCAAGCGGCACCCTCGGCATCCTCGGCGCCCTCGTTTTGGAGCTGATTGGATTGCTGCGAAGCAGCCGTGACCTGTTCCCCCAATGTTTCTTCCGCAAAACCATCCAGATCGGATGCCGTGTACAACTCGTTCTCGCCAATCGCCTCTTCGAGCAGCGCATCGGGATCTGAAACCGCCACCGCGTTGAACGAACGCCGATGCAGAGGCGTCGGCCCATGCTGCAGCAGCGCCTTGCGATGCTCCGGCGTACCGTAACCTTTGTGCTGAGCGAGGCCGTACTCCGGGTGCATGCGATCCAGCGTGCGCATCAGGGCATCACGATGCACCTTGGCCACCACCGAAGCCGCCGCGATCGAAAGGCACAGCGCATCGCCGTAAAACAGCTTCGTCTGCGGGCAGGGATGATCGATCAGCATGGCGTCGAGGATCACATGATCGGGCTCAACGCCAAGCCCTTCCACGGCGCGCAGCATGGCTAGCCGGGTGGCATGGTAGATGTTGATGCGGTCGATGGTCTCGGCGTCGATCTCGGCTACGCCGATCGCCAGCGCCATTTTGCGCACCTTGCGGTCGAGCCGTTCGCGTTCTTCGCGGGTCAGCTGCTTGGAGTCCCTGAGCCCCATGCGCACCAGCACTCCGGCCTTGGGCGGCAGCACCACCGCCGCCGCCACCACCGGCCCAAACAGCGCGCCACGGCCCACCTCGTCGACACCTGCAATCACTTGGAAGCCGCGATAGCGCAGCGCCTGCTCGGGCGCATCCGTGCAGTTCAGAGCTTTCAGCATCTGCTGTTTGGCCGTTGCCTTGGTAACGCCGGCCACTTTGGGAATCGGGAAAAGCTTTGCCATCGCTACGCCTTTGAGTGTAGCGGAATGTGGCACCGGAGCCCCGTCACCCACCCCGCAAACGCGCGCTGGCAGCGCAAACAGAAGCGGTGAGCCTAATTTCTTAGGATCACCGCTTGTCCCTTGTGAGCCTATGTAATAGGCTACTTGGCCGTGGTGCGCTCCACCTCGCGCAGACGGGCGGCCTTGCCGCGCAGGCCACGGAGGTAGAAGAGCTTGGCGCGGCGAACCTGGTAGGAGCGAATCTTCTCGACCTTGTCCACAACTTTGGAGTTGTAGGGGAAGATGCGCTCGACGCCCTGGCCGAAGCTCATCTTGCGCACGGTGAAGGTGCCCTGCGGACCCTTTTTGCAGGCAATGACCATGCCTTCAAACGCCTGAAGACGCTCTTTGTCGCCTTCCTTGATTCTTACCTGCACCCGTACTTGGTCGCCGGCGGCGAAGTCGGGTAGGTCGGTCCGCTCCAACTTAGCGGCCAGCTTCTGCATGATGGGGTGAATCGACATAGGGCAAATCCTTAGGTAATCTCGAATCTTCAGTCTACATCAGACACTGCCGCATTCTCTCGGGATTCCTCCAGATTGCGCAGGAATTACGCGCATCCGCCAGGTCTAGCTTGCCGGGAAGCCGCTTCCTCGATCTCGGTTAGCAGCGATCGGTCTTCCGCGCTGAGATCGGCTGTCGCGATCAGATCCGGACGGTGCGCCAGCGTTCTTGCCAGCGCTGCGCGCCGGCGCCAGCGCCGAACCGCCAGATGGTCGCCACTGCCGAGCACCTCGGGGATCACGGCGCCGCGAAATTCCGCCGGCCGCGTGTAATGCGGGTAGTCCAAGAGGCCGCCGGAGCCATGAGTGGCCCGTGGAGAGCCATCCGTCGCATGCGACTCGTCCGGATTATCACCCTCGCCAAAGCTCTCAAAACGAGATGAATCGATGTGCCCCAGCACACCGGGCTGTAACCGCGTCACGGCATCCACGATCACCGCCGCGCCGAGTTCTCCGCCGGAGAGCACATAGTCGCCGATCGAGAGCTCGCGGTCGCATAGCAAACCCGCTACACGCTCATCCACGCCTTCATAGCGGCCGCAGATCAAAACCACCCGCTCCAGGCTGGCGAGGGTGCGGGCATCGGCCTGGGTAAAGCGCCGGCCACCCGCCGAGAGCAGCACGACGGATTCGCGCGCCGTGTCGCGTTGTTGCTTCGGCGCAACAGCCAGCGATTCGACGCACTCGAAGATCGGGCCTGGTTTCAGCACCATGCCCTCCCCGCCGCCAAACGGCCTGTCGTCCACGGTGCGGTGGCGATCGTGCGTGAAATTGCGGGGATCGTGAAGGGCAACCTCCACCTTGCCCTCGCGCAACGCGCGCTGCAGCACGCCGAAGTCCAATGGACCGCGGAAGAAGCCGGGAAACAGCGTAACGATCTCGAAGCGCATGGGGTACCGAAGCAGAAAAGCTGAGCGTCGCTCAGCCCTCGTCCAGCGTATCGGATAAGACTGAATCCGCGTCGAACAGGCCGGGCGGCAGTTTCATCACGATGCGTTTGGTGGAGAGATCCAGCTCGATGAGCCAGGCGCGCACGAACGGAATCAGCACAGGCTCCGCCGCCTCCTCGCCGGCATCTCCGTGCACCGGACGCACCGCAAGCAGGTCAGGGGCATCGGCCAGGCGCGTATGGCCGTCCGCGGCAATGGGAAACTGCACATCGACCACCGTGCCGGCGAGCCGCTCCTGATCGAAAAGGGAACACCCGACCAGATCGCGGATGCGAAAGGTGTCCGGTTCCAGGGCAGGGAGCTCGGAGGTACGCAAACGAAGGTACTGTCCCGCGAGCGCCTCCGCGGCGGAGATGCTGTCCACGCCAGCCAGCTTCAGCACGACACGACCGGCGTTCTTGCCGGTTGGCTGCCAGGCGTCCTCCAGTTCCCGTTCCGCATCGGGTGCCGGAACGCCACCGTCCTTGATGGAGAGCCACAGCCGTTTGCCGGTGACGAACGAGGGGAGCCCGGCATGCGGCTCAGCCAGCAGCTCCCCTCTGCGTCCCTGCGGCCGCAGAAGTTTGGCTGCCGTCAACCATTCGTCTTCGGAGTTCGCCATGGCCTCTACTTCCGCCTTTAGTCCTCTACTCTTCGGCAGCCACTTCCACGATGTCCAGAGAAAAACGATGTTTCAACTTCATGCTGGCGGCGCCAAGAATTGTACGCAGGGAACGCGCCGTGCGCCCCTGTTTCCCGATCACCTTGCCGAGATCACTCGCTGCAACCTGAAGCCGAAGGATCACGGTACCGGCCTCGGTCAAAGTATCCAGCCGCACCGACTCCGGTTCATCCACCAAAGCCTTGGTGATCTCCAGGACCAGGGTCGTCATTTCGGAGACAGCGCGTTCCTGCGCCGTCATCTCAGCAGTTCCAGTCACTCGCCACACCTCAACAGAGATCGCAGAATGGCCTGCCTCGAGTGCCCGATCTCCTATGCCGGACGGGCGTTCTCGAAGTTTGCTCAGCATTCCGCGGCAACGGAGTCCGTTGCTGGTTGTCGCCGATAAGCAACGACACTGCAGCGAGTCTACCGAACCACACTGCCATTGCCCGAACTCTTTGGGTATGCGGTTGATTCTTCCCGTCGTGCACGAAGCAGTTACTTTAGGCAGTGGTCGCGGCCTCAGCGGGCGGTTCCGCCGCGGGCTGTTTTGCAAACAGCTTTCCGACGATCTCCGACATCTGCGCACCCTTGGAGCGCCAGTAGTCGACCCGGTCACGCTTGAAGTTCACGGTGGCGGGATCGGTGCGCGGGTTGTAGGTGCCGACCACCTCGATGGAACGGCCGTTGCGCGCACGATCCTTTTCAATGACGACAACGCGATACTGGGGCTGCTTACGGGCGCCAACACGCGCCAAACGAATCATCAACACGGTAAAACCTCACTTTAAGAAAGCATTCTGCGGATAGCCTCAGCGGTCCGCCACACCGGTGGCGGAAGCGCCCGGAGGGAACACGGCGCAGAGCAGCCGGAACCCCCAGTATCGCGGATGAGGCTGCTGCCTGTAAAGCCGGATCATCCGCTTATGGCCGGAAACAGCCACTGGAGCACGCGATCGAAGCGCCGCGCCCAGGCCTCCTCATCGTGCAGCCCGCCGGGAACGCGCAGGTAACGCAGGTCACGTTCCTCGCGCCAGCCGCGGCTCAGCAACCGGCTGTGCAACACGTCGCAGTCGCGCAGATGACGCAGACCTTCGGACATGCCCATATCCAGCCAGATGCGGGGTTTGTCTTCCACCCGCGCCGCCCCCACCCGGCCCAGGATCTCGCGCCCGTTCCACCAGACGCTCGGCGAAAGCACACCGAGTTTGCCGAAGACCCGGGGGTAATCCAGACCCAGCGCCAGCGAGATAAGGCCGCCCAGCGAGGATCCGGCCAGGCCGGTGTTGGCGGCGTCTGTTTTGGTCCGAAACGAATCGTCGATCAGCGGCTTCAGCTCGTCGACGAGCAGCCGTCCGTAGAGCGGACCCTCGCCGCCGCCGAAGCGATTGTCCTTGGTGGGCGTGTACTCGGCCATGCGCCGCAGGCCGGTGTTGTTGATCCCGACCAGGATCAGGGGTTCGATGAGCCGCTCGCGCGTGAGCCGGTCGGCGGTGGTGTGGGCGCACCAGGTGCAGCCGGTCACGTAGGACGTGCGGCCGTCCATCAAATTCTGGCCGTCATGCAGATAGAGCACCGGAAAGCGGCGTTCCGGCTCGGTGCCATAGACTGGCGGAAGCCACACCAGCACATCGCGATCGTCGGGCAGATACGCTGAATGAAACTTGCGCAACACACGCAGGCGCGGGTTCGTGTCGAGATCGCCGGCATCGTCGGCGCGCCACAGGCCCGAGCCGTCCAGTTCCGGTTGCGGACCGTCGAACGGCAGCACCTTCGTGCGGGTGATGGGTTGAGCGGCTGGGGAGACGGGTTGAGCGGATCGGGACACGTATCGGGACACAGATGGGGGCAAGAGGGAAGACGAGCGTGGAGCTCGGGGGAATGCTCAGACTACCAGAGGGCCGGGCTATGAATCGCGAATACCACCGCTGGCACTCACGCGAGCTGGGGCGCGACATGGAGATGCTCGTCTTCGGTCATGCGGGACTGCCGGCCATCGTGTTTCCCACCTCGCAGGCCCGGTTCTACGAGTTTGAGGACCGGGGCATGGTCTCAGCCGTTGCCGACAAGATCAAAGGCGGCCATCTGCAGCTGTTCTGCATCGATTCCGTCGACAGCGAAAGCTGGTACAACCGCGGCGTCGGCCCGCGCTGGCGCATCGCCCGCCAGGTGCAATATGACAGCTACATCGTGCACGAGGTCGTGCCGTTTGTCCGCTCCCGCAACCCGTCGCCGCACCTGATCGCTCTGGGCTGCTCGTTCGGCGGCTTTCATGCGGCCAATGTCAGCTTCCGGCACCCGGATGTCTTTACAGGCTTTCTGTCGATGAGCGGAGCGTTCGATCTGCTGCGCCTGGGCTTTCTGCCCGGCTACTACGACCCGGATGTCTTCTACAACCAGCCCCTGGACTACCTGCCGAACCTGAGCGATCCCTGGTTTCTGGACCGCATGAGGGTCTGCAGCTACGTGCTTGCAACCGGGGTGCATGACCAGTGCTGGAATGATAACGAGCGGCTGGCTGGTGTATTGCGCAGCAAAGGCGTCCCGGTGCGCCTGGAGGTGTGGGGCGACGGCGCCCGCCATGATTGGCCATGGTGGAAGCGCATGGCGCAGGTCTACCTGTAAACGAACGCGGGTGGGACGCGCTGAAGGTGTGCAGCAGAACAAAAAGCAGATCCCTCCGCTACGCTGCGGGATGACAAACAAATACGCTGCGGGATGACAAGACTTCAAAGAGCGGGGGTGCAAAGCGGGCTCAGGGAAGCTCCGGCTGTGGCGTGGGGATCGGCTTATCCGCGGAGGATGGTTTGCGATGCAGCAGAAAGGAACGGCAGGGCTTCTCAATCAGCGTGTAGGTGAGCCAGGCTGCCGGATACACCGTCAAGATCCAGAAGCCGCTTCTGAAGGCTGAAGGAAACCAGCGGTCAAGGTGGAACAAGACATGGACATAAGGGATCTGCAGCAGATACACGCCATAGCTGATCTCGCCGCCGATCTGCAGCCAACGGCTGGCGAGCAGGCGCGATGTCGAGCCGGCAAACGCCCAGATCAGCAGGCAATAAGGCCCCAGCATCAGCCCATTGCGAATTACCTCATGCGGCAGGATCAGGTTGAATGAGAGCGCAACCAGGCAGACACCCACGCTAAGGGGCAAAAGCCAGGAGGTCGCTGCTCTGGCATTCGTGGGGGCTGTTTTCTGATCGAGAAACCGAAGGCCGAGCACCACCCCGGCAAGAAATTCTCCTACGCGGGCGATCGGCATGATGAGCCAGTCGCTCGCACTTGGGGACCAGGCCGGGTGCTGCGGCCCGATGCCCGCGTTATTGAGCACCGCCGGAAGGAGTTGGAAGGCCCAGAACCCGGCCAACAACAGCCAAAAATGCCGGCGTTGACGAGCCAGCCACCGCACCGCGAAGGGGAAGAGTAGATAGAAGAAGGCCTCGCAGGAGAGCGTCCACGCCGGTGGATTCACCGAGAATGCCAGGCTCGGAAACCAGTCCTGCAGCAGCAGCAGGGCCGCGGGGATGGCCCAGAACTGGCCATGCTGCCCAGGACGCAAGGCTTCCTGAAAGAAAAGCGGCAGCGCGCACACGAAAGCAAACAGGTAAAGCGGGTAGACACGGGCAAAACGGGCGCGCAGAAATCCCCGGAGATCGGTCACGGACTCATGTGTATAGGCTAGGATGAAGCCGGAAAGGATGAAGAAACACGAGACGCCGGAGAAGCCCGCTTCGATCACCCGATACACGACTTCCGGGTGCGCGGCGCCGGCGGGTTGTCGAGGGTAGAAATGGAAGAGCAGAACGTAAGACGCGGCGAAGAAGCGAAGCGCGGTCAGACCGGGCAGGGGCGCTCGTCTAACAACCTTCTGCATGGAGCTAACTTAGCATGGAGAGGGGGCGCGCTCGAATGCGAGGCTGCCTTCAGGGGAGGTCGTGGGATGAAGACGATTGGCGGTTGGGTATGAAGACGATAGGCGTGCTGTTCGGCGTGGAGAACACCTTTCCAGGAGCGCTGGTGGAGCGCATCAATGCGCTGGAGGTCGACGGCCTTCGGGCGGAGTTTGTGCAACTCGGAGGCGTCGTGATGGCCCAGCCCTGCCCCTATGCGGTCATCGTCGACCGGATCTCGCACGACATGCCGTTTTACCGCTCCTACCTGAAGAACGCCGTGCTCACGGGCACGCAGGTGATCAACAATCCGTTCTGGTGGTCGGCCGACGACAAGTTTTTCAATTACGCCCTGGCCGACAAAGTCGGCGTCGCCGCACCGCGTACCGTGCTGCTCCCGCCGAAGCTGTACCCGCCCAACATCAACACGCAGTCGCTGCGCAACCTGCAGTATCCGCTCGATTGGGACGCCATCTTCGATTACGTGAAGTTTCCGGCCTTCCTCAAGCCGCACGACGGCGGCGGCTGGCGCGATGTGCACCACGTGCACTCGCCGGGCGAGTTCTTCCACGCCTATGACCAGAGCCGCGACCTCACCATGACCCTGCAGGCGGCGGTGAACTTTGAGGAATATTTCCGTTGCTATGTCGTTGGGCAGGAGCACGTCCGCATCATGCCCTATGATCCGCGCCAGCCGCATGAGCGCCGCTATCTGCAGGATCCGCCCGAGTATTCGCTGGAACTACTGCAACGGGTCGAACAGGATGCGCTGAAGCTGTGCCGTGCGCTGGGTTATGACCTGAACACTGTTGAGTTTGCGGTGGAAGAGGGCATTCCCTATGCGATCGATTTCATGAATCCGGCCCCGGATGCGGATTATCACTCGGTGGGCGCAGAAAACTTCGAGTGGATTGTGGAGCATGTGGCCGACCTTGCCGTGAAGAAGGCGGCGATGGCTCAGCCGCAGAGTGCCAGCTTACATTGGTCGAAATTTCTTTCGGGCGGGGTTGTTGATCTAAGCGCCTCCGCTGAGGGTAAATCCGGCGCTAACAAGGCGGCGCGGAAGCGCGCGCAAAAAACCGCAGGCAGGAAAGCTGCCGACGTTACGTGAGCGGCGGGGACTGTGCCGCACCGAGCACAGTCAGCTTCACCCAACCAACGGAATGTATTTATCGCTCGACGATGCTGGCAATACCTTATTCAGGTCAACGATGATGCGCACCAGTACAGCAATCCCAACATCATCGTCGGCGACCCATAGGTGTTCGGGCGATATTACCTGGTACCCAGGGCGCGGCATCATTGAGGCCGGCTCACCCAACTGAAGCCGGCGTTCTTGCTGCCATTTGGCCGCACAAGGATTCATTGGGCATTGCCGCTACTTCGCAACATACAGATACGAGTTTCATGCGATTGGAAAACCGGTTGCAATTCGGAGCGCAGGAGGTTCATGAGCGTGAAATGGATTGTCGCGCGGGTCGCAAGGTGCAAAGACCCGCGATATAAGATGATGCGAAAGAGGATTAGATCATGCCCAAAGCCGCTCTCATGTTCGGATCGATCGGATCGATCGCGGAGACGTCTGACATCCAGCGTCGTTCCTATAATCAGGCGATGAAAGAGGCAGGCCTCGACTGGCAATGGGATCGGGATACCTACGCCGATCTTCTCAGCCAAGCCGGCGGCAAGGAGCGTTTGTCGATGTTGTCGGCTGCGACCAGCGCCAAGCTGTCCGCTGGGCAGATCGAGAAAATTCATGCCCGGAAAACCGAGCTGGCCTGCGCAGAGGTCGCCTCCGGCGATGTTCAACTGCGCCCTGGTGTGGCAGCGCTCGTTAAGGTGGCCAAGGAGAAAGGGCTGAAGCTGGCATTCGTGACAACGACATACCAGCCAAACATCGACGCGATTTTTAAGGCGGCAGGCGATAGTCTTTCGGCCAGAGATTTCGACCATATCGTCTCGCGTGATGACGTCAAACACGGGAAGCCCGCTCCCGATGCGTACCAGGCAGCTTTGGCAGCCCTTGGCGTCGCCGCGGCGGATGCGCTTGCGATTGAGGACACCGCGGTAAGCGTGATGGCAGCCAAGCGCGCTGGGCTGGAAGTTGTCGCCACACCGGGTGCGATTACAGCGGAACAGGATTTCTGGCAGGCCGATCTAGTCGTTGAGAGTTTAGCCGACCGGAATGGCGTGTTGGACGAGCGCGTGATGGCGTTCTTGGCCTGAATAATGCGCACAGGACAGCTCAGCCCGTTCGGAATGGAGATATGGGGCATCGATATCGGTGCCGTATCCCAGAGTCAAAGCGAAGAGTTGGCCTGCCTCATCGCCAGCAATCGTGTCGTGGTGTTCCGCGACCAGATCGCCGGTGATGCTGAGCTGGTTCGATTCCTTAGAGGTTTCGGCGAGTTGACGTTCACCGAGGGCGAAGTTCCCGTACCGGGCGCGCCTGACCTGAATATCGTCTCCAATATGGGACGCACAACGCCTCCGCGAAGCGTCTTTCACACCGATACCAGCTATGTGGCTCGACCTCCCGCGTTTACGGCGCTGCGCTCGGTGACGCTGCCGGGTGCTGGAGGCGAAACCCTGTTCAGCGATCAGGTCGCCGCCGCCGACCGTCTGCCCGGATGGGCTCGCTCGCGGCTCGAGGGTCAAACCCTGCTGCATCGGGCGACGGGCCTCGATGGCCAGAGTCAAGACAGGCGGCATCCACTCTTCAGGCGTCACCCTCTGACTGGGGAGACGGCACTTTTCCTGTCCACTCCGGAACGCTGCACCGGCTTGAGCGGCGTCGACGCTGCAACCAGCGCACGGATCGTCTCGCTTCTGTATCGACACAGCATCCGGCCCTCCGGCCTTTATCGACACGCCTGGCGCGCAGGCGATGTCATCATCTGGGATGACCGGGCGACGATGCATCGTGCCGACCACAGCGGCGTTGTCGGCGACCGCGTGATGCACCGCGGAATGGTACTCGGGGAAGAACCCTTGGCCGCGTAACCCGTGGCCGCGTAACCCGTGGCTGCGTAACCCGTGGCTGCGTAACACTTGGCTGCGTGAAGTCTCACCGAGGTCAGACCAGGAATATCGCACAGCGGGCTAGACTGGCAGCTCACACTGCAAAAATGGACGTCAAGATGGACGAAGCAGTGAAGGTATATTGCTATCCCGTCAGCAAGACGAGCACCTACATTCCACTCCTGTTTCAAGGAATCGAGCATCGATACCAGCGCGTTTACCGACAAGATGGTTCGTTGCGTAGGGCAATCACGGAACTCCTTGCGGGAAAACCGGTCATCGTTCATATTCATTGGGAGGAATTTATCCTCCGCAATTGCGAGTCGGTCGAACAGGCGGGATCTGCCGCGGAGGAGTTTGCGAGCGAGATCGCCGGCATCCGTGCCGCGCGCGGAACGATCTTCTGGACCGTTCATAACGAATTGCCTCACCTCATTCCGTTTCGCCGGGAGTTTCTGGCAATGCGTGCGCTGCTCGCGCAGCAGGCCGATGTCATTCTTGTGCACAACACCGCTTCGATTGACACGCTCGCCGGACAGGTCAAGCTGGACCGCTCGAAGATTCGACTGCTTCCCCACCCGTCTTATCTCGACCAATATGAGGACGAGGCGGCTCTTCAGGCAGGGCTGCTAGAGCCTACTGCGAGGCGCATTCAGGGGTTTGGCTGGATACGGCTGCAGAAGGGCTTCGGCGAGATGATCGAGATGCTGCCCGCTGCTTTTCTTGCTTCTCACGACGCGAGCATACGGATCAGTGGGCATGGTATCGAAGCCGGCGCTGTGATTACGCAGCAGGCGAGCCGCGGGGACGTCCATTGGGATATCCGGCATGTACCGGACGCGGAGGTCCCGCGACTGTTGCGCTCCGCGGCTTGCGTCGTGCTGCCTTACGAGAGGATGTTGACCTCCGGCGTCGCGCTGCTGGCAATGAGTTCCGGGGCTATGATCGTTGCCGTCGATGTGCCACAGCTGCGCGAGTTGCTTCCGTCCGAAAATTATGGCTTTCTTTATCCACGGGGAGATGGTAAAGCTCTGCGAGACGCGATCGAAAGGCTGTTATCGCTCCCTGTAGAACGCCGCCGCGCCATCATTGAGGCAAATCTCGAAGTGGCGCGACAGTTGCATCCGCGCAGGGTCGCGCGGAAGCTTGCTGCGTTGTACGACCAGGTTTGACTTCAGAAGGCTTAAAACCCCGATCGAGAGCAGTAGCTGAATGTTCGCCATCGCCGGTCGGTCTCCAACCCCGTCACCCGCTCCTCCAGCATGGTCACCCGCTCCATGAGCGCAGCTGCGGTTGCCTCGAAGACCTTGGTGCGGGAGTTCATCGGTACAGCCCACTTGCGGAACTCGGTGAGGAGCCGGGTTTCGATCTGCTCCATCCGCTCCAGCAAGCGTACCTCCTGCGCCGCCATCTCCGTTCGTAACTCCGTCCGTAACCCGGCAATATCCGTCTTGGTTGCGTACTCTTCCGCCATACCCTGCGCTCCTCGCAGACATTCTTCCTGCCTGCTGTAGATTACTCCACCCGTCTTCAACGCAATATCCTGCTTCCGGGCAAAAAGAACGCACCCGTGAGGGAGATCTTTCGGGAAAATTCCTGGATCAGGCGAGTACCGGAACCGGAGCCACGGTCGAGGGTTCTTCCAGTCCAACATCGCTGCATAGTGGATCGATCCCGCGGCCGTTGCGTGGATAATCGCTGCAGACTTTTTCATAGCCATCAATCGCTCGAATGAATTCCTGCTCGGTGAGCGTGTTCAGATAACCACATTGACCGATGCCGCCCTTTGGGAGCGGCGCCACCAGATTGCCGCCGCGCTTCTGAATAATCTTGCGATGGCTTTCAAGCATTGTCTTTTCGTTCTTCAAAATGTCATGCCAGAGGCTCAGTCCGAACCCGGACATAAGCCGCAGGATTCGATGGAAAGCCGCCTCGCCGATCCATTCCATGCGGTAGCTGAGAAAGGCCCCGAATCCCATCCCAACTGCGACGGCATGGCCGTGGAGCAGGCCCGCCTCGATCTCGAATCCGGGCGACCAGGTGTGGCCGTATGCATGTGGCCGGCACTGGTGGGTTTCGTAGAGATTGTCGTACTCGGCCTCGATATAGGATCGCAGCGCGCCGCCGAGAATCTTCTGCGAAAGCGCATGAATGGGATCGTCAAAACCGCAACCCACGGTTCCGAAGCGGGTCGTGATTAGATCGGCCTGCGCGGCTTCCAGGTCTGCGAAGAGTTCGATATTTTTCACCACCGCTATTTTGATTATTTCGGCGATGCCGTGGCGCAGCCAGCCTTCTCTTAGGCTCTTGAAGAAGAAACGATCGGTGATCGAGACGATCGGAGGGTGATACGCGCCAAGCAGGTTCTTATAGCCGAAGCCGTCGCAGCACGTCCGCGGCGATGGCCCGGCGTCAATTCCGGCGACAATCGAGGTAGCAAGCATCACGTAAGGCGTGTTGCGGCCGTAGAGTGCGCAAGCAAGACCGCCCGTGTCGGCAAGCACGCCCCCGCCAATGAGGAGAACGGGTTCGTTGCGCGAAACACCAAGCTGCTTGAAGTCGCCGAGCATTGCCTCGACAGTGCCGATACCCTTGTCAATCTCCAGCGCGCGATACACGAGCCGCTCGAGCGGAATGTCGTAATGCTCGAAATACGCGGTGATTTCCTCGCCATAATGGGATTCAACATTGTTGTCCACCAGGCAAATGCATCGGCCCAGCGGCCGATAGATATCGCGCAAGGCGGTCTGTCCGATTTCCAGCGAATGATCAACGATTCGGATCGATGAGAATGTGCTGAAGCTCATCACGGCTTCGACGGTCTGGTAGTTATGCGTGCTTTCGACGTATCCGTCACATTCGCGATAGGGTGATGTCGGATAGATCGCGTGGGGATTCGTCTCGACAAGTGTCTCCGCGAGATCCCGGTAGAACGCGTTGACGCCTCCATTGTCGATTCCTGAGGTTAGATACGTAATGAGCTTCACGTTGGTCAGCGTGGATGCGAGTTGTATCCGGTCGGCGAACGTGAACCAGGCATCAGCCGGTTCCTGCGCCTGAAACGTCGCAAAAAGCTGAGCCAGCAACTGGAAAACCTGCCCGAGCGGCAGGTTGAAGGCACTACGAAGCATCCGGCAAGCCGAAATGCCCGTGACGGCATCCGCCTCGGCGAACTGCTGCCCGAGCTCGCGTGAAAAGGCGGAGGTGTTCACCAGTGCCAGGATCAAGACCTTGAAATCGTCCGAGGCGGCCAGCGTGTCGAGCGTACTCTTCGTTGTGCCGGAGACAAGCAGGGAGCTGTTATAGCTGCCCAGAAAGGTTTTGACACTCGAAACTGTATTCGACATGGGTCGGATCTCCAAAATGCATATCCAAGGTGCAGGCTGTCTATGACTGGCGTTCGAAGACGATCGCACATCAGGAAATTAGGATGTGCAAATCGTTGCCGGCGCTCAGGTGCCGATCAGCTCATCGATGGTTGTTTTGAAGAAGCGATCAAGCGGTGTCCCCGCTGCGACCATCATGGTAACGATGACGCTTTGCGGTGAAAACGAACAATATAATCCAGCCTCAAGGAACCAGGGCTCGCCGTCAGGATCGATGCGAAAGTCGAACAGGCTGTACTGCCGGCATCCGAGTGCGTTGTGGCAACGCGCTGCGGCCGCCCATACCGCCGCGGCGATCGGATCGCTGTCGGCGACGATCCACGATTCGGAACGCTCCTTCGCCGCGAGCACGAGCTTGTCGATGTTATCTCGCTTGAGCTTGTGCTCTCCCGTCCTGATCGGCCGATCGATCGCGTCGACGAAATACTCCTCAAGCGGCAGTCGCAATAGCTTTCCCTTCCGCTCGACGATGCCGCAGCGCACTTCGCGGCCTAGTTCGATATAGCGTTCGACCAGGACGGTTTCGGAATAGGCAAAGGCTGCATCCAGCGCCGCGGCATATTCCTCAACCGAGCGAACCAGCGTGACCCCGTCCGAATTGTCGGAGTCGTTGGGCTTCACGACCGTGGGAGGGACGAGCGTAGGTATTTCGCCCCTTCGCAACACCTCGGCCGGGGGCACCCGGACACCCGCCGCCGCAACGATCGCCCTGGCCTTCGCCTTATCCGCGGCCAGCGCCATTTGGAGCGGTCGATTGCCAAGATAGGGAATTCCAATCAGATCGAGCAGCGCGCGGTAGTCCGTCATGCCGCGCAGGCAGAACATCTGCGGCAGCGCGACATCGATCCGCCGGTCCGCAATCGCCGCCATGGCTTCGGGTAAGGTCAAGCCCGGCGCCGCCGCGATCGCATCCGAGGTCAGAGCCGCCGGAAACCGCCAGACGTCGCCCGGAGAAATGTGCGCGATCACGAACTCGTAGCGATGGGGATCATCGAGTGCCCGGATACAACCACCGGCATAGAGCTCGGAAAGCTCCTGGTAGAACCGGTTGGTGGGTGAGCCGACCAGATGGAGGATACGACGCGGGGCCATCTTCAGTCTCCTGCCGGCTGGACGAGTTTGCCGATATTGAAATCGATGCGAATCCAGCCGCGTCGTTGCTTCAGATCGCGGAGCAGCAGCAGCGGGATGTGCCAATGGTGCAGCATGAAAAACGGCAGCGGATCGCGCCAGTCGAACACCGCGTCTTTGCCTCGAATGATGGTCCGCAGCCGCTGTACTGTCCCTTGCAGCGAGCCCAATCCCGTCATCAGGCGCCAAAGCTCGTGATAAAGCCAGTAGGTCGGTCGGCTGGAGGGGAGTGGCTGGATGGGAGCGATGAGCAGGGGATTTCCCAGATAGGCATCGGCCAGACGGGGATGGTCGTAGTACATCGTGATGGCTGAGTGGGTGCGCGGATTGCACTCAATCGCATACGTCCGGCCGTCATCGTCCGCCTCGATAAAATCGAACGAGGCCTGACCCGTCAACTCCAACCCGCCGGCAAAACGCTTCACCCAGGCTTCAATTTCAGGCCTGTCGACATGCTCGTAATTGATTTGGAACGCGGATGACCTGCAGCAGCAGTGCACTCGAAGCTCGCCCGACCTGATCGTGCCATGGGTGCAATATTCGCGGCCGGGGATGAATTCCTGCATGACCCATGGATTGTCTTCTGAGATCGGCAGCGAGCGCACAAAGGCCATCGTTTCGTCGAGCGTCGCACAAGGCAACCGGGTCAAATCGAGCCGCCGCACCGAATCGTAGTTGATGCTCTTCAGGATCAGCGGTCTGGTCTCGTTTGAAAAATCGAAGGTCTCGATCTGCTCCGGATCGGTGATCCGATAGGATCGGGGGGCCAGCAGATGCATCGATTCGGATGCCTTGGCGAACTGATATTTGTCGTCCAGCAATTCGATCTTGTCGGGACCGACGTGGATCACCTCGCAATGAGGGGACAGCAGAGCCATCGCCTGTGAATCGTAATAGCTTGCCACCGGGCTGCAGACCGGGACGTAGACGTCGACCTTTTCGCGCTTGACGATCGCGAGCAACGCTTCGGCGAAGCCGGGAGAATCCGGTTCGGGAACGGTCTCGAACCTATCGACCGCCCGGGAAAAACGGTGTCCCGTCAGCCAATATCTACTGCCTTCGATGAGGATGACCCGATGACCCGCGTAGTGGAAAGACCGTGCCAATTGCAAGGCCTTTGTCATCTTGCCCCCGCTGACCAGGACCGTCTTGGGATCAGCGGCGACCATGCGGCCAAGCCGTGGATCGCCCAGGCTTACCATTATCCGGAAGAGCGAGGCCGCTAAAACTACGAGCAGGTTGAACGGTAGCGCCACAAGCAGCGCCGCCAGTGCCCCGATCGTCTTTGCATAGGCCTTGAACGTCATGAACTATCCCACTTTTCCCGGTTCTCAATCTCAACTGTCCCAAATCTCTTGCGCGGTGTTCAGGCGCAGTGTTCAGGCGCGGCGTATGAGGGTCAGGCCGTCTCGCAGGGGCAGTACGACCTGCTCTACTCGCGGATCGTCGGCAACGGCCCGGTTGAACTCGGCGATCGCCCTGCCGGTCTCCGTGGGTTCGTCAGGCAGGTAAGGCTGGCCCTGCATCAGCGTATTGTCCACGCAGATCAGACCGCCCGGAGCGAGGAGAGACTTGTCCAATAGGACGTTGAAATAGCCGAGATAGCCGCCCTTGTCCGCATCGATGAAGACAAAGTCGAACGACGCCCCCTCAGCTGCGAGCCGGTTGAGTGAGATGGCGGCAGGACCCACTTCGATGTCGATCTTGTCGCTGTGTGGCGACCTGGTGAAGCAATCGCGCGCGAAACGCGCCACATAGGGATCGATTTCACAGGCGACGAGCCTTCCGTCCGCGGGCAAGGCTTCCGCCATGGCGAGCGCGGAATAGCCGGTGAATAGCCCGATCTCGAGAATCCTTTTGGCGCCCATGGCATACACCAGGGTCTTGAGAAACTGAGCCTCCACATGTCCAGACAGCATTTCCTGCTCAAGCGCGATGGTGGTCTCTCCGGCGGCGCTGAGATTGGACCAGTCTGCCGACCGCGTGTCGCTAGCCAAAGCGGCAAGAGCATTGGATTCAGGCGAGGTACATTCGATGAGGTATGGCTCGAGCCCGACTGCGAGATTCAGGGCATCCTGGAGTTCTTCGCGAAACGCTGATGGGAGCAAACCTATGGCATCGACCTGCTTAGCCAGGCTGACAAGTTTGCTGGCGATGATGCCGAGAGGCGCCACAGGTCTCGGCGATGAAAAAACTGTGCTGGTCGTGATCGTCACTGTAGGCTCCTGCTGTTGACGCTCGAACTCTGAGTAGATTGTTTTACTTTTAGAGTGCTTCGCTTGCGGGGAATGTTCACTCCGGTGAATCTTCGTGTTCGCGAGCGATGACTCAGCACCGGCAATTTTTCACTCTGAAGAACATTGGGCAGAACGACCCTTGGGTCTAATAGATGATTGGCGGGTCATGCTCCGGCAAGCGAAGGGCTGAAGTGGCGCCCACGCAGTTCCTCCAACACTGCGGCATGTTGCTACGTTCCCATGACGTATCTCCTTGCTGTGCGGTTGGCAACAGGATCTTCAGGCGAGAAGAATTGCTGCTCAACGCATTCATTCACGCAGCTTTAGGTCGATGGAGTGCACACGATCCGCACTCGCGGCCAT
This sequence comes from Granulicella sp., assembly GCA_965276885.1. Classification (GTDB taxonomy): domain Bacteria; phylum Acidobacteriota; class Terriglobia; order Terriglobales; family Acidobacteriaceae; genus Granulicella. The sequence goes on along the minus strand of OZ255702.1, from coordinate 4,276,547 downwards.
GCCCTTACCGCCTTCGCCGGGGTTCCAGCCGGATCCACCGCTGCGGATGGCGCCATTTCCGTTTTGGAAAGAGGGGTTTTGGTTCTGCTTGCCAAATCTGGCCTCGCGATGCTATGTTGCTTTGCGCATCAGAAAACTTCATCATTCTGCTTTGGAAAGAGATTTCCAGGCTCTGCGGACGACGTGAGAGTTGCGCGTAAGCGAAGGCTTTCGCGCCGCATCTTGCAAAGGATTACAGGTTTGGGCTTCAAAATTGATTCTCAAGGTGAAATGGTTACCATGCGGACCCCTGATCGCGACATCTTTCGTAGAGTAAATGTCCTGTTCTTCTTGCTGATTCTGGCCGCCGGGTTATCCGGGATGCGTGCCTATGGCCAGAGCGGCGCCGGCTCGATCCAGGGCACGGTAACCGATCCCACCCACGCCGTGATCCCAGGAGCGCTGGTCCACGTCGTAAAGGAAGGCACCGGCGTGGTGACCGAGTCCAAGGCCAACGGCGCGGGCTTCTTTCAGGTGCCGGACCTGTTCACGGGCACCTACAGGATTACCGTCACCGCTCCGGGCATGGAGACCTACAAGACCTCGGTGGAATTGCAGGTGTCGCAAACCGCGGTCATCAATCCGGTGCTTCCTCCCGGCGAGGTGACAACGAGCGTGGTCGTCAACGCGGATACGATCCAGCTCATCAACAAGAACTCGGGCTCGATTGGATCGACGCTGGAAAACGCCCGCATCCAACAGCTGCCGGAGGACGGGCGGTTTATAGACAACCTGTTGAGCCTGACCACGCCGGGTCTTCTGGGTGGACAGAACCTCAATGGCGTCAATGCCGGGGGGCTGGAGTACACTGTCGACGGTGTGCCCACGAGAAACGGCCAGTTCGGCGCCGAGCCGACTCACAAGACGCAACTGCCCGATCCGGACACGGTGCAGGAAGTCAGAGTGGAAGCCAGCGGCTCCGGCGCGCAGTACGCCACGCCGGGTACGGCGATCGTTTCGACCAAGTCGGGAACCAACCGGCTGCACGGCACGGCCTTTGAAACGGCGCGCAACAACGCCATCGGGGTCGCCAGAGCCATACAGGATCCGATCGGTCAACCCACGCCGAAGTACGATCGCAACGAGTTCGGGATCTCCGTTGGCGGACCGATCGTTCTGCCCCACGTCTATCACGGGAGGGACAAGTCGTTCTTCTTCGTCGCCTATGAACGCTTCTCACTGGTGAACGATAACTCCGCCACCGCGGCGGTCCCAACCCTGGCAATGCGGCAGGGGGACTTCAGCGGCTTGATCAATCCCAGGGGCGTGCTGCAGACCATCTACGATCCTTCCACAACCAAGTCGTCAAACGCCTGCGCTGCCACTCCGAATGCCAAGGGTGTGCCCGGCCCCAATCCCTACTGCCGCACGCCGTTTCCGGGCAACGTCATTCCCATCAACGAAGAATCCCCCACGGCCAAGCTGTACTACCAGCTGGTTCCCCTGCCGTCCGGGCAGTTCGCGAACGCCGATCCGCTGGTGCAGCCCAACCTCAACTTTATTACCAAGCAATACCAGATCGTGCCGCAAGAGACCTTTCGGCTGGATCACGTTTTCAATGAGAACAACCGCGCTTATCTCCGCTTTACGGACATTGACAGCCCCATCAACACCAATCCCAGCAGCTTTCTTAACAATGCCGTTCCAGGCATCCCGGTGGGCGCGGCGCACGGTTATGCCAACAACCCCAGCCAGTCTTTTCAGGCGGGCCTCGGTTACACCCACATCTTTTCTTCGACGTTTTTTGCGGAGACTCTCTTCGGCCAGCAATGGCTCAACGATACCCAGATCAATGGCGTAGCTCCCGACGTCAATTACGAGCAGCTGCTCAACCTGCCTAATAATTTCGGAAATGTCGGTTTCCCGGGCCTGGGGTCCGGCAGCTTGATCGCGAACCTGCAAAGCAGCCAGACCGCCAACCGCCACATATCCCAGATTATATGGAACGCCGACGAGAACCTGACCAAGATCGTGGGGCGGCACCAGTTGCACTTCGGAGGCCGGTACCGGTTTGAGCGCTACGGGGTCAACGGCAACGGGACTGCGGATGCCATCAACTTCGGAGTCAATCCAACCGGTGTCTATCAACCGACATCGGGCGCGCGACAAACAGCGGTGACGAACACAGGGTATGCGGACGCCAGCTTTTTCCTTGGCTCCCCGGGAATGTACAACGTAAACCTGGAACCGCCGCGCTCCCAATTCCACGTCATGGAGGTTGACGCCTACCTGCAGGATGACTTTCACGTGAGCAAGAACTTTACCCTCAATCTGGGGCTGCGTTACGAGGCCCATCCGGCCCTGTCTACGGCTAATGGCCTGGTGAATACCTTCGACCTGAAGAATGACGCCGATGTTCTGGGCGCCACGCCCGCGCAGCTGATTGCCAAGGGGTACACCACGCAAGCGATCATCACCAACGATCAGAATCTCGGCGTCAAGTTCGAAACCGCCCAGCAGGCGGGGCTCCCGAATAAACTACTGTACGATTACAACCTGAACTTCCTTCCCCGCGTTGGCTTTGCGTGGAGTCCGTTCGGGGCCCGGAACACGGTGATTCGCGGGGCCTATGGAGTTTACGACTACCCCACGGCCTTGGGAACCTACGCTACCCCCACCGCAACGAACAACCCGCTTACCGCCAGTTACACGCAAAGCTATTCGTCCGCCGCCCAGGCCGTGGACAATCTGCCGAATGAGACCATACGCTATAACGCGCCGCAGAAGTTCGGCGTCATAGGCGTGAACTCCGCAAATGCGGTGAATACGAACTCAGTCAACGGCATCCTCCCGGGCATTAGCTTGGTTTCCACGTCGCCCAACTATGCGCCGGAGAACATTACCGAAATGAATATGACCATCGAACATCAGTTCAAAGGAAACTCGGCGCTGCGGGTGAGCTGGGTCTTTACCGAGGGTTCCAACCTGCCCGTTTCGGACATGTACAACCAAAGCCCGAGCAACTATCAATATGAGATGGCCTTCGGTATCGTCCCCCCCACGGGAGGGGCGTCGGTGATCGGTACGCCTCTTCAAAATACCTATGCGGCAACGGCGACGGGTCCTTACGACCAGACCACCTGGGGAAACAACAGCTTTCACACCAAGGCGGGCTTTTCCAACGATAACGCGCTGCAGATCAACTACCAGCGGCTGTTTCATCGTGGTTCCGCCTTTCAGATCATCGGGGAGTACACCAAAGCCATGGCTGCCATCGGCAATGTTGCCCCCGCTGCGGATTATCCGGGTGTCCAGGGCACGATCGGCACCATGACCTCACCCTTCGGACAGTTCACCCCGGGCGCCGCTCCGCCTCCCCGGCCCGCGGGCCTGCCGGACTGGGCCGATTACAACGACATGGAATACTTCCAGAACTATCAACTGGACAGCACCACCCCCAAATTGCACTTCAAGGGCAATGGGCTCCTCGATCTTCCCATCGGGCGCCAGAAAAGATTTTTGGGCCATGTAAACCGCTTCTGGAACGAAATTGTGGGCGGCTACCAGATTGCCGGCACATTCAACGTCGCGTCCCAGGTGTTCCAGCCGGGCTCCGTGGACTGGGGTCCGACCAATCCCATCACGCGCTACAAGCACAAGGCGCCCATCACCGATTGCCGAAGCGGTGTTTGCCAGCCAGGGTACCTCTGGTACAACGGCTATCTGGCGCCGACGGTCCTCACGCCGGCGGAAGGCGGCGTGTGCACAACCAACTGCGTCACCGGTCTTCCCGCCGGCTACAGGCCGTATTCGACGCCGATCGATATCACGCCCCCGACCGGCACGGGCCCCGCGTCGGGCGCCGCTGCCTTCTACAACAGCAACGAAGTGCTGGTTACGCTAAAAGACGGGACACAAACCACGGTACCTTACGATGGCGGCCCGGCCGCCAACCCCTTCGCGAAGGTCTGGATCGATGGGCCGATCAACTGGACAGCCGATGCCTCTCTCTTCAAGGTGTTCCCTATTACAGAGACTGTGAGGCTGAGAGTCAATTTGGACGCCTTCAATGTCTTCAACACTCCGGGGGAGAATAATCCCGATGGTGCCGGTGTGCAGCTTTTCAATACCAATCACAACCCGGCTCGTCTTATACAGCTCACCGCGCGGTTGATTTTCTGAAGCAGCCGCGGCGTTCGCGTTTGTTATTCGCCGGCGATGTTGGCCTGAAAAAGTCGATGACGTCCCAGGCTGCGGACTTGACCTTTGGGTTCTGGACGTCGAAGGCGGGGAAGCCGTGGGGGAGGCCTTCGAGCACATCGTGCTTTGCGAGGTTGGGCTGGACTGCGTTGAGTTCGTTTGTGAGGTCTGCAGATTGCTCGCACGCGCATAGACCCTCTTCCCTCCGTGCTCTACGAGATCGCCTCGATGCACTATGTTGTGACGGTAAACGGGCAGAGTACCCCGGTGATGCCCGCTGCCCCTCAACTGTTACTTCGTCAACTTTGAGGCCCTCCAGATGGAGGGAACTAGACTTGGACAGGTGAGCCTGTTTTGTGATGTGGCGTTGCCAGTTCCGATCGAGCGCAGCTATACCTACCGGCTGGGCGACTTTGACGCCGAGACCGGCGCCCGGGTGCTGGTGCCCTTTGCCGGGCAGCGGCTGGTCGGGTTTGTGGTGCGGACGCACGACGAGCCTCCGCCGCCGGAGATCGAGCTCAAGCCGATAGAACGCGTGCTGGATGAGGCCGCCCTGCTCAGTCCGGAGCTGCTCGATCTGGGGCGCTGGGTGGCGGAGTACTACTGCGCGCCGCTGGGCGAGGTGCTGCGCGGCATGGTGCCGCTGAGCGCGGAGGTGCGGCGGCGCTGGATGTATCGCATCGCCGACGGGGGCCGTCGCGTGCTGTATGAGGGCGCGGCCAAGGGCTCGTCGCGGCGGTCGAAATTAAGCGTAGAAGACCAGAATCGCGAGTACGCCGTGCTGAACTATCTCGAATCGGGCGAACCGGCGAAGGCGCCCACGCTGCGCGGGGCCACCGGGGCGAACAAGGCCTTGCTGGATGCCATGGCACGGAAGAAGTGGCTGGCGCGCGAGCCGCTGGCGGAGACGCGGGATGCGCGTCGTGTGGAGCAGATTGCGGTGCTGGTGGAGCAGGGAAGAGGGAACAGGGAACAGGAATTAGCAGAAGCTGCGTCGATTTCGCAGGGAAAAGACGCACGCAACGAGCGGCGGCTGCCGAAGCTGAATGACAACCAACTGGCCGTGATGGCCGAGCTCGCCGGCGTGGGTGGGCGGGAGCGTGTGCGTGAGTTGCTGGGGCGTTTGGCTCGCAACGGGGTTCCGGAGACGACGCTGGGCACGCTGATGCGGCGCGGTCTGGTGCAGTTGGAGGAGGCACCGCAGGCCTTTCACATCTCGGGGCTTACGAATGAGGCCGGAAAGCGATTCGCGCATGAACACACGCTGAATGAGGCCCAAACCGAAGCGCAGGCGGGCATTGCGGCGGCCATGGAGAAAGGTGGTTTTCAGCCGCATCTGCTTTACGGCATCACCGGTTCCGGCAAGACGGCGGTGTACGTTGCCGCGATGCAGCGGGCGCTCGCCGCGGGCAAAAGCGCGCTGCTGCTGGTGCCGGAGATCGGGCTTACACCCGCGACCGCCGCGCAGATGGTGGCGGCCTTTGGCAGCGAGGTGGCGCTGCTGCATTCGCAGCTGACGCCGGACGAGCGCGCGGAGCAGTGGCATCGCATCCGCCGCGGCGAGGCGCGCGTGGTGATCGGGACCCGATCGGCGGTGTTCGCGCCGCTGCCCGCATTGGGGCTGATCCTTGTCGATGAGGAGCATGACGGCAGCTACAAGCAGGAGGAGACGCCGCGCTACCATGGCCGCGATGTTGCCGTCATGCGGGCAAAATTAGTGAAGCCGCTGGGCTGCACGGTGGTCCTGGGGTCGGCGACGCCGTCACTGGAGAGCTGGCACAACGCCGAAACGGGCCGGTATGCGCGGCTGGAGATGGTGGCGCGGGTGAACGACCGGCCGCTGCCGGTGGTCGAGACCATCGACATGCGCGAGGAGTTTCGCGCCACCGGCCACGAGCAGCTTTTCTCGCGGCAGTTGATGGAAGAAACCCAGGCTACGCTCGATCGCGGCGAGCAGGCCATCATTCTGCTCAACCGCCGCGGCTACAGCGTGGTCGTGATGTGCCGCAGCTGCGGCGAGAATGTGGAGTGTGAGAACTGCGCCATCGCGCTGACGTTTCACAAGGGTGGGGATGAACGGGAGTTCGTGGGTCCTGCACGCGTGAGCGCACGGCTGGAGTGCCACTACTGCGGCTATCGGCGGGGCGTTCCCGAGCGCTGTCCCAAATGCGCGAGCGAACACCTTTTCTACCTCGGTGCGGGTTCGCAGCAGGGCGAGGAGCGGCTGGCGGAGCTGTTTCCCGGCGCCCGGATCGGCCGCATGGATCGCGACACCGTGCGCACCCGCGGCGACATGGAGCGCCTGCTGGAACGGCTTCATTCCGGTGAGATCAATCTGCTGGTGGGCACGCAGATGATCGCCAAGGGGCATGATATCCACGGCATCACGCTGGTGGGGGTCGTGGGGGCGGACTTCGCGCTGGGGCTGCCGGATTTTCGTGCTGCCGAACGCGTCTTTCAGCTGTTGACGCAGGTGAGCGGACGGGCGGGCAGGGGAACCTTGCCGGGTCGCGTTCTGGTGCAAACCTACCAACCCGATCATTACGTGCACCAGTTCGCGCGAACTCATGACTTCACCGGCTTTGCGACTCGCGAGATGTACATGCGGCGCGGGGCGCGGTATCCGCCGTTTACGGCGCTGGCCAACGTTCTGGTGCAAAGCGAGAGCCTGCCCGAGGCCCTGGCGTGGGCAGGTACGCTGGGTCGATGGCTGGCTGCCGCAAAGCCGCCGGGTGTGCGTGCCCTGGGACCGGCGGCGGCTCCGCTGTCGCGACTGAAGCGAATATTTCGCTACCACTTTGTGCTGCGGGCGGAGCGGCGGGATGCTCTGCGTGCCTGCTTGCGGGGTTTGTTCGCGGCGGCGGATGCGGAAGGGGTCCCGCGCCGGGCGTTGGGGATCGATGTGGATGCTCTGCACCTGATGTAGGTGCCGTGCGCCAGCTTCTCATGCCGGAGAGGCACCACGAATACTGCGGGATGGAATCAGAGGAAGGCAACCCCGGCTCACGGCAGGAGCACGAGTTTGCCGTGTGCTCGTCCGCTTTGGCTGAGATTGAGCGCTGTGCGCCAGTCTTCCAGGGGGAAGGTGCGAGCGACCGGCACCGTGAACTTTCCTTCCGCCGTAAGCTGCGCGAAATCTTCAAGGATGTCATAGCGCAACGTAGTGTCTTCTCCAAGACTGGAGCGGACGCCCAGTTCTTTTGCCGCGGCAAAGTCGCTGATGGTAAGCACATGAGAGGCATCGCCTGCGATCTGGACGAGGGCGGGCAGCACGCCACTGGCCGGCGCCGTGTCCAGGATCAGATCCGGAGACTTGCCTGTGATTTCAAGAACTCTTTCCACCATGCCTTCACCATACGAAGTCACCGAAGCACCCAGCGCGCGCAGCTGATCGGCAAATGTGTTCCCGGCGGTGGCGATGACACGAGCACCACGCAGCAGCGCGATCTGAACGGCAGCAAACCCGACTGTTGTCCCCGCACCGTGGATCAGAACCGTATGCCCAGCGGTTACTCTCAGATTTTCCAAGCTGCGAAATGCTGTTTCTACAGCCATCGGCAGTGCGGCGGCCTGCACTGGATCGAGGCCGGATGGCCGATGCGTCCAAGAACGCAGGATCGCGAAATCCGACGCCCCCGCCACCGGCGCACCCGCGAAATCGGCTGGCCCCAGAACCTCATCGCCCACCGCAACATCCTCCACACCTTCACCAACGGCGTCGACGGTCCCCGAGACCTCGAGCCCGATGCCGCGGGGGAGATTTCCTGGAAACAGTCCCCGGCAGAGAGCCCAATCGGCCGGATTGAGACCGCAGGCATGGACGCGCACACGGATGCGTTTGGCGCCGGGGCCCGGGAGTTCTGTTTCCTCCAGCCGCAGCACGTCCGCCGGTTCTCCATAGCCGTGGAATCGAATTGTTCTTGTCTTGACGGGTTTAGTCACAGTAACGCTCATTTATTAAACCTCCGGAGATGGCCATTTGGAACCCACCTTCAACTGCCCTGATCCTGACTTTGTTGCCTGCCATGGATACGACCAATGCTGGTCCGTATTTAGTTCGGTTGCGAAATTCTCCTCAACTTGTCTCATTTGCTGAGGTGTCCGTCGTCTTCGCCTGTGATGAGCGGCTGAATCGTAAGGCGGGTTGCGACGAGAAGTAATCGCCATTTTCCATGTCTTCAAGGAGGGTTGCGTGGGTGGGTTTCCAGCTCAGCAGTTTGCGGGTGAGAGCGCTGGAGACGGGCGCATCGGTGGCAAAGGCCTTGGCCAGGAATGGATTTTCAAAGTGGGGGCTGGCTTGCTCTGGAGTCAACGAGGCGGTCGGTATCCGGAGAATCCGCCCGATGCCGTGCGCGATTGTCTCGAAGGTGATCGCACTTTCCCCTGCCCCGTGCAGAACGCTACCGGTCGGTGCCTTCTCCATGGCGAGGCGAAAGAGAGTGGCCGCGTCCTTCCGGTGGACCGCGGGCCAGCGATTCACGCCGTCATCGATATAGGCCGAGACGCCCGTCCTGCGAGCGGTCGCAATTAGAAACGGGATAAACCCGTGATCTTCCGGGCCGTGAACGGTTGGCGCCAGCCGCACTACGCTGCACCGAACTCCCTGATCGGCGAAGGCAGGACAAGCTCGCTCGCCCGCTATTCGGTAGCTGCCGAGCGACTCGGAGCTGGGCGGATCCCCCTCGGTGCTGAGATGGCCGGGAGCCATCACCAACGTGCCCGAGGTGATGACGAGCGGTTTGCCGGACCCGGCCAGTGCCTGTCCTAGCGCGTTGATCGCCGAGGTATCCCGCCGAGTCATTCCTTCGGGATCAGCGAAATCGCCGCCATAGGCCATGTGAATCACTCCGCCGGCAGCCCGGGCGCCCTCCTGCAGGACGTGGAGATCCTCTAACGACCCGCGCAGAATGTTCGCCCCGAGTCCGCGCAGGCGATCGACCGCCTTGTCAGACCGTGCCAGCCCGGTGACGGTGTGGCCGGCGGTGATGAGTTCCGTAACGATTGCGGGACCGGTCTGTCCGGAACCGCCAGTGACGAAGATGTGCATGCTCATTTCCTCGTAAAGTAATTGTGTTCCCCGGAGTTGAGGCTATCGCCGTCAGGATGTACGCTCAATGCTGGCTAGTACATAAAACCGTCGCCATCGTACATGCTTATGGACCCACTTTCTGATGTTCTTTCGCTCTTGATACCCCGCGCCTACGTGACGGGCGGCATTACCGCCGGCGGTCAATGGTCGGTTCGCTTTCCTGCTCATGAGCCCATTAAGTGCTACAGCGTAGTCACAGGGGAGTGCTGGCTGTCGGTGGAGGGCGTCAAGGAGCCTGCTCGTTTGCGGGCGGGAAGCTGTTACCTCCTTCCGCATGGACTGCCTTTTACCCTCGCAAGCGACCTCATGCTGCCGCCCAGGGATGCACGAGAACTTCTCTCTGCAAGGGAGAGGTATAACGGCATCTTCCCGGTCAGCCCTGGCGAGGATGTCTTCATTCTCGGCAGTCATTTCGCGCTGGAGGGCGATGCCCGCTTTCTGCTGGACGTTCTGCCGCCCGTCGTGATGCTGCAGAACGAATCGCAACGAGAGTCGCTGCGCTGGGCAGTCGAACGAATGCTGCGCGAGATGCGTGATCCGCAACCCGGAGGCACCCTGATCGCACAACAGGTCGCCTACACACTGCTGGTCGAAGCTCTCCGGCTGCATCTCGCTGATGATCTGCAGCGGGGCATCGGTTGGCTCTTCGCGCTTGCGGACAGTCGCATGAGAGGGGCGCTATCGTGCATGCATCAGGAGCCTGCACGCGCATGGACCTTACAGGATTTGGCCCGATCCGCGGGAATGTCGCGGACTGCCTTCGCGCAAGTCTTCAAGAGAACCGTGGGAACTTCGCCGATGGACTATCTCACCCATTGGCGAATGACGCTGGCGGCGAAACGAATGCGGGATACCGGTGAAACCATCTCCTCGATAGCTCCGGCGCTAGGCTACAGATCCGAGAGCGCGTTCAGCGCGGCTTTCAAACGCCAGTGGGGCGCCTCGCCTCGAGAACACGTTCGTGTTCACCGCTCTTTGTCCCCTTGAGAGCCGGTGAGACTACATGGACTTGCCATACTCGCCTACATGACGGTCGCGTGAAGGCTTATGCCTCACGTTCAGCCCGCCGGAGGGATCGAGCCGATCATCGCGAACAGGCTCATGATGTTGATCACGTCCGGTAAAGGTAAAAGTAGGACGGTCTGCCTGTCAGCATCAGCGTGTTTATCCAGAGAACACCGGGAAGCCGAAGCGGACTCGAAGGTTAGTTGCTAATCGAATGCTGTATCTTGACTCAAAACTCAAGGACAAATAACAGTACGTAAGGATGGAAATGCGGTGCAGCCAAGAGTGACGGCAGCGGAACTCTTTCGGCATCTGCGTGCCGAGAAATCCGGCTTCTATCGCTGTATGATGGGACGTCTTTGCTGCCGCCAAGCGGCAGTACCGGCTTCAACTGCGTCCAGACGAAGTTCTGGCAGAAGCGAGTTGGGCCGATAGCCCACCGCGTATTGAAGACGTAAATAGTGCCTTGATCCAGCTGGCCGAATGGGGCAACCTTGAGTCCCAGCCTGACACCGCACGCGTCTCCTCTCTCAGTGACTTCTACCGCGCGCTTGCTTTATCGTCTGTCCCATGGCGGCGAGGCCGTAGAGATGAGTCTTGCGGCGTTCTTTCAGATACCTTGCTGGAACAGGAGGTATTGCAGCGGGTTGCCGGCGAGGAAGAAACTTTCGTTCACGAAAACGGCTGGGCTCAATCCGACGCGCTCTACGACGTGCAGCGGCGCCTGCTCGCGAACATCCTGGCAGCGGTGCGCGGACCCTCGACATGGCGCGCTGAAGACGCACCGGTCGATTTTGAGGACAGATTACGCTCTCTGGTTGCCGAACATGTGGCCGACAGCGAGCAAGGCCGTCGCGATGCCCTTCGCTACCATTTGACGCGCCGTTTGCTGGACGATTCAGCGCTTGATGCGTGCGGGCCGACAAGCAGGTTCTTGCCATCGGTGGATTGGTGTTCGGACCTTACATCCGGAAGAGCCTCTCGGCGTTTCTGTGCGCAATCCTATCTCTGTCTTGTGGAGAAATAGGCAGGTCTTCAAGAAATCGCCGTGCACCTGCCAGTGTCAAGTATGGATAATCTACTGAGTAAAGGATTCTTTCGATCCCCACAACGTTGCGAATAAACTCGAAATGAGGCGAATTCATCATCCCGCTTGGTGTGACGTAGACATGCTGCTTGAATGTTTCCGTTATGGACCTAGACAATCCAGAGACCTCCTGCGGGATCGTATCGTCGAGCCGCTGCAGGTAAAAGGGAATCATCTCTCCCCAATGACCGCTGATGATCTGCAAATCGGAAACCGGTCAAACTTTTTGGCAAGGAGCAAACGGAGCAATTGGACACCAGCTTCGTTATGCCATCCCCAGGCGAAGAGGGATAGTCTCGCAGTGACCTGCTTGTCGAGGTTGCCGTAGTAAGGCTGTTGCACTGCGGGTAAAGGGTACCCTGGATGTATATACAGTGGTACTTTCAGCTCGTTGAGCTTGGACAAAATCGGATCGAAGCGGGAATCGTCAATAAAGGTTTCGCCAGGGCGACCAAGCAGCATCGCACCGACAAAACCGAGTTGTTTCACCGCGCGTTCGAGTTCATCGGCCGCCGAGTCAGGGTGACGCCACGGAATTGAGGCGAAGCCGCCGTACCGGGTTGGGTTGGCGTGCACTGTTTCGGCTAGTCTGTCATTTGCCTGCAGTGTCAGCGCAATTTCCTTGTCCATCGGCGTGTCCTGCGGCGGGTTGCTGTAAGAAAGGATTTGCATGTCAATCTGGTGCTTATCCATCTCTGCGAGACGTCCTGCACCCGTGTCGGCGCCAAGCTTGCTCGAGGTCTGAAAATCGACTGGCATGGGGCGCTTGTCGTCTTTATCCTCCGTCTTGCCTTTGAAGTGAGAGCCAACCTCGGTCATATAACTAGTTTCTCTTTGCTGGGTTGGCTGGCCTGCTTTGAGCAGGTCTCGGTCACCTGTATGTTCCTCGACGCAAATGATTTTCATGTTGATACTCCGATTGTCGAACAATCATTCTCATTAATGAGAGCAATGAATCGTGAAGAACCCAAGCTGCCTGCTTCGCTGGAAGGGAAACGGCCCCTTCGAGATGGTGCCGGGACTTGCTTTGTCGATTTTATCGCATAGCCACTCTACAAGGCGGTGCGTCTCATTCGCCAACAAACTCAACTGCTGCCATGAGTAACATCACTATCCACGACAGTTATCTAACTTATCTATTATCTAAGTACAGCCTCGATCTTTTTTGGAGATTTATCTTTAACTTTGAAATGCCCATGGCGCCCTGCGCGACAGCTACTGTGGCCGGGCCGGTTGCGGCGCGATCGGCGCCGTGATGGTGGAGGCCGTCGGCGAGATGTTGGTGGAGGCATTGGGGCGATAGAAGTAAAGGCGAATCACGCCGCCTCTGCTGCCGCGGTGGCCGGATTCGGGCGATTGCGTGAGCACGGGTCCGGCGGGGGTGACCGGAACCGGTGGGGCTGCGGGAACCGTGACCGGCTGGCCGTTGGGGCCGATCTGGATGCCGTTGGCACCGGCGATTACGCCTGCCGGGAGTGCTGCAGGCGCGGGAGTTGCCGGTATGCCGCCGATGGTGGCTACGCGCAGCCCTAGCGCGATGGCGGCACGGTTGGCATTGGTGTAGCTCATACCGACGAACGACGGCATGGCGAAGGCGGCCGTAGCGTCAGAGGCAGAGGAGCTAAGCAGCAGATTGACGCGCGGCTGATCGACGCCGGCGTCGGGGGGCGGGGTCTGCGCGAGCACGAGATCGCTGTCGCCGGGCGCGTCGAAGTGGGCAAGGGTTCCGAGATCGAGCTGATCGCGGCGGAGATCCATGGAGGCCTCGCGGACGGGTTCGCCGACCACGTTGGGAATGGTGACCTGCTGTGGGCCGAGGCTTTCGGTGACGCGCACCTGCCAGCCTTTTCGGACCTCAGACCCGGCCGCCGGGGCCTGCGAAAGGATGCGGCCGGCGGGGATCGTCGTGGAGTAGAACTTGTTTTCGATATTCAGATCGAGGCCGCTGTGCAGTGCGGCGTCGGAGGCCTCGGAGACGGTGAGGCCGGAGAGCTCCGGGATGCGCACCTCGCCCACGTGCAGCGCCAACCGCAGCGTAATGCCCGCGAACAACGCGGTGACAATCAGCAGGGCGAGGATCTGAAACGCAGACTTGAAGAAGCGGAACATAGTCGCTGTCAAGGATACAGTGTCTGGGACGGGTCTCGGGGCCGTACCTGCGGTGAGAGTAAGTGATACGAGTGCCGTGACCTTCTAGTGTGGCGTCGCAGAAATACGATTACATAGTCGGGAGAGTTTCTGGAAGATGGAGTCGGCGGTGGCGATCCATGCGAACGGTCTGCAGAGCTGGTTGTACTTTTCGGTGAAGCGGTTGATTTTAGCGATGCGCTCCTCACTCCCCGCGGCGGATCGCCTGTTGGGTGATGAGCCCGAACCAGCGCTCGACCTGCGATCGCGTGGTCCCGGCGGATTCAGATAAAGGCCGGCCACATCGCGCACTTTTTCCAAGAAGAAGGGATCGCTGGAGAGCTTGAAGCTTTTGCTGCGGTGGGGTTGCAACGAGAAGAGTTGAAAGACGCGATGCACGGTGGACTTGGAAAGTCCGTTGCTTCCGCTGCCAGCCGGACACTCCAGTGCGTTGCGCCGGGAGGCTTCTGCTTGAGCGTGCGGCGCAGCAGAACAGCCACTTGTTCGTCGGACACCGAGCGCGGGCGGCCTGGACGAAGCTCATCGTAGATGCCCTGGAGACGATGTTCGGCGAAGCGTTGCCGCCAGTTGCCCACCGTCGGCCGGGACCAGTTCAGGCGCTCACCGATGGTCTTAACCGATGGTCTTATTGGACAGGCCCTCGGCCGCCCACAACACCAGCTGTGCTCGCGACACAAGGGCATGAGGAAGGCTGCGAGAAGCGGCAAAACCAAAAAACGCGCGACGCTCTTCCGCAGTCAACTCCAGGGCAGGCAAGGGGCGCCCAAGTGACATGCCCAAGCCTAGATCGACTGCTCTCTTTAGGCAAGCTACTTCTGGGACAGGACACTAGGTAGCCCTTGCCGTCTTTGAGCCGCAGGAACACCACGCATCTGGAGGTGAATGACCCAACTGGGGAAGAGAGATGCGGAAGGCACGTTTGGTAGAATCGGCATCACGGATGGAAGGACCACACGAACCCTGTATGGGAAGGTTTGCGGAAGATGTGACGCGGTACAGAGCCCGTGGGTATCGGACCAGGGATCTGTGGCTGGACCCGGCCGTATGGTCCATCGCGTCGTATCGGCTAAGTAACTGGTTATACGTGGACAGGCCGACGGCGCTGGTCCGGATACCGCTAAAATTGTTTTCCTTTCTGACCGTGAAGTTTTGCGTCGTATTCATGGAAATGGATCTGGATCCACAAGCGACGATTGGGGGCGGGTTGTACATCGGGCATATCGGCGGCGTGCATATCAACCCGGGCGCAGTGCTGGGTGAGAACTGTGACGTGGCGCATCGAGTGACCATCGGAGCTTCCGCGATGGGACGCCAAGGCATTCCGGTTATAGGCAATCGCGTGTACATCGGAACCGGGGCCGCTCTGGTTGGAAAGATCAAAGTTGGTGATGGAGCCAAGATCGCTGCGAATACCCTTGTCATGACCAACGTGCCAGCAGGCGCGACCGTGATGGGTGTTCCAGGAAGAATTGTCATGCGCGCGAAGGTGGTGGCCCCCGTCATGGCAAGCGTTAGACAGGAAGACCTCTCGCCGAAGGACAGGCTCGATGCAAACTGATGCAGACCGGCAGGAAACACGGCGAGCCTTGAAAGCGGCCGTCGCAGCTCAGCAGGTGCCCGATGTGATCCGGCATGCGCGCGAGTTGTTGATCTCCGGCAAGGCCTCCGACACGATGTTCTGCGCGTCCGCCTTTAGCTCCATGGCAGGGCTTTTGGTAGATCGAGGTTATAGGCGACTTAACACCTACATCGTGCGCTCGGTGACAGTAGAGCCGGTGCTGCCTTTCCTGACAGTGGAGGCAGTACTTGGGGGCTATGTACTGGACGTCAAGCTGGGCGGATACGGCTCGTACATGGACGACCTGCTCAACCCGCAAAGCGAGTTAAGCCGCGCGCAAGCCGATCTGGTGTTGGTACTACTCGATCTCGAAGATATCGCCGGCGGTCTGCCGGACCTTTGCGCTGACGGCCGTGGCGAAGGCGTGGAAGCGGAACTTGATTTAGCGGTGGCGCGGGTTGGTCAGATGCTGCGTTGCTATCGCACCGGCAACTCGGGTCGTTTGGTGCTGCAGGGAGTTGTGGTTCCGGGGAGCTCATCGCTGGGCCTTGTCGGGGACGCCAACCTGAAGTACAGCCTTGTGAACACGGTGAAGGAGTTGAATCGCAGGCTCGCGGAAACATGCAGTGCTATCTCGGATTGTGTATTTTTCGATGTAGACCAGGTTGCGGCGCAATACGGCCGTCTGCACTGGGCAGATCCGCGCATGTTTCTCGCTTCAAGGCTGCCACTTTCGCCCGGGGCCTTCCGAGCGTTCGCGCAAGGGCTGTTGCGAACAGCATCCGTGCTCTTTCGGGCCCCCCGCAAGGTGCTTTGCACGGATCTTGATAACACGCTCTGGGGCGGCATTCTGGGCGAAGACGGGCCCCACGGAATCACCACTGGTACTGTCTTTCCGGGCAACTGCTTTCTGGAATATCAACGCTATTTAAAACGGCTTGCGGCGCGAGGCGTTTTGCTGGCGATCACGTCAAAGAACAACGAAACAGATGTCACGGAGGCCTTCCAACTTCGGTCCGCGGACCTAGCCATTAGCCTGAGTGACTTCATTGCGCGGAAGATAGGCTGGAACGACAAAGCACAGGCTTTGCGTGAGCTGGCGAAGGAGCTGAGCCTCGGGCTGGATTCATTTGTGTTTGTGGATGACAACCCCATTGAGTGCGAGGCAATCCGGCAGCATCTCCCGGAGGTGGCCGTTGTGATGGCGCGGATAGATGAGCCCTGGAAGCTGATAGACACGTTAGCCGAACAGCCGTTCTTCGACGCGATCACAGTCACCGCCGATGATCTAAACCGCGCCCAGGAGTACAAAGCACAGGCGCAACGCGAAGCTCTCAGCATAGGCACCGCGACGCGGGATGAGTTCTTGCATTCCTTGAATATCGTGTGCACCTTTGTAAGCGCGCTGGACGCGCCGCTCATGCGGTCTGTCCAGTTACTCGCGAAGACAAACCAGTTCAACCTAACTACGCGCCGTCACTCGGCCGCAGAAGTCGAGCAGATCGCCAACTCCCCGGGCGGCCTGGCCATTGCGGTACGCGTACGAGACCGGTTCGGGGATGCAGGCGTAGTAGGGCTGGCGCTTGCAAAGCAAGAGGGAGATTGTTGCCGGATCGATTCCTTGCTGCTCTCCTGTCGTGTCATTGGTCGCGGGATCGAAACGGCGCTGCTGGCGCATGTGGCGGAATGGGCGGCTAGAATGGGCAGCAAACGGATTCTCGGCGAATACACTGAGACCAAGAAGAACTCACCCTGTGCCGGCTTCTATGCCGAGCATGGATTTGAGAAGGATGCTGTATTGGGCGAGGGCGGGTCAGTCCTCTACCGAATGGATCTAACGCAGCAAATGCCGGCTAAACCATCGTGGTTAACCCTGGAAGGAAATGAAACGCATGAGTTTGCAGCAAGTACCCTCCTCACTTCGTGAGGTCATTGCCGATTCGCTAGAGGTCTCGCCGGTCGATGTGACCCCGGACATGTCCGGCGATTCAGTGGAAACGTGGGATTCTTTTCGACACCTGCAACTGATCCTTGCGCTCGAAGGGGAGTATGGGGTGCAGTTCGACCCTCAGCAGATTCCCGAGTTGACGACCGTAGCGAAGATTCAAGCAACACTGGAGCAAAAAGGGGCCAAGCTCGGATGATCGAAGTGCCCAAGGATCTCGAGTTCAAACTGCTGCACGTAGGAGTGGCGGTTCCAGAAATTGAGCCTGCGAAAAAGACGTTGGAGTCCATCTTTGGTTACCGGGTCATCTCAGGACCCTTCGACGACCCGATCCAGAAGGTAACAGTCAACTTCATGGCACAGTCGGATAAGGACGTAGCGGAGATTGAGCTGATCGCGCCGCTTACTGCGGATTCGCCCATACGGGCGATGCTGAACAAAAGTGGAGGCGGCGCATACCATCTTTGCTTTCAAACGAACGATATAGAGACGGCGTTAGCTCACGTAAAAAGCAGGGGCTGCATTGTCGTAAGCCCGCCCGCGCCAGCAACCGCCTTTGGCGGGCGGCGAATCGCATGGTTCTATACATCGTCGAATCAGCTCTTCGAGCTAGTTGAGCAGACACTTTAAATAAGGTGCGCCGGACCGAAGCGCGGCACGGAAGAGGAGTTGCTGCCACAGGCGTACACTTCAAACATGGACACTAAGCTCTGCTCTCGATGCGGAAGCCAGCTAATTCCTTGTAGCATTATCCTCCCTTTCACCGTGCCAGGTCATCAAGCTTCCGACCTCGACGAGCCGAAAGGTTTTCACGAAGGCGTTTTGTCGACCGCGGTTTGTGGTGCATGTGGTTATTTGGAAGCTTTCCAACTGGAGAATTCTACAGCGGTAGCACATTTTATCAATGGCGGGTAGCGTATTCGATCAATCTAAAATTACCTCCGTGAGTAAATGAAAGGGAATGTTCCTGATAATCAATGTGGATAATTGTTTAAGATTGCCCGTTACTATGGGGCTAATCCTGAGGCCGCGTTGCTTACAACGAATATCATTACTTAGAAATGACCTTCCGCCCATATCATGAAACCACGCACCCCGTACCAGACTCCCTTGGCTGCGTTTTGGGCCATGGCAGTCACATACTCGAGAGCGCCTATCTGGGCGGCGTCGCATAGGCGTTCCCGGCATTGTCGGTCGTGATCCCGGCAACGGCGACTCCTGCACCTCTTGCTGGGCTTGCCGCGCTCAGGTTGAAGTTGAAATTGTCTAAGGCATCCTCAGTTGTTTCATTCGCCCGTGAGTTCACCAGCAGGTTCGGCTCATCGACAAATAACGGATCGGCAATGACTTCGTTCGAGTACAAAGGCCTAGTGTCCTGTCCCAGAAGTAGCTTGCCTAAAGAGAGCAGTCGATCTAGGCTTGGGCATGTCACTTGGGCGCCCCTTGCCTGCCCTGGAGTTGACTGCGGAAGAGCGTCGCGCGTTTTTTGGTTTTGCCGCTTCTCGCAGCCTTCCTCATGCCCTTGTGTCGCGAGCACAGCTGGTGTTGTGGGCGGCCGAGGGCCTGTCCAATAAGACCATCGGTTAAGACCATCGGTGAGCGCCTGAACTGGTCCCGGCCGACGGTGGGCAACTGGCGGCAACGCTTCGCCGAACATCGTCTCCAGGGCATCTACGATGAGCTTCGTCCAGGCCGCCCGCGCTCGGTGTCCGACGAACAAGTGGCTGTTCTGCTGCGCCGCACGCTCAAGCAGAAGCCTCCCGGCGCAACGCACTGGAGTGTCCGGCTGGCAGCGGAAGCAACGGACTTTCCAAGTCCACCGTGCATCGCGTCTTTCAACTCTTCTCGTTGCAACCCCACCGCAGCAAAAGCTTCAAGCTCTCCAGCGATCCCTTCTTCTTGGAAAAAGTGCGCGATGTGGCCGGCCTTTATCTGAATCCGCCGGGACCACGCGATCGTTCTGCCGGCCGATGAGAAGAGTCGGATTCAAGCCCTCGCCCGCACCCAACCGGTGCTGCCGATGGGCCTCGGCTATGTCGAGGGCATCACTCACGACTATGTGCGTCACGGCACCACGACGCTGTTCGCCGCCCTCGACATCGCCTCCGGCACGGTGCTGACCGAGTGCAAGCCGCGCCATCGCCATCAGGAGTTCCTGGGTTTTCTCAAGCGCATCGACGAGGCTGTCCCCGCCACGCTCGACATCCATTTGGTCGCCGACAACTACGCCACCCGCAAGCACGCCAAGGTGCGTCTGTGGCTGGCGGCGCGGCCCCGCTTCCATGTTCACTTCACGCCCACGTACTCTTCCTGGCTCAATCAGGTCGAGCGCTGGTTCGGGCTCCTCACCCAACAGGCGATCCGCCGCGGCAGTTTCAAAAACGTCAAAGACCTCATCGCTAAAATCAACCGCTTCACCGAAAAGTACAACCAGCGCTGCAGACCGTTCGCATGGACCGCCACCGCCGACTCCATCTTCCAGAAACTCTCCCGACTATGTAATCGTATTTCTGCGACACCACACTAGTGTCAACAGGGATCTTAATAGAATCACATCCTCCGCGAGATCATCCATCATTCTCTTTTTGAATAAGCGAAGGGCGGATTCAGGGTCCAAGTGCAACATCTTTGATTTTAGCGGAGTAATGTTGGACGAAGTCGAAAGCACCCTCTGGAAGGAAGAGTTCAGCTGGGGCTTTCCATCCCAGGGTTTTTCTGGGTCTGGTGTTGAGCTTCCAGGCGATGTCGTCGAGTTGCTCCTGCGAGAACAGCGACAGGTCGGTTCCTTGGGCAGATATTGGCGGATGAGCCCGTTGATGTTTTCGCAGATCCCTCGCTCCCAGGAGGCATGGGGATGGGCGAAGCGGTGTAGATGGCTTCCTACGAGAGCTGGACGGGATCGGCCATACGAGCCAGTGTGCGCGCAACCCGCGCCCGCGCCGCCAGTCGGCACGCCTTGCGGTCCGCCGTGGAGCGCTCGGGTGGAGCGCCCGCCAGCCGTTGCGCCCCATCTCGCGCGTCACCGTGGAGCGGGACCGCTGCAAGGCCGCCGCAATCGCCCCCGCGCTCATGCCCAAACCTAACTGCGTTTCGATCACCACCCGGTCCGGCAACGTGAGATGACAATAACCTGCAGCCATAAGCAACAATCCCTTCTGAAGAAGGGTTGCACTTGGACCCTGAATCCGCCGTCTCTCCACCACGCGAACGATGAAGCCGTCCGCTCCGGTCGAGATGACACTTCATAACCAACGTACGAAATCAACACCCAACCAACACCCAACTCACACACGAAACCAACACCCAGCCAACCCGCAATTTGGCCTACCGCGCGATCTGTTCTTCCGCCGCCTGGAGGGTGGCCGCCGTGGAGGGGTGGAATCCGGTCTTGGTCTCATCTTCCTGCTGGCCGATGCTCTTGAACAGAACGGCGCGGCCGGCGATGTGCACATGTGTTTCGGTGATCTGCCAGTGGCCCGGACCAACCTCGCGCCGCTCCACGTCAAAGGTGCCGCCCCGGTCGAGCTTGCCCAGAATGCCGAAGCCGATGCGGACGTCGTCGGTGAGGGTGCCGCGCAGGGTCTCGATGCGGTCGCTGCCGCGGGCCACGACCATCTCCCCGGCCATGGTCCCGAGCACACGCGATTGCATGTCAGGCGATTTGAAGGCCGGATTGGGCCGGAAGCGGAGGATGACCTGCTCTGCGTTCTCCCCTGTGATGTTCCACAAAAACGCGTCCGGGAGCATGGTCAGCAGTTCGTGGGCCTGGGCATCGTCATGGGCGCCGTCTTTGCGCTTCTTTTCCTGCTCGGATGAGCTGTTGACGAAATCGCGGATACGCCGGAGCTCATCCGCCTCATCGCTGCCGGTCAGCTTGCGCCCATTCAGCGAGAGCATGCGGCTAAGATTGCCCTGCGGCGTCTCGATCACCTCCGACACGACGTCCCTGTCGGGCTGCATGTCGTGGTCGCGATAGGCCCAGGCGCTGTGGTCCAATTCGGAGGCGTTCAGCTCTGCACGGACGGCAGCGTGCACGGCTGCGAGCGCCGGGTCCGAGCCCTGCGCGGGGGCGGGTGTCCCGCTGCCCAGGGCAAATCCTGCAACGCAGAGCGCCCCAAGCCAGGGACAGGTCGCGAGACCCGGAATCTTATGGGCCCGAGGGCTCTGTCTCCTGCGCACACATGCTCGTTTCATCGGGCTACTCGGGTCATCGGCCTACTCAGGGACGATCTTGACGAACGAACCCTCGGGAAGCTTTGCGCTCCCGAGTACATGGACGACCCCATCGCGGACAAAGCCGCGATGCATTGTGCTTTGCGTCTCCCCGGCTTGCGCAAGGGGGCTCCGCGACTTTTGGACAACAGGCTGCTCTTGGACGCCGCCAAAGCTGGCCGGCGGGGGGGGAGCGGCCGCCGCGGTGGGGTAGGGTGTGGCGTGCAGTGGCGGCTCCGAGGCACCCGCAGGGCGGGATCTGCCCATGCCGCGATCCATGGCTTCATTGGCCAGCCGGTCGGCGTCCTTATTCTTGTGGCGGAGCGCATGGTGGATCTGGAAGCCCTCAAGACGGGCAATGCGGCGGCGAGCCTCCTCGTGCAGCGGCTTCAAGTCGGGCGAGTTGACCTTGTACTTGCCCTGAATCTGCTTCACCATCAGCTCGGAGTCGGAGACCACGCGCAGGCGGTTGTGCCCATGCTCCAAGGCCCAGGCCAACACGGCCAGCAGCCCGGAGTATTCGGCGAAGTTGTTGGTTTTAAAGCCCAGAAACTCGCTCAGTTCGGCCAGGGGGGCTCCGGCTGCGTCGGCCAGCACGGCACCGAAGCCGGCCGGGCCGGGGTTGCCGCGCGCCCCCCCATCGCAGTAGCCAAGCACCCAGCCCGCCGGCAACGGAGGCAGATCCGCCTCGACCGCCTTGGGCCGGGGAGGAAATTTGCGGAAGCCGCCAGCGGGGCGCGGCTTGGAAGGGCGGTCGTCGGGAAACAGCGAGGCCATCGCTTGTAGTGTATGCCGGGGGGTTTGTTCACGAAGGAGTATCAGCCGGGGTGCCCCATCTTCGACAATCCGGGTGCCCCATCTTCGCGACGGCTTCATCGTCGCTAAGGTGGAGTCTGAGAATGTACCCTCCGCCGCACCCACCTTAGGCGCAAAAGACGCGCCGAAGGTGGGGCACCCCTGTTCGAAGGTGGGGCATCCGGGTTAGCGGGTAAGGGATGCTTCTGTCCGCGGCGGGCGAACGATGAAGGGAAGAATGGCTGAGCAGAGCAGAACCACGGAGAGGATATGCAGCCCGCTCGCATAGTGCCCGGTGGCCTCCCGCGTGTGCGCGATCAGCAGCGGCCCAAAGGCGCTGGCGAAGCCCCACGCGGTGAGCATCAGGCCATAGATGGGACCCACGAACTTGGGCCCGAAGTAGTCGGCGGCGAACGCCGGCATGGTGCCGAAGCCGCCGCCGTAGCAGAGCAGAATGACAAACGAGACGGTGGTGATGATCGCCACCGTGTGAATGCCCGGCAGAAACCAGAACAGGACGGCCTGCAGCAGAAACATGATCAGAAACACAAAGCGGCGGGGAAGGAAGTCGGACACCGATGCCCAAAGAACGCGTCCGACCGCATTGCCGATGGAAACAATACCCACCATGCCCGCCGCGACGATGGCCGTGATGTCGGCGAGTTCCTGAAACATCGGAGACTCCTGCGAAATCACCGAGATGCCCGCGCAGGTGTTCAGGAAGAGCAGCAGCCAAAGCGCCCACCACTGCCAGCTGCGCAGGGCCTCGCCAAGGGTGAAGTTGCGCGAGGACTCGGTCTTCTGGAGCGCGGCGCTCGGCTCCCAGCCTTCGGGTTTGTAGTCTTCAGGCGGATTCTGCATGAAGTAGCCGCCTCCCACGCAGATGATCAAAAAAGCGATCCCGAGATACAGAAACGTAGTCAGGACGCCGACACTCTGGATCAGGCGGGTTGCGACGGGCGCGGTGATCAAGGCTCCGGCGCCGAAGCCGCCGACCGCGATGCCAGTCATCAGGCCGCGTTTATCCGGGAACCACTTCACAAGCACGGAGATCGGGATGATATAGCCGAAGCCGAGGCCAATGCCGCCGATTACGCCATAGCTGAGGTACAGCCACCAAAGGCCGTGGTTGGAGAGACTTGCCAGCGCTACGCCGCCTCCGTAGAGCAGGCCGCCGGTCATGGCGACCACGCGGGGTCCGCTGCGGGTGTTCCAAAGTCCGCCAAAGAAGGCGGCAAAGCCAAGCACAAAGATGGCGATCGTGAAGGTCAGCGTGACCTGCGCGATTGACCAGCCGAAGCGGCCGGTGAGCGGCTTGCGAAACACGCTCCAGGCGTACACGGCGCCCAGCGCGATTTGCAGAATGACGGCGGCAAAGGCGATACCCCAACGCTTACTGTTCATTCGCTCCCTCATCCCTGCTCTTGGCAGTATTCTGTCCGCGCGCCGGTTGGTTCGTCACGGCTTACATGAGATGCAGGATGCCGCTTCCATACCGGTGAGAGCGCCGGTTACCAGATGCGCCGTATGCCGAAAAGATCGAGCTTGCGATCTGCGCTGATTACGGGGATGTCCTCGGCTAAAGCGTGGGCGGCGATGATCCGGTCGAAGGGGTCGCGGTGCTCGCCTGAGAGACGCGCAGCCCTTAGCGCGATCTCCGCGTTCATGGTGAGCCACAGGTACCCTGCTTTGGATACGTAGGCGAGCAGGTCTTTTTCCAAGTGAAACGCGATCGGCAGCTTGCCGAGCCGCACCTTGGTTCCGATCTCCCAGGCACTCGCGGAAGGGACCAGAATCGAATTGTCCGGGTCTGCAACGATCGCAGCTGCGGTGGAAGATAGTTCATTTGGCGCCACAGTGGCCCATATCAGCGCGTTGGTATCCAGCAACACTTTCAACGTGCGTGTCCCGTGTAAAGCGGATCGTCAGGATCGCCTTCTTCCCAAAGACGCAGCTCCTCCTCGGGAAGAGGATCCCAGAACGAATCGGGCAGCACGAAGTTTGGATCATAGGCCACTCCAAGCCGCTGCGGCTTCGGCTTTGCCTCCACTGGTTCCAGCTTCGCCACTGGCGTCTTTTCCCGCCCCGAGGTGATGATGACCGTTTCGCCCGCCTGTACCTGCTTGACCAACTCGGAAAGGTTGGTCTTGGCCTCGAACATGGTTGCCGTGATCATGACGATTCTCCTGCTAGGCTAGCTTAGCAGCTTTGACCCAACATCATCCACCGCAAACGAAGGTTGTATGTTGCTCACCTTCGCCTCTCCCCCAACGTCTACGCTGTAGCAGCAAGTTGACTCCGGAGTCAGCCACGAGCATGAGTCTCTCCCCCGCGATCGTTCTTCCCGGCGAACCCCTCCGCCGGCGTCCCAGCCCCTTTGCGCTTGGCCTGCAGGAAACGATCGCAGCGAGTGCGACGGTAGAGTCAGCGACAGTCGTGACAGCCAAGACTGCCGCACAACCCGCGGGGCGCGCGAAGCTTTCGCCGCAGGAGATGGAGGCCCGTGCCCTGCAGCGCGCCGAAGACGATGAGCTCATCCGCGCGGCGCAGAAGGGGGAGCGCTCGGCGTTTGATTCGCTGGTGCGCCGCTATGACCGCAGCGTTCTGCGGCTGGCGCTGCATATGCTCGGCAACGAACAGGACGCGCAGGATGTGCACCAGGACGCGTTCATCAAGGCCTACCGGCACCTGTCGAACTTTCGGTTTGAGTGCTCTTTCTACACCTGGCTGTACCGGATCGTGACCAACCTCTGCCTGGACCAGCTGCGCCGCCGCAAGAGCCGCCGCGAAGATCCGGGAACGGTGCTGGACGCCTCCGGCGAAGAGATGGACCTTATGGCCCATGTGCAGGACCAGCGCGCGGGCGCCGATCCTGACCGGGAGCTGGAGCGCAAAAATCAGCATACGGCGATTCAGGATGCCTTGGCCGCGCTGACTCCACGGGAGCGCACGGTATTTGAGCTGAAGCATTATCAGGGTCTCAAGCTGCGGACCATCGGCGAAATGCTTTCGACCACGGAAGAGACCGCGAAGAACACGCTGTTCCGTGCCACTCGCAAGCTGCGCGCGCGGCTGGCTGAAGTGAGGTAGAAACAGTTGTCAGTTGTCAGTTCTGAGTTTTGAGCACGAAGCACTGACAACTGACAACTTAGCACTACAAGCGGGCAGATCCATACACGACCCGCACCGGCAACACCCTTTTTGGAGAGGTCCACGAGGAACGCAACGATGCGATGTGAAGATGCACAAAACAGCATGGTGCTGGCTCAGTATGGAGAGCTGCCGGATGAGGCGCAGCTCCCGCTGGAGCAGCACCTGAACGGCTGCGCGGACTGCCGCCGCGAGTGGAACTCCTACCAGGCGCTGCACGAAGCTCTCGCGCTCGATCCGCTGGTGGAGCCCTCGCCGAATCTGCTGGCTGCTTCGCGCATGCGGTTGAACGAGGCATTGGACGCGATGCCTGCGCGCTCGATGGGCCAGCGGCTGTGGGGCAACACCTTTCGCTGGTTAGGCTACGTGCAGGGCGCACCCGCGCTGACGGTGCTTCTGGTGGGGCTTGGATTCCTGGGCGGCAATACTTATACCCACTATCAGGTGGCCCATGAGCGGCAGCTGCCGCGGCCGGTGATCCTATCGCACCCCTCGCAGGGGACGGTGGCCAGCGTCTCCGGGATTGTGCAGACGCCCAACTCCGACCTGGTGCAGGTGAACTACAACCGGCTGGTTCCGGAGACGGTACAGGGCTCGCTCGATGATCCCGAAATCCGCAAGCTTTTAATGCTGGGCACACAGCTTGCGAGCACGAGCCAGGCGCATGTGGACTCCGTGGCTCTGCTGGCCGACGAGTGCCGCATCGGTCACGCCTGCAGCGGGGATGATTCCGGAAGTTCAACGAACGAGGTTCGCTCGGCGCTGTTGGCTCGTCTGCGCTATGACAAGAGCCCGGTGGTGCGACTGAAGGCACTCGCCGGTCTGCAGCCCTACATTGCGCAGGACGAAAATGTGCGCGATGCCGTGCTGGAGACGCTGATGCATGACCGGAGCGCCGACGTGCGTACGGAGGCGGTCTCCATGCTGTCGCCCGTGGGTGCGGACTCCAGCGTGCGTCAGGCGCTGCGCACGGTTTCGGCCGAAGACACCAATCCGGCGATTCGCACGGCCAGCTTCCAGGCGCTGCAGAGCGCCTCGGACATTGAGTAGGGGCGAGCGCATGCCGTGCGCCTCTGCATTTCCGCTTGCCAACCTTCACTCCCCTGGTCGCCGGTGCCCGGACCGCGTGCTGCTGTCGATCGCCGCGCCCCTCAGCTGTGCTTTGCTGTTTAGCTGTGCTTTTCTGTTTGCCGTTCCGGCCCACGCGGCGGCGGGGCAGCCGGTACGGGCAACGCGCACGGGGGCGGGTCTGCGCGGAACCGCGGGGGGCCGCTCGCAAGGCTATCTTGGGATTGAATTTCACGATCTGCCCAGTGATGGAACGGGGCTGATCCCCCGCAATCTGCATGGCGTGGAGATCGTGATGGTGGACCATGACGGGCCCGCCGGCAAAGCCGGGCTGCGGCCTCGCGATGTGATCGTCAGCCTGAACGGGCAGGCGATCGCCGGCGCCGAAGCGCTGCGGCGCATGATCCATGACGCGGGTGCGGGCATGCAGGTTGCGCTGAGTGTGCTGCGCAACGGCCAGGCGTTTACCGTAAACGCGCAGCTGGGCGACCGTGACCAGGTGGCCCGCGCAGCCATGGCACGGCTGGCGGCGAGCCCTGGAGCCACCGCCGCCGCTCAGCCCGCGTTGCCGGCGCAGCAGGGAGGTCTCTCGGGATTTGCCGATTCGTACCCGGAGGAGGCGCCGTCCGATCCGGCACCAACGCCGCTCCCCTCGGACCCTCCGCACAGCCAGGGCTTTCTCAGCTCCATGCTGCACAGCGGTTCCGCCGCCGGGATCATGCTCGATGTCATGGGGCCGCAACTGGCAAGCTTCTTCGGTGCGCCGCAGGGAACCGGGCTTCTGGTGCAGTCTGTCGTGCCCGGCGGTCCCGCTGCGCTGGCTGGCCTGCGGGCGGGCGACGTGGTGCTGCGCGCCGACCTGGTTGCCTTGCACAAACAGGAAGATTGGACCAAGCGCCTGCACGCCGCCAAGGGCCATCCGATGACGCTGGATGTGCTGCGAAACCGGCGTCAGCTGACCATGACCCTGCAAACGGATCTAAAGCATCACTCACTTCTGGAGTGGCCTGGGAAGTTTTAAGTCTAAGAGCGAGTTTGCCTGGGCATGCTGTTGTTTTTTTATTGTCATCCCGCAGCGAAGCGGAGGGATCTGCTTTTTACCTGTTTCCACGCAGCTGTTTAGGGAACGACGAAAAGCAGATCCCTTCGCTACGCTGCGGGATGACAAATCAAGGGGTTAGAACGGACTGACAAATCACGAGACAGAAGCAGCTTTGTTGCCTTTCTTGCTGTCATTCCCGGAGGGAATCTGCTGTCGCACTGCTACTTCGGAGTCACCGGCTTGCCTTCCTGCACATAGTTCTTGTTCCAGGAGGGAATCTCCACTACATAGGCGCCGGGCTTTTCAATGACGGCCTGGCAGCCCAGGCGAGAGTTCAGCTGCAGCCCCGGCGCGAGGTCCATGCGGTCAAGCTCCTTTTCCTCGGGCTCGGAGATGGTCTTCCCGCCTTCCAGCACAAACAGGTGGCAGGTGGTGCAGGCGCACACGCCGCCGCAGGCGTGGTCGAGGAAGATATCGTAGTTTTCGGCCACGTCCAGAAAGCTCATGGGCTCGCCATGGCCTTCATAGGGCAGCGTGCCAAAGGGGAACTCGACGGTCTTGTTTTCCGGCTTAAAGGTCACGCGCACCATGTTAGGCGCGGGCGGGATGGCGAGGTCGGGCTGGATGACGATCGGGGGCAACGGCGGCTTTGCTTCGTGTTCTGACATGGCAGATTCCATTGTAGCGAGTGGCCGCGCTTCCCATCAGGAACGCGCCCATCGACCTGTTCCAAGCTTCGCCTCGGGTGTACGCGATGGGGCTTCTCGGGAATGTTTGAAGAGTGACCGCATCTCGTTTGCACCGCACAGCTACAAGCCTGAACCATGTGTGGCGCCATAACATTCCCCATCCACAGCCCCGGTACAGATGACGTGACCGTCATGTCGAAGAACCAGACCAAAGCATCCCAATGTTTGGCTCGAACGCACTTCAACTCAGGTCTGCCAAATGCGACATGGATTTGCTGTTAGCAAATTGTTCCTCTCCCTTTTTCTCGTTTTTGGCGTGTGCGGCTGCAATACCTCTGGAAGTGTTTCGAAGCCCATCGGCGACTTCACCCTAAGCGCCACTCCCGCAACACTTTCCCTGCAAACGGGCAACAGCGCACAGCTTAGTGTCAGTGCCGCGGCTGTGAATGGGTTTACCGGTACCGTTGCGGTTGCGATTTCGGGCCTGCCCATGGGGGTCACCGCGACCCCTAGCACGCTCACTCTCACTCCTGGCGCGGCGCAGACAGTCACGCTCGCAGCCGCGACTTCGGCAGCGGCCGCGACGGCCACCGTCACGTTGACCGGCACATCCGGGGCGTTGTCCCATACGGCTAGCGTAGCCTTGTCGATGGTGGCCCCGCCGCCCCCGGCGGATTTTATGCTTTCGGTCACCCCGAGCAGTCAATCGACGAGTGGGGGAGCATCCGGTTCGCAGGTCACGCTTTTGGCGACGCCCAGCAACGGGTTCACAGGATCCGTTGCTGTTTCCGTGAGCGGCCTTCCAGCCGGCGTAACCACATCGCCGGCGACGCTGAACCTCGTCGCGGGTGCCTCCCAAGGCATCAGCGTGATCGCCGCTGCCTCGGCAGCCGCAGGTTCGGCTACGGTTACCTTCACGGGAACCTCGGGCACGCTTTCTCATACGGCAACGCTGGCCCTGATGGTCACGGCTGCTTCCACCGCGTCCGCCGCCGGCCCGGATGTGACGACATACCACTACGACAATACGCGGCAGGGGCTGAACTCGCAGGAGACGATGCTCACGCTATCCAGCGTGAACTCCACCAACTTCGGTCTGCTCGGAAACTATCCATTGGATGGGGTCGTGGACGCGGCGCCGCTCTACGCCGGCGGGTTGAAGCTGCAAACCGGAACGCAGACCCATACCGTCAACGTAATCTATGTGGCTACGGAGCACGACAGCGTGTATGCCCTGGATGCATCCACCGGTGCGCAGGAGTGGAAGACCTCCGTGCTGGGCGCCGGCGAGACCACCAGCGACACGCGCAACTGCAACCAGATCGTTCCTGAGATCGGCATCACGGCGACGCCGGTGATCGATCGTGCCTATGGAGCCAACGGCGCCATCTTTGTGGTGGGCATGACCAAGGACGCGAGTGGCGGCTACCACCACCGCCTCCACGCGCTCGATCTCACCACCGGTATCGAGCTGCCGGGAAGCCCGACCGAGGTCACGGCGACCTACCCCGGAACCGGCATCGCAAGCGTGAATGGGGTAGACCAGTTTGTGCCGGGTCAGTATGCCGAACGCGTCGGCCTTACGCTGGTCAACGGAACGATCTATACCGGCTGGACAAGCCACTGCGACATCGCACCATACCAGGGTTGGGTGATGGGTTATAGCGAAGGCACGCTGAAGCAGACCACGGTGCTTGACCTGACGCCCAATGGCAGTGATGGATCGATCTGGATGAGCGGTTATGGCATCGCCGCCGATAGCAGCAATAATCTTTTCCTGCTGGACGCGAATGGAACCCTGGACAGCGGCTTCAATGCGAACGGCTTTCCCAGCCAGAACGATTTCGGCAATGCCATCCTGAAGCTGAGCACCGCCGACGGGCTGGCCGTGAGCGACTATTGGGAGCCGGACAACACGGTCGCTGAATCCAACGCCGATAAGGACGTAGGCGCGGGTGGGGCCATGCTGCTGCCTGACCTGACCGACAGCGCGGGCACTGTTCATCACCTGGTGGTGGGCGCCGGCAAGGATGGCAACATCTATGTCGGTAACCGCGACAACCTGGGCAAATTCAACGCGAGCAGCAACAGCAATCTGTATCAGGAGATCGCGGGTGCGCTGCCGAATGGCGCCTGGTCGGGGCCGGCGTACTTCAATAACACGGTCTTCTATGCCGGTGTAGATGACAACCTGAAGGCCTACACGATCAGCAACGCGATGCTAAGCGCGACGCCCACCAGCCAGTCGGCCACCAGCTTCGCTTACCCCGGCTCGACTCCCAGTGTCTCGTCGAACGGCGCGCAGAACGGCATTGTGTGGGCAGTTGAAAGCGCCATGAATGCGCCCGCGGTCCTTCATGCGTATGACGCGTCCAACCTTTCGCACGAGCTGTACAACAGCAATCAAGCCATGAAAGGCCGTGACGCGTTCGGCAATGGGAACAAGTTCATCACGCCGGTGGTCAGCAATGGCATGGTATTTATCGGAACACCCGGCGGGGTTACGGTGTTCGGTCTACTGAAATAAGGGGATATGTAGTGAACAGGCACAGATCACACGCTTAGTCTTCCTGCGATTGTCCGGGCGTCTCCGGATCTCCTTCGGCCTGCACAATCACATCCGTTGGGGATGGCTTGAGCTCCTCACGCCGGCTCTCCTCGATCTGCGCGGGGGCGAACGGATGCGGGGCGCTGGGTCCCTCTCCCAGACTCTCGCCGGCGGCCTGCATGGTTTTACCGCCGAGGGCGCCGGTCACGGCGGTGTCCATCATCAACTCGGCGAGTCGGCGTGTCTTCTGATCGAGCTGTTCGATGGCGTTGCGGATCACGCGATGATCGTCGCCGGCTAATGAGGCCTTCAGCTCCAGCCCCGCGGCCTTGATATTTTCATGCTCAATGGAGGTAAGTTGCTGCCAGACCGGCTGCTTCTCCGCCTTCTCGACGGCCTCCACGATCGTCTGGCCCTCGTTCTTGGCCTCGATCACCTGGCGCTCGTGAATGTCTTGCTCCGCGTTGTCAAAGCTGTCCAGGATCATGGTCTCTACCTGCTCGTCGGTCAGGCCGTAGGTGGGTTTCACCTCGACCGCGGCCTCTGGGCCGGAGCGTTGTTCGCGCGCGCTTACCTGTAAGATGCCGTTGGCGTCGATCAACAGCTTTACCTCGATGCGCGGCAGGCCGGCCACCATGGGCGGAATGCCTTTGAGGTCGAAGCGCGCCAGCGAGCGGCAATCCTTAGCCAGTTCGCGCTCGCCCTGCAGCACATGGATGGCGACGTTGGTCTGGCCATCGACGCCAGTCGTGAAGTGTTCGGTCGCGCTCGCGGGAATCGTGGAGTTGCGCTGAATGATTTTGGCCACCACGCCGCCGAGCGCCTCGATGCCCAGCGAAAGCGGCGTCACATCGAGCAGCAGAAGATCGTCGGTCGCTGCATTTCCCTGGCCGGAGAGGATCTGCGCCTGAACCGCCGCGCCGAGTGCCACGACCTCATCCGGATTGAGCTCGGTGTGCAGCTTCTTGCCGCGGGCATCGAGATCGAAGAGCTTCGTTACCAGCGCCCGCACGGCAGGAATGCGCGTCGAGCCGCCCACCATGACGACCTCGTCGATCCCTTCCGGCGTGAGTTGCGCGTCTTTGAGCGCCTGGCGCACCGGCCCGGCGGTCCGCTCGATCACCCCGGCGATCAAGCTCTCGAACTGCTCGCGCGTGATCTCGCGCAGATAGTCTTTTTTGTTGTCATTCCCGAAGGGAATCTGCGTTTCGCTTTTGCCTTTCTGTTTGTCATCCCCGAAGGGGATCTGCTGTTCGCCTTCGCTTTTCTGTTTGTCATTCCCGAAGGGAACCTGCTTCTCCCCCCCACCCGCCGGAATCTCCAGCTGAATCCGCGCCATCTCCCCCGAACTCAAAGCAATCTTCGCCTCAATCACCGCCTTGCGCAGCTGCTGAATCATCTCCGGATTGCCGGAAACATCGACGCCAAGATCACCTTTAATGTCGTCCAGCGCGACCGCCAGCAGCAGGTTGTCGAGGTCGTCGCCGCCCAGATGCGTATCGCCGCCGGTGGAGATGACCTCGAAGATGCCCTCATGCAGCTTCAGGATGGAGATATCGAAGGTGCCGCCGCCGAAGTCATACACCGCGATGGTGCCTTCGGCGCCGCCGTGGAGCTTGTCCAACCCATAGGCCAGCGCCGCCGCCGTGGGCTCGTTCACCAGCCGCAGCACCTCCAGCCCGGCGATACGTCCGGCGTCCTTGGTCGCTTGCCGCTGCGCATCGTTGAAGTAGGCGGGCACGGTGATCACCGCCTTGGTCACCTCGGCGCCGAAGAACCGCTCGGCGTTGCGTTTGAGCTGCTGCAGAATGTAGGCCGAAACCTCCGGTGGCGTCAGGGTCAGGCCGCCGACGTTGAGCTTCAGCACCTCGCCCGGTTGCAGACCCTCGGCCAGCTTGAACGGGAAGAGCTTGAGTTCCGGCTCAACATCGGTGAGATCGCGGCCCATCAGCCGCTTCACCGAGTACACGGCGTTCCCGGGGTTGCTCAGCAGCACCTCGCGCGCGGCGTTGCCGACGGCAAAGCCCCGAGCCGTGTCCTGATCGAAGGCGACCACGGACGGGACGATGGGGGAGCCGTCTTCGCCGGGGATGACGGCCGGCGTGTCGCCCTGCATAAACGCCACGAGCGAGTTGGTGGTGCCCAGATCGATGCCGACGACGCGCTGCTGTTCTGCCAAGGTGATCTCCAGAACCGGCTGTGCTCGTTCGCCGGCGGTGCCATTTCTACGGTAAAGGCAAAAGCTGACGGAAAGTACGCAAAGGTGCGTCACGGGACTGGGACGGCTTCTGCCGATTCCTCTGTACAGATGCCCCGCGCGGGTAGATGATGCTGGGCATGAGCGAGCAAGCTGCCGCCACAACCTCCGTGTCAACCGGTTCCACTCTGATCCCCAGCCTGCGCTATCGCGATGCCGAGGCCGCGATCCTCTGGCTCGAACGCGCCTTCGGCTTCGTGCGCCACGCGCACTATCCCGGGCCGGACGGCACCGTCATGCATGCCGAGTTGCGCCACGGCAGCGGCATGATCATGCTCGGTTCCGCAACCAATCCGAACCCGTATCCGCAATTCGCCGCCACGCCGGCCGAGATCGATGGACGTGTCACCTCGGCGCTTTACCTGGCCGTGGCAGATTGCGACCCCGTGTGGGCGAGCTGCAAGGCAGTGGGCGCCGAGGTGGTTATGGAGTTGCGGGAGATGGACTACGGGGGCAGAGCCTTCACGGTGCGCGACCCTGAAGGCTATTCCTGGTCGGCAGGCGAGTACAGTCCCTGGACGGCGCGCGAAGCGGCAACATCGGCGTAGATCGCATCCAAAGGCTATGAGCGAAGAAGCAGCCCTCATGCGCCCGTACGTGCATCTTCTGGAAAACCGCGATCCCGCCGTCGTCCTGCGCGAGACCCCCGGCCATCTTTCGGATCTGCTGAAGACCCTGTCCGTCGAGCAGATCGAACATAAACCCGCGGCGGGGAAGTGGAGCATCCGCGAAATTCTCTGCCATCTCGCCGACTGCGAGATTGTGTGGGCCTGGCGCCTGCGCTTGATCTACGGCGCCGATCACCCCACGCTGCAGCCCTTTGAGCAGGATCCCTGGGCGCGTGCCTACGACGGCGTCGGTTATACCACATCCGCCGCGCGCGCGACCTGGACGGCGGTCCGGCAATGGAATCTGGCCTTAATCGAGGGGCTCTCGAACGAGGCCAAACGTCGTCCGGCCCACCATCCGGAGCTTGGTGAGGTCACGCTGTGGAACATCGTCGAGATCGCCGCCGGCCACGACCTGCATCATCTGGCATCGCTCCAAAAGTTCGCCCCGAAGCTGGCTACGGAGTAGAACGCTTCCCGGCCGCCTCGGCCGCCTCACGTTCGAATGCTGCTTCAAACGCGCGTTCGTGCTCCGAAACGGCACGTTGGTAGCCTTCACGATCGATCCACACCTGATCTCCCTCGACGGGCATGCGCTTCAGCTTGGCGAGCATGTCAAAGTAGCTGCCGTGGGCGCCCAGGAAGATGTCGCAGGCCAGCCTGTGCAGCAGGGCGAAGGTCATCGTGTAGTCGGTTGCAATCCCGGGATAGGATGGCTGCCTGCCATGGGCAGCCGCCAGCCGGTAGCCGGGGTTCACGCTCCAGCTGCCCACAATCACCACGTTGCGCAGGGTGCCGGCGGGCTCACCCGGCACATGCGCGCGCAGGGTCCAGGTCGTGCAGCCTTTGGTGTGGCCCGGGGTGCGGTGGGCCGTCAGCGTGACTCCGCCGAGCTCAACCTTGTCGCCGTCGTGGAGCACGCGATCGACGTGGGCAGGGGCGAACTGCATTGTCTTGTCCCTTCCGCCGCCGTAGGCGAAGTCGGTCCCGCCGCCGCTTTCGACCACATCGACATCGCCTTGCATGACCTCGTATTTCGCTCCGGTCTGCTTCAGGATCGCGGCTGAGCCGCCGGCGTGGTCCGCATGCGCATGGCTGATCAGCAGGATCTTGATATCGCTCCAGCGAAAGCCAAGCTGCTCGACGCTATGGCGAATCAGCGGCGGGGAGCTCGGCAGATTGCTGTTGATCAGGATGTCGCCCGCCGGCGTGACGACCAGGTACGCCGCCAGATCGCGGCTGCCCACGTAGTACAGGTTGCCGGCGATGCGGAATGGCGGAAGCGGCGTCGTCCAGGCGGGGTCCTGCGCTCCATGGGCGAAGGCTGGCAACACGAACGCGAAAGCGGCTGTGAGGAGCGTACAAAGAAGACGAAGGAACCGGGCGCGCATGACAGCAGAAGAACACGTCCCGCGAGTTTTCGCCGCTGCCGCCGGGTTAAGGAAGCTACTCCAGCACGGCGTTGACATCGCGAACGAGGTTGCGGACGTAGGAACGGCGGTTCAGCAGGGCGACCATGGCATCCCTCGCCGTGGTCTTTGCAGCCTCATCCCCGGCGTCCACGGCCGCGTCCCAGCGGGTCCACAACGCTTCCAGCTGCCTGCCCAGATCGCCGAGCATGGCGGTGTAGCGCTCCCGGGCAGAGTCGAGATCCTTCTCCACGGCTTCATCTTTTTCGCCCGTTTGCCGCGCAAAACGCATCTCTTCTAGTTGCATGTTTAACTCGAATGCCTCTTCCAGAAGGTCCGGCGGTGCCACCTGCTTCTTTTCGGTACCCGCCGCGCGGGCAGCATCCGTGGCGGCGCGGGATTGCTCCTCCATCTGCACGCCCTCAAGGGATAACAGGTATTCGGTTCGCGCGATGGGGTCCCGCAGCGTCCGGTATGCGTCGTTCAAGGCGGAGGAGCGCGCCAGGGCCTCTGCCTGTTCCCCGGGTGGACGCGCCGCGAACCGGTCGGGGTGAAGCCGGCGCGACTGGGCATAAAAGCTCTTTTCCAAGTCCGGTGCATTCAGGTGAAGGTGCCGGGGCAAAGAAAAAAGCTCAAAGTGATCCATTTCGCTCCATTTTAGACGGATAGCCCACATAAGATGCAGGACCTACCCAAAAGATCCTGTAGCTCGTCTCACATCAACAGATACACTCGTCTCAACCATTTTCCTGCCGATGCATCCTTTGACCATCCAGAGCTCACACGCGATGCGCGCCATGGCTGTTACTGCGTCCATGCTGGCCGCCTACGCCGCGTTTTCGCTGGCGGAGCGTATTGGCCGCACCGATAACTTCTGGAGCCGCCGCAAATGGCTGACCTCCGCGGCTGCCGTCCTGGGGCTGGGGATGTGGTCGATGCACTTTTTCGGCGCGCTCGAGGATCCCTCCCCAAGCGAGGCGGTTTACTCGCTTCGGCTGGTGGTGCTCTGCCTTCTGGTTGCGATCAGCTCCGCCTGGGCTGCTGTCCGGCTGATCGCCTGGCGGCCGGAGTCCCGCCTGCGGCTGAT
This sequence comes from Granulicella sp., assembly GCA_965276885.1. Lineage (GTDB taxonomy): Bacteria > Acidobacteriota > Terriglobia > Terriglobales > Acidobacteriaceae > Granulicella. The sequence continues at coordinate 4,240,671 of OZ255702.1, read as the reverse complement.
TGCCGGTGCCGTGATTCTCGGCTGCGGTTTTGAGGTGATGCACGTCATTGGCGTACAGGCGCTGCGAACGACGATTATCGTAGCGACCCGGCCCGCGTGGATCGTCTTTTCGGTGCTTTTCGGCACCCTGATGTCTTTGCTGGCGCTGTGGATGGTCTTTGGCGAAAACCATGCGCCCGCGCGCGGCGAATGGATGCGGGTCGGCGGCAGCGCGGTGATGGGTTCAGGGATCGCCATCACGCACCTGATTGCGCTGCATGGCTTTGCCCTCGCGCCCCTGCCGGCGTTTGCGCGGGCTCGGGGCAGCGTTCATGGCAGCGGCGTGGGCGAGACCGCTCTTCTGGTCACCCTCGGCCTGGTGCTCCTGGTCACGCTGGGCACGGCGGCGGTGGACAAGCGGCGCTTTCGCGAACTCACGCAGCTGCACGCCAAGCTGGCGGCCTCGCAGCAGGCACTGCTGCGCAGCGAAGGCCAGCTGCTGGAGGCCAATGCCCTGCTGAGCGAGCTCTCCATTCGCGATAGCCTCACCGGCCTGTATAACCGGCGTCGCTTCGATGAGGTGTTCGACACGGAGTGGCGGCGATCGCTGCGCACCGAGCGTCCGTTAGCCCTGTTGATGATCGATGTGGACTGCTTCAAGGCCCTCAACGACACCTACGGGCATCAGCGCGGCGACGAATGCCTGCGTGAGATCGCGCGTGTGCTCGAAGAGCATCCCCGTCGCGGTCACGACATGGTTGCCCGCTTCGGCGGCGAGGAGTTCGCCGTCATGCTGCCGGGCTCCGACATTCCCGGCGCGCTGCGCATCGCGCACAACATCCGCCAAGCCGTGGAGCAGCTGCAGCTTGAGCACAGGGCATCGAAGGTCGCTGCGTGTGTAACGGTGAGCGTTGGGGTGTGCAGCCGGACGCCCCAGGTCAGCGAAGGCCCCGGTGAGATGCTCTATGAAGCGGACATGGCCCTCTACCTGGCCAAGCAGCTCGGACGTAATCGCGTGGAGCTGCGCGAGATCGTGGAAGTTGAGGTCTGATGTCGCGACTTGAGGGTATCGTGCTTTGATTCTTGGGCGATGTTGCTTCTCTTTCTGTCATTCCCGAAGGGAACCTGCTGTCCGCGCCAAGCTGGGGATATCTCCACCACGCGAAACATGGAGCTGTTCGCTCCAACTAAAGCATGATCACCATAGCTATACCCAGTTCTTGGGAGGGAGCAGCGGCCTTCAGGCCGCTGAATCGAGCTGCAAAAAAAAAAGGCTTTAGCCCGGGGCCGTTTGGGAACGGAAGCAGAGTCCAGCCCTGAAGGGCACTTGAATTACGCTCCTGTTCCGTGGGCTGAAGCCCACGGCTCCCTCCCAAGAACGACACTTCGGTTTACACCTGCATGAATATTGTTTTAGGCCAATCTGTCTACGCGGTAAAGCTCGATCCACATCCGCAGCTCTTGGTCGAGTTCGGATTGATGAAGTTGAATCCCTGCCGCATCAGCGTCTCTTCAAAGTCCAGCACCATGCCCGCAAGATACAAAAAGCTCTTCGGGTCTACAAAGAGTCGAACCGGACGGGCCCCGCTGGGATCATTCGGCGTGTCCACGCCTTCGCCGAAGACAAAGACGCGATCGCGTTGACGCGGCTCGGTATCGAAGCGGATGTTGTAACTCAAACCGGAGCAGCCGCCGCCCTGCACACCCAGGCGCAGGCCGCCGGCATCGGGCGAGATGCCCTCCTTGGCCATGGCGACGCGGATGCGCTTGAGGGCATTTTTCGTAATCTCTACGGCCTGCTTGGCCCGGGGCTGCTGGCCTTCCGCAGTCAGCAGAACCATGCCCGCTAACGGGTCCTTCGACTCGGGACGGGGCGGGGCAGTGGATCCGGGAGCGAGGCTGGTCAACGAAACGGGCATAACGATCCGATGCTTTCAACTGACGAAAGCTCCACCAGTATACGGCGGTCTTGCCGTGAATCGCAGAAGGTGATTCTTGGGCAGGTCCGGGCTTCAGCCCGGACATTCAGTGCGGAGGAGAACCCTGGCTAAAGCCCGTCAGTAGTTACGGCATGAGCTCTGTCGCGCTGGACTCGCTGAGTTGGTGAATCGCGATCCAGGTCTGCTGATACGCATTCAAGGCATCGGACGTAGAGGTGCGGGCATCGCGCAGCGAATCGAGATAGTCGATCAGCGCGAGGCCGCCGTGGTCGAACGCGAATCGCGCGATCGACAATACATCCGCGCTCTCATCCAGATAGTGGTTGCCGAAGCGGTCTGAAAGCGCCTTGGCCTGCGTGTAGGCCACAAACGCCTGATCCACATCGGAGGCGACCTGGTTGCGCGTAGCGGTCTGTGTCAGCTGCGCGGCGTCGATGGACAGGCGGGCCGTCTGCTTGTTGCCCTGGTTTCTATCGAAGATGCGCAAGGGGAAATTCATGTTGAAGCCTACGCTGTTTTGGCTGATATTCGGGCTGCCTTCCGGCGTGCGGTCGTACTCCACCTCAAGCGTTGGGTCAGCGGTGCCGTTCGCGACAGCGAGCCGGTACGCCGCCTGGGCTGCAGTCACGCCGGCCTGCGCAGCTGCCAGGTCCGGGCGGCTTGCGAGCGCCTGCTGAATGAGTTGTTCGCGCGTCTGGGACAGCGGCGGCGGCACGATGTTTCCGGCGATATCGAAGGTTTGCGAGGGCTGCGGAATGCCCATCAGCGTTTGCAGCTGGTCGGAGGATTGTTGCAGCGCGACCTGGTCATTGGCTGCGTCGGACTCGAAGGAACCGAGCTGCAGGTCGAGCCGTTCGAAGTCGAGTTTGCCCAGATCGCCGGCCTTGTAGCGGTCATTGGCAATCTCCACCTCGTGGCGAAAGTCGGCGAGCTGCGCCTTGGAAAGCTCCAGCGACTGCTTGGCGAAGAGCATGTGGGTGAAGGCGGTCTTCACCTGCAGCATCGTTTGCCGGACCGTGTCCTGCAGCTGCGCCGAGGTTTGCGTTGTGGTGGCGCGTGCATTTTCGATGCGGTAGCCGCGTTTGTTGCCACGCTCGAAGAGCCGCGAGAACTGTACGGAGTAGACGTAGGGATTGCCCGCGTTCGCGGCGGTTTCGGTAATTTCGGTGCCGACAAGCCCTAGGTACGGGTTGGCGCGCACGGCTGCCTGGATCTCCTGGGCACGGACGCTGCGCAGATTCGCCTCCGCAGCTAGCAGAGTGGGATTGGCGGCGCGCGCGCGCTCGACCACCTGCTGCAAACTCAGAGCGCCGGGCTTGGCCGGAGGCGGCTTGCGCGGATCGATGCCCGGCGAGGCGGACGCAGCGTAGGACTGCGGTCCATTTTGGGTTCCGTTCGGCGCTCCGGGCGTGCCATTGTCGCCGGTACCCGCGCCATGCGCGCCGCCGGCCTGGCCGGAAGCCGAACCGGAGGCTCCCTGTCCGCTGGCCGCGCCGGCGGCACCGGCGCCTGCACCCCCACCGGCCTGCGCCAGCAATCCCTGGGCGGAGAGCAGCGATACCCACAGCAGGGCCATCGCAGTGTTGGCGAAAACATGCGTTTTTCGCTTCATTGTGGGTCGGAGATTCAGGACGCCTCTCATGCTTCAAACCCCTTATCCGGAGCCGGGAGCACATCCGTGGGCCGGGAAAACGCGACATACAGCGTCGGCAGCAGAAAGATGTTGATGATCACCGCGCCAATCAGTCCACCGACGATCACGATCGCGAAGGGCCGCTGCGAGTCGGACCCGATGCCATGCGACAGTGCCGCCGGCAGCAGCCCCAGAGTGGCGACCAGCATCGTCATCAGGATGGGCCGCAGCCGCAGCACCGCGCCTTCGACCGCGGCCTCCAGCACCGTGTGCCCATTGACGCGCAGCTGGTTCATGTACTCGAGCATGATGATGCCCGTCTGCACCGAAACCCCGAACAATGCCAAAAACCCGACGCCCGAGGACACCGAAAAATGCGTGCGCGTCAGCAGCAGCGCCATCAGGCCGCCGATGGGCGCCATCGCCACATTCGCCATAATCAGCGTCGCCCATTTGCCGGAGTGGAACATGCTGTACAAGATGATGAAGATCAACAGGATTGTGACGGGCAGAACGATCAGCAGCCGCCGCGAGGAACGCTTCTGGCTTTCGTACTCGCCGGCCCAGTCGAGCTTGTAGCCTTGCGGCAACTTCACCTGCCGGTTCACCTTTGCGATGGCTTCCTCCACCGTGGAGCCAAGATCGCGATTGCGCACGGAATACTTGATGGCCACATAGCGCGTCCCGTCCTCGCGATAGACCTCCTCCGCGCCATCGGTCGTGTCCATCCTGGTCACCTGGGCGAGGGATACGCGTTCCCCCGAGGGGGACACCAGACGGATGTCCTGGATGGCCTCCGGGGTGGAGCGGTACGGCCCGGCGTAACGGGTCGTCACGTCGTAGCGCGCCTCCCCATCCAGCACCTGCGTGATCGCGTTGCCGCCCACCGCGGTCTCAATCGCATCCTGCACATCCGCGACGTTCAGGCCAAAGCGCGCCGCGGCCTGCCGGTCTACGACAAAGTTCAGATTGGGCTGGCCGATGACGCGAAACAGGCCGAGATCCGCCACGCCCCGGATGCCGGACATGACGCTGACGATCTGCTCGCCCTTTTGTTCCAGCGTTTTAAGATCCGTGCCGTAGAGCTTTACCGCGAGTTCGCCTTTGACACCGGAGACCGCCTCTTCCACGTTGTCCGAGATGGGCTGCGAGAAGCCCCAGATGACGCCGGGAATCTGACCCAGCTGGCGGTTGATGGCAGCGATCAGATCGTCCTTGTTCTGGTGAAATACCGGCCTCCACTCGTCCTTCGGTTTCAGATCGATGAAGTATTCCGTGTTGAAGAAGCCGGTGGTATCGGTGCCGTCGTCCGGCCGCCCTGTCTGGCTGATCACCTGCTTGACCTCAGGAAAGGAAGCCATGATGACCCGCGAGCGGTTCATCACGTCGATGCTCGCCGTCGGCCCGATCGAGGGCGCCAGCGTGCCACGGGCCCAGATCGCCCCCTCATCCAGATGCGGCAGAAACTCGGAACCGATCACGCCGGAGTACACCAGGACCGCACTCAGGAGGATCGCCAGCACGGCTCCGCCCATGGTCATGCGCGGGCGTTCGATGTGCCACACCACCAGGCGGCGGTACCGCTCCGTGATGAAGCGCAGCACCGGATTTTCCCACTCGGAGGTGCCGTTGCGGAATAGAAAGCTGGCCAGCGTCGGCGCCACGAGCATGGAGAAGATCAAGGCCCCGAGCAGCGCGAAGGCCACAGTCCAGGCCATCGGGGCGAACAGGCGCCCCTCCACCGACTGCAGCGTAAAGATGGGCAGATAGGCCGTGATGATGATGCCGATCGCGAAAAAGACCGGCCGTTGCACCTCGTGCGCCGCCTCCCGAATCTGCTCGATGACGGTGAGTTCTTTCTTGCGGCTATGGCTCAGGTGGCGGACGATGTTTTCAATCATCACCACGGCCCCGTCGACAACCATGCCGAAGTCCAGCGCGCCCAGCGAGAGAAGGTTCGCCGGGATGTGCCGAAGATCAAGGCAGATGGAGGCGAACAAGAGGGCAAACGGAATGGTGAGCGCCACGATAAAGGCGCCACGCAGGTTGCCGAGAAACAGAAACAGGATGATGACGACGAGGATGATGCCTTCCGTAAGATTATGCAGAACGGTATGCGTGGTCAGGTGCAGCAGATCCGAGCGGTCCAAGAAGGGGACAACCCGGACGCCTGGGGGAAGCACATGCTCATTCAGCTCGATGACCTTCTTGTGAATGCCTTCGAGCACCTCGTCGGAGTTGTCGCCCTTGTGCAGCAGGATCACGCCTTCTACAGCGTCTGGATTGTCGGCGAGCTTGCCATCCTTGCGCCAGATCGCCTTGCCGATCTGCCCAAGCCGGATCTTCGGTCCCTGAATCACGGTGGCGACATCGGCCACCGTCAATGCTGTGCCGTTCTGGGCCTTCAGCGGCACCTTGGCGATATCATCGGTGGTCTTGAACAGCCCGACCTCGCGCACGTTAATCTGCTGCGCGCCCTGCTCAATGAATGAGCCGCCCGCGTCGGTATTGTTGGCCGCGAGCGCCGTCTTTACGGCGGCGATATTCAATCCGTAGGCGACCAGTTTTTCAGGGTCGAGGATGACCTGGTACTCGCGCGTCGGTCCGCCGAAGCTTGAAACGTCCACCACGCCAGGAACGCTCTTGAACTCCTTCTCCAGCGTCCAGTCCTCGATGGATTTCAAAGCCATCGTGTCATAGGCGGGATTGGTGCTCTCCACCGTGTACCAGTAGATCTGCCCGACCGGACTCCAGTCGGTGCCGATCTGCGCCTGCAGCTGGTTGGGGAGCGTGATCTGCGAGACGCGCTCGAACACTTTTTCGCGATTCCAGTTGTCTTCACTGTCGTCGTCAAAGGTGAGCTTGACCAGCGACAACCCCGCCAGCGTAAAGGAGCGGAGCGACGTGGTGTGCGGTATCCCCGCTACCGCGATCTCGAGCGGCACCGTGACCTGCTGCTCGATCTCCTCGGCCGAGCGCCCCGGCCATTGCACGATCACGCTGACGTAGTTGTTGGCCACGTCGGGATAGGCCTCCACCGGCAGGTTGTGAAAGGCGATGATGCCCCAGCCGAACAGCAGAATGCCCATCACCAGGATGATGAAGCGGTTGTTCAGTGCGAAATCGACGAGCTTGCGGATCATCGGGGTTCCTACTGCTCCGTCGCTTCTTCGAGCACCAGCGCGCTCGCCACCACCTGCTCGCCTTCGCGCACGCCGCTCGTGAGCACGACCGAGTTGCCCGGCAGCGTCTGCCCCATCTGCACCGCAACCCGCCTGAAGTTGCCCTGGGAGCCGGCCGGCACGAAGACCCAATCCTGATCGTGCAGGTGCAGCACGGCGTCGCCCGGAACCACGAGCGAACTCTGGGCCTTGGCTCCGTGGAAGGTCGCCGTCGCAAACATGCCGATGCGCAAAAGCTGATCCGGATTCTGGACCTGGATACGCACCTTGGCGGTGCGCAGCGAGGGATCGAGGATCGCCGCGACATCGGAGATGGTTCCGTTGCGCACCTTGTCCGGGAAGGCATTCAGGCGGATGTCGGCATGCTCGCCCACATGCACCTGCGCCAGATCGTTTTCATACACATCGCAGACCACCCATACATGGGTGAGATCGGCGATGGTCAGCGAACCGGTTGCGCCGGTTGCGGTCAAGCCTGCAGCGCCCGCGGCGGTGGTGTTCTGCGCCACAACGACACCCGAGATCGGAGCGAATACCTTCACCGTGTCGCCGGGATTGTTCTTGTCCACACCCAGGATGCGCAGCTCCTGCTCGGCGGCTTTCAGGTCGGCCTTGGCATCGGTCTCGCCGTTCTGCGCGACCTCCAGCTGGCTCTGGGCGATGGCGCCCTTGTCATAGAGCAGCTTGTCGCGCGTCAACGTCGTATTGGCCAGCTGTTCATCGGCGACGGCCTTCAGGTAGGCGTCGAAAGCCGTTGTGACATCGGGCGATTGCACCTCCATCACCAGCTGTCCCTTGTGCACGAAGTCACCCAGGCCCACGTGCAGCGCGGTCACGCGGCCGTTCGCGATGGACAACACCGGCAGCTCGCGCGAGGGGTCGGGCTGCACCTGCCCGGTGACGTTGAGCGTGGAAAAGGTGGAACGTTGCATCACCGCGGTCAGCGGAAACTGCGCGGGCGCATCCACGTGCACCTGCGACGCCAGCCCCGTGGGTACGACTGTGGGCGTGGTGGGCGGAGCCTCCGCGGCTTCGCGGCCCGGCGTCTCTTGGTTGCCGCGGCAGCCAGCCGCCAGCAGCAGACCCAGAAGCCCAAAGGCGGCGAAACAGCGCAATGACTTCTCCTTGTTGCGTGCAGACCCCAGGCTAACGATCAGAAAGTTCGACACCATTTCAGTTGATCACGGCGCTTGTCCCGCCAAAGTTGCCTCTCCGGTTGCGCCGGTCACTCAAGGCCCAACGCCAGCCTAACGTCGGCAGCTGTTTGTGACATAAAGAAAGCGCTAAAGCCATTCCGTCCGTCGCCTGCCAGGTTCGCTATCACCAAATGAAGCGCTGTTCTATAAAGGACGTAGAGGGTGCGCAAATAGATGCGTTTTGGCACGCAGGATCGGAGCGAAAGTGTTGTGGCGCCGCGCGCCGCGTTCTATGATCCAGCGCTGAGCTTTGAAGAAAACTACGAGCGCGGTCCGTTTTGCAGCTTTTCTGATGTCCAGAGTGCACGCGGGGACGAGGCCGCGCCGGAGTCTGGAGCGAAGCATCACTTTCTGGGCCAACCCGTCAGGCTTCCCTTTGGCATCCCCGCCGGTCCGCTGCTGAACAGCCGCTTTATCCGCGCCGCGCTCGATGCCGGCTTCGATCTGCCCGTGTACAAAACCGTGCGCACGCGGCGCTGGGCCTGTCATCCATGGCCCAACGTGCTCGCCGTTGCTGTGGAGGGAGGACGGCTGCACCCTACCGCGGGCAGGCTTCGCGGACACACCCACTACGCTTCGCGGGAGCTCTCGGTGACCAACTCCTTTGGTGTGCCGTCGTTTGATCCCGAGATCTGGCAGCCGGACATGGCAGCCGCCGTGAAACAGGCCGGCCCTGGACAGGTCGTGATCGGCAGCTTTCAAGGCACGCCGGGGGAGTCAGGCAGCGTTGCGGAATATATCGCGGATTTTGTGCAAGCGGCGCGGCTGGTCCGCGAGACCGGCGCGAAGATCCTCGAGGTAAACCTGAGCTGCCCCAACGAAGGCACAGCGCATCTGCTGTGCTTCGACACCGATCGCGCGCGGCGTGTGATTGAGGCGATCAAGAACGAAATAGGCGATCTACCCTTGATCGCGAAGATCGCATATTTTTCCGGCGAAGAGGCGCTGCGGAGGCTGGTCGAAGGCGTGGGACGAGCCGCGGATGCGATCGCCGCCATCAACACCATCAGCGCGGAGATTGTGGATGAGCGGGGCCGGCAGGCGTTGCCCGGCGAGGGCCGGCTGCGCTCCGGCGTGGGCGGCCAGGCCATCCGATGGGCAGGGCTTGAAATGACCGAGCGCCTGTATCGTCTGCGTGAGGAGCTTGGTTTGCGCTTCAGCATTGTAGGCATCGGCGGCATCAGCACACCAGCGGACTACGCGGCGTACCGGGTGGCCGGCGCGGACGCCGCGATGTCGGCAACAGCCGCGATGTGGAATCCGCTGCTTGCACAGCAGATCAACCAAAATCTGCGGGAGCTCCCCCATGCCGGTTGAGATCGCCACCGCTCGCGCGGTCGCGGATGCGCTGCTCGCGATTGGCGGCGTCGGCTTTCGCATCGACGATCCCATCACGTTTAAATCCGGCATTCTTTCACCTGTGTATTGCGACAATCGGACCTTCCCCTTCTGGCCCGCGCAGTGGAAGACGGTCATCGCTGGATTTGCAGCTCTGATCCAACAGAACGACATTTTGTTCGACGTTATCGGTGGAATTGAAGCCGCGGGCATACCGCACAGCGCGGCGCTGGGCTATGCCATGCAACAGCCCTCAGTCTTTATTCGCAAACAGCCAAAGGAACACGGCAAGCGCGCTCGCATTGAGGGCGGTGACGTCGAGGGCAAGCGCGTGCTGCTGGTTGAAGATCTCGTTTCAACGGGCGGGAGCAGCCTTTCCGGCGTGCAGGCCTTGCGCGAGGCGGGTGCGATCGTAACGGATTGCCTGGCCATCATCAGCTACGGCTTTCCCGAGGCAGAGAACGCCTTTGTGGCTGCGGATGTTCGGTTGCATACGCTCACTGACTTCGACGCCGTGCTTGCAGGAGCTCAGGAACAACAGCTGCTCGATGCCAAAGCCGCAGCCGTTGTGCGCGATTGGCTGCGCGATCCGCATAGCTGGGCTACACGCCGGGGGCAGCAGTGAGCGCCGCGATTACAAAGCTGGAAGACGCCATCAAAACGAGCCGATCTTTGCTTTGTGTTGGCCTCGATCCTGAGTTTGCCGCGCTGCCGCAGCGCTTTCAAAGCGAGAAGGATCCGCTGTTCAATTTCTGCCGCTTCATCATTGAGGCGACTGCGGAATATGCCTGTGCCTTCAAGCCCAACACCGCTTTTTTCGAGGCGCACGGCGCGCATGGCTGGGAGCAGCTTGCCATGCTGTTCGCATTTCTTCGCGAGCAATATCCGCGGCACTTCACGATCTGCGATGCCAAGCGCGGGGACATCGGCTCCACAAACAAAGGCTACGTGCGAGCCGTCTTCGATGAGCTGGGAGCTGATGCGATTACGCTGCACCCCTATCTTGGCCGCGAAGCGCTCGCACCTTTTCTGGACCGCGAAGATAAAGCCTCCATCATCCTTTGCCGCACCTCCAACCCGGGTTCGGGCGAGTTGCAGAACCTTTCGTCAGACGGCAAACCACTCTGGCAGCACGTCGCCGAGCGCGTGAACACGGACTGGAACGCGCATGGAAACTGCATGATGGTGGTTGGTGCAACCTATCCCGAAGAGATGCGACGCATCCGCGAGATCGCACCCGGGATGTCCTTTCTTGTGCCCGGCATCGGCGCACAGGGCGGCGACATCGAAGCGACCATTCACGCGGGCATGCGCCTCGACGGCGGGGGATTGATTCTCAGCAGCTCCCGCGCAATTCTTTACAGCGATGATCCCGCACGAGCAGCGGGCGAAACCCGCGATGCCATCAACCGAGCCCGGGAGGTTGCCCTTGCCGCACGCTAACCGCCTTCGCCTCGAAGGCACCATCGTGAACCACGACCGTTCGTTCGAAGGTGCAGTCGAGATCGACACCGCAACCGGACTCATCGAAAGCGTGGGACCGAAGACCGGCGACAGCGATCTCGATACAAGCGATTGCCTGATCTTCCCGGGTTTCGGCGATATTCACATCCATGCTCGCGAAGATGCGAGCGGAACGCAGACATATAAAGAAGACTTCACCTCAGCTTCGGCTGCCGCGGTGCACGGCGGCGTGACGCATGTGGTCGATATGCCGAACAATCCGACGGCGCCCATCAATGACGCACGCTACGCAGCGAAAGAAAGGCTCGCCGCCACCAGTGAGGTGCAGGTGACGTTGTATGCAGGCATCGGTCCGGACACACAACCGCTTGCGCGCCATGTGCCCTACAAGGTGTACATGGGGCCAAGCGTTGGCGACCTCTTCTTCACCTCGCAGGCGCAATTGGAAACGGTGATCGAACGCTATCGAGGCTGCAACGTCAGCTTTCATTGCGAAGATCCGGAGATTCTCGAAGCTTCGCGTGGTGCGGCTACGCATGAGCAACGCCGCCCGGCGGATGCGGAGATCACGGCGACGAAATTTGCGCTCCACCTCATCGAAAAATATGACCTGCAAGGCAAGCTCTGCCACTACTCCACATGCGAAGGCCTCGAGCAGATCATCGCGGCGAAGAAGCGCGGCGTTCGCGTCACATGCGAGGTCACACCGCACCATCTATTCTTCGATACGTCCATGCTCACCGATGCGAACCGCATGGCGTTGCAGATGAATCCTCCTCTCCGCACCAAAGACGACCGTTTGGCGCTCATCGAAGCCTTGCGCGAGGGCCACATCGACTACATTGCTACCGATCATGCACCGCATACACTCGCCGAAAAAGCGGTGGGCGCCAGCGGCGTTCCGCTGCTGGATACCTATGGCGCTTTCACCGCGTGGCTGATGCGGGAGCACAACTTCATGCCCCAGGATATCGCCCGCGTCTGCGCCTGCAACCCCGGCCGCTTTGCCCGCGAGTTTCTGCCCGCCGGCTTTGGCGAAGGCTACGGACACATCGCGCCCGGCTATGTCGGCTCGCTCACTATCTTGGACACCGCGAAACCCTACCGCGTCACGCGCGAGAGCGTGCGCAGCAAATGTGGCTGGTCGCCGTTTGAGGGTTATACGCTACCCGGCAGCGTCCGTTACACCGTGCTGCGCGGCGCGGTGCATCCGTCCGTTGGACAGGGATATTTATGACCGAACTGAAACATCTCATCCGCGCTTCGCAGCTTTCCCCTGAGCTGCTCGCCGGGTTATTTACCGCCGCTGATCGCATGCAGGCAGATGACCGCACCCGCAGGCTGTTTCCCGTGTTGCAGGGCCGCATTCTGGCCACACTTTTTTATGAGCCAAGCACGCGTACGCGCCTGAGCTTCGAGGCCGCCATGCAGAAGCTCGGCGGCAGCGTGCTTTCGGTGGAGAACGCACGGGATAGCTCCTCTGCCGTAAAGGGGGAAAGCATCGCCGATACCGTACGCGTAGTCAGCGGGTACGCCGATGCGATTGCGATTCGGCACTTTCAGGAAGGCACGGCAGCTGCCGCCGCGGCAAGCTCACCCGTGCCGGTCATCAACGCCGGTGACGGCGTGGGCGAGCATCCCACGCAGGCGCTGGCCGATACCTACACGATCCGCCGCGAGCTGGGCCGGTTGGACCAGCTGCGCGTTGTGCTTGTAGGCGATCTTCTGTATGGAAGGACCATTCATTCACTGCTGCCGCTGCTGGCCATGTATCCGGGGCTGCAGGTTGAACTCGTTTCCCCGCCTTCCTTGCGGCTGCCGGCCCGCTACGTCGAGACGCTTAGCCAGCAGGGTGCGCAGGTGCATGAGGCCGCAACGCTTGACGATGTGATGGAAGGCGCCGATGTGGTCTACGTCACGCGGGTGCAGGGCGAGCGCTTCGCTTCTGTTGACGACTATGAAGAGGTGAAAAACGCCTTCGTGCTCAACGGGCAGACGGCGGAACGACTGAAGCCGGGCGCCGTGATCATGCATGCGTTGCCGCGATTAAACGAGATCGCGCCTGAGGTCGATCTGGACCCGCGCGCCGCGTACTTCCGTCAGGCCCGCAACGGGCTTTATGTGCGCATGGCTCTGCTCGCCGACATGCTCTCCTGATTCACTTCGCGTCCGCGATATTCGTCCCCTCAAAGCCCACATGCGACAATATTGCAGTTCGAGACTCGTTCGCCCCATGCTCCGTTCCGTATTTATCGCACTCTCCGCAAACCGCGCGTTGCGCTCCTTTTCTGAGCGCAACTCATTGGGCCGACGCCTTTCCCGCCGCTTCGTTGCGGGCATGAGTATCGATGAAGCCGTGAGCGTGGTGGAGGAGCTGAACGCGGAGCACATCGATGCCTCGCTCGATTCGCTCGGCGAAAGCGTGGTGCAGGTCTCGCAGGCGGAGGAGAGCGCCGCGCTATACCATCAGCTCCTTGATCGCATCGCGGCGCGCAAGCTGCGCGCCAACATCAGCGTCAAACTGACGGCCATGGGCATGGATATCGGCGGCCACGGTGCGGGCCCGGATCTCGCCGAGCGGGTTGTGGGCGAGCTTGTGGCGCATGCGGAGCAGGTGGGCAGCTTCGTGCGCATCGACATGGAAGGTTCGGACTACACCGAGGCTACCATCGCCATGACGGAACGGCTGCACAGCCGCTTTCCCGGCTGCGTGGGCACGGTGCTGCAGGCGTATCTTTACCGCACCTATGAAGATGCAGAACGTCTGTTGAAACAAGGCATTCGCATCCGCCTTTGCAAGGGCGCCTACAAGGAGCCGCCTACATTGGCTTTTCCTGAAAAGGCCAACGTGGATGCGAACTATGTGAGATTGATGAAACGCATGGTCACCAGCGGTGTTTTCTGCGGCATCGCCACGCATGATGAGGCAATCCTCGACGAGCTGCGCTCCTTTGTGCGCACTAACGACGTGGCCTCGAACGCGTTTGAGTTCCAGATGCTCTACGGCGTGCGCCGCGATCTGCAGCGCAAGCTGGTTTCGGAGGGCTTCGGGATGCGCACCTATGTGCCCTTCGGCACGGAGTGGTACCCGTACTTCATGCGGCGGCTCGCCGAGCGGCCCGCGAACGTACTCTTTCTGGCAAAAAATCTGCTGCGGTAGCGTCTATGGCTTATCCGCTGGATAAGCGTGGTTATACAGCAAGTACAAACAGCAGGTTCCCTCCCATTCGACTGCGCTCAGGGGAATGACAAAAAAGCTAGCGCGGTGATTGCCAGCCTTGCGACAGCGGCGGCGGACTTACGACGGGAGCGGATGGCCGGGAGGGCGGCGACAGCATCGGCTCCACATGCAAAAGGTTGTACAGAACGCCCCGCTGCACATCGTCCAAAGGAGCGCCAAAGCGGCCGGAGTTCAACGCCGGAATGCGTTGTTCTGGCGGAAGATCGCGCAAGGCGCGGAAGGTTCTTGCCACAGTGGTACGCTGTTCGGGCGGCAACGCGCCGAGCTGCCCCAGGGCGCCACGCACCTCGGCTCGCTGCGGCAACGTGAGGCGCTCCATGGCCTCCGTATTGGCCAATACACGCTCGCGTTTCTGCGGATTCATGGCGTTCAGCTGCGCCAGGCGGTCGCGATAACGCTGCTGCGTCTGGGGCGGCAGGTTGCTGAAGCCGGGCTCGCGTCCCAGGGCCTGTTGTTGCTGATCCGCGCTGAGATTGCTGTGCTGGCTCATCCACTCGGCAAGATGTTCGCCGCGAGGACCACGCCCAGGGTTGCGGCGCTGCAGCGGCGCGGGTTGCCCGGCGACGAAACCACCTGCGGGTGCAGGCGAACGGGAAGCGGACTGCGGAGGCGGACGGCGCTCAATGGGAGCCGGCTGCCCCCTGTACTGCTGCGGACGGCTCCCCGCTGCGCTGAGCGATGTGCAGAAAAGCGCAGCAACGCACAGCAGGACAGCGGAAGCTCCCCCCGGGCGGCAAATGCGGCTTGTGTCCCGATCTTCCATCTTTCTGCAGCGTGCGCCTTTCGTTCCGCGGTCGTCCTCCACCCTGCCCGTAACGCAATGTTCCCTTGGGTTGATTGAGAGCCCATCCTATCCGAATCCACCCGGAACTTCCGTTCCCCAAACTGCAGGTTCTTGGGCTCAGGCCAGCCTTTTCAGCTTTGTGGCTGGTTGTTGCCGGCATCCGACCCGGGTTCATCCAGCAGATCCATCTGCTGCACCGCCTGCGCGTTATTGTCGAAGATGCGCAGATCGTTCACCACCGGGGAGGCCGCGGGCCGCGCGCTCTGGTGATTCCAAAGTGTTGCCACCGTGCCACCCCCCAGCAGCAGAATAAACAGGAACACGCCTGCCAGAGCTGACCGCAGGCCCCGCCCGGTACTAAACCGCAGCGTGTCCAGCAGACGCTCCAGAAGGCCCACAGGGGCAGACTGTTCCGCCTCCCGCAGATGCGCACGAACGCGCGCGTCGAAGTACGGCGAAGGGTCGGGGGCTGTCCAGGCGGTCATCAAAGACATCGTGGCGCGCAGCTCGTCGAGTTCGGCGCGACACTCCGCGCAGGCAGCCAGATGCGGCGTAGCCTCGCGCGCGGCCAGGGAGCCGGGCTCAAATAGCAGATCGGGAAGTAAGGTACGGCAGGTCTTGCAATTCATTGTGGTCATCTCGGCCTCCATGCGGGTTGGTGGCTCTCCTTCAGTTTTTGCAACGGTAGGCGGTCAGGTCCGCGCCTCCCTAATAGTTTTTTTGATGTGAGCGCCCGGCGGACGATGCGGTCATGCAACCCGGCGCACTCACAGCTATAGAAATCCCTTCAGCTTTTCGCGCAGGGTCTGGTAAGCGCGAAACAACAATGATTTCGTCGCGGATTCGGAGAGCTTCAGCACCTCGCCGATCCCCTTGTAGTCCAATCCCTCGTATTTGTGCAGCAAAACGGCGGTCCGTTGCCGTTCCGGAAGCGCCATCACATGCTCGCGGATGGCGCGCATGCGCTCATCGCGCAGCAAATTCGTTTCGGCCGTGGGACGGTCGTCGGCCAGATCGACCGTTGTTCCCGTCTCCGGGTCCGGCTCGTCCAGATGCACGGTCGGCGCGGTACGCTCGTGGCGGGTATCGCGGGCATGGTTCACGCCCAGGTTGGTAGCAATCCGGTACAGCCAGGTGCTGAACCGCGCCTCGGCCCGGTAGGTCTCGCGGGAGCGGTACACCCGCAGAAAGACCTCCTGCGCGAGTTCCTCCGCGACCGCCTGGTTGTGCACCATCCGGAACATGAAGTGGATGATCGGCTTGCGGTACTTTGCCAGCAGCACGTCAAAGCCCGCCATGTTGCCAGCCTTCAGCTCCAGCATCACCTCGGCATCCGACAGCACGGAAAGATCGCCGCGCGCCACGGCCTCGGCCCGCCGCTGCAAAGCCTCCGGACTCATGTCCACAGGACTCGGGAGGTGATTGGCTGCGCCCTTCCTGTTATTGGCGTTGTTGGCGTGGTCGCCATGCATCGTGCCGGGATGAACTGCCAGCGTGCCCATATCCTCCTCAACCCGCGTCCCGGGCGGAGGTTGCGGCAAATCGCGATCAGGCGGCGTATCTTCCGGGGGCGACGGAGTTTCCGCGATGGGATCAGGCAGCATCAGCCCAATATTGTATCGGGTTGACGGGTTGACGGGTTGACGGGTTGACGGGTTGGCAGGTTGGTCTGGCCGTCACCCATAGCGCGGGCACTCCCGAACCGGTCCCACTCCTCACCTGCTTCACCAAACGAAGGAGACCAGCTGGACGGCATCTCCCCGGCCGCGCGCCCCTTTTGGGCCTTACGCGCCCAGTGATATGCTGAAGCGTACGCAAAGGCCGCTTCCCCGCGTCCGGCTGCTTGCGTTCCGTGGGCGCATAACTCAGCGGTAGAGTGCCACCTTCACACGGTGGAAGTCGTAGGTTCGAATCCTGCTGTGCCCACCATAAACTCTCGAAAAAAATAACTTTATAAGCAACTGCTATTGTTTCTCCTTGCGAGGGTGCGCTTCAAGGCGAGTGGAAAGATGAAAATGCCACTGCGGGCGAGGGTACAATCGATGATGAAGGCGCAAACCGGCCTCAAGAAGGACTGCGTCGGTCATAAGCATGACATCGAGAACTGGAACGGAGAGTGTTCGTGAGCCCTGGAAGGCCTTTCAGGTTCGTCTTCGCAGTCCCGAACTGAAGCGGGATGCCGTTTTGCAAACGGCAGCGCATCTGTTTCTCGAGCGCGGATACCAGAACACGTCCATGGTTCTTCTGGCGGCTCGCCTGAAGGTCACAAAACCGGCTCTTTACCACTATTTCCGCAACAAGGAAGAAATACTCGTCGAGTGCTATCGCGCGGGAATCGCCGAGATTGAGTCTCATCTGGTGCGGTCGAGCTTGGAAGACGGGACGGGGCTGGTCAAGCTGCAGCTTTATGTGAGTGCCTATGCCACCGCGGTCCTCACACATTACTTCGGACGATGTGTCGCCATGGTCGATGATTCGGAGTTGTCCTCGGAGGGGCAGCGTGAGGTGCGGGGGCTGAAACGCCGCATGGACCTCGCGCTTCGCGGCTTGGTGAAGGAGGGGATGAAGGACGGTTCGATCGCTTCCTGTAATCCCAAGCTGGTGTCCTTCGCAATTGCGGGAGCCATCAATTGGATCGGCAACTGGTACAGGCCGGGAGGCGATATGCGTCCCGAGGAGATCGCGCGGGAGTTTACCCAAATTCTCACGGGCGGGCTCGCGCCGCCGGGGTATTCCGAAGGCGAGTAGAACGTGCTATGAAGTTCTCCGGGGAGGGCATGGCCGGCTATAAAGGCGTCATCTCTCCACTTCGCACGACCGTGCAACTGTCACTGCGGTCGAGATGACGCCTTTATAGCCACGCATGAGCCTGGAAACCGAGCGGGATCGTAACCTTCCCTCCGCCTCCGATCCCACCCCAACCGTATTCCGTTTCATCCCCCGCCTCGCTTGAACCGCCCCTTGACTATTTTACCCACCGGTAAGTAATCTCGTCGGGGTTGACGCTCGTCTTCAGCACTCCGTGCTGACGCAAGACGATCTTGACAGCGTTGAAGGGAGTGCGTTTCATGGCCTTAGGATCTACGGCTCTTCTCCAATCACCATCCAGGGACAATGAAAAGCCACGGTCGCGCAGGTTCAATATCAGCCGTGCCGCCGTCCTGGGCGCCGGAACAATGGGCGCGCGGATTGCGGCGCATATTGCAAACGCCGGCCTGCCCGTTCTGCTGCTGGACATGGTTCCCGCCTCCGGCGACCGAAACGCACTCGGGAATGGGGCTCTCCTGAAGCTCAAGACCTCCAAGCCAGCCGCCTTTGCTTCCCTCGCCGCGGCCAAGCTGGTAAGCGTCGGCAACTTTGACGACGATCTCCACAAACTCAAGGGATGCGATTGGATCATCGAGGCGGTAGCCGAAGATCTTCAGATCAAGCGCAATCTACTGAGCCAGGTGGCGTCACATCTACACGGCGATGCCATTTTGACCACCAATACCAGTGGTCTGCCCGTGGCGAAGATCGCGGAGCAGCTTCCGCCTGATGTGCGGCGGCGCTGGTTTGGCGCGCATTTTTTCAATCCGCCCCGCTACATGCGGCTGCTCGAGTTGATCGCAACGCCTGAGTCAGATCCGGAGGCGATGGCAGCCGTCGCAACGTTTGTAGACCGGCAGCTGGGCAAGTCCGTGGTGCCCGCCAATGACGTGCAGAACTTCATCGCAAATCGCATCGGCACATTTTCCATGCTGAACGTTTTCAAGATCATGGCAGAGCAAGGCCTGACCATTGAAGAGGTGGACCTGCTCACGGGCGAGGCGATCGGCTGGCCTAAAACCGGAACCTTTCGGCTTACGGATATGGTGGGCCTGGATGTGCTGGGCAGCGTGGCGCGCAACTTCGCGGCCGGCGCCTCCGACGAGCGCCCGGATGTGGTGCTGCCCGAGGTAGTCAGCCAGCTAATCGAGCGCAATTGGCTGGGCGATAAGACAGGGGGAGGCTTTTATAAGAAGGAGCGGAGCGCTGACGGCAAAGAGATCCGCTCCGTGCTGGATCCGCACACCCTCGAATACAAGCCCGCAGGCAAGGTATCCCTCCCCGCCCTGGATATCGCGAAAAGCAGGGACTCCCTTCCCGCGCGACTGGGGAGCCTTTTGGCGGGCAACCCCGCGACGGATAAGGCCGCCAAGTTCTATTGGGTAGCACTCCCGGAGCTTTGGGCTTATGCCGCCAATCGCATTGGGGAGGTTACGGAGACGCCGGTGGACATCGATCGCGCCATGGCCGCCGGCTTTAACTGGGAGCTCGGACCGTTTGCGCTGTGGGATGCGGCCGGCGTTCCGGCCGTGGTTGAGCGCATGCGGGCGAGCGGTTCCCCTGTACCCGAAACGGTAGAAAAGCTGCTGCGGAGCGGTGGGACCTCGTGGTATCGCAACGGTGGCACGGAATACTTCGATGTTCGCTCCGGGGTGTACAAGCCGGTACCACGCTCCCCGGAGTTGGCGACGATCGCCAGCTATCGCCAGGCCAATGAGTCCAAGGAATCCAGGGATTTCGGGGAGTCCAGGAAGTCCAAGGGCGTCTTCGCCGGCAACGCCGGTGTGTCCCTGATCGATATCGGGGACGGCATCGGCTGCTTCGAACTCCACTCCAAGATGAATGCGCTGGGTGAGGACGCCACGTTCTTCTTCACGGAGCAGCTGCGGGCTGGCAGTGACGCGGTGCGCAACTTTGACGGCTTCGTGATCTCGACCGATGGGCAGAACTTCTCCGCGGGAGCCAACCTGACACAACTCCTGCTGGCCGCGCAGGATGAGAACTGGGATGTCATCGGGACGTCCGTACGGCAGTTCCAGGCCATGACGCAGGCGGTGAAGTTCTGCCCACGGCCCGTAGTCGCCGCGCCGGCGGGGCTGTGCCTCGGTGGTGGCTGTGAGCTCTCGCTGCATGCGGCCCTTCGGCAGCCGCATCTGGAGCTATACACGGGGCTGGTGGAGACCGGCGTGGGCTTGATTCCAGGGGGTGGCGGCTGCAAGGAGATGGTGCTGCGCGCTACGGCCCGGGCCACCAAAGTCAAGGCCGATTCCCGCGGGGATTCGGCCGAGAGCATTGAGGCGATCAAGACGGCGTTTGAGACGATCGCCATGGCCAAAGTCTCGACTTCGGCCACCGACGCGCGCGATCTAGGCCTGTTGGAGGACGTGGACACCATCACGATGAACCGCGGACGGCTGCTCCACGACGCCAAGATGCAGGCGCTACGGCTCGCGCGGGCGGGCTATCACGCACCGGCATCGCGGACCGATATTCCGGCCCCTGGCGCCAGCGTTCTGGCAACGCTGAAGCTGAGTATCTATCTGCTGCGCGAGGCCGAGTACATCAGTGAGCACGATGCAGTGATCGCCACACACCTAGCCCGGATCCTTACCGGCGGGGACATCACTCCCGGAACCCTCTTGAGCGAGGCGCACCTGCTCGATATGGAACGCGAGGCTTTTCTATCACTCTGCGGAGAACCGAAGACCCTTGAGCGCATCGGTGCCACGCTGAAGACGGGCAAGCCGCTTCGGAACTAGAGGGAATTGCATTTAGGTAGACAGCTTTTTGAACAGAGGAACAGCATGAGAGAAGCAGTTGTTGTGAGCGCGGTGAGAACCGCTGTTGGCAAAGCGCCCAAGGGCACACTCCGCTTCACCCGCCCGGATGATTTGGGAGCCATCGCGGTGAAAGAAGCGATGGCCCGCGTTCCGCAGCTCAATCCCCGGGAGATTGAGGACGTCATCATCGGCTGCGCCATGCCCGAGGCCGAGCAGGGCCAGAACATGGCACGCCTGATCTCCCTGCGAGCCGGTCTTCCGGTCGAGTCAGCCGCCATGACGGTAAACCGTTTCTGCGCCTCCGGCCTGCAGACGATCGCATTGGCGGCGGAGCGCATCCGCGGCGGCGGCGGGGACGCGATCGTTGCCGGCGGGGCGGAGTCGATGTCCCATCTGCCTTTTAGCGGCAACAAGTTCACCGCCAATCCCTGGCTGATGGACAACCATCCCTCGGCGTATATGTCCATGGGTCTCACGGCGGAGCGCGTGGCCAAGCACTACGGCATCACCCGCGAGGAGTCGGACGGGTTCGCGTTGGCCAGCCACCAGAAGGCCCTGGCCGCCACGGCGGAGGGCCGCTTCGAGGATGAGATCGTGCCGGTTCCGGTGACAACGACAACCGTCGACGCCGGCGGCGCCACAGACAACCACGAGACCGTCTTCAAGGTGGACGAGGGGCCACGGGCCGATACCTCCCTTGCCGCGCTGGGCAAGCTGCGAGCGGTGTTTCATGCCAAGGGGGTCGTTACGGCCGGCAACAGCTCTCAGACCTCCGACGGCGCGGCCGCGGCGGTGATCCTGTCGGAGGCACGGGCGAAGGAGATCGGCGCCGCTCCCCTGTTGCGCTTCGTGTCGTTTGCGTACGCGGGCTGTCTGCCGGAGGAGATGGGCATAGGGCCGATCTACGCGATTCCGAAGGCGCTGAAAATGGCTGGGCTCTCGCTTGAAGATATCGACCTGATCGAATTGAATGAGGCCTTTGCCGCTCAGTCGCTAGCCGTGCTCAAGGTGCTTGGCATCGATAAGGACAAGGTCAATGTAAACGGCGGCGCCATTGCTCTCGGCCATCCGTTGGGCTGCACCGGTGCCAAACTGACGGCTACGCTGGCTCGCGAGATGAAGCGCCGCAGCGCGAAATACGGCATGGTGACCATGTGCGTCGGGGGTGGCCAGGGAGCCGCCGGCATCTTCGAAAATATGCAGAACTAGCACCAGCTCCAAAGGAGACAGTGATGATTGCAGAGATGGAAGTAAGCGCGGCAAAGCGCGTGACGGGCGGCAGCTTTCTTATTGAGGATCTGGCCCCCCAGGACATCTTTACGCTGGAGGACCTTTCTCCAGAACAGATACAGATCGCCGGCATGACCACGCGTTTCGCCGAAGAGAACATCCTCACGCAGGTTGAGGCGATCGAGAACAAACAGTACGATGTTAGCCGGCAGTTGATGCGTGAACTGGGCGATCTTGGCTTGCTTAGCGTCGATGTGCCGGAGGAGTACGGCGGCCTGGACCTTGACAAGGTGACCTCCGCGCTCGTTTCGGAGAACCTTAGCATCATCGGCAGTTTCGCGGTCACCTTCAGCGCGCATGTGAGCATCGGTTCCCTTCCTTTGATCTGGTTTGGAACCCCTGCGCAAAAAGCAAAGTATCTGCCTAAGTTAGCCAGCGGGGAATGGATCGCCGCTTATGCGCTTTCTGAGTCCTCCGCGGGCTCCGATGCCATGAACATTCGCGCCAAGGCCACGCTGACCGCGGATGGGCAGCACTATCTGCTCAACGGCGAGAAGATGTGGATCTCCAACGCCGGATTCGCCGATCTGTTTACGATTTTTGCCAAGATCGACGGCGAGAAATTTTCGGCGTTTCTTGTCGAAGCGGGAACCGAGGGCCTCACAATCGGGCCCGAAGAGCACAAGCTCGGCATTCGTGGATCGTCGACCTGCCCGCTCATTCTGATCGACTGCAAGATCCCGGTTGGAAATCTGTTAGGACAGGCGGGCAAAGGGCATCAAATCGCCTTCAACATCCTGAACGTGGGCCGTTACAAGCTGGCCGCCATCGTCGCCGGCCAGGCACGCAAAGCGTTTCGCGACGGCGTCCGCTATGCCAAGGATCGTGTCGGCTTCAAGAAGCCCATCACGGAGTTCGGCCTGGTGCAGGAGAAGATCGCCGATAGCGCCGCAGATATCTATGCCCTGGAATCGGCGGTGTATCGCGTGGTTGGATCCATCGATGTCGCCTTGGCCGAGCTCGACAAGGGCTCTCCGCAGTACACGCAGGAGGTCCAGAAGCGGATCGAAGAGTTTGCGGCGGAGTGCTCGATCCTGAAGTTCACCGGGTCGGAGATTTTGGACCGTTGCGTGAGTCAGATGTTGCAGCTGCACGGTGGCTACGGGTACGTGGAGGAGTTCCCCGCGGAGCGCAACTATCGCGACTCCCGCATCAACATGATCTTCGAAGGCACCAACGAGATCAATCGCCTGATCACGACAGGCTGGGTGATGAAGCGTGCGGCCGCCGGGACTCTGCCCTTGCTGCCTGCGATCAAGGAGCTGATGGGCGGCCTGACCTCCGGTTCGATAGCCGAGGAGACGTACGACGGTCCGCTGGCTGCACAGAAGGCTATGCTGGCGAGCGCGAAGAAGATCGCGCTTTTCTGTGCCGGGTTGGCCTCGCAGCGGTTCGGGCAGGAACTCTCGGAACAGCAGGAGGTCATGGGCGCTGTGGCCGAGATCTTCGCCGAGGTGCTCATGCTTGAGTCAACCGTGCTCAGGACGGAAAAGATGGCTGAACGGAACCCACTCGCGGAAAAATTGACCCAGTACTACGCCGCACGTTCTTTCCGCGTGGTCGAGCGCGCCGCCGAACGGATTCTCGGCGCGACGGCGGAAGGGAACGCTCTGCGCACGCAGACAAACATCCTGCGCAGCCTCACGCAGCACGAGCCCTGCAACACCATTGCAATCGGCCGTGAGATCTCCGCCGCCATGGTCAAAGCCGGCCAGTACACCACGCAGGCTTGATCCGCCTGGGCTTATAGCTGATTATGCGTCGGTGTGCAGTGCCACCTTCAAGCAGCAAATTACCCCAGGACCTGCTTTGCGATCGTCGCCAGCTGCATATTGGATGTGCCTTCATAGATCCGGCCGATCTTCGCGTCACGATACAGCTTCTCCACCGGATAGTCCTTCACGAAACCATAACCGCCAAAGAGCTCGACGCATGTGCTGGCCACGTTTTCCGCCACCTGCGAGACGAAGTATTTGGTCATCGCCGCTTCCTTCACATACGGGAGTCCCGCCGTCTTGCGGCGGGCTGCCTCGTACACCATCAGCCGGCAAGCCTCAATCTCGGTGGCCATCTTCGCCAGCGAAAACTGGACAGCCTGAAACTCGGCGATGGGCCGGCCGAACTGGCGGCGCTCCTGGGTGTACTTCGCCGCATGTTCCCAGGCGCCGCTGGCCAGCCCCAGCATCTGCGCCGCGATCCCGATGCGTCCTTCGTTCAGCGTCTCGATGGCAATCTTGTATCCCTTGCCCAGTGCACCCAGCATATTCCCCGCCGGAACGCGGCAGTCATGGAATAACAATTCACAGGTGGACGAGGCTCGTATGCCGAGCTTGTCTTCCTTCTTGCCCACCGTGAGTCCAGGGGTATCCCGCTCCACCAGGAACGCCGTGATGCCCTTGTACCCCAGAGCCGGGTCCACGGTGGTGAAGACGATGAAGAGGCCAGACTCGGCAGCGCTCGAAATCCACAGCTTGCTTCCATTGATGACGAAACTGTCGCCCTCCGCACGGGCCGTCGTGCGCAGTGCAAACGCATCCGAGCCGGAACTCGCTTCGCTGAGCGCGTAGGAGCAGATCAGGTCCGTCGCGACCCGCGGAAGATACTTGGCCTTCTGGATCTCGCTTCCCCATTGCAGCAGGGCGTTTACGGTAAGCGTGTTCTGGACGTCTACCATCACAGCAACGGAAGGATCCACAGCCGCGATCTCCTCGATCGCCAGAATCGTGCTGAAGAAAGACGCGCCGACGCCGCCGTACTCTTCCGGCACTTCCATGCCCATCCAGCCCTGCTCGAAGAGCTGCCGGATGAGGGCTGGGCTCATCTTCTGGGCCTCATCCATCTCCCGGACCAGGGGCGCAATCTCTTTGCGGGCAAACTTGCGGACGGAATCGCGCAGCAACTGCTCCTCCGGACCCAGTATAGTAAGTGGCGAGCAGGTAGTGTCTACCCTCGGTTCCGTTGCGATCACGTGAGGCCTCCGTCAACGCTTGCTACTCTATCCTACCGCGGGGTAAATTAGTAGGCCGGTACGAATGTGTGTGTCTGCAAAGTGCACGAGTTTGCCGGCGGTCGCGGAAGAGCCGGCCGCCCCGCTCAGTGGAGCAGGCTCAATGGAGAATGAAACCGATGCGGATTCTTACGGTCGTTCGTCAAGTGCTCGATGCGGAAGAAAGCGTCAGGGTCAAGGAAGGCAAGATCGACACGGCTGCCAGCAAGCTGGTCGTCGACAGCATGGATGAGTATGGCGTGGAGCAGGCGCTGCGCATGCGCGAGTCCGGCTCCGAGGTGGAAGTGATTGCACTCGCTGTGGGTTCGGCTCGCTCGGAAGAGGCGCTGCGGACCACGCTGGCCATGGGCGCCGACCGGGCTATTCTGATTGAAACGCCGGAGCCGCTCGACGTCCTCGCTGTGAGCAGCGTGGTTGCGCAGGTGGCGCGCAGAGAGGCTATCGATCTGATCTTCTGTGGTGGTCAACAGGCGGACTGGGATAGCCATGCGCTCGGCGCAGCCACCGCGGAACGCCTGGGCTGGCCGCAGGCCACCTGGACCAACGCTCTTTCTCTCGAAGGCCGGCAACTCACCGGCACGCACGATGTGGACGGAGGCAGCGAGAGCTTCCAAATGCCATTGCCTGCCGTCGTGACCACGCAGCAGGGGCTCAATGAGCCGCGCTACCCGACACTGCCCAACATTATGAAGGCCAGGCGCAAAGAGCTGCGGCGTGACTCGCTCGACAGCTTCGCCGTGACGTCGAAGCTGAAGGTCCTCGGCGTCGGCGTTCAGGTCAAGGAGCGCAGGCGCAGGCTGCTGGACGGCAAGGATGCGAATGGGGCCGCCGTGCAGTTGGTTGATTTGCTGCGTAATGAAGCCGGGGTACTCTGATGATCGTTGTAGCCGCCGAGCATTCGGCTGGAAAGCTAAGCAAAAGCACGTACGAGATGACGCAGGCGGCTCGCGATCTGGGCCGCGAAGGTCCTGTAACACTGGTCGTTCTTGGCAGTGGAGTGGCAGCGGCCGCGGGCGAAGCGGCGCTGCTTGCGGATCAGGTCCTGGTCGCCGATCTTCCGGTTCTGGCCGAATATGACGCCGAGCTGTGGGCGAGCGCCATTGCACAGATCGCGACTGAGGGCGAAGCCCATACCGTCCTGATCGGCGGCAGCCGCAGCGGACGTGAATTCAGTCCGCGCGTCGCCATCAAGCTCGATGCTCCGCTGATCGAAGATGCGATCAGCCTCAAGGACGCAGGCGGCGCCCTGGAAGCGGAGCATTACACCTTTCTCGCGCGCGTCACGGAGCGCGTTTCCGCCGAGGGTAGCGTGCTCGTGGTCACGATCAAGCCCGGCGCCTTCTCGCCTGCTCGGCCGCATGCCGAAGCAGCCGAGCAATACGATGTCGAGCTGAACCTGCCGCAGCGCCGCCTCGCGGTAACCGGGCGCACGACAGAGAAAACGGAACGCGTGTCGCTTGCGGATGCGGACATCGTCGTTGCAGGCGGCCGCGGCGTGGGCAGTCCGGAAGGCTTTGCGACTTGCGTGGAAGCCCTTGCCGATCAGCTCGGCGCGGCGGTTGGCGCGACTCGCGCCGTGGTCGATTCAGGCTGGCGCCCGTATACCGAGCAGGTGGGGCAGACCGGAAAAACGGTGCAGCCCAAGGTATACTTCGCCATCGGCATCTCCGGTGCGGTCCAGCATCTCTCGGGCATGGGCAAGAGCAAGCTGATTGTTGCGATCAACAAAGATGCCGAGGCGCCCATCTTCAAGGAAACCGATTACGGTGTCATTGGTGATGTGAAAGAGATAGTGCCCGCACTCATTCGGGAACTGAAGAACACGGCGTAACCTCTGAGCCGAACGGCCGGTAATCTCACATGCTCCCAATAACACAGAAAATTGTCTTCGCGGTCTTCGCCGTCATCATGGGAGCGCTGGGCCTGCACGGCTTTTACCGCGTCTACCGCCGCATCGCCCGGGGACGAAGCGATACCGACAACCGCCTCAACAAATTGCCGCGGCGTGTCTGGTATGCGCTGGTTACCACGCTGACGCAGAGCCGCACCTTTCGCAAACGCCCCTGGGTCAGCTTCTTCCACTCGTTCATCTTCTACGGATTTACCTTCTATCTGCTCGTCAATTTAATCGATGCAGTGGACGGGTATATCCCCCTGTCCTTCAAATCGCTCGGCCTCGCGGGCAACCTCTATGTGATGCTTGCGGATGTTCTCAGCGCGCTTGTGCTCGCCGGCGTCATCGCGCTGGTGATCCGGCGATTCCTTCTGCCCAGCCGCCGCGACTTTACCTTCAACCCGCGAACGCTTCTGCACAAAGACGTAAAGCGGCAGTACATCACCGTCGATTCCATCATTGTCTCGACCTTCATCCTGTTTCATGTGGGCAGCCGGGCAATCGGCGCGGGCGCGAAGCTCCGCATGGACGGCCCCGACCACTTTGCCCCGTTCGCGACCCTGCTCTCGCACCTCTTTACACCGGCAAACGCCACAGCCTGGCGCATCTTCGGCTATTGGGGTGCGCTGGGCAGCGTGCTTGCTTTTCTCGCCTACTTCCCTTATTCCAAGCACATTCACATCTTCATGGCGCCTGCGAAATACCTGGTTGCCCGGGACGTTCCCTCGGGTGTGTTGCCTGCGGTCGTGCTTGACATGGAAGCGGAAGAGCCCCAGCTGGGCGCGAGAAATTTGGAAGACCTGGCCTGGCCTCGCCTGCTGGATGCCTACGCCTGCATCCAGTGCAATCGCTGCCAGGATGTCTGTCCCGCGACCGCCACGGGCAAGTCTCTAAGTCCATCCGCGCTTGAGATCAACAAGCGCATGGAACTCAACGAAATCAGCAAACGTCAGCCCTTGTTCGAGACGGGAGCATCGAGCCCGCATCCGCTGCTCAGCTTCGCCATGACGCCCGAGGCTGCCTGGGCCTGCACCACCTGCGGCGCCTGCATCGACGTGTGCCCCGTGGGCGATGAACCGATGCTCGACATCATCGACATTCGCCGCGAGCAGGTGATGATTGAAGGCGAGTTTCCTGCGCAGCTGCAGACCGCCTTCCGCGGCATGGAGCGCGCGAAAAATCCTTGGGGCCTCAACCACGAAAAGCGCATGGATTGGGCGGAAGGTTTGCAGGTAAAAACGACCGATGAGAACCCGGAGCCGGATGTGCTCTTCTGGGTCGGTTGCGCGGCCAGCTATGATCCGCAATCGCAGAAGACCGCCCGTGCATTCGTTCAGCTGTTGAATCATGCGGAGGTCGATTTTGCGGTGCTGGGCAAGCGCGAGTGCTGCACAGGCGACAGCGCCCGCCGCGCCGGCAATGAATACCTCTATCGTCAGCTTGCCGAGGGGAACGTCGCGACGCTGAACGAGATCAAGCCCAAGCTGATCGTAGCGACCTGCCCCCACTGCATGAACGCGGTCGGCAAGGAGTACGGTCAGCTGGGCGGCGATTATAAGGTCATCCACCACACGCAGTATCTGGAGTCGCTCATTGCCGAAGGCCGGATCGCCGCCGGCGCCGGAACGGCCACAGTGGCCTATCACGATCCCTGCTATCTTGGCCGCCACAACGGTGTTTACGACGCGCCGCGCAACGTGCTGAACATCCTCAATAACGCAGTGGTGGAGCTGCCGCGCAACCGCGAGAACGGCTTCTGCTGCGGCGCCGGCGGCGCGCAGTTCTGGAAGGAAGAAGAGCCGGGCGAGGAGCGCATCTCCAGTAATCGCCTGCGCGAGGTGGAGCGCGCGCTTGATGGCGCGGAGGAGAAGGTGCTCGCCGTGGGCTGCCCCTTTTGCAAAAGCATGCTCGACAGCACACCGCGGGAGGGCGCGGAGCCCATTGCCGTCAAAGACGTCGCGGAGCTGCTTTGGGAGGGCGTGCAGCGGCGGTCGCCGGAGAGGGTCGCCGCCCAGAGCAAGGATGGTTCGCCGCAGAACCAGCCCGCGGTTCTGGCAGCTGATGCGGTATCGTCCGTAGCTGTCGCGGAACAGACGCAGCCTGCCGTTACCGTGCCGATGAAGACGGTTAGTGATTCATTGGAGCCACTGCCAACGAGTTCCCTCGACGCAGCCGGGCCCAAGCGCAAGAGCTGGCAACCGAAGCGCGTGAGTGCGCAGCAAGCCTTGCAGGAAAGCGAATCTACTCCAAAGCAGGGCGAGTTGCCTCCTGTGGCGGCTCTAAGTGCAGAGAACGCCGCGGCGCCGGCAGCCTCTGTTGTGGCCTTCGATCCAGCAACGCTCACTGTGAGCGAAAGCAAGCCCGCAGCTCGCAAAACCTGGGCACCGAAGTCGGCTTCGGCTCTACCGAAACAGGTTGTCCCTGATCCGGCATCGGCGCGGGAAGAAAATACCCAAGCGCAGGCGGAGGCAGTTGTGTCGTCAAATGCAGCAACGCCCACTGCAACTGAAAACACGCCGGTGGCGCGCAAGACATGGGCACCGAAGGCAGCCGCGGCGAAAAAGGCTCCTGAAGATCGATAGTTTCTGCGGAGGTGTGATGTATCGCTTTGAAGTTGACAAGCGAAACTGCATGCCTTTGAGAGAACAGTCTTAGATCGGCAAACAAACAGATTTCTAAAAGCGGAGTGACACGATGGGCGATGTATTGGTGCGAGCCGCGGGAGCCTGCGGCAGGATCACCCTGAACCGGCCACGCGCGATGAACGCCTTAACGGCGGAGATGGCCGGCACTATTTACGCTGCGCTGCTGGCGTGGGCGAGCGATCCCTCCATCCACTTCGTCTTGCTCGATGGCGCCGGAGAGCGGGGCTTATGCGCGGGCGGGGATATCCGCGCGATGTACCACGCCGTCGTCTCCGGGGAGCCACACTTAGCTGAAGACTTCTTCCGAGACGAATACCGTCTGAATTACCTCATCGCCCGCTATCCCAAACCCTATGTCGCCCTGATGGAAGGCATCGTGATGGGGGGAGGCATTGGTCTTTCGGCGCATGGGTCGCATCGCGTGGTCACGGAGCGTTCAGAGTTGGCCATGCCCGAGGCCGGCATCGGATTTATTCCGGATATCGGCGGCACGTATCTCCTGGGAATCGCGCCGGGTAAGTGCGGCATCTATCTTGGACTTACCGGCAAGCGAATCGGGGCGGCGGACGCACTCTATTGCCGTCTTGCCGACCATGTCGTTCCGAGCGGGAAAATATCAGCTCTAACGGCCGATCTGGAGGGGTGCGCTGATGCGGCGGCAATGGAAGAGCGGCTGCGTGAGTACGCCATCCAACCTGTTACGGGAGGCACACTTGAGCAGCAAGTCTGGATAGGGGAGTGCTTTGCCAAGCAGACGGTTGAGGAGATTTTTGCTGCCCTTGCCTCGCATGTGGATTCCCAGGCCCATCTTGCTTTAGAGGAGTTGCGCGGAAAGTCGCCGGCCTCGCTTAAGGTAACTCTCGCGGCTTTGAAAAATGGCAGGAGGTTCAATAACCTCGCCGCCTGCCTTCAACAGGAGTATCGCATCGCGCAAGTCTGCCTGCGGGGGCATGACTTTGTGGAGGGGGTACGGGCTGCGCTCGTCGACAAAGATCGCAATCCTAAGTGGCGCCCGGCACGGCTTGAAGAGGTCACGCCTCAAGATGTGCAGCAGTATTTTCTCGCGTCAGGAGTTCGGGAGTTGGATCTGGCGTTTCCGTTTGGATAGCCGGCATCGACTACCAGCAGGGCAGTTACCCATAGCCATACAGTGTCATCTCGACCGGAGCGGAGAGACCTGCAGCTTCGCGGGCCGGAACAGCAGATTCCCTGCGGGAATGACAGAAAAAAAGGCAAGTACGCTGTAAACCTAAAGAAAACAAATACGCTGTAAATCTTGGAGAAATTCGCTTAGGGCGTGGCGGGTTGCATAGAACTCATCGCGTCGATCCTCCTGCGCAGAGGCTTCAACCCAGGCATGACGATCGCCGCTCCGAACAGCGTGCAGACCGCTACCGTCGTCAACAGTGCCCAGCGGATGCCTAACCTGCCGGTAAAGAGATGGTCCGAGAAGCTGCCGACAAGATAGGGCCCGAGTGAAGAGGTAAGGAGCCCCACCGTAAGCATATTCAGGCCCGCTACGCTGGCGCGGATGGAGGGCGGGGCCATCTCGCTGACCGCGCTGAAGCCGCCAACCGTGGGCAGGTAGGAGAAGAAGAACGCAACGCTGAAGAGGGCCAGAGCGGTACTGGGTCCGGGTGCGAGCAGGCCGAGAAAAGCGAAGATCGAAAAGAGCAGACCGCCCAGCAGGCAGGCACGCAAGGAAGCGTCTCTGTAGCCACGCCGGCGAAGCAGGTCCACCAACCGCCCGCTAAGCATGCAGCCGGCGATGCTGGTGAGCCCGGCGGTGAAACTGAAGGCGATCGCCGCCCGTTCCAGGGGATAGCCGTAGACCCGGTCGAAATAGATAAAGGCCCAGGCAGCGACGGCGACCCCGGCAATCTGCAGGAGCGGAAACCCGACAAAGAGCGCCGTGCAAAGAACGCCGTTCGCGCGCAAAAAAAGCCAAACAGCTTTGAACGGAATCCGCGCTTCTGTCCGCTGCCGGGGTTCACGCTGTCGGCCCGGCTCCTTCATCACCAGCAGAATGATCCCGCACAGCAACAGCCCGGGAAACGCAAGCAACATAAAAAGGCTTTGCCATGGTTGTACCGTTCCGATCAGCGGCAGGGTAAGCGGGTGGCGTATCACACGGCTCAGCAGGGTACCGCCAACCAGCAGAACGGCCAAGCTCCCGATGGGTCCGCCGGTGAAGAAGAACGCCATCGCCCTGGCCCGGGAGGGGAGCGCGACGGTGTCGCCGATGACGGAGACGGCGAGGGGAATCATCAGCGCCTCTCCAACGCCGACTGCAGCGCGCGCCATTCCCATGCCGAGCGGCGTTGTCACCAGGCCGCAGGAGAAGGTTGCGCAGCTCCAGAACGCAACGGCGAAGATAAAGATGGCCTTGCGCGAGGTCCGGTCCACCAGAGAACCGGCGAGGGGGCTGAAGAGAGCGTACGTCGCCGCAAAGGCGAGTCCGGAGAGCAGACCGGCCTGCGAATCCGTCAAGTGCAGATACAGCTTGATCGGCTTCAGTACCAGGCCGAAGACGACATGATCGCCGTAGCTCAGCAGGTAACCGAAGAAGAGCAGCGAGATCACCGGACCCATCGCAGGGTTGGCGGAAGTTCGGGAGCGTGCTGAAAGCTGAATGTCCTGGGTAGAGTTCACGATGGAGGTCACAATTCCAATCTGCAGTGAACAATCCTTCTATCACATAGCGAGTGTCACAGTCGCCATGGTGCGGCGGCCTGCGCCATGGCACAGCAATTCCTGAGAAAAAATCCGCATTCCCAAGCCTGTTGCCGATCGGTTAGTATGAGACGCCAGTTGACCGGAGAGTAAATTAGGCGAGAGCGCTCATGAAGGGCGAATCTCGAACCAGGCATTCCTTTTAACCGGCTTGAAGCGATGGGACTTTCATGACAGAACATATCGACGTACTGATCGTAGGCGCGGGACTCTCCGGTATCGCTGCCGCGCACAATCTTCAGGTGCACTGCCCGAAGAAGAGCTACCTTATTGCCGAAGGCCGCGAGTCTCTTGGCGGCACATGGGACCTCTTCCGGTATCCCGGCGTTCGCTCCGATTCGGACATGCACACCATGGGTTTTTCTTTCCGTCCTTGGACGGAGGAGAAGGCCATCGCCTCGGGCTCCTCCATTCTGAATTATCTGAAGGAGACCGCGGAAGAGTACGGAATCGATCGTCACATTCGCTATAGCCAGCGGGTGATCGAGGTCCGCTGGTCCTCCGAACAGGCTCTTTGGACAGTGGAGATGGAAAGCGGACCGTCGCGCGAGCGCACAAGCCTTACCTGCTCTTTTCTTTTCATGTGCACGGGTTATTACAACTACACACAGGGCTACACACCGGAGTTTCCCGGCGCCGATCAGTTTCGCGGCCGGATGATTCATCCGCAGCACTGGCCCGCGGATCTCGACTACGCCGGTAAACAGGTCGTCATCATCGGTAGCGGCGCCACGGCCGTCACGCTGGTTCCTTCCATGGCCAAAACCGCGGCGCACGTTACGATGCTGCAACGCTCGCCCACATACATTATCGCGAGGCCCGGCGCAGACCCGTTGATCGCCAAGTTGAAGCGCTGGCTCCCTGCCAGGATGGCATCCAGAATTGCCCGCTTCAAAAATATTCTCCTGGGCATGTATTTCTACAGGATCGCACGCAGGGAGCCCGATAAGTTCAGCGCCGCCATCATCGCGGGTGCACAGGCACACCTGGGTCCGGAATACGATGTCGCGACCCACTTTACGCCGAAGTACAAGCCATGGGACCAGCGGCTTTGCCTCGTTCCCGACGGTGATCTTTTCCAATCGATCCGCAACGGCGAGGCTTCCATCGTCACGGACAAGATCGAGCGCTTCACGGAGAACGGCATCAAGCTCGAGTCCGGCAAGGAGCTTACCGCCGACCTCGTCATCACCGCGACGGGCCTTAAACTGCAGCTCTTGAGCGGGGTCAACATCGTTGTGGATGGCGAGCGCGTGGAGCTTGGGAAAACCTATAACTACCGGGGCACGATGTTCAGCGGCATCCCTAACTTCGCGCTGACCATCGGGTACACCAACGCATCCTGGACCTTGAAGGCGGAGCTGACCAGCCGCTACGTCTGCCGCGTGATCAACTACATGGATCGGCGAGGGTTGCGAACGGCCGTGCCGCGTGTGGATGGCAGCATCGGCGAACGGCCGCTGATGGATCTTGCGTCGGGTTATATCCAGCGGGAGATCAGTCTCTTGCCAAAGCAGGGCTTGAAAAAACCTTGGACGCTGCGCCAGAACTACCCGCGCGATATTGTCGATTTGCGGTACGGCAAGATGAACGATGGTGCGATGCAGTTCTCGCGTTAGCTTGCAGCCATACTGAAGCTGTTTCCGCATAGGTGTGCAGCAGCGTTTTTTGTTATCCTCCCGTGGCAAAGCGGAGGGATCTGCTTTTCGTCGCTGCGGCACACAACACGCAATCTGCTCCCACTACCGTCCTACTTCACCTCGGCATCGAACACGCCTGTCTCCACCGTCTTCCCGTGTTTCATCTGGATGAAGATGCGGTAGCGGCCGCCGGACGGAAAGCCGTAGGGGAATTCGACAATGGGATCGAGCGGCTCGGGGCTCTTGGCGGAGTTCTGCGCGTTGACGCTGCCCATGCCGATGGTGTCGGGTGCGTTGCTATCGGCCATGGCGTTCGGGCTCATGTCGCTCATGCCCGCGTTCGCCAGCATCATCGCGGGCATGGCGGCCGAGCCGTCCGGGTGGGTATGCGCAAAGACGGTGCCGTCGGTCTTTACGAACGCCGCGTGGCCGGCCATGCCGAGGTAAGGCTGCATGTCGGTCGCGGGCTCCCCGGCTGGGTCGAGCAGGGTGAAGCGGAAGAGCTCGGCGGTGTCCGCGGTCAGGGTCGCAGGCCGGTCCCAGACCATGGTGTAGCCGTCCGGCAGCTTGTACTTAGGACCCAGATCGCCGACGCTGAGCGGCTGCGGCGCCGCTGACGCGTCTTCGCCGTCGAGTGCGGCACCGGAGGCGTTTGGGGGAACGATGAGGGTGGCGGTGAGTGTCTCCGGAAAGCCGCTGCGGTGCACGATGTCGCCGTACAGGTGATACGTACCGGCAGGCATCGCGGGCAGCGTGGAGCGGAGGTCGCCATCGCCGGCGTAGTGGGGGTGCAAGTGGTATGCGGCATCCATCTGCGGCCAGCGGATGGCGTACAGGTGCATCAGGTGGCCGTGATCGGGAAGCAGATCGTCGTTGGAGCGGCGATGCCCCTGGTCGTCGGCTGGGCCCCGGTCCATGTGAAGATCCAGCGTGTTGCCCGTGAGGGTGGCATGAAGGGCGAGCGGATGGTAAACATCGGCGCCGTACTCGGCTGCCTCGACGTTCCACCACCGGTCGCCGCCCCATACGGCGAGCGCGAGCAGCGCCAGGGCAACGCCGCCGGCGATGGCCGCGCGCCGCCGCCGCTGGGCGGCGGGAGTCTGTCCGGGAACCAGCCTCGCCTCGCGCACCGCGCCGTAGATGATGCCCGCCATGCCCAGCACCAGCAGAAGGCCGAGCGCAGCCAGAATCATGCCCAGCGGCCGCTGCATCTTCAGCACGCTGAGCGCCACGGCCGGTACGGGAACGCTGCCGGTCGCCGGACCACCCGCGCCTTCAGCCTGGATGCGTACCTGCCAGGAGCCCGAGGCCATCAGCCAAAGCGAGCCGGTGAAGAATTTCGGATCGGCGCCGGAGCGCGCCATGGCGTCGGCTGTGGGCGGATGCCTGGAGGCCTCACCGATCAGTGGGATGGGCGTGATGTCCAGGGTGCGGACCGTCGGTCCCAGGGTGCGCACCTCCACGACGGCGACGCCCGGCACCACATTCGGCGGCCGGATGGTGACGAAGAACTTGTAGGGTCCGGCGGTGAGCTGCTCAAAGACATCTTTGGAGCCGATGTGGGCGTGCGCGGGCGTGGCTGTGAATGCGAGCAGCAGGAAAAGCAACGCGAACAGACGTGCCGCGCGGGAACCGCGGGTTTCTCCACTACGCGCTTTGCGCTGCGGTTGAGAGGACAGGTTATGGGCAGCGGCTTTCGGTCGATAAGACATATCCTTTCGCGTACCACTCCCCAGTTGCCGTTCTGGGAAGGGCACGGCTTCAGCCGTGCCATAGCATCGGTAGAACAACGCGGCTTCAGCCTCTGAGGTGGGCTGGGTAAGCGTACCCCAGCGGCTGAAGCCGCCTCTTGCCGAACCGTTTCGGCACGGCTGAAGCCGTGCCCTTCCCGTTTTCACCATCGGGCAGCAGCAAGGCTTCATCGCTGCACCTTTCGCATCCAGCGGCCGAAGCCGAGGCCGATCCAGGTGGAGATCGCGGCGTAAATGGCGGCGCGTAGAAGCCCAAAGGCAAGCGTGGCGCCGGAGTCGGGATGGTACCAGCGGCGCATGCGGTCGTAGCCGTCCGGCCGTGCGCCGTAGTCGTAGTACATGGTGCCGAAGATACGGTTTTCGCTGGCTTTGGAGAGCAGAAACTTGGCCAGCGGCCACTCCACAACGAACAGCACAGCGACGAAGACGGCGCCGGAGACGAGCGCGATCCACCACAGCTTCCAGCTGCGCGTGCGCTGCCAGAGCAGATCGAGTGCGAGCGCGGGGAGGATGATCAGCGGCGGGAACTTGGCCGGAACCAGGTGCGTGACGGGAAAGAAGACGGGGCCGAGCTTCGGCTGCGCGGGGAAGAGCGGAAAGATGAGGATCTCCGCCAGGATGAAGACGGTGTAGACCGCCGCCGTCGTGCTAGCTGCCCAGCGGAACCGCGACGCCTGCCAGAAGGTCGCCAAAAGTACCGGCAGGGCGATGGCCATGGCGATGTAGGCGATCAGATTGTGGAGCACCACGTCCTGGGTGTACTCCTGCAGGAAGAACATCTGGCCGCCGACGGCCAGCCCGCCGAGATACAGGAACAGCTTCTGCAATGTGCTGAAGTTCGCCGCACCGGCGCCGGCGGCGCGGTTCATCGCGGCCAGGATGAGGAACAGCATGCCGAAGCTCACGGCGCGGATGCCGAGGATCAGCAGCGTGTGCGGCGGCGAGATGATCCGGACGTCCAGCCCGTAGGCGTTGTGCCACCAGTTGTCGAAAGGCGCGGAGGTCAGCATCGCCACACCGCCCCAACCCGCGAGAAACACACCCATTGGCGCCCGCAGGCCGAAGACGGAGATCGAAGCCGCGCGCAGCTCGGGGTCGCGGTTCAGGGTCGTCTGCGCCACCAGCCACAGGCCGACGATGCCGGCCAGCACGCCGCACAGATAGATCATCATGTGGGCTGGCGTCCAGAAGCTGTCGCGGCCGATGGAGCGGTGCCAGGCAACATCCCATGCGCCGCCGATGGTGGAGGAGGTCACTGCGGCGACGCCGGTCCAGATGTACCAGGGGACCGCCGCCGTCTTCGTCGCAGCATAGGTGCGATTTTGTGTGGAGGGAAGCGATGTTCCGAAGGCGGCAGCTGGACGGGCGGCGTCGGACATGGGTTGGTCCTCCTGCGGAGAGATTGCCACCAGCGTATCGCGCTTTGGCGTGTGCCGATGATGAAGATTGTCACCGATGTGGCTCTGCGATGATCTGTCGTTTGACCCGAGGCGTAACCCAAACCGTGTCATCTCGACCAGAGGCGCAGCCGTAGCGGAGAGACCCCTGTATTTCGTTCAGGCTGCACGATGTGTTTTGGCATCGCCAGACAAAATACAGGGGTCTCTCCACTACGCACGACGATGAAGCTGTCGTGCTGCGGTCGAGATGACACCTTCTGGGAAGTAGAAGGGCATTCCGAGACTGAATCGGTACTCGCTATGCCAAGCAAACAGCAGATTCCCTTTCGGGAATGACAGAAAGATCTATGCCGCCGCGATGCGCCCCACGAGGTTGTTCTGCTCCGTCCGCGACTCCGCGCCGATGGTGAACGCGTCCAAAACGCCCGAGCCGAGCGCATAGCGGATGGCTTCGGAAGGCTTGTCGCGCAGATCGCCCTGGCCCAGAATCTTCATGCCGACGATGCCCTTGCCCTGCGCCTTCATCTCCTTGATCACGCCGATCACGGTCTCCGGGTCCGCGTCCATGTGCGAGCCGATGGGGTTCAACCGCACCAGATCCACATCCACCCACGGCGAGGCGGCCGCGGCCTTCAGCGCGGGCAGGCTGTGGCAGGAGACGCCGTGGGCGCGGATGACGCCCTTGGCCTTGGCCTCCGAAAGCACGTCCATGGCGCCGCGGTAGCGGGTGGTCCAGTCGCCCTCGGTAACGCAATGGATCAGCACGATATCGATGTAATCCACGCCCAGCTCGCGCCGGAAGCGGTCGAGATCGCGCCCCACCCCGGCTGCGTCGCGCGTATCCGTCTTCGTGAGTACGGTCACCTTGTCGCGCGGCAGGCCCTTGATGGCCTCAGCGACATACGGATGGCTGCCGTACGAGTCGGCGGCGTCGAAGAAGCGCAGACCGTTGTCGTGATAGCCGTCTCGGAGCAGCGTGGTGAACGGCGAATCTCCCAGCCGGGTCTGGTTGGACTGACCGGCGCCACCGATGGTGCCCGTGCCCATCGCCAGGCGGCTGGTGCGGATGCCGGTCTTGCCCAGCACCACCGTGTCGCTGGCCCCGAACTTCTTTGTCAGCGGAGCGGGATCGACAAGCGCGGCGCGGGCAACTGCGGAGCGGGCAAGCAGGGCAGCACCCAGACTGCGTGAGGAACGGCTTAGGAACTCTCTTCTGAGCATGAGGGACGGCCTCCGGGATCGGACTTCAACCTGTCTGCCCTTCAAGATACGCCCGGATCGCCGCAAAGGGTCTACTGCCCGGCAAATTCAACGCTTTCCGCGCCAGCACCACCAGGAGCTACGCGGAAACGTGATCCTGGATGGCTGCCACGGCGGCGTTGTAGCCGGCCATGCCATGTACGCCGCCGCCCGGGGGCGTCGACGAGCTGCACAGGTACACCCGCGGGTTGGAGGTGCGATACGACCGCAGCGTCGGCCGCGCCAACATGCCGGTCAGCGTCATCGCGCCCCCGGAGACATCGCCGGCGAGCAGGTTGGGGTTCCACGCGGTGAGTTCTCCGGCGTTCCACTTGCGGCGGGCGAGCACAATGTCGCGGAACCCCGGAGCGAAGCGCTCGATCTGGCGCTCGATGGCCTCGGTGCGATCAACATCGGAGCCTGCCGGCACATGGCAGTAGGCCCAGGCGGTGTGTTTGCCTGCCGGTGCGCGGCTTGGGTCGAAGAGGCTGGGCTGCACGAGCAGAACAAACGGCTTGTCCTCAGTGGGGGAAGGAATGCGGCCGAAGAAGGCCTCGCGTTCGGAGCGGGTGATCTCGGCGAGCGTGCCGCCGACGTGCACTGTGCCTGCGCGTCGGCAGTCGGCGGCGGTCCAGGGGATTGGCTCGGAAAGCGCGTAGTCGATCTTGAAGATGCCGGGGCCGCGGCGAAAGCTCGCCAGACGGGTGCGGAAGCTCGGCGTAAGCGCATCGCCGGCGATGGTGTCGAGCGCCCGCACGGAGGTGTCGAAGAGCGTAACATCGGCTGAGGGAAGCCCGCGCAGGCTGGCTACGTTGTGGCCGGTGACGATCTCCCCGCCCAGATCGCCGAGATAGGCCGCGAGCGCATCGGTAAGCGATTGCGCTCCGCCCGCGATCACGGGCCAGCCGGTCGCGTGGCCCGCGGCCGCGAGCACCAGCCCGGTTGCTGACGAGATGATGCGCGTAAGCGGAAGCACAGAGTGCGCCGCGCAACCGGCGAACAGGGCCTGGGCGCGTTCATGGCGGAAGATCGTCCCGGCCAGCAGCTTTGCCGGCCACACCGCGGCCATGCCGAAGGTGGCCATCGCTACGGGGTTGTGGGGAATCCGCAGCAGCGGGTGCATGAAATCCGTTACCAGTGCATCCCAGTCGCGGACGGAGCTGGCTAGCAGGTTGCGCCAGGCGTGTGCGTCATAGTCGTCGACTTTCTCGATGAACTGCGCGGCGGTGGCGTCGAGATCGTGTTCGAGCATCGCCGCCGTGCCGTCGTCGAGCGGATGGGCGAGCGGGGCGTCGGGCTCGATCCAGCGCAAACCATATTTTGCTAGCGGAAGTGTGTTGAAGAACGGCGACGCTACGCCCAGCGGATAACAGGAGGAGCCGAGGTCGTGCCGGAAGCCGGGCAGCGTGATCTCCGCGGTGGAGCAGGCGCCCCCGATGCGTTGATTGCGCTCGAAGACGGTGACCGCCACGCCGTGTTGCGCGAGCGTGATCGCCGCGGCCAGGCCATTGGGCCCTGAACCGATGATATTGGCCGTGCGTAAAGGCATAAACGTTGGATGCCTTTCTTGAAGGCGCATGGTGTGGTGGATTGGGGTGCGGATTTGGAGTTGGCTTCAGAGAGTCGTTGCTGCCGGAAATGGTATTCCCACCCTAACCGGCGATAAAGCCGCCGGCGAGGATGGGGCACCCGGGTTGTGGGCCGAGGCCGCAGGTTAGCTTATGCTGTCCAGCGGATGCGGACGGCCTTCTTGCCGAGGCGCAGCGTTGGGGCTTCGCCCAACTCGGTTTGGCTAAACGCAACTGCTGAGGATTTTTCGCCATTGATGCTTACCGCGTTCTCCTTCAACTTACGCTGGGCCTCGCCGGTCGAGGATGCGAGCCCGGCGAGCACAAGCAGCTTAGGAAGCTTGATCGAACTCATCGCCGCGGTCTCGGTGTGAATCACCAGGCCATCAGCGGCAAGCGAAACACTGACTTCGGGCACATCTTCCGCGACGCCCTTGTGCTGAAACTGCTTTGTCCATCCTTCCGCCGCGGCATCTGCTTCGCTGGCTGAATGGAAGCCCGCGGTGATGCTGTGGGCGAGATTTTTCTTCGCCTGCATGGCATGCAGTTCACCGCTCGCGACCCGCTGCTGCATGGCGTCGATCTCGCGCTGCGGCAGATCGGTGAGGAAGATCCAGTAGCGCCACATCAGCTCATCGTTGATGGACATCAGCTTGCCGTACATGCTCGCGGCGGGCTCCTGGATCCCGATGGCATTGCCGAGCGACTTCGACATCTTCTGCACGCCGTCCAAGCCCTCTAGAATGGGCGTCATCAGTACGATCTGCGGCTTCTGGCCGAAATGGCGCTGCAGATCGCGGCCCCGCATCAGGTTGAACTTCTGGTCCGTGCCGCCGAGCTCCACATCGCACTTCAAAGCCACCGAATCGTAGCCCTGCGCCAAGGGATACAGCAGCTCGTGAACATGGATGGGCTGCTCTTCCTGAAAGCGTTTGTGGAACTCATCGCGTTCCAGCATCTGCGAAAGCGTGAACTGCGCCGCCAGCCGGATCATGCCATCCGCGCCTAAGGAGTTGAACCACTCGGAGTTATAGCGCACCTCGGTTTTGTCCCGATCGAGTATCTTGAAGACCTGCTCCTTATACGTCTGGGCGTTGGCCTCCAGCTCTTCGCGGGTGAGCGGCTTGCGGGTTTGGTTCTTGCCGGTGGGGTCGCCGATCATGCCAGTGAAATCGCCGATGAGAAAGATGACCTGGTGGCCCAAATCCTGGAAGTGCTTCAGCTTGCGCATCAGCACGGTATGGCCGAGATGAAGGTCGGGCGCCGTGGGGTCGAATCCAGCCTTGATGCGCAACGGAACGCCCGTGCGGCGCGACTCTTCCAGCCGGGCTTTCAACGCGTCGGCGGCGTCGGCTGCGGCCGGGGGGATGATCTCGGCTGCGCCCTTTGTAATCAGGTCGAGCTGTTCGTCGCTGGGAGGAAAGGCGTTTGCGGCGGATTGTGCAGTCGTAGGCGTCTGGGCTGGCATGAGGGACACTCTGAAGTATAGAGAATTAGACAAAAACCGGATCGTAAGCTGAGACAAAAACTCGAATTGCAAGGTGTGACAGGATGCCGGATCGCAAGCCCAAACGCGAAGCGCAGCATGGCGAACATGCGAGCAAGACGTGCCTCGCGTGCGGACGCACGATGGAGTGGCGCAAGGCCTGGGCGAAGAACTGGGATGAGGTGAAATTCTGTTCGGACGGCTGTCGGCAGCGTCGCGTGAGTGCCGTGGATCAGCAGCTGGAAGCGCAGATTCTGCAGCTGCTGCGGGAGCGCGGCGCAGGTAAGACGATCTGCCCCAGCGAAGCCGCGCGGGCGGTCGCGGGGAGCGATGCGCGCGAAGCCTGGGAGCCGCTGATGGAGCCGGCCCGCGCCGCTGCACGCAGGCTGGTTGCGCAGGAGCGCATCGTCATCACGCAGGGCGGTCAGGTTGTCGATGCGTCCACTGCAAAAGGACCCATCCGTTTGCGACTGCGTTGAAGTGAAGGGCCGTTTCCGGAAATTTAGTTTGCAAACGAGTGCCCTCAACGATGTGGTCCCGCCTCTAAGCCAAGCATGGCTACTGGAAAGAAAACCGCCGGCAAGAAGTCCGCGATAAAGAATTCCGCCGCGAAGAAAACAACAGTCAAGAAGCTGGCCGTGAAGTCGAGCAGCAGCGTGAAAAAAGGCATGAAGACCTCGTCCGCAACCGCGAAAAAGACCGGGGTTACGCGCATGAACGTGACGCAGTATGCGCAGCGCAAAACC
Organism: Granulicella sp.; assembly: GCA_965276885.1. Taxonomy (GTDB): domain Bacteria; phylum Acidobacteriota; class Terriglobia; order Terriglobales; family Acidobacteriaceae; genus Granulicella. Next base: position 4,198,927 of record OZ255702.1, on the reverse strand, counting down.
GCCTCTGGCAAGACGGCACGCAAGAAGATGAGCGAGCCGCAGGCAAAAGCCAAGAAGGAGTCGCTGATTAAGGGGAAGCGCTCCACCGGGGAAGGACCGGCTTGCTGGCCGGGCTTTGAACGCGTGCCGGGCAAGGAAGCGGGCACCAAGGGGAGCTGCAAACCCAAGAAGAACCAGACGGCTGCGGAGCGCAAGGAAGACTCACGCGAAGCGGCCGGATCGAAGCTGCGTAAGGCGGGCGGCAACAAGGCCAAGGCGAATCAGATGCGTTAGGGCCTGTCATCAAAACAGCTATATGCGGCTGAGCTTTCGGTGGGTAGCGTTTCTCCATGAGCACAAGGCGCTATGGTTTGCGGGACGATCAATGGGAGCGGATCAAGGACTTGCTCCCTGGTCGAATCGGTTCTAAAGGCCGGCCGGCCAAGGACAACCGGTTGTTTGTGGACGCGGTGTTGTACCGGTATCGGACGGGCATTCCATGGCGCGATCTGCCCGAACGTTTTGGCGATTTCCGGGTGGTTCATACGCGTTTCAGCCGCTGGGCCAAGGCCGGGGTATGGAAGCGCATTTTCGAGCATCTGGCCGAAGATGCCGACGACGAATATGCCATGATCGATTCCACCATCGTGCGGGCGCACCAGCACAGCGCTGGGGCGCCCAAAAAGGGGGCGATCAAGCCATTGGCCGCAGCAAGGGCGGGCTGAGCACCAAGATCCATGCGACCGTGGATGCGCTCGGCAACCCAACCGGTTTTCATCTCACCCCGGGTCAGGCCTGCGATCTGGAGGGGGCTGATAATTTGTTGCCGCAACTGCAGTCCGGCACCTTGCTGGCCGACAAGGGCTATGACGCTGACGAGCGGGTCTTGCGCAAGCTGGAGCAAGCAGGCAAAACCGCCGTGATTCCGCCCAGAAGCAACCGCAAGCAGCAGCGCGAGTACGACAAGGACATGTACAAGGCACGCCATCTGATTGAGAACTTCTTCGCCAAACTCAAGCAGTTCCGTGCCCTCGCCACCCGCTTCGACAAAACTTCGAGAAACTTCCTTGCCGCCACTTACTTCGTTTCTGCGCTCATTTGGATAGATTGATGACAGGCCCTAGGGTGTCGCGGCGAACAGCGCTACACTGCGGCACATGGATGCCGAGCGCGCACGCACCTATCTTCTGACCCTGCCGCACGTCGTCGAGACGATGCAGTGGGGTGTGAATCTGGTGTTCTGGGTTGGCGATAAGGCGATCGGCGGTAAGATGTTCGCGCTGCTCAACCTGGAGCCGGATGGAGCCGCCGTGATTTGGTTTGCCGCCACGCCCGACCATGCCGCGGAGCTGCTGGAGCGCGAGGGGCTCATGCGCGCACCCTATCTCGGCAGGCTGGGCTGGATCGCCGCGGAGCGCTGGGGTGCGCTTCGCGAGCGCGAGTGGAAGGAAGAGTTCGAGTCGGCACACGCGGTGGTCTTTGCCAGAATTCCACCGCGTACAAGGGGCACTCTTAAGATGCCTGCGAAGTCTCTTGACAAGTTAATCGTTGAACGGCGCAAGGTATTGGCTGGGAAGGCAGCAGGGAAGAAGACCGGGTTGTGATGTCAGTCTCCTCATCGCCGTTCCCCGGCCTCTCTTGATGTGCTCTGTAGCTGACCACGCATTGCTCCGCAGCAAGCACGAACAGCAGATTTCCTTCGGGAATGACAGAAAGAAAACCCAGTTACTAACCAGCCCTACAGCCGGCGCACATCCGCTTCGGGATTCATGGCTAACAACGGCGTAAAGTTGCGGAAATACGCGGCAATCAGCACCAGCTCCAGAATCAACGCGATGATCGCGGGACCAACGCCATGGGGCCACAGAAGTGAGTGATACAGCAGGATGTTGACGATGATCGGCGCCAGCAGGGTGAGCGCCAGCGGCACAAACCGGTTCACCAGCAGCAGCAGTCCCGCGATCGCCATGAGCACACCGACGAAGTTCATCCAGTGGTGCGCGCCCATGATGCCCATCCAGGTGAGCGCATCGCCTTCCGGCAGCGGCATGTGGATGAAGTGCAGGAGATTGTTGAGGCCAAAGACGAAGAACATGAGGCCGAGCAGGATGCGGCAGACAAGAACGACGACTTTCATGTTGAGAAGCTCCTTCTTGAGCGATACCTGATGATGAGATGACGCCTGCGGGCATTCCGCTAATCTTTCTCTTCAGAGACGTATGGCAGCTCGAACCCGCCGGCCCGCTACCATGGAGAGATGAAGCTTTCGCTCGAAGGAAAGGTCGCCTTGGTTACGGGCGGCTCGCGCGGCATCGGCGCGGCTACGGTACAGCTGCTGCGGGGGACCGGGGCGCGGGTGGTCTTCAGCTACAAGACCGCCGCGGATCGGGCACGGGAGCTGGTTGCAGAGTGCGGCGGCGACGGTCTTTGCCGCGCCGTGCCGCAGGAACTCGCCGGTGCGGAGGATGGCGAAGCGCTGATCACCGCGGCCGCCGCGGTCTTTGGCCGCCTGGATATTCTCGTCGTCAACCACGGCGTATGGCCGCCCCACGATCAGCCGATCTCCACCATGAGCACAGGGCAGTGGCGGGAGACGCTGGGTATCAACCTCGACAGCGTGTTTGGGCTGGTGCGCGCGGGGGCGCGGCAGATGCTGGGCGAGCAGGCCGGGATGAACGCGCTCCCCGCAGCGATCGGTGGGGAAGAGATGCCGGTCGGCGACGCCAATGCCTTTGCTGGTGAGCGTGACTATGGTCCGGGCGAGGCAGATCCGGAGACACGCGCGGAAGCCGGCGTGGACGCGCGGGAGTTGCTGGAGGAGGCTGTCTTCAGCGATCGCATCGAGTGGCCCGCGCCATCGTCCCTGTCTTCGCCTTCGCTGCTCGCGCAGCTGAACCGCGGTGTGCGTGGCCACATCATCCTTGTGGCGTCCACGGCGGCGCAGCGCGGCGAAGCCTTCCATGCGGACTACGCGGCCAGCAAGGGCGCGCTGCTGAGCCTGACGAAGAGTCTTTCGAGCGAACTCGCGCCGCAGGGCATTCTCTGCAACTGCGTGGCGCCGGGCTGGGTGCGCACGGAGATGTCGGCTGGAACGCTGGCCGATCCGGAGGCGTCCAAGAAGGCATTGGGGCTGATTCCGCTCGGCCGTGCCGCGGAGCCCGAGGAGATTGCCGGACCAATCGTGTTTTTGTGCACGCCGTGGGCTGGCTTCGTCTCCGGCGAGATATGGAACGTCAACGGCGGCGCGGTGCTGGTGGGGTGAGGGACAGCTTCATGTGCGAAGAAAACAGCAGGTTCCCTTCGGGAATGACAACTAGAAAGGCAAGAACGCCTTGACTCCATCTCGCTTGTCACAGTTGATTGCGTTGGGGTGTGCGTCCCTGATCTCCGCGCCAGGGAAGCTCTCGGCGCAGGCTTCGGCCCTGCCCAGCGCCCAGACCGCGCCCGCGAACGACGACACCGCCCATGGCCGCAAGCTGCTGGATCAGATGCTCGTCGCGCTGGGTGGGCGGGCGTGGCTCACACGAGACACGGCGCGTTTGGAAGGCCATGGAGCGAGCTTTTACAAAGGCCTGCCGAATCCCTACGAGTCGCAGTTCGAGGAATACCTGCGGCTGCAGCCGTTCGGCGAGCGCATCGTGATCGTGTCCAAAGAGGGAGTTTTCATTCCTACTACAAAACGCGATGTCGCCGAGGTCTGGACCCCGGAGAATGGCTACGAGGTGAGCTATCACGGCCGCAAGGATCTGCCCAAGGTCGATGTCGTGGACTTCGAGCGGCGCAGGCTGCACTCGATCGATACCGCGGTGCTGGACTGGCTGAAGCGCCCGGGAACGATCGTGACCTTTGACGGCTCCGGCATGGACGAGCGTCATCTGATCGATAAGGTAAGCATCATCACGGCGGACAACGATGCGATCACGCTCGGGCTCGATCAGGAGTCGCACCTGCCGCGCAGCCGCAGCTTTCAATTTCGCAACGAGACCTACAAGGACTTCGACACGGATATCGAGCGCTACGACAACTGGCAGCCGGAAGAGGACGTGATGACGGCACTTACGATCACCCGCTATCGCAACGGCGACATGGTGGCGCAGCAATTTCTGGATAAAGTGCAGTACCACATCCCGATTGCGCCCGATCTGTTCGACCCCGATCGTCCTTTGAAGAAGAAATAGGGCTTTGCAGGCTGCCGGGCAGGGAGCAGGGCGAGTCCGCGATGGTATTCTGGGCCACGCTATGACTGAAAACGCCAGCGGGACTGAAAACGCAAGCGGGACCGAGATCGCCAGCGGCGCACCATCGGAGGCAAATGTGGCCGCAGCGCCCAAGCGCACCATGGACATCACGGAGATCATGGCGATCCTGCCGCATCGCTATCCATTTCTGCTGATCGACCGCGTGCTGGAGATGGAGCCCCGGCAGCGCATCCTCGCCATCAAGAACGTGACGGCCAATGAGCCTCAATTTACGGGGCATTTTCCCGATTTTCCCATCATGCCGGGCGTGATGACGATCGAAGCGATGGCGCAGGCCGGGGGCGCGCTGCTGCTGACCGAGATCCCCGATAGGGAAAGCAAGCTGATGGTCTTTACGGGCATCGAGAGGGCAAGTTTTCGCCGGCAGATTGTTCCCGGTGACCAGCTGCGCATCGAGGTGACGGTGCTAAACTGGCGATCCCGGGTGGTGAAGATGCAGGGCGTCTGCACCGTGGATGGCCAGGCCGCCGCTGAGGCTGTCATCACCTGCATGCTTGTGCCGCGGCCAGGCAAATCCGCTGCAACCAGCGCACCCGCAACCGGTGCAGGGCAGTAAGCAGGGCGGGCGCGAACATGGCGGATGCCTTAACCGGTAAGACGGGATCGCGCATTCACGAGCTGGCCGCCGTTGCCGAAGGTGCTGTCATCCCAGCGGATTGCACGGTTGGCCCGTTCTGCACGGTTGGCGCGAACGTCGTGCTGGGCAGCGGCTGCGCGCTGGTCTCGCATGTCGTGCTGGATGGGCATACGACGCTGGGTGACAACGTCGTCGTGCATCCGTTTGCAGCGATCGGCATCAGTCCGCAGGACCTGAAGTACAAAGGCGAGCCGACCCGCTGCGAAATCGGCGCGGGTACGGTAATTCGTGAGTCGGTGACGATCTCGCGTGGAACCGAGGGCGGAGGCGGCGTGACGCGTGTCGGCCGCGAGTGCCTCATCATGGCGTATGCGCACATCGGCCATGATTCGCAGATCGGCGACGGCGTCATTCTGGCCAACGCCGCCACGCTGGCCGGCCATGTCACCGTGGAGGATCACGCCGTTGTGGGCGCGCTGAATCCGGTGCATCAGCACTGCACGATCGGCCGCTACGCCTATATCGGCGGAGGCACAACGATTACCCAGGACGTACTGCCATACTCGCTGACCAGCGTGCGCCGTGAAAACCGCGCCTTCGGCCTGAACCGGATTGGCCTGGAGCGGCGTGGCTTCACGCCGGAAGAACTCGTGCAACTGCGTGCCGCCTACCGGCTGCTGCAGGTTTCGCACCTGAACACCACGCAGGCGCTCGATGCGATCCGTGCGAAGGTGGCCAGTGGAGAGTTCGGGGATCGCGTGGCGTATCTGGCGGAGTTTATCGCGAAGAGCGAACGCGGCGTGATCAAGTAAAAGAATGCCAACCGTTTTGCGTATCCGCCCATACCGAATATTCTTCTACTCGGATGAGGGTACAGAGGAGCCTCATGTTCACGTCGAAGCCGCGGAGAAACGGGCGAAGTACTGGCTTGTTCCTATACGGCGTGAGCGGAATGATGGTTTTCGTTCCGGGGAACTACGTGAGGTTGAACAAATCCTTGTGGAAAATTTAAACTCGTTATTGGAGGCATGGCATGACTTCTTCGCCGGTCATCGATAAGGATCTAGTCCCCTTGGATGTTAGGGTGGACAACGATTTTATTTACGTGCGTTTCAGCGGTGGACTTCAGACTGCGACTCCCGTCGAGCTTTTTCCTCGGCTTAAGAACGCCACGGTCGAGCAGCGCAAGGCATGGCGACTCATCGGCAGAGGGCACGGTGTTCACTGGCCTGATGCCGATGAAGATATAACGGTGCATGGCCTGATCAGGCTTGCGACATCGACGATCTCCGGGGTGCTTCCCGAAGTCGCTTAACTTCAGCACAACTCGCTGTAACATCTACCTTTGCTGAAGCTAATGACAAAGAAGCTTAAGCTCGAACAGCTCTTCAACACGGTGATGATGGCCGAGCTAAGTCACTTATTGAAGCCGCGGAAAGCCTAGAAGTAAATGGAAGAAATGAAGCTGAGGTCAGGCGAGCCGCCTCTTCGGTGCAGCCTCGGCCTCATCGCCGGCAATGGTCGCTTTCCCTTTCTTCTGCTGGAAGCCGCGCGCGCGCAGGGCCTGCGTGTCGTCGTAGCCGCGATCAAGGAAGAGACCGAGCCGGAGATCAACGAGCGAGCCGCGCGCGACCCGGACGGCGTGCGTGTGCATTGGCTCTCGCTGGGTGAGCTTTCGCGGCTGATCGAGACATTTCAGCGCGAAGGTGTAACCCAGGCCGTCATGGCCGGGCAGGTGAAGCACAAGCAGATTTTTTCGAGCATCCGCCCCGATTGGCGACTGGCGAAGCTGCTGCTGAACCTGCGCACCCGCAATACGGATATGCTGCTCGGCGCCGTGGCCAAGGTGCTTGAAGATGAAGGCATCACCCTGCTCTCCTCCACTGCATTTCTGGAGCCGATGCTGGCGCCTGCCGGCGTGCTTACGCAGCGCATTCCTGATGACGCGGAAAGGGAGGACATCGCGTACGGTCTGCGTGTGGCTCGTGGCATCGCAGGCTTCGATCTTGGCCAGACAGTGGTGATCGCGGCGGGCGCGTGTGTCGCGGTGGAGGCGATGGAGGGAACGGATGCCACCATCGCCCGCGCAGGCGCGCTGATGCGCAGCATAAATTCAAACAGCGAGGCGGACGCGAGCACGCTGGGGCGCCGGTTGACCGTGATTAAGGTGGCCAAGCCGAACCAGGACATGCGCTTCGATGTGCCGGTGGTGGGGGTGCCCACCATTGCCTCCATGCAGGCTGCGGGGGCCAGCTGTTTGTGCATTGAAGCCGGACGCACCCTGCTTTTCGACCGGGAAGGCATGGTGCGCGCGGCCGATGCCGCAGGCATCGCCATCATCGGGGAGGCCGTGGGCGCAAGGTTTTCCCAAGGACCACCTGCATCCTGAGACAGAACACAACCCCACAAAAGATCGCGCGGTTTTCGAGAGGCACAGCGTAGGATGGGAGCCGAGTGCGTGGCGAACGGCATCCCATCCCACATCGCACGCTCCAAGGAGATGCACCCATGCTTGCACGACGCGCGCTGAAAACATTTACCGTTGGTCTAGCAACACTCGCCATGGCAGTCCCGGCCGTAGCCTTTGCCGCGGACATGCCCCCGGTGGGCACACCTGCACCGAGCTTCACCCTGCCCTCACAGGATGGCTCGCCGGTAAGCCTGGAGAGCTACAAGGGCAAATGGGTCGTTCTGTATTTTTATCCGAAGGATCAGACCTCCGGCTGCTCGCTGGAGGCGCACAACTTTCAGCGTGACCTGCCGAAGTACCAGGCGCTGAACGCGGTGGTCCTGGGCGTCTCGCTCGATACGGTGGACAGCCATCGCCAGTGGTGCACGAAGGACTCGTTCACCTTCAAGATGCTTGCCGATCCAGAACACAAGGTCGTGGATGAGTATGGCGTGCCCTTGATGAGCCATGCCGGCGCGAACTACGCCACGCGCGACACGTTTCTTATCTCGCCTGATGGCAAAATTATGAAGATGTGGCAGGTAAAGGACATCGCCGGGCACAGCAATGAGGTGCTTGCCGCGCTCCAATCGATGAAGTAAACACCCGTTGGCACGAAAGCGGAAGCCCGCATCCTTCAAATTTGCAGGATATGCGAAGGATGCGGGCCTCACTGTTTCAGAACAGCGACGGTCTACTTAGCCGATTTCTTGGCGGTGGACTTTTTGACTGCAGTCTTCTTCACTGCGGTCTTCTTTACCGCCGTCTTCTTGGCTGCGGCTTTCTTGACTACGCTCTTCTTGGCCGTGGTCTTCTTGGCCGGAGCCTTTGCGGTTGTCTTGTTCGCAGTGGTCTTCTTCGCCGGAGTCTTTGTTGCGGCTGCCTTCTTCGTTGCCAAGGTCGTACCTCTCGTAGTTAAGTTTTTGCTGCCTGTGCCCTTCCTGCCCGCGATCTTGCTGACAGTCTTACCTCCGCGCACAGTCCCAGAGGACTTGGCAGCGGAACCTGAGATCTTCTTTGCAGCGCCCTTCTTTGCGGGGGTCTTCTTCGCGGCTACTTTTTTGCCGGGCGTTTTCTTGCCCGGAGCCTTTTTGCCCGGAGTTTTCTTTTCAGCCACTTTCTTGTCCGGCGTCTTCTTTGTCGGCGGCTTTTTGGCCGCCGCCTTCTTCGCGGAACCCTCCCTTGTCCTCTTGCGGGCTGAGTCCGAGGAGCTTCTGAGGGATGAACCCTCATCGGGCATCGCCTCATCGCGTTCGGGCAGCTCTGAAAGCTGGTCGGGTGGCGTGTACTGATCGACAGGGTTGGAAGGCGCGGCATACATCTCCGCGTCCTCGGGATGCGTGCTCCCCCGCGAGGGTGTCATCTCGTCCCGGGAATCAACAGCAGGCGAGGGTTCCTCATCGGGGCTGAACTCTTCTTCCTCTTCCTCGTCTTCTTCGTCTTCGGCATCGAGGTCGACGTCCTCATCGGCGTCGTCCTCATCAGTCTCTGCAGCCATCGCATAGAGCTTCCGCGCTTCTTCATCGAACATCGTGATCCTCTCCCGTTCGGTACGCGTGAAATTCCACGCTGACTCTGCGGCGCTTCGGCGACTTAAAGAACGAGTATGCGATCCATCAGCAGACACGCTCTAGCGCGCGAAGAATTAGCAACAGATGTACGCTGCACGGAGGCAAATAGCAAGCACTCTTTTTGGTGCAATCCGATTTTCTTCGCAAAGCAGAATCGAGATAGATGCGGATGCGGGAGGAATGCGATTCAGCGGCGGTGTTTATGGGCCGCAGACCCTGTTCCGCTCGATGACGAACTGCTTGAACCGCTATGCGTCGAAGCGCGGGATGAGGACGCATGAGAGGACGCCGCCGTACGTTTGCCGCTCCCATGAAGCGCAGTGACTTTGCTGCTTCCAGCGCTTATGCGGCGGGCGCGGCCGCGGTTGCCCCGCACCGAAGGGGCCAGGCGCACCGGCTCCGCGACATAGATCGAACGGCCCGGTGTGAGCCTGTTTGCCGAGGCGTCGTTCCAATCGCGCAGCTGCTCCACGGAGACGCCGAAGCGATCGGCTACGGTGACGAACGTATCGCCGTGGCGCACCGTATAGCGTTGTTGCCCCGGCGAGCCTGCATTGGAAGCGCTGAGAGGAATGACGAGTTCGTCGTCCACCTCAATCGGCTTGGCGGCGCTCACATCGTTATAGGCGGCTACCGCGTCTTCATGCGCGTGGAAGCTGGTGGCGATTTCGTCCAAGGTTTCGCCCGTCTTCACCACATGGAAGCGCCATGACGCGCGGTCTTCTTCGGGGATGTCTTTCAGGCGCGTGACAAAGGTGTCCTTGGTGCCGGGCGGCAGATGAAGGTCATAGGCGATGTCGCGCGGCGTGGAGAGCCGCAGCAGCGCGGGGTTCAGCGCCACGATCTCGGTCACGGAGGCATCGGTGAGATCGGCGACGAGCCTGAGGTCGATGGCATAGTCCACCGTTACGGTGTCGGAAAGCACGGGCGCGTCAGGCACAAGACCTGTGAGACCGTACTGCTGCGGATTCTTTGCCATGATCGCCGCCGCGATAATGCCCGGCACATAATTTTTGGTGGCGGTAGGGAGGGCGTTATGACGGTACAGCTCCCAGAAATCCGCATAGCCGGTACGCTGCACCGCGCGTTGGACGTTGCCCGGCCCCCAGTTGTACCCGGCCATCGCGAGATACCAGTCTCCAAGCGTCGCGTACAGGTACTTCATGTAACGCGCATAGGCCAGCGAGCTCTTTTCCGGATCGAATCGTTCGTCGAAATACCCGTTTCGATCGAGGCCGTAGGCGCCCCGGAAGGGCATGAACTGCCACATCCCGCCGGCGCCCGAGCCGCGATTGACCACTTGCGGCTGGAACCCTGATTCCGCGACGGCAAGATAGATCAGATCCTGCGGCAGCCCGGCGTCGCTCAGATCCTTTGCGATCATGGCCTGATACTTGCCAGCGCGCTCCAGCGAATGCATCAGGTAAGCGTGGCCTTTGGGCGAATTGGTGTAGTAGCTGATGTAACCGGCCACATAATCATTGACCGTCAAAGGCAGATCGGACTTGGTCGTCTTCAGCTGATCGGTGATGCGGCTTACCAGCGCAGGATCGGGCTTGAAGGTGACCTCCGCGTCGGCAGCCTCAATGGGGGTCTCTTCCACCTTGGGCGAGAAGCCGTTGCCCTGCTTCAGCGCCACGATCTCCAGCGAGTTGATGGAGTCGAGCAGGTGATCGAAGGCGTCCGACAGCAGCGGATCGTTCTTCAGGTCCATGCCGGATGAAAGCATCAGGTCGACTGCAGTGTCGAAGTCGGTGCGCGCGGCGTCCAAGCGATTGTTGTTGTAGTTGCTCACGCCGGAGTTGTAGCTGGCCTGGGCGCGGTTGATGAGCGCCTGGACTTGCAGTGCGTGCTGTTGCTCGGCTGCGGTTGGACTGGACGTGGACGCTGGTGGCGATGCGGTGGTTTGCGCCGGTGCGGGTTTGGATTGCTGGGCTACGGCCTCGGGCAGGGAAGCACCGAGCGTCAGAAGCAGCGAGGCGGTGCCAACCACAGGCAGGAATCGACGCACGAACAGCTTGCTCCCGATAGACACCATCACGTTTGATTGTACGGGGTTGGGTTTCTGTGTGGAGGGCTACCCTGTAGGTGTGGTGTCTGACGAATCACGATCATCGTATGAAGTGCATCTTGGAGAAATGTGGGGAGAAGCGTGGGTAGGGAGCGTGGGGCTCAGGCCCCCACGAAATGAGATCAAAACGTTATGGGCTTTTTAGCCCAGGGTTCCTCCAACATCAGCGCAAAACCCGGGGCTGAAGCCCCGTTTCTTGTCGGTACTGAAATGTCCCGGCTAAAGCCCGGACCTCCCTCCGAAGCCCGGACCTCTCTCCACTAAAGCCCGGACCTCTCTCCGAAAAGCAAAACATGATTTCGTAAGGCACTCCTTAGCCCTCCGAGGCTTTGGGGACAACCCTCGCGCAAACTTTTCCGAGCGAACCGGCGCAGCGAACGTCCTTCCAGCAGCAGACATATACAGCAGGCACACATGGCGCTGGTACTTGGGGATGAACGTTTGGGTTGGCTGGCTGCAGGGAAGGCGCACGCGGAGGTGGACGTCGCCGCACTTGTGGAGGTGCATGGCGCCCTGTTGTACCGGGTAGCGTTTTCGATTGTGCGCAGCCCGGCGGAGGCCGAGGACATCGTGCAGGATACATTTCTGCGTGCGCTGGAGCAGCGGAAGAAGCTTGCCGAGGTAGCGGAGCCACGGGCGTGGCTCCTGCGCGTGGCGTGGAATCTTGCGCTCGACCGCAAGCGCCGCATTACGCCGCGCCAGATGGAAGAGGATGCGGCTGCGATCGTGCAGTCTTCCGAGATGCCTGCGGACCAGCGGCTTGCGGCTGAGGCGGAGTTGGCGCGTGTGCTCGCGGCGATGGATAAGCTGCCGAAGCTCGAGCGTGCGGTGCTGCTGCTGAGTGCCGTGGAGGAGTTGAGCATGGCGGAGATTGCGGTGGTGGTGGGACGATCGGAGTCGGGGGTGCGATCGCTCGTGTTTCGCGCGCGGGCTCATCTGGAGGAGCGGCTCTACGCTGGAAGACCAAAGCCGGGTGGGATTAGCAACCAGAGGAGGACGCGATGAGCGACGAAGCGAAAGGGCAAAGTACCAACAACGGAGCCGAGCGTGTGCTGCATGTGTTGGCACGATTGGAGCTGCCTGAAGGAATGCACGATCGGATTGTGCTTCGTCTCGAGCAACATGATGGCGCGAGGAAATCTCAGTGGCTGAATGGGTTTGCCGCGAGCCTGTGGCCTGTTCCGCTGGCCGTTGCAGCGCTCGTAGCCGTGATCCTCTGCGGCTCGCCGTGGCACAGGCATTTCAAGAGGTCTGCCCAGCCTTCGCTTGCAGCATCTTCGCCCATCGCAGCTCACGGTTCGTTCGGGCCGGAGTTTCAAAGCGTGGCACATCCCCTTACAGGTGAGAGCCGCCAAGCGCATTCTGCAACACGCCGCACCCGTTTGCGTCGCGAGCCGGGGCAGAGCTCCGCGATGGTCTCCTATCCCGCGCCACCGGCTCCCCTGACAAAGGAGGAGAAGCTGCTGCTGCAGGTGTCCTCACTTCGCGCACCGGGTGCGATCGAGGCGACGCGGGCACTGGTGCATGCGGAGCCGGTCAAACCACCAGGGAATCGCCTGCCAACCCTTTCCATGACAGTACCGGGAGAACGTTTGCCCACGATGGCATCCGAAGTTCCCGGAGTTCCCCTGCCAGATTTTCACCAAGTCATGAACACCGGAGATCAACCATGATGCACAGAGTTTCTTCAGCCGTACTCACGTCAGCGCTCTTGTTTGCCTATGCTGCCCCGTCGACCACCGCCTATGCTCAACCGGTTCTGCCGGGCCAGGGTGCGGAACCGGCACCTGCCGCGAGCAGCGGGCCTGTGCACACCTACCGGCTCATGTTCACGGTGACGGAGTCCGATAGCGGCAAACGCGTCGGCGTCCAGCACTTTGCGATGGCCGCGGTACCGAACGAGAGGACCTCGATGAAGCAGGGAAGCAAGATTCCTGTGATGACCGGCGGCTACTCACAACATAGCTCTCCGGGAACCGAGTACCAGTTCACCTACCTCGACGTGGGGCTGAACTGTGCCGTCACACTGACGGAGAGGGCAGACGGCGTCGAGGCCGCCATCAAGCTGGAGCAATCGAGTGTCGCGGAGAACCCCAGTGTCATCGCCGATGTGAAGGAGCCGGTGATCCGGCAGGCCGTGCTGGAGAATGCGGCGATCCTGAAACCGGGAACGCCGGTGATGATGGGCTCGCTGGATGTTCCGGGCAGCACGCGGCATCTGGACATCGAGGTGATGCTGGAGCGGGTGATGTGAGCCGGAACGGTGGCGGCGAAGATGCACTGATATCCTAGAAGTTCGAGTGCTCTTCGCCCTCATCGAGACTCCGGAACAGCATGGACCCCAAGTACATCCGCAACTTTGCGATCATCGCGCACATCGATCACGGCAAATCGACGCTCTCCGACCGGCTGCTGGAGCTGACCGGATCGCTGACCGCGCGCGAGATGCAGGAGCAGGTGCTCGATGCCATGGACTTGGAGCGCGAGCGGGGCATCACCATCAAAGCCCATACCGTGCGCATGATGTACCGGGCTTCAGACGGCCAGGAGTATCAACTCAACCTGATCGACACGCCCGGGCATGTGGACTTCAGCTATGAGGTGTCGCGGTCGCTGGCTTCCTGCGAGGGTGCGCTGCTGGTCGTCGACGCCTCGCAGGGAGTGGAGGCGCAGACGCTGGCGAACGCGTATCTGGCGATCTCGAACGGGCTCGAAATCATTCCGATCATCAATAAGATCGATCTCCCGTCGGCTGATATCGAGCGCACGAAGGCGATGATTGAGAAATCCGTCGGGCTTCCCGCCGATGACGCGGTGGCCGTCAGCGCCAAGACGGGGCTGAACGTCGAGCAGATCCTAGAGGCTGTCGTGCATCTGCTGCCGCCGCCCAAGGGCGATGCCGAAGCGCCGCTGCAGGCGCTGATCTTCGATTCGTGGTTCGACGCCTATCGCGGCGTGATCGTGCTGGCACGCGTCATTAACGGGCGCATGCGCAAGGGCGACCGGATCAAGATCATGTCCAACGGCCGGACCTTCGACATCGACAGCATGGGCGTGATGACGCCCAAACCCGTGGCGCTCGACGAGCTGAGCGCGGGCGAGGTCGGCTTCTTTGTCGCCACCATCAAGAACGTCGCGGATACCAAGGTCGGCGACACCATTACCCATGTTGACCGGCCCTGCGCGGAGGCGCTGCCGGGCTTTGAAGACATCAAGAGCATGGTCTTCGCGGGCCTCTACACGGTGGATTCGCACGAGCACGGCCTGTTGCGCGATGCGCTGGAGAAGCTGCGGCTCAATGACAGCTCCTTCAACTTCGAGCCCGAATCTTCCGTCGCGCTTGGCTTCGGTTTTCGCTGTGGCTTTCTTGGCCTGTTGCATCTGGAGATCATTCAGGAGCGGCTGGAGCGCGAGTACGATCTCGACCTGATCATCACGGCGCCGGGCGTGCGCTACAAGATCACGCTGACCGACGGATCGGTGCTGGAGGTGGATAATCCCTCGCGCTGGCCCGATCCGACGGAGATCGAGATCATCGAAGAGCCGGTGATTACGGCCAAAATCCTCACCAATGAGGAATATGTCGGCGGCATCCTCAAGCTCGTGGAGGACAAACGGGGACGGCAGCAGAATCTCGAATATGTCTCCGAAACGCGGGTAATGATCACCTACGAGCTGCCGCTGAATGAGATCGTGCTCGACTTCTACGACCGGCTGAAGAGCATCTCGCGCGGCTATGCCTCGCTGGATTACGCGCTCGCCGGCATGTGGGTTTCGCCAATGGTGAAGATGGACATCCTCGTCTCCGGCGAGCCGGTCGATGCGCTTTCGATCATTGTGCATCGTGACTTCGCGTATGACCGCGGCAAGGCGCTGGTTTCAAAGATGCGCGAGCTGATTCCGCGGCAGATGTTTGAGGTCGCCATCCAGGCCGCGATCGGCTCCAAGATCGTGGCGCGTGAGACCGTGACCGCGATCCGCAAGAACGTGATCGCCAAATGCTACGGCGGCGACATCAGCCGCAAGCGCAAGCTGCTGGAGAAGCAAAAAGAGGGCAAAAAGCGCATGAAACGCATCGGTAAGGTAGATATACCGCAGGAGGCCTTCCTGGCGGTGTTGAAGGTCGGCGAAGAGTGATCTGGTCGAATGAGACACCCATCCGGTATGCTGCACAAAGGAGCCGTTATGCCAGGTGCCAGGAAAGATCCAGATGCGACCACCGCCGCTGAACCTGTACAAACTGCGGGAAGCTACATAGAGCCGATGTTTGGGGGAACACCCAATGCTGGAGCTTTTCAGGTTCGTTCCGTTCGGAAGGCTCTAGAGAGTTATTTCGACAGAATAGAGTCCGACGCGAACGGAACGGAGCAAAAGTTCGCTAACTACACGGATCTGGTGGAAAGGGTCAGGGAAGTTTTCGGGGACGACCTGAAGGCTTCAACTTGGCTCTCGGTTGCCAATGATGACTTTGGGGGCAAGACCCCACTGCAAGCTGCTTACGAGGCGAATTACAACGTCATCGCGTTAGAGCCGGTCCTCATCCGAATCGAGCACGGGATCGACTTTTGACTCCGGAAGATCTAGCCTTGGAAGTCGAAGACCTCCTTGCTCGACCACTGACGCTGTATCGGCTCGCACGAACGAAATATGCCAACTTGACGGGTATTGGTGCGGCAAAGAGTGCCGGCCGATGGAACTTGCCGGGACAAGAGGCGATCTACACCTCTACTAACAGCAGCATGACCATCCTCGAACGGCTTGTACATACGCCAAAGGACGTCATTCCATCCGACTTGGCGATGATGCAGATCGGCTTATCTGGAATGTGGTCTGTCTCCAGACAACGTTTGACGGACCAGAACACGAAGGCATTCATTCAAGTTTTCCCTAGTCTTTCGCAGGCGAGAAGCCCGTTGTCAGGCGCTCTTCCCATGCTCCAGCGGGGTGCTCGTCCCCTTGCGATAGCCGTTCCATCCGTGATCGATGCACACTGGAACCTTATTCTCTTTCCGAATGCAAAAAGCTTCGATCTGCACGTGCAGGTATCCAAAATCAACTCGTTTGACTTTGACCCTCGCCTGTTCCCGGGAACATTATGACAGGAAGAGTGACCCCGGTATGGATCCCGGGTAAGTGGGGTTCGGGTTTACGCAGCTCCAAGGATGCCCAGGTCGGCAATACATCCTCGCTCTTCAGAAGCAAAACTCAGAAGGAACAACAAAAGAGCGGAGACCCGAAGGTCTCCGCTCTTTGTTCAATAAACCGCTCTGTTACTTGTGGGGTGCGGCTGCCGGGGCTGCCGGGCGGCGGGCGGAGGGCGCCGAGGGCGGCGGCGGTGCGATGCCGGAGCTCGCGTTGTAGGCGTTGATCACCGCTTGCGTAATATCGGTGGTCTGCGAGAACCAAAGCACCGGGTTGGGTGTCTGCTGGTTGCCGCCGACGTTGAGCATCAGCGTGAAGCCGTTATCCTGCGAATACTTGACCGCGGTTGCGCCGACCTTTTGCGCGACCTTTCCGTAGGCCTCCTGCAGTTCACCCTGGTAGGCGTTGCTGGCGTCTTCGCCGTCGCGCTGCAGCGCCTTTTCCCTGGTGTCCAGCGTCTTCTCGCGACTCGCGCGTTCCTCGTCAGGGGTGCTCGCGGGAAGCGCCTGGATCTGCTGGCGGAGCGAGTTGACCTCGGTGCCTTCGGTCTCGATCTTGCTGCGCTGGGGCTCGTATTTCTTCTGGATTTCGGCGACGGCGCGCTGACCCTCGTTGGTGGCGATCACGGCCTGCTCAAAGGCGATTACCGCGACCTTGGCGGGAATGGCCTGTGGAGCGACAACTGAAGGGGAGGCGGCCGGGGTTGCAGCGGTTTGGGGGCCAGCGGTGTGCGGAGCGGCGGTGGTCTGGGCAACGAGGCTGGAGGTGCAGGCGGCTGCGGCCAGCGCCAGGGCAAGGGGCAAGGAACGATTCATGCGGGGTGTCGAACTCCTTACAGCGGTGTGGGAGAGTGAATTAGCGCCGCATGGCGCGATGCCGGACCGTGAAGGGTACGGCGAGTCGCTAGCCCACGCTCAACGCAGAACGCCCCGCCAGCGTTTCCTTCTTTGGGTAAAGACGGCTGCGGGCGCAAGGGTCTGCGTTTGGCTGTCTCCGATTATACAGAGCAGCCGGCTGGGGAGGTCAATCGAAACAGCGCACTCCCTTCTGAAAATAGAAGACGGAAGGGTGGACGGCTACCGATTTCTGCTACCACGCAAGTTGCAGGGCCGCGATTCCTCAGGAAAGAGGGCATTGGGAGTTTGGCACGTCACTTGCCTACCCTATTCATGTTTGAGCGAGGGTGCAGCTTAGCAATGAGCGACACCGATCTCAACGCCCGGAAGCGAACGAGACATCCGCAACAGGGTGCCATCCTCCGGGGCGGGCTTCCATTCGAAGCCGTTTCACGAGGCCAGTGACTGGCCGTTGGGGAGATACAGGCCATTCCTCGGGGAGGGGGAATGGCCTGTCCTCTTTGTGCCAGTTCGGTGTGCGAATTTTGTTCCAGTTTCATGTACCCACTTCGTGACATTCCCCATCACCCGGACGGGGTTGCGTTCCCTGCCTTCTTCGGGTAGCATCAGTTCGTTACGGGCAGGGACCGGCGTCGCAGAGGCCATGACCTCGTCGTGCGGGGTCCGCGCTTTCAAATTCGGAACGCTGATTCAAAACTCTGCGCAGCGCATCCGAGGGTTGGCTCCATCGTGGCAGGTCATCCGTAAGACTGGTTATCGCTTGCTGGCGAAGCCGAATCCGAAGCGGAATGCCGCGACAGGGGTCTTGAGGTGAGCTGGCGGACCGGCGAAACTGCCGGAAGTCTTTCTCGAAGCAAGGTGTTTCGAGGGCAATACGAAGCGCAAGAAGGCGTGTGCCTGGTGCAGACGCGCAAAGATGAGGCTGGCGGCAGGTCCTGCGGAATTTGCGAAGTTTGCGGATCCCGCGGAATTTGCGGATTTTGGAGTCGAGCGCGTCTTTTGTGCGGCCAGAGTCAGGGTTGAGCGAGCAAGTGCTTGACGTCCATCAATTGTAAAGTCGCCCCCATTCGGCCCTTTTCCCGCACCCTGTGCTGCGGAAAGGCGTGTTTCAGGTTCGATTCCGAATGCAGGGCAAGGGGAAACAAGGGCAAATGTCAGAGCAGAATGTAGTCGAGTCTTCGCAGCAGGTTGCGGGCGAAGTGTTTGAAGGCGACTTCGGAAACGACTTTGAGGGCGGTGCGGACGAAGAAGGCGCACAGGGCGGACAGCCTGCTCCGGGCATGGGTCAAAGCAAAAGCAGCCGGCGGCGTCGGCGCAAGCGGAAGAAGATTGTTCCGGGCGCGGTTGCCACGGGTGGGAACGGTTCCGACAACAGCGCGGAGGGTGATGCTGCCGCCGGTGCGAACGGAGCTGCCTCAGTGAACTACGCTCCCGTCGTGATGGAGGGCGAAAGTCTCGCGCTGGTCGCGTCGGCGAGCGCCCCAGCGGCTCCTGCGGCCCAGACAAATAATGTCCAGACCCATCATGGGCAGCGCAGACCTTCGCAGAACGGCGCACAGCTCGGCTCGAACAACGCACAGGGACAAGGCCAGGGTCAGGGGAAGCGCTGGAAAAAGAAGTTCCGTGACCGGGAGCGCCGTCCTAGCGGCCCTGGCGGCGGTTCGGCTGGCGGCGAGAACCGCAGCGAAAGCAACACCAACGGCTTTGGAGCAGATCGCTCCTTCAGCAATGCTGGGGCGAGCGCATATGAGCGGCCCCACCGGCGCGAGGGCGGCCGTCCGGACAACTTCGGCAACCTCGTTTCGACCCAGCACCGCAAGGTCAAAGGCCCCGGAGGCAAGGAGCGCGGCTTTGTCGGTCCCATGGACCATAGTTATCGCGAGGCCAGCCCGGAGTTCGGCGGGGGGCCTCCGTCCACCATCCAGATGCGGGGGCGCCGCGGCCACCGGCAACAGGGCGACAGCCAGCCGATCGATAACAATCAGCCCCGTCCCGTGCCCATCTCCGAGGATGCGCAGACCCATATCTATCTCTTCATTGAAGATCTTTTCATCACCGCCAAGGTGCAGGAGACTGCCCGCAAACTGGGGGTGAAGGTTGCCTTCGTGAAGAACGAAAAGGAAGCGATTTCCGCACTGACCAGCGGGGAGGAGACTAACCGGCCATCCTTGATCGTGTTCGACCTCAATAACGCGAATGCAAAGCCGCTTACGCTGATTCCGAAGCTGAAGACCAAGCTCAAACGCTCTGCTTCGATCATCGGATTTCTGTCTTCGATCCAGGGTGATCTCAAGGCCAAGGCGGTTGAAGTGGGTTGTGACAGCGTCATGCCCAAGGCGGCGTTCTCGCAGAATCTACCGAACCTGCTGCGCCGCTATGGTGTGGAAGAGGTTGAAGAGGTCAACTTCAACTATTAACGTTGGCTTTCTGTGCGCCGATAGCGAATGCCCTGTCTTTGAATAGGGCATTCCCATTTGTTTTGCATTCCCTTTGTTTTCTTTCTGTCATTCCCGCAGGAAACCTGCTGCTCCTTAGCGGTCATGGCACTACAAGGGAACGCAGATCCCCTTCGGGGATGACCACAAAAGGGGATTACTGCACCAAGAGAGTAAATACCCGGTTCAAGCGTTACTTCAAGGTCGGACGCCGCGGGAGGCGTGATACAAGGAAGCATCCCGCCCCAAGGTCCCAAGGATTCGTGTGCTCCGATCTCCTTCGTTTGCCAAAGTAGCTGTTTTTCTCGTTCTTTCGACGCTGAGCATGCAGACTTCGGCTGCGCAACGCACGCCCGGCTCCGCTGTTCCGTTGCCTGTTCCGCTGCCCGGCAACCTCCCTGTGCTCCCACCGGAGCGGCAGGCTAAGATGAATGCCGACCTGCTCGAGATCACGATCCCCAAGCTGGAGAGCCTGTACTCGGCTCACAGATACACGGTGGAGGCGGTGACGCGGTGGTACATGGGGCGTATCGAGCGGTACAACGGCGTGTACCGCTCGGTGCAGACCGTGGACGCCCAGGGAGCGCTCGCAACCGCCCGGCGCGAGGACGCGGATACCACTGCGGTTCACGGATCGCTGTGGGGGGTGCCGATCGTCATTAAGGCGAACACTGCCGTCAAAGGGCTGATCGATACGGACGGCTGGGAGGGCTTTGCGATCCCCGGTCACGAGTTCATTGCGCCGCGCGACGCCACGGTGGTTGCAAAGCTGCGTGCGGCGGGGGCGGTCATCCTGGGCGTCACCAACATGCCGGATTTTGCTGCCAGCGATACGAACCGCTCCACGGCCTTCGGGCGTACGGGTAACGCCTACGATGTGCGCTTCTCTCCGGGTGGATCGTCGGGCGGAACGGTAACAGCGGTGACCTCCAACGAGGCTGTGCTGGGCAATGGAACGGACACGGGCAACAGCATCCGCATGCCCGCCGGCACGAGTTCTGTTGTGGGGCTGTTTCCAACCCGCGGCCTAGTGAGCATCGCGGGAATTGCCCCGCTGGATTGGCTCCTGGACAACACCGGGCCGATTGCCCGGGATGTAACCGATGTCGCGATCGCGCTCGGGGTGATGGCCGGCGAGAACCCCGAAGATCCGCTGGACTTCAAGACCGCCGGGGCCGCCGCAAACAGGCAGCCGGGGCCGTACACGCAGTATCTAAAGCCGGATGCGCTGAAAGGCAGGCGTTTTGGCGTTCCGGCGTTCATCCTGGCGAC
This sequence comes from Granulicella sp., assembly GCA_965276885.1. Classification (GTDB taxonomy): domain Bacteria; phylum Acidobacteriota; class Terriglobia; order Terriglobales; family Acidobacteriaceae; genus Granulicella. The sequence continues at coordinate 4,178,315 of OZ255702.1, read as the reverse complement.
CAAAGGCACACCGCTGCAGCCTGAGACAAGGGCCATGCTGATGCAGGTCGTGGAGGCGGTGCGCGCGGCGGGTGCAACGGTATTGTTTGACGACAATCTGCTGCCCAACAGCTTTCTAGCGGCGGAGCGCCGGGTCGACACGGGACCGTACCGGCGCGACGGAGCGATGCAGTGGCTGAGTGAGTTTGGGCCTGCCGAATACCACAATGCCGCGGCGTACAAGGCCGCCACCGGTAAAGACCTGCCGCCGGTGTTCACCGGGGTCTCGGGATCGCTGGACAACCTTGTGGACGCAGTCTCGGAGCCGGGAAGCGCACCGATGGGGACGGCGCGGCAGCCCGGTGCGGGAGGCGCATCGCCGGGTGCGGTACACGGATCGCAGCGTTGGAAAAACCTGCCGCCGCAGAGAACGCTGCAGGGCGATCCGGAGGCGGAGAAAAACTACTTTGGACCGCGCGACGCGATGCTGGCCGAGTACACCGCGGCGCTGTACCGCTTCCACCTCGACGGGCTGATCTACCCCAGCGCGCAGATGCCGCCGCCGGACGAGACCCTCGCGCAGGATGGCAAGCTCTCCGGCGGCCCGCACTCCGAGACCGGCTGGGTGAACAAGATCGGCGTTCCGGCGATTACGGTTCCGGCGGGGTTCTATCCCAATGGGCTGCCGTTCGGACTGGAGATCAGCGCGAGACCGTGGCGCGACGGCGATCTGCTGGGCTGGGCGTATGCGTTTGAGCAGGCGACGAAGCTGCGGAGGCCGCCGGTGCTGGTGGAAAGCGGGATGCTGCCGGGAGCGGTGCAGTACCCGCAGTGACCTTCGGTGTTAGAGACAAAGCAGCCGAGTCCCTGATCAAGGCGTTCTCGTGGCTGCTCAGTGTTTCGTAGTTCTCGCAAGAGTCCCAGGTTGGGATCTTGATTGGAGCCTTCAGGTGCGGGAAGCCGACATATCCTTACCGATCCCCTGCCGAACCCACGTCATGCAAGCCGACTCCCGCGAGACTGAGTGTTCGCGTCCTGTTCGTTGGGCCGTGTGCTGCAGACTCCTTGCCGGGTCCCCTCCCCCTCCTCGGGGTATTGCGGACGCAAAATTTTTGTTTTGTTACAGATGCAGGGATGGTACATGCAAAGTATTCAAAACAAAGAATTTGGGTGCAAAATATCTGTTTTCAGCAATTTACTGAGCGGCCCACGGGTGCCGCGCGGAGTTGGGGTCCGTGAGGACGGATTCGGGTGATTTCAGGATAGCTGGTTCCTGGGGAATCATGTGCAACGGCCTTTCCCGGGCGGTTGCGAGGAGTTCGGAGGCGATTGTATGGCTATCACTTCCTATAATGCGACATATCGATACCAATCGGCATCGGTGAGCGCATTGGCGATTTTGCAACCGTCGAGATGACTGTTGGACTCCTTCATGGTGTCCGCCGATTCGCTCTTTGGGTTATGAACCCAAAGAGCAGGTTGGAGAGCATAAGGAAGTGTGGGGTTTTCCCTATACGAGCCGACGCCGCAGCACCCCTACCACGCCCAGTAGACCTGTGCCGAGCAGGACGATGCTGGAGGGTTCGGGCGTGACCGAAGAGGCCGGGTTGATGGTGAAAGCCCCTGCCTGTTCGGTAAAAGCGTCCCCGAAGGTCGACGTGGCTTGCTCTGGGTTCCCCTCCCCAGGAATATCCGTGAGCTGCAAAGTGACGGCGTTTGGCCCGCTCTCCAACAGATAGATGTAGTACTGGGTGATGTCTCCGCTCGCATCCGTGGAGAACTGCTGGAAGCCCTGAAATGACGTGTTGGTCTGTGTAAAGGTGTCCACGCCATCGCTGAAGCTGAAGCTCAGGGGCGTAAGGGTGGCGTTCGACAGATTGGCCTGAAGCGGGGAGGCCACGGTGAACGAACCGGAGGGGAAGTCACTCGTCGTAAACGATCCGGCCGCAGAGGTAAAGTCATGGCCGGTATAGCTGTACACCGTATCGGCGTGGGCGGCGAAGGTGGCCGAGAGCAAAGTTGCGGCAGCGACAAGAACAGGTAAACGCATGGAAAGCTCCTGATTCTGACGGTTGTTAAGTCGAGAACTCGATGAGAATCCCCTTTTTGCTGATGGAGGAACAGTACCACATCAATCATCTGCGCGTTTGCAAAATAGTTAATGAATCCCGGTGCTCCGGCGCAGCGGGCGAGGATTCGGTACATCCCGCATTTAGCCACCCATAACTTCTTTTATGGGGTCCTGCGGCGAGGCCCATCCGAGAGTACGGATGCCTCAGGTCAATCTAAATAGTTCACCGCAAAACGGCTCGCCTCGGAAGTGGCGGGCCGTTTGTGTTTGTGGGCAGATATAGGCAGTAGAGAAGTAGATAGTAGAGGGCAGGCCACGAAGGCCACGGGCGCCACGGGCGGCTGGGTCAGGCGTGGCGGCGGCGAATCGATGCTAGGGCGACTAAGAGGCCAGTGCCAAGCAGGGCGATGCTGGAGAGTTCGGGGGTCACGGAGGCTGGCGTAGCACTCTGGAGAAAAGTGAGTCCCCCGGCTGCGAATTCCAGCCCCGACAGGATGCCGCTGCATGATGCCTGAGTTGTGCAGAACGAAGAGGTTGAGAAGACTCCATTCCCCAGTACCGCGAGGGCCAGCACATCCCCCTGCGGATCGAAAAAATTAAACACCGTTGTGTTAAACGAGGAGAAGTCGAACTGACCGACCGATGTTGGCCCAAAGAACAGCATCATGCTGCCGGTGTTGACGCTCAGGTTTCCGCTCAGAGCGGTTCCGGTTGTGTCGTCTACAGTGATGGATCCGGTGATGGTATTGCCGTTCTGAAAGAAACCGTTGAGTGGCAAGGTTCCCATGGTGTCGGCGTGAGCGATGAGGCTGGACGCAAGCAGAGCGGCAACGGCAAAGAGCGAACTGCGCATGATCGATCTCCAAGGGTGAGGTGGGTACAGAAGCCATCATAGGGTACTACAACGTTGGAGAGTATAAGGCTTCACGGAGTAAAGTTTCACGCATGATAATGTCCTTTACCATTCACGGCTCCGCTTGAGAAAAGCCACCTGTGCGCCCTTAGGCGGCTATGTCGTGCGCGAACCATCCCAGCCGGATCGCGGGTGAACGGATGGGATTCTCAATTGGCGATATGAGGCCAATGCGCTCATCGAGCTTGGCCGAGACCACCATAAGTCTTCAGAAACGCGGTTGTAATCAGTTTCCAAAGCTGTCCGACGCCGTTGTCATCAGCTTCCAAAGCTGCCCGAAGTGGGCGATACGTGTTCTGGACCGAATTTGCTCTTTTGCTCTGTAGTGGCTAAGCGGTTCTTCCCCGCGCCTGGATCTCCAGAAAGCACTGGATGAGGCTGAGTGCGGCGGGGGTTACGCCGGGGAGGCGGCTGGCCTGGCCCAGTGTGGAGGGGCGGACCCGGCCGAGTTTCTCGACCATCTCGCGGGACAGGCCGGAGACGCGGGTGTAGTCGAACCAGTCGGGGATGGAGCGGGCTTCGTCGCGCTTCAGGCGGTCGATGGAGCGCTGCTGCTGGGTGAGGTAGCCTGCGAATTTGACCGTGGTTTCGACGGTCTTCATCTCATTGCGCACCCAGGCCGGAAGCGTGTGGGTGTTTTCGTAGTTCGCGGCGGCAAGCGCGGCCAGCCAGGGTTCGAACTCCTGTATCTCCGTCATGCGTGGCAGAAGGACGGGGAGCAGATGTTCGAGGCTGAGACTGGGGCGCTTTAGAAGCTGTGCGACATGGTCGCCCTTAACGAAGGGTTGTGGCGCATCGGCCCGGGTTGCCGTGAGGCCGGGAGCTTCCGGGTCTTCAGCGCTGCGTTGTGCGTTCCTGGTGGCCCGGGCGAGATGTAGAGGTCGTTCAACTGCCGCAGCTGTATCCACGGCGAGCTGCGCGTTGGGCCTTGTAAATTCTGCGGGATGAGATGAGGTTGTGAGGGGCGAGGCGGCGAGGTGCGAGGCGTTCAGGGCGTCCGCGTCGGCTTCGGTGAGCCTGGCGCGTTCGAGGAGCGCGGTGAGCGCCTTCGCCCGGGCTATCTTGGCTTCGAAACTTGCCCAGGCGTTGTCGTCGATCAGCCCCAGACGACGGCCGTGGGGGGTGAGACGGGTGTCGGCGTTGTCGATGCGCAGATGGAGGCGGAACTCGGCGCGCGAGGTGAACATGCGGTAGGGCTCGTCGGTGCCCTTGCTGATCAGGTCGTCGATGAGGATACCGGTGTAGGCTTCGCTGCGGTCGAGAGTGAAAGAGTAGGAAGTAGGAAGCAGGGAGTAGGAAGTAGGAGAAGCGGTGAAGGAGTAGGAAGTAGGGAGTAGGGAGTAGGGAGTAGGAAGAGCGGCTTTGTCTACTTCCTGTTTGCTGCTTGCTGCTTCCAGCCGTGCGTAGAGCGCGGCGTTGATGCCGGCCATCAGGCCCTGGCAGGCGGCCTCTTCGTAGCCGGAGGTGCCGTTGATCTGGCCGGCGAGATAGAGGCCTTCGTAGCTCTTCACCTTGAGCGTGCGGTCGAGTTCTGTAGGGTCGATAGCGTCGTACTCGATGGCGTAGCCGGGGCGGAGCATCTCGGCGTTTTCGAGGCCTGGGATGCTGCGCACCATGGCGGACTGGACGTCCATGGGCAGGGACGTGGACATGCCGTTGATGTAGACCTCATGCGTGTTGAGGCCCTCGGGTTCGAGGAAAAATTGATGCTGGGTCTTGTCCGGGAAGCGCACGATCTTGTCTTCGATCGACGGGCAGTAGCGCGGGCCGACGCCTTCGATCTGGCCGGTGTACATGGGCGAGCGATGGACGTTATCGCGGATCAACGCGAGAGTTTTGGGTGTGGTGTAGGCGATGTGGCAGGAGATCTGGCGCAGGGGCGGCGTCCACGTGGGTGCGCCGTTAGACGGCGCGCTGCGAAAGCTGAACGGCGTGGGGTCGGCGTCGCCGGGCTGCTCTTCAAAGCGCGTCCAGTCAATGGTGCGGCCGTCGAGGCGGGGCGGTGTGCCTGTCTTAAGGCGCGTTTCGCGCAGGCCGAGCTTTTTCAGGCTTTCGCCCAGCAGAACGCTGGCCGGCTCACCGGAGCGCCCGGCGGTGTACTGCTGCTCGCCGCAATGGATGAGGCCGTTTAGAAAGGTGCCGGTGGTGATGACCACCGCGCGGCCGTGAATCGTGCGGCCGTCGCGGAGTCGCAGGCCCGTGATGCGGGGCGATTCGTGGCGCACCGGAGAAGAAGCAGGTCCCTCCGCTTGCACCCCAACGAGCAAAGAACGCTCACTGGGGGCCCCGCCTTCGCTGCGGGATGACAACTCATAGGGGCGCGACTCGGGGAGGTCCACCACCACATCCACCACCTCGGCTTGCTTGATGAAGAGGTTGGGGATGGACTCCAGCTTTTCGCGCATTTTCACGCGGTAGAGCGCCTTATCGCACTGCGCGCGGGGCGACCACACGGCGGGACCGCGCGAGGTGTTCAGCAGGCGAAACTGGATGCCGCAGGCGTCGGCGACCTCGCCCATGAGGCCGCCGAGCGCATCGACCTCGCGCACGAGATGGCCTTTGGCGACGCCGCCAATGGCGGGGTTGCAGCTCATCTGCGCGATCAGGTCGAGATTCAGCGTAAACAGCGCGGTGCGCAGGCCCATGCGCGCCGCCGCCGCCGCTGCCTCGCAGCCCGCGTGTCCCGCACCGACGACCAGCACATCGAACTGCTCTGAGAAGGCCATCCGTCCATTTTAGGGGAACGGCGAAGAGCTTCGGTAGCATGGCCCTATGTTTGTCTTCAGCCCCGCAGAGACACGTGTCGCCGGCTCCTTGATCGAGAAGGAGATCACCACCCCGGAGTACTATCCGCTCTCGATCAATGCCCTGGTAAACGCCTGCAATCAGAAGAGCAGCCGCGATCCCGTGATGGAACTCAATGAGCGGGATGTGCGTGGCGCCCTGAACTCTCTTGAGGATCAGGGGCTTGTGCGTGTGATTCCGGACGCGCGGGTGTCCAAGTTCGAGCACCGCCTGCGCGATGGGCTGAATCTGCGCCGCGATGAGATCGCCGTGATCTGCCTGTTGCTTTTGCGCGGCCCTCAGACACCGGCCGAGCTGCGTGCGCGTGCGGAGCGCCTGTACGCCTTTGACGACACCGCTGCGGTGGCGGCGACGCTGGAGCGGCTGGCCGCCCGCGAACAGCCCCTGACGCGTGCGATGGCGCGGCAGCCCGGCGCGCGCGAGGTTCGCTGGCGGCATCTGCTGGACGGGGAGACAGAGGATCCTGTGATTGCCCTGCCGCAGGCGGCTGAAGCGGGCCGCCGAGCGGAAGGCAGAGTGGAGGACGGATCGCTGGCGGGACGTGTGGCGTCGCTCGAAGAGCTGGTGCGGTCGTTGCAGGGGCGTTTGGATGAGATAGAAGCGCATCTGAACGCCGGCGCGAGTGCTCCGGAAAACGAATCGTAGAGTCGCAGCCGCGGATTTTGGCTTACGGAAGCCGCCGGCGACGGTCTATGCTAGCGAGCACAGCCTAACCGGGTGATACGCAGGAGATAACCGATGTCCGTCGTGCGCAGAAGCGTGTTCCATGCAGTCCTTTTGATCGGTGTCGCCGGCAGCCTCACCGCACCCAAGCAATCTGTCGCGCAAGCGAAGACGAAGCTGCCCGAGCTGAAATATGAGACCTACACGCTGCCGAACGGCCTGAAGGTCATCACGCATGAGGATCACCGTTTGCCGCTGGTGGCGGTGGATCTCTGGTACCACGTGGGCCCGTTGAATGAGCGGCCCGGCCGCACCGGCTTCGCGCACCTCTTCGAGCACATGATGTTTGAAGGCTCCGAGCACGTGGGTGAAAAGGCGCACATCAAGGATGTGGAGGCTGCCGGCGCAACGGATGTGAACGGCACCACCAGCTTCGATCGCACCAATTACTTCGAGACGATGCCGTCGAATCAGCTTGAGCTGGCGCTGTGGCTGGAGAGCGACCGGATGGGCTTTCTGATGGAAGGCCTGAATCGCGAGCTGCTGACCAACCAGCGCGACGTGGTGCGCAACGAGCGCCGCCAGGGCGAAGGCCGACCCTACAACCTGGCCGAAGAGCAGGAATATCATCTGCTCTTCCCGAAGGAGCATCCGTACTACGGCGCGGTGATCGGCAGCCATGCGGATATCGAGTCGGCGCGGCTGGCGGATGTGCGCGACTTCCACCAGCAGTTCTACACACCCAACAACGCGTCGCTCGCCATTGCCGGCGACTTCGATCCGAAGGCGCTGCGAGCGTTGCTGGCAAAGTATTTTGGGCCGATTCCGAAGGGGCCGGCCGTGCCGCCGGTGAATGTGGTGACGCCGCCGATCACCGCGCAGAAACGAGCGACCGTGACGGACACCGTGCAGCTATCGCAGCTGCGCATCGCGTGGCTGACGCCGCCGGCGTTTACACCGGAGTCCTATGAGGTGAGCGCCGCGCTGCTGGCGCTGGGCGGAACCAAGGCGAGCCGTCTCGATCAGGCTCTGGTGTACAAGACGCAGGTCGCGCAAAGCGTGACGTGCGAAAGCGATGCGGAGAAGCTGACCACCGTAGCGGATTGCGTGGTGACGGCGCGGCCGGGAGTGAAGCTGGAGGATCTGGAGGGAACGGTCTGGAGCGAGATCGACCGGCTGAATACCACCGGTCCGACCGCGAACGAGATTGAAGCCGCCAAGGCCCGCAACCTGACGGCGAAGATCACCGGGCTGCAGCGGCTAGGCGGTTTCGGCGGCGTTGCCGATACGCTGGATCGCTACAACCAGTACACCGGCGACCCCGGTTTTCTGCCCAGGGATGTGGCCATGACCGAGGCGGTGACGCCCGCCAATGCGCAGGCTGCGGCGGCGAAATACCTGACCAGGAACAGCGCCGTCGTGGTGTACGTGGTGCCGGGCAAGAAGGTCGTTGACGACGTGCCGCGTTCGCCCGCGGACACCGACGCCAATGTCAAAACCACGAATCCCTACACGCCGGAGTTCGAGACCGCGCAGAACTGGCGCAAGACGATGCCGCAACCGGGCCCCGCTCCGCAGGTGCATCTGCCCGTGCCGGGGAGCTTCACGCTCGCCAACGGTTTGAAGGTGTATGTTGTCGAGAATCATGCTTTGCCGGTGCTGGCGGCCAGTGTGGTGGCCCGGGCCGGCAGTGACGCAAACAGCCCCGGTCATGGCGGCCTTGCCACGCTGAGCGCGGAGCTGATGAGCGACGGCACGGTCACCCGCGATCTGCATAAGCTGGCCGAGGATGAGGACCTGATCGGGGCCCGCATTGCGCCGTCGGCTTCCATGGACGGCAGCACCACCAGCATGAGCGTTTTGACCAGCAATATGCCGCGCGGCATGGAACTGCTCAGCGACGTGATCGAGCACCCGGCGTTTCGTCCCGAGGACCTGGAGCTCCGCCGCAAGCAGCGGCTGGTGCGCATCGCCCAGGAGACCGACAGCGTGCAGCAGATGGCGTTGCGCGTCGGACCCAAACTGGTCTTCGGCGACACGCCCTATGGCAGCGCGCCCACGGGCACGACGGAGAGCGTAAAGTCGCTGACGCGCGAGGATGTCCAGAGCTTCTACGCGAACCACTACGGACCGGCGGACTCCGCGCTCATCCTGGCGGGCGACATCGATGCGGCCAGTGCTCGGGAACTTGCAGAGCGGTACTTCGGCAAATGGAGCGGAACCGCTAGCGCCGCCGTCAACCTGCCGCCCGCCGCGGAGCCGCAGGCCACACGCGTGGTGATCATAGACAAGCCCGGCGCTCCACAGACGGCGCTGTACGCGTTCGGCGTGGGCGTCCCGGCGAACTCGCCCGAGGCGCCTGCGCTGGAGGTCATGAACTACACGCTGGGCGGGGCCTTCGGCAGCCGCATCAACATGAATCTTCGTGAGGTTCACGGCTATACGTACGGCGCGTTCTCGCAATACCCGCAATATCGCGCGGGCGGCGAATTTCTTGCCGGAAGTCTGGTGCGCACCGATGTGACGGCGCCCGCGGCGAAAGAGCTGATGACCGAGATACGCAACTTCCCCTCGCATCCGCCAACCGAAGACGAGCTGAAAGCAGCCAAGGCCGCCTCCATCCAGAGCCTGCCAGGTCAGTTCGAGACGGTTGGCTCAACCGCCACCGCCATGAGCAGCATCTTCCTTTACGAGCGTCCGCTGGACTACTACGCCGCGCTGCCCGCCAGGTACGCCGCGGTCACCTCGGCCGAGGTGGCGAAGGTGGCAGCGGAGGATGTGCATCCCGGCCAGCTTGCCATCATCGCCGCCGGTGACCGCACGAAGATCGAGCCGGGATTGAAGGCTGCGGGGCTGGGCCCGGTGGAGGTGCGGGACATCAACGGCACGCTCGTGAGTGGGAGCGGAGGGGCGGGCCGGTGACGGTACCAACGTCTGTCCTCATGAGAAATCCTTGCCACAATTACCCCTCTCTCGTTCCTCCCAAAACTCGGAACCGGAGAACTCTCAACTCGCAGCTGAACAAAGACTCTCAAAACCTCGTCTCCCGCCGCTCACCCGTACCCGCACCGCGGCTCAAAGCAGCAAAGATCCGGTCTCAGGCCTCCATCGCCCCCGAATACACCGCCATGCCCGCCACCGCATCCACGCCCATGGCATCCAGCTCATCCACCTCGCGCCGTTGCTTGATTCCCCCGGCAACGATCAGTTGCCGGCCAGTGGTAGCACGCAGAATCGCCGCCATATCCACCGGAAACCCCTGCATGGTGCCCTCGGTGTCTACATGCGTGTAAAGAAACGCGGCACAGTAGTCCTCCAGCCACGTAATGGCCTCCTCCGGCGTCAGGTCCACCGACTCCTTCCAGCCGCGCACCGCCAGCTTGCCGTTCTTCGTATCCACGGAGAAGCAAAGCGCCTCCTCACCCAAGGCCGCCTTCAACTCGGCCGCAAACTCCAGCCGAATCAGCCTGTGCCGCCGAGCCTTCGCGCAGACCCCATCCCCGGGTGCCCCATCCTCACCGACAGTTTTATCGTCGGTTAGGGTGGGGTCTTCCGCCCCAAACAGGCTCGACCCATAGATCACCCGCTTAGCCCCGGTCTCCAACAGCCGCCGGCCGTCCTCCGCCGTATTCAACCCACCACCCACCTGGCACGGCAGCCGTTTGCACACCATCTCGATCAGCGCCCGGTTATCCCCCTGTCGCATGGCCGCATCCAGGTCGATCAGCTGCACCAAGGGATATTTCGAAAACCGCTCAATCCAGTAGTCAACGTCATCAAAAGAAAGCTTGGGCGTTTCACCCTGCACGAGCTGCACAATGCGGCCGCCCATCAGATCAATCGAAGGAATCAGCATCACTTGGAAGTCTATTTCTGTGGTGGCCCCTTCGGTCAAGAAATCTGATCAGAGCAGCGAAGACTGAGCAATTGATGCCCAGCGTCAGAGAACCTAAAACCCAATCATTGACGGAATGCAAAGGGAGAAGCCGATAACCGTTGGCCCACCAGTTCATTAAAAATGCGCAGAGATCTCCCGGGAGTAAACCAAAGTTCACGGCTCGCCAGACGAACAGGCTATGTCTGTAGCGGGAGGGCAATGGCGCGAAAAGATGCACTAGCCCCACCGCTTGAAAGCTCAAATACACTATCCATGCCTTCTGCTTTGTCGACCTCAGCACGGCAGCCGCATCGCTACACCGCTGCGCGCCACCTCAGCCTTCAACGCCCGCGAATCCGTCACGCCGAAGTGAAAGATACTAGCCGCCAGCGCCGCATCGGCCTTGCCCCCGCCCGGCGCATGACTGAATACCTCGGCGAAGTGCCGCGCCGAGCCCGCACCGCCGGACGCGATTACCGGAATCTGCACCGCCTCCGACACCCGCGCCGTCAGCTCGCAGTCGAAGCCGTTGCGCATGCCATCGGTGTCCATCGAGGTCAGCAGGATCTCCCCCGCGCCACGCCGCTCCGCCTCACGAGCCCAGTCCACCACCCGCCGCCCGGTCGGTTTACGCCCACCCGAGACGTAAACCTCAGCCTCGCCAACCGGATCGAACCCGCCGCGCGCCGGGCCCACGCCTCTACGAGCGTCGATGGCCACAATGACCGCCTGCGCCCCAAAGCTCGCTCCGATCTCCCCAATCAGGGCTGGTCGCGTGAGCGCAGCGGAGTTGATCGATACCTTGTCCGCGCCTGCATCGAAGACCGCCGCCGCATCCTCCGCCGAGCGGATGCCACCGCCCACAGTGAACGGCACAAACAGTGCCTCGGCCGTGCGCTTCACCGTGTCCAGCAGCGTGCCGCGACCCTCATGCGTCGCCGTAATGTCGAGCAGCACAATCTCATCCGCACCGGCAGCCGCATGCCGATGCGCCAGCTCCGCCGGGTCGCCCGCATCGACGATATCGACGAACTGCACACCCTTCACCACGCGCCCGCCACGCACATCCAGGCAGGCAATCACACGCTTCGTCAGCACAACTCTTCTCCGCGTCCCTTTGCGCTTACCTTCGCGACCTTTGCGTTCGCTTTTCTTGCTGTCATTCCCCCTGAGCGCAGCCGAACGGGAGGGAATCTGCGTTTCCCCGGCTTCGGCTACGAAATGCTCATATTCCCGCCCATCACGGGGCAACCCGCCGCTTTTGCGTCGGCGGGAGCACTCGCAGGCATAAAGCCGAGATCCTCGCTGCCGTTCAGCGTAATCCGATGCATACGGCCCATGCCGGCCAGCTGCTTGCCCACCATCGTGAACGCCGCCTGCAGAGCATCGACAGCATCTACACCGCGCGCCGGCGACGCATGTTCCCGCCCCATGGCGCTCATCTTGAACACGCACGCCCAGCCCTTGCCTTGAAGCAGGATCGGCCGCGCAAACACAACGGAAAGCACGCCCTTCTCGTGACCGTTCGGGCCGTCCGCCTCGATCTCCATCACCCGCTCCGCCATCGGATCGAAGGGCAGTTCGTTCACGCCGGTCCAGTTGTTGATCTGGTCCAATTTCATCATGGGAACCGCCAGGGACGAGATGTGCTGTGTGTCGTCCATCTGCTCGGCATCGTTCAGATCTGTAGCTGTGCTCATCGCTGCTCCTGTTCATTGCGTCTGGTTTTGTGCTTAGAAAAGTATTGTCATCTCGACCGGAGCGGACAGCTTCATCGTCCGCGCAGTGGAGAGACCTGCGATTCGTTCCGGCCGGCAAAATCGCCGTATTTACGTTTCTGATGCTAGATCGCCAGAAAGTTATGCAGCACTTTCAGCCCTGTATCGGCAGATTTTTCCGGATGAAACTGCACGCCCATCACATTGCCGCGCTCCACAGCGCCCGTAAACGCTCCGCCATAAAGCGTAGTCGCGGCCGTATCGTCCGACACCGGCGCGCGCCATGAGTGCGTGTAGTACACAAAGCTTCCATCGGCCACGCCGGCCAGCAGCCGCGAGTCCGGCCGGATCGACTCCAACGAGTTCCAGCCCACATGCGGAGCCTTCAACTCGGCGGCTATTTCTTTGCCATCGATATGCTTGATTTCTGTGGCAGGGAAACGCTCACACCGCCCGCTGAACTGCCCCAAACCAACCGTCTCCGGAGCCTCGGTAGAACCCTCATACAGCCACTGCAGCCCAACGCAGATGCCCAGGAATGGCGTACCGTCTTGCACTGAGGAACGCACAGCTTCGGTCAAGCCCAGATCATGCAAAAGCTGCGTGGAACGGAAGTGCCCCACACCCGGCAGCACGATCTTCGCCGCCCGCCGCACATCGCCCGGCTCCTGCGTGACGAGGATGTCGTCCGCGCCGAGATAGCGCAACGCCTTCACGACACTGGTGAGGTTGCCCGCCTTGTAGTCGATTACGGCGATCATGGGTACCGCGGTCCTTTGGTCCAATCTTCCAGGTTCAGGCCGGGGACGCGGCGAAACGCTGCGTCGTTCGTTACCAGAGTGAAATCATGTGCCATTGCATGTGCGGCAATCATTGTGTCGAAGTTGCTGAGCGGCTTTCCTGCGCGTTCGAGAGCAGCCGCCAGAGAGGCGTATTGCTGAGCGCTGGCTGAGTCCCACGGATCGATACGCAGGTCGCGAAGCAATTCGCCCACAATGTGATGGAGTCGCGCCTCTGGCGGCAGACGCGCCGTTCCAAAACGCAGTTCGGCTTCGGTAATCGTGGAAATCGCGAGACTCATCCAGGGCGCCTGGCTTACGCGATGGTCGAGCGCGGGAGTGGACTTTTTTACAAGGAAGCTGATGATGTTGGTATCGAGAAGAAACTGTGCCATCAGTAGAGGGACCGCTTCGGCGGGAAGTTGGGGTCACGCTCGGACAGAAAATCCTCTTCCGCGCCCCCCAATTCGTTGCGCAGCTTGAAAAAGGCCTCCCAGTTTTTCGGCTTTCGCGAAAGAATCACATCGCCGGTCTCGGCATCCTTGCGGATGTTGACCTGGTTGCCCTCGAAGCGGAACTCGCTAGGTAAGCGAATAGCCTGGCTGCGGCCATTCATGAAAAGTTTAGCTATGCGCGACAAGGTAACCTCCCAGGATGCAGTATAGATCAGGTAATATACCCTTCGCTGCGAATGGACATGCATTAAAGTAAGCCCTTCGTACTCGGCAGCAGCTCCCGCATCCGCTCATCCCGCGAGCACGCACCGCGCATCGCCCGTGCAAATGCCTTGAAGATCGCCTCGATCTTGTGATGGCTGGAGCGGCCGTACATCGTCTTTACATGCACGTTGGCCTTGGCGCCGCGGGCGAAGCCGTCGAAGAAATCAGGCACGAGCTCAGTCTGAAAATCACCGACCAGCGGCTGCGTCAGGGCATCATCCACAACGCAGGAAACACGTCCTGACAGATCGACCGCGCAGACGGCGAGGGTCTCATCCATGGCCATGCAGAAGTAGCCCGCGCGCAGGATGCCGCGCTTGTCGCCTAACGCCTCTTGAAAGGCCTCGCCGAGTGCGATGCCGACGTCCTCCACCGTGTGGTGCTGATCGACATCGAGATCGCCCTTGCACTGCAGGTCCAGATCGAAGCCGCCGTGCTTGGCGAAGCTTTCCAGCATGTGATCGAAGAACCGGATGCCGGTCGAGACGTTGTACTGGCCTGTGCCGTCCACATTCAGCCTGAGCGAGATCTTTGTCTCCAGCGTGTTGCGTTCAACGGCGCCGGTGCGCGACGCTTCGCTCGCGTCTGTTGTCTGTGGCACGATGCCCACCGCTTCCAGAAGATCACTCATAGGCTCTCCAGCAACACAAAATCAGCGGCCCGTCCGCGCTCGCTTCGCCTGCACCGCCCGCGAGGCGACATAGGCAAACAGTGCGATCAGCAGGCTGGTCCAGAACACAACGAAGGCAGGGAAAAAGCGGTTGCCATGCAGATATTCGATTGCAAAGAGACCCACGATGCCCCAGAACGGAATGAGAGGAGCGATGAACATCGGCTTGCTGCGTCGGCTGGCCATGGGGTTCTCGTCTGAACTTATCTTACGTCCGGCTGCACCACCTTCGGCGCGTCTTTGCGCCTAAGCTGGGTTCGGCCCCTCTAGCCCACCTTAGCGACGATAAAACTGTCGCGAAGATGAGGCACCCGGAGTTGGTGAAGATGGGTCAATTTATTCAAATTCGCGGGGCTCCCTGCCGGTGCGCCGTCTGTGCATGCTTTCGGCTGGTGTCCAGCCGATCTCGGCGATGGATGCTCGCAGCGCCTCGATGCCACGCGTCACGTGCTCTTCAGGGCCAATCGTGATGCGCACAAAACCCTCGCAGCCGGGATCGGAGGAGCGGTCGCGCAGCAGCACGCCTTTGGCGCGCATCACGTCGCAGAACTGCTTGTGCCGCGGACCAATGTCCATCAAGACGAAGTTTGCCGCGGAAGGCCAAGTTCGTATGTGAAGGTCGCGCAAGGCATCGAAGATGCGCTCGCGCCCCCCATGCACCTGCAGCGCATACCAATCGAGATAGTCCCCATCCGCGAGCGCTTCGGGCAGCACGGCCAGCGCTACACCGTTAACGTTATACGGCGAGCTGACCTTGCGCAAAAAACCGGTCAGTCGTGCATCCCCGGCTAGCATGCCGATACGCAGGCTGGCGAGCCCGTAGGCCTTTGAAAACGTGCGGGCGACGAGCAGATTTGGCGTGCTCGCAACGTCCTTCAGCACGGTCTCACCGAAGAAGTGGAAGTAGGCTTCATCGACCATCAGCACGGCGTGGGGCGCAGCCTTCGCGATGGCCAACAGATGCTCGCGGCTGACGACGGCGCCGGTCGGATTGTTGGGTGAGGCTACGATGATGAGCTTTGTCTTCGGCGTGATAGCGGCAATAAATCGCTCGAAGGGGAAGGCAAGCGAATCGTCGGTCTGCACGCGCACGAGCTTTGAGCTCATCATGCTGATGGAAACGTCGTACATGAAAAACGTCGGCGTGCAGATCAGCGCTTCGTCGCCTTCGTCGAGGAAGGCGCAGGCGACGAGATGGATGGCCTCATCGACGCCGTTGGTCAGGATGACCTGATTGCTTTCGAGACCGAGTGTTTCTGCGACGGTGCGCTCCACGGGCTCACGCTCAGGGTAGATCGTGAGGCCTTCGGCGGTGAGTGCACGCAGTTTTGCGAGCACGCGGGGGCTGGGGGCAAGCGTGTTTTCGTTGAAGTCGAGGCGCAAGGCATCGCGCCCGGCGAGGGGTGGGTGGTACTCGGGCATGGCCCGTACGCGCGGGCGCGGCTGCGGCAGGGTGGCGATTGCGTTCGGCGCCTCGGTTGCGATTGTGGTGCTCATAGGACCTCACGTTGCTGCTGACCACAGTGAAAAGCAGATTCCCTGCGGAAATGACAAACAAAAAAGCAACAGCGAAAGCAGATTCCCTGCGGGAATGACAAACAAAAGGCAACTGCACCGACTTCAAAGACCTAACAACTAACAACTAACAACTAACAACTAACAACTAACAACTAACAACGCATACGCACGCGCACGCTCTCAGCGTGGCCCATCAGCCCTTCCGCCTCGGCGAGGGCGATGGTGTGCGGCCCGACCTCGCGCAGGGCATCGCGGGTGTACTGCTGTACGGTGATGATTTTCACGAAATCCAACACACTCAAACCGCCGCGTACGCGCCCGTTGCGGCCTGTGGGGAGCACGTGGTTGGGGCCACTGATGTAGTCGCCCATGGACTGCGGCGTGTGGTGGCCGATGAACACGGAGCCCGCGTTCTGGACCCAGCGCAGATCGCTGCCTGCATCGACGGTCAGGTGTTCCGGCGCGAGGCGGTTGGTCAACGCACGCGCATCTTCGATGGAGGCAGTGACAAAAACAAACCCCTGCTCCGCGAGTGACTGTTCGGCGATCTGATTGCCTTGCGCCTGGCGCTTGGCCTCCAATGCGACCTCTTCCGCGAGATCGGCGTTGGAGGTGATGAACACCGGGAGCGCCTCGGGATCGTGCTCGGCCTGCGCGACGAGATCGGCGGCGATGCCGTTCGCGTCGCCGGCCTCGCTGGTGACGACGATCTC
The DNA here is from genome assembly GCA_965276885.1 of Granulicella sp. Taxonomy (GTDB): domain Bacteria; phylum Acidobacteriota; class Terriglobia; order Terriglobales; family Acidobacteriaceae; genus Granulicella. The sequence goes on along the minus strand of OZ255702.1, from coordinate 4,161,890 downwards.
CGTCGGCCCCGCGGGCATGTCTATGCCGGTGAAGTGTGAGACTGCGAGTTTGGCCGCGGTGACGTACAGATTGCCCGGACCGACGATCTTATCCACAGGCTCGATGGCGCCTCCGCTGGAGACCGTTCCGTAAGCCATCGCGGCGATGGCTTGCGCGCCGCCGATGCGGTAAAACTCGGTGATGCCGGCGAGGTAGGCCGCGGCCATGGTTTCGCGCGCGGGTTTGGGGCTGCACACCACGATGCGCTCCACGCCGGCGACCTGCGCGGGCGTGGCGGTCATCAGCAGCGTGGAGGGAAGCGGATAGCGGCCGCCGGGCACATAGCAGCCGACCGAGCCCAGCGGGCGCACGATCTGCCCAACCTCCATGCCGTCCCGCGGGCGAAAGCTCCAGGCCTTCGGCAGCTGCCGTTCGGCGAAGGCGCGGATGTTGGCCTGCGCCAGACGCATGGCGGCGCGCAGCTCTTCGCCTGTCTCTTCCCAAGCCGCGCGCATCTCCTCGCGTGTAACCAGCAACGGCTGATCGGGGCCGAGGGAGTCAAAGCGGACGGCGTATTCGCGCACCCCCTCCTCGCCACCCTGGCGTACCTCGGCGAGAATCTTCCGCACGACCGCATCGACCTTCGCTGTGCTCACCGCACCGCGTTGCTCGATTGCCTTGATCGCGTCTTCGGCGGCCCTGGCGTTTTCGCCGAACGTCTTCAGGATCTTCATCGTCTTCCTTTGTTTCTGGGCATCGGCACGGGATCGCGCGGGATCTCGCGCACGCCTGGACGTGCGCCGGAGATCCCCGCCTTCATGAACCGCCGCTCCTGCCGTGAACCTGTTAACACGACGCGTTTGGCCGCGTCCGGATTGGCCGGATAGATGCGCTTGGGATCTTTCGGATCAATAACCACGACGAGCATGATGCCGGGGCCGATCTTCTGGCCGGCCTCGACGCGGGTGCGCAGCGTGACCTCACGAGGAGAGGTCGCACCCGGCTCCTGCAGGCGCAGCACGATTTTTTTCAAATTAAGCTGCTTGGCCCAGCGGCCCCCGGGTTCTATCGAGACCACGGTGGCATAGACCACCACACCCTCGCGCTGCGCAGCATCCTGCCGGCGTTTCTGCAGCAGGTAGTTCACCAGCGCCCAGGAGGCATAGCCAAGCACGAGTACGGCTAGAACAATCCAAAAGATCTTCATGCAAACACCTGCGTGTTCTGCCCTGTCATAACACGACCTTGCTGAGCGGATATTCGACGATGCCGGTTCCGCCGACGGCCTTCAGTCGCGGCAGCACATCGCGCACCACGGACTGGTCGAGGATCGTATTCACCGCGACCCACTCCCGATCGCGCAGTTCGGAGACGGTCGGAGAGTTCAGCGCGGGCAGAACTCCCAGTACGGCATCGAGGTCAGGCTTGCGCACGTTGAGCATGAGCCCTACCTGGGTGTGCGCGGCCATCGCGCCGTTCAGCATGAGGCTGAGCGTGCTGATCTTGGTGCGCTTCCAGGTGTCATCCCAGGCCCGTTTGTTGGCGATGAGCTGGGTTTCCGATTCCATGAGCGTCTCAATGATGCGCAGGTGATTGGCCCGCAGGCTGGAGCCAGTCTCGGTGACCTCCACGATTGCATCGGCCAGCGTGGGGGGCTTCACCTCGGTGGCGCCCCAGCTGAACTCAACCTTCACCGGTATATTTTTCTTTGCAAAATAGCGTTTGGTGTACTCGACCAGTTCCGTCGCGATGACCTTTCCGGCCAGATCCTCGGGCTTCTGAAACGGAGAATCCTCAGGTACCGCAAGCACCCACTTCACGGGTACGCGGCTTTGCTTGGAGTAGGTGAGCGAGGTGACGCGTTCCACGTCGCTCTCGTTCTCGAGCACCCAGTCATTACCGGTGAGTCCGGCATCGAGCGCGCCGTGCTCCACGTAACGCGCCATCTCCTGCGCACGGACCAGCATGCACTCGATCTCCGGGTCGTCGATGGTGGGAAAGTAGCTGCGGCCGCTGGCGTAGATGTTCCAGCCCGCGTTGGCAAATAGCGCAATCGTGGCGTCCTGCAGGCTGCCTTTGGGGATGCCGAGTTTCAGTTTGGGAGGCATGAAGATCCTGGTGGTTGTAGGTTGTAGGTTGTAGGTTGTAGGTTGTAGGTTCTCAGTTCTCAGTTGTCAGTTCCAGTTCTTAGTTCCCAGTTCTTAGTTCCCAGTTCTTAGTTCCCAGTTCTCAGTTCTCAGTAGAGCGAACCACTGACCACTGACAACTAAGAACTAACAACCTCCAGCGGCTTCGTAAAACAGCTTACGGTCCCCTCATGGCATACCAGGCCATCGCCTTCGACCTCGACACGGAAGAGCAGCGCGTCGTTGTCGCAGTCGGTGGCCGCAGAGATCACACGCAGCCGGTTGCCGCTGGTCTCGCCCTTCATCCAGAGCTTGCCGCGGGTGCGGCTCCAGAAGGTGACGAAGCCGGTCTCGCGGGTCTTCGCCCAGCTTTCTTCATTCAGGAAGCCGAGCATCAGGATTTGGCCGCTGCGCGCGTCCTGAACGATGCCTGCGACGAGGCCGCCGGCCTTCCCAAAATTGATCGTTGTCTCTTGTACCCCGGTCATGCCAATCCTTTCAGCCGGTACTTCCGTCGCACCGGATACAGCTTTGCCGCACATGAAAAGGCCCGCTCGCGGTGGGCGCGTTGGCGGGCCGTCTATATTGTGATGCGTCCTGCTTACATCGCTCCGACCGCCACACCGGAAATCCCCGCCCGTACGCGCGAAGCGTGAGGGCCGTGGTGACGATGATGCAGGGAGCCGCGCATTTCCGCTTATCTACTTTTCCGCTTATCTAAGTTTCCGCTTATCGTTTCCACTTATCTAAGCGCTAAGCTAAGCGCAGGGCCGAAGAAAGTCAACGGTCAGCGCTGGACGCTTCGGGCGAGCCGTGGTCCCGGGAAGCGGCTGCTCATGCACATCGTTCCGCAACCGGCAACGGAGCGTGTCCGACCGCAAAACGGGAGGGCTGGGCTTGATACCCTGAAATTGCGCAGCGGTCAGACGACCTCTGTCCCCCAAAACGGCATCTCCCTGAACACGGCAACTGGCCGGAGAGAGATGAGTGCAATGTCGGACTATCGCGTAGCGGCCGGAGAGGCCAAAGAAGACCAGTTCACAGCAGCCATTGAGCAGTACACAGCCAAGGTTCCTTCCAGCGCCTTTCTAGGCATGGCGATTGCCTCCATCCTGGGTTCGGTTTCGCTTCAGCTTGCCGGCAAGAAGCATGAGGCCCTGTTTGTTGGCCAATGGGTAGCGCCATTCCTGCTGCTGGGTATTTATAACAAGATGGTGAAGCAGCACGGTTCTGACGCGGATACAAGCAAGTAACCGCGCATTAGCCTTTCGCGCCGGTGGGGTTCGTCTCTACCGGCACGAAGCTGTGTTCATGGCCTGAGGCGATGCGTACCTCGCCGGTGCCAATCTCATAAACCCAGCCCGAGAGGGTCAATTCGCCCTGCGCAATCGCCCCGGCGACGGAGGGATGGGTGCGGAGATGCTGCATCTGGAAAAGAACATTCTGCTCGGTAAGCGTTTGCAACAGAGGTTCCGGCTCGCCACGACGCTCCGTAACGGCCATGGCTACTGACAGAGCGGCATCGGCATTCTTCAGCCAGCTCTGCACACTTGGCATCCCGCTAACCGGTTCCGGGTGGGCGAGGGCCTTCATCGCCCCGCAGTCCGAGTGTCCGCAGACGACGATATGCCGCACCCTCAGCGCACAAACGGCGAATTCGATCACGGCGCTGACACCGCCGAGCATCTCGCCATAGGCCGGCACCATATTGCCGATGTTGCGGGTCACGAAGACCTCGCCGGTGCTCACGCCGGTGATCTCGTTGGGATCGATGCGCGAATCGGCGCACGTGATGAACAGGGTGTGCGGCCGCTGCGGAGAGGTAGCCGCTTTCCGAAAGACCTCCGCTTGCGAGGGAAAGACCTGGGCGCGAAACCGGCGCACACCTTCCTTCAACTGCTCCAGAACCACATCCATGCCAGCCGCCGCTCCTTGGCTTTCATACCAATTGATTTAGATTTCACGCCATTTGATGTTGCAGCCAACCGATCCACGCTGGTTGGGGTCGGGGCGCTTGCCGACGATGACCGCGTCCAGGGCACGGCGCAGATCTTCGCCATGGGCGGCCTCGCCGTTGCCGAAGCCGCCGCGTCGTGGGCGGGTCGCGTCGAGTTGGCCGCGGTATACAAGACGCATCTCGCCGTTGAAAAGAAAGAAGTCCGGTGTGCAGGCCGCGCCGTAGCCGCGGGCTACCTCCTGCGTCTCATCAAGCAGGTAAGGGAAGCGCCAGCCCAGCCGCTCCGCCTGCTCGCGCATGGCCTCCGGGCCATCCTCGGGGTACTGAACGATGTCGTTGGACTGGATGGCGGCAATGGCGATGGGACCTTCGCCGGCCCTGAATCTGCTGCCGGCCCTGAATGTGCTGCTATCGCCGCCGAAGTAGTCGCGCCCGAGGCGCGCGAGCTCCTCTTCCACATGCTTCACATAGGGGCAGTGCACGCAGACGAACATCACCAGAAGACCGTGTTTTTCTTGCGGGCCGCCACGCGTTGCGGTGTTGACGGCATCGCTGGCGGAGTCATCCCAGCTCAGCGCGAATACATCGTCGCGGCTCATCGCACGGCCGCTTACCACATCGGTCAGCTCAAAGGCTGGGGCGGTCGTGCCCAGCTCCACCATGGCCGATTCCGTTCTGGACATCAGTTGTCTCCCGTGTCCATCATAGCGATGGCTCGGAACATCGGACATGGGTGACCCGCCTTCGCCGCAGTTTCCTCGCTGCTAAGGCGGGTGGGTGCCTGCGGTGTCGCGGGAGGAGGATGTCTGCGCGTTTGTGCGAAGGACTGCGTTTTACCCCGGCGAGCAAAGATGCTCGCCGCATAGCCCACCTTAGCCCACCGTAGCGACGATAAGGCCGTCGAGAAGATGGGCACCCGGGAGGGGGTTTCGCTATGCTGGGTGAGCCATGACCTCGACGAAGCCGCCACGCACACTGCCCGACGCCGGCCGCCTGCGCCGGATTGCAGATGAAGCCGGCAGGGGAGCGCTTGGGCCCCATGGCCGGCCGCTCTGCCGTTGGTGCCGGCTGGAGATTCTCGCGTCCAGACGGCGCAGCTTTTGTTCGGAATACTGCGTGCACCAGTGGCGTTTGCGTTCCGATCCGGGATATCTGCGCGAGCAGGTTTTTGCGCGCGATGGGGGCATCTGCGCCCTGTGTTGCACCGATACGACGGCGGCGTACCGGGGGCTGAAGCGCACTCGCGGACGGCTGCGGGTGGAGGCGCTGGCGATGTGGGGTCTGCCTTCAATCGATTCCCGGCGTTCGCTGTGGGACGCCGACCACATCCTGCCGGTCGCGGAGGGCGGAGGTCAATGCGATCTGGACAATCTGCGCACCCTTTGCCTGCCCTGCCACCGGGAGGTGACGGCGGACCTGCGCCGCCGGCTGCGCGCGCGTTTGGACGGTACCGGTTCCCGCGGGAACAGCTCCCGTTTTCAAGGAGGCGTGGGGTAAACTGCTGCTACCTCTACTTTGCGGCTCGCGGATGCGCGTGGCTGTGCCTTCGACACAGGACTTTTCCGGCGTGAACGCACCTTTTTCGGACGTTGCAACTCCCTCACGGTTGTTCAGAACCGCGGCGGCACTGATTCTCTTTGGCGTGATCGCGCCTCCGCTGCACCCGCAGACCCCCCCCGCAGCACCCGCTGGAGCTCCGGCGGCGCCCGCCGGGGTTGGGGTGGCGGCTCCCGCAGCCGCACAGGCTCCGCAGGCGGCTCAGCCTACAGGAGGGCAGTCAGGGGCGGGGCAGTCAGGGACGGCCGGCACGGGTACAACGGCAGGACAGAGGGCGGAAACCGCACCCGCTACCGCGGTACGCGGCCTGGGCGCCACCTATGCGCAGGATCAGCTCACCGATTTCCAGCAGCTCGTGGCGGGCTCCGTCGGACGGCCGCTGCCGATCTTCGGCGAATCCCTCTTTTCGGGCGTACCGAGCACCTTTGCTCCCGTCACCGACGTTCCGGTGGGACCGGACTACATCCTGGGACCGGGCGACGAGGTGCTTGCGCAGCTTTCCGGGCAGATCAACCAGCAGTTTGACCTGAGAATCGACCGGACCGGGGTCATCAGCGTGCCCCTGCTGGGATCGGTGCACCTGGCGGGGCTTCCCTATGGCCAGCTGCAGGACTATTTGCGGGCCCAGTTCGGCCGGGTGTACCGCAACTTCACGCTGAATGCGAACCTTGGCTCCCTGCGCACGATCCAGGTGTTTGTGGTGGGCCAGGCCCGGACGCCGGGAAGCTACTCGATCTCGTCGCTGAGCACGTTGTTGAACGCCATCTTCGCCTCCGGCGGCCCGCTGCCGAACGGCTCGCTGCGCGACATCCAGGTCAAGCGGGGCGGAGAGACGATCGTGCACTTCGACCTCTACGACCTGCTGCTGCGGGGCGATAAAACGAAGGACATCCGGCTGAACTCCGGCGACGTCATTTTTATTCCTTTTGTGGGACCGGAGGTCGCCGTTGCCGGCGGTGTGCAGACACCCGCGATCTACGAACTGCGGGGTGCGACAAGTGTGGCAGACATGCTGCAGCTCGCAGGCGGCCCCACAACGATTGCCGGCAATGGCGCGGTTCGGCTGGAGCGGGTCTTTGAACACAGCCAACGCAGCGTGGAAGATGTGAACCTTGCGTTCGGCGGCACGCAGCTGGTGCAGAACGGCGACATTGTGTCGGTTTCGTCCATCGTCGAGCGGTTTGGGAATGCGGTCACGCTGCGAGGCAACGTCGCCAGCCCGGGCCGGTATGTGTGGCATCCCGGCATGCGCGTCGGCGACCTGCTTCCGAACAAGGAAGCGCTGATCACGCGCAACTACTGGAGCCGCCAAAACCAGCTGGGACAGCTGTCGCAGGACTACCTGCCGAACAGCAATCTTTCCTCGCAGCCCACGCAGGGAGCGTTGCAGGTGCGCGGCACGGCTCAGGAACAGACCCTGGAGAATCAGATTCAACAGGCAGGATCGAACGCACGCCTTACGGCTCAAGGTGGGCAGGCGCAGGGAGCGGGAGGGTCGCAGGGGGGAACCAACGCCACCGGAACGCAGGAGGAGCCCGGATCTCCCCGGCAGAATAGCGGCGCAAGTGCGGGAGGGAGCTCGGTGGGATCGGCGCTGACCGCCAGCAACACACCGTTTACAGCCCGAAACGATGTGATCCTGAGTGCGCCGGATATTGATTGGAGCTATGCCGTGATCGAGCGGCTGAGCACGGTGGATCTGAAGACCTCGCTGATCCCGTTCAATCTCGGCAAGCTGGTGCTGGACGGAGACGCCTCGCAGAACTTCGAGCTGCAGCCCAATGATGTCGTCACCATCTTCTCGACAGCGGACATTCGTGTTCCGACCACGCAGCAGACCCGCTATGTGCGGCTGGAGGGCGAGTTTATCGCGCCCGGCGTGTACAGTGTGCGGCCCGGCGAGACGCTGCGCAGCCTGCTGGTTCGCGCGGGCGGGTTTACTCCCGAAGCCTACCTGTACGCCTCGGAGTTCACGCGCGAATCGACGAAGCGCGTGGAGGCGCAGCGCCTGCAGGAGTATGCGGATCAGCTGGATGCCGAGATCTCGTCGGTAACCGCCAGCAGCACCGCGCGCGCGATCTCCGCATCGGATCAGACCGCGGCGGCGGCATCGGCGGCGGATGCCCGCGACGCGGTCAACCGGTTGCGGCGCGTGATTCCGAGCGGACGCATCGTGCTGGACCTCCGCCCCAATAGCGCCGGCATCGAGCAGCTGCCCGATCTGGCGCTGGAAGACGGCGACCGTTTTGTCATACCGCGCGTACCATCGAGCATCACCGTGGAAGGGCAGGTTTACAACGCGAACGCCTTTGTCTACACGCCGGATCGCAGGATGCTCGACTATCTGCGGCGCGCCGGCGGCCCGGACCGCGAGGCGGACAAGAAGCGCGAATTTGTTCTCCGCGCCGACGGTTCGGTCATCAGCAATCAGTATGCCGACGTGCGCCACGCGCCCGTGTTCCCGGGCGATACGCTGGTGGTTCCACCGGTGATCGACCGGCGGAGCATCTTCCAGCGGGTAATCGATTTGACGGGAATCGTCAGCAACTTCGGCTTCAGCGCGGCTACGCTGTATCTCATAGCCCGCCCGTAACTCAGGGGGTGGGTGAGCTGATGAAAACGCCGAATCTGCGGCGGCGGGAGACGCGGAGAGAAGGAGGGCAGGGACGCAATGGTCGGCAACCGCAAACTGGAGGAAGAACAGCTGCCCTATGACACCGAGCCGGCGTTGGACGCGGGCATCGACCTGGTTGCGGTCTTTGCAGCCGTTCTAACGGAATGGAAGGCCGGGCTCGCCGCCTTTGTGGTGGTCGCTGCCTGCGGCCTGGCGTACGTTCACTCGTTGAAGCCGCAGTATGTGGCCACGGCGACCTTTCTGCCATCCGAAGGCCATACCGAGGCGGCCAACCTGGCCTCCATCCTGAATGCGACCGGCCCTGGCAGTCTGTACGTCGGCCTGATGCATAGCCGCAGCGTGCAGGACGATGTGATCAATCATGCTCACCTGCTGCAACTCTTCGGCACCCAGAGTTATGAGATCGCACGCGCGGTCCTCGGCGGCAAGAGCTCGTTTGCGCAAGGTGGCGATTCCATCATCACCATCGCCGTTCGCGACGAAAACGCACAGAACGCAGCGGGTATCGCAAACGCGTACCTTATCGGCCTGCAAGACCTCAGCGACAAGATGGCGCAAGCGCAGGCCAGCCAATCCCGGCGTTTTTTCGATCGCCAGCTGCAGGAGCAGCGCGATCAGCTGGCGCAGGCCGAACAGGAGCTGCTGCGCCTGCAGGAGCGTACGGGCCAGGTGGCGCCGGAGAGCCAGGCCGCGACCAGCATTAGCAACATCGCCAACCTCCGGTCGCAGATCCAGGGCCTGCAGGTGCAGCTGGCGGTGCTGAGGCAGAGTGAGGCGGAGGGCAACCCGGACGTGGAGCGGCTGCGCCTGCAGATCGCTCAGCTGCAGGGCCAGGAGCGCGTTCAGGAGGCGAGCAAAGCGGCAACCCCGATCGGCGCCGCCGTGGCCGCAGCTGACATCCCGACGCTGAACCTGCAGATCGGCCACGCGCAGGAGGTGGTTGCCGCGCGTCGCGCGGCCGTCAACTCCATGGGAGCGCAGTTTGGCTCTGCCCGCATGGACTCGCAGCTGTCGCATCCCGTATTTCAGGTGATCGACCGGGCCATCGCACCGGAGCTGCGGTCCTGGCCACCGCGCAACCAGTACGACGCCGCGGCGCTGGGATTCGCGCTCATCATGGCGCTGGCAGCGGTGCTGGGGGTGCTGGTCGCGCGGCGTATCCTGCGCAACCCAGAGCATCGGGCGAGCCTCCATCGCCTGCGCCGCGCCTTCTAGGGCAGCCTATGCAAGCTCCCCCCGCCACCGCTTCCCGCCGGTCTTCGCTGGGTACGCCCATCGGCTGCCTGCTAATCGTGTTCCTGATCCTGCTGCCCAAGGGGGGCAGCCGCCTGGGCGGCCTCCCGCTCACGTGGGGCTACCTGCTGCTGATGGGGATCACCCCGGTGGCGCTCGCCATCCGGTTGCTGGCGCTGCCGCTGCGGTTCTCGCGCCGGGCCTTGGTGGTGACGTTCTTTCTCTTGCCTTTTCAAGCCTTGTCCCTCTTCGCGGGACACTATTACGGCATCTCCAACCTGCCGTTCACCTTTGCCACCTTTGTCGGCCTGGCGGCGCTGCCGTGGATCTTCCTGCTGGTTTTTCCGCCGTTTTTTCCCATGCTCGATGGGGAGCGGCTGGCGCGCTGGTTTCGTGCCTGCGTGTTTCTGGCCGCGGCGTGGGGTATCTTTTTGTTCTTTTTCCGCCCGCTGACCGGTCATTTCATCGAAATTCCCTACATCACGGTGAACGCCTCCGACTACGGGGAGCTGGAAAACACAAAGAACATTGCCCGCGGAACGCTCTTCAAGCTCATCTCGACCTATAACAATGGCAATTTATACGGCGTGGCGACGCTGATTCTGCTGCCGCTGTATCTCCGCCTTGAACCGCGGCGGCTGCGGCGCGGGGTGGTGCGCGTGGCGCTGTTGCTGACCCTGTCCCGCGGCGTCTGGGTCGGCCTCATCTGCAGCGAATTGCTTTCGATCACGCTGCAACTTCTGCGAACCCTGCGGCATTTTCCCGTGCTGTACCTCGGGGCCGCGCGCCGCCGCATTGCCGCGATCGTACTGACGCTGGTCTTCGCGGTGATCGCCGCCCTGGGCAGCCGGATCAGCGTAGGTTTGCTGCAGTTCTTCTTCGACAAGACCGGCGGAAACCGCATCGGGCAGTTTTATGCCGCCGCAAACACGACCTTGCTGCCGGAGTCGGCGCTGTATGGCTTCGGGGAGGTGCTGTACGCCTCGGCTGCCCAGTACTGGGGGTGGGCGGGACTGGTGGCGTTTACGCTGATTATGTTCAGTCCCGTGATTCTGTTGGTTTGGGACCCGACGGTCCTGAACCATCCCATAAGGCGGGCGGCGTTGAAGGGCCTGATGATCTACATCGTGATGGCGGTGATCGATGGAGCGCTCGACTTTATCCCGGTGATGGCCTTCTATTGGTTCGTCTACGCGGTATTTCTGTATGGCTGGCCCGGCTCCGCCGAAGGGAGAAGTCCCGCAGTGTCGTCCGCGCCCGCACAGGCGCCGGAGCCTGGTCGCGGGAGGCATGCCGGCTCGCTGGCGCTCGACAGCCCCGGTTCATAACCGGGGCTGGGGCTGCACTGGGCTACACTAATCAGGAGCCGCAGCCGGTCCATCGGTGTCGCGGCCGATCCCGCCTGCCGTGAGGGCCGCTCACCACCTTGCAACCGCAACAACCCATTCCCATTCCCGGTGGCGCGAGCTGCGAGAAGGTTCGCTGATGCCGCTGGCTGCCCCTGAAATCATGGCCCCTGAAATGACGGCTGGGTCCGGCAAGCGGGACGCCTGGGCTTCGGTCCCGGAGCTGGCTTTTGACCACCTCGGCCTGATTGTCCCGGATCTCGAACAGGGCAGGGCGTTTCTCCAGACCGCGCTGGGCATTTCGCGTTGGTCCGCGGTGGTGGATGACGAGGGTCTCGGCGTGACAGTGCAGTTCGGCGCGGCTCCCACGGGCGCTGGGCCTGTGTATGAGCTGGTAGCGCCGTGCGGATCGGGCAGTCCGATTGCCGGTCAACTCGACCGTGGTAAGGGCGTGCTCAACCACCTTGCCTACCGGACCCATGATCTCGAAAAGGCGGCGGCACACCTGCGCGCGACCGGCTGCTTTCCCACCGCGGAGCCGAAACCCGCGCGTGCCTATGGTGGAGCCCTGGTCCAGTTCTGGGTGTCGCCCCTGCGCTTTCTCATCGAGCTGATCGCCAAGCCCGACCACCAGCATGTGCTTCTTAGTCAAAACGCCGATTCGGCCGAAGCGGAGCCGCAGGGGTGATTGCCCCACTCGCCTTCGCACGCGCCAATGGATGGTGTGAGCTGCTGAAGCGCGCCAACGCCGGCGCCCTGCGCCGGGTTCGCGACAGGGTCACGGCGCATCACCTGCAGGCGCCGGGGTTTCGTGCCGGCAGCTCGCCCCGCCTGCTGGGCCTGAATCATATGACCATCGGCCCGGACTTCAACGCCGGCGACGCGCTTTGGCTGGAGGCGGTTCTCAGCTACGGCGAGGGCGAGCGGAGGATGCACTTCAAGCCGCGGCTGACCGTCGGAGCCTCTGCACGCCTCTCCGACAACGTCCACATCGCCTGCCTCGACCGCATCGCCATCGGGGACCATCTGCTTTGCGGCAGCCGCGTGCTGATCAGCGACCACGCGCATGGCCGTTATGACGGACCCGACGCGAGCGACCCCAGGACGCCGCCGGCGGAGCGTCCGCTCATCTCCGCGGCACCGGTGCGCATCGGGGACAACGTCTGGATCGGGGACGGCGTCGCGGTGTTGGCCGGCGCCGATATCGGCGATGGCTGCGTGATCGGCGCGAACTCCGTGGTTACCGGGCCGATCCCGCCAGGGACCATCGCCGTAGGTTCGCCGGCCCGTCCGGTGCGGCAGTGGGAGCCTGAGAGCAGGACCTGGACCCCGCTTCGGTAAAGGTGGTTGGGAGAGTGCCGACGGCTTTCGCCCGCACTTGGTATGCTAGCCCGGATGCCTCACCGTACTCCGGCGGTTCCGTCTTGAGCCTGGCCGCCTGCACTATCGCCTCGCCGAACTACCTCCATTTCGCGCGAGCCCTCGCCGCCTCCTATGTTGCCCAGCATCCGGAGCAGCGGTTTTTCGTGTTGATCGTGGCGGACCTCGCCGATCCAGCGCCCTTTCAGGTTGACCCGAGTTTCACCCCGGTGATGATCGGGGCGATCGGTCTGCGCGATCTCCGCGTGGAGGCGTTTAAGTACGACATCTTGGAGCTAAACACGAACGTCAAACCCACCTTTATGAAACACCTGATGGCGGCGCACGGCTTGGACGGGCTGGTGTATCTCGATCCGGACATCTTCGTCTACGCGCCGCTCGATCCGGTCTTCGAGGAGCTTGCGGCGGGCGCGACGGCGGTAATCACACCGCACATGACCACGCCGGTCTTCGATGGCCGGTCGCCCGCCGAGCAGGATCTGCTCTATAACGGGACCTATAACCTCGGGTTTATCGCAGTCGGGAACACACCGGAAGGCCATCGCCTGCTCGACTGGTGGGAGCACCGCTGCCTCACCCTGGGCTATAGCGAAGGCCGAACGGGGCTGTTCGTCGATCAGAAGTGGGTCAATCTTGTGCCCGGATTCTTCGATAGGGTAGCGATCGCGCGCGATGCGGGCCTGAATATGGCTTACTGGAACCTCCACGAGCGCACGCTTCATGCGGGGGAGAGCGGCTACGAGGTCGAAAGCCCGGTGAGCGGCCGGGTGCCGCTGCGCTTCTTTCATTTCAGCGGCGTTGAGCCGGAGGATTCGGCTTTGCTTTCCAGGCACACGAACCGCTTCACCCTGGACTTACGGCCCGACCTCCAGCAGCTGTTCGCGGAGTACCGGAAGACAGTCAACGGCAACCATCTTCCCGCGGCGGAGGAGCTGCCGTACGGCTTTGATCGCTTGTCCGACGGGACCGCCGTGAATCGCCTGGCGCGCCGCCTGTTTGCGGCTCATCTGGAGCACTTCACCCGGCCGGAGGGCAACAGCGCCGATCCGTTCGACGCTGCCGGGCCGTTTGCGCGGTTCGCCCGCGCGCAGCGGCTGCTCAAGGGGGAGGCGGCACCCGGTAAGTCCACCTGGAAGCAGTTCAACCCGGACGACCGGCGCGTGCTGGCCGTGCACCGGCTGCTGCGTTGGGCTTTGCGGGCGCTGGGGCCGAACCGGTATGAGCTGCTGATGCGCTATCTGGCTTATATCAGCGTACTGCGGCATCAGGGCGTATTTCTGCGTGACAAGCGCTGGCCCAAGGCCCGTTCCGCAGGCCCCGGGGAGTAGTGTGAACGCCGTGAGTTCGCCGCCTGTTTCTCGATCGGCCGAAGCGTTGCCGGATGCGGCGGAAGTGCGCCGTAAGCGGCTGCTGCTGCTGAAGTTCGGCGCGATCGGCGATGTGGTGATGGCCATTCCGGCGGCAGCGCTGCTGCATGAGGCTGGGTTTTCCGTGGATTGGGTTGTCAGCGCGGTCATTGCGCCCGTGCTGCGCCTGTATCCGTGGATCAATGTAATCCCCGTCGATGAGGCGCGGCTGCTGCGCGGCAGTACCGCCGAAAGGCTCAGCGCGATGCGGGCCCTGTGGCGCACCCTTCGGCAGGGCTCCGGCAGGGAAACCTATGACCTCTGCGCCACCCTCTACTATGACCGCCGCTACCGTGTGTTGACCCTGCCGGTACGCGCCCGGCGGCGCATCAGCCTCTCGTGGCAGGGCCGCGCGACACGCCTTCTCCCCGGCCGTCACCATACGGACGAGTACGCCCGCATCCTGAGCGGACGGCCGGATACAGAGACACCAGCGCAGCTCGCTCCGGTTCCCGCGCCAAACCTTCCGCCGAACCCGCATTCCCGGGTCGCTGGCCGGACCCGCGTCGTGCTGGCGCCGGCGGGCGCGCGCAATCTGCTGCGGGATGATGCCCTGCGTCGCTGGCCAGTGGAGAGCTACGTGGTTCTAGCTGAGGCCTTGCTGGAACGTGGCTATGAGGTTCTGCTCGTGGGTGGACCGGACGACCGCTGGGCGTCAGCCTTCTTCGCCGAGCTTGCCCAAAATGCGGCTCCGGAGCGTTTCGCGGACCTGATCGGCAGCTTGAGCTTGGTGGAGACGCTGGCGCTGATCCACTCCGCGGAGGTGACGGTGACCCATGACACCGGACCGCTGCACCTGGCCGGGATCACATCGACCGCTATCGTGACCCTGTTCGGCCCGACCGATCCGCACGGCCGCCTGCCGCAACGCCCGAACTGCGTCGCGCTCTGGGGAGGCGAAGGCTTCGCCTGCCGACCCTGTTATGACGGCCGCGACTACGCGCCCTGTCCGCACAACGGCTGCATCCGCGAGATCACGCCGGCGGTGGTGCTCGGGCAGGTGGAAGCGTTGCTCCGCGCCCGGGCGGAAGGACGAAACCTGCCGCCGCGCGTGCTTACGCCTCGGCTTCTGGAAGTCGTGCAGATCGAGCCCGCGGAAGGGAAGGGAATCGCCTGATGGAGACCCGTTCGCCTGCGCTGTTCCTAGACCGCGATGGTGTGATCAACCATGAGATCGGCTATCTGCACCGGCCGGAGGATGTGCGCTGGGTGGAGGGCATCTTTTCGCTCGCGCGCACTGCCCGGACGCTGGGCTACAAGCTCGTTGTGGTGACCAACCAGGCCGGGATCGCCCGCGGGCTGTATACGACCGCGCAGTTCGAGTCGCTGATGCGCTGGATGGGCGCTGCATTTCAGGCTGAAGGCGCTCCGCTCGACGCTGTGTATCACTGCCCGTACCACCCGGAGCATGGCCTGGGCGAATGGAAGCGGGAGCATGAGGACCGCAAGCCCTCGCCGGGCATGCTGTTGCGGGCGGCTCGTGACCTGCAGCTCGACCTCCGCCGCTCCCTGCTGGTCGGAGATAGGTGCTCGGATGTCGCTGCCGCCGATGCGGCGGGTCTGCGGCAGGCATTTCTGCTGCACGGGACCGAGCAGAAGGAGTGCCCCGGCAACGCGGCGCGGATTCAATCTCTCGCGGAGGTTGAGGCTTGGCTCAAGGCAAATTACGTTCAGGTGTGAGGGTTTCATCTCGACCGGAGCGAACTGCAGGTCTCTCCACTACGCTCCCACCCCAGCGGGCAAACACCGCCCGCCGGGGACCCCGGTGCTGCGCTCCGGTCGAGATGACACCTGAAATAGAGTGTAAGTAATTTGCTGTTCGGAGTTGCTGAATTACGTAAGCGTCATTTTGCGCTGAACGAGGGAGAACTGCTGTGCGAACGAAAGATCTGCCAGATGATCGCGCTGGCGTCGATCGTTCGTGACACGGGTCCGAGCCGGGAGTTGGCCCGTTGAGTGCCGGGCCAGGTGTGTCCGCCGCCGGTGATGGTGTAGAAGGTAATGCTGGCGCCGTTGGCGCAGCCGGTCAGTTCCTGCCTGATGTCCGTCTGGTGACTGCCGTCGCTGAGCGTATCAGGTATGTCCGTTGTGACGGGCGTACCGTGGCACTTGTTATTCTGTGACCAGAAGGCCACCGCCTGTTTTGCCGACGTGGTCACGGCGCCCGTAGTGCCGTTCGGTCCCCCGTTGTATGGGCTGAGTGGGTCGGCCGTGCCGTGAAAGAGGATATAGGTGATTGCCTGCGCCGGCCGGCACATTCTCTCTCGGGCAGGACTGAGATTGGCTCCATTCACGGCGATGCCGGCAAACTTCGCGGCATTGGAGCACACGAGATCCTGCGCCATGCCCCCGCCTTGCGAATATCCGCTGAGATAGATGCGCGCCGGATCGATCCGGTAGCTGCGCTCCATCGCCTGCAGGAGTTCCTGGACGAAGGCGATGTCGTTCTCCGTTGCGGCTCCCGTCAGCTGCCATCGCGGGCCTACACTGTCCGGATAGGCAACGATGAAACCATTCCGGTCGGCCACCGCGTCGAAGCCGGTGATCCGTTCCATGCCCGCGCCTGTGCCGTTGCTGCCATGGAAGGCCAGCATCAGGGGATACGCCTTGTTCGGATCGTAACCCGTGGGACGATGAACTAAGCTGGTCCGCGTAATGCCATGGAACTGAAGGGTGAGCGTCGTGGTTTGGGAGAAAACGTGCACGGAGGCAAAGCTCCCGGCCAGCGCCATAAAAACCAGCGTAAAAACCGCCTTTGTCATTGGCTTGCTTCCCCTCCCAATGGTGGCGTTCGGGCGAAAGCGGCTTCAGGGCGCGCAGCCCCATATCCAAAATCCGCATCTGTCTCAACATACAGGAGAGAATGCTCACACAGGAGAGGATGAAGCTCAACCTACAGGAGAGACCTACAGCAGAGAAATGAAGCCTGATGCCACCGCTGGCACCCGGCTGGCAGGTGCCGTATCGCGGAACCCGCTTTTTCAGGCGACCTGCCTGCGAGTTCCGTACCGCTTTAGTGAACACCGGACGGTATGGAAAGCGGGCGCGGGGTCGCTTTCCGGCAGTCTTGCAGGTACACTTGCCGGAGCAAGAACAACCATCTGCTGTACTTAGCGGTTCGATTCCGAGCGAGCCGGCGAGCGAGGCGGGGAGCGGTTCCTAAGGAGGAAGCCTGGTCTTCATCGGTGTGCGAAGGCACCCCTTTCGGCCGATTCAGGCGTCCTCTCGCCGTCTCCGCCCCAACAACGCGCCTGTTCGCGGAAGGCGAGGAGAGCATCGCCCGGAATGATTGAGCAGAGTAACTCCGAAGAGCTCGGTGCGGCATCGCAACGATTTTTCCTTCCTGATGCTCCACCCGCAGTGAGCTATTCGAGGGCGGCCGGGCCCCCCGCGCTGAGCCCTGAACGCTTGTTTCGTTATCGTGTGATCAAGCGGGGTTTCGACCTAGGGCTGGTGTTCCTGTGTCTGCCCGTGCTGCTGCTGCTGATTGCCTCGATCGCCATTGTCATCCGCATGACGTCGCCCGGCCCGATCTTCTTTTCGCACCGGCGCATTCGCCGCCACGGACGGTTTTTCTCCATGTGGAAGTTCCGCACCATGTGCGTGAACTCGGCGGAGGTGCTGGAGAACTATCTTGCGGCGAATCCGGCCGCGCGCGCCGAATGGCGCAAGGACCACAAGCTCAAGCAGGACCCGCGCGTAACCCGGGTAGGCGAGTTTTTGCGCCGCACCAGCCTGGATGAACTCCCGCAGATCTGGAACGTCATTGCCGGCAGCATGAGCCTGGTTGGCCCACGGCCGATTGTGGCCGCGGAGGTAGAGAAATATGGAGCGTATTTCGCCGATTATTGTCTCGTAAAGCCCGGGGTCACCGGGTTGTGGCAGGTCTCCGGACGCAGCCGCGTCAGCTATCCCGAGCGTGTGCAGCTCGATCGCCGGTACGCGCATGGCTGGAGCCTAATGGGCGATCTCCGCATCCTTTGCCGCACGTTGAGCTCGGTGGCCAATCAGGACGGGGCGTATTAGCTTGCAGGCCCTGTCGCGAACGCTTTTTCGCCCATGCGGATAGCGATTGTTCACCACTGGTTTGTGACCCGCGGCGGCGGCGAGCGCGTGGCGGAGTGCATTGCCGCGCTTTTCCCCTCGGCTGAGATCTTCACGCTGCTCTCCCGTGACGAAGGTCTGCCCGAGACATTGCGCGAGCGTACGATCCACAACTCGTTCCTGCAGCGCTTGCCTGGAGCTCTCAACTACCATCGCCACCTGCTGCCGTTGTATCCCGCGGCGGTGGAGCGGCTCGATCTGCGCGGTTTCGACCTCGTTCTGTCCTCTGACAGCGGACCGGTGAAGGGTGTGCGGCTTTCCCCGGGCGCGATCCATATTTGCTACTGCCACTCGCCGATGCGGTATCTGTGGGACGGCTTCGAGTCGTACCGGGCGTCGATGGGAACCCTTACGCGTGCGGTCTTCACCGCGACCGCCGGGCGGGTACGCCGCTGGGATGCCGCTGCTGCCGCGCGGGTCACGCATTTCGTCGCGAATTCCGGCTATGTGGCCGGCCGCATCCGCCGCTGCTACGGGCGCGAGGCCGAGGTGCTCCACCCGCCCATCGATCTGCACCGGGCAGCGGCCGTCGCCGACATAGGTCCAGAGGAGCACTACTTGTGCGCGGGGCGTCTGGTGCCATACAAGCGCACGGAGTTGTTGATAGAGGCTTGCCAGCGTCTCCGCCGCAGGCTGCGCATCGCCGGAGCCGGCCCGGAGGAGGCCAGGCTGCGGGCCTTGGCCGCGGCCAGCGGGTCGGCGGTGGAGTTTCTGGGGGAGCTGCCGACCGATCAACTCTGGGCCGAGTATGCGCGCTGCCGCGCGCTGCTGTTTGCGGCGGATGAGGACTTCGGCATGGTGCCGCTGGAGGCGCAGGCCTGTGGCCGGCCGGTGATCACCTATGGGGCCGGCGGCTCGCTGGAGACCGTGCGCGGAACCGGTCCGGCGACTACCGGAACGTATTTCGCCGAGCAGACCGTCGAGTCCGCCGTGGCTGCCATTGAGCGTTGGGAGCGAGAGGGGGAGCCGCGGTTTCGGCCTGAGGACGCCCGAAGCTGGGCTGCCGGGTTTGCCACGCCGCTGTTTCTGGAGCGCTACCGGACCCTGGTGCTGCGGCATGTGCCGGCGGCTGCCGGGGAGGCGATCTCCGCGGCCGAGGCCGAGGCTCTGGTTGCGAGATAGCCGAGGCTCTGGTCGCGAGATAATAGTCACGGGATGGGTGCGGCTTTGCAGAGAATGCGTGATTTGATTAGAAACTCGCTCGCGCGCAGCCTGCGCACGCTGCCGGAAGAGGACAAGCTGGCGGCGGCGCTGCCGGTGGTCTGCGGAACGGCGCTGGCCTCGCATTGCAGGGTCGATCGCCTGGATGAGCAGCGCACATTGCACCTCCAGGTGCGTGGCCGGGAGTGGCTGTCGCCGCTGCTCGCCATGCGCGACCGGCTGCAGGGAGACCTCGCCCGCACCGCCGGCGTGCCGTTGGACGGCCTGCACTTCGAGATGGAGCGGACGGGGCGGCAGAGTTGAGGCGTTGGCAGGCAAATATCGGAACGATCTGGAAAGAAAGGGGGAGAGTTCTATGAACGGCAGCATCACTGAAACCGGCAGCGGTCCCCGCGTGACCCTGGAGGAGGTGCTTCACGTGGCCGCACTGGCCAACCTGGAGTTAACCGGGGAGGAGCTACCGCGGATGGCGCATGACCTCGACGCCGTGCTGGGCTACATCGCGCAGCTGAACGAGCTGAACACCGCCTCCTTGCCCCCCATGGCGCAGGTGGCGGAGGCGATTGGCCGTGAGCCCGCGCAGGCGGGGGAACCCCTGCGCCGGGATGCACTGCGGCCCTCGGTCGACCGCGAGCTGGTGATGGCAGAGGCGCCGGAGACGGATGGCCGCTTCTTCAAGGTGCCCAAAGTGATTGAGCGCTAGAGCGTTTTTGAAGCCCGCAAGAGGACACGCTGGCCGGCGTTGCCATCAAGCTTTCTTCCATTCCGCGATGGACGTATACCAGGATGCGGAGCGCTCCACCTTCAGGTCGATGATCGCTTGTTCAAACGTTTTTCGATATTCCTTTGGCATCTGGTTCTTCATGAACGAGTCAGGTGTTTCGCGCCACACCTCATGGTTCAGGATGGACTTCGGATCCTTCAGATTTTGCTGGAGGGACGCTTCCACAAACGTCTCCTCGCGCTGAATCTGTGAGAAGACTTCTTTCAGCCGTGCGGCGAACTCCGGCTTCACGGATTCTTCCATTTTGAAGTGCACGATCAGCGTAATCCGGTCTGCCATGATGGTCCCCTTTCCACCTTCAGGGCGTTGGATGCTGGTGCGGCCAGCGCCATGGGGTCCTACAATGTGGAAGCAGCTGCAAAGCGCCAAACTCCCGAGGAACAAGCAACCGCATGACCGAAGCTCCGCACGCCAGACTCCAGACGCTCACGCTTTCGACTGCCCGCACCGCGGTCGCCGAAGGCCGCACCTCCGCGGTTGCGCTCGCCGAAGAGCACCTGGAGCGGATCGCGCAGCGGGATGGGCCGGAAGGCGAAGAGATCGGCAGCTTTCTGGCCGTCTGCCGGGAGCGCGCGCTGGCGCAGGCCGAGCGCATCGACGCGGATGTGCGCGCGGGCAAGCCGCTGGGGCCGCTGGCAGGTGTGCCAGTGGCCGTGAAGGATGTGCTGGCGACGAAGGGCGTGGAGACAACCTCCGGCTCGCGCATTCTGAGCGGCTGGCATCCGCCCTACGATGCCACGGCCGTGGCGAAGCTCGAGGCTGCCGGAGCGGTCATTCTGGGCAAGCTGAACTGCGATGAGTTCGCGATGGGCTCCTCGAACGAAAACTCCGCCTACAAGCCGGTGCGCAATCCGCGCGCGCTGGATCGCGTGCCGGGCGGATCTTCGGGCGGGTCGGCGGCGGCGGTGGCGGCGGGGCTGTGTGTCGCTTCGCTGGGCACGGATACGGGCGGCTCCATTCGCCAGCCGGCGGCGTTTTGCGGCGTTGTGGGCGTGCTGCCCACGTATGGCCGCGTTTCGCGCTATGGGCTGATTGCGTTTGCGTCCTCGCTCGACCGCATCGGCCCGCTGACGCGCTCGGTGGCCGATGCCGCGACGATGCTGGAGGTGCTCGCCGGGCCGGATCCGATGGATGCCACGGCTTCGGATGAGCCTGTGCCCTCGTACACCGCCGAACTCGCCAAGCCGGTCGCCGGGCTGCGCATTGGCGTACCGGAAGAATACTTCGGCGAGGGGCTCGACCCCGAGATCCGCGCCGCCGTGGAGGGTGCGCTCGACAGCCTGCGCGCGGCCGGTTGCACCGTGCACCCGATCTCGCTCAAGCACACGCGCTACGCCGTGCCCACCTATTACGTCCTCGCCACGGCGGAGGCCAGCTCCAATCTTTCACGCTTCGATGGGGTGCGCTTCGGGCTTCGTGCCCCCGAATCAAATACGCTTTCGGCGATGTTCCGGCGCACCCGCGACGAGGGCTTCGGCGTGGAGGTGAAGCGCCGCATCCTGCTGGGCACCTATGTGCTCTCGGCGGGCTACTACGACGCCTACTACCGCAAAGCGCAGGAGGTGCGCACGCTGCTCACGCGCGACTTCCTGGAGGCCTTTGCGGGGGTGGACGCCATCGTCTGCCCCGTGACCCCGACGCCGGCGTTCAAGCTGGGCGAAAAGGTCGACGATCCGCTGCAGATGTACCTCGAAGACATCTACTCCGTGGCCGCGTCGCTGGCGGGCATCTGCGGCATGAGCGTACCGGGCGGGACCACAGCCACGGGTTTGCCGATAGGGATTCAGGTGCTGGGCAAGCACTTCGATGAGGCGACCGTGCTGCGGGTGGGCGCTGCCATCGAGGCTGCGCAAGGGAGCTGAGCGATACCTTTTTCCGCAGTCATACGGCGAACTGGCGTCAGGGCGTTCTGGCTGGCCGGGCTCGCGCTTAGCCTCCCGCCGGTGACCCACGCTCAAACCAAGGCTGAGAGTGTCCAGCAGACGGTGACGGTCACCGCCGATCGCGGCCTCGCGGACATCGACGATCAGGCTACAAGCGTCGTCCTGCTCACGCATGACCAGCTTGCCGCGCCGCCGGCGCTTGCGCTGGACGACGGGCTGCATCAGGTGGCCGGCTTTCAGCTATACCGGCGCACCAGTTCGTGGACGGCGAACCCCACCACCGAGGGCGTCAGCCTGCTCGGGCTCGGTTCGACCGCCGCCAGCCGCACCCTCGTGGTCAGCGATCAGGTGCCGCTGAACGATCCCTTCGGCGGCTGGATCCACTGGGATGAGATTCCAACGTTCGCGATTGCAAACGTTGGGATTGAGCGTGGCGGCGCGGCGGATCTTTATGGCTCCAGCGCGATCGGCGGGGTCATCGACATCGATACGGTTCATCCGGCTTTTCCTCCTCGCTTTCAGCTCGCCGGCGATGCGGTGGGGGCAACCGAGAACTCCGCAAAGGGCGATATGCTGCTCACGGCTGCGCTGCGCCGGGTGAATCTGCTGCTGGCCGGCAGCGGTTTGGACACCGGCGGCTACGTCACCACGGCGCCGACGCTGCGCGGCCTGGTCGATAGAGCCTCGGGCGTTGCGGAAGAGAGCGGGCGCGTGGAGCTGCGCACCCCCACGCGCCCGGACGGAGACACGGCATTTCTGCTCGGCAACGTGTTGAACGAGGCGCGCGGCAATGGGACGCCCGACCAGACCAACGGGACGCGGCTTTGGCGGTATCTCGGCGGGGGTGATGTGAACTCCGCGTTGGGCCATGCGGCGCTGCGCCTGTTCGGCGACCGCGAGGCCTACCGGCAGAGCTTTTCGTCCATTGCGGCCAATCGGAATGGGGAGACGCTGACGCGGTTGCAGGCCGTGCCCACCGACGAATTTGGCTTCGCCGTGAACGCCTCGCGCAGCTTCGCGCACACGCTTACCGCGGGCTTGGGGTTGGATCTGCGCGACATTCGCGCCACCGATGCGGAGAGCCCGGTCAGGGAGGACGCCGTGATCTCGACGACCGACATCAGCGCGCACCAACGGGAGCTGGGCGGCTATGCCGAGGGCATCTGGCAGCCGAAACACTGGTCGGTTGCGGCGTCGATTCGCGTGGACAGCTTCCGCACCTTCGACGGCCGTCAGACGGCGACGAACACCGCTGCGATCACGCCCGAACCGGAGCCTGAGCCGGAAATAGCTGAGCTCGTCGCCAGTCCGCATCTGGGCGTTGTGCGCAATTTGCCGCATGGTTTTGCGCTGACCGCGTCCGCCTTTCGCGCGTTCCGCGGACCGACGATGAATGAGCTGTATCGCACCGGACAGGTGGGGCAGCAGACGACGCTGGCGAACCCAAGCCTGCTGGCAGAACGCGCGACCGGGTTTGAGTTTGGTGGCGAATTTGGGCGTTTGCGTGCACGCGGTCACGACCTTGGCCATTTGCGCGGGAGTTATTTCTGGACCGAGGTGAACCGGCCCATCTCGGCCGTTCTGCTCGCGCAGACCGCCACGGCTCAGACCCTGCAGCGGCAGAACCTGGGCCAGATCCGCAGCCGCGGCATCAGCATAGAAGCCGCGAGCACGTCTTGGCACAACTTCGATGCGACCCTCGGTTACCAGCTGGCGATTGCCACGGTCACGGCCTTCAATACAAGCTCGTCCGCGCAGGCGAATCTCACCGGGAACTGGATTCCCGAGGTGCCGCGCGAGTCCTTCACGGCCATAATGAACTATGCCCCGGCTCACATCGCGAACCTGCATGTGATTGCGAGCTATGAGGGCCGCGAATTCGATGACTCCGCGAACCAGTTCATCCTGCATCCCTATGCACGCTTCGATGCCTCTGCCGATCGCACCCTGTCTCACGGCCTGTCGCTGTATGTCGCAGCGCAGAACCTCGCGGACCGCGCCATCGACGCAGGCCGCACGCCGATTCTCACCCTCGCCGCGCCCCGGCTTGTGGAAGGCGGATTGCGCTTCAACCTGAGCCGCTGAGTTCTAAAAACAAGTAGATTTATCAGGTAGAAAAATGTCATCTCGACCGGAGCGAACAGCTTTCTTTGTTCGCGTAGTGGAGAGATCTGCAGTTTTTGGGGCTGCGGCAACCTACTGCAACCCGCAACGTACTGCAGGTCTCTCCACTGCGCTCCGGTCGAGATGACACTGTATGGGTAAAGGTAATTTTCTATAAAGCAAAGCGAACTGCGCGGCGATGAACCCACCTCTGCCCGAAACGTTGCGCGCAACACCCTGCAGCCAGTGGCGTCTACCTAGATGCACGGCAGAGGATGCAACGGCCTGCAGGAGGCAACACCATGAAGCTATCCAACCTTTTCGCGAAGCTTACATTCGGCAACACCAAGGCCCTCACGATGCTCGGCGGTCTCGCGATCGCAGCAGCGGCAATGGCCGCAGCCGCACCCGCTGCGCAGGCGCAGCAGTTTGGGATCGGTGTGCAGTTCGGTGGACCTCGTTATGTAGCGCCGCAGCCGCAGCCCGTGTATCGCGCTTATGCGCCGGGGTACTATGCGCCAAGCTATGGATATGTTGCTGCCCCGGGATACTGGGATCACCACCGTGCGGAGGAGTGGCGCGAGCATGAGGCGCACGAACGGTGGGAGCACAACCACGAGTTCTACGGCCGTCCCGCCCCGTATCGCGGCTACGCGTATTAGGAAACCTCTGATGAAGTTCAGTCTCGGGAAGGGGGTGGCTTCAGCCATCCCGTAAGTGTTTTGCCTGCATTGCGGCTTTTAGCCGCTGAGATACGCTTTCGCTCGTTCCCGGACCTAATCAGACCTTTCTCAGAGCCAAGCACACATCGCTGTGCAGCCGCGGAGAACAGCAGGTTTCCTTCGGGAATGACAGAAAGAAAAGCAATATCTCCGGCTCAGCTGCCCGTGATCCCGCAGCGAATTTGCTCGTGATCTCGTAGCGAATTTGCTCGTGATCCCGTATCGAATGATTGTCATCCCGTAGCGTAGCGGAGGGATCTGCTGTTCTCCCGCTGCTGCACACCTCAGGGAAATCAGTTCATTCATCTTTCGGAAGCCCCATCTTGGCGACAGCGTATTCGTCGCTTAGGTGAGACACCCGGATCAAAGTGCACGATAGTACAGGCCCCCGGGCGCCGCGCATCCGAGGCATAAACGCTCACCATCACGCTCGACGAAGCGGTCGAAATTGATCCCTTCACCGCACCGCGCGCAGACAACACGCTGACCCTTGTAGCCGGGAAATTCGTTAGCCGGCAGCGGCACACGCACCCATTCCTCGCCGAATAACTCGGCATCCGGCAGCTCGCGATAGGCGCGCATCTGTGCCTCGTTTTTCGGCATGTCCGGATACAGCTCAACCGCACGGTTCTTCGAGGTTTCAAGCGCGACGACCCGCAAGCCCTTGTACTCGTCGCCTCCAAGCTTTGCGTTCAGATCGACAAAGGTCGCCGCCATCTTGCCCCAGTCGCGCAGCTTCAAAGCGCGTTTGCCCACCCGAGCGCCGGTCACAACGCCGATCGCATCGGTGGCACAGCGATCGATCTCCACAAACACTACGGGCCGCTTGCGATCGGGGTTCAGTTCTCCGTTTGGCAGCGTCTTCTTTCGCGGTTCGTGGATATTCAACCGCCGCAGCGCAAGCATCGCCATGCGCACCCCGAGGATCTGCCCGGCACACAGATGGCCGTGCGCGCGTTCGGCCTCCAGCAGCAGCTCCAGCAGCAGGAACTCGTCCAGTTCGGCTCCTTGGTCCAAGCTATGCGGCGCGTGTGCTTCGGTCGCCATACTGTCATGCTACGCCGCGTGCATCCAATCACGCATGGCCGATAACGAACTCGCCGGAACGCAATGGTGGCAGACGGGCGTCATTTACCAGATCTATCCGCGCTCGTTTCAGGATACAAACGGCGACGGCGTGGGCGATCTGAAAGGCATCCTCGCGCGCTTGGATTACCTCGCCGGGCTCGGCGTCGACGCGATCTGGATCTCGCCCATCTATCCCTCGCCCATGGCCGACTTCGGCTATGACGTCGCCGATTACACCGGCATCGATCCGCTCTTCGGCACCCTCCCTGACTTCGACGCGCTGCTGTCCGCGGCACATCGTAAGGGGCTGCGCCTGATCCTCGATTTTGTGCCGAATCACAGCTCCGATCAGCACCCCTGGTTTCTCGCCTCGCGGTCTTCGCGCACCGATCCGAAGCGCAACTGGTACCTGTGGCGTGATCCCGCACCGCCTACGAACCCTGACGACCGCCGCCCTGCCAGCGAGCGCTATCCCAACAACTGGACCTCGCACTTCGGCGGCCCAAGCTGGGCATGGGATGAAGCGACGCAGCAGTTCTACCTGCACTCGTTCCTGAAGCAGCAACCGGACCTTAACTGGCGCGATCCAGAGCTGCGTTCCGCCATGTTCGCGGCAATGCGGTTCTGGCTCGATCGCGGCGTCGATGGCTTCCGCATGGACGTGCTTTGGCTGCTGGTCAAGGATGAACACTTCCGCGATAACCCGGCTAACACCGAGTACCACCCCGGCATGCACGATCACACCAGGACGCTGCCGCTCTACAACGCCGATCAGCCCGAAACGCACGCGATTGTGCGCGAGATGCGCGAGTTGATGGATGCCTATGGACCCACGCTCGAAGACCCGCCCGGGACCGTGAAGCCCGGGCCGGGAACGGCCATCTCGAACCGTGTGTTGATCGGCGAAATTTATCTGCCGCTGCCCGAACTCGTCCATTACTACCTGGGTGTGGAGCCGCAGACTGGCGGCATCGAAGGCAGTTCGCCCGAGATCCCGCAGCTGCGCGGAGCCAACCTGCCGTTCAACTTCCATCTGATCCAGACGGAGTGGAACGCTCGCGCGATTGCCAACATCATCCGCACCTATGAGTCGCTGCTGCCCTCTGGGGCGTGGCCTAACTATGTGCTCGGCAACCACGATCAGCCGCGGCTGGCCTCGCGCATCGGCGCGCAGCAGGCACGCGCGGCGGCGATGCTGCTGCTCACCCTGCGCGGCACACCGACGATGTATTACGGCGATGAACTCGGCATGAAGGATGTGTCCATCTCGCCCGACCAGGTGCGAGACCCCGCCGAACTGAATGAGCCGGGGAAAGGCCGCGGCCGCGATCCGGAGCGCTCGCCCATGCTCTGGGTCGATGCACCGAACGCAGGCTTCACGACACCGGACGCCCGGCCCTGGCTACCCTTGGAACAGGACTGGCAGACTGAAAACGCGGCCGCGCAAAATGCACGTCCGCGCTCGGTGCTGAACCTCTATCGGCGGCTGCTGGCCCTGCGAAGACAGCATCCGGCGCTGCATTCAGGCGAGATCACGGAGGTCACCGCCGAGGGTACGGTCCTGCGCTTCCGCAGAATCGGCGGCCCACAGAGTTTTCAGGTGCTGCTCAATCTAGGGGCGGAGCCCGTGGGCACGCATTGCGACGCCGGTACGGTGGTTCTCACGACGCTGCTGGATGGCGAAGGCGCCGAGGCGGAGGGCATGCTGACGGTGGAAGGCGGAGAAGGTCTGCTGATCGCGCTGCGATGATACGGGTTCGCAGGCGAACTGAACGCCGGTATTCTGCGTACTACCCCTGTGTAAGCCCAGCGAGCTCCCCATGACCTATCGCATTGCACGCAACGGCCAGATCTTTCAAATTTTTGGCCCCTATACAGAAGCCGAGGTGCTCCAATATCTCGCCTCCGGTAACATCCTCGTCAGCGACCTCGCCCAGATCGAGGGCTCCGTCGACTGGGTGCCGGTGCTCGAGCTGTTTCCGCTCGCGGCTACCCCGCCTGTTCAGCCACTCACGGCGCAGCGGACCGGTCCGCTGACGCTCTACCCGGACCCGCCGGATCTGCCGTGGTGGATTACGCTCCTGCTGGGTGTGATCACGGGCGGACTCTTCTTTGTCGTCTGGGATATCGTCCAAGCGGCCTGGATGCGGCGCGTGCAGCCTGCCAGCAACGCACTCGCCCTGTACATCGCGATTGCGGTCCTTTACCTGCTGCGGCTGCCGGCCAGCTGGGACACCATCAACTACAACCTCTTCGGCGGCCCGCCCGTAGGACTCCACCACGGCTTCATCATGTTTCTCGTGTGGGTGGCGCTGTATATCGCTTCGCGTACCGTAATTCGGCAAGACCTGCTGGCGCACTTCAATGGGCCCGAGCCCATCGGCCTTCGCTTGAACGCCTTTCTGGTGTATTTGCTGGGAGGCCTGTACCTGCAGTACCACTTCAATCGCATCAACGAGATCAAGCGCGCGATGCACGTCAGCGTCCCCGGCTAGAGCGGGTCAAAGTCACAGCGCCCTTGCTTTCTTTTTGTCATTCCCGAAGGGAATCTGCTGTTCCAGCGGGGTCTGCCAAAGCAAGGTCCAGCTATGCCAGAGACACGAAAAGCCCCGACATCAGCCGGGGCTTTTCGTGTCGCAAATGCTGGAACCTAGCTGTTTGCGGTTGCGGGTTCAGGGGTCGGCGTACTACCCGTCGCCGGCGCGCCCTTCGCACCCTCCGCGCCGGGCTTGCGGATGTCGATGCCGCCCTTGAAGAAGGCGCCGTCTTCGATGGAGATGCGCGCGGCGATGACGTCGCCGGTCAGCGAGCCTTCCGAGCGGATGTCCACGCGGTCAGAGGCCTGGCAATTGCCGCGCACCTTGCCGAGCACCACAATCTCGCGAGCCGAGATGTTCGCCGCCACCTGGCCGTTGCGGCCGATGGTGACCCGATTGCCGGGCAGCGTGATCGCGCCCTCCACCTTGCCGTCGATGTACAGCGACTCGGAGCCGGAAAGCTCACCCTTCACCACCAGGCTCTTGCCAATGGTGGCCTGCTCGCCGGTCGCGTTGGCGCCGGGAACGCCGGCCGTCGTGGGCCGTGGGGTCTCGAAGGTAGTCGCTGGTGTTGCAGGCGTGCCGGGACGCGCCGGTTCGGGGGTTGAAGGCGTCTGGCCGCCAGCCTGATTCGGTTTCCACATGATCTTTGTTGCTCCCTTCCTCGTCGGAGGATCTGCCGTCGAACCCGGCCGCCACGCCACCCTGGTGGGCGTACATCCCAGCTCGTCTGTCCGCGCTTCGTCCACGATACTACTTCGTCAATCCCCCTGTCCCTGTGAAGTTCCCAAGGGAAACGCACCGGGGTAGTTAACGGCGAGCCAACAGCAAACAGGAAACAGGAAGCAGCAGTCAGGGGGAGCAAAGCTGGGTGCCCCATCTACGCGACGGTTTCATCGTCGCTAAGATGGGATCCCCGGCGAGGAACCCACCTTAGCCGCGATAAGACTGCGGCGAAGATGGGGTACCCAGGTGTGCGCACCCGCTCTATTCCTCCTCGCTCTCGCCCTCCTCGATCAGGGAGCTGGTTCCGGCCACGTCAAAGGTGACGGGATCGCCGCCTGTAAGTTTCAGGGTCGCGCGCATGGGGGTACGCTGCCACTGCGCCGGCGCGCAGACCGGGTGCATGGGCTTGTCGAGAGGCCAGTTCGCCAGGACATGCTGGACCACGGCTTTGTGCGATCCAAGCTCCACAACGGTCGCCATCACGCCGCCCTTCAGCGTCGGCACCAAGCCGCAATACGCGCCATAGTCGCGGAACCAGGCGATTTCAGAGATCTGCGCGTCGAAGTTCGGCAGGTGCAGGGGCGTGATGTGCCCGGTGGTGCGGTCCACCTGCAGCCACGGACCCGGCTGCCAGGTCCAGTGCGAGGGTTCCGCCGGAAGGGAGTCGTTGATGTGGATCACGCGGCGGATCACAAATGTGCGGTCCGTCACCTCATGCAGCTCGCCGACGGTCCACTCACGCGGTTTGTCATCTACGACCAGCGGCCGGATCCGGAGCGTCATGGCCTCTTCGCTCCTGCTGTCCGGCGTAGCCTCCGGCGGCGTGTAGGGCACCTTGCGGTAGGGGCCAAGCGTCACAAAATGCATCTTCGCGGCCTGAACACGCGAGGGAAACAGGACACACGAAAGCAGCAGCAGCAGGGGCACAAGAGCCGGGCGAAGGGTCTGCATGCGGGAAAGGCTAGCAGGGGGATCATCGCCGGTCTGTACCGCTTCTGTTGGATTACCCTTCCCTCGCCACACCCTTCAGCCGCCACACCCTTCAGCCGCCGACGCAAGAATCCCGGGCGAGAGCGAGCAGCCTGACCCGGTCTTTCCAAATCGGCCGCCTTCGGATACACTTGCAGATGGTGCGTGAACCTTCCGCAGCCTCCGTGTGCCCGCTGGATTCGTTTAGGGGCACGGGGACATCAGAAGCCCGCGATCAGGTTGTTTTGGCAGGAATTGAGGAGCCGGCTTTCAAAGCCCGGCTCTGAGGAGAGCGTTTGTCGAAGGAAGATGCAATTGAGGTCATGGCAACTGTCGTTGAGACACTGCCCAACGCGCTGTTCAAGGTCGAGCTTGAGAACAAGCACCAGGTTCTGGCGCATGTCTCCGGCCGCATGCGCAAGAACTTCATCCGCATTCTCCCCGGAGACCGCGTCGCCATCGAGCTCAGCCCCTACGATTTGAACCGCGGCCGCATCGTGTACCGCTACAAGTAGAAGACAGTTGGAAGTTGTCCGTTGTCAGTCGTTTGGTGCTTATCTGACAACTCTCAACTGAGAACTGATAACCAGTTTGGCAGTTGGAAGTTGTCCGTTGTCAGTCGTTTGGTGCTTATCTGACAACTCTCAACTGAGAACTTATAACCAGTTTGGAGTTCCCATGAAGGTTCGTGCATCCGTTAAACCTATCTGCGATAAGTGCAAGGTGATCCACCGCAAGGGTGTCGTTCGCGTCATCTGCTCGGCGAGCGCCAAGCACAAGCAAAGGCAGGGTTAAGGGCCCAGGGTCCAGTAAGTTTTCTGGACGCTAAACCCTGAAACCTGCACCCTGCCTCTCCGCGGCCCCACCGGGCGAGTTCGCCGAAGCTAAGGCGTGCGTTGAACCCGGAGGAGACAAGAGCCATCAGCAACGGCTATAGCTCAGGTCAGCCGCTCCACCTGTCACCCCGCTCTCCGGCATATGTCCGAAGCAGCCCAACCGAAAGGCATACCCATGGCCCGTATTGCCGGCGTCGACATCCCTGGAAACAAACAGTGTCGCATCGCCCTGACCTATATCTATGGCATCGGGAACCCCCGCGCGATGTCTATCCTCACCAAGGCCGGTATAGATCCGTTCGTCAAGCTGGCGACCCTGGACGAGGATCAGCTGAATAAGATCCGTGGCGTGATCGAGCAGGAAGGCGGCATTGAGGGTGATCTCCGCAAGGAGATCTCGCTCAACATCAAGCGCCTGATCGAGATCCAGAGCTTCCGTGGCCTGCGCCACCGTCGCAATCTGCCCACCCGCGGCCAGCGTACCCACACCAACGCCCGCACCCGCAAAGGCCCCCGTAAGGGCACCGTTGCCGGCAAGAAGAAAGCGACCAAGTAAGCCATGGCGAAGACTGCACAGAAGACCGCCGGCTCCAAGGCCGGCAAGGGCAAGAAGTTCAAGAAGCGGGAGCGGAAAAACGTTCCATTCGGCCTGGTATTCATCCAGGCGACCTTCAACAATACGATCGTCACCATCACCGACCAGGGTGGAAACACGCTCAGCTGGAAGAGCTCCGGTTCGCTCGGCTTCCGCGGCTCGCGCAAGGGCACTCCCTTTGCGGCGCAGCAGGCGGCCGTGAACGCCGCCAATGCCGCCCGCGACAACGGCGTGCGTTCGGTGGACGTGCGCGTCTCGGGACCCGGCTCCGGCCGTGAGAGCGCTATCCGCGCCCTTGCTGCCGCTGGTATCGAGGTGCGCTCCATCCGCGACGTCACGCCGATGCCGCACAACGGCTGCCGTCCGCCGAAAAGACGCAGAGTGTAAGGAAGTAGGAAATAGGAAGTAGGAAGTAGGAAGTGAATTTGTTTGCTACTTCCTACTCGCTATTTCCTACTTCCTCGTGCAATCACCGGATCGGGACCGAAGCGCTCCACGCGTGTAAACCGATCGACATCCGCATCAGGAGAAACAAAATGGCTCGTTATACCGGACCCGTCTGCCGCATGTGCCGCAGAGATGGCGTCAAGCTCTTCCTCAAAGGCCCCAAGTGCTTCACCGACAAATGCCCGGTCGAGAAGCGTAATTTTCCCCCAGGGCAGCACGGCCAGTCCAAGAAGGTGAAGAAGGTTGTGGGCTACGGCCTGCAGCTGCGCGAGAAGCAGAAAGCCAAGCGCATCTACTTCACGCTGGAGACGCAGTTCCGCGCCTACTACGAGGTGGCGGCCAATAAGACCGGCGTCACCGGCGATCTGCTGCTGCAGCAACTGGAGACACGTTTGGACAATGTCTGCTATCGCCTGGGCTTCGCGCTTTCGCGCCGCCAGGCACGGCAGATTGTCCGCCACGGTCATATCCAGGTGAACGGCCGCAAGGTCAACATTCCCAGCTTCCAGTGCAAGGTCGGCGACGTGATCGCTGTCCGCGAAGGCTCAAAATCGCTCACCCTGCTGGAGAACGCCAAGGATTTCATCTCCGGCCAGACTCGCGTGCGCTGGATCGAGGCAAGCCCCGAGCAGCTCACCGGCAAGATCATCGCTCTGCCGCAACGCGAGGACATTCAGCTGCCAGTCAACGAGCAGCAGATCGTCGAGCTGTATAGCAAGTAAGCAGGGTACAGGGCCCAGGGTTCAGCGTACGAGCAGATGCTCTCGTCCTCTGGACCCTGAACCCTGGACCCCTCACCCTGTACTAACCGCACCACCGTTAGCCGCGCAGAATGCTTCGCGCGGCGGCGAAGAAAGGATCCACCATGCTTTGGAGAGGTTTTCAAAAGCCCAAGCGCCTTGCCGTCGAGCAGGACACCCTGACCAACAACTACGGCAAGTTTTCCGCGCAGCCCTTTGAGCGCGGCTTCGGCACGACGATCGGCAATGCGCTCCGCCGTACCCTGCTGAGCTCGATCGAAGGCGCCGCTGTCACCGCTGTAAAGATCGAGGGTGTGCTCCACGAGTTCCAATCCATCACCGGCGTCGTTGAGGACGCGACCGACATCATCCTCAACCTCAAGCAGATTCCGTTCAAGCTGCACGGCGACGGTCCCAAGGCGCTGTATCTGCACATCGACCAGCCCGGCGTTATCACCTCGGGCATGATCGAGGCCGACGGCGACGTCGAGATACTCGACCCCGATGTGTATATCTGCACTGTCTCCGAGGGCGGCCGCATCGACATGGAGATGCGCCTCAAGCGCGGCCGCGGCTATGTCTCGGCCGACAAGAACTTCGACGGCGACCTGGGTCTGGGCTTCATTCCCATCGATTCCGTGCACTCGCCCGTACGCAAGGTGAACTTCATCGTTGAGGCGGCGCGTCTGGGTCAGATCACCGACTATGACAAGCTCTCGCTCGAAATCTGGACGAACGGGACGGTTCTCCCCGCGGACGCCCTTGGGCTTTCCGCGAAACTCTTGAAGGATCACATGACCATCTTCATCAACTTCGAGGAGGAGATGGAGACAGGCGGTCATGGCGATCACGATGGCCCCGCGATTCGCAATGAGAACCTCAACCGTTCGGTGGAGGAGTTGGAGCTTTCGGTGCGCAGCTACAACTGCCTGAAGAACGCCAACATCGCGACCATCGGCGAGCTGATTCAGAAGACCGAAGCCGAGATGCTGAAGACGAAAAACTTCGGCCGCAAGAGCCTCAACGAGATCAAGGAGATGCTCGCGCAGATGGGCCTGTCCCTCGGCATGCGCATCGACGAAAGCGGCAACCCGGTCCCGGGCCCGACCTCGGTTCTGCCCGCCGCGGCGCTTTCGCAGAGCTACGGCGCCTTCGACGACGAGGACGATCTCGACGACGACGAGGATCTGGACATGGTTCCGGAACAGGAAAATTTTTAGAGGCAGGAAGTAGGAATTAGGGGATAGGAAGTAGCAAACAGCAGGAAATCCTGCCCGCTGGTGCTTTCTATTGTCATCCCGTAGCGCAGCGGAGGGATCTGCTTTCTCTCTGTTGCGCTATGTAACTCGCTACACCGCAGCACACCGACCGACGGCAGAAGCCGGGTCGAAGGAGATCAAACCATGCGCCACCGTAAAGGCGGCTTCAAGCTGGGTCGGAATACCAGCCATCGCCGCGCCCTGCTTCGCAACCTCGTCACCAGCGTTATCCTCAACGATCGTATCCAGACGACGATCACCAAGTGCAAGGCCGCTCGCCCGCTGGTGGAGAAGATGGTCACGCTGGGCAAGAATGGCAGTGTGCACGCGCGCCGCCAAGCCCTCGCCTATCTAATGACGCCGGAGTCGGTGGACCGTCTATTTGCCACGGTGGCTCCGCGCTATGCCGACCGCAACGGCGGCTACACGCGTATCGTGCGGGTGGGCAAGCGCCAGGGCGACAACGCGGAAGTAGCGTATATCGAGCTGCTTGGCGCCGAGCAGGAGCTGAGCGAAAAGGCGCAGAAGCGTGCCGACGCCCGCCAGAAGCGCCGCGAGGAGATGCAGAAGCAGATGGAAGAGCAGAGCGCGGCTGAAGGCGGCGGCGATCCGAACGCGCAGCCGTAAGCGTCCAACAGAACATTTAAGAGGACGCGCAATCCGCGCGTCCTCTTTGTTTGCACGGAACTGCAGCAGAGGAATCAGCCATAGCCTCCCGGGTCCCTGCGCTACACTGAGCTTGACCCGATGTCCATCGTCCGACTCCAGAAAATTCGTAAGGTTTACGACACCAAGGTCGCAGTCGAAGGCCTGTCGCTCGAAATTGAGCGGGGGACGATGTTTGGGCTGCTGGGGCCGAACGGTTCGGGCAAGACGAGTTCCATTCGCATGATGATCGGTATGACGGTACCGGACTCCGGCTCGGTGGAGCTCTTCGGCAAGCCCTTCAGCCGCGACGCTTTGCATCGCATCGGCTACCTGCCCGAGGAACGCGGCCTGTACAAGAAGATGAAGGTGCTCGATCAGCTTGTTTTTCTGGGGCAGTTGCATGGTTTGAGCGAGTCCACCGCGCGGCAGCGGGCGCTCACGTGGTGCGAGCGGCTGCAGATCACCGAGGCCGTCGAGAAGAAGACCGAAGAGCTGTCCAAGGGCATGCAGCAGAAGATCCAGTTCATCGCGGCGCTGCTGCATGAGCCTGAACTGATCATCATGGATGAGCCCTTCAGCGGTCTCGATCCGGTGAACGCGACGCTGCTGCAGGACACGCTGCTCGACCTGCGCCGTGAGGGCAAGGCCATTCTTTTCTCCACGCATCGCATGGACCAGGTGGAGAAGCTGTGCGATGCGATTGCGATTATTTATCAAGGCAAGCTGGTGCTTGAGGGCACGATGCGCGAGGTAAAGGCACGCTACCCGCGCAACCGGGTGCACATGGTGTTTTCAGGCAGCGACCGCTTTCTACGGCATAGTTCAGTGATCGAGGCGAAGAACTACGCGGGAATCGCCGAGATCATCCTTCAGTCGCCGGAGTCCGCGCAGTCCCTGCTCGCCGAGGCCATCGCGGACGGGGTGCAGATTACGCGTTTTGAGGTACTTGAGCCGACGTTGGAAGAGATCTTTATCGAGACGGTGAAGGGAACGCCGGAGTATGCCGCGGCGGGAGGTCTCGTGCATGCATAACGTGTGGCTCATCATCAAACGCGAGTATCTGGAACGCGTCCGTACCAAGAGCTTTCTGCTGACCACCATTTTGATTCCATTGCTGATGGGCGGGCTGGTCTTCGGGGCGGGGTACTTCGCGGCGAACACGAAGAGTTCGTCGCACATCGCCGTCGTGACAACCGACGCGCGGTTCGCCGCGGACCTGAAGCAGCAGCTCGAGAGCGGCAAGGAAAGCCACATGCAGGTAGACGTCCATGCGCCCTCGCCGGCGATGCGCAGCAGCCTCGACGCCGCCCTGCACAACCACGATTCTTCCCTTGCGGGCTATTTATGGGTAACGCCGGCGGCGAGCGTTGGCCAGCGGCCGGTCTTCGCGTATACGGCTCGTTCTGTCGGCGATATCGCCACCAAGGGCGCGATTGAATCAGCGGTCTCCTCTGTTTTGTTGAAGGAACAGCTTGCCGGGCGTGGCATTGCGGAAGCCGATGTGCGGGCCATGACCTCGCCGTTGACGCTGGACACGAGTGCCAGCGGCAACACCACGGCGGCATTTGGCGCGGCGTATGTATTTTTTCTGCTGATGTACATGGTCATCATGCTGTACGGCATGAACACCGCGCGTTCGATCATCGAGGAGAAGACCAGCCGCGTCTTCGAGGTACTGCTCGCGACCATCAAGCCGGATGAGCTGCTTGCCGGCAAGATCATCGGTGTAGGCGCGGTGGGGCTTACGCAGATCTGCATCTGGATGGGGGCGGCCTTGCTTCTGCTCTCGACGAACATGGCTGCGAGCCTCGTCTCGGGTGGAGGACATGCCCTGGTGAGCCCGGCGCAGGCCGGTTTCTTCGTGCTGTACTTCATCTTTGGCTTTCTGATCTATTCGAGCATCGCCGCCGCTTTGGGTGCCATGACGAACTCCGAGCAGGAGCTGCAGCAGCTCAACCTGTTTCTCGTGATGCCGCTAGCTCTGTGCATGGTGTTGCTGCTCTCGGTCGTGCGCGCGCCGGACTCTGCCCTTTCGCGCATCGCCTCGCTGATTCCGTTCTGCAGTCCGCTGCTGATGAATCTGCGCATCTCGCTGACGCAGGTGCCGGCGAAGGAGATCCTGCTTTCGATCGTGCTGATGTCGGTCACCATTCTCGCGATTCTCTGGGTGTCGGCGCGGATCTATCGCGTCGGCATCCTGATGTATGGCAAGAAGCCGAATTTGCCTGAGATCCTGCGCTGGCTGAAGTACAGCTAGCCGCCGCACGCGCATGGAGATCGACCTCGCACAGCCTCCGACCGACCTCCCCGCGCTCTCGCAAACGCTTCGCTCTCAGGTGTGCATCATCGGCGGCGGCATCGCCGGGCTGATCCTGGCGCATCGGCTCATGCTTGACGGTCGTACGGTTACGCTGCTGGAGGCTGGCGGGCGCGAGCGGCCGGAATCAGATGCAGGCGATCCCTTTGCAGCGGAGTTTCGCGGACGACCACACAGGGGCACTGCGGAGGGCCGGGTCTGTGCTCTGGGCGGCTGCTCGGTTACGTGGGGCGGTCAACTGTTGCCGTTGCCGGACGATGCGCGCTGGCCTGTAACGGCGGCGGAGCTGCGGGGCCATAGGTTGGAGTGGCGACCACCCGACAATGCCGCGGCCTTCCTTGCGGAGCGCGGTATGCGGGTGCCTGCACTGCTCGGGTATTTTCCTGAGCTCACGCCCAGGCTGTCGCAATTTCTCCCGTTCTCACGGCGGAACCTTGCGCACACGCTCGGGAAGCAGCTGCGGGCGAACGCGGGGGTGCGGGTGGTGCTCCACGCCAGCGTCACGGAGATCGTTCTTGCCTCCACGCGCGACCGCATTGAGGCGGTCGAGCTGCGCGCGCCTGCGGGGGAGGGGCTGCGTGTCGAGGCCGAGCAGTTTGTGCTTGCGGCCGGGACGGTGGAGACTTCCCGGCTGCTGCTGGCTTCGGGTTCGGTGGACCCTGCGGGAATCGGCAACGCTTATGGACAGGTGGGTCGGAACTTTCACGATCACCTGACGCTTTCCGCCGCTGAGTTTAGGGGTGAGGCGCGGACGCGAATCCTCGCGGAGCTGCGGCCGTGGGTGCTGCCCGATCGTGACCGGCGGCAAAGCCTGTACAGCCTGAAGCTGGAGCCCACGCGGGCGTTGCGGGAGCAGCTTGGGCTGCACCCGGCCATGGCGCACCTCACGGTCGAGGAGCCCGCAGACTCCGGGATCGGGGCTCTGCGGAGTCTGCTGCGAGCGCGGCAGCAGGGGATCGCCAATGGCGGGTGGGGAGGGCATGTGAGGCAACTGCCGGGGATGATCGTCCATGCGCTGCGGCTTGCCTGGGAGGCGCGCGTACGACGCAGGCGCTATGTGTCTCCGGCTGCGCGCGTGCATTTGCAGCTGAATGTGGCGCAGGATGCACCCTCGGCCTCCTTTGTCTCGCTGAGCGACGAGAAGGACCCCTTTGGCGTGCCCCGCGCGATGCTTGATTGGCAGATCAGCAAGGCGGAGCTGGGTACGTTTCGCAGCTTCGCGGGCCATCTGCGGGAGCGGCTGGAGGCGGCTGGTGTGAGTGACGGTGTGGTGTGGCAGCCGGCGCTGTTCGCGGAGGGAGCGGCGGCGGATGCCGAGCTGCTCCGGTTGATCGACGACGCGCGGCACGCGATGGGGGGCGCCTGCATGGGAGCCGATCCGCGGTCGAGCGTGGTGGATCCTGAGCTGCGGGTGCATGGGGCCGGCAACCTGAGCGTGGCGAGCCCGGCGGTGTTTCCGGACGGGGGCCCGCAGCTGCCGACGCTGACGCTGGGCGCGCTCTGTGTGCGGCTCGCCGAGCGGCTGCACCGGCAGCTCAGGTAAGCGGGTTCCGCTTACACTCGGACGGGATGCCTGCCTTCACACGTAAGCAGAAGCTGCTGCTCGCCGTTGCGCCGCCGCTGGCGGCGACGCTGATTCGGCTGCTGGGTGCGACCTGGCGGGTTCGCGATGCGCAGGCGGCTGGTGTGCCGGCTGGGCATGCGATCGCCGGGCCGACCGTGTTTGCGTTCTGGCATGAGTCCTTGCTGAGCTGTGCGTACCGGTTTCGCGGACTGGGGATTGCGATCCTGATTTCGCGGTCGTTTGACGGTGAGCTGATCGCCCGGACGGTGGAGCGGCTCGGTTTTCTGGCGGTTCGTGGATCGAGTTCGCGGAGCGGGACGGCGGGGCTGCGGGGCATGACCGGGGCGTATGCCGCGGGGCGCATCTGCGCGTTCACGGCGGATGGGCCGAAGGGGCCGCGACGGGTGGCGAAGGCGGGGCCGGTGCAGCTGGCGTCCCTTGCCGGGGCGAGCTGGATCGGTTGCTTCCATGCGCAGCCGGAGAGCGCCTGGCGGCTCGGGTCGTGGGACCGGTTTGCGATCCCGAAGCCGTTTACGACGGTTCGGTTTGGCTGGCCTCCGCACGTGCGGGAATTGGAGCTCGCGGCGGTGCAGGCGGGAATGATGGAGGCTGTCGTGCTGGCAGAGCGTCGCGACTAGCGGGGTACCCCACCCCCCCGTACTTTCCGTGCAAAGTCTTCGAATGAAAGAACTTAGGTCCGGACTTCGATACCTTGCGGCGGAACTCGCTCAAGTGGGCTTGCGCATTTCCTGCTCCCTTTTGGGACTCTCACCGGCTTTAATGTACCAGAGCGGCGGTAGATCGTATGCAAGGCGAGATCGCTCCCGAGCGGTTGTTTTGTTCAGTTATGAGCAGCGAGTTTTCCAGCGGTGAGCGGGATGCGCGGTTTTGTTCAGCGCTGAGGAGCGAGGCTCGCGGGTTGAGGAGCGGCCTAGAATGGGGCGATGCTGGTTTCGGAGTTTGGGTTCTGGCTGCCCGAGGGGCTGATTGCGCAGGAGCCTCCGGCGGTACGCGGGGCGAGCCGGATGCTGCGGCTGGACCGGGATACGGGGGCTGTCGAGGATCATCTATTTGCGGAGCTGCCGGAGTTGCTTGCGCCGGGCGATCTGTTGGTCCTGAATGACTCGCGGGTGCTGCCGGCACGGCTGTTTGCGACGTGCGCCGGGCTGCGGACGCAGCGTGGCTCGCCCGCGCCGCAGGGCTTGGTGGAAGTGCTGCTGACGGAGCAGGTTTCCGGGGCGGAGGGGAACGTCTGGCAGGCTTTGGTGAAGCCGGCGAAGAAGGTCTCTGCCGGCGAGACGCTGCTTTTTTCCGCCGCGAGTGGGGGAGAGCCGCTGCTGCGCGCCGCAGTGGTAGGCGCGGGCGCGTTTGGGGAGCGGACGCTGCGGTTTGCTCCGGTTGCGGGGTTTCATGCGGTGTTGGAGCGGATTGGGTTTCTGCCGTTGCCGCCCTATGTTCACCGGACCAAAGAGGAACCGAATACGGCGGAGGACCGGGAGCGGTATCAGACGGTGTATTCGCGACCGTTTGGGGATTTTGGCGGGGCGGAAACGCAAGTCTCTCCACTGCGGCCTGCGGCCTCCGGTCGAGATGACGGTTCCAAGGCGGGTTCTGCGGCGGCGCCTACGGCTGGACTGCACTTTACGCCGGAGGTGTTGGAGCGGCTGCGGGTGCGGGGGGTCGAGGTTGCGCGGGTGACGCTGCATGTGGGGCTGGGGACGTTTCAGCCGGTGCGGGTGGAGCGGACGGAGGAGATCCGGCTGCATGCGGAGCCGTATACGCTGTCTCCCGAGACGGCCGAGGCGCTGAACCGGGCCTGGGGTGAGGGCCGACGCATTGTGGCCGTGGGAACCACGACGACGCGGACCCTGGAGCACCTGGCGCGGCGGTTTGAGGCGGAGTTTGGCGCTTTGAGTGCCGGAAATCCGCTGCGGTTGGAGGCGCATTCGGGGAGTACGGGACTGTTTTTGTCGCCTGGGCCGGAGGGGGATCACCGGTTTCGGCTGGTTCGGGGGTTGGTGACGAACTTCCATCTGCCGCAATCGACGCTGCTGATGCTGGTGAGTGCGTTTGCGGGGCGGCAGCAGGTGTTATGGGCGTATGCGCACGCGGTGCGGGAGCGGTACCGGTTTTTTAGTTATGGGGATTGCATGTTGGTGGTTTGAGGAGTGTTTGGCTTCGTAGAACCCACCTTAGCGACGGTG
Source organism: Granulicella sp. (assembly GCA_965276885.1). Taxonomy (GTDB): domain Bacteria; phylum Acidobacteriota; class Terriglobia; order Terriglobales; family Acidobacteriaceae; genus Granulicella. The sequence goes on along the minus strand of OZ255702.1, from coordinate 4,121,603 downwards.
AAGCTGTCGCGAAGGTGGGGCACCCGGCGACGGTGGGGGCACCCGGCGACGGTGGCGAAGGTGGGGCACCTGCTACCTGTGGCGGAGGTGGGGTACCCGGCGAGGTGGGGCGTCCGGCAACCTGTACTTACGTGTTTGCTGGAGCATCCAATGTGCAGGGGGTACACCGTGAGAAGAATCGGAATCGTGTTCGGGACGCTGCTTGCCTTTGGTTTGAGTGCCTCTGGCCAGAATCAACCCGCTGCGCCGCCCAACGGAGCGAGCCGGCCACCGGCGGCGGCGAATCAGCCGCCGGTACAGCCGGGGGGCCGGAGCGCCGGCGGCGATATCGGCAGTGGCAGCGGGGACATCGGCAAGGGCGCGGGCAAAGGGGCAGGCAATCTGGCCAAAGGCACCGGCAAGGGAGCGGCAGATCTGGCGACGCTTCATCCCCTGAACGCCGCCGGAGCTGTGGGGAAGGGTGGGGTCTCGGCGGGCAAAAACGTGGGTGTGGGCGCCGGCAAGGGGACGGGAAAGATTGTCAAAGGCACGGGTAAAGGGATCAAGAAGATCTTCTAGTGTGGTTTATTTCTCCCTATGCCGTGTCATCTCGACCGGAGCCCTGAGCGAGCAAAGCGAGTCGAATGGGCGGAGTGGAGCGACCCCTGTATTCGTTTGTGGCTGCACAGATGTTTTGACGCCCCGAGCGAAATACAGGGGTCTCTCCGTTACGCGGGACGATAAAACTGTCCCGCTCCAGTCGAGATGAGATTGTACAGCTATGGGAAATTTGCTCTAGGGAAGCGAATGCGCCGTGGTGGTGGGTGGCTAGTGCTTGGGCAGGCGGTCCTGAAACTGCTCGATGAGGGTGTGGACCTGCGCGGGCCAGGGCCGGTCGCCCTGGCCGCTGAGGGTTTCTGCCCATAGCAGTGGGCCGCGGGTGGTGTTGGGGCCGGGGGCGTAGATGCGGAGGGTCGCCAGGGAGTGATCTTCCGGGCCGTAGTGAATGCCGGCGGCGTCCACTGGGATGAGTAGAAAGGTCAGGTCAGGGGCCCTCGCGGCGGCTTCGCCCCCCGGGGCCGGCGTGACCGTTTTGCCGAGGGATTGGGCGAGCCGGCGCAGCTGGGCGGCGGTGGAGCGGTCCAGCTGCTGGGTCTCGATGGCTACCGTTTGCGCATGTTGGAGCGCCTGGCGAAAGGCCTCCCAATTGCAGGTGTAGACCCCCTTCCGCAGGGTGCAACCGGTGGTGGAGCTGCCGTCCTGGGCGCGCATGGCCATGGACAACGGCAGAAGGAGAGGGAGCGCTCCGAACAAAACGGCCGCTTTGCGGAGCCTTTCCAGGGTGGGTCCAGACGCGAGTTTGGCGAGGGTTGGAGAGCCGGGCATAGGTGGTATTTATACGTTTGCCACGTGCTGGAGGCAAGGTGGCGGCTGTGGCGGGACCGCGGGGCTTGCCATCGTGCCGCGCTCCGGCCGAGGGAGACAGCGTTTGGGTGGGTCCAGGGCAAAGCAGGTTCCCTTCGGGAATGACAACAAGAAAGGCAAAGGCAGAGGCGAACAGCAGGTTCCCTTCGGGAATGACAGCAAGAAAGGCAAAGGCAGAGGCAAACAGCAGGTTCCCTTCGGGAATAACAGTAAGAAAGGCGAAGGCAAGGGCAAAGGCTAAAGCAGATTCCCTTCGGGAATGACAACAAGAAGGAATGACAACCAGAAGGGCAAAGGCAAAGGCGCAGGTGAAGGGAGTGCACCGGCGGGCGAGCCTGCCTGACCCAGCGGGGCTGCGAGAGTTGCGGGCAACGGTGGCATCCTAAGCTGGAGAGAGCCTTTATGCCAGCCAATGCCAGCAAGACCGCCAAGCCGCCCGTTTATCTGCTCGACACCATGGCGTTTATCTTTCGCGCGTACCACGCGATGCAGCGCTCGCGGCCGATGTCCACGCGCACGGGCATTCCGACCGCCGCGACGTATGTGTTCGTGAACATGCTGAACAAGCTGCGCGAGGACTTCAACCCAACGTACCTGGCGGCGGTGTATGACGTGGGGCGGCCGGTGCACCGCAACGAGCTTGCGGCGCAGATGAAGGATGTGCGGAAGTTCAACATCAAGACGCAGCAGTTTGAGACGACGGAGTATGGCGGCTACAAGGCCAACCGCGTGGAGACGCCGCCTGATTTGATTCAGCAGCAGCCGTATATCCGGCGGGCGCTGGAGGCGTTCCGGATTCCGATCGTGTACTACGAGGGCTATGAGGCCGATGACGTGATTGGGACGCTGAGCTGCCAGTTGAGCGCGGTGGGGCACCAGGTATTTGTGGTGTCGAGCGACAAGGACATGATGCAGCTGGTGAACGAGCATGTGCGGATCCTGAACCCGACGAAGGACAACCTGATCCTGGACCCAGCTGGCGTGGAGAGCGTGCTGGGGGTGCCGCCGGAGCGGGTGATCGACGTGATGGCGCTGCGGGGGGACTCGATCGATAACATCCCGGGGGCGCCGGGGATCGGGGACAAGGGTTCGGTGGAGCTGATTCAGCAGTTTGGGACGGTGGAGGCGGCGATCGCGGCGGCGACGGAGAATCCGGAGGCGATCAAGCGCAAGACGTACCGGGAGTCGCTGGCGAATAACCGGGACAATATCATGCTGTCGAAGGAGCTTGTGACGATCCATACGGCGGTGCCGATTGAGGCGGATCTGGACCTGATGCGGACGCCTTCTCCGGATACAGCCGCGCTGCGGAAGCTGTTCACGGAGCTGGAGTTTACGACGCTGCTGAGGGACCTGGCGCCGGATGTGGAGGAGGTTGTGCCGGAGTACGTGGCGCGGGCAACGGATGCGGACTTGGCGGCGTTGCTGACGGAGGCGCGCGCGGCCGGACATCTGGCGGTGGCGCTGAAGGAGACCTCGCAGGCGGTGAGCGAGGAGGTAGCCGCGGAGGGAGGCGATGCGGGCAGCGAGGCGGAGCTGGGCGGTGAGGCTGAGCCGGAGCCGGCGATGACGATGTCCCTGTTTGGGGGGCCGGCGAATGCGGCGGAGGCAAAAGCCGAGGCGGAGAAGCTGGCCATTGTGAGCGAGGTTGGGGATCCGGCCTGCCGGGTTGGACTGGCGGTGAACCCGGGGCTGGGGATTGAAGCCGGGCTGGATGCGCCGGGGTTGCGCGAGGCCCTGGAAGATGCAGCGCTGCCGAAGCAGGTGCATGACCTTAAGGCGATGCTGCGGGCGCTGGAGCCGCATGGGATCGAGCTTCGGGGCGAGATCACGGATGTGATGCTGGAGAGCTATCTGATCAACCCGACGCATGGATCGCACACGCTGGTGGATATTGCGGCGCGGACGACCAGCCGGGCTCTGCTGCATCAGCCGACGAAGGAAAATCCGAAGGACAAGGATCGCTTGCCGGAGGCGGCCGCGGCGGTGGCTCGGCTGGCGACGGCGATCGAGGAGCAGCTGGCCGAGGCGGCGACCGTGGAGCATGCCATTCCGGCGGATGAGCCGGGGTTGGGCGGGGCGCTGACGGCGGAGATGCTGTTTGCGGATGCCGGCATTCGTGTGGATCCAGGCGAACAGCAGGTTCCCTTTGGGAATGACAACAAAAAAAGCGAACGGGAAGGGCTGACTGAGCACTCGTCGCTGAGGGAGGTGTACCGGCAGCTCGATCTGCCGCTGGCGCCGGTGCTGCTGCGGATGGAGCGGGCGGGGGTGCGGGTGGATCTGCCGCTGCTGGGCGAGATGGGGTCGCGGCTGGCGGTGATGATCGATGATCTGGCGGAGAAGGTGTATGCGAGCTCGGGGCACCGGTTCAACATCAACTCGCCGAAGCAGCTGGGCGATGTGCTGTTCAACAGGATGGAGCTGCCGAAGCCGCTGAAATACGGCAAGGGCAAGGTGATCTCGACGGCGCAGGACATCCTGGAGGACCTGGCGCAGCACCATGAGGTGCCGATGATGGTGTTGGAGCACCGGCAGCTGCAGAAGCTGAAGTCTACCTATCTGGATCAGCTGCCGGTGCTGGCGGACGCGGGGGGACGGGTGCACACGACGTTCAACCAGGTGGGTACGGCGACGGGGCGGCTGAGTTCGACGAATCCGAACCTGCAGAACATTCCGATTCGGACGGCGGTGGGGCGGGAGATCCGGGCGGCGTTTATTGCCGCGCCTGGGAATTTGCTGATGTCGGCGGATTATTCGCAGATTGAGCTGCGGTTGATGGCGCATTTTTCGCAGGATCCGCTGCTGCTGGACGCGTACCGGACGGGCAAGGACATCCATACGCTGACGGCGGCAGAGGTGTTCCAGGTGGACGCGGAGACGATGGATAAAGAGACGCGGGCGCGGGCCAAGGCGGTGAACTTCGGAATTGTGTACGGGATTTCACCGTTTGGGCTGGCGGCAAATCTGGGAATCGATCAAAAGGTGGCGCGGGAGTACATCGAGCGGTATTTCGACCGCTACAAGGGGGTGGCGAAGTTTATTGAGCGCACCTTGGCTGAGGTGCGCAAGACGCAGGCGGTGCGGACGGCGTTTGGGCGGGTGCGGCCCATTCCGGATATCGGGTCGCGGAATGCGAATCAGCGTGGCTTTGCGGAGCGGACGGCGGTGAATACACCGTTGCAGGGGACGGCGGCCGATTTGATCAAGATCGCCATGATCCGGATCGACCGCGAGATGCAAGGGCGCGGGCTGCGGTCGCAAATGACGCTGCAGGTGCACGACGAGTTGCTGTTCGATGTGCTGCCGGACGAAGCCGAGGAGATGCAGGCACTGGTGAAGGCACAGCTGGAGGGGGCGGCGGAGTTCAGTGTGCCGATCGTCGCGGAGGTGGGCCTGGGGCAGAACTGGCGGGATATCAAGTAGAGGGCGGAGGGCTGTTCTGGCTGTGATCATGCGTTCCTATGCGCAGGCGTGAGCAGCAGATTCCCTTCGGGAATGACAGAAAGAAAAGCAAGAACAGCAACAGATTCCCCTTCGGGAATGACAGAAAGAAAGACAATGGCGCCGTGTGACTGGAAGAGAAAGGGGACACCGCCCGCTGTGGGGACCTAGTTCCCGGCGGTGGTGTAAACCGGGGCCGGATCTGCTTCGGAATCGAGCTCAGGATGCTCCGGAAAGGAGGCTAGCCAGGATTCCGCAGTCTTTTTCAGCGCATCGAAGCAGCCCGGATCCAGCTGGCCGGGAATATCCCTGGCCAGCAGCGAAAGGACCTGTTCCCGTGACATGCCGCCGCGGTAGGGGCGGTCCTCCGCCATTGCGGAGTAGCAATCCGCCAGAGCCACGACGCGCGACTCGATAGAGAGCGTATTGCTTCCCAGCTGGTGCGGGTAGCCGGAGCCGTCCAGACGCTCATGATGCTGCTCGGCGATTTGAGCTACCCGATCGAACTTCGGGACACGGCGGAGAATGCTTCCGGAGAAGGTGGGGTGGCGGCGAACGAGTTGCCATTCGCCCTCGTTGAGCTTGCCGCTTTTGTCGAGAATGGCGTTAGAGATCGCCAGCTTTCCAATATCGTGCAGCAGGGCAGCTCGGCGGATGGTGTCGCACGCCGCTGGGGACAGGTCGAGCTCCCCCGCGATCGCGCAGGAGACCTGCATCACGCCGAGGGAGTGCCGGTAGGTGAAGGGCGATTTCGCGTCGACGATGCCCGCGAAGGCTTCGCAGATGCGATCGATGCGCCGGTCGGTGATCTCGGTGATGACGCCCGGGTCAAGCGCGAGGACGGCCAGACGCGTCTCTTCCACATCGGCGGAGGGCAGGCAGTGCTGCCAAAGCTGTCCCGCGCGATGCAGCGAGCGAGCGGCGGCGACGAGGTCGGGGTCGTACCAAATTTTGCGACGTGTGTTAAGTTCGCTCACGGCGCGCTCGGGACCGGCGGCCACGGCGTACGCATCGAGGTGCTGCGCGATCAGGCAGATGCGCGAGAGGACGGAGATTTCGGCGCCGCGCCGGCCATCGGGGTAGCCGGAGCCGTCCCAGTGCTCGTCCAGGCTGCGGACCGCATCGGCTACGGGAGCGCCGAGCTGCAGGTGGGCGGCGATGGCACCGCCTCGTTCGCAGCGCAAGGTCATTAGCTCCTTCGTGTGGTTTTCCGGCGAGATTGCGAGCTGGAAGAGATGCTGGGCGCGGTCTACGATCGAGGCTTGCGGACGGCTTTGGCGCCACAGTTCGCGCAAATAGCGCAGGTCGGGACGATTGGGACGGGTCCAATCGGTAAGCTTGGAGGCGTTCTTCACGGCTCGTTCGTCGCCTCCGCCCAGCATGGCGCAGAGGCGGGCCGCATTGGACGAGCAGCCGGCGTCCTTGAGCTGGAGCGCGTAATAGAGCGATGCAAGCTCCCCAAAGCTGAGGCCGGCGGCGACCCCGATTCTCATGCCGAGCAGACAGCAGCGCAGAGAGTGGCCGAGCAGAGCACCTTCGGTCAGATCCAGCGCAAAGGTCAGCGCGGAGATGATCTCCGACAACTGCATCCCCTCCGCCGCACAGGGGCTGGGCGTCGCAGGGAAGGCGCAGACACCTGAAGGAGCAAGGGAGAAGCTGGCAGTGCTCAGCATGCCGCGGCGACGCCATCCGTGCTGACCGCGGTGCTGTTTGGGGGCGCGTTGGAGATTGAAGGCTGAAGGGTTGTGACAGGCATGCTGCTTCCCCAGCGGGCCACCGCTGAAGAAAGCGCGGCGAAGCAGGTGGCATCGAGCTTGTGGGGAACGTCTTCGGCGAGGATGTCCAGGATGCGCCCGGCTTGCAGGCCAGGACGGTAGGGCCGGTCTTCCGCCATGGCGGCGTAGCAGTCTGCCATGGCGATGATTCGCGATTCGAGGGAGAGCTGCTCGTCCCGGAGCTGAAACGGATACCCGGAGCCGTCCAGGCGTTCGTGATGCTCGCCGGCCAGGACGGCGAGTTCGCGGAAGGCGCTTACCCGGTGGAGAATCGATGCGGACAGGGCGGGGTGGCGGGTGACGACGGTCCACTCCCGGGCAGTGAGGCGGCCGCGTTTGTCGAGGATGCGGTTGGGAACGGCGAGCTTGCCGATGTCATGCAGAAAGGCGGCGCGGCGAACCAGCGAGATGCGCTCCGGCGTAAGCCCCAACTCGGCGGCCAGGCTCACCGCCACCTCGGTTACGCCGAGGGAGTGGTGGTATGTGAAGGGCGATTTTGCATCGACAACGTTGCCAAAGGCTTCGCAGATCCGGTCCACCCGTTCCGGGGTGAGCGCCGAGGAGAGGCCGGGGTCCTGGCGGAGAACTTCGGTGCGGGTCTCTTCCACGTCCGAGGCCCGGCACTGCTGCCACAGTTTGCCGGCGGTGTGGAGGTGCTGCGCGGCACGGACGACCGAGGGGTCAAACCATGTGCCGCGGCGCGTACGCAGCATCTTGAGGGCAGTTTCGGGGCCGTGTTCCGAGGCGAAGGCGTCCAGAGTCTGGGCTACGGAGCAGATTCTGGCCAGCAGTGGAATCGCATCGCCATACAGGCCGGAGGGCAGGCCGGAGCCGTCCCAACGCTCCTCGATGCGGCAGACGGCTTCGATGGTCAGACTGCTCATGCCGAGGTGCTGCATGATCTTTGTGACGCGGGAGCTTTGCAGCTCCCACTCACCGCGTGGATCCTCATTGTCCGCGGCGGAGCCGAGAAGGCGGCCGATGCGGCCGGGCAGGGGCACGTTGGGAAGGACCTCCCGCCAGATGCGCTCCAGCAGGATGGGATCGGCGGCAAAGTCGCGCCCCCAGCCGGAGAGGGACCAGGGACCGCGATCGTCCGCAGCCATGATGTGGGAGAAGCGGGTGGCGCTGTCCGAGCAGCCGATGTCCTTGAGGAGCAGAGCATAGTACAGGCTGGTCAACTCGTCCGCGGGCAGATGGAATGGCTCGGCGAGGCGCATGCCGACGAGGCAGGTGCGGAGGGAGTGGCCGGCTACCGCGCCATCGGTCAGGTCCAGCGCAAAGGTGAGCGCGGAGATCACCTCAGACAGGGAGACAGCGCCCTCGCTATAGGAGATGGTTTGGCCGAAGCTGGCGGAGGTTTCCAACAGTGATCCTCATGAGAGCCCGATCCGCTGTCTTGGGTGCGCGCGAGGGGGCAGCGAAGCGAGTGGCTGGTGCGACGTATCTAGATTCAGTGGTTCAACGATGTACCGCTATGCCTCAATGGGAGTGAGGAGCCCACGAAGGTGGGATTACGTTTCAGTAACCGCCCAGGATGATCTCGAAGACGGTGCGTGGTCATAGTGGACTTATCGGCAGCCGGCGCGAGAACTTTAACGAGCGGCGAAGAGCGATTGATGGAAAAGGTGTGAAATATTGTTCGCGGAGAAGAACCAGGGCTGAACAGGCTGCGGAAAAAGACTCTGCGCAGGTGGAAACCGGCACCCCAGCGGCTAAAAGCTGGATTATGAACAAAGCACTTACAGGGTGGCTGAAGCGGCCCCCTTCCCAAAGGCAGCGTTTCTCCGCAGCCTGTGAAGCAGATAAAGCGTTCCTGTGCAGCAAGCGAACAGCAGATTCCCTTCGGGAATGACAGAAAGAAAGGCGAGGACGACAGCAGATTCCCTTCGGGAATGACAGAAAGAAAAGCGACAGCATTATGCCAATCAGGCTGCTCCTGGTCTACGTTCAGGCTCCCAGTTCGGAGCGGATGGCGGCCGCGATGGCCTCGGCGTGGTGGCGCATGCGGGTCTCGTCTTCGGCCTCAATCATGACGCGCGCCAAGGCCTCGGTGCCGCTGTAGCGGATGACGACGCGGCCGGTTTTCCCGAGTTCGTCTTCGGCGGCGCGGATTCTGGAGATCACGGCGGGAAGGGTGTCCAGGGGACGCTTTTCGCGGACACGGACGTTGAGGATGACCTGCGGGAAGGTCTTCAGATCCGCAATGAGCTCGCCGAGGGTCTTGCCGGAGCGATGAACGATGTCGAGGACGGTGAGCGCGGTCAGCAGGCCGTCGCCGGTGGTGGCCTTGGAGGGGAAGAGGATGTGTCCGGACTGCTCGCCGCCGAGCGCTGCGCCGCTGCGCCGCATCTCTTCGAGCACGTACTTGTCGCCTACCTGGGCGCGCAGCATGCGGATGCCGGAGCGGCCGAGCGCGGCCTCAAAGCCCATGTTGCTCATGGTGGTGGCGACGACGGTATTGCCGGTCAGCAAGCCGCGGGCCTGCAGATCGCGGGCGCAGGCGAGCATGACGGCGTCGCCGTTGACGACGCGGCCATGTTCATCGGCAAAGAGGGCACGGTCGGCGTCGCCGTCGAAGGTGAAGCCCATGACGGCGCCGCGCTCCCGCACCTCCGCGGCCACGATCTCCGGATGGAGGGCGCCGCAGCGCTCGTTGATGTTGCGGCCGTTCGGGGAGGCGTGGGTTACCTCGACGGTGCCGCCGAGTTCGCTGAAGAGCTGGGGGGCGACGGCGGAGGCGGCGCCGTTGGCGCAGTCGATGACGACACGGCGATTGTCGAGCGAGAGGCCGGGGACGGCGTCGCGCAGGAACTGGACGTACTCGACCCGCAGGGACTCGTTGACCGGCGGCAGAGTGGCCGGGTCGGCGGCGAGGGCGTGGTCACCCTTGGAGCGGTCGCCCTTGGAATTGCGGGTGAGTTCCTCTTCTATGAGCGACTCAATGGCGAGTTCGACGGCGTCGGGCAGCTTGTAGCCATCGCCGCCGAAGATCTTGATGCCGTTGTCCTGCCAGGGATTATGGGAGGCCGAGATGACGACGCCGGCGCGGAAGCCGTGGGTGTGTGCGAGAAACGCGATGGCCGGGGTGGTGAGGACGCCGGCGAACTCGATCTCCGCGCCCCCGCTGCGCAGGCCGGCGGTCAGGGTGGCGGCGATCCAGGGGCCGGACTCGCGGGTATCCATGCCGAGGACGACCCGGATGGGCTTCCCGTTGTTTTCCGTGCCGAGTTTTTTCGCGAGGGCGGCGCCGATGGCGAAGAGGGTACGAGGATCGAGGGGGGACTCTCCAGCAACGGCGCGAATGCCGTCGGTTCCGAACAACTTACGCATGTGTTTCTCCGCTGCCTATCTTACGAGGTTGGCGCGGGAGGGCTCTACCAACTTTGATTGGAGTGGGGGAGCAACAGCAGGTTCCCTGCGCGAATGACAGCAAGAAAGGCAAGGGCAAAGGCAATGACAGAAAGGCAATGGTGGTGTGATTAGAGCAAATTATTTACAGGTATAAAGGTGTCATCTCGACCGGAGCAGACAGTTTTACCGTCTGCGCAGTGGAGAGACCCCTGTATCTTGTGTGCTGCTGCACAGAGGTCTGTGGAGCTACATGCGAATACAGGGGTCTCTCCACTGCGCTGCGCTTCGGTCGAGATGACACTGCATAGCTAAAAGTAATTTGCTCTAGCAGTCGGCGCAGAAGTGTCCGCGCCAGGCGGTGCGGGCCTCTTTGAACAGGATGGGCAGGGTGAGCAGAGCGGCGAGGTCGTCGAACCAGGCAATCCCGAATACCGCGTTGAGCCCAAGGCCAAGCAGCGCCAGCAGAGCGAGGTAGGCGCAGGCGGCCGATTGCACGGCGTCGGCTGCCAGCGCGGCGTTGTGAATGCGTTTCGCCTCCCGCCGCTTTTTTCGCGCCAGAACGGGCATGACGATGAGCGAGGCCACGGTGATCGCGATCCCGGCGCGGCTTTGATCGGGGTGGATATGCAGGGCGAACGAACCGGCTGCGGCGCCCAGAACGATAAAGGCGAGGACAAACAGCAGAATGCCCGCGAGTCGAGCGGCGCGACGCTCGGAGATGCGTACCGTTCGCGACCACTGCGAGAGCACCACGATGGCGGAGATCAACTCCACGACGCTGTCGGAGCCGAAGGCGAGGATAGCCGGACTGTGGGCGGTGATGGCGGCGTAGGCCGAGACGGCGCACTCGACGATCTTCCAGGCCAGCGTGATGCCGCCAAGCCAAAGAGCCGTTGCCGATACCTGCGAACCGTGCCCCATAGAGACGGTTGTGGCGGACGCGGCTTCGGTTTGGATCAGTTCCGGCACGGGTGGGGGCGATGCTTCGTAAGGTCAGGGTGCAAATGCTTGTGATCAGACTCCGCAAACCGCCGCAGGATGCGGTAGGGTTCGGCTCAAGCGGGCGGCAGCACCCGGGCCCGGAGTTCGCCAGCGGCAAGCCGGGCGCGAATCTCCTGCCCGCCGGTTGCTGAGGCGGCATCGCGAAGCAGGCTGCCGTCGGGGCCGTAGACCAGGGCGTAGCCGCGCTCGAGTACGCGCAGGGGACTCATGGCTCCGAGGCGGGTGGCGGAGGTATGCAGGCGCCGTGCCGCGAGTTCGGCCGTGCGCTGGATGACGGCTTCAAGGCGGCCGCCCAACGCGTTTTGATGTCCCTGGGCAGCATGGAGGCGGGAAGTGGGGCTTTGCCGGTCCAGCCGCAGGGTAAGCGCCTGGAGTCGGACATGACTGTGGCGCAGACGGTCGCGTTGGGCGGATTCTAAGTGAAAGCTGAGTTCGTCGGTTCGCTGCGCGCGGCGGTTGAGGCTGTCCTGAACGCTGCGGAGGACGCCGGCGGCGCCCAGGCGAGCGAGACGGCCTTGAGCCCGCAGAACTTCGAGGGAACTGGCCCGCAGAAGGCGGCTGTGGAGGCGGTCGACGCGCTCCTCGACGCGGTGCTGGGCGGCGGTGAGCAGCTCGGCGGCGGCGGAGGGCGTGGGGGCACAGAGATCGGCGGCGGCGTCGGCGAGGGTGGAATCGGTGGCGTGGCCGATGCCGGTGATCACGGGGAGGGCGGAGGCGGCGATCGCGCGGGCGACGGCCTCGTCGTCGAAGCCGTGGAGGTCTTCCCAGCTGCCGCCCCCCCGGGCTACGAGGACCACCTCGGCGCGGTCAGGATGCGCGGAGAACCAGCGTAGGCCGGCGGCGATTTCGGACGGGCAGTTGGGGCCTTGAACGGCGGCCGGGTAGATGAGCAGCTGCACGGCCGCGTGGCGGCGGCGGCAGACCTTGATGATGTCGCGCAGCGCGGCTCCTTGCAGGCTGGTGACGATGCCGATGCAGCGCGGAAAGGGCGGCAGGGGACGCTTTCGGTCGAAAAGACCTTCGCCGCGCAGACGCTCCTTGAGGCGCTGCACGGCGGCCAGCAGCGCGCCGAAGCCGACCTGCTCCATCCACTCGACAATGAGCTGCATCTGGCCGCGGCTCTCATAAATGCTGAGCTGGCCGTGGAGGCGCACGGCATCGCCGTCGGCGGGACGGAAGCGAACCAACGCGGCCTGGCGGCGGAAGAGCACGGCGGAGAGCTGTGCGCCCGCGTCCTTGACGGTGAAATAGCAGTGGCCGCTGCCGGCGGGCCGCCAGTTGGAGATTTCGCCTTCCACGGTGATCTGGCCGTAGCCGCGCTCGACCAGGCCGCGGACATGACGCACCAGGCCGGAGACGGTCCAGGTTTGCGGCGTGATCTCCGCTTCCGGGATTTCTCCGGGAAGGAGCGTAAACGCTGGGTTCCTTGCTGCCGCGCGTTCAGGAGGAGCGACCTGCCGCCGCACTGCCGGCGACGTGGCAAGGGCCTGGGCGAGAGGCCGACTTCTATCCGGGACGGTTTCCGCTAAAGTTTTTGAAGGATCTGCCGATAAGCTCTCCAGCAGGTGGCCGGGGGGTGCAGGTGAAGATGGGGGCTCGGCGGAAGGATTGAAGAGGCCGGAAAAGAGCTCCGGTTGCGTGCTCGTGACGGGGCGGCGGCGGCCGCCACGTCTGCGCAGACTGGCCAGGGTAAGTTCCACCTCCGGCTTTGGGTCGTCATGCACGTTGACCCTGAGTGTACGCTCAGCAGGGTTGGGGGCTTTTGTTGTCGAGACGGGTCGTCCTTGCGGCTATCTCTGGATTTGGTAGCTGCAAGGCGGCAGCAGGTTCCCTGCGGGAATGACAGAAAGTAAGGCAAGGGCGACAGCAGATTCCCTTCGAGAATGACAGAAAGTAAGGCGGCAGCAGATTCGCTGCGGGAATGACAAAAGAAAAGCAAGGACAACAGCCCCTGCTCACTTCGGGTAATCCGCTTTGGCAAGCGTGGTTAGCTGGCCTGAAGCATGGCGCGGGTGACGCGCAGGAGATCGTCCGGGCGGCAGGGCTTGTTGAGCAGCTTGAGGGGACGCTGCATGTGCCGCGAATGGGCGCGGACGCTGGCCGCGTTGCTCGCGTAGGCGGTCAAAAGCAGCATTTGGGTCCCGGGCAGCACCTGCTGCATGCGATCCGCAAATTGGAGGCCGGATTCCTCGGGCATAGTGACGTCGCACAGCACCAGGGCGGGTTCGAAGCTCTTCGCGCGCTCAAAACCCTCCGCGGCGGAGTAGCGGGCCTCAGAGTCAAAACCGTTGACTTTGTAGATCATGCACAGCGTATCGGCCACGAGCCGATCATCGTCGATCACGAGAACGCGTGTTTTCATGGGCACAAACCTCTTCCGCGGGAGGACAGATCGGGTAAGCGTTCGTTAAGGAAATCGTGCGGCGCAGAAGGCAAGCCTGGAATGCGGGTGCCGTACGATGTAGTGTAAGGCAAACCCGGAGAGGCGTATAGACCTTTGCGAACGCCATTCGGGTTTTTTCATAGTGCAGCCGATTTCGCTCGATTTCTACAGAAGAAGGGAACCGATGAGCTTTTTTGCCCTGCTTGCCGGAGCGGTTTTGCTCACCGTTGTCCTGCTTGATGCGTTTCAAAGCATTATTCTGCCGCGCCGGCCTGTGGGGCGTTTTCGCATCACGCGCCTCTTCTTCCTTTCGACCTGGCAACCGTGGAAATGGTTAGCACCGGCCTGGCGTTCGCGGGCCAGCCGGGAGCAGTTTTACAGCATCTACGGCCCGCTTTCGCTGCTTGTCCTCTTCTTTCTCTGGGCTTTATTGCTGACGACGGGGTTTGGGCTGGTGTTTTTCGCTCTGCGCCTAGCTTTTCACGATCCCCTGCTCAGGGACGCAAGCCAGTGGGAACGCTTGCGCTCGTGCCTGTACGTCAGCGGGACCACCATCTTCACGCTGGGGCTGGGTGACGTGCTGCCGCAGTCCCACCTGGCGCGCCTGCTGACAGTGATTGAGGCGGGAACAGGGCTGGGCTTTGTGGCCCTGGTGATCGGCTATGTGCCGGTGCTGTATACCGCGTTTTCACGCCGTGAGGTGCTGGTGGCCCTGCTGGATGCGCGCGCCGGCTCACCGCCGACGGCGGTTGAGCTGCTTCTGCGGCATGATTTTCCAGGCGGACCGGAGGCGCTGCGGGACCTGCTGGCGGAGTGGGAACGCTGGTGCGCGGAGATGTTGGAGACGCACATCTCCTACCCGCTGCTCTGCTATTACCGCTCGCAACATGACAACCAGAGCTGGCTTGCCGCCCTGACCGCGCTGCTGGACGCCTGCGCCCTGATCATTGCCGCGCTGGACGGTCGCGAGACCAGGCAGGCACAGCTTACCTTTGCGATCGGGCGGCACACGCTGGTGGACTTGGTGCACGTCTTTCATTTGGAAGCGGAGGAGAAGCGGGTGTGGCAGGGGCCATTGACCCGGCTGCCGGAGCAGGAACTCGCACGTATGTGCGAGCTGTTGGCGAAGACGAGCTTTTCGCCCTGCGCACGGCTGCAGGGGGCAACGCATTACGAGCGTTTTATGGCGCTGCGCAAGCTGTATGAGCCCTCGGCGTGCGCACTGGCTGAATATATGCGCCTGAACCTGCCGCATTGGATGACGCCGCCCACGACAGTGGGGAGGCCGAACGATGTTTGGGCGGTGATGCGGGAGCTCAGTGCGCCGGAGTCGGAGTCCGGCGCCTTCACCAGCCACATCAGCGCGCAGGCCACCGCTGTGCACCTCAGTTCACACGACGACGACGAGCCAGAGTAGGAGCGGACCTTTAACCTGACCGGGCCCAGGGTTCTCTCCGAAGCCGGGGCTAAAGCCCCATTTTTGTCCGCACTCAATGTCCGGGCTGAAGCCCGGACCTACTTCCGAAAAGCAAAAGATCATTCATCAGACACTACCTATTGTGGTGAGTCCGAAATTCTTTACACGTTTCAGAAGCGAGCGTTGTCGCGAACCCAAACAAAAGGCAGGTCCTTCGCTTGCACCCCAACGAGCAAAGAACGCTCGTTGGGGACCTCGCCTTCGCTCAGGAGGACAATACGTATATTGCGAACTTTTGACTCAGGACACTAGCGCCGCGGCAGCGTGGGAGCGGCCTGCGGGTTCAGCTTTTCCGAGGCTACCTGGGCGGCAACCCCGAGCTTGCCCTTGGCGTCCTTGTCGTGATCCTTCAGCTCGGCGTAGATGTGCCGCGCGTCTGCGGTCTTGCCTTCATTGGTGTAGAGGGAAGCAAGCTGCAGCTGCGCGAGCCCGGGAGGAACCGTGGTGGCGTGACCCTTCGCGAGCTCCTGGTAGAGCGTGACCGCCCCGTCGTTGCGTCCGGTCTGCTCATAGAGCTGCGCGAGCGCCATTTTGCCCAGGGCAGCGGTGTCGCCGTTCCAGCTGCCGGCGACCTTCTTCAGCGTGTCCTCGGCGGGGCCGTTCTGGCCGGCTTCCATGGAGGTAAGGCCGGCAAAATACAGGGCCAGCTTCCCGGGCTCGGTCAGGTTGAAACGCCGGGCAACCTCGGCAAACTGCGCATTGGCCTTCGTGGCGCGCTCCTTGGCCGAGTTGAAGGACTTCATGCCCGGGGGCAGCGGCTGGTCGGGGCGAACCAGAGGGGTCTGATAGGTCTGCAGCGCTTCGCCGAAGGCGGTCTGGGCCTCGGTGGTGCGGTGCTGGTAGATGGAATAGCCGGTCGCGATGGCGGCGATCATCAGCAGCGCCAGGCCGCCGATAAGAAAGGTGGCGCGCCGGTTGGTGCGGGCCCATTGCAGGCTGTTTTCTCCGGCGAGCACAAACTGATCCGTTTGCTTGCCGTTACGCTTGATTGCGGTGTTCACTCGAGTTTCCGTCCTTCACAGAGCCTGGAACGGCGCGCCGGACGTACCGGGGCCGGGCATCGGTTCAGTTTAGCAGCACGGCTTCCGGAGGTTGAAAGTACGTTGGTCTAAAGTTCATAAGGACGGTTTGGTCTTCCCCGTTCGTGGGGGCCGGGGGTAAACCCCGGCTGATCCGAGGAAACTCTGATCAAGTCAATGAATGGGGCCCGACAAATGCCCGTGGCTAAACAGGCTGCGGAAAAACTCTTTTGTAGGAACGACCCGAAAATCTCATCGTGCGAGGATGCCCTACAAACAACCGATGCGAATTTGGTGATACTTTGCCATGTCGCCAGACCTCCAAATTTTACGAATTTTGGATTCCTGAAGAGTTTTTCCGCAGCCTGTGAAGCCCCTTGTATTTCGGCGTTTTGTCGTAGGGCTGAAGCCCTACGCTCCCTCCCAAAGGCGACGACAGGACATATGCAGAGATTCCCTAAGCGTTTCCGTTCTGAGCGTTTTCGTGTGCGGGCAGGACAGGCTGCGGAAAAATGTCTATGCAAAGCCGAAAACCGAACCCCAGCGGCTAAAGCCGGATTGCAAACTAAGCACTTACGGGGTGGCTGAAGCCACCCCCTTCCCAAGAGCCACGTTTTTTCGCGGCCTGTGAAGCCCGCAGCTACACCAGAGCGCGTAATCAGAACCAGAGCGAGTAATCAGAGCATCGCTCCGGCATTTTCCGCTAGCGAAAAAACAATCTCTTGCAAACCGTGCAATGGCGGGCATAGTATCGGCTCGCCATCGGGATAGTGCACTTGAAACGCAGCACGCGGAAGGTTTTGCGTCCGGCTGATTTGTGCTTTGTTTTGTTCGAATTCAATACTTCTGCCGGATACGGCGCGGCAGAACAGAGGAGCAACACGGTTATGGCATGGTATGCCTATTGCATCGCAGAACGGTCCGCATTTCCTGAACTCGCTCACCACCGTCGTCCGATGCCCCTGGAGGGCGTTGTCGGGCTGTTCGGCGGACAGACGTTTCTGTTTCCCGCGGCGGATCTGACCGTGATCGTCTCCGAGCATCTGCCGGAGGATGCGGCCCGCATGACCGGACCGGATGCTGCCGGCGCCGCCCGCGAGCATGCCAAGGTGATTGCCGCCACCTTTGGACGATCGACGGTGCTGCCGTTCCGTTTTGGCACCTGTTTTGAGGACGACGATGCCCTGCGGCGTTCTGTCCGATCAAATCAGCGGCACTTCATGGCCAACGTCGAGCGGCTGCGCGGCAAGGCGGAGATGCACCTGAAGGTGCTGGTCGACGATGTCTGCCCGGAGAAAGGCGACCGCACCGCCGCCCATGCCGCGGGGCAGGCGTACCTGTCGCATCTGCGCGAATCGGCTACCCGGCAACGGGAGCGCCAGTCGCGTGCCCGGGCGCTTTCGGTGCAGATGCACCGCATGTTCCTGCCGCTGGAGGAGGAGATCACGTGCAAGCGCACGGACTCCGGCAAGATGCTGCTGGATATTGCGCATCTGGTGGATAAAAAGACGGTGGAGCGCTACCAGAACAAGTACAGCTCGGCGACGCTGCAGCTGAAAGACTGCGCGATGCAGCTGTCGGGGCCGTGGCCGCCGTATCACTTCGTGCATGGGCATACGTCGCGGGTGCACGCTTAAAAGCCTGCGTCGAAAAAAAGAGCGTGAAGCGCGTTTCAGGATCGATCTGCTGGTTGCCATGCTGCCGGAAAAAGTGGGGCGCATCGGCCCGCTCGCACGCTGTGAGCCAACGCTATGGCCGGCGTCGAACTGTACTGCCGGTTGCCTAGCTATCGGGGCGGACGCTGCATGGAACGATTTTCTTGCGACTCCGCATTGCGCCTGCGCGTATGATCCGATGCAACGAGAGGTGGCGCATGGCAAATACGACCCTTGTTCCCCTAAGTGAATACCTGGCGACGACCTACCGTCCCGACTGCGACTACCTTGAAGGACAGGTGCTGGAGAGGAATTTGGGCGAAAGGCCGCACGCCAAGCTGCAAAACTACTTCCTGTTTACGTTTACCTTGCACCGAAAGGCCTGGGCTGTGACCGTGCTGCCGGAGCAACGCGTTCAGGTTAAGCCGCAGCGATTTCGTGTTCCGGATGTCTGCATTGCCCGCAGTTCTGACCCGGATGACCTCATCGTCCGCACCGCTCCGCTGCTGTGCATCGAGGTGCTTTCGAGCGAAGACACCATGGCGGACATGCGCCGGCGGGCCGAGGACTACCGGGGCATGGGCGTCGCGCATGTCTGGGCCGCCGATCCCTGGAAACGTCGCGCCTACATGTACGGCGAAAACGGCTTTGAGCAGCCCACGGATGGCTTTCTGCGGATTCCCGGAACGCCGGTTGCTGTCCCGTTGAATGATCTTTTCGCAGAGCTTGATCCGCAGTAGAGCGCGGTTGTCTCAGGCCTGGCTTTCGGCGGTGGGTTTTCTGCGGCTTAGGACCGAGGAGCGGCGTTTGCGGCGCTTGTCGCTGGCGTGGTCGATCATCTTCCAGAAACCGACAAAGTAGTCGATGGCGGAGATGATGGAGACGACGGCCATCCAGTAGACCGCGGTGACGGCGAGCAGGTGCACGCCGATGACGACGGGGCCGAAGACCCACTCATACCAGCGGTGGTTGAGGATGGCGGCGACGACGGAGACGATCTGAATGACGGTCTTGAGCTTGCCGATATCGGAGGCCTGGATGGTAAAGCCTTCGGAGGCGGCGATGGAGCGCAGGCCGTTGACCAGGAACTCGCGGCCGATGACCAGAACGGCGATCCAGGGCGGCACGACGCCGGGGTTGTAGGCCACCAGCACGATAAAGGCGGCGGAGACCATCAGCTTGTCGGCCAGCGGATCGAGCAGCATCCCCAGGGTGGTGATCTGGCCCCGGCGGCGGGCAAAGTAACCGTCCAGGCCGTCGGTGATGGAGGCCAGGATGAAGACGGCGGAGGCGAAGATCTCCTGCTGGCCGTGGGCGCCGTGGAAGGGCGAGTGCGCCGAAAGCGCCCAGATCAGCACCGGAACGGCGGCGATGCGAGACAGCGTGATGGAGTTGGGAAGATTCACTGGCTTGCGGAGCTGGGTACAGGTATATTGTCACATCAGAACAGCGGGAACATCGTAGAGCGTTTTGCGGGGCATGACGATGAGGGATGAGGGCACTATGAAGCGAAATGCCGAAGGGAGGCGGTTCGCAGCAGCAAAGATACTGGCGAAGAACCGGACGGTCATTGAGGGAACCGACGAAGACCTGATCCGGGGATACCAGGCGATGGCTGCCGATGGAGAGCGCGAGGCCACGGCGATCGAGTGGAGCGAGGCCATGATGAATGACCGTGGACGCGAAGCTACAGCTTTCAATTAGCTTGGGCCTCTTGCGTCTGACCCACCCCTCGCTCGAACCGCTACGATCATCTCCAGGATGTCTGCAAGGTTAGCGGATTCCATATCCGAAATGTCTACGCCGTATATCTCTTTGACCTTGGTATGAAGTGCAGCGTTTGTTTGTTCGGTATGAAAGTCCCATAAACTCGAATCGTCAGATATCCAGGCCCATTCAAAACCAAGGACGCGGCGAATGAAGTCGTCGGCTAGCTCAGGGTGGCTGTGAACTCGCTCTGTCCGAGCGAACTCAATAGGCATAAGAGAACCTGGGCGCGGCAACGGCTCACCCTTAACTTCCCGCTCTTGTTTCGCAAGTCCAAAATGCTGGTTTAGCTCTCTAAGTGCACTCTCTCGTGAGTTACCTTGACCCGTCATCGGCCAGTTTAGGATGTTTGCCTTAAAGCGATCCTGCCTAAAGCGCGGCGCAGAGTAGGCCGGATCGGGATCTTGTTCGGTAACTAAGATCGGGTAGTCGTTCAGATTCCAATCCTTCTCAAAGAAGGACAGGCAATACTTCCAAGCATTTCTCGCTCGTAGCTGAATTGTCATAGCTTATGAATGAATTGTGCCGCCAAGCAATCGAACGCCGAATTGGCGCTTTCTCGATTGTCTGGTGAAACGAGTGCCCCGGTTCCGAAAGTGCGGAGCCGGGGTACCCATGTCATTTTGCTAGCAATCTCTTTACGCGTACATGCCGCGCTGCTTGGTGGTGTAGGCGACGCGGTCGATGGCGAGCATGTAGGCGGCGATGCGGTTGTCGACGTTGTGGGCGACGGCGTACTGGAGAACGTCGGTGAAGCTGTCGGACATGATGCGGTCGAGGCGCTGATTGACCTCGGTTTCGGTCCAGAAGTAGCCCATGCGGTCCTGCACCCACTCGAAGTAGCTGGTGGTGACGCCGCCGGCGTTGGCGAGGATATCGGGGATCACAAATATCCCATTTGCAGCGAGCATCTCGTCAGCGACGGTGGTGGTGGGGCCGTTAGCGCCTTCGCAGACGATCCGGGCGCGAATGCGGTCGGCATTGCGGCTGGTGAGCACATTTTCGGTCGCGGCGGGGATGAGGACGCCGCAGGGATGGAGCAGCAGTTCGTCTTTATCGGCGGCTTCGGCCTCCGCAAAGCTGTGAATGGAGCCGGTGCGGGCCTTATGCTCGAGCAACTCGGAGATGTCGAGGCCATTGGCGTTGAAGAGCGCGCCGTCGTACTCGGCGATGCCGATGATCTTGTAGCCCTTATCCCAGAGGATCTTAGCGGAGTTGGAGCCGACGTTGCCGAAGCCCTGCACGATGACGGTGGTGTCCTCGGGGCGCATGTTCAGGTGCTTCAGCGCCTCGTCGCAGCATACGGAGACGCCGCGGCCGGTGGCCTCGCGCCGTCCTCTCGATCCGCCCATGTTGACGGGCTTGCCAGTGACGACCGAGGTGACGGTCTGGCGCATGTGCATGGAGTAGGTGTCCATGATCCAGGCCATGGTCTGCTCGTTGGTGTTCATGTCGGGGGCGGGGACGTCTTTTTCGGGGCCGATGAACTCGATGAGCTCGGCGGTGTAGCGGCGGGTCATGCGCTCTAACTCGCCTTGGCTCATGTGCTTGGGATCGCAGATGACGCCGCCCTTGGCGCCCCCGAAGGGGATGTTGACGACGGCGCACTTCCAGGTCATCCAGCTGGCGAGGGCGCGCACCTCGTCGAGCGTGACGTCAGGGGAGTAGCGGATGCCGCCCTTGGCCGGGCCGCGGGCGACGGAGTGCTGCACCCGATAGCCGGTGAAGACCTCGACCGAGCCGTCATCCATGGCGACGGGGATGTGCACGATGATCTCGCGCGCGGGATAGCGGAGCACCTTCCAGATGCCGGCGTCCAGGTTGAGCTTGGTGGCGGCGGTGTCAAAGCGAGCCGCCTGCGCCTCCCATGGATTTGTTTCCTGTGCGAGGGAGACTGCGCTGCTGGTTGCGGATGAAGCCATACTGCTGTCCTTCTTTCCTGCGGGGTACGGACCGGCGGCAAGCGCCTGTGCGGTCGGCACCAGGTTCTCTGTGGCCATGTTGCGGATCCTCCTTGGCCTGCACCTGATTGGATGTGGGCCAGGGTGGTTCGGAGCCGATATATCGTTCTGCGCGCCGGGGTTTGAACCCCAGCCAAACCGGGCGATAGTAGGCGCACGACATGGGGTTTGGCAACCCACGAAGGTGGTATCTGTTTGGATACTATGAACCGTATGCCCCGCAGCGAGACGACCCCGAACTTCGACGAATTTTCACGATTAGCAGCGATCCACACGCTGGTGCCGGTGGTGCGCTCGGTCGCGGCCGATCTGGAGACGCCGGTGGGGGCGTTTCTGCGGGTGGCCGCCCATGAACCCGAGGCGTTTCTGTTGGAGTCGGTGGAGGGCGGAGAGAAGATCGGGCGCTACACCTTCATCGGGGTGCGGCCTTACCGGACGCTGACGGCCGCCGATGGCGAGATCACGGTGTCTGAAAATGGGACGAAGCGGACGTATGCCGGGGACGTCTTCGCGGAGCTGAAGCGGGCGCTCGAAGGCCACATGCCGGCCAAACTGCCGGGGCTGCCGCCTTTTACTGCCGGTGCCGTGGGGTTCTTTGCCTATGACGTGGTGCGGCGGATCGAGCGGTTGCCGGAGTTGGCGGTGGATGAGCTGCATGTGCCGGACGCGCACCTGATGTTCTTCGATCAGGTGCTGGCGTTCGACCATGTCAAGCAGGCGATCCAGCTGGTGGTGACGGCCGGGGCCCGCGTTCCGCTTACCGCAGAAAACGCGGCGGCGTTCGATGACGCGGAGGCCCGGCTGGATGAGCTGGAGGCGCTGCTGGAGGCGGCTTTGCCTAAAACTCCGAAGCCGCCGAGGGAAAGCGTCGTGGGGCCGCTGACGATTTTGCCGCGAACGGAGGCTAAAGATTTTCTGGCGGCGGTCGATAAGACAAAGGAGTACATCGCGGCGGGGGATGTGTTTCAGTGTGTGCTGTCGCAGCGGTTCGATTGCGTGCCGGAGGTGGATGCGTTTGAGATTTATCGCTCGCTGCGGATTGTGAATCCGTCGCCGTACATGTATTTTTTGCGGTTTGGGCTGCCGGGGATTGATTCAGCTTCCTCCTTGTCATCCCGCAGCGCAGCGGAGGGATCTGCTGTTGCTGGCACAGGCGAGACTGCCATGGTACCGCATGCATCCCAAACAGCAGGTCCCTTCGCTACGCTACGGGATGACAATCCAAAAAGGGATGGCAGCGGGGAGGATGTTTCGCGCCGCTGCCACATCGTCGGCTCGTCGCCGGAGCTGCTGGTGCGGGTGAAGGATGGCCGGGTGGAGTACCGGCCCATTGCGGGGACGCGGCCGCGCGGGGCGGATGAGGCGGAGGATGTGGCCCATGAGGCGAGTCTGCGCGCGGATGCCAAGGAGGTCTCCGAGCACGTGATGCTGGTAGACCTGGGGCGCAACGATGTGGGGCGGGTGAGCGAGTTCGGCTCGGTGCAGGTGAAGGAGTTGATGTTTATCGAGCGCTACTCGCATGTAATGCACCTGGTGAGTGCTTTGGAGGGCAAGCTCAAAGCGGGGCTGGCGCCGCTGGATGCATTTCGTTCGTGTTTTCCGGCGGGAACGCTGTCAGGCGCGCCGAAGATTCGGGCCATGGAGATCATCGAGGAGCTGGAGCCGGTGCGCCGCGGCGTGTACGGCGGGGCAATCGTGTATGCGGATTTCAGCGGCAATTTCGACAGCTGCATCGCCATCCGGACGCTGTTTATGGACGGGGAAAAGGGGTACATCCAGGCCGGTGCGGGCGTTGTGGCGGACTCGGTTCCGCAGCAGGAGTTTGAGGAGTGTGGAAATAAGGCGCGAGCGGTGGTGCGGGCGATCGAGCGGGCGCGGCAGGGGTAACGCGGCCGCAGGTGTCGGGCATGAAGCAAGAACATTTATTCACAGATAAATCCTTTAAAGCCTTGCTCTTCTAAAAGAGTCTCCCGGAAGCAAATTACCTTTAGATGCAGAGCGCCGCTGCTTCCTACCCTCCGCCCTGAGCGCAGTCGAACGAAGGAAGGTCTGCTATTTCGGCCCAGCATGGTGCGGGCTTTCCACTACACGAGTGGCAACGACTATCGATCGGCAGCCATGGCCGCATAACCGGCGCGGAAAAGACGCTCCGGCTCCGAAGCGCTACGCGCTCCCACTTTCCCGCACTTCGACGACGAATAAAGCTCTCCAACGAGGTCTGCACAGGGCAACAAGGACGAAAGAACAGTCACAACGGCGTGTCCGCAGCCTGGTACCGAGAATGGTCTTCAACGACCGAGCGACTTATAAGGACCGACACGCGCGCATCTCATCCTGGCCAGGAGAACTAGTCTCCACCCAAAGGCCGAATACATTTGCGCAGACTTGTCTTCTCGACCAAACTTCCCCTTGCAGTCGCGCGGCGGACCATACATTCATATTACTAACAGCGACTTCGATCAGAGCACGTCCCGCAGTGTAACCACGTAGGTCTGCTCCATGCCGTTCCGACGTACGGATATATGCAACACGGTTCCGACAGGTTGCGTGAACACAGGGTCGTCCTGTTCCTCCAACGGCTTGCGTCCGTCGATCGCCGTAATCAGGTCACCGGGTTGAAGACCGGCGAGCTGAGCAGGGCTGCCGGGGAATACCGTCTTGATCTCATCGCCTGCCGTTTGCTCGTCATAGATCAGGCCCGCGCGATTGAAGATTTCGGGTGCATCCCAGCCTGGGATCTTTTCCAGATACATGACGCGATGGGGGCAATCCACCGTAACGGTAAAGTGCTTCAAGGTGCTCTGGCCGATATTGCCCGCGAGCTTCTGCACGAAGTGATCGTTGCCCGTTTGCAGTCTGACCACCGGCTCGCGCAGAACTACGCTGCCCAGGTCGAGGCTGTGAAGGCGCCTGAACCAGGCGTCGGGAGAATCACCGCCCATGCCCTTGCCGTTCCAGCCGCGGAGCGCGGCGTGGAGTTTTCTTGCCAACTGGTGCTGCCGGACAAAGGCCGAGTTCAAAAAGAGGCCGATCTCGTTACCAGAATCGAGTTGGAAGCGCCCTGGAATACCATCGATCTTCGCATTGAGATAGACGCCGTTGCCATGCTTATTGAGGATGAGCGGGACGGCAGCGCCTTGAGCCTTAACCGAATGCGCGAGATCGATGAAGGTGAGCTCATTGCGCTGAAAATCCATGCGCACGACGAACGTCTGCAGAAACTCCCACCCAACAAGTAATTGCGGAACTCCCTGGTCTGCGGGCAGATCAATCACGAAGAAGTCCTGATTTTTGACGATGAGATCGCCGATCCCGAGTGTGTCAACGTGGGCCGTCCTCGCTTTTACGGACCCCCCAATTGCGCCCATGTCAACGGACTTTTCTTCGACTCTGAGGCCGAGTTGTGCGGCGAAGTTCGCGCTAATGACATTGACTGCGCCCGTATCGAACACTGTCTTGAAAGGACCCTGGCCGTTCACCTTCATTTCAAAGGTGAGGCCGCCTTCAGCGGGCACTGTGACTTGGCCAGACGACGGCATTTTGTAGCTCTTAACCCGGCCGAGTGTCTGGGAATGCGCGGCACGGACTGTGCTCACCGCGAGAAGCAGAAGAAGGATGGCAGTGAACCGCGAGAGAACGAACATACGTGACGATCCTGAAAGTCTAAACTGCGAGACGAAGTTCTATTCAAACTAACGATAAACGCCGCTGTGTTGACTCAGGCCAGGAGAGGGCTCCGCTCTCCATCTTCTCGACGCCGGATTCGGCCTGAATTTTCCGCAACCCGTCAGCGCCCGCGCGCGGCGTATCCCCGGCGTATTCTAGACAAACGAATGAGCACCCAACCTACCCGCATCGGTACGCGCGGCTCGCAGCTTGCGCTTTGGCAGGCCAGCCACATCGCCGGTGAGCTTCGCCAACACGGACAGACTGTCGCGGTGGAGGTCATCCGCACCACCGGCGACCGCATGCAGGACCCCAGCTTCGTCGCCCCCGCGACCTTCGACGACGGCACGCCCGGCGGGAGTTCGCTGGACGCCAAAGGCATTTTCATCAAGGAGATCGAGGACGCCCTGCTCGACGGCCGCATCGACGTCGCGGTTCACTCACTGAAGGATCTTCCGACGAGTTTAGATCCGCGCTTCACCCTCGCTGCCATCCCGCCGCGTGCCGACGCCCGCGATGCCTTTGTCTGCGAGGAATTTTGGGGCCTGCATATGCTGCCCATGGGCGCGCGCGTGGCCACCACCAGCCCGCGCCGGCAAGCGATGCTGCTCGCTCTGCGCCCCGATCTCCAATTCGTCGAGATGCGCGGCAATATCGACACGCGGCTGCGTAAATGGGCCGCGGGCGAGGCCGACGCGCTCATCCTTGCCTGCGCCGGTCTCGACCGCCTCGGCCGCACCGAGCACGTTCACCAGCGTTTCGCGGTCGATGAGGTCTGCCCCGCACCGGGCCAAGGCGCCCTGGCGCTTGAAATGCTCAGCTCCCCGACCGGTTCCGTAGCGGAAGACGGCCGCGGCCCCGCTATTCACAGGGACGTCCTGGAGGCCGTGCGCGGCTTGAACCACCCGGAGACCAGCTTCGCCACTAACGCCGAGCGCAGCGTCCTGCACGCTCTCGGCGGCGGGTGCAATCTGCCCCTGGGCGCCTTCTGCCACGCCGTCCATGCGGGTTGGCATCTTCATGCGATGGTGGCCGCGCCGGATGGCGATGCGATTGTCCATGTGGTGCACAAGGCCCCGCACGGGATCTCGCCCTCGGAACTAGGCGAAATCGTCGCAGCCGGCCTGAAGGCCCGCGGGGCCAGCCAGCTGCTTGCGGGCGCCGTTGAACCAGCCGAGCCGTAGTTGACGCTACTCCCCATACGGCACCCAGATGTTTTTCACCTGGGTTGCATGGCGCAGATACCACCGGCCCTCGGCCTCCGCGGCGTTGAACCAGTCCACGGGCCGGCGATCCGCCGTCCAAACCTGCTTCAAATTTCCCACCGAAGCCGTTTTCACCATGGCCGCCGCGTCTGCGTCGCGGAAGCTCCACACGGCATCCACATCATCATGCTCGGCGAGCGTCTTGCCCAGCTCCATCGGCCTGCCCGCAAGCAGGTTCACCACGCCGCCGGGCAGATCGCTCGTGTCGAACACCTGGTACAGCTCGCCCATCAGCGTCGCCGCCCGCTCACCCGGCACGGCGATTACGGCATTACCCATCGCGATCGCCGGCAAAATCAGCGACATCAGCCCCAGCAGCGGAGCCTCGTCACTCGCCAGCATCCCGACCACCCCGATCGCCTCACGCATTGCCAGTGCCACCATGCGGAACGGCGGGTTGTGCACGGAGCCCTCGAACTTATCGGTCCACGCCGCATACGCGAAGGTGCGCTCGACAGTCATGTCAAACTCGACCGCCGCCTGCGCCTCGCCCACAAACATCGCCAGCTTCGCGGCGATCTCCTCGCGCCTCTGGCTCAGGTTCTCCGCGACGAAGTACAGCACCTGCGCGCGGCCATGCGCCGTTTGCCTCGCCCACTTTGTCCCTGCGGCCCGCGCTGCCTCCACGGCGTTGCGAATGTCCTTGCGCGAGCCGAGCGGCGCCTGCCCCACGAGCTGTCCATCGGCTCCGTGAACAGGAAAGCTGTATCCCGAATCGGGCCGCACCTGCTTGCCGCCGATGTACTGCTTCACCGTGCGGTCGATTCCCGGCGCGGCTATTTTCTGAGGATCGTCCCTCTGAGGATCGTGCCTCTGAGGATCGTCTAAGCCTTTGCTGCCGTTGCTTTTTTTGTTGTCATTCCCGGAGGGAACCTGCTTTCCCCCCGCAAGCGCACCAAAACCGGGTGCCCCATCTTCACCGGCAGTTTTATCGCCGGTTAAGGTGGGTTCCCCAAACTCCGACCCAGCCACAGGCTCCGGCAAACGCACCACCGGCGCCTCCCCGCACAACCACGCCGGCTCGAGATACTCAAACATCCCCTCCTTGCCGCCCTCGCGTCCAAACCCCGACTCCCGATACCCGCCAAATCCACAAGCCGCGTCGAAAAGATTCGTCCCATTCACCCAAACCACGCCGGCCTTCACCTGCGCCGCGACATCCAGCGCGACATTGATGTTCTCGCTCCAGATACACGCCGCCAGCCCATACACCGTGTTGTTGGCCAGCTCTACCGCCTCCGCCGGCGTACGAAAGGTCATGGCGACAAGCACCGGCCCAAAGATCTCCTCCTGCGCCACCGTGCTCGCGGGGGAAACCCCGGTCAGCAGCGTCGGTTTCACGAACAAGCCCTTCTCCGGCATGGAAATCTCCGGCTGCCAGCACGTCGCTCCCTCGCTCACCCCGGCGGTCACATAGCGCGCAATCCGCTCGTATTGACTCTTATCGGCAATCGCGCCCAAATCCATAGCCTTGTCCAGCGGATTTCCCACCCGCAGCGCTGCCATGCGCGCGCGGATCTTCTCGTAAAGCCGTTCGGCAATGCGTTCCTGCACCAGCAGTCGCGATCCCGCGCAGCAAACCTGCCCGCCGTTGAACCAGATGCCATCCACCAGCCCCTCAACGGCGGAGTCCAGGTCCGCATCGTCGAAGACGATGTACGGGCTCTTGCCGCCGAGCTCCAGACTCAGCTTCTTGCTCGTCCCCGCTGTGGCTTTGCGGATCAGCCGTCCCACCTCGGTCGAGCCGGTAAAGGCGATCTTGTCCACGCCGGGGTGCTCGACCAGCAGCTGCCCGGTGCGCCCGTCACCTTGCACCACATTCAGCACACCCTCGGGCAGCCCGATCTCCGCGGCGATCTCCGCCATCATCACGGCGGTCAGCGGCGTGTACTCCGCCGGCTTGATTACCACCGTGCAACCCGCAGCCAAAGCCGGAGCCACCTTCCACGCAAACATCAGCAGCGGAAAATTCCAGGGAATAATCTGCCCCACCACGCCGACCGGCACATAGCCGCGAAACTCCTCGCCTTCAAACCCACTCTCACTCAGCGAACCCAACAGCTGCGCCCAGCCCGCGTGGTAATAAAAATGCCGAGCCACCAGCGGCACATCGATATCCCGCGACTCACGAATCGGCTTGCCGTTATCCATCGTTTCGAGCACAGCTAGCTTTCGCGAATGCTTCTGCACCTGCCTCGCAAACGCATACAGATACCGCGCCCGCCCATGCCCGGTCAGCGCCTGCCACCCAGGCAAAGCCCGTCGAGCCGCCCGCACCGCAAGGTCCACCTCGCGCGCGCCCGCCTGCGCCACGATGGCCAGCAGCTCGCCCGTAGCCGGATCCCGCGTCTCAAACGTTCCCTCGCCGCCGCTGTTATCGGCGGGCCCCTCCGGCACGGTCCAGGTGTTATCGCAGAAGCTGCCCACCTTGCGCTCGCGCTTCTCCAACCAGCGCACGACCTCAGCCGCATCTTCCGGCGCCGGTCCATATTCCATCGACTCAAACTTTTCCATGATGCTGCTCGCCATAGCCATTCCTTTGCCGCCCGCCAAAACCCGGCGCCGATCCTATGCCAGACCGCTTGCAGACCGCCCCATGGTACCTCTGCGGTCACGGCGAAAAAAATGCGACCCGGTGCAGGCCCTTGCATCTGTGCCGCTGAGAGGTTTTAGCCATGTTTCTGGTCACAGGCATTACAGGCAAGGTAGGCGGAGCCGCCGCAAAGCAGCTGCTGGCGCAGGGCAAACAGGTTCGGGCGCTGGTGCGCGATGAGGCCAAAGCAAAGAGCTGGGCCGATGGGGGCGTCGAACTCGTCAAAGGCGAATGGGAAGACGCTGCCGCCATGACCCGCGCGCTGGAGGGCGTCGAAGGCGCGTACCTGATGATGCCGCCGGTCCAGACACCCTCGCGCGACTTCCGCGAGGCCAAGGCCGTCATCGCCAGCTATAAGCAGGCGCTCGCGGAGGCCGCGCCGCCCAAGGTGGTTGCCCTGTCCTCCATGGGCTCGCAACAGACCAGCGGCCTCGGCCTCATCACCTCTACCCATCTGTTTGAAGAAGCCCTGCGCGATGAGCCGTTCCCGATAGCCTTTATCCGCGCCGGTGGGTTCTACGAAAATTTCCTCTACGGCCTACAGGCAGGGCAGGGCGGCACGCTGCCGCTTTTTTACACCCCTACGGATCGCAAACTGCCCATGATCGCCACCGCGGACATCGGCGCCGAGGCCGCCAAACTGCTCACCACCGACTGGACCGGCAAGCGCTATATCGAGCTCGGCTCGATGGTCAGCTCCGATGAGGTCGCCGCCCAACTCGGCAAGGTCCTCGGCCGCGAGGTCAAGGCACAGGCCTTACCACGCGAGGCATGGGCAGCCACCCTGGAGCAAATGGGCTTGCCAAAGGGCCAGACCTGGGCCTATGAAGAGATGATGGAAGGCGAGAACTCCGGCTGGATCGGCTTCGGGGTTGAAGGCACGGAACGCGTGGAAGGGACGACCAGCGCGCAGCAGGTGTTTGCGGCTGCAAAGCAGGGCTGAACTGCGGCTCGGCGCTCACTTAAGATCAGTGGCCCAGTTCACGATTCTCATCGAGTCTGAAATATGCCGAAGTGCCCCGTCGCGGGTCACCAACACTGCACCTAAGGAATGTGCATGCGCTGCGATGAGCAAGTCCATAACGTCAAGAGTCAGCCCTTGATTGCCGAGCTGATTGCGCAGCAGGCTGTAGGAACGGGCTGCTGAAGAATCCCATGGCAGCACTTCGGCGACCGTGCAGAAGCGTTCGAAGGCAGCTCTCAGCCGCGTTGCTTCCGGCCGCTTCTGAAATCCAAACAGCAGCTCAGCCTCGGTCAGCACAGAAATCGCAACAGTGGAGCTTTGTCCGGCTTGCTCCAGAGACCGCCGGGCTGCCTGAGAGCGTCCGGAAAAGATGTCCGAAGCGACGTTTGTGTCAAGAAGATACAAGTCGCCAGTCTTCAAAGCTCAACATCTCTCGGCAGCGAATGAGTACGCTCAACAACGAAGTCGTGCGCTCCTGCCGCGTCGAACGCGTCGAAGATCTCTTGGAACGTGGGCTTGAAGGGTCGCTCAGAAAGACTAACAACACCGCTCTTCGGGTCGCGGCGGATGTAGACCTCGCGGCTGGAAAAACGAAACTCGGCAGGAAGACGAACGGTCTGGGTACGCTCGCCTTCGATCACGACGGCCTTCTGTTCAGTAGTGATAGCTTCAGCCATGCGCCACCTCCTGCACCTCCTGATAGATAGCAGGATACATCTCGCAGAGCGCGCCCTCGCTGGTCCAGGGTCGTCATTCTGACGCCATCACGAGCATGAGACATTCAACCTGGCCCAGCCCGCATCTGCCGGCGCCGGCCCATACTCCATGGACTCAAACTTCTCCATCACACTGGCTCGCTGTAGCACGCCCTCTACTTGCTCACGTTTACTTACGATTGTCATCCCGCAGCGCAGCGGAGGGATCTGCTGGTGCCGTTGCGCTTGCCTTGGTGTTGCTTTTCCTGTTGTCGTTGCCGAAGGGAATCTGCTGTTCCGAACAGGCACCCAGTTACTTAACGCGAGCGAACACAATGTCCAGAAACCGTATCATCCTTTGTGCCTCGACGACCCGCTTCGAGGCTGCCTCCGCAAAAAAAAGGCGCGCACGCTTGTGGTCCTGAGTAACACCTTCTCCGCGCCAGTACATCTTCCCAATCCAATACTTGGAACGATGGTGCTCCTTTTCCACGGCCCGCGTGAACCAAGTTAGAGCCTCACTGAATTCTTGATTTCCGTAAGCGATCTGTCCGAGGCTAAACATCGCTCGCGGATCTCCCAGCCGTGCGGATTTTCGATACCAACGGATAGCTTCATTTTCATCCGCCTCAACACCAGCGCCGTTCAGGTAAAACCAACCCATTGCCAACACCGCGTCGTGCATACCATCCTCGGCGGCTGCTTTGTTCAATCGGAACGCTTCTGCGTCATTGTTTCCGAGTAGCGGAAGTGATTCGTTATAGACCCGTGAAGCTCGTGTTGCTCCCGTACGATTGCTTCGTCGCGACTTTCCTCGGAATTGGTGAGCGCTGTTCATAGACTTATAGATCCGTGTCCCGCTAAAAGTGTCATCTCGACCGGAGTGGACAGTCTTATCGTCCGCGCAGTGGAGAGAGACCTGTATTACTCCTGCCGCTTCGGTACCCTTCGTGCAGCCCCGAACGAAATACAGGGGTCTCTCCGCTCCGGCTGAGCCTCCGGTCGAGATGACAGCACGTAACAGCTACCAACCTCCTCCAAATACCGCCAGGGCATACGCAGACCTCACGCCAAAGCATGTCGGTATCCCGCCGAGTACCGCCCGGTCACATGATGCTCCAACTGCCGCTCAATATCATTCAGCATCGAGCTGGCCCCAAACCGGAATAGCGAAGGTTCCAACCAAGGCCGCCCCAACTCATCCTTCATCACCGAAAGCCAGTCCAGCGACTGCTTGGCCGTCTTGATCCCGCCCGCCGGTTTGAACCCCACCGCCATGCCGGTCCGCTCGGCGTGTTCACGAATGGCCCGCACCATCACCAGCGAAACGGGAAGGGTAGCGTTCACTGCCTCCTTGCCTGTAGACGTCTTGATGAAGTCCGCACCCGCCATCATCGCCACGTGCGAAGCTCGCGCCACGTTGCGCAGCGTCAGCAGATCGCCGGTGCCGAGAATCGCCTTCATATGCGCGGGGCCGCAGGCCTCTTTGAAGGCCGCCACCTCGTCATAGAGCGCGTTCCACTCGCCATTGAATACATGCGAGCGCGTGATGACGATGTCGATCTCGCTTGCTCCCGCGGATACCGACCGCCGGATCTCCTCCACCCGCGTCTCCAAAGGAGAAAGTCCAGCCGGAAATCCAGTTGAAACCGCAGCCACGGGAATCCCCGATCCCTCCAGCGCCCGCACCGCCGTCTCCACAAACGCGTGGTACACGCACACCGCGCCCACGGTGAGCCCCCGCCGCCGCTGTTCCGGCGGCCCTGACGCAAGCTCTTCAATCCCCAGCGCCGTTACCAGCCGGTCCGCCAAAGGCCGCCGAGCCTTCGCGCACAGCCGCTTTACCCGCTCCGCAGAGTCATCTCCGCTTAGTGTAGTCAGGTCCATGCAGGCGATTGCCCGCAGCAGCCACGCCGCCTGCCAATCCTTTTTCACCGAGCGCCGTGCGCCCACCTGCGCCGCCCGGCGCTCCACGGCCGAGGTGTTTACTCGCACCTCTTCCACGACGCCCAGATCCAGCGGCGTGCGCGCATTCGCCACCAGGCTCCGGCCACCCAGGGTCACCGCGTCTGCCGCTTTGGATAGCTGGATTCCGCCCTCGCCAATCGACCCCTCGCGCTCCCGCACGCCTACGCTCATACGTCTCTCCGAAAGGGAAGTGACGAAACGCCGGCCGCTCCCGTTTGCAGACCGAGTTTATACCCGCCGGGCTTCCCGTTTCGGGCATCCAAAGTGCTCTGTTGCCAATCCCCATCTCTTCAGCCCGCGTCCTCGTCACCCGCGCCTCGCAGCAGGGCTCCGAGCTGGCCGACCGCCTGCGCGCGCTGGGCGCGGAACCCATCCTCATCCCGGCCATCGAGACTGCCGATCCCCGCTCCTTCGCAGCCATCGACGACGCGCTGGCCGGCCTCAACGCCTTCCACTGGCTTCTCTTCACCAGCGCCAACGCCGTAGAGGCCTTCGCAAAACGCCTGCTGCAAACCACGAAGGACGCAACGCCTACCGTCCCCGAAGCCCTCCAGGCCGCCACAGGCCGGGTGCCCCACCTTCGCGACAGCCTCATCGTCGCTAAGGTGGGGGAAGCGCCACAGGGGTTTCGGGAAGATCCGCAGATCGCGGCCATAGGCCCGGCCACCGCCCGCGCCCTTGAAAAGATCGGTCGCGCGCCAACCCTCGTCCCGCCCCAGGCCGTAGCCGAAAGCCTCGCGGAGGCACTCCTGCCCCACGCCCTGCAGCCGGACGGCACGCCCACCCGCTTCCTGCTCCTCCGAGCCGAGGAGGCCCGCGAACATCTTCCCGAAACCCTCCGCGCCGCCGGAGCCGAGGTCACGGTTGCCCCCGCGTACCGCACGGTGATCCCGGAGGGCTCGGTTCCCCTGCTGCGCGAGATCTTCGCCGAGACAGCCCGTCATCCCGACGCGATCACCTTCACCAGTTCCTCGACCGCGCGCAATCTGCTCGCCCTTTGCGAGGCCGCCCGCGTCATCTTGCCGGCAACGATTCTCCGCGTCTCCATTGGACCGATCACCAGCCGGACACTGCACGAACTCGGTTTTCCGGCCGACGCCGAAGCTCCCGAGGCCACGGTCTCCGCGCTCGCGGAGACCGTGATGAAGTCCTTGCGGATACGTTCGGGGCGGAGTACATAAGGTGCACAGTAGCGCGAAAAAGTAGATATCTCTTCTGCGTTACAGGGAGCCAACAACGTGAGGCAGCGGTCTTGTTTTTCTTTCTGTCATTCCCGAAGGTAATCTGCTGTACGCACCCGCTCACGTGCATCGGCCTTAATGCGAACTCCACGTTTTATCGCCTGAATTGCACTCCGTCTCCAGCGCACACTGCTCACAGCGAGGCTTCCGCGCCACGCACACGCGCCGCCCGTGATGGATCAGTTCGTGTGAGAAGTCGATCCAGCGGTCTTTCGGGATCACGCGCTGCAGATCCTTCTCCACCTTCACCGGATCGTCGTTCTTTGTCAGTTCGAGCCGCTTGGACAGCCGCAGCACATGCGTGTCGACCACTACGCCTGAGGCGATGCCGTACCAGGAACCCAGAACCACGTTGGCCGTCTTGCGCGCCACGCCCGGCAGCTCCAGCATCTCCTCCATCGTCTGCGGCACTTCGCCGCCGAAGCGCTCGGTGACCACCCGGGCCGCGCCCATGATGCTCCTGGTCTTGGCCCGGTAAAAGCCGGTGCGGTGAATCAGCTCCTCAATGGCGGCCGGGTTCGCCGCGGCGAGCGCCTGCGGCGTGGGGAAGAGCCGAAACAGCTCAGGGGTGGCCAGATTGACGCCGGCGTCGGTGCTTTGGGCGGAGAGGATGGTCGCAACCGTTAACTCCCACGCACTGCGATGGTTCAGGGCGCACACCGCGTCGGGATAGGCCATGCGCAGCGCCTGCAAAATCGCCGCAATCCGCTCCGGAGCCAACGGTTTGGCTGTTCCACTGCGCTTGCGAGGCCTCTTGGAGGCAGCCTTTGGAGCAACGGGTTCAGCAGCCGCGATCGCCCGCGCTCTTACCGGCGAAGCGGCGGTCGTACGCGCCCGCTTTACTGTCGGCGATGGCACCTTCCTGGCCGCCATGGATTAGCCTAAACGCTCCAGCATCTCGTGCGGGCGCAGCCGGACGCAGCTAAAGATCGGGTAATCCTTCAGGGTGTACAGCGAGCTTTCCGTCTCCCGCAGCTGCTGCACCAGGTCCAGGAAGTCCTCTGGAAAGTTGGTCTCAAATGCCACCACAAACTCCTGGTCATCCAAGCCGAAAGAGTACGTCGTATTCAGCTTCACGCGAGGGAACATCAGCCCGATGCGGATATGCTCATCCATCAGCCGCTTGCGTTCGGCCATGGAGAGCAGATACCACGGCCGCGTCTTCCAGAACGGATAGATGAAGATGTACTTGTGGCCGCCGGGACGAATCGCGCCGCGGCCTTCGCCTTCGCTCTCATCCTCGCGGTCGATCTGGTAGACCGAGCGCTTGGTCATGGAGAGGAAGTTGTGCGGCGTCTCCAGGTAGCCGCCCATGGCGGTCGCCATCAGCTCCGAGCGCATGCGGTTCATCTCTTCCAGCGTGTAGCCGATCGACCACACGCAGAAGTCACAATCGCCGCGCGCGCCGGTCGTCGAGTAGGTCATTGAGAGGAACTCGTTGGCGCGATTCCAGCTCAGGATTTTCTCCGCGAACTCTGCCTTCTGCGCGGCCTTCTGATCTGCCGGGAGGCGGCGCCACTCGGGCAGCACGCGGTAGAACGTGAAGCATACGATCTGCCGCTTGGCGGGCGCTCCGCCGTGCGCGGCGGGCTGGCCGTAGGCGCTAGCGGCAGGGCGTGCGTGCGTGGCGCCTTCGGCGGAGGCGGCGGGAATGGAGATAACAGCGGCGTCAGACATGCTTTTATCGTACTGGATTGACAGCTGAGGAGACGCCTCGTCGCTATACTTGCTTTCGATGTCCGAAAAGCTCATTGCTCTGCTCACCGCCGCCATCGCCGCCGGCGGCTACACCGGTGTTGTTCTGCTGATGGCGATCCAGTCGGCCTGCATTCCAATCCCGTCTGAGGTGATCATGCCGTTCGCGGGCTTCGCGCTGGCGCACTCGCAGGCGCAGCTTGTGCTGTTGGCCACGGTAGCTTCTCTGGCGTCCAATCTCGGTTCTATTCCCGCTTACTGGATTGGCGCCAGGGGCGGCCGTCCGATGGTGGAGCGCTACGGGCGTTATCTGCTGCTGAGCAAACGGGATCTGGACCTTGCGGACCACTTTTTTGCGAAGTTTGGCTCCATCACGGTTTTGGTCGGCCGCATGTTGCCCATCGTTCGCACCTTTATTGCGTTTCCCGCAGGCATCGCCAAGATGAACCAGCTACGCTTCCACGTCTACACGTTCATTGGCTCGTGGCCGTGGTGCTACGTGCTCGCGTACGTGGGGATGAAGCTCGGCAGCCGTTTTCAGACCGATCCGCGCTTCAAGGAGATCTTTCATCGCTTCCACATCGCTGTGGAACTCGTGCTGGTACTGGGCTTCGCCTGGTTCCTCTGGACGCACTGGAAGAACCGCACCGGAACGAAAGCCGCCTGATCTGGTTTACTTCAATTTCGAAGAGCTCTTGGGCGGCCGCGGTGGGGGTAAAGGCGGTTTTGGCAGCGGTTTCGGGATCTTCGGGTAGCTCGCTTGGTTGTCGTGTGTGTTGCTCTTCATATCGCTTCAGGCGGTCTGGTGATGCATGACCACGTTGTCTTGGCACTTGATGAGCAGGTCCTCATCCTCAGGCATGGTGGTGCTGCTCTTGGAAATCTCAACTTCTCGTCGTTTTAGCGCAAGCAGGTCCCCCGGGGCGGATTCGGAGTAAACATCGGACCAGAGCGCTTCATAGTCGACGGCGAGATTTGACCATCGAGAATGCAAATCGGCACAGTCTATCGAACTCCGTTCATTTTTCGCGACGAGCGAAACAGCACTCAACACCGCAGCTAGCGCCGTCAGCAAAGGCCGCAGCCAAATCAAGTGCTGGGGCAAACTGCCAAGCAGGGCAGCCGTAGCTCCCGAAGCCAAAACCAGAGTGCTCGCGGTGAGAACCTTCTGATATTGCTGGTATCGACGAGCGAGTTCCGCAAAGTACGCAGACCGAATCTCGGCCGACAACCAGCCATCCCACACACTTTTCTGTTGAAGTTCGTTCAACATCGCTATTCGCCCCTGAACACTATTATGAACGATCCGGCTCAGCAAAGTTGCGCCCGGAAGAGAGCGTGCGAGATACTTGTCTGTCAGATTTACGGAAATTGTTCCTAGAAGGGTAAGCCAATAGAAATGTCCACACCCGACGCCGCGCAGCAGCCCTCTGCGGCGAATATCAAGCCTCACACTGGAAAACTTGGCATCATGATCCCCGGCATGGGCGCCGTTGCGACCACGCTCATCGCCGGCGTGGAAGCCGTGCGCCGCGGCTTTGCCAAGCCCATCGGCTCCATGTCGCAGATGGGAACCATCCGGCTGGGCAAGCGCACCGACGACCGGACGCCGTTGATCAAGGATTTCGCCCCGATTGCGCCGCTCGATGACCTGGTCTTCACCGGCTGGGATATCTTCGGCGGCAATCTCTACGACGCCGCAAAAACGGCCTCTGTGCTGGATCGCGATCAGCTTGAAAGCATGAAGCCGTTTCTCCAGTCCATTGAGCCTCTTCCCGCGGCCTTTGAAGAGCGCTACGTCAAGCGGCTTACGCCGAAACATAAGAAGATCGGCCAAAACAAATGCGATCTCGCCAACCAGATTCGTAATGATATCGCCGAGTTCAAGACCAAAACCGATCGCCAGGTGATGATCTGGTGCGGTTCCACCGAGATCTATCTCGAGCCCAAGGCCGTGCACCAGACGTTAGAGGCATTTGAGAAAGGCCTGGTGAATGACGATCCGGATATCTCGCCTTCCATGCTGTACGCCTGGGCCTGCCTGAAGGAAGGCATTCCGTTTGCGAACGGCGCGCCGAATCTTACGGTCGATATCCCTGCGCTGCAGGAGTTATCGAAAAAGATGAATGCGCCAATCTGCGGGAAGGACTTCAAGACCGGCCAGACCTTCATCAAAACCGTGCTGGCGCCAGCGTTCAAGGCTCGTCAATTGGGAGTCGCCGGATGGTACTCAACCAACATCCTCGGCAACCGCGACGGCGAGGTGCTGGACGATCCGGATAACTTCAAGACCAAGGAAGTCTCCAAGCTCGGTGTGCTCGAGCATATCTTCCAGCCGGGAAAGAACCCCGACTTATACGGCGATTTGTACCACAAGGTGCGGATTAACTACTATCCGCCGCGCGGCGATAACAAGGAAGGCTGGGACAACATCGATATCTTCGGCTGGCTCGGCTATCCGATGCAGCTGAAGGTGGACTTCCTTTGCCGCGATTCGATCCTTGCAGCGCCGCTTGCGCTTGATCTCTGCCTGTTCATGGATCTCGCGCAGCGCACCCCCAGCCTGCGCGGCCTCGGTATCCAGGAGTGGCTCAGCTTCTACTTCAAGGATCCCGATTCCGCGCCGGGCGTCTACCCCGAGCACGATCTCTTCATTCAATCCATGAAGTTAAAAAACACGCTGCGGCACATTATGGGTGAGGATCTCATCACGCATCTGGGGCTGGAGTATTACGGCGAGTAAATTTCTCAAAGTTGTCATCCGTTAGGGACGCGTTAGGGAAGCGAAGGGATCTGCTTTCTCGGGCGTGGTAAGCACTCCTGAAGGAAACCAGATCCCTCCGCTACGCTACGGGATGACAAATCCAATGGCCTGCTCTGGCCGGGGTCAACACTTGGAGCGCTCTAACTTATCACCCCAAGGATCTCCGGCCACAGCGGCTTCACGCCGTTCTCCGTCTTCGACGAGACCGGCAGAATGCGCTCTTCGCCATGGGCTTTCTTGAGCGCCGCGAGTGATTTCGCCAGGGTGTTGCCTGAGAGCTTATCCGTCTTGGTCGCGACAACCAGGTGCGGTCGCCCCATCTGGCGCAATGCAGTGATGAGCAGCGTGTCGCTCTCCTGCGGCGGAATATTCGAGTCCACCAGGCAGATGCACAAAGCCAACTGCTCGCGCTCCTGCAGGTACGGTTCGATAAACTTAGGCCACTCGGCCGAGATGGACTTCGAGATCTTGGCGTAGCCGTAGCCCGGCAGGTCGGCAAAGACAATTGAGGGCTTCAGTTTGTGCTTGGAAGCGTTGCCCTCAAGCAGAGCGAAGAAGTTGATCGCGCGCGTGCGGCCGGGCGTAGACGAGACCTTCGCCGCTTTCGAGCCAATCAGTTTGTTGATCAGCGACGACTTACCCACATTGGAGCGGCCCAGAAACGCGACCTCGGGCGCATCGCCTGTGCGCGTGGCGCCGGGAAAGTGATCGGGGCTCATGGCGGAGAGCAGGAATTCAGTGTGGAACTGCATAGGTTGGTTTGCCTGATGGCCAAGAGGCGGCCTAATCCAGAGTAGGGCAGCGGGCGCGAAAGTGGGAGCGCCTCCCCCATTGGGCGTACCTGATTGGCGGCGGCTGACCCTGTTTTTCCAGCTATGATGGGGCTCGAATCCGCACGCGCCGGCATCCATTCGGGCGCATCCAGAGGGGGATTCAGGTTGCTCGCAGGACGGTCGGCTGGATTTGGCGCGCAGGCGCTTCGTTGCTTTGTGGCAGCCCTGCTGTGCCTGTTTGGCCTCGGCTCAGTTCAAGCTTTGCGTGCGCAAACCGCACCCTCCTCTCTGCTCCTGCCCTCGGCCATTGCCTACGATGCCGCGGGGAATCTGTACATCGCGGACGCCAACCGCAATCAGGTCTTCGAGGCCACGCTGGGCGGCACGTTGCTGGTGTTCGCCGGCAGCGGGACGCAGGGCTTTGGCGGCGATGGCGGTCCCGCGACCTCGGCGGAGCTGAACAAACCGCAAGGCTTGGCCTTCGGCGCCGATGGCACGCTCTACATAGCCGACACCGGCAATGCGCGCATCCGCGCCGTGAGCGGGGGAAAAATCAGCACCTTCGCCGGCGCCGGCACGACCGGCTACGGCGGCGATAACGGTGCGGCAACCGCAGCCAGCTTCCGCGCGCCCACCGCGCTTGCCTTTGACGCAAATGATGCGAGTGGCGCTCTGCTGGCCTGCGATACCGGCAACCATCGCGTGCGGCGCATCAGCGGCGGCGTGGTGACGACGTTTGCAGGCAACGGCATACAGGGCTTCGCTGGCGACGGTGCGGCGGCAACGCTCGCAGAGCTGGATTCCCCCTCAGGCATAGCCGTGGCGGCGGACGGCCGCGTCTTCATCGCCGATACCCACAACGCCCGCATCCGTGTTGTCGCGACCAGTGGCGTGATCAGCACCTTCGCCGGAACAGGCGGCCGCGGCTTTGCCGGCGATGGCGGCCAAGCGACCGCGGCAGCCCTGTCCAGTCCACGCGGATTGGCCGTCACAGCCGCAGGCGCGCTGTTGATCGCCGATGCCGGCAACCAGCGCATACGCAGCGTAAGCGCCGCGGGCGTGATGGCGACGCTTGCCGGCGCGGGTACCGAGGGGGGGAGCGCCGACGGAGGGAGCGGAACGCAAGAGGCTCTGCGTGGGCCTCGCGCCGTGGCTGTTTCCAGCTTCGGAATGCCCGCGCTGGCGGACACGCTCAACGGCACGGTGCGTGTGCTCACGTCCGGTGGCACGCTCTTTGTGCCGGCGGCACTGACCGCAGGCCGCGTATCCGTCATGCAGGCCACCTGGCCCCTGACGATGACGTATGGCGGAGGGGCGCCGGCAACGCTGACCCTGAGCGGTTTCGCCGGTGTTCCGCAAGGCACGGTGACGGTCACGGAAGCTGGCGCCACCCTAGCCAGCGGAACGCTGGAAAACGCTGCGATCAGTGTCGATCTGGGGATGCTGGGCGCTGGATCGCACACGCTGAAGGCAACTTATGCGGGCGACGGTTTGAATCCAGCAGCGGTTGCCAGTGCTGCCACACTCAACGTTGTACCCGCTCCGGTCACGGCTACAGCAAATGCCGCCTCCGTGCAGTATGGCGCGCCCCTGCCCACGCTCACGGGCACTCTGGCGGGCGTGCTGCCGCAGGATGCTGGCCAGGTCACCGCGGTATTTTCCGCCACGCCCGCCAATGTGGGCAGCTACGCCATTACAGCTTCGTTGACGGGACCAAAGAGTGCGAACTATGTCGTGACTCCAGGAACAGCCGCGGGTTCGCTCCAGGTGACGCAGGCAGCGAGCAGAACCCTGCTCAGCGCCGTCCCCCAGGGCTACTCCGGGGTACCGCTGCAGCTCAGCGCGAATGCTATTTCATCCACGGGCGGCAAGCCGACGGGCACGGTGAAGTTTCTCGACGCTGGGCTGGTCGTGGGGACGGGAATCCTGGTGAACGGCAGCGCCTCTGCCGTTTATCTCGCGCCACCGGCCGGGGCCCGCACGCTTTCCGCGCAGTACGGAGGCGATGTGAACTTCACGCCGAGCTCCTCGGCATTGCAGATCGCCACGATCAGCGCGCTGCCCGACTTCGGCGTTAGCATCGCAGGCTCATCGACCGCAACCGTGCAGGCGGGCAGCGCCGCGACCTACAGCCTCCTGGTAAGCGGGCAAGCCACGCCCTACACCGGCATAGTGACGCTGAGCGCGACGGGGCTACCCACGGGCGCAACGGTGAGCTTCTCGCCGGTGCAGGTGGTGCCCGGCGCCGGTTCGGCCACCGTGACGGTCAGCGTACAGACCCCGGCGGCACAGGCTGCCTTGCGCCGGCCGGGCTTTTCGAATAGCGGCACGCTGTGGGCGGCTGCGGGGATCCTCTTCTGCGGTGGGCTCTGCAATCGAAAGAGGCGGGGTTTGTGGCTCTTCAGCCTTGGCCTGCTGCTGTGCGGCTGCGGAGCGCGCACCGTCGGCGAACAGGGCCAGGCGCTTGCCTCGCAGAGTTACAGCGTGGGGATTACAGGCACCTCCACCAATCTGGCCGGAGCGGTGGTGACGCACACGACCTCCGTCACATTGACGGTCCAAAACTAAAGGCCGCAAGTGGCGTTTGTCTCTCGTCAAATGTGAACGCTGCCGGGCGCCGTGTGTCGAAGCAGCGTCCGGTGCGCGTCTCTGCATCTGAAGCCGTGTCCACAAGATTGCAGGCCCGGCGCGGAACGCGCTCGACCATAAAGGAAAACATTTTTATGCAACGTACGCTGCTGCCGGGTAAACCTTACCCGCTTGGTGCCACTCCCTCTTCGCTCGGAACCAATTTCGCCCTTTATTCTGAAAATGCCACGGCTGTGCACGTGTGCTTCTTCGATGAAGACGGCGAACAGGTGGATTGCGTCGCACTGCACGAGGTTACGGCGTTTGTCTGGCACGGCCTGGTGCGCGGCATCAAGCCCGGGCAGCGTTACGGCTACCGTGTGGAAGGCCCATGGGAGCCGGAAAAGGGCCATCGCTTCAACGCTGCAAAGCTGCTGGTCGATCCCTATGCGAAGGCCATCACGGGGCAGCAGCCGGATGAATCAAAGCCGTCGCTGCCGGATCCGATGGGGCCGGTCTATCCCTACGACGTCACCTCCGGCGACGATCTGAAAAAAGACGACAGCGATGATGCGAAGTTCATGCCCAAGTCCATCGTTGTCGATCCCAACGAGTTCGATTGGGAAGGCGATTGTCCGCCGCAAACGCCTATCGCCGACTCGATCATCTATGAGGTGCACGTGCGCGGCTTTTCCAAGCGCAATCCCGATGTTCCTGAAGGCATGCGCGGCACCTACGCCGGCATGGGGCACGCGGCCAGCATCGCGTATCTGAAGAAGCTAGGCGTCACTGCCGTCGAGCTTCTGCCCGTGCATCACTTCATCGATGAAGGCCACTTGACCGACCGGGGCCTGCGCGACTACTGGGGTTACAACACGCTGGGCTACTTCGCGCCCATGCCGCGTTACGCCTCCATGGGCGATGCCGGCCAGCAGGTCTTCGAGTTCAAGGAGATGGTGCGGAGCCTGCACAAAGCAAACATCGAGGTGATTCTCGATGTCGTTTACAACCACACCTGCGAAGGCAACGAAAAAGGCCCAATCCTCTCGATGAAAGGCGTCGATAACGCCGTTTATTACCGCACGGTGCAGGACAATCCTCGCCACTACATGGATTACACCGGCACGGGCAACACGCTGAATGTGTACCATCCGCAGGTTCTGAAGCTGTTGATGGACAGCCTGCGTTACTGGGTGACGGAAATGCACGTGGATGGCTTCCGCTTCGATCTCGCCTCGACCCTTGCCCGCGAGCTGCACGATGTAAACAAGCTCGGTGCGTTCTTCGATACGATTCACCAGGATCCGACGCTGGCCGATGTGAAGCTGATCGCCGAGCCTTGGGATGTGGGCGACGGCGGCTACCAGGTCGGCAATTTCCCCATCCTGTGGGCGGAGTGGAACGGCAAGTACCGCGACACCGTGCGGCGATTCTGGAAGGGGGACGCGGGGCAGTTGTCCGACTTCGCCTACCGCGTCACCGGCTCGAGCGATCTGTACAAGAGCGATGGCCGCGCACCCTCAGCCTCGATTAATTTCATCACCGCGCATGACGGCTTCACGCTGTGCGACCTGGTCAGCTACAACGAAAAACATAACGAGGCTAACGGCGATAACAACACCGACGGCGCCAACGACAACGACAGCTGGAACATGGGCGCTGAAGGCCCCACGGATGATGAAAACATCAACCGGGAGCGCGAAAAGCAGACGCGAAATTTCCTCACCACGCTGATGCTGAGCCAGGGCGTGCCCATGCTGGCGGGCGGCGATGAGTTCGCGCGGTCGCAGCGGGGAAACAACAACTGCTACTGCCAGGACGATGAGCTGACCTGGTATGACTGGGCTCTCGACGAGCCCCGCAAGCGGCTGCTCGAGTTCACCTCGCGCATCATCCAGCTGCGCAAGGATCACCCCAATCTGCATCGCCGGCGCTTCTTTCAAGACCGCCAGATTCGCGGCTCGGTGGTGCGCGATGTGGCCTGGCTCGGCACCGATGGCAATGAGATCTCCGATGACGTTTGGAACAATGCAGGCAATAAATCCATCGGCCTGATGTTCAACGGCAAGACCCTGGGCGTGATGGATGATGACGGCAACCCCGTGGTTGACGACAGCTTCCTCATCCTGGTGAACGCCTCCGACAACGGCGT
The DNA here is from genome assembly GCA_965276885.1 of Granulicella sp. GTDB lineage: Bacteria > Acidobacteriota > Terriglobia > Terriglobales > Acidobacteriaceae > Granulicella. The sequence continues at coordinate 4,078,018 of OZ255702.1, read as the reverse complement.
GGAGTATGTGCTGCCGGAGCCGCCCAACAAGACCCCCTGGCGTCAACTGCTGGATACTGAAAGCATCGACAATCCGTTCTGCGAAGCGACGATGCATGATAAGGCGATCGTTGGCGGAAGAGCGATCCGGGTGTACAGCGATGGCATCGAAGAGTCTGCCAAGGCAGCGGCGAAGCAGCGGCCCTCACGCACGGTGTAACTAACCTGAATTGTCATCCTGAACGAAGGGAAGAACCTGCTTTTCGCTCCGAACAAAAGCGAAAAGCAGGTCCTTCGCATGGCTCAGGATGACAAGAAATTGTGTTGAAAGGAGAGAATCTACCGCGCCGGACCGAGCCTCTCGTAGAGGCTGATCTGTTCCAGCGTAAGCCTTTGCATATTCTCGCCCGCGGCCTGAGCCTTGTACCACTGCACCAGCCACTCCAGCGCTGTTTCCAGGCGGAGTTTCGGATGCCACTTCAACTCCGCGCGGGCGCGGCTGGCGTCGAGCTTCAGATAGCCGGCCTCATGCACACCGGGCTCCGGATCGAGCACCCACCGCGCGCCATTACCCCAGAAACCCACCATCTTTTCAACGATCCAGCCGACGGGCTGCGCATCGTCGTCGCTCGGTCCGAAGTTGAAGGCAGTTGCATAGCGCGGGTCGCCGGTGAGTAGTTTTTCGGCGAGCAGAATGTAGCCCTGCAGCGGTTCTAAAACATGCTGCCAGGGGCGAATCGCCTGGGGCCGGCGAATCAGCGCGGGCTGGCCTTCGATAAAGCCGCGCACCAGATCGGGGATCAGGCGATCGGTCGACCAGTCGCCGCCGCCGATGACATTGCCCGCGCGCGCTGTAGCGATGCCGCAGTGGTGTTCCGCAATTTTTTCGGCAGGGAAATAGCTCTGCCGATAGGCCGCGGAGACGATCTCCGCGCAGGCCTTGGAACTCGAGTAAGGGTCGTAGCCGCCGAGCGGATCGGTCTCGCGATAACCCCACAGCCACTCCTTGTTCTCGTAACACTTATCGGTCGTGATGCTCACAACCGCGCGTACGGAAGGCGTGCGCCGCACGGCATCCAGCACGCGCGCCGTGCCGATGACGTTGGTCTCAAAGGTGCCGATGGGGTCCTGGTAGGAGTAGCGCACCAGCGGCTGCGCGGCCATGTGGAAGACCACCTCGGGCGCGAACTCGGTCAGCGCCTTATCGAGCTTCGCCGCATCGCGGATGTCACCGCGGATGTCTTCCATCAGGCTGCCGAGACGCGCCTCATCCAAGAGGTTCGGCGTGGTGTACGGGTCGAGCGAATAGCCGCGAACGACGGCTCCCTTGGACGTCAGCCAAAGCGCCAGCCAGCCGCCTTTGAAGCCGGTGTGGCCGGTGAGAAAGACGCGGCGATTGCGCCATGAGAACGAAGTTGCGGCGGTCATTGTTTCAGGATAGCTGCTTTAGGAGATGAACGGGATTACCGGAACCATCCATCCACAATGAGGCTAGACCGCAACGATCCCCTAAGCTCTGCCCTTTGTTTTTCTTGTTGTCATCCCCGAAGGGGATCTGCTTTCGCAGTCTGTTATCGCTTGGACTGACCTCGCGAGGCCTTCTTCAGCTTCTGCTTATGCTCGCCGCGAGCCCAGGTGCGGGCGGTCTTGGGGGTGGCCTTCTTGCGGGCGGCGCGCTTGATCTTCTTGCGTTCCGTGCGGTCGGTGATCTTGGTGGTGTTTGCCATATTGTGTTCCGTTTCCTTTTCAGATGTCGATCTCCGGGAGCGGAACCCACCTTAGCGACGATGAAGCCGTCGCGAAGGTGGGGCACCCGGTTTACTGCGAATCCTGTGCCGGCGAACGGTGAGTCAATCTACAGCCGTTCGAGCTGGGCAAACTTCTCCACCAGCTTCTTCACGCCGTGCCCTGTAAAGGATACCGTAATCTTGGCGTCGTCGCCGTCGCCTTCGCGTCCGACGATGGTGCCTTCGCCGTATTTGGGGTGGCGGACGCGGGTGTTCTTGCCCAGACCGGTGCGTCCGGTGGGGGTGGGAAGGTCCATTTTTTGCCGTCCGGGGTAGCGTTTGTCGCCCAAAGCGTAGCCCGCGCCCCCGCCGACCGGGCCCTTGCCGCCTTTGCCGAAGAAGGCGGCGGTGTTATCGAGCGGCCCCGATCCGGACCGCGCCGGCGCTGCACCGAAGCGCTGCGAGGCGTACTGGCGGGCGCCGCCGGATCCATTGGGCTTGCCGGACTCCTGCGATTCGTCCTCGTAGCTGTAGTGCCGCTCGCCGGAGGCGGTGTCATCGCCCGCGCCGAAGCGGCGCTTCCCATCGCCGCGCTGTGGGTAGGGCGTAGCGTAGGCGTTGGCGTAGCTCAGCGCCCCGCCGGAGTCCGAGTAACCGAAGCCGGGTGAACCGAGATCTTCGGTGAGCCGCGAGGGCACCTCTTCCAGAAAGCGAGAGGCGACCGTGGTTTCGGGCATGTCGTTGCCGTAGCGGCGGCGGAAGCGCGCGCGCGACATCACCAGCGTGTCCATGGCGCGGGTCATGCCGACGTAGCAGAGGCGGCGTTCTTCCTCCATCTGCGTGGGGTCGGTGACCGAGCGCGAGTGGGGGAACAGGCCTTCCTCCATGCCGGCGAGGAAGACCAGCGGAAATTCAAGTCCCTTGGCGGCATGAAGGGTCATCAGCGTCACGCGGGCCTCGGCGGAGTAGCTGTCGGCGTCGGATACCAGCGCGGCGTGGTCCAGGAACTCATGCAGTGTCTCGCCGCGCGAGGTCGCGTCCTGCGCGGCATTGGCGAGTTCCTTCAGATTTTCAATGCGGCTGAAGGCCTCAGGTGTGGCTTCCTCTTCCAGTGCCCGCAGGTAGCCGGAGCGGTCGTTGAGGAACTTGATTAATTCGGGCAGCGTGGCCGGATCGCCGGGTTTGCGAAAGGGTCCTTCGCGGACGGCGAGAGTTGGGTCATCGGCTGTTTGTGCGGCAACGATGCGATCAAGGCGCGCTTTGTTCTGTTCACGAAGGTGATCGGCGGCGGATTGTTTCAGCGGGATGGGGGCGAAGGGATTGAAGCTGATCGCCGCTCCGCCCACCTTAGTCTCACCTCCGCTGTCGCGGAGCTGAGCCGAAGGTGGGGCACCCGGTGCATCGCCCCCCGAAAGATTGTCATCCTGACCCTGAGCTTGTCGAAGGGGAAGGACCTGCTTTTCGTTGCCGATGCCGGCGTTTTCCGCCGCAAGAGTGCTGATTTCCTCACTGGGACCGAAGTCGAAGCCGAAGTTGAAGCTGGTATCGAAGTCGGAGTGGGCGTCGTTGGCTGTAATGGTCTGCGGAACGGGTTCGTTGGCGCCGAAGTCGAAATCAAAGTCGAAGCTGGAGTCCTCGTCTGAGAATTGGTCTGGGGTGGCGCTCTCAGCCTCGGGAAATACAGGGGTCTCTCCACTCCGGCCTGCGGCCTCCGGTCGAGAGGACACTTCTGTGGTGGGGACGGCTCCTGTGCCCTGTGCCCTGTGTCCTGCGGCCTCCGGTCGAGAGGTCACATCTGTGGTGGGGGCGGCTGATACTTCCACGTCGGCCGTGAGTTTCTCGGCAAACCCCTCTCCTTGCAGATGGATCATCGCCCGAGCGTCTTCGATCAGCTTGCGGAAGTTCGCCAGTGCGGTGAGTGCGCGGGCAGGCAGTAGTTTGTCCTGAATGGCGCGCTCGATCGCATCCCAGCTGCTCAGTCCGGTGCCGAGCGCCATGCGCTCCATCGTGTCCATCGTGGTCTTGCCAATGCCGCGCGGTGGCGAATTGACCACGCGTCCCAATGCAATGGAGTCATGTGGATTTTGCACCAGCTTCAGATAGCTCAGCAGGTCCTTCACCTCGGAGCGGTCGTAGAAGCTGAAGCCGCCGACCATGTGGTACTGGATGCCGTAGCGGCGCAGCGCCTCTTCCACCAGCCGCGACTGCGAGTTGGTGCGATAGAGCACGGCGCAGCGCGGCAGGTCTTCCGTTTCGCCGGCGGTCTTGAGGTATTTGTTCACACGATCGGCGATAAAGATCGCCTCGCTCTCGCCGTCTGGCGCTTCATATAAGCCGATAAGCGAGCCGCCCTCGCGCGAGGTCCACAGGTTCTTGCCCTTACGCTGGATGTTTTGCGCCACAACGGCGCTCGCGCCTTCGAGAATATTCTGCGTGGAGCGATAGTTCTGCTCCAGACGGATCGTCTGGACGGCTGGGAAGTCCTTTTCAAACTCCAGGATGTTGCGAATATCCGCGCCGCGCCACGAGTAGATCGACTGATCCTCATCGCCGACGACGCAGACGTTGCCGTGGGTGCCGAGCAGCTTCATCAGCTCATACTGCGGCCGGTTGGTGTCCTGGTATTCGTCGATGAGCAGGTATTTGTATTTGCGGTTGTAGCGTTCGCGAACCTCGCTGGAGCTCTTCAGCAGACGCACGGTTTCGAGCAGCAGATCGTCGAAGTCGAGCGCGTTGGCCTTGAAGAGCTCATCGCGATAGACCTTGAAGATGTGCGCGATCTTCTCCTCCATCGGATTGGTGGAGGCGAGAAAATACTCCTGCGGATCGATCATGTGATTCTTCGCCCAGGAGATGCGGCCCAGCGCCACGCGCGGTTTTAGCTGCTTGTCATCGATGCCGAGCCGCTTGAGCGCGGATTTCACGACCGCCTGCTGATCGGTCTCGTCGTAGATGGCGAAGGTGCGTGTTAGGCCTTTGCCGTTGACGCGCAATGCCTCGATGTCGCGCCGCAGCGCACGCACGCAGAAGCTGTGAAACGTTGCGAGTGTCGGTTTGGCCAGAGAGCTATGGCCGAGAATTTTTTCTACGCGCTCCTGCATCTCCTTCGCCGCTTTGTTGGTGAAGGTGACGGCGAGGATGGCATCGGGCGAAACGCCGCGCTGCTCGATCAGATAGGCGATGCGATGGGTGATGACGCGGGTCTTGCCGGAGCCCGCGCCGGCGAGCAGCAGCACGGGGCCGTCTACCGCGAGGATGCCCTCTTGCTGCTGCGGATTCATGTTGGCAAGGAGGTCGGCCACAACTCTATTTTACGGCCTGGCGGCGCGCAGGGGTCACCTCTATACGCCTGCGCAACACGCCGAAGATGCAAAAAGATTTCGGCATTTCTTTGCGAAAACTTGAAGAAAACACAGAACCTTTTCATCTCGACCGCGTATATCAACGTGTATCAAAGGGCATCGATCTTCCGCTGAACCATGGCGGCGGAAGATCGGCAACCAAACAGGAAAGAAGGCACTTTATGAATCGTCGTATCCTCAGCGCCGCCATGGCTATGTCGTTGTCCGTATTTGCAGCACAAACCGTTTGGGCCGCCCCTCCGTCACTCTTTGGGCACACGGCAAGTGACAAGGCCGCCCAACCCAAGCCGATCAGCTTCAACATGCGCAATGACTCCGCAACCGCGCTCACCATCCAGGCCGGTGATCAACAGATGACCATCGCCGCCGGCCAGACAACCGCGCTGAAGCTGCAGCAAGGCACCCAGATCACTGTCGTCAACGCTACGGCAAGACTTGCCGCGGGCAGCGTTCTGGCAACCGTAACCTCCGCGCTGCAGGGAAACACCCTGGCCGTCAGCTAGCCGAATTCCCTATAAAAATTTATGGGAAGAGCACGGCTTCAGCTATGCCGAAGTTAGCCGCGGAAGTAAGCTTGACCAAGCTCACCTCCGCGGCTGAAGCGGTATTATACCCTCTCTTTACGGCACGGCTGAAGCCGTGCCCTCCCCAGAACCTTCCCCAGAACCTTATCTTCGTTGTCATCTGAAATCCGAGGCTGAAAGTCGTCCCCAGGACGGCGGACCTCTCACGCCAAGGGTGCAGGGTCAACGCCGGCTGCTGACCCTACAATCGTCACGCATGGCCTGTTCTTTCCAGCCTGACACTGCTGCCCGCATCGTTTTCCTCACGCGCGACCCCGTCGTGCATCAGCAAGCGGGTAGTACGACTTATGCGCTTGGCTTGCTGGGGCTGCTGAGCGCGCAAGGCGCTCGCGTCACACTGGTCGCGACGACTGCGTTCAGCCGCTCTCCACGGCTGTTTTTTCGCGTTTGCACATCGATTCCGCCCGGACTCGACCTTCAGTTTCCCGGCTATCTTCGGTTGGGCGAGTTCTACATCCTCCCGCTGCGGCCCAAGTCCTGGGCTCGCATGATCGCACGGGTGGCTGTCCGGAGCGCCTGGCTGCGTCCGCTTGCCAGTCTGATCACGCGCATCTATGGCGAGGCACTCTACACCGGCGCCTGGGATCTGACGCCGCCCACAGCCGCGGAGTGCGAAGCGGCGACCCGCGAGATCGAGGCGATGAACGCCACGGCGGTCATCGCGAACTACTGCATCTGGGGGCCGGTGCTCGCGGACGGGCGTTTGGGCGGCCGCCGCACCGCCATCCTCATGCACGATCTGCTTTCCGCACGCGTGCAGCGTTTTCGGGATGCCGGTTTGCCGCTCGATTGCCCGCCAATCACCGAAGCGGACGAGATGCATTGGCTCTCCGCCGCGGACACCGTGCTGGCCGCGCAGGAGCGTGAGGCGGAGGCAGTTCGTTCGCTCGTGTCTACGCGGGGTTCGACGCGGGTACTCGTGACCCCGGTGGTGCTCCAGGCGCGAGCCCTGGGCGAAGAGCGTGTGACGCCGGGACGATGTTTGTTCGTCGGATCGAACATTCCCCCGAACCAGACCGGGCTGCAATTCCTGCTCCACTCGGTGTGGCCGCGGGTGCGCGCCGAGGTGCCTGGAGCGACGCTGGCGATCGCTGGCACGGTAGGCCAAAGCATCGACTCTGGCACTGGGGCAGTGAACGTCGCCTGGCTGGGTATCGAGCTGCTGGGGGTCGTGCCGTCGCTGGAGGAGGAGTACGCCCGCGCGGCCGTTTGCCTGGTCCCGCTGCTGCTGGGCACGGGCATCAAGATCAAGCTGCTGGAGGCACTCGGCTTCGGCAAGGCTGTGGTGTCTACCCGCATCGGCGTGGAAGGGCTGGAAGCCTGGGCAGCGGAGGCGGTGGAGATTGCCGACGAGGCGGAGGGCTTCGCGGCAGTGACCGTGCGGCTGCTGCGCGACGACGATCATCGCCGCCGTCGAGAGGCTGCGGCTTTGCGGCTGGCAACCGAGCACTTTGGACCGCAGCGGCCACTGGACCCGGAGTTTGTTCAAGCCCTGCTCTGAGTTTGGCCACCAAAATGGGGTGCCCCATCTTCGCGACGGTTTCATCGTCTCTAAGGTGGGTTCGTCGCGGGGTCTCCAATGTTTACTCGAAGATCTCTGACACTACGAAAACCCACCTTAGGCGCAAGGAACGCGCCGAAGGTGGGGCACCCGACGCCGAAGGTGGGGGCACCTGGGTTTACGACACCCGGTTCATGACACTCGATTCGCTATGCTTAAGCATATGGATGAGCTGAAACGAGGCAAGTGCATCGCTGTGTTCTGCGCGGCGGCGAACGGGGCGCGGCCGGAGTATCGCGCCGCCGCCGAGCAGCTCGGCCGCAGCCTGGCGGAGCGCGGCATAGGCCTGATCTACGGCGGGGCGGATGTCGGGCTGATGGGTGCGTGCGCGGACGCGGCGCTGGCCGCCGGGGGGCGGGTCGTAGGCGTGATCCCGCACGTGCTGGTCGACCAGGAGGTTGCGCACAAGGGCGTCCGCGAGCTGCATGTAGTGGACACGATGCACACACGCAAGCGCCTGATGGGCGAAATGGCCGACGCGTTTCTGATTCTTCCCGGCGGTTTCGGGACGTTGGAGGAGCTGTTCGAGGTGTTGGCGTGGCAGACACTGAAGCTGCATGAAAAACCGGTTGTGCTGGTAAATACGGCCGGTTTCTACGACCTGCTGCTGGCGTTTTTGGATGTTTGCGAGCGGGAAGGCATGCTGCGCGGCAACCGCGGGGCGCTGCTGGTAGCGAGGAGCGTAGAGGAGGCACTGTCGTTAGCACTGCCGGACTTTTAGGGTCGGTATGCACAGAAAAGAAGTGTTGGAAGGCAACGCAGGTGTGTGTACACTCGTCGTATAAAGCGAAGATAAGGCGAAGTTCTGTACCGCAGAAACGCCGACGAGGTGCAAAGAAATGAGTGAGCGAACCGTGGAACTGGATGAACCGGTCATGGACGAGCAGAGCCAGGCCCTGCAGAATGCCGTGGAGCGCGCGGAACGAGCCGAGGCGGAGCTGGCCAAGGTGAAGACCCAGGGCACACCTACGTCCGGCTATGCCTCAAAGCCTGATCCGGAAGGTAAGCCTCTGGAGGGTAAGCATCTGGTCGAGCCCGGATCGATGGATGCGAGCAAACAACCGGCCGCGCAGGCGCCTGTGGGCCATCCCGCGGGCGAGCCGCAGACGCATGGCGTTGAAGCCCTGCGCGAGGACCGCATGATGGCGCATCTGCTGGATGCGCTCGGCCGCGGCGAGGATATCGGCCACTATGGGCGCCTTACGTTTGCCATGGTCGCCCGGCATTTTCTATCCGACGATGAGGTTCTAGCAGAACTTACGAAGGACAAGGACTTCTCCGAAGAAGAGGCGCGGCAGATGCTGGTGCAGGTGGAGGGCCGGGATTATTCGCCCCCGCGGCGCGAGCGCATCCTGGAGTGGCAGGCGGAGCAGCAGTTTCCCATCGTCCCCGACCTTCACGATCCCGACTGCGGCAATGTGTATAAGTCCCTGCGCTTCCCGAAAGAAACCTACAGCCACATCGGGCATTACCAGGAGGAGAAGGCTTCCAGTTAGAACTGATCGCCTGAAGCTGTGCAACCGCACAGAAAAGCAGATCCCTCCGCTACGCTACGGGATGACAAACAAAAAAGAACTGGATGACAGACCAAAAGGCGAGTAACAAGCAAAGACCCAAAACGGCGCTGTTGCCTTTCGTTCTGTCATTCGCCCTGAGCGCGGTCGAGCGGGAGGGAACATGCTGCTTGCAGCGGTCGCATAGCAACACATAATTCTCTCTCATTCGCTTCGACAATTTTTCATGACATGTGTAGGGGAGCATGCGAAGGAGAACACGCCCAGTGGGGGTAGTACGAGCCAATAGAATGGGGAGATGCAGTTTTTCGCCAGTCCGCATATTCGCTATATTTGGCTGGTCACGGCGTCGCTGATCGCCGGGGTGATGAATGCGATGGCGGGCGGCGGATCGTTCATCTCCTTTCCCGCCATGTTGAGCATGGGTGTGCTGCCCGTACAGGCAAATGCAACCAACACCGTGGCGCTTTGGCCGGGACAGCTGACCTCGCTGGCCACGCTGCGCGGCGATGTGCGGCGCGATCTCCTGCCGACCGTCCTGGCGACCTGTCTTCTGGGTGGAGTCAGCGGCGCCGAGGTGTTGCTGCACACGCGGCAGCGGACGTTCCTGTATCTCATCCCATGGCTGATTCTGGGCGGAACGGTGATCTTCGGTATCTCCGGTCCGGTCTCAAAGTGGTTGCGCCAACGGGCCGGCGAGTCCCATGCGGAGCACGAGCGGCCGATCCCGGTGCTGCCTTTGGCGTTGTGCCTGTTTCCGATCACGTTTTACATCGGCTACTTCGGTGCGGGCGGCGGTTTTATGGTGATGACCGTATTGGCGCTGTTCGGCATGGAGGAGATGCATGCGCTGAATGCGATGAAGGTGGTCGCGGCCTGCGCGTCCAACCTGTGTGCGATCTTCACCTTTATCGTGCGCGGCGCGATTGAGTGGCGGTTTTGCGTGGTTAGCATGGCGTTCGCCGCGTTGGGCGGATACATCGGCGCACGGTTTGCGCGGCGCGTGAATGGGACGGTGCTGCGCACCATCGTGGTTGTCGTAGGCTGCGTGATTGCAGGGTATTTCTTCTGGAGGCAGCGTTACGCATGAGCCACGAGGGCGTGAAGTTCATCAGTGCGGAAGAGGCTGCCGCGGATCGCGAGCGCGAACAGTGCAAGCTGGCGGGCGATGCGCTGAAACCGGCCAAGGTGCGCGTCGATAAGACCGGCGGGACGGGTGTGACGATCGACTGGCGCGATGGGCATCGGAGCCACTGGAGCTTTCGCTGGTTGCGCGATGCCTGCCCCTGCGCGACCTGCCATGAGGCGCGTGAGGTGGAGGGTCGTGGGCCGGGTGTTCCCAAGCCAAAACCCGCGTCTTTACTGCCGATGTACGAGGCTCCGGTGCGGCCGGTCGACGTGGAGCCGGTGGGCAAGTATGCGCTACGGTTCCGCTGGAATGATGGCCACGAGGCGGGGCTCTACTCCTGGGATTACCTGCGCAATGTGTGCGATTTCGAGGTAAGAAAGCAAGCAGGGAAATAATTCTGGGTGCCCCATCTTCGCGACGGTTTTATCGTCGCTAAGGTGGGGTCGTCTCAGACGAGTGAAGCTTCACGTTCAACGTTTCGGACGCTGCGAAACCCACCTTAGGCGCAAAAAGCGCGCCGAAGGTGGGGCACCCGGTTTTCCGAAGGTGGGGCATCCTGCTCGTGCTGGTTTAGGTCTCGATTTCGGGCAGTTCCGGCGTTGCGGCGAGCAGCTGCTGCGTGTAGGCCTCGCGGGGATGTTCGCAGACCTGCTGCCAGGGGCCCTCTTCGACCAGCCGGCCGCGCTGCAGAACCGCCACGCGGTGGCACAGATAGCGCACCAGCGGCATGGAGTGCGAGATAAACAGGCAGGTCAGCCCATGGCGGGCCTGCAGGTCGCGGAGCAGATTGATGACCTGTGCGCCGACGGAGACATCGAGCGCGCTTACGGGCTCGTCGAGCACCAGCAGCTCCGGCCGCAGTGCGAGGGCCCGGGCGATGTTGATGCGCTGGCGCTGGCCGCCGGAGAAGGCGTGCGGGTAGCGGGGCAGCGCGGAGGGATCGAGGCCGACCTCCGCCAGCAAAGCGGTGAGGCGCGCCTCGAGGCCTTCCGGTGGGCGCTCGCGGTTGATGCGGAAGGGCTCGGCTAGCGACTGCCGCACGGTCATGCGCGGGTCCAGGGCGGCGTAGGGATCCTGGAAGACGATGGCCAGGTTTCGGCGTAGCTTGCGCAGGGCGCGGGGCTTTACGCGGAGCAGATTCAAGGTCTGCGGTTCGCCGTGCATGTCGCGCGTGCGATAGGTGATTTCGCCGGTGGTGGGTTCAATCAGCCGCAGCATCATGCGGGCGACGGTGCTCTTGCCCGAGCCCGATTCTCCGACCAGGCCAAGAGTTTCGCCGCGCTGGATGGACAGCGAAACGCCGTCCACTACGCGCGATGCGCCGTAGTCCTTGATGAGCCCGTGGGCTTCCAGCATGGGCAGATCGGGAAGGGTGGAAGAAGAGCTCACATTGGTGAGAATAGAGAACTTCTGTTGCTTCTGGGCGGCGGATTGGTTCCAGGCCGGCGAGAACAGCAGGTTCCCTTCGGGAATGACAACAAGAAGAGCAAAACCAAGAAGAGCAAAACCAAGAAGAGCAAAACCAAGAAGAGCAAAAACACAAAGAGCAAGAACACAAAGAGCAAGAACAAGAAGAGCAACAACGCTTAGGCGATCTGCTCCTTGTTGCCTGGCTGAAACTCTAGCTTGTCTGGCTGAAGACGAGCTGCCAACCGGCTTCGGTCTTCTCGAAGACTTCGGTGAAGGTTCCTTCGGCATCGCCGCCATTGCGTTTGGAGCGGTTCAGATGGTACTTGCCCGTGGCCAGGGCGAAGTTGGGACCCAGCTCGCGCACCTCCACCTCGCTCTGCTCCAGCGTTCCCATTGCATCCTTGTTCGGGAAGCTGGCGTGATAGGCCGCGCGAATGTTTCCGAGCCCGAGGACAGGCCCGTTGAGCACGGCTTCCGTGTCCTTGGCGTCTTTGAAGCGCGCCAGGTAGGCGTCGAGATCGCCCTTGTTCCACGCGGCCTCCTGCGCGAGCACGACCTTGGTGACATCGAGCTGCTCGCGGCTGGCGGTGTAGAGCTGGCCGCCGGTCTGGGCTGCGGTGTGGGCGGAGGCGGGCAGACACGGCAGGATCAGGGCAGAAAGGGCGGTCGAGAGCAAGAGGGAGCGCATGGTCCTATGGTCTACTCTTCGGTTTTGTGTGACTTTCATCAATGGGGTGAAAGAAGCGGGTGCCCCACCTTCGCGGCGGTTTTATCGTCGCTTTTATCGTCGCTAGGGTGGGTTCGTCGCGGGTTCCGATGTTCTCCATTCGAGGATTTCTGGCGCTGCGGAAACCCACCTTAGGCGCAAAGAACGCGCCGAAGGTGGGGCACCCCGTTCATGGCACCACTATAAATGGCGGCGCCTATTTTGTTCGAGGGTGCAGGGTCGTGGTGTCGTCGCGTACGATCTTCCAGCCGGCAGCGGTCTTCTCGAGCACGAGCAGAAAGAAGCCATCCGCGTCGCCACCGCCCTTCGCTGATCGCTGCAGATGATAGTGGCCCGTGGTGGTGGCGAAGCGTTCGTCGAGCGGCTGCACGGCGAGATCGGTGAAGCTCAGCGTTCCCATCGCGTCGTGCGTGGGATAGTGCGCTTTGTAGCCGGCGAGCATGCCGGCGTAGCCATGCTCGATCGTGCCCCCGATGAACAGGATGTCGGGCGAGTTTTTGTAGCCGGTAGCGAAGGCATCCAGATCGCCGCGATTCCAGTCGGCAGCCTGGCGGTTGAGCAGCGCGGTGATGCCCTCCCTTGGGCTTTGAGCCTGAACCATTACCCCGAAGAAGGCGGAAAAGGCACACAAAAGCGTGATGCAGAGGCGGGGCGAACGGCGCATGGGAAACTCCTGAAGTGGCTTGTCCCAGCATAGAATGAGGGATGGCCACGCGCGAGGTTCATGCCGTCTGCACCCTGGATTGCCCGGATTCCTGCGGGGTTCTGGTGACGGTGGACGAACTGACCGGCCGCGCAGTGAAGGTGCAGGGCGACCCGGCGCATCCTGTGACGCGGGGATTTCTTTGCGGCAAGGTGGCCAAGTATCTGGACCGCGTGTACTCGCCGCAGCGGCTGCTGTACCCCATGCGGCGCAAGACCGGCGTGCCCAAAGGGCCGCTGCCGCAGGGGCGCGAGGCGGAGGCGTTTGAGCGGATCTCCTGGGATGCGGCACTGGATGCCATTGCAGCGCGCTTGCAGGCGATCAGCGAGGCGCATGGGCCGGAGAGCATTTTGCCCTACAGCTATGCGGGCACAACCGGGCAGCTTGGCTACGGAGCGATGGATAGGAGGTTCTTCTATCGGCTAGGGGCGTCGCAGCTGGACCGCACCATCTGCGCGAGCGCGGGCACGGCGGCGCTGAACAGCGTCTACGGCACGCGGCTGGGGACCGCCCCGCAGGACTTCGCGCATGCCGGGCTGGTCATCGCCTGGGGAGCCAATATTCACGGCAACAACATTCACCTGTGGCCGTTCATTGAGCAGGCGCGCCGCAATGGGGCAAAGCTGGTGGTGATCGATCCGTACCGCACCCGCACGGCGGCACTGGCGGACGACTGGCTCGCCATCCGTCCCGGCACCGATGTGCTGCTGGCACTGGCCATCATGCATGTGCTGTTCCGTGATGGCCTCGAAGATCGCGAGTACCTGGCGACCTGCACGCATGGCTGGGCGGAACTGCGCCAGCATGCCCTGCGGCCTGAACACGCACCGGCGCGTGCGGCGGAGATTACGGGCATTGAGGAAGCGAGGATTGAGCGGCTGGCACGCGCTTACGGCCAGGCGGGACGGGAGGGTCGTGCGCCTGCGGCAATCCGCTTGAATTACGGCATTCAGCGCAGCGAAAATGGCGGAACCGCCGCCCGTTGCGTGGCCATGCTGCCGCTGCTTACGGGCGCATGGAAGGAGCGGGGCGGGGGACTGCTGCTTTCGACCTCGGGTGCGTTTGCCTTCAACGCCGCGAAGCTGCAGATGCCGGAACTGATGCTGAAAAGTCCGCTCGGGCGGCCGGGACGCATGATCAACATGAACCGGCTGGGATGGGCGTTGACGGAGTTGGGAAAGGAAGAAGGAAGTAGGAAGCAGGAAGAAGGAAGTAGGAAGCAGGAAGTAGGAAGTAGGAAGCAGGAAGCAGCCGAAGTCACCGAACTAGACCATGAATTGTCATCCCGCAGCAAGGGGGAGGGAGCCGCTTTTCAGCCCAGCGCGGAGCCGCCGGTGAAAGCCCTTTTCGTCTATAACTGCAATCCCGCGGCGGTTGCCCCCGATTCCAACCAGGTGCTCGCGGGTTTGCGGCGGGATGACCTTTTCACGGTGGTGCACGAGCAGTTCTTCACCGACACCGCGGACTATGCCGACATCGTGCTGCCCGCAACCACGTTTCTGGAACACAAGGAGCTGATGGGAGCCTACGGGCACTATTACGCGCAGCTCTCGGAGCAGGCGATTGAGCCCTTGGGAGAGGCGCGACCCAATCCTTGGCTGTTTGCCGCGCTGGGACGCCGTATGGGCTTCACGGAAGCCGCATTCCAGGCAACGACCGCGTTTCAAACAATGGAAGACGAGCTGATCGCGGGGGCGTTGGATTCCGCGCACCCGTGGATGGCGGGCGTCACGCCTGCTGCGCTTGCCGAGCGGAAGCAGATGCCGCTTCGGTTGCCGCGAAACGCCCATGGCGAGGTGCTGCCGTTCAGTGATCCGAGCTGGTTTCAAACCGCAAGCAAAGCCGAGCTGCTGCCCGTGCCGGAGTGGCACGCCCCGGAGGAATCGCGCTCCGCTGATAGCGCTGCGAAGCCGGATGGCAACGGGTGCCCCACCTTCGCGACAGTTCCATCGTCGCAAAGGTGGGCTTCGGTTGGAACGCTCGCAGAGTCACCGGTCTCCAATGCCCGAAGCTCCAGCGCGGAACCCACTTTAGGCGCACAAGACGCGCCGAAGGTGGGGCACCCGCAGGTGGGTGGAAAAATCGCGCGGTTTCCGCTGGAGTTTCTTTCCCGCAAAGCCGACAGCTACATGAACACGACCTTCGCGAACCTGCCCGGCCACCAGACGATGGAGCGGCGCACGGCGGGTGTTCTCGAGATGCACGAGACCGATGCGGCCGCGCGCGGCATTGCGACCGGCGACGCATTGCAGGTTTGGAATGCCCGCGGCTGCATCGAGCTGGTCGCGCGGGTAGGCGACACCGTTGCCTCCGGCGTGGTGGCGGCGCGGCTGGACTGGGGCAAGCTCTCGCCCGCTGGCGGCAATGTGAATGCGCTGACCAGCCAGAGGCTGACCGATCTTGGGGGTGGGGCTACGTTTTACTCGGTGCTGGTGGAGGTGGCGCGATTAGCAAAAACTGCCGTCACTGGCTAATTTTTTGAGTTGTCATCCCGTAAGGGATCTGTTTCTTGCCCGGAGCGCAGCGGCGGCTCCGGGACAGCAAATTCCCTTCGGGAATGACAAAAAAGGGATGCCTTTGCCCTATAGCGAATGTCCTTCTGTATCTAACGTCGTATAGAGGCGTCATCTCGACCGGAGGCGAAGCCGAAGTGGAGAGACCTCTGTATATCCTTGTGGCTGCACGGAGTTTGGCGGAGCGCCCAGCGAAATACAGGGATCTCTCCACTCCGCAGACGATAAGGCCGTCTGCTCCGGTCGAGATGACGCCTTCCTACCAACACGGAAACCGCTCTAGTAACCACCCGGAAACCGCCCGAGCGCCTTGCGCCGGGCGAATCTATGTGCCTTGCGCCGGGCGAATCTCGGCGCCGGGATGCGGCTCATTGCCGCGCGGGCGCTCCGGGGTGGGCATGGCGGCACCGCCGGGTAGCGGCTGGCTGGGGCTGTACTCGTTATCGCCTTCCGGGGTGGCGACGGTGTCGGGTTCGTTCCCGGGGACGGTGTCGGGCACCTCGGCGGGACTTACGGGGTAGTCGCTCATCAGTCATCCTCCCCGGTGCTGCCCGGCTGTTCGGATTGCACCTCGGCGTCGTGCGCCGGTGAATCGGTCGCCTCGTCGTTGGCGTTGTCGTAGGAGGGTGGCACGCCGGAGATGCGTCCGTCGATCCCGGTGTTATCGGCCGGCGGCACGGACTCGTCGCCGGTGAACTCGCCGGGGCCGTCGGGCGCGGGTGTCAAATGCTCCTGGTCGGTTTTGCTGGCCGGAGTTTCGTCGGGGGTGCCGTCAGCCTGGGCCTCGTGCTGATCGCGCGGGCGGCCGGCCACCGCGACGTCGTCCGGCTCCTGGGCGCCGCCTTCGGGAGCGGCGCTGCGGTCGGCGATCAGGTCGTCTGCGCTGCTGTGTGTGGTGTTGGTTGGTTCCGGTGCCGCGTTCAACTCATCTGTTGCGGGCGAACCGCCGCCGGATGGCTCTGACCGTACTTGTGCGGGTGCTTCGGGCATCGGGATCTCCTCCTGCACGGCCTCGTTCATATCGGAGGCCAGGCGTTCAAACTCTTCGATGCTGGGAAGCTCGGCCAAATCCTTCAGGCCGAAGCGGAGAAGAAATTCTTTTGTGGTCTTGTAAAGAATCGGGCGGCCGATGACCTGCTTCCGCCCGGCCGTGGTGACGAGCTTGCGCGTCATCAGGCTGCCCAACACGCCGCCGCTGTCGACGCCGCGGATCTCGGAGACCTCGGGAGCCGTCACCGGCTGCTTGTAGGCGACCACGGCCAGGGTCTCGAGTGCCTGCAGGCTGAGCTTTAAAGGCGGCTTCAGCGAGCGGACAAACCCGCGCACGGCATCGTGATACTCGGGTTTGGTCGCGAAGCGGAAGCCGCCGGCGACCTCGCGAATCTCCAGACCCCGGTCGCCCTCACCGTATTCGGCGATCAGGCCATCCAGCACGCAACGCAGGTACTCGCGCAGGCGGCGTTCGCGGGTGCGCAGTTCGGCGGGGGTGGGTTCGCCGGGATGGAATGGAGCTGCCTCGCCCTCTGCGGGCGGCTCCGTCTGGGTGTTTTCGGCAGGGTCGGTGGCGGGGGTTGCGCGGTCCAGGGCAGAAGGCTCCGGTGCAGATTCTGGAGCTTCGGTGCCCTCCCGCTTGTCTTCTGGCTGTTCCTCGGACCTTGGTTCGACCGCGACGAACTCTTCCCTGCCGAGCGTCTCCGCGTTCAGGACATCCGGGTCGCCGGCTTCGGTCTCGACCGGCACGAGCGGCTCGGTGTCCAGCAGCGCGAGCTGGCCCTGCAGCGCGGCGGAGGCATCCAGCTCGGCTTGGGCCTCCTGCCCCAGCAGGCTGACGAGCTGAACCAGCGTCACCGGCTCTTCGGAGGCATAGATGACGGCTTCGATCTTGGCTTTCAAGCTCATGGGTCGGCAGCGAGCAGTGTACCAAGCAGCCGCTCCCGCCTCGATCTGCGGGTTGCTCGTAAGATGGTTCGATGTCCGATGCCCAAGAAAGCGCAGTTACCGATCCGCGGACGTATTTTGCAGCCGAACGAACGTTTCTGGCCTGGATTCGTACCGGCCTGGGCCTGATGGGAGTTGGCTTCGCTGTGGCGCGCTTTGGTTTATTTCTTCGCGAAATGCGCGCGAGCCAGACACATACCATTGTGCACGGAACGGGGGTGTCGGTGTACTCGGGGGTGGCCCTGGTTGCGCTCGGAGTGGCAATCAACGCAAGCGCGGTGGTCCATCACATCAGCACGGTGCGCGAGCTCCGGACGGGGGCATGGGTGGCCGGGCGCGTCTCGGTCCTGGCTGTGACGCTGGCTGTTCTGCTTGCGCTCATCGGGGTGGGCATGGGTATTTATCTGTTTCTAATCAGGTAAGCCATGCCCGGTTCCTGTCAGGTACTCTCTGTTCAGCGGATTGGGAAGAAACCTGAAAACAGCCGCAAACAGGAGCCACGGTATGCGCCGCCGCACCTTTCTAGCCACACTGCCCGCCGCCGCTGCCGGGGGCATCACATTGGCCCGAGGCCAGAATGGCGAGCCGCGGCGCGGGATCGTGAACGCAGGTGGTCCGCGAGGAACGGAACTGGGCGCGCCCATGGCCGATCCTAAGTTTCAGCATTCCGGCCAGGAACGCTTTGAGCGTCCGGACGTGCACGCGGGCGACCGTCCGAGCGGGGCCAGCTTCACCACGCGATCGCCGGCGCTGGGCTGCAACGGAGCGGCCGGCACGGCGCATCCGCTGGCGACGCAGGTGGCCATCGACATCCTGAAGAGGGGTGGATCGGCAGCAGACGCGGCGGTGGCGGCCAATGCGGTTCTGGGTTTCGTCGAACCCACGAGCTCCGGCCTGGGTGGCGACTGTTTTGCGTTCGTCTGGGACCCCAAAACGATGAAGCTCGAAGGCATGGCAAGCTCAGGCGGGTCTCCAAAAGGGCTTTCGCTCGAGACGGTGCGCTCGCGGGCGCGGACGGTGGACGGCAAACCGGTGATTCCGCCTCTGGGGGCGATCTCGGTGTCAGTCCCGGGCGCGCTGGGCGGCTGGTGGGCGCTGCACGAGCGCTACGGCCGGCTCAAATGGGCGGAGCTGTTTGAGCCGGCGATCCACTACTGCCGGGATGGCTCGCCCACACCGCAGATCATTGGCTGGTACATCAAGCGCAACATGGCGATCTTTACGCGGGCGGGCTCGGGCGTGGAGGAGACCGCGAATGCGCTGCACACCTACTCCCCGGGCGGCCGCGCGCCGAACGAGAACGAGGTGCGCCGCAACCCTGACCTTGCGCGGACGTACGAGACCATCGCCCAAGGCGGCCGTGATGTCTTCTACGACGGCCCGATCGCCGACACCATCCAGGCCTACTTCAAGCGCATCGGCGGCTGGATGACCCGCGACGACCTGCGCGAGCACCAGGCCGAGTGGCCGACGCCGCTGCAGACCGACTATCGCGGGACAACGGTTTACGCGATGGGCGCGAACACGCAGGGATTGGCGACGCTGCAGATGCTGAACATGATTGAGCACTTCGATATGCGCGGATACGGGTTCCAGTCGCCGGACAGTCTGCAGGTGCAGATCGAGGCGAAGAGGTTAGCGTATGAAGACCGCGCGCGGTTCTACGCCGATCCGCACTTCAGCAAGGTGCCCGTGGAGTGGCTGAACTCGAAGGCCTATGCGGCCGAGCGGGCGAAGCTGATCGATCCGAAGAAGATCCTAACGCCGGTCTATCCGGGGCAGGCGCCCAGCCACGGCGATACCACCTACTTCACCACCGCGGACAGGGATGGCATGATGGTCTCCATCATCCAATCCAACTTTCGGGGCATGGGCTCCGGGCTGGTCGCGGATGGGTTGGGCTTTATGTTTCAGGATCGCGGCGAGCTGTTTTCGCTGCAGGACGGCCACCCCAACCTCTACGCGCCGGGCAAGCGGCCGTTCCAGACGATCATTCCCGGCTTCGCGTCGCGGGACGGCAAGCCGTGGTTGAGCTTCGGCGTGATGGGCGGCGATATGCAGCCGCAGGGCCAATCGCAGATCATCATCAACCGCGTGGATTACGGCCTGGATGTGCAGTCCTCGGCGGATAGCCCGCGCTGGCACCATGAAGGCTCATCGCAGTCCATGGGCGAGGATCAGGCGGGGCTGGGGCCGATGGGGATTCTGCGGCTGGAGCACGGCGTTCCCCAAGCCACACAGGAGGCGCTGAAGGCGCTGGGCTGGCCGATGGGCGCGAGCGACGGCGGCTTTGGCCGCTATGAGGGCATCGAGGTGATGCAGTCGAACTACGACGGCCACACCGATCGCGTGTACGCCGCGGGAAGCGAGATGCGCGCCGACGGCGTCGCGCTGGCGTATTAGGCTACGGTGAAACGGGTGCCCCATCTTCGCGACGGTCTTATCGTCGCTAAGGTGGGCTCGTAGGATGTTTCGGTCATTGCGATCTCTCAGGCACTGAACCCACCTTAGGCGCATAAAACGCGCCGAAGGTGGGGCACCCCAACGCGGTTGCCGCGTCATAGCGACTTATGGCTGATTTGAAGGTTGTCCGCGGCGATATCACGACGCGGCATGTGGATGCGATCGTGAATGCGGCAAATACATCGCTGCTGGGCGGCGGAGGCGTGGATGGGGCGATTCATCGTGCCGCCGGACCGGCGTTGCTGCAGGCCTGCCGCGAGCTTGGCGGCTGCGCCACGGGCGATGCGAAGGCCACGCCAGGCTTTCGGCTGCCGGCACAATGGATCTTTCATGCGGTAGGGCCGGTGTGGAACGGCGGCGATCGCGGAGAGGCCGAGAAGCTGCGGGGATGCTACCGGCGATCGCTCGAGCTGGCGCGCGTGCACGGCGTGAAGACCATCGCATTTCCGGCGATCTCGACCGGAATCTACCACTTTCCCAAGGGACCGGCGGCGCAGATCGCCATTGCCGCCTGCCGCGAGCTGGCCGGCGACTGCGGCCTGGAGATGGTGGAGTTTGTCTGCTTCGACGAGGCAACCGCCGTAATCTATGAGCGGAAGTTGGGCGAGGTGGGCTAATCACTCCTGTATGGGTTCGACATGGATGTTCTCTGGTTGCCCTATCTTCGCGATGGTTTTATCGTCGCTAAGGTGGGCTAGCAGGGCACGTAAGCCTGAATGAGCTTCGTAAGCGAACCCACCTTAGGCGCAAAAAACGCGCCGAAGGTGGGGCACCCATCCGAAGTGGGGGTACCTAAAGCCAGGTGGGGGCACCCGGACTTTGTTGAGTCCCTTCAGCTCCAGTCGTCCCGCACCTGCGTGTCGCCGGTCACGACTTCATCGAACCGCTCCGTTTTTTTGAGCAGAATGTCGCCGAATACATCGCTCTGGTGCAGCATGACCGTCTGCAGGCGCACCAGTTCCAGCACCGCCAGAAAGGTGCAGATCAAGGCGCGTTCCGAGGACAGATTGCGCAGCAGCCGCCGCAGGCTGACCGGCTTGTCCTCCATCAGCAGGCGGCGGCGGGTGTAGTCGATCATCTGCGCCACGGTCACGGCGTCCTCGTCGATGCGATGGACAGGGCGTTCGCGCAGACGCTCCAGCACCTCGCGAAAGACGCGCACCAGATCGACGGTATCGGCGGCGATCTCACGCTCGCCGGTGAGGTCTTCGATACCCTCATCGTTCAGGAAGCGCTTCATGCCCGGCTTGGTCCAGGTGGCCGCTTCGATCTGCTGTTTTTGCTGCAGCATCTGCGCGGCGGACTTGAAGCGCTCGTGCTCCAGCAGCCGTTCCACGAGCTTGCGGCGGGGATCTTCTACGTCCAGAAGACCTTGTCCCGTGGAGGGTTCGCGGGGCAGCAGCGTGCGGCTTTTGATGTGGATCAGCAAGGAGGCGGTGTAGACGAACTCCCCCGCGGCATCCATGTCCACGGCCTTCAGATGGCGCGTGTACTCCAGAAACTGCGCCGTGATGCGCGCCATGGGGATGTCGTAGATGTCGAGGTTCTGTTTGCGGATCAGGTCGAGCAGCAGATCGAACGGGCCGTCATAGACCTTGCCGATGGCGACGGAGAAGGGCGACTGCGACGCCTCTTCGGGTTCGGGCTTCTTGCTGCGTTTGGGGTTGGCCGCCGGGGGCGCCGGAGGCGATTCGAGCTGAAAGGCCTCCGCGAGTTGCGTGTCTGACGCAGCCTCGCTGACGCTTTCCGGCGCGGTGCTTGTCTGCGACTCTTCTTCGGGCGATTCCTGCGCGTTCAAGGCGGCCTCCCTCAGCTGGTATGTGTCCGTTGGCGAGCGCCGCGCCTTACCTTACGGACGGAATCGCGATTCACGCGATGGGGCTTCGTGCGAAGCAGTGGAAGCTGTGCGTGTTGGAAAGGTAGCTCTGGTTGACCGGCTTTCCAAAGACCTCCAGCCCCGGCGTGACGACGGTCCCGTGTTCCCCGCGGGCGAAGCGTGTTTCGCGGGCCGCGCGCCCGGCTGCATTGGCGGGTACGCGGGTGGGTTCGACGATCTCCACCTCGCGGAATTGGGCGGAAAGCAGCGCCTTCAGCTCTGTGTAGGTGTTTTCCTTGGTGTGAAACGGGTTGTGCAATCCGACGAACAGTTCGGGGTTGGGCGTGGCGATGAAGCAGAAGCCGTCCGGCCGCACCACCCGCGCCAGTTCCCGCACGTGCCTTGCCTGATCGGGAAGATGCTCGAAGTTCTCCGTGCTGACGATCGCGTCGAAGCTGCGTGGGGGGAAGGTCATGGCTTCGGCGTCCATGTGCAGAAACTCCCCGGCCGGGTAGAGCCGAAATGCCTCTTTCACGGTAACAGCGGACAGATCGATGCCCACAACGCGAGCCGCGGCCCTGCTCAGGAGCGCCGTGCCATAGCCTACGCCGCAGCCTACATCCAGTACCTCCTTGTTCTGCACGAATTGGCTGACGTACTGGTACACGCGGAGATGATTGACGTAGTTGTTGGTGACGAAAAAGGGATGGAGCCGCTCGCCGGTATTCCAGTACCCGGTCATCAGGTAATAAAGAACCTTTTGCGCCTTGATCCGGACGCGGCCGGCGAGGGTTTCCTGGCTGGGGAAGTGCTGAAATGGGACGAGATCTTCGTTCATGGGCATGTGCTCTGGGCCTGTTGTGGTGAACCTCTCCTCGGCGAAATCCGCCGCTACAAACCCATCGCCGCCTGAACCTCGCCCAGGGTCTCACGGACGCGCTTGGAGGCGCGTTCCTTGCCATTGGCGAGGACGTCTTTGATGACGTTGGGGCGCTGCTCCAGGTCACGGCGGTGCGCCTGGATGGGGGCAATCGTGCGCACGATCGCGTCCGCGCACCAGCTCTTGCACTCGATGCAGCCGATCTTCGCCGTGGTGCAGCCGTCGTAGACTTTGGCGATCGTCTCCGCATCGGAGAACACCTTGTGCAGATCCCCAACGGGGCAGACATCGGGATTGCCGGGATCGTCGCGGCGGATGCGGGCGGGGTCGGTGACCATGGTCTTCAGCTTGGCGCGGAGCTCGGCCTCAGGCTCGGAAAGGGCGATGAAATTGCCGTAGCTCTTGGACATCTTGCGGCCGTCGAGTCCCGGCAGCTTGGGACTGGGCGTAAGCAGGACCTGGGGCTCGGGAAGAATGGCGCGGCGGCTGAAGCCGGTGAGCTTTTTCGTGCCTTCAGCTGCCTGGACCAGCTGGTGCGGGGAGAACTCCGTACGCGTGGAATCCTTGGGCTCGCCGGCGTTCTTGCGTGCTTTTTCGAGGATCGCGCCCATCTCCCAGGGCTGCGCGTCCGGGGCCAGGCAGAACTCGCCGGGGTACAGATCGTTGAACCGCCGGGCGACTTCACGGGTCAGCTCCACGTGGGCCACCTGGTCGGCGCCGACGGGCACGAAGTCCGGCTTGTAGAGCAGGATATCCGCCGATTGCAGCAGCGGGTACCCGAGAAAACCGTAGGTGTTCAGGTCTTTTTCGGCCAGCTGTGCTTGCTGATCCTTGTAGCTCGGCACCCGCTCCAGCCAGGAGACGGGGGTAAACATGCCGAACAGCGTCGTCAGCCGGTCGTGCTCATAGATGTCGGACTGCTTGAAAATGACGCAGCGGCCGGGATCAAGGCCCGCGGAGAGGAAATCCAGGGCGATATCGTCCACATTGGCGCGCAGCTGGCTGGGATCGGCGTAGTCGGTGGTCAGCGCGTGCAGGTCGGCGATGAAGAAGAAGCAGTCGTACTCGTTCTGCAGCTTCACCCAGTTGTGCAGCGCCCCCATGTAGTTGCCGAGGTGCAGCCGTCCGGTGGGCCGCATGCCGCTGAGAACCCGGGGCCGCGGGGTGGTGCGTGATGTCGAAGGGCTCATTGCGTGAGCCTTCAGGATACATGGCTATTCAACCCGGGTGCCCCCATGAGCGCGACAGCCGGGTGCCCCATCTTCGCGACAGCCGGGTGCCCCATCTTCGCGACGGCTTTATCGTCGCTAAGGTGGGCTCGCGAGGAAGTCGTGGCAGCCACACCCACCTGAAGTGCAAAAGACGCGCCGAAGGTGGGGCACCCGGATTACGAGGTGGGACCCCGTGGGCGTCACAACGCGTACAGCAGCTGGTTGAAGTAGCTGAGCAGCGGAATGAAGACCGCCAGCACGATGCCGAAGCCGAAGAACATGAAGCCGAACATCAGCCACAGGCCCCAGCGCTCATAGGCCTTGGCGGCGTTGTAGGGCAGGTAGTAGACCAGCACCTTGCCGCCATCCAGAAACGGCAGCGGCACCAGGTTGAAGACGCACAGCAGCAGGTTCACCAGGATGCCGAAGTAGAAGAACAGCAGCAGGGGAAAGATCGGCGTCGAGGGCGTGGGGACGTCGAGGTTGCGCAGGCTGAGGGCCTCGGCGACGCCAAAGGTGGAGGCGGCCGCGGGGTTGAGGTGCTTGACGGCGACCAGCGCCAGCAGGCACAGGAAGGCAGCGCCCAGCTGTGCCGCGGGACCGGCGATCACCGCCTTGATCTCATCTTTGGGGTGGCGAAAGTTGCGCGTGGTCATGGGGATCGGCTTGCCCCAGCCCAGGATCAGCGGCGACCGCCAGACGTAGATCAGCGGCCACAGCGCGGTGCCGAAGAAGTCGAAGTGCGGCACCGGGTTGACCGTCATGCGGCCCATCATGCGCGCGGTCGGATCGCCCAGCCGGTTGGCCATCCACGCCTGCGCGCAGTCATGGATCGCGATGGCTAACAGCATCACGACCAGTTCAAAGATCACCAGCGCCAGATTCATCGGCATAGGTCTAGGGTACAGTCGGTTGCGTCGGCGCGAGGCGAGGGACGCCCGGCGAAGCTAGGGATGTTCGTTTTGCGCCCGATCCATAATCTCGTGCAGCTTGCGCTTGTGCTTTTCCGGGCTGTGTTCGGCCTTGGTCTTGCGGTCGGGGATGGGTGTGCTCGGCGGCGGAGTGCCGAGCCGGGCACGGGCGTTGGCCTTCACCGCCTTGGTCACGGAGAACACATCTTTTTTCGTTCTGGGCATGGCTGGTCTGCTTTGCACCCCAGGAATCTGTTACCCCCCAGAGTTTCCACCCCAAGAGTCGCCTCCGGGAAGCCGCCGGTCAAGAGGGAAGTTGGCAAAGAAGTTGCGCGGCGGCGTTTTTGCCTCTGCGCGACGCGGGTCTATGCTGTGGAGAGCGCCCTCGGGCGCACACCGCAATCGGGCCTGAAGGAGATACAGATGCGCAGTGATGGGAGCGGCAGAGACGGTCGAAACAGCGGCAATGGACGCAGCGGCGGCGGGTTTGGGGCCGGATCGAACGGTGCTGGCGCAAACCGCGGCGGGAGTGCTCCCCGCGACGGCCGCTGGTCCAATGAGTTGGACTCCATCTTCGAACGCGCGCCAAAAGAGGTCGCTGCCGTCAACAAGGACGACGAGCGCAACTTCTTCGATGAGCGCGCCGAGGTGAAACCGGCAACCCTCACCTGCCCGAACTGCAATCAGAGCGCCGACTACGCGCTGACCTGGCTGGTACGCCGCAAACGCGATCACCCCACCGGCTACGCCGACGACGCCACCCGCGCGCGGTTCGAGAAAGCCAAAAGCTACATGGTGCGCCGCGACGACCAGGTCGCCTGTACGAACGTCCGCTGCCGCAAGCGCTTTGAGATTGCCGGCATTCAGACCGTCGCCTTTCTGCAGGATGCCGCCGACGGCTCCGTAGAGGACCGTGCCGCGCGTATCCGTGCCGCCTTCACGGGCCGCAGCCGCGGTTAATCGCCCTGCAGGGGGAATCAATCCAGTAAACACCGGCTTCAAGCGGTGCTTGAGGTGTTGGCAACCGGTTACTAGGTCTTCCTGCATTCAAACTGTCATCTCGACCGAAGCGGAGAGAGACCCCTGTATTTCGTTTGTAGCTACGCGGACCCTTTGTGCAGCGGTACAAAAAATACATGGGTCTTCCACTCCGCACGACGATAAGACCGTCGTGCTCCGGTCGAGATGACACCTTTATGGGAAACAGCGTACCTAGGGGAAACAGCGTACCGAGGCTGAATTCAACCGTGTTTGCTCACATACGGATCAGCCGTTATCCGGACGGCAGATTGCCGGGCATCGCTCACAGCCCGGCCTGTGGTCTAATGTCGATGTAGCCAGCCCCAGGAGTTTTGCTTCATGG
Organism: Granulicella sp.; assembly: GCA_965276885.1. GTDB lineage: Bacteria > Acidobacteriota > Terriglobia > Terriglobales > Acidobacteriaceae > Granulicella. The sequence goes on along the minus strand of OZ255702.1, from coordinate 4,052,227 downwards.
CCAACACCCTTATCCCTGCCGAAGAGCGCGCCCTGACCCCCGCCCAGGTGGAGCATCTGGACCGCCGCCGCCGCCGCGGACAGCTGCTGATCGTCATGGGCTTTCAGTTCGGCATTATTGCTATGCTGACCCTGCTGTGGAGCGGACAGGATCTCCAATATTCGCCCGGCTGGCACCACCCCATGTTCTATTGGAACTGCGTCACGGCGCTGCTGTCGGCAATCTGTCTCCTCTCGGGCCTGCGCCTGCGCCGCGGGCTGAACGAATTTTTTAGCTATTAGGGGGCAAGATTCGGAGCGAAGCTCCTGTTTTCGCAGCTCCTGTTTCCGCAGATGTCCCTCGAAAGCTGCCCAGGCAGAGTGCAATTTGGGGCGTTGCCGGGGCCATTGCGTCTTCGCTCCCGGTTGCCTCGTCTTCTTCGGTAGCCCTTGTGAGCCTGAAACCTTCACGACAAAACCGACGAACCGCCCCGGTGCAGCCGACATATCCCAAACGGATGCGCTGGTTCGCGCTGTTTTGCGTTCTGCTCTTCGGAATCGTGAGTACCGCGCAATCGGCGCACCTCCACGGCCTGACTTCGGATTCTGCAAAGCATCATGCCGAAGCGGCTGCCGTCAGTTCCCAGGGACCTGCCGATGATGAGCACTGCCCCCTTTGCGTGGCCATGCATTCGGCGATGCCTTCGGCCGTCGCGGATGTCCCTGCCCCGATCCTCGCAATGGTTCTGGGGGTGCGGGTCCGAGCCGTGCGTGACGCTACCTCCGCCTGGCACTTCCCCAATCTCAGCCGGCCTCCACCCGTACGCGGCTGAGCCCGCCAGGCCGGATCTGCATCGCGCCGGTGTTTTCTGGCCGGGATTTGCAGTGGGAGACTTTTTCCTGACGCAGGGAGATTTTCCCCTGATTTGGATTTCGCCCCTTCGCGACACAGCTGAATGGTGATCTGCCCCGTTCGCACCTCAGGAGTGCCTCTATGACCCGCCATCTGCGGATCAGTTTTTACTTTGCTTTTGCCATTCTGCTCCTCGCGAGTCAGACGGCGATCCCCGCCGCGGCCCAGGTGATCGGCAGCATTTCCGGCACCGTGACTGATACGACGGGGGCTGCCATCCCCGGCGCTGCCATTCAGCTCAGCAATCCGGTAAGCAGCGTCAATCGCACGGCTACCGCGGATGCCTCCGGGCAGTTCCGCTTCACCAACGTCGCACCGAACTCCTACCGCGTCTCTGCGACGAGCGCGGGGTTTCAGCCCGCTGCACAGACTGTAAACGTCAGCTCTGCATTGCCGCTTACTGTGGCTCTGCAGCTGTCCGTTGCAACTTCGAATACCGTGGTCACGGTGGAGGCGCCGGTCGATCTGGTGCAGAACGATCCCACGTTTCACACCGATGTTGACCGTTCCACGATCGATCACATCGCGGTGGAAGGATCGTCCGAGCTGAGCTCCATTGTGACCTTGACCTCACCGGGCATCTCGGCTGACTCCAACGGCCTGATGCATGGGCTCGGCGATCACGCGGAGAACACCTTCTCCGTGGATGGCCAGCAGATCTCCGACCAGCAGAGCAAGGTCTTCTCCAACCAGATTCCCGCCAATGCCGTCCAGTCGATCGAGGTGATCGCCGGTGCGCCGCCGGCTGAGTACGGCGATAAGACGTCGCTGGTGGTCAACGTCACCACGCGCTCCGGCCAGGGGGTAAAGACGCCGACCGGCAGCCTGACCGCCAGCTACGGCTCCTTCGGCAGCAGCAATCTCGCGTTCGATCTCGCCTATGGCGGCAAGAGCTGGGGGAACTTCATCACCGCCACGGGCATGCAGAGCGGCCGCTTTCTTGATGCTCCTGAATTTGCGGTCATGCATGACAAGGGCAATGAGGAGAATGTCTTCGATCGTGTCGATGTCGATCTCAGCCCTGTGAGTTCACTGCGCACCAACTTCCAGTACACGCGCTCTCTGTTCCAAACGCCCAACACCTTTGACACGCAGTACAACTTCAGCAATCCGAATCTCTACGGCCTGACCTCGGGCGCAACGGACCAACGCTCCAAGATCGGGACCATCGACATCGCGCCGACGTACACCCGTACGCTGGGACCTGCCTCGGTCTTTACCCTCGGCGCCTATCTTCGCCGTGATGCGTACAACTACATTCCCAGCGCCAATCCGTTAAACGACTACGGCCCGATTCAGCAGGAGAGCGTAGGGCAGTTCCGCTCGCTGACCAACGCCGGTGTGCACACCGATGTGTCCTATGCGCACGGTATCAACAGCATCAAAATCGGCGGATCGTATGTGCAGACCTTTCTTCGTGAGAACCTCAACATTGGCGTTGTGGATCCGACGCTGAATCTGCCCGGCACTACCACCTACAATTCCGTGCTCGCTCCCTATGACCTCACGCGCGGCGGTTCGCTTTATGCGTGGCATGGGCAGGCGGATGTAAAGCAGCTCGCCTTTTACGGCGAAGATACGATCACCGCGAAGAACTGGTTGATCAACGCCGGCATTCGCGGCGATATCTACAACGGCCTCAGCATCCAGCGGGAGGCCGAGCCGCGTGTGGGCGTCTCGTACAGCGTAAAGAAGACCAAGACGGTGCTGCGCGCTTCGTATGCGCGGACGCAGGAGACGCCCTTTAACGAGAACCTCGTGCTGTCTTCCACGGGCTGCGACTACCCCGTGCTGAGTGCGATCTTTTCCACCGTCGGCAACTGCCTGCCGGCCCCGTTTAACCCCGGCTTCCGCAACGAATTTCACGCCGGCCTGCAGCAGGGCTTCGGTAACCATTTCGTGCTCTCGGGCGAGTACATCTGGAAGTACACGCACAATGCGTATGACTTCAGCGTCTTCGGCAATACGCCCATTACCTTTCCTATTGAGTGGAAGAATTCCAAGATTCCAGGCTTTGCCGTTACGGGTACGCTCACCGAAGTCAAAGGCCTGACGGCGGAGGTGAGTTTGTCTTCGGTGGCAGCCCGCTTCTTCAATCCGCAGGTTGGCGGCTTGGGCGCGACCCCGGGCAATGGAACAAATTTTCCATTCCGTATCGATCACGACGAGCGATTCAACCAGACCACGCATCTCGAGTACAAGATGCCCTTCCGCAAGAGCCTCTATTACTCGTTCAATTGGCGGTATGATTCCGGGCAGGTTGCAGGCTCGGTGCCTTGTTTCAATACCACGGATCCTAATAGCAACTGCGGACCGACGTCGATCACCATCAACGGCCAGCCCGGCATCAATCTCAGTGGCCTGACCTATGACGAGCAGTTTCAGGCCGGGCTCACCTGCGATGGCGTGAAAGCAACGGCGGCCGCCGGCTTTTCGCAGTGCCTCTCTTCGCAGCTCACATCGCGGCTAGTAAAAATTCCCGCTGCTGGCACGGAGGACGATGATCGCAACCCACAAAGAATCCAGCCGCGCGACCTCTTCGATATGGCGCTCGGCGATGATTCCGTCTACGGGTGGCACAGCGACCGCTACCGTATAGGCGCCCGGGTTACAGCGATCAACGTAGCCAATAAGTATGCGCTGTATAACTTCCTCTCCACCTTTTCCGGCACGCATTATGTAACGCCGCGCACGGTAACGGCGGAGGTTGCATTCCACTTTTAGTAAAGTCAGCAAACCGGCGTGCTCCACCTTCGCGACTGTCTCATCGTCGCTAACGTGGGTTCACGATCGCTCCATGAAACACCGCTCCATGAAACCCACCTTAGCCGCGATAAAACCGCGGCGAAGATGGGGCACCCGTATCCCCTCCGCATCACGGCTTAGCGAGCATCGTCGCCGGCACCAGCGGCATCGGCTGAGCACCTTCGAGGCTCACCGGAAATGCGCTCATGATGTTCAGCCTTTCCTCCGAACTTGCCAGAAACTGCCAGCAGACCACATCCGGCTTCAACAGAACGCAGGCCACCATGGTGTGCAATCGCTGGCCGGTCGGCAGGGAGAAGGTGCCGCGCAGCAGATCCGCGGCGTGTCCCTGCACCGTAAACGGCATCGGCTGTCCGAACTCCGGGTGAGCCCCAAAAGCGGTCAGCTCTTGTACCTCGCTTTGCGTGTATTCGGGCAGCTGTTCCGCGGTGAATTTCTTCTTCATGCAGTCTGCGTCCGCGCGCCCAATCAGCACAAGCCCCAGCCCTTTTCCGCTGCCGTCCATGGCGGAGAGCGGAAATGTCAGGCAGTGGCTCATCTCTTTTCCACCTGTATCCTCATGCGTCATCCCCGCCTGCAGCGCCGTGCCCACGATGCTGCTCGCATCGGTGTACGTGGCGGGATAACTGTAGCTCAGGCGCAGCGTGTCGTTGCGATACGTTGTCATCCCGGTCGTTGCAGCGGGCGCTGAAGGTGTCGCCGCACCCGTCGCCGGAGCGGGCGCTTGTTGCGCGAAGCAGGAGCCGAAAGACAACGCAAACAAAGCCGTGACGAACGGAACGCGCATAGCCGAATGCTAGCACCGCGTACCGCTCAATGTGCCCCGAAACGCACCTCCCGCGTACGCTGAGAGAACTCGCGGCAGGCGGCGGCCAGCTATCCTGCAAGCATGCCCTTCAGCCCCACACAGCGCACCCGGGTTCTCATCGCCTTTGGCGCGGTATATCTTTTCTGGGGCTCAACCTATGCAGCCATTCACATCGCAGGCGAGCACCTGCCGCCGCCGGTGGTCTCGGCAACGCGCTCCATCCTCACGACGCTGCTAATCCTGATCATCCTGCTCGCCCGTCGCAAGAGCCTGCGCGTACCCAAAGGCGAAGGGCCGAAGCTGGTACTTGTGGGGCTGCTTTTTATGAGCGGCAACAATATGCTGCTCACCTGGGGCGAGACCATGGTGCCCTCCGGCTTCGCCTCGCTGATCGTGTCCACCATGCCCATCATGATCGCGCTGATGGAGCGCTTTCTGCCCAAGGGCGAGCCGCTGAACAAGCGTGGATGGGCGGGCACGCTGCTGGGCACCGCGGGCATTGCCGTGCTGGTGTGGCCATCGCTGCACGCTCCTCACCTGCACATCCTGCACTCCACGCTTCGGGGTGAGACAGGCGGCTCGCATGCGGGCCTGGGCACGTTGATTTGCCTGCTCGCTGCGCTGAGCTTCGGCATCGGCTCCGTGCTGTCGCGCCGCTTTCACTTTCGTGCCGACACCTTCGTCGCCACCGGCTGGCAGATCGGCGCCGCGGGCCTGTTTAACGCAACGTTTGCGCTTGTCACCGGCGGCTTTCATCGCGCCGTCTGGACGCTGCACGGCTTTGAGGCGATCGTCTATCTCTCCATCTTCGGTTCGCTCGTGGGACTTGTCGCCTTCACGTATCTCCTGCAAAACGTAGCTGTCACCAAGGTGGCAACGTACGCCTTCGTGAACCCGATGATCGCCGTGCTGCTGGGCGTCGTGCTGCTCGGCGAGCGGCTGGGGCCAACCGAGCTCACGGGCATGGGCATCATCGTGTGTGCCGTGGCGATGGTGGTGCTCAGTCGTGTGGGTGGTACCCCGTCAAAGGAGGTGCTGGATCGCGAGTTGATGGAGACGGCAGGCAGGGCAGAGGAGTGAGACAGTCATAAAAAAGCGGCGTTTAGAATTTCATAACTCCGCATCCTCACGGCTGGAACCGGGAGGGCCAGCGCCGCGCTCCGTGCAAAAGCGCCAGGATGCGCAGGGCGCTGTCGCGTGCTCAGAGGAGAGCGTCTACGACAACTCAAACAAAAGCAGGTCCTTCGCTGCGCTCAGGATGACAACTTTTATCGTATGAACTTTTAAGTTAGAACACTAGCGCACTTCGGGCTTGCTTACCCAGCCTGTGGCGAGCCTTCGAACCTCTCCATGATCGATCAACTCATCTGCTTCGTCTTCCCGCAAGCCTTGCTCGATCAACTCGCGATGATAGGCCTACAGAGAAAGGTATTGCGCAACCGCTTCGTTGAGCACAAAGGTCCGGTCCCTCTGCTGAACCTCGGCGACGAAATCGAGGGCGAGTAGCTTCTCCTCAGGAACGCGGAAGGTGACGGTCCGAAGTGGCATGTAATGAACTTACAGGAGAATATGTCCGCTTAGAATGGCGAGCACCTCAAAGAAAACCAAGCGACCGCCTCCCTCGGCTCTGGATTTGAGCTACTTGCGCTTCCAGCGCACCCCATCTTTCGAGTCCTCGATCAGAATGCCCTTTGCCAGCAGTTCATTGCGAATCGCATCGGCACGAGCGAAGTTGCGCTTCTGTTTGGCTTGCGTGCGCTCGGCTACAAGCGCATCGATCTCTGTATCACTCGGCCCATCGTTGGAGAACTTCGCAATGACCTCGGGATCGGCTTCGGCTAGACGGCCTTCGCTTTCGGCCCACTGCAGCGCGGCCTTTGTAAGCTCGGCATCGTTGTCTACGATGACCGCGAAGATGGTGTCGAAGCGGGCTAAGAGTTTCAGGGTTGCGTCGGCATCCTTTTTGCAAAGCTTGCCGTGATCGGCGGCGGTGTTGACGGCGCGGATGACCTCGAAGATGGCGGCACGGGCTTCGGCGGTGTTCAGGTCGTTGGCCAGGGCGGCGGTGAAGGCTTCATTGCCCTTGCGAATGGCGGCGGAGATGGTTTCGTCGCAGACCTCTGCAAAGCCTTTGCCGTCGTTCATGCGCCCCGCAAAGGTGCGCAGCCGTTCGATGGCGTTGGTGGATTCGCGCAGACCGTCGAAGGTGAAATTTAGCTGGTGGCGATAGGGTACGCTGAGCAGCAAAAAGCGAATCGCAGAGGCCTTATAGCCCTTCAACAGAAGGTCGCGCAGGGTGTAGAAGTTGCCTTCGCTCTTCGACATCTTGCGGCCTTCGACGAGCAGAAAACGCACGTGAAACCAGTGCCGCGCGAAGGTCTTGCGGGTGGCGCACTCGCTCTGCGCGATCTCGTTCTCGTGGTGCGGGAACATCAGGTCCTCGCCGCCGGCGTGGAGGTCGAAGCTGTCGCCGAGATACCGCATCGCCATGGCCGAGCACTCGATATGCCAGCCGGGCCGGCCCTCGCCGAGCGGCGTCTGCCAGCTGGTTTCTCCGGGCCTGGTGGCCTTCCACAACGCGAAGTCGCGCACCGCATCCTTTTCGTACTCATCGGCGGCGATGCGGGCGCCGTCCTCTATCCCTTCGAGGTCCTTCTTGGATAGCTTGCCGTAGCTTGCATCTTTTGCAATGCGGAAGTACCAGCTGCCGTCCTCGGCCTTGTAGGCGATGTCTTCCGCTGCGAGCCGCTGGATCAGATCGATCATGCCGTCGATGTTTTCCGTTGCACGCGCGATGATCTCAGGCCGCTCGACACCGAGGGAATCCATGTCCTCAAAGAAGGCCTGCTCGTACTTTGCGCTGTACTCACCGATGGGCAAACCTGCCGCCGTGGCGTTGCGGATGATCTTGTCATCCACATCGGTGATATTCATGACGTGCTTCAGCTGCAGACCGAAGAGCCGCGCGGCGCGGCGCAGCACGTCTACATGCAGAAAGGTGCGGAAGTTGCCGATGTGGCCGTAGTCGTAGACCGTGGGGCCGCAGCAATAAAAGCGAAAGTCCTGGCCGTCTTCCGCGTACAGCGGTTCGATTTTGCCGGACATGGTGTTGAAGAGGTGTAAGGCCTGGGGAGTTTGAGAAGCCACGCGCTTTATCGATATCCATGCCGCTGGCGTGGCGGTTGAAGGCCCAGCCCGGCTGCCTTCCCGGTGTGATTTTCTCTCTTGATTCTATGCGACATGCGAGGAAATGGGCCTAAGCCGCGGGAACAGCAGGTTCCCTGCGGGAATGACAACCAAAAAACAAGAGCACTTGGTTCAGCCGAGCCGCAGGCCCGGTGCAGCCTCCAGCGTGTCGTCGGCAAACCTGCCGTTGAGCAGCTTGGGCCAGGCGGCGGCGGCGATCATGGCGGCGTTGTCGGTGGAAAGGCCCACGGAAGGGAAGGCCAGGGGCAGACCGCGCTTTCCTGCGGCGGTTTGCAGCTTTGTGCGCAGCTCGCGGTTGGCGGCGACACCGCCGGAGACCGCGACGGCGCGCGCTCCGAAGTGCTCGGCTGCGTTCATGACCGTGCGCGTGAGATATCCCGTAACGGAGCCCTGAAAGCTGGCGATCAGGTCCAGCGTCTCGCGATCGAGCAGCCGCAGTGCCTGCGCGAGGGCTGGCGAATCGTTCGGCTTCGCTGCGGAAAGCCCAGCGCTGCGCATGGCCGCGTCCCGTGTGGCGATGCGGTCGCGCATGCCGTGGAGCTCGGTGTAGCGGCGGGCGGCGGTCTTGATGCCGCTAAAGGAGACGTCGAAGCGGCGGTGCTCCTCGACCGCGGTATCCACCAGCTTCGGAGCGCTGCGCCCATGCGATTTCGTCTTGATCTGCGCGAAGCGAAATGGCACAGCGTCAGAATTTCCGTGCGCCGCCAGCGCATCCATCCATGGGCCGCCGGGGTAGGGCAGGCCAAGCAGCTTGGCAACCTTGTCGAAGGCCTCGCCGGCGGCGTCGTCCACCGTGCGGCCGACGTTGCGGTAGCTCCATAGGCCTGATTCGTCGCGTGAGGCCAGATAGAGGTGACTATGCCCACCTGAGACCACCGCCGCGAGCAGGGGGGAGGCGTCAACGAAGCGCTGTTCGGCTTCGAGCAGCACGGCCTGGATGTGGCCTTCGAGGTGGTTGATGGCGATCAGCGGAAGCTCGGCTCCAAAAGCCAGCGCCTTGGCAAAGGTGATGCCCACCAGCAGGGCGCCGGCGAGCCCTGGACCTTCCGTGACGGCCACGGCGCTGAGTTCGCGGTAACTCTGCACACCTGCGGCGTGCATCGCCTCCCGCACCACGGGAACGATGTTGCGCAGATGCTCCCGGCTGGCGAGCTCCGGCACGACACCGCCGTAGTTTGCATGAACAAGCTGCGAGGCGACGATGTTCGAGAGCACCGTGCGGCCATCCGCGACGACCGCCGCCGAGGTCTCGTCACAGGAGCTTTCAATGCCGAGGATCAGGCGTGGAGTCACGTGGCTATCTTACGGTTTTCCGGGGCACATACTTGCTCAGAGCCCCAGCCGGGTGCCCCATCTTCGCGACGGCTTTATCGTCGCTAAGGTGGGCTCAGGTTTGCCGTGCGCGGCAACGGCGGAGCATAAACCCACCTTAGGCGCAAAGAGCGCGCCGAAGGTGGGGCACCCGGCTTGGGTGGTACGCCCTAAACCGCCTGGCCGCCGCTGACGGCCTGCTTGGCGTCAGAGAGCGTGACCTTCACATCCAGCCGCCGCTGGCCGCGATAGATCGTCAGCGTCACGGTATCGCCGGCGCGATGGGCGTTCAGCGCGCCGGACAGGTCCTGGGGCGTGGTGATCTCCTGGCCATCGATGCCGACAATGAGATCGCCGCCCAGCATTACGGGGGTGTTGCCCATGTAGGCGCGCTGCGTTCCTCCCTTGAGTCCAGCATGTTCCGCGGCGCCGCCGGGCAGCACGCGCTCGACCAGGATGCCGTAGTCCGCGGGCAGGCCGATCTGCTCGGCAACATCGGGGCCGATGGGCAGCGTGACTACATCAAGCGAAGGCCGCCGCACCCGGCCATAGTGCTCGAAGTCGCTCAGGACGGCCTTTGCGGTCGAGATCGGGATAGCAAAGCCGATGCCGGCGGACTGGTCGGCGCCGCCGTTCGGGTTGGAGGCGATGAGCGTCGTGATGCCGATGACCTCGCCGTGCGAGTTCAACAGCGGCCCGCCGGAGTTGCCAGGATTCACGGAGGCGTCAGTCTGGATGGCGTCCTCGATCTTGTTGCCGGAGGGCATGGCGATGGAGCGAATGGCGGAGATGATGCCGCGCGTCATCGTTCCGGAGAAGCCGAACGGGTTGCCAATCGCGTATACCTGCTGCCCGACCGTCAGGCTGGAGCTTTCCGCCAGGGTCGCCGGCTGCAGGTTGGCCGCGCCCTGGATCTGCAGCAGCGCGAGATCGTGATTGGGATCGTCGCCTACCACGGCGGCTTTGTACTTGTGTTTATCGGAGAGCGTCACCTCCACCAGCTGCGCGTTCTCGACGACGTGGTGGTTGGTGAGGATGTGCCCTTCCTTGTCCAGAATGAAGCCCGATCCCTGCCCCTGCTGCGGCACGGGGCGATAAAAGAAGTCGTAGGCCACCTCGGTCGAGGTGATGTTCACGACGCTGGGCAGCGCGCGTTTGTAGACGGCGATGTTCTGCTGCTCTTCGCTGTCGAAGGCGGGCGCGGCGGAGGCGACGCGCAGCCCGAACTCGCCCAGCGGCCCGTGCACCGCCTCGGTTGCGGCGTCTTCGGTGATCGGGTGCAGCAGGCCGGCGAGGGCCCCGGACGGGAACATGCGGCTCGCAAGATAGTGCAAGCCGAAGAGGATGATCAGGACGAGAAGAATGGGGCGCAGTTTCATCGGGAGGGCAAATGGGAGAAACGACTTGAATCAGACACTGTGAATGTAAACGCGGAATGCATGGGGGAGTCGCGGTGCTGCTCCCTATTCTAGCTGTCCGCTGTTCCATCTACCCGGTTCCAGCTGCCCGATTTCGAGCCACGGGCACGGGCTGCGTCGTGTTCTCCCGGTTTGTTCCGTACGGCAGCCAACTTGTCGCGATTCGCGCCAGTGCGCTGGGTTATTTCCGGTTATTGCAGAACTCTTCCATTGATTGGCGTTAGCCGTGCGATTTTCGTGTAAAAAATAGAGAACTGTAGCATTTGCTCTGCATGAAAGTTCCCGCCTTGGGGGGCTAACTCTGCGCATGTCGAGATGTATTCTGCGATCTTTGGGCCTGGGGTTGACTGTGTGGTGCGGATCGGGCTGGGCGCCCGAAGCCGCCGCCGCTGCACAGACCACCGCGCCTGCCCGGACGGCCTCCGCGACGCTCTCCGGGACCGTTACCGACAGCACCGGCGCTTTGATTCCCCATGCGGCCGTGGAGGTCTCCGGCCCGGGCGGCGACGAGGAGCTGCAGACCGATGGCGCGGGCCGCTTCAGCGTTTCTGTCGCGCCCGGCATCTATCGGCTCAGGGTTGAATCCGAGGGCTTCGAGCCCTTCCTCAGCCAGGATGTGCTCTTGAAGGCGAACGCGGCGTTGCGGCTGCCGGTCCAGCTTGCGGTTGCGGGCGTGAAAGAGCAGATCGACGTGGGCACGGAGCGAGGAGGATTCACCGATCCGAACGACAACGCCGGCGCGCTGGTGTTTTCGGGGAGCCGGCTGAACATGTTGTCCGATGATCCGGCGACGCTGCAGCAGCAGATCAATGCAATCGCCGGTCCGGGGCTGGGGGGAAGCACGCAGATCCTGGTGAATGGCTTCTCCGGCGGCCGGCTTCCGCCCAAGGCGGCGATTCGCAGCATCAGCATCAATCGCAATCCGTACTCCGCGTATTACGACACGCCGGGTTTTGGCCGGGTGGAGGTGGACACAAAACCCGGAGGGGATGCCTTCCATGGCGCGCTCGACTTCGCCGGGACGGACCAGCCCTTCGACACGCGCAACCCCTACACCACGCTGCAGCCGCCGTTCTATCAGTTTCAAACCGACGGCAACCTGACCGGGCCGATCGATAGGAAGTCCAAGAAGACCTCCTTTTTTCTGGCCGAAAATATTCAGCAGCTGGCCAACAACGCCGTCGTGAATGCGGAGGTGCTGGACGCGACGCTGACGCCCGCCACAACTTCGCAGGCCCTGGCCGCACCGCAGCTCACGCAAACCTACTCCCTGCGGGTTGACCGGCAGTTCAACCCCAACAACTTCGGCTTCCTTCGCAACGAGTGGAGCCAGACGCATGTCACGAATAGCGGCATCAACCCGCTGGTGCTGCCGTCTTCGGCGTTCGCGTCGAACACGCTTACCAATACGCTGCAGGCCGCGGATACGCAGATCTTCGGGCCCCATGCAGTGAATGAGGCACGCTTCCAGTACCTGCGCAGCCGCGTGAGCCAGAACCCCAACAACGCGCAGCCCACGCTGATCGTGCAAGGAGCCCTCCAGGAGTTCGGCAATCCCGCCCAGGCGCTGCGCGACAACGGGGACCACTTCGAGCTGCAGGACCGCTTCGAGCTCGATCGCGGCAAGCATTCGGTGCGCGCTGGCTTTCGGCTTCGCGAGCTGCGCGACGCAAACTACTCGAATGCAAACTTCAATGGCGAGTACATCTTCAACAACATCATGGCCTACCAGCTCACGGAGCGGAACCTGGCGAACTGCGCGAACCCCGGCAGCCCGTTGTGCCTCACTCCGCAGCAGCTGCAGGCCGCCGGCGGTGGCGCCTCGCAATTCAGCATTACGACGGGCCAGCCGAATGCGCTGCTCTATACCGATGACATCGGCATCTTCGCCGAAGACGACTGGCACGTGAAGCGCACCGTCACCTTCAGCTACGGTCTGCGCTTCGAGAGCCAGTCGGCCGTCCCGGACCACAGCGATCCGGCGCCGCGCCTGGGCCTGGCATGGGCCGTGCGGCATGGCAAAAGTCCGATGCCCCAGGTCGTATTGCGTGCCGGCTATGGCATTTTTTACCAGCGCTTCCCGGCCGCCAGTCTGCTGCAGGCCATACGCCAGAATGGCGCCTCCGAGCTCGCCTACTTTGCCCAGAACCCTGCCTTCTTCGGCCAGAACCCGGACGGTTCGCCGACGCTGCCGCCCACCGGGCAGCTCACCGCAAACGAGCCGACGATCTATCGCGTCAATCCCAGCCTGCGCACCAGCTACACGCAGGCGTCCAGCATCAGCGCCGATCGCAGCATCGGCCGGCGCGGCACGGCTTCGGTCACAGCTCTTTATGGGCACGGCACCCATGAGTACCTCACCCGCAACATCAACGCGCCGCTGCCGGGCACCTACAACCCTGCGGTAAGCAACAGTGGCACACGCCCGCTGGGCACAGCGCAGAACATCTACCAGCTCTCCTCCGACACCAATGAAAATGACGAGCTGCTCTTTGCCAATACGCAGCTGCAGCTCACCAAAAACCTCTTCATCTATGGCTTCTATGTGCTGCAGCGGCAGATCGAAGAGCCGCAGGGATTCGCCAGCTATCCCTCAAACCAGTACGATCTGAAGGCCGACTACGCCCGTGCCACCGGGGTGGATACACAGTCATTGAACTCCGCGGTGATATGGACGCTGCCGCAGGGCTTCGGCTCCGCGCTGTTTTTCAACGCGCACTCGGGCGCGCCGTTCGACATCACTACCGGCGCCGACCTCAACGGCGATACCTTCTACAACGACCGTCCCGCCTTCGCCACGGACCTCACGCGGCCCTCCGTCGTGCGCACCAGCTTTGGCAGCTTCGATACGCTGCCCATGCCGGGTCAGCAGATCATTCCACGCAACTACGGCAACTCCCCGGGCCTGTTCTGGGTGGATCTGCAGCTGAACAAGGACTTCCACATCGGCCCGCGTCCAACGGCGAAGACCGCTGGGGCCTCAGCTCCAGGAAAACCCGCACCGTCCCCGGCAATTCCGGACCGCCCGTGGGAGTTGAAGTTCCAGGTGGAGATCCAGAACCTGCTGAACCACAACAATCCGGGGCTGCCCATCGGTGTGCTGCCCACCCCAGGGGAGCCGGCATGCAGCGGCATCACCGCGTCGGCCGCCTGCTCCTACTTCGGACACTCACTATCGCTGGCCAGCGACTTCAGCCCGCTGACCGCATCCAACCGCACGATTCTGGTGCAGAGTTTTTTCACGTTTTAAAAATAAAGCAAATTATCTACAGGTATAGAGGTGTCATCTCGACCGGAGCAGACAGTTTTACCGTCTGCGTAGTGGAGAGACCCCTGTATTTTGTGTGCTGTTGCACAGAGGTCTGCGTAGCTCCAAGCGAAATACAGGGGTCTCTCCACTTCGGCTCCGCCTCCGGTCGAGATGACGCCTTTATACCTGTATGTAATCCCCTCGAGATTGCATCTGCCTCCAAACTTCACGCCCCACCATCCCCATGGTGGTTGACTGTCTCTGAGCGGTCTCGTCGAACATGCTTATGCTTCGTGTTGAAGTCACGCGAGGGAGGGTCGTGTCTTACGCGTCTTCGCGGTCAGACGAGCGTCGAATACACGAGTCCACCATGCCGCGAACGCTCCGCTTCTTCCTGTTTGCAATCACATTCCTGCTGCTGATGCCGGGGGAGACCGCTCTCGCGCAGGGTGAGGCCGGCAGCGGTGTCGTTGCAGGCACGGTGCTCGACCCCACCGGGGCACGGATCTCCGGAGCGACGCTGCAGTTCACGCATGGCCGTGCGAGTCGCACAACGAAGGCCGATGCCGTAGGCCGCTTCAGCGTGAGGCTGCCGGCCGGCAGCTACGCCGTGACCGTGAGTGCCCGTGGATTTCTCACCCTCCAACAGCGTGCCGTTGTCGTCACAGCCGGCTCCCATGCGGACCTGCCGCTCACGCTCGCCGTGGATGCCGATACGGCCGAGGTCAACGTGGATGCCACGGAGGCGGCCAGCACGGCGGAGGCGGACAACCAGACCGCTATCATCCTCAGCGGCGCCCGGCTCGCCACCCTGTCCGATGACAATGCCACGTTTCAGCAGCAGGTGCAGGCCATGGCGGGGGGCGGCGACGCGGGCTCAACGCAGCTCATCGTAGACGGCTTCACCGGCGGCGGTTTTCCGCCCAAAAACGCCATCCGCGAGATCCGCATCAACAGCAACCCGTTCTCCGCCGAGTACGACACCATCGGCTTCGGCCGCATCGAGATCTTCACCAAGCCCGGCACCAACCATCTGCATGGCTCGCTCGAACTCTCCGGCACCGATGGGAGCTTCAACGCGCGCAACCCGTATGACGCTGGCACACAGCCGCCGTATCACGACCTCTATCTCGACGGAAACATCAACGGTCCGCTGGGGAGCAGGACCTCATATTTCATCAGCGGAGAGCGTACCGATCAGCAGAACGACGCGGTCGTCAACGCCGTCACCGCAAGCTCCGGGAATCTTACGACTCCCCTCTCGCAGGCCGTGCCCAGCCCGCTCATCAGCGACACCCTCTCGGCGCGGATCGACCGTCAGGTCACCGCCAACAACGTGCTCACGGCCCGTTTCGAATGGGACAGCAGCGGCCAGAGCAACAGCGGCGTCGGCCTGCTCGTGCTGCCCTCCGAAGGCCTGACCACGAACACGACTACAGAGACGCTGCAGCTCAGCGATACGCAGACCGTCGGTACGAAGACGGTCGTCGAGACACGTTTTGAGTATGTCCGCACCCGCATGGGGCAGATCCCCAACAGCACCGCGCCCACGCTGGTGGTGGAAGGTTCGTTCTCCGGCGGCGGCAGCGGGGCGCAGACGGTCACGGATAACCAGGATCACTACGAGCTGCAGGAGTACATCTCCCGCGTCTTCGGAGCGCATCTGCTGCGCGTGGGCGGCCGCTTTCGCGTGAATCGCGAGGCCAATACCTCCACCGGCGGATATAACGGCTCATTCACCTTTCCAAGCCTCGCCGCGTATCAGCAGACCCTTGGCGGCGGTGCCCCGGCGGCCTCGCAGTTCAGCGTCACCGTTGGTACGCCGTCCGCGGAGGTCTCCACCGCGGATCTTGGCGCGTATGCCGAAGACGAGTGGAAGCTGAGCCGGAAGTTGACGTTGAACTATGGCCTGCGCCTCGAAAGCCAGACGGCGATCCCGGATCACCTCGATCCGGCGCCGCGCCTGGGCGTCGCGTATGCCCTGCAGCCCGGCCGGCGCAAGGAGCCGATCGCCGTGCTGCGTTCGGGCTTCGGCATCTTTGACCAGCGATTTGCCATTGGCGATCTGCTGACGTCGGTGCGCCAGAACGGCGTCTCGCAGCTCTCCTATTTCGTGGAAAACCCGCAGTTCTACTGCACGACGCTCGCCTGCATCCAGGGACAGCTGCCCCTGTCGTCTTCCACGGAGCCGACGACGTATCACCTGAGCCCGAGCCTGCACTCGGCCTACTCCATGACTGGCAGTTTCTCTGCTGAGCACGGCTTCGCGAACGATAAGGGCACGATCAGCGCGACCTATATCGCCACGCGCGGGGTGCACCAGTACCTTTCGCGCAACATCAACGCTCCGCTGCCCGGCACCTACGATCCCACCGAGGCTGCGAGCGGCGTTCGGCCCCTCGGCGGCACACAGAACCTTTACCAGTTCAGCTCCGACGGTGTACGGCACGCCCAGATTCTGATGGCCAGCGCCGATCTGAATCCGACCAAGAGCCTTTCGGTGTGGGCCTTCTTTTATAAGCAAAACCGCACCGCGGATTCGGGCGGATCCACATCGTTTCCCTCCAACGAATACGATCTTGCGCAGGACTATGGCCGGGCTGCCGTGACCAAAAATCGCCTCTTCTCCGGCGTCTGGTACAACGCTCCCAAGGGGCTCAACGCGGGCCTGTTCTTTCGTGCGACCTCGGGAACGCCGTTCAACATCACGACTGGGACCGACGGCAACGGCGACACGATCTTCAATGACCGCCCGGCGTTTGCAACGGATCTCACCCGCGCCTCCGTGGTGCGCACGCGCTATGGGAACTTCGACACCGCACCCATCGCGGGACAAAGCATCATCCCGATCAATGATGCGACGTCCCCGGCGTTCTACTCGCTGCAACTGACCGCCTCCAAGGAGTTCCACTTCGGCCCGCGGCCGGCGCCGGAGAAGCCCGCTCCCGGCCAGCCCGCGCCCCAGGGCAGACCCGATCCGCGCTACCAGCTGCGCTTCTCGGTGGAAGGGCAGAACGTGCTGAACCACAATAATCCCGGCGTCCCGGTGGGTATTCTGAGCTCGCCGTTCTTCGGGCAGTCGATCTCGCTGGCGAGCTCTTCAAGCATCACGGCGGCGAATCGGACGGTGACGCTGCATGCCAACTTCAGCTTTTGAAGCGGAGTACGCATTTGCCATGCAGCCAATGCGAACAGCAGATTCCCTGCGGGAATGACAGAAAGAAAGACAGCAACGCTAGACTAAACAGAGAAAGGAAGACCGCAGGCTTCCTTTCTCTGCAAACGGATTAAAACGTGCAGATTTATTTGGCAGTCATCTCCGCCTGAGCGCCAGCCTTCAGGGCCTCGGCCTTGTCGGTTTGTTCCCAGGTGAAGGTGTCGCCGCTGCGGCCGAAGTGGCCGTGGGCGGCGGTCTTCTGGAAGACCGGACGGCGCAGATTGAGGCTTTCGATGATGCCCTTCGGCGTCAGCTTGAAGTTTTCCCGCACCAGCTCGATCAGTCGAGACTCGGGGATCGTGCCCGTGCCAAAGGTGTCGATGCGCACGCTGACCGGCTCGGCAACCCCGATGGCGTAGGCCAGCTGCACCTCGCAGCGGTCGGCCAGGCCGGCGGCGACGATGTTCTTGGCAACATAGCGAGCCATATAGGCTGCGGAACGGTCGACCTTGGTCGCATCCTTGCCGGAGAACGCGCCGCCGCCGTGCCGGCCCATGCCGCCATAGGTGTCCACGATGATCTTGCGGCCGGTGAGGCCGGTATCGCCCATGGGCCCACCGATGACGAAGCGGCCGGTCGGGTTGATGTGGTACTTGGTGTTCTGGTCGAGCAGTTCGGCTGGGATCACGGCCTCGATCACATGCTCCTGGATCTCGGCGCGGAGCTGATCGTTGCCGATCTCGTCGGCGTGCTGGCTGGAGATGACCACGGCATCCACGCGGACGGGCTTGCCTTCGGCGGAGTATTCGACCGTGACCTGGGTCTTGCCGTCGGGGCGAAGGTAGGGGAGCTTGCCGTTGCGGCGAACCTCGGAGAGTTTTTCGCTGAGACGATGCGCGAGCGAGATGGGCGTCGGCATGAACTGTGGGGTCTCGTTGGTGGCATAGCCGAACATCATGCCTTGATCGCCGGCGCCGCCGGTGTCCACCCCCTGCGCGATGTCGGGCGACTGCTTATTGATCGCCGAGATCACCGAGCAGGTGTTGCAGTCGAAGCCCTTCAGCGCATCGTCATAGCCGATCGCGCGGATCGTCTCGCGCACCAGCGTCTGCACATCGAGGTGCGCCTTGCTGGTGATCTCCCCGGCAACGACGACCAGGCCGGTGCAGGTGAGCGTCTCGCAGGCGACGCGGCTCATGGGGTCTTGGGCGAGGCAGGCATCCAGGATCGCGTCGGAGATTTGGTCGGCGATCTTATCGGGATGGCCTTCGGTGACGCTTTCGCTGGTGAAAAGATAACGGTCGGTGGTGGACAAAGGTGTTGCTCCTCGTATGAGATAGCCGGACCCGTCCCCCTCGACTGGCACAGGCGGACGCCCGACGCCCGGTGCAGAAAACCGGGCGTTCGGTGCCTGCGGATGCAGAGCACAGAACACCCTCGATTCTAACTGCAATGATCCGCTTGCGCGCCAGCGGGGAACATGGGTGCCCCATCTTCGCCGCGGTTTTATCACGGCTAAGGTGGGTTCCTTGAAGGCGTTTAGCCGTACGAAAGCAGATTCCTTTTGCTACGCTACGGGATGGCAACATAAAAGGCTCAAAACACGAGTTTCTTGTTGTCATTTCCGAAGGGAATCTGCTGTTCGCATTTGCCGCCTGGCAATGCGTATATCTGCTTCTAAGGGCAGTTCACCTATGGCTATATAGTGTCATCTCGACCGGAGCGCAGCGAAGTGAAGAGACCTGCAGTTTTGCGGCCCGAAACAGCAGATTCCCTTCGGGAATGACAACAAGAAAAGCAAGAGGTCCTGTACACCTATAGGTAATCTGCTTTTAGCCTTCTGGATTCAGGCTCCGTGTTGACGGGGCCAGTGTCTGTTGCGGACCCGCGTCCCCCCTATGCAGCCCCACGCGCGGGCGCACCACATAATGCCAGACGACAACCGCGAGCGCGAGCACCGACACCACCATCACTACCACGCCCCACCAGCGGCGGCGTACGGGGGCCATGGCCTCCAGGCGGGCGCGGTGGACATTTTCGGCAAACTGCGCCAAGTCGGGCTCGCTCTCATCCAGGCCGCCGCCCTCGGCGAAGCGCTCCAGCCACTGCTCCTCGTCCAGGCCCATGTGGCGGCAGTAGCTGCGCACGATCCCCTTGCGCAGAACGCCGCCGGGCAGCTCGTCAAACAGGTCGGCTTCCAACGACTGGAGATGGCGCACGGAGAAGCGCGTAGCGCGGGCCACCTCTTCCAGCGTCATGCCGCGGCGCTCGCGCTCCACCCGCAGCTCGCGGCCAACCCTGACCTGATCTTCCGCAGAAATCTGCACCGCCGGCCCGCCCTCCGCGTGGGATTTGCAAGTTCAGCTATAACTTGCAGCCGCTCTGATGATCCTTAATGATCGCCGGGTTCTGGCCCAAGCGCCAGAATCAGGCTATGCTCCGCCGGCAACAGGGTGGAGCGCACGGGATGGAGCTGGCGATCCACCTCCTGCAGCGTTGCGGGGAGATCTTCGGTGTTGAATATGACATGGGTAGCGTGGAAATCATGCGCCGCCTGCCGGATGGCACCCAGACCGTTAACAGGCAGCGCCACGGCCGCGTAGCCGGAGGTAACGGAAAACTGTACCGGGTCGCCCGTGAGCACAACGGCGGAAGCGGGGAGGGCTCCCAGGGCGGCCAGCCCCTGGGCCTCTACGCGGTCCCCGGCTCCCGTCCCGTTCATCGTAGCGACATTGCGGCGGTCATCCATGAGGCCGCTCAGCGCATTGGCCCCGATGACGGCGATGGCAAGCGCCGTCGCGAGCCGGGGGGTGCGCGCCACCCTCCGGATAGCCACCATGACCAGAACAAAGGCCAGAGGCATCACGCCGGTCGCCGTTCGCAGCGCCGAAAAGCCCCCCACCGCCGGCAGGAGCAGCGTGTACGCGAGCAGCGCCGCGATGAAGAAGACAGCAGCCCCGGTGAGCTCGGGAAGGCTCCCCGCTGCAGCTTCTTCGCCTCCCGCATAGGCTTCTGCATTGCCTCCCGCACCATGGGAAGTGTCATGGTTGCGAAGCAAAAGCCCAGGCAAAAAGACTAGTGCGGCATAGCCGATCATCAGCACCGCGATGCGGTAGACGACCGTCGCCAAGGTGCCGATGCGGAACAGCAGAAGGTGTTTTATGCCATGCGCGAGCAGGCTATGGCGGCTTACCGGCTCGTTGTAGCGAACAAAATCGCTGAGGTCATTCAGGTAGAGGGCCTGCGCGGTTCCCGACGGAAACGCGGTTCCGAGAACCGCCCGATAGAGAAGGTGCATGGGCAGCAGCGCCACCCCGAAGCCCAGCAGCATGGCGATCGCATAGGGCACGGAGCTGCCGTGACGGCGGGCAGGATCGCTGCCGTTGGCGGAGAGATTCCGGCGGCGCATCCAGAGCACGGCGAGCAGCGGAAGAAGCAGCAAGGCGGCATCGTTGCGGATGAGGTAAGCCGCACCCGCGCAGCCGAGTGCCAGAATGTCCTGGGCCAGTCCTTGGCGGCGTACGGTAAAGAGCGTGAGAAACCACGCTACCGCCGCGCCGTAGTAGAGCCCGGAGTCGGGCGACAACGACCCGATCCAGGCAGACGAGGACAGCAGGCAAAGCGCAAAGCTGCCCAGCGCCAGCCGGCGGTCGCCATAGGCCCGCATCGCGATGTGCCAAGCCGCAGCGGCAAAGGCGACTCCGACGAGCGCCGTGATCAGGACGCTGCTATGAAGGGTGACGCCGCCCAACGGCCGCAACAGCATCAACAGGAGGCTGATCCCCGGACGCCAGTACTCGATACCGGTGTTGGGAAGCGTGGGATGGGCTTGTTGAAAGTCGTACAGAAAGCGGGTGTGAAAACCGCCGCCGGAGGCCAGGGTCTGCGCCATTCCGAGGTAGTAGCAGGCATCCGGCGTACCGCAAAAGGTGAGTGGACGAGCCATCCAGAGGCGCACCCCCACGACGAGCACCGCCAGCACCCCGGCAAGACGCGCCTCCGGTGTGCGCAGACCCTCTAGCCTCATCCGTACTCCCCGACTCGACTTCCCGGCTCGCCCGGGTGCGGCGATGGGTTTCCCCATCCTAGCAGCACCTTTATGGCAGCACCTTTATGCCTTCCGTGCCGGGATCGCTCCACCTGGAAGCTGTTAAGAACTGATATTTTTGGGAGACCGATGGGAAGGGCACGGCTTCTGCCGTAGCAGCTCGCCAGGAACGCGGCTTTAGCCGCTGAGGTCCGATGGGTTAAGCTCACCGCAGCGGCTGAATAAGCCGCGAAAAAATCTCCGCAGGCTGAAGCCGCACCTCCGCTGCTAAAGTCAAATTGTACGCAAAGCACTTACGGGGTGGCTGAAACCCCCTTCCCTAAAGCAGCGTTTCCGCGGTCTGTGAAGCCGTTGTGTCCATTTCGTTTGGCACGGCTGAAGCGGTGCCCTTCCTGAAATACGTTCATAACAGGTATGGGCACGGCGATACACTGTACCCGGTGCTTATTCCGTTTCCCACGCACGTGCCGGTAGGGCGCGCCTTCCTGTTCACCAGCCTGCTTATGCTGGTGCAGCTGCTGGAAGGGACCGATCCCCGGTATAGCGGTCTAACGTTCTGCTTTTTCATGCTGAGCGTCTTTGCGTTCAACATCGCGGGCGGCTTTTCGCGGCCGTCCGGAGCCTACGTCTTCGCGTACGCCGTTCTGGTCGTGGAGCTGGGTACCGTCACCAAGGCCTGCCTCGGCGAAGCGGCGCAGACCAACCTGCAGAATCCGCTGCTGCTCATGGGGACCTACGTGGCGTCCATCGCCTCCATGCTGGTGGCAGCCTTCGTGAGCAGAAAACTGGCTACAACGGAGGACGGCATACCCGGATTGCTGAGCGTAAAGACCTTCGAATTCTTCGAGGCCTCGCTTGGCTGCCTGGTCATTTACTTCGCGATCTTTTTTGCCACGATGCTGGCTCCGGGCGGCGGAGGGCAGATCCTGCACTCGGTGCTGCTGATCAATCCGTTTTTGCCGCTGAGCATCCTGCTCGGAACGGTGGCGGCGGTGCGCGACAGCGGGGGGCGCCGCAGCGTGAACGGCGTCAGCGGCTTTGCCATCCTGTACGCCTTCTGGATCGGCATGATGGCCTTCAGCAAGCAGGGCATGTTTACGCCGGTTGTCTGCTGGCTGCTGGGCGTGGCCTGGGCCCGCTTTCGGCTGCGCTTCATCCATTTCGCGGTTCTCGGCATGTTTATGGTGTTTGCGCAGACCGTGCTCGTGCCCATGGCGGCCATTGGCCGCGGCGACATTTACACCGGCCTTCCCGGGGAGCGCACGGACCTTGTGGTGAAATACCTCACCCACATCCCGGAGCTCCGGCGCCGCGCGGCGAGCTGGGAGGCGCCTCCGGATCTCGATACCCGGATGTACTACTTCAACAAGCCGGAAGGCATCCTGGACCGGCTCAGCATGATGCCGAACGATTCCGTGCTGATTCAGTTCTCGAATGAAGGCCACTACTTCGGCTATCTGGCGGTCCGCTATTACTTTGAAAACCTGGTTCCGCACATTCTCGACCCTCATAAGCTGGAAGGCATTCGCGTGGGCGGCAACGCCTACATGCACGAGATGGGCGGGCTGGCCGAAGACGACCAGACCACGGGCATCTCGTTCAGCCCCACCGGCGAGGCCTTTCACTTGGATGGCTGGCGTGGTGTTCTGGCGCTCGCGCCGGCCATCTGGCTGCTCCTGTTCGTCAGCGCCGATGCCACCTGCGGCGACATTCGTAGAAACCCGCTGGGGCTTTTGTACATCCTGGCCTTCGCGCATGTGGCCCCCGAGGGCGGCATCGGCGGCGCCATCGATATGATCCGGCTGGTGAACTTCGGCTTCCTGGTCGGGTTCTGCTTCTGCGCCTATATCGCTCCGGTCATCGGCATGCTGCTGCGGGGCAAGCCTGCCTCGGTGCGCGCAGGCGTGTCGCCGCTGCGTCCGCGCCCGTTCGCTCCCAAGGCGTTGGGCGCTTCGTAGCGTGATCGTAGCGTGGCGGCCAATCGCGGTACACTGACCGGACGGCGGCTGCCCCGCAGTGCCGAAGGCGCTCCACTTTGAACAAACTGATTCTCGGCAACCTCGTGTACCGGCCGCTGCGCTCCATCATCAGCGCGCTGGCCGTCGCGATTGAGGTCATCATGATCCTCTCCATTGTGGGGATCATGTACGGCATCCTGAATGGCAGTCGCGATCAGCAGAGCGGCACGGGCTACGACATGATCGCGCAGCCGGCGAAGGGCAGCGCCATTCTCGCGACTAGCAGCGCCTCGGCGAGCGTAAAGGTAGCCGGTGTCCTGCGCGGCTTGCCCCACGTTCAGGTCGTCTCGCCGGTAGGGATCAAGATTCTGATCGGTTCCTCGGTGCAAAACCTGCTGGGCATCGACTACGAGAGCTATAACCAGCTGAAGCCCTTCCAGTTCATCGCCGGTGGCCCCTTCCAAGGGCAATATGACATTCTGATCGACGACATCGAGGCGGCCAACAACAAAAATCAGCATGTGGGCGGCGTGATCAAGGTGCTGAACCATGACTTCCGCATCTGCGGCATCGTCGAGCATGGCAAAGGGGCCCGCCGGTTTATTCCGCTCACCACCCTGGACGACCTGGACGGCAGTCCGGGCAAGGCGGCTTACTTTGTCCTCCGCACCGAAGATCCGCCCCGGTACCAGGATGCCGTGCGGGGGGAGATCCACGCCGTGCAGGGGCTGAATGACTGGAGCGTGCAGACGCTCGAAGAGCTGTTGTCGCAGCTCACGCCGGAACACATCCCGGCGTTTACCATCGCGATTAACGTGGTGATCGGCATCGCCGCCGTGATCGGCTTTCTGGTGATCTTTCAATCCATGTATACGGCCGTGATGGAGCGCACGCGCGAGATCGGCATTTTGAAGAGCATGGGAGCGGGGAAGGGCAGCATCGTCTCCGTTGTGCTGCGCGAGACGGGGCTGCTGGCGGTTTGCGGCGTGGTCCTCGGCATCGCGGCAACCTTTGTGCTGCGGACATTCTTGCGCATGCACAATCCCGCGCTGGCCTTCACGCTGACGGGCAGATGGGTTGTCTGGGCGGCGCTGATTACGCTCTTCGGCGCGCTGCTGGGCGCGTTGTACCCGGCGCTGAAGGCCGCCCGCAAGGATCCCATCGACGCCCTGGCGTATGAGTGAGTTTGCCGCCGCATCCCTTGAAGCCAGGCTGAGCGACGCGCTGGTGGAAGCCCCGCCGATCGAGCCGAACGCCGCGGCCAAGACCCGTATTCTGCAGTTCGATGGTCTGCGCGCGATCGCCTTTGCGCTTGTGTTCCTGGACCACCTCACCCATCACCCGCTGCTTTGGGCCGGCGTGGATATCTTCTTTGTGCTGAGCGGATTCCTGATCACGGGAATTCTGCTGGAGCGCAAGCGGCGCGGCGGTCCCTACTTTTCCTACTTCTATCGCAGGCGTGTCTTCCGCATTCTGCCGCCGTATGCCCTGACGATCGTGTTGTATGGCCTGCTGTTCACCTGGAGTGAGTACAAACCCTGGTGGCTCTTCCTTCTTGCCCCCAATGTGCAGGCGATGGGGGCGCATCCGCCCGGTCTGCTGCCCCTGTGGTCGCTCGCCATTGAGGAGCAGTTCTATCTCGTCTGGCCCTTTGTCGTTCTGCTTACCTCGGAGGAGACGCTGCTTCGGCTCTCGCTGGGAGCGCTGGTGTTTACGCCGCTTCTGCGCGCGGCGTGCACCCCGCTGTTTCCAAATCACTTCTACATCTATGCGCTTACGCCCTTTCGCGCCGATCTGCTCTGCGCGGGCGCGGCGCTGGCCCTGCTGTGGAAGCGGCGCACCCCTGCGTCGACAGCCTCCCTCACGCGCTGGGCCCCCGCGGCGTTTCTGGCCGGGGTGCTGTTGTTTACCGGGACACAAGCCTCTCCGCTGTTTCGCCTCGCGCGCAACACGCCGCTCGCCAACGCATGCGTGTACCTGTTTTCACTGATCGCGGCCGTGGGCCTGCTGGCCTGGGCGCTCACGGATCGCGGCTGGTTTCGGGCTCTCCTCACCACTCGCCCGCTTCGCTATCTCGGGGAGATCAGCTACACCATGTACCTTGTGCACATTTTTCTGGTGGTGCTCCTGCAAAATCACTTCGGGACGGCCGGCTGGGTGAAGCTGGCCGGGGCTGTGTTCGTAATTGGGTACGCCACCGTCTCATGGTTTGCCATGGAGCGCCCCTTGATTCGTTTTGCGGCACGCTGGCCCCGCGCTTCTACGTTGTCTTCGTAGGGCTACGGCGCTGTTGCTTTTCTTTCTGTTATTCGCCCTGAGCGCAGTCGAACGGGAGGGAATCTGCTGTCCGCATTTGCTGCGTAGCACGTGGAATGAGCTATAGCAATGTTTGTGGACTCGTCGCTGCAGAGATTGCCGCTGAAACTGCGGATGTACGAAATTATTTGACGCTTATGCAAACGACACCGCAGCCTGCCGAGCCACCGTCCGCGCCTCGCCTGCAAAGAGCGAAGCTGCTCCGCGTCGTGCGCTGGGCCTTGCTGTCGATCAGCGGGGTTTTTTACGCTCTGCACTTCATTCATCTTTCCGCCGACTTCCCCGGCAACACCGCCTGGGTAGACTGGTCGCGCTACACCGACGAGGGCTGGTACAGCGACGCCGCTGTGCGGCACTTCCTGCTCGGCCATTGGTTTCTGCCGGGCGACTTCAACCCCGCCGTGGCTCTGCCCGTGTGGCCGCTGCTGGAGGCGATCGTCTTCCGCTTCTCCGGCGTGTCGCTCGTCGCCGCGCGCGCGCTCGCCGTGGTCGTCTTCGGCGTCATGCTCCTGACTGTATACCGTCTGATCACGCGCTGTGAACGCCTGTCGGGCCGAACGCCGGGCGATTCCCTGGCCGCGCCGCTGGCGGTGCTGTTCTTCTGCACAAGCCCCTTCTTTTTCGCCTTTGAACGCGAAGCGATTCTTGAACCGCTGCTGGCCTCTCTCGCGGCATTGGCCCTGTGGGTGGCATCGCGGCTTGAACCGCTTCAGCTCCAGCGAGGCTCGATCGGCCGCGTACTCCGCTGCCTCGGGCCCTCGGTGGCATTAGGCGTTCTCCTGCCGCTCCTGGTGCTCACCAAGCCGACCGCCATCACGCTGCTGCCTGCAATCGGCTGGCTTGTCTGGTCCAGAGCCGGTTACCGCGTGGGGGCTGCATTGCGCCTGGCGCTTCCCCCCGCCCTGCTGGGCGTGGGCCTCTGGTTGAGTTACTACCTGCTGCTGGTCCGTCCGCATTATCTCGAGGATTACCGGTATCTGTTTTCCGCCAACGACTACACAGGCTTCCAGATGGAGCCGCTCGCCGGCGTTGGCTTTCATACCCTGGCCGACGGCCGCTGGATGGGCTCCGTTCTCTACTCGCTTTTCTTTCTTGCGATGGCGTTTCTCCTCTTTGTGCGCCCGCGCTTCTTTCGCAATCCGCTCGTGCCTGCGCTTCTGCTGTGGGTCGCCGGATATTTCGTGTTTCTCGCCTATCACAACAATCTGCAGTCGCGGTATTACCTCGTCCTCGCGGCGCCGGTGACGATGCTGGTCGCCATGGCCCTTGAAGAACTCCGTCGCTTTTCCACGTGGAGCGAGCAGAGGCGAACCGGGAGCCTGCCCGGCGCCGCCGTTCAGCTTGGGGTGGCGGCTTTGGTACTGGCGGTCGTGGTGCCGGATGGGTGGCAGCAACTCGGATTCATCGGTCACCCTGACTACACGTATGTTTCTGCCGCGCAGGCGCTCGCCCGCATCGTTCGAGCGGACCCCGCGCATTCGCCGCTGATCCTGTCCGTGTCTGGCTCCGATCTCAGCCTGATGACCGGGCTTCCTTCCATCAACACCGAGTTCGGCACATTGGACCTCGACCAGCGCGTGCGGCTGTACCGCCCCGGCTGGTATGCCGCTTGGAATGAACTCGAAGACGAGGACATGAAGGCGATGGCTCCGTTCTACCGTCCCGTGCGCATGGGAGCGTTTCCAGCCATGAACGATCCTGACCGCAATGTGCTCGTTGTTTACCGGCTCGATGCAGTCCCTCCGAAGCCTCCACGACGGTAGACGGTTTGGCAGACCCCGGCGAGGGAGGCATCATGGTGTAGGTAGCATCTGTTTGAATCACAATCATCGTACGAGGTGCATCCGTACGAGGTGTTCTTGGAGGAGCGTGCGGCTTCAGCGCCACGAAAACAGGGAGGGAGCGTGGGGCTTCAGCCTCACGAAAGCAGGAGCCGCAATCATGAGCTTTAGAACAATTTACCTGCGGGTATGCGGTGTCATCTCGACCGGAGCGAACAAGCTTCATCGTTCGCGTAGTGGAGAGACCTGCAGTGTTTCGGCGCTGCAGCACTCTCCAACAACTCGGAGCAAACTGCAGGTCTCTCCACTGCGCTGCGCTCCGGTCGAGATGACACTTTGTTAGGTGTGACTAATTAGGTGTGAGTAATTCGCTATAGCCCAGCTTTCGCTCCAGCATCAGCGCAAACCCGGGGCTGAAGCCCCGTTCTTCTCCGCACCGAATGTCCGGGCTGAAGCCCGGACCTACCTCCGAAAGCTCTCTTCCGAAATTCCTCCTCCGAAATCAAAGATGATTCACACAGACACTCCCTTAGCTCTCAAAGCTGACACAGCCACACCTAACCCCCCAGGAGACGCATGAACGCTGTTGTACCCACCGCGGAACGCAACGAAGGGCAACCCTCGCCGCTGGCCGCGCTTCTGCTGGCGCTTACGTTTGGCTGGACCGCCCTGTGGTTTGTGCACACGCTGGGGTACTGGGAGGACGATGCCTACATTCACCTCGAGTTTGCGCGATCCGTATCTCGCGGGCAGGGCTTCAGCTTCAACGGCCACGTCGTGTACGGCGACACCTCGCCACTGTGGGTCTGGCTGCTGGCGGCCTGCCACGCGGCAATTCCAAATTGGATGAACGCCGGCAAGACGTTAACGGCCGCCGCGGCAGTCTTCGCGCTCAGCGGCGTCTTTGTCTTCGCGCGCAACCTCACGCGCGACCTCGGCCAGACGCGCAGCCGCACCTTCGCCGCGGCGATGCTGCTGGTGCTCGTCGTCAATCCGTACTTCGGCTACTGGGCCTTCTCTGGCATGGAGGCGCTCGCGGCGGCGGGCCTGGTCTGCTGGGGCCTGGTGGCCGTCGCCGCCGATCCTCTGCACGCCCCTGTGTCTCCGTCGCGGTTTCCGCCACGCTTTCTGTTCGGCTGCCTTTGCGCCGGCGCGGCCCCGCTGCTGCGGCCGGAGATGGGCTTCTTCACCCTCCTGCTGGGGCTCATCCTGTTCGTGCGCTGGGTCAACGCGCCTCTTCCGTTCCGCTCCAAGCTGGCGCTCTTCTTCTCCGGTTTTCTGCTGGCCGCAGGCCCCGGCATCGCGTGGGCATTCTATGCGGCCCGCACCTTTGGCAGCGTGCTGCCCAACACCAACGCGGCCAAGCGCGCCGGCCCCGCCGACTCCGTTCTGCGGCATCTTTTCCAGATCTACGCCTTCGGTTTTCCGCTGGTCTTGCTGGGCCTGATCGCGCTTGCTTTGTGGCTTGCCTTCCGCCGCCAGGGCAAGGGCAGCCTCTCGCCGGAGGCAATCGGCCGCGCCCTCAACCCCGGCGGCTGGCTGCTGTTCGTTTGGACCGCGATCAACTGCCTTTTTTACGTTTCAGACCACACCTATGTGCAGACCCGCTACATCTTCGTCACCGCGCCGGTACTCACGGTGGCGATCCTGGCGATGGCCCGCAAGCTCCGGCCGCGGCTGTACGTCGCGGGTACCGTCTTCGGTGTCATCTTTGGAGTCTCGGTCAGCCTGCTTGCCACCTGGCCCCTGATTCGCAACAAAACCGCCGTTGATCGCGACTACGCCGCCCTCGCAGCGTTCCTTCGCTCGCTGCCCCCGCAGGATGCCGTGGCCCATTACTCCATCGGGGAGGCCGCCTTCCTCTCCGAGCATCCCCTCATCGACCTCGGCGGCATCACCCGCCCGGGCATCATCCCGTTTCTTTGGGACGAGAAGGATGATCGCCGCATCTGGTGGGAACACGAGCAGGGCGCCCGCTATGCCGTCATCGATCACGCCCCCGAACCCGGCAGCACCCTCGTCTGGGCGCGCCGGATCCCCACCACGGGCTGGTTTCTCAACCCCCGCCGCTACCACGGCACCGATCGGCTCGAGGTGTGGAAGCTGCCGAACTCGCCCACCGTTCCGCTTCCTCCGGATATGCCGAAGGAAGACGTGCCATAAGAGCGGGTCCCTGCGGTATACAGCGCTGTTGTTTTCCCGTCGTTCTCGAAGGAGCGCGTCGTTTTTTCTGTAATTCCCAAGTTTTCTGTAATTCCCAAAGGAGCGCTGTTGTTTTTCTTTCTGTCATTCCCGAAGGGAATCTGCTGTTCGCACTTGCTGCATAGCCATGGGTAATCAGCTCGAACGCTTGTTGCGTTTTTTACTCTTCGGCTTTTTCGCGGTCTTTCCCTTCGCCGCGGAGGGCTTTTTCGCCTGCTTTCTCGCCTCAGCGCGAGCCTTTTTCGCCTCGCTCTTTCCCGCCCGAACCGAACTCGCCCCGGCAGCCGCCCTCGGCTCCGTTCCCGGCGTGAGCGCAAACTGAAGATGCCGCTGCTGCCGGTCGATGCGGTCCAGGATCACCTCAACCCGCTCGCCCACCCGGAAGCAATGGCCGGTGCGCGCGCCACAGATGGTCCGGTCGGTGTCGCGGAAGCTGTAGAAGTCTCCCGGAAGCGATCCGAGCGGCACCAGCCCCTCGATAAACAGCTCGTCCAACTCAACAAAAAAGCCGTACTTGGTCACCGACAGGATGATCGCGCGGAAGTCGTCGCCAATCCGGTTGGCCATGAACTTCAACTTCTTCCACTCGATCAGCTCGCGCTCTGCCTCCGCCGCGCGCCGCTCCGCCTGCGAGCTCTCCACGGCCATATCGGCGAGTTCCTCGGCTGCAATGGGCTCTGCGGAAGGCAGCAACTGCGCATCTTCTCCTCTCTCTGTCTTTCTTTTATGCTCTGTCTTTCTTTCTGTCATTCCCGAAGGGAACCTGCTGTCCTCCGCACCACCAGCGCCTTCCTGAGCTGCCGTATCACTCCATCCAATTCGGCCAGGCCGCTTTGAACGTCCACTCACATCCCTGGGTGCCAGCAAGGGAGCAGACGTTCCCAATTCGCGAAGCTGAACCTCCGCTGCATCGCTCCTCCGGGGCAGGTGCGCCGCATGTTTCCCCTGCGAGCGTGCCAGCTCCGCCGCCCACGGCTGCGGATCGTTCGCCAGGATCGTCCCTCCACGCGGATCCGCTCCACGCCGCAGCATCGTCCGCAGCAGGCGGTGCACGATCAGGTCCGGATAGCGCCGAATGGGCGACGTGAAATGCGTGTAACAGGGGCTAGCCAGCGCAAAATGCCCCTCGTTTTTCTCGGAGTACCGGGCCTGTTTCAGCGAACGCAGCATCAGGTACGCCAGAATGCGCTCCTCCGGCGTGCCTTGGATTCGCCGCACCAGCTTCTGGTACATCTGCGGGGTCACCGGAATTCTTTCCGGCAGCTCATGGCCCTGCGGCGCCCGTCCGCCGCGGCCTTTGGCCGCGTTCCGCTGCGCTTCCCAGCGGTCGCTCTTCATCGTGAGCCGTTTCACCGGCAGTGCGCCGATGCCCAGCGTCTGGCCAAAGCCGGCCGCCGTCTCCTCGAACTCCACGATGCGCTTGGGGTCGGGCATCTCGTGAATGCGGTAGATCGACGCAATCCCCTGAGCCGTCAGCCACGTCGCCACGCACTCATTGGCGCTCAGCATGAACTCTTCGATCAGCCGGTGCGCCCAGCCTCGCTCCGAACGCACGA
Organism: Granulicella sp.; assembly: GCA_965276885.1. Taxonomy (GTDB): domain Bacteria; phylum Acidobacteriota; class Terriglobia; order Terriglobales; family Acidobacteriaceae; genus Granulicella. The sequence goes on along the minus strand of OZ255702.1, from coordinate 4,021,558 downwards.
TCGCCTTCATGTTGCCGTCCGGGTCAAACTCGACCACCGGCTCCGGCAGGTCAAAGTCGATGGAACCGCGGCGCGCGCGCTTGCGGTTGAGCCGCAAGGCCAACTCCAGCATCCGGTCGAACGCCTCCGGAAGCTCCGGCTGCTCCAGGCCAACGCGCTCGCGCTCGGCGAGGTCCTCCGCGGAGGGCTCCGGCGTAACGGTGCGGTCGCCGTTGCTTTTCTGGTTGCTTTTTTGGTTGTCATTCCCGAAGGGAATCTGCTTGTCCTCCGGCTCCGCGGCGGCTTTCAATCCGTTCCACTCCGCTGCCGCCGGCGATGCATTCAAACACCGCTGCACACTCGTATAGGTCATCCGCCGCACGCTGCGGATCAGCCCTTCGCCCACCCGGTACCCCACGATCTCTCCCTGCGCATCGACCTCCATCACGCAGCTCAACACGGGGCGATCCTCGTGCGGCAGCAGGGAACACATGCCGCTCGAAAGCGCATGCGGCAGCATCGGCACGGCGCGGTCCGGGAAGTACACGCTGGTGCCGCGCACCCGCGCCTCCGTGTCCAGCGCCGAGCCCGCGCCCACATACCAGCCCACGTCGGCGATATGCACCTGCAGCTCCGTGTTGCCGTTCGCGAGCGGACGCACCAGCACCGCATCGTCGAAGTCGCGCGCCGTCTCGCCGTCGATGGTCACGATCGGCAAACCGCGAAAATCTTCACGCAACTCCAGTTCCTCCGGCGACAGCGAAGCGGCGGTCTTCCCCGCGCGCTCCTCCGCTTCGGCCAGCACATGTGCCGGAAAGGTGTGCGGAAGCGCATGCTTGCGGATGATGATCTCCACATCCACGCCGAAGGCATCCGGTGGCCCAAGCACCTCGAGCACACGCCCCCGCGCCGGCCTGCCCGGCTGCGGAAAGCTGGTGATCTCAACCTCCACCGCCAGCCCTTCCAGCGGCCACAGTTCGGCCGTCTCATCCGCGTCGCTCCCGTTTTTTTGGTTGTCATTCCAGAAGGGAATCTGCTGTTCCACCCCCGCCCGCCAAGCCTCCCCACCCAGGGTCCGGTGCGGCGACTCCGCAGCGGCTGCAACAACCTCCGCCCCCTCCGGGATCTCGATCGGACCGCCCAGCCGCTCATCGAACGGCTGCACGTAGTTGCCCCGCAGCTCCTCAAAAGGGGAATCCTGCCGCCGCCGCCCTGTGCCGCGGGCGTAGTGAAAGATTCCCACCACCGTTGGATTTCGCCGGGTCAACACCCGCGCGACACGCCCCGACCGCCGACCGTCCCGCGCGGGCGCATCCTCGTCGACCAGAACCAGGTCTCCATGCATCGCTCCATGGAGCGCATGGGGAGGGATAAAGATGTCGGCGGACGCCCCGGGCTCACGGGCTCCGGTCCCCTTTCCGGAATCCGGACGGACAAACCCATAGCCGTCGCGATGAAGCTCCAGCCGACCGCTCAGCAGGCGTTCGCGGCTGCCGCGGGTGACCGCTTCAAAACCTCCCCGCCGCGGCGAAGCCGTTTTGGCGTCAAGCGAAGCTGTTTTGGCGTCAGAGGTTGCCTTGACATGACTGTCCGGTTTTGACCCATCCTGGGCCTCGGCAGCGGGAGGCCTGGGTACCGCCCAAAGCTCACCCTCCAGCTTGCGGAGTTCGCCCCGGCCCACCATCCCCGTGAGCTGCTCCAGCAGAAGCCGGCGCTCGCGCCCCCCGCCGAGCCCCAGCTCCCGGACCAGCTGCTTATACCCGGCCTTGCCGCCCGCGGAGCGGGAAATCCGGGCCAGGAGATCACGATCAGCATGAGGAAAGGGAGAGCGGGACATGTGGTGTGAGCCTACGCCGGACACCTCGAAACGCTGCGCAACGCCGGACGTTCGTTGTTATGACCGCCCACCCGGAGCACCAAAAATAAAGCAGAACAGACCTAAACGAAGGGCCAAAGTAGTCACGTTACCTTAGTAACTTTTTTCTGTAACTTATACGTTATAAAGGGTTTCTGGCTGGAAGCATCGCCCTTTCTAGCTTACCTTCTGACTTGTCGGATGCCAAGTCAACTTAAAGGGTACTCCGAATACAACTTTTGTGGAGCTTATATGAAGAACTTTGTTCGCCTCTCTGTCCTGGCCCTTGCAGTCTCCGGCTTCGCCGCATCCTCCGTCGCTTCCAACTCCCAGAAGCTCCCCTCACACGCCACCGCAACCCACGCGAACATCGTAATAAACATGCCCGCCCCTTTGTGCGCCCCGTGGAGCGGCGGAGTGGGTTGCTGGTAATAGCCCATTAGTGCTAGACATCATCATAGCGTTCCCCTGATGGATGTGATATCACCATCTCAGGGGAACGCAGCATGTCCGATCATCTACTCTCAGAGTACGTCAGCATTCTTCAGGTTCTCGTATGCCTGGCCGTTCTGGCCAGTATGCTTTATCGACGCGTAGCGTCCATATTTCCCGCCCTTATAGGATACCTTGCCGTTACTGCGCTTGGCGGGAGCATTACCGTAGCCCTGGTATTCTTCCGTGGTCAAATGCACATTCCGCAGCGTATCGCCTATTTTGCTTACTTCTACTCGTTCTGGACCATGCAGATAGCCGGCCTCAGCGCAGTTGTACTGGTTCTGCATGGGCTCTTTTCTGAAGCCATGAAACCTTTCCCAGGTTTACGGCGGGTCGGGAATATCGTTTTTAGATGGGTCGGAGTCGTTTCTTTCGTCGTCGCGATCGCCCTTGCTACCGGGCCGGATCTTTTTGCAAAGGGCGTGTCGACCATAGTCATTCTTGGGGAACTGGTCTCACGACTCCAACAGGGCATCAACGTCCTGGTACTTTGTCTTCTCATCTTCGTTTGCTTCGCGATCCGGCCTCTCGGCCTGACCTTCCGCAGCCATGTGTTTGGTGTCGCTCTAGGGCTCGGCATCGCATCTTGCGTTCAACTGGTACAAGCGGCTTGGATCGCGACAACCGGTGCGCACTCCATGTACTCGCCCGTCTATGCCTTTGGAACCTTTGGCATGTGCGTGGCAACTGCGGTCTGGGGCGTATACTTCGCCCTTCCCGAGCCGGAGCGCAGAATGATCCTGCTTCCCACAACATCGCCCTTCTTCCTGTGGAACCGCATCTCCGAGATTCTTGGGGATGATCCGGGCAAGGTGGCTGTCGCCGGTTTCAGGCCCAATATGCTGGCTGCGGGGGAGATCGAGATGCTTACCGCCATCACCTCGCAGGAGGCGGCCGCGGCGCGCGACCGCGAAGCCATGGAGACCTCGGAGTCGGACGAGCAGCACTCTGCATTCCCCGAGCTGCCCGCTCCGCGCAAAGCCTCCCTCGCGCTTTCCATTTAGTCCCACCCCCGTATGGAGCCGGTCACGCATGTTCTCACCGGCGCCTGTCTGGCGCGGGCAGGGCTCAATCGCCGGGTCGCCTATGCCACGGCTGGAATGGCGATCGCCGCTGAATTTCCGGATATCGACACCCTCTGGAGCCTGCGCGGTCCGGTCTCCGGTTTTGAGCACCATCGCGGCATCACCCACACGTTTCTCGGCATCCCGTTCGAAGCAGCCTTCCTGCTTCTGGGCTTCCTGCTCTACCATCGCTGGCGAAGCTCCAGAAAGTCGTCAGCCTTCATATCCCTGTCCGCCGGCTCAACCGTCCGGACGAAGGCTGAAGCGCCCATTCGCTGGGGCCTGCTCTACCTCCTTCTCATCTTCGCGCTGCTGACTCACATCCTGCTCGATTACACCAACAACTACGGTGTGCGGCCCTTTTTCCCATTCAACGGCCATTGGTATGCGGGCTCGATCGTCTTCATCTTCGACCCGGTCCTCTTTCTTCTGCTGGCCGTGGGTCTGCTCCTGCCCGTCCTCTTTGGTTTGATTGGCCGGGAGGTCGGCGCTCGACGGGAGCGCTTCCGCGGCCGGGGCTGGGCGCGTGCGGCACTGGTGGGCGTGCTTCTGCTCTGGTCCCTGCGCTGGGTGGAGCACAGCCGCGCCGTCGTCCTTGCCCAGGCGCAGACACTCCGTGCGCCCGGTGTTCTCACCTCGCCGCCGGCCTCCGGCGCGGCAGGTACAGCGGGATCTTCCCAAGACCAGGCCAGCCCCGAACCCGCGCCCTCCATCGCGCCCGCGGACAGCCGTCCCTTGCTGATGGCGGAGCGGTCGCTCGCAAGCCCTGACCCGCTCAGCGTCTTTCGCTGGTACACCGTGACCGATTTCGGGCCAGCCTACCGGCTTGGCGTGGCCGATACGAATCTAGGTACCTCCGTACCCGGAGGCCTGTTTGTGAAGCCACTGCCGGGCCCTTCCCTGCTCGCCGCCGAGCGAAGCAGGCTCGGGCAAATCTACCTGGACTGGTCGCCCATGCCGATTCTGACCCTGAGCCGGACCGGCTCGGAGACCTCGGACGCCGTCCAGTCGTTCGATCCCGGCAGCACCGCGGTCCTGTTTACCGATCCCCGTTTTATGGGCGATCTGCCGCTGCTGCACTCGCGAAACCACCCCGCCCTCACCGGAGAAGTCGTACTCGCACCCGGCGGGCGAGTACTGGCGCAGGGAATGGATGGCCGGCTCGGAGGCTGAGCCATGACCGGTTCACGCGCGCTCTCCCGTACAATCATGGAGAGCCTGCCGTGAGACGGTGAGCTGGAACCTTCTGCGCCAAGCTTTGAATTTTTGGGATACTGAACATGCTCGCTTACGTCGTTTTGCTGCTCGCCGCTCTCAGCCGCCTTGTCCCGCACACATTTGGTGGTGTCGGCCTGAACTTCACCGTAGTGGGCGCAGGTCTGCTTTTCTTCGGAGCCCGCGAACCTCGCTGGCAGGCCGCCATCGCCGTCGCGGTGATGGCATTGACGGACGTATACCTCACGCACATTGTCTACGGAATGCCGTTCCATGTGGGGAGCTACCTGATCACGTGGCTTTGGTATGCGGGCGTGTGCCTGCTGGCGAGCGGTCTGTTGCGCCGCATCACCGCCGTTCGCGTGGCTGCGGCTGTTGCTTGTTCCGCCACCAGCTTCTTTGTTTTGAGCAACTTCGTCGTTTGGTTCGGAAGCGGCATATATCCGCACACCCTGCCGGGGCTGGCATCCTGCTATGCCGCTGGGGTCCCGTTTTATGCGAATGACCTGGTCTCAACCGGGCTCGGGTCGGCCGTACTCTTCGGTTTGCCCGTTGCGGCGGCTCGCCTCGTTGCCGCATGGCGCGAGGCAACCGAGCATCAGCACCCCTTGGCCTGATCTGCCGGGCCGGATACCCGCCCTTACGCCTCTTCGATCGGCAAGGGAACACCGCGACGGCGATCAAAGACCCGCCGGACAACGTAGAAGATCAACAGCATCAGGATGGAGAGCCCTATGCCGATGACCGCACCCAGGTGCCGGTGCATCACGCGCCGGAGGCTGTGGATCAACGCCGTCCCAAAATAGATCGTCAGCAGGGAGCAGACCAGAAACTGGGTCAATTTGCCGAAAAAGATCGCCAGTACGAAGGGCAGGGCTTTCATCTCGAAGACGCCCGCGGCAAATTCAAAGAGCTTCAGCGGGGTCGGCGGCGGCAACATGGCCGGGATCAGAATCGCAAAAAACTCCTGCCGTTCGAAACGGTCCCGCAGGCGCTCGTAGCGTTCGCGGTTGATGCGCTTGAGCAGAAAAAGCTCCCCCCCGGCGCGTCCGATAAAGAACGGCACCAGCGAGCCGATCGCCGAGGCGGCAGCGGCGATCACGCAATAAAGGAGAAAACGCTGATGGTTGTTAGCGACATAGCCGATGATGATTCCATCCATGGAGACAGGAATGGGAATCAGGGCGGAGTCGACCAGGGCCAGTCCACCCACTCCCCAGATCCCGAGGGGCTTCATCAACGCCAGCAGCAGGGCCGAGATCTTGTGGAACATGACGACAGGGGCAATCTTCACGACAGTTCATTCTAGGATGCGTTGGGGAGCCGTGCCGGGAGCGTCAATCTCCGCTGCGTAACCGGTGCGCAAACGGGCCGTTACCGGCGGGCAGGCTCATGCTCGGTGCGCCCCGCGAGCAGGTCGAGCGCATGCGGCAGCAACGGCAGAACGGTCCGCAAGGAACTGGTCGCGCCCGCCGGATTGCCGGGCAGGTTCACAATGAGGCACCGGCCCGCGATGCCGCAGATCCCTCGCCCGAGTGCGGCGAATGGCGTCTCCTGCGCCCCTCGCTGCCGAATCAGCTCCGCCAAGCCGGGCACCAGCCGATCGCAGACCGCGAGCGTCGCCTCCGGTGTGTTGTCCCGGGCGGCAAGCCCCGTTCCGCCAGTGGTGAGCACCAGAGCGGCACGCCCGGCAGCCTCTCGCAGCGTTTCGGTCAAAAGGGAAAGGTCGTCCGGGGAGACGATTCGCTCCAGAACCTCGGCGCCGGAGGCCGCAAGGAGTTCTGCGATGGCCGGTCCCGACCGATCCTCCTGCAAACCCGCAAAGCAGCGGTCACTCGCCGTTAGAACAATGACTTTGTGGCCCAGCATTGGGGGAGAAGACATAATAAGAGCATAAAGGAGCGGCGAGGATTGCTCGGTCTAGGTGGATCAGCCGGCTTTCACCGGCTTATTCAGAGGAGAGTCGTCGCGGGCTTTAGCCTTGAGAGCACTTACACTAAGGTGGAACGCGCAATTGGCCTCTGGGCGCAACCTTCAGTTACCCTGTTTCGTCAGAGATTAAGCGATCTACATGCCATCTCCCCCGCCTACCCCGACCGACGAGACCGAGCTGCGGAAATCTTCTCCTAACGGGAAGCCGAACGCCGAGGGGGACTCCGCTGCTGACGACCGCTCCGGTGACCGGTCTGGGACGGCTCCGCGACGCGCGGCCGCTCTCTTCGGAACCACCGGGGACGAGCCGGTGGAGACCCCCGTCGATCCCGATGCTCCACTGTCGTTTGTGCCCCATAGTCCGGTGGAAGACACGGTGCGGCCGAAGCCTCTGCGCATTCGCACCGGGCGGTTCGGCGAACTGGAGGAGCATGAGCTGGTCCGCCTCCTCGACACCATCGAAGATGAACGCGCCCGGGCCCGCTTCCGCGAGTCGGTCTATCTTTCCATCTTCGTCTGGATGGCAATCGCCCTGATCGCCCTCTTCGGCCCCAAGTACCTCTGGCATGCGCCCCGCGTGGTTCTGCCGTCGGAGGTATTGCGGGCCCGGGAGCTGACCCAGCTCACAGCCCCGACGTTGAATGCACCGCGTCTCCGGTCCGCCCCGCCCCGGGTGGACTCCAACACGCTGGAGCACCTGCGCAGCACGGAGCCCAAGGTGGCTCCGCCGCCGCGCCCCGAGCAGCCGGCCCCCGCGCCGCGCGCTGAAACACGCCCAGAACCGCGCACGGAAGCCCGTACGCCGCCCTCACCGCCGGCCCCGCGGCTGCAGCCCTCGACCGCGCCGCCCAATCTGCCCTCCGCCCCCGCGCCGCAGCCAACACCGCAACCGGTCTCACGCAACCCGCCGCCCGTGGTGGCGGAGGCGCCGCGCCCGCAGCCGTCGCGCCCTGACTTCAACACCGGCCCGCAATCCGCCGGCGAATCCATTCAAAACGCCCTCAAAAACACCACCCCGGGAGGCGGTTCGCCGAGCGGCATCACCAATCGCGGCCGCGGCGGCACGGATCTCGGCATGGGACCGGCGGAGATCCTCTCCGACACGCAGGGCGTCAACTTCAACCCCTACCTGCAACGCATCCTCCGCGAGATCTACGACCAATGGATCCCGCTGATTCCGGAAGAAGCGCGGCCGCCGCTCAGCAAGTCCGGGATCACCATGATCCGCTTCACGATCCTGCCGGACGGCACGATTGGGGGCATGCACCTGGACGGCTCCACCCATGACGACGCCCTGAACCACGCAGCCTGGGGTTCAATCACCGGTGTAAACCAGTTTCCACCGCTGCCGTCGCAGTTTCACGGCCCCAATCTTGAGCTGCGCATTCATTACCTCGTGAATCGCCAAACGGAGTAGGGAATCGTGGCTCCGGTTCTGCCCCACAAGACGCATCAAGACCCGCTGGAGCACGGCCCCACACGGCCACCCGCGGGTTTCGGCGAGGCTGTCAAATTCGCCTCCCCGGCGGGACACCCCGCCTCCCCGCCCCGGCCGCCAGTTCTCCCCACCACACTGCAACAAGCGGAGGCGGAACGTACCGGATTTCGGCAAGCCCGAGGAGTTCTGGAGCGCCGCGGCATTCTGCGCGGTTTGATCCTGCTTGCCCTACTTGTTTTGGTGATCAGCCTGCTCCGCGTGGGTTTAGGCCGAGCCTTTCCGGGGGGCCTGGGGCGGTGGTAACCGTTTTTGCGGCCGATCCCTCCCCAACCGCGCCGGAGTTTCCCCTGGTCGTCGTAGCCGGGCCTACCGCGAGCGGCAAATCGGCCCTGGCACTCCGGCTCGCGGAGACCTTTGCGGGCGAGATTGTCTCCTGTGACTCGGTCGCGATCTATCGCGGACTGGACATAGGCTCCGCCAAACCCACCGCCGCGGAGCGCGCCCGGGTCCCGCATCACGCACTCGACCTGCTCCCGCCTGACGCGACCGCAAATGCCGGCGACTACGCCCGCGCAGCCCGAGCCGCTATTCACGACATTCGGGCTCGTGGCCGGTTGCCGATCGTCGCGGGAGGCGCCGGGCTCTATCTGCGCGCCCTGCTGCACGGGCTGGCACCCGCTCCGCCCCGCGACGAAGCGCTGCGGGAGCGTTTGCGGCGGATCGCTGCCACACGGGGCAGCCATGCCTTGCATCGCCTGCTGCGGCGATTCGACACGAAGGCGGCTGCGGCGATCCACCCAAATGATGTGCCCAAGCTCATCCGCAGCCTGGAGATGACGCTGCTTGCGCGGAAGCCGCAAACGGCGCAGTGGACAGCCGGCCGCGATCCGCTGCACGGCTTTCACGTGCTGCAGCTCGGCCTCGACCCGCCACGAACGCTGTTGTATGAACGCATCAACAGCCGGGCGGCAGCCATGTTTACCCGGGGTCTGCTCGAAGAAACGGGGGCGATCCGTGCAGCGTATGGCGATGCCGCCCGCGCTCTTGGCTCGCTTGGTTACGCGCAGGCACTCGCCGTGCTGCGCCATGAGCAGATGCTGCCCGAAGCCGTCGCCGAGGCCCAGCAAGGCCATCGAAACTACGCCAAACGCCAGCTCACCTGGTTTCGCCGCGAACCGGAGATGTGTTGGCTGAACGGTTTCGGCGACGATCCAGCGGTCCAGGCCGAAGCCGTTCGCCTTGTCCAGGAGCATCAGGAGCATCAGGAGCACCAGGAGCATCAGGGCCATCAGGAGCATCTCAGTCCTATGCCTTCGATCTCTGCAATGCCGAAGGAAAGCCGGGCCCTATGAGTGTGCGCATCGACAAATGGCTGTGGGCCGCACGTTTCTTTAAGACGCGTGCGCTGGCCGTAAAGGCCTGCGAACTGGGCCGTGTGCGCTTCAACGGTCAGCCCGCCAGGCCCGCCCGCGAGGTCAAGCCCGGCGATACACTCGAGATCACCACGGAAGGCGGCACATTCGGCATCGAGGTGATCGGGCTAAGCCAGGTACGCGGCCCGGCCGCCGCCGCGGGGGCGCTCTACGCCGAAGCCGATGAGAGCCGCGCCGCCCGCGCCTCCGCTCAGGAGCAGCGCAAGGCCATGCTCGCCTTCGAACGCTTGCCCGCCCTCAAACCCACCGGCCGCGACCGCCGCCAACTGAGCCGTGTGCGCGGCCGCGGCTAGGTGGACGCGGAGTCCCTTTGTTTGTCATTCCCGCAGGGAATCTGCTTTTGTTCAGAGCTTCGGTGAGGCTTCGGGACAGCAGGTTCCTTGCGGGAATGACAAGGGAGAAAGGCAAAGGCGAACACCCCCATCCCGTCGCGATACCATAAGCTGCTTGCCTTCGCGCGCTCGAAGGCGTCGAAGGAGTCCCACGCACCCGATGTCCGCGTCCACGCTGCCCCATCCCCCCACCCCCGTCATAATCCAGTCCATTCCCAAAACCATGCACGCGCTTATGAAGCCATCCCCCGCACCGGGGATGGAGATGCGCGAGGTGCCCGTGCCTACCCTGGGCCCCGATGACGTGCTGATCGCGGTGGAAACGGCGTCGGTCTGCGGCACGGACCTGCACATCTATCATTGGGACCGCTGGGCGCAGCACCGCATCCAGCCGCCCTACATCCCCGGCCATGAGTTCTCCGGCACTGTCGTTCTTATCGGCGAACGCGTAAAAAACATTAGTCCCGGCGACTTCGTCTCCGCTGAAATGCACGTCGCCTGCGGGCATTGCCTGCAATGCCGCACCGGGCAGGCGCACGTCTGTCAGTTCGTAAAGATTCTCGGCGTGGACGCCGACGGCGCCTTCGCCGACTTCGTCCGCATCCCCGCCACGAATGTCTGGAAGCTCGACCCGGCGATCCCGCGCGAGTGGGGCTCGCTCTTCGACCCCTTCGGCAACGCCGTGCACACGGTTCTCTCCGGCCCGATCGCCGGCCAGACCGCCCTCGTCACCGGCTGCGGTCCCATCGGCCTTTTCTCGGTCGCCGTCGCCAAGGCCTGCGGCGCCGCGCGCGTCTTCGCCCTTGAGCCCAACCCCCAGCGCCGCGCCCTCGCCGCGCGGATGGGCGCGGACATGCTCCTCGATCCCGCCGACCCGGCGACTGAAGCCGTGGTAAAGAACGCGACCTGGAACAACGGCGTAGACGTTCTGCTGGAGATGTCCGGCCATCCCTCGGCCATCCAGCAGGGCTTTCGTCTGCTGCGCAACGGTGGCCGGGCCGCGTTGCTGGGGCTGCCGTCGAAGCCCGTAGAACTCGACCTTGCCGACGCGGTGATCTTCAAAGGCGCCACCGTGCACGGCATCAACGGCCGCAAAATGTACGAGACCTGGCTGCAGGCCGAAGCGCTGCTGCGCGACGGTCGCATCGATCTTTCGCCGGTGATCACGCATCGCCTGCCGCTGGCGCAGTTTGACGAGGCCATGCATCTCCTCGAGTCCGGCGAGGCCAGCAAGATCCTGCTGCAGGTGCGGCGTCCCTAAAGCAAATTTCCCCTAGCTGTACAGTGTCATCTCGACTGGAGCGGGACAGTTTTATCTCTCCACAGCGGCTGCGCCTCCGGTCGAGATGACACTGCATAGCAAGAGGTAAACCGCTATAAGGATTCTAAGGATTCGGTTCCTGGCGACGCGGAACTTCAGAGATCTGCGCACCCCCCGCCGGCGGCAGCGCATCGGCCGACACCAGGGCCCGCGCATCCTGCACGCTGGCGCCGGCGGTCAGCACCGCGCGGTTTCCATGCTGTGCCGCGTTGACGGTGCTCAGCACATCCCGCATGGCAGCCTCACGCGGCGTGTGCGCCTGGTCCGCACTGGCGACACCTTTCAGAATGCCGAGAACGCTGTTCACGGTATCCGCCGTGTGCTGCGCCGCCAGTGCATCGGGCGCGACCTCCTCCACCCGCAGGTGCAGGGCGCCGCTGTACCGCAGGCTCGCGACCAGCTCTGTATCCGTCGGCATGGGCAGCTCAAATCCCATCACCGACAAACGTCCGTTCTGCCCAAACGGCAGGCCGATCCGCCCGATGCCCCAGGCCATCGAAAGCAGCGGCACCCGATGAAAGCGCGCTGCCAGCAGCGAAGATCCCGGACGCCACAGCGCCGCCGCGCCCGCGCGGTCCAGCATGGAATGGATCTGCTCGGGTGTGGGTGTGTTGGAAGCCGCGATGGTGTCATATCCAAGCTGCGTTACCCGCAGCGTTCGCCCCTCAACCGGGATTGCGAAGATCTCATGTCCGGCGTAGGTCTCCGTGGCCCGGGCCAGCCCCGCCAGATAGCTGCGCAAGCGGCCGCCGTCGAAGTGCCCGACAAACACCTCGGAATACGCCACCGCGCCGTTGGGTCCGCGCGGATTTGGCATCCGGTGCAGCGCAAACGCCGCGCTGTCCAGATCACGCTCCGGATCGATGCCCGTGGCATCGACAAAGTGCTGCAGATCGCGGCTGCGCGGCGGTGGAACCCCGGCCTCCGGCTCACCCCAGTGCGTCAGCGCGCGCAGCGGCCGCAGGTTGACGTAGACGATCGCATCGCTCTCCGGCAGCAGGCGCGCCGCCTCGGGCGGGGCCTTAGCCCGCAGCAGAATCAGCACCGCTAGCGCCGCCACCAGCGCCAGGCCTACCCAGAACGGCCACCAGGATCTTTGTTTTGTCGTCATGCAGCTCTTTGTTTTGTCGTCATGCAGCTCGTTGTTTTGTTGTCATTCAGATCGTTTTGTTGTCATTCAGATCTTTGCTGCGTCGTCATTCTAGAATGGAAAACGTAAAGATTTTACCCGCGTTGGAGATGCCCGGCACGTTTGACGAGCCCGGCGGCAGAACGCCATACTCGCCCTTCTCGATATCCTTGGGAACGGTAAAGACATACATGTCTTTGGCGATCCGGGCCGGGGTGAATTGGATCTCGTTGCGCTCCGAGCCGGTAGAGGAGTGAAACAGGCCGCCCGTCTTCACGCGAAAATCGCGGCTGCCGGAGTGCTCATCGAAGCGGATGAAGTCGTACTCCTCGGCCTGGGTGCCGGCCGGGGCGTAGATCAGGATCTGGACGCCCGTGGGCAGGTTCAGCGTGGATTGCCGCCCGTCCAGGTGCCCATTCATGTCCTGCTTCACCAGGCCGTCCGTCGCGGCGTTCTTCAGCCAGCCGCTGGACTTGAACTGTACGCGCTCCGTCTTCAGCGGAATCCACTGGCCGTCCTTATCCTTGTAGTAGACTCCGATCTCGTCGATGCCCGGCGCCAGCGGCGTGGGACTTAGGGCATTCCCCGGAGCGCGCACGGCCAGCCCAGCGCTATGGGCTTGCATCGCCGCGATCACCGCCTGGGAGACGCCGGCCTGTTTCAACGAGATCAGATCCTCCGGCGTGGTGTAGAAGGCGCCAGGATGGGTTTGAATCGTCTGAATGATGATGGTGTCATCCAGCCCCGCCTTGCTCATGCGCTCGATGGTGTCGTTGGTCAGCGGAATCGGCCGGCTCGCGTCCGTGTTGGGCTGCAGCGGACCGTCACTGTCCGTGACCTGCGCCTGCAGCGCGCGTGTCGCGGAGCCCAGAACGAGCGTTACGGAAAGGATAGCGAAAAGGAAAGCGGTCGCTGAAAAGCGGCTCTTGCGCCACATGGGCCCCATGCTATCACCGGGACAGTGGCTATGGTATGCTCACCGGAGCGTCGCAGCCGTTAGCGGCACTGCGCTGTTTGGGCTGGCGTAGCTCAGCTGGTAGAGCACCTGATTTGTAATCAGGCGGTCGGGGGTTCGAATCCCTTCGCCAGCTCCAGTTTCGGGCAGCGCAAGAGAGTAGCAAGAGAGTAGCAACAGAGTAGAGAGTAGCAACAGAGTAGTTGGTTCGGTTGAAACTGCGAGTCGTCCGCCTCCAGTCCCCCTTCGCCGGCATCTTCCATAGCTTGTTTGTGCATTTGGGGCTTTGGTGTGCGTGGGTGGGATGGGGAGTGAACCGCAAGCAGCGTAAAGCGTAAAGCGTAGGGCACAGGTGGCCGAGTGGTTAATGGCAGCAGACTGTAAATCTGCCCCTCATCGAGGTACGGAGGTTCGAATCCTCCCCTGTGCACCACCTTCAGGCGCATCACCTTCAGGCACACCCTTTCTATGCGCACCCTTCAGTGGCTGCTTGCGCCAGCCCGGAAGGGGACGAGCGTGACACCGGGCAGCACTGGTCGTATGAGTGTGGCCCTCCTTGTGATCGTGCTTCTGGCCCTCTTGGTCTGGCGCACCATGGATGCCGGGAAGTACCGGCAGCTCACCTGGCTGCTGCTCGGATTTTTCGCGTTCCGCGTCGTGCTCTCGTGGCTGCGTTCGCGTAGGATAGAACCTGGCCGTTCGAGAGACATCGAAGGGCCGATGTGATGTAAGGGCCGTTGTGATATGTAAGCTGATGTAGCTCAGTGGTAGAGCACTCCCTTGGTAAGGGAGAGGTCATGGGTTCAAGCCCCATCATCAGCTCCAGTTTTCAGCGCCGAGGCAGGCAACTCCAGTTTCGACGTGGAGGCAGGCAGCGGTAGTTTCGAGGCCGAGGCAGGCAACGGCAGTTTCGAGGCGGAGGCAGGCGTGGGCTTCAGCCCACGCACTCCGGGTCACAGCAATGAGGGGCTTTAGCCCCGGTGTAAGACGTCGGGCGTAGCGGTAGCTTCGGGCTTTAGCCCGAAGTGAGTTACTCCCGCGAGTAGCGGGAGTAACTCAGTGGTAGAGTCACAGCCTTCCAAGCTGTTGGTCGCGGGTCCGATTCCCGTCTCCCGCTCCAAAAATCTCCAAGCAGCAGATCAACAACAGCGGTAAAGAAGGGCAGTAACCCCAGATGCAGCAGGATACAGTGGGATTGGACGGAGCTTCCGCCGCGGACAACAGCGCGGTGGACCGTACCCGCGCGCTCTACGAGCGCCCCGTGGTTGTCGTTGAGGATGAGGCCACCTTTCGCGAGGTAAAGGCCGCCGTCGACACTTGCTTCTCCGATACGGGCATTCACGACTTCCTGAAGTCTCTCGACCGCGCCGGTCTGCGCATTCGCGACTTCGAAGCCGTGCTCGCCGCCGGCAAACTCGACCCCGCTGCCGCCGCGCGGTACGCGATGCTCTCGGCCGGCGATCAAGGCCAGATCCGGGAGTTTTACCTCGCCTCGCTGGAGCAGGTGGCGCCCCCGCTGCGCGATCGGTTTTTCAAGTTGTACGCATACTACTGATGGCAGCGGCGGATTCGAGGATCGAGGGAGCCGAAAGGCTTAGGGAAGAAGCGGAGCATGCCTCCGCAGCGGCAGCCGGGCCGCACGTTCCCGGGCGTACGACGCTCCGCTCCACCTCGCCGCAGCGGCTGGTGAAACTTCCAACCATCACCTGAGAGCATCACAGCGGGGAGAAGGGCTTTCGCCCGGCGTACCCAGACCCTATGGTGCCGGCGACGGGCAATGTACTTGAATCCGGTGTAACAGCCCGTCCACGGCACTCAGTGCCACATTCTTGACGCTCCTGACTTTCGCGAACCACCGAATTCGTGGATAATACATCATGACGCACCGGGCACCGGTGCGCTCCACCCCGCCGACAACCGGGGCATTCAGTTGCAGGGTGCACTACCCTGCGTCGCGGCGTGTCAGGGCTCGGTCGTTGCGTCCCCTTGCAAGCTGCTTGCCAGCCGAGGCGGTTGGCCAAACTTAGGAGAACTTCATGCGCGAGATCATTACCCTGCAGTGCCCAGTCTGTAAAAACCGGAACTACTCCACCACGAAGAACAAGAAGACCACCACTGGACGGCTTGAGTTCTCCAAGTTCTGCAACACCTGCCGCCAGCACACCGATCACAAGGAAACAAAGTAGGTAAGGCAGCAAACAGGAAACAGCAAACAGGCTCAAAAGCCACGCCGAGCCGACTGTTTCCTACTTCCTGTTGCTGTTTGCTTGCTCTTAGGGGAGTAAGCTCAATGGTTAAACTGTCGGTCTCCAAAACCGAACTTCTCGGTTCGAATCCGAGCTCCCCTGCCATCTTCACCCGGCAATCACCGGTACGCAGTTTGAGCAAATCAGCACGATTCCGCTCCGGCCACCGGGCGGAAAGGTACCTCAGGAGCCGCACCATGGCCGAAACCATCGTTGAATCCACGCCCCAGCACGCGCCGCCTCATACGCCATCCCACAACGGTGCGATCGAGCGGGCCGCCTCCGGTCCCGAGCGCCTCATGCAGTTCCTTCGCGACACCCGCCTGGAGATGAGCAAGGTCGTCACCCCCACGCGCGAAGAGGTACAGACCAACACCGTCATCGTGATCGCGACTGTATTTCTCTTTGCCGCCTACTTCGCGGTCATCGACAACACCCTCGGCCGCCTGATTGATAAGGGCCTGCTCAAACTCACCGGACATTAGATAACTAGAACGCAGTCCCTCACGCGACATCCAGCGAAGACACGAGAAAGCGCACATGGCACAAGAGATCGAACAGGTTCAGCAGGACGAGCGGGCGCTCGACGCCAGCAACGAGACCGAGGCGTTCGACGCCGGCACGATCGGCGAGAATGGCGAGCCTCCGGTAGAAACCACTGAACCCGAGGCTGTTCCCGAGCCTCCGCCGAACAACTTCAAGTGGTACATCATTCATGCCTATTCCGGCTTTGAGCGCAAGGTGAAGGAATCGCTCGAAAGCCGCGTCCGCGCCTACCATCTCGAGGACCGCGTCGGCCGTATCGAGATTCCCACCGAGCCCACCACCGAGCTGCGCAACGGCAAGAAATACACCATCGACCGCGTTTTCCTGCCCGGCTACGTCTTCGTGGAGATGCAACTCGACAACGACCTCTGGCACGTGGTCAAGAACACCCCCCGTGTCACAGGCTTTCTGCAGACGGGCGACCAGCCCAACGCCCTCTCCGAGCAGGAAGTCAACGCGATGCTCAATCGCGCCGACGTTGCCAAGGAAAAGCCGCAGATGAAGCTCAAGTTCACCAAGGGTGAACAGGTGCGCATCACCGAAGGCCCCTTCGCGAACTTCAATGGCGCCGTCGATGACGTCAATGAGGACAAGCAGACCCTCAAAGTCATGGTCTCTATCTTCGGCCGTCCCACACCCACCGAGGTCTCCTTCGCCAGCGTCGAAAAGGCAGAGGAGTAAACGTCTTACACCCCAGGTTTCAGGAGCCCGGCCCGGCCGCTTCACCGGACCTTCCAGCTCCTGCGCAGCACAAAATACGAGCGGAGCTTGCACCCGAGGTGCGGCCCGCAGTAAAACAAGGACTAACGTCACATGGCACCCAAGAAAATCAATGGCTACGTCAAGCTCCAGGTATTGGCCGGCAAGGCCACCCCCGCTCCTCCGATCGGCCCCGCGCTGGGTCAGGCGCAGGTCAACATCATGGAGTTCTGCAAGCAGTTCAACGACCGCACCAAGGATCCGGGCCTCACCGGCATGAAGATTCCCGTGGTCATCACCGTCTTCGCCGACCGCACCTTCACATTCGTCACCAAGACCCCGCCTGCGCCCGTGCTGCTGCTCAAGGCTTCCGGCGCGGCCAAGGGTTCCGGAACGCCGAACAAGGACAAGATCGGCAAGATCACCGAGGCGCAGATCATGGAAATCGCCAAGCAGAAGATGCCTGACATGAACGCCGCAACGGTTGAAGCCGCGGCCAAGACCATCCGCGGCACCGCCCGTTCCATGGGCCTCGACGTGGTCGCCTAACTTCATTTGCAGCACGCGGGAAGGGCGGTACGGTTCAGCCGTGCGCCTTTCGCAGACGATGAAAACTGTCTGCTGCCACCCAAACGACGGCTGCCGTCGTTTGGGGCCCGGCGCTCCGGTCGAGATGACATTTCTTACCAGCACGGATTAGCTGCAAGGCTAACGAATCTATAGGCTGGGTACGAAGCCGTGCCATGCCGCTGTGCGCCGAAGGGCCTCAACCAGCGGAACCGTCACCTGTAAACCCAACTCCTCACGAGCGCGCTCGATCGCCGGAACATAGCTGTTGAGAGGCGAATCCGGCTTGGCTGTGCCGTCGATCCGGATGGGTAAGGCGGAGCCGCCTCCGACACCCGGGCGCAACGCGGCAGCGGTCAGGCGCGCGGCTTCGGCGATGGTGTAGCCCTCGTCGGAGCCGACGTTGTACGCATGGTTGGGTGCGCCGTACGCCAGGAGTGTCCAAAGCCACGCGGCCAAATCGCTCATGTACAGCCAAGAGCGGCGCGGCGTGCCGTCACCCCTGATGTGGATGCGCTCTCCGTGGATCGCCGCGCCGATGAAGTTGCCGATGGCGAAGTGTGCATCGAGGGGCAGATGTGGGCCTACAAAGGCGAAGGGACGTGCCACCACAGGCTGCAGCCCGGTGCCGTGCGCATAGGCGACGCACAGGTGCTCGGCCATGCGCTTGGCCTCGTCGTAAGAGCTTGCAATCTGCAGCGGATCGGGAGCGCCAACGTAGGTTTCGGGCGTGTGAAGCAGCGTTGTCGAGCGGCCGTACACCGCGCCGGTGGAGGTGTAAAGCAGCCGCGCGGCGCCGGTCTCGCGAGCGAACTGGAGTATGCGGCGGGTGCCTTCGAGGATGCTTTCGGCGAGTTCGTAGGCGGGTCTGTCCGCCTGCTGGCCGCCGGAGTCGGTCGCCGCATGGACGATGTGCGTGTGCGGCTCGGCGGGGAACACAAAGCTGCGGATATCGCCCTCGAGCAGGGTGATGGCTGCGTCGCCGGTGATGTGTGGTGACTTTGCCTGAAAGCCAGCCGCACTCCGGGTGAGCACGGTCGCGTACAGTCCGAGCGAGAGCTCATGGTTGGCGTACAGCAACGATTCCAGTAGCCAGTGCCCAAAAAACCCCGTTCCGCCAGTGATGAACAGGCGCGCGCCGCGCAGCGCTGCGAAGCTCGGCAGGGCGTTGGTCAGCACTTCGGCCAGGTCGGAGGGTGGGAGCGGTTTTGTGCTCATGGCTTCCAGTATGCCGCGTTCTTTGGGACAGACTGCACGTCCGGCTTCTTGCGTCGAAGGGGATGCGGGGAGCGTCTGATGGAGGTGGCCACCACCCCAAGCCCCTCGCCGGCGCAGCTGCCGGAGCAGCCAAGGTCCGCAGAAGACCCTGAAGCCGGGCGGTTTTCGCATGCCTGGCGCGCCCTGCGGCATCGCAACTTCAAGCTGTTTGTCGGCGGCCAAAGCATCTCGCTGATCGGCACCTGGATGACGCGGCTGGCGACGAGCTGGCTGGTGTACCGGCTGACGCACTCCGCGCTTCTGCTCGGTCTGGTGGGTTTTACCGGGCAGATTCTCACCTTCCTCCTGGCCCCGTTCGCGGGTGTCTGGATCGAGCGGATGGACCGCCGCAAGCTGTTGGTCTGGACGCAGGCGGCGGCGGCGGTGCAGTCGCTGGCGATGGCCGCGCTTACGCTGGCGAAGGCCATCACCATCAAGGAGATCATCGCGCTGAGCGTGTTGCAGGGGCTGATCAACGCCTTCGATATGCCCGCGCGGCAGGCCTTCACGGTGCAGATGGTGGAGGATCGCGCCGACCTGGGCAATGCCATCGCGCTGAACTCGTCGATGGTGAATGTGGCGCGGCTGATCGGACCGGCGCTGGCCGGTATCGTGATCGGGGCGGTGGGCGAGGGCTGGTGTTTTCTCATCGATGGCGTCAGCTACTTCGCCGTGATCGTCTCGCTGGAGATGATGCGGGTGAAACCGCTGGAGATCAAGCGCCACTCCGCGACGATGCTGGCGCAGATGCGTGAGGGCTGGGACTATGTCGCGGGGTTTCGACCCATTCGGACCGTGCTGCTGCTGTTTGCGATTCTCAGTTTGATGGGCTGGCCGTATACGGTGCTGCTGCCGATCTTTGCCGGGCAGGTGCTGCATGGCGGACCGCATACGCTGGGCTTCCTGACCGGGGCCTCCGGCGTGGGAGCTTTGTTCGCGGCGTTGCAGCTGGCCACCCGGAAAAGTGTTGTGGGGCTGACCCGGCAGATCCAGATTGCGGCGGGGCTGTTTGGCTTGGGGCTGATTCTGTTCGGGCTGTCTCATGTGCTGTGGCTCAGCCTGCTGCTGATGCTCGTGGTCGGCTGGGGCATGATGACCGGGCTGGCTTCAAGCAACACGATTATTCAGACGCTGGTGCCGGAGGATAAGCGCGGCCGTGTAATGAGCTACTACACCATGGCGTTTGTGGGCATGGCGCCGTTTGGGAGTCTGCTCGCGGGCGGCCTGGCGCACTGGTTCGGCGCGCCGCACACCGTGATGCTGACCGGTGCGATGTGTATCGCGGGCGCGGCTTGGTACACGACGGAGCTGCCCAAGATTCGCTTGGTCATGCGGCCGATTTATCGAGAGATGGGCTTGCTCGCTGATCCGGGAGCGCCTGTGCGGGAGGAGCGCGTCGGGGCTTCGTAGCGCGTCACCGACGCGTGTACCCTCCCCCGTACTTATTGCGCAAAGTACCTTGAACAGAGGATTTAGATCGGTACTTCGATCTTGTTGCGAGCGCAGTGTGGGTTGAAATGCGATAGCCCGGCGTGTTGCCGGGCTGATGGTTTCCTCTGGGGTTGATTGTATTGGGGGTGTCAAGAGGATCGTGGGCGCCGGAGTTCCTCTGAGAGACCTGCAAACTCCACACACGACGATGAGGCTGTCGTGTATGGGCCACCCGGCCTGATCCGGGATCCGGGCGAGCCGGTACGCGAAGAACGGGGTTGAGGCGTAGCAGCTGGTTGGGGCTCTGTGCTTTGCCTGCAAGCGACGAAAAAAGCGGCAGCAGATTCCCTGCGGGAATGACAAACAAAAGGGCAACGGCAAGAGAGGGCCACAATTACAGCGCTGACAGCAGATTCCTCATGAAAACGGGATGCATTCAGCGACGTTTAAACGTACTGACACAAAAGGTGTATACGCTGAGGCCATCATCTTGCACTTAGTCCTGCCCAGGAGCCTTCATGCGTTTACGCCTTTTCGCGGCCGCCGCCGTTCTCTTGTCTGCCGTTGCCGCCCATGCCGATACCGTGACCACCTATGAGGTTGCGAACACGTCCGGCAAGAGTGGCATAGGAACGATCACTATCGACTCGACCCTCGGCACAATCACGGGACTGGATGTCGCGATACCCCTCACGGGCAGCTCCGCGATCTTCAGCGAGGCGCCGCTGACGCAGAGTTTCAGCCCCTTCACCAATGAGTACGTCGCCACGTTCAGCGACGCGACCGACGCGCTGCAGTTCGATCTGCCCGTCTCGACCCTGGTTGGCTATGCGCCGGCCGAGAGCAAGCGCTGCGCCACCGCCTCCTATCTCTGCGACTATCTGGCCAATGTGTATGCGGGCACGATCTCTGCCGCGGGACCGATCGATACGTTTGAGGGCAATCTGGCCGCGGTGCCGGCCGTCACGAGTGTGACGCCGGAGCCTTCGTCCATTGCGCTGCTGGGGACGGGTTTGTTGGGGGTTGTGGGCGTGCTGCGGCGCCGTGTTTCGTAGGCGTTCTTTGGGGTGCGGTCGGCTGGGTGGCAATAGCAGGTTCCCTGCGGGAATGACAGAAAGAAAGGCAGATGGCGGGCGTCCGTGTTTCTGCGGCGTTCTGCTGCGGCGTTACTGATTGGCGGAGCTGGCATCGTGGGCCTGCCAGAAGGCTTCGACGACGGTGCGGTAGCGCTCGGGTTCCTCGTAGGAGGGAAGGTGGCCGCTCTTCTCGAAGATGACCAGCTGGGCGCCGGGGATGGTGTGGGCCACGGTCCAGGCGACGTCGGTGGTGACGTTGAGGTCGAAGCGGCCGTTAATGATGAGCGTGGGCATGTGGAACTGGGCCATCTGCTGCGTCAGGTCGAGGTGCTCGATGGCGTTGGAGACGGCTTCGCCGGTGGCGGGGCTGAAGCCAAGGTCTTTCACGCCGGCCAGGTAGCGGTCGCAGAGCTCCTGCGAGTAGAAGATCATGCGGAAGTGGGCGCGGAGGTCGATGTCTGCACGCCTGGCTGGGTCGTTGGTCCTGCTGGCTTCTTCCTTGGCTTTCGCGACGACATCAGGGAAGGCCTCGTCGAGCCGCGGGTGGAGTTTGGCGAAGCCGGGCGCGGCGGAGTCGGAGAGGATGAGCGTGTGGACGTGCCCGGGGTGCGCGGCGGCGTAAGCGCTGACGAGCAGGCCGCCGTAGCTGTCGCCGACGAGGTTGACCTCCTCGGCGTGGAGGGCAGAGCGGACAGCTTCGAGGTCGGCGACCTGGGCGTCCATGGTCTGCGGAGCTTGCGGATTATTGAGGTGCGAGGCGCCGGTGCCGCGCTGGTCGTAGAAGACGACCTGGCGGGTGCGCGCGATGCGCGGCCAAAGGTCGTTCTGCAGCATGTAGATGTGCGACAGGCCGGGGCCGCCGTTGACGGCGATGACGGGGGTGACGCCGGAATGCGGCGCGCCGTAGGTGAAGGTCGCGAGGTCGACGTCGGGGGTGTGGATTGTGGCGGTGCGCGGCTGCTGGGCGCGCGCCGCGGTGGTGACGGCGAGGAGAACAACGGCGAGGGCACGGAGCTGTTGGCGCATACGCCCTAGTCTAGGTCAGTGGCGGCCTGTACCTGGTCAGGCTTGGGGCTGAGCAGATCGACGAACCCGATGTGATGGCGTGCGATCGCGATGTCCAGGGCTGTTTGGGAGTTGCTGTTTGTCTTAGTGGGGTCGGCGCCGCGTTCGAGCAACAGCTTGCCGAGCGGAACGGAGCCTTCGACGGCGGAGATCATCAGCAGCGACCAGCCGTTCTCATTGGTGAGGTTGGGGTCGAGTTGGTTGCCGAGCGCGGTGAGAAGGGCGGCTTCGTCGCCGCGCTTGATGAGGGCCTGGGCAGCTCGGTAAGAGAGGGGCATCGTCTATTCCGCCAGCTGTTGCGGCTTTTTGCCGAAGTCTTCACCGAAGTAGCAGCGCTCCACGACCATGCAGAAGATGTGTTCGAGCGCCAGGTGCGACTCCTGGATGTTCATCGTGGTGTCGGAGGGGATGATGACGTTGAGGTCGGCCAGCTCCGCCATGCCGCCGCCCTGGTTGCCGGTGTAGGCGATCGTGTGCACGCCCATGGTCTTCGCGAGCTTGAGGGCCTTGATGCAGTTCTTCGAATTGCCGGAGGTGGAGATGGCGAGCAGCACGTCGCCGGAGTTGGCGAGGGCTTCGACCTGGCGCTCGAAGACATTGTCGTAGCTGTAGTCGTTGCCGATGGCGGTGAGGATGCTCGTGTCGGTAGTAAGAGCGACGGCGCGCAGGGCCGGTCGGTCGACGGTGAGACGGCTGACGAACTCGGCGACGAGGTGCTGCGCGTCAGCTGCCGAGCCGCCGTTGCCGCAGACCATGAGTTTTTTGCCGGATTTCATGGCTTCGGCGGTGATGCGGCCGGCTTCTACGACGGCTTTGTGGATGGCCTCGTCATGGAGGACGCGGGTCATGGTGTCGATGGATTGTTGCAGTTGGCGGCGGACTAGATCGGTCATGGCAGGTTCCGGTAAAGTGGAGAGTTTGGTTCAGTGGCGAGTGGTGAGTTTGGAAGTTTTGACGGGTTTTGTTCAGGTTTGAGGACCGAGGTGGTTAGGTGCGAGTGCTCCTACGACGGTGAGGGCACGGCCTGGGCGCTGGGTGCTGGCCTGGTGAGCGGGTTCCCGGCAGCTAGGCCGGCGAGCAGGACGGGTGCGGCGCGCGGCAGGTGGAAGGGCTGGTCGAAGTTGATTCGCTCGAGCTCGACCGCGTAGGGACGCTTCTGCACCTGGGTGTAGATGGCACCGACGTACTCGCCCATGACACCGAGGAAGACCAGCATCAGCGACTGCAGGAAGAACAGGCCGATGATCATCGGAGCGACGCCGACGTCGAACGTATTCCAGAAGATGAGCTTAGCGAGGAGATAGCCGAGGGCCACGACGAAGGAGAGGACTGCGCCACCGAAGCCGGCGAAGGTGGCCAGGCGCAACGGCACCTTGGAGTGGTTGATGATGCCCAGCATGCCGATGTCATAGAGCGTGTACCAGTTGTTTTTGGTGACGCCGAACTTGCGGCTGGGCTGGTCGTAGAGCAGCTTTACGGTGGGCAGGCCGATGTCGGCGATCATGCCGCGAAAGTAGGGGTACGGGTCGTCGAACTGGCGGACGAGTTCGACGACTTTACGGTCATACAGCCCGAAGCCGGTGTAGTTCTGGATCGTCTCGATGGAGCTGAGCCGTTCGGCGGTGCGGTAGTACTGCTTGCGCGCCCAGAACATGAGGCCGTTTTCCTCGCTGGTGCGCTTGATGCCGAGCACGCAGTAGGCGCCCTTTTCCCACTCGGCGATCATGTCGGCGATCATCGGCGGCGGGTCTTGCAGATCCGCCACGATGCCGAGGATGGCGTCGCCCCGGGCCTGCATGAGCGCGTGGATGGGCGAGCGGATGTGGCCGAAGTTGCGGGCGTTGACGATGACCTTCACGTTGGGATCTTCGGCGGCGATCATCTTCAGAATGGCGACCGTGTTGTCGCGCGAATGGTTGTCGATGAAGATGTGCTCGTACTCGTACCGCGCGATCCCGGCCATCACGGCGCGCACCTGGTTGTACAGGTTGAGGACGTTGGCTTCCTCGTTGTAGCAGGGCGTGATGATGGAGATGGTCTTCTGGCTCACTGGATGCTCAATTCGGGGCGTACTCCTGGAATATCGGCTAAAGCTTCGACAAGTTTAGCCGATAGAGGGAATCAGGAGGCGGTCGGGGAGGGGGCGGCGGAGGTCTTGAAGGTGACCTTTTTGTGGCCGACGAAGCTGAAGATGGTGGTGAAGCCCTGGACGAGTGCTCCAGCGAGATATCCGGCGGCGGCCTTGCCGGAGGAGAGCTTTCTCAGTGCGCCGGACGGCCCGGCGCTGAGATGCGCTGCAAGGTATGCGAGATCCGCATGCAGGGCGGGTCCGTGCGCGTGGATGAGGGTTTGCAGCAGACGGGTGACAGCCGATAACACGAGCAGGCCGGGCAACATGCCGAGACCGTAGACGCCGAAACACTTGAACCACTCGATCAGGTAGTTGCCGCGCGTTTTAAAGACGAAAAGCTTGTAACCGAAATAGGCGACGGTGATGTTGAGTGGGGTAGACAGAAGCGAGGCGGCGATGACGGTGAGATAAAGAAATCGCTGCGGCACCACATGGTTGAGCAGAAATAGCGTCAGCGCGAAGGTGCCGTAGCCGAAGAGGGTATTGAAGCCGCCGACGAGCAGGTAGCGGAAGAATTGCGCGCCGGGAAAGAGGTTCACCAGCCGCTGCAGACGCTGGCGCGGGATGAAGGGGTCCTGCGGGATGGGAACGACGGGCGGGTGCTGCGGGTGGATCTCTTCGGCGGGAGTATTGGTCATGGCTGGGGCTGGGTGGTGAAAGGCGAGAAGCAGGTTCCCTTCGGGAATGACAAAAAAAAAGCAACTGCAAAGACAAGAACAAAGGCAAAAGCAGGTCCTTCCTCTTCGGCTTCGCTCAGGGTCAGGATGACAATTTATCGAAAAATAGTGAGTTACAGCTTATCGAAAATAGTGAGTTACAGCGCCAAACTCAACTTTGCGGGCGCTAGAGAACGCTGCGGCCTCCGTCGACGATGAGGTTCTGGCCGGTCATGTAGGAGCTGGCGTCGGAGCAGAGGAAGAGGATCGCGCCCTGGTACTCGTCCTTGCGCGCCATGCGGCCCATGGGGATGAGCTGATGGAGCTTGGCGGTAAATTCGTCGGGCTGGCCGGCGAAGACGCCCCCGGGAGAGATGGCGTTCACGCGGATGTTGTGGGCGGTCCAGTAAGTGGAGAGGTAACGGGTAAGGCCGATGAGGGCGGTTTTGACAACGGAGTAGGTGACCGGCTTTACGGGCTGCTGATCTTCCGGCAGGCCCTCCTTGCGGTAGAGCCGCTGATCGGGCGCGATCACGCCGAGATCCGAAGCGACGTTGAGGATGACGCCGCTGTTGCGCTTCACCATCTCGGCGCCGAAGATGCGCGAGCAGAGGAAGGCGCCGGTGAGGCCGACGGCGATGTCGGCATTCCAAACGGCGAGGGGGAAGTTTTCGAGGCGGGACCACTGTTTGGGCTCGCCATGCGGATCGGCTTCGACCTTGGGGTTGTTGGCGGCGTTGTTGATGAGGATGTCTATCCGGCCAAACTTGGCCAGGATGGCGTCGCGGGCATCCAGCAGCGAGTGCTCAGAGGTGATGTCGGCGGCTAAGCCCAGGCACTGGCTGCCGGATTGGGGTCCGTGGGCCGCCTGCAGCTGGTCGGCGCGCAGGCTGGGGTTGGCGCCCGCAAGGTCGAGCAGGACGACGTTGGCCCCGGCCGCGGCGAGGATCGCGCCGTGGTGGTAGCCGAGCAGGCCGGCGCCCCCGGTGATGACGGCAACGCGGCCGGAAAGGTCGAAGAGGGAGTGCGCGCGGTTGGGTTCAGTGAGGGCCATGGGATGCTTCTGGATTCTAGTATCGCAGGCTTGGAGAAGGACACCCTGGAAGGAGACGACCGCGTCATCCAAACCTTGTCTCGTTCACGAATCTGACGAATCCCGTGACTTGTTTGCGTTTTTCAACCTGGTTCACGGGTCGCATATCGAAATCCGTCGCAGGCAAGGGCGGCTCATGTTACGGCTTTGCCGCCCTTCGCAGCGACGTTACAAGACCCGAAGTTAGGGCTGGATATTGTGCGCTTGGGCTAGCTGCTTGGCTCTTTCCGTGTGCTTGCTATCCAAAGCAGCCCTGCGCACAGCCAGCTTTTTTACCGCGGGAACGGAGCTGTCGGAGGCCTCGGATTGGGCCTCCTGCACGGCTTGCGCATTGCCCTTCACCAATCCCTTGATGTAGGTCTCGTCGAAGGTATTGCCGGTCAGCACCTTCATCTCGGCGTACTTGGCGTCATCTTCGACCGACATGCTGCCCGGCGAGATGGGCTCGACACCGGCGGCGCTGTCCGCTGACCTGATCTCCGGCTTCAGCTGGGTGTGGTCGTGAATCACCATCGTCGCATAGCGCTTCACATCTTCGCTTTGGCTCTTCTGCAGTGCGAGCTGCCCGGTCTTGATCTCGAAGTTGGAGTCCTGCGCGGTTTCTTTGAGAAACTGCTTGTCCTGTGTGGAAGCCTGCGCCATGGCGACGCCCGTTCCCATGGCCAATGCCAATGCGATCGCCACAGGTCTTCCGAATCGCTTGGTATACCTATTCGATGTCATAATTCTCCTCGTGTTTTTTTGGTGCTGCACGCACGTGTACTAAGGGACAGAACGGGGGTGAAGCGTTGCCCGCTCGACTGCTGTGTGGCACAGGTCGTTTCGCCCTGCTGAAATGCGCTCCTGGTCCAGATTCTTCGCGAGACGTGTCCTATACGAACCGCGTCTGGCCGCCGTCCATCACGTAAGAGGCGCCGGTGGCGAAGCCGGCCTGGGGGGAGCAGAGCCAGACGGCCAGCGACGCGATCTCTTCGGGGGTGCCGAAGCGTTGTAGCGGCACCTCGGTCTTCAGCATGGTCTGCACGGCGTCGCGGCGGTTGGCGAGGTGGCGCTCCCAGCTGCCGCCGGGAAAGAAGATATTGCCGGGGGCGATGGTGTTCACCCGGATGCGTTGCGGGCCGAGCTGGCGGGCGAGGTTTTTGGCGTAGTTGTTCAGCGCGGCCTTGGCGGCGGAGTAGGGCAGCGGCGCGGGAGTGGCCTCGAGGGCAACGATGGAGGAGATGTACAGGATCGAGCCCGCGCTCTGGCTGCCTTCGACGCTGTTGCGCAGCAGGTGCGGCAGCGCGGCCTGGGTGAGGCGGGCGGAGGCGAAGAAGTTCAGCTCGAAGAGCCGTTGCCATTCTTCGCCGGGTTGATCCCAGCCGGGCTTGCCGGAGCCGCTGCCGAGGTTGGCAACGAGGTGGTCGATGCGGCCGAAGTGCTGGACCGTGCGCTCGAGCGCGCGCGCGATGGTCTCAGTGTGGGTGAAGTCGCCCGGCAGGGCGAGGATGCGAGCTTCGGGATTGCTAGTCTGTGGCGTGGAGAGTTCGGCCTGCGTGGCGCGGAGTGAGGTCTCGTCGCGGCCGGTGAGGACGATGCGGGCGCCTTCGGCGAGCAGCGCGGCGGCAATAGCGCGGCCGATGCCCCGGGAGCTGCCGGCGATGAAGGCGACCTGGTTGTGGAGTTGGAGGTCCATTGCACCAAGTCTAGTTGGAGCAGGGTTTAGTTGGAGCATGGAGGTCCAGGGTCCATGCGAGCCACGCCAGCACAACCGTTAGGTCTCAGACCATCGCTGCGTTGTGATCTGGCATAACCACCCGGCTAAAGCACCTAAACCGGTTGCTGCCGCAATCAGCAGAATCTTGGCTGGTGCCAGGGGTGCATTCATTCCCATAATAAGTAACCAGACCCAAGAACCAACAGATGAGATTGTCCAGCACCTTTGTGGACCTAAGACTGACGATAATAACGGCAACAACGAATACTACCAGCGCCAGAGTGGCTGCTCCGGTGATTGGAAGTAGAGATCGGGTGGCAAGGGCAGAGAGGATCGCCATCGCGACGCCCGACCACAGACACACAACGCCGTACAGGCTGTCTCGCATGCTCGTTGGGCGAACGTACCATGCTATGAAGCCGACGAAGACCACCCAGACTGGGTAATGTAAAGCAACACTCGCCCAAGTCGCTGCTGCAGTAATTGCGGCTGCCGTCACTGTATAGAGAATGAACGATACTTTTCTTGCTGGCTGGTCTACAGGCAATGCAGTATGCATCCCTTTGCTCCTTTTCGATAATGCAGGCGTGGTCCATCGGCCACGCCCACCGATGCTAGTTGCGGTAGTACTCGGGCCGGTCGATGTCGGCGAGGAGGCCGGCATGTGTCGGTTCCCAGCCGAGTTCGGCACGAGTCTGCGTGTTTGAAGCGGGAGCATCCAGAGCCACAAAGCTTTCAAAGCCACCGAAGTGGCCCTTGGCCTCTTCCATGGACATCGAGACAACCGGAACGCCCAAACGTCGACCAATTACCTCCGCAATCGCTCGATAGGGAGTTCCGAGTCCCTCGACTGCGTGGTAGCGTCCACCTGCTACACCCTTTTCCAGCGCCAGGCGGAAAAGGCGTGCTGCATCCAGCCGGTGTACTGCAGGCCAACGGTTTGTACCCTCTCCGATATAAACAGATCTCCCTTTCTTGCGAGCAATATCGATCAGCATGGGAATAAAACCGTGATCACCGTCGCCGTGAACAGAAGCGCCTGGACGCACAACCATGGCGCGGACACCGCGTTTTGAAGCGGCCAGACCTGCCTTTTCAGAAGGAATGCGGTGAACTGCCGGGCTCTGGGGATCTGGATCGTCACTTTCAACACCGATGGTGCCAGGCTTGAGAAGCGCGACGCCGGAAACGTTGATCAAGGGCTTTCCGGTTCCGGCAAGCGCATCAGCAATCGCCTCGACCACTGTAGTGTCGATCTCGCCAGACCTCTGGATATTCGAGAAATCGTGAACATAGGCGGTATGAATTACCCCATCCACGAGTCGGGCGCCGGCAGCAAGGCTGCTGGGATCGTTCAAGTCGCCGCGGACTGCACCCAGGCCTGCTTGCGAAAGTTTCGCAACAGCCTCCTCATTGCGGGCAAGTCCAACGACCGTGTGGTTATTTTCAAGTAATTCCCTCGCGATGGCAGAACCAATGAACCCCGTCGCTCCTGTGACAAAGACGCGCATATTTTCTACTCCTTTCGCGCAGACGGCTATCATCGTCTGCACCTCAAAGCTATGCGCTCAGCTGCGTATGATCTACACTTGCTGGTCCTAGAAAACTATGAGATCGTCCGAAGATGGACCCTTTGTCAGACCTCCTCTCCCTTCTCAAACCGCGTACTTACGCAGCGAGTGGCTTCGATGCAGGTGGCGAGTGGTCAGCCAAGTTCGGTTCCTACGAAGGCATAAAGTGTTATGCGGTGACGTCGGGATCCTGTTGGCTTGCTCTCGATGGCGGCCCGGAACCCATCCGGCTGCAAGCAGGACAGTGCTTTCTTCTATCGCATGGTCGCCCTTTTCGCCTAACGAACAATCTTGCCCTTGTCCCGTCCGACGCAATGAATTTCTTCATTGATGCAGATCGTCGCGGCAGCATAAGAGTCATCAACGGCGGCGGCTCCTGCATCATTGGCGGACACTTCACCTTCTCAGGGAATCACCTGAAGCCCCTCCTGCAGATGCTGCCTCCAGTAGTCCACTTGCATGAGAGCCAAGATAAGCAGGCCATGGAATGGTCGCTGGATCGCCTGCGACAGGAGCTGAGTTTTTTCAAGCCCGGCAGTGCGCTTGTCGTAGAACATCTTGTCCACCTGATGTTGGTGCAAGTGCTACGGCTGCACATTGGTGACGGAAATGGCGAAGACTCCGGCTGGCTTCGTGCACTCGGAGATAAGCAGCTTGGCGCAGCAATCACTGCGATGCATGAAGAGCCAGGAAAACACTGGAACCTGGAAAGGCTATGTGTGCGTGTCGGGATGTCCCGATCGATGTTTGCTCACAAATTCAAGCAAAAGATTGGTACTTCACCAATGGAATACCTAACTCAATGGAGAATGCTGCTGGCCGGAGATCGTCTTTTGTCCTCAAGTGACTCACTGTCCGATATCGCTCACTCGCTCGGCTATGAGTCAGAGAACGCATTCAGCATCGCTTTCCGACGCGTGATGGGCTCCTCCCCCCACCAGTATCGCCGGCCCAATACGAAGAAAGGTCACGATGAGGAAAGCTAATGAGCCTCTGGAAGGGTAAGTCCCCGGAAACGCCGTTGTGTTGAGTGTGACTGAAGGCGCTCAGCAGAATGCTGGTTCCTGTGCAAACGGGAGGCTGGCACCCGCGGTGTTCCTTCCTTGCCTGACGAAAAAGATTGCCGCCGCCCGTGCGTAGAATAAGCCCATGGTTTTCGTGCTCGACAACTATGACAGCTTTACCTACAACCTGGTGCAGTACATGGGTGAGTTGGGAGCTGAAATCGTCGTGCGGCGCAACGATGAGGTGACGCCGGAGGAGGTTGTGGCTATGCGGCCGGAGCGGATACTTTTGTCGCCCGGGCCTTGTACACCGGGGGAGGCGGGGGTGCTGATTCCGCTGATCGAATATTTGGCCGCTTTGCCGAAAGAGCGGCAGATCCCTACCCTGGGTGTGTGTCTGGGGCATCAGGCCATTGGGGCGGCGTTTGGCGGCAGGGTGGTGCGGGCGGCGCAGCTGATGCATGGCAAGACCAGCGTCGTGGAGCATGACGGGCAGACGATCTTTCAGGGTCTGCCGCAGCCGATGATCTGTACGCGGTATCACTCGCTGCTTGTCGAGGAGACGAGTGTGCCGGAGGCGCTTGCGGTGTCGGCGCGGGTGGCGGGTGAGGGCACGATTATGGCGCTGCGGCATCGCACGCTGCCGATCGAGGGTGTGCAGTTTCATCCGGAGAGCGTGTTGACGGAGGGTGGAAAGCAGCTGATGGCGAATTTCTTGAAGGGTTGATGGCGATGGGCTAGCGGCATATCGACATCTTCCCATTGTCCTCTCGACCGGAGGCGCCGCCGGAGTGCAGAGACCTGCGGTTTGGACGGCAACAGTCTCTATGGCACGCCGAACTGCGGGTCTCTCCACTGCGCACGACGATGAAACTAGTCGTGCTCCGGTCGAGATGACACTTCCCGGGGTGAAAGTTGGCCATCCCAAGTCTGAATTTGGACGATTATGCCACTATGTCGATACACCCAGGCGGCGGTGGAAGAAAGCAGATTCTCCGCTGGGCTGCGGGATGGCGCAAAATGGCTGGATGGCGGTTCAATGCGATGTGGCGGGTCAGGGTGGTTGACCGCTCCTGTTTGCCTGCAATCGCGGCTGTCCTGGTCATGGGAGGCTCGTGCCTGCTCGCGCAACAGCCGCAGCTGCAGCCGATGGGATCGGTGGCGACCCGCGATGCGCGGGTGACCGGCGGCCTGGAGGTGGGCGGGGAGCTTGCCCGGCTGATGAACAATGCGAGCGTGACCGCGTACGATCGCACCGCGGCGGTGGCGCTGAGCCGCGGCGGCCATGTGCTGGTGTGCTCCACGAGCGAGTTTCACCTGCTGCACTCCGGCACGAGCGGGGCGCTGATCTTCGGGCTTGACCGGGGAGCGCTGGAGATCTACTCCGGGAGCGAGGCGCAGGATGTGGTGCTGACGCCGGACCTAAAGCTGACGCCGGTGACCAAGGGCAGCTACGATCTGCGGGTCCGGGTGACGCGTGAGGGTGATACGTGCGTGGAGAATGCGGGTGCGGGCTCGCCGGTGATCAATGTCGCGGACGCGTTCTCGCCGGCGAGTTATCGCATTCTGCCGGGGCAGCATGTGCTGTTCGTGGGCGGCGATCTGCACAAGGTGGTGGACCAGGAGCGCTCGCCATGCGGTTGTCCCTCCGCGTTTCCCTCGATGCTCGCCGGACAGTCTGGCACACCGGCGGCCGCGGCGCATCCGTTCCCGGAGGCCGAGAGCCAGGGTTTAGCCGCGGCAACGGCGCCGGGCAATGCGGCGCCTGTGGGCACGGCCGGCTCGCAGGTGACGACGACCTTCAGCTACGACAACGGGCAGGGAGTGCCACCCCCCGGAGGCGCTGGAGCGGGTCCGACCGCCGCCGGCGCTAATCAGACGCCGCCCAACCCGTCAGCGCAGCACGGCTTCGGAAGCGCTTTGCGGAGATTCTTTCACAGGATTTTTCACCCGAACTCATGATTTCCGATCCGCGCAATCTGCATCAATGGGATAGCTGAACAGTGCGGCCGCCCAAAGCGAAAGCAGGTCCTTCGACTTCGTTGGGCGCAGAGGCGCACCCAACTCCGCTTAGGATGACAAGTCAAACAGGGGACAAACTTGCCGGATACCACACAAACTTTCCGTTGATCGAGAAGAGGTCCACGGCTCGCGTTTTGCGCAGACATTCGTAACGATGTAACCCGCGGCCGGAGTGTTTACACTGTAGAAGGTTCGCGCCTCGTCCGCTTCTCGCGCGACGGCCCCAAGCCCACGCTTCAAGTTTAGAAAACAGAACAGGAGTTCCCCCATGGCGATTCCCGCCACGCAGATGCGCCCCGGCATGATCATCAAGTACAAGGACGATCTTCATCTTGTCTTCTCCGTCGAACACCGGACGCCGGGCAATTTGCGCGCGTTTATCCAGGCCAAGCTGCGCAACATCCGCACTGGATCCATGTTCGTGGAGCGGTTTCGCTCGCCCGATCCCATCGATCGCGTGATCGTCGACGAGATCAGGATGGAGTATCTCTACAACGACGGCGACGACTACTACTTCATGGACCAGGAGAACTACGAGCAGACCAACCTGAAGCACGATGTGCTGGGCGATGCGGTGGACTACCTGACGCCGAATCTGCTGATTTCGGTGAGCTTCCATGACGGTAAGGCGGTCGGCATTGAGCTGCCGCCGTCGGTGGAGATGACGGTGGTGGAGACGGAGCCGGGCATCAAGTCGGCGACGGCGAGTTCGGTGACCAAGCCCGCCAAGACCGAGACCGGCCTCATGGTGCAGGTGCCGCCGTTCATCAATGAAGGCGAGAAGATCAAGGTGGATACGGCTGAAGGCGCGTATATGAGCAGAGCGTAGAGTAGCGATGAACCGGGCTGAGTTCCAAACACTTTCCAGGTTGCGCCTACGCGAAGCGAGAGGGCTGCTCAGACTAAAGCACTACAGCGGCGCGTACTATTTGGCAGGGTATTCTGTGGAGTGTGCGTTGAAGGCATGCATCGCACGCCAGACCCAGAGATATGAGTTCCCCGAAAAGGAGCGAGTTCGAAAGAGCTATTCGCATAACGCTCGAGAATTGCTTCAAGTAGCAGGTCTTTCGCTGCTCCTCCAACGCGATAAGCAGACCAGACCCGCGCTAGGAGCAAGCTGGGATGAAGTGAACAACTGGTCTGAACAGAGCCGTTATGTTCAGAAGACGCGGGCTGAAGCACTGAATCTTCTGGAGGCGATCGCTCGGAGACCGGATGGAGTTCTAACATGGATCAAGCAACACTGGTAGGCATGGATGTTGACAGAGGATGGAAGATCATTGAACAGCTCGATAGCGCAGGTCTAGACCCGCGAGTCGCGCTTTGGATGACCACACCGGAGCACGACGATGGCCGACTCGTCCTCTCGTCCCCTAAGTTCGATCACAACAGTTCATTACAGGCGTACGAGAGAGTTCATCGAGCGCTCAGCCAAGATCCTAACCCGTTCGTTCCTCCCATTCTGGTGCTGAAGATGAAGGATGAATTTGTGAGAGTCCTGCGTGAACTCTTCGCGCAAACTTCGGCTGTCAGTGGGATGCGCCTGGGAGGACAGATGATAGGCAATCGCTTCGTTTCTGATGCATACGTCTATCGCGTAAGGTAAGTCAAGCGCGTAAACAAAGAGGGGCGCAGCCAATGGCTGCGCCCTCTTTGCTTACGCTACAAACAGCTTAAAAGCGGTAGATCGCACTGACCGCGGGCTCTTCCGTGACGCGCCAGGAGCGGGTGCTAATCGCGGGCTGGTAGAAGTTCGGCGCGCGGTAGTAGAGGGAACGGCCGGAGATGCGGAAGCCGATGTGTTTATCATGCGTGGGCAGGTCGAAGCCGGCTTCGAGAAGACCCGCGCCGCGGATCTGGTTGGAGGCGGTCCAGGGTGTGAAGTCCAGCGCGCCGCCGCCTACCTCGACATAGGGCTGAAAGGGGATGTGCTTGGGGTGAAGCAGATAGCCGCCGGTGAACTCGTGCACATCGGTGGTGATGTGGGTCTGTCCCGGCGTGGCGCTGTCAGTGAAGTTGTAGACGTAGCGCTCTTGATAGTGATTGAAGCCGTAGTTCAGCGCGATACCGGCCCAGGCCACGGGATGAAACTGCAGGGAGGCGACAAAACCCACCGAGCCGGTGGTGAACTGCTGCTGCTGAAATGTCTGATCCGTATGCGAGCCATTGGGAATCGCATAGGTGTTGTTCACGTAGCCCGAGTTGGACTCGAGCTCGGTGCTGAACTGGCCAGTGCCGCCGACGGAAAGGCTTCCCCCATGGTTCTTGAGGTACTGGGCCTGAGCGGTAAAGGCCGAAAGTACGACCACTGCGGGAAGGGCGCGGCGAAGAAGTTGCATCATGTGGATCTCCTCTAAATGGGTCAAAGGAAGAGGAGGCTGCCAGCGTCTAGGCCCGGGCAAAATCCCTCCACTCCTCGCGAAGGTGTGAAGCAACAGCGGACGTGCTTGCTGTCGGTGTGGCGGCGTTTCACTAGGAAGGACGCGGTGAGCGACGGGTGAGTTGTCTAGGGCAGCCTCCTAGTAGTAATCTTGCGCCCCACCTTAGCGGTCTGCGACACTGTAGCTCCATGATTGTGCACTTCCTTATTCGCGGCCGCGTGCAGGGTGTGGGCTTTCGCTGGTTTGTGCATCGGGAGGCTGCTGAACTGGGGCTGCGCGGCACGGTTCGCAATACGGACAGCGGAGAGGTCGAGGTGGTGGCGGCCGGAGACGCTGAATCCTTGGCGGAGCTGCGAGCGGAGCTGCGCAAGGGCTCGCGCGGCAGCCGGGTCGACGCCGTGATCGAACAGGAGCTGGCCGAAAGCGAGGCGGAGGCTCTCGGCCCATTTAAGATTGAAGGGGCATGGTAGAAGAGGAAGTAGGAAGTAGGAAGTAGCAAACAGGAAACAGGAAACAGCAAGTAGTTCACTACTTCCTATTTCCTACTTCCTGCTCTGATAACTTCAGGTTTAAGGAATCGTAAAACACTCTATGTCTGACATCAATTGCGAGCCGCTGAAGGCGCTTATCCGCACCGTCCCCGACTTTCCCAAACCCGGCATTCTGTTCTATGACATCACCACGCTGCTGAAGGATCGCGGCGGCTTTGCGCAGTTGATCGATGCGTTTGCCGCGCACTATATCGGCAGGGGCATCGACATCGTTCTGGGCACGGAGGCGCGCGGGTTCATCTTTGCCCCGGCGATCGCCTACCGGCTGAATGCGGGGTTTGTCCCCGTGCGCAAGCCGAACAAGCTGCCGGCGGAGACCAACAAGGCGACCTATGACCTGGAATACGGCTCGGACGCGCTGGAGATCCACAGGGACGCGATCAAGCCTGGGCAGCGTGTGCTGCTGGTGGACGATCTGCTGGCCACCGGCGGGACCATGGGCGCAACCGTACAACTTGTGCAGCAGCTGGGCGGAGAAGTTGCAGGGATTGCCTTCGCAATTGAGCTTGACTTTTTAAAGGGGCGCAATAAGCTGGCTGGGCATGAGGTGTTCAGCTTGTTGCACTATGCGGAGTAGAGCCACTTAGGTTCACGGATGGTTCATCAACTCCATGCAGAACTCCAACTTCCTGGCATAGGCCGCATCACTCACATGGTAACGCTGGTAGATCGTCACCGGGCAGAAAGGCAACCATGCGCAAACATAAGACTCCGTCGGGGGTTACTCTAAGCATAATGCCCCCTAATTGCCGTGCTACCGCGTCGTTCTCAATAAGAACAGCCTTTCATTTGAAGCTATTCAGTGCCCCATCAGCTTCATGCAGAACTCCAGCTTGCGGACGTAGGTATTGTCTCCGACGTTGTATCGCTGGTAGATTGTGACCGGGCAAAACGGCAACCACGCACAGATGTAGCTCTCTAAGGCGTGAGGACCTTCATGGGCTCGGCGATCTCTGTGGTGTGGCTTAGAACCCATGATCGGTAGCTTTGCCTGATTTCTGGTGGCCAAAGTCCACACTGCGCGCCCCATAGCATCTCCCAACGCCGCAGTTTCGGAACCGGGCAAATGCGGGTTTGTTTTGGGCTTGCGGCTTAGAAAAGCCATCTTCCGGTGCATCAGTGCCAATCCGGCTTCGATGTTTGCGGCAGGACTATTGCGAATGGTAGCGGCATCTAATCGCCGCCTAATCTCCGGCGGTATGAATAAGGCCATCTCAGGCTTAGTCGTGACATCCACAATCCCAAGGTCGCCACGCACTCCGATCTGCATAGGCTTATTCTTCCAGGCGGAATTGTTTGGTCCACCGCTCTCGATCCACACTACGGCTTTTACAAGTTCCCAGCGCGGTCCAACGTACCCCGAGCGACCCGAATGAAAGCGATCAAAGGCGGCCACTGTCGTCTGGATGATGTGATCGTGGGTTGACCATACTGAAAGGTCTATATGCATCATTCCTAACTTCCAGTTCTCGAAGTCCGCTTCCGTGTGATGATAGAAAGACATCGCTCCTCTTTTTTCACTGGCAACCGCTCCAATAAGGAGCGTTAGTACAATAAGCAGAACACGCCATCTGTGCTATCTTTTCGTCGCCAGTTGGCCTCGGAGGAATAACCAGTTATCTCCCAGCCTCCACGATCAACACCTTTATCCACCACCACGATCCTGGACGTGCAGTGTTTATCGCTCGTTTTCAGGCGAAATACGTAGTGAACGCCGGAGGCCTGCTCGATTGTGCCATACGGCACCTTGCGGCAATCGTTGTATTCCGTCTGGTAATCGATTGCGTGCGGGTAGATTCGGAGACTGGCATTGCAGAGATGACCGTCACCACCTCCCACGCCCTTACCCACAAACGGTGTTTTGTCCGTTTGTGGGAACAACAAGAGTGCAAACATAAGACCCAACTTGGTTACCATTCGATTGCCTAATTCCCGTGCTTGATATCTACAAATTGTTTTGAGTTTGGCCGCGGTTGCAATTTAATCATTAGAAGGTGATTCGACCCATGGCCGCTCATGATGCCAAAGTGAGCGATCCAGCCTTGGAACTCAAAGACCGAGAGTGCGTTCCCACGGCCATCATCGCTCCAAAATGTCAGCTTGCAGGTCTTTATCTTCTCCGAGTTCAGCGTGTGCGAGTTCTCGAACAGGTACTTGACCTTGTCGAAGGACAGATTCACGTTGTCCTGCATGTCAATGAAGATCTGGATGGCGAACTGGATTTGCCCCATCACAGGCGTAAACCCATCTGCGTCATAGGGTGTGAACACGCCGAATTCAGTTGAAAATGCCTCAAACTTGATGTCCCCGAACTGGACCGTCGTCACCGACGGACGAAGATTGCCCAACACTGCTGCTGCCATGCATCCATCCTTCCTGTTCTTCTCGTATATTACGGCGGCCGAGGCGCGCCAAGTCACGCATCCGCAACATCAGCACTCCATCTGGAACGGATCCACACCGTTCGCATCTCAGGAGATTAGAGGAGAACCATGACTAAGAGCTTTGGATACGCTGCCCAGAGGAAGTCTGCACCGCTTACCCCTTTCAGCTTTGACCGCCGCGAACCGGGCCCCAACGACGTTGTGCTGGACATTGAATATTGCGGCATCTGCCACTCGGATATTCACCAGGTGCGCGGGGAGTGGGGGCGGGAGCTGTACCCCATGGTGCCCGGGCACGAGATCGTCGGCCGGGTAAAGGCTGTGGGCGGTGAGGTTACGCGCTTCAAGGTGGGCGATTCGGCCGCGGTCGGCGTGATTGTGGAGAGTTGTCTCCAGTGCACCAACTGCAAGGCCGATCTGGAGGTGTACTGCACCGACGGCGGCGCGGTGGACACGTACAACGCCGTGCTGCGCAACGGGGAGCGCACCATGGGCGGCTATGCGACGAACATCGTCACGCCGGAGCATTTTGTGCACGCGCTGAAGCCGGGCATCGATCTCGCCGGAACGGCGCCGCTGCTGTGCGCGGGCATCACGACGTACTCACCGCTGCGGCATTGGGGTGTGGGGCCGAATAGCAAGGTCGGCATTGTGGGCCTGGGTGGGCTGGGGCACATGGGGCTGAAGTTTGCCCATGCCTTCGGCGCGCACGTGGTGCAGTTCACGACCTCCGAGAGCAAGGTGGCGGATGCCAAGAAGCTGGGCGCGGATGAGGTGATCATCTCCAGGGATAAGGAGCAGATGGCCAAGCACAAGGGCAGCTTCGATTTCATTCTGGACTGCGTGTCGGCGCCGCATGACATGGATGCGCTGCTGGGGCAACTAAAGCTGAACGGCACATTGTGCCTGGTGGGTTTGCCGGATGAGCCGCTCTCGTTGCAGCCATTTTCGGTTGCAACCAATCGACGCTCGCTGGCCGGCTCGTCCATCGGCGGCATGAAGGAGACGCAGGAGATGCTGGATTATTGCGCCGGGAAGAAAATTGTCGCGGATGTTGAGGTGATCGGCTATGACCAGGTTGATGAGGCGTATGACCGGGTGGTGAAGGGCGATGTGAAGTATCGCTTTGTGCTGGATAACTCGACATTGCAGCGGGGGTAGCCCTGACGTGCACAGAAGCGGCGAATCTCAAGTAGGAAGTAGGAAGTAGGAAGTAGGAAGTAGGAAGTAGGAAGTAGGGAGCTGCAGGCTTCAGCCTGCGGGGTGAGTGTCGGTTCGCAACCCTTCAGGGCTGGTTGGCCGTCATGTAAAGAGCCCGGGGCTGAAAGCCCCTATATAGCGTGCTTTGGTTTACCTCTTGCCATGCAGTGTCCTCTCGACCGGAGGCGCAGCCCGGGCCCCCAAGCGAACTTGTTCGCTGGGTGGGAGCCGGGGTGGAGAGATTTCTGTATTCGTTTGTGGCTACACAGATGTCTTGACGCCCCAAACGAAATACAGGGGTTCTCCATCACACGGGACGATAAAACCGTCCGGCTCTAGTCGAGATGACACTGTATACCTATGGGGAATTTGCTCTGGGCCCTCAGGGCTTGATCGGGAGGACAGAGTTGTGGAGGGGAAGGGGCAAAAAGCAGATTCCCTTCGGGAATGACAAAAAGAAAAGGCAAAACGGAGTGAGCTAGAGCCAGACGGCGCACATGGGTGAGGGCATGGCTTGGGAACCGTGTGGGGTTAGCTGGCCTGTTGTGGTATTGCGGGCGAAGATGGCGATGTTGTTGCTGTTCTGATTTGTGCAGAGCAGCCAGCGCTCTGTAGGGTCGAGGGCGAAGAAGCGGGGCATGTCGCCGCCGCAGCTGAGCTGTTGCAGCGGATTGAGGGCTCCGGTGGTGGCATCGATGCGGAATGATGTGAGCTGGTCGATGCCGCGAGTGCAGGTGTAGAGAAACTGGCCGTCGCGCGTGATGGCGACCTCGGCGGCGGTGTTGGGGGTCTGGCCCGCCGCGGCGATGCCGGCGAGGTGGACGACGCTTCGCGGCATGAGCTGGGCGTCCGCTGCGCCGCCGGTGGTGTTCCAGGTGTACCTATCCACCGTGCAGTCGAGCTCGTGGATGCAGTAGAGCCAGCGGCCGTTGGGGTGAAACGCCAGGTGACGCGGGCCGGAGCCGAGGCGTGCGGGGAGGCGCTGCGGAGGTCCCAGAGGCGGCGTGCTGCCGGGGTGGATGGGGAAGGCGAGGATGGCGTCGTCGCCGAGGTCGCAGGCGAGCACGAAGCGGTTGCCGGGCGAGACGACGGCGCAGTGGAGGTGCGGGCCGTCCTGGCGGTCGTGCACGGGGCCGGGTGTGCCGCAGAGGCCGTTTTCCTTGCAGGAAAAGGTGCTCGCGGCGGGGCTGGGCGCACCGGTTGCGCCGAGCGGGAAAGCCGCGAGGCTGCCGCCGCCGTAGTTGGCGGCAAAGAGCAGCTGCCCGGTACGATCGACGGAGACAAAGCAGGGCGAGTTGCCGTGGGTTTGCTGGGTGCCGAGCGGCTTCAGGGTGGCGCTGGCGTGGTCGAGCGTGAAGGCGGAAACCGCGGCCGCGGGAACGTCGTCCTCGTTGCCGGCGTAGAGGACGGGCAGCGATGGATGCAGGGCCAGAAAGGTGGGCTTCGGGGTGGCTGCGGCGAGCTCCGGGGCGCCGAGTTGGCCGGTGGCGGGGTTCCAGCGCGCACGGTAGATGCCTGCGCCGGTTTGCGTGCCGAGCAGAACCCACGAGGTTGCCGGGCTGCCAATCTGTGCGAAGGCAAAACGGTTACGGAGTGCGCCTGCAGCGAACAGGCTCTGCAGAAAACGGCGTCGGGGAAGAGATTTGCCGAACATCGCAGATGAGTGTACCGGACGGAAGTTCGGTACGTCTGCGTTTTAGGTATCGAAACGCTATGGCAGTGTCCCAAGAACTTCGGTACGGAGGTCGTTACCTGAACGGTGCGGCCCGGCCGAGGGAAAAAGCAGGTCCTTCGACTCCGTTTGGCGCAAAAGACGCGCCAAACTCCGCTCAGGATGACAAATCAATTTATGCCGCGAATGATGCGGCGGCTTGCTGTGCAGCGTATGCGTCGGCTTACTGTGCAGCGTATACAGCGGCTTGCTGTGCAGCTTATGCGGCGGCTTGCTGTGCAGCGACTTGCGGGACACTGCGCTAAAGACGCTCGACTGTTACTCCTGGGGCGAGATTCTCGGTTTGCGCGGCGGTTTGGGGCTCGCCGGGCAGCTTGAAATCCATCTCGGCGGGGTGGGTGTCCTGGTTGATGACGGGCAGGCTGGGCAGGGCGGCGACGTTGCCGGCCTCCCGGACGACAGCGGCGACTTGGTCGAGCACCTCGTCCACGCTCATGGTGTACATCTCGCGGCCGTTGTCGTAGCCGTTTTCGATGGCGGTTTTGAGGTAGCGGCCGGCGGCTTGGGCCGCGAGGTAGTCGGTGATGACCTTGCCGTTGCGCCGCTTCTGCTCTATCCACGCGATGTTGGGCATGGCGATCCAGAGGGGGCGATCGTTGACGCTGAAGCGGATGTCGGTGGCATCGGCATGGCGCGTGGCGATGGCGACGACGGTGCCCTTCCAGACGCAGTGCAGCGGCTCTTCCGTCCAGCGGTCGGTGGCGACGAAGTCTTCGTACATGAGCTTCAGGGTAGACGGAACGCTCGATGCAGGCAAGGTGGTTGTTAGTTCTCAGTTGTTAGTCGATCGACTGACAACTTCCAACCGCCGCTTACGGCATCTCACCAAACTGGGAGACTGCGATGAAGATTCTGGTGATTGGCGCGGCGGGGAAGACGGGGTTGGCGATTGTGGAACAGGGGCTGGCTCAGGGGCACACCGTGACAGCGTTTGTGCACGATGCGAAGGAGTTTGGCGCGAAGGGCGCGCGGGTGATTGAGGGCGATGTGCTGGATGCGGCGGTGCTGGACTCCGCGATTGCCGGGCAGGAGGCGGTGATGGATGCGCTGGGCGGCCACACGCCGTGGAAGGAGACGACGCTGGAGACCAACGCCGCGCGCAATGTGGTGGGCTCGATGCAGCGGCACGGCGTGAAGCGGCTGATAGTGGTTTCGGCCATTGGTGTCGGCGATACGAAGGATCTGGTGCCGAACTGGTATGAGCACCTGATTATGCCGACGTTTCTGCGCGGCGCGATGAAGGATAAGGAGCACATGGAGCCGGTGGTCGAGGCGAGCGGGCTGCAGTGGACGCTAGTAAGGCCGGGGCATCTGGTGGATGGCGAGGCTACGGGCAAGGTGATCTTCTTTGAGCAGGGCAGTGGGGAGACGGCGCACAAGATTACGCGTGCCGATGTGGCGGCCTTTATGCTGGAGCTGCTGGAAACTGGCGAATACATAGGCCAGGCGGTGAATATCGCTTCGAATTAAGCGATTGCGGTGCTCGCGGCGAGGGTCTCGGCTGTTCGCAGCAGAGGCCCTCGCCGTTTAGGGGTTGCATGAGGGTGGGGATGTTTTTGCCGGGATGTTCTAATGGAGAGGTGGTCAGGTTTCTGGCCGCGAATGCAGGTTGGAGAGTCAGCTTTGGTCGGAAGTTTGCGTGCAGGTGGACAGAGGGTACACCGCTGGATGGCAGGCGGTCTGGTGTCCGCCGTGGTGCTGTGTGGGGCAGTGGGAATCGCGGAAGGGCAGCAAAGGCCGAAGCAAAAGCGCCCCCGCCATGAGACGAATGCCAGCCGCCAGGCGCGCATCAATCGCACCATCGAGGACACCTATTCGCACCGCTGGGAGGTATTTGGCGGCGGCGGCTACCTGCGTTGGAAGAGTGGCGATTACACCAGGAAGAACAATGAAATCAGCTGGAACGTCGCGACGGATTACTACCTCAATCCCAAGCTCGCGGTCGTGGGAGACGCGCAAGGATCGTTCGGCTCGGCGCACCAGCAGCTTCCATTACAGTATCCCCAGATCCCCAACCCGCAGATTAACGAATATTTTTTTACCGGCGGCGTGAACTACCGCTTCTATGCAAAACAGCAGGCGGCCCTGAGCGTTCAGGGAACCGGTGGCGTTGCCGACGGTATCTTCTCCGGTGGCGCGAAGGGACTGACCGGACCGCAGGTGGGCCTGTGGCAGGACGGGTTCAAGCCGGCGTTCAAGATCAGTTTCAACGCGGACTATAACTTTTACCCGAATCTCGCGGTGCGGATCTCGCCCACCTATGTCGGAACGAACTTTGGGGGCGAGATCCAGAGTAATCTGGGCTTCAACGCGGGCATCATCTATCGTTTCGGACGGCAAAAATAGAGCAACACCCATGTGCGGAGGCGGGGGCTATGTCCAAAGGCTGGGAGTCGAAAAACGTGGAAGAGCAGCAGGCGCAGAAGGCGGCTG
This sequence comes from Granulicella sp., assembly GCA_965276885.1. Lineage (GTDB taxonomy): Bacteria > Acidobacteriota > Terriglobia > Terriglobales > Acidobacteriaceae > Granulicella. The sequence continues at coordinate 3,978,669 of OZ255702.1, read as the reverse complement.
ATCGCGTCGCGGCGGACGGAAAGGCAGCAACCCGGCGCGACGATGCGGATCGCGCCCGCCGCATCCAGGCGCTGGAGATGCAGCGTGAGCGCGTGCTGAGTGAACGCACCGCCAGCCCGCATCGCCGCAGCGCTTTGGCGCTTGCTCTGGCGACGATCGAACGGGATCTGGAGCAGCTGGGCTGGTCGATCAAGCTGTAAGCGGCTAAATGGCGGCCCGGTTTGAAGGCCTTCCCTGCGGTTGCAAATCGCCGTTGTTTTTCTTTCTGTTGCTTTTTCTTGTTGTCATTCCCGAAGGGAACCTGCTGTTCTGCCGAGAAGCAGCAGATCCCCTTCGGGGATGACAGAAAGAAAAACAACGGGAGTGAACCGCTCTAACTCTCCCGCGTCAAGACATAAGGATTGGCCTGCGCAGTGGGCGTAATGATTACGGTCTGGATCTCCACGTGCGCGGGCCGCATGGCTGTCCACACGATGGTGTCGGCGATATCTTCGGGTGTCAGCGGATCAAGCCCCGCATAGACCTTTTTTGCTTTTTCCGCATCGCCGCGGAAGCGAACATTGCTGAAATCGGTTTCCACCAGGCCCGGATCGATCGAGGTTACGCGGATGGGGGTGCCGTTCAGGTCGATGCGCAGGCCATCGGTGATGGAGCGCTCCGCGGCCTTGGTCGCGCAATAGACATGGCCGCCGGGATACGCCATGTGTCCAGCGATAGAGCCGAGATTGATGACGTGCCCGCGCCCGCGCTGCACCATGCCCGGCACCACGGCGCGCGTGACATAGAGCAGGCCCTTGATGTTGGTGTCGATCATCTCCTCCCAGTTCTGGACGTCGTCCTCCCAAAGTTTGGTGAGACCGCGGCTGAGCCCCGCGTTGTTGACGAGAATATCGATCGGGGTCCAGGCATCGGGAAGCGTGTTCAGCGTGCCTTCGACCTCATCTCGATCCTGCACATCCAGATCGAAGCAGAAGACATCGGGGGAGCCTTTGTCGCGCAGTTCGGCGTCCATCTCCCGCAGCTTATCCGGGCGCCGCGCGCAGAGCAGGAGCCTGGCCCCGTGCCCGGCGAAGGCCCGGGCGGTGGCCGCTCCGATGCCTGAACTCGCCCCTGTAATCAGCACTACCCTGTTCTTCAAAACCTCAGCCACGCCTTTGTCTCCCCCGTATTTTTTAGGAAATGATGTACTTAGAAGACAAAGAGAAGGCCGCGAGATGCTCCTCGCGGCCTCATCTTTCGCTCCGATTCACACTTACTGCTGTGCGGCGCCGGCGGCGGCTGGGCCTGTGCTGGTCTGTACGCCGATGGCTTGGCCGGAGACGACCAGTTCAACGCGGCGATTCTGCGCACGCCCTGCCGCAGACCCGTTATCCGCGGCGAAGTTGGTTGCACCGTAGCCGGTGGCGGTGATGTTGCCCTGCGGAACGCCGTTGTTTACCATAAAGTTCTGCACGGCGTCGGCGCGGTTTTCACTGAGCTTCTGGTTGCTGGCGGGCGAGCCAACGGAGTCGGTGTAACCCTCCACCTGCACCTTGAGGCCCTGATAGAGCTCAAGAATGGTGGCCACCTTGGCGAGCGAGACCTGCGTGTTCCCCTTCAGGGTGTATTTGCCGGTATCGAAGAGCACATCGCTGAGATTCACCACCAGACCACGCGGGGTTTCGGTGGTCTGCAGCACGGCGTTCAATTGGGCGAGCAGCTTGGCGCGCAGAGCCTCCACGCTCTGCTGCGCCTCCGCGGCCTGCTGCTGCGCGGTGGCGGTCTGGGCGCGAGCGTCGGCGGCGGCGACCTCGGCCTTGGCCTGCTGGGCCTCAGCCTGGGCACGGGCCGCGGCGGCACGGTCGGCATCGGCCTGGGACTGCGCGGCCTGCAGCTGGGCCTGCTGGGCCTGCTGCTGCGAGGTGGCGGCCTGGTCCTGCGCGTTCTGCTGGCGCTCGGCGGCCTGCTTGCGCAGGGTGGTGATGCGGGCGTCTTCGGAGCGCTGCACGGCCTGGCGCGCGTCGGTGAACTCCATCTTCACGTCGCGATGCTTGCCGTCCTGGTTCATCTGGGCGTTGGTGATATCGGTGTTCACCTCGGCCATGATGTCGGGAGCGTACTTGTCGGCTCCGGTGTTCAGGGCGATCCGCTGCGCGTTGTAGGCCTCAAACAGGGCCAGCGGCGTGTGCTCGCGGTCGGTGATGGGGTGGGCGTTGGACTTGCGGCCTTCCGTGTCCGCGTAGAGACCCTTGGGCAGCAGCGTGTAGTGCACATTCACGGTCTCCTGCACGCCCTGGGTGTTCTTGCGGAAGACGTTCTGCAGCACAACGACATCGCTGGGCGTGGAGACCGCGAAGTACGGCTCAGCCGTGACGATCATGCCAAAGGACTGGAAGTTCGAGGTGACATCGAGCGAGGCCTTGTTGCCGGAGAGTTCGAGTTCGCCGAGGTTCTGCGGGCGGCCGTCGGCGGAGATGGCCCACAGCACGTAGGTCAGGTACTCCGGACCGAAGCCATTGGCGGGCGACATGCCCTCAAACTTGACGGAGATATTGGTCTTGCCGGTCTTGGAATCGACCTTGGCCTCGCCGCGCGCCCTGGGCATGAGGTCCGTGCCGTCAAAACCGACGGTGGTGGAGCCCGAGCGGTTCAGATAGTTTACGGCGTCCAGAGTGCGTTGAACCACCTTGACGTGGTAGATATACACGCCATTCTCGCCCTTAGCGACCACGTCCGCGGAGCGCGCGCCGGGTGCGACGGTGGTGGGATTGGCTTCCTGTGCGGTTGCATTGAGGCCAAAAGCAAAGAACATAGCCGCCGCAGGTACCGCGGCCGCTGTTCGCTTCCAAGTGCTGTGCATCGTTCTCTCCTTGCGACGGCTGAAACGAGACACAGCCGTGCGCATACGCCGTTGTTGGGCATGCAAGCCTTCGGATGCCCGGGTATTGGGAAAGGTCGCCCTTTGGGGAATTTTAGGACATCCTTTAGTAACTTCAACCGTGAGCTAAGTAACGCATTGGCGCATTTACCTTGATTGGCGAATTTACGTCAATTGATGATTGTCCATCCCATAAGAGTTGTCATCCTGAGCGGAGCGAAGGACCTGCTTGTCTTCGCCGGTCAGCAATGGGTAGAAATCATGCCAGGTTGGATTCATCTTGGCAATCAACGTAATTTTCCTTTCCCTCAACCAGCCCTTCAATTCTTTCTCTCGCGCGATCGCACTACGCACATATTGAAAGCGTTCGAAATAGACGAGGCGATGGATCCGGTATTTGGCCGTGAAGCCGTCATGGTCGCCCTTACGGTGCTGTACGACGCGTCGGATGAGATTGTTAGTCACTCCGACGTAGAGGGTGCGAGAGCGGCTAGCCACGATATAGACGTAGTATTGATGCTCCCGAATCATCTCTGCCAGCGTAAGCGAAAAGCAGGTCCTTCGCTTCGCTCAGGATGACAACTTCTGGGGGATGGACAGTTTATCTTCTGGGGGATGGACAGTTATCAATGAGGCAAATCCGCCGATGCTTCGCTTGCAAAGGCGCTGGAAGGAGCCGGGTCACCCCATTTTCAATTGCTCCGGTTCCGAGCCTACTACTGACCTAAAATCGCAGTTCCGGCCAGTTCCTGCGAATGGGCGATGCGCTCCTTCCATTCGGCGGGCCCGGTGATGTGGACGCTGGTGCCTTCGCTGTCTACGGCGACGGTGACGGGCATGTCCACCACATCAAACTCGTAGATGGCCTCCATGCCGAGATCCTCGAAGGCCAGCAGGCGGGCGTGCTTGATAGCTTTCGATACGAGATAGGCAGCGCCGCCGATGGCGATGAGGTAGACGGCCTTGTTGTCGCGAATGGCGTCGATGGCGGCGACGCCGCGCTCGGCCTTGCCGACCATGCCGATGAGGCCGGTCTCTTCGAGCATCTGGCGGGTGAACTTGTCCATGCGGGTGGCGGTGGTGGGGCCTGCGGGGCCGACGGCCTCGTCACGCACCGCGTCGACCGGGCCGACATAGTAGATGAGCTTGTTCGTGAAATCGACCGGCAGCTTTTCGCCGCGGCTGAGCATGTCGGTCATGCGCTTGTGCGCGGCGTCGCGGCCGGTGAGCAGCTTGCCGTTCAGGAGAAGTACATCGCCGGGCTTCCAGGTGCCTACCTCTTCGCGGGTCAGGGTGTCGAGGTTCACGCGCTTGGCGCCTGAGTGCGCGGGATCGTAGGTTAATTTCGGCCAGTTCTCCAATGCCGGAGGATCGAGGTAGACGGGGCCGGAGCCGTCGAGCACGAAGTGGGCGTGGCGTGTGGCGGCGCAGTTGGGAATCATCGCTACGGGCAGGTTGGCGGCATGGGTGGGCCAGTCGAGGATCTTGACGTCGAGCACAGTGGTCAGTCCGCCGAGCCCCTGGGCACCGATGCCGAGTGCGTTCACACCGTCAAAGATCTCGAGCCGCATTTTTTCGATGTTCGTGCGCGGTCCACGGGCCTTGAGCTCGACCATATCGATTGGGTCCATGAGCGATTGTTTCGCCAGCAGCATGGCTTTTTCGGCGGTGCCGCCGAGGCCGATGCCGAGCATGCCCGGCGGACACCAGCCGGCGCCCATGGTGGGCACGGTTTTGAGTACCCAATCGACGACGGAGTCCGACGGATTCAGCATGACGAACTTGCTCTTGGCCTCCGAGCCGCCACCCTTGGCGGCGACGGTGACCTCGACGGTCCGGCCGGGGACGAGGGAGACCTCGACGACGCAGGGGGTGTTGTCCTTGGTGTTTTTGCGGCTGAAGGCGGGGTCGGCGAGGATGCTGCCGCGCAGCTTGTTGTCGGGGTCGAGCCAGGCTTCTCGCACGCCCTGGTCGCAGATGCCCTGCAGGCTCATGGTGGCCGGATCTGTACCCTTGGCGAGGCGGCAGTCCATGCCCAGCTTGATAAAAATGGTGACGATGCCGGTGTCCTGACAGATGGGGCGATGACCCTCGGCGCACAGGCGCGAATTGACGAGGATCTGCTTTATGGCGTCTTTGGCCGCGGGCGATTGCTCGAACTCGTAGGCCGTGGCGAGATTGATGATGTAATCGACCGGGTGATAGAAGCTGATGTACTGGAGAGCCGCCCGGATGCTCTCGATCAAATCGTCCTGCTGAATGGTTACCATACGCTAGTCCCAAGGATCAGTTTACGCGGTCTGGGACAGCCTACTTATACCCGGTTACGGATCGCTTATCTTTCCGTCCTATCCAGCGTGCCGAAGAGGTCGGAGAGCGGGATTTCGGCGTCCGTGTGGCCGACTTGTAGCGTACCGGAGCGCAGGGAGATGATTCCGTCTTCGCCGCGCATGACGTGCAGGACGCGTTCGGCGGGATCCAGAATCCAGATCTCCGGGACGCCCATGCGGATGTAGTCCAGGCACCTCTGCTTCATACGAGGGAGACGGTCCTTAGGGCTGAGCACCTCAACACAAAGCAGCGGCGGTGTCGTGATGATCTGCTCGACCTGCTTGGGGTCGATGAGGCAAGTGTCTGGAACGCGAAACCGCGTTGGCGAGATCTGTACGCGCGTCTCCTGCACCACGAAGAAGTTTCCCTGAATTTCCAGCTTGATAAGCGCAAGCAGGAGAGCCCGTTGCACCAGATAGTGGTCGAACTCTCCCAAATTTCTATCTTCCAGTACGCCATCGACATAGTCCATGTCCGGCTCATAAACCGATTGGAGGTACTCATCGACCGAGATGGGGAGTGAAGACGCTGCGGCAGCCATCGAAAACCTCCGACGTGAATAGGTTACCAGGAGGCTAATCGAGATCGAGGACGCCGAAGACGGCAGCCAGTGGGATCGCAATCGGTGTGCCTTCGAGAGAAAGCGAGCCCTGATTGTGGGTGGTCATCGTGCCATCCGGCCTGAGTACAAGCGCCTCCCGCTTGGCTGGATCGAAGATCCACGCCTCGGGAACGCCCATGCGGAAGTAGTCCTCGCAGCGTGCGCGGATGCGGCTGAAGCGGTCTTCGGGGGACAGGATCTCGATGCAGAGCAGGGGAGCGTCGGTGATGATGGGGGTGCGCTTCCAGCTTGCGGCCATCACCGTCAGGTCGGGTACACGGAAGCGGGTCGGGGAGATCTGGACCCGCTGCTCAATCACGGCTTTTACCTTCCACTCGCTCCGGTGATTACGAAAAAGTGTGATCAGCTCGCTTTGCAGATCGGAATGGTCGTATTCGCCCAGGTTTCTTTCCTCCAGTACGCCGTCGACGTAGTCCATATCCGTCTCGTAGACGGAGTGGAGATACTCGTATAGGGAGACGGGAACGCTGATCGCTGAGGCTGCCATAAATTACCCCGGAAAATCCCTTTCAGGGTACACCAGGTTGGCCCGCCGGAACGTTTCCACCTGCCGCAGGGCGGCAGCATGGCATCTATATTTTTGAGTGTTCCGCAGTAGCGAGGAATGAGTGGCGTCAAACAGCACGATGGTGGACATCCTCGGCCTGCGCAAGGTGTACGGCGGCAAGCAGTCCGTCACCGCCGTTGACGGGATCGACCTTCAGGTAAACGAGGGCGAGTTGTATGGCCTGCTGGGACCGAATGGCGCGGGTAAGACAACGACGATCTCCATCGCCACCACGCGTGCCTTGCCGACGGCGGGCAGTGTGCGCATCGCAGGGGTGGATGTGGTGTCGAAGCCGGCGGAGGCGCGGCAGTATGTCGGCGTGGTGCCGCAGTACAACACGCTGGATCGCGCCTGCACGGTGGCGGAAAACATTCAGTTTCACTGCAGCTACTTCGGCATGAGCCGGGCTGACGGCAAGGCGCGCACGGCGGAGCTGCTCGATCAGTTTCGGCTGGCGGATCGGGCTGCCGCGTACCCGCAGCAGTTGAGCGGCGGCTTGGCGCAGCGCGTGCAGATTGCGCGCGCGATTGCGCACCGGCCCAAGGTGCTGTTTCTGGATGAACCCAGTGCGGGGCTCGATCCGCAGAGCCGCATTGCCATGTGGGAGGCGGTGCGGGCGCTGCGCGAACAGGGCATCACGGTGGTGCTGACGACGCACTATATGGAAGAGGCGGATGCGTTATGTGACCGGCTGGCCATCATCGATCACGGCCGCATTCTCGTTGAAGACACGCCGGCGGCGCTGAAGGCGAGCGTAGGCGGGGAGAAGATCTACGAACTGCGCTTGCTCGACGGCGCTGCGCGTGACGCGCTGCGGGCAACGCTGGGGGAACTTGAAGGCGTGACTGGAGTTGAAGACATGGAGGATGGCGGCCTGCGTGTGCTCGCGCGTGCGCAGGATGGCCTGCTCGCGAAGGTCGTCACCACGGCCAATGGCTATGGACTGCGCGATATCTCTACCACTGAGCCCAGCCTCGAAACGGTCTTTATTCGACTGACGGGAAGGGAACTGCGTGAGTAACTTGAGTCATTCGACGATTGCGGTTAAGCCCAGTTATCCGCGCGCTTTCGGCGGATTGCTGCTGCGCGACTTTTATGTGCTGCGGCGGGAGATTGTGCCGTTCATTGTCCGTGTGGCGATGCAGCCACTGCTGTTTTTGTTTGTGTTCACCTACGTGATGCCGCACATGTCCGCGGGCGCGGCGGCGGCAAGCCCCACGGCTCGCATGGCCGGCCTGGGTGGCGGTGGTGGATTCGGCACGATTCTGCTGCCTGGGCTGATGGCGGTGGCGATCATGTTCTCTGCGATCGCGGCCGTGGCGTTGCCGCTGGCGCAGGAGTTCAGCATCACGCGGGAGATCGACGACCGCGTGATGTCGCCGATGCCGATTGAGGGCGTGGCGCTTGAAAAAATTGTGTTTTCCGCGATGCAAAGCATTGTGGCCGCGGCGGTGGTGTTTCCACTGGCGTATTACATCCCGTCGACGCCGGTGCAGGCGCATGTAACGAGCTGGCTGTTTCTTGCCTGTGTGCTGATTTTGGGGAGCCTGGTCTCGGGCGCGCTGGGCCTGGTGATCGGCACCAGCGTGCAGCCGCGGCAGATCGGGCTGGTATTCGGCGTTGTGGTGATCCCGATTACTTTTCTGGGTTGCGTGTACTACCCGTGGGCGGCTCTGAGCGCAATCCGGTGGATGCAGTATCTCGTGTTGATCAACCCGATTGTCTACATCAGCGAAGGTTTGCGCGCCGCACTCACGCCCGGGATGGGCCACATGCCGGAGCTGATGATTTTGGGGATGCTGTTGTTTTTCACGCTGCTGCTGATGTGGCTGGGGATGCGTGGTTTCCGGCGGCGGGTTGTGAGTTAATTTGCTTGTTTGTTTTTCCGATGAATTGTCATCTCGACCGGAGCAGGACGGTTTTCATCGTCCTGCGGAGTGGAGAGACCTGGATGAGTGCTCCCGCGAACGCTTGGGTAGGCTGGGGACTGCGGGTCTCTCCACTGCGGCTGCGCCTCCGGTCGAGATGACAGAGTTTTTTGTATCGGATGTGGAGTTTGCAGGATCAGCTAATGGCATGACTACCTCCAATGTGTCATCTCGACCGGAGCAGGATGGGTTTCATCGTCCTGCGGAGTGGAGAGACCCGCAGGCTTGGGCGTCATCCTCGCTAAAGGTTTGCCCCAGTCCTCACTCAGGTCCGCCCAGGCGGAATTCTCGCGAAGGATGAGAGTCAGTTTCTTCGTCCGCGACCATCGCTTGAGCTGCTTCTCGCGGGCAATCGCGACCTCCGGTGTGGTGTAGCGCTCCAGGTAAACGAGCCGATGACACCGATACTGCTTGGAAAAGCCTTCATACGCCTCGTGCTTGTGCTGCCACACGCGATGTTCGATAGCTGAGGTAAAGCCGATATAGAGAGTACGGCTGCGGCTGGCCATGATGTACACGTAGAAGGTCTTTTCGCGCATAAAACTTTGTGGCGCCCCGAAGCTGCGGGTCTCTCCACTACGCGGAACGATACAGCCATTCCGCTCCGGTCGAGATGACACTTCTGTGGTGGCCTTGATATGACACTTCGGTGGGGGCCGAAAGCACTTACGCCGGGACGGCCTTTAGCTTTTCTGCCAAGTCCTTCGCGATCAGCGCACCGTGGAAACGGCCGTTTTCGATGAAGATCTCATTGGTTCGTTCCCCTGCTACGACTACGCCTGCAACATAGATTCCGGCTATGTTGGATTCGAGTGTTTCGGGTTTGCAGATGGGGCAGCGTGCGTTATCAGGGTCGAGTTTTACCCCGAGCGACTCGATGAAGCTGAAGTCCGGGTGATAACCGGTGAGGGCGAAGACGAAGTGGTTGGATAGCGTCTTCTCGCCTTCGGGTGTGGCTAATGTCACGGTATCTTCGGTGATGTTCGTTACCGTGGATGCGAAGTAAGCCGTGACCTCGCCGTTTTTGATGCGGTTCTCGATGTCGGGCTTGATCCAGTATTTGATATGGCGGTGCAGCTCGGCTCCGCGATGTACCAGCGTGACGCGTGCACCGTGCCGCCACAGGTCGAGCGCGGCGATGGCGGCGGAGTTTTTGCCGCCGATGACGAGCACATCCTGCGCGAAAAAGGGATGCGGCTCGTTGTAATAATGCGCAACCTTGGGCAGATCTTCGCCGGGGATGCCGAGATAGTTGGGCAGATCGTAGTAGCCGGTGGAGACGATGATCTTGCGGGTGCGGTGGATGTGCTCGCGCTCGAAGCGGTCGACGGTATGCACGCGGAAATCGCCGTCCGAGCCCGACACCCCATCGACACGTTCATACTGCCGTATGTCGAGCTGATAGTGGTCGGCGACCTTGCGGTAGTACTCCAGGGCCTCGGCGCGGGTGGGCTTCTGGTTCGGCGACGAAAAGGGCATGTCCCCAATTTCGAGCAGCTCCGGCGTGGTGAAAAACGTCATGTGCGCCGGGTAGTGAAAGAGCGAGTTGGTCAGGCAGCCCTTGTCCACGAGAAGCACGTCGAGATCCTCGTTTTGGGCGTCGATGGCGCAGGCAAGGCCGGTGGGGCCGGCACCGATGACGAGAACGTCGTGAAGGGGGTCGCTCATAACTCAAGTGTATGGATGCGGGCCGCCCGGGCGTAGATGCGGAATCGGGGAACAGCGCCGCGGCGGATTAGAGCGATCTATTTACGTGATTTCGGCGAGTGGCTAGCAACAGCGTCTCCGCCGGACGGCATCCCAACGTTTGACTGTATGGAAGGCGGTTTCCTTTTCTGTTGACCTCCTTTCAATGGCCGAGTGGCACCGCGTATGAGTTAGTCTCCCGAGTTTGACGAATTTGAGAAGAGGAGTGCGGCTGCTCGGCAATCCCAAGAGGTGAACGATGCAAGTTCGACGCAAGTTAAAGCAGAGGTGGGGCACGGCCTGCTGCTCGCTTATTCTATTTGGCGGTATCGCGGTTGCGATGCCGGCCCACAGCCAGACCCAAACCGCGCCTGACAACTCAGCGAACAACAAAGGCCAGCAGACCACGGCAGACCAGCAGTCCGGGCCCACGTCGGACCGTGATCTTACGGCAAAGATCAGACGATCCATCGTCGCTGACAAGTCGCTTTCGACCTATGGACACAATGTAAAGATCATCACGCAGAATGGGGCCGTGACCTTGAAGGGGCCCGTGCACTCGGATGAAGAGAAGCAGGCCATTGAGGCCAAGGCGGCTGCGGTGGTGGGACAGGACAAGGTCACCGATCAGCTCACGGTAAAGCAGTAAGAAGCAGGCAGCAAGTCCATAAGCAGTCAGCGACACCGTAAGAAGCAGGTATTCACACCGCGCCTGAAACTGGCCGCAGGGCGCACGGCACATGCAAGGAGAATGATTATGGCAGGCAAAAATACAGCAGCATTTGGAATTTTTCCCACCCGCGCGGCGGCGGAAACGGCAGTGGATCGTCTTTCGGCAGCGGGCTTTTCGCACGGGGATGTATCGGTGCTGATGTCCGACCAGTCGGGGTCGAAGGACTTCGCGGCGGAAAAGAACACCAAGGCGCCCGAGGGCACAGCGACGGGCGTGAGCGTAGGCGGAGTTGTAGGCGGTACGCTGGGCCTGCTGGCGGGTTTGGGCGCGCTGGCCATTCCGGGCGTGGGTCCGCTGATCGCGGCCGGCCCGATCATGGGCGCGCTCGCCGGTCTGGGCGTGGGCGGAGCGGTAGGCGGCCTGGTGGGAGCCCTTGTCGGCATGGGCATCCCCGAGTACGAGGCAAAGCGCTACGAGGGGCGCGTGAAGGACGGCGGCATTCTCGTCTCCGTGCATTGCGAGAGCTCGGATGAGGTGAGCCGCGCCAAGGATGTGCTGCGCTCGGCGGGTGGTGAGGATGTGGCGTCGTCGGGCGAGAAGTCGGTCAGCACGCACACGGCGAACACGGATGCGGATTACGACCGCACCCGGACCGCGCGTTTAGGGGAGACAGATCCTTATGCGACGACTGGAACTCGCACCGGAAGGCTGGATGCGACGCGGGAAGAGGTGCTCGTGGAAGATCGTGCACCGATCATCACGACGCCTAAGTAAGAAACGATCGCTCTTGAAGGAAGAGGGGGAAACGGAGAGGCCCTCGCAGCGATACGCTGCGAGGGCCTCTTCCTTTTGGTTCGAGGAAGAAGCTATACCTGATTGCGCATGGCTTTGCAGCAGGTACAGACCTCTTAAAATTGATGACAAGAAATGGGGGTTACGGGATGACAAACGTAACTGTATAACTCAGGAAACTGCTTTACGCGTCGATATCCACTAATTTATGGCTGATGGCAAAGAGCGCCAGCTCCAGACGCGTGCTGACGCCGGTCTTGTCGAAGATGTTCGACAGGTGGCGCTTCACGGTCTCTTCGGAGATGGTGAACTGCTTGGCGATGTCCTTGTTGGAGCAGCCTTCGACGATGCAGGTGACCACTTCGAGCTCGCGGGGGGTGAGGCCGTAGGTCTTGCGCTCGGGGACAGTGGCGGCCTTCTGCATCAGCTCATGCAGGGCGGTCAGCAGGTTGATCACGCGCTTGCCGCCGATCCAGTAATCGCCGTTGAGGACGGACTTCAGGGCCTCGCCGAGATCGCCGGCGACGGAATCCTTGAGCACGATGCCGCGGGCGCCGATCTGCAGCGCTTCGATGATCTGCTGGGTGGAGATGGTCGAGGTCAGAAGAATAATCTTGACGCGGGGCGAGCGGCTCATGATGGCGCGCATCGCCTCCAGGCCCGGCAGTTTGGGCATGGCCAGATCGAGCAAAAGGATATCCGGCTCGAGTTCCAGGGTCTCGGTGACGGCCTGATCACCATCTTCCGCCTCACCCACCACCTCAAAGCCGTGGTCGGCCATCAGCATGTTCTTGACACCGAAACGAACGACCGGATGATCATCGGCCACAACGATGCGGATGGCGCCGGTGCGGTTCATCATGGGAGAGACACCGGTGAAGGACGAAGCGGGTTTCCGTGGGGCAGCGATCATGTGTGGATCTCCTGGCAGAGTCAGGTTACTCGCAGTCACGTGACTTCCGTTACCACTTTTGTGGTAACTTCGCCTCCAGCATACGACGCAGACGGAAACCCGCCGCAGGAAAATCCGCAATGACTGCTGTATTCAGGGTGGTTCCCCCTTCGGTTTCAGCGGCCAGGTGCTGCAGCTGCCGCGCGCCGACCATGCCGCAGGCGCCTTTGATGGCGTGGGCTTCGCGTTTGGCGGCGGCGATATCGCCCGCTGCCGCATGGGCCAGGATTCGTGCGTGGCGTTCTTCCACATCCTGCAGCGTCATGACGTACAGCTCCATGAGTTGGGGCGGCTGAAACATCTTGCAAAGCGAGGCGAAGATGGCGTCGTCCAGCACGGGCTGGCCGGAATGCGGCGCTTTATTCGGGGCATCAGCAGCTTCGGAGGGGAGGGTGGCCGCGTTAGCCGTGGCCTGATGCGCCTTGGTGGCGCGTGCGGTCAGGAAAGAAGCGCTTAACTGCTCGGCAGTGAATGGTTTGGGGAGAAACTCGTCTAGGGAGAGGCAGATCTCTTCCGCGGGACGGCTGCCGCTCATGCCGACCAGCAGGGCTGAGTGCGAAACTTCCCCGCGCAGGGCGGAGACAAGCTCTGCACCCTCGATGCCGGGCATCTGCAGGTCGGTGAGGACGAGGGTAGGGGCATAGCCTCCGCGCAGCAGGGCAAGGGCGTTCTCGCCCGAGAATGCCGTGTCCACCTCATGCCCCTGCACATCCAGCAGGGCCGAAAGCAGCTCGCGCATGACCTCATCGTCATCCACCACGAGGATGCGGTGCCGGTCCATGCCCCCTTCCGTTGTCATTGGTCGGTCTCCTCCAATGGCTAGTTCTCCTGTAGAAGATGGATGCATGTTGCTTTGACGCAACAAACCGCTTGGCGTCTTTGGTAACGGGGTTGCCTTTCGTATGGGCACACGCCGCCGCCAGCCTGTACAGTTTTCGGATGCGCTGCAGTACGCAAGTTCCCGGCCACAGTGGCATCCCTGCCGGCACGCGGACCGATCCCTACCCCCGAGTCTACCTAAATGGCGGTCGGGCGCTTTGCGGAGCCCTGCCTGCGTGAAGGCTCCGGCGATGGTTGCCGCCGCCCTGCTGTGGCAGAGCGGGCTGGTGGTGAATCTTGGCACCCCCGCATTGCCGGAGCATCTGCGCTACGAGCGGCAACTCGTTCTGCCCGCCGGTGCGAGCGGCTTTGCGTGCGCCACGCTGGATGCGGAGGTGCTAGCGCACACGGCTTCGGCCGCGCACAATGACCTGCGGCTGTACCGGGGCTATCCGGAATCGGGCTATCGGGGATTGGGGGCACAGGCGGAGACGCCGTATACGCTGACCGAGAGTGGGCCGGAGCCGGTCGCCGATGCCGAAGCGTCCGTCCTGAATGCGGAACATAGCGGCGACGGCCTGCGCTTTGATCTGCGCATGCCGTCCCGCGCCTACGCGGATGTGATTTTGCGGGTGCGGGCGCGCGGTTTTGTCGGAACGGCGATCGTGACGGGAGAGGATGCGCGTGGCCGGCGCGTGGCTCTGGGCTCATTCGGGATCTTCGATTTAAGCGACAAAAAGCTGGGGCGCTGGACGGTGCTGCCGATGGCGGAGACCACCGCGCCGGTGCTGCATGTGCTGCTGAACCTGCGCACCCCGGAGGGAAGGCCGATTCGCGGGCTGCCGCTGGCCCTGATTGAGGGTGCGGCGGTACCCCCAAGCCGGGAGCGGCAGACGCTGTATACCGCGGTTGCCGCTAGTGGGAGCACCGTGAAGCAGGGCAACGTCACGGCGGCGATATTCCATGTGCCGGCGCATGTGCCGGTCGAACGGATACGTTTTGTATTGCCGCCCGGCTATGGGCAGGGCTTGGGTGAAAATTATGATCGCGAGGTGATCGTACGCGCGCGGGCGGACCGCGATCCGGCCGCCGAGACGGAGGTGATGGATGCAGGGGCGATCCAGCATGTGAGCTGGCCGTCGGGCGACCCGCGCCTGAATCCGATCGATGTGACGACGAACACGGTGGATGCGACCATCGGGGCGACGCTGGCCAGCGCCGCGACCGTGCGGGTACTAGTGGCGAACGGCACCGAACCGCCTTTGCCGATGGAGAGCGTGGTATTGGAGATGCGGGAGCGGAAGGTTTGTTTCCGGGCCGATGCCGGGGCGCGCTACACCCTGCGTTATGGCGATCCGGCGCTCGCGGCTCCGATCTATGACGAGCCGCCGACGCTTGAACCCGGACGTGAAACGGTGGCAGCGGCGCTTGGCCCCCCGCGGCGCAACCCGCAGTGGAGGCCGCGTGAGGATCGGCGGTCCTATCTGGACCGGCATCCGGAGGTCTTCTGGCTGGTGGTGCTGGCGTGCGCGGGCATGATGGGCGGAACGGCGCTGCATTACGTCCAACACCGGGGCGGCGGAGGACAGGTTTGAGTTTGGAAGCAGGCGTCAGGAGACGATCCGCCGCAAACCATACGCGTGGGCGGCGTATGTTCCTCAAACGGGGACTGATGGGGGCTGCCTGCGCAGTTCTGATGAGTGGCATGGTGCCGGTTTCGGAGGCTCAGACCCTGGCTCCGGGCGCCCTTCCGGGGGTTCTGGGGAGCGCTGCCCCATCGGAACTGCGACACGGCCGCGAGCTGCTGCAGAACAAGCAGTTTGCGCAGGCAAAGACGCTGTTCAGCGGCTATTTGCGGGCGTATCCGGCGGATGCGCAGGCGAAGCTGGGGTTGGGGGACGCGGAGCTTGGGCTGCGCGAGTATGAGGCGGCGGAACTGACCTACCGGGCCCTGGTCGCGCAGCAGCCGGAGCTTTGGCAGGCACACAAAAATCTGGTGGTGGTGGAGGCGGCCCTGCATCGCTGGGAGGAGTTCGACGGCGAACGCACGATCCTGCGGCTGGCGCGAGAGCGGGGCGCGCCGGGCATTAGCGCCCGCGAAAGCGATGTGATCGACAGCTTTAACGCCGCTGGCGGCCGATGGGTGGTGCGGGCGTACTTCGAGCCGGTGGGGCGGTCGGAGTCGCTGTATAACTTTGAGCGGTTTTCGCCGAGCGGACGGGTGGAGGAGTATGTTTCGCTGGAGGACGAGGCGGCGGCGCGGGCGGCGCTCACGCCCGGCGACGTTCGCATAGGAGACGACGGTGCAAAAGCGTCCCGCGCGATGTCTACGTATGCCTTGAATTGGTATAGTGGTCGCGCGCACGGCACAATCCGCAGCTTCAAGGATGTGCCGAGCTATGAACGGGTGCGCTCCGATCTGCTGCGCTGGCTGCGGAGCAGCGCTTCCAGTTCCAAGTGACGGCAAGTTTGGTGAGTCTAAAGTTCGTTGCGGTATTCGGACGTTTGTACTGCTTGTAAGCTATTGAAAAGCAGATCCTTCGCTGCGCTCAGGATGACAAGTTTTGTGAAGTGAACTAATGATTCACCACACTAGGTCATTCCAGGAGATTATGGGAAAGCAATGGCAAGAAGCAGATCCCCTTCGGGAATAACAAACTAGTGTGGTGTCCCAGAACTTCGATATATATGTCGCACCCTGAACCGTGTAGCCGACCGAAGCGAAAAGCAGGTCCTTCGACTGCGTTTGGCGCAAAAAGCGCGCCAAACTCCGCTCAGGATGACAATTCAATTTATGCGACAAAATGCAGGACACCACACTAGTCTAAAGCAAATTACCTACACCCTATACAGTGTCATCTCGACCGGAGCGCAGCGCAGTGGAGAGACCTGCAGTTTGCTGGGGGTTGCTGGAGGCTTGTCGCAGCGCGAAAGAAACTACAGGTCGCTCCACTACGCGAACGATCAAGCTGTTCGCTGCCACCCAAACGACGAAAGCTGTCGTTTGGGGCCCGGCGCTCCGGTCGAGATGACGCCTTTATACCTGAACGTAATTTGCCATAAACTTCGTCTGTCCTAATCAAGCGAGAAGAGCCGGCCCAAAATGGACCGGCTCTTCTCGCGTTTGTGATGGGTGGTACGGACTCATGCTACGAGTTGGCCTGCGGCGATTGAGAAAGGCCGCTATTTCCGTATCTTATTTCCGTATCTTATTTCCGTATCTTATTTCCGTATCTTATTTCCGTATCTTATTTCCGTATCTTATTTCCGTATCTTATTTCCGTATCTTATTTCCGTATCTTAGGGCCACCGAAGACGCGGGTGACCTCACGCTCAAAGGATTTCGCCGCTGCCGGGGCAGGCACGCCTCCGTTCAGGATGGTCTGGTAAGCGGTCTCTTTGCCGTAGAACTCCCGCGTGTCCTTCTCGTTCTGGTTGACCTCATCGCCGCTGAGATCGACGCCGGCAAAGAGCCCCTTGTTGCGGGAGTAGGTAAGAAAGCCTGCGTTGGCGATCTCCGTCGTGTCCGCCTGTGAATCGCGTCCCACGGGGCCCGCGGCTACGCTGACATCACCGCCAAGTTTGATCTTTGCCTTCAGCAGGTCATCGGCACTCTCTTTGCTTACGCCGACGAGCACCAGGTCGGTCGCCTGTCCACCGGCCTGAAAGCCGAAGCTTACGCCCGTCATCTGAATGAAGGCGGGAGCGCTCCATCCCTTGGCGGAAACGTAGCAGGTAGCAATACCCTGGCCATATTCGACGCCGCCGAGGAAGGCGCCCTTTTTGAAGCTGGGAACGACCACAACGCAGCGAGCCTTGTGCGCGATCCGGTCGGGAATGCCTTTGTCGGGTACAGCCGCGAGCTCGTGAAGAATTCCGGTGGCCGCCGCCAAACGTTCCTCCAGCTTGCCTTGCGCGGGGGCCTGTGTGGCCAAAGTGAGGACGGGCAGCAACGTTGCACCTGCCAACGCCCGACGTACGTGCTTCATCATGATTGTTCTCCTGGCTGTGTGAATTGATTGTAATGCAGCTTTGATGCCGGGTGCCGCTCCCGGGAAACTGGTTTGTAACGTATGGGATGCTGCCTTGGAAAGCTCTGAGCAGTCAATGGATTGGGACTCCGGCTGCGCTCAGGATGACAGGTTTTGCGAAGTGAACTAACGATTCGCCGCACTCGCTAGCGGACCGCCGCGTCGACCTCGCTGAAGTAACTCGGAGGCTTGAGCAGTTCGCGGGGCTTGGAGCCGTCGGCGGGGCCTACGAGGCCGTCGCGCTCCATCATGTCAATCAGGTGCGCGGCGCGGCCGTAGCCGATGCGCAGACGGCGCTGCAGCAGGCTGGTCGAGGCTTTGCCGAACTCGAAGACCAGGCGGACGGCATCGTCGAACAGGGCGTCGGCCTCTTCGCCTTCGTTGGCAGTCCCGGAAGCGTCGCCGTCCTTGTCGTCCTTGGGGCCTTCGAGGAAGCCTTCGACGTATTCGGCCTCGCCCTGCGCCTTCCAGAAGGCGGTGACGGCGGCGATCTCCTTTTCCGTCACAAAGGGAGCGTGCACTCGCTGCAGACGGCTGGTGCCGGGGGGCAGGAAGAGCATGTCGCCGCGGCCCAGCAGCGCCTCGGCGCCGTTGGAGTCGATGATGGTGCGGGAGTCGATTTTGGTGGCGAGGCGGAAGCTCATGCGGGTGGGCACGTTGGCCTTGAGCAGGCCGGTGATGACGTCCACACTCGGTCTTTGGGTCGCGAGAACAAGGTGGATGCCGACGGCCCGGGCCATCTGGGCGAGGCGGGTGATGGCCTCTTCGACGTTGGCGCGGTCCAGCATCATCAGGTCGGCAAGCTCGTCGATGACGATGATGATGTAGGGCAACGGCTCCTGGTTGACGTCTTCGAAGAGGTATTCGGAGCCGTGGTCGAAGAGCCTGTTGAACTGGTCGATGTTGCGGACGTGGTTGGCGGCGAGCAGCTTGAGGCGGCGCTCCATCTCGCGGACGGCGTTCTTGAGGGCGTTGGCGGCCAGTTTGGCCTCGGTGATGATGGGCGTGAAGAGGTGCGGGATGCCCTCGTACATGCCCAGCTCAACGCGCTTGGGGTCGACGAGGATCAGGCGCACCTGCTCCGGCGTGGCGCGGAAGAGCACGCTCATGATCATGGCGTTGATGGCGACGGACTTGCCCGAACCGGTCGAGCCGGCGATCAGAACGTGCGGCATCGAGGCTAGATCGGCGGTGACGATGCGGCCGTCGATGTCCTTGCCGAGGGCGATGGGCAGCTTGAACTTGGGGGCCGCGAAGAACTCGCTTTCAACGACGTCGCGCAGCCAGATGGTCTCGCGTTCGTGGTTGGGCACCTGAATGCCGACGGTGGATTTGCCGGGCATGCGCTCGATGAGGATGGATTCGGCGGCCATGGCGAGGCAGAGGTCGTCGGCGAGGCCGGTGACGCGGCTGTACTTTACGCCGGCATCGGGGCGGAATTCGAAGGTGGTGACGACGGGGCCGGGGTTGATCTGCTCGACACGCCCGGAGACGCCGAACTCGCCGCATTTTTCGACCAGCACCTGAGCCTCGGCGCGCAGCGCATCCTCGCGGACGAGCGTCTGGCCTTCGCTGGCGTGCAGCAGCGAAGAGGGCGGCAGCTTGTAGCCCTTGATGGACTTGGGCTTGAGCTCGATCTTCTCGATGTACGCGTCAGCCCGCGCGCCAAAGGCGATGTTCTCCACCCCAGCGAGCACAGAACGCTCGCCGGGGACCCCGGTCTGTGCCCGGATATCGGCCGTGGGGGAGGGCATGGGAGCCTGTGGCGGCGGGACCGGACGCTGCATCGTTTGTGGCGCGCGTTTGCGCAGGGTGGGCGGCGTGGGGTCCGGCATGGGCGAAGGATCGGGGAACGGGGACGGCGTGGGATAGGGCGTCGGCTCCGGCAGAGGTGGGGTGGAGGCGCGGCGGACGAGCTGCGGGCCGGCTGCCCCGGCGGCGGCGGCTTCGGCGGCGCGGCTGAGGATGGGCGGATAGGACTGCCGCTCGGGAGCGTTGAGCCAGTCATCGTCGTCGCCGGCGGCAAACTCAATGTGGGGCGCGGTAAAGGTGGAGCTGGCCGGCGGGGGATCGGAGGGGCGCTGCGGGTCGCGGACAGGGTCGCGCTCCGAGTCGGCTCCGCGCAGGGGAGCGGCGGCGGCGGCGAGCTGGGCGGCGAACGGAGCGGCAGCCGCGGCGGCGGCGTCCAGGCCGCTGAGGTGCACCGCATCGACATGGGTGCGCGGCATCCCATTCCAGAACGAGGTCTGCTCGGCAGCGGTGATGCCGGATGCGGGCTCCCCCTCCCCGGCATCGGCCTTTTTGTTCCGGGTGAACAGGCGCAGAAATCCCGCCAGCAGAGAGTTGCCGCGCGCCGGCTCTGCCTTCTGTGCGGCAGCCGGGGTGTCGGTGGGGGTGCGTCCGCGCGCGGAGGCAAACCCGTCGGCGGGCACCGCGTCCGCCGCACCGCGACGACGCCAAATGGAGATCTGCTCGTGGCCGCCCCGCAGAAAGGCGAAGTGGCCGTTGAACCACTGGGGTGCGCTGTTCAGCGCGAAGCTGGTGGCAAGATACAGCGAGAGCGCCACCATGAGGCCGGTGAGGATCGCCGCGCCGGGGGCGTTGAGCAGATGGATCAAGCCATCGGCCAGCACTCGGCCCTCGATACCCGCCAGCGGCAGCGCGCCCTTCCAGCTCAGGTGCAAGGGCAGCAAGGCCACCGCGGCCGGTGCGAAGATCAGCCAGAGCAGCAGACCGGCGGCTTTGACGATCCCCGCCCCCACCTCCCGCGAACGCATCCAGGAGACGCCCACGCGGCCCAGCGCGAGGGGCACCAGAAGCGCCGCGATGCCAACTGTCTGCAGCGTCAGATCGGCAAAATAGGCGCCGATGAGGCCGGTCCAGTTGCGGGCCGGGTGCGCCGGATTCAGTGCGGCCCCGACGGTGTCGAGCGAGGGATCGGTGGGGTTATAGGTGGCGAGGGCGAGCAGGAGGAGGCCGGCGGCGGCCAGCACGGCGAGACCACAGACCTCATTCAGGCGGCGGCTGCGCGTGGGCGCATAGACGAGTCGTTGCGACTTCATAGATTGGGGTGCGCGAAGCCGTGGGCGCCTGCGCAGAGCAGGCGGCGGACGGGCGAACGGATCGCAACAGCCAGAGCAAGCTCATTGTTTCACAGCGCGTTGCGAAAACCGGAGCCTCTGAGCAGAGGAGATGAAGCGGAACCACCATGGTGACGGCGTACTGCTTTGTGTCGGCGGACGTGTCTGCCGTGAAAACGTGAGCCGCGTTCCCAAAGTATCGGGCAAACAGCGGAGAGGTCTTCGCATCCTTAGTGGAGAATGCCGCCCTGACCGTGACTTGCGGACGAGGCGACAGAGTTGCGGTGCCGGGGGCGGGGGATTTTCGCGATTTCTCCCCCTTGCGGCCGGCGAAGGAGAATCGCCGACAGCCGGTTGACCCCGCGCATCGCTGCATATGTTTCGAGGAAGGTTGGAGAGAACGATGGCAAACGAACTGGACGGGTCTGAGAAGAACAAAGACACCGAACGCGTACTTCTGGATGTGATCAAGTCTCTCGTCGATGGGCAAAAGGGTTTTGCCGACATTGGGGAGCACCTCAAAGACGAGACGCTGAAGCGGTACTTTCTCGCGGAAAGCCTGAAGCGCGCCAACTTCCGTGCCGAACTGGAGAATGAACTGCATCGCGCCGGTATGGCTGATGTCAAGGAATCCGGATCAGCGGCCGGCGCTGTGCACCGCGTCTGGGGCGACCTGAAGGCCCATCTGGGCGGGGGCAGCGATCATCAACTGCTGGCCACGGCCGAGCAGGGTGAGGATGTTGCCAAAAAGGCGTACAAGGACGCCCTGGAGAAGGATCTGCCGATGCCGATTCGTCAGTTGCTGACTGAGCAGCAGGCGCATGTGAATAACTCGCATGATTATGTGCGGAATCACCGGGATGCGTTGGCGGGTAAGTAGATTTGTGGGCAGTTTTGCAGACGGGAGGCGGCTTCGGCCGCCTCTTCTGCTTTCCGGTTCAGGGTGTGCTGAAGGGAGATGCATGAAGTTTGGCCGCATCGCTATGGGGCTGGTGTACATCGGTGCAGGCATCTGCCACTGGACGGCGACGCGGCTTTTCATGGCGGTCGTGCCGGATTATTTGCCGGCGCACCGGGGCTTGGTCCTGGTTTCGGGTGTCGCTGAGATTGCCGGCGGCGTGGGAGTTTTAGTGCCAGCGGCACGACGGCCGGCAGCCTGGGGATTGATCCTGCTGCTGATCGCTGTATTTCCGGCGAATCTCTGGATGGCGCAGCATCCGGAGCGCTTTCGCTCCGTGCCGGAGTGGACGCTGTGGGCGAGATTGCCTTTGCAGGTGGTGTTGATCTGGTGGGCTTGGCTGTATGCGCGGCGAACTGGCCAGTGAGCGAGTTGGCAAGTTGGTATGTTGGTCCCGAGCTTTTTCCTTTCTTTCTGTCATTCCCGAAGGGAACCTGCTGTTGGCTCCGGCCAGAGCGGGACTTCCGGTAGGTGTTCTGCCCAGGCCGGGTTCACCTTTTCGATCAGCTCAATCTTCCGCGCACGGGTCCAATGCTTGAGCTCTTTCTCACGGGTGATCGCGCTGCGCACATAGCGAAAGTATTCGATCTAAACGAGTCGATGGATGTTGTATTGCGCGGTGTATGAGCCAATCACCTGTTCCCGATGCTGCATGACTCGCCTGCGCAAATCATTGGTCATGCCGATGTAAAGATTTCGCGAGCGATTCGCAAGGATGCAGACCCAGAAGTGGTACTCCCGGCGCTGCATCGGTGCAGCTTAATGCTGAACAGCCGATGAAGAAATAGCACAGCGGTGGGGTACGGCGGCTTGTGTCGAAGAGAAGCAGGTTCCCTTCGGGAATGACAGAAAGAAAAGCAAAGGCAAACAGCAGATTCCCTGCGGGAATGACAGAAAGAAAGGCAAAGGCGAACAGCAGGTTCCCTGCGGGAATGACAGAAAGAAAGGCAAAGACTAGGACCAAGAGCGGGAGATTCATCCCACTCAAATGCCAGATCTCAATACCCTCGATAGTGCAGGAAGAAGATCGCACACGCCGCGACTAAGCAGTACACCCCAAACAGCCACCAGCGCCCTTCCTCCAGCCACGCGCTCAGCCAGCGCAGCGCCGCGATGCCGGCGAAGAAGCTGAGCACCATGCCGATGACCGAATAGGCGATGCTGTCGTGCAGGTTCACGGGGACGCCGCTGGCCGCCGCGGCGTGGGAGGCCTTGACGACGCGGAGGGACTCGCGGGCGATGGCGGCGGGAGTGAGGATCACGGCCAGTGCGAAGGAAAAGCGCTCGGCGCGCTCGCGGGTGGCGCCTACCAGCAAGCCGGTGGAGATGGTCGAGCCGGAGCGGGAGAAGCCGCGGAAGGGAAGCGCGAGACCCTGCACCGCGCCCATCCAGCCGGCCTGGCCGAAGGTGACGTTTTCGCCGGAGCGCGAGGCGGCGCGCTCATACGCGCTGCGGGTCACGAGCTCTTCGCGGCGACGCTCGCGCAGGCCGGCGACGAGGATCAACAGCCCTGCAGCGAACAGCGCCGCACCCACCAGGTCGAGGCGGGTGAAGAGCAGCTCGATCTCGGCTTTGGGCGCGCCTTTGAAGGCGGTCTTTTCGATGATCGCAATGATGGGATAGCCGATGACGGCGGTCAGGAACGATGCCCAGACCGCGCGGATGACGAAGCGCTTGAAGGCGTCGGCGGAGGCGAAGTAGGCGCGCTTCCACTGATTCCAGAAATAAACGATCACTGCAAACATCGTGCCGGTGTGCAGCATGACGAGGATGAGCGTCATCTCGGGCGAGGACGGATCGAGGCCCATCAGCTTCTCCGCGACAACCACGTGGGCGGAGCTGGAGACGGGCAGCAGTTCGGCAAGGCCTTGCACGATGGCCAGGATCAGGACTTTTAACAGGGGCATACAGGCCCGATTCTAGCGTCCCCGGATGCCGGTATGGAGAACGATCTGTGATCCGGGTGTTCGGAAATGGGACCCCGGTTGTGCATCTGACCCTTCACGCTACAAAAGGTGGACCACTGGCGGGGAGATAAAGGGAGAGAAAGAATGATGGCTTCAGGCATGGGAACCCCGAGTCCGCGCGTGGCGTATGCCAGCGCCCTTGGCTGCAAGCTGGACGTGGACCTCGCGACAGGACGCACGCGCAGCGGGGCGCCCGCAACGGACAACACCGGTGCGCTGAATGCGTTTCTAGGGACGGCCAGCGAGGCTCACCCGGTGAAGCTGATCCTGGACGGTCCGGCGCTGGTGCATGGGCTCGCCATCGCGGCGGAAGGCCACACGGCCATTGAGGGCCTTGGCTGGGACACCGGGATTTATCTGGCCGATGGAGCCAACGGGGACGCGATCCGCATCGGGGTGTATACCGGAGGCCAGACCGAAGGGCAGGGTGTCTCGCCGGTACCGCCGCGCACCGCCTCGAACATCACGCTGCGGGACTTTGCGGTCTTCGGCAATGGGCAACGCAGCGCCACGGGCCCCAGGCAGGGAACGACGCCGCCAGGCAAGCCGGTTCCCGGAGCGCCCCAGCATGCCATCTTCGGCGCTGCCCTGACGAACTGCAGCGGTGTTTTGCTGGATCATGTGCGCTTCATTGACGCGCCCTGCTATGCGGTGATGCTGGCGAACGCGGCGGATGTTTCGATCGCGAATTGTCAGTTTGAGAGCGGGCACAACTACCAGGATGGCATTCACATCAATGGTCCGGCGGAGCGCGTTCTGATCAGCGGCTGCCGCTTCGCCACCGGCGATGACGCGGTCGCGCTGAACGCGCCGGAGGGCTTTGGCGGGGACATTGAAGATGTTCACGTGACCGACTGCCTCGCGGAGAACAGCTTGACCATGATGCGGGTCTACACCTCGCTCGCGAGCCAGCGGAAGACCTACAGGGTGCGCAGGGTCTTCGTGGCGCAATGCGCGGGGACCACGCAGACCGAGGCCTTCGATCTCGGCATCCAGGGTGCCGAGGCGACAGCGGCGCCGGATCAGATCGAGGACATGCTCATCACCGGCTGCAGCTTCACCGCGCCGGGCTTCGCGACGCTGCAGACGG
Organism: Granulicella sp.; assembly: GCA_965276885.1. Classification (GTDB taxonomy): domain Bacteria; phylum Acidobacteriota; class Terriglobia; order Terriglobales; family Acidobacteriaceae; genus Granulicella. Next base: position 3,954,336 of record OZ255702.1, on the reverse strand, counting down.
CCATGGGTTCACTTACGCTGCGGGACTGCACCTACCGCGCGCCCAAGGCAGCTGTGCCCATGCTGACGGTGAAGGCCCCGGGTGCTCGCGATCTGCTGCTCGCCGGCGTCACGCTGCTGCGCACGGCGGATGGGGACGCCCCGGCTCCGTTCGTCGTGGTCGAGCCGGGGGCGTCGGCCGACCAGATCACGCTTGCGGGCGTCCGCGTGGTGGATGAAGGCGAGGCCAGCTACACCGCCGTGCCCTGCGTTCTGCAGGCGGGCGGAAAGGTGGCGCGGCTGCAGGTCCATGGCGTTGACATGGGGCGGATTACCACATTGGTTGGGCCGCCAACCGGATGGGCCAGTATCGAACGGGCCAGCGGCGCCGGGCTGCTCGGGACAGGGGCGCCCGTGCCCGATGAGAAGGCCGGGGAGAACACGCTGTATTTTTCGGCGCCCACCGGCGAGCTGTCGATGCGGGCGGGAGGAACACTGCGCCGCCTGGGCGGGCGAGCGCTATAGGTCATAGCCGGCCATTACCCAAGGACCATGGGACGCAAACACGGCGCCAGAAACAGGCGGGACGCCGGCGACGGTACAGGCGAACTCACAGTGAGGCATCGCCTCTGTATTTGGTGCCGATGCAAAGATCTCCCCAGGTCTCCGATGGTTGTAAGCGATGGCTGCGAACGGTCTGAAATTGACCCAATTTGGAACAAGGCCGGACGGATGTACCACTCTCTTGGACCGGGTGCCCACAAAGGTGTAATTCTCAACACGCCGTAGACTGCCTAGGTTCGATTGCATGGGTCGCGAACATTTGAGAACACCCGATACCGACGTTTTGGCTCTGCGCAGCCGAGTCACGCAGCTCTTTCAGCAAGCCCTTCCCGATCCCTTTGACAGAGCGTTCTTCGACAATGCGATGAACGAGGCCAATGCGCAGGGGCTGAACTGGATCGAAGGCCTGGAGTATACCGTCGCTAAGCGGAGGTCTCGCCTCCAGGCAGCGGGTGTCCGGCATTAGGCCCCATGATCCACACCCGCAGGTGGGGCCTCACCATTCCTTTAAACTATGGAGCACCGGGTGGGGATCGAACCCACGAATATCGGTTTTGCAGACCGACGCGTTAGCCACTTCGCCACCGGTGCCTGAAAGGCAGGGATTAGGGAACAGGAATTAATCCCTGATCCCTGATCCCTGCATTCACCCCTAATCCCTGTTTTACAGCGGCTGCGCCGTTGTGCGCAGATACGGCTTCACGGTCTTATAACCCGGGAAGATCCTGTCCGCTTCTTCGTTGGAGACGGCGCCGGTGATGATCACGTCGTCGCCCTGCTTCCAGTTCGCGGGGGTGGCGACCTTGTGTTTCGCCGTGAGCTGCATGCTGTCGAGCACGCGCAGCACCTCGTCGAAGTTGCGACCGGTAGTCATGGGATAGGCGAGATGCAGCTTGATGCGCTTGTCCGGCCCGATGACGAAGACCGTGCGGACAGGGGCATTGTGCGCCGCGGTGCGGCCGCCCTCCGTTTCTCCCGCGTCACCCGGGAGCATGTCATAGAGCTTGGCGACCTTCAGCTCGGGGTCTCCGATCATGGGGTAGTTCACGGGACTGCCGCCTACGTCCTCGATGTCCTTGGCCCACTTCGCGTGGCTCTCCACGGGATCGAGCGAGAGGCCGATTACCTTGGCTCCGCGCGCGGCGAACTGGTCCTGGAGATTCGCCATGGCGCCGAGCTCGGTCGTGCACACCGGGGTGAAGTCCTTGGGATGGGAAAAAAGAACAGCCCAGCTATCGCCGATCCAGTCATGAAAGTGAATGGTTCCCTGCGTGGTTTCGGCGGTGAAATCGGGAGCAAGATCGTTGATGCGAAGGGACATCGGTGTGCCTTTCTGGCGTGCGCTCCGAAGCGTTTGCGCTGCGAAGGAGTGGAGTTTCGACTCCGGAAATCTTGGGCTGCTGCCCTTGAACTTGTCACATACTCTGATTCGTTGAGCCCTGGTTACGTCGCAACAATGCTCGCAACGCAAGAAACCCACCCGGCAAAGGCCTGGGTGGGTTTGATTCGCTTCGCGACGCTTGGTTACCGTCTCGTTGCGCTCATGCCCGCACCCATGCCCGGCCACGGCAACAGCAGCGGCAACGCGAGGGGCACGGGATAGAGAGGGAACGCAACATAAGGAATTTTGACCGCCGCCGATGCCGGGCATCAGCCTGGGGCAGGTTTACCCCCTCGCGGCAACTTCAAGGTACGGAGGGAAGACGGGATCTGTCAACTCGCGGGCCCGGGTGCCTCATCTTAGCGACGGTTTCATCGTCGGCTAAGCTGAGCTCCACGAAGCTCCGTGGCGAGCCCACCTTAGGCGCAAAGGCGCGCCGAAGATGGGGCACCCATCGTATGGCGATGCTGGAACAAGGCGTGGAAATGCGGCGGCCAAGCCTTCTTACGGTGCAGGCAACCCTCGCTGGGAAAGGGGTGACTACAACTTTGGTGGGAGGTCGCACCATAGTTGTGGCAGCGGGACGGTTCTTCCTCTCCGCTTGCGGTTGATATGCACAGGCGGGGGAACCGAAAAGGTCAATAACACCAATGGTTCCGACGGGGGCGGTGGATTAGGGGGTTACAAATTCGTGAATGTTCGCCTTTTCTTCGAGTTGCCCTGAACGGTTCCTCTCCGTATGCTCAGGCAATCGCAGTAGGGAACGTTACCTCTCCCGCAAGCGGTATCCGAAGTCGATTCGCTGACATTTCAGCCTGAATTTCGCGGACTCCAGCCCGCCTCGCCGCTTTGCGTCCGTCGTTCGACGGATTGCAAGCGGCCTCCGGGAAGACCGCCCCGTGCAGCGGGACGTACCCGCCTGCACGATCGCGGCAACGTGCCCGGCCACATGGACGGAGCCCCTGAAAAGCAACGCCGTCCCCGAACGGCGCCTTGTGCCGCACTTTGGCGCAAAGGCTTTCGTTTGGCCTGAAGTAACCGCAACCCATCCGCGCTTTTTTGAGCGTGGATCACGACCTAAGCCGCCCCCCGTGCGGCAGGAGAAGAACGACCGATGCGCCCTCGTAAGACGATTTTGTGTGTGGAAAATTGTGAGCAGGTTCTCTCCCTTCGCAAGTTCATGCTGGAGACGCGCGGCTATCGCGTGGTGGGCATGACAACCGCGGTTTCCGCGCTGGAGTATCTGGAAGGCGCGGTGCCGGGCTCGGTAGACCTGCTGCTCGCCGACCTGGTGATGCCCGGCATGGACGGCAACGAGCTGGTGCGGCGCGCCAAGGGGCTGCATCCGTCGCTGCCCACGATGCTGGTCTCCGGCATGGTGTCGAACTTTGAGCGCGCGGCGGCGGCGGATGCGTTTCTTCCCAAGGGAGCCTGCGGCGCGGCCGAGATGCTGGACCGCATTCGCCTGCTGGTGGCCCGCAAACGCGGACCCAAGAAGCAGATTTCCGCGACGGGAAATCTGCAGCCCGCGCCCGCGGTGTAGCGTAACGCAACAGTGTGAGGCGATGGGAGAAAGTGTTGCAAAAAGTTTTTGCGAGCCGCCTGCTGGCATCGTATGCTTTGAACAGATTGGGCCCGTCCGGCGGCATACCGAATGGACCCGGTGTTTAACGGTTAGATGATCGACCTGAGAACCTCGATCACTACTGCCGTAAGGATCGGGATAAGGAGAACCACGATCTTCGTGGGCACCTCAACCGAGACTTTACAGTGCAGCCTGACTCGCCGCATGCACAAGCACCACCCTTCCAGACTGTATTTGGTACCCCAGGGCCGTTAACCCTGGGGTATCTTCCGTCTACGGTAAGGCCTTTTCCCCCTGGATGTTTGCCCTAGACGACCGCCAATCTGGAGTGGCGACCTGATCCTTCCAACAAGAAAAGAATAAAGCTATGCCTCTACCAGGCCATAGCGCCGCTGCCATTGCTGCTTTAACCGGCTCCAGACGGCAGCCCGCTCGGCGGGTGTGATGGCCGGATCGGGTGCTTCGGCGAAGCGGGCGGCCTCGATTTTGGCAAGCTCCAAAAGCTTGCGGTCGCGGGACAGGTTGGCCACGCGGAGGTCGGGCATGCCGGCCTGGCGGGTGCCGAAGAACTCACCGGGGCCGCGTTGGGCGAGGTCGAATTCGGCGAGCTCGAAGCCGTCCTCCGTGCGCACCATGGCCTCGAGCCGCGCCTCGGCCTCGGGGGTGACGCGCTCGCCGGTGAGCAGAACGCAGAAGCTTTTCGCCTTTCCGCGCCCAACGCGCCCGCGCAGCTGATGCAGCTGCGCGAGGCCGAAGCGTTCGGAGTGCTCGATGACCATGACGGTGGCGTTGGGCACGTCAACGCCGACCTCGATGACGGTGGTGGCGACGAGCACGTCGATCTCGCCGCGCCTGAACCGGGCCATGGTGACCTCCTTGTCGTCGGCGCTCATGCGGCCATGCAGCAGGCCGAGGCGCAGGCCTTGGAGGGGCCCCGCGCTGAGCTCGTCATGGACCTCGACGGCGGAGCGGAGTTTGGGGCGGGCGGCCTGGCCATTGGCGTTCTTGTCAATCTTTTTATCCTGTGTTTTGGGTTTGCCATTCCCATTGGAACTGCCGTTGCCCCTCAATTTGTCATCCACCTTTGAGTTGTCATTCCGTAGCGCAGCGAAGGAACCTGCTGTTTGCCCGCGGTTGGCGAAGATCTGTGGGCCGGCTCCGAAGGAGGTGGCGCTCCGAGCCGAACTGCGGGTCTCTCCACTCCGCGGGACGATAGGGCCGTCCCGCTGCCACCCAAGCGACAAAGGGCTGTCGCTTGGGGCCCGGCGCTCCGGTCGAGATGACACGGCTGTGGGGGGGCGGACTGAAACTTCAGATTGTCCACCCGCCAACCTGCCAACCCGCCAATTCGCCAATTCGCCAATTCGCTGACTCGCTGACTCGCCAACCTGCTGACTTGCCAACTCGCCCTCATCCTCCCGTGCGAAATCCAACTCCGGCTGGTCGTCCCGGTTGCCCTCGATGATGGGGCAGACGATGTACGCCTGGCGGCCCGCGGCGACCTGCTTGCGGACAAAGGTCCAGGCCTCGGCGGCGCGTGCGGCGGGCAGGCGGCGGGTGGTGATGGGGGTGCGGCCGGGGGGCAGCTCGTCGAGCACGCTGGCCTCGAGGTCGCCGTAGAGGGTCAGCGCCAGGGTGCGCGGGATGGGCGTGGCGGTCATGACCAGCACGTCGGGCTCCGTGGCGATCCCATTTGGGCCCGGTTTGCGCATGAGTTTGTAGCGCTGCTGTACGCCGAAACGGTGCTGTTCGTCCATAATGACGAGGCCGAGATTGCCGAATTCGACCTTTTCTTCGACCAGGGCGTGAGTGCCGATGGCAAGGTCGGTTTCGCCGCGGAAGATACGGCTCCTAGCCTCTTTTTTTGTCCGCTCGTCGAGCGATCCGGTAAGCAGCGTGACGCGGTAGCCGCGGTTCTTGCTGGGCGACGTGGCGTCGGCGAGCAGCTTGCGCGCGGATAGGAAATGCTGCGTGGCGAGGATCTCGGTGGGCGCCATCATGGCCACCTGGTAGCCGTTTTCGATGGCCACCAGCGCGGCTTCGAGCGCCACGATGGTTTTTCCGGAACCGACGTCGCCCTGCAGCAGGCGGCGCATCGGCCGCGGCTCGCGCATATCAGCGACGATCTCGCCGAGTACGCGTTTTTGGGCGGCGGTGGGTTTGAAGGGAAGAATCTGTTTGAGTGCCGCGCGGACGCGGTCATCGGTGACAAAGGCCGTGCCTGCGCGCTCGCGCAGGCGGCGGCGCTTCAGCTCCAGCCCAAGTTCGAGGTACCAGAGCTCTTCGAAGATCAGGCGGCGGTGCGCGGGGGTACGGGCGGCTTGCAGGTCGGCGAGCGGGGTGTCGGAGGGCGGGAAGTGGAGATCGCGCAGCGCCTGCATGCGGCCCGGCAGGCCGAGGCGCTCGATCAAGGCGCGGGGAAGCGTTTCTTCTGCCTCGGCGGCGGTCTCTTCGAGCTCGCGAAAAAGTGTCCAAAGCACCCGCCGAAGCCAACGCGAGCCGAGCTTGCCGCCCAGCGGCGTGGTGCCGCCGAGCGACTCGTAGACCGGCACGATGCGGCCCATCTCCAGGTGCACGAACTCGGCCTGCTCGCCGGTAGCGTTGGCATCGGGGAGGATCTCGAAGGTGGGCTGCACCATCTTCCATTTGGTCGAACCGGCCGGCGCATGGAGGGCGTTGCCGGAGCGCGAGCCCTCCAGCTTGCCGTAGAGCGCGACCGTCTGGCCGGGCTGGAAGCGGTCGCGCAGATAGGCGCCGTTAAACCACAGGCATTTGATGGTTTCGAGGATCGGCGGCGAGGAGAGTATCGGCTGTTGATCAGGCGGCGGGAGGGAAGCTGGGCGAACGCCGACGGTCATCTCGAAGATAGGTTTGGCGCGGGTGCGCAGCAGCACAGCGCCGCGCACCTCGCCGACGACCGAGGCCATGTCGCCCGGTTTGTAGCCGGAAAGCGGCTTGGGGTGGGCGCGGTCCTCGTAGCGGAAGGGCAGGTGGTAGAGCAGATCTTCTACCGATTCGACGCCGCGCTCGAGGAGGCTGGCGCCTACGCGGTCGCCCACGCGCTTGAGGAGTCTTGCCGGCGTGGAAAGCGTTAGAGCCACGAGATTCATGCTAACGGGTTGCGTGGAAACGGCGTTGGCTGACTCAGCATTAGAAGCAGGTCCCCCGCGGGGATGACAACCAGAAACCCTATCGCATGGATAATGTTTATGCGGCGCCACGCCGTCATTCGCCCATGGAGTCCCTCCGCCGTCTTCGCAATCCGTTGGTTCTGCTGGCGCTGGTGCTGGCGCAGACACTTTGGCTGGCGGTCCAGGTGCATCGCCCCGTGCGGCCGCCGTTCATGGTGAGCGGCCCCGAGGACAGCCACAAAATCACGCTGCTGCGCTCCTGGACGATGTTTTTGTTCGGTCCCGTCGAGCACGCGAGCGAGGCCACGGGCTCGGGCATTCGGCAGCTGTGGGCGAATTACGTCGACCTGCGCCATACCCGCGCACAGAACCAGGCCTTCCGCGGCGAGATCGCCCGGCTGCGGGAGGAGCAGGCCGGTTTTGCCGAAGACGCGGCTGAGGGCCGCCGCCTGCAATCGCTGCTCGGCTTCAAGCAGCAGTACATCACCTCCACCATCGCCGCCGAGGTCATCGGGACCAGCGGATCGGACCGATCGCACGTGCTTTGGATTGACAAGGGCTCCGCGGATGGCCTGCAAGCCGAGCAGCCGGTGATCACGCCGGATGGGGTGGTGGGCAAGCTGCGCGACGTGATGCCGCACACGGCGCAGCTGCTGCTGCTCGACGACTCGAACTCCGGCGCGGGGGTGTTTCTGGCCTCCACGCGGATGCGCGGGATTCTGCGCGGGACGGCGAACGGTGAGGTGGTCATCAATAATCTCACCCCGGACGACCGCATCAAGCCCGGTGAGCATGTGATCACCTCCGGCGGCGACCAGGTGTTTCCGCGCGGGCTGCCGGTGGGCGTGATCACGGCTGTGGCCCCGGATCCGACCCACCCGCCGTACACGCTGATTCACATCCAGCCGGCGGCCAATCTGCACCGGCTGGAGGAGGTGCTGGTGATTACCGGCACCTCCCCTGAGCTGCCGCCGGCGGCGCAGGCCGATGCCGCCCAGGCGGAGGCTGCCGCCGAAGCCAACAAGCGGGCGGCGGACATGATCGCCGACCGCCTGCCCAGCCTGCATGAGCAGCCGGAGGGGGCAACCGGAGCGGAGGCCGGCACCGGAACCACATCCGCAGACGCTGTCAAAGACGCTGGCAAAGCCGCTGCCGAGGCTGCCAAGGGGGCGGGTGGCGTTCCCGGTGTGCCGAACTCGGGCATGCCCAAGGCGCAGCCCGCGGTGCACCCCGATCGCTACTCGCCGGGGGCCGCGCCGCCGGCCGAGGATCTTACCCCGGGGGCTCCGCGGCAGCCGCCGGCGGCCATGCCCCAGCCGCCCGCGCCTCAGCCGCCCGCCTCTCAGCCGTAGTCAGACTGTTTCTTCGGGCTTTGCGGGCGAGCGCAGCTTTGCCGCTGCCAGGATCTTCTCGCGCCGCCTGGTCATCGTCGCTTCCATCTCGGGAGCGCTCAGCAGGACGGCTTCGAGGTGTTTGCAGAAGTCGGGCTCCGCAATGGCACTGCGAATCTCGGCGACAAATGGCCAGATTTTGCTGAAGGTGGCGACGACCTCGCTATGCGCCGCGAGGAAAGCGTTGCCGTCGATGCCTCCGGTGGTGACCAGCGAGGCTGCCATCTCCCAGTAGCTGAGCACCATGCGGAACTCGGCGTTGTGCTCCGCGTCGGCCATCGCGTACACATCCGCCAGACTCTCCGGATTGAAATCGTGAAGGAACCACGAACGTGCGGCTCGCAAGGTGGGTTCGCGACGAAGCTCGAAGAGCTTGAGATTCAGCTGCGCGCTTTCAAAGGGCGTCGGCATAGGAGTGTCCTTGGGGAGATGTTCTCATCGTAAGCCACTGGCCTGATCGGCGGGCCGGGCGTTGTGAAAGGCGAACGCAAAGGGCGCAAGGCTGAACGCAAAGGGCGCAAAGGGGAAACGCAAAGGGCCCCCGGGCGTCCTTTTGGGTTTTTACCTCCGCTTTCTTTGCGTGTACCTCCGCGCCCTCTGCGTTGTACCTTCGCGCCCTTTGCGTTCGGTTTTCCATCTGGGCCCACATCGTCGGCATCACCGCAACGGCGCGATATGCTCAAAGACGACCCAAGGCATGGCAGAGCACTCCTACACGTCGCGGCGCGAACTCGAACAGTATCACTTCCATCCGGCGGTGACCGTGCTCGCCCCGCTCGTGTGCATCCTGTTGGGAGCGGTTCTTCCGCGGTTTTGGCCCCGCTTCGACATTCTGGATCTTCCCTTGATCGTGACGGTGTTTTTTGCGGTTTCGCGACGCAGTCCCATTGCCGGCGCGGTCACCGGAACGCTGATCGGCTTGGTGCAGGACTCGCTGACGGACCAGCCGTTTGGCGTGTATGGCATCGCTAAGGCTTTTATCGGCTATATCGGCGCTAGCGTTAGTTTTGCGGTGGATGTGGAGAACATTTTGAACCGCGTGCTGATCAACTTTCTGGCCAGCCTGCTGCAAAGCGCGATCCTGTACGTCATCCGGCGCCGGCTGCTGGGCATTACCACGGAACAACTTCATGCGGGATACGTATTTGCGCGCGCCGGGGTGAATACGGCGGCCGCCATTCCGATCTTTCTCCTGCTGGACCGCTTCAAGCAGATTCGGGATTGATACGGCCCGGAGATAGACGGAGGCGTCACGGTAGACTGAAGCTGGCACAGTACGTCTAAACGACACAGGCCCGCACGTGAGTCCCACCGATCTGGAACGCAAGGAAAAGGTATCGCCGGCGAAGCTGACCGTGGCGCAGTACGCGGGGACGCTTGTGCTGCTGGTGCTGGGCATCGGCCTGTGGCGGCTGCAGGTTCTGGGGGCGGAGAGCTACCGCGTGCTCGCCGAGCAGAACCGCATCCGCAAGGTGCCGGTGTTGGCCCCGCGGGGACGCATCCTGGACCGCGAAGGCCGGCTGATCGTCGACAACTACCCGTCGGTGACCTGCTATCTGCTGCGCGAGCAGCTGAATTCACTGCCGCAGGATCTGCCCATGATCGCCGCCGGGCTGCACATGGAGCCCGACCAGATCACCGCGATTCTGAAGCATTTTCAGTACGCGCCCAAGTACGAACCGATTCCGCTGAAGGGGGACATCACCCCGGATGAGCAGGCCTTTATCGCGGCGCATCGCGATGATCTACCTGAACTGGACACCCTGGACGAGCAGCGCCGGCTGTACCCGCGCGACGGCTTCATGGCCCACCTGATCGGCTATGTCGGCGAGGTGAGCGAGGCGGACTTGAACAACTCCAAGTACGCTTTCTATGAGCCTGGCGACGTGGTTGGGAAGTCGGGCGTGGAGGAGGCCTACGACGAGATCCTGCGCGGGCAGGATGGCTCCCGCGACACGGTGGTGAACTCGCATGGCCGCGAGGTCGGCGTGATGGGCGAGGAGTACGCCAAGCCGGGGCAGGATCTGCGCCTAACCGTGGATCTCGATGTGCAGAAGGCGGCGGAGCAGGCATTGGAGGGCAAGATCGGCGCAATTGTCGCGATGGACCCGCATACCGGCGAGATCCTGGCGATGGCCTCGCGGCCGACCTACGATCCGAACCAGTTTTCGGTGCGGCTGACCAAGGCCTACTGGCAGACGATCCTCGCTAACGGGGATCACCCGCTGCTGAATAAGGCAATTCAGGCCCAGCTGGCGCCGGGATCGACGTTCAAGATCATCATGTCGCTGGCGGGCCTGCAGGAAAATGCCGCGCAGAACCTGCATGTCGAATGCAACGGCGGTGCGACGTTTTACGGTCACTTCTTTGCCTGCGACCGGCACCATGGCGCGGTGAGCATCACCAATGCCATCCCGTACTCCTGTGACACGTTTTATTACACGCTGGCGAACCGGCTGGGTATCGGCACCATTGCGCGCTATGCGGACTCGGTCGGCATCGGCGAGAAGACCGGCATTGATCTGCCCGATGAGGCCGCGGGCCTGATGCCCTCGGAGCAATGGAAGCTGAAGACGCAGCACGACAAGTGGTACGCGGGCGAGACCATCTCGGTCGGCATCGGCCAGGGAGCGATTCAGGTGACGCCGCTGCAGCTGGCGCGCGCGGTAGGCGGCATCGCTTCGGGAGGCGTACTGCGGCGGCCGCATGTAGTGTTCCCGAACGAGTTGACGCCGCAGGGGGAGGAGGCGGTGCGGGAGAGCTTTCCCGGCTCCGGCGATAAGACGATTCCGCTTTCGCCCGAAAACTGGCAGATCATCACCGATGCCATGGCCAATGTGACCTCCAGCCCGATCGGCACGGCGTATGCCGCGCATCTGGAGGGCGTCGACTTTGCGGGCAAGACCGGCACCGCACAGGTGATGAGCCACACCGCGCTTTCCCGCACCAACAAAGGCCACAACACCGAGCCCAACGCCTGGTTTGTGGGTATGGCGCCGCGCCGCAATCCGGACATCGTGGTCGCGGTGCTGTGGGAGCACGGCAACTGGGGCAACAACTCCGCCAAGCTGGCCGCGCAGGTGATCAGCGCCTATGTGAACAAGCAGCGCGAACGGTCGGGGAACTTGATGAAGGTGGCCGCTGTGTTAAGACCGGCTGAGAACGATCCCTCAGGCTCAACCGGCCCAGCGCTAGCCGGACCCGCTGCAGACAAGGAACAGCCGAAACCCGCTTTGGTCGAACCCTAGGCGGATTCGCTGATGGTTTAGAGAACAGACGACAGGGAGAACAACCGCAGATTCCCCGTTCGACTGCGCTCAGGGGAACGACAAAAAAGAGAAAAGGTCTTTACCCCATCAGAGATTCCCTGAGCCTATTACGGATCGGTTTACGGCAGAAGGTCCTGCTGCAGCTCATAGTGTGACATCACGGGATGCCGAGGGTCGCGAGCAAGCGACAGCACTATGCGCGTCTTAGCGCACACAAGCGAGCGCACGACAAGGCTGTCCGTTGCATGGAGCAGCATCCGGTGAACGCTCGCCGCGGAAGGTGAAATCGCGTTGGGCTCGCGTTGCCATCCCGAGGATGCGAGCTTGTCAGCAAGGCGCTCAATCGCGTCGAAGGCCGAACGCTCCGGCATGTCGCCGAAGCTGCCTATGCTTACCGTTGTCACGATCCCGTCCTTGCCGCGACCGGAGAGAACTGCGGCTCCAGGGGACAACTTCGGCACAGGAATGGAAAAAGAGCATGTTCCCGCGCTGCCGATCAGCACCACCGGTGTACCGATCTCCCAGAAAACGGCATCCGAATTGCCGCTGTACATCTCCGTGAGACGCACGGCCGGCGAGGCTCCCCGCAGGGTGGTCAGTGCTTCGGGCAGGTCCAGGTGTAGCACTGGAGGCGCGGCGGTGGATTGGGCTCGGACCGGGACGGCTGTAAGCAGGGCCAGGAGCATAAGAAACATTGCGGCGCTGCGGTACGAGAGCGTCACTTATTAGAGCCTTTCGCCGCAGCCGCGGCAGAGTCTGCGGCTCGGGCGCCACCATGGAGTACCCACAAGCAGTAATTCAGTTTTTTTGTGTACTCGTCCACGTTGGCATTGTTATACGTCGATGCGGCCTGAAGAGACGTGATAGGCCTGAAGATGAGCGACGATTGCAGCTCCATGTGACGGAAGCTGAGCGTTGTCTTTGGGTTCAGACTTCTTGTGAGCCCGGGGGGATTGGCGCTGCGCAGTTCTTCAACTGTGGTGCGGTCGCGATGCGCCATGTTGTAGAGGCTGTCCGGCTTACGGACAGTATCGGTGAAGATTTGGCCATTGTCCGCCGGAACGTACTTCTGTAAAAGTGTGCTGGCGCGGAGCAATAGGTAGCCGACGCCAGCACGAATGTTGAATGCCGGAATGGCGCGGACGTTGGAAACGGTGAACTCGAATTTGCCGCCCCTAGAGAACTCGGGCGGTATTAGCAGCCGGTTCTGGATATTGAGCTTAAGCAACTGCTGGAGACCCAGGTCCCCGGCGTTGCCGATCTGCATGGGCCGGGTGTTCCAGGTAGGCTCCCCTGCCCCGGTTTCAGTCCAGCAGATAGCTTTGACGAAGACCGGATCGAGCGGTAGAAAATTCTGTTGGAGGGCCAGGTGGTCGTTGTAGGCCCTTACGGTCAAGACGATATACGTATCGTAGACACTCCAATCAGCGTCGTCCGGATCATGCGGAATGCCCCGCAGCCAAGCCTCGCTTACGCCGGACACATCGGGCCTGGAAAGAGCATTTGCCACGGCGTCAGTTTCCCATACTAATGTTGACGAACTGCTTAGGATCGAGCGCCGGCTGCAGGCTCAGGTGCAACGTGTGATTGGAACCGCCTCCGCTGGTGTTGGTGAAATTGCTGATCCAGCCCCTAAACGTGTAGGTGCAGATCGCGTCCTGCTGACTTTCGTCGGTCCAAAAACTAATTTTGATGTCTTTTATGGCATCCCTTGTGACGTTGCTGGCTAGGGCGAAGAGCTTTTGCAACGTGCCGTATGGCAAGTTTTCGGTGTCGTGCATATCCACCGTAAAGTCGATGGTGGACATGAGAGTACCCATCTGAGGCATGCCGTCGAAACTATGCTGAGATGAAACGCTAAAGTGGGTGCTTAGCGCGTTAAAGCTATTGCCATCCACGGAAATGGTGGCGTTCGAGGGACGGGCCATAAGACGAGTGCTCCTATGTACTATTATGCCGAGGCTGAAGCATTCTCGCATACCTGTTTTGGCGCAGACCCGGCACCATCGCAATCCTCGCTACACTGACTACGTGTGGCGCTCCCGATTCCGCGACTTCGACTGGACGCTGCTGGCCTTTGTGCTCATCCTCAGCGTGTTGAGCGTGGTCGAGATCCGCTCGGCGACCGCGATGACGAAGTTTCACGGCTTCCAGGTCAAGCAGATGGGCTTCTTCGCCGTCGGTTTGGCGCTGATGTTCGGCACCGCGCTGATCGACTACCACCGGCTGCTGGACATTGCGCCCTGGGCGTACGGAATCGGCATCTTCAGCCTGCTGGCCGTCAAGGCCGTGGGGCAGAAGGTGATGGGCGGGCGGCGCTGGATCAACCTCGGCGGCGGCGTGCATTTTCAGCCGTCGGAGTGGGTGAAGCTGGTGCTGATTCTGGCTGCGGCGCGGTTTTTCTGGGGCTTCATCGCCAACAAACGCGAGCTGGGCTGGCCGGATGTGGCCAAGGCCTTCGCATTGATTGGGTTTCCGATGCTGCTGGTGCTCTCGCAGCCGGATCTAGGGACGGCACTGACCTACTCACCGGTGCTGCTGGTGGGGCTCTTTCTGGGCGGCATCCGCTGGAAGCAGGCGGCGATTCTTGTGCTGAGTTTTATGCTGGCCGTTGGAGGTATCTGGAAGAGCGGCAAAGTGTTGAAGCCATATCAGAAGGCGCGTCTGACCGCCTTTGCCAACCCGGATACCGACCCCAAGGGCTCGGGCTACCAGATCCGGCAGAGCCTGATCGCGGTGGGTTCGGGCGGCATCTGGGGCAAGGGCGCGAACAAGGGAACGCAGACCCAGGGCGACTTTCTGCCGATTCCGTACACCGACTTCATCTTCGCGGCGTTCTGCGAGGAGCACGGCTTTGTCGGGGCGCTCGGCGTGCTGCTGCTGTATTTCCTCATTCTTGTGCGGTTGATTGAGAACGCGCAGACGGCGCCCGATCCGCCCGGGACGCTGATTGTTATGGGGATTGCCTCGGTGCTGCTGTTTCAGGTTGCGGTCAACATCGGGATGTGTGTGGGGCTGATGCCGGTGACGGGTATCCCGCTGCCGTTGATGAGCTACGGCGGGTCATCGGTGATGTTTACGTTTCTGGCACTGGGGATTGTGATGAACATCCGGATGCGGCGGTTTGTGAATTAAAGGCAACGGATAAGAGTTGGAGACCGGAGCCCTTATGACTTGTCATCCCGTAGCGCAGCGGAGGGATCCGCTTTTTGCACTTCCCATCGGTCCGGTGAGGCGAGCCGGGTGAAAGGCAGCCGTTCCGTGACTATTGCCGTCCGCTAAGGGGAAAAAGCAGATCCCTCCGCTGCGCTACGGGATGACAAATCGTAAATGGTGTAACGACCCCTGTCCCTTGTGTCCTGACCCTTGACCCCTAATCAATCCCTGTCCCCGAATCCCTGCCTCTGGTGCATACTAGACAGCAGAGTCCGGGCCAGGGGTCCGGACGACCTACCCGCCGCAGCGGATGCGATCAAGTTCCCGGCGCGGCGGAGAAGAAGATTACAACCAAAGGCCGGCCACGCGCGGATCGACTCTCGCAGCCGGACAGGTTTGAGCATGCTTGTGAATGGACGGTTAACGGCCCCGCCTCAAGTTGAGGCTGTCGCGGTCACAAACTCCATTGCGGGCGTTGGGCTCGAAGGCGCCTCCGGGCGTTCCCGAGCAAAGGCAGTCTCTCTGGAAGCTCTTGTTCTCAGCGCCGGCTCGCGGTCCCGCTCTCTGCGGATCGCCGGGCGCGCTCGCCTTGGGATTTCGGTTCCACGGCAAACAGCATTTTCTCCAGCCTGCGCCTCTCATTTCCTGTCCCCAGCAAGGGAGGCAGCTTCCAGACACTAGGCTCCATTGAGGAACCTCAGAGATCTGGAAGCGCGATCTTCGTCTGTCCTGCCTGCCCCATTGGGGCGGAAAGCAGTGACTATGTCGAAGGAAATTTACATCTCCAGCACGCCGCATGAGACGCGGCTGGCAATCGTTGAGAAAGACGAGCTCAGCGAGATCTACTACGAGCGGGAGAACGAGTACACGCTCGCCGGCTCGATCTACAACGGCCGCGTAACCCGGGTTTTGCCGGGAATGCAGTCGGCGTTCGTCGATGTCGGGCTGGAGCGCGATGCGTTTCTCTACATTACGGATTTCCTGGAAGAGCAGGGCGAGTCGGCGGACTTCGAGGCCGGAGATTCTCGTAAAGGCGGCGAACGTGGCCGTGGCGATCGCGGCGGCCGCGGACGGGAACAGGGTCGTGAGGCCGTCGCGGAGGTTGTAAAGCCCACCGAGCACACGGCTGAACCGCAGGCGATGGAGCCGGGTGCCGAGCACCCGGCCGAAGCCGGCGACGAGAACGTCGAGGGTAGCCGGACGTGGCGGGGGCGGCGGGGCAGGCGGCGGGGCCGCGGCGTGGAACATCGTCCCGCAGCCGCGCCGGGCGAGAGTCCCGCAATGATCGAAGAGGCTGCGGCCCCGGTTGCGGAGGAGGTCGAGCCGGAACCGCTGGAGCGGGTGCATGGCGGGGCGCAGGAGCCGGGCTTCACCCCGCGCGAAGGCCGTCCGCGGGAGGATCGTGGACGGGAAGGCCGGGGCCGTGAACGTGGCGGGCAGGAAAATGAGGGTCGGGGAAATGAAGGTCGGGGCCGCGAGCGCTTCGGCGATCGTGACCGGGGCCGCCGCGCGGAGGCGCCGGAGGGCGGCGAGCTTGACCTGAACGCCTCGGCTGAGCCGTTCATTCTGCCGGGAGAGTCGCTTGGAAAGTATCGCAAGGGCGACGACGTCAGTGCGTCCGCGCCGGTCTCGGCGAAGGCGCAGCCCAGCTATTTGAGCGCACGTCCCTCGACCGAGGTCGGTTTTTCCGTCGCGGGCTGGGACGGCGGCTTTGTGCTGCCCGGCGAGTCGCTTTCGCGTCGCAAGGGCGCTTCCGTCCAAGCTGTTTCCCAGACCGCTTTCCAAACCGCTGCTCCGACCGGTTTCCAAACCGCTGCTCCCAAGCCTGGCCCAGAAGAGACCGAGCCTTCCGCTGAGGGTGAAGGCTCCGGCGAGTCCGGCCGCAATCGCCGCCGCGACCGTGACCGCCAGCGTGGACGGGGAGGCCGGCTCGAGCGCGAGCGCCAGCCGTTTGCCGAAGAGCGTCAGGCCCTGTCCCAGGACCGCCCTGGCGTTGAGGAGGCGACCCCGACCTCGTTCCATTCCGGCGTGGTTTCGCGGGAGAAACTCGATCCAGCCGAGGCCGTGCAGCCCGGGGTGACCTCGCAGCATGAGCCGGAAGGGAATGCTTTGCCCTTCCGTGAGGGCGGCGAAGGCGTTCAGCACTTCGTGGGCGCCTCGGATGATGTACCCGCGTTTGAAATCGAAGAGTTTGAAACCCGGCAGGAGATGGAGGCTGCGCAGGCCGAGGACATCGCGTATGTTCCGGAGACGGACAGCGCTCCGGCCGTTACGGAGGGCCCGAGTGAGGCTCTGTTGTCGGCCGTAGAGCAGCTGCACGAGACCGTTGCCGCCTCTGCGGAGCCCGCGAGAGCACACATTGCTGAGGACCACCCCGAGAATCAGGCTGAGTTTCATGAGGAGACCACGGAGTATGAGCCGGGCGAAGATGCCTCAGCCTCGTACCGCGTCGATCCGGCGGGGCCTAGCGAGTTCCGTCAGGGCAATCTTGTGGAAGATGAGCTGAACTTCACCGCCGTGCGGTTTGAGGAGGGCAGCGAGGTCGCGCAGGAGGGCTCCGGGCATGAGTTCACGGCCATTCAGCCCTCCGGCGAGATGCTCTCCGAGCTGCCCGGCGAGGTTGCGGTCCCGGGCGCGGAGGAGGATCCGTCGGACCCCATCGAGCACGAGACGGCGGTGCAATCGGCGCACCTCAGTGACGTTGAAGCAATCCTGCAGCCTGCCTCCGCGCACCCACAAACCGGAGCCGCGACGCCGGCCTTTGCTCCCGGAGACGGTCAGCTGGAAGAGGAGCTGCTCGACGACGAGGAGGAGGGCGAGCTGCTCGATCTCTCCGCCAGCTACGGCGACGACACCGAAGAGGAGACCTTCGAGGCCGGCGCCGAAATCGGTTCGCTGGTGCGGGATCGTGCGCTGGAGCAGATGACGCGGGCGGTCTCCGAGGTGGAGGATGAGGACGAGCAAGACGACTTCGACATTGATGAAGAGGAGATGGAAGAGGACGAGCTCGACGGCTCTGAAGAGATCGCCGGCAGCGATGTCTCCGAGCTGGAAGGGGACGAGGCAGCCGAGGAAGACGACGCCGGCTTCGAGGGCGAAGGCGAAAAGCCCGCAGCCGCGGCGATGGGCGAGTTCCCGGAGTTCACCGAGGAGGGTGGGGGAGGCGAACCCCGCCGTGACCGCAACGGGAATTCAATGGGGGATCGCGGCGAAGGGCGGCCGGACAGCCGCCGGGAGCCGCGCCGCGGGGATGGCCGCGAGCCACGGGATCGCGGAGGCCGGGGCGGACGCGGCGGTCGTGATTCGCGCGGCATGGCGAACTCGCGTTCCAATGGCCGCCCGCAGAGCCGGCATTCCATGCAGAACACCGATCTGCCCGCCATCAGCGACCTGCTGAAGCCGGGGCAGGAGGTCCTGGTGCAGATCGCCAAGGAACCTATCGCCAAAAAGGGCGCGCGGATTACCTCGCACATTGCGCTGCCGGGGCGCTTCCTGGTGTTCATGCCGACGGTGAATCACGTAGGCGTCTCGCGCAAGATCGAGTCGGACGGCGAGCGCCGCCGCCTGAAGGAGGTTCTGCTCAGCGAAAAGGGCGAGGCGGCGGGAGGCTTTATCGTCCGCACCGCGGCCATGGGCGCGAGCGAGGACGAACTGCGCAGCGATCTTCGCTTCCTGCTGAACCTGTGGGCCGACATCAAGCAGCGTTCGGAGGCCTCGAAGTCGCCCGCGCTGATCTACCACGACCTCAACCTGGTCGAGCGGGTCCTGCGCGACCAGGTGGGGGACAACTTCTCCGCCATCTGGGTCGACACGGAGACCGAGTACGAGCGGGTGCTGCGCTTCCTGCAGCGCTTCCAGCCGTCGCTGATGCGCCGCGTGAAGCTCTATACCAAGGACACGCCGCTGTTCGAGCAGTTCGGGCTCACCGAGGAGATCAACAAGGCGCTGCGCTCGAAGGTGTGGCTGAAGTCGGGTGGATCGATTGTGATCAACCAGACAGAAGCCCTCGTGGCGATCGACATCAACACCGGCAAGTTTGTCGGCAAGACGGCGCGGCTTGAGGACACCATCGTCAAGACTAACCTCGATGCCATCCCGGAGATCGTGCGGCAGATTCGGCTGCGTGATCTGGGTGGCATCATCGTGATCGACTTCATCGACATGGACGACCGCAAAAACCGGCAGAAGGTGCTGCTGGCGCTTGAAGAAGAGCTCAAGAGTGATCGCGCGCCGTCGAAGGTGCTGCAGTTTAATGACTTCGGCCTGGTCGCCATCACGCGCAAGCGCGTGAAGCAGAGCCTGGAGCGCACGCTTTCGACCACCTGCGCGATCTGCGCCGGCACGGGCATGACCAAGTCCGCGGTCACCGTCTGCAACGAGATTTACATCGAGCTGCGCAAGATGCATAAGCAGCTCGATAAGGGTGATGTCATGCTGCGGGTCAATCCGGAGGTCGTCAAGCAGCTGAAGAGCGGCAACGGCAAATGGCTGCAGGAGATGGAAGAGATCTCCGGCAAGACGATCCTGATCAAGAGCGATCCCAGCCTGCATCCGGAGCAGTTCGATATTCACTAGGGTGCAGCGAACAGGGTTTAGGGTTCAGGGTTCAAGAGCGGTGACCCGGGTTGGGTCGCCGCTCTCCCTCATGGGTCCAAGGGGTACCCCCTCCCCCCGTACTTTTGCGTAAAGTCTTCAATTTAGAGCACTTACGCGGATTCCTGGCGCTGGTACGCCTGCAAACGATTGATTCCAGATAGTTTGCAGCCAGATTCTCTGGAATCAATGACTTAGACGAGCTTTTTCAGGGCTCCGGCGGAGGTTGGCTCCGTGTGTCTGGGTGGGCTTGGGATGATTGTAGCTGCGGGATGGGTGAAGATGTGCAGAAGGCACCCCATGGCGGTTTTCCTAGAGCAAATTCCTCATAGGTGTACAGCGACACTGCATAGCAAGAGGTAAACCGTTTTTAGAGTTGCCGAGATGCTACCTCTTTACCAAAGCGCAACAGCCATAGGGAATCTCTGATTCACTCTGCGCAGGCGGAACCGCACCCCAGCGGCTAAAGCCGGATTACCAACAAAGCACCTACGGGGCGGCTGAAGCCACCCCCTACCCAAAAGCAGCGTTTTTTCGCAGCGGCTAAAGCCGGATTCCAACAAAGCGCTTACGGGGTGGCTGAAGCCACCCCCTACCCAAAAGCAGCGTTTTTTCGCAGCGGCTAAAGCCGGATGATGAACAAAGCACTTACGGGGCGGCTGAAGCCACCCCTGCCCAAAAGCAGCGTTTTTCCGCGGGTTCTTCTCCGATGTTGGCTTTAGGCGACATTTCTACAACTTTCGAGTCAGGGTCAACATGAAAGGCGCATACTACGTTCACTGCGATACGAGGTAATTCCGGTGCAGCGCGGAACGAACGGCGCCAGCCGGAGATCGAGACCCGCACCGTCGCAGTGATCCATCGATTAAGCAATCCATCGATCTGACGCTCTGAAATTCTGTACGGCTGTTGCGATCTCTGCCTCCGGTAAATGTACGCCCGGAGAAATCATGAACCTTTCCCGCTATGTTCCCTGCATTGCTCTTGCCATGCTGGGCTTCGTTCCCCTGACCCAAGCCCATGCGGACACGTACTCGGCCAGCGGTAATTTCACCGCTGACAATAGTGTGTTCACCTACGACTTCACTGCCACCTCCTCCCAGACCTACACCATCGCCACCACCTCCTATGCCGCAGGCGGCTTCGATCCTGTTCTGACGCTGTTCAGCGCCAGCGGTGCTCCCATCGACAACTTCGGCTCCGGCGCAAGCGATGCGACGCTGACGGATACCCTCGCCAGCGGCTCCTACGTGCTCGACCTGACCGAGTTCCCCAACGTAGCAGTTGGAACGCTCAGCCAGGGGTTTCTGTTCGCTAGTGATCCCACGGCGACCGGCGATGTCTGCGGGGTTGCGGGCGGGACGTTCCTCGACTCTTCTGCCGCCCCTTGCGTACAGCGCTCCAGCAGCTATGCGCTTACCGTAAACTCCATGGCCGCCGGTTCCACCTCTGTCACGCCCGAGCCGTCGACCTGGTTGCTTGTTCTTTCCGGAGCGGTTGGAGTTTTCTACTTCTCGCGCCGCCAGCGGATCGCGTAGCTCAGCTTTCCATTTTTCGCCCAACTCTTAGCTTTGCAATACCCGAACTCAGGAGTTCCCATGTCTGACAGCATCCTCAAAGAGATCGTCGCGGCCGCTCCCAATCGCCGCAAGTTCCTCAAGGTGATTGGCGCCGCTACGGCGGCAGTCGGCGCGCTTGGCGTCGTCACGCCGTCCGCCGAGGCCCAGTCCTCGACCGAGATGGACGTCCTCAACTTCGCGCTCAATCTCGAATACCTCGAGGCGGAGTTCTACACCTACGGCCAATACGGCTATGGAATCGAGCATTTCGGCATCAAGACCTCCGGCGTCGCCAGCGGGAACAATCCCTCCAACGGCGGCACCACCACGGGCGGCAAGCAGGTCACCCTGTCCAACTCGCTCGTCTTTACCGGCCCAATTACAGCGGAGATCGGCATCGATGAGCGCGCCCACGTCGTCCTGCTCCAAACCTTTCTCGGCGGCGCCGCCATCGCCAAGCCCAACATCAACCTCAACGCCCTGAACATGGGCTTCGGCAGCGAGAATGAGTACCTCACCCTGGCCCGCATCTTTGAGGACATCGGCGTCTCCGCTTACGGCGGCGCGGCGTACCTGCTCACCACCCCGATCGTGATCCAGACCGCGGCGCGCATCCTGGCGACGGAGTCCCAACACGTCGGCACCCTCCACACCCAGATCGCCCGCCTCAACATCGCCTCGCCCATGCTCGATGGCGCCGACCTCGTTCCGCCCCCCACCGGCCCGCAGAACCAATACCTCTCCATCAACCCCACCAACGGCCTTCCCGCCTTGCGTTCCGTAGCGCAGGTTCTCTACCTCGCCTACGGGGGCGCCGGCAAGATCCAGGGCGGATTCTTCCCCAATGGCATTAACGGCGCATTCGCGGGCTTCGCCAGCTCCGGCCCGGCTACCGCCGCCAACCTCAACACCCAACCTGCGGGCTTCGCATAACCAGTCGTCGATGGTCTACAAAGAAGGAGCGCTGGTCGATGAGACCAGCGCTCCTTCCGTTTGAACGATGCTTGACCTGCTATAGCTGAGTACCCATTAGGGAAGGTCTGATCAAGTCAGCGAACGTATCTCAGCGGCTAAACAGGCTGCGGAAAAAGACTCTGCACAGGCGAAACCGCACCCCAGCGGCTAAAGCCGGATTATGAACAAAGCACTTACGGGGTGGCTGAAGCCACCCCCTTCCCAAAAGCACCGTTTTTGCGCAGCCTGTAAAGCCGCATTGCTGTTACTGGATTTACGGCGGGACTAAAGCGGTTTCCCTCTCCCTATGCAGTGTCATCTCGACTGGAGCCCGGAGCGAGCAAGGCGAGTCGAATGGGCGGAGTGGAGCAACCCCCGCATTCGTTTGGGGCTGCACAGATGTTTTGACGCCCCGAACGAAATACAGGGGTCGCTCCATTACACGGGACGATAAAACTGTCCCTCCAGTCGAGATGACACTGTATAGCTATGGGGAAGTTGCTCTAGGGAGGCTCTGATTAAATCCTGCTACCGGGAAGGGCATGGCTTCAGCCATGCCGTAAGTGCCCTGCTTGCAACGCGCCTTTAGGCGCTGAGGTCAGCTCGATGCTGCTCTGGGTATTTGATCAGACCTTCCCTAGGGAGCCGATACGCGCAATCAGTCCGGACCCGTGGCGGTGGTTGGACCTGCGGAGGCCGGGGCCGAAGGTATGCCCAGCTGCGCCGCGGGGGGCAAGGTCCGGGTGTTTTCCCATTGACGCTGGGCGCTGCGCAGGGCGTCGATGCGGGCGTACCAGAGGCCGATGGTGTAGTCGTAGTGCTCCAACACGGGGCGCAGCGCGTAGGGGCGGTCCGTGCGCAGCCAGAGCTGCTGATAGAGGTCGCGGGTGAGCGAGTAGGCGTCGACGATGTCTTCGAGGCGGCCGTTGATGCCGCGGATGTCGGAGAGCTCGGGGCCGGTCATGGCCTTGACTTTTTTGTCGGGCGAGGTAGCGTCCGCCTGGGCACGGGCGTAGGCCCCGGCCATCTCGTCGGCGAGCTGGAATTTGAGGCCGATGAAGTCGAGCCGGCGCGCGCCGAGCTCCAGGGCATCGATGGCGTCGGGCTCGCGCAGGCGGGTGGGGTTGGAAGGCAGCTCTTGGGTGGGGGGGTAAAGGGATTCGGGGCCCACCAGAGGCTCCGAGCCCACCCTAGCGCCCGGTGAGCCACCCCAAGGAGCAGAAGACGCTCCCTGGGGACCCCGGTCGGCTGGGCGCGAGGATGGGGCACCCGTCGAGGATTGGGCACCCGTGGTCACGGCGTTCGGCAGGGCGGGGTAGGAGGCGCGGGCTTCGGCTATCAGTTGCAGGGCCTTCTCCGCGTGCAGGCGCAGGTCGTGGATGTAGGGGCGCAGCTTGGGCGCGAAGGTCATGCCGTCCTTCGACCAGGGATCGATCCAGAAGAGGCCGTCGGAGCCGTCGCCGACCTTGGCCTGTAGCTTCAGCAGGTCGTGCGCGGCCATCAACTCTTGTTGTGCCGCATCAAGCTTTCCGGTGGTGTCGCCGTGAAAGACCGGGCCGTAAGCGGCTTGAAAGTCGGTCACCGAACCTTTACCCCCGCCCCAGGCCGCCTCCGCGCCGTAGAGGATGCCGTACCAGTTATTGCTGGCCAGGGCCTCGCCATCGTCGTACCAGATGGTGTTGAGCTGGCCGGTGGCGCCGAGCGCGACGCCATCACGGGTGAACTGCTGGATATTGGCAAAGGCGTAGTTCCAGTTCGGGTAGACACGCGACCAGTTGTTGATGCCGGGGGCGACCCAGGTCTCAAAGCCGGCGTCGGTGAAGGGCTTGATGTACTTCGAGAAGCCCTGCGCCCGCGGCTCATACCACCAGGGAACGGCGACCGTGGTTGCCTTGAACTGCGGCGACATGGACTTCAGCAGATCGGGGCTGTTTTGCGCGATGTCGCCCCAGAAGAGCAGCTTGCGGTGCAGCGGCAGAAGCGCGGTGTCGATGCGCTGCATGAAGTCGAGGTAGACCGGCGCGAGCCCTCCCGCGTCTACCGCGGCCTTGGTGCGGCCAACG
Source organism: Granulicella sp. (assembly GCA_965276885.1). GTDB lineage: Bacteria > Acidobacteriota > Terriglobia > Terriglobales > Acidobacteriaceae > Granulicella. The sequence continues at coordinate 3,930,712 of OZ255702.1, read as the reverse complement.
CCGAGATCCACGGTTTCGTCCGCGCCGACATGCAGGAACGGCCCGGGATACAGCTGCGCGAGCTCGCCGAACTCCTGCTGAATGACCTGCGTGGAGCCGGGCTGGCCGGGGGCGAGGACGGCGCCGTGCGGGGTCTCGGCGAGGTCCTGGTACTGCTCATAGACGAGGCTGTGATGGAGATGCCCGAAGGCCTCCTGCTCGGGGATGACGGTCACGTGGAATGGCTTCGCATAGGCCACGAGCTCGCGCGCGTCGGCGGCCGAGATGCTGCCGCCGGGCGGGGCGGCCAGGGGATTGGAGGCGTACTGCTGGGTGTGCTCGAAGTAGGGCGAGTAGATGTTTTCCTTGTAAGCCGCCAGCGTGCGCACGAGCTTCTTCTGGAACTCCAGCGTGTCCACGGGGCCGCGGGAAAGGTCGTCGCTGAGGCCGCGATAGCGCAGGACGGGCCAGTCACGAATGGTTGCCGCATGGAGCACGGGCTCCCCTTGTGCGTTCGTTCCGAAAAGCTGCTTGACGGTCTGCGCGGCGTAGAAGACGCCCTCGGCGGTGGCGCCGGTGAGGGTCAGTGTTCCGGCGGCAAAGGTGATTGTGTAGCCCTCGGCCTGCATGGCCGGGGTGAAGCTCGCGTCGGGGTGCTTGGCCAGGCGCTCGAGAACGATTCTGAGGCCGGAGCCTTCGGTGCGTACGCCACGCTCTTCCAGGGTGGTCCGCAGGTCGTGCGCGGCGAAGCTGTCGTCGGCATCACAGCCGGAGCAGACGATCTGCACGCCGTTGGGGAGCGGCTGATCGCCCCTGGGGCTCACTACACGCGGCATGGGGATCAGGTGGAGAGGCGTCTGCGCTCCCCCGGCGGCGCTGGCGAGCAGCAGGAAAAGGCTGAGGCGGGCATGGTACGGCATTACCTTACGGTACACGCGGCGCTCCTTCCGGGCTTCATGCCGGGCAGGGAGGAATCGCGGATGCAATCGCGGGCGAGGCTCGCGCATCCTACGGTTTGAATCATGGGCCAATGAGGAGACACGATGAGCGAAACGAACGACAAGCACGCGAAGGAGTATCACGACTTGAGCGGAACCGAGGCCAAGGAGAAGATCGGGGCCCTGATCAAGGGCATACACATCTGCATGATGACGACCGTGGCCAAGGATGGCTCGATGGACGCGCGCCCCATGGCGGTGCAGGACAAGCCCTTCGACGGCACGGTATGGTTTCTGACCCGCGGCAGCTCGGAGAAGGTGGACGAGGTGCAGGAGGATCAGCATGTGACGCTGAGCTTCGCCGAGCCTTCCGACTCGAAGTACATCACGCTGAAGGGCCGGGCAAGCGTGAGCCACGATCGCGGCAAAATTCACGATCTTTGGAACAGCATGTACAAGGCCTGGTTTCCCAAAGGCGAGGACGACCCGGATATCGCCGTGCTGCGCGTGGACGTGAGGGAGGGCGACTACTGGGAGGCTTCGAGCAGCAAGGTGCTCTTCTATGCGAAGTATGCGATTGCCGCGGCTACGGGCGGCTCGGTGCCGGTGGGTGAGTCAGGGCATGTGAGGGTGTAGGTTGTCAGTTCTTAGTGGTTACGATTGGGCTTCAGCTAGCTATCGGTCCCTAAACGAGCCGCTCGTGGCCACGGAAAAGAGGCTGTATTTTCTAACTAACAACTAAAGAAGGTCCGATCAAGCTCAGCAAACGTACCTCAGCGGCTAAAGCCGCGTTGCTGTTGTTGGATTTACGGCGGGACTAAAGTCCCGCCCCTTCAAGAAAGGCAATTATTCAGAAATACCCTGACAACTAACAAATGTCCTACAACTTACAACTCCCTACAACTAACCACTGTTCTACAACGGTGCCGTCCCATTCACGATCGCAACCCCCGGCGGCGGCTTGAACTTGAAGTCGCTGTCCGGGGCCGGGACGTTTTCGTGCATGGCGGTGAAGGTGAACGTGGTGCGCGCGCCATCGGTCTCTTCAATCTCCAGGGCGTGGATCACGCCGGTTTTATCGACGGTGAGAACGACCGCTTGCAGCCTCTGGCCCATCCCCTTCGGTGCGCCGGCGAGATTGTAACCACCTGCTACCGGGGCGACGGAGAGATGGTCGAGCTCTTTTGCGAGCTCTGTATGTCCCAGGAGAAAGCGCAGCGGGGAACGGAGATCGTCGAGCTGTTTGGCCGGCAGGCGGCTGGCTTGCGAATCGCCCGGCGTGTAGCTGATGGCGTTCTTGCCGTCGAGCACGAAGACTTTGCCGGCCGGAGAGTCATAGGCCCAGCGCATGCGGCCGGGTTTGCGCAGCAGCAGCGTGCCTGACTCCGTGCGGTCCATGCCCATGCCCTGATAACGCTCGGTGTAACGCGCTTCGAGTGATTTCAGATGGTTGTAATAGGCATCCACGGCCTTGGCCAACGCGGCGGCCGAGGGGGTTTGGGCCAGCCCGGAGCCTGTAAGCAGGATCGTGGAGGCGATCACGATGGGAATGCGGGGCAACGCTGGCCTTTCATGGTTCGTTTTGTCCGTGGGCTGAACAGGCTGCGGAAAAAGACTCTGCTCAGGCGGAAACCGGCACCCAGCGGCTAAAGCCGGATGATGAACAAAGCACTTACGGGGTGGCTGAAGCCACCCCCTTCCCAAAAGCAGCGTTTTCCGCAGCCTGTGAAGTCTGCGGTTACACCGAAGACCTTCACACAGAAACAACCTAGACTGTTCCCGCGGGTTACTGCAGCAGATCGGTGCAGTTGGAGCCGCCCTTGGCATCGAAGCGGATCTGTCCGGTCTCGTCGGAGCAGTAACCCAGGTTGCCGCTCCGGCCTACGGCGACCGGGGTCGCGGTGATCTGGTAGGAGTTGTACTGATCCTGGTTGTTCACGGTGTTCTTGGAGCAGTTGGAGATGACGAAGTTGTAGCCGGATTTGGAGCCGGAGGCGAGGTCATCGGGGATGAGCTGCGCGGCCTCGGGGGTGGGTGTGCCGGCGCCGGTTTTGCCGCCCAGCGGAGCAAGTCCACAGGCGTAACCGTGGCTGGGATAGCTTGAGTTGTACTCGGCCTCCATGGAGTTGAGCATGCGGACGGAGGCGATGGCCGAGGTCTGGTCGGCCTTGATGTGCACGTGCTCGTAGCCGGGGATGGCGAGCGTGATCAGGATCAGGATGATCGACATTACGATCAGCAGCTCAACCAGCGAGAAGCCGGCCTGCGGTTCGCGGCGTCGAGCGGCAGAGACGAGTTCGATAGACATGATTCAGCAACCTCTAAGGCCCACGAGCATACTGTCGCGCGGCGGATCTGGATATCTCGAAACGCTTTGGGTTGATCCCTGAGGCGTCGTCCCGAAGTATAGACGTTTCGGGTGCTGGATCGGTAGAGCCGGGCGGAGCGGCAGAGCCAAGTTGTGCCTCCGCGGACGTGGTGGGGTGTCCCCCGAAAGGGGGCAGGGCTGACCAAAAAAAGTTATTGACGAATCAGATTATCCTCTGTTATAGTCGCGCCTCCGGCGGGCGCTAGGTTTTTCACGGCACTCGCTCTTCTCCGGGAGCTCTCCTATGCATATCCTGCTGACGGTAGCTGTGTGCTACCTGTTGATTAATTTTGTTTGCGCTCTGCTGCTGCACCTGCATGGGTTGAGGCAGGCGCATCTTCCTCTTCGCTTCCTCGATGTGCTGATGCACTTTCTGCTCTTCAGCGCGCTTGCCATCCCGGTGCTGCTGGTGATCTCCGCCGAAGCGTTTTTTGGGAGGCGGGAGCCGATGCAGGGCTATGGTCCTGTGGCGCAGCACCATTAGCGGGAGCGTGGATGCAGCACAGAAAAGCAGATCCCTTCGCTTCGCTACGGGATGACAAACGCTTCGCTACGGCATGACAAACGAAGAGGAATGTGGACATGCCTGGAGATCAGCAGGTCAGGCCGGAACGCTCGATCTTCAGATCGCCGAGATTGCCGAGCAGCGTGAGTGTCAAAGCCTCCGGACGCAGAAGGTCGTTTGCGATTCTCTGCAGATCGGCGGCAGTGACGCGATCGACCTCGGCGGTGATCTCGTCCACGGAGAAGAAGCGGCCGTAGTACATTTGCTGCCGGGCGAGCGAGGTCATGCGGGCGCCAGAGGATTCGAGGCCAAGGACCATGTTGGTCTTCAGCTGCTCCTTGGCGCGGCTCAGCTCCTCGTCGGCGACGGGTTCGGCCTTGATGCGGGTGAACTCGGCCAGCGTGAGGTCGAGGACCTCGCGGGTGTTTTCGACGGCGCAGCCGGCGTAGACGGCGAGCGATCCGGTGTCGCGGAAAGGGCTGGTCTCGGAGTAGATGGAGTAGGCCAGGCCACGTTCTTCGCGCACGGATTGAAACAGCCGCGAGCTCATCCCGCCGCCCAGCACCGAGTTCATGAGAAACAGCGCATAGCGTTCCTGATGCGCGGTGTGCAGCCCGGGCACGGCAAGGCAGAACTGCACCTGCTCGAGCGACTTCTTGTTCTTAAGCGTAATGTGCGGGTGGGTGCCCGGCGCGGCTGTGCGTGCGAGCTTCGCACCGGTGCTGGCGGCGAGCGAGGCGAAGGCCTGGGCTACCTGCGCGACAAAGGTTTCATGCTCGATGTTGCCCGCCGCGGTAAAGAGCATGTTGGCGGGAGTGAAGCGGCGGGCGTACTCTTCGAGCACGATCTCCGGCGTGAAGCTGGGCACGGTCTTGGCGGTGCCGAGGATGGGCCGGCCGAGCGCGTCGCCCTTCCAGAAACCCTGCGTAAACAGCTCGTGGACGAGATAGTCGGGGTTGTCCTCATCCATCTTGATCTCTTCGAGGATGACGCCCTGCTCGCGGACGATGTCTTCGGCGGCCAATGTAGGGTGCAGGACGAGATCGGAGAGCAGGTCGAGGGCCACGGGGACGTTGCCGTCCAGCACCTTGATCGAGAAGCAGATGGTCTCCTTGGAGGTATAGGCATCGAGGTTGCCGCCGATGGCGTCGACCTCACGCGCGAACTGCTGCGCCGAACGGGTGGTGGTGCCTTTGAAGACCATGTGTTCGAGGAAGTGCGAGATGCCGTTGGTTTCGGGCGTCTCGTCGCGCGAGCCGGTGTCGAGCCACACGCCCATGGAGACGGAGCGGAGGTTGGGCATGCGCTCGGTGAGGACGAGCAGGCCGTTGGGCAGGGTGGTGGAGCGGATGTCGCGGGTGTGCGGTGCGGAAAGGCTCGCGTCTTCGGCCAAGGGAACGGAGATAGGCATCTATGGCTATTGTTTCATGGCTGCTGTTCTGGCTTCGGTACGTGCGGCTGATGGTCCTCGCCTTCGGGCTCGACGTCGTCTCTGCTGATGGTGATGACTGTGCCTTGGTGATAGATGATTTGCCAGCCCTCGTCGGAACGATGCCAGATTGTCGCGCGGCGGGTTCTGCGGTCGCCCTGAGCGAGTGTGTAGGTGAGCAGAAAGGTATCTGGGCCGAGTGCGCGACAGGCGAAGCCGGAGGTTTGCCAGCCCACGGCTTCGGCGTCATCCGGCTTGTTTTGGGCAAGGTGCTGCTGGATGAACTCTGCGCTGTACCGGCTGCCCGACGCACCGACCTCCCAGTAGTTCGGGGCCATGAGTCGCGCGAAGTCTTCCTGGGTAGAGGCGAACTCGGGACGATGAAAAATGGGCTCGCGGCGTTGCAATTCGGCGAGGATGGGCTGAAGCTCCACTTCTGTGGTGGTGAAAGGTAACCCGCTCATGACCGGAGTATAGGAGCGGTATCCTAATGCTATGGAAGGGCGCGCACTTTTCGGGCTGGATCTGACGGCATTGACGGAGCTGATGGCGAGCTTTGGGCAGAAGCCGTACCGCGCCCGGCAGATCTTCGACGCGCTTTATAAGCAGCGGGTGCGTTCGGTCGAGGAGATTACGACGCTTTCGGGCGAGCTGCGGGAGCGTTTGCTGCGCGAGGGCTGGGCGGTGGGTCTGCCGGAGCTGGCGCAGACGGCTGTTTCAGTTGATGGGACGGAGCGGTATCTGGTGCGTCTGGCCGATGGCGAGACGGTCGAGACGGTCTGGATGCCGGATGGCGATGGCGCGGCGGCGGAGGATGAGCCGGAGGAGATTGCGGCGGGGGTTTCGGCTGGGCTGGACCTCCGTGGCGCGGCGGAGGAACAGCAGGTTCCCTTCGGGAATGACAACAAGAAAGGCAAGAACGAACAGCAGGCTCCCTCCCGTTCGACTGCGCTCAGGGCGAATGACAACAAGGGAGGCAAGAACGAACAGCAGGTTCCCTCCCGTTCGGCTGCGCTCAGGGCGAATGACAATAAGAGAGGCAGGAACGAACAGCAGGTTCCCTCCCGTTCGGCTGCGCTCAGGGCGAATGACAACAAGGGAGGCAAGAACAACGGCATACAGCAGATCCCTTCGCTGCGCTACGGGATGACAAGTCGTAAAGGGGAGGCGCGAGCGGGACAAGGGGAGGCGCTCCGGCAGCGGTTTGGGGCTTTGGCGGAGCGGGGGTATCGGCGGGCGACCATCTGCGTGTCGAGCCAGGTGGGCTGTGCGGTGAACTGCCAGTTCTGTCTGACGGCCAAGCTGGGAATCCGGCGCAACCTGACGGTCGGTGAGATCGCGGGGCAGGTGGCGGCGGTGCTGAACCGGCACCGGATTCAGATCGGGCAGGATCGCATCAATCTGGTGTTTATGGGCATGGGCGAGCCGTTTCTGAACTATGACGAGTTCATGGCGGCGGTGCGGCGGCTGGTGGAGGGGATCGGAATCCCGGAGTCGCGGATGACGGTGTCCACCTCGGGCATTTTGCCGGCCATGGAGCGCTTTGCCACCGAGACGATGCGCCCCAAGCTGGCGCTTTCGCTGAACGCCTCGAACGACGCCGTGCGGGAAGAGGTGATGCCGATCACGCGCAAGTGGAAGATTGCGCAGCTGCTCGAGGCTTGCCGGCAGATTCCGCTGCGCACCCGCGAGTGGGTCACCTTTGAGTATGTGCTGCTGGGAGGGGTGAACGATCAGCCGGAGCACGCGCGCGAGGTGCTCGCGCTGCTCGACGGGATGCGGGCCAAGGTGAACTTGATCGTGTGGAATCCGGGGCCGGGGATTGCGTATACGCAGCCGCAGCCGGCGGCTGTGGAGCGCTTCCAGCGCCTGCTGATCGATGGCGGGATTGCCACCTATGTTCGGCGGCCGCGCGGCCGCGACATCTACGCGGCCTGTGGGCAGTTGAAGCGCACGGTGGCCGAGGAGAGTGCGCCGAAGCTGGTAGAGATTGTGGCGCTGGGAGTTTAATTTAGCTATGTCCTAACCTGTCATCTCGACCGAAGCGGACAGTTTCAAGCTTCGCTCCGGTCGCGATGACAGGCTTGGGGGGAGTTTCACAGGAATTCCTCATCCACAGGGATTCCTCAGGCGTTGCCGGCGTGGGCGACAAGGCCGTTGGCGCGGGCGTAGGCGAGTTCCAGCACGGTGTCCGCGACGGTCTCATAACTGTGCCGCAGGACCTCGCCTTCATGGACGAAGTTGCCGGTGACCGGCTCCACGCCGAGCGCGCGTACGCGGAGGAGGTCGGCTTCGATCGGGCACTGGCCCTCCGCGGCGTATTGCGCGAGGGTCCCGGGGCGGATGCGGCCGGTGTTGATGAGGGCGTAGTCCAGGATCGGCCTGTCCGCACCGCCGGCGTGAGAGAAGATCTTTTCGATGTGCTGCGAGGCGGTGAGATCCAGGCTCTCGTTGGCCTGGGTCATCAGGTTGCAGACGTAGACCCGGGTGGCGCGGCTGGCCGCCAGGGCCTCCGGTATCCCGTGCACGAGCAGATTCGAGATCACCGACGTATACAGCGAGCCGGGGCCCAGCGTGATGAGGTCGGCCTCAGCGATCGCCTCCAGCGTTTCGGGCAGGGGATCGCAGTGCGCTGGCTCCAGCATCAGCTCGACGATGCGGCTCCGGGAGGCCGAGATGCGCGTTTCGCCCCTTACGAGCGTGCCGTCTTCCATCTGCGCCGCCAGCGTGGCGTTGGCGGTGGTGGCGGGATAGATGCGGCCGCGGGTGGCGAGAATCTGCGAAGAGGTCTGCACGGCCTGGGCAAAGTCGCCGCGCATCTCGGTGAGTGCAGCAAGAAACAGGTTGCCGAAGCTGTGTCCGCGCAGATCGCCAGTGGAAAAACGATGCTGAAACAGCTGGCTCAGCATGGCCTCGTCTTCGCTCAGCGCGACCATGCAGTTGCGCACGTCGCCGGGCGGCAGGATGTTGAGATCTTCGCGCAGGCGGCCGGAGGAGCCGCCGTCGTCGGTGACGGTTACCACGGCGGAGAGGTCGCTGATGCGGCCGGACTGCCGCCGGGCGGCGCGGCGATCCTCAAATCCTAAGGAGGTGTTCACCTGCGCGCTCTGCGGGGGGGCGACGTAGCGTTTGAGACCGCGCAGCAGCGTCGAAAGACCGGTGCCGCCGCCGATGGCCACGACGCGAAGAGGCCGGTCTGGGTGGGTTGCGAGCGCCATCTGCCCTAGTGTAGTGGTTTCCCGGCCGCGAGCAGCGGACAAAGGTGTTACGCCTCGGGGTACAGAAGTTCTGTGAATCGCGGATCTTCGCTCATGTTGGAGAAGTCCGAGTCGGAGCGCGCCTGGATGCGGTTCTTGGGGTTGAGACGAATCGCTTCGGCGAGGTGATTCAGGCATTCATGGCTGGAGTTCGTCATGCTGGACAACAGCGCCAGACCGTAGAAGGCATAATCGCATTCCGCGTGATCGAGCAGAATTTGCTGGAAGTGCTCGCGCGCATCTTCATAATGTCCGTGGTTCAACAGCGAGATGGCGTAGTCATAGCGCTCTTCGTGGCTGCAAAATTCGCTGGTGCCCTTGTCGATCTGCGCTACGCAGGCTGCAATGTACATACGAATGCGGTCGGCAAGGTCGTGCGGAGCGCCGGCCAGCAGCTGGTCGAAGGCGGCATGCGCCTCCGCATACTTGCCCGTGCCCATCAGGCGGATTGCTTTTTCATACAGTTCCAGCAGCGACTTGCGGCCGTTGTCTTCGACCGCGATGGGTGTGCCGGCCAGCGTGCGCGGCATCCGGTGCAGCTTGCCGCTCCGTTCCTCCCCCTTTGCGTTTTTAGGGGAGCTGCTGGACGTGGGCTGGGAGATTGGGTGTGCCGACTTCGGGGCCATAGTTCACTCGTATCGCGATAGATCGCGGGTAGTACATTGGGGATAATTGGAAAGCTCTCGGAGTTATAAGTCGAGCAACCCCCTTTGGTCAATCACCCAAAGGGAGGTCGGCTCCGCAGCTTCAACCTGGTTGCCGTTTCGGAGCGCTGGAAGAGGCTGTCGCCCGGTAAAGAACAGGGTTCAAGGTGGGGTCGTTGTACATTTTCAATTGGCGGTACAGCTTGAAGCGACGGCCACCCGATTGGATCTCCGACCAAAGCTCCGCAAGGCAGAGCGCAAGGTCATCTCGCTGCTCCGAAAGCATTTGCAGGCGGTCTCGATTGCGGTCTCGATGTTCCTCCGGGGCATCCCCGCGATGGGTTTCCTGCTGGGTGTGAAATAACTTCAGCGCCAGAATCGACAACCGGTCGATGATCAGGCCGGGCGTTTCGGAGTGCAGCGGGGCCTCTTCGTTCTGGCGCACGGCCCGGAGCAAAGTTTCATCCATGCGCTCCACAAGATCGTTGCGGCTTTGGTTGAGAGCGTCGATGGCGCGTTTCACCGCCGTGATGGCGCCATCGTCCGCGCGCGGATCGCGCGCGGCGTCTTCCTGATGCCAGAGATCGAAGTTGGCCCGGTGGTGCTGAACGGCAAGTTGCGCAAACGCAGATGAGATCCGCGGCTCGGCTGCATCCGTTGCATGCCAGCGCGAGGTAGCGCTGTCCTGCAAAGCGACAATGTGTGCGGCGTCAAGCATGAGCGAGCGCCGGAAGCTTCACGGGATCTGGCGGCCCCTGCAGCATAGCGGGGATTGGGCCTGCCCGCAAACCCGAGGCGCGAATAGAGTCATCATGGTGATCCTGTGTTGTGGCGTTCAGAGCTTCTGCACAGAGGCAGATACCTGAACGGTGTAGCGGGCCGGAGCGAACTGCAGGTCCTTCAACTGGGTTTGGCGCAAAGGCGCGCCAAACTCCGCTCAGGATGACACGGCATATGTTTTGCGAACTTTAGGGAAGGTCTGATCAAGTCAGCGAACGTACCTCGGCGGCCAAAGCCGCATTGCTGTTTCTGAATTTACGGCGGGACTAAAGGTCCCGCCCCTTCAGTTCAGAGGTTCCTTTAGATTCGGGTCACCAGGACCTTTTTTTGAATCTCCGTCGCCGATTGCACGGAAAGAGCCGGGCGGCGACACTGAAGGGGCATGGTGGATCGCGAGGCGCGCCGAATCTTGATCTATCGCCTGGGCAGCCTGGGCGACATGCTGATCGCGCTGCCGGCGCTGCACCTGATTGCCCGCGCGTTTCCGAACGCCGAGCGGCGGATGCTCACCAACTCGCCCGTGCACAGCAAAGCACCCGCGGCGGCTGCGGTGCTCGCGGGCACGGGGCTGGTGCAGGGGTATATGCGCTACACGGTGGGCACGCGCAGCCCCCTTGCGCTGGCCGGTTTGTGGTGGGCGATCCGGCGGTTCCGGCCCGATGCGGTGGTTTACCTGGCGGCGGCGCGTGGCACGGCTGCCGCGGCGCGCGATCTCCGGTTCTTTCGTCTGTGCGGTGTGCGGAGGGTGTTCGGTGCTCCGCTGAGCGGACAGATGCAGCTTAATTTTTATGGCGGGGAGCCGGGTTCGACTGAAGCGAAGCGGATGCTGAGGGAGGCGGAGCTGGAGCCGGAGGCGGCGCGCCTGACCCGCAACCTCAAAGACCTTGGGGAGGCGGACATTGAAAATTCCGCGAACTGGGCGCTGCACCTGACCGAAGCTGAACATGCGTGTGCCGCTGCAATGATCGGAACGGAGGCGCTGGCGATGCCTCCGTTGGCGGTCAGCGTGGGAACGAAGGTGCAGGCCAAGGATTGGGGCAAGGAGAACTGGCAGGCGCTGCTGACCCGGCTGGCCGCGGAGATGCCGGGGCGCGGGCTGCTGCTGCTGGGCGCGGCTGAGGAGCACGCGGCGAGCCAATTCGCAGCCGCGCACTGGGTTGAAAACGGCGGCGGCGCTGCCGTGAATCTGTGCGGCCGCCTGACGCCGCGAGAGAGTGCCGCGGCCATTGCAAGGGCGCACCTGTTTCTCGGTCACGATAGCGGCCCGATGCACCTCGCCGCTGCCGTCGGAACGCCGCTGGTAGCCGTCTTTGCGGCGCGCAATATTCCGCGGCAGTGGTTTCCGTTTGGAACGCGGTATGAGATCGCCTACCATCGCGTCGAGTGCTGGGGCTGTGGCCTGGAGACTTGCCTGGAACAGCGGAAAAAGTGTCTCACCTCGATCAGCGTGGAAGAGGTTTTGGGGAAGGTGCGTTCTTTAGTGCGTCGACGCTCCGAAGACTGAAACGCAGCCCCCTAGTGTGGTGTCCCAGAGATACGCCACCGATCGGGGTACCTGAACGGTGTAGCCGTCCGGAGCGAAATTAGGTCCTTCGACTCGGTTTGGCGCAAACGCGCGCCAAACTCCGCTCGGATGACAAATCAATTTATGTAGCGAACTTGTTATAGCGAACTTGCGGTACACCACACTGGTGCGAGATGCGATGATGGTGCGGAGATGAATGGTTCATTGCCGGAGCTGCACGCTGTACTTGAACTGCTGGCGGGGGGGTTTTCACGCCTGCATGTGCTGGTGATTGGCGATCTGATGCTGGATCGCTATATCGTGGGCGAGGTCGATCGCATCTCGCCCGAGGCCCCCGTGCCGGTGCTGCGGCATGCGCACCGCTATGGCCGTCCGGGCGGCGCGGCGAACGTCGCCATGAATCTGGCGGGTCTGGGCTGCCATGCCGTGCTGGCCGGCTTCTGGGGCGATGACACGGAACGGCGTGAGCTTGAAGATCTGCTCGGCGCGGCGAAGGTGGACACTGTCGGCGTGGTCACGACAGGGCTGCCGACCGTCTCCAAAACGCGCATTGTGGGCCGCACACAGCAGTTGCTGCGCTTGGATATCGAGAGCCGGGAGCGGCCATCGGTCGAGGATCATCAGCGCCTTGTAGAGCGAGCGGAGGCCCTCGTCGAAAAAGCCCATGCGGTGGTGCTCTCCGATTACGCGAAGGGTACGCTTACGGCTGAGCTTTGCGGGCGCGTGATCGCAAAGGCCAGACGCGCCGGGGTGCCGGTCCTGGCCGATCCGAAGACGCCCGATCTGAGCAAATACTCGGGCGCGACCGCGGTCTGTCCGAACCTGCACGAGCTTTCGCTGGGGACAGGGGTAGGGCCGCAGGACACGCAGGCGCTGCTGGCAGCAGGGGAAGAACAGCGCCGCGAGCATGATCTGCGTTTCCTGCTTGTGACCATGAGTGAAAAGGGCATCCGGGTGCTGTCGGACGCCGGCAGCTTTCACTCTCCAGCACGGGCCCGCGAGGTCTTCGATGTCTCGGGCGCCGGCGACACGGTGATTGCGACGGTGACGGCCTCGCTGGCCGCTGGACTTGAGATCGCAACGGCGGTTGAACTGGCGAACCTGGCCGCGGGCATCGTGGTCGGCAAGGTGGGCACCGTGCCGATTGCCCACCACGAGCTGACCGCGTTGCTGACCCCGTCCAAGCAGATCGGCGACGCGGAGAAGATCCTGGAACGCGAGGCGTTGCTGGCGCGCGTCGCGGACTGGCGCACCGCGGGCGAGACGGTGGTCTTTACCAATGGCTGCTTTGATCTGCTGCATGTGGGTCATGTGTCGCTGATGGAGGAGTGCCGGCGGTTCGGTTCAAAGGTGGTGCTGGGATTGAATTCGGACGCCAGCGTGCGTCGGCTCAAAGGCCCGGCTCGGCCCGTGGTAGGGGAACGCGACCGCGCGCGTGTGATGGCAGCGCTGGGTGCGGTCGATGCCGTTACGCTCTTCGATGAGGACACGCCGTTGGAGCTGATTCGCGCTCTCTCCCCCGATGTATTGGTGAAGGGGGGCGATTACTCCATCGAAACCGTTGTCGGGCATGAGCTGGTGCAGGCCGCGGGGGGGCGCGTGGAGATCGTGCCGGTGGTGGAGGGGTTTTCCACGACCGGGATCGTTCGCAAGCTGCAGGCTTCGCCAGTCTCCGCGTAGGCTCGCCAAAGGAGGGGAGCATCGATGGCGGAGTCCAACCCAATGCGGGAACCGGAGCTGCTGTGCATCAGCACCTACGAAAAGGGCCAGCCGTTTCTGCTCGAGGCCGCTCGACTGGGTGTTCCGGTAACGCTGTTGACCGTGCATTCGTTGCGCGATGCGGATTGGCCGCAGGAGGTTCTCGCCGCCTTTGAGACCATGCCCGAAGACCTCCCGCCAGAGGCTGTGCTGCCTTACGTCGCGCGGCTGGCGAGGCATCGCCATTATGCAAGGGTCGTGGCGCTCGATGAGTTCGATCTGGACACCGCGGCGCTGCTGCGTGAGCACCTCCGGCTGCCCGGCATGGGCCGCACGGCCACACGGCCGTTTCGCGACAAGCTCGCGATGCGCGAGACCGCGGCCCGTGCTGGAATCGCCGTCCCGGAGTTTTCCGCGGTCACCAACCACGATAATCTTTGGGCATTTTTTCAAGGCACGAAGGGCCCATGGATGCTGAAGCCGCGAGCCAGCGCCTCGGTCATCGGGATCCGGAAGTTCTCCGACCCGAACGCGGTCTGGCCGCTGCTGGAGGGACTCGGCGACGAGGCAAGCCACTCTCTTGTGGAGCGCTTCGTCCCGGGAGAGATCTTTCATGTAGAAGGCCTGAGCTGGAACGGTGACCTGCTGTTCGCGCTGGGACACAAATATGGGCAGCCCCCCTTCGACACGATGCACTCCGGCGGCATCTTCTCCACGCGCACGCTGGAGAGGAACGGTGAGGAGAGCGAGGCTCTGCTGCCGGTCCACGCCGAGGTCCAGCGCGCTCTCGGCATGGGCAGCGGCCCTACCCACAGCGAATTCATCCGCGCCTATGAGGACGGGCGGTTCTACTTTCTTGAAACGGCGGCGCGCGTGGGCGGAGCGTACATCGCGGAGGTCGTTGAGGCGGCCAGCGGGCTGAATCCGTGGGTTGAATGGGCGCGCATCGAGGTGGCGCAGATGCGGGGCGAGGGATACCACCCGCAACCTGCGCGGGCAGAGTACGCCGGCAGCGTCATCTGCCTTGCAAAGCAGGCGTGGCCGGACACCTCGGGCTATGACGCGCCGGAGATCGTTCACCGGCTGAAAAAACATCATCATGCCGGCCTCATCGTCCAGTCGCCCTCCGCGACGCGCGTGCAGGAGCTTTCCGATGAGTACAGCCGCCGCTTTGGGGCAGATTTTTATGCCCGTCTGGATGCCCCAGCAAAGCCGACCTCCTGATTGCGTTCTGGCCATATGGGGGATAGATCGGCAAAGCGGAGCCAAACTTGAGTGCAAACGGTTCTGTATGTCTACAACTTCTGGCGACTTGACCCGCACAGTGGGTTCGATAGGCTTGTTTCTGTCCATCGCTTTCAAGTTCCTGACCGTCGAGCGTATTAGTGCAGAACCTGATTGACCTCCTTGCAGCCGGCTTTGTGTTTCTGCTGTTCGCATCCGTGTATAGGAAGCGAAGCACGGCCGCGGTCCGGTTCTGGATGATGGGCTGGTTCTTTGTTCTGCTTCATTTTGCCGCTTTGGTGTGGCGCGTGCACACAACGGCAGGCGAGGTGGTGCAGAGCCTTGCCACTCTCAGCACGCTGATCCTTTGTGGAATTTCATTTGTTCTCTCGCGGGAAGAAAGCCACAGAACCGTAGCGAGGCAGGTCACGATTGCCTGCCTGCTGGGAGTGCCATGGCTGGCCGCGATCGCCTTTTCACTTTCGCCGTCCTGGTTTTGGGCGATGGCGTTCTGTGCGTACCTCAGCGCCGCGGCCATCGTGTTGATCGGCCTGCGATTTTTCCGCGCGAACCGGTTCCAGGCAGGCTGCATCCTGCTCGTGGTTCTCGCGTGCACCGGTTGGCTCGTGGCGGCCACACGCGCCCATGACGCAGATGCCGTGATGTGCGTTGCCCTTACGCAATGCTTCGGTTTGAATGCGGTGCTGCTCTCTTTCGGGCGTTCACGAATCTCCGCCGCGACTGTCACGACGGGCGCCGGCGCCGTGGCCTGGGGCCTCGTCTGGGTTGCCGCTTCGCTTGTGGGGCACTTCCTGCCTATGGCTGCCGTAAGCCCGGAGATATGGAACCTGCCGAAATATTTCGTTGCGGCGGGCATGATCCTGACCCTGCTGGAGGAAGAGATCCGGTCGGCGGAGCTGGCCAGCGAGGAATACAGGCTGTTGTTCGCGGGAAATCCTCATCCGATGTGGACCTACGATCCCGACACGCTGCGATTTCTGAGGGTGAACTCAGCTGCCGTGGCGAGCTATGGGTTTACCCAGGAAGAGTTCGGCGCCATGACGCTGCTGGATGTCTTCTCCGGCGAGCCGGACTCACATCTGGTCGCGGAACTCAGGGACGCAGGCCCGCAACAACTTTCCGGTCCATGGCTGCACCATCGTCGCGATGGCTCGACGATACAGGTCGATATTGCGAGCCAGCCTGTGCTGCAGGATGGCCGGCGCGTGATGTTTGCCCTGATGCATGACGTCACGGAACGCCAGCGGCTGCACGCGCAGCTGATCCGCCAGGCGCATCACGATGTGCTGACGGACCTGCCCAACCGGATGATGTTTGAGCAGCACCTGCAGGATGCGCTGGAGCAGGCCGCGCGGAACTCGCGCAGGGTGGCGATCTTCTGCATCGACCTGGACCGGTTCAAGCAGATCAACGACAGCTTTGGACATGCCGCCGGCGATTCTTGCCTAAAGGAGACCGCTGCGCGCGTGAAACGCTGCCTTGGCGACCAGGGCACCCTGGCTCGCAGCGGCGGGGACGAATTCATGCTGTTCCTCGGCAATCTTGACGGGGCCGAAAGGGCAGAGGTGTTCGCCTCCACACTGTTGCGCGAACTGCGAGCCACGCTGCAGATGGGTGGCGCCGATGTCGAACTGGCCGCCAGCGTCGGATTCGCGGTTTACCCGGACGACGGTGGGAAGATCGAACAGCTATGGCGTGACGCGGACGCCGCGATGTACCAGGCAAAGCGCGCGGGCGGAGCGCAATGGTTTCGCGTCTCCGATGAGATCAGCAGTTCGGCCAGCGAGGCAAACGAGATAGAACTCGGGCTGCGGCGTGCCCTGAAGACGGGCGAGATCGCGGTGCATTATCAGCCACAGATGACGATCGATGGCCGCCTGCACAGCTTTGAGGCGCTTTTCCGATCGACTGCCCCCTCGCTGCAACACATTCCTACCGATCGCATGATCGCGATTGCGGAAGAGAGTGGGTTGATTGTGCCGCTGGGGAACTGGGTGCTCGAGGAGGTGTGCAGGCAGGCGCGCGCATGGATTGATGAGGGGCTTACGCCCATCCAGGTTGCGGTCAATGTTTCGCCCTTGCAGCTCACGCGCTTCGATTTTGCCCGGCAGGTGACCAAGACACTGGAGCGATACCATCTGAGCGCGCGCATGCTGGAGTTCGAGGTCACTGAATCCACCATGATGCCCGACCGGGGAGGCGATGCTCCCCACCAGATTGCAACGCTGGCGCGCATGGGCGTCCACTTTTCCGTGGACGACTTTGGCACGGGATACTCCTCGTTGGGCAGGTTGCATCAACTGCCGGTGGACTCGCTCAAAATTGATTGTTCTTTCACGCGGCGGATCGCCGAGTTCAATGGCACGTATCCCACCGTGGAGGCGATCATCGCGCTGGCGCACACCTTTGGGATGAAGGTCGTTGCCGAAGGCGTGGAGGACGAAGAGCAGCTGCGATTGTTGAAGGGGCTTGGATGCGACCGCGTGCAGGGATTCCTGTTCAGCCGGCCGCTGGCCGCCTCCGCCGCAACCGAACTGCTTCGCGCCGTGGAGATGAACGCTGTCTGCGAAGGAGTCGCGTAGCGCAACCAGACCTTCCGCCCGCCAGTTGCATCCCGCCCAGACGCAGACGACAATGAGCCCAGAGTTGGTTTTTGGGAGGCGGCATGAAGGACGGCGCTGGCGGTAACGAGAAAGAGCACGCAGCGGGAGAAGGCGGCGGATCGGGTGAAGGAGAAGACTCCTCTTCGCAGGGCCGGGTAAGCCGGCGTTCCTTTTTGTCCGGGCTGGGCGCGGCAGGCCTTGCGGCAACCGCGACTCCTTTGCTCGGTGCAGTGCCTTCCGGGCAGGCGGAGGCAACAAAGCACCCGGGCGCATCAGGCGATACGGTTCCCGTAACGCTGAACGTCAATGGCAAGGACTATCCGCTGCAGATCGAGCCCCGTGTGGCCCTGCTGGACTGCCTGCGCGAGAACCTGGCGATGCCGGGAACCAAGAAGGGTTGCGATCACGGCCAGTGCGGCGCGTGCACGGTGCATGTGAATGGCCGGCGGGTGCTCGCCTGCATGTCGTTTGCGTGGATGCACACAGGTGACAAGATTACGACCATCGAGGGGCTGGGCACGCCGGACCACATGCACCCCATGCAGGCCGCGTTCGTCGAGCAGGATGCGTACCAGTGCGGCTATTGCACCTCCGGCCAGATCATGTCGGCGGTGGCTCTGCTGAAGGAGCCCTGCGGTCCGTCGGACGACGATGTGAAGAACAACATGTACGGCAATCTCTGCCGCTGCGGCGCGTATCCCAACATCGTGGCGGCGGTGCAGCAGGTGCGGCGGTCGAGCCCCGTGCAGGGAGGTGCATAGTGGAGCAGTTTCGCATGGTGAATGCGACGACCGACGCGCAGGCGATCGCCGCGGCCGCGAAGACGCCGACCGCGCAGATGGGCGCCACGGTGCGTTTTGTCGCGGGTGGGACAAACCTTGTCGATCTGATGAAGCTGAACGTGGAGCGTCCCCGCGAGGTGGTCAGCATCCAGGGCCTGCCGCTGGATGCGATCACGGCAACGGCGGATGGCGGTTTGCGGCTCGGCGCCCTGGCGCGGAACTCGGACACGGCGCACAACCCAGCCGTTCTGCGCGATTATGCTGTGCTCTCGCAAGCGATCCTTGCCGGAGCGTCGCCGCAGCTGCGCAATATGGCGACGACGGGCGGCAATCTATTGCAGAAGACCCGCTGCGTATATTTTCGCGACACCGCGCATCGCTGCAATAAGCGCAATCCAGGGTCGGGGTGCGATGCGCTGGACGGCGACAATCGCATGCTGGCCGTCCTGGGCACGAGTGAGCACTGCATCGCGAGCAATCCGTCGGACCAGAACGTAGCGTTGATGGCACTTGAAGCGAAGATCGAAATCCACGGTACGGCAGGCACACGCGTTGTGCCGATTGGCGAGTTTTATAAGCTGCCCGGCACCACGCCGCACATCGAGACAGTGCTGCAACCCGGCGACCTGATCACTGCGGCGCTTCTGCCGCCGTCGCGACCGGGGACAAAGACGCTGTATTTGAAGCTGCGCGATCGGGCGGCGTATGAGTTTGCGCTGGCTTCGGCTGCCGTGGTGGTCAGCACCAGCGGCGGCAGGGTGGAGCACGTACGCATCGCGCTGGGCGGCGTGGGCGCGATTCCATGGCGTGCGCACGAGGCGGAGGCTGTGCTGCAAGGCAAGCCTGCGAATGCAGCGAACTTCCGTTTGGCGGCTGACGCGGCGCTCCAGGGAGCACATCCGCGCAAGGAAAACGGCTTCAAGGTCGAGCTTTCCAAGCGCTGCCTTGTACGCGCCATGACCATGGCTGTTGCTTAGCGCGGCCCTATCAAGCTCGATGAGCACCGCGCCAGCAGGCGCAGGAGATCAGTGATGCAGAGTCCGACACAAGAGAAAAGCTCCAAAGGCACGTCGCCTTCGGCCGTGATCGGAGCCGCGGTGCCGCGCATCGACGGTCCGCTGAAGACGACCGGATCGGCGTACTACGCCTCCGATTATCAATTTCCGGGGCTGGTGTACGCCGTGCCGGTGTGCAGCACGATTGCGCACGGAAAGATTCAGAATCTCGACACATCCGCCGCGCAGGGCATGCCCGGAGTGCTGCTGGTATTGCACCACGGCAATATCGGCCCGCTGTTCCGGCTGGCTTCGGGCGGACGTGGGGCGCGCATCAGCGAAGACCGGCCGCCGTTTGAGGACGAGAACATCTCTTATTGGGGCCAGTATGTCGCCCTGGCGGTGGCGAAGACCTTTGAGCAGGCGCAGGCCGCGGCGGTTGCAGTGAAGGTGACGTATGTCGCCGATAAAGTGAACGTGTCGCCGGTGCTCGACGACCCCGACGGGGAGCCGCATGTCGAAAGCAAGCGCGGCAATACGGAGACGGCGTTTCCAGCCGCGCCGGTGCAGGTGGATGAGACCTATGCCACGCCGGCGGAGACGCACAATCCGATGGAGATGCATGCGACCGTCGCGGTCTGGGACGGCAGAAAGTACACGCTGTATGAGTCGTCGCAGGGGGTAGTGAACCACCTGAATGTGATGGCGCAGGTGCTTGGCGTGCCGAAGGAGAATATTCAGGTTATCTCGCGCTTCATCGGTTCAGGGTTCGGTGGCAAGCTGTTTCCGTGGCCGCACTCGGCGCTGGCGGCGGTGGCGTCGCGTCAGCTGAACCGGCCCGTGAAGCTGACGCTTTCGCGCAAGATGATGTTTTACGACGTGGGCCATCGTCCGCGCACGCAGCAGCGGATCCGCCTGGGTGCGACACCGGACGGCAAGCTGGTCTCGCTGGAGCAGAACTACCGCAACCACACCTCGCTGATCGACGACATCAAGGAAAACTGCGGCGAGGCGACCCCGTTTCTCTACAGCGTGCCGAATCTGCAGGTGACCTCCGCCCTGGTGCGCCGGACCCTGGGTACACCGACGCCGATGCGCGGCCCCGGCGCTGTGCCGGGGCTGTATGCGCTGGAGTCCGCGATGGATGAGCTGGCGATCAAGCTGAAGATGGACCCGGTGGAGTTGCGGCTGCGCAATGACACGCTGACGGACGAGAGCAACGGCAAGCCGTTCTCTTCGCGGCACCTCAAGGAGTGCTTTCAGGTCGGCTCGGAGCGGTTTGGCTGGTCGAAACGCAATCCCGCAGTCGGTTCCATGCGCAAGGGCGATCTGGTGCTTGGCTGGGGAGTGGCGGCGGCCTCCTGGGGAGCGGGCCGCGCGCCGTGCCAGGCGACGGTGCATCTGCGCGACGACGGCACCGCCCGGGCCAGCTGCGCTACGCAGGATATCGGGACCGGAACCTACACGGTTTTTGCGCAGGTCGTGAGCGACAAGACGGGCATTCCGGTAGGGAAGATCGATGTGGTGCTGGGGGACAGCTCGCTGGCGCCGGGCCCCACCTCGGGCGGATCGACGGCCACGGCGACCACCGTGCCCGCAGTGGCGCAGGCTTCCGATGCGGCTGTGCAATCGGTGCTTACGATCGCCTCCAAGACCGCCGGTTCGCCGTTCAAGGGGCAGGATCCCAAGACGCTGGCGATGACCTCTGGCCGGGTACACGCGAGGTCAGCGCCGCCGGAGAGTGGTATGCCGTTTGCGAGCATCCTGCGCATGGCCAAGGTCGGTTATGCCAATGGAAACGCGCAGACCGGCGGTCTCGGCTCCGACACGAAAGCGCATGACTACTCCATGCACTCCTTCGGCGCGCAGTTTGTGGAGGTGGAATGGGACCCGGGCATTGTGCAGCTGCGCGTGAGCCGGGTGGTCACGGTGATCGACGGCGACCGCATCATCAACATAAACACGGCGACGAACCAGGTGGCCGGCGCGGTCGTCATGGGCGTGGGCATGGGTATGTTCGAGCGCACGGTCTACGATCAGCGCAACGGGCAGCCGATGAACGACAACTATGCCGATTACCTTGTCTCCACCAGCGCGGATTCACCGTTGATCGATGTGCGTTTTCTGAACATCCCCGATCCTCTGATGGGAGAGTACGGTGTGCGCGGTATCGGTGAGATCGGCTTGGCGGGCGTGGCTCCGGCCATCACGGCGGCGGTGCACCACGCGACCGGCGTTCGCGTGCGGGAGCTGCCGGTGCGTGTGGAGGACCTGCTCACCGCCAAGGTGAACGTATAGCGGAGGCAGTTCTGGAGTGAATTGCCGGCAGGTGTGCAGCCGCACAGATGTTTTGACGCCCAGAACGAAATACAGGGGTCTCTCCGTTACGCGGGACGATAAAACTGTCCCGCTCCAGTCGAGATGACACTGTACACCTATGGGGAATTTGCACATAAACAGCAGATTCCCTTCGGGAACGACAGAAAGAAAGCGTTTGGGGTCCCGCGCTGCGGTCGAGATGACACCTTTCTATGTACCTATAGGTACTTTGCTTTGCCAAAGGTGAGCGGCTGGCCGGGACACATTCTGTTTTTATGGCATCCACGGCCCCGGGAAAACCGTAAGCTGCCATAGGATGTGGCCGTTTTGCGGCAGTTGATGACGAAGTAGTGTCCCATTCTGGCGCAAAGGTGGGATTACATCACCCGGAGTAACGGCTCGATACTCAGCGGGTGCTCTCTCCAGTACCAAAGTACCCAATGGCCGCTGGCCCTGCTTCGTTTGCGGGCAGCATGAAGCCGTTCGATCGCTCATTTGGCCCAAAAGAGAGCAGAGCGTTGTTTTTGGGCACGCCTCAGGATCAGCGAGCACAGCTCCCGGGTGAGTTACCTGCGTGCGCTGTTCGGGGCTTGCCTGCCAACGTGATCCCTTCCGATCACGGCGCTTTTTCCCTAAATGGGCTTCTCAAGATTTCCGCAGCGTCTGCTCGCCCCGGTGGACCTCGCGTTGCGAGCGGCCCAGGTTCTTCCGCTCCTTCGAATTCCGAATTCGCCTTTAGTCACCCCCTATCGCCGGCTCAGGGTATGAGCCGGCCGTTGCAGTTTAGGAGTCTCATGTCAACTCTGAGTTCCCCGTATCGTCTCGCCGGCACCGCAGCAAATCGGTCCACCACGAACGCCAGCTCGCCCTCCACGAAGCCGCTTTCTGCAGCGGAGCCGCTGCCGGCGGATGCCTGGATTACGTCCGGCCTGCGTGCCGTGCTGAGCATGCTCCTGCTGGCGCTCAGTGTTCTTGGGGTGTCGGGCTGCGGCGGCGGTTGGGGTGAATTTAAGCCGACGATTACGGTGCAGGTCGCGAACCAGACCGTCGTCGCGGGCCAGACCGTGACGTTTACGGTGGCGGCGACCGGAACGGGACCGCTGACCTACCAGTGGTTCCGGAACGGCACTGCCACGACCGGGGCTACCTCCACGACCTACTCGTGGGTCGCGCAAAAAGGGGACGACGGGACAGCGGTCTCAGCCAATGTGACCAACGCCGGCGGGACGGCGACCAGCACCGGCACGCTGACGGTGCAGACGCCGCCGGTCATCACCACTCAGCCGGTAAATCAGACCGTGGCCGTCGGACAGACGGCGACCTTCAACGTTGCCGCGAGCGGTACAGGGCCACTCGCGTTCCAGTGGTACCAGGGCGGCGTCGCGATCAACGGCGCCACGGCGAGCGTCTACACCACGCCCGCGACGAGCCTTCAGAACAGCGGACAAACGTATACCGTGGCTGTGCGCAACGTGGTCGGCGCGGTGACCAGCACCGTTGCCTCGCTGACCGTGAACCCCGCGGTGCCGACGCTGGCGTTTGCGGCAATCCCCGCACAGACATACGGAAATGCGGCATTCCCGGTGAGTGCCACCTCCGCCTCGAGTGGAGCGGTGACGTATTCGGTTGTCAGCGGACCGGCTACCATCGCCGGCTCCACCGTCACGCCGACCGGCATCGGCGCGGTGGTGCTTTCGGCCAGCCAGGCAGCCAACGGAAGCTACGCGGCGGCTACGGCAACGACCACCTTCAACGTGGCTCCAGAGGTGCCGACGCTGGTGTTTGCGCCCATTGGCGCGCAGGTATTCGGCAAGGGAACCTTTCCGGTGAGCGCAACGTCCGCGTCCGCGGGCGCGGTGACGTACTCGGTGGTGAGCGGACCGGCCACCATCGCGGGTTCGACGGTTACGCTGACGGGCTCGGGCACGGTTGTGCTCTCGGCCAGCCAGGCAGCCAATGGAAACTACGCGGCGGCGACGGCGACAACCAGCGTCAGCGTTGGGCTGGAGACTCCAACGCTGGCCTTTGCACCGATTCCAACGGAAAACTATGGCAACGCTCCGTTTGCGGTGAGCGCAAGCTCCGCTTCTTCAGGTGCGGTGACGTACTCGGTCGTGAGCGGCCCGGCAACAGTTTCGGGTTCGACGGTAACGCTTACAGGCGCCGGCGTTGTGGTGCTCGCGGCGAACCAGGCGGCCAATGGCAACTTCACGGCGGCCACGGCATCGACAACCTTTACGGCCGGGCAACCGGCGCCGACACTGACGTTTGCTCCGATCCCCGTGGAGACCTTTGGCGGAGCTCCCTTTACCGTGAGCGCAAGCTCGGCTTCCTCGGGTGCGATCACGTACTCGGTCGTCAGCGGACCGGCGACGATCTCCGGATCTACCGTAACGATGACCGGGATCGGCCCGGTGGTGCTCGCGGCGAACCAGGCAGCGAGCGGCAACTACGGCGCGGCGACGGCCTCGGCAACCTTCACCATCGGGGCGGAGACTCCCACGCTGGCCTTTGCTCCCATCGCCACGAAGTCCTATGGCGATGCGCCGTTCCAGGTAAGCGCCACCTCCGCGTCGTCGGGTGCGGTGACCTATTCGGTTGTCAGCGGACCTGCGACGATCTCCGGCTCTACCGTCACTCTTACGGGCAACGGCACGGTTGTGCTGAGCGCGAATCAGGCGGCCAGCGGCAACTATGCGGCTGCCACGGCTTCAACGAACTTCACCGCAGGCGCAGGGAACGCGACACTGGCGTTTGCACCGATCGCCACGCAGACCTATGGCAACGCGCCGTTCACAGTAAGCGCCACGTCGGCATCGCCGGGCACGGTGACCTATTCGGTCGTCAGCGGACCGGCGACGGTCTCCGGTTCCACGGTGACGGTTACGGGAACGGGCCCCGTTGTCCTGAGCGCGAACCAGACCGCCAGCGGCACGTATCTTGCGGCGACCGCCAGCACAAACTTCACGGTCAATCCGGCGACGCCGACGCTGGCCTTTGCGCCGGTCGCGGCGCAGAGCTACGGCAACGCACCGTTCACGGTGAGCGCCACCTCGGCCTCCAGCGGCGCGGTCACCTATGCGGTCATCAGCGGCCCGGCAACGATTGCCGGCTCCACGGTGACGCTGACGGGCAACGGGGCAGTGCTGCTCAGCGCCAGCCAGGCAGCTACCAGCAACTACACGACGGCCACCGCAACCACGACCATCACGGTGGGCGCGGAGGTGCCGGCGCTGACCTTTGCGCCGATCGCAACGCAAACGTTCGGCAATGCGCCGATCACGGTGAGCGCGACCTCGGCTTCCAGCGGCGCGGTGACCTACGCGGTGGTGAGCGGCCCGGCAACGGTGTCCGGATCGACGGTGACGCTGACGGGCACGGGCACGGTGGTGCTCTCTGCCAGCCAGGCAGCGAACGGAAGCTACTCCACAGCGGTCGCCAGCACTACCTTTACGGTGAACCCGGAGGTCCCAACCCTCGCCTTCGCGCCGATCGCGGCACAGAGCTACGGCAATGCTCCCTTTGCTGTAAGTGCAACCTCAGCTTCTTCGGGCGCGGTGACGTACTCGGTCGTAAGTGGACCGGCGACGATCTCGGGCTCCACCGTTACGCTGACCGGCAATGGAACAGTGGTTCTCGCCGCGAATCAGGTTGCCAACGGCAATTACGCCGCGGCGACCGCCTCCACGACGATCTCTGTGGGTGCGGAGACGCCTACACTCAGCTTCGCTCCCATTCCGGCGGAGACTTACGGCAATGCACCGTTCACGGTGAGCGCCACTTCGGCCTCGTCGGGTGCGGTGACGTATTCGGTCGTAAGTGGACCGGCGACGATTTCGGGCTCCACCGTGACGCTGACCGGCAGCGGCCCCGTGGTCCTGAGCGCGAGCCAGGCGGCCAGCGGCGGCTACGCGGCTGCGACAGCAACGGCAAACTTCACGGTAGCGACCGAGGTCCCAACCCTCGCCTTCGCTCCTATTGCTGCACAGACCTATGGCAACGCCCCGTTCCCGGTGAGCGCCACGTCAGCTTCAGCCGGCGCGGTGACCTACTCGGTGGTCAGCGGACCGGCGACGGTCTCCGGCTCCACCGTTACCCTTACGGGCAACGGAACCGTGGTTCTCGCCGCGAATCAGGTTGCCAACGGCAATTACGCCGCGGCGACCGCCTCCACGACGATTTCTGTAGGTGCGGAGACGCCTACACTCAGCTTCGCTCCCATTCCGGCGGAGACTTACGGCAATGCACCGTTCACGGTGAGCGCCACTTCGGCCTCGCCCGGCGCGGTGACCTACGCCGTGGTGAGCGGCCCGGCGACGATTTCGGGCTCCACCGTGACGCTGACCGGCAGCGGCCCTGTCGTCCTGAGCGCGAGCCAGGCAGCCAGCGGCAGCTACGGAACAGCCACGGCGACCACGAACTTTACAGTAGCGCCGGAGGTCCCAACCCTCGCCTTCGCGCCGATCGCGGCGCAGACCTACGGCAACGCTCCGTTCCCGGTGAGCGCCACCTCAGCGTCTGCCGGTGCGGTGACCTACTCGGTCGTCAGCGGACCGGCGACGGTCTCCGGCTCCACCGTCACCCTGACGGGGAACGGCACCGTGGTGATCGCCGCCAGCCAGGCAGCGAGTGGGAACTATGCCGCGGCGAACGCAACGGCCACCATTACCGTAGGCGCGGAGACGCCCACACTCAGCTTTGCTCCCATCCCGGCAGAGACCTATGGCAACGCTCCGTTCACGGTGAGCGCGACGTCGGCTTCTCCGGGTGCGGTGAGCTACTCCGTCGTTAGCGGACCGGCTACGATCTCCGGTTCCACGGTCACATTGACTGGCGCTGGACCGGTTGTTCTCTCCGCGAACCAGGTTGCCAGTGGCAGCTATGCGGCCGCGACGGCTTCGACGAACTTCGTTGTAAATCCTGAGGTCCCCACGCTGACCTTTGCGCCGATCCCGACGCAGACCTTCGGCAAGGTCCCCTTCACCGTAAGCGCAAGCTCTGCCTCCGCGGGCGCGGTGACCTACTCCGTGATTGCTGGACCGGCGACGATCTCCGGCTCTACCGTTACGCTGACCGGAAATGGCACCGTGATCCTGGGCGCCAGCCAGGCAGCCAACGGCAACTACGCGACCGCCAACGCCACCACGACGTTCTCGGTGGGCGCACAGTCGCCGACGCTGACCTTTGCGCCGATCGCGACCCACACCTTCGGCGATGCAGCCTTCACCGTCAGCGCGACCTCCGTCTCGCCCGGTGCGGTGACCTACTCGGTGGTGAGCGGACCGGCGACGATCTCCGGCTCCACCGTCACTCTTACCGGCTCGGGTTCGGTGGTGCTGGCGGCTAGCCAGGCTGCTGACGATCCGTACGCCTCCGCGGCCGCTACCACCAACTTCACGGTCAATCCAGCGACGCCGACGCTGACCTTTGCGCCGATTCCGGCGGAGGTCTACGGCAATGCACCGTTCACGGTGAGCGCCACGTCAGCTTCTTCAGGTGCGGTGACGTATACCGTCGCCAGCGGCCCGGCGACGATCTCCGGCTCCACGGTGACCCTGACGGGCACGGGAGCGGTGGTGCTCTCGGCCAGCCAGGCGGCCAACGGCAACTACACGTCGGCCACAGCTTCGACCACAATCAACGTCGGAACAGCGACACCGACGCTGACCTTTGCGCCGATTGCCGCGCAGACCTACGGCAATGCGCCCTTCCCGGTAAGCGCCACTTCGGCGTCGGCGGGTGCGGTGACGTACTCCGTGGTCAGCGGCCCGGCTACGATCTCCGGCTCCACCGTTACGCTGACAGGGATCGGCCCAGTCGTTCTGGGTGCGAGCCAGGCTGCCAGCGGCAACTACGCCGCGGCAACGGCTTCGACGAACTTCACGGTCGCAGCCGAGGTCCCGACGCTCACCTTTGCGATGATCCCCGCGGAGACCTTCGGCAACGCACCCTTCAACGTGAGCGCCACCTCGGCCTCCGCCGGTGCGGTGACGTACGCGGTGGTCAGCGGCCCGGCGACGATCTCCGGCTCCACCGTGACCATCACGGGCAGCGGCCCGGTGGTGCTCTCGGCGAGCCAAGTCGCGAACGGCAACTATGCCGCCGCCACGGCTTCTGCAACGGTCAACGTGGCGACTGAAGTCCCGACTCTCGCGTTCGCGACGATCCCGGCCGAAGTGTTTGGCAATGCACCGTTCACGGTGAGCGCCACCTCGGCTTCGTCCGGCGCGGTGACCTACTCCGTGGTGAGCGGACCGGCTACCATCTCGGGGTCCACCGTCACGCTGACCGGCAGTGGCGCGGTGGTGCTCTCGGCGAACCAGGCTGCCAATGGCAATTACGCGGCGGCGACGGCTTCGACGACATTCAACGTGGGAACCGAGGCCCCGACGCTTGCCTTCGCTCCGATCGCCGCACAAACCTACGGGAATGCACCGTTCACGGTGAGCGCGACCTCGGCCTCTTCGGGTGCGGTGACGTACACGGTCACCAGCGGCCCGGCGACCATCTCCGGCTCCACGGTCACCCTCACGGGCATCGGCCCCGTGGTTCTGGGCGCGAGCCAGGTTGCCAACGGCAGCTACTCTGCCGCCACGGCCTCCACGACCTTCAACGTGACGGCTGAGACTCCAACCCTCGCCTTCGCAAACATCCCCGCCAAGACCTTCGGCAACGCGCCGTTTACGGTGAGCGCGACTTCGGCCTCTTCCGGCGCGGTAACGTATACCGTGGTCAGCGGCAACGCGACGATCTCCGGCTCGACGGTGACCATCACCGGTATCGGTCCGGTGGTGCTCTCGGCCAGCCAGGTCGCCAACGGCAACTACGCCGCGGCAACGGCTTCCACGACCTTCACCGTGGGCGCCGCGGCACCGACGCTTACCTTCGCCACGATCCCTGCGGAGACCTTCGGCAACGCGCCGTTCACGGTGAACGCCACCTCGGCCTCTTCGGGCGCGGTGACCTATGCCGTGGTCAGCGGCAACGCGACCATCTCCGGCTCGACGGTGACCCTCACGGGTATCGGCCCGGTGGTGCTGTCCGCCAGCCAGGTTGCTGCCGGGAACTACGCTGCGGCAACGGCTTCCACGACCTTCACCGTGGGCGCTGCAACTCCGACGCTTACCTTTGCCACCATTCCTGCGGAGACCTTCGGCAATGCGCCGTTCACGGTGAGTGCCACCTCGGCCTCTTCGGGTGCGGTGACCTACGCGGTGGTCAGCGGCAACGCGACCATCTCCGGCTCGACGGTAACCCTCACTGGCACCGGTCCGGTGGTGCTCTCCGCCAGCCAGGCTGCTGCCGGCAACTACGCTGCGGCGACCGCCTCCACCACCTTCACCGTAGGCGCCGCGACTCCGACGCTTACCTTCGCCACGATCCCCTCGGAGACCTTCGGCAATGCGCCGTTCACGGTGAGCGCCACCTCGGCCTCATCCGGTGCGGTGACCTACACCGTAGTTAGCGGCAATGCGACTATCTCCGGCTCGACAGTTACCCTCACGGGCATCGGTCCGGTGGTGCTCTCCGCCAGCCAGGTTGCCGCCGGAAACTATGCTGCTGCCACGGCCTCAACTACCTTCACGGTAGCTGCCGAGGTGCCGACGTTGGCCTTCGCCACCATCCCCGCCAAGACCTTTGGCAACGCACCATTCACGGTGAGCGCCACCTCTGCTTCCGCTGGAGCGGTGACGTACTCGGTGGTTAGCGGACCGGCGACGATCTCCGGTTCCACCGTCACCCTTACGGGCAGCGGTCCGGTGGTCCTTGGCGCAAGCCAGGCCGCCAACGGCAACTATGCGGCGGCCACAACCTCCGTCACTCTCAACGTTGCAACCGCGGTGCCGACGCTTACCTTCGCAACGATCCCCGCGGAGACCTTTGGCAACGCACCGTTCACGGTGAGCGCCACCTCGGCCTCCTCCGGCGCGGTGACCTACGCGGTGGTGAGCGGACCGGCGACGATCTCCGGCTCCACGGTGACGCTGACCGGGAGCGGACCGGTCACCTTGAGCGCGAGCCAGGCAGCCAGCGGCAACTACGGCACAGCCACGGCAACCACGACCTTCACCGTGGGCGCGGCCCAGCCGACACTCACCTTTGCCGCCATCGCGACGCAGACCTTTGGCAACCCGCCCTTGACGGTGAGTGCAACCTCGGCCTCGTCCGGCGCGGTCACCTACGCGGTGGTTAGCGGCCCGGCAACCATCGCCGGATCAGTGGTTACCTTCACCGGGGCCGGAACCGTGATGCTTTCGGCCTCCCAGGCGGCGAGCGGCAACTATCTAGCGGCCACCGCCAGCGTCAGCTTCACGGTTCAGCCTGAGTCGACAACCCTGACCTTCGCGTCCATACCGGCGAAGACCTACGGCAATGCACCCTTCACCGTAAGCGCCACCTCCGCCTCCTCCGGTGCGGTGACGTACACGGTCACCAGCGGTCCGGCGACCATCTCCGGCTCGACGGTCACCATCACCGGCGCAGGCACCGTGACACTCGGGGCTAGCCAGGTGGCCAGCGGTGGATATGCCGCGGCCACCGCCACGACAAACTTCACCGTGGCCCAAAACGTAAGCATTTCGCCCATCACCCCGGCCGGCATCACGATCGCCCCCGGAACCCAGGCCTTCAATGCCACCGCTGTGGGCGGAGTTACAAACGGGATTACCTGGACTGCCACCGGCGGAACGTTCGCCGGCAACGTCTGGACCTCGCCCAATACCGCCGGTACCTACACCATCACCGCCACCAGTGTGGATCAACCGTCGGTCAAGGTGACGACCACGATTACGGTGAGTGCGCCGGTGATCACAATGCAGCCGGTCAGCCAGAACATCTGCACGAACGCAACCGCAACCCTCTCCGTGGCGGCGAATTACGCCGCGACCTACCAGTGGTACCTGGGCAGCACCGCGATTGCGGGAGCGACCAGCCCCAGCTACTTCATCGCCAGCGCGCAACCCACAATCGACGCCGGCGATTACACGGCGAAGGTCTCCAATCCGGCAGGCAGCGTGACCTCCAATATCGCAACGCTGACCGTCGGCTCCTCCATTACCACCAACCCCGCAAGCGTCTCCGTTTACCCGACGCAGACGGCTACCTTCAACGTTGTGGCCACGGGCAAATCGCCCTTTACCTACCAGTGGTACCTCGTCCCTTCGGGCGGCGCCAGCACAGCCATTGCCGGCGCAACCTCGAGCAGTTACACGACGGCCGCAGTCACCTCCGCGAACAACGCGCAGGGATACCTGGTCATCGTCAAGGACAGCTGCGGCAACCCGCTGACCAGCACCACAGCCACGCTGACGGTGCTCTCCGGCAGCGCTCCTCCGACCATTACGCAGCAGCCTGCAAACGCCACGGTTGCCGTCAATGCAACGACGACCTTCAGCGTGACGGCAACAGGTACGCCAACCCTCACCTACCAGTGGTATTACCAGCCGGTGGGCAGCGTGACGGGCACGGCGATCTCGGGGGCAACCTCGGCAACCTACACCGTTCCTAGCACCTCGACCAATGCCAGCAACGACCAGGACGAGTATTACGTCATGATCACGAACGGCTACGGTCAGGCAGTCTCGAACAAGGTGACCCTGGCGGTCGGCAACGGCATCCTGCTTCAAGTCGGCAACCCGCAGGATCAGTATGTAAATCCAGGCAGCCCTGCCACCTTCGCGGTCACCGCGACCTCGAACCTTCCTCTGAGCTACCAGTGGTACATGGCGGCTCCGGGAAGCTCCTCCTTCGCGGCCATCCCGGGTGCGACCGGCGCTTCGTACACGATCGCTTCCGCTGCGACCTCTCAAAGCGGCTCCGTCTTCTACGTTGTCGTGAGCAACGGAGTCACTGCGAATGTAACGAGTAACTCTGCGTCACTCTTTGTCGGAGCACTGGCGAATATTCCTTCCTGCAGCACGAATTGGAACACGGTGGGCAACGCCGCTGCTCTGGCCAGTGGTTGCGGGTATCAGCTGGTCGGTGCGACCCAAAACCAAGCGGGTGCGATCGTCTGGCCCACACTGCTGGCGACTGGAAATATCCAGCTCAGCTTCACGGTGAACATCAGCAATACCAGCAACCCGCCGGCGGACGGATTCGCCGTGTTGCTGGGAGACCCTTCGCTCGGTGCGACACTTACGAGCACCGGCGCCACCGGGCAGGGTCTGGGCGCCAAGGGCATACCTGGATTCGTCATCGCCTTCGACGACTACTACAACCAAGGCGATCCAACCGTACCGTACCTCGGCGTGGGCCGTGGTGAAACCGCCCTTTGGGAGAATCCGTACTTCTACACCAACACCGGTATTCCGGCCCTTGCCGCGTATCACAGCTCCATCACACACACCTACGTTGTGTCGATTGTCCAGGGCTTTATGACGGTAACCATGGACGGGAATCAGGTCTTCTCCGGCTCCGTGAACGTACCGCCTGTCGCTTACTTGTATGTAACCGCCTCCACCGGCAGCTTGTGGGAGCAGGTGCAGATCAGCAACATTTCGGCCACGGTTTCGACCCCCTAACCAAAACACCAACGAGCGTGAGGTATAACAAATGCGACTTATTGCATTCGCAATCGGCCTGCTGCTTAGCAGCAACACCGCAGTCATGGCGCAGGCCATCGCCAGCTCGTCCCGGGGCGGGGATGCGGCAGTGAACTATGAATGGATTCACTCCAACACGCAGCCAGGACAGTGCGGCTGCTTCGGTTTGACCGGCGCGGGGTTCTCGTTTTCCAGAAACATCACTAGTCGCACGGCAGTGGTGGCGGATCTAAGTGCATCCTCCGCCAAAAACGGGCCGGGCACAGGGAACTCCCTCACCCTGGTCTCGTATATGGCGGGAGGCCGCTATTATGTTTCCCAGCCTTGGTTCCACGGGCCTCATGCGGTAGAGCCGTACGGTCAGGTGCTGATAGGCGTGGCCCATGCCGGCGGCGGTATCGCCGGCGCCGGCGATCATACCTATGCCCTTGCGGGCCGGGCGGGTGCGGGCTTTGACATACCGTTTGGCAATTACCTGGCAATTCGTGTGCTGCAGGTCGATTATTTCCTGACTGATTTTGCGAATGCCTCCAATGGTCATCAGAACAACTATCTGATCGGCGCAGGAGCTGTCATCCGGTGGGCCCGGTCCTATTAGAGGGTTTTTCTAAAAAGGATAAAGTTTCGGTTGTCATCCCGTAGCGTAGCGAAGGGGATCCGCTTTTATTAAATCTGTTTTCTAATTGCTATACAGTGTCATCTCGACCGGAGCAGACGATTTTATCGTCTGCGCAGTGGAGAGACCCGCAGCCTGCTCGGACCACCTGTACACCTTAAGGTAAACCGCTATAAACGTTGCAGCGACACATAGAAAACAGATCTCTTCGCTGCGCTACGAGATGACAAATCCAACAGAGCTTCGCTGCCTGGCATTTCTGCCGAATTTTGCATGCTTTGGAGGCTATGGTGAGCGGGCTGGGGCTCGAACCCAGGACCAACGCCTTAAAAGGGCGATGCTCTACCAACTGAGCTACCCGCTCGCTCCTGGGTTAGCGTAGCACAGCCAGCTGTCCGAGAGCCTTGTCGCGAGACGCCACAGAAGTCTCCCTGTGTGAGGTTACCGACGGGGCGCAGCGCTGCCTCTGACGCCTTTTGGTTGTTACGTCGGTTGCATTGACGTGCCACATTTCAGGCAAGTAGCTTCGGGACAAGTCGAGGCGAGCCTTAGCCATGGTGACGCGTGCGGTTTCGGCGGCAACTGAGGTAAGGGATGCGGATGAAAAGACGTATGTCAGAGATCGAGGAAGAGTCGCCGCGGCTCGATGTTTCCCAAGACGCCACTGTTCTTTACGCCTGGGCCAATCTGCCGGAAGCCAAATACCGCGATTTTTCCGCCGCTCGCCGCGAAGTGAGGGCAAGAGTGCGGCAACGCAAGGCTCAGGCCGGCCGCGAGCCGGAAGCGGCAGCCGCGGAAACCCCCGGCAGGACCGGGGTCGAAGCACCTGCGGCAACCGACGACATGCGTCCGGAGCGCTTTCCGCGGCGCCGCGAGGCTCACACGCTGAGCGCATCCTTACACGATGTCGTGATCAGCCCGGCAATGTGGATGCGCGGGAAGAACGCAACTGTGCCCGAACCTGCATTCCCATCTGCTGGAAACGGCCAGCCCTCTCCGAAGCTGGCGTATGCGCCGGATTCCTGCGAGCGGGCCACTGCCACCGACCGCTACGGCCGGTCTGAGAATGATCGAATCGTCGACGCAGTTCCGGCGTGGATTCATGGAGAGTAGGGGAAGCCGGAGCATTCAGGCGCGTCGCAGACAATGCCGCAACTACAAATGACAGATCTTGACCACAGCATTCCGGTAAGGGCAAAGCTGCGCGGTGTGGGCATTTGCATCCAGCACTACCCAATCCACCCCCAACGAGTGAAGGCTTGCCTCGCGTTCTGTGTCGGTCTGTTTGCTTAGCTGTCGCGTGGCCAGCGCGGAAACCTGCCATGGCAACGCGAGCGCAGGGGTAATCGCTGCTTCACCGCCGTCTTTCGAGAAGTCCGGGACCGCGCTGCGCTCCGCAATGGCACGGAAGGTTTGTGCGTCTTCACCGCCGGTGTTGACGTAGCGTGCGTCCAGCGCGAAAAGGGCATCGGGTGCTGTGTGATCGCGGGCCCAAAGAAACGCCCGTACCCAGGGATTTGGATTCACACGCCCGGAAAGTTCGAGGTGAATCGAACTGGGGAAGCTGGCGCGTTGGACAGAAAACATCACGATCGCCATAGCCGCAACGAACACCGCGGGGGCGGCACGGACGAAAATTCCGAAGCTTCGTACCGCAGGCGTGTGGGGGCGCGCGGCGAAGTGAACCGCTGCCTCCGCGAGCGTGCCTCCCAGCAGCAGGATCATCACAGCGTAAAGCAGAAGAAACGCGCGCAGCGGCTGCAAACGCGCCACGGCGTGCGCGGCAAAGTGTTCCTGCGCGAAGCTCAGGGCGATCACAAACGCAAAGAATGCGTTGACCAGCGCGGCGCGGCAAAGCACACGTTTGTTTGCGTCGGCGGGTGAGGGCCGCCCGCGCAGAAGAGAGGTGAAGATCACGACCGGTCCTAACAAGCCGAGCCACTCGAACCATTGCCATTGCGAGAGAAACCAGTAGTAGCGGGAGTACGCTGCAGCGGCTACGGGGGGCGTTTCGGGCCGCGCGAGCCCTTGGATCAACGCTGCGATCGAGAAGGCGCCTAGCCCCAGCATGAGCCATAACCAGAGCTTTGTGCGCCTCTGCGACAAACGCACGGCCGCCACAAGGCCAAGCGCGTAGACCGCCATCAAAGGGTGGAATGCCGCTGCAGCTAGAAGGCAGAAACCACAAAGCCACGGCGGCGAGAACCTTCGCACCGCCTGCCCGCGGTGCAAGCGCGAGGAGAACATAGGCCACGGATCCAGTGCCGCTGCCACAGCGAGCAGCGACAAGGGGGTGGAAAGGCTGCGGGCCGTGACATACGGATCCATCAGCAGAAGCGATGTGCCCGCCACGGGCAGGGTCCACCATGCGGCCAATAGAGCTGTCGCTGTCCAGCGTGCTGGACGCGTGTTGAAGCAGCGGGCGGCCAATTGGAGGCCGGCGTACAGCATCAATGCGATGCTCAGCAGGTAGATGCTGAAGAGCACCGTCGCGAGCGAAAGGCGCGACAGCCGCACCAGGGCTGCCACAAAAGGCGCAAAGATCGAATAGCGGAGGTGCGCGGTGACAAAGGCGGTTTGGCGCGGAAACAGGAAAGAGTTGAGCTTGTATTCGACACCGGCAACATACAGACCGCCATCTTCAGCCCAGGGATGATAGCCATGCGCCAGCAGCACACCCAGGGTGAGCACAGCCAGATAGATCCAATCCGCCGCCCCAAGCGAAGGCAGGGGGCGCGACCGCGGGGGAACGGCACACGCGGGGGAACGGTTACAATCGAAGGAACTCTCCATGCGACAGCTTGACTGTACCGCGAACGGAGACGAGGTGCGTCGCAGGCAGGCATGGAACAGGATCCCAAGGGTGCACCAGGCGCAGGCGACGGCCGGCTGAAGCTGCTGAAGACGCTGCCGGGCTTTGGCATCAGCGCTTTTTTCCTGTGGTGGACGTATGTCCGCGTTGGTCCAAGCGGAAAGCGCGGTTTCGATCCTGCAGCGTTTCATCAACTGCGCGTCGTTTCTCCGGTCTGGCTGCTCGGCATCCTCTTGTTCAGCGTCGCCGGGTACGGCCTGCGCTGCTATCGCGCCTATTCGATGCTGCGAAGCGTGGGAGCCCGATTTTCGGCGTGCGCGCGCATTTTCATGACCTCGCTCGCCGCGAACAACGTTTTGCCTCTCCGTATTGGCGATGTGATGCGAATTTTTACCTACGCTGGGGATGTAAATACCACGCCCTCCGTGGTTCTCAGCACGGTCATTCTTGAGAAATTGCTGGATGTGTTCTCACTCGGCGTAATGTTCGTGATCACGATGCAGTTTGGCAGCGGCGTCGCTCCACACATCCGCACCGTCGCCGAGGTGGGCCTGCTTGTTTCCACGGTGGGATTGCTGGTTATGATCTTCGGCGCGAAGACGCTTCAGGTCCCGCTGCAGAAGTTCTTCGCTAAAGCGAAGAATGCAAGTGTGCAGAAGCTGGAGCATTGGCTCATGCTGGCGCTGGCTTGTATCGCGGATATCGGGATAGGCGGAACGCTTCTGCTGATCCTCTACAGCTTCGCCGCCTGGGCTTGTGAGGGCATGTTGTATGTGTCGTTTTCAAAGGCGATCGGCCTTGTATCCGATCGCGTTGGACCATGGCAGGCCACGGCGGAAGCGAATCTTTCTTTCCTGATCCCCAGCTCTCCGGGCGGGATTGGCCCATTTGAGCTTGCCTGCAAGGACGCACTGGTGCGTCATGGGGCGAGTCCCGAGGCCAGTGGCCTCTTTGGGCTGCTGGTGCATCTCTACCTGATCCTGGCCATCACCGGCGTGGGTGGCGGCTGGTTCCTGGCGCACCGGCTGCATCGAGTTCCGCGCGAGCCGCTTGGCCAGGAGCTCGAAACCCTGCCGGCGCAGTTGCCTTAGGCGCAAAGAGGAAGCATGTACAAGACCCTGCAGGAGCGCCTTCAGCGGCGTGTGTCCGAGGTGCTCAAGGAGCGCTATGGCGTGGAGCTTTCGAGTTTTCCCGTAGAGCTGCCGCCCAAAATTGAGCTCGGCGAGATGGCTCTGCCCATCGCCTTCGAACTTGCGAAACGACTCAAGAAGGCGCCTCGCGTCATCGCGGCGGAGCTGCAGCCCGCTCTGGCTGAAACGCCTGGCGTGGCCAGCGTGGAGGTCGCCGGCGCGGGCTACATCAACATCAAGCTGGATCGCGCCGAAATGGTAAGACGCATCGCTGCCGATGAGCACGCCGTTGTCGGTGGACCGGGCTTTCGTCTCGTCGAGCACACCAGCATTAACCCCAATAAGGCGGCGCATGTAGGACATCTGCGCAACGCGGTGCTGGGCGACAGCTTCGCCCGTATGCTGCGCCGCGGGGACGGGGACGAGGGACGCTGGAAGCAGGGCTTCGACCTCGGCGTACAAAACTACATCGACAACACCGGCGTTCAGGTTGCGGATATTGTCGTTGCGATCACCGAGCTGAAGGGCATGACGTTGGAGCAGGTGCGGGAGTGGATTACCGAGATCCTCGAAACCAACGAGCGGCTGGACTATCTCTGCTGGGATCTGTACGCGCAGGTCTCGCAGTGGTATGAGGCCGATGCTGCCCAGGCCGCGGCTCGCAAGAAGATACGCCTCGACACGCTGCATCACATTGAGGCGGGCAACAATGACACGGCCGAGATTGCCGATTTGATCGCTACCGGTGTGCTCAGGCGCCACCTGGAGACGATGGAGCGGCTCGGCATCGAGTACGATTTCTTGCCGCGCGAGAGCGAGATCCTGCACCTGCATTTCTGGGAGGCCGCGCGGCAGCTCATGGTCGAAAAGGGCGTGCTGTATCGCGAGACGGCAGGGAAAAATGCGGGCTGCTGGGTGATGCGCCGGGCTTTGCATTCAGCCGCGGGCGCTGCACCGCCGCTCGCCTCCGGTGAGGCAGACGAAGAAGCCAAGATCATCATTCGTTCCAACGGCACCGTAACCTATGTGGGCAAGGACATCGCGTATCACCTTTGGAAGTTTGGTCTGCTGGGGCTGGACTTCGGCTATGCCCGGTTTCACGAATACCCGCACCATACCTGCTGGATCTCCACGGAAGACGGCGAGCATCCGCATCCGAGTTTCGGCCACGCCAGCGCCGTTTACAACGTCATCGACTCGCGCCAGGACGAACCACAGGCGCAGGTGAAGGAGGCGCTGCGCGCGCTTGGATTCGTCGCGGAGAGCGAGCACTTCACGCACCTAAATTACGCGATGGTGGCGCTGACGCCGCGCTGCGCCGAAGAGCTCGGCTACACGCTGCGCGAGGAGGACAAAGGCCGGGCCTACATCGAGGTAAGCGGACGCAAGGGCTTCGGCGTTAAGGCCGACGATCTGATCGACCGCATGATCGCCGCGGCGCGTGACGAGGTCGAGAAGCGCCATCCGGAGCTGACCGAAGCTGAACGCGCAGAGATCGCCGAGGCGATCGGGATTGGCGCACTGCGTTTTTTTCTGCTGCGATTCACGCGCAATACGGTGATCGCCTTTGACTATCGCGATGCGCTCAGCTTTGAAGGCGAGACCGGACCGTATGTGCAATATGCCGCGGTGCGGGCCGCGAATATTTTTCGCAAGGCCGGCGTGAGTGAAGCCGAGGCTCTGGCCGCAGTCGCGAACCTGGACCTGTCCTCGCTGCTGGCGGGGGAGACCGATGTTTGGGAGCTTTGGCTCACGGTCTCGCGGTTAACTCTGGTGTTGGAGCAGGGAATCGCGGCTGCGGAACCGGCAATGCTGGCGCGCTATACCTTTACGCTGGCGCAAGGCTTCAGCAACTTCTATCACCGGCACCACATTTTGAACGAGACCGATCCTGCCCGGCGGGCGCTGCTGCTGGGAACCGCAGCGGCGGCTCGCCGGGAGCTGGTGCGTGTGCTCGGCTGGCTGGGGATTGAGGTTCCGGCGGCCATGTAGCACAGATAGTGTCTGTGTGAATCATTTTTGCTTTTGGAGGTAGGTTCGGGTTTTAGCCCGGACATTCAGTGCGGAGAAGAACGGGGCTTCAGCCCCGGGTTTTGCGCTGACAGCGGAGAAAACCCTGGGCTAAAGCCCATCCTTTGGCCCTCCTTTTCGTGGGGCTAAAGCCCCACGCTCCCTCCCCACCCTCCACCAAAATGCGCTTCGATGCACCTCGTACGATGATCTTGATTCACATAGATACTTCCTAAGCTCATTGCTCGACTTCGCCATGACCCGTTTGGGTCGTTATGAAGTGGGAGTTCTTGGGCTATACTCAGCCGCGTCTACCGGCGAATTACGGTTTGGCGTACGTAAGCGCTGTGCAGGATTGACGCCGGTCCTAGCAAGCGTGAAGCATGGAGGCTCCGCAGGGGCACTGGAGGAATGTTGCTGGCCGAAGAGCGAAGAACTGATCATAGTCCCCGTCCAGTGGCAGAGTCCCAGGGCTCGCAAGCTTTAAAGCGCGGACTGCCTGCCGTCTTTTGGGTGTACAGCCTCCTGCTGGCCGCGGTCAGCCGCATGTGGACCGCGAAATATCCAGGCGTAGCCGATGCGGAGCTCTTTGCTTACATCGGACGTGAGTGGCATCGCGGCGTGATGCCGTACACACAGCTCTGGGACGACAAGCCGCCCGGCATTCTGGCCGTGAACTGGCTGGCAGCGTTCAGCCAGCGGCAGTTCCTGGTCCTGGCCTGCTTCGAGTTTCTTGCGATTGCACTGGCGCTGTTTGTGCTTTCGAAGATCTTTGCGCTGCTGGACCCGAAGAGCAGCGTGCGTTGGATCGCACCTTTTGTGGCTGGGAGCGCGTTTGCGATCTCGGCCTACTCGCTGGGTGGCAACTACACGGAGCTCTACGTCGTTCCGCTGGCGACGCTTTCGATCTATGCATTTCTGCGCGCTTGGAACAGCCTCGGCGCAGGCTATGCATGGTATCTGCTTGCGGGCATAGCGGCGGGTCTGGCGGCGGCGTTCAAGCCCGTGGGGATGGCTCCGCTGCTCGCGTCCGCTGCCTTCCTTCTGCTCGCACGCAGGCGCTCCTTCGCTGCGAGGGCAACCGGGATCGCTCTGATTATCGCCGGTTTTGCCGTTGTTTGGGGAACTCTGGAAGCGGCGTTTGCGGCCATTGGCGCAGCGCGGATGATGTTCGACGCGACCCTGATCTACAACCTGCACTACGGTGCTGAGAACCACGCCTCCATCGCGAATAAACTGCTGCTCTCGGTGGACAGGCTGCTGCCGATCTCGAGCGTTCTCGGATGCGCTGCCGCCGGTGTTCTGCTGTGGATCTATTCGCGGCTGAAGTCCCAAGGGGAGGCTTTGCTCAGCAACTCTGAAGCCGATGCCGCCGCGCTCTTTTTGCTTTGGGCGGGAGCGGATATCGCCGGTGCGAACGCCGGAGGCCGCTATTACCCCCACTATTTTCTTCCTGCGCTATTGAGTCTTGTGGCACTCGCCGGCGTGGGGCTGCAGGGCATGCTGCGTCTGTCACGCGGCATCGCCTCCCGTCCCCGCACGGCCCTGTTCTGCGCGCTGCTGCTGCCCATCGGCTTAATGGGGTTGCGCGGACAGCTGGATGAGTACCATGCCGTGAGCGGCAATCCACCGTACGCGTGGGAACAGGCCGCCACGTATGTGCGCACGCACCGGCAGCCGCAGGACACGCTCTTCACCTTTGAGTTCACCCCGGGGGTGTATCGCGTCAGCGGCAGCCATGCGACCACGCGCTATGCGAGCGCTCATTACATCAAGGATTTTCCCGCGGCGTACACAAACATCGGCGGCGAGATCCTGAAGGAGTTGAACGCTGCCCCGCCCACGTTTGTGATGTACAACTGCGAGATGCATCCGCTGAGCCCGGCAGATACCGTGCGGACGCAGTTCCTTCGTTTTGTTGCAACCGGCTATCACGCCGCGTACCGCTATGGCGACGAGTGTGTTGGGCGGCACAATTAGCACAAATTACGCGGCACGGCGAACAGCAGGTTCCTTCGGGAATGACAAACAAGAAAAGCAGATTTCCTCCCGTCCGATCGCGCTCAGGGCGAATGGCAGAAGGAAAGCAACAGCGCTGTCTCGCTGCAGGAAACTCGCTATAGCAGAGCCGTGTGGGCTAAGCTATCTGGCGTAGCTGCGTACCCACTCCGTGACGGAGCGGACAGCAATGCCGCTGGGTCCCTTGCTCTGCCAGGCTTTATCCGTGTCGATCCAAGCGGTGGCGGCGATGTCGAGGTGGATCCACGGCGTTTCGCCGACAAACTCTTTCAGAAACATCGCCGCGGTACTTGCGCCACCGTAGCGTGAGTTGCCGGTATTCATGATGTCGGCGATGGCGCTTTTGATCTGGTCGCGATAGTCGTCGGTACAGGGCAGGCGCCAGAACTTTTCCCCGCTGGTGGAGAGCGCGTCCATGAACTGCAGCGTGGTCGCATCATCGTTCGAAAATAGCCCCGCGTTCAGTAAACCCAGGGCGACTCCAATGGCTCCGGTCAGGGTAGCGGCGTCCATCAGCCGCGTGGCGCCGAGCTGCTGCGCGTAATGCAGGCCGTCGGCGAGGACTAGCCGGCCTTCGGCGTCGGTGTTCATGATCTCAATGGTCTTGCCGGACATCGCCGTGAGCACGTCGCCGGGCTTGTAGGCGCGGCCGTCGGGCATGTTCTCCGCCGAGCACACGACGCAGAGGACGCGCACCGCCGGCTTCAGCTGGGCGATGGCCCGCATGGCGCCCAGCATGGCGGCTGCCCCGGCCATGTCGTACTTCATCTTGTCCATGTTCTCGGCCGGCTTGATGGAGATGCCGCCGGTGTCGAAGGTGATGCCTTTACCCACCAAGCCGAGCACAGGCGCGCCGGCCGAAGGCGCCGTGGCGGGTTCATAACGCAGAACAATGAGCGCGGGCGGTTCGGCGGAGCCCTGCGCCACGGCGGCAAAGGCGCCCATGCCGAGTTCCTTGAGCTTCTCGGTCGAGTGCACCTCGACCGTGAGCCCCACCTCCGCCGCCATCGCAGCGGCCCGGCGGCCCAGCTCTGTGGGCGTGAGCACGTTGCCGGGCTCGTTCACGAGCGAGCGGGCAAAGTTCTGCGCCTCGCCCACGATGCCGCCCTCATCGAAGCCCCGCTGCATCTCCGCCTGATCCTTGCGATCGGTCTCTGTGCTGAGAACCGTCAGCGCTTGCAGCGCCGTGTCTTTGCGATCGGAATGGTAGGTGTCTATATCGAAGTCAGCAACGAGCGCGCCTTCCACGAGGGCACGGGCGGTCAGCTCACAGGGCAGTGTGTCGAGGTGCTCATCATCCAGCGCCCGGTCTTCCGGGAAGACGATCGCGAGCTCGCGGATGGCACGTGCCTTGGCGAAGCGAACCGCGGTGCCCGCGCCCTTGCGCACCTCGTGCGGTGTAAGCGATTTCACCTTGCCGAGACCGATAATCACCAGGCGTTCCGCCCCGGTGTTCGCGGGGCCGTGGAGCAGCAGGGTCTCGCCGGGCGCCGCCTTGAACTCGCCCGTGGTCAGCCAGCGCGCCGCGGCGTCCGCAATCGCATCGGAGGTGGTCAGCAGCGCCGGCGCCGGCTCTGCACTCTTACCGGTCGCGATATCGACGGCAAAGACGGCGATCAACGGCACGGGGAAACCGGCAGGGTCTTGGAAAAGGAGTTTGGTGGTCACAGGATTATGGTAGCGCGAAGCCTGGTGCGACTACGTAACTAAACGACTCAGCGCCGCTTGCACGGCGACTTGCGGCGGGCGAGATCGAATTGCACGGTGCTCCAGAATGCTCCGCGGGATAGCGGTGAAGTGGTCGATTCGGTTTCTTAAAAGCCCCCGCCGCCACTGTCGTCCGAGCCGGAGTTGTCGTCGAAGCTGCCGCTGTCATCCGAGCCGGAATCCGAGCCGGAATTGAAGTCCTGTGCGTTGCTGTCGTCATTTCCGGTATCGGCGAACTGGGCGTCCGTGTCGGAGCGGCTGGCATCGTCCGAGGGATTGTAGAAGCTGCTATCGTCGCGGCCCTTGTCCTCCCCGCGATCACGACCGCCTTGTTCGTCGTCGTAGTAATTGTTCACAACGGTCTCGCCGCCGCCACCCATGCCGGCAAAGCCGCTGCCATAGCCGCCCCCGCCATGCTCGAAGCCGTGGAAAAGCGACTCCATGCCGGTAAACATGGCCTCACCGGCCGCCACGCCCGCGGCAGTCTGCAAAGCTCCCGCCAGAAAACCACCACCGCCGCCGAACATGCCGCCGCCCTGGGCCGGGTACGCCTGTTGCGGGTATGCCGGAGGAGCTGGAGGATATCCACCACCGGGATAGCCCTGCGCCCCGTAACCGGGGTTGTTCACCGGCTGGTACTGAGGCGGAGGTGGCTGGGATGCTGGATGCTGCGACGATCCGCCCCCGAAGATATGGCTTAAAAAACCTCCGCCGCCGCCCGAGCTCTGGGTCTGTGAGGCTTGTTGCACCTGATCCTGTAAGGCGCTGTTCTGTTGCTGCAACGCCTGGAGCTGCCCCTGCGCCTGTCCCAGGCCGTACTGCTGCACCAGCACGGTCTGCGCGAGCACATACAGCGCATCCGGGTAGCCCGCGAGCCCCTGCTGCAGATGCTGTTCGGCTGCCGTGTCCTTGTTCTCCACCCGGGTGCTGCGAATGCGGCTGATCAGGCCGTCGATCATCTCTTGCTCTTGCGGCGTCATGCGTTCCTCCTGCCTTCGCTGTATACGATGCGATTTCCGCTTTGGTTCACTCAGCAGGGCGTTTGGAGCGAAGGAAAACTCCTGTTAAACTGAGCGCTCCGGCAGGATGTGGACAGGCCCTTCGCGGCGGTTTCGCTTCTGCGCTGTGGGGCTGTAGCTCAGCTGGGAGAGCGCCTCGTTCGCAACGAGGAGGTCAGCGGTTCGATCCCGCTCAGCTCCACCATCTCCTTTGATCTCTTTCGTGACCGCTCATGCGGGAAGCATTCCCGTTTTGGGAACGACGGCTACCTTGCTTCGCAACTTTGTTGTTTCCAAGGGCGAACCGGAGAAGAGCCGGTTTATTCTAGTTTCCGCACCATTTCGCACCGAGTACGCGCGTGCCTCCTTGCCGCTGCTGTCTACGACGGTGCCTGGCTGGAAGGGTCTTTTATGAGCGGCGCACCTGATTTGAGCCGTCGTAACGCCGCATGAAGATCCTCGACTATGTTCACCTGCGCAACATCTATCGCTCTACGGGCGCAGGCCGGGTTGCGCGCGAATTCACCGAACATATGGCGCGAACGCCCGGCGTGGAGGTCCGCATCCTGGCGGACCGGCATGACTACGCGGAGATCATTCCCAAGGTGGGCGCGCCCTGGACCGGCTACCGGTACAGCTTCTTCGATCGCGATACGTCGCGCCAGCAGGCGTTGTGGTACCTGGCCGACGCACCCAAAGCGGAGAGCTACTGGGCTGATGCCGAGATCATGTACTGCACGGCGGAGTCGTATGTGCCGACCGCCCGCGCCCGGCTGGCTGTCACCTGCCATGACATGCAGTTGTTTGAGCCGGCCGCTCACCCCAT
This sequence comes from Granulicella sp., assembly GCA_965276885.1. Lineage (GTDB taxonomy): Bacteria > Acidobacteriota > Terriglobia > Terriglobales > Acidobacteriaceae > Granulicella. Next base: position 3,886,983 of record OZ255702.1, on the reverse strand, counting down.
GAGCTGCTGGCTGCTGCAGCAACGGTTGAAGTGGCAGCTGTTATTTCGCCGGCTCGGCGAAAATGCGCACATGATCCACACGATCTCCGAGTTTTCCGCGGAGCGGATCGCGCATTTCTTCCCAGCGCTGCGGGGCCGCATCCGGGCCATTCCGAACGCGGTTTCAGCGAATTTCTTTCAGCCGCCCACGGCGAAGGGCAGGGAGGTTCTTGGCCAGCTGGGATTGGTCGACAGCCCGTACATTCTGCTGCCGGGAGGCCTGCATTTCCGCAAAAATGCCGAGCTGGTTCTGGAAGCGTGGCCCGAAATAAAACGCCTGCTGCCGGAGCTCAAGCTCGTCGTTACGAGCCACAACACGCCGGTGTACCTGGAACGCGCAAAGCTGCTGCCCGGTGTGGTTTTCAGCGGATTTCAAAAGGACGACGCGCTGGTTGCGCTGTACGGCGGGGCTCAGCTGGTGTGGTTTCCTTCCAAATACGAGGGCTTCGGCATGCCCGTTCTGGAAGCCATGGCCTGTGGGACGGCTGTGGTGAGCAGCACGAGCTCATCGCTGCCCGAGATCGCCGGCGGAGCCGCCGCGGCGATGGTCTCCGCTGACCGCCCCAACGAGCATGTGGATGCCGTGGTGGGGCTGTTAGGCGATGCGGCAGCCAGGGAAAGGGCGAGTGTCCTTGGCCGCCAACGCGCCAGCCAGTTCACCTGGGCGAATTCGACGGAGCTTCTTCTTCGAGCGTTCTCTGAGCTGCTTTAGCGCGATGACGCAAGTACGAACAGCAGATTTCTTCCCGTTCGACTGCGCTTAGAGCGAACGACAGAAAAGCGACGGCGCCTTGTTACAGCAGGGTATCCGCTTCTAAAAGTGGTTTGCCTCTTGCTCTGCCGTGTCATCTCAACTTGCTCTGCAGTGTCATCTCGACCGGAGGCGCAGCCCGGGCTCCCAGCGAACTTGTCCGCCGGGTGGAGAGACCGCTGTATTCGTTTGTGGCTACACAGATGTTTTGACGCCCCGAGCGAAATACAGGGGTCTCCATTACGCGGGACGATAAAACTGTCCCGCTCCAGTCGAGATGACACTGTATTCCTATGGGGAACTTGCTTTAGTTCACCTGCCGCAGAAGCTCGCTCGAGATCACGAAAGTACGCGTCTCCGGTGGGGCGCTGCGCTCCAGAAACACCTGATTGGAGCCGATACCCACGTGGCTGCGCAGGAAATCGTGAGGAAAGTAGGTCAGCATCCCGTCGCTAAACCGCACCAGGATGCCGTCGCTTACAACGTCCACTGACTCGACCGGTCTTTCCATAGCTTTTCAGGCCCCCTTGCATTCGCCGGTTGTGAATGGCTAGAGGAAGCGTATGCGTACCGGCCGGGAAGCGGAATGACACGAAGGTGCTACCCGCAGTCGCGGAATACCGCACAGACAACCGGCACCTGAAGGGTGTAGTCCACCGGAGCGAAAAGCAGGTCCTGCGACTCGGTTTGGCGCAAAAGCGCGCCAAACTCCGCTCAGGATGACAAATCCATTGCTTTGGCGAACTTGCGGGACGCTGCCTTAACGACGCGACGCCTTATCGCTTGCGCCATGTCCCGCGTCTTTGTAGAAGGAAGCGATGGTCGCATTGTTCGGCTCGCGGTAGTCCACCTGTCCCATGAGGACATCGCCGTGGCGTACCGCATCCAGCAGCTTACCGCCCGCTGCGGCCAGCTTCTCCGGGGCAACGTTGTTGATCAGCACCGCAGTGAAGGCATCAGGGTAAATATGGAAGATATCCGGGTCCGTGCCCGCCGTTCCGTGATAGATAAAGCTCGCGAAGGGGGCGGTGTAGGCGTAGTAAAGCGGTGTGGATTCTTCTGGAATCAGCAGGGAATCAGGAAATTCGGCGGCGACCTTCTTGAAGATGGCGGCGGGCAGCGTTCCGCGGTCGCCGTCGACGGAGGAGTCGATATAGAAGAGCGTCGCGCCCCAGCGATCGTGCGCGAAGCGGATCTTGCGGGTGAGCTCCGCGGCGACCTCCGGCGTAGGCAGGAACACCTGCTGCGCGGTGCCGTCGGGGTGGCGCGTAAAGTGCTGCGGGCGAATGCAGACGCCGACCTTGAAGCCCGCGGAGCGCATGATCTTGAAGTAGGCGTCGTCCAGCTTCATCCCGGTGTATGTGCCGCCGGAGATCATGCTTTCCATCTCCGGCGCAAGCTCCGCGACCTGATCGGGAGCACAGACGTAGCTGGTCTCCTGCGGATACTGCTCGCCTTCGATGTCCCAGGTGATCGCGCCTTGCGCTCCCAAACTCTTGAGATTGGACACATTCGTTTCGGCCTGCTTGAGGACGCGCTTCTGAAACGCAGCCAGGCCGGCGGGGTTGTTGACGTCGAAGTCCCCGAAGTTGCTGTCGGTAAAGTAGCGGCGTGGATTGTTGGGGAAGCCGGCCGGGTGGCTGGCGTCGCCCTGGGGCGAGGTGGCCAGAAACACGGTGCCTATGGCGCGCCGGTCGGTCCAGTGCAATACGGCGGGGTAGGCCTTGGCCCAGTTGCTGTACGCATCGGCCGCAAGTGGGTACGTCGCCGTGCCGGAGGGCTGAAAGCGCAGCGAAACACGGAAGTGGTCCGTCTGTCCCGGAGCCACGGGGCGCTCGTTATGAGGCTGAAAGGTGGCGAGACCATCCGGCACCGTGCCGCTGATGAGCGCGGTGTAGGCCGTGTTGTTGTCCGTGGGCATGAAGCCGCTATAGAGCGGCTCCCTTGCGTCCGGCACCACGGCGACGACCTCGCCGCGGCCGAAGTCCGCAACCGTGACGCTGGGTCCAGTGGTGTTGTACGCCAGCTGTGGATAGGTTGGGTTGGCGAAATCGTTGGGCAGCGCCGGGAAGTGCAGCGCGAGCGGATAGATGCTGGCGCCATCGAAGGTGATTCCGGAGCTGGCGGAGTTCACGGTTGTGACCAGCACGTCCAGGGTGTCGCCGTTTTGCACATACTGTGTGCTGATCTTGCCCCAGGAGAAGGTGTAAGTCCACGTCTTGGTGGCGGCGTCCCAGTGGCGCCCGTCATTGCTTTCGCCCCAGCCGTACTGGCCTGTGGTTAGGGGTTTGCCCTGTGCGCCGGTCGCCTTCATGTGCCAGATGTGAAAAGCATCGGCGGGAACGGAGCGCACATCCTCGAGCAGGACGCCGTTGTAGCTGAGGGTCTCCAGGCCGTTTGCGCCGAAGGTCACCTTCAGCCCGTCCTGCGCCTGCAACGCATGGGCGCCAGCCAGGGCAAACAGGCTCAACCATGACCACCGAAGCAAGGCGCAGCAACCGGTACGACGAATCAAAGCGACTCCTCCAGATAAGACCGAACAGCTGCCGCTGCCTGGGTACGAAAGCGTTCCCAGGTAAACTGCTCGGCTGTGGCACGGGCGCGCTCGCGCATGGCGAAGATCTCGGCCCGGTTCTCTTGGCACCATGAGATGCGCTCGGCGAGCAGGTCGGGCCGGCGGGGCTCGACGATGAACCCCTCCCGGCCTTCGGTGATGAGGTCGGGAGCGGCGGTGTGGGTGGTCGAAAGGATGGGCAGACCGCAGGCCAGGGATTCCAGCAGCACCTGCGCAAAGCCCTCCGCCACGGAAGGAAAGATGAACAGATCGGCGGCCTGGTAGGCGCGGACCAGCTCTTCCGCGCTGACCGAGGGGCGGATGTCGACCTCCACGCCACTGGACCTGAAGAGCGAAAGCGAGTCCACAACCCGGCCGCAGATCGTCAGCCGCACCTCGCCGGGAGAGAACATTTTGAGCGCCTCGAGCAGATACTTCACGCCCTTCCGCTGGTTGATTCGGCCCACGAAGAGCAGCTGGAGTGGGGAGCCGGGCTGCGGCGCTAGGCGGTCCGGCGCGGGATGAAAACGCTCGAGATCGACACCGTAGGGCACCACGGTGATCGCCTCGGGAGCGGCCCCATGCTCGATCAGACTGTTGCGGGTAAAGGTGGACGCCGCCATGAATCGCGATGCCATTTTTGTTTCGGCGACCAGATGCTCGAAGTCCTCCTCGGGCAGGGCGAGCTCCCACTCCTGCTCCAGCGATTCGGCGCAGTCCGGGTGATCGTGGAGCTCCTGGCGCAGCAGCCGCCGCATCGTGCCTGGGTGGGGATGGACCTGAAACAGCATAGCGGGCCGGTTATAGGTGCGCATGGCATCGAACCCGTAGTAGCTGTAGCTGACCAGCCCGGCACCGGCGCGGGCGGCATGGCGGCCGGCTGCGCTTCCCAGCGCGGCATCCGCCGAACGGTGCGCGCGACGCCTGAGATCGGGGGGAATGCGGCGGATCTTCTCCACCAGCAACGAAAGTACGCCGCGGGCCGCGTTGAGGTGAACCCGTTCAAAGGGCACCCCCGGAGCGCTGCGCTGGAGCGCCTGGCGGTGGAATGCGGGCAGGAGGCCGGCAAGGGCGTTGGGCAGCTTGCGCTCGGCGGGCCAGAACAGATCCGTGTAGAGCCGGTCCAGGAGGTCTTCCTCGGCCAGCGCGCGCGCCAGTTGGTAGGAATCGCGGGCGCCAGCATGCACAATGACGGCTTTGCCCGTTGCCGGCGGGTCAGGCTGCGCGTCCGCAGCTTGATCATTGTGGAAAACCGGACCGCTGTGGAAAACAGGACCGGCAGAGACGGAAGAACTCCCCTGGACGGCACCGGCGTTCTGTTGCTGCGGCACACCGCCCCGGTTCCCAGGAGCATTCGTCGCGCCCAAGAGAATGGGATCTTTGAAGCACATTACCCAAGTAAACACCCTAGTACCCTAAATGACGCCCAGGCGTCCAGCACTGCCCCATTTTCGGTATTTTTCACCGAAAAGCTTCTCAGTTTGTTGGCCCATAGCGTCTTATAGAGGAGATGACGCATCGCATGGGTATGTCCACGAGAAAGAAAAGAGCACGTCGTCGTAAGGCGACGCCTGCTTTATGGACTTGGGGCATGCTTAATGTATGTGAAGTAGGAAAATACCATATGAAGTGTATGCTTGGCTCGATCCTGCTGCTTTTTTGTTTTAGTCTGCAGGCACAGGTACTCAATCAGAGACCCCAGGAGCAGCCGGCGGACTACGTCTTGGGTGTGGGGGACCAGCTTTCCGTCCACGTGACGGCGATGGACGACCTGCCTGCGGGACCGATGCTGGTTGGACCCAATGGACTGTTGGACTTTCCCATGATCGGCCAGGTGCAGGCGAGCGGGCTCACGATCGACCAGTTCCGTCAGCAGCTCTCGCAGAAGCTGAGCAAATACATCACCTCCCCGGATGTTACGGTGAACCTTATTGAGACGCAAAGCCGTCCTGTTTCGGTGGTCGGCGAGGTTTCCAATCCGGGTCTGCACCAGATGGTCGGCGTGAAACGGCTGCTCGATGTGATCTCCATGTCGGGAGGGCTCAAGCCGGATGCAGGCCCCAACGTCATCATCACCAGGCAGCCGCAGTGGGGCAAGCTGAACGCCGGTCCAGTTACGCTGGATGCCGCAACGGGCACGTCCTCGACAACGCTTCCGCTGGACACTCTGCTGGCGCTCAAAAGCTCACAGGACAACATTGTCATGGAGCCCGGGGATGTCGTATCGGTTCCAAAGGCGGAGTTGATCTATGTGGTCGGCGATGTGAAGAAGGCGGGCGGCTTCGAGGTGACCACGCACAACACGGTTTCGCTGCTGTATGCGGTAACCCTGGCGGAGGGCCTTGGCCCGGATAATTCCGCATCGCACGCACGGATTATTCGGCCCGCGCCCAACGGGGACGGCACCATGTCGGAGATCCCGGTAGACATCAACAAGATCTTCGCCGGCAAGACGCCGGACGTGCAACTCCATCCCAATGATGTCCTGTTTGTGCCTAACAGCAACTTCAAGGTGGGCGGCCGGCGCGCAATGGAGGCGGCCATCGGATTGGCCACCGGAGTCTTGATTTACCACTAAATCCGATGCAGCGTGCGGGCCGTTCATTGAAGGAGTATCTCCTTCACAAGCGCAAGACAAAAAGGGAGCAGAGGAGCCAGTGTCCAAGGGAGCGATGAGAGTACGGGAGGTACGTGCGGTCGGGCGGCCGGTGCGGGGTGCCCGGCCCGTGCAGCCGGTGATGGCGGCAGCTACGGCGCCCGAGGCGAGCGGCAGCCTCCTTGAGGAGTACCTGCTCACGTTGAAGCGGCACCGGCTTTCGCTTGTGCTGTTTGCGCTGGCGGGTGCGTTGGTGGCTCTGGCTCTGGGAGCGGGCTCGCTGCCCACCTACTCGACCCGGACCTCGCTTGACATCCGTCCGCTCAACGGCGACTTCATGAACATGCGCTCGGTCTCGGCGACCGGCGATAACACCCCGGCGGACTCGGACATCAATCTGCAGACCCAGATCCGGCTGCTGCAGAGCGACACGCTGCTGGCGATGACGATCGACCACATGATGGCGGAGCCGCATCCGGAGAGCCTGGAGCGCGAAGACTGGATCTCGAAGCTGCGGCGCGCACTGCACCTCGGAGACGCGGAGTCGATCCCGTATCGCGACGCGCTGATGGATGCTGCCCATAACCTCAAGGTCAAGCCGCTGGGCCTGACGCGGCTGGTTGAGATCACGTGCGACTCTTGGAATCCGCAGCTTTCGGCCTCTTTCTGCAACAATCTCGTGACCACCTACGAAGAGCAGGACCTGCAGGTTCGGAGTTCGGAGGCAACCAAGGTCAGCGGCTGGCTGACGCGCCAGGTCGCAGACATCCGGGCGCGCGTGCAGCAGACCGAAAATGAGCTCAATGTGGCGGTGGGCGGCAACGGACTGCGCCTCAGCCAGGCAAACACGAGTGTGGGCGAACAACGCCTGCAATCGTTGCAGAACGAGGTTGTGAAGGCGCAGGCCGACCGGATCGCTAAGGAGGCTGCGGCCGATGAGGACCGTTCCGCCGCGCCTGGAACGCAGCCCGACGCGGTGGAGAATCCGGCGCACCGGGCCTACGAAGTGAAGCTGGCCGATCTGCAAAGCCGGCTGGCCGAGCTCGAGCCGCCGCTGACGGAAGAAAACCCAAAGATCAAGCAGATCCGCGCACAGATCAAGGACGCCGAAGGGGGGCTCAGGGCAACGGAGGCAAGCACAACGACGCTGAGCAACAACCAGCTGACTGCAGCCCGCCATCGCGAGGAGCTGCTGACGCTGACCTATAACGCGCAGCTGGCAAGCGTCTCTTCAGATCTGCAGCAGTCGGCCAAGGTTAGCCTGCTGCGCAGTGAGCTGGATAGCGAACAGCAGCTATACCAGACCCTGCTGCAGCGCGCCAAGGAGGCGGGCTTTGCGTCCGCGATGCAGGCGTCCACGATCCGCGTGGTGGATCCCGCGCTGGTCCCCAGGATCACGGCGTCGCCGAAGCGCCTTACCGCGGCGTTCGCCGGTCTGCTTCTCGGTACGGTCTGCGGCATCGCCTTTGCGTTTTATCGCGAACGCACCCAAAATGTGTTCCGCATGCCAGGCGAGGTGATGCGCATGCTGGATGTGCAGGAACTGGGTGTCATTCCGGCCAACGCGGCGAATGCGCGGGTGATTGGATCATCGGCATCCCTGAACCTAATGCGCGTGGACGGGAGCGGCATGGCCATTCCGTCCAGCCCGCTGGCAATGGCGCACTGGGACGAGAAGTTTTCGATCGCCGCGGAGGCCTACTCCAATGCGACCTTCTCCATCCTGCAATCGGAGGCCGGCCGCAGCTCGCGCGCCTATGTCGTCTCCAGCCCCAAGGTTGGCGAAGGCAAGACAACCATCACCTCCAACCTGGGAGTGGCGCTAAGCAAGGCCAAGTTGAAGGTGGCGTTGATTGACGGCGATATGCGCCGCCCCAGCCTGGGCAAGGCGTTCAACATCCGGGGAACACCGGGGCTGCGGGACTTTCTACGCGGCAAGCTGGATCCCTCCGACGTGACCAGGGTGGGCATGCTGCGGGAGACCGCGTTCCCGAACCTATTTGTGCTGCCGGCAGGTGAGGGCGATGAAGATAGCGTGGAACTGCTGAACTCGCAGCGTATGCCCGAGCTGCTGGCCGCGCTGGCCAAGCAGTTCGATGTGGTGCTGATCGATTCTCCACCCGCCCTGCACATGGTGGACACCCGCATCATGGCGCGGGAGTGCGATGGTGTGATTCTGGTGGTCCGGGCCGGCGTTACGACGCTCGACGAGGCGGCCAACGCCCGCGATCTCTTCGACCGCGATGGGGTTCACCTGGTGGGCACGATCCTGAACGACTTCAATCCCTATGCCCAGGGTTACGGGCATTACTACAAGGCCTATCAGCAGTACCAGAACCGGGACGGAGATTCCGGGAAGGCGGTTACCGCGGCATGAACCCAGGCTCTGCGACTGCACTGGAGCCGAGTTTGGAGCCAAGCCCGGAACCGGCTCATGTGCCGGTTCCGGAGTCGCTGCTCTCCGGTGACTTAAACCAGCATGATTGGGCTCCGGTGGTGGTGGAATCACTTCCGGAGTCTGAGGCCTTGGCCACGGGGCTCCCGGCAGGGGTCACCAAACACCTGATTGATGGGACGTCCGCGTACGGCGCCAGCGTGGCGCTGGAGCGTGGGGCCGGGTTCCTGGCCAACATTTTAGCCGCGCGGCTGGGCGGTACGCAGACCTTCGGCGCGTACTCCCTGGCTATCAATACCGCGAACCAGATCTCCACCTACGCCGGCGGGGGCATTGGAGCGACCGCCGCCCGCTTCAGCGGAAAATACCGCCACGGAACCGCGGGCTATCCAAGCCTGGTGCGTGCCCTGGCGATCGTTTCGCTGGTTTCCGCCGTGATCGCCTCGGTTGGCCTGTGGCTGGGAGCGGGGCCATACGCTCATGTGCTGGGCGAAGACCGTCTGGTAACGCTGCTGCGCTGTGCCTGGGTCTCGGCCGCGGGTGTGGTGCTGATGGAGTGCGCCCGGGGCTTCTTTGTCGGGCAGCGTTTTGTCGCCGCGCTGCTAAGCCTTTCGTTCACTGTCGGCGCCGGCATGGTGTTTCTGCTGCCCTATGCGGCGCACCGCCACTCGCCTACGACAATGATCGAGCTGCAGGGTGGAATCTCCTTGTTTGCCGTGGCGCTTTGCTGCCTTCTGGGACGGCAACTGGGCTGGCGCAGCAACCCCTACGAAGGCAAAGTCCTGCCGCTGGGCGGGATTCTGCGCGAGGTCTGGAGCTTCGGCTTTGTGCAGCTCGCCGGTCTGGTCGGATCCAACCTGGCCGGCTGGTGGCTGACCGCGCTGGTCGCGCGCAACGACACGACGCTGGTGCAGATGAGCTTTTTCACCATCGCGAGCCAGATGCGCAACCTGGTCGGTTTGCCGCCCAGCCTACTGACCGAAGGCAGCTATGCGGTGATGGCTGACCCCACGCATGAGGCCTCGCAGACGCCGCAACGCGTCATGGCGCTCTGCTGTTTCGCCGCCCTGAGCGTGTCGGTGCTTTTGGGAGCTCTGGGAATCATCATCATCCCGTGGGGCTTGAGCCTGTTGTACGGCAGGACCTACGCCGCGGCCGGCGCGGCCGTCGCGGTGGCGCTGGCCACGGCGGTTGCCCACATGGGCACGGCTCCGGCTGCGGCGCGGCTCACCATCGTTTCCATACGTGCTACCGCGGCGATCAATACGATCTGGGCCATCTTTGTTGCGACGGCGGCCACGCTGCTGCTGTTGCACGGCGGCGGCGCCTGGGAGGCCATGGCCATCTACTTCTGCGCCCACATCCTGTCGTCGGTTCTTGTGCTGCTGCTGCTGCAGCGCCGCGATCGTCTCCCCGCCGGTCTGATCCCGTTGTTTGGTTTTTGCGCGGTAAGCGTGGGCAGCCTGGCGGCGCTTTCCCTGTATCGCGGGATGCGGGGCGGCACGGCCTTCCTCACCGCGGCAATGACTTTGCTCTTCGCCTTCACGGCGGCGGGTCTGTATCTGTTCGGCCGGCGTTACCAATGGCTGCCGCCGCGCTCCGTGTTCGTCGGGCTGGCGGCAAAGCTGACCGGGCGGCTGCAGTGGGGGGTGCGCGGTGTTTGAACTCATGATCTACGCCGCTGCCGCGATCGCCATCATCGGTCTGATCGTCGCGTACGATGGCAGCCGCGATGTCTTTCATCCGCTGATCTTTATCGGCCCGATGCTCGCATTCCTGTACGGCTGGATGCCCTGGCAGCTGCTGCAGAAGGATGCCCTGGTCCGCTTCTTCGATCCCGACCAGCTCCGCTTCGTGCAGGGCCTGAATGTACTGGGGGTGCTGGCCTTCGTCGCAGCCTGCCTTTCAGTCGGCACACGCGTAAAACGCCCCTCCACGCCGAGAAAGCCGATGTCGCAGCTGACAGCGCAGCGGCTCGTGGTAGGCGGCGCGATCGTGGGCAGCCTTGGGCTGTCCTGCTGGCTGGTTACGATCATCAACGTCGGCGGCTTTCGGCAGGCGTTCAGCACGTCGTATTCGGGCGGCTGGGACACTAGCGGCTACATCCGCGATGGCAGCCTGCTGATGCTCCTGGGTATCTTGTTTGCCGTTACGGTGATCTCTGCCGGCGGCCCCCGCCTGCTGGCGCTGATTGAAATCGCGGCCTTCGGTCTGCCTTGGATGGCGAGCGCCCTGCTGATGGGGCGACGCGGCCCAACCTTTGACTTCTGCATCATCGTGGCGATGGGCTGGTACTTCAACCGGACCAAGCGTCCTCCTCTGGTTGCCATTGGCGTGGGCGGCGTGTGCCTCGGTTGGCTGGTGCTGTTTCTGGTAACCAACCGCAGCCAGCTTTATTTAGGGTCCAGCTTCCAGATGAAGGAAGATGTTACCCAGATCGTCAACAGCGCCGATACGGGCAACGAGTTTGTCTACGGAACCGGCACCGTGCTGAGTTCGGAGCGCCGCGATCACTATTTCTGGATGCGGCGTTATCTCGCACAGATCATGGTCAGGCCCATTCCGAGCGCCATCTGGCCGACAAAATATGAGGACTTCGGCGTCCCCGAGCTTTTGTATAACGCCGGCACGGGTGAGGGCTTCGGGGACGCACTTGGATGGGTGGGCGCTCCCGGGTCCGCGCCGGGGATTGTGGCCGATCTTTGGGTGGAGGTCTGGTGGCTCGCCGTGCTCGCCATGGCGGTGCTCGGCTGGACCTACGGATTTATTTGGAAGAAGGCTGTGCTCAAGGGCGGCGGGTGGTCCACGCAGTACACCATCCTGAGTTGCCTTTCGATCTATCTGGTCATGCAGACAATGGAGGCAGTCATCTTTCGCACCGTCATGCTGTCGGTCCCGGCGTGGCTGCTGTGGCGCTGGGCGGAGGCGCCGCTGCGGCAGCGGGTACGCCCCCGGCTGATCGGCGGTCGCCTGCAGCGCGCGCCGCGCCGGCGCATTCGCTCGCTGGCTGAAGCGCCGGGGCCTGCCGTGGAGGTAAGCCATGTCTGAGAAACGCGAGGCGGCCCTTTGCGAGGTGGCTGTCATCTGGATCGATTGGTATGCCTACCATGTCGCCCGCTTTGCGGGGCTCAATGGCACACCGTCGCTGGCCGGAAAGGTCGTTGGCCTGGAGCTGGTGAGCGGGGCCGGGGTTCATCCCGGGCTGCGCTTTCGTGAAGAGCTGCCGGAAGGGCTCGCCATCGAGACGCTGATGCCGGGTGTCAGCTGGGGAGCGGCAGGGAAGCTGCGGCTCTCGATCCTGCTTTGGAAGCGGCTCAGTGTTTTGCGGCCACGGGTTGTGCTGGTGCCCGGGTACTACCACCTGCCCGGAATTACCGCCGCGCTCTGGGCTCGATTTCATCGCCGCTGCAGCGTGCTCATGACCGAAAGCACGGCATTCGATCACAAGCGGCAGTTCCTGCGGGAGTTCGTGAAGAAGATAATTCTGCGTATGCTGTTCAAGTGGGCGGTTACCGGAGGAAAGGCGCACGTCCGCTACCTGGACCAGCTGGATTTTCCTAGGCGCCGCATCGCCGGCTCCTACGATGTTGTCGATAACGAGGCCATCCGGAAGGGAGCCTTATCCGTTAGAGAAGAGATGGGTTCGGCTAGACAAGAGACAGGTTCGGCGCAACCCGCACGGCCGTACTTCTTGTTTGTCGGGCGCCTGGCCGAGGAGAAAAATGTGGAGTCGCTGCTCGCAAGCTGGATCCAGTACCGAACCGAAGGTGGGTCCTGGCCGCTTGTGCTCGCCGGCGACGGTCCGCGGCGCGGGGCGCTGGAGGCAGCCGCGTCAGCCTCAGAGTTTGGCGCCCACGTCACCTTCACGGGCCTGAAAAACATGCGCGAGCTCATTCCGATCTACGCCGCGGCCGGCTGCTTCGTCCTGCCGAGCACCCGTGAGCCCTGGGGGCTGGTGGTCAACGAGGCGATGGCAGCCGAGCTCCCCGTGCTGGTATCGCGCAGCTGTGGCTGTCGCGAGGATCTGGTGATGGAGGGGGAGAACGGCTTCTCCTTTGATCCGCTGGACGCCAACGCGCTGACCGCTCACCTGCACTCGATGGAGAGGCTCTCGCCCGAGGGACGCAAGCGCATGAGCGAGCGCTCCGCCGAGATCATCTCCGGCTACACGCCGCGCGGCTTTGGACGGGCCGTGGCGTCGATCTCGCGCTCCTACGATAAGGCCAGCAAGCTGCATCTGCTGCCTGAGACGGTGCAATGACCTCCTCCCTCCCGCTTTTGACCGCCTTTCCCGAGACCTCCCGCGCGGTCACAGGCCGGTGGCTGTCGGTGGTCAGTCACACCGATCCCCGCTACGGCGGCCTGAGCAGCGCGGTTCCGCGCGGCGCGCAGGATGTAGCCGCCACGGGCCGCTTCGAGGTGTCTCTGGCAGCGTTCTGCGCGCCGGGGGAGCAGTTTCAGCCCGCGGCTTTGGCGGAGGAACAGCTCAGCTTCTGGCCTGTCTCCCGGGCTGCGTGGCTGCAGTCAGGAGCGCTCCGGCGCCAGTTTGCCGAAAAGGTGCGGGGGGCGGACGGGGTGCACATCCATGGGCTATGGGAGGTGAGCACGGCCGTCGCGGGGCGCACTGCCCGTGCTCTCGGCAAGCCGTATATCGTCTCGGCGCACGGCATGCTGGAGCCTTGGGCGCTCGCCAACAAGCGTCTGAAAAAGGCGATTTATGCCCGCCTCATGGAGCGCGGCATTGTGGGCCGCGCCAGCTGCTTGCACGCGCTCACGGCCGCCGAGGCGGAGCAGTACCGGGCATTTGGAGCGAAGTGCCCCATCGCCGTCATCCCGAACGCGGTTGAGATTCCAAAACAACTCTCGCCGGAGCTCTTCTTTGAGACCTACCCCGCTCTGCGCGGCAGGCGGATTGTGCTGTTCCTGGGCAGACTTCATCCCAAAAAGGGCCTAAATCTCCTCGTAGATGCCTGGGGCCGTTTGTTTCAACGCAACCCGGATGCGCACCTGATGCTGGCCGGTCCAGACTCCGGGGACACGGCTGCGAAGCTGGCGGCGGTCATCGCCGAGTGCGGAATGGAACGGAGCGTAACCTTTACCGGCATGCTCGATCAGCGGATGAAATGGAGCGCGCTGGCGGCCGGGGAGTGCTTCGTCCTTCCCTCCTTTTCAGAGGGCCTGAGCATGGGCGTGCTGGAGGCGCTGGGCGCAGGGGTGCCCGTCATCATTACCCGCCACTGCAACATGCCTGAGATAACTGCCCACGGCGCCGGCTGGGAGATCGGTGCAAATGTTGAGGAATTGGCCGAATCGCTGAGAAATCTGCTGGATCGAAGCCCGGAAGAGAATCGCCGGATGGGTACGTTGGGCGCAGAGATGATTACCACCCGGTATAACCCTCGGCACGTAGCCGGGGCGATGGCGGATCTCTACGAATATGCCCAAACCGGCATCCCACCTAGCACTGCCAAGATGTCGTTCCTGTGAGAGAGAGATGGATCTGGTCCAGCTGCGTGCGTATGACAATTCGTGGTATCACCCGGGCGGGTCGTTCGCTAAGCGCGCGCTGTGGATGCTGTTGGGTCAGCCGGTCTTTGCCTCGAAATGGCTGCCGTCCTCCGGCCTTCGGGTCAAGCTGCTGCGGGCTTTTGGCGCGCGCATCGGTACAGGCGTTGTGATCAAGCCGGCGGTGAAGGTGAAGTATCCCTGGCACCTCCAGATCGGGGATCACGCCTGGATCGGAGAAGAGTGCTGGATCGACAATCTCACCACGGTTCGCATCGATCGTAACGCGTGTGTATCACAGGGTGCGTACTTTTGTACCGGAAATCATGACTGGAGCGACCCCCACTTTGGCCTGAGAATAGAACCCATCCACCTGGGCGCAGGCGCCTGGGCCGGAGCGAAGTGCATCCTGATGCCGGGCACGGTCCTGGGGGCGTATGCGGTGGTCGGGGCGGGTTCGGTCGTCAAGGGTTCGGTTCCAGATTTCGAGATTCATGCCGGCAATCCGGCAATCCGTGTGAGGCTGCGGCAGATCCGGGAAGTTCAGATCCGGAAAGTTCAGATGAGGGACGTACAGGCCGCGGCAAGAGAGGTGGTTGGGTCGTGAGAATGCTGTTCATCAATCAATTTTTCTGGCCGGACTCCTCCGCAACCAGCCAGCAGCTGACGGATCTCGTGTCTGCGCTCGCCGGCCGGGGTGTCGATGTCGCGGTCCTCTGCGGAGAGGGAGGCTACGCCGGCGCTGCCGGGGCCGAGGCGCCGCCGGCGGAGGTGCACCGGGTGCGGGCCTTGCCGTTCACCCGTGGAAAACTGGGGCGTCTGTTTTCGTACCTGTCGTTTTACGTGACGGCCTTCGTGCAGGGCCTCGGTATTCGCAAGGCCGATGTGGTGGTCTCCATGACCACCCCGCCGCTGATCTCGCTTCTGGGCGCCAGTATCAAGTTCCTGCGCGGCTCACGGCACTTCATCTGGGAGCAGGATCTGTATCCCGAGATCGCCGTGGATCTCGAGTACATCAAGGCTGGCGGCCTCACCCATCGCGTGACCGGGATGCTTGCGGACCTCGTTCGCCGCCATGCGGACGGCATCATCGTGCTCGGACCTTGCATGAAGGAGCGGTTGATCGCGCGCGGCGTTGATGCGGACAAGATCCACATCGCCGAGCACTGGGCCTCCAGCGACGCCATCACGCCGATGGAGCGGCCCGGGAACCGGGAAGAGCTTGTGCTGCTGTATTCGGGCAATCTGGGTTTGGCCCACGATCTCGACACCATTCAGGGCGCCATGCTGAATCTGCGGGATGATCACCGTTTCCGCTTTCTCTTCGCCGGAACCGGTGGCCGGCGAAAAGAATTAGCTGACTTTTGCACGGCGAACAGCATCGAAAACATAGAACTCCGGCCATTTGTAGATCGTGACAAGCTCAGCGAGGGTCTCGCCGCGGGCGATGTGGGTCTGGTGACGCAGCGCGAAGAGTCCTGTGGCGCGGTTGTGCCCAGCAAGGTGTACGGCATTCTTGCCTCCGGCAGACCGCTCTTGTTCATCGGGCCCGCTAGTGCCACTCCGGCTCTGCTCATCGGCCGGTACGGTTGTGGATGGCGTGTTAGCTGTGGGGACACTGAAGGCGCGACCAAACTGCTGCTCCATCTTGCAGCGCATCCCGAGTTGGTGAAAGAAGCGGGCCTGCGTGCCCGGGAGGCGCTGGTTCGGTTCCATGATTTACCGCAAAGCGTAGATCGCATTGCGGACATCCTAGGGGCAGCCCGACCATCCCCTCCATCGCAGGCCAGGCTCAATCTCCAGACCACAGCCTGATCCGTTCTCAGGGTGGGTCTATGCTTTTGCAACTGCCCGTAGAGGTTCGACATGTATGTACTTTTGCTTCTCGGCGTCTCTGCTTTTCTCTTGTGCCTGTTTCTGACGCCGCTCTGCCGTGATATTTTTCTGCGTTTCGGGTTAGTCGATCATCCGGACACCGACCGCAAGTTTCATCTGCGCGCGGTGCCGCGGATGGGCGGCATTCCCATCGTGCTTTCCTGCGCCGGTTCATTTGCTCTGCTGTACTGGATTTTTGGAACCCATGGCAAGATCTACATACAGCATGGTCAGATTCTGCACGCCGTGCTGCCGGCAAGCAGTGTTATCTTCGCCGTGGGTCTGCTGGACGACATGATCGGGCTGAAGCCCTGGCAGAAGCTGCTGGGGCAGCTGGTCGCGGCCTCTCTCGCGATCTACTTTGGCGTCCGGCTCTCGACGGTGCACCTGCCGCCTGTGGTAGGCATCGTCGCCAGCCTGGTGTGGCTGATCTGCTGCACCAATGCCGTAAACCTGATTGACGGAATGGACGGTCTCGCCGCCGGTGTGAGCCTGCTGAGCACGCTGACCACACTGGCGGTTGCGCTGATGTACGGGCGATATGGTCTGGCTCTGGCAACTGCGCCCCTGGCTGGCGCGCTGCTCGCCTTTTTGCGCTACAACTTCAGCCCTGCTTCCGTGTTTCTCGGGGACTGCGGGAGCCTGACAGTCGGCTTTATGCTGGGCTGCTTCGGTCTAGTCTGGACGCAGCATACGGAGAGCCTCATCGGTCTCGCCGCTCCACTGATGGCCCTTGCACTTCCGCTCACCGACGTGGGGTTAGCGATCGTGCGGCGCTTTCTGCGCAATGTTCCTCTGTTTCAGGGGGATCGCGGGCATATTCACCATCGGATTCTGGCACTTGGATTCTCCACCTCCCGTGCGGCCTTGATTCTGTATGGAGCCTGCTGCGCAACCGCCACCATGGCACTGGTGGTTACCATGGACTCCCGCCGCATGGGCTGGCCCATGTTGATCGTGTTTATCCTTTTCCTGGCCTTTGGCATCAAGCAGCTCGGCTACGTGGAATTCAGCGCCTTTAGCCGCCTGGTCTCCCGCACATCCCTGCGCCGGGCTGTCCAGGAGGAGATTCATCTTGAGGAACTGAGGACTGCCCTTGCCGATGCGAGCACGGTGGAGGGGTGCTGGCAGGTTGTGCGTGTCGCCTGCCGCGAGCTGCACTTCACCTCGGTTCACCTGAAGATCGCGGGCACGAGCTTCTACGAGGCCTTCTCACACACTGCGGATGTCTCGTCCTGTGACATCGAGTTGACCCTGGGCCAACAGAGCTGGCTTGTGCTTACCCATTCGCCGGAGGAGGCCTCCTCGCGCATGTCCATGGCGGTGCTCAACCAGCTGCAATCGGCGGTGCGCGACAAGCTGGGGGAGTTGCAGCCGGTCCCTATGCAGGTGCGGATGACTAGCACCGCAGCATAGCAAATTACCTACCGGTATAGAGATGTATCTCGACCGGAGCGCCGGGCCCCAAACGACAGCTCTCTGTCGTTGGGATTGGAGCAGACAGTTTTATCGTCTACGAAGCGGAGAGACCTGTAGTTTCTTCGTCGTTGCTGCATTCTCCAGCAACCCGCAACGAACTGTAGGTCTCTCCACTTCGCTACGCTCCGGTCGAGATGACATTTCTATAACTAGGAGCTTGTTGAAAAAGGTTCCAGTATTTCGGCGGATTTGAGGGTTATTTCGTCTATGGAGTATGCGTGGAGACGAGCTGTTGCAGGGTGGGATGTTCAGCTATGTGACGTTGGAGCAGCGTGTGCCTCAGGATCATCCGCTGCGGGAGATTCGTCGGCTGACGGACGTTGTTTTGCGCTCGTTGAGCGAAGAGTTTGACAGCCTGTATTCGGCTTCGGGGCGGCCTTCGATCGCGCCCGAGTATGTGCTGCGGGCGCTGCTCTTGCAGGCGTTCTATTCAGTGCGTTCGGAACGGCAGCTGGTCGAGCAGCTGGACTACAACCTGCTGTTCCGCTGGTTTGTGGGCCTGGGCATGGACGATGCGGTTTGGAACCACGCGGTGTTTTCGAAAAACCGCGACCGTTTGCTGACCTCGGACGTGGCGCAACAGTTTTTCGCCGCGGTGGTTCAGCAGGCGAAGGGTTTTATGAGCGATGAGCACTTCACTGTCGACGGCACCTTGATTCAAGCGTGGGCGTCGCACAAGAGCTTTCGCATAAAGGACGGCTCGGACGACGACGGCACCAACTTCCACGGGGAGAAGCGGTCGAACAAGACCCATGAATCGACCACCGATCCGGAGGCCCGGCTGTACAAGAAGAGCTACGGCACGGAGTCGAAGCTGGCCTACCTGGGCCATGTGCTGGTGGAGAACCGGAACGGTCTGATCGCCGCCGCGATGGCCACCCAGGCCGATGGCTTTGCCGAGCGCGACGCCGCGCTGCTGATGCTGGCCGACAAGCAGCAGGGCCGCACGCGACGCATCACCGTGGGCGCGGACAAGGCCTACGACGCGGAGGATTTCGTCGTCGCCGCGCGGAGCCTGCATGTCACGCCGCACATCACGAAGAACAACAAGGGCCGCCGCTCCAACATGGACGGGAGGACCACCCGGCACCCCGGCTATGCGATCAGCCTGAGCTGCCGCTGGCTGGTCGAAAAGAGCTTCGGCTGGCTGAAGCAGACCGGGCCGGTGCGCCAGGTGAAGGTGCGCGGTCTGGCCAAGGTGGATTGGACCTTCGTCTTTAGCTGCGCCGCGCACAACCTCCTGCGCCTCCCCAGGCTCATCGCGCAACAAGCCGCGCAGGGCCCCGAGCAGCAGTGCGCCTGAAAACAGGTTGAGTGTTCAAAAACACTCGCCAGCCTCCAATACAAACCAAGCTATCCATCAACAAAAGCTCCCCAGGAGCAAATCTTCAGCAGAACCGCATCGATCAGCAGTTATTTCAACAAGCTCCTAAACGAGATTTACTCTAATCGCGCAGAAGCTGCCGCTGATCCCAAGAAAAGGAGTTCAGTCAAACGCTGGACTCCTTTTAAATTTACATCTAACCGTGGCTCAGAATCCCGCCAGATGTGCCCGCACTGTGAAGCGCTTCGGCGCCGCCCCTATGTAATGGAAGGGATAGCAGGTAATCAAGGTCATCTCCGGAACGTCGCCCATATCTAGGACGTCTACGTCGTCCGGCAAAACAATCTTTGTGGAGTCGACAATGTAGCTGAAGGTCTCGTCAGGCGTCACGACGCGAATCTTCATGCCCGGCTTGATGCCGCTGAGCGGGCGGAAGTACGTGTCTCGATGGGCAGCTATGACGAAGTTCCCCAATCCTCCAGGCAGGGCCGTGCCTCGAATGTGGCCTGCTCCGCGGAGCAGCGACTGGGTGTCATCGTCATCGACGATCGGAGTGGTCAAGTGGAGCGAGGGAATTTCAAGGCGACCCAGCAGCCGGCCGGTTTGCGAACTGCCCCGGTTGGCGGATGGGGTACCCGATCCGGATGCAGGGGCCGAGGCAGCTTCACTGTTTATTGCCGCTGCGGTCCTCTGCGCAGCCACCACCTCAACCCGGTTGGCGATGAGGAGGACGGCGCACAGAAGACCGGTAATCCAGAGAAGGATCTCAGCGGAACGAAGCAGCTTTGCCATGTACTAAGCCCGCAGGCCCGCAAATCTCCGGCGCATACCAAGAGCCGCCGCCACTAAGAACGAAAGGATACCGACTAGAGAAATCAGGGGAAGGCTGCTGGCCGTGTGCGGAAGTTGCTTCACATTCGGCCGCAGGCGCGGCGCATGCGTGTTGCTGGCAACCTCCACGGGAGCGCTTGCGCTTGCTTTGGGAGTCGCATGATAGACGTGGGCAGGCGCGCTGGACGGAGCCTGAGACACCTCGGCGGATGAAGCCGACAACGTCGGCGGCTCCGATACGCTCCCCTGGGTCACAGGCGCGGGCTGTGGCGCAGCGGGGGCTTGGTAGCGAGCCGCCTGGATGCCGGGCTGGGCCGTGCTCGGGTCAACGGGTGTGGGCGTGAGCATCCACAGCGTCACTTCGCTCATATCGGTCTGCGTGAGGTTCGGCAGGCTCACCCGGCCCTCCGAAGCAGGATCGACCGCCATCACGCGCACGGCATTGGCCTTCGCAAGCGTGACTGCATCACTCTTCGGGTAGACGAACTCCACCACGGGACCGCCTGCGAAGGCATACCCGCGCAGCGTCGGCTTGCCCTTGAGGCCGCTGGCAAAGGTGATCGGTCCGGTGAAGGATCCGCCGCGCAGTCCGGGATTCGGATAGGCCAGCAGCGATGCGCCTTCCTTGCTCCCAACCTTGTGTACCTGCACGATGATGCGGTCCTGGAGGCGGTCGGCAACGTGAATGGAGTAGGTGCCGCGCGATAGTTGCAGGCCAGGAGCCTCGGTCGGCTGTGTGATCTGGAGCTGGGCTGATTGGGAGGACGCGACGCCCGCAGTGGCGTTCTGCTGTTGAGCGAAGGCCGCCGAGGTAAGAACGAAGGCCGATGCTGCAAAAATAGCGCGAAATTTCATGGGCAGGCTCCTAAAGAGTTATGATCCTCTTCGTAAGACGCCGGAATGTCAAGGGATGTGGGTAAATTGTCGTCTATCGACGACATCACTGCGCTTATTAGCCCAAAAGATCAAGTAGGCGTTGAAGCTAAACCCGCCGCAACTGTATGTGGCCGAAGCTGCCTCTACGCCCAGTCGCGCTATCAGATATCGCGAAGAAGCTCGGAAAGGCTCAGCTGAAATCCCAATGCAAGGACCTCGAGCATGGGAAGGGAGATGGACTTTCGCCCGCGCTCCACATCGGAGATGAAGGTCCGGTCAATGCCGAATTCTACCGCCAGACGCAGTTGGGTCATGTTTCGCTCCCGGCGCAGTTGCCGCAATCTCACGCCAAATCGGCTACTCACATCGAGCGGCAAAAAATAGTTTTGGGGCCGCCGTGAGTACTGGGTGCTGCGCCCAACCGGAAGAACTGTGGATTGGATCTGCTGAACTGCTTGCATTCTCTGCTCCTTAGCTCTCACGCTGCTGTAGCAGCCGAGGACCGCACGTTGTGGTGAATGAGACACACCAGACAACTACGGAGCTACTGAACTGCGGTTTCAGCTTCCCACATAAGACGGGCTTTTGCACTCTTTGTTCAATTAAATGTTGTTTATAGGCGACAAAGTGTTGACGTTGGTTACCAAAATCGAGTACCGGAGGTTACCTGTGATGTCGCTGCTCCGCTCTTCGTCCTCCAGATAGGGGCGTGAGTAACACCCTTGTGGGAGTCACGGATCTCGGAACTGCGCCGTATTCTCCGCTTGCCTATAGTACGTTGGGAGAGATCGCTGCTTCGCTATCGGCGTGACCTTGGAGTACATCGTTTGAAAAAGGCATTGATCACGGGCGTCACAGGACAGGACGGCGCCTATCTGGCAGAATTTCTTCTCGGCAAGGGTTACGAGGTCCACGGCATCAAGCGCCGCACCTCTCTCTTCAATACCGCTCGCATCGATCATCTGTACGAGGACCCGCACGACAGCGGCCGCCGCTTCATCCTGCACTACGGGGACATGACAGACTCTTCGAGCCTGCTGCACATCATGGAAAAGGTGCAGCCGGATGAGGTATACAACCTCGCGGCGCAGAGTCATGTGAAGGTCTCGTTCGAAGAGCCGGAGTACACGGCGAACTCCGACGCGCTCGGGGTGCTGCGCCTGCTGGAGGCGATGCGTACGCTGGGGCTCGCCAAGGCGAGGTTCTACCAGGCCTCCACCTCCGAGCTCTACGGTCTTGTGCAGGAGATTCCGCAGACCGAACGGACGCCCTTTTACCCGCGTTCGCCATACGCCGTGGCCAAGATGTACGGCTACTGGATCACGGTGAACTACCGCGAGGCCTACGGCATGTACGCCTGCAACGGCGTGCTGTTCAATCACGAGTCGCCATTGCGGGGTGAGACCTTTGTCACCCGCAAGATTACCCGCGGTCTGGCGCGCATCAAGGTGGGCCTGCAGGACAAGCTCTTTCTCGGCAACCTGGACGCCAGGCGCGACTGGGGCCACGCCCGCGACTACGTCGAGATGCAATGGCTGATGCTGCAGCAGGAGGCGCCCGAGGATTACGTGATCGCCACCGGGCAGCAGTACAGCGTACGGGAGTTTGTGCGCCGCTGTGCCGCGGAACTCGGCTTGGAGCTTACCTGGTCGGGCGAAGGTCTGGACGAGAAGGCTTTGGACGCGAAAGGCAATGTTGTTGTCGCTGTCGATCCGGCGTACTTCCGCCCAACGGAGGTGGAGACGCTGCTGGGAGACGCCTCGAAGGCACGTACCAAGCTGGGCTGGGTGCCCCGGACGACGTTCGAGCAGCTTGTGCAGGAGATGGTGGCTTCCGATCTCCAGGCGGCGGAACGAGATGCGTTGGTACGCCGCCACGGGTACGCCGCGTACAGCGTGCGGGAGACCTAGCCATGCGGATGAATCCACAAAGCCGCGTCTATGTTGCGGGACATCGCGGGCTGGTCGGCTCGGCGATCACCCGCGAGCTTCTTCAAAGAGGCTACACGGATCTGCTGACTCGCACGCACGCGGAGCTTGATCTTACGAACGCCTCGCCGGTTCAGTCCTTTTTCGAAGCCGAGCGCCCGGAGTTTGTCATTCTTGCCGCGGCGAAGGTCGGCGGCATTCTCGCCAACGACACCTACCCGGGTAATTTTCTGCGCGAAAACCTGGAGATACAGCTCAACGTGATCGAGGCGAGCCGCTTGAATGGCGTGAAGCGCCTGCTGTTTCTCGGTTCCAGCTGCATCTATCCCAAACTCTGCCCACAGCCGATCAAGGAAGAATACCTGCTGACCGGGCCGCTGGAGCCGACCAACCGGGCCTATGCGCTCGCGAAGATTGCCGGCGTGGAGATGTGCTGGTCCTACAACCGGCAGTACGGCACCCAGTATGTGGCCGCGATGCCCTGCAATCTCTACGGCACGGAGGACAACTTCGATCTGCAGACCTCGCATGTGCTGCCGGCCTTGATCCGGAAAGCGGTCGAGGCCAAGCGGGCCGGGGCCTCAAGCCTGACGGTGTGGGGAACGGGGACGCCGCGCCGCGAACTGCTGCACTCCGACGATCTTGCCGAGGGTGCGATCTTCCTTATGGAGGCCGATGAGGCGATCTTCGGCTCATTGCTGAACGCGGATCACCCGCCCCTGGTCAATATCGGCACGGGCGAAGACGTCTCTATCCGCGAACTGGCCGAGATGGTCTGCCGCGTGGTCGGGTTTTCCGGAGAACTGGTCTTCGACGCGAGCAAGCCAGACGGAACGCCGCGCAAGCTGATGGACGTTTCGCGGATGCACGAGCTCGGGTGGCATCATCGCGTCGCGCTGGAGGATGGGATTGGCCGGGTGTATCAGGCGGTGAAGGGCAAGCTTTAGGGGTATTGTCTGACGAATCACGATCCTCGTAAGAAATGCCTCTTTTTGGCAGGTTGGGGAGGGAGCGTGGGGCTTCAGCCCCACGAAAGAGAGCCAAAAGATGGGTTTTAGCCCAGGGTTCCCTCTGATGCCGGCGCAAAGCCCGGGGCTGAAGCCCCGTTCTTCTTCGTATTGAATGTCCGGGCTGAAGCCCGGACCTACTTCCGAAAAAACAAAATTAATCGTTAGACATTCCCTAGACTGCTTTTATAGTCCAGCCCTGAAGGGCTTCGTTTCGCCTGTTCTTATGTCCGTGGGCTGAAAGCCCACGGCTACACCAAAGACATTCTTCAGATGCGACCAGGGCTGCTGGAAGCCGGTTTCCGGCGTCATATTGAAGCACACAGGATAGAGGATTATGCCCGCCGATCAGAGCTTTGATGTTGTCAGCAAGGTAGAGCTTCAAGAGGTGAAGAACGCGATCGATCAAGCCTCCAAGGAGGTCAACGCGCGTTTTGACCTGAAAAGCTCCAAATCAACCATCGCGCTGGAGGGTACGGATACCGTTCAGCTCGCCAGCCAGGACGAGTACACCCTCAAAGCGGTCATCGAGATCCTGTCGCAGAAGCTGGTGAAGCGCAATGTCTCGCTGAAAAACCTGGAATACGAGAAGATTGAGCCGGCATCGAACTCCAGCGTCCGGCAGAAGATCAAGCTGAAGCAGGGCATCGACTCCGACGCCGCAAAAAAGATTGTCGCGATGATCAAGGACTCCAAGAAAAAGGCGCAGGCCTCCATCCAGGGCGACACTGTCCGCGTCACCAGCAAGGATCGCGACACGCTGCAAGAGATCATGGCCCTGCTGCGCGGCAAGGATTTCGGCCCTGAACTCCAGTTCACGAACTTCCGGTCGAACTAGCATCCATGGCACGGAAGCGGGCGGGGCTACAGGTTCCGTCACGGGCGACCCGGACGGTCACCTGCTACTCTTAGCTACACGTGAGTGTCATTTCCATTGCGACGGCAGCGGAGGTTTTCGAACTCTTCCGCGACGATCTAGCCGCGGTGGAGCGGGAGTTCGCCCGTCAATCGGGCTCGCCCGTGGCCGTGGTCTCCGAGATTGCCTCCTACCTGATCACCGGCGGCGGAAAGCGAATACGGCCTCTGCTTCTCCTGATGGCCGCCCGCGCCTGCGGCAGCCACGGCGACGCCGCTATTCGCCTGGGCGCGGTGGTGGAGATGCTGCACACCGCCACGCTGGTGCACGACGACATCATCGACGAAGCCAGCACGCGGCGCGGCCGCCCCTCTTCCAACACCACTTGGGGCAATGCGAAATGCGTCCTCGCTGGCGACTGGCTGTATATGCAGGCCTTTCAGAGCGCCCTCGCCGAGCGCAACTTCCGTGTGCTCGATCTGCTGATCTCGCTGACACAGCAGATGGTCGAAGGCGAATTGCTGCAGATGGAAAAGCTCGGCCATCTGATCAACGAGGAAGAATATTTTGACCTCATCTATCGCAAGACAGCCTGTCTATTCCAGGTATCCATGCGGCTGGGCGCGATTGTGGCTAATGATGTGCCGCATACAAACGGACTCACGGCCAGAGCCGAGCATGAAGACGCCTTAGGGGAGTACGGCCGCAATCTGGGGCTCGCCTTTCAGATCGTCGACGATGTGCTTGACCTCACCGCTTCCGGCGATGTTTTGGGCAAACCCACCGCCTCCGACCTGCGCGAGGGCAAGGCCACCCTGGCCGTGATCCATGCCCTGGAGCGCGGCACCGGAGCCGACCGCGAGGCGATCCGCACCGTGCTCGCCGACCGCAGCTTCGAGCATGTATCCCATGCACAGACCCTGGAAATCCTGCGCCGGCATGAGTCCATCGCCTACGCCATGGATACGGCCTGCGCCTATGCCGAAGCCGCGCGGCAGTCTGTGGGCGAGCTGCCGGAGTCAGACTTCAAGCGGGCGCTGTTATGGGTGCCGGGATTTGTTACCAGCCGGGATCGTTAGAGATTGCGTAAAGCTTCCGCCCAATCAGGAACAGGGTCGTTCCAAAGAATGCGTTCGCGATGTCCTGCTCCGACCAGGACATACCCCTGAGAGGTAGAGTTATCCAACATCACCACCAGATCAGACAAGGGCAATAGTTTTTCCATGTTCGCCAGAGTGCGAGGGTAACGGCGGCGTTGATCTTCTTCAGGAATATCGTGACCGCCCTTTCGGACACGGGCCTTTACACGCTCAATATTGATCTCAACCGAGCTAGTCCCGACAAATAGGGCAGCGATCAGATAGCCCTTGCGTTTAGCTTGCGTCGCCATCCGTATATATGTGCTGCCGCTAAGCGTCGTCTCCACCGTAAAGCTCTGTCGAGCTTCCATCAACTCATCGGCTAGCCGCAAAACCTGCTTACCGGCATCTATGTTCGAAGCTCGCTGCGGTGCCTGCGAATCAGTGATGGACCTCGCAATGGCATCTGGATCAAGTATGGGAGATTGCTGAAGATCATTTCGAGCAGACATACTCAGGCTGGTTTTTCCACAACCGTTACTGCCCGCGATGATCGTAAGAACAGGTGGATTCACGCCGCCTTCTCTGATCTCGCGGCCTTCTTCTCCTCTTCCAGAATCCACTCCAGCTTCTTCTGTTCCCAAAAGATGTATTCACGGCCAACCTTCACCAAGTGCTGCGCAAACTTCTGTATGTCGATGTTTGGATTCACGTGACCTCCTTCAGCATCGGTAGTATACGCCTACTTTTCGTCAAACGCCTCGTCAGAATCACTCGTTTCGCCCGCGTCTTCTTCAGTATCCATCATCAGCTCTTCCACCCGCACCGGCCCACGTTCTCTAGGATGAATCAGCACCTGAATCCTGCTCTCCGCGCTCGCCAACTGCCCCTTGCAAGCCTCGGAAAGCTGCATCCCGCGCTCAAACAGAGCCACGCTGTCCTCCAGCGTCAGGTCGCCGCGCTCCAGCTGCTCGACCACCGTCTCCAGCTCCGTAAGCTGCTCCTCGAAACTAGCCATGCACCTCTACCTCGTCGTGCAGGCCCAACACCTCGGCCGCCGCGGTGTACTTGCTGAACGGCGCGGACACCTGCACCCCCTGTACTTCGCCGCGCACGGCGGCCAGCATCTCCCGCGCGATCTTCAGGCCTTCCGCCAGCGCGGCCTGCTTGTCCGTATGCCTGCCCATGCGCGCGAGCACGTCTTCGGGCATCGAGACCTTCAGCTCGTTGCGCATGAACTCGGCGTTGCGCAGGCTGGTCAGCGGCCAGATGCCCGCGATCACGGGGATGCGGAAGCCCTCGATGCGGCGCAGAAACTGCTCCAGCAGCCGCATGTCGAAGACCGGCTGCGTGATGCAGAACTCCGCCCCCGCCTCCACCTTGTAGGCAAAGCGGCGGACCTCATGGTCGATGTCCGGAACGCCGGGATTGGCCGCCACCGAGATCGTGAAGCCGGTAGATCCTCCTACCGGGTTGCGGCCAATATCGAGGCCATGGTTCAGCGCCTGCGTGATGCGTGTGAGCCCGATGGCGTCCACGTCAAACACCGCGGTCGCATCGGGATAATTGCCCATCTTGGGCGGATCGCCGGTGAGGCAAAGGATGTTCTTCAACCCGATCGAGGCCGCGCCCAGCAGGTCGCTTTGAATGCTCAGCAGATTGCGATCGCGGCAGGTGTAATGCAGCACCGTTTCCACGCCGGTCTTCGCCTGGATCTGCACGCACAGGCTCATCGCGCTCATGCGGGCGCTGGCGCGCGGCGAGTCAGGCACGTTGATCGCGTCTACTCCGAGTCGGGCGAGCAGTTCCGCGCCGGCAAGCTCCCGCGCACAGTCGAAGCCCTTGGGCGGAACGATCTCGATCAGCGAGACAAACTCGCCGCGAGCGATCTTGCGGCCGATCTTGGAGCGTTCTTCCAGGGGCGGCGGTTCCACCCCGGGAGTCTCCTCCTGAGCCGCCACGGAACCGGTGTGCGTCCGCTCCATGGTGGATTCGCCGGCGGTCTGCGCGCCCGTGGCCCGCAGGGCGCCGCGCATGGCGCGGATGTGCGCGGGCGTGGTGCCGCAGCAGCCACCCACCCAGCTCACCCCCGCACGCACAAACTTGCGCGCAAAGCCGCCCATGTACTCCGGTGAGGTCAGGTAAATATTCCGGCCTTCGACGTTGCGCGGAAGGCCGGCGTTCGGCATCGCGATGAGCGGCAAAGCGGTCGCCTCGCGCATGCGCTTGATGGCGTTCAGAACCGTCTCCGGACCGCTGCTGCAGTTGCAGCCGACGGCCGCCGCGCCCCATGCGGTCAGGCGCTCGGCAAACTGCTCGGCGGTCGTTCCATCCAGGCAGTTGCCGTCCTCGCCCACCGTGGCGAGCACGGCCAGGGGCAGCCCCGGCGCGGCCTCGCGCGCGGCCAGCACAGCCTGCTCCGCCTCGGTCAGTGACATCATCGTCTCCGCAATCAGCAAATCGACCCCACCCTCGGCCAGAGCGGCGATCTGTTCCGCGAACACAGCCCTCCCCCGATCAGGATGGATCTCGCCCTCAGCGCTACCCAAAGTTGTTCCCAGGGATCCGATCGCGCCGGCGACAAACGCATCGGCGCCGTGTTTTTCGCGATGGGCTTCGACGCTTTTGCGCGCCAGGGCCGCACCGGCGAGATTGAACTCGCGCACCCGTTCCCGCAGCCCGAAGTGCTCCAGCCGATGGGCGTTGGCGCCAAAGGTGTTGGTCTCGATGACCTGCGCGCCGGCCTGCAGATACTGCTCGTGCACCGAGCGCACGGTCTCCGGCTGCGTGACGTTCAGCTCGTCATAGCTGCGGTTGATGAAGACGCCGCAGCCATACAGCATGGTGCCCATGGCGCCATCGCAGAGCACCGTCTCTCCACTGAAAAGCCGATTAAGCGCGTCCCTGTTCACGCGCGTCTTCCCAGTCGCTGCATTGCTGACCTCACCGCTGACCGCATCTCCCAATCCTACCCTGCGATAGGGGCTGAAAGGAGCGCACTGATATACTCTGCGTGACTGCAGCCTGCGTTTTACGGGCATGAAAGTCGCTGGGGAGCTCGTCGCCGTTGAAGCATAGAAGTAACTCTGCCCGCCTCGTTTTCGCTCTGCTTGTGGGCTTGGTCTCGACCCTGTTTGTGGCCGGCTGCCGCGCGCCGCTGTACTACTATCCGCAGTACAACTTCGCCGGCCGCGCCACGCCGCCCAGCGGCCTGCAGCAGCGTGTGCTGGCTACCTTTACGGTCAACGGCAACACGGGCGGGGGTGGCGAGATCCTGGACGGTCTGCGCGATATCCGCAGCAACATCCAGAACACCATTCCCGCCTTCTCCATCTCCGGCCTGTCGACGGGAGACCCCACGACGATCATCAACTTTCCGGAGCAACAGACCGGGTACGTGCTGGACTACATCAGTGGTGCCCTCACCGGCCTGAATTACGCGAAGGAGACCAGTGCCGGAGCCGTAGCGAACTTTGGCGCCAACGCTCCTTCGGCTGCCGCCTCGCCTGACGGCACGCGTTTTGTCGGCGCGACCGGAACGGCGGGGACCGGAGTAGCGGCGGCCGCCACGGCGGGGCAGCTGGTTGTGGCAGCCGCCGGTGGCCCGTACATGTTGAACCTGCCCAACGTAAACCGGGTCGTCATGAACCCCGGCAACACCATCATGCTGGCGATGACCCGCAACTCCAACGCGCTCTACCGCGTGATTCAGCTCCCGCAGAGCAGTACGCCGGTCTTTCCTCCGGGTTACGTTGACTGCGAGCCGCTGCTGCTGCCGGTGTACTGCGTCGTTCCGGTGGCCGGCAACTATGACCGGCCGACCAACGCGTACTTCTCGTTGGATGGAAACAGCGTCTACGTTCTGAACTCGGGGCCGGAGAACGGCGGGGGCACCGCCAGCGTCTCGGTGCTGCAGTCCAGTGCGCTGCTGGTCAGCACCATTCCCGCGGTAAACCCGCTCGCCGCAGGCGCGCCATCGCCGCTGACGACGCTGCCGGTAGCCAACCCCATTCCCATTCCCGGAGGCGTGACCACGGCCCTGTCCGATGGCACGACCCTGTATCTTGCCGGGCAGTCCCGCTTCAGCCCAACCGCGAGCGGCGCGCTGGGCACGACCCCTCGTGCCGATGGCCTGTTTACCGGCTATCTCACGCTCCTGAGCCAGGCAACCTATGTGGCGTCCAACCCAGTCTCCATCGCGGATGGCACCCACACCAAGCTGCTCTTCGCCGATAACAACACGCTCTGGGTCGGGGGCAACACCTGTGCCACGGGCGAGCGCGCCGCCACAGGCCAGAACTACAACTGCCTCACCATGGTGAACCTGGGCGCGGCCACGCCCACGGCTACGATCATTCCCAGCCTCACGCCCGGCGGCACCACCACGGTCGCCTTTCCCAACACCAATGGCAATCTGTACTACTACGGCGACCTGACCGGTCTTTGCTGGGTGCAGAACTACAACAAGGTGTACACGGCTTACGGTGGCCAGATTCACGTCTTCTCGACCGTGGACGGCTCCGAAATCAACAACACCAACGTCACCGTTCAGGGCACCGTTCTGGACGTGGCCTACATGGACGCGCTGACCAATAGCGCCAACTAGCCACATGACCACCACGGCTGACGGCCCCAACTCCGGCGTCGATGTGCTGGCCATCGCGGCCCACCGCGACGATGTGGAGCAGACCTGCGGCGGTACCCTGCTGGTGCAGCACGCGCTGGGCTGGCGCACCGGCATCCTCGACCTGACCCAGGGCGAGGGCGGCACCCGCGGCACCGCCGCGGAGCGCGCCGCGGAGGCGCACCAAGCCGCCCAAATCCTGCAGGTCTCGCACCGCGAAGCGCTGGACCTGCCCGACAGCAACGTCCAGAACACGCTCGAAAATCGCCTGAAGATCGCAGCCGTTCTGCGCCGCCTGCGGCCCCGGGTGGTGATTCTGCCCTTTTGGCAGGGTCGTCATCCCGATCACTACACATCCTCCACCCTCGGCTATGAGGCCTGTTTTCTGGCCGGGCTGGCAAGCCTCGATCTCGCCCCCGAGCAGGGCGCTCCGCACCGGCCGTACAAGATCCTCTACGCCTCGCTGTATGCCGACGTCCGTCCGACCTTCGTCGTGGACATTACCGAGCACATCGAGGCCCGGCAGAGTGCGCTGCTCGCCTATCGCTCGCAGTACGGCCCGCAGAACGCCGGTGCGGGGCTGTTCGTCCCGGAAGAAGACATCCGCGAGCGCATGTTCGCCACGGCCCGGCACTACGGCCTGCTCGCCGGGGTGCGCTACGCCGAGCCGTTTGTGCAGCGCGAGGTCGGGCTCGCAAAGGATTTGGTCATGCTGCCCGTGCGCAGCCTGTAATGAACGGCGCCGCAACTAGAACCTTGCGTCCCTCTGCGTATTCCCTCTGCGCTCTTTGCGTTCCCGCTTTTCCCAAACGGAACGCAAAGGGCGCAGAGGAACAACGCAGAGGACGCGGAGAGTTCGTGTATGGAGTTTATATTTGCTTGGCGAGTCGCCCTTTCATGGTGGAAGCGGGCCGTGGCATCGCCAATAACGCCTCGCGCACATGATTGACCAGTTCGGGCGGGCAGTACGCGGGTGCCGAAAATAAAAAGCGCGGCTTGCGCCCCAACAGTTGCGGCGAGACTCCCTGCCACGGTGCTTCACCTCCCACGCCCTCCGGCATCACCAGCGCATCCGCACGATCAAGATAGCGCAAGGCGGACGGCTTAAAATCCGGCACCGAGGGATCCAGGACACTCAGCGCCAGATCCGGCTGCAAAAAGCGCAATACGCTGTTGGATTCGAGGATGACGTTCCCGGCGGACGCGATCAGCTTGCGCACCCGCGGCATGGCCTCATGCAATTCGCCCTGCTGCGTCCGCACCCAGAAGGAGTGCACGGCCCCGGCGGCCAGATAGCGCGAACTGTCGGTGCCGCTGCCGCGGTCGCGTTCTTCGCTCACCGCGATCGTGTGATCGGCGGTGGCGCAATCGCACTCCTCGCCGTTGGCGGAACAGATGCCATGGCCGTACTGCGTAATTTTTATCGCCGTCCAATTGAACTCCGGCAGCGCGGAGATCAGCCCCGCGACGACGCTCGTCTTTCCGATGTTGCGCGTGTGTCCGCCGATCACCACCACAGCCATAAAGCCCCTTACCTCAACCGTTGCAGCTTTGCCAGCGAGCGCAGCCGGGCCAGGGAGCGCAGCTGGTCGCGCAGCGGTTCGGCCGGGGTTCCGGCGAAGACCTCACCCGGTCCCGTAACGGTTTTTCCGCGATACACGCCGGCCTGCCCCCCCAGGATCACCCCCGGTCCAACATGGCAATGATCCGAAATGCCCACCTGCCCCGCCAATACCGCCCCATCCTCGACGACGCACGACCCCGAGATGCCCACCTGCGCGGCGATGATTACGTTGCGACCAATCTTACAGTTGTGCCCGATGTGCACCAGGTTGTCGATCTTTGTGCCGCGGCCGATGCGGGTCTCTTCCAGTGCGCCCCGGTCGATGGTGGTATTCGCGCCGATCTCCACGTCGTCTTCGATCACCAGCGCTCCCCCCTGCGGAAACAAAAGGTACTCGCCCGTCGCAGGGTTGCGCACATAGCCGAAGCCCTTCGCCCCAAGCACCGCCCCGGACTGCACCACCACGCGATCGCCCAGCACCACGCCTTCAGCTATGACGGCATTGGATCCGATGAACACGTCGTCGCCGATCCGCGCATGCGCTTCGATCACGGCGCCGGCTCCCACGCGCACGCCGGCTGCAAGCTGTGCGGTCGCATGAACCACCGCGGAGGGATGCACGAGAGGATCTGCAGGTGTCTGGAGGCGAGCCAGCTCGTGGGCGCACAATGCGAAGGCATAACGCGGATCGGCGACGCTCAGTACGCGGTCGTCTTCAAATTCAGATCCAAACTCAGATTCAGATGCAGCCGGTGGGGCCATCTTGCCCGCAAGGATCAGACCGGCGTTGGAAGCGATCGCCGCTCGCAGCGAAGCCTCATCCGTCGCGAAAACGAGCGACTCCGGATCGGCCCCGGCAGGTGCGCTCACCCGCGCAATCCGACGGTCTTCCAGACCGGAAGACACTGCGGAGGCGGCACCCGTGAGCTCCGCAATCTGCGCGGCGGTGAGCTTTTGTGTGCTCATGCGTAGAAGCTCTCCTGTCCCGCCGGACGCGTCTTCCAGCGGCGGTGCACCCACAGCCACTGCTCAGGGTAGCGGCGGATATAGCTCTCCAGCGTGCTTGTAAACAAAGCCGTGTTCGCCACGGCATCGACTTCCGCGTCTCCGCTGCGTCCGAGCGTCAGCTCCGGGCCGAAGTGCAACACGTAGCGCCGCTCCGCGCTCTCCCAAAGCAGGAATCCCGGCAATACCGCCGCTCCGGAGCGCAGCGCCACCCGGGCCAGACCGGAGGCCGTACAGGCCTCTTTCCCAAAAAAAGGCACGAAAACACCTTGGGGTGGGGTCATGTTGGTGTCCATTAGGATGCCGACGGTATCG
Source organism: Granulicella sp. (assembly GCA_965276885.1). Classification (GTDB taxonomy): domain Bacteria; phylum Acidobacteriota; class Terriglobia; order Terriglobales; family Acidobacteriaceae; genus Granulicella. Next base: position 3,854,380 of record OZ255702.1, on the reverse strand, counting down.
CCCCCATGCACCGCCTTCAGCAGCCCGCGCGCGAAGTCATCCTTGTGCAGAACCCGATTCCCGTGCAGAGTGCGGATGCCGTTGACTAGCGCATCGATACGGGCGTGGTCGAGCCGGCGGATCACCATCGACATGGGATAGCCCATCAGCGAGTGGAAGAAGCTGGAAAGCTCCCAGGCGCCAAGATGCGCGGTGAGCACAAACACACCACGGCCCTTCCTCCGCGCGGCCAGATAGTTCTCCAAGCCTTCGTAGCGGATATAGGTCTGCGCACGTTCCGCGCTGTAGCGGCTCATCTGGGCAAACTCAGCGAGTTGCCAGCCAAGCGCACGCAGACTGGACCGAAGAATGCTGCGGCGGTCCGCCTTCGATCGCTCCGGAAAGGCCAACTCCAGGTTCTGCAAACCCACGCGGCGCAGGCGTGGCTGTAAAGCCCAGGCTGCGAGGCCGATGCATCCACCGGCAAATCGCGCAGCCCGCCGGGGCAGCGCCCGCAGGCAGCCAAGAACGCCGCGAACAGCCCAATATTCAAGCCGCTCCCTGTACAGAGAACCCTTCCTCGTCAATACATTCGCGGCCTTCAAGTCTTTACTAGTGTAGCCACGAGTCATTCTCTTTGCTGAACGCAAAGAAAGCGGCGGCCGAAGCCGCCCTCTTAAAAGCCGCCCTTCTTAATTGTTAGCGGGGTGCTTCGGAGGCGTCTCGGTCTTCCAATGCTTGGCTATCACAAAATACCTTCCTACCGTGTGCACAAAGTGTCTGGCGTTGGGAGGAGTGGGCACAGTGCCATGCAGAACGGCGTCATCGTTCACATCCGGGCCGTACTCCGCGTGGAGATCGTCGTTATTGGCTTCAAGAACATCCCCGCTCAGATCGAGACCGGCGAACAGGCCCTTGGCGCGCGAATAGGTGAGAAACTCCGCATTCAGCAGAATATCTGTATTCGCCTGCGCGTTGCGACCGACAGGACCCGCCGCGGCCGACGCACTCGCGCCCAGCTTGACCTTGCTGTGTAGCATATCCTGCACGCTCTTCTGATTCATGCCCAACAGCACCAGGTCAGTCCCCTGCACGCCGATCTGGAACCCGAAGCTTACACCCCCGAGCTTCACAAAGACCGGGGCGCTCCATCCATGGGCTGTACGGCACGTGGCGACGCCCTGACCATACTGCGCGCCCACTGCAAAGGCGGCCTTCTTCTCCGACGGAATCACGATGACGCACTTCGCGCCGCCTAGAACCGTCTCCGGAATCGCGTGATCCGGTGCAGCCATCACCTCTTCAATAATGCCCGCGGACGCGCTCAGGCGTTCGTCAATCTTTCCTTTGTCCTGCGCATGCGATGCCGGAACCACGGCTGCGGCCATCAGCGCCACACCGCAAGCGACACCTATTGTCTTTATCATCTGATCACCCTATCTTCTTGAGCTTCGGAGGTACATGACGGAACTCCCGTGAGCAAAGCAAAACACTCACCATGGCTGTGTCTGATTTCATTCCAGTATCGCGACCGCTACTATCTCGCGATAAGGAAAAAGGACGGCCGAAGCCGCCCTCTCCTGAAACCAATCCCATCTACTGATTGCCTCTAGACGTTACGAAATACTTCGCCACCGTGTGCTCAAAGTGCTCGGCATTCGGAGGGGTCGGAACGGCGCCATGGAGGACAGCATCCACGCGCACACCGGGACCGTACTCTGCCTTCAAATCGTCGTCATTCGAGCCCAGGTACTCACCGGTGAGATCCAGCCCGGCGAACAAACCCTTTGCGCGTGAGTAAGACAGAAATTCGGAGTTCAGATATAGGTCAGTATTGGCACTCGCATTGCGGCCAACCGGGCCGGCCGCCGCCGACGCATCCGCGCCGAGCTTCACCTTGCTATGCAGCAGATCTTGCGCGCTCTTTATATTCATTCCGAGGAGAACCACATCCGTGGCTTGCCCACCAATTTGGAATCCAAAGCTGCCGCCACCTAGCTTTACAAACACCGGAGCGCTCCAGCCATGGCCGGTGCGACAGGTAGCTACGCCCTGCCCGTATTGTCCGCCCACAGCAAACGCAAGCTTCTTCACCGAGGGGATCACGAGTACGCAATGCGCCTTGGCGAGAATAGACTGCGGGATGGAAGTATCCGGAGCGGCCATGATCTGATCCAGGATTTCAGCGGAGGCACCGAGCCGTTCATCGATCTTTCCCTGGTCCTGTGCCTGCGCCGACAGCATGCCAGCCGTCATCGCCAAGCCACATACCGCCCCTATTAACTTCTTCATCTGATTACCTTACCTTTCGCTTACAAAAGTTTCGCACACTCAAATTTAGCTGCTAACCGTCAGATGGAAGCCCGGGCGGGGGGGTTGCCATACCAAAGCGGAACATGCTTGCGAAGCTGAGTTTCGGAAGTGTGGATGCGCAAAGCATCCCCGAGACAAAAAGAGGCCCGCGATTCTCCTGCCTGGATAGGCATTCAACCGCGGGCCGTTCTCCCAAATGTCTATGGCTACTCTCTTCCATCCGCCGCGGCGGCACAATCCGACTTTCGTTGTAGTCGTCCGCACGTGCACACAGCCCGGAGTCAGGGACGGGCTTTGGATTCCGCCAGCGCGCGCAGCGTGAGCTCGACACGGTTGCTCGCGTGGGCCTTGCGCAGCATGCGCCCGAGGTGCGCCTTCACGGTCGCCTCATCAATGCCCATGGTGGACGCAATCTCCCGGTTGGAGCGGCCTTGCGCGAGCCACTGCATCACCTCCCGCTCCTTTGGCGTAAAGCGGTCGTCAAGGGTCGCCTCCGTTGCCTGCGGCGCTTCGCGAGACTCGCTCACAGTCTCGCGCGGCGTCCAGGTCTTTCCTCGCAGCACGGCCCGTATGCAGGCGCGGATCTCCGGCACCTGTGCCGTCTCCGGCAGAACCGCGCGCGCCCCGGCCGCCATGGCGCGGTGGGTCGCGCCAGAGTTCACCGTTCGGGTGAGCACCACCACCGCGACCCCCGGCATACGCAGCAGAATGTGGCTCAACGGAGCGGCCAATCCCGGCTGGTCATCCAGGCTCTCATCAATGATGAGGACGTTTGGCTTGCACGCACCCGAACGGTCCGTATCCGGCAGAATGACCGTGCGCAGCTTCAGTCCATCCTCCAGGATCGACTGCAAACCGATCGAGCGCAGGGGATCGGCGCCCAGAATGCCGATGCACACCAACTCCTTCCTTCCGCCGGAATGACCCGTGATGGACAGTGTGAGACCTCAGAAGATAAGTATGACTGCCTTGAGTGTACGTGCATACGGCCACCGAAGACACGAAGACCCAGGGAAGGTCTGATTTTATTCAGCTTCATTCAGCTTTGTTACGCCCATGAGGATGAACAGGGCTTTTAGGCAGTGTCTGACGAAAACTGATCTTCGCACGGCTCTTTCTCTTTGGGAGGGAGCCTGAGGCTCAGCCCCACGCAAGGAGAGCCAACATCCTTGTGGTCGAACTCCTATGCCTGTCTCTACCGCACGCGTAAGCCCAGGGCGAGGTCTTCACCGAAGGTGGCGAGCACTGGCTTGCCTTCGGCGCTGTCGCTGGCGGCCAGCAGCATCCCGTGCGACTCCAGCCCACGCATCTTGCGCGGTGCGAGGTTGGCCACGATGACGATGCGGCGGCCGACCAGTTCCTCCGGCGTATACCACTGCGCGATGCCGGAGAGAATCTGCCGTTTTTCATAACCGAGGTCCACCTCCAGCCGCAGCAGCTTGTCGGCCTTGGGGATGCGCTCGGCGACCAGCACCTGCGCGACGCGCAGCTCTACCTTCATGAAGTCGTCTATGCCGATCTGGACGGAAGCATCCGCCGCGGTGGCGTTGGCCGGTGTCTGCGAGGCGGATGTGGCGAAGGGGCCGCTGGCGGGAGCTTCCGTGTGCGGGCCGGGCGTGGTGGGCAGGGTCGCGGACGGGGCGTTACTGCCGCCGACGGTCAGGGTGCCGCTGGGCTCGGCCAGGGAATCGAGCGAGCTGGTGCGAGGCGGCGCGGCGGGATCGAACGGGCTGGTGCTGACCGGGGCTGCGGGCGTAGGTGTGGCGGCGGCCTTCAGCGGATCGACGGGATGTGCGGTGTTTTGTTGAGGCGTGAGGGGTGAGGTCGTCGAGGTTTGAGCGGCGGCGCGCGCCTCTTCCATGTCGGTCATAATCTGTGCGAGTCCTTTGTCGGCGCGGGGGAAGATGGGGGCGAGCGGACCGAGTTTTGTGCCGGGTTTCAGGCCGCCCCATGCGAGATTGTTCAAGTCGCCGTTGCGGGCGGCTTGTTCGATGTCGCCTAGGCCTAGTTGGGACCAGACTTTGGCGGTGGCCTGAGGAATAAACGGCTGCAACTGCGCCGTAACGATGCGGATGACTTCGGCTACGTTGTAAAGAATGCGTCCAAGCCTTTCACGTGCCTCTCCGCTTTGTTCTTTCGCCAGTTTCCAAGGCGTGTTCGCAGTGATGTAAGCGTCGGCGGAGGCAACGTTATGCATAGGGAGAGAAAGCAGCACCTGAAAGCGCTCGTCATAGGTTCTGTTCGAAAAATCACCGCTCAACCGTAAGTCTCCATCCGCTGTTCTTGGATTGGAGAGCGGTGTGTGGCCATCGAAGTAGCTGGCAATCATATTCAGCGTGCGGCTCACGAAATTCCCGTAGCCATTCGCTAGATCTGCGTTATACCGCGTGACCAGCGCCTCAAAGCTGAAGCTGCCATCCTGGCCAAACGGTATCTCGCGCAGCAGGAAATACCGCAGCACGTCGCTGGCGAACAGATCGCGCTCGCGCTTGGTGCTCTCGGGGAACTGTTTGCCGTAGACGTGTTCGCCGAAGGCCTCGAGGATCGTCTCCGTGCGGACGATGTTGCCTTTGCTCTTGGACATTTTGGCATTGTCGAAGAGCAGCCAGCCGTGGGCGGTGATGGCCTTGGGCAGCGGTAACCCTGCAGCCAAAAGGAAGGCGGGCCAGTAGATGCAGTGCTGGCGCGTGATCTCCTTGGCCATGATGTGCAGATCGGCGGGCCAGTAGCGGGCGAATTCTGCTTGTTTCGCCGGATCGTCGCTGCCGTAGCCGATAGCGGTCATGTAGTTGGCCAGCGCGTCGAGCCAGACGTACATCACGTGCCTATCCTTGGCTCCGGCGGCGTGCTGAATGGCTTCCGGCACCGGGATGCCCCAGGTGAAGCTGGAGCGCGAGACGGACAGGTCGCGCAGCGCGCCGGGCACATAGGGGTGGCCGAGATCGGAGTAGGCGATCTGCGGAGGCAGACCGGCAGATGTCTCTGGAGTTCCCGAAGCCCGGGCGGGGGCAGCTGCAGGTCTCTCCACTCCGGACTCGCGATGAGGCTGCGAGTCCTCCGGTCGAGATGACACGTCTTGGGAGGTGTTCGGATCGGAGGACAAAAAAGTGGCCTTAGCCGCGCGCTGCGCCTCGGCGACATTGCCGCGTAGAAAGCTGAGCACCTCGTTCTTGCGAGCCTCGGGGGTGATCTTTAGCTCATCTTTTTCAATACAGTCGATCAGCGGCCGCTGGTACTTGCTCAGCTTGAAAAAGAAATTCTCTTCGGTGACGGTTTCGGTCAGCCGGCCATCGGGGCCGATGGTGCCCGGAGGTCCTTCCACGAAGATCTCTTCCGACACGCAGTACTGCCCGGTGTAGGAGCTCAGGTAGATCGCGCCGCGCTCGTAGAGGTCCGCGAAGAGCTTCTGGGCGCCGCGTTTGTGCAGCGGGTCGGTGGTGCGGATGAAGCCGTCGTAGGTGAGCCCCATGCGGTCCCACAGTGTCTTGAACTCGGCCGAAACGCGGTCGGTGAATTCTTGTGGGGGAACGCCTGCCGCGGCGGCGGAGCGCTCGATCTTTTGCCCATGCTCATCGGTGCCGGTGAGGAAAAAGGTATCGTCGCCGAGCAGACGGTGACGCCGCGCGAGCACATCCGCAACGATGGTGCTGTACGCATGGCCGATGTGCGGGCGTGCGTTGACGTAGTAGATGGGCGTGGTGAGATAGAACTTGGGCTGGTCAGAGGGCATCGGGGTCAGCCTTAGTTTACAAGCCCGCGCTGACCCCTCGAAAAGCGGATCCCTCCGCTACGCTGCGGGATGACAAGAAGAGAAGAATCTCAACTCATTGGATTTCACTATGGGCGCCCACGCTAGGTCACACTCAGCGGAATCTCCGCCTCGGAGGGCGCGCCCAGCCGCGGAACCAGCAGCTGGAAGATCGCCAGCGCGATCAGATACGCGCACGCGGCGGAGCCGAAGATGATCATCGGGTGCAGCGAGAAGTACGATCCCACGATGCCGGTGAAGATCACACCCCCGAGCGAGCCCATGGCCCCTCCGATGCCTACGACGGTGGATACGGCGCGCGACGGAAACATGTCCGTGGGCGTGGAAAACAGGTTGGCCGACCAGCCCTGGTGCGCCGCGGCGGCCAGTGAGATCACCAGCACCGCCGGCCACGCGTTGTGCGGGAACAGGCGGCCCAGCATCGGCACGAAGACGATGGGCGTCACCGCGATCGCGGTAAGCAGCATGGCGAACTTGCGGCCGGAGTTGACGGTCGCCCCCGCCTTCATACGCCAGCCCGACAGGCCGCCGCCCAGGATCGAACCGAAGCTCGAGACCACGTACACACAGACGATCTCCCAGTAGGCGTGCTTCAGATCGAGCCCGTAGGTCTCGTTGAGGAATTTCGGCAGGTAGAAGAGATAGAACCACCAGATGGGATCGGTGAGGAACTTGCCGATGGAAAACGCGTACAGGCCGGGGGTGCGCAGGAGCGTGCGATAGAAAGCCCAGCCGGAGACGCCGGGTTCGACCACGTGGGAGAGGTTGGCCTGGGTGACGGTGGCATCATTGGGGCGGATCTCGCGGCGCAACCGGTCGTATGGGAAGATCAGCCAGAGAACCAGCCACAGCAGGCCCATGGAGCCGGTGGCGAGAAAGCCGGCCTGCCAGCCAAACTTCCCCGTCGCCCAGATGACGATCGCGGGCGCAATGAAAAAGCTGACATTGGAGCCGGAGTTGAACAGGCCCGTGGCCAGCCCACGCTCTTCCGAGGGGAACCATTCCGTGACCGCCTTAATCGCGCCGGGGAAGTTGCCGGACTCGCCGATGCCGAGCATGAAGCGCGCGATGCAGAAGCCGGCAACGGAAGAAACCAGCGCATGGCCCATTGAGGAAAATGCCCAGACTGCGATGGCCAGGGCATAGCCGATCTTGGTGCCCACCTTATCGATAAAGCGCCCGGCGGTCAGCAGGCCGATGGCGTAGGCCAGCTGGAAGCACTGCACGATGTGCTTGTAGTTGTCGTTGAAGACGACCTGGTGCGCGACGTCCTTGGTGCGGTCCCAGCCCATGAAGGGCAGCGTGTGCAGCAGCGGCTCGATGAGCGAGAGCACCGAGCGGTCCATGTAGTTGATGGTGGTCGCCAGAAATAACAGAAAACAGACGAACCAGCGCATGTTGCCGGCCGGGGGCGCAGGGCGGGTGCGTGAGGCAACAGCGGCGGGCATGAACTCTCCGGAACGGAGGGCCGTGGCCAGCACCTCTCGCCTGTGAGGATAGCGAGCGGGAGGCGGGAACTGTCAAGGAGTGGCGATCAATGCAGCCAGTGCAGGCGCTTACAGCTGATTTCGTATAGCGATGAGGCGTCATACCAACACGGAAACGCCGTAGTCTAGGCCAATGCTGGATAGAGCAGCAGAAAAAGCACAAGCACCAGGATCATCAAGTCCATATACATGCAGAGGATCACGCCACCATGGTAGAAGTTCCAGCGTTTGCGCATGCAGCGGGCAGTGTCAACGGTGCCCACCGCAATGCCGAGCAGCGGCAGCAATAGCCAGCTCGTTGCCTGCAGATGGGGAAAGTGCGAGAGCAGAAGCGCCGCAATAAGGCTCGCCACCACAAGCAGGTTGCCCCGGGAAAGCGACCGCAGGCGCGGATTGAAAAAGGCCGTGAGCAACGCGAAAGACCCCTGCCAAGGGATCACGATGGCCGCTGACTCACCACCATGGGCAGACCTCCCCAGTCTACTTTGGCGAACTGTCCGGCGTGATCTGCGAGTGCGGTGGGACGGTGCCCGATTCAGGTGCGCTTTGACCGGATAAAGCTCCGGTCTCCGGCGACCCGGCGGCGGGCGCTGCAGCAGCTCCGGCTCGGACCAACTCCGGCCGTGCACTTCCCCCCATGGCCGCAATGCTCGCAGCGAGCGGCGCCCGCAGCACGCCGCGCTCTGTGATGATGGCCGTGATGTACCTGGCCGGCGTTACGTCAAAGGCGGGGTTCTCGATGCCTACACCCTCGGGCGTCACCTGCTTGCCGTTGGAGTGGGTGACCTCGCGTGGATCACGCTGTTCGATCGGAATGCCTGCCCCGGTCGCTGTCTCGAGATCGATGGTGGCCCAGGGGGCAGCCACGTAGAAGGGAATGCCGAATTCTTTTGCCAGGATGGCGACGCCGTAGGTGCCGATCTTGTTGGCGGTATCGCCGTTGGCCGCGATTCGGTCCGCGCCGACAATGACGGCCTGCACACGGCCCTTGCTCATCAGGTGGGCGCTCATGTTGTCGCAGAGCACGGTCGTCGGGATGCCGTCCTTCATCAGCTCCCAGGCGGTCAGCCGGGCACCCTGCAGAAAGGGCCGGGTCTCGTCGGCGAGCACGTCCAGCCGATGCCCGCGCTCGACCGCGCCGCGGATGACGCCCAGCGCCGTGCCGTAGCCGCAGGTGGCCAGCGCGCCGGCGTTGCAGTGGGTGAGCACGGTGCCCTCCCGCGGCAGGAGCTCCGCGCCGAAGGCTCCCATCTGCCGGCAGGCGGCGATGTCCTCGTCGTAAAGCTGCTGAGCCAGCGCGACCACCGCCTGTTTTATATTGGGGATCGCGGTGTTTTTTTGCGCCAGTGCGTTAAAGAGTTCGCGAACTCTGCCGATACCCCAGAAGAGATTCACAGCGGTGGGACGGGTGGCGGCGAGGGTGGTGCAGATAGTCTCAACTTCGGCGGTTAACTGCAGCAGGGAGGTGGCCTGACTGCGTGCAATGCCGAGCGCCACGCCCATCGCTCCGGACACGCCAATCGCTGGTGCACCGCGCACGATCATGTCGCGGATCGCGGTGGCCACCTCGCGGTAGTCGCGGGCGAGAACGTAGGTTTCTTCTGTGGGGAGCTTGGTCTGGTCGAGGAAGCTGACGCCTTCAGGCGTCCATTGCAGGGTGGGGATCATGTCCTGGTTAGTTTACTTCGTTCGTCGCCATGCCCATCAAGATGAACTAGTGTGGTGAACCCGAAGTTCGTGACATATTTCAAAGGTGAGTATCGCCGTCAACCCAAACAAAAAGCAGGTCCTTCGCTACGCTCAGGATGACAAATTTTATGAATCAATGAACGATTCATCGCTCTAGGAGCTTGTTGAAAAAGGTTCCAGTATTTCGGCGGATTTGAGGGTTATTTCGTCTATGGAGTATGCGTGGAGACGAGCTGTTGCAGGGTGGGATGTTCAGCTATGTGACGTTGGAGCAGCGTGTGCCTCAGGATCATCCGCTGCGGGAGATTCGTCGGCTGACGGACGTTGTTTTGCGCTCGTTGAGCGAAGAGTTTGACAGCCTGTATTCGGCTTCGGGGCGGCCTTCGATCGCGCCCGAGTATGTGCTGCGGGCGCTGCTCTTGCAGGCGTTCTATTCAGTGCGTTCGGAACGGCAGCTGGTCGAGCAGCTGGACTACAACCTGCTGTTCCGCTGGTTTGTGGGCCTGGGCATGGACGATGCGGTTTGGAACCACGCGGTGTTTTCGAAAAACCGCGACCGTTTGCTGACCTCGGACGTGGCGCAACAGTTTTTCGCCGCGGTGGTTCAGCAGGCGAAGGGTTTTATGAGCGATGAGCACTTCACTGTCGACGGCACCTTGATTCAAGCGTGGGCGTCGCACAAGAGCTTTCGCATAAAGGACGGCTCGGACGACGACGGCACCAACTTCCACGGGGAGAAGCGGTCGAACAAGACCCATGAATCGACCACCGATCCGGAGGCCCGGCTGTACAAGAAGAGCTACGGCACGGAGTCGAAGCTGGCCTACCTGGGCCATGTGCTGGTGGAGAACCGGAACGGTCTGATCGCCGCCGCGATGGCCACCCAGGCCGATGGCTTTGCCGAGCGCGACGCCGCGCTGCTGATGCTGGCCGACAAGCAGCAGGGCCGCACGCGACGCATCACCGTGGGCGCGGACAAGGCCTACGACGCGGAGGATTTCGTCGTCGCCGCGCGGAGCCTGCATGTCACGCCGCACATCACGAAGAACAACAAGGGCCGCCGCTCCAACATGGACGGGAGGACCACCCGGCACCCCGGCTATGCGATCAGCCTGAGCTGCCGCTGGCTGGTCGAAAAGAGCTTCGGCTGGCTGAAGCAGACCGGGCCGGTGCGCCAGGTGAAGGTGCGCGGTCTGGCCAAGGTGGATTGGACCTTCGTCTTTAGCTGCGCCGCGCACAACCTCCTGCGCCTCCCCAGGCTCATCGCGCAACAAGCCGCGCAGGGCCCCGAGCAGCAGTGCGCCTGAAAACAGGTTGAGTGTTCAAAAACACTCGCCAGCCTCCAATACAAACTAAGCTATCCATCAACAAAAGCTCCCCAGGAGCAAATCTTCAGCAGAACCGCATCGATCAGCAGTTATTTCAACAAGCTCCTAGGTTCGGCATCGCGAGATGCTACAGCATGGTAGCTAACTCGTGGCGGCCATTTGGCTGGAGTACGAGGTAAAAAGCCGGGTGCTCGGCTTTGAGCGAGTAGTCCACCCAGGATCGCGCGATCGTGTCTGCCAGCGTCTGCGGGTCTTTGCTCACGTGAGTTGTGTCGACGATCGAGAAGTCCAGCTGAGAGGCAGAATAGAGGAAATCACGTGGATTATTGGTGACGAAGATACGGCCTGGCAGATCCTCCGTCAGGATATCCTCATCTTTTTTCTCGGATCGGGGTACAAGGACGTTGAATCCCTTTTTCTCCAGAGGTTCCCTCAACGCAAGCAGGTTCTCATCAAGAAAAAGTGGAGTCTTGCCCCTGCTCAACGCGAGCTTGGGCGGGGGTAGCTGTTCGCCATCATGGCTCCGCACCTCATAACGCATAGCAAGATTTTATCGCATTGCGAAAGAGCCGGTGGGTATTCCCAGATGGTGCAAAAACAGACAACAGCAAGGGCAACCGCAGATTCCCTTCGGGGAATGATAACAAAAGAGAGAAGGCTTTTACACCAGCTGCTACGTCGCTCAGGGAAGCAAGCCGAGTCTGCTTAGCTGGAGTGCTTTTCGGACACTTGGCGGTGCTCCAGCCGCACACGCTTGGCCTCCGCGGCGCTGTTGCTGAGCATCAGGAAGCGGCGCTCACAGCTGTAGCAGCGATACGGGCGCAGAAAGGGCAGCAGATATTCGAGAGACCGTCGCCGGGACCGGAAGACGTTCTCGGACTGGCACTTTGGGCATTTGCGAATATCCGCCATGTGTACCTCGTTTTCCGATTGTAGGCCACGAGCGTCAGCGGCCCATAAAAATTTTCGTCTGTTACAGATGTTCAAGGTGCCGAAAGCCGCCTGTCGCGACCAGCGCCGCGAGAAAGATGGTCAGGTTATACGAAAGATGTACGAGGGTGGAGCAGGCGACGGACTGGGTGCGAACGCGCACAAACGCCAGCACCAGGCTGACGAGAAAAAGCAGCCCCACGGGGCCCCAGGCGTACTCCAGCTGCGGCGCGTGGACGAGCGCGAAGAGCAGGCTGGAAAAGATCGCGGCGAAGAGGAGACCCGCGTTGGTGTTGCCGGTCGTCGAGGACCAGCGCCGCACGTTGGCGGGTGTGCGTTCCAGGCTGAGCCAGTCGTAGGCCGTGGCCACAGCCGGCAGCAGAAAGCCGCGAAAGGCAACCTCCTCCATCAGCGGAGCCAGCAGCGTTCCCATCAGCATCACCGTCCAGGCGCCAAAGGGCGTGCGCATCAGGTGCTCGATCTCGGGGCTCTTGGGCTCGGTGACGAAGTGCTCAGCCAGCTGCGTGACGATGCTCAAAAGAATGCCCGCGGAGACCAGCCGGGCCCAGTGTCGGCGCGCGGCCAGACCGCCCCAGTGGATTCCCTGCAGAAACGAGCGCTTCCAAAGCAGCGGGAATAGCCAGTATGCCGCCGCCAGGGTGAGCAGGTAGGTGGCGGCCTCCGCGCCTAGCGAGACCGCTGTCTCCACGTTGTCGCCACGCATCTTGCCCGGCGCCGCCACGGCGAGCACGAGCAGGCACAAAAAAAACACCGTTGCCGCAAGCGAAAAAAACAGCAGCGTGTGGCCCAGGTGGGGAATGCGCCGGGCCACGCCGTGATCCTCGGCGGGGAAGGGATCGTGCTGGATGTCGAGCGCGTCTTCCGGTAGTGAGACCGCCGGCTCGGGGCTGGGCAGATCACTCATGCCGCCGCACTCGCCTTCTTTGGCTGGGGCTTGGATTTGGATTTGCGTGGGGCGCGCTCTTCGCTGGGGCGCTGCTTGGAGGCGGTAGGCACACCGGTCTTCTTTTCTGGTGCTGCACGTTTCTCCTTGGGTGGTTTCTTCTCCAAGTCGGGAAGAACGACCGGCGGCAGATGCAGAGGCGCAGCCGCAAGGGCAGCCCCGTCATAGTATCGCGCCAGGAACGCGCCCGTATGCGAATCAGGAGCGTTCGCCACCAGCTCCGGGGGGCCCTGCGCGACGATCCGGCCGCCGCCCTCGCCACCCTCCGGACCCATATCGACCAGGTAGTCGGCGTTGCGGATGATGTCCATGTTGTGCTCGATGATGATCACCGTGTTGCCGAGATCGGTCAGGCGGTGCAGCACCTCCAGCAGGCGGCGCACATCGTCGAAGTGCAGCCCGGTGGTGGGTTCGTCGAGCAGGTACAGCGTGCGCCCGGTCTGGCGCTTCGAAAGCTCCTTAGCCAGCTTCATGCGCTGCGCCTCGCCGCCCGAAAGCGTGGTAGCGGACTGGCCGAGATGAATGTAGCCGAGACCGACGTCGACGAGCGTGGAAAGCCGCTGGTGCACGGCTGGAATATCCTTCAGAATCGGCACGCCCTCTTCGATGGGCAGGTCCAGAATGTCGGCGATGGAGTAGCCGTTGAACTTTACCGCCAAGGTCTCCTGGTTGTAACGACGACCGTTGCAAACTTCACACAGGACATAGACATCCGGCAGAAAGCTCATCTCAATCCTTCGCTGTCCCTCACCCTGGCAGGCCTCGCAGCGGCCGCCGGTGACGTTGAAGCTGAAGCGCCCGGCCTTGTAGCCGCGCTCGCGGCTTTCGGGCAGCATCGCGAACAGGTCACGGATGGCCGTGAAGACGCCGGTGTAGGTCGCCGGATTGGAGCGCGGCGTGCGGCCGATAGGGGATTGGTCGATCTGAATGACCTTGTCGAACTGATCCGCGCCGTGGATGGCCTTATGAGCGCCGGGCTCCTCGCGCGAGCCGTACAACTCCTTGGCCAGCGAGCGGTACAGGATGTCATTGACCAGTGTGGATTTGCCTGAGCCCGAGACACCGGTGACGACGGTCATCACGCCGACGGGGAAATGCGCCGTGACGTGCTGTAGATTGTGTGAGATGGCGTCTTCGATTGAAAGCCAACGTCCGGAGAGCGACCGGGGGGCCTTGTCTTCTGTGCCGTCCGGCCTGCTGCGAACGGGCCGGGTGACGATGTCGATCTCGCCGGAGAGATAGCGGCCGGTGACGGAGGCGGGGTTCGCCATGATCTCGGCCGGGGTGCCCGCGGCCATCAGGTGGCCGCCGTTTTTGCCCGCGCCGGGGCCGAGATCGAGCACGTAATCGGCCTTGCGGATGGTGTCTTCGTCGTGTTCGACGACCAGGACAGTATTGCCGAGGTTGCGCAGGTCTTCGAGCGCGTGGATCAGGCGCTGATTGTCGCGCTGGTGCAGCCCGATGGAGGGCTCGTCCAGCACATACAGCACACCGCGCAGACGGGAGCCGATCTGGGTCGCCAGCCGGATGCGCTGGCCTTCGCCGCCGGAGAGCGTTGCCGCCGAGCGATTTAAAGACAGATAGCCGAGCCCGACGGCGTTAAGAAATTCCAACCGCTCGATGATCTCCCGTTGCAGGCGGTCGGCGATCAGGCGGTCGCGGCCGGTGAACTGCAGCGAACGGGCTCCGGTGAGGGCCCGTTCCAGCGAAAGCGCGGTGAAGTCGGCGATAGACACATCGCGCCGGGCGTTGGTGCTCTCGGTGGGCTCGGTGTCGTCCTCCTCCTTATTCACCGGCGGGTGCAGGGCGGCGGCGATGACGGGCAGGGTTACGGCCAGCGACTCGGGCCGCAGCCGGCGGCCGTGGCAGCGCGGGCAGTCCGAGGCCGACATGAAGCCCATCATGTAGTCGCGATATGCCTCCGATTTGGTCTCCTCCACGTTGTCGCGAAGAAACCGGAAGACGCCGTGAAAACCGATGCGGGCCCCCTCAGAACGCGGTGGGCCGTACAGCAGCAAATCCTGCTGCGACTTCTCCAAGGCACTAAAAGGCAGCTTCAGGTTAATCTTGAACTTGTCACCCGCAAGTTTAAGTCCGCGTTGAAGATATTGGGAGCTGGCACCCGGCCCAAGGCCACCGTCGAGCAGCGGTTTTGACCAGTCGGTGACCACCTTGGCGGGATCGAAGTCGAAGATGGAGCCGAGGCCGTGGCACTCCGGGCAGGCGCCATAAGTGGAGTTGAAGGAAAACGACCGGGGCTCCAATTTGGGAACGTTGATGCCGCAGTCCGGGCAGGCCATCGAGGAGGAGAATAGCGTTTCGTTGTACTCCCTGCCGGGTGCCTGCAGGCCGATGAGCACGAGGCCGTTGGCGAGTTGCAGGGCGGTGGCGACGGCGGCGGCGAGGCGCTTGGTGTCAAACTGCGAGGAATTAGGGATCAGGGGTGAGGGAACAGAAGAATCGCCTATAAAGGCATCTGTTCCCTGTTCCCTAATCCCTGTTCCCTGGACGGACTTCAGGATGATGCGGTCGACCACGGCCTCGATGGTGTGGTTCTTGCGTTTTTCGAGCCGCATCCCTTCTTCCACGTCGGTCATCTCGCCGTCGATGCGGATGCGGTAGCCCTTGCGGTCGAGAGCCTCGATCTCCTCGCGGAACTCGCCCTTGCGGCCGCGCACGATGGGGGCGAGCACGGTAATGCGCTCCTGGGGCAAGCCGGCCCGGTCGCGATCGAGGGCCTGGGCGAGGATCTGCGTGATGATCTGGTCTGCGCTCTGCCGCGAGATGGGCCGGTGGCAGTTGGGGCAGTGGGGCTGGCCCACGGAAGCCCACAGCAGCCGCAGGTAATCGTAGATCTCCGTAATCGTGCCGACGGTGGAGCGGGGCGAGCGCGAGGTGGTCTTCTGCTCGATCGAGATGGCCGGGCTGAGGCCATCGATGGAGTCCACATCGGGGCGCTCCATCTGGTCGAGGAACTGCCGCGCGTACGCGGAGAGGGTTTCGACATAGCGGCGCTGGCCCTCGGCGTAGATGGTATCGAAGGCGAGCGAACTTTTGCCGGAGCCGGACAGCCCGGTGACAACCGTCAGGGAGTTGCGGGGGATGGAGACGGAGACGTCGCGCAGGTTGTGCTGACGGGCGCCGCGGACTTGGATGTGCGTAAGGCTCATGGGAGAAGACGAGCCCGGTGGGGCCATCTGCAAGGATAAATGCTGCGGGCGCCCGGAGACAGGTACCGGGCTGGATAACAGAGCCTCCAAATTTCGTCGTAGCATAGCGGCGATTCGGGGCGAAGATGGCTCAGTCCGGCTATCAGAAGCGAAGGCCCTAAGGGCTTGAGGGCTTAAGGGCTTAAGGGCTAAAGGACAAGGGAGCTTCCACAAATGGAAACGCTGATGTTGCTGTGCGCGATTCTTGCATCGCTCGCGCTGGGAGTGCTGGTCGCCTACGGGATCTGCCAGACGATGTTTCAGGTTTTCCGGGCGCATGCCGTTTCGGCCGCGCGTACCCGTTCCGCCACCGCCACGCAAAGCTTGCGCGTGCAAGAGAGCTAAGCCGTTTCGGCACAGAACCCGTCGCCGGGTCATTGCGGCGGGGGCGTTGTGGGTGCCTGCTGCTGCTGTTGCTGCTGACGGAGCTGCTGCAGTTGTTGATAGACCCCTTGCGGAGTAAGAGTTCCATTCGGAGGAGTCGAAGTCGAGTCGGCTCCCGGCTGCACTGCGCCTGTCGGCACGGGCGTGATGGAGTTTGTGCCGCCGGGCTGGGTTGCGCTGCCCGTGGGCGCCGGGGTGAGGGTGGCCGGGCCGGGCGCGTTGCCGCCGCCTCCATTCAGCAGATTGGCGGTGTCGGATCCCGGCGCCGGCGGATTCGGCGAATCGACGATGCCATTCGTCCCCGGCGTTGTGGACGGCGTCGGCAGTGAATCCAGGGAGACCGAGTTTGTCGTCGGATAGGAGGATGCCGTGGGCGAAGTGTTGCTGGCGCTTCCGTTCACGTTGTTGATCGGCTGCGGGATGCTGGCCGGTCCTGTCACGGCCGAACCGCCTGAGGCTACCGGCACGGGGGTCTGGTTGGCGTTTCCTGCCGCGCTGCCATAGGGCGGCTGCGCGGGGCCGGTCTGTGTGGGGCCGGTCTGTGTGAGGTCCGGCTGTGCGGGGACGGCAACGGCGTTCTGCGCATCGGCATCGTCGTCGGGGACAGCGTTGGGGCCCGGAGGCGTTGGCCCGCCGCTGCGCGGGGTCAGCACGAGTTCCGCAGGCTGATCGGAAGCCGTTTCCAGCAGGAGCATGTTGCTTCCGGTACCGTCCAGAAGCGTTGCAATCACCGTCGCCGGGGCAGCTGGGCCGTAGTCGCCGAAGACGCGCTGGTCCACAACTCCGCCGGTAATCCTCATGCCTGTGCAGCGGGAGACGGAGCGCAGAATGCCGTTCAGGCTGGAGTTGTCGGCGTGAACCGTAAGCTGCCCGGCCGTGCAGCTTACCTGCGGGTGGTGGTGATGCTCCCCGGGGTGGTCAGCCGGGGTTTCCGTAGCGGCGAGCGGCGCGATGCCGGAACGAGCGATCGTGGGCGCCGTTGCCGGGAGGCCGGAGCCGGGCATCTGCGCAGACACCAGGACCGCAGGTGCAAAAAACGCCAAAGAGGCAATCACTGCAGACATGCCGGGAAGTTCGCGGGGGGCAACCATGTACCTCTCGGACGTGATGGAGGGGCCTTCGGGTAGCTTGGGCGGATGACTTGGTCGAATGGCGATGGCGTCGGCGGCCCAAAATGGCACAGGGAAAGGTATGGAATGAAGGATCCCTCTGGACGCGAAGCCAAGCGCTTCGTATGCTGAGTCTCTATGGGCACAGCAAGGGCGTTCCGGATCGGTCGCAGACAGGGGGCGCTACCCCGGCTGATGCTGGTCCTCGCCGGGATCTTGGGCGGCATCCTGGGCAGCGGGCAACGGATGGTTGGGCAGAGCTGTATTACGCAGGCCAAAATGACCCCCGCGCAGCGTACGGAGGCGGGGTCCGCAGCCTACCGGCTGGCCCAGTCCG
Source organism: Granulicella sp. (assembly GCA_965276885.1). GTDB lineage: Bacteria > Acidobacteriota > Terriglobia > Terriglobales > Acidobacteriaceae > Granulicella. The sequence continues at coordinate 3,836,882 of OZ255702.1, read as the reverse complement.
TGCTCGCGGGCGACAGCAAGGCCGTGCAGGACGCCACCATCCCGGCCTATGCGTCCGAGTTTGCGCAAACGGGCTATCTGATTCGCACCACCGCGGGCTCGCTGGCGGGCGACAGTCTCGCGGTTTCGCAGCTGTATTTCCTCGATGCGAGCAATCGCACCGCCAACGAAACTGGGGACGCGGACTTCAGCTGTCCCCTGGCAGGAACGGCCGCCGAGACGGATTTTGCAATCGGCGGCCTGCCCCCCGGGCATTATGCGTTTGCCATGGTCGAGGCATCCGGGCCAAGCCCCTGGCTGCTGTCGTTTCTCCTGCAGTCGGACCCGAGCGGATGGAAGATGGCCGGTTTCTACCCTCACCGTCGCGATGCGGCGGGGCACAACGGCGTCTGGTATTGGAGCGCCGCGCGTGCCGATGCCAAGGCAGGCAAGCCCTGGCTGGCGTGGCTGCTGTATGGTGAGGCCGATCAGCTGTTGCGTCCTGCCAATTTCGTTTCCACCACAAACTTGGACCGGTTGCGGTCGGAGACGCGATCCGCCGCACCGCCGGCACTTTCAGGCGGGCTGAATGCGGAGACGCCGCTCGCGCTTGCCGGACCCAAGGGGGCGGAGTTCCGCATCACGGGTCTGAGCAGCGAGGCTTCGGAGGATGGCAAGCAGCTCAATCTGGTGGTGCATTTAAAGGCTGACGCTCCCGGCGGCTCACCCAGCGGCTCCTCAAACGGCTCCCCGGGAGACTCCAATGCGGAGACCGCCCGGAACCTGGCGGCTGCCAGCGCACTGCTTGCGGCCCATCCGGAGCTGCGGCCGGGGTTCGATAATCTATGGGTCATTGCAGAGGCTCCGGGCGCCAATCCGTTTGTAACGGAGCGGCCCATGGGAGAGTTTGCCGCGGCCAAGTGAGCTGGGTGCCGGGCTGCGGCCGGAAGCGCGGGAGATGCATCGCTGACGCGGTGAGGACAGGAGATCGATGCCAACTGTAACCAAATCGCTCGCTCAGGCCATTCGCGAGCGGCGTTCCACGCCCAGCTTTACCGGCGAGCCGATCCCCGCGAGCGATCTTCGACAGATCCTGGATGCCGGTCTGCAGGCGCCCAGCGGCTACAACATGCAGCCCTGGCGGTTTGTGGTGGTACAGCACCCCGAGCAGCGGCGGCGGCTGCGCGCGGCCAGCTACAACCAGGCGAAGGTGGAGGAGGCATCGGCGGTCATTGTGGCCTGCGGCGATCGGGACGGATGGCGCCGCGACCTGGACGACATGCTGCGCCTGGGCCGGGCCGGCGGCATGAGCGAAAGCTATGCGGCCCAGGCGGAGCAGAGCGTACCGGCCTATTTGTCGGGTTTCACCGACGATCAGATGACCGGCTGGCTGAACAAGCAGGTCATGCTTGCCTATACCTCCATGATGCTCATGGCCGAGGTGCTCGGCTATGACACCGCCCCGCTTGAGGGATTCGAGCAGCAAAAGGTCTGCGAGACCCTGCGCCTGCCGATGAGCTACTGGGTCGTGGCTCTGCTCGCGGTCGGGCACCTTCATGGGCAGGATAAGTTCCATGGCGGCCGCTTTGACCTGAGCCATACCGTCTTCGGTGAGGAGTTTGGCAAGCCTTTGAAGTAAATTCGCCCCCCCCCCGCAGGGCAGGCGAGAGAAACTGAGCCGAGCCGCTGCCTTCGGTTCGCGCTAGAGTAGAGCCGGCGGGAACGCATCACAGACGATGGGCTTCCCAATCACACCCCGCAACATCACACCCCACATCGACAAGGAGTACAAAGACGCTGGATGAGATCTCTGGGTCGCCTCTTGTTGGCCGTGGTCGTGCTTGGGTTGTTGGGAGCAGTGCTGTTTCTGCGTGAGCCGCTCTGGCTGGAGCGGCAGTACACCCACTTCGGGCTATTTTTGTCCCACGTCCAAAGCAACTATGTCCTCACCCCCGAGGGCCGCGTGCACTACTACGACGCCGAGCCCCGGATTCCGGGCGGCGGTGTGCCGCTGGTGCTGATTCATGGGCTGGGCGATCGCGATGAGAGCTGGGCGCCCATGCTCAAGCGCCTCAAGCGCGCCGGTTTCCATGTGTATGCGCCGGATCTGCTGGGCTATGGCCGGTCGCCCCGGCCGGAGAACGGCGATTACTCTGTCGCGGGCGAGAGCAAGTTCATCTACGACTTCATCCAGGGGCTTGGCTTGCAGAAGACGGATCTGGGCGGGTGGTCCCTGGGCGGCTGGATCGCATTGACGCTGGCCCACGAGCACCCGGAGCTGACGGATCGGGTGGTGGTTTTCGACAGTGCCGGGATGCGAGCCCAGCCGCCGATTCGGCGGAACCTGTTTGAACCCAACTCGCCGGAGGACGTGGCAAGGCTATGGTCGCTGATGGAGCCGGAGGCCAGGCCGCTGCCCGAGAATGTGCGCCGCGCCGCGGTGCGGCAGTTCGCCGATGTGCGTCCCACCGTGGAACGAAACGCGCAGGCCTTTCGTTCGGGGACGCTCCTGGACGACATTCTGCCGACACTGCCGGAGCCGCTGCTGATCGTCTGGGGCAGCACGGATCGGTTGACGCCCCTCGATCTGGGACGGCAGATGCATGCGCTCGATTCCCATTCGGAGCTGGACATTGTCGAGGGTTGTGGGCACTTGGCGGCGTCGCTGTGTGCGGCTCGCGTGGCTCCTGCCGTGGCCGATTTCCTGAAGTCCGCCCCGCCACCGGAGGGTGGGGTTCGCACGCTGGCGAATATGAGCCGCTAGAGCGAGTTAGCGGGTTGGCGAGAGCAGTTCAAGTTGAGTCTCGGGAGCCCGTCTTCCACAAGGTGTCATCTCTGCACTTCGCCCATTCAACTCGCTTGGCTCGCACAGGGCTCCGGTCGAGATGACAATTCATAAGCTCTAGTCGGGAGTCGAGCTTGCGGCTTCGCCGCCCCACTGGAAGGCTCCCGGTTGCGGCAGGCCGATATGCTGCAGCACCCGCTGCACATAGCTGCGAACGATGCCGGTCACGCTCTCCGGCTGGTTGTAAAAGGTTGGGATCACCGGAAAAACCGTTCCGCCGGCCTCGGTTACAGCGGCCATGTTGCGCAGATGAATCAGGTTCAGGGGCGTTTCGCGTACGCAGAGCACCAGCGGGCGGCGCTCCTTCAGGCAGACGTCCGCGGCTCGCTCGATCAGGTTGCCCGCGAGGCCGTGCGCAATACCCGCCAGGGTGCCCATGGAGCAGGGAAGAATCACCATCGCCGCAAGGGGGTACGATCCGCTGGCGATTGCCGCGCCCACATCCTCATGCGCGTGCTGGACGACCTTGGGGGAGGCATGTCCCAGGAGCTTTTCGACCAGCCCGGTCCGGCCGCTCAGTCCGAGTTCCTCTGCGAACACCCGCAGGGAGCTGGGCGAGGCGACCATGTGCACGCGGCTGACGCGCTCCTCGGCTTCCAGGGCCCGCAACATCTCGGCCGCAAAGATCGAGCCGCTGGCCCCGGTAACCGCCAGGGTTACGGTCAAGGGCTGCATTGAGGGGATGTTCGGCATCGCAATGATTATCTCGCACCACTCGCTTTGAGGTGCCGTACTTTAGGTGCCATACTGGGGAACACGACCCCGGCCTCGTTTGTCCGTCCGGCGGACTGCCCGGCCTGTGTCGGCGGGTATGCCTTCGAGCAGTTTTCCGCGTGGCTGCGCAACGCTACAATCCACTCATGGCCTACTTCGAGAAACCGCTTGGGAAGAATGTGCGCTTTCTGCTGCCGTCGCTCAAGCTGAAGCAACCATTTCCGGGCGGCAACACGGTGGAACAGTCCGTTCATGACTTCCTGATGGCGCACTTCGGCGGCTATACCGCGACCGCCGCCAACCTCTTCGGCTATTGGAAAGAGGAGGACGGCGCCTTCAGCTACGGAGAACACCGAGAGTTCACGGTGGCGCTTACCGGCGAGTCCGGGCTGACGGAACTGAAGCAGTTCCTGGGCAATACGGTGCGCACACTGGATGAGAAATGTCTGTATGTCGAGGTCGCGGGCGTGGCCTCGCTGCTGTACGGCGACGTGGTGCACGGGGAATTGACCGTTGGCCTGAACGGCCAGCCCGTGCTCGCGACGTAGGCGGCAAGACGCCTGGTGCTGGAACGGTCCTGACCCTGACATTTGGAGGGAGCGTGGGGCTTCAGCCCCACGAAAAGGAGAGACAAAATGATGGGCTTTAGCCCAGGGTTTCTCTCCGATGTCAGCGTAAAACCCGGGGCTGAAGCCCCATCCTCCTCCGCACTGAATGTCCGGGCTGAAAGCCCGGACCTACCTCCGAAAAGCAAAAATGTTCACACAGACGCTCTCTAACCGTCGGCGAGCACCCGCGCAAACACCGCATCGATGTTGCCGAGTTGCCGTTTGAAGTCAAAGGCCGCCGTCAGCTGCTCAGACGAAAGCCGTGCCGTGATCCCGGGATCAGCCATGACCAGTTCGCGGAAGTTCTTATCGTTGGTCCAGGCATCCATCGCATGGCCCTGCACCAGCCGATAGGCGTCCTCGCGGGTCATGCCGGCCCCGGCCAGCTCCAGCAGCAGTTGGCCGGAGAAGACCAGGCCGCCGGTGAGCTCCAGATTCTTCAACATGCGCGGCGGATACACCATCAGCCTGTCGATCAGGGTCGCGGTCTTGTTCAGCAGATAGTCGGCCAGCGAGGTGGTATCGGGGAGGATGACGCGCTCGGCGGAGGAGTGCGAGATATCGCGCTCATGCCACAGCGCCACATCTTCCAAGGCCACCTGGGCGTTGCCGCGCACCACGCGCGCCAAGCCGCAGATCTGCTCGCTGGTGATGGGGTTACGCTTGTGCGGCATGGCGCTCGAGCCCTTCTGCCCGGCGGAGAAGAACTCCTCGGCCTCGCGGACCTCCGTGCGCTGCAGATGGCGGATCTCGGTCGCGATCTTGTCCAGCGTGGAGCACATGACGGCCAGGGTAGTGACAAAAGCCGCATGGCGGTCGCGCTGCAGCACCTGCGTGGACACCGACGCGGCTTTCAAGCCCAATCCGGCGAGGATGGCCGCTTCATGCTCGGGCTTCAGGTGGCCGAAGCTGCCGACCGCGCCGGAGATCTTGCCCACGCGCAGATCCTCTGCCGCGGCATCGAAGCGCTGTAAATTGCGGCCCATCTCGGCGTACCAGAGCAGCAGTTTCATGCCGAAGGTGGTCGGCTCGGCGTGCACGCCATGGGTGCGGCCGATGGCGGGGGTGTGCTGAAATTCGATGGCCCGGCGGCGCAGCACCTCGCGCAATTGCAGGATATCGGCGCGAATGAGCACCGAGGCCTCCATCAGCGCCAGCGCCTGGGCCGTGTCGACCACGTCGGTCGAGGTGAGCCCAAAGTGCAGCCAGCGCGCCGCATTGCTGCCCGCACGGACGACGGATTCGGCCACAGCCGTCGTGAAGGCGAGCACGTCGTGGCGCAGCTCGCGTTCGAGCTCGTCAATGCGCTCGACCGTAAAGCCGGCGTGGGCGTGCAGTTCCTGGGCCGCGGAGGTGGGAACGACGCCGGCTCCCGCGAGAGCGTCCGTTGCCGCGAGCTCCACCTTCAGCCAACGCTCAAATCTGCTCTGGTCGGACCACAAGGCAGCCATCTTCGGACGGGTGTAACGCGCGATCATCTCATCTCCAAACAATTTGACTGCAAACACAGGGCCAAACTTGCCGTTGCGTCGGCCTACCCTCATCATAGGTGGTACAGCCAAAAGATTTGAATCGACTGTGGTATGACCCATGACGCAAGAGGCTCGTGTGCTCCAAAGCCTCGCATGTCGTCACACGATATAATGGGAGTAGGCAATGAGCGATGGATCGGCAGAGGAATCTGAAACAACGCGTTTGAGGCAGCTAGCGGAATTCCGGTATCGCCTGCGTACCTTTCTCAGCTTCAGTGAGATTGAAGCGGACAAGTTCGGCATTGCTCCGCAGCAATACCAGCTTATGCAAGTTATCGGCGCAATCGAGCCCGGAGAGCCGGCTTCGATCAGTTTTTTAGCGGAGCGCATGGTCCTGCGGCACAACAGCACCGTGGAGCTGGTGGACCGTGCCGAGCGCGCGGGACTGGTGCGGCGAACCGCTGACGAGCGCGACCTGCGGCGCTCGCTGGTGGTGCTCACGCCGCGTGGAGACGAGGTTCTGCGGCAGATGGTGATATCGCATTTGGAGCAGCTGCAAGGGGAGTGTGGCGATCACCTCTGGCAGTCTTTGGGCGAGGTGCGCAGGTTGCTCCTGTCGAGCTCCTCGCCGGACCCAACCGGCATCGAAAGGGTTGCGTGAAGGAAACAAGCGAATCTGTGCTTCGGGATTATTCGGCCGACGCCCGCATTTTGTATACCAGTGGCCTGGCAGCGATTCTGGGCGCGCTGAGCGCACTCGCCGCGTGGGCTTTGCTGGAGATGATTGCGCTGGCGACCAACGCCTTCTATTTTCACCGCATCAGTGTCCGCGAGGTGGATCCGTGGCAGGCCGGCCGGCACTGGTGGCTGGTGCTGGTGCCGGTTGTGGGCGGCCTGATCGTGGGCGTCATTGCCCGCTATCTTTCGCCCCTGATACGGGGCCACGGTATGCCCGAGGCCATTGAAACGATCGTCTTCGGGGGCGGTCGCGTGCAACCGCGGGTCGCCGTACTCAAGCCGGTCGCGACCGCCATCGCCATCGGCTCGGGAGGCCCTTTTGGAGCCGAGGGCCCGGTCATCATCACCGGCGGCGCGATCGGCTCGGTGGTGGGCCAGTTGCTGAACATGACCGACTCCGAACGCACGGTGCTGATGGTGGCCGGGGCCTCTGCCGGCATGGCCGCGACGTTCAACTGCCCCATGTCGGCGGTTCTTCTGGCGGTGGAGATCCTGCTGTTCGAGTGGAAGCCGCGCTCGCTGGTTCCGGTCACCATCGCCTGCGTGACGGCCGGGGCCGTGCGGCATCTGCTGCTGGGCCCCAGACCCCTGCTGCAGATGATTCCCACGGGCGCGCCGGTGTATCACTCAGCGATGCTGGGCGCGCTGGCCATCGGCATCATCGCAGCCTTTGTGGCGGCCGGTCTGGGCCGCGCCGTGCATACCTGTGAGGGCCTGTTCGAAAAACTGCCGGTGCATTGGATGTGGTGGCCGGCGATTGGCGGCCTGGGCATCGGTCTTGGCGGCCTCGTCTTCCCGCAGGCCCTGGGCGTGGGCTACAGCGTCATCCAGTTGATGATCTCCGGAGACGCCGCCTGGAAGCTGTTGGCAGGCGTTCTGGTCATCAAGAGTTTGATCTGGGTATTTTCCCTCGGCTCCAATACGGCCGGCGGTATTCTGGCGCCGCTGCTGATGATTGGGGCTGCCCTGGGAGCGTCCGTTGGCCACATTCTGCCGCAGATGAGCACGGGCGCGTGGGCGCTGGTCGGCATGACCTCCCTTCTGACTGGGGCCATCGGCTGCCCATTGACCTCGGCCATGCTTTCGATCGAATTGACCCACAACGGCGGCCTGGTGCTGCCGGTGCTGCTGGCCTGCGGCGCCGCCTATGCGGTCAGTGTGCTGGTGCAGCCCCGGTCGCTGCTTACAGAAAACCTGAGCCGCAAGGGTCTGCATCTGAGCCGTGAGTTTTCCGTGGATCCGCTGGAAACCATGCTGGTCTCCCAGGCAATGCATACCAGTGTTTATGCCTTGAACGAAAAGGCGACCTGCCGCGAAGCCGCGGAATGGCTGCGCCGCACCGAGGAACGCGGCGCCGAGGGCTGGTCGCATTGGCAGCGGCTGTTTCCCCTGGTGGACGACGAGGGCAGGCTGGCCGGCGCGCTCACCCGCTCACAAATGATCGCAGCCGGACGCGAGCAGAACCAGGGAAAACTGCTGCTTTCCGACGGCACCCTGCGCCCGGATACGGTGTCGCCGTTCACCACTCTAAAGGTTTGCGCGGTGGAGATGGCGGAGACTAAACTCACCTCGTTTCCCGTCGTCTCCAGCGACGGCAAACTGCTGGGCATCATCACCATCGATGATCTGCTCAAGGGCAGAAGTGAGCAGGCACATAGGGAAAGCTCTCGGCAACGTGTGCTGCGGCTGCGCTGGCCGTTCGGCAACCGTGCGCAGCCCGCGCAGGCTGACGTCGAGATCACCGTTCCGGCGATGCCGGTCAGCACGGCTCCGTTGCAGGTGCAGACCGTGGCGGCCACCGTCGCGGAAGCCGGAGCGCCCGGCACGGAGATCGCCGCGCTGGATGACGTTCGCGTGCAGGAAGCCAACGCCGGGGCCTCGCCGGAGGCGCAGTCTACCACGCCATCCGATGAGAATATCGAACTTACATCCAGGTTTTAGGCAGATTGCCTTGAAGAGGATCTGATTAAGCCCTAGAGTTTGCGCCCGTAAGGAACAGCAGATTCCGTGCGGGAATGGCAACAGAAAAGGCGGAGCACCGTTTTAAGTACACTTGATCCGTCTTCTTGAGTAATACAGCGCTGTTGTCTTTCTTTCTTGTCATTCCCGAAGGGAATCTGCTGTTCGACGGCAAACCGTGGGTCTATTGCGATGCGAACGCTGAAACGACTGCGTTGGTCGAATGAACACTGCTCGTATCCTTAGGCGAGAAAAGTAGACGAGATACGTGTGCGCCGACCTATCGGGCATCCTTTTTATCTATACTTCTGAGATCTACCCGGGCTGTTCTACACCCAGCAACAGGCTCATCTCGTCGTACAAAAAGCCGCGACCGGGCTTGTAGGGCTGCACCCATTTGCCATCCAGCACAAACTGCGGAATGGCCCGCTTGCCGGTCCTGGCGATGACCTCGTCCGCGGCGCCGGGGGTGCGCTCAATGTCGATCTCTTTGAACGCGATCGCGTGCTGGTTCAGGAAGCGTTTGGCTTCGCGGCAGTCGCGGCACCAATCGGCGGTATAGATAAGAAGTTCCATGCGCATATTCTCTCTCACTATAGGTGCTGTTGGAGTGGAATGAAGCCCAATCGATCTGCTATCGGCATTAGGTATTCGCCATACTTTACTGCTCGTGGTAGTTCCGCATCAGACCGCCGTCGATGACGTAGGTCGATCCCGTGATGTAAGCCGCGTCCTCCGACGCGAGAAACGATACCACGCCGGCAACCTCTTCCGACGTGCCCATCCGTCCCAGCGGGATATTGCGCAGCAGGGGATCGAGTTTGGCGGGGTCGTCAAGCAGGCTCTTGTTGATGGGCGTGATGATGGCTCCGGGAGCCACATTGTTGACTGTAATCCCTAGCGGCCCCAATTCGACGGCCAGATCGCGCATCAGCATGCGAATGCCGCCTTTCGCCGCACAATAGCTTGCGAAATGTGGAAAAACCATGTCTTCATGAACCGAGGAGATATTGATCACGCGCCCGGGCTTTTTGGCATCGCGCAAGCGTCGTACAAATGCCTGTGTGATGAAGAATGCACCCTTGAGATTGAGGTTAAGAACGGTGTCGTAGTCCTCTTCGGTGACCTCCCAGAATTCGCCGCCCTTTTCTACCCCGGCGTTGTTGACCAGGATGTCGCAGCCGCCAAACTGACTGTAAGCGGCGTCGATGAGCTTCTGTCCGCCGGCCACGGTGGAGACGTCGGACTGCACCGTAATTGATTTTGCGCCGCCCTTTGCGGCTATCTGCTTCTGGGTCTCTTCCGCGCCCTCCGGATGGCTGTGGAAGTCGATCACGACCGAGGCGCCCTCGCTCGCCAGGCGCACTGCGATCGCCTGTCCGATGCCCGACGAAGATCCTGTCACCACTGCTGTCTTGTGCTCAAATCTACCGGCCATGCGTTTTCATTCTCCGGCTGCTCGATCAGCAGCCCTCGTCATGTGATGCTTCTGAATGCGAGTGCGCATTTTTCTCCGCAGCCGCGATCTGGGCCTGTTCCCCACGGCGGCGGCGGAAGAAGCCAATCAACATCGAGCTGCAATCCTCCGCCAGCACGCCAGCGGTGACCTCTACACGATGATTCAGCGCAGGGTGATTCATCACCACAAGCACAGAGCCGCAGGCGCCCGCTTTCAGGTCGCGCGCGGCGTAGATCAGCCTTGCGAGGCGCGCGTGCAGGATCGCGCCGGCGCACATCGCACAGGGCTCCAGCGTGCATACCAGCGTACAGCCTGGCAGGCGGTAGTTGCCGAGGAACTGCCCGGCCGCGCGCAGAGCAACGATCTCCGCGTGCGCGGTGGGGTCGTTCGTACGCAGAACCTGGTTGTTGCCGCGCCCGATAACCTCGCCCGCGGGGGAGATCACCACGGCGCCCACTGGAACCTCACCCGCGACCCCGGCCGCCGCAGCCTCGGCGAGCGCCAGCCGCATCCATCCCTCCTGACCGCCCTCCTGACCGTACACAGGCGTTACATCCCCCGAACCTGCGGCCGCGCGCCCGGACCGAAGAAACGCTCGATCTGCGCCGCCAGTTCGGCCAGCTTGGGCAAACGCCGCGCCAGACCCGGATCGTCCAGCTCGAAGCTCCGGTTCCAGATGCTCTCCAGCAGCGGGAGAAGTTTTGCCGCTACCAGCTCATCCGTCGAAAGCGCATGAATGTGCATGAACAGCTGCTCGGCCTCGGTCTCGTACTCGTCCACGGGGCCCCCATCGGCGATGAAGCCTTCCACATCGGCGTTGGCGACAAGCTCCTGGATGGAATCGAGGTCGGGCGGTGGCGGCCAGGGTTGGGGCATGTTATCGAATGTCTCCTAGAATCTTGAACTGTCGGCCGCCCGAAGCTGGCGTAGATCGCTCAGACCAAGCGAAATCCGCCCTTCCTGGGCGAGGTAGGCTCGGAGCCGACCGTCCTCTGTTAGAAGAATAGTCGTCTTAGCCATGACGGATACGGCACTATCGGTAAGCCCAAACAGGGGAAAAATCTTGTGGGAAGCGAGTTCCGCCGATGGCATGTAGACCTCTTCCATCGCCGATGCGATCACAGCAAAGTAGCGCAGGCAGGGTGCACGAACAGATTGCGGCAATGCATTGGCGAGGTTCGATACCTCTGTGAGGACGTGAGGGGTTGTTGCCAAGCGAGACTTCCGGGTGAAGTCGCGGAGCAGATAAAAGTCGGCAGTGCTGAAAGCACTAAGCCGCTTGAAGGATGCAATCAGCCTCAGATCGAACGAACCGAGCACCAGTAGAAGCAGAAGGTTGGAGTCAAGTAAGATCGCGGGCTTCATACATTGAACTACTCGTAAGAAGGATTCAAGACGGACAGCAAATCACCTGACTCTGTTTGAATCCGCACTACTTTTTCCAGGTAGGGGAAGAATATTTCGCCAAATCCGCGTTTTTCGCTCCGGGGTTCGGGATTGTCTGCCCTGAACGTGATGATCCAAGCATCGCCTTCACGCGAGCGCTGAATCTGTTCCACATGCGGATCGAGTGCGGCGAATGTGGGAACGACCTTCTCCAGAGAGGTTGCGGCGATCTCTACAGCGCGAGGTGCGTCCACCATGTAGGCCTTCCTGTCTGCCTCAATTATGCGGGTTCCTGCTGCGTCATGCAATGCAGCGCGCCGAGGCCCCAGATGAGATCCGTGCAGTGAATGCCTGTAACGGTGCGCTCCGGAAAGCAGTCGGAAAGTGTGTTCAGCGCCACGCGGTCGTTGGGATCGTTAAACGTCGGCATGATCACCAGCCCGTTGCAGAGATAAAAATTCGCATAACTCGCCGGAAGCCGCTGGCCCTCAAAGATCACCGGAGCGGGCATGGGGAGGGTGCGTATCTCGAATGCTTCGCCATCCAGATTGCGTGCCTCATGCAGGCGCTCGAGATTTTCCGCCAGTGGCAGATGATTCTCATCTGCCGTATTCGGCTCCACTGCGGTCAGAATCGTGTTTGGGCCGACGAATCGCGTGATGTCGTCTACATGCCCATGGGTGTCATCGCCTGCACAACCGCGGTTCAGCCAGATGACCTGCTCAATGCCGAGATACTCGCGAAAGGCCTGCTCAAGCTGCGCCTTGGAGACACCGGGATTGCGCTGCTGCACCTCGCTGAGCAGGCACTCTTCCGTAGTGAGCAAAGCACCCGCACCGTTGCTGTCAATCGAGCCGCCTTCGAGCACGAGGCGATGTTCGAATCCATCGGGGAGCGTCACCTTCGGCTCGATCGCCGGCATGGCATACACATCGCTCACATGCTGCGGGATGAGATCGTCGTTGCGCCAGTTATCGTACTTGGCCCAGGCGTTGAATCGCCAATTGGCAATGGCAAGATCACCGGCGCTTTCACTTTTGTTTTTCTTGCTGTCATTCCCGCAGGGAACCTGCTTGTCGCCGACTCGCTTCACAAAGACCGGTCCCGAATCCCGCAGCCAAACCCTATCCGTGCGCCAATGGTGAAAATGCAATCGCGCCAGGTTCGCGCCTCCCCGCCGCAGCATCTGCGTGGCGCGTTTTTCCGCGGCCAGATCGTTCACCAGAATGTGCACGTCTTCCACGCTCGAAAGCCAGCGGGCGATCTCGCAGTACACCCAGGGAATCGGCTGGAACTTGCCGGGCCAGTCCTCCGGGTTGTGCGGCCACGCAATCCAGGTGGCCGCGTGCCGTTCCCACTCCGCGGGCATGCGATAAAGCAAGGGTTGAAGTTCAGCCTGTGACACAGGCCCATGCTACATGGATGGCTGGACATCTTTCATGAGGTGAGAGTAGTGTCGCGTTGCTCTCCGGTTAAGGGAGCAACACGCACTGAAGCCTCGGCGTCAGAGCTTGAGGGGTTAATAGCCCAGGAGGAAGTTGCAACATGGCTAAGGAAGCACACAAGCAGGCAGCAGCGCATCACGAGGAAGCGGCGAAGGCTCATCACACGGCAGCGGAGCATCATGAGAAGGACACTCCAGAGGCTCACGCCCACTCAACCAAGGCCCACGAGACCTCGAGCAAGGCACACAAGTCCTCCGAGGAAGCACACTCCAAGTCAGCTGCAAAGACTAAGAAGTAGTTTCTGCATGAAAAAGAGAGCGGGCCCCTTGCGGTCCGCTCTCTTTTTCATGCCTCAAGAAGTTCAGGCTCAGCGCTGCTCCGATGGGGCCCCCGGAAGCGTGTAAAACGTGTAGGTTGCCGTGTAGGGAACGCGGAGAATCGTGTCTCCATGCTGTGCGTCGCAGCCGGCGGCGGGAGCCTGGCCACCCTTTGTATCGGACCGGCGCACCAAGCCGACATGGGCCAGCACTCCATCCTTGGTTGCCACCGAATGCGTCTTCACCAGCAGCCAGGGAACACTGCTCGCATCCGGTGAGGGCATCTTGGCAAGCGCCGTTCCCGTGATCGAGCTCCCGTCGGTCCAGGTCCATGTCGGACCGGAGCCGTGCATACCGAGGCGGTTCCCGCTGGAGGGCTCGAAGAGCGTCGCTTCAGGATTTTTGAAGAGCCACGCGTAGCTGCCGCTCTCCAGCACACATTGGTAGATCTGCACTCCACGGCCCTGTGCCGTCGCCACGGTAATCGCGCCGGACGTCGGCGTTAAGGTGGGGTCGAGCGCCTGGGGCGCGGGCGCGAACATCAACAGCAGCAGCGGAAGCAGCAAGGGGAACTCCTGGGTGAACTCCGGGCAGAGGGAACGAGCGGAGGAGGGGTAATTGAGCTTAATCGAGGAAGCGGCTGGTGATGCCGCCGTAGGCATCGATGCGGCGATCGCGCAGGAAAGGCCAGTGCTGCCGCGTGATCTCAACCTCCCTGGGATCGAGATCGGCGTAGAGGGTCTCTTCCTTTTCGTGCGATGCCCTGGCCAGAATGCGGCCAAACGGGTCGGCGATAAAGCTTCCACCCCAGAACTCCAGCCCCGCGCCTTCAGGTCCCTTCAGCAGCACCCCGCCGTAGTTTGGATCTCCCATCTGCACGTCCCCATGTTCAAATCCCACCCGGTTCACCGCACACACGAAGACGCCGTTGGCGATGGCATGGGCCCGCTGAATGGTCTGCCAGGCATCGTACTGACGTTCGCCGAACTCACTCTTTTCGCTTGGATGCCAGCCGATCGCGGTGGGAAAGAACAACGTCTCCGCGCCTTTGAGTGCAGTTACACGCGCACCCTCGGGATACCACTGATCCCAGCAGACCAGTGTCCCTATCGGCCCCGCTGAAGTCCGGTGCGACAGGAAGCCCAAATCGCCCGGAGTGAAGTAAAACTTTTCGTAATAAAGCGGATCGTCGGGGATGTGCATCTTGCGATACACCGAGGCCACGTGGTCCGGATTGTCGCTGGCGAAGTCCATGATGGCCGCGGTGTTGTGATAGAGCCCCGGAGCGCGCCGCTCAAACAGGCTCGCGACAAGCACAAGCTGATGCTCGCGAACGACCGCGCTGAGCGCCGCCGTCGAGGGTCCAGGGATCGACTCTGCGATATCGAAGAGCGCATGGTCCTCGCGCTGACAGAAGTACTGCGCCCGAAACAGCTCCGGCAGACAGACGAGCTTTGCGCCGTTCTCCGCGGCCTCGCGCACGCGTGCAACGGCTTTCGCGAGGTTCGCCTCGATGGAGGGCTCGCAGGACATCTGGATGAGGGCGACTTTGGTGGATTTGGGCATCGAAGAGACCTCAAATTTGTTGTGCTCGAAGATAGCCTTGACGGGCTAGGGCAAGAAGCTTCTTGTCGTCGGTAAGGAGAAGAAGGGCATTGACTCGCGCGGTGGAGGCAATGAGTCTGTCCGCTGGATCGCCATGGAAGCCGGGAGGGAGCTCCGCACAGTCGAGCGCGATCTCCTGTGTGATGGGCGCGAGACGGGTTCTTGTCAGCCGGAGAGCGTTTGTCATCCACGGCCGCAAGGGTCGATCGAACAGCATGTGACCACGCGAGGCTTTCAATGCAATCTCCCAAAGAGAGATCGGGGAAAGGAACAGAGAATCCGACCGATACGCCTCGTGAATGCTCTGCTTTGCCTCAGCGCCGAGTTGGGGATCGCCATTTGCGAGCCAGACAAAGGTATGGGAGTCCAGAAGAATCACCGCATGGCTTCCCACACATCCGGCTCGGGACCAATGATGTCCCCCGTGATCGTCACGGTGCCTTTCATGCAGCCGAACGGATCATCGAGGGGAGGCGTATCCAGAGGGGCGATCTGCACGAGAGGCTTGCCGCGCTTGGAGATGATGACGGGGATGCCGTCGCGGCTTACCTCGTCAATGAGGCGCAGCAGATGAGTCTTGGCCTGGGCCGCGGCGATAGGGCCGTTGCGCCTAGCGGGAGCCTTCGGGCTGGTGATCTTGCGCTCCCTCGTTTGTTCATGAGTTGCGCGGGAAACAGCGGCTCGATTCGGCATAGTCACCTCGATATGACTATATCAGTCCTTCCATGCTTGCTGTGATCGTGGGATGTTGGCGTCCTCCGCCCCTGTTCTGGGTAGTGGACCTGATGACGGAGCGTAAGGAATTAGTAAAAGGCCGGCCCTGCGGCGGCAGCAGGTTTAAAGATTCTGCTACTTTTTACATAGTCTGCCTTTTACGCCACGGCGTAGGGACCTCAACTGCCAAACCAAGGAGTGCCATGTCGAGCGAATACCGCGATTTTCTGGAGTTGTCGTATGAGGAGCTCGAGGAACGAAACCTCGAAGCCAAAGAACAGCGTAAAAAACGCGTCGATCCCGGCAAGATTCAGGAAGAGCGGCTCAAGGCCCTGACCGACACCAAAGGCGTCAAGGCAGTCACGGTCGTCTTCTCCGATCTGGAAGGCCGGCTGCACATGCTGGACTACGATAAGAAGTTTCTGGTCAAGAGCTACGACAACCTCACCTTCGACGGCTCCTCGATCCGCGGCTTTACCGCGCAGCGCGAGAGCGATCTGCGGCTGGGGCTGGACTGGAGCGCCTTTTACTGGACGCCGGCCGACATCTTCGGCGCAGGCAAATGCCTCGTCTTCGGAGAGGTGATCGACAAAAACGGCACACCCTACGCGGGCGATGTGCGCGGCCTGCTGAAGACCTTTGCCGGCGACCAGTTCAAACAGAATGGCTACACCCTGAACGCCGCCAACGAGATCGAAGGCTTCCTCTTCGAGGGCATCGACGCCGAACGCCGCTTTCATGAGACCGGCAAGTTCGAGTACACCAACCATGGCGGCTACTACCATTCGCTGCCGGGCGATCCGCTGCGCGACTTTATCGATGTCTCCGCTGAAGTGCAGCGCGCGATGGGCTTTGAAAACGAGAAGGATCACCCCGAGGTTGCGCCTTCTCAGTTCGAGATCAACTACACCTATGGCGATGCGGTCGCGGCGGCCGACCAGATCCAGCTCTACAAGCTAATCTGCCGGCAGGTGGCCACGCAGATGGGCATGACGGCGAGCTTTCTGCCCAAGCCCGTCACCGGCGTCAACGGCTCCGGCATGCATACCAACGTGTCGATCACGAAGGGCGGCAAGAACCTGATGTGGGACCCGAAGGGCGAGGAAAAAGTCTCGCAGTTCGGCTGGGATTTTGTCGACCGGATTCTCACCGCCGGCAACGATCTTTGCCTGCTGCTGAACGCCAGCGTCAACGCCTATCGCCGGCTCGACCCGCACTTCGAGGCGCCCAACCAGATCAAGGCCTCGGCGACGGACCGCGGCTCGATGGTACGGATTCCGATCGGCAACGAGAAGTCAGCGCGCGTGGAGGTGCGTTCGGTCGGTCCGGATGCGAACCCCTATATGGTGCTGTACTCAATCTTCAAGACCGGCCTCGTCGGCAAGAAAGCCGACATCGCCAACCTGCGCCAGGCTGAGCGTTACCTGCCTGACAACATCTACACCGCGCTCGAGGACTTCCGGGGCGCGGAGTGGATCACCGAGCTGCTCGGCGAAGATGTGAAGGCGCGTTATGCGGAGCTGAAGCAGGCCTCCGCCGACCGCTGCGCCCGGCTGCTGGGAACGATCATCAAGGCGCCGGAGATCCAGTTTCACCATGATGTGTATAACCAGCTCCTTTGGGGCCAGTTTTAGGCTTCACTTGCAGTAGGCGGGCAACGAAGGGCCGGTGAACTCCGCCCTTTTTCTCCGTCTGGGTACACCCGAAAGTTGCATTTTGCCCATGTTTACACTGCGCAGAATGGTGGTATGCTGCCATCCATGACTTCATCCAGGCCACGTTGCGTTCTGGCCTTGCTCTTTGTCGCAGCCGCCGCGCTGATTGGCTGTGGCGTCTCCAGCCCGGGTACGCCGCCGGGTACGCCGCCCGTGGCACCACCCGCCAAGACCGCAACGCCGGGTGCCACGCTCGGTGGGAATTGGCTTCTCTTCGGCACCATGCCCTCCTTCTTTCCGAGTGCAACGACTGCTACGCCTGGGCTTGCTGTCAGCTTCGACGTAGAAAATGGCAAAGTGAGCGGAGCCGCCTCACTTCAGCAGGCATGTACATCGGGTCTGCCGTTTGCTGAGGTCTTCGAGAACGGATTGACCGGCACCGTGGCCCCCGACGGCACATTCAGCACGACCGTGCCCGCCGGTTTTGGCCAGACATTCACCATCACGGGCACGGTGCCTACTACTGCGGGCGCACCGTGGACGGGCAGCTACGTCGCCTCCAATATCAGCAACTCTGCGTTATGCCCGTTCAATCTGACCGGCAAGTTCACCGCCGTCGCGGTCGCCGACCTGACCGGCACGTTTACCGGCAATGGTCCATTGACATCCTTCAACGGCCTAGGCGTAGGCCCAGCACCCGGTGCAATCATTGGCCTCACCCAAACTTTGCAGCAGCGTGGATATGTGCCCTCTACTTCCAGTAATCAAGTTTATAGCGACTTGGAACTGGGCGGTGTGCTGCAAGTAACTGGCATTTCCTGCTTTAGCAAGGGCACTCCCAGCACCTTCTTTTCCAGCCTTGTTATCGGCAACCGTTTTGAAACGAATTACGACATGGATGACGGTTCGCAACTCATTGTCGAGGGTGTTATCGAAGACACAGCGACAACTAAACTCAGCGTGGATTTCATGGTGGACTCCAACGGCAGATGCGCGGGAACGTACCAGCTAAACGCCGCGCCCATCATTTTGTCGCGTTGATTGTTCGCTCGTGCACCAAAGTTATCTTTTCCGCTGAGGGTGCCAGATGCTATGCTGCGCCCGATGACCCACTGGCGCGTACGGCTGCAAATCTTTATCAGTCTGCTGTGTGGCTGCATGCTCTTTCCGCTCTGCGGCTGTGGCGCCCATCCGGCGTCTGCACCGTCCATGCCGTCGCCAACGAGCTTTTTGGCAGGGAATTGGCTGCTGTTTGGCGCGCTGCCCGTTTCAGGATTTTCCAACGGGCCGGGGCTGGCGATGAGCTTCGATGTTGTCGGCAATCACATCGTCGCCTCGGCCAACCTGGAAGTAACCTGCGGCATATCTTTCGGGGGCGGATTTACCTCCGGAGCGACCTACGGAGCCGTGCTCAACGGAACCATCGCTCCGGATGGCGGCTTTACTCTGAGCGATCCCACGGGCGATCCGTTTACGAGTTTTACCGTGCAGGGCACGGTGCCGGGCAGCGCCGGGGCATCCTGGTCGGGCAAATACTCGTTTTCCTCCACCGGACCTTCTCTGCCGAACCCGCCGCCTTGCGCTGGTACCCAGACCGGAACCTTCACCGCGACCCCCATCGGGGACGTCACCGGAACCTACACGGGCACAAGCAGCACCTTCCCAACTCTGGGCAACAGCGCCGTAAATACAGCGGTTACGATGAGCCTGAACCTGCAGCAAGGCGGGACGCTGTACAACCCGCTTTCGCTGCCTTCGATTTACAGCAGACTGGCCCTTGCAGGCTCAATCCAGCTTCAGGGTTTTTCCTGTTTCAGCAGGGGCGCCACAAGCACCACTCTCGCAAGCGAGGTATCGGGCAGCCGGATCAGCATGAGTTTCCTTATGGACGACGGCTCGACTGCGGAACTCTTGGGAAGCATTCTGGACACCGAATCCATGCGCCTGTCGATCGACAGTCTCTTCGTCCGGGGAGGCCAATGCGGCGGGAACTATCTGTTCTTGTTCAACCCGCTGATCGTGCAGCGCTGAACAGGCTGCCCTCTCATGTCGCCAGGGCACACCCCAAATGGGGAAAGCACCCGGAATGAAGCTCCGGGCTACCTCTCGCCGAACAGGAACGGATTCACGAGCGAGACACCGAAATGCTCGAAGTCCCGCGTATTGCGGGTGGCGACGATCAAGCGATGCACGGTAGCCGTCGCGGCAATCATCGCATCTTCGAGAAGATCGTCTGACAAGCCGCGCATGAGATGTGCGGTGAGCCTTGCCTCCGGATCTCCAAAGGCTAGAATTTTGAACCTTTGCGGAATTCCAGAGATCCACGCGTCAAGTTCACCCGCTTTCGCCCCATCCTGTTTGCGGGTTCGCTCCGCCCCAGCTTGCAGTTCATAGAGGCTGATCGAGGAAAGATGCAGATTCGACTGCTCGATTTCGCTGTACCAGGCGAGCACACCACCGTGCGGCCGAGGCTTACGTAACTCCGAGATGATGTTTGTGTCGAGCAAATACATGGCTCAACGACGAGCGCGTTTTTTCAGGCGCTCGGCGTGACGATCCGGAATCTCGAAGTCCGGTGCAGATTGTAGGAACTTGAGAAGCTCGGCATTGGTCATCTTCTGAGTCGGCATCTCCGGCGGGGTTGGCGGGGTGAGACGCTTCCACTCTTCAAGTCGTTTCCCCTCTTCAAGGCGCTTCCATTCCGCGATGGGCACTAAAACTGCCGTATCGACGCCGCGGCGCGTGATGATTTGCGGTCCCTTGCGTTCGGCCGTGTCGACCAGCTCGCTGAAGCGGGCCTTTGCATCCTGCAGCTGCCATGTGCTCATGGTGACCCTCCCTGACTAGATTGCTGACTAGTGTAGCAGCAGGCTGCGGGCGGACTTTTGTGGCTGCCGGACCAAACGCATATTAAGCCACTCCGCTATGATGGTTTCCGAGACTTCGGACGGAGTGCATAGTTTTATGCGTAAAAAAGTCACCATTGTCGGCGCCGGAAACGTCGGCGCCACTGCCGCTCATTGGATTGCGAGCAAGGAATTAGCCGATGTCGTGCTGATCGACGTCGTGGAGGGCGTACCTCAGGGCAAGGGGCTGGATCTGCTCGAGGCCATGCCGATCGAGAAGCGGGATTGCTCCATCCTTGGCACCAATGACTACGCCGATACCGCGAACTCCGACATTGTGGTGATCACCGCGGGCATTGCGCGCAAGCCGGGCATGAGCCGCGACGATCTCCTGAACACCAACTTCAAAATCATGAGCGATGTGGTGGGGAAGGCCGTCGCGGCCTCGCCGAATGCGATTCTCATCATCGTCTCGAACCCTCTGGACGCGATGGCGCAGACCGCATTCAAAAAAGCCGGGCTGCCGCGCGAGCGGGTCATCGGCATGGCGGGTGTGCTGGATTCGGCACGCTTTCGCACCTTCATCGCGGAGGAACTGAAGGTGTCTGTGGAGAACGTGACGGCCTTTGTGCTGGGCGGTCATGGGGACACGATGGTGCCGCTGTCGCGCTACTCGACGGTGGCCGGGATCCCCATCACGGAGCTCATTGAACCCGCGCGACTGAAGGAGCTTGAGACGCGCACGGCCAATGGCGGCGCGGAGATCGTGAAGCATCTCAAGACCGGATCGGCATACTATGCGCCCTCCGCCGCAGCCGTTGAAATGGTCGAAGCGATCCTCAAGGACAAGAAGAAGATTCTGCCTTGCGCGGCGTATTTGCAAGGCGAATATGGCATCAGCGGCCTCTATGTCGGCGTGCCCTGCAAGCTGGGATCCGAAGGGCTGGAGCAGATCATCCAGATCAAGTTAACGGACGAGGAGCAGGCCGCGCTGAACAAGAGCGCCGAGGCTGTGCGCGAGCTCTGCAACGTCATCGGCGTTGCCTAACGGTGAGCACGAGCACGTGAGGGAGCTCTCCTCTCTGCAGGCCGGACCGACCGCGGTTCGGCCGACCTTCAGGCTGATACAGATTTTGCGCGCGTTGGCCGCGCTGATGGTGGTGGCGCACCACGCGACCATCATGTTGAATCAGCGCAATCATCTGGCCATAGGCAACTGGCGGAATGGGGCCAGTGGCGTCGACATTTTTTTTGTCATCAGCGGATTTGTGATGACAGTATCGTCGGCGCCGCTGCGTTCTGCCCCGCACCCCGCCCGCACATTTCTGGCGCGGCGCCTGGAGCGTGTCGTCCCCCTGTACTGGCTGGTCACGACGGCGAAGGTTGCCGTCCTGCTGCTCATTCCCACGCTGGGATTCAACAGCATGGGCAGCCTGAGCCATATCGCCGGCTCATACTTTTTTATACCCAGCCTCAACCCTGAGTTCGCGCTGGAACCGGTGGTGGTGGTGGGTTGGACGTTGAACTTTGAAATGGCTTTTTACGTCCTGTTTGCGCTGGCGCTGGCGTTGCGTATCAGGCCGCTTTGGGTCTTGGCGCCTCCACTGCTTGGTCTCTCCCTGTGGCGGCTTTTTCACAATCCACTCGGGCCGGTGCCGTTGCAGTTTTTTGAAAATACTTTGCTGCTGGAGTTTCTCTTCGGGGTGCTCCTCGGATATGCGCTGCCCTGGGTGCGCCGCTTGCCGTGGGGGGGCGGCTTTGCTCTTTTGATTGTCGGTCTGCTGCCGTTGTTTTTCTGGCCGGAGCCGGGTGTAGCCGCGGCGCGCGGGCTGTTTTGGGGCTTGCCTGCCTTGGCCGTGGTCGCGGGAGCGTTAAGCTTGGAGAGCCGCTGGGGTTCGCGCAGCCCACGCTGGGCGCTGGCGCTCGGGGATGCGTCGTATTCGATCTACCTCATACACACCTTTGCTCTTCCGGCGATGGGATTACTGCTGGCCCCCATGCTGCACCCGTGGGCGCTGGAGATTGCGTCGGCTCTCGTCGCCGTCGTTGCCTTTTCAACTCTGGCTGGCCTGCTCACGTACCGGCTGGTAGAGCAGCCGATGACACGCTGGTTCAAGGGACGAAGGAGAACCGCCGTTCCGGCTGTGAGCTGATGTGGAAAGGCCCTGTCCGGGGACAGGGCCTTGGGCGCGGTTATATTTCATTCTTATAGCTAGCTGTTTGACGGAACGCGGCAGCGGAACAGCAGATCCCTACGCTACGCTACGGGATGACAAGCAAAAACGACGCTACCGGATGACAGGCAAAAACGACGCCACGGGATGACAAGCAAAAATGGAAAGTGCGAGGCTGCCTCCCTTTCTGTCATTCCCGAAGGGAATCTGCTGTTCGCGGCCCGGCACAGCAATGTGTCCTCAACTTCAGCCGTGTTCGATCGTCACGCTTTCCAAAACAACATCCTTGCGGGGCTTGTCTTGCGCGCCCGTGGGCAGCTTGCTGATCTTCTCGACCACATCGTAGCCCTCGGTGACCTCGCCGAAGATGGTGTGCTTGCCGGTCAGCCAGTTGGTGTCCGCCGTTGTCACAAAGAATTGTGAGCCGTTGGTGTTCGGCCCGGCGTTGGCCATGGCCAGCTTGCCCGGCTGCTTGAAGTGGTGCGGGCTGCCCTTGGTTTCGTCCGCGAACTTGTAGCCGGGACCGCCCATGCCGGTGCCCTCAGGGTCGCCGCCCTGGATCATAAAGTTGGGTATGACGCGGTGGAAGATGGTGCCGTCGTAGAGCTTGGCGCCTTTTTTGGAGCGCGAGTTCCACTCCTTGGTGCCCTCGGCGAGCCCGACGAAGTTTGCGACCGTGTCTGGCGCTTCGGTGTCGAACAGCTTCGCTTTGAACGTACCCTCGGAGGTCTTGAAGATGGCGGTTGATGGCATTGCTTCTCCTTGCTTTCTGTACAGACGTTCGATCAAGTCTTGCGATGTCCCGTCTTACTTGGATGCAGGCGGCGCTCGCCCGACACTCACGGTCGGTGTAGAGGACCGGGCACGGCAGGGTTCACAGCCGAGGGTGCGGACGATGCCACAGGCGGCGCGGGCGGAATTGGCTGGCCCGCGGCGACCACCGTGACCTTGTTCAGCACCACTGGCGTCGACGGCTTATCCGCAGGGTCGCGAGGCACCCCGGCGATGCTGGTCGCGAGGGCGACGGAGGCCGGATCGCACTGGCCGAAGATGGTGTGCCGTCCGTTCAACTGCGGGACGGGAACCTCGGTGATGAAGAACTGCGAACTGTTGGTGCCGGGCCCGGAGTTCGCCATGGCGAGCCTTCCCGGCACGTCGAAACGCAGCGCCGGCGAGATCTCGTCGGCGAAGTAGAAGCCGGCGTCGCCGGTACCGTTCCCCAGCGGATCGCCGCCCTGGATCATGAAATCCGGGATGACGCGATGGAACTGCGTGCCATTGTAGAAGGGCTTTCCGGTCACCTGCTGGTGGGTCACCGGATCGGTCCAGGCTTTTGTGCCCGTGGCGAGGCCGATGAAGTTGGCGACCGTCTGCGGGGCCTCCGCGTCGAAGAGCTGGCAGGTCAGGCGCCCCATGCTGGTGTCGAAGAGCACGGTGGGGCCGGTGGGTGCGGCAGCCGGGGCATCGTGCACCTGGGCGCTGGGAGCGTCCGGCAGCGCAGGCGCAGGGGTTTGCGCAAACGCCCCTGAAGCGGCGAAACAGGTGGTGGCAAAGGCGAGACGGAAGAGCTGGCGAGCGTTCATATCGGCTCCTTCAGGCTACCTGCAACGGCCTCCCGCCCGCAAAGGCGTCCGGTGGGCGGCGCGCATCCTACGCAGGAGAGAAGTACGCAAGAGAGGAGAACCGCAATGGCAAAGCAAGCAATCTGGGTCATGTTGAAAGCAAAGCCGGGCAAGGAAGAAGAGATCGAGGCATTTTTGGCCCAGGGCGCCAAGATGGCCGGGGATGAGCAGGGAACCGTGACCTGGTACGGCGTGAAGATGGGGCCGGGCGTCTACGGCGTCTTCGACACCTTCAACGACGAAGCCGGCCGCGACGCGCACCTGCAGGGTGAGATCGCCAAGGCGCTCATGGCAAAGGCTCCCGAGCTGTTCGCAAACGAACTGAAGATCGAACAGATGGAGATCATGGCGGCCAAGTAGTTGGCTATCGGTTAGAGCGATGCAGCGTCTGAGGGACAGCAGATTCCCTTTGGGAAGGGACAACAAAAAGATGGTTGTGCTGCAAGGGAGTGATTGCGTTGCAATGGCTATCAATCGAAGTGTGCAAACTTTCCCGGCCTTGCATCGCCCACAATGATCAGCGACGCAGCTACGGCGACGAGTACCGAAATATCGCCATAGATGCGAAGCTCCAGAATTTGCCCTACCGAGAGCAGGAGAAGCACCCAGAACGGCAGCAGCAGCAGACTCGCCCGCAGCGGTTTGAAGGCAATCTTGTGGCGGTTTAGATATACAAACGGCAGTAAAAATGCGGAAGCGCTGAGGATGTTCGGCCAAAGCAGCGGGTTGGCGAGTTTCTGCAGGTTGCCCACGATTCGCGGTCCAGCCTCGGTGGGATTGCCCGCATATAGATGCCGTTGCAGCAGGTTGATCCCGAGCCAACCCAGGAAGAGAGCGGCAATTTGTAGATAATCCTTCAAGGGCAGTCGGCTCCACATGGACGGCCGCCGCGAGGCCGCCACCATTGACATAACTCCGATGAGGAAGAGCGTTGTCTCGCGGTTCCATGTCCCAAGCAAGAAGACCGGCAACAGTGCCCAGAACCGCCCTCGCATGGCGAAGTAGGTTCCCCAGCCCAGGAATGCCGTCGCGGGTAGATCGTATGGGAAGCTGAACGGGACCGTGAGCACGAAGTCGAATAGGCAGACCACGATCAGGAGAGCGAAGGGGAGCTCCGGCAGCGGGGCGTCCGGTGCGGCGAGCCGGTACAGCTTCACCGCCGCCCATCCGGCCAGCAGCATGGAGATGGCCGCGACGATCTCCATGACCAGGAACTCCGGCGAGCGGAGCAGAACGCGGCCCGCTGTGATGTGCTGCAGCGTAGGGGAGTGACTAGCCGCGAGCATCGGCCAGCGCATCAGGTCGCGGCCCTGGAAGGGCATGCGTTCGCGCCCGTGGGCATAGCGGGTGAGGTCGATGTAGGGGTGCCGCTCCGTGCAGTAAAGCTGCGCGAACCAGACGGAGGCTACGGCCAGCATCGCCCGCGGATAGCAGGCTATGAGCCAATTGCGGAGCCTGTTTCGGATGGAAGCCGGGGGCACCGCCCCATTTTAGCGTCCAGTGTAGCGGCTGAGGACGGCCATGCAACCCCCCGGGCGCTCCCCCCGTCCCAAGGAAGCGAGGTGAAGTATGGCACAGGGTCTCGATTCAACCAAGACGGGGGCGCGCCCTTCTCACGAATCCATTGAGTCAACGGGCGGCAAGGCGACAGACATCACGGAAACTCCGCTGGAGCGCGTGGATCATGAGGCGATGGACAGCGCAAAGCGCGCCCAGAACCGCATTCACGCCGACGAAGGCAAGACACCCGGATCACAGATCTTCACCAAATAGGTTTACTTTGTTTCGTCAAAAGCCCTGCTCCCGCAGGGCTTTCTTGAGGTGCAGAAGCAGGCTTTCGCTGGCTGACCAGCGTGAACCCTGCGGGTTTTATCCTCGCATCCCCCAGCTGCACCGAGCCCTCAAGGGGCTCCTTTGTTCGAGGTGCTTTGGCCCGGGGCTACACCGAAGGCATCGGTCAAACACATCTGAGCGCTTCGATGAAAAGTCTCATGCATCCAAGTACATATGTCGTTGCTGAAGCGCGCGGAAAAACGGGGAAGCCGGTATCTGAATCCGGTCCCGACGGAGGTCGGCGGCCTCGGCTTTATCTTCAAAATTCTCCCGCTCTACTTGAGTAATCGCGCAGAGACTGAGCCGAAGACCCCGCTCGGGCCGTTCACCACGGACGCAAGCGTCTACTCCGCGCCACCCGCATCCGGGCTGCGGGTGACATGGTTTGGCCATTCGGCATTGTTGCTCGAGATCGACGGAGTCCGCATACTGATCGATCCAGTCTGGGAACAGCGCGCCAGCCCGTTTCAGTTCATGGGACCCAAGCGCTTCTTTTCGCCCACTTTGCGGTTGGAAGATCTGCCGGAACTCGATGTAATCCTCATCTCGCACGATCACTACGATCACCTAGGGGCGGAGACCGTGCGCCGGCTAACGCGGCTGAATGCGACGGCGCGAACCAAATGGTTCACCTCGCTTGGCGTGGCGAAGCGGCTGCGCGGGTTTGGCGTGCCGGGCGAACGCGTTGCCGAACTCGACTGGACGCAAAGCGGCGAGATCGCCGGGGTAGAGCTGGCGAAGAGCGTTCGGCTTACGGCCTTGCCGGCGCGACACTTCTCCGGTCGGGCTCCGTGGGACCGCTTCAAGACGCTTTGGAGTTCCTTTGTGTTCGAGGGACCGAAGCACCGCGTCTACTATGGGGCGGACTCGGGACTGTGGCCGGGCTTCGCGGAGATTGCCGCGCAGTACGGCAAATTCGACCTGACCATGCTGGAGATCGGCGCCTTTCATCCGCTGTGGGCGGCCATCCATCTTGGTCCAGACGGAGCCGCTGAGGCCTACCGGCAGATGGGTGGGCCGGATAAGGCCGGACCCCTGCTGCCGATTCATTGGGGGCTGTTCAACTTGGCCCTGCACGGCTGGCGGCAACCGGCGGAGGAACTCAGCGCAGTGGCGGCGCGGGAGGGATGGCGGCTTTGGCTGCCCACGCCCGGGGAGCCGACCGAGGTTATCGAAGGCAATCCGCCCCAATCAGGTTGGTGGCGCCGCGCAGAAGCAGGTTCCCTGCGGGAATGACAGAAAAAAAGGCAAGGGCAGAAGCAGGTCCCCTCCCGTTCGACAGCGCTCGGTGGGAATGACAGAAAAAAAGGAAAGGGGCAGGAGCAGTTCATATGCGGTTTACGATTCCGCTTGTCTGCCGGAGGAAATCGGGGTAAAAGAGGAGGGACACCGAAGAGTTCCGAAGAAAGCGCCCACAGAGCGGGAGACCACGATGACTGGAGCAGTCAGTAGTCAGGTTGCAATTCGCGAGGTGATGGACATCCGGCAGGCGGCGGACTACCTGGGCATCAGCGGCGACACGCTGTACCGTTACGCTTCGGAGGGCTTCGTTCCGGCGTTCAAGCTCGGCAACCGCTGGCGTTTTCGCAAGAGCCTGCTCGACGGCTGGATGGACGAGAAGAGCGGTGCGCGGGCAGCGGAACAGGCGGAAGCAGCCGAATCAGGCCAGCGAAAGCCCGTGCGCAAGGCGCGATAATCCCCATTTGCTGCCTTATGCGCGTGTAAGCGTGAGGCTCGTGATCTCGGCGGGGCAGTTCAGGCGAAAGGGCAGACCCACGGTGCCGATGCCGCGATTGACGTACAGCTGCATGCGATCGAGGTGGTACAGGCCTGAGGAG
Organism: Granulicella sp.; assembly: GCA_965276885.1. GTDB lineage: Bacteria > Acidobacteriota > Terriglobia > Terriglobales > Acidobacteriaceae > Granulicella. The sequence goes on along the minus strand of OZ255702.1, from coordinate 3,809,674 downwards.
TAGCGCTTGCCCATGGGCGGCAGCACCAGCGGGCCGATCACCGGCAGCCGGATTTGGCCGCCGTGCGAGTGGCCGGAGAGCATCAGGTCCACCAGCGGAAAGCGCGGGTGATTGCGGAAGATGTCTACATAGTCGGGCTCGTGGACGAGATAGATGACGGGCGCGCGCGGATCGGCCGGAATGGCCAGAAAAGGATCCGGAATCCGTGTGCCGGCATCATCGGAGCCGCAGATATAGAGCCGTTCGCGCTTCCGCTCCAAGGGTAGATAGCTGTCCACCAGAACCGGCGTTCCATGCGACTCCAACTCGCGCACGACCCAGTCGGCGTTGACTCCGACGTCATGATTGCCCAGCACGGCGATGCGCTGCGGGGCCTTGAGGCCGGACAGGATCTCGGCCGCACGTCCGGCCGCGCGCATGGCGACGCTGTACGGTCCCGGTCCCCGGCTGATGAAATCGCCGGTAAGCAGAACCATCTCGGGTTCTAGCGCGTTGACCTGATCTACGACCTGCTCGAGAAAGCTGGGCTCTGTGTACTCTTCAAGATGAATATCCGAGATCTGCGCCAGGCGCATGCCCACAAACGCGTCCGGCAGGTTGGCTATGGGGAAGTCGCGGCGCACGATTTCAAGCTCATGGCGCGCGTAGGTGGCCGAATACAGGCCAAGGCCCAACGCCGCCGCTCCGGCTCCTATCAAAAACGAGCGCCGGGTTGGACTCGCCAACTGGGCATTCTCCGGAACGATCTGCGCAACAGCCACACCCCATGATACCGAATGGGGGAGCGGCGCTTGAATCCCCCTTTCATGCCAGATCCGCCCATCCTGTTGTTTATGGTTCATGGGAGCAGGAGTTGGACAGTAGAATGGGCGGATGCTCGAAAAACAACGGCGGGGAAACGCCATGCGCGCGGCGGCGGAGGCCGGCGCCGATGCGCTTCTGGTGACCCATGCCGCGGATGTGCGCTGGCTCAGCGGCTTCACTGGATCCAACGGCGCCGTGGCCCTGTTCGGCGGCCGTGCAGCCCTGTTCACCGACGGCCGTTACACCACCCAGGCAAAGGCGGAGGCTCCGGAGCTGCGGATCGTCGTGGGGACGAAGGGGGCTGCGGCGCTGGCGTTGGAGTGGCTGGCAGCCCGCGGGGCGAAGCAATGCGCGTTTGACGCACGCCACACGACGGTGGCGGCGCTGGAGACCATGCGCAAGGCTTTGCCTAAAGAGATGGGCATGGCGCGGCGCAATTTCTTTCTCGCCGCGGAGGGTCCCGTCGCCCGTCTGCGCGAGGTGAAGGACGATGAAGAGATCGGGCAGATCCGCCGCGCGGCCAACCTCGGATGTGAGCTCTTCGACGGTGTTCTGGAACAGATTCAGGCGGGTGTGAGCGAGATCGATGTGGCTCTCGATCTCGAATACGGCGCGCGGCAGAACGGCGCCGAGGGGATGAGTTTTGAAACCATTGTCGCGAGTGGAAAGCGGAGTGCCTTGCCGCATGGCCGGGCGACGGCGCAGAAGCTGCCGCGGCGCGGGTTTGTGACTCTGGATTTCGGCGTCGTGTTGAACGGCTATTGCTCGGATATGACGCGGACGGTTCATCTTGGCAAGGCGGACGCGCGGGCCTGGGACGTGTATCATGCGGTGCTGGACGCGCAGGAGCAGGCCGTTGCCGCCGTAGCGCCGGGCGTGACCTGCGCGGCGATCGATGAGGCCGCGCGATCCGTGCTGCAGCGCGCCAAGCTGGGCAAGTGGTTTTCGCACTCCACCGGCCATGGGGTCGGTTTGGAGATCCACGAGGGCCCCCGGTTGGCGGCCAAGGTGGAGCAGGTGTTGGAGCCGGGCATGGTGATCACGGTCGAGCCGGGCGTATATCTTCCCGATGAGTTCGGGGTGCGCATCGAAGACATGGTGCTGGTGACGGAAGACGGCGGCGAGGTGCTGACGGCGGCGAGCCCAAAGGCCTGGACTGAACTTTAGAATTGAACAAGCGAATGTTGCAACAGGTTGGAGCTTGATTGGAATGGGTGAAGGTGATCTGAAGGAGCTGCGCGAGCTGGTCGAGTTTTTGAAGGCCAGCGGCATCGCGGAGTTCGACATGGAAAGGCCGGAGCTGAAGGTCCGGCTGAAGTTCTCGTGCGCCGAGCCGAGTGGTGCGGCCGCCGGCAGCGCGGGTATCGATCTTGCATCGCTGGCGCGTTTGATGAGCGCAGGGGCGGTTTCTCCCGCGCCCGCGGCGTCCGTTGAGGCTGAAGGTGCGCCGCCGGTTGCGGTTGCTTCTTCGCCCGCGGGTCTGGGCTCAGCGGAGACGCCCGCTGCACCTGTGGACGAAAATATCGGTCTGCACATTGTGCGGTCCCCGTTGGTGGGAACGTTTTATGACGCCCCCTCGCCGGGTGCGGACTCGTTCATCAAAGTCGGCGATCGGGTGGGGGTCGGCAAGGTTCTCTGCATCGTCGAGGCGATGAAGATCATGAACGAGATCGAAAGCGATGCGGCGGGCGAGATCGTGAAGGCGTTCGTCAAGCCGGGGCAGCCGGTGGAGTACGGGCAGCAGCTGTTCGCGATTCGTCCGTAGGGAGTTTTGCGGCGCAAGGAACAGAAGCAGGCCCCTCCGCTGCGCTACGGGATGACAAACAGAAAAGCAGAAGCAGATCCCCTTGGGGGATGATAACTAGAAAAGCAACAACCAAAAAAGCAAGAGCAAAACAAAAGCATAAGAAGCGGAGCGGGATGTTTCGTAAGGTTTTAATTGCCAACCGGGGTGAGATTGCGTTGCGTGTCATCTCCGCGTGCAAGGAGATGGGCATTCGTACGGTCGCGGTGTACTCCGAGGCCGATCGCAACAGTCTGCATGTGCGGTTCGCGGATGAGGCGATCTGCATTGGTCCGCCGCGCTCGGCGGATAGCTATTTGAATGTGCCGGCGGTGATCTCGGCCGCGGAGATCGCGGGCGCGGAGGCGATTCATCCGGGCTACGGCCTGTTGAGCGAGAACGCGAACTTCGCCGAGGTGTGCCGGGCGTCCAACATCAAGTTCATCGGGCCGCCGCCCGAGGTCACGCGCATGATGGGCGAAAAATCCACCGCGCGGCAGACGATGAAGAAGGCCAAGGTGCCCATCCTGCCGGGCTCCGATGGCGTGATCGAAAGCGAAGGCGAGGCTTTGGAGTGGGCTAAGACCGTTGGCTATCCGGTCATCCTCAAGGCCGTGGCCGGCGGCGGCGGCCGCGGCATGCGCATCTGCCGCACCAGGGACGAGCTGCCGGGCTTGTACCAGCAGGCTTCGACGGAGGCTCTGAACGCCTTCGGCAACGGCGAGCTGTACATGGAAAAGTTCATCGAGCGGCCGCGGCATATTGAGTTCCAGGTGCTCGCCGATGAGCACGGCCACGTGATGTCGTTGGGTGAGCGCGAGTGCTCCATCCAACGGCGGCATCAGAAGCTGATCGAAGAGGCGCCGAGCCTGCAGGTCAGCCCCAAACTGCGTGAGCAGCTCGGCAAGACCATCGAAAAATCGCTCAAAGAAATCGGCTACTGGAACGCCGGCACCATCGAGTTCCTGATGGATGAAGATGGCTCCATCTACTTCATCGAGATGAACACCCGCATCCAGGTCGAGCATCCCGTGACGGAGATGATCACCGGCATTGATCTGGTGAAGGCGCAGCTGCGCGTTGCCGCGGGGGAGAAGCTTGACGTCATCATTCCCGAACGGGCAAAGGGAATCAAGATCAACGGCCATGCGATCGAGTGCCGCATCAACGCCGAAGACCCGAATAAATTCATCCCAAGCCCCGGCAAGATCACGGTCTACAACGTTCCCGGAGGCAACGGCGTGCGTGTGGATACAGCGCAGTATGCCGAGGGCGTGGTGCCGCAGTACTACGATTCGCTCATTGCCAAGCTGATCTGCCATGGCAAGGATCGCGAAGAGGCGATCGACAAGATGCAGCGGGCACTCAGCCAGTTCATTGTGCAGGGCATACAGACCAGCATTCCGCTGCACCAGCGCATCTTCGCCGACCCGGAGTTCCGGACTGGTCTGTTCGACACGAAGTTCATGGAGCGGTTTTTGGCGCGCGAAAAGGAAGAGCGGGCAGACTGACGATTTGCGGGGTTGGTTAGTCGAAGAGCAAAGCGGGGACGCAGAGTACGCAAAGAGCACAAAGGAACTCTGCGTTCCTTTGCGCTTACCTTTGCGTACTCAGCGTTCCTGCTTTCACCGGCATTTAGACTGAAGGCAATGGCTGAGGCTTTGCACGACCGACCCGGAGCCCCCGCGTGAACAGGATTGCGCGGCTGCTGCGCTACATGCGGCCCTACGCCGGGGAAACGCTCGCCAGCGTGGTGCTGATGGCAGTGGTTGGGGCGATGCAGGCGTTTCGCGTGCTCCTCATCAAGCCCATCGTGGACAACGTGCTGAGTCCGAAGGACTCCCCGGCCAAGGTGCTGGTGTTTACGGTGCCGCGCACGGCCTTCAGAGTCGATCTGCAGCGCTGGCTCCCCCCGCACTTTCACAATGCCTGGACGGTGGTTGCGCTGGCGCTGGTGGCCTCGGCGGTGGTGAAGGCTGTGTGCGATTACACGGGTACGCTGCTGGCCAATCGTGCCGGCTTCGGCATGATCACGGATCTGCGCAACGATCTTTACGAGGCTCTGCTCGGCCGCTCCGCCAGCTTCTTCCAGCGGCACGCGACGGGCACGCTGGTCTCCACGCTGATCAACGATGTGGAGCGCGTGCAGACGGCGATGTCGACCGTTTTGAGCGATTTTCTGCAGCAACTTTTTACGCTGCTCTTCATGATCGGCGCGGTGATCCTGGTCGGCGGCAAAATGGCCTGGGCCCTCCTGCTGTTTCTGCCCGTCATCGTGTCTTCCGCGAGACGGATCGGGCGCAGCGTGCGCACGACCACCCGCAAAGGCCAGGACAAGCTCGCCGAGATCCAGAACATCGTGCACGAAACCATCACCGGCAACGGCATCGTGAAGGCCTTCGGCATGGAACTCTGGGAGCTGACGCGCTTTCGTGGCGCGGCCGAGCGGCTGTTTCTGGCCAACATGCGCACCATCGCCGTGCAGGCGATCTCGTCGCCACTGATGGACGCGCTCGGAGCCGTGGGCATTGCGCTGCTGCTGTTTTTCGGGCGTACCCGCATTCTGCATGGCGACACCGCCGGCGGTTTCATTGCGTTTCTGATCGCCGTGATCGCGCTTTATGATCCAGTTCGCAAGATGCCGCTCTACTACAACAGCTTTCAGCAGGCCGTAGGCGCCAGCCAGGAGATCTTCCGCTTCATCGACACGCAGGACGAGGTGCGGGAGAAGAGACGGGCACAGGAGCTGCCTGCGTTTTCCCGCGCGGTGGAGTTCCGCGATGTGCACTTTGCCTACGAGCGGGAGGGCGACCGCACCGAGGTGCTGAAGGGCATTTCGCTGACCATCCGGCGTGGCGAAGTGGTCGCGCTGGTGGGGCCGAGTGGGGCAGGCAAATCGACGCTGGCGAATCTGCTGCCGCGCTTCTATGACGTGAGCGAGGGGGCGATCCTCGTTGATGGTCAGGATGTGCGTGAGGTCACGGTGGCGTCGCTGCGGAAGCAGATCGGCAAGGTGACGCAGGAGACCGTGCTCTTCAACGATACCGTCCGCAACAACATCGCCTACGGCCGCCCGGATGTCTCGCTGGAGCGGATTGAAGCGGCGGCGAAGGCGGCCTATGCGCACGACTTCATTCGGCGATTGCCAGACGGCTATGACACCGTGATCGGTGAGCGCGGGGCCCGGCTTTCGGGAGGGGAACGGCAGCGCATCGCGATTGCGCGGGCGCTGCTGAAGAATGCGCCGATCCTGGTGCTGGACGAGGCGACCTCCTCGCTCGACACGGAAAGCGAGGCCGCAGTGCAATCTGCGCTTTCGAATCTGATGGAGCATCGCACCGTGCTCGTGATTGCGCACCGGCTTTCGACGGTGCGTCGTGCCGATCGCATCGTCGTGCTGGAGCACGGCTCGGTCACCGAAACTGGAACGCACGAGGAGCTGATTGCTCACGGAGGGACCTACAGCCGTCTGTATGCCTTGCAATTCGGCGACGCTGAGGAGCGCAGGGCAGCGGAACCTGTACCGGTCGCGGTCGAGGGCATTGCCTGAAAGTCGCAGGCGGAGTCGCAATTTCGGACAGTCGCGTCCCCAGGCCCCGGTTACACTAACCGCAATCGAGTTCGCCATGGCAGGCATTCTTTTCATCATCTCGGCGCCTAGCGGATCAGGAAAGTCCACCCTGGTGAACGAGGTGCGGCGCCTGGTGGAAGGGCTTGATTTCTCCATCAGCTACACCACCCGCGAGCCGCGCGGCTCCGAGGAGGATGGCCGCGAATATCACTTCGTCAGCCGGGAGACGTTTCTGGCGATGGCGGCGCGCGACGAGTTTCTGGAATGGGCGGAGGTCTTCGGCAGTTTTTACGGCACAGCGCTTTCGGCGCTCGATCATGCCCGAGCCGTGGGCCGCGACCTGCTGCTCGATATCGACGTGCAGGGCGCTCTGCAGGTGATGGAGAAGATGCCTCGCGCGGTGTCGATCTTTATCCTTCCGCCCAGTCCGCAGGTGCTGGAGCGCCGGCTGCGCAATCGCAGCCAGGCGGAGGGTGTAACGCAGGAGGCCGTCATTGAACGGCGGCTCTCCCAGGCACGTCTGGAGCTGCAAAACCTAAGCCGCTATAAGTACGCCCTGATCAACGACGATCTGGATGAAGCGGCGTCCGAGATGCGCGGAATTGTGCTTACGGAACGCGGAGACGGTGGGAGAGAGGAGCACGATCTTGCAGAGCGCTGCCTCTCGGAGAGCCGGTCGCAGGCGCTCACGACGGCGCTCAGTCACTTCGACATAGAACTGGCGGGAGCCTGCAGCGAAACCCCCTGATGAGTCTCCCAACCGCGCCGGGGGGAGCTTGCCACGGGGAGCTATTGATGCGCCTCCGCTGACGCATAGAAGGAGACGATGGCGGCAGATCACTGGATCAGAAACGCCGAAGCCGCAGCCGCAAGGCCCACCAAACCCAGGGTCAGCGCCACAATCACATATCGCCACAGCCGGGTAAGCAGCGTGATCGAGGCCAGAACCACACCGATCTGCAATAAAGCCTCTCCAAGGTCGAAGCGGGAGGCGCGCTTTTCGGCCACGGCGACCTCGGCCTCGCGTTTCCTCGCCTCTCGGCTGTCATCGTCCAGCTGTTTCTGAAACTTCGCCTGCCGTCCCTTGTAGTCGTCCAGCTTGGGTTGAATCGCGGCTTTGCTGGCGCCTGCCTGCGCCGTGAGGAGATCCGCCGTGAGCCCGATCTGGAACTGGCGTATGCGGCGCGCCTGGTATTCGTTCCATTGGTCCGAAGCGCGCGCCTGTGCGAGCACCGCCTCGGTGTGTTCGCGATGGCCGAGTACAGTAATCATCGCTACCATGACGGCAAGTACGCTGATGATGAGAGACACGTGGGTCAGGCTTTTTTCACCCGCCTCGCGCATCTCCTTGCTGAACTCTGCAATCTCCTCGGGTTCCATGCCTCGGAGCATATCGCGTGGAATCATCCGCTGCCAATGATTTCCGAAGGGCCCAAAGTGAATGTCGTCTATAGATCTTGAGGAGAAATTTGGTTGAAAAGCTGTGGAGAAAGCGAGGGTTGCAAGGTTCGCCTCCGCTTGCTAGTATCAAAAAGTCGTCTTAGCGGGTTCATCAAGTTCGTATTAGTGGGTTCATCGAAAGCGGCACAACAGAGCAGGGTTTGCATCGGGCAGCAAGATGCGCTACTCTGATTTGGCAACAAGTAATTGAGCAACACAGTCCTTTGCCGGGGCAACCCAGATGTGAAGGGCGCAGTCCAAGCGTTTGAATAGCGGGTATGTGGTCTTGAGCCCTCCGCGCAAACCCAAGCTACTGCAATTTAGAGATAGAAGGAGCTGAGTGCTCCGCGGTCGGTTTGCCCGATCGTTCTGCTGTTTGGCTTTTAGCTGTTTCGGGTCGGGATAGCCATCCTGTCCACCTCCGTTCACGCACAATGCACGCACGCCCTGACGGGTAAGGATGTCGCGCATTGTAGCTCATAAGCACCTCGAGAGAGGTGAAGGGGTTGACAAAATGGTACCCGTTCGATACTCTAAGTGAGTCGCGCATAACAATGCAGCGAGCCCCAAAGGATGACACGAGCGTTATAGATTTGACGCGGTAGCCTCCGGGTTCTCAAGCACAAATAGCGCATCAAGTTCGAGGACACATGGTTGAGGCTTTGCCCAATCTGAGTCCTTGATCCAAAACTGCCCGCTTATGCGGACGCAGTCAGGATCTTTGACAACATAGTTGAACGTGCCAATCGTGAGATGACGCGAAATTTGGTTGAGTCATTCTCACAAGTTATACCCCCACTCCTTTCGAGGGGGTGGGACGCTTCGAGTCCGGGACCTCCGTCCCGAGAGGCTTGAGGCAAACCAAGATTAAACGAGAGTTTGATCCTGGCTCAGAATCAACGCTGGCGGCGTGCCTAACACATGCAAGTCGAACGAGAAAGTGGAGCAATCCATGAGTAAAGTGGCGCACGGGTGAGTAACACGTGACTAACCTACCTTTGAGCGGGGGATAACCTAGGGAAACCTGGGCTAATACCGCATAATACCTACGGGTCAAAGCGAGTAATTGCACTTAAAGAGGGGGTCGCGGCAGATTAGCTAGTTGGTAAGGTAATGGCTTACCAAGGCGATGATCTGTATCCGGCCTGAGAGGGCGCACGGACACACTGGAACTGAAACACGGTCCAGACTCCTACGGGAGGCAGCAGTGGGGAATTTTGCGCAATGGGGGAAACCCTGACGCAGCAACGCCGCGTGGAGGATGAAATCCCTTGGGATGTAAACTCCTTTCGATCGGGACGATAATGACGGTACCGATAGAAGAAGCCCCGGCTAACTTCGTGCCAGCAGCCGCGGTAATACGAGGGGGGCAAGCGTTGTTCGGAATTATTGGGCGTAAAGGGTGCGTAGGCGGTTTGACAAGTTCTGTGTGAAATCTATGGGCTCAACCCATAGTCTGCACGGAAAACTGTCAGGCTTGAGGATGGGAGAGGTGAGTGGAATTTCCGGTGTAGCGGTGAAATGCGTAGATATCGGAAGGAACACCTGTGGCGAAAGCGGCTCACTGGACCATTTCTGACGCTGATGCACGAAAGCTAGGGGAGCAAACAGGATTAGATACCCTGGTAGTCCTAGCCCTAAACGATGATTGCTTGATGTGGTGGGTACCCAATCCCGCCGTGTCGAAGCTAACGCGATAAGCAATCCGCCTGGGGAGTACGGTCGCAAGGCTGAAACTCAAAGGAATTGACGGGGGCCCGCACAAGCGGTGGAGCATGTGGTTTAATTCGACGCAACGCGAAGAACCTTACCTGGGCTCGAAATGCTATTGAATCCGGTGGAAACATCGGCGGCCCGCAAGGGACAGTAGTATAGGTGCTGCATGGCTGTCGTCAGCTCGTGTCGTGAGATGTTGGGTTAAGTCCCGCAACGAGCGCAACCCTTATCTCCAGTTGCTACCATTCAGTTGAGCACTCTGGCGAAACCGCCTCGGATAACGGGGAGGAAGGTGGGGATGACGTCAAGTCCTCATGGCCTTTATGTCCAGGGCTACACACGTGCTACAATGGCCGGTACAAACCGCTGCAAACCCGCGAGGGGGAGCTAATCGGAAAAAGCCGGCCTCAGTTCGGATTGGAGTCTGCAACTCGACTCCATGAAGCTGGAATCGCTAGTAATCGCGGATCAGCATGCCGCGGTGAATACGTTCCCGGGCCTTGTACACACCGCCCGTCACATCACGAAAGTGGGTTGCACTAGAAGTCGGTGGGCTAACCGCAAGGGAGCAGCCGCCCAAGGTGTAATTCATGATTGGGGTGAAGTCGTAACAAGGTAGCCGTAGGAGAACCTGCGGCTGGATCACCTCCTTTCTAAGAGAGAATCTCTGGTAAGCCTAGACGCCCTGCGATAGCAGGTGGTCATGGATCTTGTATCTAGCCCAAGTCAAAGTGACTCCAGACACCTGAAGCTACTTCGGTAGCGGAGGGAATTTGAACTCAACCTTCTCTTTCTCGCGCTCATCAAGAGCCGATGGTCAGGCACGGCGTAGCTGTGCCGCACGTTCAACTGTGTCCTCGAAAACCTTCGAGACAGCTCAAGCGCCCGGACAGTACGCCGTCCAGGCGGCAGAGCACGTAAGCCGCTGGTGAAAGCCGGTTGGTCTAGCCGGGCCTGTAGCTCAGTTGGCTAGAGCGCACCCCTGATAAGGGTGAGGTCGGAAGTTCGAGTCTTCCCAGGCCCACCACTTTTAAGCACCTCGGGTACACTCGAGATGTGGGGCTGTAGCTCAGTTGGGAGAGCACCTGCTTTGCAAGCAGGGGGTCAACGGTTCGATCCCGTTCAGCTCCACCAACTCTTAATTCCTGCCGAAGGTTAAGGTATAGACATTCTCAACGTTCAGCATCTGCAAAACACATGCTGATCCTTGAGCGTGAGCTTAAGCGCACTTCAGAGTGCGTACGCGCCGCAAAGGCGATCGCGACATGATTTTTGACAACTGCATAGATTGGGTAAATATAACTACAAGGCTGAGCAGTCTTGCATCGTCGGTAGTCTCGACGATGCACGCTGATCATGCAAAAAGAGTGTCTTTAGATATAAAAGCATCAGCGGAACTTGTTTCCAGCTGATCGCACAGGCGAAGAATCAACATGGAGGCTTCAGTGCAGCGGTAGTCGCGCTGCGCTGGAGTAAATTCTATGGTCAAGCTACTAAGGGCGCACGGTGGATGCCTTGGCAGAAACAGGCGATGAAGGACGTGGCAAGCTGCGATAAGCTTCGGGGAGCCGCACACAGGCTTTGATCCGGAGATTTCCGAATGGGGAAACCCACCATGGCAATCCCATGGTATGTCTCACTGAATCCATAGGTGAGAACAGGCGAACGGAGGGAAGTGAACCATCTCAGTACCTCCAGGAGAAGAAAGAAACCTCGATTCCGAGAGTAGTGGCGAGCGAAATCGGATGTAGCCCAAACCCGTGATATTTCGGTATCTCGGGGGTTGTAGGGCCTGCAGCAGTAGAGTTACCAAACCAGTCGATAGCTGAAGACCGCTGGAAAACGGTCCCAAAGAGCGTGACAGGCGCGTAGGCGAAATTGATCTGGACTCGAAGCAGGTACCTGAGTAAGGCGGGGCACGAGAAACCCTGCTTGAATCCACGGGGACCATCCCGTAAGGCTAAATACTCGTTTCTGACCGATAGTGAACCAGTACCGTGAGGGAAAGGCGAAAAGAACCCCGGAAGGGGAGTGAAATAGTACCTGAAACCGTGTGCCTACAAGCAGTGGGAGGACTATGCCCGTAAGGGAATGTCTGACCGCGTGCCTATTGCATAATGAGCCGGCTAGTTATTCTTGTCAGCAAGGTTAAGCGTGAGCGAGCCGCAGCGAAAGCGAGTCTGAATAGGGCGATAAGTTGGCAGGAATAGACGCGAAGCGGGATGATCTACCCTTGGCCAGGTTGAAGATGGGGTAACACCCATTGGAGGACCGAACCGGTGTTTGTTGAAAAAAGCTCGGATGAGCTGAGGGTAGGGGTGAAAGGCTAATCAAATTCCGTGATAGCTCGTTCTCTCCGAAATAGCTTTAGGGCTAGCGTCGGGTGATTTGGATCGGTGGTAGAGACATGGATAGACTAGGGGGCTTTCCGGCTTACTGAATCTAACCAAACTTCGAATGCCGATCACAACCAGCCCGGCAGTCAGACTGTGGGGGCTAAGCTTCACAGTCGAGAGGAAAACAGTCCAGACCGCCTGCTAAGGTCCCCAAATTACAGTTAAGTGGGAAAGGAAGTCGGAACGCTCAGACAGCCAGGAGGTTGGCTTAGAAGCAGCCATCCTTTAAAGAAAGCGTAATAGCTCACTGGTCAAGCGGTCCGGTGCCGACAATACAACGGGGCTAAAACTGTATACCGAAGCAGCGGATGCACACATATGTGTGCGTGGTAGGAGAGCATTCTCTCATCATCGAAGCGTAACTGAGAAGATACGTGGAGCTGAGAGAAGAGACCCTGCCGGCATAAGTAGCGATAAGGAAGGTGCGAACCCTTCCCGCCGAAAGTCTAAGGTTTCCTGAGGAAGGTTAATCCGCTCAGGGTTAGGCGGTCCCTAAGCTGAGGCCGAGAGGCGTAAGCGATGGACATCCGGTTAATATTCCGGACCTCCCGATATCTCGTTATTACGATGGGGTGACGCAGAAGGATAAGCAGGTCGTCATATGGCTATGGCGGTCGATGCGCGTGAAGTGGGTTCCGACAGGTAAATCCGTCGGGGCATAACCATGAGGCGCAAAGCAAACCCGTATGGGTGTAAGCTGCCGATTCCACGCTGCCAAGAAAAACCTCTAAGGAGAGAGATTGGGAACCGTACCCCAAACCGACACAGGTAGACGAGGAGAATATCCAAAGGCGCTCGAGTGAAGGCTTGTTAAGGAACTCGGCAAATTAGACCCGTAACTTCGGGAGAAGGGTCGCCCCTCAGTGTGCAAGCACAGAGGGGCCGCAGTGAAACGCGTACGGCGACTGTTTAACAAAAACACAGGTCTCTGCAAAGTCTAAAACGACGTATAGGGGCTGACTCCTGCCCGGTGCCGGAAGGTTAAAGGGAGCGGTTAGGCGCAAGCCGAAGCTGCGAACTGAAGCCCCGGTGAACGGCGGCCGTAACTATAACGGTCCTAAGGTAGCGAAATTCCTTGTCGGGTAAGTTCCGACCTGCACGAATGGAGTAACGATCGTACGACTGTCTTAACGAGTTGCTCGGCGAACTTGTAGTACCGGTGAAGATGCCGGTTACCCGCAGCTAGACGAAAAGACCCCGTGCACCTTTACTATACCTTTACAGTGGGTTACGGCAATTGCTGCGCAGGATAGGTGGGAGGCTTTGAGACCGGACTTTCGGGTTCGGTGGAGCCAACGGTGAGATACCACCCTGCGATTGTTGTGATCCTAACCTGCCTCCATTATCTGGAGGAGGAACATTGTAAGGCGGGTAGTTTGACTGGGGCGGTCGCCTCCTAAATTGTAACGGAGGCGCGCGAAGCTACACTCAGGTCGTTTGGAAATCGACCGTCGAGTGCAAAGGCATAAGTGTGGTTAACTGCAAGACCTACAAGTCGAGCAGATGCGAAAGCAGGCCTTAGTGATCCGGTGGTTCTGTATGGAATGGCCATCGCTCAACGGATAAAAGGTACGCCGGGGATAACAGGCTGATCATTGCCAAGAGTTCATATCGACGCAATGGTTTGGCACCTCGATGTCGGCTCATCGCATCCTGGAGCTGTAGAAGGTTCCAAGGGTTAGGCTGTTCGCCTATTAAAGCGGTACGTGAGCTGGGTTCAGAACGTCGCGAGACAGTTCGGTCTCTATCTGCTGTGGGCGTAGGAGATTTGAAGGGGGCTGTCCTTAGTACGAGAGGACCGGGATGGACGAACCTCTTGTGTTCCAGTTGTCCTGCCAAGGGCACGGCTGGGTAGCGAAGTTCGGTTATGATAACCGCTGAATGCATATAAGCGGGAAGCATGCCCTGAGATGAGATCTCCCAACCCGTAAGGGTAATGAAGGGCCCAGGAAGACGACCTGGTTGATAGGCTGGAGGTGGAAGTGCAGTAATGCATGCAGCTTACCAGTACTAATCGCCCGTTCGGCTTGTCCATAGAATTTACTCCGCGCAGCATGATGCTGTGTCTGGAGAGACTCTTTGAAGCAAGCCCTGTAGTTATCAAGTAAGACGTATATGTCTACTCCAATCTATGCAGTTGTGAAAGATCGCCGTCGCGGTCTTGACAAGATACAGAGGCAGGAAGCAGATCCCTTGCGAAAGCGCTCAGGATTTCCTCTTCGGGCACCAACGCCTGTAGAGTGCCTCAAGTTTGCCGGTGAGTTTACCGCGAGGGTCCCACCCGTTCCCATCCCGAACACGGAAGTTAAGCCTCGTTGGGCCGATGGTACTGCACGCGTAAGTGTGTGGGAGATTAGGTGATCGCCGACATAACATCGAAAGCCCACCAGCAAGCTGGTGGGCTTTCTTGCGTTCTGGCGGTTCCTAAGCATTATCTTTATTCGTTTGTGAGGATTTGACGCGTGGTTGTCATGGAAGAACACGACAAAGTGCGTGTTAAGGAATCCACGACAGTTGCCTCGTATGCCGTCTTGGCTTTGGTCATCAACATAGTGAATGATGGCTGGTCTGGACGTCCGAGCCCCTTATTCCATCAATTACTTCTGCTTCCACTTTCTGCTGTATTTTTTTTGGCACTGTACTGTCTATTGGCCAAGTCGGCGAGAGTTCCTATAAAGAAGGCTCAGTTCGATCCGTCGATCCTTTTAGTAGTCTGTACGCTGTTTGAAGCGCTGTTCCTATTTGCGTTGGCTTACGAACGGAGACACTTCGCCAGATTTGGTTACTCGATTCCGCACAGAGTGGCGATTGCGATGGGATTGGTTGTACTTTCAGCTGGTGGCCTGACTATTTGGCGGCGCACCGGACCAAGCCTCTACGCTGGAATGCTGACCATGTATGCAGCGGGTTTGCTGCTGGCGATCCGGTGCTTTCCTCTGAACTATCTGCGTTCGGACATGCTGCCCGTGATTGTCTGGGGCGATGAGCGGCTGCTAAAACACCTTAACCCGTATACGACGATGCATGTGGGAACGCGCCTGTACGATTTTCCCTATCTTCCGGGCATGCTTCTCGCCTTTTTGCCTGCTGTGGCGCTTCGTCTGGATGTCCGGTTTGAGACGCTGGCGTGCATCGTCGCGATAGCCTGGCTTATCTATGGGAGCGCTCGTGTTGAGCGTCGGAGGAAGGTGGCGCTGCTCTTGGCGCTGTTTGTTCTATCCCCCTTTCTTCAGTATCGCCATGATCTTTACCTGCAGCCACACTGGCTCACGATCACAGCCTCGATCATTCTGCTGCAGCGTCGCTATTTTGGATGGGCGGCCGCTTTATTTGGCGTGAGCATGGGTCTGTATCAGCTCAGCTGGGTCATCTTTCCGTTTTTCCTGCTCTACGCATATCGACGGGGCCGCTGGGCGGAGGCGAGCAGATCGGCCCTGATCGGGTTTGGGGCGATGTTCCTCGTGGTGGGTCCGTTCTTAAGGTCGGCAACGCAGCGTATCGCCAGCAACACCGTAGGGCAGTGGGGGCGTATGCCGCACGCTCTCGCGGATCCCATCAACCTGTCGTATTGGGCCACCTTCCTCGTTCGCCCGGATCAGCTGGAGTGGGTGCAACTCGCGGTGATGACAGGCATTTTCACATTTTGTGTGATCCGCAACCGATGCCGCACCGTAACCGATACGCTGCGTTGGATGTCCTGGGCGCTGGCCTTCTTCATCGCGCTGAACGTGCTGGTGGATGGGTATTTTTACCTGACCCTGCTTCTGCTTCTCTTGATGTACACCTGTGCCGCGATGGGCATATGGCCCGATCCGGAGGCGTCTGCAAGTCGGGCCGAGGATCACAACCGGCCTAGCAATCCGCCGGGGCGCATACAGAGGACGGTCACACCCCAGAGAGTCGTCTAGCGAGACGTGTCGGTGGAACGCTTGCTGCTCTTTTCCTGATCGGGAGGCGATGGGGTGATGCGTGTGGGAGTAGCCTCCCAGCCCTTGTCGTCGGCAGCCGTGGATCGGCGAACACGAATGTCACCTTCGGTTGTCTGCAGATGGAGGGTCGGTCCCCCGGGACCCGCATTGCCCGTCATCTCGGAGGTCTGTCCAGTCTTGCGGGGAACGATGCCAAAGTCATTCTGGATGTCGCCGTTCTGCGTTCGTGCTTTTACGGAATACCCCTGGCTAGCGGGAACGGAGACCTCCACCGAGCCGTTCTCATTGGTGACAGTCCCCGGCGCGGGCGGCCCGGCAAGCGTGAGATTTACGGAGCCGTTTCGATCCGTAACGGTGATTCCCCCGCGGACACCATTCAGCGTCAGGTTGCGATTCGTGGTCGAAAGCGTGACCGGACCCTCCACCCGGTGAACATCCAGGTCACTGCGGCCTTCCACGTTGAGATCTCCGGGCAAACCGGCGCACACGAACTCGGTAAAACTGCTTTGGAAGTGCACGGGGCCGCGGATGCGCTCAAGGTGAGTGGTGCCAAAAAAGTCGCCATGAAGCGACACCGCGCCATCGACATCGCTGAGATTGATATCTCCGGTGCGTCCATCCAGGGCGAGCCCGCTGCCGAGGCTATGGGCGGTGATGTCGGCGTTGTCGTCCTTGGTTTGCAGGTGCACCGGTCCACTCAGTGCGGTTAGTTTCACATCGCCATCGGCGGCGCTCACGTCTACCGCGCCCCGCAACTCACCAAGCGTGACGTCCCCATGGCCGCTATGCACGGTTACTGAAGCGTCATGCGGCAACTCGATGGTGAGATCGGCATGATCTTCGTCCTGCGAGGGCGCGGTCAGGATGACGTGCGTGCGATCGCCGCTAAAGCGTACCTGTTCGGCGCGGCGGCGGTTTTCTGCCTCGTCTTGCTCCCAGACATAGATGTGGCGATGCACCGTGACGTGCACCTGCCCGTCCTGGCTGGAACCCGTAACCGTAACGTCACCATGGGGATTTTCAACGGTGAGTGCGCCGCCATTCTCGATTGAAGTGTTCAGATCCTCGGTTATTTCAGTGCCGATGCCAAAGGCATGCCGCCAGTCGCCGAACCCGTTCTTCCCCAGCTGGCGGTCGAAATTGCGGCGCGCCCAGGCCGAGCCGTTCTCGGCGGCCATGACGCTCGCACCTACCACGGCAAGCAGAATCAGCAGGGTCACGGCTCCGCCGCCGAGGGAGCGCCGCGGCCCGAGGGAAATGCCGTCAGGCGAGACTCGCCCACGGTCCAGCGCCCATTCCGCAACCATGATCAAGCCGGCCACGATCAGTACCGCCGGCCACCAATGGCCTAACCAGGTCAGCGCATCCGGCCAGTGCAAGCGGCCAGTTTGCAGCAAAAGGAGCATCGTGCCCAACATCACGAGCAGCAGCGGCCCAACGACCGAGTTGCGCCGTGCGGCGCGCATCTGCAGGCGCATTTGGGCTCGCTGCTGGCGGCCCTGCTCGGCGATCGCCCGGCGCTGCGCCTTCAGGGTTTGACGATCATAGCCGGCCGGAGCGCGGTAGGGACCGGGTGCAGATCCGAACGGCGGTGGCGGGGGTGGATTCGTACTCATAGCTGCTCCTTTCCTGATTTGTTGGGGTGAATCACGTGCCGTTGTTTGGTGAATCCCGTGCCGTTATTTATGGTCGGCGAACATCGGCAACAGGCTGTCCGGGGACAGAGGCGTCCTCCTGAGCGGAGAACTCGCTGGAGCCTTGGGGAAGCTGTTGCAGCAGAAGCAGGCCGCCCCACACAACCAGCAACGCCGGCCAACTATGCCTCAGAGGAACGATGTAGGCGTCCTGAAAGACCAGCAATATTGCTATGGTGAGCAGGAGAATCGGCCCCAGCAAGGCTTGGGGGACGTTCTTGGATACCAGCTTGCCGAACTGCACCGGGGTGGGCGAGAGGCGCGCCTGGCGCATCGCCGAGAGCCGCCGTCCTCCCGTCCAGAGGGCAACGGCGGCAAGCAGGAGCGGAACCAGCCAGCGGCCGCTAATGCGCCATTCGGGCAGAATGTTTCCAAGCAAAAAGAGCACCCCGAGCCCGATCAGCCAGGCTGCTCCGGCAGGGAAGCGTCGCGACCCGACGGCAAACCCTGGCTGCGCGATGGAAGGCGAGACCCCGCCGGTATATGTCGACGCATACGGAACCTCCGTGAAGGGGACAGCTCCTGCGGATGCCATGAAAGATGCCGGGGGCATGGAGGCTGATGGTGTTCCTGGGCCAGTCGAGTACGCCGCCTGAGCCGAGAAGGGTTCGGCAGCTCCTGCTGAGGTCCGTGCTGGCGTATAGGCGTAGCCGGTCCCTGCGGGAGGAACGGGAGCTGCCGAAACGGGAGCCGCAGGCCGGCGGGGCGCTGATCCGGGGGCGCCATGCGGCCAATTCCGATCCACGCCGAGCCGCTCGCCGACTTCGTTCCAGCCAAAGGGGTCGGGTAAAGGCTGTCCGTCGCGCCGCGCCAGCGCTGTGTGATAGGCCTCAAAGGCCTGGTAGAACACCCATCCCCACACAAACCACCAGAAGACCCAGTTCAGGTTATCCGCGAGGCTGACAAGCACAACAAAGACGATGAGGTGGATCACACCCTTCGCATATTGCCCGTTGTACATGGAGCCCACGCCGGGGATCAGGCCCAGGAAACCGGCCAAGGCAGGGTTCGGCTCTCCACTCGCCCCAGCGCTCGCCATTTCTCCCGGGTACGAGGTGGCGCCTTCTGCATTGACCGGCGTCCAGCCCGCCGGTTGAGCCAGCCTGACGGCCGCGCACGGCTCGCACAGCGTGCTTGTGCCCACGCGGCGCTGTGAGGCGGATGTCAGGGCTCGGCCGCATTGCTGGCAATACGCGACCACGGGGTCTCCGCTACCCCCGGGCGTGCTTGCGCTTCCTTCTCTTGCCGGATTCACCGTTTCGTCGATCATCGCCTCACTCCTTTCCGCGGTTGAATGGCCGCTCCATTAACGCCCTGTGCGTGTCAATTTCAGCGAGCTGTATTCACAGGGGAGTCGCCTTGTGCGGCGCTGGCGGTGCGCCAGTCGTTCACCCGCGACTCCACCCGGTACACCGCGCGGATCCCCTCAAAGGACCGCACGAGCGACGCGCCCGTATCCGCCACCGTGCGCTGCAGTCCTGCCGGTCGCAGCGATTCGGCACTCAGGTTGCGAACCGAAAATCCCAGCAGGTTCAGCGTCAGGCACACCGAAAAAAAGGCCATCGCCGCCGTCATCGCAAAGCGGGGCTGCAGGGCAGGGAAGTAGCCATCGCCTGCAGCGAACCAGCGCTGGAACCACTGATGTAAATCCGCAAACAGCCCGGCGAAACCCTTGCGTGACCCGGCACTCGTCTGTCTCGCAGTCCACGCCATCGGCTCGCCGGCGTAGCTTGCACCACCTTCCAACAACTCCGCTGGCGTTCCAACCGGTGCTGCGGTGAGATGTGCGCCTTCCGCCCCTGTTGTCTGCGCCAGAATCGACTGCAACAGATTGGCCGGCGGCTCCGGTGCATGCCCCTTGAGCAGCCCCAGCCAGGCCGCACCGCGCTGTGCGTCCGCCAGTTCCCGCGCACATCCCGGGCAGCAGGCCACATGGAGATCGACCGCCCTCTGCTCCGCATCGCTCAACAAACCTTCGGCGGCGTCGGGAAGCAGGGTCGCCCAGTCGGGGCACACCTGCGGTTCCTGCCCCCCGTCCCCCGTTCTCATCTCGAATTCATCGCGATCGCTCACGTTACATCACCTGCCCTTCGGAATCCTTCAGCAAACGTGCCAGCTCTGCGCGTCCGCGGCTGATGCGGCTCTTCACCGTCCCTTGCGGAATGCCCAGTACGCCTGCAATCTCGCGGTAGTCCAGATCCTCCAGATCACGCAAAATCACTGCCTCGCGCAGCTCCGGCGAGATCCGGGCCAGTGCGGCCTGTACCTTGGCCCGCAGCTCCAGCCCGGCGACATGGCGTTCCTGGCTCGGACCGCGGTCTTGCAGCCGTTCGGCACGCGTCGGGCCATCCTCTTCTCCCGCAAACGGCTCGTCAAGCGATTCGCTCGCACGCTCCAGGCGCGAGCGCCGGTAATGGTCCACCAGCAAATTCCGCGTCAGCGCCGTCAGCCACACCCCAAAGCTCGCCTTCGAATCATCGAAGCTCCCCAGATTGCGGTAGACCTTCAGGAAGACGTCCTGGGTAAGATCTTCCGCGTCGCCAGCCGAGCCGGTAAAGCGATAACACAGCCCGTAAACCCTGCGGTGCTGGCTGCGCACCAGCAGCTCCCAGGACTGCGTATTGCCTTGCAGGCAGTTGGCGGCCAAACCGGCCAGCCGTGCCTGTTCTGCGATGGCCGCGGCAGGTGCGGGATCAGCCGCTAGGCTTGCGGACGGTAGCCCCGCTGAATTAAACCCAAGGTTGGACATGGGCGGAATCGCCTCCGCACCTTCATCCGCGGTCTGCGGGCTGCGCGAAGCTTCAATGGGTAGAACCAGCTTCGCCGCCCCCTCTGCGCCCCTGTGTGGAGCTGCGGCCTTTACCGTTCTCCCCTGCATCCCGGGAGGTACGGTCCGTCGCGTCATCGCCGGATTCGCCACCAACGCTGCCATGCATTCTCTATACGCAGGCGGGGCGGCCTTGGTTCCGCGTCCCTTTCTGCGTATCGCGAGATCGGAGGCTAGGCCGTGTCTGTGTGCATCATTTTTTGCTTTTCGGAGGTAGGTCCGGGCTTCAGCCCGGACATTCAGCGCGGAGAAGAACGGGGCTTCAGCCCCGGGTTTTGCGCCGGCATCGCAGAGAACCCTGGGCTAAAGCCCATCCTTTGGGCCTCTTTTCGTGGTGCTGAAGCCCCACGCTACCTCCCAAAGGGCGCTTCGATGCACCTCGTACGATCGTGGTTTTTCATACATACACTCCCTACTGCTTGATCACCCCGCAGGCGATTCGGTTGCCCGAGTTGCCGCTGGGGTCAGTCTTCATATCGTCCGCATGCTCATGAACAATGAGCGATGTCCCGCCATTGGACAGCAGCGAGTTCGGCGCGCCCGGCTGCAGCGTCACGGCGGTCAGCAGCCACTTGGCCGAGCCCATGTGGTCCTCGCCCACGCTGACGTTGGTCGGCGTATCGCCCGCATGGTGGCCCATCGGATTCTGGAAGCCATGCTGCTTGCCGTCCGGATTGAAATGGCCGCCGGCCGACTTGAAGTCCGGGCCCTCGCAGCTGGCATTCTGGTGAATGTGCACGCCGTGCTCGCCAAAAGATGTATTTTCGAGCGAAACCTTCACCTCAACGCCCTTTTTTACCTGCTTGAAGACGGCTGTCCCGGCGGGCTGACCCGCGCTGTTGGTCAGCGTTGTCTTAATTTCTTTCACCGGCTTGGCATCCTGCGCCCCGGCCACCGCGCCCGCAACGGCAAGGGCACCGCACGCCCACCACCCACAGCTGTTCGTCCACTGCATTTGATTACTCCTTTGTCTTGAGACACCGCCAGCATACGCCTTTCGCTTCAGGGTCTTGCGAGAAACCATCTGTCTCTCCCGCATTTCCACCGCCGCGCTCACGCCCCACCAGCTAGGATCAGGGGCAGTCCATGCAGTCCGTGAACCCATCTGTGAACCCATCTATCAATCCATTTGCGCCATCCACCCCCGGCATCCTCGAAGTCATCACCGGCCCCATGTTTTCGGGCAAATCCGAAGAGCTGATCCGCCGCCTGAAGCGGGCCCGCATCGCCCGCCAGCGTGTACAGTGCTTCAAGCCCGACATCGATCTCCGCTACCACCGCACGCAGATCGCCTCGCATTCCGCGCAGACCCACGAGGCCTGCCCCGTCACCTCGGTCGAGCAGCTGCGCGTGGCCCTGTTTCCGCAACTCGATACCGTCGAGGTCGTCGGCATCGATGAGGTGCAGTTTCTGTCGCCGGAGGTGATTCCGCTCATCGCCGAGCTGGTCTCGCGCGGCAAGCGGGTCCTCGCCGCCGGTCTCGACATGACCTTCACCGCCGAGCCCTTCGGCCCCGTGCCTGCCCTCATGGCCATGGCGGACAAGGTCACGAAACTTTCCGCCGTGTGCATGGTCTGCGGCGGCAGCGCCATCCATACGCAGCGGCTGGGCCAGTCGCAGGAACTCGTGGTGGTTGGCGCGTCGGGCTTGTACGAGGCCCGTTGCCGCGCCCACTTCCACCCGCATCAGGATGAATTCGGCAGCCGCCAGCTGGAACTCACCGAAGCGCTGGCCTCCAGGCCCGAATAGATCGGATGGGGCGAAATTGCACACGCTGTTGCCCTTCCTTTCGGTCATTCCTTTCCTTTGTCAAACCTTTTCCTTCTGTCATTCATTTCTTTCGGTCATCCCTTCTTGTTGTCATTCCCGAAGGAAATCTGCTGTTCTTTCAGTTGGCCAACCTCTTTTGGTGACTTGAGCAGCCAGGCCATTGAATCTATACCTTGAGCCGCTCCAACAACTGCAGCACCGCACCGGAGTCAAGGGTCTTTCCCGCCATCAAAACGCCTGTTGCTATATCCGTTGCAGGCCCTGCCGCCACCAACACCGCCGCTGTGTTCAGCAGCACCACATCCCGCCGCGGACCACGCTCACCTGCGAAGATCGACAGCAAAATCACCGCATTCTCACGGGCATCGCCCCCGGCCAGCGCGCTCAGGGGAGCCGGCGAAAGTCCAAACTCCTCCGGCGACAGCACGCTCGCCGAGGAAACCAGCTTCGAGCCTTCCGCGCGTACGGAAACCACCTCGCTCGAGCCGCTGAGCGAGAGCTCGTCCATGCCGCCCGCCCCATGCACCACACATCCGTAGCGCACATCCAGCAGCGTCATTGCCGCAGCCACCGGAGCGGCAACCCGGGCCGCATACACGCCCATTACCTGGCGGCGAGCCCCCGCTGGATTCAACAGAGGCCCCAGCAGATTGAAGATTGTGCGCACCCCCAGCGCTCGCCGGATGGGCATCACCGCTTTCATGCCGGGATGATGCGCGGACGCGAGCAGGAAGCAGAAGCCGTGCCTTCGCAGAGCCTCGGCGGCAGCCTCCGCTGGGAGCGTGATGGGCACTCCCAGCGCCTCCAGCACATCGGCCGAACCGCACCGGCTGGTCACGGCGCGATTGCCGTGCTTGGCCACCTTCACCCCGGCGGCCGCTGCGACCAGAGCCGCTGCGGTAGAGATGTTGAACGTTCCGCTGCCATCGCCGCCCGTGCCGCAGGTGTCGACGAGTTCATCCCGCTCGGCTTCCGTCAGCGGCAGCGTCTTCGCAACGCCACGCATAGCCAGCGCAAAGCCGGCGACCTCCTCTGCTGTTTCGCCGCGAGCGGCCATCGCTCCTGCGAGCGCGGCCAGTTCGACATCGGCGACCTCACCCGCCAGAACCTGGCGCATGAGCTTCGTCGCCTGCGCGAGCGACAGCGTCTGTTGCCCTTCGATTACCTCGCGCAGCTCCGCCGTGATCGCCATCCTGTTCGAAATTACCAGACCCTGCACCGATAATCGCAGAGCCGCAGTTGCCGCTCGCCCGCTTACGTCGCTACCATGGCTGCGAACAGCCGGACAACTCACCCGCCGCATGGAGCGCGCATGAAGATTCACGAGTACCAAGCCAAAGAGATCCTTCGCCGCTACGGCGTCAGCGTGCCCGACGGGCAGATGGCCGCCACCTTCGAGGAGGCCGACGCCGCCGCGCAGCAGCTCTTCGGCGCGGGCCACGGCGTCGTCGTCGTCAAGGCCCAGATTCACGCCGGCGGCCGGGGCAAGGGCGGCGGCGTGAAGCTCGCCAAATCGCGTGCCGAGGCTGAAGAGCACTCGAAAAAGATCCTCGGCATGCAGCTCATCACGCACCAGACCGGCCCGCAGGGCCAGAAGGTCGGACGGTTGCTGATCGAATCCGGCTCGGCGATCGCGCGGGAGCTCTATTTGGGCATCGTGCTCGACCGGGCTACCTCCAAAGTGGTCTTCATGGCCTCGCAGGCCGGCGGCATGGAGATCGAGGAGGTCGCGCACGAGAACCCGGACGCCATCTTCAAGGAGGTCATCGATCCCGCCGTTGGTCTAGCGGCGTACCAGGCGCGGCGGCTGGCGTTCAAGCTCGGCCTCGAACCCGCGCAGATCGGCGAAGCGGTGCGCTTCATGATGGGGCTCTATAAGGCCTACGTCGAAACCGACTCGACGTTGATGGAGATCAACCCTTTCATCACCACCAGAGACGGCAAGCTCGCCGCGCTGGACTGCAAGATCAACTTCGACGACAACGCGCTCTTCCGCCACAAAGATCTGAAGGACCTGCGCGATCTCGCCGAAGAAGACCCGCTCGAGGTGGAAGCATCCAAATTTGCGCTGAACTACATCAAGCTCGACGGCGACATCGCCTGCATGGTCAACGGCGCAGGCCTCGCGATGGCGACCATGGACATCATCCAGTACGCCGGCGGCTCCGCGGCCAACTTCCTCGATGTCGGCGGTGGAGCGAATCAGGAGCAGATTGAAAATGCCTTCGGCATTTTGCTCAGCGATAAAAATGTAAAAGCCATCTTCATCAACATCTTCGGCGGAATTCTGCGTGTCGATGTGTTGGCTACCGCTGTCGTCGCGGCGGCCAAGAAGCTGAACGTGCAGATCCCTATCATTCTTCGCCTCGAAGGCACCAACGTCGAAGAAGGCCGCAAAATCCTCGCTGATTCGGGACTGAAGTTTCAAGTGGGCGAGACGATGAAGGACGCAGCGGATCTGGCGGTGAAGGCGGCGAAGGGCTGATCGTTATTCGTGTTTCTTTGTTTCGTGGGTTCGTTGCTAGCCGGAGTTCTGCGTGGCCAAGGCGTTTCATGATCTTCTGGTTTGGCAACGCAGTATGGAACTGAGCCTATCTGTGTACCGAATTACTGAAGGCTTTCCCCGTTCAGAAACCTACGGTTTGTCATCCCAAATGCGGCGGGCAGCGGTTTCGATTCCAAGTAATCTCGCTGAAGGCTCAGCGCGGGGAACCAAAAAGGATTTCCGGCGTTTCGTCATGATCGCGAAGGGCTCTGTTGCAGAGTTGCAGACACAAATATTGATTGCCGGACGACTCGGCTACGGGACAGAGGTCGATCTGCGCAACACATACAAAGATGCGAACAGGGTTGGGCAGATGCTTACAAAGCTTGCCCAATATCTAGCCCGTCACGCCGCCGAACCGACTCAAGATTTATACACGAGTAACGAACAACGAATTCCTAACGAATAACGAACCTAAAACAACTTACAACGGAGAACTCTCATGGCAGTGCTGGTCGACAAAAACACCCGTCTCATCGTGCAAGGCATCACCGGCCGCGAGGGCACCTTCCACGCCAAAGGCTGCGCGGAGTACGGAACCCAGGTGGTCGGTGGCGTAACCCCCGGCAAGGGCGGCACCACCCATGAGGGCTGGCCTGTCTTCAACACCGTGGAAGAGGCGGTGAAGGCGACCGGCGCGAATGCCACGGTCATCTTTGTGCCGCCACCGGCCGCTGCGGATGGAATTCTGGAGGCCGCCGATGCGGGCCTGCCGCTCATCATCTGCATCACCGAGGGAATTCCCGTGCTCGATATGGTGAAGACCTGGAATGTGGTGCAGCACACGAAATCCGTGCTCATCGGACCGAACTGTCCGGGTGTCATCTCTCCGGGTAAGGCGAAGATCGGCATCATGCCGGGCCGTATCCACAAGGAAGGCAATGTCGGCATCGTTTCGCGGTCGGGAACGCTGACCTACGAGGCCGTATATCAGCTCACGACGCGCGGCATTGGCCAGTCCACCGCCATCGGCATCGGCGGCGATCCCATCGTCGGCACCACGCACATCGACGCGCTGAAGCTGCTCAACGAGGATCCCGAGACCGAGGCCATCATCATGATCGGCGAGATCGGCGGCACCAATGAAGAGGCCGCCGCGGCGTACATCAAGGCCCATGTGAAGAAGCCCGTGGTCGGCTTCATCGCCGGGCAGACCGCGCCTCCAGGACGACGCATGGGCCATGCCGGAGCCATCATCTCCGGCGGCGAGGGTACTGCGGAAAGCAAGATGGAAGCTCTGTCCGCGGCCGGCATTCACGTCGTAAAGTCGCCCGCGGAGATCGGCGAAACCATGGCGCGTGTGCTGGGCAAAAGGTAAGCAAGATTCGTCCGGCGTCAAGACTTTATGGCAAATTACGTTCAGGTATAAATGTGTCATCTCGACCGGAGCAACCCGCAACAAACCGCAGGTCTCTCCACCACGGCTGCGCCTCGGGTCGAGATGACAGATTTTGGGCTGCGCCTCCGGGCGAGAGAACAATGTGAATATGCCGATACGTCCTATCGTCCCTGCGTACGGTAGAAGGCGTATGCGATCCCGAAAAGGATGGCCATGATCAGCGCCAGTTGCGCGTGCTGCGTGTGGTGATACACAACGTTCGCAATAAAATCGATTGTCCAGGCGATGCAGCCGGCCAGCCAGATCACGGCGGTTCTGCGCATAGCCGTTAGACGCGCGGAAGCAACAATATGGCTTCGTGCGCTTCTTAAGGCCCCGGCTATCCTCAGTTTCAGCCGGATGTTTCAGAGGGTTCGGTACACTGAACGGGCTGCAACTTTGTCAAGCAGTCACACAGGAGATCTCGTGTCACAACGTACCTTCAGCATCATCAAACCAGACGCCGTCCGCAAAGGCTACACAGGCGCCATTCTTGCGCAGATTGAGAAGGCCGGTTTTAAGTTGGTTGCCGTCAAGAAGCTTCATATCTCGGAGGAGCAGGCCAAAGGTTTTTACCACGTCCATGCGGCTCGGCCATTCTTCGGCTCGCTCACGCAGTTTATGTCCTCGGGACCCATCTTTCCGATGGTGCTCGAAAAGGAAAATGCCATCGCCGATCTGCGCAAGCTGATGGGCGCCACCAATCCGGCGAACGCCGAAGACGGCACCCTCCGCAAGCTCTTCGCCAGTTCCATCGAAGAGAACGCGGTCCACGGCTCCGATGCGGAAGATACGGCCGAGTTTGAGATTGGCTACTTCTTCGCGGGTTACGAACTCAAGTAAGCTCCGTCGCAGAGGGAAAGATCCCTAGGAGCTTGTTGAAAAAGGTTCCAGTATTTCGGCGGATTTGAGGGTTATTTCGTCTATGGAGTATGCGTGGAGACGAGCGGTTACAGGGTGGGATGTTCAGCTATGTGACGTTGGAGCAGCGTGTGCCTCAGGATCATCCGCTGCGGGAGATTCGTCGGCTGACGGACGTTGTTTTGCGCTCGTTGAGCGAAGAGTTTGACAGCCTGTATTCGGCTTCGGGGCGGCCTTCGATCGCGCCCGAGTATGTGCTGCGGGCGCTGCTCTTGCAGGCGTTCTATTCAGTGCGTTCGGAACGGCAGCTGGTCGAGCAGCTGGACTACAACCTGCTGTTCCGCTGGTTTGTGGGCCTGGGCATGGACGATGCGGTTTGGAACCACGCGGTGTTTTCGAAAAACCGCGACCGTTTGCTGACCTCGGACGTGGCGCAACAGTTTTTCGCCGCGGTGGTTCAGCAGGCGAAGGGTTTTATGAGCGATGAGCACTTCACTGTCGACGGCACCTTGATTCAAGCGTGGGCGTCGCACAAGAGCTTTCGCATAAAGGACGGCTCGGACGACGACGGCACCAACTTCCACGGGGAGAAGCGGTCGAACAAGACCCATGAATCGACCACCGATCCGGAGGCCCGGCTGTACAAGAAGAGCTACGGCACGGAGTCGAAGCTGGCCTACCTGGGCCATGTGCTGGTGGAGAACCGGAACGGTCTGATCGCCGCCGCGATGGCCACCCAGGCCGATGGCTTTGCCGAGCGCGACGCCGCGCTGCTGATGCTGGCCGACAAGCAGCAGGGCCGCACGCGACGCATCACCGTGGGCGCGGACAAGGCCTACGACGCGGAGGATTTCGTCGTCGCCGCGCGGAGCCTGCATGTCACGCCGCACATCACGAAGAACAACAAGGGCCGCCGCTCCAACATGGACGGGAGGACCACCCGGCACCCCGGCTATGCGATCAGCCTGAGCTGCCGCTGGCTGGTCGAAAAGAGCTTCGGCTGGCTGAAGCAGACCGGGCCGGTGCGCCAGGTGAAGGTGCGCGGTCTGGCCAAGGTGGATTGGACCTTCGTCTTTAGCTGCGCCGCGCACAACCTCCTGCGCCTCCCCAGGCTCATCGCGCAACAAGCCGCGCAGGGCCCCGAGCAGCAGTGCGCCTGAAAACAGGTTGAGTGTTCAAAAACACTCGCCAGCCTCCAATACAAACCAAGCTATCCATCAACAAAAGCTCCCCAGGAGCAAATCTTCAGCAGAACCGCATCGATCAGCAGTTATTTCAACAAGCTCCTAGCACTGGCAGGGATCTTTTCTTCTTGCAGCAGCGAGAGATTTACCCGAGCGCGTCGGCCTTGGCTTGTAACTCCTTCGCGTTGGTATCCTTCTGCACCAGATACTCCTGCACAAGCACGGCAATCAGCGCGGCCGTCGGCACGGAGACCAGGGCTCCCACAACGCCTGCAACCGCGGAACCGGCGAGCAAGGCGATCAGCACGGTGATGCCCATGAGATTCACGCTGCTGCGCATGATCCTCGGTGTGAGATAGCCATTTTCCAGCTGCGCGTAAATAGCGTAGAAGATAAACACCCCCGCCATTTTGGTCCATGAATCCAGTGCTGCCGCACCTGCGGCCAGCAACACCGTGATCACCGCGCCAATGATCGGGATGATGTTGAAGATGCCCATCAATGTGCCGAGAAGAAAGAAGTAACGAACGTGCAGGAACCCGAAGACGATCGTGCTGCTGACACCCAGAATCAGCATGAGTGAGCCCTGGCCGAGCAGCCATTTGCTCATGCGAACCTCGGCCACCTCCATCGTCCGGGCGAGCCGTTCGCGCGACTCCGGCGGCACCATCGCGAGGAAGTAGAAGAATGTGGCTTCACCCTCCAGCATGAAATAAATGATCAGAATGAGCGACGTAACGATGTCGAGAATATGGCCGAGCCACTTCGGAGCAGAGTCCACGATGTAGCCTGCCAGCGAGGCCAGAAATACCTCAGCGCGCCTGGCGATGTTATCGACGCCGATTTTATTGGCCAGCGGAAGCTGCTTTACCTTGGCGACCAGTTGCGGCAAGCGCTTTGGCAGATCGCCCGCGAAGCTCTGGATGTCACGAATCACTGGCGGCAAGCCGAAGAACAGCAGCAAAAACAGGAGCAGACCGACGGAAAGCACCAACGCGAGAATCGCGACCATGCGCGACGGCTTGTATTTGCCGATGTGCACGCCCTGAATGCGTTTCACAACCGGCATTAACACGACCGCGAAGAGTGCACTGACGTAGACGAGCTCAAGCACCTCACGCAGCTTCCAGGCCAGCGCCAGGACGAGCAAAATGCAGATGGTGAAGATGATATGTCCGCGAACCGTGCGCCGTTTCTCCACATGGGGAGGGGGCGCGGGCATGGCAGCGGCATCTTTGACGAGCGCAGGGGTAGGCAAGAAGATCTCCTGGAGTGTTGTTCGTACGATGCGTTCCAGGGGCTTGGCGGCTGCGTTACGCTGGTGAATCCGCGGCGGATAACAGCAGCTCCAGAATCAAATCCGCCGCTGCCTGCGGAGCCACCGAGCTCACGTTCACGGTGAAATGGGCGATTGCGGAGTAGAGCGGCAATCGCTGCAGATAACGGCCCTGCGCTATCGGCCGCTCGCCTAGGAGCGGACGCGCGGTAGCCTCCGGATCCTTTGACTGCGTGGCACAACGGTCATACAGCACCGCAAACGGCGCGTGGAGATGCACCACCGCCGTCCGCTCCGCCGCGGACAGCAGTTGACGGTTCGCGGCGATGGTCGGCGCCCCTCCACCGAGTGCAATCACCACGCTCGGCTCTCCCAGCAGTTCGGCGAGCACCCCTGCTTCGGCGAGCCGGAACGCCTCTTCGCCCCACGCCTCGAATATGCGGGGAACACTCAAACCTGTGCGCTCTTCAATCACTGCATCCAGGTCGGCAAACCGCCAGCCCATTCGCGTTGCCAGCAGGCGGCCGACGGTGGTCTTTCCCGAGCCCATGAAGCCGGTCAGCACGATCCGCTCAAAGCGAAGCGTGTTCAACGGATTGGCGTCATCAGTTGGCAAGTGGCAAGTGGCAAGTGGCAAGTTGGCAAGTTGGGGCCAACATTAGCGTGGGCACGACCGTTCTTTGCGTAAAAGGCGTCATCTCGACCGAAGCACGATGGTCTTCTCGTCGTGCGGAGTGGAGAGACCCGCAGTCTTTCGGTGTTGCAGCAACTCCAGCAACCCGAAGCAAACTACAGGTCCCTCCACTAAGCTGCGCTCCGGTCGAGATGACACTGCATAGGCATAGGTAATTTGCTCTAGCCGGCCAGATCGGTCACGCCACCGTCGTCCGCGGCCTCTTCCTTCAGCTTGCTGGCGATGTTGGACCAGACCATATCGCTGGGGTCGTGTGTGGGTTCAAAGAGGCTTTTCGCCGTCTCCGCAATGGTTTCAAGGTCGCGAACCAGCGCGCCACAGTCTGGATTCTTTGCGAGAAACTGCGCCAGACGTGGATCTTCGCTAAGTCGGCCGCCCGCGAGAAAGAGATCGGGTAGATACCGCTCAAATTCTGCCGGAGTCATGTTGTTGAAATCGATATTCGCGAGATCGGTCATTGCACCAGCTCCCGTACGCCGTTAACCGCCGGCGGTAGTTGCTCGGGGTGACGAAGCAGCTCGCGTAACCGCAGCCGCGCCTTATGAAGTTGGCTCTTGCTGTTGCCGGTGGAGCACTCGAGCATGGTGGCAATCTCGTTGTGCTCGAAGCCCTCCACATCGTGCAGCACAAACACCATGCGGTAGCCCGGGGGCAGGGAAGCAACGGCGCGCTCCAGCGTTACGCGATCGACCGAGCCGGAAAGCTGCGGGTCGCGCGAGCCGAAGTCACGCTTCGGCGCGTCCTCTTCGGAGGGGTTGATGGTCTCCTCGAGTGAAACCAGCTGCAGCCCTTTTTTGCGCAGATGCATCAGCACGAGATTCACCGTGAGGCGGTGCAGCCAGGTGGAAAACGCGCTCTCCCCGCGAAAGCTGCCCAGCTTGCGGAACAGGTGGAGAAATGCCTCCTGGGTCATGTCTTCGGCTTCGGAGACGTTGCCCAGCATGCGCAGGCAGAGGGTGTAAACACGGCGCTTATGCAGCGCATACAGCTTGGAAAAGGCGTCTGGGTCGCCCAGCTTGGCCCGTTCGATCGCCTCGGCTTCGCCGGCGATCGGGGGGTTCCGCTTAAACAGACCCGGTGTCGGTTTGGTTTGCATTCTTTGTTGGCCTTGACCTTCCATGGCGCGCGCCGTCCCCTTGTATTCGAGCTGAGGCGGCGAGATCGCCTCATCCAGCCTATAGCAATCGCGCCCTACGTGACGGGGGTGTAAAGGCGCGGGAAGGTTACAGAAGTTCCTTACCTTGCCAGCCTTCGTCAATTGCCGACAAACCGCGCGTACAAAGAACGCGCCAATCCCACATCCGTGGTGCCCTGCACCAAGGCTCGTCCGTCAGGAAAAATCGTCAATGCATAGGTGGCGTAGATGAAGCGGAGCAGGTGCCCATTAGTGCGCACCGTGCCCAGGGCTTCCAAGCGTTCTCTGAGCAGCAGCAGATCCAGCGGGCGATTGTGTTCGTGAATCTGCACGGAGTTGCGGCCGCAGAGCGTGATGTGCGGGCGGCCTTCACCGGCCAGGGCGCGAAACTCACGCCCCTGGCACACGGCGCAATCGGCCCGCGGCCGGCCCGCCGAGATCTCCGAATGCTCCCCGCTCCAGAGATCCCAGGAAAGCAGGGTGCGGCGCATGGTCTCCGGTTTTCCGGTGAGAAACTTCAGTGCCTCCGTCACTGCCAGCGACGCAGCTAGATTCACAGCAGTGCCCAGAATGCCGGCGGTCTCGCAGGTCTCCACGTCGCCCCTTGGCGCTGCGGGAAAGATGCAGGCCAGGCAAGCGGTTGGGGCCACGCCGGTGCGATCGGCGGGGGCCGTCATGATATTCATCGTCGCCGCATAGGCCCCCACGGCGGCGGTATAAATCCACGGCCGTCCCTCGCGCACGCAAAGGTCGTTCAGCAGGTAGCGCGTTTCGAAGTTATCCGTGCAGTCGAGCACCAGGCCGGCCTCGCCGATCAACTCCAGCGCATTTGCCGGCACAAAATCCGCAATGTGACGCTCGATGCGGATGTCGGCGTTTACAGCGCGAAGATGGCGTTGCGCGGCTTCCGCCTTGGGCAGGGCATGGCGCGCGTCCTCCTCGTCGAAGAGGACCTGGCGTTGCAGGTTGGAGGGCTCGACGAAGTCGCGGTCGATCAGCGTCAACCGTCCCACCCCGGCGCGCGCCAGAAGACCGGCCGCCGCGGCGCCTGTAGCCCCGACGCCCACAACGGCAACATGGCTACCCGCCAAACGCCCCTGGCCTGCAATTCCAATGCCTGCAAACAAGATCTGACGGGAGTAGCGTTCCCGCGCGTCGATCCCGCGGACAAGCGCGCCAGCTTCCGGTTCGCGACCTTTCATCCCTGTCTGCGCCGTGGGAACCGTCTCCGCCGATAGCACATCCTGCGCCATAGCTGGAGTATAGAAGTTGTTTCTTTCTGAAAATCCGGCCGCTGTGCCGTTATGGGCTGCAAGGCGCAACCGGTATGTGCTAGCGGCCAACCCGTACCGCTCGCGACGCGTCCCTTTTTGTACTATCCTGTGCGTTCTGGAGTAGGTCTGTGCTCGACGGTGGATTCGTCCCCAGAGGAGCCGGCCTGAACGGTCCACGAGCGATGGAAGGGCGGGCAGTGGCAGTTCGGTCGAGCTGGGCTCAGTGCAATACTGGACGTTTAGAAGCACGGGAGAGACTGGCGAGGGCAACGGTGCCCCGGTCGGCCGCCCGGCTATTGACTGCGGCATTTTTCCTGATTTCCGCCCCGCTTTTTGCGCAAACCCCCGGGGTGCTGAACAACCAGTCCGCCGCCCAGCCCAGCGCCGCCACGCCTTCGGTGAACCCCTCCGCACCGCAGGCCGTGCCCGAAGCCAGCCAGGCGGCTAATCCGGCTGCCCCGAGCGTCCCACAGACGCCTCCGGTGGTGACAAACGCTCTTCCGGCGCTGGAAACCCCGGTCTGGAACGAGGGTGGCGTACACGTGGCGGCAATCCGTTTTGATGGCGTGCACTTTGGTGAAAACGATCCACTGCTCGCGCAGCTGACGCAGAAGGCTGGCCAGCCGCTCGATCCCGAGAAGGTACGCGCCGATCTGGAGCGTCTGTTCAAGAGCGGACGCTATCGGGATATCAGCCTGAACTCCGTACGGACGGCGAACGGCGTGATCCTGATCTATGCCGGCGTTCCGCGCTTCTACATCGGCCGCGTGTCCATCATAGGCGTGGCGTCGGACCGCTTGGCCTCGCTGCTTGAGTTTGCGACCAAGCTCGATCCCGGCACGCCCTACACCGAGACGGAGATCCCGGCGGCGCTGGACGGCGTAAAGGCGACGCTCGCCGAAAACGGCTATTACCAACCGGTGGTGGGCATCGCTACGGCCAGGGAAGATGCCGGCGCGCAGATGAACGTCACCGTCACGGTGGCGATAGGTCCGCAGGCCCGCATCGGTGCGGTCTCGGTTACCGGCAAGGATTCGGGGATCACCGCGACAGACTTTCGCAAGAAGGCCGGCCTGAACTGTGCGCGGCTGGTGCTGCTCTTTGATAAAAGCTGTGATCCCAAGGTCACACGAGAAACCGCCAGCAATGCGCTCTCCGGGGCTCGTTCCTTTTATCTGAAAAACAATCGACTGGAAGGCACGATCACACTCCAGAAGCAGACCTACGAAGCTCCGCGCAAACAACTGGACTACGGCTTCCTGGCCGAGCAGGGCCCACTGGTCAAGGTGGTGATCAACGGCGTGAAGATCGCTGCCGCGCGCAAGAAACTGCTGGTGCCGGTCTACGAAGAGGGCGCCGTGGATAACGATCTACTCAATGAAGGCGCCTTCAACATCCGCGACTTCGAGCAGCAGCGCGGATACTTCGATGTTCAGGATTCGGTGAAGCTGCTCGGGGCTGGAACGGGCAACGTTACGGTGCAGTACGATGTCGTTCCGGGTGAGCGGCATCGTGTTCTATCGGTCGACCTCCGCGGCAATCATTACTTCGATACGGACACGCTGGACCAGCGGCTGCGCGTAAAGAAGGCCAGCCTGTATGTGAAGAACGGCACCTACAGCACGCAACTGGTGAACGCGGACAGCCAATCGATTCAGTCGCTGTATCGTGCCAGCGGTTTTCTTGAGGCCAAGGTGACCTCCGCCGTCAAGGACACAGAGATCAACAAAAAGGTTAAGAAAGAAGCGGAGATCGCGGTCACCTACACCGTGGTCGAGGGACCGCAGCAGAAGTTCGGCAGCGTCTCGCTGGCGGGGGCCGATCCAACCCGCGAAGCTGCCTTGAAATCGCTGATCAGCGCGGAGCCGGGACAGCCCTTTTCGCTGATCACGCTGGCCAATGACCGCGATGCGCTGCTCAGCTATCTCATTGCGCAAGGCTTCGATCATGCCCAGGTCGAGGTGAACCAGAAGGTTGAAGTCGACAATAAGCTGCGCACGGATGCGGTTCTGAACGTGATTGAGGGCCAGCAGGTTTCCATTCAGCATGTGCTGCTGTCGGGCATCAATCACACGCGCCGCAAGCTGGTCGAAGGCCAGATTCTGGTGCACGCGGGCGATCCGCTGGATCAGGCCGCATTGCTGCAAACCCAGCGCAACCTGTATAACCTCGCGCTCTTCAATGAAGTGAATACCGCGGTGCAGAACCCCACGGGCGACGCGCCGGAAAAGAATGTGCTGGTGCAGATTAACGAAGCCAAGCGCTGGGATGTAACGTACGGCTTCGGCTTTGAGGCACAGCTGAATCAGCCGGGTTTCATACCCGGGCAACAGCGCCTGGCGGGCGCCACCGGAACCGCCGCGCAGAATGGCCGCGCCGGCGCCAGCCCCCGCGTTTCGCTGGACGTTTCCCGCATCAACTTGCGCGGCACACAGGACTCGCTCACGCTGCACACCACCTATGGCCTGCTCGAAACCATTGCCGAGCTGAGCTTCAACAACCCGCAGCTGTTCGGCAAACCGAGTTTGACGGGAACGATCTCCGGCGGCTATTCCAATGTGCAGAACATCACGACCTTTCAGGCCTCAACCCTGCAGGGCGACTTCCGGGTTTCGCAGCGGTACAAGCGCGCCGACACGTTTATTTACGACTTTCAGTACCGCCGCATCAGCGTCAATCAGAACAGCATCGAGGTTGCGCCCACCCTGATCTCGCAGCTTTCGCAGCCCGTTACCGTCGGCGGCCCCGGCATCACCTACTTCCACGACACCCGCGATCCAAGTCCCCTGAATGCGACGCGCGGGCAGTTTTTCACGCTGCAGGAGTTCATTGCGTCCTCCGCCTTCGGATCGCAGACCAACTTCAACCGCCTGGATATCTCGCAGGCGACGTATTACACCTGGGGCAAGCGGCAGAAATACACCTTTGCGCGGAATCTGCGGGTTGGCTTTGAAAACCCCTTCGGTAGTTCCAGTAATGCGACAGCCACTCTTGTAGGCCAATCCATGACGGCTTGTCAGCCGGCCTACTCCGCCGTCAACGCCACCTGCAACCCCATTCCATTGCCGGAGCGCCTGTATGCGGGCGGCGCAACCTCGCATCGCGGCTTCGGCATCAACGATGCCGGTCCCCGTGATCTGACGACCGGCTATCCCGTCGGTGGATCCGGCGTAGTGGTCAACACCTTTGAACTGCGCCTGCCGCCAACGACCCTGCCGGTCGTCGGCAACGCCATTTCGTTCGTGCTCTTTCATGACATGGGCAATGTTTTCCGCTATCCGGGTGACATGTTCACGTCGATCAAAAACTTTCACCAGCCGAACGAAGCGACGTGCCGCAATGTGGCGATTCCGCCGGGGACGCCCAGCAATCCGGCTTATGGGACCGGCATCCCAGCCCAGCAGCCCAACGCCGTCGGCAACTGCAATTTCAACTACTACTCCCAAGCCCCTGGCCTAGGCATTCGCTATAACACACCCGTCGGCCCCATCCGGCTCGATCTGGCGTACAACCTGAACCCGCCGGTTTATCCGGTATTTGAGGATTACACGGGTGCTCTGCCGTACGTGGGCCAGGCAAGCCACTTCCAGTTCTTTTTCAGCATCGGACAGGCGTTCTGATTCATGGCACACGGGATCAAACTCGTTCGGTTGCGCAGGGCAGCACTGGCCGTTGCCGTAGCTCTGCTTCTAAGCCCGCTTGCGCGCGCGCAGGCGGCGCAGCAGCAGCAGGCCACACCCGATACGGTACCGGTTCCGAAGGCGGTGCCGTCCATGATGCCGCATGAGCCCGGAACGCAGATCGACCGCATCGTCGCGATTGTGAACGGCGAGGTCGTTTTGGACTCCGACGTCAACGAGGAGCACCGGTTCGAGGCCATTCAGCCGAGAACAACAGCTTCAGCCGAGGCAGGCACGACGGCCCGCGACCAGGAGATCGAGCGTCTCGTCGACCGCGATCTCATCCTGCAGCAAGCCAAGCTCGAAACGGAAGAGAATATCTCCGACGCGGATGTTGAAAAGCAGATCACCAACGTCCGTCAGACTCTACCCGAGTGCAAGAAATTTGATTGCGGCGCCGATGCCGGCTGGAATCGCTTTCTGACCTCCCATGGATTCACCGCGGCGGAGTTCCAGATTCGCTGGAAGCAGCGCATGCAGGTGCTGGCATTTATTCAGGAGCGTTTCGGCGCCGGGGCATCGGTCTCCGAGGCGCGGGTACGGGCGTTTTACCAGAACACCATGCTGCCGCAATATGCGAAGGCACATGTGAAGCCTGCAACGTTTGCATCCGTTCAGGACCGGATCCGCGAGGTGCTGCAACAGCAGCAGGTCACCAGTCTCTTGCGCGACTGGCTGCAAAGCCTGCGCGCGCAGGGCAGCATCACGATCCTGCACCCGGGCGAGGAGGCGCCGTGAGCGACACTCCGCAGGGACCTCCGTCCGAACCGAAGAATGCGTTCGCCGGTACGAATGCACCGCGCGCGCCTGCGCCGCGCAAGCCGCATCGCGTTCTGCGGTTCCTCGCCTGGACGTTTACGTCGATCATTCTGCTGCTCATTATCGTGGCCGTTGGCCTCACTTGGTACACCACGACCGCCGACTTCCAGCGCCGCGTGGGCACTCAGGTCAAAAGCGTGCTCGAAGATTCGACCGGCGGCAAGGTCGATCTGGGGCATATCTCGATCGATCTTTGGCATCTTGCGATTGAGGTCGACGGTCTCGTCATTCATGGCACGGAGGGCCCCGGCGAAGCTCCCTATCTTTCCGCCGCCAAGATCCTTGTTCGTCTGAAGATCAACACGGTGATTTCGCACACCGTCGGCAAAGGCGCGCAATCGCGCATCGGGCTGAACTATCTGGCTGTCGATCAGCCCCATGCGCACCTGATCGTCTATAAGGACGGCAGGACCAACCAGCCTGTGCCCAAACACCCCTCTACCAGCACGGAACCGGTGCAGGACTCACTGCTGGATCTGCAGGCGAAAAAGGTAGAGCTGAACGATGGGCTGATTCTGGTAAACGACCGGGCGATCCCCTTCGACGCGGCAGCCAACGACCTCGACGCGCAGGTGCACTATATCCCTTCCACGGACCGTTACGGCATCAGCGTGGATCTTGCCAACCTGCAAACGCACATGCACGACGAGCCCATGGTGCAATCGAAGCTGCACCTTGCGCTGGAGCTGGGCCGCGACATGGCGGCCCTGCAGAACTTCGATTTCTACTCCGGCGCGAACACGCATCTGGGCGCCACGGCGCTGATCGAGCACTTCGCGAATCCCGCCTGGCAGGCCGCCGTGAATGGCGGCATCAACCTCAAGCAACTCGGCTTTCTCGCCGGCGTTGACGGCTTCACCTCGGGCGTTGTGAACGTTGACGTGCATGGCCGCAACTGCCAGGTGACGCCGCAGATCGCGCAGCAGAATCCGCACTTCTGGGAGCGGCACAATAAGGCGCCGGTACCGCTGACGCAAGGGATGCTTCCACCCGACCCGGACTGCAAATCAGGGTATCTGCTGCTGGGCGATGTAAAGGCGGCGGACGCCGGTTTTGCAACGCCCGCGGTACGCCTCCACAACGTGGATGCAGCGGCGCAGTTGCGGGTCACGCCCACCGAACTGCTCTTCAGCGCCCTTACCGGTCATCTGCCCGGCGGCGGCACGATTGCCGGCGAGTTGAAGATCGAGAACTGGCTTGGCGAGGTTCCGCCCAGCGCGCCCGCGGCCTCGCCCACCACGGTGGCCGCGGCCAAGACCGCCAACAATGCCGCGAAAAGCGCCGGCGCCGCGCCTCCCGTGCAGAACGTGACCGTAACGCCGGTCGAGCGGGCGCATGCCTTCGCCAAGGTCACGTTGAAGGGCATTACGCTGCGCACCATTCTCGAAATCGGCGCCCCCAGCAAACTCGGCGATCTGGGTCTCGATACCCAGCTTAGCGGCCCGGTCACCGCGGAGTGGGGAGGAGCCGCCGCTGAAATTGCCGATACGGTGCAGGTCGGCGCCGACCTCACGCTGACGCCCTTCGGGGAGCATCGCCGCAACGTCAGCAATGTGCCGGTCAATGGCCGCATTCTTGCGCACTACGATGGCCGTACGCAGGTGGTCAACATCCAGGAGATCAACCTGCGGACCCCGGGCACGACCCTGAACGCCAGCGGCGTGCTGGGTGTGAATAACGGTGATCCGCTCACGAATCTCTCCCTGAATCTGCAGGCCCGGGATCTGGCCGAGTTCGATCAAGCGCTGCAGACGCTGGGTGTCTCCGCAAATGGCAAGAAGGGTGCAGCGGCTTTGCCGGTTGTGCTGCATGGCTCGCTGGCCTTCAATGGAACGGCGAAGGGCTCCATCCGCAATATCGACGTGAAAGGCCACCTCGCCGCCAGTGCGATTGAAGTCAAGCTCGGAACCAGCGCCGATGTGCAGCTTGATTCCGTAGTCGCCGACGCGGAGTACGCGCCCAGCCGCGGCCTCGTGGTAGGCGACTCCACCATCAAGCGCGGCACAGCGGTACTCAACCTCAGCGGCACGGCCGTTCCGCATCGCGTGGTGTCGCGGCATGGCGTGGTCTCCTATAACTTCGACAACTACGCGGCCATCAATGCCTCGGTGAAACTTGCCAACGCGCAGATCCCCGATCTGCTGCAAATCGCGGGTCAAGGGAACGAGTTCCCCATTACCGGCACGATCGACATCAACGCCCATGTCGCCGGGACCATCGGCAATCCCAACGGCAGCGGCAACATCACGCTTAGCAACGGCGTGGCTTATGACGAGGCCTTTAAAACCGTCTCAGTGGACGCGAATGTGCAAGGCCGGC
The DNA here is from genome assembly GCA_965276885.1 of Granulicella sp. Classification (GTDB taxonomy): domain Bacteria; phylum Acidobacteriota; class Terriglobia; order Terriglobales; family Acidobacteriaceae; genus Granulicella. The sequence continues at coordinate 3,770,579 of OZ255702.1, read as the reverse complement.
AGATCAACGCCACGCGGCTGCTGGTGCAGGCGCAGGATGTGCAGGTTACAGGCGCGGGCAGCTTTAACCTGACCACGGAGCAGGCTGTCGCGACGCAGCTCGTGGTGGCCTCGGGCGGCATGCAGGTGACAGGTTCCGGCAGCTACAACCTGAACACGAAGCGGATCGCCGCGCAGCTCTCCGGCCAGGACATCCGCCTCTCGAAGATCGCTTACCTGCAGAACAAATTTCCCGGCGATGACGCCGTGGTGAGCCTCAACGTCCGCGCGGATGGGACCGCGCAGGAGCCCAATCTGAAGGCACAGCTCAGCCTTACCGGCGTGGTTGTGCAGGGCAAACCGATCGGCGAATTGAACGCCACGGCACACAGCACGGGTTCCACTGTGTTCTACGATCTGCACTCCGCGCTTGTAGGGGCGCAGCTTGCGGTGAACGGCCAGACAGGGCTGACCGGCGACTATCAGACCCAGGCCAAGCTGTCGCTATCTGGGGTGGACGTCGCCAAGGCGGTGGCACTCTTCTCGCCTGGATCGACGAATGCCACATCTGAAATCGACGGCACGGTTACGGTCAGCGGACCGGCAGCGAAGCCTCAGCAACTTACCGCGAATGCCGAATTTTCCAACTTCACTGTCGCGGTCCAGGGCGTCACGCTTAAGCAGACCGAACCCATTCGCATCGGCCTGCGCAACGGGACCGCCAGCATCGATTCGCTGCACATCACGGGTCCCGACACCGAGTTTCAAGCGCATGGAACGGCCGTGGTCTTCGGTGATGCCAATCCTGAGGGAGGCGTGCTGGATCTTCATTCCAACGGCAACATAGACCTCGCCATCGCGCACATCTTCGACCCGCAGCTCATCACCTCCGGCAAGATCACCTTCGGTGTCGGAGCGCTGGGGCGCCTGAAGAACCCCTCTCTTCGAGGCCGCGTCAACCTCGACAACGCCAACCTTGCAATCGACGGTATACCGAACGGTCTCAGCAATCTCACCGGGTCGCTGGTCTTCAATGAGAACCGGCTGCAGGTCGAAAACATCTCCGGAACCTCGGGCGGCGGCAAGATCACGCTGAAGGGCTACGTCGGCTACCAGAAGGGCCTCTTCGCCGACATGACCGCGACCGTGGATACGGTGCGCATCCGTTACGCCGGCCTGAGCACAACGGCGAATGCCACAGTTCGCTTGCAGGGCGGCCAACAGGCTCTGTTTCTCTCCGGCAATGTGCTCATCACGCGTTTCGGCGTAGGGGCCGACGTTGATTTTGCCAGGTTCGCCGGCGGTGGTGGCATCTCCATTCCGCCCGATCCGACATCGATCCTGAACAAGATCCGGCTCGATGTGCACGTCGCGAGCGCACCGCAGCTGGACTTCCAGAACTCCTACGCAAAGATCGCCGGCACGGTCGATCTAAACGTGCGCGGCACAGCGGCGGTGCCCAGCGTTCTTGGGACGATTCGCATCACCGACGGCAGCGCCACGTTTGCCGGCACCAGCTATGAGCTGGAGCGCGGGATCATTTATTTCTCCAATCCCGTGCGCATCAACCCCACCATCGATCTCGATGTGACCACGCACATCGAGAACTACGACATCACCATCGGCGTGCACGGCGACGCGACCAACCTAAAGCCGATCTACCGCTCCTCGCCGCCGCTCACCGAAGCCGATATTTTCAACCTCCTCGCGCTTGGAAAGACGCAGGAAGAATCGCAGATCTCAAATCAGCAGCAGACCCAAGCCGGAACCGATCCAACCACAAGCGCAATTCTGAGCGGAGCTCTGAATGCGACCATCTCCAGTCGCGTAGGCAAGCTCTTCGGCGCGGGTTCCGTGAAGATCGATCCGGCCTATGTGGGAACGCTGGGCCAATCGACCGCCCGGATCACCGTGGAGGAGCCGCTGACCAAACAACTCACGCTGGTCTTCGCCACCAACGTTAACGAGTCATCCCAGCAGTTGATTCAGGTGTCATACCAGGTAAGCGAGAACACCACCGTGGTTGCAACGCGCGATGAGGTGGGCGTGTTTTCGATTGTGTACAAGGTACGCAAGCGTTACCACTAGCTCGGAATGACGGCGGGGAGCTGCGCGCGTCCAGCCGGGGGAGTTCCGCGTCTAATGGGATGGCAGCTGTGTCCCGCTGACCCAAGGAGGCTCCATGCTTGAGCGGAGCACAACACGAATATTTCAAAACGCAGCGTTGGCTTTGGTGATTTCTGCGTCGCCGTTCATGCAAGCGCAGCAGCCGGCCGGGCCTGCTGATGCCCAGGTACTGGCCGATGCGCAGAAGCAATTGCACCCCAAGCAGTTTCGCGATGTCCATGTCCAGATTGCCGGTGGAGTGGCTACCCTGACAGGTGCGGTGGATCTGCTTGCGGACAAGCTTGATGCGGAGAAGCGGATCGCGCGCATGCACGAGACAGCCTCCATCGCGAACCAGATCACCGTGGATACGCCGCCCGGCATCACCGACGCGCAGATCTACAACAAGCTGGGAAGCAAGCTGGCCTTCGATCGTGAAGGCTATGGAACGCTGCCGTTCAACAGCATTACCCTGCGGATTCAGAATGGCGTAGCGCAGATCGGCGGCGTGGTCGTCGAGCCGGTGGACAAAGAATCCGCCATCGGCCTTGTGACCAACACGCCGGGGATACGTGGCGTCGAGGATCACCTGCAGGTTGCGCCGGTTTCTCCCAACGATTGGCGGCTCCGGCACGCGCTTTACGACGCTGTCTATGGTGCTCCGCAGCTCAACAGGTATGCGATCGATCCGGGTAAGCCCATTCGCATCGTTGTGATCAACGGCCATGCCGCGCTGGTCGGCGTTGTGCAGGATCGTGGCGACCGCGATGTCGCCGGTATCCGTGCCAACGGCGTCCCCGGCGTCTTTTCGGTTGCGAACGATCTGCAGGTGCAAGGAGAGACGCCGGAGCGCTGAGTTCGCACTCGGTGCCCGTCACGCACAAAAGATGGAACGAGTCCTACGCAACACGCGCGTCACGTTGGAGATGATCAAGTGGGAGCACTCGATCTTTGCGCTCCCCTTTGCATTAACAGGCGCGGTGCTAGCGGCAAACGGCTGGCCCACGCTGCGCATTCTCTTCTGGATCGTCGTCTGCATGGTGAGCGCGCGTTCGGCAGCCATGGCCTTCAATCGTTTTGCCGACGCCGATCTCGATGCAGCCAACCCGCGTACAGCCGCGCGTGCCTTGCCGGCCGGTCACCTCAGCCGCGGATTTGTGGCCGCATTCACCGTACTCTCAGCCATCATCTTCGTGTTCGGCACGCTCATGCTGAACCGCCTCACCTTTTTGCTCTCGCCCATTGTGCTGACGGTGGTGCTGCTCTACAGCTACATGAAGCGCATCACGCGCTGGTCGCATCTTGTGCTGGGCCTGGCGCTGGGCATGGCGCCTTCGGCTGCATGGATCGCGGTTCGTGGAACGCTTGATCCGCGCATCATCGTGCTTACCCTCATCGTGCTGTTGTGGGTAGGCGGATTCGACGTGCTGTATGCCTGCCAGGACTTTGAGCATGACCGCAGCGCCGGCCTGCACAGCGTTCCCCAGGCCTTCGGCCTTCAGGGCGCCTTCTGGATCGCGCGCGCAATGCACCTGCTCACGGCGGTGCTGCTCTTTGTGTTCGCGCACCTGTTCGGGCTCGGGCCGGTGGCTCTGGTGGGCTTTGGGATGGTTGTCATTCTGCTTGCATATGAACACGCGATCATCAGTCCCGGTGATCTGCGCCGGATGAATGCTGCGTTTTTTACGTTAAACGGCGTCATCTCCGTGGTGTTTTTCCTGTCTGTGGCAGCGGATGTCTTTTACCGGCGATAAACTTCTCGCACTCAGATCGAATGGACACCTCCTGAAACTTCACACCTAGTCCATGCTCCCGCCGGCGGTTGCCGCGAACTTCCGCACCATGGCCAGCAGCAGGCGGCGGTCGCCTTCTCCCAGGTTCGCGGAGTAACGCTGAATCTCGGTCAGAAAGTGGATCTCGGTTTCATTGAGGTTGACGCCACTCATCTCCCGCACGGGATCGTCGGCGAAGAACTGGCTGAGCGGCAGTTCCAGCGCGCCGGCAATCTTCTGCAGCGTCTCCAGGGAAGGCACGGTGTGGCCATTTTCCACGCGGGAGAGGTAGCAGCGCAGCAGGCCTGTCCGCTTTTCAATGTCGCCCTGCGACATGCCGCGCTGCAGGCGGAACTCACGGATGGTGACGCCAATCGTAATGGGCGTCGGCTGGGGGGGCGCAGCCTGGAGCGACGGAAGAGCTGCATGCATGTTTGCCATTAGCCGGAGACTAACTACCCTTTCCCCGCGCTGCAAGAGCGAAGTTGCGCACGGGCGTGAATCTTTGTACCAGCCGAGATTCGTGTAGCCGACGGCACTAGTATGTCTCTCGGCAGAAAGGGCATAAACACCTGTAAATACCGGAATCAGTTCCAGATAGGGAATGAATCAGCCCATGTACATTCCGCCGTTCACATCGAGGGTGTGTCCGGTGATGTAGCCGGCCCCGTCGGAAGCGAGAAACGCTGCGGCAGCGGCAATGTCCTCCACGCTGCCGTAGCGGGCGAGAGGAATGTGCCTCAGAATGCCGGCCTTCTGCTCCCCGGTGAGCACGTCCGTCATGGCCGTTTCGACGAATCCGGGCGCGATGGCATTCACGGTGATGCTGCGGGAGGCGAGTTCGCGGGCGAGGGACTTCGTGAGCCCGATCAGCCCGGCCTTGGAGGCGGCGTAGTTGGCCTGGCCGGCGGCCCCCGTCTCCCCAACGACCGAGGTGATGTTCAGAATGCGGCCCCAGCGCGCCTTGATCATGCCCTGCAGCAGCGCCTGCGTGAGCAGAAACGTTCCGGTAAGGTTGGCGCGGAGAACGTCTTCAAAATCAGCGACTTTCATCCGCAGGACAAGCCCGTCTCTGGTGATCCCGGCATTGTTGACCAGGATGTGCACCGCACCGAACCGTGCCACGGCGGCCTTGGCGGCGGCTTTGATCGACTCTTCGCTGCCAACATCGAGGACAAAGCACTCTGCGATTCCGCCGGCCGCCTCGATCTCTGCCTTCACCTCCGCTAATTTCGCTTCGTTGCGGGCGGCGAGCGCGACGGGGTGACCCTGCCTGGCCAAGACAAGGGCTATGGCCCGGCCAATGCCTTGCGAGGCGCCGGTGACGAGGGCAATACGGGTTTCCGCTGGACGGGTTTCTGCAGGGGACATGAACAGGGAACTCCTCAGGACGTCCCCTGAGTATAAGAGGCGCAGACGCGCATCCCCCTCCGCGACGGCTATACTCATGGGGCTATGAGCCTGTTTGTCTCCGCTGCCGCCCCCGTCCTTTCCGCCGAAACCACGGAGATAGCCGCGCCGGAGCAGCTTCAGCCGGAGCCGGTCGGGCCGGGCACCGACGTCTACGCCATCCATGGCGCGGAGCCCGAGGTCCTGGCCTATGCGATGGCCAAGTACTCCCGTTCGGCCCTGACGCTGCGCGAATCGCTGGCGGAGATCAGCACCCAGCGCGCCGAACAGTTTCTGGACACATTCTATTTTCAGTACGGCCATCGCTCCATTGCCGATCTGGCGCATGTGCCCATGGCGGTTGAGCGCCTGAGCCTGCTGGCGGCGATCACGCTTGTGGACGAGACGCGCTGGGACGGCCAGGAGCGTTCCACGCGCTACCAGAACTTCCGCCGCTCCGGCTGGTACACCCCTACGCTCGACCGAGCGACCCGCACGACCTTCAACGACGCCGTCCAGGCACTCTTCACGGCCTACGAAGGTCTGGGGGAGGGGATGACGGAGGCCCTGCGCCGCGCCGTTCCACGCCCCGAGGCCATGAAGGCGGACAGCTACGAGCGCATCCTGCGGGCTCGCGCCTTCGATGCCGCCCGCTATCTGCTCCCCTTGGCGACGAACACCTCGCTGGGCCAGATTGTGAATGCGCGCACCCTGGAAACGCAGGTCTCGCGTCTGCTGTCGAGCCCATTCGCCGAAGTGCGGGAACTCGGCGCCAAGCTGCGCGACGCGGCCCGCAATCCGGCCTGGAACCTGCAGCGCGAACGGCTTGAAGAGTTGGCTGGTGAGGGGGTGGTGGATCCCGAAGCCAGCTCCGAGCTGCTGAACAACTTCCTGCCCGCGGTGCGCACCGCGCCCACGCTGGTGAAGTACGCCGAACCCAGCCCGTACCTGCAACGCAGCTGCTCGGAGCTGGATCAGGCCGCGCGTGAGTTGATGGGCGACGCGGCAATCTATCCCGCACCCCTGGTGGACCTGCTGGACGATGACGAGCATCTCGAGGTGGAGATTGCGACCTCGCTGCTGTACCCGCACTGCCACTACTCCTACCGGCAGCTGCGCGGCGCGGTGGGTGCATTGTCCGAGGCTCGCCGGGACGAACTGATCGCGCTGGGGGCCAGGCACCGCGGTCGCCACGACGAGTTGCTGCGCGGCTTTAAGAGCGGCGACGGCTTCCGCTTCGATATCCTCATGGATATTGGCGGCTTCCGCGACATGCATCGCCATCGCCGCTGCGTGCAGCTCATCCAGCAGTTTAGCGATCTGCACGGCTACCAGGAGCCTGTCTGCCCAGGGCAGCCTACGCTCGCGGAGGCGGGGATGGACGGACTCTACCGGGCGGCCATGGCCAGCGCCTTCGCCGCTTATGGGCGGGTACGATCCAGCGGCGCACCCGAGGCCGCCGAAAGCGCGCAGTATCTCCTGCCGCTGGGGACTCGCTGCCGCGCCATGTTCAAGATGGACTTCGCCGAGGCGCTGTATATCTCCGAGCTGCGCTCCGGCATCGCCGGACACTTCAGTTACAGGCTCGTTGCCTGGGAGATGTATCGTGCCGTGGCCGCGCGCCACCCTGCCCTTGCCAGCCTCTTCCGCATCCAGGATGTGCATGCGCCTGTGGATCTGCTGAAGCGGTAAGAGAACTGCCTCGCTGCCTAGCCGTTCTTTCTTGTCATCCCCGAAGGGGATCTGCTTTTCACTCGCGGCATTCTTGCCGACCTACTCCTACTCCAACATCTGCCCGGAAAGTGGTAACCCGATCTTCGCCTTTCCTTTGCCTCGCGCCGCGTTTCGGTGCTAGACTCAGGCTTGAGATCGACACCCGAACCCCACCAGGAGAAGCACCCGTGGCAGATGACCGCAGCAGAGCCATTGAAGCAGCCCTTTCGCAGTTGGACAAGCAGTTTGGCAAGGGTTCGGTCATGCGGCTCGGGGCGAAGGAGGCTGTCGGCCCGATCGCTGTAATCGGCACCGGTTCGATCTCCTTCGACGCGGCTCTGGGTGTGGGCGGTGTGCCGCGTGGGCGCGTCATCGAGATCTTCGGCCCGGAAAGCTCGGGCAAGACGACCATCACGTTGCAGATCATCGCGGAGGCACAACGGCTTGGCGGTCTCGCTGCCTTTGTCGACGCTGAACACGCGCTTGATCCTGCCTACGCCAAGAAACTCGGCGTGGATACCGATAACCTGCTGATCTCTCAGCCGGACTACGGGGAGCAGGCGCTTGAAATTACCGAAGCCCTGGTGCGGTCCGGCGCGGTCGACATCCTTGTCATTGATTCCGTAGCTGCTCTGGTTCCCAAGGCCGAGCTCGATGGCGAGATGGGCGATTCGCACGTGGGCCTACAGGCGCGATTAATGTCGCAGGCTCTACGCAAACTCACAGGAACGGTCGCGAAATCCCGTACATGCCTTATCTTCATCAATCAGATACGCGAGAAGATCGGCGTCATGTTTGGCAACCCGGAGACCACAACCGGCGGCCGGGCACTGAAATTTTATTCCTCCGTGCGCATTGACATTCGGCGCATCGGCGCAGTGAAGGATGGCGATGTAGTCGTCGGCTCGCGCACGAAGGTGAAGATCGTCAAGAACAAGGTCGCCGCACCCTTCCGCGATGCCGAGTTCGACATTCTATACGGTGAGGGCATCTCGCGCGAGGGCGACACGCTGGATCTTGCGGTGCTGCACAACATCGTGGAGAAGTCGGGTGCCTGGTACAGCTATTCGGGCGAGCGCATCGGGCAGGGTCGCGAGAACGTGCGCAACTTCCTAAAGGAAAACAAAGACATCTTCAGCCGCATGGATGCGGAGCTGCGCCAGAAGCTCGGCATAAAGGCGGCAGACGACACCGAGCTGCCAGCGATTCCGCTGAATGGCGTTGTACAAGCGACGGAGACGGTCCGCGCGCGCCGCAACTAGCTATCCGTATGGCGCCGCCAGGGGGCTGAGCCATTGGCACCACGGCCCAGCTTCGGTAAACTTTCACATGGGGAGAGTTGGCAGAGCCCGGTTGAATGCACCTGACTCGAAATCAGACATAGTCGCAAGGCTATCGGGGGTTCGAATCCCTCACTCTCCGCCACAAATTCGAAGAAGCCTCCGAGACCGGAGGCTTCTTCACGTTTATGGGAAGAGGGCGCGGGTTCTTTTTACGTAGGAACTCAGGTCAAAATGATTCCGGCGCCAGGTGTTACCGTTCCGCTGCTTTCCAACACCGCAGACGTAGTGAGACTACCTGTAGCCGGCGCAGTGAAATTAAACCTGCCACAGTGATTGCAGCAGTGTAGAAGCTCATGCTGGTCAAGAAAGCAAAATTTTGCTCACAGGTGGGCCAACCGCACACGTATGACAGCCGTGTCTCGCCGGTAGTAGATACATCAGCGAAGCAGCTGCTGGCTGTTACTTCATCCGGACGCGCTTGCGGTATTGTGCGGCCTGTACCTTCTACAGCCGTCCGCGGCCACGCCCGAACACAAGGTAGAGGATGACCAGCAACAGAATGAGGCTGACGCCGCCTCCGCCGTAGTAGCCGACTCCCGGGCCCATGAACAAACCACCACCGCCGAAAACCAACAAGAGAATGACAAGAATAAGGATGAGAGGCATGCCGGGAAGCGTATCACAATCGCCTCGCGCTCGACGACCATTGCGCAATCCCGGTTGGCATACGATCGGCTCCGGTCAGATCTGCCGCCCCATCCGCGATAGCCGATGAGGGCTCATCGATGAGTGCTGGTTCCATTCGACTTGAAGTCTCGATAGCTTGGGAATCTTTTTCTTAATGCGAAGGTGGAGAACGAAAAAGGCTGTTCCTCTCCATTCGCGACACCTACTACACTGGTGGCTGCGTTGTCGGTCATCGTGGCCATGACGGCTCCTCCCGGTGGATTACTCTCGCGAGATGGCTTCCTGGTTCGCTCAGCGTCGAAGAGGAGAAGAACATGCAGGAGACCCGGCCTGTTCTGGTTGCCGGTGCTGGACCTACGGGAATGACCGCCGCAATGGAGCTCGCGCGCTTCGGAGTGCCGGTACGCATTATCGACAAATACAAGGAGCCCTCAAACACCTCTCGTGCACTGGCCGTGCAGTCTCGCACGTTGGAGTTCTTCGCCCAGCGTGGTTTGAGCGAGGAGATGGTGCGCCTCGGCAACAAGGGCGAGGCGACCACTCTGTATGCCGACGGCAAAGCTCTGGGCCGGGTGGACTTCGGGGCTATTCCCAGCCGCTTCAACTACATCCTCCTGCTCGCACAATCGGAGACGGAGCGCATTCTTCGCGAGCACTTACATCGGCGGGGCGTTTCGATCGAGTGCGAGACGGAGCTGATTGCTTTTGCGCAGCCGGAGAGCTCGGGTGTGCGTGCAATCGTCCGCAAACCGAATGGTTCATTGGAGGAGATCGATGCCGCGTACCTGATCGCTGCCGAAGGCGCTCACAGTGTTGTGCGACACACGCTGAATCTTCCCTTCAAGGGCAAGTCGCTGGAGCACAGTTACGCGCTCGCCGATCTCTATGTGGACGGCGCGCTGCCTGAGTCTGAGCTGTCGATCTTTCTCGGAAAGACTGGACTCCTGGCTGTCTTTGCCATGGGTAGCAAGCGCTTCCGCGTGATTGCCACCGAGCAGCAGGAGGCCGGCAGGGATGCGCCTGATCCGGATCTGCCATACATGCAGCAGCTCTACGATCGGGGTGCACACATCCCTGCTCGCTTTCGCGATCTGGTATGGAGCTCGCGTTTCCGAATCAATAGCCGGATGCTGGACCGGCTCCAGGAGAAGAACGTCTTCTTTGGCGGCGATTCGGCCCACATCCATAGTCCGGCCGGTGGCCAGGGGATGAATACGGGGATTGGGGACATGGTCAATCTGGCCTGGAAGCTAGCGCTCCTATATCGCGGCGAGGCAAAACGCGATCTCCTGGAGACCTATCAGGCGGAGCGGCTTCCGGTCATCCAAAGGATCGTCTCGACAACTGAGACCGCGACGGACGCATTCAATACGGATCATCCCGCGCTGCTCTCTTTGATCAGGCACGCACTGCCGATCGCTCTGCATTTTGAGGCAGCCCGAACGAAGGGAGCCGGGCTCGTAAGTGAGCTTGAGGCGAACTATCGCAAATCGAAGCTTTCACTGGGCAGGGCGCATGGAGGGTCGCTCCAGCCCGGGGACCGGATCGAGGATCTGCGCGTTATGACCGAGACGCGGGGGCCGGCCTTCCTACTCGATCTGCTCGAGCCCTCGCGATTCACGCTGCTCGTATCCGGGAAAGATGACGGGGACCTGCTGAACGCGGTTTCGCCGTGGTCCAGGCGCGTCACGGTGCGGAAGATCGCTCCTGCGGGCGAGTCCAGCGACGAAGTGCGATTTAAAGAGGCGCTTGGGGACGCCGTTTACGTTCTGGTCAGGCCGGATGGATACATCGCCTGCATCGGAGCAGATCAGGACGCGGCAGAATCGCGACAGTGGTTCGAAGCGTGGTTCGAGGAGCAGAGCCGCTCCGGGTAGCGGGAACATTTTGCATCACCGGCTTTCCTCTTCTGGTTTACTGCGCGGCATACTTCATGACAAAGGGAGGGTACCGATCTTCGACGATTGCGCAAGGCGCAAAGACTTTGTTCAGCGCAGCCGAACGGAGGGTTATAGCAGTTCTCCTGCTGGTGTACAGCGAAGGAAAACGTTCGCGTCAGTTTTCCTTGCTTTGCGAGATGAAATACAGGCTTGCCTCTCCTCCGGCAGCGGCCACCATCGAAGGAATGTTGCTACTGGATTTTCAAGCGAAGAACGTTGTGAGACAGCCTAGAAGCAGCGACAGCGTCTGGCCGTCGTGAAACTTCTCGTGAGGCGGCCTATGAGGGTTGTAGATGTGGGTATGATTCATATTTGCCGCATGTGCAGCGATCGGTGGGCTCACACTAACCGCCGTAACGACGAGACTGCGGCTGCGGAGCCTGTAGACAGCGAAACGCTGGTTGCGACTACGAAGAATTCAAGGCTGAAACCCGGTGAAGGGACTGACTCTCCCGTGACCTGGTCTCGCCCGTTCCTTCAGTGGGCAAAGACAAGATTGCTCTACAAAGCAAGCCAAGAGCCCCAGCCGAAGCCGGGGCTTTTGGCTTGCAGAGGATCTAGGCAAAGCGCTTCCGCATCACACCGAGGGTGCCGAGCAAACCCGTGCCGAGCAGAAGGAAGCTGGAAGGCTCGGGAGTCACCGAAATGGGATCGGGTGCCGTATTGCCGATGAAATCCTGGGGTTGTCCGTCCGTCCAGCCGCTCGTGTTTGTTGGATCGGCTGCATAGAGGGTGAAGTTGGAATAGAAACCGCTATGGGTCAAGCTGGCGTTGCCGGCTTCCATCAGGGCTCCCTGCGCGATTGCAGATGCCTCCCCGTTGGTGTAGCCGCTAAGGGTATCGACGGCAGGGTCAAGGATGCTCCAGTCAGCAAACTGCAGATCGCTCGTAGAATAACCGCCATAACCCGTTGCGATTGCATAATCGATTAAAGCAAGTGCACGGAGATTGGTAGACTGCATGGATGCATCAGTAGGAATGCTCTCCTCGGTGACATTCCAGGTCTCTCCCGTCGTGATCTCACGGTTGTAGTCGATGCACATCAGACTCGTCGGCGAGGCGGATCCATCAACGCTGAAGTGGTAAGGGTAAATTTCGATTCCATCAACGCTTGTTCCGCCTGTGGATACCAAGGTCAGTGTGTCCGCCATGGCGGGTAAGGACAAGCAAACAAGGCCAAGCGCCAAGACACCAAATCTAGCTAATCTGTCAGTCATTTCATTTCCTCATTTCGAACCGGCTTTCCTGTCTGCCAGTCTTGGTTGCATAGCCCTTTACTGTAGCGCCAACCTGACCCATTCACGCCTAACCTCAGGGGTGGAGTAGACCTCTTGGATGACGTGATCCAACTATGCAAGCTGTGGTCGAGGAACGAAAGATCACGTTAGTTCCGATTTAGGTTACTCATCACACTCTGGCGCACACAGGCCTCGGAGGAGACACTGGCCACCCACGAGCGCTGCATAAGAGCGTGGCTTCGGTGACGGTGAGCTTGCTGAAGGGCGGAGAAGCGGCTTTAGCCTTTCGCACAGGCGTCCGCATGACGGCTTCAAGCTCCGCATCGTCGCAGCATGGGGCGCCGCTACTTTCACTCCCAGTGGGCGTTCCCTACGCTAGTTGTTGTTTTTACAAACAGCAGCTGATATTACCCGGCGTGCAGCGTCGGAAAAGCGACCAAAAGAGGCTGATTCAGCCTACTATCACTCTGCACACCAAATCACTTCGAAAGGTTTTCCTCTGATCGCTTTAGACGGTGCCGAGCCAACCCGTGCCCGAGAAGCTCCCGACATGCGCACGGAGCTGCGCCTTACGCTCATGCTCGGCGGTCCTTTGGCTCTGGGCGAACTGGGGTGGATGTCGACCTACATCGTTGACGCGCTGATGGTTGGACGGCTGTCTAACTCCCCGCTCGCCATCTCCGCCTCGTCTCTGGGAAACACGATCTTCTATGCCATCGTCTTCTCCGCAATCTTCCTCCTCAACGGCCTGGAAACGCTGATCGCGCAAGCCTTTGGCCGTGGTGAGCAACAAGAGTGCGTGTATCTGCTCATGCAGTCATTCTGGATTGCCATCCTTGCGACACCCATTGTCATGTTGTCGACGATGGGCGCCCTGCATTTGCTGCCGCATCTGGGAACACCACCAGAGATCGTTGCCGAAACCGGTCGCTACGTGCATGCACTCGTGTGGTCGACGGCCCCGCTGATGGCATACATGGCGCTGCGAAGATTTTTGCAGTCCATCAATCATGTGCTGCTTATCTCCGTGTCGCTGGTCACGGCGTCGCTGGTCAACTTCATTGGCGACTGGGCGTTTCTGTTCGGTCACCTCGGCGCGCACGCGATGGGAATCGCAGGCTCGGGCTGGTCGACCTGCGTTGTGCGTGTTTATATGTTGCTGCTCCTGATCATCGGAACGGCGCTGGCGATGCGCCGCAACGGCTACCGGCTAACACCGCACATGCTTGCGCCCAATCGGCCGCGGCTTCGCGCACTGCTTCGGATCGGGTGGCCCAGTGGTTTGGAAAGTCTTGAGGAACTCGGCATTTCCACCTATCTATCTATCCTGTGCGCCAGGCTGGGAACGGTGTTACTGGCGGCGCAGCAGGTTGTTCTCGATCTCAACGCCTTTGTCTATCAGGTGCCCAATGGCCTTTCCTACGCCACCATCGTGCGGGTAGGGCAGAGCGCCGGCCGCAACAACCTGCCGCAGGTGCGGCGCGCCGCGAATGCCAGTCTGTGGCTTGGACTTGGCTTTATGCTGATCGCGTCAACCGTGTTTGCTGCTTTTGCGAAGTTCTGGGCGGGGCTTTATACCAACAGCAGCGCGGTCGTGGCTGCGGCGATTCCTATCTTTTTTATCTGCGCCTTTGCCCTCATGGGGGACACGCTCTTCGTCCTGCTGGCCTCGGCCATGACCGGCCTGGGCAACACGCGCACACCCATGATCGTGAGCCTGGTTTGGAACTGGGGTATTGGCGCACCGCTTTCGTATCTACTCGCTTTCCGGTTCGGCTTCGCGCTGCGCGGCTTGTGGCTTGGGCGCTGCGCTGCCTCGCTTGGCACCGGGCTCACGCTGCTCGTGCTCTGGAAAATGCGCATACACCGGGAAGCGCACGCTCCAGGCACGTCGCGACTCGACCTGCTCGCGCCCATTCAGGCCCATTCCAGATGATTGTCACCGCCACGCTCCGGAGGTTCTCCATGCTTATTCGCAAATATCTCTTTCTGCTGTTTATCTTTGGCAGCGGTCTGGCCGCTGCCTCGGGCCAGTCATTGCTGGGATCGATCTCCGGAGCTGTGCGTGATCCGCAGGGCGCGTTCGTGCCTCATGCCACCGTTACCCTCCACCGGCAGCAAAGCGATACGGATCGCACCGTGGCCACTGGTTCCGACGGGCAATATACCGCGCTCAACCTGGATCCGGGTACCTACACTCTTCGCACCTCCGCTCCCGGATTCGCGCCCTACGCCGCGCACCAGATCAATCTGGACAACCGCCAGCAGCTTCGGTACGACGTCTCGCTGACCATTGCGGGAACGGAATCAGTCACGGTGAACGCGACAGATGCCGGCACAATTAACACCGACAATGCGGCCATCTCTTCGGCACTTTCTGCCGAAGCTGTTCTCGATCTTCCCGCGAACTATCGTGGCTCCGGCTCGACCTCGCCACTGAACGTGATTCAGACGCTGCCGGGCGTGCAACCGGATTCGGCAGCCTTTCCGCCGACTGCTTCTGCTTCGCCCAACGCCACCGTCAAGTTTTCCATTCAGGGCGGTTTGCCGTCGCAGTCGGAGACCACCGTGGACGGCATCTCCGCCCAGGATCAGACCACGAACAATATTGAAGCCGATGCTTTCCCATCGGCCGAGTCAATCGCCGAGATTCGCGTAGATGGCGTGAACAATAACGCCGAGTACGGCCAGCCCGGCGAGATCACCACGGTTACGAAATCGGGCACCGAGCACTACCACGGCTCGCTTTTCTGGTACTTCCAGAACTCCGCCTTCGATGCCAAGCCCTTTGGCAGCGCGACTAAGCCGAAAAAGGTCGCCAACGATTACGGCGCCAATCTCGGCGGCCCCGTTCCGGGCCTCAACAAAGGCCGTGCCAAGACCTTTTTCTTCGGCACCTATGAGGGGCTGCGTTTTCCGCAGGCGCAGACAGTCCAGTATCTCGTGCCGACTCTGCTGGAGAAGCAGGGAATCTTCTCGCAGGAGGTTGCGACGCTGCGGAACCCCTTCACCGGTGGCGTATACCCGAACCAGACCCTGACCGCGAATCCGAGCTCCGCGGCACTGCTCAGCTTGTTTCCTGATCCGAACATCAACGCCGGTGCCTCGGTCGCGAGTGTATTAAACAGCCCCGAACCGTACAACTATATCGCGAACAAGCGGAATGACATCTTCTCGAACCAGTTCGACGCGCGCATCGACGAGACCTTCGGCAGCCGCAGTACCTTCTTCGCGCGCTTCACGGACAAGCAGATCAATCAGACCGTTCCTGAGAGCCTGGCCATTCCGAACGGTACACAATTCTCGCACTACCGCATCTTTGCAACGGCTTTCAGCTTTGCTCTCACCTCACACCTGGTCAACGAGGCGCGCTTCGGATTCACGCTTGAAGGCGATGGAACGACCAACCCCTTAGACGGCCCGAGCCTCACCAACGCCGCGAACTTTACTGGCATCCAGCGCACCTTTCCTTATAACGGCATCCCGTTTCTCGGTTTTCAGCAGCTTACCAGCGATCAGACCAACGTGAATGGCAGTCGCTTGGCACAGGTGGAACGCTCGCGCGTCTTCCAGTACGTCGACGATGTCACCTGGCAGCGCGGGCTGCATACCCTGCGCTTTGGCCTGGACATCCGCCACCTCAATGCCTACACGCCCTTGAGCATCAACAGCTTCGGCGACAACTATGGCACCTTCTTCTTCAACGCGGGCCAGAGCTTTACCGGCAACGAGTTTGCCGACTTCCTCGTCGGCGTGCCGTATGAGTCGGAGACCGACACTGTCACCTCTGACAACAACGGCGCCACCAGCGCCTATGCTCTGTATGCGCAGGATAACTGGAAGACCACGCCGAACCTGAATCTTACCTTCGGTCTGCGCTATGAGCTGCATCCAGGCTTCCATGCTCTGAATGGCGACATCGGAAACTTCGATCCGTCGGTGCCGAAATCGGGGCGATTTCTCTATCCAGACGGGTATGCAAATCTGCTTTCCGTGCCCGAGCTTGCAGGCTTCAACGCCTGCGCGGCGGCAGGCGTAACGAATCCCGCTGCGACGGACGCCACGGTCAACGGCGCACCGTGCACACCGGTGCTCACCAATACGCAGGCCGGACTGCCCGCGGCCCTGCGCGGCACACCCAGGCTGCGATTTGAGCCGCGTTTGGGCTTTGCGTACCGGCCGCTCGGGAACGACAAAGTCGCTATACGTGGCGGCGTGGGGTACTACAACATCACAACCTCGGGGGCGCTGTTTTATGCGTTGACGGGGTCGCTGCAGAGCAATCTGCAGACCTTCTATAACGCCGTAACTCCAGGAACAGGGCCGCTCTTTTCCTTTCCGAACGTATCTTCGGCTGCAGCGAATGCGGGCACACCGTACGGCAGCGGCACCTTCTATGATGCGGTGGCCACACATTGGCACGATCCGTACTCGCTGCAGACGAACCTCTCCATAGACACGGATCTAGGCCACTCGTACGGCCTTCGCGTCTCCTACATCGGCCTGAAGACGATGCATCTGGTCTGGCAGCCCAACCTGAACCAATTGGGGGAGAGTTCCACGACCCTTGCGGCAGCGCAGCCGCGTTCCGCCTTCCCGTTTCCTAACTTCTTCTCCATCGAGGACCGCGATCCCGAGGCCCAGGCCACCTATCAATCCGGCCAGGTAGAGCTCTCGCACCGCTTCGTTCATGGCTACTCCTTTGATAGCGCCTACACCCTTGCGAAGAATCTCTCCGACGACCAGGGAACCTCTGGCGCCTTTCAGCAACCGGGCAGCTTTGTGGATGAGCAAGGCGGTTATTATGCCACCGACAGCTACGACCGGCACCTCGACTACGGCAATGTAACCGGTACGCGCCGCAACCGCTGGCTGACCACCGGCGTCTATGAGCTGCCGGTCGGGCGCGGCAAACGGTTCGGGGGAACGGCAAACCATTTTGCGGACCTTGCCCTTGGCGGATGGCAGGTTTCCAGCATCTTCCTTTGGCAGTCCGGGCCATATCTGACGGCCTATCTGCCCTCAAACGACATCGACCCCTCCGGCACCGGTTCAGGCACGTTATTCGGCCGCCAGCAGCGGCCTGATCGCGTCGCGAACGGGAACACCTCTCACCACTCGGCCGCAGGTTGGTTTAACAAGAACGCCTTCACCTGTCCCGGTACGGCGGGCGGCATAGCGACTCTGGCTGTGCAGACAGATCCAATCACGGGCGTAACCGCATCTCCCTGCACGGTGGGCGCGACAACGGCGCCGATTGGGCGCTACGGTACGGAGAGCGTCGGGAACTTGGAGGGTCCAGGCACTGTGAGCCTCTCTGCCGGCCTGAGTAAAGCGTTTTCGATCACCGAACGCATGAAGTTGCGCGCCGAGGGGACCTTCACCAATCTTCTGAACCACACCAACCTCGCCGACCCTAATCTCGATGTGACGAACCCGGACTTTGGCGTCATAACGCAGGCGCGGGGATCGGACTTCGGCGGCAACCGGACGGGACAGGTCTCGATGAAGCTCGAATTCTGATTCGTGCGCCTTTGTATTGCACGCCTGAGCCCATTCCTAGATCTCACGCTTCTCTTCCTCAAACCTGACCCTAGACGAGTGCCGTGACCTTCTAGAGAGTCGTACTCAGCATTGATACATAGGGTCGATCCATATCGATTATCTGCAAGGATCACGCAGCGGGGCGGCGCCTTGGAATATCTTTCAAATCAGGTTGCTAACCGCCCAATGCAATGAGCTTGCGGCCGCCTCGCGGTAAATCAACGAGCGCAAAGCTTCATGCGCTAACTCCGATACGTCGGTGATCCCTGTGTCTGAACTTGCCTTTGACACTAATTCATCATTGAAGAGGAGGTTTATCTTCACGGGAACTCCTGTCATGCGGTTAGCTTACGGCAGACAACGGCAGGCAAATGGATAGTAACGCTTCATGCCATTACCAGGTCTTCCAAGGAGCCTTGCTCTTGCTCCAAAGCTCTTCCAGCTGCTGCTTGTCGCGCAGCGTATCCATGGCCTGCCAGAAGCCGTGATGGAAGAAGGCATGGACCTCGCCTTCAGTGACGAGTTTTTCAATGGGCTCGCGCTCAAACATCTCGGCATCATCGGTGACCGCCTCGATGGCCTTCGGTGAGAGCACGAAGAAGCCGCCGTTGATCCAGCCGCCTTCGTCCTTCGGCTTTTCTTGAAATGAATAGATCTGTGTGTTCTTTAGCCCCAGCGCGCCGAAGCGGGCCACGGGCTGCACGCTGGTCAGCGTGACGGCCTTGCCATGCTCCTTGTGGAAGGCGACGGAGGCGGTGATATCCACATCGGAGACGCCATCGCCGTAGGTCATGCAGAAGGCGTCTTCGCCTTCGAGATACTTTGCCACGCGGCGCAGACGGCCGCCGGTGCCGGTGCTGTCCCCGGTGTCGACCAGCGTCACCTTCCACGGTTCAGCGACGGAGTTATGCACGATCATCTTGTTCTCCGTCATGTCGAAGGTGACATCGGAGGTGTGGAGAAAGTAGTTCGCGAAAAACTCCTTGATGATGTAGCCCTTGTAGCCGCAGCAGATGATGAAGTCGTGGATGCCGTGCTGCGAATAGAGCTTGAGGATGTGCCACAGGATCGGCCGGCCGCCGATCTCCACCATCGGCTTGGGGCGGACGCTGGTCTCTTCCGCAATACGTGTGCCGAGGCCGCCGGCAAGAATAACCGCTTTCATGTGTTCCGAAGATCCTTTGCCCTGTATGTTCGTCCCGTGTTCTGGCGCCGGTCTGTTCGCTATGCAAAAAGAACGCCGATCTTGGGTTGCGAACTTGCTCTTCATGATAGCGCAGCACCCCTTCGTCTTTTGTTATCCTTGAACCTCTATGAGTCAGCGTTCCGATGAGCTCCGCCAGCAGATCCTTAGCCTTGTTCACGAGTTTCATGCTGAGCAGTTTCCGCAGCGCGAGTTTCTCCCCGGCCAGTCCGTGGTCCCCGTCTCCGGCAAGGTCATCGACGGCAATGACATCGGTGCCGTGGTCGAATCCGCACTGGACGCCTGGTTCACGACGGGGCGCTGGGCGAAGGAGTTCGAGAAAAAGCTCGCCCGCTTTGTCGGCGTGCGTTCCGCCAGCCTTGTGAACTCGGGATCGTCGGCGAACCTGGTCGCCTTCAGCGCGCTGACCTCGCCCAAGCTGGGCGAACGGCAGATCAAGCCCGGCGATGAGGTCATCACCGTCGGCGCGGGCTTTCCCACCACGGTGAATCCGATCCTGCAGAACCGCTGCGTGCCGGTATTTATTGACGTCACGCTGCCCAGCTACGAGATCGACGTCACCAAGCTCGAGGCCGCGCGCAGCGAGAAGACCAAGGCCGTGATGATCGCGCATACGCTGGGCAATGTCTTCGATGTGGATGCGGTCACGGCTTTCTGCAAGAAGTACAACCTGTGGCTCGTCGAAGACACCTGCGATGCGCTCGGCTCCACGTGGAAGGGGCAGAAGGTCGGGACGTTTGGGGATATTGCGACGGTGAGTTTTTACCCGGCGCACCACATCACCATGGGCGAAGGCGGGGCCGTGCTCACAGACAAACCCGCGCTTAAAGTGCTCATTGAGAGCTTCCGCGACTGGGGCCGCGACTGCTGGTGCGAGCCGGGAGTCGACAACACCTGCGGCAAGCGTTTCGATTGGCAGCTGGGTACGCTGCCCTGCGGCTACGACCACAAGTACACCTACTCGCACGTGGGCTATAACCTCAAGGCCACGGACATGCAGGCCGCGCTGGGTGTAAGCCAGATCGAGAAGCTGCCGCACTTCGTCGAGCGCCGCAAGGAAAACTTCAAGTATTTGCGCGCCAAGCTGGAGCCGCTGGCCGATGTTCTGATGCTCCCGGAGGCCACGCCCGGCGCGAACCCCAGCTGGTTCGGTTTTCCGATCAGCGTGCGCGAGGATGCGCCGTTCAAGCGCGATCAGCTCACGCGCGCGCTGGAGGCGAACAAGATCGGCACACGGCTTATCTTTGCGGGCAATCTGCTGCGCCAGCCGGCGTATGAAGGGTGGGAGTATCGCGTGGTCGGCGAGATGACCAACACCGATTTCGTGATGAACCAGAGCTTCTGGATCGGCACCTTTCCCGGACTCACGCCGCCCATGCTGGATTTCATTGCCAAGGTAATCATTGATTTCGTGGCGAATGCAAAGGCCGGGCTGAATGTGTTGGAAGAGGCTGTGGCGGCTCGCTGACCTCTGCAAGAGCGGGAACGCAAAGGACGCGAAGGAAAACTCCGCGCCGGTTGCGTTTCTCTGCTCCCTTTGCGTTTAACCTTTGCGCCCTTTGCGTTCCCGCTTGTGGGCCTTCACCCACGGACGCTGCTATGCTGGAATCCATATGGCAGACGAACCGGTATACATCACCGTGCGGCCCAACGGACCGCTGCGGGTTGAAGGGCACATCGTGCTCAAGGATGCGGATGGGCAGCAGTGGGACCTGACGGGCAAGCCGGCGGTGAGTCTCTGTCGCTGCGGCCTGAGTGAGAAGCGGCCGTTCTGTGACGGCTCCCATGCGCGTCAGGGATGGCAATGCATAGCCACCCCCGGCAACCTGACAGGTCAGTAACGGATGCGACAGGCATGGGGACGGCGCCTGATCGTGGGTTTGGGCGTAGCCCTTGGTCTTGGTCTTGCGTCTTCCGCGCAGCAGATTGAACCGGTCATTCCCGACCGCACCGGCGTGCAGGATGAGGCGGCCCCGCCCAACTACATCGGCCCGTTGTACACGCGCAGCGAGGCCATGATTCCGATGCGCGACGGCGTTCGCCTGCATACAATCGTCTACCGGCCGCAGGGCAGCGCCAAGTCCGGCAGCCGGTTTCCTTTCCTGATGCAGCGCACACCCTATGGCATCGCCGCGATGACCGCGCGCGCCATTGAGAGCGGCAAGCCCGAGCTGGCCTACAGCGGGTACATCTTCGTCTTTCAGGATATTCGCGGCCGCTACGGCTCCGAGGGCAAGTTCGTCATGAACCGGCCCGTCGTTGCCCACAAAAACAAGGCCGATGTGGATGAAACCACGGATACGCGTGATTCTATCGATTGGCTGCTGAAACATGTGCCGAACAACTCGGGCCGGGTCGGCGTTCTGGGCATCAGCTATCCCGGTTTTCTGGCGATGATGGCGGGCGTAGACGCCCATCCGGCAGTGAAGGCGATCAGCCCGCAGGCCCCGATGACCGATGTCTGGCGGGGCGATGATTTCTTCCACAACGGCGCCTTCCGCGAGACCTACGGCTTCGATTACGTGCAGCAGTTGGAGGCGCAGAAGACCGATGTGCGCGCCAGCTCCAAGGAAGACCAGTACGATTTCTTCCTCACGCATGTGAACTTTGGCGGCGCCGCTGCCGCCGCCGGGATGACGAACCTTCCCACGGCGCAGCGGTTCCTCAATGAGCCGGCCTATACGAAGTTCTGGCAGGACATGGCAGTGGAGCGGCGGCTGGGCAAACCCGAGGTGCCGACGCTGGAGGTGGGCGGCTACTGGGATCAGGAGGACATGTGGGGACCGCAGGCCGAGTACGCCTCCATGCGTCCGGAAGAGAGTCCGAACGATCCGAAACATAAGGTCTTCCTGGTACTGGGCCCCTGGAATCATGGCGGCTGGGCGCGCGGCCCCGGCGACGGGCTGGTCAGCCCATGGGGAGGCATTCACTTCGGCGGCCAGACCACCGGCGCCTACTACCGCACCACGATTGAGGCGCCGTTCTTTGAGTTTTATCTGAAGGACAAGACTGGCTTCGACCTCGCCGATACCGCCAGCTTCCGCACCGGCGAGAACGCCTGGCACCGTTACCCCGTGTGGCCGCCGAAGGCAGGCTATCGCAGCGTAAAAGCCTATCTGGCGCCGGAGAAGGTGCTCACCTCCGCCGAGCCCAAGGGCAGCTACGAGACGCAAGCTGCTTCGTATACGGCCGATCCCGCGGACCCGATCCCCTACCGCCACCGGCCGGTCCAATCCACCTACGGCGGGGACTCCACCTGGCGCACCTGGCTGGTGGAGGATCAAAGCTTCGTCTCGAATCGCAAGGATCTCGCTAATTTCGAGACGCCGGTGCTTCAAAACGACGTCACCGTCACCGGCGAGGTGCTGGCCGACCTGTTTGCCTCGACCACCGGCACGGACGGCGACTGGATCGTGAAGCTGATCGATGTGTATCCCGATGACGGGGAGGGTCCGGGTGCCGTGGCGCAGCCCGACGGCGGCTACGAGCTCATGGTAGCGGAGGAGATCCTGCGCGGGCGCTATCGCCGCAGCTTCACCGCTCCCGAGGCGGTGAAGCCCGGCGAGGTGAATGAGTACAAATGGAGCCTGCATGGCGTGGACCACACCTTCCTCAGGGGCCATCGCATGATGGTCGAGGTGCAGTCGAGCTGGTTTCCGCTGTATGACCGCAACCCGCAAACCTTTGTGCCGAATATCATGACCGCGCCCGCCACCGCCTACGGGGCGCAGACGGTCACGATCTTCGATTCGCCCAAGTACCCCTCACACCTGGAGCTTCCGCTGCCAGAGGGTTCCGCGCTGCCTTAAGGAAGGTCTGATCGAGCGCCTGTCTTGAAGGGGCGGCACTTCAGTCCCGCTGTAACCCACTAACAGCAACGCGGCTTCAGCCGCTGAGGTCATCAAATTCTCGCAAGGGGAGGCCGCCCGGAAAAGCAGATTCCCTTCGGGAACGACAACCAGAAAGCAAGCGGATTCCCTGCGGGAATAACAACCACAAAGAATCGCAACCAGCGGAAACTTTCAGCCGGGTCGAGCGTATCCAAGGACAGTACCTGCACAAAGTGCCTTTGAATTTGTACAGGTGTCCGGCGGTTCGTTCCTTTTTGCGGCGAAATTTACGCAGGCCACAAACACGCTCCGTCCGACTTTGGAGTTACCGGGAATTTATGTCCGTCCACTCGCTGCGAGCCGTTCCGCTTAGCCTTTTTCTTCTGCTGCCCCCGGCTGCCTTCGCGCACGCGCAGGGTTCCGCCGCGGGTGCGTCGGCACAAAACGCCGCGGCCCGGCAAAGCGGCACCGTTAAGGCGATTACGCCGAAGGATTTCGTGCTGACCACCGCCGCCGGGCAGGATGTTGCCGTAACCGTCCCCGCTACCGCCAAGATCCTGCTGGTGCCGCCTGGCAGCCGGGATCTCAGCGCCGCGCAGCCGGGAACCATGGCGGACATCGCCGGGGGCGATCGCGCGATCGTCAGCGGAACGCCCGGCGACGCCGCGGCCATGCTTAATGCGACCCGGGTCATCGTCATGAAGTCCACCGCGATCGCGGCGAACCGCGAGGCCGCGCAGGCGGCCTGGGCACGGGGCGCAGGCGGGATCGTGCGTTCCGTCGATCCGGCCAAGGGAGTCATCACGCTGGCCAGCGGCGTGGGTACGCTGACCGTGGACACCACCCCGAAGACGATTGTTCGCCGCTACGCGGGTGCCTCGGTGCGCTTTGAGGATGCGGTCGCGAGCACCGTGCCCGCGATCCACGCGGGCGACCAGCTGCGGGTGCGCGGGGAGCGCACGGCCGACGGCAATGTCATCATCGCCGACGAGATTGTCACCGGTTCCTTCAGCAACTTCTCGGGCATCGTCTCCGCCGTCGATCCGGCCATGGGCACGGTCAGCCTGAAAGATCTCGCCACCAAGCGGTCCGTCACCGTCGCCGTGACTGGGGGCAGCAATCTGCGCCGGCTGCCGCCGGGCGCGGCCGGGATGATGGGCGGCCGTGGCGGCGGCGAAGGCGGCTCTGGGCACAGCGGTCAACCCGGCTCGGCCCCTGCCTCCGATCAGGCTGGCGGCGCCAGCGCCCAGCCCGGCGGCGGCGGACGCCCCGGCGGTCCGGGCCGCGCGGGCGGAGACCTCTCCCGGATGATGAATCGCCTGCCCACGGAGACCCTCACCGGCCTGAAGCCGGGCGATGCCGTGATGATCGTCGCCGCCAACAATCCGCAGACGGGTCAGCCGACGGCCATCAGCCTGCTGGTGGGCGTGGAGCAGATCCTGGCCGCCCATCCTTCGGGCGAGACCACGCTTTCGCCCTGGAGCCTCGGCGGCGCCGGAGCCGAGGGTGATGCCGGCGGCGGCGGCGAAGCCGGTCCACGCTGATACCCCGCTGACACCCACCAGGAGCCCCGAACAGAGCGCCGCACAGGGGATTGAACGAATTGCAGCAGTTTTTTTGAGGAGAAAGATGCATTTTCCCAGGATCTTGCGCTTCGGGGGCCTTTGTCTGGCTGCCGGTTTCACAGCCTTCGCGCAGGCGCATCCGGCACCGGTCTCAGCAGCCGGCACCCCGGCGCAAACGAATTCCGGTCCGGCTTCCGGCGTAGCGGCGACGCCCGCGCAAACCACGCCGGGTACCGCCACGGGCACAGGACAGAGCACCGGCAACGCCGCGCGATCCGTCAGCACCGGTCCGGGACAGGTTCAGACGGGCGCTACCCGGGTGCATGGCACGGTTGCCGACCCTGACGGCGCCGCGATCCCCGGGGCCACGGTGACCTTTACGCCCTCCAAGGGGCCCGCGCGGCTGGCCACCTCGGGCGCGGACGGCACCTACAGCGTCTCCGTCACCCCTGGCGGCTACAGCATGACCGTCACGATGAACGGCTTCAGCTCCTATGTGGTGCAGAACCTGAAGATCGCGGCCGTTCCCAGCCTCACTCTGGATGCCAAGCTGCAGGTCGGGGAGCAGAACGTCGTGGTCAACGTGGACGCCAACGCCATTCAGCTCAGTGTCGACCCTGACTCCAACGCCGACGCCACCGTACTGCAAGGCAAGGATCTGGATGCGCTCTCGGACGATCCCGACGAGTTGCAATCCGAACTCGAGGCGCTGGCCGGGCCCTCCGCTGGCCCTAACGGCGGCCAGATCTACGTCGACGGCTTCACCGGCGGCCAGCTGCCGCCCAAGTCGTCCATCCGCGAGATCCGCATCAACCAGAACCCGTTTTCGGCCGAATTCGACCGCATCGGCTATGGCCGCGTGGAGGTCTTCACCAAGCCCGGCACGGACAAGTATCACGGCAGCTTTCAGCTCAACTACAACCCGTCGCAGTTCAACTCGGGCAACCCGCTGAGCAACGCGCCGCAGCCGCCGTACCACACGCTGTTCATGTTCGGCAGCCTCACGGGTCCGATCGGCAAGAACACCTCGTTTTCCGTCGGTGGATCGCACCGGGACATCCAGGACGACGAGCTCACCAACGCCACCATCTCCGGTCTCCCGGGCGCGACCACGCCTTGCGCTCCGGACACGCCAAGCTGCCAGAACACAACCGTAGCGGTGCCGATCTTCACGCATTATCCGCAGGTGCGTACCGACATCTCTCCGCGCTTCGACTTCGCGCTCGGCGAGAAGAACGTTCTCACGGCGCGCTTTCAGTACGTTCAGAACGATTCCATCAACGCCGGCCTCTCGGGCGGTCTCGCGCTGCCTTCAACAGCCTTCAACTCCGACAGCAAATCGACCGAGGTCCAGCTTAGCGACACCCAGACCTGGAGCCCCAAGCTGATCAACGAGACCCGCTTCGAGTATGAGCGCGAACACCTGTCCGAGACCGCGCTCAATAACGCGCCCCTGGTGATCGTGGGGGGTTCATTCAGCAGCGGCGGCAATGTGGTGCAGAACACCACCGATCACCAAGATCATTTCGAGGTGCAGAACTACACCTCCGTCGCGCTCAAGAAGAACTTCATCCGCTTCGGCGGCCGCCTGCGCACCACGCGCGAGGCCCAATACGCCGCGGGCAACACCAATGGCACGTTCACCTACTCCACCCTGCAAAACATCAACGGCACCGCGGCCGGTTCTTCGGGCGGCGTGGACCACAGCTATGAGACGGGCGTTCCCTCGCAGTACCAGCTCACCCAACTGAAGATACCGAGCGTGCGCTTCTTCTACGAGGACCTCGGGCTCTACGCCGAGGACGACTGGAAGGCGCGCCCCAACCTGACCCTCAGCTACGGAATCCGCTACGAGACGCAGAACCAGATCTCGGACCATCACGACGTCGCGCCGCGCATCAGCTTCGCCTACGGCATCGGCAAAAAGAGCGCTCCCACCACGGTCCTCCGCGGCGGCTTCGGCATCTTCTACGATCGCTTCGGTCCCAGCTACCTGCTCAACCTCGCCCGCTACAACGGCATGGCGGAGACCCTGTACACGGTGCCCAACATACCGGCGGGCAGCCCTTGCAGCCCCAGCAATGTGGCCGCGTGCACACCGCTTCTGCAATCCACCCGCACCTCGGTCTACACCCCCTCCAACGGCACCGCGGCCCCCGTCCTGCGCACCCCCTACCTGGAGCAGTTCGCGGGCGGCTTCGACCAGCAGGTCGGCAAGCATGGCACGGTTTCGGTGAACTATCTTCACTCCCTCGGCGTGCACCAGTTCGCCGTGCAGGACGCTGCCTACCCCACCAACGGCACCCCGCCGCCCAATGTCATCAACGAGCAGTACTTCTCCGAGGGCCAGTTCCACCAGGACCAGTTGAACATCAACGGCCGCGTCCAAACGTCCCGGTGGCTCAGCCTGTTCGGCTATTACTCCCTGAACTTCGCCAAGGGGGACAGCTCGGGCGCGGCCACGCCGATCTCCGTGCCCTATGATATCCAGGCCGACTACGGACGCACGCTGTTCGACACCCGCGACCACGCCTTTGTCGCCGGTTCGGTCACGCTGCCGCACCTCATCCAGTTCAGCCCGTTCGTGATCGCGCAGAGCGGCGCGCCGTATAACGTAACCCTCGGCTCGGACCCGCTCAGCGACAGCTTCTTCAACGAGCGGCCGGATGTTGTGCCGGTGAGCATGGCCAATGGAGGCACGGTGAAGGCCATCCCAGGTTGTGGCCTAGGCTTCACGCAGCCCGCTCCGGGCACCACCGGCAATGCGCCCATCAACGCCTGCACCGGCCCCAACCTGTTCACCTTCAACTTCCGCCTGACCAAGACCTTCGGCTTCGGCGAGAAGCTCGCCAGCAGCAACGGCGGCAGCGGCAACGGCGGCAGCAATAGCGGTGGGCATGAGCACCACGATCATGGTGGATCCAGCGGTTTTGGTGGCACTCATGGCGGCTTCGGCGGCACCAGCACGGGCCGGCGCTATAGCGTGGGCTTCGGCGTGATCGTGTCGAACCTGTTCAACAATCTCGACCCCGCATCGCCGATCGCGACACTGGATTCCACCACGGACTTCGGCAAGAGCATCGTCCTGCAGGGCGGCCCGTACACACAGCAAAGCGCCGTGCGCCGCATCCAGGTTCAGGCCTCGTTCAACTTTTAAAATGCTCTGATTTGCTCGTTTCCCTGATTTGCTCGTTTGACGATGTGTGGGCTGTCCAGCTCGCACACTTTCTTCTTGTCATCCCGCAGCGCAGCGGAGGGATCTGCTGTTCGCTTGTCGCGCACGCTCCGAGGGAACCGCAACAGCAGATTCCCTTCGGGAACGGCAAAGAAGAGCAACTGCGCGTTATAGCCTCAGGAAAACCGCTAGCGGCGGGCGAACCGATCCCAGGTTGGCTCCTCCGCCGCCGGCTCCTCCGCAGGCACCGTGAACTCCTCTGCGACCGGCAGAGCGGCCGGTTGGCCGTGCGCGACCGGGCTGGTTGCGGAGCTAGCCTCCGCCGCCTCACGCGACGCCGCCATGGTGGCGGCAAACGGCCGGTCCGGCTGGCCGGGCAGCTCTTTTGCCGTGGCCACGACAACCGTCTTCGCGTTCAGGAACTCGCGCATGCCCGCCGCGGAAAGCTCACGGCCATAGCCGGAGCGCTTGATCCCGCCGAACGGCAGGCGCGGATCGCTGGCCACCGGGATATTAAAGAACACCGAGCCCGCCTGAATCTCGCAGGCCAGCCGCTTCTGCTCCTCCGAATCGGCGGTCCAGCAGCTGGCTCCCAGGCCGAAGGGCGTGTCGTTGGCAAAGGCGATGGCCTCATCGAGGGAACGCACGCGAAACAGCAGCGCCAGTGGGCCGAAGGTCTCCTCGCGGCAGACCTCAGCCTCGCGCGGAACCCCGGCCACCACGGTGGGTTCGACAAAAAACCCCTCGCCGGGGATGGGCTTGCCGCCGGTTAGCAGCTCTCCGCCGGCCGCCAGCGCCAGGGCCACCTGCCGCAGCAGCTTTTCCACTGCCTCGGGCTTGGCCAGGGGACCAAGGTCCGTAGCCTCGTCCATCGGATCGCCTATGGTGAGCGCTTCAATGCGGTCGACAAACCCCTGTTCAAACTGCTCATAGATATCCTCGTGCACCAGGAAGCGCTTGGCCGCGATGCAGCTCTGCCCATTGTTCACGCAGCGAGCCTGGACGCCGTTTTCGACCGCCGCGCGCAGGTTGGAGGACGGCATCACGATGAACGCGTCACAGCCGCCGAGCTCCATCACGCTCTTCTTCAGCAGGTGGCCTGCCCGGGCTCCGACGGGCCGCCCCGCCGCCTCGGATCCGGTCAGCGTGACCGCGGCTACCCGCTCATCGGCGAGCACCACGTCGACGGTGTGGTCTTCGATCAGCAGCGTCTGCAGGCTGCCGCGCGGAAAGCCGGCCCGCCGCACCAGGGTTTCGATGGCCAGCGCACATTGCGGCACATTAGGCGCATGTTTCAGCAGGGCAACATTGCCCGCCATCAACGCCGGCGCCAGAAAGCGGAAGACCTGCCACAGCGGAAAATTCCACGGCATCACGGCCAGCACCACGCCCAGCGGATCCCAGCGCACATAGCTCTGCTCGTGCTCGGTCTCGATCACCTCGGGCTCCAGCATGTGGGCGGCCGTCTCAGCGTAATAGCGGCAGGCCGAGACGCACTTGTCCACCTCCGCGCGAGCCGCCTTGACCGGCTTGCCCATCTCGGTGACCATCAGCGTCGCGAGCTCTTCGCGGTCACTCTCCAGCAGCAGCGCCAGGCGGCGCATCCAGAAGCGTCGCTGCTCCAGCGGTTCGTCCGCGTACTGCTCTGCGGCCGTCGCCGCCAATGCCAGCTTTGACTCCAGCAGCTCCGGCGAGATCGGATCGAAGTGGCGTATCAGCTTGCCGTTGGCGGGATTGAGGGACTGAATCATCGTTGCGGCTGCCGTCTCCTTATGGCTCCCGAGGGTAACGGAACAGGTTCCCGAAGGTGAGCCCAGTGTACTGCGATGCCCAGGGTGGAGCCGCAGTTTACTCTCCGGCCTTAGGTAGTGTCTGACGAATCAAGATCATCGTACGAGGTGCATCGAAGCGCATTTTGGGAGGGAGCGTGGGGCTTCAGTCCCACGAAAAGGAGAGCCGATTATGGGCTTTAGCCCAGGGTTCTCTCCGCTGCAAGCGCAAAACCCTGGGCTGAAGCCCCGTTCTTCTCCGTACCGAATGTCCGGGCTTAAGCCCGGACCTACCTCCGAAAAGCAGAAAATGATTCGTCAGACACTATCTACTCCCCTGCGAGTCGCGCCAGCGTCCTCGCCAGTACAGCCGTTCCATGCCGAATCGACTCGGGGCTCGCAAACTCGTCCGGCCGGTGCGACACTCCGCCGCGGCAGGGGATAAACAGCATGGCAGCCGGTGCAATCCGCGCCATGAAGCTGGTGTCGTGGTACGCCCGCGAGACCATGGGGCGAAAGCTGACCCCTTCGGCCGCGCAGGCCTCCCCCAGCACCCGCACAAGACGGGGATCGGAGACAACCGGCGCATCCGCATTGACCATTTCCTCGCTGATTTTCACATCCCGGCGAGTCTCCACCACCCGAATCGCTGCACGAATCGCCTCCATCGTCTGCTCCCGGCGAACAGCCTCCGTATCGCGCAGATCCAGCGAAAACACCACCCGTGACGGCACCGAGTTCACCGCCCCCGGATACACGGTCAGCATGCCGACCGTCGCCACCGTGTCCGCCGCACCCGATTGCGCATTGGCCTCCAACGCCGCGCGCTCCACCGCCAAAACCACCTCCGCCGCCGCGCAAAGCGCGTCGCGGCGAGCGGGCATCAGCAGCGCCCCCGCATGGCCGCCCAGGCCCTCTACCGTGAAGCGATAGCTTGCCGGCCCGGCGATCCCCGTCACCACGCCGCAATCGATGCCGTCGCGCTCCAGCAGCGGTCCCTGCTCGATGTGCAGCTCCAGCCAGGCGCTGTAATGGCCCCATGCGAGCGGCACCGTCGCCAGCGAACCGTGAAATCCGGCCCCCGCCCGCACCTGTCGGAGCGTAAGTCCGCGCGGCGCATCGGGTTCCGTCTCCGGCAGCCGGTCGGGCATCGCGTCCGCCGCTTCCGGATCGAGCACGCCGCCGAGCAATCGCGATCCAAGGCAGCCGATGCCGAAGCGGGTCGGCTCCTCACTCGTGAACAGGATCAGCTCAACCGCCCGTCGCGGCAGAAAACCCGCTGCCTTCAGCGAACGCATCGCCTCCAGCCCGCCGAGCACGCCCACCGTGCCGTCGTACATGCCCGCATGGGGAATGGCATCGGTGTGCGACCCGGTGCCCACGGCCGCCAGGGTGGGATCCGATCCCTCCCAGCGAACGAACATGTTGCCCACGGCATCTTCCCGCACCGCGAATCCGGCTTCCAGGGCCAGCCGCTTGAACCAGGCCCGTGCTTCGGTATCGCGCGGCGTAAACACAATCCGCGTAACGGCCTGCGCAGGCCCGGAAAGGGAGCTGTCCGGGTGCCGCGGGCAGTCTGTCAGCGCCGCGAGTTCGCGCAACTCCGCCATCAGGCGATCGATATCGATGCCCGCTGTCATGCCAGCACGTGCCGGTTGAAATCCTTGTAGATCAGGTACTTCGCCGCCTGCTTCCCGATGCACCCAAACCACTGCGGGCAGAAGGCCTTCATCCAGATAAAGTCGCCCGCCTGCACCGGATACCAGCTGTCTCCCAGGCGATAAATCCCGCCACCTTCCAGCATCAGCAGTCCGTGCTCCATGTAGTGCACCTCCACCTGCGCGAGCGAGGCGCCGGGATCGTAGCGCATCGTGTTCACCGCGAAATCGAAGGCCATGGAATCGGACACCAGCGCACGCACCTGCACGCCTTCATCGCCGTACAGCGGGGAACTCCCCGCGCCATCTTCCGATCCCAGAAGAAACGTGGGCGTCTCCGTGCGGGACCCGATGCGGGGCGCGGACTCCTCCGGAGCTCCTAGCGGCACAAACGGTTTATCGATCACCAGTACGCGAGCCGCGCTTTGCGCGAGCAGCATGTGCGGATGTTCCATTGGCAGATACGCGAAGCTGCCCGGCGCCAGCATGCGCGGCCTTGGCGAGCCCGGCTCGCGCAGCACCAGGTTGCCTTCAACCACGTAAAGAAAACGCTGCGTAGGCCCCTCCAGCAGCGTTCCGTCGGGCTCAAACTCCACCGTCATCATGGCAAAGCCCGCCCCCATCTCCGGCGCGGCGTGCACAATGGCTGTTCCGCCGGAAAGGCCCGGCAAGGGCGTGCGCACAACCGTATCCGGTGTCTGCAGCAGATGATCGCGCCGGTTCGCGCTACGGGTAAACCCAAGTTGGTGCATGAATCATGATTCTAGTGGACGGGGCAGGGAATCGACCGAGCCGCCCCGGCAACAAAATCAAAGTTGCAGATGCATGATGAGCTCCAGCACCGTCGCCAGCGCGGCCTCGACATCCGCCTCGCGCACGTTTTCTTCAGGATGGTGACTCAGCCCACCGGGCGACCGCACAAACAGCAAGGCCGTGGGCAAATGCCCGGCTAGGATCATGGCATCGTGCCCCGCACCCGAAAACATCCGCCGCGAAGGATATCCGCTGAGCTCAGCCGCCGCCGCTAATCCATCCGCAAGCGCTCCATTCAACGGCACCGCCGCCTGCTCCGACAGCAGCTTCGCCTTTGCACGCACATCGCGCCGCGCCGCGAGCCCCTCGGCCTTGGTCAGCAGCCGGGCCACCGCCGCATGACGCGATTCATCGCTCGGATGCCGGACATCCAGCGAAACCCGCACCTCGCCCGGGATCACATTCGCCGCACCCGGCGAGGCCTCGATGCGCCCCACCGTCGCTACCAGCTGCTTGTATCCAGCGGCAAAGCGGTCCACCTCCACAATCCACTGCGCGGCGGTGACCAGGGCATCGCGCCGCAGCAGCATCGGCGTTGTACCCGCATGGTTGGCCTGCCCGCTGAAGGTAAGCTCCAGCCGCGATTGCCCAATGATCGTATCCACGATGCCCAGCGGCAGATCCGCGCTCTCCAGCACCGGACCCTGCTCGATGTGCACCTCCAGCGCCGCGCGCGTATGCGGGCGCAGCCTGCAGGTTTCGCCGATTTTGGCCGGATCCAAGCCAAACGCGCGAATCGCCTGCGCCACGCTGATGCCCTTTGCATCCGTGCGCTCCAGCAGATCGTCCCCGAGCGTTCCCACGGCGGCGCGCGAAGACAGGAATGGAAAGCCAAATCGCACACCTTCTTCCTCGCTGAAGGCGATCAGCTCGATGTGAAAGGGCAATGGCTCACCGGCAAGCTCTTCGATCGCTGCCAGCCCAAGCAACACACCCAGAGGTCCATCAAACGCACCCGCGTTGGGGACAGTATCCAGATGCGAAAACAACACCAGCGTCGGCGCATCCGCATCGAGCGATCTCCGCAGCCCGCGCAGGCTGCCGGCATCATCGACACGCACATCCAGGCCCGCCCCCCGCATCCACCAGCCCACCAGCGTGTGCGCGTCCCGCGACGCCGGCGAGAGAAACAGCCGTGTCGTCTCGCCCCTTGTGTCTGTTACAAGGGCAAGCTCCCGGCAACGCGCAATCACCCGTGCCGCACGGGCGCTGTACCCTTCTGCCATTCGATCAGCCTCGCCGTATCGTGGCCTCGATCGTGCCGTGAGGCTCATCTGTAGGCACAAAGATATGGTTCGGATTGTCGCTTCCAAAGCGTCCCAAATCCACCAGCAAATTGTGCTTGTTCGGCATGCGCAGAAACACCTCGCCGATGATCTCCGTATGCCCCAGCGCTGCTTCCGCCATTGCATACAGCGTCTGCTGCACGCTCAGCGAGTCATGCTTCGCAAACGTCTCCACCATGCGCTCCCGCAGGTGATGCCGCACCTTGTGAAACTCGATGCCCTCCGCCAAAGCCTCCGCTGTATAACTCCATTCCGCCGTAACCGATGTGCCGAAGAGCCGGTCCGTCGTTTCGGGCAGGGTCGTCAATTCGTCCTTGATATAGCCGACAAAACCGGACTGCGCGGTCTTCAGCAAAGTCATCTCGGTGAAGCCGCTGCGTATCTTCGCCGTGCCGTCTTGTGTGCGGGATACATGCGCCGTCTGCCGCTCATCGGAACCCTTCATAAAGGCTGTAGGGTACGGTTTGCCATCCACGGCCAGCCGCTTCCACAGGTGCGACTGGATTTCCACCTCAATACCCGTAATCTGCGGATTGCGACTGAACAAAAAATCAATCAGCTCCCCCGCAAACACCTCGATATGTAACGCCTGGGACTGCCGCGCCAGAAAGTACACGGTGTTCTTCACCGTGTCGGTCGCAAGGATGCGCGAATTATCGCCGTCCGTGAAAACCTCGGTGAAATCGCCCGTCAGCAATACCTCCAGCGTCCACTCATCGAGATCATGATGCGTTTCATGCCGGGTCACGCGCATCAAGCGCACACGCGATTTTCCATAGCGATGACTAGCGAGTTTCACAGAAGACATAGCGCTTCAACTCCAAACGAACAACGAACTTCTAACAACGAACAACACTCAACTTCCCCTATACGTCGTGTATCCATGGGCCGTGCACAACAGCGGAATGTGTAAGTGCTGCGTTGGGTCGGCAACGCTGAAGACAATTTCCACATACGGGTACAACGGTGTAAGCCTTTGCGCGGCGAAGTACGGCGCAATCCCGAAACGCAGACGGTACAGCCCCTGCTCCAGTTCCTGTTCCCCGAGCAATGTGGGGCAACGCCCATCTGCGTCCGTCACTCCACGCCCCGCTTCCACCCAGGCGCCGCCGCTTTGCTTTGAAAGCACCAGCGCCACGCCGGCGGCCGGTTTGCCCAGGGCGGTATCCAGAATGTGCGTTGAAATACCCATGGCTGTGCGATTACTTTACACGTCGTCGCAGCTCACCCCGGGCATTGCGAGCCACTTGCGCAGCCGCAGCTGCGTGATGCGGCGCTGCTGCTCCGCTGCCTCCAGCAGCTCTGCATGCGGATCGTTCTCCATGCGTTGTTGCAGCAGATTCAGTATCTCGGCAGAGCTTTTGCTCGTCGCGCACACAATGAAAATACGCCCAAACTTTGCCTCGTAAGCGCGATTGCCTTCCCTTAACTGAATCTTGATCGCCTCATCGGTCCATGCCTCGCTTTGTTCCCCGTGGCTCCACTGCAAACTGCGCGCGGAGGCACTCGCAGCCTGGGTTTCACCGATGCGCGGATGCCTGTCGAAGGCCTCTTGCCACTCCGACGCACGAAGCATTCGCCAAACTTGATCTGCGGCCGCGAAGAGCTCCTGCACCTCCGCGAAGGGACGTCGTTCGGCCAATGCTGCAGCCCACGCGCGCGATCCATTACAGGGCAGGATCGCATCGATGGCTGCTTCGAGCGCGATACCGTTCCATGCGCGAAGCCTCACCGCAGCTTCACTCATATTCGCGCCCGCGCGGCCCGGCCTCAAAGCCGCTTTCATGAAAAACACGCTCGCCCCGCAGCCACGTAGACCGCACCACACCGCGCAAATGTTCACCCATGTAGGGCGAAACTGCATGACGATAAAAGAGCCGTTCGGGTGTGACGGCACACTCAGCCTCGGTATCGAACGCCACGAAATTCGCATGTTTGCCGAGCGCGATGGAACCAACATCCGCGTCGATTCCCGCCAGCAGCGCAGGGGCTGCACTCGTCCAGCGTACTAATTTCCCCAGCGAAACGCCGCGACGCGCGCATTCTGTCCAGAGCACGGAGAGTGCCGTGGAAAGCGATGCAATCCCGCCCCACGCCTGCTGGAAACTCCCCGTTTCCAGCCGCTTCATCCCCGCTGGGCAAGGGGAGTGATCCGTCGCAATCAGATCGATCGTTCCGTCCAGCAGCCCAGCCCATAGCAACTCGCGATTGGCCGCGGAACGGATCGGCGGAGCGCACTTGAACAGCGTCGCTCCATCCGGGATGCCTTCCGCCGCGCAGTGCAGATAGTGCGGGCAGGTCTCCACGGTCAGGGGCAAGCCCTCACGCTTCGCCGCAGCCAGCATCGGCAATGCCTGTGCGGACGACAGATGCACGATCTGCAGGCGAAAACGATAGCGCCGGCAAAGATCCAGCAGCATGGCAATCGCCTGTATCTCGGCCTCATCCGGCCGCGAGGCAAGATACGTCGCGTAGCGCCGCCAATCAGCGCCGCTTGCATTCAGCTGCGCCACCGCTGCATCGATCGGCGCCCCCAGCTCCGCGTGCACAAGCAGCGGCAAGCCCGTCCGCACCACCTCCGGCAGCGCACGTTCCAGGTTGTCACGATCGATCGACGTGAAGCCCTCACATCCCGGGTAAATCAGGAAGCATTTAAAGCCCGGGACACCGGCCCGCGCCAAAGGCGCAAGCTCAGCCTGATTGCCATCCACCGCTCCACCCCACAACGCATAATCAACAAAGCATTGCCCCTGCGCAGCCTGGCGCTTCAGCGCAAGCGCATGCACATTCGTGGTCTCCGGCAGGCAATTCAGCGGCATGTCGACGACGGATGTGTAGCCACCCGCGGCGGCCGCGCGCGTCGCGGTCCAAAAGCCCTCCCATTCCGTGCGGCCGGGCTCGTTGATATGCGTATGCGTATCGACCAGCCCGGGCAAAAGCGCCAGATCGCCAAGATCCTCACAAGGCATACCGGCGGGCAGATCGCCCGGCGCCGCTATCGCCGTGATGCGTTCGCCGTCGATCAGCACAACGGCTTCGCGCTCGCCTTCGGGCATAACCACGCGGCGCGAACGGAGAGCATGTACCATGTTGCTGATTATGCCCGGACGTCCCGAGTTCATGCAGCAGGCCATTGCGCTGGCAACGGAAAATGTCGTCCACGGCCGCGGCGGCCCCTTCGGAGCCGTCGTGGTGAAGGATGGCGTTGTCCTCGCGACCGGCGCCAATCAGGTCACCGCCTCCAATGATCCCACCGCCCACGCGGAGGTGGTCGCGATCCGCAGCGCCTGCCAAGCGCTTGGGACATTTCAGCTCACCGACTGCGATGTGTACACCAGCTGCGAGCCCTGCCCCATGTGCCTGGCGGCGCTCTACTGGGCGCGCTGCCGCGCCATTTATTACGGCAACGCCGCCGCCGATGCCGCCCGCGCCGGCTTTGATGATTTCTTCCTCTACGAAGAGGTGAGAAAGCCACTCCACCAGCGCACCCTTCCCATCACCCGCTTACTCGGCGACGAAGCACGTTCCAGCTTCGATGCCTGGCAACATAGCCCCTTCCGCTTGGAGTACTGATGCCACAATCATTTCTCGCCAACGTCGGATCATCGCAGCCTGCACAGCAACTTCCTTTGAATGTTGCGCTGCTGGGCTTCGGCACGGTGGGCAGCTGCTTCGCCGAGGTGCTGCACGCCACCGCCTCCGATTCGCTGCGCGTCACGCACGTTTACAACCGCGGCGTGGGACGCAAGCGAGGCCATGTTCGCGCGATTTTCGTCGTTCCAGAGGCGGTCTGGACAGACCGGATCGAGGATGTGCTCAACGATCCCGCGGTGCATGTCGTGGTCGAGTTGATGGGCGGCCTCGATCCCATCGAGGGCTGGATACGTGCTGCTCTCCGCGCGAAAAAGCATGTGGTCACGGCCAACAAACAGCTCATCGCGAATCGCGGGCCGGAGCTGTTTGCATTGGCTCGCGAGCACGGCGTGCAGCTGCTGTACGGCGCCTCCGTTGCCGGCGGGGTCCCTGTGCTTCCGGGCATCGCGCAGGGCCTCGGCGGTGATCGGCTCACGCGCCTCAGCGGCATTGTCAACGGCACCTGCAACTTCATCCTGAGCGCGATGGAGACCGGCGCCGATTACCCCGAGATGCTGCGCGAAGCACAGCGCCTGGGCTATGCGGAAGCCGACCCTTCCGCCGATATCGACGGCCATGATGCGCGCGCCAAGCTGTGCATCCTCGCGCGTCTTGCGCTGCAGGCAGAGATGGACCCCGCGCATGTGCCCGCGCAGACGATCTCACAAATTTCCGCAGTTGATTTTGCTTACGCGAAAGAGCTCGGCTGCACCATTCGCCAGGTGTCTCGCGCCCAGATCGATGCACGGCTCGGCGGACTGCCGCAAGCCCATCTCATTCGTGCGCGTGTAGGTCCCATGCTGGTGCCGCGCACCTCGCCCGTCGCGTGGTCGCATGGCACGCAGAACATGGTCGTGACCAGCGGACAATTCGGCCGCGATGTGGTGTTCAGCGGCCACGGCGCGGGTGGCCACGCCACGGCAGTCGCCGTACTTAGCGATGTGCTGGCGATCGCTTGCGGAAGCTATCCCGTGCAGCGCGCCGCGCAGCGCTTTGCAGTGTCAGGCGATGTCTTCGCGCCGCACTATCTGCGCATGGTCGCCGATGATAAGCCGGGCATCATCTCCGCGATCTCCGGCGCGCTCGCAAAATTCAGCGTCAACATCGATTCCATCCTGCAGCGGCGCGGCTATCCCACGCATCGGCTGCCGTTCGTTGTCACCACGGAGCCCTGTCTGCGCTCCACCGTGGAATTAGCTGTGGCGGAGATGTCCGGCATGGACGCGCTCGTGGAGCCGCCGCTGGTGCTGGAGATCCTGGTGGTGGATGACCCTGATACGGATTGAGCCATGCAGCAGGGAAGCGTTGTGATGCTCATAACCAACTACCTGAAATTGTCATCGCTGGACCTGAGCGAAGCCGAAGCGGAAGGACCTGCTTTACGCTCACATATTTTTTCTGCGGCAATACGAAAAACTGGTCCCTCCGCCCGAGTTCCGCCAGTGCGGTCCCAATCGCCAAACGTTTTAAAGAGAGTAGGCGATTACGGAGTCACCTAGTGGTGTTCCGAGTCCGCCATGACCGCCTGCCGCAACCACAATGTATTGCTTGCCCCTGTAGGTGTAGGTCATAGGGGTTGATTGCGCGGGAACAGGCAGCTTGCCCGTCCACACCTCTTCGCCGGTGGCCTTATCAATGGCCCGGAGCAAAGGATTCGAAGAAGCCGCCGTGAACAAGAGGCCGCCGGCGGTAACGATGGGGGCACCGAAGCTCACGGTTCCGGTATGTTCGCCAGCGATCAGCGTTCCTAAAGGCGCTCTCCAGGCGAGCTGACCGGAATCCAGGTTCAGGGCTGTGG
This sequence comes from Granulicella sp., assembly GCA_965276885.1. Lineage (GTDB taxonomy): Bacteria > Acidobacteriota > Terriglobia > Terriglobales > Acidobacteriaceae > Granulicella. The sequence continues at coordinate 3,732,198 of OZ255702.1, read as the reverse complement.
TGGCTCCCCAAGGTTGAGGCGTACAGGGGCGGCTGTCGCTATCTTGCAAGACGCGCCGGTAAATCTGATATTTGGTTCCTCGATTCGGTGAAAGTTCGCCGATTGCGTCCGGGCTGTTTACCATGTTGTGTTGGCGTTTATAGGTGAAGGTTGCTGGTGCACGCAAATAGAAGGCGGCGGCGACCAGGCTCACCGCCACAATCATCGCCAGGGAACCTGGGTAGAGTTTTCGCCGCGCCATCATCCCGGCCAAAAGAATAAGAACGACCAGGGCAAGCACAAACTTGGGCTTTGGCCGCAGCTGGAAAAATGCCGGGGGAGCTCTGACAAGCCGTGTCTCGTAGGCCGAGCCATTCACGTTCGCATACAAGATGCCCGATTCGGGATCAAAGGACATGGAGCCCCAGTTCACACCGCCTAGGCTTCCGGGATATTGGAGCGTTCCTTGCAGGGAAACCGGGGTAAAGACACCTTGATAACGAAGGTCTTTGAGCTTGGCCCGGCACTCATCGAGGCCCTCGGCAGAGTGTCCGGGGAGGGCAAGCGGATTCATTGTGAGCGGATTCATGAGCAGCATGGTGAAGGGCTGCGTAGGCGAAAGGTGTTCACCGGGAACGCTGCTTGCAGGCACCGGACGTTCTTCGACCGGCACCAGCGGCTTACCCGTGAGGCGGTCGAGTATAAACACAATGCCGTTCTTAGCGGCGACGGCGACAGCGGGTGTCCGTCCCTTGTAAGTGAACAGCAGCGGTTCTGCTGCAAGGTCATAGTCCCACACATCGTGGTGCACCAGCTGAAACGCCCACACCTTCTTGCCGGTTTGCGCGTTCAGCGCCACCACTGAATTGGCATCCCGATTGTCCCCGGGGCGTGAAGCTCCATAAAAATCCGGTGAGGCCGAGCCTGTCGGCACAAAGACGAGATTGTGCTCTGGATCGGCAGCAATCACAGCCCAGGCATTCCCTGCACCGGTCCGCAGCGTTTGGCGCGCCGCCCAGGGCAGCGGCTCCCAGCTCCAAAGCTCGGCGCCGGTTCGCGCATCGAAGCCGCGCACGGCGCCTGACTCCACATTGACCGCTGTATTATCCGCCACTGCCGATCCGACAACCACTACATTGCCGACCACAGTGGCCGGTGATGTATTTCCATAATAGGCATAGGGCTGGTCGGGATTGGCAATGATTCCCGTCTTTAAATCCACCTGCCCTTGCTTGCCAAAGTCCTTGCACGGAGAACCGCTCTTCGCATCCAGGGCGATCAGCCGGGCATCAAGCGTAGCCACAAAAATCCGCGCATTGCACGAGGCATTGTGATGGTCAGGATGGGCATCTTCCCAAGCTGCTACCCCTCGCGAGGTGTAGTTCCCGGCTAGCAGCACCGGCGCCAGGTGGGGATCGAAGCTCCACTTTTGCGTGCCAGAGGCGGGGTCCAGAGCAATCACCCGGTCAAAAGGCGTGCTGAGGTACAGGGTGTCCCGAAAGAGGATGGGAGTGGCTTCAAAATCGCTGCGGCTGACCGCCAGGATGCCGGACTCCAGCGCGTGCGTGTGGTACTCCCATACCGGGTGCAGGCTCCCTACATTGGCACGTGTGATTTGCGTGGAGGTAGAGTAGCGCTGGCCGCCGGGGTCGCCACCATAGGTAGGCCAGCCGTTGTCTGTGTTTTTGGTGAACACCGCTGCAAGCAGGGGACTACAGAAGAGCAGGGTCGAGAGGAAGAACAGATGAGATTTCTTGAGCACGGTTTCCTGCTCCGGAGTGTGAAATGGTGGAAGCTTCGAACGGTTTCCATAGCGAAACAGCGGCCAGGATAAGCAGCACAATGCACTTGATCTGCCCTTCAAGTTTCTGCGCGTGATAAATGAACTCATTCTGCGGCGACAGCAAAAGGGCGAAGCAGTAAAACGCGTGTCGAAGACCACGCTGGACTGGAAGCCCAGAACGCCAGAGACGAATACTCGCAAATACCAGAACCGCAAAGGGGGTATAGAGCTGCAGAAGCGTGTAATCATACGAAACTGGAGGCAGCAAGATGCTGGCCACGGTTAGAAAGGTGATTTGATTGCTGACCGGCAGCGTTCGCAGCTTCACAAAAAACAGGGACGCGGCAAGAAGCGCTGCGCATACCAGATAGGTTGTGAGATATAGGGCAGCCTGTGGAACCGCGGGCATATGAGGAAGCAAACACTTCAGTAAACCGAAGATGGAGTGGTCCAGACCGATCTCGATCGACCGGCGGTGGAGGACATACTCGACCGTAAATAATTGTAGCCCCGCCGCAACTTCGCGGGCGGTATAGAAGACATTCCCGGTGACCGCCCACAGGCTGGCAAGAAGGCTGCAACCACCCACGATGAACGCGAAAACGGCCTGCCTGTACTGTTTTTGCAGAACCAGTAAACCAACCAGAATGTAGGGATACATCTTGCACGATCCGGCCAAGCCGATAAACAGAGCCGCTAGCCATGGCTTGCCGCTGCAGAAAGCCCACACTCCAAGTCCGGCAAAGATCCAGACAAAAACCTCGATGTTGGAGCGATTGATCTCGAAATAGATGGGATAGGAGGTGAATAAAACGAACGCCGCGAATCCTGCAGCTGGAGTCCAAGCGAGACCCGCGCGATGCAGCCGCTGCCCAAACAGCAAAGTGGCTGCCAGGAATATGCCCCCGGCCAACAAGGTGAAACCGGCAACCGGAGCATGGAGGAAATCCGTTAGTCCATGCACCACTGCATAGAGCACAGCCAAGGGAGCAGGATATAAAAACGGGCTGCCGAGGACGGGGCTGAAGAATGTCCGGGAGTGGAAATGCTGAAATCGCCCATTGAACATGGTGTAGTCAACGAAGTCGTCTTCGCGCGGAAGAATCATTCGGTTGTAGGGGTACGCATTCAAGTGCAGCAGATGAATGCAGCAGAGCTCAACCAGCAGCCAGCACAGCCCGGCAAACAGCACTGCGGTCAAAAAGGTGCGCAACAGCGGTGGGAGCCGGGTAACACTCGACATATCTGGTGATTCCTTCGTCGACTTGCCATGAGAGGGGTTTGCATGCACGGGCGGCAGACGGGATTACGGGATGCCTTGGTCCACCGAGCCGCGCGACTCCCATTGCAGCGTGTCTTCTATGCCCTGAGTTTTAAGCACCTTTGGCGACCATCGAAGCAGACGTTCGGCCTTGCCGTTGTCGGCAACAAAATACTTCTGATCGCTCTGCCGCCAGGGAAGATGGGTGTATTGCAGCGCGACGCCGAGTCGCTGCTCCAGATGCCGCAACAGTTCAAGCAGCGACATGCTGTTGTCCAGGCCGCCGCCGATGTTGAATGCCTGCCCGCGAGCCGCGTCGATGTGTTCATAGGCGGAAACATAGGCGGATACGGCGTCCGAAACATGAAGAAGATCGCGAACCTGTTTGCCGTCACCGGAGACTGTGAACGGAGGCCGGCTGGGCTGCTGCTTCGTTTCAAGCGCCTGCCGGCAGAACCAGCCGACCCAACCCTGGTCATACGTCGCAAACTGCCGTCCACCGTAGATTGTGGAGTGACGAAACACGACAGTGTTCAGGCTGAAACTGCGGGCATAGTCGAGCATGTACTGATCGGCTGATCCTTTGGAGCATCCGTAGGGTGTATGAAATTCGATGCCGACACTCTCGTCTACGCCCTTCAATTGTGGGTTGCCCGGTTGGTAGCGGGTAGGCGCTTCGACCAACTCCAGATGCTGAAGATTTCCATAAACCTTGTTAGAGGACGCATAGATCACAGCGGTTGCAGGTGATTCCCGCCGAACAGCCTCGAGCACGTTCACAGAGCCGAGCACGTTGATCTCAAAATCGCGCCTTGGGCTCTGCATGGAGGTCGTCATCGCAACCTGACCTGCTAAATGGAAGATAACCCCCGGCTTTGAGGCGGCAATGCCCTGCTCTACATCGAAGGCATTCCGGATGTCGCCATGAAGGAAGTCGGCCAGTCCGAGCGTGCGCAGCCAGGCAAGGTTCTCCGCGGCGCCTGGGCGCGCGAGGGAATCGAACACCGTCACCTGTTCGCCCTTTCCAAGCAGGAAAGAGGCCAGGTTGGAGCCGACGAACCCAGCGCCGCCTGTAATCAGAGCGTTCATTTCTGTGAGGTCTCCTGGCGTGCGGCCTTGGCATAGGAACGCAGACGTCTGAGGGTGGAAAGATATCCTAAGGCGAACCGCACCAATTTGCGCTTGGACTCGCCGGCTTTACGGCGTCCGAAGGTGACAGGGACTTCGGCGATACGAACGCTGGGATCAAGGATCACGGATTTAATAAGAATCTCTTCGAGAATATCGAAGTTGCTTGACTGCAGCCGCAGCGGCTTCAGGAGGGCATGCCGGTACAGCCGGAAGCTGTTCGTGACGTCCTTGGCCCGGATCGAGAAGACAATCCGAAACGTAAGATTCACCACATAAGACATCCAGATGAGCACCAGCGGATTGTCTGTATGCCCCCCGGGAGCGTAACGCGAGCCAATCACGATATCCGCGGACGCACGAGCCTTCCACATGGAAGCAAAGTAGCGCGGATCGTGAGAGCCGTCCCCATCGAGATTAAGAATGTAGCGGCCGCGGGCTTCGGAGATCATCGTGCGCACCGCGTCGCCGTAGGAGTTGCCGCCGCAACGGTGCACGTGGCGCACCCCGTATCTTTCGCAGATTTCGCTGGTCTCGTCCATGGCTTGCTGCGTGTCGATCACCAGCACTTCGTAGCTGCTCGTCAGATGACTCGCCGCTTCCTGGACCCGTGGAAGCATCACCTGCAGATTCTCCGCTTCGCGGTAGGCAGCAATGGTGATAGAAAGCTCAAGTGGATCAGGCAGCTCTGTAGCGGGGCTTTTGGACGTTGCGGGAATATCGTTCATCGGTACTGATCCGGCTCCATGACGGGAAGACCGGGGAAGCTCGCGCGTGCGAGCTGCCATACCGCATAAGCGAGATTTGTCTTTGGGCGCCAACCCAGAGAAACTGCCCGGTGGATGTCCGCTACAAGATGCCTCGGCTCATAAGGATGAAACGGCCGCATGCCTAGGCGCACCTCCACCTTCAGGTCGAGCTGGCGAATCACGGACTGCACAATGCGGCCCAGCGAGATGGACATGCCGCTACCGACGTTGAACGTGTCACGGCTGGGCTGTTCTCCCTCCTCCAGGATCAGGGTGATGGCCTCTACAACGTCTTGCACAGCGCAGAAATCGCGCATCTGTGTGCCCATCGACATGTCAAAAGGCCTGCCTTCCGCGGCACTGCGGAGCAAAGAAGGAAACAGGCGGTCACCCCCATCGTGGAGGCCAGTAAAGGAAAACGGACGAACGATGGTGAGATGACGGCCCAGCCGCTCCGCACCCGCGCGTAACAAGCAGTCAGCCGCGGCTTTGCTGGCCCCGTACGGATGAAGAGTGTTGATGGGATCACCCTCATGGCAGGGCCGCTCCTGCGAGTCATATACCAGGCCCGTGCTGATGTTGATAAAGTGGCAGTCTTTCACCTCGCAGGAAGCGCGGAATAGCTGCAGGGTAGCCCCGACATTCAGGTCCACAAAATCGAAGTAATCAAACCGCGAAGGCCGTACACCACTGGCGGCGCAGTGGATGATCGCATTGGGCTGGAATGCGGCAACCGCATGAAACAGACTTGCGGAGTCGCCCATATCCACCCTCTCCAGTTCGACATTGGGAAGATCCGCAAACAGGCCTTTCGGCGTACGCACAAGGATAAGGATCCGCATCCCGGCATGCTTCAGACTGAGATGCCGGACCAAGTTGTATCCCAGTGTTCCTGATGCACCTGTCACCAGAACTCTTACAAAATGCAGTCCCATTCCGTGGTCAGACTTCCTTTTCAAGCCGGAGGCGCATCGACTACTTTCTGTAGACAGAATAGCGCGCAACGACTACCGCGTGTGTACGACAGGAGAAGACGGTGTGTTGCAAGCAGCTTTTCGGCCGGCTTCGCCAGCATGGAGCGCTCCGGTGCGGCACATTCCGCCCAAACGCCGCGCCTCGCGCGAAACAGCGACAAAGGCCATGCGGTTGTTAAGGAGGTCCTTGGCCCCGAGTTCCGTATTGACTTGGATGAGCATCAATGCGATCATGCGCCGCGATATCTTCTGTCCATTGCGGATAGGGCAATGCTATCGTCTTGCTAACTTCGCTGGTTCGGCCCGCGCTGCTTCGCGGCTTTGCTTGGCGCGAAGACCTGCTTCCGGCGCTTGGGCCAGCACCTCACGAAACAGGATCTCGGTTTCGTGCGGCCGCGCTTCGAGTAGGGATGCGTTAAGGCGACGTGGATGGTCGCCACGGTTGTGATCTGGGCAAGGATGTACCGCCAGCGTGGGACCTGCGCGACGCAGCTTCTATGCCGGATGACGAGCAGCAGGCGCAGAAGTTCCGTTTGGCGCTTCGTGTTTGTCTTGCGGCATAAGGCCGACCCAGATTCCTCCCAAATGGGAGGAACACGAGCCCTCCCACTCCGCTACTGTGGGTGTCGCGGTATCCCACCTTAGTTGCAGGCTCGGAACTCACACCGGTGTACCCGGTCTATCCGGTCCATGGAGAAATTATGCTCTTGGCTCTCACGCCGGTCACGCCCCGGTCATCGACAACGCGGCGAGTCCCTCTTCTCCCAAGCCGCGTCCTTGGCCTTCTGCTGCTAGGCCTTTTGGGAGTTGGCGCCATCGCCCAGACGGATCTCGGCACGGTCCCGCTGGCGGCCAGACCGAACAGCGTTGCGGTAAACGCCGTCACGGACACCATTTACGTCATCGGGATGAACGTGCCCTCTGCCCCAGGCACTCTCACTGCGGTGGATGGTGCGACGAACGTGACACGGAATATCACGTTGGGGATTAACCCGGTCGCGCTGGCGGTGAATTCGGTGGCGAACGAGGTCTACGTCGCCAATGCCGCAAGCGGAACCGTCACACTGGTCGATGGCGCGACGCTCACCGCCAGGACGGTCAAGGTTGGCGCCAATCCGCAGGCCCTTGTCGCCGATGTGCAAAATCACCGGGTTTATGTCGCCGATCAAGCCAGCAATGACGTCGAGGTGATCGACGTAGCGACCGGAACCGTGACGGCGACCCTGGCGGTGGGAATGACGCCGGTCTCCTTGACCCTGAACCCGGCGACCGATCGCATTTACGTCGCCAACTTCGACAGCGCCAGCTTTTCCGTGATCGATGGTGCGTCGGAGACGGTCGTGGCGAATGTTGTGTGCGGGGACTCGCCGAGCGCGGTGAAGATCAATCCGGTGACCAACACGCTGTATTTCATCCTCAGCAGCGATCATCTGGTTCTTACCGTGGACGGGACCAGCTATGAGAAGCTCGCCTTCACGTCGTTCAACTCCGCACCGCTCAGCATCGAGGTGGATTCAGATACGGATCGCCTGTATGTGGTGACCGCGAATGAAGTGGCCGTGGTGATGGGCCGCATCATGCCTGCCGTGACCCGCTTTACCACAGGGAACGGTCCTGCTTCGCTAGCCGTGGACTCCAAGACCAATTTCGCCTATGTCGTTCCACAGTTGGGGGCTATCCTGTCCGTTCTGGATGGCACCACGGACCAGCTCACACAGGCCTCTTACCAGGACCTCATGCTCAACTACGGCGCGGCCGTGAACCCGGTCACAGGGAGGCTCTATATAGGCGGGCTTACCGCCCAGGGAGGCCGTCTCGCGGTCTTCGATGTCACCCAAAACACGGAGGGGGTCGTACCGGGTGAACCCGGTACAAACTTCATTCATCCCTACGTCGGCTTGAACAGCGTGAACGGCTTTGTCTATGTTTCCAGTACCCCAGGTGCTTTCACACCTGGCGATGTAGACATCTTCAGTGTGTCGGGCGCGCCGCAGTTTGCCGGTCATGTTCTGGTTGGGTCCAGGCCGTCGACTCCGGTGGCCAACGTCGTTACGGGCGTTGTCTACGTGCCAGGTCAGGGAGATAGCTCCATCTCCGTGATCAATGGGACCGCATTGCAAACAAAGATCACTTTGAACGGGTTCATTCCAACCATGGTGGCGGTCAACTCGATCACCAACAAGATCTATTCGGCTGCGGTTCGAGGCTCACAGATCGCTGTTGTGGACGGTGCGACGGACGGTGTTCAGTTTGTGACGGTGGGTTCTGCACCGTCGGCTCTCGCGATCAATGAGGCGACGAACACCGTGTGGGTAGCCAACACCGGAGACGGCACGGTTTCGCCCGTGGATGGCGCGACGCTCGCGGTAGGCGCGCCTATCGCCGTGGGGTCACAACCGTCAGGAATTGCAGTGGATGCCACGGCCAATCTGGTCTACGTAGCCAACAGCACCAGCGGAACCATCAGCGTCATCGATGGCGCTAGCCATACCGTGGCAGGGACGATTCCGGTAGCCTCGGGCCCGAAGTTTATCGTTTTGGATCCCAGCCAGAACCTGATCTATGTGTACAGCGCAGACGCCGGCATCGTTTCGGTGATCGACGCGACGAGCCGGACCGTGCTGTCGACCGCTGCCGTAGGCACCGACGTTGTGGGATTGAGCCTGGATGTGCAGCGGAACAAGCTGTACACGCTCAACAGCACCTATCGGAGCGTCGCCGTCAATCCAGGCGGCTTCGTAGAAGACGTAGTAGGCGGTAACAGCTTTGCCGTGGCCGACCCTGTTACCGGGCGGGTGTATGCCGCAGGCTCGGGCCCGGCAGGTCTGGACGTGATCACGGTGGAGCGCACGGGAGCCGACCCGCTCACCGACACCATCAGCCCTGTCGTGGATGGGCAAACCACAGGTACGGCGCCGCTCTTCCAGACGCGCAGTGCGACCCCTGCCTTCCAGGTAGCGGCGGCGGCGAACTATGTTGCTCCGAGGCTCTCCACGTCGGTAGACCAGGCGCCTCCGACGGCAATCTATTACTCCGTGGACGGCGCGCCTTGGACGCTGCAGCCGATCAGCAGCGCCAGTGCCGGCGTGGCCACAGTCACTCTGCCGCCTACGACTGTTGGGGAACATGTTCTCTCTACCTTCGCCGCCTACGGAGATGAGGGGACGTCTTTGGTCAATCCCGAGGCGCACTCGCCCGAGATTGGCGATATTACCAGCCTGCCGTTTCTAATCGATCCTCCTGTGGCGGCCGTGGTCTCCACCCTGAACGTTGCCTCCACCTCGATTGCGTTCGGGACGGCGTTCGCTCCCTTGACCGCCACGCTTACCTACAGCGGAACGACGGCGCCGACCGGCGCGGTGTTCTTCAGCGTGGACGGGAACGCAGTGACCGCGACCTGCACCGGAACTGTGTCGCCGAAGACGTGCAGTTTGAGCTATCCCGTGGGAACCCTCGTTTCGGGAACGCACACGATCACGGTGATGGAGGCCGCGGATGCGAGCTTTGCCGCAATCTCGGCTACCGCGACACTGACAATACAGCCGGCCAGCGGAACGGTTGTGATCTCAGCTGCCACCGCCATTACGGCGCAAGGGAGCGGAACACGCGGGTTGAACATCAGCCTGACCAATACGGGAACCGGCTCTGCGCAGTTCGTCACGCTGACCGGGCTTACGGTGGGTGGAGCGAGTTGCACGCCGATGCCCCAGATGCTGGGGACGGTCGATCCTCAGCATTCGGTGAGCGCCCTGTGCACAGTCCCGGCAACCGCTGGGGCTTCCGGAGCCACGGTGGTGGAAAAGATCACAGGAACCTACCAAGGCGGTACCTTCAGCGGAAGCTACCGGATCAAGCTGCCCTAACCGCTCACACGAAAAATCTTCTGGAGATACGAATGAAACGCTTTGCTTGCTCCCTCTTCGCGACTGCCGTGCTGGCCGGTATGGGTTGTGTGGCAGCCCATGCCGATACCGTGACCTTTACCTTGACCGACCCCATGCAAACGGTGCAGCCCGGCGGCACGGCGGTCTTCTCAGCAATCATCAGCGCGCCGCTGACGAATATCAATGCGGTGTACCTGAACGGCGATACCGTCACTGTGCAGGAGCCCTCCGGGTTCACGGTGGATGACAGTGGTTTGTTTGCAAACTTTCCCGCGGACCTGATGCCCGGAGACAGCATCACCGGTGATCTGTTCTCCATCGCGGCTGCGCAGGATGAGCTTACGGGCGCTTATCCGGCGGTGTATGTGCTGGAAGGAGGCGCGGATGGCCAGACACAGGACCTGCTTGCAACGGACAACTTCGAGGTCAACGTGGCAACAACGCCGGAGCCGTCCAGCCTGCTGCTGCTAGGTTCTGGGGCGCTGCTTGCCGCGGGAGCGCTAAGGCGCGGAAAGATCGAGTTGCCAACCCGGCGCGTCTGACGCGCACTGCCGTTCCGCTGTTTTACCGGACTGAAACGCTCTCCCTGAACGCCCCCGGAGAGAACTGCTCAGTATTTCGGCATCGAAGGATCGATCTTCTCAGCCCAGGCCGTGATGCCGCCCGCAAGATTCCGCACATGCGTGTAGCCGACCGCCTTCAACTCCAGCGAGGCTTTCTGGCTGCGTCCGCCGGTCTTGCAATGCACAACGATCTCTTCGTCCTTGTTCGCCGGTAACTCGCTTAAACGCTGTCCCACCTGACCTACGGGAATCAGGGGTGCGCCAAGATTTACGATGGCGTACTCGTGCGGTTCGCGCACATCGAGGATGAACGGGTTCTTGCCCGCATCCAACTCGCTTTTCAACTGCTCCACGGACATCTGCGCAATGCCGTCGACCACATTGGCGCTGGCCTCCACGCTGCCATGCGAACTCACCTCCAGCGGACCTATCGTCGTTGGCGGCGCAATGCCGCAGAACTGGTCATAATCGATCAGCTCTTTGACCTCATGGGTGCCGCACATGGGGCATTCCGGATTTTTGCGCAGTTTGAGTGTCCGAAACTGCATTCCCAGCGCATCCACAAGCAATAAACGGCCAATCAGCGGCTCACCGATCCCGAGAATGAGCTTGATCACCTCTGTCGCTTGAATGACGCCCACAAGCCCTGGCAGAATGCCAAGCACGCCGCCCTCCGCGCACGAAGGAACCAATCCCGGCGGCGGCGGTTCAGGGTACAGGCAGCGATAGCATGGACCCTTTTCTGTTGCGAAGACCGAAGCCTGGCCTTCAAACCGGAAGATGGAACCGTAGGCGTTTGGCTTGCCTGTGAGAACGCAGGCGTCGTTCACCAGGTAGCGGGTCTGAAAGTTATCCGTCCCGTCGGCGATGACGTCGTAGTCCTTGAAGATCTCCAACGCATTGGCGCTGGTCAGCATCGTGTTGTGCTTCACGATGTGGACGTTCTTATTCAGTCCCTTGAGCATCAGCTCGGCGGAGTCCACCTTCAACATGCCCACGGTAGATTGTGAATGGATGATCTGCCGCTGCAGATTGCTCTCATCCACGACATCGAAATCAACAAGCCCGATCGTGCCCACGCCCCCTGCCGTGAGATACAGCGCCAGCGGCGCGCCCAGTCCCCCCGTGCCCACGCACAGCACCTTGGCGGCTTTGAGTTTTTGCTGACCCTCCATGCCCACCTCGGGCAGGATCAGGTGGCGCGAATAGCGCGCGATCTCTTCGTTGGACAGCTTGGGCAGAGTGGCGGTACGTTCTTCAGTGGCGATCATAAGGTCTCAGCTAAGAGATGCCGCGGATGACTGGTTCGATACACCGCGCTATGCCTGTTCGGGCTGTTTACTCCCGCCAGGCGGAAGGCGTGCTTTTTTCCAAGGCAAACTCCACCAGCGGGTCGAGGCGCGTCGCGACCATCCGATATCCCAATTGCCTAAGCTCACTGTCTTGCCGTTCGAGGTAGGTTTCATAGAGGCTGCCGAGCACCTCATTCTTATTGGCGAAGACAAGGCGCGCCGGTTGCCGCACCTCCAGAAACTCGCGTACGGCCTGAAACACGCCGCTGAGAATGCGGATCGATTCGTGGATAGCGGCGGTGACCGACTTGGTATCAGGCGCAACAGTAAAGCTCACCTGCCACTCAGCCCCGCCCACGTTTGCAAAGGTGGTGCTCACCAGCAGACCATTGTGCGTGAAGGAGGCAATCGCTGTCCCGACGCCGGCCGTCGTCCAGGTAATCTTCGTGGCGGAATCGAACACTGCCAGCATTGCCTCCGCCAGGGCACCCATGGAAGCCTCCGTTTCAGCTGCGATTATAAGCGCACCGGCTTCGTCGAGCACTCGCGGCAGCCACCGTGGATTATGGGTGAATGTTTGGGAAGAGCGGGGACGTCTTCGGTGGCAACATGATTGTCCTTACACAGGAAATGTGATGGACAGATCGGGAGATTCTAAGTGTCTCGATAGCTTACGCTTCGATCCGTCACTGAGATGACCTGAATCACCTCCGTGTGGGAGTAGAACCGGAGGCGGAACCGCCCGACGCGTAGCCGTCATTCAGGCGGCTCGACTCCGGTAAGCCGCTTGATATCGCCTACTCCTGTCAGGTTGTAGCGATCCAATTTGACGAGGATGCCATATGCGGTTGGCTGATCCATGCTGCGCAATTGCTGCCGTGCCGTGTCGCTGAAGACGATTCTTCGCCGGCTCACGCGGCATTGTTACCCGCAATCAATCTGTTGCTGTTGCCGGAAGAATCGGTGTGCAGGTCCGACGCACTTCGCCCAAAATCCGAAAGCACTGCATCAAGCGAAGAAAACCGTCCTGCAGCCAGGTCAGCACGGCCTCGCGCGGCAGCTTGCTCCTCCTGTTCGCCGATCGGCTCGTCCTCCACGGGCATTTCGCCGGTTACATAGACAGCGCCTTCGAGGATGTCTTCCATGGCGTAGATAGCTGCGGTCCGCTGTTCTGCATTCATAATCCCGAGCAGATGATGAGCATGCATCAGATCGTCAGCCGATTCCTTCGTGCCTTCGCTTCCCCCCGCAATCGACGGAATAATCGTCACCTCAGCGGCATCGGCCACAGGGGTGTCTTCTTTTTCGGGCAGGTAGCGCATGTCCTCATCGCCAACGTACACATTCACGAAAGATCGCAGCTTGCCTTCCGGCGTAAACAAATGCTGGTTGAGCGCCGGATAAGCATCGACCAGTCCTTGCAGACCGGCGGCCACGGTCGTTCCCGTGACGACCACCATTTCCTGATTGCCGGTGTACGCGCGCAGCGGGGTGGGGATGTGAATCTTCATGGCTTTGATTATCGCCCTTCAGCGGATGTCCTGCGAGCCTTCGATGCTAGCCGACCGCAATCGGCTGCGATTGAAATGCCTTATCGTCTTCGCCCGTTCCGGTCAGCAGAAAGCTGTTGGTCACCGTGGCATGACCGGTCTGCTTGTCGCCCTCGACCGCCGTAATGAGGTACGCGCAGCCAAACCAGTGTGCTTCCGCGAAGTCCGTCTGCGACCACTGCGCCGGATGATCCGGATGCGAGTGGTAAAAGCCCACAATATCCAGTCCAGATTTGCGGCCTTCGCGCTGTGCCGCGATCAGCTCGCGCGGAGCGATGTGATAGCGATTGTGCGCGGAGTCCGTGCGTGTGTTGCCGGCGCGCAGCAGGTCGGCGACCTCGATCGCACCCTCACGCGCATGGCCCAGCAGAATGCCGCAGCACTCATGCGGATAGGTCTCCTCGCCATGGGCGCGGAGTTGATCGTATAACTCCCGCGGCAGCTTCAGAGGCAGCGTTCTAACCGCCACGCTCATGCGTTCTGCCCTGCAAAGACTTCGCTGTCCACGGCATCGGCAGCAGCGGCCTCGGGTGTGTCCTCGCTCCAGAAACGCTCGCTCAGGTATTTGTCCGCGGAGTCGCACAAAATTGTCACAATGACCGCCTCACGGCTCGCACGCGCCTCTTCCTCCGCGACATCGACGCAAGCCGCAACGGCCGCCGCTGCCGACACACCCACCAGCAGCCCCTGCGTCTTCGCCAGACGCTTGCACATGGCGTACGCCCGCTCCGTGGGCATCTCGATATTGCGCTCGGCGAGGTGCCCATCGTAGATCGGCGGCACGATCGCAGTAGGCATGTGCTTCAGCCCTTCAAGGCCGTTGAACGGCGAATCCGGCTGCATGGAATAGCAGTGCACGGCCGGGTTCAGCTCGCGCAAACGCCGCGTTGTGCCCATGAATGTTCCGCTGGTGCCCAGCCCCGCGACGAAATGTGTGATGCGCCCTTGGGTTTGCTCCCAGATCTCGTTGGCGGTGCCGTAGTAGTGCGCGCGCCAGTTGTTGTCGTTACCGTATTGGTCGGCGTAGAAGTAGCGCTCCGGGTGCTCGGCGGCGAGCTTGCGGGCCATGCGGATCGCGCCGTCGGAGCCGTCCGCTGGGTTGGTGTAGACGATCTCCGCGCCATAGGCCGCGAGGATGTGTTTGCGCTCCGGGCTGACGTTGGACGGCATGCACAGGCACACTGGAAAACCCTGCGCCGCGCCCAGCATGGCATAGGCGATGCCCGTGTTGCCGCTGGTCGCGTCGAGCAGAACCTGCCCGGATCCCAGCAGACGCTTGCGCTGCGCGTCGGCGACGATTGCCGAGGCCGCGCGATCCTTCACGCTGCCGCCGGGGTTGGCCCACTCGGCCTTGCCCAGCATCTGTATGTTTCCCGGCAGGTGCGCCGTCAGCCGGTCCAGCCGAATCAATGGCGTGTTGCCGATGCGGTCCAGCAGCGTGATGCCCAATCTACCGTTGCTGCCCGCCGCAGCCTTCGCGAACGTGGGATTGGCGACGTCCGTCATGGTTTCGAATCCTTCCGTCTGCCCTCGATCCAGCAGAGCTAAGCGAGAAACATTGCTGGTGCGCATGGCAATATGCGACAGTTTAAACGAGTGTAGCCCGGCCGCTTCGTCAAGTTTGGCGACTTTGGCTCGCGGCGGCAGAATCCGGAGTCCAGAAGCCCGATGGCCAAAAAGATCAAGCAGCTGACGTTTGACGAGGTGCTTTCCACCCTCGGTAACGAAAGATTCGATGTCGCACCCGCCACCGGCGGTGCAAAGGGAATCGGCGGCGCCCGCCGGGTCACCAAATACGGCTGCGCCGCAGAGATCGCCCCCGCAGATTCCGACGGCGGCCACGTGCGCCTGCTCGCCAAGCCCGGCTGGGTGCTGGGCGGCGAGATCTCCCGCCTGCTCGACCGCGGCTACCAGAAGTTCCTCGCCACGTCCAAGCTGCAGGTGCCCGCCACCGCGGACCACCTCCGCTGCATCCACAAGTTCGACCAGGAACTGAAGGAGGCCACGGGCGCGCTTTCGCTTTATAACGAGAGCATGGGCACGACCAGCGATACGTATATCTACGATCGCGTGAAGGGCCGGGAGACGGTTTAACGCTGTCAGGTTTAGGATTCGTGCATCTGTGGAGGGCACGATGAGCGCGCACGGGTTGCTGCAAGCGGCGCAGGTTGTTTGTCTGGGTTTGGTGTGTGCTGCCGGGGCGCAATCCACGATTGAATACGCACCCACCATCTCCTTGCCTGCCGATCGCGTCGTGGACAGCTACGCAATCTACTCCCAACTGCTCCCAAGCAACGTTATTGAATGGGGAAATGTACCGCGCTCGCAATGGCTTGTTGAGGAGGCCACGCACGCCGAACCGCTCGGGCGCGCCTGCACGAGCGAAGATTCCATGAACCCGCACGAGGGCATCCGTGCGCCAGAGTCGCGACGCGCAGAGTTTGCGGAGGTGCTGGCCGACTTCGATGCGCACTGCCACGTTCGCTACGAGCTTGATCCAAGAGCATTCCATTTGGAGCTGCCAGTCCGGCTTCTGAATGCAAGAGACCGCGACCGCTTTGTTCAGGGTGTTGCTGGGTATCGGCCGCCATCAAACGCCATCATGCAGGCACCCGCCACGCCGGATGAGTTCAAGGGCGCCGCAGGCATGCACAGCTTTACGGCTGTTTACTTCAATGCGGCTCACACGCTGGCGATGACGGAGATCGGGATGTACTGCGGTGGTCTATGCGGTCAGTGGAGTTGGGTGGTGCTCGAGCGAACGCCTGCAGGATGGCATGCGTTGCCTTGGGTGTACGCCACCATGATGTCGTAATGAAGCTCCTGCTGATGTTCATTTGTTAGCTCAGCGCTTGCGCCGCTGCCATTCCCGGTAAGCCTCGCTCTTGCCGAGTCCGCGGGCCTTGGCTACTCGCTTCAGGGCATCTTTCTCGCTCAGCCCCTCGACTTCCATCAGTGCAGTGATCTCAGCGGATAAGAGTTGCACCGTCACATCCTTCGCACCTGCTTTAGCAGGTGTCACGAACGCAGGATTCAGCAATAGCACCATCTCGCCGCGCACCGCAGGTCTGGCCTGTAAGGCCGTCAGCACCTCGGCCACTGTCCCACGCAGAAACTCCTCATGCAGCTTGGTCAGCTCGCGGGCGAGCACCACGCCCTGCCCCTCGCCGAATACTGCGATCACATCGGCTAAAGCATCGAGAATCCGGTGCGGCGTTTCGTAGAAGATAGGCGTCGGTCGCTTCTGGGCATTCGTAACCGCTTCCAGGGACCGCAAACCTTCCAGAAACGTCCGCCTCTGGCCTTCCTTGGCCGGCAGAAAGCCGTAGAAGGTGAATCTTTCCGCGGACAATCCGCTCGCAATCAAGGCACTTAGCGCGGCATTCGCACCCGGAATCGGAAAGACCGGCACCCCCGCCTCGATCGCCGCGCGTACCAGCGCCTCGCCCGGGTCGGCGATGCCCGGCGTGCCCGCATCGCTCACCACCGCGAGCCGCCCGCCTGCCTTCAGCGGCCCGATCAGCTCCTCGGCGCGGCCCTGCTCGTTGTGCAGGTGATAGCTGACCGTCGGCTTCCGGATGCCGAAGTGGTGCAGCAGCTTGGCTGTCTGCCGGGTGTCCTCGCAGGCGATGCGGTCCACGCTCCGCAGCACCCGCAGCGCGCGCAGGGTGATGTCTTCCAGATTGCCGATCGGTGTGGCGACAAGATACAGCCCGGGCGCGAGCGGAGCGCCACCGGCTGTCCCCGCAAGCTCCTCTGTGGACTTGTCTGGCAAAGCCGAAGTTCGTTCCGGCTCAGCTGAACTCATTGGTCTGTCGCTCCACAGGCGGCTGCGTCAACCGGAACTGCCCAATCGCGCGCTCCAAGCTCGAGGGCGTCAGCATGCCCACCATGGCGCCATCCTCGACCACCGGAACAAACTCATTCGCACCCAGCGCCGCCGCTCGCCGCAGCGCCTCCCCGAGCTTTTCTCCGGGACTGGCGACCTGCAACGACCGAACCATGGAGCCCTGCAGAAAGCTATCGCCCTCGGCTTGCAGCCGCGTCGCCAGCGCATGGCGCGAGATCCATCCCACCAGGCGGTCGCCGCGGACGACAGGAAAGGTGTCTTCAAGCGTGTGCGTGGTGCGCCGCAGCGCATCGCGCAGCGTGGTAGCGGCGGGCAGCGGGGTGTACTCGGTGAGCATCACGTCGCCCACCGTCAGCGAGGCCGTATCGCCTGAGCCCAGTGCAGCCAATCGGCCGATGTAGTTCATGAAAAGCAGCGTCAGGCCCAGCAGCACCGGCCAAAGCATCTGCAAAAAAAAGCCGGAGACGATAAAGGCCAGCGCGATCGCCGTTCCCAGCCCAAAGGCGGGGCGGCGCAGCCCCGGCAGCGGCAGGCCTTTGGAGAGCGGCACACGCTCACCGTTCTCCGCCATCTCGCCCGGCTGTGGTCCCTTGGGCGCGCGCGGCCGCAGGATCTTCTGGCTGGAGAGCGCCTTCGCCGGCAACAGATTCACCAGCCCGATCGCCGCCTGCAGCCAAACCGCGCTGCGCAGGATGTGCTCGATCGTGATCCAGGGCTGCCGCAGCAGCGACACGCCGGGATCGACGCCGTAGGAAAATCCGAGCAGAAACAGTGCCGCCGCGATGTTCGCCAGCGATCCCGTTACCGCGATCAGGCGCTGGCTGCGCTTGGGCAGCCCGCCCGGCCGCGGCTCCATCGCCATCACGCCGCCAAACGGCAGCAGAAACAACGCATGCAGCGGCACGCCCGCATAGGCCGCGGCGATCGCCCGCGCAACCTCGCGCACCGCCACCGCCGCGCACAGCGCAAGCCACAGGCCAAAGCCGCGCACGGTGCTGCCCGTCGCCACGGCCGAGTAGCCCGCCGACAACGCCAGCAACAAAAAAAACGAGATGTGAATCCGGAGATGGACACCAAACCACCGGCCGAAGGGAACTGCCATCTGGAGCACATCTTGATTGTAAGGGCGATTGTAAGGGTGGATGATAAGGGCGGATTGCAAGGGCTCTACTCTGTAGCGTTCCGGCGGACATAGGCTTCTAAACAGTCTCGTATAAATCTGGCTATGAGGTGGTTTCTGCCTTTCTTGTTGTCCTTCCCGAAGGGAATCTGCGGTGCTTTTCGGGCGGCAAGCTCTTCCAGGACCTGCCCAGACACTGCCTCAGTGTCGGGCGCATGGTTCTATGCTCGAGAGCATGTGGAGCTTTGAAAAATGCGGGTGATCGGCGGAGAGTTCCGCTCACGGCGATTGATCGCACCACGTGGCGACGCCACGCGACCCACCAGCGACCGGCTGCGCGAAACGCTTTTCAATGTGCTCGGTCCGCGGATCGCCGGCACCCGCTTCGCCGACCTCTACGCCGGCTCCGGCGCGGTGGGCCTTGAGGCGCTCAGCCGCGGCGCCGCCTTCTGCTGCTTTGTCGAACGCGCTCCCGCCGCCCTTGCGGCGATTCGCGAAAACCTCGCCTCGCTGGGGCTGGAGCGCAGGCAGTTCGCCGTCAGCAGCCGTTCGATCGGCCGCGCATTACAGGACCTCGCCCAAGCCGGACAGCTCTTCGACCTCATCTTCCTCGATCCTCCCTACGAGGCCGCCGCGGAGTACACCGCAACCCTGCAAGCACTGGCAGAAAACGCACAAAAACTGCTTGCGCCGGACGCCCTGGTCATCGCCGAGCACGCCCGCCGCACACCATTGCCGGAGCGCTTTAAAGTGCTTCGCCGCCAGCGCTTACTGGAGCAGGGCGACGCCGCCCTCAGCTTCTATGCGAGCGATGCCACAGCGGTCACAGCTTGAAGTAAGAGCATCGATGTCGTCTTTCTTTATTTCTTTCTTTCTGTCGTTCTTTCTGTAGTTCGTTTTTCTTTCTGTCATTCCCGAAGGGAACCTGCTGTTCGCACTATGTTCATAGCAGGCGTCCATCCAGCCTACCGCCGGTACCCGCCGCCCTCATGCTCTCCCGTCCGCAGATCCACCGTGAACGGCACCTCGCGGTCGGCAAACATGTCCCAGCCCTCCCCGTGCAGCACACCGCCGCGCACCTCGCGCAGGGTCACACCCTCCCAGCTCAGCCGCGCCGAGTGCCAGCGCACACCCTCGGCGCCCAGAGCCAAAACGTTGTGGAAGCCTGCCAACATCAACAGTTCTTCTCCAACGGCCGTCATCACCGAGGTGATCGGGCGCAACGGCAGAAACTCGCAACCCGCCGGATCGGACGTGTTGATCCGGTAGCCGTAGCCGCCCGCCACCGCCAGCAGATCGTCCGGGGCAGGGCACGCCCACACCCCCGAAGGCAGGGCCGCATCCTTGAACCCCAGCGCGCAGGTCGCCAGAAAGTTGCCGCCGCTCGCCGGTCGTACCTGCACAAACAGCGCTCCACGGCTCAACGCGTCTTCTTCGCCCGGCACGTTCTGCGGGTACACGAACCCCCGCATCGGGGCGATCGGGGGAGCCGCACGCAGCACCTCCGCCGCCCACGTATGCGGAAATCCATCTGCCTGGGAGCTCGCGCTCATCGCAGATGCTCCCATCCCGCGGCCTTCATGCCGGTGCGCTTGCCATGTGCATCCAGCAACGTGACGGTCGGCCGTCCGCGCTGGCTCTTCAGCATGCGTCCGATCTCCGTCAGCACAACCCCTCCCAGCCGCCGGGGAACCCGCGCACCCGATCGGACGGTAAACAGCAACTCGTAGTCCTCGCCTCCGTTGAGGGCCAGCCGCAGCGCCTCCTCATCTCCAGCGGTGGCGGCGAGTGCGTGAACCGGCAGCCGAGCACCATCCACCTCCGCCGCCAGTCCGGAGGCGTCGCACAGACGCCGGAGATCCGTCGAAAGCCCATCGCTGAGGTCGATCGCCGCCGTCGCCAGCCCACGCCGCCGCAGTGCCTGCCCGGCAGCGAGACGGGGCTCGGGGAAGAGGTGCGGATGCTCGTCCCCGGCAGGCGCCGCACCGCGAAACCGGTCAGGCAGTTTCGCCAGAAGTCGCAACTCAGCGGCTGCCCCGCCCAGCATTCCGGTGCAGAACAGCCGGTCGCCCGCCTTCGCTCCGCTTCTCAAAAGCGCCTTGCCCGCAGGAACCGCGCCCAGCAGCACGATGTCCGCCAATACCTGCTCGCCCGGCGCTTCGGAGGTATCGCCCCCCCCCAACGGCACGCCGGCCCTCGCTGCCAGCCCCAGCAGGCCGTCCAGAAATCCCTCTATCCAGCGCTCATCCCGAGCCACAGCCCGGGGCAGCGCCAGCGAGAGAAACGCCGCGACCGGCCGCGCGCCCATCGCCGCCAGATCGCTCAGCCCACGCGCCAGCGTCCGGTGGCCCACGCTCTCCGGCGAGTGCCAATCGCGTCGAAAATGTCGTCCTTCCAGCGAAAAGTCCGTGGTCACCACGATCTCTTCTCCCGGCCGCGGTCTCAAAATGGCACAGTCGTCGCCGATTCCCAGCCGCAGCTCCCGGCCGCTTGGCACGCCGGCCCGTCGCCGGATCCGCTCGATCAGCGCCAGCTCCCCGCCGCTGCGGCGAGCAACAGGAGCATTCTGCTGCCTGAATCCGCGGAGTTTCGACGCCTGCACCATCGCCCCAGCATAGCCGCAACCCCCGCGCAGCCGCCCCTGAGTCCGCTCGTCACAGCCGTCAGGCAAGCCGCTCTCCAACATCCTCGCCTTCCCGTGACCACCTTGGGGGATGTTCAGCCCCGGCCCGCAAACCCGATCCTGAACACACGCACGGCAGGGCTGAAGCAGGTCACTGACGGCAGATTGGTCAATGTGGACGCCCCCTCCGAGTACATCCCGCCCAGCCGCGGACACACCGTCCGGCTGTCCTTGTTGAGCTGCCTGGGCCTGCTGACGTTGAGCCTTTCCGCGCCGGCGCAGCAGCTCACCGCTTCACTGAGCTCTGACCTGTCCTCCAGCCTCGTAGTCTCATCGCCGGAACGGGCCGATGCACCCGATCCGGGGGCGACCGGCAGCATCAGCGGCACCGTCCGCGACCGCGGTGGCGACATCATTCCCGGAGCCCTCGTCACCCTGATTCCCCCCGACCCCACCCATCCGGAAAGCACACAGGCCGGCAGCGACGGTACCTTCCTCTTCGCCGGGGTGCGTTCCGGCCCCTACAAACTCACCATCGATTCGCCCGGCTTCGACCCCTGGACCGGGTCCGCTACCCTCGGCCGGGGTGAAACGCTCGCCATCCCGGAGATTGCGCTCGCCATCTCCCCCGTGACCAGCGCCATCGAGGTGCGGGCCAGCGGCCGCGACATCGCCGAAGCCCAGATGAGCCTTGCCGAAAAGCAGCGCGTCCTGGGTGTGTTCCCCAACTTCTACGCCTCCTACGTCTGGAACGCCGAACCGCTTACCGCGGGCGAAAAGTACCGGCTCGCCTGGCGTTTCTCGGTTGATCCGGTAGCCTTCGGCGTGTCCGGCGTCATCGCCGCCGCCGAGCAGCGCAGCCACTCGTTTCCCGGCTACGGTCCGGGCGTCAGCGGCTACGCCAAACGCTACGGAGCCGCCTATGCCGACGGCTTCTCGAGCACCATGCTCGGCCAGGCCGTCTTCCCGGCGCTCCTGCACCAGGATCCCCGCTATTTTGTGAAGGGCACCGGTTCCATCCCGTCCCGCGCTCTGTACGCGATTGCCACGACCGTCATCTGCCGGGGCGACAACGGCCATTGGCAGGTGAACTACTCCAATATCGGCGGCAACGTGGCCTCGGCCAGCCTTTCCAACCTGTACTACCCGGCCGCCAATCGCAACGGCGTTGGTCTTACGGTTGAAAACTCCCTCGTTACCACAGCACTCGGTGCGGTAGGGGGTCTCATCCAGGAGTTTCTCCTCCATCGCATGACGCCCAACATTCCCAACTACAACGCCGCGCGTTAGGTCGTCTTGCCTGAGGGTACGCAACACCGTTGCACTTCGCGCAGCGCCGGTGCCTTCTTTTCTGTCATTCCCGGAGGGAATCTGCTGTTCGTTCTTATCGCCGGCAAGAAGCAGCCAACGTGGCCTCAGTCCCGCCAGTTCGCTTCCCGAACTGGCTCCCGCGTTGTTCCATCTAAATACCTTCGCTACTATGTGTTTTGGCAGTCGATAAAACTGCGGGGCTCGTGTTTGCGAGTTCGAGTCTTTCCGGACTCGAAGTTCACCGCATCCTGCAACGTCCGGCCGTCCGCGCTCGTCCCACATAGGGAAAGCCGGGCCACACACGCATGCGCACACGCTATATCGTTTATGTCACGAGGGGTGAGAACGGGGACACCGACCGCGTGTCGGTCCCCATGCGCTATGTGTACGTGTTTCTGGTCTCGGCGTTAGTCGGGATGTTCACCATCGCCGGCATGGCCGGCTCCTACGGCCGCATGTTGACCAAGGCGGAAAAGGTCAACCGCCTGCGCGATCAACTCGCGCTCAGCCGCAGCGACTACCAGCACCTCGCCCAGACCGCCCATGAGCGCGACGTGCAGGCCGCCAGCCTCGGCTCCCTGGCGGGCGAGGTCTCCGCCATCTACGGCCTCACCGCCGGCAAGCTCACCCTGGCGCACGGGCACTCTCTCCGCGTGGGCAAGGTCCTCGGCAAATCCGCCGCCAAACAGGCCGCCAAGGCCCAACTCAAAGACGAGACCGCCTTCACCGACGACAGCTATTACAAGTCGCTCGACACCTTTTACGCCCTGCGCACCACCGCTACCGACGGCATTGCCGCCCCCGCGCAGAGCTACAACCCCAGCCTCGGCGCTATCTCCGCTTTGGGAGACCTCGCCGCCGGTATCGATCTGGGTTCCGGACTCGGCTCCGGCATCGGCGGCCCCAACGTCCCGGACATGTGGCCCATTATCGGGCCCATCAACTCCGGCTTCGGCGAGCGGCAAGACCCCATCCTGGGCATGGGCAACGGCGAGTTCCACAAGGGCGTCGACATCGGTTCACCCGACGGCACCCCCGTCCACGCCCCCGCCGGCGGCCGCGTCATCAAGGCCGCCATGGGCAACGGCTACGGCCGCGAGATCGAGATCGATCACGGCAACGGCATCGTGACGGTCTATGGCCACCTGCAGGGCTGGAACGTCACCGCCGGCCAGCAGGTCGTCAAAGGCGAGGTCATCGGCTTCGTAGGCCACTCCGGCCGCACCACCGGATCGCACCTCCACTACGAGGTCCAGGTTCGCGGCACCGCCGTAAACCCCCACAAATATCTGCGCACCACCATGGCGCAGCTGGGCAGCGGTACGGCAGCGGACTCATAGCTCACACAAGCGCGTTTGGCGGGACTCATGCGACCCGGTTCCTGGAAGACAAAATCTCTGCGTTGCCAACTATCCAAGTACCGGCCCTGTGCGCTCGTAGTCACCCTCAAGCGGTACGCGGCTTCAGTGCATTCACGGATCGAGGGCAGGTGCCAAACTTGCGCACCGCGCGCATGCTGCCATTTTGTCCTATCATCGTGGCATGCAGACAGCGGTGATCGAAGGCATACCTCTCCAGGCCGCGCGAAAGCTTGGTTACTGCGAGGCACGGATGGAGCAACTCGTCTACTGGAGCCGAAAGAGTATCCCGGAGCGTCTGGCTGCGGCGACATCACTCACCCGTCGCATGTACGGGATGCGAGGCATCGCCTACGATGCACACGATGCACACGATGAACAAGAAGCAGACTTCACTCCTAGCCGCGTTCGCCGCCACCGGGGTTGAATACGCTGTCGTGGGCGGCGTGGCTGTCAACGCGCACGGGTATGTGCGCGCTACCCATGATCTCGACCTCTTCATCCGGCCCACAATCGAAAACGCACGCGCCGCCTTCCAGGCCCTGCTTGCGCTTGGGGTTCCGCTTGAGGGTCTCGAGCCCGGCGATCTTCTGAATGACGAAGAGAACCTCCGGTTTGGTCCCGAACAGGACCACATCGACATTCTCGCATCGATCGGCGAGATGCCCTTTGATCAGGTTTGGCGAAACCGCGTGGAAGCGACAGTGGATGGGCTGTCTATTCCATTTATCTCAAAGTCAGACCTGATCGAAAACAAGCGTCAGGTGGGAAGGTTGCGAGACTTGGCGGATGCGGAGGAACTCGCCCTGATCCCAGACCTGGAAACGCTCTAAGTTTCCGCTGCGCACCCGCCATGACCAGGTATGCGTTCGGGAATCCAAGCTCCGGCCCAGCCGGGTGCTCTATTCGTGGCGTCTCACCGCCATAGTTAAGTCGGTCCCAACCGTCAACCCCGACACACCCCACTCGCAAGCTCAACAAAACGGCGTTTATGAGGACTAACCCAGATTCAATGAGTAAATTGGCCTGTTTTCAACAGTTGAGCCAAGGGTCACTTATCCGGAAAGGCGACCATTCAGCCGAGCGGCGAGAAGCCTGTTCTAACCAAGCCTTCGCCAGCCTCAGCTGTATATCGAGCACGACGATCGTCAAAACGTCAACTTCCTATTTCGCCTGCACTAGCCCCGCAATAACTGCAGCAACTTTATCGAGTATCTGGTTCCAGCCCTCCAGTTGACCGCTATTTTTCGCGCTCTCCATGGGTTCATTTCCAATGAAGGTGAGTTTCGTCTGGCCGTTCCCGAGATCCTCAAAGATGGTCACGTCGTCCGCACCGTCTATGGCCTCATGTTCAATTCCTAATTGCGCAGGCTCAACCTTGTTTCCCTCCGAGTCCGAAAAATACATTGAGGAAACAATCTTCTCGTACGGAACAATCTCGTGGTATTCAACCGCATTCCAGAACTCCTGCCCATCCGGCGCCTTCATGCAGAAGAGAGATTTTCCCCCAACGCGAAAATCCATTTGGCAAACGGGCGCAGTAAAGCCCTTCGGTCCCCACCACTGCATCACGTACTTCGGGTCTGTCCACGCCTTCCAAACCAACTCGCGTGGGGCATCAAAGACTCTTGTAACGACCATCCGCTCAATTTCGCTAACCGTGTTTTCTGTCATCTCTGACCTCCTCTTCCTTCATTTGATTTACAACTACATCCAGTTTGTCGAAACTCTCTTCCCAGAATCGGCGATAGCTGATCGCCCAGTCGCTGACTGTCTTAATCGCCTCGGGCCTAAGCGTGCATACGCTCTCCCGTCCAAGCTTTGTCTTGATCACAATCCGTGCCCGCACCAGGTAGGCAATATGTTTTGAAATCATCTGCTGCGACAGAGCAAACGGTTCCGTCAATCCATGCACAGAGGCCGGCCCGTGGGAGAGCCGCTCGATCATCGCTCGCCGGGTTGGATCAGACAGAGCCGCAAATGTTGTGTCCAGTTTATTCACAACCAAATGGTAGTGGATTGCGAGTAAATGTCAACTGCTAATTTTGCGATTCTTGATCACTGTTCGCTGATCTCTCTGAACCTGACACTCGCGCTACATGTCCACGGCGAGTGCTAAATCGCCAATGCACTCACGAACACCGGATTAGTACCGGCAAGTAGCATTGTCGGAACCAAGGCCGCCAGAAACCACAGATGCCGGCCCTGGTCTATTTCGGAAGCACCACACCTGCCGACCAAGGTGGCACGATGCCGTTCATGCGCGCATAAGCAATCAGCTGGCCCATGTGCTCGTTATCGTGACAGAGGATTCGTAAGTACATCCCATCAACGTTCGCGGCCTCACCCTCAATCTCGACTTTTCGCTGCAGGTCGCCAGGCTTCAACTGCGCCCGCGCTGTCCTGACAGCTTCAAGCGAGCGGCGGAGATAGGCCATCACCTCCGGCTTCGACACAATTGTTTTCTCTACGTCATTACGCTCAAGTTCGTGAGGCATCTTTGGCCCGGTTACGCTGAGCAGGTAGAAGTTGGCCTGCGCAACGTGCATCAGCACCTCACTGACAGAGCGTACGCCCGGAGCCGGTCGCCAGCTGTATTTGTCTGCAGGGATTGCGTCAGCCATGGAGATCAGCAAACGCGACACATAACGCCATTCTCCGTCATAGCCCTCCCAAATACCTTCATTGGCGGCCTGCATGACGGGACGCTGCGCGTGCAACGTGAAAGTGCCTAGAACAAGGGTGAGGAAGACCAATCTTTGGATTCGTTGGATCATGTCACACCTTAGCAGAGACCGAAAAGCCTGCATCGGCGCGGCGAAGCCGGTTTGTAGCGAGTCAATCCATATCAAGCGAGCGTATCGACCTTTTGGTTCGTGACTCCCATCCAGACCTGATGCGGTCGAGAGCTGAGCTTCTACAGCTCGCTTGACAAGCATCGCAGATCGCAATAAGATCATCACGGATTGCAATAAGCCATGAAGCTCTGCCACAAACTTCGGTATCTGCGAGAGGTGGAGGGCAGCCTCCGCGGCCTGGATCGCGCCATGACGCAGGGAGAACTCGTCCGCGCGTTTCGCGAGGAGATGGGCAAGCCCATCAGCCAGAGCTACCTTTCCCAGATCGAGTCCGGCACCCGGCCGCACCTCACCAATACCTCGCGGCTGCTGCTGGCGAAGTTCTTCAAGGTGCATCCCGGCTATCTGGTCGACGATCCCGAGGGCTATCACGCCGAGCTGCTCTCGGACGTCCGCGACCATGAGGACAAACTCGACCTCTGGCTCGTCGGCGGCGCGGAGCGTTTTCGCAAGGACCCTGAGCTCTGCCGCGCATTGCTCGCCGTGGCCCGGCATGACGATTCGCGGCGCTGTTTTCTGCTGCTCGAAAGCGTGCTGGACACACCGCAGCTCGCCGACCGGCTGTTTGAGCTGCTGCGGCCATCTGAAGATGCCACGCGCAGCGCAGCCGGGAGCCGTAGCAGCCTCTCCTCTATTGAAAAACCGGGCTCAAACTCTGTTGTTTCGCGATCCGCTTTGCAATCCACTGGGGAAGGATTCGCCTCATGAACGCGACCTTGGCACACCTCGACTGGGACGCCATCTATCTCACCTGCTTCGGCGTTGGGCTCCTGCTCAGCCTGATCGCCTTTGCCGGCGGTTTTCTGCATTTGCACATCGGTCATTTGAAGCTGGGCGGGCACGGCCATGCGCTCGGCAAGTCCGCTGCGCACGGGCACACGGCAAACCACATGTCTCCCATCAATGGCTTCACCGTGGTGGCGTTTTTGTGCTGGTTTGGCGGCACCGGCTATCTGCTCGCGCATGGCCATGTGTTGACGTGGGCGCTGGTGCTGGGCTTCTCCGCGCTGAGCGGCGCTGCCGGATCGAGCCTCGTCTTCTGGTTCCTGGTCAGGGTGCTGTTGCCACGCGAGCGGCCTCTGGAACCCGCCGACACGCCCATCATCGGCGTCCTCGGCCATGTCAGCGCGGCGGTTCCCAAGGGCGGCGTCGGCGAGATGCTCTACAGCCAGAACGGCGCGCGCCGCTCCATGCCCATCGCCGCCGACGATGGTGTGCCCATCAGCCGTCATGCCGAGGTGGTCGTGCTGCGCCATGCGCGCGGCATCGCCTACGTGCGGCGCTGGGACGAGATGCAGCAGGTGCTGCTGGGCGATGAACCGGCTGCCCACAGCGCCAGCGACGCTGACTCCTTCTGAATTCACTGCCACGCCTGAAATCAGCGGCGTGGCCCTCATCAACACTCCAACGAAGCAGACGCAGGCACCTCTCAAAGGAGAGAGGCAGTCGATGTCCCACCAAGTGATCGTCATCATCGGTCTTATCGTTCTTGCAACGCTTGTGCTTATGGGCATGCTGGCCCGGCTGTTTCGCAAGGCCGGACCCAACGAAGCGCTGATCGTCTACGGCATGCGCGGGCAGCGCGTGGTCAAAGGCCACGGCACATTTATTTTTCCCATGGTGGAGCATGCGCGCCTGCTCTCGCTGGAGCTGATGAGCTTCGACGTCGCGCCGCAGCAGGACTTGTACACGCGCCAGGGCGTTGCCGTCACGGTGGAGGCGGTCGCGCAGATCAAGGTGCGCTCCGACGCCGAATCCATCATGACCTCCGCCGAGCAGTTCCTCTCCAAGACCCCCGCAGACCGCGAGAGCCTCATCCGCCTCGTCATGGAAGGCCATCTGCGCGGCATCATCGGCCAGCTTACGGTCGAGCAGATCGTGAAAGAACCCGAGATGGTCGGCGAGCGCATGCGCGCGACCTGTTCGGAAGATCTTTCCAAGATGGGGCTGGAGGTCGTCAGCTTCACGATCAAGGAGGTTCGCGACAAGAACGAGTACATCACTAACATGGGCCGCCCGGACATCGCGCGCATCCGCCGCGACGCCGAGATCGCCTCTGCCGAAGCCGAGCGCGACACCGCCATCCGCCGGGCAATAGCTCTTAGAGAAGCCGCCGTAGCCAAGGCCGCCGCCGATCAGGAGCGTGTGCTTGCCGAGACCATGTCCATGGCCAAACAGGCCGAGGCGCAACGTGATCTCGACATCCAGCGCGCCACCTTTGAGGAGCAATCGCGCCGCCAGCAGGCCCAGGCCGACAAATCCTATGAGTTGCAGACCAACGTCATGCAGCAGAAGGTCATCGCCGAGCAGGTGCGCGTGCAGCAGATTGAAAAAGAGGCGCAGGTAAAGGTGCAGGAGGCCGAGATCCAGCGCAACGAAAAAGAGCTCATCGCCACGGTGCTCAAGCGTTCGGAGATCGACAAACAGCGCGTGGAAAACGTCGCCAACGCCGAGCGTTCCCGCCTCATCGCCGAAGCCGAAGGCCGCGCGCAAGCCATCCGCGTGCAGGGTGAAGCGGAAGCCACGGTCATCTTCCAGAAGGGCGAAGCCGAAGCCAAGGCCATGAACGTAAAGGCCGAGGCCTACCAGGAGTGGACGCAGGCCGCGGTCGTCGACAAGCTGTTGACCAACATGGCCGATGTCGTGCGGGCCATGGCCGAGCCGCTGGCCAACGTGGACAAGATCACCATCGTGTCCACGGGTGACACGAAATCCACGGGCGCCAGCAAAATTACGGGAGACCTGACCGAGATTGCCGCGCAGGTGCCCGCATTGTTCGAGGCCCTCAGCGGCATGAAGATGAGCGATCTGATGAGCAACGTGAAAGGCATGGCCGCTCGCCCCGACGGAGTTGCCGCACCGAAGACCCTCGACGGCACACCGCCGAAGACGAACTAACGGTGGTTAGTGGTTAGTGGTTTGTGCCTCGACATTTTTTTGAATTGTCATCCCGTAGCGCAGCGAAGGGATCTGCTGTTCCTCCGCTGCGCCACAACCTCCCGAAAGGAACACTCATGGCTCTCACGGAACGCGTCGCCACCCTTCTTCGCGCCAACGTAAACGACCTCATCGACCGTGCCGAAGACCCCGAAAAAATGCTGAAACAGCTCGTGCTCGACATGGAAAATCAACTGCTGCAGGTCAAAACCCAGGTCGCCATCGCACTCGCCGACGGTCATCTGCTCGACAAAAAGGCACGCGAGCAGGATGCCGCCGCGACGAGCTGGCATCGCAAGGCAGAGCTCGCCGTCGGCAAGGGCGATGACCCGCTGGCCCGCGCCGCGCTGGAACGCGCGCTTAGCCACGAAAACATGCTGGCCGCCTTTCGCGCCCAGGTCGCCGACCAAATGGCTGAGTCCGACGCTCTGCGCACCACCTACACCAAGCTGCAAGGCAAGCTGGCTGAGACCCAGGCACAGTGCGAGCTTTTGATCGCCCAGCATCGCCGCGCGCGCATGGTCGCAAAGGCCACGGAGGCCCGCGCTGCCGCGGAGAATGGCAAACCCGGTGTGCCGCACCTGAAAGCCATCAGCCGCATGCAGGCGCGCATCGGGGACACCGAGGCGCGGAACCACGCCGTCAAAACCATGCTGCCCGAAAACTCACTGGAAGACCGATTCGCCGCCCTCGAACAGGAAGACCGCGTGGAGCAGCTGCTGAATGAGCTCAAGAGCAAACAAAATCGCATGCTCGCTGCCGGATAACACATGCCTTTAGTGATTTGCCGGAGTCACCTGCATCTTCACGGTGCAGTTGTTCAGGCCAAAGTCGAAACTCGCCGTCCCCGCAACGTTGATCAGCACCTCGGCGGGCAGCTGAAATCCATTCACAGGCGCGTAGTGGATCGTCGTGTTGATGGTGGTGCCGGGGGCAGTGGGAGGCTGCTTCACAACGCTGTTCAGGTTGGTGACGAGCCGTCCGCGTGGCGTCACTTCGAAGACCGGGCTCAACATGTTGTCGGTCTGTGGCGTAGACACATGCAACGACTCCATCGTGAAGTCTCCGCTGTAGGTCTCCTCGGCAACCTTGCCGTTCTGGCTTGAGAACACGTGAAAGCCGTTTGCGGTGCGCTCGACTGTCGTGTTTTTATCGGCGATAGAGACAAGATCCCCGGTCATAAAGCCGTTCCAGCTTTGGAAGAACCCACCCCATAACGCCTGCATGCCGCTGCGGATCTGGCCAATCGATGCTTCACTCGCATCCGGTGCCGTTGTCGGCGCGACCCAATGCAACTCTCCCGTGCTGTTCAGGTCGTCGGTCACGCTGAGCTTGATGCTGCGCAGGTACGCGAGGCGCTCGTTGTTCTCTTCAACCGGTCCATTCACCGCCTTCTCAAGAAACTGCTTCCAGTTGAAGACGACATCGCACTGAAACCCCTGCAGTCCGCGATCGATCGGGGTGTCATACAGCATACGCGCGGCGCGAAAAGCCGCCGCCGGCGAAACAGATGTTTGTGCATTTGCCGTATGCCCGGCTGTGGCAACACAGAGAAGAAGGGCACCGGAGATGGCCATTCGGGAAGAAGACATAAGCATTCATGATAGCGCAAGTGTGTGAATGGCCTGCATTCTTCCCATCGCTAGCCCCACATCTCCTGTGCCCGCCTGCTCTTCAAACCACAAACGTGTCATCTCGACCGGAGGCGCAGCCGCAGTGGAGAGACCCGCAGTTTAACCGGCTGCCAATCTACAGGTCTTTCCACTGCGCCTCGCGATGAAACGGCGAGGCACTGGTCGAAAGGACACCTTTTATGGACGGAAGAAGCAGATAGGCCCCGCGTTAATTTTTCGGCTGCTTTTCCACACATTTACTCGGGTTCGAAGCATCCACGAGATCGGGCGTGGACACTGCGCCGAGTTCTATCTTTTGCTTCACGGTATCGATGCGCCTGGCACGCGTAAATGGCTTCAGTTGCACGGTTTTTCCGGTCTTCAGCGCTTCCAGAATACCTTCGAGCACACGCACATCGGCAAAGCCTTCCTCTCCATTCGGTTCAGGCTCCGTGCCATTCAGAATGCAGTCGGAGAAGTACTTCATTTCGCCGCCAAAATGATCGGTGTTCTTGAAGCTCTCTATACTCTTCTTATCGCCAATCGCCAGCGTCTGCTCAAAGGGTTTGCCGAACATGTAGGCCGGGTCCAGCATGACGCTGCCCTTGGCGCCGATGGCGACAAAGCTGTTCACCGGCCCACCGTAGTAGCCAATGTTGAACTGCGCCAGCTTGTTGCCCGGGAACTTCAGGGTGACTGCCACGGTGTCGTCGAAGTCCTGATCGAAACCGCTCTCCGGATGGCGTATGCCAAAAGCCGAAACAACCTCCGTGGGCTCATCGGAGAACACATAGCGTGCCGCATTCACAGGATACGGTCCCATATCCAGCACCGGCCCGGCGAGGTCACCCGAGTGCGCGCGATGATTCGACGGATCGAGCGGCTGCGCAAACGTTGAGCTGAACGTATGCACCTCACCGATCTTGCCGGAGCGAATCGCATCGACGGTCGAAAGCGTGCCCGGCTCAAAGTGCAGGCGATAGGCCACCATCAGCTTTGCCGACGCGCTTTTCTCCGCCTGCAAAATCTCCTCGCACTTGGCGGTCGAAACCTCCATCGGCTTCTCGGTCAGCACATGAATGTCGGCGCGCAGGGCAGGCACAATGAACTCCGCGTGGCGCCAGTTTGGCGTGGCGAGATAGATCGCGTCAAACGTACCCGAGGCGATCGCCTCCGGAAACTGCTCATAGGTGAAGGTTGCCTTAACGCCATACTTTTCGCCCAGTTCCTTCGCCTTTTTCGGATCGGAGGTCACAAGCGCTGTTATCTCCGAGTTGCCTGTATGTTCCACGCCGGGCATCATGTCTTCCTGCGCAATATCGCCCACGCCCACAATTGCGTAGCGCACCTTCTTATCCGAACCCAAGCCTAGTGTTTCTTTGATACTCATCGAAATCTCCCTGAAAGTGTGGCTAATGCTGCTCACTTACTAACTGATGCGCCTTATCGCTCAACTGCGAAAACATGGCGGGCGTGAAGGCTGTGTGCGTCAACCAGCGCACCCTGCCCGATGCATCCACCAGCAGCACATAGGCGGCCTCCGGCTGATCGGAGGCATAGCCCGCAACCCTCTTCCACGCGTCCTCCTGATCAAACACGGGAATAAAATTCGGCTTCAAGACATCCGGCACGGCCTTGCCGATGCGACGCAGGACAAATGGCCGGAGAAAACCGGGTATCTCGGCAAGCATCGCGATATCGTAGAAGCCAATCTGCGGTGGGTGCGCGAGTTGCAGGCGAACAGACTTCTCCCACGCCGTGGTTGCGCTCTGCGAGTGCCTTCCGAACCCCACAATGAGCACGTTGGCACGACCGGACAGTTGGCCGGGGAGTATTACGGCATGGCCGTCCAGTGTTGTCACGCGCCCCGAAGGAATGCGGAGCCCCGGATTCTGTGCCACGCCTGCATGAGCCAACAGGAGCCCCATGCAGGCGCAGACACTAGCGGCCGCTCGCCGCCGCACCGGCGCCCACATAACTCACACGCCACACCGTGTTCGATCCGTCATCGGTCACCAGCAGGGAACCGTCATTCGCGATCGTTACGCCCACCGGCCGTCCCCAGACTTTGCCATCCGGCGTCACGAAGCCGGTAAGAAAGTCGCCGTATTCTCCCGTCGCCCGGCCATCATGCACCGGTGCGTAGATCACCTCGTAGCCGGCGCGCACACTCTTGTTCCACGAGCCGTGCTCGGCCGCGAAGACATCGCCGTCGAACTTCGCGGGAAAATTGCCGCCGTGCTCCGGGTAGAAGGTCATCTCCAGGGAAGCGAAGTGCGGCTGCAGGATCACGTCCGGCGTACGCACCTTGCTCTGCAGCTCGGGGTGAGTGCCCACGAGACGCGGGTCCTGGTGCCCGCCCATGTACCACCACGGCCAGCCGAAGAAGCTGTCCTCCGGCACGCTCGATATGTAGTCCGGAACCAGGTTGTCGCCCAATCCATCGCGTTCGTTGGTGGAGCACCACAGCGATCCGGTGATCGGATTGACCGCTTCGCCCACGCAGTTGCGGATGCCGCTCGCGTAGATCTTTACGAATTTGCCTTCCGGCGTGTACTCGAGCACATCGGCGCGGTGAAACTCACGCGGATGCGTGTCTGGGTCGTCGACGTTTGAGCCCGAACCCACCGACACAAACATCCGCCTGCCGTCCTTCGAGAACGTCACATCGCGCGTCCAGTGACCGCCGCCGCGCAGCTGCGCATAGCCCGGCAACACCGGCACTATCGTATCCGCAGCCCCGCTAGCTTTGGTATCACCGGCCTTATACGGGAACCGCACCACGCTGGTGGTGTTCGCCACGTACACCCACTTGGGATTGGCCGCCGGATAGAATGCGACGCCGAACGGATGATCCAACCCTGTCGCATAGGTCTCCCGCGTTTCCACGCCGCCGTCGGCCTTGGTTCCGCGCAAAACGATCACCTCGCCGGCCTTGGAGTCGGCCAGGAAGAAATCGCCGTTGGGCGCCGTGCGGATCAGCCGCGGCTCCTTGAATCCGCCCTCGGCGTAGATCTGCACCCGAAACCCGTCCGGTGCCACCGGCATGGCGCCCTCGGGACGCGGCACCATGTCCGCGCCGTTGTCTACGGAGGTGTCCGGCATGGGCAGGTCGTTCACCGTCAGGTGTCGCACCGTTCCCGGATGTTCCTTCGTGTAGTCGGTAAAGGCCGCCTGGCCGGTCAGGGGCGCGCTCGATTGCGCCAAAGCTGGAACGGTGCAAAGAGTGACGGCGATCAGGGCGGAGGGAACGAACGAGGCAACGCGCATACGTTCTCCAAAGAGGGGTTTCGTTTTCACGTCTTATAAGGTGCGAAGGAGCGAAGAAGAGTTTCCTCTCCGATCAGGGCTTAGCGGTCCGGTCTTTGCCTCCGCCACAACGCTCTGAATAGCTTTGATTCCAACAAAAACGTGTGATCTCGACCGGAGCGTTTTGTCATCCTGCGCGAAGCCGAAGGGATAGGACCTGCTTTATGCTTGTGTATCGACAGTGCCCGGTCGTGAAATGTGTAAAAGACTTCGGACTCACCACGCTTGACTAGCGGGGTTTTTGCGGTTTCGCGGGCTGCGTCGTGGATGTGCCATCCAGCACGGCCTTCGGTGAGTCTGGGGAGATCTGATCCGCACTGGGCGGCGTCGGAACACTCTCCGGATGCGTCGCGGACGTGCTGCTCGGCACATCGTCTCCCGCCTTCGGTTCAGGTTCCTCGGGGTGTTGCGACTGTTGTTCGCCGATAATCTGCCGGGCGCGTGCCTTGGCTTGCGGGGAGGCATGTTTCGGGATATCCGTGGTATCGGCATGGCAGCCCGCGAGCAAAACAGCCGCGGCGAGCGCTGCCAGTAGGCCGCGCACAAAGGTTTTTCCCGGCTTGCCTCCGCTCTTCATCCAGCCCGTTCGACTCATGGGAATGAGATGCCGCTGCCGAACGCGCTGCTGCACATCGGGCGGCGTTACCATCGATACACCATGTGTGCTGCGACCCTGACCCCGCCCCCGTCCGCCGGAACACCCCAAGACGAATCCCCGACCGGACCTCGTCGCCAGCAGCTCGCCCACCTCACCGCCGTGCTCGACGACCTGCGCGAGCGGGGCACCTACTTCCGGCTGCGCGTGCTCGACGACCAGCAGGGGCCAGTGTGCCGCTACGACGGCCGCGAGGTCATCAATCTCGCCTCCAACAACTACCTCGGCCTTTGCAACCACCCCCTGCTGCGCGAAGCCGCCACGGAGGCCATTGCGGACTTTGGCGTCGGCTCGGGCGCGGTGCGCACCATTGCCGGCACCATGCGCATTCACATGGAGCTCGAAGAGAAGATCGCCGCCTTTAAGGGCGTTGAGGCCTGCGTCGTCTTTCAGTCCGGCTTCTCCGCCAACGCCGGCACCGTCTCCAGCATTCTCGGCAAAGAAGACTTCATCCTCTCCGACGAGCTGAACCACGCCTCCATCATCGATGGAGCACGGCTCTCCAAAGCCAAGATCAAGGTCTTCCGCCACAAGGACGTCGCCCATGCCGAAGAGCTGCTGAAAGAAGTACAAAACGAACCCGGCCGCAAGCTCGTCATTACCGACGGCGTCTTCTCAATGGATGGAGATATTGGGCCTGTAGCCGAGCTGGCCGACCTTTGTGAACGATACGGCGCCATCATGATGGTCGACGATGCGCACGCCTCCGGTGTGCTCGGCCGCAACGGTCGTGGCAGCGCCGACCACTTCGGCTGCACGAACAGGGTCGACGTGCAGGTCGGCACGCTTTCCAAGGCCATCGGCGCCCTGGGCGGCTACGTGTGCGGCTCCCGCGACCTCATCGACTTCCTCTATCATCGCGCCCGCCCGTTCCTCTTCTCCACCTCCCATCCGCCCTCGGTCGCCGCCACCTGCATCGCCGCCTTCGATCTGCTGGAGAATGAGCCCGAGCGCATAGAGCGCCTCTGGGCCAATACCCGCTACTTCCAGGAACAGCTCAAAACAACCGGCTTCGATATCGGCGGCCGCACCACCCCCGCTAGCGAAACTCCCATCACTCCCATCCTTATCGGCGACGGGCGCAAAACCATGAGCTTCAGCCGCGCTTTATTTGAAAAAGGCCTGATGGCCACCGGCATCGCCTTCCCCACCGTTCCGGAGGGCAAGGCGCGCATCCGCTGCATCATGACCAGCGAACACACCCGCGAACAGATCGATGCCGCGCTCGATATCCTCACCTCCACCGCCAAACAGCTAAGCATCCTCACGCCCGCGTAGTCTTTGCTTTTTTGGTTGTCATTCCTGCAGGGAATCTGCTGTTTCACGCGGTGCGACCGAGTTGTCCAGCGGCCTGTGCTTCGCCTGATCGCTCCTGTGGTCACCGATACCCTTATGCTGAGCCCCGAACATAGCGGACAAGGCTGGCTGCAGCTTTTCGAGCTGGCGTCAGCCTTCGTTCTTTCCGCCGCCATCGGCCTCGAGCGCGAGATCAAGCGCAAGAGCGCCGGCCTGCGCACCTATACTGTTGTGGGCACCTCCGCCGCGCTCTTCCTGCTGATTTCAAAGTACGGCTTCAGCGATGTGCTGGCCAACGGTTTGGTTGTGCTCGACCCCTCCCGCGTCGCCGCCCAGATCGTCACCGGCATCGGCTTTATCGGCGCCGGCGTCATCTTTGTCGAAGGCGCGAGGGTCAAAGGCCTGACCACGGCCGCAACGGTCTGGCTGGTCACCGCGGTCGGCATGGCGTGCGGGGCAGGTCTGCTGGTCCTCGCCGTCGCGGTCACGGTTGCCTACTTCATCGTCGCGCTGGTCTTCCCGGTGCTGCTGCGTCGGCTGCCGGGGTCGCCTTCGGCAGCCGAGGAAAGCCAGCGGGAAGAGCACGATTGATCTCGATCGGGATACCTTCCGGCTTCGCTTCGAAGAACTTCGCACGCTATTCATGGTCATGCCGGGTGCATCGCCGCATCCTAGTGAGCGGGTGCAAGTTAGGCCAGGAGAGAAAAATATGGCGGATCAAACCGCATTGCAGCAGAAATACGCCCCCGTAGGGCAGGTCATCACCGATTTCAGCGACTATGGAGCGAAGATCGACGGGATCTTCATGAATGGCGACAAGCTCGTCCTCAAGTGTGAAGTACCGTCCAAGGTCGTCTCCAACCTTGTCTGGGACACGATTAAAAAATGCGATGCGAGCTACGCGGATTTCGTCATTCAGATGACCGTTACCGGTGGCGAAGATCAGCCGTACACCATCAAAGCGGGTGACAACCTCAGCAAGGTGTCGGAGAAGTTCTACGGCACCGCGAGCAAGTATGGGACGATCGCGCAACACAACGGTATTTCGAACCCGGATCATATCCAGGTTGGGCAACAAATCAACGTGCCCCCGCTGTCGTAAGCGCCGCTGCCGAATCGATGAATCGGAGCGCAAACTGGAACACAAAGAACGCAAAGCTGGAACACAAAGACCGCAAAGCTGGAACGCAGAGACCGCAAAGGAACAATTGAAATCAACGCTTCTTTGCGTACTTCGCGTTCAACTTCGCGCCCTTTGCGTTCCCGCTCTTCCCCGGCGCTACTACGCCAGCAAAGCATCCACAAACGTGTGCGAATCAAACGGCAGAATGTCCTCGATCTTCTCGCCCACCCCCGCATACCGCACCGGCAGCCCCATCTCGCGCGCGATGGCCACGACGATGCCTCCCTTGGCGGTGCCGTCCAGCTTGGTCAGCACGATGCCGGTAACGTTGGCGGCCTCGGTGAACAACCGGGCCTGCTGCATCCCGTTCTGCCCCGTCGTGGCGTCGATCACCAGCAGCGTCTGATGCGGCGAGCCGGGCACCTGCCGCTCCGCCGTGCGCCGCATCTTATCGAGCTCCTTCATTAAATCCGTCTTGGTGTGAAGACGCCCCGCGGTATCCACCAGCACCACATCCGTACCGCGAGCCTTGGCCGCGGCCAGCGCATCGAACAGCGCGGCCGAAGGATCGCCGCCCTGCTTCGTTTTGATCAGCTCCACGCCCGAGCGCTGCGCCCAAACCTCCAGCTGCTCGATCGCCGCGGCGCGGAAGGTATCCGCCGCGCACAGCAGCACGGTGCGGCCCTCGCGGCGAAACAGCGCCGAGAGCTTGCCGCTGGTCGTGGTCTTGCCCGTGCCGTTTACGCCGACCATCATGATGACCTCCGGCACCGTTGCGGGGGGTTTCACCGGACTGGCCACGCCGTCCAGAATCCGGCGAATCTCCTCTTTAAGCGCCTGCTTCAGCTCCGCGCCGTCCGCGATGCCGTGGCGCAGCGCCCGCTCACGCAGCCGCCCGATGATCTCGTCCGTGGTTACGGCCCCGATGTCCGACGCCAGCAGCGCAAACTCCAGCTCGTCGAGCGAGGCCTCATCGACCTCACGCGTGAGCGCGACGACCGAAGCAATGGAGGTCGAAAAAGACTCGCGGGTGCGGGTAACCGCCTGCCGCATCCGCTCGAAAAAGCCGCCCCGGCGTTCGGGTTCGACGCCAGAGTCAACATCAGTTTTTTCAGCGGCTGGCAAAAGGGCATCCGGCTCGCGCGTAGTCTGCGGATCCGGTGTCTTTTCGCGCTTGCCAAAGATTGAAAATGCCATCTCTCTCTAGTTTACTGGAGGCACAACAAACATGACGTGTAGTCTGGGGCAGATGGAGGTACTATGGCGACCTCAACGATGCCGTTGAATGAATCCTTCTCCGCTGACTTAGATTCGAATGATCCGAACGTTCGTGTCTCTGTACAGACCTACCTGTCATCGATGTATCATCCCGACCGCGACTTCCTCGACGGACAACTTCTGGAGCGAAACGTGGGAGAAAATCCGCATTCAAGATTGCAACGGTTCTTTGTTCTGGCATTTGCCAAACACGATGCCGAGTGGAACCTTGAGGTGTTGCCGGAGCAGCGTGTTCAGGTGGGATCCTCCCGGTTTCGCGTGGCGGACATCTGCGTGATCACGGTGGGAGAGGCCGATGATGACCTGATCGTCTCCCGCCCCCCGGTGCTGTGCATTGAGGTGCTCTCACGGGAGGACCACATGTCCGAGATGCAGGAGCGAGTCGATGACTACCTGAAAATGGGGGTCAGCACGGTTTGGTTGGTAGATCCGTGGAGGCGGAAGGCATTCACAATCGATTCATCCGGCGATATCGAACCGGCGCACGATCAACTCACGCTTGCGGGTACTCCCGTCGTGATCTCCGTGCAGGAGATGTTTCATGAACTCGACCGTTTGGCGTCAAAAACTGCCAAAGTTGCACCCGCGGACAAGTAACCTTGCTTACTTGGCTTCACTTCAGCTGCACCGGCTGCGCATCCACCTTGATGCGAAACAGCTGGTACGGCTTTTGCCGCAGATCCTGCCCGTTGTGCATGGTCGGCTGCCGGTGTAGCTGGTTCGATGTGAAGTACAGGTAACCGTCTTCCGCCAGGCTCATCGTGTCCGGCCAAAGAATACGCGGATCGTGCGCGATCGTCTCTGTCAGGCCAGTCTTGGGACTCCAGCGGTGGATCGAGTCGGTCACGGGATCGGTCATGTACACATTGCCTGCGGCGTCCGACTCCAAGCCATCGGACGGCATTTTGCCTGTCACAATTCGCACTGTTCCGGCCACCTGCGCGTCGGACTTCGAGCGATCGCGCAGCATCGCCGTAGATACGGCATAGAGCTTGGTGCCGTTAATCGGGCAGTAGTACAGGGTTTCGCCGTCGTTGGAGATGGCAATGCCGTCCGCGGCGAAGTTGACGGCCTGCGGCGGCTTGTTGGGCTCGGTCTGGTACACGGGCCGGCCCTCGGCGAACATCAGGAACTGATCCTCGGAGAGCGTGCT
Source organism: Granulicella sp. (assembly GCA_965276885.1). Classification (GTDB taxonomy): domain Bacteria; phylum Acidobacteriota; class Terriglobia; order Terriglobales; family Acidobacteriaceae; genus Granulicella. The sequence continues at coordinate 3,692,551 of OZ255702.1, read as the reverse complement.
GGAGTGCTGGTTCAGCCGCCGCCAGCTCTTGCCTGATGCAAGATCGACCACGATGATCGCGTTCGGGCCTTCGCTGGAGGAGTCGGTGATATACGCCGTTCCGTGGATGGGAAAGAAGTGTCTCTGCTGTACGGGAAGATCCATGCTGCCCTGGGCATTTGGAGTGTTCGGCCCACAGGCACGCTCTACGTTGGGATGCGAGCGGTCTTTGGGCGGGGCGTTCGGATCCAGCGCCGGATGGCTGCCGAGCATCGTGGTACAGTCCTGTGGGCCTACGTAGCCGTTACGCAGGTCGAAGCGAACATCGTTAAGATAGCAATTCGTCCCGCAGGTTTCGGTGGGGATTAAGATCGTCTTCACTATCGTGTTCGTGCGCAGGTCGATCGCCACCAGCTTCGGCCCTTCCGGAACGATGTTCTTCAGCAACGGCGCGCCCGTATCGAGCACCCACAACCGATCCTCCGGATCGACCACCACCGACTGCACATTGACGAAGTGCGTCTGGTCCGCGTTCGCGTCCGTGAAGGCGTTCGGGTTGGGCAGCTTGCGGCCGGGCCAATCGTTGACCGCCTCGTTGGGATACGCAACCGCCTTGCCGTGGACGACCTCCGCGACGGTGAACGGAATGTCATCGCCCCAACGTGCAAAGTTCACAAAGATGCGGCCGGTGTGCGACACGGTCACGCCCTCCGGCATGGGACCGGGAAAGGTGGCCACCGTCTCCAGCTGCCCCGTGGGCTGATCGGTCGCGGCCTGTTGTGCGTGCATGGCGAAAGCAACGAAGAAGGGAACAAGGCAAAGTAGCGAAGCACGTCTCATCTGGGGTAAGACGGCCTCTGCTGCTCTGCTGTTGTCGTTCCTCTTACACCCACAGATTTTTGAGAGTGACACGGTGGGGTTGTGCAAAGCGCATGAGCAAACCCAGGCTACTCCGTACGTCCGGGCCGCGCCATCAGCTCCCGAATGGCCTCTTGCGGTGGTTTGTCCTGGTGCAGAATAGCTGCCATCTGCTCGGTAATGGGCATCTCGACGCCATAGCGCGCGGCCAGCCCCAGAGCAGCTGTGGTGGAGCGCACACCTTCGGCGACCTTGCCGTTCAGCCCCGCCAGGATCTCCGTCAAATGCCGGCCCTTGCCGAGCTCGATCCCCACGGCGCGATTGCGGCTTAGCCCCCCCGTGCAGGTCAGCACCAGATCGCCCATGCCGCCCAGTCCCGCCAGCGTCTCGCGCCGTCCGCCGCAGGCCATCGCAAGCCGGGTGATCTCCGCCATGCCGCGCGTGATCAGCGCCGCGGCGGAATTGGCCCCAAGTTCGAGCCCCGTGGACACGCCCGCCGCCAAGGCAATCACGTTCTTCAGCGCTCCGCCAAGTTCCGTGCCGGTCACATCCTCGTTGCGGTACACGCGCAGGCTCGGGGAGGAGAAGTCATCCTGCAGGCGCTTGCCCAGCGTCGCATCCTCGGTCGCTATGGTGATGGCCGTGGGCATCGCCGCCGCGACCTCCTGCGCGAAGGACGGTCCGCCCAGCGTGCCGAAGGGGTGATCCGGGGCGTGTTCGGCCATGATCTGCGACATGCGCAGAAACGTCTTCTCCTCGATGCCCTTGGAGGCGGAAAGAAGAAATTGCCCGGATTTCAGCGTCGGCGCGATCGCCTCCATCACCGGGCGCAGCGCCTGCGAGGGGGTGACGCAAAGAATCGTCTCCGCGCCTTCGATCGCCTCCGGCAGCCGCGCCGTAATGCGAATGCCCATCGGCAGCACAAATCCGGGCAGATAGCGAAGGTTCTCCCCCGTGTCGGCGAGCTCCCCGGCGTGTGCCGGCGAGTGCGCCCAAAGTGACAGGTCATGTCCTCCGCGGCGGGCCAGCGAGATGGCCAGTGCCGTGCCCCAGGCTCCGGCCCCGATGACAGCGATGCGGCTCATGCTCGGGCCTTCCGTTTGCTGGGTGGGGGAACCGCTGTCGTATCCCCCTTCGATCCGAAGCGTGGCTCCGTCCCGTTCATCAGCCGGGCGATGTTGGCACGGTGCTTTACGATCACCAGCAGCGGGATGAAAATGACGCCGCCAAGGTAAACGGGCGAGCGATCCGGCAGCAGCAGCATCGCGCACACAGGCAGGGCAGCGGCCGCGACGATCGAGGCCAGGCTGACGATGCGCGTGACCGCGACCAGCAGCGCAAAGACGGCCAGAGCCGCCAGCGCCACGACTGGCGCAAGCCCCAGAAAGACGCCCAGGGCGGTCGCCACGCCCTTGCCCCCGCGGAAGCGCAGCCACACCGGAAAGACATGCCCGATCACCGCCGCGACTGCCGCGTCCACCGCCAGATCCGGGGGATATCCCGAAGCTCCGGGGGCGAAATGCCGCGCCAGTAGCACCGCGGCAAGGCCTTTGGATAGATCCAGCAGCAGCGTCAATACGCCGAGGCCTTTGGCGCCCGATCGCGCCACGTTGGTCGCCCCGATGTTGCCGCTGCCTAGGGCGCGGATATCTTCCTTGCGCACCAGGCGCACCAGAAGATAGCCGAAGGGAATCGAGCCCAGCAGATACGAGATCGCCAGAACGGACACGGTGAGCTTCATCGAACCTGAGTGTAGCAAGCGGGCATGAAGACCGGGTGCACAAAACCGGGTTCACAAAACCGGGTGCCCCATCTTCGCGACAGCTTTACCGTCGCTAAGGTGGGTTGGTGTGGCAGGCCGAACTGCGGGTCTCTCCGCTACGCACGACATTGAGACCGTCGTGCTCCGGTCGAGATGACACCTTTTTAGGAAAGACCGGCATCCCCAGGCTGAACCTTGGACCGCTCTTCTCAGCTCGTCCACATGCCGAGGCCCGTTACAGCAGATGCCGCCGCAGCATCTCCATGGCGTGCTGCGTGGCCCAGAGACGCACACGTTCGCGGTCGCCCATTATGTTGAACTGCTTCACCTGCGTGCCCTCCGGACCGGCGAGCCCGATATAGACCAGACCCGCCGGCTTGTCCTTGTCCGGGCCCTCGGTCATGGGTGGCCCGGCAATTCCGGTAATGCTGATGCCCAGCGTCGCCCCGAGGCGGATGCGGGTGCCTTCGGCGAGCAGGCGGGCGACCGGCTCGCTGACCGCGCCATGCTCCGCGAGCAGCTCGGCCGGGATGCCGGCATACAGCGTCTTGGCCGCGTTGCTGTACACCACGGAGCCCCCGGCAAACGACCGCGATGCATTGGGAATGGCGGTCAGCCGCTGCGCCAGCAGGCCTCCCGTGCAGCTTTCACAGACCGCCAGGCTGGCATCGGCGAGACCCAGCATCAGCAGCACGACCTCCTCCAGCGATTCGCCCCCCGCGGAGAAGATGTCCTCCCCCATCTCATGCTCCACGGCCTCCACGACCGCATTCACGTGCGCTTCGGCCTCCTCGAGCGTGGGCTTCACGCAGAAGAAATGCAGCTGGATCTCCCCTCCACCGGCCAGAATCGTCGTCTCCACATCAGGAAAGCTCTGGTAAATCGGGGCGGTGCGCGCATCCACCTGCGACTCCGGAATGAGCGCCATGCGCAGCAGGCGCTTGGCGAGATGCCGCGGCGGCAGCGAGGCCTGCAGACGCGGCTTGCACTCCTCGTCGAAGAGCGGCTTCAGCTCCCTGGGCGGCCCCGGCAGCAGGATGACGACCTTGCGATGCCGCCGGCCCCCCGCTCCGGGATACACCGTATCCAGCCACTGCCCGGGCGCCGATCCATTGCGGTTCGGCAGCAGCTGCGCTCCCTCCAGCACCTCGGCCTGACGCTCGTTGTTGGGCGGCATCGCCATCCGCCGTTCGGCGAAGCGCTTATAGAGCGCGGTCATGGTGTCGTTGTCTTTGTGCAGCTCGATCCCCAGCGCGTTGGCAACACATTGCCGCGTCAGATCGTCCTCCGTAGGCCCCAGCCCGCCTGAAAAGATCACCACATCGGCGCGGCCGAGCGCGATGCGGGCGGCATCGGTGAGGTGTTGCGGGTTGTCCCCCACGATGGTCTTAAAAGCGACCGAGACCCCGAGGTCGTTGAGACCCTGCGTGAGATAGAGAGAGTTCGTGTCCTGCCGGAAGGGCGTCAGCATCTCCGAGCCGACAGCGATGATTTCAGCGATCATGTGTGTTGTTTGACGCCTGCCGACGCTGTGCGGTCGGCCGAAATGGGTGCGAGGTGAAAGATTGACTCGTCACCGGATTGTTTTCATACTTGAAGGATGGATGTTCACCTCAGACCGGAGCAGGAAGCGTTCATCGAAGCGCGTGTCAGGGCAGGCCGGTTTCCCAGCACAGATGAAGCCCTGCGTGAGGCTGTGGGGCTGCTTCAGCGGGCTGAACTGGTCTATGGAGACGAAGTTCCGGGTGCAGGGGACGACGTTCCAGGTGCTGAATCTGGTTCCGGCAGCCGCCCGGGATCGACGGGGGAGGACTTGATCGCGGTGATGAAGGCCTGTCCCTACCCCGAGGTCGATTTGGAGCCGATTAGGATCGTCATGCCGGTGCGGGAACCCGCATTCTGATGTCCTGGGTGCTGGATACGAATGTCCTTTCAGAGATGCGCAGGCCCAAGCCGGATAACCGAGTGGTGTCCTTCATCAGTTCCGTTGCTGCGGAGCAGCTCTTCATCACGACGATCGCATTTGCGGAGATTCGATTCGGAATCGAGCGCACATTGGACCTGGGCAAGCGGACCCTCCTTCAGCGCTGGCTCGAAGAGAAAGTTCGGCCCTACTTCGGCGGTCGCGTTCTTGGCGTTACGGAGGATGTCATGCTCCGCTGGAGGCAGTTGGTCGAGGATGGCCGCAAATCGGGCCGGACCTATGCCCAACCAGACCTGATCATTGCTGCGATGGTCCTTGAGAATGGAATGACCCTGGTGACTAGAAATGTGAAGGACTTCGCTGGAACAGGTGTGCGCCTGGTTAATCCGTGGGAGACTACGGCACCGTAGCGGACAAGATGGTCAGGTTCTTTTCTTGCTGAAAAGCGTAGGCTTCCGAAACAACAACGATGCAGTCAGCGACCTCTGCCGAGATCGTACCCTATGCTCTTGCATTCATAAAAGTGGTCTGCCGGCAACCCCCAGATCCACGCTGTAAAGCGTGTTGGTCGTCGCCAGCGCCGCCGTCCCGTCGTCCAGAAAGCACAACCCCACCAGGTCGTTGCCGCTGACAACCAGCTCCGCGGCGGCGCCGTCCGGGGTTATCCGCACAATCCCGCGACTCCCGGCCAGCGAGGCCGCCACATACACATTCCCGTCCGCATCCAGCGCCATGCCCTGCGGCCGTCCCAGCCCGGGGTAGAAGGTGCTGGCGCTCCCATCCGGATCGATAGCGTGGATGGACTGGTTTGAGCTGGTCGTCGGTGCCGTTGCCAGCAGCACGCCATCGTCGCGAAAGGCCAGGTGGTAAGCCGCCACCGAGGGTTCCAGCGTGGCAAAGACGAAGATCTCCGCGGAGTTATGACGGCCATGCGGTCCCAGCTTGAAGATGGTGCCGGAGCGGTCGCCGACAAACAGATTGCCCTCACCATCAAAGGCGAGTCCGGTGGCGATGCCCATGCCCTCGGCAAAGGTGGAGACCGCGCCTTCGGGCGAGATGCGGTACACAATCCCTTCGGCCCGCGAGGAGCCGTACAGGTAGCCATCCGGCCCAAACGCCAGCGCGGAGATGTTCAGCAGGTCGCGCGCAAACGGCCGCACCTGCAGATCGCGCGAGATGCGCATGATCGATACCGGCACCCGTGTCCCGCGCGGCCCGGAGATCATCGCAAACAGGTTGCCATCCCCATCCACGGCCGGGTTCGAGACCAGGTGCAGGTCCTCGGCCACCGGAACGGCGACGTTGGCATGCAGGCCGTTGCTCGCATGGCCGCCGTAGCGCAGCGTCAGGTCGCCGGCGATAGCGCCCTCGGGCACCCGCACCTGCGCGCGGGTGGGGCGCAGCAGGTCGAGCGCCGCCTCCGAGTCGCCCAGAAACGCGGACGGCAGAAGCGGGGTGGAGCCTCCACGCGTGGGGACCAGGTGCGTTCCCGCAATCTCAAAAAGACCGCCCGGCAAGGCAGCCTCCGGGCGCAGGCTGGTGAGATGGGGAGCGTCAGAACGGGTTGGATGAAGCAGATTCATCGCTTCTTAGCCTAGTGCCCCTGCCGGGCGATGGCAAACCCATTTGGAGCGATCACCCTGGAGCACGACCGCGACTTTCGATACCCATGGCCTCCAAAATCCACGCAACAGCCCGGAATACGGCCATTGCACAGAACCACCCAGGAACGCGCTATCCTGAAATCACCCGAAATCCGGCCGCGCGGCCTCCAGTTCCGCGCGCTACCTGGAGGCCGCTCAGTAAATGGCTGAAAACAGAGACTTTACAGGAAAATTCTTTGTTTTGAATACTTTACCGAGCCTACCTGCTGCATGTGCAACAAAACAAAGACCTTGTGCCCAAAGTACCCCTCCGGGGGGAGGGGTACCCTCGTACGCCGTCTGCTGCACATAGTCCAACGAACAGGACGCGAAGGTTCCAGTCTCGCGGGCGTCGGCTTGTATGGCGTGAGTTTCGGCAGGGGACCGGGAAGGATAAGTCGCATTGGGTGGCGTAACCCGGCAACGCGGTGCAAAATGTTCGTTCTTGCGCTTGGGGCGACAGTCAACGGAGGTGCTGCATGAGCCGTAACGCTATCTGTCCCGCAACCAGCGCAAAGACGCCCGCACCCAGATCGTCGACCAGGATGCCCGTGCCCTCGGGCAGCGCCTCCAGCTGCCGGATCGGTGGCGGCTTCAGGATGTCGAAAAAACGAAACAAAATGAAGGCGAGCAGGGCGTTGGGCCAGACCGGCGGCATGAACAGCAGCGCGACCCACTGTCCGGCAACCTCATCGATTACCACGAGGCCGGGGTCCGGCCGCCCAGCCTCGCGCGCCACGCGCGTCGCCGCTGGAATGCCGATAGCCGTCGCCACCACCACGCCGACTCCCGTCACCAGCGTCAGCGTCTGCGTGTTGTGGTGGACGACCCAACCCGCGATCAGCCAAAGCACGCATGCGGCCGCCGAGCCGTAGGTGCCTGGACCGGGTTTAAGGTATCCCGCACCGAAGAAGGTTGCGATCAGCCACGCCCACCAGGTCTTCTTTTTGCGATCCCGCGGAACCCTTTCCCTATCATCCCGCGGCGCAAATGAATCGTCATCCCGAAGCGCAGCTAAATTATCATCCCGAAGCGCAGCGGAGGGATCTGCTTCTTCCCCATGTGCCGTGAAGCCCTCCGGAGGAGAACCGCCCGAACCCATCAGTTCTTCCACTCTTTGCCCGACTCCGTCCCAAACGGCTTGCTCTGCTGTTCTTGGTGCTCCAACTCCTCCAGCAGATCGGGGTCAAGGATGGGTGAGCTGATCTTGTAGTCCCCCGAAGCCCACTTGCCGAGATCAATGCGGCGGCAGCGGTCGGAGCAGAACGGAACGTCCTCGCTGTCAACGGGAACAAGGGTGCGGCATATGGGGCAGCGAAGAATTTTAGCGGTCATTGCTTACTCCGCATGGGCAAGGAATTCGCTGAGCGCCTGCTGCACCACCGCGCTTAAATCAAGATCGTGTTCCTCCGCAAACAGGGAAGCACGCCGGTGCAGATCGGAAGGAAAGTTAATGTGCATTGCCGCAAACGGAGTTTCCGGCTGCTTGCCGTCTTCCTTGGAAAATCGCAGGTATTGCTGGACGGCTTCACGGAAATTGTGTTCAAGTGTCTCCAGATTTTCCCCGTCATACAACACGAAATCCCGTATCCCAATGATTTTGCCGTGATAAATCTGGTCCTCCGCATCGTAGAGAACCGAGCCGTCATAATCCCCGTAGTGCAGTGTGCCGCTCATGGTAACAACTCCTCCTGGCGAAGAAACTTGAGTGCTTCTCGAATTTGGTACGGCTTCAGGATATTGGATGGGTGAGGCTGGTGGATATAGAACGTGTGCCCCGAAGCAGGATGACGGAACCTGCGCGCTGAACCATCCGAAGTTCTAAGCTCGAACCCAAACGAAGTCATCAGCTGTACCATCTCGCCCCATGAGAAATCCCGGGGTTCCGATTGAAGGCGACCCAATGCCTTCTGTTGCCTGGACATGCTTGCTCCTTGCTTGCTCCTCACTCCAAACACATGCGGGCGATCCTCCCGGTGCATGGGCTTGCATTTATTCAATGATCGTAGCGACCACATCATAGTCATGCGATTCAGTGATCTCGGCGCGATAGAACGTGCCCGGAACGAGCGCCTCATGCGGTCCAAAGTCGTTGATCAGCACCACGCCGTCGATCTCCGGCGCCTGTTCGAGCGAGCGTCCCTGCCAGAGCAGCTCCGTCTCTTCGCTCGGGCCTTCGACAAGGATCTCGATCTCGCGGCCGATCCAGGCTGCTTTGGCCTTGCGGCTGATCCGGTTTTGCAGCCGCATCAGCTTGCGGCGGCGTGCTTCGATGGTGCGCTTGGAAACCTTTTCGCCGAGATCGAAGGCCTTCGCACCCTCCTCGTCGGAGTAGCTGAAGACGCCCAGCCAGTCGAATTTGGCAGCCTGCACGAACCCGCAGAGCTCCTCGAAATCAGCCTCCGTCTCGCCCGGAAAACCGACGATAAAGCTGGTCCGCAGAATCAGACCCGGCACGATCCTGCGGGCTTTCGCGAGAATCTGCAGAAAGCGATCAGCGGATCCGCCGCGTTTCATGCGCCGCAGCACATCCGCGCTGGCGTGCTGCAGCGGCACATCGAGGTACTTGGCCACGTTATCGTGACGAGCGATCGATTCGAGCAGCCGGGTCGTGATCTTGTTTGGGTAGGCGTAGAGAAAGCGCAGCCACTTCAGTCCCGGCAGCGGGGCGAGGGCATCCAGCAGGTCGGCGAGCTCGGGGCGGCGGCCCACCTTAGCCTCGTCTTCGCTGTCGCGAAGGCGAGCCGAAGAGGGGGCACCCACATCGGAGGGGGCACCCGCGTTGGATGGGGCATCCGGCGCGGCGGCAGGAGAGAAGTCAGGCGCGAGGTCCTCGCCGTAGCAGGTGGTGTCCTGGCCGATCAGCGTGATCTCGCGGACACCCTGCGCGATCAGCTGCCGCGCCTCGGCGACGATCGAGCCCACGGGCCGCGAGCGGAACTTGCCGCGCAGCTGCGGAATGATGCAGAACGAGCAGGGATGATCGCAGCCTTCGGCGATCTTGATATACGCCGAGGCACGGGCGGTGCTGAGCAGTCTTGGTGTTGTATCGGTGTAGAGATAGCTGGGCAACGCGGCGGTTGCCCCGTCCCAATCCTCGCGCGAAAAGCGGCCAGTGGCTTCGCGGGCGTCCCCTTCCGGGCGCGATCCCGAATGCAACTCGGGAGCAACGCGGGGAGGCGCGGGGGCCTCACGGTCGCCTGCGCCGGCGAACTCAGATACCGCGCGCAGCTGCGCACCATCCGACTCGGGGCGGGAGTGCTGTTGTACGGCGGAGTGGGCCCGCCGGATCTGTGCCGCATCCTGTTGCGGCCCCGAACCAGGTTCCAAAGAGGCTACCTGCACCGCCGTGAGAACGGTAAAGGGCGAACTCACTGCTGCGGGCGCGGGCCGCTGCAGACCGGCGGCCTCCAGAATTGCCTCCAGCTCGCCGGTTCCGACGACCGCGTCCACCTCGGGAATATTCCTGCGAATCTCATCGCGATACCGCTCCACCAGGCAGCCCGCCACCACCAGCCGCTGCGCGCGCCCACCGTTGGCCACCTTATGCCGCGCCATCTCCAGGATGGCGTCCACCGACTCCTGCTTAGCCGAATCGATGAAGGAGCAGGTGTTGACGACCAGGATCTCGGCGTCTTCGGCATGTGCTGTCAGCTCTGCGCCGGCACGATCCAGCAGACCCATCATCACCTCGCTGTCGACGAGATTTTTGGGGCAGCCGAGCGACACAAATCCCACCTTGGGACGTGTACTCATCGCAGCGGTTTGCGGAGGGTTCGATTGCGTCAGGGAAGCGGGAGAACCGAGGAGGGCGGGAGACGTCACAACGTGTAGTTTAGCAGCGATCCGCTGAGAATTCCGGAGCTTACGACCCTCCGCCGCGGGGCGGAAAGCTGGGTGGCGGCAGCGCTTCAAACGCCGGGTGAGCAAAAAGATAGCCCTGGAAGAACTCGACGCCCTCATCGCGCAGCCAGCGGAACTCGTCCTCGCTCTCGATGCCCTCGGCGATGAGCTCAATGCCCAGATCGCGGCAAACCTGCAGAATGGCGCGTACGATCGCCTGCCGTGGTCCCCGGCCCTGAATTCCGCGAACCAGATACTTGTCCAGCTTGATCTGATCGGGCTGGAAATCAGCCAGAACATTCAGTCCCGAGTAGCCGGAGCCGAAGTCGTCTACCGCTAGGCGCATGCCCAGACCGCGGTAGATGCCGATGAGCTCCGTAAAGCGATCCTGGCTGCCCAGCACCTCGCCTTCCGTGACCTCCAAAACCAGCTGTTCGGGGGCAAAACCGTGTTCGATGGCCAAGTCCAGCGTCGAAGCCAGACAGTCACGATCGGCGCGGAAGCCCTGCGGAAGCAGGTTCAGGTTGAGATCGCAATTCAGGTTCAGGCGCTTTGCCAGCGCGATAGCCGCCTTGCGGCATTCTTCATCAAACGTAGCGAGTTCGGCGTGCGGAATATTGTTCAGCACCGCATCCGCGCTCTCATTGCGCGGTCCGCGCACCAGCGCTTCGTAGGCCGTCACTTTGCGGGACTGCACATTTACGATCGGCTGAAACGCAAAGGAGCAGGTCCACTTGGGCAGGCGCGCCAGCCATGCCTCCCGACTCGGGTAGGGCACGGCAACAGACTGGAAGCGGTTCATGCCTGCACCGCCATTGGGGGTGCAGGCGTGAGGTTTGCCTGCCACCGGCCACCCGTGAAGGCGCGGAGCAGACGTTTGGCACGGCCCTCATCCAGGCCGGCCAGCAGTTGTTCCCGCCGTTTCGGGTCGCCCTCGCCAATCAGCGCGTCCAGCTCGGAGGGAGAAAGCGTCGCCAGGTTCATCAGGCAATCCCCGAAGTAGCGCCCGGCGATCCGCTCATAGATAATGCGCGTGATCCGGGTATGGCGCCGGTCCGCGAGAATCTTCGCGTAGAGCGACTCCACGGCGTCCGGCGGCCCTTCCAGCACCTGAAAGAAGGTGTTCTTCGCATGGAGAAGGATGCCCGTGATGCCGTGTTGCCGGTTGCTCACGCGAGAGTCCTGGACGAGCTGGGCTAATTCCGCTTCGCTGAGCGGATGGGTTTGAACGCTGGAATAGATGCAGTGCACCAGAGCGGACATGCGCAGCCTTACCTTTACTCAGGCGACGCAAGCTTCAATGCCCGTGTGCCGATACTCAAGTCTTCGCGGCATGGAACCGGTCTGTCAACCACCAAAAAGGGTTACAAGCCTTGAATCGGCTGCCTTCTTTTGAGAATACCTACTTTCGAGGCGTGAACGGGTTACCAGCGCGCGGGAAAAGGGGTGTCTAAAACTCCCATTGCAGTAGTGTTGCTCCCACGGTGAAGCCCGCGCCCACGCTGGCGAGCAGCACGAGATCGCCCTTCTTGAGCCGTCCCTGCTCGATCGCCGTTCCCATGGCCAGCGGAATGGTGGCCGCCGTCGTGTTTCCGAAACGGTCGATGTTGATTACCACCTTTTCTTCGCTCAGCCCCAGCCGCTCGGCGGTGGAGAGGATAATCCGCTTGTTCGCCTGATGCGGTATAAAGCAGCCCAGATCCGCTCCGCTGATCCCGTTGCGCGTCAGCACGGCCTCGGCGGTTTCGGCCATTTTGCGGACGGCAAACTTATAGACGGCCTGGCCGTCCTGGTGCACGAAGTGCTGCTTGCGGTCGATCGTCTCATGGCTGGACGGCAGCAAACTGCCGCCCGCGGGCATGTTGAGCGCCGCCGCTCCGCTGCCATCCACCTCGTGCAGAAAATCGACGATGCCCACCTCGCCTTCGGCGCAGGGCTCCAGCAGAACGGCGCCCGCGCCATCGCCAAAGAGGATGCAGGTTGCGCGATCGGTGTAATCCACAATGGCGCTCATGACATCGGCGCCGATGACCAGAACCTTCGTGTGCGCCCCCGATTCGATCAATTTGGCGCCTACCTGCAAGGCATACACAAAGCCCGAGCAGGCAGCCGAAAGATCGAACCCCCACGCTTTGGCGGCGCCGATCTTAGCTTGGACGAGACACGCCGTGGCCGGGAAGAACATATCCGGCGTCACGGTAGCGACAATGATCGCCTCAATCTCCGTGGGATCTACGCCGGCTTTTTCCAGGCAGGCCTTGGCGGCCTCCGCCGCGAGATCGCTGGTCGCCTGGCCCTTTTCTACAATGTGCCGCTCGTGAATGCCGGTACGCTCGACAATCCAATCGTTATTCGTCTCGACCATGCGCTCCAGGTCGGCATTGGTCAGCAGCCGGGACGGCACAAAGGTGCCAAGGGCAGAGATCTTCGCGTGAACAATGGTCCTGGGATGGCTATCGGACTGCGGGGTGAGACTCAAAACGAGGCGACCTCGAACAAAAGGGAATCTGCAACCTAGAGCATCTTACCTCGACTGTCCGCGGATGGGCCGCGGTTTGCCGCCGGATGGGTTTCACGCGGCACAGCGAGTCATTCCTGGCGCCGCAGGCTGCCACGATTTTATTCAGCGTGAAGGTGGTGCCGGAAGAAGATAGGGAGGTGTACCGGGTTTCCCTACTGCGCCCGCGTGGGCCCGTTGCCGTTGCTTCCTTCCGGACCTGGCGGGGTTGGCGGGTACGCGTCGCGTAGGACCCGGCACTCCGAAATTGTAGCATCGCGGGGAGTGGCTTGAGGCTAGATCGGCACCGTCGGTTGCCGCGTTCTCGCGCCATTCAGGGCGGGAATGAAGATGACAGATGTCATATCGCACGATTGACGCTTCACACTACCTTTAGCGCAGCTTTCTACGCAGACTCATGCTGTACCTGAAGAGATTTAGTTCGTGAGCTCAAGCTAGAACACTGAGCAAAGCGAGCGCAGGGGGATACATGAGCGGTGATCCAATCTGGATGAAGAGCCTGTTGGCGGTGCACATCACGGCAGGCTTCGGATCGTTTCTACTTGCGCCCATAGCTTTAGCCACGGCCAAAGGCGGAAGAGCGCACAAGCGCTGGGGCATGGTTTACCTGTGGTGCATGGGTGGGGTTGCGGCGACGGCGCTGCCCATGGCGCTCTACCGGCCGGTGCTTTTTCTTGCGCTGGTGGCAGTTTTCAGCTTTTACCTAGCCTTCTCGGGCTATCGTGTCCTGAAATTGAAGGATCTGCTTCGCGGCGGGCATGCAAAGCCGGTGGACTGGATCGCCGCGGTCTTCACCTTTGCCACCAGCGCGGCTTTGGCGCTGTTGGGCTGGCTTTGGCCCGCAGCGGTGCAGCATATGGGGTATGTGGCGATTATCTTTGGCTTTGTTGGCATGCGCGCCGCGGGGGTGGAGATGTGGAGTTTCGTCCGCAAGCCGAAAGAGAAGATGTTCTGGTGGTACACGCACCTCGGCAACTTCATTGGCAGCTACATCGCCGCGTGGTCTGCCTTCAGCGTCGTGACCCTGCCGTCGCTGTTCGGGAATCATCTTTGGCTATGGATCTGGCCTACCGCCATCGGGGTACCGGCCATTATCGTCACCACGGCGTATTACAAGCGAAAGTTTGCTCCGCGCGCGCATACTCCGGCACCCGCAATGGCGGTTTAGTCCCCTGCCAAGCGTAGCTTCGCGGGCAGCGGAGGCAACACCTCCAGCTCTGCCGCATACGCCCGGAAAAGACGGATCGCCTCCAGGCAGGGCGCGTCCAGGTGGTAGTAGATGTTGCGGGTAAGGTATGTCCGAATCGTCTCCGGGGAGAGCGGCAGCCGTGCGCTCCATTCCGTCACCAGCGCCTCCACGTGCGCGAGCCCGGCATCGCGGCTGGTGTTGAGATCGGCGATGAGCTGCCCCGCGGTCGCCGCACCTTGCTGGAGAGCCTCGGGCCGTACTGCCCAGACCGCCGCGACCCAGGGCACACCGGTGTGCTGGCGCCAGAGCTGGGCTACGTCGATCCAGAGAAGATCGTCCACGAGGAGATCGATCTCCGCGCGGCGCTCGCGGGCAAACAGGGCAGGGTCCCCGATCAGCAGCGCCGCATCGTGACTCGCGAGCATGGCCAGCGGATCGGCGGGATGCTCGGCCAAGGGGGGCTGCACCCCATAGAAGCGGCCGAGCAGCACACGCAGATAGGCCGCTGAGGAACGCGAGGCGCTGTCCGCCGCTACGGCCGTGATCCCCCTTAAGGCGCCGCCGACCGGCTTGTTGGCCCGATTCCGCACCAGCAGCAGAATGCTGCGGACCTCCCCGAGTGAGGCGATGGTGCAGCCGGGCACCACGGCGAGCTCCGGTGTGAGCTCAGCGATGGGGATCAGCCCCAGATCGGCCTCCCCGGCGTGCAGCTCGGCGGCGCAGCGCGCAGGCGTGGTGTAGTGCACATCGTAGCGCCGGCGCAGATCGTCAAGCTCGCCGGCCGCGGGTGCGTGCTCGAAGTTGTACAGCAGCGGCGCGGGATTCAGAAACGAGATGGCAGCGACGCGGAGAGGCACCTCCTCATGGTAGCGCCCGGCCGCGGGCTTCCCCGGCTGCAGGATCGCCGAACGGAGGAGGTATTTATGACCCGTTCCGGGCAGTTTAGGATTCGGGGCAATGACGGGCTCAGGGGCAAACGCAACGCAGGCAAAAAACGGAACGCAGGCCGCAGGGGAAGGCCGGCTAAGCTGGCTGGCGCTGGCGCTTTCGCCCGGCATGGGGCCGACGCGCTGCTTTCGAGCGGTTCGGCAGCTGCGCACGGCGGAACGGCTGTTTTCGGCCTCGCTGACGGAGCTTGAAGCCGCCGGTCTGCCCGCGACGGCGGCGCAGTTCGTCTTGCACGGGCGCGCGCGCAATGCTGCCGAGGAGGAGATGCGGCGCGTCGCGGAGCAGGGTGCCGCTCTGCTGACCCCGGACGATGAGGCCTATCCCGGCCGCCTGCTGGAGATCTACGATCCGCCTCCCGTTTTATGGGTGCGCGGCAACGCCGAGGTGCTGAACCGCCCGGGAATTGCGGTGGTCGGCACGCGCCAGCCGTCGCCCTACGGCGCGGGCATGGCGGAGATGCTCAGCCGCGACCTGGCGCGGCGCGGCATGGCTGTTCTAAGTGGCATGGCGCGAGGCGTCGACACCGCGGCGCACAAGGGTGCGCTCGAAGCCGGCGGCCTGACCGTGGCGGTCTGGGGCACGGGCATCGATGTGATCTATCCCAAAGAGAACAAACGGCTTGCGGAGAAGATCGTAGCTTCTGGCGGCGCCGTCATCAGCGAGTTTCCCATTGGCACCTTTCCCGCGCCGCAGAATTTTCCCATCCGCAACCGGACGCTCAGCGGCATGAGCGTCGGCGTGCTGGTGGTGGAGGCGGCGGAGTACTCCGGCACGCGCATCACGGCGCGTTGTGCGATCGAGCAGAGCAGGGACGTGTACGCCGTGCCCGGCAATGCCACCAACAAAAACGCCTGGGGGCCGAACACATTGATCAAGCAGGGAGCCAAGCTGACGGCGACCTGGGAGGATGTCTGGGAGGACCTGCCCTCGGACGTCCGGCTGGAGCTGGAGCGTGTTGCCGAGGAGCAGGCCGCCGCCCGTGGTGAATCCATCAGCGGTGGGACCGCATCTCTATTCGACAGCGCATCGGGAGGTTCTGCCGGCAGCCCGGCGATGGGCGACCACGAACGCATGGTTCTGCAGCAGTTGCGGGCGGATGAAGCCGTGCAGCTGGATGAGTTGCTGGAGCGGTTGGAGCGGGATCTGGCTTCCGGTGAGGTGTTTACAGCGCTTTTCGAGCTGGAACTCGCCGGCAGGGTGAAGCAGATGCCGGGCAAGCATTACGTGCGGAGCTTGTAGATCGGGAGCAGCCTCCACGACGTTATCTCGACCGGCGGAGCAGCCTACACGCTGTCCTCTCGACCGGAGCCCTGAGCGAACGCAGTGAGTCGAACGGGCGCAGCGCAGAGACCCCTGTATTTCGTTCGGGGCTGCCCGAAGATGCATCGGAACGGCTGACAAAATACCGGGCTCTCTCCACTGCGTACGCGGACGATCAGGCTGTCCGCTGCCACCCGAACGACGAGAAACTGTCGTTTTGGGGCCCGGCTCTCCGGTCGAGAGGGCACCTCATTTCCGGTCATTGGGCGCCACTTTTTCGCCCATGCGAGCGGGTAACGGAACCAAGTGCCGGCAACCGCGTCTATAGGTTGGGACTTGAGCTGGAACTTGGGCGGCAAGATGTGCTCAACGGTCCGAACATTCAGTGGCGGTTTGACGCGCGCTCCGCAGAGCGTGTTAGTTTGCAGGCTACAGAGGGACGGGAGGCCGCTTTGCGCCAATCTGGCGCCGCGAGTCTTCCAGGCAGGTGTGGTGATGGGCAAAAATCTCGTGATCGTGGAGTCGCCGGCCAAGGCGAAGACCATCAATAAATATCTTGGCAGCGACTACGTGGTGGAGGCCTCGATTGGCCACATCATGGATCTTCCAAAGAACGACATCGGCGTGGAGCTGAAGCACCGGACCTTTGCGCCGACGCTGATCGTCTCACCCGGCAAGGAAAAGGTGGTTGACCGGCTGAAGAAGCTGGCCGCTAAGAGCGATGCCGTCTTCCTGGCGCCCGATCCTGACCGAGAAGGCGAGGCGATCGCCGCGCACCTCAAGATGCAGCTGCTGCCCTCGATGAAGAAGGGAAGCCCGTTGCGCCGTGTGACCTTCAACGAGATTACGAAAAAGGCTGTCAAGGCCGCCTTTGAACGTACCCGAGACGTGAACGACAACCTCGTCGATGCGCAGCAGACCCGGCGTGTGCTGGACCGGCTGGTGGGCTATCAGATCTCGCCGCTGCTGTGGGACAAGGTCAAGCGCGGCCTGAGCGCCGGGCGTGTGCAGACCGTCGCACTGCGCCTGATCGTGGAGCGCGAGCGCGAGATCAATGCCTTCCATCCTGTCGAATATTGGAACATCGATGCGGTTCTGACGCCCGGTGCCGATAAAGGCAATGGGGGAGAGTTCACAGCGCGCATGGTGGGGGTTAAGGGTCAGCCCATCCGCGTTCCAAACGGCACGGATGCTGAGGGAAAAGAGCAGTTTCTCGCCAACGCGCTGCCGGATAAGGAAGCCGTCGACGAGGTGATGGCGCAGCTGGAGAAGGCGACCTGGAGCGTCCGCGGCGTGGAGACGAAGGAGCGCCAGCGCAAGCCCGCGGCTCCGTACACCACCAGCAAGCTGCAGCAGGATGCCGCCGGGCGCCTGGGCTTCAATGTTCGGCGCACCATGGGTGTGGCGCAGCGGCTGTATGAAGGCATTGAGCTCGGCAGCGAAGGCACCGTCGGCCTGATCACCTACATGCGAACCGATTCCACGCGCATGAGTCCGGATGCAATCGCCGAGGCGCGCGAGTGGGTAGGCAAGAAGCTCGGTGAGCGGTACCTGCCCAAGACCGAGAACGTCTACAAGAGCAAGGCCGACGCGCAGGATGCGCACGAGGCGATCCGTCCCACCAGTTTTAACTTCGCGCCGGACGACGTCCGCAAGTACCTCAGCGACGAGCAGTTCCGGCTCTACAAGCTCATCTGGGAACGTGCCGTTTCGAGCCAAATGGTCCCGGCGATCTTCGACGCCACCAGCGTAGATATTGAGGCCCGATCCGGCTCGATGAGCTTCGATTTCCGTACCACCGGCAGCGTGCTCAAGTTCGATGGTTTCCTTTACTTCGAGGAGCGGACGAAGAAGGCCCGCGCCGCGAAAGATGCTAAGCAGGTCGCGGATGATCAACGCCTGGCGGAAGGCAGCGCGGAGGGCGATGGCGCGGAGAGCGCCAAGGACGCGACCAGCGAGGACAGCGCCGGCGATCGCCGTCTGCCCGCCCTCACGAAGGGGCAGCCTCTGACGGTGAACAAAATCGATCCGCAGCAGAAGTTCACCCAGCCGCCTCCACGTTTTAACGAGGCCAGCCTGGTAAAAGCGCTCGAAGAGAAGGGCATCGGCCGGCCATCCACGTATGCCTCAATCATCAACACCATCCAGGAGCGCGATTACGTAAAGAAGATTGCGCAAAAGCTGATCCCCACCGAGATCGGCATGGTGACCACCGAGCTGCTGGTGAAGAACTTCCCTTATATCTTCGAGACCGGCTACACCGCGCAGTTGGAGACCGAACTTGATGCCGTAGAGGGCGGCTCGGAACGGTGGACGGATCTGCTGAACGGCTTCTATGGGCACTTCGAGAAGGAGCTCAAGGTCGCCGAGGTGGAGATGGAAGACATCAAGGCGATGGAGCTCGAGACGGATGAGCTTTGCGATAAATGCGGTGCGCCGCTGATCATGAAGTGGGGCAAGTTCGGGTCGTTCTACTCGTGCTCGAACTTCACCAAGACGAAGCCGGTCACCGTCGGCCACGGACCGCTGAAGAAAGATCCAAAGACTGCGATGGCGAAGGTGACCGCGGCCCTAAACTTTCCCATGATGGTGAAGGCGATGACGGAGGATGTAGTTGGCTACTCGCGCGAGGTGCACGATGCCAAGGAGCTGCTCGACTCGCTGCAAAAGGCCTCGCCGAAGGGCAAGAAGTTAGTTGTCGAGCCGCAAACCTGCGACTTTACCAAGGAAAACTTCGCCGCCAAGCCTGATCTCACCTCGCCTGGAGCGCAAAGTGCGGAGCAGGAGGAGGAGTTCTGCGACAACTGTGGCCGCGTGATGGTGCTGCGCAACGGTCCCTGGGGCCCGTTCATGAGCTGCCCCGGGTACAGCGACGATCCGCCCTGCAAGACCATCCGCAAGCTGACGCAGAAGCAGCAGTCCAAGCCGCCCGTGCAGCTCCAAGAGCCCTGCCCCAAGTGCGGCAAGCCGCTGCTGCAGCGCGAAGGGCAGTATGGCGAGTTCGTCGCCTGCTCCGGCTATCCCAAGTGCAAATATGTAAAACAGGATCTGCTCGACGTGCCGTGCCCGAAATGTGCGGCTGAAGTAGCGGTGCGCAAGAACCGGCGCGGCGACACCTTCTACGGATGCACGCGTTATCCGAAGTGCGATTTCACCACGAACCAGAAGCTGGTGGCCGAGGTTTGCCCCAGCTGCAAGTCGCCGTACCTGCTCGAACTTTCTGATAAAGAAGGCACTTATCTGGTTTGTCCCAACAATCACGATCGGCTGCCAAGGCGGCGCGGCAAGAAAGGCACCGAAGACGAGGTGCCTGCTGGTCCAATTTGCCATTTCGAAAAGCTGATCGGACCGCCCAAGGTGAAGGACGAGCCTCGCGACCTGCAGCGGCCCGATCCCTCGGCGACGCGGCCAGTCGTCGAGGCGGTCGCGTAGGGCCTCTGTAGGCCGGAAGCTACATCGTTCTGGAGATTTTGTTTAAAACTTTCCAAATCCCGTAGATTGTGGCAGGATAGTTGCAGCGATCCAAGTCAACCGCCGATGAGCAGGTTAGACCGGGATCCCATCCCCTTACGATGGAAAGGACGCCCATGGCAAAGGCAATTTGGAACGGACAGGTCCTGGCAGAGAGTGACGAGATCGAAACTGTGGAGGGAAACGTTTATTTCCCTGAGAAGAGCGTGAATAGAGCATTTTTGCGCCCCAGCTCCACCAGTTCGACATGCCCATGGAAGGGGTTAGCGCGGTATTACACGCTGCTGGTCGATGGTCAGGAGAATCAGGACGCGGCTTGGTACTATCCCGCTCCCAAGGCTGCCGCTCGAAGCGTAAAGCACAAGGTCGCCTTCTGGCGCGGTGTGGAAGTCACAGCCTAGCTTCCGTTTAACGTGGAAGCACAGACGCTCCCGACGGGGAGCGTCTGTGCTTCTGCAACAGGCTCGCGATATCGCCTGCTCAGCTTTTGGGCTGCCCGCGCATCTCGCCCTTGCGCATAGGCATGGCGTCAACGGTGTCGTCCAGCTTCTCCATGGAGATGGGTTTGGAGGAGCGCAGTTTTACGCCTCCGTCCTTTCCGAGAAGAATGACAACAAAATCGCTTGGAGCCACATGAAAGCGCCTGCGCGCGGCCTCTGCGTCCGTGTCCGAGAGCTGCAATGCACTCGGCGCAGGGCTGTGGTAAGGAAGAGCCAACGGCACGATCTGCCGGTCGCGTGCCTGCGCCGCGTGCTCGTCTAGGATCCGCAGCTGAATGCCCATCTGCGAATCATCCGGTTTCCGCGCAAAGATGAGTAGCGGCCGAGCCTGATTATGCAGCGCCGCCAGGGTCGTCAGGCCGGCTACCTGCGCGAACGATGTGGGCGAGGGTAACGTCATAAGGCAAAGGATCAAAGCGGCAAAGCAGCCGGACAGCAGTCTGCGCAGATGCATGAGCAATGGATGCGGTTATGCCTGGGCCCGGTTACTGCCGCGTTCCGGCCCATTGCAGATAGGCGCGGTACTGCTCTGATCCTGGGGCGGAGCCTTCGAAGCTGCCCTTCATCACCGCCGCCGCCCCCGATCCCTCAAGGTGGTAGGTGAGCCGGAAATGTGGACCGCCGGTACTCCCCTGCGAAGCGAATACCGCTGTGTGTGCGTCGGGCATGGTTACGGCGTAGTAGATAACATGCCCTTCGCTGTCGAGATAGAGCGCATATAAGCCGCTGCCGTGCGGGCTGTTGGCGTCCGCGAAGACGGTCAGCTGATCGTGGTGCTGGCAGTCGAAGCTCTGCGGTCCTTTGCAGGTGTCCGTAGAGCTTGTGCGCTGGAGCGCATGGCCGTCCAAGTCGCGCTGGAAGGTGTAGGTTCCCGCGGCGCTCGCGCCTGCCGCTCCAGCGCCGGTGGTCTTCGCGGACCAGGTGCCCACGAGAAAATCAAGCGGGCGCAGTAGATCCTGTGCCCCCGGCGCCGGAGTCTGCGCCGGAAGAGAAGCAAAGCAGCAACCGAGGAGGGCGAGCAGGACGATGCATCGGAGCATGGGCGCAGAATACCAGTGAATGCCATGACCGTTCGACTTTTCCCCGGGTGGAGTTGCTCTTGGCCGCCGCCTGAGAAAGGCGATCATGCCAGGCTCCGGGCATGATGTGCCGTGCGCGATGTTCGAGCGCAGCTGCAAAGTCTTGCATCCTATGTTGAAGCGTCGACGTTCGATCTCGACGAGATCACTCCAAACCATCTCACCTGGCAGTCGAGGATTCTTATGAATACCGCAGCTCGTCGTGTCTCAAAGCTACTTTTTTGTGCATCTACCTTGCTCCTGGTCCACCCCAATAGCGGGGCACAAAACTCCACCGCGCCGCTGACCAGGGCGCAGCTGTTGGCGAATCTCGATCCGGACATGCGGAATGTGATCCTGCTGTTCGACGCGATCAAGGGCACCAGACTTGAGCAACTGTCACCGCAGGACGCTCGCCAGCAATTCGCTGCGCAGGATGCGGCCAAGATCATCGCGCGCGGCGTCGGCGCAGCGGAGGCCCCCACGCCGGTGGGCAAAGTGGTGGACGGCATGACCGTCCCTGGGCAGAACGGAACGCAAATTCCCATTCGCATCTATTACCCGGCCGGGAACGGCCCGTTTCCGGTGGTTGTGTACTACCACGGTGGCGGCTTCGTCGTCGCTACCATCGACACCTATGACGAGAGCGCGCGCAACCTTTGCGTCGACGCAAACGCAATCGTGGTTTCGGTGGAGTACCGCAAAGCCCCTGAAGCCCCGTTCCCCGCGGCCCGCCAGGATGCCATCGATGCCTATCGCTGGGTGACCAATAACATCGCGGCGTACAACGGAATTGCCGCGAAGATCGCGGTGGCCGGTGAAAGCGCTGGAGGCAATCTCGCGGCGGAGGTCTCGATCGCCGCGCGCAATGGGGAGTTGCAGATGCCCACGCACCAGCTGCTCATCTATCCCGAGACCAGCAGCAATCTAAACCAGATCTCGGACCTGCTGTACACGAATTCAACGCTGCCTTTGTATACGGCACTTCTCCCCTACTTCAGTATGCAGTTTGTACAGAATCCGTCGGACGCGAACAGCCCTGATCTTGCGCCCATCAATGCCAACCTGCATAATCTGCCGCCCGCAACGATCATCGCGGCGGAGGAGGATCCGCTGCTGAGCGATGGCCAGGCGTACGAAGATGCCTTGCTGGCGAATGGCGACAAAGTCACCTACCGCTTGTACAAGGGCACCACGCACGAGTTCTTCGGCATGGGCGCGGTAGTGGCAAAGGCGAAGGAGGCTGAGCTGTTCGGCGGCGCTCAGCTTGCGAAATCGTTCATGAAGTAGGCTTGCAAATGATTCGTATTGCAGCGCAGGAGGCGGTCTCGTGACCGCCTCCTGTTTTTTAATGAAAATGCACTATGCCTTTACAACCGAACCGTTCTCTACCTTCACCGGATCGAGGAACGGCATGCCCGCGCGCAGCTCCGCGCCGACCTTCTCGATGGGATGGGCGCGTTCTTCAGCGCGATGCCGCGCGAACTCCTTGCGACCCGTCTCGTTCTCCTCGATGAAGTGCTTGGCAAAGCTGCCGTCGCGGATGTCTGAGAGCAGACCTTGCATGGCTTTTTTTACATCCGGCGTAACGATGCGAGGACCGGCAACATAGTCGCCCCACTCCGCTGTATCCGAGATGGAGTGGCGCATGTATTCGAGACCGCCGCGATATAGCAGATCGACGATCAGCTTGAGTTCATGCAGCACTTCGAAGTATGCAAGCTCCGGCTGATAGCCAGCCTCGGTCAGCACCTCAAAGCCAGCCTTCACCAGAGCCGCGGTGCCGCCGCACAGCACAGCCTGTTCGCCGAAGAGATCGGTCTCGGTCTCCTCGGTGAAGGTCGTCTCCAGCACGCCTGCACGCGTGGCGCCGATGGCTTTGGCATAGCTCAAGGCAACCTGCATGGCCTTGCCGCTCGCGTCCTGCTCAACCGCTACGAGAGCCGGGATGCCTCCGCCTTCCGTGAAGACCTCACGCACGCGATGGCCGGGGCCTTTGGGCGCGACAAGGGAAACATCGATCGTCGCAGGCGGCGTGATGGTGCGGAAGCGGATGTTAAAGCCATGCGCAAACATCAGCGTCTTTGGTTCGCCATCAGAGCCCTTGCTCTCGAATGCGGATTCGATCTCTTTGTAGACCCTGGCAGCGGTCTGGTCCGGCACGAGCAGCATAATGACGTCGGCCCATTGCGCCGCCTCCAACGCGCTCACGACGGGCAGGCCAACGTTCTCCGCTTTCTTCGCCGAAGGCGATCCGGGCCGGAGCCCAACTTTTACTTCAACGCCAGAATCCTTCAGGTTGAGTGCGTGCGCGTGGCCCTGCGAGCCGTAGCCGATGATGGCGACCTTTTTCGCTTGAATGAGGGAAAGATCTGCGTCTTGGTCGTGGTATGCCTTTGCCATAATGTTCGTCTCTTCTCCCGATCGCTTCTCTCCTCATTGTCATCCTGAGCGGAGCGAAGGACCTGCTTTGTTTGTCGTTGTTTTTGATATCTGGCACGAGGCAGTACAGTTACGCCTCGTGCTCATCAAACTGATTCGGAATTGTTTCATCCCCCGGCAATGCATCAGGGTCAATGATCTCTTCAACTCCTGCGGCGTTAAGGTAATCCGGTTTACTGCCGAGCGCCTTCAGCACCCGATTGGTGTGATGGCCGCGGCGCATGGCCATGCGGCCGGTCCGCGAAACCTCCAGCACCTCGTAGCCGCTCTCGCGCAGCACTTGCAGTAGGCCTTCGATCTTCGAGGCCGAGCCGGTCATCTCCAGCATGATGCTTTCGGGTGCGAGATCGACTACGCGCGCGCGAAACACAGTGGCAAGCTCGAATATCTGCGAGCGCGAATGCACCCCATGCGGCGAGGTTGGGCCGGCGGCGACCTTGATCAGGCAAAGCTCGCGCACAACGGCCTCGGCGCGGTTTACCTCGTCCACTTCGACCGTAGTTTCGAGCTTGTAAAGCGAAGCGCGAATGCGATGCGCAGAGGTTTCAGGCGCCTCGCAGACAATGGTCATGCGCGATGTGTCCGAGCGCTCACTCTCACCAACCGTCAACGAAACGATGTTGATGTTCAGCCGCCGGAAGAGCGAGGCAACGCGGGTGAGAACGCCGGGTTTGTCTTGTACAAGTGCTACAAACGTGTGAAGCATAGTGTCCTCAACGCAATCCTAATCGCGAAAACCTTCCCACCAGTGCAGCGGGCGCACATACACGATGAGTTCGCCTGCGACAGGCGGCGTGCCGCGCACCTTGCACCCGTTGGCTTCAATGGCGCCGGCTGCGAAGATGTTTTGCAATGAAATCTTTGCGGGTCCCTGCGCGCGGTCTGCTTTTGCTATGTGTTGGCAGCCTGGATGACTGGCGACAGTCAACGTGAGCTGTCCTTCGGTGGGAGCCAGAAGTGTGAGATCACCCAGTTTGTCGGCCTTGCGCTCGACGGGCGTTGTGTAGGGCGAAAGCGGGAATACGACCGTTGCGGTGTCAGCGTATTTCACCGGCTTGCCGTTGCGTCCATTCAAAACACGAATGTGAACCGTCTTGACCTTTGTCTGCGCAACGCAGGTTGACACGAAGACAAGCAAGCAGGCGCTGAAGAAACGACGTTTCACTGTTCGTCCTCCGCGGTTTCGAGCAGTGGGTCTTTCGACTCTTTGGCGGGTCTGCGCACCATGTCATGCAGTGCTGCACCGGGAGCGATCATGGGATACACGCCATCTTCCTTCTCCACCTGAAAGTTGATGAGGAAGGGCTTACTGCCGGTGCGCGCGCGTGTAACCGCAGGAGTTACATCTTTGCGTTCCGTGATGCTTGCACCCTCAATGCCGTGCGCTGCGGCAAGCATGACGAAGTCCGGCGAGAGGATCGGGGAGGCTGAATAGTTCTTGTCGTAGAACGTCTCCTGCCACTGGCGCACCATGCCAAGAAAGCCATTATTGATCACGGCGATGTTGATGGCGAGGTGTTCCTGCATGATCGTCGAAAGTTCCGCGGCGGTCATCTGAAATCCGCCGTCACCGGCGATGACCCACACATCTTTTTCGGGGCAGGCGAACTTCGCTCCGATCGCCGCGGGCAGCGCAAAGCCCATCGTCCCGAGACCGCCTGAGGTGATTAAGCTGCGCGGCGATTCGTGCTTGAAGTACTGCGCCTCCCACATCTGATGCTGGCCCACGTCGGTGACGATGATGGTTTGTTCTAAACGTCCCGCGGCTTGAGCCTCGCGCCAGATGTCGTGGATGACGTGCGCGGCATAGAGATGGCCGTTGTCAGGCAGGTTGATGATGTCGCGTACGGCGGCTGTGCCTTTCGAGCAGTTGATGTGTTGCAGCCACGCGCGAAAAGCAGATCCCTTCGTTTCACTACGGGATGACAAATCAGAGGCAGGGTGACGAGGGAGAGAGGCTTGCGAAGTGGCAAACTCTCCCTTGTCATCCCGCAGCGTAGCGGAGGGATCTGCTGTTCCCGTATCGACGCCGACTCTCGGCGCGAGTTGTTGCAGCACCTGTTTCAAATCGCCAATCAACGCCACATCCACACGCACATTTTTATTGATCTCGCTGGGATCGATCTCGATATGAATCTTCTTCGCATCCGGCGCATAGTGGGCGAGGTTGCCGGTGACACGATCGTCGAAACGCATCCCGAAGGCCAGCAGCAGGTCGGCTTCTTGTATCGCATTGTTGACCCACGACTCACCGTGCATCCCCATCATCCCGAGCGATAACGGATGTCCTGCGGGAATGGCACCCAAGCCGAGGAGTGTGGAGGCAATAGGAATTTGAAGCGCTTCTGCGAAGGCCAGCACCTCTGCCTGCGCACCAGATTCAACGATGCCGTGGCCGGCGAGAATGACGGGCTTCCCGGCAGCTTTGATCAGTTCCGCTGCCTGCGCAAAGGCGTTGTCCTCGGCCTTGAGCATCGGGTGTGGACGCGCGGGCCTGGGCCTGGACATCTCGAAGTCGAAGACCGCGGTGGCCTGTTGCGCGTCCTTGGTGATGTCGACCAGCACCGGACCGGGACGGCCGGAACGTGCGATCTGAAACGCCTGACGCACCGTGGTGGCGATCTCTTCTGCGCGCGTGACGAGGAAGTTGTGCTTTGTGATGGGCAGCGTGATTCCCGTAATATCGACCTCTTGAAACGCATCGGAGCCGAGCACCTTGCTTGCAACCTGGCCCGTGATCGCTACGACGGGGATCGAATCGAGCATGGCCGTGGCGAGACCGGTGACAAGGTTCGTCGCACCCGGCCCGGAGGTGGCCATGCACACCCCCACACGACCTGAGGCGCGCGCATAGCCATCTGCCATGTGGCTCGCGCCTTGTTCGTGGCGCACGAGCACATGGTGGATGGTTGGGAATTTGCGCAGCGCGTCGTAGATGGGGAGGATGGCGCCGCCGGGATAGCCGAAGACGGTGGTCGTGCCTTCGCCGGCGAGCGTGGCCCAGAGAATCTCGGCTCCGGTGAGGGTGGGATGTTGGTTGGTGCTGGTCATCTATAAATCTCCTTGTCCGAGGAGGTGCGACGAAACTGTGCTTGACGAAGAGCCGTCGGATTGTGCTTGGTGGAGGGCCGTCGGCCCACTCACATAACAGCCTGGGCCGAAGGTCCAGGAACTGTGTCGTATAAAGAAAGGAGGGCTGAAGGCCCGAAACATCTTCGCGCCATGCCGCAGACGCTCAATTTCAATCTGGTTCACCTTGTTTTCAGCACTAAAGGACGAATCCCGATGATTCGGGATGAAGTTGCTCCTCGGTTGCATGCTTATCTTTCGGGGACTGCTCGGAAGCTGGACTGCGAGTGCTTTCGGGCAGGCGGCGTTGCGGACCATGTGCACCTTGCGTTGCGACTCGCTTCGACGAGAACGACGGCTAAGATTGTTTCCGAGCTGAAGACATCCTCGTCGGTTTGGATGAAGGAGCAGGGTGTGGAGATGTTCGCATGGCAGCGTGGTTATGGTCTGTTTTCCGTCAGCCCTGCGGATCTCGGTACGTTGGTGAGATATATCGACGAACAAAAAGCGCACCACGCGAAGCGGGATTTTCAAGAAGAGATGCGCGCGTTTTGTAAGAGATATCATGTGACGTTGCATGAGCAGTATGCCTGGGATTGAGGGTTCTGTGCCGGGCCTTCAGCCCTTGGCGGTGGTCCGTCCTGTGACCTAGGCCTTCGGCCTAGGCTGTTATGTGACGCGCCTTTGGCGCTTGTGCATGCGGCTGTTCCGCAGCGTAGCCCAAAGAATTTTTGGTTCCGGTCAGGGTGGGGTGTTGGCTCCTTGCAGGTCTTCTGTTGAGCGGCGTACCGCGAGAGCAACGGCGAACACAATGATGGCGAGGAGCTCAACGAGCAGCGATGGCAGTACTTCCAGCCGGAAATGTACCCAGTTATGGTACGGCGGCGCGAGCTCAAGCCACCAAGTGAGTGAAAGAAACGCAAGCAGCGTAGAGGCGAGCAGCAGAAGCAGGTCACTGCGGCGAAGCACCGCGACGAGTGACATGGCGGCGAGCGTGAATTTGGTAAGCGGCTTCACCAAAGGCAAGAGGTGAGGGCCGGCGAGCACGGTTATGAGGAACGCGAGTGCAGCGTGAAACAGCAGAAACAGGGTGAGCACTATTATCAGCAGAATGCGCGATGCCCCGAGCTGTCGCGCTGTCCCGTGCTGCACTGGAGTGTCTGCTGCGTTGAACATAAGCTGCGCCTCGACTACGTTGTTACGGCGCCGCGGCTGGCGCTCGATACGCTATTGGCGTACTTGGCAAAGACACCACGCTTGTAGCGTGCTTCGGGTGCCCTAAACTCCTTCAGCCGTGAAGCGATCTCCTCATCCGAAACATTCAGCGTGAGTTTGCGATTGGGAATATCGAAGGTGATCGTATCGCCTTCGCGCACTGCGGCGATAGGGCCGCCGAGTTGGGCTTCGGGGGCTACGTGGCCGGCCATGAGGCCGCGGGTGGCGCCGCTGAAGCGGCCGTCCGTGAGCAGGGCTACGGTTTCGCTGAGCTCGGGAATGCCCTTGATGGCGGCGGTGACGGCGAGCATCTCGCGCATGCCGGGGCCGCCATTGGGGCCTTCGAAGCGAATGACGAGGACGTCGTTGGGATTGATTTGGCCGGCTTCTACGGCGTGAAAGCAAGCGTCTTCGCTGTCGAACACGCGAGCGATGCCGGTGTGGTGAATGCGCTCGTGCCCGGCGACCTTCACTACGCAGCCTTCAGGGGCAAGATTGCCGCGCAGGATGACGAGACCGCCAGTGGGCTTGAGTGGGTTCGACCACTCGCGGATGACCGGCTGGTTCGGTGTTTCTTCCGCGAGTTGCGCCTCTTCATGCAACGTCTTGCCGGTCACGGTGAGACCATCATGCAACTGTCCACGATCGAGCAGGCGCTTGGCGAGCACGCGTGAGCCGCCCGCATCCTGGTAGTCCTTGGCAACATATCTGCCGCCGGGAGTGAGATCGCAGATAAAGGGTGTGCGCTCGGAGATGCGGTCGAAGTCCTCCATCGTGAGCGGAATATTCAACTCATGCGCGATGGCGATGAGGTGCAGCACGGCGTTAGTGGAACCGCCCGAGGCACAAACGGCGGTGATGGCATTTTCCAGTGCTTTGGGTGTGAGAATCTGGCTGGGTTTAATGCCTTTTTGCACGAGATCCATCAAACAACGGCCGGCTTCGCGTGAGGCCTCATGCTTATCTTTGCTCATCGCGGGCACACCCGTGAGCTGGATGGGCGAGATGCCGAGAAACTCGCCGGCCATGGCCATCGTGTTGGCCGTAAACTGGCCGCCGCAGGCGCCGGGGCCGGGGCAGGCGTTGGCTTCCACGGCTTCGAGTTGTGCATCGTTGATCTTGCCTGCGGCGTGTGAACCGATGGCCTCGAAGACGGCTTGAATGGTGATGTCGATCTGCTTGCTTTGAGAGGGGGCAGGGGCAGAAGCAGATCCCTCCGCTTCGCTACGGGATGACAACGAAGAAATTGTGGGCACCGGCTTACCATCCGAGCCGATTTGCAGGTGGCCGGGCATGATGCTGCCGCCGTAAAGCATCATGCCCGGGATATCGAGGCGGGCGAGCGCCATGATCGCGGCGGGCATGTTTTTGTCGCAGCCGGCGATGCAGACCAGCCCATCGAAACTGTTGCCGCGCGTGACTAACTCGATGCTGTCGGCGATCACTTCGCGCGAGATCAGCGACGCCTTCATGCCCTCGGTACCCATGGTGATGCCGTCGGAGATGGTGATGGTGTTGAACTCCATGGGTGTGCCGCCGGCCTCGCGGATGCCTAGCTTAACGGCCTCGGCGATGTCGCGCAGATGAAAGTTGCAGGGGCCGATCTCGGTCCAGGTGTTGGCGATGCCGATGATGGGTTTGGCGAGGTCTTCCTTGGTGAAACCGACGCCGCGGAGCATGGCGCGTGCGGCCGCGCGGGAGGGGCCGTCGGTGAGGATGGTCGAGTTTGTTTTGCCGGGCGGAGTCTTGCTTTGCGACATGGGCGAGGAACCTAACGGTGGGGCTACGGGAAGAGCCCGTGGTGGATGCTGGACTTGTTGGCCGGTGGCTTTGAGCTGAGCAGGTTGTCGAGGTCGGTGGCGAGCACGGCGATCACCTCGTCGAGGTTTTTGTTGCGGTTGCGCTCCAGCGCGGCGTAATTCGTGCGCTCGGTAAGGGTCCATAAGACCACATGCAACTTGGGGTCGAGCAGGACGACACGGAACTGGCGCGGTGTGTTGGCGGAGTTGCCGTTGACGCCCGCGCCGAGGCTGAACTCATAGTGCAGCTCGAGAATGAGATCGGAGGCAGAGGGGTCGTCGACAAGTTGGTAGTGGCCGAGGCCGGAGAGCGCGGCGTAGAAGCCGTTGTATGCGCGGAGGCAGTCGGCGTTGTTTTGGTCACCGGCGTTGCCGAGAAAGAGTTTGTGCGCCACGCTGAGCGCACTGGGGAGCGGAGCCGACAGCGGGCCGGAGACTTGCGGTGCGGGCGTAGAGGTTTGTGCGGCGGGCATGGAGGTTTGCGCCGCAACAGGAAGGATAAGGGCAGCCTGAAACAGCGCGGGAGCAAGGAATGTCTTCATGCTTGCGGGGCCTTGGGAGCCAGCCAGAACTCGTGGTCGTGCCTGGATTCATAGCGTGTGAGGGCATCGGCATAACGCAGCGTGAGGCCGATATCATCGAGGCCGTTTAGCAGGCAATCTTTGCGAAACGGATCGATGTCGAAATGAGCGTGGAAACCCTGGTCATCGGTGACGGTTTGCGCTGCCAAATTCATGGTGATCTTGTGCTGGGGATCCGCTGTGGAACGCGCCAGCAGCAGCTGTACCTCTTTTTCGGACAGGCGCACGAGAACGATGCCGTTTTTGCCGGCGTTGGAGTAGAAGATATCCGCGAAGCTGGGCGCGATGACGGCGCGAAAGCCGTACTGAAAGATAGCCCAGGCCGCATGTTCGCGAGACGACCCGCAACCGAAGTTCTTTTCTGCGATGAGGATCTCAGCACCCTTATATTCCGGCTTGTTTAGCACGAAGTCGGGCTGTTCGGCGCCGGTGTTGGGGCCTTCCTGGATACGGCGCCAGTCGAAAAAAAGGAACTCGCCGTAGCCGGTGCGCTCGATGCGCTTCAGGAATTGCTTGGGGATGATCTGGTCGGTGTCGATGTTGGGCATGGGCAGGGGGGCGGCGGTGGAAGTGAGTACGTTTATGGGCTGCATGATGTGTTGGCTGGCTCTGAAAATTGTTGCCGTTCCGAGCGAAAAGCAGGTCCTTCGCTTGTACTCAGGAATGACAAATTTAACGGAAGAATAGCTAGCGCGAACCTCCTTGAACGAGATCGTGTGCAAGATCGACCGTGGGCGTTGTGGTGTTGTATTCGGTTCCAACTGCGTTGTTGAAATTCCAGTTGCGCACATCGGTCAAGTGGCCCGTGATGGCTGCGGCTGCGGCCATCACGGGAGATAACAAATGCGTGCGCCCCCCGCGGCCCTGGCGGCCTTCGAAGTTGCGATTGCTGGTGCTCGCGCAACGCTCGCCGGGAGCAAGAATGTCGGGGTTCATGCCGAGGCACATGGAGCAGCCGGGCTCGCGCCACTCAAATCCTGCGATCTTAAATACCTCGTCCAAGCCTTCTGCTTCTGCCTGCCGTTTCACTCCCTGCGAGCCGGGAACGACCATCGCGCGCACGGTGGCGGCGACGTGGCGACCGCGCACAATCTTCGCCGCGGCACGCAGATCCTCGATGCGGGCGTTGGTGCAGGAGCCGAGAAAGACCGCATCAACGCTAATGTCTTGGAGCCTCGTGCCGGGCTTCAGATCCATGTATTCGAGTGCGCGGCTAAAGCTCTTGCGGTCGGCCTCGGTGAGCGCGTCATCGGGTGAGGGAACCGTGCTTTCGATGCTGGTCACCATGCCGGGGGAGGTGCCCCAGGTGACGCGGGGCGCGAGTTGCGCGGCATCGATGGTCATCTCGCGATCAAAGATGGCGCCCTCGTCGGAGATGAGGGATTGCCATTGTTCTACGGCGAGGTTCCAGGCGGCTTCGTCGATGTGCGCGGCGTCATGCGAACCCACCCTGACCGGCGATGAAGCCGTCGGTGAGGATGGGGCACCCGGTGCGGTGGCGCCCAGAACTGCAGGTCTCTCCACTGCGCTGCGCTCCGGTCGAGATGACACGTCATTGGGGGCGCCGGGTGAGAAGCGGCGGCCCTTGAGGTAGGCGAAGGTCGTCTCATCGGGAGCGATCATGCCGGCGCGGGCGCCGGCTTCGATGCTCATGTTGCACACCGTCATTCGGCCTTCCATGGAGAGCGCGCGAATGGCGGAACCGGCGTACTCGATGACATAGCCTGTCGCTCCATCGGTGCCGATGCGGCCGATGATGTCGAGGATAATGTCCTTGGCCGTGACGCCATAGGGCAACTCGCCTTCGACGTTGATGCGGAAGGTCTTGGGCTTTGATTGCGGCAGTGTCTGCGTGGCCATCACGTGCTCGACCTCGCTGGTGCCGATGCCGAACGCCAGCGCTCCAAAAGCCCCATGCGTGGAGGTGTGCGAGTCCCCGCAGACGATCGTCATGCCGGGCTTGGTGGCGCCCAGTTCCGGGCCGATCATGTGCACGATGCCTTGCGCGGCGTCTTGCACGTCGAAGAACTCGATGCCGAACTCAGCGCAGTTCTTGCGCAGTGCATTTACCTGTGCGGCGGCGATGTCATCCGCAATGACGAGGCGATCCTGCACATTGGTTGTGGGCACATTGTGATCGACCGTCGCGATATGGCGAGCTGGATTGCGCAGGGAACGGCCAGCTAACCGCAGACCCTCGAAGGCCTGGGGACTTGTCACCTCGTGGACAAGCTGCAGATCGATGTACAGCAGCGTCGGCTCGCCCTCTGGTTCTGCGACGACGTGCTGCTGCCAGACTTTTTCAAACATCGTGCGTGGTTGATTCACTGCGTTTTGCTCCGGGTTTGTTCGGCTTCGATCAAGAGTCTGAAGGATGCGTATTTATTCGCTGTCAGGCGACTTCGGCGTGACGGTATCAGGTTGCGGCGGAAGTGTGTTGGCGCCGACGAGTGCAGGGTTGAGCGGAAATGGTTGACCATCGGGCTCAACCAGGATGGCGTGCACGATGTGCGGAACTCCGCGGTGTGCCTGCGCGAGCCGTGCATCCCAGTCGGAGATGCTTTCGGTGAGCGCCAGCGGCAGGGCGTCAGCGGAGAGCTGGCGCGAGGGGAAGAACCACAGGTTGTAGTCCGCGTTCGCTTCGTCGGTGGTGTGACCTTCAGTGGTCCAGTTCACGGCGACAAAGACGAGCAGCGGATCGGATGCACCGAGATCTGCCCACAACATGCCGTGCGCGGCACAGAAGCTGGGGACGCAGCCGTCGACCATCAGATAGCGATTGTTCTTTGCATTGACCTCTCCGTAGCGCGAAAGAAAACGTGGAATCACGGTAGCCAGCGGAACCTGCTTGCCCCACATCGCCTGTTGTTGTTTAAAGTCCGTATCGAGCAGAGCCGAGAAGCGCTCATCCCCACGCAACGCAACTGCATTGCCGTTGGGAGTGGGTTGCGCATACTGCCAGAGCCACTGCAGATTGCCGGTTGCCGGCGCATGCGGATGGCGGCGCGTGGGGGGCGGCTTCGGCGGCCCAGTCACAAGGTCATTCGGGTTCGAGATTTGTGCCCACAACTTGGTTGTAGCCGCTAAGAGCAGCGCTGCGATGACGAGTTGGAGTGTGATGCGCATGGTTTGATACGAAACAATCAAGCTATACAGCATGAGGGGATTGCGTGCGA
Organism: Granulicella sp.; assembly: GCA_965276885.1. Taxonomy (GTDB): domain Bacteria; phylum Acidobacteriota; class Terriglobia; order Terriglobales; family Acidobacteriaceae; genus Granulicella. Next base: position 3,659,316 of record OZ255702.1, on the reverse strand, counting down.
TCCAGCGCAGCGGCGAGGGCTTCGCGCACGAGTTCGCCCATGCGTCGGGTGGGCACAATCGCGACGTGATTGCTGCCGGCGTGATTGCTGCCGGCGATGTCTGCGGTGCGGTGGCCGGCCTCGAGCACGCGGGCAACGGCGGACTCGATCGCGGAGGCTTCGGCCTCCAATCCGCCGCTGAAACGCAGCACCATGGCGGCCGTGAGAATGGCGCCGAGCGGATTCGCCTTGCCTGCGCCCGCGATGTCCGGAGCAGACCCGTGCACGGGCTCATATAAATTCACCTTGCCGCCGATGGTCGCGGACGGCAGCATCCCGAGCGAGCCGGTGATGACGCCGGCCTCATCGGAGAGGATGTCGCCGAAGAGGTTCTCGGTGAGCACCACGTCGAAGTCGCGAGGACGCGTCATGATGTGCATCGCCATGGAATCGACGAGCTGATGTTCAACGCTGATCTGGGGAAACTCGGGCTTGAGCGCATCGACCGTGGTCCGCCAAAGCTGCGAGCACTCAAGAACATTTGCTTTATCAACGGAGGTGAGCTTGCCGCGGCGTTTTCCGGCGAGTTGAAAGGCGATGCGGGCCACGCGCTCCACCTCGCCGCGCGTGTAGCGCATCGTGTTGACTGCTTCGCCGCTGGCCTTATCCCACCAGCGTGGCTGGCCGAAGTAAAGGCCGCCAAGCAGCTCGCGAACGAAGAGGATGTCAGCACCTTGCGTGACATCCGCCCGCAGGGGAGAGGTAGCGGCCAGTGCGGGATACGCCACCGCGGGACGCAGATTGGCGAAGCCTCCGAGCACCTGGCGGATTTGCAGCAGACCGGCCTCGGGGCGCTTGTCCGGAGTGAGGTGGTTGAATTTATTATCGCCGACCGCGCCCAGTAAAACGGCATCACTCGCCAAGCAGAGATCGATGGTGGCCTGCGGCAAAGGCGTGCCGGCCTGCGAGATGGCGACGCCGCCGATGAGGCCTTCTGCAAAGGTGAACTCGTGGCCGCAGGCATCGGCCACGGCGCTGAGAACACCGATGGCTTCCTGCGTGACCTCGGGTCCGATGCCGTCGCCGGCGAGTACTGCGATGCGTAGTTTCATCTGTTCCTTTGCGCGTGAAGAACGAAAAGCAGATCCCTGCGGGATGACAATCAAGAGGGGCGGCGGCTCAGTCGGCAGCTTATGCGACCGTAGCAGCTTATGCGACCGCCGCGGGCTCTCCCAATAACGCGAGCAGATCCCCGTCATAGATCGACTTCTTGCGATCGGCGAGCTCTGTAAAGCGGTGATACACCAAGTCTAGTTCCGTGCCGGAGAGCTCATGGCCAAGCTCATGCAGGCGGTGCTGCAGCGCCTTGCGGCCGGAGTGTTTGCCAAGAACAATGCTGTTCGTCGTCACACCCACAGAGGCCGGCGTCATGATCTCGTAGGTCAGCGGATTGGCCAGCACGCCATGCTGGTGAATGCCGGACTCATGCGCAAACGCATTTGCACCCACGATGGCCTTGTTGGGTGAACACGGGAAGTTCACAATCTCTGAAAGAAGCCGGCTGGTGGGGTAAAGCTCCGCCATGGTTAACCCATTTTCAAACGGAAAACGATCGCGCCGGACCATCAGCGCGGCGGCGATCTCTTCCAGCGCGGCATTGCCGGCACGCTCGCCGATGCCGTTGACCGTGCACTCGACCTGGCGGGCGCCGCCCTCGATCCCGGCAAGCGTGTTGGCGACGGCCATGCCCAGATCGTCGTGGCAGTGTGTTGAAAAGATAATGCGGTCGCTATCCACAATGCCGCGAATGCCGCGCTTCAACATGCGGAAGATGGCTTCGTACTCCTCGGGAACGCTGTAGCCCACAGTGTCAGGGATGTTGATGGTGGTCGCGCCTGCTTCCACGGCCACCTTGACCATCTGCAGCAGAAACGCGGGGTCGCTGCGGGTGGCATCCATCGGGGAAAACTCAACATCATCGACCAGGGAGCGGGCCAGGCGGACCGCTTCGGAGGCTTGATCCAGCGCCTGATCGCGGCTGATGCGCATCTGGTGTTCGAGGTGGATGTCGGACGAAGAAAGAAACGTATGAATGCGGTTGGACGCCGCGGGTTCGACGGCGCGCGCGGCCGCCTCGATGTCCTCGCGCTTGGCCCGCGCGAGTGCGGCGATGCGAGGCCCCCGGACCTCGCGGGCGATCGCCTGGACTGACTGGAAGTCGCCGTCGGAGGCGATGGGAAAACCGGCCTCGATAATGTCCACGCCAAGTTTTGCGAGCTGATGCGCCATGCGCAGCTTCTCGCCATGATGCATGGTGCAGCCGGGCGACTGCTCGCCGTCGCGCAGCGTGGTGTCGAAAAATACGATCCGGGATGATGAACTCATAGGATTCTTTGGATTCTTTCGTCGTTCTCAAGCATAACGCGAGCTTATCTTGCTTCGCGCGTTCATTCGCATTACTAATGACCTTATCAGTGGTCTCTCACGCCGGACGTGGAGGGAGAGGACTGTATGGACCTGTTTCAACTGGAAACCTTTCTCGCCGTAGCCGAGGAGCGAAGCTTTTCCCGGGCGGCAGCGCGGCTGCATCGGACCCAGCCGGCCGTCAGCCAGGTAATCGCCAAGCTCGAAGCCGAACTCGGCGAAACGCTGCTGGAGCGCTCCTCCCGCGACGGTACGCTGACCGATGCCGGTGAGGTGCTGCAGGAGTACGCGCGCAAGATGCTGAACCTGCGCACCGAGGCCGGCGCCGCGCTCGCCGATCTGCGTTCGTTGCAGACCGGCAGACTCAGCCTGGCGGCGAATGAATACACGTGTTTGTATCTGCTCCCAGTGCTTGATGCATTCCGCCGCCAGCATACGGGGATCAAGGTGGCAGTGCAAAGGGCCCTGGCGAGCCGCATTGCGGATGAGGTCTTGCAGCACTCCGTGGAACTGGGTGTGCTTAGCTTTCGGCCCGACGACCCGCACGTGCAGTCCACCGTGGTGTACCGCGACCTGCTGGTGTGCATCATGAGCCCGCGACACGCCCTGGCAGGGACGAAAAAGGCGTCCATCGCGCGGCTGGGGCGCGAAATCTTCGTAGCCCACAATGTGCCTTCGCCGCTGCGCGGGAAGGTGATCGCGGCGTTTGGACGGCACCGCACCCCGTTGCGGATGGAAGTGGAACTGCCCAGCCTGGATGCGATCAAGCGCTTTGTGGAGCGGGGGAACGGCGTGGCGCTGGTGCCGCGGCTCACCGTGCAGCGTGAGCTGGAGACGGGTGCGCTGGTGGCTGTGGATGTGCCGGAGCTGCAGATCGAGCGCAAGCTCCGCCTGGTGTGGCGTAAACGCGCCGCGCTTTCGCACGCCGCGCAGACGTTTCTGGAGGTTGTGGAAGCTCATGCCGCGCAGCACGGCTCTCCGTTCTGCTTTGAGGCAGAGCCCTCACATGGAACGTGAGGTCAGGTGGTGCGCTTTGCTTAATAGTCCGAGGAAAAAACACACGGCTTGAAACGGCCTGGAAGCGGCTAACGTCTAGGAACGAGGAGCTGCACCGGCCTGCTCGCTTTCTGAGCCTTCGACCATGCGGGGGAGAGAACATATCCCCAGCATGTGTGTTTCTACCTGACAGGCATTTTGTCCGGTGAGTCCGGGCTGTGCCGCAACCGCCGTACACGAGGTCGATATGATTTCTTTTCCGATGAAACGCACCAACCGAGCCCTGGCGCTGGTCGCCTGCGGCGCCGCGTTACTGGTTGCCCCCTGCTTTGCGCAGACAACCCCGCCGCCTCCGCCTGACGCAACGCAGGGGCCTCCGCCGGCCGCCAATGGGCCACGCCGCGGCGGGCCGGACCAGCGCGCCCAGATGATGCAGCGTCAGCTGAACCTGACCCCCGACCAGACCAGCCAGATAAGGACGCTGCTCGAAACCGAGCGCAGCAAGATGGAGGCGCTTCGTTCCAATACGGCGCTCTCGCAAGACGATATGCGCACGCAGGCGATGGCGGCGCACCAGGATACCGACACCAAGGTGCGCGCTTTGCTGACGCCGGATCAGGTGACCAAGTACGACGCGATGCAGGCAAAGATGAAGGCGCGGATGCAGCAGCGGCAGGGAGACGGCCAAGGGCCGCCACCATCTGCGCCGGGCGCTCCCCAGCAGTAGCTTGCTTCAGCCAGCAAAGGGCTCCCTTGGGAGCCTTTTGCTTTGGGCGCGGCAGGGTACGCCGAGCGGAGAGGGGACCGGTCGCAGCAAGTTTCGCCCATCGCGGCTGCTGATGGGACTGCTGCAGGTACAATAATGCTTGGTTGGCTGCCACCGGGTTGCTCTGTGTCGCAGAGTTGCAGAAGGACGGCAGGCCACACCGCGAAGGGATCTCTGGAAGGCATGAAGAAGATTGTGTTGCTCGGCGCTCTGCTGGTGAGCGCCGTCGCTGTAGGTCATGCGCAGGAAAGCCGGCAGGACTTCAGCATCAGCGGTTTTGGCATTTTCGCTCCCGATGTCTATGGCAATGCGATAGCGCCGATGTCCACCACCAAAACGGCTGGCGTTCTGGGCAGTTACCGTTACCTGCTGACGCCACGCAGCGGCCTGGAGCTGAACTATGGCTTCGCGCAGGACTCCCTGAAGTTCAACGCGCCTTCGATTGCGCTTCCGAACAACCGGATCCACACACGGCAGCAGGAGATCTCGGCCGCCTTTGTGTACTCGCGGAACTACAAGAGATTCAACCCTTTTCTCGAAGGCGGCCCGGCTGCAGTTCTGTTCACCCCGATCTTGGACTCTGGAAGCACGCAGCTCAACACGAAGCAAAACACCAACGTCGGTGGATTGTTCGGCGGCGGCGTGGCCTATGAGATCAGTCCCAGTTTCGACATCCGCGCCGAGTACCGCGGCATAGTTCTGAAGACGCCGACGTTCGGCATCACGCAGTTCTCGACGAACCGCTACTACGTGACGTCCTCCCCGTCCATTGGCATCGCGTACCACTTCTAGAGTGGTTCTCTCAAAGATGTGCAGTTTAGTTTGTCCTCCCGTAGCGCAGCCGGGGTCCCCAGCGAGCGTTGTTTGCTCATTGGGGTGGAAGCGGCGGGATCTGTTTTCCTTCCAGATTGCAGGAACGCAGAGAAAAGCAGCTTGGATTCAAGGTCCAAGTGCAACGGGATCGATTGTATCGGACCAGTGCTTTACGAAGCCGAATGTGCCTTGTGGGAGAAAAGTTCTGTTGGGGCTCTCCAACCGCGGGTTTTGCGTGGACGTGCGTTTATGAGCAGGGCGATATCGTCGAGCTGATCCTGAGAGAAGAGGCTAAGATTGCGTCCCTTGGCCAGGTATTGGCGGAGCAGGCCGTTGGTGTTTTTGCAGATACCGCGTTTCCACGGCTGTGGGGTGGGCGAAATAGACCTTGAGTCCAGCTTGCTGGCTGAGGGATTTGCTTGTCGTCACTCGGACAATAACTCGAATTCCGTACTCTTGCGGTTCTACAGCACAGCCTCGCCAGGCAATACCGTCTTTCCGCGCCGCTTCCGCTTCGGCAGCACCGGCACCATGCGCTCCACGCCCTCGCGTCCCGGATGCAACACGCGCGTCTTCGCCTCCCTGGTTTCTTTATCGGCTGCCTGAGCCAAAACTTTAGCCGCCTCACGATCCACTGCCGGCAACTCCGCCGGTGGACCCAGCACGACGCGGGCCGCCGCATTTAGCAGCCGGCGCACCGGCCAGCTGCCGTCCGGATTGGGCAAAATGATCTCCCCGGCGCGACTCTTCTCCGGCCGGTAGTACCAGCGTTTGAAAAGGGCCAGGGCATCTCCACGCTCGGCTGGTTCCGGTTCGCCCGGTCCGCGAGCGGCGGCCTCCAACCTCTGCAATACGGTCTTGGCACGATCTTCCGGCGAGAGCACGCTGATGGCCTCAGCCGCCGCGAACTGCGCGGAATTCGGGAGTTCGGCATCCTGTCCCGGAGAAGCGGATGGTAGCACAGAGGTCTCCCGCTCCGGCACCGCGCTCAACATCAGCGGCTGCGCAAACAGGGAAGATCCCACCCCGGTCTGCTCCCGCACCGCGCGTACCCCGAGCGTGGATAGCCGCTCCGGCCCAGCAATCCGGCCATTTTCCAGCACGAAAATCGCGGCATCTTCCTTCCCTTCGCCGTTCGCCAGCGGAGCCGCCCCCTGCACCACCAGCGCCCGCACCTCCGCTGCTGCCCGCACCAGCGGATCCGCCGAACCCGCCACCGCCTTGGCCTTGTCCCACTGCCGATGCAGGGCCGCCGCCGCCTCGAAGTCCAGCGCTTCGCTGGCAGCCTCGCGCCTGGCAGCGATGTCCGCCATCAGCGACTCGCCCCGCGAGCGCAGATACGCAAACACCCCCTGCGCCTCGGCTGCATACGCCTCCGCCGAGCAGGCCGCCTTGCACGGCGCCATGCAGCGCTTCATCTCGCCATAGGCGCAGCCCGGGTGCTCCGGATGCACCACGAGGTCCTCATGGCAGCGGCGCAGCTTGAACAGCTCGCCCACTGCCTCGGCCATGCGCTCCGCCGCCGCCCGCGAGGCAAACGGCCCAAAGCTCTCCGCCAGCCCCCGCCGGCTGAGGCGGTTGGTCACATGCACCCGCGGATGCTCATGCCCCATTGTGACGCGCAGAAAATAGGGTGGATACAAACGCATGCGCTTGCGCGCCTCAACCTCTCCGAACACGCCGTGCAGAGCCCGATACAGCACCAGTACCGACTCAAACTCCGAGCCCGTCTCTGTCCACTCTATCCAGCGGACGCGTTCACGCAGGTTCAGCCGCTTCGAAAGCACCGGCCTGCCCTCGGCATCGACGGCCTCCGGCGGCGCGAGCAGCCGCCGCAGCCGACGGCGCAGATCCGCCGCCCGCGTCAGGTAGGGCTGGTCGGTCTCGCGCTCGCCGCGCAGCGCAAACACCCCGGCCCGCGCCGGAACCTCGCGCAAAGTCGCCTCCGCATTTTGCGGCTCGAAGGGCAGGCGATGGGCGAATTGGAACAATGCGTCCATGGGGGAGATTGTAGTTCGCTCGCACGAAGCCCGCATGGCGCCGCCCTGCTATTGACGCCCCGGCCCGGCGCGGATCTACGAGCCTGGAAATGAATCAAGGGCTCAGCGAATTGGCTTCAGCGTACCGTGCGCTGCCTCCAGTCGAGATGCCTCGGCAGGCCCGACAGCGTTGGTTTGCTGCAAAACATTTACGATCTCATCGTGAAGTGGCGAAGTCTGGCGCACAAACCAACACTCGCGATCACCCTGCCCAAATCGCCAGCGTTCCCGGTGGCGATAAGACTCCGATCCATAAGAGGTGAGCCATAACTCGTACTGCCCCGTGCTCGTCCCGAGCACAAGGTTCCTTGTGAGGTGCGGCCAGGTCCTCGCAGAATATCCCTGTGCAGGCCATTCGTTGTTGCGGAGACAGCTCTCCGGGTAGTCCGGGTGCATCACCACGAGATCGGGGTTGATTCGGCTTACGTCTTGCGGCTGAATGAATGCATGAGCGAACTCCGCCGTATTTAGTCCCCAGGCATCGTAGGTTTGCCACCCTGAAAAGAAGGGAATGAATCCAGCTTCGGTCGTTAAGATCGTGCCATGCGCAGGCGTCTTACCCAGATCCTCCGCGATTTGTTTTACTCCGGCAAATTGCGTATCGCGAAATACCTGCCACTCCCGAAAGAATGGCTTAGCGAGGAGAAATAGCCATGCCAGAATGCACGTGCGGAGTATGGCCCATCGTGCTTGCCCCGCTCTGGGCCAATTCACCGCCGTAAGAATGGCAGCCGCCAGCGGCAGGTAATAGAAAAACCGCTTTGCCACGTTCTGATCCAGACGGACCACCCAATAGAACAAAGTAGGGACGACGACCAGAGATACAAAAAGCCACACGGTTCGCCGCCGCTCGCTTCTCACAAGAGCACCGCTGTACGCCAGCGTTGCAACAACCACGCCAACAAACAGCAGATAGACGAAGCTCTCCCGGGCTGATCTCAATACGATCAGCCGCAGAAAGCGCTCCGCATCCGACTTGACCAGGAAGGGGAGCGGAAGGAACTCGCCAAAGTAATGCCAACGCCATCCGAAGTAGGCGAGCCCGGGAAACACGAAGAACGTGCCAATCGTTACGAGGCGGTGTATTCGCGTCTGAGTTATGAATTGTGAATTGTGCGCCTCGTCATCGACAAAAAGCGAATAGGCCAGCAAGGGTAGAGCAAACACAACGCCGTCCGGGCGAAACAGGCAAAGGGCAAGAGCCACATGTGCAGCTGCCATCGTACGCCCCGCGATCGTCATCCAGACGAGCGATGTCAGCAGCAAGGCATCGGGCAGCACCGCGAAGCCGGAGGCTGCCGCGAACAGTTGCGGGAACAGCGCAGCCCCTCCTGCGATGGCAACGATCCGTGTCGCTGAAAGCGGCACCCCAGCCAGCTTCAGCAGGACGACGGCAAGGCCGATCAAGGTAAGCACGTTAACGGCCGCGCAGAACACAAAAGCGGGAATACCGAGCTTCAACGCCCCGCTTACGAGCACCATCCAAAGGAAATCAGTTGCACCCTCCGTGTGCGGCCCACCTGCCAGGAAGGTGATAGCTCCATGCTCTGCGAGATTGCGGCTGTACTGGAACAGGATGACGGCGTCTTCGGCAGGCAGGAAGAAGTGCGGCACAAACGCCAGCCATCCCAAGGCGGCAACTCCATAAATTTGAAGTGCCCGCAAAAGAAAGCTATCCATGGCACGCTTGCCGCACTTCTCTGGATTGAGATTCGAATACGCTTGCTCCTGCGCGATGTATGTCCTCGCGGAAACCTCGGATCTAATGTTCGTATCTTCGACCACTCATACCACTCACACTCTGCTTCCTAAGTGACCTTGGCAAGGGTGATCCTAATATACCCAGTTCCACATCCGCTCGAAAATGCGTACTCAGAAGGAAAACACAGGTCCAATTTGCAGCGCATAGTTCCCCCGGTTAATGAACTGCTCCTTTGATAACCAGCTCACGTAAGGAGGCGTACCGATCCCCTGCGTATCCACTTTGTCCGTGCGATAGCGCACGATCGGGTCATCCACGCCAAAGCGGACCGCCAGCCGGTTGGTTATCCGGTAGTCCAGGCTGAGATTGAAGTCCCACACAAAATGCGTGATGTCGCCCAGCTTCGGTTGGTCGGGCGTCCCATTCGCATCCACAACGCCCGGCCCTGGAACCTGATCCGCGTCTCCGCCGTGGGTAGCGATGCCGTTCGGGTAGGTCGTCACTGTGACCGTCCGGGGGCTGGTAAGGTACGCGTCCGTGAAGTGCACCAGCCCCGGACGAATGCCGGCCCGCAACGCGTAATACCGCCATTGCTTTGTCGCGCTCAGCCCGAAGACCGCGACGGTCATGTCGCCGCCGGCGCGATCGCTGGGCAGCGGGCTCGCATTTGGGTGATAGCTGAATGCGCTGTCGAAGGCCAGCCAATCGCGGATGTGTGTGCTTGCTTCCAGTCCGCCGCCGGTTGCGAACCGTCTGCAGTTGAAGCAGTTGTTTGTGTTCGTGCTGATGGAGAAGCCTGTGAAGTACGGCGCCAGCTGAAACTCCGGCGCCTTGCGCCAGGCCGCATCCTCATCGTCAGGGAACCAGTGCACTCGCGAGGGCTCGGGCAGGGGCCGTTCGTAATCGCGGTACCATGCGGGTTGCCAGCGCAGCCAGTTCGCGAAGGAGCGCGAGGGATTCAGGCCGCCGCGCACGACCTTGGGCCAGAAGCGGCCGGGATGGTTCGCGATGAGGCGGTCGCCGACGTACTTGTTGAGGATGTCTTCCGCAACCACCCAAACCATGCCCGCGGTGGGTGTCACGATAAAGTCCACCCACCCCGTGTTGTTGGTGTAATGTCGCCCGCTGTAAAGTTGCTGCTGTTGCAGTGATACTGGCACTCGATCCCGTAGGTGAAACCGCCCTCGTTGCCTACCCCTGCTTCGCCGGCCGGGCTGATCTCCGAGTGCGTGCTGAACACGGTCGCCCATAGAAATCCCTTGAACCGGGAACGCGCGTACCCCGGATCGCCCCATTCTATGCGTGAGTCTACAAGACTGTTTTGGATCTCGATATTGGCAGCCACCGCGCCCTGCATCGAATGGCCGACGTAGTTGACGATGAACGAATCGCCGTCATTCCATCGGCGCATATTGAACTGGTGCATCGAGGCGATGTAGTCATGCCAGAAGGGGCGATGCGCCAGCGTATCGCGCATAACAGGATCTGCTGAAACCCGGAAGCCGTTCTCGGCGATGTTGAACTCGACCGATTGCCAGATCAATCCTCGCCAGTGATAGCTGTTGGAAGCCTCCTGTGCGCTCGGCTGAGCAGTGCGTGGGGCACGCCGCTTCTTCCAGAGATCCCTCAATCCGCCGACTGCATCCCCGTCTTCTTTTGCATTGAATTGTGGTCCTGGGAAGGCTGTCTGTGCTGCCGATCCTTGATCGAACCATGGAATTGCGGCCGCCGGACGATCCATCTGTGCCGGTGCGTACACGACCGCCGAAACCAATAGGGAAAAAATGTACGCGGGAGAGACGAAATATCTCGGCCAACGCTTGGCAATGCGTTGACACCTGCTTACCAAAAACCGCAACGGTGAATCTCCTGGAGCGGAATCCAGCAGCCAGCGAGCGAACGGCAGAGCTACTGAAGACCCATATCGTGAGCGGTCGAGCGGCTCTTTACTATCCTTGCTTCATCGTTTGATGCGTTCCCACGCCAGAGTGTCAGGCCCGGTTTGCCAGGTGGTCGCCGCTCACTCTGACGCTACGAAACATTCACCCGTCTCCGGCGCTGTCTCGGCTTCTCCGCTTCTCACCGCACGTAAGAAAATGTGCCGCACAGGTTCGTGGTGTTCGCCAGCGCATCGGGCGTGAAGACCGGCATCTGTGGTCCCGAGAAGAAGGCGAGCTGCAGGCGATGACCTGCGGCAAAGGTGGCTACCCACTGTGTCTCCTCAGACCCGCAAAGCGTGTTCTTGTGCAAGAAGGTCTTTTCGGCCGGTATGCTCAGCCGGTAAAGGTTGCCGCTGCCGCCGGCGCTGCTTTCCGCATTAAATGCCGCAGTAATCTCGGCTGGCGCGAGTTCGCGTATCTGCGCCACCGGGAAAGAGGCGTAGTTGATCGCGATCTTCTCGTCGGAAAAAGCCACGTCTCCGGTGATGGCCCTGGCCGTCGAACTCGTGGCCCGCCAGCCGCCTTTTTCCTGCGCAGCCGCAACCACTACGGAGCAGGTCAGCCCCCATCCTACAATCATGCAGAGCCGCTTGATTAATTTCATCTGTTGAGCATGACATTCATGGGAGTGCGAAATCAACTGCTGCCGGCCTGTGCGGAAATTCGTTAACTGCCCGCGACGGTCATGCCCTCAATGCGCACTGTCGGCACGGCACCGGAGCCGCGCCACTCCAGGTCGTTGCCGATCGCGCTTACATTGCGGAACATGTCCTTCAGATTGCCCGCGATGGTGATCTCTTCCACCGGATAGGCGATCTCACCGTTATCAATCCACAAGCCGCTCGCGCCCTGGGAGTAATCGCCGGTGACCAGATTTACGCCGAAGCCCATCGTGCTCAGCACCAGCAATCCCTGCTTCACATCGGTGACGATCTCGTCATGCGTCTGCGTGCCGGGTTCCAGAAAATAATTGCCGCCGCCTATACCCGGCGTCCCCGCCAGCCCGCGCGAGGCCTTCGCGTTGGAGGCCATGCCCAGCTTGCGCCCCGTGTAGGTGTTCAACAGCAGTTCTTTGAGCACGCCGCGTTCGATCACCACGGTGCGCCGCGTGGGCAGGCCATCGCCATCGAACGGCGACGTGCTCATGCCGCCTACACGCAACGCCGAACCGTCGGCGAGCGTGTGGTCGAAGACCATTGTGCCGTCATCGATCATTGTGATGTTTTCGCCCGCGACCTGCTCACCCAGCTTGCCCGCGAACATGCTGGCGTTGCGATAGATGGCATCGCCGTTGGCCGCGCCGAGCAGATTGCCCATCAGCCCGCGCGCCGTGTCTGGCGGAAAAATGACCGGGCACTGCTGCGTCGGCACCCGCCGCGCACCAAGCAGCCGCCGCGCGCGTTCCGCGGCAATGCGGCCCACCTCTTCAGGAGCATCGAGCAGCCGTGCGGTGCGTGCGCTGGAGTACCAATAGCCGCTCTGCATCCCGCCTGCATCCTGCGCAATGGGCGTCGCGCTAAATCCGCAGTACGAACGGCGATATTCACCCGTAAAGCCGCGGGAATTCACCATCACCCGATGGCTGGAGGAGCAGTCAAAGCCGGCGCCCTTGGAGTTCTGAATGCGCGTGTCAAACCCGAGTGCAGCGGCCTCGCATCGTTTGGCAATCTCGATGCGTTCGGGTGCGGGAATCGCGTTGGCATCCTCGAAGTAGAGCGCCTGCGACGCGGGGTCATGCATCCCAAAGGCTTCGCGTTCCGGCAGCCCCGCAAAGGGGTCCACGCCCGTGACCTTTGCCAGAGCCACGGCGCTGGAAACCAGGCGCGCGACGCCCGCCTCGCTTAGGTCGGAGGTCGAGGTGGTCGCGGTGCGCTGGCCACCTTCCGCTTCGAAGAACACCCGCAAACCCATCGCGCGGGAGCCGGACTCCGTGAGCTGCTCTACCTCGCCCAGCCGCACATGGACGCTGAACTCATCGCCCTCAAACGCGACGACCTCGGCATCGGTGGCACCGGCCCGCAGTGCGCGTTCCAAAGCCTGGCTGGTCAAGGTACGCAAGCCTGCCGCGCTGTCTTCGAGAATCATGCGAGGACCCTTTAGTGAACGGGGTTTTGCGACAATCGCGGCGCGCGGCCGTCGTCCGCCCCCTGAAACTGCGCACTCGCCGGGCAATACTCGGAGTCAGGACGGCTGACGTGCTCCACATGCGAAGGCGCTCCGTCGGCCGACCGGCGCTTGTAGAGCTTCACCGCGCCATGGCAATCCTTGCAGCGGAACTCGGTGTCGTTGTCGTCCAAGGCATCCTGAACAGTCTTCACCTTCCAGAAAGCCTCATATCCACCACCATTTTCCTTACGGCGGCGGCGCTTGACCTCGCACTGGTAAAACTTCTCACGTTCTAGAACTGCCACTGAGGTCTCCTTTTTCATCATTATCTCCCTGTTCCGCCCACGGTCATCCGGTCCAGCTTGATCGTCGGCATGCCCACGCCTACAGGCACGCTTTGCCCCGCCTTGCCGCAGGTGCCGATGCCTTCGTCCAACGCAAGATCGTTGCCCACCATCGACACATGCTTCAACGACTCGGGGCCGTTGCCGATCAGCGTCGCACCCTTGACGGGAGCGGTCACACGGCCGTCTTCGATGAGATAGGCTTCGCTCGCCGAAAAGACAAATTTGCCGGTGGTGATATCCACCTGCCCGCCGCCGAAGTTCACGGCATACAGACCGCGCTTCACACTGCGCAGAATGTCCGCGGGATCATCCTCACCCGCGAGCATGTAGGTGTTGGTCATGCGCGGCATGGGGATCGCCTGGTAGCTTTCGCGGCGGCCGCTGCCGGTGTTGGGCATCCCCATCAGCCGCGAGCTCAGCTTGTCGGAAAGGTACGTTCGCAGAATGCCGTTTTCGATCAGCACCGTCTCCTGCGTCGGATTGCCTTCGTCGTCGACGTTGAGCGATCCACGCCGGCCGGGCATCGTGCCGTTATCGACGACGGTGACCTTGCCCGAGGCGACCTGCCGGCCGATCATGCCGGCAAAGGCTGAGGTCTTCTTGCGATTGAAGTCGGCTTCGAGGCCATGACCCACGGCTTCGTGCAGCAGCACGCCAGGCCAGCCCGGGCCGAGCACGACCTCCATCTCACCGGCCGGCGCGGCCACGGCGCCTAGCTGCAGAATCGCGGTGCGCGCGGCCTCTTCGGCGAAGTGCTCCGGGCTCTTGTCACCCGCGAAGAACTCAAGCGTCACGCGACCGCCACCGCCGGAGGTTCCCCGTGCCACCTCGCCTTTGTCATCCTTCGCGATCACGGACACGTTGAAGCGCGCCAGGGGTTGGGTGTCACTGGCGAAGGTGCCGTCGGAGGCGGCGATGAGAATGCGGCGCAACTCGTCGTTCAGCCCCGCGCGCACCTGCACGATGCGCGGGTCAAATGCCCGCGCGGCGCGATCGGCGCGGGCGATGAGTTCTAGCTTTGCCGCGATCTCCGCATCGATGGACGCGCCGGTAAAGGGATAAAGCTGCGTGTTGGGCCGCTCCTGAAAGCCCTGAACGCGCTGTGTCTGCGGTCCGCTGGCGATCAACGCCGCCGTGCGCGCGGCCTTCAGCAGGCGCTCGGGGCTCAGATCATCGGTGTAGGCGAAGCCGGTGCGCTCGCCTGAAAGCACACGCACACCGCAGCCCACGCTGATGCCCTCGGAGGCAGTTTTCACGATGCCCTCGTCCATGCCCAGCGAACTCGACGTGACCGCCTCGAAGTAAAGATCGGCGAACTCGCCACCCGCGCTCAGCGCCTGCCCCAGGCAACGCTCCAGCAGCCGCTCGGAGAGCCCAAGCGTGTCGAAGAAGTAGCGTTTATGATCGTATGCGGGTTGGAGCAGGGAGGTGGGTAAAGCCGCCATTGCTTTATTGTACGGTGCTGGCGATTTACCTGCCCTGGCTGGGATTCTGGCTGCTCGCCACGTCCATGTCCAGAAACATCCGCGGAAATCCCGGCGGCAATCCAGACCCATAGCAATTTCCATCGGCGGCATAGGTTGCCGCACAGCTCCTGGTGATCTCCGGTCTGCGCGGAGACTGCGCAAATTGCCATGCCGCAAGGTCCGGCTCGCCTGCGGTGCTTAGCGGCTTGGCGGCGACCGTGCAACCGGGCGCGGGCGGGCACTCATCATGCGCATCGAAGATCGCCACTGGATGCAGCTTGCCTTGCTTTACATGTGTCCGGATGTCCTGAATGGTATCGATCTTTACGCCGGGCGAATCCTCAACCAGCTGACCGCTCGCATAGACGCCGGGACCATAGCCTTTGGCGGCCACAGCCTCGGTCCAGCCGAGCAGATAGGCGGCCTGTTCCGCGAGCAGGCGGCCGCCTTCTTCCTGATCCAGGAACACGATCGTGTGCGGCGGAAAGCCTTCGTGTTGAGCGCTGGCCAGGGCCTTGGCCGCGTCCTGCTGACCTAATATCGCGGGAGCGATACCGGCCTTCTGTGCCTTTAGGATCTCCGTATCGAGCCGCCCATTCGCAAGCACGAGAAAGCCCCAGCCCTGTGCGCGCAGCACGGCTCGTTTGCCCACCCAGGTGTTCGTTGTCTCGCCCGGTGGGTTCGTTAGCCAGTAGCCGGTGAAGGCAAAGGTGTTGTGCATGGCGGCCATGGCGGCGTCGCCGGGATAGTCATTGCGGTCGAATCCGAGCCACTCACCCGCTGCGGTTTTGCCGGTGGCCGCTGCATCGGTTGCGGCGTTTGGCCGAATCTCCGGCTGTGCCGCGGGACTGCCCGGCGAACTGGCCCGGGCGCATCCGACGCACAGGATAGCGCACAGGGCAGCGCACAAGACAACAGCGCTGAACGCAAAGGGCAGGGAACCGGGTGCGGAATTAAAACTCATAGCGTTCCTCCGGGTTAGACTACAGCCCACGCCGGTTTGCCGGACCCACACATTCGGACCCCCGCATCCAGGCCCCCGGCTCGCAACGTTGCGAACGACGCAAAAACAACCTACCCCGAAGGACGAACATGGCTGCCCCATCGACGACTGCCCCCGATCCACGCTATCCCATCGGCTGCTTTGCTCCGCCCGACACCATCACGGCGGAAGACCGCCGCTACGCCATCCTGACCCTTGCCGAGCTGCCGGAGCAGCTGCGCGAGGCTGTGCGTCCGCTCGATCCGGATCAGCAGAACACGCCCTACCGCAAGGACGGCTGGACGGTGCGCCAGGTCGTGCACCACGTGGCTGACTCGCACATGACGGCGTTTGGGCGGCTGCGGCGCGCGCTCACCGAGGACTGGCCCGAGGTGCATGGCTACAACGAGAAAGCCTTTGCGGTGCTACCCGACGTTGCCGCGCCGATCGAGTGGTCGCTCGAGATCATCGAAAGCGTGCATGCCCGCTGGGTGATGGTGCTGCAGGCCATGACCGAAGATCAGTGGGCACGCGGATTCCGCCACTCCGAGCGCGGTCCGATGCGGCTGGATCTCGCGACCCTGCTGTACGCCTGGCACTCCCGCCACCACGTCGCGCACATCACGCATCTGCGTGGAGAGCAGGGCTGGTAGCGCTACGGAATGACAAATATATGTGACTTTGCTTTTCTTTCTGTCGTTCCCGAAGGGAATCTGCTGTTCGCACTTGCTGCTGTACACCTCCGAGAGATAACTCCAGCCAGTCAAATCCCCCTTGCGTGGGAGTGAGCTTGTGCGAAGCGAGCGCTAGCATGGCCGCATGACTCCGCCCCGAGCTTCTTTCGCGGATCCCGATACCGTCGCTACACCCGAAACCCCACCGTCGCAATCTCCGCAACAGATTGCGGAGATCGTAACCGCGTTTTTCAGCGCCCATCCCCAGGCCGCCGTGCTCGAAGACGGCAAAATCATCTTCGATCTCGAATCCGCGCAGCATTCGCTAGCCACCGAGCACGGCCGCTGCACACTGCACCTTTGGAGCAAGGAACGCAACCTTGTGCGCAGCGTGGTCGCCGCGATGGAACGCAACGGATCGCTGCGGCTGAGCACACAGCGATTTGGACACACGCAAACCAAGCTGCTGCATGTGCAGGCGGAGGCGCAACGTCGTACGCCGGCCACGCGTGAGCCCGCCCGCAAGGGGTACCTGCGCCTGCTGCAGCGGGTGCTTACCCGTGAATTCGCGGATTGGCAGCCGGACGGCTTTCGCGCCGCGATGGACCTCGAGCGCTCCTTCGGGCCGGCCTACATTCGGGGTTCGCTGGTGCGCGGCAAGGAGGCCTGGGCAGTCATTGGCGTGGGCATGGCGGAGTCGCAGGCGATCATCGATGGCGTTCTCACGCTGGGTATCCTTTGGCTGCACCACTGCCGCGAGCGCGGCAATGGCCGACGGCTCTACAAGGGGCTGCGCGTGGTGGTGCCGCGCGGGGCGGGCATGCTGACCCTGGCACGAATACCATGGCTCAACCCGGCCGCGGGCGAGTGGACGCTGTTTGAACTCGACGAACGCAGCGAGGAGTTGACGGAGCGCGACCCGGCGGACCAGGGAAACCTGCGCACGCGCCTTGTCCATTTGCCCGACGGATGCGCCGCACGCGAACGCTTCGCCGAAGCCATTGAACAGGTAATGGACCTTGTGCCCAGAGGCGAGGAGCATCGGGTCGAACAGCGGCTGCGTTCGACAACGGAGATCGCCTTTCTGCTGCATGGGCTTGAGTTTGCCCGGGCCCGCGTAGCGCTTATGCCAGGCAGCTTCCATCACACACTGGAGATCACAGCCGGCAGCGGCTCAGCGCAGACACCGTTAACGCCTTCCAGCCGCTCAGAAATACAGGGGCATATCGCCGAGCTCTTCCGCCGCCGAGACGCCCGCGCCGTGGGCGTGACGCGACAACTGCGGCCGGGCTCGCCGGCACGCAGCATCGGCGTCTTTACGGGTCGTTCGGCGCATGCGCGGCTGGATGCGCAAACCAATGCCCAGACCGGCGGCGGAGAACAACCGCTGAGCCGGCTGGAGCGGCGTGAGCGCGCTCTGACGGCGGGAGTGGACCCGCTGTTTCGCGCGGCGCCGGAGCGCTGGCTGGAGTCCGTGTTACGCGAAAATCTCGCCCTGCTCACGCGTTCGCTGGCCCCCACGCCACAGGTTGCGCTCCCCGGCCCGGCGGAGCGATACGCCAACGATCCAGATCCGGACAGCCGCGGCAATCGTGCGGAAGAGGAGGGTGGCCGCCGTTCCTTCGCCTCATGGCAGGTTGCAGCGCCTTCGCCTGCACGGCGCGATGGTTTGATCCCCCGCTTTGACCCGCGCTTTGTTTATTCGCAGGTCCCCGCCATTGCCGGGGCGAGTGACCGGGGCATGCTCGATCTGCTCGGGGTCACCGCGGACGGTCGTCTTGCCGTCATTGAACTCAAGGCGTCCGACGATCTCCAGTTCCCATTGCAGGGATTGGATTATTGGATCCGGGTTCGTCACCATCATGCGCAGGCCACCGATCCCGGAACGGGTCTGCCCAGCGTCATGAACGATCTGCAAAGGCACGGCTACTTCCGCGAGGTGGAACTCTCGGCTCTGGCTCCCCGGTTGTTCCTCGTCGCGCCGGCGCTGCATATTCATCCGGCAACCGAAACCGTGCTGCGGTATCTCTCGCCACGCATTGAATGGACGTTGTTGGCGCTCGACGAGCGCTGGCGGCAGGGCGTTCATGTGGTCTGGCGGAAGAGCGGCGGCCAATCGAGTCCGCATTGATTACTTCGCGATGATGATTTCGACATCGGAGCGCTTGAACGCCTCGATTGCGTCCTCCGAGATCCCGTCGTCCGTGATCAACACATCGATGTCGATTGCAGGGCAGATCACGGCGGGACTGATCATGCCGATCTTGCTTGAATCCGCCACCACGATCACCTGCTTCGACCGCCGACTCATGGCGCGGAAGACGGCCGCTTCATCCGCCTGAATCGTGGTTGCGCCATGTTGCGGATCGACCCCGCAGACACCCACGAAAACCCTGTCCATCACAATCACGTTGAGCGATTCCAGCGCCGTCGGTCCGATGAGCGAAAACGCTCCGGGCCAGCGCATGCAGCCGCCGGTCAGCGTGGTGTCGAGCCCGTTACTCGCGCTCAACTCCATGCCGATATTCACCGCGTTGGTGATGATGTGCAGGCCGGAACGCAGGCGGAGAGCCCGTGCCACCTGCGTGGTCGTCGTGCCTGCGGTAAAGCCGACCGTCTCGTTCTCCCGTACGAGTTCCGCCGCTGCGATCGCGATGCGCTGCTTCTCCTGGGCGAAGCGTTCTTCGCGAACGTTGAAGGCGGCGTCAAAACGGAACGGCTCATAGATCTGTCCGGCCAGCATGGCGCCGCCATGGGTTCTGTGCACCAGGCCGCGCTCCTCCAATCGCACCAGATCGCGCCGGATGCTGGCTGGTGAGGTGGAGAACAGCGCGGTCAGCTCTTCAACCGAGGTTTTTCCGTCCTTCAGCAGCAGCCGCAGAATCTCTTTTGCGCGTTTTTCGGTCTTGGAAGACATGCTTTGCCGCTCGTTTGGAGGCTGGGGAGGTGTCAGCGCCAGCCTCATTGTACGAAAGGGCAGCAAAGGCTCACGGCATCGGTTGTGATCTGCGTTCCAGGCGAGAGCCGGCGACGGCAGCATCGTGTGTGCGTGGTTTGCAAGCTGCCGCGGCAGCCTCGATCAACCTGCGCACATTCTCGCTGCGCACGACGCTGCGCGCATAGTCATCCACGCCGGCATCGCCCAGATGCACGTCCCGCACCTTGTGCTTCACGGCGCTGGGCACAGAGCTTCGCAGCGATGCATGGAACTCGCGGGCGCCGCTTGCGCGTGCGAGTTCGGCGACGTTCTCCGGACGTACGCCGCCGCCCGCCATCACGGCGATGCGACCGTGTGCGGAGCGCAGGAGTGCGCCGATGCGCTCGCGCCCTTCCATCGCGCTCGGCGCCCCACCGGAGGTAAGCACGCGATCCGCGCCTGACCGGATGACGTCCTCAAAAGCGCTCTCAAGGTCACGTGCCAGGTCGATCGCCCGATGAAACGTAACCTCCAGCGGGCGAGCCAGGGCAACGAGAGCGCGCGTGTTCTCCACGTCCACATCGCCTTCCGGAGTAAGCAGCCCCAGCACCACGCCTTCCGCGCCGCTCTGCGCTGCGATGGCGATGTCCTCGCGCATGATGGCCAGTTCCTCCTCCGAGTAGAGAAAATCGCCTGATCGGGGACGAATGATGACATGGAGGCCGATGGTGAGCCGCGAGCGCACTGCCCGGATCAGCCCCAGGCTGGGGGTCAGGCCGCCCTCCATCAGGGCGCTGCATAGCTCCACGCGTTGCGCTCCGCCCTGCTGCGCGGCGAGCGCCGAATGGAGGGAATCCACGCAAATCTCAACCACCGCCATCCCTGCTTTCCGTTCCTCTCGATCCCCGCTAAAACGTGTAGTGCGCTGAAAGCTGGATAATGCGGGGCAAACTGCGCGTGTTTGTGATTTGACCGAAGTTCGAATCGGTAACACCGCTGTCTGGGTTGCCATAGCTCGCCTCGTTGAATACGTTGAAGGCGTCCGCGCGGAAGCCGAGCGCCTGGTGCTCGGTGAGGTGGAAGTCCTTGAAGGCGGAGGTGTCGATGCTCGCATAGCCCGCGGTGCGCTCCGAGCCGACCGAAGCCGTGCCAAAGGTAAACGGCGCGGCGACACCATAGGCGCAGATTCCGTTGTCTGGGCCATCGCAGGGAGTCGCCGAAGGGTCTGTGCCGAACCAGTTGTTCAGGCTCCGGTTGACGATCTTCAGGTGCCGATAGTGATTGGCGCGGGCACTTCCCTCACTGTTCGTATTGCTGTTCTGCGGGCCGCCGATCGTCACCGGAAATCCTGAGTAAACCACAGCCGATCCGGAGATCGACCATCCGCCTGCGACAAGGTCGATCAATCGGTTGATGTGAGCGCCATACTGCTGCCCGCGCCCGAAGGGAACGGTGTAGTTGCCGGCCGCGGACAGGTTATTGCGCACATCCTGGCCCTCGGGGCCATAGTCCGCATGGCCGTTATACCCATCTTCATAAGCGCCGTTCTGCCCCGTGATGTTGGGCGAGGTGTAGTTGCCGGCGCTGTTGGTCAGGGCGTGCGCGTAGGTGTAATTCACCGTCCAGGTGAAGCCCTTCGATCCGCGCTGCCGGACCGAAACCTCCGCGGCGTTGAAGTTGAAGCCGGCCTCCGATTCCGTGATCAGCAGCGTTCCACTCTGACCGACGAGGCCGGCGAACGGAGCCGGAGCCTTCGCCGCGGCCTGGGCGAGGGTCAGCTGATTGCCATTCCGGTAGTCCGCCAGATGCTGGCCCGTTTCGCCGACATAGGCGAGCGACACGGACAGGGTGTTCGACAGCTCATACTCCGTTGTCAGATTGAACTCGTGAACATAGGCCGGTTGCATATTCTGCGGCCACGCCCCAAAGCCCGCGCCCGTATTGCTGATCGCGTTCGCAGCGAATGAGAAGCCATTGGTGATCTGAAGGGGAGCTCCGGGATTGTAGGGCGTCTTGCCCGCAGCTGCGACAGGCGTGGGCGCCGACGGATTGGCGAATTGCAGGAAAGGGCTCTCGTAGGTAAGCCGCTGATTGTTCGAGTCGCCCTCGAAAAAACTGGTCGCGCCATAGCCGCCGCGGATCACAAAGCGGGGTTTCGCCTGGTAGGCAAAGCCGAAACGCGGCTGCACCTGGTTGAAGGTGGGCTGATAGCAGGAGATGTTGTCGCAGACGATCGATCCCGTGGGTGCGCCGGCTGGAATGCTGCCTGCATACTCGACGGTTCCTGCCTGCGGCCCGGTCAGCAGGACGTTTGCGGTCCGGTTATGCGCCTCGTTCCAGCGTTGGTCGTACTCGTAGCGAACGCCGAAGGTCACGCTCAGCCGATCCGTCGCCTTCCAATCGTCCTGGAAGAACTCCGCGGTGCGCCACTGCCGGTTGCCCGCCAGGCCGCTGCCGGTCAGCGCGATGCTGTCCGAACTCGCCCGGTCGAGCACAAAATCCGCGCCGCTGTAGCCGTCGTCGCCCAGCCCCTGCCCGGTAAAGTCGCCGTTGTAGTTGAACTGGCCCAACGATCCTTGCGCGCCGCTCAGCGCATAGTTCTGCTGGTAGCGCACCGCCTGCACACCCAGGCTGAGCAGGTGCTTTCCCTTTTGGATGGTCAGGTTGTCGCCGTAATAGAAGGTGTTGTCGCGCAGGATCTGCGGCGCTCCCGGAGTCCCGACACCGCTGAAATTGTCGTTGATGGACTGAAACGAGAACCCCGGATAGATTTGCGCACCGAAGGGGATCCCCACCAGCTTGTTGCCGGTTAGGCCAAATTGGCCGGTCGGGTCGGTCGGAATGCTCACATCCCAGCGCACCCGCAGAAATCCCACGCGGGCCTCATTGATGGTGTTTGGTGAGAAGGTGTGCACCCAGGTGGTTCCAAAGACCTTCGACGGAAAGACATTCTGCGCAGGGAAGGTGACCGGAATGACCGCGACCGTGCCGTCGAGGGCGTTCGACTGAGAGTAAAAGCCGGTGATCTTGTCTTTGCTGCGCGGATCCCACTCGATCTTCACATCGCCCTGATTGTTGACGTGAAACATCCGCTGCGGGCCAATGAAGTTGTTCTGCACCAGCCCATCGGTCGGGTCGTGATTGGGAAGAGGGTAGAGTTCAGGATGCGCGAAAAGATAGATCGCCACCGGATTGACGATTGGAACTTTGTTGTTGGGGTAAGGCGTCAGATTGTTTTGGGTGTCGTAAAGCTGCCGCGGGACCGCGGAAAAATCTCCGCCCCGCATCGCCGCGGTAAAGACACTGGCCGACGCGGTTCCACCCGCATGCTGGCGCACGCCCTCGTAGTCGACGAAGAAGAACAGCTTGTCGCGCTTGAGGGGACCGCCCAGCGTGCCGCCGAACTGTGATTGCGTGAACGGATTCCTCGCGTTGCCGCTGAACTTGTTGGAGAACGAGTTCGCGTCGAGCGTCTCGTTCTCGAGAAATTCGTAGGCCGACCCGTGGAACTGGTTTGTGCCGCTCTTCAGGATAGAAACCACGTCACCGCCGTTGACGTTTCCATAGGTCGCGGGCGCGTCCGCCGAGATGACCCTGATCTCGCCGATCGCATCCGGCGCGGGGTTGTAGCCAATCAGGTTGTTCTGGCCCTCGTTGAGGTCCACGCCATCCAGGGTGTAATTGTTGGCCTGTTGACGGTTGCCGTTCACGGCCACAATGCCGCTCGGGGTTGCATTCCGTTCGATCGCATTCGAGCCGACCAGACCCTGAGGATCGGTATCGACGGCGCCCGGCTGAAACAGGGTCACGGAGGAGAAGTTCCGGCCATTCAAAGGAAGCGATTCAATCTCTTTTTGTGAGAAGGTCTGTCCAACCGTGCCGTCGGATGTATCCAGAATCGGCGCAACCTGGGCATTCACATCCACGCTCGTACTGCCGCCGATGTTGACGTGAGCGTCGATCTTTGCCGTTTGGTCGATCTCCAGCGTGAACGGCGGCAGAGTTATTTTGTTGAAGCCCTTTGCATCCACCTCGATCTGATAATTGCCGATCGGCAGAAAGCGGATCGAGTACACGCCGTCGCCGTTGGTGGTCGCGGTCGTCCGTACATGCGTGGCCACGTTGACCACTGCGATCCTGGCGCCGGGGATCACCGCGCCGCTGGGATCGGTTACGCTGCCGGTCACCGCTCCGGTAACGGTCTGCGCGGTGAGCGGTGCAACGCATAGCAGCGCCGCGGAAGATCCAACCAACATCTTGAGGAAATTTGTTCTCATGGGGCCTCGCTTCGTTTCACGTGCCGCTTCGGATTCGTCAGCCGAACTCCCGCTCCCCGGCTGCAACAACGTGCCGGCCCATCTCCGACTCAGCGGGGTCTTCACACCTATACAGGCCAATGCAGCAACAATAACTTCACTATGAGCGATACGTCCAGAATAAAATGATCGAAACGAGCAATATTGAGTTCACCGTTTGAGTTGAGGCGATTTCTGGCGCAGGTTTGCTCCCGTATATCGATGCCGTGATGCACAATCTGCGCAGAAGTTGCGCTCCCGGCACCCCGTCGAAGCACCACCCGTACTCGGCGAGCGGGCCCCCGCTGGACTGCCCCATGTTTCGTCAGGCGGTATAAGAGAATTCAGCACAAGGGAGAGTTCATGGCCGTCGGAGCAGTGGGCAGCGCAGGCACATCCACAGGTGGCGAGCAGGGGGGCAGCTTCATCATTCCCATGATGCTGATGGTGTCGCTCTACTTCAGCATCGGCTTCATCACCGCGCTGAACGACATTCTGGTGCCGCACTTCAAGGACCTCTTTCACCTCACCAACTTCCTTGCGCTGCTGGTGCAGTTCTGTTTTTTCGGCGCCTATTTTGTCATGTCGCTGCCCTCGGGGTGGATTGTGGGGCGGATCGGCTACAAGGCCGGCATCATCGCCGCGCTGGCGACGATGGGCGTGGGCCTGCTGCTGTTTCAGCCGGCGTCGATTGCGATCTCGTATCCGCTGTTTCTATTGGCGCTTTTCGTTGTGGGCAGCGGTCTGGCGCTGCTGCAGGTCTGCATCAATCCGTACGTCGGCGCGCTGGGAACGCCGGAGACCGCGTCTTCGCGATTGAACCTTTGCGGCTTTCTGAACTCCTTCGCGACCACGCTGGCGCCGCGGCTCGGGGCGGCGTTTATCTTCATCGCCGCGGGTGCAACGACGGCGCAGCTGGCACGGTCCGTACGCACACCGTACCTTCTGCTTGCAGGCTTCACGTTTCTGGTCGCGCTGGTCACGTTCTTCGTTCCGCTGCCTAACCTGATTCCGACAGTCGATGCAAAAGAGTCCGGCACAGAGCAGGGCAGCGCTTGGCAGTTCCTGCACCTGCGCTTTGGGGCGTTGGCGATCTTCACCTACGTCGGGGCGGAGGTGGCCATCGGCAGCATCATGATCAGCTTTCTCGGCCAGCCGGCGATGGGCAGCCTGTCCCATGCGGCGGCGGCCGGCTATGTCTCGCTTTATTGGGGAGGCGAAATGGTCGGAAGGCTGATCGGCACCTTTGCGCTGATCTGGGTGCGGGCACAGCGAGCCCTGGCGGCGGTGGCGGCAGTTGCGTTGCTGCTGGTGGCGACGACGATCTTCGGCCATGGCCACATCGCGATGTGGGCCATCGTCTCCTGCGGCCTGTTCAACTCCGTGATGTGGCCGTGCATTTTTCCGCTGTCGGTGAAAGGCCTCGGCCGCTTCACGAGTCAGGGCTCCGGCATCCTGATCATGATGGTCGTCGGCGGCGCGATCATTCCGGAGATCCAGGGGCTGCTGGCCGACCGCTTCGGCTACCAGCACAGCTTCGCCGTGGTGCTGCTTTGCTATGCGTACCTGATCTTCTTCGCAATGAGCGGGCACATAATCCGGCAGCCGCGGTTTCCTTCGCTGCCGGATTATGTGCCGCCGGTGGAGACAGTTTAGGGAGCGCTTATGGCGGATTATTTGAAATATGAATATGCAGCAGCACAGAAAAAGCAGATCCATCCGCTACGCTACGGGATGACAAACAAGGGTGGAACGCGACGATGTTGCTTTTCTTTCTGTCATTCCCGAAGGGAATCTGCTTCCCGCCCCTGGCTGCATAACGATGCGTAGTTGCGCCAGCCCTAACGCGCATCCGGCAAAGCCGGCCAGATCGCCGGATCTTCTTCGCCGAGCACCCAGGAGCAGACGCCTTCGAGGTGCTTGCCGCGGGCGAGATCGTAGCGATCCATGAAGGCGCGCTTGTCCGTATAGAAGACCCATTCGCGCATATCGTCGCGGTAAAAGAAGAACCAGGGCGTGTGATCGGCTTCGTCCCACTGTTCTTTGCCGCCATAGGTGTCGCGCAGATACACGGCGGTCGGCTGCGAGATGTAATCCGCGGTAACGTTGGGCGTCTTGTCTTTCTTGTTGATTCCTGGATCGCCTGTGTACCAGCGATACCCGTAGGCCGCGATCCCGAGCGACAGCTTCTCCGGCGGCACGGATTGGAGAGCGTAGTCGAGGTTTTTGTTCGTCCAGATCCACCCACCGACAGGCCCCGGCGTGGTCCAGTGGGTGCTCTGGTCGTAGGTCATCAGGCAGAGCAGATCGACAGCCTCGCCGAGGGCCTTCAGGTCATAGGCGCCGCGCCACTCCGCGAAGATCCACCTGCCAAAGTCGGTCTCTCCCGCATGTCCCGGAGCGCCGGGGACGACATCGATCGAGACCTGGAGATGTTCTTTGTGCAGCGCGTCGGCGGTCTTCCGCACCATCGCGGAAAGCGCATCGCGATCGGTCCACATCACGTCTTCAAGGTCGTAGTTGATGCCATCGTAGCCGTTCTCCTTGCACTCGCGGATGAAGGCCTTATTCATTTCGTCCTGCGCCTTCTGATCGTTGAGCAGCAGGTGAACTTTGTCTGGGTTGAAGAGCGCAAACAGGGGCATGAGGGTGATGTGCGCGTCCTTGGCAGCCTTCAAAACGACCGGCTGCGGTTCGCCTGTCACCAGGCCGGACTCGTTGATCTGGTACCAGGTGGGCGAGAGAATGCCGATCTTGTCTTTGTGCGCCATGAACGAGTTCACCGAGGCGAGGCCGTTGCTCATCCAGAACAGCACCTCTGGGTGGGCCGTTGCACGGGGTGCGGTGGACTGCGCGGACAGGGCGGGACAACTGAGCAGACCAGCCCCGAGCAGGGCAACTGCGATGCGCTTTTTCATTCGCTTTCCACCTCAGTACATCGGTTCTAAAGGTGCAGAGTGCAGATTAGAATGTACACACTCAAAAAAGGAACTGATGCTCGCCTGCGAGGGCCCTGCATCCGGCATCGCGTAGATCGCCCGCGCAACCTCACCAAGGCGGTGTCGGCGGAGTAGAAGGAGCGGAGTAGAAGGAGCGAATGGCATATTTTCTGGCGCTCGATGCCGGTGGAACCAAGACGGACTACATTCTCGCGGACGAAACGCACGAGCTCGCGCGCGTGCGCAGCGGCACCATCAAGCGCATGCGGGCCGATACCGTCACCGCCACCGCGCATCTCGAAGAGGCGTTTGCGGAGCTCGCGGCGCAGACAGGCGTCTCCCTGCAGTCCGTCACACGCACCTGCGTGGGCACGGCGGGCAACACGGTGCCGTTGGTGACCGATTGGCTGCGCGAGGCGATCACGAGCCGGGTCTCCGGCGAACTGATCCTGGTCGGCGATGTGGAGATCGCGCTCGATGCGGCGTTCCAGGGCGGCAGCGGCATTCTGGTGCTGGCGGGTACCGGCTCCAATGTAGCGGGCCGCAGCGCTGACGGTACGCTGCAGGGCGCGGGCGGTTGGGGGCCGCTGATGGCGGATCAAGGATCGGCAAACCGGATCGGATTGACTGCGCTGCGCGCTGGGTTTCTCGCCAAGGATGAAGGACGGCAGACCACGTTGCTCCAAGAAGCGATGAGGTTTTGGGGACTGGAGACAGAGGATCAGCTGATTGAGTTTGCCAACAGCGTTCCACCTCCGGATTTCTCTCGCCTGGCTGCGTCCGTGCTGCGCTGTGCGCTTGGGGGCGATGCGATCGCCGCTGCCGTGCTCCGGCAGCAAGGCGAGGAGCTTGGCTATCTGGTGCGTTTGATGGTGAGACGCCTGCTTGCCAGCAATCCCGCCGGGCAGAATGCCTTGCCGGCCATCGCCTTCGCGGGCTCCATCATGGAAAACGTCGTGCCGGTGCGTTCTGCGCTTATTGATTCCGTTCGGCAGGAGTTTCCAGGGATGGAGACGCTGGATGGTGTCATCGATCCGATCGCAGGGGCTCTGTGGCGAGCACGCGGCGGCATTCAACCCGCCTAATGTAATTGCCTTTCAGGTATACAGCGCTGTTGCTTTTCTTTCTGTCATTCCCGAAGGGAACCTGCTGTTCGGGCTTGCAGCAGAGCAACACGTAAGCATTTTTAAACCCGCAGCAGCTCCGGGCGTGTTTGCGCGAGGCCGGCGATGAGCTCTCCGAAGAGGGTATTGGCCCAGGCAAACCAATCCCTTGTGAAGCGCGCGCTGTCGTCCTTGAAGTAGCTCTCGTGCATGAAGCCTGTAGCCGTCGCGGCGGCCTTCAACATCGTGAGCGCATGGCGGATCTCCGCGGCGGAGCTGGGCGTCTGACCGGCGGTAAGTGCATAAATAGTCTGCGACATCGGCCAGATCATCCCTTCGCCTTCGTGGGGTCCACCGATGCCTTCGCCTGCCATGCCTTTGAAAAACCAGGGATTGCGGCTGCTCCAGACGAACTGCCGCGTCCGCGCATAGAGCGCCGGGTCTGGGGAGCTTTCGATGTACGGCAGCCCCAGCAGGCTGGGTACGTTGGCATCGTCCATCAGAACCTGGCTGCCAAAGCCGTCGATCTCATACGCCCAGATCGTGCCCTCCGCGGTGTGCGCGATGGCATATTGGCGCAGCGCGCGCTCCACCTCAGCCGCCAGCGTGGTTGCCTCGTTGGCGAGCGCGGCGTCGTGCAGCACCGCGTTCGCCATCGCGGCGAGCTGTCGCAGCGAAGTCACCGCGAAGAGATTCGCGGGCACCAGGAACGGGAAGATGCAGGCGTCGTCGGACGGGCGAAAACCCGAAGCGATAAGCCCAACCGGGTTCACCGGATTGCCATAGCCCGCATTGGGCAGTGTCTCGGTGGAAGAGTTCGAGGTGCGCTGAAAGCGGTAAGGGCCGTTGCCGTCCTTGCGCTGCTGCACGCGCATGGTCTGCACCACCAGCTGCATGGCCTTGTGCCAGGCAGAGTCGAATGGCTGCACATCGCCGGTACGTTTCCAATAACCGTGCGCCAGGCGAATGGGGTAACACAGCGAATCGATCTCATACTTGCGTTCGGCTACGCCGGTCTTCATCTCGGTCTTGTCGTGAACGCTCCAGGGCAGCGGGGGCGCGGAGAGATCGGCCATGAAGGCGTTCGCATATGTGTCGATCAGCAGGCAGCGGGTTTGGCGGCGAATGATGCCTTCGAGCAGCCGCCGCAGCGCCGGGTCCTGGGCGGCGAGCGGGAGATACGGCCAGACCTGCGCGGACGAATCGCGCAGCCACATCGCCGCGATGTCGCCGGTGATGACGACGGTATCCGGCTTGCCCTCAAACGTGCCCGGCTCGACGGTGGTGTCCAGGGTGTTGGGAAAGCAGTTCGTGAACAGCAGAGCCAGTTCGGGATCGGCGATGCGCTTCGTTGTTTGCGCGATGAATTGCTCGACCAGGGGGCTTGAGAAGCGGCGATCGGCAGGCTTGGGACGGCCCGAGGGAGCGATGGCCGGTGCCGCCGGGGATAGCGCGTGGACGAAGGGGCCGGTGTGCGTCATGATCGCTGCCGCGCCCATGCTGGAAACGAGAGCCCGGCGCGTGATAATCGATTTCATATAGAGATTTTGCATCTTGCGCTCAAAAAACGATAGGGTGAACACTGACATGCGAACTGGTTGCGAACTTCTGTAGTATGGGCCAAATGAAAGCGCACTACCCAGCCACCTCTCCCGCGCTCGATCGTTCTCCCGCAGTCGGCGACCTCCATTCAAGACTCTCCAGGCGCTTGTTTCTACAAGCTGCGGCCACGGCGAGCGCGGCTGCGCTGGCGCCCAAAGCCGCTCGTGCTGCCTGGTTCTTCCGCAAAGACGACGGCCTGCGCTGGGTCGATCCCCGCATCGGCACGGGCGGCCACGGGCACTGCTTTCCCGGAGCCACCGTTCCGTTCGGCGCGGTGCAGTTGAGCCCCGACACGTACAACAGCGGCTGGGACTGGTGCTCCGGCTATCATCGCTCCGACACCTCGATCATGGGCTTCAGCCACACGCACCTCAGTGGCACGGGAGCGGGCGATCTGCTGGATTTTCTGGTCATGCCGGGAACCGGACCGGCAAAGATCGTGCCCGGAACCCGCGAAAACCCGGAGGCGGGCTACCGTTCGCGCTTCAGCCATGACGATGAGATCGCCACGCCGGGATACTACTCCGTTGTGCTGAAGGACCCCGGTGTGCGCGCGGAGCTCACCGCAACCGAGCGCGCCGGCATCCATCGATACACCTTTCCCGAGAGCTCTGAAGCGTATCTCGTGCTCGATCTGCGCCATGGCTACGAGGGCGGAGGCAAGCCGAACGTCATCTCGGCTGAGCTTGCAAATCCCGCGCCGGATACGCTCGCCGGGGGCCGCGTGACAAGGGCATGGGGCAACGGGCGCCACGCGTACTTCACCCTGCAGGTGTCGAAGACGCCGGATCGCATCGTCTTTTATCAGGATGATGGGGAGGTTGCGCCGGCAGCGATGCAGCGCGGCACGAATCTGAAGTGCGTTCTGCACTTCAAGACTCGTGCGCGCGAGACGATTCTGGTCAAGACGGGCATCTCCGCGGTCAGCGCGGAAGGTGCAGCAGCGAATTTAAGGGCAGAGATCCCGGACTGGAACTTTGACCGGGTACGCAAGCAAGCCCATGCGAAATGGGCTGCGCAGATCGGCAAGGTGAAGGTCAAAACGGATAACGAGGTGCATAAGCGTATCTTCTACACAGCGCTTTACCACATGGCCATGGGACCAACGCTGTTTGAAGATGTGGATGGGCGCTATCGCGGCATGGATAACACGATCCATAGCCTGCCTGCCGGCCAGCATAACTACACTACATTTTCGTTGTGGGACACCTTTCGTGCGGCGCATCCGGCTTATACGCTGATCGAAGCCGAACGCGTGCCGGATTTTGCGAACACCCTGATCCGCATGGCTGTGCAGAGCCCCGCGGGTATGCCCGTGTGGCCGCTGCAGGGCACCGAGACCGGCACCATGACCGGCTACCACTCCGCCGCGGTGATTGCGGAGGCTGTAAACAAGGGCTTCGCCGGCATCGATATCGATCAGGCGTATGCGGCGATGATGAAGCGTGCGATGGTGGATAACTATCGCGGGCTGGGCTACTACCGCAAGCTGCATTACATCCCGGCCGATCTTGAAGAAGAGTCGGTGTCGAAGACCTTTGAGTATTGCTACGACGACTGGGCGATCGCGCATGTCGCAAAGAAGCTTGGAAAAACCGACGATGCGATGTTCCTCATCGAGCGCTCAACAAATTATAAATACTACTTCGATCCTTCTACTCAATTTATGCGGCCCAAGCTCGCGGACGGCTCCTTTACCGTGCCGTTCAACCCTATCGATCTTGGTCATTCAACGAAGTGGCGTGACTACACCGAATCGAATGCATGGCAGACGACGTTTGGGGTGCAGCATGATCCCGCCGGGCTGATTGCACTCTTTGGTGGACGCAAGGCCTTTCTGGTCAAACTGGACGAACTGTTCACAACGGCGCCCACATTGCCGGCAAATGCGCCGCCAGATATTGCCGGATTGGTTGGACAATACGCGCATGGCAATGAGCCCTCGCACCACATCGCCTATCTCTACGTCTATGCTGGGCAGCCGTACAAAACGCAGGCGCGGGCGCGCAGTCTTATGGAGACAATGTACTTCGACCAGCCCAACGGTTTGCAGGGCAACGAGGATGTGGGGCAGATGTCGGCGTGGTATGTGCTCAGCGCCTTGGGGTTTTATTCAGTGGATCCGGTGAGCGGAAACTATATTCTTGGGTCGCCGCTGTTTGAGCATGCAGAGGTTCATCTGGGCAGCGGCAAGAAACTCGAGATCGAGGTGAAACGCGTGGATGCTTCCCATGCATACATACAATCGTTTGCTTTGAACGGCAAGCAGCAACAGAGGGCATGGTTCAATCACAGCGAGATTGCGCAGGGTGGCACACTTACGTTCACCATGGGAGCACAACCCAACCTGACGCTCGGAGCTTCGCCTGAGTCTGTGCCGCCATCGCTGTTGCTGGGATAACGCATAACTCCACTGACATGCCGCACAAGACACCTACGAAGTTATCGGAAAAGGATGATTTTGCAAATGTACAGATTTAAACTCATCGTGGCAGCTTCTGTGTTTGCGGCCTTCTCTTCGCCCAACGCTGTGCGCGCCCAGCTTTTTGAAGCGCAGCACCCAACCTCCACGGCGATACAGCT
The DNA here is from genome assembly GCA_965276885.1 of Granulicella sp. Taxonomy (GTDB): domain Bacteria; phylum Acidobacteriota; class Terriglobia; order Terriglobales; family Acidobacteriaceae; genus Granulicella. The sequence continues at coordinate 3,627,643 of OZ255702.1, read as the reverse complement.
TTCGCCTGCCGAGCAAGGCACGCTGGACAAACTCAATACGCTGCGAACGCTGCCCGATGGTCCCTGGCGCTTTCACGCGGGCGACCTCGCGCATGGCGAATCGCCAACGCTCGACGACAGTGCGTGGCCGGAGGTCTCCGCGAAGTCCACGGCTCCGAAGGAGGCTGTCTGGTATCGCCGCACCATTGAAATTCCGAAGACGCTGCACGGCTATGATCTGACCGGCACAGCGGTGAGCTTCCGCTTTAACGCCTATGCGAACGGGCCCATGCCGGAGATCCTTTACTTCAATGGCCGCCGTGTGGCGTTGGGCGACGATCTTGAAGCGATTGAGTTATTTTCAAACGCGAAACCCGGCGACAAGGTTCTGGTGGCCGTAAAGCTGTTGCCCACCGTGGATGTCAAGCGCTTCAACAATGTGGATCTCAACATCACCTTTGCCACTTCGAGGCCGAATCCGGAGGATCTCCGCGACCAGTTGGTAAGCGCCGCCGCGCTTGTGCCCTCGCTTGCACCCGGTTCCACAGCGGACCGCAAGACCGTGACCGACAGCATCGGCGAGGTAAACTTTGCCGCTCTGGATCGGGCGAATCAAGCTGCTTTCGATGCGTCGCTGCGGCGTTCGATGACGACGCTGGCTGTCTTGCGGCCGGTTCTACAGAAGGCGACCTATCACCTCACGGGCAACTCGCACATCGATGCCGCGTGGCTTTGGCCCTGGACCGAAACTGTTGATACCGTGAAGCGCACCTTCGGCACGGTGGTGCAGCTGCTGAGCGAATATCCGACCTACACCTACACGCAATCGGCGGCAGCGTACAGCCAGTGGATGGCCGATAAATACCCGGCGTTGAATGCACAGATCGCGCAGCGGGTGAATGAAAACCGCTGGGAGCTTGTGGGCGGCATGTGGCTCGAACCGGATCTGAACATGCCGGATGGCGAATCGCTGGTGCGACAGATCCTTGTAGGCCAGGCGACGTTTCAAAAGCTGTATGGCAAGACCACGCGCATTGGGTGGAACCCCGATTCGTTCGGTTATAACTGGCAGCTTCCGCAGATCTACAAGCGTTCCGGCATCGACTACTTTGTTACGCAAAAGATGACGTGGAACGACACGAATCCTTTGCCGTTGAAGCTCTTCTGGTGGGAATCCCCCGACGGCAGCAAGGTGCTTACCTATTTTCCGCATGATTATGCCAATAACAATCTCGATCCTACCCGGTTGGCAAAGGACCTGGTGACCGCACGTGACCGAAGCCCCGGGCTCACGGACATGATGGATCTGTACGGCGTAGGCGATCATGGCGGCGGACCCACGCGGGCGATGCTTGACCAGGGCCTGCATTGGATGGAGCCGGATAAGGTTGTGCCGCACGAGGAGTTCGGTACTGCACAGGCCTACTTCAGCAAGATAGAAACGGGGGTCGCACCGGACTCGCCGACTTGGAATTACAGTTCGCTGGCCAAGGGCGATACGGCATTGCCGCAGCCTGGGGCGGGGCAGACGAGTATTCCAACCTGGAAGGATGAGCTGTATCTGGAGTACCATCGCGGTGTTTTCACAACGCAGGCCGATCACAAGCGCAATATGCGCGACAGTGAAGAATGGATGCTGAACGCCGAGAAGTATGCCTCGCTTGCGTGGCTAGACGGAAAAACGTATCCGGCAATGCAGCTTACGGATGCATGGAAGCTGGTGCTCTTCAACCAGTTTCACGATCTTGCCGCCGGTTCAGGCATCGGCGTGATTTACAAGGAAGCGCAGAAGGACTACGACCAGGTCCATTGGTCTTCCGATCAGGTGACCTCGGATTCACTCGCCACCATCGCGGCACGCATCGACACGCGAGTGAAGGAGGGTGTGCCGTTACTCGTCTTCAATCCTCTGGCTTGGGGGCGTGGTGGAGCGGTGGAGGTCTCGGTGCAGATGCCGGACGGCGCGGCAGACCGGCTGTCCGTGCTCGATGACAAGAATCATGTGGTTCCGTCGGAGGTGCTCTCGCATGACGCAGCGACGCACACCGCACGGCTGCTCGTGCAACCTGGCGATGTGCCCTCCATGGGCTACCGAATGTTGCATGTCATCGCTACGGAGCGGGAATTCAAAAGCGATCTGACGAGCACGGCGATGACGATCGAGAATGCCAATCTGCGCGTGGTCGTTGATCCGCAGACTGGATGCATCACCTCGCTCTTCGACAAGCGTGCGCAGTTCGAAACGCTTGCAAAAGGTGGCTGCGGCAACGAGTTGCAGGCGTTTAAGGACACGCCGAAGAATTATGATGCCTGGAACATCGATCCCGGCACGCTGGACGCCGCACCCACCCTGCTGCACACAGTCGATTCCGTGCAGATGATCGAAAAAGGTCCGCTGCGTTCCACGATTCGCATCACGCGCACCTGGCAGAACTCAAAGTTTGTGCAGGATCTGACCCTCTTCAATGGCAGCGATCAGGTGCTTGTGACCAACGACATCGACTGGCATGAGACGCACGTTCTGCTGAAGGCCGCGTTTCCTCTGGCGGCCTCCAGCGCGAATGCCACATACGAAATTCCCTATGGCACGATCGATCGGCCCACTACGCGGAACAACAGCTTCGAGAAGGCGCGCTTCGAGGTTCCGGCGATGCGCTGGGCTGATCTCGGTGATGGACAGCACGGCTTCAGCCTCATCAACACCTCGAAGTACGGCTATGATTCGGTGGGCAATCTGCTGCGGCTTACGCTGCTGCGCTCACCGGTATGGCCTGATCCAGATGCGGACCGCGAGCATCATCACTTCAGCTATGTCTTGTATCCGCATACGGGTACGTGGAAACAGGCAGATACGGTGCAGCATGGCTACAACGCAAATTATGAGTTGAAGGCGATGCAGGTTGCGCCGCATGCGGGTGATCTGAAGCCGGAACACTCCTTTCTCGCCGTGGACAGTGACCATGTTGTTGTAACGGCGATGAAGAAGGCTGAGGATAGTGACGCGCTGATCGTTCGCTTTTATGAGTGGGCCGGAAAGGGCGGCAGCGTCACCCTCACGGTTCCGCCGGGAGCGACAGGCGCCACAGTGGCCAACCTGATGGAAAAGACCGAAGGCGCGCCTCTTGCAGTGAGCGGCGACAAGGTATCGGTGGATGTAACACCATTCCAGATTCAAACGGTTCGCATTGCCTACCGCCCTGCCAGCAGCCGCTAGCAGGGTGGTAGGAATGGTGGTAGGCACGCTGAATCAGCGTGCAGGGACGAGAGTTACTGCTTCGTGTTCTTCGCTCGCCATGTGGCTGTGAGCGCCTCATCGCTCAGAGCCTTGATGAAGACGCCGCCCACAACGCTGCGGGCCTGAAAGTGAACTTGTGCGCCTGTCTTGGTGTCATACCAGTCTGTCAGGGGAACGCGGGTGGGTGTCTCGTTGATCCAGCGATAGATCGGGTCGAGGAGCGTCGCGAAGTCTGCCGGTTTGTCGGCCAGGGTGGCCGTCCAGAGCTCCCAATCGAGCTTGGTGTAATCGGCCCGGCTATCCAGCGGCAAGCCGTAGCGATTTAGCTTGTTCAGGTAAAACGCGATCTCCGCCGTGTGGACCTGGGCAGGAAATAAATCGAAGTGCAGCAGCTTGTCCCAGACCAGGTTGTACTTCTGGCTCCAGGTTCCGGGGCTGTTGAATGCCAGCTTGTAGTGATCGCCTTCGATCGCCATCTGAGTCCACTTGCCGGCCATTGTTTTTGCATCACTGTCGTATGATTTCGCTTCTGATTTATGGCCGAGACGTTTGGCGAGGTCCGCATACGCCGCAAGCCCATCGATTGCCTTGATCGAAAGATTTGCATTATGCGCCACATGACCGGCGAAGTCATCCGTGGTGAGTTGATTCGCGGGATCAAGGCCATTTACGCGCAAGTATTCAGCCCATTGCGTTAACTGCGGCCAGAAACGGGATGCGAGCGCCGTGTCGTTTTCGCTGCGCTCGATCGCATCGACCAGAATGAGCAGGTTGCCGCTCTCTTCGACGGGCATCTGATTTTCTTCGCCAGTTTCGCCGCCGCCGTACTCCTGCCCGTTTGCCAGAGGATACTGCCCAAGATCATGCGGAGCGAACGGAAAATGCCAATGGTTCGGCATCGCGGCGTATTCCAGCACGGGCAGCACCTGCGCCTCCAGCAGGCGTGGGTTGAAGAAAAGAAAGATTGGTGATGAGGGATACATGACATCCACGGTGGAGATGTCGCCGTTGGAGAAGTTCTCTTTTCCGAAGAGCATGGGATGGCCTTCGGCATCGGCCACGAGCACATGTGCCCCGATCGCCTGCCGGTACGCCAGCGTGCAGATAGACGCATAATGAGCGCCCCCGGTGCGGGTTAGATCGGCAGTCAGCTCCGTGTCGAAGGCGGTGCCACGCGCCTCCAGCGATGCATAATCGTGTTCCGCATCGTCCAGCATCTGCGCAACGGGTTCGTTGTTCCGCTCCCAATAAGGCCGCAGATTCTGATGCATTAGCTGAATGGCATAGCCTTCGGTGTAGCTGAGAAGCAGATGGCGCGAGACCGGCGCCACACCGACGGAGCCGAGCGAAAAGGCCACAGCGAGATGTGGTGCGCGGCGGTTCGCAGCAACGACGCCTTCCATCGCATCCGGTGCGTGAAGACCGCCGGTATCCACGAAGAGTTGCGCTGCTCCCGCTGAAATCGTGGTCTGCGCCGGCTCATCGCCGGGTACGGCAAGGTGCAGATAACCCCAATCAATACGCAGGTCATCTCCGGAGCGATTGAGCACGGCCTGGTCGCGTGTGCCGACCGAGAGAACCTCTGTGCTCGTTGTGCGGCTGCGCGAGTAACTTACCGGCTGCGCGTCGAAACTGGTGGCGATCGCGGGGCTCGCATCCAGCATCACGGAGATCTCATGCGGCGCGCCGTCCACCGCGTGCGCAGACCATTGCACATAGGTGACGGGCCGCGAAAGTACGTCGAGGTCGTTGAGGAAAGCGGGCGTAAAAAAAGAGAGATCGAGGGCAACACCCGCACCCTTGAAGCTGTAGCGCGTATGCATGGGGGTAAGCGTCATCGATATCTGCTCGAGCGCCGGGATCTTCCCAGGGCCTGCTCCCATGATGCGAAAGCTCTTGCCATCGATCCGCACCAGCCCTGCGAGCGGCTGCGGATGCCCGGTCCAGTGGCGGGTCTCCGAATCCGTAAGTTTGTCCGTGTTCGACCAAATGCTGAAATATGGATTGTGCACGACGAGCGGCGTAGCGGGAGGGCGCTCCTGGCCCAACGCAAGCGTCGCACAAAGAAGAATCCCGCAGAACGAAAAGGTATTCCGAAGAGAGGTTCGCATTCGAGTTCAGTGCCTCATGGATGGATGGATTTTCAGGGATTACGGCTGCAGTATGCGTATGACCTGCGCGTCGTCTTGACTTTGGAGAGCGTAGTGGCTACCGGTGGCAGGCAAAACAACCGCATGGGCACGCGGAAGATCGAAGCTGCGGACTTCGTCGAGGATCAACCGGCAGCCCTCGCCCAAAGCCACGAGGATCTGCAGCTGATTCGTGTTGTCGAGACGTTTCGCATCCTCGCCATGCAAGTCAATCCGATCCACAAAAAAATAGTTCGACGAGACTAGGCGTGTGAAGCCGTCCATCGGCGCCGGCGGCACGAGGCCCGCTTCGGTATCGGTGCGCGTAACGGCCATCCCGGCCTCGACGTGCAGCTCGCGCGGGCGGCCGTAATCCCACAGCCGGTAGGTGGTGTCACTGTATTGCTGTGTTTCGAGCACCACCATTCCGGGTCCAATGGCGTGCACCGTATTTGCATCGACGAAGATCATGTCGCCCGCCTGCACGGGAATCATGCGCAGCTTGGCTTCGATGCTGCCGTCCTTGATGGAGGCGGCGATTTCATTGGTAGTGAGTTGCTCCTTGAAGGAAACAGCGACTGCGGCGCCGGGCTCGGCAGCGAGCACATACCAGCACTCCGTTTTGCCGCGCGGCATACCCAGCGACCTGGCCTGCGCATCGTTCGGGTGTACCTGGACGGACAGTTTTTCGCGCGGAAACAGAAGTTTGATCAGCAGAGGAAATCCCTCATGCCGCGGGTCGCCGAAACGCTCCGGATGGGCGGCTGTGAGCTCGTTCAGCGTATGGCCTTTGGCTTGGCCAGACATGGCGATGCAGGTATCCGCTGTGAGCCAGATTTCGCCGATGGGCTTCTCCAACGGCTCCTTCGTGCTGTCGTCCTGGTACCACGGAGCCAGCGAACGCACGCCCCAGATGCGCTCCACCAGAATGGGCTTGAGGATGATCGGCTCGGGAAGGACTGACCCCTGTGCAGACTGCAAGTTCGACATGAGCTCCCTCGCCGGCGACCGGCTCTGCGTTCGCCAGTATACCCGAGCCCAAAGTGTACCCGGCCCACGTTGCCCGCGCGCAAGCGACTCAGGATTCTCCCGCGGAAGTTTCTGTATGCAAGCCTCGATCCTGGGAATATCCCGTGCGTTCCATCCTGTGTTTGCGCTATCGTTCTCATGCATGAACGGAGCCGGTCTGAGATGAAGCCAACCTTTGTGGCGAGGTGCAGTCTGCTCGCCTTTACCTTGTCTTTCACCTTTGCCGCGCCAGCGGAGGTGCGTCTGCCCCATGCGCTCTCCGACCACGCCGTGTTGCAGCGCGAACGTCCGATTCACTTGTGGGGCTGGGCGACACCGGGCGCGCATCTCGCGGCGACGTTTCACAGCCAGACGGTTGCCGCTGTGGCCGACAACATCGGGCGCTGGAGTGTGTGGCTTGCTCCTGAAACAGCCGGCGGACCCTACACGCTGACGATCAGCGGCGATGGCGCGGAGAAGACGCTCTCCGATCTGCTGGTCGGCGACGTGTGGTTCGCCTCCGGGCAGAGCAACATGGAGTTTCCGCTGGACGGCTTTGGACCCACTATGCCGCTGAAGAACGCGGCGGAGGAGATCGCGCGCGCGAACCACCCGCATGTACGGCTGTTGCGAACGGAGCAGAAGAGCTCCGATGTGCCGTTGAACGATAACCCTGCGGTGTGGACAGAGTGCACGCCTGAGACGGCGCGCAAGTTCTCCGCTGTGGCGTACTTCTTCGGTCGCGAGATCTCGGCGAAGGAGAAGGTTCCCGTCGGTCTCGTCGACTCCTCCTGGGGCGGTACACCGGCGGACTCGTGGGTCTCGCTGGACACTCTGGGATCGAACCCCGATCTGCTTCCGGCCATCGCCAGCCGTGCTCGCTTTGCCGATACCCAGGAGGATGTGGAAGCCACCGTCGCCGCCGAAAAGCGCGAAGACGCGGAGGCCACAGCCGCCGGAAAGCCCGCACCCAAGCACCCCTGGCATCCGTTTGAGGCGTCCTGGTCGCCCGCGGGTCTCTATAACGGCATGATTGCGCCCTACACGCCGATGTCGATCAAAGGATTTCTCTGGTACCAGGGAGAGACGAACTCCGCACATGATCGCGCACCGTACTATGAAAGCCTGTTCTCGGCGTTGATCGGTGATTGGCGCACGCACTTCGCGCAAGGAATGCTGCCGTTCTTCTATGTGCAGATTTCTTCGTTCAACTCCCCAGGCGAGGACTGGGGACAGGTACGCGATGCGCAGCGCCGCACACTGAAGGTGGCGAACACCGCCATGGCGGTCACGCTGGACGTGGGGACTCCCGATAACGTGCATCCGCCCGACAAGCAGACTGTCGCCGCGCGCTTGGCGCTAGCGGCGCGGGCGATGGTCTATGACGAGCATGTGGAGTACGCCTCACCGCTGTTTCGGCAGGCTACAAGCGAGCTGCAGGGTGACGGCAGCACCGCGCTGCGCGTGTGGTTCAACCACGGCGAGGGGCTGACCTATCGCGGTGGACCCGCAACCGGGTTTGAGCTCGCGGGTGCCGATCGCAAGTTTGTCCCTGCGCAGGCGAAGGTGGAGGGCGCGACGGTTGTGGTGTCCGCTTCTTCGATGCCCAAGCCGGTGTACGTGCGCTACGGCTGGATGAGTGTAATGGAAAGCAATCTATTCAACGCTGCCGGTCTGCCCGCGTCGACATTCACATCCGTGCCGGAGCCGCCGCGTTGAGCTGACCCGCTGAGCTGATGGAAGACGGCCTTGCTTACGATCTTCAAGATAAGCCAGGAGCTGGATGGCAAGATTTGCGTGACGCCATCGGCGTCCTTTCTCATCCAATGCGATGAGGAGACTTTTATGCCAAACGCAACTGCAACAGTTTCTACCTTTAAACTTGGTGGCCAGCTCGAGGTAAACCGCCTTGGCTTTGGAGCCATGCGCATCACGGGCGAGGGCATCTGGGGCGAACCGAAGGACCGCGAAGCCGCAAAGGCTGTGCTGCGCCGTGCCGTGGAACTCGGGGTAAATTTCATCGACACGGCTGACAGCTACGGTCCCGCTGTAAGTGAGCTTCTGATCGGCGAAGCACTCGCGCCGTACAAGGCCGGCGTTGTCATTGCAACCAAAGCTGGACTCACGCGCCAGGGGCCGAATCGCTGGCTGCCGGTGGGTCGTCCCGAGTACCTGACGCAGCAGGTGGAGATGAGTCTGCGCCATCTGAAGCTCAGCACGATTGCGCTGTGGCAGCTGCATCGCTTTGATCCTAAGGTGCCCGTAGAAGAGTCGCTGGGCGCAATTAAAAAGCTGCAGACACAGGGGAAGATCCGCTTCGTGGGCTTGAGCGAGGTCAACGTGGAGCAGATCGAGCAGGCGCGGAAGATCGTCGAGATCGTCAGCGTACAGAACGAGTACAACATCGGCAATCGCAAGAGCGAAGCGGTGCTGGAGTACTGCGAAAAGAACAGCATCGGCTTTATTCCCTGGTTCCCCGTGGCCGCGGGCAAGCTGGCACAACCCGGCGGCAAGCTCGACGAAGCCGCGAAGAAGCATGGAGCCACCGTGGCCCAGCTGTCGCTGGCATGGCTGCTGCAGCGCTCGCCTGTGATGCTGCCAATCCCCGGTACAAGCTCCGTCGCGCATCTGGAAGAGAACATGAAGGCGGCAGAGCTTGAGCTTTCGGATAGCGAATGGCAGGAACTCGAAGCCGCGGCTAAGTAAAACTCTGACGCAAAGGCCGTGAAGGAGGCGCGAAGGAATGCAACGAAGCCGTCGCGGCCCCTTGCGTACCTTGGCGCACTTTGCGTCAGAGTCTTGCATCGCATATTTACTAACCGCACCGCACAGGAGCAGACATGAACCTTACTGTGAACGCAAAAGAAACCGCACTGGTACTGATCGACCTTGAACAGGGCATCGTTGCCCGCGACCTCGCACCGCATAGCGCGAAGGATGTCGTAGCGCGTTGCGCGAAGCTGTCCGAAGCGCTGCGCAAAGCTGGCGGCACTGTCATTTATGTGCATGTGCTGCTAGACGAGATCGCGCAGGGCGCAGCCGATAAGCCCATGCAACGACCCTCGACGCCACTGCCGCCTGCGGCCTCGGAGCTTGTGCCGGAGGCAGGCTTTCAGCCCGGCGACGTGCTGATCACCAAACGAGGGCGGGATGCATCTCATGCCACAAACCTTGATCAGGCGCTGCGTCGTCGCGGCATCAAGACCGTCATTCTCAGCGGCATCGCCACCAACTTCGGCGTCGAGTCCACGGCTCGCTCCGCGCAGGAATACGGCTATGAACTCATCTTTGCGGAAGACGCCATGTCCAGCATGAGCGCCGAGATGCACGAGTTCTCCACGACGAAGATGTTTCCAACCATGGGCCGTGTGCGCCAGAGCGCGGAGATCATCTCGGCGCTCGGAAACTGAACCCTACGAGCGTCTCGAGAACCGATGTGTCAGGCGCTGTGCTAGCGGCCTCAGGAGCTGCCTGGCCACATCCATCGCCGTGATGGACTGCTTCACGGAACCGCCCGCGGCGAACGTCTCTAACTGCTGCAATGCCCCCACACTCTCTGCCCAGGGAGCGAAATCCGGCAGCAGAGACGAACGCTCCTCAGGACGAAACTCGCGGGATGCCGCTGCTAAATAACGTTGGAAATTTGCCCGGCTGGCCTGCGCAATCCAGGCACGATCTCTCATGTTCAGGCGCTCCGCAGCGGTGGGCAGCACCTCGGCAAACATGCGGCGTTCATCGCGGATCCACATACCGCAGCGGTTGCGAAACTTGTTGCCATCGTGCCCGACCCGATAGCCGCTGAGGATCTCCTTCACGGTGACAAAGGGACCAAATGGCGTGAGCTGCGCGAACAAAGCCCAATCGGCGAGTGACTCCATTGCGCTCAGGATCGGACCGGACGCTAGATATGCCTCACGCCGCACGGCAAAGGCTGCAAAACTCACCTTGGGTCCGTTACGCTGCGATATCAGAGTGTGTGGCGCTTCCTGCACGGGGGGAACGCTGAGCAGATACTCGTGCGAAAGCACGTTGTCAGCCCCATCGATGTTCTCCCAGGCGCCCCGCACCAGCGCTGCCCCTGAGACACTCTCCGCGGCGTGCATCATGGCATGAACATAGTTCGACCGGGCCAGATCGTCGCTGGAAAGCAGCGTGATCCAGTCGCCGGTCTGGCTGGTCAGCGTGAAGTTGTACTGGCCGGTGAGGTTGGATCCGGCGGGCGGAGAGACGATGCGGATCAATCCCGGATGGAGCTTCGCAAACTCACGCAAAATCTCCGGTGTGTCGTCGGTGCTTCCGTGGTCGGAAACGACGATCTCATCGGGCCGCCGCGTCTGGTGGAGAAGCGATTCCAGGGTTGCTGGGAGAGTCGCCGCCTGGTTGCGTGTGGGTATGCCTACGGAGAATCGCAACCGCCCGCCCATGCCGTCGATTGTAGCAACGCCCATCGCAGCATCGAGGCTACGACATCAGAGCCGGCTCGGGTAAGGGGTCTATGGCAGGCTGCTCGGATGTAGAGCTGCGGCTGAAAAAATCATCCACGCGCGCTATCACCTCTTCCCCGCGTTTCGCCTCGAAGATCTGGCGCCGCAGTGTGGCTCCGCCGGGCACGCCATGCGTGAACCAACTGGCAAACTGCTTCATCTTGCCCACTGCCTCACGCTGCGCGCTCTCGTGATCGCGTTTCCGGCGTTTGTCCTCGTCGCTGACGGCGGGTCCTTGCACGTCGGGGTGCTCGGCGCCCTCCGTGGCCAGGCGGCCGAAGTAGTCGCGGATCATGCGATAGCGGTCCAGATTTGTGGGCTGGTCATAGCGGCCCATGCCGGTTTTGAGGCTGCTGGCCGTGTACTGCGCGATCTGGCGAAAGATCCAGGGATTTGCGGGGGCCGCGCGGCCAATCATCACGGCGTCGCAGCGTGTTGCCTCCACCATGGCGGCAGCGTCCTCGGGCGTGCGGATGTCGCCATTGCCAATGACGGGGATGCCCACGGCATCCTTCACGGCGGCGATCCATTCCCAGCGCGCGTCGCCGGAGTAGCCCTGTTCGCGGGTGCGCGCGTGCAGCGCAACGGCAGCCAGACCGCAGTCCTCGGCCATTTTTGCGAGTTCCACGCAGACGATGTTCGAGTCGTTCCAGCCCATGCGAAACTTTACGGTGAAGGGAATGGTCACGGCCGCGCGCACCTGCTCAAAGATGACGCGGATCAGCGGCAGATCGCGCAGCAAACCTGATCCGCCGTTGCAGGCGACAACGCGTTTGGCCGGGCAGCCGAGATTCAGGTCGACGAGATCGAAGCCGGCATCCTGCACGATGCGCGCGCTTTCGGCGAGCGTTCGCGGGTTGGAGCCGAAGAGCTGCGCGGAGATCGGGTGCTCGTCCTCGTAGTAGGTCAGATAACGCTTGCGTTTGACCTCGCGCATCCGCGACAGGCCATCAGCGGAGGTGAACTCCGTCATGATCAGCCCGCAGCCGGAGCGCTCATTGCTGGTCTCCACATCCACATCGGCGCCGCTCGCCGTTTCAGAGCCGACGGTCGGCGCGGCATACATGCTGGCGTTCTTGATGAAGCGCCGGAAGACCGTGTCGGTCACCCCCGCCATTGGCGCCAGCACAGTGGCCGGCGCAATGCGTACGCCGCCGATACGCAGCTCGGCGGGTACGCTGGAGGTACTCGGCATTTTGCGGGTTGATTCGGCTTCTTCGGGCTGACGCCAGTATTTGTCCATGGGTTCGATGTGTTAAGCGATTTGACAGATTTCTGGAATATGTTAAGTTTTTCGCTTTTCCTTAACATGTTCGGGCGGATATGTTCGTTTGCTTAACGCATTGCGTTCAGAGTGGCGAGCATCCCATCGTTCACGAAGTACACATCCCGTCCTACGCGGACCTCGCGCAGCAGATCAGCCTCAACAAACTTTTGTAGATAGTTGGAAGCGGTTTGACGGCTAACCTGCAGCTGCTCTTCCACGAAGCGGATGCGGCAGTATGGATTGCTGAAAACCACCCCCATGAGGTCCTTGCTAAAAGCTCCGGATGTTTCGCCCGAAAGCAAACGGCGGCAGAGTCGATCCGTTGCAGCAGCGTGTCGATGAGCCTGCACGTCTCCTGCGAGGTTTCGTCGACACCGCGAAGCATCAACGAGATCCAGCTGTGCCATTCCCCTGCTTCCGTTACTTGGCGCAGCCCTTTGTAATACGCCGGCTTATTCCGCAGGATGTAGTGAGACAGGTACAGCACCGGCAGGGTAAGCAGGCCACGTTCAACCAAGAAGAGCACGTTCAGGATGCGCCCCGTCCGACCGTTTCCATCCGTGAATGGATGGATCGCCTCGAACTGATAGTGCAATACGGCCATTTTAATGAGCGGATCGAGGCCGTCCTCGGCGTGCAAAAACTGCTCGAAATTCCTAAGTTTTGCAAATAGAAGGGCTTCCCCTTCGGGTGGTGTGTAGATCACCTTTCCTTTGCCGTCCTGCAAGCTTGTTCCAGGGGTGTTGCGCACACCGGCTGAGGTTTGGCGGATGATCTGCACGAGTTCAATAAAAAGGCTGGTGCTCAATGGCCGCTTACTCAGTTGCTCAAAGCCGTACCAAAGCGCCTCACGGTAACGCAGAACCTCTTTCGTAGCTGGATCGCGTTGTCCGTCGGCGATTCCGGCCGCAGCCTTATAGAGCTCGTCGTTCGTGGTGATGATATTTTCTACCTCGGAGGAGAGTTTAGCCTCCTGCAGAACGATTCCGCTCACCAGCACCCGAGGATTGGGCAGCTGCGCCGCCGTCTCGCGCAGCCGCTCTAAGGCCCGTGAAGCGGCGACCGTCTGCTTCAGCACATCGACTGATTCGAGCGCAGTAGCTGGTGGCAGGTCGGGTAGATCGTTGAATGGCAGATCTCTTACTATGGGCATGAACCGGCCTTACAAGAAAGGCCCCTGCATGGGCAGAGGCCTTCGGTTCTCGTTGCAGCAGCGTTTATTTGGCGGCGGCTTCGGCCTTTTTGGCATCCGTCGCTGCGAACTTGCGGCGGAAGCGCTCGATGCGGCCGGCGGTGTCGACCAGCTTTTGCTTGCCCGTAAAAAACGGGTGGCAGGCCGAGCAGATTTCCAGAACGATGTCGCCCTTGTTCGTCGAGCGGGTCTGGAAGTTGTTGCCGCACGCGCAGCGCACGGTCGTGGTGTCGTATTTGGGGTGAACGCCTTCCTTAGGCATGGGTTGAATCCTTTCGTAGCTCTCCCGCCGCAGAACGGTTCGCTTGCCGTGTCGCTTTGGATCGTGGATCACAAAAGATCGTGGATCATAAAGCGGAGCTCACGACATCGAGATTCCTGTCACGCTGCAGCTTGGACCCCGACTCACGGGGCCTCAGGCGCTCCATATTAGAGTACCATCGCCGTCCGCGGATGCAGGGAACTCAACCACGCCGTCCGCGCAGCATCACCGGCGAAAAGGTGAGCAGACACGCAAGTACAAGCATTCCGGCCAGCGCCCCGCGAGCGGGGTACCAGGCAAATACGGCCCATCCCGTCAGCACCCAAAAGGCCATGTTGGCGGAGGCAGCCACGTACACCCAATCGGAAAATTTGTGCTGGTCGCGAAAGAAGTTCATCTCACGCAACGGCGGATACGGTGTCGCCGGAGATAGCTTCAGGCGAAGCAGGACCACGGGCAGCAGGTTGCAGGCAAGCACCACCGCAATCCAGACCACCGGCGACCAGGGCTGCGGAAAGCGCGGCGCCAGCCACCAGGTGACGCACAGCGTAATGAGCACGTTTGCGGTGGCGCCCGCGTTGACGGCAGCGGGGAAATGACCCATATCGCCGAGCCGGTTCATCTCGTTGAGCCGCTTGTCGCCGGCGGTCGCGTTTGAAACGGTCATGATCCCCTCTATCAATGGAGGATGCGCCTCAGCTACGCTGAAGCTAGCAGCTACAACGCCGCCCGGGAGGAAATGTTCACATGACTGAAACGCAACCGGCTGAGTCCGTGTGGGATTATCCGCGTCCGCCCCGGCTTGAGCCCACCGCCAGTCTCATTCGCGTCGTCCATCAGGGTGTGGTTCTTGCGGAGACGACCCATGCCTTGCGGGTGCTCGAGACCAGTCATCCGCCTGTCTTCTATCTGCCGCCCGCGGATATCCGCCTCGATCTTTTGCGGCGCTCCGCGGGACGCACCTCCTTTTGTGAGTTCAAGGGGTCGGCCGTCTACTGGACGCTGGATTTGATCGGCGAACCCGCCGCCACCGAAGGCCATGAGATCGTCCCCGACATCGCGTGGAGTTACCCGTACCCTACGGCGCGTTTTGCCCCCTTGCGCGATCACCTCGCCTTCTACGCCAGTCGCGTCGAGGAGTGCACGGTAGACGGTGAGCAGGTCCGGGCGCAACCGGGCGATTTTTACGGCGGCTGGGTCACCTCGCGCGTCACAGGGCCGTTCAAGGGAGCACCCGGCACCCAGGGTTGGTAGAGAGTTTGCCGGGCGAGGTGATTCCGTCGTTCAGGCAGGGTTCATCTGGGCTTGGTATCGTGAGGAGAGATGATTTCCGGCGCGCTTCTCCCCATTCTGCTCATGCTGCAAGGCCCAATCGACGGCGCGCCTCCCCCTGCCTTGTCTCTGCCAGTGGGAACGCCGGTCTGGGTGAAGTCGGACAGCACGGTCCCGCAGCGGGTCGGGCAGCCGGTGCGGGCACATCTGCTGTATAGCATCTTCGCCGCGAACCAGCTGGTGCTGCCCGCCGGCACCCCTGTTCAGGGCTCGGTGGTGGGCCTGGAGGCTGATCATGCTCATCGCCTGCAAGCTCGTCTCCGCGGAGACTTCACCCCCTTCAGCAAGCCCGTCATTCAGTTCGATAGCGTCACGCTGAATGGCAGGACGATCAAGCTGCCTCTGGGCCGCGCGCAGGATGGCGCCCCTGTGCTGCAGCTCACGCCCCCGCCGCCCGCCAAGGGTGGGTTCATCCGCCGCGAATACGACCAGGGCATGGTCATGGTGAAGGATCGCCTGCGCCTCGTCACGGCTCCTGGCAAGGAAGACCGCTTGAAGGACCTGCTGTATTCGCAGCTGCCGTATCATCCGCAGCGCATTCCGACAAATACCGTGTGGACCGCCGACACCGATGCGCCGCTTGCCCTCGCACCCGCACCCGCTCCTGTTGCTGTTCCCATTTCCGAAAAAGGGGCGGTGTCGAAGCCGGTGCTCACGTCGGCTGTTTCCACGAAACCTGGGGAGGCAAATGGATCGCAGACCTGGACGCTGCAGGCCTATCTGGCGGAGACGCTCAGCTCATCCGACGCCAAGGTCGGTGGGCCGATCCAGGCCGTTGTCACGCAGCCGGTGATGGGCCCGGCGGGTGAGGTGGCCGTGCCGCAGGGAGCTGTGCTGAAGGGCGAGATCACGCGCGCCAGGCCGGCACGTCGCTTCGGTCGTGCAGGCGAACTGCGCTTTGACTTCCGTGAGATCACCTTTCCCGGTCAGCCTGAGCCGCAGGATGTGCAGACCAACATCACCGGAATCGACGCGGTTGGAGATTCCAATCTTTCCCTGGATCGTGAGGGCCAGGTGCAGCCCAAGCCCAAGGACAAGCTGGTCGTGCCTGCCATACTGCTCTTCCTGGCGGCGCGGCCCCTGGACCGCGATGGCCGTGAGAACGCCTTTGGCAAGGATGCCGTGGGCTCCAACAGCCTTGGGGTTGTCGGCTTCATCGTGGGCACGGCCGCCGGATACCGCAACCTAGCCGCCGGCATCGGCTACTACGGCGCCGCCTTATCCATCTGGAACCGCTGGATCAAACGCGGGCAGGAGACCACCCTGCGCCGCGACACGCGCATGATCGTGCAGACCACCGCGCGCCGCTCCGCGCCGATGCGTGTGTCCATGAATGGACGGCCAGGCGTCGCGCATTGAGGCTGAAATAAAATCACTTTCCACCTGGGGCAATTTGCTTAGAGCCTGTTCACGATCTTCTGAGTAACAAGACAAGGAAAGCGAGGTGGACCATTTGCAGGCTGGAGTTGAGTTTTCGTTCGCAGTTTTTCCAGAGTCTCCGGCACTTTTCGAGCCAGGCGAAGGAGCGCTCGACGACCCAGCGCCGTGGCATGACGGCGAAGGTGTGCAACTCGCTGCGCTTGGCGACCTGCACGGTGGCGCCGAGCTTTTGCTCAACCGCATCGGCGAACGGTTTGCCGGAGTAGCCGCCGTCCACCAGCACGCTGGCGACTTGCCGCAGGTTTCCGGCGCAACGATCCAAGGCCGCCAGAGCGCCCTGGCGGTCGGTCACCTCGGCCGTCGTAATGGCCACAGCGTGCGGCAGGCCCTGCGTATCGACCGCGATATGGCGCTTGATGCCGGAGACCTTTTTGCCCGCGTCATAGCCCTTCTGGGTGGCCGTGTCTGTGTTCTTCACGCTCTGCGCGTCCACGATCAGAAAGCTGGTCGTGGCGCTGCGCCCCTGTCTGACGCGGGCCTCGCCAACCGATTTTTTTTAAGGCCTGCTCCAGAACGCTGCTGCCGTCCGGACCAGGCTCACTCCACTTGGCGAAGTACGAATGCACGGTGCGCCATTTGGGAAATCCGTCCGGCAGCAGGCGCCACTGGCAACCCGTCTTGAGCAGGTACAACACCCCGCAGAACACCTCGTACAGATCCACCGTGCGCGGCTTGGTCCGCTTGCGAACCCCCTCCAACAACGGACGAATCAACTCAAACCGCTCCCGGCTCACATCGCTTCCGTACACCTTCTCCCGCATAAGGAAAGTGTCAAGGCAAAATGCCCAGCCCGCTAGTAACTAGATCGTGAACAGGCTCTTAGAAGATCACTGCTCCGTCAACGCATGGGAAGCGCTTCGAGAAGCAAGGCATCGCCGCTGCGTAGCACGAGCTTATGGGGAGAGCGGATGGTGAGATCGCCCGCGGCAGATTCTAGCCTTGCTCCCTCATCGAATCCATAAAGGCCATGGGCTGTGGTCGAAAAAACTCCCACGGCGCGGGGAATGGCTGCGGCGCCGATGGAAGCGGGAGCCGGATCCGCATAAACGCCGTTGAAGTCGGCGAATCCGACGCGTTGCGTGGCACCATCCGTCAGTACACCAATCCACCCGGAACGGGTTAGCACATCGCCGCCCACCTGAGTTGTGGTCCAGTCGGCCCGCGATGGAGTCCCCCGATCGCCGCCACCGTTTACCGGATCCTCTGTGTCACTCACATTGGTAAAGTTGGCGACCGCCAGGGCGCGAGTCGCGATCGGCAGCGTCTGCTTGCGATAGCGCAAGCTGCTAAAACGAAGTGTCAGTACGGCGGGCTGTCCGCCGCCTTCGCGCGAAGCGATCACCCTCCCGAGCACCTCGATCCCCGGCGGCAGAAACAGCTTGTCGCTGATGGGAATGCGCTGCGATGTAATCGCAGTCACCGGAATACCCGCCTTTGCGGCTCCCGCCCGCAATGAATGCACGATCCGCACGGGCAATGTGAGCCCAGGCGGCACGGGCATGAGGCTGGTTGCCGCTTGAAGCTGCTGCGTACGGCCCGAAGCGCAGATTATGGCAAGCAGAACCAAAAGAATAAGAGAGCGCAGGAGGGAAACAAGGGCAAGATGGCGAGTCATGGGCGTCTGTCTCTGTCAATAAGACGCTTTTGGTAGACAGCCCGCACACGTCCTCTAGGACAGTTCGGAAAACATGAGCCGGGGGCGGCCCATCCAGAAGCGATTGCTTCTTCGCGCAAGCGCTCCCGGCGAACGTCCGCGCAAACGCGCCTCGGCCTCATGATACGGACCGACGAAGCGCAGCATCTTCGGCAGGTAGGGATACATGCGCGGCAGCCGGCGTGCGGCTTTCTCGAGTGCTTTCCGCTCCTGGTTACCCAGCGGCAACGCGAAGGCCTCGCGCAGGCGTGGCGGCAGCCATGCGGCCGTAAGCGCAAGATACCAGCGCGGCGGCCGAACCCAGGTGCCCACACCGGAAAGCACGCTTTGCCCGAGTGCGCTTGCGCTTCCATCCACCGCCAGCGCCGGTGACGCCAGCATATCTAGCATGTACTGCGTGAAGCTGTTCCAGTCCGGAGGCAGGGTATCCGGCGGTATGCCGCAGAGCGCAGCCATGCGTTTGCTCTCCTTGTAGTACAACTCGCGCTCCTCGGCCCGCAGCGGCGGCAGTACAAACTCATAGGCCAGCACAGCGCTGTCCACCAGCGTCGCAAATACCCATCGCAGGGCGGCGATCTCGTTGGCTGCATAGTGCTCGTGCGCCCGATGCGCGCCGACCGCAGCCGGCAACTCGCCTTGAATTGTGGAGTGCCGCCGATAGAGCTGCTGCGACGCCGCGAGTGCCTGCGCGCGGGTGCCGAAGAGCATCGTGTAGACCACGCGAAAGGTCGAGTGAAAGCGGCCGATCGCGTCGTTCATCAGATTGGAGTGATGCGCCAGCGAGGTAGACACCCAGGGATGTGCGAGTTGCAGCAAGGCTGCGCGTCCGGCTCCCAGAAACACGGCACACTCACGATTCATCCGCCACGTCGCCGAGTCCGGGCCGAAGAAGCCGAGTGTGGGATCGTCGGGCAGCTCTCGCAAGGAAGCAAGCGTCTCTTCGAGACTCGCGGGAGAAACATACTGCGGCGCTTGGGTCATCTCTGCTTAGACGTTCGCTGCGGTTCTCTGCCTTTCTTCTGTTATTCCCAAAGGGATCTGCTGTTGCCTCTGCCGCATAGTGCGTTCTGGAGCTTAGAAGATCAGCTTCGCGGCAATTTGCAGCTGTCGTGAGGATCCAAGATCCCCGATGGGAAAGCGGGTTGCCGTGATCAGGCCGAAGGTGGTCGACCCCGCAATGGCCGTTGTTCCCGGGTTGGCGAAGCTGGCGTGGTTTACAACGTCAAAGGCGTCGGCGCGAAGTTGGAAGTTCAAGTTCTCGAAGATCTTGGTGTTCTTCTCGATCGAAACATCGATATCCGAAAACCGGGGGCCGACCAGCGCATTGCGGCTCAGATTGCCCAGCGCATTGCCAGCGGGAATCTGAAAGATGCAGCCGGGCGTAGCGGCGGGATAGGTGCACACTGAATTGGTGAACCACTGCACCCCGGTGTAGCTGGTTTTGGCCTTCGGGTAGGTGACCGGTGCGAGCAGGTTGGGATGCGCCACGCCTGCAATCCCGGTGGGACTGGTGGCGGTAACGACGTTGAGCGGATTGCCGCTCTGCCACTGCGCCGTGCCGACTAACCTGAAGCCCTCCACGAAGCGATTGCCCTTAAAGGGCAGGTTGTAGACGGCGCGCGCGGCGACGCGATGCCGGACATCGAAGTCGGAGGGGCCGTAGTTCAGGGAGGGTCGTGTGCTGTCCTGCAAGGACGTGAAGGCCAGCGAACCGAGGTCGAGGGATTTGGACAGGTTGTAGTTGGCCTCAAATTCAAAGCCGTTGTGAAAGTTCTTCTGTGCTGTCGCCCATATGGCGTTGTAGTTCGATTGGCCGACGTTGGCGATCTGAGTCAGGTTCACCCCCGCAAGCGGGGCTCCGGGTTTTACCGGGCTGGCGGCCGAAAGGGCCTGGATCGGGCGGATCCCCGCGGCATTCGGCTGGTTCAGGTTAACCACCTGCCGCAGGTGCCGCCCCACCGAGCCGTAGTAGCCGACCGAAAAGGCCACGCCGCCCCTGACCTCCTGCTGGACGTTGAAGTTAAAGTCCTGCGTGTAGGCGTTGTGGTAGTTCGGCTGCACGGCGGAGATTGAGATGCCGGCCGCCGACGCGTCGCCGTACAGGGTACTCAGCGGGATGGGCACGGCGGAGTTATTGTAGTTGGCCTTATTCAGGAAGGGCGGATTGCTGGCCAGGCTGCTGACTACATTGGTTTCGGGTTGATCCGCCATGTAGCCGTAGGCCCCGCGAATCACTGTTTTTCCGCTGCCGAAGACGTCGTAAGAGAAACCGAGGCGCGGCTCATAGTTGTAGTTCTGCGAATACGGGCTGCGGCCGAGCCCGTTGGTGCCGACCTGCACCAGGGAATTAGTTGCGGGAATGTAATTGGTTGCCTTGTTGTCGCCCAGTGTGGGTGAGCCGTTCCACTCGAAGCGGAAGCCCAACTCCAGCAGCAGCGCCGGCGTGATCTTGTAGCTGTCCTGCACAAAGGCGCCCAAGGCGTTCTGGTAGATGCGGCTGGTGAACTGCCCCGGCGTGACCGTGTAGGAACCCACCAGACCAGCCTGGAAGTTGGCGACGCTGGTAAACAGAATGGTTCCGGGGTCGCCGCTGACGTTGGCGTTGATGAAGCGGCGAAACTCGCCGCCGGCCTTGACCGAGTGTTTGCCGCGGGTAACGGTCAGTGCATCGGAGAAGATGCCCAGGGTGTCGTTGCGGCCCTGAGGGAAGCCCGCCGGGCCACCAAAGGCGACGCCGGGACCGGTGATCGTGATCGCAGGCAGACCGACCGGACCGCTCGTGCCCGTGTCTATGTTGAGCATCGTGGGATCGGTGGCGCTGTTCTGCTGGAAAAGGATCCCGATGCGGTTGAAGCCGAGCCGCGCTTCGTTGACCACTGTGGGAGAGAAGATGTGAGTCTCGTTCAAGGTGAGGATCTGACGGGTGGCGTGGCGATGATCGCCGAAGCCGGGTACGTTGTCGAACTGCAGCGTTGGCTCGGTTCGCGTGTCTTCCTGGGCGGCGTAGAAGCCGTGCAGGGTGTCCTTCTGGCTGAATACCTGCTGAACGTCGGCTGTGCCCTGGTCGATCTGCACGGGGCCGGGTGTGACCGAGGTATAGCCGTTGGGAACGGTGCTTCCGGCCAGCGTCTCGTTGGGCAGCGGGATAAAAGGTAGCAGCGCCTGGGCCTGCGGATTGGTGACGGCGCTGCGCTGTGCCAGCGTGAGCACGCCGCTATTGGTGAGGATGCCCTGACGCTGGCGAAGCGCCTCATAGCTCACAAAGAAAAACGTCTTGTCATGCCGGATCGGACCGCCGACGGAGCCGCCGAAGTTTGAACGCTGCAGCTGAGTCTGCCGTTGTACCCCAGCCTGATTGAAGTAGTTGCGCGCATCAAGGGCGAAGTTGCGCAGGTATTCGAAGGCCTCGCCATGAAACTGGTTGGTGCCGGAGCTCGTGCTCACGTTCACTATCGAACCGGAGGAGCGGCCGTATTCGGCGCTGTAGGTCTGGTTGTTGATGTCGAACTCGCTGGTGGTGTCGATGGACGGCTGAAAGGTGATCTGGTTCTGCACCATATCGTTTAGGTTGACGCCGTTGATCTGAAAATTAACCGAGTCGTCGCGATTGCCGGCAGTGATGAAGGAATTAGCCCCCAAACCGCGGCTCGGAGCGGTCAGATTGCCGTTGGCGGGCGCGGTTACGCCGCCCGGAGTTAAGACCGTGAGATCCAGAAAGTGGCGCCCGTTGAGGGGAATCTCCTGCACGGTGCGGGCGTCGATGACCTCGCCGACGGTGATTGTTTGGGCCTGAATCACCGGCGCGCCGCCCTCCACCTGCACCGTTTCGCCGGCGCCGGCGGGCGCGAGCGGCACATCCAGGGTTGCCTTCTGGTCTACCTGCAGGACGTAGCTCTTCACCGTGTACGTGGCGAATCCCTGGGCCGCCACGGTGACCGTGTAGTCGCCCGGAATGAGCGACGGCGCAACGTACTGGCCCGCGCTGTCGGAGGCGATGGTGCGGTTCGCGCCGGTCCCATTGTTGTGAATGGTCACCGTGGCGCCCGGCAGCACGGCGCCTGTCGGGTCCTTGACAGTGCCGGCGAGGGTCGCCGTGCTTTGGGCAAGAACAGGAACGGCGGCCAGCGATGCCAGAACACAAAGAAGACGTAAGGCGTGTCTCAAGATCAGACCTCCTGAATCGGAGAACAAAAGCGACCGCGTTCGGAGACGATCTGCGGGCAGCAGAGCCAACGCGCTACAAAGGTAGAGCACGCCTGGAAAACTCGGGCCGGCGAGCCTGAAAAGGGTTTTAGGTGCTTGATTTGAAATATATCAGCCATCAACGTCGCGTTCACGTGGATGACACAAGATTCATGTAGGCGGCAGGCGATTCCGGTACCTCTGCACGGTCCTGAAGTCCCCACCTGCGCCGGAGCCAGTTCATCAGTGCATCCAGAATTAAAATCACTTCAGGTACATAGGAAGGGCACGGCTTCAGCCGTGCCGAAGGCCGTGCCGAGAAGCGGGCTGAAGCCAAGGCGTATAACGTAGGGACGCGGCACGGCTTGAAGCCGTTCCCTGCCTATGTCCGTTGCTGTTCTGCCGGAGCCTGTTTCGCGCTAATGCAGCTTGATCCCTGTGCCGCCAAGCTCCGCTCGAACGGTTTGCAAATCGGCTTGGTACGCAAGCGAAGGCATCTCATCAAGTATGCCGAGCAACTCGCGATGCAGCTTCCGATCCACCGCGCCGGTGCTCTTCATCTCGTGCAACAAGGTGCAAAGCTGATCCTCATATTGCCCGATGACGCGCACCGTGTGCAGCAAAGCGTGGAGCCTGTAGTAGACCTGTGGATGCTGCTCGCCAACGGCCTTCTTCGCTTTCTTGGCTGGGGCCTTCTTACCCGGCCTCACTGCGGTACCTTTTATCGCCTTCTTTTTAGCCGATTTCCGCACCCTGTACCCCGTCTCGCTATCAGATGCAGCGCTATGCGCAGGAGACCTGATTGCGGCCGGAATCTGCTGTTTGCACTTGCTATTTGGTGATTGCGAACAGAACACCACGCTGCGTACCCCGGACCGTATGCAGCTTGCCATTCGTTCTGCCGGGATGTAACGCTAGCGATCTTTGCGATACAGCAGGTCGCGCATCGCCTGCCGGCGGGCGGCGGCCAGTTCAGGTTCCTGCCCGCGTGTGCTGCCCTTGTCAGAGGCATCGTTCGCCTCCGGTAAGCTGCACGTGGGGCAGCGGTTCGCGAAGCCGGGCTTATCCGGCTTGAGCTCAAACTCCTCGGAACAGACGACGCAGACTTTGATAGGGAAAGCCATACTTCCATGATACGGCGAACGGCAAGGGGGCGAGGCGTTCAGAAGCTGTAGCGCAGCCCCCCTTCGACGCGGCGCCCGTTATCGGCCGCATAGGGCACACCAAACAAGGGTGAATTGAACACTCCTCCGACAGATGTGACATTGGTGTGGTTCAGCACATTGGAGGAGCGCACGTTGGCCGTGAGCACCTGCTGGTGCTCGGCCTTGGCATTGTGAGTCAGCGTGAAGGCGCGCTGGATGTTGGTGTCAAGGTGAAAGGTCCAGGGCAGCACGCCTTTGTTGCGCGGAAAGACGCCCGTTCCGCCTGTCGCTGCCAGCAGGCCGAACGGTGTTTGCACCGCGCCCGGCGTGCCCGGCGCGGCGTACTGCGGACGATCATTGAAGTTGCCATCGCCGTTGTTGTCGAAGCCTGTCGTAATGTTGTAGTGCGCGTCGCCGCCGGCGTTCAGATCTCCGCTCAATTGAATCTTCCGCGGCAGCGTGAAGGTGGCGTTGCCGAAGACGTTCCACGTGGGTTGATTGGTGCGATGCGCGAACTCACCGGCGTCTGTGTAGGAGCTCTGCGGGCTGAAGAAGGTGTTATCGTCCGAATCGTCGACGAGGTTCTCACGCACGCCGCCGAAGAAGAGCTGGACATACTTCAGCGTGTGTTGCTCGATGCCCAGAAACTCCACGTTTACAGGGCCTTGGCCACTGTTCTGGACCTGCAGGATATCCGCATTGGGCGCACCCGGTCGTGGTCCCGTCGGGTTGCCATTGAGCGGCGCATTGATATTCACGGAACGAGTCTCATTCCAGATGCGGGCGAGATAGTAGTCCGCCGAAACGGTCCATCCGTGCGGAAGCGTTCGAGTGCCGCCGATGTTCTCAATGCTGAAGGTCGCATTGGAGATACCGTTGGCCAGCGTGCGCGCGCTGTGGATCGGTGTTGTGCCGGTAAACGGGCTGTTATAGACCGGGTTGTAGATCGTGCTGGTGATGCGGTTCACGCCGTCTTCGCGGCGCAGTTCGGCATATTCGCTCTCGTTGAATTGGCCGGTGAACAGGCCGGCATGGCCATGCAGCGTCCATGTCCCCTTCTTGCCCGGTGACCACAACACGCCGACTCGTGGCGTGATGGCGCTCAGGATGGCCGGATCGTTCTGCACGAAATAACGCAGGCCGGAGGCGATATGAAGCCCATGGCCCACATTCCAGTCGTCCTGCACGAACGTTGCATCCTGTACCTGCGTGAAGTTGACTGCAGGCGTTCCTGTGACGCTGCTGAAGGCGCTGGGCGTCCCACCCGGAAGCGGGATGGGATTGGTGGCGCGGCGGTATTGCTCCAGTCCGGTGATGATCTCGGTCTGCCCCGGCACAGCATTGCCCACCGCATCGAGCACAGGCGCGCTTCCGCCACCGAATGTATACGTTCCGTTGAAGTTGCTGGTGAGCTGCTGGTGTTCGTTGTAGAGCATCAGCTGTGTGCCGAACTTCAGCGTGTGTGCCTTCGTGGTGAGGATGGCGTCGTCGTCCCCTTCTACGTTCAATTCGTGCAGTTGTTGCGCGCCCAGCGTGGAGCCGCCGCCGGTGAACGCCCCCGCGACCGCCACCTGCGTAGCGGTTGAGTTGGGCAGATCATCTTCGCCATCCCAACGCAGGGAAAAGCGCGCCTCATTCATTAGGTGCACGCTGGCGGTGGTGATGTTCGTGAAGCGAAGGACATGCTCATAGGTGCCGCTGTTGTAGCCGGTCTCGGCAAGGTTCGTGCCGCCAACGCCCACGTTGAGCAGGCTATTCACGTTGGCGCTGTAGGTGGCAATGAACGTGTTCTTTGCACCGAGCTGCCAATCCAACCGCGCCTGGCCGATCCACAACCGCTGCGGCGTGGCGACGTTGGCGATCGTGCTCACCCCGTTGCCGCCATTCAGCGTGATCGCGTTGACGACCGCGAAATTATCGATCGAGCGGTGTTCCAGATCCAACGCGAAGTCCGAACCCTGCTTGCGCACCGGGCCGGTCAGCTCGAACCCGTAGCGCTGCTTGCCGATGGCGGCTTTGCTGGTTGAAAACGGATCGCGTGCATTCTCCCACGGGCTGCCGTTGGTCGCGAAGAGCGCGCCGTGGAAGGCGCTTTGCCCGGGTTTCGTGTAGACCTCCACGCGGCCGCCATCGAATGGCGGTTCGCGGTACTCGGCCGAGAACATATCCGGGTTGACCTTGATGTAGGCGATCGAGCTCTTGGGCGGCAGCTTGCTTGTGCCCTGAAAACCATCGACGGCAATGGTCGTGTTCGTGGGGCTGCCGCCGCTCAAAGCACCCATCTGCTGCAGTTCACGAAGCAGGTCGTCAGGGTCATCCGCGAGCGACTGCAGTTGTTTGCCGGAGATCGTCTCCGTGGCTCCATTCGCGTTCGGATCTTCGATCGCCTGCTCGTCGGCGTTCACCTCAACGTTCGTCTGGAGCGATCCGGTCTCCAGGACCATTTGCAGGTCTACGCCATGGGGCGTCGTGACGGTCAGATCCCGGGGAGAAAATCCAGATGCGCTCGCGGAGAGGTGGTGCGTGCCGCTGCTTACACAGGGGAAGCGGAAGTGGCCGTCGGCCCCGCTGGTGGCGATACGATTGCCGTCCAGGACCACCGCGGCTCCCGGGATCAGCGCCAGCGTCGCGTCTTTGACGGTGCCGGCGAGCACTGTTTCGCGGGAGGATGGACAGGTGCTCTGCGCGAAGACCCGCGGAACCAGCCATCCTGAGGTCAATAGCGCAGCCAGTGTCGCCGTTGTGATGAGCTTCAAGCTATTCCCCTTCAAATCCGCCCGATCGTAAGGGGCGATACGCGTTTCGCGTCGCAACGGTTCCGCGGGTCGCGCAGATTTCTTTGGACGATACCGCGATTTCGTTCTGCCGGTGGTCCTCATGTACCATGTTTACAAGTATTTATGAAGGTGCAGCATCGTTTCGTGATTTGAAACGCGTGGGCTTTCTCGATGTCCGCCGCCGCCCGTTGAGGAGACCTTTTCGTGGAAGGCATAGGGAGTCAACTTCGCGCCGCGCGCACGCGATGGGGGCTCACACTCCGCGAGGTGGAGGAGCGTACCCTGCGTCTGGCGCAGCAATGGGGCAACCCGGCCTATCGCATCTCCGCCAGCTGGCTGGATCGCGTGGAGCGCGAAAACCGCGGCTTATCCGCGACGAAGCTGATCGTTCTGGCCGTGGTGTATGGGCTTACGGCTGAGCAGATGCTGGGTCTGTGCCCCCCGGCAAACACGAACCTTGCGCAACTCGAACAGATCTCAAGCCCCAATGCGACGCTTTTGCTGACCTCCGGACCGTTGGAGGAGCATGCCAAAATCTGGCTGCCGGACAAACTGGTCACCGACCCGCCGCCGGAAGAGACGACCCTGCTGCCCTCCGACCAGGGCGTGCTGCCGGTGCACTACAGGCGCGGCGTCATCGGGCGTCGCGACCGTACGCTGGAACCCATGATTCGGGCTGGATCCATCGTTCTGATCGACACCCAGAAGCGTGCCATTGCCAGCCGCAAGGAATGGAATCACGAGTTCGACCGGCCCATCTACTTCCTTTTGACCAGAACCGGCTACGTCTCAGGCTTCTGCGAACTGGACAAGGAGGCGGAGTGGTTGACCCTGGTGCCGCACCCTTTGTCTTACGAATCGAACAAGCGCTGGAAGTACAAGAAAGAGATCGAAGTCATCGGCACAGTGGCCGGTGTCTTCATGCGCCGGGTGGCATAGCAGCGCAGGGACTTTTTTGTCCTCCCGCAGCGAAGCGGAGGGATCCGCTGTTTGCTGGCGGCTGTACAACTTCGGGAGAGCACCTGCGGTGACTCACGCACGGCTATGCTGCAAATGCGAACAGCAGGTTCCCTCCCGTTCGACTGCGCTCAGGGGCGAATGACAGAAAGAAAAGCAACAGCAGGTTCCCTGCGGGAATGACAGACAAAGGGACAGCGCTGAGTACGCTTTCACATCAGCCGCGTTAGATCGCGCCTTGCAGCTCCGCGAGGCCGGGAAGATCGGCCAGCTCATACAGCGCTAAAAGATGCCGCGTCATCCCGTAGTAGGTTGCCACCGCGCGTTGCGCATAGTTTGGAAAGGCCGATTCGAGGTTGCCAACCTGCGCTGCGCCCTGCAGTCTGCCGAGGTGCCATTGGATCTCCCGCGCGCTCAGACGGAGTTGCTCCGCGACGATCAGCGCTTCGGGATACCACTGCTGCACGTAGCAGGCCAGATCGATCAGCACATCGCAGTTTGCCGCAAGGATTGCGAGACCCTCCAAGCCGCCGATCAGATCCCATATCTGGGTAGGTTCCAGATCCGCACAGGTTCCACGCTCTCCGGCGGGACCGGGCGCCGCGATCAGATCCGCCGCAATCAGGGCAATTTTTTCGCGATCCACGGCGATGAGCCGTCCCAGCAGACTCTCCCATGAGCTTTTGGAGGTTTTCCATGCCCGGATGTAATAGCGGGCCGCCGCCGCGGCAAGCAGCAAGAAAAAGATGGCGAGAGCGATCAGGAAAGATGCCGTGCGGGGTGTCAAGACTTTCTCCAGCTTCGAAGCGTTTGAAGATCATATGCCAGCTGCGCCGCCAGCGCGGATAAATGTCCGCGCATTTCGCTGGACAGCCGTCGAGGGGCAGGCGCCTCTGCCCAGAGGGTCACAATCCAGTAGCCGAGGCAGACGAGGTACGCCGCCATCCGCACATGGGTGAGCAGCCGCTGATCGTGTGCCCCCAGCGCGTCCCCGTAAAACGTTTGTGCCGCGTCGAGCAAAATAGCGAGCATTGCATAGGCGCCAAGACCCTGCGCGATCCTCCCCACGTGCGTCTTCAACGGCAGACCCACGGTCACGGCCAGGGCGATCATGGCAACCAATAGTTCACTCATGAGAACCGAAGAGAAGAAATCGCCCTTGATCACCAGCGTTTCCTGCCAGTAGTTCCCGGCCGGCGTCGCTAACCAGGTAAGGCATGAGGCGATGGCCAGGCATCCCAGCAGCAACCACAGCAGACTGCGCCGCGCATCGGAGATCCATTCGCCGAGCGGGCGAAAGGTGTGCAGGGACATCTCATACACGACGCCCAGCTGCCATGCGACATCCGCGATGGCCAGCGACCAGTACGTGTAGAAGTATTCCTGCGTCGACCCGTGGCGCAGGGTGACATAAAGCACACAGGACCTCGCCACGTTGGTGGCAATCAGAGCCGTGAACAGTGGAAACCGCGCTGCGCGGTGACGTCTCCAAAGCACGGAAAGCAGAAGGAGGTGGCCCAGGAGCCCGGCCGCCCAGAACAGGAGGTCCAGACCTTTCAGCGGCATCTGGATCTCTCATCCTGGACAAATGGCAACATAGGCGTGTGCGACAGTTTACCCCAGGTGCAAGATTTGCAGAACCGTTTGCATCACCGAGCCGGAGGGCTTATACGGCGGGGGCACAGGGTCGGTGCCGGTTACGACATTCGGCTGCGAACTCCCCGGAGGCGGCACGGGGTCCGTGCCGGTGACAACCGATTGGGCGAAGGCGCTGTTCGCCGAAGCGGTGAGGGCGGCGAGAACGAGGGCGAAAACGAAGCGGCGAGCAGTAGATTTGGTCACGGTGGATCCCCTTTGTCAGCGCGGGTATGCGCTGACCGGAGACTAGGCAGCCGGGGCGAAAAAGACGTTCTAAATCGAGCTGCGTTGCGTATAAGAAACTGTATTTCCGCACTAGCCTACAAAGCCGTCTCGATTGAATTTCTTAAAAAGACTGATAAATGAGGGAATTAGTAGAGGAATGAAACAATAAGGTTGTGTATAAGCAACAAGTGCATCTATTCTGCAGAAGCCGCTTGCGAGCATCTACAGTTCGGGAAGGCGCGAGAACAAAAACGCATGATTGATGAGCGCATGACGGACGAAAAAGACAGGGAAGTGTATGAGGTGCTGCTGGCGGTGGTCCGTTCTTTGGTCGATCGACCGGAGGATGTTGAGATCAAGCCGGTTGCCGGGGACGGGAGCCTGACCTTTCAGGTGCAGGCACATCCGACCGATATGGGAAAGCTGATCGGAGCGAACGGCCGTACGGCACGTGCGCTGCGCGTCATCGTGGGAGCGAACGCGGCGAGGCTGCGCCGCAGCTTCAGCCTCGACATCGCGAACCGGCAGGAGCCCCTCGACACCCCCACCCAGAGATAGTCAGCCGGACGCTGCGTTCCGCCGGGGCTTA
The DNA here is from genome assembly GCA_965276885.1 of Granulicella sp. Taxonomy (GTDB): domain Bacteria; phylum Acidobacteriota; class Terriglobia; order Terriglobales; family Acidobacteriaceae; genus Granulicella. Next base: position 3,598,148 of record OZ255702.1, on the reverse strand, counting down.
CCGGCCGGCTGGAACGCCAGGCTTCTGTTTGCGGTCGCAGTGCCGCCCTGCGAAGGGTGAATGCCGATGCGGCTATGGACGAGATTGTATGCGGCCCTGTACCTTCGTTCCGGGTATGCGAGCCGGGCCCGGACAAGGTTCCGAAGGGCTCTCAGGGAGAGGTATGCGAGGAATGAACTTTGCGCTGGGCGAGTCGATCGACATGCTCAGGGCGAGTGTGCGGAAGTTTGCCGAGCGGGAGATCGCCCCCATTGCGGCGGAGGTGGATCGCGACAATCTCTTCCCGAGCCAGTTATGGCGGAAGCTGGGCGACCTGGGCCTGCTGGGCATCACCGTGGAGGAGGAGTTCGGCGGAGTTGACCTTGGATACCTTGCGCATGTGGTTGCGATGGAGGAGATCTCGCGCGCTTCGGCCTCGGTGGGGCTGTCCTACGGCGCGCACTCCAACCTTTGCGTGAATCAGCTGCGCAAGAACGGAACGATGGCACAGAAGGCCAGATATCTCCCCAAGCTCGTGAGTGGGGAGCATGTGGGTGCGCTGGCCATGTCGGAGGTGGAGGCCGGCTCCGATGTGGTGAGCATGCGGTTGCGGGCAGAGAAGAAGGATGGCCGCTTCGTTCTGAACGGCAACAAGATGTGGATCACCAACGGCCCCGAAGCCGACGTGCTGATCGTGTATGCGAAGACCGATCCTGCCGCGGCCTCGCGCGGCATTACAGCGTTCATCGTGGAGCGCAGCTTTGCGGGTTTCTCCAGCGCTCCCAAGCTGGACAAATTGGGCATGCGCGGGTCGAACACCTGTGAGCTGTTGTTCGACAACTGCGAGGTGCCGGAAGAAAACGTGCTCGGGCGCGTGGGCGGAGGCGCCCGCGTGCTGATGTCCGGCCTCGACTACGAGCGCCTGGTGTTGTGCGGCGGACCTTTGGGGATCATGGCTGCGTGTCTCGATGCCGTTATCCCGTATGTGCATGCGCGCAAGCAGTTCGGGAAAGCCATCGGCGAATTTCAGCTGATGCAGGGCAAGCTGGCGGACATGTATGTTGGCTTCAACGCCTGCCGCGCCTATGTGTATGCCGTGGCCAATGCGTGCGATCGTGGGGAGCCCGCGCGCAAGGATGCCGCCGGCGCGATCCTCTACTCCGCAGAGAAGGCTACGTGGATGGCGGGGCAGGCCATCCAGGCGCTGGGCGGCAATGGATACATGAACGAGTACCCCACGGCGCGGCTGTGGCGCGATGCGAAGCTGTTTGAAATCGGCGCCGGTACATCCGAGATCCGCCGCATGCTCATCGGCCGTGAGCTCTTCAAAGAGAGCGCTCAGTTCGGGGCGGAGTAGCCGCGAACCATGAGTGTTCTTCCATCAGCGATCAAGACCCGCAGCGAAGAATTTCGCACCAATGCCGAGCGCCTGCGCGGCCTGGTTGCGGAGTTGCGCGAGAAAACCGCCAAGACAGCCCAGGGAGGCTCTGAAGCGGCAAGGAAAAAGTACGCGGAGCGCGGGAAGTTGTTGGTGCGCGATCGCATCGATCTGCTGCTGGATGGAGGCACCGCCTTTCTGGAGCTGTCCGCGTTGGCAGCCAATGGCATGTACGGCGATGATGTCCCCAGCGCCGGCGTCGTCACCGGGATCGGCAGCATCAGCGGCCGGCAATGCATGATCGTCGCCAACGATGCGACGGTGAAGGGTGGAACGTATTATCCGCTCACCGTAAAAAAGCATTTGCGAGCGCAGGCGATCGCCATGGAGAACCATCTCCCCTGCGTATATCTCGTGGACTCCGGTGGGGCCTTTCTTCCGCTGCAGGATGAGGTTTTCCCAGACCGCGACCACTTCGGCGCAATCTTCAACAATCAGGCAAACCTGTCTGCAAAAGGCATTGCGCAGATCGCCTGCGTGATGGGCTCGTGCACGGCGGGCGGAGCGTATATTCCGGCGATGTCGGATGAAGCCATCATCGTCAAGGAACAAGGCACCATCTTTCTTGGCGGCCCACCGCTGGTGAAGGCAGCGACCGGCGAAGAGATTACGGCGGAAGAACTCGGCGGCGGCGATGTGCACACACGCATCTCCGGTGTGGCCGATCATCTGGCGGAGAACGATGCGCATGCATTGGCGATCGTCCGGCGCATCGTTGCCAATCTCAACCTTAAAAATTCGTCCGCAAATTCTCTTGCCCCGGAGGAACCGCTCTATGCGGCAGAGGAGCTATATGGTGTGTTGCCGTCCGATGTGCGTAAGCCGTATGACGTGCGGGAGATCATCGCGCGATTGGTGGATGGCAGCCGCCTGGATGAGTTCAAACAGCAGTACGGCGCCACGCTGGTGACTGGCTTTGCGCATCTGCATGGTTTTCCGGTAGGCATTCTGGCTAATAACGGCGTGCTGTTTTCCGAATCCGCGGTGAAGGGCGCGCACTTCATCGAGCTTTGTGTGCAGCGCGGCATCCCGCTGCTTTTTCTGCAGAACATCACAGGCTTCATGATCGGTCGGAAGTATGAGCACGGCGGCATTGCGAAGGATGGAGCGAAGCTGGTGATGGCAGTGGCGTGTGCGCGTGTGCCCAAGTTCACCGTTCTCATCGGCGGCAGCTTCGGCGCAGGCAACTATGGCATGTGCGGACGGGCCTTTGCGCCGCGCTTCCTATGGAGTTGGCCTAACTCGCGTATCTCCGTGATGGGCGGCGAGCAGGCGGCCAGTGTGCTGTCCCGTGTGCGGCGCGATAACTTCGAAGCCAAAGGGCAGGAGTGGAGCAGGGAAGACGAGGAGTTGTTCAAGGCGCCTGTCCGCGAGCAATATGAGACCCAAGGCAATCCTTACTATGCGACCGCGCGGCTCTGGGACGATGGCATTCTTGACCCTGCACAGACGCGTCGCGCGCTCGGTCTGGGGCTGGCCGTTGCGATGCAGGCGCCGCCGGAGAAGACGAACTTCGGCGTCTTCCGGATGTGAGGGCAGTGTGAGCGAAAACGCAGTTCAAATCGAACAAATCGGCAAGGTGGCTTGGGTGTGGCTGTCTCGCCCCGCCGTTCATAACGCGTTCGACGCCACGCTGATCCGCGAGCTTACGCGCGTCTTTGCCGAACTCGGAGTCGATACTTCAGTACGCGTCATCGTGCTTGGGGCGCGGGGCCGAAGCTTCTCCGCAGGCGCGGACGTTGAGTGGATGAAGCTGCAAGGCGCGGCAACGGTTGAAGAGAACTTAGCCGATGCGCAGCAACTCGCAAAGCTCTTCCAGACGATCGCCGAGACGCCGAAACCGACCCTTGCTCGTGTGCAGGGAGCAGCCATCGGTGGCGGAGTCGGCTTGGTGTCTGCCTGTGATATCGCGGTCGGCGCCAGCACGGCTGTGTTTGCGACAAGCGAGGTACGTTTGGGGCTGATCCCCGCGACCATCGCGCCGTATGTCATCCGCGCCATGGGAGAGCGCCATGCGCGCAGACTTTTTCTAACGGGCGAACGCATCGATGCACGGGCAGCAGAGAGGATCGGCCTGCTGCATGAGGTCGTGCCGCCCGAACATCTGGACGACCGCATACGCCTGACGATTGAGGCGATCCTGGCAGGCGCTCCGCTGGCTCAGCAGTCTGCGAAAGCGCTGATCAGCGCCGTAGCCAACCAGCCGATTACAGCGGCGTTGATCGCCGATACAGCGGAACGCATCGCTCATCGTCGCGCGGACCCCGAGGCCGCCGAAGGGCTCAGTGCCTTCCTCGAAAAGCGGCCGGCTGCATGGGTGCGCTCGGAATGAGGACGGGGATGTTCGATAAAATTCTGATCGCGAACCGCGGAGAGATAGCCTGCAGGATTATGCGCACCTGCAGGCGGCTCGGCATTCGCACCGTTGCCGTTTATTCCGACGCGGATGTGGGGAGCCTGCATGTTCGGTCTGCGGATGAGGCCGTGTTTCTGGGCGGCTCCGCTGCCCAGGAAAGCTATCTTGCCATCGATAAAATCCTTGCGGCGGCCAAACGGACAGGCGCCCAGGCAATTCATCCAGGCTATGGATTTTTTTCCGAAAACGAAGAGTTCGCGGAGGCATGCGACGCGGCCGGCATCGTCTTCATCGGCCCTCCCGCAAGCGCGATCCGCGCAATGGGCTCGAAGTCCGGGGCGAAGGCGCTGATGCAAAAGGCCGGCGTTCCGCTGACTCCCGGCTATCACGGAGAGAATCAGTCCCCGGAGTTTCTGAAGCAGCAAGCGGCTGCGATCGGCTATCCGGTGTTGATCAAAGCGAGTGCCGGCGGAGGTGGAAAGGGCATGCGCCGCGTGGATGCCGCGGACGAATTTCTCTCGTCGCTGGCTTCCTGCAAACGCGAAGCAGCGGCTGCGTTCGGAGACGATCGCGTGTTGATCGAGCGATATATCCTGCAACCACGACACATCGAAATCCAGATCTTCGCGGACCAGTCTGGACAGACGGTAAGCCTGTTCGAGCGTGACTGCTCCGTGCAGCGCAGGCATCAAAAGGTGTTGGAGGAGGCGCCCGCGCCGGGGCTCAGCGAGGAGCGGCGTGCGGCTATGAGCAAAGCCGCCTGCGATGCCGCCCGCGCAGTCGGTTATGTCGGTGCGGGGACGGTGGAGTTCATCGCCGACGCCGAGGCGAATTTTCACTTCATGGAGATGAACACGCGACTCCAGGTGGAACATCCTGTGACGGAGATGATCACGGGGCTGGACCTCGTCGAGTGGCAGCTCAGGATTGCAGCTGGTGAGCGATTGCCAAAGACACAGGAGCAACTGGTGATCCGTGGCCATGCACTTGAAGCGCGCGTGTATGCGGAAGACCCTTCCAATGCATTTCTGCCTTCGGTCGGCCGGCTCTTGCATTTCAAAACACCTCCTAAGTCGCAACATGTTCGTATCGACAGCGGTGTCGAGCAGGGCGATGAGATCACCTCTTTTTACGATCCGATGATCGCCAAACTCATCGTTTGGGACACGACGCGCGAACTCGCGCTGCGCCGAATGGAGGATGCGCTATCGGAGTTCCAAGTTGTCGGCGTGACGACCAACGTTGATTTTCTGAGGCGATTAATCACTACGCCGTCCTTCGCCGAAGCGAAGTTGGACACGAGTCTGATTGAGCGTGAAGAAAGCAGGTTGTTCAGTGCGGTAACTGCTGCTCCCAAGGAAACACCGGTGCTTGCCGCGCTCGGAGCGCTACTGCTCGAACGAGATAGCCTTAATGTGGCACCGAATCAGCACTCCCCGTGGCTGATTCACGATGGTTGGCGGGCGAACGGATCTCTGCGGCGCATGTTCAACTTCGTCTGTGATGGAGCGGAGACCGCGGTGTCGGTGATCATGGACGGGGCAACCTATCGCATGCGGATAAGCGATCAGGATTTCGTGGTTGCAGGTGAATTGCAACGTGATGGAAAACTTACGGCGACAGTGAATGGCATACGCGTGCACTCAACCGTAGTGCGAGTAAAGGATAAATTCTACGTTTTCTTTCGCGGCGCAAAGCACGTGTACACCTGGCTCGATCCCCTGGCGTTTGACGTTGCCGAGGGAGCAGGCGAGAGTAGCTTGCTTGCACCGATTCCTGGCCTCGTCACCATGCTTCTCGTGCAGCCCGGAGAGCAGGTGGAAAAGGGAACACCGTTGCTTGTACTCGAAGCCATGAAGATGGAGTACACCATCGCCGCGCCCTCCGCGGGCAGGGTGCAATTCTTTCTCTTCGCTGCCGGGGACCAGGTTACGGAAGGAACGCAGCTGCTGCAGTTCGAGCGCGACACAAAGGCAAACTAAGCGATGCTGACTGGCGAGTGCGTGCAAATTGTTGAAGTGAGCCCCCGCGATGGGCTGCAGAATGAAGCGCGGTTGGTTCCTGCCGCGATCAAGATTGAGCTGATCGAACGTCTCGCCGAGGCCGGACTGCAGCGTATCGAGGCGACTGCCTTTGTCTCTCCGAAGTGGGTGCCTCAAATGGCGGATCACGTTGAAGTGATGCGCGGGTTGCGCCCCCGTCCTGGCGTGGTTTACTCCGTGCTGACGCCGAATCTGAAAGGCTTTGAAGCTGCTCTTAACGCGGGCGTAACAGAGGTTGCCGTGTTTGCTGCAGCTTCGGAGACGTTTTCGCAGAAGAACATCAATTGTTCCATCGCAGAAAGCATCGAAAGATTCGATTCTCTTTTCACCGCGGCCCGCAGTGCTGGAGTTCGCGTGCGGGGCTATGTTTCCTGTGTCCTCGGATGCCCTTATGAAGGCAGGATCTCGCCTGATAAAGTAAGTGAGGTTGCGCGCAATCTCTTTGAGCGAGGATGCTTCGAGATATCGCTCGGAGATACCATCGGCATGGGCACCCCGAAGCAGACGTTAGAGATGCTGCAGGAAGTAACAAAGCATGTACCCGTCGTTCATCTTGCCGGTCACTTTCACGACACATACGGACAAGCTCTAGCCAATGTGTATGCCTCGCTTCAGGCCGGGGTGCGGGTGTTCGACGCATCCGTCAGCGGATTGGGTGGGTGCCCGTATGCTCCCGGCGCGCTGGGCAACGTGGCTACGGAAGACCTGCTCTACATGCTCTCCGGCATGGGAATGGAGAGCGGCGTGGATATGCAGAAGCTGATCGTCGCCGGCAGTTTTATCTGCGAAGCGCTGGGAATAACGTCGCACTCCCGTGTTGCGCGAGCTTTGAGTGTCGTTTAAAACGCATTAGTCTAGAGCAAATTACACATACGTAACGCAATAACTCGAACAGCAGATTCCCTTCGGGAATGACAAGAAAAATGACACCTTTTCCACACGGGCATTTATTTCGGCGGCATTCTCAGGGCACCATCTAAACGAATCGTCTCACCGTTCAGCATGGTGAGTTCGCAGATCGTCGCGACGAGCCGTGCAAATTCTTCAGGCCTGCCCAGGCGGGCGGGAAACGGTACAGACTGCGCAAGCGAATCCTGCACGCTTTGCGAAAAGCCGGCCATCATCGGCGTCATGAAGGTGCCGGGTGCTATGGTGACGACCCGTATGCCGCTTCGCGCGAGTTCACGCGCGGCCGGCAATGTAAGTCCGATGACGCCTGCCTTTGAGGCTGCATACGCTACTTGACCTATCTGCCCCTCGTAGGCCGAAATCGATGCGGTGTTGATGATGACTCCGCGTTCCCCCTCATCGTCTGCCTCATTGGTTGCCATAGCCGCAGCAGCAAGCCGCAGCATGTTGAAGGTGCCGACTAAGTTGATCGAAATTGCGCGCGTAAAGCTCTCCAAAGCATGCGGGCCATTTCTCCCGGCCACGCGTTCGCTTGGTGCAATGCCGGCGCAGTTCACCAAGCCATGCACAGCACCGAAGTGCGTTTGCGCGGTTTCAATCGCACGGATACCGTCCTCTTCACGTGTTACGTCTGTCGCGACGAATACGGCTTTCTCGCCGAGTTGATGTGCGAAGGAGGCTCCTGCAGCATTGGTATCGGCAAGGACAACAAAACCACCGCGTTCCACAACCATCTTCGCGGTCGCGGCACCTAGCCCCGACGCCGCTCCCGTGACGACAAACGCTCTGTTCTCGATGTCCAAATCGTCCCTATCGCTTTCTACCCGCTCATCGTTTGCTGCGCCGCGCTTTGCGCCACCTACCAGAGATGCGCTTTTCGAGGTACAGGTGTCAACCTCCGTGCGGATCAAGGGCGTAAGCTCTTTTTGTGGTGTGCAGAAGAAGCTGGACGGAGATGTCGGTAGCTGCTTAGCATGTTCAATGGACGCGGCAAACCAGTCGCCGGGAACCACAGACACTGCTCGGGCAAAGACTAGCGGGACAATTGATGAGAGATGTAGCGATCGTAAGTGCGGTTCGAACACCGGTGGGCAAGTTTCAAGGCGCGCTCAGCGACTTGAGTGCTGTGGATCTCGGCGCAATCGTCGTGCGGGAGGCTGTTGCGCGCGCCGGTGTCGCTCCCCAGGCTGTAGACGAATGCCTTATGGGTTGCGTTCTGCCGGCGGGACTGGGGCAAAATCCCGCACGCCAAGCCGCGTTGCGAGGAGGCCTGGCCGATAGGGTTTCCGCGATGACGCTCAATATGGTGTGCGGCAGCGGGCTGCAGGCAGTGTGTCTTGCTGCACAAAGTATCATGTCGGGACTGTCAGAGATCGCGGTTGCGGGCGGTATGGAGTCCATGACCAATGCGCCGTATCTGCTGCCGCAGGCTCGCAGAGGGTACCGCATGGGCGATGGCAAGCTTGTGGATTCCATGGTGAAGGATGGGCTGTGGTGCGCGTGCGACGACCAGCACATGGGCATGACGGCGGAGCTCGTCGCGGAGAAGCACAGCATCACGCGCGAGCAGCAGGATGCGTATGCGGCGGAGAGCCATCGTCGTGCACTTGCGGCGTGGAATGAAGGCCGCTTTGCTGATGAAGTGGTGCCCGTGCCCTTGCCGCCGAAGAAGAAGGGCGGCCCTGCTTCACAATTCACCATGGATGAGAGTGTGCGCGCGGATCCCACTGCGGAGGGGCTCGCGCAGCTGCGTCCGGCGTTCAAATCCGATGGCACCGTGACCGCGGGGAACGCTCCGGGCGTGAACGACGCAGCCGCGGCCGTGGTGGTGATGGCGGTGGACAAGGCTCGCGAGCTGGGCATCACGCCGATGGCAGTGATCAGGGCGCAGGCCGCGAGCGGCGTCGCGCCACGGTGGGTGATGCTTGCGCCTGTGACCGGCGTGAAGAAGGTTCTGGAGCGCGCCGGTTGGCAGATCGGCGATGTGGATCTTTTTGAGTTGAACGAGGCGTTCGCGGTGCAGGCTCTAGGAGTGACAAAGGAGCTTGGCATCACTCTCGAGAACGTAAATGTCAATGGCGGCGCCGTTGCCATCGGACATCCGATCGGTGCAAGCGGCGCGCGCGTGCTGGTCACGCTGGTGCATGAGATGGTGCGGAGACGCTCCCGAAAGGGCGTTGCCGCACTGTGTCTTGGCGGCGGCAACTCGGTTGCCATGGCGATCGAGCGTCCTGAGAGCTAGAGAGCAGTTCAGGAGATCTGCTTTAACGTCCCTGCCACACTGCTTGCCGTTTTTCAAGAAATGCGGATAAGCCCTCATGCTTGTCGGCTGTTCCACAAAGTCGCGCGAAAATTTCGTTCTCTGCACGCAAGCCCGCCTGGAGCGCGCCCGCTGTTTGTCCCTCCACCGCTTCCAAAACTCCGGCAATAGCCAAGGGAGCCATAGAAGCGATCGTCTCGGCCAGCGCCCCGGCTCGTTGGAGGAGATCCGCCGCGGGTACTACCTCCTGCACCAGGCCGAGCCGCAAAGCATCTGCTGCCGGAATACTTTTTCCTGTGAGCATCAGGTGCAGTGCCGCCCCTTTGCCGATCAGCTCAACGAGCCGCTGCGTGCCCCCATAACCGGGAATGAGCCCGAGTTTTACCTCGGGCAAGCCCATTTGCGCTTTTTCGCTGGCAAGGCGCAGCGTGCAGGCCAGCGCCAGTTCACAGCCGCCTCCCAAAGCGACGCCGTTGATGCAGGCAATCACCGGTTTGCCGCAGCCTGCGATGAGGGCAAAGACCTCCTGCCCGCGTGCGGAGAGCGACTTTCCAGAACTGGCATCCGTCTTCACGACCTCTCTGATATCCGCGCCCGCGACGAAGGCCCGCTCGCCGGCTCCCGTCAGCAGAATGACCCGGATGGACGCATCCTGCTTGAGATTTGTGAATACCCTTTCCAGGTCGTCGAACATGGCTGCGTTTAAGGCGTTTAGTGCCTCCGGGCGATCCAGTGTGATGGTCGCGACGGCGCCCGTGTTGGTGCATCGCAGCGTCTTGAAGCTTGTCTCTTCCGGCATGGGAACCCTTCATCTCCGCGAACTTTATAGGAGTTTGTCTGCAACTCTGTCCGCACCGCGGAGCATACGATAGCGCGGATGGAATGGTCTACAAAGCTCGTGGCCGCCCCGCGGGAGCATAATCGACTGAGTGACTTTGCAGCGGGCGGAAAACGATGAATCCTCTGGTATCGCCTCCATGGATTGCGGAAAGATTAGCAGAGCCCGGTACCGTGCTGCTGGACGCCACGCTGCCCCCGGTGGGAGTCCCTCCAATCATTGACGTGCGCGCGAGATATCTTGAGCGTCATTTGCCTGGAGCCCTTTTCTTCGACATCGAGGAGTTATCGGATCGCTCCACGCTGTTGCCTCACATGCTGCCGTCCGCGGATTGTTTTTCAAGCGAGATGTCGAAGCTCGGGATCCGCAACGACGACAGCCTCGTGCTTTATGAGCAGGAAGGGGTGTTCTCCGCCCCGCGCGCATGGTGGATGCTTCGCACCTTTGGGGTGAAACAGGTTTTCATTCTGGATGGCGGTCTCCGTGCGTGGGTTGAGGCCGGCCTGCCCATCGAGGCGGGGCCGGTCAGGCGTCCGGCCACGGTATTCAAGGCCAGCTTGCAGGAGGGTGCCGTGAAGGATTTTCCTGCCATGCAAGAAGGGATCGCCTACGGGGTTCAGATTCTCGATGCACGCCCCCAAGGCCGATTCGACGGAAGCGCCCCGGAGCCGCGCCCCGGCATACGTTCGGGTCACATGCCGGGAGCGACCAGCATCCCATATACCGATTTGGTCAGCCATGGCCGGCTGAAGTCTCCCGAAGATCTTCTGAATGTATTTGCCGCAAAGCACGTGGACCTGCAGCAACCAATTACTACTACCTGCGGCTCGGGGGTCACCGCGGCGGTCCTGGTGCTCGGTCTGGAGATTTGCGGTGCAAAGAAGGTAAGTCTCTATGATGGCTCTTGGGCCGAGTTCGCGGGGCACCCCGACGCTTTGATTGAGACCGCAAGTTGATGGCTGGGTGACAGCGGGTTTATTTCGTTGAGACTACACGAATCTGTTGGAGTGGCGGAAGAGATACAGGGGTCTCTCCACTCCGTGGACGATAAAACTGTCCACTCCGGTCGAGATGACACTTCATATAACGTGCAATCGGCTCTAATAACTTGCTAAAGCAGTTTCCGGGTGGGTGCGTAGGGTTTTTGAGCTTGTCATCCCGTAGCGCAGCGAAGGGATCTGCTTTTCTTAAGCGTTGCTGCGACATGAGGCAAAGCAGGTCCCTTCGCTGCGCTACGGGATGACAAACGCAACCTTATACCTTTGAGAAAACCGTTGCTAAGTCACTAGCGCAAGAAATCCGTAACTCACATCGCCTGTGCGCTTCAGCATCACGACTGCATGCCGAGCTGCTGCAGCTTCTCATAGAGAAGCCGGCGTTGGATGCGGAGTAGTTTGGCAGCTTCGGATTTATTGCCGCCGGAACGCTCCAAGGCACGCTCGATGAGGTGCCGCTCCCAGCGAGCAACGGACTCGTGAAAGGGAAGATCTTCCAGGCCGGACAGAGCGGAACGCCGTTCTGGAGGGGGCGAGCGATCGAGCTCCGCGCGCAGCTGCGGCACGGTGATGGGCCTCCCGGCAGAACTTACGGCAAGCCGATCCATCAGCTGCTCCAGCTCACGCACATTGCCCGGAAAGCCGTAGGCTTCGAGCATCGCCGGCACTCCCGTCGCCAGCACGCACGCCTGCGCATGATTGCGTCGTGCATAGCGCGCGAGAAAGTACTCGGCCAGGGGCACGATATCGGAGCGGCGCTCACGCAACGGCGGCAGGTGCAGGCTGAACGCATTCAGGCGGTAGAAGAGATCGGAGCGAAAGCGCTTCTCCTCGACCTCCCGCGCGAGATCGCGGTTCGTGGCTGCGAGAATCCGCACATCGGCGGAGATTGTTCGCGTGCCGCCCACGCGTTCGAAGCTGCGCTCCTGCAGCACCCGCAACAGCTTCGGTTGCAGCGTCAGCGGAAGTTCGCCAATCTCGTCGAGAAACAGGGTTCCGCCTGCCGCGGCCTCGAAGCGCCCAATTCTTTGGCCGATGGCTCCGGTAAAGGCTCCGCGCTCATGCCCGAACAGCTCGGCTTCGACAAGATCCGCCGGAATCGCCGCGCAGTTGACGATGATCATCGGCGCCCCGCGGCGATCGCTGTTGTTGTGGATCGCGCGCGCGACCACCTCTTTGCCAGTGCCCGTCTCGCCCAGCAGCAGAACGCTGACATCAGTGCGGGCGACCTGGCCGATGCGCTTGAAGACCTCGATCCAGCGGGGAGAGCTGCCGACCAACCGAGGCTCTTCCAGCGCAGCACTGTGCAGCTGCAGGCGCTGATCACGGAAGCGTTCCCGCTCCAGGCGCTCCATCTCGCGTTGCAGGCTGCCGTGCTCCAGCGCACGGGCGACGGTGGAGAGCACAAGATCGAGATCGATGGGTTTGACGAGGAAGTCGTAGGCGCCTGCCTGCATGGCTTCCATCGCGCTTTCGCCATCGCCAAACGCGGTGAGGATGATGACAGGCAGCCGCTGCAGCAGCGAGTCCTGCCGGAGCTGCTCCAGGACGGCTCGGCCATTCACCTCCGGCATGCGCCAGTCGCAGAGAACAAGGTCGGGCAGGCTGCGGGCGATGCTTTGGAAGGCCTCGCCGCCGTGCGCGGCAACCTCGACCCCGTAGCCGGCCTCCATCAGCAGGTCGCGCAGCGTTTCGCGGAGGCTTCGATCGTCGTCGACCAGAAGAAGTTTAGCCATGGGAGCTTTCCTCCCTCCGGGCAGCCGCATTTGTCTGGGGAAGGGTAATCTCCGCGACCGCGCCGCTGCGCTGTCCATTGCCGTGCGGCCCATTCCCGAGCGAAAGCTCGCCGCCATGCGCCTGCACGATCTCATGCGCGATGGAGAGGCCGAGTCCTGTGCCGCCCGCTCTGGTGGTGAAAAACGGATCCATGGCCCGCGTGACGACCTCGGGTGGGAGTCCGGGGCCACTGTCTGCAACAGCGATGCGGATCTTGGAGCCAACTGCCTCTGCCGTGACCTCAATGCGATGTTCCGGCGTCCCGGCCTCAGATTTCATCGTCCCCCTGTCTTCCCGGATAGCCTCGACCGCATTCTGGATGAGATTGTCCAGCACCTGGCGAAGCCGCGAAGCGTCACCCTGGGTGTAGAGATTGCTTGCGGCGTGGCAGTGAAATTGGCAACCCGTCAATTCCGCCCGGGCTGACCAGGCGGCAACGGCGGTATGGCAAAGATCGCCGACGTCGATCAATGAGGTATGGAGATGGGTAGGCCGCGCAAAGGTGAGCAGGCGGCCGATAATGCCGTCCAGACGATCGATCTCGGCCAGCACGATCTCGCTGTTGTGCAGAACAGCGGGTTCTCCCGCGGTGCGCTGCGACATCTGCGTGCGCAGACGAATGGTTGCAAGGGGATTGCGCAGCTCGTGCGCGACACCCGCGGCAAACTGTCCAAGGGCGGCGAGCCGTGCGTTATGCCGCAGCCGAGCCTCCATGGCGCGTTCGCTGCTCATGCGCTCCGCAACGGTCGCGGCCAGCTGGTCGATGCCGTCCAGCACCTCGCGAAACTCGGCCATGCGGGGCAGAGGAGTGTCGGGCGCACGGGGAGAAAGGTCGGTCTCCAGCGCGGAAAGCCTTCTCAGCAGAAGGCGTACGCTGCCGTTCACCTCTGCGAGGACAGCATAGGCCAGTACGCCGATGAGCAGAGCCATGGTTCCAAAGGCGAGTGCGCTCCAAAGCAGGCTGCGGCGACGCTCCATCTCCGCCCCGGGCAGGCGCTGCATCAGCCACACCGCGCCCGGCGGGGAAGCGGCGCAATGCAGCGACTCGCAGAGCGGGAGGGCCACGAAGAGTACGGCGTCATGCGGGCCGTCGAAGCGCAGATGCTGCGCGATGCGCTGCTCGACCGCGGATCGGGCCAGAGCGGCGATCGCGGGCTGTTCGCGGGCGGGCATCTCCTTCGTCGGCCCCGGCCCTTCGTGGGTGGGGAAGGCATAGCCGCCGAGAGCGCCGGTGTCCGTCCGGAAGAAGCCGCCCTCGATGCCCTGTTCACTGGCCAGCACCTGCGTCGTGAGAGCGCTAAGGGGGTCGTACGACTGCCGCCCGGGCGGTGGTCCTGGGGGCGGCAAAGGCTCGGGGAGCCTGAGATCTCCCGGCGGCTGCAAGGCTGGAGGCGCCGGGAGCGGCGGCTGTTGCGCCGCCATCGAGTCCAAGCTGAGGCTGCGCTCGGTACGGCCTTCGTAGGCTCGGGCCAGGTTGCCGGCGACCGCATCCAGATGCCTGCCCGCGTTGGCCAGCAGGGTTGCGTGGGTGCTGCGGATGACGGAGATCAGCACTCCCGCGGTGAGCAGGAGCAGGAGCACAACGCAGGAGGCCAGCAGCAGCACACGGGCGCGCAGGCTGCGAAGCCCACGCCCACGTCGGTCGCCTGTGCTGATGGAGTTTTGCCTCATGCCGCTTCACTCTCTTTAATTCCCTTGACTCCCTTGACTCCCTTGACTGCATTGCAATCCGGGAGCCACTCCACCCTTGTCGCGTTTCGGGCTGTCCCATCACAAAGATCGCCCGGTTGCCCGGTTTGCGCACACCCCGTGTGTGGAAAGCGTACACCGCTGGCCGAGAGAAACGATTCAAGCCAACGAATCCGGAGTGCGGTTGCCGCCCCTTCGAGCTCTTTCGAGTAAATTTCCACAGCAAGCGTTTGGCACAAGACGTGCTTTCTCTCCGGGTGAGGTGCCTATGCGCATTCTAACGATCGCTTCCTCCCTCTCCGTCGGCCTGCTTCTTAGCTCGGCCATGGGGCAGCAGCCTGCTCCTCCCGACAATATCCCTCCGCCCCCAGTCTCTGCCGCTGCGCTCCCACCCGCAGCCTTCCCTATGTTCGTGGCGACGCAGCATGGCCGCATTCGCGGCTTTGCGGCCGGTCCAGGTGGGCGGCTGCAGGGCCTCTATCTCAGCAACGGTGAGGCGATCGAGCTGGCCCCTGACCTGGCGGCGCAACTGGCGTCCGTCGTTCGCCGGGGAAGCTCGATCACCGTCACCGGCGACAGCTCTGTCTTTGCGGGAACAACCACGCTTCACGCCCAAAGCGTGCGTGTCGGCGGCCAGACCTTCACCGCGGCGGCCGGTCCAGGGCCTTTGCTAAGCGCCAATGCTGCGCCGCCACCGCCGCCGCCGGGTCGTCACGGAGGACCGCCGCCACCTCCACCCCCGCCGCCTCCGTGTGCGCCACCCCCGTCGGCTGCCGGAACGGCTCCGCAGCCGCCGCAGCCTCCCTCATCGCCGGCACCCTCGCCGAATCCGGTCCGGCCTGACGCGCAGGGAACACCGCTTCCTCAACCCCCGCGATAGTAGCGTCTACCTAATGTCTTGGCTGTAGCAGCTGAGGTGAGCTCTGACCCCAGCGGCTGAAGCCGCGCCGTTCCATGAGAGTGGTTTCCAGAGACAGATTCGTAACAGCCCTTATGCCTCCCACCGAAACCAACACGGCAAGCCGGGGAAGTTTGCGCGCTTTGGAAGGCGCAAACTTCTTTCTGGCGGACGTTCAGACGGGTCTCGGTCCCTTTGTGGCCGCGTATCTTGCGGCTTCGGGCTGGGCGCCCGACCGCGTGGGGCAGGCGCTGACCTTTGCCGCTGTCGTCAGCGTGGTGCTGCAGTCACCGGCAGGATGGATCGTCGATCGCGTCACGCACAAACGAGCCATCCTGGTCGTGGGAACGGCTGTACTCGCCTGTGGCGCCACCCTGCTTGCGCTGCGCTCCAGTGCAGCGGCCGTCTTCAGTGCACAGGCGCTGATCGGCATTGCAGCGCCGTTCCTTGGGCCCACGCTGGCCGCGATCACCCTGGGACTTGTAGGGCGGCGCGGATTCGACCGCCAGTTTGGGCGCAACCAGGGCTTCAACTCGGCGGGAAATCTATTTGCCGCGGTGCTGATCGCGGGGGTAAGCCATCTCTTCGGCAACCGGGCGATCTTCGCCGCAGCCGCGCTGCTGGCTGTGCCCACGATCGTGGCGACGCTGCGCATCCGCGGTGAGGACATCGACCCGGAGCTCGCGCACGGCGGGGGCGAGCCCAAACCGGTGTCGAACAGCGGTGGCTCGCTGAAAGAGCTTGCGCAGGGACGCGTGCTGCTGCTGTTTCTGCTCTGCGCTTTTTTGTTTCACCTGGCCAATGCCGCGATGTTGCCGCAGCTGGGCGAGCTGCTCGCGCATGGCTCCGCACGGGCCGCGGCACCGTTCATGAGCGCCTGCATTGCGGTCACCCAGACCGTCATCATGGTCAGCGCCGCGGCGATCGGACGCTTTGCCAACAGCCATGGCCGCAAGGGGCTGCTGCTCCTTGGATTTGGCGTTCTGCCGCTGCGCGCGCTGCTGTATACCGTGCTGCATGCGGTAGCGGCGCTGCTGGCTGTGCAGGTGCTTGACGGCGTCGCCAACGCGATCTTCGCCGTGGTCTCCATTCTGGTTGTGGCCGACTGCACCCGCGGGACCGGTCGCTTCAACTTTGCGCAGGGCGCTCTAGCCACCGCCGTCGGCTTGGGTGCGGGGCTGAGCACCACGCTCGGAGGCGTCCTGATGGCGCATCACGGCTATCGCATCTCATTCGTGGCTCTCGGCGCCGTGGCTTG
Source organism: Granulicella sp. (assembly GCA_965276885.1). GTDB lineage: Bacteria > Acidobacteriota > Terriglobia > Terriglobales > Acidobacteriaceae > Granulicella. The sequence goes on along the minus strand of OZ255702.1, from coordinate 3,581,710 downwards.
CGTTGCCTTTCTCGTTCTTCTCTTCGCCGTGCCTGAGACAGGACCGCGCGAACGCCACCGTTCCGCACCGCCGAACCCGCAACTTGCCCCATCCGCGTACCCAACACACTGAAAGAGGCAGCATGAACGACGTGCCCAGCATCTCTCCCGCGCCGGCCTTCCACCCGTTGCCGCCTCACCTTTCGGGTGCCGTCACCTGGATCCACATCGGCGACCTGCACATGGTGCGCGAGGGCGAGCAGAACTTCGCCGATCTCGGGAGCATCGTGGACGAGATCAACGCGGCATATGCAGGCAAAGGCGTCAGCTTCGTGTACCTCCCCGGAGATGTCGCGGACGACGGCAGCCGCCGCGCCTATGCCGCCGTGCGCGCGTGCCTGGATCGGCTGCAGCTGCCCTGGTGTGCCGTGGTCGGCGATCACGATGTGCACGAGAAGAGCTTCGGCAACTTTCAGGAAGCCATGGGGAGCCTGCTCTACGGCGCGTTTGCGGTAGGCCCGGTGCGGTTTCTGCGTCTGAACGCGTTTTCGGAGCCGCGTCCGGATGCATTCCTCGTTGGCGAGCGACAGCTGGACTGGGCTGAAGGCGAACTCAAAACCTGCACCGCAAAGGGACTGCGTCCCGTCGTGCTGATGCACTGCTATCCCAGCGATTTGAAACAGGGTGGCGAGCGCCTGACAGAGCTGCTGCACCGCTATCGCGTGCGCCTCGTGGACATGGGCCACACCCATTACAACGAACTCAGCAACGACGGAGGTACCCTCTTCAGCGCAACCCGGTCCACCGGCCAGATCGAAGAAGGCCCGGTGGGCTACACGGTGATTACGCTGGATGGCGACTCCGTGAGCTGGCACTTCGTGCGCCTCGGCGCATTGCCGCTGGTGAGCATCACCAGTCCTGCCGATAAGCGTCTGCTGCCCGACACCGATGCGGAGCGCATGGACCGTACCGCCGCCTCCCAGCTGCACCTTCGCGTGTGGAATGATGGGCCGCTGAAGGAGGTCCGCGCCAGAGTTGGATCGCGGGCAATCGAGCTCAGCCGGGAAGGCGAAGAAAACCTCTGGAGCGCAACACTCCCGGCGGTCTGGACCAGCGAAGGCGAGCATGAACTAACGGCCACAGCCGAGGATAGCCAAGGGCGAACCGGAACCGACACGATCCGCATCCGGGTTGGCCGGGGCAGCGCGACACAGCGTGCACGCGCAGCCGTGGACCACGAGAACGCTTTGGGCGCGTGGCCGGAGCGCGGCATCCTAGGAACACAACTCGGGCCCAATAAAAACGGGAAGAAGTGGTAATCGCAATGTCGCCTGAGTTCGCGCATATTCTCCTGATCGCCATTGTTGCGGTCAGCATCGTGCTCATGCTGGCCCGGCCCAGGGACATCTCCGAGGTCTGGTGGATCGGCTCGGGCGCGCTGCTGCTGGTGGTGCTGCGCCTGGTGCCGGTCAAGCTCGCGGGTAAGGCGGTCGGAGAGGGAACCGACGTTTACCTGTTCCTGATCGGCATGATGCTGCTATCAGAGCTGGCGCGCGAGCACGGCGTCTTCGACTGGGTGTCAACCTCCGCGGTGCGCGGCGCGAAAGGGCAGTGCGGGCGGCTGTTTCTGCTGATCTACGGCGTCGGTACGTTGACTACAATCTGCATGTCGAACGACGCCACCGCCGTGGTGCTCACGCCCGCCGTGCTTTCGGCGGTGCGCAAGGCCAAGGTGGAGCCGCTGCCATACTTCTTCGCCTGCGCCATGATCGCCAACGCCGCCTCCTTTGTGCTGCCCATCTCGAACCCAGCGAATCTGGTGGTGTTTCACACGGGGATGCCGCCGCTGGGCCGCTGGCTCCTGTCTTTTCTGCTGCCGTCGTTGCTTTCGATCGCCGTAACCTATCTGGTGCTGCGGGTGTACTTCAACAAAGAGCTCTGCGGGCGAATCGACTGCGAACTCGAAGCCAAGCCGCTGGAGAGCAATGGCAAGGTGGTCGTCGGCGGCCTCGTGTTTGTTGTGGCGGTGCTGCTGACCGCCTCTGCCCTCAACCTCGATCTGGGGCTGCCGACCTGCATCGCGGCCTTGTTGATCACGGCGGTCGTCTCCATCCGGGCGAAGGAAAATCCCCTCAAGCTAGCCAAGGAGATCAGCTGGCCGACCCTGCTTCTGGTAGCCGGCCTGTTCGTCATGGTCGACGCCATCGAGAGCCTGGGCGCGCTGCGCTACACGGAGGCCGCGCTCGCCTGGGCACAGCATCTGCCCATCGCCCTGGGCGCGCTGGTGATCAGCTTCGTGGTGGGTGTCGCGAACAACCTCGTGAACAATCTGCCGCTGGGGCTGATCGCGGGCGCCACGGTGCAGGCGGCACACATGAAGGGCCTGGTCGCCAACGCCGTGCTGATCGGCGTGGATCTGGGCCCCAACCTGTCCGTGACCGGCTCGCTGGCAACCATCCTTTGGCTGCTGGCCATGCGCAAGGAAAAGCTCAACGTCAGCGCCTGGGACTTCCTCAAGGTGGGTCTGCTCGCCATGCCGGCGGCCATGCTGGTCTCGGTGGGGGGCCTGCTGCTCCTTCATCTCATGACCGGGCATTAATCCGGAACCGTTTCAGCTAACAGCATTTGGAGGCACACATGAAAGCCGGTTGGATTATCCCCTTCATCATCGTCGGCGGCGCGTTGCAGGCCATGGGCGCGGCCATGAACGGCCAACTCAAAAACTCGATCGTGAACCCCTATCTGGCGTCCGCGCTCAGCTTTGCTCTGATTACCTTCTTCTTTGCGGGTCTTTTCATCATCGTTCCCCATCCGTTGCCCACCAAAGGCGACATCCTCGGCATGCCCTGGTGGGCGGCCGTGGGCGGATTGGTGGGCGCCGTGCAGGTGTACGCCGGGCTGACACAAGTGCAGAAGGTAGGTGCGGGACCGTTCATGGGCTTCACGGTCACCGCGTCGCTGATTGCCTCGTTGCTGATCGACAATTTCGGCTGGTTCCGCATGGATCATCATCCGCTGAACTGGATGCGTGGTCTGGGGGCGATCCTCCTGATCGGCGGAGTGACGCTGATCGCCAAGTTCTGACCGCGCGAGATAGGTGCTCACCGTACTCACCAAAATGTGTCATCTCGACCGGAGCACGACGGCTTTAGCGGAGAAACCCGCAGTTCGGCCTGCCACAGAAGCTCGTCGCCAAGTTCCCAAAATGGAACTCCCAGATGACGCCCCCATGACAAACGAGGTTCTTCTGCATCCAGGAAGCGCCGCGCGCTATCTGACACCTAGCAGCTTGCCCGAGGCCCTGCGATACTGACATCGTGCCTCCCGGCCAAGCTCGCTGGTTGGCGGGAGCGTGGGGGTTGGCCGAATCGAGCATGGCGAGCAGCATTCATGAACCCGTTCGCGACGTTTTGGGCGGCAGAAGAGTTGCGGCTGCGCGACCGGGTGTCTATGCGCCGACCCGCGACACCTTTGAAGCCACGCTGCGCAGTGCACGTTCCACGGTTGGTTTCCGTGAGACTGTGGCCCTCGCCATCGACAGCTTCCGGGCCAGCAAAGCGCGTTTTCTGCTCACGATGCTGGGCATGGTCATCGGCTCGGCCTCGGTGATCCTCGTGGCAACCCTCGGTCTCACCGGCCGGCAGTATGCGCTCAGCATGATCAACTCCATTGGGCCGAACATGATTGAGATGCAGGGCGGGGGCGGCAACGTCACCGGCCCGGACAACGTCGCGGTTCCCGATTTCATGACCCTCGAAGACATGAAGTCGGTGATCGATCAGGTGCCGGGCATCCAGTACAGCTCGCCCATGCTCGAGTTTCATGACAGCATCCCCATCCACAACGGCCAGGTGCGCGAGGCCATGCTGCTGGGCGTCAGCCCGCAGTATAAAGAGGTGCGCAACCTGAAACTGCTGGCCGGCCGCTTCTTTGACGATCAGGACGAGATGACGCACGCCAAGGTCGCCGTCATCATCGAGCCGATGGCGCAGGAGCTCTACGGCAGCTCGCCCGCCGCCATCGACCAAACCCTGACGGTGATGGGCATTCCGTTCACCATCATCGGGGTCTTCAAAGAGGGTGTGCAGACCTTTGGCCAAAGCGAGGTCAACAACCAGACGCTGCTGGTTCCCTATCCCGTGGCGCGCTACTTCACTGGAACCGACAATCTGAAGCAGATCTTCTTCACCGTAGCGGATCCGCGCGAGGTGGAGCCCACGGCGCGGCATATCGAAGCCGTGATCCGCTCGCGGCATCGCCCCGGCAACACCTACACCGCATTCACGCTTACCGAGATTTTGAGCGTGATGGGCAAGATCGCCACGATGCTCACCGTGGTGCTGACGCTCGGTTCCGCCATCACCCTGGTGGTCTCCGGCGTGGGCATCATGAACTCCATGCTGGCCAACGTGCAGGCGCGCATCAAGGAGATCGGCATCCGCAAGGCGCTGGGCGCCACCAATCGCGAGATCCGCTTGCAGTTCCTTACCGAAAGTGTGTTTTTATCGCTCTCCGGCGGCCTGATCGGAACGATGCTGGGGCTCGCACTGCCGCTCGCGCTTCGTCTGTTCACCGATTTTCAGATTCCCATCACCGCCTGGAGCGCCATCATCGCCCTCTTCACCGCGGTAGTGGTGGGGGTGATCTTCGGAACCCTGCCGGCGAACCGGGCTGCCAAGCTGGACCCGGTCGCGACTCTGAAATACGAGTAGCCGGGTTTTCGGGCTGTCACCTCTGGGGTTAGAACCAGGGAAGATAACACCGGTTCAAGCGGCACTTTAGGTTTTCTCTGGGCGAGCGCGGACTTCTCCGGCTGCGTGGGGCAGAAGGGAAAAGCAGATCCCTCCGCTACCCTGCGGGATGACAAACGTACGGTACGGGAAGACAAACACAAGGCTGAAACCTGACGGCATTGCCCTTTCTTTCTGTCATTCCCGAAGGAAATCTGCTTTTGGCTGGCTGCAGAGCAAAGCGTTCCGCGAGCAAGCCCGGAGCCCTCAAACGCGCTCGATCATCACCTCGGTGGATTTAATCAGCGCGGCGGCCTGGTCGCCTTTGCGGAGATCCAGTTCGCGCACCGCATCGGCGGTAATGATGGCCGTAATCTGCTGTTCGCCGAAAGACAGAATCACCTTAGCCATCAGGCCGTCCACCTGCACGTCCGCGATATGGCCCACCAGCTGATTGCGGCCGGAGACCTTGCGGTACCGCTCGCGCGACTCCCGTACAGGCTTTGCCGTGTCCTCCTTCAGGAAGGGCTTCAACGCCGATTGCTCGATGCGGTGATGGCCGCCCGGGGTCTGTACGGTGCGTAATTTGCCGGAGAGAATCCACTGCTTCACCGTGGGGTAACTGATGCCGAGCATGGCGGCGGCTTCGCGTGGTTTCAGCAGAGGCAGGGAGTTTGGCATGGTCGAATTGTACGGCGTGCGATCATGCATCCGACTGCCATATCGTGTGCTATTCCCCAGGAACTCTCTTCGCCGTGCGGGATGCATTCCTTCTGCCGGCAAAAGGAATGGGGCGCTCCGAAGAACGCCCCTCCTGCTGCGGATGGGTCGCCGGCTACGCCGCAACGGTCTCCGTTGCGGGCGCATCCTGCTCGGGTTGATCGCTCTTGACGTTGACCTGCACATGCGCGGTGACCTCTCGGTGCAGACGCACGGGCACATGGAACTCGCCGACGGTCTTCAGCGGCTCGTCCAGGTGGATGCGGCGGCGCTCGACGGTGTAGCCCTGCTGTTCGAGCGCATGGGCGATGTCGGCGGAGGTAACGGAGCCGAAGAGCTGGCCCTCGCCTCCGGACTTACGCTCAAAGGTCAACACAACCTCGTTGAGCTTGGCGGATACGGTCTCCGCCTCGACCTTTTCCTTGGCGCTCTTGCGAACCGCGGACTGTTTCATCTGCTCGATAACGGCGCGGTTGGCCTCGTTTGCCTCGATGGCGAACTTTTTCGGCAGCAGATAATTGCGGCCGTAGCCGTCGGCCACGCGAACCACGTCTCCGCGATGACCGAGGGATTCTACGTCCTGCTTCAGAATGACTTCCATATTGAATCTCCAATCCTGTAGGGCCGCTGGATACGCAGCCGGTGTGTCTGGGTCTAGGCCGGAACAGCGAGGCGCTCCGCGACAGTGGTAGGCTCCGCGATGGGATCGCCGAACTCGCGCATTACGGAGAGATGGCCGCTAACGGCTTCGCTCATATTGCGCTGCGTATCCTGAAGTGTGGCGCCGGTAGTAATGCAACCGGGAAGGTCGGGCACGTAAGCGCTGTAACCGGTGGGAGTCTTTTCGTAGATCACCAGATATTCGCTCATTTGCCCTTATTCTCCAGACCAGCCTGCTTCAGAATACTGCGTTCGGTGCCAATCGCCGGTTCATCTGACGGGTGCCCGGGGATAGTAACGGTCCCGGGTTTCGTCGGATGCCGATAGTGACGATGGCTGCCAGTGGTACGAACCTGCCACCACCCATCGTGCTCTACCATCCGGATAAGGTCGCGAATCTGCACTTTCGCTTAGAACTTCGCGGCGAAGGGCAGCAGCGCGATCGCGCGTGCCTGCTTGATGGCGCGGGTCAGCTTGCGCTGAAATGGCGCCGAGGTGCCCGTAAGGCGGCGCGGAATGATCTTGCCGCGGTCCGAGACGAACTGCTGCAGCAGGCGCACGTCGCGGTAGCTGATCGAATCGATCTTCTCCACCGTGAACTTGCAGACCTTCTTGCGGCGGAAGAACTTGCGGCCACCCTGGCCGCCACCGCCGGGACCGCCGACGGGACGGGGAGGACGCGGACCCCGTGGCCCACCTTGGCCGCCGCCCTGGTACCCACCCTGCGAACCGCCCCCCTGAGGCGCGCCGCCGGTGGAAGGAGCGCCGGTGGAAGGTGCCGGCGTGGATGCTGCTGCGGGTGCTGCGTTGGTTGTTTCGTCAGCCATGATTGCATTTCCTTTGTGCGCTACGCGGTCTGGGATCTCCCGGCAGCAGTTTGGCGGCTCTCGCTCCAGATCCGCTCGGGGACCTCTGGACTTCGGCTGGATGGATCCGGCCGGGGAAGCGATGAACAGCGTTTAGGTGGTCCTGGTTGGGCTGGCGTTCAGGCTGGCCCTTCAAGCTGGGTGGCGCGTCTTGAAAGCAGATTCCCTTCGGGAATGACAGCAAAAGAGGCTGGTTATGCCTGGGCGGCGGGCTGGGGTTCATCCGCTTCGGCAGCAGCCGGAACGGCGGGAACCTCCTGCTGCGCGACCGGCTTTGTAGAGGGCTGCGCAGCCGCAGCGGAGATGTCGGCGGTCTCCGCCGGATTCTCCTGCGGCTGGGCGGAGCGCTTCACGTGCGCTGCCCGATGCGCCTTGATCTTGGCCACACGCTTTTCTTCCTCATCCGTGCGCACGGTGATGAACTTGATGACCTGCTCGGAGACACGCAGGCGGCGCTCGATCTCAGCGATCAGCGATGCCGGCGCCTCCACGATCAACAGCAGGTAAATGCCATCGTTGAACTTGCGCACCGTGTAGGCCAGGCGGCGGCGGCCCATCTTTTCGACAGACTTCACTGTGCCGCCGCCGGTGGTGATATAGCCGGAGAAGGTCTCGACGATCTTGTCAATTTCGGCTTCCTCAACATCGGGACGCACGATAAACATCACTTCGTAATTGCGACTCATGGTGCTTCTTTCTGCGGGGTTGGTGCCCCGCACCGCTCCGGTGGAAAGCCGGAGCCGGTTTGGCTCGGTTGGAGGTTGCAAGTTCTTAGTTGTCAGTTGTCAGTTAAAGCAGCCTGTCGCTTCGCTTTCACTGACAACTGAGAACCTTCTTATAAACTGACAACTAAGAACTGACAACCTTCTTATTAAACTCATTCATCGCCGCGCTGACACCCTTCATCAGCACAGCCTCGACCGCGCGTACAGCCAGGTCGAGTCCTTCCTCCAGCGCCGCGAGCTCGGCCTTTCGCATGGGCGAAAGCAGGTAGCTCGTGCCGCCGGCCTTGATCTCGCGGCCGGTTTCGGTGGGCGGCTTGCCCACTCCAATGCGAACGCGAGTCCATTCTTCCGTTCCAAGCACGCCGGAGATCGACTTCACCCCATTGTGCCCGCCCGCCGAGCCGCGTTCGCGAATGCGAATCTGGCCGGCGGGTATCGCCAACTCGTCATAAAGGACAATCATGTCCTCCAAGCCGAGATTCAACTCCCGAAGCAGCGCGGCGACACTCAATCCGCTCCGGTTCATAAAGGTCTCGGGCTTGGCCAGCAGGACATCGTGTCCCATCAGCCTCGTCCGTCCCGTCTCCGCCTGCCCCCGCCGGTTGGTCACACTCATATCGCAGATTCCGGCGATGCGATCAATAGCCATGAAGCCCGCATTGTGCGGCGTCAGCAGGTACTCCATGCCAGGATTGCCGAGACCGACGATGAGCTTCATAAAGGCAGGAAGTAGGAAGTAGGAAGTAGGAAGTAAGAAGTAGGAAGTAGGCAAGAGCTTTACGCTACTTCCTACTTCCTGTTTGCTACTTCCTTGTTTACTCCGTCTCCGGCTTGCCCTTCTTTACGACCTCGGGCTCGCTCGGTGTGGGGGCAGCGGCTTCGACTGCTATATCTTCCTTCATCGTGGTGACGTGCGCGACAAGTTCGTCCTCTTCCGAAAGGAACTTCAGATTGCCCGCATGCGGCAGATCCTTGATGTGAATCGCGCCGTTCAGCTCCACGTTCGTGATGTCCACATCGATGTGGCTCGGAATGTCGCTCGGGAGGCACTCGACTTCCACCTCGTGCAGCACCTGCGACAGCACCCCGCCGCCTACCTTCACGCCCACGGGCGTACCGGTCAGCTGGATCGGCACGGAGACGCGCATGGCGACGTTCATGGCGATGCGCTTCAGGTCGATATGCAGCAGCTTGCCTTTGATCGGCTCATTTTGCCAATCGACGATCATCACCTTGCTGGGCGCCGAGCCCTCGAGGTTGAGATCGAAGATTGAGTTGTGGCCCGTCTCCGAGTACAGAATCTTGGTGATGATCTTGGGATCCACAGTCACGGCGACCGAGGGTTGGCCGGCGCCGTAGACCACGGCCGGAATGAGGCCCTGCACGCGAACGCGACGCGCGTGGTTCTTGTTGAAGGTGCCGGTACGCGGTTTGGCGCTTACGGCTTGAATGGGGTTGCTGGCCATGTTTGGTTTCCTTTCGGGCGAAGAGCAGAAGAAGGAAGTAGTGAATAGGAAGTAGGAAGTAGAACCTCCGTTGCCTATGCCGCTTCTCAGTGCTGCCCGACTCCGTTCGCGGCTAAGCCGCTGTTGCTTGTGGTTGTAACTTCCGGGGTGGTAAGAACTGCTACTTCCTACTTCCTGTTCGCTACTTCCTGCCTTAGTTAAAGAGCGTAGAAACCGACGTCTCCATGTGAATGCTTTCCATGGCGCGGCCAAGCAGGCCCGCAACTGAAAGAACCTTGATCTTGCTGACGGCCTTGGCGGCTTCCGTGAGCGGAATGGTGTTGGTGACGATGAGCTCCTTCATGCAGCTCTGCTCGATGCGCTCCACCGCCGGCCCGGAGAGCACGGGATGCGAAGCGCAGGCATACACGGCCTCCGCACCCTGCTCCATCAGGGCTTCGGCGGTCTTTACCAGTGTACCGGCGGTATCGACGATGTCATCCAGAATCAGGCAGGTGCGGCCGCGCACATCGCCGATGATGTTCATGACCTCGGTGACGTTGACGTCGGTGCGGCGCTTATCCACGATGGCCAGCGGCACCTCAAGTTTTTTGGCGAAAAAGCGCGCCCGCTCCACGCCACCGGCATCCGGGCTGATCACGGTGAGATTCGGCAGATTGAGGTTGCGGAAGTAGCCCACCAGCACCGGCGAGGCGAAGAGATGATCGACGGGGATGTTGAAAAAACCCTGAATCTGCGCCGCGTGCAGGTCGACGAAAAGGGCGCGGTTGGCGCCGGCGGTGACCAGCAGGTCCGCGACCAGCTTTGAGGTGATCGCGACGCGGGGACGGTCCTTGCGGTCCTGGCGGGCGTAGCCGTAGTAGGGAACCACCACCGTGATGCGGCCCGCGGACGCACGGCGCAGCGCGTCCAGCATGATCAGCAGCTCCATTAGGTGCTGATCGGTGGGATAGCACGTGGGCTGGACGAGAAAGACGTCGGCGCCGCGAACGTTCTCCAGCAGCTGGAAGCGGATCTCGCCATCGGAAAAGCGGCGAAAGTCCGTCTGCACCAGCGACACGCCGAGAAAGCTGGCGATCTCTTCGGCGAGCGCCCGATTGGCGGACCCGGAGACGATCTTGAAGTTCTTATCCTCGCTTAGCTTCGAGGTCTTCTTCTTCTCCGCTGCGGGCTTGCCGTCAACCGGCTTTGCGGGGACAGCAAAAGCGCCGGAACCTGCCCCTCCGGGCTGGAGCTCCGGCGCTGTCTGCGTCGTTTGCTCAGGCTCCAGAAGCGCTGTTTGCGCACGTGCGGAGGAGCCTTGATGATTCGAATGGTTGGAACTCGGGAATGGAACCGCTGTCATGCTGTTTTCGTTCGCCACGCTTGAAGACTCCAAAGGTTGGTTGACCTTGCCAGAGTTTCGTACAGCCCGTTGTTGCTGCCGGCGGCTGGTAACTCCACCGGGTGTAGCGAAATGCAAGAAAACAAAATGCGGTACGGCGGTTCCATCGCGGCGGAGACGCGGCTTGTTGCAATTCGCGCGTCCGCCGTACTTCCTGCTTCTTCCCGCCTTTGCCAGGCTCCCTCTCAGGGGTTTCACCGGGCACGGTGGCGGGCCTTGCTCAACTTCCAGCGGCCTCGTTTCAGCCGCCGTCCATCCAAAAAGCTCCCGTGTTCCCTTTCGATTCGCTGCAGCGCGGGCGCGACCGGAACGGTGGTTGGGCGACCAGGATTCGAACCTGGACTGTCTGCGTCAAAGGCAGATGACCTACCGTTAGTCGATCGCCCAGTCTTTGCCGCCAACGTGCGGCAAATCCAAACTGCGATGCTGCGAACCTGTCGTGCGCCTGACAAGAGGAGAGGTTCACCGCTTCGGCTGGTCCCGGAGGACCGGCTCCTACAGCTTACGCGAACATCCGCCGCCAGTACCCTGTGCGCCCGAGCGTTTCTGTCAGAATCGCTCGCGTGCCCAAAGCCTGCACCCGTTGTTGAGCCTCCCGCGCGGCCCCTGGATCTGGATAGATCCCGAACAGCGCCGAGCCTGATCCCGAAAGCGCGGCGTACAACGCATCGGACCCAGATGCCTGCGGATAGCCCGAGGAACCCGCCAGTGCACGCTTGATGTCTCGCAGGGAAGGATGCTGCCGGAAGGCAACCTCCTCAAAGTCGTTTTCGACCCCGGTGCGGACAAGCGCGAGAAGGGGATTCTCGGCCAGATCGTTTTTCCATCCCCGCAGATCTTTCTCTGCATCCCTGCCCGGAGGCAAGAATTCCCGGCCGGAAGGCTGAAGAAAAGGAGGGTTGGCGATACCGGTTGCTACTCGTTTGACTCCGGTGGATGTCCACACGGAGGCTAGAACGCGGCTCAACTCTTCGAGTCTATCGGGTGCAGGCGTATGCGTCAACCCGCTATTGTTTTTTTCCGTGGCCCCGTTCGTGCCTCCGGACGCCATCCGCGCATCCAGATCGCGAAATGCCTGCGCCGTCGAGACGCCAACGCTCGGCACCGCAACCACCACCGGCAGTGTGGGCGAGTCCGGCAAGGGATACACCGCCTCGCCGCGATTCAGACCCAGCACCGTACCCCCCAGCAGGAACAGCGGCACATCCGAGCCCACCTCCGCCGCCAGCGCCAGTCTTTCCGGCCCGGGCAGCGCCACGCCCAGTTCGCGCTCCAACCCCAGCAGCGCAGCCACCGCGTTGGCCGATCCCGCACCCAGCCCACCCTGCACGGGCAGCCGCTTCTTCAGCATCATGTGCACCTCAGCCGTCACGCCGAGCCGCTTCAACGCCCCCGCTACCATCCGGTGAGCCGTATTGCGTTCGCCGTCCCCCCTGGCCGTACACGGGACGCCGGGATGATCCGCCTCCAGCGTGATCGCCGTCTTCGCGGCGGGTCTCGCGGTAACGCTCAGGAGATCATGCAAGGCGAGCGTCTGATACGCGGTTGTCAGGCCATGGAAGCCATCCGGCCGCGGTGGGCCAACCGCTAGGCCGAGGTTGATCTTGCAGAAGGAACGAACGTGCGTGGACATGCATCGCCCATTCTAGTGAGCCTCTCGGGAAAAGGCTCAGAACTGGAAGTAGAGAAAGCTCGTGCTGCTATAGAGCAGCATCAGCGTGAGGGTCGTCATGAGGACCAGTGCCAGCGCCCACGCCGCGTTAGGGCGCCAACGCAGGTTGCCGAGCAGCAGTGGGGGGAAATGGCGGCCTTCCGTGCTCGCCTGGCCGAGAATCTCCTGGGTGTTGGGCAGAAGCCAGCAGACGGCAAAGACGATCAGGATCGCTGCCCAGGCGGAGGGCGCGTGACCGGCGAATTGTGCCCGCGGCGGCAGGGCATGCCCCAGAGCCGAAATCGCGCCGCCCTGGTGCAGGTCGAGCATCGAGCCGAGGACCCAGAAGGCGTCGCGCGCACTGGCGGCCCGGAAGAACACCTGCGCGACCAGCACACCCGCGAAGGTGAGCAGAACGCCCACCGGCGCCGGCAGCAGCCGTTGCCAGCGCGATTCCCTTGGCACAAACGTGCGCCATAGATGATTCGTCGTCAGATAAAGACCATGCGCCACGCCGAAGAGGATGAACTGCAGACCCGCGCCATGCCAGACCCCCGCGATGAACATGGTAAACAGCAGCGGAAAACCGATGAGCTCGACAAAGCCGCCCGGACTCTGCTGCGCGCGCCGCGTAGACTTCTTGCCCATCCGTACGCGGCGCCGCGCCATGGAAAGGGCTAGGGGGTTGTAGAGGTACAGGTTGATGTAGCGGGTGAGCGTCATGTGCCAACGCTGCCAGAAATCGATGATGTTCGTTGCCTTGTACGGCGAATTGAAGTTAAACGGAAACGTGATCGAGAACATCCTCGCCAACCCCAGCGCCATATCCGAGTAGCCCGAAAAATCGAAGTAAAGCTGGATCGCGTAGCAAAGAACGCCTATCCATGAGGCGTGCATTCCGAACGCGTGCGGCTGTCGATAAAACGCATCCGCAACCGGCCCAAACCGATCTGCGATCAAGACCTTTTTCCCGAGCCCCAGCAAAAACCAGGTCGTTCCGACGGCCATATCCTCGGCGCGCAGGCCGTTGTGCCGCTGGGCCTGGAACTGCGGCATCATCTCGGAGTGGTGAATGATCGGGCCCGCAATCAGATGCGGAAAAAACGTCACGAAAAGGACATAGGAAAGCAGATTCTGCGGCTTGCCCTCGTCCTGCCTGAGGTCGATGAGATAGGCGATCTGCGTGAAGGTGAAGAACGAGATCCCGAGCGGCAGCAGCACACCGCCGAAACTGCGCGTCGTCCAACCCTCCGCGTGCAGGAAATGGAGAAACGGAAAGAGGTATTTGAACCAGGTGAGCAAAAGCAGGTTTGCGGTGACGGCGGCGATCAAGCACCCGGATTTGGCGCGTTCTGTCTCAGCCGAGGCAATCACATGCGAAGCGACGAAGTTCAGTGCGATAGAGGCAACAAGGAGCAGCAGATACTTGGGGTTCCAATAGCCATAGAAGAACAGCGATAGGAGGCTTAACCAGCCAAAAACCGCCCGATTCCCGAATCGCCCCAGCAGCTGATAGCCGAGCAGCGCGACCGGAAGAAACAGGAACAGGAAGACGTTGGAAGCGAAGAGCATCGCCGGTCAGCGCACCTTGCCCGCGGACGCCGCTCCGCCTCGCTGCAAGGCTGAGATCTGATCGGCGATCCGCTCGGAGAGGATCTTTGCGCCCGCATCGTCGGTATGCAGGCGGCCCGTGTCCGTGTAATCGCTTAACGGAAGTGTGCCCAGCGAATTGTCCGTGACCCCGGGGCCGGTGAGCTTCGCGAAATACGCGAAGGAGGGATCGCAGGTGGGTTCAGGCGTGACGTCGATCAGAACCGTCGTGCCTGAGGCTGCGTAGCGGCTACGCAGTGCGCGAAGCCAGCCGGGGTCGGGCGGCCGCATCCGCATCGGCGGCCCACAGGAGGTGGGCGCGGGACCGGGCTCAGGGAAATGCCCATGACTTGTCTCGCGGATTTCAGCAAATTCAGGCGGCAAAACGGGTGACGGCAGCCATTGCAGGCCCATGCGCAGCCCGAGTTCGGCGTTAATCATAATGTCTTCAGGGCTGTGGATCATGCGTTGCAGCAGCGCCTCATTCCTGTGATAGCGCAGACCATAAAACCAGCCTTCAAAATGTGCGACTTCCGCCCATTCTTCCGGAGGGTTCAGATTTTCCGGCACAAACAGCAGCACGGCAAAACGCGGCCGGCGATTGTGCTTGAGGTAATCGTCAAGAACGGCCATGCCGTTCACATACTTCACGCCGGCGACGTCGGCGATGTTGCAGGTCTTCAGGCCCGTTCGGCCCTGAATCACCGAGGGAATCACGCCGGTCAGTGCCGAAGAGTCGCCGTCGACGACCACGTCGCAGTCAGCGTTATACAGCCGCGAGCCATAGCCCAAACCGACGAAGGAAGGAAATTGCGCGTGGCGCTGATACTCCGGGGTCGTCATCCAGGCAAGCGAGACGAAGATCAAAAGGAAAGGAAACGCGAGCGTTATAGCGACATACCAGCGTAGCGCCGGCCGCAAAGCGACCGGTTCGTGCCGCTCCTCCGTAAAGTCGGTTCCGTACTGCTCCCTGTCCCGCTGCAAGGTGTCGCTCAACTTCGCTCGGCCCGTCTCTGTCGCTTCCTTGAATCGGCTTGTGGCCACGCTTTCATTGTAAGAGCCGAGCTAAGTCCATTGCGGCTGAAGGAAAAGGCAGGGCCGAACCATAGCCCGGCCCTGCAATTTCTTACTGACCGCCCTCGCTCGCCTGAATGAAGGCAGCCGTACGATCATGCAGTCCATGCAGGGCGTCCTCGTTGACGTACACCATGTGCCCCGTCGGGAAGAATTTGTACTCAATGTTTTTTTGTAACGACACCGGCATGGGCAGGTGCTTCATCTCGTAGGTCGCGCCGAAGTACAACGTGCCCAAGTCGAAATAACCGCCCATCAGCAGCACATGCATCTTCGGGTTCACCTTCATCGTGTACGCGATATCCGGCGACACGTTGACGCTGGTGCCCGGCCAGCCCTGGCCCGGGATGCGATGCTTCATATCCCAGTTGAAGCCGGGCTCCCGCGCGCTCTGCTTGTAGGTCATATCGCGGCCGAAGTGCAGCGTCTCATGCGCATAGGTATTCATCGCTGCCAGGATGCTCGACTCGACAGAGTCCGTGAACGGATCGTAGTCCGCATCGGCGCTCATCGGGTTCATTGCCGGACCCTGGTACCGCGAGTCCAGCCGTCCGGTGGTGATGTCCGCCGGATCCTGCAGATACTTCGAGAACTGCCCGCCCGTCATACGCAGATTCGCCTTTACCCATGTCGCCGCGGGCACGCCCGTGTAGCCTTCCAGCTTGGCCGCGACCGCCTGCTTCTTCGCGGGGTCAAGATCCGCGCCTTGCAGCAGCGCACCGGCGTATTCACCCAAGGCAAACTGCTCTACCTCGTGGATCCAGGGCTCAAGCTGCGCTGGCTGGCCGGGCACCTTGTGGTGAAACCAGGCGGTTGCGGCAAAGCTGGGCAGGCCGAGGAAAAAACCGTTATCCGTACCCGGATTGCCGTCCGAGCCATCTGCCGAGTTATCGAAGCTGAGAATCTGGCTCAGGAAAACCACGCCATTCAAATCCACGCCATGCTGCTGCAGCACCGCACTCAAGACCGCATCGCGGGTCGTCCCGTAGCTCTCACCAAAGAGGTAGCGCGGCGAGCGCCAACGATCGTACTTGGTCAGAAAGCGGCGGATAAAGCGATCAAACGCCGCCGCATCCTGGTCGATGCCGTAGAAGGATTTCATCGCGTCCTTGCCCTGCACACGGCTATAGCCGGTGCCCGGCGCGTCGATGAAGACCAGGTCGGCCGCATCCAGCAGCGTGTACGGGTTCGAAATGACTTTGTACGGTCCGCCGACCGGGTGATCGAGGTCCGGAAGAACCACGCGGACCGGTCCCATGCTGGTCATGCGCAGGTACATCGTCGCCGAGCCCGGGCCGCCGTTGTACAGAAACACAACCGGCCGCGTCCCCGCATCCGCGCCTTTGGCAAAGTACGCCGTGTAGAACATGTGCGCCGTGGCGGGCCGGTCTTCCGGCTTCGCGGGCAGCTCCATCGGAGCATCCGGCAGGTACTTGCCGTCAAGCCCGATGGTCGCGTCCTGCGCGTCCGTCGCTCCCACGGTAAGCAGGCCTGCAACCGCGGTGTACGCGATGGTCTTTCCGCCTGCGGTGGCTACGCTGCCATCGGTGGTCGAATCCGGCGGCAAGGCACCGGCCGTTGGCTTTTCTACAGGCTCCGTGGCGACCGTCGTGGTAGTGGTGGTCTTCTCAGGTGGCGGCGCGACATGACGTTGGGCGCCGGCCATTGTGGCAAGGCTGAACAGGGCAGAGCAGACGGTAAGACGCGTGAGGCGTGGGCTCAAAACGATCCCCTTTGGAGTGAACTATGCGTTTACTCTATCGCGTTCCTTCGCTCCGGCACAGCATTGCGGTTGCTTTCCCTTGTGACTGGCAGCAAGGCCGGACCACGAACGTTCGCCGCGGTCCGGCCCGCGCCGCACGTTCCTAGGAGAGCCAGACTGCTCTTACAAGAGAAAGATCGGCCGAATATGCCGCTCGAAGAGGTTTTCCGTCACATTGCGCGCGATCACATCCTCGTTGGCCTCAAGCGCATCGGCGTAGCGGCTGCCCATCTTCGCTGCCACCTTGAAGCCGACATGCAGCAGCTGCCGGAGGTTCGGGTTGTAGCTCGGGTCCGCATCGTTGTGGCGCAGCGCGCGCACATACTGCTCACTTGTCCAGCCGCGTACCGTCTCCGGCGCTGGCAGCTTGCTGCGGTCGATGTCGATCACCGTGGCATACGGCGCGCAGAGCTCTTCGGCATGGGCGAAAGCCTCCGCATAGACATCCTTCGCCATCTCCAATCCGCTGCCGCCCGCCTCTGCAAGCCCAATCAACTCTTCCAGCCATGTCGTGCCGGCGGTCTTTACGTGCACGCCTGCGCCAAACTCGGCCAGCCCCTGCTGGATGGCGCCGTAGATCGAAAACTTATCCGAGCCGGAATGCACGCTGAGCTTCAGATTCTTCGGCAGCCCGTAGCGCTCGACGGCATACGCGATGGTGGCCAGATCGTCGCGGAACTCCTTTGCAAACCGCGGCACATCGCCCACATAATCCACGCCCTTGTTGAAGCGCCCGGTGAACTTCGGCGCGATGGTTTGGATCGGGACCTTCTCATCCGCGATGGCCGCGAGAATGATCAGCAGCTCGGGCGGCGTCTGCGGGCTGTCGGTCTCATCCATGGAGATCTCCGCGACGAACCTGCCTTCGCCCTTCACCTTCACGATGCCGCGATAGATCTCACCCGCATGCTGTACGGCCGCCAGAAACTGCTTGGCGGTGCGCTCAGCAAACGCACGATCGATCTGAAACGGCTTCTCGATGCGGGGGATGACGATCTCCCCGATCAGCTCAGGATGCCGATCGAGAAACTTCGCGATCTCCTCCGGATCCGACCTCTGCCCGATGTTGTCGGCCACATCGATCGTGAAGAAATCGCAGGGCGCCAGGAAACGTTCAAAGGTCTTCAGGTTAATGTGATCGGCATCCAGAAAATACGGCTTCGTCCAGCCGAGCTCCTCGACGGCCGCATCCGCAGCCGTACGCGTCGTGCTCGGCTCCGATCCGATGATGAGGTGTTCCCGGTTCGATTTGTTCCACACCGGAATCACCTCAACACCCTTGTCCGCCGCCATCATGCAGGCGCGCAGCTGCGCCTTCGCCTGGTGTGCAAAGCGGTCACCTACTCCGATGGAATACTTCGGAATTTCCATAGATTCACGCATGGATCGTCTCTCCTCCGCCGCGCTGGGCTGCGACGCTCTTGAAGAATTCTTCAAGGCTCTTACTGATTCACACCGCTGGCGAGAAATCCGCCATCGACAACAATCGTCTGCCCGCTTGTAAACGACGCAGCCTCCGAAGCGAGATAGATCGCCGCACCCACCAGCTCTTCCGTCCTGCCGAAGCGGCCCAAGGGCGTGCGCATCCGCAGCTCCTGGCCACGCGGTGTGCTGTCCAGCAGCTGTGCGTTTAAGTCGGTGCGAAAGACCCCGGGCGCAATCGCATTCACGACCACGCCGTGCCTGGACCACTCCACCGCCAGCGAACGCGTCAGCGAGACCATGCCGGCCTTGCTGGCCGCATACGCGGCTATCTCATTCAGCGCCACAAAGGAGTTCAGCGAGGCGATGTTGATGATGCGCCCATAGCCCTTCTCCAGCATATGTTTCCCAAAGACCTGGCAGGCCCGCAATGTGCCCGTGAGGTTGGTGTCCATGATGTCCTGCCACTCCGCTTCGTCCAGCGTGAGCGTGGGCGTGCGCTTGATCTTGCCCGCGCAGTTCACCAGGATGTCCACTTTGCCGAGTGTGTTGACCGTGGCGTCGAGCAGCGCTTCAATCTGCGAGCGGTCGCACAGATCTGTCGATTGCCGCAGCGTCTTGCGGCCGCGCGCCTCAATCGCGCCCGCAACCTCATCAACCTGCTCCGTGCGGCGTCCGGTGCTGACCACATCGGCCCCGGCATCGGCCAATCCAAGACTCAATGCGCGCCCTATGCCCGAGGTGCCGCCAATGACGACCGCAACCCGGCCCTCCAGACTCAACGGATGTTTCATCCCTGCGTTCTCCCTTTTTGTAAACTCAACGCTGGCGCTCAACAGCGCTTTTGCCCGTAGCTTACCGATTTGTTCGTACGGCAAGCGGCTGTATCAGAGCTTGAAGCGCAGTTGGCAACGCGCGGCTGAGAACATGGTCCGCCATGCGGTCAGCATTTTGCTGAGCGGATCCGCGGCAACGAGTCGCTTGAAATTCAGAACATCGCGTTGTTATGGCAGATGTTTTACCGGCGTTCCTGCGGCTGCTCCTGATAGCAGAGACATCCCGATCGTGGACAGAGCACCCGGAATTATAAGTAAATGGTCGGGACGACTAGATTCGAACTAGCGACCTCACCCACCCCAAGGGTGCGCTCTACCAGGCTGAGCCACGTCCCGACTTCTTGCTGAAAGCACCGGCCTTAAGGCCCGTGCGGGGTAACCTGAGTGTACACCAGCCCACTCTCCTTGCCGCTCTTAAAAGGGTGCGAGTTCGTTGTGCCGGCGCCGGTGCCCGGCGACCGCCGCGATCGCGATAAGGCAGAGAACCCCGGCATAGAACTGGCCGCGCAGCAGTGAGAGGCTGCCGACCTCCATGTGAATGACATCCGTGGCCAAAGGCCGGAAGTTCAGTATGGTGATGGAGATCGTAAACGCCGCGATCCACCACGAGCGCAGGCGGCGGCTTGCCTCCACCAGCACCATGACGGGTGCGACGAGGATCACGGAATAGTGCGTCCAGGCGATAGGCGCAAAGAGCGTTACGGCAACCAGCGCCATGGCCGCGCCCATGGGAACACGATCCGGCCCCATGACACCGGAAAGCCCGCGGCGTCTGCGATCGATCCAGCCTCCGAAAGCGGTGAATGCAATCAGCAGCGCGGTGGAGCCGAGCCGCAGAGCGGTGGGAAGGGGAAAGATGTCGACGTCGGAGATGTCGTCTGCCGAGTAGAAACGGCCCATGATCCAGGCCGCAAAGGACTGGTTATTTTGCGATACCAGCAGCACGCGTGAGATGCGATGGAGATCGGCAAAGTAGACCTTCACGAGTTGCGGTCCAACGGCCATCACGGTCAGCAGCATCAGCATCGCCGACCAAACGACGGTACTCGCGGCAGCCTTCCAGCGCCTTGTGATCACCCAGTAGATTACCAGCACACCCGGCGTCAGTTTCACCGCTGCAGCGCAGGCAAGCAGCAGCCCGGCGGCAACCGGCCTGTCTCGCTCCGCGAGCATGAGGCTGGCAACAGCAAGGAAGAAGAACAGGGCATGCGTCTGCATGAGAAACATCGCGTACTGGAACGGTTGCGAGAACCAGAAGCAGAGCAGGACCAATGCAATGGGAAGTGGATGCAGCAGCGACGGCGCCCAGAACCGCGCAATCAGCCATATCGTGGCCGCGAAGCACAGCATCACCAGCAGAAGAAAGACGCGGTTGAACGCGGCGAAGCTCGTATGCATGCATAAAGGCCGCAGCCCGTATCCCCACAGCGGCGTTTGCACATAAGGATGGAGGAACCCATGAAAGCCCCCCTCCGCCGCTGTCCGTTTCCATGTGTTGCTTCCGCCCAGCCCGGCAAAGTTCTCCGGGTCGTAGTCGAAGAGAGCCGCGGAGTGGCCTTCTGCGATCAGACGGCAGCCTACGTAGGAGGAGGCAAGATCTTCCCCATCCGCGTTCCAGTACTTCACCATGCCAGCGCAGAGGAAGATCGCCAGAAGCGCCAGGATCACCCAGTGTTCACGCGGCAGTCCACGGCTGGGCGCAATCATGGATCCTCTGCGATGGGGCATGCGTGACAAATAATCTCCAGCGGAGAGGATGCTCCCGATGAACTTTCGCGACGCCCTTTGGATGCTGAGACGAGCGGGCCGTGACGCTTCCGTCTAGCCGTCTTGTGCTGCCTCAGCCGTCAACCGGCCCCCCTACTGAGGAGCCACGAACTCCTTCGGCAGCTCACCGCCGCCGCCGAAGAAGAAGTCGTTCATCTGCTCGACGAGGAACTCCTGCGCCTCGCGCGTCCAGGGCTGCAAGCGGTACTCGTTCAGCAGCATCTTCTGGCGCTCCAGCCACTCATTCCACGCCTTCTGCGACACATTCTTGTAGATCTTCTGCCCAAAGTCGGAATCGAACGGCGGCTCGTCCAAACCCTCCATCTCGGCCTTGTACTTCGTGCAAAAAACCATGTGCGCCATTAAATCGGTGTCTCCTTGGATTGTTCCTCTTCAGTGTAGCGCGACGGCCAGCAGCATTCTTCGCGACCTTTGCGTAAACTTCGCGTCCTTTGCGTTCCGTTGTTGCAGTTCGGCAACCGTGAAACGCAGAGGTCGCGAAGGAAAAACGCAGAGGGAACGGGCACGCCCGGGAGGAAGCCGGCGCTCCATATAATCGGGTCGATGCCCGCGCACAAACCTCCATCCCTTAACCCCGACCAGCGCATCGACGCGCTGCGCGAAGAGCTTCGCCACCACGAGCACCTGTATTACGTTCTCGACGCGCCCGAGTGGACCGACGCGCAGTATGACGCGCGCATGAACAAACTCAAGCATCTGGAAGCCGAGCATCCCGAGCTGGTTACGCCGGACTCGCCCACGCAGCGCGTTGGCGGCAAGGTCAAGGAGGGCTTCAACAAGGTCGCGCACTCGCGGCCCATGCTTTCGCTCGATAACGCCTATAACGAGGCCGAGCTGCGTGCCTGGGTGGATCGTATCGCCGCGGCGCTTGGCGAAAAGGAGGCCGTCCGCTACGTCTGCGAGCTGAAGCTGGATGGGCTTTCGCTAGCCCTGCAGTACGTTCCGGGAGAACGCGGAGAGGCGGTGCTGAAGACAGGTCTCACGCGCGGCGACGGCTCCGTAGGTGAAGATGTGACCACCAACGTTCGCACCATCCGCACGGTGCCGCTGCACATCTCCGCCGAGCGGCTCGCCGACGCTGGTCTGCCGCAGGCCTTTGAGGTTCGCGGCGAGGTGGTGCTGCCGCAAAAGGCATTCGAGAGGATGAACGCCGAACGCGAAGCGGCGGGGCAGGCGCCGGCGGCGAATCCTCGCAACGCGGCCGCGGGTACGCTGCGAACGATCGACCCTAACATCGTGGCGACGCGACGCCTGGAGCTCTTCGCCTATTTTCTGCTGCGCGATGGAGACATGCTGCTGGCGGAGCAGTCGGGTGCGCTTGAGGCGCTGCGCCGCACGGGTTTTCTGGTGAATAAGAACACACGCAACGCCGCGACGATCGACGATGCACTCACGTTTATCCGTGAGATGGAGGTGCTGCGCGACAAGCTGCCATACGAGATCGATGGCGTTGTGTTGAAGGTCGATGCCGTTACACAGCAGCGCCGGCTCGGCTTCACAGGCAAGGCCCCGCGCTGGGCCATCGCCTACAAATTTGCCGCTCGTGGAGCGGTCACAAGGCTCGAAGACGTGCTGTTTCAGGTAGGCCGCACCGGCAAGGTGACGCCGGTTGCCGCACTGGCGCCCGTGTCCATCGGCGGCATCACGGTTACGCGCGCCACGCTGCACAATCCTGATGAAATTGCCCGGCTCGGCGTACGCATCGGTGACTTCGTTGCCGTCGAGCGCGGCGGCGATGTGATCCCAAAAATCACCGAAGTCGTCGAGGATGCAGAGCACCCACGCGGCACCCGCGAGATCGTCTTTCCGGTGCGCTGCCCTGTCTGCGCAAGTGATCTCGTGAAGGTCGAAGGCGAGGTAGATTTTCGCTGCGTCAATGCGCAATGCCCGGCACGCGTGCGTGAGGAGCTGCTGCACTGGGCTGCGCGCGGCGTAATGAACATCGAAGGCCTGGGCGAAGCGATGGTTGTGCAACTGCTCGGCCAGACCGCTGGGGAGGAGACGCTCGAAGATGGTCAGCCCGTGCAAACACGCGAGCCGCTGGTGTGCTCCGTCGCCGATCTCTACCGGCTCACGCGCGAGCAGCTCACCTCGCTCGAACGCGTGGGCACAAAGACAGCCGATGCTTTGCTCGCACAGATTGCCCGCTCCAAAACAGCCCCGCTTGCCCGTGTGCTCTTCGGCCTCGGCATTCGCTTCGTGGGCGAACGAACCGCGGGTCTGCTGTCCACGCAGTTCGGCTCCGTCGATGCCTTGATGAACGCCACGGCCGATCAGCTGGAATCCGTAAACGAGGTCGGCCCGCGCGTCGCACAGGCCATCGTGGAGTTTTTCGCCGAGGAAAAGAATCGCAAACTGGTCGAGGATCTGCAGCGCCTCGGCTTCACCATGCCCGCGCCGCAACGCATACAGGGTGGCGCGCTGGAAGGGAAGGCCGTTGTGCTTACCGGCACCTTTCCCACCCTGTCCCGCGAACAGGCCAAGGAGCGTATCGAGGCCGCTGGCGGCAAGGTCTCCGGATCTGTATCGAAGAAGACCAGCTTCGTCGTAGCAGGCGAAGATGCCGGCTCCAAGCTCGAAAAGGCACGGGTGCTGGGGGTTGAAATCATCAATGAAGCGGAGTTGCTGCAGCGCATAGATTGAGGTCGGGTGCCCCACCTTCGTGACAGCATCATCGTCACTAAGGTGGGTTCTTCGCCGGTAAATTCCCCCGCGAGCATCACGAGGCGAACCCATCTTAGCCGCGATGCGGCTGCGGCGAAGATGGGGCACCCAGGCCATCCCAAGATGGGGCACCCGGGCCATTCTTGCCAACGCTGTCCGTACGCGATATACACCGAAGTGCCATCTCAACCTGAGTTGACCAGAGCCGTATGGAGTACGCATGCATCGCAGTTTCTTTTCCGTCCCCCTTTTTCTCGCCGCTGCACTCGCTTTCGCGCCCGCTACAGGTCTCGCTCAGACATCCGCAGCCACACCAAATCGGCCGTGGATGAACACGTCCCTCACCCCCGATCAGCGCGCCGACATGGTGCTCAAGGAGATCACGCTGGCCGAAAAGATTCAGCTCGTCCACGGCATCGGCTGGGGTCCTCTGCGCAAGGGCGCACCTGTACCCGAGGATAACAATGGGGGCGCCGGCGAGGTGCTCGGCATCCCGCGGCTCGGCATCCCGTCCATTCAGCAGGCGGATTCAGCCGTCGGCGCGCGCATGGCCGCCAAGTATGGCCGCTACGCCACGCTGCTGCCCAGCGTTCTGGGCGCGGCTGCCAGTTGGGATCCCGATGCCGCGCACATCTACGGCGACGTCATCGGCCGCGAGCTGCGCGCGCAGGGTTACAACCAGTCCATCGGCGGCGGCGTCGATCTTGCGCGTGACCCGCGCAACGGCCGCCTCTTCGAGTATCCCGGGGAAGATCCGGTGCTTGCCGGCGTAACCGTCGGCAATCTTATTTCTGGTCTCGAAAGCAACAAGATCATGGGCGATATCAAGCACTACGCCATGAACGATCAGGAGACCGGCCGCACTGTTGTCGATGCGCAGATCACGCACAAGGCGATGCACGAAAGCGATCTGCTCGCGTTTGAGATCGGCATCCGCATCGGCCATCCGTCGTCGGTGATGTGCTCGTACAACAAGGTCAACGGCGATTGGGCCTGCGAGAACGACTATCTGCTCAACAAGGTTCTCAAGGGCGAGTGGCACTACCCGGGTTTCGTCGTCTCTGACTGGGAAGCCACGCACACAACCGTGAAGGCCGCGCTTGCGGGACTCGATGAACAGGAGCCCGGCGAAGAATACTTCGGCAAGCCTTTGATGGATGCCGTGCAAAGCGGGGAGGTACCCCTGAGCCGCCTCGACGACATGGTGCACCGCACGCTGCGCTCCATGTTTGCGGCAGGGGTCATCGACAAACCTTCCATGCCGCGCTTTGTCGTCGATCCGTTCAAGGGTCGTGTCGATGCGCAACACATCGCGGAAGAAAGCCTCGTGCTGCTGCGCAACCAGAACAACATGCTGCCGCTGAATGCAGGCAATCTGCACTCGATCGCCGTCATCGGCGCCCATGCGGATGTGGGCGTGATGAGCGGCGGCGGCTCGGCGCAGGTGGATGCACCGGGCGGCAACGCCGTCTCTCCCGATAAGCCGACCAAGTGGGGCGAAGCGGTCTACTTCCCCTCCGCGCCGCTGAAATATATTCGCGAGCACGCACCCAACGCGCAGGTGAGCTTCGATCCCGGCAGCGATCCAACGACCGCCGCAGCGCTCGCCGCCAAGAGTGATGTCGCCATTGTCTTCGCCGATCAATACATGAGCGAAGGCGGCGATGCGCCCACGCTTGCACTGCCCAATCACCAGGACGCCCTTATCGCTGCAGTAGCTAAAGCCAATTCGCACACGGTGGTTGTATTGATCACGGGCAATCCGGTCAGCATGCCCTGGATCGACAACGTCAGCGGCGTGATGGAGGCATGGTATCCCGGCATCGCCGGCGGCCAGGCGATCGCGAACCTGCTCTTCGGCACGGTGAACCCTTCGGCCAAGCTGCCCATCACCTTCGCGAAATCCGAAGCCGATCTGCCCCATCCGCGCATCTTCGGCATGACCTACAACACGCCCGCCAACGGCGGTCTGCCGGAGCACTGGGTTGCCGAAGAAAAGAAGGAGACCTTCCCCGCCGACTACAGCGAAGGCGTTCGCTTCGGCTACAAGTGGTTTGAGTCGGAGCATAAGCAGCCGCTCTTTCCGTTTGGCTTTGGACTTTCGTACACCACCTATCGCTACTCCGCGCTGCACGTCAACGGCCCCGCCAAGAGTGCCACACTGACCATGGAGAATACAGGCCAGCGTGCCGGTACGGAGATCGCCGAGGTCTACGTGCAGCTGCCGAAGGATGCCGGTGAAAACTTCCGCCGCTTAGCCGGCTGGCAGCGCGTCGAGCTCGCCCCGGGGCAGAGCAAATCCGTCACCATCCCGATGGAGTCACTGGCACTCGCGACCTGGAACGAGGGCAAGGAGAGTTGGGAGTGGCAGCCCGGCGAGTACACCATCACCGCCGGCAGCTCATCAGAAGAGTTGCCCCTCACCGCAAAGATGTCCATGCGCTAATCGCTTGGAGCAGGACTGGCTCGGAGCTAGCCCTACAACACACGCGGAATCGACTGACCGGTTTCAGCAACCGCGGTGCCAATCATGCAAACTGCCCTGCTTGTTCTGAATCTCGTAGCCTCTTTCGCTTCGGCAGCATCGGCCGTGGTTGCTCTCGTACGTCCCGCCTTTCTCTCAGGTTCAAGTCATATCTCCCGCGGTGAGACGTTCTACGTGCGTATGTATGCCGCGCGAGCGATTCCGTTCGGACTGGCAGCCGGAATGTTGCCGTTCTGGGCTGGGGGAAAAGCCGTCGCGTGGGTCCTCTTTACGGCTGCAGTGATTCAGGTTGCGGATGTCGTGATTGCGGTGGAGAAGAAGGAGCGGAGAATGATCATGGGCGCGTCCCTCGGGGCAATCGTGCATACTCTCTGCGGTTTATCGATCATGTAGCGTTTGTGGGCTCTATCGATACAGGCACTCTTGGCAATGCGGAAATTCCACATCTTCTGGAGCGACTTTCCGCCAATCCAGCCGGCACCGGCTGCTGCGATCGCACTCCGTGCCGTGCTCGACGACACCGCCCCCCTCTCAGAGGGGGTAACGCTCGTTGCTCGTGGAACAGCTTGACCGTCTGGCTGCCCAGTGACATCGGTCCTTACAAATCGGCTTGTGTTGACCGACGATTGCTGCCTATAAGGCGCGTTTCACAGCATTTATCTGAGCAATGATCCGGTCTTCAGGATGCATAGCGACTTCGGCCGGCTTGATCATCTGAGGTTTAGCAGTTGGAACTCTCCCTCATACCCTTGCATCTCCTCTTCAACCTCTATAGGCGACCGCTGTGTACGGCGGAACGCGACATGGAAGGTGAGCGCTACGGCGAATAGCGGCAGAAGCAGCCATGGATTTCGTTCCAGTCGGAGTTCAGCCCAGATAACGCAAAAAATGCTTGGTGTGAGTACGCCAATGTACAGCGTGAGATAAAGCGCGAAATTTGATTTTCCTGGGAGCCGAGGCTCGATCATCGGAACGCGTCGAGAAACAAGAAAGACGTCCACTAGAAGAACGGAAAGGCAGGAACCCGATACGATCTGAATTGCGATGGTCCGTCCCGTCCATCCGAGGCCGTACAGGGACAGCAGCGCAAGCATGAACACTGACGATGTCGCCGCCATCATCCATTTCCATGCAGCTGCAACAAGGTCACGCGAATCCGCGCCGGAGATCCTGAAAATCCAGCGGGCCGGGAGGTACGTTGGAAATGCAAAGGCTGTTCGCAGACCGGCGACACTCCAAAAGCAGAGCAGCGGAATGACCGCATGACTACCAAAGCGGGAGACGGCAAGCTTCACTTCACTCTCACGCGGCTGCAACACACAGGCGCAGGCTGCTGCAAGCGCGAGACCTGTTCCACCGTACATCGCCAGATAGATTTGATAGCGCGGATTCCGGCAAAGAGTTTGGCCGAGAAAGTGAAACATGGCTCGTTCTGCCGGGCGTCGAACAAAAGTGTGAACTAGCCGCTGGAGAGGTGTGGGAAGGGGGCCAGCTTTGTTCAGGGCTCCCTCGACTGACATTCTCTGCATTCGTGTCCAAGCGAGGGGATACAAGATCGAAAGCAGAACAAGGCAAGCGCAGCAGGCATAAAAGATGATCTGACGTGATTCCGATGCAAACATGGGAGCGGAGGCGCCGTAGAGGATGGCATCATACATTCCCAAGAACCAAAACGGAGGAACCCACTTCGCTATGCTCCATTGGGGACCAAGCAGGCTCTGAAGCGATGAACCATACCGCGCGTACTGGATGACCAGCAGCGCTAAAACCGTTGTAAAGAGCAACTGAAGGCCTGGTGTGGCTACCCGAAAATGTCTGTCCGAGAGAGTCAACCGGAGGAGGCCGACACTGGCCAAGACAGCGCCTGATGAAAACGCTCCTGCCAGCGTGACCGCGATGGTGTGAGCAAGAACCTGGTGAGCGAACTGCGCGTGACAGATCGCCGGATAAGCGAATGCACCGAGCAGGTTTGTGCCCGTAAGGAACAGGAGCAAAAAGCAGACCAGCGCGAGAGCTTTCGACACCATGAGTTGGCTCGTGACCAACGGCAGCGGCGTCAGAACGAGAAAATCTGCTCTGTCCGGAAAAAGCATCTCCCATTCGAAGATAGTGACGGCACCCATAACCACAAAGGAGAGGAGAACGAAGAAGTATTGATCCTCAATCCGGCCCCAGAGCTGTCGTTGTGGATACTGATTCTGCTGAAAGAATGCGACAAGCAGACTAGGAATGGTCACAACAGCCAGGGCCCGGGCGATAGTGGTTACGGTGTCGCCTTCAGCCTGGATCGTGTCGTTGTCAAAAAACCTGCGAAAGAAATGGAACAAGAGAATCTTAGTGGGAGCAAATCGTTCAACCATTATTGCTCCTTCATGACGCCGATGATCTGTCGAGCGACCTGCGCTGTATCGGTTTGTCGGATCAGTTGTGCGAAGACGGTTTCCAGATCAGGAAGAGCCATCAGGCGAGTGAGGTCCTGCGGAGGAGCATCGGCCACAACCCGCCCTCTCGACAGCACGATCACTCTGTCGCAAACGCGCTCCACAACTTCAAGAACATGCGAAATATAGAGGATGGCCCTGCCTTCCCGGACGAGCATAGCTACCAGATCCTTAAAGAGGCGCGCCGAGGTGGCGTCGAGGCCAGAGAGGGGTTCATCAAAAACAATGAGCTGCGGGTCGTGGAGGAGCGCTGAAGCGATCAGAACGCGCTGCCTCATGCCTTTGGAATACTCTGAAAGTGCTGAGTACTGGGCATTTTCGAGCGATAACAGATGCAGGAGAGTACGGGCTTTGCGCTCAAGAGGTTTCTCCTGCATCCCGCGCAGCCGACCAATCAACTGTAGGTATTCCAAGCCAGACAGGTGCATGTACACCTGGGCTTCTTCGGGAACGTAGCCGAGCATGGAACGGTAACGAGGGAGGTCGTCATGGATGTTATTCCCGGCGAAAAGGACTTTTCCCCGCGTGGGCCGGATCATGCCAATGACCATCTTGACAGTGGTTGATTTGCCTGCGCCATTCGGGCCGAGGTAGCCAAGCACTTCCCCTGGTTTCAGAACGAAGCTGACGTCTTCGACAGCCGGAATACTGCGATAGCTTTTTGAGACATTGCAGAGTTGCAGCATTCTCGCACCCTATGTAGTTCACTACTTAAGGTAGCATACTATACACGGTGTCTTCTTCAACTCGTCTGTCCCACAGCGCGGCGCTGATCCTCAAGGCCTTGAGTCTTGGGTATCGCTTTGGTCTGGAAGTGATGGAGGCTACCGGCCTTCCGAGCGGTACGGTCTACCCTGCCCTTCGACGGCTTGAGCGCGACGCGTTGGTTGAGTCAAGTTGGGAACCGGAAGCAGAGGCGACCGGAAAGCCCCGCCCCGCCCGCCGCTACTACAAGGTGACTGAGGATGGCAGGGCAGCAGCGCAAGCAGCAACGGAGCGCTTCCCACTCCTGTCACGCCTGGTTATGGAGAGATCATCGTGATGCCATCGGTTCGCTCAGCACTGCCGGGAAGTGATCGATTTCTCCTGCGGTGGATCGGGTGCATTGTTCCTTTGAGTGACCGGGCCGATTGGTTTCGATCCTGGGAAGCTGAACTTTGGTGGCGACGCCATTCTTTGTCCCGTGAAGCTAACCAGGAGTTCTTTACCGACTTATCCGCAGGGTTGTGTCGCGATGCGCTTTGGCTCCGCTTAGCGAACTTGGAGCGCCTGCTGCGGGGGACGGCTACGCTATGTGTGCTTGTATTAGTGTTCTCTTGCTTCGTTTCTGTTCTCCTCGCCGTCTGCCTCTATGGAGGCTGGATCACGGTTGGAACTCGGATCTTATCCCAATTTACCTACTTTCTGTGTGCCAGCCCCTTGATCGTTTTTGTGACCTGCGCAACGGCTGACAAGAGACCGGGAGTTGTCAAAAGCGGCAAATCGTTAAATAAGCGACTGTACCGGATGGCGTTTCTTGGGGCAAAGTTGGTGAGCTTACTGACACTTATGTACCTGCTTAGCCTGAATGTGTGTTCGGCCATCGACTTATCTTTCCCAAATACATGTGAGTACTTGCAGATGCTGCTCTTCGTTGTTGGCTCAATCTGCGGCTTGCGATGGGCTTTTCAGGACCAGGAAAGACGGTGTAAAGCATGTCTTCGTCTGCTCAATGAACCAAATCGGGTAGGCAGGCCATCGCACAACTTGATTGATCAGAGCGGCAGTGAGCTTGTTTGCCGGAAGGGGCACGGTCTGTTAAGTGTGCCGGAGCTCGAGACCAGCTGGCGCCAGTCTAGCGAGTGGATCAGCGACGCCCTTCTGTAATCCACGGGTACTTTGCTGCTGTGAACTCCTGAAAGAGAGGTCTGAGCATGCTTGAAGTCAGGCGACACAAGAGCGCAATGCTCATGTGTGGGCTGTTTTGACCCCGCTGCTGCTCTCGATGCATGAAGGATCGTAATGATCAGTAACGCTTTACAGAATGAATGCATCGTTTGCGTCGGGATTCAGGGCGTGTCGATGCGCGTGCTCGCTCCGTAACGCAGGCCATCCACCAGCAGTTCGACCATTCTTCGTGCATGGACGGGCTCTTCGTCGTGAGGTCCCCGGCATAGGGTTGCGACGGCCCTTAGCAGATCCTCGGCTTCAATGCCGGGGCGCACTCTTCTCGCTGCAACGGCCGCGTCCAGCAGAACTTTAAGTGCCGGCTGCAGGCGTTCGTTGAAGTAAACCGGCAGAGCGATGTAGGCCGGGTCGCCTGAGTGTAGCGCTCTTGCGAGCCCTCGTTTCGCCGTGATGAAGTCCACATAGCGTTGCATCCAGCGAGCCAATGCTTCCCCAGGCTCGTACTTGCCGGCGAGTACAGAGGCCGCTTCCGCGCAGGCATCCACCTGGGTCTGAAAAACGGCCACGATGAGATCCGAGCGCTGCGGGAAATGACGGTACACCGTGCCCAGGCCGACGCCCGCCCTTTCCGCAATCTCACGCACCGGAGCGTCTACTCCTGACTTCTGAAAGACCTCCACAGCCGCCTGGAGCAGGGAACTCATCTTGCGCTGCGCGTCGGCACGCATGCGGCGAGGCTTGCCGTCTTCAGGCTTCCCCTCGCCCGTTCGTTTTGTAGCTCTTTTTGTCATGGGCGGACAGTTGCAATCGGAACCTCGTTCCATCTACTATCTGGAACGTGGTTCCGACTGTCTATAAAAGCATATCAGGATGTCAGCCGTATAGCTTAGAGCGGAGAGCAACATGGCGGAGAGCAACATGCAAGACAAACGCCTCACCGAGGCTCATCATGAAATCGGTCTTCCAATCGCAAAGGCTTTATCCACGTGCGACCCTCCATAATGGCAAGGATTCCTTGCAAGCGCACCGTGATTCGTCTCGCTCGCCGAGAGTCAAAAAGGCAGCCGCCGTACGGCGCTACTGGGATAGTTCCTCATAAACGCGCATCACGCCAGCTATCGGTTACAGACGAAATAACGACTTGTTGCTGCTTTGAGTAATCAGCTAGCGCGGAGAATCGATTGCAATGTATCGATTGTGTGTTCGATCTCGCTGTCCAGCGTGTAGAAGTGCGGCGCTATCCGAATGCCTGCACCGGGACGGAAGTCGATCAGGATCTGGCGGCGTCCCATCTCCCCTGTCACCTCGCGGCCGTTCGGAACATCGAGAATCACCGTGCCTCCGCGCAGCAGCGGATCGCGCGGACTGCGAACGGGGATGGCCGCCCCGTCGGCCAGTTCAATGAGGCGTTGTGTCTGTCGAACCGATTTCGCGCGGATCGCCTCCACGCCAATCTCATGAACGATCTCATAGCCCGAGCGTGCGGAGTACATCGCGGGAACGTTGGGTGTTCCGTTCAGGAAGCGATGAATATCGGGCGCATACTCGATGGGGCCATTCTGAAACTTGAACGGCTGCGCATGCGCGGCCCATCCGGTAGACGCGGGCTGCAGCTTCGGATCCAGATCGGCGCGCACATAAAGATAGCCTGCACCCGGGCCGCCGAGCAGCCACTTCACAGAACCACCCGTAGCGAAATCTATATCCATTGCCACAACATCCAAAGGCACGATGCCCGCTGACTGGTAGAGGTCCGCGACGATGTACGCGCCCACCTCATGCGTGCGCTTCGTGATGGCGGCGAGATCCTGCAGCGCCGAGCTGCGAAACGCCACATGCGAGATGCTGACAAGCTGCGTCTTTTCGTCGATGGCTTCGAGGATCCCATCCAGCGGCACCGTCATGCCGTCGGTCGTGGCCACGGAGACGATCTGCGCGCCTTGCCGTTCGAGGCCGTGATAGATGTAGTCATTTGATGGGAAATTAAGGCCGTCGGTGACCAGCTTATTGCGTCGCCCATTCCAATCGAAGCACGACGTCACAATCGATTGGCAGATCGACACATTCTGATGCATGACCACGCGATTTCGCGGTGCGCCGATGATGGAGCCAATGAGGTTGCCGCAGGTGACCGGCATCTCCCACCAGCCTTCTTCCCAGGCGCGGATCCCGCGGCTCGCCCAGGTGTCGGTGAACTCGGTGAGCGCGGTCCGCGCGCGCTTTGGCATGGGCCCGAGCGAGTGGCTGATCATGTACGTCGTGTGTTCGAGGATGGGGAACTCGTCCCGCCACGCCAGCAGTGGGTCATGCGTTGAAACGGGAGTCGATAGGGTCTTCGCGGGCTGCTGCGCGAATGTGCTCATGAGCGATACACCTCCTCAACGGCGATCTGGTTTGCAGCAGCGGACCTTGTGCGTCGCAGCTTGTATATGGCCGTCAGCACTAGCAGGAATGGGATGCCATAGATCAGCGTAGACCGAAAGGCGCCCGTGAACAATGTTGTACACAGCGCGGCCGCCATCAAGACCGCGCCCAGCAGGCTGGTGTAAGGGTATCCCCACATGCGAAAGGCGAGCTCCGCATGGGCATTGCGGCGTCGAAAGTTCAGGTGCGTCACGAAGATCATGAACCAGGTGAACATCGGGCCAAACATCGAGATCGCCAGCATGATCAAAAAGGATCGTTCGTGATAAAGCAGATTCAAAACTGCTGCTACAGCAATGCCGAGCGTGGAAACCAGCAACGCGGTCACGGGAACTCCGTTGCGCGTCAACACGCCCAGGCGACGCGGCGCATAGCCGCCTCTTGCCAGCGAGAACAACATGCGGGCGGTGATGTACAGTTGGCTGTTCATCGCCGAAAGCGCCGCGATAAGGATGATGAAGTTCATCACCCCGCTGGCATGCGCGATGTGGGTGCGCAGCATCACCGTAACGAACGGCGATTGCGCGCCCGCGGCAAGCTTCGTCCAGGGAACGATGGCGAGCACCAGAGCCAGCGTCAGCAGATAGAACAGCACCAAGCGCAGCATCGTGGCACGAAAGGCATGGGTGATGGCGCGCTGCGGATCCTTCGCTTCGCCCGCGGCGACAGCGATCATCTCGATGGAAAAGTAGCTGAACAGGGCGACCAGCACGGCTGTCCACATGCCGCGCAGCCCTTTTGGGAAAAATCCGCCGAAGGCTGTGTAATTTCTGAAACCGATCGGGGACGCATAATCTGGCAGACCGCTGTGCGATGCCGCAAGAAGGACCCATCCGCCGAGCAGCAGGAAAAGAACAATGGCCGCGATCTTCAGCAGCGAGAAACTGTATTCCACGGCTCCGAAGAGCCGCACGTTGAGCGCGTTGGCGAGCACAAGCACGGCAGTGAAGCCGCAGATCCATAGCCAGCCCGGCACGGCAGGAAACCAGAAGCGCATGTACACGGCAACGGCGGTGATCTCGGTGCCAAGCGCGAAGACGACCCCGGCCCAGTACGCGAAACGCACCAGAAACCCTGCAAGTGGCGAGAGATAGAACTCCGCCCAGGCGCCAAAGGATCCGGAGGTGGGATGGGCGACGGTCATCTCCGCCATGCAGCCCATCAGCAGCAGCGTAATGACGGCGCCGATGAGATAACTGAGCAACACGGCGGGTCCGGCGAAGCTGATTGCGAAGCTCGATCCGAGAAAA
The DNA here is from genome assembly GCA_965276885.1 of Granulicella sp. GTDB lineage: Bacteria > Acidobacteriota > Terriglobia > Terriglobales > Acidobacteriaceae > Granulicella. The sequence continues at coordinate 3,547,906 of OZ255702.1, read as the reverse complement.
AGTCCCGTGCCGATGGCGCCCCCAATGGCGATCATGGAGAGCTGCCGTGCGGAAAGCCGGCGCTGCAGACCCTCCTCGCGCGTCATGATGGTTTCAAAACGCGCTTGGCGATCAGGGGCCATGCAGCCACTCTACATGCACCGGGAGGCCCCCTCACAAGCGGTGGGCGGAGCCGCGCCGGGTGACCAAAAGCACAATAAGATTCTGTAATGGATATTCTCTCCTTACCGGTGCTCACTGCGGATTACCGCATTGCTTACGGTTCAGCCCCGTCGCAGTTTGGCGACCTTTGGCTGCCGCGGACGCCGCGGGGTTCGCTGCTGCCCGTGGTGGTCTTCTTTCACGGCGGCTGGTGGAAATCGGAATACGACCTGGGCTATGCCGGACGGCTTTGCAGCGCCCTCAAGAACCAGGGCATCGCCTGCTGGTCGATCGAGTACAGGCGGGTAGGAAATGCCGGCGGCGGCTGGCCGGGGACCTTTCAGGACGCCGCGACGGGTTTCGATTTTCTCGCGGCACTCGCGAAGAGTTACCCGCTGGACCTCGGACGTGTGCTTACGATGGGCCACTCCGCCGGCGGCCACCTGGCCTTCTGGATTGCAGGCAGGCACCATGTCGATCCGGGCAGTGAGATTTTTCTTCCCGGGGCCGGGATCGCCTTACGCGGCGCCGTCGCGCTGGCGGGTGCGGTGGACCTTCGTTTGATCATCGAGCTGTCCGAATTTGCCGGCGTCTCCGGCGATGGTGCGTTCGCTCATGACCTGTTTGCTCATGACCTGTTTGCTCATGACAGGGATGAGGTCCTTCGCTTCATGGGCGGCAGCCCCCCTGTGTTTCCCGCGCGCTATCATGCCGGCAACCCGGGAGACCTGCTGCCCTTCCAGGCTCCGCAGGTTCTGGTGCAGGGAACAGCCGATGATCAGATCCCTCCCGGCCTGCCCGCGCGCTGGGCAGCGATGTCTCACCGCCTGGGCTCAAGCGCTGTGGTGAGCATGTTGTCAGGAATGGATCACTTCGACGTGGTCGACCCCGCGAGCAGGGCATGGCCCGTTGTTCTGACCCATGCGCAGCGGCTCCTTTCCACCTTGTAAGCACGGCCATCTTTCCCTGTATCACGAAACGAAGGCTATCGATGTGCTGATGGTTTCCTCCGCATCCGGGAGAGCATGCCACCTTCGTTGCACTGACAGTCGCCGTGGCTCGGCTCTAAAGTGATTTTCGACACAGCCGAGATTTCAGTGCCCGGTCAAACGCGAATCGTGCTCGTGCACACACCAGCGTGAAGGCAATTAGCCCCGGTCCGGCCTGCGTGTCGCCCCGCGCCTTTGTCATGGTCTCCCATGACAAAGGCCGGGACGGGGTCATGACTTGAATTTCCGCTCGGTTCTTCGCCCGCTCGCCGCCTGCCTGGCGGTGGTTGCCTGCAGCCTGTCAGCCCAAGCGACGGAGCTTGCGTCAACTGGCGATGCTCATGTCAGCGCCGCTCGTGCGGCGACGAACTTCGGCAGCATCGCGAATCTCTATGTCGGCAATGGCGACGCGGCTCTGCTGGCATTCGATCTCGGTGCGCTGCCGGGCGGCACCACGGCCAGCCAGATCTCCCATGCCACGCTGACCCTGTTTCTCAACCGCGTGAACGCGAGCGGCGTAGTCACGGTGGCATTGCCCGGCGAGTACCCACGCCTATCCCTCAGCAGGAGGGCCAACGTACGTTCCTTTAACTCGGTTGGTTCACGGGACCAACGAGCGTCCTGAGCCGGCCATTGCAACACGTTCAAGATACGGTCGGTGCAGACCTCGATGGATTCCCGATCAGAGTGGCACACGACCTGCGCATCCAGAGGAGGCTCAAAAGGGGAATCGATACCCGTGAACCCTTGCAACTCCCCGCTTCTCGCTTTGGCATACAGGCCTTTGACGTCTCGAAGCTCACAGCTTTCGAGAGAGGCATCGACGAAGACCTGGATCATGTTAGGAACGATACTGCGCGCTACTCTCCTCGCCGCCTCAATGGGAGCCATCACTGCCACGAGCACTGTAGTTCCATTACTTGCGAAAAGCTTGGCGACGTGGGCGATTCGCCGGACGCTTTCAATTCGATCCTCGGTGGAAAAGCCCAGATCAGAGCATAGCCCCTCGCGAATAATATCGCCGTCAAGAATGATCGCTTTACAACACTCTGTATGCAGCCGTTTTGCTACCGATTGGCATAGTGTCGTTTTGCCTGCTCCGCTTAGGCCTGTCATCCACACGACGCGGGCCTTCCCCAGCTCCAACATGGTTTGCTCCTCAACTGACGTTGTATTTGCTAGTGGGGGAAACAGTAGCACGGGCCATGATGAGCGCGCCAGAAAATTTACGAAAATTGCTTGACAACCCTTCTGCTCCGCTATACGGTTTCGCAATCGCAGAAAGTTGTGCCGCCTGAGTGTGCTAACGGGAGTCGTAAGCAGGCCCTTAGAGCCTGTTCACGATCTAGTTACTAGCGGGCTGGGCATTTTGCCTTGACACTTTCCTTATGCGGGAGAAGGTGTACGGAAGCGATGTGAGCCGGGAGCGGTTTGAGTTGATTCGTCCGTTGTTGGAGGGGGTTCGCAAGCGGACCAAGCCGCGCACGGTGGATCTGTACGAGGTGTTCTGCGGGGTGTTGTACCTGCTCAAGACGGGTTGCCAGTGGCGCCTGCTGCCGGACGGATTTCCCAAATGGCGCACCGTGCATTCGTACTTCGCCAAGTGGAGTGAGCCTGGTCCGGACGGCAGCAGCGTTCTGGAGCAGGCCTTAAAAAAAATCGGTTGGCGAGGCCCGCGTCAGACAGGGGCGCAGCGCCACGACCAGCTTTCTGATCGTGGACGCGCAGAGCGTGAAGAACACAGACACGGCCACCCAGAAGGGCTATGACGCGGGCAAAAAGGTCTCCGGCATCAAGCGCCATATCGCGGTCGATACGCAGGGCCTGCCGCACGCTGTGGCCATTACGACGGCCGAGGTGACCGACCGCCAGGGCGCTCTGGCGGCCTTGGATCGTTGCGCCGGAAACCTGCGGCAAGTCGCCAGCGTGCTGGTGGACGGCGGCTACTCCGGCAAACCGTTCGCCGATGCGGTTGAGCAAAAGCTCGGCGCCACCGTGCAGGTCGCCAAGCGCAGCGAGTTGCACACCTTCGCCGTCATGCCACGGCGCTGGGTCGTCGAGCGCTCCTTCGCCTGGCTCGAAAAGTGCCGGAGACTCTGGAAAAACTGCGAACGAAAACTCAACTCCAGCCTGCAAATGGTCCACCTCGCTTTCCTTGTCTTGTTACTCAGAAGATCGTGAACAGGCTCTTAGAGCTGAACCGGCGCTTTCTGGTGTCCTGGGACTTTAGAGCAGCTTTCGTCGGAGGATTTCGTGAATGATTCTCAGTTTCCAAAGCTAGAAACCACCCCACAGGTGGCCTCGACGAACGAGCTCGCTAGCCCGGATCTTGCGGCGGCTCGCCAGCAGAAGGCCAAGCACTCCGCACTTACCGTTGCGGCAGCTCTGACGGCGGTTGGGGCTTTATTCCTCAAGCCTCAACGAGCGCTTGCCGGCAATAGGAATTCGCGTTCCCGGAGTTGCAGCGGTTCTGGAAGCTCCACGTCGAGCACCAGTAGTGGCTCGAGCTCCGAAACCACCTCAGATTCTTCTACTCTCACGGGCGGTCATAGGCGCCAGCGACGGAATCGGAGCGCGAGTAGTACCAGTCAAACGAGCGCGTGCGACGTCGGGGGCCCCGCGCCCCCCGCCTCATCACCGTGCACCAGTTCATCGGGTACGAGTGCCTTCAACAGTGATTCCACCTTCAGCAGCCCTTCCAGCCCTTCGTCGTAGTAGCCCTACTACGAGCCGTAGGGCTACCCGCTGCCACCGCTAACTCCAACCAGAATGAGACCGTTTATGCAGAAGGACATCAGCCGCCGAGGCTTCTTACTGAGTAGCGCGGTTGCCGGGATCGGCACCATCGCATCCAGAGCAGCAACTCTGAAACTTGTCTCTGAGTCCGGCGACGGTGGACTCGCCGAACCAGGAGGGGCTATCACTCTGACCGATGGCGGTGGGCGTTCACTCCTCGCGATTCCACCTTCCGATCCGCGCTTCGAGGAGATGGTGAACGAACATTTTCCAGCTCTTCTGCCCGATCAAACCTTCGAGGCCCTCAAGGGAGTATGCGTCGTTTTGCACAACGAGCAGGGCCGGGGATCCATGCACATAAGCTACGGTGGACCTTCACATTCGCCTCCGGCCCGTTCTCCACGGAACTATCGAGCTTTCGGAGACCACGTCCAGCCAAGGCTCGCCCAGCACTTTTTTACTCGCGTTCTGCTAACCGGCCAGTGCTGAAGCCGGGGGCGGTGGCGCTGGTGTCTCCTTTCTTCACGTTGACTTCGGGGAAATCGCCAAGGCAGCAGTCTGTCGATTGGAAGAAGGCCATCCGCCGCAAGGCCTTGCAGAAATTTCTTTCGCAAAGCCTCCCTAACATAAAACAGACGAGTGTCACTATACAGAGCGCCGTCTACGACGACTATACGGTCCTCGACACCGACAATGGCAGGTTCGCCCGGCGACTTCAGAAAATGCGCAACGCCGAAGTCCAGTTGGCGAAGGCTGTTCTAAAGAAGCTAAAGGATGGAGTCCCCGATCCTCGTCTCCGAGGCGCATTCAATCGGACGTCCAATGCACCCCGTCATCTCGGCAAGCGCAAACAAGTGATATTTCACCAGGCACGCAAACAGCATGCACAATATTTGCACGACGTTCTCCTGCATGAGGGCCGCGACACGTTGTTCAAGCGGGTGTCAAATCAGGCGCAACAACCGCTCACGCGATTTCACCGGTTGAACGCATCTGGTTGACAACAAGGTCGTCGAGTATAAGCTTGCGAGTAGATTTTTCGAGCAATCACGACATCGCTGCATCCGCTACGCATCAAAGGCTACCATTCATTTCGAAACGCGAAGGGGCGAGGTATGTTGACTGTTCCCAGGCGTGGATTCCTGAAATCCGCGACAATTGTAGCAGTAGCAGCTACTGCTGGCCGAAGTGGTGGTTCGATCAGCACACAACCACCACAACAACATGACATCAAGCTTTCTACGAATTTGATAAGCTACCACAACATTTGTATCACTGAGACGCTTGTGGCGATACATCGTGGGACGGCGACATCAGCTCACCTCCACCGTGCGGCGCAAGTGACTCGTTTGTTTGCTAACCACATGGTTCAGACTGGTTATGCAGCGTTTCAAAATCGGGTTGCCTCCACTATAACGCGAGAATATATTGCGTCCTTCGATATCCCAAGCATGCAGCAGCAACTCCAGGCGCACCAAATTGCATACCTCCAACGGTACGATAAAAGTATTAATGCCTCCGAAGTTCCGATTACCCTCGCTACTTCGGAGGATGTCGCACGATACGTGAGTGAGAGGGTGAAATCCGGTTTTCGCAACCACTTGCTTTCCGGAGCGGACCGTTTAGAGGCCCAGGCTCGCCGCATGGCATTGAGCGAGTCTCATTCTTCGCAAACAAGTTACAAGTGGGACAAGACGATGGGGAGCTACAGAACTGCTTCAGATCTGTCCCTCCAAAGGCGAAAGCTGAAGCGGGTGGCATCGGTGTGCTCAATGTTGCCTTCGGGTTTTTGCACCACGCCCCCCACCGCAGCAGACGTCCTAGAAGAGATTCTCAACATTGCTGGTAAGATCTGCGACGGAGCGGCGGTAATAGGCGTTTTAACCGGAGCCGCTATGCCGATCGCAGTTTCTATATGTGCCGTTGTCGCGGCGGCAGACCTCGGTGCCGCAACCGGCAAATGGTTGCACAATAGGCTGGTAGCTCATTGCTGTGGAGGCAACACAACTGCTTTGGAGACGTAGCCTTATTACGGGGATATCATGCACAAGCCATCTTCTGGACTAAAGCTTATCTGTCTTGCTATATTCGTTATTCTTACATCGATATCCATCTATGGAGAATATGGAAGTAGACGAATTCATAGCACCTCTTATGAAACGGCTACCTTTGTTGCAATCGGGCTTACAGCACTGTTACTGATGCCGGGGCCGGCGACACGAATTAGGAATCTTCGTGGCATTGGTAAATTGAGATTCAAAATGGTGCGAGTAATTGTGATCCTTGCATCCTGGTCATTGGTCTGCATCCCAGGAATAGTCAAGGCTTTCGTTCATGTACATGAATCTTTTTGAGAAAAAGTTAGGGTCAGTAGAGTGGACGGGTGGGCCCACCCGCTGCGTTGTTTCGATTTCTGTCCCAACCACATCCGCATGGGTCCTTCACCCGCCGAAGCTTAGCCCTGGTCGCCTAGCAAAGGCGTCAACAATGGAAGAAGGCGAGTGTAGGCTGGCAAAGCAAAGCGCTCAATCAACTGATAGGCCGAGTCCGTAAGTTCGCGATGCTTCCGCTCCTGGTCCGGTTCGAAGCTCTTACGAGGATTTTTGGAGTATTCGGAAAATACGCGAAGCAACTCGGGATCCTCTAACGCAAGTTCCGGCAATCCGAAATGCCGGCCAAGCGCCTGGGCGGTTGCTACGTTGAGGTCTGTGTAGTCAAGAACATAGGTCCGCTCGTCCAGATGGCCATAGGCGCCGTCGTAGAGGGTTTGGAGACCGCGTGCGGCGTACTCCTCAATGGACATCTGGCGGAAGTGCGGCCCTGCTATCCCGAAAAGCGTCTTCTGGCCAAACGGAGAAAGAATCGAGTTGATCCAGTCGCCTGACTTTTCGAGGTTGGATGCAATCACCTCCGCGGGATGTCGAATGGCGACCACGATGGGCATCTCAGGCCAGAGGGTTCGCAACTTGTCGATTTGCAGGATATCGATCGTATGCCCTTTGACCACTACAGGGCTTGCAAAAGAGGCCGCATAGATTCCAAAGAAAGCATCCAGAAGTTTCCGCCGCACGGCAGTAATTTCTTCGCCGTCCAGCCCAGTGCCAGGAAAGTCATCCCGATTCAGGAGTTGGTAGAGCGGCTGCGCTCGGAGAAGACCGTAGACCGGCCTCCCGCCTTCATCGCATTTGCCAATAGTGTCGAACCGCACCGGGAGACGTGGCAGATATAGCCGTTGGGTGAGGCTGGCGGCAAGAGCTTCGCAACTTCCAGGAATTCGGCAATCGTGGTTTTGCGCATCGGCCGGCGTCTCCGCTGGAGGCGTTTGACCTGCTGGTTGAAGAACGGATCCGTTAACTCCCGGGCTCCGAAGTTCACCCACAACACCCAGGAGCCAGCAGGACGAAAGATAAACCGAACTGGCAGCCAACGCTCGAAATCCTTTTTGTTCTTTGTTGCTCTAGCCATGTGCTCTCCAGGTTTGATGGCAATCCGAGTAAGTCTTTCAAACAGCGACTGTGTAGAAATTGAATCAGGTGAATTGAATTAGTTGAAATTTACTTCGAGCTACCCCGAACGTCAAGGCAATTGGTCAGGACGGATTGCTGGAGTTGGGAGCGAACGTATGGCACGGTCTGGGTGTCGCGGCGGATGTAACCGGAGTCCATGCAGGTTCGATCGGATCGAGCGGCATCCCGCTCTCGATGGTGACCGCCGTCTTTGGCCCGCGCTATCGCTGGCATGATGGCCATCGGCTCTCCGTCTATGGCGAAGGCCTGCTCGGAGAGGACGATGCCTTCCGCAGTCTCTTTCCCACCCCCTCCGGGGCGGACGCGAGTGCCGGCAGCCTCGCCCTGCAGGTCGGCGGGGGCCTCGACCTCAAACTCGGGAAGAGACTCGCCGTTCGTGCCCTGGATGCGGCCTGGGTTCGCACCCAGCTCCCCAACAGCACGAATAACCGGCAAAATAGCCTGCGCCTCGGGGCGGGACTGGTTCTGCGCTTCGGCCTCTAGAACAGCCGGGGTTCGCAGCATCCAACCCCATGGCGAGTCGAATATGGCTTCACGCGGAACGGGGAAGAGCGGGAGAACGACGCGGCTAACCAGGCCAGCCAGCGCTATGCCAGCCGCGAGATCCCGTCCGGGCTGGAGCTTGTCCGCGCAGATCGACGCGCACCCGCTCCTCTTCTTTGCACTCGCGGGAATTCTGCTGCTGCTCGTTGTGTACCGAAGAGCGCTGCAGGCTCCATTCGTCTATGACGATCTGGATCAGGTGGTCAACAATCAGGCGCTGCTCTCCTGGCATGCCTTGGCCAACCGGTTTTTCCTACATCCGGTGGCGCTGACCGCCAGCTTTCGCGGCGTGGGCGGACTTACCTATCGTCCGGTCTTCTGGCTCTCCCTGGCCGCCGACCGGTACGTCTGGAGCCTGAACGCCGCGGGCTTCCACTTCACCAATCTTGCCTTACACCTTGTGAACGGCTTTCTGCTGCTCCTGGTTCTGCGCAGGGTCCTGCGCAGGCTCGGCTCCCCTGCGCGGATCGCAGTTGCAGTCTCTCTGCTGTGGCTCGCGTTGCCCATCAACGTGGAGGTGATCGCCTGGGTAAGCGCTCGCTCCTACAGTTTGGCAACGCTGTTCGTTCTGCTCAGTTTGTGGTGCGCCTTGCGCTTTTTGGAAGAGACTCGCACAAGGGCCCGCCTCTGGATTCTTCTCTTGTACGGCGCCTCCTGTGCGCTGGCCCTGCTCTCCAATGAGATTGGTTTCCTTATTCTTCCCCTCACCGCGTTGCTGTTGATCCAGTGTGGGGCCACCTGGAGACGCGCAGCGCCTATGTTGGGTCTCGCGCTTCTGACGGCCGCCGCCGGCCTGTTGCTCAGGACGATGCTCCGCGTTCAGGGGAGCTTCGCGGGGCCGTCTTACCGGATCTCCGGAGTCGAGTTCTGGAAGTATCTCGGCTGGATCGTCGCGCCTGTTCACATGAGCGTGGAACGATCGACCTCTGTTCCCGCGAATTTGCCTGCGGCGCTTGCCGCCCTGGCGTGGGCGGGGTTGATCGCGCTTCCTGCCGCCGCCATCGCGCTGCGCCGCCGGATGCCGCTCCCCGCGCTCGGCGCCGTCTGGGTGACTCTCTGCCTTCTCCCTTTCTGCGGCTTCGTTTTTGTGTATCAGGGGATGGCGGAGCGCTTTACCTATCTCGCTTCGATCGGCGTGGCCATGGCCGCAATCGGCGCCGTGGCTGGCAGTCCACGCCATGCGCGGAGGAGCGTCGTCTCGCTGCTTGCGCTGTGGGCCGCCTGGGGCGTCTGGCGCGGCGCACAGCGCACGGCCGACTGGACGGACCCTGTCGCTTTGTATCAGCATTCCCTCGAGGCGACGCCGGAAAGTCCCGCCCTCTGGTTCAATCTCGGGTACACGTTGAAGGAGGCCGGGGATCTCCAGCAGGCTGAACATGCCTTTCTTCGCGTTCTGGCGCTGAGACCCACATACCCCAAGTTGAATGCCAGTCTGGGAGACGTGTACCTGGGCGAAGGACGGCTCGGAGACGCTCAGCGCATGTACGCTGCTGCGCTGGGGAGCGATCCTGAGGTTTACCAAATCCTATTGAACTCAGCGGTCGCCTTCCAAAGGGCTGGAGAGATAGCGGAAGCAGAGGCACAGGATCGGAGGGCCATCGCAGCGGCTCCGGCCGAGAGTGCCGCATACACCAATCTTGGCGCACTATATCTCGCGAACAATCGCGTGAACGACGCCGCGCAAATGTTCGCAAGAGCGATACAGGCCCGGCCGACCGATCCCTCTCCATATTTTGATTTGGCGGTGCTCTACCAAGGGGCTGGCCGGCTGGAGCAGGCCCGGCGACTCTACGAAAAGGTGCTTGCCTTGAAGCCTGGAGATGCGGATACGCTCGCAAATCTCGCGGCGATGCGATGAGCGGCCTTCCTGTAGGTGGGGCTATGCCTCGAACAAAAATGCGGCAGCGAAGCGGAATTTCCGCTCCGCTGCCGCATGACACCCTGTATCGAAAATCTACAGCAGCTTGTCCAGCGTGATGGGCAGGTCCCGAACGCGTTTGCCGGTGGCGTGATACACCGCGTTGGCAATGGCTGCCGCGGCTCCGGTGATCCCGATCTCACCGATGCCGTGCGCGCCAAGCGGCGTGTGCGGATCGGGGATGTCGAGAAAATAGGCCTCAATTTTGGGAACGTCCAGGTTCACGGGCACATGGTATTCCGCGAGCGATGGATTCGTAATGCGCCCGCTGCGTTCGTCAAACAGCGTCTCTTCGGTGAGCGCCATGCCGATGCCCATGATGATGCCGCCCATGAACTGCGATCGCGCGGTCTTGGGATTCAGGATGCGGCCCGCATCGAACGCACCCACCCAGCGCGAGACGCGCACCTCGCCGGTTACGGCGTTCACGCGCACCTCGCAGAACTGTGCGCCGTACGAGCCCATGGAGTACTTCAGAAGTTCGAACGGCTGCCCGGACTGCGCCTCGGCTTGGAGAAAATTCTTCTCCGCCCGCGCCAGAATCGCGGGATAGCTTTCGCCCTGATCCCGCCGGTCCCTGCGGAAGAGACCACCTTTGATCGCCTCGACATCCTTGGGGCCCGAGCCCTTCAGGGGAGAGTTCGCGTCGTGTTTGGTGAGATCGAGCATCTCTTCATGCAGCTTCTCGCAGGCCAATTCCACGGCCAGCGCGATGCTGATGGTCTGGTTCGAGCCGCCGGCCACCGGCGCCTGCGGCAGCGTGGTGTCCCCATACTCGAAACGAACCTTCTCCATCGTCAGACCCAACCGTTCGGCCGCATGCTGGGTCTGGACGGTGGCGGTTCCCATGCCCATCTCCTGCGCCGCACACTGCACAACGGCCGTACCGTCCGCATTCAGGCGAACACGGGCCGTAGCGGGAAAACGGTAGGCAGGATAATAAGCGGTAGCCACACCCTGGCCGACGAGCCAGTCTCCCTGGCGCGTGGCACCCACCTTCGACGACCGGTTACGCCAGCCGAACTTCTCCGCGCCAAGCCGGTAGGCTTCCTTGAGGTGACGGCTGGAGAACTCCGTCCCCTTGGCCGGGTCGCGGACAGGATCGTTGCGCAGGCGAAGCTCAACCGGGTCGATGCCCAGCTGGTAGGAGAGCTCATCCAGGGCGGATTCGAGCGCAAAGGTGCCAATGGACTCGCCCGGCGCCCGCATGAACGTGTTCGCCGTCGTGTTCAGATGCGTGACCTTCTGCGTGAGGTAGAGGTTCTCGGCCGCATACAGGTGCCGCGCCGGAAACGTGAACTGCTCGGCGAAATCATTGGTGAACGACGTCGCTGTAACCCCGGTGTGGATCAGCGAGGTAAGTTTGCCGTCTTGCGTGGCCGCCAGCGCGACCCGCTGTTGCGACGGGGTACGCCCGCCGACGGTGCGAAAGACACCCTCGCGAGACAACACCAGCTGCACCGGCCGCTCCACGAGCTTGGCGGCGAGAGCGCATAGCTGCACATGGGGCCACACGGAGCCTTTGCCGCCGAAGCCGCCGCCCACAAACTTTGCTACGACGGTGACATCTTCATCTTTTAGCGAAAAGATCTCAGCCAGGGTATGCGCGGCGCCCGTGAGGAACTGGGTGGCATCGTAGACGGTAAGTTTGCCGCGATCCCAGGCGGCGATCGTGCCGTGAAGCTCGATGGCATTGTGATTGTAGCGGGGCGTGTTGTAGATGTGATCGACCTTGAAGCTCGCGGCGGCGAGAGCGGCCTCCGCATCGCCGTGCTTGACCTCGGTATCCTCGCCCATGATGTTTTTGGGCGTCACGGCCTCGGCGATCCCGGCTTCAAATGAGGTTTTGGCCGGCTCCGGTTTGTAGACGGCTTGGACGAGGGTGGCGGCGTACTCGGCCTGCTCCTGCGTCTCCGCCACGACCAGGGCGACCGGCTGCCCATTCCAGTAAATATCATCGATGTTCAGAACATTGGCTTTGCTGCCCGCGGCCTCACTGCCGCCCGACGGGCTGAACAGCGGCGGATCCTTCATCTTGGTCGCGTTCTTGTGCGTGATCACGGTGATCACGCCAGAGGCCTTCTCCGCGGCCGAGGTGTCGATGCTCTTTATCGTGCCTTTGGAGACGGTGCTGTAGGCCAGGGCAGCGTAGCAGAGATGATCGAGCGGGTACTCCGCCGAAAATTTGGCGGTCCCCATCACCTTGTCACGGCCATCGATGCGGTCGAGAGGTTTGCCGATCAGCCGGTGGGCCTCGCTGAGCTCATCCACCTTGCGGTCCGGCATAAACTGCACCACTGCTTGGGTGACCTTGGAAACGATGCTCATCAGGCTGCCTCCCCTGTGGCCAGTTCAGCGAGAACGCTGACGATCGTGCGCTTGGCCAGTTCGATCTTGAATGCGTTGTACTGGAATGGTTGCGCGGCCTCGAGCTCGAGCGCGGCTGCCGCCTGCAGCGTGTCCTGGCTGGGAGCCTTACCCAGCAGGAACTGCTCGGCTTTGGAGGCTCGCCAGGGCTTGTGCGCCACCCCGCCGAGCGCCAACCGCACCCCCCGGATCACGCCGTCGTTGACCTCAAGGGCAGCCGCGACCGAAACGAGCGCAAAGGCATAGCTCGCACGGTCGCGCACCTTGCGGTACAGCGATCTACGGGCAAAGGGAAGCGCGGGCAGATCGACCGCGGTGATCAGTTCGTCCGGTTGCAGGTTGGTATCGATCTGCGGCGTGTCGCCAGGCAGGCGGTGAAAGTCAACAAAGGGGATCGTGCGCGCGCCGTTTGCGCCCTGTACACGAACAACGGCGTCCAGCGCTGCCATCGCTACGCACATGTCCGATGGATGCGTGGCGATGCATTCCGGCGACGTGCCCAGGATGGCGTGAATGCGGTTGAAGCCACCGACCGCATCGCAGCCCGCGCCGGGCGTGCGCTTGTTGCAGCGCGCAGCCTCGTCGTAGAAGTAGTAGCAGCGGGTGCGCTGCAGCAGATTGCCGCCAGTGGTGGCCATATTGCGCAGCTGGGCGGAGGCGCCCATCAGGATCGCCTGCGAAAGCACCGGGTAGCGTTCACGCACCAGCGGGTTGCCGGCGAGATGGCTGTTGCGCACGGTGGCTCCAATGCGCAGGCCGCCCTCGGGCAGCTCTTCCACCTCCGCCAGTGGAAGCCGGGTGATGTCCACCAGAGCGTCCGGCTGCTCAATCTCCTCGCGCATCAGGTCGATGAGGTTCGTTCCGCCGCCGAGAAATTTCGCGTGAGCCCCGCCCGCGAGCAGCGCAATCGCATTCTGAGTGTCTTCGGCTCTTTGAAAGGAGAAGTTCTTCATCGGGTGATCTCCGTATACGCCTGCTGAATGGCCTCCGTGATGCCGACGTAGGCGCCGCAGCGGCACAGGTTGCCGCTCATGCGCTCCTTGATCTCGGCGTCGGTAAGCTCCACGGGCGTGGTTGTCATGATCTCCGTAACCGCGCTGGGCAACCCGTTTTGAAACTCGCGAATCATGCCGGCGGCCGAGCAGATCTGGCCGGGCGTACAGTACCCGCACTGAAATCCGTCATGCTGGATAAAGGCGGTCTGCAGCGGATGCAGGCCGTCCGCCGTGTTCAAGCCCTCGATGGTGGTGATCGCCCGGCTTTCGTACTGGATCGCCAGGGCAAAACAGGAGTTGATGCGTTCGCCATCGACCAGAACGGTGCAGGCCCCGCAGGCTCCCTGGTTGCAGCCCTTTTTGGTCCCGTAGAGACCCAAGTGTTCGCGCAGCGCATCGAGCAGCGACACCCGCGCCTCCAGCTGCAAAACACGCTCAATGCCATTTACGCGCAAGGTAACGCTGTGCGCTTCGCCCGGTAGTTCCACTAGTTTCTCCAATCGCCTTTCTGGATGTCACGCGCCTCCGAAGCGGGGGCGCCTGGGGTATGGCTCGACGACGCTAGGGCGTTCTGAGCGCAAGCGGGTCACACGGTCTGTTGAGACGCCGGTTCTGCTGTTGGGGAGGTCTCAAACGGTTTGAGCAGTCTGTGGCGCAAGCGAACGGCGGATGGTACGCACAGGCGGAGATGCCAATCGAGAGGGCAGCCCCCGGGAAGTAGCTGCCCGGGAAACCGGCTATTCAAAGATGCATCTACATGTCTCCTGCAGGAAATGATGTCTCCGGCAGGAAATGGCTGCCCGGCTTTTGCGCAACACTCTCGATGGAGCTGGGTCTCTTAAAACGGAAGTCAATGGGCGCTTCACATTGTGCCCGCGGGAGGTGTCCAATGAACAGACAAAAACTCTTGTCGTACGCTTCTGCCGGCCCCTTTCCGAGTGGCATCTACTGTGTTGTACGGGCACGAGATGTGACTGACTTTTTGGCTCCGGCACCATCGAAAAAAGATCGAGCAACGCAGGACAGGGGCATACCCCGAGCCCCTATCGAGATTTAAACTGCGTGCCGTTCACCCCCGGAATGGGAAAGCAAAGCCAGAGGTCCTCGGTAGAACGTTCCGGATTTACGCGCGCGATGCAGCAATCCATCCCCAAGCACTCCTCTGAAAGGAAGAATGATGAAGAAACTTGCGCTCTTTCGCACAGCCACTTTGCTGGCGGTCTCCGTCACCGCCGCTCCGGTTCTCACCTATGGGCAAGCCATCTCGATTGGCATCGCGATTCACACGCCTCCGCCGGCGTTGCCGGTCTATACCCAGCCGCCCTGCCCCACTCCGGGCTTCCTGTGGACGCCGGGCTACTGGGGCTACGCTGGTAGCGGATACTATTGGGTCCCCGGCGTGTGGGTGGCGCCCCCACAGCCAGGCCTGCTCTGGACTCCCGGTTACTGGGCCTGGCGGGTGGCGCGTATGGCTGGCATGCGGGTTTCTGGGGGCCACATGTGGGCTTCTACGGCGGGGTGAACTACGGGTTCGGGTACTCCGGCGTCGGCTTTGGCGGCGGCATCTGGGCCGGAAACACCTTCCGCTATAACACGGCGGTGGCGAACGTGAACACCACGGTCATCCACAACACCTACGTCAACAGAACGGTGATCAATAACACCACGATTGCCAACCACACCAGCTTCAACGGCCCTGGCGGCATCACGGCGACGCCTTCGCCGCAAGCCATGGCTGCCATGCATGAGCAGCACTTCCAGGCAACCTCCACGCAACTGTCCCACCAGCAGAACGCGGGTGCAAACCCAGCCCAGTTCGCCCGCGCTAATGGTGGCCATCCGCAGACCACGGCGATGAACGAGGTGAACGGACGACGTTTTGACCAGCAGGGCCGCATCGCCAACGGCGTGGGCTCCGGACAGCTGTCTACCGGTGAAACCAAGAACCTGGAAGGCCGCGAAGCCAACCTGAACAACACGGTTCGCAACGATCGCCAGTCCAACGGCGGCAGCCTGACGTCGCAGGAAAAGCAGAACATCAACAATCGCCAGAACAACCTCAACCAGTCCATCTACAACGACAAGCACAACGCCGCCACGCAGCAGTACGGCAACAACGCGGTGGGGCAGCGCCGCTACCAGCAGCAGCAGCGTCTCGCACAGGGCATCGGCAGCGGGCAAACGACGGCCGCCGGAGCCGCCAGAACGGAAAATCGCGAACAGAACATCAATGGAAGCATTGCCGCTGACCGGGCGGCGAACGGCGGCAAACTGACCCCTCAGGAGCGGGGGAACATCAATGGGCGCCAGAACGGGGCGAGCCAGCAGATCTATCGCCAGAAGCACAACGCCGCCCGCGAACCGCGCTGACGGGCGCTGGCCATCCATTCTGCAGTGCGCCGCCCATTCAGGTCGGCGCACTGCGATCAGGTGCAGCGTAATCCAGGGGGGATGACCTCCATGCACTGCCGTAGCTCGATAGATCGAGGCAGGAACGCAGAGGATGCAAAGGAAAAACGCAAAGGCTGCAAAGAAGGTCCATGGCAATCCGTTTACCAGTAAGTTCGCCACAGCTATGCCGAACAATCCAAGAGTACAGATCGCGCAATGTCTTATGCTCTGCGCCCTCTGCGTTAGCCCTTTGCGTCCTTTGCGCTCCCCTAAACACAATTGCGGGCAACGTGCGCAGCAACCGCCGCATTCAATGGGTATCTGTTTCAGAAACATACGCAAAATCGCCCCCGATAGAATGGGGCGCGGCAACTTAATCCGGGCGGTTTAGCCCCCTGACTTATAGGAGATATTCCATGCGTAACTTCGCCAAACATTTTGCCCTGGCCGCTGTGTTGACGGCTCTGCCCGCCGCCACGCTTCTCGCCCAGACGACCTACGACCAAAGGCATACCGTGAACGACCGGCGCGGCGATCAACAATCACGGATCCAGCAGGGCTATGCCTCCGGTCAGATCACCAACAAAGGCGCGGCCAATCTGGAAGCGCACCAGCAAGCCATTCATAGCCGGGAGCAAGCCGATCGCGCCGCCAACGGAGGTCATCTGACCGCCCAGAATCGCCACCAGCTCGCGCGCGCGCAGAACCGGCAATCGGCACGCGTGTACAGGGATAAGCACAATGCTGTCACCCAGCCCGGCGTTGCTCCTCGCTAAATAGCTCTCGCCAGTTGAAAATAGCGGAAGTGAGACCGGCTGTCAGGTTCAGTTCCGCCATTGCCCCACAGCAGCCAGAAGAGCGCCGTCGAATGATGGCGCTCTTCGTATTGTTGACCCCACTCCTATGAACACACCGGGAAGCGAAGCCCTATTGCAGCACGTACGAGAGCAGGAAAGCTCGCGACAAAGCTCGCGTAAGGGCCATGTGCTTTTTCTTGCATGTGCGACCTGCTTGGTTGCGAGCCTCACCGTTTTTGTTCTGCCGCTGTTTGTTCCAATGCGGCCACTCCAAACCGTCTCCGCTTCGTACATCGCAGGCTTCAACAACAGCGCCGCGATCCTCTCCGCCGTTGGGATCAGCGTCTTCGTGCTGCTCTGCGTGATGTGGGCAGAGCGGCACTGCCGGCCTTCCGCAATCGAAGACACACAAAGTCAGCGGCTAAGCGCTCGATTCACCGGGGGCGTCGTCCTCGCTGCGGCAGCTGTCTTATTGATCGCCGGTTGGCTCGTAGCTGCATCGCACATGCGGTATCTGGGAGATGCCGGTTACTTCATCGAGCAAGGCACGGTGCGCGCGGAGACTGGCCGGGCACTTTATACGCAACTGGAATTTGCGTACGGCCCATTGCTGTTGATGCCTCAGGTCTGGCTCAGCGAGATGCTGCACTGCAGCATGACCGCCGCATACTTTGCCGTATTCGTCTTCGAGGCTGCGCTTGGCATTCTGCTCCTCGCCTATGTCTTGAATGAGCTGCCCATCCAGGGCAGTGTGAGGAAGGTCGCGCTGCTGTTGTTCGCCTTTGGCGCCATCACCCCCCACCTGGGGCTCAACTACACGCTTCTGCGTTTCGTCAGTCCACTGGCCGTTTTGCTGTTTGCCACGCGAGACGCTTCACTTTGGCGTTGCGCTCTGCTCCTGTCCGTTGGTGAGCTCGTGGAACTGCTCATCTCCCCGGAACTTGGTCTTGCGATGGCGGTGGGTGTCGTTGTTTTTGGCCTGCTGCGGGTTTGGCAGGGGGGATGGCGGTGGCTGGCCGCGGCTCTCTTTCCGCTGCTTGTGTTGATCACGTTTCTGCTCACATTCGGCCGCCCTTATCTGCGAATGGCTGCGTCTTTCTCCCGCGGCGCGCTGAACCTTCCCGTCGGCCCCTACCCACACATTCTCGTATTCCTGTTCGCGCTGGTCTGGCTGGTCCCATTCGGTCTGGGCCGACTCGTGCGTCCAGGAGAACCGCCGAGTTCGCGTCTGTTGGCCTTGTATGCGACGGGACTTGCCTTCGTGCCGGCCGCCCTGGGGCGCTGCGATCCGCTCCACGTCCTGTTCAACGGCATAGGTGTTCTGGTGCTTTCGCTTGTGGCTATACGCCGGAGCTCGCGACGGGTGCAAACGGCGTGGCTTTCCTGCATCGCGGTTCTTGTGGTCTGGAACGGGATCGTCAACGAGTTGCCCTTCGAGCAGCGCACCGCCGAGGTGTTGCGGCAAACGGTGATGCCGCATGTCCCGCTTCTCATACGGACAGCCGTTGAGCATGGTTTGGCGCGCAAACGAGCCGATCTCGCCGGTGTTTTATCGCAACAACCGAAGCCTGAATTTCACCTGGATCTGGCTGCTTTGGAAGGGATCGTTGGGTCGGCGCCGGTAGCGACACCGTTAGACATCAGCCCTACCGTTGAAGACGAACTACAGCGGACACACCACTACCATCCGGGCTTTTATGGCTTTTGGGTCGACGTCATGAATCCCGCAGCCGAACGCCGCTCGATCGACGATGTCAGCGAGTGCCGGTGGATGCTCCTGCCCGTGGCGGGACTCGGACCCAATCCCCACACACTCGCCAGCCTGGCGATGTTTCAAGGTTTCAAACTGCCCTACCGGCCGCGCAACGTATCGCCTTACTCGCCCGGGTTGGAGTTCAAAAATAATCTGCGGCAAAACTGGGTTGCGGTGCGGACGTTTGGACCTTATGTGCTGTACGGGCGCAAGGAATTTCAGACACACCAGGGTCTATGAACGTTGAACAAGGCATGGGATGTAGCAAACGTGCCTAAGGAATCTCTGAATAAGTCTTGTCGTCCCCCTTGGGGAGGGAGCGTAGGGCTTCAGACCTACGAGAAAACGGCTAAATACAAGGGGCTTCAGCCCCGGTCATTTTGTGGGGCTGAAGCCATTGACTTGATCAGAGCTTCCTCAAACAAACAGCGGAGCCAGCACCAGCGTGATGGTCGCCAGCAGCTTGATGAGCACATGCAGGCTGGGGCCGGCGGTGTCCTTGAACGGATCGCCCACCGTGTCCCCTACCACCGCTGCCTTGTGCGCATCCGATCGCTTGCCTCCGTACTGCCCGGTTTCAATGTACTTCTTCGCGTTGTCCCAGGCGCCGCCGCCATTGTTCATCAGCATGGCCAGAAGCACACCGGCGATGGTGCCGACCATCAGAAGACCGGCGACGCCTTCAGCACCTGAAAGGTTTACGGGGACGCCGGAGATCATGGGAACGATCGCCGCACCCACGGAATCGACCGACGCATTCGCCTGATAAGCCGCACTGAAGTGCTTGAAGACCAAACCCACTGCAACCGGCAGACCCACCGCGAGCAAACCTGGCAGAACCATCTCCTTGAGTGCGGCGCTGGTCACGATATTGACGCAGCGCGCATAGTTGGGCTTCGAGGTGCCTGCCATGATGCCCGGATCTTCACGGAACTGATCGCGTACGTCCTGCACGATCATCTGCGCCGTCCGTCCCACCGCTTTGATGGCAAGCGAACTGAAAAGGTAGGTCAGCATGGCGCCAAGCAGAGCCCCGGCGAATACCGGAATCTGGGCGAGGTTGATGTTGGTAAAGCTCCAATTGGCCGGCAGTGAAACGCTGAGACCCGCCGCGTGCGCGACGTTCAGCTTGTCCACCACAAGCGTGCGGATCTCTTCAAGATAGGCGGAGAATAGCAGAAAAGCCGCAAGGGATGCAGATCCAACCGCATAGCCTTTGGTCAAGGCCTTGGTGGTGTTGCCGGCTGAGTCGAGCTTATCCGTTCTGTCGCGCACGGACTCCGGTTGATCCGACATCTCGATGATGCCGCCCGCATTGTCGGTGATGGGTCCAAAGGTATCCATCGCCAGGATGTAGGCCGCGCAGCTCAACATACCCATGGTCGCGATGGCGGTGCCATAAATGCCCTTCGCATAGTTGCTCACCGTGGTGACATCCGCCAGCCCCTGCACGCCGAAGTAGTAACTCAGCAGCAGGGCTGCGCAGATGACGATGACGGGCATGGCGGGCGTCTCCATGCCCACCGCCAGGCCGCTGATGATGTTGGTTGCGGGGCCGGTCAGTGAGGCTTTCACGATCGACTGCACCGGCCGGTATTGGGCCTCGGTGTAGTACTGCGTGATCCAGACAAACATGAAGGCGGTGATGAGCCCTGTAACGCCACAGGCGAGCAGCCACGCGGGATGCACATTGGGGCCGTTGAGCATGGCATGGACCGCGGCCGCGAAACCAAGCAAGGCAAGGGCTGAAGTCACATAAAAGCCGCGGTTCAAGGCACGCATCGGATCTTCGGTTTCATTGGTGCTCACGACGAAGACGCCGACGATGCTGGCGATGAGGTTGATCGCCAAAACAATCAGCGGAAAAAGAATGCCCTTCAGTCCGAAGACCGGATAAAGCGCCACGCCAAGGATCATGGCGCCGACGTTCTCCGCGGCGGTGGACTCGAAGATATCGGCGCCACGACCTGCGCAGTCGCCGACGTTGTCGCCTACCAGATCCGCGATGACCGCCGGGTTGCGCGGATCATCCTCGGGTATGCCTGCCTCGACCTTGCCGACGAGGTCCGCGCCCACATCCGCGGCCTTGGTGTAGATGCCTCCGCCAAGCTGGGCAAATAACGCGACCAGCGAGGCTCCAAAACCGAAGCCGACAAGCTGGAAGGGAACTGATTCCGGATGATCGAGACCACCAAAGACCAGGAACAGCAAGGCGACGCCGAGCAGCGATAGAGCAACCACCACAAGACCGGTGACGGCGCCGCCGCGCAGCGCCATCTTCAACGCGCGATCCAGGCTGTTGCGAGCCGCCGCCGCGGCGCGAATGTTGGCCCGGATCGAGCAGTACATCCCCGTGAATCCCGCTAAACCAGAGCAAACCGCACCGACCAGAAAGCTGATCACGGTCTTCGCGGCATAGGGAGCGGTTCGCGGCGACAGATGGTAGCCCGCAAACACAATCACCGCGAGCACAAGGGCGATGATGCCTATGGTTTGGTACTGCCGCTTCAGGAACGCCTCAGCGCCTTCACGAATGGCGTTCGAGATGGCCTGCATCTCCGACGTGCCGGAGTCCGAGGCGATCACCGCGCGGGCAAGCAGAAAAGCAAGCGCGAGCGAGAGCAGAGCAACGACGATGGCAATCCATAAAAACGATCGGCCGTCATTTGAACCGGCGGATTGTGCAGGGAAGACGGTAGCTGAATCCTGGAGCGCAAAAACGAAAAAGCACAATGCCTGCATCGACCGGAACTCCTTGAGCGCTGGATTTATAGGCGCTTGGCAAGTGGGCCATTAGACCATGCAGCGGGGCAGCGGTCAAAGAGGTATCTTCGCCGCGAACACCGTTGGCCGGAATTTTCGCTCATGCTTTGAATGAACTCAAAGGAAAGGGAACTGGCCCGCAGGAGCACGATCGTCAACCGGGCGCCTGATCGGTTTCACCTGACGGCTATTGAAGAAAGCAGCTTGACTCACCCGTGTGTAAGCCGTTAACGTCCGGCCAGTGTGGCAACGTTGCCGTGACCTTTTCAAGGTTAAGGAACCGCTGAATAAGTCTTGTTGGCGCATTTGAGAGGGACCATAGGGCTTCAACCTTACAATAAAACGGCCAAATACAAGGGCCTTCAGCCCCGGGCATTTTGTTGGGCCCAATCGATTTGCAAGGGGAGACTATATGCCCTTCTGGATCGTCGCGGCGAGGCTCCACCGGCTTAAGATCGGCAAAATTCGCGAGCGTAGACGGGTAGCTCGTGTAAACGGCGTAAAAATATCGAGCACCTCGGAGTCTTCCAGTGCGGAGATCTGGTGCTCCACATCCCCGGCCACCAGAAAAGAATCGCCCGTCTTCGCATAAAATTTCCGCCCGGATGCTCGAAGACGATGTGTCCGCCCACGATGCACACCGCTTATTCATGGAAATGGTTATGGCGTGCCCCGCCCCTCCCTTGCGCATGGTGTGCCGCACCGGCAACATTCCAGGGCTGTAGGAAATCCCCTGGCGGCGAAGACCCTCCTCCGGCGTTGTCAGGGTGGCGTCATTCGATGAGGTCCCGGGAATGTCGTTGCTTGGCATGGTTCTCCTGAGTCAAGCGTTGCGCTACGGCTGTGGCCGCGCACGTGGCGAGGATGCGGACGATGTTGTTTCTCAACGAAAGAAACGCGGTCATGCGGCAGGCTCTAATCGAAGCTGGACAGCCAACGCGTTAGGCAGGCCTTCAATCGGCTTCTGCGGGCGAGACGTTCTTCTGAGCCATAAGGGCCAGGCCGTGAGCGACGGAGGTAAAAGCATCTCCACTCTGCACACGATCCTCCGGGAAGCGATCAGTAAACACCCGCCGAACGGCGGGGACGAGGGAGCTTCCGCCGGTCAGAAATACCCGGTCCACCGCAGAGGGCAAAACGCCGGCGCTTCGGAGCAGATCGTCCAAACTCGCCTCCATGCGAGTCAGCTCCGGCGCGATCCAAGCTTCAAAACTGCTCCGATGGACGGAGGTGCGCAGATGCAAAGCGTCGGTATCCAAAATAAACTCGGCCTGCTCATGATCGGATAAATCCAGCTTCACGCGCTGAACTGCCCCATGCAGCTGGTACCCCAGATCATGCTCGATCACTGCGGCCAGCGCGGCGATCTTTTCGGGTTCCAGTGCCCGCTTCTGGGTTGTTCGAAGCAACTCTCGAACGGCGGGGGTGCGTAGAAACGACAGCGTGTGCCACCGCTCAAGGTTTGCGTACACCCATGCCGGCAGCGCAGGCAGCACCTTCCCAAGCGAACGGGCCATGGAGTCTGAGCCCAGAGCGGGTGAGATCAGGCGGCGCACAATCCGCGCATCGAAGGCATCCCCTGCAATGCCCACGCCCGTGCTGTGGAGCACCTGCCTGCCTTTGAAGGATCGTATGGAAGGGCCGACTCGCAACAGCGAAAAATCCGTGGTGCCACCTCCGAAATCGCCAATCAACAAAAGCTCATCATGCGAGACCGTCGACTCATATGCATAGGCCGCGGCGACCGGCTCCAAAGCGAACTCCACTCGTGTAAAGCCGGCCTGCAGGAAGGAATCGCGGAGGCGGTTCACGGCAAAATCGTTATCTGCCTCTGTATCGGCACCGACAAACATCACCGGCCGGCCCACCAGTGCACGCGTCACCTCGAAGCCGAAAAACTCGCTGGCACGGATACGCAGGTCGCGGAGGAGTCGTGCTAGAAGCTCCTCAAACCGATACCGGCGCCCGAAGATCTCTGTGCCGGTCAGGTCGCGGGCGGCGAGATGGCTCTTCAGGGACTGGATCAGCCGGCCTGGCGTGAAATTTTCGAACGGCTCCATCCCAAGGTATTTTTCGATTGCCTCGGCTCCGGTCCACGCGCAGACCGGTTTTCCGGCAACATCCAACTGACGTTGTAAATACAGCAAAGTGCGAGAAGACCGGCTCGAGCCTGCGATGGAAGGGAACTGTACGAAGCGAACCTGGTCACGCTGCGCCAACGCGACTGAGCTGTTTGTCGTCCCGAAGTCGATGCCTATGATGAGAGATGGATCTTCCACTGCGCCACTGTCGCAAGCACTTTTCGGCAGCAATCCATCGGCTCCGAACGCCTCGCTAGAGAAAGAGTAACGGAGTATTGTGACGCTTACCAGAAGACGGGACACTGCAGGGCTGCGCGCGCCGCCGGGAACTACGCCACCGCCGGCTGTGTTTAGCCGGATGGAACGCGAGTACACCTGCGACTACCCCGAGAGTTCGCCGCTGTACTGCTTGCACGCGCAGAGTCGAATCGCCTGAACTGAAAAGGGTGCGAGGCGGGACGCGGGGCGCAATACAGCAAAAAGAACAGTCTCAACAGCATCAGGCAGACCAGGCTGAGCGGCTTGACGAAATCTCTGACCTGTTCTCCCCTGTGGTTGCGAGGCTGGAAGCTCTTTGCTGGGCGACCTCTGCTCTCATTGAGTTCTCTTTGGCCTGCCAAACCGCTCGCGTGGAACAGATCATCTCCGCCAGGGCCTCGAAATCCTGCGGTCTGGTCGTTCCCTGCGCTTGGATCAGCAGGCTGCGGAGGGTTGCATAGAACTCGTTGAGGCTGGCGGCCAACGTTCTATCGTCCAGGTGCGCGGTCCAACTCTCGAGATGTGCGAACAGATCGAACGCATGATTGGAGGCGCGGCAGCGGCCGGCTACGTCGCCGCGGATGCAGGCCTCCTGCGCCTTTTTCATATCGCCGGCGAGCGCGTCGTACACAAGAAGAAGCAATCCGATATGGGTGGCTCCGCTGGCTGCAGCAGACCGATAAGCCGCGTCAGTATCTTTTATCATGACCTTATCCCCCCGAGTTGTTCCCAAGCTGTGCCTGCAACTGCTTCAGTTGCGCTGGTAGCTGTTGAAGCGCGATCTCTGCATTGCTGTACATCGTTTGCAGAATTGTGGTCTGCGATGCGATGTAGCCGCTTTCGTAATTGTTCACATTGGTCTGTAGGTCGTTGTACTGCTGGGTAAGGCTGGTCAAATTCAGGGCGAGAGACCCAGTGGAGGGACGATTGAATGTGTCCAGTTGCGATTGGAGGTTGCTTGCGAAGCCGTTCAGGGCTGCGCCTTGAAAAAAGTTTTGGATGCCGCTTGGATTGGCTTGAACAACTTGATCGAGCTGAGAGGAATTGAGCGTCAATGTGCCATCATTGTTCATCGTGATACCGAGGTCGGCCAGCGTAGATACGGGTAAAGCTGAACTTGCATCGGAGGTGTGGTAACTACCAATGCCGAGCAGCATGCTTTGCAAGGATCGCGTCGTCGCGTCACTGCCGAGAGCGCCTTGACTCGATGTTGAAGTGCTGTATGTGAACTGTGAATTTACGAGGTTGGCCGCTGAATTGTAATCTGTAACAAATTGCGAGAGAGCCGACGTGATCTGTGTGGCATCAGGGCTCACATCCAGGGTCACTTGCGCGCCGTTCGTTGCCCCCTGTAGATTGAGCGTAACTCCATTAATGGCTCCTGCAACGGTGTTTGTCGCGCTGCTGACAGGAATTCCATCTACGGTAATTGAGGCATTCGTGCCTTGGCTTGGTTGTGTAAACGCCAAAGCCGGATCCGAACTTACGGATACGCTGCCACCGTTGTTGCTGGCGATCTGAAGGTGCGATCCGGACGAATCGCTGACCACACTGGCCGTTAGGTTCATCCCTTGACTATTGATCTGACTGGCAACCGTAGATAAAGAGCTATCCTTACTCACTGAGATCGAGGCAGACGAGGATCCATCGCCTATTTGAAAGGTGCTTGCCGCCAATGGTGAAGAGGCGCTCGCCAAAGTGGCCGATGACCATGATGGAGCCGAGGAACCAATATCGCTTACGGTGAAACCGGCACCGGTTCCGGAGGTGTTGCTGACCAAAGCCAGTCGGCTGCCATTGGCATCATTGACGATGCTCGCCGTCAGTCCCAGGGAACTCGCATTGATGGCGCCGACGAGTGCGGAAAGAGAGTTGCTCCCATTACCGCCCAGCGCAAATGTCGCCTGGGATCCATTCGTTTGCGTAATTGTGAGATTGGACGAACCCAGAGGCGAGTTGGCGCTGGCAAAAGACGGAGAATAGGCCGAAGCAGAGGTTGCCAGGCTGTTGACGATCACCACGTGCGATCCGGCCGCAGTTCCCGCAGTCGCAGTCGCAGTGATCGCGGCGGAGTTGCTCGAAGAGACGGTTGTGGCCGCGAGCGATCCTTGAAGATTGTTCAAATCCGTTAAGTCAGTCGATACGGAACTTAGCGCAGTCTCGATCGAGTGCACTGCCGATATCTGGGACTGAATCGTTGCCTGTTGAGCTTGCCATTGGCGCTCCGGTGCGCGCGCGGCATAGACGGCGGCATCGACAGCCGACGTCACGTCGATACCGACGGAGGTCGATCCAGTTGCCGCTGCGAGCAGTGAGCTGATGTCGACAGAAGAAGAGTTGGAACTCGGGCTCGAAGAAGATAGCAGCGAATTGAGAGAGGACGTGGAACTCATCGATCAGATTCTCTCGCGAGTGACGTGTATCTTGAAATGACTCAGATGGGGCAGAGCCTGTTGCGCTCTGCCCCACCCCCTATGCTTACTGGACAAGTTTCAGCACAGCCTGCTGCGACTGGTTGGCCTGCTGCAGCGCTGCCATGCCGGTGGATTGCAGAATGTTGTACTGTGTCATGTTCGCGACCGTCTTGGCGACGTCGGCGTTCATGATGCCGTTCGAGGCACTGGTCAGGTTTTGAACCTGGCTTGTGATGACGTTGGTCGCGGCGGTCAACCGGTTGATCGAGGCCCCGATCTGGCCGCGTTGAGATGAAACAGTATCGATTGCGGCACTGATCTGGGTCAGTGCGGCCTGTGCGTTCGCTGCCGTGGTGAGATCGCTGGCTGTCGCACCTGTGGGGGGAGTAGCAGGAAGCGTCGCCAGACCGAGACCTGTGGCGGAGAGCGCCGAGATCGACGTGCTGATGGTGGCATTCGTTCCGCTGGTGATGCCATCACTGATAAAGGTGTTCGAAGTGGTTAAGCCGAAGACGTTCTGGCCATTGAAATCAGTGGTCTGGCCGATCTGACTGATCTCGTTTTGAATCGACGTGTACTCGGTATCAAGAGCACCGGACTGATTGCTAGTGAGATTACCGTTTGCTGCTTCCGTGGCCAAGGTGACCGCGCGGTTGAGTAGGGAAGTGACTTGAGAGAGCGCACCGTCGGCAGTCTGCAGCGTACCGATGCCGTTGGTGGCGTTCTGGCTGGACTGGGTGAGGGCGGCAATGTTGGCCTGCATGCCGTTTGCGATCGAGAGGCCGGCAGCATCGTCGGAGCCGCTATTGATGCGGAGACCGGTGGAAAGCTGGGTAAGCGTCTTTTGCAGGTTGGCCTGGGTCATGGAGAGGGAGTTCTCGGCGCTCATCGCCGAAAGGTTATTAAGAATCGAGACCACGTGTGTATAGCTCCTTGGTTTGCTTTTGAGAGGCTGGAAGAGCTCTCATGTGAGAGCTTCTCCGTTGGTACATCCCTCTTATCGGCAGAACTTCGGCACACTTTAGAGCTTGTTGCAATTTATTTAGTGAAGATAATTAAGAAGCGACTGAGGCAGGATCTTGGCTGCCATTGCGAGCACCGCGCTATTGGTCGTTTGCGCCTGGGTGAGATTGGTTACCGCTGTTGCGAAATCGACGCCTACAAGCGAGGTCTGTTGAGAGGTCAACGAAATCGTTTCCTGGGACAACATGCTGTTCTGTGCAGTGAGTTGGTTTACCGTGCTGCCGTACACGGCCCGAATTTGCCCTACCTGAGCGATCGCCGCGGTAACTGCCGCGCTCGCGCTGGCTAAGCCGGCGGCGGAACCGGTTTGAACAGCTGAGATCATCTGCTGCATGGATCCCAGGACATTGCCGTTGGCATTCGCGAAGATTGCATCCCCCGGCACATTCACTGTAACCTGCATGTTTTCATCGATCAAGGCCTGATTGCTTTCGCTGTTCCCCTGGTAGGTGTAACCGTTTGGAGAACCAGGGTCTGTCACAAAGGGTGTGAGCGTGCCTGCGGTACCACCAAACAGGGCCATACCATTGGTATTAAGGTTGGCTTGCGACACAACCTCGGCGAGCAATCCTTGTATTTGCTGCGCAAGAGTGCCCCGTTGTGCGCTTGTGACGCTCGAGTTGCCTGCCGCGGTACCTAGACTGATCGCCTGAGTCAGAGAAGTAACGACGCTGCTCAGCGCGGAATCTGCCTGTTGGGCCTGAGAGAGAACCGAGTCTGCGTTTTTCGTGTATCGGTCCACATTCGCAGAACTTGCCAAGCTCTGGACGCTTTGCGAGAAGGCGAGTGGATCGTCCGAGGGCAAGACGACGCGCTTGCCTGACGAGACCTGGTTCAGCCCAGTTTGGAGGGTCTGCTCACTCTGTTGAATGGCAGCATTGATGCCGGTATAGAGATTTGGATCAACTCGCATTAGCCTGTCACCGTACTCATGTTCATAAGCGTGGAATAGATGGTGTTCACTGTGTTGATCACCTGCGCGGCTGCCTGGTAGGCCTGCTGATAGCGCAGAAGATTGGTGGTCTCCTCGTCGACAGAGACGCCCGAAGTCGACGCCTGTTGCGCCGTCAGCTGTGCTAATGCGGCGGTCGTCGCCGTGAGGTCGCTTTTCACAGCTGCGCTGGAGGTGCCGATGGTCTGTACAAGGTTGGCGTAGGTGTCGGTAGGCGTCTGGCCTGAAGGGAGCGCTGTGGTTTGCACCGCCAAAAGATTTGTGATGTTGCCGCTGCTGCCGGTGGTTCCGTCCGAGCTGGCCGCGATCGCTGTTCCGGCGGAGAGGGCTAAGGAGATACCGGTGGCTGCGCTGTTTCCATCGGTGGGCAGGCCGAACATGGCTTGTCCCGGGCTGCCGTTTTGGTCGTAGCCTTGTGTTTGCGCGGTGTTGATTGCGGATGCGAACTGAGCCGCGAGCTGGTCGAGGGCGCCCAGTACCTGGGGAACACTCTCATCGCGCATCGTGAGCGCTCCCCCCAGCGAGCCGCCCGTGATGTTTGCTGTGATGTCTTGTCCGTTTGTATCCACAACCGCCGTTTTGCCGTCCGTACCGGTGGTTGTCTGCAGCGCGTAGGCCTGGTCTCCGACGACGAGGGGTGTGCCGTTGGCGGTGGTCAATGTGGGCGTCGTTCCCGTGGAGGTTGAGGAAACACCCACAAGCTGAGCCAGCTGGGTTGTGAGTTCGTCACGCTGATCCTGAATGGAACCGCCATCCTGTCCCGACTGCTGCAGGGATGAGAGCTGACCGTCGAGGTTTGCAATTTGCGTGGTTAGCTGATTGATCTGCTGCACGGTTCCGGAGATGCTGGCGTCCGCACCGGTCTGTGCAGAGGTAAGCGTCGATGCCGCCTGGTGAAAGGCGTTCACCACCTGCGCCGCGGAGGAAAGCGCAGACTGCCGCGAGGCGCTGTCCCCGGGAGAGGTGGAGAGCGCTGAGATTCCGGAGAAGAACGATGACAGTGCGGAACTTACATCGGAGCTTGTGTTCGAGAACCCGGTCTCGATCTGGGCCCACGATGCGCTCTGAGCGTTGAGACTGCCGGATTGCGAGGTGGCTTGGTTAATCCCAATTTGTAGAAGTTCATCGCGAACGCTCGTGAATCCAGCGAAGGTTACACCATTGTCCTGGCTGGTTCCACTGCCGGCCAAGGCTTCGGAACTGAGATTCACCACCTGCCTGGAGTATCCAGGGGTGTTCACGTTGGCGATATTGTTGTTTGTGATCGCCATGGCGCCGGTCTCCGCATTGAGCGACTGGGAGGCCATAGATAAAAGTGAGTTCAAACCAAGCATAATTACGCCTCAAACGACCGGAATGCCCTTGAATTGCTTCCGTCCTCACGAGAAGACGCCTCGTTGTAACTGCGGCAGAGACTGTATAGAAGGTCGGCGGAAGACCGGGATCTCTGTATGAGCCCGGCATAGGATTGATTGACCGTGTGGAGGGCGGTGGTCGCGGTCTGCATGCGGACCAGGATTGTAGAGTCGATCTGCGCACCCTGCAGCGATTGCAGAAGACGTTTCAAACTGACGCAAAGCACCTCCTGCCTCCATAGGCTCTCTTCCAATGCCTGCAGGGAGTTCCCGGAGATCGCCAGCATGGCATCGTTCATCTCGGCACGGAGCAGCTCCAGCTGCTCGAGATAAGCCTCTCCGTCGTGTGCTGCGCCCCGGTTTTGCTGTTCGGTGAGCATCTTTACCCTTGCGCTAAAATGCACTTCAACAGAGATCCCCTTGGTTGGGATTGCTCTCGCCCTCCGTGCTGCAAAATTGCAGAGCTATCAGTGTTACTCACGGCTGCCATTTATGTTGCTCCATCTTTAGCCGAAGGCTTCGGACTCGCGGCTGCGCTCTTTTCGAGAGCTTTGGAGACCAGGCCCGCGATGCCGACACCGCCGGATGCACTTAAGGATTTTGCGAGCTGCTGGACGGAAAAACCCTTCATCTGGTCATCTCCTGCGTCCTGGTCGTCCTCGCTGCCAGGAACACTCCCAAAGCTCGATTCGGCGCCTTGCAGCCACTGACCGAGAAGAATGGACTCGAACTCCCGTGCCGTGGATAGGAGCTTCGTATCGGACACCTGCGTTCCGGCAGGAATTCTGGGAAGCGGATCGTTCCCCGGCAAGGTCGCGGTAGATGTTGTAGAAATTCCATCGAGCATCAGATCACCTCCAGATCAGCTTGAAGCCCGCCGGCAGCTTTGACGGCTTGCAGGATCGACACAATGTCATGTGATGTTGCTCCAATCGCATGCAAACCCTTCACTAACTCCTCCACATTGGCTCCATTGCCTAAGCGGATCGAACGGGCTTCCTTGTCCTGCACGGAGAGCTGCGTATTGGGTACGGTGGTGGTGGTGCCGTTCGAAAAAGGCGCTGGCTGCGAGGTGACGAGCACCGTGTCCACCTGGATCTGGAGTCCGCCTTGGAGTATCGAAACAGGCGACAACAGCACATCGCCGCCGAGCAAAATGGTGCCGGTCCGCTCGTTCATCACAACCCTCGCCGGCGTTTGCACTTCGACCGACAGATTCTGAACACGGGATATAAGGAGCGGCACGGAGGGCATTCCTGCCGCATGGGTATCAATATCGATGTGACGACTATCCGAAGCCGAGGCCACAATTGCTCCAAAGTTCTTGTTGATCGCTTCGGCGATATCGCGGGAAGTGGAGAAGTCCGCTTGGCGGAGGAGGAAAGACACGGTGCGCAATCCGCGGAGATCAATCCTGACGTCGCGTTCGATCATGGCCCCATCGGGGACGCGGGCGACGGTTGGGAAATTTACCTGCCGCAGCTGCCCGATTGCGCCTTCGGAGTAGCCCCCAATCGTGAGGGGTCCTTGCGCCTCCGCATAGATCTGGCCATCGGTGCCATGAAGGGCGGTAAGCAATAGCACACCGCCTTCCAGGCTCTTCGCGTCCCCGATGGAGGAGACCGTGATGTCCATCTTCATGCCCGCCTCAGAAAAGGCCGGCAGCTGGCCAGTTACCATCACAGCCGCAACGTTCTTCACCACCGCCAGACCCGTTGGGATCTGCACTCCGAGCCTTTGCAGCGTGTTGGCCAGGGTCTGCACCGTGAAGTACGTCTGCTGCTTATCACCGGTACCCTGCAGGCCGACAACCAAGCCGTAGCCGATCAGCTGATTTTCGCGGATACCTTGAACTTCCGTAATGTCGCGGACGCGGACCAGGCGAGGGGGCGCGCCCCCGGCCAATCCCGTGAACAGCAAAAGACAGAAGATCGCAAGGAGCCGGGTACTGTCCGCTGCGCGGAAACGTGGGCCGGCCCCCGGGCTGCAGCTTATGGCTGTAAAAGGACGAATCGGTTTATTTGTGCGGGTAGACATTAGAAGTTAAATAGCCAGAGAACGGCGCGGGTGATGGGGTTGGGGGGGCGAACACTATCGGAGATGATGCCTTTTCCTTTGAGCTCGATCTCCAAATCGCTCAGCGAGCTGGAGGCGATCGAGTTGGTGGGAGTGATGTCGCCAGGGCGCGCCACGCCACGAATGATGACCTCTTCGTGCTGGTTGTTCATGTCGATCTGGCGGTGCGCTTCTACCACGAGATTGCCGTTCGGCAGCACGGCTATCACCTGCCCGGTCAAGCTGGTGCTGAAGGTGGTGTTTGAGCTGGTCTGGCCCTGGCCTTTCAATGTGCTGGCGGAATTTGCCGCCAGCAGGGGATTGACGCCCTTTGTGGAAAGAACGCCGGGGAGCCCCGTGATGGCCGAATTTGTGGTGAAGGCACGTGAATTGTTCACAGTGCCACTCTGCGCGGCGGTGGTCTGCACCGCAACCAAAACAGTCAATGCATCGTGCAGGGAGCGCGCCTTGTAGTCGGTCGACGAATCATTGAGAAGGCCGTCCGGAGACCACAGGCTTCCCATGGTCCTCACTGCCTCCGGTCCCGAATCACTCTGAGCGACCTTGGCGATGTACTCCGAACGCAGCTGCTCCGGTGTTTTCCTGGCCGGCTTAAAGGCCGAAGCCACGCTGGGCAGGGAGTGGCCGAAAAGAAGCGCTAACCCGACGAGCAGCATGCGACGATGTTGAGCATGTCTCATGGCATATCTCCCTTCACCAGTTGCGAACTTAGGACAGTGGCCCGAAATGTCTTCTTGTGATCCGGACTGCTCACCCGAACCTCGCTGCCCACCGTGCCGCTATCGATGGAGACCACAGAAAGCGAGATGCGCATATGATCGTCCTCCATCAAGAGCGTCGCGTGATCCCCGGCGTGCAGTGCAGGTCTGCTCACTCGTTCTATCGGCTCACCGGGACGAAAACTTGAGCCTTTTCCCGCAACTTCGGTCAGCGTCGAGTTCTTGGCATGGGAGGCTACGGTCGCAAAAAAAGGCAGGCATTCCCCACGCGGGCAGGACAGGCGCACACGCATGCCCCCGTCGGGAAGCACGTCCGCGGAGATCACACGCAGGGCAGGTGATCCAGAGGTCGCGGTCAAAGAGAGAGGAAGCCGGATGTCGGATAGAGGCACGGCTAGTCCGAATGCTCGCAGAGCAATCATGACGTTTGCGCCCGTCAGCGGAAACCGTCCTTCCGCAGTCTGCGCGCGTGTACGCGGGGCCGCCAGAGCGAGTGCCGCCAGGGACAGCGAGACAGTGTGTCGGGTTAGGGTTTGCATGGCTTTCATCTCGGTCATTTACTGGGAGAGCTGGTTGAGTTGCTGCAGCATCTCATCGGCCGCCTTCACGACCCGCGAGTTGGATTCGTAGGAACGTTGCGCGACGATCATCTCCACGAACTGCTCCACCACGCTGACGTTGGATTGCTCAAGAGAATTTTGCTGCAGGGTGCCCAAGCCTTCTGTTCCGCCCGGTGCGCCGACGATGGCGTCACCGGAGGCGGCGGTGGGAAGATAAATATTGCCGCCGACACTGTTGAGGCCGCCCGGATTCGCGAACATGGCGTTTTGTATGTTGCCGACCTTGGAGGCCAGGGTCTGGCCCGGCAGAGTCACGGTGACGGTGCCGTCGCTGCCAACCGAGATGTTCGTGGCGTTGGTTGGGATCGTGATGCCGGGCTGCAGGGGATTGCCGCCGGCCGTGACGACATTGCCTTGCGCGTCCATCTGAAAGGAGCCGGCGCGGGTGTATCCCGTCTGTCCGTTCGGCAGCAGCACCTGGAAAAACCCGGCGCCCTGAATCGCGATGTCCAGCGGATTGCCCGTCGTGGTGAGATCGCCTTGGGTCTGCAGGATCTCCGTCGATCCGGGCTGCACGCCAAGACCAATCTGCATGCCGGAGGCCACCGTGGTCTGTTGCGTGGCCGCCGATCCAGGCATCACCTGGTTCTGGTACAGCAGAT
Organism: Granulicella sp.; assembly: GCA_965276885.1. GTDB lineage: Bacteria > Acidobacteriota > Terriglobia > Terriglobales > Acidobacteriaceae > Granulicella. The sequence continues at coordinate 3,514,886 of OZ255702.1, read as the reverse complement.
CGGTGAACTGCAGGCGGCGCTGTTGAAAGCCGGAGGTGCTGGAGTTGGACAGATTATTGGCGATGTTGTCGAGGTTCAGCTGCTGGGCATTCATGCCGCTGGCGGCGGTATACAGTGCGCGAATCATAGAAAATCTCCTTAACTTACGCGGGGCAGATCCTGGGCTGCCGTTTTGTCCATCTCCGAATCGAGCATGGTAAGCACATGCCGCATGGCTTCCGCGGAGCGTTGCGCGCTGATCAACTCCACGACGCTGTCGACCGGACTCACGTTAGAGCTTTCGGTAGCTCCCTGCTGCACTGCCGTAGATGGTGCGGCGAGTTCCTTTGCTTCCGGGGCGGAGTAGTAGCCGTTGCCGCGGCTCGCGGGAACTGTGGCTGCATCGAACGTGACGACCTTGAGCTTGCCGGTAATCGCGCCGCCCGAAGAAATCGTGCCGTCCGCGCTGATGGTGACGGCTCCCCGTGCCAGCGAGATAGGACCGCTCTCGCCGAGCACAGGGTCTCCCTGCGCAGTGGTGAGCTGGCCCCCTACTGAAGCCTGAAAGCTGCCGTTGCGGGTATAGGCAACGCCGTTTGCTGTTTGCACTTTGAAGTAGCCCGGGCCGGCCAGCGCTACGTCGAGATCATTGCCTGTATGCGTCAACGTGCCTTGGGTCTGATCCAGTTCCGTGCCGGAAAGCACGCCATAGCTGTTCGTCACCTGATTCAGCGAGGAGAGATTCCCGTGATGCGACGCTTCGGCAAGTACGCTGCCGAAGATATTCTTTTGTCCCCGAAAGCCGGCGCTGCTGGCATTGGCTAGATTGGAGGCGATCGTGTCGAGAGCCTCTGTTCGAGCCATCAAGCCGGCGCATGCTGCGTAAAGTCCGCTGTTCATTGAACCCTCGCTGTGTATTGAGCAACTCAAGTGCCATAGAAGCAGGAAAAAGTTGCCGGAAACTGTGCGAAACAGCCCCGACCGGCGCGCTTCACGTGAAGAAGTTCTAAGAAATGTCCATCGACCGCAGCCGTTGAGCCTGGCTTCTCAGCCCCTTCTTAGAAATGGCCAGCAGAAAGATCGCGAGGCAATGCGCGGTGGGGCAGATTATGGGACTGCAAAGGTTCCCTCCCGTTCCGCCAAATCGTGCGCTGCATCCAGAATCGCCATCCAGACAGAAGCCGTGTCCCGCCGGTGAATGCTGAGGAGGGCCTGGGAAAGAAGCGGAGGCAGGTGATGTCGCACGGAGATCGCGGAGGCGATCCGAACCGAAGTCTCTGTATCGCCTCTGAACTCGGATCGACCGATCGCTGACGGCAAAGTGTCCGAAGCGTGAAGAAGGCCCACAAGATAGGCTCGATCTTCGCAGAGCCCAAGCGCTGCAGCGACAGCGCGCGCATAGCCCGCGACCGTGAACCCATGTTGTGCAAATCCGATCAAACGCATCTGCTCCTCGCGAACGGAGGGCGGAGTACAAAGGGCATGCAAGAGATCGCTGCTTTGCACACTGGCGATGCAGTCCTCGATTCGTTCCGGACGCGAGTGCGGATAGGGGAATTCTTCGGCGATCAGCGCAAAAAGCCGCAGCACTGCCCCCGGATCCCTGCCCAGGAGCTCCGAAACCATGCGGAGGTCCAACGTACTCCTCTGCATCAGAAGATCCAGGCAAAGGTGCGTGCTGGCCAGCACGGGAAGTGACGTGAACAGCACGTCCGCGGCCTCTGCGGAAGAGGCCACGGGGAGAAAGGACGCCGGCGTTCTGTTGCAAATTGTGCCGACTGTGCCGGTTTGCGAGGAGATCGTCTTGTGCATGGGATCAGTCTCTGGAAGATGGCAGTGAGTGTGCGTGCTCTACATCAGCGAGGGGAGGCGAAGTCCGTGTGCGGCATTTTCAACGACCTCGGTTACGCGCAGGCCATAATTGCCGTCCACAATGACAACCTCCCCGCGGGCAACGATGCGTTCGCCCAGCATGAGTTCGACTGGCTCCTCTACCTGCCGGTCCAACTCCACGAGCGAACCCGTGTTCAGATCCAGCAGCTCCCGCAACGTGAGCTGGCGCTGTCCAAAGCGCAGGGTGACGGCCAAGGGAACGTCGATCACGCGATGGAGTTTTGCGTTGCCCGGCGCCGGTTCCGCAGAGTTGGAATCGGGGACGGCCACTTTTGAGGCGAATCTGAATAGACTCGTTTGGAGCTCCTCATCGATCAGCAGGCGGACAGACCCACCGTCCCCATCGCTGGCCTGAAGCGTGACGTTGGCCAGCGACGCGGCGCGGAGGAAAGACGGCACCGTGCGGCAGTTCTCGATGGTGACCTTGCCCAAGACGGGATCGAGGGCCTTTTCCAGCGAACCAATGGAGTTTTCCACCATCGAAAGCCAGGCGGCAGCAGCATCCTCAGTGCCTTCCGGCTGGGAGAGAAGGCGATCGGATCCCTCTTTCGCCATGCACAGGATAAGCTCGCCGGTGAGTTCGCCCCGCAGGCGTACGGCGACTGCAAGCGCATCAGCAGCAGGTTCAGCAGCAGGCTCGGCGTGGGTGCCGGTCTCCGTCAGCGCCAGCCGGCTCTCCCATGCCACGCCGCTTCGCGCAGAGGCAGTGCGGCGCAGAGCGTCGGATAGAGCGGCGGCGAACAGTTCTTTGGTTTGCGTACTTTCGTCGTTCATCGGGCTAAGCTCCAGGCTGCGGTTGGCACGATCTGCCCAACTGCGCGGATTTGCGACCGTTGCGGCGAACCGCGGTCATTTCGAAGAGGGGGTGGTCGCCGACGCCCAGGCGAACGGGCGTCAGGACCGGGGTGCGCAGGTTCAAGACGCTGCCGGGGCGCATGGCGATCAGCTCCCCGACGGAGATTTGCAGGCCTGGCAGCTCGGCCGAGACCAGCATCGTGCATTCCAGCACCCGATCGCGCAGGCGCTGCGTCGAGGCGGTCTCCCGGCCTGTGCGCCGCGTCGCCTCGGTCTGGCTGGAGCGCACCAGGGCGTTGCAGAACGCCATCGGGAGGATGATCCGCATCCCCGCCGTGGTGCTGCCGAGAGTGATCTCGAAGTGGAGGGAAACCACACGTTCCTCCGCGGCGAACAGCTGGCCCACCAGGGTTGGCTTCAGCGATGGCGAAGGCCTTACGGAGACGTTGCAGGCCTTCCATGTGCGCTCCAGCTGAACGCCGATCAGTTCGGTGACGCTGCGGATGAGCTCTTCATCGATATCCGTGAGTTCACGAATCTGATCGAGCGGATCGCCGGATCCACCCAGCAGCAAGTCAAGCAGCGGAAAGAGGAGCGCGCTGTCGAACTTTGCGATGATCCGGCTCTGCAGCGGAACCAGCGTGAAGGGCACAAGATAGGCGCCGGCGGCGAGCGATGAGGTGAACTCGCGCGATCCAACCTGTTCCACGCCCGCCAGCTTCATCTCCAGCGGGGAGCCCAGAAACAGATCCAGCGAGTGCGCCACGTTGCGCGCGAAGGTGTCGTGCATGGTGCGAAGATGCCGAATGCTGTCGTTAGAAAGCCGGCCGGCGGACCGGAAGTTGCAAGGCAGAATCTGCGGCTCGCGAGCGGAGCCGTTCTCCTGCCCCGCGGATTGCATTTCTGTTGTGGACATCGGTTGTGCCTCCAACGGTTACTTGCCGTACATGTGGTGAAGCGAATCAACGCACGATACCCAAGGTGCGAACCTGTGTGATGGACGGGATCTCGGTAGGGGAGATCACGACCACTTTGGGCAGAAAGGGTTCCAGCAGACGGCGAAGATAGAAGCGGCCGGGTGAGGCACAAAGCAGCACCGGCGGAGCCCCGCCGATGTCCTCGCCGAAGTTGGTGCGCAGGCTGTCCAGCACGCGGCGAGCGACCGAGACCTGCAGTGCGCTCGACGTGATCTGGCCTGGCAGCAGGTTGCCGGCACGTGTGCACTCTTCTTCGATGGAGCTGTCCAGCGTAACCACTTTGAGCTCGCCTCCCTCGCTGAGCAGCGGCGAGATCAAGGCGCGGCCCAGGGACTGGCGGGCGGCCTCGACTAGTGATACTGGGTGCTTGTTGATCGCTGCTGCTTCGACGAGACTTTCGAGAATTGATCCGAGGTCTCGGATGGACACCTGTTCGCGCAGGAGCTGCTGCAGAACTTTTTGTAGCTCACCTAACGTCATCAGCTTGGGGATGAGCTCCTCGACCAGCTTGGGATGAGAATCATTCAGCCGGTCTACCAGGCGCTTGGTTTCGCTGCGCGTTAACAGCTCGTAAGCGTGTTCCTTGATGAGCTCAGCAAGATGCGCAACGAGCACAGAGATGGGCTCCACCACTGCGCATCCGCGAGAGATCGCCTGGGCTTGCAGATCGGGCGTGATCCATTTCGCCGTAACATTGAAGGCGGGCTCGTGCGTGTCGATGCCCGGCAGGTCGATGACGCCGGGCGTCGAACTTACCGCGAGCAGGCAGCCGCGGCGCAGCTCCCAACGCGCGATTTCCACGCCCCGCAGCTGCACGACGTACTCGCCTTCGCGCAGACCGAAGTTATCGGTGATGTGAATGGAGGGCACAAGGAACCCGAGTTGTTGTGCAAGTTTTTTGCGCAGCGCGCGAATGCGGTTCAACAGCTGTCCACCCTGCTTTTCATCGACCATCGGTACGAGGCCCGTACCTACCTCCAGCGTCAGTTCATCCAGCTTGAGCACGGCATCCATGGATTCGTTCGCGGCCGCTGCGGGAGTCTTGCCGGGTGACGTCTCGCCGGGCTTCGCCTCGCTTTTTTCCGCTTCGGGCTTCTTCATCTTGTAGGCGCCGTACATCAGGCCGCCGCCGAGCGTAAAGAAGGCGAACTTGGGAAGACCGGGGATCAAACCAAAGGCGCACAGGACGCCGCCGGCGATATACAGCAGCATCGGCTGACGGATCAGCTGCGCCTGCACATCCACGCCCAGCGTCTGCTTGGAGGCCGCGCGTGTGACCACGATGCCGCCCGCGACCGAGACCAGCAGCGAGGGCAGAATCGAGACCAGGCCGTCGCCCACGGTGAGGATCGTGTAGGTCTTCAGCGCTTCGGCGAAAGGCACGCCCTGTTGAAAGACACCGATCAGAAACCCGGCGACGATGTTGATGGCGAGGATGAGGATCGTGGCGAGGGAGTCGCGCTGGCTGAAGCGGGCCGCACCGTCCATCGCGCCGCAGAACTCGGCCTCCTGCGCGATCGTCTCGCGGCGTGCCCGGGCCTGCTCCTCGTTGATGAGCCCGGCGCTGAGGTCTGCATCGATGGCCATCTGCTTGCCCGGCATGGCGTCCAGGGTGAAGCGTGCGGTGACCTCGGCGGTTCTCACCGCGCCGTGGCTGATGACGAGAAATTGAATCGCCACCAGCGCGAGAAACAGCACAAAGCCGACGATGTAGTTGCCGCCGACGACAAATTGCCCGAAGGCTTCGATCACCGCGCCTGCTGCGCCTGTGCCTTCATTGCCATGCAGCAGAATGCGGCGTGTGCTTGCCAAGTCGAGCGACAAGCGCATCAGGGTCAGCAGCAGAATGAGACTGGGAAACACGGAAAACTGCACCGGCCGCAGCACCTGGATCGCTGTAAGCAGCACCAGCACGGACGCCGCGATGCTGCAGGTGAGCAGCAGGTCGAGCACAAAGCTCGGCAGCGGCACGAGCATGACGAAAATCATCATCACCGCGGTGATGGGGACCATCCACTCGCCCGAACTCTTCAAGATTTTTGAGAGCGCTGTACTTTTCATCGCGGTTGAACCACCTCGCCCGCGGCGTTCTTCGCGCGGCGCACCCTTTCCTGCTCGCGCAGCTCGGCCTGGGCGCGGAAGACGATGACCAGCAGCTCAGCAACGGCCTGGTAGAGCTGCGTCGGAATCGAGTCGCCCACCTCGACCGTCTTGTACAACGCCTGCGCGAGCGGCTTGTTTTCCATCACCGTGATGCCGTTGTCATAGGCGATCTGTTTGATCTGCTGCGCCAGCAGATCGCGGCCCTTGGCGACCACCTCGGGAGCTGCCATGGCAGGCTCATACTTCAGCGCCACGGCGTAGTGGGTGGGGTTCGTGACGACGAGGGTCGCTGTGGCTGCGGCTTTCAGCGAGCGCCTGCGACGCATCGCCCGCTGCAGCTTGCGCACTTGACGCTTGGTGTGCGGGTTGCCGTCTGTCTCCTTGTGCTCCTTCTTGATCTCTTCGTGGCTCATCTTCAGCTGGTTTTCGTTCTGCCGCCAAACCAGGAAATAATCCACCGCGGCCCAGGCGAGCAGAACGAGACCTGACTTCCACGCCACATTGAAAGCCGTGTCGCCGATGACCGAGATGAGCGAGCGGACATCGACCTCGGAGGCTCGCACCAGCTGCGTCCAGTGGTCGCGCAGCGCGTTGATGCCGAGGATCAGAATGGCGCCGAACGGGATGAGCGACTTGCCGATATTGCTGAGGCTGGTAAGCGAAAAGATCTGCCCCAGGCGGCTGGATGGATTGAAGCGCTCAAACTTGGGTTGGAGCGCGGCCGGCGCGATGTTCAACCCGCCCTGCGCCAGTGCGGCTCCTACGGACAGCATCATCGCGACCAGCAGCGCGGGCACGATCCAGCGCAGCACCTCGAGCGTGCTCCAGAAGAGGATGGGACCATCTGCGGTGAAATTATCCGTGCTCGCCGATGCCAGTGTGCTGGCATAAAAACTCCGCCAATGCGCTCCCATGTCGTTGCTCATCAGCATCACCGTTCCCGTGACGCCGGCCAGCGCAAGCAGGTTAGGGAACTCGCGCGAGCGGGCAACCTGGCCCTGTTCGCGAGCCTTTTTGCGCCGCTGCGGCGTTGCTTTTTCGGTTTGATTCGCTTCGGGCATCTTCTCTCAGCGTCTCAGCGCGCCTGCTCAAGCAGGTGGTTGGAAAGCTCCATGGAACTCAGAAAAAGTCGATCCAGCATCGCCGGCCAGTACTTCAGCGCTACGAAAAGAATGGCGAGTCCAAGCAGCGTCTTGACCGGCGGCCCAAGCATCATCAGCGGCGCTTGCGGTGAAGCCTTGCCGAGCAATCCCAACACCACGTCGGTAAGAAACGTCGCCGAAAGCACCGGCGCCGCAATCTGGACGCCCAATGTGAAGACCTCACCGGCCGCGCGCACGGCCGTCATCGTGAAGGCGCCGGACAGATGCGCCGTGCCGGGCGGCAGTAGCGTGAAGCTGCGGCCCAGCGCGCGAAGCAGCCACAGGTGAACATCCAGGCGAAGAAAAATCAGCATGGCGATGGTCTGGTGGAAGAGCGCCATCACGGTTGATTCCACCTGCGTTTGCGGGTCAAGAATATTGATCAGCGAATATCCCATCTGCGTGCTCAAGACCTGTCCCGCCATCTGCACGGCGTCGAAGACCAGGTTGGTGGCGATGCCGATAGCGGCGCCGATGAGCAACTCCGTGAAGACCAGAGTGGGCCAGGCGCTCAGGTCGATGTGTGTGAGTGCAGGCGAGAGTGCGGGGTAAAACAGCACACTTACCGCAATCACAAGACCGACTTTGACTCGCGGTGGGATCGCCTGGCTTCCGAAAAAGGGCGCAAACAACATGAGCCCCGAAAGCCGAACGGTGATGGTAAGAAACGCCGTGATGACCTGCTGCATTGTGAGTTCGTTCATTGCAGCACCCCATGGAAATCGGAGAAGAGGTTCACCGTGTACAGCGCGAGATGGCGCCACATCCACGGCATCAGGAAGAACAGCGTCGCGCCCGTGGCCAGCAGGCGCGGCACGGCGGAGAGTGTCTGGTCCTGCAAGGACAGCAGAACCTGGAGGATGTTGATCACGAAGCTCACTGCGAGCACGAGCGCTAGAATCGGCGCGATCAGAGTCGCCACCTCCATCAGCATCAATCGGCCCATGCTCACAATCTGGTCGGCGTTCATCAGTAAAAGCTCCGCATCAAGGCGCCGATCAGCAGGTGCCAGCCATCGACCATGAGAAACAGCAGCAATTTGAGCGGCGTGGAGATCACCACCGGCGGCAGCTGCATCATGCCCACGGAGGTGGTGATCGAAGCGACCACCATATCGACCACGAGAAACGGCAGGAACAGCACAGCTCCGATCTGAAAGCCGGCCTTCAGTTCGGAGACGATGTAGGCGGGCAGCAGCACGCGCATGGAAAGGTCATGGATGTCATGCGGCCGGGGCTCATGGGCGATCTCCAGAAACAGGGCGGCATCCTTTTCGCGCACGTAATGCACCATGAAGTTGCGCATGGGATCCTGCCCGCGCGACATTGCTTCAAAGGCTGTGATCTGCCCGCTCTGCAAGGGCAGATACGACTGCTCGTAGACCTGCTTGCCCACCGGTTCCATGATGAAAAAAGTCAAAATCATCGTCAGCCCGATCAGGGTCTGGTTCGATGGCGTGGTTTGCAGGCCCAATGCCTGGCGCAGGAAGTGGAAGACCACCAACAATCGCGCAAACGGCGTCATGCATATCAGCAGCGACGGGATCAGCGTGAGAAAGGTCAGCAGAAGAACGATCGACCAGGGAGCCGAGCTGCCGCCAAGTCCGGAAATGCGAATCTCGCCCGGACGTGCCGAAGCTCCCGTGGGAGTTTCAGTCAAGGGCCCAGGCCCAAGGTTCACCTTCATTTTTTTGGGTTGATTCCCGCTCGCAGCCGGAGTTGCGGCCAGCGCAGTGGGTACAGCGGTTTGCGGCGCTCCTGGGGCGAGCCCCCGGTTCGCCACGGACTGCGGCAGCGGAGCCGGTAGCGGCGGAAACGTGTTCGTCGGTGCGGTCTGCTTGAGTACGGTGGGAGCTGTGGGAGGCAACGCCGTCGTGACCTGTGGCATACTTCCGGTTGCAGGCGCAGGGGCGTTCGCCACCGGTGTGGCCGGGGTCTGCGGGCGGGAAGGCAGCTCCGCCGCTCTGATTCCCGGCGAATCCAATGCAGTCAGCGCCAGCAAGCCGGCCGTGATGAATAGAGTTCGCGCAAAGCGGTGCCTCATGCGGACTCTCTTTTCTTCCAGGCATCTTCCTTCCAGGCATCGCCGATCACTTGATGGAAGGCTGCAGGCGCCTTCTGATCGGCGAGCTGGGTCAGCAGCGCCACGCTCGCGGAGCCGCCGCCGATCAGGAACGAGGTTCCATCCACTTCAACGATGGACACAAAGCGTTTTTCGCCCAGCGACACCGTTTCACTCACGCGAAGCCGGCGTGTTTTGCCGCGAACGCTCAGCTTCCCGTGATCCTGCAGCCAGCGCCAGCCACAGTGCAGGAGGCGCAGCATCCGGGAAGAGGCCACGATAGCCGCAACTCCATCACGAGCGGGAGTGGCTTCGCCGGTCGCCGGCTTGGGAGCGATCTGTTCGAGTCGCGAGACATTGCGGTGCAGGTTCATGCCATCCCCGTAACGCGGATGGCGAGCCGTTCGCCGACAACATCGAACTCAACCAGGCCGACGAACTGGCCGTTTACCTTGAGTGCGATATCTTCGTTCTGCTGCGCCGCGGTTCTCACGATTGTTCCGGGGCAGAGCTGCATCAGGGAGCCGACGCTGAAACCGATCACCGCCGCTTCCAGCACCAGCGTGCATGGCAGGTCATAGGCACGGGCCAGCGGATCGGCAAGCGCGGAATTGCCGCCCGGCGCGAGCAGGACAGCAGACGCGGCCATTCCCGACCCCGAGCTCACCATGTTCATCACTCCCCCCTCGGAAGGGAACCTTGCCGCCATTCCCTGCGGCTAGGTTCCAGGCTTCACCGGGAGAATGGGCAATCGGGCTGCCAAAGGCAGTCCCGTGCGTCCTTTGTGGCAGAAGACAGGAACACCTCGCCCTGGTCTGCACCAATGGCGAGGTGTTGTGCCGTGTTTCCCTGCCACCGGTCCGTTCCCGTCCTCGGGGAGATGAGAACTTCCTGAGAACTCCAGCCCCTACCGCGGTATCGCCGCGGTTTGCCGACCTGAGACGGGTCACCGTCTCACGGTCCTTTAAGCAGTCTTCATCTGGATCGTGTCCTGCTCAACCTGATCGAACGCGGTGACGGCCTTGGCGTTGGCTTCATAGGAGCGTTGCGCGATGATGAGGTCGGAAAATTCGGTGGCTACGTCCACGTTGGATTGCTCCACGCTGGAACCCGTGATGGTCCCACGTCCGCCCGTTCCTGCCGTGCCGATGCTGGCCAGGCCGGAAGCGGAGGTCGGAACATACGCATTGCCTCCGGTGAGGGACAGGCCTTCGGGATTGGTGAAGTTCGCGACCGCTACCCGCCCGATGGCGCTCGTCTGCCCATTGCTGAACGCTCCTTGCACCGTCCCGTCGGCGAGCACGGAAAAGCTGGAAAGCGTACCCGCGGCAAAGCCGTTCTGGCTTTGGGTGGTGTTACTGCTCGCGCCGGCTGTTTGCGTGATCAACGAGTTGCCGCTGTTGTCGAAGAGTTGCCAGGAGGGCGTCATCGCGGCAGCTCCATTCGTGAACGGTCCCAGGGACAGCGATGCGGTGGAGCCGGCCGGCGGCGTCAAGGCTCCCGCGCTGTTGAAACTCAAAGTGCCGGAACCCACCGTGGTCGCCGTTCCTGTACCGCCCTGAATGTCGCTGGAGGGCACCGCGACGGTGTAGCTCCAGGCATTGGTTCCCGTCTTCGTATAGGTCACGGTGAGCAGATGCGATCCGCCCAGCGAATCGAAGACAGGGATGGGAGCCGGCTGAAAGGAGGTGCCTACGGCCGCCGACGCATCCAGATTCGTGGGGAGCGAAAAGCTGGTTGTGGGGCTCGCCGGCACGGAGGTTCCCTTGCTTACATTGAGCGGCTGCAGGCTTGCCGTCGACGAGACAACCCCTCCCACGGCCGGGTATCCCATGACCAGGTTCCCACCCAGGGTAGCCAGCTGGCCGGCTGAATTTGTGGTGAAATCCCCAGCCCTCGTGTAGCTCATCGCCCCTGAGGTGTCACTGGTGACGAAGTAACCCGCCCCGGCCAAAGCCATGTTCGAGCTGATCCCTGTGGATGCAACCGGGCCGTCGCTCAGGTTCTCCGAGGTGCCCTCCACCTGAGTTCCGCGGCCTACCTGGATCGGGTCCCCGTTGCCGTTGGTGCCGAGATTTGCGTAGAAAACGTCGGAGAAGACGGTGCTTTGCGCCTTGTAGCCATTGGTATTCATGTTGGCGAGGTTGTTGGAGATGGTCTGCAGCGCCGTTGAGGTCGCGGTAAGACCCGAGAGAGGTGTGGAGAAGAAAGACATGCTGGAGGCTCCGGATAGTGAATCGGGGTTAGAAGTTGGGAAGGCCTGCCGGCGGCAGGGAAGACGTGGTGGAGGCAGTGCTGGCGTTGAGGGACTGCAGGGCTGCCTGAATCGCAGCCGCGGTGTTCTGCTGCGCGGCCTGCGCCCCGGCGCCGTTTTGCGAGGGCAGAACGCCGGGCGTCGCCGGTGTTGCGGGCGTCGTTCCGGCGGCAGTGGGAAATTGGTTTGTGAGCGTTTGATTGATGCTGGCGAGCTGATCCAGCTGGTTCAGCGAGATCATCTGGCCGACCATCTGGGTGCTGTCCATCGGGGCGGTCGGATCCTGATTTTGCAGCTCCTGCACCAGCAGGTTGAGAAAGGTGCTGCCGAGCGAGTTGACGCTACCCATGGAGGTGCTGCTGGAGTTGGTAGGCGGCGTGGAGGTCCCTGGCGTTGTCGCCATTGCACGCGGCTGCGTGGTGTTCGGCATGGATTGAAGCAGGTTCAAGGCGGATATGGATGACATGAAGATCTCCTTTGCTGCTGGGTGAATGCTGCGCGGTTGAGTGAGTCAGATGTGAATGTCGAGACGGCTATGGGGCGCAGGGGTGAAGCCGGCAGGCCCAACGGATGCGACCGGAACCGGCTCCGGGCTTGACGCAAGAAGGGAAGGCGATTGCGGGACGAAGTTTGAACGGCGGTTCGACTGCGATTGAGCCTCCGGGTTTTGCCCGCTGCCGCCCCCATCGCCGCGCGTCTGCGTATCGATGCTCACCGAGGCTCGCAGACCATGATCCTGGCTCAGCTTCTGCTCCATCGCGGGAACATGGTTGGAAAGCGCCGATCCCAACTGGGAGCTTTCCAGGGTGATCTGGGCGGAGATCGCCTCCCGGCCATAGGCGGTTTGAATCGAGACCCGCCCGAAGTCCTGGGAGTGCACACTGATCTGCATCTCCGAACGCGACAGGCTTTGCATCAGGCGCGCGTTGGTGACGCTGGGCAGTTCGGTTGATGCATTCGTTTCTCCACGAGCTGAGAGCGATCCGCTGCCGGCGCCCGCGGCGGTGCCCGCAGCCTCGGCGGACCCCGGCTGCGCGGAAGCGTGCCCCCCTATGGCTGCTGCCGAGCTGGCGCCGTCCCTCACGCCGACGACCGCGGTCGACGCGAGCGCTCCGGAGAAGGTGGACACCGGCACAGAGGCCGCGGCAGTTGACCCGGATCCATCGGCTCTTCCCTTGGGTTTACCCGCGGCAACGGCGCCTGTGCCGTCTCTGGCGTCCGGCTGACTCGGGTTGGTGCTGCTGCCCTGCGCGGCAGGGTACGCCGCGGGGATACCCATGTTTGAAATCGGATTGGAGCCAACTGCCGTCCCAGCATTCGGATTCGTTGGGGCAGCGATTCCTTGTGCGGCGGCAGGGGGCTGCTTTGCAGGCGCAAAAGCTCTTTGGCTGGTCGCTGGCGTCCCTTCCGACACGCGAGACAGGGTTCCATCCGCCATCTTCGACACCGGAGCAGGAGCACTGATCGTTGCATCCGGCCTGGCCGTCCCCGTTGCCGCGCGTGTGCTTTCAACGGACTTGCCCGGGGCGGCCGATGACGGTTTTTCCGCGTGAACTTTGTTTTCGGAGGACGCCTGCGCCGGTAGCAGTGGGAAACTGAGCACCCCAGAAGAACTCAGTGTCTCGGCATGGGACTCCTGCTGAGCTTGGGCCGTAGCCAGCTCCGGCGATGGCAAGCGCACAGTCCCTCCGGGAAGATCTTGCGGGGTCGAATTCGTTGCATCGGCCAGTGACGCGGCGGTCGTTGAGCCCCCGGTATTTATGTCAGCAGTATTTCCATCGAGGTTTTCTTCTGCTGAAAGAAAAGGGAGCGGGACCGGAAGCTGCATCGGCATGGAAATCGGGACAGGAGAGAGCGCTGGGGGAGATAACACAGGCTGCACCGCCGGCTTCGCGCTTTGGTCTTCACGCGTCGTGGCAACCGGTTTCGTGGCAGCCGGCGTCGCCGCAGCCGGCTTCTTCGCATCGTCTGATCCGCGCTGGGCATCCCCTTTTATTTTGGTAGTCGAACTGTGGGTGGGCGCCTCTGCACTGTGCGTGCCTTGCAGCATGTCCGTAAAGCTTTGCTCCGGACTGACCCCGGACTGAGCCGCGCGCAAAGGAAGGCTCCCACTGCCGGCCGCGGATCGTAGAGACACTTGCATGACTCACTACATAGCAATCAACGTGCCAAAACATAGCGGCTCGGTGTTTTATCAAAGTGCTCTGATTTGCTGGCTTTTAAGCTGTTCACCTACATCGGCTAAAGGTTTTGCAGAAGTAGGAAAGTCCTTGCGGCAAGATTTGCCGACTGCCTATCGGCAGAGTTTGCCTACTACGTCTGCCTAGCTCCGCGAACGCCGTGCCGAGAAGATGTCATCCAGCTGTTTCTGTTCACGCGTCTTCAACTCTGTCTCCCACGCTGCCCGCTGCTGCTGATCGAGCTCCGTGAGCATCTCGCGGTTGCTCCTGGCGACGCGATAGCGCGCCTGCTGTTCCTTCCGCAGCGTTTCGGCGGCTTCCATCTGGTCGCGCAACTCCCCCTGGGCAGCTCGCAGCATGGTGAAGCGGGCATGGCTCGCCTGGTGGTGCGCTGCGGGCAAAAGTGTATGCACCTCACGCGCACGCACCTCAGCATGTTGTGTGATCTCGCGCTCCAAACGATCCAGCGCCAACTGGATCTGCTGCACCTGCAAAGCGATAGCCGCCAAAGCCCTTTCTTCGGCCTCCTCCTTCTGCTGTCGAACGGCAAGAACGGCGGCCAGTGTGAAGGTGTGCGGCATGATCTAGGAGGGTAGTGTCAGCAGAAGCCGTTCTGCATCGGCAAAGGAGCAGAGATCTCGCGTCGGCTGGCGTAAAAACGCGTTGAGCGCGGGCAGGTGCTCGATGGCGCGATCCAGTTGCGGGTCTGAACCCTTCTGATACGCACCGATGCGCACCAGATCTTCAGAGCGCGCATAGGCGCTCAGCAGCATGCGCAACGCCCGGGCCTTTTCAAGGTGCTGCGGCGTAGCGATGGCCGGCATGAGCCGGCTTAGGCTGTCCAGCACGGCGATGGGAGGATAGTGCCCGCGCGTGGCCAATTTGCGATCCAGGAGTATGTGTCCATCCAGCAAGGAGCGCACGGTGTCGACCACGGGATCCTGCTGGTCGTCACCCTCCATCAGCACCGTATAAAACGCGGTGATGCTGCCGGTTTGAAAGCGGCCGGCGCGTTCCACCAGGCAGGCGAGCTTGTTGAGCACAGAGGGGGTGTATCCCTTGGCGGTGGGCGGCTCACCGGCGGCGAGGCCGATCTCCCGTTGCGCCATCGCAAACCGGGTCAGCGAATCCACCACGAGCAATACATTTTTTCCTTGCGCGGCAAATGCCTCCGCAATGGCGGTCGCGGTCAAGGGGGCCCGCAGGCGAAGCAAGGGCGACTCATTCGAGGTGGACACGACCAACACCGCACGCCGTAGACCCTCTTCGCCCAATTCCTCCAGGAATTCGCCGACCTCGCGGCCGCGTTCCCCAACCAGCGCCATGACGATCACGTCTGCTGCCGTTCCACGAGCCATCATGCCCAGCAGCGTGCTTTTGCCCACGCCGCTGCCGCCGAAGATGCCCAGCCGCTGGCCGCGGCCACAGGGCACAAAGGCGTCCAGTGCCCGGATGCCGCAGCCCAGGGGCTCACGGATGGGCACGCGGGTGAGCGCGTGGGGAGCCTGGCCGTCGATGGGCATCGTTACCGAGGCGCGGAACGTCCCCAGTCCATCGAGCGGCGTGCCGTTGGCATCGACCACACGCCCCAGCATGCCCGCCCCCACGCGCACGGTGGGTCTCCCCCCGCCCGCCACGATGGGGTCGCCCATGCGTATGCCGACCGGGTTCTGCAGCATCATGGAAAGCATGGTCCGCCCGCGGAATCCAACGATTTCTCCGCGATAGGTGCCCCCCGCGCGACCCTGGATCTCACACTCGTCGCCGACGGCTCCGGAGGGGCCTGCCGATTCGATCAGATTGCCGGTCACTTCGAGAACACGCCCCTCCCAACGCACGGGCGAACGCCCTTCCAGGCGCTCATGCAGTTGGGCAAAGAGCTCCTGCATCATTGCGCGGCCGGCCTTTGCGCGAGCAGATCCACAAGCCCCTGCTCCACTTCTTTCAGCTGCGCGTCGAAGCCGAAGTTCGCTACGCCGAGCTCGGTTTCGACAACACAGTCACCGGCCTGCAGCTTGTCATCCACGATCAGCTCGCAGGCGTAACGCGAACTCTTGAAGATATCCTGCTCCTGCCACTTCGCAAGGTCTTCGGAGGGCAGACGCAGCTTCACTGTCGGGCCCGCACCCATGCGATCCAACGCGATGCGCACCAGGGCAGCCAGCAGCGTGGGATCCAGCTCCGCTTCTCTGTGCAGGATCTTTTTTGCGATGGCCAGAGCCAGGTGCACTACCTCGTCTTCGACGCGCCGGAAATAGGCGGTTCGCTGCTCGGCGAACGCCCCCAGAGTCGCGTTCACCTGCGCGGTTCGCTGCGCATCCTGAGCCGCCTCTCGCGCCATCCATCGCCGTTCGACCTCCTCTGCAGCTTCGGTCCGCGCCGCTCGCAGCAGCTCGCCCATCTGCTCCTCCGTAAAGATCGCCGGGGGCGGGGCAGAGGGAGTCCTGAGCGCTTCTTCCGCCTTCGGCACGGGGAGAGGCGCGTTGATGTCGCGGTATTCCCAGGCTTCAAAGAGCGGGGTGAATGCAAAGCTAGACAAACGAATCTCCTTCGTCGCTGCGCAGCGTCAGTTTGCCTTCTTCCTCAAGACGCCGCGCCAGGCTCACCATTTCACCATGGGCCTTGGCCACGTCCTTCCCGCGCACGGGTCCCAAAGCATCCATGTCTTCCTTCAGCATTTCGACAGCGCGTGACGACATGAGCTTGAAGAACCGGTCACGCAAGTCGGGCTGCGCGCCTTTCAGTGCGACCGCAAGAACCTTGCGATCGATGGCCGACGAAAGTTCACGCAAGTGCGCGTCCTCCAGCCGTCCAAAATCTTCGAAGGTGAACATCAGTTCACGAATGCTGGAGGCGAGCTTTGCATCCTGGCCTTCGATGTTCTCCAGGATCTCGCGCGAGGTGTCGGAATCGATGCTGTTCATCAGCGCGGCTACGTTTTGAAAGCCGGAGTAGGTGCGTTTGTTGATCTCGCCCGCGGATCGCAACCGTCGATGAACAGCCGTCGAAATTCGTTCTGCAATGGCTGGTGAAAACTGCCGCAGGTTGGCGAGGCGGCGAACCGATTCCGCCCGCGTTGTGCGGGGCAGGTGCATCAGCAGGGCAGAGGCTTGTTGCGGTTCAAGGTGCCCCAGCACCAGAGCCACTGTCTGCGGATGTTCCCCTTCCAGCAAGCGCGCCAGCTGCTTGGGATCGGCCTTCTGTAGGGATTCAGCCCGCCCGGAGTTAAGCTCCTCTACACGCACCAGCTGATGCTGCATGTTTTTGGCTCCGGTCTCTCCAAAGGCTTTGACCAGCAAACGGTTTGCCGTGGCGTGACCGCCTTCGGCCAAGTACTCGCGAGCCCGGGTCATCTGGCGATACTCCTTCACCACCTGTTGCGACACCTGCGGAGGGACCATGCCCAGCTTGGAAATCTCACGTGTAATCAGCTGCACATCCTCTTCGGGAAGATTGCGAAAGATCGCGGCCGCGGCATCGTCGCCAAGCACGGTAAGAAGAATAGCCGCCTTGCGCGCGCCGGTCAGTGGCGTGGTTGTGCCCTCGCTCACGCAGGATCCTCCCGCAGCCAGGCCTGCAGCGTTCGCGTCATGGATGCAGGTTCAGCCTGCACCAGATCACTCAACTCTCGCTTCAGCGTCGCGCTCTCGGTATCACCCTCGAGTGCGGCCATCGCGGCTCCGGAGGCAAGCTCGGCTTTGCCTCCGGGCGTCTCCGGCAACGACAGCTTCGGTGCGCCTGTGGCCAGCTGCTTCAGCGATGCGGCTACCTGCTTCTGCATGGGGCGGAACATCAGCGCCCACACCAAAACAAACAGCAGCAGCATCGCGCTGTACCGTACCGCCGTGGAGTAGTCATTCAGCCCGGTTCTTAGCCGGTCAAAAATTGTGGGTGCTGTGTCCGCCAGCGCCGCGTCGTCGAAGGTCATGTTTTGCACGGTAACGGCATCGCCGCGCTGCGCATCCACGCCCAGCACCCCGCGTGCCAGTTCGGTCAATTGTTCAAGCTGCGCGGGTGTGCGTTTGCGCGGCGTCGTAATCCACTTGCCCTTCACCTGCCGGTGATCCTGCAGATCGTTGACCAGAATGGCCGCCGTGATCCGCCGTATCTTTCCCGCGGGCGACACGGTGTGACGCACGATTTTATTCACGCCGAAAGTAGAGTTTTCTGACGAAGAGATCTGCGACCCATCATCGGGCGGGTTCGCATCCTGTACGGGTGCCGCGCTGGGCAGGTTGCCTGTCGTTCCCGCCACGCCGCTCGCCGCGGTTCCCGAGCCGAGCTGCTCCTTGGTCTTCTGCGAGGTCAGTACGGCGGTAACCGCGGGATCGTATTTGTCCTGGCTCTCCTCACTGCTGCTGAGGTCGTACTCCACGTTGACACTGGCGCGAAGATTATCCGCGCCGACAGCCGGTCCAAGCGTGGCCAGCAGGCGCTTCGATAACTCCGCTTCCAACTCGCGGCCTTCCATGGTGCCGCTCTTGCCGCCCAGCGATTCATTGGAATCCGCATCGATAATCACGACGTCGCGAGGCGCGAGATCATCGACCGCGCCGCTCACCAGCCGCGAGATCGCGTTCAGCTGGTCGGACGTGAGCGCGCCATGCTTCATGCGCAGCGTCACCGAGGCCTTGGCTCCGCGCTCACGATCCAGAAACACCGATGCGGTCGGCATCACCAGGTGCACACGCGCGCTCTTCACGCCGCTGAGCGTCTGGATGGTGCGCTCCAGTTCGCCTTCGAGCGCACGCTGATAGTTCACCTTCTCGTCGAACTCCGTCTGTCCCCAGGAGCTCTTGTCAAAGAGCTCAAAGCCCATGCGGCCGCTATGCGGCGATCCCTCGGAGGCGACTTCCATGCGTGCGGCATCGAGCTGATCGGCGGCGACATTGATGCCTTTGCCGTCCGGCGTGAGCTGGAAGGGAATCTTCTTTGCAGCCAGCTGCGCGGAGATCGTCTGGGCGTCCTCGGGTTCCAGACCGACCATGAGCGGCTTGTAATCGGGTGCGCCGAAGAATTTGACCATCGCGCCCAGGGCCAACAGCGTGGCCAAGGTGCCGCCAGCCACGACGAGGCGCTGCCGGGGTTTGAGCCGGGCCCATAGCTGCTGCATCTGCTGAAGAAAGGATTTCTGCATCGCCGGTCAGCCTTAAAACTTAATTTAGAACTGCATCTTTTCTATGTCTTGGTAGGCGCTTACGATTTTGTTGCGCACCTGCATCATGAGTTGAAACGCCACATCGGCCTTTTCCACCGAAACCATCACGTTGCCTACGTCCGTATTGGGTGCGCCTCCCAGCAGATTTCCGATCTTTGCATCGGCCCCGGACTGCAGGTTATCCACGCCTTGAATCGCGCTCTTCAAAACGTCGCTGAAGCCGCCGCCTGTGCTGCCGGCCCCTGTGGACGTAAGTTCGCCGAGCGGAGAAGTGACCGAAGAAATTCCACTGCTGATGCCTGTAATCATGTTTGTTCCTGATGATCCCGTTTGAAATGACAGGTGTTAACTCTTGAGAATGTCGATCGACTGCTGGATCAATTGCTTGGTCGCGTTGACTGCGGAGGCGTTGAGTTGATATGCCCGCACCGAGCCCATCAGGTCCACCATCTCCTGCGTGGGATTGATGTTGGGATAGGAGACATAGCCGTCCTTGTCCGCGTCGGGGTGACTGGGATCGAAGCGCTTGGTGGGTTCGGACGGATCCTCGACCACCTGCGTAAGGCGTACGCTGCCCGGCTGGTACTTCGGTGTTCCCATCGAGGCGTTGCTCAGCAAGGCGCGAAATTGTGGGCCGCCGTTGCTGGTCAGCACGACCTCACGCCGCCGGAAGGGAACTTTTCCAGCCGCGGTGTGGGTTGTGTCAACGTTGGCCAAATTGGTCGCCGCAACCTCGGACCGCTGCC
This sequence comes from Granulicella sp., assembly GCA_965276885.1. GTDB lineage: Bacteria > Acidobacteriota > Terriglobia > Terriglobales > Acidobacteriaceae > Granulicella. Next base: position 3,495,598 of record OZ255702.1, on the reverse strand, counting down.
GCTCTGCCGAAAGCGCCGATGCACTGATATTCAAAGCGTCGAAGATGCTCATCGCTGTTCTCCTCATGCACCGCCGCTGATAGCGGAGAGCAGTTGATGAAACTTAGACTTCAGCAGCTGCGTTCCAAGCTGGTATTGCAGCTGAGACTCGGATAACAGCAGCGATTCGCGATCCATATCGACATTGTTGCCATCGGGGCGCTCCAGCAGCCCTTTCACGCTGTGCACCGTCACATGTATCTGTTGCCCATCAGAACTTGCCATGGCCTGATTCAGTTGTTCTTGAAAATCAATGTCCTGGGTGTGATATCCCGGCGTATCGATATTCGCGATGTTCGCCGTAATTACGGTTTCGCGTTTGTTGGTCACAGTTAAGAAGTTTTCTAACTGTGAGAATACGGGTGCGGATGACATTTAGGCATACCTCCTTGGCGGCAGATCGTATTGCCGAATTTTGTTGCGCATGGTGCGCACGCTGATGCCGAGCATCTCCGCGGCTCGAGTGCGGTTGCCCCCGACAAGCTCCAGCGTGCTCTCCAGATGCGAGCGCTCCACCTGGTCCATTGACAGTGGTTGTGCTGTCTGCGGCGACGTATGGCGTCTCCCCGCCGCGGGCACTTGCAAAAGCTGGCGCTGAACCGGGCGATGCTCCTGATCGAAGCAGAATGCTGTGATCTCCGGGCCGGACGAAAGCGAAAGTACGCGTTGCATGAAGTTAGAAAGCTCGCGGATATTGCCTGGCCAGTGATAACTCTCAAGCCGCTCCAGGAAGCCTGGATGCAGGCGGGCAACCGGCTGACCGTTTCGCTCCGCGAAGCAGCGGGTGAAGTGTTCGGCTAATTGCGCCACATCTTCCATCCGCTCGCGAAGGGGCGGCAAGGTGAGAGGGATCACATTGAGCCGATAAAACAGATCGCTTCGGAACATGCCTCGATCCACAACCTCACTGAGGTGCAGGTTCGTGGAGGCGATCACGCGGATATCGGTGTGAATCGGCCGGCTCTCTCCGAGCCTTTCGACCACCCGCTCCTGCAGCACCCGCAGTAACTTTGGTTGCAGGTTGAGCGGCATGTCGCCGATCTCATCTAGCAGCAGCGTACCGCCGTTTGCAATCTCGAACTTGCCGGCCTTTGCCGCGGTGGCGCCGGTGAAAGCTCCCCGCGCGTGGCCGAAGAGTTCGCTCTCGAGCAACGCTTCGGGCAGAGCGGCGCAGTTGATTGCAATAAACGGCTTGTCGCGCCGTGTGCTCGCCTGATGGATCATGCGTGCGAGCAGTTCTTTTCCGGTGCCGCTTTCCGCCTCGATCAGCACATCAGCGCCGGTCTCCGCCGCGGCATGGGCGCGCGCCAGGGCTGCGGCGAGCACGCGCGAGCGTCCGACCATGCCTCCGTTCTGTACCGGCCCGGATTCGATGGTGCGCCGGCGGCTTTGCATGATGCGTGCCGCCACGCTTAAGAGCTGAGGAAAGCTGATGGGCTTGGTAAGATAGTCCACCGCGCCCCCCTGCACCGCTCGTACGGCCTCGGGCACAGAGGCATAGGCCGTGAGGAAAAGAAACGCTGTTTCTCCCTTCGCAGCCTGGACCGCCTGCATGACCTCAAAGCCATCGCCGTCGTTCATGCGGACATCGCAGAGCACCAGATCAAAGGTGCTCGCCTGCAGCATCGCAAGGGCTTCACGCACACCGGAGACGGCGTCCACGCACCAGCCCTCCCGTAGGAAGCTGGCCCGCAGGGCCAGCCGCAGCCCGGGCTCATCGTCGGCGATCAGAACAGAAGGAGGACGGGACGAGGTCATGCCTGTGGGAACTCCAGGGTGAAGGTGCTGCCATGGCCCAAACGGCTTTCGACGGAGATACTTCCGCCGTGCTGGCGCATCAGGCGTTCGCAGACAGCGAGACCAAGGCCTGGCGTAACCCCTGAACCGCTGAAGCCGCTTTCAAAAAGCCTGGAAAGATACTCCTCAGGAATGCCGCTGCCTGTGTCGCTCACTGAAATGCAAAGACGATCTCGTTCGGCAATTGGAGGATGGCAAACGATGCGAACGGTTCCGCCGGCGGGCGTGTGTCGCAGAGCGTTGCAGCAGATGTTCATTAAGAGTTGATGAAAGGCGCTCTTGTTGGCGCGCAGCGGAAGCTCGCTGTCCATTGGTTCCAGAAACAGGCTGACATTTGCCTGCTGCGCGAGCGGCCCCAGGAAGTTGACGGCAAGTGTAGCTTCCGTTCGAAGCTCCAGCCGTTCCATGGGAGGAGCCGCGCCGCCGTGAAGTGTGAGGACGTTGTTCACCGTGCCCGACAACGAACGAATGCCCGCGCGAAGATGAGATATCCATTCGTCCCGGCGTTCCGGAATGTCCGCAATCAGCCCGGCGAAGAGCTCCAGGCTGGCCAGGGGATTGCGAATCTCATGCGCCAGCACCGCCGATACCTGCGCCAGCGCAACGGCGTCTCGTGCTGCTTCGCGCTCCCGCTCCATGCGCTTGCGCGAGGAGATATCCCGCAGAACCAGAACTGTCTCGGCCGATCTGCCGGCCCGTGCGGCGTTGCCATCCGCGGGCGGCAGACACACCTGGCGCACGGCAATCCAATGGCGTCCATCGGAGTTCTCAAAAGAGAGCTCCTGTTCCGATTCGTCACTGCCGCTGCCTGCCTTGCCCAGGCTTAAGTCAAGACCCGTCTTCGTATGGATCGAGTGAAGCGTGGGCATCTGGGCTGCGGATAGCGCCAGCAGCCGTGCGGCCTCCGGGTTCATCAGCCGAACGGCTCCTGCGCCGGTCACGACCAAAACGCCACAAGGCATCGCGTCGAGGATTCGCTCCAGCGTGAGTCCCATGGTTCTGTTTTCAGAAAGGCTGTCGTTCAGCGCCTGATTGCGCTCGCACAACGCCAGGCTCAGCTCTGCGACCTCCGCCTGCAGATCGCGATAGGAGAGCTCCAGCCGGGCAGAGGCCGAGATGAACTCCGAGAAGGCTTCGGCCAGCAGAACGCCTTGAGCGGACGACCCGTTGGATTCCATGGGAACTTCATGAGAACTAGGCAACATTCGCCTAGCTAGAGTGCATACGGGGTGCCAAAACTACCGGGATGGTTCGGTAGTTGTAGGCGGGGAAAGGGAGTGTGGCTTTTGCTTTGTATCTAGTTACGCAGTTGCCATGCAGCAAATGCGAACCGCAGAATCCTTCCCGTTCGACTGCGCTCAGGGCAAATGGCAGAAGGAAATGCAACAGCATCGCTTTAGCCCTCTTAGCTCTAGCCCTCTTATTTGTCATCCCGTAGCGCAGCGGAGGGATCTGCTTTTATCTTGCCGCTGCACACCTGTAGGAAGTCATCTCCAGTCCAGCGGCAGGACAGAGTCACGCCTCGGCGGCAAACCTTTGATCTACCGGGGAGTTCTGGGGCTACAACACGATGTCTTCGGCTCGGATCTCACGCCGGGCTTCCGCGAACAGGCTTGCTCTTTCGAGCACATTGCGCAGCTCGCGCACGTTGCCGGGCCAATGATGAGAATGCAGGAGCTGCCTTGCCGGTTCTTCGACACGTACTCCAGGGCAGAACTTGCCGAGAAAGCTCTGGATGAGAACGTCTAAGTCTTCCATGCGCTCCCGCAAGGGTGGAAGCTGGATCGGGAACACCGCCAGGCGGTAGTACAGGTCCTCACGAAACTGGTTCTGCTTCACCAGCTTTTTTAGATCCGCATTGGTTGCAGCTACAACCCGGCAATCCACCTTCAGTGTGTCTGTGCCGCCAATCCGTTGCACCTCGCCCTGCTCGAGAAATCGCAGAATTTTGCTCTGCAACGGAAAAGGCATATCCCCGATCTCATCGAGAAATAAGGTTCCTCCATGCGCCGCGTGAATTCTGCCGATGCGCGACTGTACCGCGCCGGTGAAGGCTCCCTTGGTATACCCAAACAGCTCCGCTTCCAGCAGCTGCTCGGGGATCGCGGCGCAGTTGATGACGACAAAGGGCTGCTTCTCCCGCGGGCTGCTGGTGTGGATCGCACGCGCGACAAGATCCTTACCCGTTCCACTTTCCCCTTGGATCAAGACGGTCGTATCCCGTCGAGCGACAAGCCGGGCGGCGTGGTACACGCGCTGCATCACGGGAGCGCCGCCGAGGATGCCCTGCCAGCCTTTTTGCGAGTCCAACGCCACCCGCGGAAAGGAGAAGGTCGCTAGCGGTGCCTCTCCGTGCGGATGCATCCTGCCAAGCTGCAGCAGTTCTTTCACTTCGTTCGCGAAATGACCTGCTACTGCAGCGGGCGCCGCAGGACCGTTCCCTGCACTCAGGCTGAGAATTTGTATCCCTGGAAATTGAGCCCGGACGATGCTCTGAAACTCCTTCGCTTCAAGATCCGGCAAATGAGGGCTTAGAAGCATCACCTCACTTTGCTCTTCGAGGAGCTTCTCCAGTGCATCGGCCCCGCTTTGGGCTTCGCGAACCGACCACCGGGAATGAGCCAGCCGGGATCGCAGGTTGTGCCGGAGCTCCGGATCCGAACTGACCAGCAGCAGTCGCACCTGCTGATTGGCGGGCTCAGCGTGGGAAGGCGCATGATCACTGCGTAGGCCTTGCATCGGGTCCATGCTCAGGACCGAAGTCTCTGTGCGGACCGAAGGCCGTTGCGGAGGGACAAAAGGGGTATGGAAGAAAGAATGACCTGACATTGCTCGACGGAGGTATGGTTCACGTATACCGGATCAGCGAATCGATGGTGAATGACACCTTTGTTGGATGGCAAAGGCACAGGAAGGCAACGCCGCTCAATCCTGGCTGACGGCGTAGCCCACGCCGCGCACCGTTCGGATTAACTTGGGCATCCCGGGCCGGTCGATCTTATCCCTGACGTACTTCATGTAAACGTCGACAATGTTGGTCGAGGGATCGCATCCATCCGCCCATATCTCTTTCAGCAGGATTGAGCGCGCGACCGGCACACGCGGTGTGCGCATCAGGTACTCGATCAAGCTGTACTCTCTTGGGGTGAGTTCAATCTTCTCGCCATTGCGGGTCACGCGTAGTTCATGACGATTGAGGACGAGGTCAGCACATTGGCTGCTCTGGGGCAAAACACCTGTGTTGCGCCGCAACAACGCGCGGACGCGGGCAAGCAGCTCGATATAGGAGAACGGCTTCGTCAGGCAATCGTCCGCTCCGCTTTCAAGCGCCAGGACTGTACTCTCGGCTCTGTTGCGGGCTGTCAATACAAGCACCGGCAAGCGTGGATACTTAGGCCGGAGCTGTTGCAGCACACCGATGCCATCCAGTTCCGGCAGATTCAGGTCCAGGATGAGAATGTCCAGCTCCGACCGCAGCATGTTCAGAGCGGCCACACCGCTGTGCGCGGACTCAACCTCGAAGGACTCCGCCCGCAGGATGCGATCGAGAAATCGCGAGAGGATCAGATCGTCCTCCACGACGAGAACCCGTCCAGACCTGGGCTTCGCACCCCTGTCCTTCCATCTCGAACTTTCGGCCTGCGCGGGAGCACTCTCGCTCGGCGGCATCGATATCAAAGCAACCCTCCGGCAAAGCTACTCGGCGACCGGTTTTTTGAGGTTAGCACAGCCATTGGTGCGGGGAAGACCCCATGCATCTGCAACGATTGCGCAAATCTGGCACAGAAGACGTAGACCGCCGGAAAATTCACTTCGCTATATTGAGTCTTGAGGAGTGATTGTGTCCCTTGTCGAGCGTTTCGCATACCGTGTTCCCAGGTTCGACGTTGTTTTCCCCGTCGATTTTTCCTGTGAGGCGGGAACCATTGCAGGCCAGACTCGCAATGTGAGCGACACCGGATTGCTGGTTCGCTTCGCTGAACCCGTGATGGACGGAACCGCCGGAGTGATTCGACTTTGTTTCGGCACTTGCTCTTTGGAGATAGAATCCCGCGTGACCCACGCCGATTTTCTTGAAGCGGGCATCACATTTGTGTTCTCGTCTGATCAGCAGCGTCAATTTGTCCGCACGTTGGTTAAGGTATTCGCTCGAACGGCCAGATGATCGCGCTCCGCTCACTCGGCTCTGGACTTTGGTTGCTCCGCACCACCTGCGTGGGCCGCACCGTCCTTAACCGCGGATGCGGTCTGTTCATCAGGGGGCCCAGCATCCACGATCAAAGTGATGCGTCGATTGGATGGATCCTCTGGATTTTTTGGATTGCGAGGAAGCTGGTCCGCGAATCCGCGAACCTGATCGATTTGGTTGGGACCGATTCCGCTACTCTGCATCAGCCGTCGCGCGGCATTTGCCCGGTCCGCGGAAAGTTCCCAATTCGTATAGTCGCCACCCTTACTATAGGGACGTGAATCGGTGTGACCTTCAATCGAGATTTTGTTTGGCACCGCGCCCAGCTCTCGCGAGACGACCTTGAGGAAGTCCGCTAATGCGAGCGTCGGGGTTGCGCTTCCGAGTTCGAAGAAGGTTCCGCCGGGCTCCTCCAAAAGCTCGATTCGAAGACCGTCTGGAGACACAGAAATTTCTATCTGCTTGTTGAGCTTTTCAAAGTTGGGCAGGCTGCGCGCCGCGTGTTGCAGGCGTTCTTTTAACTTCGCCATGTCGGCTTTATTGAGTGGAACCGCGTTGCCGCTGCCGGTTTTGTTGCTGCCTTCCAGCTTTGCAGTTCCCCTGGGATCCTGGAAGTAAGCCGCGACGGATTTCTTCACCGCATCATTGCTGCTGATCAGCCAAAGCACGATGAAGAGGGACATCATGGCTGTAACAAAATCAGCGTACGCGACCTTCCATGCGCCGCCGTGGTGACCGCCATGGCCGCCCTTCTTCTTTTTGATCACGATGATCGTTTCAGCTGCTTCAGACATCTCTCTCTCTCTTTCTTCCAGGCTGCTGCTTTTTCTAAGCTGCGGCGCCTTCCCCACCCTTGTCACGGCAAGCCTTCTCCACCACCGCGAACTTGGGCCGCACGTGTTCAGGGATCGCTCTGCGTCCCATTTCTACAGCGAGGATGGGTGATGTTCCCTTGATAAACGCGAGCAGCGTAACGCGGAGCACGTGATAGTACGCATGCTGTTCCTCAATGCCTTTCGTCATGTTGGCCGCTAACGGCCCGACAACGCCGTAGCAAAGAAGAATGCCGAGAAATGTGCCTACAAGGGCCGATGCAACCTTATGCCCTATCTCCGCAGGAGGACCGCCCAGCGCTCCCATCGTCACAACGATGCCCAGCACAGCAGCCACGATGCCAAGGCCCGGCAGCGCGTCGGCCATGGAGGTCAGAGCCTGCGTGGGCTGCATGGAGGTGTGGTGATGGACCTCCAGATCGAGTTCCATCATTTGATCGACGTCGAAAGGTTTCACGCCGCCAGTGATGGCCATACGCATGGTGTCGCATACGAAGGCAGTCACATGATGATCCTTGAGAAAGGACGGGTATTTCGAAAAGATTGGACTTTTTTCGGGTTCTTCGACATCCGCCTCGATCGCAACCAAACCCTCGCGGCGAGCCTTGGTGAAAACATCGAAGAGCATCTTCAACGATTCGATATAGCGCTTTTCGGGAACTCCGCCGCCCTTCAGCACCCCGAGCACACCCGAGACGACGCCCTTGAGAACATGCATCGGATTGGCGGTGAGCACCGTTCCGATCGCGGCGCCGGCGATCGTGAGGAACTCCGACGGTTGGATCAGGACCGGCAGCTTGCCTTTTTCCATCAGGAAGCCGCCCAGAACGGAGCCGAGTACAACAACGATGCCGATGATGGAAAACATGATCCTCTTCAGGCTGCAAGTCAACTTACCTTGGATTGCTATCCTTATCGGCTAAAACAGCGAGAGACTTAACACTGTTTCGGGTTGATCCAAAACACCTTGTCAGGTGCATTGCCCGCAGCGATGGCAGATGAGAATAGAGCTTAGGCCGTACTTGCTGGCTCAGATGTTCTTATCGGCAAAAGACGCCGAAACTTTAGCTGAGATCGGAGTAAAAATTGTGAATCCAGTGCAGGCACGGACGCTTTGCGAGCCCTGCATCGGAGGCTCGCACCAAATTGTCTTTCGCATGAGGCCGGTCCTGAGCGGCGCGACCGGCAATTATCCCGGAGCACAGGTCAGCAGTTGGCGGCAACGCTGGGGGATACCGTGGCTCCCGACCGCCTGAGTGCCAGCACCTCATCGAGGATGCGATCAGCCATGACGCGCTTGGAGGATTCGGGCAGGGTCACAGTACCCTCCGGCGTGATGAAAAGGCCGGCGTTGCGTCCGGATTCAAAGCCCAGCGCCGCTTGTGAAACATCGTTGGCCACGATCGCGTCGGCCCCCTTGCGCAGCAGCTTGGCCCGCGCATTCTCTTCGAGACACTCGGTCTCGGCCGCGAAGGCAACGACCAGCGTGCCGGGACGGCGCGTTGCGACCGCCTCCGCGACGAGGTCAGGCGTGGGCTCCAGACTCAGCTCCATAGCTCCGTTGCGGCGAAGTTTTGTTTCGGAATACAGCACCGGCCGAAAATCGGCGACAGCAGCCGCTTTGATCACGATGGTTGCCCGGGAAAGATATTCTCGAAGCGCCCTTTGCATCTCTCCGACCGTTTGCACGTGCACCGCCGTGCATTCAGGCGGCGTTGAGAGACCTGAGGCGGTGATCAGCACCACGTGTGCGCCGCGCGCCTCCGCTGCCTCGGCGAGCGCGTGCCCCATGCGTCCGCTGGAGCGGTTGCCCAGAAAACGCACCGGATCGATCGGCTCCCGCGTTCCGCCCGCGGTGATGAGTACGGTTTCACCGGCGAGGTCCTGGCGAGGCTCAGTTGCTTGAAGCACCGCCTCCACAATGCGCTCCACGCTCGCCAGCCTTCCAGCCCCGACCATGCCGCAGGCCAGATAGCCTGCTTCCGGTTCGACGATCTGCGCACCGCGATGCTGGAGCAATTCCAAATTCGTCTGCGTGGCTGGATGCTGCCACATGTTGACGTTCATCGCAGGCGCGATCAGGATCGGCGCGGTGGTCGCAAGACAGACCGCGGAGAGGAAATCGTCGGCGAAGCCATGCGCGAGTCTTGCCAGAGTATTCGCCGTCGCGGGTGCGATCAGCAGCGCATCGATCGACTGCGCGACGGCGATGTGTTCGATCGCGCCATCAGCGCTGATCTCCGCTGTGGGCTCCCAAAGGCTGGTGTACACGGGCCTGCCGGTCAACGCGCGAAAGGTATGCGCCGTGATGAAGCGTTCCGCGGACGCGGTAAGCGCTACTTCGACCTCATGATGGCGATCCTGCAGCGCGCGGACGATCTCGGCGGCCTTGTAGGCCGCGATGCCGCCGCAGACACCGACGAGGATCTTCACGCTTGTTGCTCACCAAGCAGTGACGCCAGCGGAAGATTGTCGATCAGGCGGGTGTCGCCCACCCACGCTGCAATCGCAAGCAGCGTCTCACGATTCACGGTCTCATCCGGCAGAAGCGAACGGCGGCTTACCGCTTCCACATAGTCGATGCGAAGAGAGGCTGCTTCGCTGAGATGATGCTTCATCATCGCCTTCAGCGTTTCGGCCGAGCGCTCCCCTCGCTCAACCGCCGAGGCCGCACAGCGGAGTGCGCGCGATAACACCAGAGCCTCTCCGCGCTGCGCAAGCGTGAGATAGCGGTTGCGCGAGCTGAGCGCAAGTCCGTCCGTTTCGCGCACGGTGGGGCACACAACAATCTCTATGCCGAAGTTCAGATCCCGCACCATGGCTTCGAGTACCGCTACCTGCGCAGCGTCTTTCTGGCCGAAGTACGCGCGGTCGGGGGCGATGATGTGGAAGAGCTTGCTGACCACCGTGGTGACGCCGCGAAAATGACCGGGACGCGAATGCCCGTCGAGACGCTCGCTGATTCCGGGCATATCCACGAAGGCGCCAAAGCTCTGTGAGGGGTACATTTCGTCCGCAGTGGGAGCGAAGATGAGGTCTACGCCTGCCTCCTGCAGCAGCGAACAGTCTGCCTCAAAGGTGCGTGGATAGCGGGCCAGATCTTCGTTGGGGCCGAATTGCGTGGGGTTGACGAAGATGGACACGGCGACGATATCGCAGGCCTGTCGAGCCGCGCGAACCAGCGCGAGATGCCCTCCATGCAACGCGCCCATGGTGGGCACGAGCCCCAGCGTGATTTGCGGTGACATTCGTGCGTCCCGGCACGCTGCGCGCATGGACTGAATGCTCGTAAGCACCTTCATGCGATGACCTCTTCCGCCGCCTGCATCGCGGCGCGCACCTCGCGCGGCAGGTGATAGCTTTCGGCGTCGGCAGGGAATCCAGCCGAGCGCACGGCATCGCGAAACTGCTCAACCGCAGCGCGCATCGCGCTGCCGGCATCGGCGAAGCTGCGCACGAACTTCGCGGGTGGTGCAAAGGTGAGTTGCACCAGATCGTGAAAGACAAGAATCTGTCCGTCACACTCCGGACCGGCGCCGATGCCGATGGTGGGTACCCGCGCACGAGCGGTGATCTGTGCGGCGACCTCGCGCGGAATGCCTTCCAGCACAAGCGCGACCGCGCCTGCGCCTTCAAGCGCGGCGGCATCGGCCATCGCGTCATCAATTGCCGCCAGCGTGCGTGCCTGCACCGCATATCCGCCCATGCGGTGCAGCGATTGCGGCGTTAGCCCAATGTGGCCGACGACCGGTATCTCACAGCGCGTAAGCCGTTCGACGATCCCGGCGCGCTCGCGGCCGCCCTCGAGCTTTACGGCCTCGGCCCCGGCCTCCTTTACAAAGCGCAGGGCGTTGCGAACAGCATCGTCAATACCCGTGTGATAGCTGCCGAAGGGCATGTCGGCTACCAGAAACGCATGTTGCACACCGCGGCGAACGGCGCGGGTATGGTGCAGCATCTCGTCCATCGTGATCGAAAGTGTGTCGCTGTGGCCGAGCACAGTCATCGCCAGCGAATCACCAACCAGAATAACGTCGATGCCTGCTTCATCCACGAGACGAGCGGAGGGGTAATCGACGGCGGTGAGTGCGGTGATGCGCTCGCCGCGATGCTTGCGGTCGGCAAGCGTGTGTACGGTGCATTTGGCGCGCGCAGACTGCTGCGCCGCTGAGCGCTGTCCGGTGAAGCTCATTTGGCCTCCAGTGCCGCTCCGCGGTTGTGCGGATGCGACCCGTGGTTCGGGAAAAGTATACGCCGTCAGGGGTTAGGCTTGCCTTTTTGCTGAGCTTGCGGCATCGTGTGCCGGAACTTTGCCGGATCAAAGCGGCACTCAGCCGGGGCGCTACGATTCATGGCGTGACACTATTTTTGGATCGCATCAAGCAATGGGAACCAACGAAGGACGAGGCGAAGAGCCGTCGCTGGATTTATGTGCCCTATGACCGGCTGCATGATGGCGTGGGGCCGCTGAGTGAAACAAAGCCGCAGGACGCGGTGGTTGTGCTTATGGAGTCGCGAGGCAAGGGCACGCGGCGGCCGTATCACAAGAAGAAACTCACGCTGGTGCTGAGCGCCATGCGCCACTTCGCTCTGGAGCAAGCGGAACGAGGCTGCCGCGTGGTGTATGGCTCATCGCCTGCCAGCTTCAGCGATGGGCTGTTTGAATTGCAAGAGCGGTGGCAGTGGCCGGAGATCGTCGTGAACCGGCCAGCGGAACGTGAGCTGCGCGTGGAACTGCGTGAGGCAAAGGAGGCTGGGCTGCGGATCCGTGCTGTAAGCGACACCGCCTGGCTGACAACGACCGAAGATTTCGAAGGCGTGTTCGGCAAACCCGAATCGGGTGGCGAAGAACGCAACACGCAACATGCGAGCGGCCGCCGGCAGTACCTGATGGATCGCTTTTATCGTGCGATGCGCCGCAAAACCGGCTTTCTGATGGAAGGGGCGCAGCCAGCCGGTGGCCAGTGGAGTTATGACGCGGAGAATCGCAAGCCCTATCGCGGCGAGGTGCCCATTCCCGAGCGGCCCACCTTTCCGCCCGACGAAATTACGCGTGAGGTCATGGAATTGATCGAGCAGCGTCATCCGGAACACTTCGGCAACATTGAGGGCTTCGATATTCCAGTGACGCGTGCCGATGCGGAGCGAGCGTGGGGGTTCGCCTTGGAGAAGATGCTGCCACACTTCGGGCCCTGGGAGGACGCGATGAGCGTGGCCCATCCGGATCTGTTCCATTCACTCACGTCAGCGCCATTGAACCTGACGCTGTTGCGTCCGATCGATGTTGTGACCCAGACTTTGGCGGCCTATGAGGCAGGAAAGGTCCCGCTGCAAAGCACCGAAGGTTTTGTGCGGCAGCTGCTTGGGTGGCGCGAGTTCATGCGGCATATTCATGAGGCAACCGACGGCTATCGCACCGTGCAAAAGGACGGCGCGCCGTCGTTTCTCGATGCCCATCGCAAACTGCCGCCGGTGTATTGGGGCACGCCGAGCGGCATGCGCTGCATGGACACCGTGGTGGCGGGGGTGATCGACAAGGGCTGGTCGCATCACATCACGCGCCTAATGGTGCTGAGCAATCTGGCGACGCTGTGCGGCTTTTCTCCGCGGGAGCTTACGGATTGGTTCTGGTTCGGGTATGTCGACGCCTATGACTGGGTGGTGGAGCCGAATGTGCTGGGTATGTCCACCTTTGGCGATGGCGGGCTGACGGCGACGAAGCCCTACGTCAGTGGGGCGGCATACATCAACCGCATGAGCGACTTTTGCGGCAAATGTGCGCTCGATCCGCGCAAGAATACGGGAGAGGGATCGTGCCCGTTCACAGCGCTTTATTGGAGTTTTCTGGAGCGCAATGAGGCGAAGCTCGCAGGAAATAAGCGGATGCGGATGCCGCTGAACGCCATGTTGAAGAAGACCGCGAAGGAGCGGAAGGCGTTGCGGGAGCGCGCGGAGGAGGCGATTGGGATGTTGGGGCGTGGTGAGATTATTCGTTGAGTTGGAGTTGCCTTTCGCCGCACAAACGTACGAACAGCAGATTCCCTTCGGGAATGACAACAAGCAAAACGACAACAAGGAAAACACCGTGCCGTGAAGATTGCTTGACAACGGAAGCGACTCGGCATGAGTGTAAATTATGCCTGAAACTTTACAACAGCCCGCGAGCAGCGATACGACGACCACCACCCCCATGACCTCCGGGGAGGTCGTGCGCATCACGCGCGAGACCAACTACGGCACATGGCGCTACCAGAAGGGCTGGACGCCGATGCACATCGTCGATGCGGAAGGCTGCTACATCACCGATGCGAATGGCAAGAGGTATCTCGATTTCAGCTCGCAGCTGATGTGCATGAACCTTGGCCATAAAAACCAGGCTGTCATCGACGCCATTGCGAAGCAGGCACAAGACCTCGCGTACGCGATGCCCGGCTATGCGACGACGGCGCGCGCGGAACTCTCCAAGCTACTGCTGGAGGTGCTGCCAAAAGGACTGAACAAATTCTTCTTCACCACCTCGGGCACGGATGCCAACGAGGCTGCGTTCAAGATTGCCCGCATGTATACCGGCAAGACGAAGATCATCGCGCGCTATCGCTCCTACCACGGCTCTACCGCCGGTTCCATTGCGGCTACGGGGGATCCACGGCGGTGGGCAATGGAACCGCGTGGGAAGGGGCAGGGCGTAATCTTCGGCCCGGAGGTGCACTGCTACAAGTGCCCAATTCGCCACACGTATCCGGGCTGCGGCATCGCCTGCGCGGACTACATCGAGCACATGATTCGCAATGAATCGGATGTGGCTGCTGTGCTGCTTGAGCCGATTGTAGGAACCAACGGCGTCATCGTGCCGCCGCAGGAGTACATGGCGAAGCTGCGCCGCATCTGCGACGAAAATGGCGTGCTGCTGATCGCCGATGAGGTGATGAGCGGATGGGGCCGCTCCGGCGCCTGGTTTGCCATGGATCTCTGGGGCGTAACGCCGGATATTCTCACCACCGCCAAGGGAATTACGTCAGCCTATGTGCCGCTGGGGCTGTGCGCGACGAGCGAGAAGATTGGCGATTATTTCCAGGATCACTACTTCGCGCATGGGCACACGTATGAGGCGCATCCGATGACGCTTGCGCCGGCCGTGGCAACCATCAATGAGATGAAGCGGATGAAGCTCGTGGAGCGCGCGAAGGAGTTGGAGCCCTTCGTTTACGAGAAACTGCTTGCGCTCAAGGCGAAGCATCCGAGCGTAGGCGATGTGCGCGGCAAGGGGCTGTTCTGGGCCGTCGATCTGGTGAAAGACCAAACCGCCAAGGAGCCGTTCAATACCTACGCGGACAAAGTCAGCGGCAAGCCGCTATTGGTGGATCAGATTGCCGCGAAGACGCTTGGCGAGGGTGTGATCCTTCAAGCCTGGGTATCGCATTTTGTGATTGCGCCGCCGCTCATCGTCACGAAGGAGGAGATAGAGCGGGGCATCGATACGCTGGATCGGTGGCTGCATCTGGCCGATGAACATTGCGTGCCTGCACGCGAGCCGGCAGAGGTCAGTGCGACTTCGGACAGCTAGTGCAACCATGCAGGGGCGGCGAACAGCAGATTCCCTCCCGTTCGACTGCGCTCAGGGCGAAGGAGAGAAAAACCAATAGCGACTTTCGGCATGGATATCCCTGCCCATCAAAGCAACATCTATAGGCTGCAAACCCTTCCAGTCGCAGCAGAAAGCCCCGGATCGCTCCGGGGCCTTGCTGTTTGCTACTTGCTACTTGCTACTTCCTGTTTCCTGCTTTTAGTACATGCCGTCCATGCCGCCGCCGCCGCCATGCTGATGACCACCGCCACCGGCTTCTTTCTTCTCCGGGATGTCGGAGATCATGGCTTCGGTGGTGAGCATCAGGCCGGCGATGGAGGCCGCGTTCTGCAGGGCAGTGCGCGTCACCTTGGTCGGATCGATGACACCGGCCGCGACCAGATCCTCGTACTTTCCCGTTCCGGCGTTGTAGCCATAGTTGGAGTCGTCCGATTCCTGGATCTTGTTGATGACCACCGCGCCCTCTTCGCCCGCGTTGTGCACGATCATGCGCAGCGGCTCTTCGACAGCGCGGCGAATGATCTGCGCACCGATCTTCTCGTCGCCCTGCAGCGACTGCACGAGCGCGTCTACAGCCTTGGCTGCGCGAATCAGTGCGACGCCGCCGCCCGGAACGATGCCTTCTTCGACGGCTGCACGGGTGGCGTGCATCGCGTCTTCGACACGGGCCTTCTTCTCCTTCATCTCGGTCTCGGTAGCCGCACCGACCTTGATGACGGCGACGCCGCCGACCAGCTTCGCTAGCCGCTCCTGGAGCTTCTCACGGTCGTAGTCGGAGGTGGTCTTCTCTACCTGGGCGCGAATCTCCTTCACGCGGCCCTCGATCTTGGCATCCTGCCCGCCGCCATCGATGATCGTCGTGTTGTCCTTGTCAATCGTCACGCGCTTGGCGGTGCCGAGATCCTCGATCTTGACGCCCTCCAGCTTGATGCCGAGGTCTTCGGTAACGGCCTTGCCGCCGGTGAGAACCGCGATGTCCTCGAGCATGGCCTTGCGGCGATCACCGAAGCCGGGAGCCTTGACAGCCGCGACATTCAGCGTGCCGCGCAGCTTGTTGACCACCAGCGTCGCAAGCGCCTCACCGTCCACATCTTCGGCGATGATGACCAGGGGCTTCGCGGTACGCGCGATCTGCTCCAGCAGCGGCAGCAGGTCCTTCATCGTGGAGATCTTCTTCTCATAGATGAGGATGTAGGGATTCTCAAGCGCGGCCTCCATGCGCTCGGCATCGGTGACGAAGTAGGGGCTCAGATAGCCGCGGTCGAACTGCATGCCCTCGACCACATCCAGCTGCGTCTCCATCGTGCGCGACTCTTCGACGGTGATGACGCCGTCCTTGCCGACCTTCTTCATCGCCTCGGCGATGATGGTGCCGATCTGGTGATCCGCGTTGGCCGAGATGGTGCCGACCTGCGCGATCATATCGCCCGTAACCGGCTTCGAGAATTCGCTGAGCGAGCCGCCCTGCACAACGCCCTGGTCATCGCGCTTTCCGATGATGGCCTCGACGGCCTTATCGATGCCGCGCTTCAGCGCCATGGGGTTTGCCCCGGCCGCAACCGTCTTCACACCCTCGCGATAGATGGCCTGGGCCAGCACTGTCGCGGTTGTGGTGCCATCGCCGGCGACGTCGGAGGTCTTGGAAGCGACTTCCTTGACCATCTGCGCGCCCATGTTCTCGAGGCCCTCGGGCAGCTCGATCTCCTTGGCCACGGTGACGCCGTCCTTGGTGATGGTGGGCGAGCCGAACTTCTTCTCGATGACGACGTTGCGGCCCTTGGGACCGAGTGTCACCTTGACTGCGTTCGCCAGCGTGTTCACGCCGCGAAGGATCGCCTGACGCGAATCCTCTCCATGCAGAATCTGCTTTGCCATTGTGTTCTCCGTAAAGTGAATCGTTGTTCGTGGAAGATCGTTGTTCGTGGAAAAAATCGTTATTCGTGAAGGCCGTGAAAGAACCGTTGTTCGTGGAATGCCGTTGTTCGTAAATCCTTCTATTCGCGTAAGTGACCCACCAACAGCGACTTTTTGCGAATAACGAACTCTTCAACGACTTTTTGCGAACCCTTGGCTTTAACGAACCCTTCGCGTTTACGCCAGAATGCCGAGGACCTCTTCCTCACGCATGATCAGGTAGTCGTCACCGTCGAGCTTGATCTCGGTGCCGGAGTACTTGCCGAACAGAACCGTGTCGCCCGATTTGACGTCAAGCGGGAAAACCTTGCCTTCATCGTTCGACTTGCCCTTGCCTACCGAGATGACCTTGCCCTGCTGAGGCTTTTCCTTGGCGGAGTCGGGGATGATGATGCCGCCGCGCATCGATTCGCCCTCTTCGATACGCTGGACGAGAATGCGATCATGCAACGGCGTGAACTTGTTGGAAGCCATAGTGCGTGTCTCCTGTGTGTTTTCTTGCAGATTGCTGGATTGCCGGGCGCCGTTGGTCTAACGACCGTTACGGTGCTGGCACTCCTCACTGCCGACTGCTAATGTAGCCCCTGGTGTTGACCCTTGTCAATCACGGCGATGTGAAATGTTAGTGAAAGACACTCAGGTTATTGCAGCGCCGTCACCTGCTTGCAAAGCCTGTGCCGCTCGCGCTTTCGAGGTAAAATTTCGGGATGCGCCGTTCGCTTCAGCTCCGGTTCCTCACGGCCACCCTGCCGCTCGTGTTTTCGGGTCCCTCCGCCTTGGCACAACAGCACGGTCGCGGGTATAAGCCGCCCCCACCCACGGCGCCGGTGGTCATTACGGTGGAAAAAGAAGCGAATGGCAAGCCGATGCCCAATGCCGCCGTGGTGTTTCGCGCGGTGCGCAACGACCAGACCGATGGCAACCTGGAGATGAAGACGGATCCCGATGGCCGGGCCAGCATCGATCTGCTCGAGGTGGGTAGCCACGTCACGGTGCAGGTCATCGCCGACGGGTATGCGACCTTTGCGGCCGACTTCGATCTGACCGATGGCGGAAAACAGCTGCTGGTAAAGCTGCAGAGACCCCGGGCGCAGGTTTCCAACTATGAGAACGACACAGGCAGTGCGGCGCAGGTGCAGCCGGGGGTGCAGGAGCACCATGTAGCCAAGTCGGCGGCACCGGGGGCGCCCACCACCGCGCCGCCGGCAGCGGCCTCGCCTACGGCTCCGCTGGCCACCACGCCACCGGCGAATACGCCGGCTACGCGTCCGGGAAGCAGTACGGCACCGGCGACGCCGGGATCACCGCAGTGACCGACGGCGCATCGGGCAGGCCGCTGCAAGGGAAGCGTGTTTTCGTCACAGGCGGAGCGAAGCGAATCGGCCGCGGCCTCGCGCTCGCGCTCGCCCGGGCAGGCGGCGATGTAGCGATCACCTTTCGCGGCTCGGCTGCGGAGGCCGGCGCCACGGTAGCGGACCTGCGGGCGTTGGGCGTCAACGCCTCCGCTGTATCTTGCGACGTGCGAGACGAGCGCAGTGTGCAGGCGGCTATCGACGCCACGGTGTCTGCTCTGGGTGGCCTGGATCTGCTGGTCAACAATGCGGGTGCGTTTGAGACGGCGGCACTGGAAAGCATCTCCGTCGAGCAGTGGGATGCGATGTTCGAAACCAATACACGTGGTCCCTTTCTGGTCGCAAAGGCCGCGTATCCGCATTTAAAGACGGCACATGGACGCATCGTGAATATCGGCTCCCTGGGAGGCATTCACCCCTGGGCGACGCACGGGCACTACTGCACGTCCAAAGCCGCGCTGCACATGCTTTCGCAGACCATGGCGAAGGCCTGGGCGCCGGAGGTCAGTGTGAACTGCGTGGCGCCCGGCATGATTGTGACCTCCGGTGAAAACAGCGCCGGCTATGAGCACTTTGCGGAGAAGACGCCGATGAAGCGCAACGGCCAGCCGGAGGATGTCGCGGCGGCGGTGTTGTTTTTCGCGACCGCTCCGCAATTCATCACAGGGCAGCTGCTCGCGGTGGACGGCGGTCTGGGGCTTTGAAGGTGTACAGCGGCAAATAAATAGCAGATTCCTCCGCTGCGCTGCGGAATGACAACAAAAAGATTACATGCGCATGAGGCGCTGCCACCAGGATTCAAGCTTCACCTCGGCCTCGGCTTCGAGACCGAACATCTCCTGCTCCGCGAGCGGGCGACCTTCAAACACAGAGATTGGATTCTGCAGGCAGAGCATGTCCGCATAGGCGGCTCCGTATTTGCGCGCGACGATGCCGTAGGCCTTGCGCATGTGAGGTGGGCGGGACCGGACGTTGTGCGCGTCGGTGGCCAGAAAGTGCACCCAGCGTTTCTCCAGCAGCCGATGGGCGAACTTCTGCGCGGTGCGGCCCATCTCGCCGGTCACGGAGCCGGCGGTGACCTGGCAGAGCAGGCCGTCGCGCAGCCAGGGGATCATCCGGTCGGGGTCGCGCTGCAGCGTGGGATTGCGCTCCGGATGCGTGAGGATGGGCGTCAGGCCGCCGAGCCGAAGCTCATAGAAGGCCTCCTGCATGTTGGGGGAGATGCTGTAGTCCGCTAATTCGACCAACAGGTAGTCGTGGCCATTGATGCTGTAGCGGGACGGATGGGCGAGGGCGTCCTGAATATTGTCGTAGCTGATGTGGAAATCGCAGCCCAGACCGAGGGTCATCTTTACGCCGGCGTCGGCCAGCGCGGCCCGCAGCTCCGTTATCTTGGTGAGATTGCGTGCCGGATCGAAGGTAAAACGGCTGCTGGCGTGCGGTGTACAGACGATATGCGTGATGCCTTCCGCGTGGGCGATGCGCGCCATTTCGACGGATACCGCAAGTTGGGGCGACCCATCGTCGATTCCGGGAAGAAGGTGGTGGTGCAGGTCAACCATCGCCCTACAGGGTAGCACCGCCGGAACCGGGCGAGCATGGACCCTTTGTGGCAGGTCCGGGTGGGGCGAATCCGGCTTCCTCGCGCTTACAATCGGCGATTCGGCGGAAAAGCGGTACCATGGCAAAGGTGCATCGTCGCCCTCGTGCGCCGCATCGTATGTTCGTCTTTAAGAAGGGTATTCAGGAAACGTATTCATGGCAGAGACGACCTCGACCAGTTCCAAACCGCGCGTTCTCGTTGCAGACGACGAACAGGTCATCGCCAACACGCTCGCGATCATCCTCAATCAGGCGGGATTTGAGGCACGCGCCGTATACAGCGGTGAAAAGGCCATCGACGCGCTCGATGGCTTTCAACCGGACATGTTGATTTCGGACGTCATCATGACGGGCATGACCGGCATCGAAGCCGCCATCCAGACCCGCTCCAAGCTGCCGAACTGCAAGATTCTTTTGTTCTCCGGTCAGGCCGCTACCGCCGATCTGCTGGAGCGCGCGCGTGCCCAGGGCCACGAGTTCGAGATTCTGGCTAAGCCCGTGCATCCCACCGATCTGCTCGCTAAGCTGCGGGCGTAGATTACATACGATTTGGAGCAAATGATCTGCAGGTATAAAGGTGTTATCTCGACCGGAGCAGACAGCTTCACCGTCTGCGAAGTGGAGAGACCCCTGTATTTTGTTCGGAGCTACGCGGACCTCTGTGCAACAGCATACAAAATACAGGGGTCTCTCCACTTCGGCTCCGCCTCCGGTCGAGATGACGCTGCATAGCTAAGCGTGAAGTGTCTTTAGAGCTCCTGCCCAGCCCCCTGGCGCAGGATCTCTCTGCGTTTGGCCTCGATCAGGTACTCGTAAAACGCCTGCAGCGTGGCATACGTGACCCCTGAACGCCCGTCGAGAACAGCGCCCCGAACAAACATCATGTAAAGCCATTTGATGAGCGGGCGTCCGGGCATTTCGTAAAAGATCGCCTTCTGCGCGATGCGGCGTTCATGGAAATTGGAAGCGAACAGGGCCTGTTTCAGCGAGGCGCCCTGAACCGCGGCGCCGCTCGCCAGCAACTCGGCTTCTTTGGTGGAGTACGCGTTGTGCTTGCTCACCCAATGGCTCAGCCCCTTGGAGAAGGCCAGGTGATCGAACGGAGCGTTCAGCTCCTGAATCATCCCATCCACCTCAATGATCTCGTTGATGTCCCGGATATATCGAACGCGTTCCGGCCGCAGCAGGCGAACGTAATAGGGCGTGAGCTGGGCGTGCTTGAGCCAGGCGCCCCAGAGAAAATCCCGCCGCCTCATGCGGAAGCCTGCGACGGTCCCAGCGGCCGTTTGTACGACGGCCTGCATCTCGGCTGAGAGCTCCGGGGTTGGCCGCTCATCGGCGTCGAGCACCAGCACCCAGGGGTGGCGAAAGGGCAGCTGCATGGCCGCGTTGCGCTGGCGGGCATAGCCGTCGAAGCGGCGCGTGTGCACCGTTGCGCCTCGCGCCTGCGCGATGCCCACGGTTCCGTCCGTGCTTTCGGAGTCGAAGACGTGCACATCATCGGACCAGGACACCGAATCGAGACAGCCCGGCAGGTCCTGTTCCTCGTCTTTGGTGAGGATAAGGACGGAGATCACGCGCCTGTCTCCATTTTTGTGGCGCTGGGGAACTGCGTGTCTGGATGCCGGACACGTTCGCGGAGCGGAACCGCAGGGTTGCCGCCATACACGGTCCACGGCTCGAGATCGCGGGTAGCCACCGAACCCAGGCCTAGCACCGCGCCTTCGCCCACGCGCACACCCGGCCCCACCATGGCCCGCGCGCAGATCCAGGCATAACGACCGACGTTCATGCGGAAGGCCGTGAGGGGAAACGCGGGGTCGTTGTAGTCATGGGTAGCGCCGCAGAGATAACAATCCTGCGACAGAATGACGTGCGATTCCAGCTGCATGGGTGAGGGGTTATAGATCTCGACGCCGTCGCCGGCCGCGACGTGATCGGCGCAGACGAGGTTCCACGGAGCCCAAACGCGGGAGGCGGGGTAGAAGTGGCAATCGGGGCCAAGCTGGGCGCCAAACAGGCGCAGCAGGGAGGCGCGCCAGCCGTGCATCGGGCGTGGGGAGGGACGGTACAGCAGCAGCCAGCAGAGGTTCCACACGGCTCGGCGCGCGCGATTGCCCACGGAAAACGCTGGCCGGGTGTAGGCGTCGGCGCCCCGTTCCAAACCGGTGTGGTCGGAGGCGCGATAGGCGGCGGGACGCGGCACCTAGACGGCCTCCGCTTGGGTTGCCCTTGTTTCAGCAGCGGGTCTGTGGTCCGCTGTCTTGAAGACGCGCAGAATGGTCGCGGCGTTGCGACGCATGTCGTACTGCTGCTCAAAGGTGGCCAGCGCACGCTCGCCCATGGCCGCCCGCTCTGCGGGGGGCAGAACGAACCAGCGTTCCAGGAGCCGCCGCGTGCCTTCGAGGGTGTCCGGCTCGACGAGCGCACAACCGGCGCGTTCCAGGTCGGGGGCGATATTGACGGGCTCGGCCAGCAGCACTGGCTTTGCCGAAGCCAACGCTTCCACGGCAGCGATGCCGAAGTTTTCCTGGTGCGACGGCAGGATGAAGGCCTCTGAGGCGGCGAAGGCACCCCATTTCGCCTCGCCGCGAATCATGCCCGGCCAGTGCACCCGGTCCGCCATGCCGGCCGTTGCGAGTTCTGCCTTGAGTGCCTCCTGCCAGCCATTCGGGTCCGGGCCGGCCATCACGAGGTTTAGGCCAGGATCCTGCGCGGCCACCTGGGCGAAGGCACGCGTGAGCAGACCGCAGCCTTTCTTGGGGTGAAGCCTACCGAGAAACAGGAGGAAGCGCTTCCCGGCGAGCTCCGGACAGCGATCGGCGAAGGCCCGCAGCAGGTCCTCCCGCGAGGCTGGGGGTGGGTCGGTGCCGAGCGGAACCACCATCGACTGCCACTTCTGCAGCCAAAAACTCTTCGCCGCGAGATCGCGCTCAAGGGCTGTCGTGAAGAGCACGCGGTGAGCGCCGCGCAAAACCCAATACTCCGCGGCGAGCCAATACAGCCACTTCTTGCGGTGCTTGAGGGGAAAGGTTTTCTTAAACCAGGGGTCGAGCATTCCATGCGCAAAGACCACATACGGCAGCTTTCCGCCGAAGGCCAGACGCGCGGCCAAGCCGGTGTACTCCCAGAGACCGTGGACCATCACGCCATCAAAGCGGCGCCCGTTCGCGCGTAGCCAGGGCAGCAGCCTGGGTGAGTACCAGCGCTTGTGCGCGGCTCCCAGCGCATGTACGGGAAAGTGCAGATCGCGGAGAAACGGCTCGGACGGATTGTTCAGGGTGACCAGTTCCGCCGAGTAGCCCTCCGGCGCATAGCGCACAAGCATCCGGATCGCCTCGGTCGGGCCTCCGGCGGCGGGGTCGATGCTGCCGACGATGTGCAGGATTCTCATGCGGGACGAAGGCTCAGGATAGCAGTCACGGTCGGCGTACGGCTCATTCGATGGCTCCCGCGCCCATCCCATGCGTCACCGCCGCCAGCGCCGCGCGCAAACCGCGGACGTCCGCCTCGAAGTCCCATCCCGTCATGCGCCTGGCCGCTGCTTCGCCCATGCGGCGCACCGTCTGGGGTGAGGCGAGCACCCGGCCCAGAGCCGCGCTGAGGGCTTCCACATCGCCGACAGGGTAAACATAGCCTTCGACGCCATCGGTGACGAGATCGGCAGCCGCGCCGACATCGGACGAGAGCACCACCGGGCGCCCCGCCGCCATGGCTTCGTTGACCACCAGTCCCCAGGGCTCGTGGCGGGCGGGAAGGACAAAGACATCCGCCATGGCGAAGAAGCGGGGCAGTTCGGTCTGGTTTCTGAACCCCGCAAACCGAACGTCCGTGAGACCCGCCTCCCGTACCTGCGCGTCCCTGACCTGCGCCTGCAGCCGCGCTCTTTCCTCGCCGTCACCGACGATGACCAGATACGGCTGCCGGTAGGCATCGCGGCGAGTGACCAGCTGGGCGAACGCCTCGACGAGATGGTCGGCATGCTTGCGCCCCTGCAGCTTTGAGGCGAACAGGATGACCGGCCGTCCGGGTGCAAGCCCCAGCTCCTGGCGCAGCGCGGGCAGGGAGGATGCGGCTCCCGCAGCCTCGGTTGCGAAGAATTCGTTATCCACGGCATACGGCAGCAGGAACTGCGGAACCCGATCGCCGAAGTAGAAGTCCCAGTACTTCGCGTTGTTCGATCCGATCGTCAGGATCCCGTCCACCAGAGGGCGAAGAAGCGCTAAGAACAGTTGCTTGGCGAGCAGGCGCAAACGCGTCCGGGGTCGGTCGGCGAGCCAGATGTCCGCACGCAGGAGCACCGGGATGCCGAGCGCGTGCGCTGCCAGCATCCCGCGCAGCGAGTTCAGGCTGGCGTAGCCGTGCACCCAGAGCGCATCGTAGGCGGGGCGGCCACTCTCGTCGCGCAGGGCGCGGAGCAGGCTGCGGCTGAGCGGCGTCGTGGCGGAGACAGTTCCGGGGTCATGTAGAGCGGGGAGCACACGCCACCTATAGCCCTCGGTAAGTGGAGTGTCCCAGGCGACCTCGACACCGAAGCCCTGGTCCGGGTACGCGCGAACGGAGAAGTCAGAGCCGAACAGCACCGTTAGGTCGATACCGGGCTCCCGCGCCAGCCGCCGCAGCAGCGGAGCCTGGTACTGAATGGGATGGCTGACCAGGTAGGCGAGCCTGACGCGGCGCCCTTTGTCGGTTCCAGCCTCGGTTTCGGGCATCGGCTAGGGGTGGAAGGTCGTGATCACGGCGATGCCGAAGGAGATGACCCCCAGGATCGAGCCAAGGCTGCCGTTCGCAATGGAGGCTTTCCAGGCACTCGGGGGCAGGAAGACGATGTCGTTGGGCTGCATGATCGGATCGGGGGCCTTGCCGTAGAGCACATTCTTGATGTTCAGGGTCGTGACCGTGCGATGGTCTCCCACGGTCCGGATGATATGCAGCTCGCTGTACTTCGCATCATAGACCGGGCCGCCGACCAGCGCCGAGACCTGGGTCAGCGTCAGCGGACCGTAGTTGGTCATGTTGACGGTACCTGGGTTGCGGAACTCGCCCATGACGTAGACCACGCCGATGCGCGACACGATCACCGTGTCGCCGGGAAACATGGGAATATTGGCTGCGCTGCTGTGCAGGGGGTCGTTGCCCACGTCCACATTGATGGGCTGAGCTTGCCCGGGCCGCAGGATCGTGACCGTGCGGCTGGCGCTGCTGGGCAGGCCGCCGGCCTGCGCGATCACGGTCAAAAGGTAACGCGCGCCGACTACCGGGATCACCGCATGCATCTCCCCGCCGACGGTGATAACCGAGGAGGGCCCTTCCACCACCTGCAGGATGACCTGGGGGTCCCGGTACATGCCCGCATCCTCGAGCTTGCGGCCGATCAGCTGTTCGGCCTGATCGACCGTCAAGCCGCGCAGCGTAAGCGTTCCGATGAGCGGCATCAAAACCGTGCCGTCGACGCTGATGCGCACATTCAGGTTGTAGTCAGAGTCGCCGAACAGGCGAATGCCGATCTGATCGCCTGAACTGAGCACCGTGTCCGGCGTGGAAGGAAAGAGCAGCGTCTGATTGTCCGTGACGCTGTTGACATTGCCGCGATCCGCGCCCGTCGGCGGGCCATTGTACTGAGCGTGCGACGCGCAGGGCAGCAGCATCGCGAGGGCCAGGGCGGTGACGATGCGCAGACCTGCTGCCCAAAAGGGGAACCGCCGTGCGGATCGCGATTTGAGTTCAGAGAGCGGCGTGAGTGCAGAGATCGACATGAGTGCAGAGAGCGACGTGGCCGTCATGCTTCGGGCCCTCCCGGACGCGGCGGGTTCTTCTGGCCCGCGCTCTGTGATTCCCAGGCGGCGCTGTCGACGCCGGTGGAACCGTAGCCCGCATAACCGGAGTAGCCGTAATAGGAGTAATACTCGGGCGAACTGAGATCGACGGCATTCAGCGCAATGCCGGCCAGACGCGCGCCGGAGCGAATGAGCAGATCGCGCGCCCGGCGGACGGCATGCTTGGTCGACTTTCCGTGCCGCACGATCAGGACGACGGTGTCGGCTTCCCGCGCCAGGACGACGCTGTCGGTTACGGACAGCAGCGGGGGCGAATCCATCACGACGTGGGTGTAGATGCCGCGGGCCTCCCCCAGCAGTCGCCGCATCGCGTCGGAGCTTAGCATCTCCGTGGGAAACGGCGGCACGGGACCGCTGGCGAGTACATCGAGCGAGGGCAGATCGGGAACAACCTGGACTGCGTCCTTCAGGCTGACGCTGCCGGTCAGCACCGAGGTGAGGCCGATTTTGCCGTTCATGCCAAAGCGGTGGTGGACGGTGGGGCGGCGCAGATCGGCGTCGATCAGCAGCACCCGCACATCCCGCTGCGCAAGCACGGCAGCGAGGTTGAGCGACGCCGTGGTCTTGCCCTCCGAGGGCGTGGCGCTGGTCAGCAGCACCACCTGCGGCTCGCGGCCGGCAACGGAGAGCAGCAGGGAGGTGCGAAGCGCGCGAAAGGCCTCCGCGAACTGCGACTTGGGGTTGGTAAGCACCACGAGATTTCGCTGCGCCGGGGTCTGGCCGGCTGTATCGCTGGGCCGCCGGGCCTTGGGGATCAGGGCCAAAGAGGGCAGCCCGGAGATGCTTTCGATCTCCGCGACACTGCTCAGGCTCGTATCCAGGCTCTCCAGGATGAAGGCCAGTACCACCGCCAGACCAAGCGCCACGACCACATCGACGATAACAATCGAGCTTGTGGGCTGGAGGGAAGGACCGATCGGCGGGACGGCGTTATCCACAATATCGACCTCCTGCGAGTCCAGCCCGGCCTGTACGCCGGCGGTATTCAGGCGCTGCAGCAGCCCTTCATAGAGGGAGCGGTTGGACTCGAACTCGCGCTGCCGGATGGTGTACTCGACGAGGTCGTCGCGCAGCTTGTAGGCGTCCGACTTGGCGGCTTCCAGGGCGCCCCGGGTCTGCGTTTCGTTGGCTCGGGCTGCCACCAGATCTTCTTTGGACTGAATCAGCAGCCGGTTCTGTTCGTCGGCGATCTCGCGATCGAGCTCAGCGGCCTGGGCGTGGATCGCCCTCACTTTGGGCAGATTCGGGCCGGCCGTGACGTCTACGCCGGCCAACTGGGCGAGCAGGCTTTCGCGCTGCCCGCGCAGACCCGCCAGGGCTCCGCTATTGCCGCTGCCGATGGTTCCGATCGAGGCATCCAGCGCGTTGGGATCCATCCCGGTGAGCACGCGATAGCGCGATTCCACCACGATCCGATTGATCTGCGCCTGGCTGGCCGCCCGGGTGAGGTCGTCGATGCCGGCGGTGATCTCGTTGTGGCTGGTGTCGAACCCGAGCACGCCAAGGCGTTTGCCCAGATCGATCATCTGGGCCTGGGACGACTCCACCTGCTGCTTCAGGTCGCCGAGCTGGTTGGAAAGCCAGTTGGAGACGAGCTTGGTGGCGTCATAGCGGGACTGAAAGCTGCGCTGGATGTACTCCCGCACCAGCTTATTCACGATGTCGGCCGAGAGCTGCGGGTTCAGCGTGCGGCAGGAGATGCGCACGATATCCGTCTTGCTGATCGCCGCAATCGTAATGTCCCCTTGCAGGGCACCCAGCATCCCCTGCCGCACACCGGGCTCATCCAGGCTCAGGTGCGGTGTGCCCGCCGGGGCGCCGGTAAAGTCACGGTTGTTCGGCAGGTCAAGATCGCGGGCGACGGTGAGCAACAGGCTGTCGCTCTTGAGAATCGCCGTCTGGGTAGGGATGTCGTAGGTGTCTTCGGCCAGGGGGGCGGCGTTGACGCGGTACTCGGAGTTGGCGCCGCTGCGGATCTCCACATCGCCGTACGCTTCATAGAGGCGGGGCTGCGTGGAGGCCTTATAGTATCCGTATCCCAAACCCAATGCGCCGGCGGCGATGATGAGCCACTTCCGCTTGCGCAAGGTCATCAGCGAATCGGAAAGCGTGCTGTCGATTTTTTTGTCGTTGGCAGCCAAATCAACCGAAGTTGGGTCCTGGGGCCCGCTGCTGGACTCAAAATTCGGCGAACTCATTGCTTTCAGTTTACGCGAGAAGTGTCACTCGTGGTTACTTCTGTTCCCCCGGCTGGGATGGTAAGTACCCTCCCGGTGACATAAAATCGAAGTCGATCCAGAAAACAAATCCAATCCCCAGGAAATCAGGGACATGCAAACAGCAAATCAGATTGCGGTGGTCGGCTCGGGGTATGTGGGCCTGGTGGCAGCCATGTGCTTCGCCGAGATGGGTCATAACGTCCTGTGCGTCGACAACGATGAGCGCAAGGTGGCGGCCTTGCGCAACGGCGACACCCTGATCCACGAAAACCATCTTCCGGAGCTGATGCGGCGGTACTGCAACGGACGCGTCCGCTTCACAACGGATCTCGCCGAGGCCACCCAGGCCAGCGACGCCATCTTTATCGCTGTGGGTACGCCGCAATCCGAGACCGGCGACGCGGACCTCTCGTTCGTCGAGGCCGTCGCCAGTGAGATTGCGCGGCACATCACCAGCTACAAGGTGATTGTGGAAAAAAGCACCGTGCCGGTCTACACCAATGAGTGGATTCGCCGCGTGATCGAGCGCAATGGGGTTCCCCGGAGCATGTTCGACGTTGTTTCCAACCCGGAGTTCCTCCGCGAAGGCACCGCCGTGGAGGACTTTCTGCACCCCGACCGCATCGTGGTCGGCGCGGACAGCTCGCGCGCCGCGCGCCTGCTGCAATCCATCTATGCGCCGCTGACCGGCGGATCGTATTACAAGGTCGATGGCACGATCGGCGGCGACTGCTCCACCGAGGCGCCCCCGCCGCTGCTGCTGACCTCGACCAAGAGCGCGGAGATCATCAAGCACGCGTCGAACGCCTTCCTGGCGCTCAAGATCTCCTTCATCAATGCGGTCTCGAACCTGTGCGAGGCCGCCGACGCCAATGTAGAGCAGGTCGCGCGCGGCATTGGGCTCGACTCCCGCATCGGACCGAAGTTTCTGCGCCCCGGCATCGGCTACGGCGGCTCGTGCTTTCCCAAGGACGTCGCGGCGTTTCGTTCCGTCGCCGCGCAGCTGGGCGTGGACTTCAGCCTGCTGCATGAGGTCGAAAAGATCAACGTCGCCCAGAAAAAGCGCTTTCTCGGCAAGGTGCGGTCGGCTCTCTGGACCCTCCGCGGCAAGCGCCTGGCCGTCCTCGGCCTAGCCTTCAAAGGGGAGACGGACGATATACGCGAGTCCCCGGCCATCGATCTGATCGAGATGCTGCTGAACGAGGGTTGCTGCATCGAGGTCTACGATCCGGCGGCGATGGAGCGCGCCAAAGGCGAGCTTCCGGCCTCAGCCGCCCTGCGCTACGCCTCGTCCATTGACGATGCGGCGAAGGACGCCGACGCGCTGCTCATCCTGACCGACTGGAGCGACTTTTCGAAGCTCGACCTGTCCCGGCTGCACGAGCTGATGCGCTATCCCATCATTGTGGATGGACGCAATCTGTATGATCCGCAGGTCATGCTGCAGCACGGCTTCACCTATCTCAGCGTCGGCCGTTCGGCGGTGGCGCCGGTGCGCGAGCAGGAAGCGGTAGGAGCCTAAGTGACGACAAAGCCAAGCTCAATTCTTGTCACCGGCGCGGCCGGTTTCCTCGGCTCGCATCTCTGCGACGCGCTGCTCGGCGAGGGGCATCAGGTCATCGGGGTCGATAACCTCTCGACCGGCAGCCTGGCCAATCTCCGGCACCTCGACCGCGAAGACCGCTTCCGCTTCGAAGAGCGTGATATCTGCGTTCCCTTCGATCCCGGCCCGGTGGACTATGTCTTCAACTTCGCCTCCCCGGCCAGCCCGGTGGATTACCTGCGTCTCGGCGTGGAGACGCTGCAGGTTGGCTCGGCCGGCACCCTGAACGCCCTGGAGATTGCCCGGAGGTACAACGCCGGGTTTCTTCACGCATCCACCTCGGAGTGCTATGGCGATCCCGAGGTTCACCCCCAGGTGGAAACCTACTGGGGCAACGTGAACCCGATCGGCCCGCGCTCGGTGTACGACGAGGCCAAGCGGTTTTCGGAGGCCCTGGTCTCCGCTTACCATCGCTACCACGGCGTGAACACGCATCTGGTGCGCATCTTCAACACCTACGGTCCGCGGCTGCAGGCCAGCGACGGCCGCGTGATCTCCAACCTGATGATGCAGGCGCTGCGCGGCGAGCCCTTGACGGTCTACGGCGACGGTTCGCAGACCCGCTCCTTCTGCTACGTTTCGGACCTGATCGAGGGCATCGTCCGGCTCTCGAAGAGTGACGAGCACGACCCCACCAACATCGGCAATCCTGTTGAGTGGACCATCCTGGAGTGCGCGCGCGAGATCCAGGCGCTGATTGGATCGGACTGCGAGATCGTCTTCCGCCCGCTGCCCCAGGACGATCCCAAACAGCGTCGGCCGGATATCTCCAAGGCCCGGCGCCTGCTCGGCTGGGAGCCGCGGGTACCGCTTAGGGATGGCCTGGCGAAGTCGCTCGACTACTTCAAAGCATGTGTGGCCAGCGAGACGGCAGCAGTCTGAGAAGAGGCAGCAAACAGCAAACAGGAATTAGCCAACAGCCGCAGTCGTGCCGGATCGCTACTTCCTGTTGCTACTTCCTACTTCCTACTTCCTGTTTGCTGCCTCTTTCAGCTACCGCGATCCTCCCCCGGACGCACTCAGGGGCTTTCCATTCAACCCCAGCACCGGCTGCGTATGCAGCTTGGGGTAAAACTTGAACTGCACCGTGAAGACGTTGTCGGTCTGCTTGGCCGTCTGGATGGCGGGCGCGCCCCAGCGCTCAAATTGGTATGAGGCATTCAGCTCGAGGTCCGGGCGCAGACGCTTTACCACGTCTACCATGATCTGGTTCTGCTTGGCCGCACCCGGAATGAAGTCGTTTGGGGTGCGCTTGCCCATGTACTCGAGCTGCACATATTCATTGGCGGAGAGATGGTAGGTCAGCCACGCCTGTTCCGCTGTGGCTTCGCGCCCGATCCAGTCGCCCATGATGAACCCCTTGTTTGTGTAGCCCTGCACCTGGATGGCCTCGAAGTAGTTGAACTTGCCATTCACGCTTCGAGTGGTCTTCGGATCCGTGCTGGAGGCCTCAACCCGAAGATCCATCTTCGGCAGCTTCGGAATCTGGCTGAGGTAGATGCCGGGCCGGAGAGCGGCACGCCGCGGCGCGCTGATCGGCGATACGTCGTCATGCGCGATGGAATCCGCGTAGAGCGTAAGGTAATGGCTCACGAACGGCAGCCGGTAGGAGAAGCTGAAGTCGCTGAAGCGGGCTCCGGGATCCTTGGTGGAGAACTTCACCGCCCCGGTCACGTCATTGAACGAAAAGAAGCTCTGGAAGAAAGTACCCAGGGTCACCGGCTCATGAGCCTCGCCGCCCCAGATGATGGACCGCTCAAAGGAGAACTCGAAATTGTCGGTGGGACGGAACGAGAACATCTCCGCATGAACCCAGGGCGAGTTCGGGTCGGTGTGGCCCTTCAGGGAGCCCACAAAGAAGTCGTAGCGCAGGCTGCCCAGAAAATAGCTGACATACGGGATGTGCAGCGGCTCAACGCGATTGATGCGGAACGAGTAGATATTCTCGGCGTTATTGCTCCATGCCATCGCGCCGCCGTACGCGGGCCCGAGCCAGGCATCCGTCTTTCCAGCCGAGAACTCGTGCCCAAGCCAGTGAAACGAAAGCGCGGCCTCCTGGATGCGGAACGGATTCACGCCGGGGATCGGGCCGTAGGGAATCGTAGGCTGCGGTTCGTTGGGCGGGGCAAAGGGCTGAATGGAGTCGATCAGGGACAGGGTATTGGCCAGGCCATAGCTGTAGCCGTTGCCCGCCGGGCTATGCTGGTACTCGCCCCGGACGTACAGGGAAAAGCGGCCCCACTCGTTCACCGTCGAAAAGCCGGTGATGTTGTTGAAGCCCGGCTCGTAAGGCCGCGCGTAGTCGTCGGAGATCGTCTGGCCGTAGTGGTAACTGTCGCGCAGCGTTTGGCCGTTGATCCCCATGAACCTGGAATACAGCGTCTCCGCTCCGTACACCCGGCCGCGCGTCATCTCGCTGCTGAGCGTGTTTGCCGGTCCGGGATCTTCGGCCGCCAGGTACTCCATCAGCTTGGCGTAGATCGCCATCGCCTGCTCATTGCCGTCGCTTTTGATGGAGGCTGCCGAATGTTCGAGCGCATGGAGCAGGCTGCGGCGCGTCCACGGCCGCATGCTGATGAAGATCGTGTTCAGGTACCCCATGGAGTAAAGCCGCAGCGCCATGGGATAGATCACCTCGTCAACGGGAATATAGGTCGATCCGAGGTGGTCGGCCGGCATGTGCTCCGGAGGCATGGGATAGTCCGTCGGTATGGACGGCAGGGAGGCGACCGGCGAGGGCGGTGCGATGTCCACCGGCTGCGGCTGACCGGGCTGCGCCGGTTGGATCCGAATGGGCGTCTGCAGCGGGTCCTGGTACGGCGGCTGCCCCGGGGCAGGTGTCGCGGGTTGCGCCTGCTGCATCCGTGTCGGATTCTGCAGCGGGTCCTGGTATGGCGGCTGGCCGGTCGTCTGCCCGGCGGGCGGGGTGGGCGCGGAAGGCTGGGGAGCGTTGATGATGGAGGGCTGCGCCTGGATAGTTGAGGGCTGCGCCTGCGCCGGATTTTGCGTGGGCGCATCGGCGGGTGTCGGCACGTTGTCAGGCTTTTGCGCGGGTGTTGCGGCGGGCATCGCCGGCATCGTGTCCGCGGGCACAGGCTGCGGCGGCGGCACGGACGGGTAGCTTGGATTTTGCGCCAGGGGTCTGCAGGGAACGATCGAACCTAACGAAAGGACGAAAACGGACACGAACACGCGCGATGGCCGGGGGAACTGCCGGGGAAGCATACGCTACAGTGTATCGGGATGTGACCCGTTTCGGCAGGCCCGGCAAAGATGGGCGTAGCGCGTGTGGTGCGGGTTGGCGCCAGTGCGGTGTCCCGCAAGTTTGTCGCATAAATTGAATTGTCATCCTGAGCGGAGTTTGGCGCGCTTTTTGCGCCAAACGCAGTCGAAGGACCTGCTTTTCGCTTCGGTCGGCTACACGGTTCAGGGTGCGACATATGTACCGAAATTCTGGGACACCACACTAGGGAACCTCTGAGCAGGTTCTGTCGTCGCCTTTGGGAGGGAGCGTAGGGCTGAACAGGCTGCGGAAAAACGCTGCTTTTGGGAAGGGGGTGGCTTTAACCACCCCCTAAGTGCTTTGTTCATCATCCGGCTTTAGCCGCTGGGGTGAGGTTTCCGCCTGCGCAGAGTCTTTTTTCGCAGCCTGTTCAGCCCTACGGCAAAACGGCTAAATACAAGGGGGCTTCAGCCACGTGCATTTTGCCCAATCCATTGACTCGATCAGAGTTCCTTTAGTCTAGAACGGGATTTTGCGCGCGCGCAGATACTGTTCCAGGCGAGCCACCGGCGTGGCTGACCGGGGCCGCGAGGAGCTGATCTGTTTCGACGACGGCAGCATGGCCCAGATCATGGCTGGTCCGCCACCGGCGCGGGCCCGCAGCACGGACTCCTGCATCACGCGGTACATTGCGACGCCATCCTCCCCGTCGACGGTCAGGATGGGCAGCTGCAACCGGGCAGCGGAGCGCTTTACGGCCTCCCAGGTGAAAGCATCCCTGGCCGCTCGCGCACCGCTGCGAAACGCGGCTGGGCCGGTGGGATCCGTGCAGACGAAAACGATCGGCAGGAGCTGTTCCTGGGCCCATGCCAACGCCGCGGGCCAACCGGTTTCCGCTGTTCCGGCGCGCAGGAGCACTGTGGCCACGCCATCGGTGGCCGTCACCCGCAGAGCCGCCGCCATCGCCGCGGCCAGCATCATGCGCGAGCCATCTTTCCCTAGCTCCGGCAGTAGCGGGGAGATTAAAGTCACGCCTTCCTTGGCTGGCGGCGTGAGCGAGGCTGCCGTGCTGTCCCCGGCTTCCGCCAAAAGGATGTCTCCGGGGCGCAGCTGCATCGTCGCCGCCGCCAGCAGGGCCTCGCGGGAGCCCGCTTGGGCGTTGCGTGACAGCCGCCGGTTTGCCTGGAGGAGCTTACCGGCAGCTGCTTTCTCCATGGCAGCGCAGCGCTTGGTCAGGGCTAGCAGAGCGGCGAGCTCGGCGTTCGGCAGCAACGGATTTTCGGCCAAATCGGGGGTCCTCCGCTGTACTCAAACGGTGAGTGACGCAATGGTCGGAAATAGGGGGAGCCGCGGCGCGCAGCACAGTTCACTAGGCGTACGCGGCACTGCGTGCCTCCTGAGAAATTCCGAGTTCCTTGAACGCAGCTTCAGCCTTCTCCGGGGGGAACGAGCCCTCGCGGGCCAGTTTGGACAGCGTTGCCGCCACGATCGATTCCGCGTCCACCTCGAAGTGACGGCGCAGATGTTCGCGGTTGTCGGAGCGGCCGAAGCCATCCGTTCCCAGCGTCACCAGACGGCTGCCCAGCCACGGCGCGAGGCCGTCGGGAAGCGCCTTCATGTAGTCGCTGGCCGCGATGATGGGTCCCTGCGCGTCGCCGAGCGCCCGCAGCACAAACGGCTTGCGCTCCGGTTGCGACGGATGCAGGCGGTTGCTGCGCTCCACCTCCAGGCAATCGCGGCGCAGTTCTGTGTAGCTGGTCGCGCTCCACACATCGGCGGCGATCCCGTATTGATCCGAGAGCATGCCCTGCGCACGCACCACCTCGTTCAGGATGGGACCGGAGCCGAACAGCTGCACCGTGGCTGGACCCCCATTGGGTGTTCCAGCCGCACTCCTGAAGCGATACAGCCCACGGAGGATCCCCTCGCGCACCTCTTCCCCTGCGGGCATCGCCGGCATCGGGTAATCTTCGTTGTACATCGTGACGTAGTAGAACCTGTCCTCGCCGGCCTCATACATGCGGCGCATGCCGTCCTGCAGGATCACCGCAAGCTCATAGGCATACGCGGGGTCGTAGCTGATGCAGGTGGGAACGGTGCTGGCGAGCACGTGCGAGTGGCCGTCCTGGTGTTGCAAACCCTCGCCCAGCATGGTGGTGCGGCCGGCCGTTCCGCCCATCAGGAAGCCCTTGCCGCGCGAGTCCGCGAACGCCCACGCCATATCGCCGATGCGCTGAAACCCGAACATCGAGTAGTACATATAGAAGGGAACCGTGGGCACCTTGTAGTTGGTGTACGCCGTCCCGGCCGCGGTAAAGCTGGCCATCGAGCCAGCCTCCGTGATACCTTCCTCCAGAATTTGCCCCTCCCGCTCCTCTCGATAGCTGAGCAGCATGTCCGAATCGTGTGGCGTGTACTTCTGGCCTTCGGGGGCATAGATGCCGACCTGCTTGATGGCCGACTCAAGCCCAAAGGTGCGGCCTTCATCCGGCACGATCGGCACAATCAGCCTGCCGATCCCCTTGTCCTTCATCAAGGCACGAAGGATGGAGACGAAGACCATGGTCGTCGAGACGGCGCGATTTTTCGATCCGCCCAACCATTCGTTGAAGAACTCCAGCTTGGGCGCGGTAAAATCCAGCTTCGGCACCTCGCGCGAGGGCATATAGCCGCCGAGCTGCTCCCGGCGCGTCCGCATGTACTCGATCGCGGGGTCGCTCGCCTCCGGCCGGTAGAAAGCTGCATCCTTGGCCGCGCCCTCGGGCAGCGGAATATCGAAGGTCTGCACGAACTGGGTCAGCGCGGCGTCGGTCAGCTTTTTCTCGTTATGCGCGGCGTTGCGGGCCTGCGTGGAGCCGAAGCCGTAGCCCTTCACCGTCTTGGCCAGGATGACCGTAGGGCCGCCCTTGTGCTCCAGCGCGCGTTTGTAGGCGTTGTAGATCTTCACCGGGTCATGACCGCCGCGGTGCAGGCGGCCGAGCTGCTCGTCAGTCTTGTCCTCAACCAGCTTCAGCAGCTCGGGATACCTGCCGAAGAACTCCTTGCGCAGGTACCCGCCGCCTTTGGCCTTGAAGGCCTGGAAATCGCCATCCACGCACTCCTCCATGCGCTTCAGCAGCAGACCCTGGTGATCGCGTTCAAAGAGCTCATCCCAGTCCGATCCCCAGACCACCTTGATCACATTCCAGCCCGCGCCGCGGAAGGTGCCTTCGAGCTCATCGATGATGCGCTTGTTGCCGCGCACCGGGCCGTCCAGCCGCTGCAGATTGCAGTTCACGACAAAGATCAGGTTGTCCAGGTGCTCGCGCGAGGCCAGCGAGATCGCGCCCAGCGTATCCACCTCATCTGTTTCGCCATCGCCCACAAACGCCCACACCTTGCGCTCGGTGTGCGGAATCAGGCTGCGATTTTCCAGGTACTTCATAAAGCGCGCCTGATAGATCGCGTTCAACGGCCCGATCCCCATGGACACGGTAGGGAACTGCCAGAAATCCTCCATCAGCCAGGGATGCGGATAGCTGGAGAGCCCCGGCTCATCGCGCAGCTCATGACGGAAGTTCTTCAAACGCGTCTCGTCGAAGCGGCCTTCCAGAAATGCACGAGAGTACACACCCGGGGAGGCATGGCCCTGAAAGTAGATGAAGTCACCCGGCTGCTCGCCCTTGCCTTCAACACCGCTCGGGTACTTGGCGCGGAAGAAGTGATTGAAACCAACCTCCAGCAGCGTCGCCAGCGAGGAGTACGTGGAGATGTGGCCGCCGATGCCCGGATCGTACTTATTTTGCTTGTGCACCATCGCCATCGCGTTCCAGCGGATCAGCGCCTCGACGCGGCGCTCCAGCTGCCGGTCGCCGGGGTAGGGCGCCTCGTCGTGCTTGGGGATGGTATTCAGGTAGGGCGTGGTGACATCGCCGGTGGCGGGCACACCCGCCTCGCGAGCCCGGGTACGCAGGGCCGATAGCACCGCCGCGCCCTGTTCCCAATCGTTCGCGACAACCTGATCGAACGCCTCGATCCACTCCTGTACCTCGGCGGTGAAATCTTGTTGCACTGTTTCTTCAAGCTTGGTGGCCACGTGGCGTCTCCTGTGCCGGGTTTGTGCTCGGTTCAAGGATAACCGGGGCGGCGCAGGATGCGAAAGCACGGTTGTTCGAGGCACTGTGCTTACAATACCCTTGCATGGACTCGGTAGACACATCCACGCTGGAGAAGACAGTCCGTCATCTTGTGCTGGGTCTGGCGGCCTACGAAGAGCACCGCGACGACAACATGAGGGAGGTGCTTCGGAGCGGTGTGGTGCAGAGCTTTAACGTCTGCTGGGGACGGGTACGCCCCACGCTTTCGCGCGCGCTGATCCAACTGGACGGCCTTGATCGTGATCAAGTAAAGCAGATGAGCCTGGGACAGCTCCTGCGCACGGCCAATGAGTACGGATATTCGACGGTGGAATGGGAGCAGTGGAAGAAGTTTCTCGACGCGCGCAACGAGTCGGCGCACGCCTATAACGAGCCCATTGCTGACCTGATCCTGGCCCAGGCGCCCAGGCTGGTCGACGCGGCCACCGAGCTTCTGGCCGCGGTTCGGCGGAAAGAAATGGCATGAAAGAGTGGAACTCGCTTTGGGGCGCCGAGCCGCTCTATCTCGCGCCAAAATATCAGAGCCTGCTTTTGGAACTGCTGCATCGCTATGTGCCGGACCAGGCCGTTTGGGCATTTGGATCGCGTGCCACGGGCCGCTACCTCGGCCGGTTCTCCGACCTGGACTTGGCCGTGGAAGAGCGCCTTTCGCCGGGTGTGCGCAGCGAGCTGCTGGATGCGCTGGATGCATCAGACTTTCCCGTAAAGGTGGACCTTGTGGAGCTCGCTGCGGTGGACCCTGCCTTTGCCGCGCGTATCCGGCCCGATTTCGTGCCGGTGCAGGTGGCCGCTCCAGCTCCTTCGACGCATCCGGCCGGCAATCGTGCCTAGTACCTTGGGACCGGAGAGGAATCAGACGAGACCAGAAACGCATCCTGGTTAAGGAATCTCTGAATACGTGCCTGTCTTGAAGGGGCGGGACTTTAGTCCCACCGTAAATCGGTGCTTCTGGGAAGGGGGTGGCTTCAGCCACCCCGTAAGTGCTTTGTTCATAATCCGGCTTTAGCCGCTGGGGTGCGGTTTCGCCTGTGCAGAGTCTTTTTCCGCAGCCTGTTTAGCCGCTGAGGTACGTTTGTTGAGCTTGATTAGACCTTCCTTAGGGAATCTCTGAATAAGTCCTGTCGTCGCCTTTGGGAGGGAGCGTAGGGCTTCAGCCCTACGATAAAACGCCGAAATACAAGGGGCTTCAGCCCCGGGCATTTTGTCGGGCCCCTCCCTTGACTTGATTAGACCTTCCTTAAGGCGTTTTAAGGAAGCGTTCTGTCGCTCACCACAAGCGCGTTTGTAGGGACCCATCTCGCCTCGTTGCTGAAAAGACGAGCGCGCGCCTATTGCAGTCATCACACTTCCACCACCTGTGCCGTTTCATCTTGGGAAGTGAAGAGCTCGACGAGCGCCCTCACGCGCTCTTTCTGGCGGCTGGGCGGAAAGCGCTTGGTTCTTGTCAGCTCGGCGACACCATGGAGGCCCGCCCAGAACAGTTCTGATACATCCTCTGACTTCGGGCCCCGCCCCCCAAACAGCTCTAGGAACTGAGAAAACGCGAATCGCAATTCCGGAGGAGTCGTCCCTTCCCCGAAGGGTACGCTTAGGCTGAGCGAAAACATCACTTCATACAGTGCCGGTGACGAAGCGGCGAACTTCAAGTATGCGGACGCGACCGATTCGACCGGATTCCCTCCCTTCACACGTTTCCGAGCCTTCTCCACAGCTATGCCCAACTCCTGGAAACCCTCGATAGCAACGGCGGAAAGAATCCCTTCGCGGTTTCCAAAATGAGCGTACAAGACGGGTTGGCTGTAGGAAATTTCGTCAGCTAGCCGGCGAACGGTTACGTTGGACCACCCTTCAAGCTCCGCGATTCGCCGCGCGGCACTGATGATCCGTGCCCGGCGGGCTTGTTTGTCACGCAGTTTTCGATCCGCAATTCGGTTAGCCGCCAGCTTCGTCTCCATACATAGAAACTATAGCACCGCTAGTTTTCTTTGCGGATCATGAATCTTTCCCTGAGGGCCCAGCGTCATACATAGCGTTGCTAGATTTTCTAGGAGTATAAAAATATGAAGGAAGCTGTTTCTGTTGCTGTTGCCGCTCTCATCGCCGCGGCGGTCGTTGCGATCGGTTGTTTCTACCTTGCCTCTCCTCAACGAATGACAGGATCATTCGGTCTCAAGCCGCCTGCACCCGATGCTGACACTCGTGCCTGGCTGCGTCTCAAAGGAATACGGGATGTCGGATGTGGACTGGTCGTGCTGGCACTGATGCTGACCGGTAGCAGGCGGTCGCTAGGCATAGCTCTACTCGCCTTGACCGTCATCCCTTTTGGCGATATGTCCATCGTTCTGGGGTCGGGCGGGTCGAAGTCGAAAGCGTTCTCAATTCATGCCTTGACCTGCGCGGCGATGCTTGCCGTCGGCCTCTTGTTGATTCATGCCACTTAAGGAATCTCTGAATAAGTGCCTGTCTGGAAGGGGCGGGATTTTAAAGTCCCGCCGTAAATCCAATAACAGCAACGCGGCTTTAGCCGCTGAGGTACGTTTGTTGAGCTTGACTAGGGCGTGTTAACACTATCCACAGGCATCTGCGATAGAGTGGGTGTGTGGAGATCACTTCGGAGCAGTATGCGCGCATCGAGGACAGTCTGCCGGTACAGCGCGGCAACGTAAAGCTGTCGAACCTGCAATTTCTGAATGCCTTGTTGTATGTGGCCGAGCACGGCGCGAAATGGCGCGGTTTGCCGGAACACTTCGGCAATTGGCACACCATCTACACGCGCATGAACCGCTGGTCGAAGAACGGCGTTTTGGATCGGATCTTCGAAAAGCTGCAACTGGAGCAGATCGTGCGCATCAAGATCGAGGCCATTGCGCTCGATTCGACTTCGATTAAGGTGCACCCGGACGGGACGGGCGCGTTAAAAAAAACGGACCGCAGGCGATCGGCAAATCGCGCGGCGGCTGGACCACCAAGATTCATCTGGTTGCCGCGGATGCTCGAACGGCTATAACCTTTGCGCTTTCGCCGGGCAACGCCCACGATGCGCCCGAAGGCCGGGAACTGTTGCGCGACCTGCCACCCATGCCGGAAGGCCTGCCTCTGCTGATGGATCGTGCCTACGAGGGCGACGAAACCCGCCAGTTGGCGCTCGATCTCGGCCTTGTGCCCGTGGTTCCGCCCAAGAGCAACCGCCTCGTTTCGTGGAGCTACAACCGGGCGCTCTATGCCAAGCGCAACGAAATCGAACGGTTGTTTCGCAGGCTCAAAGGCTACCGACGCATCTTCTCCCGCTTCGAAAAGCTCGATACCGTCTTCCTCGGCTTCGTCGCCTTCGCCTTCATCGTCGAAGCGCTCAGATAGTGTTAACACGCCCTAGTCTAGACCTTGCTTAAGGCATTTTAAGGAAGCGTTCTGTCGCTCAACACAAACGCGTTTCTCAGGACTAATCCGTGCCGGGTGGCTGGCAAGTGTCCGAGAAGCCATTTAGCTTCCAGTTGTCGGGTTTGCGCGCTGCTTGGCTGTTCTGCCTACTTAACGGGACATTGTGAATCCGGCACGTCAGTGGGGTTCGCCTGCAAGGTAATGAACAGAGTGCAGCCTTCATCACCGGAACACTTGAGGGATTCGGGCTGTTTGAAGGCGCGAGTGGGCGACGCTATCAATCTGTATTTGCCAACCTGTGCCGTTCCAAGCCGGAATCTGCCGTCCTGGTCTGTTGTAGTCGCTTCAATAAAGATTTGTTCTGTCTGCGAGCGGTATGCTCTGAGTTCCACCCGCGACTTTGTGAAGGGTGCTCCGCTCTGGTCAATGATGCGACCCCGAACAGGTTCCGCGCGTACGAGCGCCAGGTTCGGGCGGACTCGCAATCTTTGACAAGAGGTGGGATCGGCTGGACCGACCTGTACCAGCTGCGGTCTGACAGACCGACCTGAGGCTAAGAGCAACAACGCGGCATAGAACGGCAAACGTACAGCACGTGCTTGCATGCTCGCCATCGTCTCATAGCGGGGCCGTGGTTCATGTGTGTTAAACAGGCTTTCCGTACACTTGCGGTCACTTTACTTTGAGCAGTTCACGTCCCAGACAGGTGTCATCGCAAGCGGTCCGTCTTCGACTCAGAGGCCCATACCGTACGTGCAGGTCAGGACGAGGGATAAGAGGGCGAACGCAGAGCCGACCCAACGCCTCCACCCCTTGCCAAGCAGGCAGCAGATCAGCACGAGCAAGGAGGCGACGCACAAGACCTGAAGCCATCTGCTCGCCTCATCGAGATGCCCCCCAAATCCGCGTAGCGCTTCAGCACGCGACCAGAGGGCAGCGTGCAAAGCAACGAGCATAGCGAGACCGATGTAACCAGCCTGGGAGATGAACTGCCGAGTTGAGGCTGTAGTGCTCATTCCATCGACATTCATTGTCCGCCAAACGGGCTTTTCCTACACTTGCCCGCCGCTCGCTCCCGGATTGGTAACGATATGTCGCATTGTCGGAAGTGGCAGCCATCCAAATGGCCTCCGAACTCCTCGCAACAGCCCAGAGAATACGGCCGTTGCACAGAACCACCCAGCAACCAGCTATCCTGAAAACACCCGAATTCCGGCCTCACGGACCTCCCCAGCCGTGCGTATCGGTAAACCCTCGGTAAGTTGCTGAAATCAAATACTTTGTAGATAAATCTTTTGTTTTAAATACTTTGCATGTACCCCTCCCTGCATCTGTAACAAAACAGAGATTTTGCGTCCGCAGTACCCCCGGGTAGGGGGAGGGGGGACCCGGCAGGGAGTCTGCTGCAGGCTGTCCAACCACCATGACGCGAAAATCCGGTCTCGTGTGAGTCGGCTTGCATGGCGTGGGTTCGGCAGGGGATCGGTATCGGTAAAGTCGCAGTCTCGGAAGGAACCAGCTCGCGTGGCTTGCACGAACGAGACGTCTCCTTGGGCACGGGCTGTTCCATTCGGTTGGCGCTCCCACGAGCGTTCGCACTAGGTCGAATACTCCGCGTTGATCGTCACGTACTCATGCGTTAGGTCGCAGGTAAGAAACCGGGAGCGGCCATCGCCCTGGCCGAGATCGATGGCGATGGTGTACTCCCTGGCGCTCATGGCGGCGTGGGTTACCGCTGCGTCGAAATGCGGCGAGCGCATACCTTCAGCGAAGACCGGAAGACCGGCGATCGCGACTGAAACCGTTGCCGGATCGAACGGCACGCCCGCGTAGCCGGCCGCGCAGAGCAGCCGTCCCCAGTTCGGGTCGGCGGAGGACCAGGCCGTCTTGCACAGCGGGGAGCGGGCGATGTTGCGGGCGATCTGCTTGGCTTCGGCATGGTTGCGGGCCCCGGTGATCTCGAGCGTGATGACGTGGCCCACACCCTCGCCGTCATCGACGATCTGGTGCGCCAGCGACTCGCAGACCAGCCGCAGCGCCTCCGCGAACGCGGGCAGCACCTTGTCCGTGGCCTGTATGCCGCTTTTGCCGCTGGCGAGCAGCAGCACGGTGTCGTTGGTGGAGGTGTCGCCGTCGATAGAGATGGAGTTGAAGCTGCCCTCCACCGCCGGGCCGAGCACCTCGCGCAGCTGCGCGGGCGTGGCATGGAGGTCGGTGAATAGGTAGACCAGCATGGTGGCGTGAGGCACCAGCTGCGGGCCGATCATCCCGGCGCCCTTGGCACAGCCGAACAGCCGCACCGGCTCGCCGCTGTCGCCTGCAATGGTGGCGCGCGCGACCTTGCGCTTGGTGTCGGTGGTCAGGATCGCATTGGCGAAGGCAAGCAGATGCTCCGGCGTGCTGCCCAGAGTGGTTTTAGCTGCGGGGATGCCGGCGATGAGCTTCTCCGTGGGCAGCGGCACGCCGATGATGCCGGTGGAGCAGGGAATCACCTCGTCGAAGACGCTGCCGAACTGCTCGGCTACGGCGACGCAGGTGCGATGGCAGGCCTCAATGCCGGGCTCGCCTGTCGCGCAGTTGGCATTGCCGGAGTTGACCAGCACGGCGGTGACGCGGCCGCCGGTGGCCGCCAGATGCCGCCGGCCAATCGTCACCGGAGCGGCCACCAGCTGGTTGGCCGTGAACATGGCCGCGGCGTTCGCGCCGTCTGCGCAGACGGCCAGGGCAAGATCAGGCTTGCCGCTGGCTTTGATGCCGGCGCTTGCCGCGCCCCATTGAAAGCCCAGCGGAAGTTTAGGAGAGGTTGGCCCGGAAGAGACGGTGCTCACCCTCACACTGTACATACAACACAAAGGGTTTGCACCTAAGTTGAGGCTGCGGCGCAAGTGGCTTTCAGGCCGCTGATATGGGTCCAGTTCTCTGTCCGCCCGAACAGCTTGAACCCGACATAGCCGCGGAGGTGGAGCGTGCCGCCCTCGCGCGTCATCTCGCCGTGATACGTCTTGCCCGTCTTGGGATCGTAGAGAAGCCCGTCCTCCGCGTGGTCCGGGTCTTTGCGTTGGAACCCAGTCCCGATCTGCAAGCCGCAAAGCCGCTGCGACCGTTTCGCTTCGTCAGGATTTTGCAGGTCCAACGGCGAAGGCGCCTGGGAGCTGATCTGAATGAGCCGGGCGCACACATCCGGGCCGCAAGGGGCGACGCGAATCACCGACCCGCCCGGCTCGCGCCAGTCGCCAAGTACGCCGGTGTTCTGGGCGTGGGCAAATGCGGTGGAGGCAGTCAAGAGGGCGAGTGCGTAGAGAGTACGAGTCATCCCCTCCATCGTAGCTGCGCCACACCCGCGGCGTATACTCTGGCGATAACACCGGGCTGAAACGCAGCGACGGCGCGCGACGGACCCGGGCGGGGGACTCAAGCAGATGAGCACATTCGAAAACGGTTTGGCGGCAGCGAACAGCAACGGACAGGATCCAGAGACGCGCTACGGGGTTCCGCAACCGCGCCGCGAGTGGATCGTCAAGCGCAAGGAAGAAGCCGCGCGCAGCGGCGACTGGAACATGAGCCAGATGCACTTCGCGCGCAAGGGCTTGATTACTGAGGAGATGGCTTTCGTCGCGCACAAAGAGAAGCTGGCCCCGGAGCTGGTGCGCTCGGAGATCGCGAAAGGCACGATGATCATCCCGGCGAACATCAACCATCCTGAGCTCGAGCCCATGGCGATCGGGGTTGAATCGCTGTGCAAGATCAACGCCAACATCGGCAACTCGGCTCTGGTGTCGAACGTGGATGAGGAGCTGCGCAAGCTGCACACGGCCGTGCACTATGGGGCGGACACCGTGATGGATCTCTCCACCGGCGGCGACATTCCGATGATCCGCGAGTCGATTTTGCGGCATTCGCCGGTGCCGATTGGAACCGTGCCGCTGTATGAGGCGTTGAGCCGTGTCAAACGTGTCGAGGACCTGAATATTGACCTGTACCTGGAGGTCATAGAGGAGCAGGCGCAACAGGGTGTCGACTACTTCACCATTCATGCGGGCGTTCTGGTGCAGTACATTCCCATGGTATCGAAGCGCATTACGGGAATCGTGAGCCGCGGCGGAGCGATTCTCGCCCAGTGGATGACCGCGCACCATCAGCAGAACTTCCTTTATGAGAATTTCGACCGCATCACAAAGATTATGGCGAAGTATGACGTCAGCTACTCGCTGGGTGATGGCCTGCGGCCGGGTTCGGTCGCCGACGCTTCCGATGAAGCACAGTTTGCCGAACTGAAGACCCTGGGCGAGCTGACGCGACAGGCATGGAAGGACGATGTCCAGGTGATGATTGAAGGCCCGGGCCACGTGCCGATGGACAAGATCAAGGAGCAGGTCGATAAAGAGGTCGAGCTCTGTGACGGCGCGCCGTTTTACGTGCTCGGTCCGCTGGTTACGGACATTGCCCCCGGTTATGACCACATCACCTCCGCCATCGGCGCGGCCATGATCGGCTGGCACGGTGCGGCGATGCTCTGCTACGTGACGCCCAAGGAGCACCTCGGGCTGCCGAACGAAAAAGATGTCAAGGACGGCATTATCGCCTACAAGATCTCGGCGCACGCCGCCGACATTGCACGCCACCGGCCCGGCGCTCGTGATCGTGACGATGCTATCTCTCATGCGCGTTACACCTTTGACTGGGACAAGCAGTTCGCGTTGTCGCTGGACCCGGAGACGGCCCGTGGCATGCACGACGAGACGCTGCCGGACGACTACTACAAGGAGGCGGCGTTCTGCTCCATGTGCGGCCCGAAGTTCTGCTCCATGAACTGGTCGAGCAAGGTCGATAAGTTCAATGAAGAGGTGCATGGCCTGAAGAAGCCGGACCTCACGCAGATCCTCACGGA
Source organism: Granulicella sp. (assembly GCA_965276885.1). GTDB lineage: Bacteria > Acidobacteriota > Terriglobia > Terriglobales > Acidobacteriaceae > Granulicella. Next base: position 3,451,003 of record OZ255702.1, on the reverse strand, counting down.
ACAGATGGCGTTGCGCGGCTGAAGCCGCTTCGGTCGCCAGGCGACGTCGCCTTCGCGTCTTCTGCGGAGCCTTCCTTTGCGTTCCGTTTCTTAAGAGCAACGGCGAACGCGGAGGACGCAAAGTATTGACGCAGAGGACGCAATGGGCAATCGGTTCAGAGAGCCGAAGCAACAGGTAGAGCCACAGCTACCCCGGTCTAACGCCCGCGCGGGGAGGTCCATGCTAGGTGCGAGCCGTTTTTCCGCGCGAACAGGTGAGCGCGACGCTCCATGCGGGCTTCTTTGAAGCTGAGAAACAGGTCCAGCGCGAGTGGCGAAAGAATCACGGCGAGAATGCAAAAGATCAGGATCAGTGGATACATGAAGCCTCCGCGGGAGTGAAACTCTTTGCCCGCGGAGGTATCATCGGCAGTCCTCGAAAAAACTTCAGTGCCCCGAACCGGGAGTACACCACCGTAACTACATCGCAGCCTTCTCCAAGACCGTGGCGGCCCGGTTAAGCGCCGCTGTCAGCGCGTCCAGCTGCGTTTGCGTGCGTGCGGAATCTTCAGCATCGATGCCCTCATTCACACCGGGAATGACCACGGCAGCATAGCCGGTGTACTCCCCCGGCGCATAGATGGTGTGTTTGAACCAGGGACGCTTTGGCAGCCCTTCTTCATTCAGCAGCCCTTCTTCCGCGGCGCGTAATGCGACATTCAGTGCCTTGGCGTCGGCCGCGGACGGCGTATTTGCGGCGCCGGTGACCGCCATCTGTCGCGAATAGATACGATCGCCCGCGGCTTGGAAGCGCGTGGCGGCCTTCAGCGCCGCGTCGAAGCTCACCTGCAGCTTGCTATGGACGGCTCGCGCCTGTGCCGCACTAAGGTAATTCATGACCTCGCGGCCATAGAGGCGGTAGTTATAGGGCAGCACGTCGGCATCGGCCATGTGCAGAATCTCGATGCCGAAGACCCGGGCCTGCTGCTGTTCGAAGACAAAGGTGGGATCCGCGTTGCGGATGAACCAGTTGTAGTCGTCGAAGGTGGAGTGGTAGACGCCGTAGGGGCCGTCGGAGCCGATGTCCGTGGACGGCACCCCGAGGTGCTGGATGAACGGCGTGTAATCGGAGCCGGAGCCCAGATCGCCGACGCGCACGCCCTCGGCGTTCACGTTGGAGTTGGAAGGCGCGTTGAATGGGTTGGCAGCCCCGCGGCGGCGTGGGTTGTCGGCCTGGTCGTGAAGCCACTGGTCATACACGCTGCCGCCCTTGGCGCTGGGCACCTCGCGCGTCACGTCGCGCACAAAATCCTTCAGAGAGGGAACGGCGGAGGCGTTGAAGTTCGGACCCGAGACCCCGACGTCCGTGTTGAAGTAGGCGACAGCGTGCGCGAGGTGCTCCGCATGGCCTTCCGCCCATTCCGTGGAGCCCATCAGCCCCTCTTCTTCGGCGTCCCAACTCGCGATCACGATACGGCGCTTCGGCTTCCAGCCCTGCTTCAACAGCTCGCCGAGCCCATGGACGGTTTCGAGCATCGCCGCCGTGCCGCTGTTCGGGTCGACGGCGCCGTAGACCCAGGCGTCGCGATGGTTGCCGGCGACCACCCAGGCGTTTGGATCTTCGGGGTCGGTGCCTTCGATGGTGCCGATCACATCCCAGATGGTGCGCAGTTTGTAGTCCTGCTCCAGGTGCATGTGCACCTTCACCGCGCCGGTGCCGCCGAGGTGATAGGCGAAGGGCAGCGCGCCTTGCCATTCATGCGGAACGTTGGGTCCGTCCAGCGCTTCCAGGATGGGCGCGGCGTCCTTGTAGCTGAGCGGGTTCACGGGAATGGACGGCTGGTTCATCTTGGCCGGATCGGTGATGCGCTTGGAGTCCGGCAGATCGGGCGTGGACGCGATGCCGGGAGTCTCCGGATCGCCTGGATAAAGCGGCAGAAACTGCACCGAACCGCGCTGCACGGCGGAGTCGGGGCGGTAAGGACCGCGCGGGTATTTGTCGCCGCGGTCATAACCGTCGTCGGCCGGGTCGGAGAAGATGATCACGCCCGCTGCGCCGTACTGCTGCGCGATATAGGCCTTCACGCCGCGGAAGTTGCCGCCATAGCGCACCAGTACGATCTTGCCCTTGATGTTGATGCCCAGCTTGGCAAGCTGCTTGAAGTCCTCCAGGGTGCCGTAGTTCGCGTATACGGCATCGGCGGTGACATCGCCCGAGGCGGAGGAGCCGTTGAAGGCGGGCAGAATCCGTTTGTCATCCTGGAACGGATCGCCGCCATACGCGTTCGGATCCACGTGCTCGGGCGTGGGACCGGCCATCAGCTGCTTGCCCTGCGCGTTTACAGCGGTGATCTCAATCTTGACGGGCTTGTTTAGCAGGACCTTGTACGGAACGATCTGCGTATCGAGGCCTGCGGCTTTGAATTTGTTCGCGACATACTCCGCTGTGGCGTAGTCTTCAGGCGAACTGGCCCAGTGCGGCGCCTTGGTGAGCTCCTTCAGGTGCGCCCCGGCGAGCTTGGGGTCCGGCACGGCCATAAAAGCTGCATCCCATTTGGCCTCCTGCGCGAAGTTCGCAAAACCGAAGACGGATTGGGGCGCGGAAGGTGCTTGGGCGAAGCTCAAGCCACCCGCAACGAAAAAGACGGCCGAAGCCGTCCGCAGACGAACCATGTAGACCTCCGAAGATGTAGTAAAGCCGGTTAAACCAGCGTTGCGGGCGTAACAGGCTGCGCGCAGAACTTGCAGCGCGTGGCTGCCAGCGGAATATCGCCAAGGCACTGCGGGCAGGCATGGGTGCTGGGCGGCTCGGCCTTGGGCGGATTGAACTTCTTCAACAGGTACTGCGTTGGAAGCACGAGAAAGAAGTACACCACTGCGGCGATGATCAGGAAGTTGACGACGGCGGTGATGAATGTGCCGTATTTGACCTCGCCGCCATTCACATTGGCAACAAGATAATCGAAATTCGGCTTGCCGATAATGGCGCCGAGCAGGGGGTTGATGATGTTCGTCGTCAGCGCCGTCACGATGGAGGTAAAGGCTGCGCCGATGATTACGGCCACGGCCAGGTCCATCACGTTGCCGCGCAGGATGAAGTCACGGAATCCTTTGATCAAGACGATCTCCCTTCTTCAGTTACATCCAAACTTCAGTTACATCCAAAAAACTGGCCGGAAACTGCGCCGAGTATATCCCACGGCGCTGCTCGCACCGAAGGCGCACGATTCGCCTTCCGGCCATGCAACAGTTGAGGCTGTTCCTGCTTCAACACGAGAAGGGCAGGCGAGATGACGACGAAGAAGACCGGCGGCAAGTCAGCGGTAAAGAAAGCAGCGAAGAAAGCGTCCGAATCTCACGCGACAGGATCTCACGCGACAGGATCCATCGCGACGGGGTCCATGCCGAAGGCGGGGAAGGACCCCAAGGGCGGTTTGACGGCAGAGGGACGCGCGTACTTCGCGCAGAAGGAAGGCTCCCACCTGCGGCCTGGTGTACAAGGGCTTGCGGACACGCCGGAGAAGATGGTGCGCAAGGGTTCGTTTCTGCGCCGTCACTTCGCGCACCCGCGCGGACCCATGAAGGATGAAAAGGGCGAGCCCACCCGTCTCGCATTGAGTGCCCACGCGTGGGGCGAGGCTGTTCCACAAACGGCGGCGGATGCGAAGAAGCTGGCGGCTGAGGGGCATCAACTGCTGGAGCAGTATCACGAGATCAAGGACGCGGGCGGCAGCGGGACCGCAAAGCGAAAAAGCGCTGCTGAAAAACGGTCTGGCGAGCCGAGCTTAGCTAAAAAGAACGTGGCGCGAGGGTCCTCAGCGGGTTCAGGGAAGGACACCGGGTCGAAGAAGAATAGCGCGAGGCTCAAAGCGAATCGCACTACGCGCTAAAGTAAATTACCTACAGAAAAATTGTCATCTCGACCGAAGCAGACAGTTTGCCATCTGCGAAACGGAGAGATCCCTCTATTTTGTGTTGTTGCACGGAGGTCTGCGTGGCTCCAAACGAATACAGGGGTCTCTCCACTTTGCCCGTCGGCTCGCTTTGCTGGCTCCGGGCTCCGGCCGAGAGGACGCTGCGTAGCTACGGGTAATTTGCTCTAGCCTAGAGGGATGGCCTTGCAAGCAAAACTCTCACGCTCCTGGGATGCCTTTGAGGGCTACCTGTTCGACATCGATGGAACCCTGCTGAACTGCCAGGATGCGGTGCATTACTTTGCCTTCTGCAGCGCTCTGAGCGCCGTTGCGGGGCGGCCGCTGAACCTGGATGGCGTCACCACGCACGGCAACACGGATGAGGGCATCCTGCGTGACGCGTTTGCGCGCGGAGCCGTCGAGGAAACCCACTGGCGGCCTCGACTCGCGGAGATCCGCGCGCGCATGGGCGCCGAGGTCGAGGGCAACCGCGCGGAGCTGCGCATGGATGTGCTGCCGGGTGTGCGCGATCTGCTCGCGCATCTCCGCGCGCGCGGCGCGGTGCTCTCAACGGCAACGGGAAACTTCGCGCGCATCGGCGAGACGAAGCTGAGGCAGTGCGGCCTGCGCGAATGCTTCGATCTCGGCGGCTATAGCGACGGCTTCGAGACCCGTGCAGAGGTCTTCCGTGCCGCACTGGAGGCGCTTCGTGAGCGCATCGGACCCACAGCAGCGGTCTGCGTCTTCGGAGACACCCCGGCGGATGTCCAGGCCGCTCATGCCAACGGCCTCGAGGTTGTGGTGGTGGCGACGGGCATTTACCCGCGGGAACAGCTGGAGGCGGAGCGGCCGGAACTTTGTCTCAATTCGCTCCTTGAGCTGCTTCCCGCAGCCCGGCTGCAGTCTGCCTAGAGCCGTTCCTTCGAGGTTTACAGCGGCAGGAGAAAAGCAGATCCCTGCGCTACGCTACGGGATGACAAATAAAGGTTGGAGGCTACGGGATGACAACAAAAGGTTGGAGGCTGGGGGATGACCAACAAAAGGTTGGAGGCTATGGAATGACTAACAATCAACCGAAAATGCGATGCTGCCTTTCTGTCATTCCCGAAGGGAACTTGCTGTTCGTCGCTGCTGCATAGCGCTGCACAGGTGCTTCATCCAGTCTTATCGCGGCGAAATCACTCAGCTGCAGGCCGCCACGATCTCCTCAAACTGCTGCGCACGGTGCGCGGCGGTGTGTTCAGCGAGTACCCGTTCGCGCGCCCGCTGACCCATGGCCTCACGCTCTGCCTCAGGCAGTCCATGCAAAATCCTGACCACCTCGCCGGCATCACGCGGCAGCAGCACCTCTGATCCGGGCGTAAGAAACTCTTCGAGCCCGGGCCACGGATCCGAGAGGATTGCCGCCCCACAGGCCGAAGCCTCGAACAGCCGCACGGAGGGCGAGTAGCCCGCCGCCACCATGTCGTCTCGCGTGAGGTTCAGCGTGAAACGCGAGGACGAATAAAAGGCGGGATGCTCGGGCGGCGATAGGTGAATGATGCGCTCGACGTTGGGCGCCCAAGGGATGTCCGCGGGATACTGCGGGCCCGCGACGATGACGCGCGCTTCCGGTAGCAGACGAGCCGCGTCGTTCAAAAAACGCATGAGCTTTGGCTGCCGATCGGCGGCATAGGTGCCTAGATAGCTCAACGAGCAGCTGAACTCCGGCTTCGGCGGTGTCGGCTTGTGCAGGTCGGGATCGACGGAGCAGTAGAAGGCCACAGCCCCCGGCGATCCGAAACGGCCTTGGATCTCCTGCAGAGCCGGGCCGCCGGTGAAGCTCAGATACGCGGCGTAGTGGGGGATCAGCCGGGCTTCGAGGTACTCCGTATGGCCCTGCGCGCGCAGTGCTGCCAGCGTGATCGGCGTATCGATGTCGTAAAAAAGCACCGGACCGAAGTTCGCGGCAAGCAGCGCCTCGGTCGCGGCGATCGCATCGGGAAAATAGGAGCCCACAACGATCGCATCGGCGTCGCGGCTCAGCTCAATCAGCGCCTTCGATTCGGTGTTCCACCGTTCGTACAGCCGCACCGCGCAGTACCCCGGTTTGGGCAGATCGCGGTTGCTGCGATACCACTCGGCATCCCTTTCGACAAAAATGATGCGGTGCCCGCGCGCGGCCAGCGCCTTGCACAACGAACGATAAGTGGTCGCATGGCCATTGCCCCAGGAAGAGGTGATCGTCAGGCCATAGATCACAATCTTCATGCCGGCTGCCCTGTTGCCGTAGACGTGTCGATCAGCGCACCTGCGGCCGTGCGCCGCCAGCCGGCAACGGACCGCCAGTCGGCCATGGTCGCGGGTGCATGCGTCTGCGCGGGAAGCCTGCCTTGCCGCCGTGCGCGGCACTCACGGAAGGCAAAATCCGCCTGCGCGGCGCGTTGCGCGTAGGTGTGGTCGGCGAGCCCGCGCGCATGGAAGGCGTCGCCGATCCGCTTGCGGTCAGACAGATCATAGCGCTGCAACGCATCAACCACGTCCTCGGCGGATTTCACCACCAGGATCTCGCTTCCGGGCTCGAAACAATCAGAGATCCCCGGCCAGTCGTCGCAAAGCAGGCAGGTGCCTGCGCCGGAGACCTCAAACACCCGGGTCGGCGGCGAAAATCCGAACTCGGCCATGGAGGCGCGATTGATGTTGAGCACCATGCTCGCCGAGCAGTTCACGCGATTGTGATCCGCCGTGGGCACATGGCCCAGCCAGCGCACGTTGGGCGGCATCCGCTTGTCGCCCCAGCCCTCGCCGCCGAGGATGAAGCCCGCCTGCGGTGCGAGTTCCGCCGCGCGCAGAAACAATTCTTCAACACGCGCCTCGCGGTCGGGCAGGCGATTGCCGAGAAACACGACATCACAGGCCAGCGACGGATCGGCTGGCACGGGAAAGTGTGTCTCCGGGTCGAGCCCGTTGTACATGCTGTAGTACGCGCGGGCGCCAAACTCTTTGAAGCCCTCGTAAGCCAAAGGCCCGCCCCCGTAGGTCAGGATCGCGTCGTAATCCCGCGTGGAGTGGCGCAGCGCATCACCGGCATCGGCGCGCATGCGCTGAATGGTCGCAGGCGCGTCCACATCCCAGATGAAGGTCATGGCCGAGGCAGAGCACCCGGCCGGTACCCGCCGTTCCAGCACCGCATCATCGCAGCCGATGCCGGAGTGTTTCACGACGATGTCGTACTGCGCGGCCTGTTCGATCATTCGGCCGAGGTCGCGGCCACCGTCGGCTGAGGCCGGCTGGTAGACCACGGAGGTCACATAAGAAAAATCATCCGAATCGCGATGCTGCTGGCGGCCATACGCGTCAGGCTCGGCGAAGGTGATGTCATAGCCCAGCCGCGCGAGGTACTTGTAGCAGCCGCGGTAGTAGGTGGCCGCACCGTTCCAGTACGAGGACACGATGCTGGAGCCAAAGGCAAAGATCTTCAACGCTGGAGGTCCTCAAGGATGGTGCTGAGCTGTTCGGCCCGGTGGCGACAGGTATGGCGTTCGAGAACAGTGTCCTGACCGCTCAAGGCGAAGTCTATCGCGGCCTCCTCGTCCGCCATCCAATGCCGGATGGCGGCGCGCATCTCGCGGCCGTTGCGCACAAAACGGATGTCGCCCTGTTTAAAGAGCTTTTCGGTATCTTCCCATGGCGCGGAGATGAGCGGAATGGCGGAGGCCAGCGCCTCAAAGACGCGGATGGTGGGAATGCCGCGCATGGCTTCGACGTAGTGGCGGCGGGGGATATGCACCGTTAGGGACGAGTTGGCGTAGACCTCGGGCGCGGTCAGGTTGGGCAGATAGCCGCCGTAACGCACACCGGCCTTCTGGAGTGCTTGGAGGCCGTCCTCGGGGTAGCGCACGCCGTAGATGCTGAATTTGTACTCCGGCAGCTGGCGTGCGGGCTCCAACAGGAACTCGCGGATCTCGGCGGTGCGCTCGTCGTCGCCCCAGTTGCCGATCCACACGACGTCCTGGACGCTTCGATGACCGTTCAGGGGCTCGAAGATATCGATGTCGGCGGCCTCGTGCAGGGTCCAGACCCGGTCAAGCCCGAAGCGGTCGCGGTAGATGGATCGCAAGGCTTCGCCAAACGCCATGATGCCGTCGAAGCGGTCGATACCGAGAGCCCGGATATTTTCAGGGGTAGACGAGGCACGGTGATGGGTGTCGTGAAAGAGGAGCTTGAAGCCGAGCTGGCCGCGCAGCTCAAGCAGCGTGCGGGTGAGCTCGGGCGAGTTCCACTCGTGGACGAAGACGAAGTCCAGATCGCGCAGCCGTTCGCGCCAGATCTCCGGGGATGCGGCCTCGGAGATTTGGTATTCGGCTATGTGCAGGTGCGGGTAAAAGCGGGCGAACTGCCGCAGCGAAGCCTTGCCTTTGGCCTCGTGGCGCAGATTTTCCATCGACCAGCCGTTGGCCGGCTCATAAGCTATGACCTGGTGGCCGAGCCTCCGGAGGTTGTCCAGCAGGCCGCGCAGGAAGTGGGCGTTGCCATTGTTCCAGTCCGAGCGCAGCGAGTGCGCGAAGTAGGCGATGCGGAAGTTAGGAGACATGTGACATGGCCCGGGGCTGTGCGAGGACGGACTGAAAGAGGTGGAGATAGCTGTCGGCCATGCGCTCGGGGGTATAAAGGAGAGCGCGCCGGTGGGCGCGAGACCTGACTTCGGTGATTAGTTGGTAATCCCAAGCGAGCGATTTCAGAATCCGGGTGAGTGAGGCGTTGTCGGTGAAGTAAAGGGCGCTCTCGTCCCAGACCTCGCGCAGGCTGGGGAGGTCGCGAACCACGGGAACGCAGCCGCAGAGGGCGGCCTCGACCGGGGCGAGGCCGAAGGGTTCGTAACGCGACGTGCAGAGATAAACATCGCTCTCACGGAAATGTTGGTGCAGATTGGTTTGGCTCAGCGGGCCGAGGCTGATGAGACGGTTGGGCCAAGAGGTCTGCGGATCGGGCGATTCGAAGGTGTTGTCCCCCGCAACGAGCAGTGGCATCGGCGAGTCGAGATCTTGAAGGGTATCGAGGCCCTTTGCCTCGTCCCAGAGGCGACCCGCGGTGATGGCCTGGAACTTGCGATGGGGCTGCGATTCCGTGGGCTGGCCCACGCTGACGCCATTCGGGATCACCACATAGCTTGAGGGCAAAGAGAAGCCAGCAAGCGCTGTACCCATCCAGGCGGTGGGCGTGACAACGGCAGAGGCATCTTGAAGACCGGCCTGCACCATATCGGTGTACCGGGTGAGCCAAGGGGTGGGCTCCAGTGCCGAGGGGCGACAGGCGCGGCCCCAACTTAGGACATCGCTATGGGCGACGACAACGCGCGGGATAGGGGTGTCAAGGCGGCCAAAGCAGAATTGATTGGAGACAATGAGGTCGGGACCAAAGCAGGCGGCAGCATTGAGGATCTCTTCCTGACCTTCCTCGAAGGCCGTTTCATTATTCTGCATCCACTCCAGCGGAATGCTTGTATACAGCGTGGTCAGCTGGCCGCCGTTTGAGCGCCACTGGTCGATACCCCATTGCTCTTGGCTCGGCGAGGGTGCGCGGCCTAAGCTGACAAGGAAGACCGCGTGGCCGCGCTGGAGGAGTTGCCGGGTGAGTTCGGTTGTAAACGTCCAGACGCCGCCGACTGTGTCGGTGGTCATCAGGAGACGCATGAGAGCTCCTGAGCCTCCAACTCGGCCAGCGTAAGCGGGCTTTCGGCCTGGATATCGCTGAACCCTTTGTCCGAGAAGATGTTGAGATAAAACGAGTGCGCGCGCTCCCAGGCGGTCTCATCCGGCTGCGCGCCGAAGGTTTCCACATATTGCGGACTGCCCGGGAAGGGGAACATCGGCACGGGTTCGCTCACCCACACACCGGCGGCCTTCATGCGCGTCTGCCAGGCGGCCACCAGCGCCGGATCGTCCTTCTGCGTCTTGATCAGATTGGCCTGCACCCACGGGATGCGGCCGCGCGCGTAGATCAGCAGATCGCTGATGCGATCGGTGGATAGGCGGCAGTTCTTGTTCATCTCGTCGCGACCTTCGGCGGTGATGGACTCCACGCCGCACTCGAAGGAGACGCAGTGCGCCGCGCCTAAAAGATCCATCCCCGCTTCATCCCAAAGGTCGATTCGTGACTGGAATCCGATCGAAACGGGGCGCTTTGCGAGCTCTTTCAGCAGGTTTTGTACGGTTTTGCCGACGCCGAAGATCTCGTCGATGAAGTAGATGTAGTCCACGCCCCGCGAGATCAGGTGATCGATCTCCGCAAGCACCGAGCTGAGCTCCCGCTCGCGATATTTGTTCCGAAACAGCGTTTTGTTGCAGAAGCTGCACGACCAGGGGCAGCCGCGCGCGAATTCCACCTCGGCGCCCAGCTTGAGGTGGTCAGCCCCGTTGCCCGGAAAGATGTGGTGCTTATGGCTGTGCAGTTCGACGGGGTAATCGGAGTAGTCCAGCGGCCCCAGCGCGCGCATGTCCGTCGCGCCGAGACCCTGGCCCAAGCGCACCGTCCCGTTGGCATCGCGCCAGCAGCAGCCGGCCACCATCTCCCATGGCAGCGTTGCAAGCTGCGGCAGCGTCTGGTCCGGTTCACCGCGCAGAACGATATCCGCGCCGGTTTTTTCCAGCGTCGCGAGCGGTGTAGCCGAGCCGTGGGGACCGATGACGACCACCTTCGAGGGGCGATCGAGCGAGGGCCGGTTGAGCGCCGCGATCCACTGCCGCGGAATGCGCAGCTCTGGCTGCGGGCAGCGCCAGAACAGGTACGACGGCGCGGTTGGAATGACGAGAAAATTCTCGCCAAATGCCTTTAAACGCACGCGCACCTGCTCCGGGGAGAGATCCTCCATGAGCGCATCGACGAGCAGAACTTCATGCCCAGCGCCGCGCAGCATCTCGCGCGCGGACAGCAGCTCCAGTGGAAAATGGGCGTCAGCACAGCCGAAGTAGGTAGATCTCTCAAAACTCCAGCGCGGGTTCACGAGCGCGAACTTCAAGCGACCTCCCCGGCCAGCATCTCGAGCGCGGCGGCGCCGGCCCGCTGCTGGCTGCGAATGGCGGTCTCGTTCTCGGTCCAGAAGCCGTGAATGCTGGCGAGAATATCCTTCAGCGAACGGTTGGGCCGCCATCCGGTATCGCGCTCGATCTTACCCGTGTTCGAGATATACAAGGGCTGATCGCCCGGCCGTACGCGCGAGTAGCGCAGGTCTAACGGACGTTCCAGCTGCTTTTCGATCAAACGCAGCATCTCCAGCACCGAAACCGAGCGCTCCATCCCGCCGCCGAGATTGTAGATCTGACCGCGCGTGGTGCGGCGGTGTTCGCGCGCCGCCATCATGGCCCCCACCAGGTCATGCACGTGCAGCACGTCACGCACCTGGCGACCGTCGCCATAAACCGTGATCGGATGCCCCGCCAATGCACAGTACAAAAAGTGCGCCACCCAGCCCTGATCCTCGTTGCCGAACTGCCGCGGACCGGCGATGCACGACATGCGAAAAACCACCGTCGGCAATCCATAGATGCGGGCGTAATCGCGAACATACTGGTCGGCCGTGCCCTTGGAGCAGCCATAGGGCGAATGGAAGTCGAGGCTCTCGTCCTCGCTTACGCCGCGGAAGCCAGCGGCGACAGCCTCGCAGCGCGTGGGCGCGGACTGCACCGGCACGCCTTCAAGCGATCCATACACCTTGTTCGTGGAAGTAAACAACAGAAAAGGCTTACGCGGTGATCGCCGAGCCGCTTCGAGCACCCGCAGGGTCCCCACGGCATTGGTGTCGAAATCTGACTGCGGATCGTCGATGGAGGTGGTCACCGCAACCTGCGCCGCGAGGTGATAGACCTCAGTAACGTCGCGCATGGCTTCATTCACCGCTCGCGCATCCTGCACATTGCCCTTCACAAGCTCCAGCCGCCCCGCTCCTCGCAGCGACTGGAGCCAGGCGAGGTTGTGCTCCACGCCGCGGCGCGACAGGTTATCGAACACCCGTACCCGAGCATTAGTTTCTCCGAGCAGGTGCCGCGCCAGGTTGCAGCCGATAAACCCTGCGCCTCCCGTGATTAGGACCGTCTGCGGACCACTCGCCTTCATCGACTCATCCCTCGCATCCCGCCTTTCACTTCCAAGCCCACTGCGTAACTCTGTCCAGCCTCCGTCCACTTCCATCAGGCGGTAAGCCCATACGCGTTCAGTTCCTTGAGCATGGTTTCGGCCTTGTCCTCGGCCTCCTGCTGCGCCAGCCAGACGGCCAGCTCGCGAAAGCCATCCTCGTGCGTTACCTGCGGCTCATAGCCCAGCAGCTTGCGCGCCTTGGTGATGTCCGCGTAGCAGTGGCGTATGTCGCCGGCACGGTACTTTTGCGTAATGACCGGCTGCAGATCTTTGCCCAACGCCTCGGCAAGTATTTCTGCCACGCGGCGGATCGTAATCGGCGCGCCGCAGCCGATGTTGATCACCTCGCCGTCGGACTCCGGCCGCTCCATGGCCAGCATGTTGGCGCGCACGATGTCATGCACGCTGACGAAGTCGCGCATCTGCTCGCCGTCCTCAAAGACCAGCGGGGCTTTGCCGTTCAACAGGCGGGAGGCGAACACGGCCGCCACGCCGGTATACGGATTCGAAAGCGCCTGGCGAGTGCCGTAGATGTTGAAGAAGCGCAGGGCAGTCACAGGCAGGTCATAGTTGCGGCCGTAGATCAGGCAAAGCTGCTCCTGGTCGCGCTTCGAAAGCGCATACACCGAGTTGATCTCGGAGGGCTTGGTTTCATCGGTGGGCACGGGCTTCAGCACACCGCCGCAAAGATCGCAGGGCAACTCCCAGGCTCCCGAACGCAGCTGGGCGACCGAACGCACCGGCGGAGCGGCCGCCGCGCCGCACTCCGAACACATATACCGCCCCTCGCCATAGATCGACATCGAGGACGCCACGACCAGCTTCTCCGGCGTCTGCTTGGCATCCAGCAGCGCCTGCAGCAGCTCCGACGTTCCCTGCGTGTTGACGCTCATGTAGCGGGCAATCTCATACATCGACTGGCCCACGCCTACCGTCGCCGCAAAGTGGAAGATCACATCCACGCCGGCGAGCACCTCGCGCAGCCGGTTGGGGTCGCGGATGTCGCCGACGATCAGCTCCACGTCAGGCGAAAGGTACTCCGGACGCCCATTCGAGTGGACCTGCGGGGTGAGGTCGTCGAGAACGCGAACGCTGTGGCCGGCGCGCAGCAGGCCGTCGGCCAAATGAGAGCCGACGAACCCGGCGCCTCCCGTGATTAATACCTGTTTGGTCTGGTTCATGCTCATAGGCTGGCGACGGGCTCCTCTTGAACGCTTTGAACATCCGCGCTGGCCGCCCGGGCATACCGCTCCACGGCCCAGGTGGCGAAGTCCGCAAAGTCCTGATTGTCCTTCGGGGGACTGGTGTGGTGATCCTCCAGCCCTAGGTGCCCGGGGGTGAAGCACAGGGTGAGCGCCACGCGAAAGGGCTCCAGCGCCCGCATCTGCCGGTCGAACCAGGCCTCGGCATCTGGGCGATAGCTGTCCGCCCAGCTCAATCCCGTGCGCAGGTACTGCACTCCGCGATCCTTCATCCAACGGACGGCCTCATCCAGCCGCGGATCCTCGTAGTGAAACCATTGGCAGAAGCCCGCGCTGCCGTCGGCCGGAAAGCTTCTGGCGGCCAGCTTCGGTTCACCGTTCGCCTTCACCAGGCCGAGGTAGTAATGGCGGTAATAGGCGGACCCCTCCGCCTCCTTATGGCGCGTCTCGGCGGGCCAGCTGGGCGGCAGATCGAACAGGCTGTACCAGTGCAGCCGTTCCGCGCGGCCCTGCAGCAGCTCCAAGGTGCGCTGGAGGCCAAATACCTGGACTTCCTCGGCCCCAAACGAGGACACGCCCACCTCGGTCACCCAGACCGGCTTGCCGGAGACTGCGCGGGCCTCGGCGATGCGATCCGGCCACTCGGCGAGCTGCCAGTGGTTCCAATCCAGCGGAAATCCATGCACGCCGACTGCATCCACGGCCTCCATCACGCCCTGCGCGGCCATGTTGCGCAGAAAATCGCAGTCGCAGGAGGAGACTCCCCCGAGCACGATCGGCAGCGACGGATTCACGGCGCGGATGGCCGCGGAGGCTCGCTTCACCATGTCGCTGAAGCGCTCCCAGTTCGGATCGAGCTTGAAGTTCCAGTGGGAAAGGTTGTTGGGCTCGTTCCACAACACGACGGCTTCAACCATTCGAAAAGTCCTTTTCTGCCAGACCCTGCGTACCCGGCGCCTGCCACTTCTGGGGTATCGACAACCCGAATCTAAGAACACCCGGGGGTACAAACCTCGGTCTCACTGATCCTACTCAGTTCAGGGGCTGAGTAGGAGTTTGAGGCCAACTTTTGTTTGTACAAGGTGAAATGGATGATGGAAAGTACGGAAGGGTTCGCTGAGCGCAACAACTTTCCTCTGGACAACTCGGACCGAACGGAACCGCTCTACCTTGAAGATCGCCTCCGGAGGCGTCAAGGGGGCAACTTTGGCAGAATCTCTTGTAGTAGTCGTTACCGGCGCTTCGGCCGGTCTGGGGCGCGCAATCGCCCATGGGTTCGCAAAACGGGGAGCGCGGGTGGCGCTGCTGGCAAGGAACCCCCAGGCGCTGGAGGCCGCGGCCAAGGAGTGCGAGATCCTCGGCGGCTACGGCCTGCCGATTCCGACCGATGTCTCCGACGCGGATGCCGTCGAGTCGGCGGCCGAGCGGGTGGAAAACGAGCTCGGTCCCATCGATGTCTGGGTGAATGACGCGATGGTCAGCGTCTTCTCGCCCGCCAAGGAGATGACGGCCGCGGACTATAAGCGCGTCACCGATGTGCTGTACCTGGGTTTTGTGCACGGAACGCTCGCGGCGATGCGGCGCATGCTGCCGCGCAATCGCGGAACGATCGTGCAGGTGGGCTCCGCCCTGGCCTACCGTTCAATTCCGCTGCAGTCCGCCTATTGCGCCTGCAAGCACGCGATCAACGGCTTTACGGACTCCATTCGCTGCGAGCTCTACCACGACAAGAGCGCGGTCAAGATCACCGCCGTTCAAATGCCCGCCATGAACACCTGGCAGTTCGACTGGGTAAAGAACCGGCTGCCCAACAACACGCAGCCCGTGCCGCCCATCTTCGACCCAGAGCTCGCGGCCGAGGTGGTGGTCGCCGCCGGCCTGGCGAAGTCCCCGCGCCGGGAGTACTGGGTGGGCTCGCCTACCGTGGCGGCCATCCTTGGGCAGAAGTTCATTCCGGGGCTGCTGGATCGCTATCTCGGCAAAACCGGCTACAAGTCGCAGCAGATCGCGGGCGAGCCCCGCAATCCCACCGCTCCCGACAACCTGTACGCCTATGTACCGGGGACGCACAGCGCGGTCGGCAAATTCAAGCGGCGCATGAAGCGGACCAGCTTCGAGATATTTTTCACCCTGCACCGGCACTGGTTTGCAGTTGGGGCAGCGGCGCTGCTGGCAGCCGGCGGAACGGCGATCGTTGCGAAGAAGAAAGGCTGAACAATGCGCAGTATGGATGAGAAGATTGCCCTTGCCGGCTGTGGAGCGGCGCTCGGAACCTTAGCCGTAATAGGTCTGTTTCAATCCGGCGCCATCGACAGCCTGCCGGACCCGCCGGGCGATCTATTCGCCTCGGAGCGCATCACGCTTTCGAAAATGGCACACCCGGCCGGCATTCCGGACAGCTATCTCGGCCTGGCGAGCTACGGTGCCACGCTGGCTCTGCTGCTGCTCGCCCAACAGAGCCGCCTGGCCAAACGCGCGCTGGGCGCAAAGCTGCTCATCGATGCAGGGGCAGCTGGCTTCAACGCAGTGAGGCAGGTGGTGCGCTTCGGCAAGCTGTGCAGTTGGTGCACCGGGACGGCACTGGCAACGGCGGTAATGGTCTATGGCGGGCGAGATGCGGTGGTAAAGACTGTGCTAGATGCTCGCGAGTCAATTTAGGTGTATCGCCATATCTTCATGAGCTTCAAAACTCAGCCTCGATGTGCCCGTCATCTATACAAAAGGTGTCATGTCGACCGGAGCACGACAGTCTCACCGGCGTGCGGAGTGGAGACACCCGCAGTTCGGCCTGCACGGAAGGCTGTCGCCACCCAAACTGCAGGTCGCTCCACTCCGGCTACGCCTCCGGTCGAGATGACACCATAGAATGCTTTACAAAGCAGCCTGACGGCGGCTATGGCCTAAGCAGCCCAGTGGAGATCCTATGCGCCCGCACCTGGCCAGCCTGATCGACGACTGGCAGCGCAACGGCACCGGCCGCGCGGTCGTCCTGCATCGCGGCAACCGCGCGTTGCCGACGACCTACGGTCATCTCGCGCAACTCGCAGGCCGTTTTGCAGCGGAGTTGCGGCTCCGCGGAATTGCGCCCGGCGAACGCCTCGTTCTCTGGGGCGAGAACTCAGCGGAGTGGATCGCTGCCTTCTTCGGCTGTGTCCTCCGCGGTGTCCTGGTAGTGCCGCTGGATGCAACCGGACCCCCGGAGTTCGTCCGCCGGGTACTCGCGGAGGTCACGCCGAAGCTGGTCGTCGGCGACGCACCATTGCTGGACTCGCTCTCTGGAGTGCCGCAACTTACGCTATGCGACCTTCCGCGCATGACGCCCGCGCAGCCGAGCTTTACGGTAGACCCCTCGCTTCAGCTCGACACACCGCTGCAGATCGTCTTCACCTCGGGCACCACCAGTGACCCCAAAGGCGTGGTGCACACCCATCGCAACGTGCTTGCCAGCGTCGCGCCCATCGAGAAGGAGATCGGCCGTTACCGCCGCTACGAGCGGCTCTTTCACCCCCTGCGTTTTCTGCATACCCTGCCGCTCAGCCATGTCTTCGGGCAGTTCATGGGCATGTGGCTGCCGCCGCTGCTCTCCGCCGAAGTCCACTTCATCGATGGCGTCGAGCCAAGCCGCCTGCTGGCCACGATGAAGCGCGAACGCGTCTCCGTTCTGGTCGCCGTGCCGCGCATTCTGGAGCTGCTGCGCGCGCATCTGGCGCAGCGCTTCCCACAGCTGCAGGGAGAACTCGACGCGAGCCAAGGCTGGCCGGCGTGGAAGCGCTGGTGGCGCTTCCGGGCTGTGCACCGGCTGCTCGGCTTCAAGTTCTGGGCGCTCATCTGCGGGGGAGCCACGCTGCCGGCCGATCTGGAAGTCTTCTGGAACCGCCTGGGGCTGGCGCTGATCCAGGGCTACGGCATGACCGAGACCGCCGCGCTGGTCACGCTCAATCATCCGTTTCACGTCGGGGAAGGAACACTCGGCAAGACGCTGCCGGGGCGCGAGGTGCGGCTGAGCGCCGCGGGCGAGATCGAGGTGCGGGGCGATATGCTGGCCGCCGGTTCGTGGCGGAATGGCAGCTTCCAGCCACGTGCAGGCGAGTGGCTCGCCACCGGCGATCTCGGGGTGCGGGAGGCCTCGGGCGAGTTGCGCTTCGCCGGCCGCAAAGGTGACGTGATCGTAACCGCCGCGGGGCTCAACATCCATCCGGGGGACTTGGAGGGCGCGCTACTTGCGCAGCCGGGCGTACGCGCTTGCGCCGTCGTCGCCTGTGAGACCCCGCGCGGCCAGGAACCGGTCGCTGTCGTACTTTTCAGCGGGGATGACGAGCGGCTGCGCGCTGTGACCACGGCCGCGAACGCCCGTCTGGCGGCGTTTCAGCAGCTGGGATATGTGCTGCGATGGCCGGAGGCGAACCTCCCGTACACCTCCACGGGCAAGCTGCTGCGGCGCAGGATTGCGGCCTGGGCCTGCGCGCAGATCGCGCCTAAGCAGGGCGACTCGGCGGTGAAAATAACGGCTGATCCACTGCTGGAGCTCATCGCCGGAATCACGCATGAACCCATCGCAGGCGACGCACCCGATCAACGGCTCACGGAGGATCTGCATCTCGACAGCCTTAGCCGTGTGCAGCTGCAATCAGCGCTGGAGACGCAGTTTGGCGTGGAGATCGGCGATGAGAGCATGGCCGCCCTCGGCACATTGGGCGAGCTGCGCGAGCTGCTTGGCCAGGGGATGTCGCTTGGAGACACGCCAGCCATGGCACTTGCCAGCCCGAACACCGGCGCGAACTCCATCGAGCCGCAATCCATGGTCGCATCGAAAGCGGGTGCGCAAAGTTCCCGGCGCAAGCTAATTCATCTCCAGCGCAAGCCACTGCGCTACCCGCGCTGGCCGTGGAGCGCCCCGGTGCGCTGGCTGCGTATCGGCTTTGTGGAACTCGTGCTGCGGCCGTTGGTGAGCATTCTTGCCGCGCCTCGGGTTGTCTTCAAGAACCCTGCCGCGGTCAACGGTCCGCTACTCATCATTGCCAACCACGTGAATATCTATGACATGCCTCTGATTCTGTACGCGCTTCCAGGCCCCCTGCGGCGGCACATCGCGGCCGCGATGTCCGCCGAGGTGCTGGAGGACATGCGCGCTGGGCGGGAGCAGGGGAACGCCTTGCTCAACCTCCTCGCGCGTCCTGCGGCGTGGCTGCTGATAGCGCTCTTCAACGTCTTCCCGCTGCCCCGGCTGAGCGGCTTCCGCCGGAGCTTCGCCCACGCCGGTGAGGCGCTGGATCGAGGCTACTCCGTCTTGATCTTTCCCGAAGGACGACGTGGCGTCAGCGGTGAATTGCAAGCCTTTCGTCCCGGCATCGGCCTTCTGGTGCAAGCATCGGGAGTTCCCGTGCTGCCGGTTGCCCTGCAGGGCATGGGTAAAACTAGCCGCACGGACCGCCGCTGGTTCCGGTCGGGGAAGATCGTTGTACACATAGGCCAGCCGCTCAGATTTGCAGCACATGAGGACGCCGAAGTGATCACACAAACATTGCATGCTGCCTTGTTGGCGCTTCGTCCGAGCTAGGTTCCATAAAAACAGTTTGTCATCCTGAGCGAAGCGAAGGACCTGCTTTTTGCCTGGATTAGCGGTAGCCCCTGAGTTAGGAACAGCACTGGAATTTTTATCTTCGCCCTTTAGTCGCTATCCTGATGTCACGATGAACACTGCAATTCCACCTCCACTTTCTCCAAGAGCACTGCGCACAGAGATTACGGAACGCAACCTGCGCCGTGCGTCTCCGCATGAGCCGGAGGTGAGTTACAGCCGCGGTTCAAACGTTGTTCACAGCGAAGATGAGGAGGGAGGCCACGGTAATTTCCTGCGCGCTTCCTACCGCAGAATTCTCGCGAACCCCGCATGGGCGCGGCGGCTGGAAAAGAGCTACACCGGAGCGCAATATCTGCCGCGTGCCGGGGACCGCCGGCGCGGCGAGCTCGAGTGCGCTAACAGCTCTGATGCGTTGCTGCTCAACATCTTCTGCTATCCGGGCGTGCTGCGCAGGCGTGATGTTTGCGCGCTGCTGGCCATCGAGCCGGGCCTTCAACCAAGTTTCGGTGTGCGTGCGGAGCTGCCCATGCGCAAGGGCGAGACCGACCGCACCGAACTCGACATGTGCCTGGGCTCGACGGTTGCCGAGGCCAAGCTGACGGAGAGCGGCTTCGGTCGCGCCTCGCGTGAGCGTCTGCTGCGCTACCAGGGGTTGGAAGAGGTCTTCGATGTCGGCTTGTTGCCGCGGTCAGGCAGCAGCTTCGTAGGCTATCAACTGGTGCGTGGAATCCTTGCGGCTTTGCAGCTGGATGGGCACTATTTGGTTCTTCTGGATCAACGCAGACCGGATCTGGCTGAGCTTTGTTTTCGTGTGCTCGGCGCGGTGGGACATGCGGAAGGGAGAAGCCGGCTGAGGCTGCGGACGTGGCAGGAGTTGGCCGCTGTTCTCCCGCCCACCGTGCAAAGTTTTCTGGAGGAGAAATTCGGCATTTCTGCGCGCTGAGAGTTATATCTGGCAAAGAGCTTTCCCGGCTGTGCCGGAGCTTCGTCGCAGCTGTTGGAAAAAGCAGATCCCTTCGCTGCGCTACGGGATGACAAGTTTATTAAGAGAACTCTTTGCACCCACTCGGAAGCCGCATCAATCTACAAACTTCGGCGGCACACTGTGCCGGCTTACTTCTTCGGCAGAGACACAGATATCGAACCCGGTAAGCAGATCGGCAATCTTGGCATCGTTGAAGCCACGCTCGCGCAGCAGCCGTATCTCATCACCGAGCATGCGCAACACCTGCGCTCCGCTGAAGCGTTCTTCCTCGCTGCCGGCGGCCTGCCTCAGCTCGCGCGCGGCCTGCGCTACCTGCTCCGCGGTATAGCTCGCTTCTGCTGCCATGGATAACCCCCCTGTATGCTTGCCATAGGAGCTTATCGTTCACCGAAGGGTTGGTTGCGGTGATCTACTCCAGGTAGCGTTTCAGCCACGGATCATTTGAGTGCGTGAGCTCTTGCGTTGTTCCGTCGAAGACGATCTCCCCTTCATTGAGCACCAGAAAACGCGTCCCTGCATTCAGGCTGTTGTCGGGATTCAGCTGCATGTGATTCGTCTTTGTGTTGAAGCAGTGCGTGGCCAGGGTAAAGGCATCCTGCAAGCGGTGCGTGATCAGCAATGCGGTCGCACCGGAGACGTCGCGCTGCTTCACCACGAGCTCGATGATGGTGTTTGACGTGATGGGATCGAGGCCGCCGGTCGGGGAGTCGTACAAGATGAGCTCCGGACGATTGACGATGGCGCGCGCAATCGAGACCCGGCGGCGCATACCGCCGCTGAGCTCCGATGGGAACTTATCGATTGCCGGTTCAAGCTCCACGAACTGCAGCGATTCAACGACGCGCTTGTGGATCTCCTCTTCGTTCACCTTCCCCTCGTGCAGCTGGTAGGCTACGTTGTCCTCCACGTTCATGGAGTCGAACAGCGCGCTCTCCTGAAAGACCATGCCGATGCGGGATCGCATGGCAAACATCTCACGCTGCGAGAGCTTCGCGAGATCCTTACCGAAGACGAGAACCTGGCCTGTATCCGGCTGTAAGAGGCCGTTGGCCAGCTTCATCAGCACGCTTTTGCCCCCGCCGGCGGGGCCAAGCAAAATGCGCGTCTCTCCGCGCTCCACATGAAAACTGATATTTTTGAGAACCGGATCGCGATCAAAGGTGATGCAGACATCGCGGAACTCCACGACCGGACCACCCTCCTCCGTCATCGGCGCTGCAAGGCTACCTTTGTGCTCGTCGCTCACGCGTCACCTGCCGAAGATGCCGATCATCATCTTGGTCACCAGCGTATCCACGATGATCAGAAGCACGGAGGAGGTCACCACCGCCTGGGTGGTCGCTTTGCCCACGCCACGTGTTCCGCCAACCGTCGCAAGCCCGTAGTAGCAGCCTACGGTGGCGATAATGAAGCCCGAAAATAAAGGCTTTGTAAGCCCTTCCACCACATCGCCCATGATCAGGGCACTGATGGCGTTGTGAAAAAATGCCGCCCCGCTTTGGCGCAGCAGGGTGACAGCGACGAGCGCGCCGCCGCAGATGCCAAAGGTGTCGGAGATGATCGTGAGGAAGAACAACATGCTCACCGTGGCGACCAGCCGCGGCGTTACCAGCTTGCGGATGGGATCGGTGCCCAGCGCGCGCATCGCATCGATCTGCTCGGAGACCTTCATGGAGCCAAGTTCCGACGCCATACCGGAGGCATTGCGGCCCGAGACCATCAAACCCGTCAGCACGGGACCAAGCTCCTTCACCATCGAAAGCGAAACCAGCCGCCCGGTGAGATTTACCGCGCCAAACTGCTTCAACGTGGTTGTGGATTGCAGCGTGAGCACGGCGCCCGTGAAGAAGCCGGCCAGGATGACAATGGGCACGGAGCCGACGCCAATGGATTCAAGCTGGATAAAGGTGTCCGCGATGTAGTGCGGCGCGGAGAAGATCGCCCCGATGGCGCGCCCCGTTAACAGGGAGTAATCCTGCACCGAAGCAACGATGCTCTTGGCGTAGGCTCCTGGAGAAACAAATCGCATGCGGCTCGCTGCTGGTCAGGGTATCAGATGGCCTCCGGGTTGCTCCGGTCGCAGGAGGCGCACATCCAAAAGCGCCCATGGGATGCGAGAATAGAAGGGATGAGCGAGACGATGCTGGCCACGGTGCTGCATGGCAGGGAAGACCTGCGGATCGAGCAGATTCGTGTGCCGGCGGCCGGCCCCGGCGAGCTTGTGCTGCGGGTGGATGCGGCGCTCACCTGCGGCACGGATCTCAAAGTCTATCGGCGCGGCTACCATGCCCGCATGTTGACGCCGGACCGGCTGTTCGGTCACGAGGCCGCAGGCACCGTGGTCGAGTGTGGCGAAGGCGTGACACGCTTCCGCATCGGCGACCGCTTGGCGCCGTTGAATTCGGCTCCTTGCGACGTGTGCTTTTTTTGCCGGGACGGCCAGCAGAATCTCTGCGACGATCTGCTCTTCAACAACGGCGCCTATGCCGAGTTCCTTCGCGTCCCCGCGCGCATCGTCGAGAAAAATACTCTCTCCGTCCCGCACGATATGCCGATGGCACATGCGGCGTTGGTTGAGCCCTTGGCTTGCGTGCTGCGGGGGATGGAAGAGTCGGGAGCCTCCGCCGGTAAAACAGCGATCGTGCTGGGTGCGGGGCCGATCGGTCTGCTGTTTATTCATGCGGCAGCGCTCGAAGGCCTGCACGTCATTGCTGTCGTTAAGCGGGCCGACCAGGTGCTTACCGCCAAGCGCCTTGGTGCCGCAGCGGTCGTGCGGCTGGCGGATGTTGAAGACCCGGTTGCCGCGGCACGCGCGCTTACCCCTGAAGGCCGTGGCGCGGATATTGTCTTCGAGGCTGTGGCCACGCCGGAGGCCTGGCAGTGGGCTGTGGCCATGGCTCGCAAGGGTGGGCTGATCAACCTCTTCGGCGGTCCACCGCCCGGCACCATCGCGGCTTTCGACACCAACCTGCTGCACTACTCGGACCTCACCATTAAGGCCAGCTTTCATCACACGCCAGGTATCGCGCGGCGAGCGTTCGATCTGCTATGTTCGGGCCGCTTCGACTGCGACACCTTTCTCACCGGCACAGCGGCGCTACGTGAGGTGCCGGAGGTGTTTGCGCGGATGCTCACGAGGCCTGCCGAAGGCTCCGCGCCGGAGATCAAGACCGTTGTGTTTCCCCACGCGCAATTGAAAACAGGCGCACAGGAACGCAGCGTCTCCAAGGATGCAGGAGTGCTCGTATGAGCGCCGTAGTCGCGGCCGGATCCGCGATGCAGGGCTCGCTCGAAGGTGCGCCCGAACTGTATCGAACGCCTGCTGTGCGGCCATCGCTTGCCGAGGCCCAGGCCTGGTGCAAGCGTCTTGCGGAGACGCATTACGAGAACTTCCACGTTGCGACATTTTTTCTGCCTGCGTCGCTGCGCCCGCATTTTTACTGCATCTATGCCTTTTGCCGTACCTCCGACGATTTAGGCGATGAGGTCGGCGACAAAGCCTTGGCTACAAGTTTGTTGGCGGAGTGGCGAGCCATGCTGCATGAGTGCTTCGCCGATCCCGGACGCTCGCGCCATCCGGTGTTTGTGGCCTTGCAGCCAACCATCGCTGCGAAGCATCTGCCGGTTGCGCCGTTCGATGATCTGATCACCGCGTTTGAGCAGGATCAGGTGTACACGCATCATGAGTCGCTCGCCACTCTGGAAGAGTATTCACGCTGCTCCGCAAATCCTGTTGGCCGTCTGGTGTTGCTGGTCAGCGGCTACACCGATCCTGAGTTGATGGCGCTTTCAGACGAAATCTGCACGGGCCTGCAGCTTGCGAATTTTTATCAGGATATCGTCAGTGATTGGATTGATCGTGACCGGCGCTATCTTCCCGCAGATATCATGCAGAAATTCGGTGTTGCCGATGAGCAGATCGCCGAGCGGCGCTTTGATTCAAAGTTCCGCGCCATGATGGAGTTTTTGGTGGACGACGCACGGGCGCGGCTTACGTGTGGGCAGCGCATCGCCACGCTTGCCGAGCGTGATCTTGCGGCGACGCTCTCCCTTTTCGCGAAGGGTGGACATGCGATTCTCGACGCCATTGCAGCGCAGAATTACGACACGCTGCGTTCTCGCCCGGTGGTTACAAAGGCAAGGAAGTTGCGGCTTCTCGGGGGAGCCCTGGCTGGGAAACTCAGTGCATCCGTTCTTCCATCCCGGCCGCGGGCAACGGAACGCGAGCGCATGAAGTTAGATCGCACGCCAGAGCTGAGCGCGGCGTATGCACTCTGTCGCGCGATTGCAAAGCACGAAGCCAAAAACTTTTACTGGGCTTTTCTCGCTTTGCCGCGGCACAAATCCGACGCAATGTGCGCCATCTACGCCTTTATGCGCAAGGCCGATGATCTTTCCGATGACGAGTCCCTGTCCCTGGAACAGCGCCGCGTTGCGATGGCCGAGTGGACAGCTTCGTGGAGGAGATCTCGCGCGGAAGGCACAGCCGACCCGCTCTTTCTTGCGGTCGACGACACACAGAAGCTATTTGGCATCTCCAACGAGCTGCTGGAACAGCTGGTAGCCGGAACGGCAATGGATCTGCAGTCGAAGCCCGGGGGTGTCGTTGCTGAGCGCGCGCCAGCCATCACTGCAAGCGGCAAGAGCACGCAGGAGTATCAGGCCTATGAGACCTTCGACTCCCTGTACAGGTACTGCTATCTTGTCGCCTCCGTCGTGGGATTGGCGACCATTCGCATCTTCGGCTATCGCGAACAAAGAGCTGAGCTGCTAGCCGAACAAACCGGCATAGCCTTCCAACTTACAAACATTCTTCGTGACGTTCGTGAAGATGCCCAGCGGGGGCGGATCTATCTTCCGCTGGAGGACATCGCCGCCAGCGGAAGCTCCGTGGAACAACTCGCTCTAGCGATAAGCACGGCGTCAACTTCGCCTGAACTGATGGCGCTGCTCGCAAAAGAGATTGGCCGGGCGCAGGAATACTACAAGGCCGGCGATGCCCTGATCCCATTGATTGACAACGATGCGCAGCCGGCGATGCGCGTGCTGGTCACGATCTATCACCGGCTGCTCGACCGCATTGCCGCGGACCCCCAAGCGGTGTTTCGCGAGAGAGTTTCCGTGTCCACGCCGGCAAAACTCGCGATCCTTGGGCGCGGTCTCGCGGAATCAGCATGGGCGAGGCTTACGTGAGCCCGGCGTCAACCTCGATGCCCGATGCCCTCATCATCGGCGCAGGACTCGCCGGGCTTTCCGCGGCCGTTGCGCTTTCGGGCGCGGGAGCGAAGGTGACGCTGCTGGATCGCAAGCCCTACGTCGGAGGCCGCGCCTATTCTTACCCGCATCCGGCGCTTGACGAGGAGATCGATTCGCAGCACGTGATGCTCGGCTGCTGCACGAATCTTGTGGATCTGTGCAGGCTGGCCGGGGCGGATCAGCATATTCGCTGGTATGACCGCATCACGTTTCTGGAGCCTGCGACAGCTGGCCATCCTGTACGTCGCAGCGCCATCGGGCCGGGTGGAATTCCTGCTCCTCCCAGTTCGACTTGGAATTTTTTGCGCGCGCCCATGCTACGGCTTCACGACAAACTGGGAATTGTTCGCGGCGTAAGCGAGTTCCTGCGCGGCTATCCTGCAACGGACGAAGAATCGTTTACAGCGTGGCTGCGGCGGACAGCTCAGACCGATCTCGCGATCCGGCACTTTTGGGAGCCGGTCGTGTTGGCTACCCTGAACGACGGCTTCGATCGATGCTCAACGCGCTATGCCGGCCAGGTGATTCATGAGACGTTGCTGCGCAACAGGAAGGGCGGCCGCTTGGGCATACCGGCACAGCCGCTGTCAACCTTCTACTCCGCTTTTGCGCGCCTCGCGGAGCAGCAGGAAACAACGGTGCATTTACGCGCCAGTGTCGAATGCATCGAGAAGACGGGCTCCGGTCCGTGGCATGTCACGCTGGCTGATGGCGCCGTGCTTGATGCCCCGCATGTTGTCCTCGCCCTGCCGTTTGAGCAGGCCGCGAAGCTGCTCGCAACGCTGCCTCTCGATCAGCCGAGAAGAGTCTGCGAAGACCTTACGCGCTTCGTTCATGCGCCGATCACAACGGTGCATCTTTGGTTCGATCGCGAGGTCACGGAGTTCGATCACGCAGCGCTTCTGGACACGCGCATTCAGTGGATGTTCAATAAGACACGCATTCGCGCGGGCGAACCTGGGGCACGCCGTGACGGCGGCCAATATTTGGAGCTGACCATCAGCGCATCCTTCGACGAGTTGAAAAAAACACGCGAGCAGGTTCTCGGACCTGCGCTCGAAGAATTGAGGCGATTTTTTCCAGCGGTGAATACGGCGCGGCTGGTGAAGTCGGGGGTGTTGAAGGAGGCGCGTGCGACCTTCTCCGTGCTGCCCGGGCTGGATAGGTTTCGTCCCGTTGCCGATGCCGTTGGCGGCGGTTTATTTCTTGCTGGCGACTGGACGCGTACAGGCTGGCCGTCGACGATGGAAGGCGCAGTCCGCAGCGGGCGGCTCGCTGCGGAGGCGGTCGCACGCGCTGCTCACACCGGGCAGCAGTTCCTTACGGACGGTTTGCCGCCGAGCGGCCTGATGCGCCTAGTGGTGTAGAGCAAATTACCTATAGGTATAAAGGTGTCATCTCAACCGGAGCGCCGGGCCCCAAACGGCAGGACTTCGTCGTTTGGGTGGCAGCAGACAGCTCTACCGTCTGCGTAGTGGAGAAACCCCTGTATTTTGTGTGCCGTGCACAGAAGTCTGCGTAGCTTCAAACGAAATACAGGGGTCTCTCCACTGCGCCCGTTCGACTCGCTTGGCTCGCTCAGGGCTCCGGTCGAGATTACGATTTATAGCTATGGGTAATTTGCTTTAACGCGAAATCAAAACAACGCCCACCGCCACAAAACCGGCCGCAAGCCAGCGGCGCCTATCGACGTTCTCTCCCAACAGGAACTTCGCGGCGATGGCGTTGCCGATATATGTGAGCGCGGCGATAGCCGGGCCGGCGAGTGACAGGTCAACCAGGCTGAGCGTGTAGAGCATCGCAAAAAAATTCAGCGCCATGCAGAGCGCACCGATGTCAAAACGTGGGCTTGCAAGTACAGCGCGCATGGTGCCGGTGAGACCCAGTTTTTCGCGAATCGCTCCAAGGTCGCCGAGACGGCGCATCGCTCCTGCAATGAGGATCTCGCCGGTGATGGCCAGCGCCGTCACGACAGAGATGCAGGTCCAGTCACGTAGCAACGGATGTATGGCTGCAGAGGGATGCATCAACGGCCCACTCCGGCATCCATTGCGGTCGATTCGCGGCGTTCGGCGATCGGTACAGGCAGCTCTGTCCTTGACGGCCCATCCGCGACAAAGCCGACTGCACAAACGATGAGTGCAATGCCAGCCCAGCGATAGCCGGAGAGCTGTTCACCCAGCCAGAAACGGCTGAGCAGCGCGATGACCACATATCCGAAGGCTGTTGCGGGCATGACGAAGGTCAGATCCGCCCAGCTGAGCGCGGTCATGTAGCTGGCGAAAAAACCGAGCAGCAGCACAATGCCGGCGAGGACATAGGAATTGAAGAGCGCATGCCAAAGCAGGCCGAGATGGTGAAGTCCGACCGGACCAACCTCGCTCATGCCGCGCGACAGCAGCGTGTCGCCGACAGAAGCAGTGAACATAACCGCCGCCAGAACGGCGTATTGCGAGCCTTTAAGACGATGCTTCATGAGAACAATGTATTGGATGCCCCAAAGCAAAACCCGGGTCCGAAGGACGGACCCGGGTTCGCGGTTATCAGGAAAAAAAGCAGGGTTATGCGTTCATGCTGACTGATTCCTGCTGCCGAAGATCGCTTTCTTCCTTGGCCTTGCGCACCATGGCGTTGCGCTCCTTGCGCAGCTTCAGGAAGCTTTTGGCCTCCGTATAAAGGCGCGGCACATCCCGGTTCACGATGGCCTTCCATACAACCCGGGCCGCGGCCTTGGGGCGGAAGTAATATTCGTCGTAGAACTTGTGCACCATCTCCATCACATACTCGGTCGGCAGGCCGGGATATTCGATGTGCGCCATCTGGTGTCCGCTGCCGTCATCCATGCCCTTGTTGGTGATGAAGTTGTTGCGCTCGGCGAAGTCGTAGAACTCGGTGCCTGGGTAGGCGTGCGCGATGGAGACTTGAATGGTCTCGCAGTCGAGCGTTTTGGCGAAGTTGATCGTGTTGCGGATCGACTCCTTGGTCTCGCCCGGCAGGCCGAGGATGAAGTCGCCGTGGATAACGAGGCCGAGATCGTGGCAGTCCTTCATGAAGTCGCGCGCGCGTTCAATGGTCGCGCCCTTCTTAATATTTTTGAGGATCTGCGGATCGCCCGACTCGAAGCCCACGATCAGCAGGCGGCAACCCGCATCCTTCATGGCCTTCAGGGTTTCACGGTCAGTCGTTACCCGCGAGGTGGAAGACCAGGTGAGGCCCAGCGGCTTCAGTTTGGAGCAGAGCTCGACGGTGCGCGCCTTTTGGATGTTGAAGGTGTCGTCGTCGAAGAAAAACTCCTTGACCTGAGGGAAGTTCCCCTTGGCCCAGGCCATCTCGGCTGCGACATCGTCGGTGGAACGCTTGCGCCAGGCATGGCCGGAGAGCGTCTGCGGCCAAAGGCAGAAGGTGCACTGCGCGGGGCAGCCACGCGTCGAGTAGAGCGAGATGAACGGATGCAAGAGGAACGGAACATTGTACTTGGTCACGTCCATGTCGCGGGCGTAGATCTTCGTCGCCCAAGGCATCGCGTCCAGGTCTTCCACCTGCGGGCGATCGGGGTTGTGCTGGATCACGCCTTGGGGGTCCCGATAGCTGATGCCGAGGATCTCGTGCAACGGCTTGCGGTTGGCGTACTCCACGACGGAAAAGTCGAACTCGCGGCGGCAGACAAAATCGATGGCCTCGCATTCATTCAGCGCGCGGTCGGGGTCGGTGGTGACCGGAGGGCCGACGAAGGCGATTTTGATCGAGGGGTTGGCTGCCTTGATGGCCCGCGCCAGGCCGTGATCGCCGGTCCACGCAACCGTGGAGGTGAAGAGCACGAGAAACTCGTAGCCCTTGGCGATCTCAATCACCTCGTCGGCGGAGATGTGATGCGGCGGCGCATCGAGGAGTCGCGACCCTTCCAGCATGCCCGCCGGATAGGTCAGCCAGACGGGGTACCAGTAGGACTCGATCTCTCGGGTCGCAGGCCAGCGCGAACCGGCGCCGCCGTCGAAGTTTTCAAAGGAAGGCGGGTTCAGAAGCAAGGTCTTCAAAGGAGCCATAACTTAGTCTAGTTTACACCCGCGGAGGGTGGTTGCACCGGGCGGAGTGCAGCCGGGTACCTGCCGAATCGCACGTTTTTATGGGTGGGGCGTGACGGGTGCCACAGGTTGCGGGATAGATGGCGGGATAGATGGGGACGGCGTGGATACCGGAGCCGAGGGCAGCGTGGCGGGCGTCGCTCCGGTGGTCGGTACAGGCGCAGGAGTCGAGCCCCCGGCGGGTGTGCCGGCCGGGAACCCCCCCGGCGCGGTGCCCAGCGTAGGCGCTAGTCCCGGCTGTGTGTCCGGCGTCGCCGCGGCCGGCGCGGCGGTTGCGGCGGGAAGGGTGGCTGCCAGGTAATCGGTCAGCGATCCTTCCTGCCGCATCAGGGTTACTTCGGTCTGGTGCAGCTGCAGCTCCATGCTCAGCATGTCGAGGGTGCGCTGGCGCTCGGCGAGGCGCGCATTCTCCTCGTCCTTGGGGCTCGCTTGCGGACCGCCGCCGGTGCCGGTGACCGCGCGCAGCCGCAACAGGACGGCATCCAGGTCGTCCTGAGCGAGATCATGATCCAGCGCCATCACCTCTACGCGCGCGGCCAGCTCCGCCGCGCTGTGGCGAAGCTTGACCCGGTTTTCCAGGAAGTTGGCCTGCTGCACCTGTGCGTCGAAGAGCGCATGAGCGGCATCGGCTTCGGACTCCCGCGCCTTGGCCCGGCGCACCATATCCACGATCGGCAGGGATAACTGGACGCCGACACTGAGTGAGTTGAAGCTGTTGGGGATCGCCGCCCGGCCGTTGGCGGCCGGGACTCCTGCAAAGCCCGGATAATACTGGTCGTACGACGTAAACGCGTCCTCCAGACGGCTATAGTTTGCCGCGAAACTGACCGTCGGGCGCCCCAGCGATCGACGGTCGCCGCGCGCGGTGTACTGCTTGGCCCGGGCCGACGCAAAGGCTGCGGAGATGCCTTGCAGCTTGTTCGGGTCGTTGGGCGCCGTGGTCGAGGGCGGCGCGGGCAGGTGCATCGCGGGAATCGATTCGGGCACCGTCTGCCAGCCCGAGGCGGTCAGCCCGGTGAGGGCGGCCAGGTGCTCCTGATTGGCGGAGATCTCATCCTCCACCTGCAGCTCCTGCAGCCGGATCTGCGCCGCTGTGCGCTTGGCGCGGGTCACCTCGATGTGCGGATCCACACCTGCGGCGAAGCGATCCCCTACGATCTCCACCAGCCGGTCGGCCAGGGTGAGCGCGTCGGTCTGCACGCGCCGCCGCCCCTGCGCGTTATCCAGCGCCAGATAGGTGTTGATCGTGTCTTCCGAGACGTCCGTCCGGGCCACGGACAGGGCAAGTTCAGCCGAATGGAGCCCCGCGCGCGCGGCCCGTATGTAGTCCGGTTGAGAAAAGTTGAACACCAGCGATTGCGCGGCGATGCTGAAGACCACAGGCGGTGAAAGCGGCGCACCGGTCTCTCGCCCCACGCCCGCATTCGCGGCCACGGACGGTATGTAGAAGTCCTTGGTCTCGGACAACACGGCTCTTGCGCGGTCCTCGTCGGACTGCGCGATCCTTACCCGGGGGCTGTTCTGCAGAGCAAGATTGACCGCTGTGGACAAAGAGATCTGCGCCTGCGCTATCCCGGCTGGGAACAGCAGGCACAACGCTGCCAGGCGCACCGGAAACGGGCAGCTGCTCCGGCTCTGGCGGGAGCGCGGCACGCTCAAAGCGCACCCAAACCCTTCTGTGCCGGACGGTATCCCGAAGCCAGCGCGAGCGCCTTCTGGTAGTCCAGCCGCGCTTCGTCCTTTTCGCCGGCGCGGGCCTGCAGCGATCCCAAGGTCGTCAGCACACGGAATGCCGGGGCCGTATCGCTGTGCTCGCCGCTAGCCAGATAACGGCGCATGGCCTCTTCGGCGAGCTGGGTCTGATGCGCGTTATCGAGGATGCCCGCCGCTTCCACCACCGCCGCATCGAGATCCCGGTCGGCCGCAATCGTCTGCTGGGCCGCGGCAATCGCCTTATCCTCCTCATGACGCCGGTCATAAAACGACGCCAGATCGACGCTCGCGCCGGGCGTGTGGCCGGCCTCTGCCTCTGCCTGAAACTCCCGTTCAGCGGTTTCGAAGTCTTTATCCTTCTCCGCCGCCATGGCGCGAATGCGGTGACTGACGGCCGGCAACGCACCTTCAATACGAGCCGCCAACGCCAGCGCCCGAGACTTGCCCCCGCCGACGATTGCCGGAGCGGCCGTGTAGTACTCGCCGAGATCGGCGCAGGCGGACTCGCTGGCCGGATCAAGATGGACGGCGGTTTCAAAGGCCCTGCGCACCTGCGGCGCCAGCTTCATCCCCGCCAGCAAGCCGGCATGCTGCGCCTGAAACCCGAGTGCGCGGCCCGTCCAATCCTGCGCCGCACTGTCCCCGGCGAGACCGTTGGCGAGCGCCGCCTGGCACTCCGTTACAGCCTCGGCCGCCAGATTCTCCGAGAGATACACACGGCACAGCAGCAGATGAGCCCGTCCATTGGCGGGATCGGCCGCCAGCATACCCTGCAGGTCGGCGGCAGCTGCGTCGGCACGCCCGTCCAGGAGCGCTTTTTCGGCGCCGGCCAGCGGCCGGGGCGCCGGGGTAGAAGCATGGGATAGCACACACTGCAGAAACGCAGCTGCACCGAGGGCGACACACGCGAGCGAGCGGTAAAGGGGGGGGAAACGCATACGGTGTTCTGGATGCGATGAAAACGTCCTGGGGTTCGCCGCCTTCATCACGGCTGCGTCCGCACGGGAGCGCCGTTTTGCAGATCGGTGTCGGTCGTCGCTCCCAGCGCCACCATCTCCCCTTGCTTGAGGCCGCCCGTGATTTCGACCCGGGTGAGATTCACTACACCCACGTGGACCGGTGTCCGGACCAGCTTCTCGTCAAGAACGCGATATACAAAACGGTCGGAGCCCTCGGTGTGCAGGGCTTCACGCGGCAGGCTCAGCACATCCGCGTGCTGCAGCGTCGTGACGGTCACCGTAACGTTGGTGTTGGGCAGCAGATCGCCGTGGGCATCGTCCACGCTGATCAGGCACTCGCCCACGTTGCGGCTCCCGACGTTGGCCACGGTGGTGGGCGCCTGCGTGACGTGGCCATGCCATGTGAGGTCGGGCTTGGCGTCCCAGACGATCTTCACGGGCTCTCCCGCGCGCAGGTTGCCGATCTCCGGCTCATCGAAAAAGGCCCGCACCTGCAGCCGATCCAGGTCGGCAACGCTGAGCAGCGCCTGTCCAGGGTTGATGGAGTCAAAGCGCGCCACCGGGAGCGAATACACCGTCCCCGAGATCGGGGAATGGATGTCCAGGCTGGCGACCTGGTTCTGCGCGGCGGATAACTCCTGCTCCGCGCGCGCGTGCTGGGAGCGTGCGTTGGCAAAATCGCCGGTCCCATAACGCTCCTTTGACCTAGCCTGCAGCTGATTCACCCGGGCCTGCGCATTGGCGAGCCGCTGCCGTGCCGCGGCGATCTCGTTCGCGGAGGCCGCCCCCTGCGCCCCCAGCGCGGTCAACGAGTTCAGGTTGGCCGTCGCATCCTTTAGCTCCGTCTGCGCATTCATCAGATCCGCATGCTCGCCTAAAAGTTCATCCTGCGTTCCTCCGCTGCTCATGTTGCGAAGATCCTGCCCGGTGAGCTGAACTGTGTTGCGGGCATTGGCAACGCGCAACTGGGCCTCGGTGGCGTCGAGCATCAGCAGCTGCTGGCCTTTGACAATCTTCGATCCCAGGTGCACATAGAGCTCCTTCACTGTGCTGGGAGCGGAGGCGTGAGGCTGGAAGTCCACCAGCGGCTCGACCCGGCCGTTGGTCGGCACGCTGTTCACGATCGTGGAACGCTCCACGCGCGCCGTGCGCACCGTGATGCGGTCCCGTGAGTTGGGCAGAAAGAAGTACGCGACCCCCGCAATAACAAAAAGGAGGGCGACAATGCCCACCCAGATGCGATTTCGGTTGCCTGAAGTCTGAGCCATACGCAAAGAGACAGTATATAGACACAATCGGATGCAATTTCGCCTGAACGATCTGTCATTTGACGGGCGTCCGGGACCAACGACTGTCCGTATAAATGGTTTCGGTGTAGCCGTAGGCTTCAGCCACGGAAAAGGAATATGCAAAACGAAGCTGTTCAGGGCTGGGCTATAGAGCCGTTCTTTCAAAGGTATTAGCTTGTCATCCCGTAGCGTAGCGGAGGGATCTGCTTTTTCTCTGCGTTCTTGCAAATTGGAAGGAAAACAGATCCCTCCGCTACGCTGCGGAATGACAACTTCAAAGCGCTGCGGCACACCTATGCCGAAACAGCTTTAGCTGAAGCTCGCTGCTACACCTTTCATTTCACCGCAACCACCTCAAGCTCCCATCCGCCAAAATCCGGATGCCAGTTGCGGCGCAGGCGAAAAGCCAGGTCCAGCCGGCTGCCGGGCGCCCAGCCTTCCTCCCGCGCCCGCGCGCTCCAATCGGTGCGCCGGCTCCACGCCGTGGCGCGGAACCGCCGTCCGTCGCCCGGATCCTCGATCTTCAGCGCCACATGCCGTTCCCCAAAGATGCGTAAGGGCTCCGCGATGCGCACATTCTCCGTCAGGAAAACGCACTCCGGGTTGCCGTTGCCAAAGGGTTCAAAGCGTTCGTAAGCGGCGAGGAAGGCGGGGGTCAAATCGCTGAACCGCACCCGCAGATCGCAAGGGGGAAACTGATTCCCATCCGCCGGCTGGAACTCTGCGGCGAGCCGGGCAAGGCGCTCCCGTAGCTCCGGCACGCGCTCAGACGGCAGAGCAAAGCCCGCGGCATGGGCGTGGCCGCCGAAGCGCGAAAACAGCGGCGGGTCGGCCTCGGCGTGCATCGCCGTCAGAGCGTCCAGCAGATGAAAACCCCGAACCGACCGGCCCGAGCCGTGCGCTTCGCCCGCCTCATGCGTCAGCACCAGCGCCGGCCGGCCGGTGCGGTCCACCACCCGCGAAGCCAGAATGCCCACAACGCCCCGGTGCCACCGGGAAGCCGCGCTGTCGTCCAAAACCAGGCAGCCCGCCAGGCCCGCTTCGGATGCGGAAAGCTCCTGGAGCCTCGCCTCGATCTCCGCCAGGGCGCTGGCCTCGGTGGCGCGGCGCTCGTCGTTCAGGCGGTGGAGCTTCTCCGCCAGCGTTCGTGCCCGCTCCGGATCGCGCGTGAGAAAAAGCTCGACCACATCGGAAGCGATGTCCATGCGCCCCGCCGCATTGATGCGCGGTCCAATGCGAAAGCCGACATCGGTGGCCGAAACGGGGCGGCTCAGATCGATGCCGGCCAGCTCCATCAGGATGCGCAGGCCGGATTGCGCGGGCTGACGCAGTGCGAGCAGTCCAAGCGACGCGATCACGCGGTTTTCGCCGGTGAGGGGAACCGCGTCGGCGATGGTGGCAATCGCCAGCAGCTTCAGAAACGAGGGAAGGGTCTTCTCGCGCACTCGCCGCAGCTCCTCGGGGCTCTGTGCGGCGCTCTCCAGCAGCGCCTGTGCCAGCTTGAAGGCGACTCCTGCCCCGCACAGCTCCTTGCACGGATAGTTGCAGCCCGGCTGGTTCGGATTCAACACGGCAACCGCGGCCGGGACGCCCGCTCCATCCGGCAGGTGATGATCGGTGACGATCAAGTCCAGCCCCAGCCGCGCAGCCTCCTCCGCCGCGGCAAAAGCACGGATTCCCGTGTCCACCGAGACCACCAGCCGCACGCCCTCAGCCGCGGCGTCGGTTAACCGCGACTCCCGCATCCCGTAGCCCTCGCGGATGCGATGGGGGATGTGGTAGCGAACGTCCCCTACCACCTTCAGCGAAGCCGCGGCGCGCTCCAGCGCCGTCTTCAGCAGCACCGTGGCGACGGTTCCATCGACGTCGTAATCGCCATACACCAGAATCGGTTCACCGGCCAGCAAAGCCGCCCGCAGCCGCTCCACGGCTACCGGCAAGCCGAGCATGGCGGCCGGATCATGGAGGTGCTCGGGCGCCGGGCTCAGAAAAACCAGCGCCTCCGCGGAGGTGCCGAACCCTCGGCAGAGCAATAGCCGCGCGATCGGGAGGGGAACGGCGGCCTCAGTGGCGAGTTGCTCCGCTGCCCGCTCGTTGATGCCAGTCGCCGCCACCTCCCAGGGTTCCGGGAGGGCTGGGGATGGAGCTTCCGCCGCGGCTTCCATCCCTTTTACTCGTCGTCGTGGTCGTCGACGATGATCCCGCCCAGCTCCTGCGCGGTGTCGAGCAGCGACTGAAAGCGGTCATACCACTCCGTGGCCGTCTCATACAGGAAGACGACCCCGCCGTGGGAGAATCCGAGCTGCAGATAGCCGGTTTTACCCACGTGGCGCATCAGCGCCTGCGCCTCCTCCAGGTCGGAGG
The DNA here is from genome assembly GCA_965276885.1 of Granulicella sp. Classification (GTDB taxonomy): domain Bacteria; phylum Acidobacteriota; class Terriglobia; order Terriglobales; family Acidobacteriaceae; genus Granulicella. Next base: position 3,415,567 of record OZ255702.1, on the reverse strand, counting down.
CCTCCGGGTCTGGATAGCTCGAGGCGCGCAGCTGCGCAATCAGGGCCGCAATATCCTCCGGCTCCAGCAACACATCGCTCATGGTGAGGAAGGGAACGTTCGCCGCCTTGGCGTGCTCGACAAAGTCCTTCCAGCCGTCCACGTCGTCATCTTCAAAGGCAACTGTGGGCACATCCTCCGGCACGAAGGCGTTCATCCGGCGCAGGCCATGCCCGGCGATGAACGCAACCATGTCGTCTTTCAGTGTGGTCAGATCATCAAAGGTCATCCCTTCCATTCTCGCAGAACGCGGCGGGCAATTGGGACCGTTTTACCCACCGCGCGCGTCTGCTAACCTTAAGGTGCCCATGATTTTTTCCAAGGACTACATCGGCTATCTGGCCCGCCAGACCACCAAGCACCTGGTTGCGGCGAAGATGATCCGCACCACTGCGCCCGGACTTCCCGGACTTGTAGACGAGCGCGTCACCGCTGCCCTGATTGAAGAGCTTTCGCTCGAAGATCGCATCAACGAAGAGGTCCGCGTCATCCTGGAGGCTTTTCAAGACGACATGCTGAAGAGCGGCGCGAGCTACCCGGAGATGTTCAAGAAGGTCAAGCAGGAGCTGGCGCGCAAGTACAAGGCGGTGCTATGAGAATCAGCCGCGACAAGCTCAACAAGATCGCCCACACCGTCGCCGACACCCTCGCCGAGATCCCCGAGGTCGACTTCCTCGAAGATCGCAACACCATCCGGCAGGAGGCCCGCAAGGCCCTCGAGACACTGCTCATGGCCGAGCTCAAAATCGATCAGGCGGCGCGGCTGAAGATCAGTTCGCAACGCAAGATCATCCTCGAAGGCTCCCAGGAGTGGGACATCCTCTACCGCAAGTACTACAACGACGAGGTCAAGAAGCTCGGCATCTGACAGCGGCCCGGCAATGTGTTTCTTTTGACGCGTACCGTTTCTTTTGTTGTCGTTCTCGAAGGGAATCTGCTTTTCGCCCATCATCTTTCCAGCTTCGGGCCCCCCTTTGCTATACTCACGAAGTCGCAACGGATTCCTCATCCGTCCTGTGGCGATATGGTGTAACTGGTTAACACGTCGCCCTCTCAAGGCGAAGAGTTCGGGTTCGAGCCCCGATATCGCTACCACCTCCCACCTAAAAAAATCGCCTTGCGAGCACAATGATGGATCTTGCGCGTCATTGCGCCTTGGCGATCACTGCCGGGCCCCTAAGGGTGCGACCCCACGAGCGCTCCGCGGCCAACACAAGTCTGAAGCGTCACCCCTGTACCCGTTCCAGCGGCTCGCTGCGCAGCGGGGGAGCATGGATCGCCGCAGAGGGGGCACGAATAGCGGCTAGAATGATCGCTGCCAGAATGTTCAGTAAACCGATGCCAAAGAGTAGAAAACTGTCGTTCACGTTCGCCATGCCAAAGCAGCCTCCATTGCAGCGTAGAGCCTGCGAACGCGCTGCGAAATGGCACGTCCGTCCCATGGCCGCAGAGAAAATGTTCATATTTTGGGCAGAAGCCTGGATCGGCGCCGCTGCTGGGCCGCATAGGATTGCCGAGGATCCCACGAAAGTGTAGTAAACAGTGCCTTCAATCGTGGCTACGATTTTGCATATGGGCCCCGAATGTTGCTGTTTTCCAAACTGTTTTCCAGACGAGGATGTTGCCGCTCTTTCCACGCGCGTTCTCTCGCTCTTCGGGAAGGCACTGCCAGATCCCGCCGACCGCAACCTCTACAATCGGCTGATGGGCGAAGCCCCCGCGCGCGGGTTGTCCTGGCTGGATGCTCTCGAGTTTGCAGCCGAGCAGCGCTGCGGGAGCGATCTTTAGGCGGCAGCCCGATATCCCGGGTTGCCTCGCGACTCTTATACTGAAGTTGTGATCAAGACCTTCTATCTCGAGACCTTTGGCTGCCAGATGAACGCGCACGACTCCGAAAAGGTGGTCGGCACGCTGCAAAGCGAAGGCTACACCCAGGTCACGGACGAGACCGCGGCCGATCTGATCCTGTACAACACCTGCTCGATTCGCGATAAAGCCGAGCAAAAGGTCTTTCACCGCCTGAATGAGTACAAGCGCATGCAGGGCGAGGGTAAGAAATTCGCCGTGCTGGGCTGCGTGGCGCAGCAGGAGGGCGAAAAGATCTTCGAGCGCGCGCCCTACGTCTCGATGGTGGCCGGCTCGGCGTCGTATCGCAACCTGCCGGAGATGCTGGGGCGGCTGGAGGCAGGGGAGCGGCGCATCACGGGGCTCGATGACCGGGGGACGGACGAGACCTTCGACACCGAATTCACCTCGCGCTCCAACCCGCATCGCGGCTATATCACCATTATCGAGGGCTGCGACAAGTTCTGCGCCTATTGCGTGGTTCCATACACGCGGGGCAAGGAACGCTCCCGCACCTCCGCTTCTGTGCTGGCAGAAGCCCAGCGCATCGCGGCGCTCGGCTACACCGAGATTCAACTGCTCGGCCAAAACGTGAACAGCTATCTGGACCCCAGCGGCAAACGCAGCTTCGCCGAGTTGCTGATCGCTGCAGGCGAAGTCTCCGGGATCGAGCGGGTGCGTTTCACCACGTCGCACCCACGCCAGTTCACCAAGGACATCGTGGACGCCATCGTTGCCTACCCGAAGCTGTGCAACCATGTGCATCTGCCGGTACAGTCGGGCTCGACCAACACCCTGCGCGCGATGCAGCGCGAGTACACCCGGGAGTGGTACCTGGAGCGGATCGCCTGGATGCATGCGGCAGGAATTCAACCGGAAGGGCGCGATATCGCGATCACCAGCGACATCATCGTCGGTTTTCCCGGCGAAACGGACCGCGACTTCGAGGAGACGATCACCCTGCTCGACCAAGTGAAATACGACGCGATCTTCGGCTTCAAGTACTCCCCGCGTCCGAACACCCCGGCGATGCATATGGCCGACTCCATTCCGGAAGAGGTCAAGATCGAGCGGCTGGCCATCCTAAATGGCCGCCAACGCGAGATTCAGCGGCTGGGCTACGGCCGCCACCTGGGCGAGGTGATGCCGGTCATGGTCGAGGGCCACAACGCCGCGCGCGGGCAGGTCACCGGACGGTCTTCGCAGAACAAGACCGTCAACTTCACCACAGCAATGGGGGCGGCGGTGGGCAGCTACGTCGACGTACGCATCACGCAGGTGTTTCCGAATTCACTGGTGGGCGAGGCGGAAGGCACTCCGGTCGCGCCCTCGGCGGCGCTGCTGGCGCACCAGGCGCTGAGCAGCCGGTTTCCGCTCGCCGGCTGAAGCATTTTGTGTGCGCAACAGTGACGTGCGTTCATTACCAATAGCCGCGGTCCGGCTTAGCCGGAGCGCCGCCATTCGCGCTAGACTTATGTCCGTGCACCTGCCCGGCTTCCAACCCGAAACCGACGAAACCGACGGGGGCGAGATTGAGGTGCGGATCCGCGGGCTCATGCTGGATCCCTCCAACCGGTCGCCCATCGTCGTTCTGAATGACCTCACCGGAGAGGTTGTTCTGCCCATCTGGGTAGGGTTGTTTGAGGCCAACGCGATCGCACTGGAGATCGAAAAGACGACCACTCCCCGGCCCATGACGCACGATCTGCTCCGCAACATGATCTCCGGGCTGAATGCACGGGTGACCCGCGTTGTGGTGGGAGCCTTGCGCGGCGACACCTTTCACGCCACGATCTGGATGGATCAGGCAGGCGAGGTGGTGGCGATCGATTCACGGCCGTCTGACGCGATCGCGCTTGCCCTGCGCGCCGACTGCCCCATCTTTGTCAGCCGCGAGGTCTTCGAGCACGCCCGGAAGGCTTCGAATTCCGGAGCTTCGGTCACAGCGGAGGACATGCGCCGCTGGCTCGAAGGCCTGGGCGACGATGAGATGGGCCGCTACAAGATGTGAGCCGGGATAGGTAACCGGGGTATCCCTGTAGCCAAGTACGCGTTACGGTGCATGGAGTGCGAACAGCGGATTCCCTTCGGGAATGACAAAAAGAAAAGCAACAGCGACGTTTCGTCCTTTTGTTTGTCATCCCGTAGCGCAGCGAAGGGATCTGCTTTCCTTCCAGGTTGCAGGAACGCAGAGGAAAGCAGATCCCTCCGCTGCGCTGCGGGATGACAACTTCAAAGCGCTACTGCACACCTATGCAGAAACAGCTTTATAGCTGGTTCCAGAGGGTGTGCAGGTGGTCCGAGCAGAACTGCGGGTCTCTCCACTCCGCAGACGATGAAACTGTCTGCTCCGGTCGAGATGACACTGCATAGCTATGCGAAATGCTCTAGCCTGCGGAACCTGCGGGAACGTAGCCGCACAGGGTGGCTACTCGTTTTGCCCAGGAGTTTTCCGTGGGCAGCGGCGGGGGAAGCGGCGCCGACATCTGCCCACCGGTCGAGATCCAGTCCAGCATCGCGGCCAGTTTCGGAGTCATGTCGGCCTTCCCTCCGTACAGCACGGACGCCCAGGGGGTATCGAGCAAGAGGTCACTGACGCCCGACTCCCGGTGCAGCAGCACGGGTACGCCGCGTTGCAGGGCTTCAATGGCCGGAATGCCGTAGCCTTGCACCGCGGGCATGAGAAACAGGTGAGCCTCGCCGTACAGCTCTTCCAGCGCGGCGTCCGGCACGAAGCCATGGAAGGTTACGCGGCCGGCGATACCCAGTTCCTGAGAACGCCTGGAGAGTTCTGGCAGCAGCGATCCCCGTCCCGCAAGATCCAGGCGCCAGTCCACGCGCGAAGAGAGCGGCGCCGCGGCTTTCTCCAGTGTGGCCAGGCTCTCCAGCATCCAGTCGATGCGTTTGTTGGGCTCGATGCGGCAGACGGAGAGTATCCGCAGCGGCCCGCCGGCGGCCCTGCGCCGGAAGACATGTCCGTCGAGGCCGCCCATGCGCGCGATTTCAGCGTGGAGCCCGAAGTCGCGCCGGCACTCCGCCTGCAGAAATTCACTCGTGACCACGACCACACCCCGGCCGCGGCGCATGCCGCGCCCGATGAGCCAGTTGGAGACGGTGAAGCGGGCACGTTGTTTTAGCGAGACCTCCACGTCGCCAAATAGCGATGGGGTATCGTGCATCAGGCAATGAAACCGCGGCACACGCGCCAGCGTCGCGTGCAGGGCCGGTTGGTAACCCGAGGTGATGGGCGGCGGAGCACCTCCGGGCACTGCGGAAAAGTGTCTCCGCAGAGCGGCAATTTTGGCCCGGGCTGAGGGGCCGGGAAGCAGTTCTACCTTGGGCAGGGGAAATCCGGCGTGCTGCTCGATCTTCGCGCGGTCCAGATAGGTAAGCAGGTAGACCGGAAGGCCCCGCTCGTGCAGCCAGCGTCCGAGCGCGAGCACACTCCGCTCGGCGCCCCCAAACGCTTCGATCTCCGACATGAAAAGCGGAATCGCACGGGTCCAGTCCACGGGCAAAGGGGTGTTCAGGGAGCCCATGGCTTAGCGCACCGCCAGATCGTCAAGCCAGTCGAAAAACTCCGGAAAGGAGATGCTGGCGGCCTCGGCGCCTCCAATCTCCGTTTCGCCTTCGGCCCGCAGAGCCGCAATGGAAAACGCCATGGCGATGCGATGATCCATGCCGGAGTCGATGCTGGCACCGTGCAGCTGCTGGCCGCCGGGGATGTCCATGCCGTCCTCGTGCTCGGTAACCTCGGCGCCCATGGCGCGCAGGTTGCGCACGACCAGCGCGATGCGGTCGGACTCCTTGACGCGCAGCTCACGGGCATCGCGGATGCGCATTCCGGCGGGTGTGTACGGCGCGATGGCGGCGAGTACGGGCAGCTCGTCGATCAGCTGCGCGGCGAGCCCGCCGGAGATGTCCACAGCGGCCAGTCCCGTGCGTTTGCGCTGGGCCCGCGTCTGCGCTTGCACTTGGATGGTGCCCGCCATCTCGCCGTGCGCCTCGCTGACGTCCAGCATTTTGATCTGGCCGCCCAGCAACGCGATCACGTCCAGCAGCGAGGCGCGGGTGGGGTTGAGGCCAAGCCCATCCAGCACCAGATTGGAGTCGTCAAACAGCAGCGCGGCACAGAGAAAGAACGCTGCCGAAGAGATGTCGCCGGGAACGGTGAGGTCTGTGCCTTGCAGCTGCTGGCCGCCGGCAATAGAAAGCCGGTCGCCGCCTGCATTTGAGCCGCGTTCGAGCGTTGCGCCAAAGGCGCGCAGGGCATGCTCGGTGTGATCGCGGGTACGCACCTTTTCAGCAAGCGACGTGACGCCCTCCGCCTGCAAACCCGCCAGCAACACGGCGGTCTTTACCTGCGCGCTGGCGATCGGGTCGGGAAAATCGACGGCCCGCAGCGGTCCGCCGTGCACGGTCATGGGCGCATGGCCTGCGGTCAGCTCGATCCGCGCGCCCATGGCCGTCAGCGGCGCGCGAATGCGCTCCATCGGACGCTGGGTGAGGGAATCATCGCCGGTGAAGCGGAAGGTTCCGTGCTGCGCCGCGACCAGGCCGGCGAGCATCCGCATCGTCGAACCGGAGTTGCCGCAGTCGAGGTCTTGTGGGGGTTGGTTCAGGCGGTCGCCCACGCCTTTTACGGTCACCGTGCGACCTTCGGTGGAGACCTCGGCACCCATGGCCTTCATGCAGGCGAGCGTGGAGTGCGGGTCGGCGCCGGTGGAGAAATTGGCGATGTGGGAGGTGCCCTCGGCAAAGCCAGCCAGCAGGGCGTAGCGGTGGGAGATTGACTTGTCGCCAGGCAGCGCGAGCGAGCCGCGCAGGCTGTGCGCTGGGCGAATAAGACGGGTTTGAGGAATGGCGGGTGCCACGGCGGCCATGGGTCTTATCTTAGTGGAGTCTTAGAGGAGCGCACTGTGCTGGGCGTGGTGCACAAACAAAGGCGAACGCCGCGTACGCGAAAAACGCAAAGATGCGCAACGGGCTACACATGTTTGTTGCGCAAGCGAAAACTTACTGTGGAAGGTCGTAGTTGAGGTCGTAGCTATGCTGGCCGTTGGCGATGGTGATCGTGAAGATGCCAGTGATGCCTTGAAGCTCGCCGGACCCGGACCCGGGAACGACCTGGACGGTCCAGTGTTGGCCGGAGGCGTCCATGGTGCCGAAGTGCTGCATGACGAAGGTGCCGTGCTTGCCGTTCAGCATGCCGGTGACGAGTTCCATGGCGACATAACCGGCAATGCCCTTCTTGGGATCGCCTGCGGAAAGCATCTCGCCTTGCGTTGTGCCTTCGAGGTCGCCGTGAAACTGCTTGTTGACGGAGTGGCGGGCGATACCTTCGGGCGGCGTAGGGGTGAGGGGTTTGACCTCGACGGTGAAGGTGCCGTGAGCGTGGTGCGGCATGGGGACCTCCTTGGGGGCTTGCGCGAAGGTGAAAGGGTTGAGAAGAAAGAAAAGGCCTGCGGCGTGAAGGCTCATGTTGGCGGTAGTGTAGCTGTTTTTGTTGTCATTCTTGTGGTTACTTTTTGTTTGTCATCCCCGAAGGGGATCTGCTTTTCTGCCCAAAGCGCCATAACGCTACGTGCCGAACAGCAAGTTCCCTGCGGGAATGACAACCAGAAAAACAGATACAAAATCTACGCCGCTTGCTTCGCCGTCAGGTAGGCCAGGGCGAGATCGTCGCGCAGGAAATTGTAAAGCAGATCGCGGCCGTTCTCGTCCCCAGCGCGCAGCACGGCCGACGGATGCACTGTGGCCATTACGCGTTCCGCGAAGGCGGTCTGCTTGATTACCCCGCGCTCCTTCATCAGGGCAAAGGTTCCGCCCAGCAGCGACTTCGCAGCCGAAGCGCCGAGGCACAGAATCACCCGCGGCTTTACGGCATCGATCTCGGCGGTGAGCCACGGTTTGCAGGCGGTGATCTCGCTCATGCGCGGGTTCTGGTGCAGGCGCAGCTTTCCCCTTTGCACAAACTTGAAGTGCTTCACGGCATTGGTCATGAAGACCTCGCCGTGAGGGATGCCGATCTCATCGAGAGCCTTGCGCAGCACGCCGCCCGCGGGGCCGACGAAGGGCGCGCCTTGCCGGTCTTCCTGGTCGCCGGGCTGCTCGCCGACCAGCATGAGCGCGGCGGCGATGTGGCCCGCGCCGGGAACGACCTGCGTGGCGTGTTTGTAAAGCTCGCATCCCTCGCAGCCGGGCATGGCGGCCTGCAACGCGGGGATGGTGTGCTCGGCGGGAACGAACGGGGCGGCGGTGGGCTGTTTGCTTTGGCGGGTAACCATGGCGTTGACTCTTCCTTCGGCGCGTTGCAAAAGAGTGGGCAACAGCGCCACCTCGGGTAGATGCTGCCAGTAGCGTACCGGCATCTCCGAACGCATCGCCTCGGGGTTCAGGCGCGCGGGGTTGAAGATGGAGCCGTAGTAGGACCGCCACAACGTTTCCAGCTCATCCTCCTGCGGTGCGGCCTCCTTGCCCGTACCTTCTGAAAAGCGGAGTTGCTGCGTCGCCGGCTCCCAGCTCACCGACTCGTCCGGGGTAAGAATCGTCCAGCGCATGGGCGCGAAGCGCTCCGCGAAAAACGGCGCCGCAAGGTGCAGGATGCGGTGATCCGGGCGATACCACGCGATGAAGTGTTCTGGCTCCGCGCCGCCGTCCGGTTGGGCGCCGGCGGCCGCTGAGACCTTGCGGAAGCGCACAAACGCGTGCATCTTGTGCAGATCGCGGCCGATCTGCATTTCCATACGCTTCAGTTCGGCCACATCGTCGTCCACCTCGACCTTCAGCAGATCGCGGTTGCCCTGCAGCCGGTACAGCAGCCGGTACAGCAGGTTCCAGCGCTGCGGATCGCGATGCACGGCGGCGACCTTCGCGGCATCCAGGAAGGCCTTGGGCACATGCGGCTGTTCCATCGCCGCATCCGCGGGCGCTTCGTCCATCGTCAGCAGATCGAGCACGGAGGGCTGCGTCGCATCCTCGAGATTGACCTGCTCCGGAGTGTAGCCAAGCCGCAGGGCATCGCGGGCGGCCACGCGCCAAGCATCGAACTCCGGCGGAATCGTGACTCTGTGCACCGGCTAAAGCGCTCCCGTAAGCGCACTGCCGGCGGCGAAAAGCTCCAGCTGGGCCGGCGGTGTCAGCAATGTCCCGCCTTGGGGAGGGGGAGACAGCAGGGAGATGCGCGGCAGGTGGTCGGCAGCCGTGATGTACGCCGCGGCATTCTTCAACTGCACATGCAGCTTGCGCAGATGCTCCAGCGAAAGCCTTTGGTAGCGCCGAATGCGCACGATGCGATCGACATTTTTATAGCCGATTCCGGGTACACGCAGCAGAGCCTCGCGCGGCGCCGCGTTCACGTCGACAGGAAAGAACTCCGGATGCCGCCGCGCCCACGAGGTCTTCGGATCCTCGGTCAGCGACAGTTCAGGCTCTGCCTCCGAGGTCAGTTCCGTAGAGGCGAATCCGTAAAAACGCATCAGCCAGTCGGCCTGATACAGCCGGTGTTCGCGAATCAGCGGCGTTGCCTTCAGCGGCAGCCGCGCATCGGCCTCCGGATAGGGGCTGAAACCGGTGTAGTACACCCGCCGCAGCTTGTAGCTGCCATACAGATGGCTGGCGCGGGCGATGATCTCGCGATCGCTGGCGGCCGTTGCTCCCACCACCAGCTGCGTGGATTGGCCCGCGGGCGCGAACTTCGGCGCCTTCTCCAGGTTCAGCCGCGTGCGTCTGCGCTCATCGTCGACCTCATCTTTTTTTGCCTGAATCTGCCCCATCGTCGTCTCGATGACGACCGTTTTCTTCTCCGGCGCTAACTGCACAAAATCCTGCTGCGTAGGCAGCTCGATGTTGGCGGACAGGCGGTCGGCCCATTTGCCGGCCTCGGCAATCAGGCGCTCGTCACAGCCGGGAATCGTCTTCAGGTGGATGTAGCCGCCGAAGAAATGCACGGAACGCAGCGTCTTCGCGACCGCGATCAGCTGCTCCATCGTGTAGTCCGGCGACTGGATGATGCCGGATGAAAGGAACAGGCCCTCGATGTAATTTCGCTTATAGAAATCCAGCGTGAGGTTCACCACCTCATCCGGCGTAAACCGGGCCCGCTGGATGTCGGACGACACCCGGTTCACGCAGAACACGCAGTCATAGGTGCAGAAGTTCGTAAGCAGAATTTTGAGCAGCGAAACGCAGCGGCCGTCGGGTGTGTAGCTGTGGCAGATACCCTCGCCGTCCGAGTGCCCAATGCCCTTGCCGTTGCCCGCACGCTTGGCTCCGGACGACGCACAGGAGGCGTCGTACTTGGCGGCGTCGGCAAGGATTTCGAGCTTCTGCTGAACGTTCATCATTGCTGTGGGCCTGCGTATTAGGATGCTAGCGCGAAAGCGAAGCTCCGGCGAACCTTTTGCGCCCTCGGAAAAAGCAGATTCCCTGCGGGAATGACAACAAAAAAGGCAAGAAAGTTGATCAGTGGCCAGCCGGTGTCTCCGGATAGATCCGGATGTCCGCGATGCCGCGATAGCGCTCCGCAAAATCCATCCCATACCCCACCACAAACCGGTTCGGTATGTTGAAGCAGACATAATCGGCTTCAATGGGCACCAGCCGGCGCTCCGCCTTATCCAGGCACGTCGCGATCTTCAACGAGGCCGGCCTGTGCTGCAGCATCAGCTGCCGCAGATAGCTCAGCGTCAGCCCAGTGTCGAGTATGTCTTCGACGAGGATCACGTGCCGGCCCTCGATCGGGTTGTCGATATCCTTGATCAGCTTCACGGCGCCGGACGAGACCCGCGCGCGGCCGTAGCTGGAGACCGCCACGAAGTCAAAGGTGTTATCGACCGAGATCGAGCGCGCAAGGTCGGAAAGAAAGATCGCCGCGCCCTTCAACACGCCGATCAGCACAACCGATTCCCCGGCGTAGTCCCGGCTGATCTGTTCGCCCAGCGCCTGGACCCGCTCGGCGATCTGCGTTTTCGAATAAAGAATCTCCATCGCCTCGGGAGCGACGAACTCTGGTGCAGCTGCAACGGACATGCGGGTAGGTTAGCGCGACGGGCGTCCCTGCGTTGAGGAAAACAGGACAGGCGCAGGCCGGTGCATGCCCGCGGGGCGCCTCGGCAAGAGCTGCACGCCCATCCCCGATGGCATACTGGAAGAGCGATGTATCCCTTTCTGCACCTTGGTTCTTTGCACATCGGCACATTCGGTCTGCTGCTCTGGCTGGCAGCCGTGTGTGGAACATGGGTGCTGCATCGCAACTTCCTGCGGAGCGGCATCAACGCCGATGCCCTGAACGTCGTGGTGTTCACCGTGGTCGCCGGCATCGTCGGCGCCAAGCTCTGGCACGAGCTCCAGGACACGCACGAGCTGGCGCTGGCCTGGCGCCAGATTCTGCTTCCCGGGATGTCCCATCCGCTGGAGGTCGCCGGCGGTTTCTTCTCCTGGTTCAAGGCTGGTTTCGCCTGGTTCGGCGGCCTCGCCGCCGGCGTTGTCACCCTGATGGCCCAAGGCGTTTCGCTGCGCCTGAATGGGCTCACCGGACGCAAGGCGGCGCAGCGGATGCTGGACCTTGCATCGCCGGCCGCGGCCATCGGCTATGGGATCGGCCGCATCGGCTGCCTCACCTCCGGCGATGGCGACTACGGCAAGAACACGACCCTGCCGTGGGGCGTGCACATGGCCAAGGACGCACTCGTCCCGCCGACACCGTCGGACGCGCTCGTGCAGCCCACACCCGTCTACGAGCTCATGTACGCGCTGCTGATCGGCTGGTGGCTGTGGAAGCGCGGAGCAAAGTCCTTGCCGCTGGGCTTTCTCACCGGCGAATATCTTGTGCTCAGCGGCCTCGGACGCTTCCTGGTGGAGTTCGTCCGCATCAACCCGAGGCTCTATTGGGGCATGTCCAACGCGCAGGTCGCGGCGCTGGGGACGGTCGTCGTGGGTGGCGTGATGATGCTGCTGACGCGGAATAGCGAGGCCGTAATCGCTGAGCCGCTGCCAGTGGAAACAACTGCGGGAAAGATCGCGACGGCGTAGCAGCGCTTTGTCTTTCTTGTTGTCATTGTTGTTGTCATTCCCGTAGGGAATCTGCTTTTATGTGTTCCCTCGCGAGACTATACAGCAAGTGCAAACAGCAGATTCCCTTCGGGAATGACAACAAAAGAACAGGTCGTTCAGCATAACGGGCTCCCTTAACAAACGTCGATCAAAGCCGTTTCAAATATTCACGCGCCTGGTCCAACTCTGGAAACAGCCGTTCCTCCGCCTGAAATTCGCGGGAATGGACGCAACGCCGGCCGGCGCGCACCTTCACCGGATGCTTCAGGTGCAGCATCTCGTGGTACAGCAGGTACTCAATGGCGCAGCGCGGCGTTCCGGGCCGGTCAAACACGCGGCTGACCACGATGGTGTTGTGCGCGGCGTCGTAGTGGCCCAGCATGCGGCGCGCGGCGTGCTCGCTCCAGGTGAGCGTAGGCCGGCCGAGCAGCCCGTGAAAAAAGCGCTGGTTGACCGCCTCGAAGACCTCGTCGAGATCGTATTGATGCCCCTGCGCGGTGCTGATGCGCTTGCGGCCGCGCGTCTGGCGAATGCGTTCCGCCTGCTTCGCGACCGCCTCCGATTGCGTGTAGCGGCGGTAGCGATCCGATTGCGCAGGCGTGACGGGCTTGCGGTACAGCTTGGCCAGCAGAATATGCGCAATCGCGCGATGCACGCTCTCCGGCGCATGCTCCAGCAAGTCGGAGAGCCGCACGATCAGCCGTCCCTCGCGCAGCCGGATGGTGGTGTTCAGGCTGGTAAAACGGCGGAACCGCACCTCCAGCGGCGGCATCGGCGCGCGCGGACGCAGCGCACGATACTCCTCATGGAAGATGGCCAGCAGGGCAGGGTTTGCGACAGGAAGGGCGGACACGGGCACGCTGCCGTCAGGCTACCATGGGGCGCGTATCCCCCAACAGTGGCGACTACTGCGGCGTCTCTTCGGTGTGTACCGCATGTGGATCGCCGGCACGTTTTTTCTCCGCTTTTTCGGCGTCCGGATGCGCTTTGAAGTAAGCGTCGAGTTCTGTGCCCAACTGCGTCGCCAAGTCACGGGTGTCCTTTACATTGTCCACCGCGATGCGGCGCACAACGGCGTAGGCCTCGTCGTCCGCGGGAGACCGCAGCGTCGTCGACCAGCGCTCCGTGGCCTGCACCAGCTTGGGCAGCACCTTGCGCACGTCGCGGTGGTTGCGGCTGTACTCGTCGAGGTTGTCGTTCAACTCATCGGCAATGGCGCCAAACTGCTGCAGTACATCGTGCATCTCGACGGGGTAGTCGGTGTGCCCCTTGCGACTGGCCAGCAGGTCGTTCAGGCGCTTCTCGCGATCGTTCAGGATCTGTTCAAACGCCGTGATGCGCTCCGCGGGCACAAACGCCGCGTCGCGCAGGGAATCAACCTCCTTCTGGCTGAGGGCGTCGTCTTTATCTTGCGGACAAGCCTGCGGAGCGCAGCTGAAAGCAGCCGCAACCAGTAGAGCCACGGTCACCCTACGCAGGCAGCCACCGCGAGCGCGCGTCAACCTATTCACGTTGCCTTCTCGACCGGAGGCGCTTTCTACGCAATTGTCATCTCGACCGGAGGCGCAGCCGGAGTGGAGAGACCTGCAGTTTGCGTGGCAACAATCCTTTGTGCAAGGCCGAACTGCGGGTCTCTCCACTACGCACGACGATGAGACTGTCGTGCTCCGGTCGAGATGACAGCTTTTGGGCAAAAAACGAGCATCCCGAGATTGACTTTCGAAGCTCATGCCAAGTATGAAGCTCATGTCAAAATATGAAGCTCATGCCAGATGCCGATACACGCCTAATGCGCAAAAATCTCGGCCAGCAGATCATCATGAACGCTGCTCACGTGTTTCAGCACCGCCTGCATCGTCTCATGCTGATCCATGGAAGCCACGCGCGCCATGTCGGAGAGGCGGTGCACGGAGTGCTCCAGTAACTGCTCGGCATTCTTGAGCCGCTTGGAGTCGCGGGCGATGGCGAGCTTCAGCCTGGCGGCGTCCGCGTCGGCGTGCTGCACGGCGATCTCCACCGCGGAGTCATCCCCGGTGGCCAGCGCATGGCCGGCCAGCTCTGTCCAGCCGTGCAGCAACTCGGTGTAGAGGAAGCATCGCTCGCGCGGATCGGCGGCGGCGGCGCTGGTCTCCATCTGGGTCAGGGTGGTGACGTCGGAGAGGGACTCGTTCGGGCCGGAGGCCTTCGCCTGCGCAGGCAAAACGAAGCCGGTCATGGCAAACACACACAGCGAGGGAGCTAGACGCAGGCGAATCGCAGGACCCATGGTGCACCTCGGGGAGTACAGGCGATCTAACGGTGGTTAACGTTCGTGTTCCAAAGCAACCAGCCGGTGGCGAGCCTCAAACTCCTCGTCGGGGAGCTTGCCGTTCGCCGCGGCCAGAAAGGCGTGATAGCTCGCCACAGCCTGTTTGTTCTGGTGAAGAGCGTCGTGGGACGTTGCCTCGAGGAACAGCGTAGCTGGCGAGTTGGGTAGGACTGTAGCACGCTGCGCCAGCGCCTGCAATGCCACCTGCGGCTGGTGATTTCGTGAGGCTGCAAAAGCCAGATGCCCGGCCGCATCGCCCCAGGCTGTGTCATCGTGAAACGCCGCCCGCATGGCGACGGCCTGGGCAAGAACGGGCTGAGCCTCGGCAAAACGGTTCTGCCGCACCAGCGTGCTGCCGAGGTCATCCAGCAGTGCGGGATCACGCGGATCGGCCGCTACGAGCTGCTTGTAGAGCGGCTCCGCGGCCGCCGGATCTCCCGAGACCAGCTCAAGGTGGGCCAGAAGTCTTGTGAGCCCTGGATCGGCAGCGGCCTTCGCATCGCCGCTGCGCAGATGTTCAAGCAGAGCGATGGCGTCCGCATTCTTGTTCTCCGCCGCGTACACCGCTGCAGTCTGCGCGGCGAGCCGCGGATCATCGGGATGCGCGGCCAGCGCCGGAGCCAGCAGGGCATCGGCCTCGGCGAGCTTGCTTTCACGCTCCAGCAGCGACGCCAGCCCGGCCGTTGCGGCCACGTCACCAGGCGTCTGCGCCAGCGCCCGCCGGTAGGCCGCCTCCGCATCGGGCGCATCGCCCGCGTGGGAGGCCAGGCTGGCCCCCAGCTCCGCATCGCCGGGCTGTTCGCCGGTAAGCTGCGCGGCCTGCAGCAGCTCACTGCGCGCCTGCTCCGGCTGCTTCGCCTCGTCCAGCCGCGCCAGCGCGCGCAGGGCCTTGGCGCGCAACCCCGGAGCGGCCTTCTCGTTCTTCGCCGCTGCGTCGAGCTGTGTACGCGCGGCCTCCGTTTGGCCCCGCCGCGCCTCAAGCAGACCCAGCGCGACGCGCGGCTCCGGCAGGGTCGCATCGGCCGTGATCGCGGCGGTGTAGGCCATCGCCGCGGCGTCCTCTTCGCCGTTGTGTTCTTCGGTGAAGCCCAGATCGTACTGGATTCGCGCGTCTTTTGGATCAACGGCGGCGAGTTGGGTCAGGAGGGTTTCGGCGTTCTTGTAGTCACCACGTTCGAGCAGGGCTTCGGCTTGACGGATGTGATCGGATTGCGCGTTGACCTGGGTGGCAGCGGCTTGACCGGGATCGGGGGCGGGTTGTTGGGCGGCTGCCGGGGTCACGAGGATAGTTAAGAGCAGGGATGTGAGCATGTGTGTCTGAAGGTTGGACGCTGTGGAATTGTTCGCGGCTTGCGCGGAAGCTATTCAGGCGTTCGGGTTCGGGTTTTTATGCGCGTTTGTGCCTACTGGCAATCCTTGGCAGTACGTCTTATGCTGAGTTGGAGGCGCAATCGATGCCCACACGCAACGTGAACTTGACCGAGCACTTCGACAGCTTTATCGAAACGGGCATCCACTCCGGGCGCTTCAGCAACGCCAGTGCGATCGTGCGCGAGGGGCTTCGGCTTCTGGAGCAGAAAGAATCCGAAGATCGGGCCAGACTCGAATGGCTGCGCAGCTCGACGCTGGAAGCATTTGCCGCATTGGATCGCGGCGAGGGCATTGCCCTGACCTCGGTCGAGGACATGGATGCCTTGGTGAACAGTGCTTGGAATGCGCTGCGGTCCGCACAAAATTCCTGCGATGAATGAATGATGATCGGCTGCAATCTCGGTATCTCCCTGCCTTTCGCCGGGACATTCAGAACGCCTTGAAGTGGAGCCAGATTCGGTTCGGTACAGCCGCAGCCGAGCGCTACGCTGCGCTGATTCGGCAGGCTTTGGGTGATTTGATCGAAGACCCTGTCCGTTCAGGCGCAAAGGCGCGGCCCGATCTCGCTTTCCACGCGTATGTCTATCATCTGAGGTTCAGCCGCGACCGGGTTTCAGGCGATCGGGTGCATCTGCCGCGTCATTTTGTCCTTTACCGCTTTGCTGAGGATCGGATCGGGTTTGCCCGTCTGCTGCACGACTGCCGCGATCTGGAGCAACATCTGCCGAGCGGGTACCGGCGCTGAGGTGGCATTTGTTTCAGTGAATCGGGGCAGCAAGGTTAGTCATCCCCGAATGAACGGTTCAGTCCGGCCGCTACTTGAGTGAGCCACCAGAGCAGAATCAGACGGCTGAGCTGAGTTCGAGTTCGCTATGGTGCTGCGATCCAAGTACCTTGGTAAGCCACTGCCCGGTGTAAGAGCCGGGCGTCGCCGCGATCTGCTCCGGTGTGCCCGTGGCCACGATCTGGCCGCCGCCGGAGCCACCCTCCGGGCCCATATCGACCACCCAGTCCGCGCACTTGATCACATCCAGATTGTGCTCGATCACCAGCAGCGATCCGCCCCCGTCGATGAGCTTGCGGAAGGCCCCGAGCAGGCGAGCCACATCTTCAAAGTGCAGCCCCGTGGTCGGCTCGTCGAGAATATACAGCGTACGGCTGGCGGCGCGTTTCGCGGCGTCGTTGGTGCGCGTGGACGCCGCACCCGCGCGCGCGGAGGCCAGGTGCTGCGCCAGCTTCACGCGCTGCGCCTCGCCGCCGGAGAGCGTCGTCGCGCTTTGCCCGAGGCGCAGATACCCAAGCCCAACCTCATCCAGCACAGCCAGTTTGTCCACGATCTTCGGATGCCCCGCGAAGAAGCTCGCCGCCTCGCGCACTGTCATGCCCAGCACCTCGTGGATATTCTTGCCCTTGTACTTCACCTCCAGGATGGAGGTCTTGTAACGTGTGGCGTTGCACTCCTCGCAGGGCAGCTCGATATCGGCCAGAAACTGCATCTCCACCGTGACCGTGCCGTCGCCCTCGCACACATCGCAGCGGCCCCCGGGCACGTTGAACGAAAACGATCCTGCGGTGAGATTTTTGCGCTTGGCATCGGGCTGCGAGGCAAACAGCTCGCGGATCGGATCGAAGGCCTTCGTGTACGTCACGGGATTGGACCGCGGCGTTCGCCCGATCGGCGACTGATCCACCAGGATGACGTCGTTGAGATACTGCGAGCCGGAAAGCTCACGGTAAAGGTGAGCGGGATCACCACCCTCACCCTGGCCCAACGCGCTCTGCAGCGCGCGGTAGAGCACCTGGTGCACCAGCGTCGATTTTCCCGAACCGGAGACGCCGGTGATGCAGCACAGCATCCCCAGCGGCAACTCGAAATCGACGCCGCGCAAGTTGTGCGCTCGTGCGCCGCGCAGCACGATCCTCTCGCGGCCCGGTTCGCGCCGGTGCCGGGGCACCGCGATCCGCGCCCGCCCGGAAAGATAACGTCCGGTCAACGAGGCAGGGTTGTTCTCCAGCTCCGCGACTGTTCCCGCGGCCATCAGCCGCCCACCGAGTTCGCCCGCGCCCGGACCCATGTCCAGCAGCCGGTCCGCCGCCCGGATCACGTCCGGATCATGCTCCACGACCAGGATGGTATTGCCCAGATCGCGCAGATCTTTCAGGATGCCGATCAGCTTCGCCGTGTCGCGCGGATGCAAGCCGATCGAAGGCTCGTCCAGCACGTACAGCGCACCCACCAGCCGCGAGCCGAGCGAACTCGCCAGCTGAATGCGCTGCGATTCGCCACCGGAGAGCGTCGAGCTCAGCCGGTCCAGCGTCAGGTATTCCAGCCCCACCTGCTGCAAAAAGCTGATGCGCTCGCGCACCTCTTCGAGGATCTTGCCGGCGATCTCCTGCTGCGATGGAGTAAGACGCAGATCGTCGAAAAACTGCTGTGCGGCGGTGATGGTCAAGGCGCAGGTTTCGCATATATTTTTGTCGTTTAAGAGCACCGCACGGGCCTCTGCGCGCAGCCGCTGCCCGCGGCACTCCGGACAGGGCGCATAGCTGCGGTACTTCGATAGAAACACCCGTACATGCAGCTTGTATTTCTTGCGGTCCAGGTCTTCAAAGAAGCCTCGAATACCCGGCCAACCTCCACGCCCATCCCACAGAAACTTCTGTTGCGCCTCCGTCAGGTCGTACCAGGGCACATCGGTGCGAATGCCTTCCGCCTTCGCCGCGCGCTTCATCTCCGCATGCCAGGGCGAGCGATATTTTGGCTTGGTCCAGGGGTCGATCGCACCGTCATCGAGCGACTTCGACCGGTCCGGCACAATGAGGTTTGGGTCGAAATCGATGGTGTTGCCGAAGCCCTGGCAGCGCGGGCAGGCGCCGTAAGGGTTGTTGAACGAAAACAGCCGCGGCTCCGGGTCGCGATAGCAGCGATGGCAGGTGGCACACTCAAACGCGGCGGAAAAACGCAGGGTCTCAACCGCGGGCGCGGCGCCATCCTCGTCCCCGCGCGGGGCGGTGCGGAAGACGATCTCGCCGGCCTCGCGATAGCCGGTTTCTATGGCATCCACCAGCCGCGAACGCACGTCCGGCGATAACGCAAGGCGGTCGGCGAGTACGAAGATGGGCCGTCGCACCGCCGGGTCGTTGTTCGCCGCGGCATTGAAGTCAAGCTCCAACAGAGACTCCGGCGCGGAGAACTCCACGATCCGTCCGGCACCGTTCGGATCGCCGGCATCGACCTGCCAGAGGCGGTTAAATCCCCGCCGGCGCAACTCTCCCAGCCGCTCCTTCAGCGCATCGGTGAGCGCATTGAAGCTGGTGTTGGGCGCGGGCTCCTCCTGCTTTTTCGCCGATTTTTTCGCGGCGCGTTTGGCCGGCTTGGGCGGCGGCGGAGCGGTCTCGATCTCCGCCGTCGTGAGCGGCCCCTGCATCGACTCGAATTTGATCTCACGCCGCTGGATGGGAAAGAGCGCATACGTCCGCGTTCCCTCGGGCCTGGACAGCAACCGCGTGGCGATCTCGTCCACCGAATCGCGCCGCACCACGCCGCCGCAGTGCAGACAGGTGACCGTTCCGCAGCGCGCGTACAGCAGCCGCAGGTAATCGAAGATCTCTGTCGCCGTGGCCACCGTGGAGCGCGGGTTGCGCGTCTGGTTTTTCTGGCGGATCGCGATGGCCGGGGCCAGACCATCCATGTGGTCCACATCAGGCTTCTCAATGCGCTCCAGAAATTGCCGCGCATACGCCGAAAGCGACTCTACATAGCGGCGCTGGCCTTCGGCATAGACCGTATCGAAGGCCAGCGAGGATTTGCCCGAGCCGGAGACGCCGGACACCACCGTCAGGGCGTTGTGCGGAATATCGACATCCACGCTCTTGAGGTTGTGCGTGCGCGCACCGCGGATGGTGATCTGCGTGGTCGCGCCGATCACGGCGGTTGTGGGTGCAGCGATCTCGGGTTGGGGCTGTTCAGCGATCATGTGTGCGACTTAGACCTGGTGGGTATACGGATGGGAAGGGCACATTGGTTGAGGATACGGACGGGAAGGGCACGGCTTCAGCCGTGCCGATAACCTCTGACGAAACGATGGGCTTTAGCCCCTGAGGTCTGCCTGGCCAAACCCACCTCCGCGGCTGAAGCCGCTTTTCCGGCAACGGCTTTTTGGCACGGCTGAAGCCGTGCCCTTCCCGTAAGTGGCTTCCCGTAGCTTGGGTCATTCCAGCAGTTCATAACGGTTCAGGAGCCGTGTGCTGCGGGCGCAGTGCTTCCAGCAGCAGCAGGCAAGCGCCGACGACGATGCAGGAGTCCGCTACGTTGAAGTCCGGCCAGTGATAGTGCACGATGCGCACCTCAAGAAAATCGATGACATGGTGCAGCCGGATGCGGTCGTACAGATTACCCACGGCGCCGCCCAGGATCAGCGCAAACGCAACCGTCATCAGGTTCAGCCGCTGCGTGGTCCTGAGCAGCAGAAGGAGCACGGCAAGCGCGGCGATAACCGAAAAGGCGATGAGCAGATAGCGCACGGTCTCGGGTGAATGCGCTCCCTCAAAGAGGCTGAACGCCGCCCCGGTGTTGAGCACATGGGTGAGACGAAAGAAGCCCGGAATCACCACGATGGCATGGCCGGTCTTGATGTGCGCGGCCACCCACAGCTTGGAAAGCCGGTCTGCCACGATCACCAGCACCGCCAGCAGCAGCGCGAGCGGCCGTGCATCGCGAACCGCCATTAGTTTGCCCCCTGAATGCTTGGCTGCCTGTTTGCCATTTCGGATGGAAAGCCAATGGCCTCCAGAGCCTCCGAGCAGCGCGCGCAGACCATCGGCCAACGCGCATCCGCTCCCACATCGGGCAACACGCGCCAGCAGCGCGCACATTTTTTGCCGGCAGCCGGTTGCGCTTCGATCAACAGCACCGCACTATTTTCCGTTTCGCCCACCACCTGCACGCTGGCTTGCGACACATTGAAAAACTCCGCCAGCGAACCCTCGTACTCGCGCAACGTGATCGCGTCGTCGGAGCCCTCCGCTGCGATGATCCGCACACTCGCATCCAGACCTTTGCCGATGGCCTTGTTGAGCCGCAAGGCCTCAAGCTCCACGTTCACCAGCTCGCGCATCCGCAGCAGGCGCTCCCAATCCCGCTCCAGACTCGCAACCGCTCCCGGCACGATCTCCGTGAGGTCAGGAAAGAGCGCCAGGTGCACACTCGGCGCACGGCCTTCCATCCGCGGCAGATACTGCCACACCTCATCGGCCGTAAAGCTCAAAATCGGTGCAATCAGGCGCGTCAGCGCCTCCACAATCCGCCAGATCGCCGTCTGCGCGGAACGCCTGCCGTTGCTGTCCGGCGCCAGCGTGTACAGCCGGTCCTTGGTTACGTCCAGATACAACGCGCTCAAGTCCGTATTGGTGAATTCATTGAGTGCCTGGTACGCGCGGTGAAACTCGAACGCGTCGTAGCTCTTGCGCATCGCCGCATCCAGCTCCGCGGTGCGGGCGAGGATGTAGCGATCGAACGGCTGCATCTCCGCCCACGCCACGGCGTTCGTGCCCGGGTCGAAGTCATGCAGGTTGCTCAGCAGAAAACGCAGCGTGTTGCGCAGCTTGCGATAGTTCTCGCTGACGCGGTCCATCAACCGCTTGCTGGCCGCCACATCCTCGCGAAAGTCCACCGAAGCCACCCACAGCCGGATGATCTCGCCACCCAGCTGGTTTGATACCTCCACCGGATCCACACCGTTGCCCAGCGACTTCGAGAACGCCCGCCCCTGTTCGTCTAAAGTCCAACCCGAAGTTGCCACCATCAGGTACGGCGCGGCGTCTTTCAACCCCACGGCACTCAGCAGCGACGAATGGAACCAGCCACGATGCTGATCGCCGCCCTCGGTGTACAGATCGGCAGGGAAGCGCAACTCGGGTTCGGCCTCAAGCACCGCGTTCCAGCTCGCCCCGGACTCAAACCACACGTCCAGGATGTCCATCTCCTTGCGGAACACCGTCCCGCCGCAGTTGGGGCAAGCTGTGCCTTCCGGCAGCATCGCCGCTGCGTCGTGCCGGTACCAGGCATCGGCCCCCTCGCGTGTAAACAGCGCGACGACGCTCCGGTTGATCGCCTCGTTGTTCAGCGGCTCGTGGCATTTATCGCACAGAAACACCGCAATCGGCACGCCCCAGATGCGCTGCCGGCTGATGCACCAGTCCGGCCGCGTGGCGATCATGTTGGAGATGCGCTCCTCGCCCCACGCCGGGTCCCAGGTGACGTTCTTGATCTCGTCTAAAGCCCTTTGGCGAAAGGTGGTCTGCGCCGTACCCTCCTTGGGCGAGAGCACCGGGGTCTCCATGCGGATGAACCACTGTTCCGTTGCGCGGAAGATCAGCGGCTTGTGGCAGCGCCAGCAGTGCGGATACTGGTGCACGAGATCATGCGCGCCCATCAACGCGCCACGGTCACGCAACAGCTGCTTGATCGGCGCATTCGCCTTGTGCACATACAGCCCTTCGTACTCCGGCAGGCCGTTGCGCAGCTTGCCCTGGGCATCCACATCGCAGGTCAGCGGCAGATCGTACTTCTGGCCCGTCGCGAAGTCATCCGGTCCATGCGCCGGAGCCGTATGCACCGCACCGGTGCCCTGGTCAGTGGTGACATAACCCGCCATGACACCCAGAACTTCGCGGTCCAGAAACGGATGCTGGAAGGTCGTGCGTTCGAGCTTCGCGCCTGGAAATGTGGCCACCGGCTGCGCGAGCGACAGATCGTGCTCGTTGCAGGCCTCCATCACCTGTGGCGCCAGCGGCACGGCCACGATGTACACTCCATCCCCCTGCTCCAGCGCAACGTAGCTCACCTCGGGGTTGAAGGCGATCGCCATGGACGCGGGCAGGGTCCAGGGCGTAGTAGTCCAGATGATGGTGTAAACCTCACGGCCCGCCAGCCGCGAATCGATCTTCGCCGCGTCGCCGGTCAGCTTGTAGCGCACATACACGCTGGGCGAGGTGTGCGTCTCGTACTCAACCTCGGCTTCGGCGAGGGCGGTGCGGTCGTGCGAGCACCAGTAGACCGGCTTCAGCCCCTTGTAGACGAAGCCGCGCTCGAAGAAGCCGTAAAACGTCTCCAGGATGCGCGCCTCATAAGGAAAATTCATCGTCGCGTAGGGCGTCCCCCAGCGGCCCAGGACGCCCAGGCGCTGGAACTGCGAGCGCTGCAGATCGATAAACTTCGCCGCATATTCACGGCAGGCCTGCCGGACGGCAAGGGGGTCCATCTCCAGCTTCTTGCCGCCCAGCTGTTCGTCCACCTTGATCTCGATCGGCAGCCCATGGCAGTCCCAGCCGGGAACATACGGCGCGTCGAAGCCGGCCATCGTCTTGGTCTTGACGACAAAATCCTTGATGCACTTGTTCAGCGCATGACCTAGGTGGATCGCTCCATTGGCGTACGGCGGACCGTCGTGGAGGATGTACTGCGGCGCCCCCGCCCGCGCTGCCCGAATCTGACCGTAAAGGTCCATCGCCTCCCACGCGGCCAGCCGCCCGGGCTCGTTCCCCGGCAGGTTGGCCTTCATCGGAAAACCGGTTTTTGGCAGATTCAGCGTCTCTTTTAGCGTGTTGGCCGGCTTTTGCGGCGTTCCGTCGTCCTGCATGAGTTCTCCTGGCGACGCAGTCCACGGCGGTTTTGCCGGGGCTGGGGGCCAAACCCTGATTGTATCGGCTGCGCAAGGAATCTGAACTCAGGGCCAACTCAGGGCCAGCTCAGGGCGCACCAGGCGTCACATGGTTCCAAAAAGGGACGGAATCTTTCGTCCGCCCGGCTGGATGTGACATTTGGGTTCCTCGCTGCGTCTAACATGGAGTTTGCGCGGTTCGACTCAGCCCTTCGTGGCAGAACAGGCGCCGCGACAGTTGCACTCTCTCTTATGGCTGCTGGCAATAACATTCATCCCGATCTCCGTCCGGCGTTCGTCTCCGCGGTTCCGCGCACCATGTTTGCGACCGCGGGCGGTATCAAGGCGCCGCGCTCGCAGGCCTCCATCTGGACGGCGGTGGCGGCCCATGCCGTGGTCATTGCCCTGATCGCCTACTTCATCGCGCACGAGGTGAAGATTGCCGCGCCTGCGCCGCCGCAGGTGGCTACGATCATGGCGCCGCCGCTCGCCCCACCCCCCACGCCCGTGCTGCCCAAGGCCGAGCAGATGGGCGGCGGCGGCGGACAACACGATCTCGCCCCCGTAACCCGTGGTCACCTGCCCAAGTTCTCGCAGGAGCCGCAGATCGTTCCTCCCAAGGCCCCCCCCACCATTCCTCCCAAGCTCGCGGTGGAACCGACGGTGAACGTGCAGCCCAACCTGAAGCTGGCTGATAACAAAATGCCCGACCTGGGTATGCCGAACTCGAACTTGAATGGATTTTCGCTGGGCAACGGCCGGGGAACCGGCATCGGCAGTGGCAATGGGAACGGCGTGGGACCGGGTTCCGGCGGCAATATCGGCGGCGGCGTGGCCCACGTCGGCGGCTCGGTGCGGGCGCCGGTGCTCACCTACCAGGTGGACGCCGAATTTTCCGAAGAAGCCCGCAAGGCGAAATTCTCCGGCAACGTCATGGTCACGCTGATTGTTGATGAGCATGGCAATCCGACCCACGTGCGCGTGGAGCGCGGCGTTGGCATGGGCCTGGACGAGAAGGCCGTTGAGGCCGTGCGGCAGTACCGCTTCAAGCCCGCAACCGAGGGCGGAAAACCCGTTCCCGTGGAGATGAACATCGAGGTCAATTTCCAGATCTTTTAGTTGGCAAGTTGGCAAGTTGGCAAGTTGGCAAGTTGGCAAATAAGATCCGAAGTCTCCCTTAGTGTGGCGTCCCGCAAGTTCGCTGGATAAATCGATTTGTCATCCTGAGCGGAGTTTGGCGCGCTTTGCGCCAAACGGAGTCGAAGGACCTGCTTTTCGCTTCAGCCGGCTACACCGTTCAGGTACTGACATCTGTGCCGAAGTTCTGGGACACCACCTTAGGGAATCTCTGAATAAGTCCTATCGTCGCCTTTGTGAGGGAGCGTAGGGCTTCAGCCCTACGATAAAACGGCCGAATATAAGGGGCTTTAGCCCCAGGCATTTTGTTGAGCCCCATCCATTGACTTGATCAGAGCTTCCTTGGGACTCTCGTGCTCCAGCAAAAAGGTGTCATCTCAACCGGAGCACGACAGTCTTATCGTCGTGCGGAGTGGAGAGACCCGCGGTTTCGGTTCGCCAGAGAACGTCCTTGTCACACCAGACCACAGGTCTCTACACTGCGGCTTCGCCTCCGTTCGAAATGACAATCTATCGTTAAACATCAAGAACATACGCCCCCAGGCGTGTGCTACCCACCCGTCCTCATATGCCGGATCTCTTCAAAGGTAAGGTTCTCGACTGGACTGCCCGTCTTCTCTTTCCAGTGCAGGAACAGGGTTCCATAGCTGTCCGTGCTGCAGCGCGTCTGATCGATGCCTAGCTTCGCGAGCATCGTGTCAATCCACGCCGGCTCGCCCTCGAGCTCGGCCCAGGTGCCGATCGGGGTCTCGTCCAGCACGAGATGACCGCCCTCCGCGGCGTCCCACTCCGTTCGATATTTTTCGTAACGGAACACCGGCCCAAAGCCGAGCTGCGTAAAAATCTCAGCCATTGCCGCGCACTCATCGACTCCCGTTTCGGTCTCGATGCGGGTTTTGTAGCGCAGATCCGCCCCGTTCTCGTCGCCCAGGCGCTTGTGGGTTACAACGCATTGCCCGTTGTACTCCCGCAGCCGCAGCAGCTGCCGCTTGCCGCGCAGATCACGGTCCGGCGTGTCGTACAGGGTGTTGCTTTCAAAGCTGCGCTCGGTGCGAAGGTGGAGCCCGAGCCCCGTTACGGCGGATCGCAATGCGGCGATGTCATCGACAGGAAACTTCAATTCAATTTCAGGGGCCTGCATGGGGGACAGTATAGGCCGCCGCGCGGATCTGAATCAGGTAGTGTCTGTTCGAATCACTTTTTGCTTTTCGGAGGCAGGTTCGGGCTTCCAGCCCGGACCTTCAGTGCAGTGTCATCTCGACCGGAGCCCTGAGCGAGCAAAGCGAGTCGAATGGGCGCAGTGGAGAGACCCCTGTATTCGTTTGTGGCTGCACAGATGTTTCGACGCCCCGAACGAAACACAGGGGCTCTCCATTACGCGGGACGATAAAACTGTCCCGCTCCCAGTCGAGATGACACCGTACACCTATGGGGAATGTGCCCGAGTGCGGAGAAGAACCGGGCCTCAGCCCCGGGTTTTGCCTTGGTGCTGGAGAGAACCCGGGGCTAAAGCCTATGATTGTGGTTCTAGCTTCGTGGGGCTGAACAGGCTGCGGAAAAACGCAGCTTTTGGGTACGGGGTGGCTTCAGCCACCCCGTAAGTGCTTTGTTCATTATCCGGCTTTAGCCGCTGGGGTACGGTTTGCGCCTGCGTAGAGTCTTTTTTCGCAGCCTGTGAAGCCCCACGCCGCCTCCCCAAAACGCACCTCGTACGATGATCGTGATTCACACAGACACTGCCTAAAGCTAGGATGGAGACCATGCCCCAGACCCTGCGTCTGCGCGCGGAACGCTCCGCGGACATCCAACACGCCGCGGGGATCCTGCGCGGCGGCGGTCTGGTCGCCTTTCCCACGGAGACGGTCTATGGCCTGGGCGCGAATGCACTATCCCCGGAGGCGGTTGCCGGTATCTTCACTGCCAAACAGCGGCCCCGCTGGGATCCGCTGATCGTGCATATCGCGGGTGCGGAGCAGCTGGCGGAGATAGCCGCGGTCAGCGCAGAGTTGCAGGGACGGGTGCGCAGGCTGGCGGAGTCCTTCTGGCCCGGCCCGCTCACGCTGCTGCTGCCGCGCACGGCGGCTGTGCCGGATTCGGTCACGGCCGGCCGGGCCCTGGTGGGGGTGCGAGTGCCTTCGCATCCAGCCGCGCAGGCCCTGCTGCGAGCCTGCCGGCTGCCGGTCGCCGCACCCAGCGCCAATCGTTTTGGGCACGTCAGTCCCACCACCGCGGAGCACGTGCTGGACGATCTCGACGGCCGCATCGACGCCGTGCTCGATGGCGGAGCCACGCGGGTGGGCGTCGAGTCGTCCGTGCTCGACCCCGCACCGATGCCCATGCTGCTCTACCGGGCCGGCGCGGCCACGGCGGAGATGCTGGAAAGCGCGACAGGTGTTCCAGTGGAGATCTTCTCGCCTGCCGGCAGAACGCTCAGCGCCACTCCGGAGTCGCTGCCTTCGCCGGGTGTCGGCATACGCCACTACGCGCCGGCGGTGCGGGTCCTGCTCTCCGGGCCAACAGCCGATGAGCTTGAACGGCAGATTGCGGTTGCGGGGCAGCACTTTGGAGGAAAAATCGGTGTGCTGCTGCCGGCAGATTGGCAGCTGCGCAGCTCCCCTGAGATCGAAATTCAACGTTGGGGCGCATGGGATGACGCCGCTTCGCTCGCAGCCGGCCTCTTTGCCGGGTTGCGCAGCCTCGAATCCCTTGCGGTTGCGGCGATTGTGTGCCCGCTCCCGGTCCCCGGCGGCCTGCGTGAAGCGTTGCGAGATCGCCTGATCAAGGCAGCGCGGCCCCATTAGGCTCCGGCCGCGAGCGCTTGACAGGGCGTGTACGCTGTCCACGGTACAGGCACAGCCCCAAAGACCTGGTGGGAGGGGCACACACAGGACTTCTGTGCTGGAAGTACAGACCTAAACTGTTTGAATCCAAGACTTTGCGCAATAAGTACCCGGGGGGGAGGACCTACTTCATCACGCCGCCCGCCGGGTGCGCATCGCTGGTCTTGTACAGATATTTGATACCGGTTTTATAGAGCAGGACGCGTTGCCGGCCGGCGCGCAGCTTGATGGCGCAGCGGTCATACCACTCCAGCAGCCCATGCAGCTCTTCGCCGTCTTCCAGCACGACGGTGATGTCTGTCTGCTGCTGGATCTGCTTCTGGAAGTAGAACGCCTCGGCATGCGAGCTCCCCTGCGTCGTGTTTCCATCCGGCACCAGCGCGTGCGTGAGCGGATCGCCGCCATGCGAGGGGTCGCGGCGGCGCTCCGCCGGCGTAAGGTGCGGACGTATCAGCTTGCGCGTCCCGCTGAACGACTCCGCGTCGTTGCGTATCTCTTTGACTCCGGCCAAAGCAACTCCATTCGTTCAGTGGATGTAAGAGCCTCTGCAGCCATAAACAGCCACGCCATGCAAATGCATGGGAGCAGTTCAAAGTGCTGACAAGGTAATCTGCAGCTTTGGATGCAGAGACGCTTGGAGGCGATGCGAGGTTTCCGGGCCGCGAGCCTGGTGTTCACCTGCGGTTCATAAACCGCTGTAGCGGCTTACGTATTGCGGCCATGGCGAACAGCAGATTTCCTCCCGTTCGGCTGCGGTCAGGGGGAAGCACAACAAGAAAAGCAAGGGCAACCGCAGATTCCCTGCGGGAATGACAATAAAAAGCAAGGGCAACAGCGCTGCGCCACATCTGGAGAACTGCTGTTAAGAAGTCGATGTGCCCAGGCCAAGCGCAAAGCTGTCCAGGCTGAGGGAGCGCAGCAGGTTGCGTCGCATCCCGGTACGCACCGCGTCGAGACCGCGCACCGCGGACTCGAGTGCGGCGAAGTCCATGGAATCCGCCAGGCGGCCGAGATCAGCCTTGCGATCGACGTTGCGAATCTGGTCCGCTGCCCCGCCACGGAGCAGCAGAACATCCTCGAGCAGGCTGGCCATGGCGCCCAGCAGTGCGAGGACCTTCTCCCCCCCTTCCGCGCCGGCGCGATAGCTCTCGGTCATGCGGAACAGCGGCGCGTGATCGCCCGTGTGTTCCAGCGTGGCGAGCATCGTCAACGCGTCGGCGCGCGCCGGGACATAGGTTGCCAGGTCGAAGCCGAGCGCGCGTCCCGCGGCGCCCTCGCTGAGCCGCGCAACCAGTTCACGCTCGATCGGCTTCAGCTCCGGGCGGCGTTCGGCGAGCAGGGCAGTGATGTCCTCCGCAGGCAACGCGCCCAAACGCACCACGGCGCAACGCGAACGAATCGTGGGCAGCAGCTCGCCGGTGTTTTCGGCCAGCAGCATGAGGTAGACACGCTCCGGCGGCTCTTCGAGCAGCTTGAGCAGGGAATTGGCTGCCTCCTTCATGAAGGCCGCCGAGGTGATGATGAAGACGCGCACCGGGGACTCCGTCGGCACGTACTGCGCACGCGCAATGACGGTGCGGATCTGGCCGAGTTTGATCAGCAACTGCGGCGGATCGGGCGGCACAATCAGCACATCCGGGTGGGTCTGCACCAGGACGCGGGTCTCCTTCTTGTCGGTCTCGCGCATCTCCTCCCGGGCGGCGATAGACTCTTCGACGCGCGCCGGCAGGTCGGCTGCCTGCAGGATGCGGGTGCAGTTGCGGCACACGCCGCAGAAAGCCGCCAGCGGTCGCCCATCCGAACCTGCTTCGCGGGGCTGCCGCTCGCAGGCAAGCGCCAGCGTAAGCAGCAGGGAAAGCGTGTACTTGCCGGAGCCCGCAGCGCCGGCGAGGATGATCGAGTGCGGCAGACGGCCGGCGGCGATCGCGGCGCGAAGGTCGGCCACCGCCGCGGTATTGCCGAGAAACTCCGGGAAGTCTGCTGGAAAAGGCACCCCTTTAGCCTACGACATTGCCATGGGTGCCCCACCTTCGGCGCGTCTTCTGCGCCTAAGGTGGGTTTCGGGGTACCGGGCGAGAGGTGGACGATCACCTTGCAAGAACCCACCTTAGCGACGATGAAGCCGTCGCGAAGATGGGGCACCCGGGGCTATGGCAAGGCTCCCTATACTGCTCACCGCTCGATCAACCGCATCTTCATGGGGTACTTCGGCCGAAGCGTGATCTTGGCCTGGGTGGCGATGGTCTGGCCGGGCAGCAGCTGCAGCCGCCAGCGCTGGGCGATGGTCGCCAGCGAAAGAATCCCTTCCATCCAGGCGAAGCTCTCGCCGATGCACTGCCGGCCCCCGGCGCCGAAGGGAAAGTAGACAAAACGATGCCGCGCGGCTTTGTTTTCCGGCGTGTGGCGTTCGGGGCGGAAGACCTCCGGCTCGTCCCAATACTCCGGCGAGCGTTGCAAGATGTACTGGCTGAAGAAGAAGCTGGCCCCCGGCGGGATCCGGTACGGTCCCAGCTCGACGGGCGCGGTGGATTTGCGGCCCATGGCCCAGGCTGGCGGAAACAGGCGCATGGATTCCGCAAAGACCATCTCGGTATAGCGAAGATTGGGCAGATCGGCAAGCGTTGCCGTACGGTCAACCAGCACCGGGGTCCCCGGCGAGCTTGCTCGCTGGGGTGGAAGCACCGGGGTCCCCGGCGAGCTTGCTCGCTGGGGTGGAAGCACCGGGGCCGCCGGCGAGCTTGCTCGCTGGGGTGGAAGAATTTGGTCCACCTCTGCGTACATGCGGTCCGCTGCCTCCGGATTCTCGCTCAGCAGATACCAAGTCCAGGTGAGGGCATTGGCGACGGTCTCGTACCCGGCAAGAAAGATGGTCAGCAGCTCATCGCGGACCTGGGTATCGCTCATGCCTGCCCCATCACCGCCTTCTCCGCTGTCATCTGCTTCATAACGAGCGGAGACCAGCATGGAGAGCAGATCGCTTCGACTTTGCAGCTCCTCAAGCGGCAGCGCGCGGCGGCTAGCGATCATGCGGTTGATCACCGCATCGAGTTTCTGGCGGGATTTGCGAAATTTTGAGATATACGGCAACGGCCAGTTGAGAAACGTCTCCAGCATGGGAAAGACGACGAGAAAGTTGTACATGCCCATCACCGTGTTTACCTCGTCGACCACGGAAAGCGCATCGGGCGTGACCTCGGTGTCGAAGAGCGTGCGGGCGACGATGCGCAGGCTCAGCCGCATCATCTCATCGCCGATATCGACCACGGCGCCGTCTCTCCAAGGAGCGATCTGCTCGCTCGCGCTGCGCACAATCTCACCCGCGTACCCGGCGATGCGCTGCCGATGGAAGGCCGGTGCCGCAAGCTTGCGCTGGCGCATGTGGATTGGATCGTCGGAGGTGATCAGGCCCTCGCCCAGCAGCACCTTCATGCGCTGCACGGTGCGCTCCTTGACGAAGCTGGGCGCCTGGTTGATGAGGATCTCGCCCACCCAGTCCGGATCGTTGACGAAGATGATCAGCATCCCCATGAAGCGATAATGCGCGATTCGGCCGAAGGTCTTTTGGAGGTGCAGAAACAGCGGGATGGGATCGCCGAAGTTCAACCACGGCCGCTGGATGTAGCGGTACAGCGGACGGCGCAGGCCGGGAGGCAGCCGCCATTCCCCCTTGGAGGTCGAGCCGATGTAATCAGTATTCGAGACAGATTCCATGCACCTACTTAGACGCCCGCGACTACGCCTATACCGGGGCAAAAGCCCAGTCTCGCCCGAATCGCTGCAGCACGGCGGAAAGAACGCGCCCGGCTATGGACTCGATGGAAGCATCGTCGCGGATGGCGAGCACGCGCAACGGTTCGCGCCGGGCGATCTCCTCGTATTGCGCGTACACCCGTGCGTAGAAAGCGTCGTCTTCGCGCTCAAAACGGTTTTCATCGGTGCCGCGCGTCGCGATGTGGCGCTGATTGCGGCGGCGGGCTCGGACCAGCGAGGCAGCCAGCGGCGGCAGCAGCAGGATCGTCAACTCCGGCTGCATGTCCGCGCAAACCGCGGCATGCACCTGGCGCACCCGCTCCGGTCCGAGCGCCCGCCCGGCTCCTTGATAGGCCTCCGACGAATCGGTATAGCGGTCGCAAAGCACCACGGACCCTTCCGCCAGCGCTGGCTTGATGATCTGCGAAAGCGACTGTGCACGGTCGGCGAACATGAGGGCCAGCTCCGCTTCGGGAACGATGCCACCAACGCTGCGATCGCTTCGCGAGTCCAGCAGCAGACCGCGGATCTGCTCACCGAGCACCGTGCCGCCGGGCTGCCGCAGCGTGACGACCTGCCCCCCGCGCTTTTCCAGCGCTCCCGCCAACAGACGCAGTTGCGTGCTCTTGCCGGAGCCGTCCAGACCCTCAAAGGTGATGAATACTCCCGTGCTCACCAGCCGAGTCTACCGGAGCCGCCGGTTCGGCATCCTAACCTGCAGTGCCGTTGCATCGAGCGATGTGCATCCCGGGAGAGCCATCATGATCACCTTTATCCTGCTTGCGGTCGGAGCCATCATCGTCGTCGCGGCCATCGCCATCTCCTACACCGCCAACCAGCGGAAACGCGCCGGCCAGAGCGGACAGGCGGCTGTGAACTCCCAGCACAGCGAAGACGGACGTCCCAGCGTGGGCCGTCCCACCGGAGTTAACTAAGCAGGCCACGCGACTTCCCCACACGACTCCCTGAGCAGGTGGCAAATCTCTGGTTAGTTCCTATGGACATCGGCTTGCCAGCTGGCAGTGTTTTTTCCGATTGTGACAGATATTTGCCCCTCCTCGCCTTCGGTCAATTCCGGGCCAGGCGTGTTGTGATCTTTTTCGGAGGCGTCCGTCCATGAGATGGCTGTGCCGCCATTCCCCAGAACCTTAAACCTGTATTTGAAGGTAGCGCCATCGGCCAGCTGCGCAATTCCGAAGCTGGCGCTGGGATAGTCCACCTCGACCAGCCGGACGGAGCGCCCGGAGTGGTTTATCACGGCAGCGCTGATGAATGCCGAGTGGCAACCGCTCAGCACTACAGGCAGAGCTAGTAGAGCTGGGGCGCTGATGGCGAGAAACACGATGTGTTTCCTGGAAAAGGAGGCTCTCAACGACTCTCCTGGACGCGCAGGCGGCGCAGCAGATCCGGCAGCCGCTGCAACGTAGCGACCATACGCAGCCAGGCGCGATTGTCCATGGCCGGGTAGCCGCTCACCACGGCTCCTGGGGCCACATCCGAAGGGATGCCGGTCTGTGCCGTTGCCACCGCCCGATCCCCGATGGTGAGATGGCCCGCGACCCCTACCTGACCGGCGAGGATCACGTCGCGGCCGACGTGAGTGGAACCGGCTAACCCGACCTGTGCGCAGAGCAGCGTATTTTCTCCGACGGTCGAAGCGTGTCCCACCTGGACCAGATTATCGATCTTTGTTCCTCGGCCAATCCGTGTCTCACCCACGATGGAGCGGTCGACGCAGGAGTTCGCCTGCACCTCGACCTCGTCCTCCAGCACGGCGGGACGCGGGTGCAGGGTCTTCACCCAGCGGCCCGAGGCCTCGCGGGCGAAGCCGAAGCCATCGCCGCCGATGACCGCGCCATTGCCGAGGATGACGTCATCTCCCAGACGGCAGCCCTCCCGGACGACGGCATGGGCGTGTGCCAAAAAACGATGGCCTACGACGACATCGGGGTAAAGCACGGTGTGGGAGAGCAGGACGGCGTCGTCGCCGAGGCGGGCACGTTCGCCGATCACGGCATACGGGCCGATGTGAGCGCGAGCGCCGACCGAAGCAGACGGATCGATGATGGCGGTTGGATGAATGCCGGGTGCGAAGACCGGTGCGGGGTGAAAGAAGGCAACCGTTCGCGAGAAGGCGAGCTTGGGGTCGCTGACGCGCAACGTGGGTGTTTCGAGTTGCCCAAACGCCGGCTCCACAATGAGCGCCGCGGCAGCGGTTCCGCGAGCCAGAGCGGCGTACTTGGGATTGGCTACAAAGGCAACCTCGGAGGGGCCGGCATTTTCTATGCCTGCAACGCCGGAGAGCACGCGGGCCGCGACGGTGTCGCGATCGCCGCTGCCGATGACCAAATCCGCTCCCAGCCGTTCGCTCAGCTCGCCCAGGGTCATGATGGGGATTGTAGCGGAGGCGGCTGCGGTGTGCTCGGACGCGGCAGGTACCGGCAGGGGACCGGAGTGCCCGAACGGAGACCGTCGCAAAAAGAGTGCAGATTGCTCGGGCTCAAAGCCTGGTCTCGTGTAAAATCAGGTGTCAGGCTGGATTGCCGCGTCTTCGTAAACGATACATTTGAATGCGTTTAGTGGAAGCGAGGCAAAAACAGACCGCAGATGCTCTCCCCATGGCCGATTATATTTACCTTCTTCAGAACCGGTTAACGCCCGCTCAACAGCGCGCCCTCGAAGCCGTGCGGGATGCCGCTCGCGCCCATGGAATGACTGTGTTTCTCGCCGGCGGCGCAGCGCGCGACCTTACCAGCGGAACCCCGGTTCGCGATCTCGATTTTGCAGTTCAGGGTGAGGTCTCGGCCTTGGTGACGGAGCTTACGGCCGGTGGAGCGACAACCATGGGGGAAAACCCGGTACTGTCCTCGGTCTACCTGCTGTTTCCAGGAGGCGTCCGGACCGAGATCGGTCCGGCATTGACGGTGAGCTATCCCCAGCCTGGACGACCCGTAACGGAGCCTGCCACCATTCTGGACGACCTTCGCCGCCGGGATTTTACCGCCAACGCGATGGCGATCTCTCTGAACGAAGGATCGTATGGCCTCCTTCTGGACCCGTTAAACGGCGTTGCCGATATCGAGAATCGGGAACTCCGGTTGGTCTCGAACTACGGCTTTATTGAACAGCCCAGCCTCCTGCTGCGTGCCGCGCGCCTGGTGGAGAGGCTCGGCTGGACCATGGAGGAGCGGACCCAGCATCGCTACGAGACGGGCAAAGAAGAGAACTACATCGCCGCGCTTTCGGAACGGGAGCGCGGTTATGAGCTCGAAGAGGTCTTCCATGAGGAAGACCCGATTGCCACGATGGAGCACCTGACCGACGAAGGCTGGAGCGGTGCCCTGTACCCGGCCTGGACTGCGGCCAAGGCCGATCGCGATGGGCTGGAGCGCATGAGGGATCTCATCGGCCAACTGGATCAGATGGGCATCCACACCGATCCGTCTCCGGTCTTCTTTCCGCTGCTCACCGCTCACCTGGCCCCGAACGATCTGGCGGGACTGAAGCAGAGCTTCGCTCGCTCCGGCTTTGTGCGGCAGATTGAGGCGCTCGAAGGGCGAAGCAAAGATCTGGGAAGTCAGCTCACGGCCAGAAGCGCCGCAGCGCCCTCCGACACCTGGAAGCTGCTCTTCGCCGCTGAGCCCGAGGTTGTTCTTTGGCTCGCGTACAGCTCCCGCAGCAACGTTGTGCAGTCAAAGTTCAAAGCGTTCCTGAACGAGTGGCCGCAGATGCGCCAGCGCATCCCCTACGGCCCCATGCAGGAGATGCGGATCACACCGGACCTGCCAGGCTACAATGAGCTGCTGGAGAGCCTGTTCTTCGCTCTGATCGATGGCAAGCTCGATACGCCGGAGGCGATACGAGCGTTTTTGGAGCCTTATTCGCCGCCCGCGCCTGTGCTGCAGGTGAGCCCGCGACGGCGGCCGGTCAAGGCCACGCGGAGCCGTTCGAAGAAGGTCGTCGGGGCTGCACCTGCTGAAGGAACCTCGGACGAGGAAGCCTTGTCCTCTTCAGGAGATCCGGAACCCCGGACGACTGAACGGCCAGCCGATGAGCACAGTCCCGCGCCCAGTTCGGCACCCAAGACAGCTCCCGCAAAACTGGCTCCCGCAAAGCTGTCTCCCGCAAAGGGAGTTCCGGCCAAGGCAACGCCGAAGAAGGTCGCTCCTGCCGTGGTCGAGGGAGCGAAGCCGCCTTTGACGAATGGGGCGGGGGAGAAGATCGCTGCTCCTGCTCCTGCTCCTGCGGCTTCGGCTGAAATCAAGGCCGGCCCAAAGGTTCCCGCGGCGGCGAAGGGCAGCGAAGCTGTTTCAAAGAAGCCTGCGGCAAAGCAGCCCGCGACAAAGCAGCCCGCGAAAACGATGGCAGTCGCAGCGAAGAAGGCTCTGCCGGTCGCCAAAAAAGCTCTCCCGAAGAAAGCAGTTCCTCCGCCAAAGACGACGAGACACAAGCCATCCGGCAGTAAGACCGTGTCGGCTGCCAAAAAGCTGAAAGTGGTTGAAACGAAGGCTGTGGCCAAGGCGGTCGCTGCGAAGAGCGCAACGAAGGCTGCAGCAACAACGAAGGCTGCAGCAACAACGAAGGCTGCAAGAAGGAGTTCGAGCGCCGGGAAATCGGCAACCGGCCGGACGGCCCAGCCTACCTCGCCGGCCAAGAAGAAGATCGCGGGCAAGAAGGTAGCTCCCGCTCCCTCCAGGCGTTCCGCGCCGGCAAAGCAGCCCGCTAAGGGAAAGCGCCACCGCTGAGCCGAGGCTGTTGCCCCGGCACACGCTGTGCTATGCGGCCGCTTCCAGGCATTAAGACAGAGTACGTAAAGATATAAAGGAAAGGTCAAATCCTCCGATGCGGTGTCCTCTCGACCGGAGGCGCAGCCGCAGTGGAGAGACCCCTACGCAGACGATGAAACCGTCCGCTGCAACCCAAACGACGAAAAGCTGTCGTCTGGGGCCCGGCGCTCCGGTTGAGAGGACACCCTCTAGCCACATGCGATCCGATCTAGTCCTTGTGCCGGCGACGAACCTCCACACTGAGTCGCTTGATCTTCTGATTCAGCGTGGAAAGCGGAATGCGGAAGTACTCGGCTGCCTCGGTTTGATTCCAGTTGCAGCGCTCCAGGCGGTCGGCAATGATCCTGCGCTCGATCTCCTCCATCACATCGAAGAGCGATGCGGTGGAGTTCTCCTCCAGCAGCGCCGTTGAGTAGCTTTGACCGCGAAGCTGCGCGGGCAGCAAGTCTGGCATGACATGCGGCGCCCGTGAAAGCACGACCGCGCGCTCCATGGCATTTTCGAGTTCCCGCACATTGCCGGGCCAGCCATAGTCCATCATGATGCGGAGCGCTTCCGGGGATAGTTCACGCAGCGGGAGTCCGTTCTCCAGCGAGTAGTGCTTCAGGTAGTAATTTGCCAGCAGGGGGACATCGTCCTTCCGTTGCCGCAGCGGAGGAAGTTCCAGGGCGATCACATTCAGGCGATAGAAGAGATCCTCCCGAAAGCGCCCCTCCTTCACCGCCTGCTGAAGGTTCACGTTGGTGGCGGCGATAATGCGCACGTCAACCTGGATCTCCGACGTGCCGCCCACGTGCATGAAGCGCCGGTCCTGGAGCACACGCAGCACCTTGGCCTGCATATCGATGCCCATCGTCCCAATCTCGTCGAGAAAGAGCGTTCCCCCATCCGCGACCTCGAACAGGCCCTTCTTGGCCGCGATGGCGGAGGTAAAGGCGCCCCGTTCATGGCCGAACAGGGTAGATTCCAGCAACTCCGAGGGCACCGCGCCGGTGTTGACCGGAATAAACGGGCGATCGCGCCGCGGGGAATGCGCATGGATCGCCTTCGCGATGAGCTCTTTGCCGGTGCCGCTCTCGCCTTGGATCAAGACCGTGGAGCGGCTCGGCGCGACCTGCTCCACAAGCTCAAAGAGCTGCAGCATCGGCTCGCTTTTGCCGACAATGTTTTCAAAGGAGTAGCGCTGCTTGAGCGCGCGCTTGAGGTGCAGAACCTCCTGCTCCGCCCGGTGCCGGCCGATGGCGGCACGGATGTCGGCGAGCAGCTTCTCGTTGTCCCATGGCTTCTGGACGAAGTTCGACGCGCCGGCCTGGATAGCGTCCACGACGTTTCCAACGGTCCCGTAGGCCGTGATCATGATGACCGGAAGCGCGGGCGCGGTGTTCTTGATGCGGGGAAGCAGGTCGATGCCGCTTTCGCCGGGCAGCGCCAGGTCGAGCAGCAGCAGGTCATAGCTGTGCCGGGTGAGCATGTCCAAGCCCATGCTGCCCTCGATCGCGAGGTCGACCTGGAAGCCTTCCAAGGTCAACAAGGTCTCCAGCGAGTCGCGGATACCCGCTTCATCGTCGATGATCAGGATGCGTGCGCCCTCGGGAGGAAGGCGGGGGCGAGATTCGTCGGGAGCTACCGCGCGGTCTGCGCTGAGAACATCAGGCATGGACAACATTTCCTTTTTCAGCGGACGGGCCAGTGCTGGAACCGGCGGTCAGGGAAGGGCCGAGCGGGGCAGTTCCGCGCGGCGCGTCAAGGGCCGGGAAGAGAAGGCGGAAGGCGGTTCCCTGACCCACCTGGCTGGTGGCTTCAATGAGCCCGCCGTGTTCCTGCACGATGCCATAGGATACGGCCAGGCCCAGACCCGTACCCTTGCGCTGTCCCTCCCGGGGTTGGGCTTTGGTCGTGAAGAACGGATCGTAGATCTTGCGCAGCACCTCGGGCGGCATGCCGTCGCCGTTGTCGGCCACGGACATCTCCACACGGTGGCCGTCAAAGCGGGTGGCTAGCGTCACCGTGGGACGAGTTCTGCCGGCCAGGGCATCGCGCGCGTTCAACACCAGGTTCACCAGCACCTGCTGCAGCTTGCCGCGATTGCCGGAGATGACCGGCAGCTCGGGATCAAGCTCGGTCACGACATGGACTCCGGAAGAACGCATCTGGTGTTCGAGCAGAAGTACGGTCTCCTTCACAATCTGGTTCAGATCGAGTCGTGCAAAGTCGACCGTGCTCATGCGGGAGAAGTTCAGCAGGCCGTTGACGATCTCGGAAGCCCGAAAGGTCTGCTGTGTGATCTTTTCGATCACCGGCCCGAGCCGGGCCTGGGCATTTTCATCCATGCGAAGCTGTTTGCCGAGCATCTGGGTGTAGCTGGAGATGACGGCGAGGGGCGTATTGACCTCATGAGCAACTCCGGCGGCGAGCAGGCCGATGGAGGAGAGCTTCTCGGCCTGGGTGAGCTGCGCCTCCATGCTGACCTGGTTGGAGATGTCGTCGATGATGACGATGCGGCCTACCGCTTCCAAATCCCGGTTCATCAGCGGAGCCACGGTGATGTTGGCGGTCCGCTGCTCGCCATCGGGCAGCGGCAGGCGGAACTTGTACAGCGTGTGCACACCGTGTTCATCGCGAAGCCGGTCGAGCTCA
The DNA here is from genome assembly GCA_965276885.1 of Granulicella sp. Taxonomy (GTDB): domain Bacteria; phylum Acidobacteriota; class Terriglobia; order Terriglobales; family Acidobacteriaceae; genus Granulicella. Next base: position 3,377,139 of record OZ255702.1, on the reverse strand, counting down.
TCGGCGAACTCGGGCGGGAACATCTCACGGACTGGGCGGCGCAAAACCTCGCTCCGATCGCTGCCGTGCATCGCCTCCATCTGCGCGTTCCAGCTTTCAATGCGATCTTCTGGATCGAGGGCGAAGACGCCGACATTGATCGATTCCACGATGTTTTCGTTGAAGTCCCGCAGCCTTTCAAAGTCGAGGATCTTCTGCTCCAGGCGGCGATAAAGCTGCGCATTCTGGATGGCGATACCGATGTAGCCGGCGAGCGATTCCAACAGCTCCATATCTTCGCTGGAGAGGAAGTCGCCAGCGTCGGTGCGGCCGAGTCCGATAACGGCGACGGTGCTTTGGCCACCACTCTCGTGCCGCGCGGCGCGGCAAGGGACGAAGTAATTGAGGTCCAGAGCGGCGGTGGCGGCGCGCTGCGGCTCTGGCAGGCGGATCACGGACTGCGGCGTCTCAAAGAACAGGTGAGACGGAGCGTAACCCGGAGGAAAATTAAGGAATCCGAGGTCAAGCGGCGTAGTGGCCAGGGCGGGGGACAAACCGTGGGACGCCACCAGGGTGTAGCGTGCCCGGCGGACGGAGTAACCCTCATCGGCCAGAAACACGGCGACACGGGTGACTAGCAGCGTCCCCTGCAGCCGGTCGACGACCGAGCTGACAAGGGCATTTAGGTCGGTCTGGGCGTTAAGACGCCGCCCGAATTCAATCAAAGTCTCCCGGTAGTCGACGCGTTTTTGATCGAAGAGCCGGTCCACGCGCGCTTGAATCGCGCGCTTCAGCGGATCGAAGATCAACCCCGTTACCACCACCGCGATCATCAGCCCCCAGATGCGGAGGCCGGCAAAACGCTGATGAATGAACTCCGCCGAGATCGCGATGATGCCGAAGTACAGCCCGACCAGAGCGGCGGTCGCCAGCGTGTACGCGACGCCGCGCTTGAAGATGAGATCTACATCCATCAGCCGGTAGCGAACGATCGCCCAGCTGAAGGTGAGTGGAAGCAGCAGAAGCGAGAGAATCGCCACCTTGCTGAGCACGGCGGGCGCGTTCAGGTCGGCGAGGAACGGAATGACATAGAACACGGTGAACGGCGTCACCGTGAGCAGCGTTCCGCGAGAGAGCCACTTCAGCTGCTGGCGTTCCAGCGGTTGCGTCTCGCTCCGGTAGCGGAACCAGAAGACCGCGGCGGCGAGGATGTAGAACAAGGCCAGCGAAGCGTAGTCGATCTGATCGAGCCGGTGTTGCAGCAGTCCGGTGAGCGACCAATGGGTCAGGGAGCGGTAACGCAGCCAGATCAGCATCGCCCCGGGAACGTAAAGCAGGCAATAGGCCGCGCGACGCAGGCGCGAAGCGTTGCTTTGCCCGGAAAAACTCAAGGCAAAGTGCAGAAAAAGTGCCGGCTGCAAGGCCGTCGCGATGACCTCGCCGGCGTAGATGATGAGGTCGAAGGGGCCCAGCATTCCGGTGTACTTGAAGGAGTACAGAACAAACGAGGCGAGGCAGAAGACAAAGAAATGGGTCGATTGCGGGGCCGTCCAGCGGCGAAACAGCACATACAGACCGATCGCGAGGTACACAAGCGCGATCAGCCGCAGAACCTGGTGATCCGTCCGATCGGCGGGTTCGAGATAAACGCCAATGTCGAGAGCTGTTCGTTGTCCGGCGCCCCCAGTGGAGCGCAGAAGCGAATAGGTGGCATGGGACCAGACGCCGCTCGCGTCGATGGCGCGCTCCGCGAAGGCGAGTCGCCGGGTTGGGCTTTCGTTGATTGCAGTAAGTACATCCCCTTTGTGAATGCCGGCGCGAGCCGCCGGGCTATCCGCCGGGACCACCTGCGCCTGGAGCCCGCCCGCGGCTTCCGTCCACACCACGCCATCGGTAGGCACGGCGTACCCAGTCTCCTGGACCAGATTGCCGATAGCCAGACCCACGGCGGCGAGGGTCAGCACGGCCAGAAGCACTGCAACAAGCCGTATTTGGAAGGGTGTTTTCATGTGGCGCTGCAGACACACGGGTGCCCACGGAAAGACTGTGCAACTTTAGGGCCAAACACATGGTGCGTCAGTACAGCTAGTCCTATTGAGGATAGCCGGAAGCGATGTACGAAATCATAAAATGTATCCCATTTTGCGGAAGCGGGTTCTACGGCCTTTGGGTAGGTGCCTCTACATGGAACTGTGCTTGACCCCAGAGCCGGTCTGCTGTGAACTGACGGTATGGCTTTCGCAGGGGAACAGAACGCGGAAGGACACGCTCTTCTGCGCCGGGATGCCGAGGTCCTGCTGCCGGTCTACGCCCGTTTTCCTGTGGCGATGGAGAGGGGTGAGGGCGTTTACCTGTTCGACATCGCCGGACGGCGCTATCTGGACATGATGGCCGGCCTGGGCGTCAACGCGCTCGGCCACGCGCATCCGCGCATGGTCGCGGTGCTGGCCGAGCAGGCGGGTCTACTCATCCATCTCTCACCGCAGTACGCGAACCGCCATTCGATCGAGCTGGCCGAGCGGCTTTGTGACCTGTCTGGAATGAAGGGCGTGTTCTTCTCCACGGGCGGTTCTGAAGCCGTGGAAGGCGCTCTGAAGCTGGCACGCACCCACGCGCGTCAGAACTTCGGAGAGACGAAGCGGGAGATTGTTGCCCTCCGGCAGTCCTATCACGGGCGCACCTACGGCTCGCTTTCGGTCACGGGTCAGGAAAAGTATCGGCTCGATTTCGGCCCGGGAATTCCCGATGTCCGCTTCGTAGAGCGCAACCAGCTCGACCAGCTCCGGGCTGCGGTCGGATCGCACACGGCCGCTATCCTGCTGGAGCCGGTTCTGGGCGAAGGCGGCGTCCATGTGCTCTCGAATGAGTTCCTTCGCGAGGCCCGGCGGTTGGCGGACGAGCATGGCGCAACCCTGATCTTCGACGAGATCCAGTCCGGTCTGGGCCGAACTGGTGACTGGTTTGCCTATTCTCACTCAGGCGTGCAGCCGGATATGCTGCTGCTCGGCAAGCCGCTGGGAGGTGGTCTCCCCTTGAGCGCCTTGCTGGTCAACGACGATCTGTTTCACTCCTTCGGGCTGGCGAAGCATGGCAGCACACTTGGGGGCAGCCCGCTCACATGTCGTCTCGGCCTCGAGTTTCTCCATATTGTGGAAGAGGAAGATCTTCTCTCGCATATTGCAGATACGGGGCGTTACCTCCAAAGCCAGTTGAATAAGATGGTTCTCCGGGCCGGCAGTGCAAAGGCTGTGCGCGGGCGAGGGCTTCTGGTGGGGCTGGAGCTGGATGAGCCCGCTCGTCTCATCGCCGAAGCCGCGCTCGCAGAAGGCGTTCTCCTGAATGTGGTGCAAGGCAACGTTCTGCGCTTCCTTCCGCCTTTCCTGATCGACCACACCCATGTGGACACGGCCCTGGACGTACTGGAGTCGCTGCTGCAACGCCGTTCCGCCGTCCCGGCGGGAGGCTCCGACGCTCGTGTTGCCGCTTTAGCGTAGCGCCCATGCCGAATCGCCGGATCTTGCATCTCCCCCAGACGCGCGTGTCATACATCGAGCAGGGACACCCGGCGCCGGGCGAGCCTAGCCTTGTGCTTATCCATGGACTGATGGGAACGGCGGTCACCTTCATTCCGTTTATGGAGGCACTGCCGCCGGAACGGCACGTAATCGCCGTGGATCTGCCGGGCGCAGGCGGTTCGGATCGCGATGCCCGCGTCAGTCCCGCACTTCCGTCGATCTCGCGCTGCCTTTTGGGCATTCTTGATGCACTGGAACTGGATCAGCCGATCCTGGTTGGGCACTCGCATGGCGGAGCCGTCGCTCTTCACCTTGCCGCCTCGGAACTGGGCCGGGTCAGCGGGCTGGCGCTCCTGGCGCCGGCCCATCCATACTTCCGCCACGCCGATCAGCTCATTGCGTTTTACCTTTCACCGGCCGGCCGTGTTCTGGCGCACACCATGCCGTGGTACCCGGCGTGGCTGCAGATGGCGGGGCTGCGCAGGATGGCCGGTCCGCAGAGCTGGGACCAACCGGAGCGGCTGATCCCCTACCGTGAGAATCTGCGGATACGCGGAACGATCCCGTTTCTGCTGCGGCTGCTGAGAACCTGGCACAACGACATGCGGGAGCTGCGGCATCTGTTGGAGGCGCCCTTCCGGTTGCCGACGCTTCTGCTTTGGGGCGACCACGACCGGGCGGTCCCGGCCGACACAGCACCGGATCTGCAAAAACGCCTGCGCTGCGGAGAGTTACAGGTTCTTGCCGGAATTGGCCATCGGCCGGCGGAGGAGCGTCCGGACCTGTGCGCGCGGCTGATCGAAGAGTGGTGGACTCGCACGGCGAACGGGCGCAAGGCACCGGTCAGCGCGGCAGACTGAAGCTGTCGGCGATCCAGTTTCGCAGCTCGGCGGCGAACGCTTCAAGCTTTGAACCTGGTGAGGTTTGGGTTCCGGCAAAGAAGTGGTCCGCGCCCTCGATCCACACGATGCGTTTGGGCTCCGAAGCCGCTACGAGGTAGCTTTCGAGCACACCTTGCGGGCTGAACTCGTCCGTATCGCCCGAGATGAAGAGTTTGGGAACGGAGCCGCAGGCGGGCAGAAACCGGTAGTGGTAGTCACGGCCCGCGGCGCGGACGGGGAGACCGATTCCGACGAGGCCTGCGATGCGTGTATCGCCGCAACAGGCGCGCAGACCGACGTTGGAGCCAAAGCTGAAGCCCGCAAACAGGAGCGGCAGGCCGGGGTAGCGGTGTTCGAGCCAATCGAGCGCGGTGCGGACGTCCTGCACCTCGCCACGCCCCTCGTCGTGCGCGCCTTCGCTCAGACCGGTACCGCGGAAGTTGAAGCGCAGCACCGGCAGGCCGAAGTGCGAAAACGCCTTGGCCGCGTGATAAACCACCTTGTTGTGCATCGTGCCGCCGCCGAGCGGATGCGGGTGCGCGACCAGGGCAGCGTACGGGGCATCCGGACGGCCCGTGTTGAGCAGAGCCTCCAGGCGACCGGCGGGTCCGCGCAGATCGTCTATGGCGATGACCTGCAAAGGTGATATGGGTGAGGCAGCCATCTAGGTTGAGTGTACCGTGGGGCTGGACCCCTCCCCCCGGGGCATTGTTCAAAGTCTCTGTTTTCAGCAGCTTGGCGAGGGTGACGTCTGTAAAGTTTTGATAGCATGGAACTTGCGAGCAAATTCTCCATAATGAATGACTTAGGGCTGATTCCCAGAAGGTGTGCAGGTGGTCCGAGCAGAACTGCGGGTCTCTCGTATCAAGGAAGACACCAGCATGTCTCTCCACTCCGCAGACGATGAAACTGTCTGCTCCGGTCGAGATGACACTGTATAGCTATGCGAAAAATGCCTTCGCTTTCCACCCAACGAGCGAAGAACGCTCGCTGGGGAGCCCGGCTGCGCTCTGGATGACAAGCGATTGGAAGATTGGGGATGGCAGAAGCAAAACAGCCTTTCCGTTCGGGTCCGCTAATTCTCATTGTAGAGAAACGGGCGTGGACCTTGTGCAAGTGCAGACCTGCGGGGAGGGTGAAGCGGTGAGCCATTTATTCTGATGCGATGCGCATCGATCCGATTGCACTGACGCGGCAACTGGTTGCCGTGGATTCGACTACATATCACGAGGGTGAGGTCGGGGAGCTGCTGGCCGACCTGCTGACCGGGCAGGGCTGGAGCGTGGAGCGGATGCCGGTGCCGCAGCCGGACCCGGCGAAGACACCGGGAAGCGGAACCGGACCGCGCTTTAACGTGTATGCCACGGGGCCGGGTACAACACCGGGAGGGAAAGCCGAGGTCGTGCTTTCGACCCATATGGATACCGTTCCGCCCTTTTTAGGGCCCTGCCGCGAGGATGCCACGCATCTGTACGGGCGCGGCGTCTGCGATGCCAAGGGCATCATCGCCGCACAGATCGCCGCGGCGGAGCAACTGCGCTCCGAAGAGCTTCCGGTGGGCCTGCTGTTCGTTGTGGGAGAGGAGCGCGACTCCGCCGGCGCCAAAGTGGCCGGCGAGCAGCCGCGCGGCTCACGCTATCTGATCAACGGCGAGCCGACGGACAATCGATTAGCGCTGGCCTCCAAGGGCTGTCTGCGCGTGGAGCTTTATGCGCAGGGAAAAATGGCCCACTCCGCCTATCCGGAGCTGGGCGAATCCGCCATCGATAAGCTGCTGTCGGCGCTCGGCGATGTGCAGGCGCTGCAGCTTCCGGTAATTGAAGGTATCGGCGACACCACGCTCAACGTGGGTCTGATCTCCGGCGGCCGCGCGCCCAACGTCATCGCCGATACAGCGGAGGCGCATCTGCTTGTGCGGCTGGTCGGGCCGTCAGAGGCTATCCGTAAGGCCATCATCGAAGCCGTAGCTGGCCGCTGCGGGATCGACTTTTCGCTGGAGCTGCCGTTTGTGCAGATGCGGGCGGTGGAGGGCTTCGAGACCATGATCGCCAAGTTCACGACCGATATCCCCAGCCTTAGGAGCTGGGGGGAACCGTTTCTGCTGGGACCCGGGAGCATCCACACGGCGCACACGCCGGACGAGACCATCGCCAAGGCCGAGATCCTGGAAGCGGTCAGCCTGTATGTGCGGCTCGTACGCGAGTTATGCGCGCGGCCCGAGGCTGCCGGTGAATGATTTGCGGGGGAAATCGATGCGCAGCCGTCACATGATGCGCTTCGGAGTGGCCTCCGCGATTGCCCTGCTGGGGGTTGCCGCGGTGGTGATCCCGGCGTACCTCACCGTGCCGAACCGAAACAACACCGACGACCAGGTGGACTGCCTGTTGGTGCTGGGCTCGCCCACGGAGATCGATGGCACGCTGACCCCGGCGCAACGCTGGCGAGTGGACGAAGCGGTGCGCGAGTACCGGTCCGGCCGCGCTGCGCACATGCTGATCAGCGGCGGGATGACCTCGCGAAGCTACATCGAAGCGGAGACCATGGCGCACTATGCCGAGAGTCTCGGCGTCCCGCCCGCGGCCATTCTCGAAGAGAAGACGTCGAAGACCACGCTCGAAAACATCCGCAACAGCCAGCGAATTATGGACGCGCACGGCTGGCGGCACATTGAGGTGATCAGTTCAGCGGAACACCTGCCGCGAACGGCGCTTCTGCTCGAGCACTCGGACCTGCTGTGGCGCACCCACGCCGCGCCCACCCCCGGACGCAGTCACTTGCAGAAGGCAGGCGCGTTCGCCGAGGAAGCGGTGGGCACGACGATCATGCGGGTCTTCGGACCGAGGATCGAGCCCGTACTGCACGCCGTGGCCACGGTGCAGTACACGATCGCCTTTTCGGTGCGCTGGGTGATCTACAAGGCCGAGGGCCGGCTCCGCCGCGTTCGACCGACCGGCCCCGGGGCGAAGTGAGTCCAACCCGCTCAGGTAGTGCCTGTGTGAATCACGATCATCGTACGAAGGGCATCTTGGAGGAGGATGGAGAGGGAGCGTGGGGCTTCAGCCCCACGAAAAAGGAGAGTAAATGATGGGCTTTAGCCCAGGGTTCTCTCCGATGTCAGCGCACCCGAGGCTGAACAGGCTGCGAAAAAGTCTTTGCAAGGCCGAAACCGCACCCCAGCGGCTAAAGCCGGGTTGCAAATAAAGCACTTACGGGGTGGCTGAACAGGCTGCGGAAAAAGACTCTGCGCAGGCGGACACCGCACCCCAGCGGCTAAACAGGCTGCGGAAAAACTTCAGTTAGTTCTGTAAATAGAGGATCGGAGTGGATTTGGAGTAGCCGGAGATGGGTTTCGAAGCGGCTTTTGCGGGCCGTTTGCCGCATTCAGACACACGTGTGCCCTAGCCGGCCAGGGTTTGAATCGGGATCAGCCTGCTCAGGCGCATCAGGTTCTGAGCGGTGATGACCAGTTGGTAGAACCAGTCCACCCGGGCCAGGCCGCGCAGCTTGACCTGGCGCAGGGGACGATCCAGCTTGCCCCAGCCGAAGACGCGCTCGATCAGCTTGCGCTTGCTTTGGCTGATCGCGAACCGTTCATCGCGGCGCTCCTCTTCGGTCAGGCTGTTTTTGGCCATGTTCTGCCCCTTCGTGTACTCCGAAACATGCGGCGCCACCTGGCGGTCCCGCAGCTGCTGGATAAAGGGCTTCTCCTGATACAAGGTGTCGGCGCCCAGCGTGATCTTGTGTTCCGGCTGGCGCTGCTCCGATGCGGGCACGACTCTGTCCAGCAGTTCGAGCGCCGTCTCCCGCTCCGCATCGGTAGCCGCCAGACTGGCCTGGGCCGCCACTGCCAGGCCATTCCGGTTTTCCATCAAGGCATGGCCTTGATAGCTGGGCACCGCCTTGTCCGGCGTCGCCTTTTTGTACAGCCGCGCCTCGGGATCGGTCCCGGATTCCACCTTGTCGCGCAACAGCACCCCGCCCCCGTAGCCCGAACCCTCGCCCGGCGGGGGCGGATCGTCCTTGGGGGTAAAGCTCCGCGCCGAAGCCCAAGCCTGAATCAGCGTCCCGTCCACCGTGAAGTGCTCTTCGCTGAGCAGCTTGTGCTCGCGCGCCTGCAGCAGCACCGCTGCCAGCAGCCGCCGGCTCACCTCGCCCGCGATCAGCCGTTCCCGGTTCTTGGTAAACACCGTCGTATCCCACACCACGTCGTCCATCTCCAAACCCACGAACCAGCGGAACAACAGGTTGTAGTTCAGCTGCTCCATCAACTGCCGCTCCGACCGCACCGAGTACAGCACCATCACCAGCAGCGCGCGCAGCAGCCGCTCCGGCGCGATCGATGGCCGTCCCGTGGTCGAATACAGCTTGTCCAGCTCCGGGCTGATCTCTTCCAGCGCCCCGTCCGTCAGGATACGGATCTGCCGCAACGGATGATCCTTCGGCACGCGCCGCTCCAAGGTTACGTAACTGTACAGGGCCGTCTGTTGCTCGCTCGCTCCACGCATCCTCCCTTCTTACACCAATTTCATGTGCAAGATTTTCGACCGATAATCTGAGTTTTTCCGCAGCCTGTGAAGCCACCCCCTTCCCAAGAGCAGCGTTTTTCCGCAGCCTGTGAAGCCCGGACTTACCTCCGAAAATCAAAAAATGATTCCTATAGACACGATCTAGTGCGTCGCCTGATTCATGCCGTTGAAGACCTGATCGTAGGTGCCATTCTTCTCCGCAAAACGCAGCGGTTGTACGCGCTGCACCAGAATTTCGCCCGAAGCCGGCGAGTTGGCAAGCAGCGACATCGTCTCGGAGATGTACTCGGCGAGCGGCATCGCATTCGGGTCTGAGGCCTGCTGCGGCCCCATCAACTCCGTCTGCACATACGGCGGTGCAAGCTCCAGAACCTCCACCGCGGTGCCGCGAAGCTGGAAACGCAGCGACTGCGTCCAGGAGTGCAGGGCCGCCTTGGTAGCGCAATAGGCCGGCGTCATCGCCAGCGGCACAAAGGCGAGCCCCGAGGTCACGTTCATCACGGTGCTCTTCGGCTGCGCCTGCAACAACGGCAGCAGGGCGGCAGTCAACCGCAAGGGACCGAGCAGATTCGTGGCGATGATGGATTCCGCGATGGCTAGGCCTTCGGTGCCGTCTTGCAGCCGCTCGGATTTCGAGATGCCGGCGTTGTTGATCAGGACGTTCAGCCCTGGAAATTCAACCTTCACCTCGGCGACAAAGCGCTGGAAGTCATCCGGATTGTCGATGTCGAGGGTCAGCGAACGCATTCCGGGATTGGCGGCGGCCGTCTCGTCCAGCATGGATTTGCGGCGTCCCGCGATGATGAGCTGATTGCCCTGTTTGTGCAGCGCTTCGGCCAGCGCGCGGCCAATGCCGGAGCCGCCGCCGGTGATCAGGATGGTGTTGTTGGTTGGGTTCATGTCGAATCTCCTTGGAAGACGATACGATCTAAGCTATCCTTTGGGAAGTAGGCACCCAAGAGTGACATACCTACCAAAAGGAGAGTGTAAATCGTGAATCATGAACAAGAAGTGGATGGCGCCGGAGTGTCTTCACCCCCATACCCGGAGGTTCCGCCCGAGGTGGAGGCCCTGGTCCGGGAGATCATCGGGCGGGTAGCCGATACGTGGACGATGCTGGTGCTGGAGGTGCTGGAGGAGAACGGGCGGCTTCGGTTTACCCGCTTGGGCGAGTTGGTGGGCGGAGTGAGCCAGAAGATGCTGACGAAGACTCTGCGGCAGATGGAGTTTGACGGGCTGGTGAGCAGGACGGTGTACCCGGTGGTGCCGCCGCGGGTGGAATACGAGTTGACAGAGTTGGGGCGCAGCCTGGGGGCCGCCTTCTGCGGTGTGTGGATGTGGGCGGAGAAGTATCATGGCGAGATCGAGCGGGCGCGGCGGGCGTTTCGCGAGCGGGAAACGGTGGTGGTCGGGGTATAAACTTACGCAATGGCGAGCCTGCCCAAGACGAGCCCTGAGTGGGTGCCCATGACGGCCGAGGAGTTGCGGGCAATACGCGGAACTCCGGAGTTTGAGGAGGAGCTGCGGCGACAGGCGGAGAGACTGGCTGAGCATCGACGCAAGCATCCGGACGAATATATGGAGCCCGATTGGGAGTGGCTGGATAAGGTCTGGAAGTGAACCGCGGCGATATCGTCATCGTTGCACCCCTTCCACCCTTCAACAAGTCCCGGCCAGCACTGATCGTGCAGTCGGTCATGCTGGACTTGGTTGAGAACGTTACGGTGGCGCTCATCACGAGCGATCTTGGATGGCCCGCTGCTTTCCGTGTGCCTGTCCAGCCCACGCTGGAGAACGGACTTCGAAAGCCATCGGAGGTGATGATCGATCTCCTCGTTACTGTCCCGCTTGGCCGAGTACGCAGTTACGTAGGCACTATTGAGTCAGAGGTCATGCGGCGCGTCGATACTGCCTTGCGGCTTTTCCTCGGACTCTAGTTTGGGACGGCTTTTCCTAGCCTTCTGCACCAGTATCGAAGCAGTAAACTAGCTTCATGGCCGCTGAGTTTACCCATCTCCATCTGCACACCGACTACTCCCTCCTCGATGGCGCATGCGACGTAGATAAACTGGCCAAGCATCTGACCAAGATCGGGCAAACCTCGGCCGCGATCACCGATCACGGCAACATCTATGGCGCGGTGCACTTCTTCGACGCCATGAAGAAGAAGAGTCTCAAGCCCATCCTCGGTTGTGAGCTCTACGTCTGCAAGGAAGACGATCACCGCGGCAAACCGGATCCGGAATCGAAGTACAATCACTTCCTTGTGCTCGCGGAGAACGAGGCCGGATACCGCAATCTGGTGCAGCTCACCAGTGAAGCCGCACTTCATGGTTTCTATCGCAAACCACGCATTTCAAAAAAGTATCTGGCGGAGCACTGTGAGGGCTTGATCGGCTTTTCCGGTTGCCTGGCGGGCGAGCTGTCGCAGCACCTGATGGCCGGCGACTACACTGCCGCCAAGCGCGTCGGCGGGCAGTATGAGGAGATGTTCGGCAAGGGGAACTTCTTCCTCGAGATTCAGGATCATGGGCTGGAGCCGGACAAGGCCGTCACCGAGGCGATGTTCAAGCTCGAAAAAGACCTTGGCATTCCGCTGGTGGCGACCAATGACTCGCATTACGTCGCGGACGACGACGCCCGTTCGCATGAGGTGCTGCTCTGCGTTCAGACGGCCGACTCCATCAACAATCCCAAACGCTTCCGGTTCGATACGCAGGAGTTCTACATCAAGTCGGCCGATGAGATGCACCGGCTGTTTGCGCAAAATCCAGAGGTCTGCACGCGCACCATGCAGTTTCCGGAGCGCTGCAACCTGGAACTGACCAAGGTCAAGAACCCCTTCCCGAAGTTTCCGCTGCCCGCGGGCGAGACGATCGACACCTACTTCGAGCAGGTGTGCCGCGAGGGCTGGCGCAAACGCCGCGAAACCGCAGTCAAGCACCTGGAAGAGCGCGGTATCCTGCGCAATACGATCGCCGCGTATGAAGAGCGGCTGAACCGCGAGATCGAGTGCATCAAGAGCATGAAGTTTCCCGGCTATTTCATGATTGTTTGGGACTTTATACGTTACGCCAAGGAGCAGAGCATACCCGTGGGGCCGGGCCGCGGATCGGCGGCCGGATCGCTCGTCGCCTACGTCATGGAGATCACGGACGTGGATCCGCTCCAAAATAACCTTCTGTTTGAGCGCTTCCTGAACCCCGAACGCGTCTCCATGCCCGACGTCGATATCGATTTCTGCATGAATCGCCGTGGCGAGGTCATCGAGTACGTCCGCCGCAAGTATGGCGTGGACCAGGTTGCGCAGATCATCACCTTCAACACCATGGCGGCCAAGGCGGCGATCAAGGATGTCGGCCGCGCGATGGACATGCCCTACGGCGAGGTGGACCGCATCGCCAAGCTGGTGCCGGCGACCATCGGTATTACTCTGGAGCAGGCGTTGAAGGATTCGCCGCCGCTGGCCGCGGCCTGTGAGGCGGACCCCAAGATTCGCGAGCTGATCGAGACGGCGCAGCGGCTGGAGGGGCTGGTGCGCGGCGCCGGTGTGCACGCCGCAGGTGTGGTGATCGCACCGCAGCCGTTGACCGAGCTCGTGCCGGTGACGCGCACCAAGGACGATGCCATCGTCACCAGCTACGACATGAAGGCCGTCGAGAAGATGGGTCTGCTCAAGATGGACTTTCTTGGGCTGACGACGCTGACCGTCATCGACGACTGCATGAAGCTCATCAAGCTGAACCGGGGTGAGACGGTCGATATGGCGACCATTGCGCTCGACGACCAGACCACCTATGAACAGGTCTTCCATAAGGCGCTCACCAGCGGGGTCTTCCAGTTCGAATCCGGCGGGATGCGCGATGTGCTGCGGCGGTATAAGCCCACCTCGGTCGAAGATCTGACCGCACTGAACGCTCTGTATCGCCCGGGACCGATCCAGGGCGGCATGATTGATGACTTCATCGAGCGCAAGTGGGGCCGCCGGCCGGTGGACTACATGTTCGCCGAGTTGGAGACGATCCTCAAAGAGACGCTCGGCGTCATCGTGTACCAGGAGCAGGTGATGCAGATCTCCTCCGCCATCGCGGGCTACTCGCTGGGCGGTGCCGATCTGCTGCGGCGCGCGATGGGTAAAAAAGACCCTGCGGAGATGGCCAAGCAGCGCGACATCTTCATGGCCGGCGCGCTGGAGCGCAGGCATCCGAAGGACACCGCTGGCAAACTGTTCGACCTGATGGAACAGTTTGCGGGGTACGGCTTCAACAAATCGCACTCGGCGGCCTATGCGCTGCTGGCGTACCACACGGCATGGCTAAAGACACACTATCCGGTCGAGTTTATGGCCGCGCTGCTGACCTCGGAAACCTCGAAGCCCGAAAATGTGGTGAAGTACATCTCCGAATGCCGCGAGATGGAGATCGCGGTGGTGCCGCCGGATGTGCAGGTCTCGGACGCAAACTTCACCCCTGCAGGCGACGCGATTCGCTTTGGGTTGGCCGCCATTAAGAATGTTGGGCACAATGCGATCGAGTCGATTCAGAAAGCAAGGGTTGAACTTCAGGCAGGAGGGCTAGAAAGGGGAAAGACAGCGGGGTTTGCATCGCTTTGGGAGTTCTGTGAAAAGGTCGATCTGCGATTGATGAACAAGCGGGTGCTGGAATCGCTGTGCAAGGCGGGCGCGCTGGATGCCTTCGGCAAACGCTCACAGGTGATGGCGGGGCTGGACAGAGCCATCGAACGCGCTCAGAATTCACAGCGGGACGCGGCTTCAGGGCAGCATGGACTCTTCGGCATCTTTGACGACGGCCCGGCAGTAAGCCAGGCGAGCGAAGATGCCTTGCCCGCAGCGCCCGAATGGGATGAGTACACGCGGCTGGCGAACGAGAAGGAGGTGCTGGGGTTCTTCGTCTCGGGGCATCCCCTGGATAAGTACAAGGACAAGCTGCGCAACCTGAAGGGCGTCATCGACACCCAGACCGCCTGCGAGATGAAACCGGAGCCGGTCGTCTTTCGGCGTGGCCAGCAGGAGCAGGGCAATGAGATCCAGGTCGCCGGTGTGATCACCGGGCTCAAGGTTGCCAAATCGAAGCGTTCAGGCGAGATGTACGCGCAGGCTTGCCTTGAAGACGCGGTCGGCAAGATCGAACTGATCGCGTTTCCGCAGAGCTACGAAAAATTGGCGGAAAAATTGAAGATCGATGTCCCGGTCATCATTCGCGGATCGCTCCGCGGGGAAGAGGACTCGGCGCCAAAGATCGCCATCTCGTCGATCCAGGCACTCGAAGACGTGCAGGTGAAGTTGCCCGAGGCGCTCCGCATCCGCGTTCCGCTGCACAGCCCAGACGCGGCGCTGATGTCCAAGCTGGAAGCGATCTTCCGGGGAGCCCCGGGCAGGGGCAAGGTTCTGCTCAATTTAGAGGAGCCGGGCGAATTTTGTGCCGTGCTGGAGCCTAAAGGTTACAGCGTTTCTGCCGATATACAGTTCATCGAGAGTGTGGAGGGATTGGTGGGCAGGGGAGCCGTACAGGTGATCGCGTAGGAAGCACGGGCCGATGATCTTCGACTGGGATACAGAAAACATCCTGCACATTGCCCGGCACAACGTCACGCCGAATGAGGTGGAGGAGGTCTTTGACAAGCCGACTCTTGATGTTCGATTGAACTCCGTGAGCGGTGAAGATCGCTTCACCGAGATCGGGGTGACCAGGAAAGGCCGGTTTCTCGAGATCACAACGATCCTGCGCGGCGATGCGATTCGTGTAGTCACGGCTTACGACGCCCCAAAGAGTGGGATTCAGAGAGTATCTTAAGTATCTAGGCAAAGGTGAGCGATGGCGCCGTTAGATATACCGAGTTTTGCTACTGAGGCGGAAGAAGCGGATTGGCTGTATGAGCACCGCGAGGAGATTACGGCCTACCTTGTCGCGGAGGTCGGCGCAGGACGTAACGGTATCGGGTCGCGTGGCCGCTGGAAGCTGATGCAGGACCAGAAGGCGCGGGAGCAGGCAGAGGCTGCAGCGACAGGCGTCTCAGTCATCCGGTAAAGCCGACGCCGTGCATAGTTCCGAGTCGACTGGCCATGGATGAATCGAAGGGTCGGACACGCTTATATGCTGCTTCGCGTACTCACAGGGTTGGACTTCTTTGGACCGGGTATTTGCGCGCATTTTCACGGGCACATCTCAGTCCGTATCGCGCACCATGTGACACGATGCGACCGCGCCTTTGCCAGTGGGCTTGTGCTGGCAAAAGGGTATGTTGTGTCTTGCGTGGATCTGGTGAAGGGTGCTTTTGCTAGTTGGCATGGGTGTGCGACTTACGCTGATTTCGCGCCTTAGCTGACGTTTATTCTTATATTCGGCATCAAGCTGAAACAGGTCTGGATGCCGCCGGCAGCAACTGCAGTACGGCTTGGGACTTGCGTTCTGCTCTTGGGCGCGAGCGCTCTGACCGTTCCTGGCCGGCATATTCAGCCGCAGCTGAACCGAAGCTGCCGGTTCTTGCTGGTCAGCGCCTTGTTTCCCGGTACAATCGATAATTGGATTCGACATGCCTGAAATTCCGCAGCAAACCCCCGCCGCCGTGGTTGCAAAACCCACACCCGAGGCATGGCTGAAGACCGAGGTTGCCCGGCACCCGCAGCGGCCGTACCCCATGGATTACATCGAAGCGCTTTTCACCGACTTCAGCGAGATACACGGCGACCGGCAGTTTGGCGACGACGCCGCGATGGCTGCGGGAATGGCGCGCTTCGGGGGCCAGCCGGTGTTGGTGATCGGCAACCTCAAGGGCCGGACGTTGAAGGAACGGGTGACCCGCAAATTTGGCTCGCCGGATCCCGAGGGCTACCGCAAGGCGCTGCGCGCGATGAAGATCGCGGAGAAGTTCGGTCATCCCGTCTTCACCTTCATCGACCTTGCAGGGGCAAACCCCGGGCTGGGCGCCGAAGAGCGCGGCCAGGGCGAGGCGATTGCCCGCAACCTGCTGGAGATGAGCAGATTGCGCGTGCCGACGATCGCAACGATTACGGGTGAAGGTGGATCGGGCGGAGCACTCGCCCTGGCAGTGGCCGATCGTGTGCTGATGCTCGAAAATGCGATTTACTCCGTCATCTCTCCCGAGGGCTGCGCCAGCATCATGTGGAAGGACGCGGCCAAAAAGCAGCAGGCGGCAGCTGCTCTCCGCTACACCGCGATCGACGTCCAGCGATTGGGTTGCGTGGATGACGTGATCCCGGAGCCGAGTGGGGGCGCCCACAGCGATCCGGCGGCGGCCATGCAGCTGGTCAGCGAGCGCCTGCGGCGTCACTTCGCCGAGCTGACCCAGCAGCCGCTCGAGACCCTGCTCGCAAACCGATACGATAAGTTCCGGCGTATGGCTCAGTTCTACACTGCGACCTAAAGCCACGGCCCAGAACCACGGCCTAGAACAGGCCGCCACAAACGCCTCCTTTGGAGATACATCCGACGTTGTCCACCTCGCGCCCATCGCCTCGCACCCAGCAGAAGTTGCCGCGCTCCTTGTATTTTGCGCTGTTTGCTATCGGTTTGCTGTGGGTGCTGGCGTCGCGGGTGGGCGCGGGCAGTGCGGCACAGGGCATCGCCGGTGTTCTTCACACGGATACCCTTCGGCCTCTGCTCAATCAGCTGTTTCTGCTGGTGCTGCTGCCTACCGGGTTCACCGCGCTGAACTGGGTGGCGATGCGCAATGGCAGCCTGCGTTCGACGAATGCGTTGCCGGTGCGCCCAAGCGCTCCCCGTGAGTGGCAAAAAGGCGCCGCGCTCGGCTGGGCGCTGGTGGTTCTCGCCCTGTTGCCGATGGTGTTGGCCGGCGACTTACACCCGCAGTTCTGGTTTGCGCCGCGGGCCTGGGGAGCAGCCGCCATCGCGGTGCTCACGCTGCTGCTGGGGAGCCTGGCCACCGAAATCGCCTTCCGCGGGTTCCTCTTCCGCAGCCTCATCGGAGCCATCGGTCCGAGCGCCGCTACGCTTCTGCTCTCGCTGGTCTATGCCCTCAGCTCGACGTCCATGCTGAACACCACATCGTTCAGCTTCCTTGTGAACCTGCTTTTAGGCCTGCTCTTTTCCCTGGCCTATCTGCGGACCCATGCGCTTTGGCTCGGGTGGGGGCTGCGGTTTGGCTGGCTCGCCTCCATGGGGGTGCTGTTTGGCCTGCCGGTCGCCGGATCGATCGACTATACCAACGTGGTTGCCACCGACAGCACGGGCCATACCTGGATGACCGGGGGCGCCTACGGCCCCGAGGGTGCGCTCATCACGGCGTTTGCCGCCATCGCTGGAATGGTTGCGCTGTATCGCCTATCGCGGGATTACGCCTGGCAGTACACCCATCCACCCATCGTCTCCGGCGGCCACGCCATGGATGTGCCGCCGCCCGCCGCGCATACCGCGATGGAAGCAGCCGCCCCGCCCCCGCCCCCGCCGCTTGTGCAGATTCTTGGGATGACGCCCACAAATTCGTCTACAGCGCCCGCCATCGCGGAGCACCTGGAGCGGCAGACCACGGCATCAGACCCCGAGCCCTTCGCCGAGGAAAGACCGGCAAGCTAGGGCTCTGGTCCGCTGCTAGCCGGGTAGTTGCGGAATCTGAGCGGAGGGTGCACAATCATCGCCATCAGAGGTTATTTCCATGGGCTCCCGCTCCCGCACGGCGTCGATCCTCTTCGGCATTCTGCTTTCCTGCGGTACTGCAGTGCGGGCACAGGTGTTTGTTGTCGGCGTGAAAACGGCCACCGCGGATGTAGTGACGGAGTTTCACCCAACCCATGTCCAGTTACCTGATCAGCCGCTGGACGAGCGGGGCCGGCTCGATCTCATTCGCAACCTGGAAGCAGAGCAGGGCTTCGCGCATCGCGAGTTGCCGCTGGGTGCTGGCTTAACCCTGCTCGCGAACGGCAACATGACCCCGCGTGAAGATGAGTACAAACGCATGCTGTACCAGAAGGGGCAGTCCGCCGCGCCCGGCGACCGGGTTGAGGTGAGCAAACTCGAGTTCAGGCCCGATCGCATCGTGATCGACTTCAACGGCGGCCCCTATGCCAGGCACCGCTTTCTCAGCCACATTTCGCTGAACGGCAGTCAGCTAGCCCAGGAAGGCCCAATCGCTACCGGCTTCCGTGTCACGCTCACCTTTGAAGGCGGCACTCCCGAGGTGACTGCCGCGGAGGTCAAGGCGCTGCTCGATCCGTTGGTGGATTTTAAAGCCAAAAGCAGCGCCGAAGCCTATAGTGACACGCTCCCGCCCAAGGTGCGCGACGCGGTGGAGGCACACGAGATTCTCGTCGGCATGAATCGCCGCATGGTGCTGGCCGCGATGGGCGAGCCGAAGACCAAACATCGCGAGCACTCCGGCAGCGAAAGTGGCGATCTGTATGAGGAGTGGATCTACGGCGAAACACCGCACCCCATCCAGTTCGTGCGCTTTCAGCACGACCATGTGGTGCGCCTGGAGATTGCGGCGCTGGGAAAGCCGATCGAGGTTCGCGACAAAAATGAGATCGGCGGCCAACCCGCCCCGGCACTCGAGGCGCGGACCATCGTGAACGGCGACCGGCACCCTGGACCAGACGGGGAACGTCCTGGCGGTCTGCCGCCGACGCTTCGACGCCCCGGCGATCCTGAGGAAGGCAGCACAACGGCGGGAGGCATGGGCAAGGTAAATGTGCCCAAAGGCACATCCCCGAACCTCGCCGCCGGCACTCAAGATTGACGCCCGGAGCGGAATTCGGCTCGTTCCCGGTCCCGGCTGCCTCGGTGGTATCCTAGGGTTGAGCTTATATCCGGTTTAGCTTCGGTCTCTGTTCAGCGGTTACGCCTCAGAGGAGCCCTGGTTTCTTCGCTTGAAGCGAAGGGGCCGGAAAGCAGACACCTCGGATTCAGGGAGACATGAATGGCAAAGATCGCCAAGACTGGTGACCGCACTAAGGTCATGGACACACAAAAGAGCACCGATTGTCCCAAGTGCTCCAAGCCTACCCGCATCGTGAAGCGCGTAAAGGACCGCGAGCGCGGCACCCCGGGCGGAGTTTTTATCTCCTGCTCGGCATGCGATTTCTACGAAAAGCTTTAGGTCGTTCAACATGCACTCTACAAGAGCCCGCTATGATGGCGGGCTTTTCGCACTTACGCGAATATTTCACACCTTGCAGTTTGCAAAAAAAAAGCCCTGCACCCATTGACGTTGCAGGGCTTACAGTTTCCAATCCGCTTACTGGGCCATCGACATCACGGAATCTCTGCTCGTCAGTTCAGCGAGAAGGGCATGGGCGACCTCCGGGTCATCCGGCCGCACCTGCTCCACACTGACCTTGCCGTTCCCAAGCAGGCCCAGCTTTTGAGCCGCGGCATACGAGAGGTCGACGATCGTGCTTGCGTTCGAGGTGTAGGGTCCGCGATCATTCACGCGCACGAAGGTCGACTTTTTATTGCGAAGATTGGTGACGCGCAGCCAGCTGCCCAGCGGCAGGGTGCGATGCGCGCAGGTGAGCGAGTGCATATCGAAGCGCTCGCCGGTCGCGGTACGCCGGCCCTGAAAGGCTTCGCCGTACCAGGAAGCCTTGCCGATCTCGAACCAGTGATGCTTCCTGGCGACCGAAGTTGGGGCCGGAGTGGAGGATAGGTCCGCCTTCGGAACCGGACTCGCGATCACGGTCGCCGATACGGCAAAACCCAGCGCCAGGACTGCAGGCTTGCGACTCGCCAGGATGGAGCGGCCGAACGTACCCAGGCCGTTGCGAACAAATAAACTCACTATGAGATTGTCCCGTATCCGAACGCGCTAAGTCAATGATCTACAAAGACTTGTAAGTAGATGACCGCTTGCCGTCGAGCTTCCGTTATGGTAAGGGGAGTGTAGGTAAAGGCTCCATCCCACTCTCGTGCTCTTGCGCTACAACGGGGGTTAGAATCTCTAATCTTCGCCATTACCCTGTTGTTTCGAGGAGAGTCGCGTGGCCCCGCAAGTCGTCTGGACGATCGCCGGCTTCGATCCCTGCAGCGGCGCCGGTATCACGGCAGACCTGCTGACCTTTGCCGCGCATGGCCTGTTTGGCTGCTCCGCCATCACGGCGCTGACGGTGCAATCAACCCTAGGCGTAGGCGGCATCGAGGCCGTGAGACCTGAGCTTCTCCAGCAGACGCTGGAGTACCTCGCAGCGGATTTGCCTCCGAAAGGGGTGAAGATCGGAATGCTCGGCGCCCCGCAAACCGCTCAGGTGATTGCGGCGTTTTTAAAAGATCTGCGCGACAGAAGGGCCGATCTGAGGGTTGTTCTGGACCCGGTGCTTCGGTCAAGCTCCGGGGGGGAGCTTTATCCGGCGTCGGCGTTGGGCACACTACACGAACAGCTGCTGCCAAGCGTGGATTTCATCACTCCCAACTGGATGGAGCTGGCGGCCCTTACCGGCGTGCCTGTTGCGAGTCTGGAAGAAGCGGAGGCTGCCGCGCATCTCCTGATTCAGCGGCATCCGGGTCTGAACGTTGTCGCCACCGGGGGCGATCAGCCGCAACCCACGGACTTGCTCGTCACGCAGACGGGGATGACGGCGGTTATTCCAGGCGAGCACATCGCGACCACCGCGACGCACGGCACCGGGTGCGCCTTTTCCTCTGCGCTGCTGGCGAATCTGGTGTTGGGAGCGGAGCCCGAAGCCGCCGTGCGGGAGGCGAAACGTTTCGTGGCAGGCGCTTTACGCCATGCTCCGGGGCTTGGACACGGGAAGGGTCCTTTGGCTCTGCTTTGGAATCGCCGCAAAAACGATTGATTCCGCGCCCCGGCGACTCGTTGGTAGTCTGGTCGATATGAGTGAGAGTTTGACGCTGACGGTCAACGGCAAGGAACGCATCATGGAGTCGCTATGCTCGCCAACGATGCTGGGCGAGGTGCTGGAGGCTCTGGCGTTGCGCGCGGACCGCGTCGCGGTCGAACTAAATGGGGAACTCGCGCCTCGAACAGGATGGTCGGAGCAGGCTGTGCGGACCGGAGACAAGCTGGAAATTGTGCACTTCGTGGGCGGCGGTGTGTTGTAAAGCAAGTTACCCATAGCTAGGCGATGTCATCTCGACTGAAGTGAACAGTCTTAGAGCCTGTTCACGATCTAGTTACTAGCGGGCTGGGCATTTTGCCTTGACACTTTCCTTATGCGGGAGAAGGTGTACGGAAGCGATGTGAGCCGGGAGCGGTTTGAGTTGATTCGTCCGTTGTTGGAGGGGGTTCGCAAGCGGACCAAGCCGCGCACGGTGGATCTGTACGAGGTGTTCTGCGGGGTGTTGTACCTGCTCAAGACGGGTTGCCAGTGGCGCCTGCTGCCGGACGGATTTCCCAAATGGCGCACCGTGCATTCGTACTTCGCCAAGTGGAGTGAGCCTGGTCCGGACGGCAGCAGCGTTCTGGAGCAGGCCTTAAAAAAAATCGGTTGGCGAGGCCCGCGTCAGACAGGGGCGCAGCGCCACGACCAGCTTTCTGATCGTGGACGCGCAGAGCGTGAAGAACACAGACACGGCCACCCAGAAGGGCTATGACGCGGGCAAAAAGGTCTCCGGCATCAAGCGCCATATCGCGGTCGATACGCAGGGCCTGCCGCACGCTGTGGCCATTACGACGGCCGAGGTGACCGACCGCCAGGGCGCTCTGGCGGCCTTGGATCGTTGCGCCGGAAACCTGCGGCAAGTCGCCAGCGTGCTGGTGGACGGCGGCTACTCCGGCAAACCGTTCGCCGATGCGGTTGAGCAAAAGCTCGGCGCCACCGTGCAGGTCGCCAAGCGCAGCGAGTTGCACACCTTCGCCGTCATGCCACGGCGCTGGGTCGTCGAGCGCTCCTTCGCCTGGCTCGAAAAGTGCCGGAGACTCTGGAAAAACTGCGAACGAAAACTCAACTCCAGCCTGCAAATGGTCCACCTCGCTTTCCTTGTCTTGTTACTCAGAAGATCGTGAACAGGCTCTTAGACTAGAAGCAAATTCCCTTCGGGCATGACAACCGCAAGGCATCGCAAAGCAGGCGAGCGGAGCCGTATTACGAAAGCGCGCGAGCCGTAGCGGCTCCAGCGGCTACGGCGAGGAAGCCACCCACGAGGCTTGCCGTCACGTACAGCAGGCCGCTCCAGTAGGCTCCGCGCGTGAAGTCCGCCCAGGCTTCGAATTCAAAGGTCGAAAACGTCGAATAGGCGCCGATGAATCCAATGGGAATCAGGTATCTCCAGGCCTCGCTGAGACCGGTGTGCCGGTTCAGGTATTCAAGAACCAGCCCAATCAGGAAGCAGGCGCTGATGTTGATGGACAGAGTGCCTACAGGAAATCGAGGGCCGAAGCGCTGCGCGGCTGCGGCTCCGATGACATATCTCAGAATGGCGCCGACGGCCCCGCCGAAAGCGATGAGAAGGTAGCGTCGCACTATCGATCTCCAAGTGGAATCGTTCTCGCTTCCCAAGAACGTAAGTGCAAAGACTGGCAGCGTCGCTGTGCGTGGCCCCCTCGCTGGACTGCTCTAATCGCGGTTGTGATCGAGACGCTCAGCCATTTTCTGGACCTCGTCGACCGTGCGAGGAATACCGTCGATAGGAATCACCATTCCACCTTCAAGCGAAGTCATCGCAGGTTCTACGTCACGACCGTTGTCCCTGAGCACTTGAAGTGCCCGGTCGAGTGTTCTCTCGGTGCTCATCGTTTTTGACTCCGGATGTGCTTCATTTGAAGAATCGTTGTTTCCGCGGGATTGCAAATGCTGCTCCTATAGAGATTCTAAGATCATTGTCGCGTTAGGACAAAGCGTGTCATCCGTATCCACATCATCCGACGAGTTGCCGGCCCTGTATTTTGTTACTTCGAATCAAGGCTCAGGAAAAGCCGATTCAAAGACTCGGCAAACGCCGGATGCGCGAAGATACCTTCTTTTAGAGCGGTGTAGGGCAGCTTGCCCATCATGGCGATTTCAATCATGGACATGATCTCGCCGCCCTCGGCGCCCAGGATGGCAGCACCGAGGATCTGCTGCGTATCCGGATCGACGAGCGCCTTCATGAAACCCCGAGTCTGGCCGGTCTCAAAGGCGCGCGCGACCGAGCTCATCTGGAGCTTGGCAACTCTAAATTCACGGCCCGACTTCCTGGCTTGCTTTTCGCTCAGGCCAATGCGCCCGAGTTGCGGATCGATGAACACGCAGTAGGGAAGCGGCCGGCCGGTAGTGACGCAAGCCCCGCCTTCGAGCAGATTGGCCCGGAGAATGCGAAAGTCGTCGTAGGAGATGTGGGTGAACGCGGGTCCGCCTGTCACATCCCCCACGGCGTAGATGCCTGCCACAGCGGTCTCCAGCCTCTCATTTACGGGGATGTATCCATGCTCGTCCGGAGTAATGCCCGCGGCGGCGAGCCCGAGCGCCTGCGTGTTCGGCTTGCGGCCGGTGGCGAGGAGCAGATGGGTGCCCGCGATAGCCTGTACGTCGTTGTCGCCAGCCTGTACGTCGTTGTCGCCGGCCTGTGCATTGCTGTCGCTCGACAGGGTAAGACGAATGCCTTTGCCGCTGGATGCGACGGCCGTAGTCTGCGTGTTGAGAAGGATCGTGATGCCATCCTCGCGCAGCAACGCGGCGACCTCCCCGGCGATGTCGGGATCTTCCTCCTCCAGCAGCTGTGAGGCGTGCTGCACGAGGGTGACCTCCGCACCCAGGCGCCGGAACATCTGTGCGAACTCAAGGCCGATGTAGCCTCCGCCCAGGATGAGGAGGTGCCGCGGGACGCGGTCGAGTTCCATGATCGAGACGTTGTCAAGGAACGGAACGGTATCGATTCCCTCGATCTTCGGCAGGGCCGGTGAAAGCCCGGTATCGATCACGATGATGTCGGCGGTGAGGTCGCGGTCACCACCCTCGTTCAGCTGCACGTGCACCTCTTTCGGACCCGTAAATACGCCCTCGCCACGGAAGAGGTCGATGCCCTTTTCGAACTGCTTTTCGTTGCCCTTGCGTGAGGTGTCAACGATGCCGCGCTTGCGGGCAACAACCGCTCGCATATCCACGCTGACCTCTCCGATGTGGATGCCGAACTGCTTCGCTCGCCGCGCCAGATGCGCGACTTCGGCGGAGGCGATCATGGTCTTGGTCGGGGTACAGCCGTAGTTGACGCAGGTGCCCCCGACAGCGGCACGCTCGATCACCGCCACTCGTCTTCCCTTCGCAAAAAAAGCCGCGGCCAAGGGGTTTCCAGCTTGACCGGAGCCGATCACAAGCAGGTCATAGTGCGAGGGGAGCTGGGGATCGGGCATGGAAGATCTCCTTGGAGGCATGGCATTTCTCACGCAGACGCAAAGAAGCCCCGGGCTACACCCGAGGCCTCGAGAAGTGTTGTGGGTTAGGCTGTGGCGCCGGAGATTGCAGGTGGGTCATCCATGTGCACCGCGGGAGTTACCGCTCCGATCTGTTGCATGATGCCCATCTCGTCCGAGCTGCCCCAGCGTGCCTTGATCTGCGCATCCGAATTGAACTTGGCAATCTGCATGCCGCGCGCTTTGATCTTCTTGCCGGTTGCGGGGATGCCTTGAAACGGGCCCTGCTGCGTGCCCGTGATGGTATAGGCGATGGCGACGTTGTCTTCATCGGCCACCATGTGCTCGACGGCAATCTTCAGATCGGGGAAGGCAGCGCGGAACTGCGTGAAAAATCCTACGAAACCTTCGGGACCCTTGGCTTGATCGGGTGCGGGATCATGATCGACGACATCTTTTGCGAAATACTCGCGAAGTTCCTCAACCTTGCCCTTGTTGATTGCTTCGCCCATCTTCTTAGCCGTCGCGATATTCGCTTCTTTGCTCATGAAATGCCTCTGCGTCTTTGGATGCAGTTCAGGAGGATGGAGGCGGAGAGGTCCTTGGCAAAGGCCGGTCAATTCTTTGGTAAATTCAGCCGTGAAGCGGGTCAAAGTTTTGCTCGTCGCAGCCGCAGGGAGTTGGCGATCACGGAAACGGAGCTGAAGCTCATGGCGGCGGCTGCGATCATCGGATTCAGCAGAAGGCCGAAGAAGGGAAAGAGCACGCCGGCCGCGAGCGGGACACCGGTCGCGTTGTAGATGAACGCGAAGAAAAGATTCTGGCGAATGTTCCCCATCGTGGACTGGCTGAGCCGCCGGGCACGAAGAATACCGCGCAGGTCCCCGGTAAGAAGGGTGATTCCGCCGGCTTCCATCGCCACATCGGTGCCGGTTCCCATCGCGATGCCGACGTCCGCCTGCGCCAGTGCCGGCGCATCGTTGACGCCATCGCCGGCCATGGCGACGATCGAGCCATTCTCCTGATGCGCTTTGACTACCTCGGCCTTTTTCTCCGGCAGGACATCGGCCTCGAACTCGATGCCGAGTTTGCTTGCGACTGCCTGGGCCGTCGTCGCATTGTCGCCTGTGACCATGATGATCTTGAGCCCCGCTGCCTTGAGCTCCCTGATTGCATCCGGCGTCGATTCCTTCATGGGATCGGAGACGCTGACCAGCCCCGCCGCTTTACCATTCGCGGCAATCAGCATGACGGTCTGTCCCTGCTTTCTAAGCTCTTCCGCTCGGGGGAGCAGCGCTCCGGGGTCGATGCCCATCTCCCGAAACAGCTCCGCATTTCCGACCGCAATCTGCTTCCCGGAGACGGTTCCTCTTACGCCTTTGCCTGTGATTGAGCTGAACCCTTGCACGTCGACGAGGGTAAGTTTCCTTCCTTCGGCTCCCTTGACGATGGCTGCGGCGAGGGGATGTTCACTGGACCGCTCAAGGCTGGCGGCGAGCCGCAGTAACTCAGATTCATCCATGCCGGGCTGCGAAATCACGGAGTCGAGCGTAGGTTTTCCCGCGGTGAGCGTTCCTGTCTTATCGACAATCAAGGTATTGACTTTGCCGAAGGTCTCGAGCGCCTCGGCGTTGCGGATGAGGATGCCTGCGCCTGCTCCACGCCCGGTGCCGACCATGATCGCCATGGGCGTTGCGAGCCCCAGAGCGCAGGGGCAGGCCACGATCAACACCGCAACCGCATTGACGAGAGCATGTGCGAAGCGGGGCTGCGGACCAAACAAATACCAGACGACGAAGGTTACGACCGCTGCAAGGATGACGGCCGGAACAAAGAAAGAAGCCACGCGGTCGGCAAGCCGTTGAATCGGCGCTCGGGACCGCTGCGCCTGGCTTACCATCCTTACGATCTGCGCGAGCAGGGTGTCGGCGCCGACGCGCTCGGCCCGCATCACGAAGCTGCCAGTGCCATTCACCGTGCCTCCGGTGAGTTTTGCATCTACATCCTTCTCAATCGGAATCGGTTCTCCGCTGACCATGGATTCATCCACGGAGCTATGGCCCTCGATCAAAATTCCGTCGACGGGGATCTTCTCGCCGGGCCGGACGCGAAGCCGGTCGCCGGCGTGTACCCCATCGAGCGGCACGTCCGTTTCGCCGCCCCCGTCGTCAAGCCGCCTCGCTGTTTTGGGAGCCAGGCCGAGGAGCGCACGGATGGCACTTCCGGTCTGGCTGCGGGCGCGCAGCTCCAATACCTGCCCCAGCAGAACGAGAACGATGATGACCACCGCGGGCTCGAAGTACAGGGCAATCTCGCCGCCCTCGGCGCGGAACGAGGGCGGGAAGATCCGGGGAGCGGCCGTGGCGGCCACGCTATACAGATACGAAGCGCCGGTGCCCATCGCGATCAGCGTGAACATGTTGAGACTGCGGTTGACGATCGATTGCCAGCCTCGCACGAAGAACGGCCAACCGCACCAGAGAACCACCGGCGTCGCCAGGGCAAACTCGATCCAGGCCCATGTCCTTGCAGGCAGCAGATGCTGCAGCGGCATGGACGGGACGAGCCCGGAGACCATGAGCGCAAGCAGCGGAACCGCGAGAGCGACACCCGTCCAGAGGCGTCGCGTCATATCGACCAGCTCGGGGTTGACCTCCTCCACGCTGCTCTCGCGGGGCTCCAGCGCCATGCCGCAGATGGGGCACGTCCCCGGCTCACTGCGGCTGATCTGCGGATGCATGGGACAGGTGAAATCGGTTCGGGTGGCCGGTGCGGGGAGGATCGCCGGTTCCAGCGCCATGCCGCACTTAGGGCAGCTTCCCGGACCCATCTGGCTTACCTCGGGATCCATGGGGCAGATGTATTCAGTTTGCTGCTCTGTCTGCGAGGGTTGCGGCGCAGTTGCGGCCGGTTGGGGCTGCAGATATATGTGCGGATCGGCGCTGAATTTGGTGGCGCATCCTTGGCTGCAAAAGAAGTATCTTGTGCCCTCATGCTTGGCCGTCGCCGTTGCTTTTTCCGGATCCACCTTCATCCCACAGACCGGATCTGCAGTCGCTACGCTCATGCCATGACCTCTTTCCATCCAATTTTGATCAGCAGCCTGTTCATAGGGTAAGAGGTCAGGAATCCGCCTACCATGGCGATCTGCATCATCAACCAATACTGCGGCTCATCCGGATGCAGGTGCGGATGTGGGAAGAAGATGAAGAAGACGAGGGCCATCCAGCTATACATGCCGAGCTGGAAGGCTGTGATGGAGAGGGTGTCCGCTTTGATTGCGGCCCAGATTCCTTGCCATGGCGAGAGATTGCGCATGGGCTTGATGGTGAAGTACTGGAAGACGATGCCCAGACTCCACGCAGCGAGGAAGTCGAACACATAGCTGGCCCATAGCTCAGAGCCGAAGAGTGTGATTGCGAGCCCAAAAAGGGTGAACTCGGTGACGACGTCGGCGATGGCGCAACCGGAGGCGCAATGGCTGACTGCCACTGCGATTTGCGACCAGTTCGGACTCCGCTTGGCATCCGCCAGTTTTTTTTGGTGTTCGTCGTCGCTCATCGCGCCCTGAGCTTGCCTGCTCATGGGTCGGCCGAAGCGGAAGTACGCCCAGATGGCGAACACGCTGAAGTAAAGCGCAGTCACTGGCCAGACGACGTTCATAATCCACATCTTTTGCGGGTGGCGCAATTCATCCAGCGCAATGATGAGAGCGCAGGTGAACGCCACACCGAGCGAAATCCAAGCAACGGTTTCGAACATGATCACCTCAATGGGAACTGTCAGTGGCAGGAACTCCATGATTCATAGGCTCGTCGGGTGGATGAAGAACCTGCTGCGCCTCGGCAGGGGTGAGCTGAGGCAGATGACGAACGTAAGCCACTATCTTCCAAGCGTGCTCATCCGTGTCTCCCGGTTTACCGAAGGCAGGCATTCCGCTCCAGCGGATGCCGTTCTTGATGACAAAGTAGAGCTCACCGTCTGACATCTCCTGGGTGTCTGGCGATCGAAGATCCGTCGGGCGGGGATACATGACGCCATGAAACTTGGGTTCCCCGCTGCCGTTGTCGGCGTGGCAAACGGCACAGTGCTCCGTGTAATGCTCTCCAGCCTCGATGAGATCGACTCCATGGGCTGAGAGCGGATTGGTCATCTTTTCATAGCGGTCTGGAATCGAGCTATCGTGGAGACGCATGGCGACGTTCGACTCCAGACCAGATGGCTTTGCGCGGGAATTGAAACCGTGATTCCAAAGGACAAGAACCGCGATAGCAGCGGCGATGGCTCCTGCAAGAGCCACCGCCGCCCAAAGATTAAGAAGCCGCTGTATCAATTGCCGCCTCCTGGTGCTGTCGGGAGATTCCGCTCCGTCGTATCCCCGCCGACGCTCATCGGCTCATCGAGGGCGTTCATCAGCGTGTAGTTCTGGAGGGCAAGCGCGGCGCGCCACTCTTCATTCAGCGCGTGAAGGTACGTGAGCTGCAGGGTAAACAGCATGTGCTGCGCGGCCAGCACATGCGGGTAAGCCTGGGCCATCTGCTGATACTTCGTCACCTCAAGCTGATAGGCACGACGCGCTCTGGGCAGCATCTCCGTGCGGTATCGTTCAGCCGTAAAACGTGCGGTCTGGTACTGCTGCGCATACGGCTCCGCCCGGTTGCGCGTGAGGAGCTGCGTGCGGGTTACATCCCCATGAGCCCGCTCCAGCTCAACGCGTGCAGCCTCAATGTTGCCTTGATTGTGATTCCAAAGCGGCAGCTGAACACCTGCCTCGGCGAAGCTCATGGGGCCGGCCTTGATGTTGGTGGCGCCGAGATCTTCACCCGAGTACCACTCTCCCGCCTTCACGTTTAGATTGGGCACCGACTCCCGTTTGGCAGACTTCAAACGAGCCTCGGCGACGGCTACGTTCGCCTGCGCCTGCCTTACAGCGGGGCTCTCCTGCATGTCGGTCGCGACCATGCCTTCGGCGTCGAGTGCGGGCGGCTCTACCAGGCTGCCGGTCAGCGGATGAGCCGCCAGCGCGGTTTGACCCGCATAGGTTGCGAGCTGGGTGAACGACGCGAGGAACATGCGCTGCGCATTTTCGAAGTCGACTTTGGCCTGCTCAGCGGCTATCTCGGCGTTCAGTACGTCCGAGGCGTCGGCCTGCCCGATCCGCTCCAGTTCGTGGGCATTGGTTTCCGCATCGAGCGCTACCTTCAGCAGCCGGTCATGCACCACCACGGACTCCTGGGCGGTCAGAGCATCGAAAAACGCACGCGCCACGTCGTCGTGCACGCGAGCGCGCTGGATCTCGACGGCAAGTTGGTTCGAGCGTCCCTCGTTGCGGTAGACAGCGCGCCGCAGGGCCAGCTTGCGTCCCAGCACGAACTCCTGCGAAAAGAAGGCGCCCTCTTCGCCGCCGTGATAGCTGCCGCCGCGGATGTGGTCGCCGGAGTAGCCGACGATCGGGTCGGGCGGCAGGCCGACCTGACGAGCCTGTTGGTTCGAACGATCCACATTGCGCTGCGCCTGGGCCAGCGTGGGATTGGTCTTCTCGGCCATGTCGATGAAGCTCTCGACCGTCATGGGCTGCTGGCCGACGACCTCGCGCAGCAGCTCCGGCGCGGGCAGATCCGCACCCGTGTGGAACCCGATCGCCTCCGGCTCCTGAAGCTCCTGGATCGGAACGGTGACCGAGGTTGCATCGCTACCCGGGCCCGGCTTTCCCCGCGGTTGTGCGGCCTGCTGCCCGACCGATTGCCGTTCGCTGGCGGCGGCCGCTTTGGCTTTGCCCGCATCCTGACCCATGCTCTTCAGGTCGCCTGGCATCGGATCAGTTGGTTGTTGGGTGCGGTTCGGCTTGGGCGCCGGAGGCGGCTGTGGATTCGCCTGCTGAGGCCCCATCTTCATGCCAGCCATGCCGGGCATGGACTGCTGTGCCTGTAGCGTACAGACGGCGGCTCCTACGGCAAGGCTGAGCGCCAAACATCTATTCTTCATCTCTACTCCAATACCTTCCGGTTCTTCTGAAACCGAGAGCAAATTGCGTGTAGCGTCGTGCAGCCCGAAACCAAATACAGGGGTTTCTCCACTCCGGCTGCGCCTCCGGTCGAAATGACCTTGTTGAACAGCAGTGAACATCTCCTATTCGCGCGCGCTGCTGCCCGGAGCGGCGTAGAGCGAGGCATAAGGATCGCCGGGCCGGTCCGCGCTGCGCATCGCCGATATCACCGCGTCGTATTGCTCCGGCGGCAGCACGCGCACAAACGTCATCATGCCCTGCATGAAGCGGCTCCAGTTCGGGCGCAGGCCCAAGTTCTCGGGCTTGTCTACCAGCTTCTCCATGTTCATCATCGGACCTTCCATATAGGCATCCTGCGGGAAGTTCGGCACGTTGTTTGCATCGGGCGATGTCTCGCTCCCCTGCGTCTTCATGCTGCTCGCACCCATGTCGAAGGCGTCCAGGTTGCGCTTCTGCAGCTCGCTAAGTTGTGGGCGGGTCCCTGTCTGCTCCTTCATCATGCCCATCATGCCGGCGTCGAGATGGGTATCTGCCAGCGGCCCATCGGGGGCAGTCGCCTGCGTTCCCGCCCCAAGCTCAGCGGAGGGGATGGCTGGGTCGGTCGAAGCGTTGGAGGAATTTGTGCTGCTCATCTTCATGCCCTTCATGTCGCCCATGGCCATGCCCCCCATGGCGTCCCCGTTCTGGCCGCGCTCTGTCATGTGGCCATGGCTGTCGTCACCGCGCAACCCCTTCCCGCCTGGAAAACCTGCCATCCGGGTCATGGGGCCGGCCTGCGAGGCCATCTGGTTCATCATGTGGTGAGGCAGATGACAGTGCAGCATCCAGTCGCCGGGATTGTCGGCGACGAACTCGATGTCGCGGGCCTGTGCAACGCCCACCAGCACGGTGTTTCCGGGCCACCAGGCGGTCTCGGGAATGCGGCCGCCTTCGGTTCCCGTTACATAAAAGGTGTGTCCATGCACATGCATCGGATGATGATTCATGCCCAGGTTCACGAAACGCACACGAACACGATCCCCCTGGCGAACGATAAGCGGCGTTGCCGCGGGTCCCGCCTTGCCATTGAGCAACAGCCAGTTGAACTCCATCATCATGGTGTCCGGTATAGTGGAGTTGGCCAGAACGGCATACTGCTGCAGATGGATGGCAAAATCCTTGTCGCAGTGGGGCCGATAGGGAATCTGCGGATGCATGATGAAGGCCCCAAGCATGCCGGCCATCTCCTGCATGGCCATGTGGGAGTGGTAGAAGTACGTGCCTTCCTGCTTGATGAGGAAGTTGTAGGTGAAGGTCTCGCCGGGTTTGACGGGCTCCTGGCTGATACCCGGCATGCCGTCGTAGCCGATGTGGTCCTCGAACCCGTGCCAATGAATCGAGCTGGATTCGGGCAGCTCGTTTTTGAAGATCACCCGGACTTTATCGCCTTGGGTGACCTGAACGGTGGGTCCAGGGGCCGAACCGTTGAATCCCCAGACATCGATCGTCTTGTCGGGCGCGATCTGCTGCTTAAACACGTGAGCCGTAAGCCGAAACACCTTAGTGTCGCCGTCCATCTCGTAGGGCAGGTCGCCTACATCGGTGGTGATCACAGGGGTGTTGAGGACAGAGCCGCGATGCGTGTCGATCTTGGAGAGCGATCCGCTGCTGACCCCCCGATAGCCACCCTGGGCGGCGACTTGGTGGGTGGGATTGTTGGATGGGTGAGTAGGCTCGGCGGCGGCGCGGCCGGCAAACAGCCCCGCACCCACACCCAATGCACTTTGAAGAAAAGAACGGCGATTCGCCATGATGAAAATAGCTCCGGGAACCTGATGGGGCGCTGATGGTTACGCCGACAGCATGGAGGGGCTTTGATGGATCCACACAGGGACAAAGCGACACACTCCGACCGATGACGCAAGGGAACGTCTGGGGATGGAAGGTCGAGTGTCTAGACGCGGAGCGTCGTATGGAGTGAAACGGGGGTTGCGGGGGGAAGATGCGGCGATCCGCGGACGGTTATCCAGGTGCGGGAAGCGCTGGGTATCGGCCACGCTGCAATAACCGCGATGGCTGCATGGCTCAGATTCGCATGAACCATCCCGGCATTCTCGCCGTTCAGCAACACTGGCTGCTGGGCGCACACGTGGCTGACGCAGGCTCGCGGTGCGGAGAGCGTGAAGCCCTTCGCCCCAGACGCACCCTCGTCTGTCATGCCGGCCATTGCAGAGGATCTGGGATGTGCATCCCGAGAGGGTCCTTGTGGAGAAGCACTGTGGCAGCGGGAACCCACACTCCCCAAGCCGCTTCCCAGAGCGCATTTGATCTCGCAAGCTGAGGCGGCGCACGAGAACGACAACAGCGCCGCCGCCAACAAACCCGCTAAGATCGCTCGAAACCGCATGGGAAAATGCTACTCCTCTATGTCAGATGACAAGCCGTTGGCAAAGCCGCATTACCCTTTCGAACCATCTTTGATCAGGTGAAGTCTAGGATAGCTTCTTTCAGGATCGATCGAGATCATCCCTTTCCTGGCGCACTGGCGGCACCTTTGGAGCGGGGAGGACGTCTGCCGTTCGGATCGATTGGAGCCCCGGTTACACAGGACGATGAGAAGAAGAGACGCAGCAGACAGGCGAGGTGACGGCTTGTTATGGATGCGAGAGGAGCGCTGCCGGTATCGGTCCCAGCGGGATCCCCGGACCTCGCCAGAGGACCTGGAAGTTATCGACGCCCAGGGAATGCGACTCTGTGATATCGAGGTGGTGCAGCCCTTTGGCAAGCTCGGTGGCCACCGTGACCGGTCGCGCCGCGTCCCCGGCCAGCCCACATACCTGCGCGAAGGGTTGGGGGCCCACGCCAAGCGGCTTGCCGTCTACAGCAATGGAACTTGCGTCATTGGCGATTACGGTGAACAGGTAGCCGCCATCTTCCGGCACGTTCAAGTCAGCGGAGAAGGATAACTTGTAGCCTTCGTCTCCATGGGGCACATCGGCTAGCGCCAGGCTGCCGGCCGTTCCGGAGGTAGCGCCGGAGTCGGTACCGTCTTGCGGCATCGGCTGGTAAGCATAGGCGACCCCCGACGCCCCGGCGACGATATTAAGAGCAGTGTTCTGCGCATCGCGGACCACGACAGGATCATTGATCCAGGTCTGGCGGCCCGACTCGTTCGAGACGTGCAGCAGCACGCGAAACAGCCCGGAACCGTCCCGCAGTGTGCCCTCCGTGTCCGGAAAACGATGCTTCACCTTGCGACCCTTGCCTGTCGTGCCATCGCCGAAGATCCATGTGTAGCGAAGCTGGGAGGTGGGGTCCTCCTCCGTTGCCTCGAAGTGGACCTTTTGCCCGGGGTGCAGCCAGCCGCGGGAGTGGGTGACCCCGATCTTCGGTCCGGTATCGGTGATCGTCGCCGGCGCTGCTCCTTCTGAAGTCTCGACCGGTACATCGCCCGCGCTCTCCACGCGGTTTCCAGCAAGCACCACATTGTCCAACGTGACATCCTCGACATCTCCCTTGAGCACCGAGGGCACCAGCGACGGCGATTGCAAGGCCGCGATGTCCGTGAAATGAACGCCGCGGACGAGGGTCGGTTGCCGCAGCTGCACAAGGGAATACCAGTCCTCCAGGCGGATGTCCTCGAAGTTGAATTGAGCGCTTTCGCCCCGCCCGGCGGGGTCTGCCC
Organism: Granulicella sp.; assembly: GCA_965276885.1. Lineage (GTDB taxonomy): Bacteria > Acidobacteriota > Terriglobia > Terriglobales > Acidobacteriaceae > Granulicella. Next base: position 3,343,291 of record OZ255702.1, on the reverse strand, counting down.
AGAGCTCCATTAGGGCGAACGGAACACCGCAGCCGCCCAGACCCATGTGCAATATGTCGGAGTTCTTCATGCGGAAGTTGCCGCCCTCGAAGTTCTTCCCCGGCCATCCCGCGCGCACGACATTGGAGATGCTGGTGGAAAGAATGCTGTCTTCGACGGAGATATTGGTCACGGGGGATCCCTGCGCCGCGAAGGCCACCGGGCCATAGCCTTCCCAGCTTGTCTGCATGGCAAAGATGTCGTCGGCGGCGCGAAAGAAGCTGTTGCGCACGACGGTATCGCCGCCCCCCAGCCAGTCCATTCCATCGGCATTGGCATTGTCCCGGTTGGCCCCGATGACCTTGATGTTGTCGTACAAGATATCGCGCGAGTCCTTCATCTGAATCTGCCAGGTTCGGCTACGCACGACACAGGTGATGTCCGAGATGGAGATGTTGTGGGCGTGATCCATGACGATGCAATGCCAGTTGCGCTTGTGTATCCACCCGTCATCGTCGGCGGGGTTCTGCGGGCCGTCGTAGACGATGACGCCGGGGCCGAAGACCTTTACGTGGTCGACGCCCCAGACGTTCAGCGCCCCGAAGACGACCGCGCCGGGCGCGAGATAGATCGAGTCGCCGGTTGCGGCATCGATGTTTTCGGTGTGGGCGCCGGGACCGATGTAGCGCAGGCCCGGGCCGGACGCGGCCGGGGGATTCTTCTCGGGCGCGTTCGCGAACAGGTACAGCATCTCCGCGCCGCTGAGAAAGTCGTTGGGGCGAGAGAGGGTGATCTTTGCAGGCCCATCGAGTGAAAACGTGATGACGCGTCCCTGGCGCTGCGGCCGTATGCCGAGGCGCCAGGGTTGAACCTCGACACCGGCGTCCCAGAAGTCGTCCGTAGGCGCGGTCACAGAGATCTTGGTACGCTTGCCCGCGTCGAAGTTGAGGAAATAAAGATTGAGGGCAGCGTGCATCACCGGCGTCTGCCGGCCGTTGACGGTCACGATGAAGTGATCCGAGGCGATCTCGGCCGGTACGGGGGCCAGCGGCCGAGGTCGCGCGGAGGCGGACCGAACCGCAACGCCAGCCACAAGGATGATGCAGAGATACAGCGTGAAGCGATACATGGAGTTCCCTAAGCCTACCGTGCCCAATGCGTGACGGCCACGGCCACCCGAAACGCCGGCGTGTACTGTGTTTGAAATCTCCGCCTGACGAACGGTCCAGCCGCCATTCTTTGATTCAACCCGCTCCTTGCCCCGGCTCTTCCCGGTGCGCTCCGGAGAAGCTTCCTTTGTGCAGCAGCAAACAAATACAGGGATTTCTTCACGGCGCAGACGATAGTCTAGGTATTCCTGATTGATTCGCCTCGTAAAAGGGCGGGACTTCAGTCCCGCCGTAAATTCAACGGCTGCGATGTGGCTTTAGCCACTGAGGGAATGCTCGTGATGCATCAGACGTTCGGTAGAACTCCAGATACGCCAGGCTCCTCACCGGCTTGATAGGCTGAGGTCTGGAGTCACCGATGGCAGAGAAGTTGGACAGCCCGTTAACCCCGCGAAGCGACCGGCAATCGGAAGCAGTTGCGAACTACCCGGCGGAGCCCGCCGAGAACCGGCTGGGGCAGGCCTCGTCCGCATATCTGCGCTCAGCGCGTTTGCAGCCGGTGGACTGGCATGAGTGGAGCGAAGAAGCCTTCGCCAAGGCGCAGCGTGAAGACAAGCCGGTGCTGCTCGATGTCGGCGCGGTGTGGTGCCACTGGTGCCATGTCATGGATCGCGAAAGCTATGAGAATGACGCCATCGCGGCGCTGATCAACGAGCATTTTGTCGCCGTAAAGGTGGATCGCGACGAGCGGCCCGATGTGGACTCGCGTTACCAGGCGGCGGTTTCCTCGATCAGCGGGCAAGGCGGCTGGCCGCTCACGGCGTTTCTGACTGGGGACGGCAAGCCGTTCTTTGGCGGCACGTACTTTCCGCCGGAAGACCGCTACGGCCGCCCGGGTTTTCCGCGCGTGCTGCAAAGCATGGCCGAAGCCTACCGCAACCGCCGGACGGAGGTGGACGAGTCCGCGGGCAGCGTGATGCAGGCCATCGAGCACAACGAGAGCTTCTCGGGCCGTGCGGGTGAGCCCGGTGCGCCGCTGCTGGCCAAGATCATTGACTCAATTCTGCGTCAGTTCGATCCGCGCAACGGCGGCTTCGGGGCCCAGCCCAAGTTTCCGCATCCGGCCGCGCTGGACCTGCTGGTCGACGCTTCGACGCGGCCCGGACCGCAGGCCGAGCAGGCGCGTGAGGTCGCGGCGGTGACGCTGGCGAAGATGGCCGCAGGCGGCATCCACGACCAGCTTGCCGGCGGATTTCATCGCTATTCGGTCGATGAGCGCTGGATCGTGCCGCACTTCGAGAAGATGGCCTATGACAACAGCGAGCTGCTACGGGCCTACACCCATGCCTTCCAGAGCTTTGTAGACCCGCGGTTTGCCCGCGTCGCGGCGAGCACGCTGCGCTGGATGGAGGAGTGGCTGAGTGATCGTGAGCGGGGCGGCTTCTACGGCTCGCAGGATGCGGATGACTCGCTCGACGATGACGGCGACTACTTCACCTGGACGCGCAGCGAGGCGGAGGCCGTGCTTTCGGCCGAAGAGATGGAGGTGGCTGCGGCGTTTTATAACCTGCGGGCTGTGGGGGACATGCACCACAACCCGGCCAAGAATGTGCTGCACCTCATCGCCGATGTTCCCACGCTGGCGCAGCGTTTCGGGCGCTCGGAAGAGGCGACCGCGGCGTTGCTCGAAAGCGCCAAGGCCAAGATGTACGCTGCGCGGCTCGCGCGCAAGACACCCTATGTGGACCGCACGGTGTACACGGGCTGGAACGGGCTGTGCATCTCGGCCTACCTGGCGGCTGGGCGGGCGCTGGCGCTGCCGGAGGCGACGGCGTTTGCGCTCAAGTCGCTGGATCGCGTGATCGAAGCGGCGTGGAAGCCCGAAACCGGCCTCTCGCGCGTGGTCGCCTATGGCGAGGATGGTGGAACGGCCAAGGCGGTTCCGGCGGTGCTGGAGGACTACGCGTTTCTCGGCAACGCGGCGCTGGATGCCTGGGAGGCCACCGGCGAGCTGCGCTATTTCACCGTGGCGGAGCAGCTTGCGCAGACGCTGCTGGCGCGCTTCTATGACGAGATGGGCGACGGCTTCTTCGATACCTGGCAGTTCAACGGCGGGCAGTTCGATGCCGGGCAGGGCGCGGCGGCGGAGGGCCGCATCGGTGCGCTCAGCACCCGCCGCAAGCCGCTGCAAGACTCGCCCACGCCCGCCGGCAACGCGGTAGCGGTGACGCTGCTGCTGCGGCTCCATGCGTTGACCGGCACCGAACTCTATCGAACCCGCGCGGAGGACACCCTGGAGCTCTTTGCGGGAATAGTCGAGCACTTCGGCCTGTATGCGGCCAGCTATGCGCAGGCGCTGCGCCGGGCGATCACGCCGCCGGTGCAGGTGTGCGTGATCGGCGCGGATGCGCTGGCGGAGGAGCTGGCCGCAACTGCCGCCGCGCGGTTTCTGATCAACAAAAGCGTCATCCGGCTGCGGCCCGGGCAGTTGAGCCACCTGCCGCCGGCGCTGGCCGAGACCCTGCCAAACCTGCCGGGCCTCGGGGAGGGAAGCCTGGCAGTGGTATGCAAAGGCTTCGCCTGCCTGCCGCCGGTGCGCGACCCGGAACAGCTAGGGAGTCTTCTCGGGAAGGAGCTTTAGTGCGTCTCAAGGTAAATGCAAAGCATCCGCATTTGGAGGGCACCCTTCCCTCCCCCGGGGGGTACTTTGGCGTAAAGATCCTGTTTTGTTAGACATGTGGTAGGCAGTCCCGGTAAAGTATTCAATTCAAAAGATTTGCGTGTAAAGTCCCTGTTTTCAGCCATTTACTGAGCCGCCCCGAGTAACGAGCGGAACTGGGGGCGGGGAGGCCGGAATTTGGGTGCTTTCAGGATAGCGGGTTCCTGGGTGTTGCTGTGCAACGGCGGTCCTTCCGGGATGTTGCGAGGAGTTCGGAGGCCATTTGGATGGCATCACTTCCCAGAATGCGACTTCACAGTAGCGATGAGAACGGCTCGGGACCACGAGTAACGTCCATGCTCCCGAGCTGTAGTATTCCGCTTTATTGAGCAGCGTCCGAAATCGCCTGCCAGGCGTCCCAGGTTGCAAGACGGTCGGCATAGGTGGCGTGGATTTGTGGCAATGTCGTACTGCCGAGGATGAGACGCAACGGCGGCTGCTCTGCATCGACGACCTTGAACAGCGCTTCTGAAGTCGCCTTCGGGTTTCCGCGTTCCAGCTTCATGAGACCTGCCATGAAGTCCTTGCGGAACGTGTCATACACCGGCAGCGGATTCGCACGTGCAGCACTCTTGCCGAACTCCGTAGCGTAGGCTCCAGGCTCGATCATCGTGACTTTGATCCCGAACTGCGCAACCTCTTTGGCCAGAGACTCATGCAGGGACTCAGCAGCCGCCTTGGTTGCGGCGTAAACACCGATCAGAGGCGCGGGAACCACACCAAGGCTGCTGGTTACGCCCAGAATGTGACCGCTGCCTTGCTTCCGAAACAGGGGCAAAGCGGCACGGATGACGCGCACAACGCCGGTATAGTTTGCATCGAAAAGTTCCGCGATCTGCTCGTCCGTCGCCTCTTCCGTTGTGGCGATCAGGCTGTACCCCGCATTGTTGACCAAGACATCCAGCCGCCCGAAGTGCTCGAACGCCTGTTGCACCGCCTCCGGAATACGAGCCGCGTCAGTCACGTCCAGCTGCAACGGAAGAACCGCGTCACCAAACCGTTCTTTCAGATCTGAAACGCTCTCCAGGCTGCGCGCGGTTGCCGCAACCTTGTCGCCTCGTTCAAGTGCTGCCTCTGCCCACACGCGCCCGAAACCGCGCGACGCTCCTGTAATGATCCAGACCTTGCTCATGTTCGCCTCTTCTGCCGGCGTGTACTTTCCGGCGGGAATCTGTACACTGTTAGGTTATGGGCCGCATAAGTCCTCTGAAGACCATCCAGACCACTTCCACTCACAGTAGCGCGTTATCTGAACGCCGTCAAGATAAAGCGGCTGCGATCACGAAGATGAAGGACAGCTATCATCACGGTGACCTTCGCGCCGCCCTGATCAATGCCGCTGACGAGATCATCACCGAGAAGGGCATAGAAGGCTTTTCTCTGCGTGCGGCGGCTCAGAGAGCGGGGGTTTCACCGGCAGCGCCCGCGCATCACTTCGGTGGCGCCAGAGGCCTGCTCACTGAAGTCGCCATCCTGGCCTATGACCGAGCAGGACGGTACATCGAGAGCGCCGGGCACTCGCAGGATGCCGTCACAGACGTGAAGGCCGTGGTGCTCGCGTTCGTGAACTTTGTGGTCGAGAACCCCGGTCACTTCCGGCTCATGTTCCGAAAGGATCTGGTTGACCGCAGCGATGCGCGACTGGCCACCGCCAGCAGAGGACCGGGCAATCGGCTCGGCTATGCAATCCTCGCCTCTCGCGGCAAGGCTCATCCCAATACGGCGAGCTTCGAGGACTCCGCTGAGATGCTGTGCGGCCTGGCCACACTCCACGGACTTGCGAATCTGGTCTTGGAGGAGAAAGCGGCTCACTTTTTCCAGGGCGCGACCGCGAACAACTTCCTCGGGGAGTACCTGCCAAGGATCATTGATCACCTGTACCCGCCAGCAGCGCCGCGCAGGTCCTCATAAACGCGGTTGTCGGAAGTAGACTGGTGCACTGTGCTTTCACGAAGGCTTGGTTTCAGGCGATTCTGTCGGAGACTGTAGCGTTGAGGGTTGTGGTTTTTCGATGACTAGGGTGCTGGTTGTAGCGCCGAAGGGGATGCCTTCCCGCGCAAAGACCAGAAGCGTGCGGCGGCGCAGCTCGCGCAGGACACCGTCGCGCTGGTTGGCGCGGACGCGGAGGTTGACCGGGTAGATCACCTCGTGGGCGGAGATGCGATCGATGCCCGGGACATCCGGATCGCTGAGCACGACCTCGCGGAAGGCCTGGTCGGCGCGCAGCTCGGCGGCAAGCTGTTTTAGTAGAGCCAGAATGCGATCGGGGTTTTCCGCCGCGCTGACGCTGATCGCAAGCGAGGCGACGGAGAAGTCGCGCGACAGGTTCGAGACCGTCGCGATCTGGCTGTTGGGCACGATGTACAGGGTGCCGTCGCCGTCGCGGAGCTTGGTGCAGCGCAGGGTGAGGTCTTCCACGGTGCCCTGCAGGCCGGCGATCTTGACGGTGTCGCCGACGCTGTACTGGTCTTCGATCAGGATAAAGACGCCGTTCAGCATGTCCTTGAAGAGCGATTGGGCGCCGAAGCTGATGCCGAGGCCGATGACGCCGGCCGAGGCGATGAACGGTCCTAGCGGAACGCCCAGGGCGCCCAGGATCTGGATGAACACGTAAAAGCCGAGCAGGGCATAGGCGCTGGCGCGCACGATGCCGGCCACCGTCCGGAGCTGCGCCGCGCGGCGGCTGTTGCCGACCAGGGCATCGGCCCGGCGGCGCATACGTCCGACGAAGAAGAGCACCAGCCGTTGCGCGACAAAGGCGAGGACCAAGGCGCCCAGAATCTTGGGCAGACCGGTTTGGGCGAAGTTGATGAGGTCACTGTGCCAGCCGTGTTCGATGGCGAGCACGGAGTGCTCCTCTTGTGGCACAGCCGTGGGCAGGGGCATGATGGAGTGGTCCAGACGTTCTAACCAAGCATACGCACACCCGGTGTTCCGCCGTCTGATGCTGGGCACTTCGACAGGGGGCCTCAACATGTTTCAAAAATTGATACACGCTCTTCGCGCGCATGCCATCGCGGGGATGCTTGCCGCATTTCTGCTGAGCACGGTTTGTCCTTGGGGTACGGGTCAGGTTCAGGGCGTTCCGCAGCCTCCATCGGCGGGGCAGGCCCCGCGGGTTCCCGGAATGGGCGCCCCGGACACGACGCCGCTGGCGGGGCCCTCGCCGGCGAAGCTGGAGCACCTGCGCGAGGACGACCGGCGCAAGCGGCTGTTGTCCGACACGGCCCGGCTGCAGGCGCTCTCGACGGAGCTGAAGGAAGAGGTCGAGAAGACCTCCAAGGATGAGCTTTCCCTGGATGTTGTTCGTAAGGCGGCCGAGATAGAAAAGCTGGCCCACGATGTGAAGGAACGCATGAGGAGCTAGCAGTGACGCGACGCCTGGCGCCCAGCGACCGGGCCGCCGCGCGACGCGTACAATCTGTCTGTCAAACTGTCCCGTCAGGGGGCAGGGGAGGCGGAGCCGGGTGGCAGGGAAGAGGCAAGCGGAAAAAGTGGCGACAGCGGGCGGGCGTGAGCCAGCCGGCGAGCACAATGGCCAGCCGTCGGCGCCGGTGTCCGCGCGGGGCGGTCTTTCCGACGCGCAGCTCTTGGAGTTTTACCGGTTGATGTTTTTGTCGCGGCGCACGGATGATCGCGAGATCCTGCTGAAGCGGCAGCAGAAGATCTTCTTTCAGATCTCCTGTGCCGGGCATGAGGCGCTGCTGGTGGCCGCCGGCATGGCGCTGAAGCCGGGCTATGACTGGTTCTTCCCGTACTATCGCGACCGCGCGCTTTGCCTGGCGCTGGACAATACGGTTGAGGAGCAGCTGCTGCAGGCGGTCGGCGCGGCGGCCGATCCGGGCTCCGGCGGGCGGCAGATGCCTTCGCACTGGACTAGCAAACGGCTGAATATCGTGTCGCCGTCGTCATCCACGGCGACGCAGTGTCTGCACGCGGTGGGCTGCGCGGAGGCCGGACGGTTCTTCCGCGGTCACCCTGAGGCGGTCGCCAAGCACGAGGGCGATTACCGGGAGTTCAAAGACGTCACCTTTCAGCCGGATGAGGTGGTGTACACCTCCATCGGCGAGGGCTCGACGAGCCAGGGAGAGTTCTGGGAGTCGCTGAATACGGCCTCCAATCTGAAGCTGCCGGTGCTGTACCTTGTCGAGGACAATGGCTACGCGATCTCCACGCCGGTGGAGGCGAATACGCCCGGGGGCAGCATCTCGCGCCTGGTGGCCAATTTCCCGAACTTCCACTTTGCCGAGGTGGATGGGACCGACGCGATCGCCAGCTATGAGGCGTTGGCTGAAGCGGTGGCGTACTGCCGCGCGGGGAAGGGGCCGGCGCTGGTGCATGGGCATGTGATTCGGCCGTACTCACATTCCCTGAGTGATGACGAGACCCACTATCGCTCGGTGGAGGAGTTGGAGGCCGATGCCCTGCGTGACCCGATCTCGCGTCTGGCGGCTTGGCTGATCTCAAACGGCGTGGCGGATGCGGAGCAGCTGCGGACGCTGGAGGAAGCCGTCGATGCGGAGATTCAGGGGGCATCGGATCGGGCGCTGGCCGCCGCTCCGCCGCAGACCGCATCGATTCTGCGGCACGTCTACTCCGAGGATCTGCAGCCGACCGATGCCCGCTTTGAGAGGGAGCCGGCTCCGGGTGCGGCGGATGTCTCCGACCGCACCATGCTGGACGGCATCAACGCCTGCCTGCGCGACGAGATGCGCCACGACGAGCGGATTGTGGTGTTTGGCGAGGATGTCGCTGACGCTACCCGGGATCGCGAGCTTCATGCAGGCAAGCTGAAGGGTAAGGGTGGGGTCTTCAAGGTTACCGCCGGGCTGCAGAAGGAGTTTGGCAGCGACCGGGTGTGGAACTCGCCGCTGGCGGAGGCCAACATCACCGGCCGCGCGATCGGTATGGCGGTGCGCGGCTTGAAGCCGGTGGCGGAGATTCAATTCTTTGATTACATATGGCCGGCTATGCACCAGATGCGCAACGAGTTAGGGGTGATGCGCTGGAGGTCGAATGGGACCTTCTCCTGCCCGCTGGTGATGCGGGTGCCGATTGGCGGCTATCTGACGGGCGGGTCGATTTATCACTCGCAGTCGGGTGAGAGCATCTTTGCGCATACCCCGGGTGTGCGGATTGTGATGCCGTCGAATACGCTGGACGCCGTCGGGCTGCTGCGGACGGCGATCCGCTGCGATGATCCCGTGCTGTTTCTGGAGCACAAGAATCTTTACCGGGCTACCTTCGGCCGCGCGACCTATCCAGGGCCGGAGTACACCGTGCCGTTCGGTAAGGCGAAGATCGTCAAACCGGGGAAGGATCTTTCCGTGATCACCTATGGGGCGGTGGTGCCGCGCGCCTTGCAGGCGGCGCAGCGGCTGGAGCGGGAGCGCGGCATCGATGCGGAGATCGTCGACCTGCGCAGCCTGACCCCCTTCGACTGGGACGCGATCGCGGCCACGGTGCGCAAGACCAGCCGGGTGCTGGTGGCGCATGAGGACATGCTGAGCTGGGGCTACGGCGCGGAGCTGGCAGCGCGCATCGGCGACGAGCTGTTTCACGATCTGGATGCCCCGGTGCGCCGGGTGGGCGGCATGGACACCTTTGTGGCCTACCAGCCGCTGCTGGAGGACGTGATTCTGCCGCAGGCGGACCGGCTATTTGACGCCATGGCTGAGTTGGCTGCTTTTTAGCTGCGCCTCGCAACTCCAGTCCCGGTTGCGTGTTGAAGGAAACAGCGGTGAAATATGCCGCCGCGAGATTTTGGTCAGGAGCCCGCGATGGTGCGCTGCAGGGCCGTTCCTATCAGCTCGATCTGTCTTTTGTTCGTGAGTGGAATTGTTTGTTGCTCAATGCTGGCGGCGGTTCCCGCTGCTGCTGAACAGAGAACCGGGCACCGCCATGTTGTTCCGGCCGCGGCCGCTTCCCGCATGTCGCCGCATGATCAGATCCTTCATGCGCTGAACCGGTTTACCTTTGGGCCGCGCCCCGGAGACGAGGCCAAAGTGCGCCAAATGGGGCTAGATGCGTGGCTCGAGCAGCAGCTTCACCCGGACACGATCGATGACGCCGGACTGGGACGACGGCTGGCGAAGTTCCCTGCGATGCAGCTCTCGCAGACTGAGCTGATCGAGCGGTTTCCCACTCCCGGGATGCTGCGGCAGTACAGCCGGGGAGGGCTGGATGCGCCCGTGGATCCGTTGGAGCGGGCGGTCTATGCGGATGCGGGACTGAACTATGAGCGGAAGTTGAATGCGGTGTTCGCGCAGAAGGGCGATGCACCCTCTAAAGAAAACGACACAACTGCCGATAAGAAGACCATGTCCGGAAAGCTGCAAGGGAGCGCGCCCCCGATGGACGATGCGGCGGTACAGGCGATCCTGGCACTGGCGCCGGCCGCGCGCATGCAAAGGCTCCTGGCGCTCTCGCCAGAGCAGATGCAGTCGCTTCGAGCGGCATTGAAGGGCGCAAACCAACAGCGGCTGCTGCAAGGATTCTCACCGGCAGAGGGGGAGCAGGTGGCGGCGATGCAGGCGCCCATCCGGGTGGTGGCGGCGGAGGCCGAGGCCACGCGGCTGCTGCGCGATGTGTATTCGGAGCGGCAGCTGCAGGCCGTGATGACGGATTTCTGGCTGAACCACTTCAATGTGTACGTGAAGAAAAATCAGAACGAGCCGTACCTCTTGCCGGCCTATGAGCAGGGGACGATTCTGCCGCATGCGCTTGGCCGTTTTGAGGATCTGCTGGTCGCGACGGCGCAGAGCCCGGCGATGCTGGTCTACCTGGACAATTGGACGAGCATCGGCCCGGACTCCCGCGCGGCCCAGCGCACCAGCGTTCCTAAGACAGGTTCCTTCGTCCCGGCTGCCGGCAAGAAGGCTCAAAGATCGAAGGGCATCAACGAGAACTATGCGCGCGAGCTGATGGAGCTGCACACGCTCGGGGTCAGCGGCGGGTACACCCAGGCGGATGTGATCGAGGTCGCGAAGTGCTTTACGGGCTGGACGATCGAGCGGCCGGATCAGGGCGGAACGTTCACCTTCAACCCGAACCGGCACGAGCCCGGGTCGAAGACGGTACTGGGGCAGGTAATCCCGGAGGGCGGTGTAAACGAGGGGCTGGCGGTGCTGCACATTCTCGCGAGCAGCCCCAAGACGGCTCACTTCCTCTCGCAGGAGCTGGCAGAACGCTTTGTCAGCGACACGCCGCCGCCCGCGCTTGTGGACAGAATGACGGCGGCCTATCTGAAGAGCGATGGTCAGATTAGCGCCGTGCTTATGGCGATGTATCACTCACCTGAGTTCTGGTCGACTACGGTACGCCGCGCCAAGGTGAAGACGCCGGTCGAGTTTGTGGCCTCTGCCCTGCGCGCCGGGGACGCGGAGGTCAAGAATCCGGTTCCGCTGATCGGGGTTATGGATCGGCTGGGCATGCCGATCTACGGGATGCAGACCCCGAACGGCTACTCCTGGCAGGCGGATGCCTGGGTGAGCAGTAATGCGCTGGTGAATCGGATGAATTTTGCGCTAGTGTTGAGCGGGAATCGTCTGCCGGGAACGCGCCTGGACTGGGCGCCGCTGCTGGGTGCGGATACAAATCCGAATACGCTGCTGGACGGGAAGACGGAACAGACCTTGGAAGCTCTGGTTCTCGGCCAGGCGGCCGCGCCCAACACACGCAGGGCGGTGCTGGAGCAGGCCAAGGATCCGACTACGCAGCGGACGGCTGAACAGAGCTTTCGTACCCAGCCTGACGGGGCTGAGCAGGGTTCAGCCGTGGACTCCGAGATAGCTGGCGGGGGCGGATTCCGGCGGATACGAGCCCAAGCGGCGTGGCCAACAGATGCTCCGGAGGCGCCTGTGGCGACCATGGCGGGGCTGCTGCTGGGCTCCCCGGATTTCCAACGACGGTAAGTGCGCACGGCCCAGGGAGAATGACGATGGCAAATAAGATGATCTTCACGGACGGGAGCGATTGGGGCTGCGACATGCATGGCCGCGATCTCCGGCGACGCAACGGCCTGACACGGCGAGGCTTTCTTCGCAATGGCGCCCTGGCTTTGGTGGGTACTTCTGTCATTCCGGCATTTCTGACGCGTTTGGTCTATGCGCAGATGGATACGGCGGCAGCCAAGGGCAAGAAGCTGGTGGTGATCTTCCAGCGCGGCGCCTGCGATGGGTTGAACGTCGTTGTGCCTTACGGGGAGAAGAATTATTACGCCATGCGGCCGACGATCGCGGTGAAACAGAACGAGGTGCTGGACCTGGACGGCTTCTTTGGGCTCCACCCGGCCATGATCTCTTTGAAGCCGCTCTACGACCGCGGACACCTGGCGATTGTGCACGCGGTGGGATCACCGGACCCGACCCGCTCGCACTTTGACGCGCAGGATTATATGGAATCTGGTACACCCGGGGTGAAGGCGACCCCGGACGGCTGGCTGAACCGGGCCTTGCAGGCAGATTCCGCGGGGGCCGGGAAAGCGTCGCCTTTCCGCGCCGTTGCGCTGGGTACCCAGGTTCCCCGCACACTGCAGGGGCGGATTCCGGCGGTAGCTGTCGCCAACCTGCAGGACTTTTCGGTTGCCGGGAAAGGGCCGCAGACCTCGCAGCTTTCCAATGCCTTCCAGGCGATGTATGACGAGAGCTCCGACACCGTTCTGCACGGCACTGGGCAGGAGACCTTTGAAGCCGTCCGTATGCTGAAGGCCGCGGACCCGGCGCACTACACGCCGGCGGATGGAGCAAACTACCCCAACACGGCGTTCGGCAACAGCATGAAGCAGACGGCCCAGCTGCTGAAGGCGAACCTGGGCGTCGAGGCGGCGTTTTCCGACATCGGCGGATGGGATACCCACCAAAATCAGGGTGCCGCGAACGGACAGCTCGCCAACCGCCTGCGGGAGTTCGCCGACACCCTTGCTGCTTTCTGGCAGGATATGGGCGACGGCGCGGAGCAGATCACCCTGGTTACCATGTCCGAATTCGGCCGCACGGCACGCCAGAACGGGACGGGCGGAACCGATCACGGGCACGCGAACGTGATGTTTGTGCTGGGCGGGCCGGTGAAGGGCGGCAAAATTTACGGGCGCTGGCCCGGACTCTCCAATGAGCAGTTAAATGAAGGCCGCGATCTCTCCGTGACCACGGACTTTCGCGCGGTGCTGGGCGAGGCAGCGTACAAAACCCTGGGTACGCGAAGGCTGGATCAGATCTTCCCCGGATCACAGCTCGGAACCTCGGGCTTCCTGAATTTTGCTTGAGGAAGGGTCTGCTTCGGGGCAGCCGGATGAGTGATCTGCTTTTTTGTATACCCTGCCCGGAAAAATGTGGAAAACAGAAGAACCTTTTTGCGGGACCTGCGTCTGAAGAGGTGTAGCACCTGCCGGACTGGCACCTCCCTCGGGTCCTGGCCTCCCCCATCCGCACCACCCTCCCCTACCTGATACCAAGGCTCCCAGAACATCGGGAGCCTTCACGCCTTTCCGGTACGCCTAGCCGTGAGCTGCGGGCTGAGGAGGCCTGAGCACGTAGGTATCAAGGAAGCGCCAAATTATGGCCGTGACCTCAGCCTGCGAGGCATCGCGGGGCAGTTCGGCGGTCATCTTTGGGTCGGCGGCGCGTTTTGCGTCTACCGGGGCGCTACCCTCGGTGTCGCTGAGGATCAGCTTGGGACTTTTGAGGCGGTGTAGAGGGTCGGCGAGCGGGAAACGGTTATGAAACAGCAGGCTGACAGGCACGATGTGGGCGCGCGCGTCGCTCAGAACACGGCTTTCGGTGTCGCCATCAGCTGATTGGAGGATCAGTCCAGCGACCGCGGGATGTTGATCGCAGAGGCTGACGGCCAGCGAGGCTCCAAGGCCGGCGCCGTACACCAAAATGGAGGGTGTCGGGATACCACGAGTCTGGGTCAGGTACGCGAGCGCAGCGGTGGCGTCGGCGCGCATGAGTTGCTCGCTGGGATGCCTGCCGCCGCTTTGGCCGTAGCCGCGGTAATCGAACAACAGCACATTCAGGCGGGCGTCATGGAGCGGCTTTACAGCCGGAAGCGCATCGCTCATGGAGCCGTCCTGGCCATGGAGCATAAGCACCGTGGGGTCGGCAGGCGAATCGCCCGGAATCCACCAGCCGGCGAGTTGGGGTTTGCCTGCGAGATCGACACCGAACTGGACGGGTTGAAAGCTGAGACCGATGGAAGCGGGAGTCCGGGTGACAGCGCGAGTGGGATGCAGTACGAATTGCCATTGCTGCGTGTAAAACAGCCCACACACACTAAGGTAGGCACAAAAGAGGCCGAGGGCCACGACCGCGGCGATGGCCTGGAGCAGCCAGCGCGGGTCAACTGTCTCCGGAGCGGATGCCGATGTCTTCGGTGCGGCTGACGGTGTCCCCGGAACGGACCCAGGTGCGGGCCGGCGAGCCGGCACGGTGTTTTTCGCGGCTGACTTTCGATTGCGGTTGGCATTCGGCATGAAGGCGCACTTCCTTCTGCATCTTACGTGGCGGGATCAGGAGGAAGGGTTTGGCGGAGTGGGTGCGGGTGTGCGGGGTGGACGAGGCGCCCGAGCCGGGCGGTCTGCGCGAAGTCGAGACGGGATCGCAAACGATCTGCCTGGCCAACATCGAAGGCGAGTTGCGGGCGCTGGATAATGTGTGTCCGCACCGGCAGGGACCGCTGGGGCAGGGTTGGATCGAGGGGCAAACGGTGGTTTGCCCCTGGCATGCCTGGGCGTTTGATTGCAGAACCGGGATCGCGGAGCCGCCCGAGCAGGCGCAGGTAAAGGTGTTTCCGGTGCGGACGGAAGACGGCACGGTACTCGCGGACCTATCTTGATTACCAAAGAATTTGTAATCCGCCAACAAACCTTCACGCTCCCGGGTTACTCTCATCATCGTCGGCAATCGACGGAACTGTGAAGCGCAACAGGAGAACGGGCAATCCGAGGTTGGAAATTTTGGCTCGCGAATCTGCAATTCTGGTGCAGGATAGGTTCGCGGCAACGTATTCAAGCCCCTCGGCATTGCGGCAGGTACTTGAAGATTGAATCGATGTAGCAAAGGAGAAAGTACGAATGACTTTTAAGCGAGCCCTGCTTTCGGTACTCGGTTTGGCTGTTCTGTTCGGTACGCTGACCTCAGCGGAAGCCCAGTACGACCATCACCATCACCACCACCATCATCATCATCGTCACTACAACCGCTAAAAGCTGGACAGCTTCTCTCTTGAAAGACCCAAATCCGGCTGGGTTTTGGAAGCTGTTCTTCTTCCGCTGAATAGAGTCAATTGCTCGTCTGAAACTGGAGGCAGCGCGAAGGCGACGCTTGCCTGCGAAGATGGGCGCATGTTTCGTCTGGCGATTGTGCCAGAAAGTCCCCACCACTGCCAGTGCGCAGCGCCGCCAATGCCTTTACCCACACAACCGCTATTGCTGGGCCGTAGGGTGTTAAGCTGATCTGTTCTCACTTATTGGGGTTATTTGATGAAGGAAAGAAAGGAAACTACATGACATTTAAGCGAGCGGTGCTCTCCATGTTCGGCGCAGCTTTGTTGTTTGGAACTTTGAGCTCGGCAGAAGCGCAGGACTACCACCACCATCATCGCCATTGCTACTGGCGCCATCATCATCGTCACTGCCGCTATTACTAGGCTTTGATCACATAGTCGCTGCCTTTGATCGAAAATGGTCCGTGCCCAACCGGGCCTTTTCCTTCGAGAGGTACTTTTCTCCCGTTCCGTCATGACTGATAAACTTGATTGATGGCCTAAAAGCGGGAGGGATCATGAAGGCAATGCTCGCCCTGGAAGATGGGCGTGTGTTTCGCGGACGGAGTTTTGGGGCGCCTACGGAGCGCGTCGGAGAGGTGGTGTTCAATACCTCTCTGACCGGGTACCAGGAAATCTTTACCGATCCGTCCTATGCCGGACAGATTGTTGTTCTGACCAATCCGCAGATTGGCAACTACGGCACATCGCCCTCGGATGCTGAGTCGTCCAGACCGTACATTGAAGGGCTGGTGGTGCGGGAGTTTTCACCGATCAGCTCGAATTGGCGATCCACCGAAGTCGCCGACGAGTATCTGGAGCGCAACGGCATCCCGGTAATTGCGGATATCGATACGCGTGCTGTCGTACGGCATCTGCGTGCCCATGGTGTGATGCGCGGCTGCCTTTCTACGGCAGCAGATGATCCGGAGGCCTTGGTGGCCAAGGCCCGGGCGCACCGCTTGATGGAAGGCGCGGACCTCGCCAGTGAGGTCTCCACCAAGCAGCCCTACAGTTGGGACAGTGCCGATCCGCGCAACGGCACGGGCGACAACCTGTTGCCGGAACAGAACGTGGCCGCGGGTGAAACGATGCATGTGGTCGCCTACGACTTTGGCATCAAGCAGAATATTCTGCGGATGCTGGCGCGGGAGAACTGCCGGGTGACGGTTGTCCCGGCGCAGACGCCCGCCGCGGATGTGCTGGCGATGCAGCCGGATGGGGTTTTCTTCTCCAATGGACCCGGAGATCCCGAGCCGCTGGAGTACGCGCAGAAGAATATTCAGGCGCTGCAGGGAAAGACGCCGCTTTTCGGCATCTGCCTCGGCCATCAGCTGTTTGGGCTGGCGCTGGGGGGCAAGACCTACAAGCTGAAGTTTGGCCACCATGGCGGCAACCATCCGATCAAGCACCTGGAGACCGGTAAGGTGGAGATTACGGCCCAGAACCATAATTTCAATGTCGATCCCGAGTCGCTGCCGCATGATGTTGCCGTAACGCATGTGAATTTGAATGACAACACGCTGGCGGGCTTGAAACATAAGAGCGATCCGATGTTCAGCGTGCAGTACCACCCCGAGGCGAGTCCCGGACCGCATGATTCACATTATCTGTTCCGGGATTTTCGTAGGATGATGGAAGAGTGGAAGAAGGCCTAGGAGGTTTTCGTATGTTGCTGCCATTGCGTCCTGATCAGGAAGCACATCTGCTGAAGCTTTGTGAGGCGATGGGCCGCACGCCGGAGGAGTTCGTTCGTGAAGCGGTGCTTACGTTTATGGAGGATTACGAGGATGGGCGAGACGCTGAGAAAGCTTTAAGCGAACCTGGTGAATGGATGACACAGGAAGAGATGGAGCGGGATTTTGAACTGGAGAGTAACGTACAGCCCGGTTTAGCAAAAACAGCTTAGAAAGCTCGACCCGCAGATCAAAGCACGCGTTGTGCGCTACATGCGAGAACGTGTTCTTGCAGCTGGAAGCCCGTACAGTGAGGGTAAGCAACTGACTGGCGATTGGGCTGGACACTGGCGCTATCGCATCGGCGATTGCCGTGTGATCTGCAAGATGGACGGAGAAGCCCTCCTTGTCACGGTAGTGAAGGTCGGCCACAGGGGAGATGTTTATGACTGATGCGATGCAGAAACGGCATACCCAAATCCCGTTCCGCGATTTCCAATCCTGTTCCGCGATCTCCATAGAATAAACGGAGAGTGGAGGAGATGAAATCCCATGGGCCACGAGTATTCGATGTGAGGTTTATTTCAAGGGGCTGGGCTTATTTGAAGGGGCGGGGCTTTAGCCCCGCCGCCATTGCAGTGCGAAAGCGGGCTTTAGCCCCTGAGGGTATTGTGCGGCCAAGGCGTGAGGTCTTCAGAAAAGGCGGCCAGACGTATTTTGTCTCCTTCCAGACAGCGGGGCGGCAACCATTTTTCCGGCATGACCGCTGGGCGATGTTTCTGCTCAATACCTTGGAGCGTTACCGGACCAACTACAAGCTCCACGACTTTGTGATGATGCCGGATCACATGCATCTGCTCGTAACCCCCCTTGAAGCTGTTGAGCGGACGGTGCAGCTGATCAAGGGCGGATTTTCATTCGCAGCCAGGCGAGAGTTCCAGTGGGTAGGGGATATCTGGCAGGCAGGTTTTTCCGATCATCGCATCCGCGACTTTGCAGACTTTGAGCAGCATGTGCGTTATATCCGGAAGAACCTTGAATCATTAGTGAGGGGCGAGCACAGGTTCTGTGGGACGCATGCAGGATTGGTGCTGGACGCAGTCCCTCAGTGGCTAAAGCCACCCCGATTGGACCGCTTGGATGGCGGGGCTGAAGCCCCGCCCCTTCACGCTGAAGCCCCGCCCCTTCACGCTGAAGCGCCGCCCCTTCACGCTGTAGCGCCGCCCCTTCACGCTGTAGCGCCGCCCCTTCACGCTGTAGCGCCGCCCCTTCACGCTGTAGCCCCACCCCTTCACGCTGTAGCCCCACCCCTTCACGCTGTAGCCCCACCCCTTCACGCTGTAGCGCCGCCCCTTTATACTTAAGCCCCGCCCCTTCATGCTCTACAACCGTCCCGTCATCCCGAGGGAAAGATATAGATGCCGCGCAGAAACGATATCTCTAAGATTCTCGTGATCGGCTCCGGGCCGATTATTATCGGCCAATCGGCTGAGTTTGATTATTCCGGCACGCAGGCCTGCAAGGCGCTCAAGGCTGAGGGCTACGAGGTGGTGCTGGTGAACTCCAACCCGGCGTCCATCATGACGGACCCCGAGGTGGCCGATCGCACCTATATCGAGCCGCTGACGGAGGCTTATCTCGAGAAGATTCTGCAGCTCGAGAGCGGTCGAATGGGGCCGACGGAGGAGAAGCAGATCCCCTTCGGGGATGACAGCAAAAAATACAGGAACGCCAGCAGCAGAGGTGGCGGCAAGTTTGCCGTGCTGCCGACAGTAGGCGGACAGACTGCGCTGAATCTCGCCGTCGATCTCGCAGATAAGGGCGTTCTTGACCGGCTTGGGATTGAACTCATCGGCGCCAAGCTGGAGGCCATCAAGAAGGCCGAGGACCGGCTGCTCTTCAAGGATGCGATGAAGAAGATCGGGCTGGATATGCCGCGGTCGATGCTGGTGAACAACATTCGCGATGGGCTGGAGTTCGCGGTCAAGCTGGGATTTCCGGTGGTGATCCGGCCTAGCTTTACGCTGGGCGGCTCGGGCGGCGGCATCGCCTACAACCGCGAAGAGTTGATGGAGATTTTGTCGCGCGGGCTTGATCTTTCTCCAGTGCACGAGTGCCTGCTGGAGGAGTCGGTGCTGGGGTGGAAGGAGTACGAGCTGGAGGTGGTGCGCGATCTTAAGGACAACGTCGTCATCATCTGCTCCATTGAGAATTTTGATCCCATGGGCGTGCACACGGGCGATTCGATCACCGTGGCGCCGGCGCAGACGCTGAGCGATCGCGAGTACCAGCGCATGCGGGACGCGGCGATTGCTGTGATCCGGGAGATCGGCGTGGAGACCGGCGGCTCCAATGTGCAGTTTGCCGTTGATCCGCGCACCGGGCGGATGACCGTGATCGAGATGAATCCGCGGGTCTCGCGCTCGTCGGCCTTGGCTTCGAAGGCGACCGGATTTCCGATTGCCAAGATCGCTGCGCGCCTGGCCGTGGGCTACACGCTGGACGAACTGCAGAACGACATCACCAAGGCCACGCCGGCCTGCTTTGAGCCGACGATCGACTACGTCGTCGTGAAGATTCCGAAGTGGCAGTTTGAGAAGTTTCCCGGGGCCAATGAGGTGCTGGGGCCGCAGATGAAGTCGGTCGGCGAGGTGATGGCCATTGGCCGCACCTTTAAGGAAGCGCTGATGAAGGCCGTGCGCTCGCTGGAGACTGGCAAGAAGAGCGGCGCGGAGGACATCGATCCCCGGCGGCAGACACAGCGTCTGGTGACGCCCCACCCGGAGCGGTTGAGCTATCTGCGCTACGCCTTTGAGCACGGCATGGCGGTGCGAGAGGCCGCGCGGCTGACGGGCATGGACCCGTGGTTCCTGCACCAGATGAAGCTGATCGCGGATGAGCAGAAATCGCTTGGCGAGCGCGGGTTGGAGTCGCTGGAGGACTTTGATCTGCTGATTGCCAAACGCATGGGGCTCTCCGACGAGCGGCTGGCGATGATCTTTCGATTGGAGGAGAAGGGTCTTGAGGGCAAGGCCGGCGCGGATCATGTGCGCGCCACCCGTGAGCGGCTCGGGGTGAAACCTGTGTTTAAGCTGGTGGACACCTGCGCGGCGGAGTTTGAGAGCTTCACGCCGTACCTCTACTCCTGCTACGACGAAGAGGATGAGGCGGCGCCGACGACCCGCAAGAAGGTCATCATTCTGGGCTCCGGGCCGAACCGCATCGGGCAGGGCATTGAGTTCGATTACTGCTGCTGCCACGCGGCCTTCGCGTTGCGTGAGGATGGCTTTGAGACCATCATGGTCAACTGCAACCCGGAGACCGTCTCGACCGACTACGACACCTCGGATCGGCTGTACTTCGAGCCGCTGACGTTTGAAGACGTGCTCGCGGTGTATGAGCACGAGGCTGCATCAGGCGCAAGCATCGGCATGATCGTGCAGTTTGGCGGACAGACGCCACTCAACCTGGCACTGCCGCTCAAGGCTGCGGGCGTTCCCATCATCGGGACTTCGCCGGAGTCGATCGATCTTGCCGAGGATCGCAAGCGCTTCGGCAAACTGTTGCAGGATCTGGATATTCCGCAGCCGCCGGCGGCGATGGCGACCTCCGTAGACGAGGCGCTAGCGGGTGCGCGGCAGGTGACCTACCCCGTGCTGGTGCGGCCTTCGTATGTGCTGGGCGGCCGGGCGATGGTCATCGCCTACAACGATGACGCGGTACGCCGCTATATGGCCACCGCGATCGAGTATTCGCAGGAGCGGCCGGTGCTGATCGATCATTTCCTCGAGGACGCGCAGGAGGTCGATGTCGATGCGCTGTGCGACGGCAAGGATGTGGTGATTGCGGGCATCATGCAGCACATCGAGGAGGCCGGCGTGCACTCGGGCGATTCGTCCTGTGTGCTGCCAGCGGTGGATCTCACGCCGGAGGTGCTGGCGACGATCCGCGCCTACACCCGCAAGCTGGCTTTGGCGCTGAACGTGATTGGGCTTGTGAACCTGCAATTTGCCGTGCAGCGCGGGGTGGTGTTTGTGATCGAGGTGAACCCGCGCGCCTCGCGCACGGTTCCGTATGTGTCGAAGGCGACGGGCGTGCAGTTGGCGAAGATTGCCTCGCGCCTGATGACGGGGGGGCGACTGCGCGATCTTTTGCCGGAGCAGGTTGCGAGCGGAGAAGACCTCAGTACCGGCGATCATTTTTTTGTGAAATCACCGGTATTCCCGTGGGCCAAGTTCCAGGGCGTCGATCCCGTGTTGGGGCCGGAGATGCGCTCCACCGGCGAGGTGATGGGCATCGGCAGCAGCTTCGGCGAGGCGTTTGCGAAGGCGCAGACGGCTGCCGGTTTGATTTTGCCAACCCAGGGAACACTGTTTCTGAGCGTGGCCGACCGCGATAAGGACGCCGTTGTGCCTTTAGCCCGGGAGTTCACGAACGCCGGATTCAAGATCGTGGCCACCCACGGGACCGCAGCCGTGCTGGGCGCGGCTGGGCTGCATGCCGAGGGTGTTTACAAGGTGGATGAGGGCCGGCCCAATGTGGTCGATCTGATCAAGAGCGAGCGCATTCACCTGATCGTGAACACGCCTACCGGCCAGGGCGCGGTGTTCGATGAGCAGGCCTTGCGGCGCGCAGCGGTGGCCGCCCGGGTACCGATGATCACCACGATTGCGGCCGCACGCGCTGCTGTAGAGGGAATCGAGGCGCTGCAGGCGGGGAAGGGGACGGTGGAGTGCCTGCAGGAGCTGCATGCCGCACGGCGGCGGCTGTGAAGCGTTTAATCTAGGAGTAGTTCATATTCGTCAGGTCCTCAATCAGTCCCGGCCCAGTTGGCTCCCAGCCTAGCGTTTTGCGCGTCAACTCGCCCGACGCCGGCATGTCCAATCCCGCGAAGTGCGCAAACCACCCAAAGTGTTCGGCAGCCTTCTCCGGATCGATCGACACCACCGGCATATTCAGCCCTTTGCCGAGCGTCTCCGCGATCTCGCGCAACGCCACGCCTTCTTCCTGCACCGCGTGATACACCGTCACACCCGGACCCGTTTTCTCGACCGCGAGACGGTACAGGTGCGCTACGTCTTTCAACGGAGCGGCGGCCCAGCGGTTCGCGCCATCGCCAACATACGCCGACACGCCCTTGTCGCGAGCCGTTTGCGTCAGCACCACCACAAGGCCCTGCTTGCGCGTGTCATGCACCTGCGGCAGGCGCACAATTGCCACATGCACACCGCGCTGGGCTGCGGCCTTGGCTGTTTGTTCGGGCTGCCGCGGTATGGAAGCCGAGTCCTCTGGCGCATCACTCTCGGTGCGCACGTGCCCGGGTCCGCCGCTCGTCAGCCCCGTCCCGGAGGTCACGACCAGCAGCTTACCTGGTTCAAGGACTGAACCCAGCGCCTCAATCGCCTTGCGCTCGTCCTCGCCATTTTCCGCGAACTTCGAAAAGTCATGACTGAACGCCAGGTTCACCACGGCATCCATGCCTTTCGCTCCGCCGCGCAGGCTGTCCAGGTCCTGGAGGTCGCCGCGATGCACCTCGGCTCCAGCTGCCTGCAACTGCTCCGCGCCGGCGTCGCCGCGCGCCAGTCCGCGTACCTGGTGTCCTGCCTCTATCAGCTCCTTCACCAATTCCGTTCCAATAAACCCTGTCGCTCCCGTAACAAAAATGCGCATGGACTTCCTCCTAACTGTTTTGCCGGCGCGATTAGGGAAAGCACCGCGCCAGAGTTGACAACCACGTCTCCGCAACATAAAACGGGGACAGTCTCCGAATAGATAGATAAGCGGGGACTGTCTCCGGTTGCACGATAATCTGCAGATTATGTATGTTGAAGATGCAGTCCTCAACACCCACGCCCGCACGCAAGCCCCGCGCGGATGCACAGCGCAACCGTGAGCGCATCCTTGAGGTTGCCCGGCTCGCCTTCACCCGGCACGGAGCCGAAGCCACGCTCGACCAGATCGCTCGCCAAGCCGGTATTGGCTCAGGCACGCTCTATCGTCACTTTCCAACCCGCGACGCCCTGATTGAAGCCGTCTACCGCAGCGAAGTCGAAAAACTGACCGCAGCCGGGCAGCGCTTCGCCGCCACAATGCCGCCGCTCGACGCTCTTCGAGCCTGGATGCTTCTCTTTATCGACCACGTGGCCAGCAAAAGCTTGATCCTTCCTGCAATGGACACTGTTGCGGGCGGCTCCGTGCGCCTGATCGAAGGAGCGCGCGGTCTTATACACGGCGCATTCCTCGCTTTGGTTCAGCGTGCCATCCGCAGCGGCGATCTGCATTCCGACACTGAACCGAACGACTTCGTTCGCGCCCTCGTCGGTGTCTTTTACACAACCGCTCTGCCGGGCTGGGAGCCGAGCGCCCGCAGGATTGTCGACATCCTCATTGCCGGTTCGCGCCCAAAGACAGATTGATCCTGATCCATGCGCTTGTTTTGACCTGACTAGGCACGGTCATCATTTTGCAGCTGCAATTCGGTCTCGTTTTGGCAGAGAACGATGAAGCAGCCCGACGAACGGCGTACGATAGCTCTGTAGCTTTCATCCGATGAGCCATCTTTCCGACTTCCAAGTCTTCCTCCTGCTCAGCATCCTGAAGATCGCCGTCGTGCTGGTCATCACATTGACCGCCGTGGCCTACACCGTGCTGCTGGAGCGCAAGGTCCTCGGCCGCATGCAGAACCGCTGGGGACCCTCGCGGACCGGCCCGTTCGGCATGCTGCAGCCCATGGCCGACGGCATCAAGCTCTTTTTGAAAGAAGACCTGATGCCGCTTGCGGTGCAGCGCCCGCTGTTTATCCTGGCGCCGATGATCGCGCTCGTCTGCGCGCTGATCTCCATCTCGGTTGTGCCGTTCGGCGCGCCGTTTTATGTGCGGGGCGTGAACCTGACGCAGATCTCCGACCTGAACGTCGGGCTGCTGGTGATCTTGGGCATCACCTCCATCGGCGTGTACGGCATCGCGCTCTCCGGCTGGAGCTCCAACAATAAATTTTCGCTCTTCGGCAGCCTGCGCGCCACGGCGCAGGTAATTAGCTATGAGCTCGCCCTGGGGCTCTCGCTCGTAGGTGTGGTGTTGCGCGCCGGTTCGCTGCGGCTGCGCGACATTGTCGGCTCGCAATCGGCGCATGGCGCCCTGAGCTGGAACATCTTCGGCGGATGCCAGATCATCGCGTTTTTCATCTACCTGATGGCTGCCTACGCCGAAACCAACCGCACGCCGTTCGATCTTCCCGAGGCCGAATCCGAGCTCGTTGCCGGCTATCACACCGAGTACAGCTCGATGAAGTTCGCCATGTTCTTCATGGCCGAGTACGCCAACATGATCACCGTCGCCTGCGTGGCCACGCTGCTCTTCTTCGGCGGCGCTTCTTCCCCCTTCGGCCATCTCTTCGATCATGTGCTCACCGGCCGCTTCTTCCTGTTGCTGCTGCCGATCCTCTGGTTTGTCTTCAAGGTGTTCGCGTTTCTGCTGCTGTACATCTGGGTGCGGGCCACGCTGCCGCGCTTTCGTTACGACCAGCTGATGGGCTTCGGCTGGAAGTTCCTGCTGCCGGTCGCGATGCTCAATATCCTGGCAACTTCGCTGGCGCTGGCGTTTAGATCTTGAGTCCACGAAACTCGCGCGGAGATATAGATTCACCTGGACCCAACCCGCCCAGCGAAGCACAGATCGCAAGAAAGCTGGGCGACCTCGTCCATCAGCAACAGGAGCTGGTGCGCAGCCTGATCGTCGCTCGCGGTGGTTCGGGCGCAAACGTTCAAAACGCAGGACCCTGGGCCGACCGAACGCTGAGGCAGGCTGCCAAGGCCGCCCTGTCGGGCTCGAAAGAAGCAGAGAAAGCTGTCAAACTGGTGAAGCAGGCCAGGCGGTTGGGCGAGATCTACTGAGGTGCGGGCATGAATGCCTTGGAAAAGCAACGGATCGGAGATGTGCTGCGGCCCGTCCTCACGCCCTTTCACGAGGTGGACGGATGCGTCTTGAAAAATGTCTGGCAAACCTTAGTGGAGGACGACCTCGATTCCATTCAACTCGAGTTTGATCCCGGTTATCTCAATATCGATGTGGACATCGCCGACGATACGCTCAAGCTTTCCATCACCCGCGAACACCGGGCCGGCAGCGAGTGTGTCAGTCAGTTTTCACCTTGGAATCGCCAGATAGGCAAGCCCTTCGGCTGGGGCTGGATCGGGATCAACCAGCAGGGTTATCTGGACGGAGTAGCCCTGAGCTTCGGTTCTGTTGTGCCTGAGTTAAGCCTTACCGTTATCGCCTCGTCGCTGCGGCTGACCAGGAGCCACCAAGTCCACAGGAGAAGGTCGCGAAAGACCGTAGCGGAACCAGAGCACGCTTTTTAAGGCAGTCTTCCCGACACTGTGCCTTCCGATACCATGCCTTCTCCGAGCAGCTCACAGGCCAGCTTTCTTGAGGAAATCTGGCACTAACGGCAATGGCCTTGGATACCACATCGGGAATACTGCCGTAGCCGGAAGCATTCGTTACAATCGATGGAACACCTGTAGTCTCGTTCGGGTACGCCAGATCACCACGATGGAACTCTTTCTCTTTATTCTTTTCGGTCTGCTTGCAGTCGGCGGCGCGCTGAATCTGCTGCTGCAGCGCCATCCCATCAACTCGGCGCTTTCGCTGGTGGTTGTGATGATGTCGCTCGCGGTGCTCTATTTTTCACTCGGCGCCGAGTTCCTCGCCGCCGCGCAGGTCATCGTCTACAGCGGCGCCATCATGGTGCTGTTTGTCTTCGTGATCATGCTGCTGAACGCCGGCGAAGAAGACCGCAGCAAGGCGTCGAAGTCCTCAAGGATCGCCTCCATCGCGGGCTTTCCCGGGGCCGCCGCGATCCTTTGCCTGCTTACCTTCGTGTTCCTCTCCTATCGCAAACAGCTCGGCACGACGCAACTCGGCGGCTATCTTTCGGACGCGGCCAACAACATCGTCGAGATCTCGCATGTGCTCTTTACGTCGCTGCTGCTGCCCTTTGAGGTCACCTCGATCCTGATCCTGGTCGCGATTCTCGGGGCGGTGGTACTCGCGCGGAAGGAGCTCTAGATTGATGGTGCCCATCGCCTACTACCTCATCCTCGCCGCGATCCTCTTCTGCATCGGCATCGCCGCATTCCTGATCAAGCGCAACGTCATCACGATCTTCATGTCGATCGAACTGATGCTGAACGCCGTTAATTTGACTTTCGTTGCCTTCGCGCACATGTGGCACCAGGTCTCCGGCCAGATCTTCGTCTTCTTCGTCATGGTGGTCGCCGCGGCCGAAGCCGCCGTGGGCCTGGCCATCATCATCGCGCTCTTCCGCGCCCGGCAAACCCTGAACGTCGATCAGGTCAACCTCATGAAGAATTGACGGCACTCATGAATTTTTGTTCCTCCAGGCGACGGACCGGTAAGGGCACGGCTTTAGCCGTTCCGAAACGGCGCTGCTTGAAATGGGCTTTAGCCTCTGAGGTGGATCTGGCAGCCTCAAGCCTACTTCAGCGGCTAAAGCCGCGAGTTCCTTCATCGTTTGTGGCACGGCTAAAGCCATGCCCTTCCCAATGCGAACGCCCTCTCCAGGTCTTCGCCCAAGCGAGCCCACACACCGCATGAACCCCAACCTCCTCTGGCTCATTCCCGCGCTTCCTTTCGCTGCCTTCGTGCTCAACGGCACGCTAGGCCGTAAGCTATCGCGCGCGGGCGTTTCCGCCATCGCGCTACTCTTTACGCTCGCGCCCGCGCTCATCGTTGTGCGCCTTTGGGCCTACATGCTCGGCGCAAACGCCCCACTGGCGCTGGGCGTCAGCAGCCGCCCCTGGATCGCCATCACCGGCTTTCAGGTGAATTTCAGCTTCGCCGTCGATCACCTCACGCTAATCATGCTGGCCATCGTTACCGGCGTCGGCTTTCTGATCCACGTTTATTCCGCCGGCTACATGGCCGAGGACGAGGGTTACTGGCGCTTCTTCGCCTACCTCAACCTGTTCATGTTCTTCATGCTGGTGCTCGTGCTTTCGGCCAGCTTCCTGCTGCTCTTCGTCGGCTGGGAGGGCGTCGGTCTCGCCTCGTACCTCCTGATCGGTTTCTACTTCCCGCGTGACTCCGCCGCCAACGCCGGCAGGAAGGCCTTCGTCGTCAACCGCATCGGCGACTTCGGCTTCCTGCTCGCGATGTTTCTGCTGATCGGGCACTTCGGCTCGCTCGACTTCGTCACTGTGTTCGCGCATGTAAACGCCATGCCCCCGGCCGTCACGGGCGGCTTTGTGACGGCCATCTGCCTGCTGCTGGTGCTCGGCGCCACCGGCAAATCCGCGCAGATTCCCCTGTATATCTGGTTGCCGGACGCGATGGAGGGCCCGACGCCGGTCTCCGCGCTCATCCACGCCGCGACCATGGTCACGGCAGGCATCTACCTCGTCGCGCGCTGCCATTCGCTCTTCGACCGCTCGCCCTATGCGCTCGGCGGGATCGCCATCATCGGCGCGGCGACTGCTCTCTTCGCGGCGACCATCGGTTGCGTGCAGCACGACATCAAGCGCGTGCTCGCCTACTCCACCATCTCGCAGCTCGGCTACATGTTCCTCGCCTGCGGCGTGGCGGCTTACTCCGCCGGCATCTTCCACCTGATGACGCACGCCTTCTTCAAGGCTCTGCTCTTCCTCGCCGCCGGTTCCGTCATCCACGCTCTGAGCGGCGAGCAGGACATGCGCGTCATGGGCGGACTGCGCCGGCGCATCCCGGTGACGTTCTGGACGATGAGCGCCGGCGTCTTCGCCATCGCGGGCATCTGGCCGTTTTCCGGCTTCTTCAGCAAGGACGAGATTCTGTACCGCACCTTCTCCTCGCCCAACCCGCTCGCGAAGCTGCTCTGGTTCATCGGCCTCGTCACCGCCGGGCTCACCAGCTTCTACATGTTTCGCCTGTGGTTCAAGACCTTCTTCGGCGCGGAGCGGTTCGACGAAAACGCCCTGGCCCACGGCCACAGTACCCATCCGCTGCCGAACCGGAGCGCCACGCAGGGAACGCATGACGAAGCGGCTGCCGCTGAGCACGACTCCGGGCAGGCTGCTCACGCGCACGGCGTCCACGAGTCCCCCGCCATCATGACCTTTCCGCTGATCGTTCTGGCAGTTCTCGCCGTCGTCGGCGGTTGGATCGGCATCTCCGCCGCGCTGGGCGGCTCCAACCACTTCGAGCACTTTCTCGAGCCCGTCTTCCTGGCGTCCGCCCGCACC
Organism: Granulicella sp.; assembly: GCA_965276885.1. Classification (GTDB taxonomy): domain Bacteria; phylum Acidobacteriota; class Terriglobia; order Terriglobales; family Acidobacteriaceae; genus Granulicella. The sequence goes on along the minus strand of OZ255702.1, from coordinate 3,315,306 downwards.
GAGATCGCGCCGGACAGGGTCTCGCACACCACCGAACTCATCCTCGCCTTCATTTCGTTAGCCACGGCTGCGCTCGGCTTCGTGGTCGCCTACGTCTTTTACTACCGCCAGCCCGGCCGCGCCACCCGCCTCGCGCAGTCCGCGAAGCCGCTCTACGCGCTGCTCGATCACAAGTACTGGGTCGATGAGGCTTACGGGGTCGGCATCCTCATGCCCCTGCTGGGCGCCTCGCGCATCCTGCTCGGCGGCATCGTCGAAGGCGCACTGATTCAGGGCAGCGGCTCCGGTTTAGCGGCAGGCACACAGGGCCTGGGCTGGATTACCCGCCGCATGCAATCGGGCAATATTCGCTCCTATGCCGGCTGGCTCGCCCTTGGCGCCGCCGTGATCATTGCTGTCGTGCTCTTCGGAGTTCACCCATTCATCCGTTAGCTCTCTTTTTTGGTTGTCATTCCCGCAGGGAATCTGCTGTTCCGAGGCGCCACAGAACCCAATGGACCTAAACCACATCATTCTGACGCTGATCCTGCTCACGCCGCTCGTCGGCGCGGCCATCCTCGCGCTTATCCCCGAGCGCGAAGGAAAAAAAACGCATCACATTACCGCGCTCGTCATCACGCTGTTCACCTTCTTGCTGACGCTGCACCTCCCGGCACACTTCGTCTACGGCACGCCCGGCTTTCAGTTCGAACAGAACGCCTCCTGGATTACCACGCCGGCCATTCGCTACCACCTCGGCGCGGATGGCCTCTCAATGTGGTTGATCGTGCTGACCGGATTTCTCGCGCCGGTCGGTGTTCTTGCCAGTTGGAACGCGGTCGCCTCGCGGGCCAAGCTCTTCTTCACCCTGTTTCTGCTGCAGCAGGTCGCCATGCTGGGCATCTTCATGTCCCTCGACCTATTCCTTTACTACGGCTTCTGGGAGCTCTCCCTGGTGCCCATGGCGCTGCTGATCGCCACCTTCGGCAGAACCGAAAACCGCCGCCGCGCCGCCATCAAGTTCTTCCTCTACGCCTTCATCCCCTCGGCGATCCTGCTGGTCGGGATGCTTTGGCTCTACGCCCGCACCGGCACCTTTGATGTGGTTACCCTTGAGGCCCTGGCCGCCGCGCATCACATTTCGCCGAACAACCATGCGCTCTGGCTCTGCTCGCTGGCATTTCTGATCGCCTTCGCCGTCAAGGTGCCCATCTTCCCGCTGCACGGCTGGCTCTCCGACGCCATGCAGGAGGCCCCCACCGCCGCCGTGATGGTGCTCGCCGGCAAGCTCGGCCTGTACTCCATACTGCGCTTCAGCTTCGGCATCTTTCCTGAGCAATCTCGTCATATCGCGCCCCTGCTGATCGCCCTGGGAGCCATCGGCATCGTCTACGGCTCCCTCATCGCCCTGGTGCAGAACGACCTCAAGAAGCTGGCCTCCTTTTCCACCCTCGGTCATGTCAGCTTCATCGTCCTGGGCATCTTCGCCTTCTCAGTCGCGGGCATCGACGGCGGGGTCTACCAGATCCTCAATGAATCGCTCATCGGTGCAGCGCTTTTCCTGCTGCTCGGCCTGCTCTACGAGCGCTACGGCACCTACGATATGCGTGACTACGGCGGGCTCGCCGGCAAACACGCCTGGATCGTCACCATGTTCGTCATCACGGCGCTCGCGGCCGTCGGCCTGCCCATGCTGAACGGCTTCGTCGGCGAGTTTCTGATCCTGTCCGGCGCCATGGTCTCGCTCGTCCACCACCACATCCTCTGGACTGCCATCGGCACCACCGGCGTGATCTTCTCCGCCGCCTACATGCTGACGATGATCCAACGTGTCTTCTACGGGCGTTTAGGACTTCGCTCCGAAGAGGTCACCGGCTGGGATCTTTCCGCGCGTGAACACCTTGAACTCTGGCCCTTTATTGCCCTGTTTCTCATCATGGGCGTCGCCTCGCCGTTCTGGATGCGCTCCATCGACGGCTTCGGCACCCTCACCGCCGACAGGCCAACCCAGTTCGAGCCCGGCGCGATCAAGCACACCGAAACCGAAAGCTACACCTCTCAAACCTCAACACCTCGCCCCTCATACCTGAGCAGCACCCGCGCCATGCCCTTTACGCCCACCACGCACCCAAAGGAGGTCCGCTAAGTGTCGTCCAACCTCCTTTCCGTGCTCCCCGAGCTCATCATGACGCTCACCGGCGTCCTCGTGATGCTGATTGAACCGCTCATCCCCGTCAACCACTCGCGCAAACCCCTTGGCTGGCTCGCTATCCTGGGCACTGCCGTTGCCGGGGGCGCGACCTGGTATCAGCACATGTGGGTCGACAGCACCGGCGGTCTCCCCATCACCGGCTTCTACCGCACGGTGCAGGCCGATGAGTTCTCGGTCTTCTTCCATCTACTCATCGCTGCGGTCGTTATTGCCGTTCTGCTCGCGTCACTGGATTACTTTGAAGGCCCCACCACCCACGCCGGCGAGTACTTCGCCCTGGTCGTCTTCGGCGCTACGGGCATGATGTTCATGACCTGCTCGGTGGAGCTGCTGATGGTCTTCATCGGTCTCGAGATCTCATCCATCTCCACCTACATCCTCGCCGGATTCCGCAAGGGCCAGGCCACCGCATCCGAATCCGCGCTCAAGTATTTCCTGCTCGGCAGCTTCGCCACAGCCTTTTTCCTCTACGGTATAGCCCTCTGCTTCGGCGCGACCGGATCCACCTCGATCGGCGGCATTGCTGCGGGTATGGCCACCACCCACACCCCCGCCATGGGTCTGCTGGCCGTCGCCATGGTGCTTATCGGTCTCGGCTTCAAGGTCTCCGCCGCCCCCTTCCATGTCTGGACGCCTGATGTCTACCAGGGCGCACCCGCACCGGTGGTCGGCCTCATGTCCACCGCGCCCAAGGCGGCCGCCTTCGCGGTCCTGCTGCGCTTTCTGTTCGACGCTACCGCGTCGCTCCATCATGAGTGGGTGGTGCTGATCTACATCCTCGCCGTCGCCTCCATGACGATCGGCAACCTGGGCGCGCTGCTGCAGCGTGATGTCAAACGGCTGCTGGCCTACTCCTCGATCGCCCACGCGGGCTACCTGCTGGTGGCGTTCACCGCGGCTAGACCAAACGCCATCGCGGGCGCTCTGTTCTATACGGCCGCCTATGCCGCCATGAACGTCGGCGCCTTCCTCGTGCTCACCGAGCTCACCGGCTACGGCGAGGGCTCGCGCACCCTGGACGACTTTACCGGCATGGCGCAGCGCAAGCCCGGGCTTTCCGCCCTGCTCGCGTTTTTCCTGCTGTCTCTGATCGGGATTCCCTTCACCGGCGGCTTTTTCGGCAAGTTCTACGCCTTCTCCGCCGCGATCGGCAACGGCTACGTTTGGCTCGCCGTCATCGGTCTCGCCAACTCCGGCATCGCCTGCTTCTATTACCTGCGGCTGCTCTCGGCGCTCTACTCCCGCCCGCTCGCCGACTCGCTCGGCTACGTGCAGACGCGCAAGCTCAGCATCCCCGCACGACTCGCGCTCGCGGGTACCGCTCTCGCCACGCTCGCGCTGGGTATCTTCCCAGGTCACCTGCTCAACCTTGTCCAGCGCGCCACGCCACCGGTACTGCCGGCGTATGACACACCTGCAGCCCGCACCGTGCCGCCCAAGATCTCGCCGATAGCACAGGTCCAAAACCCAGCCGAATAGCCGAACAATCACGAACAAAGCGATAGAGCGAATGAAAAAGCGGTTTACCTATCCCTATGCGGTATCATCTCGACCGGAGTCCTGAGCGAGCAAAGCGAGTCGAATGGACGGAGTGGAGTAACCCCTGTATTCGTTTGTGGCTGCACACAAGTTTTGACACCCGAGCGAAATGCAGGGGTCTCTATCCATTACGCGGGACGATAAAACCGTCCCGCTTCAGTCGAGATGACACTGTACACCTATGGGGAATTTGCATAGTCTAAATCGGCTTGTGTTGAGCAAGCCTGGGGTCGATCTCTGCACAACGGCTTAACCGCCTGCTGCCTCCGCGAAGTGGTCCGCCACCTCGCGCCCCTGGTGCCGCCGCACGGATTGCAGCATGGGCGAGTAGTTGGTCAGCGTACCCGAGGTGAAGAGCGTGTCCGCGCTCGGCAGAATCAAATCTTCGCGATTCTCAATCTGCACGAGACCTGAGGCAGCCGGCGCGATGTGCTGGTCGTTGCCGCTGAGCAGTTGCAGGCGCAGCAACGTATCGTACCCCGGCACCACGCGCTGAATCTCGTCGAGGATGGCGAAAGGATCGAAGGGCGAAAGCTTCGGCTCAAGATTGTTGGCTGTGAGCCACACGGCGTGGCGGTCGGCCTCGCCTGCCTGTGCGCCGCGGCTCTGGCCGAAGTCGGCGCGGACGCCCTTGCCGAAGGGAACCAGGTGCTTGACGGCATGACCCATCTTGTCGGCAAGGCGCACGATGAGCTCGAAGTCGGTGCGCGTGCCGGCCTTGTCGGCGGCCTTGGAGACGAGCTGCAGGTCGCCATAGGAGTTCGTGACGGAGCCGGATTTTTCGTACAGGTTGGCGGCGGGCAGAACCACGTCGGCCAGCTGTGCGGTCTCGGTGAGGAACATGTCCTGCACGATGAGGAAGGTGTTGGCGAGGGCGGAGGGATCGACCGAGAAGCGCGCCACCGGGTTGGCGCCGACAACGTACAGCGCAGCGAGTTCACCTGCCTGCGCGGCGTTGAACATCGCCAGCAGGTCGAGCCCGGGAGTGTCGAGACGGGGAACTGCGGGTCTCTCCACTCCGGCGCTTTGCGCCTCCGGTCGAGATGACGCGGGAAGAGGTTGCGAAGCCTCCGGTTGAGATGACGCGGGAAGAGGTTGCGAAGGGCCCGGTCGAGAGGACACCGCTGAAAGGGACGAGTACTCGGTCGCAAGCGCGGAGCCGGTGAGGGCTTGATAGCCGGGCAGCATGTCCGGCAGCAGGCCCATATCCGAGGCGCCGCGCGAGTTGGCGTAGTCCGCGAGGCAGGCGAACTTGGCGTTGGGCAGCGCAGCGATCAGGCGGGCGAGTTCGCCGTCGCGCAGCTCGTTGCCTACCAGCACCACCAGCTTTTCCTCGCCGCGGACCGCTTCGCGGAAGCCTGAAAGCTGGTCCGCCTGCGCGCTGATGGAGGCCGACGAGGCCTGCGCGTCATCACCGGCGAGGTATGCAACGAAGCTGCCGTAGCCGAACGGTGCAACCTGCACAAAGGCCTTGGCCTGGCGACGCAGTTTGATCTCGTCGGTATTGGCGACGAAGAGCTTCGCGCGATTCAGGCGCACGTCCGTGCGCAGGTTCCAGGCGGTCAACGGGGCCTGCTCGGTTGGGTCGCCGCCGATGAGCAGCACCGCGGGGGCGTTGACAACATCGCGCTGCGAGGCGAAGCGGCCGGTGCTGCCTTGGAGGGTCTTTGCGAGCGTGTAGAAGTCGGCCGTGCGGTGGTGGTCGATGTTGTTGGTGCCGAGCACCGTGCGCGCGAACTTCTGCAGCAGGTAGCTTTCTTCGTTGGTCGTGCGGTTGGAGCCGATGACGCCCAGCGACTGCGGCCCGCGCGTGTCGCGCAGCTCACGCAGTCTGCCTCCGGCGAAGGCCAAAGCCTCTTCCCAGCTCACCGGCGTTAACGCACTGCCTTTGCCGTTCTTGCGGATCATCGGCTGCGTGAGGCGTTCCGGCTGATTGGCGAAGTCGAAGGCGTAACGGCCTTTGTTGCAAAGAAAATCACCGTTGATGCCACTTTTGTCGCGATTGTCGACGCGCATGATCTCCGCGCCGTCGGTGGTGGAGCGCACGCCCAGCGTGGTCTTGCAGCCATCGCCGCAGTGCGTGCAGATGGTGGAAACGTGGTTCATCTCCCACGGCCGGGTTTTATAGCGATAGGTGCCGGAGGTCAGCGCGCCCACCGGGCAAACATCGATGCACATGCCGCACTGCTCGCAGTCGAGTTGCGCCAGGTCCGAGCCCGTCCCTTGGGGAGCCGCAAGCTGCGCGGGCACGTTGGGCGCGATGACCGAGGAGGAGCCGCGGTTCTGGATGCCCAGCGCGAACACGTCCATGCCCTCGCCGCACATGCGCACGCAGCGGTAGCAGAGGATGCAGCGCGGACGATCGAAGAACACCACCGGCGACCACTGCTGCTCTTCGCGGTGATTTTTGGCCTCGGCGTAGAGGCTCTCGCCCGCGCCATACTTGTAGGTCATGTCCTGCAGTTCGCACTGGCCGCCCGCGTCGCAGACGGGGCAGTCGAGGGGATGATTGCCGAGCAGCAGCTCCAGCGTGGACTTGCGAGCCTGCGCGATCTCGGGCGTTTCGGTTGCGACGACCATGCCCTCGGCGACCGGCGTGGTGCAGGCGGTCTGCAGCTTGGGCATCTTCTCGATGCGCACGACGCACATGCGGCAGGCAGCCTGCAGGCTAAGGCCTGGGTAGTAGCAAAAGGCGGGGACTTCGATGCCCGCGGCCTTGCAGGCGTCGATGAGCAGGGTGCCCGCAGGGGCGGTGATTTTTTTTCCGTCTACGGTGAAGGATACGTCTGGCATGGGTTCCTTAGGCTGCCTGCTGGGCGAGATCGTTGCGTTGCGACCCGCGCTCGGGGAGATCGACGGTCAGCCATTCGATCTCGTAGTGACTTTCCGAGGGATTGGGATCGAACTCGGAGAAGTCGACGGTGGTGGCGCGGGCCTCGGGGAAGGGCAGGCCCTTCTCGACCGCATATTCAAGGATGTAGCCGATGCCCTCACGCAGGCTCCTGCGAGCCTCGTCGAGGGTGTCGCCCATGCCCGCTGTACCGGCGACATCGGGGGCGAACGCCCCCCAAGCCTCTCTACCCTTCTCGAAAACCACCAGATATGTGTGCGTCATTTTAGACCTGCCTGCTTGAGGAGCTTGTGAGCTAGACCCGTTGGAATCTCCCTGCCAGCATGATACGGAACGACGAGAGTATCGGTACGCTCGGGATGACAAAAGTGCATATGGCTGCCGGTCTGGTGATGTACATACCAGCCGAGGTCCTTGATGCGGCGAATGAACTCTTGTGGTCTCAGAATTCGCCCTATCTGCCAAATGCCGGAGGCAATCCGGTCTGAATGGAGCAAAGAGCATCGGGTGGCGCGTTGCCGTGGGTGCTTGGGGCGACCGCATCACCCGGAGGCACGCCGTTCACGGCCTGGCCGCGCGTCAGCACGGGTGTTGCGGAGTTCGCCAGCTTGGTTGGGTCCGGCGGGAAGATGGTCGTCAGCGGCATGCTGAGCTCGGCCTTCACGTTGGCATCGGACAAAGCGCCGTAGGCCGGAAAGGCCGAGCGAAAGTGCGCCGGATCGATCAGGTATTTGCGCAGGTCTACGTCGCTCGATCCGTTCTTCGCCAGCTGCGGCCAGCAGGCCTTGGCGGCGTTGGCCCAGCTATTATCGACGGAATCGGCCTGGCCCGGCCGCGCCATGCTGCCGTCGGCGGTCCGGGGTTGGTGATGGCAACCGTTTGTGCCAATGCAAAAGACGAGGGCTACGCAGAGCAGACCTGTGGAGGAGAATTTGGATTGCTTCGTCAGCATAGGTTTACGGCTGCCTCGGCTACGAGCGGCACCTCGACAGTGGTCCACTCTAGTGTAATAGCACCGCTTGGTACGCCGATGGTTAGGCCGGGAATCTCGGTTGTGTCGGATGAAGGCAGTGGTTCGCCAGCCGCGAGCAGTTTGCGGAAGTGTGCTTCGAGAGCCAGCTTAAAGAGGGGTAAGAATTCTTCGCGATCTGTCGAGAACGCGATACAACCCTGAACGTCTGGCGCAAACGCGCCGAAGCTCTCTGGCCCTGTCTCAATTACTGTCAGGAAGGTCAGTGTGTTCAAGCTGGGCTACTCCCATCACGAAGCTGGTGGTCAGTTCGGGGATGTCGCAGTCGTCGTCGCCTGCAAGGGTGAGGAGATCATTCTTCTCAGGGTGTCGCATGTGGCGAATTAAGTTTTCAGTTGGGCGTGGCGAGTCTGCGTATCGGAGTCCATGGCCTTACAGTCCCTTCAACCAGTGTGGGTCCTAAAGAGGAGCAATGACTGAGTGTTGATGCTCCTCCGCATCAATGATTGTGGTCACTTGCTTCGTTGACGCAGTACCTCCATGATCATTTCCGAGAGACTGCGAAGATCACTTTGTACTGCCTCATCAACGGTATCGTCGGTTACTGCATATACGGCGTGGTGCACCCATTCATCGTGATCACCTGTAATCAGAACGGAAATCGCTGATAAGTGCCCTGCAGGAGCTAAGCGGGTCTTTTCGCCGTCGGTTGAAAGAATAACGTAGCGAAAAAGAGCCTGGGATTTATCTGAGAGCTTATACGATGTCGAATCGGAAATCACGGATTCTAGCTTTTGTCCGAATTGCTTTCCCAGTCGATCGGGACAAGCACAGTCTACATATATCGGTATTCTGGGTCGTGGCTGCTGGGCGTAACTCCCCGTTACGAAGAGCAAAACAGTGGTGAATGTGGACAGAACTTGTTTGCGCACGCTTGTCAATGAGCTCCCACCAGCTCCAACTCACCCACCGGCTGAATCTGAATCAGCGGATGCGCGACCCGCGCCCCCGCAAGATACTCCTCAAACTCGCTGCGGAACTTCTTGATAAACCCGAGCGTGGGCATCGCCGCCGCGTCCCCGAGCGGGCAGAAGGTGCGGCCCATCATGTTGTCGGCCAGGTACTGAATATTGTCGATGTCCTTCTTCGTTCCGCCGCCGGCGTGGAAGCGGGTCAGCGTCTTCAGCAGCCAGTCCGTGCCCTCGCGGCAGGGGATGCACCAGCCGCAGCTCTCGTGCTGGTAGAACTTGATGGTCCGCAGCGCAAACTCCACGATGGAGACCGATTCATCGAGCACCACGATGCCGCCGGAGCCGAGCATGGTGCCGGCCTTGGCCATCTGGTCGAAGTCGAGGCCTACATCGATCTCGTCGGCCTTGAGCACTGGGCAGGAGCTGCCGCCGGGGACGACGGCCTTGAGCTTTTTGCCGTCCTTGATGCCGCCCGCGACCTCGTAGATCGCCTTGCGCATGGAGTAGCCCATGGGCAGCTCATAGACGCCGGGGCGCTCCACATGTCCGGAGATGCCAAAAAGCCGCGTGCCGCCGTTGCGTTCGGAGCCGAGCTTGGCATAGGCCTCGCCGCCCATCAGCAGAATGTGCGGCGCGTTGGCGATGGTTTCGGCGTTGTTGATCACCGTGGGGCCGCCATACAGCCCCACAACCGCCGGGAACGGCGGTTTGATCCTGGGCACGCCGCGTTTGCCTTCGAGCGACTCCATCAGCGCGGACTCTTCGCCGACCTCGTACGCCCCCGCGCCAGTCTGCGTGACGATGTCGAAGTCCACGCCCTGCTTGCCGAAGATGTTCTTGCCCAGAATGCCCTTCGCATAGCAATCCGCGACGGCCTTTTCGACGATCTTGAGCAGATAGCGGTACTCCCCGCGCAGATAGATGAAGCCCATCTTCGCGCCGATGGCGAGGCCCGCGATCATCGTGCCTTCGATGACCGCGTGCGGGTCGTGGAGGAAGATCACGTGATCCTTGCAGGTGCCGGGCTCGGATTCGTCCCCGTTCACCAGCACATACTTCGGCTTTTCGGACTGCTTGGGCACGAAGCTCCACTTCATGCCGGTGGGAAATCCGGCGCCGCCGCGGCCGCGCAGGCCGGAGGCCTTCATCTCGGCAATGATCCACGCAGCCCCATCTTCAGCGCCACGTTCGATGGCCATCTTGACGGCCTTGTAGCCGTCCAGTTCCATGAAGCGGTCGATATCCGCAGCGCCCTGGCCGAAGCGGCGGCTGACGACCTTGATTTCATCGGGGTGAGAGACAAGCTCCGGCATCTACTTCACATCCTTTGGCGTTTCGTTGAACGGCCGGCCTGCCGCGTAATCGGCGAGCACGGCGTCCATCTTGGCGGGGGTCAAATTTTCGTGGAAGTCGTAGTTCACCTGCGCGGCGGGCGCCCAGCAGCAGGCCCCGATGCACTCGACTTCTTCGAGCGAGAACAGGCCGTCGGGGGTGACGCCTTTATGCCCGATGCCGAGCTTGTGCTTGCAGTGATCGAGCAGCTCATAGCCGCCGCGCAACATGCAGCTGATGTTGGTGCAGACTTGCACGTTGTACCTGCCCGCGGGCACGGTGCGGAGCATCGAGTAGTAGCTCAGCACGTTGCGCACGTCGAGCTCGAGCAGATCGAGCCGCTGGGCGATCTCGGCGACGACGGGATCGGAGACATAGCCGACCTCGTCCTGCGCGTAGAGCAGCATGGGGATCAACGCGGAACGCTTGAGGGGGTACAGCGTGACCAGCCGGTCAAAGCGCGCGGCGAGTTCGGGGGAGAAGATGGTTTCTGCAATCGCAGCCATGTTCATTCAATCTTACGGCAAGGTATTGACCATTCCCAGAACCGGGTTTGCTGCTTGTTGGGGAGAAGAAGGAGTACCCCGTGCTTTGCGGTCCGATGGCAACGCGGACTCACCTTCGCCCCCTGACCCTGTCATCCCGCACCCTGAGCTTGCCGATGGGGGGAGGGATCTGCTTTTCGGTGTGCCCATAAGCCGGGTACTCCCGTTCTTTGCCGCTCTTTGGCAAAGGGCGGGGTGCCTTACGTCCGGCGTGCCTCAACTTCGCAGGGGATCGCAGACCAGGCGTTTGCTCCCGCAAACGATGCCCACCCTAACGACAGGAAAGCCGTCGTGAGGATGGGGCACCCGGTCATTCGGTTTCGGTCATCATCTCGCGGGCGAACCGCTCGGCGGCGATGTCCATCTCCTCTTCAGGATCGCCGGCTACGGTGACGGTGCCGTTTTCGTTGAGGCGAAACGGGAGTGGAGGGGCGTGGCTGTCTTCAACCGCGGTGTGGGTGAAGCGGAGCCAGCGGGGACCGACGCGTAAGGTGATTTGCTCGGCACTTACCTCAACAACCGCGTGCCGCGGGGCGTTGAGGCCGTGGGCGGCTGCGTAGGAGCGCAACAGCGAGGCCCAGGAGGTCCAGAGCTCGATGTGAAGTTGGGCGGGGGTGGAGGAGACCATCGGGGCAGACACGGCCGCTAAAGGCCCTGACGGGTTTCGACCTTGACTACACGCTCGTGCAGCATCAGGAGGTCTTCATGCATTTCACGGCGGAAGGCGATCATCGCCTCGTGACTTTCATGCCTAAAAGCAATCATCTCGGCCCGAAGCGAATCGCCGAGCCTACCGACTTTGTCGTTGAGCCGGTTGATGTCTGCCCGATTAGACAACCAAGCGAGAATGACGGCGAAGGTCGGAACGCCGATCGTGAGGTAAAGCTGGGTGTTGTTCATCCTGCGGTGCTCCCGTGCCCATTGTGCACCATGCGGGAAGGGCGTGGCTTCAGCCACGCCGCCAGGCTAGTGTCGAAAGGGCCCGCCTTTAGGCGCGGAGGTGGGCTTGTCGATACGCGGAGGAGAACGGATAGTCCTGCGGCAGCTGACACAATCGCGCGCGGACGGGGTTGTGGTGAATGTAGTCGCGATGGATCAGAAAATCGGCGCGGTCGCGGATGCGATGGTCCGTGAAGCCCTTCTGCCAGACCGGGTATTTTACCGAGAGCCGGTGCGAAAATCCGCCTTTTATCAGCATCATCGCGCGTTCCAGCGTAATTGCTTGCGGCCTAAGGAGGAGATGGATATGGTCGGGCATGGCGACGAACGCGTGGAGTTTGTAGTGGCCTGCGCGGCGATAGTGTTGGAGTGTTTCGAGGAAAAGCTCTGCATTGGCGGTGGTTTGGAAGAGGCGACGGCGGTTCCATGTGGCGCTGGTAACAAAGTAGGTCCCGGGGCGCGAGTTATGTTGTGGGGTGGCCACGGTTAGGGCAAGCGTACCGCAGCGGCTGAAGCCGCTCCCTCCCACGGATGTCGTACGGCGTGGCTGAAGCCACGCCCTTCCCGTTCTGGGCTTCTCGAAAGGTGTGGGTTGTGCGAGAGGTGTGGCCCGGATGATCAGGGAGCGCGTAGGGAGTGTGAATGCTCAACATTCTCTCGAAATCGGAGTTAAACTTCGTGCGGTGCAACGGACGGGAAGCACGGCTTCAGCCGTGCCGCTTAAGGCTGTTTAAGCAGTCGCCTTTAGGCGCTGAAGTGGGCGTGACGGTGTGCGTCGCGGGCTGCTATGGCCGGGCCAAGCGTACCGCAGCGGCTGAAGCCGCTCATGACGCGAATGGATTACAGGGTGGCTGAAGCCACCCCTTTCCCGTTCTGGGCTTCCTGGAAGTGTTTTGGCCGGTTGCGGGGTGTATAGGCTAGCGGCAACTGTTGGGACTCGGCACGAAAGCCGTTCGATATATCAGAGTTCGACATAGAGGTTGTCACTGCGGAACTCGTGATCGCTTCGATCAATGAACGGGGTAGGTGATTCCGCGCTATCGCCTGAGCAATAGCAATGGAACAACGAATGTCAGAATTTGTGCGATGCGCTCCATAACTCAGCTTGCGATTAGCTATCTGTCAATTTCCCCTAACACAATATCAATAGACCCAATCACCGCCACCACATCCGCCAACTGCCTCCCTTTACACATCGTCTCCAACGCCTGCAATGTCGCGAAGTCGGGGTTGCGCATGTGCACGCGATAGGGTTTGGCGGTGCCGTCGGAGACGACGTAGTAGTTCATCATGCCGTGGGGGGCTTCGATCGAGCTGGTGACCTCGCCGGCCGGGACGGCGTAGCCTTCTGTAACGATTTTGAAGTGATGGATGAGCGACTCCATCTGGGTCTTCATCTGTTCGCGGTCGGGGAGGATGATCTTGGGGGCGTCGGCGGTGATGCGGCCCTCGGGCATGCCTTCGAGCGCCTGGTTGCAGATCTTGACCGACTCGCGCATCTCAGCCATGCGCAGGACGTAGCGCGCCCACACGTCGCAGTCGTTCGAGACAGGCACATTGAACTGGAACTTCTCGTAGCCGGAGTAGGGCAGGTCGCGGCGGACGTCAAAGTCGACGCCCGACGAGCGCAGCGGGGGCCCGGTGACGCCCAGCGCGATCGCGTCTGCGGCGGAGAGCAGGCCGACGCCCTTGAGGCGGCCCTGCCAGATGGGGTTGCCGGTGAGCAGACCCTCGTACTCGTCGATCTTGGAAGGGAAGCTCTTGAGGAACTCGCGGATCGTTTTGAACAGGCCCAGCGGCGGCTCCATGGCCAGGCCGCCGATGCGAATGTAGCTGGTCATCATGCGCTGACCGCTGACGGCCTCGAAGATGCGCAGCAGCTGTTCGCGCTCGCGGAAGCAATAGAGGAAGACGGTCATCGCGCCGATGTCGAGCGCATGGGTGCCGAGCCAGACGAGGTGCGACTGAATGCGGGTGAGTTCCTGGAACAGAACGCGGAGGTACTGCGCGCGCTCGGGGATCTCGAGTTGCAGCAGCTTTTCGACCGCCAGCGCGTAGGCCAGATTGTTGGCCATGGGCGCCAGATAATCGATGCGGTCGGTCAGCGGGGTGATCTGGGCGTAGAACTTGGCCTCGCAGGTCTTCTCGATGCCGGTGTGCAGATAGCCGATATCGGGCGCGAGCGAGACGACGGTCTCCCCATCCACCTCCAGCACCAGGCGAAGGACGCCGTGGGTGGAGGGGTGCTGCGGGCCCATGTTGAGGACCATGGTCTGGTCGGAGAGCGGATCGGAGCCGTGCGGGTGCTTGTGACCCTCAGAGCTCGCCACGACGTCCTCGACTCCGGGGATGATCATGTCCTCGGCACCCGACGGGATAAATTGCTCAGCCGAACGCATGCCGGCGAGGTTGGCGCCGGTCTGGCCGGGGCCGGTGGCCGGGTTGCTGAACGGCTGGTGACGCGGCGTCTCTGCGGGGGCTTCGGGCTTTTCGAGGTCAGCTACTGGACTCAAAGCGATTCTCCTGGGCGGCGGAATGGTGGCTGCCCATAACACGGTATGGACAGCAGGGACGAAAAAGGCAGATACCCTACGGGAACGACAGAAAGAAAGGCAAGTGCACTTACTGAGAACTGAGAACTAACAACCCCCAATCTAAATCCACAACCCTCACCGATACCCCTCCACGGGGTAGTCCTTGCGGAGCGGGTGACCGTTCCAGTTGTCGGGCATCATGATGCGGGTGAGGCGCGGGTGGCCGGCAAAGGTGACCCCGAAGAGGTCGAACACCTCGCGCTCATAGAAGTTCGCCGCGGGCCAGACGCCGGTGATGGAATCGATGGCTGGATTGTCGCCGGAGAGCCGCGCCACGACGCGCACACGCTGCTTCATTCGAAGCGATAGAAAGCTGTAGGTGATCTGAAATCGCGGCTCCGAGGGATACCAGTCCACGCAGGTGACGTCCTCCATGAAGTTGTAACCGGCGGCTTTGGCGGCTTCGGCGGCTTGGATGATGGTCTCGGGCGCGACCGTGAGGGTGAGCTCTCCGCGATCCCACTTGGCGTCGACGATCAGGTCGCGCAGACCCCCGATGGCGGCGTGCGAGGCGAGGGCTTCGCTGACGGCATCCTTGCCGAAGATGGCTTGGCGGTTCTCCGGCGGATCAATGACGTCTTGAGGCTTTAGGGGTTCAGGCATGAGGGACCTCTGGATCGGGTGAACGTTACAGGTCGGCCTTGTCGTTGACGAAGTTCAGGATGCCCTTCTTCCACACATAGAAGAGGCCGACGGCGACGAAGCCGAGATACACGAGCATCTCCCAGAAGCCGAAGAGGCGGGATCCGGTGATGTGCGGCAGCTGCCGGTAGATGACCGCCCAGGGAAGCATGAAGACGGCTTCTACATCGAACAGAATGAATAACATCGCGACCATATAGAAACGAACGCTGAAACGTCCGCGGGCGTCGCCAATGGGGTCCATGCCGCACTCGTACGCCCCCAGCTTGGTGCGGGAGCGTTTGTGCTTGCCCAGGAAGTAGGAGGCCGAGACCATAAAGACCGCCAAACCCACGGCGACCAGGACCTGCAGCGCGAGAGGGAGGTATTGCCAGATGTATGGTGTGCGCATCGCCAGTCTTGAGGGTAGAAGTGGGGGTGGTGGGTGTCAAGGTTGTGCCTGGTGAGTTGGTAGCAGGACCAACAGCAGATCCCCTATGAGGATGACAACAAGAAAGGCAAAGGCGAGAAGCGGGTCCTTCGCTGCACTCAGGATGACTACTTTTTGAAATCAAATGGATGAAAACTTTTGAAATGACTGGTTTGTGAATCGCTACAGCAAGCCTTTGTACCAGGTCAAAACAGCCTCGCCCAGCAGGGCTGTGATCAGACCGGCGGCGGCTAGGAAGCTGCCCAGCGGCAGCTTGGTCAGGGTGGTCGCTTTACCGCGGGCGAGCAGGTAGACCGCATAGGAGGCGCAGGCGATCATGCCGAAGAAGAAGCTCAGCATGGCGTCGCCGAATCCGAGAAAGCCGGCGATCATGGCCAGCAGCTTGGCGTCGCCTAAACCCATGCCGTCGCGTCCACGCAGGGCCTTGTAGATCGCACGGATGAGCAGCAAAACACCGGCCGCGGCCAGGATGGAGGCGAGGCGGCCCATGACCAGGGCCTCCGGGCCGGTGAGAAACACGTCTCCTTTGGCCGCAAACGACCCGGGGCTGGACATGCGGAGGCTGTGGCTGGGACTAAGGTGTATATCGGCCTCGCCGGGATCGAGGAAAATAGCCTGGACGCAGACCAGGAAGAAGCCGGTTGCGGCGCCGGTGAGGGTGAAGGCATCGGGCAGCGTGTGCGTCTGCCAGTCCATGACCATGAGGCCGATTAGGCCAAAGCCGAGCAGCATGACGCCCACCCCCTCGAGCACCAGCCGTATGGACTGATCGGGGGTCGGCGGCGGTGCGCCGGTCGCTAGGGTATGCAGCAGAACGCCGGTACTGACGGCAAACCAGAGGCCGGTGGAAAGCTCGACCAGGGGATAGCGCCAGGGAATGGCCGCGTTGCAGCGGCGGCACTTGGCCGCGAGAAAGATCCAACTCAGCAGCGGGATATTGTCGTGCCAGCGGATCGTTTCGAGGCAGTTAGGGCAATGCGAGCGCGGCTTTGCGATGCTTTTTCCGTGCGGCAGGCGGGAGATGCAGACGTTCAGAAAGCTGCCGAGGAGCAGGCCGAGGAGAAACGCGGCGAGCTCAAGCCAAAGCGCGGACGGCATGCTTCGAGTATAGGGTGGCCGAGTATAGGGCGATGGCTAAAAGGACGGGCCCGGAGGACACGCGACACCGGCAATTCGTGATGCGGTCACAACAATCCTAACTCGCTTGTATTGCCATTCAGCGCTGTGGAAAATGGAGGTGTAACGCCGCTTGACGAGCGGAAGAGTCCGGCTTATTCTCTGAAATACACGGGAAAGGAGGATGGTCCAGCCTATGAAATTTGATTGTTCCAGTTGTTGCAACACCACACGTGAGGTGACTGAGGCTTAGAGCTCCGCGCTCTAGACCTGACGGTCTGTTCGCAGTATCAGGAAGATCCCCGTCGAGGCCCATCCGAGTCGGATGCCCTCAAGTCAATCCCACCAGATCACCGCATATCGGCTCGTCCCTTCGGGGGCGGGCCGATTGTGTTTTTGGGGCGGCGAAAGCGGAACGCAGTCGAAAGCGGAACGCAAAGGACGCAAAGGAAAGCGCGGAGTTCGCAGAGTAAGAAAGAGGGCAGAGCTGTGACTCTTAAGTAAGGAAGAGGGCAGAGCTGTGACTCGCCCCCATCCACGAAGAGCGGCGACACACAACCTTTGCGGCCCTTTGCGTTCGTCCTTTGCGTCCTTTGCGTTCCCGTCTCGATTTACGATGGGGTATGAGCAGTGTGGTGTTGGACCGGGCTGAGGTGGTCGAGGCGGGTGCGGATGATTTGATGATTGCCGGGCGGCGGTTTCGCTCGCGGTTGATCGTTGGCACCGGCAAGTACAAGGACGGTCCCGAGACGAAGGCGGCGATTGAGGCCTCCGGCGCCGAGATGGTGACCGTGGCCGTGCGGCGCGTGAATCTGGATCGAAACCGCGAGAGTCTGCTCGACTACATCGACCCGAACCGCTACTTTCTGCTGCCCAACACCGCCGGCTGCTACACCGCCGAGGAAGCTATCCGTGCGGCACGTATGTCGCGCGAGGTGGGGCTTTCGGATTGGGTGAAGATTGAGGTCATTGGCGATGGGGCGACCCTGTATCCGGATGTGCAGGCGACCGTTGAGGCCACGCGTGTTCTGGTGAAGGAAGGGTTTACGGTTCTGCCATATACGACAGATGACATTGTGTTTGCGAAGCGACTGATTGATGTGGGAGCCGCTGCGGTTATGCCTTTGGGAGCGCCGATCGGCACCGGGCTGGGCATCGCCAACCCGTACACCCTGCGCATGATGCGCGAGTTGATCACCGCGGTGCCGCTGGTGGTCGATGCCGGGCTGGGAACGGCGAGCGATGCGGCTTTGGCGATGGAGATGGGCTTCGACGCCGTGCTGTTGAACACGGCAATGGCGGGGGCGAAGAATCCGGTGCTGATGTCGTCGGCGATGCGCAAGGGAACCGAGGCGGGGCGGGAGGCGTTTCTGGCTGGGCGCATGCCGAAGAAGCTGTATGCCAGTGCGAGCTCGCCGTTGGAAGGGATCTCGCGGTAGGGATTACTGACGACAACGGCGTTTATCAGAACTGAACAGCCTGAAGCGCAAGTCAGACAGACGTCTAAACATCTGTCAAATCATCTGCTGGGGTTGCCAACAAGAAGCCGATACGTCGGGTACTGGCAACTTCAGACTTCGCTGACTTGAGTTTGACCTCGAGCGGAAAGCACGAAATCACGTTTAGGTGAAAGGCAAATATGCGGTCATCTGTAGTCCGAATTTTAACGAAGTCGTGTTCCTGCCCAGTCACGACTTGTCTGATCACGAGTTGTCCAAACTCGCCGGCATGGAGCACGAAGTCTACCTGGTCACGATCTACTTGCTGCACTAGTGAGCGGATCATCATTTGAAACGGATTCATCTTAGCTCCGCTCATCCCAGCTCTTGCTGGGAACTAGCCAGCTTGAATCGGGCGTTTCTCCGGCAGCCACCGCACCTGAGTAGAAGGTCGCATAGTCGCGCATCGCCTTTTCGATAGCTGCCTGCGGTGAAGGCCCGAACGGAGCGCTCGGTGTGTAGACACCGAACTGCTTAGGTGTCTTAATCCAATGGCTGCACGTATACTCCCATTCCGTACCGCCGCTGCCCTCTCGCTCGAAGACACGAACATGAACGGTGGTCCCGGGGATACCTTCCAGTTCAAACCGATACTCGATGCCGCCACGAAGATTGAGGATTGGCGGGATGGCCGGAAAGCGCGGCAGATCGCTCACGTTGACACTCCTGAAGTGCAGAACTGTGTCAGAATAGCAGGTCCATGACAGGACAAAGGCTGATCAATCCGAGTGTCTTGTGACCCGCTCATCCAGTCCTCATAAGTCGGCTTCTCGGAAGCGACAGCCATCCAATGGCGTCCAAAACTCACGCAACATCCCGGAAGGACCGTCGTTGCACAGCAACACCCAGGAACCCGCTATCCTGAAAGCACCCGAAATCCGGACTCCCGGCCCCTCGCTTTGCGCGGTATCCGTAGGCCGCTCAGTAAATTGCTGAAACAGAGACTTTACAAACAAATTATTTGTTTTGAGGACTTTAGCGAGTCTATTTCCTGCATGTGAAACAAAACAAGGACTTTGCGGCCAAAGTACCCCCCCAAAGTAGGGGGAGGGGTGCCCCCCAGGCAGTCTGCTGCACAAAGTCCACCGAACAGGACGCGGGCATTCCAGCTTCGCCGGGCGTTGGCTCGCTAAGCGTGGGTTCAGCAGGGGATCGGTAAGGATGCCGTCTCCTCGCACCTATCCAGCTCGTGAGGCCCAAAGTGGAATCGAAAGCACGTGGGAAGCAGGCCGGCTGAGTGCCGTCGCCGTGAAGCGTTGGGACGGAAGAAGACGCGGCGATACCGGCGATGAAGCTGCCGGTGAGGATGGGGCACCCGGTTCGTTTGGCAGTCCCGAAGGAGCTAATCGAGGGCATACATAGCGAGACCGCTCAATAGCTTCGGGTAGAAGTCCGTAGACTTCTGCGGCATCACCTCTAGATTTAGCGAGATGTCCTTCATCTGCTCCAGGGTGACAGGCTTGATGAGCAAGGCGAGGTCGGCGTTGCCGCAGCCTACCTGCTCGAGAGCATCGGTGGCCTCGCGCACGTAGCGGACGTGATGGCCGGCGCGGACGGCGTCTTCGTTCAGGCCGAGAAGTCGTTCCAGAACCAGCTTGTGGAGTTGAACCACATCCAACTCGGCTTGTCGGGGACTCATGTCGCTGAAGGTTTCAGAGACCGCATCCGCTTTGGGCGTGAGCAGGTAGTCGCCCTCGCGGGTGGCGGCGATGAAGGCGACGCCGGGCGTGTCGTGGAGGCGCTTGAGCAGGTTGGCCGCGCCGGGATAGTGGCCGTCCGGCGTGGACGGAATCTCCTCTACTTTGAAGAGCCGTTCGGCCTCCTGAGCGAAGGCGCGACCGTTGAAGCCCGGCAGTCCGAAGACGACGCGATGCGTCGGCAGGATGGTGATCCCGGGGGCGTCCATGTTGACGAAGGTCATCATCATGGCGGCTTCGGGGAAGGGCGGTTTGGGAAGGCTTGAGGCGTCTGTGGCGGGGTGGGCGGAATACAGGGGTCTCTCCACTGCGTCTTCGCGGTGAGACTGCGAAGCCTCCGGTCGAGATGACACGTCGTTGGTGAACCCTAACTCTCCCGCGCGTTCGTGCATGTAGCCGACGGAGGTCTCGTAGCGATGGTGGCCGTCGGCGATGATGAGCTTTTTGTCGCTCATGCTTTCGAGAACTTTGCCGATAAGGGTAGGGTCGGCGAGTTTCCAGACACGGTGCACCACGTCATATTCGTCGACGATCTCGAGGTCGGCGGGACGGGGTTTGCCATTCGCGGTGTCGAAGAGGAGGTGTTCGGCGGTGAAGGTGGGGTCGGAGTAGAGCATGTAGATCTGCTCCGGGTAGGCGCGGAGGGCCTTAAACAGCGCGAGGCGGTCGGATTTGTGCTTGGGAAAGGTCTGCTCGTGGCGAAAGACCACGTGATCGGCATAGTCGTAGAGCTGGCCGAGGGCGATAAAGCCGCGGCGCTCCCGCACCTCGGGTTCGCAGTTGGCCGCGGCGCCTGTGCCTGGCACGGTATAGGTCTGCGAGTAGCCGTAGAGGGCCGGCTCGGCCTCTTCGCGCAAAATGCCTTCGGCGCGCCACGCCTGCATCGTCGCCGCGGCGCGGGTGTACACGTTGTTCGCGCCGGTGTCGCCGGGCTCGCGTTTGCCGAGTACGATGCGGACCAGATTGTAGGGGCTCTTGTTGTAGTAAGCGTCCTGCATCGCCGGGGAGATTTTGTCGTAGGGCTGGGTAACTACGTCGGCCATGTTGACGCGGGAGGTGTCATAGCGAAGCGCACGGAAGGGATACAAACGAGCCATCACACCCAATTGTACGGAGGAAATTGAGGCATGGAGGGGCTGGCTTGATGGAGCGGAAGTTTGGTTCAGTTTCGAGCGCTGAGTGGATTCGTTGTGAGTGTGTAGGCATCGAAGCGTCCGCGGGTTCCGGCGAACCTGTAGTTGCGCCAGAGCTGGGTGAAACGGGGGTCGCGCTGAAACCAGGCGAGCAGGTCATCGTGCCGGTCATCGAGCACCTGACAGGTAATGTGGGGATCGCCGCAGCGTTCGATCAGAACGAGCTTCGGCTGCCAGCGCTGGAGGTCTTCGACCATCCAGCGGTGCTGGGTGGCGTCCAGCCGCGCGAGGGTCAGAGGGGTCAGGTGGCGGCGGGGCGGGTGCATCAGGTCAGGGCGCTCGCTCTGAAGGATGGCCGGCAGCAGCCAGAGATTGTCCGTGCGCTGCGCCCAGGTGAGGTGGTAACGCTCGACCGGCATCATCGCCTCGTCTACCGAGGTGGTGAGAATGGCGACCGGGGTTCCCGGTGGGAGCTTTGTGAAGAAGGCGGGGTCGGGTGAGGAGATTCCGAAGGCGCGGTCGGTTGTGAAGGGATACCCGGTGAAGTGCATTGTGAGTCCCACAGCGAGCAGGCAAAGTGCGGCCAGGGCGGCCGCGAACCAGCGTGGCGGCTGCAGCGGATGGCGTCGCTGCAGGGCCAGCAGGTGCAGGGCGAGCGCCGCGCCGAAGAGGCAAATCGCGGGAAGCTGCTGGTAGTACCACCCCGTGCCTTGCAGAAGGTAGGCGAGAAAAGCTCCGCTGCCGGCGATAGCGAGGGACTTCGCCGCGGGCGTGACGGGTTTTGACCGGAGAAGCAAGAGACCGGTCAGCAGAACCAGAAGGGTGAGCTCGATTGCCTCCCAGAGCAGGGCGGCGAGGGAGAGATGGCCGATGGCCCAGTAGGTTGAGCGAAGAATCGGCAGGGCTGCACTGAAGTAGAGGGGGGCGAAGCGTCGTATCGCGAGCAGGTACAGCAGCCCGCAGGCGAGCAGGATCGGGATCTCAATGCGGGCGAACACGTGGCGTAGACCTGCGCGCCGAGATGTAGATGCGCTGCGCCGGACGGTGTGCGCGAGCAGCGCGGCCTCAAGAACGACGGCAAGAAGGGCATCCTGCGGTTTGAGGCAGAAAGCCAGCGCTGCCAACAGCCCGGCAGCTGCGCTAGACCAGAGGCTCAGCGTGGCAGCCGGGCGCCGGGCTGCAGTGAGCACGTATGGAAGCGCGAGGAGGCCGGCCAGGGCATCGCGCTGGCCAAGGTCACGTGCCGGGACCAGCAGAAACAGCGTGAGAAACGCGAACAGGAGGGCTGGACGTTCAGAGGGCTCGTCGACATGCCAGACGCGGGAGAGAATCCACCTGGAAAAGAGGCCTACACCCGTAATTGCCGCCACAACGACGAGCTTGGCGAAGAGGGTCGCTTGAATCGAGGTCAACCGGGAGAGCTCTACCGGTACTGCCGACAGCCAGACGATGAGTGGCGGGTTGGAATCGAAGATCTCCGGGCCGTAAAGGGTGGCGCCACCGATCCAGCGTTTCGCCATGAGCAGAAACCAGAGCTGATCGTGACCCGCGGCCGGCAGCAGGGCCAGCAGCGCAGCCATGGCCGCCGTCGCCAGGGTGAGCAGTACGAAGCTGCGGCGGAGGTTGTCAGACATGGGTTTTGTACGGGGTACAGGCTGCTTTATGGTATCCGGCATCAATCTTTTGTCCTGCTGCTCGAAAGCGAGCGCTTGGGGAATAGACGGCGAAGACAGGCTGGTTTAGTCTAGGCGCACGCGAAGGAGGGGTTTGCATGTTGGACCTCCTTCCAAAGGGGCCACGATGCACGGCAACTCTGGTCGATGGGGTGTTAGGGCAGGCCGGCCTAGAGCCTATGTGCGCGGGCTGGTGATCGGTTGCGCGCTGCTGATAAGCCTTGCCGTGGCCATGCAGGCTCAGGAGAGCCCGCTGGATTCGGTACACACCAACACGCCCCCCCCACCGTCGCCAAAGCCCGCTCTGCCGGTGATCACCGGAGAGGATGTCGCAAAGAAGGCGACGAGCGCGAAACACTCCTCCATTGTGGTGAACTCGGACCTGGTGCTTGTGCCCCTGACGGTCACTGATCCGCAGAATCGGCTGGTGACGGGTCTGGAGCGGGACAATTTTCAGGTGTTTGACAACAACACCGGGCAGACGATCAAGAGCTTTGCCACGGAGGACGCTCCGCTCTCGATCGGGATTGTCTTCGATCTCAGCGGCAGCATGTCGTCGAAGTTCGTGCGCGCCCGCAAGGCCTTGAGTGAATTTCTGCGCACCTGTAATCCGCAGGATGAGTTTTTTGTGGTGGGATTCAACGATCGGCCGGCGGTGCTGGTGGACTACACCTCCGACGTGGAGGATGTGGAGGCGCGCATGGTAATGCTGCGGCCGGAGAACCGCACGGCTCTGATCGATGCCATGTACCTGGGCGTGAATAAGTTGCGGGATGCGAAGTACGCCCGCAAGGCGCTGCTGGTGGTTTCCGATGGGGGCGACAACCGCAGCCGCTACACCCAGGGTGAGCTGACGCGGGCGGTGCGCGAAAGCGAGGTGCAGATCTATTCCATCGGCATCTTTGATGCGTATGCGCCCACGCTGGAAGAGCAGAACGGCCCGGAGCTGCTCCATGAGCTCTCCGAGACGACCGGGGGACGGTTGTTTCAGGTGCGCGATGTGCAGGACCTGAGTGACATCGCCGAGCGGATCAGCGAGGAGCTGCGCAACGAGTATGTGCTGGGCTACACGCCTACGGATCGCAGACACAACGGCGTGTGGCGTAAATTGAGTGTGCGCTTGCTGCCGCCACCGGGTCTGCCCGACCTTACCGTGCACAATCGCGAGGGGTACTATGCACCGTCGCAATAACGCGACCTGGTTTTCTGCAGGAATGCTGGCGTTTTTTCTATTCTTTGCGGCGTTGCCCGCCAGTTTGGGACAGAATACGACGCCGGGACAGGGGCAGGCGGCGAATCCGCAGGTTCCCCCGCCAACAGATCGCGACCCCGTTCCGTCGCCGGACCCGGTGCTGCCCAATTCTGCCGTTGCGCCGCCGGCCGGAGAGGCTGCGCAGCCGGGGCAGAACGCGCCCACTGGTGTGATCACGCAGCAGAACGGGCGCTACACGCTGAAGGCCGATGCCTATGAGGTGCGGCTGAACGCGTCGGTGGTGGACAACTCCGGCCGCGAGATCGGCGATCTGCCCCAGACGTCCTTTCATGTCTACGAGGATGGCGTGCCGCAGACGATCCTCGGCTTTCGGCATGAGGATGTTCCCGTCTCGCTCGGCATTTTGATCGACAGCTCCGGCTCCATGTACGACAAGCGGGCTGCGGTGGATGCGGCATCGCTGGATTTGGTGCGGCTTTCCAATCCGGATGACGAGGCCTTTCTGGTCGACTTCAGCTCCGAGGCCTACATCGATCAGGACTTCACGAACAATATCGGCAAGCTGCAGCAGGGGCTCAGCTACATCAAATCCAGCGGCGGCACGGCGCTGTACGATGCGGTGATTGCCTCGGCGGATTATCTGGCGAAGAACAGCAAGCGCTCCAAGCAGGTGCTGCTGATCGTGACGGACGGCGACGACAACGCCTCCAGCGCCACGCTGGAGCAGGCGATCCGGCGTGTGCAGGAGCTCGACGGACCGGCGATCTATACCATCGGGCTGCTCTTCGGGGAGGACGTGAGCCGGAGTGAATCGCGGCACTCGCGCGAGGTGTTGAGTGAACTGGCCGAACAGACCGGGGGCCAGGCATATTTTCCGCACTCGCTGAAGGATGTGGACGGTGTCGCGCGCGAGGTCGCCCAGGACATCCGGACCCAGTACACCATCGAATACCGCAGCACCAAGCCGCCCTCGACCGGCGGATATCGTCAGATCCATGTGGAGGTCAAGGAGAAGGGCCTTCGCGGCCTGCAGGTCAGGACGCGGGCGGGGTACTATCCTCGCGTCGGCTCGGCCAATGCGCAGGGGAGTGGCACGGCTGGGCACTAATGTGGTGTTTACGTTTTTTTGCTTTTCGGGAGATAGGTCCGGGCTTCAGCCCGGACATTCAGTGCGGAGAACAACGGGGCTTCAGCCCCGGGTCTTGCGCTAACGCTGAAGAGAACCCGGGGCTAAAGCCCAAAATCCTGGCTCTCTTTTTCGTGGGGCTGAAGCCCCACGCTCCCTCCAAGATTTGCCTCGATGCTCTTCATACGATAATCGTGATTCGTCGTACACCGCCTAACCTTTGCCGGAATGCCGTAAAGTTCGCCATTTGACACGTGGAACGGTCGAGCGCAAGGTGCTATCTGCATCCAAACAGAGGCAGATAGCACGCCGACGGAACGTGCAAGGAGCAAGAATGCTGGATCTGGCAACCCTGAACGATGTTTTCGCCATGGTGGCGGCGCGCGGCGATGCAACAGTGGCCCAATGGCAGAGCGGGGGCGAGTGGAAGCCCATCACAGCCAAGCAGATGTACGGGCGTGTGCGCGCGCTGGCGGAGAAGCTGCAGAGCTGGGGCATTCAGCATGGCGATCGCGTGGCCCTGGCGGGCGAGAACCGCTGGGAGTGGCCGGTGGTGGACTTTGCGGTGCTGGCCATCGGCGCGGTCGACGTGCCGCTTTATCAAACGCTGACGCCTGAGCAGATGGGCTACATCCTGAACAACTCGGGCGCCAAAGTTATCTTCCTTTCCACGAAGGATCAGTACGAGAAGCTGGTGAAGGCGGGGGAGCTGACCGCCCTGGAGCACGTGGTGGTGTGGGATGACGGCCAGTTCGAGGGCGCCGACAACCTGTCCGAGATCATGAAGCGTGCGCCGGAGCTCGAAGCTCGCGACGCGGCCTTCGACGCGATGCTGAAGCAGACGAAGCCGGAGGAGCTGGCCTCGATTATCTATACCTCGGGCACCACCGGCGACCCGAAGGGCGTGATGCTGACGCACGAAAACATGGCGTCGAACCTCCATCACTCCACCGACGACCTGAACATTGGTGAGAGCGACAGCTCGATCTCGTTCCTGCCGCTGAGCCATGCGCTGGCGCGTCATCTTGACTACGCCTTGTATGCGCATGGTGCGACGATTGCGTATCTGCCCAAGTTCGACGATCTGCCCAAGGCGATGAAGGCGGTCAAGCCCACGATCTTCCTTGCCGTTCCGCGGGTCTTTGAGAAGGTTCGCCAAGCCGCCGAGGGCCGGGCGAAGGGCATGCAGAAGCGCATTCTCGACTGGGCGCTGAAGGTGGGCGCGAAGCAGAAAGACGTCGTTGCCAATGGCCGGACACCGGGTTCCCTGGGCTGGAAGCTGGCCGACAAGTTCGTCTTTGTGAAGATTCGCGAGGCCTTCGGTGGCCGCGGCAAGCTGTATGTCTCCGGCGGCGCGCCCCTCGGCAAGGAATCGACGGACTGGTTCCTGAGTGCGGGAATTCGCATCATGGAGGGCTACGGCTTGACGGAGACCTCACCTGTGATCTCGCGCAATACCTTCAAGGATTACCGCGCCAATACGGTGGGAAAGGTGATCCCGAACCTGGAGGCGCGGGTTGCGGGTGACGGCGAACTTGAGGTGCGCGGATCTTCCGTCTTCAAGGGGTACTGGCAGAACGAAGAGGCGACCAAGAAGGAGTACACCCCCGACGGTTGGTTCAAGACCGGCGATATCGGCAAGCTGGAGGACGGCTTCCTTGCGATCACCGATCGCAAGAAGGAACTGATGAAGACCTCGGGCGGCAAGTACGTCGCGCCGCAGCCGATCGAAAGCAAGCTCAAGGTGGATGGATTGATCAGTAACGCCGCGCTGATCGGCGACAACAAGAAGTTCGTCAGTGTGCTGATCTCGCCCAACTTCAAAGCGCTTGAAGAGTGGGCCAAGAAGAACGGTGTCAGTGAGACTGACCACGCCAAGCTCGCGGGTGATCCCAAAGTAAAAAAAGTCTATGAGGGCATTGTCGGGAAGGTCAACGGCAGTTTGGCGCACTTCGAATCCATCAAGAAGGTCACTGTGGTTCCCGAGGAGTGGAGCGTGGAGGAGGGTGAGTTGACGCCCAGCCTCAAGCTGAAACGCCGCGTGATCGTGGAGAAGTACAAGGATCAGATCGCCAAAATGTATGCGGAAAAGACGGGTGACTAGAGGTGAAATTTGAGGAGGTTGTCATCCCGTAGCAAAGCGAAGGGATCTGCTTTTCTAAAGTGTTGCAGCGACACATAGAAAAACGCATTCTCTTGCTGCGCTCCGGGTGATCACTTCAACAAGGTCCATACACGCACTCGGAAACAGCTTCAGGCTTATTCCGCAATGCAGCAGCGCCGTTTTTGTTGTCTCATTTCAAAACCGCCCAACCCGATCCTGCTTTATCCCGTAGCTTCGGGTTGGGCGCGCCGCTGCCATCACTTCTATTTCGAAATCTGCATAAACTCCGCTGCTCCGGCCTCTGCAACGGCTTGGTCCTGCTGGCCCATGCCCCCGGAGACACCGATGGCGCCGATGACCTTGCCGTTCTTCTTAAGGGGGATGCCGCCGGCGAAGATCATCACCTTGCCGTCGTTTGAGGCGTGAATGCCAAAGAACTGGTCGCCGGACTGCGAGTTTTTCCCCAGATCCTGCGTGGTGATGTCGAAAGCGCGCGAGGTGAACGCTTTTTTGATCGAAATGTCGATCGATCCCATCCAGGCGTTGGGCATGCGCTCGAAGGCCAGCAGGTGACCGCCTGCGCACACCACCGCGATGCACATGGGTTGGCCGATCTCCTCGGCCTTGTGACTAGCGGCAGCGATGATGCGGCGTGCCTCGGTAAGTTCAAGTGTCTCTGTAGTGGTGCTCATGTGGATCTCCTCGGTTGTTGAAGTCAACGTACTCGGATAGTTTTGATGTGCCTTAGAGCAGTATTGCTGCTACTGTGCCCGACTCAAGCTCGTCGATGCCATTTTTCTTAAGGAAAAATGGCGTGAAGCTCTGAGGCACTGTGTACACCTGCAGCAATACTGCTTTAGTGAAGGTCCCGCAGCACATCTTCTCTGGACACCTTGTGTTCGCTCACCATTCTAAGAATCGCTGCCAGAGTACCTGTTCGAAGCGGTTTATGGGCCGGTATCGGAAGTGTCTGCCCGGAGGGTTCTTCGGTGCGAAGCAGGATATGACTCCCCGCTTGACGAAGCTCAACGTAGGCCCAGCGGCGAATCAGGAAATCAGCAAGTTCGCGGCCATATAGGTCTCTCGGCGGTCTCATGCAACGGCCAACACCTGTTCGATGTGCAGAAAAAGCCTGATGCGATCCGGCGGCTTTGAATCATAAAAATACGCCTGCGTGGCATCGAGGACCATGGAGCAGAGTTCGTCCCAGGTGTCTCCTTGCGTGGCTATACTCTCCCCGACGGCTACAGCGACAAAGCCGCCATCGGACTCCTGCATCACGTTGAAGGTCAGCTCGCGCATGTCTCGAAGCTATCGTGCCGTAGCCGTAATTTCAACTCTTGTCCTTACCGCCGAAAGAAGTCCTTTACCTGCTGCACAAAAACATCGCGGCCGATGTCGCTGATCGCCTCGGTGAGGGGCAGTTGCTTGGGGCAGGCCTGCACACAGTTTTGCGCAAAGGAGCATTCCTGTACGCCACCGTCGCCCGAAAGGGCACGCAGGCGATCCTCCTTCAGAACGGCACCCGCGGGATCCATGTTGAAGAGCTTGGCCTGGGCGATGGTGGCCGCCCCGACGAAGTTCGTCACATCGTTGAACTGCGGGCACACCTCCATGCAGATGGTGCAGGAGATGCAGTTCGAAAGCGGGTAGCGCTGCTCTTGGATCTGGGGGAACTGCCGCGGCGCAGGGCCGAGGTCGTAGGTGCCATCGACGGGCACCCAGGCCTTCACGCGCTTCAAGTTTTCGAAGAGAACGGAGCGGTCAACAGCCAGATCGCGCACCACGGGAAACTTGGACAGGGGAGCGAGCGTGATCGTGTCATCTGATCCGAGCAGCTTATCCACCAGCGCGGAACAGGCCATCATCGCCTTGCCGTTGATGCGCATCGCGCAGGAGCCGCAGATCTCCTCAAGGCAGTTCGCGTCGTAGGCGATGGCCGTGGACTCTTTGCCGTCGGTCGTCGTCGGATTCAGCGCGATCTCGCCCAGCACCGAGGTGATGTTCATGTTGCGCCGATAGGGAATCGCAAAGGATTCCGTGCGCGCGGGGGCATCGGGCGAGGCCTGCCGTGTCACCTTCACGGTAAAGGTGCGGCTCGATGCCGGGTGCTGCGGGCTGGTGACCTCTGCGGGGCCATCCTCTTGACGCATTTCAACTGCGCTTGCTGCCATTGTCGTTCTCCTCTTCCCGAGCATGCACCTCGCCGGTGGACTCCGTCACCGGGTGCAAGCCCTTTTCCCGCACGGTCTGCCTGCGGCCGTCAATCCAGGCGCCGTAAAGCACAATCGCGCCATAAAACAGTGCACCGGCTAGCGTAAGCGCGATCGTCAGAGCGGTCAGGCTCATGTGCAGGCCGGTCATCGCCTCTTCCTGAAAATCCGGCGCCTCGCCCTTGATAAAGAAGCCGACCCACCGTGCAGGCTGCAACCAAAATGACAATCGCAACTTCAGAGGTGCGGGACATAGGCTCTCCTTTGGTCACTTGTGGCTTTGCCGCTCCTGCTTCATGGATTCCTGCGCTTCCAGAATGCCGCCTTCCTTGCTGGCCGGTGTCCGGTTGCCTTCGATACTGTTTTGACGATCCTTGGACCGCTTGCCGTAAAACAACATGTAGCTGATGATGCCGATGAAGACGATCGCCAGCAGGGCGTACCAGAGATGGATGTGACCGTAAGGGTTCATAGAGTGATGAGATGGCAGGTACGCCTCGCCGGGGTAGCTGTGAGCTGGTAGCTGCTAGTTAGGCCGCCGCGTCATACCTCCGGGCGCGGGGCACGATGAACTGGGTGTCGACCTCTTCCCACTCGATTGACGGCGCGCCGTCGCGGAAGAAGGCCTTGGTGGTCTTGAGGAAGCGCTCGTCGTCGCGCTCGGGGAAGTCCGGTTTGTAGTGCGCGCCGCGACTCTCGTCGCGCTGCTGCGCGCCCTGCACCACGACGCGAGCGAGGTGCAGCATGTTGTAGAGCTGGCGCGCGAAGGCGAAGCTGGTGTTGGCCCACTGGCTCTTGTCGGAGAGATTGACGTTCTTGAACCGCTCCAGCAGCTCAACGATCTTTGCGTCTGCTTCGGCCAGACCCGCGTTGTAACGGATGATCGTCGCGTGTCGTGTCATCGTGTCGCCGAGCTCACGCCACAGGCGGAAGGGATTCTCCGTGCCCTTGTTGTGCAGCAGCAGCGAATTCATCTCGATCTGGCGCTGCTTTTCGGCGGCATGGCCGCCATCGCCGGGCATCGCGGGGAGTGACTTGGCATAGGCGATCGCGTGCGGGCCGGCGACGAAGCCGCCATAGATGCAGCTCAGCAGCGAGTTCGCACCCAGGCGGTTTGCCCCGTGAATGGAGTAGTCCGCCTCGCCCGCCGCATACACGCCGGGGATGTTGGTCATCTGGTTGAAATCCACCCAGAGGCCACCCATGGTGTAGTGCATGCCGGGGAAGATCTTCATCGGCACCTTGCGCGGATCGTCGCCGACGAATTTCTCGTAAATTTCGAGGATTCCCTCGATCTTGCGGTTGAGCACCTCGGCGGGGATGTGCGACACGTCGAGATAGACCATCGGCTGGCCGTCGATGCCCAGACCTTCTTCGTAGACGATGCGGTGAATCGCGCGGGTGGCGATGTCGCGCGGTACGAGATTGCCGTACTTCGGGTACCACTCCTCGAGAAAGTAGAACCGCTCCGTTTCGGGAATGGTTTGGGAAGCGCGCTTGTCGCCCGGGGTGCGCGGGACCCAGACGCGGCCGCCCTCGCCACGGGCGGACTCGCTCATGAGGCGGAGCTTGTCTTCGCCGGGGATCGCGGTCGGATGCACCTGGATGAATTCGCCGTTGGCATAGGCCGCCCCCTGCTGGTAGACGGCCGACTGCGCGGACCCGGTGCAGACGACGGAGTTGGTGGATTTTCCAAAAATTGCCCCGATGCCGCCGGTGCAGAGAATGATGGCGTCGGCGGGGAAGGTTTTCACTTCCATCGAGCGCAGATCCATGGCGCAGATACCGCGACAGACGCCGTTCTCATCGAGCACGGAGGAGAGAAACTCCCAGCCCTCGTACTTCTGCACCTTGCCTTCGGACTCGTAGCGGCGCACCTGCTCGTCAAGCGCGTAGAGCAGCTGCTGTCCGGTGGTAGCGCCTGCAAACGCCGTACGGTGATACAAGGTCCCGCCGAAGCGGCGGAAATCGAGCAGACCCTCGGGTGTGCGATTGAAGGGCACGCCCATGCGGTCGAGCAGATCGATGATCGCGGGGCCCTGCTCGGTCATCTGCTTGACGGGGGTCTGGTTGGCGAGGAAGTCGCCGCCGAAGATGGTGTCGTCGAAGTGCTTGAAGACGTTGTCGCCCTCGCCCTTGAGGTTCTTGGCCGCATTGATGCCGCCCTGCGCGCAGACCGAGTGCGAGCGCTTCACGGGCACGATCGAGAACAGGTCAACCTTGCCGCCGGCTTCGGCGATCTTGATCACGGAGGAGAGGCCCGCGAGGCCTCCGCCGACGACGATGATGCGTGGTGTTATTGCTGCTGCCATTGGCTTACTCGCTCGCTTCGCTCACTCAAAAAGCAGATCCTTCGCTTCCACCCCAACGAGCAAACGCGCTCGTTAGGGACCCCGGCTGCGCTCAGGATGACAAGGGTTAAGGTTGTTGCACGGTTCCCGGCTGCGTTGGATTTGTGCTGTTCGGAGGCGCTACGGAAGGTGCGGGCAAGGTCACACCCGCAGGCTGAGCGGGCATCACATCCGCCGGCGCATTCGGATACTTCCAGACCACCGCATACATGCTGATGAAGCCCATGACGCAGAGCGCCGTGCCGATCGCTCCCCAGGCATAGCCGGATTTGCGCCGAGCGTTTACGCCGGGAGTGATGCCCCACTTGGCGCAGAACAGCCACCCGCCGTAAGAGAAGTGCCAGCAGGTGGCGAGCATGGCGATGGCGTAGATGGCAAACATCCAGGGATTGGAGAGCTCGTGCTGCACCTTGGCAAAGGCCGCGCCGGGGTGTTCAGGGAGCGAGACGCCTGAGAAGCGCTGCCGCCATACGTGCTGGATGATATAGGCCAGAGCGATGATGCCGGTGACGCGCTGCATCAGGTAACCCCAGTTGCCGGCCCAGGGGTACACGTTCACGTTGGAGCGGCCCCGCCACCAGATCCACATGCCGTAGCCCGCGTGGTAGGCGAGCGGGATGAAGATGAACGCCCATTCCAGGATGCGGACCAGTGGCAGGCTGTTGAGAAACTTCACCTGTTGCGCGTAGGCGAGCGGCCCGTTCCAGGTCTCGAAGTTGGAGAGGATGTGCTCGACCAGGAACGCGCCAATGGGGATGATGCCGGTGAGCGAGTGCAGCTTGCGCAGCAGAAAGCTGTGGCCTTCGCCCGCGCGCAGCGGCTGTACGCCCCGTCGTCCGGGGCCGCTGTGAGGCTGGGCGTTTGCCTGCGCGTTATCTGGGGGGGCCATGGGTGCGGCTGCGGCCATTGGAACTCCTTGGGGAGACTTCAGCCGCTGATGCCCGGAAAGGGGCAGGGGATCGGGCCACAATGATTATTCCGCCGCTAAAGTGAGAGGGTCAAGCAACCTTTGGTTCAGTCGTGCGCTTATCGTGCGGCTTGTGCGATCTTCTTCGCCGCCTAGAGGGGAAGCCCTCGCAGTTGAAGCAGTAACGAACGGAAGGCATGGCCGCGATGGCTGACCTTCCACTTCTCCTCGCGGGGAAGCTCGGCCATGGTTTTGCCCAGCCTGGGGATGAAGAAGAGCGGGTCGTAGCCGAAGCCGTTTTCGCCGCGCGGGGCTTCGGAGGCGGGCAGGACCTCGCCTTCGACCTCGCCCTCGGCCCGCAGCAGCACCTCGCCGTCCCGGGCCAGCGCGAGCGCGCAGACGAACCGGCCCTTGCGACCGGCCCGGCCCTGAGTGGCCGTCTCGACCTCCTGAAGGAGCGAGAGCACACACCGGTTGTTGCGCTCGTCCTTGCTTAGATTGTTGCTCAGACCGGAGCCGGTGTCGAAGCTGAGGTCGTCGGCAAAACGCGCCGACCGCACCCCCGGCCGGCCGCCCAGCGCATCGACATCCAGGCCGGAGTCATCGGCAAAGACCGGCAGTCCCGGTGCTAGGCGGGAGTACGCCACGGCTTTGAGCACGGCGTTGCCCATGAAGTCGGGCGCGTCTTCCACCGGCTCGGGCATCGCGGCCAACCCCGGCAGCGCGAGCACCTCCATGCCGTCACCGCTGGCGCTCTCAGCGAATTCGCGCAGTTTGCCGGGGTTGGTTGTAGCGGCGTAGATCGGGGTCATCGGTAAGCCCACCCTTTTGTTTGTCATCCCGCAGCGCAGCGGAGGGATCTGCTTTTCGCTCGCAGTGCCCATGCACTCACTTCGACGCAGTTCCTGTTGCCGCTTTCAGCGCATCCCCACGCAGAATGCCAATACGCCCATGCGGCCCCACCACAAACGGCAGACTCAACGCGTTCCAATGGCTGTCGGCATCGGGCGCATCGCCCGATCTGGGCTTCAGCGCGCGCCAGTTGCGGCCGTCGTCGGTGGAGATGTCCGTGCCATTCGGGCCTACGGTGATCCAGGTGTTTGTTTTTGGGTCGTAGGCCACGGCGCTGCGATAACCGTGTGGCGAAGTTTGTGGTGTGATTACGTCGAAGTAAGAGGTCAGCGGAACGTGGAGCCCATCTCTGCTCGATACGAAAACAGCATTTCCTTGCGTCTGGTCTGGATGTTGATAGTCTCCACCCACGATCATGAGCCTGAGAGGGAAATACTTGTGGTAGTCCTTGCTGGCGATTGCAAATGCGCCTGATGAGGAGCCCTTACCAAACTGTGGCAGATCGAGGTGCTCGAAACTGAGTGTGCATCGTCCGCCCAGCTCTTGGCAGTAGCCGGTCACGTCAGAATGACGAAGTTCGGCACCTGACGAACCGCCTGTAACAAAGATGAATTGCGATTGCGACCATAATGCAAGGCATTCATTGCTCGCCGCGAACAAGCCTTCACCCACCAAAGCAGAGGCTTTTTTTACCTTGGCGTCCGTGGCAGGATTGAAGTCGCCTCCGGTCCAATGTGTCCAGGACGAACCCTGATCCGAACTCTCGAAAATCGGGAACACGCCTGCAACGGGATCGCCGATAAGTAAACCCTTTCCGGCACGAGGACCTGATTGAGACTCTGCGAAATCAATCGCATCCCAAAATCCTTCTTTGTCCGGATTCGTGAACACAAGCTTCCACGTCTGGCACCCATCCGTCGTCTTGTACAACCGCGAAAGATCACCCTTGCCGCTCGACATCACAATCGCCGTATTGTTATCGAAAGCTTGTATGCCACGAAAATCGAGCTTCTCCGCGCCGGGTGGCATGGCACAAAGCTGCCACACGAAGCCCAGGTCCTCGGTGCGCAGCACGGTGCCGTTGGAGCCCGAGGCCCAGGCTACGCCGTTGCCGACGTAGTCGATGCCGCGCAGGTCGGCGGTGATGTGCGCGTCTTGGATCTGCCATTGCGCTTCGAGTTTGGGGGCCGCGATTGCGCAGAGGGTGAGCGCGGCGAAAAGGAGGGCGAGGCGCATGGGTCAAAGTGTATCGCCCTGCGGAGGGAACCCACCTTAGCGACGATGAAACTGTCGCGAAGATGGGGCACCCGTTGGTCGATGCCCGGGAGCGAAACCGCGGATTCCCTTCGGGAATGACAACAGGAGAGGCAAAGGTAGACAGCGGATTCCCTTCGGGAATGACAACAAAAAAGATAAAGGTAAACCGCGGATTCGCTTCGGGACTGACAACAGGAGAGGCAAAACGTAACGGCGGCTTACGGCGGCTTACTTCGCCACGCTTTGCACGATGCCATTGGCGCGCAGACCGGCTTCGATCTCCGCGAAGTAGTCCTTCACCGCGCCTTGCGTTTTTATCCACTGCACATAGCGGCCGATGCCTTCCTCGATGCTCGTCTGCGGCTCGTAGCCGACGGTGCGGATGCGGCTGATGTCGGAGATGAGCGAACGGATCTCGCCGGGGCGGAACTCGCCGCGCGCGAGGGGGGCGATGTCGATGCCGAGTTGACCGGCAATGATGTTGGCGAGGTCGCGAACGCTGGTCGCGCGGCCGGACCCTACGTTGACCGGAAGACCGTCGAGCTTGTCCGTCGTGGCGACGAGCAGATTCGCTCGTGCGATGTCTTCCACGAAGCAGAGATCGCGGGTCTGGCCGCCGTCCTCGTACATCACGGGAGGCTGGTTGTTCAGTAGCCGTGTGCAGAAGATGGCAATGACGCCGGTGTAGGGGTTGAAGAGCGATTGCCGTGGCCCATAGGTGCAGGAGTAGCGCAGTGCCACGGTGGGAATGCCGGTCTGCTTGCCCCACAGCAGCACCAGTTTCTCCTGGTCGACCTTGGTGAGCGCATAGACGGTCTCACCGCCGCCGGGCGTGGCCTCGGGTGTGGGGATGGAGGTTGTAGGTTTGCCGCAAAGTGGACAATGCACGCTGAAGTCGCCGGCGCGCAGCTGATCCGCGGGGCGCAGCAGCGGAACGACGTGGCCGTGCTCGGGGCAGAGCGCGGCGCCTTCGCTGTAGACCGCCTGCGAGCTGGCAACAACGACCTTTTGTACAGGGAGTTTGTCGTCGCGGATGATTTCGAGCATCTGCGCGGTCCCGAAGCTGTTGACGAGCACATACTTCGCCATCTCGGGCATGTAGCCGCCGTAGGCCGCTTCATGGAAGACGACGTCGATATCCTGCAGGGCGGCGCGCACCGTGGGGAAGTCCTGCACCTCGCCTTGGCGGAATTCAGCCTTGGGGTTCACCCAGGCGGGCTTGCCCCCCTTGTGGGTCTGCGGCTCGAGGTTGTCGAGGATGCGGACGGTCCAGCCTTCGGAGATGAGCAGGTCAACGATGTGGGAGCCGATCAGGCCCGCGCCGCCCGTCACGAGGGCGCGCTTTTGGTGTGCGGTCATGATGGCATCGTAGCGGATTCCGTCGCGCCTCGCCCACCTTAGCGACGACCAAGCTGTCGCGAAGATGGGGCACCCGGTTCTTCGCTTCGCTTTAGCATGGGTGCATGAAGGTGTATACCGAGTACCTCACGTTCAACACGCGAAAGCAGTATGAGATGGTGCACATTACCGATCAGGTCGAGGAGATTGTGCGTAAATCGGGCGTCGATGATGGGCTTTGTTTTGTGTCGCCGATGCACATTACCGCAGCCATTTATGTCAACGATCACGAGAGCGGGTTGATCGAAGACATCGGCGTGTGGCTGGAGAAGTTGGCGCCGCGCTGGCCGGGCTACAAGCACCATCAGACCGGCGAAGACAACGCCGACGCGCATTTAAAGGCGTTGCTGCTGCACCATGAGACGACGCTGCCGGTCACGCGCGGCAAGCTGGATCTGGGCACGTGGCAGCGGGTGTTTTATGCGGAGTTCGATGGGCAGCGGTCGAAACGGGTGATTGTGAAGGTGATGGGCAACGGCAGGGGCGAGTAGGGAGCGTTATTGCGGTCCCTAAGCTGAAAGCAGATTCCCTGCGGGAATGACAGAGAGAAAAGCAGGTTCCTTGCGGGAATGACAGAAAGAAAAGCAGGTTCCTTGCGGGAATGACAACCAGAAAGGCAAAGGCAACGGCGATGACAAGCGCGGACGCCGCGGCTGCTAAACGGCCGTGAGGATCTCTTCTTCGAGGCTCTGCTTTTCGAATAGATCCGCATAGTAACCGTCCCGCGCAAGCAGCTCGTCGTGCGTGCCCAGTTCGACGATGCGGCCTGCGGAGAGCACGGCGATGCGATCGGCGTTGCGTGCGGTGGAGGCGCGGTGGGCGATCAGCAGCGTGGTGCGGCCCTCCATGGCCTCGCGCAGGCCGTTGAGGATCTGCTCCTCCGTGTAGGTGTCCACGCTGGCCAGCGCGTCGTCGAGGATGAGGATGCGCGGCTCGCGCAGCAGGGCGCGGGCGATGGCGGAGCGCTGCTTCTGACCGCCCGAGAGCGTGACGCCGCGCTCGCCGACAACTGTTTTGAAGCCTTGCGGAAATTCAAGGATCTCTGCGCCGATGTGGGCTGTGCGGGCGGCCTCGAGCACCTCTTCGCTACTCGCGTGCGGTGCGCCGAAGGCAATGTTGTCGTGGATGGTGGTGGAGAAGAGAAAGGTCTCCTGCGGCACGAAGCCGATGGCGGCGCGGAGTTCCGCGAGCGGATACTCCCGGATGGGCCGGCCATCGATAAGCACTTGTCCCGGATCGGCGTCCTGCAGACGCGGAATGAGCGAGACCAGCGTGGACTTGCCTGAGCCCGTGGGCCCGACGACGGCGAGGCTTGTGCCGGCGGGGATGTGCAGCGAGATATCGTGCAGCACCTCGGGCCCGGTGGCGTAGTGGAAGCGCAGGTGGCGGAACTCGATGTCGCCTTCGATGGAGGCGGGTTGATGTACAAGAGGATTGTTCAGCAGCGAGGTCTGCGTGATCGAGGTCTGAGAGGTGGCCGGCTCATCACCGATGGCGGGCTCTTCCTTGAGCAGCTGGTCGATGCGCGTGACGGACGCGGCGCCGCGTTGCACGAGGTTGACGACCCAGCCGATGGCGATCATGGGCCACGTGAGCTGCACCATGTACACGTTGTAGCTGGTGAACTCGCCTACGGAGATGTGGTGTTGCACGACCTCACGGCCACCTACCAGCAGCGTCAGCATGAGAGAGAGGCCAAGGACGAGCTCCAGCGTGGGCCAGAGCATTGCCATCAGCCGCGCAAGCAGGAGGCTGCGGCGGATATATTCGCGATTGCTTTCCTCGAATGCCTCGATCTGGGCTTCTTCCTGCGCGAAAGCACGAATAAGCCGAGCGCCTGAAAAGTTCTCCTCCGCCTGCGCGGAGATATCCGAAAACATGGCTTGGATGCGCTCGAAACGCGTGTGAATGCGCGCGCCGAAGTATTGCACCAGCACGGACGCAAAGGGCAGTGGAAGAAAGGCAAACATCGTGAGCCGCGGGCTGATGCGAATCATGAACGGCAGCGCGGCCGCGGTGAAGACCACCGTATTTGCCGAGTACATGATGGCCGGCCCGAGCAGCTGCCGGACGGCGCTCAGATCATTGGTGGAGCGCGCCATGATGTCGCCCGTGCGATGGCGCTGGAAGAAGCTGGGCGGCTGTTTTTCAAGATGCGCGAAGAGGTCGTTGCGCAGATCGAACTCAATCTCCCGCGAAGCGCCGATGATGATCTGGCGCGTGAGGTAAAGGCACACCGCGGAGATCACCGCGATGCCCATCAGCTGCAGCGCGTGTTGCCAGACGGCAGCCGCGTGGATGTTGCGCCGCATGTCATCCACGGCGCTGCCCACCAGCAGCGGAATCATGGCCTTGGCGCAGTTGTAAACGATCAACGCCAGCCCGCCCCAGGCGAAGCTCTTCCAGTAGCGCCGGAGATAGGGAAAGAGCGGGCTGAGACGTTGGATCATGCGAGTGTGCCTGCCGTTCTGGTGTGGGGACTACCGCGCTTGTGGCGGTGGCTGCTTGTCTGCCGGCGGTGGTTGCGGTGTTGCCGCGGGCGCGCCGGGCGAGGGCGGCGTGGGCTTCACGTCAGGTCCAGGCCGCGGTCTGGCGCTCCCCGGCGTGCTGCCGGGCGCGGTGCCCGTGGGCGGTGTTGAAGGCAAGGTCCCCGGCTGCGCGGGTGCTCCCGTTGTGCCGGGGGCTCCGGGTGCGCCTGCCGGGGGTGCGGGCGGGGTCTTGGGCGCGGGCCGGTCGGCGCTTTGGCTGACGAGTTCCATGTCAAATACCAGCTCAGACTTGGCGGGAATCACGGGCGGGTGCCCTTGTTCGCCATAGGCCAGCTGGAAGGGGATGAACAGGCGCCGCTTGCCCCCGACGTGCATACCCTCAAAGCCGAAGTCCCAACCCGGGATCACCCGATGGGCGCCGTAGGGAAAGGTGATGGGCTCCTGACCCGGGTGGTCGTAGGAGGAGTCGAACTTGGTGCCGTCGGGCAGGTACCCGCTGTACTTCACCGTGTAAAACATGTGCGGCTTGGCCGGCTCGCCCGTGCCTACCTTCTCGTCGATGTAGGCGAGCGTGGTGATCAAGGGGAGATTGCTGAAGCCCTGGCGAACCTCCGGACCGACCAGCGGGGAGATGTAGTCCAGCCGCTCGGAGACGGTGAAGAGTGCCTTGGCGCACGGCGAACCCGGGGGCAACGCTGGGATCTTCGGCGAAAGCGAAGGCAGGATGACGCATTCGGTCCTTGGGACCGGTCTGTGGGTCGCCGCGTTGTGAGACGCCGCTGTTCCGGCTGAATGGTGTGGGGCCGCGGTCTGGGCGGAGGCGAAAGACACGATGGCGGCGAAGCTGGCTAGAACGGGGATCGTCGAGGAGCGAAGCATGTCGTCTTCAAGTGTAGACGACGGGGTGGCGGATCCGCCGCCGCAGGGTGGGTTGCCGATGCCTTGGCGGCGATTTGAGTCACCTGCGGGATATGACTGAAGATCATGACCAAAGAGTGTTATTGACTTTCTTTGGCGCATGATAGCCTTCGCGCACGCGTTGAATTGATTCATTAGAACGCGCGTGGTCTGGGCCCCGGAATCAAAAATTGAAATCAGGAGTCAGACTTTGAAATCTGTCTTGAATAAACACAGCATCTTGTCCGCAGGCGCCGTCATGGGCCTGCTCGTCGCCGGTACGGCGCATGCCAACACCATCACCGGCTCCATTTATGAGAACGTGGCCGCCGCCTCCATGGACGCAACTCCGGCCAATGTCCCTGGCGGCACGCCGAATGTCACCTTCACCACAACCTCTCCCATCAATTTTTCCACCTCCAATTACACGATCGGCGGTTTCATCAACTCGGGCGGCGGCACCACCACTGTCCTTACCGGCTCCAATCAGCTGGGCAACACGCTGGACAACACACTGTTTAACTTCACGGGATCTGTCACGGTAACGAATGGAGAAACATTTACGGTAGGTCACGATGACGGGCTTACCCTCGTCATCGACGGCATGACGGTGATCAGTCAACCGGGCCCAACCAGCTTTAAGCTCACCACCGATACCTATACCGGGCCTTCGGGAACGTATGCGTTCCAGCTGGTGTACGGCGAAAACACCGGCGCTCCTGCCGACCTGAGCATTTCTTTGCCCCTCACCACTTCGGTTACGCCAGAGCCGTCGTCGATGGTCCTGCTGGGCTCTGGATTGCTGGGCTTGGGAACGATGCTGCGCCGCCGGGCAAGTCAACAAGTGTAAGCAAATTGCGCTCAGGCATGCAGCAAGAGGATGCTTCTTAAGGGAAGCGGATGGCTTCAGCCATGCCGTCAGAGTCCGTTGCGAAACCGGCTTCAGCCCCTGAGGTGGGCTTGTCCAAGCCCACCTCAGGGGCTAGAAGCCCTTTTCGCAACGGCTGTTTTTGGCACGGCTGAAAGCCGTGCCCTTCCCGTATATCTAAAGGCAATCTGTTCTTAGGTGGGCGTGCGCAGCAGCAGGTAGGAGCCAGCCATTGCGAACAGCAGATCCGGTGACCACGCCGCGAGAACCGCAGGCAATGTGTTGACATCGCCAAGATTTTCGAAGATGCCGGCGATGATCCAGTATGCAATCGCGACCCCTACGGCTGCGCCCAGTCCTGCAATACTGCCGCGCTTGCCCGCGGAGAGCGCGAACGGCACCGCGACGATCGCCATGACCAGGGTAATCAAGGGATAGGCGAGCTTGCGGTTCAGCTGCACGCGCAGCCGCGTGGTGTCGAAGCCGCTCTGCTGCAGGTCGCGGATGTAGCGCGAGAGCTCGTCATAGCTCATCTCCTGCGATGGCCGCTCCTGCTTCTTGAAGTACGACGGTTGCTCGTGGATCTCAGGAAACGAAGCGGAGTCGAAGGTATTAAAGTTGGCGATGGCCTCGCCGGAGAAGCTCCGCTGCCAACCGTCATCCAGGATCCAGCGCTCGTCGTGCTCATCCCAGTGCGCGCTGGAGGCGAAGATGCGGCGCGTCAACGCAAAGGTGCCGGGCTGAAACTCGAAGACGGTGAGATTGGCGAAGACATTCTTGTCGGGATCGAAAAACTGGTAATAAAAGATGCGCGTGGGTTCGCCTTGACGGCTTGCCTGGCCAGACATCCACTTGCGGTCCGGGCGCAAAAAGGTCTGCGCGGGTTTGCCCTTGATCGTCGAGAGCAGCGCCTCCTGGCGGCGGTTCGCGGTCGGCAGGTACACCTCATCGAAGGCGAACAAGGCGACCGAGAGCATCGCCGCGATGACGAGAATGGGCGCCACAACACGATAAAGGCTGATGCCGGTGGCCTTCATGGCGGTCAGTTCACTGGTGCGGCCCAGGGTGCCGAAGGTGATCAGCACAGCGACGAGGGAGCATAGGGGCGCCATGGTGTAGATAACGAAAGGAATCAGGTTCAGCAGATAGTCGCCAACCGTCACCAGGGGCGTGCGATAGCGAACGATGTCGCCGATCAGTTCGAAGAACGTGAAGATAAGAAAGAGTCCGGTGATGGCTGCGATCACGATGGCAAAGTTGCGCAGGAAGCTGCCCATCACATATTCGTCCAGGATCAGAGGAAAGCGGCTGTTCAGCGCCTGGCGCAGCCTCTGCATGGGTCCGGCGGAGCTGACGAGCCCACGGCTCTGGGCAGCAGTTTGCTTCTCTTTGGAGGCGGCGGTCTTGCGCAGAGACATGCCCAGTGAGCCCAGAAAGTTGAGCACGGCTCCGCCGGTCGAGATCTGCTGAATCAGCAGCACGCCCGCAAGCGAAAAGAGGATGTTTGCGCCCCAGACGCCGAGTCCGGCACTCACCTTGCCATCGCGCGCAAGGGCTGTGCCCATGAACGAGGTGATGTAGTACAGGAAAACGAGCAGAATCGTGAGCACAAAGGCCGCTCCCTTGCCGCCTCGCTTGGAGCTAAGCCCCAGGGGCACGCCCACGAGCATCAGCACGATGCAGGCTGTCGGGTAGGCGAGGCGACGCTGCAGCTCGATGCGATAGGTTTGCGTGTCGCCGGAGCCATAGGCTTGCCTCCATAAGGCGCGCGTGCCAAGGG
This sequence comes from Granulicella sp., assembly GCA_965276885.1. GTDB lineage: Bacteria > Acidobacteriota > Terriglobia > Terriglobales > Acidobacteriaceae > Granulicella. Next base: position 3,273,729 of record OZ255702.1, on the reverse strand, counting down.
CCTGCAGCGGCGTATCGCGGCGTGTGATGTGCTGCGTGTCCTCGGTTTGGCCGCTCTGCACGGGCAGATCCGTCGAGGCGAAGGTTGAGATCTCGTACTGATCGGGACTGGAAGCGGGAATATCGTGCCGGGCCCCGTCCGCCAGCTCAAGATGCAGTGTCTGACCCCCTCCGCCGAGAACCACGGCTTCTTTCGCGGTGATGATGTGAGGCGAGGCGGGCTGGGACAGATCGGCGAGAAAGACGTTCTTCCACAATGCCGTGCCGTTGCTGCCCGGCAGGACGTCCTGCACATACAGCACGTAATTCTTCAGGTCCTCGTAAAAGACCCGCGGCTGTACCTCGAGCGTGGCCTGCGATGTCTTGCTTTGCTCCTCGTATTGCAGCAAGGCCGCCGTGGCGTGTGGAGCGACGTAGAGCGAGTTGTACAGCCCGCCCAGCCAGCAGCAGAGGACAAGCAGGCTGACGATGCGCAGGAAGTCGACGACGCCCACACCGCTGGCGCGCATCGCGGTGATCTCGCTGTCGGCGGCAAGACGGCTCAGCCCCAGCAGGATGCCGATGAGCACGGCCATCGGCAGCGTCAGGGTGAAGAAGGTCGGCAGCAGATAGCCGAGCAGGCGCAGCAGATCAAATGGGGAAGCGATGCCGCGCACAAAGAGCTCCAGCAGCGGGAGCAGATAGCGCATGAGCAGCACAAAGGTGAACAGCAGGCCGCCCAGCAGGGCGTAGCCGATGATCTCGCGAAGGATGTACCGAGTGAAGATGCGCACGTAAAAACTGACTCAGACAGTCAGGTCCGAGTCTATCGCAGTAGGAAGTAGGAAGTCGGAATAGGGAGAGTCACGAGGCCGGTGAATGTGCCTGTTCTGATGCTGTGGCTACGCCTGGGGAGACGCCCTATTGGGCGTCGGCGGTTGGCTGCGGCGCGACAAAGCGATAGCCCACGCCGCGCACGGTGAGCAGATAGATGGGCTCGGCCGGCTGCGGCTCAAGATAGCGCCGCAAACGCACGATGAAGTTGTCGATGGGCCGCGTGTCGGTATCGCCCTGAACGCGCCACACCTCTTCAAGCAGCTCTTTCCGTGACACCACACGGCCGGGACGTTCCACCAGATAGCGCAGCAGATCGGCTTCCATGACCGTGAGCCGCACCGGCTGTTCGCCCCCGCGAATTTCCAGTTCGTCGAAGTCGATGATGCGTTCGCCGATGGTGTATGCGCCGCCGGTTTCGGCGTGCATTTTTTGGGTTTCCGCGGTCTCCGCGGAGGCCGCCGTGGACTCGGAAGCTCCACTCTGCCAGTGAGCGCGTCGCAGCAGGGCCTGCAACCGCGCCAGCAGCACGTTCAGATCGAAGGGTTTTGGCAGGTAGTCATCCGCGCCGGAGGTGAAGCCTTCGACGACGTCCTCGGCCCTTCCGCGCGCGGTGAGCAGCAGCACAGGCACAAAGCGCTTTGCCTCCCGAAGAGCGCGCACGATGCTGAAGCCATCGCGACCGGGCAGCATGACATCCAGCACGACGGCGGCGGGTGGCGGGTACGCTGCCAGCAGCCATTGGAGCGCGGCATCGCCGTCGGCCTCGTGATGGGTGCTGTAGCCCTCGGCCTGCAGGTTGAACAGCAGCCCCTGCGCGAGGTGCTCTTCATCTTCGATCACGGCGATGAGAGGCAAGTCGGTCATATCAATCTTGAGATGAATTCAGGGAGAGTGGCAGCTTCAGCAGCATGGTCGTTCCTTTTCCGAGCCCGGCGCTCTCCGCGCGCACATCGCCGCCGTGCTGCTTCGCGATGGTGCGCACCAGAAATAGCCCGAGCCCTGTGCCCTTGATCTTTACCCGGTCCGCGGAGTCTGCGCGATAAAAGCGTTTGAAGATCCGCTTCAGTTCATTCGAGGGCAGCCCGAGTCCGGTATCGGAGATGGCGATTACGGCAAAGGTGTACCGCTCGATCGAAAGCCGGCAACGGATATGCACACCGTGGGGCGAATATTTCACGGCGTTATCCAGCAAATTCAGAACAGCGGTGCGAAGGTCCTCTGCGTGTCCGGAGACGAAGAGACGCACATCTCCGGCGACTTTTTCAAGCAGGATGGCATGGTCCGGAAGTCCGTAACGGCGGATTACGGTAGCCACGCATTCAGCCAGCAGGGGCCGCAATTCTATGCGGGCTCGTTCGCCGGTACGCGGCCTTTGGCCTAGCTCACCGGCCTTCAAGACCTGTTCAATGGTGCCCAGCAGGCGGTCGGTGTCGGCTCGCATGATGCCGTAAAACTTGCGCCGCTGGTCTTCTTCGACACTGCGGCGTTCGAGCGTGTCCAGATATAGCCGAAGACTCGCAACCGGTGTCTTCAACTCGTGCGTGACCGCATTCAGGAAGGAGTCCTGGCGCTCGTTGCGACGAATCTCCCGCAGCAGAAACACCGTGTTGAGCACGACGCCTGCAATGAGGATGGAGAAGAGCAGAAAACCGAGCACATCGATCGCAATCCGGCGGCCGTTGATGTGCACCCACGTGATGTTCAGTGCCACCGCGACGCAGATCAGGCACACGCCCAGCGTGAGGAAAAACGCTTTGCTGCCGCGGCGACGAGTGAGGTTCATGGCTAGTGGGAGAGTATAACGGTCCCCGACCTCAACTCGTTTTCCCAAATCTTGTCATCCTGAACGCAGTGAAGGACCTGCTTTCCTCTCGGTGCCGAAGCACTCTAAGCGAAAAGCAGGTCCTTCGCGTTGCTCAGGATGACAACTTTAGAGGGTTGGTGCAGTCCTTAGGAGACGCCCGCCGGCTTCGGATTGAGCGGATCGAACTTCGCGATCTGCACCTTCTTCGCAAGGCCGGCCTTCTCCATCAACCAGATACCGTAGTAGTTGATGTCGAACTCATACCAGGCGAGGCCGTGACGTGCGCTGACCGGGTGCGCGTGATGGTTGTTGTGCCATCCCTCACCGCCCGTCAGCAGCGCAACGAGCCAGTTGTTGCGTGAATCGTCCTTGGTTTCGAAGCGGCGCTTGCCCCAGAGGTGGGTGGCCGAGTTGACGAGCCAGGTAGCGTGCAGCCCCAGCGTAGTGCGCAGAAAGGTTCCCCAGAGAACCATCGTCACGGCGCCCAGAACACGATGACCCGCGGGAGCGACAGCAGCGCCGATCGCTACCTGCAGGAGGCCGGCGATCGTCATCGGCAGCCAGTGAAAGCGCGACAGCCACACATGCACGCGGTCGCGGGTAAGGTCGGGGGCGTAGCGGCCCAGCAATGCAGTTTCGGAGTGCAGCGCTCGTCCGGAGAGAATCCAGCCGGCGTGGGCCCACCAGGTGCCATCATGCGGGGTGTGCGGGTCGCCTTCATGGTCGGAGTTCTGATGATGAACACGGTGCGTGGCCACCCAGAAGATCGGTCCGCCCTCCAGCGCCATCGTTCCGCACATGGTCAGAAAATATTCAAGCCACTTGGGAACGCGATAGCCGCGATGCGTCAACAGCCGATGGTAGGCCATGCCGATGCCGACGTTGATCGCGAAAAAATACATGATCATCGCAGCGGCCAGGTTCTTCCATGAGAAGAAGAACAGCGCAGCAATGGCTAGCACATGGAAAACGCCCATGAAGATACTGGTGATCCAATTGATGCGGCCTTCCTGAAACTCGCGGCCCATCCGCAGGTCCTGCTTGATCTTTTCCGTGGTCCCCTGCGCCGCGCGCGAGACCTCACCATCGGGGGCGGTGGTGAGCGAGGATCCTTCGGGGTTCAGTGTGGCTGAGCTCATCGTGCGTCGTGCTCCTTCAAGTTCAACGATACAGAGCACGGATGAGCGCGTGTGTAAGAGTTTCGTAAGCGGCTAACACCTTGGGGCTACTACGGATTGCACTCAGATGGACTCAAGAATTTGGGTGTTTGGGAAGGCAGGCTCTGAAGCCGTGCCCTTCCCGTATATCGACAAGCAAATTCGCTTAGTGAATAGATGTATTCTCTCCATCAAAATTGGAAATACAGGAACGACGCGGGTTTGCCGAGGTTCGCCAGTACGGCAAAAAACAACACGGCCAGGGCAAGACCCCAGCCCAGATTGGGCTTCCAGTGCAGGCGCGACAGCAGCGGTGTAGGTGCGCTGGCGTTGCCGGGCTCCTCATGCAGAATCTGCTGGGTGTTGGGCAGAAACCAGACAACTGGAAATAACGCAAAGGCGAGGCTCGCATCAAGCAGGCAGCCGAATTGTCCCAGGCCATGTATGCCGAAGAGATCGTGCATCATGGCCCACGCGCTGCGGAGGGAGTCGGCGCGAAAGAAGACCAGCGCAAGGGCAACCTGAATGTAAACGCCGATGCGCATGAACATCCGCGGCCAGCCGGTCGGCGCAACGGGTTCGCCTACGCGCTTCCGTTGGCGAAAGTGCCGCCAGGCCTGATTGACCGTGAGATAAACCCCGTGCAAGAGGCCAAAGATCAGGAACTGTACGCCCGCGCCATGCCAGAGGCCGGTCAAAAGCATCGTTGCCATGGTCGGGTACGCCACCATGGCGGCAAACCCAGTGGGCGTGGCCAGGCTTTTGCGGGAGATCTTCCTGCCGGAGGCGAGCCGCCGGCGCTGCACGCCCAGCAGCATCGGGTTGTACAAATAGAGCGTGACGTAGCGCGTCAGCGTCATGTGCCAGCGTTGCCAGTACTCCGTAACGCTGGTCGCCTTATAGGGTGAATCGAAGTTCAACGGGAAGCGGATCGAAAAGATGCGCGCCAAGCCGATCGCCATATCCGAGTAGCCGGAGAAATCGAAATAAAGCTGCATCGTGTAGAGCACAAGACCGGCCCAGGCCGACGTTGCGGTCTGCGCGCCCGCATGCGCAAACGCCAGATCCGCGCCGGAGGAGAGCTGATCGGCGATCAGCACCTTTTTCCCCAGGCCGAGCAGAAACCAGGTAAGCCCAAGCGACACATCCTCCGGCACCAGCCGGAAGCGGCGGCCGGGCGCGAACTGCGGCATCATCTCTTTGTGGTGGAGGATAGGACCGGCGATCAGGTGCGGAAAGAACGTAACAAACAGCACGTAGCTGAGCAGGTCCTGCCGCTCCGCCTGGCCCTGCGCGAGATCCACCAGATAGGAGATCTGCGTGAAGGTGAAGAACGAGATACCCAGCGGCAACAGGATCCGCCAGGGTTCCGTATGCGTCACGCGGAAGTGGAAAAGCAGCAGAAGTGTCTTGTAGAGATATTTGAAGTAAAAAAGCGCGAGCAGGTTCAATGTGACTCCGGCGCCCAGTAAAGCCTTGCGCCGCGAACTGCCTTCGGGACTGCCTGCGATCGCGGCTGCTACCGCGTAGTTCATCACAATGGAGGCGAGCAACAGAAAAACAAAGGGCGGCTTCCACACGGCGTAGAAGACGAGCGAGCAGAGCGCCAACCAACCGATAACGGGCCGGCGGCCATAGCGGCCGAGGAGATGAAACCCCAGCATCGCGATCGGCAGAAAACCAAACAGAAATCGGTAGGAATTAAAGAGCATGCAGACGGCGGCGCGCGATCAGAGTGAGAGTAACAGAGCCGGAGTTGTTCAGAGTTCAGCGACCTGCCGCGACCGTACGCAATCCGGCCAGCGTCTGGACGGAGGAATCGCGATGATTCAGAGCGGGATCCCGGAGCGCCATCTGATTCACCTGCCGCGCCACCAGGGCGCTCACAACCCGGGAGCCAAACGCTGTGTAGTGACGGGAATCATTGAAAAGACCAATGGGCAGGCCCTGCAGGCTGTTGTTCGTTACTCCTTGCAGCTCGCGGCTATAGGCCTCCAGGTTTTCGTCGCATGCGGGAATGGGGGCGACGTCGACGAGAACGACCGCGCCCTTCTCTCCGTAGGCGGTCTGGTAGTCGTGCGTCACCGATTGGGCAAAGGCGCCCGTGGCGTTGGCGGGCATGGCCTCACTCTGCTCGCAGTTGGTGCGTGCGGGCGCGGGCGGCGTGAAGAACCCGTTGCGCACCTCCACCTCATCCTCTTCCGAGCGCAGATGCGTGGCGCGGAACCAGATATCCTTGATGGCGTAATACGCAGAGTAGCCTGCCGCATACCCTGCGAACGCGATCGCCTCATGCGGATGAGTGAAGAGCACATGGCGGCTTTCCTCAGCCGAGCCGTGCCGCAAAAGCTCCAGCAATCCCTCGGCATAGATAGTGTGACTCCAGACGCGATTTTCCTTCTGAAAATCGTCCGGGGAGAGCTGCACGATCAGCACTTTGGGGCTGGCGTTCTGCCCCAGGTAGCTATCCAGGGTCAAATTTCCGGTCACGGCAAGCACCGCATTGGTCACCGCAATATTGCAGGTGCGCATGCCGGTATAGCGATCCACAACGGCAGGGTCGATGCCGGTCATTGCGGTCGAATCACCAAAGACCAACACATCGCATTGCCGGTCATGCATAGCGAAGATGGCGTCATTAGACTGCACCCAGACGCTGGCGCCGTGCCGTAAAAAGTAATCGGAGCTCCCCAGAACAATGAAAAAAGGTACTGCCAGCAGCGGTAACAGCACGACGAGCAGGCTATAGCGAATGGCCGGGCTCAGACTCCGGCGGCCAGCCTCGTTCGCGGCATCTTCCTCAGCGTGCAGTATTCCTCGTTCTAACTCTAAGGCCAGGCTCATGAATTCCAGTGTGTTGCATTCTACCTTGCCGAACTCACCCGGGAACATGGACCACGAACCACGGACCACGAACAAGACCGTTCCGAGACAAAGGGTTTAACCCAACTTCCTAAATTTAGACGCGGTTGGGCTGGAATGCGTTTACAAAGTGGATCACCGCAGGAAGACGCTAAGCTCCGAGGCTGCAGCTCGCAACGGCTGCAGAAACTTGGTTTGCATGTCCAGCATCGGCATCCGCGGCGCATTTCCACTCAGGTTTACGGTTGCGACGACACGTCCATTGGGCGCGGTCACAGGCACCGCCAGCGAGCGCAAGCCGACCTCGAACTCCTGGTCGCACAGGGCATATCCATTGCGGCGCACGTTGCGCAGCGCCAGCCGCAGCTTTTCAACCGAGTTCACCGTGCGCGGCGTAAAGGGCGTGAGCACGACCCGTGCAAGGTACGCCTCCAGCTGATCCTGGGGAAGATACGCCAGCAGCACCCTTCCCATGCTGGTGCAAAAGGCCGGGAGACGCGAGCCGATGTGCAGGTCCACTGCCATGACGCGGCTCACGGATGAACGCGCGATGTACACAATGTCATCTCCGTCCAGCGTGGCCACCGAGAAGCTTTCGTGGTGCACCGCGGACATGCGCTCCAGAATGGGTTGCGCTGCATTTGCCAGCGTGCTGGAGGCGGTGTAGGTGTTCGCCAACGTCAGCATTTTGGGCCGCAGCGAATAGCGCTGCGCCTCATCCGCACCCGCGAAGCCGAGCTTCACCAGCGTGTACAGGCACCGCCGTACCGCGGCCCGTGACAGCCCGGTGCGCAGGCTGAGCTGCGAGATGGTCATCTGCGGCATCTGCGGCGTGAACGCCTGGATCACCACCAGCCCACGCGCCAGCGAGGCCATGAAGTTTGGGTCGCCCGTGTATTGGTCGAGGGCTACCCCGGGCAGCTGCTTCTTTGGGCTCGGCGCCGGAGTCATCGCCTCTGGCTGTGGGGAGGGAACGGTGGCAGCGGTGGACATGCGGGCCTCCTGCGAGCTGCAATGAAGGTTCGGCCAGCGTTCGATTGCCGCTCTGTATTTACGATAAACGAACAAAAGGGCGCTGGCAAGCAGAGCCCCTACCGTGAACCGAATTGATCAGCTCCGGGTGCCCCACCTTCGCCGCAGTTTCATCGCGGCTAAGGTGGGTTCTGCCTGAAGAGCTTCGAGGGGAGTCATGACAATGTGCTTCTACGCACACCCACCTTAGCGACGATGGAGCCGTCGCGAAGGTGGGGCACCCGGTTTTGCTGCTGTTCATTTGGCTTTGCGGTAGCGCTCGATCAGGTTATTCGTCGAGCTATCGTGCTTCAGCTCGCCGGTCCCCTCGATTTCAGCGGCGATCTTTTGCGCGAGAACCTTGCCGAGCTCGACGCCCCACTGATCGAAGGAATCGATGTTCCAGATCACGCCCTGGGTGAATACGGAGTGCTCATAAAGCGCGACCAGCTTGCCGAGCAGGGCGGGCGTGAGCTCTTCGGCGAGGAGGGTGTTGGAAGGCCGGTTGCCTTCGAAGACGCGATGCGGGACAAGCCAATCGGGCGTGCCTTCCGCCTTGACCTGTTCGGCGGTCTTGCCGAAGGCTAGCGCCTCGGTCTGGGCGAAGACGTTGGCCATCAGCAGATCGTGGTGGTTGCCGAGCGGGTTCAGGCTCTTGAAGAAGCCGATGAAGTCGCAGGGGATCAGGCGGGTGCCCTGGTGAATGAGCTGGTAGAAGCTGTGCTGGCCGTTGGTGCCGGGCTCGCCCCAGTAGATAGGGCCAGTCTCGACCTTCACGTGCTCGCCGGCCAGCGTGACGTGCTTGCCGTTGGACTCCATGGTGAGCTGCTGCAGATAGGCGGGAAAGCGCTTCAAATACTGTTCGTAGGGCAGAACGGCGACAGTCTCGGCACCGAAGAAATCGGTGTACCAGACCGTGAACAGACCCATCAGCGCGGGCAGGTTCTGCGCGATAGGCGCCGTGCGGAAGTGCACGTCCATGGCGTGAAAACCATCCAGCATGGCACGGAAGTTGTCCGGGCCGATGGCGATCATGGTGCTCAGGCCGATGGCCGAGTCCATGCTGTAACGGCCGCCGACCCAGTCCCAGAAACCGAACATATTGGCGGTGTCGATGCCGAACTTCGCAACCTCCTTGGCGTTGGTGGAGATGGCCACGAAGTGCTTCGCGATGGCCTTCTCGTCGCCGCCCAGGCCCTTCAGCGCCCACTCGCGAGCGGAGTGCGCGTTGGTCATGGTCTCCAGCGTGGTGAAGGTTTTCGAAGCGACAAGGAAGACGGTTTCATCGGCCTGGAGATCAACGATGGCCTCAACAAAGTCCGTGCCGTCCACGTTCGAGACGAAGCGGAAGGTGAGGTCGCGCTGGGCGTAGTGCTTCAGCGCCTCATACGCCATCACGGGACCTAGATCGGAGCCGCCGATGCCGATGTTGACCACGTTCCTGATGCGCTTGCCGGTTTGACCCCTCCACTCGCCGGAACGAATCTTATCCGCGAAGCCGCTCATCTTGTCGAGCACCTGATGCACGTCGGGAACGACGTTCTGGCCGTCGACCATAATGGTCTCGTCCTTTGGCGCGCGCAGGGCGACGTGGAGAACAGCGCGGTTCTCGGTGATGTTGATCTTTTCGCCAGTAAACATGGCCTCGGTGCGGCCTTTGAGGTCAACCGCTTCGGAGAGCGCGGCGAGCAGCTTCAGCGTCTCGCCGGTAAGCCGATTCTTGGAGTAATCGAGCAGCAGGCCTTCAGCCTGGAGGGTGAACTTCGGGCCGCGTTCCGGATCCTTGGCGAAGAGTTCCTTTATGGTGGCGCTCTGCATCTCCTCCGCGTGGGTTGCGAGGTCTTTCCATGCCTTCGTGTCGGTCAAAGCGGTGTTGGTCTGCGGCATTGTGCTGTTCTCCCTGATCAGAATCCTTCCCTTCGGAGGGTAAATCAACGGGGTGAACGCTTGCAGCGATAGCATGGGAGAAGCGCGAATGAATCACCGAAGGAGCTCTTCCCTGAGACAACTTGTCAGCCGGTTGGCGTTGAAGTACGTCAGACTCTGGTAGTGATCTCGAAGATAGACCAGATGGGTTTTTGGGGGACAGGATGCAGCGACGGGTATTGGGGGGCGGACGGCTTCGGTCCCGCGAAAGGGATGTGGCTGCACTTGACGAGAAGCAGATTCCCTTCGGGAATGACAGCCAGAAGGGCGATGGCATGGGCGGCATAGACGTGATCGGGAATGTTTGTTCGCGCAGGTCGGTGGTCAGGTTTGCGGCATTCGGCAGCCTCGCGGCGCTGGCGGGATGCAACGGATTCTTTATTCACACGGCCACGACGACCACGCTGACGGCCTCTGCAACGACCGTGGCCTCGGGTGCGTCGGTGACGCTAACAGCCAAGGTGGTTTCAGCGTTGGCGACGGGGACGGTGACCTTTTACAGCGGATCGTCGCAGTTGGGGACGGGAACGATCACTTCGGGCGTGGCGACCTACACCACGCCGTCGCTGGCGGTGGGGGCGGACTCGCTGACGGCGGTGTATGGCGGCGATGCCACCTATACCGGCAGTACGTCGGCGGCGATTACGGTGACGGTGACGGGTTCCGCCGCCGCGCCGGCCTCGACAACGACCACTCTCGGAGATTCGGCGGCCAGTGTGCCGAGTGGCATGCCGGTGATGCTGACCGCCACGGTCTCGAATACGTCAGCCACGGGCACGATGACGTTTCTTAATGGATCCACGACACTGGGGACCGGGCCGGTGAACGCGGGAGTAGCCACATTGACCACCACGGTGCTCCCTGTCGGCGCCGATTCCGTCACGGCGATGTATGGCGGCGACACGAGCTACGCGACCAGTACCTCAACCGCGGTGACGATTACGGTTACTGCGGCGACCGGAGCCTCGTGAGGGCGTGCGAATGCGTTAGAGGCCGCCGGCGGATTGCTGCGCGTATAGGGTGTCGAGCACGGCGAGCGGGTCGGGCCGGATGCGGTGATCGGCACCGGCCTCGGCAAAGGTAACCATCCCGGCTTCGTTGAGGATCACAGTGGCGGGAAGCGGCAGGCGCCAGCTCTCATCGCCGTTGAGGAACGGAACGTTGACGAGCATGGAGCGGTACCAAATGCGGGTGGGTTCGGGAACGGTATAGGCGAGGCCGAACCTCTCGGCGACGGTGGCGGTTGGGTCGGAGAGCAGGGGAAAGCTGAGCTTATGGCGTTCTGCGGTGAAGGCATTCTGGCGCGGCAGCTGCGGGCTGATGGCGACCAGGAGCGCCGGGCGGCCGCGGCTAGGCGAGCGGAGCTGCGGCAGCAGCGACTGCCAGGTTTCGAGCTCGGTCATATCATACGGGCACCAGCGGCCGCGAAAGAATTTCAGGATGACGGGACCGAGGGCAAGCAGGTCTTCGGAGCGGACGGTTTTGCCATTCGCGCCGGTGAGGCTAAAGTTTGGCGCCGTGGAGCCGATAGGGAGAGTACAGGCTTCGATGCCGGTGGCGCGGAGCTCGGCGATGACCGCATCGGTGCGGGCGAGGCGCTCCGGTTGAACCAGGGCGCGGGTGTTCGCGGTGATGGTATCGAGCTGCTGCTGCAGGGTGTGGGTGGGGCTCGGCGGCATGAGATTTCAGTCTAAGACGGGGGCTGCTGTGACGCGAATGCGTGCGCCGTGATTTTCGATTGGGCAGAAGCGTCCCCCGCTTCAGGTAGTGGTGAGACGAAGAGCTATGGCCAGGTCGGCTGTCCCGGGTTTGTCGGTGAGCAAGGTGTTGCAGAGGCCATCGGGCTTTGGGAGCATCTGAGAACGCATGTCATTTCTGGACAAAATTCTAGGGGAGCCGCTCGCTACCGAGGAGGACTCCGAGCAGCGCGTGGGAGTTGCCGCCGGGGTGCCGGCGTTCGGGCTGGATGCACTCGGGTCCGCCGTGTACGGTCCCGAAGCCGCTTTGACCATTCTGATTCCGGCGGCCGCGGCGGGAATAGCGTATGTGATGCCGCTCAGCCTGACCATCATCGTGCTGCTGGCGATCGTGTTCTTCTCCTACCGGCAGACGATCGAAGCCTACCCCAAGGGCGGCGGATCCTACACCGTGGCGAGTGAGAACCTGGGGCGCGGTATGGGTCTGCTGGCAGCCGCCGCGTTGATGCTCGATTACCTGCTGGATGTGGGTGTGGGCATCTCGACGGGCGTGGGCGCGCTGGTCTCCGCGGCGCCGAAGCTGGGGCCGCATACCCTGGGCATCTGCCTGTTGATTCTGCTGATTCTCACGCTGATCAACCTGCGGGGAGTGCGCGAAAGCGGCAACATCTTCATGTTCCCGACCTATGTATTTTGCGGCTGCCTGCTGGGAGTTCTCGGCTGGGGCATCGCGAAAGAGTGGATGAGCGGCGGTCACCCGGCGCCGGTGGTGCCGCCGCCGCACCCGCCCGCGCAGGCGGTTGCCGCCGTGGGAGCGTGGCTGCTGATCCGCGCCTTCGCGAGCGGCTGCACGGCGCTGACGGGCGTGGAAGCGGTGAGCAATGGCGTGATGGCGTTCAAGGATCCCAGTGCCCAGACGGCTCGACGGGCTCTGGCCGTGATCGTTGTCTTGCTCGCGTTGTTTCTGGCGGGCATTGCGCACCTGACGCGCGTGTACGGCATCATGGCCACGGCTCCGGGCTCACCACAATATCAAAGTCTGCTTTCGATGATCACGGCGGCGGTGGCGGGCAAGGGATGGTTCTACTACGTCACGATCGCGTCGATCCTGGTGCTGCTCTCGCTCTCCGCAAACACGGCGTTTGCCGGATTTCCGCGCCTCTGCCGGGCCATCGCGGAGGACGAATACCTGCCGCGGTTCTTCGCCATCCGGGGCCGCCGGCTGGTCTACACCGAAGGCATCATCGTGCTGGCGCTGCTTTCCTCGGTCATTCTCGTCATCTTCGGCGGCGTGACCGACCGGCTGATTCCGCTGTTTGCGATTGGAGCCTTTCTGGCCTTTACGCTCTCGCAGGCCGGCATGGTGATGCACTGGCGGCGGGAAGGCGGCCGCCGTTCGAGCCTGTACATGTGCATCAACGGGGTGGGGGCGGCGGCGACCGGATGTACGGTGGTTATTGTCTTGATTGCGAAGTTCGTGGAAGGCGCCTGGATTACGGTACTCATGATCCCGCTGCTGATCGTGCTGATGCGGGCGGTGCACCGGCACTATCGGCATGTGGCCAAGCAGGCGGATATCGAGCATCTGCAGCTGGTAAAGGAGGAAGCTCCATTGGCGCTCCTGCCGGTATCGCGATGGGATCGCTCATCCCAGGCGGCGCTGCAGTTTGCGTGTTCGCTCACGCCGGATGTGCGGGTGTTGCATATCGAACTGCCGGAGGAGCAGGGGGAGCAGAGCTGCGAGGGCTGGGAAAAGGAGTTACGAACGGCCAGCAAAGAGGCTAATGTCCCGGCACCCACGGTGGTTTCGATTCCGTCACCCTATCGCATGATCACCTCGCCGATCATGAAGTATGTTCTGGAGACAGAAGCCAAGGCGCCCGGGCGTAAGGTGGCGGTGATCGTGCCGGAGCTCGTGACGACGCACTGGTATCAGTACCTGTTGCACAATCACCGGTCTACCGTGTTGAAGGCTCTGCTGCTGATGCGCGGCAATGGGCGCATCGTCGTCATCAACGTGCCCTGGTATGTGAAAGGCTAGCCTGCAGAGGAAACAAGGATGTTCCAAAACTGGGACCGCAGATGCTTTTTGCGTATGGCTAGCCTGACGGGAATGGCGGCAGGGATCGCCCAGGGATCGCGGCGGGGCTTTGGCCTGATGATGAGCCAGACTACGCCGACGGTGAACAACGCCGTGGTGCGAACGCCGCTTGGCTCCCTGCGCGGGGAGGTGGCCGGGGGCATCCGCGTGTTTCGCGGTGTGCCGTTTGCCGAGCCGCCGCTTGGACCCCTGCGATTTCAGCCGCCGCAACCCCAAAAGCCCTGGACAGGGGAGCGTGACGCGACGCGGTTTGCTGCGGCCGGCGTGCAGGAAGGCGATCGCGATGTGCCCCAGAGCGAGGATTGCCTCTACCTGAACGTGTGGGCTCCGGAGCTCAGTCCAGGAGGGAGCGCGCTGCCGGTGTTTGTGTGGATCCACGGCGGCGGGTTTACCGGTGGCGAGAGCTTCGCAGCGATCTTTGAAGGCTCGCAGTTCGCCCAACAGGGCAGCGTCGTGGTCACGGTGGCCTACAGGCTGGGTGTACTGGGCTTTCTGGATGTCGAGCCGCTGCTCGGACCCTCCTATGCTGGGTCTGCGAACAATGCATTGCGCGATCTGATGATGGCGCTGGCGTGGGTGAAGACGAATATCGCGGCTTTTGGCGGTGATCCGGGGCGGGTGACGGTGGGGGGTGAGTCCGCGGGCGCCAAGCTGACGGACATCCTGGCGGGCGTGCCTGCTGCCACAGGGCTCTTCAGCAGCATGATTTCGGAGAGCGGCGGAGCGGAGCGCCTGTGGTCGAAGACAACATCGCAACAGGTAGCGGAGGGGTTTGGCCGAGACTGGGTGGCGAGCGCTCCGGGGCGATTGGTGGCCGGTTTGAAAACAGCGTCGGCGCGGGATTTAATCGCTGTGCAGACCTCGTTTCTGAGGTCGTGGCCGCAGCATTTTCCCCTCCGCTGCGAGATCGACGGTACGTTGATCCCAAAGCTGCCCATCGAGACGCTTGCAGCGGGCGGGGCGCGTGGAAAACGGCTGCTGATCGGCTCAAATCGGGAGGAGAGCGCGCTGTTCGCAGGGCCAAGCCCGAAGCGCGATGCGACCGCGGCGGACCTCGGCAATGTGAGCCTCGCCTCGTTTCAGAAGGCGTATGCGGGTTATGCGCAGGTCTATCCGGAGATGTCGGAACCGCAGCGACGCATTCGGGCGCTGACGGCCGAGGAATACTGGGTGCCCACGGTGCGCGTAGCCGATGCCGTGGTGCGGGCGGGGGGCGTGGCCTGGATGTATGAGCTGACGTTTGCGCGCAGCGGCGGCCGTTACAGGGGCGAGGCCTTTCACTCGGAGGATCTGTCTCTCGTGTGGGACAAGCCGAATGCGGAGTTCGGCAGCGCCGCCGTGGAGGCAGCCTTGGCGATGCAGATGAATGCTGCCTGGGCGGCATTTATCCGTGGTGAGGCTCCGGCGGCGAAGGGTTTGCCAACATGGCCGCAGTACAACCCGCAGACGCGGCCCACGATGATGCTGGATGCCGTGAGCCGGGTGGAAGAACGCCCGCAGGAGCGTGAACTGCGCTTGTGGGACGGCATTTTGTGACGATGGTCGAAGCGTCCGATGCACCGCTAGAATAGCGAAATGGAAGAGGTCGATCTCAGGCCGCTGCAACGAGCCACCGCGCGCTTGCGTGAAGGGCTGGAGAGCTATCTGCGGGAGCCGGATAACCTGATCTATTTGGATTCGGTCATCAAGCGCTTTGAATTTACCTACGAGCTTAGCCGGGGCACGCTGCTGCGTTTTTTGGAGGCGACCTCGGTGAAGCTGAAGGGAACTGGGGCGCCTACGCTGGGTGAGCTGATTCGCACAGCGAATCAAGACGGACTCCTGCGCGGCACGTGGGAGCAATGGCGGGAGTACCGCGATATGCGAAACCGCACCAGCCATGCCTATGACGAGGGAAAGGCTCGAGAGATCGCAGCATGCCTGCCGGGATTTCTGGAAGAAGCGGAGTTTCTGCTCCGGCGGTTGGATGAAAGGCAGCATGCCGATGCGTGAGCTTTTTCTGGAGCCTCGGGATCTTGCAACCATACGTGAGATTCTGCGGAAGCATGTCCCTGGGCGCGCCGTGTGGGCCTTTGGATCGCGCGCGACGGGCAGGCGCCTCAAGCCTTTTTCCGACCTCGATCTCGCGATCGAAGGCAGGTTGAGCCCGGCTGAGAGCATCGGGCTTAGAGAGGACTTCGATGAATGCACGATTCCCATGAAAGTGGACGTGACCGAGTTAGATCTGACAACGCCGGAGTTCAGGGACCGTGTCGCAAAGGACTTCGTACTTATTCAAATGGATGCGATCGTGCTGGTTTGACTTAGTTTGATTTGGGGAAGCGAGTGCAATTACAAGCTGCCGGCGTTGCGCAGCATCGCGCCGTCGATGAAATGCGTGCTGCCGGAGACGTAGGAGGCCTCGTCCGACGCGAGATACACCGCTAACTGGCCGACCTCTTCAGGCTTGCCCCAGCGGCCCATGGGAATTTCGGCGAGAATAGCGTCGTTGAGCTTCTTGTCGGCTTCCACATCGGCATCGATGGGCGTGAAGATGGCGCCCGGGCCGATGTTGTTGACCGTAATCTGATGCGGTGCGAGTTCGACGGCGACCGTGCGCATGAGCATCCGCAGTGCGCCTTTGCTCGCACAGTACGGCGCATTGGTGGGCATCGGCAGATCTTCGTGGATGGAAGAAATGTTGATGATGCGGCCCCCATGGCCTTGCTGAATCATCTGCTTTGCTGCCGCCTGGGAGCAGAGGAAGGGGCCGGTGACGTTGACGGCCATGATCTTCTGCCATTCCTCAAGCGGGTAGTCGACGAAGGCAAACTTCTTCTCGATACCGGCGTTGTTGACGAAGATGTCCAGCTTGCCGAAGGCCTGCACCGTCTGCTGGATGAGGCTGTCCACGTCCTTGGGGTTGGAAATATCGGCATCGATACCCATGCCTCTTGCACCGAGAGCCTTGAGCTTGTCGAGCGAGTCCTGCGCGATGGATGCGATGCCGACATAGTCGACGACGACAGCCGCGCCCTCCTTCGCGAACGCCAACGCAATTCCCTGACCAATGCCGGTTCCTGCTCCTGTGACGATCGCTACTTTGCCTTCGAGTCTCACGTGTAACCCCTTTCACAGTTCGGATGCAGATTTTGCTTTCCGCTCATGAGACTTCTTATGCGATCCGAAAGCGTCAGCGCAAACGAGCGGCGAAGCGGTCGCGCACAACCTTATTGATGAAGGTGGCAAGGTTCTGGCCAGATGCGGCCAACTGCTTCATCGCTTCGACCTCGGTTCGCCCCGGCATCTGATGCGTGTAGCGGTACTGTTTGCCATCGCGGAACTCGACATCGATAAAATCGAGGCCTGAGCGGAAGGCAACCACGCCTGAGTTGCCGTGCCGATCCTCATACCGCATCAAGCGTGTTTCTCGTTTTGTAAGCATCCCAACATAAGATGATGCCGTGCCGGTCAAGAGCCGGCGAATACCGGGTCTGCAGCGAGGATTATTTTATGCCAATTGCGAACTACAGCGTACTCAGGGGCCACCCCACTGCGGGTAAAGTCGTCTCCGGGGCCAGTGCTCACTACCAGATCACCATGGATGCGCTGGATTCAGCGGGAAAGCCCTTCACGGTGGCCGTCAATATCGAGAGCGTGGATGGAAGCGAGGTGTTGTACGCAATCCAGCAGGGGTTTACGCCTCCGGATCCGGCGGATTTGGGCGCGCTTGCAAACGGCATCACGGCGCTGAAGAGCGGCCCTGGCGGTTTGGCTCTGGATTTCGTGCGCTCGACGGTTGCGGGAAAGCCCATGATCACGCGTGCGGAGATGACGCCACTGCCGATCGCAACGAGTTCGGAGCAGTTCCTGAATGAGGCGTTATCGCTGGATACAACCTCAAGCAGCCTCCATTCTGCGCAGATGGCGCCGCACGCATTGCAGAACGCGGTCGTGACGCTGCTGAACCAGGCCGTAGCGAACCCGGGCTCGATCGTTTATGCGTTCGGAAGCGCGTATGCGGACGCCGGCGTGGTGGATGGAATTCACGACATTCACATGAATCAGGGCAACCCAAAGAACAACCACGGCAATGACAATGGTGTTTGGCAGGACGGAGCGTTGTTCGTCAGCCTGTCCGGTCAGTCCGCGTGGACGGCGGTGTTCATTGCCTTCCAGACGGAGAGCTGGACGACCGACGATGCCGGCAACCCTGTTGCGGCTTAGACCATAAATTCGCTTAGACCATGAATTCAAGGATGCGGCGAAGCTGATCGGTGGTCAGGTCGACGACGCGGTGCGTGGCCAGCTCCTTCATTTCGCGGACCTGGCGGTCACGGCGGCTGAGGGTGTCGAGCTCGACGGACATGCGTTGACCGATGCTGGAAGGCTGCCCGGGAGTTTGGCCCGCCGACTGCAACTCCGAAGCCGCCATGACGACGCCGAAGCCGGGCTGACCGCGAAGCTCATCCAGCGTGGCGGAGCTGGTTCGCAGCGACGAGGCGGTGTCGTCATGATCGGTCACGTGAACATCTTCCTGGAAGCCGTTGGAGCGGTCAGGCTGGGGCGGGGTGAACTTGTCGTTCTTCCACATGTGAGGCGTTCTCCGTGCCGTCTTCGCCACGAGGCCGATTGGGCGGTGTGCAGGCAGACTACGCCTGCGGATCGTTTCCACGCAACTGATTGTTCGTCTGCACGAAAGGTGGGATACCCCTCCCCCCCGTACTTAAGTCCCAAAGTCTTCGAAACAGAGACTTTAACTCTTGACCTTGGACCTGCAGGCAGGGCGTGCCTTCCCCCGGCAATCACCGTTCGGCGGCTGGCGAGGGGCCCAAGCGCCTGCCCGATGAGTGTACGGTGGCTGTCAAGTGTTTTTCGGGAGAACCCGGGCATCACTGCTTGACGTAGACGAGCTCTGAGGCGAGGAGATGGGCGCCCCGGAGGCTTCTGGGAGGGAAGAACGGTTCGCGCGTTCGCGCGAAGGCCCACCTTAGCGACGATGAAGCCGTCGCGAAGATGGGGCACCCAGAAAATGGGGCACCCGGATTTGGGGCAGCCGTCATAGGGCTATCTGGACCGTTCTTTGTTCGCGGTGCAGGTAGGTGAGGAAGCTGGAGTGGGGCCAGTCTTCGGGGTCGATGGTTAGACCGCGGGCTACCGGGTTGCGGTGGAGGTAACGGATCTTCTCGATGCGCTTCGGCTGGGTGAAGACGTTGAAGTCGTGGTAGCGGACGTGCCAGAACGGTCTCGGGGTGGATTGCTTGCTCACGGAGACCTTGAGGGCCTGCATGGCTTTCGAGAGCGGCTCAACGGATGGTTCGGAGACGAGCAGGTGGACGTGCTCGGGCATGACGACGTAGGCGAGTATCTCGAAGCGGTATTTGCGGCGGGTTTTTTCGAGGGAGCGCTCGAAGAGCTCGCGGGATTCGGTTGTCCGGAGGTAGGGTCTGCGCCCGTAACAGCTGATGGTGATCAGGTGGTCGTGGTCGAGGTCCTGATACCGCTTGAGTCCTTGTGGCATGGGTGGAGTGTAGACAGGTTCTTCACGGATGGGTGTTCCACGAAGGTGGTGTCGCGTGGAGGTTGGGAGACTGGGGTTGGGTGCCCCATCTTCGCCGCAGTTTCATCGCGGCTAAGGTGGGTTGGGTGGCTCGGAGGGTTGTGGTGTTGAGGGAGATGGGCGGGAGCGGTCGCGCTTTCGCGCGAGTACCCACCTTAGCGACGATAAAGCCGTCGCGAAGATGGGGCACCCGGTATAGTTTCGGATCGAGTGTAGGGACCCACCCGATCTAATTGCAGCTGAGACCTTCACCACGTTAGTCTTCGCAGCTTTCGCCAGACACTCTCTGCAGGGGTGGGTTCTAGTAAATCAACTCGATGATTGCGTATGAGTGCGTTGCGTATTGTGAGCAACTCAGAGTCTATGGCGTGATTTGGTGCAGATTGCCATCGCCAAAATGGCACAGGCGGTCGCAGCAAGGGCTCAAACACACGTGTTTCTTGTGAAATCGTAAGGGGAACATGCTTTCGGGGCTGTTTACGTACATAAGCTAGAAAATCCCGATCATCACTCATCGGTGATGAACTACTTGAGCCCAATCTTGGGAAGCAGACAAAACGCCACTCCTTCTCCCACTTATAGCTATGACGCTTGAAGCCTATAGCCATACTTAAAATGATCTGCCCTGCGGTTCTAGCGCAAGAATCGATGAACCAATTTCTAATTGGACCGTCCACGTCCCCATATACGCAAGAGGCTACGGCATCCGTGACTGCTTCTACCGACTTTTGTATCGCCCAGATCTGTAACCTTTCGTTGTAAATGACTTGTTGAAACCAACTATCAGAATTCGGCATCATGCAACACAGCTGCGGTGTTTTCGAGCCAGGACCAGCAAAGCTTACTCGATACTTGCCAAACTGATCCCAGTGTCGCGAAGAATCAGGAATTTCGCAGAAGCAAGCAATAAATGCATATTGCTTGCGGTCTTCGATGAAGAACGGGATGCGTCGCAGCACCTCAGCAGTGAAGCGTGGTATTCGAGAACTAATCGCCCGTTCAGCCGCGCGGCTTAAGAGTTCTGCGGCATGAGATATTTCAGTCTGGTCATCCTGATCTGCTGCGCAGGTCGCCCAAAGGACACGGGTGTCAATGATTTTTTCAAGGGTCTCTGGGTGTGTATAGTGATGCAGCTGAATCGGTGCACGCTTCCTATACAAACTTTGGTGAATTGCTCTGAGAGATTGATCAATCTTCAGAGTTAGCGCGAGACTTTGTACCTGCATTCGGGAAGCCTCATCGTCCAAACTTCTGCATGCCGCCGATCTAGCTCATCAGGCGTTGTTGCATTTGCCCATGCCCCCGCCGGAACCATCTGCTTCATCATCTTGGACATCTGGGCGTGTTGTTTTAGCAGGGGGTCGACCTCCTGGACGGAGTTGCCGCTGCCGTTGGCGATGCGCTTGTGGCGGGCCTCGTTACTTTTTGGGTCTGGGTGGTGATGGGGGCGGTCTGGGTGGTGATGGGGGCGGTTTGGGTGGTGGAGGAACGGGGCGGGGCAGGGGTGGCCAGCTCTCCCGGGAGGCGTTGGGCGTCATGCGGTGGCGACGTGGTGCTGCTTGAGCACCTGATCCATCCAGTAGCCGAGCCGTTTCTGGTTGTTGGGGGCGTCGGTGGAGGCCAGCTCTGAGAGGTCGCGCTCCCGTGCTACCAAGCGGTCATATACCTGCTCAGCGTCCTCCGCGTAGGTCGTGTTCCAAAGAGCTTCGTACTCAGAGGCGATCTGACTCCAGGAGTAGTGGAGCTTGGCCATCGTGCGGATGGCGGAATCGAGATTTCTGGCGATGGAGTAGGCGGTGAGCAGGGCGGTTAACAGCGCACAGCAGATCGGAACCCACTTGGGTAGGGACGTGAAGAGAGTTACGGCCGCACCCGAGGACAGAAAAAAGGCTAGTCCCGTGATCCATTGCTTCTGCAAGGTGTAGCTGCCTGCCAGTTCCGCGAAGTAGAGCGCCCTGACCTCGGCGGCGATCTGATTTTCCCAAACACCTGTGATCTGAGTTTCAGAGAGCATGACGGCTCCAGTATATGTCGTGGCTCGCTAGGCTGAGCGCTGGCTTAGACCAAGTATGAACGAAAGCAGATCCCTTCGCTACGCTACGGGATGACAAACAAGGAGGTTAGGCATTCAGCGGCCAAACTTCTGCCCACCGCCCATTTGGCTCATGAGCCGTTGTTGCATTTTGCCCATTCCGCCGCCTGACCCCATCTGCTTCATCATCTTGGACATCTGGGCGTGTTGTTTTAGGAGGGCGTTGACCTCCTGAACGCTGGTGCCGCTGCCGTTGGCGATGCGCTTGCGGCGGCTGCCGTTGATGATGGAGCTGTTGCGGCGCTCCTTGTCGGTCATGGAGTTGATCATGGCTTCGACGCGGTTAAATTGCTTGTCGTCGATGTGCTCGGCGGCCTGCTGGAGGCCCTGGAAGGGACCGATGCTGGGGAGCATCTTGAGGATGGACTGCATGGAGCCGAGTTTCTTGATCTGACGAAGCTGCTCGCGGAAGTCTTCGAGGGTGAAGCCTTCGCCGCTGAAGGCCTTTTTGGCGAAGGCTTCGGCTTTGGATTTGTCGAGCTTTTCTTCGGCGCGCTCCAGAAGCGTCGCAATGTCTCCCATACCCAAGATGCGGCCGACGATGCGGTCGGGGTGGAAGGCCTCGAAGGCGTCGGGCTTTTCGCCGGTGCCGAGGAACTTGACGGGCGCGCCGGTGATCTTGCGGATGGAGAGCGCGGCGCCACCGCGGGCGTCGCCGTCCATTTTGGTGAGGATGACGCCGGTGAGGGACAGCCGCTTGTGGAACTGCTCGGCGGAGTTGACGGCGTCCTGGCCGGTCATGGCGTCGGCGACGAAGAGGATTTCGGTGGGGTTGAGCTCGGCTTTGAGCTGGGCCATCTCATCCATGAGGGCGTCATCGATGCCGAGGCGGCCGGCGGTGTCGACGATGAGGATGTCGTTGCCGAAGTTGGCGGCCTCGCGGCGGGCTTCCTTGGCGAGGCGGAGGACGGTTGCGGTGCCGTAGGCTCCCTGAGGATGAGAGTTTTGTTCCGTTTCGAGGTGGGAGTTCCGGGAGTTTTGAGAGGGGTTTTGTTCAGGGGTGAGGTTTGAGGAGTTGAGGGGTGAGGTGAGCTTGCCGGCGTAGAGCTGGGCCCCTATGGATTTGGCGACAACGGCGAGCTGTTCGCGGGCGGCGGGGCGGTAGACGTCGACGGAGACGAGCAGGGGGCGGTGGCCGCCTTTCTTCAGCCACATCGCGAGCTTGCCGGAGGTGGTCGTCTTGCCGGAGCCCTGCAGCCCGGCCATGAGGATGACGGTGGGCGGCTGGGGGGCGAACTTGAACTTGGCGGTGTCGTGGCCGAGGACGTCCATGAGCTCGTCGCGGACGATTTTGACGATCTGTTCGGCGGGGGAGAGGGCGGTGGCGACCTCGGAACCCAAGGCCTTGGCGCGAATGTGGTCGACGACCTCGCGGGCGATGTCGAGGTTGACGTCGGCTTCGAGGAGCGCGGTGCGGATCTGGCGGAGGGCGTCGTTGATGTTCTCGCCGGTAAGGGTGCCCTGGCCGCGGAGGTCTTTGAAGGCGCGCTGCAGCTTGTCGCTTAGGTTCTCAAACATGGCTGTAGTGAGTTTATCGCGGGTGAGGGTGAAGGGCTTTGGACCGGGCGATCCCACCCTAGGCGCGGTGAGACTGCGCCGAGGATGGGGCACCCGGCAGAAGCAGGTCCCCTGCGGGGATGACAACCAAAAAGGCGAAGGCAGAGGGGCCGCGGGCGATGACGAGGCGGGTACGGGGACTGGCGGCTGGGCGGCGGTTGGCCGAAGATGCGGGAAGGGGGTCAGCGGTGGTTTTGGCGGGGAACGGCGCGTTGTTGCGGGAGTACGAGACGCACCTGCGGGTGGAGCGCGGGCTGCGGCCGCTGAGTGTGGAGGCGTACCGGAGCGATCTGGAGATCTTTGCGGAGTTTTGCGAGGGTTGTGGGACGACGCTCGCGGGTGCGGATGCGGTGTGCGTGCGGGGGTTTCTGCGGCATCTGCGGGAGCATGGGATCGAGTCGCGGACGGTGGCCCGGAAGCTGAGCTGTTTGCGGGGGTTTTATCGCTGGCTGCTGAAGGACAAGCGCGTTCCCGTGGACCCGACGCTGAATATTGAGTCGGCGAAGAGCTGGAAGGTGCTGCCGAAGAGCATGGCGCGGACAGATGTCGGGCGAATGCTGGAGACGGTGGGCGCGGCGGCCCGGAGGGGCGATGCGAAGGGCGAGGCGCTGCGGGACCAGGCGCTGGTGGAGTTGCTGTATGCGGGCGGTCTGCGCGTGGGCGAGGTTGTGACGCTGCGGCAGGAGGATCTGCGGCTGGATGTGGGCAGCGTGCAGGTGCGGGGCAAGGGCGATAAAGAGCGTGTGGTGCCGATTGGGCGCGCCGCGATCGAGGCTTTGGAGCTGTATATCAGCCGGGGCCGGCCGGAGTTGCTGGGGCGCAGCAAGGGCGGGGTGCAGCGGACGCTGTTTTTGTCGGTACGGGGACGGCCGATGACGGCGCTGAGCGTCTGGAAGGTGGTGAAGGCTCTGGATCCGCAGGCGAGCCCGCACAAGCTGCGGCATAGCTGCGCGACGCACATGGTGGAGGGCGGCGCGGATCTGCGGACGGTGCAGACGCTGCTGGGTCATGCGGATATCTCGACGACACAGGTGTATACGCATCTGGCAATCGATCGGCTGAAGCAGGTGCATCGGGCGCATCATCCGCGGGCGAAGCGTGAGGAGGACGCGGCGTGAGTTCCGGGGAAACGCTTGCCGAGCGATTTTTGACGGCGATGCGTGACGAGCGTGGGGCGAGCGAGCATACGCTGCGGGCGTACCGGCGCGAGGTGGCGGATTTTATTGCGTTTTTTGCTAAAGTATTGGGCGAAGATGCCGATATCAGGAGTGTGGAGCACACACACATTCGCGCGTACATGGGTCTGTTGTATGACCGGGGCTTGAATAAGCCGAGCGTGGCACGGGCGTTGGCTGCGGTGCGGAGCTGGTTCAAGTGGATGGCGAAGGAGGGATTGGTTCAGGCCAATCCGGCGATGCTGGTGTCTACGCCCAAGCTGGCCAAGCATCTGCCGCGGGTGCCGTCGCTGGAGGAACTGAACCGGGTGCTGGATGCTCTCGGTCCTGCGCGGACGGCGAAAGGCGCTGCGCGTGAAGACGGGAGCGAAGCTGCTGCAGTGTGGCCGGAGCGCGATCGCGTGATCTTTGAGCTGCTGTATGGCTGTGGCATCCGCAATGCGGAGCTGGTGGGGCTGGATCTGAGCAGCATCCTTTGGGGCGATGATGCGATCCGGGTGTTCGGGAAAGGCAAGAAGGAGCGTCTTGTGCCGCTGGGCGATGCCGCGGCGCGGGCGATCCGAAGCTACCTGCCGGATCGTGCGGAACGGTTGCGCGCCGCGGGAAAGGCGAAGCTGGAGATCGCCGGGCCGCTGCTGTGCAACGCGCGGATGCGCGGCACGTGCCGGCTGACGACGCGGAGCGTGGGACGGCTTGTAAAACAGGTGGCGCGCAGTCAGGGGCTGGCGGCGGATGTGCATCCGCACACGCTGCGGCACGCGTTTGGTACGCACATGCTGGAAGAGGGTGCGGATCTGCGCGCGATTCAGGAGATGCTCGGGCATGAGCGACTGTCGACAACGCAGCGGTATACGCAGCTGACGGTGGGGCAGGTACAGCGGGTGTATGACGAGACCCATCCGCGGGCGAAGTAGGAGATTCGTGTTTCTGAACAGGAGTGTACCTTCCTTAAATGTCCGTTTCAGGAGTAACAAGCCGGGTGTCTTTTTAGATTGTGAGCTGTTGGCTGTGCTCTACTTTGAAAACCAATATGCCAGGCTGGCAAGAAGATCTGGATCGATGGGTGAAGGCAGGGGTCGTGGATGCCAGCACGGCTGAGCGGGTGCATGTCTTCGAGTCGCAAAGGGAAGCGCCTACACGAGACCGCTGGCAGGTAGCTGTTTTGCTCGCGTTGGGCATCATTCTGCTCGTGGGTGGGATGATGCTGTTCGTTGCCTCTCACTGGGACGACGTGAATCCATGGCAACGGCTGTCGTTAGTTATTGGATTTCTGGTCGCGGTACATGCCGTGGCCGCTGGATCTGCCATAAAGTTTCCGGGTATGGCTACGACTCTCCATGGTGTGGGTACCGCTGGAGCGGGCGCTGCAATTCTTACGGTGGGGACGATCTTCAACATGCAGGAGCACTGGCCAACGGCAGTACTCGTGTGGGCGGGATGCGCAGGTGCAGGCTGGTGGCTGCTCCGCGACCAGGTGCAGCAGGTGCTGACACTGCTGCTGGCGGCGGCATGGATCGTCTGTGAATGGAGTTATCGAGCTGAAGGATACGCTCACCTGTCGATTTACATGGCACGAATGGATGCAGTGCTCGCTGTCGTCATGCTGACCTGCTTTCTGTGGTCGAAGAAGCTGGGTGTGTTCTGGACCCTGTATGTCGTAGGCGCAGTGGGTCTGTTCTGTTCGGTTGGAATGCTGTCGGAGAGCTGGACTTTCAACGGAATGGAGCGCGTGCCAGTGCCGTTGAGTCTAAGGATTGCTTGCTCGCTAGTGATCCTTGCGGCGGTGGCGGGTGTGTGGTTATGGCGACGCTTGAGCATGTGGCCCGTGGCGATGGTGGTGGTGATTTCTTACGTACTGCCTTGGTTGCCAAAAGACGTGGTCTGGAAGACGGAGTATGGCCCTACACCCTGGGAGCATGTTGGGCCGGGGCTGCTAATGTACGTGACCGTCGGGCTGGCCTGTGTCGGATTGGTCTATTGGGCTCTGAAGGTCCGCAGTCAGGCTGTGGTGAACTTCGGTATAGGCGGATTTGCAGCGACTGTGATGTGGTTCTATGTCTCAAGCCTGCTGGATAAGTTGGGGAGATCGGTGGGATTGATCGGGCTAGGGGTGCTGTTTCTGGCAGGTGGATGGCTGCTGGAACGGCTGCGCCGCCAACTGATGACTCGATTGAGCGGGGGCATGGCATGACAAGGCGCATGTGCGGCATTCTTCTCCTGGCGATCCAGGCAGCCCTCGTGCTGACCGTGGCGGCGAAATATGAGTGGGAGCGCCACACGCGCCCCACAGTGTGGGTGCGTGCCGAGCCTTTCGGCCTCGACGCGGATCACATGAGGACTATCAGCGGCGAAGGACGGTATGGGCGGCTGCAGCTAGACGTCGACGGCTGCGGACTTCCGACCACTAAAGTCGAGACAGAAGTGGACTACGGGAATGTAGGCCATTCGCACAAGGTGTTGAAGGCGAATGTCAGAACGATCACGCGGGGCGGAGACCTCGTTGCCGTGGATGCTGGTACTCTTCGCGCGGCGGACGTGCAGCAGGTTGAGTGGGACCTCAGGCACCCGTGTAAAGAGGCTAGACTGCTGGAGAATGTCGATGTCTACCTTCCTCAGAACGTCCAGGCTCCTTACACCGTGCCGACCGGAACGACTCTTTGGGCACTCGTCACAGTGCCTAAGAGCGGCCCCCCACGACCCATCCAACTGGCGATCTCGGAT
Source organism: Granulicella sp. (assembly GCA_965276885.1). Lineage (GTDB taxonomy): Bacteria > Acidobacteriota > Terriglobia > Terriglobales > Acidobacteriaceae > Granulicella. The sequence goes on along the minus strand of OZ255702.1, from coordinate 3,247,272 downwards.
GCTAAGGGATTTCACCCTTGGGAAAACCATTAGCCGCTGCGCTACCCACGACAACTCCGGTTGTGAGAGACGACAGATGCGCAGATGGGCTTTGGTTAAGTGATCCGACTGTCCGGCGTTTCCGGCCAGCGACATGGGGCGCTAGTCCGAGAGTTGCGAGAAGCAACCCAGGCGCTAAGCAGTAGACGTAAGGTGCCAGTCCCGCTCCCATGTACTGATCATCTCGTTGCCAGTGGTCCGCAGCCGGCTTGCCGATCAAGTAATGTTGACCGCGATCAGATATGCCGACCACGAACAGGCAGAAAAGGACCACTGCGCACCCCAGACAAAACTTGGTTCGCATCCTCATGCCCGCGATCCTCTTAAGGTAGGGCTACCAAATTCCTGAGAAGCGGCCTGCGCTCCGTTTTACGGAGAGATTTCGTGCCCAAGATAGATCGTGTCGAGTCAAGTATATCCTTGCCCTCATGAACTGCCTTATCGGGTGCTTTGGCGGTGACAAATGCCACTTGCTGCCGTCCGAGAATTTTTTCAGTAGCGCGGAACGTTCGGATCCACTGTCTGGGACCAGGCGTCTATGCCGCCAGCCAGAGACTGGGCCTGCTCGAAGCCCTGCTGGCGGAGCCACATGGCGACGTTGAGTGAGCGGGCGCCGTGGTGGCAGAGGACGACGAGGGGGGCGTCAGGGTCGAGCTCGGCGTGGGCGCGGCTGGGGACGTCGCCCATGGGCATGAGGAGAGAGTCGGGCAGGTGAGCGGTGTCGTACTCCCACTTTTCGCGGACGTCGAGGAGGACGGGCGGGTTGGGCTGCTGACGAAGGGCGGCGAAGTCCTGGGGTGTGATCTCGGGCGAAAGCATGATTGCCAGAATACCGTGCGGCGAATACCGCGACGAATAGTTCCTGACGAACACTGAGCAGACCGGATTCCGTGAGGTATATTCTTCTCGGAAGACACCCCGATTGGTAGACACCCCTTGCAAGTGACCCGGCTATGCCTTTGGGCGAGCATTCTTATGTTCGCGACGCTGCTGACCGCAGGGTGCGGCAGCATCGGGGTCCCGTTTCTGCCGGAGACAACGGTCGCCAATCTTGCCTCTGAAGACCTGACCGGCCCGTGCACCTACGCGCTCCGCTTGGCGGAGGGGCCGGTGGTGACGCCGGGGCAGCCGCCTGTGCAGATTCCGCAGACAAGCGTTCTGGTCATTTTTGAGCGGGCGGACAGCCTTAAGCTGTTGGAGGACCCCACCGTGATCGCGGCGGCACAGGGGATGCACATGGCGATGATGTACGCCTACCAGTGCAACGCCGCGTCCTTTGACGATCTGCAACCGGATGCGGCCAAGGGGCCGGGCCGGGCTCTGTTCCAGGCGCTGAACCAGTTTGCCGCCAGCCTGAACCACCCGGAACTGGCGGGGGCGAATGTGTTTCTGACCGGGTTTTCGGCGGCGGGCTATCTCGCCGTGACGACGGCTCTCGAGTACCCGAGCCGGGTTTTGGGGACGATTCCGTACGCGCCGGCGTCGGGTGTGGACGATCTGGATACGGTGGTGGTCACACCCGCGGCAGCGAAGATTCCCTCGCTGATTCTGGTGAGCGCGACCGATGTTGCAGCGGGGGACCAGAAGCCCTTTTTTCTCTTCGATCGCGGATGGGCGCAGGGCGCTCCGTGGGGTTTCGCGTCGCAACACGCGCTGAATCACTGCTGCGTCGACTCCATCGCACCGGTCTTGATCCCGTGGATGACGGCGGTGTTCACGGAGTACACCACCGCTCAAGCGAATGGGCTGCTAGCGCTGAAGCCTTTGAACGTACCGGCTGCGCCTGTAGTCGCGTTTCAGGTCGCATCCGACGGCAGCTTCGACCCTTTTGGATACCAGGACTTCTTCTTCGGTTCGGCGAGCATTCTGCCGTCGCCGGAGGGGGCGGGCGAACCGTTCGAGGCATGGCTGCCGGACCAGGCCAGCGCAGAGGCGTGGCTCGCCTGGGTAAACAACCCGGACGGGAACTAGGCCGGGGAGACGGCAGCTTATGTTGCGCTTCAGCTGTGGGGCTCGGCTCCTGCGCCCAGGCGACGGCGTGATCAGGTCTCTGCGCTTCTACGGGTCGCGGCAAGGAGAACGGTTGTGCGCCGGCTGAGCCTATTCCCAAAACGGATCGAGAGATCGACGAACACCTAAAGAATTTCTTGATTCTGCCGATGAGGGATGGCAGGATGCTTGTGATGCGAACCGTCTCGATGCTTTGTTCTGTGCTGCTCATGGCGGCGACGATCGCCGTCGCCAGCGCGCAAAAGATTGCGGTTGGGAAGGTGGCGTTCCGAAACGCCGGTTCCTTGCCGCAGGCAGATCTGGAGGCCGTGGCTGGGTTCCATGCCGGTGGCAAGGTGACGCTTGGTGAGATTCAGGGAGCGGCGCAGCACCTCATGGACACGGGCTTTTTCGAAGACGTTAAGGTGGACAGCTCTGGGCCTGCGGGCACTCCGACGATCGTGTTCGTGCTGAAGCCGCTGGCCGCGAGCGAGATGCTGTCCGTGAGCTTTGAGAACCTCGTTTGGTTTACGCCGGAGGAACTGCGGACGGTGGTACACCAGGCGTTTCCGCTATTTCAAGGAACATTGCCAGAGAACTCGAACCAACTGGATGGCATTGAGAAGGGCCTTGCGGCTGCGCTGCTGGCGCAGGGTGTCGCGGGGGCCGAGGTAAGCCACGAGGTGCTGCAGGCGACCACGGAGAGACCGCTTCGCGCGATCGCGTTCCGCGTAGTTCACCCAGCCGTGGTGGTGAATACGGCTTCACTTGCGGACGCTGCTCCACTGACGGCGGAAGAAGGCCGCATCGAGGGCAAGCTCCATAATGCACCGTTTCTGATGGGGTATGCGCCTGATGCGACGCCGGACCTGCTGCTGCAGCCGTTCTTCAACGCGGGTTTTCTGGATGCCAAACTGGTTGGAGCGCAGGTGAAGGTGGCACAGACGACGGTGGACCGGGTGAGCGTTGATTACGCCGCAAGCGTAGAGCATGGAGCGCCGTACCGGGTAAGCGCCCTCGAGTTCGAGGGAAGTCCGCTGCTATCGAAGGACGCCTTTATGGGAGCGGCCAAGCTGCACGTGGGTGACTTGGCATCGCGGGCGCAGCTGCTGGCGACAACGGCCGCCATCGATCGGGCCCAGCATCGGCAAGGATATATGGATGCCTATGTGAATACCGGGGCGGTCGTGGACAGTGCCTCGCATACGGTGGGCTATCACTTCACGGCAGTTTCGGGCGAACAGTACCGGCTGCACAATCTTGTGGTGCAGGGCCTGCCGCCGGATGCGCGGGCACAGTTCGATCTGGCCTGGAACCTGAAGCCGGGTGAGCTCTATGACGCCGATTATGTAAGCGCGTTTCTGATAAACAACACTGCCATGCAAACTCTGGCTCACTATGCAGGCAGCTTTCAAGCAGCCGCTGATCCGCAGACACACCTTGTGGATCTGACCGTAAGCTTCGTGCGCGCCGCGGGTACACGGTAGAGAAGTTGTTTCGGTGAGGGATGTTCCGCAGTTTCGGACTTCCGGAAGGAAATGCGAGCGCAAGGGGTTCAGGGGTGCGCTCGCATCAGGGGTGAGGCGTTTTCAGGCGTTGATGCCGTGGCACTTCTTGTACTTTTTGCCTGAGCCGCAGAAGCACTCGTTGTTGCGGCCGAGTTTGGGGCTGGTGTGCTTGGGTTCCGTGGCTTCGAAGCTGCCGTTGGTGTGGGCGGCGGCGAGCTCGCGGGCTTTGCGCTGCTCGAACTCACGCTCCAGGCGGTCGATGGTGGTGGTAGGCGCCTGCATGGGGACGGTGACGGCCTCCCGCACGGGCCGGGAGTTGGGCGGCTCGCTGGGATAGCTCTCATGACCGGGCTCTTCGGCGGTGAGCAGCGGCATGCCGTTTCCCCGCGGCGCGGGTAAGGGAGGACGGACGCCGTTCGGTGAAGGCTGCGGCTGGGGCTGGCGGTTGCCCTGGGGGATGAAGGCGCGGCTGCCGGTCCAGTTGCCCATGACCTGGGCGTTTGACCTGGAAGCGGCTTGGGAAGCAGCCTGGGCCGCTGCTTCTGCTGCCGCCTGGGCGGCTGCCTGCGCGGCGGCGGCCTGGGCCTGCAGGGTTTCGAGCTGCTCGCGAGTCTCGATCGGCGTGCCGTCGGGAGCGAGGATCTGCATGCGGAAGAGATGACGGACGGTGTCCTCCTGGAACTTCGTCATCATCGCTTCAAACATGTCATAGGATTCCTTCTTGTAGGCGACGAGCGGATCCTGCTGGCCATAGCCGCGCAGCCCGATGCCCTCCTTCAGATGGTCCATGCCGAGGAGGTGTTCTTTCCACAGGCCGTCAAGGACGGAGAGCATGACGACGCGCTCGTGGTAACGCATGTTGGGTGCGCCGAGGATCTGCTCCTTGACCTCGTAGCGCTCGCGAAGTTTGGCGAAGATGGCGTCGCCTAGTTCGCCGCGGTTGAGGTCGGCGGCTTTGATTTCGTCTTCCAGACGAGCGCCGAAGACCTCATAGACGGTGTTGAAGATGGTTTCGAGGTTCCACTGGTCGGGGTGAACCTTTTCGGGGGCGTGCTCGTCGAGGATGCCCCCGAGGAGGTTGGAGACGTAGTCCTCGGTGATCATCTCCCTTTGGTCGACGCCTTCGATGAGACCGCGGCGGAGGCCGTAGACGGCCTCGCGCTGTTTATTCATGACGTCGTCGTACTCGAGGACGTGCTTGCGCGACTCGAAATTCTGGCTCTCGACGGCCTTTTGGGCGGCTTCGATCCGCTTGGTGATCATGCGGCTTTCGATAGGCACTCCCTCTTCCATGCCGAGGGACTGCAGCAGGCCGGAGACCCATTCGCGGGCGAAGATGCGCATGAGGTCGTCTTCGAGGGAGAGATAAAAGCGGCTGGCGCCGGGATCTCCTTGCCGACCGGCGCGGCCTCTAAGCTGGTTATCGACGCGACGGGACTCATGGCGTTCGGTGCCGATGATGTGCAGGCCGCCGGTTTCGACGACCGCGTCGTGCTCAGCCTTGGTGGCCTGGTTGTGGTGCGCGGTGGCGGCATCCCAGTTCTCCTGGGTGGTCTCGAACTCCTGCGACTGGTAGTAGAAGCGGACCATGCCGGGAGCGGCGACGGGCTGGATCTGGCCCTCGGCGGGGGAGACGGCGCGGGCCGAGTTGCGGCGGACGAGGTCTTGGCGCGCCATGAAGTCGGCATTGCCGCCCAGCAGGATGTCGGTTCCGCGGCCGGCCATGTTGGTGGCGATGGTGACCATGCCGAGGCGGCCAGCCTGGGCGACGATTTCGGCTTCTTTTTCATGAAATTTGGCGTTCAGGACGACGTGGCGTACACCCTTGCGCTTGAGGATTTCGGAGAGCAGCTCGGATTTTTCGATCGAGGTGGTGCCGACCAGCACCGGCTGGCGGGCGGCATGCAGGCGCTCGATTTCTTCGGCGACGGCGAAGTATTTTTCCTTCGCGGTGCGGTAGACAACATCCTGGTTTTCAAGGCGCCGCATCTGCCGGTTGGTGGGCACTACGACGATGTCGAGCTTATAAATGTTGTCGAACTCGGCGGCCTCGGTTTCGGCGGTGCCGGTCATGCCGGAGAGTTTTTTGTAGAGGCGGAAGTAGTTCTGGAAGGTGATGGTGGCGAGCGTCTGGTCTTCCTTGCGAACGGTGACGCCCTCCTTGGCCTCGATGGCCTGATGCAGGCCATCGGACCAGCGGCGGCCGGGCATGAGGCGGCCGGTGAACTCGTCGACGATGACGATCTCATCGTTTTTGACCACGTATTCGACGTCGCGCTTGTAGAGCGCATGGGCCTTGATGGCGACCTCAATGTGGTGCTTCATGTCCCAGTTTTCAGGGTCGGCGATGTTGCCGATGCCGAGGAGTTTCTCGACCTTCTCGAAGCCCTCGTCGGTGACGGTGATGGCGCGGGCCTTTTCGTCGATGACGTAATCGCCGGACCAGACCTTGCTTTCGAGCGACTCGATAAGTTCGCCGAGTTCGAGCTGCGGGATGATTGTGTTGGCGATGGCGTACTTATCCGTCGTTTTATCGGTGGGGCCGGAGATGATGAGCGGGGTGCGGGCCTCATCGATGAGGATGGAGTCGACCTCGTCGACGATGCAGTAGAAGTGGCCGCGCTGCACGGTCTCGACGAGATCGAACTTCATGTTGTCGCGCAGATAGTCGAAGCCGAACTCATTATTTGTCCCGTAGGTGATGTCGGCCCCGTAGGCCGCGCGGCGCTGCTCGTCGGAGAGATCGTGGACGATCACGCCAACGGTGAGGCCGAGAAAGCCGTAGATCTTGCCCATCCATTCGGCGTCGCGCTTGGCAAGGTAATCGTTCACCGTGACGACGTGGACGCCGTGACTGGCGAGCGCGTTCAGGTAGCAGGGCAGCGTGGCGACGAGGGTCTTGCCTTCGCCGGTCTTCATCTCGGCGATCTTGCCTTGGTGGAGGGCCATGCCGCCGATCATCTGGACGTCGAAGTGGCGCATGCCGACGACCCGCTTGCCGGCCTCGCGCACGACGGCGAAGGCTTCGGGGAGCAGATCGTCGAGCGCGGCCTTTTCAGTGGCGATGATCTGTTCGGCGTCGGTGAGGCCGTCGAGGGCCTTGGCGATGCGGGCCCTGAATTCGATGGTTTTTGCTTGGAGCTGCTCATCGGAAAGGGCCTGGAGGGCGTCTTCGTGGGAGCTGATCAAAGCGAGCGTGGGAAGAAGGCGCTTGACGGCGCGTTCATTGGAGGTGCCGAAGACCTTGGCGAGTACGTTATTTAACACGGGGAGATCCTTCGCGTGAGCGGGGCCGGGAGGCCCACGGAACAGTTTACGGGAGCGGCGGCGAACTAGCCGCGAACGGTCGAGTGAAGCTGGAATTCCGAGTCGCGGGAGGGCGGACCGAGGGCGAGATAGGCGCCGTCCGCAAAGCCGAAGCGGGTGCGGTACTGCTTGCGTTCCAAGGCATGGGCTATCCGCACAGCGTGGAAGCCCGGCAGGTCTCGCATATTCAGTTTGAGCGCGGTTTGGCGTGAAACGAAGCTGCTGCATGGGAGCCGCCCGTGCCGCAGCCGCGCGGGAGAGCCGCTTTGCCCGCAGCCGGCCTGGGCCGTACGTACGGAGAGGGCGCCCCCGTCGGCAAAGATTCCTTGGATTTCCTGGATCAGGGCAGCGGCCGTCCCCTGCTGCCCGGCAGCGTGCGCGGGGACGCTGACGCCGGAGAGCAACAGGAGAATCGCTGCGATAGGAAAAAGGGCGAGTTCCACGGCCGTCGTCTAAACCTGACTTAGGACCTGAGTCCTCGCTATAGTTTAGACGAATTCGGCGGCTCTTTTCCCGAATCGAGAAAGGACTTTGATTACAAAGGTGGGAGCGGAGCCTACCGCCGGTAACGGGATGGGTAAGGCGGGCCGGATATCGCGCGCTACCCGGGACCGTCAGAGTGGTTTCCTCAAAGGTAGAAAAGTTACGGTTGTCATCCCGTAGCGCAGCGAAGGGATCTGTTTTCCAATGTTTTGCTGCAATGCTAAGAAAAGCGGATCCCCTCGCTGCGCTACGGGATGACAAATTCAACAAACCCTAACGCCACTTGGAAACGGCCTCAAGGGCGTACCGGTTTGGGAGTGGGTTTCGGGCGAGGACCGTGAAGGTGGCGGGCCTGTGCCTTTCGCGGCAGGGGCTGAACGGAAAGGTCAGCAGCCGGGCTAAGATGGGTTGCGGCGCCACATGGCTGCGGGGCTATCACCCCCTAGTAACAACCTGCTTCGCGCCGTCGTAACGGTGTGCTTTCCATGGATCGCAGTTAGGATAGCTGGGCAGGATGAGGAGTTGCTGGCGGCATTGGGGAATTGGACGAGCAGGACGGCGAAAAAAATAGTTCTGAAGATAGTCGTTCCAGGCATGATGTTCTGTGCCGGGGCGGCGTTTGCGCAGGCGCCCGGCGTGGACACCTGGACGGTAAAGCCGGAGTGGGTGCGGGCGCATGAGGAGTTTCTGGCCAGCGATGCCATGCGGGGCCGCGGCAGCGCAACCCACGACGAAGAGGTTACGGCGACGTATGTGGCTTCGGAGTTTATGGGCTATGGGCTGAAACCGGCGCCGGGGATGAAGGGGTATGTGCAGACGGCGGAGGTCGTGCAACCGGAGTTGGACGGGCACGCTGCCGTGAGCGCGGGCGGCGTCACCCTGACTGAAGGCCGCGGAATGACGCTGATCGAGAGCTCGGGCGAAGTGGTTCGTGGGCCGCTGGTCGTCCTTTCGGGAGCGGAGGTGGGGAATCGAAGGTTCGCGCAGGGCTCCGTAGTGCTGGTGCGGGATGTCCCGGCGGGAAAGAGAGCCATCAGCCTGGTCAACCCGGCGGTGTACGGCGGCGCGGCCGCGGTACTGTTACCAGCCGATGCCTCCACGGCGGCGATCGCCGCGCGTGAGCAGGGCCACGCGCGCATGCACCTGGCGGGAGAACCGGCAAAGGGTTTCACGATCGCGGCGCTCGGCCCGGACGAACTTGCAGCGCTGGCTGGTGCGGCCCCCGGAGCGCCGGTCGTATTCGCTGTACACGCCTTGCCGGCAACTGCGCCCCGCTTTACCTACAATGCCATCGGGTATCTCGCCGGGCTGGACCCAAAAGCCGGGACGATTCTGCTTACCGCGCACCTGGATCACCTCGGGGTCAAGCGCCCGGTGAATGGGGACGCCCTCTACAACGGCGCGAACGACGACGCGGCGGGAACGACGGCGGTGCTGGAACTGGCGCATGCGTTGGCGAGCGGGCCGCGGCTGCGGCGGAGCGTGCTGTTTGTCTGCTATGGCTCGGAGGAGGCCGGGGAGCTGGGATCGACATACTTCGGCGAGCATCCGCCGGTGCCGCTGAAGAGCCTGGTGGCGAACCTGGAGTTCGAGATGATCGGCAACCAGGACCCCAAGATGCCGAAGGGCGTGCTGCTGCTGACGGGCTGGGACAGATCGAACCTAGGCCCGGAGTTGAAGGCGCATGGGGCGCTGCTGGGGCCGGACCCCTATCCGGAGCAGCATTTTTTCGAACGGTCGGACAACTATGCGCTGGCGCTGCGCGGCGTGGTGGCGCATACGGCCGCGGGTTGGGGAACGCCGCCGACGTATCATCAGCCGAATGATGACCTGGCCCACCTGGATCTGCCGTTTATGACGGCGGCGATCCAAAGCCTGGTAGAGCCGGTGCGCTGGCTGGCGGATAGTAGCTTTGTGCCGCAGTGGAATGCGGGTGGGCAGCCGAAGCGGAGCCAGTGATACTTCCGGGATAGGAGGCATTTCAACAAACCTTCAGATGCGGCAAGGACAGACTTTGCGGCTCTGAATCACACTTGCACCCACTGGCCTTAATCTTTATGATGACTTTAGGTATCGCCGACCAGATTAGCAAAGGAAAGCTCTTGCCAGTAGCTCAACAGACCTCCGAAAGCCTAGCAAACGCGCCTTTGAATAGGTCTGCAAGGGAACAGGACTTCCGCGAAATCACCACGGCTTTAGGCGCGACGGTACAGGCGATTTCCTGTAATGCCGTGCTTGCCGAGGGTGACTCGCTTGAACTTGTGCGCCGACTTCCCGACCGTAGCGTATCGCTGATTCTGACTGACCCGCCGTATCACACAACGAAAAAGAGCAACATATATGGCGACACAGCCTTTGAAGAGGATCAACATTATCTCGACTGGATGGCCGAGTATGCCGTGGAGTGGAAACGCATTTTAAGGCCAAATGGTTCGCTATTCTGTTTCTGCGCCTCTGAGATGGCCGCGCGATTAGAAGTTATGTTTGCGACGGACTTTAATATCTTGTCGCAAATAGTCTGGACGAAGCCGAATGATCCGGGTTTCGATGGTTGGAAGCAGAAGATGAAAAAGGAAGCCCTTCGTCAGTGGTACCCCCATACGGAACGGATCATCTTTGCCGAACCAGCTTGCGAGGGAAACCTTCATCGCTCCCCGTTCGCACACTTCCTGCGGACAACCCGCAAGAGAACAGGTATGTCGTCCAATCAGCTTGCCGAGATTACTGGCGCTTACGGCAAAGTTAACCACGGCGGCGCTGTTTCTAACTGGGAAACTGGTCGCAACATTCCGAGCCGGGACCAATACGCAAAAATGTGCGCAGCTCTTTTCGCCACTGGTCTAATCGATCCTATGCCGCCCTATGAGGATGTAATCAGGCCGTTTTCAATGAATGGCACCAAAGAGTTTACAGATGTTTGGACCTTTCCATCGGTCCGACCATACAAGGGCAAACATCCTGCTGAAAAACCTGCATCCATGCTTGAGCATGCTATCGAAGCAGCTTCATTCCCAGGAGATATTGTTCTGGACTGCTTCGCTGGCTCCGGCAGTACGGCTTTGGCAGCTCTCAAACTGGGGCGACGCAGCATATCGATTGAGACTGACCCGCAGTGGATTCCAAAGATCGCCGCTAACCTAGAATTAGAGGAAATGGAGAACGGAGCAAGAGATGATCGGGGTGCAAAACTCACGGTGATGCCGGTTCACAAAGCTCCTCAACTGCCCTTATTCGTTATCGGGAAATAACCACCCTCGATATTGCGCCGGAGAACCGCGTTCATCCATTGCAACGTCTGCTGGATACCCGCGTCTTTCACGACGACGTTGCAATGATGATGTCCCCATCCAACGTTGTAGGGCCGATGGTTGAATCCGCCCATCCGCAGTTCGTCGATGTGAAACAGGTTGATTTGCGTGATTGTTAAATCGAGGACTTCACGGCCTGCCGCTTGCTCCATGCGATTAAAAAACCCTGCGCTCGATATCTCTTCGAGGCACAAAGGGCATACAGTTCGATTGTCTTTGTTGAGTATTCTCGCGTTTATCAGGCGAACGTAGTCCAGCAGCTTACCAAATTCGCATAGTTCCAAAATCCCGGACTTGCGAAGCGCAGCGTTTGTTTCGGTCATCCCGTTGCCGACGGCAACGAGATGCGAATCGGCGCACATCCAGAACAAGGCTTCGAGCTGATAGCGGCACTGCGCTATTTCCAACTCACCGGCATACTCATAGACCCGGATGCCAGCACCCTTGTTCGCTGTGGTCTCAAACCCACGAATGATCTTCGCACCATTATCTGCTGCGGTGGTGGCTGAGATTCGAGCCACATAGTGACCACGCAGCGGCGTTTGTCGGCTTTCGGCAGCCACCCAACCGAGTTGGGCGGGGCTATGCGCGTTCCACTGTGCGCGTGTCTCGTAGAACACCAAAGCGTTTTCGCCCAGAGTCAAACCATGAGCAGCAAGATCGGCAGGATCGGTAAAATAATCCTCCGGGGAGATGAGTACGATATACCCCTTCTCGAATCTGGCGGCCCATTCCTCCGGCGTAAAGTGGCGTTTCCAGACCGGATATGGGATCAGAACTGTGCTTGTCCTTGACACACGGTTCTGGAAAATCTCGTCATCATCAGCTCCGCGAGTCTGACCCGTTTTGTATATCTTGCGGTCGAGAAGCTGGGGAAGTTTCGGGAGGGTGCGCCGAGCCATCAAAACAGCTCCCTGGTATCGACCCTCAACGCGGCAGCTATTCTATGGATATTGACCAAGCTAATGTTTCTCTCGCCGCGCTCGACGCCTCCTATGTACGTCCGGTCGAGATCGCAGGCGAACGCAAGGGCTTCTTGCGACAGGCTCTTTTGCTTCCTGAGTTCACGCACTCTGTCACCAAAGTACTTTTGAAGCTCCTCCTCGTGACTTTTATCCATTGCTGCCATATCATCGTAGTGATGACAATAAGTCTACGGACTTTACGTACCTAGTTCTCGCTTACTGGCGTTAGCTGCCTACGGCAACTCCGCTTGTTAGTGACGGATTCCGGATTCCAGTCCCATGACAGCGAGGAAATGCCTTTATGCCGTGTTGCGTAGAATGGCCGCATGAGTTTGAGCGTGGGTAAGAGCGGTAGCGAAGCGGCGGTTGGGTATGCGCGGGAGAATGGTCCGCGGTTTGTTGAAGAACTTAAGGCGTTGTTGCGGATTCCGTCGGTTTCGACGGCGCCGGAGCGTGCGGGTGATGTGCGGCGGGCTGCGGAGTTTGTGGCGGAAGGGCTGCGGGCGGCGGGGATGGAGAATGTTCGGCTGATTGAGACGTCTACGGAGGCGTCGGAAAGCCTTTCTGCCGGTCAGCTCACGGTAGAAAAGCAGATTCCCTTCGGGAATGACAACAAAGAAAGCAAGGATGATAACAAGAAAGGCAAAGGCGAACAGCAGGTTCCCTTTGGGAATGACAACAAAAAAAGCAACGGCGGGAAGGCCGGAAGAATCGGGCATCCGCTAGTCTATGGCGAGTGGCTGCAGGCAGCGCCTGCGTCGGATGGTAAGCCCAAGCCGACGGTCTTGCTCTACGGCCACTATGATGTGCAGCCGGCCGAGCCGCTGGAGGAGTGGAAGAGCCCTCCGTTTGAGCCGGAGGAGCGGGACGGCAACCTGTACGCGCGCGGGGCGGTAGATGACAAGGGCCAGATGTGGATGCACGTGAAGGCGCTGGAGAGCCTGATGAAGGCTGGCGGTGCGAACGCGGCTGGCGCGAAGGAAAGCAGGGGATCCTTGCCGGTCAATGTGCGGGTGATTGTGGAGGGCGAGGAAGAGGTTGGCGGCGAGGGCATCGCGGCGTTTGTGCGTGAACATGGCGGCCAGCTGAAGGCCGATTGCGCGCTGGTGAGCGATACGGAGATGTTTGCGCCGGGGCTGCCGACGCTGTGCGTGGGGCTGCGCGGGATGATCTACACCGAGCTTGAGGTGCGCGGGGCGGCGACGGATCTGCACTCCGGCATGTATGGCGGGGCGGCGCCGAATCCATTTGTGGCGCTGGCGCAGATCATCGCGCAGCTGAAGCGGACGGATGGGCGGATTGCGATTCCGGGGTTTTACGACGGGATTGAGGAGCCGACAAAGGCGGAGCTGGAGGCGTGGCGGTCGCTGCCGTTTGACGAGGAAGAGTATCGCAGGCATGAGGTGGGCTCGCCGGAGCTGACGGGTGAGGCGATGTTCAGCGTGCTGGAGCGGACGTGGTCGCGGCCGACGATGGATGTGCACGGGATGCCGGGCGGGTTCACCGGTGCGGGTGCGAAGACGGTGATTCCGGCAAAAGCGACGGCGAAGATCAGCTTCCGGCTGGTGCCGGGCATGAAGGCGGAGGAGACCTTTGCGAAGTACAGGGCCTTTGTGGAGGAGATCTGCCCGCGCGGCGTAACGGTCGAGGCGCGGATGATTCACTCCGGCGAGCCGATCGTGGTGAGCACCGACAATGCGTATGTGCGCGCGGCGACCGAGGCGATGGGCGAGGTCTTCGGCAAGGAGACGGTGTTTGTGCGCGGCGGTGGATCGATTCCAATTGTGGGCGACTTCGTGCGCGAACTGGGCATTCCGACGGTGCTGATGGGCTTTGGGCTGCCGGATGACAATCTCCACGCGCCCAATGAGAAGTTCAATCTCAGCAACTTTCATCGCGGGATTGAGTCGGTCGTGCGGTTTCTGCAGCTGACTGGCCAGGTGGGGGCTTGAGGCTGGGGCATGGATTCCGGGTGTTGTTCAGGTGTGAGGCTTGGGATTTCGACCGAGGTTTTGTTCAGTTTTGAGTGGTGAGTTTGCCAGTTCCGAGCTGCTGCCGGTGCATGGGTTTGTGCTGGCCGGCGGGCAGAGTTCGCGCATGGGGCGGGATAAGGCTCTTCTGCCGTTTCGGGGCCGGCCGATGGTGGAGATTGCTGTGCAAAAGCTGCGGAGTTTCTGTGCGGCGGTGTCGATTGCGGGAAACAGGGACGATCTGGGCGAGTTCGCGCCAGTGGCGCCGGAGAAGCGGGTGGATGCGGGACCGTTAGCCGGGATCGAGGCGGGGTTGATCGGCTGCGAGCAGTCATGGGCGCTGTTCGTGCCAGTAGACGTTCCGCTGGTGAACAAGGCGTTGTTGCGGCGGTGGGCCGAAGGCACGCTGGCACAGGCGGAGGCCGGATGTGGTCTCAGCTCGCTTTCGGTGGGAGAGGAGGCGCAGCCGGCCTTCTGCATGATGCGGCGGGGCTATCGGGCTGCTGTTACGTCTTGCATCTCCGATGGTGAGCGGCGGGTGCGAACTCTGCTTGGAATCGTGGAGCACTCGGACCCAGAAGCCTGGATGTGGATGTGCGACGCCGAAGAGATCATGCAGGATCTGCTGCATCCGGAGTATCCGAACCTACAGGTTGCGAACTGGTTCCGAAACATCAATACCCCTGAAGAACACTTGGACGCAGAGATTGGGTTAGGGCCGGAATGAGACATATCTGTGCCGGTTCAATGATTTGAGATACTGAGTTCGTGGCGAATCCCCCTGATCCGGAACTGATGGCTGCGGAGCTCGAGCACAATCGTCATGTAGAGGAAAGTGCACCGGTTACCGGCGCTGAACAGGAGTCCCTGACCGCGGAGGTATCGCCGGAGGTGCTTGGCGTGGTCGGCGAGTTTTTGGAGCAGGCGGCCGAGCAAAACGAGCAGGAGGCCGAGGCATCCGCCGAGGAGTCCAGCTTTGCGGCCAGCGCGGGGCTGGCTGGGGCGGAGTTCGCCGCGCCGGCGGGACCGTATATCGCGTTTCAGCATGTTTCGAAGAGCTTTGGCGATTTCGTCGTGCTGAGCGATGTGAGCTTCTTCGTGAACCCCGGGGAGACGCTTTGCATTCTGGGGCGCAGCGGTGTGGGCAAGTCGGTTTCGCTGCAGATCCTGATGGGTTTTCTGAAGCCGGACAGCGGAACGGTGCTGGTGGCTGGGCAGAGCGTGGAGGGCCTGAGCGAGCGCGAGATGCAGGCGGTGCGCCGCAAGGTGACGATGGTCTTCCAGAACGGAGCGCTGTTTGACTCGATCACCGTGGGGGAGAATGTGGCGTTTCCGCTGCGCGAGCGCGGGGACATGAATGAAGACCAGATTCTGCAGGTGGTAAAGGGGCTGCTGGAGATGGTGGGCGTCGCCGGCATGGAAGATCTGCTGCCCAGCGACCTTTCCACAGGCATGAAGCGATCGGTGGCGATCGCCCGGGCCCTGGCCGCGCAGCCGGCCGCGGTGCTGTATGACGAACCCACGACCATGGTGGATCCGCTGATGGGCCACCTGCTGGGAGATCTGATCCAGCGCCTGAAGGCGCAGCTGCATTTGACGAGCATTGTGGTGACCCACGATATGCGGTTCGCGGAAAAGCTAGCCGATCGTGTGCTGTTTCTGCATGAGGGAAAGGCGCGGTTTTTCGGGACCGTGGACGAGATGCGGGGGAGTCAGGATGACGTTTTGCGCGAGTTTCTGGAGTTGGACGCCCTGGTGCTCCCGGGACGGTGAGTGTACCCTTCTGGGTGACCGGAGGTAAGCATCGACAGTGCTAGAGTAGTGATCAGCAACCCCCAAGCGGCGGCTCGTGTGCCTGTTTGCAACCTCTGTACTTTTCAGCCCAGGCCTTTGCGGCTTGCAGCGTGAAGCATGACGACACCCGAATACCTCGAACAGGTCGTAGTCTCCAACCGGGCACGACACCGGGAGGGTGTTTCAGGGAACGGAGGCCGCCAGAGGCCTTCGATTTCGAGCGTGGTCTGGGCGGGGCTGGATATTACGAGCGCCCTGCTGGCCGGGCTGATTGCCTTTCATGTTCGTCTTGACCCGCAGGTGACCGCGCGCCAGGGTGTGCTCGGTGAGCTGACGCAAGCGGCGCCCCTGATTTCCGTCGTCATGCTGCTCGTCTTTGGCGTTTACCTGGTGTTGATCTCGCGGCTGCTCGGCCTGTACCGGGCAGGCGAGACCGTCAGCGGCCTGCATGAACAGCGCATGACGATACAAGCGGTGTTTACCGCCGGGCTGCTGCTTTGCGGAACGCTGTATCTTGTGCGTGGCTATGCGGTGTCGCGCATTGTCGTGCTCGTCACCGTGTTTACCACGATGCTGATGCTGATGGCGCGCCGGGCGCTTTGGCGCAAGCTGCGGCAGCGGCGCTACCTGAGCGGCCTGGAGGTGCGCAATGTGCTGATTGTGGGCGATGGGCGTGTGGGCCACGCACTGCGCAACCACCTGGAAGCACTGCCGCACATGGGGTTCCGGTTCAAAGGGTTTATTTCGTTGAGCGAGGGCCGAGAGCGGGAGGCGAATCCGCAGACGGTGGGTGATGTGCGCAACTGCGTGGCCGTGGCGCGCTCGTTGTTTGTGGATGAGATCTACTTCTCCACACCGGCCGAGAAACAGACGGTGATCTCGATTGTGGAAGAGGCGCGGGCGCTGGGGATCGATGTCCGGGTTGTGCCGGATCTGTACGATGGCCTGGCCTGGAACGCGCCTGTAGAGTATGTGGGGCAGTTCCCGACGATTCCGCTGCACCGCCGCGAGTTTCCGCGCGGGGCGTTTGTGCTCAAGCGCGGGCTGGATATCGTGCTGGCCTCGTCGGCGTTGCTGGTGGCGTGCCCGTTCATGCTCGCCATCGCGATGCTGGTGCGGCTCGACTCGGAAGGGCCGGTCTTTTATCAGGCCGAGCGGATCGGGCGCAAAGGACGGGTGTTCCGCTGCTTCAAATACCGCACGATGGTAAGGAATGCGGATGGCATGCGGAAGGATCTGGCGCATATGAACGAGCGCGACAATGTGCTGTTCAAGATCTCCAATGACCCCCGCATCACGAAGATCGGGGCCAAGCTGCGCAAGTATTCGCTCGACGAGCTGCCGCAGTTTTTTAATGTCCTGAAGGGGGACATGAGCCTGGTGGGACCGCGGCCCCCGCTGGCCGCCGAGGTGGAGAAGTACGATCTCTCGCATCTGCGCCGTCTGGATGTGCTGCCCGGCATTACGGGGTTGTGGCAGGTGGAGGCGCGGCAGGATCCGTCGTTTGACAGCTATATTTCGCTGGATACGGCCTATGTGGAGAACTGGAATCTGTTGCTGGATCTGCGCATTCTGGCGCGCACCGTGAGCGTGGTGCTGGCGGGGACGGGATCGTAGCAGCTCATCAGCTGTAAGAAAAGCAGATCCCTTCGCGTTGCTACGGGATGACAATTTCAAAGTCGCGTTGCCACGGATGACAGTTTCAAAGGGGTTCGCGACGATTGCCTGATACACGGCTGGGGTTCGCGAGGATTGCCTTAGGCACGGCGGGGTTAGAATTGGGTGGTGCGCATCGCGTTGGCCCAGATTAACCCAACGGTTGGAGATTTCTCGGGCAATCTGAGCAAGATCATCGACTACACGCAACGGACTGCCGAAGCTGGCGCTGAGCTTGTCGTCTTCCCCGAGCTGGCGACCTCCGGTTATCCTCCCGCCGATCTTCTGGAGAAGACATCGTTTGTGCGGCGGGCGGAGGAGTCCCTCGGCGCCCTATGTGCACTGACGAAGAAACCAGGCATGCCGGCGGTGCTGTGTGGATCGCCGATGCGCTGCGAGGGGCTGGGCGAGAAGCATGTGCGCAACGTCGCGGCTGTGCTGCAGGATGGGAAGCGGAGCTTTCTGCAGCAGAAGATGCTGCTGCCGTTCTACGACGTCTTTGACGAGCAGCGGTATTTTGAGCCGGCGAAGGAGCAGTCGCTGACGCTGGTGAAGGGCAAGCCCGTGGCGATTACGATCTGCGAGGATGCGTGGAACGACAAGATGTTCTGGCCGCGGCAGAACTATCCGCTGGATCCGGTGGAAGAGTTGATGCGGCAATGGGGGACGCTGCCGCAGACGATGGATGGCGAGCGGCTGATCCTGAACATTTCGGCGTCGCCGTACTGGCATGGCAAGCCCGACACGCGGCGGCGCATGATCGGCGCGCTGGCGAAGCGGCACCGGGCGGCGGTGGTGATGGTGAATCAGGTAGGGGCCAATGACAGCCTGATCTTCGATGGGGACTCGTTTGTGATGAACGCGGGGGGCGAGGTGATCGCGCAGGCTGCGGCGTTTCGCGAGGACTTTGTCGTGGTCGATACCGATGCTGCGCAACCGGTATGCTTGCCGGCGGAAAAGCAGGTCCTTCGCGTTGCTCAGGATGACAAACCGGTCGAACCCTCTTCCGCGAGTGCGATGGGTGAGGCGGAGTGTGAGCGCACGTGGCAGGCGCTGGTGCTGGGAACGCGGGATTATCTGCGCAAATGCGGCTTCACCAAGGCGCTGCTGGGTTTGAGCGGCGGCATCGATTCCGCGCTGGTGGCGGTGATTGCGGTCGAAGCATTGGGTGCGAAGAACGTGCAGGGCATCGGCATGCCGAGCGAGTTTTCTTCGACGGGATCGCTGACCGATGCGGAGCTGCTGGCGAAAAATCTTGGGATACCGTTTTCGGTGCTGCCGATTCGCGAGATCCACGACGAGTTCAGTGAGCGGCTGCAACCGTTTTTTGCAGGGACGGAGTTCGGTCTGGCGGAAGAGAATGTGCAGCCGCGGATTCGTGGAACGCTGCTGATGGCGGTGTCGAATAAAACTGGGGCGCTGGTTTTAACCACCGGAAACAAGAGCGAGATGGCCACCGGTTACTGCACGCTGTATGGCGATATGGTGGGGGCGCTGGCGGTGATTGGAGACCTGTACAAGACCGAGGTGTATGCGCTGAGCCGCTGGGTGAATCAAGTCAGATTTGCGCGCGAGGTGATTCCGAGCGACACCATTACGAAGCCGCCTTCGGCCGAGCTGCGCCACGGGCAGAAGGATACGGATTCCCTGCCGGAGTACGAGGTGCTGGACCCCATGCTGCGGGCGTACATCGAGGACTATCAGCCGGCCGAGGAGATTGCGTCGTCGCAGGGTTTGGAGATTGGATTGGTGCGCAAGGTGATCCGGCTGGTAGAGATCGCGGAGTACAAGCGCCAGCAGGCGGCGCCGGTGCTGAAGGTATCGAAGAAGGCGTTTGGCATGGGCCGGCGGTTTCCGATTGCGGCGCGGCGCGAGGTTTAGAGGTGTAGAGGTTTTGAATGCAAAGCACGGCGGCAACGCCTTAAGGAGAAATGGGTTGAAGAAGACGATATTTTTGTGCGCGGCGGCAATGGTGATGAGTGCGGTTGCAATGACCGGAGGGGCGCAAACTCCGGCGGCTCAAACTCCGGCGAAGACACCCCTGGCGCAGCGGCCCAGCGGTGTTGCTGCGGCAACCCCGGAGCCGACGCTGCCGAAGGCGCCGACGGACGCGTTTCCGCCGGTGAATCCGAAGAACTTCACGGCGTCGAGCCCGACGGTGGAGACGGTGAACAGCTTTCTGCATGCGCTGTGGGGCTATGACGAGGCTCGCACCTGGAGCGTGGCGGCGATTGAGCCGACCATGGCCGCGGGCGTCATTCGCGTGCAGGTGTATGTGGCCGAGAAGACGCAGCCGGGCAAGCTGGCACAGACGACGATGTATGTAACGCCGGATGGCAAGCATGCCATTGCGGGCGAGGTGGTGAACTTCGGCGCGCAACCGTTTGCGGCGACGCGGACGCTGCTGCAGCAGGGGGCCCATGGGGCGGCGCGTGGAGCGGCGGGCAAGGACCTGGAGTTTGTGGAGTTTGCGGACCTCCAATGCCCGAACTGCAAGGCCGCGCAGCCCATCATGGACAAGCTGGCGCAGGAGTTTCCGCAGGCGCGGATCGTGTTTGAGGATCTGCCGCTGGCGGCGGTGCATCCGTTTGCGATGCAGGCGGCCGAGGTGGGCTATTGCGTGCGCAAGGCCAAAGGCGACCCCGGTTTTTTCACGTATGCGCAGAAGGTGTATGACACGCAGGCGGATTTGACCAAGGAAAAGGCCGATGCGACCTTGCGCGCGGCAGTGACGGCCGCCGGTGCGGACCCGGCGGCGGCCATGACCTGTGCGAGCACGCCCGCGGCGCAGGATGCGGTTAACGAGACGATGAAGCTGGCTACCGACATCGGCGTAAGCAACACGCCGACGCTGGTAGTGAACGGCCGCGCGTTGCCGCTTACGCAGATTCCGTACGAAGCACTGACCAAGGTGATCGTGTTTCAGGGTTCGCTGGATGGTGTGACGGTGAAGCAACAGCCTTCGTTGACGACTCTGAAGTAAGGCGGCTTCGCCGTGCTGTTTTGAGCGTCTAAATTTCCGTAGCGTCCGCGCTTCGAGGAGACCAGGGATGAGCAACAAATTAGGTTTAGGCTCGCTGCTGTTGGCAACGTTGGGTATGGCTGTACCGGTGATGCAAGCCCAGCAGGTGCACACCGACTTCGATCACAAGGCGCCCTTCAGCGATTACCACACGTTCTCGTTTCATAAGCTGCAGACCGTCAACCCGCTGGATCAATCCGTGTTAAAGGACGAGATCCGGCGTGACCTCACGTATCACGGCTGGCGTGAGGTGCCGCACGGCGGCGATGTGGCGATCACAGCGATCGGTGGCCAGACCGACACCAGACAATATCAGACTTTTTATGATGGGCTTGGACCCGGCTTCGGCTGGGGTGGCTGGGGCGGTTGGTGGGGTGAGGGCTGGGGCGGCGGCTTCGGCGGCGACAGCACCACGACGGAGCGCACCATTCCTATCGGCTCCCTGGTGGTAGACCTATATGACACCCACACGCATAACCTGGTGTGGCGCGGCATTTCGCACGAGACCGAATCCGGCAATATGAACAAAAATTCGGGCCTGATTCAAAAGGCGATTGACGAGATGTTTTATAAGTTTCCGCCGAAACATGCGATGTAGAGCAAGTAATCAGCAATTAGGAAATGCATTCTATTGCTGATTGCCCGTTGGTGTGCGGTGCCACCTTCTTTGTTTGTCATCCCGTAGGCAGGACAAACGAAGAGCGAGTGACCCCTTTCCAGAGGGTATTTCTTCTATGATTGAGGCTGTGGCTGACCTCTCCGCGCTTCCCATCACGATGCAACCGGTGCAGCCCGAACGTCATGTGCGTCCGTATGTGGCGCAGCTGTATATTGCCGCATTTCTGGTGACAGTTTCAGTAATGGTCGTGGGCCTCCTGCTGCTGGGGCGTACGGACTGGTTTCTGGTTCACAGCCGTTATTCGGGACTGCGCGGCGTAGGGTATAGCCAAAGAGCGGGGCGCCAAAACTGCGAGATCGTTATTTACGGCGATTCGTCGGCGATGGCCGCATTGGATCCAGCGATCATTCAGCAGGCCACCGGATTAAAAACGTGCAACATCGCTGAAGGAACGCCGATTCAGCAGGTTGTGGGTACGGATCCTCCGCTGCAGCGATACCTTGCGCAGAATCCGGCGCCGCGCGTATTGCTGACAAGTTGGACTCCAAGTTTTCTTAAGCCGGATCAGCAGCCCCTGTACGAGTACCACATTGAAGGAATGTGGTATGCGTGGCGCTATGGAATGGGGTCGAAGCTTCACTCCTGGACGACGGTGGAGTGGACAGCCAAATATGTCACATGGGAGGTGAAGGCGTTGCTGGACGGCTTGAGAGATGGAGTGCTTGGCATCAATACCCGCGGTGTGGATGTTCGTCGGTTGCGCGAGCAGCGGAACGGACAGTGGCCGTTTCCCTTGCCGCCCCAGACGCATTGTGTACGCGCGTATAACTTGTACCCGGTGCAACGGTGGGAGGAGAATGTCAAGAGCTTTCGGCAGAAATATGCCACACCTTTCACCCGGGTCATTGTGGATATCTCCCCCATACCGGATTGCGATCCTATGTACAAAGCTTATGCACATATCTCAGGCGGCTTGTACGACAACGTGCTGCAGCGCCTGCCCATCAGTGATTTTAACGATCACGATGTTCACCTTGATCTGACAGGCTCCCGAATTTTCTCGGAGGAAGCTGCGGAGCAGGTGCTGGCAGCGCTTCGGGAGCAGCAATCGCAAACTCAGAGGCGATCAGTCTCCGCGGCTAAAACTGAAAGTAAAGGAAGGTAGACTCCACCGACGAGTAGGCCATACAGATCGTAAAGACCGCGACGGTGACAACCCACCAGGGCAGCGAAGGCACCCAGCGGATATTGCGCACCAGGGCCCAGTTCACCTCATCTTCCTTCTGCGACTCCCCGAGGACCTCCTGCGTGTTGGGCAGCAGCCAAACCACGGCGAACAGGCCGGCAAGCAGAAGCCACTCAAGGGGTGGCACCGGCGTACCGTAGTGGTGTCTCCCCAGCAGGCCACCGTAGATATGGATGGCATCCTTGACGGTATTGGCGCGAAACATGACAAAGGTGCTTACCACGGTTAGAAAGGTAACCCCGATCGAAACGGGCCTCGTGAGTAGACGGCGGCGGATGTAGTTAGCCTCCGGCACAAAGACCCGCCACATATGATTCGCCGATAAGAACAGACCATGCATGATTCCGTACATGGTGAACTGCAGCCCCGCCCCATGCCATACTCCCGCCAACGTCAGAGTGACGATGGTGGGAAAGAGCACCATTTGCAAGAGGCCCTCGAATGTAGCCTGCGCCTTGCGTGAGGTCTTTTTACCCCGATCCAATCTCCACCGGCTGACCTTCATCTGGATGGGCGCGTACACGTAGGCCATGATGTAGTGCGTCAGCGTCATGTGCCATCGCTGCCAGAAATCACCGATGTTCTCTGCTTTGAATGGTGAGTTGAAGTTCATTGGAAAGCGGATGGAAAACATGCGGGCCAGCCCGATCGCCATGTCCGAGTAGCCGGAGAAGTCGAAGTATAGCTGCATCGCGTAGATCAGGGCGCCGAGCCAGGTCTCCGCGGTTCCTTTAGCGGCGGGCGCCGCGAACAGAGCGTTGGCAAGTGGGGAGATACGATCGGCGATGAGGGTCTTCTTGCAGAAGCCCATGGTGAACCACGTGATGCCGAGTGCTAGATCGTCACTATGGAACCGGTAGGACCGCTCCTGACGAAATTGCGGCATCATCTCCTTGTGGTGCAGAATGGGGCCGGCGACCAGATGCGGAAAAAACGTCACGAACAGGGCATAGCTGCCCACGGATTCTCGACCTGCCGCACCTTGTTTCAAGTCCACGAGATAGGCAATCTGGGTAAACGTGAAGAATGAGATTCCCAGCGGCAGGATCGTGGTTCCCCAACTCTGGTGCGTCATGCCGATGGAGTGCGCGAAGGCCAGGAAGGGGAAGAGGTACTTGTAAAAGCAGAGCGTGGCCAGATCGGCCACAATCCCGCCCACCAGCCATGCCGTCTGCCGGCGGGGTTGGGCGGCATTGCCGGCGATCCTGGATGACACGAAAAAATTGACAGCGATGGAGGCGAGGAGAACGAGCAGGTACTCCTTGCTCCAAGCTGCATAGAAGATGAGGGACATCAGCAAGAGATAGCCAACCATCCATTGCCTGCCCAAGCGCGCGATGAGCCAATAGCCGGCTAAACAGAGCGGCAGAAAGAGAAGAAAAAATACAGGGCTACTAAAGGTCATGACGTAAGGGCGGCTTCCGGGAACTGGCGAAGGAACTCTGCAACTGCATAGGCTTTGATTGCACATCCGATGGTGAGGCCTCTCTTACTATAGAACGTCAGCCGGGAGCACCGCGCATCTTGCAAGGGAACCCGGCTATGGAGGCGGATTTTGACGCGAGCATCGTTCAGAGGCGACGATATTAGGGAACTGGAGTGAGAATGGCTGAAACTACGCTGGTGCTTGGCGCCTCATCGGATATCGGAATCGCACTCTGCCGCGCTCTCTTGAATGCTTCTTCCGAGGCGCATCTTCTGGCCCACTCGTTCCGCGGTGGCGAGCGGCTCAGCGTTCTGACAACCGAGTTCCCGGGACGGGTGGACCTGCTCACCGCCGACCTGTCCGATGCGGCTGCAGCGGATGCTCTGGCGTTGTATGTGCTCTCTCGTCATGGTCAGCCCGCAAATGTGGTTCATCTTCCGGCTCTGCAGCTGCATTATGAGCGCTTTACCAAGTTCGATTGGGAGCACTTCGAGCAAGACCTGGCGGTTCAGGTGCGCTCGCTGGTGATCATCTTGAAACGACTGCTGCCGAAGATGGTGAAACTCCCGCGAGGCCGAATTGTGTTCATGTTGACAAGCAATGTGCATGGCGATCCGCCCAGGTTTATGTCCCAGTACACCATGGTGAAATATACACAGCTCGGGATGATGCGGGCGTTGGCGGCCGAGTATGCGGCCACACCGCTTCGCATCAACGCAGTCTCTCCGAGCATGGTCGAGACAAAATTTCTGGGAGAGTTAAGCGATCACGTGATCGAGGGAGCTGCGGCGAGCCATCCGCTCGGCCGCAACGCCAAACCCGAGGATGTGGTAGGAGCCATCCAGTATCTACTTTCCCCCGCAGCGGACAATATCTCCGGATATGCACTCCCGGTCGCGGGCGGGGCTGTCGTGTAGGCAGCCCGGAGATCGAGTGTGGTTGTGAGTGGCCTGCAATGGCTGGGATGGCTACCTTGTAATTCCCGTATGATGGTGTAAAGAATTCGGCCCCAAGAACATCGTGACTCTCGACTCTTTCAGCATTCAGGATCTTGTGCGCAAGCGGCGCAGTTTGCGGCGGGAGCTCGCTGCGCAGCCCGGATTGACGCCTTTGCGTATCGCCGTACTGGGCGGCTCAACGACGAACGAACTGGTGGATTTGCTGGAGTTGTACTTGCTGGACGCGGGTTTTGCGCCGGTATTCCATCAGTCCGAGTATGGACAATTTTATGAGGAGGCCGTTCACCACACGGCAGCCCTGCAAGCCTTTTCGCCAGACCTGGTGTACGTCCACACCTCTTACCGGAATGTCCTGACCGCACCTCCTATCTCGGCTTCGGAAGAACAGCTGAAGGCAACGGTGGATGCCGAACTGGAGCGCTATCGCCAGATCTGGTTCTCGCTGGAATCAGCTTTGGGCTGCCAGATTATCCAGAATAACTTTGAACTTCCGCCATATACCTTGATGGGAAACCTGGATGCTGTCGTTCCGGGTGGAAGCACGCGTTTTTATCTGGAATTGAACGCAGCATTTGCGCGTGAGGCCATACTCAATCCGCGTCTCACGTTGCAGGATGTGTTCTCGCTGTCAGCGCAGCTCGGCTCCGCGCAGTGGTTTGATTCGGAGCGCTGGTTCAGCTACAAGCTGCTGCTCACGGTGGAGGCCCATGCTGCCTTGGCGCGCTCTCTCACTTCCCTGGTGCGAGCGATCTACGGGCGTTCGCGCAAGGTGCTGGTGCTCGATCTCGATAACACGATCTGGGGCGGCGTCATCGGCGATGATGGGGTAGACCGCATTCAAATTGGCCGCGAGACTCCCATGGCCGAGGCGTTCACCACGTTCCAGGAATACTGCCTGGCGTTGCGGGAGCGTGGCGTCCTGCTGGCGGTGTGTTCCAAAAATGACGCCGAGGTGGCACGCTCTGGATTTGCGCATCCCGACTCCGTACTTCGGCTTGAACACATCTCTGCGTTTCGCGCTAACTGGGAACCAAAACACGAGAACATTCTCAGCCTGGCACGGGAGTTGAATCTGGGTGCGGATTCCTTCGTCTTCGCGGACGATAACCCCGCCGAGCGCGCCATTGTGGCAGCCCAGATCCCCGGAATTGCCGTGCCTGAACTGGGCGAAAACCCGGCGAACTATGCAGCGATTCTTCAAGCTGGCAGATACTTTGAAGTGACGACGCTCTCATCCGATGACCTGGCGCGTGCTTCCCAATATGCCGGAAATGCTCAGCGCGCGGCCGTGCAGTCCGCGTTCGCGGACTACGGCGCGTATCTCGATTCACTGCAGATGAAGGCCGAGATTGCCCGGTTTCGGCCTCTGTACCTGGACCGCATTACTCAGCTCACCAACAAAACCAATCAGTTCAATCTCACCACGCGCCGCTATACGCTGGCCGAGATGCAGGCTGTGGCGGACGACCCGAGTTCCCTTGGCTTTTACGGCCGATTGGCAGACCGGTTCGGAGACAATGGGCTGGTTTCCGTAGTGCTGGGCCGGCGCGTACGAAGCGAGTTGCATATCGACCTCTGGCTGATGAGCTGCCGTGTGCTGAAGCGCGATATGGAACTCGCGATGCTTGATGTTCTGGTGGAGAACGCACGCAGCGGAGGCATCGAAGTGATAGTCGGCGTCTATATTCCAACCAAGAAGAACGGTATGGTTGCGCAGTTCTACGAAACCATGGGGTTTCAGCAGGAGAACGTATTCCCTGACGGCAGCGTTACCTACAGGCTGGCAACAAACGACTACCAAAAGCGAAATACCCACATCCAGATCGAAGAAATGAGTGCCACCCATGAATGACATCCTGGAGCAGTTGCAGCCCATCTTTCAGGACATCCTCGACCAGCCGGATCTCGTGATCACGCGCGAATCGAATGCGCAAAATGTAGAAGACTGGGATTCGCTTGCCCACATCAACCTGATTACCGCGATTGAAAAGCACTTCAAAGTGAAGTTTGCGCTTGGTGATTTGCAGGAGCTGAAGAACGTTGGCGAGATGGTTGATCTCATTGAGGCAAAACTGAGCAAAAGATGAATCAATATCGCTGGGAAGATATCTCGATCGGCTTGAAACATGGCTTCGAGGCTGTGTTCACTGAGAAAATGATGGAGCAGTTCGCCGCGATTTCAGGAGACATGAATCCGTTGCATGTCGACCGGAACTATGCGCAGGCAAAGGGCTTCGCCGCTCCGGTGGTGTTTGGGTTGATGAGTTCATCGCTTTATTCCCGGCTGGTGGGAATGTATCTTCCCGGAGAACGCGCTCTGCTGCAGGGAATCGACATTGATTTCAACACGCCCTGTTTTCCCGGCGAGTTACTCAGTGTCGCGGGTGAGGTGTCGTACATGAACGAAGCCTACCAGCGCTTCGAGGTCCGGGCCCGCATACGCAAGATGGATCGATCTACAGTATCCAAGGCGACGATTCGGGTGGGGTTCCATGGACAGTGACCTGATTCTGGTTACCGGGGCGGCATCGGAGACCGGCAACGCCCTGATACGGGCTTTGCTCGCGAAGAGTCATTGTCGCATCTTGGCTTACGGCTTCAGTGCAGCGAACGATATCACGCAATTAGCGCAGGATGTTGGCGAACGAGTGATTCCTTTGCGGGCAAACCTTTCCGATCCGCATAGCGAAGCGCAAATCGCGGCGGAGATTGACGCGCAGGGAGTTCCATCCGCCATCGTCCACCTGCCAGCGATTGAAATGCGTCACGAACTCTTCACAAAACTCAGCTTGAAAAGCTTTGAAGCCGATATGGCAGTACAGGTTTATTCAGCCATGATCCTGATGCAGCAACTGTTGCCAAAGATGGCTAAGTTGCCGCGCGGGCGTGTTGTATTCGTGTTGTTTAACGTCATCCATGGCATACCGCCAAAGTTCCTGGCGCAATGCACGGCTGTGGAATACGCACAGTTAGGTTTGATGCGGGCTTTGGCGGCCGAGTATGCAGCTTCATCCATCCGCATCAACGCGGTTTCGTTCGGCGTGACGGAAACGCAGCTTCGGAAAGAGCTGGACGCAGTTTCCCTACAGGAAGATGCGGCAGTCAACCCGCTCGGAGCAACTACTCCGGCAGATGTTGTTGACGCGATCCTGTTTCTTCTTTCGCCTGCCGCAGATTACGTTTCCGGTATCACCATCCCAATCGCAGCCGGATGAGCCAGGGAAGCTCTGATCAAGTCAATGGATTGGACCCGGG
Organism: Granulicella sp.; assembly: GCA_965276885.1. GTDB lineage: Bacteria > Acidobacteriota > Terriglobia > Terriglobales > Acidobacteriaceae > Granulicella. The sequence goes on along the minus strand of OZ255702.1, from coordinate 3,219,727 downwards.
CAAAATGCCCGGGGCTGAAGCCCCTAGCATCTGGCCGTTTTATTGTAGAGCTGAAGCCCTACGCTCCCTCGCCAAAGGCGACGACAAGACTTATTCAGATATTCCTTAAGGCGAAGTAAGTGCCCCCCATGACACTTCTGCTCACACGAGGCTTGGGGAAGATGCGCAACAGGGGTTCCAAGCTAGGAGTTTCCTAAGAATCTGTTTAAAAACTACCCGATACGGCGCAGCAATTGGTGAGCGAAGGCGATGTGGATCATGGTTTCGGCTGAAGTGTGGAGCAGTTCGTAGTCTTTGGAGAGGCGTCTGGACCAGTTCAGCCAGGCAAAGGTGCGCTCTACGATCCAGCGCTTGGGCAGCACTTCGAACCGTTGCTGTTCGTTGCGTTTGACCACCTCGACCCGATAGCCGAACATCTCCCTTGCCCAATCGATCAGCTTGCCCGTGTAGCCGCCGTCGGCGAAGACCGTGGTGAGGGTATCGAGCCGGCAGAACAGCCGCATCAGCACGGCGCGAGCTCCAGCGCGGTCCTGGATGCCGGCTGAATGCACGACCACGGCCAGCAGATTGCCCTCCGTGTCTACGGCGATGTGGCGCTTGCGGCCCTTGATCTTTTTGCCTGCATCATAACCGCGCCGCCCCCTTTTAGGGCCGTTTTCACGGTCTGCGAATCGAGAATCGCCACGGTGGGCGTAGGCTTTCGGCCCTTGGCCGCGCGGTCCTGCTCGCGCAAAGCCTTGCCGACCCGCTCCCAGACCCCGCTTTCGCGCCACGCCCGAAATTGTTGATACACCGTCTGCCAGGGAGGAAAACTGTCGGGCACCTGCCTCCACTGGCAGCCCGTCTTGACCACATACAGCACCGCGTTCACGATCCGCCGCAGGGTATATTTGCGCGGTCGTCCTCCGCCATGCCGTTTGCCACGCGGCACCTGCAACAAAGGCTCCAGCTTCTCCCATGGCGCGTCTTTCAGATCGCTCGGATACATCCCTTCAACATAAGAAAAACATGTCGCGCCAGCATATTCCTTCTTGGATTCCCAAATCAGTTTTTAAACAGGTTCTAAGATATAGCTTCTATCCACACAACCGAATCTGTTATGCGAGGCGCTGCTCGAGTGTCTCGACGACCGATACACCACGTTTAGCGGCGATCCGGGTGGCAAAAGCATCGCCGAGTCGAATCATCGGCTGTTCAACCCAATGATGCGCCGCATACGCAAGGCCCAACAAAGAAAGGCCCTCAGCAGCCAGCTGCACCGCCAGCGGCTTTTTGCCTAGAACTCCGAAGCCGAGAACGATACAAAACGGATGAATGAGGAATGCCGCATAAGAGTAGACGGCTACCGTCCGCGTCAAGTTCTTTCTCACTGCTTCACGGGATGCGGACTGTATGGGAAAACGGATGAAGGGTAAGAGCAGGCCCAGCGCGAGACAGACAATCCAGTGTGGCCGCTGTAAGTGCGTCATAGACAAGCAAAAGAGAGCGGCGAGCGCAAGCAGCAGCACCGGGGTGGGCAAGATGGGGCGCCGACGCTGAAATCCCGCATACGCGATCATGCCGGACAGGAAGTCCGGGAACATCACCGGGAAGTTATAACCGGCCGGATCTGGAAAGAAGATCACGTCCATTCGGACCATGAGCAGCCAAAAAACCAGCAGTGGCCACAACCTTGCCTGTTCCGCCCTCACGAAGAAGAAGCAGCATGGCAGCAACAGGCAAAGATAAACCTCGGGAGGAAGCGCCCACATCACGCCATCTATGGAGACCAAGCCGAAAAGTTCCTGAGTCAGCAGACAGTTAGACACCACATCCTTGAACCTGAAGTGCGGTGGACCGACGCGGGCATGCGTCAAAACCGTAAACAAGATCAGCAGCACCGCAAGCGGGTACAGCCTGAAGACACGGCGGATGTAGAAATCCAGGGTGTCAGGCCGGCGCTCCAGCGAGCCCATCAGCACGAGGGCGCTGTGGACAGTGAAGAGGTTAATCCCAAATTGTCCAACGCTCTCGATCTGCCAACCATGCCATTGTGGAATGCCTTTGGAGAGCAGCGTGTGTTCAACGACGATGAGGATTACCGCCAAGGCACGCAAAAGGTCGAGGTTTGAGTTGTACCCCATCCGGGCATCTTAATCCTTCCGGGGCATTCGCCCAGGAGTATCGCGGGATGCACGGCTGCGATTGTTCAGCTGCCGTTTGCCGGCAGAGCATCGGAACAGGGAAATACCTTGGCTGTGCTGTTAGAAAATGAGGGTTTAAGTTTCCATACCCAACTATTTTTGTCCCACCACGCCGGAGCGGTGTAGTCAATTACAACTGCATTGATTTTGGTTCCCGCACAAACCCGGGCGAAGTTATCGGGTGTAACAAGGGAAGGATTAAACGGTATGGGCTTCTTCAGGACGGTCATATCAACGAAGTAGCGTGCGCCTGTGCCTCCAAACAGTTGGATCAAGGAGCGCGTAAGCGGACGGCAGGCTTGAGGGTCGCCGCCAAACGGCGTGTTGCATCCGTCGTCGCTGGCCGCCATCTGGCGGTTCGTATACAGCAGAAAGACCGGCGCCAGGATCGAATGTGGATCGCCTTGCACAATGCCGTCAGGAGGCGTGATGCGAGCCGCCGCCGCCATCGCTTGCTGGATCTGCCCGAAGCGGTAGCCGATATGCGGAACATGCTCGGCCACCACAACGTGCGGTACGACATCCATGTCGGTCAAGGGAGTACGGATGCGGTCAAGTACGATTTGAGCAACTTGGCCGGCAATCCCGATGACGGCACAGGCAATGGCAAACCGGGTTGCAGTCGGAAGTACAAGACGCTGGCGGGTCTGCCTGGCCACCCGCCGCTGCGCAAAAAAATCCGCGATACGTGGAGCCGACCATAGTAGAAGGACGAACTCCATACAAAGCCCCGCATGCCTGGCGAAATCGTTGTTGGTCTGCAACGGAGCTGAAGTTAAACGCGTTCCAGGAATGCCGATCCCGAGAAAGACCAGCCAAAGCACACGCGCCGCGCGGGGCATCGGCTCTCTGGACAGGAAGTCTTTGCGAGCCTGCCAGAACAGCACAAAAGCGAAGAAGCCCAGGTCCAGAAGAAACAACGCCATAACGATAGGTCGATGCAGTATGCGCAACTCCCACTTCACCAAACCGATTGAGGGATTGATCCCTTTCGGAAGGCGATGGTGGTAGAACCTGCGGCTCATGGCATCCGCGCTTGTCCAGATAATCTGCAGCGCCTGACTCATGAAGCGCGGCAACGGTTGAAGCAGCGGCGACCCGCTCTTGCCCGCGACGGAGCCGGCCCTCGCTATGAGCAAGCCATGCAGGAACGAAGCGTCAAGCAGAAGGGCTAAAACCGCGGCCCCCAACACGGGCAGCACGACGGCCCATTGCCGCCGCAGCAGCGCATCCACCAAAATCAGCAGCAAAGCCGAGGCAAAGAGGGCAGTGATGAAGGTGGATGTACCTGCTGAAGCGGCGAAGCAGATACCCGCCAGCAGCATGTGAACGACCCGTTGTCGCGAGCTGCAATCCAGACAACGCACAAGGAGCAGCGTGCCCAGCCCGGCGCTCACCAATCCGGCGGCGTGGTGCGGCGACCAGAGCACGATGTGCAGCAGGCGGGGTGTCCGATCCCACAGCCAGAACTGCAGGTCCGGGTAGATGCGATGGTGCAGGGTGGTCGCAACGGCCGCGACGAGATCGAGCCCGAGAATGCAGGCAGCCAAAAGCATCGCCGTGCACTGGTTTCGCAAAGCTTTGGTGGATGTGCCGAGATACTTCAACGAAAGAAACAGGAATCCCAAAAGCGAGAGAGAGGCTCCCGAGCAACTCGCCGTCAGAATCGCGCGTGCGCTCACCGGAGCCAGGTCATGCATGCGTGCGCAAAGGACGTACCAGAAGTAGTAATAACGTAAAGGCGCAGCTTGTCCGCCGGGCGCGAACATCGGATTCCGGGGTATATTTCCACCGCGGATCGCTGAGTTCACGAGCTGTATGCGAACGTTCCAGTCCTGCCAAATGGCGCTCTCATACAAACGCCCATGCCAGGCAATGGGCACGGCTGAAAGAGAGCAGTATGCAATCAGGAGTACTGCGGAAAACGTTGCGATCGTTGCGTTCCGATCCCACCAGAGACGTTTTCCTGGGCCATCCCGGCGCCAGTCACGAATGCCCAGAACGATCGCGAAGAAAAAAATGGCTACGAAGAAGCTTGTCGTCAGCGAGGGAGAGACGGGAAGCAATGGGTGAACAGCCAGGAGCAGGGAAACCGGCTCTGACAAGGCAACAGCCCAAAGCGCGCGCTCAAGCCAACCCTGATCGCGAAAATGGAACAGCCCAGTCAGAGAAGCGACGACGTAACCCGGTGCGATGAAGAAGATCGGAAGCGTGAGCAGCGCAAGGCCGCTCATGAGCAATTCGTGCAAGCTGTAATTCATATCGGCGCTTAGACTGAGGTCTAGGATACCGCGAGCAAGGCTCAGGCCGGAGTGTTGCATCCTTCATGCCGGCGGCCTTGAATGTCGCAATCGATCCGCGACAAAAAACCTGCGGCCCTGAGCGAGCACGAGGGCCGCAGCAAGTTAGCAGCCGCGGCCAGATAAGATGGATTGATGGAAGTGGCGAGCGCAACGGCTCTCGAAGGCGATTCGGCAGGATCGCGACGACGTTGGCGCATTGCGTGGCTGCTCGGCATTGGCGTGCTGGTTAATTACTTCGATCGTGTCAATCTATCGGTCTCCCACGATGCCCTCGACCGCACCTTTGGCCTCTCCGATATCACCTTTGGATACCTTTCGGCGGGATACAACTGGACCTATGCATTATGTCAGCTGCCCATCGGCGTCCTGCTCGACCGTTTCGGCATTCGCCGCATTGGACGGGCTTCAACGTTGATCTGGAGTGTTGCATCGTTTGCAGCGGCACTCGCGCCCGGCCTCGGTTTCCTGTTCTTAGCGCGGCTTCTGCTCGGCATGGGAGAAGCGCCCACCTTCCCTGCGAACGCGAAGGCGATCGGTCTGTGGTTTCCGGCGCGAGAACGCTCGTTCGCGACTTCGATCTTTGACTCTGCCGCCAAGCTGGCGCCGGCTGTGGGCGTGCCCGTCCTTGGCATTCTTTTATTGCACATTGGCTGGCGTTGGAGCTTTGCCGCTACAGGCCTGGTCAGCCTCGCTTATTTCGCGCTCTTCTGGGCCGTCTATCGTGACCCGCGGGAGGACCCTCTGCTAAGTCAAGCGGAGATGACCTATATCGACGAGGAAACCATTGCACTCACGGAGCAGAGAAAGAGGGCTGAGCGTGCCTCGCTTGGGTATCTGCTGCGGCAACGCAAGGTGATCGGCCTGGCGATCGGCTTTGGCTCTTATAACTACACCTTTTATTTGCTGCTGGCATGGCTGCCCAGGTATCTTTCCTCGGCGCTGCACATTGACCTGCTCCACTCCTTTGTCTACACCGGTGTGCCCTGGCTGATTGCTACCATAACCGATCTCTGTTTGGGCGGTCTGCTTCCTGACTGGCTAATCCAGCACGGGGCAAATGCAAACCGGGTGCGCCGCACGATTCTCATCGGTTGCACGGCGTGTGGACTTGGACTTATGGGGGCCGCCGGGGCGCACACGCCAGTCCGGGCCTTGCTATGGATCAGCATTTCCATCGGGGGACTCTCCGCCGCCGCGCCCGTTGGCTGGTCCATTGTCACGCTCATTGCGCCCCAAGAAAGTGTGGGTACGGTCGGTGGCATCATCAACTTCGCGAATCAGGTCTCCGGCATAGCCGCCGCGATCGTTACGGGCTATCTGGTCGAGGCTCACCATAACTTCAAGATGGCCTTCGACGTTGCCGGCGTCTATCTGCTCGCGGGCATCGCTGCGTATATCTTCCTGCTCGGATCGATCACACGTATTGCCAGCACAAATTCGCTTGAAGCTTAATCCGATCGCTTTCGTCGCAATGCTTATAGCTGTCATGTAAATAAGTGCGAACAGCAGAGTCCCTTCGGGAATGACAAAAAGAAAGTTGACATCGCCACTTTTCTTGTCATCTTGTACCCTGAGCTTGTCGAAGGGGGAGTAAGATATGCTTTCTGAGTTGGCGCCCCCTTAGGTAATCAGAGCCTTCCAAGCGTTGCCGGCTTATTCGCCTGACGCAGGCTTGCGTTGGGCGCGGATCGGATAGTGTTGGATCATTCCAGTGCGCTCATTCACGATATCGAAGCTGCCATCGCGTCCGCCGGTCAACTCCAGGAAGTTGCCTGCGTCCGGCCCTTGAGGATTGGCGATGTACTCGGGCTTTGTGTTGTGTGCCGAGCCACCCTCCTCCGAGTAGTGCAGCTGCCACAGGCTTTCCAGCCCTGGATCGTGCTTCAACGTATCCAGGGTCGCGATGGATCCACCCTTTTTGGCGCCATTGTCCATGATCGCAACCCGTGGTTCGATTGCATCGACCAGCGCCGGACTGGAACTCTGGTACCACCCGTGGTGCGAGACGACGAGCACGTCTATTGTGCCGAGCCGGTTGGCCGGGCACATCAGCTGCCTCTCCTTGTCCCAGGTAAGGTCGCCAAGATCCAGAAGCCGCAGACGACCGAAGGTGATCTCGATGCCCAGGGAACGGGCGTTCTCGGTCTGATCCGCGGGCCGGATCCCGGAGGCTGCACAGAAGGGATTGGGCTGACCAGCGCCAGGCAATGCTCCCTCGATCGTCTTGCCATCCCCGCTGATGACTTTGACGTGCATGCCTGCAATGGGCAGCACATCACCCGGATGTCCCTCGATCCGCTTAGAGCGGCCGGTTGCCAGCACTCCCTGATACGCGTCGTAACCGTGTTGCGTCACGCCGTGGTCGAGTTCGCGATTGGGGCCGTGATCGATAAAGGCGCCGACCGGAATGCGGGCGACAAGCTGCGGAACGCCGCCCACATGGTCGTCGTGATAATGCGTGATCAGCACGTAGTCAATCTTTTGCAGGCCAGCCTTCCGGGCAACGGATGCGATCCGGTCCGCGTCACGCCCGTTATTGCCGGGCCAGCCGGTGTCCACCAGCAGCGACTGGTGAGCGGGTGTGACGAACAGCGTCGCCTGCCCGCCTTCGACATCGACGAAGTACACCTGCAGCTTGCCCGCTTCGGGCGGGGCGGCATGAAGCATCGAGGCAGTTGAGAAGGCAAACCCGAGCAGCGCAGCCCAGCGAATCAAGATGTACTTTGTTCCGAAGCTAGCATCCGCCATTGTCGTATCTCTCCCCCTCTCGGAGGATAAACCCATGCTGGCAAGAGATCGAGCTTTGCCGATCAGAACCGAAAGGGATCATAGGACGCAAAAAACGCATCAGGAGGCGGGTTCTTACGTGTGCCCGGGCAGGGTGCGTGACGGACAGGGGACCTCCAGATGAGGCGTCGGGGGCGGTCACGCCGGTCTATTTGGCGAAGAGCTGGCCGAGGTCGGCGAACGCCTTGAACTCGAGAGCATTGCCTGCCGGATCGAGGAAGAACATGGTGGACTGCTCGCCGGCCTCACCCTTGAAGCGGGTGTAGGGCTCGATGATGAAGCGGACGCCGGCAATCCGTACGCGCTCCGCCAGCGTTTCCCAATCAGGCTGCGTCAAGACGACGCCGAAATGGGGCACCGGCACAGCATGGCCGTCGACCGGGTTGCTGTGCAGCGCATCGTTTGCCGCGGCCCGGGGTTTGTAATGAGCGACGATCTGATGGCCGAAGAGGTCGAAGTCGATCCAGTGTTCCGCGCTGCGGCCTTCGGGAAGACCGAGCACCGTGCCGTAGAAATGGCGTGCTACCTCGAGATTGTCGACAGGGAAGGCGATATGAAATGGACGCAAGGCGGACATGAGTCGATGTTACCAAGCGGTGATGACGAACGGAGCCAGGATCCAGGTGCGTTTGGCATTGCCGCTGGGATGCGGGCTCCGACGGAGTGCACCTGTCAACTTTCGTGGGATGGTCGTGCGCTATGCCCGACCAATGAGATGGGTTTCGAGAGGTGCCGCGCAGCTTGCTGGAAATGCAGGCGCGGCAAAGGTGAACGGGTGACGCAGATCATCCTGGCGGATAACCAGGCGGTATTTCGCGCAGGCGCGGCTCGCGTGCTGGCGCATGAGAACGATCTGAAGGTGGTCGGGGAGTGCACGGATGAACAGCGGATGCGCGAGATCGTTGAAGCCTATCCTCGACCGATCGCGATATTTCCATCGAGCATCACTCTGGACCTGGAGGAGCTTTTAAAGTGGCTTCGTGTCCAGGGTGGGCGCTCGGTGGTGATTCTGGAGCATGGCGTTACGCTTCCGGAGCGGCTGGCGCGCCAGGCGAACGGCTTTCTTACGCGCTCGGTCACCGGGCCCCAACTACTCGACACATTGCGCCGCGTGTCCGTAGGACAGCATGTTGCGCAGCGCACCGGCATTAAGGAGATGCCGTTACCCGATCATGCAGGAACGCAGGTGGTGCAGCGGCTGACGCCGAAGGAGCTGCAAATTGTGGCGCTGGTCTCTGAAGGTGCAAAGAACCGCGAGATCGGCGTGCGGCTCGGCACCAAGGAACAGGTGGTGAAGAACTATCTGCGCAGCATCTACGACAAGGTCGGGGTTTCAGATCGTTTGGAACTGGCACTCTATACCGTGCACCATCGCACACTGGCCGAGGCCGTCGAACGGGTTCGTGCCACCCTGGCGAAATCGGCATAGGCTGTCTCAGAATGCAACGTCTTAAAACGCAACACATTGAAAAAACGCAACGCACGAAAATGTAGCGTCGCAGTTTGCACCAAAGAGGTTCAGTGGCAGGGGCTGTAGATTACAGCCCCATGCGCTGTTCTTCTTCCTCGGCTTCGTTCGAGATGAATCCCCGCTTTTCCGCAATTGACTTCGCTTGTGTGAAGAGCGTGAGGTAGTCCGGGCCGCCGGCCTTGCTGTCGGTTCCGCTCATGTTGAAGCCGCCGAAAGGATGCGCTCCCACCATGGCGCCGGTGCACTTGCGGTTGAGATACAGGTTGCCGACATGGAACTCATCGCGCGCCTGATTGAGATGGTCGCGATTGCCGGAATAGATCGCTCCGGTGAGGCCGTATTCGGTGTTGTTGGCGATTTCCAGCGCATGGCTGAAGCTGCTGGCGCGGATCACAGACAAAACCGGGCCGAAGATCTCCTCTTGCGCGAGACGCGAGTCGGGAGCTATGTCCGCGATCACCGTGGGCGCGATAAAGAAGCCTTTTTCAGCGGTGTCGACGGCTGCGCCGCCGGTGAGCAGACGGCCCTCACTCTTGCCTGCGGCGATGTAGTCGAGCACCCGCTTCTGGGCGATGCCGTTGACCACGGGCCCTGAGTAGAAATTCTTGGCCGGGTCGCCGGTCTGCAGGGAAGAGACGCGCTCGCGCAGGCGATCGCAAAAGGTCTCATATACCGCATCTTCGACGATGGCGCGGGAGCAGGCGGAGCACTTCTGGCCGCTGAAGCCGAAGGCGGAGGCGGTGACGCCCTCGACGGCAGCGTCCATGTCGGCATCGGCGGCGATGATGATGGCATCCTTGCCGCCCATCTCGAGGATGGTGCGCTTGATGAAGGGCTGGCCAGGCTGGGTGCGGGCCGCCCGCTCGTGGATCTCGAGCCCGACCTTCTTGGAGCCGGTGAAGGCGATGAAGCGGATCTGTGGATGCTCCACGATGGCGCGGCCGATCTCAGGTCCGCCCTGCAGCAGATTCACTACGCCCGCGGGCATGCCGGCCTGTTCCAGCAGCGCGACGAAACGGGCCGCGATGGTGGGTGCATCGGGCGACGGTTTGAGGACAACGGTGTTGCCGCAGACGATGGCGGCGGCCGTCATGCCGGCCATGATGGCCAGCGGGAAATTCCACGGGGGAATGACCGCGCCCACGCCGAGCGGGATATAACGCAGCAGGTTGCGCTCGCCGGGGAACTGGATGGGTGTGGTGGAGGCGTCGAGGCGCAGGGCCTCGCGGGCGTAGAACTCGAGAAAGTCGATGCACTCGCCGACGTCGGCGTCAGCCTCGGCCCAGTTCTTGCCGACTTCGACGGTGAGCCAGGCGCACAGATCGAGATGCTGCTCACGCACAAGCTGCGAGGTGCGCAGAAGCAAGGCCGCGCGTTCGCTCGCGGGTGTGCGCTTCCAGCTTGCGAAGGCGGTCTGTGCGGCGGCTACGGCCTTTTCCGCGAGCGCGGGCTCGGCGGCGTAGTGCGTTCCGATCACCTCGGCCGGCCTGGCGGGGTTCGTGGAGGTGAACGTCGCGCCTTCGCGCACGCGGTGGCCGCCGATGATGAGGTCGTAGGTGTGGCCGAGCTCCGAACGCACCCGCGCAAAGGCTTCTTCGAGCGCTCGCTTGGTCTCCGAGGTGGAGAAGTCGGTGAAGGGTTCGTTTTTAAACGGCGGCAGGTTTGTCGTGTCGGTCATGAATTTCTTTTGCTCGTTTGTGAGATGCGAAGGGTGGGCGGTTGTCACTCGGTTGGCTTTAGCAGATGAGTTTTGTTGAGTTTCGAGTCGGGTGAAGCGGTTTTGAGTGACTGGTTCTGTTGAGGTTTGAGGGACGAGGGGTCGAGGTCTGAGGGGAGGCTAGGTGGTTAGCTGCTCGGTGCGCTGCGACATCTGCGCCGTGCGCTCCAGTTTGTCCCAGTTGAAGGGTTTGCCGTCGATGGCGCGCTTTACCGTCTTCAGCAGGACATAGCTGAAGAGCTGGCGATAGGTGAATCGCTGCACCCAGATGTGCACCAGCAGCCAGGCGTCACCCCGGCTGGCGGGGTGTTTGCGCTCCAGCAGAAAGGCCAGAGCGGAGGCGGCGAAGTCGATCAGCAGAAAGGTCAGGAAGAAGGTCAGCAGCTTGAACAGGTCGGCGGTGTTGGCGGCTTCCGGGTGGAAGTACTTGTCGATGAAGTAGTGGATGATGCCGAAGACAAAAAACAGGTCGATCAGCGGCGACATCAGCGGCAGAAGCACCTGGAAGATGAGGATGTTGGGCAGCGCAAACAGACCCATCGCCAAGCGGTTGCGGATGGCCGCCTTGTGTTTGAAGATGGCCTGCAGGATGCCGAAACTCCAGCGGAAGCGCTGGCGCGCGAGGCCGTTGGCGGTGTCGGGAGCCTCGGTGAAGGCGAGCGCCTGATCCTCATATATCACGGCGTAGCCCTGCTCCAGCAGGTTCATGGTGAGGTCGGCGTCTTCGGCGACGGTGTCAGGGTGGTAGCCGCCGCCGGCCTTTACAGCGGCCGTGCGCCAAGCTCCGATGGCTCCGGGAACGACCATGACCACATCGAACAGATCCAATGCGCGGCGCTCGAAGTTCTGGCTGGTGATGTATTCGAGCGCCTGCCAGCGGGTCCACAGGTTCACGCGATTGCCGACCTTGGCGTTGCCGGCGACGGCGCCGATGTGCGGATTGGCGAAGTGGCAGACAAGGCGCGAGATGGCGTCGTGCGCGATCACGCCGTCAGCGTCAATGCCGACGTAGATGGCCTCGTCAACACTTTCGAGTGCGAAGTTGAGGGCTTCGGCCTTTCCTCCGTTCGGCTTTGTCAGTACGGTGACGCGACCCTCTTCGATCTCCTCGGCGTAGGTCTCGGTGACTACGTTGTAGGTGTTGTCTTTTGAGCCGTCGTCGATCACGAGGATGCGGATGTTCTTGTAGTTCGACATCAGCACGGAGCGTACCGTGCGGGCGATGACCTTTTCCTCGTTGTAGGCCGGAATTAGCACGGCGACGCGGGGGTTGTAGCTGGCGCCGGCAAAGTTTTTGCGGGTTCGGAGGCGGTCGATCAAGGCGCACAGGCCGATGATGATGAGCCGCGCGCTCATGAGCACGTCGCCGACGAAGAAGAGATAAATGACGAAGTGGTTGAAGAAGGAGATGAGCAGAAAGGCGAGCGAGTCGATCACCGCGAGCCGGCGCTGCCGCGAGGTGAGCGGCGGCATCACCTGGGCGCGGGTTTTGCCGATGAGCTCGGAGACGGGAACGATGGTGTAGCCGCGCGCGCGCAGGGCATCGATGAGCACGGGGAGCGCGGCGACGGTGGCCGCGCGGTCGCCACCGCCATCGTGCATGAGGATGACGGAGCCGCGCATCCAGGTTTTGGTCTGCGCCTCTTTCATCTGCGCAAAGACGCTGTCCACGATCTCCTGCGGGCTCTTGCGCGGATGCTCGTCCCAGTCATTGGTGTCGATCTTGTCGCCGACGATGACATAGCCGTGCGATTCGATGTGGTAGATCGGCGCGGCTTGGTCATTGGTGTCGGGTTCCTGATCGATGGAGTACGGCGGCCGGAAGTAGACGGGCTGCACACCGAGTTTGGCCGCGAAGAGCCGTTCGGTGGCGTTGAGCTGCAGATCGACGGAGCGGTCGGAGATGTCGGAGATATCGGGATGCGTGAAGGTGTGATTGCCAATCTCGTGACCTTCGCCGTAGACCCGCTGCATGACGCCGACGTTATCTTCGGCGACCTCGCCGATCATGAAGAAGGTGCCCTTCACATTTTTCTGCTTCAAAATGTCGAGGATCTTCGGGGTCCATTCCGGATCGGGGCCGTCGTCGAAGGAGATCGCAACCTCCTTCGGCTTATACCCGTACTGCGAGACCGTGTAGGGCAGCGGATAGGAATCCATCGACTCCGACACGACCGAAAGATACTGCGGGGGAATGGTCTTGTCGTCGTCCATCTGGAGGGTGCGGTGGCCGCTTTGGGGCAGTCCGGTGACGCGCAGGATGTCGCCGTCGCCCTCGGTATCGACGTCCTGGCCGGGCGCGACATTGGCGAGCTCCTGCACGGGATCGCCCTGCAGGGAGTTATCCCAGATGCGCCACAGGGAAGCGTCTTCGTAGCCGAGGCGCCACAGCGCAAAGGTCTGCAGGCCCAGGGCGCGGGCGACGCGCATCTGGTTCAGGGCCGTCACGGCATCCAGAAACCAGACCTGATGACGCACCTTGGCGTCTTCATCGTCATAGGCGATGTGCGGGTTCAGCGACGTGTCGTCCAGCTGGACCTCAGCGCCGGAGTCGGAGGCGCGCTGCCAGGCGTCCTGCGTGGAGATCATGGCCACGCTCAGGGCGTCATCGGCGGTCTCGGGCTTGGGGACCGCCGGCTTGGGTGGCTTGTGCGATCCCTTGCGTGCGGGGATGGGCAGTGGCGGGAGCGGCAGCGTCCAGTCGTAGCCGTAGTTGCCGATGGAGCAGATGAGTTTTTCGCGCGGCACGACCTTCATCGCGGCTTTGAGGTTTTCCTCAAACCAGTCCTGCCCCGCGACGGGTCCCGAAGGCGTGCCGGTCTGGTGCTCGTCGGAGTCCATCAGCACCAGACCGTCGGAGTGCGCGCCGAGGAAGGCGAGATCGAAGCCGGATTTGCCGACCGGAACGGTGATGTAGAGCCGCAGATTGCGCGGATGCAGGTCGTTGTAGAGCGTTTCGACCAGCTGGCCGTAAGCGGGCAGAGCATTGGGCTCCATGCCTTGGAAATCGAGTGTAAGTCCGCGGTAGCGCGTGTTCGCGGCCATGAAGGCATCGATCTGCGAGACAAATCTTCCCCGCGCCGAAGCATTGGTGAGGAACGCGCCCACGCTGTCCTCAAACTGCGTGGTGAGCGGGTTGTAGTTGTTGACGATCGGGAAAATTTCGGTGTCTTCGCGGGCGGCTGTGATGGCCTTGACGACCTTGTTTTCGCGATCGACGCCATGCACCCCGGCCTTGTCCACGACCGCAAACGGCGTATTGTCGGTGGAGTAGGCGGTGAGCGAACCGTCGGGGCCTACGACGTGCAGCCACTCGGGAAACAGGATGTCGATCTGCTTGACGTGCTGTTTGAAAGAGGCGTAGCTGGCCGGATCGGTGTCGGTGTAGAAGGCCGCGCGCAGGCCTTCCCCCGTGTTCAGGACCACGTCGGAGGGTTTGAGATCCGAGTGCCGGTGCGCGGAGTGGTTCAGCTTCTCCTTGGGCGTGAGCTCCGGCGCGGGAGGTTGATGCAGCGCACGATAGCGTCGCGTCGCGGAGCGCAGATCCAGGGCGCGCAGCGGCCGCATGCGCAGAAGCCCGATGACGAAAAGAATGCCCACCACCGCGCCGGCGAGCGCAAGGGAGTCGAAGACCCGGCGCAGACGCTTCCAGCGTTTGCGTTGCGGGTCGTAAAAGATGGGCTTGTTCATCGATACATTTGCGGCCTTCAAGCGTTTGGATTGAAAGCGGGGCTACCGGTCATGCTATGGAGTGCTGCCCGTGCCGTCAATGCGTGTTGTCCGCGAGATGCTGAACGCTCGGGCATGGCCCGGCCCGACGTATCATGCAGAAACGATGCGGGCTATAGCTTTCCGGTCCGGCACAGCCGCGGCGCTCCTCCTTGCCGGGGCGTCCTTGCGCGCGTGGTTTGTCTGGCATCACCCGCGCTTTACGGGCGACACGCTCGTCTATGGCGATCTGGCGCACAATTTGCTGGCGCACCAGGTGTACGGGCTGACCGAAGACCGCATCCGGCCCACGTTAATTCGCCTGCCCGGGTATCCGCTCTTTCTGGCGCTGTGTTTTGCGCTGTTTGGAACCGCGAACTACATCCCGGTGCTGTGGGTGCAGGTTGCGGTCGATCTCGGCACCTGTGCCTTGGTTGGCGATCTGGCGCGAAGGCTCTTCGGAAAGCGAACCGGGCTCATCGCGTTGTGGCTGTGTGCGCTGTGTCCGTTCACGGCGAACTACGCGGCAGCAGCGTTGACGGAGACCTTGAGTATCTTCTGCGTGGCGCTGGGGCTTTGGGCTTTGTGTTGTTGGATAATGCATTTGCGGGCAGGGAAACCTGCCTTCCGGTGGGCTGCGACGGTCGGCTTTGCGCTGATGTTCGCGGCGGTGCTGCGGCCGGATGGCGGCTTGCTGGCTGCTGCCGTGGTGCCTCCCATGCTTTGGGTCGGATTCACTGCACAGCCGCCCGCGCGGAGCTGGGGACTCTCGGGAGCGGTGATTGCGTCAGGCCTCCTTTGCGTGGCGCTGGGCGCCTGGGGCGCACGTAACTGGCGCGCCTTTCACGTCGTCCAGCCACTGGCGCCGAAGTATGCCAACGATCCGGGCGAGGCCGCGCCGCTGGGGTTTGCCCGGTGGTATCGCACCTGGGGAATCGGCTTCGGCGATACGGTGAGGGTGTACTGGACCTACGACGGATCCCCGGAAAAGCTGAGCGATCTGCCGCCCTGGGCCTTCGATTCCCCCGTGCAAAAAGCACAGACTGCCGAGCTGTACGCACGCTACAACGATGTGCAATCGTCGACTCCGGAGATTGAAGCCGGCTTCGCGCAGCTGGCGGCGGAGCGGGTACGGGCCCATCCGATCCGCTACTACGTTCTGCTGCCGATGGCCAAGCTGGCCGATATGTGGCTGCGGCCGCGCACGGAGCTGATGAAGATGCCGCTGGACTGGTGGGGTGTGCAACTTCATCCGCGGCGCTCGGTGTTTCAGATCGGCTATGCCGCTTTGAATCTCGCACTGCTGGTTCTGGCCGTAGCGGGATGGCTGCGAGGACGCCGTTTGCATTGGAACGGCTACGGCCCGGTGGCGTTCGCTGCGACAGCCTTGGTATTGCTGCGCTCGGTGATGCTGCTGACCCTCGACAACTCCGAGCCGCGCTACACGCTGGAGTGCTTTCCTGTGGTGTTGCTGCTGGCCAGCTTCGCCATTGCAGGCGTACGCAATGCGGATGACCCTGCTTCAGAAGAGGTGGCGAAGTAAATCAGGGTTTGATTGTGACTGCTTGGGGAAGGGCACGGCTTCAGCCGTGCTACAGAACCGATACCCTGCCATCTCTCCACTGCGGCTGCGCTTTCGGTCGATAGGCCACGGTGAATGGGTCGATACTCCCTACACTAATCCGTGTGCAGGACTACCCCAAAGAGCAGCACCGCCGCTGTGGTGAAGACGATGTCGTAGCTGACTAGGACCTTGATCCAGAGACTGGGATCGAACTCGCCGGTCAGCACGTCGGTGGTGGCTTGGATCATCGCCAGCAGCGCGGGCATGGCGATCGGGCAGAGCACCAGCGGCAGCAGGAGCTCGCGATTGCGGGTGCGCAGGCTCAGCGCGGCGAAGAAGGTGCCGTTGGAGACCAGGGCCCAGGTGCCCAGCGGCAGGATCAGCAGCAGCCACGCCGATTGGCCGAGCGGATGGAGGTTGTAAAACACCGCGAACACCGGCGCGAGCACGATTTCCACAGCGGAGACGAAGCTAAAGTTTGCCAGCGCCTTGCCGATGAAGAGAGCAGAGGCGGGGGCTGGGGCGAGCCGGTGCGCATCCAGAACCCCGTTCTTCAGCTCGCGCGCCCAGGCGTTATTGAGAGCGGTCATGGAGGCAAACAGGACACCCACCCACAGCAGGCCGCCGGAGATCTGCCGCGCGATGGCCGGAAACGCCGTCGGATCGAACGCCAGCGCAAAGACCACCACCACCAGCAGCGCGAAAAAAAGCATGCCGTTGATGCTGTCGCGGTTCCGCCACTCGAGTCTCAGTTCCTTGGTGAAGTGCGCGAGGACGTGCCGGGCATAGATCATGCGGGCGGGCTCGCGACGGCCGACCGGGTCAGGCCCGCCACGGTCGCCCCGGTGGCGCGCAGGTAGTCCGCGGGAGAGAGCAGGATCTGCAGACCGCGCTGCCCGGCCGAGACCGAGATCACGTCGAAGAGCTCCATGAGCTCGTCCGCGAATGCGGGGAAGGGTTTCTTGGCCGCCAACACGGTGACGCCGCCGCGAATGTAGCCGGTTAGCGGCTCCACATCCTTCAACGCTGCCAGCTCGGCCTTGCGTACGCCCGCGGCCGCGGCCAGCTTCTTCAGGTCCAGCTCCGCGTCCCCCGGAACGACGGCGAACAGATGCGTGTGATCGGAGGTGCGGGTGAGCAGCGTCTTGAAGACCTGTTCGATGGGCAGATCGATCTTGCGCGCCACTGAAATGGCGCTCAGGTCGTCGATATCGACCTCATAGCCGCGCAGCTCATACGCGATACCCAGGGCATCGAGCAGACGGACGGCGTTGGTTTTGTGGACATGCGCGGAACTCACGCGAGTTGAACCCCCGTCGCGCTTGGTGTTGTGGCTGAGGGCGGAGGCATATCTCCCACCACCGGGACGATCAGCCGTCCAGCGTTCATCGTCAGCGTCATGCCTGCGAGCGGCCGCGCCAGCTCTGCCTGATGGGTCGTCAGCAGCAAGGTGCGCTCGACGCCGTTGCTGCCCATTTCGCGCAGATACGCCTGCAAACGCGTGATCATCGCCTGTGCCGAGCCGGCATCGAGGTTGGAAAAGGGCTCGTCAAGCAGCAGCAAATCGGGACCGGCAAGCAGGACGCGCGCCAGCGACGCCCGCTGCCGCATCCCCTGCGAATATTCGCCCAAACGCCGGGTGTTTGCGGGGTCTAAACCAACCCCGGTCAAGCCTTTGGCGACGGCCGCCCTCCGTTCCTGCGCCGTCAGCTCCGGCCGCTGCAGGCCGAGCAGATAGTCGAGGTTCTCGACGGCGGTCAGCTCGTCGTAGAGCATGGTGCTGTGGCTCATGTAGGCGATGCGTCCGCGCAGCTCTGACGGCCGCTCGCCCAAGACGCGCACCTCTCCGTAGGTGGGCAGAGTCAGCCCTGCCAGGGCACGCAGCAACGTGGATTTGCCCGCGCCGTTGGGGCCCAGCAGAACCACGCTGCTGCCCGCCGGAAGCGTCAACGATACGTTGCGCAGCGCCACAAAGCTGCCAAACAATTGCGATACCCGCGTGAGCGAGATGGCGGTCACGGAGAGGGTGGCGATCGTTTTGGAAGTCTGGGAAAGCAAACTCATCTTCGAGGCAGTCGCGCGTGTGCGCTCCATGCGAGTATAGATTCCACAACGGACCACCCATGACGGAGATCGCGTGAGCAAGTTCCCGACCGCAACCAAGGCGCCCGCGTTTGCGGTGGGCGCGCTGCTTTTGAGCACCGGCATGGCCGTGGCCCAGTCACCCAGGGATGTGCTGAACCCCGCCGATCAGCAGCTCGCGCATGACATCTTTCAGCAGCTGATCGAGACCAATACGACGCATTCGACCGGAAGCACCGGCGCGGCGGCGGAGGCGATGCGAGACCGGCTGCTCAAGGCCGGAATTTCGGCCGGTGACATGGAGATCGTCGGCCCGAACAACAAGCGCTTGAACCTAGTTGTGCGCTACAGGGCCGCGAAGGGAGGCACCGCGAAACCGGTGCTGTTCATCTGCCACCTGGACGTGGTGGAAGCGAACCGCTCCGACTGGACGATGGATCCGTTCCACCTCACCGAGAAGGACGGCTTCTTCTATGGTCGCGGCACGCAGGACGTAAAGAACTCGGACGCGGCGCTGATTACGAGCCTGATCCTGCTGAAGCGCGCGAATTATGTGCCGAAACGCGATCTGATCGTGGCACTCACCGCGGATGAAGAGGGCGGCGCGGATAACGGCGTCGACTGGCTGCTGAAGAACCGCAAGGATCTGGTGAATGCGGGCGTGGTGATCAATCCGGACGCGGGTGGTGTCGTGCTCAAGGATGGCAAGCCCGCGGAGATGGACGTGGAAGCCACGGAAAAGCTCTATGCCGACTTCCAGATCTCGGCTACCAGCGCGGGTGGGCACAGCTCGCTGCCGCGGCCGGATAATCCGATCTATGAACTTGGCGATGCGCTCGGCCGATTGGAGAAGAGCCCTTTTCCGAGCGAGTTGAACGCCGTGACGCGCGCTTACCTGGAAGCGGAGGAGAAGACTGCTGCGCCGGATCGCCGGGCGCTGATCCAGCGGGTGCTGGCGACGCCGATGGACGAGGCCGCGGCGGCTGAACTTTCCTCCGATCCTCGGATGAACGCGACGCTGCGCACGACCTGCGTGGCGACGATGATCTCCGGCGGCCACGCGCCCAACGCGCTGCCCGGATCGGCGACGGCGAATGTGAACTGCCGCATTCTGCCGGGGCATCCTCCCGAGGAGGTCAGGCAGGCGATCATCGCGAAGCTCGGCGACGCGAAACTTACGATGAAGTACATGGACAACGCTGGGGTCATCTCTCCGACGGCGCCCACCACCGCGGCCATGGCGCCTCCGCCGCTGCGCGAGGACGTGACGCGGCCGCTGCACCGGGTGGCTGAGGGCATGTACCCGGGAATCGCGATCCTCCCGATCATGGAAACCGGGGCGAGCGACTCGATCTACACGCTGGCGGCGGGGATTCCGAGCTACGGCATCAGTGGGATGGGGATCGACGAGGGCGACGACCGCGCGCATGGGCGCGATGAGCGGATTCGGGAGCCGGCCTTCTATGCCGGGGTGGAGTTCCAATGGCGGTTTATGCGGGCGCTGGGGGAAGAGGAGAGGTAGGGTACCCCTCCCCCCTCGTACTTTTGGTCTAAAGTCTTCGAAAGAGAGAACTTATAGCTGATTCCCAGAAGGTGTGCAGGGGGTCCGAGCAGACTGCGGGTCTCTCCACTCCGCAGACGATGAAACTGTCTGCTCCGGTCGAGATGACACTGTAGCTATGCGAAAAATGCTTTAGGTTTGGACTTCCGGTATGGAAGTTCACCCCTTGGGAGCCTCTGATCAAGCTCAACAAACGTACCTCAGCGGCTAAAGCCGCGTTGATTCTACAAGCCTTATTGTCACGGCTGAAGCCGTGACCTACCGTTCGTCCACTTGATCAGAGATTTCCAAAGGCGACGCCAGGTCTTATTCAGAGCTTCCCTAAGATGGACATCGATTGCGTGGGCATCACTGCTTACAAGGTTTGATGACAAAATCGCCATTGTTTCCGAGAGTGGTGATCCCGCTCGAGCAAGGCCGCCAGTACATTCCCAGCCAGCGTTGGCTGGTCCGCTTGCCAAGCGTATCGCCACGGTACTATCCTCCGCTTCACGTTCAGATTGCTCCTTGTCAGGCCTGCAGGCGCCGAGTCGCGCGCAAGGCGCGTGTTTCAGCTTCCAGGCTCCAGTGAATTCGGAGGTCGTATGAAGTATTGGGTTCAGGCAAGGCAATGGCTGGTCCTGCTTGCCATTTTGGTATCGATTTCATCCATGGGCGCCGGGCAATCGACCACGGGCAGCATCTATGGTTCGGTGGCGGACCCAAGCGGCGCGGTTGTACCGGGCGCGACGGTCACGGTGAAGAACATACAGACCGGCCTCAGCGAGACCCAGACCAGCAACAGCTCGGGGGAATACACGTTCACCACGGTTAATCCGGGCGACTATACCGTCACAACCACGGCCCCCGGCTTCAAGGCGACGACGCAAACCGGTGTCGCCGTGGCCAGCAATCAGAACGTACACGTAACCTTTGCCCTGGTCGCGGGCGGAGCCAGTGAGACTGTTGAAGTCGAAGCCGGCGTGACGCTGGTGGATACGCGCGAGTCGCAGATCGGCGAAACCATTGACCAGGCCCGGGTGCAGGAACTCCCCACGTTGAACCGCAACCCTTATGACCTGGTGCTGATTACCCCTGGCGTATCGAGCTATACAAGCGATGCACAGACGGGAAGCCGGACCGGAACGACGTTTGTCGTCAACGGGCTTCCGGCCGACAGCGTCAGCAACTATCTCGACGGCGCCTATAACAATGCCTATAAGCAGGGCGGAGGCAACAAGATCCCCAACCCTGACGCTCTGCAGGAGTTCCGCATCCTGACCACGAACTTCGACGCGGAATTCGGACGATCCCCGGGCGCGGTGGTCAACGCGATCACACGCAGCGGCACAAGCCAGCTGCATGGCTCGGCCTACGATTATGTTCGCAATGACAAGCTGCGCTCTCAACCGTATTTCTCTTCCAACGCAGCCGGCATCGCGCCATACAAGCAGAACCAGTTCGGCGGAACCTTCGGCGGCCCCGTTCCCCTGCTCAAGAAGACCTTCTTTTTCGGAGCCTACGAACAGCTCGTTCTTCACCAGGTGGCCTATGTAAATGCCGGTTCCATCATCCTTCCCACGGATCTTGAGAGGACGGGCGACTTCAGCCTCAGCACCACCAGGCCCACCCTCTCCGCGGCCGCGCAGTGCGGCACAACGGCCGCGCCGAAGATCTGTCCGGCGGCTCTCGATCCAGTGGCACAGAAGCTGTTGGCATTTGTCCCGCATAACACCGCGGCCGGCATTTCGCCGCAGCAGACGGCCTCCAGCAACGTAAGCAACTATCAGGGGATGGGGCGGATCGACTACAACGGCCTGAACAATCACTCGATCGAGTTGCTGTATTTCAACAATCAGGGAACGGCGCTGGATCCATTGGCCGGCGGAAACCAGATCGTAGGCTATTCCGGCATGGTTGAAACCGAAACCCAGGAAAATGGCGTGCTCGCGGATACCTGGACGGTCAATCAGAATACGGTTAATTCGTTCCGGGCCTTCTACACCGACAATAAGTATGTAATTGCCAACCAGATCGCGGGACACTTTCTGGCGGATCTGGGGAGCACCGCCGGCGAGGGTGGTTCGCTCTTTGCTCCGCCCAAGCTCAATCTCAATGGACTGTTTTCCGCAGGCCCCGCCGGAGCGGGACCCAGCAATATTTCTCAGGTCAGCTATGGCCTCATCGATACCGCGACCCTTGTACGCGGCCATCACTCCATCAAGCTGGGCGGCTCCTACGTGTGGAATCGCTACTCTGAGGACGGCGGCAATACCGCCGGCGGGACGTTCACGTTCACCAATGGATCGAGCATCCCGGCTACCAAGACGACAACCGGCTCGACCGCGCTGTCAGACTTCCTGGAAGGCCAGGCCAACAGCCTGGTGCAATCCTCGAGCGTTTCTCACCGCACCCACCAGTACGACCCCGCGCTGTATGCGCAGGACGACTGGCAAGTCACAAAGCGCCTGGATCTCAATCTTGGCGTTCGCTGGGAGATCTTCGATCCGCAATGCTGCGAGCCGCAGCTGGTCGGCTCGTTCCTCGCCGGGGAACAGTCGGTGGCCGTGCCTCGCGCTCCCGTCGGCATTGTGTACCAGGGCGACCCGGGCGTGGCTCCCGGCTTGTTCAACACCTCGCTTAAGAATTTTGCGCCCCGGGTGGGCTTCGCCTATGACGTGTTCGGCAGTGGCATGACCAGCCTGCGCGGCGGCTTTGGCATCTTCTACCAGACCATTGAGCAGTTCTACAACGGCACCGCAAACCAGCTGCCGTTTTCGCTGAGCACCACTACCAACCTCACGCCCAACCTTGTCCATCCGTATGCGAACGTCAACGGCGGCGACCCGTATCCGTTTGTTTATAACCTGGCGGCGCCCCGCTTTGCCGACAATGCCACGACGCAGGGCTACGCTCCCGGTTTCAAAACGCCGTACGTCTACGAGTACAACCTGACCGTGGAGCAGCAGCTGAGTCCGACGTTTGCCTTCCGGCTCAGCTACGTTGGAAACTCGTCTCACGGCAACGTCCTGCTGCTCGATACGAATGCGCCCCTGTATTTTCCGGGAGCGGCCATCTCGTCCAACGCTCTGGACTGCCGCCGCCCCTATGAGCCCTACCGCACGAGCCCGCTTGCCAGCACCGCAACCTGCACCTATGTAGGCTACTCCGGCAGCGGCGGACCGGATCCGACCCAGGGTAAGCAGTTCGGCTCCTTCAACGAGCGCACGCCGGATCTGGATGGAAACTACAACAGCCTGCAGGCCAGCCTGCGGGGCCGCATCGGCGATAAGCTGAACGTTCTGGCAAGCTATGTATGGTCCAAGGTGCTGACCTATGACGGTCCGACCGTGGACAATCACGATGTGACCAAGAACTATGGCGTCTCCGATGCGGACCTTCGTCAGCGCTTCGTGGTGTCTGTGCTCTACCATCTCCCGGACCCGAGGTTCGGCGGGGCTTTGGTTCGTGAAGCGCTGGGCGGCTGGCAGGTTAACGGCATCACCACCCTGCAGTCAGGCAGCCCGTTTACGGTTACTTCGGGCGTGGATACCAATCGTGACGGCACCAATAACGACCGCGTCAACATGGCCGGCGATCCCTACACGCACGCCTCCTCGCGCGCAGCCAAGATCAAGGCATTTCTCAACCCCGCCGGATTCAGCACCCCAGGCTTCACCTTGCCCACGGATAACCCTTACGGCAATGAGCAGCGCGATCAACTGATAGGTCCCGGCAACGTGAACACCAATTTGTCGCTGTTTAAGGATTTTCCGATCTACGAGCGGCTTCGCTTCCAGTTCCGCGCTGAAGCCTTCAACGTCTACGGCAACGTCAACCTCAATAACCCGCGGACGAACCTGAGCGTGTTCAGCACCCTGCCGGCAAGCGGCCTGCAAATTACCGGAGCTGGAAATCCACGTATCTTCCAGTTTGCCGGCAAGCTGTTCTTCTAAAGCGGTTTATCTTTCGGTATGCAATGTCATCTCGACCGGAGGCGAAGCCGAAGCGGAGAGACCCCTGTAACTGCCGGTGGTTGTGCCCTGAATCTCGCCGCGGTCAGCACTTCGTTCTCCGGCCTTCGGCAGAGCGGACCCCACCTTAGCGACGATGAAGCTGTCGCGAAGATGGGGCACCCAGATGCGGGCCGCTAGGGGGACAGCGTATGAATGGGGCACTCGGCGGGGTCTCCTCTAACCCTTCACGCCGGGGAGCCGGTCAGGATCGATGTGCAAAGGCGGGGGACGGAGCAGCGGTTGTGTCGGTCTCATCCCCGAGGGCCATGGCTGCGATTAGACCGCTGTTCAACGTGAATACGTGCAGGACCTCGCTGTCCGAAAGAACATCCCCTTGCAGGCTCTTGACGAGTTGGTGCACCCTGACGCGGATCTTGCCTCCGTCTTCCCCGGTCATGGCAAGCGGTTTGACGTGGGGATCGAACTCACCCCATTGTCGCGTCCAATAGGCGCGGATCTCTTCTTTTCCGACAACCTCCCCGCCTTCCGAAGCCCTGGGCCAGCTCACGTCTTCGGTCATCAGTGCCAGTGCAGCGTCGATGTCCCGTTTGTTGAATGCGGAGTACGCCTGCTCAATGACGGTCCTCGTGTCTGCCATTCATCCTCCCTACAACGCTTTCCATGCAGTAGCTTCTTGCTATCCGGCCAGTTGACCTGATGGTGCCACGGACTGAACTCGCGCTGACCTCAGAGTTCCACACCCTCGCCACCCCAAGCTGCCGGGTCGACATCCTCTACCGTTTGCGTCAGCGTCCAGATGTGTCCAGCAAAGTCTTGCAGCGTGGCTTGGCGCTCGCCGTACACATGCGTATGCGGAGCATGAACTTCACGCGCCCCGTGAGTCAGGGCCTGCGCGTACGACGCGTCCACGTCTGGCACTCGCAGCAGCGTGGAACTTCTGGTCGCCCACTGTTTGTCTTTACCCGCCTCACCGACGATCAGACAGGCAGACCCAAACCACATCTGTACGCGGTGGTCGCCGATTCTCAACCGCACACGAAACCCGAACGCCGCCTCCAGCCAAGCCGCGCCCGTAGCCACATCCGGATAGGCCACCACTGGAATGACCACACAGGGCGGAGCCGATCGATTCATCGGTCAAACCTCCGCCCGTAACGATACACCCCGCACGATGCGCTACTTGCAGCCTGTACAGCACAAATTCGATACGCACATGTTGCCGTCCCTGACATTGACGAGAAGACGACTAATGAGATGGTCCGCCGCTTGCTTCATCTTTCCCGGCTCAGGGTGTTGGGAGCAAGCTGTGACAGGAGGATCATCGCAAGGGACGGGACTTCGCGGCATGGCTGGGCATCGTTCCGCGGCAGTACTCGACCGGCGGCAAGGCCAGGCTATTCGGCATCAGCAAGCGCGGCAACGTGTACCTGCGCAAGATGCTGATCCATGGCGCCAGAGCCGCCGTGCTGCCCGTAAAACGGGATAGTGCGCCCTTCGGTGCATGGCTGGATCGATTGGACTCCAGGGCTCACACGAACGTCGTCGTGGTGGCCATGGCCAACAAGCTCGCCCGCATCGCCTGGGCGGTTCTGTCCAGCGGCAACGGCTACCGATCAGCAGCCATGCCAGCCTAATCGGCGCGGAAAAGCTCGCCTGCGGCTCCGAAGCGCTGCGCGCTCCCACTTTCCCGCACTTCGACGACGAATCAGCTCTCCACCGAAGTCTGCACAGGGCAACAAGGACGAAAGAACAGTCACAACGGCGTGTCTGTAGCCTGGTACTGCGAATGGTCGTCATTGACCGAGCGACTTATAAGGACCGGCACGCGCGCAACTCATCCTGGCCAGGAGATCAATCTCCACCCAAAGGCCGAGTACATTTGCGCAGACTTGTCTTCTCGACCAAACTTCCCCCTTGCAGTCGCGCGGCGGACCATACATACAATACATACATTCACGGGACAAACCCGCCGATAGGCTCGACTTATCCAATTTGCGGTACCTACCGGTTCAGAAGCTCTGCATAATGCAGAAGTCTAGGGCTCACTCGATCGCGGCTTGGGAGAGTGTCATGAATGGCCATCAAGATCTAAGAGGGTTCGGAAGCTACCGCCGGAGCGACTCAATAGCTGCCAGTCGGTCGAGCATAGCGACTACAGAGTCAAGGTATTCCGTATAGGCCCGGTTCAGCTCTGCAAACGTGAAGTCGATCGGTGATCCGCCGTAATTGCGCACCCACCATGTGATATTTCCCTGTGCGTCACGGAGTGGTTCCGGCTCCCTAGACCTGGGTTTCGCGTAGAACATGCTGTAGTCAACTGAAGGGTTTACGTGGTGAGTCAAGCGGTTCCGATACCTCATAACGACGTCATGGTGCGAAGCCTGAGTGGGTAGAACCAAGGCATCCACGATGGCGCTTCGAACGGCCGCTGACAGCTCTCCAGTCGCAGCTTTTCGGTCCATGCCCTTCATGACATTTACACGAAAAAGTTCGTCGCGTTCCCAAGTGGGGGAGCTGGTTGAAACCAGGTTGCCTCCAAGACCCTCGTGAAGCAGGCGATTCACCAAGTCTTGTACCTTAATAAGTTCGTAGACGGCCCGATTGAAATGCTCCATCTTTCGCCGGTGCAAGTAATAGAGACCCTCTATCGCATCGTCATCTCCGAACTGGGGCGGCGTGATCGGTTCGAGATCCTTATAGCCGTTCGCATCGGCGAGATCATGTTCAACCGAAAGCACAATGTTGCAGAACTCTCGCCAGAGTTCCTTGGAGTTGTATAGGTCATCGAAGACGGAAAAATCATATGTGGCACTCGGAATCTCCAGCCAGGCCCGAGCCGTCGTGTTGTGTTTTGGCTCGGCTCGAACTTGGGTCGCCACAATCAGATCTACGGTGACTTCACGCGAGAGTCGGCGCTCGCCTGGCTCAGACTTCCCTCGGCCTACCGGAAAGAATGCTTCATAGCTGCGCTCAGAACCGTCTTCGTCCTTGAAAACCAGTGTCATTCTTGCCTGAGTCACGCGATGCCTCACGTCAATTGTGTATCACTGGGATCTCCTGAGCGCTCTCTCGACTCTCAGTTGATGGCCTCGGCGTATGTGCGACATCGGTAATCATAAACGCCGTTGGCGGAAGTTTGCCGCGCTGTCGAACGCGCTGCAAGCCTGTTTACGCTTCTGAAACGTTGGTTACAGGGGGGTGGCGCGGGCTGCACTCATTGAAAGCGCACCTTGCACCGGGTACTCCCAGGAGCGCTCTTACTCTGAAGCAGCGTTCGTGGCCTGCGGGCAAAGCACGTCCAATACCTCCACCCCAACGAGCAAACGCATTCGTTGGGGAGTCCGGCTGCGCTCAGATGGGATGAAGAGAGGCGTACCTTCCTGGTACGTGCTCGAAGCACACATTTCATCCAGAGAGAGGTACGCCATGCAGACCCACGTAGGAGTAGATCTACACCAGCGATTCTGCTATTTAACCGCCGTCGATGCAAGCGGCAAAAAGTTGAAGCAGGGCCAGGTGGTCAACCAAGGAGCGGCATTGCGGCAGTGGCTGGGGCAGGTTCCGGGACCGCGCCAGGTGGTGATGGAGGCGAGTGGCTTTTGGCCGGCGTTCGCGCGGGCGGTGCAGCCGGAGGCGGAGCGTCTGGTGATGGTGCATCCGCAACGGATGAAGGCGATCGCGTCGGCGCGGCTGAAGAATGACAAGGTGGATTCCGAGACGCTGGCGCAGCTGTCGCGGGCGGACCTGCTGCCCGAGGCGTGGATGGCGAACCAACGGACGCAGCAGACGCGCCTGCTGACGCGCTTGCGGATTACGCTGGGCCAGCAACGGGCCAAGGCGAAGAACCAGCTGCAGGCGGTGCTGCATCAGGAAGGCTTTCTGAAGCCGGTTGCCGATGTGTTCGGCAAGAAGGGACGGGCGTGGCTGGCGGGGTTGGCGTTGAGTCCGGCGGCCCGCGTGGTGGTCGAGGTGTGGCTGAAGGTGATCGACCAGATGGACGAGGCCATCGCCACCCAGACCCGCGAGCTGGAGCGGATGGCCAAGGACGATGCGCGCGCCCGCTGGCTGCGGACCGTGCCCGGGATCGGGGCCTATTCAGCGATGGTGATCCTGGGCGAGGTGGGCGAGATCGAGCGCTTCCCGAGCAAAAGGGCGCTGGCCAGCTATGCCGGGCTGACGCCCTCGGTGCGCGAGTCGGCGGGCAAGCGCAAACGCGGCGGCATCGGCCATCATGGATCAGGCACACTGCGCTGGATCCTGCTGCAGGTGGCGCAAGTCGCAGCCAGGCACTCGCCCGCGGCGGGAGCCTGGTACCGGAAGCTGAGGCAGCGAAAACCCGCACAGGTGGCCCTGATCGCCCTGGCGCGCAAGCTGCTTACCGCCGTTTGGGCGCTTTTGCGCCACGGAATCTGCTTCGACGAAGAGAGCTTCGCGCGGCAGGGTTGAAGAATAGGCAACAACAAAAGCTGCCTGGAAAAGAAAAAGAAGTTCAACGGTGTTTGCGACGGTTGCAAGGTAGCCCGGTCAGCTCGCTCATCCTTTGACCCTTGAGGTCATCCTCAGATGGAGCGGCCGGGAATCGAACCCCCTTGTGTGCCCAGAGCACGAATAGAAGACTGTACGCAATCTATTCGCAATCACCCCCTGGACAGGTGCGCCTTTTTCATAGAAGGATGACAACTCAACCGGTCACCATTGCACGAGTGTAGTTTCCCAGAGACATGGCACAGATGTCGTTGCCAGAACGGTGTAGCCATCCGGAGCGAAAGCAGGTCCTTCGACTCCGTTTGGCGCAAAAGCGCGCCAAACTCCGCTTAGGGTGATAAATCAATTCTGTAGCGAACTTGCGGGACACATGTAGCGAACTTGCGGGACGCCACACTAGCTTAGGCTTACCAGCCGCGAGTCTGCATCAGGTGTTTTTCTTCGATGGCGGCAGCGGCTAGTCCCTTCATGGTGCCGGTTACGGCTTCGCTGGCTTCGGCTACTATTTTGGGATCGGCGAAGTGGGTGGCGGCGAGCACGATGGCTTTGGCGCGGGAGATCGCCTCGGCGCGCTCCTCCGGGTTACGCGGCTGGCCCACATCGCCTTTGGTGCACAGGCCGATCTCGGCGTCTGTTTGATTCCAGAGATCGACGTCCAGCGGCGTCGCGCGTTCCTTCATGAAGATGCCGGAGCCGACAAAGACGGTTTCAGCGCCGAGCTGCATCATCAGCGAGGCGTCCGCGGGGGTGGCGATGCCGCCGGCCGAGAAGTTCGGAACGGGCAGCTTGCCGGCTTTGGCGACCATGCGCACCAGCTCATAGGAGGCGCCGTGAACCTTGGCCGCGTTGTAGAGTTCTTCGTCGCCGAGCACAGTTAGATCGCGGATCTCCTTCACAATCTGGCGCATGTGCTGCACCGCGTGGACGACGTCGCCGGTGCCGGGCTCGCCCTTGGTGCGGATCATTGCCGCGCCTTCGGCGATGCGGCGAAGCGCTTCACCCAGGTTGCGCGCGCCGCACACGAAGGGCGTGGTGAAGCGGTGCTTGTCGATGTGGTACGTCTCGTCGGCGGGGGTGAGAACCTCGCTCTCGTCGATAAAATCGACGCCGAGCGACTCCAGCACCTGCGCTTCGGCGAAGTGGCCGATGCGCGCCTTGGCCATTACGGGAACGGTTACCGCGGCCATGATCTGCCGTATGAGCTTGGGGCTGGCCATCCGCGCCACGCCGCCTTCGGCGCGGATCATCGCGGGGACGCGTTCCAGCGCCATCACGGAAACGGCGCCCGCCTCTTCGGCGATGCGCGCCTGTTCCACGCTCATGACATCCATGATGACGCCGCCTTTGAGCATCTCGGCGAGACCGGTCTTCAGCCGCAGGCTGGGCGCCGCTCCCGTTCCGTTGGCGTCACCTTTGGAATTGTTGGAGTCGTTCTGGGGATGTTGTGCCATAAAAGTAGTCTCCTTCACGAGAGAGCGGGCTGACAATGCAAGTCCGGCAGGAAGCCCCAGTTTATCAGCAGCAATGCGCGGTTTTGTTTTGCGCTCGTCGCACTTGCTGCCCTGTGAAAAAAGGCTTGCCCAGGCGGGTCAACTTAACTCACTTGCGGCTTCGAGGAGCACCGGTCGAGCGTGGTGTATTTTCTTCAATTGCGCGCTCGGGGCCCGACCCCGGATTGCTGTCCAACGGAGCCGAATGCAGCTCCTGGGTCTGCGAGAGCTGGATCAACCAGTCCTGGGCGGAGAGGGGCGCCCGATCGTCGTTGCGATCCGGCCGGATATAAGCGCCGTCCGGCTGCAGCAGACGGGCCTTTATGCCGTCGCGAAGATAGGCCTCCAGGATCTCGCGGCGCAGGCGCTGCGCGGCTGCCGGTGTGCACACCGGGTACACCACCTCGCAGCGCTCATGCAGGTTGCGGGGCATCCAGTCGGCGCTGCCGGAGAAGACCTCGGCGGCGCCGCCGTTTTGGAACCAGAAGATGCGGCTGTGTTCCAGAAACCTGCCCACCACGGAACGGACACGGATGTGCTCGCTCATGCCGGAGATGCCGGGCCTAAGGGCGCACATGCCGCGAACGATAAGGTCGATCTCAACGCCCGCGCAGGATGCCGTGTAGAGCGCCTCGATGGTGGCGGCATCGAGCAGCGCATTCATCTTGGCGACAATATGAGCGGGACGGCCGGCCTTGGCGTGCGCCGTCTCACGCGCAATCAGGCCGAGGACATCCTCTGCCAGGGAAAGGGGGGCGACGAGCAGCGGACGGTACACGGCCGTTTCCGCCTGCCAGTCCGCGGTTAAGTAGCGGAATACGTTTTGAACCGCTGCCGTGATCTCCGGGCGTGCCGTGAGCAGGCTGATATCCGTATAAAATCTCGCCGTGACGGGATTGTAGTTGCCGGTCCCGAGATGGGCGTACGACTGCACGGTGCCGTCCGGGTTGCGGCGGGCCAGCAACGCCAGCTTGCAGTGTGTTTTTTGGCCAAGGATGCCGTGAAATACCTGGACCCCGGCATCCTCCAGATCGCGCGCCCAGCGAATGTTCGAGGCCTCGTCAAAACGCGCCATGAGTTCGACGACGACCGTGGCATCCTTGGTCTGCGCCGCGTCTTTGAGAGCGCGAAAGATGGTCGAGTTCGCGTTGGTGCGGTACAGCGTCTGTTTGACGGAAACGACGCGGTCGTCCGACTGCCCAGCCTGAATGAAGTGCTCGACGGTGGTGTAGGTATCGAAGGGATGATGCAGCAGAACATCGTTCTGGCGGAGCTCATCGAAGATATCGGCATTTCCCGGGGATAACTTTAGGTGCCGGCCGTGGAATTCGGGAAATTTCAGGTCTGTGCGATCGACCGCACTATAGAGGTCCATCAGACGCGAAAGGTTGACCGGTGCTTCGGTCGAAAAGATCTGCCAAGGCTCGAGCTCAAAATTCGTGCGCAGCCGGTCGATGATCTCGTCCGAGGCCGATCGATCGACTTCGACACGCACCGCATCGCCTTTGCGGCGGTTGTGCAGTTCCTCGCGCACACTCTCCAGCAGAGAGCGGCTTTCCTCTTCCTGCATATACAAATTGCTGTTGCGGGTAACGCGGAAGATGGCCCGGCTGAGGACGCGGTAGCCACGAAACATGCGTTCCACGTGCGCTTCAATCAGCTTTTCGATGGGAAGAAAGTCATGACGCCCCTTTCGCTCCGGCAACGCCAGAAATGCCGGCAAGGTGCGCGGGATAGTGAGAATGCCGAAGACGTGCGTTGTCCGGGAACCTTTGTGGCGCTTGTTTCGCAACAGCAGCGCCAGGCAGAGTGCTTTATTGAGTACGCGTGGAAAGGGATGGGAAGGGTCCAGCGTAACGGGCGTGAGGAGCGGGTCGACCTGCTCTTGAAAGAAGTTCGTCGCAAACGTCCGGTCCTTGGGGCGAAGCTGCTTCCAACTGACCACCCGAATTTTTGTTTCCGCGAGCGCCGGCCCGAGTTGCCCCGTCCAGCAGTCCGCCTGCTTGGTGGAGAACGCCTGCAACTGCCGGCGGAGCCGTTCGAGGCGCTCTGACTGCGTCAGGCCACCCTCGTCGGCGCTTGGCGGCAGTTCGCCGGCATCCTCCAACTGCTGCAGGATGCCGGCGACGCGGATCTCCAGAAACTCGTCCAGGTTGCTGGCCGTGATGGCCAGGAACTTGACTCGCTCCAGCAGGGGATTGGCCGGATCTTGCGCCTCCTCGAGTACGCGCTCGTTAAAAAGGAGCCAGCTTTCCTCGCGATTGAAGTAGCGGCTCTCGCGAGCGGCCGCGCTGGGCTTGCTTTGTTTCACCGTGCGCTGGGACCTTCGCACGCGCTTGCCCGATTCCGGAGCTTTGGCTTCCGCAGCGCTCATCTCCAACGAGCTTAGCGCAGCGATGTGAATGGACGGGGAAGCGGAGATGGAAGTGATTGTAACGAGAGGCAAAGGACTGATTCAGAGGTTAGGCGGTCAGCCAATGGCCCAAAGTGTGTAGGGAGGAGGCACAAAGTTCAAAAAGGTTGCCTGAGAATGGGGTCACTTGTGGTGTACATTATGGAAACGCTGCTCTCAGGAGAATGCAAATGCCGGTGACACGACGCGCCCATCGATCCCGCCGCCGCGCCAGAAGTGCGCGCTGGATCGTGCTCGCCATCGTCCTGTGCTCCGGAATGAGCTGTCTGGCTCCGGTTTTATACGCCTCCACGGACTGCAGCCGCTGGCTGGCTGAATACAAGCAGGGCATCCTCCAGCGGAAAGCTACCCGCCGCCTGATGGCTGCGAAGTACAGGCTTGTTGCGATGGTGCAGAAGCCCGCGCCGGTTCATCATTACCCAACGCGCCATAGGCTCAGCCCGCTCGAGTCGCTGCATCGCTTCCAGATCGACTGCGGAGACCTGGACGAGATGCCGGCACCGCCGACCAGCGCCGCAGTGATTCCGCCTCTCCCGCTGGAGCCCATGTTGGCTTCGGTAAACTTTCCGGGGGAGATCCCAGATCTGCCGCCTCCTGCTCAGCCCTTCGTCACTGCCGAAGTCCCCAGTTTGATCGACGTCCCCACGACACCTGTGACAAACCTGCCTTCCCCAACCGTCACTCCAGAACCCGGGAGCTTCCTCTTCGTGCTGACCGGTGCGGTTGCAGGCATTGAGTTGCTGCGCCGGCGGGCGAAATGGGATGCGAGGGCGAATTCGGGTGTTTCCGCTTAGCATTTGTTGCATTTGGCTTCTAAATGGGATGCGCTGATTGGCGCATCCCATTCACTTGGCTCATCAGACGTGCGCGTCCATCTCACATTGCATCGAGTCCACATTGCAATAAAGAGAATTTTAGGGAAGACCCGTGCGCTAGTTAGTGTCTGACCGAGTCATTTCTCGATTTTCGGAGATAGGTCCGGGCTTCAGCCCGGACATTCGGTGCGGAGAAGAACGGGGCTTCAGCCCCGGGTTTTGCGCTGACATCGGAGAGAATCCTGGGCTAAAGCCCACAAATTTAGCTCTCCTTTGGTGGGGCTAAAGCCCCACGCTCCCTCCCAAGATGCGCTTCGATGCACCTCGTACCATAGTCGTGATACGTCAGACACGCCCTAGCTTAAAGCTAGGACTGGGTGGGATACCAGCGCACCAGGAACACGTTCGAACGAAGGCAGCAAAAAAGAGGCGCCAAGCGCCCCTGGATCACGGCGTGCAGAGATCTGGCAGCGGTCGATGTCGCAGGACTGCGCGTTGCTCGCGGTGTCGGGGTTGCCGGTACGGCTGGAGTTGTGCACCCGCCGTCCACGGGTGCTTTCGAAGCGCTCAGGCGCTACTTCCGCAGGAGAGCTTCCTGCACCTGGCCATTGCGCTCCCAAGTTGCCAGCTGGGTCTGGATCACGTTCTCGTCATCGGTTTTCAGGAGAATCGCGGCAATCTCATGTGCCACCACGTGCTGCAGGCCATGCGCCTGAGGCGTATGAAGACGATCTTCGCGGAAGTAGGTTGTTTGCTGCTCAAGGTTCGTATCGGCCGCCGCGGCTTGGAGAACGGCTTCACCGTGCGTCGAGAAGGCAGCGTAGTCCTTCCAGCCGTCCTCCCCGCAGACCACGACGAAGTGCCAGCCGTCGGGCGAGTGCATCGCTGCCGCGGCGCTCCGAACGGCCTGCATGGTGGCGCTGCAGGAGGCCCTCTCCGTGGAGGACAGGTGATCGAGATCGCCGCCGATGCAGACGCGTGTCTGAGCCACGGCGGAGGTCGAGGTGAGGGTGGCAGCAAGGGCGAAGGTAAGGGCAGCAGCGGTACGTTTCATAGCGGTATCTCGATGAGCAGCTTTGACTTGGGCTGAGTCTAGCAACCGTGTCAGAGTAGGTACCTAGCACGTTGGCTGTAGTGCAAGCCCAGTCGGGTCAAGGTATGGGCCGAAGCGTTCCGATTTGGAACAGAACGGCTCCTGAGGCGCACGGAAGCGTCAGTGAACCCCCTTGAGGTAAGAGAGAAAATCCGATTCCCAAGCGATGAATCCGGCAAATTTGATGTAAAAAGCAAAACGGGATGGCCAGATGGCCATCCCGTTTCAGCTTTGCTTCCAGCTGTTTTCTTACTCGGCTTAGCAGCGAACGATATTCTGTGCCTTGATGCCCTTGGTCGCATTGCGCGTGTCAACGACCAGCTTCGAGCTCTTCACGATGTCTGCGTAGTCGTAGTCCGAGTGAT
Organism: Granulicella sp.; assembly: GCA_965276885.1. Taxonomy (GTDB): domain Bacteria; phylum Acidobacteriota; class Terriglobia; order Terriglobales; family Acidobacteriaceae; genus Granulicella. The sequence goes on along the minus strand of OZ255702.1, from coordinate 3,185,734 downwards.
CGGTCACGATCAGAACGCAGTCGTACTGGCCGAGGTTTTCGAGCGGTGTAGACGTCATGTTCAGGCGATAGTGCCGCCCCTGGCCGACTTTGGGATGGTACGGGTCGTTATAGACGACCTCCGCACCCGCGTCGCGGAGCAGCTCGATGATCGTGAGCGAAGGCGATTCGCGCAGGTCGTCGATGTCCTTCTTGTACGACATGCCGAGCATGAGGATATGGGAGCCGTTCACGGCCTTCTTCTGCGTGTTGAGCGCCCGCGCCACCTGGGTGACGACAAACTCCGGCATGGCCTCATTCACTTCACCGGCGAGCTCGATAAAGCGCGTGTTGAAGTCGTACTCCTTCGCCTTCCAGGATAGATAGAAGGGGTCAATTGGTATGCAATGGCCGCCGAGCCCAGGGCCGGGGTAGAAGGGCTGAAAGCCGAACGGCTTGGTGGCGGCGGCGTCGATGACCTCCCAGATGTCGATGCCCATGCGCAACGCCAGGACCTTCAGCTCGTTCACCAGCGCGATGTTGACGCACCGGTAGATGTTTTCGAGCAGCTTGGTCATCTCCGCCGCGCGGGTGGTGGAGACGCGAACCGCGCGCGTGAAGATGGCTTCATACAGGCCGGCGGCGAGTTCCGTCGCAACCGGATCGTGGCCGCCGACGACCTTCGGGACGTCCTTGCGGGCGACATCGGTATTGCCGGGATCTTCGCGCTCGGGTGAAAACGCAACATAAAAGCCGGGTCCGCTGTCGCCGGGACGATGCGCGGAAAGCTGCCGCGGGTTTTCGGCCTCCAGGATCGGAATCAGGACATCGTCCGTCGTTCCCGGGTAGGTGGTGCTTTCGAGCACGACCAGCTGGCCGTCACGCAGCCAGGGCGCGATGGCGTGGCCGGTTTTTTCGATGTAGCTGAGGTCCGGTTCGCGGTGCGAGGTCAGCGGCGTGGGTACGCACAGGATGATCGCATCCTGCCCGGCGAGGCCGGCGAACTGGGCCGTGGCGGAGAAGCCCTGGCGGCGAGCTTGCCCTATCTCGTCCCCGGTGATGCGGAGGATATAGGACCGTCCCGCCTCGAGGTCACGGACCTTGCGCTCATCGATGTCGAAGCCGGTGACCTTAAAGCCTGCCCCGGAGAGAAGAAGGGAGAGCGGGAGGCCCACATAGCCCAATCCGATGACCCCGATCTTGGCTTCACGGGTGTGAAAGCGGTTTAGCTGCCCGGCAGCCATGGAGGGAAGGTCAGCCACTGCGTCTATTTGCATATCGAAGGTCATGATTGCATCCTGCTTTGTACGGAAAGTGAGAGAGTCCAAAGTATCCTTGCCATAGGAAGTCTCTCATTAGGGAGGGATTTTTCGTAGCGGACGGAAGTGTCATTGACCGTAGAGGCGCTCGCTTGTCCTCTAGAAAGACACGACGTAAATGGGCTCGCTTGGGTTTAAATAGAAGCGAGCCGGAGGGTTTCGGATGGCACAGTACCTCATCACCGGGATAGCAGGATTTATTGGATCGACACTGGCGCGGGCTCTTCTGAACCAGGGTCATGCGGTTCGGGGCATCGATAACCTTTCAACCGGCCGCATGGCAAATCTCGAAGGCATTCTTTCTTCCATCGGATTCGAGGTTGCCGACCTGCAGGACGAAGCGGCGATGCGAACCGCCTGCGAGGGCGTGGATTATGTGCTGCATCAGGCAGCGCTGGCCTCCGTACCCCGGTCCGTAAAGGATCCGCTCAGTTCCCATGCCTCGAACGTCAACGGAACGCTGACGCTGCTGCTGGCCGCGCGCGATGCGAATGTAAAGCGCATTGTTTACGCCGCGTCCTCTTCCGCCTACGGAGATCAGGAGGGCCGGGCGAAGCATGAGGACATGACGCCGCGTCCGCTGTCGCCCTATGCCGTGCAGAAGCTTACCTGCGAGCATTATCTGCAGGCGTTCTGCCGCGTGTATGGCATGGAGGCCGTTTGTCTCCGTTATTTCAATATCTTCGGCCCCCGGCAGGCGGCGGATTCGCCTTATTCCGGTGTGATCGCACAGTTTATCTACAAGATCCTGGCAGGAGAAACGCCGACGATCAACGGGGATGGGCTCGTGAGCCGCGATTTCACTTATGTGGAGAACGCGGTGCAAGCGAATCTTCTTGCCTGCGTGGCGCCGAGCGAGTTCGCCAATGGACGGGTCTTCAATGTGGGTACGGGCAAGTCCCATACGCTGAATGATCTGTATAGCGCCTTGGCAAAGATCCTCAACTTTAAGGGCGAGCCCAAGTATGGACCAACGCGTCCCGGAGACATCCTGCATTCGCAGGCAGACATCAGCAGGGCGGAACGGGAGTTGGGCTATCGCCCCTCTGTGAATTTCTTTGAAGGTCTGGAAAAGACCGCTGCATGGTATCTGAGCGAGGTTCCGAAGGAACTCATGCCGGCGTAGCGGGTCTGCCAACAGAGTAGAAATGATTTGCCGGGGAGCCCAGATCGTATCTGGGCTCTTGCCTTTAGATAGTGTCTGTGTGGATCACGATTATCGTACGAAGCGCATCTTGTTGCAGGGTGGGGAGGGAGCGTGGGTGCTTTAGTCCCACGAAAAGGAGAGCCGATTAGGGGCTTTTAGCCCAGGGTTCTCTCCGCTGCCAGCGCAAAATCCCGGGGCTGAAGCCCCATTCTTCTCCGCACTGAATGTCCAGGCTGAAGCCCGGACCTACGGTAGTGCGTCCGCTGTGCTCAAAATTGGGTTCGGTGCTGCCTGGGCTCTTTATCCGAGTTGCAGCTTCGACTATAGCTGAAATTCGGCGGCAAGCAACGCCGGCAACAACAACACGGTGCCCCTGTATCCCTACCTGACCGACAAGCAAAGCGTGTACATCTTCAACGCCGCAACGATGGCAGCAGGAAGCTACCAAGTTCATGGGCACTGCACGAACTAATCGGGTCGCGCGAACGATATGGTGCAGCATCTTAAAACAGCTTGAGATGCTGCACCCCTCAGAAAATCCAAGTGTTGTGACAGTTCCCGCACCATGCTTTGGTGAGGCGTTCTTTGCGCGATAGCCCCACAGCCATCGTCGAGAGGCCGGCCGTCATCAAGGCCGCTACAGCCTTCCCACCGCTCACACCCTTCTTCATCGACACGGAACGCGTGCGGATCCCCCCTTTGGTCTGACAATGCGGACACAGCATAAGGCTATTTACCTGCCCGTGCGCTTCTGTGAGCGCCTGTTCTTGACGCTGTTCTGGCGTCGTCGAATCTCTTAACCGCTTCTGCCGGAGAGCGACACCACCGATCACCGCAGCAGCCACCGCCAGCATCGCAAAGACCACGAAGGGATTGGGAGAATCTTCGGCTGCGGGCCGGGATGCCGCAGGCGAAGTGAGCGGCTGGCTTGCGCTCGCGGCAGCTTGGGCTTGCGCCATATCAAGATTGAAGACTAGGAATACAGCGACGATTGTTGCGGCAAAAAAGCTCTTCATGGTGCGCGGAGTATAGCAACGGCCAGACGGTAGTTACAACTTCCGCCAGTAACCCGATTGATAACTAACGGCACTTGACGATGAGCCCGCACTCCGAGGAGCAAGAATGATTCGTTAGACACTACCTACTGGGCTCCGCGGCGCCGCAGAATGGTTTTTACCGTCTCGAACATGATGAGCAGGTCGAGCCCTAGCGACATGTGCTTAATGTAGTAGAGGTCGTATTCGAGCTTCTCACGCGTCTCCTCCATGGTTGCCCCGTAGCCAAAGCGCACCTGCGCCCAGCCGGTAAGTCCAGGTCGCACCAGATGACGCAGGTAGTAGAAGGGCAGGTGCTCGGAGAGCATGGGAACGAACTCCGGGCGCTCCGGCCGGGGGCCGACGAAGCCCATATCGCCTCGCAAGACGTTCCAAAGCTGCGGAATCTCATCGATGCGGGTCTTCCGCATAAACATCCCGAACTTCGTGACGCGAGGGTCGTTTTTTGTCGCCCACCGAGCGCCGCCAGCTTCGGCGTCGATGAACATGGAACGGAATTTGTATACAAAGAAGTTCCGTCCGCCTACCCCCACCCGCGTTTGACGAAAAAAGATGGGACCCTTCGATGAAAAGCGGATCAGCAGAACGACAAAGGGAAAGAACGGCAGAAAAAGGAGCAGGCCGACGGTTGCGACGACCATGGAAACGATTTGCCGAATCAATTGTTGCGTGCGGCTGATGCGGAACCCATCGCTGTAAAGGAAATTGCTCGGACGAATGCCGCTCAATTGAATTTTTCCAGAAAGCCGTTCATGCAAAGAGGTCGCATTTTCGATGGTGATCCCGGTGAAGCGGAGGTTCAGCAGATCCTGCACGGGGAGCTCACCCCGGGCGTCCTCGACGGCGACGATGATGCGGTGGATCGGGGGCCGCGCCTCCGCAAGCCGGGCCAGCTCTTCAATCCACACCTGCTTGCGAGCCGGCTTGTCGAGCAGCCGGATATCCCGCCAGTCACTGACCTCCATGCCGAGCTCTCTGCGGGCCTGCAGGCTGTTGACGATGGAACTGGCATAATCGCCGGCGCCCAGTACATAGACGCGCTCGCGAAACAGCTTCTGCCCAATGATCCACTCATACACGCGCCGCCAGCCGATCAGGGCGGGGGTAAGAAACAGGAATGCCAGGGCATAGACGTAACGCGCGATCGCGATCGAAGGGAAGAACAGGATCAGGATGGAAAGAAGAAAGCAGTCGAACCCGAGTACAAGTAGAATGCGGAAATAGATCTCCAGGGGCGCAGATACGATCTGCGGCTCATAAAGGTCGAAGTAATAGGAAAAGATAAGGCTGACCGCCGTAATGGCGGCAATTTTGGTGTAACCCTGCTCATAATTGAGCGCCAGATAGGCATCGGGACCCATCAGGACCAGTGTCGCGAGCAGAAAACAGCCACTCACGATGAGGGCTTCACAAAGAAGCAGCACAACCGTGCGGGTCGGGTAATAGACGTTGAGAAAGCGAATCATTGCTAGCTTTAACTCCGCTATGCCTCTGCCCGGTAGCTATCGTAGCCGCCGTAGTAATCCCCCTTCGGCAGCTTGTGCACGGCATTGAGCACGAATCCAAGCACATTGGCGCTTTTGAACTGGGCTTGGGCCTGTTGCGCCGTCTTGAACTTGGTAATCCCTTCGCGGCACACCAAAATCACTCCATCGCAGGCGTGGGCCAGACTGACCGCATCGGAGACAAGGTTCACGGGCGAGGAATCCACGATGATCCAGTCGAATGCCGGTCCAATCGTCGTGATGAGCTGCGAGAAGCGGCTGTTTGCGGCTAGATCGCCCCCTTTGTCAGCATCCCTCCCGCCGCCGATAAACGTCAGCGAGGCGAGTCCCGGCGCGAGCGGAAGTCCCGTTGGCGGCTTGGGACGCTGCAGCACATCGAGGATGTCGGCCTCTCCCGAAAGATATTCCGCGAGGCCTGGTTCCCGGGGTGCGCCCAACAGCTTGTGCAGGGAACTGCGGCGCATGTCCCCGTCGATCAGCAACACGCGATTTCCTTTGTGCCGCGCGAAGGAAAGGGCAAGGTTGAGCGTGACGTGACTCTTTCCCTCGCTGGGCAGACCGCTGCTCACCAGGAGGGTCTTGAGGGGACGCTGTTCCCGGAACTCGCTAATGTGCGAGCGAAGACTCCTGAATTGCTCGACACCTGCACCGCGCTCGTCCAAGGCCGGCAGCGAGCCGAGCATAGGATGCCACGTGTGCAAGGCAACCTGGGAGAGATCCGGTGACAAGTTGTAACTCTGGCGCAGAGTGGTTTCGGAGGGCATCTCGCCGGCGAAAGAGGGCAGATCCTCCATGCTCTCGTCGGAGGATGTGTGCTCCTCCTGCGGCAGGAGCATGTCCTGCACCGCGATTGTCGCCCCTTGGGGCGGCTCTCCGTTCGCAACCGCCCGCTCTAGCTCTGCCCGAAGAAGTGCCTCGTAAATTTTGCTCATTTCGCCTTCTCCCTACCTTGTGTGCCACGTATGAACTCTGAACTAAAAACCTTGATCGCCCGGACGGGCTCGCCTATGTAGCGACAAAATCCGGCCTGCGCATCTCTTCGTGATCTCCCAGCTTCAGGTCCTCGATGACCAGAGAAACATGGCTTGGAAGAACCTGCGGTGACTGGTCGACGTACGCAAAGACGAGACAGGTTTCGCAGATCAGGTTGATGATGCGCGGGATGCCGCCACTGGCCTCAAAGATCAGGCGCACGGCCTCGGGCTGAAAGATTGCCGCAGCGGTGCCTGCGATCTGGAGCCGCGCGGCAATGTAGGCCTGGGTCTGCTCTAAAGACAAGGGCTGCGTGCGGCACCACAAAGAGATTCTCTGGCGCAACTGCCGCAGATCCGGTCTGCGCAGGCGGGCCTCCAACTCCGGCTGACCGGAAAGGATGATCTGCAGAAGCTTTTCGGAAGACGTCTCCAGGTTGGTCAGCAACCGGATCTCTTCCAGCATCTCGGCGGACAGGTTCTGCGCCTCATCGACGACGATGACACAAACCTCTCGCTGACGGAATCGCTCGATAAGCCAGCGGTTTAATTCAATCAGCATCCCCGCTTTTGTACGCGTGGCCGGGGTAAGTCCAAAATCGCTGAGAACGAATTCGAGAAACTCGAGAGTGTTCAGACGAGGGTTGAAGATGAAGGAACTATGGATTCTCGTCCGATGCAGCGCGTTCAGCGTGTGACGCAGCAGCGTCGTCTTGCCCGTTCCCACCTCCCCGGTGAGCACCATGAACCCTTTTCTGGAGCCGATGCCATACTGCAGGGAGGCAAGCGCCTCCAGCGTCTGCGGCATCATGAAAAGGAAGCGCGGATCCGGGTTAATGGTGAAGGGATCGCTTTCGAGATGAAAGAACGGCTTATACATAATCAGCCCTGAGCACCTGCAACCTGCCGTTCCTTGCGTGAAAAGAACGGCTTGCGTTTCTCCGGTTTCGCTGAGTTTTCCCGCTGCGTGGCCTCAGAAAAGCCGATGAGACCCAGCGTGGGAAGCTTTGTGAAGGCCCAGACATCGCGCTCGGAGCGCAAGGAGGTATCTCTGTACTCGAGCAGCCCGGAGATAAGAAGGCCGAGCACTAAGCCGAAACCGGCGCCGCTGGCGAGAAAGAGACTTCGTTTCGGCGAGAAAGGAGCGTCCGGAAGGTTTGCCTCATCCACCATCTGGAATTGCTCGCCCTCCTGGCGCTTTTCAAGATCGGTGGCTTCCTTGGCCTGGTTCATCTTGCCCAGCAGATCGTCGTAGAAGGCTTGCGCCGTCTGATAACCGCGATTGAGCTCCTTATACTGTTCCTCGATCATGGGGCTGGATTCAATGCGGGCCTGATAGCTGCTGATATTGGACTGCAACTGGGCCTGTTCCCGGCGCTTCGATTCGATGCCGATATCCGCCGCATGCAGTTGTGCACGGAGTTGCTGCACGCCAAGCGACTCGTGCACGGGCGTGGAAGCGCTGGAGAATCCCGAGCCGCTCTGCACGGGCGCCGATGCTTTTGCCATCTGCTTGCGCAGATCGGCTATTTTGCGCTTGACCGCTATTACATCGGGGTAGTCGTCGGTGTAATGTGCCGTCAGTTCGGCCTCTTGCGTAATCAGAGCCTGCAGTTGTACCTGATCTTCCTGCTGAACTGGATTGATAAAGGTTGGAGATCCCGTGGAGGAGCCTGGAGAGGTAATGATGGTTCCCTGCGACTGTTGAGAGAGCAGCGTCTGCATGTAGCTGCGATCCTGCTCTGCGCGGCCGAGTTGCTGCGTCACCGCCTCCAGCTGGGTGTTCAGACTGGTAAGCATGTCTGAATTTGCATTCTCCTGTCCGGGGAGGCGCCCAAGGTACTGCCGTTGAAAGGCAGCCAGTTTGCCATCCTGTTCATCGAGCGCGCGCTTTGCATCGGAAAGCTGCCCCTTCAGGAAGTCTGTCGTGCCTTCCGCGGAGGCTGTACGCTGCTTGGTGTTTTCGTTTAGGAAAAGGGAGGTGATGTCGCTGCAAACGAGCTGTGCGGTGTGCGCATCGTCAGCCTTGAAGGAGATGAAGAAGCCCGGCAGGCCGTTGGCGTGAGCAACCTCGGAGTGAATCGGCTGGATCTCGATGTCCTTGCGAACCATGTCGATGCGGTCGTCCATATCGAGGTGCTGCGTACCGTACAGGTTGTAGCGCTCAATGATGGGTTGGAGATGCGAGCGGCTCAAAATCTGCTCGCGCATGGAGGCGAGGCGGCTATCCAGGTCAGCCGAGACGACCGGCTTCACGTAGTTATCCGGCACCTTCGGCGATTCGATGAGCACCAGGGTCTGCGAAAGGTACCGCGATGGAATGGTGTAGCTGAAGGCCACGGCAAGGATGGGCAGCACAAGCAGGGGCAGAAGAACAATCCACCAGCGGCGCCGGAGGATGGTTAGATAGTCCTCTGGAACCATGGGACGATGACCAAGCATGTGCTTACCACTCCTTACTTACGAAGAAAAAGGGATCCAGGCGAGTAGCTGACGCCAATGCCGAAGACCTGATAAAAGCCGTTGAAAGCGTTAAGCGCCGTAGCTGTTCCCAGGATCGTGGGGGAACCCGTCGTGCTCTGGTCCTCGATCGTGTAACTGCCATACGCCGCAAACTTGCGTCCGAGGGCCCGGACAACCTGGCCGCCTACGGAAACACCGTCGCTGGTGAAGGTCGCGACGTTCAGAGAGGGAAGCCCGGTGGATCGAGAGTAGCCGACCGTTCCAGAGAGGCTCCAGTTGCGGCCATACTGTTTCCGCGCGGTGCCTACGATGTTGTCGGAAAAGGAGCCGACGACGACGCCGGAGCCGTTGTTCACCCCTCGGGAATACGCGATGCTGTAGAAGGCGTTTCTCCCGGTGTAGGTGGCGCTCGCGCCTGCGGCAAGTTGCGTCGAAGGCTGGCCGGATCCCGGTCCCGTGCTGGAGATGTACTGCGGGCCGGCGTACACGTCCGTGGAGATGCGCCGAGACCATTTTCGGGCGTAATCGATGGTTCCGCTTTGCGTGCTGAAGGAGAGCGCCGTTCCCGTAAAGTCGAATTTCGTGTAGCTGTAATTGCCGCTTACCGTGCTGCGGGCGTTGAAGTGGTAACTCAGGCCGGCGGTTCCGCCTTCGCTCGTATTATCGATGCCCTGGTTCGAAAAGTCCCCAACAAAGCGTTGGATACCTTCGTACCCATTTCCCTGGGCGGAAAGATGTGCACCAATGACCCGGCTAATGCTGCCGGTGACGGTATTGCTGACGCGGGGCCCGTAGGTGGTCAAGATACCGATCCCGGCATCGGAGCCAATAGGAACGGGATCAATGCCCAGATCTCCGACCCCAGGAATACCGGAAAGGCCGCTTACCGGGCTCTCCGGCAGATAGCTGATCGCGTCCTGAATCTCGATATTCCAGTATTTTGTAACGTATCCCTGCGACAAAGCGAGACTCTGGTAGACGGTATTTGGTTGACCTGAGTTTGCTAAAAGGACGCCCCCGCTGTAAATGGCACTAAAGGGATGAAGTGTACTACCAGAAAGATAGGCGGCATCTCCCGAAACGGTAGTTGTGAAGACTGTGCCCGAGTTGTAAAAGCCGGTCGAAACCAGTTCGGCGGCGTTTAATGAGTAGTTGAAGCTGCCCCCTAATTGAGGCAGCTCAAAACCTATGTTCGGCGCGGAACCGACGCCGGCAGGAATCGACTGGGAGTAGGCCGAAAGACACGGGAATAGGATGGTCGCCAGACAGAAGAGTGCGAAGGTAAGGGATTTTCTCATGGGACCACGATGGTGTCACCGGGAAGCAGCGTGACCCCCTGCAGATTACCGTCTTTGAATGCCTTCTTGTAGTCAAAAGGGATTTTTTGCTGCTTTCCAGCCACCCCCCGTAAGATATAAATGCGTTTGGCGTTGGCGAACGGCGTAAGGCCGCCGGCCGAGGCGATTGCCTGCAGAGGGTTCAGTCCAGGCAACAGCGGAATCTCCCCCGGCTTGCTGATCTCGCCCAGCAGGAAGACGTGCTTGCTGTTCACGCCAAGAACCGCGACTGTGACCGAAGGATCGTTGATGAACTTGCGAAGGCGCTCGGTGATCTCCCCGCTGAGATGTGCCGGGGTGAGACCGGAGGCCTGCAGATCCCCCACCAGCGCAAGCGAGATCATGCCATCGGGCCGAACCGGAAAGGTTCCGGAGATCGTAGGCTCCTTCCAGACGTTCACTTCGAGAGAATCACTGGGACCGATCACGTAATCCGGGGACACGTCAGCCGCTTGCGCGTGCGCCGTTGCGGCGGCTTGGGAAGGCGGGGATTGGCCCCCGTCCGCGGGCTGCGTGTCGGCTGATGTGGCGGGTCTGGGAGCGGGAGCGGGAATCTGCCCGTGGGCAGCGGAAGCAAGGGCGACGGCAAGGGCGAGTGCGGAGAGAGGTCTATTCATAGGATTCAACGCGCTTTTTTGAGCGGCAGGCTTGACGGAATGGCAATTCGGTGTAGATGTTTGCAGTGTCTCTCGATGGAGAAAACGAATCAAGTCACATCGTCTGCTCTAACCCTGTCGGGAGCCTCTAGTTTCGAGATGTCGGTCGTCTCTGCTAATCCCTCAAAAGAAGTACATCAAACAGGCACAACTGCTAGTATGGTTTAAGGGATCAGGTGCGTGTTCAATCCCATTCTGCGTTTTCCGGAGCCATAGCCGCTCCCGAACCGGCTCATCGGCAGGCCTCCTCGGAAGGCGTACCGGAGCGGTGGCAACGGGGCCTCTTTAAGGCCGCGCCCGTTCTGCTGTTGAGTCTTCTCCTGGCTCTACTTTATCGCAATGTGGCCGTAAAGCTGGTCACCGATTGGTATGAGCTTCCGGACTTTTCGCACGGCTTTTTGATTCCGTTCTTTATCGCGTACCTGATCTGGGAGAAGCGTGCCGTTCTGCGCCGAACGCCTGTGCGTCCGAGCTGGGCGGGGGTGCCCCTCATTGTGCTCGGTCTGTTCATGCTGCTGACTGGCCTGTTTGGCGCCGATCTGTTCCTGTCCCGGTTTTCGTTCATGCTCGTCGCCGCGGGCCTGATCTGGACGCTGGCAGGGCGCGCCATGCTCCGGGAGTGCACCTTCAGCCTTTTTGTGCTGTTTCTGGCAATTCCGCTGCCGGCTCTGATCTTCAACAAAATCACATTTCCGCTGCAATTGCTGGCGTCGAAACTGGCAAGCGGGCTGCTGCCGCTTGCGGGCGTACCCGTTCTCCGCGATGGCAACATCATCCAGCTGCCAGATATGCAGCTGGAGGTTGCCGAGGCCTGCAGCGGGATCCGGTCCCTGCTGAGCCTTTTCACGCTCTCCGTGATCTACGGGTACTTTCTTGAACGGAGTGTTTCGAAGCGCATTTTGCTCGCGCTCGCGAGCCTGCCCATCGCCGTGGCGGCCAACGTGGCGCGCATCTTCGGCACAGGCCTTTGCGTGCAATATTGGAACCCTGATAAAGCGCAGGGCTTTTTCCATGAGTTCTCCGGCTGGCTGATGTTTCTGGTCTCCCTGGCTTTGCTGTACCTGGTGCACAAGTCCCTGGAGGCCTTCACTGGACGTGCCAAGAGGGCTGCGGCATGAGGTCTCCCCAATTTTGGTGTTCTCTGGCATTGCTGATCGCAACGCTGTTTCTGATCCAGGTGCGCGGAAACGTGGATCAGGTTCCCCCAAGCGCGCCGTTGAACGAGGTGCCGGCGAGTTTCGGCCCGTGGACGGGAGAGGATATCGCAATTCCCGCCGTAACCCTGGAAGTGCTCGGAAAAGGGGACTTTCTCAACCGCGTGTACACCCGCCAGGGGCCGGCAGCGACCTCCCCTGAGCTGGGGCGGGGCAACTCGGCACCCGTGCAACTGTTTATCGGCTATTTCCCGACGCAGCGCACAGGACAGGCAATTCACTCTCCGCAGAATTGCCTGCCGGGATCGGGGTGGTCGTTTCTCTCCTCCGGCGTGACCACATTCGCCGACAGCTCAGGCAAGAGCTATACCGTGGGCGATTACGTGATCTCGGACGGACGCTACAAGCAAGAGGTGCTGTATTGGTACCAGACACACGGCCGAAGTATCGCCAGCGATTATGTCGCGAAGTTCCACATGCTTACAGATTCCATCCGCCTGGGCCGTACGGACGCAGCCCTGGTGCGCGTGATTACGCCACTCGGGACCGATGAGGATCCCAGGGAGGCGCATGACCGGCTGGTGAATTTCGCAAAGCTTGTCACGCCGATTCTTCCGGCGTACGTTCCTAACTGATACAGCTGCAAAGGTATGCGCTCGCATAGTGGCGAGTCGTAGGGGGGTAGGTTCGTATGTTCACGAAGTGGGACCGGGTATCGATGCACAAACGGTTCGCCGTAGTCGCAACACTTGCTGTTGTCGGCCTCGCGGGCTGCAAGCACGACCCCAACGTTCAGAAAAAAAAATATCTCGAGAGCGGAAAGCGCTATGAGAACGAAGGCAAGCTGCGCGAGGCGGCCATCCAGTTCTCCAATGCGCTGAAGGTCGACCGCAACTACTCCGCTGCCCATTACGAACTGGCGAAGACCTATATCCAGCTGGGTTCCATGATCGCGGGATACCAGGAGCTGCAGCGGACCGTGAATCTGGATCCGAAAAACCTGCAGGCACGGCTAGATCTTGGCAACATGCTGCTCGCGGGAGGCGTGCCGGATCGCGCGAAGGATCAGGCCAAAGCCGTGCTCAGTGCACAGCCCAACAATGCGGATGCGTACGCGCTGCTGGCGCATGTGGCGCAAAAGCAGGGCGACCACGAGCAGGCGCTTGCTCTGATCCAGCATGCTTTGTCTATCGATCCGAATCGGGCAGCGTTCCATACTTCACTTGGATTGCTGCAGGCCTCCGCGCCTGGCGGCAAGGAACAGGGTCAACAGGAGCTGCAACGGGCGGTGAGCTTGAACCCGAAGGACCCGTCGGCACACCTTGCCCTGGCTGAGCTGCAGGCGCGAAACGGCGATATGCAAGGGGCGCAGCAGCAGGCCGAAGCCGGTGTCCAGGCGGCTCCGGAGAACCTGCAGGCGCGCGCCATTCTGGCACAGCTTTACGTGCATAACAACAATCAGGCAGGGGCGGAGCAGACGCTCGTGCAGGCTGTTAACGAGATGCCTGACAAGGACCAGCCCGCAAGTCTTCTGGTTAACTTCTATGCGCAAACGCGTCAGCTGCCCCATGCTGAATCCGTGTTTGCTGATCTGCACAAGCGTCACGAGAAGAGCATTCCGATCGAGCTTGAATACACGCGTCTGCTGCTTTCGGACGGCAAGTTCGATCAGGCCGCCGATCTGCTCAAGGACCTCGGCAAGACGAATGCAAACAATCCTCAGGTGCAGCGGCTGAATGCCGACCTTCTGCTGCACCAGGGCAAGACGAACGATGCGCTTCAGCTGTTGCAGAAGGCGGTAAGCAACGCTCCCGATGATGTGCACCTGCGTCTTCTGCTCGCTCAGACGGCGGCCGTGGCGGGAAAAGCGGGACTTGTTGAGTCGAACCTGCGGGATGCGGCGCGGCTGGATCCGCGTAATCTCGATGCAGCTCGCGGGCTCGCAGTGCTTGCGCAGAACCACGGCGATACCGATCAACTCAGCCAGCTGGCCGAGAAGATGATCGCGGCGCATCCGGAGGCGCCCGATGGGTATATCTGGCGTGGGTCCGCCGAAGCGAGGCAGCAAGAGTTAGGACAGGCGGAAAAGGACTTCCAAACCGCATTGCAGAAGAACCCCAACAACCTCATTGCCATGCTTGACCTTGGGGAGTTGCGGCTGCAGCAAAAGAGAATTCCCGAAGGAACCACTTTGCTGGAGCAGGTGCTGACGCGTGATCCCAACCAAATCCAGGCAATGAATTCGCTGGTTGCGCTTGACCTCCAGGCCAAGCAGCAGGATAAGGCGGTCGGCTTGATCCAGGCTCAGATCGCGAAGTCGCCGAACAACCCCGCGCTGTACACGGATCTGAGCGCGCTCCAGCTGCAACTCAAGGATTTCAATGGCGCACAGGCGAGCGCGCAGCATGCCCTGACGCTCGATAAGTCCTACCAGCCTGCGATTCAGGTTTATTCCCAAGCTGAGGTGGCCACGGGGAATACGGACGGCGCGATCGCCATATGGCAGCAGTGGCTTTCTACTCACCCCGACGATCCTCGTGCGAACACGTTGCTGGGATCCCTGGAGGAGACCAAGGGTGACATCAACAAGGCTTCGGACTACTACAAGAAGGCTCTGCAACTGGACTCTTCACAGGTGGTTGCGGCCAACAATTTAGCCTTCATTATGGTGGAGAACGGGGAAAACACGGATGTTGCGCTAAGTTACGCGCAAACGGCGCGTCGCAGCATGCCCAACTCGCCCGGTACGGCCGACACCCTCGCGTGGGTTTATTACCACAAGGGCACATATTCGCTTGCGCGCGACCTGCTTGAGGATGCGACCAAGGCGGCTCCCGATGATCCCGCAATTCACTATCACCTTGGAATGACGTACAGCAAACTCGGGGATAAAACGAATGCTGCGATCCAGTTAAAGAAGGCTGCGGATCTCTCGCCCGGCTCCCAGGCCGGGAAACAGGCAGCGGACGCACTTACCCATCTGGGGTAAAGCGGGGATGTAAGCCGCAATTTAAGTCAAAGTATCGAGGTCGACCCCGCGCCTGCCGAGGCGCAGGGTTTCTGTTGGTATCCACGCCTTCGATTTGTGCGTGAGGACCTCAACCGCTCGGCGCAGTCGTTCGTACGAGGCTGCCAATGCATAGGGCGAAGCAAAAACGCTCCTCTGCGCTCAACAGTGTGCTGAAGCAAATTACTTACAGGCATCAAAGGTGTCATCTCGACCGAAGCAGATGGCCTTTCGTCCGCGAAGTGGAGAGATCCCTGTATTTTGTGTGCTGCTGCACAAAGGTGTACGTAGCTGCATACGAAATACAGGGGTCTTTCCACTTCGACTTCGCCTCCAGTCGAGATGAAACTGTATAGACAGGGAAGAATTGTTTAAGGGAGTTCTGATCAAGTCTATGGATGGGCCGGGCCAAATGCCCGGGGCTAAAGCCCCTTGCAATTGACCGTTTTTCATAGGGCTGAAGTCCTACGCTCCCTCCAACGGCGGCGACAAGACTTATTCTCCCGAAGGCGGCGACAGGACCTATTCAGAGACTCCCTAAGTGCGGAACTCTTGGACTGGATGTACGCGTCTGGATGTCTTCGTTGGGTTCGCGGCGCGTTGCGGGAGCGACATCGGCGGAATCTCCAATCTTCGGCCCAAAACACTTCTCAGTTGCGTTCCGCGATAACAGAGAATACATACAAATTCAATTTCAAGCGCAAAGAAGAACGCCGCCGTTTGGGGCGGCGTTCTTCGGTGGGAGAGGTCAATGGTTAGACCAGGTCGTTGGCATTGCGACGGCGCATGAAGAGCATGCCCGCAGCGCCGAGAAGACCAGTGCCCATCAGCACCAGGCTGTTCGGCTCAGGCGTGACGGAAGTAGGAGGGGTCAAGGTCGCCGTTCCTGAGAAGGACGTGGTAGCTGCGTTCGCAACGTAAACGCCATTCGGTCCAGGCTCACCCTGCGTGCTGATAAAGAAATCAGAGGCCAAGTCACCGGACATATTGGAACCTGTAAAGTAGCCCATACCCGTGATGTTGAGGTCGACGTAGCTTGCGTTGCCCTTATCTGGAGTCATAGTGCTACTAGCGCCGGTTACGTAGAAGCTGTCCGTGACAGATCCGTTCGAGACGGAGAAGACGAACAATCCGCCAGAAGGATATCCCGAGGTCGGCGTGGTGTAGACCAAGGGCATGCTGGTGAAGCTGATCGAATTGAAGCCGGAGAAGAAGCCACCCGGAGTTCCGGCAGTCGTCGCGGTTGCGTCAACAGTGAAGTTCGGGTCGAACTGGATGGTGGTGCCGTTGAAGCTGGCGCCACCAGACGCCGAGATGGTGTCAGCAAAAGCAAGGGACGACGAAGCGGCAAGCACCGCACCGAGAGCAAGGAACTTCTTAAAATTCTTCATACTGCCTCCAAAAAACGCCGCGGATGCGGTTCAGTGGTGAGTTTGACCAGCAACAGAAGCCCTGCCGTACCCGCATGCTTCGGTATGCCTGCCTTACAAGCCGTCCCCAGTCCTTCCCTGAAGTGTTATTCAGGATGTACACACACTGATAAAGATCATTCATCCGTGTGGTACTTTGTAGGACCGAACGGGTTTGATCATACCCCAACGAAAGTTGTAGTCAAAGGGTATTTTCTAATCTTTAGTAACCATCACCAGGAATCGCGGATGTTACCTCACGTTGATCAGAGCGGTGTACAGTTGCGCGACTTTTTGGGTCATGGCATCAGCCGTGAATCTGGTCTCCACCGCATCTGCCGCGGCTAAGCCCATCTGCGTAGCGATAGCTGGGGAGGCGAACATCTCCAGCATAACCGATGCCAGCAATGCGGCGTCTTCGGGTGCGACGATTCGGCCTGAGATCCCGTCTTCAATCGCCTCGGCATTGCCGCCGACGTCCGTGGCGATGCAGGGAAGGCCGATGGCCATAGCCTCAATCAGCGCGTTGGAAAAGCCTTCGCTGCGGGAAGGAAGCACAAAGAGCTGCGCTCCCTGCAGGTGTGCGTGCAGGTCCGTAATGAGGCCAAGAAAGCGGAAGCGCGCGGACAGGCCGAGATCCCGGACCAAGGTTTGAAGTTCTTTGAAGTAAGCCGGTTCCAGGACCTCGCCTGCAAGTGTGAAGTTGGTCTCCGGATACATCGCTACGACCTCGGCGGCGGCACGGATGAACAGGTCGTGGCCCTTCACGCGACGTATGTTGCCGACCGTGGTCACGGTTGCGCCCTCGGTTCGCAACGGCAGGACAGGAGCCCCTGGTGTGAGGTCCAGCCCATTGTGAATGGTGTGCACGCGTTCAGGGGAGATGCCATCGACCTCGATCGCATGCCGCCGTACCTGTTCCGAGACGGCGAGGACGGCATGGGGAAGGCGGCGCAGGGCACGGTAGGCCAAGACATGCTTGCGGCCGCGGAGGATGCCCATGTCACGGCGGCTCCAGATCAGCCTGGCGGGAGACAGGAGACGCGCGAACACCCCTGCCCAGAGATCTGAGCTTTCAAAGAAGGTCTGGACGATCTGAACCTGCTCTCCCTTCAGAAGCCGGCGCAGAGCCAGGGCACCCCGCCAAGCGGCGAGATCATAGGTCTTGCGCAGCGGCAGCAGATAGGTGGGGCAGGGTGCATCCGCAGCCTGGAACTCGCTGCGTGGATCGAGCGCGAAGGTGAGGATGGAGACGCGATAGCCGTACCGTGGCAGCATCGCGGCCAGCTTCAAGACGACACGCTCGCCGCCCCCCAGCGTCTTTGGGAAGCCATCAACGACGAGCAGCACGTGCGGAAGCCGTCCCTGCTCTGGAGTGCTGCTGGACGGAGGACCGCCAGAGAGACAGAGGATCGGCAAGTAGCTATTGGACAAGCGAAAATCCTTCAGCCGGCAAAGGCGTATTGCGGCGCAGGGAGTTCTGCGGGTCCGGCGTCCGCTTCCGAAGCGGGTTCGTCCTTGAGGGCGTCAGCACGGGCGGCAGCGGCCATTAGAACCCAAAGCAGGCCGTTGATCTCGATGTAGGTCCACCTGTCGCCGAAAAAGTTGGTGATGGCGAGACAAGCCATGCAGACAAAGAGCCCCAGACCCAAACCCCGGAAGAGGGGATCGCGTCCCTTGCGAAAGATGCGGAAGGAGAGGGAAAACATCTGCTGCAACATCGCCAGAACGATGAGGAAGCCGACCACTCCGGTCTCCACAAGCACCTTGACGTACCAGTTGTGCGTGTCCTTCAGGTCGGCTACGTGCTCTCCGTACTGGAAGGTGGCAAAGCCCTTTCCGAAGACGGGGTACTGGAGGAAGGTTCTTTCAGCATCCTGCCAAAGGTCGACTCGTTCCTGCGCCGACATCTCCAGTTGGCCATTCTCGGTATGCGTCATGTTGACGCGTTCGGTTACGGCCGTCGGGACTACAGTCTGCCACGTGAAGAGAAACACGGCGGCGATCACGACAAGTTTGCGATCCTTTACGAGCCCGAGGACGATCACGCTGGCGACCACGGCGAGATAGGCTCCGCGAGAGAAGCAGTACATGGTCGCGAGCAGCGTAAGAGCAACTGTGCCGTAGCAAAGGAGCTTCAGCTTCATCCGCTTGAGAAACTGACCAAAACCCCAGAAAAACATCGCGAATTGTGCAAGAAATGCCGCCGTCTGGTTCGATCCAAAGGCAAGCGGACCACCGCTGCGTTTATTTTCGTCAAAGTTCGCCCAACTGTGCGACAGGCTTTCCATCAGGGAGCTGCGATCGATCATGAGCACGGCGAAGGCTGTGATCATGATCGCAGTGCGGATGGACTTACGATCTTCGAGAACAAGCGAGGCCGCGACGAAAAGGAGCGGCATCAGCATGTAATCCTTCCAGGTGACGAAATTGGCGTCTTGAAGCCAGAGTGGGGCAGGGGCCGAGGTCAATGCGGTTCCAAGCCACATGGAACAGTACAGATAAAAGGCGTAAACGAACCAGATGAAATAGAGCTTCGATTTCGGCAGGCGCTTTCCGCGCAGAAAGGCTCCGAGGATAATGGCGACGATCAGAATGGTGACCAGGTTTTCACCCAGAGGCCAATCCTGAAAGTGGTCGCGCATGGTTCGATACGGCACAAAGGGGAGAATGTAATACAAGCCGTATAAAGGATTTTTGAAAAGCGCCACGAAGATGGCCACCCAGAAACCCAGGTAGGCGACCAAGGGAATGTAATGTCCTATGCCTGTTCCCATCGTGAACGCTCCCCGTTTCGAGCCGCTGTGCAGCTACGCCCAGCGGGCCCGGCCTCCCACGAAATTGTAGAACGCCATCGCGGCCGCGACATTCAGCATGGTAAAGGTGTATGCCGCGGAGACGGCGCGCTGCCGACGTGCAGCGGGAGCCAGCAGACCGACCAGCGCCATCATATAGAACGCCAGCTGCGCGACGAAGGCCAGCTTGTAAAACGCTCCGGGCGCCATGGCGGACGCTAGGAGCAGGAGCAGCAAAAGCAGCGGAACGACGAGCCGCAGCAGTTTGTGGCTGATCAAGCGAAACAGCAGGGGATTGGCGGGCGAGAGCAGCCAGGGCGCCAGACGCAGCAGCTGGTAGTTCCCGGTGAGGGTGCGTACCTTGCGGCCGAACTCCTTGGAGGCGTCCGGGAAGAGGCGATCACGGGCTACCGCGCCGGGATGAAACACGACGCGTTTGCCGGCGCGGACTACCTGCATGGGAATTAGCACATCGTCGAGCAGGGTGCCCGCGGGAATGGGTTCGTAGAGCTCGCGGCGCATCGCGTAGATCGCGCCGGTGGCGCCGACGACCGATCCGGTGGCGGACTCAAGCTTGCGGGTGATCTTCTCGATCTTCCAGTAGATTCCGAGGCCATCCGGCGAAGGGGAGCCGTCGCTGTTTTCGAGCATGAGTTCACCGCTCACGGCGCCGACGGTTGGGTCAGCGAAACAGGAGACCAACTCGGAGACCGCACCGGTGTCCAGCGTTTGCCGCACATCGAGAAAGATGAGGATGTCGCTGCTGGCGCGCGCGACGCCGTGGTTCAGCGCCGCGGCCTTCCCGAGAGGATTGTCGAGAATGATCGGCAGCACGTGCCCACCCGCTTCAAAGAGCAGTTGCGGGGTGCGGTCGGTCGAGCCGTCGGAGACCACCACGATCTCCAGTAAGTCTGGGGGATATTCAAGCGCTTGGAGAGACGCCAGCTTGCGCGGCAGATTGCGTTCCTCATTGTGGGCGGCGATCACGATGGAGACACGAGGAGTAGCGGCCTGCATGGCGATCGGCTTTCTTCGGCCAAACACCCGGAGCACCACGGGGTAGCCGGCATAGGCATACGCGATCACTGCAAGAGAGAGCCAAAACAACAGCCGCATGGGGTCACAAGTCCAGAGATCATCGTAGCTGATCGCAACCCGGCGCGGCACACCCCTTCTGTTGTAGGAGAAGGCCGCAATTCTGTGGCGAATCGAATCAGGGGCCCCGCTATACTGGCAGAACCATAGAAATGGGATGGGGCGCAAGCCCGGCTATGCGCCAAAATGCGGGTGTGCTGCACCTGAGGGCAGCGCGCAGATCGGTGGCTGAGGAGTTTTTGAGGACTTAAGGTGCAGCTTCGGGTTCGCCAGATCGCACGGAACGTATTTTCCAACTGGCTGGGCACCGCTGCCACCATGGCGGTTGGCTTTTTCCTGTCGCCGTTCATCGTCCATCGTCTGGGCAACGAGGCCTACGGCATCTGGGTTCTGGCGATGTCGTCGATCAACTATCTCAGCATGCTTGATCTGGGGATGCGCAGCTCCGTGCTGCGGCATGTCTCCAAGGGGCATACGGTCGGCGACCATGAGGCCGCCTCGGCAGCTATCTCCGGCGCGCTCTGGGTGCGATTGCAGATCAGCGTTCTTGTTTTGTTGCTGACATTAGCTCTGACCTATCTTTTTCCTATCCTCTTCAAGGTTCCGCCGGATCTGGCTGTGAGTTCCCGGATCGCGGTGCTGATCATCGGCCTGAACCTGACGCTCGGCATGTCAATGAGCGTCTTTGGCGGTGTGATTTCAGGACTGAACCGCTACGATCTGCAAACCGCGGTTACGCTGGTGCAGATCTGCCTGCGGGTGACGGGTGTTGTGCTCGTGCTGCGTCATGGTTATGGCATTGTGGCGATTGCAGTCTGCGAGTTTGTTGCCGCGTTCGTCGGCAATCTTCTGCTGGTCTTTTTTGCGCGGCGGATCTATCCGCAG
The DNA here is from genome assembly GCA_965276885.1 of Granulicella sp. Taxonomy (GTDB): domain Bacteria; phylum Acidobacteriota; class Terriglobia; order Terriglobales; family Acidobacteriaceae; genus Granulicella. The sequence continues at coordinate 3,164,958 of OZ255702.1, read as the reverse complement.
ATGCGCGTGTACCTGAAGCGTCCGGACCGCGAGATCCTGCGCTCGCTCTGGTCCTACAGTATCTATGCGTTTATGACGACGGTCGCGCTGCAGTTGCTCTACCAGACAGACAATCTTGTGGTGGGCAGCTTTGTTTCGTTGTCCGCGGTGACCTTCTATGCCATCGGCAACTCGCTGTGCCGGTACACGGATCAGTTCACCAGTGCGATGAGCATGAGCTTCGTCCCGGCGGCGAGCACCTATGAGGCCGCGGGCGACATGGACCGGCTGAGGTCACTGTACCTCGTGGGCACCCGTGCGTCGATGGCGTTGTCGCTGCCCATCCTGACGACCCTGCTGGTCAGGGGCAGAACCTTTATTGGGCTGTGGATGGGGCCGCAGTACTCGCAGATCTCGGGAACGGTGCTGATCATTCTTGGGACAGCGCTGATCTTTTCGCAGGCGAACACAACGGCGTTTGCGATCGCGTTCGGCACGGAAAAGCACAAGGTGATCGCCCGCTGGGCCATCGGCGAGGGTGTCACCAACCTGACGCTGAGCATCATTCTGGTGCACTGGATGGGGATCTACGGCGTGGCGGTCGGCACGCTGCTGCCGAATCTGTTCACGCAACTGGTGCTTTGGCCGCCGTATATCGGAAAGCTGAACGGCTTGACGAGCTGGGGGGTGATCAGCCAGGTCTGGGGCCCCATGCTGCTGTGCGCCATCCCGTTTGCGGGCGCTTCGTACCTGATGAATGCGTGGTATCCGCCGCACAGCATCCTCATGTTCTTTGCGCAGACGGTGGCGATTCTGCCTGTGTTCCTGCTGGCAGTCGCCGTGGTCTTCCGCCAGCAGGTGCGAAGCCGGCTGCTGCCCGCCGTGCGCACCTTTGTGCAGGCAAAGGCGAATCTGTTCGCGCAATAAATCTCGTCACGAAGAACATCAGTCACGGTTCTGAAAATAACGGCTGCCTCGCCACGCTGCCAGAACCAGCACACCGGCGCACACGCCGCCCAGGATTCTGACCGGATGATGGATGTGGAAGCTCGGCTCTTGCACATCTTCGGAGCTTTGTGAGTCGTTGGCGCCAGAATCAACTTCGGATTGCGTTCCGCCGCCGGGCGTCATGTTGCCATACCCGTAGAGGTGCCATGATTGATCCACCAGATGAGGGTTCCGGCAAGCAACTTTCGCGTACCCAGGGGAGCATTGCGACGGCTTATTGGGAAAGTATGCTAGGTTTCCGGACACCACGCTGCCCGCGTTCTGGAAAGGGTTGGTGCCCGCACCGATGTAAATCAGATTGCTGTATTCCCCTTGTCCACCTGAAGGGTAGCCGTGCGCCGCATCGTTCTTGAAGCCGATAAAAGTGTTATTGCGAAAATCGATCTTCGCCGCGGAGTCGCAGGACGTTCCCGAGCAGTCGATCTCGATCGTCGTGATGCTCGCGGTATAAATGGTGTTGCCGTCAAACCTGAGCGGCATGTTGTTATTCACCTCGATCGCGACGCCCGCATCCGCAGCCCGGCAGAAGTCACTAAGTCTGGTGTTGTACCCCTCGGGCGTACCGGGAATGCGTTGCCGCATGGCGTTGCAGTTGGTGACGATCTGGTTATCAATGATGTTGCCGGAGGAGCCTCCAACCTTGATCTGCTGCCCCATGTTGCCGTACGCCAGGGTGTGAGTCACCGTCATGCTGGAACCGGCGCCCTCGATGTGAAGGGCATCGAGACCATCCTGGGTGTTGTACGACGCGACGCCATCGTCGAAGGTCACGTGCCAGGCAGGAATACTCGCCATGGATGCGGTTCCGAACCCGTCGCCATAGCCTCCGCTGCTATCGTCGGTGCACTCGTTGTAGGGCAGGGCGTGCACCATTGGATATTCTTCAGCACACCCGTTCCAGCTGATGTTGAAGTGCTTGACGAGCAGTGAGCCGGTGCCGGTCGTATGGTCTCCTGCATCCGCGTTCCAGCCCGAGCCTGCATTGCCGATCAGATCCACGTGATCTAAAACAATGCCGTCCCCGGTCGGTCCATACATACCGCTTCCGGCAAGTCCATGGACGTGAACGTCGGTCAGGGTATCGTTCGTGGATTTGTTCGACCAGCGAATACCATTGTTGGCGAAATCCGACAGCGTTCCGGGAGAGGTGTTGCAGTCGTGCGGCTGTGAAGACCGCCCACAGCTCGAAAAATCGGTGATATCCAGGCAGGCTACATCGACGTAGGAGGCGCCACTCATATTCATCACGGAGTATGCGCCGTAACCGCCATGCAATTGGGTTTTTGCGGCGGCCGCATGGCAGGAGGCATAGTTTTCGCCGAGAATGCGTGTGCGGTGCGCCGCTGTGCCTGAGAGCGGTACGGGCATGCCGTCCCGGTAAGGATCGCCAGGGATCCCATAATAGATACTCGTGGAGGGGTCCTGGGCATTGGCGTTGTTGTTCCACCCCAATCGGTAAGAGACCCCGGTTGCGAGGGAGCCGCGGATGAGATAGGTATCTCCACCCTCCCCGATCCAGCCCCAGCTCGGAAAGCTGCTGGCGTTGGGATAGGAGCCGTCCTGCCAGAAGAAACGAACGTCTTTGAAGGCGCAATGACGGTTCGTACCCGAACCTGGATAAGGCGCGTCTGCCGTCCCGTCGCATTGTCCCTTGGGCATCAACGCCGTGTACCGCGTTCCGCCGTCGGGACGAACGTACCATGTGGAAGCGAAGAGCGGCATGGAGATAAAGCAGAAAAGCAGAATATAAAGTGTGCTTCTGACCGTTGTCACTGTCTTCCCGCTCCATGCGTGTCGCTTCGTGTTTCGACCACTATAGCGCGTCAACGAGAAAGTTGTGGAAGCCGAACGAGCGAGACCTGGGGGAAGGAACTTTGCTTTGTGTCTCCAGCCAGGGGAAACTTCAAAAATTGAGCCAGCAAAAGCTTATGGCCGAACGCTCTTGAGAGCGCCCGGCCATAGACTTTATGCGTGCTGTTGTAGCGAATAGGGACGGAATCTATTTCTCGTAAGCTCCGATGGAAGGGGTGCCTGAACGTGTCTGGCCCAGGTAATCCGTTGTGATGCCCGAGATGCTCAAGCCCTTTCCAAGAGCCGGGGAGGCGCCCGTGGGCTCGACGTTTGGATACCCGTAGTTGTGCCAGGTTTCATCCGTCAGTTGAGGATCGACGCAGAGCGCATTGGTTTCGCCCAAAGAGGTTGCCGGGCAAGACCAGTTGCTCTTGGGGTGGAAGGTAAGATTGTTGGAGAACACGCTTCCGGGGCTTGCAAAAGCATTGAAGGAATAGAAGATCGGGTTGGCGTAATCCCCGGTGCCGGTGTCCCACTGGCCGATGTAGCCGTCTGCCGGATTGTTCAGGAAGCCCACGAAGATGTTGTTGCGGTAATCGATCTGCGTGGTGCTATCGCAGGTCTCACCGTACTGGCAGTCGATCTCGACAGTGGTCGCCGAAGCCGAGTAGATCGTGTTGTTATCGAATTTGGTTATGGAATTTGGAGCCACCGCAATCGCAACGGCTGTATCTGCAGCTCGGCAAAAGTCGCTCAGTTGGGTGTTGTAGCCGGAGGGTAACCCAGGAATCGGCTGCCGAAGGGCATTGCAGTTGTTGATGATCACGTTATTCTGCGCCGTTCCCGCTGCCCCGCCAATTTTGATCTGCTGCCCCATGTTGCCGTAGGCCAGAACGCGAGAGATCGTCATGGAGGCGCCGGGACCGTAAAGGTGGAGCGCATCCAGCCCGTCCTGCGTGTTGTAGCTGACTACGCCTTGTTCGAAGGTGGCTTGCCATCCCGGATTGCTTTCGAGAGATGCCGTGCCGAAGCCGTCTCCATAGCCACCGGAGCTGTCGTCTGCGCACTGGTTGTAAGGCAGAGCATCCGTCATGGGGTACTCTTCGGTGCAGCCGTTCCAGGAGATATTGAAGTTCTGCACCAGAAGCGTTCCACTGCCGGTTGTCTCAGGATTTGTGGCGGGATCCGCGTTCCAGCCGGAAGCCGAGTTGCCGATGAGCTCAATGTGATTGAAGACAGCACCGGTGCCGGTAGGACCGAAGAAACCGTTCCCCGCCAGACCATGCGCGCGGATGTTGCTCAATGTGATGTTGGTAGACGTGTTGAGAAGGGCTATGCCGGAGATTGCGTAATCCGAAAGCGTACCCGGGCTCTTGTTGCAGGGCGTGGTTGCACTGCCGTTGAGACTGCAGTTGGAGAAGTCGGTGATGTCGAGGCACTGAACGTCGACGTAGCTGGCTCCCCGAAGATCGAGCACTACATAGACGCCATATCCGCCGTGCAGCTGCGTCCGCGCGGTTTGGGCTGTGCAATTCGCGTAGTTTTCACCCAGGATATGCGTCGGTGCAGCCGCTGTGCCGGAAGGCGGTACGGGTATACCGGAACCGTACGGATCACCCGGTATTCCGGAGTAGATGTTCGTGCTGGGATCCTGCGCTTGGGAGGCGTTGTTCCAGCCCACGCGATAGGAGACACCCGTCCCGATGGAGCCGCGCAGAAGGTAGGTATCTCCGCCTTTACCGATCCATCCCCAGGCTGGGAACGTGGTTCCGTTGGCGTAAGAGCCGTCTTGCCAAAGGTAGTGTGCGTCTTTGAAGGCGCAATTCTGGTTGACGCCCACGCCCGAGTAGGCAGCGTCGGCCATGCCATTGCACTGGCCTGAGGTCATGTTTGTGGAGTAGCGCGTACCGCCGTCAGGCCGTACATACCAGGTCGTTCTTCCGTTTGACGTCGTGGTGGTCGTTGACCCGGTGGACCCTGTTGAGCCTGTTGACCCTGTTGACCCTGTTGAGCCTGTTGAGCCGGTGGAGCCCGTCGAGCCCGTCGACGTTGGGGGAGCGTTTGGCGAGGTCGGGAGCGACGGCGGTGCTGTGGTCACGGTGACGGGGGTCGAGACCACCGGCGCCGTCGGAGCCGGTGTAATGGGTGCCGGAGTTACCGGAGTTGGTGTCACGGGCTTCGGGGTGACAGGCGTAGGAGTGGGTGCCGGCTTCTTTCCGGGCGCGGGATTTACGGTCACCGTGATCGCGTTAGACAGCTCGCCATTCGCGTTGCGAATCGTCAGCTGCATGCTCGCCGGCGTTGTGGAGACAAACGAGGCGACCAGGGAGTGCGACGCGACAAGGGTCGGCCTGATTGCGCCATTTACTAGAACCATAGACCCAATACTAAAGTTCGAGCCTTTGATTTCAAAAGCCACGTTGTTGGCGCCTGCCGTAAAGGTCCCGGGTAAAACGGCCGAGATGACCGGTTTTGCGGCGGCAAATGCGGGCATCGACAGCAATGCGACGCAGGCGCCAGCTAAAAGTCTCGAGAAACGGGTCATGCAGCTACTCCTTGTCGTTCGCGGCCAGTTTTTCCCAACCTTGCGGGATGGAATCAAGCGTGTGGCTTGGTGTCTTTGCCACGCGCTGCAGCCGGCGATGAACCAAGAAATAGTTCGTCTGGATAGGGGACTGGAATCGCCCAAAAAGGACTTCACATACAACGGAAGGGCATCGGGGCGACCCGATAGAGGCAAATCTCTGAGTAGGGATGGGGATCGTTCTCCTGTTTTGAGACACAGAGGCGCGACAACGTGCGATGCACGGAAGCGCCTAAAATTCAGGGTTTGAAGGATGAGGAGCCGAGGCTCGCAACCCCGCTAACGGGCCGCGCCTGGCGAACTGCTGGCTACAGTCTATTGCAGCCAGAAATAAAATGTGCAAAGGCGCTGCCCACCTGAGAGCAACGATAGAACCGCAGCCAATCTCAAGCGAGCTACGCGCGAGTCCGTCCGTTTCGCACAAAACGGAGCAGCAGCGACGTTGCCGTGCGCAGATTCTCCTGACTGAAAGGCCAGATCAGGCAAGCTCTGAATGCGCTCTGAACGGCTGGCCAGGAGCAGCCGCGCTCGCGAAAAACCTCTCCCCGCTGCTTGTACGCCCTTGAGCTTGCAATGCGATACGGGATCTCTCCGCATCCCGGGGCGCCGCGATGCTTCTCCAGGAACTGAAGCTGCGCGGTAAGCATACGGTCCATGTCCGTGGACATGGAGTTCGGAGAGCTTCGATAGTAGGCGATGACCTTAGGGACATACGCGACCTCGTACCGGAGAGCGATCCTGAGCCAAAGATCACGATCTTCAGTGGCGCGCATCGTCTCATCGAACATGCCGACCTCGTCGACACAACGGCGCCGAAACGTGACCGTAGGGCAGGGCAACTCGACCTTTCGCATGTAGATCCAGGGCGCGATCCGCCCCTCGGCATGCTTTGGATTGCCTTTGAAGCTGGTGAGAACCTTGCCGTGTTGATCGATCCACGTGTTCAGCCCGTAACTCAACCCAGCCGCAGGCCGGAGTTCGAAGGATCGCAGTGATTCCGTCAGCCGAAAGGGCAGCCATACATCATCCGCGTCCAGGATGGCAAGGAACTCAGCAGAGGAGGCACGAATCGCGGCATTGCGAGCGGCCGGCAAGCCTGCATTCTGCTGTGTGATGACCAGCATCCGGTCACCGAGCTGCTTCTGATACTGCGCAGCGATCTCGCCCGTGGCATCGGTGCTGCCATCGTTTACCAGAAGAATGCGCCAATCATCGAAGTCCTGAGCGATGACGCTGTCGAGGGCCTCAGCCAGGAACTTCGCGGCATTGTAAGCCGGAATCAGAATGTCTACCGTAGGCACGCGCAGCCAGTATTCCATAGGCCTGAGAAAACAACCGTTCCCCGAAGGTGGTGTTCAGGCATTGTTTTTCTCTCCATGCTGAAGAACGGATCGGTAGACCGCCAGGGTATCGTCTGCGATCGCACGCCATGACTCCGCTCCGAAGTTCATCGCCGCCACCTTGGCGGCGAACTGCCGACGGAGCTGCGCATCGTCAAGCAGTTTGAGGATCGCCGCTGCGAGTTGGACTTTATCGCCGGGGGACACAAGCAACGCGTTTTCGCCGCTGGTCAGGATCTCGCGAAATACCGGAAGATCGCTGGCGACGATCGCCTTTCCGAGCGCTAGACCCGTGGCAAGCGCGCCGCTGGTGGTGATGGCGCGATAGGGGTACACCACGATCTCCGCCGCACGGTAGGCCGCGACAAGCTCCTCGGTGGACACGAAGCGAAGGTCTAAAGTCAGCCGCTGAAGACCCAGGCGATGCACCTGCTGGCGCAGGTTGGCGAGCAGCACCGGATCACCCGTTCCAACCACGACCAGATGCGCCGCACTATTCGCCTGCTCAACCGCCTGCCACGCCTCCAGCAGCAGATCGAGGCCCTTGTACGGAAAGATGATGCCTTGCCAAAGCACGGTCGAGTGGCCAGAAGGAACGCCGAAGGTGGCGCTCGATTGCTGCTCAGTGGTGGCCGGGAGATCGTAGAAGAACGGCCCATGGGGAATGACCGCGATCCTTTCTTCTGCGATGCCGAATTCGCTCGTCAGACGAGCCTTGATGTGTTCGGAATGGCAGATCAGTGCGTCCATGCGGCGGTACAAGCGCTCGAAGGCTGCTTTGTGTTCATCCGCGGTGTCGTGGGGCATCAGGTCGTGCACGGTCAGCACAAGTTTCGTCCCGCGCCGCTGAACCCATCGGACAAACCACAAATCCAGGGGCAGAGGCCAACGCAGCAAAGGCAGATATTGAATATGCAAAATCTCCGGTGCGCGAATGGCCGATCGAAGCGTCAGTGCAAGCAGATTCGCTGCCATTTCGACCAGCTTCAATACACGGCGAGGACCACGTGCAAGCGGAAATCTACCCACCACGTTAAGGCAGCCGGGGCTCAGCGTGATACCCCGTCCCGAGAAGCAAGCCGGGTCCAGATAGTAGGTGATGGAGGCTACATCAAGATTGGCCCCGGTTTGTAACAGGGCTCGCGACAGATATGCCGTGTAGTACGGCACCGTCGCCAGCAGATCCAGCATGACAATCTTTGGGGCGCGACGATCTCTAGGAGTCGTGGTCGCATCTGCCGACGGCGTCAGGGGCGAGCGATTGCGTGCTGGCGAGCGATTTGTCACGAGCGAGCCTCAACAAGGGCTTGCTTATAGACGTTGAGGTAGTCGGCCGTCATCCGATCGCCGGAGAAGGACTCCGCGACACGAAAACGCGCTTCCGTGCCCATTGCTAAGCGGCGAGGGGCATCGCTGAGCAGCTCGATCATCGCCTCGGCTAAAGCCGAAGGGTCTTCCGGCTTTACCACCAGCCCGGTGCGGCCGTGCCGCAGCACCTGCGGGATCTCGCCAACCGCCGTGGCAACCACGGGCAGACCACTCGCCATGGCCTCAAGCAGGGCCATGGGAAGACCCTCCACGCGCGAAGGTAAAACCGCCAGGTCAAGCCCCGCGTAGAACGCCGGCATATGTTCTTGCCGCCCTAAAAGGGTGGCGCTGCTGCCCAGCTGCAGCTCGTCGATGAGCGCTTGGAGTGCAGCGCGATCCGGGCCATCTCCTCCAACCAGAAAATGCGCCTCCGGCATCTTCTGATGAACGAGCGCCGCCCCTCGAAGAAAGACGTCAACGCCCTTCTCAGGCGAAAGCCTGGCGGCCACGCCCACTTTGAGCGGTCCCGCGCTGCTTTGAGCCGGCGAGGAACGCTCGATGGATGCGAACGGGCCCATATCCACGCCATTATGGATGAGTTGTATCTTGTCCTCGCGAACGCCGTCTTCGAGAAGACGGTTGCGGATCCCGGCAGATACAGCCACTATCCGATGAAAGCTGCGCAACAAATGTCGATCCAGAGCACCGTACAGGCGCAGAGCGAGGCTGTTATCCAGCCAGTTGTGACAGGTAGACACAAGGGCTGTCCCAGACCGCCGCAGAGCCCAATACGCATACACATCTGCCTTATAGCCATGCGCGTGCACTACATCAGCGCCCGTGGTGCGCACCAGGTCCTGAATGCGAGCGGGCATACCGCAGTCAAGTTGGCCACGACAAGGGAGAATGTGCGTCTCAAAACCCTGGGCGCGCGCCCGGTCTTCAAACTCGGTATTGCGCTGCGCCGAGTTGGCGAAGACGGCAATTAGGCTGCGGTGTCCTTCACGTTCGAGGCAGCGCGAAAGGTCGAGAATCACGGCCTCCGCCCCATACATGCCTCCGCTGCTGATGATATGAACGATCTTCATCGGTGTCTCAGGCGAGGTGCGCTCCGGGGTCGGCTCGATTGATCCTCGCCCACAATCTGGCGTAAAGATCATCACCCAACGCGCGTTTGGCCGTCTCTTTTAATCGGTACTGCATTCCCAGCCGCCGCAGAACTCCGCTGCGGGGATCGAGCAAAGTCCGCAGCCACGAAACAGTCGCATCGGCACGCACGTTCAGACGGCCCACGAGCGGAGCGCCTGCCGTTGTCTCAGCGCGGGGGATCGACGTAAACACCTGGACGTAGCCCGCTCTCTCGCAGGCCTCCAGAACCCGGCGGTCAAAGCGACCGCCCGGCAGCGACACCGTATTGATTGCAGCGCCCAGCTTATCTTCTAGCAGGAGCCGGGCATCCCTCAGTTCGTGGTCCAGATCCGCGTCAGAGCAGTGCGTCAGCAGGGTGTGTGTCCAGCCATGGGCTCCCACGGCTTGGCCCGCGCGATGCAGCTCGCGAAGCTGCTCCCAGTTCATGTACCCGGGACGGGTCGAGGTCCAGCCCACCGTGATGAAGAAGCGCCCTACTACGCCCGCGGCAGAAAGGGACGGCAAGGCATGCTCAAAATTGGAAACGTGCCCATCGTCGAAGGTGACCTCCGGCCGCAGCGCCACGTTGGGTTCTGAGCGGAGTTCACGAAAGAAATCGAGGTGCCTATGAAAGGCTTCGGTACTCAGGCTGTAGGTGTAGTCGCTCCGCTCTGACGTCAGTTCGTGATAAAGCAGCTGCAGACTCGCGCCGTGGCTATGTTTCGCCGCATCGACGGAGGCAGGCATCCTTTCTTTTATGGTATCAGAGCTCATGGGCGGCTTAGCTGGGCAAAACTCAACTGCATTACACCATCGTGGTCAGCGAAATGCGATGCCGCTTTCGGTGCAGGCAGATGTGCTGAAATGCTTCAACCTGCGACAGCCGCAGAACGGGCTAAAGCTTCGCCGCTTGCACATCCACATTCTGCCACTCGCCACGCTCGATGCCGGCCCGAATCTCCGCGGCGCTCTTTCCCAGCTGCACCTGTTGGTAGGTGTACATCGCTTCACGCATGCAGGTTGCGCAGACCGCGCCGTGGGTCCCTTCAAAGCAGGAGTGCAGCGACTTGTGATGCAGGGCAAGATCGCAACGGCAGTGGCAGGGCTCCTGGAAGAGCACACTCTCCACCTTCGCCGCCATCTGGTACGCGACCACCTGGTAGGGATGGCTGAAGAAAGGCCCGGTAAGCTGGGCTCCGCTCATCAACGGCGGATACGCCCGGTGCGGCGGAACGCTGTAATAGGCAGGCATGTCGGTGGTCGGCTCCACCCACTTCACGGTTGCGGTTGTCGCGATCAACGCCAGAACACCGTAGCGAACCCATGCGCTCATGTCCAAATTATCTCATTTGAAAATAAAGGTTCGGTGGAAGCCGTTCTCTGCCGGGGAATACGGGTCAACCTTTACCGCAGCACCGCGGCCAGCACCTGTTTGCGGCGGGTACCCGGAGGCAGCGGCGGCGCTCCATGGGTTAGCCGCCGCAGCATGAACTCCTGGAACAGTGTCCCGAACGCGCCGGTGGCCGTGCCGATCAGCGTGTTGTCAATCGTGACCTGCACACTGTGGCGATCGCTGCGCGGGTAGTAGAGGGTGGAGATCCCGCCCGCAGCGAGATTTCCGAGAATATTGGAGTAATTCGGCTGCCAGTGGCCGTTATCGCCCTTGCAGATGACCACCGTCGAAATCGCATACAAGGCTCGGCTGGCGACGCTGCCTGTGCCCTTATAGAAGTATCGAGGGTCCTGGTGAAACAGGGCTGGGAAGACCGCCGCCCCCAAAAACGTTGAACTCAGGCGATCACCATAGTTTGCTCCATAGCGCGATGCATAGCCGCCAACCCCGGATCCATAGCCGGAAAGATCTCCCTGGGCCTGTTCAATCCCCGCAGTGATGCCGGTCGTAATAAACGTAAGCGGATCCTTGCTGACATAGACGGCAAGCTTGAACTTCTGCTTGCGGGTCAACGGGGCCGCATGGGGGATATAGCTCACATAGAAATTAGGCAGAACGCCAAGGATGCGCTGCTTTTCCTCGGCACTGATCTGTTGCTCGGCGAGATCCTCTACGGTAATGGCGTTTACCGTCGCGCTCAGCGCCTCCACCCCAAGCGCAATCGTGGGCACAACCAGATTCTGGCCGGCGGAGAGCTGGACATCCTCCACCTTCCAGCCCGCAAAACCCGGAGCGGAGACGCGGATGTTGTAGCTCCCCGGCGATACGGCTGCAAAGCTGAAGCCGCCGTTTCCATCCGTCTCCGTCTCGCGAACGGTCTTCAAGGCGGAGTCCTCCAGCAGCACACGTGCCTTCGGTATCGCCGCGTCATCGGTGTCGGTGATGATGCCTGTCACATTCGCGGCCGCGGTCTGCTCGGTTTGGGGAGTGGCAGGCGCAGTGCTGGATGTGGCTGTAGCATTCGCACCGGGCTGTTGCGCAGGGAGGACGGAACAGGCTCCGAAAGCGAGCATGAAAAACATCACCAGCCGCAGTCGGCGGTGCTGCTTCCCAAAGCGAGCGCTTCGTTCCATCTCTGAAAATCCTTTCGTGTGCGCACGACACCCCGACTCCCAGCGAGTCCGGTGTTTTTCTTGCCTTGTCTGGTTCAGCTACAACAATAGCCTGAAAGCCCGGGGTGAGAAAAAAGATTGAACGTCCTCAGACCGTTCATAACCGCCGCCTTGAACCGGAACGGATTGCGAGGCATCCAAGGCGTATCGTCCGCTCACGGCATCTCAGCGTGAGGGGTTCGTAAGGGTTCGTAAGGGTTATAGAGGGTTGAGGTTGAAGGCGGCAAGCAGAAATTGTCAAGACCGCTATACCTGTCATTTTCAGCGATAGCGGGTGACTGTTGCGGAATCAGGCTTCAAAGCTGGAGGCGTACAGATGCTGAGGCGGTACTTCGAATTCCTCGGGCAGGTGACCCTGTTTGGCCTCGCGGCGATTCGCGATGTGGCGCGTCCGCCGCTTGAAATTGAATACCTGATGAAGCAGTTGTATGAAATTGGGGTCGGGTCGATGTCGCTGGTCGTCACGTCCGGGCTTGCGCTGGGGGTGGTGATGGCGCTGCACACCCGGAGCACCCTGGTGCAGTTCGGCGCGGAGGCGCAGATCCCGACCTTTCAGTCGATGGCGTTTTTCAACGAGATTGGGCCGCTGGTGGCCGGGCTGCTGCTGGCGGGCCGGGTGGGGGCGGGTATCGGCGCGGAGCTCGCGAATATGCGCGCGACCGAGCAGATCGACGCGATCGAGACACTTTCCATCGATTCGTTCAAGTTCCTCGTCGTCACGCGCATTGTGGCGTGCACCATCATGCTTCCGCTGCTCACCATCTTTATGGATGCCTCCGGGGTGCTGGGCGGTTTCGTGGCGGAGCACTTTAACTCCAACCTGAGCTGGCGGCTGTATCTGACGCGAGCGTTCGACGGCGTGGCGCTGGCGAACCTGATTCCGCCCACATTGAAGACGGCGGTGTTCGGGTTCCTGATCGGGACGGTCTCCTGTTTCTTTGGATATACGACCAATGAGGGTTCCGATGGGGTGCGCCGCGCCTCCACGAACAGTGTGGTGGTCTCGTCGCTGGTGGTGATTTTGGCCGACGTGATCCTGGTGAAACTGATTTTCTTCATCTTCCCGGACCAGGCGATATGACAGGGGACCAGAGGATAGGGGACCAGGCGGGAGGGACCCGCAACGAGGAGCACGGCATCGAGCCGGGCGCCGGGCAGGGGACCGATCAGGCCGGAAATCAGGGCAAAGAGGTGATCACGTTTGCTGACGTGGTGAAGGGTTTCGGCGAACGTAAGGTGCTGGATGGGGTTTCGTTTTGCGTGAACGGGGGCGAGGCGCTCTGCATTCTGGGCCGCAGCGGGATGGGCAAGAGCGTGAGTCTGCGGCTGATGATCGGCTTGATGAAGGCGGATAGCGGCAAGGTAACGATCATGGGAGAGGACGTCGCTTCGCTGGATCGCGAGGGGCTCTCGAAGATGCGGCGGAAGATGGGATTTCTGTTTCAAAGCGCGGCGCTGTTTACCTCTTTTTCGGTAAGGGACAACCTGGCGATCCCGCTGCAGCGGCTGAAGCAGAACAAGTCACAGGGCGAGATCAAGGACGCAGTGGAAGAGGCGCTGCGGCAGGTGGGCCTGGAGAATGACGGGGACAAGATGCCGGCGGAGCTTTCGGGTGGCATGCAGAAGCGCGCCGGCCTGGCGCGGGCGCTGGTACTGCAGCCGGAGATCCTGCTGGTAGATGAACCGAGCAGCGGTTTGGACCGCATTACCGCGTCCGAGATCGACGATCTGCTGCTGAAGGTCAAGACGGAACGGCACGCCACGATGGTGATCGTGACGCATGACATCCACGGCGCCCGGCGGTTGGGCGACAAGCTTGCGGTGCTGGAAAACTGCAAGCTGCTGGCGTTTGGCACGCCAAAAGAGCTTGATGACCGCAACGACAAACACCTGAACGAATTTATCTCGGAGAATGGGCAATGAACAGGCGCAATTTGTTGGTGGGAATCGTGGTTGTGGTCGCGATTGTGCTGTTCGGCGCGGGCCTGTTTCTGATCGGCAACCGGCATAAGGCGTTTCGCCGGCACATCGATTTCTACACGGAATTTGCAAACGTGGACGGCATTGCAAAGGGCGCGAAGGTGCGCGTGGACGGGATGGACGGGGGGCAGGTGCAGGACGTGATCATTCCTTCCGGACCGGGCCATAAGTTCCGCCTGAAGATGACCCTGGAGGACCGGCTGCATGGGCTGATCCGGAACGATTCGATTGTGAGCATCGAGACCGAAGGTTTGGTGGGAGACAAGTTTCTGCTGATCCGCAACGGCACCGAGCAATCGCCCGAGGCGACAGCGGGCGCGACCCTGGCGGGGAAGGAGCCGTTCGAAATCGGCAAGATGCTGGAGCAGGCCAATGGTCTGCTGACGCAGGTGGGCGGCACGGTGACCGACCTGCAGGGCAAGCTGGATACCGCGCTGACCGCGGTGACGGGCACCGTGAACAACACCAACGGAATTGTTACAGACATTCGCCGCGGAAGAGGGACAGCGGGCGTGCTGCTGGAAGACCCGAAGACGGCTGCGGACGTGAAGCAGATCGTGGGGAATGCACAGGAGGCGACGGCGAGCCTGAATGCGACCGCGGGGCAGGTGAACGGCATCGTGCAGGACGTGCAGCAGCGGCAGCTGATTGCCAAGGTGGATGACTCGTTGAACAATGCCAGGAGCGCGACGCAGCAGCTGGATCAGGCATCGCAACAGATCAACGGGACGCTGCGGGGTGCGTTTGCGCAGGACCAGTATGGGCAGACCGCGGGGGCCAATCTGCAGCAGTCGCTGACCAACCTCACTGAGGCTACGGGAAATCTGGCCGACGACACCGAGGCCCTGAAGCACGAGTTCTTTTTTAAGGGGTTCTTTAAGAAACGCGGGTATGACAACCTGGACCACCTGCCCTTGGAGCCATACCGAAGCGGCACGCTGCTGAAGAAGGTGCCGCAAAGCCGGCAATGGATCGCCGCCTCCTCACTGTTCCAGCAGAACCCGGATGGGACGGAAACGCTGACGGGGGAGGGGCGGGCGCAGATCGATGCGGCGGTGAGCCAGATACCGGGGCTGTATGACAGCCCGCTGATTGTGGAAGGCTACGCCGAAGACGGTACACCGGCGCAGGTGTTGACGCGGTCCCGGGAACGGGCAAGAGTGGTGCGGGCTTACCTGCAGCTTCGGTTTCAGCTGGCACCGAAGAATACAGGCATTATCGGGCTGAGTCAGAGTCCGCCGGCGAATTCGGGAAAGACGCGTTGGGATGGAGTGTGTCTGGTTCATCTGGCGAGTGCGAAATAATTTGTCTTTGAAACCCAATTGCATTCACGGAGGCGTTGTGGGGCGGAGGGTTCGAACCCGTTGGGACGCCAATTGACCGGTGGACGACACCTCGCGCGTACACCGGAGATCGGGTAATCTCTACGCAGAGCGCTCCGCAGTACGATCCCATGTGGAGGGATGTGTGAGTGGTTGAAACAGGCGGTCTTGAAAACCGCTTAGCCTTAACGGGCTACGGGGGTTCGAATCCCTCTCCCTCCGCCAAATCAACTTCGCCGGAAGCGATCCATCCCTCCCGTGAGAAGATTTCTTCATGACCGATCTGCCCCCCAAACCTGCCGCACCGAGAAAAACCGGCCTCAGCCCGGCACAGCAGAAGCTGCAAGCCGCGCTCGAGAAGGCTGCACAGAAAAAGAGTGGGGCGAAGCCCCTTCCGGGAGCGTCTTCAGCCTCCTTCAAGGCCAAGAACTCGTTTACCGGCAAAAAGGCCGCCTTTCAGCGCAAAGCGACATAACCATCCCCGCTTCTGGAACGCGCCCGCTCCACCGCCTTCGTCAGGCCCGCTCGATTCACTTGCATAGCCATCTCTTGCTTGTGCCAAGTGAGCGTTTGCCGGAGAATCCGCGACCGCATCTTCCCGGAGGACAAGGTCGGTTGGAAGCAATCAGGAGGCGAGGGTCTTTGCGTTACTTTGTGAAGCTCTCAATCGAATGAGCCCCCAAGTGGCCCAGAGCTTTAGAACCGTACCGATTCTAAAGGGATTGTTGGTGCGGAGGAGGGGACTTGAACCCCTATGCCTTGCGGCGCTAGCACCTCAAGCTAGTGCGTCTGCCAATTTCGCCACCTCCGCTTGGGACCTGCCACGCATACGGTGGGCAGGAGTGACGAGCAATCCGTCCCTAACTATACCATCGCTCGGGATCTTTGTTGCCCGGTTGCTGAAGTCGTAGGAACTCCGCTGCTTCGTGGCAGAATAGGCGACATGTTCCCGCGCAAGCTGACCGGCGTTACCGTGATGGCTCTTTCGATTGCCTTGCTTCCACATGCTGCCAAAGGCCAGGCCTCGACCGCGACGGAGGTCACCACGAAGGTCGACGGCCTGCAGGCGCCTGCGGGCAAGTGGGCCATCGTCATGCATGGCGGCGCGGGCGTCATTGAGCGCTCCTCGATGACGCCGGAACGCGATAAGGCCTACCGTGCAGGCCTTGATGAGGCGATCCATGCGGCCGCGAAGGTGCTCGACGCCAACGGGGCGGCCGTGGATGCCGTAGAGGCTGGCCTGCGCGTTCTGGAGGACAATCCGCTCTTCAATGCAGGCAAGGGCGCCGTCTTCACGGCCGAGGGCAAAAATGAGCTCGACGCGGCCATCATGGACGGCGCCACGATGAACGCCGGGGCGGTGGCGGGCGTCACGCGCACCAAGAATCCCATCTCGCTTGCCAAGGCTGTCATGGGGAAGAGTCCGCATGTCATGCTGGTCGGCGCGGGCGCGGATCAGTTCGCCGCCAGCGTGGGACTGCAGGGGGTGGACCCATCCTACTTCTTCACCGAAGCGCGCTGGCAGAGCCTGGTGCGGCAGTTGCAGAAGGAGGGCCGCCCCATTCCGCCGCGGCCCGCCGGTGCGCCGCCCCCGCCGCCGAAGCCGGTTGCCGAGCAGGAAACTCCGGATGCGCACAAGTGGGGAACCACGGGCATCGTGGTGCGCGACCGTGCCGGGCATGTCGCGGCGGGAACCACCACGGGCGGAACGCAGGGGAAGCGCTTCGGCCGTGTGGGCGATTCCCCCATCATCGGGGCGGGCACGTACGCGTCGGATCAGTCTTGTGGCGTGTCGGCTACAGGCACGGGCGAATATTTCATTCGGCTCACCGTGGCGCGAACGATCTGCGCGCTGGTGCAGTACAAGGCCATGCCGCTGCAGGCCGCCGTCCATGAGGTGATCGGCAACGAACTCACGGCGATGAAGGGCGATGGCGGCGTGATCGCGATGACCCCCGACGGCCAGATCGCCTGGGGCTTCAACTCGCCCGGCATGTTCCGCGCGCATCTGGTCGAGGGCGGCCATGTGGAGACAGGCATCTACAAGGACGAGCCGTAGAACCAGATCATTTTCCTGCAGGCGCACAGCAGATTCCCTTCGGGAATGACGGAAAAGGCAGCAGCGCCGTTTTCAGCACCTTGTTGGTCATCCCGTAACCCTTTTTTGTCATCCCGTCGCGTTAGCGAAGGGATCTGCTTTTGTACTGCGGCCCGCATTCAGATAATCCGCTTCAGAAGTGAAGGGCTAAGTCCGCAAAGCGCGCCAGCTCAAGCAGTCTTCGATTTGCCGGCGGCAGGTCAATCACTTCGTGCTCCAAAACCCAGGTGAGATCGTGCGGGATGAAGATGGCGTTCAGCCCCGCGGCCATCGCCGGGTTGATGTCCGAACGCGGCGAGTTGCCGATCATCCATGTCGCCTCGGGCGCGCAGCCGTGCCGCGCCACCAGCTCCCGATACATCGCCTCGTTTTTCTCCGCGGGAACCTCGACGGCGCTGAAGAGCTCGCGAAGACCGGAGCGCTCCAGCTTATCCACCTGCTCTTCGCGATCACCTTTGGTGACCAGCAATAAGCGGTGCCGCTCGGCAAGTACCCGCAACGTAGGCTCCACCTCCGGCAGCAACTCGACCTCCTGCGCTGCAATCGATTCCGTAAAGGAGACAATCCGTGCGTGTTTCTTGGCGCTGACGGGTTCCCCAGTCAGCTGTTCAAAGCAGCTGATCAGCGAGCGCCGAAAGCTCTTTACGCCGTAGCCGTATTGCGCGATGGTGGCCCGCTCACAATGGTTCAGGCGCTCGCGCACCTCTTCCGCGGTGTGCACGCGATGGTCCAGGTACGAGATGAAGGCAGCGATCGCGCGCTCGAAGTAGACATTGTTCTCCCAAAGCGTATCGTCGGCGTCGAAGAACAGCGTCTGCTCTGAAAGAACTGTTTTCTCTTTTGAACCCGCTATTGCTGTCTCGATCATGCCGATATTTTAGACTTGGTACGAGCCCGCACCCTTGGGTGATAGCCTCTTGAGCAGCATGCACGTGAGAGACGGCGGCAGATTAAAAAGACAGCGGTCATTGCGCTCCGAAGTCGTGCCCTTGCTGACGCTGCTTCTGCTCGCGGCCATATTCTTTCTTTCCTATTTCAACCGCTTTGCAGGCGTTCGTTCCGGTGATGGAGAGTTCAGCGGCGGCATGGCATTGCTTGCGGGGCGGCTTCCGTATCGCGATTACTATACTGCCGGCCCTCCACTGAATCAGATTAAGTCTGCCCTTGAGCTGCTGATCTTCGGTAAAGCACTGATTGTCACAAGGGCAGCTGCGGTGATTGAGCGGCTTTGTATTGCGGCCTTGCTTTATGTATGGCTTCGTCGTAATTTCGGTACACTCGCGGCGCTCCTCGGCAGTTTGGTCACGGTCATCGTCTCCGCCGGTGACAGAAGCGATCCGCTGGCCTCTTACAATCACGATGCCATCTTCTTCGCCATGGTGTGCGGCTACGCGGCGTGCCTGTCGCTGGAGAACGTGCGCCTTCGTCGGGTCTTCTGCTGTGCCGCGATTGCCGGCGCCGGCGCCGGTCTCAGTGCGCTCACAAAACAAACCGTGGGCCTGGGTACGGCGGTCATCATCTTTGTGATCGCTTCTGTTGCCTGCATACGGCGATACCCCAGGGCAATCTGCGTGTGGCTCACAGCGTACTGTGTGGGGTTTAGCGTCCCGGTGCTAGCAGTCGGCGTTTACCTGCGGCATTTGGGTGTGCTCGCTGAGGCAGTGCGTATGCTTTTCATCAGTGGCCCGTCGGCGAAGGCATCGCATCCGGCTGACTTTTTGCAACGCACAATCTTCGTGGGGTGGGATAACGCGGTCTGGGCGATCCTGGGTCTGCTTGCCTTATGCCTAAGCGGTCGCGCGGTCTGGCGCATCCTGATCAGGTCCCTGAATACTTCCAGCGCTCTCATCCCCAATCGCTCCATCCTTATGGTTCTTTTGGCGAGCGTTGGCCTCTTCGGGATCTGCGAAACGCTATCCAGGCTCGGTGTCCCGGCGGTATGGAACTTCTCCAAATCCGCGGTGTATTACACGATCTTTGGTATGACGCTCTTTGCCCCGGTTCTCTTGCTCCAGGCGCTCCGAAAGCGTAACGATGAGGCGCGGTTCTGGGATCTGGCGATCTTCGCAGCTGTCGGTTGGTGTGTCGCGTTCACCCTCTCTCTCTCCTGGCCTGCGTTCGAGGCCATGACGTTGCCCGGGTTAGCGTTGCTGATCGCCGCAGCGGTGGAGGGAGCGCAGTCCTATCGAGGTGTACTGTACGCATTGTTGGCGGTACTGCTTTGCTTTCAGCTTCGGGAAAAGCTCGATTTGCCGTTCACCTTTGGCGCCCAGGACGAGCCGCCTGTCCGCCTCGCGACGACGCGTTCGAGCCTGCCTGCGCTGCGAGGGATGCTTCTGCCGCTCAGCACCGTGGAACTACTGGACGAGGTCACCCGCGGCGTACAGGAGAGTACAAGCCCAAACGAGACGATCTTTACGTATCCCGAGATGGGACTGTTCTATACCTTGGCCGATCGCCCATCGCCAACCCGTGCCGGTTCGCATAACATCGACGTTGTTCCGGATTGGTTCGCGCGCGAAGAGGCAAAGCGGTTGCTCGACCATCCTCCGGCAGTTCTGCTTTACGCTCGCCCGACGGAAACGCAATTAGCTGGAGAGGAAAAGCTGTGGCGCCACGGCCGCCTGAGCGGGCAGCGAGACATCATAGCGGCACTCGATAAACTTACATCGAGCTACGTGCTGACCGGAACGTATGTGTTGGACAAAAGCGACAACCCTATACTGACCTATGTCCGCTCGGATCGGCTGCGCGGACCCCTTCAGAAGCCCGGCCCCAAATAGGGAACCGCAAACTGGGCCGCTAACCAAAGCGGCTCCTGCACTGCCGGGATATGGTAAAGTCACACTTGGCGCCGCGGATGGAGAGATGGCCGAGTGGCTGAAGGCGCACGCTTGGAAAGCGTGTATACCGCAAGGTATCCAGGGTTCGAATCCCTGTCTCTCCGCCATTTCCCTTTACATGCGAGCTTGGCCTCTGGAAAGAGCGTATCGGTTACGTTAAAACTGGACGCTCACAAAACCTTTCGCAGCGCCTGAGAGAGCAGATAACACGAGGCCTCGCTCAGAAGCACCGCACAGTTCGCGGTATCCGTTTGCTATCCGCTGATTAGCCTGATGTCGCTGGACGAGTCTAATGGAAGTTTTCTGGACGGCCTCTTGATGCCTTATCGCGAAACAGCACGTCGGATCTTCCTCAATACGCTGGACCAACTTCAGATGGAAAAGGTGATGCGGCGCCAGATCCACTGCGCGAACGGTGTTTTGCGTGTTCACGACAGGGCCTATGTGCTGAACCGGTTTCGCAGTGTTCGCGTGGTAAGCCTCGGCAAGGCCGCGGTCCCGATGGCGGCGGCACTGATGGAGGCACTCCGGCCGGAATTGGCCTCCGGGCAGCTGCTGGACGGCATCCTGGTCGGCCCTACCGTCGCCGAGCATCCCGGGTTGCTGTGCTTGGTAGGCGGCCATCCGATTCCCGATGAACGATCGCGGCTGGCTGCGGAGGCAGTCCTGCGGTTTGTCTCCGGTCTCGAGAGCGACTGCCTGATTATTTTTTTGATCAGCGGAGGTGCATCCGCAATGGTCGAGAAGCCGCTGGATGCGGAGATGACAAACGAAGACACGGCTTCGTTTCACCGGGTTCTGGTGCACTCCGGTCTGCGCATTCAGGAGATGAATACGTTGCGCAAGCACTTCTCCGCGGTCAAGGGCGGACGACTCGCCGTGGCGGCCGGGACTGCGACGCAGTGCACGCTGCTGGTATCCGATGTCCCAACCGGCGCCTTGCACGCCATCGGCTCCGGCCCGACGCTGCCCGATCCTTCCACCGTTGCGTCATGCCATCAGGTTCTCACCGATCACCGGGAGTCACTCCCCTTCCCACCTAGGGTAATGCGCTTTTTTGCAAGCGCCACCATGCCCGAAACCCCCAAAGAAAATGATCCGGTATTTTCACGCGCTTCGGCTTTCGTCCTGCTGTCGAGCGACGCCGTATGCGCGGAAGCGAAGGGGCTGGCGCAGCGTGATGGCTTTCATGTCGTTATCGATAATGGCTGCGATGAGTGGGCCTGCGAGGATGCCGCCGAATATTTGCTGCAGCGCATGGCCGGTCTTCGTGAGACCCATCGCAAGGTGTGTCTGCTGTCGGCGGGCGAAATCTCTATCAAGGTACAGGGCGAGGGGGGCATCGGAGGAAGAAATCAGCACTTCGTGCTCACCTGCGCGCAACGCATCTCGAACATGGGGCAGAGAATCACTGTCTTGAGCGCTGGCACCGACGGGATCGATGGAAACAGCACTGCTGCAGGTGGGGTCGCCGACGAGACCACTTGCGCGCGGGCAGCAGCCATGGGATTCGATGTGGATGCCGCGCTGGCCCGGTTCGACAGCAACAGCCTTCTCCATGCGCTTGGCGACACCCTCGTCACCGGACCCTCCGGCAACAATGTCCGGGACCTGCGCATTCTGCTGTCTTCGGCGGAGTAGAGCAGTTCTCCTGATGCTGTGCCGTTGGGAGCCTTCTCAAATGCCAGTTTTCTTAAGGAAAACTGGCGCGAACGTTTTCCTTCGCTGTACACCAGCAGGAGAACTGCTAGAGCCCGGCAGAGCGTGCCACCGGCCCAGAATATTGGGCTCCGTCTCAGGGTGCGATGAAGTGCAGGAGCGGCGAGGTATGCAGGGCGAACATCACCAGGATGCCCATCAGGCTCGCGAGCACCAAGCTGTGTAGCATGACGCGGCGAAGGATGCCGCCTTCATTCCCGTAGATGCCGGTAGCCGTGCTCGCGACGACGATGCTCTGCGGCGCGATCATCTTCCCGAGAACCCCGCCGGCGGAGTTTGCGGCGGCCATTAAGAGCGGTGGAATACCAAGTTGTACGGCAGTGAGCTTCTGCAAGCTGCCGAACAGAACGTTGGATGAGGTATCGGAGCCGGTGGACGCCGTGCCGATCCAGCCGATCAGGGTGCCAAAAAAAGGATAAAGGACTCCAGCCCGTGCAAAGGCGAGACCCAGGACCGCATCCAGGCCGCAAAATCGGGTGAGGAATCCGAAACCCATCAGAGCTGCGATGGTGATCATGGTGAAGCGGGTCTTCCAGAGCGTGAGGCGGAAGACGGCGAGTATTTCGCGTGGCTTGAGTCCCATGACAAAGGCCGAGAGGATGGCGGCGCAGAAGATGCCGGAGCCCGTTGCGGAGAGCCAGTTGAAGGTGAAGATCGCGGGCTCGGCATGGGGGACGGGAACCACGGGAGGCATCCGCAGCAC
Source organism: Granulicella sp. (assembly GCA_965276885.1). Taxonomy (GTDB): domain Bacteria; phylum Acidobacteriota; class Terriglobia; order Terriglobales; family Acidobacteriaceae; genus Granulicella. The sequence continues at coordinate 3,142,590 of OZ255702.1, read as the reverse complement.
AACGCCATTCAGGCCGGGAATGGCAAAGTTGATTAAGCTCATGGAGTTCAGAATGCGAGCAAAGGCCGGTGTTCCCCAAACAGCGACGCACGCCGTCAGGATGGCCCAGGGGACGATCGCGCGAACGACCGCGGAGCGCGTCGGCTTGCACAGGGCCATGGACGTGTCGGTCAGATCCTGGAGCTGCGGCCCGAGGATGCGTTTAGGCTTCCACACGCGGAAGAGCAAAAGCAGCGCCACAATGGTGACCAGCGAAGCGACAATATTGACCAGCCAGGGGCCCTGATGGATGGCGACCGCGAGCTGTACGCCGCCGAAGAGCGTGCCAGCAAGCAGAAGGGCCGGCCAGACCTCCAGCATCCCCCCGAGCCCGGCGAAGACCGCAATCAGCCAGAAGGGAATCAGCAAGCAGAAGGGCGTCACCAGAACGCTGATCGCACGTGAAAGCAACATCGTATCCAGCCCTGTGATTCCGTGAAGCGCGACCACGGGAATGCCGAGTCCTCCGAAGGCTACGGGCGCGGTGTTGGCCAGCAGCGCGAGGGCCGATGCTTCTAAAGGAGCGAAGCCAAGGCCTACCAGAAGGGTGCCGCAGACCGCGACGGGCGTGCCAAATCCGGCGGCACCTTCGAAAAATGCACCCAGTGCAAACGCGATCAGCAATAACTGCAAACGAGCATCTGTCGTAACGCCGGTGAAGCACTCCTGCAAGAGCTGGAAGCGGCCGGCGCGCACCGTCAATTCGTACATGAAGATGACCGGCAAAACGATCCAGTAGATCGGAAAGAGGCCGTAAAGGCAGCCATAGCCGGTTGCCAATCCGGCGAGCGAGGCCGGCATGTGGAAGAGACCGATAGCTACCAGGAGCGCCGTTCCCAAGGCAGTCACTGATGCGATATGGGCCCTCACGCGGAGGGCGAGCATGAGGGTGAGCAAGAGAACCAAAGGCAGCGCCGCGAAAAGCGCGGAGATCCACCAGTGGCCGGCTGCGCCGTAGCTTTGCGCCCAGGTATGAATGGAACCGCGGGGCGGATGGGATGCCGGCGCAGCATAAAAAACGGCGAGCTTCGTGGTGAGTAAGGCAAGCGTCATGGGCTTGTGAATTTTGGTAGAGACGCGCTCATTACCACGCCTGCAAAGTTTTGCATGCTATCTCTCCGTTCGCTCGCGCATGAGTTGCTCGGCCGAGACGTTGCGTATCGACGCGTCGAGCAGCTCGATCATGTGGAACGTCGGCATGGACTTAAGCCCTTGGCGTTGCAGTCCGCTCGTTAATTGCAGCAGGCACCCAGGATTGGCGGAGACAACTGCCTGGGCATGGGTTGCGAGCAGGTTCTTCACCTTGCGATCCCCGAGCTCATTGGCAAGATCGGGATGCAGCAGGTTGTAAACACCGGCCGAGCCGCAGCAGAGACTCGCCTCTTCCACCTCCGCCACGTCCAATTCAGGCACTGAGGCAAGCAGTTCTCGGGGCTGCTCGAAGATGTTCTGCGCGTGCCGCAGATGACAGGCATCGTGATAGGCAACGCGCATGGAAAGCGGATGCCGGGCGGTCTGCCTGGGCAACTCGGCGAGGATTTCGGCGATGTCTTTGCACTTCGCGCTGAAGGCTGCAGCCCGGTCTGCCCAGTCCGGATCCTGCCGCAGCAGATGCCCATAGTCCTTCATGGTGGAGCCGCATCCAGCCGCGTTGATCGCAACGACGTCTACCTCCGCCCTCTCGAAAATAGCAATAATATTGCGAGCCATCGCTGATGCATCTGCGTCTTCGCCGGAGTGAAGCATCAGCGCACCGCAACACGATTGGTTCGCCGGGGTGATCACCTCGCAGCCCTCGGCGGCAAGCACTCGCGCTGTGGCCGCGTTCACATGATGGAAGAAAACCTGCTGCACACAACCGGAAAGCATGCCCACACGCTTCCGCGATTTGTCCGGCGTAATCTTCTCCGGCACTTTGCCGAACAGCTTGAATGGGACGCGCGGAAGCAGGGCTTCCATGGCCTGTATGCGCTTTGGTAAGAGCTTGAGCAGGCCGGAAGCGCGCAGCAGTTGCTGCAGACCTGTGCGCTGGTACACAAGCATTGGGATCGCAAGGATCCGGAGCCGCCCTGGATGCGGAAAGACCGCAAAGAGCACCTTGCGGAACAAAGCGTCCGTAGCAGATCGCGGCACGTTGCGCTCCACCTGGGCGCGCGTATCTTCGATGAGCTTGTTGTACTGAACGCCGGATGGGCAGGCCGTCATACAGGCCATGCAGCCGAGGCAGGTATCCATATGCCGCTGAAAGGTCTTATCCAGAGGTGCTTCCGCGCGGCTCACCTTGCTCATCATGTAGATGCGGCCGCGGGGCGAGTCCATCTCCTCTCCCCATGCCACATAGGTCGGGCATGCGGGCAGGCAAAACCCGCAGTGCACGCAATCCTCAAGCAGTTCTCGCTCCGGCGGATGATGCGCGTCGAAGTTGGATGGCTTCCCGTCCTCGACATCGATGTGAATCAGTTCAGACATTTAGATTTTTCCAAGAAAGCGTTGGGGGTTCAGGATCTGATGAGGGTCGAAGTGCTGCTTGATCGAGCGCATCAACGGCAGGCTTCCCGGCAGCCGCCCCCAGCGGTCTACCGCGGCCTGACCGGTTGTCCGGAGCAGCAAAAGCGATCCTCCGGCAATCTCAACCATCTCACGGAGCCTTACCAGCTCCGCAGCGGAACTAGCGGGAAGCCGGCCTGTAACAATACCGGTCGCTTGTGCCACGGCACTGCCGCCCAGATCGGCAATCCGCTGCACTAAATCCGCAATATTTGTAACGAGTGCTGTCGTTTTGAACACGATATGCTGTGCAGCGGCGTCGAATAAAACTTCGCGCGCGGACCATACTCTGGCATCCGCAGGTTCGGCTGTCACCCCTGAGTTTGCGGCCAGCGCGATGAGAGCCGCCACCTGCGCCGCGCACACCTCTGGAGCGGCTCCGATACGCAGATCGAGGGCAAAGTGATCTCTGCAGGTCCGCAACTGCATCGACTGAGTGCTGAAATGAGAATCAAGCACCTTGGAAAGCAACTCTCCAAGCGGCTTGGCGGCATCCGCGGTCATGGTCAGGTCAGCGGTGTGGCGCGGGACAGAGTGCAGCCGAAAGGTGACCTCCGTGATCAACCCAAGCGTGCCAGACGAACCGCAAAGCAGCTTCGGCAGATCGTAGCCGGCAACATTCTTGACGACCTTGCCTCCACTGCGCGCGATCGTTCCGTCCGCAAGCACCAGGGTCATTCCGAGCACGAGATCGCGGAGGCCACCATATCGCAACCGCAGCGCTCCCGAATCGTTCGCTCCAATAACTCCACCCACGCTAGCCCGCGCAGGCCACAGCGGATCCAGTGCAACAAACTGGCCTTGCTGCTGTAATGTGCTCTGCATCGCATTCCACGTGCATCCCGCCTGCACCGTGCAGGTCATGTCCTGCCAGGGATGCTCCAGCACAGCAGAAAGACGATGAGAGAGCAGGCGCACGGCCGTGCCGTTGCGGTCCAACCAGTCTTGCTTGGTTCCAGAGCCTTCGATACTCACTGGCAGGCGGTGCTCGTCACAGAATTTCAAAATACACGATGCCTGCTCGGCATCTGCCGGGGCGATCGTCAGTGCAGAGCTTTCACAGGTTACAAATTCATCACCGCAGACGAACGCAGCGTAGTCGTGAAGTTCCTGCAATGCGGCTGAGCTAAACGTCATATTGAGCTACATCTCATATTGAACCCTCGGGTTGGGCGCGAAGTCGGTTTGGCCGTTCACTCGGAACCAATCAGAAATATTCAGCAACGCCGGCGGCCTCCAATGGATGCGGCGTGTAAGGTCCTGTCTTCTCGCCGCAAAGGCGCGGCCGCGGAAACAGCTTATCGGGATTGGAGATATTCTGTGGGTCAAAGGCGCGGCGCACACGCTGCATCGTCTCCAGATCCGGCTCCGCATACATGTAGCCCATGGATTGCTGCTTTTCACGGCCCACTCCATGCTCGCCTGTGATTGAGCCGCCGAGATCTACACAGAGCTCTAATATGCGCAGCGAAAGATCCGTCGCAATCTCCTCCTGCCCCGGAACGGAAGCGTCGTAGAGCACAATCGGATGCAGGTTGCCATCACCGGCGTGGAACACGTTGGTTACACGCAGACCTGTGGCTTCGGCCATTTTAGTTATTGCCTCGAGCACCTGTGGAAGTTTGGTGCGAGGAATTACGCCGTCCTGCACTATGTAGTTCGGCGCCAGTCTGCCGGCGGCAGCAAAGGCGGCTTTACGGCCCTTCCAGACCAGCTGGCGTTCGCGCTCAGACTGCGCAAGCCGGTCCTCCCAGGCACCGTTCGCCTTACATATCTGCCGTACTAACTCCATCTGGAGCATAACCTCCGCAGCCGGCCCATCCAGTTCCACAAGCAGCAACGCCTCACACTGCGGGTACTTGGGATGCACTGCCGCCTCAGCCGAAACCACCGAAAGCCGATCCATGATCTCCATTGCGGCAGGAAGAATGGCCGCGGCAATGATGTCGGAGACCGTCTGGGCCGCGCCGGTGATGCTGTCGAAGGCCGCAAGCAGAACCTGCACCGTCTCGGGCTTCTTAACGATGCGAAGCGTGATCGATGTAACCACGCCCAGTGTTCCTTCCGACCCCACAAAGACGCCGGGCAGATCGTATCCCGGCGTGTCCAAGGTACTCGCTCCCAGTTTCACCAACTCGCCCGTGGGCAGCACAACCTCAAGCTCCAGCACATGCGTCGTCGTGAAGCCATACTTCAGACAATGCGCTCCGCCGGCATTCTCCGCGACGTTGCCGCCGATGGTACAGACGCTCTGCGAAGACGGGTCAGGGGCATAGAAATAACCGTAAGGCGCGACGCGCGTGGTGAGGTCATTGTTAATGACTCCAGGCTGAACCCTCATGCGCTGGTTCGCGATATCGACCTCCAGGATTTGTGTCATACGGGCAAAGCTGATCACAATGCCGCCCGCGGCCGGCATGGCGCCGCCAGAGAGCCCTGTTCCTGCGCCTCGCGCGACAAAGGGAATCGCGTACTTGGCACAGATGCGCACCACGGCCTGCACCTGCGGCGTTGATCGCGGCAACACCACAGCGGACGGGATCGTTCGGAGAGCCGTAAGGCCGTCACATTCATAGGTCTGCAGCTGGCCGCGTTCAACGATGAGGCTATCGCGGCCAACCGCATCCTCCAGCTCCTGCCGCACGCTCTCGGCTAAGGGACCTGCCGCTAATTGTGTTTGCTCCGATATAGACATCATGTGCTCCGGTCTGTGATCTTATCTGTTCTGCTATTCGATCCGAACCTTTCCTAGCGAGGGGTCTTCGACTGATCGCCTGACCTGCTGTTTGCGGGCGTGCAGGAACTGGATCTTCGTACCGCTTGAACGGCTTTGTTCTTCCAAAAGTCGGCGTCGGCCGAAAGAAGGCGCTTGGAGGCTTTCTCGATATGCGCTCGCGCGGCAGCCGCGGCAGCCAGCGGGTCTCGCTTGGAGATCGCCTTGGCGATGGCTTCATGCTCGATGCGCGTCTGCTTCGCAAGCGGTGCGGCGCGATCCTCATTGGCGCGCGTGATCGCAATGCCGCTGTAGAAGGATGCTCCAAGGAAACGGATGAGGTCGAAGAACAAGGGATTCTGCGTGGCCTGCGCGATGGAGAGGTGAAACTCCATGTCCTCGGCCACGGCATCCCGGCCGGCTGCGCTGGCGCGATCGATCTCCACGAGCGCCCGCTGCACGGCTGCCATCTGGTCCCGGCTGCGGCGAATCGCCGCCAGCGCCGCGATTTCGGCATCCAGCCCGAGGCGAAGCTCGAGAATGTACAGCAGCGACGGCAAGGGATTTGCCACGTCGATACCTACACGGAAGGGAACGTCGGTGCGATCGGTGCGAACGAAGGCGCCACGCCCCTGCCGTGTGTCGATGAGACCCTCGGATTTGAGGCGCGAAATGGCTTCGCGGACCACGGTGCGGCTTACGCCGAAGCTGCTGGCCATCATCTGTTCAGAGGGTAGCTGCGCGCCTGCCGGCAGCTCTTCACCGACGATCTTGCGCATGAGCGCTTCGGAGACCCGATCGGCGAGTGTGCGTGTGGAGGAGATCTGCTCCGCAGCGAAGAGCTCGATCCACTCAGATCCCTCGCGGGCGGAGTTCGCCTTCGGTTTGGAGGAGCGGATTGCCACGTTCTCTCAGCCTATCGTATGCGTGACGGTGAAGCGCCTTGGGAGCAGCTCAGCGGGGAGATGGCGATATGCTGGGCAATTCGGAGACCTTGACGACGAAGTAGGTGAAGCTGTCCCCGGGCGCGACGCGCAACTGATGTGGGACGTTGGCCGGAATGTGGACGATGTCTCCGGTCTTGAGCGGCACGGACGAAGCGCTTGTAAGCCCCGAGCCACGCTCCTCGCCGGGCTCGGTATTTCTGCTGTTCTGCATCGTACCGCCGGTCCAGAGTGTCGCTTTGCCACTGACCACAAAGAATACGTCCGCGATCTTCTGATGCAGTTCGGCTTCACCGTCCTTTCCGCGCACGATCAGCATGGTGTAGTGATTGGGATAGTGCTCAAGCGTCTGGCCGGCGACTCCGCTCGAGAATCCCGGCGTATCGCGCAGATGCTGCGACTGGCTGGTCAACTGTCCGGAGGAGTACACGTCAACGTGCGTCGACTGCGGCGTGGCCGGGGCAACGGACAGAAATACGAGAACCGCGACTGCAATACGGATGGATCGGATCATCGGAGTTCCTCTGAGGAGCAGAGCAGGAAAAAGGTTCAGGAAGAACAAACGGGGCCAAAGACGTGTCTCTTCTCTCGTGGACACGCGGCGAATGGCTAGAAGTAAAGCTTGGCCGCGAGCTGGATTTCACGCGAGGTCCTTTGGAATAAAACGGGCTGACCGGCAGAGGTGATCTTGCCCGCGGTAGAACCTCCAATTTGCGCGTTGGGATTGTTGAATTGGGGAATGTTGAAGACGTTGAATGCCTCGGCGCGCAGCTGCAGATAACGCGTAGCGGACTCGTTGAAATGAATGCTCTTGAAAAGAGAGATGTCGAACTGCTTGGTTCCCGGGCCAAAGAGGATATTGCGGCCCGAGTTGCCGAAGGTGTATGCCGGCGGCTGTACAAAATCCGCGGTGTTGAACCATGCAGCCGGTGTGGGATTTGCAAGATGGCCCGAACCGATGCGATTGGGGTACTGAACGCCGGTTCCGTTGTTGAGATTCGAGGTGGCCATGGTGGGGGTGTACGGGGAGCCTGTCTGAAAGGTGTCGATGCTGTTGATCTCCCAGCCACCGGCGAGAAGATCGACCAGTTCGCCAGAATGCGTTAGGTAAGACTGGCCCCGGCCGAAGGGCAGGTCATACGTCTGGCTCAGCACGAAGCTGTGACGCAGGTCGAAGTCGGAGTTGCCGTAATAGCTGGAGAGGACGTAGGGGTTCTGATACGGGGCAACGGATCCCGTTCCGCTGGTGTCGTCCAGACTATGCGAGTAGGTATACGCCGCTTGAATATGAAGACTTTTTGTGGCCGTGTAGATATAACTCGCCTGCAAGGAATGATAGGAGGAGTTCCCGGTGGGATTGTTTTGCGTACCATCCGCCAGGTTTGGATAGGGCCGCCGCGTAGCGACTGTTCCGGGACCCGGTGTCGCGAGATTGATATTGTTCACTACCAGAACATGAATTCCGGTTTGACCAACGTATGCAATGGAAAAAACGTCGCGGCTGCTGAACTGGGTCTGCAGGTTGAGATTCCATTCATTGGCGGAGGGATTCTTGTATGCGCGCGGGTAGTACACGAAGTTGGTGTTGGCGGTGGGATAGAGTGTGGGGCGGCCAGCAGGAAAGCCGGCTGAGATGGGCAGGGCTGCGGCATAGTTTGTAGAGCTGTTGGTGGCCACCAGCGAGCCGTGAAAGGGAGCGTTGGTGGCTTGGTTGACGTTGGAGGTATTGTTCTCGAAAGCGTAAAAAATTCCAGCCCCGCCGCGCAGCGCCGTCCTCGAATTAATTGAATAGGCAAAGCCGAAGCGTGGACCGAAGTTAGTGTATCGACCATCGGTGACGTGATCGCCAGGAAAGGCCGGACTGGTTCCGACGGGGATAAGCTGGCCGCCATTTAGAGGAGAGAAGCCTGCGAGGCGGTTGGAGCGCTCCGTCCATGGAGTTACTGTATCGTCACGCAGGCCCAGGTTCAGCGTGAGCTTGGAGGAGACACGCCAGTTGTCCTGCGCGTAGTAACTGGTCTGAAAGCGAAGCAGACTGAAGAACTGGTTAATATCCAGGTCAGAGCTGATGGGTCGTCCGGCAAGGAAGTCTGCGAAGCCGTTGCCGGTGTATGCACCGGAGAAGACAAACTGGCCGACCGGATAGGTGGGAGACAAGAATGCGAAGCGGCGGCTCTGATAATCCACGCCGAACTTTAACTCGTGGTTGCCTTGAATCAGCGTAAACGCTTGGTCGAACTCCCAGTTGTTATTTACTTTATCGATGTTGCCCGATCCGTCGCCAAGGCCCACCGTGCCGCCGGAGATACTGATATTCGTAAGTCCCGTGCCGCTTGCGTTGGCGTTGGGAATGCCGTACTGCTCGGCGATGTTTCCCAAGGTGGAATCACTGTCCACGATAAGCTCGGTTAGGCGTGAATATCCGAGACGAGCTTCGTAAAACTTATTGGTGCCGAAGCTGCGGCTGTAACCCAGCACGGCTTGCCACGCGGGAACCTCCGTCTGCCCGGGACGTGAGGGACCACCGCCGATTGCCGGTGTGGGGAGATATCCCGGCGTGAGGGTAAAGGGATCTTCCTTGCTGAAGCGTCCGAAGATCGTGGACTTATCCGAATGGTAGTCAACACGAATGTCGCCCTGATGAATGTTGTTGATGACCGGCCCGTTGAAGAGGAAGTTGGATGTAATGCCTGCCTGGTTGGGAGCGGGATAGAGCGTCGCCAGCTTCGCCGCAGTGGGATCGATGGCCGTGAGCTGGTTGAAAGGAAGTATCGTCTTTGTGGTTGCCGCCGTGCCGGGTTGATAAAGCTGTGTTCCTGACCGGCATACTCCGGCAGCACTGAAGCCCCCGGTGCAAAGGGCACCGAAGTTGCCGGCAATGAACGCCGCGGTAGGCACGGTGCTGGTATACGTCTGCGCCTGATTCTGCCGCTTGCCCTCGTAATCGAGAAAGAAGAAGAGCTTGTTGTGACCGTTGTAAAGGTGTGGGATGACAATGGGCCCGGAAAGATTCGCGCCAAACTGATTCATGTGGAACGGCGGGATCGGCTTGCTGGCAGAATCGAAGTAATTTTTTGCGTCGAAGATATTGTTGCGCACAAACTCGTAAAGCGTGCCGTGGTACTGGTTGGTTCCGGAGCGGAACGAGACGTTGATAATGGCAGGGCTGCCGCCAAAAGCTGCGGGTGCGGCGCTGGTTTGCACCTTGAACTCCGCGATGGCATCAACGACCGGAAAGAGGACGAGATCGTCCGCATCGTTGTCCATGCTTTGAATACCGTCAAGCAGGTAGACCGTATCCTCCGGTGGATTGCCGCCGATGACGGCTCCATTCGTACCACGGCCATTGGTATAACCCTGCGAAGCCGAGTTTGCTGAGTTGCCCCGGTTGTTCACGCCGGGAGCAAGATAGACGAGCTGGGTGAAGTTACGGCTGTTAAGCGGCAGTCCCTGCACCTGGTCCTGCGATCGAACATTGCCCAGCTCGGAGGAGCCCGTTTCGATCCCGACGTTGGCAGCGGAGGCGTCGACGGTGACCGTGGCCGTTGTGCCCCCGACCGTGAGCGCGACATTGGCTTCCACGCGCTCCGATACGGCGACGTTCACAGTGACAACTTGATTGCTGAAGCCGGCCTGTGTGACTGTGACGGTATAAATTCCGGGTTGCAAGCCGACGAAAGCGTAATCACCCGTGCCCGACGTGGTCGTCTTCCGAAGCGCATTGGTTGCGTTCTCACGGGCTTCGACGGCAGCGCCCGGGACGCGTGATCCGGATGGATCAGTAACGGCGCCGACAATGGAGCCCACCTCAAACTGGGCATAAGCGCCCAAGGTAAAAAGGGTAAAAAGAAGGAGCTGGAGGATGAAACGCGTTTTCTGAACCATGTCGTACCTCCTGGTACGAAGACCTGCTGCAAGACTTTTCTTGTGGATGAAGCGCTATGCCCGAACTTTATATTTGTCGATGTATTCGCGGCGGAGCTCATTACCCATGCCCGGGTCTTCCGGCGCGGGGATCTCGCCGTTGACGAGCCGCAGCGTTTCCACATGCGCCGTGTCGTTTTTCAGGCTGCCCGACTCCATGTAAATGGCGTTGGGCATGGCTAGAAGCATGTGCATGTTGGTGGGTGCACCACCGTGGCTCGCCAACTCTACGTTGAAGGCATCGGCGATCGCTCCGATCTCCATCCACTCGGAGACACCTCCGGCGCGGCGGTTATCGGGCTGCACCACATCCGCGCCCCCGGCACGAAGCAGGTCGAGGAACTCATATTTTCCGTAGAGGTTTTCGCCCGTGGCGATGCGTATATCCAGCTCGGACGCAAGGGCGCCGAACTCCTTCACCTCGTGCGGCATCATGGGCTCCTCGTACCAGAAGCAGCCGAGCTCCTGGTACACCCGGCCGCGTTGGAGAGCATCTGTAAATGTGAACTTCTGGTTGGCATCCACCATCAGCCGGCGATCCTTGCCGAGCAGCGCCTGTGCGGCCTTGATGCGCTTCACATCGTCGTCCAGCGTGGAACGGCCAACCTTGATCTTGACGGCCTGGAAGCCCTCTTCCAATGCATTCTGAATTTGCTTTTGGAACTGCGAGAGATCGTCGTCATTGTCGTAATACCAGCCACACATGTCGTAGGTCGGCAGGCTGGTGCGGTAGCCCCCCAAGAGCCGGAATACGGGCATCTTCGCGGCTTTGCCCACGATGTCCCAGAGCGCCATGTCCACGGCGGCCATCGCACAGGTGACAAGACCCGAGGTTCCGCTGTACTCGGTCGCACGCCACATCTCGTGACGGAGCTTTTTGGATAGAGTCGGATCGCCACCGATCAGAACCGGCTTCAACATGCCCTGAAGAATGTCCTCTACTACACGCGGTCCGCCGATCTCGGAGCCGAAGGAGATGTAACCCCAGCCGGTGATATTGCTATTGGTCTTAAGGCGCAGCACCACGCCGCCGCTCTCGGCCCCGAAGCGATGAATGGCGTCCATAAAAGGCTTGCCCGGAGGCATGCGCAGGACGTCCGTCTCCATGGCGGTAATCTTCAAGCCTTCCGTGACTTGAGCCGAGAGTGTCTGAAGTGGTGAGCTGATGAGGGGCAGAGCTGCGGCGGAAGCAGCAGTGGCGAAGAAGCGACGTCTGTTCACGATAGTGACCTCACGGTTCGGCGGATTGCCTGTTTAAAACGTCAGCGTGGCGCGGGACTCGATCTTGCTTTCGTCAAGCGAGATGCCGAAACCCGGCGCCGTGGGACGAGCGAAGTGCGCGCGAACCGGCACCGGTGGGTTTGCTTCAAAGTGGTAATAGGTTCGCATTTTGATGACCAGGAACTCAGCGAGTGGGAAGGTCATCGGGGATTGACTGAAGATCACGTGCAGAGCCGCGTGAAGGCTGTGGCCGTGGGGGATCACTGGAACGTCATGCAGACTGGCGACGGTGCCGATCTTGAGCAGCTCCGAGATGCCGCCGCACCACTCCGGATCGGCTTGCACGACGGAGAGCGCGCCGGCCTGTAGATAGCGCTCCACCTCCCATCGGCCATAGAAGTGTTCTCCGGCAGCGATCGGAATGGTGGTGCCGCGGCGCAGCGTAGCGAAGGTCTCAATCTTTTCCGGGTGCGTGGACTCTTCCATCCAGCGGGGGCGGTACTGCTCAACCTGATGGGCCCACTCGAGCGCATAATCGAGGTCCCATCCGCTGAAGGAGTCAAACATGAGTTCAACATCGTCGCCCACGGTTTCACGCAGCAGGCGCACAAGCTCCACGTTGCGGCGCATGCCCTCGGGACCGTCTCCCGGCCCGTACCCCATGAACCACTTCTGATATCGAAAGCCTTCGTTCTTAAGTGCGAGACTGCGCTTTCGCACGGCGTCGGGCTGCAGAGAAAATCCTAGGGTGCTGGAGTAGGCTTCCACCGATTCGCGCGACGGTCCGCCCAGAAGCCGGAAGACGGGGACGCCGTAGTAGCGGCCGCGCAGATCCCAAAGTGTGTTGTCCACCGCGCTGATGCCCATCATGAAGAGACCATTGCGCGAGTGCCGGTTGGAGCGGTACATCTGATCCCAGAGTGTCTCCCCTGCGAGCGCATCCTTGCCGATCAGAAAGGGACGAAGCTCGTCGTAAACGACGAAGGCTGCCTCGCGATCGATGGGACCATAAAAGCCGTCGAGTCCTGCTTGCGTGCGGATGCGCAGGTAAATTGCGGAGGCCGCAACCTGCTTCGCGGGACCGGGCTTGTCTTCGTAAGCCTTGGCCTTGTATCCGTCGTAGACCGCAAGCGGCGTGACCTCAGGTTGGTTGTCGATGGTCGGTGTCGCCTGGTAATGACCTTTGACCTCGATCAGCTCGACAGCAGAGATTTTGAGCGTTTCGCCCGGCGTCCGCGACGCTGCGGCACTGGCCTGCGCCGTGAGCCTGCCAAACGGAGAAGCCGTGGCCATGGCCGCCGCGAGACCGCCCAAAAGCGTTCGCCTGCTGACGAGGCTGCGGTGCGGAAGGCGGCCGAGAGACGTTCGGGCATGGCGGGGAATCAGGCTCTGGTGCATTCGTTGCGGCCTCGTGCAGAGCTGCGGAGCGCGATCTTTATACTCACCCTGATAGGGAGCGTCAAGCAGAAAGATATGATCGTCCACTTTTCGGGTTGTCATACAAGTTGCTTGCCAGAAAAGGATGGGATGCGTATGCTTTCGCCCTCTGGAGAGCTGCGGCATTTCATGGTGCGGAGCCCTGCAGGCAAGTGCGCCATTCTTGGGGTATAACAGCGAAGTGACCAACAGGACAAAGCCGGAGTTCTCCCGCGAGAAGCGCAAAGTGTTTCTCTCGCGGCGCCTGCCCGAAGCTGTGGAACAGCGTGCGGCCCAAAGGTATGCGCTGGTGCGTACGCCTGACGATGTGGTGCTGGCGCCGGAGGCCCTGGCCGAGGCCGCCGCAGATTGCGATTACATCCTTACGTCGGCCATGCAGCCGATTCCACGCTGCGTCTTCGACCGGCTGCACGGGACGTTGAAGGCGATTGGAACGCTCTCGGTCGGTCACAACCACATCGACCTGGAGGCCGCCCGGGACTCTGGCGTGGCGGTGTTTTACTCCCCCGGGGTGTTGTCGGATGCATGTGCAGAGCTGGCGATGATGTTGCTGCTGAACGCCGCCCGGCGTGGCCACGAGGCGGATGCGCTGGTACGCTCGGGGGAGTGGACGGGATATGCACCAACACAACTGCTGGGTATTGGCCTGAACGGAAGACGAGCGGGGATTCTCGGTATGGGGCGCATCGGCCAGGCCGTGGCCAAACGGCTGCCGGCCTTTGGTGTGGAGGTGCATTATCACAACCGGCGGCGGCTTGAGAGCGCATCAGAGTTGGGAGCCACGTATCATGACAGCCCGGAAAGTCTGCTCAGGGTGAGCGACTTTCTGCTGCTGCTGGCGCCTGGAAGCGCGGAACTGCGAGGATTTCTGGAGAGAAGACGAATCGAGCTCCTACCCGCGAATGCTGTGGTGGTCAATATTTCCCGAGGCGACACCGTGGACGATGATGCCCTTATCGACGCCTTGCAGAGCCGGCGTGTCTTCGCTGCGGGGCTGGATGTCTTTGCGGGCGAGCCCGACATCAATCCACGGTACAAAACTCTTCCGAACGTCTTTCTAACCCCGCATATTGCGAGTGCGACGGTGGATACGCGCAACGCAATGGGATTTACGGTTCTGGATGGATTGCTGGCCCTGGAGCAGGGCCGGAAAGCGGAGAACCAACTATGCTGACTGCCCCCGTATATGAGAGATCTGAGAATGTTTCGCTTGGACTGCAGGACGCCGATCTCTTCCGCGAACAATGTTTTGTAGACGGCGCGTGGAGGGGAGAGCCCACCGACGCGATCCTGAATCCACATGATGGCAAGGTGCTTGGCCGCGTTCCAAACTTCGGAGCTGCTGAGACGAAACTGGCCATTCATGCCGCGGAAAAAGCGCTGCCGGAGTGGCGTTCGCGCAGCGCCAAAGAGCGCTCGGATGCGATCACCCGCTGGGCGGATCTTTGCCTTCAGCATCAGCACGATCTCGGAAGAATTCTGACGCTGGAGCAGGGAAAACCTCTGGCCGAAGCGCGCGGCGAGATCGTCTACGGCACCTCGTTTCTGCAGTGGTTTGCGGGCGAGGCAAGGCGCATCTACGGCGACACCATTCCAGCCAACGCACGCAATCGCCGCATCGTGACGCTGAAGCAGCCGGTGGGCGTGGTGGCTGCCATCACGCCCTGGAACTTCCCCAATGCGATGATCACGCGCAAGGCTGGGGCAGCCCTGGCGGCGGGCTGCACCATTGTCATAAAGCCGGCTCCGGAGACGCCATTTTCCGCGCTGGCTCTGGCCGAGCTGGCCTCCCGCGCAGGCCTTCCCGCGGGTGTCTTCAATGTGATTACGGGCGATGCGATCGCCATTGGCGGCGAGCTCACTTCGAACCCGCAGGTGCGCAAGCTGTCGTTTACCGGGTCCACCCAGGTTGGACGTATTCTGCTGCGGCAGTGCGCCGACACGGTGAAGAAGGTGTCCCTGGAGCTTGGCGGCAACGCCCCTTTTGTGGTCTTCGACGATGCGGATCTTGCCAAGGCGGTTGAAGGCGTGATGGTCGCCAAGTTTCGCAATGCGGGGCAGACCTGCGTGTGCGCCAACCGCATCTTTGTGCAGGATGCCATTTACGACCGCTTCGTACAGGCGCTTGCGGGCGCAGTGGACGCTCTGCGTGTCGGCTGCGGACTGGACGAGGGCGTGACGATCGGTCCGCTGATCAATCAGGAGGCGATCGACAAGGTGATCTCTCACATCGGCGATGCGGTTACGCGTGGCGCGACGATTCACTCCGGCGGCAACCGGCACGCTTTGGGCGGATATTACTTCCAGCCCACGATCCTCACCGAGGTCGCGGCAGGTTCTTTGCTGATGAATGAGGAGACCTTTGGGCCAGTGGCGCCGCTGATTCGCTTTTCGACAGAAGAAGAAGCGATTGCGCTCTGCAACGATACGGAATCCGGCCTGGCGGCGTACTTCTACACGCGCGACATGGGGCGCATCTGGCGGGTGGCGGAGGCGCTGGAATATGGCATGGTGGGCATCAACGATGGATTGATTTCCACCGAAGTAGCGCCCTTCGGCGGGGTAAAGCAGTCCGGCCTGGGACGTGAGGGTTCGAAGTACGGGATAGAGGAATACCTGGAAGTGAAGTATCTCTGTTTCGACATCTCCTGAAGGGGAGCGAGGGTATACACGATGAAGTTGCAGGGACGAGCGGCGATCGTAACGGGGGCGGGCAGCGGTTTTGGCGAGGGCATCGCCAAACTGTTCGCTCAAGAAGGAGCAAGCGTGGTGGTCGCCGACATTCGCCGCGAAGGCGCGGAGCGTGTCGTGAAAGAAATTACGCAAGCAGGCGGGAAAGCGGTTTTGTCTTTGACGGATGTGACAAAAAACGATCAAGTGGCAGCCATGGTGCAGCTTGCGGTCGAAAGCTTCGGCAAGCTGGACATTCTGGTAAACAACGCGGGAACGACACACAAGTCGCAGCCGATGCTGGACGTGGATGAGGAGACCTTCGATCGGGTGTATGCCGTAAATGTGAAAAGCTTGTACCTGGCAGCCAAGAACGTGGTGCCTGTGTTTCAGCGAAACGGCGGGGGCGTGATGATCAATATCGCGTCCACGGCGGGTGTGCGGCCGCGGCCGGGGCTGACCTGGTACAACGGCTCGAAGGGCGCGGCAAACATCCTGACCAAGTCGATGGCGATCGAACTGGCGCCGCTGAAGATTCGTGTCTGCGCCGTGAACCCCGTGATGGGCGAGACGGGTTTGATCGCCGACTTTTTGCCGGGTGGGCAGGACACGCCCGAAGCGCGCGCCAAGGTGATCAGCACCATTCCGCTGGGAAGACTTTCGAGGCCGCTCGACATCGCGAAGGCGACGGCATTTCTGGCCAGCGATGAGGCTGATTTCATCACCGGCGTCTGCCTCGAGGTTGATGGCGGCCGCTGCATTTAGTGGAGGCAGCGCATGGCAGCCAGGTTCAGAATCGCGGTGATTCCGGGAGACGGTATCGGCAACGAGGTGGTGCCGGTGGGTCTGCGCGTGCTGGAGCGGGTAGGCTCGATCTTCGGAATCGAGTACGCCTTTCAGCATTTCGATTGGAGCTGCGAGCTTTACAAAAAGACTGGCCGCATGATGCCGGAGGACGGCATCATGCGGCTGCGCGACCATGACGCGATCTTCTTCGGCGCGGCGGGATTTCCAGGCGTGCCCGACCACATCTCTCTATGGGGCCTGCTGATCCCGATTCGCCGTGAGTTCGATCAATATGTGAACCTGCGGCCGGTTCGCCTGCTGCCCGGAGTGAAGGCACCGGTGCGCGCCGAGCCGGGTGAGATCGACTTCTGGGTGGTGCGGGAAAACTCCGAGGGCGAATACTCGCAGGTGGGCGGCCGGCTGTTTGCCGGAACGGAGAACGAGATGGTCATCCAGGAGGCGATTTTTACAAGACGCGGAACAGATCGCATCCTGCGCTACGCCTTCGAGCTTGCACGCAAGCTGGAGCGAAAGCACGTGACCTCCGCGACGAAGTCGAATGGCTTGTATTACTCGATGCCGTTCTGGGATGAGCGCTTCGCGGCCATCAGCCAGGAGTATCCGGATGTGCAGGCCGACCAGTACCACGTTGACATTTTGGCGGCGCGGTTTGTCATGTCGCCGGAGCGCTTCAGCGTTGTGGTCGGCAGCAATCTGTTTGGAGACATCCTGTCGGACCTGGGGCCGGGAGTGACCGGCACGATTGCGATTGCGCCGTCCGGCAATATCAATCCGGAGCGGGTGTTTCCGTCGATGTTTGAGCCGGTGCACGGGTCCGCGCCGGATATTGCGGGCAAGGGCATCGCCAATCCGATCGGGCAGATATGGTCTGCCGCGATGATGCTGGAGCATCTGGGCGAGCACGAGGCAGGGGAGCGCATCCTGCAGGCGATCAAGTCTGTCCTGGTGGGGAAGCGAGACGTGCTTACGCCCGACATGGGCGGCAAGGGCACGACGCAGCTTCTGGGCGATGCGATTGTAGAGGCACTGTCAGTGTAGGAAAGAGGCGTTTGCACGATGCTTGTCTCTGATCAGAACATCCCCGCTCAAAACATCCAGGCTGGCGGGGCCGAAATTGAGACCAGTGGCTGGCAGCTTGCCGTTTCGGCCGGCATTCTCGGCTGGCTGCTGGATGCCTTCGACTTCTTCATCCTGATCTTTCTCTTCGATTCAATCGCAGCGTTCTACCACGTTCGCAAAGAGGCCGTGGTGTACACACTCACGCTCACCCTGGCGATGCGGCCGGTGGGGGCTCTCGCCTTTGGTGCTCTCGCCGACCGCTACGGGCGCAAGTGGCCGCTCATCGGTTGCGTGCTTTATTTCTCCACGATGACGGTGCTGAGCGGCTTGGCGCCGACGTTCTGGATCTTCGTGCTGATGCGCGCGCTGTATGGCCTGGGAATGGGAGGATATTGGGGCATAGGCGCCTCCTATGCCATGGAGAGTGCACCCCGGCGCCTGCGCGGTTTGCTCAGCGGCCTGATGCAAAGCGGTTACCCGATGGGTTATCTTTGCGCCGCGCTTGCCATGCAGGCTGTTACCTTGCGTCACGGTTGGCGTGTCTTTTTCTTCATGGGTGCGCCGGTGGCTTTGCTGGTTGCGCTGCTTACGATGCTTGCGCCGGAGTCGCATGCGTGGGGCGTGCAGAAGATTGGTTCGGTGAAGCAGATTTTCAGCGCCATGCTGCCGCATAGACGCATGTTCCTCTATCTGTTGGTACTCCTGTCTGTGATGATGTGCCTTTCGCACGGTACGCAGGATCTTTATCCTGATTTTCTGAAGTCCATCCATGACCTCACCCGCAGGGATGTGGCGGGGATGAAGATTGTTTACGGCATACCGATTCTGTATAACATCGCTGCGATTTTGGGCGCGCTGCTCTTTGGAGCGCTTTCCGAGCGAATCGGAAGACGCTACTCCATCATGCTGGCGCTTCTGCTGTGCCTTGTATCCATTCCAGCCTGGGCGTTCGGTACAACGGTGCTCATGCTGGTGGTGGGATCGTGCATGATGCAGGCCGGGGGACAGGGTGCGTTTGGGGTGATTCCTGCCCACATCAACGAGCTCTCGCCGCCGTCTCTGCGAGGCCTATTCCCGGGTTTTGTCTACCAGCTCGGTGTGCTGGTTGCTTCTCCGGCGACGATGCTGGAACTCAAGCTGCGCGATCTTTATGGGTATCGTGTGGCGTTGACAGGATTTGCCGGCGCGGTGATCGCCTTGCTGATGGTGCTCTTCTTTTTCGGGCCAGAGGCACGGGGGCGCAGCTTCCAAGCGGCCGCGTGAAAACACGGGCGTGCGTTACACAACGGTTTGGGAAAACGGCTGTTTCTTCCTGGTTACAGCAGGTCATTGGGGTTGGGTATTGGATGCCGGTAATGGTATTTGTGCTGTCGGCGCAGGTGCCGGCGCGGGCTTCTGGATCGATGCGGCCAGCGCTACGGAGGCGATAGCGTTCGGATCGTCGCGGAGCTTGAGATACAGCGTGGTTCCGTCGGCGGGGGTCGGTACGGTGAAGGTATTCTCGGCGAAGCCGGTGGGCACGTCGGTTGGCTTGGCGAAGTCTTTGGTGGCACCAAAGGTCTGCACAAGGAATAAATTGCTGCCGTCAACGGTGCACGTGGGAGCGTCCGTGGTGGTGCAGTGGATGGCGGTGATCCCCGGCGTGCGCACGAGGATGCCTAGCGGTGTCCAATCGCCGGGTGTGCCGTCTTCCGCGACCGGGCGCATCTGCAGTTTGCCGAACGCAGACTGACCGAACGCCTTCAGCGGATCGAGCGTGGCGATGGCGGTGTGCTCGTCCTGCAGGACGAGGTTATTGGCGGCGAGCGAAAGGCTGGTGTGAACGGAACCATCCGCCGTCGCCACTTCGACGGTCCCCGCGCGCGGAAAGACAGTCTCCGTTTGCACGACGAAGGTAAGCTTTCCGCCGAGAGGAATGTCGTCTTTGGCGCCTAGGATGACGGGAAGATTGCCATCCCCCTGCGCTGGTGTGTCCTTCAAGGAGACCAGTTTCAGCCCGGGGCGTGCGGCTTCGGTAGAGACTTTGACGGTCATCGTGCGGCCGTCTTTTAGCTTGGCCGTTGCGTCGGAGCCATTGCCGGGAGAGACGCCTGCCTTGGCTTCGAGGCGAACGGTCTTGTCATCGTTGCCGGCCGCCGCCGGGGTAAAGGTCTGATGAGCCATCTCGACGGAGACGACATCCTGGACATGCTCGCCGGAGAGTACGGCGGTCTTATCTCCGTCATGAATCCGGATAGCGTCGAGGTGAATGTCGCCGGTGTAGGCGGTGAGCGGGACGGTGTTCTTATCAGCCTCGCCAAACTGTTGGATGGCAAGTGAGTAGCCGCCGGGCTGGACCTTCTTGAGCGACACGTCCAGATCGAGCGTGTCTTTCTGATTCGCCGGATTTGCGGCAGCTTGGCCGTCTTTGCCTCCATCGCTTGCGGCGGGCTTGTAGGTGACATCGACGTCCTTGTCTTTATTGTTCGTAAGCGCGATGCTCTGCACGCAGGCCGTGCCATCGCCTTTGAGCTTGAGGTGGTTGTCCTGCCCGGCAAGTAGTTGTGTGTCGTTGACGATCTTCCAGTCTTTGCCGTCGACCTGCTGCACGGTGAGCGTGGGGCCTTCGAACGAGTCGAAACCCCAATAGCCGCGGACGGTGCCGGTGATGGTGAGATCGGTACTGTTGCCGGGCTTCGCGTCAGCCTTTTCAGGCGGCGCGCTGTCGCGCCCGGGCTCGGCATCGTGCAGTGGCTCGCGCTGTTTTTGTTTGGCAACGATGAGGCCGCCTTCAAGAGGATCGGGCGTGAGGGGAATATCGGCGGCCGCGCCCGTTCGGTTCAGGTGCAGGACGAGATCATGCGCGAAGCTGGTGGAAAACACAAGCGGCGCGCCTTCAAGCGGCAGCGTCATCTTCGGCTGCAACAGGCAGGCGACCTGGTTGGGGTCGTGAGGATGCAAGGGTGGCAGCTTGGTCTTCTGGATCGCGGGCAGGCCAATCACGATGACGGATTCGGGTTTGTGAAACGAGGGCGGAGCGTTGAGCTTCAGATTGAGCGTGGAGCCCTGCGGAAAGCTGATGGCGGGAATGTACTGGTATTGGGCGGTGCGCAGCGCGCTGGTGAGGTGCACAAGATCCACGATGGCGCCGACATAGGCCGAGTAGAGTCCACCGCCAACCGGCTGGGTATAAGAGGCAGCATTGATGAAGTCAGACGAGGCGCCCGTGGAGAGCGCTTCGGCAATACTCTGCCCATGCCCGTCGTCGAGCAGGACGGGAGCGCTGGACTGGGTGAGGCAGTTGACCTGCTGATCGACAGGCTGCTTGAAGCAGTCGGCGTTGGGCTTGAGCGCGAGCGTGACAGCCAGCTTGGCGGAGCGGTCCTGGATGGCCTTCGGGTCATCCTGGGACACGGTCTTCATGGCTGCGAGATAGCGCTCGATGCGCTGCTGCTCGAAGGAGGCCTCATTGAGGTCCGCGTCGGCGCGAATGAAGAGACCCGGCTTGCCTTTCACGGCCGAACGAAGGGTTTTGAAGTCGCCACCGGTTACAGGCGCCACAAAAAGCACCGCCTGCTCCGCTTCATTCGGAACGGTAATGGTCGTGCCTTCAACAGACCTCTTGTCCCAGGTATCGATCTCGGTGAACCAGTGATCGGGAGGCTCATTGGTGGTGCCGCGAAGAAAGGCAACGATGAGCAGCAGATGGTTGGACTGGCTGGAAGGCAGGTCGGCCTTAACCCAGATCCGGTCGCCGGGCTGCAGGTTCGGAACCTCAGCGATTGGAAGCGTGGTATTTCCGCGTGTGACGCGGACGTCGATCTTTGGTCCGACGAGGTCAAAGCGCGCGTTGTCCGCACGGAGGGCTGCCGTGAGAGAAACGGCGAGCAGGCAAGCGGCAACTTTCGAAGATCTCATCCGGGATTCACCTCCGAGTTCCTCTTGAATATCATCTTTGCCCTCATTTTGGACCTAACACGCGTGGGGTATTGAGGGTGCCGCGGTCATGATGTATCTCCTCGAGACAAAGCCGGGGCCCATGGCTTCCACAACGGAGCTACCGAACCACATTGATGGCGGCAGCAGCCAAGCCAAAGGAGGACAGGATTTGAGAATAGTCGATCAGTTCACGAAGAGCGGTGGGTTTCACGAGCTTTTCCGGAATTACAATCGCATCACCCGGATTGATCCGGGCACTATCAAACTGGTTGGATAAGACTCCCTTCGCCCGTTCGCGGCTGAAGATCGAACCATCCGCCCGGATGATGAAGGCGTGCTTCTGATCGGCGATGCGGTTGGGATTGCCCGCAAGCGCGATATAGTTCTCAAGCCTCCGATCGGGGTTGTATAAAAACACGTTCTGTCCATACACAGCACCGATCACGCTGACGGTATTGGGACGGGTGGGCACGCGAAACACATCACCGTTTTCGAGCGGAATCGCGGGAATGCTCGCCACGCCCGCACTGCCGGGGCGGAACTCCAAAACCACCCGTCCCGTCGCGCGGAGAGCCCGCAGTTGCGAGATCAAGCTGCGTTGCTCCGCCAGGGCATTCGGATCAAGAATGCCCGAGGTGGAGGAGGCGGTGCGGACCGCGGCCTCCCGCTCCATGTCCGCCGAAAGGGAAGAGATGTACTCGTCCAGCCGCTGCTGCTGAAACACGCGCGCCGACTCGCGCTGAAAGGCGCTGCCGTACAGATAGGCCTTGGGGGTGAGTCCGCCGGCTCGGCGCACCACCTCCTCCAGCGTCTCATTCGGCTTTACGCTGTACACCCCGGAGGCCATGAACTCGCCTTCGAGCCGGATGTATTTGGTCTGCTCATCCTGCGGCACGAGAATATCGTTCTGCGAAAGAATCGTGACAATATCGCCCGGATGCAGCGAAAGATTCTGCAGGGGATCGTGATCTTCCACCAGCTTTCCGAGATTGAACGGCACCAGAGAACTCTTCAGGGTATCGGGGTCAAGACGCTCGATCACGGCATAGGCCCAGTCGATCTCTGGAGCCGGAATCGCGATCTTGTTTTTCGGCTTTGCGGGTTGCCCTTCCGTGCCGGATCGCTGCCCCTGTTGCGACTGCGGCTGCGATAGCGTACCCGGAGCCGCCGAAACATTCCCCTGATTCCCGTAGTCGTAGCCATTGTTGTCGGTGCCGTTATCAAGCCCGCGGTTGGCGAGTGCGCCTGCCACGAGTGCGTTGTTCGATTGGCCCGGGTATGCCTGCTGCAGATCCTCCGTTTGGGTGTCCGCCTGGTCCTGGGTGGTCCCGTTGGACCCATACCCCTGATCCCCGTACCCCTGATCCCCATAGTCCTGATTCCCGTACCCCTGATCCCCATACACGGGGCGCCCTGCGTTGGTCACATCCCCGCGGCTTCCGTTCGGACGCAGCAGGTTCGGTGGCGTCCGGCGATAGGTTGGGTTCTGTTGCAGAGGTTCGAACAGCGGAACGGGAACGCCCAGCCGGTTGCGCGCTCTCCAGTAATCGGTTGTCAGCAGAGAGCTGCGATCCGGAATGATATCGCTCAGCCGCATGCCTTCGTGCCAGGCGAAGCGCCCGGGGTTGGCAAGATTTCCGCGGATGGTGACGGACTGCTCATAACCGGCCGTGATGTGGCCCGCATACAAGACGTCGCCATCGCGAAGCTCTGTCTGGCGTCCACTCGGATCGAGCGCCACCGTCATGGCATGACGCGTCTGGTTATCCCCGATTCTTTCCAGAGAGATCTGCGTCGTGGAAGCAGTCGGAGATAAACCGCCCGCGAGGCTCAGCAGCTGCTGGAGGCTCGTCTCTTTTCCCAGCTCATAGATGGCCGGATGGCGCACGCTTCCACCAAAGGCCACCTGCGGACCGACGGCGGGAATGAAGATCGTATCGCCCGTCTCCAGCTGCACGTCCTTCGACTTATCGCCGCGAAGCACAACGTCGTAAAGATCGAACTCCGGAAGGGTCTGCCCCGCGCGCCTGACCTGGATGTGCCGCAACGAGCCTTGGACATCCGGGCCGCCGGAGGCAAACAGCGCGTTCAGCACCGTGCTTAACGAACTGACCGTGTACGCGCCGGGACGCCGCGCCTCGCCCACGACATAGACCTGAATCGAGCGCAGCCGTCCGAGGTTCACCGAGACATTGAAGTTGCGGTAGGTGCGGCTCAGCGCGGTCGTCACCTGCTTCTGCAGCTCGTCAAAGCGCAGCCCGGCCACGTGAATGGCGCCGACCTTCGGGATGTAAATGGAACCGGAGCGATCGACCGTCAGCTGGCTATTGAACGATTGCGGTCCCCACAGGCGCAGCAGAACATCGTCTCCCGGCCCGATGATGTAATCGGGCGTGACCGCGAGTTGGTCGCCAGGCGCAAAGGTGGAAGGCACATTCCGAAACAGATCCCGGCCAAAGACCGGCAGCATCTCGCCGATCGCGGACTTCGCCAGCCGCTGCATATCGGTGACCGGCTCGGGCGGAAACAGGCGATTCCGGTCCTCCCTGAGCCCAGTTTGCCGGTTGCGCTCGACCCCTGCGGAATCGACGTAGAGGTCATCGCGGAAGTCCCGCGTCCGCTGATCCGCTTGGTCAGCTCCATCATCTTGAACGCCCGTTGAGGTTTGATTCTGAGTCGAATACGCCGAAGCGTTGCCCTGCGGAACCGTTTGCGGAGTGTTGGGATTGCACGGTGTCAGGAGGGAATCGACGCAATTGCTTTGCGGATCACTGCTATTCGTCGTCTGCGCACGCAAACACCGGCCTTGGACCATCAAGGCGATAGCAACACAGACGAGACCCGTCCAACGCTTCGTCCGCAACCGCTTCGTCGTTGTTCCGGGAATCCCGGCGCCACCTGAAACAAGGCTTGAATTCTGCAAAAACCTCATCCGTGCTCTCGCCCCAAGGGCAGAAATCCTCAGCTACACCATATCAGAAGCGATCCCGGCCTGGAGCAGAAGCGATCCGGGCTCGGAGCACGTCTGCATTAGCGTCCCCATCGATCCGTGCAGCCCCGGAGCGGCTGCAACCCGATCGCAGTGACCGTTCAGAGTGGGTGTTGTCGCATGTACCCGGCGAAAAGGCGCCTCTGGACCGCGTATAAAGGAAACGGAATGATAGACGAGATGCGACAGCCACCCATTGCGCAAACCGCAATGCCATCCCCGGCTGGGACAGCCCCCGAGAACGATACGCTCTCGCTTGCGACGCTTCTGCGCACACTGCAGCTTGGGCGGCGCACGATCCTCTGGAGTGGCCTTGGTGCGATGGTGCTGGCCCTCATCCTGGCCTTTGCGCTGCCGACCACCTATACGGCGAAGGCTTCGTTTGTGCCGCCGGGCTCGAATATGAACTCCAGTGCGGCAGCCCTGATGGGCCAGCTGGCAGGTTTGGGGGGAGCCAGCAGCATTCTGGGAGGCAAGAGTCAGGGGGACTTGTATGTCGGCATCCTGAAGAGCCATACCATTGCGCAAGAGCTCGTCCAGCGTTTCAATCTAATGCAGGTGTATAAGGTAAAAAAAGAGAGCAAGGCAGAGAAAAAGCTGGCCTCAAGGAGCCTGTTTGAGGCGGACACCAAAGATCCTCTGGTGACGCTCAGCGTCACCGACAAGAGCCCCGCGCGCGCGAGAGATCTGGCCAGCGCGTACCTGGGAGCGCTGCAGCGAACCTCGGCCGGTTTGGCCCTCACCGAAAGCTCGCAGCGCAGACTTTTCTATGAACAGCGGCTGGCGAAGGAGAAGGACGAACTCGCCAACGCCGAGGTGGCTCTCAAGCAGTCGGAGGAGCGGACGGGGCTGGTGGCGCCCGCTGGGCAGACAGCTTCCAATATCCAGTCTCTCGCTCAGGTGCGCGCGCAAATCACGGAGCGGCAGGCCCGGCTGGCCGCCCTTCTGCACGACGAGACCGAGGAGAACCCGGACGTTCTTCGCATCCGCAACGAGATCGAGAGCCTGGGGGCGCAGGCCTCTCGACTGGAGCGCGGCCAGAGCGAAGACCATTTTGGGGGCCTCTCGACGGCACAGGTTCCAGGCCTCGAGCTGGAGTACATCCGCCGGGCGCGCGACGTGAAATACCATGAATCGCTCTTCGAGATCATCGCCAAGCAGTACGAGGCCGCGCGCCTGGACGAAGCCAAGGATGCGCCGCTGCAGATTCTCGATCAGCCCAGCGTACCGGATACGAAGTCCGGTCCGCCGCGCACCATCATTGTGGCGCTCGGGCTTATCTTAGGCCTGCTGAGCGGCTCAGCCTGGGTGCTGTTTCAAGCCGCTCGGGGCAATAAATTTTGAGAGCTTGACGAGAGACGTCCGCTCTGCGATTCGATGATGGCCGCCGGGATACGCGGAGAGCGGCTCGTGGCACGAGCCCAGCGAGGCGAGCGCAAACAGCAAGCCAAATGTTCCGGCAGCGATCGAAGAGACAAGATAAGGGTTGAGGAATCCCGCTGCGAGAAAGCAGACCAGCATCAGGAACACGGAGATCTGGTAAATTCGCTCTCCGGGTCGAAAGGAAAACGCCTTCCGGTAATAGCTGAACAGAACACAGAGTAGTAGAACCGCGCCGACAATTCCCACCTGTCCTGCTAAAGCGAACACCTGCATCTCGTAGTTGTACGGCAGCTCCGGCGCGCGGATCACCTGCGTGGTATAACTTCCCAGACCATGCCCCAGAAGTGGCGCGTCCCTGAAGAAGCTTTCCAGGGCGCCCCGCTGCAGTATGCGTTCCGCATCCGAAGAGTCTGCGATCTGAGTCGAGAAGCGCAATTCGACGACAGTGACCAGAAGCTTGAAAAAATATGCCCCCACGGCCGCGGCTCCGGCAAGGTACAGCAGATGCATTCTGTCTCGTTTGGCGACCAGCATTCCGAGGACACCACCCAGTGCGGTGTAGCCCCACAGGAAGCGGGAGAACGTAAAAACCGAAGACACGATGAGCAACGAAACCATGATCAGGGACACCAATCCCCCGATCCGAAGTCGCTTGCGAAGACAAAGGATCGCAAACAGGCACACCGGCACGAGCGTATCGGACGGGTACTGGATCCTGCCCCCCAAATCGCCAAGCTCGACGGTCATAAGCTGCACCCCAAACACGTGAGCGATGCCGTCCATGATGGTTGAGACAGGAACGCCCGTGCTTAGCGCATACATAAAGATGAGAAACTTCAGTAAGCCGCCAAACGCAACCGTAAAAAGGCATACCCGAACGAAGATCTTTCGGTCGATCTCGTTCGCGGTGAAGAGCCGGATGAACCAGCATCCCGCAAAGGTCGTCGTCACGTCCCTGTACTGCGACAAGGAAAGAGCGATGTTATAGAAGCCGTAACATTGGGCTATGAGCACCCATCCCAAAAAGGCCGCCAACAGGCAGGCCAGAATGGCGAGCCGATAGAAGACCTCCTTCTCGGCAAGGGCCTTTTGCGTGGCCAGCAAAGCAAGAGGCACGAAGACCAGAATCTTGACATTCACGCCGAAGATGCTGCCGCTCGGGAGAAGGATCAGGAACACGACATACAAACAGAACAAGGTGAACGATACTGGTCTTGTCATATATACGCGAGCCCTGACTTGCATCCGTGATCTGCTTCACTAGAAAACGTTGTCGTCATCCCAGAGCCGAGTGCGCCGTCTTTGCTCTCATTCTTTGCCTTCGCGGCGTCAGGCAGCGGCGCCGGATCTCAGCGGAGGTGATCGCGCGGAATGCAACATCCTCGTTTCTTAGATAGCCTTTGCAGACACGTCCCACCAAGCGCAAAAGACGCTCCGTTCGCGCCAGAAAGCCCATCTTGACGTCCCAAAAATCACATTCGTCCCAGAGAAGCTGGCGGTATCGTTGCGGAGTCATCCGGTCCTCGCGTTGCAGGATTGCTAAATCGTGGCTGACGAGGATGTCTCCTGCCACCACCACTCGTTCTCCCGCTTTGTCCAAGTTATGGAAAAGGCTTGTATCGCTGTTATGCAATGGAAATCTGACGTCATAGCCGCCCACCTTACGCAGCGCCGCCACGCGAAGAAGGGAAGCGGAGTTGAGTGAAGAGGTAAAGCGCTTCGAGATGCCACTGACACTCGGAGGGAGAACGCGGGGCAGAAAACCGCCAACAAAGCGGAAAGGTGAAATGGGCCTGCCGTTGTCCACGATACGAGGAACAATGGCGGCGACGTTATCGACGCCATGGTAGTGCTTTGCATACTGGTCCAGCGCGGTCAGGAAGGCGGCCGGCAGATGCGTATCCTGATCCAGCGTCAGCAACCAGGTGAAACCTTCCTTTTCAGCAGTCGCAAGCGCGTCGTTGTACGGTTTGGCCAGTCCGGGATTTTCCGGCTCGGCGCGATAGCGCACGCCATCTGGGAGCACACCTGCATCTTGACCGCCCGGCGTATTGTCCACAACCAGGATGGAAAGCCGGAGCGCGGTTGACATCGCCGCTCGCGCCGCTTCGAGTAGCGTCCGCAAACTCGCGGAGTCGCCGGGCTTCATCTTATAGATCACAATGACGGCGAGAATGCTTGTCTCGACAGCACCGGCCTGCACAATTTCCCCGGGAGTACGCTTGCGATTGAGCAGAGACATCGTTCTGAAAAAACCTGATATAGCGGGAGTGGAGTTCGGCCCGAAACGCCTTTGGGGGACATTTTGGGAGGTAAACTTGTATCGAGGATAGCCCACCTCACCGCTCTGACTCTTCCCCAAATGCACGAGCATCATCATTCCGGGCTTCGGGTCGTTGCAGCGAATGAAGGTTCTCCTCGACGCAACTGGCGTCACGAACAAAGAGAAGGCGGGCGTAGGTGTCTACACCAAGAATCTGCTCGATCACCTTACCAAAACCGAGACGACGATCCAATGGTTCATTCTGGCCCAGGATGACGACCCCGCGTTGGACTTCAGCCGACACCCCAACGTCACAATGTTGTGGGTACCCGCGCGCGTCTTCCGCCTTCTTCCGTTCCGCTTGCTTCTGGAACAGATTTACCTGCCGATTTTGCTCAAACGACATGGCATAGAGGTCGTTCATTCTCTCCATTACGCCTTTCCCTTGCTGCGCTTCGGCACACGGCAAGTGGTTACGTTCCACGACATGACCTTCTTTAACATGCCCCAGGTTCATGAGAGGCTTAAGATTTTTTACTTCCGGTTTTTTATTAAAGCTGGCATGCGCTCCGCCGATCACATTATTTTTGTCTCACGTTCTGCCCAGGCAGACTGTATCGCGAGGCTTGGTAAGCCACATGGGCAAACTTCGGTTATTCCTCATGGAAAAGACGATGCGTTTCGACCAGGGATTTCTCTTGCAGGCCTCGACCGCTTGCAAGAGAAGTATGGTCTTCCAAACCGGTTTGTGCTCTACATCGGCACCATTGAGCCGCGTAAAAATCTGCCACGGCTTATCGAGGCATTCGCCTACATTGCCGCAGAGAATCCGGACCTGCATTTGGTCATCGCTGGGAAAAAGGGATGGATGACAGAAGGCCTCTTTGCCACGATAAGAAAGTCTGACCTGACCTCCCGCATCGTGTTTACCGGCTTTATAGCCGAAGCCGAAAAGCCCTTATTTCTTGCGGCATGCAGCCTGTTCGTTTACCCATCCATGTACGAGGGTTTCGGCCTCCCCGTGCTGGAGGCGATCGCCTGCGGCGCTCCCACGATCACCAGCAACACCTCGGCCCTGCCAGAGGTCGCCGGCGATGCGGCGATCCTGATTGACCCGGCCGATACCGCAGCACTCGCGAAAGCCATGCAGAGTGTTCTGCTCGACCCGGTTCTGCGTAAGGACCTGCAGACAAGAGGACCACTGCAAGCAGCCCAGTTCACGTGGGAGAAAGCCGCGGCTCTCTCCGCCGATGTATACCGCTCACTTGGGTCAAGTGGGAAGCGACGCGAAGACGCGTCATGATACGCCTCGTTCCCGATCAAATAAGCAGATCGCGGGGTACTGCGCGGAGACCGGTAGGAGAGAATCTCCGGTAACTTTCCCAATGGCTCAGAACGACCGTCCAACGACGCCATCGGTTCATAGAAAGCAGTTTCGCGCCGCGATGAGCATAAGCGGCCTTGGCCTCCACCTTGGCCAGGGTTTCACCATCTTCGGCCAGCCCTTCGCGGTGCAGATAGGCGGCAAGGTCATTCCATAGCAGCGCGCTTCGCTGGTACTCGTCCAGATTACGGTCGTGAACCTGCCCGAGATAAGCGGAAAGGCCATGCTTCCTGATCCACTGAAGCTTGCTGCGCGACGAAAGCGGTGCACCGACCTGCTGACCGCCGTGAACGCGATAGGCTACCAGGGGCTCCGCAAGGGCTACCAGCTTGGAACGCAACACAATCATGAAGGCGAGCCATCCATCATGAATCCAGCTATCCGGAACCGGCGTCAACAGGTGCTTCAGCGAGCCTCGGAAGGCGAAGGTCATCCCTGTTATGACATTTCTGCGCAGAAGAACATCAACGGCGTCCTCGGAGCGGAGCCGGGCCTGGTCATCCGGCCCAAATCGAAAGCTGTCCCACAGGGTTCTATTCAAAATATTAGAAGCATCGTCTATCAAGTGGCCGTTGGAAAACACGCCACCCACGGTGGGATTACTTTGAAAGACTTCGGCCACGCGCGCCAGCTTTTGTGGATACCAGAGATCGTCCTGGTCGGAGAGCGCGATCACCTCTCCTGAGCAGAGTTCGACCGCCCGGATGAAGTTACGCGTGTAGCCGAGATTGGCAGGGTTGCGGTAGACCCGCGTAAAGAATGGCGCTTCCTTCGCGAAGGCCTCAGCGATCCGCACCGTAGCATCGGTGGAGCCGTCATCGCAGATCACCAGTTCGTCCGGAAGGCGCTCCTGAGCGGCGAAACTGGCCAGTTGCTCCGCGAGGAACTTCTCTCCGTTATAGGTACACATCGCGACAGAAAGCCGCATGGCTTTGCGCTCCCAAGCAGTGATGTAACCGCGTCAACGCGCGAGCACAAGGTTCTTCGGCGTCCAGGTGATTTGCAGGCGGGCGCTTCCGTTGTGCTGGCTACCCGGCATAGATGAGGGCACCAGAAACCGCTCATACTGCGCAAACACCTGTGCCGACCAATCGCGGCTGAAGGCGTAACTCGCGTTGACGAACCCGTCTGAAATGGTGCTTCCGCCGGGCAGAAATAGGCCGCTTCCCTTGGTCTGACGATAACTTGCTTCGACCCGGGTGCGTCCTGAAAACCAATAGCCGAGCCGGCCCTCAAAGGAGCGTGCATCGCGCCCCACCGCATCGCCCAGCGGAAATCCCTTGTTGGTGTTGCCATCACGATATTGGTTATTGATGAAGAAGCGGGTTCCTCCTTCATCCTGGCTGAGCTCCTCGGAGCTGGCCATCTCGAAGCGGAAGTCCGCGTGCGTCAACCGCGGCAGGCGTGCGATATAGATGCCCGGATTCCAGACCACACGCCGTGGCGCATCGAGCGGATTGAGCTCGTCATCAGCATAGGAGTCTGCGTACACGGTGACGTAGTTACTCACGCCCGGCACATGCAGGCGAAAGTCGAAGGCACTCTTGCGATCGCCTGGATCGGAGCGGTCTCCATAGCCGAAGGTGGCGCCCGTGGAATTAGAACTGAAGAGGTTATTCTTCAGGCTTCCCAGGGTCATGGGATGACCGACGCCCCACAGGATCGACCAGCGCGTAACACTCATCTCAAGATAACTGCCGAAGGTGAGATCCAGCTTTTGCCCGTTGAAGTAGGGGCGCGCGGGGTAGTGATGCCCTGAAAGCTTTCCGAACACCAGATCGAAGCGATAACTTCCTAACTCCGGGAAGATAGGAAACGGGTGCGGCCGCGTGGAGACCAGCCGCAGATTGTAGGTGGGTTCTGCGTTGCTGGAAAACGAGAGCGGCCCCATGGTGGTGGGTCCCCAATAGATCTCCTGCTTGCCGAACGATAGCGAGGTGCCGGCGAAGGCGACACCGGCGTAGAGATCCAGCGGGCGCTGCCGCACATAGGCCGAAACAGCCGGCGCCGGCGTGATGGTTGCCGCGGGCGGAACGACCGGAGCGGCCGGAATGATGAACGGAACGTTGTCGATCTGATTGAAAAAAGCGGCCATCGCGGGTGTTACGGCGGGCAGGCCCGGATCGGTCTGCAACTCCTGCCGGTCGTACAGAAAGAACCTTCCCGCTATCGCACGGGCGGCATAGCCCACAATGGCACTGTTGCCTCGTCCGAGCGGCCGGCCGAAATCGTTCCACCATGTCTGGCCGAAGTGGAATCCATCCGTCAGCGCCGGGCCTGCAATGGTGCCGACGCGGGCATACGCGGCCTCGAGCACGGCCGTTTCCGTGCCGTCGGGTTCGCTCAGCTCCTGTTCGAGATCCGGCAATAGCCGCTGAGCCTCATTGCGGGTGTCGTCGTCGACCGGCGTGTCCAGACTGCCAAATCCGAAGAGAATATCCTCCGCCTGTTTGACCTGACGGCGACACTCCTGGCGCGTCCACGGCCGGATGGCGACGCTCTGCGATGGAATCAGGCCCATGGAACCGAGTCGCTCCAGGGCAGGGTAGATCCAGCTGTCCATCGGCACATTCGTGGAGCCCATGCGATCGCTATCCACGGAAGGCTTGAGCACCGTAGCCGCACTGGGCGCTAAAGGCCCGGATGCAGGAGCCGCGGGCACGGGCGGCAGGGGAGGGCCGAACGTGGAACCTACCGGCGGGAGCCTGAACGAAGATGTGCTGAAGGCCTGCAGGCCGGGTCCAAACGGGGTGGTTAGCTGCGCCTCAGGCTTGCGGGCCGGGCTCGGCTCTGTTGCGATCTCTTGGCCCCGGCTCTGTGTGCCGCGGAGGCCGAGCAGGCACAAGGCGATGAGCGATTGAACGCGCATGCGAGAAATCGTCGCACTCTCCTCAAAAAATCAGCCGGGATGAATTCCGCGCGTACTGTCATCTTAGTTCAGTCGAGCCAGGCGGCCAAAAAGGAGGCGCAATTACGGCAAGACAGCTACTCGGGAGTCCAGACACCTGCCCGGGAGATAATGCAAAGGTGCAAATCATTGAAACTCCGCTTCGGGACGTGAAGCTGGTTCGCCCCGAAAAGCTCCGTGACGAGCGGGGCTGGTTCTCCGAGGTATTCAGCGCGAAAAGCTTTGCCGCGGCCGGGCTTCCTACCGGGTTTGTGCAAGACAATCAATCCTTCTCACGATGCGGTGTGCTGCGGGGGTTGCATTACCAGCTGGGTGTACCGCAGGGCAAACTCGTGCGTGTCCTCTCCGGTCACATCTGGGACGTAGCGGTCGATTTGCGGCCCGGCTCACCGGATTTCGGCAGGTGGGCAGGCTTTGACCTCACTGGCGACGAGGTCGAATCTCTCTGGATTCCCGCGGGTTTCGCCCACGGCTTCGTCGTGCTCTCAGAGACCGCAAGTGTCTTCTATAAGACCACGGGGCTGTATCACCCGGCCGGCGAGCGCTGCGTGCGCTGGGACGATCCCACGCTCAAGATTTCATGGCCGCTCGATCGGATTGGGGTACCGTCGGTTTCTGCAAAGGATGCTGTCGGGAGCCTGCTGAGCGAGGCTGAGCTGCCAGCCGCCTATTCGGCAGGCTAAAACAATTTACCTTCAGGTATACGGTGTCATTTCGACCGAAGGCGCAGCCGTAGTGGAGAAACCCCTGTATTTTGCTCGCTGTTGCAAGTACCTTCGCGGTACCACGGACGAAATACAGGGGTCTCTCCACTGCGCAGACGATAAAGCTGTCTGCTTCGGTCGAGATGACACGGTATATAGGTAACGGTAAGTTGCTATAAATAACTATCATGCATTTGATACAGAACATGCGCGCGCGTTCGGTCCCTAAAACACGGGCTCTGTGAGTAGCTGTTGAAGATAGCTCCCGTAGCTGCTCTTGCCAATTTTTGCGGCGAGAATCTCAAGCTGTTCACGGGTGATATAGCCGAGGCGATACGCGATCTCCTCGGGGCAGGCCACCTTCAGACCCTGCCTGTGCTCGATGGTCTGAATAAAATTTGCGGCTTCCAGCAGGGACTCGTGCGTTCCCGTGTCGAGCCACGCCGTGCCCCGGCCCAGCACCTCGGTGCGCAGCTGCCCCTGCTCCAGATACCACCGGTTTACGTCCGTAATCTCCAGCTCGCCGCGCGGGGAAGGCCTGATGCCTTCGGCTACGGAAACCACCTGAGCGTCATAGAAATAAAGTCCGGTGACCGCATAGCGAGACTTCGGATGCAGGGGTTTTTCCTCGAGCGAAAGGACGTTGCGATCGGCGTCGAACTCCAGGACACCGTAGCGTTCAGCGTTCTGCACGGGGTAAGCGAAGATCGTCGCGCCGTGTTGATGAGCGGCTGCGCTGCGCAGGGATCTCGCAAAGTCATGCCCGAAGAAGATATTGTCTCCCAGCGCCAGACAGCATCCTTCGCCGGCCAGAAACTTTCGTCCAATCAGGAACGCCTGTGCAAGCCCGTCGGGAGAGGGCTGAACGGCATACTGCAGCCGCAAACCCCACTGCTCGCCTGATCCGAGCAGCGCCTCGAAGCGCGGCGTATCCTGCGGGGTCGAGATCAGCAGAATGTCACGAACTCCGGCCAGCATCAACACCGAGAGCGGATGATAGATCATCGGCTTGTCATACACCGGAAGCAGCTGTTTCGATACCGCCTGCGTGACCGGATACAGCCGCGTACCCGATCCCCCGGCTAGAATAATCCCCTTCATAACTCGACCGCTCCGATCAAACGGTCGCTGTAGTTAGCCGCAACCCACTGCTGATAACTGCCGCTAGTTACACCCTCGACCCATTCTCGATTAGCCAGGTACCACGCAACCGTTTTGCGCAATCCGGTCTCGAAGCTCTCCGCCGGCAGCCAGCCGATCTCACGCTCGATCTTGGACGCATCGATGGCATAGCGGCGGTCATGGCCAGGGCGGTCCTTCACCGGGGTAATCAGCTGCGCATGCGGCTTGTACGGAGAATCCGGCGCCATTTCGTCGAGCAATGCACAAAGCGCGTGCACCACCTCGCGATTGCTGCGCTGGTTACAACCACCGATGTTATAGGTTTGGCCAACTTTGCCTTTCTTGAGCACAGCGGCGATCGCACGGCAGTGATCCTCCACAAAAAGCCAGTCGCGCACCTGCAGTCCATCGCCGTAGATGGGCAGCGGTTTGCCCGCCAATGCATGAGTAATCATCAGCGGAATCAGCTTCTCGGGAAACTGGTACGGTCCATAGTTGTTGGAGCAATTGGTTACCAGCACGGGCAGCTTATACGTGTGAAACCACGCTCGAGCAAAGAAATCCGACGCCGCCTTGGAAGCCGCATAGGGGCTATTGGGTGCATACGCCGTCTTCTCGGAGAACGCCAGATCCTCCGGTTCCAGAGTCCCATACACCTCGTCCGTGGAGACATGCAGAAACCGGAACGCATCCCTGTCCGCTTCACTGAGAGTCGCCATATAACTGCGTGCCGCCTCCAGCAGCGTAACCGTTCCAATGACATTGGTCCTCAGGAACGCCTCAGGGCCAAGGATGGAGCGATCGACGTGACTTTCGGCCGCGAAGTGCACGATGGCCTTCGGGCTGTGCTGTGCCAGCACATCCGACACGGTTGCCGCATCACAGATATCGCCATGCACAAAGGTGTAGTCACGGTGAGCCGCGACGGAGGCAAGCGTTTCCAGATTACCCGCATAGGTCAGCTTATCCAGCACGACGACCGGACCCCGCCCTTCAGCAAGCCAATGCAGCACGAAGTTCCCACCAATAAAACCCGCTCCCCCCGTTACCACGATTGCTTCTGCCATGCGTCTTCCGTTCTCACCCAAAATCGCTGTGACGCAAAGATCAAGGAATCCCTCGCCTTCGCACGACAGCAGCATCGATTCAATCATCGTTTCAATAAACATTGGTGCCCGGAGGGGGACTTGAACCCCCACGACCGTTTCGGGTCTGCGGATTTTAAGTCCGCTGTGTCTGCCGATTTCACCATCCGGGCCGAGGTTTTCTTGCGAACCAATTGCAATCTTACCAATGGGAGACGTGCTCGGTCCCGAAGCTGAGAACAAAGCTCGTTGCGCTATGCTCGGGCAGATGATCTGGCGAACGGATGGTAACGAGGCAAGGGCACAGTTGCGGATTCGGCTGCCCCGAACGGGAATCGAGATCTCCCGGCTCGGGTTCGGCACTTCGGCTCTTATGTCGCGCGTGAATCGTCGCGATTCGCTTCGTCTACTCGAGACGGCGCTGGACGAGGGAATCACGCACTTCGATACGGCGCGTTCCTATGGTTTCGGAGAGGCGGAAACCGTATTGGGCGATCTGCTCCCGAGGCAGAGAAGCCGCATTACGATTACAACCAAAGTCGGGATCCTGCCTCCGCGGCATGCGCTTGGGCTCTCGGTCGCAAAGGCTTTGGCCCGGGGAGTGCTTTCGATGCTGCCGGCAACACGCGCGCCGCTTCGGCGGGGTGCGGGCAGCTTGGTGAAGCCGGGTTGCTTCGACGCGAGAACGATGACGGAGAGCCTGGAAGCCAGCCTGCGGCATTTGCGGACAGATTACGTTGACATCCTGCTGCTGCATGAGCCGGCCGCCGAGGTGCTTGCGACCGAGGAGCCGCTGCACTTTCTGCAGCGGGTACAAGCCGAAGGCAAGGTGCGGTACTTCGGCATCGCGGCGCACCCTGACGTTGTTGCCTATGCACTTGAACAAGCCCCGCTATACACACAGCTCATGCAAGTGCCGAACAGCGTCTTCGCTCCGAACCGGCATGAACTCCCGAAAGATTCGCATGCTGTAATTACCCATTCGGCGATAACCACGCGGCTAAAGGAATTCCGCGCTTGGCTCGCGAACGATGTTGCCGAGCAAAAACGTTGGCGTC
Source organism: Granulicella sp. (assembly GCA_965276885.1). Taxonomy (GTDB): domain Bacteria; phylum Acidobacteriota; class Terriglobia; order Terriglobales; family Acidobacteriaceae; genus Granulicella. The sequence continues at coordinate 3,106,415 of OZ255702.1, read as the reverse complement.
ATGAACTGGGGACGGATGCACTCGAGCAGGGAAGACTCGAACGACTCGCCGTGCAATGGGCCCTCGCCGCTCTGCCGCAAGGCGCGGTGTTATTTACTTCCACAAAGCCGGCCCACATACGCGAAAACGCTGCTGCCCTGAGGGCAGCCGCGCCTGCGGAACAGCTTGCGCGATTTGCGCAGCTTGCGCGCGGGTGGATGATGCGGAAAGGTTAATCCCAGGCCAGGGAACCACCATTCTGGTACTCGATGACGCGGGTCTCGAAGAAATTCTTTTCCTTCTTCAGATCCATCGCCTCGCTCATCCAGGGGAAGGGATTTTCGGTCTCCGCGAAGACTGGCTCCAGGCCTAGCTGTGCGCAGCGGCGGTTGGCGATGAAGTGCATATACTGCTCGCAGGCTGCGGCGCTTAAACCGAGGAAGCCCTTGGGCATGGTGTCGCGGCCGTAAGCGGCCTCGAGCTCGGCCGCGGTGCGCAGCATCCCGCGAACCTCCTCCTGAAATGCGGGGGTCCAGATGTGCGGGTTTTCTGCCTTGATCTGGTTGATGACATCGATGCCGAAGTTCAGGTGGATGGACTCATCGCGCAAGATGTACTGGTACTGCTCGGCGATGCCGACCATCTTGTTGCGGCGGCCCAGCGAGAGGATCTGCGCGAAGCCGGTGTAGAACCACATGCCCTCGAAGACGACGTAGAAGGCGATGAGATCGCGTACTAGTGCCTGATCGGTCTCGGGGGTGCCGGTGACGAAGTTCGGGTCGGAGAGATGCTGCGTGTACTTGATCGCCCAGGCTGCCTTTTCGGTAATCGAGGGCACCTCGCGATACATGTTGAAGAGTTCGCCTTCATCCAGGCCGAGCGACTCGACGATGTACTGGAAGGTGTGGGTGTGGACAGCCTCTTCAAAGGCTTGGCGTAGCAGGTATTGGCGGCACTCGGGGTTGGTGAGATGGCGGTAGGTCGCGAGCACGATGTTGTTGGCGACGAGCGACTCCGAAGCCGCGAAGAAACCGAGGTTACGCTTGATGGCGCGGCGCTCGTCCTCGCTCAGGCCGTTGGGACTCTTCCACAGGGCGATGTCGGCCTGCATGGAGATCTCGGTCGGCATCCAGTGGTTGTTGCAGCCGGCGAGGTATTTCTCCCACGCCCAGCGATACTTCAGCGGCAGCAGCTGGTTGACGTCGGCGCGGCAGTTGATCATCGCTTTGTCGTCGACGCGGACGCGGGCGCCGTTGCGCTCGATGGGGCCGGTGCCCGCGTTGGGGGTGTTCGCCGAAGCCGTGGTTGGATCTGGGGAGACCGACGGCTGCGCAGAGACGGGAACCCTCTCCGGAACCTCGTTGGATTCGACGCGGACGGAGGTGACGACCGGGACCTTCGGCGTGGAAGGTGCGGTCGGCGTGGCGGTTTCGGGGGTGTTCCAGTCGTCGAAGAGGCTCATGGGGGGCTCCGGTTGTATTGTGGTAGCACTATAATTTTAACAAAAGAATACGCAAGATGTTGTGGTTGCGCTCCCTGAGTCACTGATCCTTTGTGGTGGGCTAAAAAGGGCTGTGTCCCGTGTTCACGTCCCCAAGGATGTCATCTCGACCGGAGCGCAGCGTAGTGAAGGACACGCGGTTTGCTCGCAGACGCGGACGTTCCCGGCGCCGCGAACGAACAGCAGGTCTCTCCACTACGCGAAACGATACAGCCGTTTCGCTCCGGTCGAGATGACACATCAAAACTTACATGAGATGTCATCCGCAGCGCAGGAATCTGCTTTTCCTTAGATTGGTTGCTGATCTGTGGGAAAGCAGATCCCCTTCGGGGATGACAGAAAAAGCGAGCAGCGCCTCTTCAGTTGTTTATTGGCAGGCTTCGCAGGTTGGGTCGTCGATGGCGCACACCTTCATCGAAACGATAGCCGCCGCGGGAACCTCGAGTGAGACCGCGTTCAGCTTGCCATCGGTCCGTTTCAGCGTGGATTTTTCGACATGCGTCGCCGAGCGCGAGCGGAGATAGTAGGTCGTTTTCAGGCCGGCGTGCCAGGCCTCGCGGTAGAGCGTATCCAGCCGCTTGCCGCTGGGTTGGGCGATGTAGAGGTTGAGCGACTGGGCCTGGTCGATCCACTTCTGCCGACGGGCGGCGGCCTGGATCAGCCACGTCGGTTCGACCTCGAACGAGGTGGCGTAGAGAGCCTTCAGATCTGCGGGAACCCGATCGATCGCGCCGAGAGAACCATCGAAGTATTTGAGGTCGGAGATCATAACCTCGTCCCACATGCCGCGTTGCTTGAGGTCGTGCACGAGTGAGGCGTTGGCCACGGTAAAGTCGCCGCTCATGTTGGATTTAACGAAGAGGTTCTGGTAGGTCGGCTCGATGGACTGCGTGACGCCGCAGATATTGGAGATCGTTGCCGTGGGCGCGATGGCCATGGTGTTGGAGTGGCGCATGCCGACCGTCATCACGCGTTCGCGCAGGCCGCTCCAATCGAGCGTGGAGGAGCGGTCCAGTTCGAGCGGGTAGTTGCGGTTCTTTTGCAGGATTTCGACGGAATCGAAGGGCAGAATGCCCTTGCTCCACAGCGATCCCTCAAAGCTGGCATAGCGGCCACGCTCCGCCGCGAGATCGACGGAGGCCGAGATCGCGTAGTAACTCACCTGCTCCATGCTGGTGTCCGCAAACGCAGTGGCTTCGTTCGAGCTGAACGGAATGCGCAGCGTGTAGAGCGCGTCCTGGTAGCCCATGATGCCCAGGCCCACTGGCCGGTGGCGCAGGTTGGAGGCGCGCGCCTCGGGCACGGTGTAGAAGTTGATGTCGATCACGTTGTCCAGCATGCGCATCGCGGTCGTGACCGTCTTCTTAAGCCGTGCGGTGTCGAGCCCCTTCGCGGTGACATGATTGGCCAGGTTGATCGAGCCCAGGTTGCAGACCGCGATCTCGCGCACGGAGGTGTTCAGCGTGATCTCCGTGCAGAGATTCGAGCTGTGCACCACACCAGTGTGCTGCTGCGGCGAGCGCAGGTTGCAGGGATCCTTGAAGGTGATCCACGGATGGCCGGTCTCGAAGACCATGGTCAACATGCGGCGCCATAGCTCGAGTGCCTTAACGGTGCGCGCGACCTTGATCTCGCCACGCGCGGCTCGGGCCTCATAGAACTCGTATTTTTCCTGGAACGCACGGCCGTAGAGGTCGTGCAGTTCGGGCACCTCGTCAGGCGAGAACAGGGTCCAGGGGCCGTCTTCCTCGACGCGCTCCATGAAGAGGTCGGGAATCCAGTTGGCCGTGTTCATGTCATGGGTGCGGCGGCGGTCGTCGCCGGTGTTTTTGCGCAGATCGAGGAACTCTTCAATATCGATGTGCCATGTCTCCAGATAGCCGCAGACGGCGCCCTTGCGCTTGCCGCCCTGGTTGACGGCGATGGCAGTGTCGTTGGCGACCTTGAGGAAGGGAACCACGCCTTGTGATTCTCCATTCGTGCCGCGGATGTGCGAGCCGAGTCCGCGAACGCCGCTCCAATCGTTGCCCAGGCCGCCGGCGTACTTTGAGAGCAGAGCGTTGTCCTTGATCGCCTTGAAGATGCCGTCGAGGTCGTCGGCGATGGTGGTTAGGAAGCAGGAGGAGAGCTGCGGCCGAAGGGTGCCGGCGTTGAACAGCGTGGGTGTCGAGCACATGAAGTCGAAGCTGGAGAGCAGCTCGTAAAATTCAATGGCGCGGGTATCGCGGTCGATCTCCCGCATGGCGAGGCCCATGGCCACACGCATGAAGAAGGCCTGCGGCAGCTCAAAGCGCACGCCGCCCTTATGCAGGAAGTAGCGGTCGTAGAGGGTCTGCAGTCCAAGGAACTGGAACTGGCGGTCGCGCTCCGGCCGCAGCGCCGCAGCCAGGCGGGGAAGATCGAAGGCGTTCAGCTCCTTGTCGAGAATTTCGAGCTTTACGGCCTGCTTTACGAACTCCGGAAAGTACTCGGCGTAGGCAAGCTCGCGGCCGTAATGCTGCGAGGCCGTCACCGCGCCGGGCAGGATAAAGCCAAGCGCCTCGTCGCGCAGGTTGTTCAGCAGCAGGCGCGCGCTAACGTAGGCATAGTTCGGCTCCTGCTCCACCAGCGAACGGGCGGCCATGGTCTGCGCCAAACCCAGCTCATGAAGCTGGATGCCGTCATACAGGTTGCGGCGCACCTCGGCCATGATTGCATCGACGGAGACGCCGTCCAGTCCCTCACAGGCCACGCCGATGGTGTTGATGAGGGCGGCCTCGTCGAGCGCCTCCAACCGCCCATCCTTAAACTGCACGTGCAGGCTTGGCTGGCGCACCGCGGGGGTCGTCTCTTCGCGCTTGCGACGCTCCTGCGCGCGCTCTTCGCGGTACAGCACATAGGCGCGGGCGACCTTGTGCTCGCCGCCCCGCATCAGGGCCAGTTCGACTTGGTCCTGGATGTCCTCGATGTGCAGCGCGCGGGCGCCATCGGCACGGCGGCTGAGCGTTTCCACGATGTGCTCGGTGAGCGCTTCAACTGATTCATGGATGCGCCGGGAGGCCGTGGCGCCTGAGCCCTCGACGGCCACAAATGCCTTGGTGATGGCGTTGCCGATCTTAGCCGGATCGAACGGGGAGAACTGGCCGTTGCGGCGAATCACCTGGAGACCGGTATGGCGGGACGGGAAGGCGGCTCCTGGAGTCTGACTGAGGGTCTGACTGAGCTCGGATTTCTCGGCTTCGAACGGGTGCACAGCAGATGCGGCCATGGGGACGTCTCCTTGGTGTGTCGGCGATGATCGACATATGCTGCATGCCGTCTCGCCGGTTAAATCACTATAGCTAGTGTCTCACCAATGCGACAAACCTATTCGTTGTGGATAATCAGGCAGGAACCTGAGTATGTGCGGGAATTTCCCGCCGCATCCACAACGCCGAAACCACCAGCAGCACAACCGACGCGCAGGGGACCAGCAAGCCGCCCCGCAGCGACCGCAGCGAGGTGGAGAATACGCCGGTTAGCCAGGGCAGCAGCGAGGATCCTATACCCGCCATGACGAAAACGGCGGTGGACCGGTAACGCGGCAGGGCGAGGGAGAGCACCAAGGGGTACAGCGGCCCGAGGCCAACGCCGGCGATCAAAGCGGCCATCGGCAAGACGGCCTCAAAAGGCGCCATCACCAGAAGACCCATGGCCAGCGTGACCGCCACCAGATGCGCCGCCGCTCCGGTACGCGGATGCAGATGCTGCCACACTCGCAGCGAATGCGCTCCCCGGCTCAGCAGCAGACCGGCCCAGAAGGCGGAGTTGGCCCAAACAGCGATCCCCGTACCGTGTGCCACGCGTGCGGTATAGGTGGTGAGCCAACTGCCGATCGTGCTTTCCAAACCCACTGCGGCGGCGGCGAAAAAGCACATCGAAAGCGGCGCAAACCGGGCGGGCCGGTCAGGCTTGGGAGCCGGTAGCGGCTGTAAAATCACAGACTTCGCCGGCGTCTCCAGCAGCAACCCACAAGCGGTGATGGCCAGCACGATCGATCCGGTCCGAAACAGTGCGCTTACGGAGATAAGACGCAGGGAGTGCAGAGACAGAGCGGGGGCGCAGCAGGCTCCAGCCGCCCAAAGCAGGTTCAGCCGGTTCATCTCCAGATTGCTATCGGCCGGCGATACCTCACGCGAACGAATCATGCTGATGGCGGTCATCGTCAAGCCCAGGCCGGTGCCGTAGAGCAGAAACGCCGGATAAAACGGTCCACGAAGACCCGAGGAGAGAACAAGCGCCGCCACCGCTGATGAAGCCAGTCCAAGAATCGCAAGGAGACGCAGAGCGCCATGCACCAGCAGCGCGCCCAGCGTGGAGCCCGCGAAGGCGCTGAAGAGCAGCCAGCCTCCGTTCCGGTCGCTCAAATGCCACTCCGCCAACATGGCCGGCAGGGCAGCGCCAAGCAGCGCGGTGCCAACCCCCGTGAGCAGAAAGGCAGCAGAAAGGAGCAATGCGTGGAGCCTTGCGTTCACGCCTGATCTCTCGATGGGATCCGTGATCAAACTTTGGCCCGCCTGGACCGCAGCGCCGCCGGGGGAGGGGGAGGACCGGAGGACTCGCGCACGATCAGCTCCGGATCCACCTTGATGATCTTCGATAGCGGCTGCGCGGTGGCGCCCTCGTCGATCTGGCGGATCAGCGTCTCCGCCGCCAGCACGCCCATGGTGTGCAATGGCTGGCGCACGGTGCTCAGCGCGGGATTCTGAAACGCGGCTGACTGGATATCGTCAAAGCCGATGACAGAAACGTCCTGCGGCACCCGTCGGCCGGCCTCACGGAGAGCACGCACGGCGCCGATCGCGGAAATGTCGTTGAACGCGAATAGCGCCGTGAAGGGTTTGCCGCAGGCAAGCAGGCGCTGCGCCGCAAAATAGCCCGGTTCGTGCGTCGGGACATCGCCATCCAGCTGTGTGGTGAGCCTGGGATCGATCGGCAGATGAAGGCGTTCCGCGGCTTCGCAAATGGCCGTCCAGCGCTTCTCGGTGTCTGAGCTGAAGGCCTGTCCCTTGATGTAGGCGATCTGCCTGTGGCCCAGGCCGGCGAGGTACCCGATGGCCAGCTCCGCGGCGCGGCGGTGGTTGAGCACAATGTTGGTGACGCCTTCGTGCTCGTCCGGGCAGGAGACCGTCACCGTGGGGATGTGCAGGTGGCGCTGCATCGCCGTGTCAATGGCGACGATGCCGTCCACGGCGCGCTCGGAAAGCATCGTCTGCGAGCGCTCGATGAGTTCGCTGCGGTGGTGATGGCTGATCAGGAAATAGAAGTATCCCGCCTGCATCAAGGCCTGTTCCAAGCCGCTGAGCACAAGCGCCGTGTATCCGCCGGAGAGCTCCGGCACCAGCACCCCCAGCGTCATCGAGCGGCCCTGGCGCAGCGAGCGGGCCAGCACGTTGGGCCGGTAGTTCAACTCGCGCGCGGCGGCGAAGATGCGGTCCTGCGTGGCTTTGGGGATCGACCGCGCAGCCGGCGCCCCATTCAAAACGCGAGAGATCGCCGCCGCCGAAAGCCCGAGATGCTCTGCCAGCATCTTCAAGCTGGCCCGTGCGGGAGCGCCCGCCTGCCCCTGTTTTCCGCTCACCTGAAGAGAATGCCACAGCGGAAGGAGATTCGATCTGTCCCGAATCGGAACACCCGCGAACGATTCTGTGCTTGACACGGCTGGATGGGGGCTAGTACAAGGAATGACGTTCAGGCAAACGGTTGACTAAGGCAGGTGCAGGTCCTCGGGCCAAAACCTGTCCTGGAGGAGCTATGGCTCGACTTCTACGTTTTTGTGTACCTTTCTTCGCTGTTCTTCTGTTGCTGGCGTCCTGCCGGACGGGCCATGCGCAGTTCAACGCCAACCTGACAGGAACGGTGCAGGATTCCACCCAGGCGGCCATCCCGAACGCCACAGTGACCTTGACCGACAACGGTTCACAGGCCAAGAAAACGGTCATATCAGGCGCGTCGGGCACCTTCACCTTCAGCGATCTGCCACCGGGCAACTACACATTGCAGGTCACCGCCAAGGGATTCGCGCAGAACACGATCAGCAACGTGGCCCTGGTTGCCGAGACTCCGCGGAACCTCGATGTCACGCTTTCGGCGGGGCAGGAGACCCAAACCGTCAACGTCGATGCGAATACGCTGCCGGTGCTGCAGACCAGCGATGCCAATGTGAGCCGCACCCTGAGCAGCGAGGAGATCGAGCGGCTGCCCATCTTTGGCGCCGATCCCTATGAGTTGCTGCGCACCGCGCCCGGCATCACCGGCACCGGCGCCCGAAGCGGAACTGGAACCTCAGTATTTCTGCCCAACAATGTTAACGTCGGAGGCTCGAACTCCGGAATCTACCAGACCGAGAACCAGCCCCAGATCTCGGCCGATGGGCAGCGCGTCGCGGACAACAATCTCACCATCGACGGCGTCAGCGTAAACTCGCTGGTGCACGGCGGCGCCGCCGTGGTGACCCCGAATGAGGAGGCCGCGGCCGGCATCACCGTGATCGCAACCTCCTTCGACGCCTCCGATGGCCGCAATACGGGTGCGCAGATCAAGACGACTACCAAGAGCGGCACCAATGAGGTGCACGGTTCGCTTTTCTTCCTCTACAACGAGCCGGGACTGGACGCCTATAACCGTTATGGCGGCCCGCTCACCGGAGAGCTGCCGGTCAGAGTGGCGATCAAGCAGCGCACCTACGCGGCTTCGATCGGTGGTCCCATCGTCAAGAACAAGCTGTTCCTCTTCGGTTCCTTCCAGGGCTTCGGGCAAGGCAACAATACGGTTACCAACAACTATGTTGACACAGCGCAATATCGTGCCGCGGTGATTGCGGGACGTCCGGGCGGTCTCTCAGCCGCGACGCTCAGCGATCCCCTGTCGACGCCCCGCATTCGAACGCTGATCGCGAGCGACTGCTCGCTTTATGCCAACAACCAGGGCACCTATTTGCCGAATCAGGTAAACGGCGCCGGTCCGGTGGTGAAGCAGACAGCCCAGAGCGGGCCGTACTGCCAGGTCGTGAACGGCGGTCTCGACATTGGATCTTTGACGGCGGGCGGAGCGTCGCAATTGGGCGTCTACCTGCCCTACAACAGCGTCGGCACGGCAGCCGCGCCGGGGCCCGCGACCAAAGTCGGCGGCGCCTTCGTCGGCGCCGGTCTGGACGGCGTCCCCGACGTAACCAATGCGCAAATCTTTGTCCCCAGCCACTCGCGCGGCAATCAGTTCCAGGGCCGGGTCGACTATCAGGCGACAACTAAAGACCTGATCGCGGGCACCCTGTTTTTCACCAAGCTGGATAACCTGACCAGCACGGATACCGTATCACGCCCAATTGGCGATGTTCCCTTCAAGCCGCTCAACTCCGCCGCCACCCTGATCTATATCCATACGTTTTCGGCCAGCTGGCTCAATGAGTTCCGCTCCAACGGCACCCGGTTTGTCGATAACGGACCGGCTGACTTCGGCAGCATCAATCTCGGCACACCCTATACCTACATCCAGAACACCCCGCTGAACAACATCGACTACGGTGTGCAGGGCGGAAACACCACGGCCGCGACCTTGGCGCAGAACACCATTGAGATAATGGACCAGGCCACCCACACCTTCGGCGCGCACTCGCTGAAGTTCGGCGGCGGCTTCCGCTGGGAGCAGGACAACGACAACCTGAACGGCGGCGTGCGGCCTGACTTCGCCTTCGCCGGTCCATGGAACCTGGCCAACGATGCGCCGCTGTTTGAATCGCAGACGGTGAACCCGGCCAACGGGCTGGCGCCCTCGACCGCGGCTCACTTCCGCTCGCAGACTATTTACGCTTACATCCAGCATGATTGGAAGGTCACGCCGACCCTCAGCTTCAACGCGGGATTCCGCTATGAGATCCAGACGCCCTGGCATCGCAAGGCAGGAGCTCCGTCGTATCTGCCGGTTGCCGGAACGGGTGCGGGTGGACCGCTGATTGGTCTGACGCTGCAGCCAGTCAGCAATCTTTACAACACCGACTACGGCCACTACCTGCCGAAGCTCGCCTTCGCGTGGAATCCCGCCTATAACAACAACCGCTTCGTCGTTCGTGGCGGCTTCTCCACCGCCTACAATCATCTCGATCTTTCGCTGTTTGAAAACACCGTGGAGAACGGGCCCGGTGTGTTCTCCTTCGGCGTCTGCTGCGGAACCAGTACGCAGGACTTCAGCACGCCCTTTGACGGCGGCCTGATCAAGTATGTCCATGGCAGTGGAAACAGCCTGAACAGCTTTCCGGCCAACCCCGCCTTTGCCACGGGCATCAATGCGGCCGGATTTGCGCAGGGACTGAATGGAGCGGCAGCTCCGCAGATCGAGGTTTACAGCGTCGGGCAGACCATTCGCAACCCGCTGAGCTATCTCTATTCTCTTGACACAGAGACGCTGCTTCCGGGCAACCTGACTCTGACGGTGGGTTACAGCGGCAGCCTGGGGCGCCACTATGCTCGCCTGGTGGACCAGAACTTTCTATACCCGAATTCCTCCACGGTCGGCAGCGTGACCACGACAACCCCGGCCAACCCCGAGTACCTCGCGCAGACCGACTCGAGCCAGGCGTATAACTCGCTGAACGTGCGTGTGCAGAAGCAGCTGCACAGTGGCCTGCAATTCGATGGAACCTACACCTATGCCAAGGGAATGGACAACATCACCAACGGCGATCAATCCGACGGCTCAGCCAACCAGACCGACCCGGCCAACAACCGCGCGGAATGGGGACCCTCGGATAACGACATCCGCAACCACTTCACAGGAACAGTGCTTTATACGTCGCCCCGGGTGCATACGGAGCACAAGGTCTTGGAAGGTCTGGTCAACGGCTACCAGGTGAGTTCAATTGTGACACTGTACTCCGGCTTTTCCTGGACGCCGGTGGTGAACAACAACTTCGCCGAGGTTCCGAACTCCACCCAAGTAAACCCGATTCGCCCGATCGCCTATGCGCCCGGCGCCGGTTTGCTCGACATTGGTCACAGCTGCAGCAACAGCGCCTTCAAGACCGGATCGAACTTCCCCAATCGCGGCGCCTCGGGGTCTGCCGGCGGCACGCTCTACTACAGCACGGCGCAGCCTTCAGCGACCGTGCCGTACATCCCCGTCGTCGGACGGAACAGCCTTACCGGGCCGTGCTACCGCGACATCGACTTCAGCATGGCGAAGCAGGTGCAGTTTGAAGGCTTGGGGCATACGGCGACGCTTCGCTTCCAAGCCAACATGTACAACGCCTTCAACTTCCTCCAGCTGCAACCGATCACCAACGAGGGCTTCGGAACAAACATCGCCGACATCAACTTTGGCAAGTCGGCCGGTGCGGATGCTGGACGCGTGATTGAGTTCCTGGCTCGCTTGCAATTCTGACCGCAGCGCCGCGGAGCGGATGGTTAAACACGATCCGCTCTGTGCCTACAGCGTCATCATGTATACACACAGGGGAGCAGCGCATGCGTCGAGCGTGGGTACATCGGATTGCGTCGCTATTGACATGCTTTGCTTGTGCATGGGTGCCCCATGGGGGGGGGGCACAAGCGCCGGAGGCCATCCGTATCGATGCAACCGCGCCCTCAACCCCGTTTCCGCACTTCTGGGAGCAGACGTTTGGCTCTGGGCGCGCGATTCTTTCACTGCGCGACAGCTACCGGCAGGATCTGCGCACGGTGGAGCAGGCCACGGGATTCAAGTCGATTCGCTTTCATGGCATCCTGATGGATGAGGTCGGGTTGTATGACCCTGATCGCAAGACCAAAAATCCGGGACTGGCAGCGCAGGCCGCCAATGACGCCTCTGTCTATAATTTTTCTTACATCGACCAGATTTACGATGGGCTGCTCGCGGATGGTGTGCGGCCGTTTGTGGAACTGAGTTTTACGCCGCAGAAGATGGCCTCGAACCAAAAGGCGCTGCACCCGTTCTGGTATCACCCCAATGTTTCTCCGCCGAAGGATTATGCGCTGTGGGATGCGATGATCAGCGCCTTCGCGCAGCATCTCGTCTCGCGCTATGGCCTGGACGAAGTAGCTTCATGGAAGTTCGAGGTTTGGAATGAGCCTAACCTGGATTTCTGGGCCGGCTCACCCAAGCAGGCCACCTATTTTGAGTTATATGACCACACCGCGCGAGCGTTGAAGAGCGTGTCGCCGCGTCTGCAGGTGGGTGGACCTTCGACTGCGCAGGCTGCGTGGGTCACGGCGTTTCTGGCGCATGTGCATGAAGCGAGTGTGCCCATCGACTTTGTTTCTACCCACGTTTATGCCAACGATACCGCGCCCAACGTGCTAGGCACGCAGGAAGAGGTGGCGCGCGACAAGATGGTGTGGCGGGCAGTACAGATGGTGCATCAACAGATTGCGCAATCACCCCTGCCCAAACTGCCGCTGATCTTCTCTGAATACAACGCGAGTTATGCCAATGAGCCGGATGTTACAGATTCAACGTTCATTGGTCCGTGGCTGGCAAACAACATTCGTCTCTGCGATGGACTTATCCAGGATATGAGTTACTGGGCATTTTCCGATGTCTTCGAGGAACAAGGTGTGGTACGTACGCCATTTTATGGGGGCTTCGGCCTGGTGGCGGCAGATCACATCCCAAAGCCTGCGCTGAACGTGTTTCGCGCTCTGCACCAGTTAGGCGATCGGCGGCTCGCAACGAGCTCCGAGTCTGCTCTTATAACCGAAGACTCCGCGCACGTTGCAGTTGCCTTGTGGAATTATGCGCCGCCGGATGGAACCGGGCCGGCGTACACGCCTCCGCCTGCAAACCCGGCCCCTCCGCGCATGTTCGCGCTCGACTTCCAGCATGTAAAAAATAGCGCATCGGTGCAGATTCTGCGCATCGACGAAGACCATGGTAATGTGCTGAAGGCGTTCGATGCCATGGGCCGCCCGCCGGGCGATCTTACCAAGGAACAGGTTGCAAAGCTGCAGGCGGCCGGCGCCATGGCCCCGCCTGAGCGCGTGCACTTAAAGAACGGTCGCATCGAAGTTTCTGTCCCTCGTCATGGGCTGGCCGTGGTGCTGGTGGAGCGCTAAGATGAATCGTCGCCGGGCATTGAAGATCGCGGGCGCGGGAGCCGTACTCGCGTTGAACGATCTACAGCCTTCGAAAGTTTGGGCAAACGCGTCTTCGGTGCAAAAAGATTTGCGCAAGGTTACGCTTTCGCCGGGCGATGAAGAGTTTTTAGACGATCTCCAGCGCCGTGGCTGTTTATTTTTTCTAGAGCAAGCGGATCCTGCCACTGGCCAAGTACTCGATCGCGCAAAGAATAAGGGACTGGATGGCGCGATGGACCCGCGCAAGCTCTCCAGCATCGCGGCCACGGGCTTTGGTTTGACGGCATTGTGCATCGCGCATCAGCGCGGATACGCGCCGGCAAAGGCGGTCGAAGCGCAGGCTGAACGTACGCTTGCGTTTCACGCGCATGCCCTCAAAAACCAACACGGGTTCTTCTGCCACTTCAACGATGTGCACACCGGCGAGCCCATCAAAAACGTTGAATATTCCAGCATCGACACAGCATTATTGCTGTGCGGCGTACTGACGGCACGAGCGTATTTCCATGGAAATCCGGCGATCGTGCGCGATGCCACATTGATCTATGAGCGCGTTGACTGGCCCTGGATGCTGCAAGGCGGCGATCTCTTCCGCATGGGATGGAAGACCGGCTCCGGTTTTTTGACAGCCACCTGGAACCACTACTGCGAGCTGATGATGATCCCACTACTGGCGATGGGATCGCCGACCCATCCAGTTTCGCCCGCGGTGTGGAGCGCGTGGTCAAGACCGGTAATGACCTACGATGGGCTGCGCTACATCAGCGCTCGCGATCCATTATTTGTTCACCAGTACAGCCAGGCATGGTTCGACTTTCGCGGACAGCATGACGCGTTCACGGATTATGACGAGAACTCCGTGATTGCCACGGAGGCACATCGATTATTTTGCATGAGTTTAAGCGCGCCCTATAGCCCAGACTACTGGGGCATCTCCGCCTCCGACTCGGAGCAGGGCTACAAGGCCTGGGGCGGCCCACCGAGCTTCGGAGGCGTGAATGGATCCGTTGTTCCTTGCGCCGCGGCGGGTTCGCTGCCGTTCTTGCCGGGTGACTGCCTGCAGACGTTGCGTTCGCTGAAGGCCAACTATGGCGATAAGGCTTGGGGACGCTATGGTTTTTGCGATGCATTTCATCCCGCCGATGGATGGTATGACCCCGATGCGCTCGGCATCGATCTTGGCATCGGTGTGCTGATGGCCGAGAACCTGCGCAGTAATTTTGTATGGAAGACCTTCGCCCGCAACCCAGAGGTTGGAATTGCGATGCGCAAGGCTGGATTTCAGGTGAATGCCAGCAGCTACAAGCCAGCAGTTTAGCTTCGCGAGGCAAGCGACTGCACAGAGTTAACAGAGGCTCTAACGCTGGCGATGACCTCGTCGACCTGCGCCCGCGTGGTATCGCCGTTGAGCGTGAAGCGAACGGCGGTTTGCGCAATCTCACGTGCGAAGCCCATCGCGGTGAGTACATGGGACGGTTCGTCGCTGCCCGCCGCGCAGGCAGAGCCACTGGAGCAGAGCACGCCACGCTCTTCCAACTGCAGCAGCACCGCTTCGCCGCTCGTGCCGGGGAAGCAGAAGGAGGCGTTGTTGGGCAGGCGCAGTGTTGGATGACCCGTCAACAAAGCGCCCGGGGCCGCTGTGAGCACACCTTGGATGAGCACGTCGCGACAAAGCGTAAGCCGCGCCGCCTTCTCTTCAAGCTCTCGCTCCGATAGCGCCATGGCGATTGCAAAGGCTACGGCGCCGGCCACATTCTCGGTGCCCGAGCGTCGGCCGCGTTCCTGGCCGCCGCCGTGCAGCACAGGCTCCACGGCAAGACGACCCCGCAGGTAAAGCGCGCCTATACCTTTGGGTGCGCCAAACTTGTGTCCGGAGAGGCTCATCGCGTCCACGCCGAGTGGCGCAATCTGCAGCGGCAGGGAGCCGCAGGCCTGGACGGCATCGGTGTGGAAGGGAACCCCGCGATCATGTGCAATCTTCGCTAATTCTGCAATGGGCTGCACCGTCCCTACTTCATTGTTGGCCAGCATGATGCTGCAGAGCGTTGTATCCGGGCGCAAGGCTGCGGCGAGATCCTGAGCATCCACGGAGCCTTGGTGATCAACCGGAACGAAGGCGATCTCGAAACCATGATGTTGCTTCAGATAGCCGCAGCTCGCAAGCACAGCCTCATGCTCAATGGCTGTGGTGACAATGTGCCGCCCGCGCGATGAGGCCAACGCGATGCCTTTGAGAGCCAAGTTGTCGGCCTCGGTTCCGCCGGAGGTGAAGATGATCTCACCTGGGCGGCAGCCCAGGCATGCCGCAACTCGTTCGCGGGCCTGTGCGAGCGCCCGCGCAGCTTGCTCGCCGAAGCTGTGATGGCTGGACGGATTGCCGAAGGCTCCGGTCAGGTACGGCCACATCGCCTCCAGCGCCTCGCGGCGAACGGGCGTGGTGGCGGCAGCGTCGAGGTAGATCACGGTCAGCTCCGGGTTAAGGCTGGGTTAACTCTGGGACAGAATGTCGAGGCCCAGATCGAGCGAGCGCACGCTGTGCGTCAGGGCGCCGACAGAGATGATGTCCACGCCCGTGCGGGCGATCTCGCCGACGGTGTCCAAACGCACGGAACCGCTCGCCTCCACCAGCGCGCGGCCGGCGATCTGCTCGACCGCCGCGCGCATGTCGGCGAGTGAAAAATTATCGAGGAGAACGGTGTCAACTCCGGCTGCGAGTACGGGTTCAATCTGCTCGGGACGGTCAACCTCGACCTCGAAGTGCGTGGTATGTGGGAGTTGTGCGCGTGCGGCGGCCAGGGTCTCCGTAAGACTGCCGCCGGCGCACTTTGCGAGCACGGCAAGGTGATTATCCTTGGCCATCACGGCATCGGAGAGCGAGAAGCGGTGGTTGAAACCGCCGCCGCAGCGAACGGCGTAGCGCTCGAAGTAGCGCAGTCCGGGCGTGGTCTTTCGCGTATCGACGATGCGCGCCTTAGTTCCGGCGACCCCTTCAACGAACTTTGCTGTAAGCGTGGCGATGCCGGAGAGGCGCTGCGTAAAGTTCAATGCCACACGCTCGGCTTGCAGCACGGAACGGGCAGAACCTTTCACCGTGGCGAGCACCTCGCCAGCATGGAACCGAGCGCTGTCTTTCGTGTTGAATTCGACGGTGATCGAAGCGTCCGTAAGTTGCATCGCCGCCACGAAGAGCGCTGTGCCGCACAAAACGCCTTCCTCGCGGGCAACCAGGCTGGCTTGAACGCGTGTATCAGGAGGGACCAGCGTCTGCGAGGTGAGATCGCCCCAAGGCGCGTCTTCATCCAGGGCGAGACGCACGATGCGGTCCACGGAATGCGGACTTAGCGGCATCAGCACGGAATCTGAACCTGGCTTTCGACATCGATGTGACGGCGTTGCTCCTCGGAGGCAGCCGGGAAATCCGTGCGGAAGTGAGCACCCCGCGATTCGCGCCGCTCCAGCGCCGCAGCAACGATCGCGCGGGCAAGCAGAAGCAAATTTGCGGTCTCGCGATCGTGCAGTTCTGGGCCTTTTACCGTCCAGCGCGCAAGCAGCGACTGCGCCATCTCGAGACCAGCCGCGCTGCGCACGATGCCCGCACTCTCCCACATCAACTGCTGCAGAGCGGCGCGTGAAGGCAGCGGCTCCGCGCCTTCTTCCACGAGAGACTCAAGCGCAAGTTGCGAGCCTGCCGAGTCGTCCAGCGCCGGCCATTGCCGCACGGCTTCGGAGCCCTGATCGACCAGCAGGTTGGCGGCTCTCCAGGCAAAGACGAGACTCTCGAGCAGCGAGTTCGACGCGAGTCGGTTGGCGCCGTGGACGCCGGTGCAGGCGACCTCACCGACGGCAAACAGCCCGGGCAACGAGGTGCGGCCCCAAACGTCCGTGCGCACGCCGCCCATCCAGTAGTGGGCCGCCGGAGCAACCGGAATCGGCTGCCGTGCCCAGTCCAAGCCCGCACGTTTACAGGCGGCGTTGATGGTGGGGAAGCGTTCGGCGAGGAACTGTGCCCCGAGCGCGGTGGCGTCCAGCAGCACGGGCTGGCCACCCTGACGCGCCATCTGTTCGGCGATGCCGCGAGCGACGATATCGCGCGGGGCGAGTTCGGCGTCAGGGTGAATGGCCTGCATGAAACGGCTGCCGTCGGCGGCGCGCAGCACGGCGCCGTCGCCGCGAACGGCCTCGGAGATAAGGAAGCCGCCGGAGGCCGAGAGTGCGGTCGGATGAAACTGGTAGAACTCCACATCGGCGAGCTGCGCCCCGGCCCGCAACGCCAGTGCCACGCCGTCGCCGGTCGCGACGCTAGGGTTGGTCGTGTAGGGGTAGAGGTGACCGGCACCGCCGCTGGCGAGCAGAACGGCCTCTGCATGTAATGTGGTGGCGCGGCCGCTGGGGTCGATGACCTCGAGGCCGCGAACGCGGTCGCCTGTGAGCAGCAGATCGCTGGCAAACGTGTGCTCCAGGACAGCGATCTCGGCGTCGCGCACAGCGGCTACCAGAGCCGTTTCGATCGCCAGACCGGTTGCGTCGCCACCGGCGTGCAGAACGCGTGCACGGGAGTGTGCGGCCTCACGGCCCTGGGCGAGCTGGCCGTGCTTGCGATCGAAGCCAACCCCTAAAGCAATGAGGTCGCGAACCCGCGCAGGCCCCTCGGAGCAGAGAATCTCCACGGCCTCGGGACGACAGAGGCCGGCGCCGGCGCGGAGCGTATCCTCGATGTGCTCGGCGACTGAGTCTTCGGCGGTCATCACCGCCGCAATGCCACCTTGCGCATAGCGGGTGTTGCTTTCGGCGAGCTTGGACTTTGTGACCAGCGTAACGGTATGAGCGCGCGAGAGCTCCAGGGCGGCTACGAGGCCCGCAATCCCACTGCCGACAACGACGACTCTCATGCTCGCCTCGCACCACTGGCGCTTACGGGTGCAGGCAGAGCGCTCAACATCCGCTCCAGCGCAATGCGTGCGGGAGCGGCGACGCTCTCCGGAACGGTGATGCGATTGGGACGCTCACCACGCTCGATTGCCTCCAGAACCCAAGCGAGATAGCCGGGATGAATGCGATACATCGTCGAGCAGGGGCAGACCACCGGATCGAGGCAGAAGATCGTTTTGTCGGGATGGTCAGCCGCCAGCCGCTGCACCAGGTTGATCTCCGTGCCGATCGCAATGACTGCGCCGGGAGCGGCAGCCTCTACAGCCTTGCGGATGTAATCGGTGGAACCTGCCTCATCGGCTGCATCGACGACCTCCATCGGGCACTCGGGGTGCACGATGACGCGAACGCCCGGGTGCGCCGCGCGCGCGTGCTCAATCTGCTCGACCGAGAAGCGCTTGTGCACGGAACAGAAGCCGTGCCACAGGATGACCTTCGCATCGCGAAGCGCCTCGGCGCTGTTGCCGCCCATCGGCTTGCGCGGGTTCCACATCGGCATCTGCTCGAGTGGGATACCCATGGCCTTGGCGGTATTGCGGCCCAGGTGCTGATCGGGGAAGAAGAGTA
The DNA here is from genome assembly GCA_965276885.1 of Granulicella sp. Taxonomy (GTDB): domain Bacteria; phylum Acidobacteriota; class Terriglobia; order Terriglobales; family Acidobacteriaceae; genus Granulicella. The sequence goes on along the minus strand of OZ255702.1, from coordinate 3,088,355 downwards.
CCCTCTGGCCCCGCTCATAGGCCCAGTCGAGCACCGTGCTGGCGTTTGAGGAGGTGCAGACGATGCCGCCATGCTCGCCGCAGAAGCCCTTCAGCGCCGCGGACGAGTTCATATAGGTGACCGGAATCACGGGAGCCCGCCCCTGGGCATCGGGTTCGGTGCCGAGAATCTCCTCAAGCTGTTCCCAGCAGGTGGTCACGGACTCGAGATCAGCCATATCGGCCATGGAGCAGCCGGCTGCCAGATTCGGCAGAATCACGGCCTGATTCGGACCCGAGAGCATGTCCGCGGTCTCCGCCATGAAGTGCACGCCGCAGAAGACGATGGCCTCAGCCGCCGGTTTGGCCTTGGCCGCGTTGGCGAGCTGGAATGAATCGCCGACAAAATCGGCGTGACGCACCACCTCGTCCCGTTGATAAAAGTGTCCCAGGATGACCACGCGTTCGCCCAGCGCATGTTTGGCGGCACGGATGCGCAAGTCCAGCTCCTCGGGCGAGGCATCGCGGTACTCCTGCGGCAGAACTCCCTGTCGCGGAGCGTCCGGCGCGATGGGATCGGCGGCCGAGGCACCCGGGCCGTAGCTCGGCGGCAACGCGTCAAAGATCCATGGATTTTCGAGCAGGCCGGCATCGCAGGTGCGGGTAAGAGGGGCATGCGCCGTAATGTGGATCAGCGGTTCCGGTAGTCCAAACGTATCCAAGTTCATGTCCAAGTTGGTGTCCTTTGCGCTACCGGTCCAAGGTTTTGCTGAGGCACTGATGCTCAACATCACGCATTAGCATACGCTGTCCCAAGGCGTCTTCCGCGTTACTCCGCCCTGCGCTTTTGCTCTCGCGCGTCACACTTTCGATGCTTTCTACCCCCGCTAAGTATCAAAACGAAACAGCACAATGCTTATGAGGCATGGCTTTACTTGTGGGGAACGCATTGCACAGTCCGGCAGTGGTCATCGCGGCAGTATTCCTGCTGATCCCGCTGCTGGGTGCAGGCTTCTTCGCCGGGCGTACGCGTACGCTGCTTTGTCGTTTGACGACCCTTCAGCTATCCGTCACAGCCGCTTGTCTTTGCGTGCCGTATGTTTTGGTGAGCTGCCACTTCGGAGAGTTTTCCCGATCGTGGTTCCTGCTGTATCTGCTGCTGCCGCCGATTGTCGTCAGCCTGCTCGCGCAGGCGCGGCTCCGCAATGCCGGTGAGGTGGCCAATTGGCGCGATTTTCTGGTGTTGGCGGTGCTTGGGATAGCCGTGGACCTGCGCTGGTTCGAGCCCGCGTGGCCTGCCCATCTGGCGGTGTTCAACAAGGTGCTTCTGCTGGATACAGGTATCCTGGCCTTCACGGGGGCAAGGCGGCTGGAAGGCGTTGGCTTTGATCTGCGGCTTCGGGAACGCGATCTGCTCACCGGCGGCCGCGAGTTCCTGTTCTATGCCCCCGCGGCGATTGCGATCGGTCTGGAGCTTGGGTTTCTGCATTTCCATCACGGCTGGCCGCATCCGGGTATGGCGGCTGCAGCGGCCCTGTTCACGTTTCTCTTCATCGCCGTTCCGGAGGAGCTCTTTTTTCGCGGCTGGCTGCAAAATCTGCTGGAACGCCGGTTGGGCAGGCCTGCCGCTTTGATCATGACCGCCGTACTCTTCGGCCTGTCGCACTTCAACAAGCGGGCGGCGCACTTCAACTGGCGCTATGTGCTGCTGGCGGCATTGGCGGGCGTTTTTTATGGCCGGGCGTGGCGGCGCAACCGCCGCGTGGCCGCTTCGGCCCTCACTCACACCCTGGTGGATACGGTCTGGTCGTTGACTCTGCGGTGATGATGGCTGTGGGTTCTTCCATAGGTAAGGTAGCCCAGGCCGACGCGCATATTGTGCGTGACATATCCGGGCAGGCACACGGCCACGCAGATCCCCAGAACCGCATGGGCAACCGCCAACGGGTAGAGGTTGCGATAGCGAACGAAGGCCGCACAGGCGATGGATCCCCAGATCAAGGTAAAGACGGTCAGGATGGGGCTGGGCAGGTGCGCCGCCGCGAAGATGCCTGCTGCCGCGGCAATCGCGAGGGTCGTGCGGCCCGGCAATAAACGCCGGAAGCGCAGCAGAAAGAAGTCCTGGAGCAGGAATTGCTGCGCAAAGGACCAGACGATGTAGCCCGAATAGCGGCCCAAGAACTCGTGCGCCGAGTGGGGTGCGTGGAGTAGGCCGCAATGCGCTGCATAGACCACGGATATGCCGCCGACCGCCAATGCCGCCACGATGAGGAGGCTTGAGGGAAACAGATTGCGGGTGGAGAATCCGAGCCCGCGCCAGCCTTCGCCTGGACGGAGCGAGGCGGCAAGGAGGAAGGCCGCGGCTACCAGATAGAGCCGGCGCTGCCAGGGTGGTGGCGTCCACAGGACTAGAAGGATGAGTCCATAGCCGATGCAGAGCTCGAGTAGGTCCCGGCGACGGCGGTCGGAAACGACTTCGCGCTGCCGTTCGAACGCGTGGCGGGTCATCTCAGCGGGTCCATGGCTTGATACGCGTCGCGGCAGCAAAGTGAAAACAGCAGATTCCCTTCGGGAATGACAAAAGAAAGGCGAATGACAAAAAGAACGTCTAACCACAAACAGGAAGGACTAAGGGGTATTTGCCGCCTGACGCGCCGCGCCCGCGCCGGTGATCGTGCCCGCGGCCGGCAGTTGATTGGTATTCCAGCCACCGCCGAGGGCCTGGATGAGTTCCACGGCAGCCGTCATCTCGCTGACGCGCAGCGTTACCTGCGTTTGCTGGTTGGTCAGCAGCGTGGTTTGTGCCGTAATGACGTTCAGATAGGGGTCCAGCCCGGTCTTGTAGCGGGTCTGGGCGATGTCGAGGTAGCGCTGCGCCGCATCCACGGCGGACTGTTCGCGGATACCCTGGTCGTTGCTCACGCGGATGGTGGAGATATAGTCCTCCACCTGTTGAAAAGCTGTGAGAACGGTCTGGCGATAGGTGGCGACATCGGCGTTGTATTGCGCAGTGTACTGAGCAACCGTGGCTCGCCGCAGACCGCCGTCGAAGATGGTCTCTGAAGCCGTCGCACCCAGCGACCAGTAGAATGCCGGCACGGTGAAGAGCGTGAGGATGTTCGAGCTCTCATTGCCGCCGGCCCCCGTGAGGGTCAGGTTGGGGTAATAAGCAGCCTTTTCGACGCCGATGAGCGCGTTTGCCTCCGCCAGGGTACGCTCCGCCGCGGCGATATCCGGACGGCGCTGCAGCAGTTCCGAGGGTACGCCGACCGGGATGGGGGGCAAAGGCGTGGCCAGCCCGCGCACCGGCAGCGAAAAGCTGGAGGCGGGTTTGCCGATCAGCGTGGCGATGGCATGCTCGTAGATTGCCCGGTTGGACGCAATGCCGGCGCCGGCTTCCTGGGCGTCGCGCAGGGTCACCTCGGCCTGCGCGGTGGATTCCGGGCTGTCGATGCCGGTTTCCACCAGGGCCTGGGTAAGTTCCAAGGCCTGTTGATAGGCCAGAACCGTCCGGTTGTAGAGCTCCTGCAGCGCATCCTGGCCGCGCAGCTGGAAGTAATACTCGGCTAGAGAGGCTTGTTCGGTCAGGCGTTCGTTTTGGAGGTCGGCGGCGCTGACCTGCGCGGCAAAGCGATATTCACTGATCTGGCTGCGAACACGGCCCCAAAGATCGGGCGCCCAGGAGGCGTCGAAGGGCAAACCGATATCCGTAAAGGTGTTGCCGGATTGGGTGGAGGCCGTCGTGGTTCCACCGCTCCCACCGGTCCCTGTGCCCGTTCCTGTGCCGGTTCCGCCTGTACCAGTGCCTGTACCGCTGCCTGAGCTGCCGCCGGCCGTCCCGCCAGCCGAGCCGATGCCGACTCCGCGCAGCGCGGCGGGCGATTTGGCGCGTTGGTACGTGGGCGAAACCCCGAGGGTGGGATACAGCTGCGAATGCGCCTCACGAACCAGGGTGCGGGAGGCGAGGAAGTTCTGAAAGTAGGTGGCGATATTCTGGTTGTTGATGTCGAGCTGCTCTTCGAGGGCATTCAACTCCGGCTCGTTGAAGGCCTCCCACCACTTGCCCTTGAGGACCGCATCCTGCGGCTGGGCCGGCCGCCAGGTTCCGGGAGAGACGCCTTTGTAGGCCTCAGGTAGCTGCTCTTTGTAGGCCAGGGCGGGCGGGGGCGGCGCGGGGGCAGCGTACTTGGGACCGACGCGGCAGCCGGAGACAGAAGCAGCGCAGACGAGCAGGGCGAGGCATCGCAGGGCGCGACGTGAGGAGACGGAATGCGGCGGAGCGAATGAACTCATGAGATTGAACCAAAGATCAGGCATTGACCTCCGCCAGCAGCGGGCCATGCTTTTCGCCCTGCAGCTTGAGACGGAGATTGTCCATGAAGAGATAGATGACCGGCGTTGTATAAAGCGTCAGCGCCTGGCTGACAATCAGGCCGCCGATGATGGAAATGCCGAGCGGCCGGCGCAGCTCGGAGCCCATACCCGTACCCACGGCGAGCGGAACGGCGCCGAACAAGGCCGCCACGGTAGTCATCAGGATAGGTCTAAAACGCAGGATGGAGGCTTCAAAGATCGAATCGCGGGTATTTTTGCCTTCCACCCGCTCGGCATTCAGGGCGAAGTCGATGACCATGATGCCATTCTTCTTCACAATTCCGATCAGCAGAATGATGCCGATGATCGACATCACATCCAGCTCGGTGTTGGTGACGATCAGGGCCAGCACCGCGCCCAGGCTGGCCGGGGGCAGGGTGGAGAGAATAGTCAACGGGTGGATCAGGCTTTCATACAGGATGCCGAGCACGATGTACACGGCAACGATCGCCGCAAGAACGAGATAGGGCTCCGTGTTCAGCGATTGCTTGAAGGCCTGCAGCGTGCCTGAGAACTGGCCGTGTACCGCCTTCGGGAAGCCGAGTTGCTGCTGCAATGCCGTGATTTTCTGCGTCGCCTCTCCCAGCGAGACATTGGGCGCCAGGTTGAACGAAACGGTGGTGGAAGGGAAGAGCCCTGTGTGATTGACGGCCAGCGGCGAGGTGGAGGGAACATACTTGGCCACGCTGGCTAGCGGTACCGGACCGCCTCCCTGGGTGGGGATGACATAGGTATGCTGCAGGCCCTCGGGGGTCTGCCAGTACTTGGGCGCAACCTCCAACACGACGTAGTACTGGTTCAACTCGCTGTAGATGGTCGAAACCTCGGCCTGGCCGAAGGCGTCGTAGAGCGTGCTGTCCAGCAGCTGCGGGGTAATGCCGAGCCGGGCAGCGGTGGGCCGGTCGTAGGTGAGCAAGGCTTGCAGCCCCTTGTCCTGCTGATCCGTGTTGACGTCGGTAAATCCGGAGGTCTTGCGCATCGCTGCCAGCAACTGCGGACCGTACATATTCAGGTCTGACGTTGTCTCGGCTTCGAGGGTGTATTGGTACATGGCACTGGAGGACCGGCCCCCGATGCGGATGTCCTGGCCGGGCTGGAGGAAGGTGGCGGCCCCGGGAATGCGGGCGAGCTTCGGCCGCAGGCGATTGATGATCTGCATCGCGCCGGCCTCGCGTTCGTCTTTGCCTCTGCCCAGCGGCTTTAACGCGATATACACGAAGCCGCCGTTCGTGGCCCCCTGTCCGCCCGTGAAGCCCATGACGTTCTCCACGCCGGGGTCGGACTTGATGATGCTTACCGACTGCTGCACCGCCTTGCGCATGGCGTAGAACGAGCTGTCCTGCGGCCCTTGCATACCGCCCTGTGCCGTGCCGATGTCCTGTTGCGGGAAGAAGCCCTTGGGCACCTTGATGAGTAGAAAGACATTCAGCGCCAGCGTGCCGAGAAACACGAGCAGCACCAGGGCCGGGTGATCCAGGACCCATATCAGGCTCTTGCGATAGCCGCTGAGCAGACCGTCGAACATCCGCTCACTCCAGCGATATATCCGGCCATGCTCAATGTCGTGTTCGGAGCGCAGGATGCGTGAGCACATCATCGGCGTGGTGGTCAGCGAGATGATCATGGAGACGAAGATTGCTGAGGCCAGGGTAATTGCGAACTCGCGAAACAGCCGGCCGATGATGCCGCCCATGAGCAGCAGAGGGATGAATACCGCAACCAGCGAGACGCTGATCGAAAACACCGTGAAGCCGATCTCGCTCGCGCCCAGCAGCGCGGCGTCGATGGCCGTCATGCCCGATTCCAGATGCCGCGAGATGTTTTCCATCACCACGATGGCGTCATCGACGACGAATCCGCTGGCAATGGCGAGCGCCATGAGCGAAAGGTTGTCGAGCGAGAAGCCGGCGAGGTACATGATCGCGCAGGTGCCGATGAGCGAAACCGGCACGGCCACGGCCGGGATGAGCGTGGCGCGCACGTTGCGCAGAAACACAAAGACGACCAGCACGACCAGCACGACGGAGATGATCAGGGTCCGTTCGATGTCGTTGACCGAAGCGCGAATCGTTGTGGTACGGTCGATGACCGTGATGATGTGTTCCCCGCGGGGGACGGTCGCCTGCAGCGCCGGCAGCGCGGCTTTTACGGCATCGACAGTGGTGATGATGTTGGCGCCCGGCTGGCGGAAGATCAACATATTCACCGAGGGCTTGCCATTGAGAAAGCCGGCCTGCCGGATCGTCTGCTGCGAGTTCGTAACCTGGGCGATCTGATCGAGCCGGACAGCGCCGCCGTTGTGATAACCGACAATGAGCGGCTTGTAGGCGTCGGCCTTGGATATCTGATCGTTTGCCGTGATATCGGCCGTGATGTTGCCGTCCGAGATATGCCCCTTGGCTGAGTTCGAGTTCTGTCCGGAGATCACCTGCTGCACCTGCGGCAGGCTGATGCCGTAGCTGGACAGCTGATCCGGATTGACATCCACGCGAACGGCCGGCAGGGAGGCTCCGACGACCAGCACCTCGCCGACGCCGTTGATCTGCGAGACGCGTTGCTCGATGACGGTGGACGCTTCGTCGTACAGCGTGGGCACATCGTAGACATCGGACTGCAGGCCGAGCACCATGATCGGCGAGTCGGCCGGGTTGACCTTGCGATAGGTGGGGTTGGCGGGCAGGTTGGCGGGCAGATAGCTGCGCGCCGCGTTGATGCCGGCCTCCACATCGCGAGCGGCGCCGTCGATGTTGCGGCTCAGGTCGAACTGCAAGGTCACGCTGGTGGTGCCGAGTGAGCTCGAAGAGGTCATCTCCGTCACGCCAGCGATGTGGCCGAACTGCCGCTCCAGCGGCGTGGCCACCGAGGAGGCCATGATGTCCGGGCTGGCGCCGGGCAGCGATGCCGCGACGCTGACGGTCGGAAAATCCACCTGCGGCAGCGGCGAAACCGGCAGCACCACGAAGGCGATAGCGCCGGCGATCGCGATGGCGATGGTCAGCAGCGTCGTGGCTACCGGCCGTTCGATGAAGATGCGGGACGGGTTCATGCGTGCGCCGCCGCCTGTTGATCGGGATGCTCGATCGTGCTCTTGTTGGGCTTGCGCCCGGCAAACCGCTCCCCGAGGTTGTCGAAGAAGATGTAAATGACCGGCGTGGTGTAAAGGGTAAGGACCTGGCTGAACAGCAGGCCGCCGACGATGGTCACGCCCAGCGGTTTTCGCAGCTCCGATCCGATACCGGTGCCGAAGGCCAGCGGAATGCCGCTGAACAGCGCGGCCAGGGTCGTCATCATGATGGGCCGGAAGCGCAGCAGCGAGGCCTGGTAGATCGATTCGGTCGCGTTCAATCCCTGGTGACGCTCCGCATCCAACGCGAAATCGACGATCATGATGCCGTTTTTCTTCACGATGCCGATGAGCAGAATGATGCCGATGATCGCCACAATGTCGAGATCGAGATGAAAGAGCTCCAGCGCCAGCAGGGCGCCCACGCCGGCGGAGGGCAGCGTGGAAAGAATGGTTACCGGATGGATATAGCTCTCATACAGAACCCCGAGCACGATATATACCGTGATCAGGGCGGCCAGAATCAGCAGGCCTTCGTTCGACTGTGATCCCTGGAAGGCAGCCGCGGTTCCCTGGTAGTTGGCGACGACGCTGGGGGGCAGGTTCGCTTTTTCGATGGTCTTGTTGATGGAGTCCAGAGCCTGCCCGAGGGAGTAGCCACGGGCCAGGTTGAACGAGATGGTGACCGAAGGGAACTGGCCCTGGTGATTGACCGACAGCGGCTCGCTTTCTGTCTGCAGGTGAGTGAACGCGCTCAGGGGCACTGGATTCGCGATGCCGGTACCGCCTCCGCTGCTGCTGCCCGCTCCCGTGTTGCCCCCGCCGCCCGCCGCGCTGCCCTCGGCTGCGGTGGTCGTGGTGGAAGCTCGCGTTGTGCCGCTGGCCGACGTGTTGGCGCTGGAGGAGATGCTGCCGGAAGAGCTCGTGCTCGAAAGCACGGACGGGGTAGCGCTCGTATTCGACGCGGAAGACAGCGCCGAGGTGGAGCCCACCGACGCATTCGATGCGGTCGTGCTCACATTGCCCGTCGATAAAGCAGACGTCGACGAGGCTGGGGAGGAGACGCCGGCCGTGGCGGAGGGTGTCAACAGCGCATTGCCGGGCGATGCGGCAGTGCCGGCTCCGGCGCCGGAGGACGATCCCGCGGTGGCGGAGGCGCCGGCCGAAGAGGAGCTCGCACTGGTGGCCGATGACTGCACATAAAGATCGTTCAGCTTGTTGGGATCGTTCTGAAACTGCGGCTGCGTCTCGAGGATGACGTGGTACTGGTTCAGCTGGGTGTACAGCGTGTTGATCTGCCGCTGGCCGAAGGAGTCATACAGCGTGTTGTCGATCGTGGAGGGCGTGATCCCGAAGCGTGAGGCCGTGGCGCGATCGATGACGAGGCGTTCGGCGACGCCGCCGAGCTGCTGATCGGTGACAACGTCGGCGAGCTCCGGCAACTTCTGCAGTCGGCGGACAAAATCGCTGGTCACCGCGATGAGCTCATCCTTGTTCGGGTCTTCCAGCGTGTACTGGTACTCGGTGCGGCTCACGCGATCGTCCACCGTGAGGTCCTGCACGGGCTGCATGTAGAGCTTGATGCCGGCGACCTTGGCGAGCTCCGGACCGAGCCGGTCGATGACCTGGGTTGCGGTCATCTTGCGGTCCGCGACGGGCTTCAGATCGATCTGAATGCGCCCGCTGTTCAGCGTTGTGTTGGTGCCGTCCGGACCGATGAACGAGGCGACGTTGAGCACAGCCGGATCCGCGAGCAGCGCCTTGGCGATTGCCTGCTGCTTGGCCGACATGGACGCGAAGGATGTGTCGGCCGAGGCCTGCGTGATGCCCTGGATCTCCCCCGTATCCTGGGTTGGGAAGAAGCCCTTGGGCACCGTCATGTAGAGGTACGCCGTAAGCACCAGAGTCGCGAGCGCGACCAGCAGGGTGAGCGTCTGGAAGCGCAGAACGAAGCGCAGCGTGCGTCCGTAGGCCGCGATGGTGCGCTCGAAGAAGCGCTCGGAAACGTTATAAAACCAGCCCTGCTCTTCCGGCGGCGTGTAGTGGAGCAGCCGCGCCGACATCATGGGCGTCAGGGTTAAAGAGACGAACGCCGAGAGCACGATGGTGACCGCCAGGGTGACGGCAAACTGGCGGAAGAGCCGCCCGGCGACATCGCCCATGAAGAGCAGCGGAATCAGCACGGCAATCAGCGAGACCGTCAACGAAAGAATGGTGAAGCCGATCTGCTCAGCGCCTTTCAGCGCCGCTTCCATCGGTGGGTCGCCCTCTTCGATATAGCGCGAGATGTTCTCGATCATCACGATGGCATCATCGACGACAAAGCCCGTGGAGATGGTGAGCGCCATCATGGTGAGATTGTTCAGGCTGAATCCCGCGAGGTACATCACGCCCAGCGTACCTACCAGTGAAAGCGGAACGGCAACCGAGGGAATGATGGTGGCCGCCAGACTGCGCAGGAACAGGAAAATGACCAGAACGACCAGCGCGATCGACAGCATGAGCTCGAATTCCACGTCCTTCACGGACGAGCGAATGGCGGTGGTTCGGTCGCTGACCACCTGCACATGCACGGCGCGGGGAAGCGAGGTCTCGAGCTGCGGCAGCAGAGCTTCAATGCTGTTGACGACCTGAATGGTGTTCGCGCCGGGCTGGCGCTGGATGTTGAGGATCACCGACGGCGTGGTGTTGACCCAGGCCGCGAGATCGGTGTTCTCGACGCCATCGAACACCCGTGCCACATCGGTCAGCATGACCGGCGCGCCGTTGCGGTACGCCACAACGACGCGTCTGTAGTCGTTGCTGGTCAATAGCTGATCGTTGGCATTGATGGTGAAGTCCTGCGACGGGCCATCGAAGTTGCCCTTGGCGGAGTTGATGCTGTTGCCGGTCAGCGCATTGCGCAGATCCTCCATGTTGATGCCGAAGGAGGCCAGCGAGGTGGGGTTGGCCTGAATGCGCACCGCCGGCTTTTGGCCGCCCGAGATCGAGACCAGACCGACGCCGGAGATCTGCGAGATTTTGGGCGCGAGCCGGGTATCGGCCAGATCCTCGACGCTCGAGAGAGCCATCTCATTCGAGGTCAGCGCCAGCGTCAGCACGGGGGCATCGGCGGGATTGGATTTGCTGTAGACCGGCGGCGTGGGAAGGTTGGCCGGCAGATAGCTTTGGGCCGCGTTGATGGCCGCCTGCACCTCCTGCTCGGCCACATCGATGTTCAGGCTGAGCTGGAACTGCATCACGATTACGGACACCCCGCCCGCGCTGGTCGAGGTCATCTGGCTCAGCCCGGCGACCTCGCCGAACTGCCGCTCCAGCGGCGCGGTGACCCCGGACGCGACCACATCGGGACTGGCGCCGGGGTAGAACGTGAGCACCTGGATGGTCGGGTAATCGACCTCCGGCAAGGCAGAAACGGGCAGCTGAAAGTAGGAGATGCCTCCCGCGAGGAAGATCGCCACCATCAGCAAAGCCGTCGCCACCGGACGGAGAATAAATGGCCGTGAAGGATTCATGGCGCGGTGCTTCCACCCGCTGAGTTGCCGCCGGAGTTGCTGCCGTGGCCCGGTGTGGCCGTGCCCGGGCCCGTCCGCTGGTGCGTCATGACTTCGGCACCCTCTTCCAGCCGGTCGAAGCCGCTGGTCGCGAGCGGCGTGTTGGCCGCGACACCCTGCACAGCGGTCTGCTGCTCATCACTGGTCAACGTGGTGATCGGCTGCACCCCCACGGTGTGATTCGGCTTCACCACATAAACGAACGCCGCCGTCCCATTGTGCTGCACCGCGGCAGAGGGCACCAGAACCACATTCTGCAAGGTCTTCACCAGCAGCCGCGCATTCACGAACTGGTTGGGAAAGAGAACGTTCGCCTTATTGTTGAACGTGGCGCGGAACTTCACCGTGCCGGTTGCGGTATCGATCTGGTTATCGACCGAGGTCAGCTTGCCGGAGTCGATCTGCTTGTCGTTGGAGCGGTCAAACGCGGCGACGGAGAGACTCTTCCGGGTATGCAGCTGCGCCTGAACCTGGGGAATCGAGTCCTCGGATACGTTGAAGACCACGGTAATGGGCTGCAGCTGCGTGATCACGACCAGCGTCGACCCGCTGCCGGAAAAGATGGTGTTGCCGGGATCCACCAGCCGCAATCCGACGCGGCCGGTAATGGGGGCAACGATGTGACAGTAGGCGAGCTGGACCTTGTCATAGTCCACGACGCCTTGATCGGACGTCACTGTGCCCTGGTCCTGCACCACGGTCTGCTGCTGATCCTCCACCTGCTGGCGGGCAATCGCGTTACGCGCAAAGGCCTGCTGGTAGCGGGCGAGATCGATTTGGGCCTCGGCGAGCACGCCTTGATCGCGCTTCAGGGTTCCCTGCGCCTGCGTCAGCGTGGCCTCGTAGGGGCGGGGATCGATTTCGACCAGAGGATCGCCCTTGTGGACGATCTGCCCCTCGCGATAGTGGACGGCCATCACCCGGCCGGTGACCTGGCTGTAGACGGTGACGGTATACACGGGGGTCACCGTGCCGAGCGCGTCATCGTAGACATTCATGTTGCCCGTCTTCGACTCGCCCACGGTGATCGCCGCCGGGCCGCTCTGCCCGCGTCCGCCTCCAGCCGCCGAACTGCCGGTCGCCCCGGAGGCGCCTTTGGCGCCGGAGGCTTTGGTATTGTCGCTGGTGGCGGTGAAACGGTGGATCAATAGAAAGGTGATGACGAGCAGCACCGCTGCCGCCAGCCAATACCATTTGTGGCGGCGCTTGGCCTGCTGCGCCGCGCGGTCGATCCGGTGATGCACTACATCATAGTGCTCGGGATCAATCGAGTTCTTCGCCTCAAACTCGGCTCCCAGGTCTCCGCCAAAGGACGGGGAGTTATGCGCCGCAAAGGCCACCCCGAGCTCAGGTCCATCCGCGGCCCGAGCCCCTTTTTGCTCTTCAGTCATCTCACGCCCTTGTCGATCGAAAACACCGCGTCAGGGCACACTGACGCATGCAGCTTCTACAGCCTGTTCAGGCCTAATAGTCAAAAGACGGCTCAATAACCAGAAAAGTTTGATGCCGCCTTGGGGGGACGCCCATGGAACGTCTCTGCCTAAAGGGTACAACGAACCCGTAGCAGCCTCGCTGATGCCTTAAGCCTCTCTTCATCTGCGTTCCGCTCCGGTGTGACGAACGCCGCATTCACAGGCTCAAGATCGCAGCTACGCAAGAGCCGGCGGTCGAGCTTCTGCATCCAAACGCCCATGCCGACGGCCCTCGTCTTCAATCCCGGCAGCAACTCACTGAAGTTCGAGCTGATCGAGCTCCTGCCTGGGCAGAAGATCGCCTCCGACGCCCATATGCTCGCCAGCGCCGTTCTGGACGGGATCGGCAAAGACACGGAGCTGCTCATCTACAAAGGACGGCAGGTCGTCGGCTCCCAAAACTGCGCCGCACCGGACATGGCGGCTGCGGTTTCGACGGCACTGGGCTGGTTACGGGGCCAGGATGAACTGAAATCCGCGATAGATTCGCTCGCATTTTCCGCCGTGCGCGTCGTTCATGGCGGGTCGATCTATGCAGGTGCGACCCAGGTTACGGATCAGGTTCGCAGGGACATTGAAGCTCTGGAAGAACTCGCGCCGCTGCACAACAAGAGTTCGCTGGAGGTGCTCGCTGTGCTCGACCAGGCGATGGAAGGGAAAACCCATGCCCTGCGCATGAACTCACCGCGCATGATGGTGGCCTTCGACACCGCCTTTCACCGCACCCTTCCCGAGACAGCGTGGCGCTACCCCATCGATCGCGAGACCGCCGACCGTTACGGTGTGCGCAAGTACGGCTTCCATGGTCTGTCGCACCGCTACATGCTGGAGCAGTATGCCCAAGCTGCCGGCAAGCCGCCGGAGGCGATCACCGCGGTGACGCTGCACCTGGAGAGCGGGTCATCCGCCTGCGCCATCGCTCATGGCCGATCTGTCGATACGACGATGGGCCTCACGCCGCTTGAAGGCCTGATGATGGGTTCGCGCAGCGGCTCAATCGATCCCGCCATCATTCCCTACCTGATGGAGAAGGAAGGGAAGAGCGTTGAAGACATCATGACACTTTTGAACAAGCACTCCGGCCTGCTCGGCATCGCGGGCGGCTCACTGGATACGCGCGTGCTTGAAAAGCGGGAGGATGCAGCGGCGAAGCTGGCCTTGGCCATGTTCAGCTATCGCGTGCGGCTGGCGGTCGGGGCGTATCTAGCGGGTTTGGGCGATGCCGAAGTGGTGCTCTTCGGCGGCGGCATCGGCGAGGACTCGCCTTGGCTGCGCGCGGCGGTGTGCGATGGTCTGCACGGTTGGGGCCTCGACCTGGATGAGACTGTAAACGACCGCGCCACCGCCGAGCAGGTCTGCATCACCAAGCCCGAATCGCGCCTGCAGGCTTGGGCCATGCCCGTGGAAGAAGGCCTGCAGATCGCGCACGAGTGCATGATGGCAATTGAGGCCGGCGGGGAGTCGCTTTAGGGCTGCTCCGATGTATTCGCTGTGTTGTAGGGGCAGGCTCCAGCCCACATACCAAATGCCGAACCACCAAGGCTTCAGGTAGTGTCTGAGGGATTGTTTTCTGCTTTTCGGAGGGAGGTCCGGGCTTCAGCCCGGACTTTTGAGTGCGGAGAAGAACGTGGCTTCAGCCCCGGGTTTTGCGCTGACATCGGAGAGAACCCAGGGCTAAACAGGCTGCGGAAAAACTCTTTTGTAGGAACGACCCGAAAATCTCATCGTGCGAGGATGCCCTACAAACAACCGATGCGAATTTGGTGATACTTTGCCATGTCGCCAGACCTCCAAATTTTACGAATTTTGGATTCCTGAAGAGTTTTTCCGCAGCCTGTAAAGCCCATCAGTTTGGCTCTACTTTTCGTGGGGCTGAAAGCCCCACCCTCCCTCCTCCTCCTCCCAGATGCACCTGAGCGCAGTCGAACGGGAGGAAATCTGCTGTTCGCGCCGGCTGCACAGAAACGCGTAATTCGCTTATTCCCCGGCGAGCTTGAGAAAACCCTCCTTCACATCGACCAGGCGCGGCAGCCCCAGATCCTGCAGGCGAGCGTTAATGGGCTTGGCCTTCTCCGAGTGCAGGTCGTCCTTGTACATGGCCACGACGCGCTCGGCGGAGTCGTAGCCGTGAAAGCGGGCCTTTTCGGCCTCCGTGCGCTTCTTGATATCCTGCAGCTCCTCGCGTTGCTTGGTGCCGAGGTCATGCTCGCTGGCGTTCAGGATGCGATGGAAGATGTGTTTATCGAGAAAGTCCAGAAGCTCTGCTTTGCTTGCCATGCTGTTTTTCTCCTCCGCGGCTGCATCGGAGCCGGCCGCCGCCAAAGGCTTGGATGCGTCCTCTTCGGGAGGTCGCGAGGGCATTGCGTCCGGTTGACAGAAAGGGTCATTGGGATGTGCCCAACCCCTCGCATTTTTGCGTGGATTGAGTCACATCAAATTGCTTCGACTTGCCATCCAAGCCGATCATGCCCACGGATGCAACGCAAACAAGGCTAGTCGAGACGCTGCAGGCCAACTGGAACGCCGAGATGAGGGGCTTCTATCTCTATAGCCGGCTCGCCGAAAAGGAGCCCGACCACGGGAGGCGGCGCTCGCTGCGCGGTCTGGCCACCGCGGAAAAGCATCACGCCGATCTTTGGGCAGATCGTCTGCACGCCCTCGGGTCCGAGGTCCCGCGCTTTGAGCCGTTTGGAGAAGACGAGGCACCGGATGGGAGCCCAGCCTCGCTGCGCTCGCTCGAGCTGGATGAAAGCCGCGACATCGCCCGCTACGGCCAGCAGCTCCAGGATCTCGGCGATGGGGATAGCCTGGCGATCCTCGCCGAGGTGCTGAAGGATGAGCAGGATCATTATCGGACGTTGCAGCAGCTCGCCCGCAGCGGCGCTTCCGCAGCCCCGCGAGGCATGGAGGAGGCCCAAAAGGCGCTTGAAGCACTGCTGGCCGCGCGCGAGGTGGGCCGCGTGCAGGCCGGCAGCTGGATCGGGGACGCGATCTACGGCGTCAACGACGGGCTGGGTTCGATCTTCGGCATTGTCTCGGGCGTCTCAGGGGCGACCCTCGGCAACAGCCACTTCGTGTTGATCGCCGGCATGGCCGGCATGGTCGCCAGCGCGCTTTCAATGGGCTCCGGCGCGTATCTGGCCGCCAAAAGCGAACGCGAGATCTACCAGGCGGAGTTCGCACGCGAGGCGGAGGCGGTGCGGCTGAACCCAGTCGAGGCCCGGGAGCTGCTGTCGCTGACCTACCAGGTGCGCGGGCTGCCGGAGGAGGATGCCGACCGGGTCGTCGAGCACTTGGCCGCTGACGGCAAGCGGCTGGCCGAGGCGCTTGCCCGGGAGCGCCTGAACACCACCGAGGAGGGCCTCAGCAACCCCTGGACCTCGGCCATCTCCGGCGCGCTCTCGACTGCGGTTGGCGCCTTCATTCCGATCATCCCGTTCTTCTTTGTCTCCGGGCTGCGCGCCGTGTTAATCGCCGCGGTCGTCTCGCTGATCGCACATTTTGCCGTGGGCGCTTCCAAATCGCTGATCACGATTCGGTCGTGGTGGTCGAGCGGCCTCGAGATGACCTGGGTCGGAGCCCTGGAGGGGGGCGTCACCTATGCCGTGGGGATCGCACTGGGTCATCTTGGCGGCGGCTCTTAAAAAGTCACCCCACTCGCGAAAATGGTCCTCTCGTGAACTCAGCCCATGGACCCGCACTGGGGTCTATGTCCGATAACAGATATTCTGTTTCTTTCTTGTGTAGGCGTTATTTAAAATTGTCGCGTTCCCGCCTCTTGGAAGTGTCAGGTTCTTAAGGGTGGATCAGAATGAGCGAACTGAATGTAAAGCGGATCGCAGTACCGAGCGAGGTGCAGGCTGGTAGGCGTACGGCAGCCTGCGGTAAGCGCAGTGCTGGCCGTCAGCGAGCGTGGAGCATACCGCGGTGAAATGACGGTCTGATGATAAGCATCTCACCCTCTCCAGTGAACGACATCCTGTGTCATCGCGAGCGACGTTACATCAGTATCAGTGCCAGTTCACGCTGTGCTACGGCCGCAAGCAGATCATCCTCAAACATACAGAGCTATGAAAAAGTCTCGCCGGCCGGTACGTCGAACGGTACGACCGTTCGGACAGGCTGATCAAGATGCGATGGAAAGGGCACGCTTCTTCCCTACCGCATCTTCAGCAAAAAAATCAGCAAAAATCAGCGTGTCATGCACGCGGCAATCGACAACAACCAGCTAGAACACGCGGTGACGATCATGGCGGGTCAGGGATAGCTCCCTTGCTGTAGAATTTCGCTGGTTACCGGAGTTCACGGCCGCAGGTGATGTGTAAGATGTAAGCGCTTGCAGACCCGCGCTCCTCCCGGCCTGCCGGGCCTAAATTCAGCTTCGGTATAGGAGAAACCCCTCTGATGCATTCCCGCATGCATTCCCGCACACCAGCTCAGTCGAAGGCCCACCCGTTGCCTTGCGCGCTCCGTCGCTCTTCCCTGCTGCGGGTTGGGCTGCGGGTTGGAGGGCTGGCCATCGTAGTGGGCGCTCTGGCCTTTCAAAGCTCTTTCGCCCAGGCGGCCGCCCAGGCGCCTCCGGCTCACCTCACCATCGCGCCTCATGAGATCGTCACCCCGGTCAGCCCCCACCTGTACGGGATGATGACCGAGGAGATCAATCACGCATTCGACGGCGGTTTATATGCGGAGATGGTGCAGAATCGCACCTTTCGCGGGAGTTGGCAGGGCATTGACCACTGGGATCTGGTGCGCCAGGGAGAGGCGCATGCCGCCATGGCGATGGACATGCATATCGGGCCGAGCAAGGCGCTTCCCACCAGCGTGAAGTTGACCGTGAATGAGGCGTCCCCGGGCAATGAGGCCGGTCTCAGCAATGCGGGCTATTGGGGAATGGCTGTGCGGCCCGGAACGCAGTATCGGGGCTCTTTTTACGCCAAAGTGAGTGACGCGGCGATCGGTCCGGTCACCGCGCGGCTCATCAGTGACGATACGGGCAAGATATTAGCCGAAGCACATGTTCCGCTGCGCGACGGCGACTGGTCGCGCTATGAGTACACGCTCTCCACGGGCAGCCTGACGCCCTCGTCGAAGAACCACCTGCAGCTGCTCGTGGCGCATCCCGGAACCGTCTGGCTGCAAGAGGTTTCTCTCTTTCCGCCGACCTTCCACGACCGGCCCAACGGCAACCGTCCGGACCTGATGGAGCGTATGGCCGCGCTTCACCCGCAGTTTCTTCGGCTGCCGGGCGGCAATTATCTGGAGGGCGACACCCTGCGCGACTGGTACAACTGGAAGCAGACGATCGGTCCTCTGGTCGATCGTCCCGGACACCAGGCGCCGTGGACCTACTGGTCCACCGACGGCATGGGCCTGCTGGAGTTCCTGGAGTGGTGCCAGGACCTGAAGATGGAGCCGCTGCTGGCGGTTTATGCGGGATACGCGCTGCACGGAAATCACGTGAATCCCGGCTCGGACCTGCAGCCCTATGTGCAATCGGCGCTGGACGAAGTCGAGTACGTCACCGGCGACGTGCACACGAAATGGGGAGCCGAGCGTGCCAAGGACGGTCATCCGGCGCCCTTTCCGCTGCACTACATCGAGATCGGCAATGAAGACTTCTTCGACCGCTCGGGCAGCTACGACGCGCGCTTCGCGCAGTTCGCCCAGGCGCTGCGCAAGGCCTATCCGCGGTACAAGCTGATCGCCACGACGCCGGTCAAGGAGACCGTGCCGGACGCGCAGCCGGACGTCATCGACGATCACTATTACAAGCCTGCGGCACAGATGCTGGACTTCACGCACCACTACGATAACGCGCCACGCACTGGGCCGAAGATCTTCGTCGGGGAGTGGGCAACGATCGCCGGCACGCCCACGCCGGACTTTGGCGCGGCGCTGGCGGATGCGGCATGGATGACCTCCATGGAGCGCAACAGCGACCTGATCGTCATGGCCAGCTACGCCCCGCTGCTCGTCAACGTGAACCCCGGGGCCAGCCAGTGGTACACGAACCTGATCGGCTATGACGCCGGCACATCGTATGCCTCCCCCAGTTGCTACGCCCAGGGCCTGTTCGCGGGACACCTCGGCGACGGCACGGCCCGCACCACGATGACGGGCGCAGGCGAGCGCTTTTTCTACTCAGCCACGGTTGGTTCCAGGGACCACACCCTGCACCTGAAGCTGGTGAACGCCTCCACCAGGGACCAGCCGCTGACAATCGATCTGGATGGCGTCTCCGGCGCACGAACGGCCTCGATGAGCTCCCTGCACGGGAGCACCTTCGAGGCCACCAACTCCATCACCAGCCCGGATCTGATTCATCCCGTGAACGGAAACGTGCAGATCGGCGGCGCGCATTGGACGCACGATGTTCCGGCACTGACCATTGAGGTGATCGATGTGCCAGTGAATTAGGCTGGTGTGGTGAATCCAAAGATGTTGATATGGCATCAAGGGTGAGCTCTCCTGCTAGCTCCACGACAAAAGCAGGTCCTTCGCTTGCACCCCAACGAGCAAACAACGCTCGCTGGGGGCCCGCCTGCGCTCAGGATGACAACTCTTTGTTGCGAATTTTAGAGACAAGCCAGTCAGTCTCATCCGGCTATTCACTTTACCCGTCCACCGGGCTTACACTTCCTTTCAAAGAATGGGATCAATTCGCCAGTCCGCTCTGCCCCGATACCTGTTCTGGATCGCCATCGCAGGCCTATGCCTGATGGCAGCCGCGGGCATCGGAAAGGGGGTGCATGCGGGCAGCGAGGACGAGGCCGCGCAGGCGGCCCGCGCCGCGTATCAGGCCAAGACGGCTTCCACGTACTCCTACCGGTTCGGGCCTGGGTCACCGTTTCTGCCCTCCAATGCGGCCACCGACACCGGAGAGTTCATCCAGGCGACCAGCTTCCCTTCCGCGGACTATTGTGGCCACTGCCATCAGGCAGCGCATGAGCAGTGGCGGGAGTCGGCGCACAGCAACGCCAACCGGCCGCCCTGGTACCAGAACAACGTCAACCTGCTGAAGACTGAAAAGGGTGTCGAATACATGCGGCACTGCGAGGGCTGCCATGACCCGATTGCGCTGCTCTCTGGCCGGCTGACGCCCGGTGCGCCCACGTCGGCCCCCTACGACGCCGACGGCATCACCTGCAGCGTCTGCCATTCCATTCAGAAGGTGACCACGCAGGGCACGGGCAGCTATGTAATGGGCCTGCCGGCGGTGCTGGTGGACGAGAATGGCAAACCGATTACACGCCGGGTAAGCGATGCCGAGATCCTCGCGCATCTCGACCGCCACAGCAAGGCGGTGATGAAGGATTTCTACCGGTCTTCCGAGTTCTGCGCCTCGTGCCATAAGGCAGCGCTGCCGCGCATGCTGAACGACTACAAATGGCTGCGCGCCTTTTCGGTCTATGACGAATGGCAGGCATCCAGCTTCGCCAAACAGTCGCCGTTGCCCTTCTACGTGAAGGATTCGGTCTCCACCTGCCAGACCTGTCACATGGCGCGTGAACAGCTCACCGGCACCGATTACGGCGCCAAAAACGGCAAGCTCGCCTCGCATCGCTGGCTCGGCGCCAACACCCTGATTCCGGCGTACTACGGCTACAACCAGCAAACGCAGCGCGTGGTGCAGTTTCTGCAGAATCAGGCGTTCAACGTGGATGTATTCGCGCTGGAGCGTGCAGGGCCCACAAACACGCCTACGGACGCGCCGGAGCCTTCGAGCGTCGTCGCCCCGCTGGGTCTGGTTGCTTTCAAGATTGCTCCCGGCGAGCGGCTTACAGCGGACATCGTCATCCAGAACAAGGGCATGGCGCACAGCCACGTTCCCGAGCAGCGGGATATGTACGAGTCCTGGGTTGACTTCACCGTGAAGGACGGGCATGGAAAGATGCTTGCGGAGAGTGGCTTCCTGAAGCCCGGCGGCGAGCTCGATCAGCGGGCGCACAGCTTTACGAATCGGCTGATCAACGTGAAGGGCGGGATCAACGATCTGCACCAGGTGTGGGACAACCGCGTCGTCGCCTACAACAATTCGATCCAGTCCGGACGCTCGCAGGTAGTGCGCTACACCTTCCGCATGCCGGCGGCGAGCACGGAAGCCGTCACCCTTACGGCCACGGTGAAATACAGGCGCTTCGATCAGCATTTCGTGGACTTCGGCATGGGCAAGCACTACGACCAGCCGATTGTGGATATGGTGAGCACCAGCCGCATGATCGCTGCCGGGGAGAACAAGCCCACACCGCCGGTTCCCAACGAGAATAAAGAGTGGATGCGCTGGAACAACTATGGAATTGCGCTGCTCGACGCACAACAATACGCCGCGGCGGCCGATGCATTTCACCATGTTGCAACGCTGCGGCCCGATTATCCCGACGCCTATACCAATCTCGCGATTGTGGAGATTCAATGGGAGCGCTATAGCGAAGCGCGGCCTAACCTGGCCGAGGCACTCCGCCTGGATCCAACCAACGCAAGAGCGCTTTATTATCGGGCGCTGGTGGAGCGCAATGAAGGCAATCTGGATCTGGCCATCGCCGATCTGAACGTCGTTCTGCACAGCTTCCCGCAGTCTCGCGATGCGCGACGCGAACTGGGATTCACGTTCTATCAACAGCACAAGTATCCAGAGGCTCTGGAGCAGTACCTCGCCTTGCAGGCGATCGACCCAGACGACCTCGCCGCGCACTATAACCTTTCCATCCTTTACCGGCGGCTCGGGATGCGCGACAAGGCAAAGCTGGAGTCGGCAACCTTCGCCGATGAGAAGGACGATCCTACCGCCAGCGCCTATGCGCTCGAGTACCTCCGCAATCACGCGGAGCTGGCCAACGAAAGCGTGGCCTGGCACACGCACGATCTGGATGCGCCCGCCAACCAGATCGGCGATTCCGCAACAGATGCGGGCCACGCAAAGCTCTCCGGGGCATCGGTTACGGGCGGCAAGTAAGCAATCGGCCTCTGATGGAAAGGCCGCATGATGAACGACACGCCGTATCGTCAGCGCGAGGTGGATCTGATGCGGCAGCTCACAGGCCGGTTCGACCGTGATGGAAGGCATGCAGTAGGATCATCGGAAAGCCATGTTCGGTTGGAATGGATGGAAGCGGAAGCGGGATGGCTGGGGCGTGTGCCCGGCTATGGCTCCGCTGCAGTTAAGGCCCGCGGAATTTGCCTTTCTGCTGCTTGCATGTTTGCCCGGGCTGCCGGCAGCGCCACTCGCCGCTCAAGCGACACCGCCTAACTCATCAGCGGCTGCGGTTCCCGGCAAATTCACCGACATCACGGCCGCAAGCGGCGTGAGCTTCACCGGGATCGCCTCGCATACCAGCCACAAATACCTGATCGAAACAATGGGCTCGGGCGTTGCGGCGTTCGACTTCGATAACGACGGCCGGCTCGATCTGTTCTTCGTCAACGGCGCGCCTTTGAGCGATCCCACGCCCAAAGGCACTGTGCCGGCCAAGGCTTCTCCCCGGGACTGGAATCGTCTCTACCATCAGCGCCAGGACGGCACCTTCGAGGATGTCACCGAGAAGGCCGGTCTTCAGGGTGTGGGCTACGGCATGGGCGTAGCCGTAGGCGACTTCGATAATGATGGCTTTGAAGATCTGTATGTAACGGCCTACGGCGGCAATCGCCTCTACCATAACAACGGCAATGGCACCTTCACCGATGTCACCGTCCGCTCCGGCACCGGCGGAGACTCCACACCCGGCCATAACTGGTCCACCAGCGCCGCGTGGGTTGACCTGGACAACGATGGTCTGTTGGACCTTGTTGTTCTGCGCTATGTGGATTGGGACTTCGAGGACGTCTGGTGCGGCGAGCACCGGGAGGGGTATCGCGCCTACTGCCATCCCGACATATTCAAGCCCATCGCGCCACTGGTGTATCGCAACAACGGCGATGGCACCTTTACGGAAGAGGCCGCAAAGTTTGGCCTGGCCACGCCCGGCAAGGGCCTTGGCATTGCGATTGCGGACTTCGACCGCGACGGCAAGATAGACCTTGCGGTCGCGAACGATTCCATGCCGGAGTTTCTGTATCACAACAAAGGCGATGGCACCTTCGAAGAAACGGGCCTGATGGCCGAGATCGCCGTCGACGGCGATGGCCGCACCTATGCCGGCATGGGCATCGACTTTCAGGATTACAACAACGATGGCCTGCCCGATCTGGTGATCACCAATCTCGCGAACCAGAAATACGCGCTCTACCGCAACAACGGCGACGGCTCGTTCACGTATGACACCTACGTCTCGGGGCTTGCCCCCATGACGCTGCTCCACTCCGGTTGGGGCATTCGCTTTCTTGACTACGACAACGACGGGAAAAAGGACCTGCTGATCGCACAGGGGCACGATCTGGACACCGTTGAGTTGAACTATCCGCAGCTGCACTACAAGGAACCCATGCTGCTGGCGCGCAACATGGGCAGCGGCAAGTTTGTCGATATATCCGCCAGCTCCGGAGCCGTCTTCAAGGAGCGTTGGGTCAGCCGCGGCATGGCAGTCGGCGACCTCGACAACGATGGCCGCCTGGATGCCGTAGTCACCACCAATGGCGGCCCCGCGCATCTTCTGCATAACGAGACGGCGACCGCGAATCACTGGCTCACGCTGCTGCTGGTTGGGCACAAGAGCAATCGTGACGCGATCGGCGCCGAGATCAAGGTGGTTGCAGCGCATGGTGGTGCGCAGTTCTGGACAGTGTCCACGGCGGGCAGCTATCTGTCCTCGAACGACAAGCGCGCGCACTTCGGGCTGGGAACGGATCGAGAGGCGGAATCGATCGAGATCAAGTGGCCAAGCGGCATCCGCCAAACCCTGCAGCACGTCGCCGGAGACCGCATCGTAACCGTAGACGAGCCTAAGTCCACTGAGCCGAAGTCCCCAGAGCCGAAGAGCGGGAACGCCACACGGTGAACGAGCCGCCCGCAGCCAGCGGCTCCAGTAGCGGCGCGGTGAAGGCGTTTGCGCTTAGCTCTACTCTGCTCTGTGCCTTCCTGCCTGGTTTGGCGCAGCAACCCGCGCCGCAGGCCGGACCGGCGACTACGATGGGCGAAGCCGCCGTGTCTTCGATCTCGCAGGGGCGCGCGCTCTTGCGGGCCGGCCATTTTCAAGAAGCAGAGCAGATGTTTCGCCGGCAGTTGGCCCTGGACCCGCACTCCGCCGAGACGCACGCTGCCCTGGCGTATTGCCTTCTCCGGGAAAACCAGGCCGCAGCGGCCCTCGAAGAGTACACCCTTGCCTCGGCGATCCGTCCCCCGACTGCACAGGAGCTTACCGAAGTCGGCCAAGCCTATGTACTGCTCGGCGACGACGCCGATGCCGATCACTGGACGCTCCGCGCCGTGCGCCTGAACCCGAACGATCCGGAGGCGTGGTACAGCCTGGGGCGGATTCGCTATACCGAGCAGCGATTCGCCGATGCGAAGACCTGCTTCGAGCATGTGCTCTCGTTGCGTCCGCACAACGTGAAGGCGGAGAACAATCTGGGGCTCGCCGAAGAGGGCACGAACAACACCGAGGCGGCGATGGCGGCGTACCGCCAGGCAATCGCCTGGGAGAGCGATCCCGTCATCGCCGGTGACGAGCAGCCCTATCTCAACCTCGCCATCGTGCTTCTCCACCGCGGCACACTGGCCGAAGCGCAGCCATTGCTGAACCGCGCGGCTGCGATCAGCCCGCATGACCCTCGCATCTTCGAACAGCTCGGCCATCTTCACCTGCAGCAAGGCGATGCCGGCGAGGCCGCGGCTGCGTTCAGCGAAGCCGTGCGGCTCGATCCGAAGAACGGCGGCCTGCATTTTCTGCTGGGGCAGAGCCTTCGCCGCCTGGGGCAGAAGGATCAGGCGCAAGCCGAGTTCGCAACCGCCGCGCGCCTTTCCAGCACCTCGGTCAACGCCAAGAAACCCTGAAGGAGCGCTGTTGCTTTCCTTTGTCATTCTCCCTGAGCGCAGTCGAGCGGGAATGAATCTGCTGTTCCGTCCTTGCTTTCTTGTTGTCATTCCCGAAGGGAATCTGCTGTTCCGTCCGGCAAGACTCCGGCCTTACAGGTTCCTCAGACGTTGACTTTCGCGACACCGCGCCGATTTCGCTTGACACCTCCCGAGCAGAGCAGATAACGTTCATCCCGAACTTTCAAACCAAAAAAGCACGACGCATGTAACCGCTTTCATTCTGGCGCTGCCATGCGTGAACGGCTTGCTCGCTGAGCTTTTAGGAGAACCAGGATGAACAGTCATCGGACACGCCCCTATCCCCTCGCCGTCTTTCTTCTGCTTTTGCTCGTTTTCCCGGTGATGCTGAAAGCGCAGTCCACCCGCGGTGAACTGGCCGGCAACGTCGTCGATTCCTCAGGCGCGGTCATCTCCGGCGCTGTTGTCTTAGCCACGAACGAAGCGACGGGTGGCAAGAATCAGGCGAAGTCGACCTCGGCCGGCTCCTATCGTCTCGACAGTCTGCCCATCGGCACCTATACCGTGGTTGTGACCGCACCCGGATTTGCCACCAGCAAAAACACGGGCGTCCTGGTACAAATCAACTCGACCTCCTCCCTCAATGTGACCTTGGGCGTCGGCAATGTTTCCGACACGGTTACGGTGGATGCCAGCGGCGTTCAGGTGCAGACGGAATCCTCCGATATCGGCGGCACGGTCACGGCGGAACAAATCGTTGAGTTGCCGCTCGCGCTCGGCGGCGTCGGCGCATTCCGGTCCGCGGAAAACTTTGTCTATCTGGTGCCCGGAACGACGGGCCCAGGCTCTGGCGCACCCACTCCGGGCAACAACGCCAATGGCGTGTTCGAGGGCAAAATAGCCGGAGGCCAGGACTACGGCGCGGAGACGCTGCTGGACGGCGCCTCCATCCAGCGCAGTGAAAACGGCTCGTCCTTTGACGAAACCTCGCCTTCGGTCGAGGCCCTGCAGGAGTTCAAGGTTACGACCTCGACGCCTTCCGCCGAATTCGGGCGCACCACCTCGGGCATTGAGAGTTTTGTCACGAAGAACGGCACGAACCAATATCATGGCACCGGCTTCGATATCAACATCAACACGGTCTACGACGCCAACGGCTGGTTCCAGAACGGGCTCTTGGCCGAGTGTCCTACCTTGCCCACAGCCGCTGCCCAAGCAAGCTGCGTTAGCACCAACAAGCGCGGCCCTAACAACAAAAATGATTACGGCGGGACGCTCGGCGGCCCCGTCACGATTCCCCATCTTTACAATGGCCACGACCACACCTTCTTCTTCTTCGCCTGGGAACAGTTCAAGCAGACGCTCTCCGGAGTCGCGCAATCGACCTTGCCCACCGCGGCGGAGCGCGGCGGCGATTTCAGTGGGGTGCTTGGCACGGGGGTCGTCCTCAACGGTCAACCGCTCCTGAATCCATGCACAGGGCAGCAGGTCCTGCAAAATCAGATCTTCGATCCGGCCACGACCAACAGCAATGTCACCGCAACCAACCCTACCGGCGTCCCGTGCCGGCTCCCGTTCCAAGGCAACATCATCCCGGGGACCAGGATCAGCAAGGCTGCAAGCACTCTTATCGCCGGCCTGCCCAACCCGAATACAACAGGAAACAGCAACGCACCTTTTCCGAACTTCAACAACTATGAGGTGCAGCAGGCGTATCCTCTGCGAAACACGACGATGACCATCCGCGTCGACGCAAGCATCGGAACAAACAGCAAGATATTCGGCTCCTATAGCTCCCGCGACAATGTGAGGCAGGGCGTCAACAACCTGCCTCTGCCGTTCAGCAATTTGACTCCCCAGAACTTCGTGACGCATTACTCGCGCGCCGGCTGGGATTACACCTTTACCCCCAACCTGCTCAACCACCTGAACCTGGGGTACAACCGGACTAACAGCTTTAACTTCGCGCAGACCCTGGGTGGAGCGAACTACACCGCGCAAGCGGGCATCAGCAATGTGACCGCCGCGGCTTTCCCGGTGATCAACTTCGATGCAGGCTATGACAGATTCAGCGGCCTGGGCGACGGCAGCAACGGCGACAACGTGGATAACGGCATCCGCGTGAACGACAGCGTCAACTGGGTGAAGGGCCGCAACAGCTTCAAGTTCGGCGTCGACTACCGCAACCAGGCCTACGCCACGCTGGTGAAGCCGATTCCCACCTTGGGCTTCTCGCGCAATGAGACAGATTTCGCGCGAACCAGCAACGCTCCACAGCAGTACAGCGGAAATGGCGTTGCCAGCTTCCTTCTGGGGGAGGCCGATTACACCAACCAGACCGCGTACATTCACACCTCCCGCTGGCTCTCGCATTATGTAGGAGGCTTTATCGAGGACGATTTCAAAGCGTCGACCAACCTCACCCTCAATCTTGGCCTGCGCTATTCCGTGGACACCCCCCGTCGCGAGGCGGCCAACGACACCTCGAATTTCAGCCTCACGGCTCCGGACCCGCACGCCAACAACCTGCCTGGAGCTTTGATCTTCGGCCAGACCTGCAACTGTAATAGCCGGTGGGCGGATACCTACTACAAGGACATCGCTCCCCGCCTCGGTTTCGCGTATGCGCTGCCGAACTCGGGCGGGAAAACGGCCCTTCGCGGCGGTTTCGCCATGATCTATGGGCCGCTGCAGTACAACGACTTCGGCGGCGCCATGGGGGTGGGCTACTCGGTACCCGACGATGTCAACAGCCCCGATGGCTTCACGCCCGCATACCAGCTTGACGCCGGCTTCCCGAAGCCGTTTCCGACCGCTCCGAATCTCGATCCAGGGCAACTGGACACGGGAACGTATCCCGCGGTCGGAACTCCAATCGGCACGTACATCGCCCCCCGCGATGGCCGCCCGTCGGTAACGTACAACTGGAGTCTTCAAGTCCAGCAAGAGGTGGCCAAGCACATGGTGGCCACGATCGGCTACATTGGGCAGGCGGCCCAGAACCTTCGCTCCTCGCTCGAAAACATCAATAACATTCCACTGTCGGACCTCTCCTTGGGTGACCACCTGAGCAACGACTTCATCTCAGCGGGCCACCCAGCCGATGGCGTCAACGCACCGTATCCAACCTTCAACAATGCCCTGCAGCACGCGTTGCGGCCCTTCCCGCAATATGACTTCATTGGCACGGACTGCTGCCTGCAGAACGTCGGCCATTCCTCCTATAACGCGCTGGTCGCCTCACTGAATCAGAGCACCCGCTTCGGACTTACCTTCCAGGCCTCTTACACCTGGCAGAAGATTCTGACCGACGCGGATTCCGCGCTGGCAGGCAACGGCGCCAACGGGCAACAAGACCAGAACGTCTTCAACCATCGGCTGGAAAAGGCGGTCAGCACACAAAACATCCCGAACACGTTCGTCATCAACTACCTTTACCAGCTTCCCTTCGGCAAGGGTAAGACGTTCCTCAATCGCGGGTCGGGGCTGAACCTGCTCGTCGGCGGCTGGACCATCGGTGGCATCCAGCGGTATCAGAGTGGGCAACCGATCGCCTTCGGAGGCGCTACCGGCATCCCCGGGTACGAGAACCTCATCCGCTTCAGCAAAGGTCCTGCACAGTTTGAAAGCGCTGCGTATAAACGCAGGAAGCTTGGACCTTCGCAGTTCAATGGGCAGAGTTGGTTCAACCCTGCTTTCTGCCCGTTAGGTAAGCAGTGCCCGACCGGGCAATCGGTGCCGCTCTCGCAGGCTGCTTTTGTCGACTACAACGACGAAAGCAGAGGTTTCCGTCCTATCAATGGATGTGGCGGCACTTGCTCTTACGCTCCGTTCAATTTAGGCACGGGGATCGACCGCGTGACCTCCAACGTTTCCACGCCGCTTTGGCTTTCGGAGGACTTCAGTCTTATCAAGGACTTCCAGATCCACGAACGATTGGCATTCCAATTGAAGCTGGAAGCGATTGACGCCTTCAACCGGCATAACTTTAACGTTCCAGATCTGGGACCGAACGCTGGCGACTTCGGTGTCCCGAGCCTCGGCTCGCAGGACCTCGGCCCACGGCAGCTGCAGGTTACGGGCCGCATCACCTTCTAACCCAAATCACGGAAACACGAGGGCTGGGGCGAATGCCCCGGCCTTTGTGTTTCGTAATCTTCACATCATGAATCGAGTAGTTATGCAGTGTCATTTCGACCGGAGCCCTGAGCGAGCGAAGCGAGTTGAATGGGCGCAGTGGAGAAACCCTTGTATCCGTTTGTGGCGGCACAAATCTCTGTTCAGCCACAAATGAATACAGGGGTCTCTCCACTGCGCGGACGATAAGACTGTCCGCTTCGGTCGAGATGACACTTTTGTCCGCTTCGGTCGAGATGACACTTTATAGCTATGGGGATTTGCTCTAAGCCGCCCGAAAACAGATCCCTCCGCTTCCACCCCAACGAGCAAAGAACGCTCGCTGGGGAGCCCGGCTGCGCTGCGGGATGACAAAGTTTGCGCTCAGAAGGACAAGTTTTGGTGCGATCCTCATCCACGGCACATGCTCTGCTGTACTCTCGACAAATTGGATCTTGCAATGCGAAATCGACACCATGTTCTGCGCTTCGCTGTACTGATGACCGCCCTCAGCGCTTTGCCCTGCTCTGGTTTGGCAGCGCAGCCATCGCAGGCCGTTCAAGATGTCACAAGCCTCATCGCCCGAGGCGAAGCAGCCATGCAGCGGGGCGATCTGCCGGCAGCGGAGGCTTGGTTCCGCCGCGCCACGGCCGCGGCACCGGAGCTGTCCGATGCCTTTCTTGGGCTGGGTCTGGTTCAATTGCGCGAAGGTGCGCTGGATGGCGCGATCGCGTCGCTCGGCAAGGCAGCCGCGCTCAATCCGCAGTTGCAGAGCCCTCATCTGTTTCTCGGCATTGCGCAGTACCAGGCTGGGCAGAGCGAGGCTGCAAGCGCCAGCCTGCGGGCGGAGCTGGCGCTCAACCAGGACAACCTGCAGGCGCTGCAGTGGCTGGGCATCGTGGCGCTGGG
The DNA here is from genome assembly GCA_965276885.1 of Granulicella sp. Lineage (GTDB taxonomy): Bacteria > Acidobacteriota > Terriglobia > Terriglobales > Acidobacteriaceae > Granulicella. Next base: position 3,058,959 of record OZ255702.1, on the reverse strand, counting down.
CAGCGATCATCCGGAGCAGGCCGTGCCGCCGCTGGACCACGCCGTGGCCCTGAAGCCAGACGATCCGCAGCTGCTCTACTACCAGGCCCGGGCCCATGCGCTGGTGGCCGAAGCGGCGCTGGCGAAGCTCTATCAGCTCGATCCCGATAGCGCGCTGGTGCATCGCGCTTCGGCGGAAAATCTGGCCAGCTCCGGGGAGTCGGACAAGGCCATCGCCGAGTACCAGCTAGCGATCCGCAAGCAGCCGGACAACCCGGACCTGCTGGAGTCGCTCGCCGAGCAGCAGCAAAAGATGGGACGCGTGGATGCGGCCAAGGCCGCCTATGAACAGGAGCTGAAGCTGAATCCAAACAGCGCCATCGCCCTCTACAACCTCGGCAGGCTGGATGTAGAACGAGGAGCGCCCGCGGACGGTGTTGTTCTGCTGCGGCGGGCGCAAGCAGCGCATGCCAGCCCCGGGCCTACCGACTTTTACCTGGGTCTTGGCCTCGCCGAACTGGGGCAGAATGAGGAGGCGGCGCAATGGCTGGAGCGCTCACTGGCCAATCATCCCTCACCGTTTGTTGAGCAAGGGGCCTGGTTTCAGCTTGCCCGCGTTTATCCGAAGCTCAATCGCAAAGCCGACGCCGAGGACGCGCTCAGGCGCCTCAAGCAGCTGCTTGCTGTCCAAGAGCAACAAAAAGACGCAACCGCAAAGGCCGCACGGGCCTCATCGCCTGGGCTGAATGCATCGCCTTCGCCGAACCAGCCATGATGTCGCGTAGCTCATTGCAGGGTTCAGAGCGCAAGGGCCAGGGTCCAGAAAGCGGTTTGCGAAGCCTGGGCCCTGAACGCTGGGCCCTGCTCCCCGCTCTTTGGTGCTGTTTCACGATTCTCTTTCTGGCTGCGGCCGGAACCGCTCCTTTTCTGTGCGCAGCGCAGGTCTCCAGTCAAGCCGTTGCGAGTTCAGACAGCGCGAAGATACTTCAGGAAGCCAGTGCGTTGAGAGACCAGCAACACCTCGAACAGGCTAAAGCGATCTTGCAGCCGCTCCTAGTGCGTGAGCCGGAAAACTCGATGGCGCTCACGCTGCTCGCCGAAGTTCTTCTAGATCAGGGTCATCGTGCGGATGGTGCGACCCTTCTTGGACGCGCGCTCGCAGCCAGCCCGAACTCGCTCGAAACCAACCGGGATATCGGCAATCTTCTGCTGGCCCAGCACCAATATCCCGAAGCGATGGACCGCTTCGAGACCGCGCTCGCTGCCTTGCCCACAGACCCTGCCGCGCGGGAGGGCGAACGCACAGCCGCGACGGAGCTGGCGCTTTCGGCTCGCCAAAGCGGTCATCCGGAGGTCGCGCTGCAGGTTTTGCGGCATGCCTGCTCCAAACTTCCGGACGACCCGCAGCTGCTGCTCGACCGCGGCGTTCAGGCCACGGAGTTGCAGCAGCTGCCCGAGGCGGAACAGGCGCTGCACGCAGCCCTGGCGCTGGACCCGAAGAACCCGACAATCTTCTATGCCCTGGCCCGCGTGGCCACCGATGAGCAGCACATGCCCGAGGCCGAAGCCGATCTGAAGGCTTACCTTGCGGTACGCCCGGACGATGCTTCCGCGCACTTCGGTCTCGGCCATCTGTATGCCATGGAGCAGCGGCCGGATGAAGCCCGCGCGGAGTTCGAAACCTCATTGAAGCTGCAGCCGAAACAGACCGAATCGTACTTCCAACTCGGCGATCTGGACCTGAAGGCCGCGCAGGACGCGGCGGCGGCGGCGCTGTTTCAGAGGGTTCTGACCAGCGATCCGAACCACGCGGGCGCGCTCACGGGAATGGGAGAGCTGGCGCTGCACGCCAAACAATACGCAGCCGCGGAGCAGTGGCTGACCCGTGCGGAGAAGGCTGATCCGGGCTACCCGCCGCCGCACTACTACCGCGGGCTGGCGCTAGCCCGGCTCGGCCGCAAGGATGAGGCCGAGCAGGAGTTCCGCCTCGGCGACGGCCGCCCCCATGCCATGGCGCAGGATACTCCGCAGGCGAATCAGCCATGAACCATTCCATGACCCATTTCATCATTCAGAGCCGGCTTTACACGCAGCGAGGCGGCGAGGGAAGATGCTTACGATGCTGTTTTTGACGCGATCTTCCCGCCGGCTCGCCGCTCTGGGCTGGGTTGCCTGCGCACTGGGCCTCCCCGCAGTGATCCGGTCGCAGACACCTTCGCCCAATCCTCTTGAAAAAGAGGCTCAGCGTCCCGTGGAGGGCTCCCAGGCGGCTGCGCAGAGCGGAGTGAACACCGGCGGAGCCCATGCGGCCGTGCTGGACGCGCAGCACCGTCCCATTACGGCGGGCGGCTTCGTTTCCACGGGTCCCATCCTCTTCAAGGACATCGCCAAGCAGGCAGGCCTCACAACCTGGACCCATCACATGGGCTCTCCGCGGAAGAACTTCATTCTAGAGACGGTGGGATCGGGCGTTGCGCTGTTGGACTATGACAACGATGGCTGGCTCGACATCTACCTTGTCAATGGATCGACAGTGGAGGCGGAGACCGGTAAGGCGACCCCACCCCACGCGGCGCTGTTCCACAACAACCACGACGGAACCTTTACCGACGTCACCGGCAAGGCCGGCGTTGCCAACGACCGCTGGGGCGAAGGCGCCGTCGTAGGCGACTTCGACAACGACGGCTGGCCCGATATTTATGTCTCCAACTTCGGCAAGAATCGGCTGTATCGCAACAACCACGACGGAACCTTCACCGATGTAGCCGAGAAGGCCGGCGTTACCGTCGGAGGCTGGTCCACAGGAGCTACCTGGGGCGACTACGATGACGACGGCCTGCTTGATCTGTTTGTTCCGGGCTATGTGCACATCGACCAGCTGGCGCCGGCCGCGGAAGGCTCGGCCCTGGCCTTTTGCGAGTTCCGCGGGATCAAGGTGATGTGCGGTCCTCGCGGCCTGCGTGGGGAACCCGACCACCTCTTCCGCAACAACGGAGACGGCACCTTCACCGATGTCAGCCTGCACGCGGGGGTCGGCGACGCGAACCACTACTATGGCCTCGCCTCGCTGTTTATCGATGTGAACGGCGATGGCCGCCCCGATCTCCTGGTTGCGGATGATTCCACGCCGAATTATCTTTATCTGAACAAAGGCGATGGCACCTTTGAGGACGCCAGCTTTGCCAGCGGATACGCGCTGAATGAAAGCGGCCGCGAAACGGCCTCCATGGGCATCGCGGCGGGCGATCTCACGCATAACGACCGCATCGATCTATACAACACCACCTTCTCTGACGACTACAACCCGCTGTACCGCAACGATGGCGATGCGAATTTTACCGACATCGCATACCAGTCGGGCATCGCCGAGGTCACGGTTCCCTTTCTCGGCTGGGGCACCGGTTTTTTCGACTATGACAACGACGGCTGGTTGGACCTGTTCGTCGCGAACGGCCATGTATATCCACAGGTGGACGCGCAGAACTGGGGCACCAGCTGGGCCCAGCGGCCGCTGCTCTTTCACAGTGACAAGGGCAAGTTGACGGTGGTGCCGGCGGTCGAGGGCACCGGGCTGGCAAAGGTCGCGACCTCTCGCGGCATGGCCTTCGGCGACCTCTTCAACGATGGTCACATCGATGTCGTGGTGAACAACATGGATGCGACACCCTCTTTGTTCCGCAATGTGGTGAACAACGGCAATCACTGGATCGCGTTCCGGCTTGTGGGCGCGGCGGCGACGGGGCCGGGCAAGTCTGGAAGCCCGCGCGACGCCGTGGGTGCGACCATCTGGGTGACGGCGAACGGATTCCGGCAGCGCGCCGACGTCGTTGCGGGCGGCAGCTTCGCCTCCAGCTCCGATCAGCGGCCTCACTTCGGCCTTGGGACCGCGACGACCATCGAAAAAATCGAGGTGCATTGGCCAGACGGCCGCACTGAAACATTTCCGCCGCCGGCCAAGGTGGATGCCTTCGGTACCCTGACGGAGGGCAAGGGCGTTGGAACAGCAGCGAGATGAGTCGACCGTTTCCATGAAGAATCGCGCTCAGATAGCCATAACCTTGACCGGGGCTTCCTTTTTCTAGCGCTGACACTTCGAGTGCCCAAATCGAAAGGTGCCTGACACCGGCACTGATTCCCCGCAGAGGCAAGCAGGCGAACCTAGAAGCGGTCCCTTGCTGAACATGCTCTGTCCTGCGGTGCCTTACTCTTAAACAGACCGGTTCAGCCGATCAACATCAACAAGTAGCTCGGCGCTACTGTAAAATTGGGCTGCACTCATTCGGGGTGAGCGGCTATGAACATCGCGGCAGTTGCAAGAAAGGCGCGTGTTTCGACCGCCACGGTGTCCCGCACCATCAATGGCTTGAACATCGTAAAGCCCAAAACAGCAGAACGTGTGCACCAAGCGATCGCGGCACTCGGGTTTCACCCGGACATCAACGCCCGTGCTCTCGGATCGGGGCGGTCCAGCCTGTACGGCCTTATCATCTCCGACATCACAAATCCGTTCTTTCCTGAACTGGTCAAGGCGTTCGAAGACATCGCCACAATACACCATCGAGACATTCTGATCGGCAACACCGACTATGATCCCGAACGCATGCGGATTTGCGTGAGCCGGATGCTTCAGCGCAAAGTCGATGGTGTGGCAATCATGACATCGGAGATGGACAGCCAATTCCTGGAGGACTTCAGCTCCCGGAATATTCCCCTTGTGGTGCTGGATACCGCCAATGTCGGCACGAAAGTCAGCAATATCAGCATCAATTACCAAGCCGGCATGACAGAGGCGGTTCGGCATCTGGTGGAGCTGGGCCACGAAGAGGTGGGCTTCGTTACCGGGCCATTGAAGCTCACGTCGGCGGAAAAGCGTTATCGTTCGTTTCTTGCGGCGCGCAAGCGCTACCGCCTTAAAGCGGACCCTCTCCAGATCGCAAAGGCCGACCACAGCATCGCCGGAGGCTATGAGGCATTGCGGACCCTGCTCACATTCTGTCCACGGATGACGGCCGTGATCTGCTCGAACGACCTCTCGGCCATTGGCGCGATGCAGGCCGCGTATGAGATGGGACTCAAGATCCCCGACGACATTTCCGTTGTTGGCTTTGACGATATTCAGATCAGTGCGTTCGCGCATCCGGGGCTCACCACGGTATGCGTCCCTCGGCGGGAGCTAGCCCACACGGCATTCATGAGCCTGATGCGACTCGGCGAAGTGGATACACCCGCCGTTGGAGGCGAACAGCACACCCTTCTTACCCGCCTGGTGCGCCGGCGGTCGACCTCTGCTCCCCGCCGTCGCTGACGGCGAGGGTTGACATCTCTCCTGCCGCCAAATAGTATTCAGCCCGAATACAAAATACCTCGCTGCCAGGTCTTGGGCGAAAATGTAAGCGGTTGCAATCAACACCCCAAACGTAAGCGGTTGCAGCTCTCAGAAGAGCTATGGAACCACCTTCTTCTAGCCGCTACCTAGCCGCTACCCGTGCAAGTATTTCTTTTAACGAAAAGGAAGGACCTCTATGCCGCTTCTTTCATCAAATTCCGCCCAACTCCAACAGAAGCTGGACGCGCCTTTTTCGCTGACCGCGGAGCAGGTCGCTTCTTATCAGGAGAATGGCTACATCAAACTGAAGCACATTCTCTCTCCGGACCTGGTGGAGCATTACCGCACCATCATTCGCAGCCGCGTGGCTGAGCTCTCGCGCGATGCCCTGCCGCTGGAACAGCGCGACACCTACGGCAAAGCCTTTCTGCAGATCATGAATCTGTGGACCGAGTCGCCGGAGGTGAAGGAGTTCGTCTTCGGCAAGCGATTGGCCAGCATTGCCGCGCAGCTCATGAGCACAACGGGCGTCCGCCTCTACCACGATCAGGCGCTCTACAAAGAGGCCGGAGGCGGCATTACCCCTTGGCATGCCGACCAGTACTACTGGCCTGTGGACAGCGACCGCACCGTGACTGCCTGGGTGCCGCTCCAGAGCACGCCGGTAGAAATGGGGCCGCTGATCTTCTCGGAGAAGAGCCACCGGTTGCAGCTCGGCCGCGATCTCGAAATCAGCGACGAAAGCGAGATGACGCTGAAGCAGGCGCTTGAAGCGTTCCCCGTCGACAACAGCGCCTACGATCTCGGCGATGTCAGCTTTCACTCGGGGTGGACCTTTCACCGAGCAGGCGCCAACACCACGGACCGCCCCCGCGAAGTAATGACCGTGATCTACATGGACGAGCAAATCCGGCTCGTTCCGCCGAAGAACAAAAATCACCTCACGGATATGGAGCGTTGGATGCCGGGCCTGAAGGCAGGCGACCGGCTTAACTCACCTTTGAACCCGGTGATCTACTCCACTGAACCAGCCCCAATCCCCATGCCGGACCTCGCGTGAGCGCGGCGGTATGACACCGCTTACTGGCTGGACTCCACCGCACTTGGGGAGCACTGTGCCGCCGTTCTGGGCCTCGGCTTTCGACTGCAGCGCCAGCTGGTCTCCTAGGCAAAGAGTTCAAATGGCGCGCAATTCCCTGTAATGCCGCGCGGAGAGAGCAATGCGATGACAGAGGTACAGGCGGCGGTCGCCGCGGGGGATGGAAGCTATCGCGTTGAAACCGTCGGCATCGATGACCCCGGCCCAGGAGAGGTTCTGGTCCGTATCAAGGCGAGCGGTGTCTGTCACACGGACTGGGATTCGCTCAGATGGGGAAGGCCGCTCATCCTCGGCCACGAAGGTGCGGGTGAGGTGCTGCGCGTGGGCCCCGGCGTGACCCATGTCGGCCCAGGCAGCCGCGTGATGCTGAACTGGGCGATCCCGTGCGGACACTGTTTTCAATGCCGTCTGGGTCACGAAAACATCTGCGAGCAGCGCGGATCCGTACCCGGCAGCCGCTTTCACCGGCCCGCGAATAGTGCCACAGACGACGGCTCCGGCACCAGCGCTCGCAACACCGGAAGCGCGGGGCCGGGCCGGTTCAACGCATCGTTTTCGCTCGGCACCATGGCCACTCACGCCCTTGTGCCGCAAGCCGCGGTGCTTCCCTTGCTGGAAGGCGTTCCTTTCGAGATTGGCGCCATCCTGGGCTGCGCGGTGATGACAGGCTTCGGCTCGGCGGTGAACGCAGCCCGGGTGGAAGAAGGCAGCACGGTGGTGGTGCTGGGCTGCGGCGGCGTGGGACTGAGCACGATGCTCGGTGCGCTTTACCTGAAAGCAGCTCGCGTCATCGCGATTGACGTCAACCCTGCCCGGCTGGAGCTCGCACGACAGTTCGGCGCGACGGAGACGCTGCTGGCCGCTCGCGCGGACACCGGCCTGGTCAACGCGGCTGCGGAGATCAAGCGCCGCACCGGTGGACGCGGTGCGGACTACGCGTTCGAGTGCACCGCTGTGCCGGAGCTCGGTCCGGCGCCCCTGGCCATGATTCGCAGTGCGGGAACCGCCGTCGGTGTGAGCGGCATCGAGCAGGTCGTGCCTGTGAATATGGAACTTTTCGAGTGGGACAAGCTCTACATCAACCCGCTTTACGGGAGCTGCCGCCCGCAACGAGACTTTCCCCTGCTGATGCAGCTCTACAAGGACGGTTCCCTGCCGTTGGACCGCATGGTGACCCGCCGCTACGCCCTCGATGACCTGCCGCAGGCCTTTCACGATATGCACGACGGCATCAACGCCAAGGGAGTGCTGGTCTTATGATCGCCGATGTCATCTTCCGAACGGTTGAGCTCTCCCATACCGGGCTTGAACAGGAAGGACTTCGTTTTGTCACCGTGAAGAGTCCTGCGCTCAGGCGCCGCGGCGACCTGACGGCGTGGGCGCCCACCCTTTCAAAGGGCGCACACATCGAAACGCTTCTCGTTCTGCTGCACGGCGTCTATGGCAGCGCGTGGGTCTGGCCCCTCAAAGCCGGGGTGCACCGAACGGCACAGCGGATGCTCGATCATGGCGAGATCAGCCCCCTCGCGATCGCGATGCCGAGCGACAGCCTGGCCGGAGATGGCAGCGGATACCTCCCCTACCCCGGTATGGACGTGGAGCGTTGGATCGTAGAAGAGGTTCCCGCCGCCGCAAGGCTCGCTTTTCCGCAGCTGCGCCGCGAAGCCCGCATCGCCATCGCAGGCCTGTCCATGGGGGGCTATGGCGCGCTCCGGCTGGGAGCCAGGTACCCCGATCGTTTTCACGCCATCTCCGCTCATTCCGCGATCACGCAAATAACGGAGATGCAGGACTTCGTGGAAGAGCCATTGTCTACCTACACCTCCATCGCATCGCCGGAAGAGCTTAGCCCGCTGCACTGGTTGCTGCGGCACAAGGACAGGCTCCCACCGTTGCGATTTGATTGCGGCAATGCCGATTCGCTCATCGAGGGAAGCCGTGCCCTGCATCAGGCTCTCAGCGACGCCGGCATTGCGCATGGCTATGAGGAGTTTGAGGGAGGCCACGAATGGTCTTATTGGGCCGAGCACATCGCCGCGACACTGCGCTTCGTGGCGCCCCCAAAGATCACGTGAGGCAAATCGCCGCCGCCATGCCTAGCGGCGGTGGATCGTGATGGCCGCTACGGAGTCAGGTGGCAACGACACCGTGCAACTCACATCGCAGTCCAGCGACATGCGGCGCGGCGCCAGGGCGCTGGGCGCGCTGAAGGTGTTTCTAACCTGCGGGCTGTCGGCATAGAGCAGATCCGCCTCCGCATGCGAACCCATGCGAAATCCACTCACAGCGATGGTTGTGTCGATCACGTGCTTCAGGTCGGCGTTGGACACGGTGACATACAGCGCTGAGCCGTCGGCGGAACGGGTAACCGCCGCATCCACGGCCGGGGTTCCAGGCTGCAGTTCCGGCGACTGCGTGGACGCGGCCAGCCGCTCGGCGCCCAGGACATCGCGGAACATCTTGAGCGCGTAAAACTGCGACGTGCCATAAACACGATCGCGCGTGGTCTGGATCACGCCTCCCTCCCACCCGTTGATCAGGTCAGAGATGCAATGGGCATCGACGATATCGCCATCGCGCAGAAAGCCGTTCATCATCCGCGCCCCATAGACCGCGCCTTCCATGGACTGGATCGTGTCAGCGCCATAGAAGAGGTTCCACTCGTTCACAATCAGCTTGATCTCATGAGTGGGCGCAGCTTCCCGCAGGATCTCGCCAATGTGGCGGTAATGCGCTTCGAACTCACCGGCCCGCGCCATCATCGCAACCCTTGGATCAGGCTCTTTCGCGTTCTGGCTCAAGGAGGTGTAGTCGTGAATCGCCAGGTATTGAATCTCCGGCCCGGCAATGCGTGCCACCGCCCGGTTCCAGTCGTTGCTGCCCGGAAACACGCCTTCTCCCACCGCGATAAGCCGCAGCGACGGGTCTACCGCCCGCATCGCCCTGGCATAGCGAACCGCGGCCCGGGCATACTCTTCCGCGGTGACATGGCCACGCACCCAACCGCCGAAGATCTCATTGCCCAGCTCCCATTGCTTCACTCCATAGGGCGCGGGATGCCCATTCTTCGCGCGCACCGCCCCATAGTGCGAGGTCGCGGGGCCATTCACATATTCCACCCAGGCGGCGGCCTCCTCCGGCGTTGCCCCTGCGCCGTCCACGTTCACCGTAATGGAGGGCTCGATGTGCAGGCGTTCACAAAAAGCAAGATATTCGTCGGTTCCGAAATCGTCCGGCTCGGGTGCGTTGCTCCAGGACTTATTGATCCAAACCGGGCGCAGGTCACGCGGACCGATGCCCCATTGCCAGTGATAGTCCTGCGCCACATTGCCTCCGGGCCAGCGCAGAAACGAGGGCCGCAGCTGCCGCACCATGGCTTCGGTGTCGGGGCGCGCTTCCCCCACGGCATCTGCCGGCTCCAGTGACACCTGGTCCAGATACAGGGTGCCCACGCCGTCAAAGAGCAGCGACAGCTTTGCGAAGCGGTCTGTCGCGTCTGGGGTCAACGAAAACGGAACCTTGTGCCAGTCGCCGTGCCCCGCGGTGAGCCGGATGGATGCATAGCGTTTGCCGTCGGTGTTGTCCTCCTCCAGAGCCACGGTGATGCCGCCCTGGTAAGGGTTCTTGCCTGCCGTTTTGATCCAGACGTACCCGCGGTACGGGCGGCCCGCAACGATCGACAGCCGCCCTTGCGAGAGCCCTCGGCGGGCGTCCGTGATATCTCCAGGGGCCAGTGTGATGCGAAGCGAGTGCTCGGGCTCATGCGTGGCCTGGTTGAGACTGGGATAGGCCTGCTCCGTCGTGGGAGCGAACGTGATTGCCCCCACATTGTCATTCCGCTCATCGGGCTCAAGCCGCCAGGCAGCGGGCAAGCCTAGGTAGTCGGGTGCTTCCTCGAACGAGCGGTCATGCAGCATCTCCGGCGTGAGCCCCCACTTCACGTCCTCGGCCATCATCTCCGTGAAGGCCGCATACAGGCGCGGGTTGATGCGGTTCTCGACGTGCGCTGCGTCCACCTGGATGTGGGCCGCCTGAGGAGACACGCCCTGTGCGGCGCTCGTGACAGCCCCATACAGCACAGCCCCACACAGCAAGGCAACAGGTAATGAAATAAGTCGGAACGAAGTTTGATAGGAAGGCGGCATACCTGAAATGATAGCGCTTACATCATGCTGCGCCGAGACCAGACCCCGATCCGTCCCATGCGCGGAGCGGAGATCGGGCTAACAGCCAGAAGCAGGAGAACCATAATGTCCCAAACTTTCCCTGTGCGTTGTCAAAACAGAACCGGTGTGCCGATCCGTGAGAGGCGCGAATCCGGAGCGCGTTTTTGTGCCGGCAGCCCGTGGTTGTTCCGGTTTCTTCTGCTCGTTTTCCTGTGTAGCCGCCTGCTGCTGGCCCAGGACACCTCCGGCACCTTTCACAATCCCCTGCTGCCCTCCGGTCCGGATCCCTGGGTCACGTCCGCAAACGGTTTCTATTACTACATGAACACGACCGGCCACGATCTCACCATCCGGCGCACCCGCGACATCACCGACCTCCAGCACGCAGAGGTGAAGACAGTGTGGACCGCACCGGTGTCGGGACCGTACTCCAACGACATCTGGGCACCCGAACTACACCGGCTCGATGGCAAGTGGTACATCTATTTCGCCGCGGATGATGGGCGAAATGAGAACCACCGGATTTATGTCATCGAGAACAGCGCTGCCGATCCGCTCGACGGCGCGTGGAGTTTCCGCGGCAAGGTGGGCGACGCCTCCGATCGCTGGGCCATCGACGCCTCCGTCTTTGAAGATGGCGGTCGCAAATATATGGTCTGGTCTGGGTGGGAAGGAACGGCTGACGGCGAGCAGCGCATCTACATCGCCCACCTGAAGAATCCGTGGACGGTGGACTCGCCGCGCACCGTGCTCTCCTCCCCCAAGTACCCCTGGGAGCACGTGGGCGATCTTCCCAACCGGCCGGCCGTGCCTCATGTCGAGGTGAACGAGGGTCCGGAGATCCTTACGCACGACGATCACATCTTTCTCGTCTATTCCGGCTCCGCCTGCTGGACGGACTACTACGAGCTGGGTGTTGTCGAGGCCACCTCGGGTACGGACCTGCTCAACCCGCAATCCTGGTCCAAGTTCGATCACCCCTTCTTCAAGCAGGATCGCGAGCACAGCGTCTTTGGTCCCGGCCACAACGGCTTCTTCCGCTCTCCGGACGGTACGCAGGACTGGATCATCTATCACGCGAACTCCGCGTCGGGGCAGGGTTGCGGAAGCCATCGTTCGCCGCGCATCCAGCAGTTCACCTGGAAACCTGACGGCACTCCGGACTTCGGCCGCCCTGTCTCCACCGATATGGAGCTCGCCAAACCCTCCGGCCATTTTCCCGAAGCTGCTGACAAGCACTGACCGCAGCGGCATCACCGCGCAGCCGTGGCAGCTCCTCCCATTGAACTTGCATAGTAGCGAGCCCGAAGTAGTCGAGTCCTGATTCAGTGCTGCGTGGAGGTTACATCCCGCGTGGACTCTCTCTCTATCAGTTCAGGTTCGATGAGAACCAGCTTCTCGACTGTCTCGCCACGGATCATCCGCAGCACGAGGTCAGCTGCGGTCGCGCCCATTTTCACCAGGGGCTGGCGAACGGTTGTAAGGCTCGGTACGTGGTATGCGCCGGCCTGAATATCGTCGAATCCAATCACGGAGACGTCCTGAGGAACGCGAAGACCGCCGTCGTGCAGGGCGCGCACGCAGCCAATCGCGGAGATGTCGTTGAAGCAAAGTACCGCGGTGAACTCCCGGCGGGCCTTGATAAGTTCGCCGATGCCGGGGTAGCCGAGAGCAGGCGTGTTGACATCTTGAAGATGAATGGTGAGCTCGCGCGAGATCACGATGCCGGCGTCGCGCGCCGCCTGCGCAGTCGCGTCCCAGCGTCGCTCGGTGTCGGAACTGAACGGTGGCCCATGCATAAAGGCGACCTTGCGATGCCCGTTCCGTTGCAGGTACTCCAGGGACAGCTGCGCGGCGCGTTTGTGGTCCAGAATGATGTTGGGGCAGCCTTCCAACTCCGTGCGGCTCGCGACCTCCACCGTCGGGCAGTTCGGTTTGGAGCGAAGGTGCGTGTCGATGGCGACGATGCCGTCTACGCCGCGTGCCAGCATGAGCTGAGGGTACTGGGCCACCAGATCGACATGATGACGATGGTGCGCGGTGAAGAAGAAGTATCCTTCCCGCATGAGCACGTCCGCTGCTCCGGTGAGCACCTGCGCATGATAGCCTTCGCCCAGCTCCGGCAGCAGAATGCCGATCGTTTTCGTGCTCTTGTTTTTCAGCATGCGTGCCGCCATGCTGGGCTGGTAGTTGAACAACTTGGCCGCGGCCCGAACGCGTTCCCGGGTGGCCTCGGGAATCGAGCGGTTGGGGCTGTTGTTCAGCACGAAGGAGACGGTCGCAGGACTGAGCTTCAGGTGGTTGGCCAGCATCTTCAGGCTGATCGGGCCACCCTGTTTTGGATCGAACTCAGGCATGAGATATGTCTGAGTATAAGGGAGAAGCGGTTCCCTGAAGAGCAAGAAACAGGCGAACACAGCGGCCGGCACGGCTTATGCAGCGTGAGTGCAGCCGTGTATCATCAAGCGCGTCTGGTAATAGCCGGGTGCGCTGACGAGACTTTGGGGCAACCTTGATTCGTTTCATTGCAAATGGCTTCCGGGCAGGTCTGATGGTGTTTTGTGCCGGGCTGGCCTCTCGAAGCGGCAGCGGGTTTGCCCTCCGTGCGCAGGGGATACAGCCGGCGCGGAAATCCCAGGTATCCCGCGTTCAAGCTCCAGACACCGCGGCCGCCGCAATCACGTTTGCAGATACACTTCCGCAGTCCGGCATCAAGTTCAAGCTCAACAGCAGCGTGACTGCACATCGCTACTCCGTGGAGACGATGGCCGGAGGAGTGGCCGCGTTCGATTATGACAACGATGGCCTGCTTGATCTTTTCTTTACAAATGGAGCCGAACTGCCGTCGCTTGAGAAGACAAACGATGGCTTCAAGAACCGGCTGTTCCATAACAACGGGGATGGCACGTTCACGGATGTGACCGCGAAATCGGGCCTCGGCGGTGCGGGCTACTCCATGGGTGTCGCTGCCGGAGACTATGACAATGATGGGTATGTGGATCTTTACGTCACCGGAGTAAACCGCAATCAGCTTTTCCATAATAATCATGACGGAACCTTCACCGATGTCACGCGGAAAGCCGGCGTCGAGGGCTTGATCCCTGGCCTTGGCAAGGGGTGGGCGATTACGGCGGGCTGGTTTGATTACAACAACGATGGCCTGCTCGATCTTCTTGTCGTTAACTACCTGAACTACGACCTGAAGACAGCCGCGACGTGCAGCACGCATAAGATTGCGACCTATTGCTCACCGGACGATTTCGAAGGGCTGCCGAACATCCTGTATCGCAACAATGGAGACGGCACGTTTACCGATGTCTCCGCTCCCTCCCACATACGGGAGTTCGTCGGCAAAGGCATGGGAGTCGCATTTGCTGACTATGATGGCGACGGCTTCACGGACATCTTCATATCCAACGACACCTTCCCCAACCTGCTGCTGCACAACAACGGAGACGGCACCTTCACCGATCAGGCGATGACGGCTGGGGTCGCCTACAACGCGCTGGGGAAGACGGTAGCCGGCATGGGCGCGGACTTCCGTGATCTGGACAACGACGGGAAGCCAGACATCTTCCATACAGCGATGTTCGGCGATGCGTTCCCGCTCTATCGCAATGCCGGAAACGGGCAGTTCGACGACGCCACGAGCGCCTCGGGGCTGACGCTGCTCACGGGCGCTCTAACCGCCTGGGGCACCGGCGCCTACGACTTCGATAATGACGGCTTCAAGGATCTCTTCACTGCCAACGCAGCCATTCTTGACAATTCGATGGAGGTGGAACACAGGCCTTTTCCCTTGCCGGACAGCGTGTTCCGCAACCTCGGCAAGATGACGTTTCAGGATGTCAGCCTTACGGGTGGCCCCGGCCTCAACAGCGCCGCTCCGCACCGCGGCGCTGCGTTCGGGGACTTCGATAACGATGGCAAGGTGGACGTCGCGGTGACGGTGCTCAATGGCTCACCGCAGCTGCTGATGAACCGCACCGCCGATCACCATCATTGGATTATTTTGAGGCTGGTAGGCGTTCGCGACAACCGGGACGGACTCGGGACGAAGGTCACGATCACCACCGCCCTCGGGACGCAGTACAACGAGGCGACCACGGCGGTGGGGTACAACTCGTCGAGCGACAAGCGCGTGCATTTCGGCCTGGGCGAGGCCGCGAGCATCGATCGAATTGACCTCGTTTGGCCATCCGGGCTGCGGCAAACGCTGCTGCACGTAAAGCCCGATCAGGTGCTTATCGTGACCGAAGCGGCGAAGTAGCGGGCGACAGGCGTTCTGTTTCCATGAAAAACTTGCCTGGATTACCGTTTGTCCTGTTAGATGGCGCATGCTGCTCATTATTGAAGGGGACTCATGTCGAAACCAATCTCAAGGGTGCTCGGGACCATTCTGCTCTCGTCTTTTCTTGTGCCCGTAATCGCCCAGAAGCCTGCCCAGAAGCCAAAGCAGGTGCACTGGTGGCTGACGGCGGCCGATCGTTCCTCCCTGCTGACGCCCCAACCGCAAACGCTCGCGCTGAAGCCCGGGAACGCGACTGAAAGCGGGATTCAGATCGACGACACTACCCGGCTGCAGACGATGGACGGATTCGGCTTCGCACTGACTGGCGGCAGTGCCGAGCTGCTTATGCGCATGAGCGGCAGGGCACGCACGGCGCTGCTGAAGGAACTGTTCGGCTCCGGAAAGTCCTCGGTTGCGATCAGCTATCTGAGGCTCAGCATCGGCTCCTCGGATATGAACGCAAAGGTCTTCACCTATGACGACCTTCCCGCCGGCGAGCAGGATATCCAACTGACTCACTTTGGGCTGGGACCGGACCTCGCCGACGTCGTTCCGGTGCTGCACGAGATTCTCAAGATCAATCCGGAGGTCAGCATCCTTGCCACGCCCTGGAGCGCGCCTTCATGGATGAAGACGAACGAAAAGCCAAAAGGAGGCCATCTCCGGCTTGAGGACTACGCCGTCTACGCGCAATATCTGGTGAAGTACGTGCAGGCGATGGCTGCGGAGAGCATTCAGATCAATGCCATCACACCCCAAAACGAGCCTTTGAATCCCAAGAACACCCCCAGCCTGGTGATGGATGCCAACGAAGAGGCGGTCTTCATCTCCGAAGCTCTGGGACCGGCTTTGCGCAAGGCGGGACTGAACACCGGGATCATTGTCTACGACCATAACTGCGATCGGCCCGACTATCCCAAGACCGTTCTGGCAGATGCGGATGCGAACCCCTTTGTGCTTGGATCCGGATTTCATCTTTACGGTGGAGATGTCGCGGCGATGTCCGCAGTGCATGATGCATTTCCGATGAAGAACCTGTACTTCACCGAGCAGATGGTGGTGCAGGAGGATGCCGCGAAGCCCTTCAACATAGCTGAGCCTGTCGCGCGCATTGTTGTGGGAGCGACACGGAACTGGGCTCGCAATGTCCTGCTCTGGAACCTGGCGGCAGACCCGCACGACGGACCGCACACCGGGGATGGCGGCTGCCCGGTTTGCCAGGGTGCGATCACCCTGGATGGCGATACGGTCACGCGCAATCTGGCGTATTACACGATCGCGCATCTTTCCAAATTTGTTCCGCCCGGTTCCGTGCGGATCGCGTCTTCCGGTCCCTCGGATAAGGAGATGGCGGAGGTTGCTTTCGCTACGCCGGAGGGCAGCACGGTTCTGGTCGCAGCCAATCGGACCGGGGCCGTTGCTGCGTTCAACGTTGGCCTTCACGGCGACGTGTTTGCGGCAACGCTTCCCGCTGGCGCGGTCGCCACGTATGTTATTCCCTGAAGCCGCGCGCACCGATGCACAAGCTGGCACCAGCAAGACCCAAGGATGGAACGTCTTAGATGTGGAACCGATTCACCTCCCTGCTGCTCCTGTCCACGGTTTTGCCCAGCGCTCAGGCACAGAACCCGAAGCCCAATCCTGCCGCTCCCACTGCGGAGGCCACGCGCTTTGCTGACAATCTGCTGCGCCAGATGACACTCGCTGAAAAGATTGGGCAAATGGAACAGACCGCCGGCCAGCCCATGTATACCTCGCCCGCAAAGGCAGAGGAGCTTGCGCGCACCGGGCAAACAGGGAGTTTTCTGTTCTTCACCGACCCGGTGCGCATCAACCAGCTGCAGCACATCGCTGTTGCCGGGTCCCGTCTCCACATCCCGTTGCTGTTTGGCTACGACGTGATCCATGGCTTCCGGACGATCAGTCCCATTCCGCTGGCGATGGCTTCGTCATGGAACCCGGAGCTGGTTCGGAACACCACCGCCATGGCAGCGAAAGAGGCACGCGTCGCAGGCGTGGACTGGGCCTTCGCACCTATGGTTGACATCGCGCGCGACGCCCGCTGGGGCCGCATCATGGAAGGTGCAGGCGAAGATCCCTTTCTGGGGCAGAAGATGGCGGCTGCGCAGGTGCTCGGCTTTCAGGGTGAAACCGTCGGCGCACCCGACCATGTACTGGCTTCCGTGAAGCACTTCGCCGGCTATGGCGCAGCCGAGGGAGGCCGCGACTACGACAGCGCCGATATCTCCGACGAGCTTCTGCACAACGTCTATCTGCCGCCCTTCCACGCCGCGGTCCAGGCAGGCGCGGCTACGGTGATGTCGGCGTACATGGATCTCAATGGCGTGCCGGCCACCGGCAATCGCTGGCTGCTCGGGGATGTGCTGCGCACCGGCTGGGGATTTTCCGGCATCGTGGTGAGCGATTGGGAGTCGGTGCGCAACCTCGCCACCCATGGTTTCGCTGCCACAGAGGCGGATGCCGCGGTGCGGGCCGCTACGGCGGGAGTCAACGTAGAGATGACCAGCGGGACGTATCGCCAGTTCCTGCCGGCTGCCGTGGCGGGGGGACAGATCAGCGAATCGACCCTCGACGCGCTGGTGCGGCCGATCCTTGCGCTCAAGTTCGAGCTGGGCCTCTTCAGTCATCCCTATGTGGATCTCGACCGTTTTCGTCGCGAGACCGCCTCCCCGGAACAACGCCAGGCAGCCCGGACCGCCGCGGAGGGGACAGCGGTGCTCCTGCGCAATAGGGACGGGCTTCTGCCCCTCCGGCGTGACCTGCATAGCCTGGCGGTGATCGGTCCTCTGGCCGACAGCAAGCTCGACACCATGGGGTCGTGGGCCATCCATGGTCAACGCGCCGACACCATCACCGTGGCCCAGGGACTGCGCGAGGCCCTGCCCCATACGGACGTCCGTGTCACGACGGGGGTGGAGATCGAGCGGGGTTCGGCGACCATCTTTGACGAACAGGTGCCTCCCGAAGCGTCCAAGTTCACAACCGGCGCCTCTCGCCAAACCGAGTTCAATCACGCGCTCGAACTGGCCCGGAACTCCGACGTGAGCGTGCTGGTTCTGGGCGAAGCGCAGACGATGAGCGGTGAAAGCGCGTCCCGCGCGTCCCTTACGCTTCCCGGCAGTCAGGAGCGGCTGCTGGAAGCGGTCGTCGCGCTCGGCAAGCCGGTCGTCCTCGTGCTGATGACGGGTCGGCCGCTCGACATCACCTGGGCCGCGGCGCACGTGCCCGCCATCCTGAATGCCTGGTATCCCGGCACCGAGGGCGGCCATGCGGTGGCCAGCATTCTGCTGGGTGCGGTGAACCCCAGCGGGCACCTGCCGCTCTCCTGGCCTCGCTCTGCCGGGCAGGAACCTCTCTTTTACAACGCCAAGCTGCCCCAGAACCCCGAAAATACGGAGCACCGGTACTGGGATCTCGCCAGCACGCCTTTGTACCCCTTCGGCTACGGCCTGAGCTATTCGACATTTGAGCTGAGCGGCCTAAGGCTTGCGGACCAGCGGCTCACATCCACTGCGACACTGCGCGCCACGGTCACCCTGCGCAATACATCAGCCGCCGCCGGTGCTCAGGTGATCCAGCTGTATACCCATCAACGCGCGGGCAGCGCCTCCAGGCCGGTTCGCGAACTGAAGGCATTTGAAAGGGTTCAACTCGCCCCTGGCGAAACCCGCCAGGTCACCCTCAACGTTCCAGTGGAAGAGCTTGCTTATTGGAGTCCGGCCACGCACGGCCGTGTACTCGAACCTGGAACGTTCGATGTTTGGGTGGGGGTCGACTCCACGGCCACAGCGCATGCCACTTTCGTTGTAGCCACGCCCTAACCAGCTGCTGTGGCACCCGAGCTGCCGGGGCGCAATCGTCCAGAAAGAGGCCTGTGGCGGGTCACTCACGCGGCTGGATGGAAACCATCCCGCCCGCACGGGACCGCGGTTCGCGAAATAAAGCATTTTGCGAAATCGCCCTTGACACTCATATCCCTGTTCATTTCATATACCTCCCGAACCACAAGTTAAACGTTAGTCCTCCGTAGGCTTCGGAGCCCGGTTGCCGACGCTACATGCTTAAAACCATCCCCTGAACTTCTTTGGAGACCCTTATGAAATTGATTCGAGCCGCAGCGGGAGTTCTCCTGGCTGTCTTCGCAGTGCTACCGCCGGCGCCGGCGCTCGGACAGGCGACCAACTCTGGCGACATCCGCGGCGTCGTCACCGACTCCACGGGAGCGGTGATCCCGGGCGCCATCGTGACGGTGGTCAACGTCAACACGGGCGTGAGCAAGACTCTGAAGACGAATCAGGACGGCCTGTACGATACATCTTCCATCGTCGTCGGCACCTATAGCGTGACGTTCGAACGGCAGGGTTTTACGAAGTTTTCGCGCTCGCAAATCTCTCTCCCGGTCGGCACGTCCACCGTCAACGCCGTGCTCCAGGTCGGCTCCGACACTCAAGAGGTGGTGGTCAACGCCGATCTCCCTCTGCTGGAAACAGAATCAGGGGCACAACAGACGACCCTGGAAGCAAAGTCCATGCAGGTGCTGCCGAATGTCGGCCAGGACTGGGAAAACTTCGCGATCCTCATCCCCGGCTCAACGGGGAATGCCGGTGGCGTAAATCCGGGGCAATTTATCTCTGCCAACGGTAATCTTCCCTACAGCAACGTGCTGGCGGATGGCGCGTCGGTCACCCTCGGCACCAGCTCGAACGCCGACGTCAACGTCTTTGAAACGGTGCAGGAGGTGCAGATCTCCACCTCTGCCTTTTCGGCGCAGTACGGCATCGGCGGCATTATTTTCAACCAGATCAGCAAGGGCGGCACGAGTCAGTTCCATGGCTCGGCCTACGATTACTTCCAGAGCAGCCAGTTCAACGCCAACAGCTATCAGTTCCCGGGACAGTCCAATGCGCTCCCCTTCCTGCGCCGCAACAATCTTGGCGCTTCCATTGGCGGTCCGATCATCGTGCCCCACACAAGCCTGGGCAGGAGAGCGTTTTTCTATTTCGATTACGACCAGGTCGTGAATCATGGTGCGGCGACCGCAACGAATGACGTTCCGACCGTGGACGTCCTGAACGGCAATTTCACCGCTCCCAATATGTACACGATTTACGACCCGACCACGCAGGTGATCGGGCACGACGCAGGCGGCAATGCGTATCCCATCCGGCAATCGTTTGCCAGCGAATATGGTTCCAACAGCATTCCTTCGACGCTCTTCGATTCGGTATCGGCAAAGTTCAAGAATTTTTTCCCCACCCCCGGCAACACCATTCCGGGCGGTCATTTCCAGACAGGAACGCCAAGCGGTTTCGGCACCCAGCGCGCAAACTTCGAAGCGCAGGTACCGGCCTCGTACCCGGAAAAACGGGAATTTGGCCGCATCGACTATGACATCAACGCTAAAAATCGTTTGACTGGCTCCGTGACGGACGGCGACACCCCGGCAATAGCTCCTTCTACACTCACCTTCGCTCCCGTGGGAGCAGCCGTCCAGGATGTTTCCCGGCTGAACATGCAGATTTCGGATGTTTACACCATCAGTCCGCATTTCATCAACGAAGCCCGCTTCGGCTTCACCTACCAGGGAAATTTCTTCTACGACAGCACACACGGACAGGGATATCCGGCTCAGCTTGGCTGGCAGTTTGCCAAGTACGATGAGATCCCTGGAGTCGAGTTTCAGCGGAACTACTCCTACGCCTGGATTCAGCCATCCGGCAACCAGTTTGTCTACAAAGAAAACGTCTTCGATCCCTCCGATGTGGTCACCTTGATCAAAGGCAAGCACGTTCTTCACTTTGGCGGCGAGGTCGGGATCTACCGGAGCGATAACACCAACTACAACCAGTTTCAGCCCGGCACGATGATCTTCAACGGTGTGTACACGGAGCACTGGTCTATCAATCCCAAAAACGGACTTGCCGCGCCCGACACGAATACCGGTGTCGAATTTGCCGACTTTCTTCTGGGTGACGCGGAGCAATGGAGCGCTACCGTGGGCACCGAGTATGGAGCCCGCCTGAAGGATCCCCAGGTATTCTTGCAGGACGACTACAAGGTTCGTCCCAACCTGACACTGAATCTTGGTCTGCGATATCAAGTTCGTCTGGGACTCAGCGAGGTCAAGGGGAACGAGGGCAGCTACGATCCCACGGTCCTCAATTCCGCCAACAATACCCTGGGCGCTTACTGGTTCGGGGCGACCCATGCCAACGGCCGAAACAACCTGCAAGACAACAAGTACACTACTGTTCTTCCACGGGTGGGCTTTTCCTACCTGCCCCACCCGGATATGACCATCCGCGGCGGTTTCGGCATATACGCTTACAACCTGAGTGTGGACACATACGGAATGGGCGGTCTTGGTCAGGTTACTACCTCCTCGGGCAACTACTACGACCCGACCAACGGTGTAATCCCGGCCGTCAAGTTCAGCGGTCCTGGAACCGAAAATCTCACCGGCGCGCCGCTACCCTTTGCAACCCCGGGGACCAGTCCCACTCGCTTCAATGGGCAAAATGCTGTCTACTTTCAATACAACACCCCGGACCCGGAGATCTATCAGTACAATCTCGGGATTCAGAAGGCCTTGGGAACCAACATGGTGTTCAACCTGTCCTACGTTGGGAGCCATGGCTTCAATCTGAACTTCCCGACGGAGCTCAACCAGGTTCCGACCGCTCTGCTGTCGGTCAGCAACACTACTCGTCCCAACTCGAACTACGCCCAGATCAATGGGAGCACCAACGACGCGATCTCCAACTACAACTCCATGCAGGCCGAGGTCGAGAGGCGCCTGTCCAGCGGCTTGAGCTTCGACTTCAGTTACACCTGGTCGCACTTCCTGGACGATCAGGACTCTTCGGGCGGGGGAGGCCACACCGGTCCCCAACCCCGGCAGTACGCGGACGCCCCCTCCAACTACAGCAACTCCAACTTCGACGTTCGTAACGCCTTCAAGGGCCGCATCGTGTACGAGGTGCCCATCGGGCATGGACGGCAGTTCTTCAACCACAACTATCTCGTGGACGCCCTTCTGGGCGGCTACCAGGTTTCCAGCACCCTGCAGTTGCAGAGCGGCAATCCCTTCTCAATCTTTGCGTATAGCCAGAATACCTACGACGAGCCGGGAAGCACCAATACGCCGTTTGTCAACTATTCGGGCTCTCCCTTGAAGCTGCCGGGCGGACACACCAACCAGGAGTGGTTCAATCCGGCTGCCTTTACGCTTCCTGCCAATGGAACGTTTGGCAACGTCCGGCGCAACTCGGTGTACGGTCCAGGCCTGGAGTACGTCAACATCTCGGCGGGCAAGCGGTTTTCCCTCTACGAAAATGTAAAGCTGCAGATTCGCCTGGATGCTACCAACGCCTTCAATCATCCCAGCTTCTCGAACCCCAGCGGGAACCTGATTACCTTCACGGGTCAGCAGCCAGGTCAGGCCTACACGCAGGCGGGGGCCGGCTCGGGTACCCTGATTAACGGCGTAACCGTCGGCGGCCGCAACCTGCAAGGGGGTGTTCGTCTGGAGTTCTAACCTCCATTCGCATTTAATGGACGGCGCGTCTCGCCGTCCGTTCCTTTTTGCGCCCATACTATCCAACCTCGACGGCCAAACGAAGCTCACCACATCGCCGGTGTGAAGCTGGTCGCGAAACAATGCGTGATTCGCTACCCTGTTTGCATGCCGTCCATCGCTGACCGATCGCTTCCATGCTCCCTGCTGCTGAGCGCTCTTGTGGCCCTTTCTGGGCGAGCACAGCATCCCGGTGCCGCTCGTGATGCAGATGCATCGCAACAGATGGGTACGGCGCTCGCCCAGGCCGGGCATGGGGATCGGGCGGGCGCGTTGCGGCGTACGGCTTCCATTCTGCGCGCGCATCCGGACTTCGTGCCTGCGATGAAGCTGGATGCCATGCTGCACGAAGATGCCGGGGATGCGGCCGCGGCCGATAAGGAGTACGCCGCCGCACTTCAGCTTGCGCCTGCTGATCCTGATTTGCTGTTTAAGGTCGGGCTCGCCGGCCTGCTGCATGGCGACACCCCCGGGGCTGTGACGCGGCTGGCAAGATACACCGCCCTGCAGCCGCAAGACGAGGAGGGGTTCTACTATCTCGCGCAGTCATACCATCATGCTGGCCAGGATGAGCAGGCGTTGAAGGCCATTCGGCGCGCCAGCGAACTTGCACCGGCCAGCGCTCCCATTCTGCAAAAATTTGGCGAGCTGCTATGCAGCACCGGCGAGAATGAGAAAGCGATGGCGATGCTGGCAAAGGCTCAGAAGGCCGACGCTTCCCTGCCACGGATCAATTTCGATCTCGCCGTCGCAAGTCTAGGGACCATGGACCTCCAGGCGGCGGAAAGGTACGCCTCCCGAGAGGCGGAACTCCGCCCGGATGACTTGGATAACCGGGAGTTGATGGCGTCTATTGAGATCAAGCTCTCGAAATGGACAGAGGCTCAAAGCAATCTGCAACGCGTCGTAGAAAAGCGGCCGTCCGACGCCTCCGCGTCCCTGCAGCTTGGCCAATGTGCGGTCGAGCTGAAGCAGTATGATGCTGCCGTCGCCGCGTTGCGACGTGCTCTTCGCCTTGACCCGACTCAGGTGCTGGCTCACTTCTTTCTGGCGAAAGCCTACGCCGCGCTCGGCGACACCGTCCAGGCGCAGCATGAAGCGGCCTTGCACCGCGAGATGCTGCAGCACATCCCCTTTGCACTGCCCAAAGCCGAAGCGCAGCGGGAGGAGGCTGTCCTCGCGCAGGCTCGAGAGCTGTTAACCCGTGGGGAGGAAGAAAAAGCTCTGCAGTTACTCAAGGACAAAGAGCCCGAAGCCACAGGCAAGCCCGGTGGAGCGTGGGTTTCGCTTGGGATCACATACCTTTCCATGGGCAGAAACGGCGACGCGCAGCGAAGCTTCGATAAGGCTCTGCAGATCGATCCAACAACACCGGATGCGCATGCCTACCTTGGCGTCTTAGCCATGCAGCGCAATGAGCTTCCAGCGGCTGAGATCGAACTCCAGCGGCAGCTTGATCTGGATGCGGGCAATTCCTTCGCTTTGGGCGAGATGGGCGAACTGCGCTACCGGCAAGGGCGGTGGCCTGAAGCGATTACCCTGCTCGTAAGGTCGAAGACGACGAAGCCAACTCTCCTGTATCTGCTCTGCGACGCGTATTTCAGAGTAGGTGATACGCAAAAAGCAGATCTTACCGCGGAAACACTTGCCGCCTTCGGCCATGCGGAACCTGCGTTGCTCGACGCTCTCAACAATCTTCTTCGCAGCCAAGGGCAAGTGCAACTGGCCGCTCGACTCCAATCGAAGGCCTGAAAACCGTACAGTTCTGGAGGTGCGGCATGACGCATCCGTTCTCATCCGAGTGCAACAGCATGGGGCCTGATCCAAGCCGAGGATTTCGACAAAGGCGGCAAGTCGATCGCTTACTGGAACGGCGTGGCACAGAACCTGTCGGCGTTCGCGGCGTCGCCAGATAGATCGCCCAAGAGCCCTTCCAATACCGTTCCAAAGACCCCGTCACCTGTCGTTCAAGACACGCGTAGATGACGTGAGGGGCTTTCGCAATTTGGCTAAATGGTCTATACCAAAAGAACCGCGCATTTTCCCAAATTCACAACAGTGAAGCACACGTTCCTCTGTACCGCTCATTGGGAGGCCTGTTGAATCGCACGCTCGCGCTTTGCAATGTGGCCACATTGGCTTCGTCTCTGCTCGCACAGCATCCCGGTTCGGCAGGACCGCTTCCGGGTTCTACGATCCAGCGCTCAGGAGAGACCGATGCGTCCACCGCAGGGGGGTGCAGCGCGGAAGTGTCGCCGATTCCCCGCTGTATGCAGGCAATCCGCTTCTGCTTTTCCATTCGCTTCACAGACTCTGTACAGCGCCGGAGGAGTTTCATGACACCTCGTTCTCGTGCTTTTTGTCTTCTTTCGGGTTTTCTTATCGCAGGAGCCGCGGTATGCAGATCGCAGACTGAAGCCGTTTCGCCAGGCCTCTTCTCGGATATGCGCTGGCGCGAGATTGGGCCGATACGCGCCGGGCGCACGCGTGCCCTGGCCGGTGTGCCCAGCCAGCCCGCCACGTTCTATCTGGGCGCCGTGGATGGCGGCGTCTGGAAGACCACGGACGCGGGCGACACCTGGCACAGTCTCTGGGACCACGAGCCGACCGGCTCCATCGGTTCCCTCGCGGTCGCGCTCAGCGATCCGAACGTGATCTACGTGGCAAGCGGCGAGGGGTTGGCGCGGCCGGACCTGTCGATCGGGGACGGGGTGTACAAGTCAGCGGACGCGGGCAAGACATGGACGCATCTGGGGCTGCGGGATGGCGAGCAGATCGGTCAGATCGCCATCGATCCGCGCAATGCCAACCGGGTTTTTGTCGCGGTCACGGGCCACCCTTACGGGCCGAACAAAGACCGCGGGCTCTACCGAACCACGGACGGCGGCAAAACCTTCCAAAATGTCCTGTTTATCGACGACCATACGGGTGCGTCCGAGGTCCAGATCGACCCCAATCACCCCAATGTGGTCTGGGCGGGCATGTGGGAGCGGCAGGAGGGCCCGTGGGAGAACGGCGCCTGGTCGGGAGCCAACGGCGGTCTGTTCAAATCGGTCGACGGCGGCGACCACTGGACCAAAGTCACCGGGGGCGGGCTGCCTGACGGAATCATCCAGGTGAATGTGGCCATCTCGCCGGCGGACTCCAACCGCCTCTACCTTGAGGCGGCTACGGCAAACGGCGTCGGCCTGTACCGCTCCGGGGACGGGGGCACGAACTGGGTGCACGCGCCGGAGAACGATACACGGCCCGAGGCGCGCATCGGCGGCGGCGACCTGCCGGTGATCAAAGCCGATCCCAAGGACCCGGATACGGTCTACGTCGCCTCGGTGGTTACGTGGAAGTCGACCGATGCGGGCAAGACGTGGTTCGGCCTGCGCGGCTCGCCCGGCGGTGACGATTACCAGAACGTCTTTATCAACCCGAACAATCCGAAGATCATCGCGCTGGCCAGCGATCAGGGTGTCATTATCTCGCAGAATGGCGGGGACACCTGGGCCAAGTGGTACAACCAGGCGACCGCGCAGATGTACCACGTCACGGCCGACAACGCGTTCCCGTATCGGGTGTGCGGCGGCCAGCAGGACTCGGGCAGCGCGTGTGTCTCCAGCCGCAGCGACGATGGCCGCATCACCTTTCACGACTGGCACCCGGCCGGCATCGAGGAGTACGGCTACGCCGCTCCCGATCCGCTGGACCCGGACATCGTCTATGGGGGCAAGGTCACCCGCTACGACCGTCGCACCGGGCAGATCCAGAATGTCGAGCCCAAGCCGCTGCGCAGTTACCGCGTGCTGCGCACCGAGCCGCTGATGTTCTCGCCGGTAGACCCGCACAAGCTGTACTTCGCGACGAACACGCTCTGGCTGACCACCGACGGGGGCAAGAATTGGCACGAGGTCAGCCCGGATCTCAGCCGCGAAGCCGGGTTCGACATCCCGGCAACGCTGGCCCGGTACAAGGATGCGCCCACTGCCCGCCCCACGCGACGCGGCGTGATCTATGCGCTTGGCCTGTCGCCCAAAGACGGCAACCGGCTGTGGGCAGGTACCGATGACGGCTATATCTGGACCACCGCCGATGGTGGAGCGCATTGGTCCAACGTCACGCCGCCGGCGCTCAAGCCCTTCTGGAAGGTCTTCAACATGGATGCGGGTCAGTTCGACCCCGGGACCGCCTATGCCGCGGTCAACACCATGCGGTTGGACGACATGCGGTCGCACCTTTTCCGAACGCACGATGCCGGAAAGACCTGGACCGAGATCGATAACGGCATCCCTGAGGGCGCGGCGACCAACACCATCCGCGAGGACCCGAAGCAGAAGGGCCTGCTCTATGCCGGCACCGAAACCCAGGTATATGTCTCGTTCGACGATGGCGACCATTGGCAGTCACTGCGGCTGAACATGCCCGCAAGCTCCGTGCGCGACCTGCAGATAAAGGACGACGACCTGGTCGCAGGCACCCACGGCCGTGGGTATCTCATTCTCGACGACCTCACGCCGTTACGGCAGATTGCCGCATTGAGAACGGCGAAGCGCGAGGAAAAACTCGCGGCTGACGGGGCGTACCTGTATGCGCCGGAAGCGGCTCTGCGCATCCGGAACAACATGAACCCGCCAACGCCCTGGCCGCCGGATATGGCGAGCGGCGAGAACCCGCCCGATGGCGCAATCCTCGATTACTACCTTGGGTCGAAGTTCTCCGGCGTGGTGACGCTCGAGATCGCGGACGGCAAGGGTGAGGTCATCAGCCGTTTCAAGAGTACCGATCCTGTGCCGCCGCTCGATCCGCGCTACCCGGATCCGACGCTCTGGGCGCGGCCGCCGCGGGTTGTTTCCGCGGCCCCGGGGCACCATCGCTTCCTTTGGGACATGCAGTATCCGCAGGTGCCGGGCATGTCCACGGGGCCCGATGCCGATATGGCCGTTCCGTACGATACACCGCAGGTTTCCACGGCGCCCTGGGTGATGCCGGGCAGCTATACGGTACGGCTCATCGCCAATGGGCGGACGATGACCGCGCCGTTGACCGTGGTGATGGACCCGCGCGTGAAGACGCCAGCCGCCGCGCTCGAACAGCAGTTCGCTACCTCTAAGGCGATCTATGACGACCTGCAGCGCGCCACCGCCGCCCTGCACCAGATCACCGTGCTGCGCGAAGAGTTGAAGGGGCGCACGGGGCAGGCGCCTGTCGCCGGAGCCAACCAGAATATTGAGTCAATCGAGGCCAAGCTGAATAAGATCGCCGGTAACGAGCGCGGCGAACGGGGTGGCCGTGGAGCACCGGCCGGACCCGCGACCATCGGCTCCGTGCGCACCCAGTTGGCGCGTGTAGAGCACGAGATTCAGAACGCCGATGCGGCTCCGACCGCCGCCCAGGTGGAGGCCTTCAGCATCGTCGCGCAGCCCCTGGACGGGCTGCTGGCGCAATGGAACCAGCTCAAGGGGACCGATCTGAAATCTCTGAATCTGCAACTGCAACGAGATGGTTTTGCTGCGCTGCAGCTGGACACAAACCGCATCGACCATGATGTCGAAGACCAGATCAGTGTGGGTGACGTGGACTGATCCGATCGGCCTCCGATGCATGCGTGAACGGATCACTCCTCGTATAGGAGGCTTGTGAGGAAACATTTCGCCTTCCTGCTTCCGTGAGGCTCATTTCCCTGGAGGTCCATGGCAACTTATCGCACCATCGCGCTTTTGTCTGCACTGCTTTCGACCCCTTGGCTGGTCGCACAGACCCCGGACACAGCGACTCTGCGGGGGACTGTAAAGGACCCCTCCGGTGCGGTGATGATCGGGGCGCACATCCTGATCACCAATGAGTTGACAGGCCTGCTGCGAACAACCGGCACCGATGCCCATGGCGGTTTCGTTGTTGCGGGATTGCCGACCGACGGCGCCTATGATGTCGTCGTCAGCACCCCAGGCTTCGCCCAGGCCGAGGCCAAACACGTTTCGCTGGTCGCGGGCAGCAGCGCGGAGGTGCGATTGACGATGCGTATTGCGGGGGAGGCCTCGACCGTTACGGTGAGCGGCACGGCCGGCGACGTTCGCCTCGATGAGCCTCAGCTGGGCATCGACCTCAGCCAGCGGCAGATGCAGGACACGCCGCTCCCCGCGCGTCGCATCACTTATCTTCCCTTGCTGGAAGCAGCCAATCGCCCGGCGGTCAACCAGGGCGACATCTTCATGAACGAGGACCTGTTCACGACCAATGGCGCAGGACGGCGGCAGACATGGTTCGAGGCCGACGGCGCGAACAGCGACGACCTGTGGGGCCGTCAAACGATCTTCACGGACATTCCGCTCATGGCTGTGGGTCAGATGTCCGTGCTGACCAACAGCTTCTCCGCCGAGTACGGTGCGAGCACGGGCAGCGTGGTGAACCTCGTCACCCGCAGCGGTGGCGATCAACTGCACGGTGAATTGCTGGAACTCTGGCGGCCAGCCGGAACGGAGGCCTCGCTGGCGGGCTTTACCTCCGCGGACGCCGGCAGTGGCAACGACATCACCACCGACATCTTTGGACAGACGGCGGCTTCGCTCTCCGGTGCGCTGGATGCGGAGCACAAGACGCACTTCTTCACCGCGGCGGAGTACAACCGCGAGGCCAGGGCCTCACCCATCACCTCCCCGCTCGCGCCCGGAAGCTATGTCGGGCACTATCGCGGCTGGCTCGGGTTTGTGCGGCTCGATCGGCAGCTGAGCGAGAAGAACAATGTCTTCCTCCAGGCTCACATCGACAACTTCTCCGACAGCAATCCCAACGGCATCGTCGGCGGCGCGTCGCTGGCCAGTGTCGCGCGCATCTTTCGCCGCCGCACCTACAGCGGCGAGTTCGGCGATACCGCTGTGTTGAGCTCGCATCTGCTCAATAACGCACGGCTGCAGTTCCAGCTGGCCTCGCCCATCACGGAGTTCGATCCGGTGGTCTACCGCACGCAGTTCGTGGTGCCTGTTTCTTCCGGTGGCACCTTCACCTCGGGCACGTCGCAATCGGCGCTGCTGACCAACCGCCAGTACGAGTTCAACGACTTGCTCGATCTCACCCGTGGCCGTCACCAGCTTGTGATGGGCGGTGACGCGATCGATGCGCATAACGGTGGCAACAGCAAGGAGTTCGGCGGTCCGTTTTACCTGGGGAAATTCACGTACAACACCTGCACGCAGGCCGCGGCCGTCTGCGAGAGCACGGCGTATCTCAACAACATAGCCAACGTGGCGAACTATCAGCAGAGCTATGGCAACGCGAACTACACCGTGGATGACCAGCTCTGGGCAGCTTTTGCGCAAGACAACTTTCACGCGACACAACGGCTCACGGTTAACGCCGGGATCCGCTACGAGCGGCAGACCTTTACCGATGCCCAACTTGACTTCGCTCCGCGTGCCGGCTTCGTGTATGACATCACCGGCAATGGTTCCCTTGCCATCCGCGGGGGCTTCGGCATCTACTACTCGCAGATCGTCGACAACTCCTTCGCAAGCTATGCGCTGGGCGAGCCCACCGGCGTGTTCACCTATACCGCAACGCCCGGCCAAGTCGGTTTCCCGACGGGTATCGCGGCCGCGCCATTGCCGGCCTTCCCTGCCGGCGCCACCGCGCCGGTACGCAGCCTGTACGTCCGTCCGGGGCAGCCCTCATATCTCAACCAGTACTTCCCTACTTCTGTGCTCAAAGGCTATCCAAGCGCGTTGCTCAACCCCTACTCCGAGCAGTACACCCTGAGTCTGGAGCATCGCTTTGAGCCGAACTGGCTCCTGAGCGTGGATTACGTGGGCACGCACACGCTGCGCATCCTTCGGCCACTCGATGTGGACAGCCCAGCGCCGTTTGTCCGCACGGCGCCCGGACAGATGCGCACGGCACAGGCGGCCAACTGCACCCGGCCGTACTGGGTTTCCTGGTATGCAACCCACAACATGAACTGCAGCACAACCGCGGCAAGCAACCCACAACCACCGTACAGTGTGATTCAAACCGATGTAAACGACGGCTACCTGCATTACAACGCGCTCGACCTCAACATCACGCACCGCTTCAGCAATGGTTTTCAAACGCTGTTCAGCTACACGTGGTCGCACACCCTGGACAACGTCGATCCGGACACCACCGCGCAGAATCCCAACGACCCCAACCTCACGCAGCATGCAGAGTACGGCCCCGCGATCTACGACCAGCGGCACCGGTTGGTGGTGAGCGGCGAATACGTCGCACCGCTCAAGCTGCATGTGGGTGGTGTCGGCACCTTCGCGAGCGGTCTTCCTTACAACATTGTGACCGGCAACACCGATAGTGGCGATACGGGCGCGACCACGGATCGGCCGGTCATCAACGGAGCCGTCATCGGCCGCGATACCGGCCGCGGCAATGGGATCTACTCCGTCGATCCTTTCATAAGCCGGACCTTTCCGCTGTATCACGAGACCGTGCAACTCGATCTGCGCGCGGAGGCCTTCAACGCGTTGAACCACGCCAACTTTGTCGGCTACAGCGGGACCTACGGCGAAGGAACCTCCCCTGCGGCGGGCTTCGGCGCTGCGTTAATGGGCGTCACCAACCAACTCCCTGCGCGCCAGATGCAGTTTTCCGCGCGCGTGAGTTTCTAGATGGAGAACACCATGCATCGTGTCAGTCGCCGTCCTCTTCTGCTCCTTGCCGCCTGTCTCATTGCCGGTTCAATGCACGCTCAGTGCTCCAAACAGACGTTCGCCAAGGTCCGGGTTTGCACTTTGAGCCGCATAAACACTGGAAATTCTGCCTTTTGTAGTCCGCCTCCGTCCGCTATGATCCGTTGACTTCCGGGGGCAAGTGGGGGCAGAATCGGGGGCAACGCACATTTCTGCACGGAGACTTGCCCCCATGCCCCTGACCGATGTACTCGTTCGCTCCCTCAAACCCGGAGATCGCAAACGGAAGATCTTCGACGGTGGAGGCTTGTACCTTGAGATAACCCCGGCTGGCGCAAAGGGCTGGCGACTCAAGTACCGGTTTCAATCGAAAGAAAAACGCCTGAGCCTGGGAGTGTATCCAGACGTCGGACTGAAGGATGCGCGCGCGGCTCGCGAGCAGGCCCGGAAGTTGCTGGCGGAGGGCATCGACCCCAGCGCAGCCCGGAAGGCCGCCAAACTGGCCGACGCATGTCGAGGAATGAACAGCTTTGAGGCTGTCACTCGGGAATGGATCGTTTCTCAAAAAGCCGGATGGGCGTCCTCTAGCAGAGATAACGCCCTAAGCCTTTTCGAGAATGATCTCTTCCCTGTCCTGGGAACCCGGCCTATTGCCGAGATCACCGCACCCGAGCTCCTCGTCGCTATCCGGCGCATTGAGCGTCGCGTGCTTGGACGTGCCCACCGCGCACTCAGTCTCTGCGGACAGGTCTTCCGCTATGCGATAGCGACCGGACGCTGTGAACGAAATCCAGGGGCGGACCTGCGAGGCGCGTTGCCCCCGTACAAGGGCGGTAACTTCGCCGCCCCTACCGAGCCGAATACCTTTGCGCCGCTCCTGCGTGCGCTCTACGCCTACAAAGGCAGTCTGCCGGTGTCTCTCGCGATGCGTCTAGCGCCCATGGTGTTTGTTCGTCCCGGCGAGTTGCGCAAGGCAAAGTGGGCCGACATCGACTTCGAGACGGCCGAGTGGAGGTATATCTCCAGCAAAACCAAAAAGCCTCATATCGTTCCTCTGGCGCGCCAGGCGGTCGAGATATTCCGCGAGCTCCAGCCATTGACTGGACGCGGCACGTACGTCTTTCCGTGCCGGACGAGCAAGAATCGCCCCATGAGCGACAATGCCGTTCTGATCGGCATGCGCCGATCTGGCATTGAAAAGGAGGAACTCACCGGCCATGGCCTGAGAGCGACCGCGCGCACGATCCTGGATGAGGTGCTGGGATTCCGGCCGGACTTCATCGAGCACCAGCTTGCCCACAAGGTGAAAGATCCAAACGGCACGGCCTACAATCGCACGGCGCATCTGGAAAAGCGGCGCAAGATGATGCAGGCGTGGGCCGATTACTGCGACAAGCTGCGCAGTACCGAAATCTTGGAGTTCCCGAAGCGGGCGTGAGCGCGGATGGCTATCCCGGCCCGAAGCGTGGGCTGTCTAGCCGCGGAATAGGGCTCATAGCCGCTGTAAGAGGCACGTCGCATCCCTCGCGGCAGCGTTGTACCCGTGTGCAACCCCGTTACACCAGCCCGGTTTCGAGCACTTCCCGGTCGAACTCTTGCTGGGTGGGCGGCGGTTCGAGGGCTGAGCCGTCGTCGGGGGGGGGCGGCGGCGTCCAGGTGTCGGTGGGGATCGTGGCGTTGGCGGGGATGGGGTCAGGCGGCGGCATAGGACTTTCGGTTGGACGGTAACCTGGCCAGGAAGCGGCTTACGCGGGCGACGCGGGCCGGGTTTGTGACGCCTTCGAACGTCTCCAACTGCTTTTCACCTTTGGCCTGCATCTGCATGGCCGCGGCGAGGCTCAGCTCACTGTGGAACCTCAACGTCGCGACCTCGTTCTGCAGGGCGCAAATGTCGATGGCCGCCCGCACCAGCAGCTCCACCAACTCCTCCCGGGTGAGTTCCCGGTCACAGACCTTCATGACTGACTCCCGGTGAGCAAGGCTCGTGTTCAGGCGCCCGGTTCCGTGCCGGCAGACGCGGAAGAGGCTCCAGACGATCCTTCGACCAGGCTGGCGACCGGGCCGGCGAGGATGTTGAAGACGTTCTGGATCCAGGTGGCGATGACGGTCTCGGTGCCGGCGGTGACGCCCTTGCTGGTCAGAATGGTGTTGAGCGCGGGGGTGGCGGCGGAGACCGCGATGGCAGCCTTCTGGGTGTTGGAGAGGCTGGGTCCGCCGGCGGCGATGGAGGCGGCGGCGACCTGCTGCGCGCCGACGATCGCGTTGACGGCGACTTGGTACTCGGGCCCGGCGGGGGTGAGCGCGAGGATCGGCTCGGCCTCGACCGCGAGGGTTTCGATGTCCTTCAAGGCGGGCGCGGCCTTTCGGAAGAACGCGCCGATGGCGTCGATGAAGCGGACGAAGACGTTGGGCTGGGCGGCAGCGGGCTGGGCGGTGGGGGGGGTGCTCATGGGAAGAATCTCCTCGGGAAGGTCAGCCGCGGTGGCGGCGGGTTCAGGGCTGGGGGGTGGGAGCAGGATCGGCGTCGTCGACACCGGGAGCTTGGCAAAGGCGGTCGCCGTCGGCAGCAGCTCGAGGCTCTCCGGATCGAGCAGCGGGAACCCCATGCCAGTGGGTTCCGCTGCCGTCGCGGGGATCGACGAGCTCGTGAAGCTCTTGCCGGCACGGAACGGTGTGGAGCTGGGCTGGCCCACCGAGGCGGTTTGCCGCGGCGGAGCGGGTGACGGCTCGTTCGGCGGCGGCGCTGAGGGTGAGGAGCTTGGCTTCGGCTTCGGCCACCCGGTCAGCGTTCGCAGCGATTCTTTGAGCGAAGCGGTAAAGCCAGCCATAGAAGGTCCTTTCCTCCCCCGGTTCAGGGGGGAGCATCGCGCCGGCGGCGGCGTTGATCACGAAGCAGACGGCGGCCGTGAGGACAACGGCGAAGAACAGGTGGGGACTCATGGGGATTACGCGGCCTCCCGGAAAAGCGCGGCCTCGGCGGCGCGGCGGCGGACCAGCCCGGCGACCGGGCGGCTGTCCACGCAGACCCATTCGCCGAACTGCCGGGCGGCGCTGTCGAAGTCGCCGGCGTTGAGATCGCGCAGCAGCCCGGAGCGGAGCAGGCTGGCGCGGCCCTCGTTGTAGGTGAAGTCCACCAGCGCGTCGAACTGGTTTTGGGTGAGCGCGACGGTGACGGCGTGGTTGACGCAGGCGACGGCGGCGGCGAGGTCGGCGTGCAGCAGCAGCTCGGCCTGTGCCGGGGTGACGCACGTGCCGTGGCCGACGTCCGGGGCGGTGTGGCCGTAGCCGACGGTCCAGATGCCGGCGGAGTCCTGATAGGCGTGCAG
This sequence comes from Granulicella sp., assembly GCA_965276885.1. Classification (GTDB taxonomy): domain Bacteria; phylum Acidobacteriota; class Terriglobia; order Terriglobales; family Acidobacteriaceae; genus Granulicella. Next base: position 3,024,536 of record OZ255702.1, on the reverse strand, counting down.
GCAGAGGCCCTCGAAGCTCTTGGTGAGGGCCAGGCCGCGCGGACCGTAGGCGAGGTGGTTGACGCCGGCGGCGGCGGTGTCGGCGGCGGCCTCGATGGCGCGGATGTCGAGGCCGCGGACGTCGACGCCCCGGGCGCCGCCCGCCTGGATCAGCGCGCGGACCAGGCCGTGGGTGCGGGTGGTGGTCTCGCGGATGTTTTCGAGCGACGCGGCCAGCTCGCGGCGCGGAACGAAGTCCTTGCCCAGGCCCTCATGGGCGCGCTCCAGCTTGCCGACGCGGCGTCCGAGGCCCGCGATGTGGGCCCGCGCCGCGGCGACCGCAGCCACCAGCGCCAGGCCTTCCACCGTCACTACCCCGAAAACGCCGCTCTCCATCGCCGTCCCTCCGCAAGGTTGGTGTAACGGCGCAGGGCGGATTGGGTCAAAAGTGAGCCGCTCGCGGGTGCTTACTGCTCGTGATCGGCGCTGCATTAGTTGGTGCAGTGGCCGTGCACCTGGTACGTGCCGGCGGCCAGCGAAGCGGCATTGAAGATGTACACGCTTTGCTTGTCGGTCAGGTAGGGATACAGGGGCACCGTGTTGTTGTTGCCAGCATTGCTTGCCGCCGAATCTCCGCTGTAGTCGAAGCTGCAACTCGGATAAAGAGCCCAGGCGGCACCGAAGCCGATCTTGAGCACGGCGGACGCACTGCCGTAGGCTGCGGACACCGTAAACTGCACGGTAAAGTCGTCGTCGGTCTGGGCGTAGTTCGCGTTAAATGTCTGCCCTGTCGTGTTGCTTCCGGGCGTGAGAGACATTGTGCCCGCCGACACGCTGGTGGGGTGGGAAGGAGATGCGGACGATCCTCCTCCTCCTCCGCCAATCGCGTTGGTCCATGTTCCCGAATGGCAATAGAGTTCTTCGCCGCCGTTGGCGGTGGAGGGCAGAACCGTTCCGTTGGGAGAGCATCCCGATCCGGTTGCATCCGTGGTCACCGCGGGTGCCCAGTACGTTGCCGTGTAATTTCCGAATGTCCCGTTGCCGGTGCTCACGAAGTTACCCGCCCCGTCTGTCTTAAAGCTCCCCAGGCTGCCGGTCGCCGCAAAGAGGTAAGCGCCTGAGCCCGCCGTCGAGGTATCGATTGAGAGCGATTTGATGGCAGCGTTCGCGCCCAGCGCTACGCCGTCGATATTGCCGCCCGTGATGGCGACAGCGGCGGGGTTGTACGTCGATCCTGAACTCGCGCCCGACGATGCCGTACCCGCGCCCGCTACGGAGGCGAAGTCCATTGCCGTGCCGAGCAACTGGTCATATTCCAGCTGCGATCCGAGCGTATTGGGATGGACGCCGTCGGCGCTGAAAAGGCCGGGAACGAAGACGGTTCCCCACTCGTCTTCGTAGTTCGTCCAGGCCGTGCCGAGGGCCTGCACAACGCTGTAGGCCGATGCAGCGTAGGAGGCAAACGTAGCCGCCGACTCGCTGTTATTTGAGACGGGCGGATAGGTGATGACTACGCTAGGATTTGTGCTTTGCGCCTTGAAGTGACTGACGATGGTCGTCAGCGCGCCTGAATACTGAGTGTTTGTGTATCCAAGGTTAGGATCGTTGGTCCCGAAATCGGTCATGAGCAGACTCACCGGCGGCATCTGGTCGATGAAGGCGAACGCTGTTCCCGTGCTGTAAAGCTCGGCAGCGCCCGAGGCGGCCCCGAGATTGTTCAATTCAAAGCCCACGCTGCCCACTGACGCCTCGGTCGCATAGTAGCCGCACGATGCGCTGGCGCAGGAAAATGTAACGTTCACGACAGCAGCAGAGAACGTTGAGGACGTTACGAGCTGAGCAGCCTTCGCAGAGCTTCCCCCTCCGCAACTCATGGTGGCGAGCGAGGCGTTCGTGGATGAATTCGTAATGGCAATGTTCCAAGTACCCAGGCCGCTGCCCGCCTCGCAAAGTACGCGCACAGTGTCAACCGACTTCCCGATTGCGCTTAGCGTGTACGTAAATCCGCCGCCAGCGTTGAAGACAGCTGTAGGGCTCCAGACCGAACCGTTCACCGGGTTGGTCTGCACAGGACCAAAGGACGTGTCATAGCCGCTGAAGCCCGAAACACCCGTGTAGAAGAGGTTGTTGGGGTTGGGGCTGCCGGGCACAAGGAACTTAACGTAGGGCACAAAGCCGGTGCCATGCCAGGCGCAACCCTGATCGACGGCAGCGGTAAACAGGTCGAGATAGCGCTGGTTGGGAAGTGTGGGACCCTCGCTCGATCCATCTCCCTGCCAGACCACGCCGCGGGAGTCCGTGAGGGCGGTTGCATAGACCACTTGGCTGCTGCAGTTATGCAGGGCCTGCAGCCAACTGAACATCTCCGGCTTGGGTATGCGGGTGAACTCCTGCACGGGCAGCGAGGCGGACAACGATGCCGAGCCGCTCGCGATCTGTACGCTGCCCGGAGCGCCGGCGGCAGCCGCGCTGCTGCTGTGCCCGTCCACGTACTGCTTGGTGGCGGCCTGCAGGGCGGCGGTGGGATCGGCGGGCAGCGTGATGGGCGTGCTGACCGCGCCGCCGTTGAAGGCCGCCGGGATCGTGGGCAGGTTGAGCAGGTCGGCATAGCTGCCGGTGCTGGCCACCTTGGCGATGACGTTGGAGGTTTGGCCGGGGGACAACTCGACCAGGCCGGGCGCGGTGCTGCTGGCGGGGGTAGAGGTCCCGCCGCCATGCCCGTCCACGTACTGCTTGGTGGCGGCCTGCAGGGGGGCGGTGGGGTCGGCGGGCAGCAGGATGGGATTGGCGACGATGCCGCCGTTGAACGCGGCCGGCAGGGTGGGCAGGTTGGTCAGATCGGCGTAGCTGCCGGTGCTGGCGACCTTGGCGAGGATGTCGGTGCCCACGCCGGAGGCCAGCTGCACGCCGCCGATCGCGGTGCTGCTGGCCGGGGTGGAGGTTCCCCCGCCGCCGCCCCCGAAGGCGACAAAGACGCCGCCGTAGCAGGTGTAGGCGGTGACCGCGCCGTTGTTGGCGCCGCGGAACTCGGCCGGGGCGATGCAGGTGGAGGGGGGCGCGCCGCTGCCGACGGTGAGGGTGAAGGCCTGCGCGACGGGCACGGTGGTCGAAGGGGCGAAGCGGTCCAGCTGCCAGGTGGGGCCGGAGATGGTGGCGGGGCCCTCGGTGTAGCAGTTCTGGCTGGTGGCGAGGCCCACGGAGGTATCGCACACCTGGATCATGTACTGCACCGGCGGCGCGGTCAGGGTGGAGTCGGGGACGGTGCAGCTGGCGGTGACCGTGCCATCCGGCGCGAGATTGCCGGTAAGCGCGCCGTTGACCAGCTGGCACTGAAAGGCCTCGGGCCCGTTGCCGTTGCCGGCCGCGTCGGCGAAGGGCACGGCCGCGCGGCCGGCGTTGACGGCGGTGAAGCTGACCGTGCCGGTGCTGATGGGCGCGCCCGCCATGCGCTCGTTCAGCGCGGTGACGGCGGTGGTCTGGGCGGCTGCCGTCAGTGTGGTCAGCAGGGTGGCCGCAAGGGCGAGCGAACGCTTCATGGGAGGGGCTCCTAGAACTGGTTGAAGAAGGCGACGGCTTGGGGCCCGTTGAACTGGGCGGGATCGACGTGCACGGAGCCGTTGATCTGGTTGAAGAGGGCGTCGCCGGGCCGCACCGCGTCGATGGCCTGGACGTAGGCGACGCTGTTGGCGGCAGTATTCACGGTGGGATCGGCGTTATCGCCGATCATGAGGGTGGGCACGGCGGCGAGGCGGCTCTGCATCAGGCCCGGCGTCTGCGAGGTGAGCAGCGGGTCATAGCCGGCGGTGGCGGCGGCGTACTGCGCGCTGGCCGTGTAGCCGAAGTCGGGCATGAGGTTGCCCTCGTCGCCGCGGCTGTCGTTGTGCAGGGAGGCCAGCGAAGTGCTGCAGGAGTAGCCGATCATGGCGGGCGGGCTGACGACGCCCTGGGCGACGGCGTTGAGGATCTGCAGGCAGCCCATGGAGTCGCCCGCGAGATAGGGCTGCGGCGCCAGCGAGAGCACCGCATGCATCTTCGCGATCACGTTGGCGATATCCGCCACGCATTGGGCATTGCCGTAGCAGTTCTGGACCGTATTATCGAGGATCACCACCGTGTACCCGGCCTGATACAGCGCGTCGGCGACATCGCTCCCGGACTCGAAGGTGGTGTACAGGCTGAGCAGGCCGTCGGTGCCGTAGCCGTGGGTGACGATCACCCACTTGTTGTCCCCGTGCGGGTCATAGCCCGGCGGCACGTAGGCGAAGACCTTGTAGCAGCCGGAGGCCGTAACCGCCTGTCCCTGGTTGCCGTTGGCCGAGGCAGGGATCTGGCTGAGCGTGGTGGGGCAGCTGCCGTCATATTTGCCCTCGGAGCCGGAAGCGGTGAGCGCGAAGGGCAGCATGAGTCCGAGATTGTGGTAGCCGCTGCGATGGGGGATAAGATACGACACCGCGCGCGAGGCCCCGTCCATCTCGGCAAACGGTCCCAGCCGGTCCAGCACCGCGCCACCGTGCACCTCCATGTTCTGGATGCCGGCGGTTGAGCCGACGGGACCGCACGGCGAAGCGCAGGCGGGCAGCGTGACGGGCATACGAAAGGCGGCGCTTAGGCCGATGACGCCCGCATGCATGGCGCTAAGGATGACGCTGCCGTCGCCGGGCACGAGCAGGCTCACGTCATAGAGTCCGCCCGTTGGCGCTGCCCAGGTTCCGCCCGCGCCGGAGTCGGTGGAGTTGGCGACCGGGCTGTTGTTGCCCGTGTAGGGCAGCACGTAATTGATCGTGCCGCCGGTGTTAATCCCGAAGCCGCCGCCGCCGACCACCGCATCCAGCGCCGGGCCGCCGCTATCGGTGTCCTGCACCGAGGCGTTGAAGCCCACCGACCCGGCCTGGGTGTTGCCGCCGCCGGCGTAGTACGCCTGGAACTGCAGGCCGTATTGCGTGGCCTGCGGGAAGAAGGGTCCGCCCGCGAGCTGCAGCGGATGGATGAGCGCAAAGGGGTCGCCGCCATTGGAGGCGGGGCCGACCGCATTCTCGAAAAAGTTGAAGGTCCCGGAGCTGTAGGTAAAGCCCGGCGGGAGGGTGCTGGGGGCGCTCGCGCCGTCGAAATAGAAGCTCTCCTGCATGCCATTGTTCGCGCCGGTGGCGCCATCGGCGGAGACGCCCAGAGCGGCCCCGCTGCCCCGCGCCGCGCCCAGCAGATCGCTGCCCGCGCCGGAGCCGGCGACCGGGGCGAGGGTGGGATTGGTCCCCCCGGGCGGCAGGTAGACGACCCCCGCGACGCTGGGCGTGGCCAGGCTGCCGGCGTTGCCGGGCAGGCCCTGCAGGCCCTGCAGGCCCGTCGGCCCCGGCGGCCCGGCGGTGGCCTCCTTGACATTGGGGACGAAGGGCGAGTGAAAGCGGTCAAAGTCGCAGCCGGCGGCGGCGCCCGGGCACCAGTAGCGCGCGAAGGCGGCGGAGCTGGGCTGCACGCAGGGGTCGTCGATCACGTTCAGGCCGGGGGTGTTGGGGTCGGCCGCGGTGACGTGAAAGCAGGCGTTGCGCACGGAGGCGACGGCGGTGTCAGGAACACTGACCGGCCCGAAGGCCCCGGCGGCGACCGGGTAGCAGACCTTGGCGGAGGTGGTGTAGCCTTCGCCCGATCCATCCGCGAAGCTGATGGGCGCGCCGGCGCGGCCCGAGACCGGATCGGGCGGACCCACCGGCTGCCAGCAGATCTGCGAGGTCAGCGGATTGTTCAGCGAGTCCTTCAGTCCGGTGGCGTAGACCGGCAGCCGCTGGGCATGAGCCGCGAGGGTGAGGACGTAGACGCAGAGGAGGAGCAGGCCGGCGCGGCCGAACAGGCGCATGAGCTGTCTTTAGGGCAGATTGCCGCATCCGGTCAATTCCCGGGCAGCGTGGCCACCGCCTCGATGCCCTGCTTGGTGCCGGCGCTGAGCTGCTGCAGCGTGCCCACGCCCTGCAGCAGCTGGGTGTTGACGCCGGTGTAGCCCGAGGCCGCGGTCTGGCCGGCGGTCGTGATCTCCAGCATGAGCTGCGCAAACACCACCGTCGAGCCCACCGGCAGGTTTTGCGTCGTCCCGCCGACCCCGAACTGGACCTGGACGGAGAGCGTGCCGGCGGGAATGGCGGCCGCGGCGGTCTGGAAGCTGGTGAACGCGGGAGCCGTGCCATTGAGCGGCGCCGTGGCCTGGGTCACCGTTTGCGCGCCCGAGGAGCTGATAAAGATCAGGTTGAGCGCGGCCAGGCCCACGTTGGGCGCGGCGGCCGAGATGCAGGTGTCCCGCACCTGGCCGGAAAAGAGCAGGCTGTCGCCGACCGTCCACTGCGAGCTGTCGAGGGTCTGGGTGGCGAAGGCCTGCGCCGTCGTGAGCGGGGTGCCCGCGACGGTGTACACGGCCTGCCCGCCGCCGGTGGCCGCGGCCTGAAAGCTGTCGCCGGTGCGCGGCGTGGTGGTCCAGCTGTTGAAGCTCGCGCCCGCGAAGGTGGAGTTGGCCAGCAGGTTGCTGGTGATGCCGGTGGCGGAGATCGTGAGCGAGGGCGCGGCGGTGAAGCTCGCGTAGTTGTTGGCCGCGTCATAGCCGACGACGGTGTAGGTGATGCTGGACTGCGCGGATTGCTGGGTCACGAAGCTGGTGGCGTTGGGCAGCCGCGCGATCATCTGCGCCAGGCCCGTGCCCCCGACGATGGCGCGGTAGATAGCCACCCCGACGGTGTCCGGGCCGTTGCGCCAGCTCAGGCTGGCGTAGCCGACGTAGGTCCCTCCGGGCACCTGCTGAAAGATCTCCGCGCCCAGCAGGTCGGTGATCGCGGGGTCGGTGGTGGTGATGGCCGAGGTTTCGCCCACCACCGGGGTGGCGATGGTGTAAACCTCCGGGTCGTAGTCGATGTACTCGATGGTGGAGCGGAAGTCGGAGGCCTTGGAGATGTTGGTGACGCGCACCAGCTTGAGCGCGGCGGGCGGACCGTAGATGTAGCCGGAGTAGTCCTCGGGCGCACGGCTTAGCGGGGCGCCGAGGGTGAGCGCGGCGGTGTCGCCGGTGACGGCGAGGGCGGCGACCGGCACGGTCTCCAGCACGTCGGTATCCCACAGCGCGATGTACTGGCCCACCCGGGGCGTCACGCCCGGCGGCGGCGTCACCACGATCTGTCCCGCGGCGGAGAGCGAGACCAGGCAGTCGTAGCCGGCGGCGGCCCCGGCGGAGGGCGCGGCGCTGAGGATGGCGCGGGTGATGCGGGTTGGGTTGGTCCAGTTGGGAACCGCCAGCTCGACCCCGGCGGGCGACGTGGACGCGGCCACGGCCGCGACCTGCCCGTTGAAGCGCAGCAGCGCGGGGTGCTGCACCATGACGACGTTGCCGGGGGCGTAGGCGACGTCGCTGCGATCGATATGCAGGACCGCCGCCGTGGATCCGGGCAGGGTGCGGCCGCCGGCGCCCCATTGCGGCACATCGTGCTGCAGCGCGACCACGTTGCCGGGCCGGCAGGCGATCCCGTCGGTGTCGGTGCGAAAGCTGCCGGTGCGCAGCAGAAACTGGTTGTTGCGCTCCTTGTAACGGGCGAAGTGGAAGGCCTGCGCGGGGATCGTGACGCCCTTGGCGCGGATGCGGGTGTTCTTCACGATCACGCCGCTGTCCTGGAAGGCGGGGTCCATGTAGACCAGCGGGTTGTCCTCGCGGTACATGCGGGTGCGGTCGGCGAACTGCACCTCCACCTGGTTGGCGCGATCGTCGATGGCCAGCCACGACTCCTGAAAGCTGTCCTGCAGGATGTTGCCGACATGAAACATCTGCACCGGACTGCTGACCGCCTGGTCCACGAAGACGCCGTAGTTCTGGCCGACCGGCACGATGGCCGCGCGGCTCATGTTCGCGACCACGCCGGCCTGCGTCCAGAGATCGCTTTCGTTGTCCATGACGCCGTTGAAGACATGCAGGCGGAGGGAGTTGCCATTGCCGTCGGGCACCAGCGTGTCGTTCATCTCGGCCCAGCTGACCCACTCGTCGATGTAGGGCGCGAGGTTGGCGCCGGTGACGCCGGGCCAGGCGCCGCCGCCGTACAGATCGTCGAGAAACATATCCGCGGCCACGCAGGCGGGGTTGTCCTCCTCAAAGGCGAGCAGCTCCTGCGGCAGCAGCCCCTCATCCTTGCTGCGCAGCCCGTGCTCGATGGTGGCGGTGATCTTCAGGCCGCTGCCCGAGAGCTGCGAGGTGGACAGCGCGCGGACGCCGATCAGAATCATGTTGGGGTAGGCCAGGTCGAGATAGGTGATCTCGCTGACGCCGTGCACCCACATATCCTGCCCCACCTGCGAGGACCAGTTATCGCCCGGGGGCACATCGTCGTGCAGCCGCGTGGATCCGTACTTAGTAATGCGGACGTCATACTTATTCGGCGCGAGGCCAAGGATCTGGGAGCGCCAGTAATACGGCGTGGTCTGATCCGCGACCACGTCCTGATAGCCCGCGGCCCAGGTATTGACGGCCACGTAGTTAGAATTAATGTCGAGCCGCTGCCACTCGCCCTGCACGGTCTTGTTGTAGGTGTAGTGGTTGCCGTTGGGCGCGAAGACCTCGACCTGCTCCTGCGCGGTGTACTTATCGCCGGGGTTGTGCGGTCCGTTGTCGAGATAGTAGACGACGTTGGAGTTAGGCGGCAGATCGGTGGCCACCGCGCCCCACGCGAAGGGCAGATAGGCGGTGCCGTTGGGGTTGAGGCGGCTGATCGGCGTCACGCTCTGCGGCACGATCACGGGCTGCCAGTTATTTTCGCCGGAGACCGAATATTCGAGCAGATAGGTGATGACCAGGGGGATCAGGTTGCCGTCGTTGGTGTCCACGAACAGCCCGTCGGGAAACTGAATATCGACATAGAGCGCCTGGGTGAGGTCGCCGGTGCCGGGCACGATGACCGGGATGCCGGCCAGGCACTGCGTGCTCTGCGGGTACTCGTTGACGATCTGGTTGAACTGCGCGATCTCGGTCTGGTCGTTGCTGCCCAGCCGGGTGTAGAAGACCGTGTTCTGGTACTCGGAGATGGGCTTGCCGTTGATCTGGATGTCGGTGATGGAGCGCGCCGGTCCGAAGCCGTAGCAGACCAGGCGGTTGACGTACTGGTCGGAGCCGGCGATCTCGGTGAAGCCGGAGATGATGTTACCGCCCCACATGAAGGTGCCGTAGCCCTTGGGGATGACGGTGCCGGACTGCGCCAGCGAGGTGGGGCCGTCCGGGTCGTAGCTGGGCGAGGCGTTCTTGTTGTTGCTCTGGTTGGGGCCCAGCAGCGCCCCCACCAGCATGTTGCCCGCGATGCCGATGGCGCCCGCGACCAGCGACGATGCGGTGGCGCTGAGGCCGAGGCCGCCCCAGGCCATCGCAAAGCCGGCGAACGCGCCCGCGAAGCCGAAGGTGAAGGCCGAGGCGACCGCGATCACGGCGATCGAGGCCAGGGTGCGCACCAGCGCACCGCCCTCGACCACGGGCGCGATGACGACGGTATCGCCTTCCTTGGGGTAGATCTCGCCCCACAGCGAGCGCGATTGGACGTGGCCGTTGACGGAGACGTGAACTTGATTGAGCCACGCATGGAGGTCCGGCCCGTTCATGTCCCCGTCGTCGTGCCTCTCGAAGTGAAGGACAAGGAGCCCCCACAGCGAGTCGCCGACGAGTTCGATCTCATCGACGAGCTGGCCCTGCGAGGGATCGATCGGGTTCGTGACCCGCACGATGCGGATCATGCGTGCCCCCGGACATGCAAAGCCGGCTGACACATCGGGGCCGATGTGGTAACCAAACCGCGAAAACTTAACATGTGGACTCCGGCATGTAGAAGCCCAGCACGCGGCGTCCCCAGAGCGAGCGCTGCAGGGTTTCGATTACCGCCTGTCCGGCGTCCTCGCTGGCGTGGATCATGCGCCAGCGGTCGATCATGATGCCGAGGTGACGGCCGGTCGCGTGCGTGGAGCGCAGCAGCACCACGCAGCCCGGCTCGGCGCGCTCGACGCGGCGGCACGGCCCCAGCAGCCCTTCGTGCTGCTGCCGGGCCAACTCCTCGGACGTCGACGCATACTCCGGGACAGCGAAGCCGTTGCGGCGAGTGACCTCGATCACCAGGCCGAGGCAGTCGTATGCGTCGGGTCCGCGAGCGTCGCGGGCAAAGGGTTTCCCGACCAGATCCGTGAACAGTCGCGCGGACAGCCCGTTCATCGGACAGATGGAGGCCTGGATGCAGGAGACGTAGCCCATTACGCGACGCCCGCTTCCGATTGGCTGGTGTTGTCGACCCCCGGGAAGGTGCCGATGCGCAGCAGGTTGCCGTGCGCCTGGCAGCCGGTGGCGCCGTCGATGGTGTGGCTGCAGGTGGTCATGGGACCGAGATAGCCGCACTGCTTGCCGGGGTTGCGGTACGCGGTGTTGCCGGCCGCCGCCGCGGCCGCGGCGAGGGCCTGGAAGGTGGGATTGTTGAAGGTCCAGATGCAGTAGTTGGGGCGGTACATAAAAAGTGGAAACAGCCGCCGCAGGGGCGAGGCCGCGCCCAGCTTGAAGGTAACCAGCTTGGCATCGCACACCGTCTGCTTGACCGTGAAGCTCATCGCCAGCTCGGGCTCGCCGGCCGGGTTGGCGGCGTTGACCACGTAGAGATTGCAGTACGCGCCCACCACGCCGCTGTACTGCTCGATGACGGTCTGCAGCACCCGCATGACGTTGGAAACCTTGAGGTCCAGCTCCGGGACGCTGCCCTGGCTGGACACCTTGAGGTCGCCCAGCTCAAAGGCGAAGGGCAGGTACTGCCGCGGCCCGCTGCCGTCGCCGGCGTCGAAGGTCACCGGATCGGGGTTGCGCGCGAAGCGCACGGTCTGCTGCGCGGCCGTGGGGTTTAGCGAGCCGGGATAGGTGATGGCCAGCAGCAGCACAAAGGCCTCGCCCGAGGCCAGGCGGTGGCGCTCGATGTTGGAGACCACGCTCAGCAGCGAGAACGCCGGGCGCACGGAGCCGAGGGGAACGGTGGCCGTGGACACGGTTAGACCTCCTCGATCTGAAAGGTGCAACTGAAGCGAAACGCGCCGTCGTGCCAGCCGGCTTCGGTGTAGGCCGGGAGCTTCGAGAAGCGCACGCTGAGCACGGCGGGGTTGGCCGGATCGCGGTTGTCGGGGAAGCTAAAGAGCTGCGCGCCGTAGACCGTCTGGGTCTGGACGAACTCATTCAGCGCGGATTTGTCATCGGGCGTGAGCAGGTCGAGCTGCAGGTCGAACTGGCGGCGCTGGCGGGTGTAGCGCGCCCTCGTGGAGACCATGCCGTTCTCGTAGCTGTCGCGCAACGTGGGGTCGAGCGTCGTCTCCTTGGTGCGGATCGCGGGCTGGCGGCTGAGCTGAGGGAACTGGAGCACAGGGTGTTTGTGCCATTGATCGCCGGAATCGGGCAAAACCGAGCGGCGAAGCGATACCGACTTTACCGGGTTATTGCGGGAAGGCGGTATAACTCAGGGCATGGCAGCCTTCGCGAGGAAGAGCGACGATCCGCTTGATGTCCGGCTCAAGGGCATGGTGAAATTCACGTGCCCACGCTGCAAGGTGCAGCGGATATTCAGGCACGACCCGGTTATCAGAAGCATCGCGAAGTGGCTGCGGGCGCCATGCCCAACGCACTAGACATCAGCGTCGACATCAGCGGCCCGGTCGCGGGCATCGAGAAGCTGCTGGGCAACGATCTGCCCTTCACCATCGCGCGCTTCCTCACGATGTGCGCGCAGGACGGGCAGGCGGCCGCGCGGGAGGGCGAGAAGCGCGTCTTCAACATGCGCAACGACTGGACGGTGCGCAACACCAAGATCACGCCGGCGACGAAGGCCTCGCTGCTCAGCCAGGTGTACACCGACACCGCGAACCGCAGCACCGGCGCGCCGGACTATATGCCCCGGCAGGATGAGGGCGGCGAAAAGGTTCCCGTGGCCGGGCACCAGCACCTGGCCGTTCCCACGCGCTACCTGCGCAAGATCGCCCCCGGCGTGATTCCCGCCGCGCTGCGCCCCAAGAACCTGCTGCCCGCAGGCGCGGCCGTCGGCACGGAATATAGCGGCAGGTTCGGGCGCGTGGGCAAGGCCGCAACTCCGTATCCCCGCACCCGGCGTCAAGCCGGAGCGCTCGGCTCGGGCGAGTACATTGCCTTCATCCAGAACACACGGGCTGGAGCGCGCTGCATCTTTGTGCGGCACGGCGGCATGGGCACCAAGACCGGCCCGCACGACGCCGAACCCTGGTACGTCCTCATCCCTGAAGCCCACATCAAGCCGGTCTTCCCGATGGAGCAGCTGGTGCAGCAGGCCGTTGACGCGGGCATGGAGAAGAACTTCGACCGCGCCGCCGCCGAGGTGCTGGTGAACAACCTGCTCGACAGCGGGCTGCGGGTGCGGTTCTAGCCGGCGGAAACGCTCATGCTTTCCCCTTCGCGGCCAGCGTGACGGTGCCCTCGCCGGTAAAGCACAGCTTGCCGGTAAACCTTTCATCGGCGGCCGAGATGGTCACGCTGGTGCCGCGGTAGGCGGCCTTGTCGCGCAGCAGGATGGCCGCGCCGGTGAAGGTGACCTTGTCCAGCTCCCAGACGCTCTTGCGCATATCGACGACGTGGCAGTCGCACAGTTCGTAGCTCATGCCCAGCGGGGCGTCGGGGTTGCGCATGACCCTTTCCACTTCCGGGAAGTCGCGCCCATAGACATGGCCTTTCACGCGCAGCTCGTCATCCACGATCTCGGCGCTGGTGATGACGCCGCACTTCTGCCGGGCGTTGTGGCCTTCCCAGCCGTCCACGAAGCCGACCGCCATGCCGAGCAGCGAGTCCAGCGCGGCAAAGGCGGCGGCGGTGGTGAGCAGGACGCGGTGACCGCGCGCGCCGTTGGGCGAGGTGTCGCTGGGTTGATCCAGGCGGGTCAGCACGCCTTCGAACGGTATCCGGTTGGGATGCTTGGCGGGGTTCACCCGCCCAACATGTACTTAGCTGGAGGTTTCTGGCAAATCCTCAGCCGGACTTCTGCGAGAACGCACTGGCGATCGGCCCGGCCTGCGAGGCGTCGGAGAGGATCCACTTGGTGATGAACTGGCCCAGCTCCGGCTCCCAGCTTTGCCCGCCCATGCTCGCGGACAAGGGGGCCTGCGATTCGTTGATGAGCTGCAGGGTGATGTTGGGCGCGCCCCCGCCGCCGCCCGCGCCCCCACCCATTCCCTTGGCCAGCTGCGTGAGCACCGAGGCCGGCGCGCCCGCCGCGCCGCCGCTGCCCTGCGGCGGCTGCCACAGCTTGGGCCCGGCCAGCGAAGCGAGCGGCGCCAGCATCGCCCCGGCCGCCTGCCCGCCTGCGGCATGCGGATGCCCGAAGAGCGCGCCGAAGCCGCCCCCACCCCCGCCGCCGGGCGCCATCCCGGGAATGAGCTTCTGCTCGGCCATCTTCAGCGCCAGCTGCAGCATGTCCTTCTCGATGGACTTGGCCATCTTGTGAAAGCTCTCGGTGCCCAGCGCCGCGTTTTCAACCATGCGGTTGGCCATGGAGGTCAGGCTGGTATCGAGCTGCTTGATCCACTCCGCCTGCCCCCGCTGGTTGGGGGTGTTCAGCTCGGCGAGTTCGATGTTGAGCTTGCGCGCATTGTCCAGCGTGGAGCCGCCCAGCTGCCCCGCCAGCGCGTCGTACTGGGCGGCGAGCGTCCGCACCCCCGCCGCAGTGTCGCGGTTGTCCTGGTTGATGGTCTTGGTGATTCCGCCTTTGAGCAGCGGATTCTTTTCCGCCTCGTCGTTGAGCTCCTTCACGGTTTCGCGGTTGGCCTCCAGCGTCCCCTGAATCTGCTTGTAGACCTGCTCGGCCTGCAGGTTCAGCTCGTTGCGCTGCTCTAAAGATTTCGTATCCGCGATCGCTTGCGGGGAGCCGCCCTGTGCCTGCAGCCGCTGGACTTCCAGATCCAGCTCCTCCCGCAGCAGCGCGATCTGCGCGGCGATCGCGTCGCCCTTCTGCTTTTCCAGCTCGGCGGCGGCTTTCAGATTGGCCAGCTGCGCGGCCTGGTTGCCCGCGCTGGCCTCGGCGGTGTAGGCCGAGTTCGCCTGCCCGCGTTTGGCTTCGGCGGCATCGATCTGCTCGTCCAGCTGCAGCAGCTCGCGCTTGGTGCGCAGCTCCGCCTCGGAGTTGCCGTCCTTGTCGCGCTTGGCGGTTTTGTCGCCGTGCTCATCCTTCAGGCGGTTGCGCAGCACACCCTGCCGATCGCGCAGCGCCTTCTCCTCGGCGTCGATGGAGGCAAGCTGGAAGTCTAGCTTCTCCTTGTAGAACTCCTGGTCGGAGACCAGTAGCAGCTTGTGCTGGGTTTCCAGCTCGGCGAGTTGTTTGGTGTCCTCGTCCTTTTGCGCGTCCGCGGCGGCGCGGGCCTGTTCCTGCGCTAGCGCCGCGGCGGCCTCCGCGAGGCCGTTCTGGGACGCGGCACGCGCCTGGCGCGGTTCGTGGGCATGCTTGTTTTCCTGGGCAAGCGCCTTTGCCATCTCGGCACTTGTAGCTCCCGCTGTGGCGTTCCGCTTCTGGATCTCCGCGTACAGCAGCTTCTCGACGTCGTCCGCCGCCTTGAGGCGCGCCTCGTAGTATTTTTTTGGATCTTCCAACGCGCTGGGGCCGTACCCTCGCACGTTCTTGATGACGGCGAACGCGTTGTCCGTGCTGGCGAGCGCGTCCTTGAGCCCCGATATCTCGGTGCGGATCTGTTGCAGTTTCCGCGGGGCGTCCGCTGGGGCGACCGACTTGTACAAATCCTCGTAGCCGGCCTTGATGTTGTCTTTGAGGCCGGCGAAGTCTTTGTCCTGAAACAGGTCGCTCAGATCGACAGGCTTGTTGCTCTCATAGGCCAGCCGCTGCTTCAGTTCGGCCGCTTTGCCTTGCGTGGCGCCAATCTGCTGCTCGATCGCCCGTTCGGTCTCGTCCGCAGCCGTCTGGACCTTCTTCGCCACCGTGAGGTCGAGCTGGTCCAGCGATTGGAGGGCCCCGCGCAGCTCGACGATGTTTTCGTAGGCATCGAAAGCCTTCTTGCCCATCTCGACAAGCGCGCTGCCCAGCGCGACGGCGCCGATCACCGGAAACGCCGTTTGCAGAAGCGACTCCATGCCCGGGAGCATGGAGAGGAAGCGCTCGCCGGCGCGCATGTTCTGGGTCATGTCGCCGCGCAAAGCCCGCAGCGCCGCGCTGGCCGCGGCCATATTCGGGACACTGCCTTCAACATCATCCCCGAACCTGCCGAAGGACGCGCCGCCCCCTTTGGCAGATTGCGCGGTTTGCTCCATCTGTTCGCGGACAATCTGCAGCGCGGCTTTCGCCGTCGATGGATCGGCCGAGATGTCGATGACGATGCCGCGCCCAGGCGCCATGTGGTTCCCTTTCAGCCCATGAAGACTTTGCCGGTGGACTCAACCGGGATCATGCCGCCCGCGCCGAGACCGGCTTTTTTGCGCCGCTCTTCGAGTTCCAATAGATCGCGCTCGGCGGCCGCCGCCTTGCCCGCGCGGTCGCTGGCCTCTTCACCCAGCAGCTGTGCCTGCGTCACCTTTTCGCCGGTGAGCGCGGAAAGCAGGAACTGCATCCAGAAGGCGTGCTCGCGGCGGTCGAGATCGCGCCGCGCGGCGTGGCCCTGGCGCGCGAGGTTCAGCTCGCGGATGGTCGAGGCCCAGAACCTTTCCGGGCTCCAGCCGAGAACCGCGAACGCGAACCGCTGCGCTTCGATGAAGTCGTAACCTTCGCTGGCCCCAGGTTCGGCGGAGTCTTCCGGGCGGCCGGCTTCGCCGCTGGGCCGGTCGCCTGCGCTTTTCCCACCATCTCCGGTGTTGCCGTATTGCCGATCACCGCCCAGACGACGCTGCGGAAGATACCGGCGAAGTTCCACGAGTGCAGGAAGGCGGCCGCCTGCTCCTCCGTGAGTGTTTCACCGTTCCGCTTCGCGTCTGCCTGCAGTCCGGCGAACAGAAAAAAGGCCAGGACGTCCATGGATTGCAGGACGAGTTCCGTGCGTCCGTCCTCTTCCTTGGTGTCGTAGAGCGAAAGAATGAAGCGTTGCCCGTATTTCTGGATGAGTGCCCAGGTGGCCGCATGGTCATAGAACAAAATGCGGGTACGGTCGAGATCGACGGGGATGGCGCCGCGCTGCAGGGAGAGGTCCATGCCCGAGGTTTAGGCCGGAACGGCGGAATCGGTCAAAACGAAGGAGGAGCTCTGGGCAAGCGGCTCCCCCTTCTTCGCATGGCGGCTTTGTGGAACGGCTACATCGTCATCGCCGCGGGCTTTTGCCTTTTCGAGTCCCCGCACCCGCGCTTGGGGAGGCACACCTGCTTAGACTTCGGCCTGTTCGCCGGTCACGGTGTTGGGGTTGGCCAGCGGCGCGATCTGGCTGATCACGTACAAAGGCCCGGACCCCTTGAGGCTCGTATCGAGGCCCACGCACTTACCCATGCCGCTGGCGATGTCGATGCCGTCCACGTAGGCGGTGCCCGAGAACGCGCTGCGGCCCTGCGCGATGGTGGGGAAGAAGTTCCAGGTCGGCGGGGTCACCTGCGACGAAATGGCGGCCAGGATATTCGTGGCCTGCGAGGGGTCGCCGTCGATGAACATGTACTTCGCCTTCACCGACCAGCTCGCCGTGGACGGCAGCGACGACTCATAGGAGGAGTTGTCGGTGGTGGTGGCGTCGGCCGTCTTGCGCTTCCAGCTGAGGGTCCACTCGCTGAGGCCGATGACCTGCACCTCCGTGCTGCCCGGAATGCCGACCGAGGTCTGCGCGAGGTCGCCGACGATCTTGGCCGGGGGCGGCCCGGAGGCCTGCAGCGACTCCAGCACCTCGCCGATCTCGTGGCTGTCGTACTCGAAGTGGGTGGGGATGCTGGCGCTGAGCTCATCGATGATCCCGGACAGCGGATCGGTGTGGTACGCGACGACCCCGCCGGCCGCCTGGCAGAACAGCAGCAGCTGCTCGCCGGTGAGTTCGGTGGGCTCCTCGCCGGCGGCGTGGATGTCGATCGGCTTGGCCTCGTTTGCACGGGCGAGCTCGGCCAGGTTGTCGAAGCTGATGATCTTGCTGCCGGACAGGCTGAACAGCGGATAGCCGAGCAGCGTCACGTAGGTGGAGCGGCTGGTGGAACCGGTCATTTTCTCTTGCATGGGTGAAGTCTCCTCAGTACCCGGCGGTGCCCGGGTCGTTGTTTTTGGTGCTGAACTCGATCTCGTAGGTGACCACCAGCGCCATGATCTGCAGGGTGCCGGGCTCCATCTCCCACTTCTGCCCGGCCTCGCGGATATCCGCGATCCGGCCGCCCCAGTAGCGGTCCGCCATCAGCAGCCCCGCGCCGCGCACATAGCGGGCATCGGCGGCGCGATCGGCGCCGTCCAGCGGCTGGCCCGCGTCATCGACGGCGGCGGCCATGTGCCGGACGTGAAAGCGGAACTTGCGCTCGGTCTGGTCGGTGGTGAGGTATTCGGCCTCGGCCTGTTCGGGCAGCAGGTTGTCGCAGGGCAGGTCGCCGATGGCGAAGTTGCGGAAGCGGCAGCGCCACGCGCCGGCGCTGTTGCCGCCCAGCAGCGTGACGGCGTAGTCCAGCAGCTCGAATTGGACGGAGTTCGTCATACCCTCTTGCTGGCGGCGGCGAGTTTTTTCGCGCCGGGAACGATGCCATGCAGGAAGGCAGCCTTGATGCCGTGGTAGGCGCCGTAAACAGCCATCGCGGGAACCCAGACGGGCGACGTAAGGACAGCGGTCACCACCATCGGGGCAGTGGGCATTTCACCTTCAAAGGCCATGGTTTTCAGGTCTCCAGCAGCTCGTAGCAGAGGAACGCGCCGTCATCCTCGGCGGTGGGTTGGTTGACGGTGTAGGCGGTGGCGATCCGGGTCTGCGGATCGGTGACGGTGACGGTGTCGCCCGACGCCGGCATCGGTGCGAAGGCGTTGAACGGCAGCCGCAGCTCCGGGACGACGGCCTCCACGCCGCCGATGCCGCCCTCGGCGAGCTTGATCTGCTGGGGCGTGTCGAGGATCCCTTTGACAGGTTCTCCATCGGGATAGCTCGACACGGCCTCAAAGCTGACCAGCACGCCCATGGCGCGGCACAGCGCACGCAGATCGCCGGCGCCGAAGGGCATGGCTTACTTCGCCGCCTTCTGATTCTTGGCGCGTTCGGCGGCGACGTCGGCATCGGAGACCAGCTCGGCCACGCCGGAGCGCACCAGGCCCTTGGCATCCGATTCGGGGATCTGCACCAGATCGCCGGCGGGGATGGTTTCGAACTTCTGGTAGAAGTGTGACTTTGCGCGAACCCACACGAGCTTGCCGCTGACGGTCTCAAAGCCGCGGATGGCCATGGCCTGCACCGAATCCACAACGCCGGATTCGGGTTTGGCGGCATTGGCAAACAGCGCGGGGATGTCCCCCTCGTACCCGGGTTTGCCGGCATGGGGGAAGCGGGCCGCGAAGGCGGCGTCCAGATCGGTGGCGGAATGGAGCTTGGCCATGGTGACCCCTCCTCGGAGGTCGAAAAAGCGGAAGTGAGACCGGCCCCACGGGGAGGCCGGCCCGGAGAAAAACCTTAGCTGGGCAGGATCGAGGTCGAGGCCGCGAAGCAGGCGATGTGGCGGAAGTTGATGTCGTGCAGGGTGTGCTCGATGATGTTGAACAGACCCTGGGGCGCGCCGGTGATGTTGTCGTTGATCACCTCGTTGAGCCCCCAATCGCCGATCAGCATCTGGTCCCACACGCCCAGGAACGCGGCATGGAGGCCGGGCACCGCGTTGGCCGTGAAGCCGGTAAAGGCGGTGTTGGCCGTGACGTTGGCGCGGTAGCTGAGCGGGCCTTCCTGCACGCCGTTGCCATCGACCGGGGAAACGTCCGGCCAGATGAAGCCGGCCGCGTTGGCCGTGCCGGGGGCCTTGGGCGTGGAGCGCATGGCCGCGCGCACCTTGGGGGTGAGCGCCCAGCCCATGGTGCCTATGTCGCCGTTCTGGGTGGAGATCGCCGATTCGAAGTTGTTCACGTCCACAAAGGTTGCCGGGACGCCGCCCGCGCCGGCCGTGACCGTGCCGTTGGCGGCGCGGGTGGATCCGGTGAGGATGGAGGTGAGCCCGGTCTGGCCGAGCAGGCCCAGCGGCTGATTGTTGGCGCCCGTGCCGAACAGCCCGGCGGTATCGAGCGAACGCGCCATGACCTGGTTGCGGTCGTCGCGCAGCATGTCCTCGATGGCGATGGGCGACTGCGCGAGAAACTCGATGAAGTAGCCGTTCTGCATGCTGAGCCGCTTGGGCGACATCTGGATGTAATCGAAGCCGATGTCGGATTCGACCGAGGCCCCCTGCTCCGCCAGCCAGTTGCTCTGCGCGGCGGCGTTCTGGCGCAGGATGCGCGGGGTGCCGAACATGCCGGTCATGTAGCGGGCGCCCAGCGCCAGGCACACCGTGCGCGAGCGCAGCAGCTCGATGACGTCGGCCTGGATGGTGGGCACGATGGAGACCGCGCCCACCGGGCCGCCGGCGGCGATGTTGCGCTGCTGCGCGGCGCGCGCCGGCGAGAAGGGCAGCTGGCTGGGAACCACGATGCCCGCGCCGAATTCGCGGTAGCCGCGCTCGGCGGCCGCCGTCTTCAGGCTTTCGGAGACCTCGCGCTCAAAGCCGGCATCGGCGCCCTTGTCGCTGAACGTGCCCTTGTGGCGCTGGTTGATGGCCGCGCAGTAGACGTTGCGCAGGGAGTAGGACTTCTGCTCCTTTTCGCTCATGCGTCCGATCACTTCATCGCCGGCGGTCTTGACGTCCGTGCGCGACTGGCTCTCGATGAACTTATCGGCCACCCGCGAGGCGATCTGGCTGACCGGAGTTTCGGCGTCCATGTCACGGAACAGCTCTTCTTCGGTGTAGTGGACGGGGTTGGCGCGGCGGATGTTGCGCAGCGAGGCGACACGCTCTTTGTGCTGCGCCGCGAGATCGACGGTTACGGTGGCCTCGGCCATGGGTGTAGTCCTTTTGGTTGGAGTGGGTTCAGCGGGTTGGGTGGTGGAAGGGTTGGGGGCGGACCGTTCGTCCTCGGAGCCGGTGCCCTCGGCCTCTTCGTCGTCCGGATCTTCGTCGTCCTCGTCGCCGGTCTCCGCGGCGGTCTTTGTTGCCCGTGCGACAGCGGCCTCGACGGCGGCGCTTTCCTCCTTGCGGAAGCTGCGGACCTTGAGCGGGACCTGTTCGGCGACGGCGCGGCCCACGCCCACGGTGGGGTCGGCGGGCACGGTGACGAGCGAGACTTCGAGCAGCTCCCAGTCGGTGACCAGGTAGCTGCGCATGCCGCTCTTGTCCTCGGTGACATCGGCCTCGTGAATCACGTAGCCGATGGAGACATCGACGAGGATCTGGGCCTCGACATCGGCTTCTTTTTCCTTGGCGAGGCCGGAGGTGCCGAAGCGGCAGGTGACGTGCATCGGCTCGCCCAGCTGGTAGCTGACCGAGCGGCCGAGCAGCAAATCGTAGTCGTGGTTGAAGAGCAGCGAAACGCCGCCATCGAGGCGATCGGTGCGCAGCGCGCCCTTTTTGTGGCTGAGCACTTCCTGGCCGAAGTAGCGGTCGACCGGAAACTCGGAGCTGACGGCCATGGTGACGGTGCGGGTGTCCTTGTCGTAGCTGGCCTTCTGGACCTTGCGGAACTGGCGGCCGAGCTGCTTGGGGATGTCGCGGACCAGCTGGCCGCCGATCTCGCGCTCGCCGAGATTGGCGGCTTCGGCGGCGGAAAGGCCGTCGAGGAAGCCGCGAATCGGAGCGTCCGGGGTTTGGGGCAGATCGATCATGTACGCGGTGGTTATCCCATGCGCTCCGGCAAACGTGTCAAATCCGGGGTTTGGCGATGCGCACGGGCCTCGGACGCACGTAGCCGGGCGGCGGAGGCGGGTTGTGGCCGACGGGGTAGCGCACCCAATCGCGGCCGGGCGGAGCGCTGCGGGAGGGGTGATGTACCAAAAAGCGCACAATGGCGCGAGCCCACTTTGTCACGCGCCCTTGCCCTTACCGCCGCCGGCCTGCTTGCTACCGCCGCTCTTTCCACCTGCATTGTCACCGCCATCCTGAGTTTCATCGTTCAAATTCGCCGTGGCGCCGGCGGCGACGCCCTTGCCGCTCTGGTCGCCGGCGAGATCGGTGCCGATGGTGACCGGCGCGCGCAGCTTGTAACGATCCTGCAGATCCTCGATGTATTTCTGCTCGATGGCCCGCTCCTCGGCTACCGCCTCAAAATCGAGGCCCTGATTGGCGAGCTCGCGCGAGTAGGTCGTCAGCATGTTGCCCAGCCGCAGCACCGCGGAATCGGCGTCCTTGAGCGGATCCACCCACTCCCAGCCGCGGGCGCGCCAGCCGATCTGCCGCATCTGGCTGGAAGTGAGCGTGATGTCCGCGAGCGTGGTCAGCAGCGCCATCTTGAGCCACTTGTAGAAGACCGGCTTAATGAAGTGGTCGATAAACCAATGCTGCAGCACGCGCCAGCAGTCGCGCTCGTCCACCAGACCGGCGCGGATGGAACTGAAGTTCACGCCCTCCAGATCGTTGGCCAGCGAGGGATAGCTGACCAGCAGGCCGCTGGCGATGTTGCGCAGCATGGTCTGGGTGAAGTCCTTGTGCGTGGTGGTGGGAAACCGTGGGTCGGTGAAGTTCAGGGTTTCGCCGGGATCGAGCACCGGGATCTCGCCGGCGTTGGCGGTCATGACGGCGGTGCCGTCGGCGTTGCGGTCGTGGCCGACGGCGTCCTCGTCGTCGGGCGACCAGCCCTCCGCCATCGTCTGCTGGATGACGGCGAACTTCGCGGCCGAGGCGCGCGCGGCCACCACCACCGCCTCCTCGTAGCGGCCGTACTGGTTCAGCCCGAGGATGCTGGCGGCCATCTGGGTGTAGCCGCGGGTCTGCGCGGGGCGCTCCCACACGGCGGTGTGAATGATCTGGTCGGCTGGAATGCGCACCCGGTTGCGCTGCCGCACGCTGACCGGATCGTTGGGGTGGCCGTTGTACAGCCAGTAGCCCAGCGGCTTGCGGTACTGATCGACCTCGACGCCCAGCCGCACCTCGCCGTTGTCCGGCTGCGGGGCGGTGAAGGTCTCGTCGAGCTGGTCGTTGTCCAGCATCTGCAGGGCGATGGCGGAGTCGTTGAACTGGCGGCCGTAGACCAGCTTGGTGAGGGTTTCGCCCTCGCGCGCCCAGGTCTTGATGGCCAGGTGCTGCACGTCGGTGAAGGTGAAGCGCCCGTCGGCGGTGCAGCCCAGGCCGCACCAGCGGTTCCACTCCTCTTCGAGCCGCCGGTTGATGACCCGGGTCTGGGCGGTCTCCTTGCCGTTAACGCCCGTGACCTTGGCCTGCATGAGGATGCCGTTGGGCCCGACCACGTTCTGCGCGACCATCTGCAGGTACTTGCGGGCGGCGAAGTTGTTCAGCGCGAGGCCGCGCGCGATCCCGCGCAGGGCGCGGTTATCCTGGAAGAGGTCCTGATCGGCCGAGCGCGAGCCGCGGAACATGTCCGCCGTGAGCCGGTTGTACTTGGCCGCGGCGAAGCCGCCGGGGGCGCCATAGCCGCCGTTCTGGATGGCGGCGAGCACGCCGGGGGTGAGCGGAAGATCGCGGCGCCCCGGCCGGAACAGGCGTTTGCCCGCGGCGTTCTGGAGCGGCTTGGCGGAGGTGAGATCGAGGATCGGCATTTAGCGCTTCTCCTCGCCGGTGCGGGATTGGGTGTCGCGCCCGCGTCCCCGCGCGCGGTCTTCCCTCAGCGTGACGGCTACCGCAAGAGCGAGCAGCAGGCCGGCGAAGATGGCCGTAAACGCGATCGCGAACAGCAGCCGGACAAAAGCCTGAGCGAGCCAGAGCGTCACCAGCGGCCTCCGAAGAGAATGCCCTTGTTGTTGGTCGGCACGTACTGGCCTTTGCGGCGGTATTCGTTGCGCACGCGGGCCTCGAAGAAGGCTTCCTGCTTCATGAGGACCAGGCGGTCGACCTTGGTGAGCTCGCGGCCGCCGATCTTGTACATTTGCACGTCGTCGAGCGCGTTGCCGGCGAGCACGGCGCGGATCTGGGAGAGCATGCGCTCGTTGAAGCCGCGCGGATCGGCGGGCACGACGGCCAGCGGGTTGGGCTCGATGCGGATGCCGCCCTCGGCGACCTCGATGCGATTACCAGCCGCGTCCAGCGCGAAGCAAACCCACTGGTACCGGCCGGGGTGCCAGGCCGCCGTGGTGACGCTCCCGAGCGTAAAGCTGGCCTCGCCACCCGCGACCTGCACGCCGCCGGTGTAGGCGCCGGGTGTGCCGCCCGGCTGCGCGACGATCTGGCGCAGGGGTTGGCCCCCGATGATGCCGGTGAAGACGTAAAAGAGATACGTGCCGTCGGGCAGATCGGTCTGGATCAGCCAGCTGTGCTGATCGCCCGCGCGCAGCCGCTCGGGGAGGCTTCGGTTCAAAGGCAGCGGGAAGACCGGCGGAAGACTCACCCGCTGTTGTTAGCGGCGCGGGGCGGAAACGGTCAAATCAGATACTTCGGTGCAGGCACGGCCTGCGCGTTCAAGAAACAGAAGACGCACCGCGCGCGGGTGATCGAGGAGAACGGTCGTATGACCTCATGCCCGCAGGCAAGCCTGCAGCGCATGGCATACGCCTTCCCAGACTTCCGTTTCAAGTAAGAGGTCACTTCACGGATTGGCTGGAGCGGAGCTCGGGCGGCCATGGGATGAGGGTATCGCCATCGTCGCCGACTTCATAGCGCTTGCCATCTATGTAGATGTTCGTGACCGAGATCACGGGATGCGGCGGCAGGATGCCCAGCTCGGAGAGGCGGAGTCGCTTAGCAGGCACTTTCAAACACGATAACGCCGTGAGGAATACTCGGAGACGGGAATCCTAAAAGCGTTAGTCTCAAATCGCTCAGGACGAAAGACCGAGTCGCAGCAGGAAAAGCCTGCTCTTCACATATCCGGTAAACGTCATCGCGATCTTCCGCGACTACGACGGCCCTGAACCTGTCGGGGTCAGGGAACGCGAGTGTCTGATCTTCCTTCTCTACGAGCCAGATCTCCATGCCAGCAATTATCCATGAATGAACGCAAATCCGGGCAGCTTGAACGATTTCCGGCGCTTTTTTGAAGAAAAGCCGGGCGGATTAGCTGCAGGCGAGGGTAATGCCGGCGAGGACGCCGACGACAGCGACGACACGGCCTTCAAAAGCGCGGCGCCGGCGCGATACATCGCTCCGCCCGGCCTCTGTTCCGGGGGCAGCTTGGCGGCCTTGGCCTCCAGCGCCCGGGCAAGATCCCCGATCCGGAACGGGATGAACCATCGTGCCGCCAGCGCGTAGACCGCGCAGTCCAGAGCTTCGTTGCGTCGTTGCTGCTTTTCCCATGTGGCCCGTTCCCCGCCCTTGGTCTTGTGCGTGACCAGCTTTTCAGCCGTCAACTGCGCGTAGAAATCATTGTCGCAGCCGCTTTCGGAGTTCGATGGGAAGTGGATGTATCCGGGTTTGCCGCGATCCTCGATTCTTAACCGGCCATAAATCATGTCCTTGGCGGTGGAGGTGCCCACCGAGACCAGGGTCTGCCCGAAGCGGCCCACCTTGCTGCCCCGGTTGCTGAGCGGTGCGCCGGGCTGCGAGCTGCCCTTGCAGGCATACACGTGCTCCGAGCGGTGGCGGCGGCAGTAGGCGTACACGGCTTCGGTCCGGTTGCCGTCGCCGCTGTCGATGAAGGTGCAGGCGGTGGGCAGGAAGAGGCCGGACTCATGCGCGACGAGCTCCTTGCGCCAGCGGTCGAACCCGGCCCAGACCTCGGGTTTGAGCGGATCGCCGCTGAAGATGCGATGTTCGATGACGCCCGAGACCTCGCTGAGCCCCCAGCCCCAGCGCGTGGCCTCGATGCGGTCCTTTTGGACGTCGGCGCCGACGGTGAAGACGACCGCCCAGGCGGGCGCGGGGGCGGCGTACTCTTCCGCCCGGCGCTGCACGGCGTTCAGGTCCGCGCCCTCGGCCTCCTCGTTCCAGGGCAGGCCGAGCTTGGTGTTCGTGAAGGCCTGCAGGCGGTCGGGAACGTTTTCGCAGGCGATGAACTCGTCGGCGAGCTCGCGCCAGGTGTAGCCGATCGTGGAGTAGAGCGCGGAGAGCTGGTAGCCGGCGGTGCGGCCGTCGCCGCCGCCGGGGTTGTGGGCGCGCCACTCGCCCTTGCGGATCATGCCGTACTTGTCGTTCTCGGTGATCAGACAGCCGGCGGCCTCGCAGACGTAGTAGCAGCCTTCCGTGTTGCCCGGCGGCCAGTGCAGCTGCTCCCAGCGCAGGGTCTGCCTGTGATTGCATTGCGGGCAGGGCACGTAGTAATAGCGCTGGTCGGAGTTCTTGAAAGCGGCGGTGATGAAACACGTGCGCTCCAGCCGCGGGCTGGAGACGTTGAGGTGCTTGCGGCTGCCCTTGAACGTGGCCATGCGGGCGCGGGCCAGGGTGACCGGGTTGCCTTCCTTGTTCTGCGCGGCGTCATAGCCGCCGGATTCATCAGTGATCAGGATGCGGATGGGGCGCGAGGCCATCTGCGTGGGCGAACTGGCCCAGGCGAGGGTGATCTGGCCGCCGGGAAACTGCTTGCGCAGCTTGTCGTTGCCGGAGCCGCGGGTGCGTGCGTCTTTGAACAGTTGTTTGAGCCGCGGGGTGTCGCGGATCATGGGATCGATCCGGTCCTTGGAGATGGTGGCGGCGAGGGCCTCGTCGGGCTCGACGAAGAGGATGGGCGCCGGGTCGTGCTCGATGTGATACGCGGCAAACCAAAGGCCGATCTGGGTCTTGCCGACCTGCGACGACCACATCAGCGCGACGGTCTCAAAGCCGGAGCCGGGCGAAAGCATCTCCATGGGTTCGCGCTGGTACTCGGCGGTGGAGGTATAGAACTTGCCGGGCTTCGCGGAGCCTTCGGAGCTGAGGTAGGCGTACTTGTCGGCCCATTCGGCGACCGTGAGTTTTTCGGGCGGGCGCAGGAGGGCGCAGGCGTCGTAGAGTGCGCGGTCGAAGGCGGCCAGGGAGACCGGGCTACTCGGCAGCATAGGCACGCTCGATCCGCCGGGCCGCGCGGCGGAGCTGGCGATCGGTGAGGCCGTTGTCCGCGGAGGCGGCGATGGATATGTCGCCTGCGGGATATACCTCTTGCGGGATAGTCCCGACCACGGCCCCGGTGGCGAGATCGCGGCAGAGGGTTTCCATCTCCTCCTTGATCACGGATTCCATGGCGGTGGGCTCCGGAATGCCGGCCAGCCGGGTGGCCAGCTTGGGCGGCATGCCGAGCAGCTGCGAGCGCAGGTTGCCGAAGAGCCGGTCGAGGCGGCTGCGCGCATCGGCGATGGTGATGACCTCGGCGCGCTCGCGGCTGAGGGCGAGCTCCTTCAGGTCGGCGTCGGCGCGGGTCTTGCGCAGGCTGGCGGAGCGGATGTCCTCTTTCTTGCCCTGCGCGGCGTCGTCCTCTGGAAGTGCCTCGTCATCCAGGTCGGCGTCGTCCGCGCTGGCCAGGGGGCGCTCGCCGTACTCGATCGCGCTCTTGTAGCCGACGTACCAATCGAGGACCTCGGGCCAGCGAAAGACGGGCTTGCGGCCGTCGCGGCCGGCGGGCAGGCCGGCGGTGATGTAGGTGCGGATCTGGCGGCTGGAAACACTGAGCAGATCCGCGACGGTCTCGATGTCCATGGCTTCATGCTTCACGCAGCCATCATGTCCGACTTCCGTGAAACCGGGCGAATTCAGGCTCGTGGAAGTGAATTGAGGCTCGTGGAAGTGGACCCGGACTTGACGACTTCCGCGAAAACGCACCACAACAGGCCAATCCGTATTGCAAACAAAGGACTTACGAGCTTGATGGGGTTTCGTGGAAGTGGAAGTGCCAATTTTTCAAAAATACAGGCGGCGAATGGGGTGGCGCGTTACCCGCATCGCGCGAGGTCCAGGGAGGACCCGTGACGACGGGGTAGGCTGAGACCCCTCCTGCGATGGGTCGTCATCGCGCGTGGTGGCCTTTGGTGAGGCCGCTGCAGGTATTCCCCACTAGAATTCGCCTGCCCGGCATGGGCGACGCGTTGTGGGGCATCCTGCGAGGTGGCTTCATCGCGCGTGGTGGCCTTTGGTGAGGCCGCTGAGGCATTCCGCCCCCAACCCTCTGCCCGGCATGGGGCGGTGCGTGGTGGGTCATTCTCGTGCTTCAGGCAGACGCAGAGATTTATCGAAGACTTCAGAGGCTTCCACAGTTTTTCCACAGCCCATTCTCTTGACAATACAGGGGCTGTATCGTAATCTAGATACATCAGCAAGAGGCAACCAGCCTCACTAGGAGCAACAAAATGACAATTGATCGCAGCAAGACAATCTCCTGGACCAACAGCAGGGGCATAGCGCAAAGCGTAGAGATCACCTGCTACGTCGATGACATGATGGCACACGTCGCAGCCCACCTCACAGCCGGATCGCAAAAGATGTCCGCCGACGCGAAACTAGAAAAGGTAAGTAACGTTCCGGGCGCGGTCAGCAAGATTGGTCCGCTCATGCTCACGCCCGAAAATCACGCCAAGGTCGAGGCCGCGATCAACGAAATGTGCGCAACTCCCGGCTACGCCGAGGCCGTTGCCGCCCACCAAAAGCGTGCCCGCCTCATGCGCGAGTGGGACGACCTCTACAACGAGGGTGACCGCAGCGGCTATAACCCCTACCGGGCAAGCGCCACGTTTGGCAACAGCACTGTAGGAGGTGACCGCTAATGGCAAACTCAATCACCATCACCACTCCCTACGGTCAGGCGATTATCCGCGAGGTGCCCGAGTATCGCGGCACTTACGAGTCGGACCCATTGGTAATGGATAGCAACTTTGCCGGTGGCCTCAAGCCGCAATCTTTTGAGGGCGGCTGCATCTACCAGCAAGATGGGATCTGGATGATCCTGGTCCACACCCACTACACGGCAGCTCTAATCGGCAGTCACGGCGAGTACGGCGAGGTTAAGGGCAAGGATGAGCAGGACGCTTTGGCAGAGTTGTTGACGGAGCAAGGCCAAAGCACCGCGCGTCGCCTGATCGACAGCTACTACGGCGTCAAGGCGGTGACTTATGGCAAGTAAGTATGAGCTGTATCGCGACCTCTGCATCGAGGCTGGGACTTACACGCCCGACCAGCCCGGCATCCTTGGAGAGCGGTTGAGCGATTACCCCGATCAGGCTGAGGGCTGGTATGACATGTGCTCTCACAATATCTCGCGTGACTTGGACGAGAGTTTAGAGCTGGCGGCACTTGGCGACGTACGGGCACTCGTCCAGGTGCGCTCCGATCTTGGCTTGCCCATCTTTGGCTAGATAGAGGGATTTCAGCGGCTTCCACAGTTTTTCCACACACTTTTTTCTTGACGATACAGGGGCTGTATCGTAATCTAGGTACATCAGCAAGAGGCGACCAGCCTCACTGGAGTGCAAGATGGCTTACACGACAACATCCTCGGTAATTAGCAGCAACGACAACATCCGGACGTGGGACCAGATCAAGGCATCGCTGATCGACCCCAAGCACCAAGCAAGAGTCTCCATCGCTAACGCACAGTGCGCCGCCAAGATGATCGACTGGACAACGTATCTGGGGTTGACCGGCAACAAGACAGAGCGCCAAACGCAGCTGGCAGCAATCCGCGCGGTGCCCCAAGATCGCGATGCCGTGACCGACAAACTCATCCATGCGACGGTCAAATCCACCCAATCGTTTGCGGCTTATACCCGCCCAGACTACGCCAAACACATCATGACGCAGACAGAGCACTCATTGCGTAGCGAGATGCTCGGCACTCGCGCGGTGCTGAGCCGCTGGGTCGGGGAAAACTACGTTAACGGATAGGATTGAGGCAACCGGCACCCTGACCGTCCACATGGATACCTACAACGTCGCGATCCCTGTAGGGTCGTCGGACATACAGACTGCATTGCAGCAGGCTATCGGCTTTACCGGTCTCCACCTAACCTCATCCCGTGTGCAGATGGGCCGCAAACTCTAAGCTCCGCCGCGCCGATCTAGCGGCAAGCGGTGCGTCCAGCGTGGTAGCTGGGGCCGGTACGTAACCCGGCGAAGAGATCATGACTGACCTGATTACTCTCGATCTCGACGCGCCGCACAATTGGCCGCAAAGCGTCCTCAAGACAGCGGCCTCCGAGTACGGGCGGCGCTCCGCAAATAAGCGCATCACCAACGCCGGAGGCAAGCCCGCCATGCTGCGGTGCTGCCCGTATTGCGCGGCGGAGATCGCCGGGCGCGATCATCTGGCGGCGCACAAACGCAGCTGCCGGGCCAAGACGTAAGTGCACCCCTGGGCCCCTGCAGCCCAGGCAGTCATGCGGCGCGCAACGGACGCAGCTTTTTTTGCCAGCCCGGCGGGTCGTCGTGTTCGACGCAGGCCACGGCCTCGAAGTCCAGGCCGTGCATCAGCGGCATCAGCTGCTGCCTGCCAAACACCGCCGCGCGGCCGCCGGCACAACTGCGCACCAGGGCGCGGCGCTGATACATGTAGCCGTTGACCCAGGCATCCAGCGCCGCCTTCCAGGACGCATCGATCTCGCCGAGCACACGCGCCCGCTCCTTGTCGGCGTCGAGATCCAGCCACATGCAGCAGCACGCAAACGACGCTTCCCACTCATCGCGATCGCATTCCGCCGGCTGGTGCTCTTCCAGCCACCAGCGCGCATGGATCGCGCCATCCGTCGGCAGACCGTTGCGTGTCTTCTTGGCGTCGGCGAGCGCGAGATTGATGTGCCAGCGCCACAGCTTAAGCACCGGATTCGCCACGCGCTCCGGCCGCAACGGCGGAGGAGCAGCCACTCTGCAATTCCGGCTCGCGGCGTCTATCTGGATTTTCACGTAAGGCATGGGGGCGCGTCATCATCTTAGACCAGAGGTGGTTACTTTTGTTGCTAGTATCGGCACCATGCCCACGCCTCCGCGTCCCAGCTACGCCCGCAAACGTCCGGCGCCGCGCAAGATCCCCGGCGCACCCGCGCTGCTGCGCTCCGACGACATCACCTGGACGCGCCAGGTCGAGCCGCGCGAACGCTATCGGGTGCTCTACATCGACCGCGACGGCCAACGCACCGAGCGCGTCATCGAGCTGCTGCGCACCGGGGACATGGGAGGGACGCCCTACCTGGGCGTCATGCATCTGGGCAAGTTCAAAACGCTACGCGCCGACCGCGTGGTCGAGGTCCTGGAACAGCTCACCGCTGGCCACGCGCCCAGCATCCGGCCGCTGCCCGGGTATGGCTTCAACCTCCCGAAGTTTCCGCTCGACAACGCGCTGTACAAGGTTGCGACGATCGCGGCGTCCAACCGCACCTGGACCGTCGACCTGAACGCCTACACGTGCTCTTGCCCGGAAAAGCGGATACGTGCCGGCTTCGGCTACGCGCCCGGCCAGCTGGGCTTCGTTTGCCCGCACATGGCCCTCGCCATCCTCGACCATCTGCCCGCCGACGCCGGATGGCCGGAGGAACTGCTCAGCTTCCTCCGCGATCCGCGCCGCGTGCACATCGATAACCTCCTCTGATTCGGTCCAGTCCGGGCGATCGAGCGACCACGGGATGCGGGCGCATCGATGGGACACGTCGCCCAGCGCACGATGCCATCACCCAACTCCGAATCCAAGCTGCCGCTGGTTGTTGTCTTTGCAGCGGGCGTGCGCGGCTACAAAGGCCTTCGTTGCCGCAAGCCACACGGAGAGCAGCACCGGAAGCGGCAAGTGGAGTTCGTCACCGCAGCGTTGGCAGTGTCCGGTGGCTCCATTCGGACCGCCTAAAACGATCCAATCCACATTTTTGTTTCGCGCCATCATGCACCTCCCGAGCCAAGCTGGCGCTGGTTGTTCTCGACGAAGAGCTCGTACATGGTCCGGCCGTTGTTGTCCTGCGCGTAAGGCATGAACACTTGGGCCATCTGCGCCTGGCCCGATTCGATCAGCGCCAGTTGGGCCTCCACCCAATCCTTCAGAATTCGCCACGATACCCGTTCGGCCTGAACGCTCACTCGCTGCTCGTAATCGGCTCGCGTACCACGATGGTTCGAGTTGTAGGGTTTCTGCTTGAGCATCACAGCGGCGACGCCGGCTGCGTTCGAGGGCAGCTGAAAACGGACGGGAAGACCGCCCACCGGCATCACAAAGCAGACCGCTTCAATGGTCCCGTCTTCGCGGAACTCGCTGCTGATACTGCGCGCGCCCTTGCGCACCAGCAGCGAAGTGATCTCACCGATCGTCTTCTCGGCCGGGACCTCGGTTGTGTAGTTCAGAATCGGCATGCTGTTTCTCCCCTCGGGTGTGTTGTGTTAGTCGAAATAGCCGCGCACGATGCGGCCCTGGCTCAGCTGCCGCCGCATCGCTTCCTCGCGCTTTAAGTACCGCAGTTCGGTGGCGTCGACGCCGCGCTGGTATTCCCCGCGGGCGCCGAGCTGGTAGGCATGCAGCAGCGCGCGGCCGATCAGCACCATCAGCAGCACCACGAATCCGATCAGCCAAATGAACTCCATGGCACCTTCTTACTCGACCTTTCCCCAAACCGTCACGTTGCCCACCTCGCACGGATAGCTGGTGTAGTGCGGCAGCAGATCGTGTTCCGGGTTGTCATCGACAGGCACAGCCCGCACCCCGATCTTGCCCAGCCCGCAGCCGCTGAAGCTGAACCCGTGCAGCCGATGCTCGCGATGCCGGGCCGCCAGCGGCCAGCCCGCCGCGATCAGCAGCAGGCCGATCACGGCCAGCGACAGCACGAGTTTGCGGAGCGAGCGTACAGGCATGATCACGTGGCGATTTCGGTTGCGGTTGCAGTTGCGGTCGCGCGCAGCCTGGCCATGGTTTCGCGGATCTCGGCCAGCCTTCCCGGATCGACATGCGCGGCCTGGTACGCGGCGATCTCGGCCTCGCTGTGACGCGGCGGCGGCGGTGTGCGGAGCCGCGCGTCGAGCTCGGCTTTTGGCTCACCGCCGCACGCGATGCCGTTGGCCACATCCTCCGCGCGCTCCAGTTCCCACGCCGCCTTCCACGCGGCCTGCTGCTCGATTGCCTTTGCGGCATCGCGGCGTTCGCGGTCCGCGCGTGCTGCCCCCAGGCAATGCGCCTCGATCTCATCCGGTCCGGGGAAGAAGTTCGGCCTCGCCCGGTCGCGGAACACAGCCCTCAACGATGCGGCCAGGCGATTTACCCCGTAGCGCGCCGCCATCTCGATCCATTCGCTCATGTACATCCGGGTTGTGACCGGATCCAGCTCCTGATGCGGGTAGCGGGCTTCCACCTGACCCATCAGCACCGCCACCGCTGAAACCACCGAAGGATCGGGCGGCGGCCCAGATCCCCGCGCGAGATCCAGCTCGGCGTTCGGCATTGGCGCTGGGGCGATTTCCGTTCGATCGATACTGCGCAGACTGTGCATGGCCGCTTCCTCCTTGGGTGCCTCCACTGCGGGTCAAATGCTCGGGTTTTACGCGGTATTCGCGCAGCCGGAAGAAGTCCAGGATGTCTTTCACGTAGCGCCACTCGCCCTCCGGCACCCCGCGCGTGATGCCGCGCACCAGCTCCAGCATCATCAGCGCCGCCACGCTGGGTGCGGCGCCGGTCTCCTCCGCCTCCGCGCGGATCGCCGCAATCACCGCCATGCGATCCGGCGGCGCGACATCGCGCACCGTCCAATTGCGCAGCCGCGCCCGGGGATGCGCCAGGATGATCTGCGCGGCCAGCGGCTGCAGCTCGTCCGGACTGGGGGGCGGCGGCGAGTTGAGCGGCGGCGGTGTTTCGGCTGCCGGCGGCGCTGCCGTTTCACCCTGCCCCGGCTCCGCGCGCGTTCTCTCTCTCTCTGTACTTGTACTTGTAGTTGAAGATGAAGATGAAGAGGGTGGAAGAAAGGGGGGTGCTTCCTCCGAGGAAGAAAGGGAGGAAGAAAGGGAAGAAGAAAGGGAAGACAGGAAGGAAGATGCCTGGTCGGCGGCCAGATCGAACCACTCCCCCACCCGGAAACGGCACTGCCGCGCAAACGCCGCAACCCCCGCGCGCATGCTCGAAACCGCATGTTTTGCCAATAAAATCAGGGTTTCCGCCCGGTTCTCGAAGCGCAGCTTGTACATCCGGTGGGTGGGGTTCACGCTCGAGCCCAGACGCACCTTCCCATCCGACGCGCGCTGCACCAGGAACAGGAAGCCGGGCGCGTCGTGGCCGCCCTGTCCGGCCTCCGCCAGTCTTCCTCCTTCCTTCCCCCAGTTTTTCTTCCTCTGTCTTTCTTGCTCGTCGCGGGCCATGCGCCGCGAAACCAGGGCGCCGGTCTCCTCGTCGATCGACGCCACCCCAGCGTCCAGCAGATGGTCCAGCGTCTCTTCCAGCACTGCCGGCTCCAGCCCCAGCAGCCGGCTCATCTCGGGGTGGGTCATGGCGCGGCCGTTCAGGATCAGCTTGCCGCGCTCCCAGCTCTCATGCATAAAGCACAGCAGCGTCATCCACACGCCCTGGTCGTGATACGGCAGCGACTGGACGCCGGGATCGCGCAGCCAGTCGCCGGGGTAAAACTGAATTGCAGGGAGCTTGCCGTGGCCCGAGGTCGCCGTCATGCGGATGCCTCGATCACACGGAAGCGCCTAAAGCTAACCGCCCACACCCAGGGGTTTCGATCCCATGAGCCTTTGCCGTTGATGTTTTCCCACAGAGCCCGGAAAGCGCAGCGGACTGGACTTAGCCTGAGGGCTTGTCCGGCATGACAGCAGCAGACCTCGGTAGATCCCACTTGGGCGTGGTAGGTCTTCTGCCCCGAAGCATCTTTGCTGAATCCATCGTGGTAGCCATACCCCCACCACTTCCGTCGGGCGCGAGGGCCATGTCCGTCGCCCCAAATATATTCCATGCCCTCGCAATGCGCGTCGGTGTCGCTAATTGCTTGCAATCGCTGCACGCGCACCTTGGTAATTTCCAGCGTCATTCGGGAGTGAGCGCGAGACATGTGAATCGAGGGTTTCCATCGGGGCTCGGGGCAAAAGCCCTTGAGTCGCTTCACGTCGAAGTCGGCACGATAGCCGTGCTTGCCACCGTCGAAGTAGTACGGGCAGTAGCTCTCGCGCACCCATAATCTGTCTCCAACGTTTCCGAGTGGGCATTCCCCCGGCCATATCGATATGCAAGCCGCCTCGCGGTTGGCGTAAAATTTCATACCGTCCCAAGTCCACTTTCCGGGATCGCTGTTGACGGCATTCAAGCCACGTA
The DNA here is from genome assembly GCA_965276885.1 of Granulicella sp. Taxonomy (GTDB): domain Bacteria; phylum Acidobacteriota; class Terriglobia; order Terriglobales; family Acidobacteriaceae; genus Granulicella. The sequence goes on along the minus strand of OZ255702.1, from coordinate 2,990,307 downwards.
AACGCCGCGTCTGCGTTTTCCGTCCGGCAAGCAAGGCCTGCACCATGGGCGCGCTGAAGAGAATAGGTCTCTCCGTCATGCCTCCCCTTCCATCGCCTGCCGGTAGGCGTTCCGCAGATGTTCGAAATCCGGAAAGCACTTGCCCTCGCTCCATAGCATCATGGCCTCGTAGTCCGGGAGCTGGGCGCGGTTGTAGCGCACGGAGTTCCACCACACCTGCGCCGAGAACACTTCGATCAGCGGCGAGCCGCAGTGCGGGCAGGCCGGTTCGGTCGCGAAGCCCCCGCGCGGAAGCACGGCACGCCGTGTACCGGCGCTGCGCGGATCGCCGTGCCAGGTGCACTGCTGGCTCATGGCGTAGGGCGTGTCCGCCGCCGCCGCGATCTCAACGGAAGCCTCGTGGATGCCGGGGCAGTCGTGATCGCTGCGCGCGATCGCCTCCAGCGCCGCCCGGGTTGCGGTGGTGATTGCCTGTTTCATCCTCGCCACCATTCCTGCCGCCGCCGCTGGCGAAGGTGGTGGCCGAGCAGGATGCCGAGCGGCAGCTGACTGCCCAGCAGCACTGTCGCGATCACAAAAGCGTGGGTATGGCTCATCGTCTGTTGTCTCCGCCGGTTGCGCGCCAAGGGGAAAAAAGGGCCGGACCGCCTAGCCTCCGTGCAAGCGGCCCGGCAAACCTCAGCTCGCGGCCGTGGACGTGGCAGCCGTCGAGCTGGCGCCGGTTGCCGGCGCCGTTGAGGAAGCGGACGAGGAAGCGGGTGCGGCCGCGGGCGCCGCGATCGCCGCCTGCGCATTGGCGGTGGCAATGTCCATCTCCTGCACAATGCCTTCGATCTTGGTGACCGCATCGCTGATGGCGGGATCGGTGTCCGGCTGCAGCGCGCCGCGCAGGTTGGTGATCTCGGCCGCGATGGCGTCGGTGGAGTGTTCGTAGGCGGTGGTCAGGTCGAGGACGGCTTGGGCGAGTTGCGTGTCGTTGGTGGCCATGCGGCGGAGCTCCTTGAGGATCAAGTGGGTGCTGCGTTGGTTTTGGCTGGCCAGAAACATCAGCCAGCCGAAGATCTGTGTCGTGGTCAGCTCCCGCGCCGAGCGCACCGCCTGGCCCAGCGTGGGGGCGCTGAACTGCGAAAAGGGCAGCGGGTGCTCCTCGCCGGCGGCGAAACGGCTCACCGCTTCTCCTCCCACTCGTCGAGAATCCCGATCCAGTCCGGGTTCTTCCCGTGCCGCTGGATCAGGCCGCGCCATGCGAGGTAGCTGACCGCCTCCAGGGTCACGATCATGCTCCCCGCGTCGTCGCCGGAGATGCTGCCCAGGTGGTAGTGATCGAGCCCCAGATCCGGCAGCGCCAGGCAGTTGCCGTCGATGACCGAAACGGCATACTCGTACGCCAGCGACCGCTCCAGCGCTCGCATTCGCTGGTCTGTCGCCGGGTGGTCTGTCGCGGCGCAGATCCCGCAGTGCATGGTCACGCCGCGGCGGCTTTCTTCGCCCGGCACCACGGCCTCCGCGGGATGGCCGCACGGCAGCTTTGCGTTGCGCGCCGCGGCGCTCAACGGATCACCACCAGCATCCCCAGAATTATCAGCAGCACGGCGGCGGTGCCGATCTGGAAGCGCGCCTCGCGGCTGAATACGCGGCGCACGCCCCGCCGCTCCCGTCCCGGCAGCGCGGCCAGATCGCAGCGCGAGCGCGGCGGCGGCGCTTCGGCTTCGGTGGCGGCCTCGGCCCGCGTTCCCGGCAGCTTGGCGAGCGCCTGGACGCCGCCCAGCGCCACCAGCAGGCAGGCCGCGTCGGTCAGCTCGCGCAGCCGCAGGGCCTCGTTGTGGCTCAGGGCCCCCAGCGGCGAGCTGATCTGGTACCAGGCGAGGCGCAGCGCCGGCGCATACCCCGCCAGCGCCGCCCGCAGCTCATACGAGCCCGGCGCATAGCCGCCCCCGATCAGCCGCGTTTCGACCTGCCGGGCGCAGCCCGCCGCCGCCTCCGCAAAGCAGCCATCGCAAAACCGCGCGTGCAGCACCGGCGTGCCGCACTCCGGCGCGGCGCAAAGGGGGGCGGGGTGAGGGTGAGGGCGGGAATAAGAGCTGCAAGCGGACGGATCGACGGGGCGAGAACTACTGCAAGCAGAAGTGAGCATGAAGCCTCCAAGCGCTGAAGTCAAAATCTCTCCAACACCTGACGACAATCTCATACTCACGCGCTGGCGTCAAGATGTCTCCACCTAAACTCTTTGGCGTCAGCAGGTCCTCAAAAGAACCTGGTCGTCTTTTCCACAACGACGCCCAGGATGGTGATTTTTGTCTTGTCCGAGTACAGGGTCTCGTACAGATCGTTTAACGGGCGCAATTCGAACCGGTCGCGGCCCTGGTCATCCTTGCCGCGCGCGGCATACGTCATCACCAGGGCCGGATTGTCCATCTCTCGGGCGACCACGTAACTCCCCGAAGACGGTGCGCGGTCCGGGTCCGCGACCACGATGTCGCCGTCCCTGAACAACGGTCGCATGGCCTCGCCATGCACGATCATGGCAAAGGTGTCGGGGCCGTAGCTCTCCTGCGGCACGATCCAGCCATGATTGCCGAGCTCCCGCAGATGCGGCGAAACTCCAGCCCACTTCCCAGCCTCTACTCGATCCCAAACAGGCACAGGTTTCCCCTTGATCCTCGATGGTTCCAAAAAGTTTCCGGCGAGTGGATCGTTCAACAGCACGTTCAGCTTCGCCGCGAGTGTAGGCAGAAGGGGCGAAATCAACAGCATCGAACCGTTTTCGATTCGTTGTAAGGTCTTGTGACCGATTCCAGCGAGCTTCGCGAGCTTCCGTTGACTGATGCCCCTGTCTTCACGGTACTGCTTCAAGCGCGCGCCAAGAGTATGTACGTCAATCTCGGGCATTCCCTCATTCCACAACACGGCAAGCCTCCAACTGGCGTCTTCTTGACTTCACTCTCCTCGGCACTTATAGTCAATCGTGTCTTCAGTGACTATACATGGTTACTAGGGAGGGCACTACTGTGAGTGACGAAAGAAGCGCTGCCAAGCTGCTTGGCTTGAATATGCGGGCCCGGCGGCAAGCGCGGGGACTCAGTCTTCGCCAGATGACGGAGGCGCTGGATATGCGTCCGGTCATGCAAAAGGCGACCCTGCAGAAGATCGAACTGGGCGAACGCTCCCCAACGATCGAACAGGCCCACGCCCTCGCCAAGTTTTTCGAGTACGAGCTGACCCCGCTCCACCTCACGATGCCGGAGCTGTACCCGGCGCCGGCCTTCCGTCAGGTCAGCGAGGCGGCCTGATGACCACGTTTCCGTCGCGCATCAGGCCGCGCTCCTTACTGCTTGCCGATGGCTTCCTTGAGGTGCTTGGCGCAGGCCTCGGCGGTGCTCTGGTTGCCCCGCGCCGCGTTGGGCTTATCCACCGAGTAGGCGAACAGCAGCGCGCCCGTACGCGCATCGTTCATCTTGATGCTGGCCTCGGCGTGCGGATTGGGCGAAATGAAGATCGTCTTCGCCCAGCCGGCGTTCTCGATGTGCGACGCGCCGCTAATGACGTAATCGGCCTTGCTCCGGTCATCGACGACGAGCAGCGGCACCTTTTTCTTGAGCAGGGCAGCGGAAAGGCTGGTGTCGAAGCCGTCCATCGGCTCGATAAAGACCGCCGCGCCGCCGCGAATCTGGTTGCGCCCGACATCGGTCAAGGCAGGGTTGGGCGCAGGTGCAGGGGTTTGGGCAAACGCCGGGGGCGCCGCCAGGGCGAGGGATAGAAGAAGACCGCGAACCATGAAAGAGCTCCACAGGAGAAGTTGGAAAGTCCGGCCAGCATACACCAGCCCAAGGAGAACCACGATGCACGAAAGTAACGAACCCCGCTGGCGGCGGCCCGCCGTGAACTCGGTCCGCGCCGTCCCCCCCGACCCCTTTTCGGATCCCTTCGTCATGCCCTTGCCGGCCCGGCGGCTGTGCGCCAACCTGGATTGCCGCCGGGTGCTGGCCTCGCTGAACAACGACGTGCTGTGCTTTCACTGCCAAGACCTCGGCAGCCCCCGCCGCCTGGACCGCCGCCAGTACGGCCTCCGGCAAACCCAGGAGAAGACCCATGCCCGCTAAGACCCAATCCGGCAATGCCCCGTCAGGCGCTGAGAAGCTCGACGCGATTCTCCGCCTGCCCGAGGTGGAGCGCATGTCCGGCCTCAAAAAGACGGCGATCTACGAGCGCATGCACAACGGCACATTTCCCGAGCCGGTGCCGCTCGGGGTCCGCCATGTCGGATGGCTGGAATCGGAGGTGCAGCAATGGATTCGCACGCTTGCCGAGGCCCGCGGGAAGGCTGCCTGACCGTTCCCGGACAGCCGCTCGTAAGTGGGGGCAACATTGGGGGCAACTCCGCTCTAGGAAAGAGGAGTTGCCTCCCAGAATCATAGATTTGCAGGCCGAGTTCGAAGGCCGCTCAGGGGGCGGACGAAAGCGCTCTCTACTCGGGAATGAAGTGGCGGTCCATCGGCCCGTTTCGTGCCGGGCGCGTGTCCGCGGTTGCCGGCATTCCCGGCAATGCCGCGCTGTATTACATGGGCTCGCCAGGCGGAGGCGTCTGGAAGACTGTCGACGGCGGTGTGGTGTGGACGCCCATTGCGGATGGGTTGAACGTGGCCTCCATCGGCGCCATGGTCGTTTCACCCTCGGACCCCGACGTGATCTATGTGGGCACGGGCGATGTCAGCATGGTGGGCTCCGCGGTGAACATGGGTGATGGCGTCTACAAGTCCACCGACGCCGGCCTGACGTGGAAGCATGTCGGCCTCGACCAGAGCGAACATATCGGCGCCATGTGGATCGATCCGCATAACCCTGATGTGGTCTTTGTTGCGGCGCTCGGCAAGACCTTCGCACCCAATCTGGAGCGCGGCGTCTTCAAGACCTCCGATGGCGGCAAGACCTGGCGCAAGGTGCTCGCCGGCACGGAGGAGATCGGCGCGGTGGATGTGACCTTCGATTTGGAGAATCCAAAGATCGGCTATGCCACGCTGTGGCACCACTACTGCAAACCCGGCGATACGCAGGACCTGATCAACGGCAACTCGGGCGGAGCGATCTATAAAACGACCGACGCCGGGGAGACCTGGACCGAGCTGAAGTCGCCCACGCTTCCGCAGGGGCCGCTAAGCCGTATCGGTGTGGCGACGACCATGAGCGGAGAAAGGGTGTATGCCATTGTCGCCGCGCGGGGCGAGGCTGCCGGCTTCTATCGTTCCGACGATGGCGGCAACACCTGGACCAAGAGCACGGCAGACGCTCGCGTTACCGGCAGCGGCTATTTCAGCCGTGTCTTCGTCGATCCGAAGAACGCCGACACCCTGTACGTGGCACAGACCTCGTTGTACCGCTCCGTTGACGGCGGTCACACCTTCATCTCCTTCAAAGGCGCACCCGGCGGCGACGACAACCATGCCCTTTGGATCGATCCCACCGACTCCACGCGCATGATCATGGCCAGCGACCAGGGCGCGACCATCAGCATGGATGCCGGCAAGAGCTGGAGCTCCTGGTACAACCAGCCCACCGCGCAGATCTACCACATGTCCACGGACCACCGTTACCCCTATTGGGTCTACGGCACGCAGCAGGACTCCGGCAGTGTCGGCACGCTGAGCCGCGGGGATTACGGCGCCATCACCTTCTTCGATTGGGATCCGGTGGCGGCGTATGAGTTCGGCTACATTCTGCCCGATCCGCTCGATCCGAACCAACTCGTGGCCGGAGGTCCCGGGCGCGGACTGGTTTTGGTGAACCGGACCAACCGGCAGGTACAGACGATCTCGCCCAGCATCGGACGTGGTGGCAGCTATCGCCTTGCGCAGAACCCGCCTCTGGCCTTCTCGCCGCAGGACGGCCACGTCTTCTACATGGGAACCCAATTCCTGCTGCAGACCAGTGATCGGGGAACGCACTGGAAGGCGATCAGTCCGGACCTGACGGAACGCAAGGGCAGCGATGCCGTGAATGCGAAGGAAGTAGCAGAAGCAAAGTCCGACAACCCACCCGCCAAGAGCATGCGCACACGGGAAGCGACAGAGACGCTCGCACCGCCGAACCGCAGCGCGATCAACTGCTTTTCGCCTTCCCCTGTTGCTGCCGGGGAGATCTGGGCAGGCACAACCAATGGACTCGTGCAGCTTACGAGCGACAACGGCGCCACATGGAAGCCGGTCACCCCGCCGGGCCTCACGCAGTACACCACGGTCAGCATCCTAGAGGCCTCGCACTTCGAGGCGGGTACAGCCTATGCCGCCATCGACCGGCACGAAGAAAACGACTTCAACCCGCATGTCTATCGCACACGCGATTTAGGCGCCACATGGCAGCAACTCGATGCCGGCATCGCTCCGGGTGACTTCGTTCGCGTGGTGCGCGAAGATCCAAAGCGCAAGGGCCTGCTCTATGCAGGGACCGAGAATCGAGCCTATGTTTCACTGGATGACGGGGAACACTGGACGCCGCTGCAGTTGAACATGCCGGCGACTTCGATTCGCGACCTGCAGATCAGCGGCAACGATCTTGTAGCTGCGACCTATGGCCGTTCGTTCTGGATTCTGGATGATGTAACTCCGCTGCGCCAGGCGGACCCGAAGATGCTGCGTCAGCCAGTGGTTTTTTATAAGCCCGGCCCCGCGCTGCGCGTGCACCTTGATTTAAACGGCGACACGCCCATTCCGCCCGAGTTGCCGGCTGGGCAGAACCCTCCGACCGGAGCACTGCTGGATTACTATCTCAGTGCAGCTCCCCAGGGTGACATCAAGCTCGCCGTTTACGACGGCAAAGGTGGGCTTGTGCGTGAGTTCTCCTCACGTACCACGGCGGTTACCCCCGAGCCTCCGCCCAATGTACCCGACTATTGGCTCGCGATCCCCCAACCGCTCACCCGCCATGTGGGTGAGAACCGCTTTGTTTGGGATCTGCGCTATACGCCTCCTTCGGCAATCCGGCACAGCTACCCGATTTCGGCGCTTTACCAGAACACTCCGGGCGAACCGCAAGGCGCCCTCGTCGTACCGGGAATCTATGAGGTACGTTTAACGGTAAACGGAAAGGTCTACTCTGCACCCTTGGAGGTGCGGCTGGATCCGCGCGTGAGCGCAACGGGGCAGGAACTCGAGCAGCAGTTCGATCTGGAGCGCCGGACCACCGCCGTCGTCACCGCCAGCTTCGACGCTTACCACACAGCGGTGATTCTCCGTGAGGCGATCGCGGGCAACGAAAAGAAGCTTCAGACGCAAGACCCTGAGACAGCAAAGGAACTTCAGGAGTTCGATAGCAAGCTCGTCAAGTTACAAGGCACAGAAGGACGCGGAGGTCCGCCAGTTGGCCATCCATCGCCTACCTTTATGGCGGTAAGCCAACAGTTGGGTTCGCTCGCGACCACCATCGACAGCGCCGACAGCGCCCCCACGCCGGCGATGGAAACAGCGTTTCACGACGCCTGCCATGATCTGGTTAGCGTGGACACACAATGGAACGATCTGCTGACGAAGGATCTACCGGCACTCAATGAGCTGTTGGCAAAGGGAAAGATTTCTGCTCTTCCAGCAGGTTCGGTGACCGCGCCGACGCAGTGCCAGACTCTGCCTTAGCTGCATGGAACGATTGCAATGAAAAGAATCTGTTGATTTTTTTTGATCATAAATCTTTTCCATTGTCTGCGTCTGTGTTACACAAGTATTAATCCAAGTCCTTCGCTTCTCCAGCGTCTCATGCGTTCCGAGCGTGAGCTATCTCTTGCGCACTCTTGCGCAGTCAGTCCGAACCTGGGCTGATGTCTTCGCGGCATTATTGGAGCGCTCTGCTCCTTACGCCTATGTAGCTTCCGGAGGGTACACGCTATGAAACGTGTTCTATCGCTGGTTTGCCTCTTCTGCCTGATGCTGTTTATTTCCAGGGCCGCCGCCCAAACCAGCACGACGGGTTCAATCGCCGGCGTCATTACAGATCAGTCCGGCGCCGTCGTGCCGGGAGCGAAGGTGACGTTGCGCAGCGAAACAACCGGCGCTCTGACGGACGCCACGACGAAGAACTCGGGAGAGTATCGTTTCGATCTGGTCGCTCCCGGCAACTATCGGCTGGTTGTGGATCAGGCGGGGTTTGAGAAACTGGAGAGCCACATAGCGGTTTCCACCGCGCAGGTATTGGCAGCCAACCTTCGCCTCACCGTAGGCGCGCTCACGCAAACCGTGGATGTTGAGGCAGTTTCCTCCAACCTGCAAGCCGAGAACGGCAACGTAGCAACCGCCGTCAGCCAAGCGCAGATTGAAGAGGTTCCGAACTCCGGCAACAATCTGATGTACGTCACACGCATCACGCCGGGAATGTCCACCTCCGGCGGGTTCGGCGTGTCGGGCAGCACGACCCTGTACACGGTCGATGGCATGTTGAACAACGATCCGTACAACAACCTTAACAATTCCGGCGCGTCGAACCTGACCCTTGGACTGGATGACATTCAGGAGGCAACGGTCACCGGCAATGGCTATTCAGGCCAGTTTGGCGGGCTGGCGGGCGCACAGGTAAGTTATGTCAGCAAGAGCGGCGGTAACCGTGTGCACGGAAACGCCGAATATTTCTGGACCGGCCGCGCGCTTGTCGCGAATAACTGGTTCAATAATCATTCGGCCGTGAAAACGCCGCGGCCTTTTGAAAATGCCAACGAGTACGCTGCCCAGATCAGCGGCCCTGTGCTTCACGACAAGCTCTTCTTCTTAGTCGATACAGAAGGTTTACGAGCGGTTCTGCCCTCTGTCTCCACAACCGTGCTGCTCCCGTCGGCCAATCTGCAGGCGATTACCTTTGCCAACCTGAGTGTTCGGGGCCTCAACGCATCCGTACCGTTCTACACCAACATGTTCAATCTCTATAACGCCGCGGGGGCAGCTCACAATGCGCAGCCCGGCAATCCATTTGCCAGTACGGCTTCGGGTGTAAGCACAGGGTGCCCCACCAGCTTGACCGCAGGTGAGATAGCGCGGATTGGAACGGCTCCGGGCGCGTGCACGACCTACTATCAGGGCGCCGCAACCAACTTCGCGAACGAGAATCTGATCATCGCGCGGGGTGATGTGGTGCTGGGAACACACGACAAAGGTTTCATCCGTTTTGAGCACGACACTGGATCCCAACCCACGGCCACTGATCAGGTGAATCCGCTCTTCAACGCCATCAGCGTTCAACCCGAGTACAACGGGCAGCTTAACGAGACGCATAACTTCGGCATGCGGGCGATCAACAATGTCATTCTCTCCAGCTCCTGGTATGGCGCACTTTTTGGTCCCGCCAATCTTCCAGCGACGCTCGCCGCGTTTCCCGCGGAACTCACCTTCAGCGATTCCTCTCTCTACACGCTTGGCGATGCGGACGCCAGCTTTCCCACCGGCCGTAACGTCACAACGATTCAGCTTCAGGATGACGTCGCTATCTTCGCCGGCAATCACAGCATCAAGATCGGCGGTCGCGGCTACTACATCAAAGAAAACGACCACTACTTCACGGCCGGGACGGTTCCACTGGAGACGGCCAGTACCCTGGGTGCGTTTATCTATGGCGGCACCGATCCGAACACCGGCGCCACGACCCAGCTTACGCAGTCGTTCGTCGCAAAACCGAATCACCCCATCTCCTACTACCAGCTTGGCTTCTACGGCGAGGACGATTGGAAGGCGAGTTCCAGTCTCAGCGTGACCGCCGCGCTGCGCATTGACCACCAAGGCAACGTAAGCTGCCTCGATAACTGCCTTACCCTCCCGCTGGAACCCTTTCCGCAGCTGATGCACAACGCGGCGACTCCCTACAACCAAGCCCTTGCCTTCAATCAGCGCAACGTCTTGCCCGGATTGCAGAAGTTGGAATGGCAGCCGCGCGTGGGTTTTGCCTTCAATCCGAAGCTCATGAATCAATCGCTGGCCGTGCGTGGTGGCATAGGCATATTTTTTGATGGACTGCCCGGCAACATCGTCGAGAGCATCGTGAAGAACTCGCCGGTAAAAAATACGTTCACACCGTCAGGCGACAATCTCGCGGAGACAGAGACGAGTAATTTGTACACCGATGCGGCGGCACTTAACCAGGCGTTCAGTGCCAGCATTACGAACGGCGGCTCCGTCGCCTCCACAAGGGCCAGCTTGCCCACGGCCCTTCAGCCTTTTTTCAGTCCGCCGGCGCTCTATGGCCCGCAGAACAACTTCAAAATCTACCAGATTTACAAATGGAATCTGGAGGTTCAGAAGCAGTTCGGCAGAAACACGGTTCTGTCCATCAATTACCTCGGCAATCACGGCATCAATAAGCCAATGACCAATGCCGGCCTGAACGCCTATTCGACCACCATCGCCGGTCTGCCCACGGCTCCCGTCGATTCGCGCTTCGGTCAGGTAAATTACATCGAATCCATCGGCCGATCCGGCTACAATGGCCTCATCACCACCTTTACCCAGCACTTCAGGGGCGGCAGCATATTCACTGTTGGTTATACCTACAGCAAGGCCCTGGACACGATCACCACCGGCATCAGCTCCACGACCACTTCTTCGACCGCGACGCCGGATATCGTTTCCGCCCTTGATCCCTACAACCCAACCAATCGCTGGGCGCCCGCGGACGCGGATATCAGAAACTTCGTCACCCTGAACTACGTCTACAAGCTGCCTTTCAAAAACATCTTTTATGGTAACTGGCAGATCGCAGGCGCGGCCTTCCTGTACTCCGGCCTGCCCTATACAGTTATCGATTCTCTGGATATCAACCAGATCAGCGGCTCGAAGTCTAGCGGCGGTTTCTATGGTGGCTCCCTCATTGCGAACTATAACTACACGGGTGAAGCACCGTGCAGCAGCCCACTTCGAGGAGCCTGCCTTCAATCTGCTCAATTTACGAACAGGTTGAGCAACACCCCAACGCTTTCTCTTACCAATATCGATAGCAGCGGCCCACGCAATGGATTTCGTGGGCCCGACTACCTCGACACCGACATCAGCTTGTTGAAGACCATTCCACTTCACTGGGAGGGTGGTGCGTTTTCGTTTGGAGCGCAGGCTTACAACATCCTGAACCACCCCAACTTCTCACGCCCGGCCTCGACCAACAGCTCTTCCAGCTTCGGCCAGATCACCAGTACCTACAATCCGTCCGGCATCTTCAGCGGTGTCGGGGGCGACGACTCGCCGCGCATTCTCCAGATCAAGGCGAAGTTAGTGTTTTAGGCAGGCTACGTCACGTCAGGAGCGCCGCGGCAACCGAAATCGAATACAGGAGGGCGGCACCGATCGGCTACCGCCCTTTATCCTCGAAATTAAATTACGGAAGCATGGCCCATATCGTTCAGCTTGTGCAAAATATCCGGGGACAGCTGAAGCGACGCAGCCGAGATGTTCTCGCGCAAGTGAGCTACAGAGGAGGTCCCCGGAATCAGCAGCATGTTGGGTGAGCGTTGCAGGAGCCACGCCAGAGCCACAACCATCGGGGTCGCGTGCAGTGCCGAAGCCACATCGTCCAAGGCCGACGACTGTAGCGGCGTGAAGCCACCCAGCGGGAAGAAAGGGACGTAGGCCACGCCCTCCGCGTTGAGGTGATCCAGTAAGCCGTCGTCTTCTCGATGCGCTACGTTGTAATAGTTCTGCACGCACACGATCTTCGCTATCGGGCGAGCCTCCTCAAACTGCTTCTGGGAAACGTTGCTGAGGCCGATATGCTGGATGAGACCTTCCTGTTGCAACTCAGCCAGCGTTGTGAGGGGCTCCGTGATGGATGCGTCGCTGGGCGCGGAAACGCCACCGACGCGCAGATTGACGATCGGCAACACGTCGAGACCTAGATTGCGCAAATTGTCCTGTACGGACACTTTCAGGAACTCGGGAGAGGTGTCCAAAATCCACGATCCATCCTCTCCGCGGCGGGCGCCTACCTTTGTGACAATCGTCAAGTCCTTCCGGTAGGGTTGCAGTGCTTGCTTGATGATCGCGTTGGTTATGTGTGGTCCATAGAAATCGCTCGTGTCGATGTGATTTACACCGCTCTCCACAGCCTCACGAAGCACGGCCAGCGCAGCGTCGACATCTTTTGGGGGACCGAAAACGTGCGGGCCTGCAAGCTGCATCGCCCCATAACCCATCCGCTTCACTGTGATGGACGTTCCGGGAAACGTGAATGCGCCACCGAGATTGTTCTGTGCGTTCATATCCTTGTTCTCCTATACACTTCGTATGGATTAGATGAAGGAAGCTTCAGTTCTGGAGTTCGCATTTGAGCAAAGCGCCCGCCGTACGGTTGGAGCCAAGAAAGACGCCGCTTCAGGCGCGTTCGACAGCGAGCGTCAGAGCCATCATGCAGGCAACGATTCAGGTTCTGCTCAAGGACGGCAAGTCGAAGCTGACGACAACAGGGATCGCCGCACGCGCGGGTGTTTCGGTTGGAACCCTGTACCAGTATTTTCCGAATAAGAGTTCCCTGCTGCAGGCGCTCTTGAAGGAGCATCTGGACGGCGTAGCTCTCGCCATGGAAACCGCGTGCCAGGCCGTACACGGAGCGTCTCTGGCGAGGATGGCCGAGACGGTCGCGTCCGCCTTTGTACAGGCCAAGTTTCGCAACATCGACGCAGGTGTAGCGCTCTACGCCGTGAGCGACGACGTCGAAGGCAAGCGCATTGCGCGCGGGATGCATGCCCGAGCTGCAAAGGCGATGACTGCCCTGTTCCAGACAGCACCTGAGAGTACGATTACGCAGCCGAACCTAGTGGCGGCAACCCTGTTGAGCGCGATGGCAGGGGTGAGCCGGGCGATGCTGGAGACGGGCGTGACGCGCGGCACGATGGCGACCATGGAGAAAGAACTGACGGTGATGGTCCGCGCCTATCTGGAGGCTTCCGCTGAGAACGTTTCAGCGCCCCCCGTTCAAACGTAGGCACTTCAGCCAGCTCAAATCACGGAATGCGCTGGCGGTGAGTAGCCTGAGTACCGCTTTGACGGCGTCTGGCGTTATCCTGAGCAGAGTCCCGTCCGGTGAGGCTCATGTCTGAAACTATCCAAGATCGCGTTCTTCGCGTGATCGCCACAAAACAACGGATTCCGCTCGAATCAGTGCGGCCCCAAAGCACCTTTGAAGAGCTTGGGATCGATTCCCTGGATCGCTTGAACATCCTCTTCGAGCTTGAGGGTGAATTCGAGATCGAGATCGATGACCAGCAGGCCAAGCAGGTAACGAATTTGCAGCAGATGATCGCAGGCATCACGCAGCTGGTGGAAGCGAAGTCAGGCTCCTCGCCCGCGCAATGACCCAAAGAGTTGTCATCACCGGCATGGGCGTCATCAGTGCGCTGGGGCGCGATCAGGGTGAGTTCTGGCGGGCGCTGGAGAGCGGAACGCCGGCCATCGACTCAATCTCCTCGGTGGACCCTGCGCAGTTGCGGTTTAAAAACGCCGCCGAGGTCCGCGGGTATGATGCCGCGTCTGAGTTTCCGTCCAAGGAATTGGCCTTTCTCGATCGGTTCGCGCAGTTTGCGCTGACCTCGGCCCACGAGGCTGTCACGCAAGCCGGAGTTGCATGGACCGAGGAGGTGCGCGAACGAGGAGCCATCGTCACGGGTTCCTGCATGGGCGGACGCGGCGCGGAGGAGGCCGGCTACTGGGAGCTCTTCCATCACAACCGCACCCGCGTTCACCCGCTCACAATCCCGCTGAGCATGAGCAATGCGGGAGCAAGCCACATTTCGATGAGATATGGCATGCAGGGTCCGGCCTATACGGTTTCTACGGCGTGTTCCTCATCGGCGCATGCGATTGGCCAGGCGTTCTGGACCGTGCGCTCAGGGATGGCGCCGATGGCGATCGCCGGTGGCAGCGAGGCGCCCATCTTCCTCGGCGGCCTGAAGGCGTGGGAGGCCATGCGGGTGATCAGCAAGGACACCTGCAGACCCTTTTCGGCGGATCGATCGGGGCTGATTCTGGGCGAGGGCGGCGCCATGCTGGTGCTGGAGCCCCTCGAAGCGGCGATCGCGCGCGGCGCCAAGCCGTTGGCGGAGATCGTCGGCTTCGGGATGTCGTCGGATGCGAGCCATATCACGCAGCCCTCTGCGGAAGGTGCGGAGCGGGCCATGCGGAACGCGATTCGTGACTCCGGGATGGCCCCCGAGCAGTTCGGCTACATCAACGCCCACGGCACGGCGACGCTGGCCAATGACCGGTCCGAGACCGCGGGCATACGGGCCACCTTCGGCTCCCATGCTGACCGGCTCGCGGTAAGCTCAACGAAGTCCATGCATGGGCATGCGCTCGGAGCGGCGGGAGCGCTGGAGGCCGTCGCTTCTGTGCTTAGCCTGCGCCATGGCGTGCTGCCGCCCACGGCCAACTTCACGGCACCTGATCCGGAGTGCGATCTCGACGTCATCCCGAACGTGGCCCGCACGCTGCAAGTCGAAGCCTGTCTCTCGAACTCCTTCGCCTTCGGCGGATTGAACGCGGTCCTTGCCTTCAGGAAGATTGCTTGACTGTTAACGTTAAAGCAGTTTTTACATCGGTGTGCAAGAGCGCTTTGAAGTTGTCATCCCGCAGCGCAGCGGAGGGATCTGCTTTCCTCTACTTTCCTTCAACCTGGAAGGACAACAGATCCCTCCGCTGCGCTACGGGATGACAAGCTAAACTGCATATCTTTGAGTAATTTGCTCTATCGTTCGGCGGCGGATTCCGCCAGCCAGGCGACGGAACGACGGATGCCTTCGTCCAGGGAGACCTCCGGTGCAAAACCAAAGGCCCCTTTTGCTTTTTCGATCGGAAACTCCTGATTGCGGCCGAGAAGATAAACGGCGTGCTTCGTGAGCAGAGGCCGTCCACCCAGACCCAGATAGCGGTGCGGAGCTTCGAAGATGCGCGAAAGTCCGATCGCCGTCCCAAAGGGAAGATTGATCCACGGCGGTTTGGCCCCGAGCTGCTGCGCGAAGAGCGTGACATACTCGCGCCATGAGGCGTTCGTTCCGTCGGCGATGTTGTACGCCTCGCCGATAGTATGAGGGCTCGACGCGGCCTCCAGCATCGCCTGGGCGACGTTGTCCACATAGGTGAAGCCCCCAGTTGCCTCCCCGCCATCGACGTAGGCCATAAGCCGCTGGCGCAGCAAGGTTGCGATCTCCTGCGTGAAGTCCTTTCCACGCGGACCATAGATGGTGGCGGGGCGAAGAATCGTAATGGGAAGGCCTTCCCCATGAGCCTGCCACACAGCGGCTTCACCGGCTCCCTTGGTCTGGTTGTAGGGCAAACCAGCGTCCACGAAAGGGTGCTCCTCCGTGCAGGGCGTCTGCGGATAGCCATAGATATCGGTTGTGCTGACGTGCAGAAATCGCTGCAGCGCGTTCGCCTGCCGGGCGGCTGCGAGAAGGTTCTGTGTACCCAGAACGTTCGCATGAAAGTACGTCTTCTCGGGCGCCCAGTCGGTGGAGCAGGCGGCGCAGTGAAAGATGTGCGTGACGTTCCGGACAGCCTCCTGCAGCGCCGCACTGTCCGACAGATCGCCACGGACGATGCGGACCGGCGTATCCGCCAGGTGGCGAAGGTCTGAGCTGGGCCGCGCGAGGACGATCACCTCTTCGCCCCGTTCATGCAGCATCCGGGCCAGCCTGCCGCCCAGAAAGCCGCTCGCACCCGTAACCAGGGCCGGCATGGTTTATTGCGCGGCCAGCTGCCGAAACGCGTCCAGAACGAACTCCAGCTGGGCGATCGTGTGCGCTGCGGTGACGCAGAGCCTCAGTCTTGCGGCTCCCTGGGCGACCGCCGGGAACATCACCGGCGCGGCAATGATGCCGAAGTCGCGAAGCCGCCGGGCAAACAGCGCCGTCGTCCCCTCGTCCTTGAGAATGACAGGGACGACTGCGGTTTGGGACAGGCCAGTGTCGTAACCCAGGTTCCGCAAGCCTTCCCGGAGAAAATCGCCGTTGCGCTTGATTTGAGAGACCCGCTCGGGCTCTGCCTTCAAAATGGCCAGGCCAGTCGAGATCGCCGCAACGGCCGCGGCGGTCATGGCCGCGGAAAAGATGTACGGCGATGAGGCGTGCTGAAGAAAAATCGCCACTTCCTGCGATACCGCGACAAAACCTCCACTGGATGGAATGGATTTGGCAAGCGATCCGGTCCAGATATCGACGTCTTCCGTCCGGATGCCGAAGTGTTCATCGGTGCCGCGCCCGTGGGCGCCCAGCACGCCGGATGCGTGCGCTTCATCCATCATCAGAAAGCAGCCGAACTCCTTCTTGAGCGCGATCAGATCGGGCAGGCAGCAGATGTCTCCATCCATCGAAAAGACGCCGTCGGAGACAATGACGGTTCGATTCGCCGTGTTGGGCTTCTTGATCTCGTCGCGCAGCGACTGCGGGTCGTTGTGCCGGAACCGCTGCAGCTGTACCCCCGACATGCGGCAAGCATCCAGCAGGCTGCGATGGCAGAGCTCGTCGATGATCACCCGGTCCGACGGGCCGAACAGGCCGTAGATGACGCCCAGGTTCGCCATGTACCCCGAACTGAAGGTCAGCGCATCTTCCGTGCCTTTGAAGGCCGCCAGATCCGCCTCCATCTCGCGATGAATATCCAGGGTGCCGGTGAGCAGGCGGGCGCCGCTGGTGCTGGTGCCATAGCGCATGATGGCCTTCATGGCAGCCTCGTCGATCCTGGGGTCCCCAATGAGCCCCAGATAATCGTAGGAGGACATCATGAGCATCTCGTGCCCATCTGCCGTGACGCAGGGACCAGCCTTCGCTTCCAGCGGCATGTGGAATGGATAGGCGTCCAGGGAACACGCCAGCGCCGTATTCTCAAAGACACGCCGGGCGCGTGCATCCAGGAGGTCGGTCTTCTTAAAGCTCCAGGCCCTGCCCGGGGTGAAGTAACTTCCGAACATCTTCCCCGACGAGGAAGTGAAATCTGTTGCGGACGGCACCTTCTCTTCGGCGATCTGAGGCGGTGTCATGGGATACCCCATTTTAGACGAAGGCTTGTGAGTTTGAAAGTGGACCCGCTTTCCTGTCCCCGAGTCGGGGAGCTGCCATCACTCACTCGCTGAGCCTCAGCAGGGCGGCGCGGGCCTCTCGCGCGGCAATCTTGCGGTTGGCGAGGGCCCCCGGTGAAAATTGAATCGGGCTCGAGGCGAAGCGAAGGTGCGCGTGCATCGGGCGGAGCCCAAGGAAGTTCCACAGGTGCGCGGGTAGTGTCTGCGAACCCCAGTGGACATCTTCGCGAGTGCTTCTGCCCTCAGCCCCATCCGCCGCGGAAAGCTCGTAGCGCAGAAAACCCGGCGTTACCGTCGCTCCGGCCATCAGCGCCGCAGCCAGCAAACCGCCCCGCAACGGCAGCACCGGCTCGTCGCCCAGGCCGGTCTGACCTTCCGGGAAAAAAACGACGGGCAGACCGTCGCGAAAGCCTTCCGCCATGCCGGCGGCCGCCTCGGCCGCGCTGCCGCCCCGGCCGCGCGTTACATACACCGTGCCGGCCATCATGCTCATCCATCCCAGCAGCGGCAAGCGGCGGATCTCGATAGCCGAAACGAACACACACGGCCGCAGTGCCGCATGCAGGAAGATATCCACATAGGTGAGGTGATTGGTGATCACCGCTCCGCTCTCGGGGACCGGACCGCTGACGCTCCAGGTAACCTCCATCGCCGTCAGCACCCGGCGGCAAAGCCGGGTCAACCATGCCGCCCGTGCTGGGCGCGACTTCGGACGCCGCACCAGCAGCTCCAACAGCGACCGGCCGAACGCCCAGACGACCTTCGTGCCCCGGATCAGCTTATACAGCAAAGACAATCTCCCGCGGTCCTAAACTCTGTTTCCCTGAGGACTAGAGTACCTCTGAAGAATGGGATCGCCCGTTCCTGTGCACCGGCTAAGGAATCTATGAATAAGGCCCGTCGTCGCCTTTGGGGAGGGAGCGTAGGGCTTCAAAGCCCTACGAAAAAACGCCTAAATACAAGGGGCTTTAGCCCCGGGCATTTTGTTGGACCCCATCCATTGGCTTGATCAGTGCTTCCCTAACAACGCAGCGCGCCGCCGCCGGCAGCAAAACTGCAAGCTCCCGGCACAGATGAATTGTCGCTCATGGCCGACATTTATCGATTGTTTCCCCACATCGAATATTTTCCCGGTACTATTCGCACACCGAAGATTACTGCAATTGCAGGATTCGAGGCAGGCCAGCTTCCAGGGTCGCTGAAGGTTTTTGTGTATGTGGCGTACTAAAGCCACAGCTCTTGCGCCTTCAGCTTAAACGAGTTGTAAGAAATTCCTGCTGTATTTGGGAAGACGTCCTCACAGAGGTGTTCTGCCCTTCGTTTGTCCTTGGGATTTGCAAACAGGCCTAGTTTTTTTGCACACCATATTCCCTGGACACGGAGCCACCTTGAAACGTCTTATCACCACCTTTGGCGCAATTGCTTTTGTGATCGCAGCTTCCTCTTCAGCTTGGGCCGACACCTTCAATTTCAGCTTCGGCAGCAGCGCCGATCCTTTCAGTGGCTCAGGAACATTCACGGCATCCAGCGTCTCTGCCGGGGAGTATCTGATCACGGCAGTCTCGGGAACCACCGACACCGGCAACGGCGTCAATCGACCGATTATGAGCGTACTGGCCCCGGGGACCTTCCCGACCTTTGCGAACGGCGGCACAACTCCGGCAAACGACAATCTGCTGTTCTTTCCGGCGGCGGGCGGAGGCTTCTTCGACTATGACGGCGTCTCGTTCGTGCTGATGAACGGCGCCCAGGTGAATCTCTCCTACGACCCATCCATTACGGCCGATGCGTTTTTGCTGCGCACGAACGGAAGCACGGTGACGGAGAGTGTTCCCGTGACGGTAACTTCGTCCACCGCGGTGGGGGTAACGCCTGAACCCAGCTCGCTGATTCTGCTGGGTACCGGCCTGCTCGGCCTGACCGGCGCGATCCGGCGTCGCCTCAGCGCCTGACACCCGGTATTTCTGTCAGCCCGCGAAATGTATGCCTTGCCGCACTCGCTTTGTACTTTCTGCCAACTCTCTCCATCTACGGCTCGCGCCAGCACGTTCTTCATAACATGAGCGGGGAGTCCTCCATTCGCCCTCCGGCACCGGGGCGCCCCGCTCCTCACCGTTCCACCTTGGATAAGGGATCGTTATATGTTCAAACGTAAACCTATCATCGGACTCACCTTGGGTCTGCTCATGGCCGTACCGCCGGGGGGGTTCGCATCCAGTCACCGGGAAGCACCCATCACCGCCCTGGACCATACAGCGGATATCACCGATTTCTACGCATTCGTCAGCTACGATCATCCGGATCGCGTGACCTTCATCATGAACGTCGATCCCTTCCTTGAGCCCAGCAACGGGCCGAACTACTTCCCTTTCGATCCGGCCGTTCTGTACCAGATCAAGATCGACAACGCTCATAACGCGACGTCCGCTGTTACCTTCCAGATCCGCTTCACGACCCAGATCCGCGCTCCTCAGGTCTTTCAGGCCTATGTGGGTGCAGGCAATGGGATTAATGCGCCGGCGAACTCACCGGCGCCTGTAGCTCCCGGAACGCCGATCGTTCCTCCTGCCGTCACATCGCTCACCGGTCCCGGATCGGCGGGCATCAATGTCCTCCAGACCTACACGGTCACGATGGTGAAGAATGGCCAAACCACCAATCTCACCCCTGCCAATGGCTCCGATCTCATCGCTGTTCCCACCAACGTCGGTCCCCGCACCATGCCGAACTATGAGGCCCTGGCCCAACAGGGGATTTATAGCGTGCAGGGCAATGGCGCCAACAACATCAGTGTGTTTGCGGGCACCGTTGCAGACCCTTTCTATATCGATCTCGGAGCCGCTTTCGACAGCCTCAACTTCCGCGCTGCCGCGGGGGGTGGAGTTCTTACGCCGGCGCAGGACAAGAACGATCATCTGAACCTTGCCCCGGATTCGCTCTCGGGCTTCAACGTCAACACCATCGCGATTGAGGTTCCTATCGCCCTGCTGACGAGCGATGGAAACACCCATCCTGCAACCGACCCGCGTGCCACCATTGGCGCCTGGGCGACGACCTCCAGGCAGCAGATGACCATTCGCCAATCCCCGATGCCGGTCGAGAACAGCGGCGCCTTTTACCAGGTGCAGCGACTGGCCAACCCACTGGTGAACGAATTGCTCATCGGCACGGGAACCAAGGACTACTGGAGCATGTCCGATCCTGTGAACGACTCACAGTTTGCCTCCTTCGATCTGGATCCCCTGCTCGCCCGGGTCTTTAACGCGGTGTATGGAATCAGCATTCCCCCGCCGCCGCGCGTAGATCTGCTTCCGCTGGTCACCTACTCGCCGCCGATTGCCGCTCCCGGAACGCCGGCCGGTCCTATTGCCGATCTTCTCCGGCTCAACACCGGGGTAGCGCCTACGCCCTACGCAAAGCGGAGCCGTCTTGGTCTGCTCGCCGGCGACGGCGCGGGCTTCCCCAATGGCCGGCGGGTCAGCGATGACGTGCTGGACATTACGGCTCGCGTAGTTGCGGGCGGCGTTCTGAGCAAGGGATTCAACATTGCGCCCAACAACCTGATTGGCGACGGCGTCAACGCACCCGATGTTCCGTACCAGGAGACGTTCCCCTATGTGCATTTCGCCTATAGCGGACGCGACAGCCGCCACATCGATGTGGGAGAGAAGGGTTGCGGCGAGCAGCCTTCCTTGTCCAACAATGTAGGGGCTCCACCCACTGACCAGGGCGGTAACGCGATCTGTCCTGTGCAGTAAATGTATGGCTTCACGAAGGGCTCTCCGCATATTCAGATGCGGAGAGCCCTTTTCCTCCCTGATTCACTGAAGGTCATCATGAAATTCTGGTACGCCCCGGTCGTGATTTTTGGCACGTTCGTGTTCGCTCCCCTAGGACACACTCAGCAGGCAGTCCCACCCCGAGCCGATCAACCCAGCTCACCGGCGGCAACATCGGCTAAGGTCGATAGTCCAGCACAGCAGCGCATCGAGGCGGCGAAGCGACAGGTTTTAGCCACGCCCCAAAAGGTACAGGCCTTCAACGATCTCGCCATCGCCTATCTGCGGCGGGCGCGCGAGACCGCCGATCCGAAATATTACACAGATGCCTCCCAGGCGCTAGCGCACGGCTTTCACCTCGACGCGAACGACTTTCAACTGCAAAAAACGCAAATCGCTTTGTTGTTGGGTATGCAGCAGTTTGCCCAGGCAAAGGAAAAAGCCACGCTGCTCAACCGCCGCACACCCGACGATGTCATGACGTATGGCTATCTCGCCGAGGCGGAGATCGCTCTCGGCGATTACCCGGAGGCGGAGAAGAATGCGCAGTGGATGCTCAACATGCGTCCCAACAACGTTCCGGGACTGCTGCTCGGAGCCAGGCTGCGCGTGCTGTTTGGCGACCCGAACGGTGCGTTGCAGCTTCTCAAGCTCGCCTATGCGGAGACATCTCCGACGGAGATCGAGGAACTGGCCTGGCTGGCAAACGGGATCGCTTCGGTTCAGATCGATTCCGGGAACGCCGGTGCGGCCTTGCCGATCCTGCAGCGGGCCGAGCAGCTCTTTCCTGAGTATCCCTACACGATCGAGAATCTAGCGCGGGTGCGTCTCGCTCAGAACCAACCGAAGGACGCAGTTGTCCTGCTGAAGCAGGCCACGCTGCTCGACAGCAATCCGGGAACACTCTATGAGCTTGCCAAGGCGCAGAAAGCCGCCGGACAAATCGCAGAGGCGCGCGCCACCGATGCGGAGTTTGCACAGCGTGCACTCCAGCCAGCGAATCAGACAGATGCCACCACCCTGCGCGATCTCGTTCTGCTCTATGCCGGCGATCCCTCGGAGGCAACGGCTGCCCTGACAGTCGCGCAACACGCGATCGACACACGCCACGACATCGACACCCTGGATGCCTATGCCTGGGCACTGTACGCCAATGGCAGATACAGCGACGCCGATACCGCCATTCAGCGGGCCATCTCGATCGGCGAGCAAAATGCGGAGATCTTCGACCACGCCGGTCATATCGCAAAAAAACTGGGTAAGCCAACCGACGCGGTGAAGTACTTCGAGCTCTCGATGCGGGCGAACTCGGCATCGGAGTATGCAGCTGACGCTCGCAGCGCAATGGGCCTTACGGTGAATGCCACGGACCACGGACCGGCGAGCTCGTCGAAGGCTGCAGCAGCGTTCGCGCTCGAAGCCCCTCCCCCAAGCCTCGGAGCCTCGATTCCGCCTTCGACAGAGCTCCATCCGGTATCGACCAAGCTTGGTCCCGTCGTTTCAGGGCTGAGTTTTTCACCGATTCCCCAAGCGTTGCTCACCCCTCATCCCACGGAAACGGCGCGCCTCATTCGCAACGCGCAGGCCAATGTGGAAAGAAATCCCAGAGACGCTCAGGCGTATGCCGCGCTGGGTGCGGAGTACTTCCAGCAAGCCCGGGAGACCGGCGACGTCAGCGACTACGAGCTCGCGGAGAAATCCCTCAACCTTTCGCTCGACCTCGTCTCCGCCGACTTCTCCGCGGATGCAGCCCTGGGGAGCCTCGCCGAAGTCTGCATGGGAGAGCATCGCTTTGCGGATGCGCTCACCTATTCCCATAAGGCACTCGCGCTTGGATCAGGCGATGTCTCACCCTTTGCCATCGTCGGCGACGCCGAGGCAGACATGGGTGAATACGACAAAGCGGGCCTCGCGTATGCGCGGCTGACACCCCGCGATATGAGTCTCTCTCCGCGCGCCGCGTACGCTCGCGACAGCCGCATCTCCTACCTGAACTTCGTATCGGGAGATACGGCCGGAGCCATCACGTTGATGACGACCGCCGTGGCTGAGGGCCTGGAAGCGCAGCTTCCTCGGGAAAATCTCGCCTGGCTTTACTACGAGCTTGGTGAGTATGAAACGCAAGGGGGCGATGCTGCTGCCGCGAACACGGCTTATCTTGCCGCCCTGGATGTCCATCCTGGAGATTACCGCGCCCTTGCGGGCCTCGCGAAACTCCGGGCCAACAACGCCCGCTATGCCGAAGCCATCACCCTTTACGAAAAGGCGATTGCGGTCGTGCCCATGCCGGTCTTCGTTGCCGAACTGGGCGATCTCTACGCTAAAACCGGAGATGGGGCCCAAGCAAAAAAACAGTATCAGCTCGTGCAGTACATCGGTCTGCTGGGACACATCAACCAGGTACTGCACAATCGGGATCTCGCTCTGTTTTACGCAGACCACGATATGAAGCTGCCCGAAGCGTTGGAGCTTGCGCGAAAAGAATTTGAAGTGCGCCACGACGTGTACACGTGGGATGCTCTGGCGTGGGCGCTCTACAAAAATGGACAGTTCGCGGAAGCCCGTAAGGCCAGTGACACAGCCCTCGCGCACGGCACGCAAGATTCGCTGCTGTTGTTTCATGCCGGTTTGATCGCGGACAAGTTGGGCGATGGGGATGCAGCCCGGAAGGACCTGACCGAGGCGCTGCAGATCAACCCGCATTTTCATCTGCTCTTTGCAAGCGTAGCCAGGCAGCGGCTCGCTTCTCTGAACGCACAGTCAGCCTCGCACACGACCGCGGAGAATCATGCTCGTTAAGCGAATCATTTTTCTCGTGATCTCTGTGCTCTTCCTCGCGGGCTCGCGCCCAATGTTTGCCCATCCCATGGGGAACTTCAGCGTAAATCACTACTCCAAGATCACCGTGCAGGCTGATCGAGTGACCGTGCAGTACTTCATCGACCTAGCGGAGATCCCCACGTACCAGGAACTGCAAGGGGGCAACATTCAGGCAACTCCGAATGATCCCGCGGTCGTTCGCTTCGTCGCTCACCGCGGAGCAGAGCTGGCGCAGGGCCTGCGTCTCAGCGTGAATGGAGTGGCGCTGCCGCTGCATCTCAGGTCAAGCGATGTAATCTTTCCGCCCGGAGCAGGCGGGCTTCCCACCATGAAGATGGGCTACGTCTACGAGGCTGCCTACCCTCCCGCCGTGGATCGGGATCATGCCACACTGCGTTACGCAGACGACAATTATCCCGGGCACAGCGGATGGAAGGAGATCATCGCGACAGCTCCTGGTGGGTCACTCCTCAAGAGCTCCGTCCCAACGACGGATCGTAGCGCGGGGTTGAGCAATTACCCCACGGATCTTCTAAGCAGCCCCCCACAGGCACTCGATGCATCCCTGGAAGCCATCCTTCCCCCGAGTCTGATCGTTGCTCAAGCTGCACCCTCCCGCAAGCTGCCCGCGGCGCCGCCGCTGCAAGCAGCGGTCTCTGTACGACCGGCCCATCTTGCCCCGCCTGCAGCGAAGGCCGGTTCCAGACATGAGACTATCGCTGCGGCAAAGAGATCAACGCCCGATGCTGCGAAATCCGTTCACGCCGGGCAACCATCCGTGACGCCCATGCCCCTGCACCTGCAGGCAAACCAGCAGAAGACGCCGCGCAACAGATTCACTGAGCTCATCACGGCGCAGCATCTTGGCGTGTGGTTCCTCTTCACCGCGGCCCTCATCGCCATGGGGTTGGGAGGCCTGCATGCGCTCGAACCGGGCCACGGTAAAACCATCGTTGCTGCTTACCTGGTAGGTTCTCGCGGGACGGCGCGCCATGCCGTTCTGCTCGGCCTGATTGTTACGGCCTCCCATACGATGGGCGTCTTCGCTCTGGGCGCAATTACGCTGTACGCATCACGCTACATCGTGCCCGAGCAGCTGTATCCCTGGCTCGGCGTTCTCTCCGGCCTCACCATCGCCGGACTCGGATGCTACATGCTCCTGCGCCGGTTGACTGGCACGGCCACCGATCATTCTCATCTGCTGGATGACCCGCAAAACCACTGGTTCTCGAGAAAGATTCCGCTCGAAGATATCGCCGATCGCGAGCAGATGCAGTTAGCGAAGACATCCGGCAAGTTCGTAAGTCTCACCCAGCTTTTCACTCTCGGCGTGACCGGCGGGATCATTCCCTGCCCGGCAGCGCTGATTGTTCTTCTGAGCGCGTTTGCGCTGCACAGGATCGCTCTGGGCTTCTTCCTCATTGTGGCGTTCAGCTTCGGGCTCGCTGCCGTACTGATCGGCTTTGGAACGCTGATGGTCTACGCGCGCCGGTTTATGACGCGTCTTCAGGTGGATGGTCCCCTGACAAAGCGCTGGCTGCCGGTCTTGTCGTCCGCCTTTATCACTGTTCTTGGGTGTGTTGTCGCATGGCAAGCCTTCGCTGCCCTTCACCTCAGCGGACATTTCTTCACGAAAGAGCGGCTGGGACCGGTGTTGTTTGTCACGGGCTTGGGGCTGATCCTGGGGATGCGGCATTCAACTGACGCGGATCACGTCGTGGCCATCTCGACGATCGTCAGCAAACAACGCAGCATACGCAACGCAGCCTTTATCGGCTCTGTATGGGGATTGGGCCATACCATCACGATCTTCATCGTCGGCTCGCTCATCATCCTCTTCGGTGTGGAGATCCCGCCGCGGGTAGGGTTGTCCATGGAGTTCAGCGTGGCCGTCATGCTGGTGCTGCTCGGCGTGTTGAATCTGACGGGCGTAATGCAGAAGATCACAACCCACTTCACTCCCGCGAGTGCTGCAGGAAGTCCCGCCAGCCTCGCTGCGCAGAGCGGCTCTGGACAGAGCACGCCGCCACGAATGATCGACAGAGCCGTCGGCCGCTTTGGTGTTTATCAGTGTGTGCGGCCGTTGGTGATCGGTCTCGTTCACGGTCTGGCCGGCTCTGCCGCGGTTGCGCTTCTCGTGCTCTCTACGATCCACAATCCGGTCTGGGCAACGGTCTATCTGCTCATCTTCGGTGTTGGAACGATGATCGGCATGATGTGCATGACGGCTGCGATCGCCGTCCCCCTCACCTATGCCGGAGATCGCTTTGCAAAAATGAGCCGCTACTTTGGCGTGGCCTCGGGAGTGGCCAGCCTCAGCTTTGGATCGTTTCTCATGTATCAACTCGGTTTTCTGGGAGGACTTTTCACCAGCCATCCTGAATGGACGCCCAGGTAACACCTGAAATGCGGTAGATCTGTACAGAAGCGAATTCATACATCCAAGGGTTCTTTGTTCCAACGCTTCGAACTTCCATCGCGCGCACCGCGGCGGTGAAAATTGCCTGTGCCGCTTTCAAGCGCTCATGGCGTTTTCGCTCTGCGCCCGCATGGTGAAGATGCGGTTCAGTCATGTCCGTTGCGGATCTGCCAATGGTCATCCATCTACGGGTTGCACCCCGCGGATCAGACGCAAATGTGACCTTTGGCCCATCGGTTCCTAGAAAACTAAGAGGATCGATCATGCCAGTCCAACCACTTACCCGAATCGCTGCAGAGACAGGCACTCGGCTCGTTCTATCCCCCTGGCTGCAGAACTCTACGAACAAAGAAGGCAGACTTGCAAGTCTGCCTTCTTTTCTGTATACCTGAATTAGAGCTATGCCACGAAGATCGATAGAACTCGACGTCAGCGAATTGACCCAGGCGATTGGCATGTTGATGCGCCGCATGCGCGCGGCATCGGCCTCGTACGAGCTTTCTCACACCGAGTCTGCCGTAATGGGGCGTCTTGCCCGGGAGGGATCGCGCACGACTGCTGAGTTGGCGCGGGCCGAAGGTGTGAAGCCGCAATCCATGGGAGCCACTGTCGCGGCGCTGGAGCAGATGGGCATCGTCGCGCGCAAGCCGCATCCGACGGATGGCCGCCAGATGATGATTGAACTCACTCCAGAAGGGGCAGCGACACTGCGGAGCGCCAAGATGGCGAAACGGACGTGGCTCGCGGAGGCCATCGGCCATCTCGACAAACAGGACCAGGCCACTCTGTTCGCAGCAGGTGAGATCATCCAGCGTCTGGCGGAGTTATGAAGACCTCCGCGAACCGCTCGAATCCTCGTCCCTCCCTGCGCAAGGTCTCACTCTCGCACGCCTGGCGAGCGCTGCGGCATCGCAACTTCAAGCTCTTTTTCTCCGGCCAGAGCATTTCGGTGATCGGCTCCTGGATGACAAGGCTGGCGACAAGCTGGCTCGTCTATCAGTTAACTCATTCGGCGCTGCTGCTTGGCGTTGTAGGCTTTGCGGGGCAGATACCGACATTTCTACTTTCGCCGTTTGCCGGAGTCTGGGTGGAACGTCTCGACCGCCGCAAGCTGCTGGTGTGGACACAGGCCATCGCTGCTGTCCAGTCGCTCGCACTTGCCGCGCTCACGTTAGCTCACGTAATTACGATGAAAGAAATCATCGCACTCAGCGTCTTGCAGGGAATCATTAACGCCTTCGACTTGCCTGCACGGCAGTCCTTTCTCGTAAAGATGGTTGAAGACCGCGAAGACCTGAGCAACGCCATCGCGATCAACTCCTCCATGGCCAATGGTGCGCGACTGATCGGGCCGGCCCTCGCTGGGCTGGTCATCGGAGCCGCCGGTGAAGGCTGGTGTTTTCTTATCGACGGGGTTAGCTATTTCGCCGTGATCGCATCGCTGCTGCTGATGCATATCACCCCTTCAAATACGCCTCGCAACCGCACCAGCATGATCGAACTCATGCACGAGGGTTGGACATACGTCAGCACCTTTCGGCCTATCCGAACCATTCTTCTGCTGTTTGCCCTTACCAGTCTCATGGGTTATCCCTATGCGGTGCTTCTGCCGCTCTTCGCGGGCCAGGTGCTGCACGGCGGTCCGCACACGCTCGGCTGGCTCACGGGAGCTTCGGGAGTGGGTGCGCTCATTTCAGCGCTCTCCCTCGCGGTGCGCAAGTCGGTCGTGGGATTGACGCGCATGATCCCGATCGCGGCCGCGGTGTTTGGCGCGGGCCTTATTCTTTTCGGCCTGTCGCATACGTTGTGGCTGTCGTTGGTGTTGATGTTCTTTGTCGGCTTCGGCATGCTGCAAGGCGCCTCCGCCAGCAATACGGTCATTCAAACGCTGGTGCCGGAAGACAAGCGTGCTCGCGTCATGAGCTTTTATACGATGGCCCTTGTCGGCACGGCGCCATTCGGCAGCCTGCTGGCTGGCACGCTGGCGCAACGGATGGGTGCACCCCACACGATGATTCTTACCGGTTCATTCTGTGTGGCCGGCTCGCTCTGGTTCACGCTGGAGTTACCCAAGGTCAGGGCGGTGATGCGGCCCATTTACCAGGAGATGGGTCTGGTACCCGCCCGCGGCGCATAGGCTGCCTGTCCGGCGCGTAATCAGAGCTAATCAACGAACCTGACATTCCATAGAACACGACGCTTCATAAACCGCACCCGAAAGGAAGATCGTGAACCCGTACCGCCTCCTCGCCTGTTTTTTCTCCGGTGGTTTTCTCACCAATGCAGTTCCTCATTTCGTGCACGGCATCTCGGGCGACCGCTTTCCCACCCCGTTCGCCAAACCGCCCGGAAAGGGCCTGTCCTCAGCGATGGTGAATGTTGTCTGGGCCTTACTGAATATAGCCATCGGTTACGTTCTGTTTCGGACCGGAAGGGTTTCGGGCGGAGACAACGCGCCAATCATCACCTTCTTTCTGGGTGTCATCGTTATCAGCACGATGTGCGGCGCGCATTTTGCCAACAAAGAAACCAAGTAGTCGCCATGAGTTATTTGATCTCATGCCCATCATCGAAAGGAAGCTATGCCTCTCACACAACTTGACCCCAACGCTGCATTGGTAGTGATCGATCTGCAAAAATGTATCGTCGCGATACCCTGTGTTCACGCCGTCGCTGAGATCGTCAGTCGCTCTGCCGAGCTTGCGCGCGCTTTTCGCCGGCGCGGTCTTCCGGTCGTTCTCGTCAACGTCGCGGGCCGTGCTCCGGAACGATCCGAAGGTCGCTTTGCCCTTCCTCCACTGCCGCCGGACTGGACTGAACTTGTCCCCGAACTCGAACCGCAGTCCGGCGACACTCTCATCACCAAGCAGAGGGTGGGCGCCTTCATCGGCACATTCCTGGATGAGTCTCTGCGGCAGCGCGGTGTGACGCAGGTCGTCTTGACGGGTATTGCCACCAGCGGCGGTGTGGAAGCCACGGCGCGCAGCGCCCACGATCTCGGCTATAACGTGGCCCTGGTCGTAGATGCCATGACAGATCGCGATGTCGAGACCCACAATCTCTTTGTTGAGAAGATCTTTCCAAGGTTCGCCGAGACGGGAACAACCGCCGATCTTCTGAAGCTGCTGGAGGGTGGCGCGGCTGACTGAGCCGCCACCGCTCTAATTGCCCGTGTGTTGCTCTGTACCAGGGATCGCTGGCGCTGATGCGCCGACGCGCCGGCGAGCCTTCACGAGTACATCCACCGCCTCCGGCTGGTCATCCCAATAATCCAGACGCACCCGGCCATCCGCCATGGTCTCCACCGTAGCCGGGGTGGCGCTGGCCGTGCAATACCAGCCATCCGGCAGAACAACGGCGTTGCGCGTCCGCCCCAGGCTGCGATCGAAGACGAGTTCGTCATCCTCAAGCCGATAACTAAGCGGCGCGGTATAAGTTTCGGAGATGCGTAGCCGGACGCTATGGTTCTTCTCCACCGGAGCGAACGGGATTACGACCGCGGAAGCCTTCGGATCGATCGGCTCTCCGGCATCGATCTTCGCCGCGATGATTTCCGCGCCCGTCATGATCCGCGACTGCAGCACTTCACCGGTGTCCAGGATGTAGGCCGACGGCTTCTCCACCCGGCTTCCCTCGCGAACGAGATTCACGTAACTGTTCACCCCGGGGCGGGTCTCGGTGTAGTCGTGATAAAGACTGAACGCGTGGGTCTCCGGCGCCTGCAGGAAGTACACGATATCCCGATTCTCATGCGCCCGTTCGGACAGACGAGCATGTTCAGGAAGGCCGGCAAAGGGCGCCTCCCAGGAACGCTTTTCACTGGGTTCATGCGGGGAGGCAGCCTTGCCAAGCTGCGCATCTTTCACGGCTTTCAAGACCAGCGGCGCTTCACCTGCGCCCGCATGCATGAAGCTGATTGCGAGGCGGCCGTCCGCCTCAGTCAGGATCTGAGACGGCACCGAAAGGCTGCTGAGTTCATACCCCGCCGGGAGAACGATTTTGTTTCGTCGTATGCCCAGCGGCCGGTTGAAGATGAGGGTCGCGCCTTCGGTGTAATAACTCTTCGGGTCCTTGTAGGTCTTCACGATGATCACGCGACCTTGTCCGTGCTCAGGAACAGGACGGGCCAGCGTGACTTTGATGTAGTCCATGCCGGCATCAGCCTTGGCCATCAATGGATCCGTTTGCGCTTGGGCGCCGCTGACCACGGTGAAGGCGAGTGGCGCACCGGTCATCGCATCCAGGACGCTCTCGTCGGACGCTATGCTTCCCTTCCGGATCGGGTTGTAAAAGAACTTCGCCCCCGCCGTGGTGGCGGTGACCTCGTAATAGATTTTGAAGCTGGCACTAGCCGGATCGAGCAGCTCGTAACGCGTGTACTCGTCCGTCTCGGTCTGTGTTCCGCTCGCGGCGGGCAGCACGATGCCGTTTTGCGCCAAGCTGTTTTGCACGAAACTGCATGGAGCACTCAGCAGCAGGCAGACGAGCAGCCAGGGACATGTATACAGAGGTTTCATGCAAGCAGGGTACCTGACCTGTTGCAAGAATGGGTGTATGACGGCAGGAGCTATTGTGGTAAACCCGAGGTTCTAGGCATATCTCCGAGTCGAGCTTTTTCGCCGATTCGAACAAAAAGCAGGTCCTTCGCTTCGCTCAGGATGACAATTTTATTACCCGACTTCCGGCTCATAGCATCATGTGGCCTTTTCAGAGACGGATCCATGCTGCAGGTCTAGCTTACATGCACAATGGGGCGCCGATCGATGTCGGGAACTGCGCGGCGCAGGACCTCATGTGTAATTGGCGCGGCATCGCCCTCTCCAAGAAAGATGAAACGAATCACGTTGATTACGGGATTGCCGTCCTTCCATTTGAAGTACGCATGCGGGACGCACCCCGTGCTCTTTTCAAGAAAGATCAGGAAAGCCGCGATGGAATTTGCAACCACGGGGCTTTTCGCATAAAGCACCGTGTGGGTACCCACGCTGCGAGCCTCCACGCAGAGGCACTGATTGAACTCGGAAGCGTCTGTGCGCTCCACCTCCAGAAAGAAGATTGGCTCTCCGTGGTCCAGGCCGAACCGCTTATGAACCAGGGCATCCACCCGGTCCAGATCGGCTGCCGCCTCCGGCTGTGGCCGCCGCGCGACGAGGCGAATCACCTGACCTTCCATAAGGCCCAGCAGGCGTGAGGCATCATCCGACAACGTGACGTCGGTGACCCTTAACTCCGTCGATCGCATGGCTCGCGACACCACCGAGACGGTAATGATTGCCAGGATAAAAAAGGACGAGATCTTTAGACCTTCAGGCCGTTCCCAGATGTTCAGTCCAGTGGTGTACACGAAGATCAGGGTCACGAAAAGGTAGGCCCACCACATGCGGGTCTGGCGTAAAGAGATCGTGACCGCTGTTGCGGCTGAGGTAATCAGTACGAGGACACCTGTCGCGTAGGCTCCGCCCTGCGCATCTACATCGGCATGAAAAGCGATCGTCACGATAAATGCGGTAGCCATGAAGACCAGCACCAGCGGACGAGAGGCCTGAGCCCATTCTGGCGCCATGCCAAGCCGCGGCAGATATCTTGGAATCAGGTTGAGCAGGCCTGCCATCGCGGACGCGCCGGCAAACGCCAGGATCAGGATCGTGCTCAGGTCATACAGCGAACCGAAGCCGTTGCCGAAATACTGGTGCGCAAGATAGGCCATCGCCCGCCCATTTGCTGCGCCGCCCTCGGCGAAGGCGCCTGCCGGTATGAGCAGCGTGGTGACCATGCTGGTGGCGAGCAAAAAGATGCTCATGATGATGGCCGCCGTGTTCAGCAGCTTGCGCGTGTTGCGTATCCTGTCATTGAGATCGGCGCCGGAGATCAGCGGCATCACCGCCACGCCGGTCTCAAAGCCGGAGAGCCCAAGCGCCAGCTTGGGGAACAGCAGCAGACAAACGCCAAGCATCGCCAGCCAGTTCGAGTGTTGCGCGAACAGGGCATCCCGCCAGCGCGGAAGAACTTGGGGGTGCTGCAGCACAACCCCGATCGCTTTCACGGTGACTACAGCGTTCAGCAGCAGGTACACGCCTACCAGAACGACGGCAATCCCGATGGCCTCCTTAAAGCCCTTGAGAAAGATCGCACTCAAGGCAGTCAGAAGGAGCAACGTCACGAGCATCTGCCCGGTAAGCCAGTGCGGCGCGTAGGGGTTATGCACGAAGTGTGCGGCGGCATCCGCTGCAGATAACGTCATGGTGATGATGAAGTCGGTGGAAGCGAAGCCGAGCAGGACCAGCACAAAGACCTTGCCGCCCCAATCCGGAAACAGCCGCTCCAGCATGGCGATGCTGCCCTGCCCGTTGGGACTTGCTCCCGCAACGCGCCGGTACAACGGCAACGCCGCGAAGAGGGTCACCAGCACCAGCACCAGGGTTGCGAGCGGAGAAAGAACGCCGGCGGCAAGAAAGGCTATGCCCGGCTGGTATCCAAGGGTCGAGAAGTAATCGACGCCCGTGAGGCACATGACCCGCCACCAGGAGTGCACAGCCTCGGGTTTACTGTGAACTCCTTTGGGGAGCCGGATGTCGGCCAGAAGCCAATCCGCAAAACCGTATCTGGTCATGGGAAAACCTTAAACGGTCGCTGGCGCATTCGGCTTGGGCTCTGCGTATTCTTTGTCACTGGATGATACGGATGCGGCACGCTCCCCCGGGTTGCTCACGAGCAGCTTTGGGAGTGCCTGTCGATCTGTACGCCAGCAAACAAAGCCCTGAGCCGCGGAGACGATTCCGGCGGGAATGCTCCCTATCCGCTGGCCTGGACACCCAAAAATGTGGCCCGGGGCTGACACAGAGCCCGTTGCGTTGGATAATAGGCTATCTCGATCAGAACACTGTTTCGCATTTGCCGATAGCAGAGGTTGCGCGCACACCGGTCGGTTATTCACTCACCGGTGCGGCGTTGCAGCCCTGTTTGCTGCAAAGCGGCTGCGTGCTGGTGATCTTGATGCGACTTGAACGATGTCTTTTGGGAGGATTCCTGATGGTGCCATCCGCACACTCCGCGAAGCTGCTCGCTTTCGTAGCCATTCTGCTCATGTCGGTGAGCGCAGCGTTGGGGCAGGAGGTCTCCGGCAGCATTGGCGGGACGGTGACCGACCCTCAGGGCGCAAAGATCAAGGGCGCGACCGTGGAGTTGATCAACACCGATCGCAACCAGACGATCCGAACGATTTTGACCAACGGCGCAGGCTTTTACACCGCGTCTTCCCTGCCCCTCGGCAGCTATACCGTCAAGATCACCAGCCCGGGCTTCGAGATCGATCAGCTCACGAATCTCGTGCTGCACGTCTCCGACAGCCTTACCGTCAATCGGCAACTCGTCATCGGCAGCGAACGGCAGACGCTGACGGTGGAGGCGGACCCTGTCCAGGTAAATCTCGAGGACGCTTCAGCATCGGGCCTGATCAGCGGCAACCAGGTGCGCGAACTGGTGCTGGCGACCCGCAACTACGAGCAGCTTCTGGCTCTGCAGCCCGGCGTCGATTACACCGGAACGACGGATCAGATCTACATCGGCCCCACGGCTCCCTCGGGTCTGGTAAACACCGTCGCCTTCTCCGTCAATGGCCAGAGAACCAGCGCAAATAACTGGACGGTGGATGGCGCCGACAATGTAGACCGCGGCTCCAACCTCACCCTGCTCACCTTTCCCAGCGTGGACGCGATCGCGGAGTTTCGAACCGAGCGCGGCGTGTACTCTGCGCAGTTCGGGCGCTCCGCCGCGGGTCAGGTGAACGTCGTCACGCGCTCCGGCAGCGATCAATTTCATGGCAGCGCCTATGAGTTTTTCCGCAATGACGTTCTGAACGCGAACTCCTGGGCGGATAAAAACTTCGCCTCTCCCGCCAACTTCATTGCCCGTCCCGAGCTGCGCTACAACGACTTCGGCTATACCTTCGGCGGCCCCGTCTGGATCCCCAAGGTGTACAACGGACACGATAAAACGTTCTTCTTCTTTTCGCAGGAGATCCGGCGCATCATCACCTACACCACGGTGACGGACTTCGTGCCCACAGCCGCTGAGCGCGCCGGAACCTTTCCCGTACCGGTGTGCATCGCCTTCAACGGCGCAGCCGCCTCCTGCGCGAATGCGGGCGTGACGCAGATTCCCACCACCTCGTTCTCGCCGACAGCACAGGCATATCTGAAGGATGTCTTCGCCAGCGTGCCGCTGCCCAACGCGGGACCAACGCAGGACCCTCATGCCTATAACTTCAACGCGCGCAACCAGTACAACGATGCCCAGGAACTCGTGCGCATCGATCAGGCATTTGGCCAGAAGTTCAACGTGTTCTACCGCTTCATTCATGACAGCATTCCGACGCAGGAGCCCTTGGGCTATGGTTGCGCCTGCACCGGTGCGCTGCCTGGAGTGCAGGTCACAAATACGCGCTCGCCGGGAACGCAGCAGCTTGGGCACATCACCTATGTGCACTCGCCGCGGCTGCTGATGGATGCCGGTTATGCTTACTCCTACGGCTCCATTCAAAGCGCTCCGGCTGGATCGGCCCTGCTCGCCAACTCGCCCGACGTGAAGGTGGCCCTGCCGTTCAACAACGTCCTGGGCACCATTCCGAATATCAGCTTCACGGGGTATACGGGCCTTACAGACGCCGGAATCTACAACGATTACAACCGCAATCACAATATCTTCGGCAATGTGACGGCGGTGCTGGGAACCGACACCGTTATCGTGGGCGCCAGCTATGACCGCTACCAGAAGACCGAAAACGCCACAGGCGGCAATCTTGGTTCCTTCAGCTTTACTGACGCCAAGGCGCAGCTGCCCACGGGCTCGCAGTCCAATGCAGAGGCTGTGGCGTACTACCAGTCCTTTGCCAACTTCCTCACCGGAACGGTGACGGGAGGCTTCTCCCAGACGCCGGCGCCACGCGTACCCGACCTCCATGCAAACACGATCGAAGCCTATATTCAGGACAACTGGAAGGTGACACCGCGTCTTACATTGAACTTCGGCGCTCGCTACTCCTTCTTTGGGCAACCAACCGACAGCAACGGTCTGCTTTCAAACTTTCTGCCTTCAGCCTTCAACCCGGCCAATGCGCCGACCATCGATAAGGCCGGCGGCATCTGCGTCACGGGCGCGGCCTGCACCGGTGGCGTGGTTCCGAATCCGGCCTATGACACCTTGAACGGTCTCGTTTACGTAAGCCCCTCAACCTATGGCCTATGGCGTCAATGGGCATAACTCTCCCTACGGCAACCAGGTCGGCCAGGCGGACACCAAGGACGTCGCGCCCCGCTTCGGCTTTGCCTACGATGTATTCGGGAACGGCAAGACCTCACTGCGTGGCGGGTACGGCATTGCCTATGACGCCACGCTCTTCGGCGACTTCGAGCAGAACGCCTTCAGCGATCCGCCGCTCCCGGTAAGTGCAAACTTCAGCTATACCTCGTTTGATAACCCGACTGGCGGAACAGCCAAAGCGGCAGCGCTGCCCAGTCCGCCTACGCCGTTCTATGTCACGGCCGCCCAGTTCCACTCGCCCTACTCGCAGCAGTACTCGCTGGATCTGCAGCAGGAGCTCATGCCCAGCCTGCTGCTCGACGTCGGCTACTACGGCGCGCATGATACGCACCTCATCGGCTATATCGACATCAACTCGCTCGCGCCCGGTGCGGCCAAGGCTGCGGGCATTCTCCCCGCAGGAGGATTTGCCAGCACCGCCAATACAACCCTCGCCAACCAGATCCGTCCCTACAAGGGCTACGCGGGCATGTATGCCGTCGAGCCCATCTTCAACTCGAATTACAACTCGTTGCAGGTTTCCGTGAAGAAGCGCTTCAGGGGTAAGAGCGAGATCACCGGCAACTACACCTGGCAGCGCAACCTGAGCAACGGTCCCATCGGCGACCGCAGCAGCGCGCCGCAGGATCGCACGAACATCCGTGCGGAGTATGGACGCGCAGCCTACGACCGCAACGAGTTCGCCACGATTGATTACATCTGGGATCTGCCCTGGTTCCACGATCAGAAGGGCCTGGTTGGGCGCGTGGTCGGCGGATGGGAGATCTCCGGCATCGTTGCGCTGAGCTCGGGCATTCCAACCACGATCACCGCAAGCCAGGGTGGCACTGTGTTCGGCACCAACACCACGTTCACCGATGTTGCCGGCCTGGCGATCAGCGGCAGCAGCCCTGCCTCGCTCCGTCCCGATCAGATCAGCAATCCGCGGAGCGGCCCGGGGCTGAAGACACAGACGAAATGGTTCAATACAGCGGCATTTGCGGCTCCGGGCGCGGCGCTTGGATTGCCGGGTGATGAGAAGCGCGGATCTGTCACGCTGCCCGGTTACGATCGCGAGGACGTTGGTCTCTTCCGCAACTTCCGCATCGTCGAAAACCTCGTCTTCCAACTTCGCGGCGAGGCTTTCAACGTGCTGAACCACACCAACTACAACGCGGTAAATACGACGCTGACCTCAACCACCTTCGGCACCGTAACTGGCGCGCGCGAGACGCGCATTCTGCAGGTAGCCGGCAAGATCGTCTTCTAAAGAAGGTCTGATTAAGTCCGGGAACGAGCGAAAGCGTACCTCAGCGGCTAAAGCCGCGTTGCTGTTACTAGATTTACGGCGGGACTAAAGTCCCGCCCTTTCAAGACAAGACTTATTCAGAGATTCCCTAATGAGAGCCCAGAAGATCGCAAAATTCCACTGACCCTCAATTTCCTCATCGACGGTCAGGCCGATATTCGCTTGTGCCAGCGATGATGAAGAAAACGATTCCAGTACGTCAGCAGACTTGGCAATGGAACTCGACTCCTGAGTCCCGCGGCTTACTTCCTCAAGGTCTCCACGACAGCTCCAAAGCAGCCTGCAACGGCTGCGTACAGCACTCCATTGCCGAGGAAGACGGACAGGAGCCGAAGGAAATGCCAGGTATTGCCGTCTGCCCAGTCACCAAAGTCGAGGCCGATCGCAGCCGCCGGCCACAGCACATGCATCTCGTGAGCGGATAGAGGCCTTTGATTGCCGATCTGGGTGAGCGCCAGGGCCACAGCCACACCCGCCAGGAAGCCAACTAACGCGAACTGTAGCGCTGTGCGCATTCGAATCGCTCGTCTCTGCGGCAAAAGAACATTTGGAGTCAGAAAATTCGGATCAGCCAAACAGGCAGCTCTCCGGGAGCGTTTGGCCCATTCTCAAGTTACATGTATGGCGTGGGTGCGTTTCTGTAAGGCGGCTCCGAGATCGACAGGCTTTCTCCGATGATGGCATCGTGCTCGCGATGAGCGCGATACCATCCAGTGAAGAGGAGCAATCATGGAAACGAACCGTAGAAACGTATGCGTGGCGATGGCTGCCTTCGCCTCACTGGGAGGCCTCCTTGCAGAGGCCCAGGAAGGGGGAGCAGGAGGCGCTGGGCAGAGTCCCGGCGGGAACGATGCTTCGATGACGGCGTCGAAGGTATTTCACCTCTCCGACATGCATGTCTCCCACAACTCGAACGGCGGTTGGGGGCGTTCTGTCATGCATGGCACACTGCCCACAGGTGAGTTCGTCGAGGTGCATGAGACGATGCTGCCCGCGGGGCAGATGCCGCATCCGCCGCACAAGCACCGCAACACGGAGTACGTGCTGATACGGCAGGGCAAACTGGAGTTTCTTAACAACGGCGAGCCCGAACCGGCCGGCGCGGGCGATGTAATCTACACCGCGTCCAACCAGATGCATGGGCTGAAAAACGTTGGCGACATCGAGGCGCTCTACTTCGTCGTCTCCATCAGCCACGGACAGATGTAAGCGGTTAAGCCGTGTCTGACCTACTGTGCGCTCAGTTGCGCGGCCTGCCCCAGCGAAAGTTGCTGTGGGATGATGTGGATGTCCAAGCGCTTCACATCCTGGTCTCGCGTAATGCTCTTCAGCAACAGGATGCGCCCGGCAATGTGAACGCTGATGCGGTCCGATTTCCAGTGCACCGAATCTACTGGAATGCGTTCGAGACTGAAGTGGCCGCCCTTCTCGATGCGCCCGAGAAAGCCAAACCCGAACTCAACCGGTGTCGCGATGGTTGCGGTCAGGACACAGAGGCGGTTCTCCGGCTGCTTCAGCGAGACCGTGCCTTCCATCGCGTGGGCAACGCGCTGCTCATAGGTCGAGGGCTGGAATGCAGGGTTAGGCCGAAAGTTGAACTGCGCGCAGCCGTTTTGCTCACCCGCGCCAGTGATGAGGAAGGCCTTCGGCAGCAGCCCCAACAGCTGTGCCGCATGGGATTCATCGCCTTTGTGCGCCAGGTTCTCCGCGCGAAAAGCGGAAGGATCGCTGATCAGACGAGAGATCCGGTCCTCCTCGGCTTTTGCTTCGGTCGGCGATAAGGCTTTTCCATCGACAGCCAGCAGGCGATGGAGCGGGCCATCGTCGGTTTCAACCACCTTCTCCCGCCAAAGGTGGCCACCCGTGCGCGACGACACCTCCTCAGCGATGTAGCTGTAATGAGTGTCCCGGCCCTTGGCGGCAACCTCGTTCGCGGCCATGGTCGCAACCAGCCCGGGATCCTGCGCTTTGGCGGCGAGCGGAGCAAGGGAGCTCGCGAGAAGCACCACAGAAATTGGAAACCAGCGTCGCCCGGTACCGTGCGACGCCCAAGCATCGCGACGATCGCCCATTGCTCGATTTTCTATCGCGCCATCCCCGGTCTTTCGTTCGCGCGCAGGCACGGACGGTTCGATGCGTCTCTTGCTTCTGAGTACAAAGGAATCAACGCCACGATCCGCATCCATTCTCCAGGCGACCATTCTCCAAGCGATCATGCTCCAAGCATCGTAGCTCTTATACAGGGAGGCCGTCATGGATCATGACAAGCTCGTCACACAACTTCTCGCCCTGCTCGACGGAGGCAAGGCCCATGCCCCGCTCGCGGCAGCTTTGAATGAGTTTCCGGAGGCGCTCCGCGGTGCCGTCCCGGAGCATCTGCCCTACTCAGTCTGGCAGTTGCTGGAGCACCTGCGCTTTACGCAGCGGGATATCCTGAATTTTTCGGCGCCGCCCCCCGGCGGCTACCAGAGCCACAAATGGCCGGATGCGTACTGGCCGAAGAGCCCTGTGCCGCCGACGCCCGAGAGCTGGGATGTGACGATCGAGGCCATGAACACAGACCTGCAAGCCTTCAAAGCTCTGCTGCAAGAACCTGCCGTGGACCTGTTCAGCCCCTTCGCTTGGGGAGACGGCCAGAATCTGCTGCGCGAGGCGCTGCTCATCGCCGACCACAACAGCTACCACGTGGGCGAGATCATCGTGCTGCGGCGGCTGTTGGGCTGCTGGAAGTAGGTAGTACCTGTGTGAATGACGATCATCGTACGAGGTGCATCTGGGAAGAGGGTGAGGAGGGAGCGTGGGGCTTCAGCCCCACGAAAAGGAGATCTCAAAATTATGGGCTTTAGCTATGGTTCTCTCCAGATTCAGCGCAAAACCCGGGGCTGAAGCCCCGTTCTTCTCCGCTCTGAATGCAGCGGAGCCTTAAAACAGGATGCGCTCAGTGTGGCGAGATAGAACCAGCTCCAGGCGCCCCGCCGCCAGCCCAGCCATGCCGTTGCGAACACAAGACCATACAGGATGTACACCAGATTGCCGCTGAAGATGACCTTGGTTTCGATCAGGCCGGGGAAGTAGATCGCGGCCGGAGCCAGCAGCGCGAAGATGGGCCGCTCCTCAGGCTCTGCCGCTCCCAACGCGACCAGCACCATCGCAAGAAAGCCGACCGCAAATAGGAGCCAGTAAACGGCTCCGCTAAAGTCGAGCGGGAATTTGCCGATAAGGCGGAGCAGAGGCAGCGTGAGCGGTGAGTAGACGTAGGTGAACGGCGGCGGTCAGCTGGGATGCGCCCCGATTCGATTGTGAAAGGCACGCTGCACCGCGATCCCGTCGGCGTAGGGGTCGTGCCCTGCCTGCAGGGAGTGGATGGCGTTGACGTACACGTGCAGATCCCAACCGGGAGGAGGCATCAGAAGGGGCAGGCTAACTAAGGCGAGCAGCCAGAAGACAACAGCGATGACGCGATAACTCGGAAAACGGCTCATCATGCAGAATCTGCTGCGAGTCTAGACTAATTGCCTTTAGCTATGCAGCGATCTTGCTTTTCTGATCTTGCTCTTCTTTCTGTCATTCCCGAAGGGAATCTGCTGGTCCGACTGTCCTACTCGCATCACGAGAGTTGAGCGGCGGCATGGACGATGATTTTGTTATGCTCAACCGGACGCCTCCGGGTGGTCGGCCATGCGTGTACTCCAGACCGTCTTCGGGGTGTTTCATCACTTTGAGCTCGCGCGCGAGCTGGAGCGCCGCAGCCATCTCGAGGCAATCTATTCGACCTGGCCGTGGAGCCGGCTACAGCGTGAGGGTTTGCCGCGCGACAAGGTTCGCACCTTTCCCTGGTGGGGTCTGCCGGAGTACCTGCTGGGCCGCAGCGGCGTCGATCTGCCCCGGCTGCAGGATGAGCTCGGCTACCGCAACGCGTTGGGCTTCGACCGGTGGACCGACCGGCAGGTGCACGGACTGCAGCGCCGCGGAACGTACATCGACGCGCTGATCGGCATCTCCGGGTCCAGCCTGCGCGCCGGACAACGGGTCCAGCGCGAAGGTGGAGTCTTCCTCTGCGACCGCGGCTCCACCCATCAGCGCTTCCAGGAGCGGATTGTCTCGGAAGAGTATCGCCGCTGGGGAGTTTTACGACCTGTTTCTGACGAACGCGATACGCAACGCGAGGAGGCGATCTATGCCGCCGCCGACGCGATTACCGTGCCGTCTTCCATAGCCCGGCGCTCCTTCCTCGAGATGGGCGTGCCGGCAGAAAAAGTGCACGTAATCCCCTACGGTGTGCGTTTGGAGCAGTTCACGCCGACGGGTACGCCACCCGCCGATGAGTTTGCTGTGCTCTTCGCCGGGTCTGTGGGTCTGCGCAAAGGGGTTCCCTACCTGCTGGAGGCCTTCGCCGCAGTTCGCGCGAGGCGTAAGCGGCTGCGGATCGTCGGCAGCGTGCAGAAGGAGATGCGGCCGCTACTCGACAAACTGCCGCGGGAACACGTGGAGTTTCTCGGGGTGCTGCCGCAGGCGGAGTTGGCCGCTTGGATGAGCCGCAGCCATGCCCTTGTGCTGCCTAGCCTGGAGGAGGGGCTCGCGCTGGTGCAGGCGCAGGCGATGGCCTGCGGTTGCCCGGTTATCTGCTCCACGCACACGGGGGGAGAGGATCTGTTCACGGACGGAGTCGAGGGCTTCATTGTCCCGGTGCGCGATTCATCGGCATTGGCGGATCGGATGCAACGGCTGGCCGATGATCCGTCCCTGCACAAGTCGATGCGCGCGGCGGCGCTGGCGCGGGTGGGGCATCTGGGCGGCTGGACCGCGTACGGCGATCGGTGGGAGGCTCTTCTGCAGCAACTGACCGGCTGTGTGATTCAAAAAATTAAGGGGCTTTCCTAGAGTCCGTCATCCCGTAGCCTAGCGAAGGGATCTGCTTTGCTCAACTCCGACGATCAAGCGTAAAGGAAAGCAGATCCCTGCACTTCTCGACGGGATGACAGATATCACCTTTACATCGTCGTTATCGCCGTCATCGCCGCTCCAGCAGGGCCGCAAAGAACCCATCACCCTCAAACCCGTACCCCGGCAGTGTCCGCAGAAAGTCACCACGTGTCAGCCGGCCCATCTGCTCGGCATCCGCCTGGACCTGTCCCCGGCCCCGCATCCCCTCCAGCACCTCGCCCACCGGCAGCTGACGAAACTCCGGCAGCCCTCCCAACACCACTGAAACGACCGCCTCGTTCTCCTCGGCCTCCAGCGAACAGGTCGAATACAGCAATCGTCCCCCGGGCGCAAGACGCTGGGACGCGCCACGTAGGATTCTTCCCTGCCGCTCCGCCTGCCGCCGCAACTCCGCCGCCTCTAAACGGTGTCGAATTTCAGGGTTACGAGCCAGAGTTCCCGTACCGCTGCAAGGCACATCGCACAAAATTAGATCAAATACCCCGGCTGATCCTGGCAGCGCAGCCGCATCTCCCTGCTTCACCTCTGGGGCACACCCCGGAAGATCCCGGGTCAGCCTCTGCTCCAATCGGCGCAGGCGGGTTGGATTCAGATCCGTGACCAACAGCTTCGCCTCGGGCAATCTTTTTGCCAGCACAATCGTCTTGCCGCCCGGAGCCGCGCAGCAGTCCCAAACCCGCTGCGCCCCCGGCTGACTTGCCGCCGCCAGCTCCGCTACCAGCCGCGAACCCGCATCCATCACCGGCGCGTCCGCAGCCGCGTCGCAAAATAAGGCACTACAGCCCGGCTGCTGCTGGTCGAATCCGCACACCGCCTCCGCGGCCGCGCGCCCATAGGCCGCCACCCACCGCTGCACCAGCCACAACGGATGGCCCAGCCGCTCCGCCATAGCCGCGACAGACTCCACCAGCGGCTTTCGCGTCCCCGGCATCCCGACCAGCTTGCGCAGCACCGCGTTCACCATCCCCGACGCATGAGGATGCCCCGCCGCCCGCACCAGCTCCACACTCTCATTCAGCGCCGCGTGGGCCGGAATGCGCTCCAGATGCAGCAGCTGAAAGGCTCCCAGGCGCAGCGCAATCGCCACCGGCTCAGCCAGGCTCAGATCCGGCCTGCTCAGCAGCGGCCGCAGCCGCGCATCCAGCGCAATCTGCCACCGCAAAACCCCCAGTACCAACGTCATGGTGAGATCGCGGTCCGCCTGTGATAACCCGGCCAGCCGCGGCCCATGCAGCAGGTCGTCGCTATGCGCCGAGCTCGTCGCCACACGCTCCAGCAGCTCAAATGCCGCCGCCCGCGCCGCGCTGATCACTGCAGCCAGCTTAGGAGCTCCCATCTTCTTCGCGGCCTGCTCAGCCAATCCGCTCACCCAATTTCAGCTGGAAATCGCGGGCAAACGCCGCACCCTGCATCCGCGGCTTGCCCTCCGTCTGCACCTCGATCAGTATCAACGCCGTACCCTCAGCCGCACCGGCGATCAGATCGCCGCCGACGAGCCACAACTCTCCCGGATCGAGATCCAACCTTGTACTCGGAGCCGGCCGCATCGCGTGTACCAGAAACCGCTTGCCCCGAAACTCTCCCCACGCTCCCGGCCACGGGTAAAACCCGCGCCAGCGATCAAACACCTGCTGCGCCGTGCGCTCGCGGAGCTCCAATCGTCCGTCATCCCGGGTCAAAATCGGCGCGGGCGTCGCCTTCCAATGATTCTGCGGCTTTGCCTGCACCGTCCCATCCTCCAGCCCTGCAAGGGTGCGCAGCATCAGCCCCGCTCCCTCCTCCGCCAAAACTGAAAACAGCTCCGCAGCCATCGTCTCCGGTCCAATCGACACCCGCTGTTCCAGCAGCACGTCGCCCGTATCCAGGCCGGCATCCAGCCGCATCGTCGTTACGCCAGTCTCCAGCTCACCGTTCGCCACCGCCCACTGGATCGGCGCCGCTCCCCGATACTTGGGCAGCAGCGAACCATGCAGGTTCAGGTTGCCAAACCGCGGCAGCGCCAGCATCCACTCCGGGATGATCCGCCCATAGGCCACCACCAGAATCGCATCCGGCCGGATCGCCTCCAGCCGCTTCCGCAGCTCCTCATTGCGCTTGATCTTTTCCGGTTGCAGCACAGGGAGTCCACGTTCCAGCGCAAAGACCTTCACCGGAGGCGCATGAAGCTCCATCTTCCGGCCCGCAGGCCGATCCGGCTGCGTCAACACCCGCGCAACCTCGTGCCCAGCGTCCAGCACCGCGCACAGCGTGGGCACCGCGAACTCCGGCGTTCCGCAAAAGACCAGCTTCAACCCGCGTTGCCTCTCAATGGCTTACCATTCGCCGTTCTTCTGCAGCTTGCGAATTCGCCGGTGCACCAGGTCGCGCTTTAAACGGCTGAGGTGGTCGATGAACAGCGTCCCGTGCAGGTGATCGATCTCATGCTGCAACGCCCTCGATAGCAACTCCTCGCCCTCGATCTCGAAGAACTCGCCGCGGGCATTCTGCGCCCGCACCCTCACCCAGGCGGATCGCTTCACCTTCTCGCGAATCTCCGGAAGGCTCAAACAGCCCTCCTCTTCGTACTGCTCACCCTGACGGTCAAGGATGACCGGGTTCACAAACACCAGCTTGTCGTCCGGATTCTTCTTGAAGCTGGTATCGATTACGGTGATCTGTTTCGATACACCGATCTGCGGCGCCGCCAAGCCGATTCCCTGCGCGGCATACATGCTGTCAAACATGTCCGCGACAAATTCTTCAAGCCCGCGCCCGAACTCCGTCACCACGGCGCCCTTGCGGGCGAGCACCGGATCCGGGTACTTGAGCACCTCATAGATGCGGCGCGGGGTTTCCAA
Organism: Granulicella sp.; assembly: GCA_965276885.1. Lineage (GTDB taxonomy): Bacteria > Acidobacteriota > Terriglobia > Terriglobales > Acidobacteriaceae > Granulicella. The sequence continues at coordinate 2,945,886 of OZ255702.1, read as the reverse complement.
CATCGTTGCCATCGGTGTTCTCAGTACGCCCTGATCTGCTCGCAATAACCAGCATAATTTCGCTCCAACTCACGGAGCGAGTCACCACCAAACTTCTCCAGCACCAGGCGCGCTACCGTCAGCGCAACCATCGCCTCGCCCGCCACCCCGGCCGCCGGCACCACGCACACGTCAGACCGCTCATACGATGCCTTGGTCTCCTCGCGGGTCGCAAACGACACCGATCCCAAGGGCTTTCGCAGCGTCGAAATCGGCTTCAAATAGCCGCGCACCACCACATCCTCGCCGTTCGACATACCGCCCTCTACACCACCGGCGTTATTCCGCTCCCGCGTAAACCGCGTAAATCGTCCGTTAATCGCAGCCTCGTCCGTGTGAACCTCCCTCAACCCTCGCTCGCTCACCCCTCGCGCGCTCAACAAAGACCCACTCGCACCCCCACCGTCCAAACCTGTCCCGTCCGGCCGGGAGTAGCCGATGGCATCGTGCACAGCCGATCCCGCCGAACTCGCTGCAGTAACACCCCGGCCCAGTTCCACCGCCTTTACCGCCTGCAAGCTCATCAGCGCCTGCGCCAGCAGCCCATCCAGCCGCTCATCCCAGTTCACATGCGTTCCGATGCCCGGCGGCAGCCCATGCACCACCACCTCAAACACGCCGCCGACCGTATCCCCCGACCGCAGCGCCGCGTCCACCTGCCCCTTCATACGAGCCTCAGTGTCCTTATCGGCACAGGCGAGCAAAACTTCAGTCTGTTCACCCACAGCGGCGATCTCGGCCCAACTCACCTCGCGCTCCAACTCTACCGCACCCACTCGAATAACGTGGCTGGCGACATACACACCCAGAGCCCGCAACAGCATCTTCGCCATCGCACCGCAGGCGACCCGCGCCGCGGACTCCCGCGCACTTGCTCGCTCCAGCACATAGCGAGCATCCTTAAAGTCATACTTGAGGGCTCCCGCAAGGTCCGCATGACCCGGCCGAGGGCTGGCCACGGCTTTGTGCTTGGCAGGATCACCTGCCCCTACCGGCAGCAGCTCCTCCCAGTTCTTCCAGTCGCGATTTTCGAGCGTCATCGCTACTGGCGAACCGATTGTCGCACCATGCCGGACACCCGACAGCACATGAGCCGTGTCCCGCTCGATGCGCATCCGCCCGCCCCGGCCATAGCCCTGCTGCCGCCGCCAAAGCTCGCGATCCAGAAACTCCTGATCAAACGGAACACCCGCAGGCAGGCCGCTGACGAGCGCCACCAGCGCCTCGCCATGGCTCTCGCCGGCAGTAGAAAACCTCAACATAAGCTTTTAATCATAGCAACGAATAACGGTCCTTCCACATACTTAGCGCATCTCCTCGGACCGCGGATAGCGCGCCGTAATCACCGTAGAAATTCCCCCGCGCGGCCGGAAGTCCCCCTTCACCTCAGCCCACACCGGGTCCGTCGCCTTGACTACGTCGTTCAGTACCTGATTCGCGATGTTTTCCTGAAAAATACCCAAATTGCGGTAGCAGAACAGGTACTCCTTCAGCGATTTCAGCTCCAGGCACTGCTCACGCGGCATGTAGCGGATCGTGAGCACGCCGAAGTCAGGCAGCCCCGTTTTGGGGCAGACACTGGTGAACTCTGGATCGTCAATCAGGATTTCGTAGGCCCGGAATTGGTTCCGCCAGGTCTCTATGGCCGGGAACTCATGCTCCAGTCCTGCCTGGGCGTGGTCGTCGGTATAGCCGGTAGTGTGGGTCGACATATCACCAGTTTACCGTTCTCCCTGACGAGGCACACCTCCGCCGAACGATCGATTCGGCCGGTGAGACTGCCAGCTGGGCAGCGGTCGTGCCGCCCGTTCCGGAACGTAGGCATCAGGGGGCCGTGCTTGTGCTCGCGGCTCGGCGTCTGCTCGCGTTTGCCACAGAAACAGCGCAACCGACCCTAGAAGTACCGCTATCAGGGCAAGATTCGCGCTTTTGGCGAAGAAGAGGGCGAGCGCCGACGTCCATAGGGCGACGGAGAAGGGATTCGCGCTACGCCATGCGGGAGCCCCAAACTCCTCGACCAAAAGAAAGACCGCGGGCAGAATCGCGAGGTCAGCGTCGTAGTCCTGGAGCCGCGGATTGAGCAAGACTGCCATGACTAACGCGGCGGGCACGAACAGTCTTCGAGGTGGCCGCACGCCTCGCCTGAACCTCCACCAGATCAGGGCGAGGCAGACCGGCACCATCACCGCACAATGAACAATCAGCCCCGCCTGATCGCGAAGTAGCGGTGGAACGATCCTCAGGTGCACATGGTGCAGGTACTGTGTTAGCCCCACGCCCATGTCTCCGCGAACCATCAGTTGGTACCAGACAGCGTCAAGGTAGTCCCGGTAGGCAGCAGGCCAGAGATATTTCTCCAGTGCCGTGCCAAGCAGGACTGCAACACCTGTCAACACACACGCCAGGAACTGAGTCTCTCCGGCGAGAACCGGCAGGAGAAGAAAGGCAAGGAACTGCGCCTTGATAAGCGAAGCGCCGGCGACAGCGACGCAAAACCATCCCCAACGATTTCTTCCCAAGCCCGGAATCCCAGCAGCAAGGATCGCAGCATACAGGAGCGTGCTCATATTGGCGCTGATAAAGGCGACCTCCGTGGTGAGATACGGATGGCAGAAGAACACTGCGAGAGCAAGGGGCAGTGTGAGGCAGGAGCTGGGAAGATACCAACGCCGAAGCACCCAGGGGATGAAGACAAAGGCCGCACAGTGCAGAGCAAGGTAGACCACGCCCAACAAGCGAAGCGGAATGACCTTGGCCAGCAGCCGGGCCGCATGCAGAAACACAGGCGGGGAGACGAAGTTCAGCTCACCGGCCCGCTGGTACGGGTTTCCACCCGCCAGATCCGTTCGGATCGCATGAAGGTATACGCGGGCGTCCCAGAACAGAGGAAGAATATGGCGCAGGCGCAGCCCCGACACGCAAAGGAGCGCGGCGCAAAGCACAACGCTGCACAGGAGCTGGACCCCTGGCTGTGAGAGCACGCTTCCGAGGGAATTCCGAAGATGATTCATGGGGTGCGAAAAGAGTAGCACCTCATGAACCGCTGTTGCCCGGGCCGTGCCGGCTAGTTTTTGCGTCCCAGCGTCGGTCGGTCGTCCGTCGAAGTCGAAGGATTGTTCGTGCTGTCCGGGTTGTTCGAATCCGCGGTACGCCGCAGCGTAGGCTTGTTGCCGTTCTTCTTGTCGTTCAGCCCACGCTTGTTCTGAATGCGCGCCAGCCGCGCCTTTACCGTATCGAACTCGGAGCTGGTCACCATGTACTCCGGCCGCGCCGGCAGAATGGTGGCAATCTCATTTTCCACATTGTCGATGCGGTCCGGCGTGGCCGGATGGTCGCTGAAGGCCCGCGAGATCGCCCCAGGCTTGTGCTTCTGCAGCGCATCGAGCTTCTCGAAGATGCTCACCATGCCCTGCGGATCGTAGCCGGCCTTGTACATGTATTGAATGCCGAGATAGTCCGCCTCGGCCTCGTACTCGCGTGAAAACTGCAGGAAGGTCAGCGGCACCGCCAGCTGCGCGGCCTCATAGATGCCGTACCCGGTCCATGTGCCCTGGGTAAAGATCATCAGGGGAATCGAACCGATCTGCATATAGTTCATCTTGGTCATCTCGCGCGCGGCGTGGTGGGCCGCCACATGCGAGATCTCGTGCGCCATCACCCCGGCGAGCTCGTCTTCGGAGTCGCAGGCCAGGATCAGCCCCGAGTTCACATAGAAGAAGCCGCCCGGCAGCGCCATCGCGTTGATCTCGTCGGTGTCCAGCACCTTGATCGTGAACGGCACCTTGGAGTCCGAGTTGCGCACGATGTTCTGCCCGATGCGGTTCACGTACTCCACCACCACCGGATCCGTGACCAGATGCGAGCTCTTCTCAATCTCCATCGAGTACTGCTTGCCGGTCCCAATCTCCCAGTTCGTCGAGTACCAGTTGCCCATGCCGCGGCCGCCGATGTTGCGCGTTCCGACCGCCTCGACATCCTCTTCGCTGCCCTTCTTGATGTGCGGATCGAGGTCTTCCCCGGGCGACGGGATGGAATCAGCCTTGGCCGTAGCCGTACCGTCAGCCGCAGGCAGCGGCTTGCGCTCAGACGGAGGGGCAGGCGCCTGTCCGGCAGCTGTGGGAGCCCCCGGCGTCGTACTCGCCGTGGTGGCCGAAGGGCTGCTTGCCGAAGGAGAATTTTGCGGAGCCGGAGTCTGCTGGGCCGGAGCAGAAGCTGCGGGAGCAGTGCTGGTGGTGCTAGGCGGAGCTGGAACCTGCTGTGCTGGAAGCTGCGAAACAACGACGAACCCTGCCGGCAAAAGCAGCGAAGCGGCTACAAGAAGATGTCGCATGGGAGTGGACCTCCGGCGAGTCGGCTCCTGCGTCCGGGCACGGCTCTTCGTACCATATTAGACGTAAGTGAAGCCTTTTTGGATTCGGCTTCTTCGCCCTCTCTTCACCCGTATGGGGTATCCCGCGTGGGCTCCTGTAACAGTAGGATGAAGAGGCTTCCTCATCGAGCTGTGAGTGGCGCCAGGAATCGGAGCGGCCCCCGGGTCGCTTAGGACGACCTGGAGGCTGCTACGAGGTGAGGAGGTGATGCTGGATGGACCCGGAAAAGGATGGTGAAACATCCTGGTTCCGGCTGCTCATCACGGTTGTGCTGGATTGGCGACTCGTGCTGGCAGTGGTTCTTCTTGTCGTGGTGCTACTGATGAGGTAGCTAAACCCCCGGGAGGTAGCAGCCTCCTTCCGGGACTATCTCATTCCCATAAGAATCAGGCATAGCTCCGCCCGAGTCAAGATGATTCAGCGACTATATCCACGAACGCGCCCCGTTCGAACAGTCGGCTTCACCAATTGTTGTAGGTGCTGCCATCGGAAGAGAGTCCCTGCGCGCCGGAGTGCACATCATCAATGCCGCCCTGCGTCTCGGAGATACTGGTCAGGGTATCGCTCTGGCTGGTGTTCCAGGTATCGGTGCGGTTCGTCATCGGATCGATCGGCACACTTTTTAGATAGCCGGCCTGCACCAGATCGTCCAGGCTCTGTGGCGCCTGCTCCTTGTCAATCGTGTAGCTGTCGATGGCAGAGCGGATGGTGTGCAGATCCTCGCGCAGCACCGCCTCGCGGGCCTTACGAACCGAGTTCAGGTAACTGGGAATCGCGATGGCCGTGAGCAGCCCGATGATCGTCATCACAATAATGAGCTCGATCAGCGTGAAGCCATTTTCGTACGCGTGCCGGCCCCCCCTGCCCCGCAGCTTTCGTGTGAACCCGCCGACTTGTTTTGCTCCTGCCATCACGCCTCGTTTACCACGTGTTGTACTTGGTCCCATCCAAGGCCGTTCCTGTGCTCTTGGAGTGAACATCAAAGACATTCTGCCCGCCGAAGCTGTCCGAATCCGGTGCATCCTGATTGGATCGCAGGCCCCAATCCTTTGACTTGGTCATCGGGTCGATGGGTACGGCCCGAAGAAAGCGAACGTGCTTGTCCTGAATGTCGACCCCGTTGACCAGCGTGTCCAGATCCGGCGGATAGTTCATCGAATCAGGTTTGTTGGTGGTTGCACTCATGCCGCCCAGGTCCGCTGCGTCCTTGTAGGCGTCGATCGCGCGGCGCATCTCCCACAGATCGGCGCGCAGCTCCCGCTCCCGTATGCGCTTCACCTCAAACCGCGCCAGGGGTACCGCTGCGGTGGCCAGAAGCGCGACGATGGTGACCACGATGACGAGCTCAATCAGCGTCATCCCGGCCTCGGGGGCGCGGCGGGCGCCCATCTGCGCCTGCCGGCTTTTCCCCTGCTGAACCCCAGCCCCCACGACTAACACCTCGGACCTGCCTACTTCACGCTTGCGGCAGGCGCTGCACTCACGTGCACGACGCCCTGCGTACCCACTGCAGGAAGACTCATGCCCTTGCTGTCCTTGGCGCCGATCTTCACCAGCGACAGGGGTGAATCCCCTGTGGCGAGCGCCTTGAAGGTGAGCGTGCAAATGACGCCTGCTCCGTTCACCCCGGGCGTCTGCGGCGGCCGGGAAGCCGATACCGTGACTGTGCCGTTGCCCTCGTCGCGATGCACCAGCGCTACCGGCTGATTGTCTCGCGAGAGCAGATCGCCGGAGTCGACATTGACCAGGGCGAGGACGCGGGGATCGAAGCGCAGCTGCAGCGGAACCTCGAACAGGTCATGCGCGTTGGTTGCATTCACCGAGATTTGGAAGGTCGACCCCACCGCCGGCGTCGACGACGAAGGCGAAACGCTCAGGTTTACTGGAGGGCCCGTCGCGGTGGCCGCGGCAATCGAAGTGACCGGTGGCGCGACCGGGGCGGGTGGCGCGGTGCCCGGATCGCGCGGACGCCCGGCGGCAGCGATCTCCCCGATCATCGAGTTGGCTGCCTGCGCCGCGGTCGTCTGCGAGGAAAGGGGTATTGGAGGTGGAGAGGCCGAACCCGCGGCCCGGTTCATCTCCGCCGCGCTGCGGTGGATCAATTCAACCGAGTTGCCGGTGCCGGTGTAGATAGGACGCGTATTTTCGTCCGTCAGCAGGGACTCGCGCACGATGTGCGGGATGAGCAGAAAGACGATCTCATCCGACTGCACCTCCTTCTGCTGGCTGGAGAAGAAGTATTTGAAGAAGGGCAGTTCGCCCAGCCCCGGCGTTCCATTTACCGAATTCGTGTCCTGCTTCTGCAGCAAGCCCGCGAGAATGGACGGCTCGCCATCTTTGAGCTGAATGGTCTGCTCGGAGATGCGCTGCGCGATCACCGGTTCAGTGACCCCGGAGATGGTTTGCGAACCCTGCTGGCTGGAGATCTCCACCTTCAACTTCAGCGATACCTCGCGGTCGAAGTGCACCGTCGGGGTCAGGTCAATGTTCACACCGACATCCAAATACGTGAACTGCGTTTGCACACCCAGCGAGGCGGTTGCCGAAAGCGTCGAGCTGTACGATCCGGTCGCTACCGGAATTTTTTCGCCGATCTTTAGGGTCGCGCGCTGGCCGTCGGAGGCGCGAATGCGCGGATTCTGCAGGATGCGCGTATCCAGATCGGTTAGCAGCGCATTCACGGTGCCGCCGCTCACGCTGACCGCAAAGTTGGTGGCGTTCAGATTGCCAAGCGTGTTCAGCGTCAGGCTGGTTGTGTTCGTTGCGATGGCACCGGTACCGGTGTTGCTGTTGCTGACGGGATTACTAGACGTTGCGCTGTTATTCGTGGATGCCTGGGGCGTTAGCCCGAAGCTGGTGGGCAGAGTGATGCCCAGATCACGCAGCTTGTCCCGGCTCACCTCCAGCACGGCCACGTCGACGATGACCTCGGCGCGTGTCCGGTCCAGATCGCTGATCAGTTTTTCCGCCAGGATCAGCTCAGAGGGCGTCGCGCGTACCACAATCGCGTTCTGGCTGTTGACCAGATAAATCTTTGCCGTCGCGGGGTCGAGCAGGTTGCGCAGCGCCACCATGATCTCATTAGCGTCGTTCTGCTGCGAAACGTTGGTTAGGTAAAACGTCTGCACCGCCAGATCGTCGAGTTCCTGGCGCTTGTTGCGCGTGTTCTCCGCTACAAAGATGGTATTGGTCGTAACCGGCTTCCAGAAGGTGCCGCTGAGCGTTTCCACGATGCGCAGAGCGTCGTATAGGGGTACGCTGGTGAGGTCCACAGGGATGCGCTTGGAGGGGTAGGTGGGGTCGAAGATGACGTTCAGGCCGGCCAGCTTGCCGATGGCCTGATAGATGACCTTGGAGTCCTCCACCATGTGCAGGGTGATAGGGTCATTCGCCACCGGCTCCAGCATCACCGGGGCAGCCAGCGAGGCGAGCTCATCGTGAACGGCCCTCTGCCGGGGCGAGGGCTCATCCACGCCCGGGATCAGAGTCTGTCCGGGTGCCAAACTGTTCTCAATCGCGCCGGTTCTGCCCGGGGCCGACGCGGCGGCGGGAGGCTTCTCCGTGATCTGCAGCTCCTGCGCCGCGGCCTCGTTGCCGGGGTCGATCTGCAGCGCACGGGCAAACTCGTTGATCGCACCCGTGACATCGCCGGACTGCCGCAGCACACGCCCGCGATCAACGTGCAGGTTTGCGGCCGTGTAGCGCATCCGCTCGTAGCGCTCGCGGTAGCGAAGATCGGCGGGTTTTTTCAAGTGCGCCTGGCGATAGGCCTCAAAGGCCGCGTCATAGTCTTCGCGCACCTCGGCTGCCTGGCCGCGTTTGTTCCAGGTGCTGGCCGATTGCGCATGGGCGGACACGCTCGTGAAACCGAAGAGCAGGATCAGAGCGCCCAAGATCAGGGCTGTGCCGAAGCGCATCCAACTCAGCTTGGTCCATGTGCCCGGCTGCAAGCCCTTGTCTGCTGTTCTGCGCTGCCCCATGCTCGCGACCCGTTCTCCTCGAACCCGCCGTGTACGCTCGCGCGAGGGCCCCAAGGCACGGAACGCATGCCCGGAGGGACGCGCCAGAGCGGGCAGTTTCGCATTTCCGAGCAGAGGATCGGGCTCTCCAGATACTACCATTCGCACCCTTGCGCTCTCCCCCGGCCCGGTGTTGGCCCGTGCCTCGGCTGAGGCCTCCCGCCGAACCCTGGCGGACAGGAAACTGGATGTCCGCGGGCGCGGTCGGCATTTCTCGTTGAAACCCGGGGTCATGTGTGCTTGGACGAAGCCCCGCGCGCATCGTTTCGCCTGCATCTACCACTTTCGGTCGGTGAGGTGAGCTTTCCACGCTCCTCACGATGCTCTGCTAGCATCCGATACCGGAAGCCTTCTCCGCCACCGTTAACGCCGCGCGGAGATCTGGAAATCTAAGGCTGCTCTTGCCGCCCCACACCGTTCATGCCCCGTTCACTTTCTAATCCGACGGTTCCCACGCAGACCCGCTCCGCCCCGGTCAAGGCCAAGGATCGCGACCCCGTGGCAATGGGTGCGCGCGATGCCGCCTTCAACCGGTCCGCGAGCTTCAACTACTTCCTCGAGGATCGCTTCGAGGCCGGTGTCGCCCTGCGCGGAACCGAGGTCAAGTCCATTCGCGAGGGCAAGGCCAACCTCAAGGACGCTTACGGCCTGCTCAAGGACGGCGAGTGCTTTCTGCTGAACGCGCACATCGGCAGTTTTTCGCACGGAAATGCGATGAACCACGAGGAACTGCGCACCCGCAAGCTGCTGCTGCACAAGCGCGAAATCGAAAAACTCACCGCCGCGGCGAGGCAGAAGGGCTACACCCTGATTCCGGTGCGGCTCTACTTCCGCAACGGAAGGGTAAAGTGCGAGATCGCCCTCGCAAAGGGCAAGCAGGACTGGGACAAGCGGGCAACGGAGCGCAAGAAAGAGACCGACCGCGAGACCAGGGCGGCCATCGCGCGCTCACAGCGAAGTTGAATGCCGTCGTAGCGAGCGGCCAGAAGATCGTGCCCGGCAGCATCGATGAAGGTGGACAGCAGATTGGCAACCTGCATCCGTTCTCCACCTTCGAAGAGCGCGAGCCCTATCGCGTGTACTCCGATGTCGATAGACCGAGATTCCTTGGAGCAATCGTCCATTCGTATTCGGGCCGTAGCTAGACGGCCCGAGCCCGCGACCCCCGGCAACGTTTTGACACTGCTCAAGTAGCGTTCGGCGTAGCACACGCCGAACGCTACTGCTGATCAGGTTGCTTGCGCCTCTTCGGCTATGCAGCTTGACTCTCACGTGCGGAGAGCGGAAACCTCGTGCGCCGATAAAGAACTTGAGAGGTAGACTGCCCATAGCGATCGATTTTGCTCTGGGGGCAGTCCCCACGGTTTGACCCAGAGCACGCAGGGGCAGGCGGCGATCCATCGAGCGACGGAGGAACGGTGAACGCGAACCCTGAAGGTATTCAACCGCTCAGCGAAGCCGAGCTGTATCGGATCGACGCATACTGGCGCGCCTGCAACTATCTTGCGGCGAGCATGATCTATCTGCGCGCCAATCCCCTGCTGCGCGAGCCGCTCACGGCAGAGCACATCAAAAATCGCCTGCTGGGCCACTGGGGCACCGATCCAGGACAGTCCTTCATGTGGGTCCACATGAACCGGCTGATCAAAAAACACGACCTGGACGTCATCTACATTGCCGGTCCCGGACACGGCGCGCCGGCAACACTCGCCAACAGCTACCTGGAAGGACACTACTCGGAGGTCTATCCGGAGTGCGGCCAGGATACCGCGGGCCTGCTGCGCCTGTTTCAGCGCTTCTCCTTCCCCGGCGCGCTTGGCAGCCACTGCACCCCCGAGACACCCGGCTCCATTCACGAGGGCGGCGAGCTCGGCTACAGCCTCTCCCACGCCTTCGGCGCGGCCTTCGACAACCCCGACTTAATCGTCATGTGCGCCATCGGCGACGGGGAGGCGGAAACCGGCCCGCTCGCCACCTCGTGGCATGCGAACAAGTTCCTGAACCCCATTCGCGACGGCGCCGTCCTGCCGATTTTGCACCTGAACGGCTACAAGATCGCCAACCCCACCGTGCTCGCGCGCATCCCGCACGAGGAGCTCGAATGGCTGCTGCGCGGCTACGGCTACACCCCCTATTTCGTCGAAGGGGACGATCCCCTAACGATGCATCAGGCCATGGCGCAGACCATGGAGCGCGCCGTGCTCGACATCCGCGCCGCGCAGCAGGCCGCTCGCAGCAGCGGGAAGGCGGACCGGCCGCGCTGGCCGGTGATCGTGCTGCGGTCCCCCAAGGGCTGGACCGGCCCCAAGGAGGTCCACGGGCACAAGGTCGAAAACTTCTGGCGCGCGCATCAGGTTCCGGTGCTCGACCCCAAGACCGACGCCACCGACCTGAAGCTGGTGGAGGATTGGCTGCGCAGTTACCAACCCGAAAAGCTCTTCGACGAAGCCGGCCGCCTTATCCCCGAACTGCAGGCGCTCGCCCCGGAAGGCATGCGCCGCATCAGCGCGAACCCCCACGCGAACGGCGGCCTGCTCCGCAAACCGCTGCACATGCCCACGTTTCAGGACTACGGTGTCGACGCGAAGGGCCACGCCAAGGAGTACATCTCGCCTACGGCTACCCTCGCGAAGTTCCTCCGCGATGTCATGAAGGCGAACATGAATAGCTTCCGCGTCTTCGGCCCGGATGAAACCGCCTCCAACAAACTCGACGGCATCTACGCCGCCTCCAACAAGACCTGGCTGGCCGAGTTCAAGCCCGAAGATGCCGATGGCAGCGAGATCTCCCTCGACGGCCGCGTCATGGAATATCTCAGTGAGCACACGCTGGAGGGCTGGTTCGAGGGCTACGTCCTCACCGGCCGGCACGGCTTCTTGAATACCTACGAAGCCTTCGTGCACATCATCGATTCCATGTTCAACCAACATGCGAAATGGCTTGAAAAATCGAAAAAGGAGATCGACTGGCGGGCGCCTGTTTCTTCCATCAACCTGCTGATCTCCTCGCTCGTGTGGCGGCAGGATCATAACGGCTTCTCCCACCAGGACCCCGGCTTTCTGGACATCGTCACCAACAAAAGCCCGGATGTAACGCGCATCTATCTGCCGCCCGACGCCAACTGCCTGCTCAGCGTCGCCGACCATTGCCTCCGCTCGACGGATTACTTCAACGTCATCGTCGCGGACAAGCAGCCGCACCTGATTTTCCTCAGCATGAGCGAAGCGGTCATCCATTGCACCAAGGGCATCGGCATCTGGGACTGGGCCAGCACCGATGACGGCGCCGAACCCGATGTCGTCATGGCTTGCGCCGGCGATATCCCCACCATGGAGGCCCTGGCCGCGGTGGAGATCCTGAAGAAACACTTCCCCGACCTGAAGATTCGCTTCGTCAACGTCGTCGATCTGTACCGTCTCACCCCCGACACCACCCACCCGCATGGGCTCTCGGATCGCGATTTCGATTCACTGTTCACCAGCGATAAGCCCGTCATCTTTAACTTCCACGCATACGCCTCGCTGATTCATAAGCTGACTTATAGCCGCGGCAATCACGCCAACTTTCACGTGCATGGATACCGCGAACGCGGCAATATCGACACGCCGCTTGAGCTGGCGATTCTGAATAAAGTGGACCGCTACAGCCTCTGCATGGATGCCATCGACCGCGTCCCACAGCTGCAGCGCACAGGGGCCCACGTCAAAGAGTGGCTCCGGGGAGAGATCATCGAAAGCACCCGCTACGCCACCAGCGAAGGCATCGACCGGCCGGAGATCAGCGGCTGGACCTGGCCGGAGTAGCTGTGGCCGGAGTAATTGTGCCGTCCAACTTGATTCTCGCGCTCAACAGCGGCTCGTCGTCGCTGAAGATTGCCGTATTTGAAAGTGGGTCAATCGATCCAGTTCTCCAACTGGAAGGCAGTGCCAGCGGCATCGGTCGCGACACCGGCACCCTGGAGTTCCGTTCGGCTCAGGGTAAGTCATTGCTGAGCCGTGATCACCTCTGCGAATCGCAGACCGAGGCGTTTCAGCGGCTCGCTGAGGCCCTGAAGAACAACGTACCCGCACAGCCCATCGCCATCGGCCATCGCATCGTGCACGGCGGCCCCAGGCTGCGCGAACATCAGCAGATCACCCCGGCAGTGCTCGAACAGCTCCAGGCAGCCACACCCTTTGCGCCGCTGCATCTGCCCGAGGCCCTGCAGCTGATCGCGCAGGCCGAGCAGCTCTTCCCCGGCATCCCGCAGTTCGCCTGCTTCGACACCGCTTTCCATCGCACGCTGCCCCGCATCGCCGCGCAGCTGCCGATTCCAGGCCGCTACTTCGACGCCGGCGTCCTCCGCTATGGTTTTCATGGCCTCTCCTACGAGAGCATCGTCGAGCGCCTCGGCAACACGCTGCCGCCGCGCGCTGTGTTTGCGCATCTCGGCAGCGGCGCCAGCCTGGCTGCCGTACGCGACGGTTGCTCCATCGACACGACGATGGCCTTCACTCCGGACAGCGGCATTCCCATGGGCACCCGCAGCGGCGACCTCGACCCCGGTGTCCTGCTGCATCTGCTGAACGAAGAACACCTGAGCACGACGCAGTTGAATGACCTGCTAAATCACGGGAGCGGGCTAGCGGGTTTCTCCGGCGGTGAAAGCGATATGCAGGCGCTGCTCGCGCGTGAAGCGGAAGGTGACGCTGCCGCAAGCCTCGCCGTAAACGCCTTCTGCATCGCCGTGCGCAAAGCCATCGGCGCCTATGCCGCTCTGCTCGGCGGCATCGATCTGCTGGTCTTTACCGGCGGCATCGGCGAACACAGCCGGACGGTTCGCGAGCGCATTCTGGAGGGGCTTGGCTTTCTGCAACTGAGCTCTGGCGGTGACCGCGTAGTCGTCCTGCCCACAGAGGAAGAGCAGCAGATCGCCCGTATTGTCCAAAAGATGCTGCCTTCGCAGTGAATGCCTCTCGTGGGAGACGTTTTTTTAACAGCCAGAGCGAACAGCAGATTCCCTTCGGGAATGACAACAAAAAGGCAAAACCGCCGCTTTCTTGTGTTCGGTTGTTATCCCGTGTATTTGTTTGTCAATCCCGTAGCGTAGCGAAGGGATCTGCTTTTTCTGTGCTCCCCTCCCAAAATCCAGCGCTAGTCTACGCCGGCTTCTCTTCTCGCCCCATCTCCTTTGGAGAAAAGCGTGCATACAGCAGCGGCAACACATACAGCGTCAGAATCGTCGCAGTGACCAGGCCCCCGATCACCACGGTAGCCAACGGCCGCTGCACCTCCGCCCCGCGCGATTGCGAAAGTGCCATCGGAATGAAGCCAAGGCTCGCCACCAGAGCCGTAATCATTACAGGCCGCAGCCGGTCCGAGGCGCCGTTGCGAATCGCATCCTCGGTCTCCTGCCCGCCCTCCCGCAGCGAGTTGATATGGCTCACCATCACCACGCCGTTCAGCACGGCAATGCCGAACAGCGCAATAAATCCAACGCTCGCAGAGAGGTTCAAATTAATGCCGCGGATCCAAAGCGCGGCAATGCCGCCCACCAGCGCCAAAGGCACAATCAGCAGAATTAAGAACATCTGCTTTGCATTGCGAAAGGTCGCATACAGCAGGCCGGCGATGATCAGCAGCGACACAGGAAATACGATCAGCAGACGAGCCTGCGCACGCTTCTGGTTCTCGTACTGCCCGCCCCACTCCAGCCTGTACCCCGGCGGCAGCGGCAGCTGCTTCTGAATCGCGGCCTCCGTCTCCTTGATGAAGCCGCCGAGGTCCCGTCCTTCCACGTTGGTGGTCACAACCGCGCGGCGCTGCGCCTGCTCGCGGTTGATGAGGATGGGGCCGCGCACCTGGCGAATCTCCGCCACCTGATCGAGCCGCACCAGCTCGCCATCGGGCGTTTTGAACTGCAACTCGCGCAGCTGTTCAGGATTGTTGCGCAGCGTGGCGGGCAAGCGGAAGGCGATCGGAAAACGCTCCTCGCCTTCGATCATCTCGGAGACCTGCTTGCTGCCATACAGCGACTCGATCACCTGCTGCACATCGCTGACGTTCACGCCATAGCGCGCCGCGGCCGCGCGATCAATGATGATCTGCAACTCTTCCGCGCCGGAGATCAGCTCCATCTGCGTCTCCGAAGCGCCCTTCACGTTGCCGATGATGCTCCGCGCCTGCTTCGCCAGCTGCTCCAGCGTGTTCAGGTCCGGGCCGAAGATCTTCAGCGCCGCATCGCCGCGCGTGCCCGTGATGGTCTCATCCATGCGCATCTCCATGGGCTGGGTGAACTCATAGTTCACGCCCGGAATCTTGCTCAACGCCTGGCTCATCCGGTCAGAGAGTTTCTGCTTCTTCGCCGTGCTCTCGTCCTGCACCTTCTTCGTATAGGAGATGTAGGAGTCCGACTCATACTCGCCCATCGCCTCGGTCGCGAGATCCGGCCGCCCGAGCTTGGTGACCACATCGGTGATCTCTGGGAAGCTCATGATGGTGCGCTCGATCTGGTCGCCGATGCGGATGGATTCGGTAAGCGAGATGCCCGGCAGCCGCTTGGACGTGATCACCAATGAACCCTCATCCAGCTTCGGCATGAACTCCGTGCCGATAAACTTCAGCGACCCGAGCGCAATAACCACGGCGATGGCCGCGGCTGTGAGGATAATCTTGCGATGCGTCTCTGCCTTGGCCAGCGAGGCCGTGTAGCGATCGCGGAAACGATCGAACCAGCCCTGCTTTTTCTCCTTGTGACCCTGCTCTTTACCGAGCTTGCGCGCCCGATGCCGCAACGCCAGCGACGCCAGCGTGGGCACAACAAAGAGCGCCAGAAACAGCGACCCCGACAGCGCGGAAATTACGGTGACTGCCATGGGGCGAAACATGCGGCCTTCCAGGCTTTGCAGCGTAAGCACCGGCAGATACACCGAGATGATGATAAGCACGCCGAAGATGATCGGCCGGGCCACTTCATGCGCCGCGCCGCGAATCGTGTCGAGCAGACGCTTGTTCAGATCCTGTTTCTTATCGTCATTCTTGTTGTCGTTTTGCTCGTCCTTACTGTCTTCGCCGGACTCCACCTCCAGCTTGCGGATGCAGTTCTCCACCATCACCACGGAGCCGTCCACAATGGTGCCGAAATCCACCGCGCCCAGGCTCATGAGATTCACCGAGATGCCGAACACATCCATGCCGATGAACCCAAACAGCAGCGAGAGCGGAATGGTGCAGGCCACCACCAGCGCCGCGCGCCAGTCGCCCAGAAAGATCAGCAGGATCACCAGCACTAGCACAGCCGCTTCGATCAGGTTGTGTTCCACGGTGTGCGTGGTCGCGTTGATGACATCACTCTGGTCGTAGAACGGGATGATCTTCGCGCCGCCGGGCAGCTTCAGGCGCGCGATCTTGGCCTTCACCTCCTGGATCAGTTTCTGCCCATTTTCGCCGCGCAGAATGATGACCATGCCGCTCACCGTTTCGCCATGCCCGTCATGCATTACGGCGCCATGGCGCAGCATCGGCTCCGGTTCGATGCTGGCGACCTGCTTCAGCAGCACCGGGACAGCGTTCACCGTGCTGACGACGATGTTCCCAAGATCGCCCACATCCATCGCGCGGCCCAGCCCGCGAATGGTGTACTGCTGCTCGGCGTGCTCGATGTAGCTGCCGCCGAAGTTCGCATTGTTATCCGATACGGCCTGCAGCACATCATGCAGCGTTAGGTTGAATCGCCGCAGCGATTCCGGATCAACCTCAATGGTGTACTGCTTGGTGTAGCCGCCCCAGGAGTTAATTTCACTGACGCCGGAGATGGTCTGCAGCCCATAGCGAATCTGCCAGTCGTTGAGCGTCTTTTCCTGCATCAACGACATGTGCGGCGACTGCACGGTGTACTGGTACACCTCGCCGAACGCGGTCGCCATGGGGCCCATCAAGGGCTGCAGCCCCGTGGGCAGGCGGCCCTGCAGTTGGTTGATGCGTTCGGAGACAAGCTGCCGCACCAGGTACTTATCCATGCTGTCGTCGAAGATGACCGTCACCATCGATAGCTCAAGCTTCGATGTGGAGCGAACCATCTGCAGCTTCGGCATGCCCATCATCGCGGTCTCGATGGGAAAGGTCACCAGCTGCTCCACCTCCACTGGCGACATGCCCGGGCACTGCACCGTCACGACGACCTGGTTGTTGGTCAGGTCCGGAAACGCCTCCAGCGGCAGATGCAGCATGATCGTGATGCCGCCCACGATCAGGGCAAGCAACATGCCGGCCACCAGCCAGCGATTGTCGAGCAGAAAATCTATGATGCGGCCCATATATTCAGATGTGTCCCATAATCAGCTATCCCGCTCAGCCCTCGCCTACACTGCCCTTCAGCAGCTCGCCCTTCACCATGAAGGCGCCGTCCACCACGATGTGATCGCCCGGATTGAGCCCCTCAATTACCTCCACCATGCCCTGTGAGCGGTCGCCCAGCTTCACCGCGCGCACCTGAAACGTGGAGCCATCGGCTGTAACAAAGACCACCCGCAGTCCGTTCACATCCTGCAGCGCGCTGTCGGGCACATAGACCGCGTTCTGGGTAGCGGGCTCGTTGATCTTCGCCGTTGTAAACATGCCGGGCCGCAGACGAATTCCAGGATTCGGCACCGCCACCCGCACCGGCACCGTGCGCGTCTGCGGGTCAAGCTGATCGCCCAGCATCTGCACCGTCGCCGGAAAGTTCGTGTTGGGATACGCCTGCGTGGTTACAGTCACGTGCGCTCCGCGATGCACAAGGGAGAGGTCCGTTTCGTTCACCGCGGCCGTCACCCACACGGTGGAAAGATTCGAGACCACAAACGCGTCATCGCCCGTGTTCACCACCTGGCCGGGCGTCACGTTGCGGGCGATGACCGTGCCCGCGGCCACGGCGCGCACCGGCATCAACTCGCGGTTGTACAGATTGCCCGCATTCAGCGTGTCGGGATTTACCTGCAGCAGCTCGGAAAGATGCTCGCGCTCCATGTGCACATTGGCCTCGGCGTCGGTGAGGTCCTGCCGCGCCTGCCGCAGCCCCTGATCGGCTCGCTGCGCCTCCTCCTGCGAGGCCACCTGCAAGCCATACAGGTGCTGATAGCGGTCGCGGTTGAGCTCCGCGAAGTGCACCCCGGAGGTTTGCCGGTCCACCGCGGCATACGCCTGGATCAGCGCACCCACCGTCTCATGGATCGAATGGCTATGCAGCAATGCCAGCGTCTGGCCCCCGCGCACGTTGTCTCCGGGCAGCACCATCACGCGTTCGATCCGCCCATCCGCCAGCGTTCCGATGTGATCGGTGTGGCGCTCATCCATCACCACCTGGCCCGCGACGGTAAGCTGGCGCGGCACGGTGCGCACCTGCACCTGTCCGATGCGAATGCCGGCCTTGGATTGATTTTCCGGCGCGATCTTCACCGCACCCACGGGGATGGAATCGTTGTCGGACTTGCTTGAGGTGTCCGTGCCACCGCTCCCGCTGTCGGACCCGGCGGATTTCCCCTTTTGACCGCTCCCAGACGAACTTGATGACGAGCTCGCTGAAGAACTCGCAGACGAGCTCGATCCGCCCGGCTTATCCGGTGAACTCTCGCCGCCCTTGCATCCCGCCATCAGGCAAACCGCGCACAAAACGGCAACGCTCCAACGCCGCAAACGGATCGTATGAATCATGGCTGCACCCCATAGCTCAGCTGCAGCCGAAGCGCTGCCTGCTGGTACTCCGCCAGCGATCGCAACGCGTTTACCTCCACATCGAACTCCGTTCTTTCCGCATCAAGATAGCGCAGCAGATCCACGCCTCCGATGCGGTACGCCTGCGTCATCAGATCAAGATTCTGCTTCGCTTTTTGGCGCATATCCGGCAGCAGTGTCTGCACCATCTCCTGTTCGCGTCTGTAGTTCTCTTCGCCCTGCGCGACCTCCGCCCCCACCTGGATCTCCAGCGTGGCGAGGTCGGCCTTGGCTAGGCGTACGCTGGCATTGGCTCGCTCGATCTCACCCTGATTGCGGTTGCGCAGCGGCAGGGGAATCTGCAGCCCGCCATAGCCGGTGTTGAACGCGGAGTTGCGCTTATACCCGCCCAGCAGATCGAGATCCGGAACCGCGTTGGCGTGCTGCAGCTTCACATCCGCCTCCGCGGCCGTGACCGCATCGCGCGCGGCGACCACATCAGGGCGCTTGGCCAGCACCGTTGCGAGCGGGACGGCTGCAACCGGAGCTGCCGCGTCCAGCGAATCGCTCAAGGTGACCTCCGCCGCGGGCGCGCGGCCCATCTGCTTAAAGAGTTCCAGCCTCGCCTGCGCGGCATCGCGCTGCGCCGACTGGGACGCCACCCGCAAACGATCGCGTTCGATCTGCATCCGCAGCAGGTCCACCCCGCGCATCGCGCCCGCATCCACGCGCTCCTGGTGATACCGCACCATATCGTCTACCGCCTTCATGTCTTGTTGCAGCAGCTGCGCGATCTGCTCCAGCACCTGCGCGTTCCAGTACGCGCCGGCAACCCGCGCCGCAATCTGTGCGTGCGCGAGATCCGCATTCGCGCGCACCTGCTTCAGTCGAGCGCTGGCCGCGGCGGCTCGCTTGCGGCGTTTGCCGTCCAGCTCAAAGGTTTGGCTCACATATCCATAGTCTTCGGTCTGCGTGGGAAAATCGTATCCATCCGCCCATGGCCGAAAGTCCTCGGATTGCAGAAAAAGCCGCGGATTCAATCCCAGCCCGGCTTGCCGCAGAGAACCCTCGGCCTCATCGACCTGGGCTGTCGCGATCTGTGCCTGGGGGCTGTTCAACGCCTGCGTAATGGCTCCGTGCAGACTGAGTTGTCCCTGTGCCCTTCCGCTCAGGGGAGACGTCCAGACGAGGACGGCCACACTCCCCAGCAGGACTCTGCTCAATTTCATGGCGTTCGGAAGCCCTCTTTGCATGACACGGCGCGGGGGACAATGCACAGGTCGATCTTACAGAGAGCTGTCCTGCTCCCTGTGGCGAGAATGAACAGAAGTTCATCCTCGCTGTTCATCGCGAAACACATTGCCCCCGCTGCATCGCCCTACGCAACGGGGAAGGTTTTGGGGACGGCTTTTAGGCTATCTCCAGCTGCGTGTTGCTGCCTGCAGACAGTTTGCCGGCGAGTTCGGCCTTTACATGAGCGATGGCCTCAGCGGATCGCGCGAACTCGAGCGCGGCACGGTACTGCTTCTCCTTCCATGCACTCTTGGCCTGCTTTCTCATGCTCTTGAACAGCCTGATCGCGGGCTTGGACAGATCATCCGACGCGGCATGATGCTCCCCCCGCTCGAGGAGATGATCGTACTGCTCTTCAATGGCCTCCAGGAGCACCGGCGCCAGCGAGCGGTCGATTGCGGCGGCGGCGGCCAGCGTTCCAAAGCAAAGATGCTCCGCCGCGCGAAGCAGATCGGCCGCGTCCTTGGCGTTTCCCTCCCGCAACAGCTCCTGCGCCCAGGCCACCAGCTCCCGTGGCGACGACACATTCTCCTCCAGCAGCGGCAAAAGCGCCGCCACGCGGCCGAAGTGTTCATAACAGCGTCGCTCGTCACCCTTGCGTTTCTCTGGGCTGTGATCCGCGGCCTTTTTCGCTGCCTTCTTTGCTGTCTTCTTCCCTGCTTTTTTTGGCGACATAGGTTCTATCCTAACCGTAGCTCCCGGGGTCTGCCGCGCTGCATCGGATCGCGCCTCTTCAGCTTGGCTTAAGTGTAAAAACGTAGTCTATGCATACGATGTCGCGCAGGTTGATGAGGACAGTTACGGCGAGCTCCGTTCTGAGTTCCGTTCCGAGTTCCGTACTTTGCTCCGCGCTTCTGTTCGGCCATCCGATGGCAGGTCAGACTGTGGCGCAGCCCACAGCGGTAGCCCCTACGGGCCTCACGCTCGACGATGCGGTGCGGCGTGCCGAATCCAACGAACCCAACTTCGCCGCCGCCGCCGCCGAGAAGCGCGCAACGGCGCTGGAACGCAAGGACGCCCGCGCCGGATTATTGCCCTCGGCGACCTTCCACAATAATTTTCTGTTCACCGAATCCAATCACACCCATACCGATCTCGGTGCGCCTGGTGGAACGTTCACAACCCAGGGCACCGTTCAGCAGTCGCTGCCCGTGTTTATCGCCAACAATTCCGTGCACGAGTATTACAGCCAGGGCGTGGTGAATGAAACCCTTGGTCTGGCGCAGGTGGGAGCGGTTCGCCTCGCGGACGCGAACGCCGCGCGCGCCACCGCGGAACTCGAGGTCGCGCGCCGCGGCCTGGTCTCCGCCGTGGTCACCCTCTACTACGGCCTTGGCTCCGGCAGCCAGAAGGTGGTGGTGGCGCAGCGGGCGCTGGAGGAAGCCGATCGCTTCGTCGACGTGACGAAAAAGCGCGAGGCCGCCCGTGAGGTCGCGCATGCCGATGTGATCAAGGCCCAATTGCAGCAGCAAGGCCGCGATCGCGAGCTCGCCGACGCCAAGCTGGCTGCCGAAAAAGCGCGGCTCGAACTCGGCGTTCTGCTGTTTCCGGACCCCACAACCGCTTATGCGCTCGCGCCTGCGGCCGCGCCGCCGGTGCTGCCGGATCGCGCGGGCGTGAACGTCGCCGCGCGGGCGAACAACCCCGAACTGCGCAGCGCGCTCGCCTCGGTGCAGGTCAGCCAGGCGGAGACGCTGAACGCCCAGGCCGCGCTGCTGCCCGATCTCGCGCTCAACTTCACCTACGGCATCGACGCGCCGCAGTTCGCCCGTACCGGCCCCGACGGCGCGCGCAACCTCGGCTACTCCGCCAGCGCCACGGTGGATCTGCCCCTGTGGGATTGGCTGACCACGGAACGCAAGGTCAAGGAAGCCCATATCCGTGCAGACGCCGCGAAGGTCGCGCTCACCAATGCGCAACGGCGCCTGATCGCCGATCTAGCAGAGCTGTATGCGGAAGCCGACATCGCCCGGCAGCAGCTCGCCTCCCTCGATCAGAGCGTGGTCGACTCGCGCGAAAGCCTGCGCCTCACCAATCTTCGTTACATCAACGGGGAAAGCACGGTTCTGGAGGTCGTGGATGCGCAGAACACGCTGATCGCCGCCGAAGACGCGCAGCTCGATGGCGAGGTTCGCTACCAGACCGCTTTTGCGCAACTCGAAACTCTCACGGGGAGCCTCTAAGGCATGTACCTCCGCTCTTGCTCATCGCTCCGGACGCCGGCTCTTCTGCTAACGGCAGCCTGCCTCTGTTTCGCCTTGAATTTCACCTTGGATGGCTGCAAAAAAGCGGCCGATGTCGGCGCAAACCCTGACACCGGCGAACCCGCGGTTGCTGTAAAGGCCGCGCATCCCACCCTCGGCCCGATCTCTGAAGAGATCGCCGCCGACGCCATCCTCGCGCCCCTCGCGCAGGCCGCGCTGGCGCCGCGTCTCAGCGCCCCCATACGCACGGAACTGGTGCAGCGCGGCGCGCATGTGCACAAGGGCCAGCTGCTGCTCACGCTGGAAGACCGCGATCTGCAAGGCAGCGCACTCGATACCCGGGGAGCGGTCACCTCCGCGCAGGCCGCGTTCACCACGGCCACGCAAGCCACGATTCCAGAAGAGGTGCAGAAATCGCAGCTCGATGTCGATCAGGCCAAGGCCAACCTAGATGTCGCGAAACGTACCGCCGACGAGCGCACCCGCCTCTTGCGCGAGGGCGCCATCGCCGGTCGCGACACCGACACCGCACTCGCCGCCGCCGTGCAGGCGCAAGCCGCCTATGACACCGCCGTCAAGCACCTCAGCAGTGTGCAGACCACAACCCGCAGGACCAACGCCGAGGCCGCCCAGGGCACGCTGACCTCCGCCAAGGGACGCCTCGCCAACGCCGAGGCGCAGGTCAGCTACGCGGACATGCGCAGCCCCATCACCGGCGTTGTCACCGATCGCCCCCTGTTTCCCGGAGAGACCGCGGCCGCCGGCACCCCGGTCATCACGGTCATGGACACCTCCGCTTTGCTGGCCAAGCTGCACGTTGCGCAAGCCACCGCGCAGCAGCTCAAGCTCGGCGCCGCGGCCGAAGTCGATGTACCCGGCGTGAAGGATCCGCAAACCGCTACGGTCTCCTTCATCAGCCCGGCGCTCGATCCCGGTTCCACCACGGTCGAGGTCTGGCTTAAGCTCCCCAACGCGGACGGCCGCTACAAGGTAGGTACGCCGGTGCACACCGTGATTCACGGGCGCACGGTCCCCAACGCGTTGCAGGTGCCGCCCGCGGCCATTCTGCCCGCCGATGACGGCAGCACAAACGTTCTTGTCGTCGGCCCGGATGGCACGGCGCACAAACGCACCGTAACCGTCGGCCTGCGCACCTCGGAGGAGGTCCAGATCACCAATGGCGTGACGACTGCTGACAACGTCATCACGGAAGGCGGCTATGGCCTCGACGATGGCACCAAGGTGACCGTTGGCGGCGATAAGAGCGACGACAACAGCGGCGATAAAGCGGCAAGCGATACCAAGGCAGCCGCCAGCAGCAAGGGCGGGGACAAGGACTGATGGCCACCGCTTTGACGCCAGCTTCCGCGCCACCGCAGGCGCCGGCTCCACCACCGACGACCTTTTGGCTTTCGCGTACCGTGCGCACCATCTTTTTCATCGCGATCGCCCTCACCGCGGCCGGTGTCTATGCCTATTTTCAAACCCCCATCGCGGTATTTCCGGACACTAACTTCCCGCGCGTCGTCATCGGCGTAGACAACGGCGTCATGCCGGTCGAGCAGATGCAGGTCACCATCACGCAGCCCCTCGAAGACGCCGTGAACAGCGTTCCGGGGCTGCAAACGGTACGTTCCACCACCAGCCGCGGCTCCGCCGAGGTGGACCTCTTCTTCGACTGGTCCGTCGATATGTTCCGCACCTTGGAGCTCGTGAACTCCGCCGTCAGCCGGGTGCAGCAAGCGCTGCCCGCGACGGCCAAGATCACCACCAACCGCCTCACCTTTGCGACCTTTCCCATCCTCGGCTACAGCCTCACCTCGGACACGGTATCCCAGCCCGATCTTTGGGAGCTCGCGACCTACACATTGAAGCCGCCCCTGAATCGCGTCGACGGCGTCAGCACCGTCGTTGTGCAGGGCGGCCAGGTGCCGGAGTTTCATGTGGTTCCAAACATGGCCAAGCTGCAGGCCGCGGGCGTCACCCTTCTCGATCTCACCAACGCCATCGGCGCTAGCAATATCATCGATTCGCCCGGCCTTTATCAGCAGGACCATCAACTGGTACTCGCTCTGGTCGGGGCGCAGGCGCATGACATCGAAGGGCTTAAGCAGCTCTCTGTCAAGACCACCAGCAGCGGCGCTCCAGTTCGTGTGGGCGACGTGGCGACGGTGGAGCGCGGCGTTCTTCCCGTCTACACCGCTGTCTCGGCTAACGGAAAAGCGGCGGTGCTGCTCAACATCACGCGCCAGCCGTCAAGCAACACCGTCGCGGTGGCCGACGGCGTCGCCGCGGAGCTCGATCTGCTGCGCCCCAAGCTGCCCAAGGGCGTCACCCTGCAGCCGTTCTACGACCAGTCGCAGCTCGTGCGCGAAAGCATCACCAGTGTCCGCGATGCGATCGTCATCGGCCTGGCCCTCGCCTGCGTCATTCTGTTTCTTTTCCTGCGCGACTGGCGCTCCTCCCTGGTGGCTGGTCTCGTGATCCCCGTCACCGTGGCGGTCACCGTGCTTGTGCTCTGGCTGATCGGCCAAAGCTTCAACCTCATGACGCTGGGCGGGCTCGCCGCCGCCATCGGCCTTGTGATCGACGATGCCATCGTCGTCGTCGAGAACATCGTTCTGCATCGCGACGCGGGTGAAGATCGTGTCGAGGCCGTGCGCAAGGCCCTGCACGAGATCTCGCGCCCCCTCATCGGCTCCACCATCACCCCTGTCGTTGTCTTCCTCCCGCTGATCGCGGTTACCGGCGTGACCGGCAGCTTCTTCCGCGCGCTCGCCATCACGATGGCTGTCTCCCTGCTCACCTCGCTGCTGCTGGCGGTCTCCTGGACGCCGGGTCTTGCCATGTTGCTGCTCAAGCCGCGCAGCGAAAAGGCGGAGGGCTCATCCGGCAATCACTCCGAAGTCGCTCCCGCTCAAAACACGTCCACCGAGCCTGCACACCCCGCACCCGGCCCCGTGATGGGGCGCATCATGGGCTGGCACCGCAAAGTCCTCGAATGGTCGCTGGCCCGGCCAATCTGGCTTGGCCTGCTGTGCCTTTTGCTGATCGCAGGCAGCTACTTCGCTTATCGCGGCCTCGGGTCAGACCTTCTGCCCGGCATGGACGAAGGCGCGTTCATCATCGACTACGTCATGCCGGCCGGCAGCTCGCTCGCGTCCACCGGGGCGGTGCTCGATAAGGTTCAGCAGATCCTCGTGCAAACGCCCGAGGTCGACAGCACGAGCCGGCGCACCGGCATGCAGCTGGGCCTCGCCGCGGTCACCGAAGCGAACACCGGCGACATCAGCGTCCGGTTGACGAATAAGAGAACTCGCAGCATCGATGAGATCATGGCCGACATTCGCGGCAGGATCAAGGCCTCCGAGCCCCAACTCGATATCGAGTTCACGCAGGTTCTTCAGGACATGATCGGCGATCTGTCCAACGCGCCCCAACCGGTGCAGATCAAGATCTTCTCACCCGATCCCGCGCTTCTGAATCAGCTAGGGCCACGCGTCGCCACTGCCATCCAGCAGGTTCCCGGCGTTGTTGATGTTCAAAATGGCATCGATAACACCATCAGCGGCCCCGCTACCAACTTCGCGGTGGACCCACAGCTCGCCGCCCGGCTCGGCTTCACACCCACGGAGGTCGCGGAAGACGCTACCGCGATCCTTGATGGCGTCGAGGTCAATAATCCCGTCATCAGCAACAGCCGTCCGTACACCGTGCGCGTGCGGCTCGGAGACGAAACGCGCCAGTCGCTGGATGCCATGCGCAACACAGTCTTCAACTCAGGCAGCGGACACACCGCCTCGCTCGGCTCCATGACGAACATCACCCAGCTGCCGCCGCAAAATGAGATCCTGCGCGAAAACCTGCAGCGCCTCGTCACCGTGACGGCACGCCTGCAGGGCACAGACCTTGGCACCGCCGTGAAGCTCGTTCAGGCGCGTGTGCAGGCCATGCACCTGCCCGCCAGCGTGCGCATCGAGTATGGCGGAACCTACCAGGAACAGCAGAAATCCTTCGCGGATCTTGCCCGTGTGCTGCTGATGGCTTTGGTTCTGGTCTTCGGCGTTCTGCTCACGGAGTTCCGCAACTTCGCCGCACCGGTCGCCATCCTGACCTCTTCCGTGCTCTCGATCGGCGGCGTTGTGGGCGCCCTGCTGCTCACCGGAACCACCTTCAACGTGGCAAGTTTCATGGGCCTCATCATGGTCATCGGCATCGTCGCAAAGAATGGCATTCTTCTGCTCGACGCCGATGAGCGTTATCGCGGGGAAGGCTCGAATGCGCGCGAAGCCATGCTGATGGCCGCGCAGCGTCGGCTGCGCCCCATCCTCATGACCGCCATTGCCGCCGTCTCCGGCATGCTGCCCCTCGCGCTGGCGCTCGGCGCCGGTTCACAGATGCTGCAGCCCCTGGCCATCGCGGTCATCGGCGGTCTCGTGATCTCGATGATGCTCAGCCTGGTCGTCACGCCGGTGGTCTACTTCCTGCTCACGCAGCACCACGCGCCTATGGCAAACACAGCGTAGTT
Organism: Granulicella sp.; assembly: GCA_965276885.1. Taxonomy (GTDB): domain Bacteria; phylum Acidobacteriota; class Terriglobia; order Terriglobales; family Acidobacteriaceae; genus Granulicella. The sequence continues at coordinate 2,919,764 of OZ255702.1, read as the reverse complement.
CCGACGATTCCGATGCAAATCCGCTTCCACGGCGGCATTCTCTTTTATTGTCATCCCGTAGCGCAGCGGAGGGATCTGCTGTTTGTGCGCGGTTGTACCCCTTCGGGGAACAAGCTATGACAGCAAATTACGTTAAGTTATGAAGGTGTCATCTCGACCGGAGCGCAGCGGAGTGGAGAGGCCTGCAGTCTATTGCGAGTCGTGGGAGGCTTGCCGCAGCGCGGGAGTAACAACAGGTCTCTCCACTACGCGAACGATCAAGCTGTTCGCTCCGGTCGAGATGACACCTTGTATACAATAAAAAAATAGGTCCGAACCTCCGGACCTGGGTTTCTGCATTCTGTATAGCGCTCTATCGTCCGATCACCAGAATCGTGAAGCTATCCGGCACGATCGCAGGCCGTGGCCTTGGCACGGCCGGTGTCGGATCGGGCCGTGGGCCGAACTCCGCCGTCACCACATAGGCGCGATCCGTTGCAGGATCGTAAGTCATCGTGCGTGCGCCCTTTTGTGTCGGCAGCGACTCCAGCGTGCTGTATCCATGCGCCGCATCCACGACGCTGAATGTGCCATCACCCCCATTGGAGCTGAACGCCAGCTGTCCCTTCTCATCGTATCCGGCCGCATCCGGTCCATCGCCGATCGACGCCGATCCAATTTGCTTCAAGCTGTCGGTATCCACCACGGCCATCTTCTTGCCATCGCACACCGAGAAGAGCCGGTGATGTTCCGGATCGATGGACATGCCGGAAGGCGAATCGCAGCCTGTCAGCGGCAGCGTCCTGGTCAGAGCCTTCGCATGGGCATCGAACTCAACCACCATGTTTTTATCTTCGATGTTATCGAAAACATGGCCCTTCCCGTCGGCCTGCGGAAACTCCGGCTTGCCCGGCAGCGCAACCGTGGCTACAACACTCCGCGAAGCCGTATCGATCACCGTCACATTGCTGCTGCGGCCGTTGAACGCCCACACCGTCTTGGTCGTCGGCTCATAGGTCATGCCATCCGGATTCGTTCCCGCCGGGATGCTCGCAACCGTGGCCAGGCTCTTGCGATCGAACACGATCACCGCATTCGCTCCACCATCCGATATATAGCCGAAATGGCCATCCGGATCGAGCACCACGCCATGCGTTCCCTTCAAGCCTGTGATGGACCCAAGGAGCTTGCCGTCATGCGAATCCACAACGTCCACGCGCTGCCCATGCGTCACGTACAGCCGGTGCGCTCCAGGGTCGGCGAGCAGATAATCCCAGCCGCCCGTGCCGCCAATCTTCCAATGGTCAAGCACTTTGTAGGGTTGTTGCGCCGCGACGGCGCCTATACATAAAGCAAGCAGCACTGCCGCGCACCGTTGCGGGTTGCTGAACGAAAATCTGCGCATAAACTCTCCGGGCCAGCAACGCTGGCGCAAGCTCATTTTCTTCTGGATATGTTAAGCCTTGCTGAAGGTGACACGCACCGTTGTGCCGTCACCATGCCGGCTCTCCACCACGATCGCACCACCAACAGCCTCCACAATCGACTTGCAGATGGCAAGCCCCAGGCCCGCACCCCCCGTTTCCCGCGAACGCGAGTTGTCCTCACGGAAGAAGCGATCGAAGACGTGCGGCAGAGCCTCCGCGGAGATGCCCATCCCCTGGTCCCGCACCGCCAGCATTACGCCCCCGGAACGTCCCGCGTCGGGCTCCACGGCAATCGCGACCACCGAGCCGCGTGGACTGTGCTGCACGGCGTTCATCACCAGATTGGAGACCAGCGTCTCCGCATGCTCCGGCGACAACGGCGCGCGCAAACCCGCCACCAGGTGCGGCTGCAGCACCACCTCGCGCGCCTCCGCATAACTTCCCACCCGCGCCAGCGTGCGCTCCACGGCCTGCCCCAGATCCTCGCGAGCCCCCGCTCCCTGGGGCCGCTGCTCGAGATGAGCCAGCGTCAACATGCGCGAAAGCAACTCCTCGACCCGGCCGTTGTCGGTCAGTACGCGAGCCAGCCCGTCCCTGTATTCGTCCTCCGTGCGCTTGCGCATACTCAGCACCTGGATGGAGGAGCGCACGACCGCCACGGCCGTCTTCAACTCATGCGCGGCATCCCCGATAAATTGCTGCTCCATCTCAAACGATTGCCGCAGCCTGGCAATGGCGGCGGAAAGCGCCTCAGCCAACGGCCGCAGCTCCCGCACCCGCAGCGCCGCGGCCGGAGCCTGAAAATGCAGCGATGCGGTGTTCACCCCGCTGGCCTCCGCGGCAAGCTCCTGGATCGGCTGCAGCAGCTTCCCCAGCAGCCAGATCAGCATTCCGGCCGTGCAGCACAGCAGCACCAATCCAACCGCGGCATAAAAGCTGGCCGCCTCGAAAATTTCATGCCGGATATGGTCTATGGGGGCCGCGTATACGATCGTCACAGGCCGGCGCAGCCCCACCCCGCCATGCTCCGCGCGATCGATAATCCGCAACGCCTCACGCTGAAAAACACGATAGGAATGCCCTTCCATCCGGCGATCCCGAAAACCATCCGCGGCCCGCTTCATCAGACCCGCCGGCGCCTGTTTGGATGATCCCAGCAGCCGTCCGCCGCGGTTATACACGGCATACACATCGGCTTGCGGCAGCTTCAACTCCGCGGGATCAATCGCGACGTTGTCCTCGGGATCCTCCGCATCCTGTATGGCCCCCAGCAGCGAGTCGGAGCGTCCCTGCAGGATCGTGTCGAATGCATGAAACCGGGTGCGCCACTCATGCAGCAGTGCGGCGCAGGCAAAGGCCGCTGCGCAAAACAATTCCGCCAGCAGCACCAGCAGCACAGCCCGCCGTACCAGCGACTGAACCCTGAGTGAATGGGCCTTCACCGCGCACCCAGGCTTCTGACCACCAACCGGTATCCGCGGCCACGCAGCGCCTCCACCAGCACCTCATCATCCGCCGATCGCAGCTTGCGCCGCAGGTTGGAAACATGCGCCTCAATCACGTTGGAATGATGCTGCCACGTGAAGTCATATAGGTGCTCCAGCAGCTCCTGCTTGGAGACCACGGCCCGGGGGCGATGCATCAGGTACTCCAGAATGCGGTACTCCGTCGGGGAAAGATCGATCATGTTTCCCGCATACGAAACCGTCTGCTCCACAACGTCAAGGCTTAACATGCCGATCGAAAGCAGGCTTTGCGTGACACCCTTGCCGCGCCGGATCAGCGCTCTCGATCGCGCGATCAGTTCGCCCAAATCAAACGGCTTCGTCATGTAATCGTCCGCGCCCAGGTTGAGCAGATCGATCGTGCTTCCCACCCCGTTGACAGCCGTCAACACCATCACTGGCGTCGCATCACTTCCCGCGCGCAACTTACGAAGCAAGTCCTGTCCCCGCAGGCCTGGCAGCATCAGATCCAGCAGCACCAGATCATAACTGCTCGTTTCGCAGAGCAGAAGCGCATCGTTTCCGTTCCCCGAGATATCGACGGCATACCCCGAGCCCTCGCGCAGGGCAGTGGCGATGTTCTCCGCCAGCCTCGTCTCGTCTTCTACAACCAGCACACGCATCCGGGCACTCCACAGAACCTGAACTGCTGTCAGTGTAATGCGAAAGATGCACAGGCTCAGCGTCCGAAAGACCTCCAGTTCGTCACAAAGAGGTGTCATCTCGAGTGTGAATCGGCTCCGCTAGCGAACAACAATCTCGATCCCGAACGCTACGGCAGATCCGCACGCCGTTATTTCACCTTGCCGGAGAAGCATCGGCCAGCGCCAGATTCAATTGCAGGACGTTCACCCTCGGCTCGCCCAGTAAACCGAACTGCCGCTGGGTGACATGCCGCATCACCAGCGTGCGCACGGCGTCTTCGGTCATCCTGCGCTCACGCGCAACGCGGGGAGCCTGATACAGAGCGGCTGCCGGCGTGATGTCCGGATCAAGCCCCGAGCCCGAGGCCGTCACCAAATCAATCGGCACAGGTACACCCGCGTCCTCGGTCTTCACCATGGTATCCACACGCTCGATCAGTGATTTATTGGTCGGGCCAAGGTTCGATCCAGCCGACGATGAGGCGTCATACCCGGTGCCGGCTGCGGACGGACGGCTGTGAAAATAGCCTTCTCCCGTGAACGGCTGGCCGATAAGGCGCGATCCAACAATCCGTCCATTGCGCACCAGCAGCTGCCCGTCTGCCTTATCGCGAAAGGCCAAATGCGCAACGCCGGTGATCACCAGTGGGTACAACACACCCAGCACGATGGCGGTGATGATCGTGTACAGGCAGGCGGTAATCATGTGCTTCTTCATCTAACCAACTCCGTTCGTCCCTATGCCAGGTGCAGCGCCGTGACCACTACATCGATCACCTTGATCCCGATAAATGGCACGATGATGCCGCCCAGCCCATACACCAGCAGATTGCGACGCAACAACGCGGCAGCCGGCATCGGTCGGTATCCCACCCCGCGCAACGCCAGGGGAATCAAGCCAACAATGATCAGCGCATTAAAGATCACCGCTGACAATACAGCCGACTCCGCATTGTGCAGATGCATGACGTTCAGCGCATTCAGCACGGGAAACACACCGGCAAACATCGCCGGGATAATCGCAAAATACTTCGCCACATCGTTCGAGATCGAAAATGTAGTCAGCGCACCGCGGGTCATGAGCAGCTGTTTTCCAATGGCCACAATTTCGATGAGCTTGGTGGGATTGGAGTCCAGATCCACCATATTGCCGGCCTCCTTTGCGGCCTGCGTGCCGGAGTTCATGGCAACGCCTACATCCGCCTGCGCCAGTGCCGGGGCATCGTTCGTGCCATCGCCGGTCATCGCCACGAGCTTGCCCTCCGCCTGCTCGCGCTTGATCAGATCCATCTTGTCCTTGGGTTTGGCTTCGGCGAGAAAGTCATCCACGCCGGCTTCACGCGCAATCGCCGCGGCGGTCAGCGGATTATCGCCCGTGATCATCACCGTGCGGATGCCCATCGAACGCAGCTGATCGAAGCGCTCCGGCATGCCACCCTTTACCACATCCTTCAGGTGAATCACTCCCAGCGCGCGGCCGTTCTCCGCCACCACCAGTGGGGTTCCCCCGCTTTTTGCAATCGCCTCCACACTGTCGCGCACCTCGGCAGGCAGCTGTGAACCATGCTCCTGCAGATAGTTTGCAATCGCATCCACGGCGCCCTTGCGAATGCTGCGTCCATCCACCTCGATGCCGCTCATGCGCGTCGTCGCGGAGAACGGTATGAACTCCGCGTTGAGCTGCCCAAGCTCGCGGCCGCGGAGGTTATATTTCTCCTTCGCCAGCACCACAATGGACCGGCCCTCCGGCGTTTCGTCCGACAGCGACGAAAGCTGCGCCGCATCCGCTAAATCCGCTTCACTTACACCCGGCGCGGGAACGAACTCCGAAGCCTGACGATTGCCGATGGTGATCGTGCCGGTCTTGTCCAGCAGCAGCGTATTCACATCACCCGCCGCCTCCACAGCACGCCCCGACGTGGCCAGCACATTGTGCTGCACCAGCCTGTCCATGCCCGCGATACCGATCGCTGAAAGCAGCCCTCCGATCGTCGTCGGAATCAGGCACACCAACAGTGAAATCAACACAAAAACCGTCTGCGGCGCGCCGGAGTACATCGCAAACGGTTGCAGCGAAACTACCGCCAGCAGAAAAATAATTGTCAGGCCGGCAAGAAGAATATTCAGCGCTATCTCATTCGGCGTCTTCTGCCGCTCCGCGCCCTCCACCAGCGCAATCATGCGATCCAGGAAGGTCTCACCCGGGTTTGAGGTGATGCGCACGGTGATCGCATCTGACAATACACGCGTCCCCCCGGTCACCGCGGAGCGATCGCCGCCGGCTTCGCGAATCACTGGTGCGGACTCGCCGGTGATCGCCGACTCATCGACCGAGGCCACGCCCTCGATGACCTCGCCATCCCCAGGAATCATCTGTCCGGCCGTCACGCGAACCACATCGTCAACACGTAGCTGCGAACTGGGCACCTCCTGCAACGCGCCCTTCTCCACGCGATACGCCGTCGTCTCTGACTTGGCCTGACGCAGCGCGTCCGCCTGGGCCTTGCCGCGTCCCTCCGCCATCGCCTCTGCAAAATTTGCAAACAGCACAGTAAACCAGAGCCACAGCGTGATCTGCAGATTGAAGCGCAGATGACCCTTGTGCGTGATGATGTTCAGGATCAGCAGCGCGGACGTGAGCACACTGCCGATCTCTACAACGAACATCACCGGATTCTTCATCATGAGGCGCGGATTCAACTTCGCGAGCGCATCCACGGAGGCGCGGCGAACGATCTTCGCGTCGAAGAGCGATTTGCGTTTTGCTTGGCTAGCCATGTTTCCTTGTCCTTCCTAGAAGGCGTGTCCAGCACGCAGCAGCAGGTGCTCCAGCACAGGCCCAAGCGAGAGCGCCGGGAAAAAAGTAAGCGCGCCCACAATCAGAATCACGCCCGTCAGCAGGGCGGTAAACAGCGGCGTCGTGACCGGAAATGTTCCAGCCGATGCAGGCACGATCTTTTTGCCCGCCAAACTGCCCGCAATCGCCATCATCGGCACAATCATCATGAAGCGTCCGAAGAACATCGCCATGGCCAGTGAGTAGTTATACCAGTGCGTGTTGGCGTTCAAGCCCGCGAACGCGGATCCGTTATTCCCTGTCGCCGAGGTGTACGCATATAGTATTTCGCTCAAGCCGTGCGGTCCGTGATTGGCCAGGCTGCTCAGCCCAAGGTTCGGCATCAGGATCGTCATCGCGGCAAAACCGAGAATAATCAGCGGAAAGATCAGCAGGTACAGCATCGACATCTGCACGTCATAGGCTTCGATCTTCTTGCCCAAATATTCCGGCGTGCGCCCCACCATCAGCCCCGCGATAAACACCGCCATCACAACGAAGACCAGCATGCCATAGAGCCCCGCGCCCACGCCGCCGAACACCACCTCACCAAGCAGGATGTTCACCATCGGCACCATGCCCCCGAGCGGCGTGAAGCTGTCATGCATGCCATTCACCGCACCACAGCTCGCATCCGTCGTTACCGTGGCAAACAGCGCAGAGTTCGCAATGCCGAAGCGAACCTCCTTGCCCTCCATATTGCCGCCGGCCTGGGTCAACGACACTCGCTGATCGACGTTGTGCATCAGCGGATTGCCTTGCGACTCAGCCCAGTAGCAGGTCGTTGTGCCCGCGAACCAAAGCACCGCCATGGCGGCCAGCACAGCCCATCCATGCTTCGGCGAGCCAACCATCTGGCCCAGCATGATTGCCAGCCCCGCGGGGATCAGGAAGATCGAGAGCATCTGCAAAAAATTCGAGAGCGGAGTTGGATTCTCAAACGGATGCGCGCTGTTGGCATTAAAAAAGCCGCCACCATTAGTCCCCAGCATCTTGATCGCCTCCTGCGAGGCCACCGGCCCCTGCGCGATCGTCTGGGTTGTCACCGCCGTCGTCTTGCCATCCGTGCCTGTCACCTTCTGCGCCTGCACCAGCTGCGCCGTGTCATAGGCTTTGAAGTTCTGCACCACGCCCTGCGATACCAGCGCCAAGGCAAATACAACCGAGATCGGCAGCAGAACCCAAAGCGTTCCGCGAGTGAGGTCCACCCAGAAGTTGCCCAGCGTCTTCATCTCGCGTCGCGCGATGCCGCGCACAAACGCTACCGCCAGCGACATGCCCAGGGCGGCAGACCAGAAATTATGCGTCGCCAAGCCGAGCATCTGCGTGAGATAACTCATCGTCGCTTCCGGCGTATACGCTTGCCAGTTGGTATTCGTCGTAAACGAGATCGCGGTATTGATCGCAAGGTCCGGCGCCACATTCGGCAGGTGCTGTGGATTCAGCGGCAGCCAGTGCTGCATTCGCTCGATGGCATAGGTCAACAGCATCGTCGCCGCGCTGAACACCAGCATGGCCAATGTGTATTCAGTCCAGCGCATCTCCTCGTTCGGCTTTACGCCGGTCAGGCGGTACAACAAGCGCTCACAAGGAACGAGGACAGGATCAAGCCACGTCCCGTGCCGTTCAAACACATGAGTCAAATAGCTGCCCATGGGCTTTGCAAGCAGCAGCACCGCCGCCATAAACACTGCAATCTGCAGCCAACCATTCAAAGACATCAGAACTTCTCCGGACGAAGCAACGCGTACACGAGATACACCAGCAACAACACCGCAATCACCAGCAGCACCGCATTCAAAATCACGGACGAGCTCCCTTCAGGCGATCGCAGCCTGTGACGTATGCGTGAGCCAAAGCGAAGACAGCCAAGGTTGCGATCACCAGAACAACATCCATCATGGTTCTTACCTCCGCAAAAAGTCCGTAAAGAATCGAGAGAGTTAAAGGAATTTGCGGCCGCCCGTGAGCGCCGGCCGTGGACGTAGTCTCTGCGCCAGGCGGTCTAGCCGCTGCAAGAGGCCCGCTGTATCCACGGCCGCCGATCCCAAGCGGTTCTCGTCCTCAGAAGTGCCAGATCAGATCAGCCGCGAACGTAAGATACTGCGTCTTGCCCAGACCTGTGGGAAGGGCTGCAGCGGGTCCATTGCGCCATGTGGCTTCATCGCTTGTAATGGAGGAGCCTGCGGCGATATCGGTGCAGGAGACAGGACGCCCGTCCGGCGTTTTATAAGTGCTGTAGCACTTCATGTAGCTGATCTCGGGGCGAAACGTGATCGTGGATCCGGTCCAAAGATCCAAGCCCACCATATGCTCCTCATACTTAGCCGGTGTGCCGGTACGCTGGCCCTTGATGTCGTCCACGAACTCGTTGCGGATATTCAGCGAAGCTTTGTTGTTGTGAAAATCGCGCTCTACATAGTTGGTGATCGCCCACTCCGGCGCAAAGCAGCGCGCGGATTGCTGCGCCGCGGGCAGGCGCGGATCCTGGCAGACTGCCCCGAAGTTCAGGGCTCCGCCTGCTCCATTGGTCTCAGGATACGGTGTTGCGGCGGTCCTTGCGTAAGCTCCGCCGGAGTTATACCAGTACATATTGGGCGTGTCCTTCATGTACTGATACCAGCCCTCGGTGTCGGTGTGCCAGTGGGCGTTGATGCGGTGATACCACGTCTCGTAGTAGGCCGTCAGATTGTTATACGCATACTTACTGTCGTTGATGCTGTTGTCGCAGGTATTCAGCGCATCGCCGCCGTTGGCCCAGGTATAAATCACACATACATTGCCCGTCAGTTTGGCATCCGTGGTCCATGGCGCCGTATCGCAGCCGGCCGAGATGCCGCCCTGCACGGTCCAATGATTATTGACCTTTACGGTCGCGTTCGCGCCGGTCTGCGTGTAGCAGTCATACGTGTACAGGATGGAGTGCGAATAGGTGTAGTTATTGGGCGCCAGTTGCGCCTCGATGTCCGGCAGTGAGATATACCGCCCGATGCGCAGCACCATGCCCTGCGCCACATGCGGGAAGTAGGTGTCGATGTAAAACATCACCGGATCGAAGCCGTACTCCGCATTCTTCACCAGCAGCTGCTGGCTAAGGATCCCATGCGCCGTGGTGAAGCGATAGTCGACACCATAGAGCAGGGTCAGCTGATAGCCCCAATCCACGTGGCTGGTTTGCGCGGTATTTTCCAGCTTTTGAAAGTAAAGCGCCGCCTGATCAAGTTGGATTTGGTTGGAATACACATCGTAAGCCGCGGGAGCATTGGCGGGAATGCCCTTCTGCGCGTTCGTCTTGTTATTCGTGGAGCCATTCGCCCCAACCTCAATCCAACCGAAGATCTTATTGGCGCCCTCGTTGCCGTCGATCGCCTGCATCAGCGGATAGGTCTGCGTATCGGGAGCGCCAATCACAGGCGTTCCGCCGATCGGCCAGTCGGAGGCCGGAAAGGGCGGGGAAGAGATAGGCGGCGGCGTGCCGCGGCGCTTTTCCTGGGGAACCTGCGTGCCCGGAGAGTTGCCGGTCCAATCGGCGAGGTAAGCGCGGCCCCAGCGGCCAAAAAAGCCTGTTCCCGGAGGCGGCGTCAGCGAGACGGAGGTGGGGGCCGGGGGAGGCGTTTGGGCCGGATTGTCTGTAGTGGTGTGGCTTTGCTCCTGCGGCTGCAGCGCCGCCACAACGGCCGGAGCTGCAACGGGAGCTTCCGGGATGGGGGCCGCGACGACCGTAGCCGAAGCAGGCGCATCAGCGCCATCCTGAGCCATGGCGAGCCCGCCACCGAAGATCAACACACCACCAAAGGTCGTCAAGGGAACGATCAAACAAGAAAGCGCACTGCATACAACCTTGCGAAACATGTTCAAACCTCTCCCATAGTTGAAGGCTTCAGGCCATAGGAAGTCCGTTGTGAACCTGTTAAAAAGTTGTAAGTGGAAGCTCCTCTTCCGCCGTCCCGGCCGGCTCGAAGCGATAGCCCACCCAAGGCTCGCTGTAGACGTACCGCGGCGTTCCTTCCGCCTCCAGCTTGCGCCGCAGCTGCGCAATCAACACACGCAGATACTCCGGCTGATCTTCACCCGCAAGCCCCCACACCGCGCGCAGCAGCACCTTGTGCGTAAGCACGCGATGCGGGTTGCGCATGAAATACAGCAGCAGATCGAACTCTTTCGGCGTCAGGTGCAGCTTCTTGCCTCGCAACATCACGGAGTGCAGCTCGGTATCCATGATGAAATCGCCGTCTTCCAGGCGGGTTGCCGGCGCACTGGTGGGCAATCGCCGCAGCTGCGCGCGCACACGAGCCAGCAGCTCCGGCATGTTGAACGGCTTGGTGACATAGTCATCCGCACCCTCATCCAGCGCCCGCACCTTCATCGCTTCGCTGTCGCGCACGCTGAGCACGATCACCGGCGTGTCGCCCTGCCGCCGTACCGCCTGCGTCAGCTCCACACCGTTCATCTCCGGCATTGCCAGGTCGGTGATGATGAGATCTGGCGGCTGCTCCTTCATGTGTTCCAAAGCTTCTATCCCGTTAAACGCGGACGCGACCTCATAGCCGCTGCTTTGCAAAGCCATGCGCAGCATACGAAGTATCTGGCGCTCATCATCTACGATCAAAATGCGCTTCAACAGTCCTCCTGCGTCACGATGTGCAGATCCACATGCGGCGCCTCCGACATGAACTTCTGAATGGCCAGGTAGTACAAGTAGCTGCGCAGCCCATGCACCGCCGACCGGCCCACGATTGCCTGTGTGATGCGGCTTTCGCGAATATAGGCCGCTGTTGCGCGAGCCGTGTCGCTTCCCTTTAGCGGTACGATGCTCGCCCCTAGATTTGTTGCGAACTGCAGGCTCGATTCCAGAATGCGTTTGCGTTCCGGCTGTTCGTCGCGGCCGCTCTCCACATGCAGCACGTACAGCTCAGCATTCAAAGCCTCTGCCAGACGGGCTCCGCGCGCAATCAGATCACGCGCCTGCAGGTTGCTGCTGATGCACACCGCAATCTTTTCCGCGACCGTCCAGTGCGCGCCCAGCTTCTTGCGACGCACATAATCATCCAGGTTCCGGTCCACGGCACGGGTCACCCGCTGCAGCGCCATCTCTCGCAGCGCAATCAGATTGCCGCGCCGGAAAAAGTTTGCCAGCGAGCGTTCCACGCGCTCCATCGGATAGATATCACCCCGCCTCATGCGCGTGACCAGGGCCTCCGGGGTTAGATCGCTGATCACAATCTCATCCGCGCGATCCAGCACCCAATCCGGCACCTGCTCCCGCACGCCGATGCCCGTCAACGCCTGTACGCGCGGCGCCAGACTTTCCACATGCTGAATGTTGATCGTGCTCAGCACATCAATCTTTTTGTCCAGCAGCAGCAGCACATCTTCATAGCGCTTCGGGAAGCGGCTGCCCTCAATGTTGGTGTGCGCAAGCTCATCGACCAGCGCCACCTGCGGCATACGCGCCAGGATCGCATCGACATTCATCTCGCTGAACAGCGTTCCCTTGTAATCGATCTCGCGTCGCGACACCTGTTCGAGCTTCGCGGCCAGCTCTGCCGTGCCGCCCCGGCCATGTGTCTCCACGATCCCGATAACGACATCCTCATCCCGGCTGCGGCGCCGGATGCCTTCGCTCAGCATGCTGAAGGTCTTGCCCACACCCGGCGCATAGCCCAAAAATACCTTGAAGCGCCCGCGCGCCTTCTCGGTCTCGCTGCTTGCAAGCCAGTCTTCAGGGGACTTCTTGATCTCTGCCACGCCGTACAATCTCCCACATGCACTCACGCCGCGTCATTACAACCACCCGATGGACGCTGGCCTTTGTCGCTCTGGCCGGAATTGTACTTGTTTATCGGGTTTGGCTTCACGTCAACTCTACAACTGTGGCTCTGACCTTGCTGCTCCTGATCCTGGTCATTGCTGCGGAATGGAGTCTGCGCTACGCCGTCGTCATCTCGGTTGTAGCCACAGCCTGTTACAACTTCTTCTTTCTTCCGCCGGTCGGCACCTTCACCATCGCCGACCCGCAAAACTGGCTGACACTCTTTGCCTTTCTGGCCACGTCCATCATCGCCAGCCGCCTCTCCCAACGCGCCCGCAACCAGGCCAGCGCAGCCCGCATGCGCCAGCGTGAGCTCGAAGTTTTGTTCCGTCTTAGCCGTGAACTGCTGCAATCAGAAAGCGTGGCCACCCTGCTGAGTTCCGCGCCCGCGGGGGTTGCCAGCGTCACCGGCGCACGCTCCGCCATGCTGTATATGCTGGAAGGCGACCGGCTCTATCAGGCCGGCCGCGGCGGCGTCACCGAGATCGAACTTCCGCACCTGCACCAACTCGCCATGTCGCTTTGCAACACCAAAGTTGAAGCCGGCGAGATGCAGATTCCGCTGCGCACCGGCATGCGTCCCAAGGGCCTGCTGATTCTTCGCGGCGCCCTGCTTTCGACGGAGACGGCAGAGGCCATCGGCGGTCTCATCTCCCTCTCCATTGATCGGGCTCAGGCGCTCGAGAGCGTCGCCCGCGGCGAGGCCTCCAAGGAGAGCGAACGTCTGCGCACGTTGATGATCGATTCCGTCACCCATGAGTTGCGCACGCCGCTCACGTCGATCAAAGGCGCTGCCACTACGCTGCTCACAAGCGCTGTATCGCGCGAAGACAGCCACGAACTGCTGACCATCATCGACGAAGAAAGCGACCGCCTGAACAAGCTCGTCTCCGAGGCTGTCGAGATGGCGCAGCTCGATGCACAGCAGGTACAAATGCATTTCGGACCGGTGAAGGTGATTGACATCGTTCAAGAGGCTCGCGAAACCTGCTTCGCCGTCGAAGAAAGCCATGCAGTGACGGTACGCGTTGCGGACGATCTCCAGGTCAATGGCGACGCTGCGTTCTTGCAGAAAGTCCTCTGCAATTTGTTGGAAAACGCCGCAAGGTATTCAGCCTCCGGAACACCGATCACCCTCGGCGCGGAACGCCGCGGCCCGTGGGTCGCCATCAGCGTCGCCGACCGTGGCATGGGCATCGATCCGGCGGAGCAGACGCTCATCTTCGAGCGCTTCTACCGCGGTAGATCCGGGGAGCAGAATGCGGGCGGCACAGGCATGGGTCTCGCTATCAGCCGGTCGATCGTCGAGGCGCACGGCGGCCATCTTTCCGTTACCAGCCAGGTGGGCCGGGGCTCGGTCTTCACCTTCGAACTGCCGTTTCACGAGTACATAGGCGGCATCTTTGAGCGTAAGGATACGGGCACACTGCAGACCTCTCAGGCCTCAGGATCGTAGTTGAGGTTAGGACCCAGCCACCGCTCTACATCTACGAGGCTCCACCCTTTGCGCTTCTGGTAGTCGGCGACCTGATCGCGATCAATCTTCCCGAGGCTGAAAAAACGAGCCTGCGGATGAGCGAAGTAAATCCCGCTCACGCTTGAGCCGGGCCACATGGCATAGGATTCCGTGATGATCATGCCGGTGTTCTCCTGCACATGGAGCAGCCGCCAGATCGTCCCTTTTTCGGTATGATCCGGGCACGCCGGATACCCCGGTGCTGGCCGAATGCCCCGGTATTTCTCCTGGATGAGCTCCGCGGGACTCAAACCTTCCGCGCGGCCGTAGCCCCACTCATCCCGCACGAGCTTATGCAGGCATTCCGCGAAGGCTTCGGCCAGGCGATCGGCAATGGCCTCCGCCATAATGGCGCTGTAATCGTCATGCTCGGCCCTGAATCGGTCGCCCAGTTCTTTCAGGCCGATCCCGGTGGTCACGGCGAAGCTGCCGATGTGATCGGATAACCCGGTGTCCTTTGGCGCGATAAAGTCTGCCAGCGACCGGCACGGCTCCTTGCCTTCCCTGTTGGCCTGCTGGCGAAGAAAGTGGAACTGCTCGCGGACAGCAGAGCGCGTGCAATCCGTATAGAGCTCAACATCGTCACCGCTGGCATTGGCGGGAAATAACCCGTACACGCCATGCGCGGTGAGCAGTTGCTGCTGGACGATGCGATCCAGCAGAGCGTTGCCGTCAGCGAAGATCTTCTGTGCTTCGGCGCCCTGCGCCGGGTCGTCCAGGATGCGCGGATAAAGGCCGCGCAATCCCCAGGTATGAAAGAACGGCGACCAGTCGATGTATTCGCGCAATGTCGCTAGAGGAAAGTTCTTCAGCACGCGCACCCCGGTGAACTCCGGCCGCGGTATGTCTTCGGCGCGCCACTCGATGGGCGTTCGCCGCCCACGCGCGGTCTCAATCGGCACACCCTTCTGGCGCGGCGAGGTGTGGGCCTTGCGCAGCGCCTCATACTCGGCGCGATGCTGCTCCACAAAGGCTGCCTTGCCGTCTTCACTCAACAAGCTGGTCGTTACGGGGACGGCGCGGCTGGCATCGAGCACGTGCACCACCGGTTCGCTATAGTGCGGCGCGATCTTGATCGCCGTGTGTGCCCGGCTCGTGGTCGCCCCGCCCACCAGCAGCGGCACCTTGAAGCCCTGACGCTCCATCTCGCGGGCTACATGCACCATCTCATCGAGCGACGGCGTGATCAGGCCGCTGAGTCCGATGATGTCTGCCTTCTCCGCCCTGGCGCGCTCAAGAATTCTCTCCGCCGGCACCATGACGCCCATGTCGATGACCTCATAGTTATTGCAAGCCAGCACGACGCCGACGATATTTTTGCCGATGTCGTGCACATCGCCTTTGACTGTCGCGAGCACGATCTTTCCCTGCGTCCTCACCTCTTCACCCGCCGCGGCCGCGGCTGCCTTTTCTGCCTCCATGTACGGGGTCAGGTAGGCCACGGCCTTTTTCATCACCCGGGCCGATTTCACCACCTGCGGCAAGAACATCTTGCCCGCGCCGAACAGGTCGCCGACGACGCTCATCCCGGCCATCAGCGGGCCTTCGATCACCAGCAGAGGACGGCCCAGCTTGGCGCGGGCCTCCTCGGTATCGGTGTCAATGTACGCATCGATGCCTTTGACCAGCGCATGCGAAAGACGCTCCTCGACCGTGCCGTTGCGCCATTCTTCTGCTTTTTTTTCATTGATGACCGCACCTGAACTTACGGCTTTCAGCGCTTCGCCATGTTCGACAAGGCGCTCCGTCGCATCAGGACGGCGGTTGAGCAATACATCCTCGACCAGCACCTTCAGCTCAGGCTCAATCTCCTCGTACACCTCCAGCATCCCCGCATTAACGATGCCCATATCCATGCCGGCGGCGATTGCGTGGTAAAGAAACGCAGAGTGCATCGCCTCGCGCACCTTGTTGTTGCCGCGAAAGCTGAACGAAATATTCGAAACGCCGCCGCTGACCTTGGCATGGGGCAGGTTGGCCTTGATCCAACGCGTGGCGTTAATGAAGTCCACCGCGTAGTTGTTGTGCTCCTCCATGCCGGTGGCCACGGTGAGAATGTTTGGGTCAAAGATGATGTCTTCCGGCGGGAATCCAACCTCGTCAACGAGTATCCGATACGCGCGCTCGCAGATGCGGATCTTGTCTTCAAAGGTCGCGGCCTGTCCTTGTTCATCGAAGGCCATCACTACAGCCGCCGCGCCATATTTCAGCACCGTAGCGGCGTTCTGGCGAAACTTCTCTTCGCCTTCTTTCAACGAAATCGAATTGACGATGCCTTTGCCCTGCAGGCACTTCAGTCCCGCCTCGATGACCTCCCACTTCGAGGAGTCCACCATGAAGGGAACCTTGGCGACCTCGGGCTCGCTCGCCAGCAGCTGCAGGTAGCGAGTCATCGCGGCCACGCCGTCGATCATGCCCTCGTCCATGCAGATGTCGATCACATTGGCGCCGTTCTCCACCTGCTGCCGGGCGACGCTCACCGCTTCCTCGTACTTGCCCTCCTTGATGAGCTTGGCGAACTTCGGCGATCCGGCCACATTGGTCCGCTCGCCGAGCATGATGTACACGCCGGGCTGCTGCGTGAACGGCTGCGATCCAGAAAGGCGCAGCGGCTTCGTCGTCGCGACGAAACCGTCCTGCGTAGCTGCTTCGGCCTTTGCTTTTCTTTCTGTCATTCCCGAAGGGAACCTGCTGTTGCGTTTCTGTTTGTCATTCCCGCAGGGAATCTGCTGTTGCTGTTGCTGTTGCCCTTGCCTTTACCCTTGCTGTTGCTGTCTTGCAGTCCTTGCCGCAGGGGATCCCGCATTCTCTCTGCGTTCTTGGCGGTTTTCCTTCGCGACCTCTGCGTTCAGCTTTTGCCTTTGCTTTGGTTCGCCAGCCACGCTCAAGTCGCCAAGTCTCTCGGCTCCCGGCCCTCAAGCGCCTTCGCAATGGCCGCAATATGCTCTGGCGTATTCCCGCAGCAGCCGCCGGCAATGTTGATCATCCCCCCGCCGGCAAACTCGCCCAGATAGCGGGCCATGTCAGACGGCTCCAGATCGAAGCCCGTGGGCGACAAAGGATTCGGCAATCCTGCGTTCGGATAGCAGGAGATCGCCACGTCCGCCTTCTGCGATAGTTCCGCCAGAAACGGATACATCAGATCGGGCCCAAGAGAGCAGTTAAGCCCAACCGACAACGGCTTGACGTGCTTCACCGCGTTCCAGAACGCCTCAATGGTTTGTGCGGAGATCATCGTTTCGCCGCCCCGTCCCACCGCCGCCGAGATCATCACCGGCAGTTCCTGGCCTTTCGCGCTCAGGCCATCCGCATCGAACACCTCGCGTATGGCCACCAGGGCCGCCTTGGCATTGAGCGAATCGAAGATCGTCTCCACCAGCAAAAGATCGGAGCCGCCGGCAATCAATGCGCGCACCTGCTCGATGTAGGCGGTCTTGACCTGATCAAACGTGACCACGCGAAAACCCGGATCATCGGCGTCGGGCGAGTTCGAAAGCGACACCGTCAGTGGCCCGATCGCTCCCGCCACAAACCGCTGCCGACCCGTTGCCTCTCCAATACGATCCGCCCATTCCCTGCACTGCCGCGCCGACTGCTCATTGATCTCCCAGGCAAGATGGTTCAGCGAAGGGTCGTCGATGATCTTCTGATAAAACTCCGGATCTTTCCGGTCGCCATGCTCGCGCGGATCGTCCACGAAAAATTCGCTCTGCGAGATGCTGGTCGCGCCGAAGGTATTCGTCTCGATGATGTCCGCTCCAGCCTCCAGGAAACGGCGATGGATGTCTCCGATCATCCCCGGCTGCGTCAGCGAGAAGATGTCGCCATTGTTCAGCAAATCCTTCTTCGAATCCTTGAAGCGATCTCCGCGAATGTCCGCCTCCGTCATGCCGTAGGTGCGGATGGTCGTGCCCATGGCTCCGTCGATGATAGCGATGCGGTTCTCTAAGATTTTTCGAAGCGGATGTTCCGGGGCTGTAGTCATGTCTCCTTCATGGCCCAAAGCATGGCCCAAGCGTGGCCATGTAAGCAGGCTTGGATGCGATTTGTGATGCCTCCAAGTCCTGAAGCCAATCTGCTTCGGCTTCCGGCTGGCACTTGCCCGAGTTGAAAAGTTCGGTTCATCCACATTGGTGGACACCGTCAGGCTAGGAACAGTTTACTATCCCCAGCCAGTGCGTCTCCCCGCGCGAATATCCTCGACAGGAACGCCTGCACCCTCCCCCTCGCCTCCCACCGTATCGCCAGGCGCAGAGGCCGCCGTGAGTGGCAAGCCTCCGTTCCGAAGCCGCTCGTCTGCCTTAGCCTCCCCGTCTACCTGATGAGCATGCTGCCTTGCAGCGGGAACTTCCGCATCATCAAAGCCGCAAGCCGCAAAGCCGCGCTGCTCGTACTTTATAGTCCTTCCCGTTGCTCTTCGCCCTGAACGATTGCGCTGACCGGTTCCTGCAGGTGCAGAAAGAATGCTGCAAATGAGTCCAACAGCAGAGCCATGCCTGCAGAAACCGCTACCCCGCTCCCAATCAGTAACACTGCCTCGACGATCATCTCTCACACTCCCGGAATGCCAGACTGCCTGATGAGCACCGGGAACGCCACGTCACGAAGGTTCCGTTATTTGATGACGTGTGTAATGGGTCCACGGCAGCGAAGCTAAGGCGCCTCCCTCTTGTGGATGATGGCTGATCCCGTACAATCGTTCTTGTGACGCGGTGGGGCGGTTAGCTCAGCTGGTTAGAGCGCCTGCCTTACAAGCAGGATGTCGGGGGTTCGAGTCCCTCACTGCCCACCAACCCCGCTCCCCCGGAGTCCGGCAGCCAAAGCCGTCCCGCCGGACAGCTGCCGACGCCCGCGGAGGCATCACCGCGGCTCGCGGCGTCTTCACACCCGGTACACTCATCTGTAACACCACATCCCCAGCCTTGCCCGAGGTGCCTTTGCGCGTTTCGCCCGCCGTTGCTGTCGTGCTGTCCCTTCTGCCGTTTTCATTGATCTCTGCCACGGCTGCAATCGCACAAACACCTGCGCCGCGCCCTTCCCTGTCGCAGCCGGCGCTCTCGCCCGATGGCAAGGAGATCGCCTTCGTCTCCGGCTCGGACATCTGGACCGTCCCCACAGCCGGCGGCGAAGCGCATCTGCTCATCTCCGATCCCGCCGAAGAGTCGCGCCCGCTCTACTCTCCCGATGGGGAGCGCCTCGCCTTCATCTCCACACGCACCGGCGGCGGCGACATCTACGTGCTCACCTTCGCCACCGGCCAGCTGCAGCGCATCACCTTCTCCGACTCCGCCTCCAACCTCGACGCCTGGTCGCGTGATGGCGAGTGGCTCTATTTCACCTCCTCCGCCACCGATGTAGCCGGCCAGGGCGACATCCTGCGCGTGCACTCCACCGGCGGCACACCGCTCGAGGTCTCGCACGAGCGTTACCTGAACGAGTTCGAGTCCGCACCCTCGCCGAATGGCAAAGAAATTGCCCTCGTCGCCAAAGGCATCTCCAGCTCCCAGTGGTGGCGCAATGGCCATGCGCACATCGATGAAACCGAGATCTGGCTGAAGCCCATCCATGCGCCTGGTCCTGAAGACGGCGGCTATCGCAAGCTCCTCTCCGCCGACGCAAAACACGCTTGGCCCATGTGGTCGTCTGACGGCAAGCAGCTGCTCTTCATGAGCGATAAAGGCGGGGACGGCGGCCCCGGCCACGAAAATCTCTGGGAAGCCGACGTAGCCAATAGCAGTGAAAAACAGCTCACGCACTTCACCAAGGGCCGTCTGCTGTGGCCCACGATTTCCTATGACGGCAAGACCGTCGTGTTCGAGCGCAGCTTCGGCATCTGGCGTGCCGACGCCCACACCGGCAAGGCCGAAGAGGTGCATATCACCCTGCGCGGCCTGCCCTCCGGCCCCGGCGTGGTGCACGAGGCTGTGAGCGGGTGGCGTGATCTGTCGCTCTCCCCCGATGGTAAAAAGATCGCCGTCGCCGCGCACGGCGAGATCTTCGCCGCCGGCTCCAAGGACGGCGGCGACGCGCAGCGCCTCACCCACACCGCCGCCGCCGAAGCGCAGCCCCGCTGGAACGCCGACTCCAATGAAGTGGTGTATCGCTCCGAACGCGATGGCGGCTCGCAGCTCTACGCCTACAGCTTCGTCACCAACAGCGAGCGGCCCATCGCGCACGGCCCCCATCCCGCCTCGGACATCGATCTCGTTCCCACCTACTCGCCCGACGGCAAACAACTCGCCTTTCTCCGCAACCGCAAGCAGCTGCACGTCGTCACGCTCGCGACCATGACCGACAAGATCGTCGCGACCGGGGAGATCGACGATGATGCACTCACGTGGTCGCCGGATTCGCATTGGCTGGTCTATGTGCCTACCGGTACCAACGGCTTCACCGACCTCTGGGCGGTGCCTTCGGACGGCTCCGCAGGCAGCCGTGAGCTCACCTTCCTCGCCAACGGCGAGAACGCCTCCCACATCGCCTGGTCACCGGACGGCAAATACATCCTCTTCGACACCTCGCAGCGCGCGGAGACGCCGCAGCTGGCGCGCGTGGATCTGGTTCCGCACGTGCCCCAGTTCCGCGAAGACCAGTTCCGCGATCTGTTCCGCAAACAGACCACGCCCGGCGCGCCCGACAGCCCCGCCGACCCCGGCGAGCGCAACCACACCACGCCCAATGAAGAGCGCACCCCCACCGGAGACGCCAGTTCCTCCACCCCCACCAGCGACGACTGGGATCAACAACCAGCTCCACAACCTGAGAAGCAGGACGGCAGACCTGCGGCCGGCAGCGCACACACAGCTGCGGCCAAGAAGCCCGTCGAGCCCACCAAGATCGTCTTTGAAGGCATCCGCGACCGGCTCACGCTGCTGCCCATCGGCCTCGGCGTCAACTATCCGGTGATCAGCCCCGACGGCAAGACACTGGCCTTCCTCACCGAGGTCGCCGGCGTGGAAAATATCTACACCTATCCGCTCGACGAGCTCGCCACGGAACCACCTGCGCCACGCCAAATAACCTACACTCACGGCGGCAAGAACGACCTCGCCTTCTCCCCCGATTCGAAGACGCTCTTCTATGTCGAGGGCGGTTCCGGCCGCGGCAACGGGGGCGGCGGTGATGCCTCCGGTGTGCGCTCCATCTCACTTGAAGCCCGCACTCCCAAGACACTTCCCCTCACCGCTTCCATGGATGTCGACTTCGAGAAGGAAAAGATGGTGGTCTTCGATGAGGCCTGGTCCACGCTCGATCACCGTTTCTTCCGCGGCGACTTCAACGGTGCGGACTGGCCCGCGCTCAAGACCGAATGGACGCCGTACATCGAAGGCGCGCGCAGCGGCGGCGAACTGCGCCGCGACATCAACCTGCTCATCGGGGAGCTCGACAGCTCGCACTCCGGCATCAGCAAAATATCCATGCCCGCTGTGCGAACCGGACGCCTCGGCCTGCGCTTTGAGCGCGAACCCTTTGAAGCCAATGGCGCGCTGATCATCCGCGAGATCGTTCCGCTCGGCCCCGTGGCGCTCGAAGGCTCGGTGCACGTCGGCGATCGTCTTCTCGCCGTCAATGGGCAGGCCATCACCGCAACAACCAACCTCGATCAGCTGCTCATCGATGCGGCCACGCGCCGCGTCGTGCTCTCGATAGCTCCCGCGAACGATGAAAGCAAGAAACGCGACGTCATCGTCCGGCCCGTCACGCTGCAGGTCGAGTCTGGCCTGCTCTACCGCGCCTGGGTCGAAAGCCGCCGCGCCTACGTCGACAAGATCTCCGGCGGCAAACTCGGCTATGTGCACATCGCCGCGATGGGCGACGCCGATCTCGCGCAGCTCTACCTCGATCTCGATGTGCTGAACCAGGCGAAAAAGGGCGTCCTCGTCGATGTGCGCAACAACAACGGCGGCTACGTCAATGGCCGCGTCATCGATGTCTTTGCACGTAAAAACTACCTGCTGATGACGCCCCGCGATGGCGCCACGGAACCAAGCCGGCAGTCCTTGGGACAACGTGCGTTAGGTCTGCCCACGGTGCTCGTCACCAACGAGAGCACGCTGTCCGATGGCGAGGACTTTACCGAGGGTTATCGCACGCTGGGACTGGGCAAGGTGGTCGGCACACCCACCGCCGGCTGGATCATCTTCACCGGCGCGCAGCGGCTCATCGACGGCTCCTCCGTACGCGTACCCGGCGACCGCATCAAGGACACCCGCGGGCAGGACATGGAGATGCACCCGCGCCCCGTCGATGTGGAGCAGCTTCGCCCCCTCGGCGAAACCGAGACCGGCGAAGACATACAACTGCAAAAGGCCGTACAAACGCTGATGGGCGAACTCAAGTAACTTGTCTCTTCGTCTGTCATTTCCGAAGGAAATCTGCGTTGCCTTTGCCTTTCTGGTTGTCATTCCCGAAGGGAACCTGCTGTTCTCACAACCCCAAGACCGCCCTTCCAGCGATCCGTCTCAAGCACGCACGAACGAGGAGAGTGAATTGAAGCCAGCACAAACCGTCCGCAAACTGCTGCCAGGGCGCTGCCTCGCCGTCATCACACTCCTCTGTACAGCGGGAATATTGCGGGCCCAGACCCCACCAGGCGTCGGCATCTCCCGCGAGCTTGCACAGAGTCGCGCCGCACGCCTCTCGGACATTCACTACGATCTTCATCTAACCCTAGCGCCCCACGCCGGCACCATGCCCGGCAGCGAAACCGTGCACTTCAATCTCAATGCAACGGGCACGGGTACAGACCTGCCGCTCGACTATCGTGAAGGCACACTCAACTCTGCATCCGTCAACGGCAAGCAGATCACACCCACGCTCACCAACGGCCATCTCACGCTGCCTGCGGCACGACTGCACAGCGGTGACAATGCCGTCGAGCTCACCTTCACCTCGCGCATCGCGGCCGCCGGCGCCGCGATCACCCGCTACACCGACAAAAACGACGGCAACGAATACCTCTATTCGCTCTTTGTCCCCATGGACGCCAGCATGGCCTTCCCATGCTTCGACCAGCCCGATCTGAAGGCCCGTTTCACACTGAAAACCACTGCGCCAACGGACTGGACAGTCATCGGCAACACGGCTTTCACCCGCATCGAAGCCGCCGGTGCGATCAGCCAGACCAGCTTCCCCGAAACCAGGCCCATCTCCACCTATCTCTTCGCCTTTGCCGCCGGCCCGTGGGTCAACGTGCACCACACGCCAGGCGAACCTGACGTCTACGTTCGCAAATCACAGCTGAAGCGCGCCGAGCCCGAGATTCCACAGCTGCAAAGCATCACCGCACGCGGCATGGCATGGCTCGCCGGCTACTTCCAGCAGCCGTACCCCTTCCCCAAGTACGATCTCGTGCTCATCCCCGGCTTCCCCTTCGGCGGCATGGAGCACGCCGGCGCGACCTTCCTCAACGAGGACGGCGTGCTTTTCCGCTCCGCCCCTACAGAGAGCGACCGCTTCCGCCGCAACATCCTCACTCTGCATGAGCTCACACACCAGTGGTTCGGTGATCTCGTGACCATGCGCTGGTTCGACGACCTCTGGCTCAAAGAGGGCTTCGCGCAGTACATGGCCTATCGCTGCCTCGATTCGCTCGATCCAAAATCAGAGGCATGGAAGCACTTCTACGAGGACATCAAGCCGCTCGCCTACGGCATCGACGAGACCCCCGGCACCACGCCCATCTTTCAGAACATTCCCAACCTCAAGGACGCCAAGAGCGCCTACGGTGCCATCGTCTATCAAAAAGCTCCGGCGATCCTGAAGCAACTCGAGTTCCGCCTCGGGGCCGACAACTTTCGCAACGGCCTGCGGCTCTACCTCGCGCAACACGCCTACGGCAACGCACAGTGGGCCGACCTCATCAACGCCTTCCACACCGCCAGTGGGCAGGACGTCCGCACCTGGGCCGATGCCTGGGTGCTGCGCCGCGGCATGCCCGAGGTCAACGTCTCCTGGAGCTGCAACACCGCAGGCCGGTTAACTGAACTAAAACTCAGCCAGCACGATGTGCTCCCCGACGACTTTGTCTGGCCTATCTCGGACGATATCGCGCTCGGCACATCCGGGGAGACCGTTCGCGCCGATTGGAACACCGCTGAAACCGTCGTCAGCGCCGCAGTGGGTAAGCCCTGCCCCGGCTTCGTCTTCGCCAATGCAGGCGACGAGGCTTACGGCCGCTTTCTTCTGGACAGCAGAAGCGAACAGGACGTTCGTAAGCTGCTGATCCCAAAACCCGATACACGCGTCATCCCGGTCGAAGCGGCGCAGTCGAGCCGAAGGTACTTTCCCGATCCTCTCCTCCGTTCCATGCTCTGGGGCGCGCTTTGGGATAATGTCCACGTCGCAAAATCGCCGCCACGCGGTTACGTCGAACTCGTTCTCACGAATCTTCCACATGAACAGGACGAAACCCTCGCCCGCATTCAAGGCGCACACGCCACCACGGCGCTGCAGATGTACATGACCGGGCACGGCCGCTCCGCGTACGTTCCGCAGCTCGAACAAATCGCAACCCAACGCATGCTCACCGCGCCACAGATCGGCATTCGCATCGTGAGCTTCCGCACCTTAACCGCCGTAGCCGAAACACCCGCCGCCCGCGCAACCCTCAAGGGGCTTCTGGCCGGCAAAACAACCATTCCCGGCGTCGATCTCCGTCCCCTCGATCGCTGGGGTCTTGTCGGCCGCCTCATCTCCCTTAACGATCCCGGGGCTCCAGCGCTGCTCACAGCGGAGCTGCAACGCGATCACTCCGGCGACGGCCCCAAGAACGCCTGAGCCGCACAGGCCGCCGCCCCCGATGCGGCCACCAAGCAACAATACTTCGCGCAATACCTGCTGCCGCCCACGGATCCCAACGCGAAGCCCGAAGACTGGCTCACCCAGAGCCTCCATCCCTTCAACAGCTGGAACGAATCCGCGCTGACCGAGCCGTATCTGCGCCGCGCGCTCGATCAGCTGCCTGAGATCAAACGCGACCGCAAGATCTTCTATCTCGGTGCCTGGCTCGGCGCCTTCTTCAACGGACAGGGTAGCCCCCAGGCCGAAGCCGTCGTGCAAACGTGGCTCAAGCAGCCCGGCATCGACCCCGATCTCCGCCTCAAGGTCCTTGAAAATAATGACGAGCTCGAACGCATCGTGAGCATCCGGCAGGCATTTCCGAATTAGGCCTTTCCCGGCACGACTTGAGCCATGCCCTGCATGCCTTTGTCCAGGCTTTAGAATCCAGTGATGGAGATCAAACGCGTTGGCTCGCAGCCGTCCGGCAAAGGTCCGGCAGACTGGTTTACCGGCACTGTCCGCATCGACCCGCTTTTCCAGGCACCTGACCCAGCGCTTGTTGCCGGCGCCAGCGTCACGTTTGAGGCCGGAGCGCGTACTGCCTGGCATACGCATCCTCTCGGACAGACATTGATCGTCGTCGCAGGCTGCGGTTGGGTTCAGCGACAAGGCGGCGTGATCGACGAAATTCATCCCGGAGATGTGGTTTGGTTCGCGCCGGGAGAAAAGCACTGGCACGGCGCTACCCCGACAACGGCGATGACGCACATCGCCATTCAGGAACGGTTGGACGGGAAGGTCGTGGATTGGATGGAGCACGTCAGCGACGAGCAATATCAACGCTGAATCCGGATTCACACTAGTTCACACTCGGTAGTGTCTGTGTGAGTCAGTTTTTGCTTTTCGGAGGGAGGTCCGGGCTTCAGCCCGGACATTGAGTGTGGAGAAGAGCGGGGCTTCAGCCCCGGGTTTTTGCGCTGACAATGGAGAGAACCCTGGGGCTAAAGCCCGTACTTTTGGTTTCACTTTTCGTGGGGCTGAAGCCCCATGCTCCCTCCTCCACCCTCCTCCAAGATATGCTTCGATGCACCTCGTGCGAGGATCTTGATTCGTCAGACACTACCTAATCCCCTTCCACAGCATCCCCCTCCCACACCGGCTCCGTGCCGGCCCGTTACACTGCATGGGGAACCGCGGTCGCGCACACCGCTTCCGTTCCCTGGTGCTTGTAACGCCATGCTCCCCAGGCTGATCGTCAACGCCGATGACTTCGGCCTCACTCGCGGCATCAACCTCGCCATCGCCGAGTTGCATGCCGCCGGCGTGCTCACCTCCGCCACCCTGATGGCCACAGGTCCCGCGTTTCAGCACGCGGTGGAGCTGGCCCATCGGAACCCGGCACTCGGTGTGGGCTGCCACATCGTCCTCACCGACGGCACTCCCGTCTCACCCGCTAAGAGCATTCCCACGCTGCTCGGCGAAGACGGCCGTAGCTTCCGCCCTACGCTGAACGATTTTCTGCGCGCCGCCCTCACCGGCAAAATCGATCCCCACCAACTGCGAGCCGAGATCACCGCGCAGATTCAGGTGCTGCAGCGAGCCGGTATCCGCGTCACCCATCTCGACACCCACAAACACACACACGTATTGCCGGGGATCGCGCGCCCGCTGCTCGCCGCCGCGGAGGACCTGGGTGTGCGCGCCGTGCGCAATCCATTTGAAGAGCCCTGGAGCCTGCGCCTGGGGCAGACGCGCACACGGCGCTGGATGGCGGTCGCCGCCACCCGGCTCTTCCATCGCCGCTTCCTCGCCCTGCCGCAATTGCGCAGCCGGGCCGTGCACACCACCGGCGGAACGATCGGGATCTCCGCCACCGGCCACCTGAACCGCGACACGCTGCGGCAGATCATTGCCGCGGTGCCGCGCGGCACATGGGAGCTCGTCTGCCATCCCGGCTACAGCGATCGCGACCTTGAATCCATTCAGACCCGGCTGCGCGACTCGCGCGAGATCGAGCGCAAAGCGCTGCTCACCGTCCTGCGCGCGCCGCGGCCCGGCGAAGACAAACAGCCGCAACCGCAGCCGCTGCAACTCATCAACTACGCAGAGCTCGTGGGCGGAGCCGGAGACCCAGAGGTGAAACCGCTTGTCCGGTCAGCGTTGGCAAACACCCGCTCCGAGCTTTAGAGAAGGTCTTAATCAGGCCCACGAACAAGCGAAGGCGTACCGCGGCCGCCAAAGCCGCATTGCAAACAAAACACTTACGGCACGGCTAAAGCTGTGCCCCTCCCGTGATTGAACTTAATCAGAGGTTCCTTAAACGAGACGTGAAGAAACGAGTCCGCCCATGAAGATCGGCATCACCTGCTATCCCACCTACGGCGGTTCCGGCGTTGTCGCCACCGAGCTCGGCATCGAGCTCGCCGCGCGGGGTCACCAGGTGCACTTCATCACGTATTCGCAGCCCTTCCGGCTCACCGGGCGGGAGGGCTCCATCTTCTATCACGAGGTGCCGGTCTCGAACTATCCGCTCTTCGAGTACCCGCCCTATGACCTCGCGCTCGCCACCCGCATGGCCGAGGTCGCCGAGATCTACTCGCTCGATCTGCTGCATGTGCATTACGCCATTCCGCACAGCGTCAGCGCCCTGCTCGCGCATGACATGCTAGCCGCGCGCGGCATCAAGCTGCCCTTCATCACCACGCTGCACGGCACCGACATCACCCTCGTCGGCCTCGACCGCTCCTATCTGCCGATCACGCGTTACGGCATCGAGCGCTCCGACGGGGTCACGGCCATCTCCGCGCACCTGCGCGAGCGCACCTATGAGGCCTTCAGCATTCAGCGCGAGATCGAGGTCATTCGCAACTTCGTCAACTGCGATGTGTATGAACGCCGCCCCGAGCTCGTTGCCAAACAACGCCCGCAGTTCGCAAATCCTAACGAACGCCTCCTCGTGCACCTCTCCAACTTTCGCCCAGTAAAGCGGGTGCTCGATGTGGTCGAGGTCTTCGCCCGCGTAGCCAAACAGATTCCCGCACGCCTGCTCATGATCGGTGACGGCCCCGACCGCTCCGCCGCCGAATACCTCGCCAAGCACCACGGCGTGCTCGACCGCTGCCACTTCGCCGGCAAGCAGGAGGGTGTCAACGAGCTGCTTCCCCTCGCCGACCTCATGCTCATGCCCAGCGAAATGGAAAGCTTCGGCCTGGCCGCGCTCGAAGCCATGGCCTGCTGCGTCCCTGCTATCGCCACACGTGTAGGCGGCGTGCCCGAGCTCATCGACGACGGCGTCAACGGCCTTTTATTTTCCGTCGGCGACGTAGAGTCCATGGCGGAAGCCGCCACCACGCTGCTGGCCGATGCACCACGACTGGAAACCATGGCCAAAGCCGCACGCGCCATCGCGCAAAAGCAGTTCTGCGCCTCGCGCATCATCCCGCATTACGAGGCGTTCTACGAAAAAGTAATCGCCGCCGCCACACGCTGAGCCCGCCGTTCTTGCTTTTATTTTTGCTTGTCATTCCCGCAGGGAACCTGCTGTTGCCTTTGCCACACACACCCCCCGAACCAAAAACAGCATTGCCCCTTCTGGTTCAACGTACGGGCCGCTTAGACTTTCCTCATCTCCAGGGCCTATCCTGCACTACACGGCGTCTTTGCGCCTTCGGGAGAAAGTGTACCTATGGAGTTCAAGAAGTTCAGGATCTTGCAGCCGGTGCTTCCGTTCCTCGCGCTGCCCTTGCTGACGGTCTCCGCTCCCGGTCAAGCCACCGGGGTCGCGCACCCTGACCAGCTCAACGACGTCGACACGCCGCAGCAATCGGACCACTATGTCAAGCCTTCGCACAGCGCCGCTGCCGGCAATAGCACTGCCCCCACGCAGACCGGTACACCCGCGGTAAGCGAGCAGAGTTATCCCGCGACCGTCACCGTGCCCCAAATCAAGTATCCCGCGACATTCACAGCGGAGCCCAC
Source organism: Granulicella sp. (assembly GCA_965276885.1). Taxonomy (GTDB): domain Bacteria; phylum Acidobacteriota; class Terriglobia; order Terriglobales; family Acidobacteriaceae; genus Granulicella. Next base: position 2,891,285 of record OZ255702.1, on the reverse strand, counting down.
GCCCGCGCTCATCGTGCGCCAACCCGAAACCGCAAGCCACCCTCCCGCTCAAACCGCCAGCACCCAGCCCGGGCGCGGAGAGCTGGCCGATAACGACGACGGCATCGTGCTCGCGGCGCCCTCCGTGCCGCACGAGCTCAATAGCGGCACCGTTCTGAAGGCGCGCCTCAAAGAGTCACTCTCCACGGAAACGGCCGTCGTGGGCACAGCCTTTTCCGCCGATCTGCTCGCCGATGCCGGCCATTCCGGCGAGGTCCTGCTGCCCGCCGGCTCGGTCGTGCACGGCCGCGTCACCGCCGTGCACGGCGGCAGGCGCATCGGCGGCCCCGCTTCCATTCGGCTGCAGCCGCAGAGCGTTACCCTGCCCGACGGCACGGTCTATCCACTGCGCGCCACGGTCTCCGGCATCGACGACTACAGCGACAGCCGCGTCACCGATGAAGGCGCCGTCCAGCTCAAGGGGCATCCCAAGGAAACCGCCGCTGCGCTCGGCATCGCCACCGGAGCGGCGGCCGTCACGGGCGCGGTGGTCGGCGGCGGGGTCGGGGCAGTAGTCGGCGCTGGCATCGGTGCCGGCATCGGCACCGTGGTCTGGCTTAAGCAGGATCAGCAAGAGAAGCTGCCCACAGACACCACAATCTACTTCAGCCTCGATGAGCCGCTGCAGCTGAAATAAGACAGTTGTCCGTTGATAGTTATCAGTTGCTATTGGTGTCCGCGAGTTCGTTACATAAATTGAGTTGTCATCCTGAGCGGAGTTTGGCGGGCTTTTGCGCCAAACGGAGTCGAAGGACCTGCTTTCGCTCCGGTCGGCTACACCCTTCAGGTAACGACGTCTGTGCCGTGTTTCTGGGACACTACACTAGCGCTGTTCTCGCAGGGCTGTAGCTCTTTTCTCTCGACCGGCGCAGACAACTTCATCGTCTGCGCAGTGCAGTTCTGCCGGCGGTGGAACGACACCTACCGGAAAACCGCTCGAACAACTGATCAACTGACAACTGACAACGTTCAACTAACAACCTGTGCCAACAGGCGCTTCCAGTTCTTCTGGTTGCGCCTGTAGCTTTTTTTCAGGTCCTCCAGCGCCCGCTGAAAATCCTGGTTCTCCGCCATGCCGCGCCACGCGGGATTGATGCTGAACCACGGATAGTTTTCATTGCCGAGATAGATTGCACGCCGCAGCCAGTGCAGCGCCTCACTCGCATCGCCTTCGACGGCAAAATACGTCGCCAATCGATACGCCATCTCGCTATCCGCCTCCGCCGCGGCCAGCACATCTTCCAGGATGAAATCAGCCGCGCGTTTGCGATCCCCAAGCTGCACGTAGCACATCGCAATCGTCGGAAAAACAATGCGCAGCGTAGCATCGTCGCGGATCACGCCTTCCAGCGTGTCGATGGCCTTTGAAAGCTGCCCCAGCCGCATCTGCTGATAGCCGCTGGAGATGCGCAGCAGCGGTTGACGCGGCTCCAGCGTCAGCCCCTTTTCAATCTCGTCGCCCGCAATCTCCAGCTGGTTCTGATACTGGTACACCCGCGCGCGGTGGTTGTAAATCATCGCCGCATTGGACGGATTCAAGCGCAGCGAGATATTGAACTGCGTGAGCGCATCGGCATACAGCCCATCCAGCCGCAGCGTCAGCGCCGCCACCAGATGCACATTCCAGTCGTTGCCGGCGTCCTGCAGCAGATGCTCAATCCCATGCCGCGCGCTCTCCTTTTCACCACGCGAGAGCAGCATGTACACGCGGTACAAATTCGCCTCGACCGAGGCCGCATCACGCTCCAGCGCCTTGTCAAACGCGCGCCGCGCCTCCAGCACATGCATCTGTCCGCCCAGCCCATGCCGTGCGTACTGCAGGTGCGTGATGCCCAGCCCCGACCACCCCGGCGCATAGCCCGGATCACGCGCCGTCACGCCCTCAAACAGGCGCAGCGCACGATCCAGCTCATCGCGGCTGCCGGTGCGCGTCATGAACGAGGAAAGCAACGCACGGGCCCGCAGATAGTCTTCCGATGCCGCATCCCCCAGCTTTGCCGGGCGGCTGCCCTCGATGGGTTTTCCCTGCAGCGCGCCGGCCCCCCGCAGCTCCGCGAACACCTCGTCGCAGACCTCCGTCTGAACCGAGATCAGATCGAAGCTGGCCACGCTGATCGAGCCTCCCGTGCGCACACTCTCGCCCTTTACATCCAGCAGCTGCCAATTAAGATCGAAGCCGCTTTCAGAGCGCAGAAAACTCCCTGCCAGCACAAAGTCCACCAGCAGCTTGCGCCCCAGGCTCAACGGATCCAGCTGCTTGGCGCCTACATTCATCAGAGAACTCGAGGGCCGCACCACCAGCGACGGCACCTTCGCCAGCCGCGCCCCCAGCGCATCGGCCAGTGCCGAGCCATAGAACGGGGTCGCATCCGTTTGGCCCAGGTTCATGAACGGCAACACAACAATGGTCGTTCGCCGCTCCGCCTCACTGGGGCCCGCATCGCGAAACCGTTCGGCAAGCATCGAAAGGAAGCCCGCCGTGCGCTTCTCTTCCTCCGGCGAATGCAGATCCAATCGCTGCTGCGCCGCCATAAACGTCGCGCTCTCGCCGGGCATCACGGCAACATCCAAGCGCAGCGACTTCAGAATCGTCTTCAGCCCCTCGCGCACATCGGCAGCCGACGCATACCGCTCGGACGGCTGCTTCTCCAGGCAGCGCAGGATCACGCTCTCCAACTCAACCGGCACCTCGGGAACGATCTCGCGCAACGCCGGCGGCTCGGCAAATTGGATCGCGCGAACGCTCTGCAGCTCCTGCGCGTCCGGCTTGTGAAACGGATGCCGCCCCGTCACGAACTCATACAGCAGCACACCCAGCGCGAAGATGTCGCTGCGCACACTGCTTTGTCCGGTGACAAACTGCTCCGGGGCCATGTAGGCAATCGTGCCCCCGCGCGCCGTGTAGGTTGCATCCGGCAGCGCCGGCGAGATCGCCTGCCCGGGGCTCGACGGATCGAACTCGCCCTGCTCCCGCGCCAGCTGCCGTGCCAGACCGAAGTCCAGAATCTTGATCAGGCCGCCATCGGTCAGCATCACGTTGGCCGGCTTCAGATCGCGATGAAAGATTCCCAGGTTGTGCGCCGCCTGCAGACCGTCGGCGATCTGCATGCCGCTTGACAGCACCAGCTGCAGGCTCGCGGGCCCCTCGGCGATCACCTTATCCAGGCTCTTGCCGGGGATGTACTGCATGACGATATACGCCTCGTCCTCTTCCTCGCCCACCTCATAGATCGCGCAAACATTGGGATGGTCGATCGCCGAGGCCAGCCGCGCCTCGCGAAGTTGCGTCGCGCGCATCTGCTCCGGGGTCTGCGAGCCGCGCTTCAACAGCTTCAACACCACCGGCCTCTGCAGCAGCGTATCGTTGGCCAGAAACACAACGCCGCTGCCGCCCGAGCCGATCTTGCGCAGAAACTCGTAATGGCGAATCACACGCCGCTTCATAGCGGCAATTATCGCAGCCTGCGGCCCAGCCGCGGTCTGTGGAAGCCACAGGTTCAAGCGAGGGGCAGCCTCTCCTTCGGCCTCCATAAGAAACAGACAGCCTGCTTAGGAACACGTCTTACTACTTCCTATGCAGGCAGCGTTTCCCCTACGCTCGGCATCACATGCACTCGACAACTACCCACCCAATTTTTGTCCCAGCGCTCTTTCACCAGGACCCGATCGACGGCATGCAAGCAACAATTCTTTTAATTGATGACAATGCGGTGCAGGCCGCGACACGACAGACCATTCTGAAGCGGGCCGGCTTTTTTGTCATTGCTGTTCTGAACCCCGAGCGCGCCCTGGAACAATACCGGAACGGCGAGTTTCCCGCTCCCATCGATCTCATCATCACGGATCACATCATGCCGGGCATGAACGGCGCCGATTTTGTGCGCGCCGTTCGCAGCTTCGATCCCGACGTTCCCGTACTCGTCATCAGCGGCATGGCCGAGGCCGAAGAGGAGTATGCGCAACTCGGCGTGCACTTCCGGCTCAAGCCTCTGCTGCCGGAGCACCTGCTCGCCAGTGTTCATCGCCTGGTAGCGGAGAAGACCGCTGCGGCGCCCGCCGAATAGCCGGCTTTGAAGAAATCCGGTAACCGGGCTTGGGCACCTATCGCCCATCCAACCCGGAACAAAACCTGCGAGAATGGAAGGCAAAGGACGTCTTCCGCGCATGTCCCATCCCATGCCCTCTTTCGGCAGCTTCGCGCTCCTGCTGGCGCTGGCCCTCAGCGTGTACACGCTGTTCTCCGGCGGTCTTGCGCTTTGGGCCATCTCGCATGGCCGCGCTCTGGCCGTTGCGCCGGAACGCCTGCGTGAAACCTCCCGCCGCGCGGGCTTGGCCAGCTTCGTCGTCATCTCCTGCGCCGCCTTCGCGCTCATCTGGGCCGCCTTCACCAACGACTTCTCCGTCGACTACATCCTGCACCACACCAACCGCGCGCTGCACCCGACGTACAAGTTCTCCTCGCTCTGGTCCGGGCAGGAGGGCTCGCTGCTGCTCTGGGCGTGGCTGCTCTCAGGCTATGGCTTCGTGCTTCGCCTGCGCCACAAGGTCGATGTCACCCTTTCGGCCTACGCTTCCACCATCCTGGCAGGCATTCAGATCTTCTTTCTGCTGCTGCTCGTCTTTGCCGCGCCTCCGTTCGCGATCGTCGCGGGCGTCCCTCCGGCGGACGGCTTCGGGCTGAATCCTCTGCTGCAGTACCCCGAGATGGCGATCCATCCGCCGATGCTCTACCTCGGCTACGTGGGCTTCTCCGTTCCCTTCGCCTTCGCGCTGGGAGCCCTGATGATGCGCTATCCCGGCGAAAAGTGGATTCATATCACCCGCCGCTGGACCATGGTCACCTGGCTCTTTCTTACCGTCGGCATCATGCTGGGCATGCACTGGGCCTATGCCGTGCTCGGCTGGGGCGGCTACTGGGGATGGGACCCCGTTGAGAACGCCTCGCTCATGCCCTGGCTCGCCGGAACCGCCTTTCTGCACTCCGTGATGATGCAGGAAAAACGCGGCATGATGAAGGTCTGGAACGTGTGGCTCATCTTCGCCACCTTCATGCTCACGATCCTGGGCACGCTGCTCACGCGCTCCGGCCTGGTCAGCTCCGTCCACGCCTTCGCGCAGAGCTCCATCGGCAATTGGTTCACCTCCTTTCTCCTGATCGTCTTTGCGATCTGCCTGTTCACGTTCTTCCGGCAGAAGGATCACCTCAAATCCGAAAACCGCCTCGAATCGCTGGTCTCCCGCGAGTCCAGCTTCCTGTTCAACAACTTGATCCTGCTCGCCTCCTGCTTCACCGTGCTTTGGGGTACGCTCTTCCCCGTGCTCTCCGAGTACGTCCAGGGCTCCAAGGTCACCATGGGGCCGCCCTTCTACAACCGTGTCATGGTGCCCATTGGCCTCGGACTCATCTTCCTTACCGGCGTAGGCCCGCTGCTCGCCTGGCGTTCCACCTCGCTGCGCGCCCTGCGCCGCAACTTCATCATGCCGTGCAGCGCTATCCTGCTCACCGCCGGCGTCCTCATGGCCACCGGCCTTCATCCCTGGGCCGAGGACGACCCCACCTCCTCCATCTACGCGCTCGTCTGCCTGTCCCTCTCCGCCGGCGTCATCGTCGCCATTGCCGCCGAGTTCCTGCGTGGCGCCAACGTCGTCCGCACCCAGACACACCGCAACCTCCTCAGCTCCGCCATCCTCCTCACCCGCCGCAACACCCGCCGCTACGGCGGCTACATCATCCACTTCGGCATCGTTGTCCTCTTTATCGGCCTGGCGGGCTCAGCCTTTAATCAATCCCGCGAAATGGAGATGGGTTTCGGCGATTCCCTTTCCATCGGCTCCTGGAAGATCGTCTGCCAGAGCTACACTCAGGACTCCAACGCCAACTACGACACCGACTACGCCCTGCTGGACCTCTATCACGGCTCAAAGCTGGTCACGCGGTTGTCACCTGAACGCCGCGTCTACTTCCCGGAGACCGATCACGCGCAGGCCTCCACCGTCGTGGCCATCCATTCCACCCTCGCCCGCGATCTGTACGTCGTCTTCGAAGGCCGCAATCAGCAGACCGACAAGCCCACCATCAAGGTCTTCTTGAACCCGCTCGTCAACTGGATCTGGATCGGCGTGGGCATCGTCATCTTCGGCACCGCAGTCGCACTCGCTCCATCGCTTACCTCCTCTACACGCCGCATCGAAGCCTCATCTCTTGTGCACTCTCGACAGGACCGCAGCGCAGTGGAGCGCCCCGCAGTGGCCGTGGCACGGGCCAGAACCGAGGCCGGCCATGCCTAGCCCAGCCACCAGCTCCACACAAAACTCTTCCACTCGCGACTCGAAATTCAACAAACTCACCCAGGCCTCCTCGCTGCTCCTCACCTCACGCCTCATCCCTCTTTCGAAACGCTTTGCGCAGGTTCTCCTCCTCTGCTTCGTCGCATTCACCATGCTTGGCGCGGGCGACCCGTCCACGCGCTTCGACAAGCTCGGCCATCAGCTGATGTGCACCTGCGGCTGCGGCGAGATCCTGCTCGAATGCAACCACATGGGCTGCCCAACCTCCCCGGGCATGATCGCCGACCTGCACGCCCAGGTCGCCACCGGCCTGCCCAACGGCGGCGTACTCAACTGGTTTGCCGCCAAGTACGGCCCCATCGTGTTGGCCGCGCCCATTCGCGGTGGTTTTGACATCGTCGCCTGGGTCGTTCCCTTCGCCGTACTCGCGCTTGGCATCGGCGCCGTCATCGTGCTGATGCGACTCTGGCGGCAGCGCCATGAACAGAACACCCTCGCCCATCCAACCGGAACGCCCCCGTTCCATGCCTCCGCCGGCCTGCGCGACCGCATCCGCCGCGAAACCAACTACGAGCCCTAATGTACCGAGTCTGAAGTTCTCAATGAAGTTTTGTCATCCTGACCCTGAGCGAAGCCGAAGGGGAAGGCCCTGCTTCTTCTATGTGTCAGCAATGACGCTCCGCTTGAAACATACAAAAGAAGTTCGGATCCACCACCCCTAGCCGCCTGGGCCTTTGAGCGCGAAGCTCCAGCCCCGCTTCGTATCCAGTACCGCCGTCCGCCCGCCATGACGCGTCTCGAAATCCTGCAACTCGTCGTCGCCCGCGCCCGCTCGAATGGCTTCGAGCTCCGCCGCTGGTATACCGCCCGTCTCGGCCTCCCTTGGATCAGCGCCGACGCCGCGGTCACGCTGCTCGACTCGCAGCGGCGCTACTATGCCCTGCTCTTCAGCCATGAGTTTGCCTCCACCTTCTGGAAGCCCGGCGCCGATATCACCTTCGAAGTACCCGCGCAGAGTTTCCCCAGCCGCATGCCCGACGGCTCGCAGCGCACGATTCAGCGCAAGCCCTTCATTCGCCGCTCCGCCCGCCCCGATGCCTGGCGATACCACCTGAAACAGATGGCGCTCGCCGAGGAACCCCTCCGCTACCTCCGCAAATACCTGCACATAGAAGAGCAGCTCGACCCCGAGCCCGAAGCCCCCGCACCCGGCCGCGGCCGCGGCAAGCGCACCGGAGCCATTAGCGCCAAAGCGGGCGCAGGAGCAGGCGAAAGGCCAGGGGGTGCAAACGCGCAAACCACAAAATCAGCCGCGAAGAAGACCGCGCCCCAACGGCCTCTACCGGCCGGCCCGCCAGCCTTCCTCAAACGGCCATACAACGGATCCCTTTAGCTCAAACCGAATTAACTCCGCGCCGGAACTTCTCAGCAGCCTTGCTTTTCTCGTTGTCATGCCCGCAGGGAATCTGCCTTTTTTGTCTGGCCCAGCTTTTCTCGTTGTCATTCCCGCAGGCAATCTGCTGTTCGCCCTCTGCTCACCCACCGCCGCCGGTCATCTCCCCCAGTGCCTTCTCCGCGACCTTGCGCTGCTTCGGCACGGGGTCCAGCGCGAGGCACTGCTTGTACTCCTTCATCGCCTCATCCAGCTTGCCCAACTTGCGGGCTGACTCCGCCAGCGCCAGATGCGCGGCCGCATCGTCCTGGTCCAGGGAGACCGCATCCGCCGCCCGGTCATACGCACCCTTGAAATTGCCGTCGTTCTGGTAGAATCCGGCCACCTTTACATCCTCTTCCTCGCGCTCCGACGGACTTTGCCGCGGCACGGGCGGCAGTTTGCGCCGCGTCCGCTTCGGCGCAGGCGGGTCCGGATCGTCCGGCGTGTCTGTACCACTGCTGCTCGAAGATGAAGAAGAGGAACCAGAACTACTGGAACTCGAAGACGAGCTGCTCGACTCCCCAGAGCTTCCCGTATCGTTTAACGGCGGCTGCCCCGGCACCGGCGCAGGGGGCTGAGCGGCGGGCGCGTTCGTGTCCGTCTGGCCCGGAAAAGGGAATCGCTTGCTCGCCGACGCATCGGGTGATGCTGCCGGTACTTGGCCCTGCTGTCCCTGTCCACCCTGCCCCGGCGCGTCGGCGGGCGCGTCTGGCGTCACGGCAGGCGTACTGTCCTGACCCGGAAACGGGAACCGCGTGGCCGCCGGGGCCACGCCGTCCGGCGTGGGCGTCGGCTGACTCACCGCCGCCGGACAACGCGGATCCCGCGTCAGATTCCCATTTGCATCCTTCACCAAGCCGCACACATCGCCCGGAGCGGCCGGCCCCACCGGATCCGCACACTTCGGATCCACGGTCAGGTTGCCGTACGGATCTTTTACCAGCCCGCACGCACCCTGTGCTGCCGGCGGCGACGCTGGCGGCGGCGACTGGGCGGAACCCACGGACACGCCCAGCAGCGCAACCCCGCCCGCGACAACTACTATCCGAAGACCTCGCTCCAAAGCACCCATGCACACCATTAGACGGCAAACGGGGCCACAAGCAAACGCCTTTGCCGTTGCGTTTCTTTCTGTCATTCCCGAAGGGAACCTGCTGTTCCAACCATCACACTCACCACACTTCCGCCTCGAACTCCCACCACACTGCTATACTCGCGCCCATGCCGCGCCCAGCGCCCAAGAACGCGACCCGACCCGCCGCCGCAAAGCGCAAATCCACCCGCACTCCGCCGCGCCTGGTCGTCCGCTCCTCGGACATCCACGCCGCCGGCTGCATCGCGCTCGATCCGATCGCCAAAGGCCAGATGATCGCCGAGTACGACGGCCCGCGCATACCCAAAACCGTCGCCGACGAGCGCTACGGCGGCCGCCCCGTCACCTATCTCTTTGGCTTCGGCGAAGAAGACTTCGTCATCGACGGCTTTTCCACCGCCATGTTCATCAATCACTCCTGCGCCGCCAACTGCGAGACCGAAGAAGAGGACGAGCGCATCTTCATCCGCGCCCTCCGCGACATCGCCCCCGGCGAAGAACTCGTCTACGACTACCACCTCTATGACTCCGACCTGGAAGACGAAGCTCCCTGCCACTGCGGCGCGGAAAACTGCCGGGGCACCATGTATTCCGAAGCCGAGTTAGCCCGCAGAGCGAAACTGAAAATCAAGCCAGCTAAGAGGCAGGAGGGTCTGGCTTGATGGAGATCATCTTTACCGTCACGAAAACTGAGTACATCGAGGCACAGAGCCTCTTCTTACAAGACGAGTTGCGCTTGTCACGCAAGTGGCGCTGGCCCCTTGCTGGGCTGTTCTTTGTCATCGCCGTCGTATCAATTCTCACCTCGCAAAGGCCGCTCGAGCTCGCTTCGCTTCCTATCTACACCTTGCCGCTGTTCGTCATGGCAGTGGTCGTTCTCTCGATAGGTCCACTGGTGCGGCGAGGCTTTGCGAAACGATACGAGAAAGAGAAGATAAACCTGACAGACGCGCGGGTCTTGCTGGATGAGGTCGGGTATCATTCCGACGTTCCTGGCGTTGGCTCCGGCGTAGCGGAATGGTCAGGGATACAAAGTTGGCGAGAGGGTAAGCACGTCTTCGTTCTCCGTAGCGGCTATCTCATGCGTATCCTCCCCAAGTCGGCGCTGTCGGCGTATGAACAGCACCAGGTGCGAGAGCTCCTCGCCGCCAAGATGAATCAGCGGATCAAGGCCTGACAACCCACCAAAGCAAAGCAAAACCATCTTGCCAGGATCCGAGAGGCGGTCAGCGTTCCACAGTAACCGGTGCCGGGTGCCCCATTCATGACAGTCTCATCGTCATGAATGGGTCCGCTATGCATCAAAACTTTACCAGGTTCTTCGTCTCGCGAGTCCCCACATTGGGTTGACGTAATGCGAAGCCGTAAGATCGTCCATGTTAGCATTCCACGTCTCTGAATCTAACGACTCGCATAATCCTTCAAAGACTCCAGCATCTCCCGCCGCAGAATCGCATTCATCCGCGACTGATAGCCCTTCCCCTGCGCTCGCAGCCAGGCAAGCACATCGGAGTCGATGCGCACCGTGGTCGAGGTCTTAGTGGGCTTAGTGGGCTTAGTGGGCTTATTGAATCGGCCCCGCTCGGCGTTCTTCCAGAACCCTTCGGAAAGCGGAGGAATGTCGCTGAAGTCAATCTCGCTCTCCGGCCGCCGCTCCAACGCCGCCAGTTCCGCCACCTGCTTCTCAGACAAGGGCGGTAAGCTCGCTAAATTCACAGTCTGGCTAACCATTTTCTTGCTCATAGCGTCGCCTCTCCCTTCGATCAGCCTCTCGGGCTGAGATGATCCGAATGATCTCTGTCGGCAAGCCACCTTCATCTGCTTCCCGGATCGTGTGAGCGACCAGAAGCAAAAGCCTTCCCTCGACCGTGCCGAGAGTCTGCCACCGTCTTTCGCCATCCTTTATTCGGTCCTGCTCGGACCTAGCTAGCGGATCGGCAAAGGCCCGCAACGCGACCTCGAAGCTGACTCCATGCTTGTGCAAATTGCTGGCCGCCTTCTCCGGATCCCACTCGAAGTGCGTACTCATTACGATAATGTTACTACAAATCTGTACTGGTTGCGAGCGAGCTTCAGCGGAGAAACACGAACGAATCACGCCGCGAAGTAAAATCAAACCTGCCACGATGGCCTATCAAGTCCTAGCCCGCAAGTACCGCCCGCTGCGCTTCGCCGATGTCGTCGGCCAGGACCACGTCACCCGCACGCTGCTCAATGCGCTCGCTCAGGACCGCATCGCGCATGGCTACATCTTCAGCGGGCACCGCGGCATCGGCAAAACCACCATCGCCCGCATCCTCGCCAGCGCCCTGAATTGTCAGAACGCCATCGGCAGCGAACTCCGCCCCACACCCGAGCCCTGCCTAGTCTGCAACTCCTGCACGGAGATCCGCGCCGGCAACTCCGTGGACATGCTGGAGATCGACGCCGCCACCAACCGCGGCATCGACGAGATCCGCGAGCTGCGCGACGCGGCCCGCTACCGCCCCGCCCGCGATCGCTTCAAGATCATCCTCCTCGACGAGGCGCACCAGATCACCGACGCCGCCTTCAACGCCCTGCTCAAAACCCTCGAAGAGCCGCCCGAGCACATCGTCTTCATGATGGCCACCACCCAGCCCGAGGACATCCCGCAGACCATTCGCTCGCGCTGCCAGCACTTCAGCTTTCACGCCGTCAAGCTCGACGCCATCGTCGGCCAGCTGCGCAAAATCTCCACCGACGAGGCCATCCAGGTCGACGACGCCACGCTCGGCCTGCTCGCAGAGGCCGGCGACGGCTCCATGCGCGACGCGCTCTCCATCATGGACCAGGCCATCGCCTCGGCGCCGCAAACCGCCCATGGCCAGCCGCATGTTTCGCTTCTCGAAGTTCGCGAGCTGATGGGCGCGGTCTCCAACGTCCTCTTCGAGGAGATCCTCGCCGCCGTCCACCGCAACGACTCCGCCGCCGTCCTCCAAACGCTCGGCGGTCTGCTCGACGCCGGCAACGGCGCCCAGCAAATCGCCCGGCAGTTCGTGCGTTTTCTGCGCAACTGCGTGGTTGCGAAGATCACGGGCCTGGATACCGAGGCCGACGCGACGGGCGTCGCAGCCGAACTGCTGCAGATCTCAGTCGAAGAACGCCGACGCGCCGCCCGCGCCGCCGCCAACTTCTCCGAAGAAGAGCTGTCCCGCTTTCTCGCCATCCTCCTCCGCACCTTCGACGACCTAGGCTACCGGCAGGAACAGCGCCTCCACCTTGAACTCGGCCTGCTCAAGCTCGTACACATGCAGCGCCTTGTGCCAATCGAAGAATTGCTGAGCCAGCTAGGCGCTTCTCCCGCACCAAAATCCCAGCCCGCGCCGGCGACTCTCCAGGCCACCACTCATTCCCAGCGCAGCCAGGCATCACCGCAATCCTCAATCCATATTCCAAAGCCATCCCCTCAGCCCTCAACACCTCAACCCTCGCAACTCACCAAGACCCCTACCCTTCCCTCGATCTCTGGCTCATTACCAGACCTGACGCCACCTGAAATGCCGAAGTTCCCTGTCGCATCCGGTGCGAGCGTCCTCGCCGTAGCTGAGCCATCCGCATCCGTGGAACACTCCACCCTTGAAGTTGCCTCGCTGCAAGCCGCCGCAATCGCCGCTCTTGGCGGCGCCAAGGGTCAGACCTCCGCTGCTGAACAGCTCGAAGAAGCCACCTGGATACTGAATGGCACAACGCTGGAGATCCAAACCACCGTCTCCAAAACCATGCTGCCGGTGATGCTCAACGCCGAAGCCGACCGCATCCTGCAAGCCACGCTCCGCGATCGGGGTGCCGCGCATTTGCAGGTGAAACTGCTGCCTGGCACACCCGCTGCAAACGGTAATGGCACAACCAAGAAGTCCCGTCCGGCCGCCACCGGCTCCGCCGCCGAACTCGCCGAAAAACACCCCCTCGTCCAGGAGGCCAAACGCCTCTTTTCCGCCGAAATCTCCAATGTCATCGACCTGCGAGGCAAGAACTGAAAGCAGTTGTTGGTTCTCAGTTCTTAATTCCGAACACACGCTCCCGCCCAACTAACAACTAGGACCCCATGGACCTCAGCAAAATGAACGAGATGCTCTCCCAGGCCAACGCCATGCGCGAAAGCATGGAAGAACAGATGGCCAACACCGTCGTCGAGGCCTCCTCCGGCGGCGGCGCCGTGACCGCGCGCATGAACGGCCGCAAGGAGCTGCTCAAGCTCACCATCGCACCCGCCGCGGCTTCCGCCGCCGCGGGTGATATCACCATGCTCGAAGACCTGATCATCGCTGCCATCAATGAGGCCGGCCGCAAAGCCGACGAGGCCGCACAGTCCAGCGCCGGTGACATGCTCGGCGGACTGGGCCTGCCGGGGTTCTAAGGTTGTTAGTTTTTAGTTCTAAGTTGTCAGTTGTTGCTCGCCTCTGCCCGAAGTCCTTCGATCTGCCGCACGATCGCAGTCGAGTCGATATCTCCATCAACTGAAAACTGACAACCCTCATGTCCACCCGCTACGCCCCGCCCATGTCGCGCCTCATCGATGAGCTCCGCAAGCTCCCTGGCGTGGGCACAAAAACCGCGCAGCGCTTCGCGTTCCACATCCTGCGCTCCACCGATCACGACGCGGACACACTGGCCGAGAGCATTCGCGCGCTCAAACAAGCCCTGCGCCTCTGCTCGATCTGCAACAACGTCACCGACGTCGATCCTTGCGGCTACTGCACGGGCCCCTCGCGCGACACGCGGCTGATCTGCGTGCTCGAAGAGCCCACCAACATCGCTGCCATCGAAAAAACGCGCGCCTGGAACGGCGTCTATCACATCCTCCACGGCACGTTGTCGCCGGTAAACGGCGTCGGTCCCGAGCAGCTGCGCCTCACCAATCTTTGGCCGCGGCTGGAACTCGCCGAAGAGCTCATTCTCGCCATCAGCCCCACCGTGGAAGGCGAAGCCACAGCCCGCTACCTCGCCGAGGAAGCCCACGCGCAGCGCCCCCATCTCCGCATCACCCGTATCGCCACCGGCGTTCCGGCCGGCTCGGACATCGAGTACGCCGACGAGGTCACCATGACCCGCGCGCTCGAAAACCGCCGTCCCCTCTGACGGGCAAATCGCGCGCAAACATACACCCGACCGCCCTTGCTTTTCGGTTTGTCATTCGCCCTGAGCACAGCCGAACGGGAGGGAGTCTGCGTCTTCTCCGCGGCAATACACATCAGCGCAGCCACACGCTCGACCGCCCTTGCCCTTGCCTTTCTGTTTGTCATTCCCGAAGGGAACCTGCTGTTCGCATCTGCTGCATGGAAGTCTTCGAAAGTCTCCCTCGTCTGCAAATCACGAACAATCATTCTGACCAAAACGTGCATTTTCAGCTATCATCCGGGGTACATCAGTTACATCCTGACGTAACGCAAGGAGTCCCCATGCACTGCTGGACCCGTAGGCTAGTCGGTACCCTGCTCTTCGCTCTCCCTGTCAGCGGTCTTGCCCAGGTCGTTCTCGCTCCGCCCACGCCGCAGGTGGGCTCGTCGAACCCGGTCTCGCCGGAGCCCGGCGTTCCTCGTCCCAGCACCACGCCCTGCGCCGTTCCGCTCTTCTCCAATCTGCAATTCGCCGATTACGGCACCAAGACCATCACCTACACGCCGCCAGTAAGCCCTGCCTGCGCCGGTCCGTGGTCCAGGGTCGTGCTCACGGCGGACTTCACCGTTACCGCCGGCAACCAGTTCGATCGCACCGCCAAGTTCTTCCTCGGTGGTGCGAACATCTACTTCGGCACCACCGCCGAGCCGCGGGCTAACCTTTCGCCCTCCTGGCATATCGAGCGCGACCTTACCGACTACAGCGCCCTCTTCACCACCGCCCAGACCGGCATCGCTTCCATCCAGAACATCGTCAACAGCACCTACACGGGCGTCATCTACGCCTCGGCCACGCTGCTGTTTTATCCCGCAAACGCGGCAAACCCGGCGCCTGTAGTACCGAATGAGGTGCTCTCGCTCGCGGCCAACACCACCACGCGCGTGAGCTCCACCACCGATCATCAGAGCGCCACCTTCACGCTGCCCCGCAACGTCACCCGCGCCTACCTGGACGTCATCTCGCAATCCCAAGCCGCGGACGAGTTCTGGTACACCTGTGTTCCGAACGACGTTGCCGGCGAGCTGCAAAACTGCGGCAACACCGGTTTTCGCGAGACCGAAATCAGCATCGACGGCACCCCCGCCGGCGTCGCCCCGGTCTATCCCTGGATCTACACCGGTGGCATCGATCCGTATCTCTGGGAGCCTCTTCCCGGTATTGAAACGCTGAACTTCAAGCCCTACCGGGTCGATCTCACCCCCTTCGCCGGCGTGCTCTCCGACGGCAATCCGCACACCGTCGCCGTTTCGGTCTACAACGCCGATAGCGGCTTCGACGAAGCGTCCAATCTGCTCCTCTACACCGATCCCAACGCCGCCACCGTGACTGGCGGCCTCACCATGGACTCGCTTGCCGCCGAACCCACGCCGGACGTGCAGCATTATCTGAACACCGCCGCCGACGGAACGGTCTCCGGCCCTGTCTACGTCACTTCCTCGCGCAACTGGACGATCTCCGGTTACGTGATCACGGCGGCGGGACGCGTGGACACCACCATCCAGGCCTACAACAGTTTTTTGAATACACAGGATGAAAAGGTCTCCGCCGTCGAGTTCAAGCAGAACATCTCGCAAGACACCGAGCAGCAGGAGGTGACCACCACCACCTCACCCGCCGGTACCGTGCAGACACAGCACGACGCCAGCTATCCGCTGATCGTCAACTATCGTCAGGCGCCGAACGACAACAACGACGGCGGCATTTTCGTCGCCAACTACATCAAGCAGCAAAAGATCGACCAGCTGCGCACCCCCTTCGGCGCCAACAGCCCCAATCCCATCGTCAGCTCGGAGACAGTGGAAACCAGCGACACGCTGCACTACAGCGCCGCAGGCAGCTTCCTGGGTCACGACAACACCATGGCAACCTCCACCTACGGGGCCAAGGATGCCTACGGCAACTGCATCTATCGCGGGCTGACGGCCGACAACCTCATCCTCACCAGCGTGGACGACAGCACCAGCTGCTCGCTCGCCCCCTAACCTGCCCAAAAACTCGGGTGCCCCATCCTCACGACAGCTTCATCGTCGTTAGGGTGGGGTCTTCTGGGGAAGAATATGAACAAATGTGCTCAAAGGCTCAAAGAAACGCGCCTTTCCTGTTGTCATTCCCGCAGGGAATCTGCTATTCTTGCCGCATTGCCTTCTTTTTCGAGAACTTGCTCTGAAGCGTCATCTCGACCGGACCGCAGCGGAGACACCCTATTCCGTTCGAGGCTGCACATCGCTTCGGTACAGCCCTCAAACTGCAGCTTTTAGTTAGAAGCCACCCGCAGATCCCCACCCGTCATCTCTCTCGGCAGCTCTAACTCCAGCAGCCCCAAGATCGTGGGCGAGATATCCCGCAGGCTTCCCCCCTCGCGCAGACCAACTTTATTTCCCTGCGCCGTCACCAGTAAAAACGGCACCGGATTGGTCGTATGCGCGGTGTGCGGTCCACCGCTCTTGGGGTCGATCAGCAGCTCCGCATTGCCATGGTCGGCGGTGATGATCCAGCGGGCACCGGCCGCGCGCACGGCGTTGTAAATGCGTTCCAGCTGCGCGTCTACCGCCTCTACGGCCTTCACCGTCGGCTCGATCTTGCCCGAGTGCCCCACCATATCCGCATTTGCAAAGTTCACAATCAGCACATCAAAAGCCGCGTCGCCCAGCGAGCGCGTAACGATATCGCCGATGCCCTCCGCCGACATCTCCGGCGCAAGATCGTAGGTCGCAACCTTCTTCGACTGCACTAACTCACGATCTTCGCCAGGAAACGGTTTCTCGATCCCACCGTTGAAGAAGTAAGTCACATGCGCATACTTCTCCGTCTCCGCGACGCGCAGGTTGCGCAGCTCATGTTTGGCCATCACGTTCGCGAGCAGGTTCTCCATGCTCTCCGGCGGAACAATCATTGGCAGCGTGAAGTTCTTGTCGTACTGCGTCATCGTCACGTAGTGCAGATCCGCCGGCACGTCTTCGCGCCCCATCTCCATCTCCAACTCCGCGGCTTTGGGCAGCTCGATGCCGCCGTTCTTCGTAAGCCCACTGCGCCGGGCTAACACGCGCGTAATCTGCCGCACACGATCCGCGCGGTAGTTGAAGCAGATCACCGCATCGCGGTCGGCGATGCGCGCGATCGGATCGCCATGCGCATCCATGCACACGAACGGCTCGATAAACTCATCGGTGATCCCGTTGTTGTAGCTTTCGCGCACGCGCCCGATTGCATCGGTGTACGCTCCACCCTCCGCGCTCCCCTTCACCATCGCGTTGAACGCCTTGCGTTCACGCTCCCAGCGCAGATCGCGATCCATGGCATAGTAGCGCCCACTCACGCTGGCCAGCCTGCCCACGCCGTACTCAGCGAACTTCGCCTGCAGCTCCTCCAGATACCCCGCGCCGCTGGTCGGCAACGTGTCGCGGCCATCCATGAATGCATGAACATACACCCGCGTCAGCCCACGCTGCGCGGCCATGCGCAGCAGCGCATACAGATGCCGCTGATGCGAGTGCACACCGCCATCGGACAGCAGCCCGATCAGGTGCAGCGCCTGCCCCTCCCGCGCCCCCATCTCCATTGCGCGCACGATGGCCGGATCGCTGAAAAACGCACCCGACGCAATCGCCGCATCGATGCGCGAGATATCCATGCGCACCACGCGCCCCGCCCCCAGGTTCAGATGCCCCACCTCGGAGTTGCCCATCTGCCCATCCGGCAGGCCCACAAAGTGCTCGCTCGCCCGAATCAGCGTGTTCGGATACTCGCGCAGCAGCTTGTCGTATATCGGCTTCCGCGCGAGCGCGATGGCGTTGCCATGCGTCTCCGCACGATAACCCCAGCCGTCAAGAATTGTGAGGAGGACGGGCCCGCCGCGACGCTGCGCCATCCCTTACTCCGCGCAGTTCACGGCTGTGCGGCCAAGAAACAACGCCGCCCCGCCAAGCTCTTCTTCGATGCGCAGCAGCTGATTGTATTTCGCAATGCGATCCGTTCGTGAGGCCGAGCCCGTCTTGATCTGCCCCGCTCCTGTGCCTACCGCGAGATCGGCGATAAACGTGTCCTCCGTCTCTCCCGATCGATGCGAGATGATCGATGTATACCCATTTCGCCGAGCTAACTCAATCGCATCCAGCGTCTCGGAGATGGTGCCGATCTGATTAACCTTCACCAGAATCGAGTTCGCCACGCCTTCATCGATGCCGCGCTGCAGCATCTTCGTATTCGTGACGAAAAGGTCGTCGCCCACCAGCTGCACTTTGCGGCCAATCTTCTCCGTCAACATCTTCCATCCGGTCCAGTCGTTTTCGTCCAAGCCATCCTCGAGCGACACGATGGGATACTGACGCGTCCAGCTCTCCCAATAACTTGCCATCTGCTCTGAATTCTTTTCGCTCTTATCCGACTTGCTGAAAACATACTTGCCTTTGTTCTTGTCGAAGAAAGAACTCGCCGCCGGATCAAGCGCAATCGCGATCTCCTCACCGGCCTTATAGCCCGCGAGTTCAATGGCCTCGAGGATCACTTCAATCGCCTCGACATTGGACTTCAGCGAAGGTGCAAACCCACCCTCATCGCCCACAGCCGTGTTATAACCCCGCTTCTTCAGCACACCTTTCAGCGTATGGAAGACCTCCGTGCCCCAGCGCAGCGCGTCGGAAAAGCTCTCCGCACCGACCGGCATCACCATGAACTCCTGGAAGTCCACATTGTTGTCGGCATGGGCGCCGCCGTTGAGGATATTCATCATCGGCGTGGGCAGTACACAGGCGTTCACACCGCCCAGATAGCGATACAGCGGGAGTCCAAGCGCTTCAGCCGCGGCCCGCGCGCAGGCCATCGACACCGCAAGAATCGCATTCGCTCCCAGCCGCCCCTTGTTCTCCGAGCCGTCCAGCGAAAGCATCGTCGCATCGATCAGCCGCTGATTGCTCGCGTCCAGACCGCGCAGCTCCGGCGCGATCACGCTTTCCACATTCTCGACCGCCTGCAGCACGCCCTTGCCGAGATAGTGTTCCTTGTCGCCATCGCGCAGCTCCACGGCCTCATGCTCGCCGGTGGAAGCGCCGCTAGGCACAGCCGCCCGCCCACGCACGCCGTCCTCCAGGTACACATCGGCCTCCACCGTCGGGTTGCCGCGGCTGTCAAGGATCTCCCGCGCGTGAATCGACACAATCTCAATCATGTGGCTCTGCCTTTCCTGCTTGCTCTTTGGATGCGGGGCTCCGGCTCCGGGCTTGGGCCTGCGCGCGATTCGGTGCTGCAGACGGTCGTTCAAAGCAGGCCTGCGGTCCACCGCCACCTGCCCTCCGCCCATCCCTAAAATGTTTTCCACCAGCTCCGGCAAACGCGCTCTCCGCCGGGCTCATTCTAACAAAGGCAGATCGCTTCGTTGTGCACCCGCGCCGGCTACCGCAGCGTCAGGGGAACGTACGCTGCGCACCCGGCGTCCCTCCACATCCTGCCTTGTCAGCACCGGCAATAACAGCCGGATGCGTGTGCCGCGCCCCGGCCGGCTCACGATCTCCACCTCCGCGTCGTCTTCATACAGCACCTGCATGCGTTCCCGCACATTGCGCATCCCGATCCCCATGCCTTCCCGCCCAATCCCGTCCACAGACATCGTTGCCCGCTCAGGATTCATGCCGACGCCGTCGTCTTCCACCTCCAGCAGCAGCTTGCCGCCGGCCACCCTGCCGCGCACCGTCACCGTCCCTCCGCTGATGCGCGGCTCCAGCCCATGCTTGATGCTGTTTTCGATTAGCGGCTGCAGCAACATGCTGGGCACCTCCAACAGCATCGCCTCTTCGGTAATCTCCTTCACCACCCGCAGCTTCTCACCGAAGCGAATCACCTCGATATCCAGGTAGTCATCAGTGAAAGCAAGCTCATCTTCAAGCGATACAAAGGCCTCGCGCTCCTGCAAAAGCGCCCGTAGTATGCGTCCCAGTTTCACGATCATCTCGCGTGCCAGCTCCGGCTCCGAACGGATCAGTGAAGCGATGGAGTTCAAGGTGTTGAACAGAAAATGCGGATTAATCTGGCGCTGCAGGGCATCCAGCCGCGCCTCCAGCAGCAGCCGGCTCTGTTCTTCCAGCTTCTTATCCAGCCGCACCGCATTCCAGATCTTCAGCGGAATGCCCACGATGACCGGCGTGCACGCGCAGACCAGCAGCTGGAGCAGCCATTTGGGTGAACTCAGTTCGAAATATCGTCGCGGCTGCACATGCGCCAGCAGGCTGGCGGCAAGCTGGGTAAACATCAGCAGCACCAGCAAGGCAACCTGCCGGTCCAGGCTCGGCCGGCGCAGGTTGCGCCGAACCCAGCGATAAATACTCAAGTCGATCAGCGGCGAAAAGGACCAGATGTTCTCCTCTGTCGCAAAGCGCCGGAAGGTTCCAAACAGCCACGCCACAGCCAGATTCACCGGCAGCGCCAGCCACTCATGGTGGCCCAGCGCCGGCAGGGCGAGCATCGTTCCGCCGATGGAGGCAGGCCCCCATCCCAGCAGAAGGCCGAGCAGCGCTGTCGTCTGCAGCGACAGGTCCGCAGCCAGAAAATTCGGCACGCGCACCCGGATCCACACGCCCAGCGCCAGCGGAATGCAGATCCACGCGAGCAGCTTCAACACATCCGAGGGCCTGCGCTCCTGTAACAGCAACAGGCGTTTGAAGCGCACCGAACGCGCCAGCGAACTGGCTACCGCGGCCGCCACGCCCAGCTTCACCAGCAGCGAAATTAAAAGCAGCTTTGTGTCGATGCCGTGCACGTCTCCACTCTACGCGCGCTTCGCGGGTGCCCCATCTTCGCGACGGTTCTATCGTTGCTAAGGTGGGTGGGTGGTTGGGTGGGTTACCGCACCCCAGCATCCTTCCGCCGCGCGGCGAATCTATACTGGTGCCATGCCGTTGCTCAGTGTCGCCAAGGTCGCCGATGCAGACTTCCCCACGCGCTGGGGACAGTTCCGCATCCTCGGCTTTGAGGGCGTGACCCAGCCCGGCGATCCCACACGCCGGCCCATCGAAGGCGCGGTGGCGCTGATCATGGGCGATGTGCACAGCGCGCCGCCGATCGTGCGCATCCATTCGCAATGCCTCACCGGCGATGTTTTCCACTCGCTGCGCTGCGATTGCCACGACCAGCTGCATCTCGCGTTGAAGCGCATCGCCGACGAGGGCGCGGGCATTCTGCTCTATGAGCAGCAGGAAGGCCGCGGCATCGGCCTTATGGCGAAGCTGCGCGCCTATGAACTGCAGGATCAAGGCTTCGATACGGTTGAAGCCAATCATCAGCTCGGTTTTCCCACCGACTTGCGC
Organism: Granulicella sp.; assembly: GCA_965276885.1. Taxonomy (GTDB): domain Bacteria; phylum Acidobacteriota; class Terriglobia; order Terriglobales; family Acidobacteriaceae; genus Granulicella. The sequence continues at coordinate 2,869,996 of OZ255702.1, read as the reverse complement.
AGGTTTGAGCTGCCGGCGGAGATCCTGAAGCAGCTCGGCATCGCAGCGGTCCGGCTGATGACGAACAATCCTGAAAAGGTCGCCGCGCTCGAGGCCGCAGGTATCAGGGTAGTCGAGCGCATCAGCGCGGCGATTCCCTCTGAGCCGACCTTCGAGCGCTATCTCGAAACCAAGCGCGAAAAGCTCGGCCATCTCGTCAGCTGAGTCTTAGGCGATCTCAAGCGGGTTTGCAGACAATATCAAGCTGAGCGTCCCTATGAGGTGCTGAGCGTTACTATGAGGTGCTGAGCGTTCTTAAGAAGTGCTGAGCGTTACTATGAGGTGCTGAGCGTTCTTAAGAAGTGCTGAGCGTTCTTATGAAGTGTCATCTCGACCGGAGCAGACGGCTTCATCGTCTGCGTAGTGGAGAGACCCGCGGTTTTGCTTGGGATAAAACAGCAGATCCCTACGGGATGACAAGAGAAGGTTGCGTGTTCTTCCTTGTCCTCCCGCACACCCTTTCCTTGTCCTCCCGCACACCCTTTCCTTGTCCTCCCGCACACTTTTTTCTTGTCATCCCGCAGCGCAGCGGAGGGACCTGCTTTTCTCCTCGCCCTCACAGCAGCCCTTCAAGAGCTTTCACAAACTTCGCCGTAGTCACCATCTGCCCGGCATGACGCTGCGTGTGCTCGGCGCAGTGAATCAGCAGCCCCGCAACCGTCGTAGGCAGCTGCTTCCGCCCGATCCCGCGAGCCTCCGCATAGCTGCCCGGATCGATCGCGCAGACGCGTTCTTTGGCCGTGGCGAGACCCTTCCGAAACTCGCGCATCACCGCCGCCACCGTTCCCAGAGCCATCTCCGAGCCCAGCTTGGCCAGCTGTTCTTCGCTAAGCTGCTGCCCTTCGGCATAGGTGAGCAGCCGGTCCAGCGAACGCGCGATGTGAAGCAGGTGAAACGACACCGACGGCAGCGGGTCCAGCCTTGCCTGCATGGCATCTTTGCTCAGCCCTGCACACCAGCGCTCCGCGTCCTCCTCGGCAGACTCGAGCGCATGCATCACGGCCCGGCGCAGCGGGTCCAGCTCGGAATGCGTACCGCGCATCCACGGTTCTGTCGCCTGCTCTGCAGCCTTCGCTTCCATAGACTCCTCCCAACTCCCACGCTCTACTTCCTACTTCCTACTTCCTATTTCCTATTTCCTATTTCCTACTTCCTATTTCCTACTACTTACAACCCCTTCCGGGCACGAAACGCCCGCACCACATCGGCGGGGTCCTGATGCTCGCCGTCTACCGCCAGATTCATCGCCCGCATCTCGTCCTCGCTTACCTTGCCGGCCAGCCGCTGCACCGCCTTGCCGATCGCCGGCCAGCGCTGCAGCGCTTCATCGCGCACCAGTGGAACAGCCTCATACGGCGGAAAATAATGCTTGTCATCTTGAAGTGCCACGAAACCCAAGGCCTGGATGGCCCCATCCGTTGAGTTTCCCGCAACGATGTCCACCTGGCGCGCTCGAAGCGAGCGATACAGCAATCCCAGCTCCATCGTGCGTGGCGACCCCTCAAAATGCAGCCCATACACAGCCGCCAGCCCCGGCAAACCATCCGGCCGCTCGGCGAACTCATAGCCCACACCCAGCCTCCACTGCGGCGCCACGCGGGCCACATCCGAGATCGTCCGCAGCCCCTGCCTGCGCGCGTCATCCCCGCGCACCACATGGCAAACGTGTCTTCAAACCCCAGCCCCGGCCCGGTGGTTACACTGAAGCGCTGCCGATACAACCGCGAAACGGTGGCATCCACCAGCGCCTTGTTCCCGCGCTGGTTCAACGGCGGCAACGGCTGCTTCAGAATAGCCGTCAACGCCGTCCCGGTGTATTCGACATAGCCATCAATACGTCCGGAGATCAACGCCTGCTGACAAAGATAGCTGCCCGCCAGCCAGAAGCGGCGTTCCACCGTTCCACCGCCTTCGGCTTCAATCTCCTGCGCCAGCAGCTCGCCCAGGATCACCTGCTCGGTGAAGTTTTTTGCCCCGATGACAATATGCGACGAACGCGGCGGCGCACACGCGGTCAGCAAAAGAAGTAACCCCAGCAGCGCGGCAAGTTGCACCACAAACCCGGGTGCCCCACCTTCGGCGCGTGTTTTGCGCCTAAGGTGGGTTCCCAACCGCTCCCCTACCCACTGCCGGGCACGATATCCCCTGCCCCTCACCGCCGCACCGCGAGCCGCTTCTCCGCAAAGCCCAGCAGCCCATCGGCAGCCAGCGCCAGCAGCGCCGCCGGGATCGCACCCGCCAGCACCAGCCCGTTATCGACGCTCGCCACCCCGCGAAAGATCAGCTCACCCAGACCACCCGCGCCGATCGCCGCCGCAATCGTCGCCACGCCCACGCAGATCACCGTCGCCGTGCGCAGACCGGCAAGAATCACGCTCGCCGCCAGGGGCAGCTCCACCTTGCGCAGCCGCTGCCAGCCTGTCATCCCCAGCGCATTCGCCACATCGATCAGCGCGGGATCGACGCTGTTGATGCCCGTGTAGGTATTGCGCAGAATAGGCAGCAGCGCATACGCGGTCAGCGCCACGATGGCCAGCCGCGCCGCGCGGTCGCCAAGGAACGGCACCGGCAGCAGAAGCCCAAACAACGCCAGACTCGGAATCGTCTGCAACACATTCGCGAAGGCCAGCACAGGCCTCGCCAAGGCGCGACGGCGCGTAAGCAGCACACCCAGAGGCAGCCCAATCACGCTGGCCCAAAGCATGGCGCTTATCGTGAGCCAAAGGTGCTCAAACGTGAGCCGCCCGATCTCCGTGCCATAGCGATGCAGAAACGTGAGCATCAGGCCATGCCTTCCGCCGAGCGTACGCCGCGCGGCTGGGTGGCGCGAACATAGGCCTGCACCTCAGCAATCGGCGAAGTCATTACCTCGTCCGCCGCGACATTGGCCACCACCCTTCCGCCGTCCATCAGCACCACACGGTCCGCCAGAAACAGCGCCTCAGGCAGGTCGTGCGTGACGATCAGCGTTGTGATCTCGCTGCCCTGCAGCAGATCGTGCAGGGTGGTCTGCATCTCCGCGCGGGTGAGCGGGTCGAGCGCGCCAAACGGCTCGTCCATGAGCAAAATAGCCGGTTCATTCAGCAGTGCTCGCGCCACGCCGACGCGCTGCCGCTGGCCGCCGCTGAGCTGCCACGGCAATCGCCCGAGCAGATCCGGCTCCAGCCCCACACGCTTGAGCGCTTCGGCCGCACGCGCCTTCATGTCCTGCCGCTTATGCTCACCGGCCAGTTCGAGCGACATCGAAACGTTGCGTTCGATGCTCATGTGCGGAAACAGCCCACTCTCCTGGATGACATAGCCAATGCCATGGCGCAGCGCCCGGGGGTCGCTCGACGCCACATCCTCCCCGTTCACCACGACCCGCCCGGAGGTGGGCCGCACCAGCCCATTCACCGTGCGCAGCAGCGTCGTCTTGCCCGACCCGCTGCGGCCCAGCAGCGCGGTCGTGGTTCCCGGCGCGCAGCGGAAGGAGATATCCCGCAAAAGTTCACGGCCGGCCGCAACCGTGAAGCTCACCTCCGCGAACTCCACGCCGCCGGTAGCCATGCTTCACTCCGAAGAACGAAAAGCAGATCCCTTCGCTAGGCTACGGGATGACAACAAAGAGCTGCGGGATGACAGCAAAGAAGCTGGTGTGGTGAATCATTCATTCACTTCATAACATGGTCATCCTGAGCGAAGGCGGGGTCCCCAGCGAGCGTTTTTTGCTCGTTGGGGTGCAAGCGAAGGACTTGCTTTTCATAAATTTAGGGGTCGAAACAAACCCTTCTATCACCGAGAATTTCAGATTCACCCCATGAGGAGCGAAGCCTCGAGGCTCAGCCGTCGACCCCAGCTTCCGCATCGCTCTCCGCGCCACCTTGTTCGCCCTGCTCCTCCCCTGCACTGGGCGGCGGAGCCACAGCCGTCGGGTTCGTCGCCCCCTTCACCCGCACCACGGTGATCTTGTCGAAGCCCTCTTTGAACGCCGGCGGCCGCAGCCGCTCTGCCAGCTTGTGCATGACCTCGTCGGTCACCTGGCGGTCGCGCTTGGAGTTGCGCTCCAGGCACACGCTCAGCGGCACATCGAAAAACACCGCCTGCACCTCGTAGCCGAAGCTCTTGGCCATCTTGATCCACTGGCGGCGCTCGTGCGGGCTCAGGTTGGTGGCGTCGACGTAGTTCCATGGCATCTTGGCGATCAGCCGCGCCCGCAGCAGGCTGCGCAGCGTGCTGAAGACCAGCCCCTGATAGCGCTGCTCCGTGATGTCGTCGAAAAGAATATTGCGCAGCATGTCGCTGGAAAGCGGCTGCACCCCGCGGCGCTTGTACCAGGTGGTCTTGCCGGAACCGGGAAGGCCGATGGTTAAGATCACGTAGCCCCGCGGCGAGCGCACCGGCACGGTCGCCGGCTCTACCGGCGGCGTTCCCGTCTCGGGCTGCGTCTCCATCACCAGCTGCGGCTGCTCGGAGACGGGCTCCGGCCTCGCAGCCTGCGCGGTCTCCGGCTCACTGGGCGACGCCTGGGGATGAAACTCCTGCGCTGCATCCAGAGTCTCCGGTTCAGGAGCCTCCGCAGGCGCATCCTGAGCGGCTTTGGCTTGGTTTCCCGACTCCGGATACGACGGGCGTAGAGGCGCCGGCTGGTCGGTGGGCAGCTCCTGCCCGATCTTACCCGTGGACTCCGATTCGTTCGGAGCACGTCTGCTACGTCTTCTCATGAAGGTCTCGCGCACCCATTCGCGCATATTCAGGGTTGTATCACAGCGGCTTTGTGCTGCGAAATTTGTGCAAAAAATGGGCGTACGGAGCAACCTTCCGCGCCCATGCATCCTGTCCGCCGCCGGTTTTGCCCACGCTCAACGCCTCTGATAGCCTCAAAGCAATCGTCACAACTTCGCATTCATGGCATGGCGAAGGCCCTCAGACCGGTCGAGGAGAGGAAGTAAAGGCACATGGCAGTAAAGGTGGGCATCAACGGCTTCGGCCGCATTGGACGCAACGTATTTCGCACCGCGCTCGGCAACCCCGATATCGAATTCGTCGCCGTCAATGACCTGACGACGCCTGACACGCTGGCGCACCTGCTCCAGTTCGACTCCATCCTCGGCAATCTCAAGAACGAGATCTCCGCCGGCGAGGACTCCATCACCGTCGACGGAAAGACCATCAAAGTCTTCGCCGAGCGCGACCCCGCCAAGCTCGACTGGGCCAGTGTGGGCGCACAGATCGTCATCGAATCCACCGGCTTTTTCACGGACGGGACCAAGGCCAAGGCGCACCTCGGCTCCGGCAATTCGACGGTCAAGAAGGTCATCATCTCCGCTCCGGCCACCAACGAAGACCTCACCGTGGTGCTCGGCGTGAACGACTCGAAGTACGATCCCGCCAAGCACAACATCATCTCCAACGCCAGCTGCACCACCAACTGCCTCGCCCCCGTCGTTAAGGTGCTGCATGAGACCTTCGGCATCGCCAGCGGCATCATGACCACCGTGCACAGCTACACCAACGACCAGGTGGTGCTCGACGCCCCGCACAAGGACCTGCGCCGCGGCCGCGCCGCCGCACTGAGCATGATTCCCAGCTCCACCGGCGCGGCCAAGGCGTTGAAGCTCGTAATCCCGGAGATGGCTGGCCGGCTCGACGGCTTCGCCATCCGCGTTCCAACGCCCAACGTCTCCGTCGTCGATCTCACCTTTGTCTCGGAAAAGCCGATCGATGCCGCCAGCATCAACGCAGCCTTGAAAGCCGCCAGCGAAGGCTCGCTCAAGGGCATCCTCGGCTACACCGAGCAGGAGCTGGTCTCCTCCGACTTCCGCGGCAACCCGCTTTCGAGCATCGTCGATTCCAAACTGACCAAAGCCGTCAAAAACTCCGGCAAGGTGATCAGCTGGTACGACAACGAGTGGGGCTATTCCAGCCGCGTGAAGGATCTGATCCTGTTCCTGGCGGACAAAGGCCTGTGAGGGTACCGGATCTCGCAGACGGTGTTGCCACGGGTCTAATCTCCTGTGCTTCCGCAACAGATTCAGTCCTGCTTGGTATAATTCAGGTGAACCAGGTAGCCAGATGGAGATGACCGCCCGCAAATTCGATTCCTTAGAAGCCATGAAGGATGAGGAATACCGCTATTGGGCCTCCCGGCCTGCCAGCGAAAGCTTCGCTATCGGACATCAAATGAGCGTCGAGGGATACCGTGCCTATGGCTATTCCACCGATGGACGAGAACTTAAAACAGTTGCTCGTCGCTTTGAACGCCAACCACGCTAAATATGTGATCGTCGGTGGCTATGCCGTCTTCGTGCATGCACAGCCTCGAATGACCAAGGACATGGATGTATTCATCGAATCCAGCCCTGAGAATGCCTTGGCGGTTTTCAAGGCGTTGGCCGAGTTCGGCGCTCCTCTTGCGGAATTCACGGTAGAAGACTTTGCCACACCCAATATGGCTGCGCGTTTCGGAAATCCCCCTATCTGCTTCGACATTCTTCAGCAGATCAGCGGAATTACCTTCGCGGAGGTCTACGCTCACAGTGAAATGCTGCTGATCGATGGGGAGATTTCAGCACGTTACATATCTGCGAATGACCTCATTCAAAACAAGCTGGCGTCGGGGCGACCGCAGGATTTGGCTGATGTCGAGGCCATCCGGCAGGCCCGTAGGGCAGCAGGCCTCTGAATCCCGTTTGCGGCCCGGCGCTTCGGTCGAGATGAAAACCTGATACCTGAACACAATTTTCCATAGCGGAATTGGGGTAATCAGCTGACGCATATCTTCAGTGTAGCTTTGGGGTTCAGCCCACAGAAAAGCAACCGCATACAGAGCCCTTCAGGGCTGGTTCCGCAGAAAAGCAGCACCTAAAGCTCGCGTCGGTAACCACCTGCCGGTTACGTTACCAAAGCATATATAAACGAAATTGGATCGCACAAAAGCACTAGCGCCATGCTACGTTTGTGGCATTCCTGCTGGTGCTTTCTTCTGTCGTCGGATTTTTGTTCATTCCATTTCGTTGTGTGAGGTTTTCCCCTTGAAGGCTATTACGTGTGCCGCTGCCGTAACTCTGCTTGCCGTGTTTGCTTATGCTCCCGACTCAAGCGCCACCCTGCTGCGCGGATCGACCGTGTACGGCACGCTGAACATCGACGGCAGTCCCGTCAACGACTTCGGCAGCAACCCGGCGAAGGTTGGCCCGGGTCTCGAGTTCAACTACACCGACGAGACATTCCAGTTCTCCTCCGGGGTGTGCGAATACACCGCCAATCTCAGCAATGCAAAGATCGCGATCGGCGATGTCTGCACCGCGCCCATCACGGAGATCGCCGCCGTGACGCCGGCGCTGACCCGGAACGGCCATCCGCCCTTTGTCCTCACGTTGACCGATACAGCGTTCGTGAACGACCCCATCAGCGCCATCAACAACGGCCTCGGGCTCGACTTCAGCCTTGCAGGCGACACGTTGACCTTCGACTTCTCCGGTGGAAATACGGCGTCCAACACCAGCACCTTCGCCGTAACGCCGGAACCGGCCAGCTGGCAGCTGCTGGTTCTAGGTCTCGCTGGCGTGTTCTGCTTCGGCCGCTTCGCACGGTCACGCTCACTCCAGGCTGGTGTGGTGTCCCGCAAGTTCGTCGCATAAATTGATTTGTCATCCTGAACGGCGTTTGGCGCGCTTTTGCGCCAAACGCAGTCGAAGGACCTGCTTTTGCCTGCGATTGGCTCCCATCCTGCCGGTGTAAACGACACCTGCGATATGCTCGTAGCCGATGACCAAGCTTTCGATCCGCGACCTCGACCTCCAGCACAAGCGCGTCTTCATCCGTGTGGACTTTAACGTCCCCCTGAAAGATGGCGCGATCACCGATGACACCCGCATCCGCGCGACGATTCCCACCATCGAGTACGCCCTGCGCCATAAGGCCAAGGTCATCCTGGCCGCCCATCTGGGACGCCCCAAAGGCAAGCAGGTGGAGTCACTGAGCCTTCGGCCGGTAGTGACGCGCCTGCGCGAGCTGCTCGATCACGTGCTCGGGCCGCAGGAAAATGTCGCATTCGCACCCGATTGCGTCGGCGAGATCGCTGAGGAACTGGCGAACAATCTCGAATCCGGGCAGACCCTGCTGCTGGAGAACCTTCGCTTTCATCCGGAAGAGGAGGAAAACGATCAGCACTTCGCGGAGCAGCTCGCGGATCTTTGTGACGTGTACGTGAACGATGCCTTTGGCGCCGCACACCGCGCCCACGCCTCCACCGAGGGCATCGCGCGCCTAGTGCGTGAACGCGGCGGCCAGGCGGCAGCGGGCCTGCTCATGCAGAAAGAGCTGGACTACCTTGGCAAGGCTATAACGGAGCCCGCGCGCCCCTTCGTGGCCATCATCGGCGGCGCCAAGGTCTCGGACAAGATCGAAGTCATCAATGCGCTGCTGGAAAAGGTCGATGCCCTGCTGATCGGCGGCGCGATGGCCTACACGTTTCTCAACGCGAAGGGCCAGACCACGGGCAAATCGCTCGTCGAAGCCGAGAAGATCGGCGTCGCCAAAGCAGCCTTGGACAAGGCCGCCGATCGCGGCGTCCGTTTTCTGCTGCCGGTGGATCACGTACTGGCCGACAAGTTCGCAGCCGACGCGGCGACGGAGATCTTCTCCGGTAATGGTCCCTTTCCGGCGAAGATGATGGCGCTCGACATCGGCCCGGAGACCGAAAAGCTCTTCGCCGGCGAGATCGCGAATGCGGCCACGATCATCTGGAACGGTCCCATGGGCGTCGCCGAACTCGCCCCCTTCGCGCATGGAACCAATGCGATCGCGAAGGCGCTGGCGGCCAATGAAAACGCGATCACGGTCGTGGGCGGTGGCGATTCTGTCGCGGCCATCCAGAGCTCCGGCTATGCCGACAGGGTAACGCACATCTCCACCGGCGGCGGCGCCAGCCTCGAGTTCCTCGAAGGCAAGGCGTTGCCGGGCGTCGAAGCCCTTTCCGATAAGCAGCCGCGCTGAAGTCTGACGATTTTGTGCATAAGGCTCTTGCCAGAGTCGCGCGCGGCCCCGTACATTCCTCTGACTGCCGCAACAATTCCTCTCTTACCCCGGAGCCGACCACCTATGCGCAAGCCGATGATCGCCGGCAACTGGAAGATGTACAAGACGCCGCGCGAGTCGCTGGCCTTTCTCGACGCCTTTTTTCCGCTCGTCGAGGGTCACGAGCGCGACGAGATCGTCATCCTGCCGACGATGAGTTCGCTTGCCTTTGTGGTCGACGCCACGCAGGGCAGCAACGTCCGTGCCGGCGCGCAGAACATGCACTGGCTCAACGAAGGCCCCTATACCGGGCAGACCTCGCCGACGATGCTCGTGTCCATCGGCTGCCGCCACGTCATGCTCGGCCACTCCGAGCAGCGGCTCTACTTCAACGAGAGCTATGAGCGCGTGAACCTGAAGCTGAAGGCCGCCATCAACCACGGCATCACGCCGATCGTGTGTGTCGGCGAGCTGCTGGCCGAACGCGAAGACGAGAAGACCGAAGAGGTTCTGCGGGAGCAGGTCCGCGCCGCGCTGCGCAACATCTCCCCCAGCGAGGCCCGGCGGCTGGTGGTGGCGTACGAACCCATCTGGGCGATCGGCACCGGCTCCACGGCCTCGCCGGAGGTCGCCGCCTCGGCTCACCACCAGATCCGCACCGAACTGGCGCACTGCTGCGGCGAGGCCACGGCGCAAAATACACGCATCCTGTATGGCGGTTCCGTGAAGCCGGAGAACATCGCGGCCCTGATGGCGCAGGAGGAGATCGACGGCGTTCTGGTGGGCGGCGCCAGCCTGGTGCCGACGACCTTCGCCGGGATCGTGCATTACGTTAGGGGTTAGTTGTCAGTGCTCAGTGGTTCTTAGTTCGTGCTTGATCGTTAGTTCTCGGTTGTTAGTGCTCAGTTGTCAGTGCTCAGTGATTCTTAGTTCGTGCTTGATCATACGTTTCACAAACCAACTAAGAACTGAAAACTAGTCTAAGACTTAGAACTAGTCTGACAACAGACAACTGACAACTGCTGACAACTAAGCACCTAGCGCACAACCCCCGCCTGGTCCAGCGGCCAGTACACCAGCGCGGCCCGGCCATAGATGAGGTCGCGCGGCACGGGGCCGAAGTCGCGGCTATCGCTTGAGATGGAGCGATGATCTCCCATCACGAAGAACTGCCCCGGCGGGATCACGCGCTCGGGCAGGGAGCGGTCGTCCTCATATTTTTCGGGGACATAGGGCTCGCTGAGCACCCTGCCGTTGACCGCAACCGCCCCGTGGTCGATCGAGAGCCGGTCCCCCGGCAAGGCAATCACCCGCTTGATATAGCTCTTGGAGTGGTCGTGCGGATAGTAGAAGACAACCACATCGCCGTGATGGATCGCTTCAAAGCGATAGGCGAACTTATTGATGAACAGGCGGTCCTGATCCTCCAGCCGCGGAAGCATGCTCGTCCCCTCCACCCGCACCGGCTGATAAAGAAACAGGATGATGAACAGCGAGACCAGCAGGGAGACGACGAGATCGCGCGACCAGCCGCCCAGACCGCCGCCCCTGGGGCGCCGTCGAGCGTTTCGATCCAGATTTTCTTCGTTCCGAATGTCGTGCAAGAGATAGGAGACCTGGAGGAGAAAACACTCCACATAAAAAGTTTAGACGCTGATTCCCCGAATAGGGTACTCTTGGGCAGTTTGCGTCATTCTGCGAAACGGGCTTACGGTAAACTGGAACCTACGGTATTCTATGGCGACTCTGACCCAAACTCCCCCTTCCGGCTTCGAAAAGCCTTCTGCACGTCCAGCGGACCTGCAGAGCCTCACTACGGAAAGGCTGAACGACGCGTCGGCCGGGCTGGATACAAAGTCTGCCCTCGACATCGCCCGCATCATCAACCAGGACGACATCAAGATTGCCGGGGCCGTAAAAAAGGCGCTCCCGGAGATTGCTCTGGTCATCGACATGGTGGCGCGGTCGCTGCGCGACGGCGGCCGGCTGATCTACGTCGGCGCCGGTTCCTCCGGGCGCATTGCCGCCCTGGATTCCTCCGAGTGCCCTGCCACGTTCTCCACCGATCCGCAGCAGGTGCAGTACCTGATGGCCGGCGGCCCCAAGGCCCTGGCCAGCGCCTCGGACGTCAATGAGGACTCCCCCGAGATCGGGCAGCGAGACGTGGCCAAGCGCCGCCCCACCCGCAAGGACGTCATCATTGGGGTCTCCGCCTCCGGCCGCACCCCCTATGTCGTCGGTGCGGTCGAATATGCCCGTGCCCGCGGAGCCAAAACCGCCGCCATCACCTGCAATCCCAACTCCGATCTGGCGCAGGTCGCCGACATCACGGTCTGCGCCGAGGTGGGGCCCGAGGTCATCTCCGGTTCGACCCGCATGAAGGCCTCCAGCGCGCAGAAGATGATTCTGAACACCATCACTACCGGCGCCATGACCCGGCTCGGCTATGTGTACGACAACCTGATGGTGAACGTGCACATGAAGAACGCCAAGCTGGTCGAGCGCGGCATCCGGGTGCTGATGAAGGTCTGCGAGATCGACCGCGAAACCGCCATCCGCACCATCAAATCCGCAGGCAAGAGCATCCCCATCGCGGTGGTCATGCTCAAGGCGCAGGTGGACAAGATGGAGGCCGTGCGCCGGCTGCAGAAATCCGAAGGCAACGTACGGCTCGCCATCGAGGACTCCCGCCTGGAGCTTTAAACCCCGTGTTTCACGAGGGGACGCGCAACATCTTGGGGGCATCCTGTGTCCTATAAAGCAGGCTGCAATCATGAACGCCGCAGACCTCCCCTAAGAACACGGAGCCGCACATGAAGCACCTTCTGGTTACGTCCTCGCTCGCTCTTTCACTCAGCTTTGGCGCTGCCTTCGCGCAGCAGACCCCAGCTGCGCCGCAAGATACCCCACAGGCCACGCCGCAGGGAGCACCCACGCAGCAGTCCGCCCCCCCAGAGCAGGGTGGCCGTCACCGCGCGCCCAACCCGCAGAAGGAGGCCCGTCGGCTCAGCAAAAAACTCAGCCTGACCCCGGACCAAACGGCCAAACTCGAGCCCATCCTCGCCACCCGCGACCAGCAGATGCAAGCCCTGCGGCAGAATACGCAGCTATCATCGCAGGACCGCCACCAGCAGATGCAGACCATCGAGCAGCAAACTGACCAGCAGCTCAGCGGCGTGCTGACGCCGGATCAGATGACGCAGATGAAGGCCATGCATCACGGGCGCCGCGGCCAGGACAACGCCGCGCCGCAAACTCCGTCGGCGTAATCGATTTTTCCCCAAACCAGCAACGGGCCGGAGCTTCCCTGCTCCGGCCCCTTCTTTTGGCAATACCACGCGACGGCCGGGTGCGCACCTAGCTCGGCACCCGCGTTTTCCTCGATCGGTTTCGTACACTGAATGCATGGATAAGTTTGTGGTGCGCGGCGGCAATCCCCTGCTTGGCACGGTGAAGGTCTCCGGCGCAAAGAACTCGGCGCTCCCCTGCATGGCGGCGGCCATTCTCACCGGCGGCGAGGTCATCTTAGAAAACATTCCACAGGTCCGCGACATTGAGACCGAGCGCCGGCTGCTGGAGTCGATGGGCGCCGAGGTCGAACTCGGCTACGGCCGCGCGCAGCATCGCACCTCCATCCAGTGCGCCGTGCTGTCCGACCCCGTGGCCAAGTACGAGATCGTCAAGACCATGCGTGCCAGCTCGCTGGTGCTGGGGCCGCTCATCGCCCGCACCGGCATCGCCCGCGTGGCCATGCCCGGCGGCTGCGCCATCGGCGGCCGGCCCATCGACCTCCACATCAAGGGCCTCGAAGCCATGGGCGCCACCATCACGCAGGAGCACGGCTACCTGGAAGCGCGCACAAACCGGCTTAAAGGCGCGCACATCGTCTTCGACAAGATCACCGTCACCGGCACCGAAGACCTGCTCATGGCAGCGACCCTCGCCGAAGGCGAGACGCTTTTCGAGAACTGCGCGCGTGAGCCCGAGGTCACCGACCTCGCCGCCTTGCTGAACGCCATGGGCGCAAAGATCGACGGCGCAGGCACCTCCACCATCCGCGTGCAGGGCGTCGGCAAGTTGAACGGCGCGAAGCATCGCATCAACCCCGACCGCATCGAGGCCGGCACCTTTCTCATCGCGGGCGCCATCACCGGCGGCGATCTCAACGTCGACTGCTGCAACCCCAGGCACCTGAGTTCCCTGCTCGGCAAGCTCGAAGAATGCGGCGTCCGGCTTGAGATCGGCCAAGACAACGTGCGCGTGCACTCCGGCGGCAAGCTGGTCGCGGCCGACATGAGCACCGAAGAATACCCCGGCTTTCCCACCGACATGCAGGCGCAGCTGATGGCTCTGCTGACGCAGGCGGAGGGCGTCTCCACCATCACCGAAAACATCTTCGAAAACCGCTTCATGCATGTGGGCGAGCTCAACCGCATGGGCGCGCACATCGCCGTGAACGGCCGCACGGCCACGGTGCGCGGCGGCACGAAGCTGCAATCCGCCGCGGTGATGTGTTCAGACCTGCGCGCCTCGGCCGCCCTTGTGCTTGCCGCGCTGGTCGCCGATGGCGAAAGCATTCTCGATCGCGTGTATCACATCGATCGCGGCTATGAGCACATTGAAGAAAAGCTGCGCGGCGTCGGCGCACAGATCCGCCGCATGGGCGATGTCTTTGGAAAAAAATAGCTTGAATGCCGTAGTCAGCGCATACTTACTGCAAGTGAGGCCATCATGGCGACCACACCCACGCTGCTTTCAATAGACGAGTATCTGCACACCAGCTATAGCCCCGACGTAGATTTCGTCGATGGCGAGATCGAGGAACGGAACTTGGGCGAGTTCGATCACGCACGTCTCCAATACCTGCTTGCGCCATATTTCTTCAGCAAGGAAAAACTCTGGGGTATCCAGGGCGTCATCGAGCAGCGTATCCGTGTTAGCCCAACTCGCGTGCGCATCTGCGATCTCGCCATTCTGCGAGCCGACGCGCCGCGCGAAAAGGTCACGGAGACACCGCCACTCATCTGCATCGAAATTCTTTCCCCGGAAGATCGGATTTCGCGCGCCGAGAAGGTACTCGCCGACTATCTCGCCATGGGCGTACCCAACATCTGGCTTATCGACCCGATTCGCCGTTCCGCGCACATCTTCGACAACGCCGGTCTGCATCACGCGAATATCACCCGCCTAGCTGTGCCCAATAGCGCGATCGCACTCGATCTTACCGAGTCATTCACGGCTCTCGACTAGCTCCGCACATCTCCGCATTTACAATTGACAGTCCTTCCGCTCATGCCTACATTGTAGACATGCCTGAGTTGCTCGGCACCTTCGAACAGGTTGTCTTGCTCGCAGTTATAGGTCTAGGCGACGAGGCGTATGGCCGTTCCGTCCTCCGCAATGTGCAAACGGGGCTGGAACGCGACCGGGGCGTGGCCGCGGGCGCGGTCTACGCCACGCTCGACCGCATGGAGGCCAAAGGGCTGCTTTCTTCGCGCCTCGAAGACGGCACGCCGGCTCGGGGTGGACGCGCCCGGCGGTTTTATCGGCTTTCCGCCGGAGGAATTGCTGCCCTCAACGACACGCGCGCCGCACTCGAAACGATGTGGAAAGGCAAGTGTTGGCCCTTGGAGGTCTCCGCATGAACCATAATTCCCCTCCCCGTTGGCTGGAGCGCAGCCTGCTGCTCCTGCTCTGCTCCCGCGACCGCGAAACGATCTCCGGCGACCTCCAGGAGGCGTACGCCGAAGACCACCTGCCGCGGCTGGGTCGCCTGCGCGCCAACCTGTGGTACGCACGGGAGGTCATCAGCTTGACTCCGCGCTTTTTGCTTTCAGAGCACGGGCAAAGGCCGGTGCTGGCACTGATTTGCGTGTTCACGGCGCTCTCGGGCTGCTGGCTTGGCTTGGTCGGCCTGTTTCTGAAGCGGCCCGTCTACATTCGCGGTGAGGTCATCTCCGCCATCATCGCCGTCCAGGCGTTACTGACTCTGGCCGCCTTGCGTACCCGCCGGGTCACACTTTTGCGCCCTGTCGTCGTGGTTGGCTGCGCGGCCATTCTGTGGCTTGCCGGCGAAGCGATCGTCGCAGCCATTCGCGGAGCCGACATCGAGGGTTACGTGCTGCTCATCTCCTTTGTCTTGACGTGTCAGGCCCTGCTCACCTTGCGTAATCTGGCATGGAAGCGCATGCACCGGAGACCCAATCGCTGAGGGCATTGCTTTGAGCAGCCCAGTGGACGACCTATAATCGCAGAATGCGGTTTTGTTCGAGGCCTTCCGCGTTTTTACTTGTTTTGGCGGCGGCTCTCGCCCTCGGCACATCCTCAACCGCGCAGGACGCTCCGGCCGTCGGCGGCCGGGTTGTGCTGGTGCTTCCGTTCGAAAACCGCTCCGGCAACCCCTCCCTCAACTGGATCGGCGACTCCTTTCCGGACACGCTCGACCGCCGTCTCAACTCCGCCGACTTCCTGACCATCTCGCGCGACGATCGCGCCTTTGCCTACGACCATCTTGGCCTTCCCGAAGGGTTCAAGCCTTCCCGCGCGACCTCCATCCGCATAGCCCAGCAGCTCGACGCCAACTACGTCATCGTGGGCAGCTTCACCGTCGCCGGCAATCGCATCACGGCGCAGGCGCAGGTGCTCTCGGTCGACCAACTCCGCATCTCCACGCCCGTGCAAGACGGTGCCGATCTGGGCAAGCTCTTTGACGCCGAAAACGCCGTCGCCTGGAAGGTCGCCCGCGCCATCGACCTCAAGTTTCCCGTCGCCGAAAGCACGTTTTTAGCCGCTTCCGGTGCTGTTCCTCTACCTGCTTTTGAGGACTACATCCGCGGTGCAAACGCTTCGGTGCCGGCCGAACGTCTGCAGCGCTTGAAGGAGGCTGTCACCTTCAGCCCGGACTACACCTCGGCCCTGCTGGCGCTCGGCAAGGAACAGTACGCGGCGCGCGACTTTGACGCCGCTGCCGCGACCCTCGGCAAGGTGCCTCCGGCCAGCCCGCTCGCGCTCGAAGCCAACTTCTATCTCGGGCTTTCGCGCTTCAACTCGGCCAACTACGCCGCGGCGGAGACAGCCTTCGCCTTTGTCGCACAGCACCTGCCCCTGCCCGAGGTGTTGAACAACCAGGCCGTCACCCAAAGCCGGCAGAACAAGGATGCCGTGGCCCTTTTTCAACGCGCTTCCAACGCCGATCCCTCCGACGAGGACTACCACTACAATCTCGCGATCGCCCTGTTTCGACGCGGCGATACCGCCGGCGCCATCCGCGAGGCAGAGGCTGCGCTGAAGCTGAAGCCCAATGACAACGAAGCCCTGCAGCTCAGGGCACAGCTCCGCGCGGCAGCCCCGGGAACCCGGCTCTCGCCGGACACCGCCGCCGGCTTCAGCCCTGTGGAGCGCATCCGCCGCAACTACTCGGAGACCAGCTACCGCCAGGCCGCCTTCCAGCTGGAACAGATTCGCACCGCCCGCCTGGCCACCCTCTCGCCGCAGGCGCGCGCGGCGGAGTACAGCAACCTCGGCCGAGACGAGCTCGCGCAGGGGCTGCTGCCCCAAGCCGAAACCCGCTTCCAGTCCGCCCTCGCGGCGGATCCCAACAGCGCCGCCGCCCACGCCGGCATGGCTCAGGTACGCGAGCAGAGCGGCAACGCCACGGAGGCCCACAATGAGGCGATGACCTCCCTGCGCCTTCATCCCAACGCCGCCGCCCTGCTGGTGCTGGCGCGGCTCGACATCGCAAGAAGCTCGCTGGGCATAGCCGCCGACGAGGTGTCGCAGGCACTCGCCCTTGAACCCGCAAACGGCGCCGCGCAGTCTCTGAAGGGGACGCTGCAAAGCCGAGGCCAGGCCGTTCGTTAATCCAGAGTCCAGAGTCCTGCGGCCTTCAGCTGTACAGCCTTCTCCACTTCGTTTTCGGTCGCTGCCTTTTTGCCGTCATTCCCGAAGGGAACCTGCTCAGTCTTATCCTTTGCCTTTCTTGCTGTCCCTTCCCGAACGGAACTTCTTTAGCCTCTGCCTTTGCCTTCTTGTTGTCATTCCCGAAGGGAACCTGCTGTTCCTTCTGCCTTTGCCTTTCTTTCTGTCATTCCCGAAGGGAATCTGCTGTTCCGCCCTCATGACGAACATGGCTTGCCTTTTGAGCGCACCAGCCTTATCAATAACGTCCAACCACGCCGTCCTCCTGGCAACAGTGGGCACATGCCTCATCTTCGCGGAATTCAACCGCCCGGGCCGCGTCCTGCCCGCGGCTGCCGGCCTGCTTCTGGTCCTCTTCGCGGTAGCCGCGTTGTTGCGCACCGGCCTGCAACCCTGGGCAGCGGCGTTGCTGCTGTGCTCCGCCGCTGTTTTCCTTCTCAATCTATGGCGAGCACTCCCCCCCTGGTCACTGGTTCTCGTAACGTTGCTCACGATGGGCGCCCTGCGCTTTCTCGTCCCCTCCGGCCACGGTAGCGGAGTGCAAACCCCGGTTGCCGTCCTCTGCGGCGGCTTGCTGGGGGGCATAAGCGCCGTGCTTACCCGCGTTGC
The DNA here is from genome assembly GCA_965276885.1 of Granulicella sp. Classification (GTDB taxonomy): domain Bacteria; phylum Acidobacteriota; class Terriglobia; order Terriglobales; family Acidobacteriaceae; genus Granulicella. The sequence continues at coordinate 2,852,431 of OZ255702.1, read as the reverse complement.
CTACCGCGCGCGGCGCGCGAAAGCATTAGACTAGAGGCTAAGATTGTGCCCGGAGTCAGCTTCCCTTTGATTTGCATGATTTGCATGATTTGCACACGCAGGATTCGCCTATCCAGGCTCGTCCTTACCTCGTCTCTTCTTCTCCTCGCTGCTCTTCTTCCCGCCGCGGGCGCATCCGCGCAGACCAAGCTGGATCGCCAGCTTTCCTACATCGACATCGGGGTGCAGGCCATCGGCCAGTTCACCAGCGCAACTTCAGGCACGATCACGATTCCCGCGACGGATAGGGGAGCCGCGGTCTCCCAAAGCGCCTCCACCACCGTGGGTGCGCTGGTGACGATTCGCTACAGCCCCAAGCCGTACCTGGGCGCGGAGTTTAACGGCAGCTACGCGCGTTACACCGAAAACTACAACGTCCCGCCGTTTCAAATTCAGACCCAGGCGAATGAATTTACCCTGGGCTATCTCGTAATTCCGCCGTATACCATCTTTGGCTTGAAACCGTACGCCTCAGCGGGCGTGGGCGGCGTCCGGTTTGCCCCCACAGCCGGCGGCGGACAGGAGACGTACACGCAGGGACGCGCAGGGTATTACTACAGCCTCGGCGTACAGAAGGACGTCTATGAAGACCGCTTTGGGGTCCGTGTAGGCTTCCGGCAGCTCTTCTACATAGCTCCCGACTTCAGCCAGAACTATCTCGCTATCAACAGGCACGTCTCCACCTCCGAACCGGCGATCGGCTTCTACCTTCGCTTCTAACTTTGCGTTGAACGGAACCCTAAGGCCTGTGATCCTGCCATGAATGAACATCTTGACGATGACGACCCGGTACTCTCGCGCGGCGAACGCGAGCTGACGCTCAGCACAGGGTCGATTCTCGGCATCTTCTTTGGCCTGGTGCTGCTGTGCGGCGTTTGCTTCGCCGTGGGCTACAACATGGGCCGCAAATCGCTGCCCACGCCGCTGGCATTAAACGACATTCCGTCCGACACAGCCGCAAGCGATGCCGGCGGCGCGGCCAAGCCCTCCCCCGGTTCACCGCTCAACGACATGCCCGCAGCGCAGCCGGCTCCCGCCGCCGTTGCCCCCGCGCCGGTAGAAAAGCCGAAGCCCGCGCCGATCGTCCGTAAGCCGCCGCCCGTGGAAGCCGACGCCGACACACCAGCCGCGAGCACACCCGCTCCGAGTCGCACCGCGGAAAGCACATCTTCTCCCACGGTAAAGACAGTCTCCCCCTCAGCCCTGCTGCCGGGCACAGGCAGCGCGTCACCCGGCACCGGGAGCATCATGGTGCAGGTAGCCGCCGTCTCCCATCCCGAAGACGCGGAGCTGCTGGTGGGCGCATTGCGTGCACGAGGCTATGCTGTCAGCGCGCGGCCCGGCGCCGGCGACGGCTTCATCCATGTGCAGGTGGGGCCCTTCAGCAGCAAACCGGCTGCGGAAGCCATGCGGCAACGCCTGCTCGCCGACGGCTATAACGCCATTCTGAAGTAGCAGCTCCGCGCAGCTACATCTGTCTTTTTTGTCATTCGCCCTGAGCGCAGTCGAACGGGAGAGAATCTGCTGTTCCTTTGCCTTTCTTGCTGTGATTCCCGAAGGGAATCTGCTGTTCCTCAGCAGCTGCAAACCCTCATGCCATTCGCTACAGCTGCCCCAGAGCGCGCTCCATATCCTCACGGATCGCCGCCGCCAACTCGTCGCGGGAGGCATAGTCCCCCTGCAGGCGCGGCGGCAGAAACTGCACAGTCACCTTCCCGGGCATGATGCGCAGGCTCCCCTTGGTCATCATGGCCGCCGTTCCGTGAATCACCACCGGAACAATGGGTGCGCCCGTCTCCGCCGCCAGAAAAAACGCTCCCTTGCGGAAGGGCAGCAGGCGTCCATCGGGAGAGCGCGTTCCCTCGGGAAACACCATCAGGTGCAGACCGCTGTGCAGCGCCTCCGCGGCTGCCGCGACGCTCTTCACGGCATCCTCGCGGGAGTGGCCGCGCGCCACGGGAACGAATTTGCCCATGCGCATCGCCAGCCCCAGCAAGGGAATTTTCATCAACGACTTCTTCAGCATCACGCTCGTCATCCCGGGTATGCTCGGCAGCAGAATCGGCGGGTCAAGGTTTGACACGTGATTGCTCATCACGATGCATGGCTGCCCGGGAAAGTTCTCCAACCCAGCCACGCGCACGCGAATCCCGGCCGCGCGTACCCCCAGGCGCAGCACCGCCATGCCCCACGCATACATCGTGCGGAAGTCGCCGCGCAATGCCGACCAGGGAACGCCGATCAGCCCTGCGGGAACACCCACCACCACAAACACCGCCAGCATGCGAAGCGAAGCCCACATGGTTCAGCTCACCTGCATCGCCGGTTGCGGTGCACGCGCGGCAACGGCCGCCGGCAGCTTATCGTAGATGCCACCGAAGCCGCCGTTGGAGAGAATCGCCACAATATCTCCTTCGCACAGACGCGGCGCCAGCTCCCGCACAATCTCATCCGCATCCGCGCACAGCATCGCGGGCACCCCGTGCCCCTTCAACGCGTTGATTACATGCTCGGGTTCAAGCCGCTCCGCCTGCGGAATCGCCTCGCTCTTGAAGACATTGGCTAGGATCACCTCATCCGCAAGCGCCAGGCTCTCCACCAGCTCGCGTTCGAACACGTTGCGGCGCAGCGTATTGGAACGCGGCTCCAGCACCGCGATCAGCCTTTGTCCGCGGTAGGCCCCACGCAGCGCACGCAGTGTCTCGCGGATAGCCGTCGGATGATGCGCGAAATCATCGATCACGGTAATGCCGGCCACCTCGGCCCGCACCTCAAGCCGCCGCTTCACGCTTTGAAATGTCCGCAATGCCTGCGCAATCGCCTCGGCGGAGACGCCTTGCCCCGCGGCCAGCGCGGCGGCCGCTGTCGCGTTTAGCGCATTGTGCTCGCCGGCCATCGGCAGCTCCAGCGCGGCAAAGAAAACACCCTCGCGCCGCAGCTGCCAGCGTGTGCGCGAGCCCTCCTGCATCAGATCCGTCATACACCAGAAGGAGTTCTCCCCGAAACCATAGCGCTCCACCGCGCAGAACGCCTTCGCGCAGCACTCCGTCACCGCCCCGCTGCCGTCAAACGCCACCAGACGTCCCCGCTTTGGCAGCAGGTTGACGAGCCGCTTGAAGCTCGTCTTCACAGCCTCCAAATCCGGGTAGATATCCGCATGGTCGAACTCCACGTGCGTCAGAATTGCGGCATCTGGAAAGTAGTGGAGAAACTTCGGCCCCTTATCGAAGAACGCCGTGTCATACTCATCGCCTTCCAGGATAAAAGCCCGCGATCCCGGCTGCACCTGAAAGCTGCTGCCAAAATTTTCCGCAACGCCCCCTATCAAAAACGACGGCATCCACTGCGAAATATCGTCGCGGCTCACACCGGATTCCATCCGCGCCGCCGTCGCATAGATCCACGCCAACATGCTCGTCGTCGTGGTCTTGCCATGTGTTCCGCACACAACCAGCCGCTCGCGGCCCATCAGAAATTCATCGTGAATCAGCTGCGCCATGGAGGTCATCGGAATGCGTTCGTCCAGCACGCGCTCCAACTCCGCATTTCCACGCGAGATCGCATTGCCCACCACAACCAAGTCGGGTGTCTCGTCAAGATTGCCTTCGCGGTACGGTTCCATCACCGCAATCCCCAGCGTTGCGAGCTGATCGCTCATCGGCGGATATGCCGCGGTATCGGAGCCTGTAACGCGATGTCCACGGCTCTGCAGCATGCCGGCAAGCGATGCCATGGCCGAGCCGCAGACCCCGATCAGATGGATGTGCTTGGACATGCTTCCTCCTCCAGCCCGCGGCCGGCATATTCCTTCGCGTAAATCGTAAGTATCGCCTCGTCGGTGCATGCAAGCGAAGCCATCGCGCCGAAGACAAGCGAGCGATTTCCCGGACTCACATGCCCGCAGCGCAAACCGATCGCAACCGGGCCTTTGAAGCCCCCAAGCGCATGGAGGCAAGCAGCCTCCAATAAATCCATCTCGTCCATAGAGACGTTAGCGCTCATATCGCCGAACACAATGCCACCCACCCCGTCGAGCACTCCGGCGAAGCGCAGATGCTGCAACATGCGATCCCACTGGTAGGGCTTCACGCCGGTATCTTCCACGAACAGCACACAGGGTTCGTCGATGCGTATAGCCCACGGCGTTCCCAGGCCAGCCTCAAGCATCGCCAGGCAGCCGCCCAGGGAGCGCCCGTCCGCATGTCCTTCGCGCAATACTCGCAGACCGTCAGCGCTGCAAAAAGAATAATTCTGCTGCTCCATCGCGGCGTTCCATGAAGGCGCATCCACACCGCCTTCGACCGCCCAATCCGCTGCCACCATCGGCGCATAAAAACTCTGCAGACCGCACTCATTCCAAAGCCACGTATGCAGCGACGTGTGGTCCGAATATCCCACAAAAACCTTGGGATGGGCACGAATCAAGGCACGATCCAACAGCGGCAGCAGCTCCGCGGAACCCCACCCCCCGCGCGTGCAAACAATGCCATCGATCGTCTCATCCGCAAACGCCGCATGCAGATCGCCTGCGCGCTCAGCCGCGGTGCCCGCGTAGTACAACGGCCCGCGAGACAACGCATGGGGCATGATCACCGGCCCATAGCCAAACTCCCGCAGCGCTGCGACGCCTGAATGCACCTTCTCCGCATTGGCCGCGGATGCCGGCGAGACAACCGCCACGCGGCTTCCGGGCTTCAACCGTGGACGCACGGAACTCAAAGCCAAACCTCGCCCGTGCACACAATCTCGGCCGGCCCGGTAAGCAGCATTTCGCTGCGATCGTCCGGCCAGCGCACGTTCTGTACTCCACCTGGAGCTCCGGCGTTCAACTCACGCGCCGTGCCGCGTAGAACCATCGCCGCCGCCGCCGAAGCGCACGTCCCCGTCCCTGACGAAGTCGTTGGCCCGCAGCCACGCTCAAAGATGCGGAAGGCGATCTCACCTGCTGCCGGCACACGCACAAACTCCACATTGGTCCCATGCCGAAACACCGGATCTACGCTAATGCGCGCGCCCATCTGCTCCCAGCTCAGACCGTGGCTGCCAAAGTCCTCACGTTCGGGAAACAGCACAAAATGCGGGTTGCCGACGTTCACCATGGCGCCTTCAATGTCGCCGTCCACACCCTCGATGCGGATCGCCCGGCGCATCACCCGCGGCACACCCATGCCCGTCTCGATCCACCACGCACCGCCCTCCTGCCGCACCACGCGGCAACGCCTCGGGCCTCCATGCGTGCCCAACTCCACTTCATTCAGTCCTTCGTGAGCGGCCAGCCAGGCGGCCACGCAGCGCGTTCCATTGCCGCTGAGCTCCGCCTCGCTTCCATCGGCGTTAAACAGCCGCAGGAACACGCTGCCATCGCCCCGGCGATCGAGAAACTCCATGCCGTCGGCCCCCACGCCCGTGTTGCGCGCGCACAGCTTGCGCGCAAACTCCGCATGGCGGCGCTCAACAAACATCTCTTCAATGAGCAGGAAATCGTTGCCCCAGGCATGCGCTTTAACGAACGGAACCCTTCGCGACACGGACACTCCTCCCCTTCAGCATAAAGCGCTCCGGCCCACGCCAGTCCTGCGCAATTGGCAAAAGAAACAGGCCCGCACCATGCGATGTGCGAGCCTGTTCAGCTTGGGAACGCGTTATGCGACAGGAGCGGCGACGTTGATCTGTTCGGAGAGCGCGGTCAGGACCTTATCCGCATTCTTCTCCTCTTCCAGCGTCTTCGCCAGCAGCTCCGCATGTTTATTTTCGCCCAGGATTAAAGCCCAGTTGCGCAGCGTGCCGTAGTTCGCGATCTCGTGATGCTCCACCTCGTTGCCCGCGGCAATCAGCACCACATCGCGAATCTGGTTGTCCTTGGCGGAGCTGATGTTCGATTGCGCTCCGCTAATCAGCGCGGAGGTGATCTTGCACTTCGAATCGCTGCTCTTGCCCGTGTTTTCGCTAAGAATGCTCTCCAGGCGCGAGACGTGTTCCTTCGTCTCCTCCAGATGCTTGCGAAACGCCGTTGCCAGCTGCTGCGCGGTCGCCTTGTCGATCATCTCCCCCAGCGCTTCGGTAATCTGCTTTTCGCTGTTGAGTTGCCGCTGCAGTGTTGTCGTGTACAGTTCGCGAAGGTTGTCGAAGTCCGGTGTAAAAAGTCCCATGATCCTGCTCCTCAAGAGGCCTGGCACGCAGCCAGTGCTTCATTTTCCAGATTTGAGGTGACCTCAGGGGTCGTGCGCTTGGGGCCGCCTATTCTGACCAGATACGATGCCGCGGGCTTCCCCCGCGTGGCTTGAGGCGCGGCCCAGCTTGGCGCCCGGGCCCTCAGTGCGTGGCCGGTGCCTTGTACAACAAGGACTGATACACCCGCGCCGTCGGCTGGCCAACCGTGCGCACCACCTCGATCTCGCCCAAACCCTCCGGGTGCGCCGCGACAGCCCTGGCGACCGGATCCCCGTCCAGCGCGATAGCATAGGCCGCCTTGTGCGCCGGATCCGCCAGCGCCGCGCGCCAGGAGATCTCATCATTCTCGCTCAAAACGGTGCGCAGATCGCGGCCCGCATCCTGCACCGCCCCCACATGCGCCGAGGTGGACATCAGCACCGGTTGGTCCACGGGCATCGTCTCCAGCACGTTGGCCAGCGAGTGCTCGAACGGCACGCGCGTCCGTGCGTTCACCATGCCCTCCTTGAGCACAAGCGGAATAAAATGCATCATCGCCGTGCAGTTCAACACACACAGCACCATCGCCGCGGGCTGCCAAAAGCGCACAGCCACACGCCGCCAGTTCGCCGTTCCCTCCCGCAGCCAGATCTCCAGATGCTCCGCGGCAAGCGCGCCATAGATGCACAATGCCGGCAATAACTCCATTCCATAGCGCGCGTTGTAATACGCGTGAGGCCAAAGCTGCGGAATAAAAATCGGCACCGACCCGTACGCCACCGAGTAGATGTAAAACGGCAGCGGCAACCAGAGCAGCAGAACTACGCTTTCCGCCCGGTTGCGCGCCGCCGCGCCCGGGTGCCCCACCTCCCCCTTGCGCGCCAACGCCCCCGGGTGCCCCATCTTCGCGACGGTCGTTTCGTCGCTAAGGTGGGCCTTGCGCCAGGAAAGCCCAGCGCCATACAACGCCGCCGCCATCAGCACCCAACCGGTCTCCCAAGCCGCCGCATCGATCTGCGCGGTGCGCATATAAAACAGCGTCGCCCACCCAGGATTCAGCCAGCCGCGATAGTGCTGGCCCGGCGGCGCCGTGCGGCGTTCAATCTGCTTAGCCGAATACGGCCCGCGCATAAAGTCGAGCCAATCGCCGTCAAAGTGCGCGTTATACCAAAACCACAGCAGCGGGCCGATAAGACAAAGCGCAGTGAAGGTCACGAACACCGGCAGCAGCAGACGCCGCACATTCGGCGCGGACCGCCAAAGCTGCCAACCAATGCAGCACCACTCGGCGGCGCCGAGAATCCAGCCGTCGTAACGCGTAAACACCATCAACAGAATCAGCAGACCGGTAAGCAGCAGCTTGGGTCGCGCCACGGCTGCGTTGCCTGCACGCATGGCCGCTACCGCCTCCACCGTGGCGTCAACAGACCACACAAACAGCGCCAGAAACAGGGCCTCGGTCATCGCGGTCGTGGCCAGATAAAGCAGGTTGGGATTCAGCGCGTAGAAGAGCGTCGCCACCAGCGCCCAGCGCAGCCGCATCATGCGCCGCGACAACCGCCATATCCCGACCACGCTCGCCGCGAAGCTGATCATCGACATCGGCGCGGCAGCCAGCCCCGACTGCCACATCGCCATATTGCCGATGAACGGCAGCATGAGAATGTGCGGCAAAGGCAGCCACGCTCCGCCCAGCTGCGAAAGCCCCGGATAGTGCGAATCCAGAATGCGGCGCGCGTTGCCGAGATGCGCCACGGCATCGCCGTAGAGCAGTGTGTAGCCGTTCCGATAGCAGACACTCAGCGCGATCAGCGCCAAAATCACGCTGGCCACAAACACCGGCATGCCTTCGCCGCGCACCAGCGGACGTATAGCCTCGGGATCGCCCTCAACCCAGAACGCATTGCGTTCGCGCCCACGCACCGATGGCTTGCCGGAGAGTGTCTTCGGCCCGGGCTTCGTTGTCTTCATCTGAGTGGGTCGCACAACACTTCCTGAAATTGCTTTCTTTCTGTCATCCCCGCAGGGGATCTGCTTTTTGGTTGTCATTCCCGCAGGGGATCTGCTGTTTTGTTGTCATTCGAAGGGAATCTGCTGTTTCAGCCAACAACCCTCACAGATGCGAAAGCTCACGCAGATGCTCAAAACGTGCGTCGATCTCCGCCGGCGTTGTCATCTGCAAACGCTCGGTGCCGAAGCGCTCCACGGCAAACGAACCCATGACGCTGCCATAGAACATGGCCCGCCGAAATACCTCCGGCGTCAGCGCCGGCTGCGAGGCGGCATAGCCGTAAAATCCGCCCGCAAACGAATCGCCCGCACCGGTTGGATCCACAACCTCGCCCAGCGGCAGCGCAGGCGCACGAAACGGCCGCCGCTGCACCCCATCGCCAAAGCTGCGCGATGAAAAATAGGCCGTCGCTCCATACTCACCATGCTTCACAATCAGCGTCTTCGGACCAAGCTGCAGCACACTCTCCGCTGCACGCAGACCGTTGGTTTCACCGCTCAGCATGCGCGCTTCGCCATCGTTGATCAGCAGCACATCCAGCTCACGCAGCACTGCCAGCAGGTTCTCGCGATGCGCGCCGATCCAGTAGTTCATCGTATCGCCCGCAACCATCCGCACGCGCGGCATCTGCGCGCGCACCCGCCCCTGCAGCACGGGATCGATATTGGCCAGAAACAGAAACTCCGAGTCCTCATACGCCACGGGAATCTTCGGCGAAAACTCCGCAAAGACGTTCAGGTCAGTGGAAAGGGTATCCGCCGCGTTGAGATCCTTGAGATAGCTGCCGGTCCAATGAAAGCTCAGCCCCGGCGCGCGCTCAATTCCGCGTGTATCAATGCCCTTATCCGTCAAGACATGCTCATGTTCCGGCAGAAAATCCTCACCCACCACACCTATCACACGCGTCGGCGTAAAGAAACTCGAAGCCAACGCAAAGTGTGTCGCCGCGCCGCCCAGCACACGCCCACGCTTGCCACTCGGCGTCTCCAGCGAATCGAAAGCCACAGAACCTACAACCAGAATCGACAATATGTCTCCGTCTCACTTCAGCAAGTGAACCAATGAATGAATTGGATTGTCATCCCGTAGCGCAGCCGGGGTCCCCAGCGAGCGTTCTTTGCTCGTTGGGGTGGAAGCGGAGGGATCTGCTTTTCGCTTCACGCGCCACGCATGCTGTCCGCTCCTACCAATACTTCCCGAACAACAAATCCAATTTCCGCTTTGTAGCCCCGGGAATCACCGCACGATCCGTCATGATCGCGTACTTCGCCGCAGTCTGCGCAGGCGCATCGCTCAGATCCTTCGGCATCAAGCGCACCGCAGCCTTCACTACCCGCTGCGCATTGCCGGAGTTCTGATGCATCACCGCGATCACCTGCTCCACGGTGACATCCTCCTGACCCTCATACCAGCAGTCGTAGTCCGTCACCATCGCCAGCGTGGCGTAGCTGATCTCCGCCTCACGCGCCAGCTTGGCCTCCTGCAGATTGGTCATGCCGATCACATCCGCGCCCCAGCCGCGATACAGATTCGACTCCGCGCGCGTGGAAAACTGCGGCCCTTCCATGCAGACGTAGGTGCCGCCGCGCTTGCCCACCACGCCCGCCTCTTCACAGGCCTTCGCGAATACCTCTGCAACCACCGGGCAAACGGGGTCGCCGAACGCCACATGCCCCACAACTCCGTCCCCAAAGAACGTGGCCTTGCGGTCGAAGGTTCTGTCAATAAACTGATCCGGAATCACAAAGTCAGTAGGCTTGTGCTCTTCCTTCAAACTGCCCACCGCACTCACGCTAAGGATGCTCGTCACACCGAGCGCCTTCATCGCGTAAATATTCGCGCGAAAGTTCAACTCGCTCGGCAGAATGCGATGCCCCTTGCCATGCCGCGCCAGAAACGCCACGTCGCGTCCCTCCAGCTTGCCCAGAACAAACGCCTCGCTGGGCTCGCCAAACGGCGTTTCCACGCGCTCCTCGCGCACGTCGGTCAGCCCGTCCATGTTGTACAGCCCGCTGCCGCCGATAATGCCAATCTCTGCCTTCGCCAAACCTGCTGCTCCTTGGCGCGTCCGCGCCATCCGTGAGTATACCCGCGCACTGCTTTCGCTCTTACAGCCTCACGCCCACCAAGAAGGTGTCATCTCGACCGAAGCGGACCTCGTCCGCGCAGTGGAGAGACCCCTGTATTCGGTCGCGGCTGCAATAACATTCGTGTAACCCCATACAAAATACAGGAGTCTCTCCACTCAACGAACAGTACCGCTGTTCGCTCCGGTCGAAATGACACTGTATAGGGGAACACTAAGGCGATTACAGCCCCAGCTTCCCACAAATCCCATCCACCCGCGCCTTTACATCTTCCGGCATCGCAAGCATCTGCGGCCAAGCTCGCGTAAACCCTTCCGCAGCCCACTTCCGCGTCGCATCAATACCCATCTTCGACCCGAAATTCGGCAGCCTCGACGCATGATCGAGAGAATCCACCGGCCCCAGCGTGAACTGAATATCCCGCTCCGGATCGATATTGTTGGCCGTGCGCAGCGTCACCTCCCCGAGGTCCTGCACATCGCAGTCCTCGTCCACCACGATGATGCACTTCGTAAACATCGCCTGCCCCAGCGCCCAGATGCCGTTCATCACCTTGCGCGCGTGGCCCGCGTAGCTCTTGCGAATGCTCACGATCATCAGGTTGTGAAATACACCCTCGGGCGGCAGGTTGATGTCCACGATCTCCGGCAAGGTCAGTCGCATCAGCGGCAGAAAGATGCGCTCCACAGCCTTGCCCATCCAGGCATCTTCCATCGGAGGCTTGCCTACAATGGTAGCGGTATAAATGGGGTCCTTGCGATGCGTGATGCAGGAGATGTGAAACACCGGATAGTCGTCCGGCATGGTGTAAAAACCGGTGTGATCGCCGAACGGCCCCTCGCTGCGCAGCTCGCCTAATTCGACATAGCCTTCGAGCACAATCTCCGCATGGGCCGGCACCTCCAGATCCACCGTCTCGCAGCGCACGAGCTCCACCGCCTTGCGGCGCAGAAAGCCTGCAATCAGATACTCTTCAATCTCGGGCGGCGCAGGCACAATGGCAGAAAACGTCGTCGCCGGATCCGTACCGATTGCCACCGCAACCTCCATGCGATCGCCCCGCACCTTCGTCAGCACCGTCTGCGGCACGCTGGAGGTATCGGCTGCAGCCACGGTGCCCCCCGCCGTCAACGCCATCACATCCACCGCGCCCGCCGTGTCCTGCGCAGCCGCACGCAGGCGGTCCCGCAGCTGTTCGGCGGCGTTTTTCTGCCGTTGCCAGTGCATGCCCGTGGTCTTCGCGTCATACACCTGCATGCGATACATCCCCACATTGCGCTTCCCTGACTTCATGTCGCGCGTCACCACGCACGGCAGCGTGATGAAGCGGCCGCCGTCTACAGGCCACGTCTGCAGCACCGGAAACTTCAGCACATCGACGTCATCACCCTTCAGGATGACCTCTTTGCATGGCGCACGCTTCGCCTCAATGCGCTTGGGGAAGAACGATCCGACCTCGGCCAGCATGGGCAGCAGCTTGAGCTTATCGAGCAACCCGGTAGGCGGCACGGGATGCAGCAGCGCCTCGATGCGCCCGGCGATCTCATCGAGCGAATCGACCTCCAATGCCAGCTTCATGCGGCGTTCGCTGCCGAACTGGTTCATCAGCACACGCGAACCCTTGTAGCCCGCAACGTTCTCAAACAGCAGCGCCGGCCCGCCCGCGCCTTGGGTGCCCCGGCCTGCCTTGGCCGCGCGATCCGCGATCTCCGCCATCTCCAGGATGGGTGAGACCTCTGCCTTTACCCGCTTTACTTCCCCTGCGCGCTCCAGCGCACGCAGCCAATCGCGTAGTCCGTCGTAAGCCAAACCATGTTCTCCAGGCAGCAACGCTGCACCTGTTCCAATCATCGCCGCCAGCGGACGGACGACGCTACTAACCTTATGAACGACTTCGACAGGACGCATGAATGACCGCCACATCCCCGAACCGAAGAGGCTTGCAGCGCCATCACGGAAGAGCTCAGAACGGAATCGACCCCTCACACCTCGGTACCTCAACCCTCACGGCTCAACAGAACCCGCAGACCTGCACTACCCTGCCCTACCCTGCTCTTTGGCACAGGCCGTTAAGCCGCCACCTGCACAGGCTCCAGCGCATACCCCGCATCGCGCCAGCCCTGCAGGCCGCCCCGCAGCGGCCGCACGCGGCGTACCCCGAGCCGCCGCAACTCCAGCGCCACCTTCGCGCTGGTCTCCTCGCTTGGACAGGTGCAGTAAAGAACCACATCGCGGTCACGAGGAATGATGCCGTGCCGTTTTTTTAGCTCATCCGGCCCAATCCGCAGCGCATACGGCAGTACCAGCGGATCGGACAGCACATCCAGCGGATGCCGCAGATCCACGATAAAGGGCGGCTGCAAACCTTGCCGCTCCGCATCCTGGATCATCGCCATCAACTGCGCGGGCTCCAGCCGCAGTCCGCGCAGCTCGCGCAAAAACTTGAGCCGCCGAACGTAGCGAACCACTAGCACGCCCGCCACCATCAGCAGCACCAGACCCACGGCGAAGTGCGCGAGCACCGCGAAGATATGGCTGCTGCGCTCCGCAAGATCGCCAAGAAAGCGGCCGCCAAACAGCCAGGCACTCGCCCAGGCAAGGGCGCCGGCCATATCAAACAGGACGAACGCCCCATAACCCATGCCCGCCTGCCCGGCCATCGGCGCGGCCATGGTGCTCAGCCCGGGAACAAACTTCGCAAACAGCAGCGTAATCCCTCCGCGGCGGCTCAGGCTGCCCTGGGTCCGCGTCACGCAGCTCGCCGCCTCCAGAGACATGCGGCAAAGCAGATTCACGATCCGCGTCCCGTAGCGGCGGCCGAGAAAGTACCACGTGGAGTCGGAGATAAGGCACGCCAGCAAGATCAGCGGCAGGACAAAGGCAACATGCAGCCGATGGGCGGCGCTCATCGTACCGGCCGCCAGGAGCACAGGCACGCTCGGCACCGGCAGGCCTGCCTGCTCGATCAACACCCAACCGAAGAGGATCGCATACGCATGGTGCGTGAAGACTCGCAGCAGAAACTCCATGCCTTTCTCCTCCTCAGGGGCCGTTACCCGATAGATGTACCATGCACCATCTTGTTGCGGATTTCTGCGAAAAAATTATAGGCGGCTCGAAGAGCCGCCCATGACATGCTGTTGGTTTCAGACCATCATCACTTCACATGCACGTCCGGCTCTACCGACATGCCGGCACGCAGCGCCTCATCCTTGTTCTCCTGCGCCAGATTCGTGAAGTCGATGCGCACGGGAATCCGCTGCACCACCTTTACGTAATTTCCGGTAGCGTTTTCCGGTGGAAACAGGCTCAAACGTGATCCCGTCGCGCCGCCGATCTGCGTGATGCGCCCGGTAAAACGGCGGCCGCCCAGCGCGTCTACCTTGATATCCACATCCTGGTCTTCGCGCATGCCCTTCAGCTGCGTCTCCTTGAAGTTCGCCGTCACCCACAGATCCCTCAGCGGAACCACCGTGAGCAGCGACTGCCCCACGCTCAGATTGTCCCCCACAGCCACGTTCTTGCGGCTCACAATACCATCGATCGGCGCGATGATCTTGGCGTAGCCAAGATTCAACTTCGCCTGGTCCACCCGTGCCTGCGCCTGCTTGATGGAGGCCTCCGCGGCGGTGGCGCGCGCCTGCTGCACCGCCATCTGCTTGGGTGCGTTCTGCTGGTTCTGCGCCTGCTGCGACCGTGCCGAGGCCAGCCGCTGCTGCGCCGACAGCACCTGCTGCTGCGAGGCCGAGGCATCGCGCTGCGCCTCATCCACCTGTGCCTGCATGGCCGTGGCGGTGGCTACGGCCGCGTCGTACTGCTGCTTGGAGATCACATCCCGCGCCACCAGCGGCGTATAGCGGTCCACATCCGTCTGCGCCTTGAGCGCGTTGGCCTGCGCCTGCAGAATGCGCGCCTGCATCGCCTGCGCGTTGGCCTGCGCCTGCGCCACACTGGCCGCATTGCTCTGCACATCCTGGCCGGAGGTGGTCACGGTGGTGCGCACCTGAACATTCGTGATGGGCACATTGGCGGTGGCCTGCGTATACTCCGCCCGGGCGTTGGCGAGATTGGCCTCCGCCTGTTCCAGGGCAACCTGGTAGTCGCTTGGATCCACGTCCGCGATCGGCTGCCCGGCCTTGACCAGCTGCTCCTCATTCACATATACCTTCGTCACCTGACCGGCCACACGCGCGCTCACCTGGTAGAGGTTGCCATCCACCTGCGCGTCATCGGTGTCCTCGGTGAAGGTGGAACGCCAGTAAAGGATGCCTGCGGCGAGGATCAGCAGAATCACCACAGCGGCGACGATAATATTCCGGCGCGTCTTCTTCGCCGGAGACTCGGCCTTGGCCTTGTTGTCGTCCCTGCCCTGGCCGTTGTTCGGCTGCTGGCCCCCACCCGCGCTTCCGCCGTCCTGCGGCTTGATCTGGACCGTGCCGGAGATCTGCGCGGTCTGCGTCCCGCCCCCCTCGCCCTGCCCGCTCTCCCGACCGCCGCCCTGCGTTCCCTGCCCCTGGTCCTGATCCGCCACCGTTACTTTCCTCCGAGATACTGCTTGTAATTCGTCGTCGCCACGCCCAGCGCCCGCGCCAGCTCCAGCTTGGCCACATTGTGCTGATACAGCGCCGCGATGTACTGGTCGTTGGCCTGCTGATCCGTCGCCAAAGCCTGCGAAACCGGCAGATTATCGGCGATGCCGCTGTGGAAGCGCTCCTGCGCCTCGCGCAAAGCCTCGTCGGACAGATCGACGTTGCTGCGCGCTGCCCCCACCAGCTTGGCCGCCGATTCGATGTCCAAAATGGCATCGCGGACATCCGCGTTTACCTGCTGCACATCGTTGGCCAGCTGCGCCTCCACCTGGTCGCGCTGCGCCGCCGCCGTCTCTTCGTCGCCGTGCGTCTTGGCTAGCTGCAGAATCGGCGCCGTGATCTGTCCCGTCGCCGTGTAGGTGCCGTGCGAGTGGCCTACTGTCTCGCCCAGATCGCCAAAGTCGCCGCTGGCGTTCAGGGACGGTATCTGCTGGTCGAATGCAGCCTTCTGGCTCGCCTTGGCGGCCTGCACGCGCTCGGCGTCGGCGGCCAGATCCTTGCGCTGCTTCAGCGCCTGCTGGAACGCGACCTCAGCCTCGGGTGTATCCAGCGAGGCATACGGCGCCGTGTCCACCAGCGTGAACCTCTGGTCCAGCGGCAGGCCGATCGTCCGCGCCAGTGCGATCTTGTCCTTTTCAAACTGATTCGTGGTCGAGATCAGATTTTGCTGCTGATTCTGATAGTCCACCTGCGCCCGCAGCACATCCAGACGCGGACTCGTACCCGCCTCATGCGCCGCCGTGGCCTGATCCAGCGACAGCTTCGAGCTCGCCAGCTGCGCCTCCACCGCCGTGATCCGGGCCGCGTCCGCCGTGCACAACAGATAGGCATTGCCGACCGTCAGCACCACCAGATCGCGGGCATCTTCCGCACTGAGCTTGGCCGCCTGAAAGTTGTGCTTCGTCGCAATATAGTTCTGAATCGACTGCAAATTCACAAGGTTCTGGGTCAGGTAGGCCCGGAAATCCTCCGTCTGAAACGGTCCGACGATCGGGCTGATCCCCGGGATCTTCAATCCATAGGCAGCCAGATTCACCTGCTGCACCGTAATCGACGCGCCGCCGGTAACCGTAGGCAGCAGGTTCTGCAGCTCGCGCAGCCGCTCTCCATTGGCGGAGGTGATATCCGTCGTCTGCAGCACCAACCCCAGGTTGTTGCGCAGACCCCGCTGCATTGCCTCATCCAGCGTGAGCGAAAGCACGCCCGCGGTCGCCTTCCCCTGCACCACGGAGCCCCGGTAATTCTGGCTCGTGGCGTTGTTCGGGGTGACGCTGGGGCCGGGTTGCGCGAGCTGCTGCTGCACCTGCGTCACGGCTCCCAGATTGCCCGAAGAGCTCGCGCCCGAGGCGCTGCTGCCCGTCGTTCCGTTGCTCGCGCCGGTGGTCTGCGCCTGCAGGGCGGCTCCGGACAGCAATGCCAGCGCCCACAGCCCCAACCTCAGGGTCGGCACTTTTCCCATTTGATCCATACTCCCCATGCTATCGAACGCTTGCACCCGCGGACGAGACCGCGGACGGACTTCGCTAAACACCTTTTCCGTTTTTCGATGCGCCCCACCCCCCTTTGTATGCAAAATGTCGTCGCATCTGCCCTAAAAGAGGCATGTGGAAGACCCATATGCGGCACTCATGGGAAAGACCCATGTGGAAGACCCGGCGAGACAAACGCGGGGGCAGGTCTTTAAACTCTTCGTTGGCGCCCCCGCCCCAGGATGGAAGATGTTTCTTGGCATTGACGTAGGCACGGGCGGCACCCGGGCCGTTCTGATCGATCGCACCGGCCGCGTACTCGCCTCCCATTCGGCCGCCCACGCGGAGATTCACTCCGAGCACATCGGCTGGGCCGAGCAGAACCCCGAAGACTGGTGGCGCGCCGCCCAGGAGGCCGTCCGCGGCGCTTTGGCCGGGGCGGAATCCTCCGGCTGCGGCACGGCTGTGGAAGCCGTCGGGCTAACCGGCCAGATGCACGGCTGCGTCATGCTCGACGCCGAAGGGAACGTTCTTCGCCCATCGCTTATCTGGTGCGATCGGCGCACGGAGCCGCAATGCGACTGGCTGACCGAGGAAATCGGCTGCGAAAAGCTGATTCAACTCGTCGCCAACCCCGCTCTGCCTAACTTCACCCTCCCCAAGCTCCTTTGGGTCCGTGAACACCAGCCCGCGATCTTCGCCAGAATCGCCCACGTCCTCTGCCCCAAGGACTACGTCCGCTTCCGCTTGACTGGCGAGTACGCCATCGACATGCAGGAGGCCTCCGGCACCCTGCTGCTCGATGTCGTGCACCGCCGCTGGTCCACCGAGGTCGCCGAAGCCGCCGCTATCCCCATGAGCTGGCTCCCGAAGCTCTACGAAGGCCCCGAAATCTGCGCCCGCATCTCAGCCGTCGGCGCCGCCGCCACCGGCCTCGCCGGAAACACCCCCGTGGCCGCCGGCGCGGGCGACCAGGGCGCCGGCGCGGTCGGCATGGGCATCCTTGCCCCTGGCTCGGTCTCCGCCACCATCGGCACCTCCGGCGTCGTCTTCGCGGCTACCGCAACGCCCATCCTCGATCCCAAGGGCCGCCTGCACACCTTCTGCCACGCCGCCCCCGGCGTCTGGCACGTCATGGGCGTCACCAACGGCGCGGGCTTGAGCCTCCGCTACCTCCGCGACACCTTTATGCCCCTCCACAGCTATGACGAGCTGACGACCCTCGCCGCCGACGTCCCGCCCGGCTCCGACGGCCTGCTCTGGGCACCCTACCTCTTCGGCGAGCGCACCCCGCACCTCGACCCGGACGCCCGCGCCGCCTTCGTCGGCATCACCGCCTCCACTCGCCCGCCGCACTACATCCGCGCCGTGCTCGAAGGCGTGGCATTCTCACTCAAAGACACCTTCACCCTCTTCGCCGAGCTCGGCATCCCCGTCGAAAAGATCCGCCTTGGCGGCGGCGGCGCTCGCGGTCCGCTGTGGCGGCAGATCCAGGCCGACGTCTACGGCCAGCCCGTCGAACTCCTCGAAGCCGAGGAGGGCGGAGCCTTTGGCGCCGCACTTCTCGCCGGCACAGGCGTCGGCGCCTGGGCGTCTGTCGAAGACGCCTGCAACTCCACCATCCGGGCCGCGGAGACGATTCAGCCCCAGAACGCCGCCGCGATGGCAGAGGCCTACAGCCGCTTCCGCAAACTCTACCCAGCCCTGAAACAGATCAAGTCCTCAAACCTCACCACCTCAAACCTCATCCCCGAACAGATCCCAGTGCCCCATTAGCCGCAGTACCGCACTCGAAACCCTTCCACTCGAAACTCACGACTGAACAAAACCCAGAGCTGACAAGCCCTCCCCGGAGTTCCATTTGACCCCTGAAAACATTCGCGTCGCCGTACTCGGCTATGGTCTAGCCGGACGAGTCTTCCACTGCCCCTTCGTCAGCGCCGTACCCGGCCTGGAACTCGCCGCCATCGTCCAAAGAACGGGGGACACCGCCCAGGAGATCTACCCCATGGCGAAGATCCTCCGCTCCGCCGGGGAGGTCTTCGCCGACCCCTCCATCGATCTCGTCATCGTCGCCACCCCCAACGACACCCATGAGAGCCTCGCCCTGGCCGCCCTCCAGGCCGGCAAGCACGTTGTCGTCGACAAACCCCTGGCACCCTCCAGTGCCGCCATCCGTTCCCTGATGACAGCCGCCGAAACCGCAGGCAAGCTGCTGATTCCCTTCCAGAACCGCCGCTGGGACGGTGATTTCCTCACCCTCAAACAGGTGCTCGACAGCGGCAAACTGGGCCGGATCGCCAAGGTCATCTCGCATTGGGACCGCTTCCGCCCGACTCCGCGCGCGGGCACCTGGAAGGAGGCCGCCGGCGACGCCCACGGTCTGCTCCAGGACCTCGGCCCGCACCTGCTCGATCAGGCCCTGGCGCTCTTCGGCCCCCCACAGCGCCTCACCGCGAGCGTGCGCCGCGACCGCGACCGCTCCGCCATCGAGGACGCCTTCGACATCGTCCTCGCATACGACCGGCCCGCCGGCCCCGCCGGCCACCCAGCCCACACTCTGCTCTACGCCTGTCACTCCTCCATGATCGCCGCCGACGCCGCCCCCCGCTTCCGCGTTCATGGCACCTCCGGCAGCTTCACCAAATCCGGCCTGGACCCGCAGGAGGCCCATCTCGTCGCCGACGGCCGCCATCCGCCCACCCTCGGCTCCTCCATCCCCTGGCTCACCGAGCCCGAGGCCGATTGGGGAACGCTCACCACAGCCGCCGATCCCATCGACAAGCCCGCCGAACTAACCCGTACCCCCGTCACCCCGGTGGACGGCGACTACCGCCTCTTCTACGCCAATGTCCGCGACGCCATCCGCGGCACCGTCAAACCGGCAGTCACAGCAGCCGACGCCTGGCGGGTAGCCCGCCTGATCGAACTGGCCCGCGAAAGCAGCCGCGAGCGCCGCACCGTCAACGTCGACCTGTTGCTATAAGGGCAACGCAATCACCCAGCCAAGAGCAACGCAGCCAACGAGCCAAGGGCGATGCAGCCACCCAGCCAAGGGCAATGCAGTCACCCAGCCGACCCATACCAAGTCGGCTCGGTGACTGTGCCTTCAACCCCGACCCTTGTCATCCCGCAGCGCAGCGGAGGGATCTGCTGTTCGCCTTTGCCTTTGCTTTTTGGTTGTCACTCCCGAAGGGAATCTGCTGTTCGCCTGCCTTTGCCTTTCTTTCTGTCATTCCCGAAGGGAATCTGCTTCTCGCCCCACCCCGCTTCTACCGTTACCCAGCGAACAACTCCTCGCGGTGGTCATCCCCACCCATTGTCATCCCGTAGCGCAGGTGGAGGGATCCGCTTCTCCCCCACAGACTCCAAACGAGTAAACTGATGACGTATGCCGTCACCGGAAAAACGCAGCGTCCAACTCAAATTCATCGTCGCCGCGCTCATCGTCGTCGGCACGGTAGCCTGGCTCGCCATCTCCGGCGCCCGGCAATCCAAAAGCTACTACGTCACCATCAACGAGCTGCAGGCCATGGGCGAGGAGGCCTACACCCGCAACCTGCGCGTCGCGGGCAACGTGCAGCCGGGCTCCATCTCGCGCTCTGGCCCCGACGCCAGCTTCACCCTCGTCGAACTCGGCAAAACCCTGCGCGTCACCTACCAGGGCGCCGAGCCCCCGCCGGACACCTTCAAAGACGACGCCCAGGCCCTCGCCATCGGCACCTTCGGCCGCGACGGCGTCTTCCACGCCACCCAGCTCCAAGCCAAGTGCGCCAGCAAATACGCCCCCGCCAAACCCGGCCAAAAGCCCACCGGCAACACCACCCCAATGAACGCTACGGCGTCCGTGGTTCGCTAGCGCTCCGTATACCCATACCCATCGAAGTTCGATGCAGCCGCTCTGCTTCATCTTCATCGAAAGAAGCGAGACTTCCCCTGTGCCAGCAGCCGTTTCGCCTTTTCACCCCCGGAACGCTGTCTTCGCTCCGCGTAGCTGCCGAAGCGTCGTCCAGCCTCTTCCCAGACCTTCGGGGAAAGCTCGAAGTTCACGAAAATCCTCGCCGCTTCCAGGATCCTACTCTTTACATCACGTCCTATACTGTTGAAAACAGCGACATGCCTCATGAGCCCTCCTACCCTTCCCTCATCGGCGTCCTAGCTCTTCAGGGGGCCTTCGACGTTCACGCCAAGCGGCTCGCCGAGCTGGGGGCGGAGACCCGCCTGGTGCGCAAGCCCGAGGATCTCGACGGCCTTGACGGCCTGGTGCTTCCGGGCGGCGAATCCACCACCTTTCTCAAGCACCTCGAGCGTGCCGGCTTCTACGACGTGCTCGAGGCCTTCGTACACGCCAAGCCGGTCTTCGGCACCTGCGCCGGCTGTATTCTGCTCGCGCGAGAGGTTACCAACCCGCCCCAACGCAGCTTCGGCGTGCTGGATGCGGTCGCCGAGCGCAACGCCTACGGCCGCCAGAACGACTCCTCCATCCGCTTTGAGGAAACGACCCTGCCCGGAGGCCCCCTGGAGGCGGTCTACATCCGCTCGCCCCGGCTCACCACACTTGGCCCCGCGGTTCAGGTCCTGGCCACGCGCGACGGCTCACCTACCTTGGTGCGCCAGGGCCAAATTCTGGCCGCCACCTTCCACCCCGAGTTGAGTGAAGACCGCCGCGTCCATCAACTTTTTCTCGACATCGTGCGCGAAAACACGCCTTCCTGAGGCCATGGGTGGGGCGCTATAATTTCGGCGCGAGTGAGCGATTGCGGCGCAGCTTTTTGTTAACCGCTTCGATCGAAAAGGCTTCGGGATTGAAGTTGGGCCCTATCCATTCGCGCATTGCTTCATACTCCTTGTGCTTTGGGTCGTTTAAAACGTCGAACAGGCGGTCGTAGCCGAAGGGGCCGCCACAATCTTCGGGCGGACAGCCGCGGGCACCCTCAAGCACCCGCGGATAGGCGACCTCCGGGTCGGGCTCGGAGACAGCTTCGAGGGTGATCCTGTGGTACCAATCGTCGCCGAAATCGTACCAGTACATAAGCTTGGCGCCTTTTCGGCGCAGAACCTCCGAAATCTCCACTTTGGCTTCGGGCAGTGTTTGGTCGGTGAAATCGTCCCGGTCGCGGATCCCGTAGCGAATCTTTCCAGCCTCGAAGACGTGCAGATGATAGTTCTCCCAGCCCATCACGATCTGGAGAATCCCATGGAGCTGCTTTAGCGTAGTTGAGCCGGACAGCTCGACACGCCTCCAGATGGCGGGCTCGATGTCGAGCAGTGCGACACGCAAACGAAGAATGGTCATGGGACACACACGAGAGTTTCCACCCATAGGAGTACCAGAAAGGGACCCTACAATAACAGTGTGTTTCCAACTCCGCCGATCCCGTCGGGCCTCCGCTTCTGGCACTTGCCGGCAGACGCTTCGCGCCACGGCCCGGCGCTGGACCAGCACCTCCTGCTCAATCTTTGGATCGTCCTCGCCCTCTTCGTTCTGGCAAACATCCTCCTCTTCGCCGGACTCGCCTTCCGCCGCCGCGCGCCGCGCCCCCTTCACCTCATCACCCTCGAATACATCCCGCTCGCCGCCTTCACCTTGCTCTTTGCGTGGCTCGGCCTGCGCGCGCAGCACCTTTGGGCCGCGCAGCGCTACACCGGCGCCGATCCCGCCGCCATGCAGGTCGAGGTCACCGGGATGCAGTTTGTCTGGTACTTCCGCTACCCCGGCCGTGACGCCGCCTTTGGCCGCACCAGCTTCGCGCTCGTGGACCCGGCGGCCGGCAACCCGCTCGGGATCGACCCGCGCGATGCCTACGGCCATGACGACCTTGTCAGCGGTCAGCTCGTTCTTCCCGCCGGCCGCGAGGTCGATCTCACCCTGCGCTCGCAGGATGTCATCCACGGCTTTGCCGTCCCCGAGATGCGCCTTAAGCAGAACGCCGTTCCGGGCCAGGACACCCACATCCACTTCACCCCCGAGACTCCCGGCAACTACGCCATCCTGTGCACCCAGGTCTGCGGCCTCGGCCACTATCGCATGCACGCCGTGCTTCGCGTGCTGCCAGAGCCGGAGTTCGACCGCTGGCTGGCCGAGCGCGAAGCCAGCCTGCGCATAAGTGACCTCAAACCGCGTGGTTCCTCTCTAAAGATGTGTCATTTCGACCGGAGCGGGACAGCTCTACCGTCCCGCGTAGTGGAGAAACCCGCAGTTCTGCTCCAGGCGCCCATAAAACCACAGCCCATCCACGAACGCCCCGGAGCAGCCCTATGAAGCCTCCTGAGCGCACCCTCACCTTTCCGGGATCCAGCCACGCCCTCCAGTCCGGCTTCAGACTCAGCCGTGTCTTCTCCACCAACCACCGCACCATTGGCTTCGGTTATCTGCTGATCTCCTCCCTTGCGCTCGTGATCGGCACGATTCTTTCACTGCTCATGCGTCTGCACCTTGCGTGGCCCGATTGGCAGCTGCCGCTGCACGGCCCCATCCTGCCCGAGGAGTACCTCGCCCTCGTCACCATGCACGGCACGATGATGCTGTTCTTCGTGATGACTGTCGCCCCGCAGTCCGGCTTCGGCAATCTCATCCTGCCCGCGCAGATCGGTTCGGAGCGTATGGCCTTCCCACGTCTAAATGCTGCCGGTATGTGGCTCACCGGCGTTGCGCTGCTGATCCTGCTTGCGGCGTTCTTCGTCCCCGGCGGCTCGCCCATCTCCGGCTGGACCGCTTATCCTCCGCTCTCCGCGACCGAGCTCGCCGGCCCCGGCCAGGGAGCCGGCATGGACCTCTGGCTCGCCAGCCTGGCCGTATTCGCGGTCGCCTCCAGCATGGGCGCCGTCAACACGCTCACCACCGTGGTCAAACTCCGCTGCGAGGGCATGACCTGGGAACGACTTCCACTCACCGTTTGGGCCTGGTTTGTTACCGCTCTTCTGGTCGTGCTCGCCTTTTCGGTCCTGCTTGCCGCTTTGCTGCTGCTGTTCTGCGACCGCCACCTCCACACCGGCTTCTTCGTCCCCGCGCAGGATCTCGTGAACGGTGTTCTGCTTCAGCACAGGGGCGACGGCTCCCCCCTGCTGTGGCTGCATCTGTTCTGGTTTTTTGGCCATCCCGAGGTCTACATCGCTATCCTCCCCGGCATGGGCCTCACCTCGATGGTGCTGGCCAACTTCGCGCGCCGCCCCGTCTTCGCCTACCGCCTGATGATTCTCACCACGGTGCTCATTGGGCTGCTCGGCATCGTGGTCTGGGGCCACCACATGTTCGTCGCCGGCCTCAATCCCTTTGCCGGAACGGTGTTCAGCGCCGCCTCGCTCGCCATCGCCATCCCCGCTGCCGCCAAGGTGCTCAGCTGGATGGCGACCGTGTGGCGCTCCCGCCCGAAGCTCACGACGCCCATGCTCTTCGCCCTCGGTTTCGTGTCCTTATTCGTTGCCGGGGGCCTCAGCGGTCCCATCCTGGCGCAGCCCATCCTGGACGAATATCTGCACAACACCTTCTTCGTCGTCGCTCATTTTCACCTCATCATGGCCATGGCCGGAATCTTCGGGCTGTTTTGCGCGACCTACTACTGGGCGCCGCTGCTTTGGGGCCGCCGCCTGTCGGAGACCCTCGGCCGCATCCACTTAGCCGCAACGCTCTTCGGCACCTACTCCACATTCCTGCCCATGCACCTGACCGGCCTCGCCGGCCAACCGCGCCACTACGCCCAACTCAGCTCCGTCGCGGGCCCTGCAAGCACCCTGCTTTCGAGCACGATGCCGCTGCAGCGGCACATTACCGGATCGGCTCTCTTCCTGGTCGCCGCGCAGATTCCGTTTCTGCTGAATCTGGCGCTGCTATGGCGCAAGCCGCGCGAGGCGGACGGCAATCCGTGGCAGGCCACCACGCTGGAGTGGGCGCCCGCACTCGCCTCTGGGCAGCCTTCCGGGCGGCCAGAGGTTGCGGTGTACCGCGGGCCTTGCTCCTACAGCTTGAGTGACGAGACCTTTTCACCCCAGTGGAAACCTGCACCCATCCCGGAGCACGACATCCCCCCGAAAGCAGAGTAATCTGATGAGGCAAGTTACCTCCGCGCCAAGGGCTGACCCATGCCGACGATCCTGACACCCCCCGAGATCGACCGCCGACACCACGGTGGCCCAGGCGAAGGCGACAACGGCTCCGGACGCCGACCGCCCACGGACAAGCGCACCGGCGGCAACGGCGACGGCGATAACTGGCACAACCGTCCGCAAGGGCGCCGCGGACCGCGCGAGCGCCTCGCCTCCGCCCGTGTCGGTCTCTTCTTCGCTCTCGGCGGCGACCTGATGTTCTTTGTCGCCCTGGTCAGCGTCTTCTTCGTCACCAAAGCCAGCGGCCACTTCGACGCTTACGACCGCTACATCAACGAGTGGCTCCCCACCGCCATTCCCTCCATTCTCTGGCTGAACACCGCCGTTCTGGTCGTCAGCTCGGTCACCGCCGAGGTCGCCCGGCGCGCCATGTTCCACGAGGATCACGTCATGGACGAATGGTTCGGCTTCGGTCGGCCCACCTCCAGACGCGCCATGATCTGGCTCTCGCTCACGCTCGCCCTCGGCTTCCTGTTCCTCGTCGGCCAGTGGGTAGCGTGGCAGCAGTTGGCGGCGGCGCATGTCTTCTTCCGCTCCAACCCCAGCAGCCACTTCTTCTACCTGATCACCTTCACGCACGCCGCCCATCTCTTTCTCGGCATCGGCGGCATCATGTGGGCAATTTGGCTGCTCTTCTACTCCCGCCAGATGGCTACGCGCCAAGTCGTGGTCGACTCCGCCGTCTGGTACTGGCACGTCATGGGTGCGCTATGGATCTTCCTCTTCGGGCTGCTCGAATTCGCCCAATGAGCCGTCGCCCCGGTATGGCTTCTGTGCGCTTTCTTTGTTGTCATTCCCGAAGGGAATCTGCATTCTTTTCGCGGTGGGAAAAGGCCCGGGTGCCCCATCTTCACGCGCGCAGCGCGTTAAGGTGGGCCCTCGCTATCGCCCTCCTGCTCACCGTGCAAAGCCACATCCACGCCCAAGGCTGCTCCCAATGCCTGGACAGCACCCGGGCGACTCCGCCCCAGGTCCAAGCCGCCTACCGCCACGCCATCTTTCTCCTCGGCGGCGCCGCAGCAGTCTTTTTCATCACCGGCAGCCTCCTCCTCCGGCAGAAACGCTGATTCCAGCTTCCGACAACGGCGTTTATCAGGACTAACGCTTGACGATTGGTGAGAGGCACGTCAAAAGCGGAGGACCCGATTGAGGCGTGATGTCGTTCCATTCTATGTTGGGATGGTAGTTACCGAGGATGAACGAGCTTCAACTTACGACCTCGGGAGCACTTCTGAAAGGCACCATGGTACGACTGGATATCGCTGGAGACTGGCAAGGAATCCTTGGTGAGAGGAAGCTTCGCCTGGTCATACGCCTGACCGCGTCCGATGCGGATGCTTGGAAAGCGACGATGTATTCCATTGATCAGTCTACGCAGCCGATTCCCATTGATGCCGTTGTTCAGGAGGGCCGCTCTCTGAAGTTGGCGGTAAACGCGATTCGCGGCACTTATGAGGGCACGCTGAGCTTGGACGGCAACTTCATCACAGGAAACTTGAGTCAAGCGAAGCCGCAGCCGCTTGAATTGCAGCGTGCGAGCGCGGAATCCGCTTGGCTAGCGAAGCCCATTCAGCAGCACTTCGTAGAGGTGGAAAAGGGTGTGAAGCTGGAAGTGGTCGACTGGGGCGGCACGGGACGGCCCATAGTCCTTCTAGCGGGCCTTGGCGCCGACGCCCATTCCTACGCTCGGTTTGCGGCCAAACTAACGCGTTCCTATCATGTCTACGGCATAACACGGCGCGGCTTTGGAGCTTCCAGCGCCCCCCTGACTAGCTACTCGGCAGACCGGCTCGGAGATGACGTGCTGGCTGTACTGGCTGCCTTAGACCTTCATCGCCCGGTCCTGGTTGGACATTCCATTGCGGGACAGGAGCTTAGTTCTGTGGGTTCTCGCCATCCCAGCAAGATAGCAGGACTGGTGTACCTGGATGCTGCCTGGTCATTTGCGTACTACGACAACTCGCTAGGTGACCTCATGGTTGAGTTGATCGATATGAAGCGGAGAATGGAAGAGTTGCAGTCGGATTTCTTGCAAGATCCGCGACCATTGATCCAGGAAGTACTGGAGAGCGGCCTTCCAAAACTGCAACGAGTCTTGCTGGAGTGGCAAAAAGAATTGGACGCGACTCCTGCAGCGCTCTTAGCGGTGCTTGCGCAAGCTGCTTCCGACATCCCCCCGGCTGTTGCTGCAATTCACGCGGGACGACAGAGGTACACTCACATCCCGGTCCCGATCCTCGCCATCTATGCGCTGCCTCCTGCTCCGGGGGAACGGCCGATCGGTACTGAAGCGCAGGCGAGGGCGTTTGAGGCCGGCGTTCCGTCCGCGCGTGTAGTCCGCCTGCCGCATGCCCGACATGAAGTGTTCTCTTCGAACGAAAAGGAAGTCTTGCGGGAGATGAATGACTTCATCGCGAAGCTGCCCTGACGCTGTATTCCAGCCCATTCTTTAGTTCTTGCTTTAGGTTCTGTTGAACAGAAGCGTCGTCGGTAATGATATGTCGCATTGTGGGTAGTAATAAAGTAAAAGTCATCCACCATGCGCAAAGACTGGAGCCTCTGCCCGGACCCACTCCGGTTGCACTGAATTAGCCCAAACCCGCTATTCTACAAACACCAGAACTCCAGGATTCACAGCAGTCCCGCGTATCCTCTCCAGTCTGTAAGTATTGCAAACAGAGACTTTGCACGCAAGCTCTTTGTTTGCAATACTTTGCGACGGGTACCCCGCTGCATGTTGAACAAAATAAGGATTTTACGTCAAAGTACCCGGGGGGTAGGCCCGGAGTCCGCCTACGGTTTCAGCACAATCTTCATCGAATCCGGCTGCGGATGGGCCGCTAAGTGCACCGCTTTCCCCGCCTGTTCCAGCGAAAATCGATGCGAAATCAGCTTCGTCAGGTCCAGCTTCCCACTGCGATACCCCTCAAAGACCAGCTCAATGCCCTCCGCCTGAATCGCCACTGAAGCCGAGTACGACCCCATCAGCGTCTTCTCGTCCATGCACACAGCCGCCGGATCGAACGGCGCCGTCCCATGCTGCGTACTGGCGAACAGCATCACGCGCCCACCCGGCCGGACCGCCCGCATCGCCATCCCGATCAGGGCATCCGAGCCCACCGCCACCAGCGCGATGTCAGCTCCCCGCCCATCGGTGGCCGCTTTGCAAGCCGAAACCACATCGCCGCGAGCGTCCAGCGGATGCGCCAGCCCAAACTGAGCCGCAATCGCATGGCGCTCCGGATACATGTCGCTGGTCAGCACGGTGGCGCCGGTCCCCCGAGCCAGTGCGGCCAGAATAATGCCGATGCTGCCCTGCCCAATCACCAGCACCGTCTCATCCGGCTCCGGCGCGAGCAGCTTTACGGCCTTGAAACAGGTATTCACCGGCTCGATAAACGCCGCCTGCTCGAAGGGGATGTCTTCGGGAATATGGATCAGCCCGGCAGGGGTAACCCCATCGCCCACGATCCAGTCCATCACCCGGATGTACTCCGCAAACCCGCCGCCCGCTGGCGAGCCCAACCCAGCGGTCGTACCCACCTTCTTGTACTGCTCGCATTGCGCAAAGGTCTGTTTCCGGCAGTAAAAGCAGCGGCCGCAAGGGATGTGGTGAAACGCCATCACGCGGTCGCCAACAACAAACCCGCGGACGCTTTCACCCACCGCCGCAACCGTACCCGCCATCTCATGGCCGAAGACACGTGGAGCCTCATGCGATCCGGTGTGGATCTTCTTCAAATCCGTGCCGCAGATCCCGCAGGTATCGAGGCGCAGAAGCACCTCACCCGGACCGATCTGCGGCAGCGGCAGCGTTTCAGTGTGGATCTCGTCGGGCGCGCGGTATACCGCGGCGCGCATGGTGCTGGGAAGGGCGTTAGACATAAGCTCCTCAAGTTTACCGGGGCTTGCTCGCCCCCTCAGTAGCGGCTCACCAGCCAAACACCCGCAATCAGCAGCGCACAGCCGATCAGTCTGCCCGGTGACGCCGGATGGTGCTTCAGTCCCATCCAGCCAAACTGGTCCAGCAGCACCGAAACCACCAGCGACGCCGTAATGCTGAGCCCGGTAAAGATACCCGAACCAAGCCGCTGCACCAGCAGGAGTCCCGCGACCGTGGACAGAATGCTGATCAGCCCGCCCATCCAGGCCCACCAGCTCACCTGCCCCGCGTTGGCGACCGGAATGGGCTGCCGCACGAACGCCTGTACCAGCAGCATCCCCAGCAAACCGGTGAAATAGACCAGCACCCCGGTCCAGACGGGCGCCTGCAACTGCTTGTTCAACTGTGCGTTCGTAGCCGCCTGAAAGGGGTTGGCTACGCCGGACAGAATCGCGACCAGAAACGACAACCAGGGCAAGGGTCACCTCACCCCAGCTTGGACGCACATTTTACGCAAACTCCTCGATCATCTGCGCCAATCGCACGTGCAGCGCGCCCAGCGCCCGGTTACTTTCACGCCCAAGCTCCGCCGCCCGTTGCCAATGATGGGGCCGCAACGCGGTATGCAAGGCAAATGCGGCAGTGCGAAATTGCCCCTGCCTGCCCTCAAACCGCGACAACGAAGCCAGTTCGAAGTCATGCGCGTCGGAGATGCCTTTCACTGCCCGGAACCCCAGTCCATGAGCCTGCGCCAGCCGCGCCACCGTCGCCGCCTCCATGTCGACCATGGCCGCGCGGTACGTCTCCGCCAGCCGGGCCTTCTCGCGCACGCCGGCGATGGAGGCCGTGGTCGCAAGCACAACACCCAAACGGGTTGGGACCTCTGAAAACCGCTCTCCAGTGCGGGAATCCACCACGGTACTCGCCTCGGCTACATCACCCGCCGCCAGCCCTGCAATACACGAGCCTGCAAGGCCGGTTGAAATGAGCGTTTCGATCGAGCCGGTCGCCAGTGCTGCCTCCACCGCCACCGAAGCGCGGAGAGCGCCCATCCCCGCTGCCACGGCAATCGCCGCGCCCATCCGGTACAGATGAACCCCTTGCGCACGCAGAGCTGAATCCGGCTCAGTCCGCCCGGCCAGACCGCGCACCTCGCGCGGCAATGCGGCCACAATCGCCACCTTCGCCGCAATGCTGCCGAATGCGGGGCTCATACGCTTCCGGGAGGCGCCGGCGCATAGCCGTTCGCGATGAACCATCGGCAGGCCTCGCGCAGCGCCCCTTCGACGGGCAGCACGCAAAAGCCAAGCTCTCGCACCGCCTTGGCCGAGCTCGCAAACATCATCTTCTGCCCCATCCGCACGGCCTCCACGGTCGCGCGAGGCTCTTTACCGCGCAGCTTGCCCGTGATCGTCTCGTCGAACAACGCAAACATCATCGCCACGGCATGCGGCACCTTCATCTTCGGCGAAGGCAGCCCGGTGATCTCCGCCAGCTTGTCCAAAATCTGCTTCAGCGTGAGATTCTCGCCACCGAGGATGTATCGTTCCCCGGGCCTGCCCGCCTCCAGCGCCTGGAGGTGCATGCGCGCGATCTCACGCACATCGACAAGGTTTAAACCCGTCTCGACATAGGCCGGGAAGTTGCGATTCAGGAAATCCACGACGATGCGGCCAGTCGGCGTAGGTTTCGTATCCAATGCCCCGATCGGTGTCGTCGGATTGAGAACGATCACATGCTGCCCAGTTCGAGCCGCCTCGATGGCAACCTGTTCGGCCATCCACTTCGATCGCTTGTAGTGGCCGATCATGTCTCGCTCGCCGACCGGCGTGTCTTCATCGACGACCGTGCCGTCCTTGCGGAAGCCCATCGTGGCCACGCTGGAGGTGTACACCACCCGCGACACACCGGCCTCGCGGGCAAGCTGCAGCAGCCTGCGCGTACCCTCCACATTGGCCTTGTACATCTCCGCCGGATTGGGCACCCAGAGCCGGTAGTCCGCCGCGACATGGATCAGCGCATCGCAGCCTTGGAGCGCGGAGGCAAAGCCCTCCGGCGCGCGCAGATCGCCGGTGACCAGATCGGCGTCGGCCGGCAGATGCTTGCGATTGGAAAAAGGGCGCACCAACAGCCGCAGCGCGGCGCCCTGTTCCGCCGCCAGCCGCGCCACATGAGCGCCCACGAAACCAGTTGCACCGGTAAGGAAGAGCCTCACGCTCCTACCCACTCCACACCCAAAAGGCCACTCCGCTCAAGCTCCAGGAAGTCAGGATCACCTGTGACCACTCTCGCACCGTACTGCATTGCCAAACCCGCACAGAAGCAATCTGCGTAGGAGAGCGGGTATCGCGCTTTTAGACGGGCGGCTTTTAGAACATCCCCGGACAGGACCGGCTGAACATGAATCGGAGCCTGTGAGATCGCATGTATCGCGGCTTCGGCCATCGACTCGCTTTTCTGTTTCGAAAGGAGATAAAAGATCTCTCCCAGATTCATCTCACTAAGAAATAGAACCACCTCGGAGCGCGCGGCAAGCTCCAATAATCGGTCGAAACGCTGCAAGGAAGCAGAACGCAACGCACGTTCCAGAAAGGGCCATGCATCCAAAACAAAAATCTCAGCGTTCCCGGAATGGACCGAAATCAAGCTCATCGTCCGCAAACTCCCACTCGCGCTCTGCCTGACCTAGCTCGTTCGTAGTTGCCGTCCCGGACTGGTACAACCGTTCAAGTGCATCCGAAGCCGCCTGCCTGCGCGCAATCGCGGCTGCTTTCCATTCCGGGGTACGCCGGTCTGGATTGTTCGCGCGCATCTGCTCAAACAGCGCATCCATCCGGGCGATCGCCCCCATCGCTTCTATCGAGCGCTGTGACTCCAGCACAATCAGCCCAGGCTTGGACGTAACGACCTTCAGTTCACTTCCTTCGCTCAGATGCAGGTCACGCTGCATGTTTTCAGGAATTTCCAGCTTGCCATCACGAAGCGTAAGTACCGGATGCATAGCCATTACGGCACCTCCCCGGTCTCAGTCTAGCTTCTCCGGCACGATCTGAATATCTTTCTCGCCGGCCGCCTTTTTCTCCCAGTACTTCTTCACCCAGGCCTCAAAGGTCTTGCCCGCAGCCGTATCGCGACCGGAAAACTTCAACGCTGCGATATCCGCGTAGGCTATGGTTACCCGCTCGAGCGGCGTGCCCGCGGGCGATCCCTTGAGCGGCGGCGGCATCACTCGGGCGGCCGAGGTCGCCAGCGACGCCCCGGTCTTGCGGTCATACAGGTATCCCTCGACCATGGTTCCGTCCTTGCGCGTGATCGTGACGTCGCCGCGATAGTCGAAAGCCTTTTCCAGCGCCTCGCGAACCTCAGCTTCGGTTGCCAACTCCGGGATCCAGCCCTCCAGGTTCTCGCGTTCGCGGCCGGCGGCGTGTTCCAGCTGATCGGCGCTTCCGTGCTGCAGCTGTTCGGTCTTCAGGTGTTCCTGATCCGCGGTGGCCATGGTCAGTCTCCCGCCACACCGGTCAGATCGGATTGATGGGTATCTACCGAGGTGGTTACCACCACCGGCGTGGACCGGGCCGCGCCCGAAGCAATCTGCACCAGCGGCACATGGCCTTCCGGCTGCCACTCATTCAGCAGCTTCTGCGCGCCCTCATCCGGATACAACGACGGGAACATATACTTCCTGGCCGTTGTCAGCAGCCCCTTCAGCGAGCTGAAGTTGTAATCCACCGCCGAGGCCTCATGGCCGGAGTGCACCATGCAGTTCGCGCAGCGCGGATTGCCGCTCTTGGCCCCGTAATTGGCCCACTGGGTCGCATCCAGCAGCTCCTGGAAAGTGTCAGCATATCCGTCCTGGAGCAAATAGCAGGGCTTCTGCCAGCCGAAGATCGAGTAGGTCGGCATGCCCCAGGGCGTGCACTCGAAGTCCTGCTTGCCCATCAGGAACTCGGCAAAGAGCGGATGGGTGTTGAACTCCCACTCCTTCTTGCGGTTCGACAGAATCGCTCGAAACATCCGCCGCGACTTGGCCTTGCCCAGGAAATGATTCTGGTCCGGCGCCTTATCGTAGGTATAACCCGGCGAAACCATCATCGACTCCACGCCCGCAGCCATCAACTGGTCGAAGTGCCGCCGCACGGAGTTCGGATCGGCGCCGTCGAACAGCGTCGTATTCGTGGTCACGCGGAAGCCCGCGGCCACGGCCGCGCGAACGCCTTCCATCGCGAGGTAATATCCGCCTTCGCGACAGACGCTGAAGTCGTGGTGCTCCTTCTCGCCGTCCACATGCACGGAAAAGCTGAGGTACTTGCTGGGCGTGAATAGATGAAGCTTTTCCTTAAGCAGCAGCGCGTTGGTGCACATATACACATACTTCTTGCGCGCCACCAGGCCCGCCACGATCTCCGGCATCCGCGGATGCAGCAGCGGCTCGCCGCCGGGGATCGAGACCATCGGCGTGCCGCACTCGTCCACCGCCTGGAAGCACTGCTCCGGGGTCAGCTCGGCCTTCAGAATGTGCGCCGGGTACTGAATCTTGCCGCAGCCAGCACAGGCCAGGTTACAGCGAAATAACGGCTCCAGCATCAGCACCAGCGGATAGCGTTTGCGCCCCTTCAGCTTCTGCTTCAGCACATAGGTGGCGACGGTAAACGCCTGCGATACGGGAACAGCCATCCTGATGAACTCCTTTTCTACCTGGCCCTGCAAGCCTCATGGCGGACCGCTTTGAGATGCAGCGCGAGCAGCCTACGCTTCATCTGCTTTATGCCGCTTCAGCCGCTTCATGCTCCAGCGCCTTGCGATAGGTCGTCAGCGCCAGGAGCGGAAAATATTGCTTGTAAAGATGATATCCAAGATAGAACACCCGCGGGAAACCCGTGCCGGTGTAGTAACTTTCACCGTTGCGGCCCGGCATCAGCTCATCCCAGCTGCCATCCTCATGCTGCCGCTCGGTAAGCCAGCGAACACCTTTTGCAACCGAATCCGAGCGCGTATCGTTGGCG
Organism: Granulicella sp.; assembly: GCA_965276885.1. GTDB lineage: Bacteria > Acidobacteriota > Terriglobia > Terriglobales > Acidobacteriaceae > Granulicella. Next base: position 2,819,097 of record OZ255702.1, on the reverse strand, counting down.
GCCAACAGCCCCAGCAGCGCCCATGCGGTCTGCGACGGAGTGGAAGGCCCCACACCGCGCTGCGCGGGATCGTCATAGGTGCCGCAGATCTCGCCCCACCCGCCGTCAGGATTCTGCACCATGCGTATCCACTCCGCGGCCTGTTGTACCGCCGGCTCTAGATGCGAGTAGTCCATCGCCTGCAAGCCGCGCAGCACCAGAAAAGTCCCGTACAGATAGTTCACCCCCCAGCGCCCAAACCAAGAGCCATCGGGCTCCTGTTCTTTCAGGATGAACTGGATGGCACGGTCGACGCGCGGGTCCCGTCGTGTGTAGCCGTACACCGCCAGCATTTCAAGAATCCGCCCCGTGATATCGACCGTCGGCGGATCGAGCATGGCATTGTGATCGGCAAACGGAACATACTGGAAGATGCTTTTGGTGTTGTCCTTATCGAACGCCGCCCAGCCTCCCTCCTTGCACTGCATCGCCAGCACCCACTTAACAGCCCGCTGCTCGACCTCGTGCTGGTACCGCTCGCGAGGGTTCTGCACCGCCTTCAAAGCCAGCAGAACCTCTCCGGTATCATCAACATCCGGGTAAAACTCATTGTTGAACTCGAAGTACCAGCCGCCCGGCTCGACGTTGCGAACCTTTTCCGCCCAGTCGCCCTTGTGACGAACTTCTTTGGACAACAACCAATCAGCCGCCTTCAAAAGACGCGGATCGTTCTTCGGCACACCCGCTTCGCCGAGCGTGGAGAGCACCTGGGCGGTATCCCAGATCGGAGAGAAGCAGGGCTGCATCCGGAAGGTAGGAGTCGGGTAGTCCGGCGTTCCGTTCGGCTCGTCGATGCCGAGCTTTTCAAACTCGTCCATGGCCCGGATAAACTGCGGATCATCCGGCGAGTAGCCCAGATACCGCAGCGCAACGATGGCATTCAGCATGGCCGGATAGATCGCGCCCAGACCGTCGGAACGCTCGAAGCGGGCCAGCATCCAGGCCTCGACCTTCTTGAGCGCGCGTTTGCGCAGCGGCCGTATGTGTACCCGCTCCGACCAGTGCGCGATCCGATCGCAAAAGAGGAAGAAATTTCGCCAGGAGATCCAGTGTTTGCTATCCCAGCGCAGGTGCAGCTTGGCATTTTCGCGGCCGCCGGCAAAAAGCTCGTCGATGCTCTGTTCAGGAGTGAGCTTTTTGAACGGCTTCTTGGCGTAAATCACGGTGAGGGGGACGAGAATGCCGCGTGACCAGGAGCTGAACTCGTAGATGTTGAAGTAACACCAGTTCGGAAACAGCACAATCTCCGGCGGAATCGCCGGCACCGCGTCGTACTCATACTGCCCCAGCGCGCAGAGATAAATCTTGGTGAAGGTGTTGCACTCCACCACGCCGCCCAGCGCCAGCACGTTCTCGCGCGCCTTGACCATCAGCGGGTGATCGGCCTTCCAGCCCATCAGCTTCAGCGCGAGATAGCACTTCACGCCGTAGCTAACATTGGAAGGCCCGCCGGGGTAGAGGCTCCATCCCCCATCCGCGTTCTGGTGGCGCAGGATCTCGTTGATGCAGCGCGACATTTTGCCCGCGTCTCCCGTGCCCAGCAGCGTGTGCAGAAAGATATAGTCGGCCTCGAGCATCGAGTCGGCCTCGAGCTCGCCGCACCAGTAGCCCTGCTCATCCTGCTGGCCCAGCAGCCAGGCGACCGAACGGTCGATGGCGCTTTTGACCTGATCCATCCCAAGGTCGAGGCGTCCAAACCGGGGCTGCTTCGTTCCTTGCGGATTCAAATTGAATGTACTCATGAACTCTCGTGAAACAAGGGTTGAAACACCGGAGATGCCGCTAAGTTACGGCGCAGGATGAATTGGAGGAGCGGAGGCGATCGCCTGCACAATCTCCGGCGGCAGCCCGAAGCGAACGTTTTCCGGCATGACTTCAACCTCATCCACAGAGCCGAAACCCCGGCTCTGTAAAAACGCCACGACCTGCTGAACCAGGATCTCCGGTGCGGAAGCGCCTGCCGTAATCGCGACAGTACTGACCGATTCAAGCCATTCCGGCTGTATATCTTCTGCTTTATCAATCAGGTACGATCCCGTTCCAAGATTCTGGGAGACCTCCACCAAGCGGTTGGAGTTGGAGCTGTTCCGTGATCCCACCACCAGCACCAGATCCGCCCCGTGCGCCACATTTTTCACCGCCGTCTGGCGGTTCTCCGTCGCGTAACAGATGTCCTGGGCGTGCGGCCCGGCGATATTCGGAAAGCGCTGCTTCAGCGCCTCGATCATTGTCCCCGCCTCATCGAGCGACAGGGTCGTCTGCGTCAGATACGCCAGCTTGTCGGGATCCGGCACAACCAGCGCCGCGACCTCTTCCGGAGTGGAAACCACCTGCGTCACATCCGGAGCTTCGCCCTGCGTTCCTTCCACCTCTTCATGATCGCGATGGCCGACCAAAATCAGCGAGTAGCCCTGCTTGGCAAACTTGATCGCCTCAACATGCACCTTGGTCACCAGCGGGCAGGTGGCGTCGATCACCTTCAGCCTGCGATCCTTCGCCCGCTGCCGTACCGCCGGCGATACGCCATGCGCGGAGTAGATGACCCGGGCGCCTTCGGGCACCTCATCCAACTCATTCACAAAGATCGCGCCTTTTTGCGCGAGATCGTTCACCACATAGGAGTTATGAACGATCTCCTTGCGCACATAGATAGGTGCTCCAAAGGTATCTAGAGCAATCCGAACAATGTCAATCGCGCGCACCACACCAGCGCAAAAACCACGCGGTTTCAGCAGCAGAACGCGCTTAAAGGCAGCGGAGCGAGCAGCCTTCGCTCCCCCATGGACGGGGTCAAGAGTCGTGTTCATCACATGTTCCAGTATACGCCTGAACTCCGTCAATCCCCGGCATTTAGGGGTCCCCGCTGATGTGCGATGCGCTGATTCCTGTGCGGCTAGGTTCGTCCCGTGCATCCTGGATGTGGGCAGTCACAACCCAGGCTGGTCGATCCCATTGAGTCCTCGCACATCTGCGAGCAGTACTTTCCTCCCGTGGTCATGCAGCTACAGCTCGGGTGTGCGCACTTCTTCTGTTCGGCCATGGAAACTCTCCTTGTACCTCGCTCCCTTTGGAGGCGAATCGCTGCACCGGTGTTGCCCCGCGCGCCGGATTGGCTGTCAGCGACTGGCCTCGATCATCTGCCGCGCATGCAAGCGGGAGGCCTCGGTGAGACTGGCCCCCGACAGCATCCGCGCGATCTCCTCAACGCGCTCCGCGTCGGCCATGGTCCGTACCCCGGTACGAGTGCGGCCGCCGCGTTCGCTCTTCTCGATCAACAGATGGCTGTCGGCAAAGGCCGCGATCTGCGGCAGATGGGTGATGCACAGCACCTGCTGCGTGCGCGCCAGCGCCTTCAGCTTCTGCCCCACTGCCTCCGCCGCCCGGCCGCCGATGCCGATGTCGATCTCGTCGAACACCAGCGTGCGGGGCAACGCTGCGCCGCGCTTGCGCGCCAGCTTCGCCGCCTGTTCTTCGACTGCCACCTTGAGCGCCAGCATCACGCGCGACATCTCGCCCCCGGAGGCAATCTCCGTCAGCGGCTTCATCGGCTCGCCCGGGTTGGTGGCGATGCGGCACTCCACAACGTCCCAACCCGCCGCTGTCCAGCCCGCCGAGTCCGCATACGCCGTGACCTCAACGGCGAAGCGGGCGCGCATGGCCAACTCATTGATCTGCCGCTCGGCGACCTTGGCCAGCTTCTCCGCCGCCGCTTTCCGCTGGGTTGTAAGAGCTCGCCCAGCTTCACGGTAGCTCTCCGCCGCTTTTTCCACCGCGGCCTGCAGCTCCGCGGCCCGGGCGTCGCGGTTTTCCAGCTCCTCCAGCCGCTGCGCCGCGGAGGCTCCGAAGGCGATCACCTCCGCGAGTCCCGGACCATACTTCCGCTTCAGGCGGTCGAGCAGGGCGAGCCGGTCTTCGATCTCCGCCAGGCGCTCCGGCGAGGCCGTCACGCTGGTGGCAAAGTCGCGCAGCGTGGCGGACACATCCTCCACCGCCGCCTGTGCGCTCCGCAGCTGCTGCACCGCCTCCGCGAAGCTGTCCTGAAATCGCGCCACGTCCTCCAAGTGCCGCAAGGCGCCCCCCAGCAGGCTCTCGGCAGAAATTTCGCCTTCATATAGCATCTCCAAAGCCGCCTGCGCCCCCGTGAAGAGCCGTTCGGCGTTGGCCAGCAGGCGCTTTTCGGCCTCCAAGCGCGCATCTTCCTCCGCGTCCGCGACCGCCGCCGCCTCGATCTCGCGCGCCTGGAAACTCCACAAATCCATCTGCCGCAGCCGGTCGCTCTCGGCGCTGTTCAGCTCGGCGAGTTCGGCCCGCAGATCGCGCCAGCGGGAGAACGCCGTCGCCACCGTTTCCGTCCCAATCTGCGCGGAGCGATCCAGCAGCAGCCGCTGTTGTGCGGCGTCGAAGGCGGTCAGCGTCTCCGATTGGGCGTGCACCAGCGCGAGCTCCGGCGCCAGCTGCCGCAGCGAGCCCACGGTGGCCGGCTGGTTGTTGATGAAGACCCGGCCCTTGCCGTTGGCTCCCACCTCGCGGCGCAGCACGATACCGTCTTCCGCCGCGTCGATCCCGTTCTCTTCAAGAACCTTCTCCGCCCCGGGGGTGGTTTCGAAGACGCAGCTCAGCACCGCTTTATCAGCCCCATGACGCACCAGGTCGCTCGATGACTTGCCGCCAAGCAGCAGGGCCAACGCATCGATAAGGATGGATTTGCCGGCGCCAGTCTCGCCCGTGAGCAGGTTCAGCCCCGGCCCGAACTCGGCGACGGTGGCATCGATCACCGCATAGTTTTCAGCTCTTAGTTCGAGCAGCATCGGGATTCAACAAACCTCAACCTTCGCCACGGCTTCGCCTCGCCAGCGTAGCACGTGAGCGTCGCAGCGCCGAACCAATGTAGAAACCCCAGCTGAAACACTATCTAAATCAAATTACCTTCAGATGTACGGCTTACCTTCAGATGTACGGCGCTGTTGTTTTTCTTTCTGTCATTCCCGGAGGGAACCTGCTGTTCCGACCGCACCCGCCTGCAGCAGCACAGTACACTTGCAACAGCGTATGACGGTTCTCTCCCTCGCTCTCTGGCTGCAGGACACAGCATCCCTTCCTGCCGACTCCTCGCCTGTCGTCCCCGCGCACACCAGCGCTATAGGCGACATGTTGCACAACAGCGGACCCACCGCCCTCACGGTGCTCGCAATCCTACTAATCACCAGCGTCTTCTCCTGGGCCATCATGATCTCCAAATGGCGCTCCTTTCGCGAGGCGGACGCGAAGAATCGCAGCTTTGTGCGGGCCTTTCGCAAGTCCGGCCGCATGAGCGAGGTGGCTGCCGTGGCCGAGCAGTTCCGGCCCAGCCCGCTGGTCTCCGTGTTCAATGAAATCCACGATGAATACCAGCGCCAGTCCGGCGGCCGCGGCACACCGCCCAACCCGCAGGCGCTCGAAAGAGCCGCGCAGACCGCCGCCAGCGAATCACTGACCGTCATGGAGCACCGCATGACGTGGCTGGCCACCATCGCGCAGATCGCCCCCTTCATCGGTCTTTTCGGCACCGTCATGGGCATCATCGACGCCTTCCACGGCCTTGGCACGGCGGGCGCGGCGACCCTGCGTGCCGTTGCTCCCGGTATCAGCGAGGCGCTCATCACCACCGCCGCTGGCCTGATCGTGGCCGTGCCCGCCGTGGTGGGCTACAACCAGCTCACCGCGCAGCTGCGCGAGTTCGGCGCCCGCATGGACGACTTCGGCCGCGAGTTGCTCAACGCCATCGAAAACGCGGCATTGGCGCCTGCTCAGCCGCCGCAGCCGCCCGCTGCTTACGAAGAACCGCGCCGGAGGACGTTCTAAGCCGATGGCCTTCACTACCAGTCGCGGACGCACACAAACCTCCCTAGAAGGCATTAACATCACGCCGCTGGTCGACGTGGTGCTGGTATTGCTGCTGATCTTCATGGTCACGGCACCGGTGCTGCAAAGCGGCGTCGAGGTGGCCGTGCCGCAGACGCGCACCGTCAACCAGCTCACCGAACAACACCGCGTCGTGACCGTCGATAAGGAACAGAACGTCTTTTTAGACGACAAGCCGGTGAACGTGCACGATCTGCCCCATCTGCTTGCGCATGGTCACGAGGCCAAGCAGACGGTCTATGTGCGCGCCGACCAGCGGGTGCCCTTCGGTGCGTTCGCCTCGGTGATGGACGCGGTCAAGCAGGCCGGCATCGCCAACATCAGCATCGTCACGCAGCCGATGAAGTGAGGAGTTATGCCTGAATGAACTGTCATCTCGACCGGAGCGAAGCGTAGTGGAGAGACCCCTGTATCTCGCTTGTGGCTGCACAAACGTTGGCGCCACTTCGGACGAAATACAGGGGTCTCTCCACTGCGCTGACGATAAAGCCGTCAGCTCCGGTCGAGATGACGCCCTCTAGGAATGCGAACACCTGAAACGACGCATGAACGCTACTAAGGTCATACGCGATTACGACCCCCGCGATCCCGACCGCTTCGGCGGCGGGATGGCCGGCGCGGTCGTGCTGCACCTGCTGCTCGCAGCGGGGGTGATCGCCGCGGCGTACCTCGGACACAACTCCTCGGAGCACTGGGGTGAGAATCAGGCCTCCGTAGGCGCGATCCAGGCCTCCATGGTTTCGGCGATCCCGCTGCCCTCGCACGCCAAGCCGGTCGAAAAACAGGTGCTCGCCTCAGAAGACGAGAATCAGGCCCCATTGCCCCCGCCCAAGGAGGCCACGCAACCGCCGCCCCGGCCCACCGACGTCCTGATCAAGGCCAAGCCGCCCGCGCCGGCCAGGCCCGCGCCCGTACACAGCGAAGCTCCGCCCAAGCCCAACCTCCGCAGCACGCCAAACGAGGCTCCGCCGCTCAAACATCCGCAGCCGACGCCCCCAACGCCCAAGGCCGAAACCGGCGAGACCACCGCCACGCAGCTGCCGGAAGCGATCTCGCAACTGAAGAACGGCACCGCCACCGCCACCGTGGAGGATCGCGCCTTCGGCAATCGCTATGCCTACTACCTGCGGCTCGTAAGCCAGCGCGTCTCGCAGAACTGGATCTCGGCCGAGGCTGACCCGCGCACCAGCGTGGGCAAACGCGTGACGCTGCTCTTCGACATCGACCGCGAAGGCGCGCCGCAAAACGTGCGTGTGCAAACCCGCAGCGGATCGCCGTCGCTCGACCAATCCGCCCTGCAAGCCGTGCAGCGTGTGGACGGCTTTGGCCCCCTGCCGGCAGGCAATCAGATCACCATCGAGTTCAGCTTCGATTACAAGGCGAATCAGTAATGGGGGGCTGCGCAGTGCATCATAGCCGGGTGGGGCACCTCACCGGGTTCCACAAGAGAAACTCCGTTGCACTACAGTGAAGACATGGCAGTTTCCTGCAAAGCGCACAAGCGATCAATTTTTTTGTGGCGTCCTCTTCTTGCCTCTCGACTAGCTCGGTTGTCCTCGCCCGGTTGCCCTGATGTGTCATCTCGACCGGAGCGGACGGCTTTATCGTCCGTGGAGTGGAAAGACCCCCAGTTCTTCAGCCCGGCACAGAGGCAAAACAGCAGGTTCCCTGCGGGAATGACAAACAGAAAAACAACGGCATCTTTGGTTACAGGATGCATTGCATTCACCATCGTTCTGTTCCCTGCGCTGTTTTGCGCCCCAGCCCTCCACGCCCAAGACCCCTTCCATCTCGAGACCAGTACCGGAGCCCAAAAGCTCCGCCTCGCCGCCGCCAACTTCCAGCCCGGCGCCGCGGACGGAACCACCGTGCAGCTGGTGCAGGCCTTTAACACGGCCTTAGCTTCGGATCTTGCCAACGCCGGCATCTTCGATCTCGTCTCGAAGAGCATGGAGCCGCAGGCCACGCCCGGCTCGCCCGCCGAGATCAACCTCGGCCAATGGTCGGCAGCCCCCTCCAGCGCCGCCATGGTGGCCTTCGGCAGCTTTGGCAGCGCGGGCGGACAGCTGGTCGTCAAGGGCTACCTTGACGACACCCATAACGCCCAGTACCCGCAGGTCTTCGCCAAGCAGTACAACGATGCCGCGGATGTCAACGGCGCCCGCCAGACCGCCCACAAGTTCGCCGACGACATCATCTTCCGGCTGGGGGGCGGCATCCAGGGCATCGCCGAAACCAAGATCTACTACATCCACTTCTCGGGCGACGGCAACAAAGAGCTCTGGGCCATGGACTACGACGGCCAGAACCAGCATCAGCTCACGCACCTCGGCCAGATCGCCTTGTCCCCGCGTGTCTCGCCGGATAACTCGCGGATCGCCTTCAGCGCACTCGGCCGCGATGGGTTCCAACTGCGAATGTTTTCGCTTCTGCTCAATCGCCCGGTCGCCTTCAACTCCGTAGGCGGAACCAACCTGTCTCCGGCATGGTCGCCCAACGGACAACAATTGGCCTTCTCGTCCTCGCGTTCAGGCGATCCGGAGATCTGGATCTCCGATCCGCAGGGCGCATCGGCGCACCGCATCACCAGCTATAAGGGACCCGACGTTTCGCCCACCTGGAACCCCAAAACCGGCGCCCAGATCGCCTGGATCAGCGGCCGCACCGGCCTGCCGCAGCTTTATATCATGGATGCGGACGGCTCCGGCGTGCAGCGCATGACGGATGGCGGATATGCGACTTCACCCTCCTGGTCGCCGAACGGGCAGTTTATCGCCTATGCTTGGAACCGCAAGTACGGACCCGGCGCACCGGGAGGTCAGGACATCTACGTCATGGAGGTCGCCAGCAAACGCTGGATCCAGCTCACGCACGACATCGGCCGCTGCGACTTCCCTTCCTGGTCACCCGACGGCCGCCATGTCGTCTTCGCGAACACACCCGGCGGACGCGACAGCAGCACCCGCGTTATGACCATGCTGGCCGATGGCACCGAGCGTCACGAACTCACAACGGCGGGTTCCGACATGCCAAATTGGAGCTGGCACTGAGTATTGCTAAAGTGTCGCGATACGATGGTTGCTGAGTTTTGTTGCTACCGTTTCACGAAACCGGGCCTGTTGCGATCCGCAAGGCTATAACACCGGAGAAGGAAAGACATGATCTCACGCACATCACGAGTAAGCCGGGCGATGTTGCCCCTGAGTCTGGCCATGCTGGCCGTAACGGGCTGCCACAAGAAGACCGCGCCCGTGCAACCGAATGCGCTGCCCCCTGCCACCAGCCCGGCGCCAACCGCGACCATCACCGCGGATCCGCCGGCGATCGATCTCGGGCAGTCCGTCGTGCTGAACTGGCGAACGACCAACGCCACCAGCGTCAGCATCGACGGCATTGGTGCCGTGGCTGTAAATGGTACCCAGACTGTCTCCCCGGCCAACTCGACCAATTTCCATCTGGTCGCCAAGGGTGACGGCGGTGCAACGGATGCAAACGTGCGCGTCACGGTACGCGTACCGCAGGTGCCTTCCGGAAATACGGCTGCGGATAACGGAGATCAGGGCTCTGACGCCGCCTTCCATGGCGCGGTCCAGGATGTCTTCTTCGGCTATGACAGCTATGACATCGCCCCCGAAGCCTCGACCAGCATCAGCAACAGCGCCCGTTACCTTGAAGCGCATCCGGCGATCAAGGTGCTCATCGCCGGCTACTGCGACGACCGCGGCTCCGCCGAGTACAACATCACGCTCGGAGAGAACCGCGCCAATGCCGCCAAGCAGGCGCTGGTCAGCGCTGGTGTTTCGCCGGATCGTCTCCGCGTCATCAGCTACGGCAAGGAGCGGCAGTTCTGCACTGAGGAGACCGATAGCTGCTGGCAGCAGAACCGGCGCGACCAGTTCAGCATCGATCGCTAGCCATTGTTCTTGTCTTCTCGTTGTTTTCGTCGTTCTTGTCATTTCCGGAGGGAACCTGCTGTTCTGCTCCGGCAGGGTGCAGGTTCCTGCCTTAACAAAGCATCTACTCCCACCTGGTGCAAGTGGCTAAACTGTAAGTGCCGGCGCGGTTCTGTTACCACTGACGCCCAGGAGTTCTAAAGGCATGAACCTCGCCCATAGTTGCCGCCGTTCCGCACCCTTCCTCCTCCTCTTCACGCTACTGAGCGTTCGTCCGGCTCACGCCGTCAGCAAGGACATGGTGCAGCTGCAGACGCAGGTGCAGGAGCTCATCGACAACCTCGCCCGCCTTCAGCAATCCAACGACCAACAAATGGGCGTGATGAAGGATCTGCTGCAGCAGACCGTCGATTCGGTGAACAAGATGGCCATCTCCGTCAACGGCATGCAGCTGAAAATCCAGAATCAAGGCGATGCCCAATCGACGCGCAACGACCAGATCTCCGGCCAGGTGCAATCGCTCAACGATTCGCTCGATGAGCTGAAGGCGCGCATGTTGCGCATGGAGAAGTCGATCAGTGACATTCAGAATCAGCAGCAATCGACCAATGCGATGCTCGGCAACCTGCCCGGAGCCGGCGGCGCACCCGCCGCTGCACCGCGCGGAGGCGGAGCACCGCCGCCAAGCTCACCTGGCCCCGGTACCCCACCGGCAGCCGCTTCGCCCGACGCGGGAGCACCCCCCAGCGACAATGCCGCGCCGCAACCGGCCGCTGTCCCGCTTGCAACCGGACCGGCAGTCAGCGATATGTACCGCACAGCCTACAGCGATTACATGGCCGGGAAGTACCCTCTGGCCACCTCGGAGTTCAACGGCCTAATCAAGGCGTATCCCGACGAAAACCTCGCCGGCAACGCCCATTTCTACATCGGGGAGATGGATCTTCGTGCTTCAAAGCAGAGCGCCGCGGTGAAGAACTACGACGAGTTGCTGGAGCGCTACCCTGACAACGCCAAAATTCCGGCAGCCCACCTGCACAAGGGTGAAGCCCTGATTGCGCTGAAGCAGACCGAAGCCGGCGAACGCGAACTGCGCGCCCTCATCCAGCGATTCCCGAACTCACCGGAGGCGGCGCAGGCGAAGACGAAGCTCAATGGAATGCGGGCTTCCACCGGCTCGCGCGGCCGTCTCGACTAATTACAAGGTGCGCTGTTTTCTTTCTGCTGTTATTTTTATGTGCTGTTGTCTTTTTGTCATTCCCGAAGCCAGGGTCCCCATCGAGCGTTTTGCTCAATGGGGTGGAAGGGAATCTGCGTTTCGCCTGACAGGAGTGCACCTTCAACAGGACCATTCCAGCTTTTATAGCTGTTTCCGTGTTGGTATAGAGGAAAGAAACCGGCCATAGTCCAACGTAGTCTAAAGCGTTCTCATTCCCAATCTCCAAGGCGGCATAAGGTGAGACCAAGAACTAGATGCCAGCGGGTACTGGCTCTCACAGGAATTGGACAACTCCAATGTAGCGCCCTCACCGGTGTGCGGTTCGTGCGGCACAACATCTAAGCGCATAATCATCCCACCGTTCCGGCGGCATATGTGCTTCTGCAACACGGTGAGATTGTTGAGCAGAAGTGACAGCGTTGTTAACTATTTACGCGCGGCATCCATCTCTACAGGGATTTCGCGTATACAGTTAAAACCGCCAGGACAACGATCAACCGCTACGAACCCTTGACCTTCACTTTGCTCTGAAGTATGGCGGCGCCTACCAGGGCGTCAAGTGCGGAAGTCTGGCTCGCTGCGTTGCTGAAGGCGAAAGGGCCAGACCAGCGCTCGCTCAGCTGAAAGCCTGGCCCCTGCGCATCCTTCCACAGTGTATCGGCATTCTTATCAACGAAAGTACCGTACCCGGTCTGCGGGTATGACAGATCGAGCAGAACCAGGTTGCGCATGAAAATTCCCTTGAACTGCGTCGCATCGGCGCCGCACTTGGGTTCGCAAGGATCATGCAGGATGCCATTGTTGTCGACCAACTGAGTGATGGCAGCCGTAGCGATCTTCTGGGCAATTTGCCTCAGAGCCGGATCACGATCTGCCGAAGATAGCTGGGCAAGTCCACCCAGAACTACGCCCTGGTTGTAGGTCCAGGTAGTCCTACCATTGTTGGTGCAAGCCAGCTCCACACCTCGACCTCTTTTAAGCCCATCATTGATCAGGCCTTTCGCGTTGATCATGCCGGAAGCCTCGAACCACTTCCATTCCCTGTTGCCCCACTCCCGATATTGGCTTCGAACGGAACCCGCGGTCCGGTTCGCTAAATGAGCAGCGACAGAAAGGAACAATTCATTGGGGATCGCGTTCTTGTAGTCCTTGTCCCTGCTCCACCAGATGCCGCCCCCGCAGGTGTCATCCCATGACGCAGCCATGTCGGCAAATATGGATTCGGCCATAGAAAGGTAAGCCTTATTCCGGGTAAGATCATAGGCGTCGATCCACGCCAGCGCCCACCAGCCTTCATCGTCGTAGTACCTGTTGAGGAAGCCTGGGTTTTTCTTCTGCGCCGCGCTAAAGGTGTTCGAGAGCGTAGCGTTGTATTGTGTCGATTTGCTCACCCGGGCGTAATCGACCAGCACCGTGATAGCGTTCGCCGAATTCCACCATCCCGTCGCCCGGTAGAGACCGGTCGATGGCTCGTACCATGTCTGCAGTGTTTGAACCGCATCTTTAGAATCTTGCAGGTAAGTGACGCCGGCTGCCGTAAGGGGCGGTGCACTTTGCCCATTCCGGGCACGGGAAGCCGCGCATCCGGACAGAAACCACAACGCAAGTAAAAAAGTAAGTAGAATCGTGGCTGGTCGGAACATAGTCTCGCTTTTTGAGTGACAGTGAATTACCGTGGCTTGTAGCTTGTCGTAAGTCGCATCAGTCGATCTTCAGCATGTGCTGCAGTTCTTCCAGCGAGACCCGCTTCGTTTCAGGAAAGAAAAGAAGCACTACGACAAATTGCAGCAACATCATCGCCGCAAAGAATGCAAAGGGGTACGCCCCGGAACGCGCCGCGATCACTGGAAAGATGCCCGACAAAATTGCGTTCATGATCCAGTGCGTACCTGAACCGAGGCTCTGACCCTTGCCGCGTACCCGCGTCGGAAAGACTTCGCTGATATAGACCCATATCACAGCACCTTGCGATACCGCGAAGAAAGCGATATATGCCACCAGCGCCCATACCAACATATCCCTATGCTGATGCGTGAAGAAGATGAAAGAGACTAGGGAGAGGCATATTGCGGTTCCAATGGCCCCGATCAACAGCAGCATCTTACGGCCAACCCGGTCGATGAGCGCCATGCCTAGAAACGTTGCCAGTAAATTCATGAGACCTATAGCGACTGCTTGCAGATTGCTTGAAAGCCGACTGAAGCCGGCCGCCGCAAAGATGTCGTTAAGGTAATAAAGAATGGCGTTGATTCCGCTCAGCTGGTTAAAAGCGCCGATTGCAATGGCTAGGAAGATAGGTTTGCCGTAACGCAGTCGTCCGTTGCGAATCGCGAAGAGCGATTCGTTCGGCTCATTCCGTTCCATGTGCAGCGATGCACGGATATCTGCCAGTTCCGCCTCTGAGTTCGGCGTCCCCATGAGCTTCAGCACCTCCATCGCTTCATCAAGCCGGTCCTGCGTGGTCAGCCACCGCGCACTCCTCGGGATCCCAAATAGCATGGCGAAGAAAATAGCGGCAGGTATCGCGGCAACTCCCAATTCGAACCGCCACTCTGCTGCACCCAGATTAAGCAGGCTGAATAGATAGTTCGAAAGATACGCCAGCAGGATTCCGATCACGATATTGATCTGAAACGTCCCCACCAGCCTTCCGCGCAGCTTCGGCGGCGCGAGCTCGGCGATATAAACCGGCCCAAGCACCGAAGAGCCCCCAATTCCAAGTCCTCCCAGGAATCGCGCGGACAGCAGCAGCGGCCAGCTTGGCGCGAAGGCGCAACCGATGGCGGAGAGCAGATACAGAACGGCTGTCAGCCGAAGCATCTCTCGAGAACCGTACCTTTGTCCCACGGAACCGGCACTTAAAGCTCCCACAACGGTCCCGCAAAGCGCCATGGAGACGGTGATCCCCAACTGATTCGCCGATAAGCCGAAGGCATGGCTTATCCCGCTCGTGGTTCCGGAGATCACGGCCGTATCAAAGCCGAAGAGGAGGCCACCAAGCGCTCCAACGAAAGTGCTGCGAAGGACGTACCTATTGATGGGCAAGGAGTTCCTTTACTGGTCCGGTGGTAAGCATTGCATCCTCCAGGCCCGAAACGCAAGCTCCTAGAAGTCCAGCTCCGCTCTCCTTCGCTGATTTTTCCATCTCAGCTTGGGGATACGTTTTTCGAGGGCAAGCTCAAGCTCTTTTGGCCGGGCTGTATACGTGTCTGTGAGTCTGGTGAGACCTTCTGCCGTGGTGCTCTTGAAGCGGATCAGGTCGAGCAGCATTTCGCGGTTGGCGTAGTCCGAGTAGAAACCTTCCTTGAGGGAGATTGAACGGCTCAACGGGTTTCAGGTACTGCTGCGGTTGCCTTTCGGCTGCAGATTTCAGCGAGCTGGAGCAGTTGGCTGACTTCGGTCTGGAACTCTTGTCTAGCATGGCGACTCCCCAACAGAATAGAAACACCGCCGGATGCTACGACAGCAGGAGTTCTATATCTTCTGGGCTGAGATCACGAATGAGGCTGTTTTCGCCGCCAAGGAGGGCGTCGGCGAGGTTTCGCTTCGTCTCTTGAAGCTCCAGCACTTTTTCCTCCACGGTGTCGCGTGCGATCAGGCGATAGGCAAAGACCTGCCGCGCCTGGCCGATGCGATGGGCGCGGTCGACCGCTTGTGCTTCAACGGCAGGGTTCCACCAGGGGTCGAGGATAAACACATAGTCTGCGGCAGTGAGATTCAAACCCAGACCGCCTGCCTTGAGGCTGATCAGGAAGAGCTGAGCGGCAGGATCGTTCTGGAACCGCTCGACCGGAGCTTGACGGTCCTGGGTCTTTCCATCGAGATACTCATATTCCATGCCGTTGGATTTGAGACGTGTGCCCAGAATGGAGAGCAGGCTGGTGAACTGCGAAAACACCAGCGCCTTATGACCTTCCTCGAGCACAGAACGCAATTGATCGAACAGGACATCGAGCTTGGCGCTGGGTTCGTTCGCACGTTTGCGGTCAATCAGCCCCGGATGGCAGGCCGCCTGGCGCAGCCGAAGGAGCGCTTCAAGTACCTGTATCTTGGACTTTGCGATGCCGACGTTGGCTATCTTGCCCAGCAGTGACTCCCGGTAGTGCTGCCGCAGCTCGTTGTAAAGGGCGCGCTGGCCGGGTTCCATCTCGCAATAGATCGTCTGTTCGATCTTGGGCGGTAGCTCCCGGGCGACCTGCTCTTTGGTGCGGCGGAGCAGGAACGGACGCAGTGCCTGGGAAAGCAGCTTGCGAGATTCGTCGCCGGGGTTGCGCATGTCCAGCGTAACTTTGGCGGCGAGCTGAAATACCCCGGCGGCGCCGAGCATGCCGGGATTGAGGAACTCGAAGAGCGACCAGAGCTCCCCCAAGTGATTTTCGACCGGCGTTCCGCTGAGCGCGAGGCGATGGTGGCCATGCAGCAGGCGGACGGCCTTGGCTGACTCGGTCTTCGCATTCTTGATGGCCTGGGCCTCGTCCAAAATCAGGTAATCGAAGGTTTTCTCCCTGAAATGGAGAGCATCGCGGCGAAGCGTGCCGTAGGTGGTGAGGATGAGATCGCAAGCGGAGAAGTCGTCCTTATTGCGCGTGCTGCCGGTGTAATCGAGCACGCGAATTTTTGGAGTGAATCGCTCAATCTCCTGTTTCCAGTTGAAGATCAGCGATTTGGGCACAACCGCGAGCGAGGGGGCGTCGATCTCCCCTTTGACTCGAAGCTCACGACGGGTTTCGAGCAGGGCCAGCACCTGTGCGGTCTTCCCCACGCCCATATCGTCGGCGAGGCAGCCGCCGAAGCGGAACTGGCGCAGAAAATGCATCCAGCCGAGCCCTTCACGCTGGTAGTCGCGCAGCTGTCCGCAGAAGCCTTCGGGTTGTTCGGCGGGAACGATGGACTGAAAGCTACACAGTTCCTGGCGTACATGCTGGAACGCCGCATCGCAGAGGGCTGTGGGTTCGGCGGCCAGCAACGCATCGAGCAGACCGGCCTGGCTCGGGCGAAAACGAATGTGATCGCCCTCCGAATCGCCCATGGAGGCAACGGCGCCGAACCGGCGCAACCACTCCTCCGGCACCAGACCGTAGGAACCATCGTCGAGGGTGACCATGGTCTCGCCGCGTTTAAGGGCGGCCAGCAACTGCGGCAGCAACGCGGTCGTCTCCCCATAGGCCACCGTTCCATGAAGCTCGAACCAGTCCACCCCACTGCTGACGGATACGCTGCTTTGACCCGGCTGGCGAAAGACCTTGCCTTCGGCCACGACATGCCAACCCGCCTCTGCCAGAGCCCGCGCGGCGCGCGGCAGCTTCGCTGGAGCCAAGCCCCATCCAGCTTCTTCGTTCCAGCCTCCGGAACAAAAGCGCAAGCCAGCCTCATGCAGTTGAGCCGCCGCCGCCTTCTCGCCTTCCCTGTCGCGGCGAATGAACCGCCGCGTCGAAGCCTCGTAGATGCCGCTCGTCATCGTCGTTTCCAGAACCGTGCGTCCCCCGTAATCGAAGGACAGTTCCGCCCGCAGACGATCCTTCTCATATCGTCCGCCGGGCCGTGCGATTTTGAGGCACGGGCGGGGAGACAGCATGACCTCTTCATACTGCAACGGTTCTGGAAGGTCGAGCGCAGGGAGGCAGGGTGAGGACAACAAAGTGGTGAGGAACTCCTCCCGGTCCCCCTCGGGCACCAGAATCGTACCTTTTTCGCGAAGGGCAGCGATCCAGGGGAAGGTCTCATCTTGGAGAAGCGGCGCTGCGCTTTCAGCCGTGACGAGAAAGCCCCCTGCAACCAGCAATGGCTCGTTCACGTCCATGCGCTGCTCACCGCGGCGGAAGACTCCGCTCATCTGCCATCCTTCCACCTCCGAGCCGCGCACCTCCAGCATCAATCTCCAAGGGTCGCCCTCGTCCCACAACAGCGCTGCTTTGCCAGTATCGTCCTTCTCAAATGGCAAAAAGCAGCGTCCTGTGCGGAGCACCTGGGGCAGAAGCATCTGGGCCAATGCCGGTGGGAGTGAAAAGCTGTCCATTCCATGGTTGTAGGGATCGTAATAACCCTGACTGTAGGGTGAGTACGCTCCTCCGCCGGCCAGCATCGACAGGATCTCGCGGTCCGTGGCCAGCGGCAGCGAGGAAATCCGGGTACGGGAGATCGGGCATGGCCTGCCGTTGTACTTCCACCCACCCTGTTTTTTCGGCTCACGCGAGGCAATCGTCAGCACCACGCCTCCCGCTATCCGGCTCTTGGCTACATCGAGGAGATAGAGAATCTCTGCGTACTCAGGCCAGGAACTCATTCGCAGGGGAGATGCGATTGCTTTCTCAGCAATGCGGTTCAGCTGTGCCTTCCAAACAGCAGGCCGGGGCGGATTTGTGATTACCGAAGGCGCTCCCGGTGCACCGGCTTTGATCCTGACAGCCTCCGGTGCTTCAGGTCCTTCGCCGGCAAACAGGGCGAAGGGTGTATCGCTGTCCAGAGAAACGGCATTATCCGTGGCTGCCGCAGTTAGATATTCCTGCTCATCGGCGGCCAGGATGGCTGCCCAGATGTGTTTACAGGTCGCGCCCTCATCCACGAAATAAGGGCAACTGCACAGGACCGAGAGCTCCTTGCCAGACCACTTCAGCAGGACCATGTAAGGCTCGGACCCAACCACGGTCGCGCTAAGCTCCGTCGCGGAGCCGGTGCGAATCTTCACCCGCCGTTGTTCAAAGTACACATCCCCGCGTTTGCGCGTGGAAACGCTGAACTGATTCTCCAATTTCGATGCAAGTTGCAATCCGAGCTCCCGCCTTGCATGGCCTCTTTATACTTTATGTGATCCGCTCCAGGCTGCCGGCAAGGAGACCGTCACGCTGCTCGCGGGCGCCTCCATCTTTTCAAGCGCCGATTCCTTCGCCATGGTCCGCGGCGGCCACATCGATCTCGCGATCCTGGGCGCGATGCAGGTGGCCGAGAACGGCGACCTGGCCAACTGGATGATTCCAGGCAAGCGGGTCAAAGGTCCCGGAGGCGCCATGGATCTGGTGGTCGGGGTGCGGCGCGTGGTCGTGCTGATGGAACACACCGCCCCGGGCGGCGTGCCCAAGCTGCTGCAGCGCTGTACGCTGCCGCTCACAGGCGGGGGCGTGGTGCACCGGGTGATCACGGATCTCTGCGTGATCGATATTACGGACGCGGACTTTTTGCTGGTCGAACTCGCCCCCGGCGTCAGCTTCGCGCAGGTGCAGGAGGCCACGGGCGCAAAGCTGGGCCTTGCGGACGCTCTCCAAATGGAGGTCCCGCGTTGAAAATCGTCATCGCGCGCGCCGTGCGCACCCCTCATCGGCTCGTTTCTGGGCGCTTCAAGACGGTCCGCGGTATACCTGGCCACGGCCGTTGCTCGGGCCACTCTCGAGTGGACTGCAGGCTGAGGACGTTGCCGGCGTCCTGCCCCGGCAATGTGAAAGGCTCGATCTTAATCAAAGCGGCCAGTGCGCCGTTGACGCGGTCGAAGTAGAGGGGATGTGGAGGGGTGAGCACGGCATCATGACCTCCCTGCGCGGCAGCCACCCCACCTTCAACACCACGCCAGGACATAATGGTGGCGTCTCTTGCCAATCCGCCCTGCAGTATCTCGTCCCATCCCAGCGTCCGGCGCCCATGTGCGGTCAGAAACGCGGAAATACGCTGGATAAAATAACCCTGAAGCTCCTCCTCGTTCTTCAATCCAAGCTGCCGCATGCGGGCCTGAATAACCGGGGATGCTTTCCACTGCGTTTTGACCGCTTCATCCCCGCCGATGTGGATGTACGGACTTGGAAACAGATCCATGGTTTCGGTCAGAACGTTTTCCAGAAAGGTGAAGGTGGAGTCATTCACGTTGTACAGGTTTGGAAAAATTCCGTACTCATTGACCGGCGCACGGAGGTGCTGATGGGAAGAGCCAAACTGCGGGTACGCGGCGAGCGCGGCAGATGCGTGTCCCGGCATCTCGATCTCGGGAACGATCATTACATTGCGTGCCTTCGCGTAAGCCACCAGTTCCCGTATCTGGGCTTGCGTGTAGAACCCCCCGTATCGGACCGTGTGCGGAGGCTTGCCTGGAGTCGCGGACGGAACCGGGCTCGGCAGGGTTCTCCAACCGCCGATCTGGGTCAGCCGCGGATAGCGCTTAATCTCCAGACGCCAGGCTTGGTCATCCGTTAAATGCCAGTGCAGCACGTTCAACTTTTCGAGGGACATCCAATCGACCAGGCGATGTAATTCGGCTATGGACTGCATGTGCCGCGCGGAATCGATCATCAGCCCGCGCCAGTGGAAATGCGGGCCATCATGAATACGCAGGCATCCAAGCTGCACAGGCCCGCTCATCGATCCCGCCGTAAGCATCTGCCATAAAGTCACGCTCCCGTAATAGAGGCCCGCATTGCCTGAGGCGGAGATGATGACGCCGGTCGGCAACACCTCCAGTTCGTAGGCTTCGTCGTTATCCTGTCCGTCGGTCGCGTGTGAAGGGGTCCGCACGAAGGTGATCGCAGCGGTCGGGCCGCCGCTTTGTGCTGTCTGGAGCACGAGGGCCATGTGCCGGGTCTGCTGTAGAAGTGTCGCGAGATGCTGTGCAGCAAACTTCGCGGCTGAATCCCCTGCTGGATAGGAGATAACCGGATTGTTGTCAATCTGCAGGCTGCCCGCCATCGCTAGAACAGACTGGGGAACCGGAATCACGGACAGTTCCTGTGAATGCGCGGTCACCAAAGCGCTAACGGCAGCCAAGGCGAGGAGCGCTATCTTCCATGCGAATGATCCCCGAGTACGCTCCCCCGCACGCACCACCTCTGGTCTATCGGCTCGAACTTCCTGAACCGCGGGCCCACTGCGATTTTCGCCATGGCACTTCACAAACATACTGGCTCCACCTTGTGCCTCTCAGCGTAGCGCGGCACGGCGCGCTCACGACCCACGGAGGCCGGGAAGCAAACATCCGCCTCGGTTGCGATCGATCTTATAAAAGTCTTTGCGCCCCTAGCTTTTTTGCTAGTTACCGGTATAGGTGTCATCTCGACCGAAGCAGACAGTTTATCGCCGGACGGCTGCGGTTCCCGCGACAAAGGGAGAGCCGCGACCGCATCCTGATCACTTGTACGTGGAGTTCTTGCCCGATCCCCACACCGGGCTGCTGAGCTCAATGGTCCAGAGTGGACCAAATACCGCGAACGGTCCTTCCAGCTTTACAAACGCCGGGGCCGGGCCACCGATGACCCAGACATCGGTGTTTCTCGGCTGCTTGCCGATCAGCGGCGCCACCACCCCCGCAATGCCGCCCAGTTCCACCTTCACAACATAATGCGTCGCTTTATGGCGTATCCCCGCGACCGTAAATGTGTCGTCGCCATTGGGCGTGAGGGAAAGCTTCACCATCCGCGGTTTGGGAGTCGCTTCTAGATACAGAAGGCTGGTTTGGGACGCGTTGGGTGAAATGTTCTTCAGGATCGTCAATTCCATGCCATTCGCTAGATCAGGCGGAAAGTCCATGTGCGTGACTTCCACCTTTTCCTCCCTGGCATTCATGGTCTTGACGGTAAGATTCCCGGCCGGAACGTCGATCGTCACGTCCGACGGGTGCTCAAAGGCCGGCCCCTTCTGAATGTGGCGGTCGCTGACCAGCGTGAACACCTTCCGCTGCAGAAACACGGTTTTTTCATCATCAAGGGAACCATCCCTGAAATGGAACGTGAGCCGGGACGTCACTCGATCGCCACTCGTTGTTTCCACCAGGTCGCCGGCGGCGAGCACCTTGCCCTCCGGTGTCCGTACAATCAGGAATCCGCGCGTGGTTCCCTCCCGATGCATCACGCGGATCGGGTCAGCCTGAACAGCCGGCGAGGAAGCTGCCAGGACCAGACAGGCGGAAAATGAGCCGATCGCCGCTGCCGGGAATATCCCTTTCAAAGTGCTTCGAACCGTTCTCTTCAATCCCAATCCTTGGAAGTTGTTGTAACCGGCTATCTAAGCCGTTAGAGAAACCGCACAGGGAAACTGTTGCTTGCTGTGTCCCAGGACGCACTCGTTTCCGCTCGTGTTCCTGTTCGCGGTAGTCAACTATCCGGCTACACAGACAGTAACCCCCGCCGAAGCGGGGGCTCTTGTCATCCGGACATGAGGTCTATGCGTGAACTTTGAGGAAGATGATTACGAAGGTGAACAGCGCCAGAGACTCGATAAAGGCCAGACCCAGGATCAGGAAGATAAAGATGCCGGGCCGTGCGCCGGGGTTACGAGCCAGCGCCTCGGCCGACGATGCGGTCGCCTTGCCCTGCGCCAAACCGCAAAGGCCAGCGGCCAGGGCCATCGAGAGACCTGCGGCAAGGGGAACCCACTGTGCCGCAGCGCCGTTGGCGGCTGCGTCCTGGGCAAAGGCCGGCGCGGCGAGCAGCAGCGCGGCTAGGGTGGCGAAGATGTACTTCATGGTGCCGATGATACGCATAGGTGAAACTCCTGCCCCCGTAGATCTCGCCGCCAGTTGGTGGTTGAGGTTCACCGTGCTGGCCCCCTCACACTGGAGCGGCGGCAGTGCGCACCGCGCGGAGGGGGCGCCCCCGCGCGGGAATGTCAAAATCGAAAACCGGATTCAATGCTCATGCGCCACGGCGAGGGAAAGATAGATCGCGGCCAGCAACATGAACACATACGCCTGCACGATCGCCACACCGAAGTGCAACCCAAGAAAGACCAGCGGGACGCCGATCGGAATCAGCGAAAAGAAGGCTATCGTCAGCAGGTCGCCCGCAAACATGTTGGCGTAAAGCCGCACCGTCAACGAAAGAATGCGGGCCAGATGCGAGATGATCTCGATGGGAAACAACAGCGGCGCGATCCACCACACCGGCCCGAGAAACTGCTTGATGTAACCCGGTCCATTCACGCGAATCCCGTGAAAGTGGTAGTAAACAAAGGTCACCAAAGCGAAACCCAGCGGCACCCTCACATCGGCGGTGGGCGACATCAGCCCCGGAATCAGCCCGGTCAGGTTGCACAGCAGGATGAACAGCAGCAATGCGGTGAGATACCCGGTAAAGTGCTCAAAGCCGTGCCCAATGATCTGCTCGCCTTGTTCGGAGACGAACTCGTGAGTCATCTCGGCGAGATGCTGGATGCCGCCCGGCTCTTCCACGCTCAGCGTGGCGCGCACCAGCAGGAAATACGCGATGAGCACAAGAAACACCAGCAGTTCCATCGCGTTGGCGTTGGTGATGGGCGCCCGCGGATAGGCCGGCGCGATATGCAACGCGCTCAAGAGCCCGTCTACCGGGCGCGCGAAAAGGTGATTCAGAAATCGGGTGAACAGAAGCTGTGTCGGCATGATGCTTTCGGCAAAGTCAGCTTGGAAGAACCCCGGCCGCTAAGCGGCCCGCTACACCGTCCAGGCCTTTACCAGCCGCAAGCCCTCAATCGTGAGCGAAAGTACACCCAGACCAAGGCCGACCGCAAGCGCGACGACGGAGCCTTCCAGATATGTAAGGCTACCATAGAGCACCGCCACGACCACGGCCAAACGCAGGAAGAAACCCGTCAGCAGCAGCCCCACCGGCCGCGCCCCTTCCACTCCCTGCTCGCTGGCATCCATGCGCGCCATCAAGGCGGTCAGCAACCGCAGCCACTCCCACAGTCCCGTCGCCGAGATCACCGCGCCCACCAGCAGCATCGCTCCGCCGCGCCAGCCGCCCAGCCGCCACCACACGGGCGGCAACGCGACGACGGTCAGCACCAGCAGCAACCGCAACGCGCGCAAGATCGTCTGCCGGAAGTCCTGATCTGAGAAGCTTTCGAGCTCGCGCAAACCTAATCGCCCCGTTTCAGGTAGCGCGAGGCCATCGTAAAGATCTGGATAAACCCACCCACGGCACCCACCAGAATGCCCACCACCCCGATCCAGTGCTGATGAAAGTGCTTGTCCAGCGCCGCGCCGATCAGCCAGCCGATCACACAGCCCGCCGGCAGCGCGATGGCGAGTTGAATGAACGACTCCGCCTTGACCAGTTGGCCCAGCGCGCCCTCGCTCTTGCCCGGCTTGGGATTCTCCGTTGCCATCGCCCCAAACACTACCACCGCCGCACGGCTCTTGCCAGCGAGGGAATGAGAGGCGCTTCCATATTGGTTCCTTTGCGATCCTTTGCGAAACCTTGGCGTCCTCTGCGTTCGTTTTTACCCGCCCAAACGACAAAGGGGAACGCAAAGAGCGCAAAGGTTCCGCCAAGATTCGCGAAGGGTGCTTCCTCTGTTTTTCTGCTCGCTATACTTGAACCTTGCGATCAAGTCTGACGTCTTCTCTCGTCCGGTCGCCCATCCTTTCCCAGCGAGCTGCCCTTTGTCCCAGTTTGAAAGCGAGTTCGAACAAAATCTTTATCGGCAGCGCCAGGAAAAACTTGAGCAGTTAAAGCACATCGGTCAGCGCCTGGGCCTCACCGAAGCCGAGAGCATCTATCCAAACCGCTTTCCCGCAGCCGATGAAGCACGGACGCTCGCTAACATCCCGGGGCTCATCGCGCAGTATGACGACGCAGGCTCTCCCATCTCCGCCCAACAACTGGAGGCCGCCAAGCCCGTGGTCGCCGTCGCCGGCCGCCTGATGAGCCTGCGCCTGCAGGGCAAGGCCGGCTTCGCGCATCTGCAACAGGGCGGGGAGCGGCTGCAGATCTATGTGCGCAAGGATGAGGTCGGCGAAGATGTGTTCGCGCTGTATAAATTGCTCGATTTAGGCGACCATATCGGCGTTCGCGGCACGCTTATGCGTACGCGAACAGGTGAACTCACCCTGAAGGCGCTCCCCACCGGAGGCAAGCCGGCCATCAGCTTTCTGGCCAAGGCCATGCTCGCGCTGCCGGACAAGTATCACGGCTTGGAAGACGTGGAGCTCCGCTACAGGCAGCGCTATGTAGACCTGATCATGAACTCCGGCACCCTCGCCAAGGCCGAAGCCTCCAATGAAGTGTCATCTCGACCGGAGGCGCAAAGCGCCGCAGTGGAGAGACCTGCGGTTCCGCCCGCCGCCGCGCTCCCCCCCGGCACCAGCGCCGTCACCGACACCGCCGCCCCGAACGAAGAACACAACAACGCCCCCCGCAACGTGCGCGAGGTCTTCGTCAAGCGCGCGGCTATCCTGCGCGCCATCCGTAAATTCTTCGACGAGCGCGGCTACCTCGAAGTCGAAACGCCCATGATGCACACGGTCGCGGGCGGCGCAGCGGCCCGGCCGTTTAAGACGCATCACAATGCGCTCGACATCCCGCTGAGCCTGCGCATCGCCCCGGAGCTTTATCTCAAGCGCCTGGTCGTCGGCGGCATGGACCGCGTGTACGAGATCAACCGCAACTTCCGCAACGAGGGCGTCAGCACCCAGCACAACCCCGAGTTCACCATGCTCGAGTTCTATCAGGCCTACGTCAATTACCACGACCTGATGGAGCTTACGCAGGAGTTGATCCAGTTTGTGGCGATGGAGGTCAACGGCACGACGAAGACCTGGTTCAACGGCGAAACTATCGATCTCGCAACTCAAAACTGGACAAAGCTAAGCATGCGCGAGGCGATCGTGAAGTTCTGGCCAGAAGAGGAGTGGAGCCGAAAGCCATCGCACGACGATTTCTCCACACATCAGAGCTGGGCGGCTGTCCTAAGCGAAGCCAGAGATATCCTTGATGGCAAGCTCGCGCTCTTACACCTTTACCCCGATGTAAACCTCGATTCTCCCCTGGCTCCTCTGTACCACTCACGGGAATCCAAGTGGAAGGTTGATCTTGCTTTCATCACGAGGCATTTGGCCGAGTTAGAAGCTGGTGGCGAACTCGGGAAGAGCATTGCGGAAGTATTTGAATTGATATCCGAACCGCACCTCATCCAACCCACGATCATCTACGACTTCCCCCTAGCCGTCTCACCCCTCTCCAAGGTCAAGCCCGACGAGCCCGACTGGGTGGAGCGCTTCGAGTTCTACATCGGCGGCTTTGAGATCGGCAACGCCTTCTCCGAGCTCAACGATCCCGTCGACCAGCGCCAACGCTTCGAGGCGCAGCTGGAACAGAAGGCTCGCGGCGACGAAGAGGCCATGGCCGCCATGGACGAGGACTATGTTCGCGCCCTCGGCTACGGTTTGCCCCCGACCGCCGGCGAAGGCATCGGCATCGACCGCCTCACCATGCTGCTTACCGGTTCACGTTCAATCCGGGATGTGATCCTGTTTCCGTTGATGCGACCGCGTAGCGAAGGCCCCATCGCCGTGGCAGAAGCTGATGGCCACCCCCATGGGAACTCCGCCGAGTAGATTTCTCGCAGATTGGATAACGGTGACACTCCGGGCAAAATACAGTGGTCTCTCCACTTCGCTGCGCTCCGGTCGAGATGACACCTCATTGCAGGTGCTCAAAGGCAGCCTTTACAACTGTGCCAGTCCTTCGGCCACCAACTCCACCCCGCGCTGTGTCATCGCGGCCTCCACCTCGCCGCCCAGCGCGATGCGAAACCCATGCGGCGCGCCTTCGCAGGCTGCGAACCAGTTTCCGCCGCTCACACACACCCCTCGCTCCTTCATCCGAGCTTCAAACGCCTGCGCCGTCACCTGCGCCGGCAGCGCGACCCACAGGTGCCATGCAGACTTCGTCCCCGGCCAGCACCGATCGCCTAACAACGCCCGCGCCGCCGCATTCCGCCGTGCGCCTTCCTCGTTCTTGGCTGCGATTACCCGGTCCACGCTGCCGTCGGCGATCAACGAGCAGGCCGCCATGTGGTGCACCAGCGAGCTGCCCGTCGCCGTGTTCTTGATCGCTGCCCCAATGCCCGCATCGAAGCGCTCCGGGGCGGCCAGAAACCCCGTCCGCGACGCCGGGGCATAGCTCTTGCTGAGCGAGCCGACGTAAAAAGTCCGCTCCGGGGCGAGATCGTACAACCGCGCCGGCGGCTCGGGCTCCATGAAGCCGTAGGTGTCGTCCTCCACCATCAGCAGATCGAACTCGCGGGCGATGGCCACAAGCTCCCCACGTCGCTCGAGCGAGGCCGTGCAGCCCAGCGGGTTGTGGACCGTCACGGTGCAGAAGATGGCCGCCAGCGGCGCCCCGCTCTCGCGGCCGCGAATGCATGCCGCGCGCAGACTCTCCGGCGTCATTCCCTCGGCATCGACGCCGCAGCCGACCACCGGCGATCTCAGCGCCCGCGCCTGCTCCAGCGCTCCCGTGTAGGCCGCCGCGTCCATCGCAATCGGCCGTCCCGCCAACCCTGCCGCCATCATGGCGATCAGGCAGCCGTGATGCGCTCCATCGGTCAGAAACAGCCGCTCCGCAGGCAGCTTCAGCCAATCCGCGGCGACTCGCCCCAGCTCCGGATGCGCGCTCCGAAACGTCGGCCGCAGCGCATCGAAGTCCTCCGGTCCAAGCTCATCCACCGCCCATCGCAAGCGGTCACGCCACTGCGCCGGCAGTCCGGGGAGCAGCGGGAAGTTGTACTGCATCTCGATCATGAAGACAGGGTACAGGGTACAGGGTGCAGGGCCCAGCCGCCAGGTGAAACACGTTAGAATCTACCCTGCGCCCTGAACGCTGTACCCTGCCTTATGAAGATCCTCTTTGTCGGCGATGTCTTCGGCTCGGCCGGCCGCCACATCGTGCACGAACACCTCCCGCAGCTGCTTGAAACGCATGAGATCGACCTGCTGGTGATCAACGGCGAAAACGCCGCCGGCGGCTTCGGCATTACGCCGTCCATCGCCGAAGAGCTCTTCGACCTCGGCGCGCACGTGATCACCACCGGGAATCACATCTGGGACAAAAAAGAGATCTTCGAGTACATGACCGTCCCCGCCGATTCACACGGGCGTGGCCGCCGCATCCTGCGCCCGGCGAACTACGCGGTCGGCACGCCCGGCTTCGGCGTGTACGAGGGCGAACTCCCCAATGGAACCGCTTATGCGGTGATGAATTTGCAGGGCCGCGTCTTCATGAGCTCCTGCGACGATCCGTTTCGCAAGGCCGATGAGTTGTTGGCAGGCATCAGGGCCAAGGTGATCCTGCTTGACGTACATGGCGAAGCGACCAGCGAAAAGGTAGCGCTGGGGTGGTATCTCGATGGCCGCGTCACCGCCGTTCTGGGCACGCACACCCACATTCCGACGGCCGATGAGCGTATTCTGCCCGGCGGCACGGCGTTTCAAAGCGATGTCGGCATGTCCGGACCGTACGACTCCGTCATCGGCGTCGAAACGGAGCTGGTGTTGAAGCGCTTTCTCACCGGCATGCCGGGCAAGTTCGAGGCGGCCAAGGGCAATCCGAAGCTCTGCGCCACGCTCATCGAGTGCGACGGCGGGACGGGACGCGCGTTTGGAATTCGCCGCTTCATGCTGGGCGAGTAAAGCGATTCGATCTCCCGTCATTCCACCTTTGGCAGGGGTGCCCCATCTTCCTTGGCAGGGGTGCCCCATCTTCGCCGCAGCCTCATCGCGGCTAAGGTGGGCTCCGTCAGGAGTTCCAGGACCTAAAAGTTCCAAGAAGAGAAAAACGGCCGCGCTCGAACCGTAGGCCCACCTTAGCGACGATGAAACCGTCGCGAAGATGGGGCACCCGGGCATCTTGACGCATCGAAGAGGGGGTGAGGCGAGGAGATGCCATGACCGGAGCGCGCGAAGAGGTTCTCACCCAGCTTGTCGATCTTCTGCTCGATGCGCGGCGCACGGGACGACCTTTGGACGGCCTGCCCGCGGCGCTTACGCCCGCCGGCATGACCGAGGTCTACGCCGTGCAGGACAGGCTGGCCGAGGTCTTCGGCGAGACCGGCGGCTGGAAGATTGGCGCGCCCACCGCCGAAGCCACCCCGATGTTCTGCCCCCTGCCGCTGGCCTGGATGGCCGCAACCGACAGCGTTCTCAGCGGCAGCCACTGGCGTTACCGGGGGCTGGAGGCGGAGATTGCGTTCCTGGTCGGGGAGGATCTTCCCTCGCGCACGGAACCCTACACGCGGGAAGAGACGCTCGCCGCGATGGCCTCGTGCCATCCCGCGATCGAGGTGCTGGAGACCGCCTTCGCGGACCCCACGAAGGTGGCGCGCGAGGCCATGCTGGCCGATCTGCAGATGCACGGCGGCTTTGTCTATGGCCCCGCGCTCAAGGACTGGCACAGCGTGGACTTCAGCAAAGAGACCGTATCGCTCGTGGTCGATGGCGTGGTACGGGTCGAGCGCACCGGCTCCAACACCTCGGGCGACCTGCTGAAGCTGCTGCAATGGCTTGCAAACCATGGAGCCGCACGCACCGGGGGCCTGCGCTCGGGCCAGTGGATCACCACCGGTTCCTGGACCGGCAACACACCTGCGGACAGCCAATCGACGGTGACGGCGGAGTTCGATCATGCGGGTCGTGTCGATCTCCGCTTCGGCTAGTCTCAGCTTGTAGCCCTGTGAAGTGCTGAAAGGAAATCTGACGAAAAGAGCGCAAAGAATACACAAAGGTGCGCCACGGCCTCCTTCGCGGCGCTTGGCGTGCCCTTCGCGACCTTTGCGTCAGATTTTGTTCCAAAGCTTCAGCCTCACAAACCCAGTTCGGGGCTGTCTTCTATGCCGACACCGGCCAAAAATGACGGGGAGAGTTCTCGCCCGGTACATCCCACGCAGGGCTTCGTACAATCCTAAGTCTGTCTAGGAACAGGGCCCGAAGGCGAGGTGCGGCATGGCGCGACCCTATTGGAGCGGGCAGATCACGATCTCCCTGGTCTCCTTCGGCGTGAAGTTATTCGTGGCAACGGAAGCGAAGAGCGAGATTCGCTTCCACCAGATCGACCGCGCCAGCGGCGAACGCGTCCGCTACCAAAAGATGGTTGCTAGCGCCGTGGACAATCCATCCGAAGACCGCGACGAGCCCGCGCCTCCGCCGGTGCAGCAGAGCCAGATTGTTAAAGGCTACGAGTACACCAAGGGCCAATACGTCACCATCGAGCCGGAAGAGCTCGCTCACCTGCGTGTGCCCTCCAAGCACGCCATGGAGGTCTTGCAGTTCGTGGACGAGAAGCAGATTGACCCCGAGTATTACGAAAAGCCCTACTTCGTCGTGCCTGAAAGCGACGCGCAGACGGAGGCCTTCGCGACCGTCCGCCAGGCGCTCATCGATACCAAGAAGATCGCGCTCACCAAGATCGCCTTCGGCGACCGCGAGCACGTGGTGGCCATCGCCCCCGCGGGCACCGGCGCCAGTGGCGGCATGATGGCCTACACCATGCGCTACGCCGCCGAACTGCGCGACAGCGCCGACTACTTCCGCGACATCAAGCGCGTTGAGGTGAACAGTGATTCCCTTGATCTGGCCAAGATGCTCATCGGAAAAAGAGCGGGCGACTTCGATCCCTCCAAGTTTATCGACGGCTACGAGGTCGCCGTCAAAGAATTGGTTGACGCCAAGCTGCAGCATCTTCCCATTCCGCGGGATGTAGAGCCTGCCCCGGCGCGCGGCAAGGTCATCAACCTCATGGATGCGCTGCGCAAGAGCGTGGGCGGTGCGCAGGCCTCCGAAAATCCCGAAGAGCCCGAGGAGGCTGTGGGCAAAAAGCCCGCCGCCCGGCACACCGAAAAACGTGCCGAGCCCAAGCGTGGTCTGTCGCTGGTCAAGGGCGCCGAACCGAAGTCCAGCGCCAAGTCTGCTGCGAAACGCGAGACCAGGCCTGCGGCCAGGCCGGCCTCCAGCAAGCGAAAGAGCGCCTAGGACTGGGATGACGAGCAAGCGGAAGACGCCGCAACCGGCGGCTGGAGCCAAGAGAGCAGCGAAAAAGCTGCCAGCGAAGCAACACCCGTCCGCCAAGGCAGGCGATCCCGCAGCGGAGGCCGCGCCGGCCAAATCTGCCTCTGCAACGCCGGAGGACTCCGCGGAGACTGCCTCCGGCCTTGTCGACGAGCAGCTCGCAAAATATCGCGACATGCGCGACTTCAAGGTCACCGCCGAGCCCAGCGGCGAAGGCCCGGAAGCAGGCCGCCAAGCCGCGGCTCGCACCTCGGCCACCAAGGCAAAGGCAGCGGGCGGTCTGCCCTTTGTCATCCAGAAACATGCCGCCAGCCACCTGCATTACGACTTCCGCCTCGGTTGGAGTGGCGTTCTCAAGAGTTGGGCTATCGCGAAAGGTCCCAGCTTCTACACCGGCGACCGCCGCCTCGCGGTGCAGGTCGAAGACCACCCGATGGAGTACGGGGGTTTCGAAGGCATCATCCCCAAGGGCCAGTACGGCGGCGGCACGGTGATGGTGTGGGACCAGGGTACCTGGTGGCCGCAACCCGGGCACGAAAATGTCGACGCCGGCCTGCGCGAAGGCTCGCTCAAGTTCGAGATGCACGGCAGCAAAATGCGCGGCAAATGGACGCTGGTGCGAATGCACGCAAGCAAAGGGAGCGCCGCGGGCCGGTGGAAGAGTTCAGACAAACCGCAATGGCTGCTCATCAAGGAGCACGACGAGTTCGAGCGCTCGGAGGACGATCCCTGCATCACCGACGAGGCCCCCAACTCGGCAATCACCGGCCGCAGCCTCGAGGAGATCGCGCGGCATGAGGACCACGTCTGGAACTCCCGGGAGACCGCCGGCACAGGCCAGGCCTGGTACCGGCAGGAGTCCGCCGGCAAACCGGTTCAAACGACAGCGCCCCAAGATCCACCCGCTCAGAAACGGCGCAAACGCCTGCAAGAGGCAGACCCGAAGGCCGATATAGATCCTCAGGCCGCGAAGGCTTTGACTCATCTTCCCAAAGAGGCGCAGCCCGAGTTCCTCGCGCCGCAGCTCGCGCAGGAGATCGAAGCCCCGCCCGAAGGCACAGGCTGGCTGCACGAACTGAAGCTCGACGGCTACCGCATGCAGGCGCGTAAGGGCGTCCACGGCGCCGCGGCCAATTCAGGCGCGGCGGCCAATTCAGGCGCCGCGGCCAATTCACAAGTGCGGATGCTGACCCGCAGCGGCTTGGACTGGACACATCGCGTGCCGTCCGTCGCCGAGGCGGTCGCCCGTCTGCCGGTCAAAAGCGCCACACTCGACGGCGAGGTGGTGGTGCTCGCCGCGGATGGCACAACGAACTTCGCCGACCTACAGGCCTCCTTCCAGCAGGGCGCAAAAAACACTCTCACCTTCTTCTGCTTCGATCTTTTGCACATCGAGGGCCGCAACCCGCGCGACCTGCCCCTGCGCGAACGCAAAAATCTCCTCGCCCAGATTCTCCCCGCCCAGGAGGATTCGGCCGTTCGCCTCAGCGAGCACCTGGAGACCGGCGGCGGCGCCATGTTTCAGCAGGCCTGCCGGCTGCATGCCGAAGGGATCGTCTCCAAGCGGGCGGACGCTCCCTATAGCGCCGGCCGCAGCGGCGCTTGGCTCAAGGCCAAATGCCTCCATGAGCAGGAGTTCGTCATCGGCGGCTTCTCGCTCTCCACCGACGGCCCTGACCGCATCGGTTCCCTGCTCATCGGCTATTACGAGGCAGCAGGAGTCCAGGAATACAAGCCCGCGAGAACCGGGGAGATCGACGTCGGCAAACTCATCTATGCCGGGCGCACGGGCACGGGGTTCACCCAGAAGATGCGCCGTGATCTCTGCCATCAGCTCAGTGCCTTGGAGACCCGGTCGGCGCCCTTCCGGAAGCTTCCTGCCGAGGCTCGCCGTGGAGCGCTGTGGGTGCGCCCCGAGCTCGTGGCGCAGGTACGTTTTGCTACCTGGACCGCCGAAGACCTGGTACGGCAGGCCGCCTTCCTTGGACTCCGCGAAGACAAACGCCCGGAGGAGGTTATCCGCGAGGAGCCAACCGCTCCACCAACGCCCAAGGGCAGCGGGCGCAGCCGTGGGAAAACGCCCGAGGCGGGCGATAGAGCCTCCGCGCAGCAGAAGCAATCACGCCCGGTCGCGGCTCGCGCAAACCCTGTGGGTGCCCCACCCTCTGCGGCTTCATCGCATAGGGTGGGATCGCAGCGCCAACCCACCTCCGGGGATCAGTCCACGAAACGCCCAGCCCAGCCTCCCCCCGTTCCCGTCCGCCTGACCCATCCCAGCAAGGTGCTCGATCCCGAGACGGGTCTCACCAAGCAGCAGCTTGCCGATTTCTACTGGACCGTCGCGGAGCGTATGCTGCCGCACATCGCCAGCCGCCCGTTGAGCCTGGTTCGCTGCCCCGAAGGCGCTGGCAGCCCGTGCTTTTACCAGAAGCACGTCAATCACATGCTGCCCCCGGGCGTCGAAGCAGTCGAGGTACCCGACAAGAAGACCGGCGTCCCCGAGCCGTACATCACGTTGAGCACACCCGAGGCGCTCGCCGGCCTCGCGCAGATGGGCGTACTCGAGATCCACCCCTGGGGCTCGCGCAACGACGATCTGGAGCATCCTGACCGCGTAATCTTCGACCTCGACCCGGATGAAAGCCTGCCCTGGAGCACCGTCGCTGCCGCGGCCTTAGAGGTACGCGACCGCCTGAAACGCGTTGGCATCGAGAGTTTTCTCAAGGTTACTGGCGGCAAAGGGTTGCACATTGTTGCCCCCATCCTGCCAGAGATGGACTTCGCCCAGCTCAAATCCACTGCCCACACCTTTGTTCTGGCCATGGAGCGCAACAACCCGCGACTCTACCTGACCAAGATGACCAAGGCCGCCCGCAAGGGCAAGATCTATCTCGATTACCTGCGCAATGAGCGAGGCGCGACGGCAGTGGCGCCCTACTCGCCGCGCGCGCGTGTCGGCAGCAACGCCTCCGTCCCGCTCGATTGGAAAGAGCTCGACAGGGGCGACCGGCCGGTGTTTCCGCTCGCCGGCTTCGCCGGGTGGAAGGCGCGTTTGAAGCGCGATCCCTGGAAGCGTATGTTCACCTTGCAACAAAGTCTCGATCCCGCTCGCGTCCAATCGCTGCGATAGGTTCTTTTTATCCTCACGGCTTTGTCATGGGACCGAACCATGTCGCGGGCGCCGGCATCTCAGAGAACAGCGTACCTGCACCGAAGCAGATGAGGACCGCAATGCTTGAATTAGAACAGCTCGCCGACGACACACAACGGCACTCCGTGGACCCCACCGCTGCTGAAGACCTGCTCGCCGAAGCAAGATTGGGCCAGCGGATCAAGCGTCTGCGCCTGAAACGCTCCATGGGGCTAGTGGAACTCGGCAAGCAGACCGGACTCTCCGCCAGCTTTCTTTCGCAGCTGGAGACTGGCCGCGTCGTTCCTACCCTGCGCAACTTGGCGCGCATTGCCTTGGTCTTCGGCAAGGATTTGTCGTATTTCTTCGATTCCGGCGAGGGCGGAGTTTTTCGCGTGCAGCGCGGCAAGGATCGCGTTCGCCTGCCCATGGGTTCCCCCGAGCCCAATTACATCTCCGAGAGCTTCGGCATCCTCGTTCCCGAGGGCGGCCTGCGCCCCTGCATGGCGGAGTTTTTACCGGGTGAAGACCGCGGTCCGTTCTTCCCGGAGCGCTACCCCGGTGTGGAGATGGTCTACGTACTGAGCGGCACCCTTGCCGTACAGCGCAATGGCGAACGCCACGACCTCGGCCCGCGCGATGTGATGTACATCTCCGGCGACACCGAGCGCAGCTATCGTTGTGCTGAGGAGGTCTCCGCCAAGGCCCTCATCATCAGCTTCGACTCCGAAAGCGGCGAGCCCCGCCGCGCGATCCGGAGAAAAGAACCGAACCACGTCTCCTGAGATCAGAGGTTTCCCTTCGGGGTAACCGTGACATTTTCTCTCTTGATTGTTATCTCGCAACTTACTCTGCGGCCTCTTTGAGGCCCGGGTGCACAGATGCCGGTGCGTGGATCTTTACCCCGGCCTGTTCGCTTTTCAGTTTGATGTTCACCAGCGTGTTGTTTTTTTCGTGGGTGGAGTTCGCGTCGAAGGTCACCAGGTAGCTTTCCCCCAGAACATTGCGGAACTCGTTGAAATAGGGCGTCAGCGAGGGCGGTGTGATGTAGCCCTGATAAAAGGATTGAGCACCGGTTGCCTCGGCTACCTGCTGCAGATAGCTCTGGCCGCTGAAGTTCCCACGGCCGCCCCGAAAGCCGGAGTCGGCATAGTAGATCGAGTAGACCGCCACGCCGGCCCGCTGCGCGTCGTCCTGCGCCGCCTGCACGTAGGGGCTGTCCTGATTCAGAATCGATGTGCTCCCGTTGTATGGGTCAACGCCATTGGTAATCATCAAGACCATGCGCGCCGCAGAACCCTGCCCCGGCCAATGCTTCACAAAGTCTGAGAGGCAGAAGTACGGGCTGGCGCTGATGCCGGCCTCCGAGAACGGAATACGCACCTGCTGCGCCGCGGCCGCGTGATCGGTCGTGAAGCCACCTTCATTGCGAACGACGCCGTTCTGCATATAGCCGACCAGTACCTGGGTTCCCGTTGGAAGGCTCTGGATGAACTGCTTCACATCATTGAGCTGCACGCCGAAGTTGCCGCGAACTCCGTCGTCGATGAGCAGCGCGACCTGTGCGCTTTCACCACGCACCGGTGTGACTGACGCGATGGATGCCGCATGACCATTGACCTCGAGCTTCAAGGCCGCCGTATTCAGCGGCTGGTTGTTTTTCGACTGTGCGCTGATCAACGCGGTGGTGGGAATGGGACCTTCAGTGGGCAGTTCCTGCGCGAAAACCGGAAAAGCAAATACGGTTAGCGAAAGAGCGGCGGAAGCGGCAGTGAACCGGCGTGCGTTCATGAAAAACCTCACAATGGGTTAGATGTGGAAAACCGGTGGGAGGAATCACGCTGTATTCCGAGCAATTACGCTGTACTTCTTTGTCATCCCGGAGGGGATCTGCTTCTTGCTCAGCCAGAAAGCAGATTCCTTCGGGAATGACAACGACTAACGCCATGGCGAACGGTTCGGGAGCTATTCTCCGCCAAGCCGCAGTTTCAGCCCTGATCGAAACGTAAACGGCAGTCCCGGATACCCAATGGGGCCGATATGCTGATCGTTCAGCAGATTGTCGAGTTGTGTATAGACCGAAAGGTTTCTCTTGAAGGCATAGGTCCCGCCAAGATCGAGCTTCACGTAGCCGAAGTCGAGATTGCGGTTTGGCAGCAGCAGCGTATTGCCATCCGTGAGATCGACACCCTCCAGGTTCGTGCTGTCATCCGCGCGGCTGGCCATGGCGCCCTTCAACATCAGGTTCAGCTTGCGGTGCGTGTAGTCAACGGCGAAGAAGCCGGTGTGTGGCGGCCTGCGGAACGGCCGTGCACCGATCAACGGCGAGCCGCCGCCGATCGCAATGCCCGGCAGGTTCGGATTCTGCGTCGGAGTGCCCCCCAACACGGCCGTCACATCACCCGAAAAAGATTGGCTTACGATGGCATCGAGATAGGTGTATCCCCCGCGCACGAAAAAATTGCGCTTCGCCTGCCACTCCAGGGCAAACTCCCCGCCCTGGGCGCGATAGGCCATCGAGTTCAGCTCGGCAAAGCCCGCATACGTTCCTTGATTGACAGGCACGAAACCGAAGTACCGCTCCAGAGCCGGGCCGTTGACGCCTTCGATCTCATGCGAGAACTGATTGTGAAAGTAGTCCAGCGAAACTTTCAGCTTTTGCCCGATAATGCTCTGATCCAGCCCAATATCTGCAGACCGCGAACGCTCCGGACCCAACTTCTGAACGTTGAAGAGGGCTATGTCCGGGGTATCGCCCGCCGAGGAAAGCTGCCGGTAGAGGCTGTAGTACTCCGTGGCGAGCGAGGGCTCCTGCACACCGGTGGATAGATTTGCCCGCAGCTTCGTTCCGCGGAAGTACCCCGCTCCCGGCCGTACCGGAACGTAGGCCAGTCCCAGCCGCGGTTCGCCTGCATAGCCATATAAATCATTCTTTTGCAGGGAGCCGCCGAAGCTGTAAAAAATGCGGCTGAGAATGTCGCCTTGAAATTGCAGATTCCACTCATAGTTGGTTCTTTGCAGCCCCTCCTGTTCGCCGATTGCGGCATCGGCAAAGCTGCCACGCTCGTTGGTGTAGCGGAAGCCGAACAGAGCCGCGATGCGTTTGGGAAATGTGTAATCGGACTGGTAGTAAAGCTCATCGCGGTTGCTGTCCTGGCTATAGTCGCTTGAAAAGAATTGCGCCTGCCCGGTAGCCGTGTAGCCATTGGCGCCGCGAATTGTAACCAGATTGCCGACATACGCCGGAAAGGAGCCTATGATCGGGTTCGGGTCGTTGATCGTGGTCAGCGTGCCCTGGTTGCCAAAGTAGCTGGCCTGCTCACGTTTGCGCGCGATGCCGTAGCGCGCGAGGTTATGCCAGTTGCTATCGGTTCTGTAGTCGAAGGTGACGTTGCCGTAGAGATCCTGATCGCCCTGCTTCGCGTTCTGCGAGACGCCGTAAAAATCGTGCCCATCCGGTATGCCTTCCGCCGAAACGCTGTCCCGCACCGTGGCACGGATGCTCGCGCCCTTGAACAGGTCATAGCCCAGGTTCGCGACCGCGGTGGAGTCGTGAAAACGGTCATACTGCAACGCATTGGAGGTGTCGAAACGCGAGTAGCCGGCGAAGTAATCCAGCTTGCGGAAGGTTCCGCCCGCGGTCGCCTCGTCGCGCCAGGTGTGCAGGTTGCCCGCATCGCCGGAGTAGGTCAGCAGCGGCTTTGCCGTGGCGCCGTGCGGGGTCGTGATGCTGACGACGCCAGTCTGCGAATCGCTGCCGAAGAGTGCGCTGTTGGGGTCGCGGTAGAGCTCCACACTGGCGATGCCGGTGCTCGAAACCGTGCCGAAATCGAAGCTGCCGCCGACGTCTTCCGCAGGCACGCCATCGACCAAAATCTTGTTGCCGTCGGACGGGCCGCCGCGAATAAACAGCGAGGTGAGGCCGCCGGTCTGGCCCGTCTGCACCACATCGACGCCGGGCGCTTGGCGCAGCTCGTTCACGATGCCGATGCGCGTCGCGAGATCGCTGCCCGGAATGATGCTCACCGGCGCGGTGAGCTGGGGCAGTGGTGTCGCTATACCCGTCGCGGTGACGCTTACCTGCTGCTGCACCGTGGTCGTCGAGAGCACGACATTCTGGTTGACGACATCCGTTGCACCGCCGTAGAAGTCCTGACCGATGCCCGGCAGATAG
Source organism: Granulicella sp. (assembly GCA_965276885.1). Taxonomy (GTDB): domain Bacteria; phylum Acidobacteriota; class Terriglobia; order Terriglobales; family Acidobacteriaceae; genus Granulicella. Next base: position 2,782,008 of record OZ255702.1, on the reverse strand, counting down.
CCGCCCGCGGAGCCAAGCAGCGTGAAGCGTCCCGCCTCCCCGGAGCGAATTTCGTAGTTACCCTGCGCATCCGCATAGGCGATGGCGACCACGGCGCCGTGCTCCACCAGCTGCACCCGTGCGCCCTGCACGGCCTTCCCGAGTGGATCGGTGATACGGCCCTGGAGAATCACGGCGTGTGCTGAAACAACGGATAGGATGATGAAGGCCGCCAGCAAGCCGGCGCGCGGCGTTGGAAGAGAGTGCTTGGGAACCTTGACTGCCGGGTCTCCAAAGAAACGGAACGGCGCCTTCAGGCTGTATTTTCGAGCGAACATGGGCGTTCTCCTCCGCTCCCCCTCCGAGAGCGTGGCTTGGTGCGCATGGAAACCGGTCTCCTGACTGGCGCGATTTCAAAGCCGGACGTCCACACTGGCAAGCTCTTCCCCATCGCTTGGAACGAACGCGATCAGTGAGTCTGCCGGAACGGCTTCACCTCGTCCTGGAATGCAATTCAGGCTGGGTGCGCGCTTCACAGTTGCGGGGCAGTGGCGGCGTTTCACCGCGCTTCCCGAACATTTCCATACGGCTACGGTGATGAGGTAAGCCGTTCAGAAGAAGCAACGGCGGCGGCGATCCGGGTGAGCTTCCAGTGTATGCTCACCAGGTCCGCTTCTGCAGTCCGCTGTGCGATACTCCCGCCATGTCCCAAACCTTCTTCCTTCGCCTTCTGCCGCCTCGGCCCACCTTCGCCACGGATATGTCCGATGAGGAGCGCGCGCTCATGGGCCAGCACGTGGCCTATGTGCGACGTTTCTTCGATGAGGGAAAGGTCCTGATGTTCGGTCCCGTCCTCGATCCGGAGGGCGCGTTCGGCATCGCAGTCCTGCAGGCGGAAAGCCAGGCAGAGGTAGACAGCTTTATTGCGAACGATCCTACGGTGGCGCCGGTCTGAACCGTTACACCTCATCGCCCATGATGCTGGGCGGCGCGCAGGCCCCGCGCGGCGCCTGAGTTCTGAGCGCTATAGGGTGAGCAGAACCTTGCCGGTCGTCCGGCGGCCTTCCAGATCGCGATGCGCCTGCTGCGCCTCTTCGAGCGGATAGCGGTGCCCGATGCGCACTTTCAGCTCACCGCTCGCGACCCAACCGAAGATCGTGTTTGCGCGCCCCTCCAGTTCAGCCCGGGTCTGGACGTAGTCCTTCAGCGTGGGCCGCGTGACATACAGCGATCCCAGGGTGGACAGGCGAATGAGATCGAACGGCGGCACCGCGCCGCTGGACGCCCCATAGAGCGCCAGCAGACCGCGCGGGCGCAGGCACTTCAGCGAATCCTCAAACGTGGTCTTGCCGACCGAGTCGTAAATCACCGGCAATCCCCTGCCCCCAGTCTCCTCCTTCACCGCATCCACGAAGCTCGCCTGGGTGTACAGGATGACCCTGTCGGCACCGGCTTTGCGCGAGAGTTGGGCCTTCTCTTCGGTAGAAACCGTCGTCAACACACGCGCACCGAGCCGTTTGGCGACCTGCGTCAGCAGCAGACCCACGCCGCCCGCGCCGGCATGAACGAGCACCGTATCGCCTGATTGAACGACATAGGTATCGAAGGCCAGATAGTGCGCCGTGAGCCCCTGTGTCATCACGGCGGCGGCCTGTTCGAAGCTGATGTGCTCGGGCACATGCAGAAGATCGCTCGCGGGCGCCAGAGCAAACTCGGCGTAGGTGCCGCGGGTGCCCGTCCAAGCGACGCGGTCGCCGACGGCAACACCTTCCACCCCGTCGCCCAGAGCCTCTACCGTGCCTGCGGCCTCCTGCCCAGGAATGAAGGGCAGCGCGGCAGGATAGCGGCCTTCGCGCAGATAGGTATCGATGAAATTGATGCCGGAGGCGCGTACACGCACAAGCACCTGCCCCGCACCCGGTTGAGGAACCGGCAGTTCGGCAAGCTCCAGAACCTCTGGGCCACCCGTCTTTTTGATCTGAATCGTACGCATAGTTTCTCAGAGTAACGGACTAGCGAATCAGATGCTCCTCCGATGGCCGCATCCGCACGACACGATCAATCGCATACGGCGAGCGCTGGCCCTGGGCAAAGAAGTGCCGCACCTGCAACTCGCCCAGCAGGCCGATGCCGATCATCTGGATGCCCGCCAGCAGAAGCACGGCGGCGATGACGAACCACGGCCCATGCTCCCCCACGACATCGTGCCTGGAGAGCAGTTTGTAGGCCAGCAGCCAGCTCGCAATCCCGCTCCCGGAGAGCACGGCGAGTGCTCCGATGCCGCCGAAAAAATGCAGCGGACGCGTCATATAGCGCAGCAGAAAGCGAATGGTCAGCAGATCAAACACAACGCGAAAGGTGCGCCCCAGGCCGTAGTGACTCTCCCCGGATTCGCGCGCTGGATTGGAGATCGGCACCTCGCAGATCGTCGCTCCGTACCAGCTCGCGAGGGCCGGAATAAAGCGGTGCATGTCTGCGTACAGCGGAATATTCTGGATCACCTCGCGGCGGTACGCCTTGAAGGTGGTGCCGAAGTCATGAATCTCCACGCCGGACACGCGGCGCAGCAGCCAGTTGGCCGACCGCGACGGCAGCTGCCGCAGCACCAGGCTGTCGGCCCGCTGCGCACGCCATCCGCTCACCACGTCATAGCCTTCTTCGAGCTTGGCCATGAACTGCGGAATCTCTGCGGGGTCATGCTGCAGATCGCCATCCATGGCGAGGATAAATTCGCCAGTGGCATGATCAAACCCCGCGGCCAGCGCCGAGGTCTGGCCAAAGTTGCGGCGCAGTTTGATCAACAGCACGCGGGAATCTACCGCGGCGATCTCTTCCAGCAGCCGATAGGTGCGGTCCCGCGAGCCGTCGTCCACGAAGACGAGTTCGAAGCTCTCGTCCACCGTCTCCATCACGTCCTTCACGCGGTCGTAGAGGCGCGTGACGTTCTGCTCCTCGTTGTGGAACGGAACGACGATGGAGTACTTCGGCACACAGGTATTCTAGCCCTGCAAGGGCCTAATGCGAGAGCGCAGCGTGACCCGAGAACGCAGCCTGAGCCGAGAGAGCAGCCTGGGCCGCGGGCGGCAAAGGCTTATCGGCGGAGGACAGCAGCAGCGTGACCTGCCACATCTGCTCCTCGCTGAGCAGGTCGGCGTAGGCCGGCATGGCGGACAGCCGGATCCCGTTCTTTACCGTCCAATATGTAGCGCCTACAGGGTCATCGCTGACGCCTACAACCCCCGCACGATGCGACTTCCATAGTTGCGGCACGGAAGGATACATGTGCTTGGCATAGACCGACGGCTTGCCCGGCAGTCCATGGCAGAACGCGCAGTTCTGGTTGTAAACTGCCGCCCCGGCCGCGAGGTTTTGCGGCGTCGGCTGGATCGGCGCTGAGGCCGGCATCTCGCGCGCGATCCGGGCGTGCAGGGGAACGTGCACAATGGCTTTTTCAAACGGAAACGCAGGATCCGTGACCGCGACCGGCGGTCCACCCACGCGGAGATAGAAGAAAATGACTACCGGAACCAAAACGATGCCTGCGACAAAACAGGTGATTCCCAACCACAGCCTGCTCATACCTGAGTACGCTCCCGACACGAATAGATCTCACATCTCTTGCAACAAGGGCAGATGGTCAGCATGGCACGACGAAATGACAGGCCGTTCATCTTGCCTACGCGGAGACAACGGGGTTCTCCTAATTCTCCTAAGATGATGCCATGCGTGTGCTCGTCATCGAGGATGACATCGCCATCGGGGACTTCATCGGCCGCAGTCTGCGCGAGGCCGGCTATGTCATCGACCTTGCCCGGACAGCACACGAAGCAGAGCTGCTTGTGGTCGAGCAGGAACACGCCGCCATCGTTCTCGATCTTGGCCTCCCGGACCGTGATGGCTTTGACCTCATGTCCGCACTCCGGCAGCAAGGCGTGACGGCTCCTGTTCTTATTTTGTCAGCCCGGCGGTCCGTGGATGACCGCGTTCGCGGGCTCGAGCAGGGCGGCGATGATTACATGACCAAGCCCTTCGCCGTGGCGGAGCTCACCGCGCGGCTGCGTAACCTGGTGCGCCGCAGCGGCAGCGCGGTTCCTGTGACAACGCGGCTGCGGGCTCTCGATCTGGAGCTGGATCTGCTGCGGCGTGAAGCGACGCGCGGCGCGCGCAGCCTGCGTTTAACGGCGCAGGAGTTCGCCCTGCTCGAATATCTGTGTCGCAACGCCGGTCGCGTGGTCACCCGTTCCATGATCATGGACCATGTATGGAAGGTGCGAATCGATCCCGATACCAACGTCGTCGATGTGCATATTTACCGGCTGCGGAATAAGGTCGATGGCGAGGGTGAGCAGCCGCTCATCCGTACATTGCGAGGTGTGGGTTATGTTCTCAAAGACCGTTGAAACGGGCACGGGTACCGCTGCGTGGCGCATCTCGCTTTGGAGCAGCGTCGCCTTCGCGCTCGGCACCGCGATCGCCTTCTGGTTTCTGCAGAGCTTCCTCGCCAACGACATCCAGAACCGCGCCGACTCCTGGCTCACCGGTGAGCTTGGGGTGCTTGCCGACGTCACGCAGCGCACACCCGCGAATCAGCTGCATGACGCTGTGGTCGATGAGGTTGCCGAACTCGCCAGCCGCGAGGCGCCTCACGAAGCCACGACGGCGGGGCCCATGGACCGTGCAGTTTTTTTCATCCAGACCGCGCCGGACGGCACGTTGAAGCTGCATACCGGCGCCGGAGTTGGTGTCACCGACGCCGCCGCGATCCAGCACAGCACGATCATTCCGGATCATCCTGCGAACGTCACCATTGGCGGCTTTCGGGTTCCCTTCAGGGTCGCGGAGGCACGGCTCTCCGACGGTGATCGCATCTATCTTGGACTCTCCACTCGATACGAACGCAAGGTTCTGCGCCGGTTGCGCTCCGAGTTTGCGGTCATCTGGTGCACCATGATCCTGCTGGGCGGCTTCATCGTATTCGTCAGTACCCGGCGCATGCTCTATCGGGTTCAGGTGATCACGGAGACCGCTGAGACCATCGGCCGCAAAAATCTCAGCAGCCGCGTGCCCGCCATCGGACGAAACGACGAGATCTCGCGGCTCTCGCTGACGCTGAATAAAATGCTCGACCGCATCGAGTCCTCCGTGCAGCAGCTGCATGCGATGTCCGACGCCCTGGCGCATGATCTGCGCAGCCCGATCACCTCGGTTCGCGGCAAGCTGGAGCTGGCTTTGATGAGCCAGCACCCCGAGGTGAAGGAAGAGGCGATCGTGCATTGCATCGAAGAGATCGATCGGCTTTGCTGCCTGCTCAGCACGTCGCTCGATGTCTCCGAAGCCACCGCCGATGCGCTCCGGCTGCGCAAAGAGACCATCGATCTGCATGAAACATTGCGCTCCATGGCCGAGCTGTATGAGCCTTCGTTCTCCCATGCAGGATTGACCCTGGATCTGCGCGGTGCAGGTCCACTGTATGTGGAGGCGGACTCCGCCCTGATGCAGCGAACCGTCGCCAACCTGTTCGATAACGAGCTGAAGCACCTTGCCCCCGGCACCACCGTAACCATCACCCTTCGCAAGGCGGCAGAGCGCGTCGTCATGCGCTTGGAAGATGATGGCGCGGGCTTCCCCGGCGATCTGCTTCCACGTGTTTTTGAGCGTTATAGCAAGGGGCCGCAGTCCGCGGGATACGGTTTGGGGCTGGCGTTTGTGGCAGCGGTGGTTCGCAGCCACGATGGCAGTGTCACCGCCGGAAACCGCCCGGACGGAGGCGCTTACATCGCGCTGGAGCTGCCCTTGCAGCACGCTCCAGTTCTTGCAACGACGATGAGTTAGAACGGGTTCGAAGATGTCGCAAGCCCCGTTGTCTTTCTTTCTGTCATTCCCGAAGGGAATCTGCTGTTCCGCCTGTAAGTCCAGGTCTATTCGGTGACCGCTAGGCTGTCGTAGCGAGTGCACAGAAAAAGGGAGAGCCTGTTTGGCTCTCCCTTTTCTGCGTTCCGCATGATTTTCAGTACGTGGTGCGCACTTCCGGCTCGCGAGCCCAGATGCGCCCTTCGGCGGCCTTCTGCACATACGTCTTCGCGTCTCCGCCCGAAACCACACCGGCGTCGGGCTGAACACCCGCGCGATCCAGCAGCTTCTTGGCTCCGGCCGTGGCGCCGATCACCTTGAGATGAGCGAACGCATCCGCTACAAAGGCAACCGCTGCAGATTCCTTCGCGAGCATGGTGCCGCCCTCCTCGGAGAGCGCCAGGAACACCGTGTCGAAGAGAACCGAAGAGCCGCCCGCGAGTTGAAAGTCACCCATGATCATGGTGCCGTCAGCTGCCTTAGCTCCGCCAACCTTGGGAGCGATGACAGCAAAGTCCGCGCCCTCGGCCTTGGCTGCCGTCTTGAGCGCCATTACGATGCCCGCGTCGGTGCCATCGGCCACCAGGCAGCCAACCTTTCTGCCCTTGAGGGTGTGCTTTGCTTTGCCGATGATGCTCAGCGCCGGCGAGGCCTTAAGATCGGTGCGCGCAGGGATGTTGGTCGCGAACGGCTCGACTGTTCCCTCCAGGCCGAGTCCCTTCGCCACCCTGTGCGCGATCATGAGATCGACAGCGGCCAGTTGCGACACCATGCGTTCGCGCACGGCCTTCGTCTCCACCTTGCTCAACTCGAAGGTGAAAGCCGCGATGATGTGATTCTGCTCCGGCTCGGTCTGCGAGTAGAAAAACAGCCGCGCCTGAGAATAATGGTCGCCGAATGAGGCCGCTCGGATGCGCAGTTTGTCGCCCTGCATCTTCTCGCGGAAGCTGGTGAAACCGCGATGCGGATCCTGTCGCGGCGAATCGGGCTGCAACGAACTCGGCGAATAGTTCACGCGGCCCTTCTGTGAACCCTGTTGCATGTGGCCGTCACGCTGATTGTTCAGCACCGGCACCAGTGGACGGTTCACCGGGATCTGCGTGTAATTCGGCCCACCCAGCCGGCTGAGTTGAGTATCGATGTAGGAGACGATCCGCCCTTGCAGCAGCGGATCATTGCTGAAGTCGATGCCGGGTACAACATTGTGCACGCCAAAGGCAACCTGCTCGGTCTCCGCAAAGAAGTTATCGATGTTGCGGTCCAGCACCATCCGGCCGATGATGCGCAGCGGCAGAATCTCCTCTGGAATCAGCTTGGTTGCATCGAGCACATCGAAGTCGAATTTCTGCGCGAAGGCATCGTCGAAGAGTTGTACGCCAAGCTCCCATTCAGGAAAATTGCCTTCGTTGATCGAGTGCCAAAGGTCACGGCGATGGAAGTCCGGATCGGCACCCGAGATCTTCAGCGCCTCATCCCAGATGACCGACTGCATTCCCAGTTTAGGGCGCCAGTGGAATTTCACGTAGGTGGAGTTGCCGTTCTCGTCCAGCAGCCGGAACGTGTGAATCCCGAAGCCTTCCATCATGCGGAACGAGCGCGGAATCGCACGGTCCGACATGATCCACATCAGCATGTGCGTGGATTCCGGCGTCAGCGAGGCCCAGTCCCAGAAGTTGTCATGCGCGGTCTGCGCCTGGGGAAAACCGCGATCCGGCTCCATTTTGGCAGCATGGATGAGATCCGTGAATTTGATAGCGTCCTGGATGAAGAACACCGGGATATTATTCCCAACCAGATCCCAGTTGCCTTCGGAGGTGTAAAACTTGACGGCAAAACCACGCACATCGCGCGCCATGTCCGATGATCCTTTGTTGCCGGCGACGGTGGAGAAGCGCACAAAAACCGGTGTCTTTTTTCCGGTCTCGTTGAAGATGGCGGCGCGGGAAACACCCTTCAATGAATCGGTCAATTCAAAATGTCCATGCGCTCCGAAGCCACGTGCATGCACCACCCGCTCGGGGATGCGCTCATGGTCGAAGTGCTGCGTCTTGGTCAGATAGTTCCAATCCTCCAGCAGCGTCGGTCCGCGCTCACCGCCGCGCAGCTGATTTTCGTCATCCGCGATGATCGTGCCCGTCTGCCCGCTCATCGCGGGGTGTGTTCCGTCCGCGATCTGATGAAGCTCGCCGGCATTGCCGGCCTCATACTCTGTTGGGTGAAGCGCCTTTGGACTGATTGTCTTGGATTGCATAAACTTCGGTTCTCCGTCCCGCCTGGCGGGCTGCTGCTGACTTTAATGATTGGAGCGGCGCTCAGCGCCCTGTGGCGATCCGGTATCGCACGTATAACTATGACGCGACGAATGGATGCCCTGTTACCCGGGTCATCTCCAATGGCTTTGATAAGAGGAAGCATTCGACAAGAGGAAGAACTGCCAAGCCGTCCCGAAAACTGTGCCTCGGCCGAACTGTCGCTCGAATGACAGAGCAGTCATCTTCCTCACACAAGGTTCATCCCCAAACTTGCGACGCATTTACGGTCGCCGCCGCGGGTGATATGAAGGAGGTTAACGCGCTGTTGGAGCTTTTCCCGGCTCCCGATAGACGCGTCCGCGTAGCTGCGCTGAGAGGGGATGCTGACCTTGCGGACAACTGGAATGACAAAACCTGGGGTGACAAACCTTGGAGCGACAAAACCCGGAGTGACAAAATCCGGAGTGACAAAATCCGGAGCAATGGGGTCCGTCGCCCTCTTCGCAATGACCTGTTGCTTACCGGCGTGTGCTCAGAAGCAGACCTTCCAGGTAGATCCCGCCAAGTCCCAGGTGCAGTTCACGCTTCCCGCGACGATGCACGAGGTGCACGGCACCTTTCACATCGATCGTGGAAGCATTGAGTTCTCGCGGGCGCGCGGAGAGATGAGTGGCGTGATCGCTGTCGATGCGCATAGCGGAAACAGCGGCGAAAGCTCAAGAGACAAAAAGATGACCGCAGACGAACTGAAGGCGGATCAGTTTAACGCGGTCACCTTTGCTCCCAAGACGTTCACGGGCCAGCTGCCGCCGCAGGGTGATGCGGACATTGTGGTGGAAGGTGTTTTCACCCTATTGGGCAGCCCACACGATCTCCGTGTTCCCATGCACGTGCATATCGATCATGGCATGTGCACCGCGAAGGGCACCTTTACCGTGCCGTTTACGAAGTGGGGTTTAAAGGATCCGAGCACCTTCATGCTCAAGGTGGGCAAAGAGGTAACGGTTAATTTGGATATTGCCGGATCGCTCGTTCCAGCAACTGCCGAATGAGCGAATACATTCGCCGCGGGCGCTCGTCAAATTCAGTGGATGCAAGCATGATCAGAGCGACGGCAGCACCAGAGGGACAGGGCGCGCTGCGTGAACGGCTGCAGCGGGCCTATTGCGAGCATCTCACGGTGCCTGCGGGCACGGAGACCCAGTTGGCCGCGGCGTTGCGCGAGACCCTGCGGCGGCCGGGCAACCTGATTCGGGCAGAGCTTTCCGTTCAGGTTGCTGCCGCATACGGCCTGGAGGATAGCGCCGGCGAACAGCTTGCCATCGCACTGGAGTACTTCCATACGGCCTCGCTGCTGTTTGACGATCTGCCCAGCATGGACGATGCCGTGCATCGCCGCGGAGCCGTGTGCCTTCACCAGCTTTACGGCGAGGGGACCGCGATTCTGGCGGCTTTGACGCTGATTAACCGGGCATATTCCATGGTTTGGTCTTCCATGCAGGATCTGACTGCGGCGAACCGCCGCTTCGCTTCAGCGTATGTGGAGCAGCAGTTGGGGCTGAACGGCATTTTGAATGGCCAAAGCCGCGATCTCCACTTCGCCGATGCCGATGAGTCATCCTCCAGTGCCCAACAGATTGCTCTCGAGAAGACAGCATCGCTCATCCGGCTGCCGATCGTGCTGCCCGCGATCATGGGCGGAGCTTCCGCCACCGAATGCAACCTGCTGGACCGCTTGGCAAAATTTTGGGGGCTTGCCTACCAGGCACTTGACGACCTCAAAGACATTCAACGGGAAGAACAGCAGACCGGAAAGACCGCGGGACGGGATCAGGCTTTGCACCGGCCCAACGCCGCATTGGAGCTCGGCACAGAGGCCACGGTCACGCGACTGCACCGGCTCGACCGGCTCGCTGAACGAACCGTACAAAGACTCACAGGGCTGAACCCCGCATTGCATTTTTTCCATCAAGTGAGCGAGCGTTTCGATGCGGACACGCGCGAGACGCTGCAGCGCAGCCGCGAAACGCTGCCACGCAGCCAAGGGGCAGCATGTTGTTTTTGAAGCTCATTCTCACCAACCTGGGCCGCCATCGCGTGCGCACGGCGATCAGCATCGCGGGCATCGCCTTCAGCGTGGCGGCGATGCTCACGGTCGTCACGATCCTCCAAGGCGCGGTGGGCATGTTCGCTGGCCTGCTAGCCGCGGACAGCCAGGTGGTTGTCTTCGAGAAAAACGTGTCAGACCTCTTCTTTAGCAGCGTGCCGGACGAGGTCGTCCAGCAGATTCGGCGATCCCCGCTGGTCGCTCATGCCGATCCGGTGCTGTTCGGCATTGTGTCGAGCCTCGATCATCCCATCATCACCTGCTTCGGCGTAGTCCCCGAGGATAGCCGGATCCGTGAAGGAACGTGGCTGGCCGGAAGCCGTGAGCAGTTTGGCAGGAACCCTCGTGAGGTTGTGCTCGGCGAGCGCGCCGCGGAGTTCCTGAAGGCAGGCGTAGGCTCCGCGGTTGCCGTGGGGCATGGCAGCTTCAAGGTCGTGGGTGTACTCAGGACAAAAAACGGCTTCGAAGACGGCGGTGTCTTTATGCCCTTGCACGATGCGCAGCAGTTCTTTCACAAGGAAGGCACCTCCTCCGTGGTGACTGTCAAGCTGCGCGGCAAGGATGATGAAGGGCCTTTCGTGCGGGGGTTCGACACGCAGCACCCCAACCTCGTCGCGTTGAAGAACCAGGACTTTGACCGTTCTTACTCGCAGTTCCGAATACTGAAAACTACCGCATGGGCAGTGGGCGGCTGCGGCCTTCTGCTGGGCGGTCTCGGCGTTGCGAACACCATGATTATGTCCGTGTTCACGCGCATTCGCGAGATAGCCATTCTGCGCGTGAACGGCTTCTCCCATGGGCAGATCAGTGCCATGATCTTTGGCGAATCGGGAATCGTCTCTCTGGTCGGCGCGCTTCTCGGTTTATGTATGGGCGTCGTGCTGATCTTCGCCTTAAAGCTGATTCCCGCCGTCCACGGCTATGTCAATGCCGATCTCCAGCCTTGGGTGTTTCTTCTTGTAGTGCTCCTGGCCTGCATCACCGGAATCTTGGGGGCGCTCTACCCTGCCCTTTACGCGATGCGCATACGGGCCGTGGAGGCCCTACGCTTTGAATGAACTCGATCCAAGAGCGACTACCGTGCGCGTTGCCGTTAGCGTTCAGAACCTTTGGAAGAGCTACGACGACGGAGCGATTCAAGTCTTGAATGGCGTCTCCCTTCATGCAGCGACGGGAGAGACCATTGCCCTGTGTGGTCCCTCCGGCTGCGGAAAAAGTACGTTGCTCCACCTTATGGGTGGACTCGATGAACCGGACCGCGGCGTGATCTCGGTGCATGAAAAACAGCTGCGGGTAGGGGCGAGCACGGTGCAGTTGCTGCGTCATGAGGTGGGCTTCGTCTTTCAAATGCACAACCTTATTCCCGATCTCACTCTGGAAGAAAATTGCCTGCTGCCAACCGTTGCGGCAGGCGTTCCCCACAAAGCGGCGGCGGCGCGGCTCCATGAGCTCTTGGAGCGCACCGGGCTTACGCATCGAGCACATCACAAGATTCAAAAGCTCTCCGGCGGCGAGCGGCAACGGACAGCCTTATGCCGCGCACTGATGAATCAACCAAGTATTCTGTTAGCCGATGAGCCTACGGGAGCGCTCGACGAACGAACACGCGAGCAGGTATTCGAGCTGCTCATGGAGATGGTCGGCAAGGAGCAGATCACGCTCATCATGGCCACGCACGATCGCGACCTCGCCCGCCGCTGCGACCGTCTCGTCGAGATGCGTGATGGCCGGATCTCGGAGTCCAGCATGATTCACGAGTTAGAACCCCATACGCAACGATGAACAACACAGACCAATTCGTTAACAACCCTCAACTCACAGTGGCGAACTACGCAAGGTGGTCGCCGGTCAACGTTGCGGCATTGCATGGACTGGCGTGGCTCGCAATTGCGAACTTGATCGGCGTGTGGCTCGCCTTTGTGCTGCTCGTTCCAACCGCGAACAGCTGGCTGGGCGCCCTGAGCTATGGCCGCTGGATGCCGGTTCACCTCAACCTGCAGCTGTATGGCTGGATCAGCCTTCCCCTCGCCGCGTGGCTGATCAAGGTTTACGGCGCGGATGAAGCGCCCATCGCCCGATGGAGCCGCACTGCGGTGTGGCTCTGGTCGGGAGCTCTCGCTGCCGGCGCAGTCTCCTGGCTGGGCGGCCACTCCAGCGGCAAACTCTTTCTCGACTGGACAGGGTTCAGCCGCATCTTTTATCCGCTTGCCATCCTGTTTCTCTGGCTCGTGCTCGCCTTTGCTTTTGTACGAAGCGTGCGCGGCAGACACCTGTACTCTCCCGCGGGCGTGGCGCTTCGAGCGATCGGGTTGCTGCTCCTGTTTTGTATTCCCTTCGCGATCTATGCAGCGGCTAATCCGGCAATTTATCCTCCCGTAAATCCTGACAGCGGTGGTCCCACCGCCGCCAGCCAGCTGGAGTCGGTGCTGGTCATCGTTCTCATCCTATTTCTGCTTCCCTATGGCATCACGAAGCGCAACAACAGCAGTCCTCGATGGCTGGTCACTGGATGGGTGCTGTTCGTCGTAGAGGCATTTCTTTGCCTCGGGTTGGGCCGAGCGGATGTCAGCCACCATCGGCCCACACAGTTTCTCAGCCTAGGCAGCCTGCTTGTGTGGGTGCCGCTCATTCCTGCGTATTACAAAGCGTTCAACTGGCCGGAACGCACGAGGATGTGGCGCATCGCCGTGCTCTGCTGGTGGGCCTTGCTGATTCCGACGGGATGGAGCCTGTTTCTTCCCGGCGTGCTCGATCACCTGAAATTTACCGATGGCCTTGTCAGCCACTCGCTGCTGGCCATGGCGGGTTTTGTGACCAGTCTCCTGGTTCTGCTGCTCATCATTTTGCTGGGCGATACCATGGATGCATTTGGCTCTCGATGGGCCTTTGTCGCCTGGCAGGGTGGCACATTTTTTTATGTGCTCCTCATGCTTTGGGCCGGGTGGATCGAAGGCAACGATCCGACCTTTACGATGGTGCCGAGCACCACGCGAAATGTGATCTACGCCTTACGGCTGCTGCTCGGTGTGGCGATGGCCGCAGCCTCTTTGAACTGGCTGCTATGGTTGGCTCGTCGCATGTACGGAAAGGCGTTTTCCCCTGAACCCGCCGGCGCGCCGCAGCCACTGGAGCATGCCTACTCATGAAGCCGCGCTTTTATTTTTGGCTTCTGCTCTACCAGCTTGCCGCGGGGCTGAGCGACACATGCACAGGTCTTCTGCTTGTGATCGCACCCACTCTGACGCTGCATCTGATGCGCGTAGACGAAGCTCCCGTGCCCGCGGTCTTCGTCTCTTACATCGGCGCCTTCGTGCTTGGCGTGGGACTGACGTATCTTTGGATACTGCTTCGGCAATGGCGCGGGCTCAGCTCGCCGTCGGAATGGGAAGCACATTGGCGAGCCACCGCCGTGATCCGCAGCTGCATTGCGGTATTTGTCTTCGCTCAGGTCGCCGGCGCACACCTGGAAAGATCCTGGATTTCAGTCGCTGCTTCCGACGGGGCTCTTGCCTTGATTCAGTTGATGGGGCTTCATCGCGGGTGGTTGCGGATGGTTCAGCGAGACAGGATTGACTGACCCCGGCCAGCGCGGCATCACAAGCGGCGGGCGCGGTGTTCTGCTCATCGCCTGCACTTATGTTTATTTCCTGATCTTCGCCCAGTTCGGTTTTCTCAAGCGGCTTGGCGAACTGCACATCGGGATCAACAGCCTGACGCCGGTCATGGCTGCGATGGCCATTGGAGGCGTTCTCTCAAGCCTCTTCGGCCAGCGAATCCTTCATCGCTTCCATCCCACTGTTCGGCTGCGCGCCGGTCTGCTCGGCTGCGCCCTGGCTGCGGCGCTTACGCTGCTGCCGCTCACGCCCTTTACCGCGGGTTGCGTCGCGGCGCTGATCGGCATTGCGTTAGGCCTGCTGACCGTCACGCTTGTCTCCCATCTCGATCTCTGGATTGGAAGCCGCGGTCCGTTGATGCGGGTCGCGCTGGGGACGGGGATCGGCTACTTCATTTGCAACGTGCCGGCGCTCTTCAACGCCACGCCAAGCGCGATTGCCCTAGTATCCGCGCTCGTTTGTTTACTAGCCGTTTTCTTTGTTCATGAGGAGCCACGATCTCAGCAAACAACACCTGTAAAGCAAAGCACGATGCCTTTCGGCTTCGTTCTTCTCGCCTTTACAGCATTGATTTGGCTCGATTCAGCAGCGTTTTACATCATCGGGAACTCACCCGCGCTGAAGGCCGGAACGTGGGCAGGCTCCTTTCACCTTTGGCGCAATGGAGTGATTCATCTCGCGGCCGCGCTCGCCAGCGCGTGGCTGATCAGCCGCCGCGGTCTGCTGACGACGCTGCTCGCAGCCTTCGGTTGCATCGCGGCAGCCTCGCTTCTGTTGCACCACTCTGACACTGCCGCGCTTGCCCCATTCTTTTATCCGGCCGGTGTTTCACTCTATTCCGTGGCGCTTGTGGCGTACCCTTCCCTGCTGCTGATGGCGCGGTCCAGCATTCAGCGTGAAAGGCAGGCCGGCTTCATTTACGCCATCGCCGGTTGGATCGGATCCGCGATGGGCATTGGCATGGGCCAACACCTGCATCGCGTGCCCACCCCTTTTATTCTGGTCGCCGGTCTCGCCGTAGCCGCTCCTCTCGCGTGGAAACTCCTGCGGAAAAACACCGCACCCGTGGGCGCGGCAATCGCGCTTGCAACCATTGCTGGAATAATCCACTACGCCTCCTCACGCAAAGCGCAGAGTTCTTCACCGGCTCACGATTCCGAAATCGCGCGTGGACGCCATGTATACATCGCGGAGGGTTGCATCAACTGCCACTCGCAGTACATCCGCCCCAACAACGCAGCGGACGTGTCGCTGTGGGGGCCGAGCCGCGACATCGAAGCGATACGCCGCGAGCGTCCTCCGCTGATAGGCAATCGCAGACAGGGTCCAGATCTCAGCGAGGTTGGCGGCCGCCGCTCACCGTTGTGGCTGCGCATTCACTTCATCAATCCACGCGATGTCAGCTACCGTTCGGTCATGCCCAGTTATGCGTATCTATTTCAGGACGGCCGCGGCAATGCGCTGATCGCGTATCTGGAAAGCTTGAAGAGCCCCGATGATGCGAAGCACCTCCGCGAAGAGCTTGCTTTCTGGACGCCTGCCTCGGGATCGGTTCGCATTCCTCAAGTGTCCACAGGCGAGCAGATCTTCCAAAACAACTGCGCTACCTGTCATGTGCCTGCGGGAATCGTTCGCGGCAAGTACGGTGGGGACTTTCGTGTTGTTCCGCCAAACGTGATGAAAGACAATCTGAACCTGATCTCCTCGAACGCCTCGGCCAAACAGCAAACCTCGCAACTTGAACGCATCCTCAAGTTTGGCGTCCCGGGATCCGATATGCCCGGGCACGAATATCTACGCGATGCCGACATCGTTGCGCTCGCGGACTGGATCGTAGAGATGCGTGCCCAACAGAGACCGCCTCGATAATGCCGGTGTTCGCAGGCGTTATCGGAGATCATGCAAATAGAAGACGAACCCCAGCATGACGAATCCGCTCAGTACAGCAGCGGTGTTGAGATCTACGTTGTTGCGGTACCTGCCGAGGCGAATGCACAGCGGAAGAATGCCATTTTCATCGTAAGTTGAACCGCCGTAGAGGCCTTTACTCAACAACGCAGCAAGGAAGCCAAGCATAGGCAAAGCAGTCATCCAGAGCGCCAGGTGGAAGCGTGTCTTCTCCGCCGCAGTCCCACTCCACAACACATACTCCGTCATCATCGCGAGCATGGCAGTGCTGCCGTTTTGCCACACTAGGTGAAAGCGCGCGTGGCCAGGCCACTGCGGGTTGGAGGCATGCGTTCGATTGAAATCGATGGCGAGAGTGGCGAACCCTTCCAACGCTGCCAGCGCGGCGAGCACATCCGTCGCAAACTTTTCTGCAAATAAGTCTGTCATTGCCAATCGGAGTGAAGCGGTGATGTTGAGGTCTTCCGCGGCCTGCGCCCCCGGAAACCGATCGCGGGTGTTCTGGTGGCCCGGGCAGGAGTCCAACCTGCGACCTTCGCCTTAGGAGTGCGCCGCTCTATGCATCTGAGCTACCGGGCCACATGTACTGTCGATGGTGTAGAGCAACAGAACCGAAGCTGATAACCACCAAGCCGTCAAGCACTGCGCGCAGTGCCTCCGGATTTGCGTCAAGTGTAACACTTTAAAAATCGGCGTCCATGCTGGGACTCGGCATAAAAGGTGCTCTCACCTCCTGTAGTTTTCAGAGTCCCACGAATCAACAGGGTTCGCTCCTCTTAGCGGATGGGCAAGCCCGAGGAGTGCTCTAAGCCATGCCAGTGCAGGATCGAATCGATCACAGGGAACGGGATGCACCCAGTATTCGTCTTGAGCGCAAGCATCCACTCGCCATCCGCTGGATGCATTGGATCAACTTTCCTGTGCTCTTCACCATGATCTGGAGCGGTCTGCTGATCTACTGGAACGACTCCGACAACGCCTATCAGCATCCGCATCGCGTCTACCGCCTCGGGGCCGGAAAATTCACCTTGTTCCGCTTTTTCCCAGACTGGTTTTACGCGAAGCTGCATGTGCCGTATCACGTCACGCAGGGTCTCGGGTATCACTTCTTCTTCATGTGGTTCTTCGCCGTTAATGGCCTCGTGTATGTGCTGTACACCTGGATTTCCGGCGAATGGCGCTTCATTCTTCCCGAGCGACGGAGCCTGCGAGATGCCATTCAGGTCACGCTCGTCGACCTTCATCTGCGTAAAGGTCTGCCGTCACAAACCAAATACAACGGCGCGCAACGGATCGCGTATACCTCGGTCATCGTGATGGGCGCAGGCATGCTGATCACCGGCCTGGCGATCTACAAGCCCACGCAAACTCATTGGCTGACGACGCTGCTGGGTGGCTACGAGATGGCGCGCTGGCTTCACTTCTGGCTCACCATGGGCTTTCTCGGATTCTTTGTCATCCACGTTGTGCAGGTCGTCCTTGCGGGCTGGAACAACTTTCGCTCCATGGTGAGTGGTCTGGAGATCCAGCGTGTCGAAGCTCCATCGCTCGAAGCGAAACGAAAGAGCTGGCGAGGAGCGAAATGAGCGATTCCACTCAAAAACAACAGGAAAAACCTGCAGCCGGCAGCGCCAATCCGCAGGCTGAAACCCAGTCCGTGCGTGAAGGGCGGCAACGTCCTGCGGATCCCGACAATGCTGACGACGTAATGACGCATCGCGCCGCGGCCGGCGATGCCTCAAATGCCTCAGATGCCTCTGTGCTGGAGAACTCGCGAAGGCATACCCGCCGCGCGTTTCTCGCCGCAGCGGCTGGGACTGCCGCGGGCTATGGCTTCTACCGGTGGGTGGATCGCGCGCGGCAGGAGGACATGCTCTCCGCGCCGTTGCGAGGGGCCTTGCAGACGGACGCGGCTCTCTCCCGAGCCGTGTTCCACGATCATGCTCTCTCACCGACATACCCGCTCAGCCGCGCGGAGACGTTGCGCGTCAATGGCATCTATGGCCTGAAGAAGGCACTGCAGCCGGAGACTTATCGGCTGCAGCTTGTCGGCACGGCGAACGCGGCCGCCAATCCACGCTACACAAACGATGTCACCGCCTGGGAGTACAGGTACACGGACGAACATCCACCTGCGGATCAGGGTCACGACACCAAAGTCGATCCCAAGCTCGAGAGCGCGACCAAGATGGCGCCGGCGCCGATGGTTGGCAAAGCTGAAGAGGATGAAAAGCACACCGGACGCAAGCCGCGCGGCAAAGAGGAAGCAGGCGAGAGTTTTTCGACACTCGATCCGGGTACGCCGGGTCTGCTGCTAACCATGGATGACATTCTTAAACTGCCGCGCCGCGAGCTCGTAACGCAGTTCAAGTGCATCGAGGGCTGGAGCCAGATTGTGCACTGGGCCGGGGTCCGCATGGCCGACTTTCTCGACGCGTACCCGCCCGCGCGAATCGATGGCAAGGAGCCGCGATACGTGTACATGGAGACGCCGGATGGGGACTACTACAGCGGCTATGACATGCAGGTCTGCCGTCATCCGCAGACGCTTCTCGTAACCGAGATGATGGGAGCACCGCTAACGCAGCTTCACGGCGCTCCGCTGCGCCTGCACATGCCGACCAAATACGGCTACAAACAAATCAAACGCATAGGTCTCATCGCCTACACGAACACCAGGCCCGACGATTACTGGACTGAGCTTGGCTACGACTGGTACGCCGGCCTTTAACAGCCAAGGCTTAACTAAATAGTGTGCACCCCCATGACTGAGTTCTTATGAGAGAAGTTAGAGGGTGGTAAGTATTGCTGAGGCATTTGCCGCGTGGTACCTCTCGCTCCCGGCGCGACAGCACTACAAAAGTCTTGCCTGCCCCGGATGCCTGGATCCTTCCATCTCCAGGAGAAACTGTTTGCGGCCGAGTCCTCCCGCATAACCCGTAAGACTGCCATCGCTTCCCAGTACGCGGTGGCATGGAATGACGATGCTGATAGGGTTTCTGCCATTTGCAAGTCCCACTGCTCTAATCGCTCCCGCATTGCCCAACGCAGTGGCCAGCTGCCCATAGGTGCGTGTCTCTCCGTATGGAATCTCGCGCAGCAGGTTCCAGACAAGTTGCTGGAAGGCTGTGCCCTCCGGAGTGATGGGAAACGTAAATTTCCTGCGCTTTAAATTGAAGTATTCGGAAAGCTCTGATCGAACCTGCCTGAAGCCCGACATCGTTCTTGTGCCGAATGACTCCTCCCGCGGGCCGCGCAGATGTTCCGGCATGTAGAGGCCACTCAACACACCATCCGTGTTGACTAAGGTCAAAGTGCCCAGCGGCGAATCCATCAACAAATGCTCGACAATTGACATAACATGCGTCTCTCCTCAACGGGAAAAGCCCCGCGGCTGTGTTATCTACTCAGGCTTTTACGGCATTAGCTTAAAGCTGTTTTCTAATTGCTATACAGTGTCATCTCGACCGGCGCAGACGATTTTATCGTCTGCGCAGTGGAGAGACCCGCAGCCTGCTCGGACCACCTGTACATCTTAAGGTAAACCGCTATCGCTTAACGCGAGCGCGTTTCCCGTGACGGATCTGTGGCGCCGTATCGGGCCGGCAAGCTCTCCGTTTGGCGTTCCTGGCGCATAAGAATCTCTCGCCTGATGTCATCCTGACCTCATGGAATGGGCAAGGAAGACCAGATGGTCTTCCTTGCCGCCTCTTCCGGCTAGACAGCGTTGACGCCGCTAGACAGCATTGACACCGCCGTCAACGAACAACTCCACTCCAGCCACGAAGCTGGAATCGTCAGAAGCCAGAAAGACAGCCACTTTCCCGATGTCGCTGCCCTCGCCAATACGACCACGCGGAATCATGCCGGTCACATACTGACGCACCTCTTGATTGCTCCCAAGCGTTGCAGCATTGCCTGCTGTGTGGATCGGCCCCGGGCTGATGACATTGACGCGAGGGCCGGCACCCTTCAATTCGGCCGTGAACGTGCGCGCGAAGCTCCGAACGGCCGCCTTCGTGGCTCCGTAGACCGACATACCGGGATAGCCTGAACTGCCAATAAAGGAACCGTTCAGAATAATTGAGCCATTCCCGTTCATCAGCGGAATTGCCTTCTGAATGGTGAAGAATACACCTTTGGCATTGATATCAGCGCACTGGTCGTAGAACTCCTCCGTCACTTTGTCTTGGGGCATTTGCTGGTAAATGCCGGCGTTTGCAAAGACCACGTCGAGCTTCCCTTTCTTCTGCTTTATTTCGGCGTACATTCGGTCCAGGTCTCCCAGTTTTCCGGCGTCCGCCTGAATACCTGCGGCACCGCTGCCCAAAGTCTCGACAGCTCTATCGAGTTCAGCCTTTCGGCGTCCCGTGATGAACACGAAAGCGCCTTCCCGAATAAACTCCTTTGCCGTGTCGAAACCCATGCCTTCGCTTCCGCCGGTGATCAGCGCAACCTTGCGATCCAGTTTTCCCACTTGACGCTCCTTGAGGATGTCCCTCTGGAAAATTAGACGATTGCGCTCTCCCTGGTGAATTGAACGATTCGACTGAAGTGTTGCCCGATCCACCAAATCGATGGATCGTCCGTCGCTCCCCGTCGTCCAATGGGAGAGTACAGACGAGGTACAGGATGCCGGCAACAGCCCAGTTGGCAGCATTGATTCGAGAGTTATGTCCGGAGGATGGTTCTCACGGAACGGAAATTGAGGGTCTCTTTCTTACCCGATCCTCCACAACCGAAGTCCCGCGCACGTCACTGCACAAGGCGGTGTTCTGCGTTGTCGCTCAAGGATCGAAGTGCACACTCCTGAATGAGCAGCGCTTTGTCTATGACCCGAACAAGTATCTTCTCGTTTCACTGGATCTTCCGCTGGTGGGCCAGATTGAAGAGGCTAGCCGCGCAAAGCCGTTCCTCGGATTGAGTCTGGTGCTTGACTTCGATGAGATCGGATCCCTGATGCGCGAAACGGACCTTCCGACCGAGAGCGCTCCGCCGTTGCGCCCCGGCCTTATGATCGGTTCGATGGACGACGACCTGCTGGATGCAGTGATCCGGCTCGCCGGATTACTCAAGAAGCCTGCTCAAATCTCCATCCTGGCGCCGCTCATTCGACGCGAAATTTTCTACAAGCTTCTGCTCAGTGAACAGGGCGGTTTGCTTCGTCGCATGGCTGCGGGCAGCGGCAAGGTTGAGCGTGTCGCCGCCGGTCTTGCATGGCTTAAACGAAACGTTGCGCGATCCATTCGCATGGAAGAGCTGGCTCGCGAGATGCGCATGAGCCCGTCCGCCATGCATAGCTGGTTTCGCGCCGTTACTTCCATGAGCCCGCTTCAGTATCAAAAGCAGCTGCGGCTCCAGGAGGCGCGCCGCATCCTGCTCTCGGAGTCTCTTGATGCCGGCACAGTGAGTCGGCGTGTCGGCTATGAAAGCGCCTCTCAATTTAGCCGGGAGTACCGCAGATTCTTTGGCGCCCCTCCCATGCAAGACATGGAACGGCTGCGTGCCGCGCTGGCCTTATAGAAAGCAAGTCTCGATCTTCGATTTCTGTTCCCTGCTCATGTGTAATGAGTTACATGCTCGTACTCGGAACCCTAATCGTCAAGGTACGTATTCAACCTCTCAGTACGACTGCGCTCATACCTGGAACGGAGATCTTTGAGCCTGCAACTCGCTCGATCTGAGTCCCTGCCCAACGTCCTGTGGCCTCCACTGCGGAGCCTGCGAAGGTAATTCCGGATGTGCTGTCGGCCGCGGGGGCGGACAGGCGCATTGCCGACGAGCTGCGAAGGCCCAGTCCTGACAGGGAGATCGTCTCCTCAAAGCTGCTGCGATTGATGATCACGACGGATCGCACCGCGCCGTTGTTGCCTAAGGCGTATGCGGTCAATCTCTGCATTTCCTCAGGCAGATCCAGTGCTCGGAGGTCGGTATTGCCTGCGCGCGCTGCCGCAAACGCGAGCATGCCATAGTATGGCGCACCGGCGCTGTTCACGCCTTTGCCGTCATCCTGAATAGGTGAATACGGACTCACAAATCCAAGCTGGTTCACGCCCGTTTCAAGGTTCACGCCGCTGCAGCCGTAGCTTCCTAAAAGCAGCATGAAATCCAAGGTCCAGAGTGCGCCCACAAAAGTGTCGCTTACGCCAGGCCTGCCGCCGCCGAAGAACGAATTCGCCTCGCACATGCGCCAGGGAATGTTGCTCTGTGTCGAGGCGGTGCGCAGGCGGAGTAACTTGTCGAGCAGCCTGGGATCCGGCGTAAGTAACTGCTCCGCCGATCCTTTCTTCTGGTTGCCGCGATAGTAGTGAGTAGTTAGCAGCTGCACTTCGCCATGCGCGTCGCCGGCCATGTTCTCCACCCACTGCACGTTATCCGCGGTGTCGGGCGCAGCGAAGCGAGCCGATGGAACGGCTTTGTGAATGGCGTCATGCCAGGCGGTGTACTCCGTGCGGTAGGCCTCATAGGCATAAGCGGCGGGGCGGAAGGCCTTTGCGCCGCGCCCATAGTTTTCTACCTCGTTGCCGATCTCGAATGCAGCCAAGCGATCTCCGAGGATGCGCGCTACTGCCGTTGCTTCCGTCACCGCCTGATCGAGCGATCCCTGCGCGAAGTTCAGGCTCCAGATTGCGGTCCATCCGATCCTCTTCAGAAACCCGGTAAATTGTTGCAGGCTTGCCTGGGTGATTACCGTATTGTGCGGATCTGTCAAGATCGTGCCGTTGGGTTCATAGCGGGTGTAGTCCGCCACAATGCCGCCCACGCGAAGAACACCGCTGCTGCCAAGCTGCTTCACCAGCTGCACATAGCGTTCGTTGCTCGCGCTCAGCAGGCCTATCGGCGCCACCGAAGACATCTCATAACCAAGCCCAATGAAGTTTGCCGGAAGACGGAAAGGCGCGTCCTTGCGGAACGAAAGCGCCACGGCCGAATTCCCTGTCGACTCCGTTGCGGCCCATCCGCGTGCAGCCGGCGCGACAGCCACGCCGGCAGAAGCTATCAAGCTGCGTTCCAAGAATGTGCGACGAGTCAGCATGGAGCAATCTCCTGGATGGAATAACTGAACCCAATCGAAACCCGGTAGGCAGAAAGCGCGGTGGCTGAGAGAATACTTTGGACAAATCGAGCTTACATCGCAGGTCACCATCCAAAACCTAAAATGTTCATGCAGGAACACTCCCTATTTTTTGGTGGCCATTTTTTTATTCAGCTCCGTCGCTTCGTCGGACCTCTTAATCTGCTAGGCGGATTCAACAACCGCATGATACCGGCTGCCCGGTTCCCCTTTTCCAGCGCCAGCCTATACAGACGGGCATGGGCTGCTCCCCCAGACAATCCAGCCTCGGGAACGGTCCCACGCCGCGGTCTCTGACCGCCAAGGAAGGCAGCTACGACCGTCGGATGGAACGGGCGTTGTTGGATAGGGCTCGTCTGTCCCGAGGGCCTACACCATCATGGGAACGTGCTTTCCGCCACTTCAGCTAGTCGAGGAATGCTGCATTGCAAAGGGACCGTGACCGGGATTACGAATCCACCGCTAGCGGAACGCGCGGCGAGGATGAGATCATCAATCGAAGCTGGTATGTATGTCTCCCCACCTTGGGAGCGATACAACCCAAACGGAGGATCACGCTACGATGGCGGCGCAAAGCAACGACTGCCCCGGCAGAAAGTTTCGCCAGGCGGTAGCGGAAGAGAAGCCTCTGCAGGTGATCGGCGCCATCACCGCCTATACGGCGCGCATGGCGGAGGCCACCGGTTTCCGCGCGCTGTATCTTTCTGGGGGCGGAGTCGCGGCCAATTCGCTCGGCATGCCCGACCTGGGCATCAGCACGATGGAAGATGTGCTCACCGATGCCCGGCGCATCACGGATGCGACCACGCTGCCGCTGCTGGTGGATATCGACACCGGATGGGGCGGAGCGTTCCATATCGCGCGCACGATGCGCTCGATGATCAAGGCCGGCGTGGCGGCCGTGCATATGGAAGACCAGGTGGGCGCCAAGCGCTGCGGTCACCGGCCGGGCAAGGAGGTCGTTTCGACCGGCGAGATGGTAGACCGGATCAAGGCGGCGGTGGATGCGCGCACGGACCCGGAGTTCGTCATCATGGCGCGCACCGATGCGCTTGCCGCGGAAGGCCTGGAGTCCACGCTCGTACGCTGCCGGGCCTATGTGGAGGCGGGCGCCGATATGATCTTCGCCGAAGCCGTGACGGATCTGGCGCTCTACCCGAAGTTTCGCAAAGCCGCGGGAGTTCCGATTCTGGCCAACATCACCGAGTTCGGGCAGACGCCGCTTTACACGAAGGATGAACTGGCCGCGGCGGGTGTGGACCTTGTGCTGTACTGCTGCGCGGCCTACCGCGCGATGAATGCGGCGGCGCTGAAGGTGTATCGAACCATCCGCGCGGAAGGAACGCAGCGCAACGCACTCGAAGGGATGCAAAGCCGGGCGGAGCTCTATGATTTTCTCGGATATCACGAGTACGAACAAAAGCTGGACAGGCTGTTCGCGCAGGCGAAGCAGTCCTGAACGACCAAGAATTCTGCTGGGGAACTGCGCTTCCGTTGCTGTGCGGTTCCGGAGAGAAGAGCTATGACCGAAACTGCCACCGCGGAACAACCCGCCACATTTAAACCGAAGAAATCCGTTGCGCTTTCCGGCACCCCCGCGGGCAACACCGCGCTCTGCACGGTGGGAAGGAGCGGAAACGACCTGCACTATCGCGGCTACGACATCCTCGACCTGGCGACCGCGACCGAGTTCGAGGAGGTAGCGCATCTGCTGGTGCATGGCAGGCTGCCGAACCGGGCTGAGCTGACGGCCTACAAGGCCAAGCTGAAGGGTCTGCGTGGTCTGCCCGCCGCGCTGAAGGGGGCGCTGGAGTGCCTGCCAGCGGCGGCGCATCCGATGGACGTGATGCGCACCGGCGTTTCGGTGCTGGGCTGTGTGCTGCCGGAAAAGGATGACCACAGCGTAGCGGGTGCGCGGGACATCGCCGATGGGCTGCTGGCATCGCTGGGCTCGATGCTGTTGTACTGGTACCACTTCGCCACCCATGGCCGCCGCATCGAGGTGGAGACGCAGGATGATTCGATCGCCGCTCATTTTCTGCACCTGCTGCACGGCACCGAGCCCGGCGAGCGCTGGGTGCGGGCCATGCAGACCAGCTTGAACCTGTATGCCGAGCATGAGTTCAACGCCTCCACCTTTGCGGGCCGGGTGATCGCAGGGACGGGCTCGGATATGTTTTCCTGCATCGCCGGAGCCATCGGCGCGCTGCGCGGGCCCAAACATGGCGGCGCCAATGAGGTTGCGCTCGACATCCAGAAGCGCTATGACACCCCCGATGCCGCCGAGGAGGATATTCGGCGCAGGGTGGCGGCGAAGGAGGTCATCATCGGCTTCGGGCATCCGGTCTATACCCTCTCCGATCCGCGCAACAAGGTCATCAAGGAGGTCGCGCGGGAGCTCTCCATGGAAGCGGGCAGCATGGGCATGTTCGAGGTCGCGGAGCGGCTGGAGACGGTGATGTGGGACCTGAAGAAGATGTTTCCCAACCTGGACTGGTTCAGCGCGGTGAGTTATCACAGGATGCGCATTCCCACGGCGATGTTCACGCCGCTGTTCGTCATCGCCCGCACCGCCGGCTGGAGCGCGCATGTGATCGAGCAGCGTCTGGATGGAAAGATCATTCGTCCTTCGGCCAACTACACCGGTCCCGACAACCTCGCCTTCGTTCCGCTCGCGGAACGCCGATGAAATACCAGGAACGCCAGTAGCGATACCAAAGGAGAACTCCAGCTTTTGTCAGCGCACAGCTCCCAGCAACATCAGGACTACGATCAGGTACTGGTCGATATCGTCGAGTACGTCGAGACCTATGAGATCAAAAGTGATCTCGCGTATGAGACCGCGCGCCATTGCCTGATCGACACGCTGGGCTGTGGACTGGAGGCGCTGGAGTATCCCGCCTGCACCAAGCTGCTCGGCCCGGTCGTGCACGGGACCGCCGTTCCCCACGGAGCCAAGGTGCCCGGCACGCAGTTCCAGCTCGACCCCGTGCAGGCCGCCTTCAACATCGGCGCGATGATCCGCTGGCTGGACTTCAACGACACGTGGCTGGCGGCGGAGTGGGGTCATCCGTCGGACAATCTGGGCGGCATTCTGGCCGTGGCCGACTGGCTCTCGCGTACGGCCGTCGCGGCAGGCAAGCCTCCGCTGCTGATGCGGCAGGTGCTGACCGCGATGATCAAGGCGCATGAGATCCAGGGCTGCATTGCGCTCGAAAACTCCTTCAACCGGGTCGGCCTCGACCATGTGGTTCTGGTCAAGGTAGCCTCGACCGCTGTAGTGGCGCAGCTGCTTGGGCTGACGCGGGAGGAGAGCCTGGCCGCGGTTTCGCTGGCCTGGGTCGATGGCCAGAGCCTGCGAGCCTACCGCCATGCGCCCAACACGGGCTCCCGCAAGAGCTGGGCGGCCGGCGATGCGACCAGCCGGGCCGTGCGCCTGGCGCTGATGGCCAAGACCGGCGAGATGGGCTACCCCACCGCCCTGACCGCGAAGATCTGGGGCTTCTATGATGTCTCGTTTCGAGGCCAGGAGTTCAAGTTTCAGCGCCCGTACGGCTCCTATGTGATGGAAAACGTGCTGTTCAAAATCAGCTTTCCCGCTGAGTTTCATGCGCAGACGGCCGCCGAAGCGGCGATGACGCTCCATGGGCGGCTGAAGCTGATGGGCAAGTCTGCAAAGGACATACGGCGCATCACCATCGGCACGCATGAGGCCTGCCTTCGCATCATCGACAAAAAAGGTCCGCTGAACAACCCAGCCGACCGCGATCACTGCATCCAGTACATGGTCGCCGTGCCGCTGCTCTTCGGGCGGCTCACGGCGTCGGACTATGAGGATGCGATCGCCTCCGATCCGCGCATCGATGCTCTGCGCAGCCGCATGGAGACGGTCGAGGCGCCCCGGTTCACGCTTGAGTATCACGATCCGGAGAAGCGCTCGATTGCGAATGCGCTGGCGTTGGAGCTCGACGATGGAACCGTGCTCGAAGAAACGGTCGAGTACCCCCTGGGTCACCGGCGCAGGCGCACGGAGGGCATCCCCCTGCTCGAAGCCAAGTTCAGCATCAATCTGGCGCGGCGTTTTCCCGCGAAGCAACAGGAGCGAATCCTGGCGGTTTCGCTCGACAGGGGCAGGCTCGAAGCCATGCCGGTGCATGAGTATGTCGATCTGTATGTGATTTAGGGAATCTCTGCATAAGTCCTGTCATCGCCTTTGCGGAGGGAGCGTAGGGCTTCAGCCTACGATAAAACCGCTAAATACAAGGGCCTTTAGCCCCGAGTATTTTGTTGAGCGCACTCCATTGGGTTGATCAGAAATTTTCTAAGTCGCCACACCCGTTTTGCCAGGCGGTGCGGTCTATCGAGAGTGGTTTGTTGCCGGCACGCCTACCATGCATAGCTGGCCTCGACGCGCGGAGTCCCGGGCTCACCACCGATAATCTGCGTGCTCAGGACGAGTTCGAGATTCTTCTTCTCCGCAGACCGGGTGAGCGATAGAACCTGATCGAGGAGCGCGGGTGTGGTGAGAAATTCGCCTGCGGCAATCGTGCCACCGCGTCCAATGCCCGCAACAACCACGGAAATCCGGCCCGTATCGCTGTCGGTAAATCGGGAGACGATAGCGTAGTCGCGATACACATTGGTGGCGATCTGTTCGCGGCGGTCGACGGTCCAGGAACTGGGCCTGCGCGAGGCCGTGTCGACAATCCAGAAGCGGGTCATATCCGGGTTGTTGGCGAAATGGAAACGCAGCGGCTCTAGCAGCCGCAGCGTCCAGGCATTGTCATACGCTCCGATGAATACGGTGGAGCCGCCGCGGAGATCGTTCAGGGTGGTTGCACCCTCCCCGCGTATCGAATATCGTTTGCCGTTCTGCCGCAGGATGCCTGCCATGTCGACGATCGGGGCTACATCGTCAATGACCACAGCCGTGAGGCTGTCGCGCAGCACATTGATGTGGGCCGGCTGCGCCGCATCGCGCAGTTGAATGTCGGTATACTCGGTCTGATCGGCCACGCAAAACAGGACAGGATCAGGTGAATTCAGCAGGGGTGCCCAGAATGCCTGGACGGGCGAGGTGATTGACCTTCGCCAGCCATACAGGCCAGTTGCAAAGAGGCACAGAAGAAGCACACCGGCTGCTCCGGCGACACGTCGATGCCGGCGCAAGCTGAAAGAAGGGGTGTCCACTGCATCGGTCGCCCTTGCATCAATCGCCCCCGGATCGGTCGCCCCTGGATTCACCGCAGGCCGACGATCCAAAGGCAAACTGCCGCCAGCTCCTGCAGTTGGCAATTCGCTCCCGACCAGGGAAGATGGACCTGGGGTTTGCTCGACGGTTGCCTGTCGGGGTCGCGGCGCGTCGAAATGCGGCACATACGAACCGGCCGGCAGCGTGAGGCGCAACTCTGATTCGTGGCCCGGTTCACCGTAGTACAGCGCGATGCGCTTGCGGATCTCAGCCGCCGTCACCCGCACGATGGGATCGTTGGCCGTATCGTAATGCGCGCTTTTGCCGAAGACCTCGACGCCGAGTGTCCGCTCCTTCAGTGCGTCGGAGCGCCCTGCCAGTGTGTTCTCGACCACAAACCGCAGCAGGGCGGGAAAACGGCGGCTGTGGCTGAAAAACGGGTTCGCGAGCACCCGTTCAAGCTGCTCATAGACCGCAGCCTTCTCCTCTTCCGTAAAGGCAGAGGGCTCCGGATTAGAGGTGAGCAGCATGAATCATTCTCGGGAACGAGCACAATTATAGCAGTCACCCCCTGAGGACTGTCCTCGCTTCCCTTCTCTAAGTGGCTTATTTTTACTTACTTAAGGTTGGCTCTTTACAGTAAAGACCTCCCTGCTTGCCGCAAAGAGCTTGCCCTTTCTTGTTGGCGACTCTTATAAATCTCATGCTTTTGGGGAGCTCGCGCGAATCGTCGCGAGTGAGAGAGAGAGGCAAAGCTTTGAAGGTTGGCAACGCGAAAGCTCGGAGGCAAGCGCGACAGATGCTGCCAGGGGTGAAGCTGCTCGTCCGGCGCGTAAAGAAGCAAACGATCTTGCTGTTATGTTCCTTCATGGTGCTGGTGGCGGGGATAATGCCTCTGGCGGCCCAGGTGGGCGCCGGCAGCCTAAGCGGCACTGTCCTGGACGGAAGTGGAGCCGTTGTCCCTGGGACCAGGGCGCTCCTGCACAACGATTCCACGGGCGCGAACCGCAGCTCGACAAGCGGGAACAGCGGAGGCTTCAGCTTCGCGGCCGTGATCCCCGGCGACTACACCCTAACCCTCACCCGCGACGGCTTCGATACCTACAAGCGTACCGGCATTCATCTGAACGCAGGCGACGCGCTCACCCTGGACAAACTGCAGCTGACCGTCGGCGCCACCAGCGATACGGTCACGGTGGAGAGCACGGTCGCCGGCCTGCCCATGGATAGCGGTCAGCTCAGCTCCACCATCACCGCGACCGATCTTGACCGGCTCTCGGTGGTGGGTCGTGACGCGACGGAGTTGCAGCGCATCCTGCCCGGCTTCGCGATCCGCAACACAAACTCCACCAATGTAGCCCCGGATTTTACCCAGGTGCAGATCGGGCAGCCGACGCCCTATTCTTCCAACGGAGCTCCCGTTGCTGGAATCACGCTGAAGCTTGATGGCGCTATTCTGACCAATCCAGGCAACTTTGGATCCAGCCTTCAGAACATCAACGACTCCTTTGTGAGCGAGGTGCAGGTGCAGACCTCGAACTTCGGCGCCGATCAATCCAACGGGCCGGTGATCATCCAGGGTGTGACCAAAGCAGGCACGTCTCATTACCATGGTTCGCTTTATACCTTCGCGCGCGCCAGTCAGCTCAATGCGAACGATTCGCTGGCCAAGTACAACGGCGAATCGCGGCCCGCGGATCGCTATATCTATCCCGGCGGCACGTTCAGCGGACCGGTGCCCGGCCTCAAGAAGCTGACCTTCTTCGCCGGCGCCGAATACGATGCGCAGCGCAATATCTACGCCTACAGCGACATCAACCAGGCCATCATTCACGCGCTGGTCCCGACAGCGGCCTTGCGCGCGGGAGACTTCAGCACCGCCGCTATAAAAAACTATCTCGGCCCGGTTTACACCAATCCCACCTATAAAAATATCGCCTTTCAGCCTACCTTCGGTATAGACGGCACAGCTCTTCCCACGGGGAACATCGCTCCGTATCTCGATCCGGGCGCCAAAGCATTGGTCAACGCCGTCCTGCCGATGCCGACCATGGCAACGAATGCGGCCGGGTACAACTACACGGCGCAGAACCTGGTAAACAACAATGTTTCCACCTTCACCGGCCGGGGCGACTACGCCATCAACGCCAGAAACACCTTTTTTGTGCGGTATACCTACGAAAAACAGGGCCAAGGACAGCCGCAGGTGCCGTATTATTCACCCAATCTGAGCAATCCGCAGTTCGGCGATGTGAACACGCCCGGCGGCGGATTCATCAACGCCATCCACGTGCAGAGCGGGGCTGCGAACTATGTGAGCGTGATCACGCCGACGCTCACCAATGAGCTCTATGCCACGCTGATCTACTCCTCGCAGGTCTTTACGCCGAAGTCGCAGGCTGCCCTCCAGAGTTCCACGATTGGGTACCCCTACCAGGGAGCGTATGCCAACGGCAGTACGGCCTACCCGCAGCTTCAGGATTACGGTCCCGACGGTCTGCCGATCGCCATTCAGCCCGATACGACCTCCGGTGGGCCATTTCTCAAGGTGCTGGTGCCAAATTTCGGTGACAATCTGACGAAGGTTTGGGGCCAGCACACCGTCAAGATCGGCGTCTTCGTTCAAGAGGACAGGCAAAACTCCGCCATCACCAACAGTGAGGCCAATGGCGCGATCTTCGACTATTACTACCCAGGCGCCGGCAGCGTATTCCATAGCTACAAGGGCCAATACCCGGATCATTCGCCGGCTTTCGACCCCACCAACCAGTACGAGAGCGGCAATCCGCTGGCCAACTTCGAAGAAGGCATCATCCAGGATTTTCAGCAGCAGAACTATCTGCCCCGCACGAACCTGTACTTTTGGACAGTGGACGGCTACGCGCAGGACTCGTGGCGCCTGAGGCCGAACTTCGTGATGAACTACGGTCTGCGGATTACCCATATGGGGCCCTGGGACGACGCGCACGGGATCGGCGCCGCTGTCTTCCGTCCCGACCTGTACGCCTCGGGTGGCGGCGCGACCTCCGTTGGCCTGCCCGGCTTCACCTGGCACGCTCTGGATGGCACGACACCAACCTCCGGCAGCCCAGCCCCGCCGGTCTACTATGAGCCGCGCGTTGGATTTTCCTGGGATCTCCTGAAAACGGGCAAGACGGTTTTGCGCGGCGGCCTCGGCGAGTACCGCATCCATGATTCCGTGGGCGACGTGCAGACCGCGTTTTCCAATGCCCAGGGCCTGCGCACCGCCATCCTTTACGGCTTCGGTTCAGCGACACTGAGCGGAGTCAGCAGCGTCGCACAAAATCCGTTGACCTTTGGAGGGGTCAATACAGCGGCCTTCGGCCTCAGCACCACCGACAATCAGGAGCCGGTGACCAACAACTACAGCCTGAGCCTGGCACAGCAGCTTCCAGGCAAGAGCGGCATCGTTCAGGTCTCCTATGTGGGCAATAACACCAATTCCCTGCTGAACAACGGCACAACCCAGCCGATCACCCTGAACAATATCAATGCGCTTCCCATCGGAACCCTTTACACGGCCGGGAGCGCGGCCAGGCTGAACGCGGTCACGCCCGGAACCTGCAACCCGGGCGGTTGCACCCCGGCGCAGGTAGCGACACTGCCGTCAACCGGAAATCCAGCAATCCTCAATGCGACAACAGGCGCTGTGATCACTCCTGGATCTGCCGGCATTCAGGTCCTGAGGCCATATCCCGACTACACGACGCTCAATGTTCCCCTGCACAATACCTTTGCTAACTACAACGCCTTGCAGGTGGAATACATCAAGCAGACTGGAAATCTCACCCTTAACTTGAACTACACGTTTTCGAAGGCCCTGGGTATTCTGGGTTCGGCTGCGGATTTCAACTTCACGGCCGGCGTCGATCCGATCAATCTCTACAACAACTACGGCGTCATGAACTTCGACCGCTCCCAGGTGTTCAATGCAAGCTACTCTTACTCGTTTGGCAGGGTCGTGAAGAGTCGCCTGGCCGGTGGTATCGCAAATGGCTGGCTGGTCTCCGGCATCACCAATATCCAAACCGGTCCAGACCTCCAAACCGGCGTAAGCGCGTCGCCCAACTTCAACCTCACCGGCACGGTCGGTCCGGCAGGAAACACGTTGCCGGTAAATAATCAGGTAATCCTCGGAACCACGGACATCAGCCTGCAGCCAACGGTCACCTGCGACCTGAAGAGCGGGAGAGCGGCGCATCAATACATCAATGCCAACTGCCTCGGCTTGCCGGCGGTCGGAACCAACGGACAGTACCAGCTTCCCTACCTGCATGGACCCTTGTTCTTCACCACGGATCTTACGGCGGAGAAGGGGTTCGGCCTTGGCCACGAGCGAGAGATACGCTTCCGGATCGCGGGCTTCAACTTCATCAACCACCCTTTGAACAGCTTCGGAACGGGCGATGCAAACCAGATCAACCTCAATCTGTCGAGCGCGGTCCAGAACTTCTCCACCGCCGCCGCGTCGCCAACCACAACGTTCGGCTTCGCTCCACAGACGGTAGGCCGGCGCGTGTTGGAGGTCTCGGCCAGGTTCAACTTCTGACGCATGCTTTCACCTACCTGCGCACATTCGGAAGCGGTGAAGCGAATAAATCCAGCCTCACTGCTCCTTCTCTTTAAACCGCGCATGGTCCCTACCTTCTGCCGAGGAAGAATGAAGTATTTTGTTGGCATCGTTTGTGCAGCTGCCGCTCTCCATGCGCTGCCCATGCAGGCACAGAGCACATTGTCCTGCGGTTCGTCCCCGGGCGGCATCACCTCTGTCGAATCATTGCGCAACGGGGTGCTGATCCACGCCGGGGACTCCATCGAACAGATCACTGCGCTGCGCGAGGATGTCGTGCGCGTTCGCCTTTCGCGTACTGGAACGCTGCCGGAGGACGCTTCCTGGGCGGTCTTGCCGAAGGCCCGCGAGGCCTCTGTAGCGGTTGGAGCGGAGAACAGCGCCGACAGCACAGGCTTTCGTACCGCGCAAATGCAGGTTTCCGTCCGGCGCAGCGATCTTGTCATGACGATCCGCGACGGGAGCGGCAACATCGTGCAACAAGAGGCGAAACCAATCTGCTTCAACGGCCGCGCGTTTACGCTTACCCATGTCATGCCCGGCGACGAACACTACTTCGGGCTCGGCGACAAGACCGGCCCCTTCGATCGCCGCGGGCAGGCGTTCACCCTGTGGGCTACCGACTCCTACCGCTTTCAGGAGTCCACCGATCCGCTCTACAAGAGCATCCCCTTCTTCCTTACCTTTCGCGCGGGGCAGTCCACAGGCGTATTGCTGGACAACACCTGGCGTTCCGACTTCAACTTCGGCCGTACAACACAGGATGCGTACACCTTCGGCGCGGTCGATGGCCCGGTGGACTACTACGTGTTTCTCGGCCCTTCGCCGCGGCAAGTGGTGGAGACCTACGCCTGGCTGACGGGGACGCCGCCGCTGCCGCCAAAATGGGCGCTGGGATACCAGCAGTCGCGCTACAGCTACAGCCCGGTACAGAAGCTGATGGATGTCGCCGAACGGCTGCGCGCGGACGGTATTCCAGCCGATGCGGTGTATCTCGACATCGACTACCAGTACAAGAATCGCCCGTTTACCGTGGATCCAAATGAGTTTCCAGATCTGCCTGGAACCGTCGCGAAGTTGAAGGCCATGCAGCTGCATACAGTGGCGATCACGGATCTGCACATCGCCGCCGCGCCGGATCAGGGATACACACCGTATGACAGCGGGATCGCTGGAGATGAGTTCGTCCATAACGCGGACGGTTCAGTCTTCACGGGCATTGTGTGGCCGGGGCCGAGTGTCTTTCCGGACTTCACCGAGCAGTCTGCCCGTGCTTGGTGGGGGACGCTGTACAAGCCGCTGGTCGCCGCTGGCATCGATGGCTTCTGGAACGACATGAACGAGCCTTCGGTCTTCAATACGCCGAACAAGACAATGCCGCTCGATGCCGTGCATCGAATCAATGAGCCGGGCTTTGCGACGCGCACCGCCACCCATGCGGAGATCCACAACGTCTACGGCATGGAGAACACGCGGGCCACGTACGAGGGCCTGCTCCGGCTGCAGCCGGAGCAACGCCCCTTTGTGATGACGCGCGCGAGCTATGCCGGCGGCCAGCGCTATGCGGTTACCTGGACAGGCGACAACAGCAGTACCTGGAACCATCTCCGCATGACCGCGTTCATGATGAAAAACCTCGGGCTGAGCGGCTTCAGCTTTGTGGGCGCGGACGTGGGCGGCTTCGCCGGCACACCACCCGCCGATCTCCTTACGCGCTGGCTGGAAATCGGCGCCTTTCAGCCGATCGACCGCGATCACACGGAAAAGGGCACCGGCGACCAGGAGCCATGGGTCGGCGGACCGGAGCAAGAGGCGATTCGCCGCCGCTATATTGAAGAGCGCTATCGGCTGTTGCCGTATCTCTACACCGTGGCCGAAGAAACCAGCCGCAACGGTCTGCCCATGATGCGGCCGCTCTTTCTGGACTACCCCAATGCGGCCTCTGACCGGCATCCCCTCGACATCGATCCGAGCGCTGCCGGCGAGTTCCTGGTGGGGCATGACCTGCTCGTCGCGCCGTCGCCGTATCCGGAGGAGCCGGATGCGTATACGGTCGAATTTCCGACAGCGGTCTGGTACGACTACTGGACCGGCGAGCCGGTCCAGCGAACGCCGCCGAAGCCGCAAACGATCAACTTCGTGCCCACCGGCTTGCTTGCCGCGCCCTCCATTCCGCTCACCACGGAGGTTCACCCTGGGCTCGCCAGCCTGCCAGTGTACGTGCGCGGGGGCGCGATCCTGCCTGTGGCGCCGCTCACGCAAAGCACCTCGGAGACTCCCAAAGGCCCACTCACCTTGCGTGTCTTCGAGGGGCCCGGCTGCCGCGGCGATCTTTATCTTGATGACGGCGAGACCTATGCCTTTCAGCACGGGCATTTTCTGCGGATGAGCTTTACCTGCAGCGCCGCGCCGGATGGCCTGCATGTCACGCTTTCGCCGCATGAGGGCGATTACCCCGCGTGGTGGACGGAGGTGCGGATCGAGGTGCATAGCCGGAACCCGTTGCGGGGAGCCGCCTCGAACGGCGCGAAGCAGCAGCCGGAACATAGGAAAGGAAATGCAGTTTTAGTCGATGTACAGGACGATGGGGAGGGGCAGACCGTGGTTGTGCGTTAGGGAACCGCTGATTGTGTCTACTGCTTTGAAGGGTACGGGCTTCAGCCCGGACATAAATGCCTTGCTATCCATGTGGCTTTAGCCACGGAGGGAAAGCAGATGGACTTGTTAAGACTGCTCATAGACGGCTTATATACCGGATAGAAGACCCCCGTTGGGAAAGGACGGAGACCATGTTTTTTCGCTTATTATCGCGCATATTTCTGTTGCTTGCGGCAGTTTCGTGCGTCTCTGTCGAAGCCTGTGCGCAGCGGATGGTCTTTGCGCATTACATGGTCACCAATGGGGACTACGCGGGCGATAACGGCCACAACGAAGAAGAGAAGATCGCCGCATACGAACGCGAGATACAGGGAGCGCAGGCGCTGGGCATAGACGGCTTCGCGCTCAACGTCGGCGGCTGGCTGAAGCAGACCTACTATATCCGCTTCAGCTCGGAGATCTTCGAGGCCGCACTGCGGCTGCACAGTGGATTCAAGCTGCTGTTCTCCGCGGATATGTGCTGCGGAAACGGCGTTGCGGACGTCGAGGACATGATGCGGCGCTTCGCGGGCAATCCGCGTTACGCGGATATCTACTTTCAGCGCGATGGCCGCTTTGTGCTGACGACCTTCTCCGGCGATATGCTGGGGCCAAGCACATGGCAGCAGATCCGGCGGGATCTCGAGAGTGGAACGAACCCGTCCACCTCACTTGAGCCCGCTACGCTGACGCAGTTCGCCGGCGCGCCGGGCAATGCACCGCTTCGCATCTTTCTCGTGCCGGCGTTCTTTTGGGGCGGCGAACTGCCGGCATCGGCCGATGTGCAGGGCGGCGTACAGAAGTGGCAATCCACGGTCGATGGCGCGTTCTACTGGGGCATAGCGGGCGTACCCGGCTCCCGCGGCGCGCTCGATCCGTTGCGCGGCAGCGACGCCTATGCGAACGCACTGCATAAGGCAGGCAAGCTCTATATGGCGCCAGTCTGCCTCCAGTTCTGGGGTGCGAATGCGAACCGGTACTATGAGTATTCGGGCGGCAGCGGCATGGGCAAAATGTGGCGAGATGCCATTGAGACCAGTCACCCGGATTGGGTTGAGATCATTACCTGGAACGATTTCATCGAGGGAACCTACGTTAGTCCCATTGATGACCCGAACCGCTACCCCGAGGCTAACTTTCTTACCGGAACCGGCGTGCCGTCCGGCACGCTGGGATACTTTCACAGTCATGCCGGAGCCGATGGTCTGCTGGCGTACTACATTCGCTGGTACAAGACCGGCGTGCAGCCGCCAATCACACGGGATGCGCTTTATTTCTTCTACCGGACGCAGTCGAAAAATTTTGACGCAGGCACGCCGCCCGTGGCCCACAAGTATGGTCCTGTCGCCGACGTGATCTACGTCACAGCACAACTCAGAGCGCCCAGTGTTCTGAAGGTAATCTCGGGATCACGCGTCACTGTTCGCGCACTTCCGGCGGGCGCCACCGAATTCAGCGCTCCCTTTGAAGTGGGAAGCGCGCCCAAACTCGTCTTGGAACGAGGTGGGACGACAATCCTCTCCGGAGTTGGGGAAGTTTCCATTCAGCAGGCGCCACGTTTTAATGACTACTACTACGCGACGGGGCGCTTAACTGAAAACGGCAGCCGCTAGGGCCTGTCATCAAAACAGCTATATGCGGCTGAGTTTTCGGTGGGTAGCGTTTCTCCATGAGCACAAGGCGCTATGGTTTGCGGGACGATCAATGGGAGCGGATCAAGGACTTGCTCCCTGGTCGAATCGGTTCTAAAGGCCGGCCGGCCAAGGACAACCGGTTGTTTGTGGACGCGGTGTTGTACCGGTATCGGACGGGCATTCCATGGCGCGATCTGCCCGAACGTTTTGGCGATTTCCGGGTGGTTCATACGCGTTTCAGCCGCTGGGCCAAGGCCGGGGTATGGAAGCGCATTTTCGAGCATCTGGCCGAAGATGCCGACGACGAATATGCCATGATCGATTCCACCATCGTGCGGGCGCACCAGCACAGCGCTGGGGCGCCCAAAAAGGGGGCGATCAAGCCATCGGCCGCAGCAAGGGCGGGCTGAGCACCAAGATCCATGCGACCGTGGATGCGCTCGGCAACCCAACCGGTTTTCATCTCACCCCGGGTCAGGCCTGCGATCTGGAGGGGGCTGATAATTTGTTGCCGCAACTGCAGTCCGGCACCTTGCTGGCCGACAAGGGCTATGACGCTGACGAGCGGGTCTTGCGCAAGCTGGAGCAAGCAGGCAAAACCGCCGTGATTCCGCCCAGAAGCAACCGCAAGCAGCAGCGCGAGTACGACAAGGACATGTACAAGGCACGCCATCTGATTGAGAACTTCTTCGCCAAACTCAAGCAGTTCCGTGCCCTCGCCACCCGCTTCGACAAAACTTCGAGAAACTTCCTTGCCGCCACTTACTTCGTTTCTGCGCTCATTTGGTTAGATTGATGACAGGCCCTAAGGCTGCGGCGGAGAGATTGTGGCTCCGAGCGGCTGTGGCAGCCCGGGCGCTGACGGCGGCGTCAACCCCGGAATCTGTGGAGGCTGCCCGACGGATCCCTTCACGGCCTCCTCGAGCGTGATGCCGTAGCGGTCCAGCGTGTTGGCCAGGATCTGGTTCAGCGACGAGCGATCGCGCGCGTAGGCGGCATCCGCGGAGTTCAGGTTGTTCTCCGCCCCGGCCAGATTGCGCCCTTGCTGCAACACATTCGCTGTGGTCGACGCGCCCAGCCCCAGCTTCTTGCGCTCCGCCGTCAGCGATTGTGAGGCGTACTCGCGCGCCGCCTGCGAGGCCACCACGCCGGCCCGGTCGTTTTGCAGCGCATACAACGCATTCACCAGCTGAATGCGCAGCTGGGTGTAGATCTGCTGCAAACGCATCTCCGCTTGCCGGTACTCCATCTGCGACCGCACCTGGTCGGCCTGCGCCGTGCGATTGCGCAGCGGGATCGTGACGTTCACACCCACCCCATAATCTGGGTAGCTGTTGTTCACCAGGTTATTCAACTCGGAGCTGAAGCCCAGGGTCGGCACCAGGTTCGCCGGACAGGGCTGAAAGGTCGTGGGCGTGCCCACGGTCCCAAAGGTCCCACCGCAGTTCAGCAGGGCGTTCTGCTGGCCGCCGAGCGCGGACGCTCCATAAAAACCATAGGCATCCACAATGGGCAGTAGCCCATTCTTCTCTGCGCGAATGGTGATCTTGTTATTTTCCATCGAGAGCACGGCCTGCTCCACCTGCGGGTTGTTCGTGTAGGCCTGCCTGACCAGATCCTCGATTGTTTCATCCTCTTCCGGCAGCCGGTTCAGCCCCACCCGATCGGTCGGCACCACCGGCGCGTTGGCCAGCTTGGGATCGTTCAGATTGCGCGCGATGGCCTGCTTCATCAGCAGCTGCTGGTACTCCAGGTTGGAGCGGGAGGAGATGAGTGCCTGCTGGTCCGATGCCAGCGATGATTGCGCGTTCACCACATCCAGCGGAGCCAGCGTCCCGATCTCCACCTCGCGGCGGTCGTCGGCCACCAGTTGCGTGGACTGCTCCACGGCCCGGCTCTTGGCCTGCTCGTCTTCATAGCCGCTGACCAGCGCCCAATAGATGCTTTCCACCTGGGTGATGGTGTAGATCACCTGCTCCCGGAAGGCGGCGTCGGCGTAGCGGCGGTTGTTCTTCGCCTGCACGATGAAGCGCTTGTTCAGCCACGGCCCAAAACCCTGTAGAAGGTGCTGCGTCGCTGTGGCCCGGAAGCTGGACTGCAGCTGTGGGTTGTACACCGCGCCATCGCTGTTGGTTGTCTGGCGATTGTTGTCGTAGGAGACCGTGAGCTGGGTGCCGAACGCAAAACCCTGCTGGTACTGGAAGTTGTAGGTCGTTGTGTTCTGCTGCAGATTCAGCGTTCCGGTGAGAAACGTGATGGTCTGCGGAATGCGCGCGCTTTCATACTGGATATTGCCAGTGAGCAGCGGATCGAAGACCTCCGGCAAGGGGCCACTGCCATTGGTGCTCAACACCAGCCCCGAGGGTCCGGCACTGGCGGCGGAGACGGAGGTCGTACCCGCCGGGCCGCCGCCGCCCGTGATGGTGGAGCTCGATCCACCCAGCGTATTGGTGATCAACCCCGCCGCAACCCCGCGCAGCGTCGATCCGGCCTCGGCGCGCAGAATGTCGGTGTCGGCGATGTCGAGATTCACACGCGCAATGGCAATGTCGTAGTTGTTCTCCAGCGCCAGCGTCACCGCGTCGGCCAGGCTGAGATAGATCTTGCCGTCGCGGAGCAGATCATCCAGCTGCGCCGTGTTGCTCAGCCGCGGAGCGGGGTAGTCCTTGGCTGCATAGATCCGCAGCGGGTCCGGGAAAAACGGGTTTCCACGCGTGTAGTTCAGGCCGGTGGGCCGCAGGTACATCGGCGTGGAGGCCGGCTTCGGCGCCTGCGGCAGCCCCGGTGTGCCGGTGGTGTCGTTCTGCACCGGTTGCGGAGGCGCGGGTGCGACCGGGCTTACCTGTCCGGCGGTGGTTCCCTGTTGTGCGGGCGTTGTCGTCTGCGCCTGTACCGGTCCAGCGGCGTTGGCCAACGTGAGTGCGACGCACGCCAGGGCGTGCCAGCTTCTTGAGGTGCGTCCTTGCATGGTCACGTGCGAATCCTTCAAATTCTTCGCTGCTGGAACTTCCCCGCCCTATACGTTCGCGCCGGCCAAAGTGTTCCTCCGGTCACGCAGACGATTATCTGTTCGGTGACGCCAGTATAGCTTTCGCGCCCTCCCAACCGCCCCATTTCCGGGAGTCGACGGCGATAATGAAGAAGACCGGGTCAGCACCACCTCCATCGCTACGAAAGGAACCTCCGCGCCCACATGCCGCACTGGAAGCTCACCCTCAGCTATAACGGCGCGCAGTTTCACGGCTGGCAGGTTCAGCCGGGGCTTCTCACCGTACAGGGTCTTCTCGCAGACGCGCTCGCCCGCATCACCGGCGAATCCGTGCTGCCGCAGGGCGCCGGGCGCACCGACGCCAGTGTCCATGCACTCGCGCAGGTCGCTTCCTTTTCGCTCGACGCGGACATCCCGCCCGCCAATCTGCAACGCGCCCTGAACCGCATGCTCCCACCGGGGATCCGCGTGAACCGCGCGGAGCTCATGCCCGCCGGCTTTCACGCCCGCCACAGCTCTTGCCATAAGACCTACGAGTACCGCATCTTCGAACGCCAGCTTCCGAGTGATCCGGGCGAACGCATCTGCTCCCCATTCCTGGCGCCCTTCGTCTGGGATTGCCGCTGGCCTCTTCGCTTCGATCGGCTGCAGGCCGCAGCGGCGCTCCTGCCGGGTACCCACGATTTTTCCGCCATGGCAGCCGCCGGGCGGCCGCCGCGCGAGACACCCGGCTCCGCCCACGGCAGCCTGCCTAACCCGGTCAAGA
Source organism: Granulicella sp. (assembly GCA_965276885.1). Taxonomy (GTDB): domain Bacteria; phylum Acidobacteriota; class Terriglobia; order Terriglobales; family Acidobacteriaceae; genus Granulicella. The sequence goes on along the minus strand of OZ255702.1, from coordinate 2,741,415 downwards.
CGATCCACAGCTCCGCGTGGACAAAGGAGGATGGGCTGCTCGTGTACCGGGTATGCGGCAGCGGGTTTCTGCATCACATGGTGCGCAACCTAGTGGGCACCATGGTGGATATCGCTCGAGGCAGCTTAGAAGTTGCGGATCTGGCCCACATTCTTGCCTCGCGCGATCGCGCCCAAGCCGGCCCGACTGCCCCGGCAGGCGGCCTTTATCTGGTCAGCGTGGAATACCGTACGCCGCCAGCCAGCGAACAGCCTGGAGACAATGAACACACCACCCCTGACGAGCCCGCGGCAGCCCAGATCGGGATGCCCCGCTGATGGCGGCGCCTCCAACAGACCAGCAAAGGCTCTCCGCCCTGGCCGCGAACCCCGCGCTCCATTGCGCCTTCCGCTGGCTGCATCTTCACGAGCTGCAGCTCCGCCGCTGGCAGCTTGAGTTCCTCGCCATCCCCGCGCCGCCCTTCGGCGAGGGTGACCGCGCGGCCTGGTTCTGCGAACGCTTCGCCGGCCTCGGACTCGCGGACCCGCACCTCGACAGCGAAGGTAACGCCATTGCGCTGCTGCGGTGTGCATCCGGTTCACCGGATGAGGGCGCAGTGCTGCTCTCGGCGCACCTCGACACCGTTTTTCCGCCAGAAACCGACTGCACCCCGTGGGAAGAGGGCGCGCGCATTCACGGTCCAGGCGCTTGCGACAACGGCGCCGGATTGGCCGCTCTGCTCGGCCTCGCAGCCGCGCTCCGCCACGCCGGCATCGATCCACCCTGTCCGGTAATCTTCGCGGCCAACGTGGGCGAGGAGGGCGAAGGCGATCTGCGCGGCATGCGCCACCTTTTCTCCGCGCCCCCGTTCGCCGCGCGTATAGGAGCCGCCATTGCCCTCGAAGGCGCAGGCAACGCCCTGGTGGTCGACCGCGCGCTCGGCAGCCGCCGTCTCCGCGTCACCGTCACAGGACCTGGCGGTCACTCCTGGGCCGATGCCAACCGCCCCAACCCGATTCTTGCGCTCAGCGCGGCGCTGCTCGCGATCACGCAACTCCCGCTGGCCTCCCAGCCGCGAACCACCCTCAACGTCGGCCGCATGCAGGGCGGCACCTCGGTCAACTCCATCCCCGCTTCGGCGACCGCTGACCTCGATCTGCGCTCCACGTCGGAGCTGGAGCTGGATCGCCTGGAACTGAGCGTTTTGCAGCGCATCTCCGCGGAGATCGGGGCCGAAAACGGCGAACGGCGCGACGGCGAAGGGCTGAAACTCCAGATCGAGCGGACCGGCCATCGCGCGACCGGCGCGTTGCCCCCGGAATCTTTTCTGTTCAGGAGCCTGCGCGCCGTCGACCGCCACCTCGGCATAGCTACCGATCCGCGCATCGGCTCCACGGACGCGAACCATCCACTCTCGCTCGGCGTTCCCGCGCTGGCTATCGGTGCCGGCGGGACGGCCGGCGGCCTGCATACGCTCGGCGAGTGGTATGACCCCACCGGCAGAGAACTCGCTTTGCGCCGCGTGCTGATGTTGCTTCTGGATTCGTGTTCGCACATCGCTGGTGGGCGTGCGAACGAAGCTGTCGCGTTAGGCACAGGCCACGGCCGGGGTAGACTCGGGGCGTGAACCCTCCAACTCACGCACACGCGCCCCGCTGGGGATGCGCCGTTGCCGCTGTCCTCTGTGTCTGTAGCCTCTGCGGATCGCCCACCCACGCCCAGCAGCCCGCGCCCGATACGCTCTTCGTCCACGGCGACATCCTCACCGGGACGCGGCTGAAGGCCGGCGACACCGACCCCACCCCCGGCCGCGTCACCGCGCTGGCCGTGCGCGACGGTCGCATCACCGCCGCCGGCAGCGACGCGGCGATTCTCGCCCTAAAAGGCCCGCAAACCATCGTGGTCGATCTGCACGGCGCCTTCGCAATGCCTGGCTTCAACGACGCGCACACCCACATGGCGCAGGCCGGCCAGCAGCGGCTCGCCGTCGATCTGGTCGGCGTTCACTCCCTTGCGGAGATGCAGGCGCGCATCCGTGCCTACGTGGCGGCGGCGAAGCCGGGCCAACGGGGCCAATGGATAGTAGGCGGCGGCTGGGACCAGACGCTGTGGGCCTCAAAAGCCCTGCCAACCAAAGGGGACCTGGACACGGTAACCGCCGGCCATCCGGCCTTCCTCGAACGGGTCGACGGTCATATCGCGGTTGCCAACTCCGCCGCGCTGCAGGCCGCGGGGCTCAACCGCGATACACCCGATCCCAAGGGCGGCAAGTTCGACCACGGCGTCGGCCTCGAACTCACCGGGATCGTCCGCGAGGCGCCCGCACTGGCGCTGATCCAGCAGCACATCCCGCCACCCGACATTGAAACCCGCAGGCGCGCCCTCAATCTATCCATCGACGACGCGCTCGCGCATGGCGTCACCAGCGTGCAGGACTTCTCCGATTGGGGCGATTGGCTGGTGCTGGAGGAGATGGAACACAACGGGAAGCTGCCCCTGCGCTTCGCCGAGTGGATCGACTTCAATCTGCCGCTGGAGATCCTCAAGCAGCGCCGCGCCAGCCATCCCGTCGATGATCCGCTGCTGCACCTTACTCAACTCAAAGCCTTCATGGATGGATCGTTAGGTTCAAGGACGGCAGCGCTGAACGATCCCTACAGCGACGATCCCGAGAACCCCGGCATCCCGCGCTACGACGAGGACAAGCTCGAACAGATGGCCTCCGCCCGCGCCCAGGCCGGCTTTCAGCTCGGCTTCCACGCCATCGGCGACCGCGCCAACGACATCGCACTCGATACCTTTCAGGCCGCTGAGCAGGTCGGAGTGCCCATAAACGCTGCCGGCATTGCGCGCTGCCCGCGTCCGATCAATGGAATAGTCGTCGTTTACAGCGGACCTCCAATCGACCCTAACTGCAACCCTAATGCCGATTTTCGCTTTCGCATCGAGCACGCCCAGGTGGTCTCGCCCGGCGCCTTCAACCGCTTCGCGCAGCTTGGTGTGATCGCCTCCATGCAGCCCAGCCATCTGCTGACGGACATGGCCTGGGCAGCAGAGCGGCTCGGCCCGGAGCGCGTGAAGCGTGCTTATGCCTGGCGTTCGTTCCTTGATCACGGCGTCACCCTGGCCTTCGGCACCGACTACCCGGTCGAATCGATCTCACCCTTCCGTGGCCTTTATTCGGCAATTACCCGCCAGAACGAGGCCGGCACCCAGACCTTTGAGCCGGGCGAACGAATCACCCTCAACGAGGCCATTTACGCCTACACCCAGGCCTCCGCCTTCGCCGAGTTCCGCGAGCGCATCAAGGGCCGGCTCGAACCCGGCTTCCTCGCCGACATCGTTGTGCTCGACCGCGACATCACGAAGGCCTCGCCGCGTCAGCTACTCGGAACAAAGGTCATGCGCACGGTCGTAGGCGGCGTGACCCGCTATGATGCCGGCATCCCTGCAGCGCATGAACCTGCCGCGCGGGTCATTCGGGCGCAGCCTGAATGATGCGTTTCAACCGGAACAATAGATTGACAGCAAATCACCTTTAGCTGTGCAGCGCTGTTGTTTTTTTCTGTCATTCCCGAAGGGAACCTGCTGTTCGGGCCGGCAATTTGCTCGTACCACCTTTGGACTTCAGGCGAACCGCAAGCGAATGACGAAGCGCACCAAAACCGATCACAGCCTTAGGGCGCATCTTCTGCTGCTGGCCGTGACGCTGGTCTGGGGCGCCACCTTTCCGCTGGTCAAAGCCGCGCTCCGAGAGGTCTCGCCGTTGCTCTTCAACCTGCTGCGCATGGCGCTCGCCTCGGCCGTGCTGCTGCTTGTGAACTGGCGAACGTTGCGCGGTCTCACCGGGGCACAGATCAAACTCTGCGCGGTTGCAGGCATTTTTCTCGCGCTCGGCTATGAGCTGCAAACCGTCGGCCTCACCCGCACAACACCCTCCAAATCAGCATTTCTTACCGGCCTGGTGGTCGTCTTCGTTCCGCTGCTGAGTGCCGTTCCCGGCATCCGCACCGCCGGAGCACCGCGCCCGCATCTCCTTGCCTTCGCCGGGGCCCTGCTCGCCTTCGCCGGCATCGTTCTGCTCACCAGTGAGCCCGGCGGGGGGTTGGCGCTGCTTGCCGGCATGCATATGGGAGAATGGCTCACCCTGGGCTGTGCCGTCGCCTTTGCCTTTCATCTGCTCACGTTGGCAAAAGGCGCCGGAGCCGTCGCCCCGCGCACGCTGGGCACGCTGCAGATCGTCTTCGCCACGGTCGTGATGACCGCGCTCCTGCCGCTTGAGCGGCACTTGAAACTGCATTGGAATGGCACGGTCCTCGCCGCGCTCGCCGTCACCTCCGTTCTGGCCACGGCGGCGGCTTTTACGATCCAAAGCTGGGCCCAACAGCACCTGCCCGCCTCGCACACGGCTCTGATCTTCACCATGGAGCCGGTCTTCGCCTGGCTTACCTCGCTGCTTTTCTTCGGAGAACGTCTCGGCCCTCGCGCACTGCTGGGCGCAGGCCTCATCCTGGCGGGCATCGTCTTGGCCGAGCTTGGGCCAACCGCGCTGACCCAGACGGCAATCTTACCCATGGAGCCTTGAGGGGAACCTGCGTGCGCCCGCCTCGATCGCCTCCCAAAAGCGTCCTTTCGGTCCGGCGGGCGTCTATAGATGCGACGATCGCCGGACTTTCACGAAACCGACGCAACGACTGCGTCTGATCCAGCAACGATTTAGCATCGAGAAGAACTGTTTACGAGGAAAGACGCATCCATGGCATCTCACGAAACTCCTGAAGGCGGCCTGCAGCAGCGGGTTCGCCGCCGCCTCACCCCCACGACCACCTTCACCGCGCTTGGCGCGGTCTCCGCGCTGATCCTCGCAGGCTCCCTGCTCACGGGCAAGGTGAGCGGCAAGGAAGGGCAGCGGATCGACTCCAGCGATGCTCGCCCGCTCGTCGTTCCTTCCCCGGTCACCCTCTCCAATGGTTTCTCGACCATCGTGAAGCAGGTGGGGCCGGCGGTGGTCAACATCAACACCGAGTCCACGCCCAAGCAGACCCAGGGTCCGCACCGTGGTGGACGCCGAGGCCTGCCCGAAGGTCCGCTTCCCGGCAATCCGGACGGGGGTGGTGATGACAACAACAACGATATGCAGGACTTCCTGAACCGCTTCTTCGGCGGGGGCGGGGGTGGCGGACAGCCCGACATGAGCACCCGGCGCGCCCTGGGCTCCGGCTTTATCGTCGATCCGCGCGGCTACATCATCACCAACAATCACGTGATCGATAAGGCGGATCACATTTACGTCAAGCTTTCCACCGATCCTGAGGACAGCCTCGATGAGGGCCGTCCGGCCAAGGTAATCGGCGCCGATCCGGCCACCGATATCGCGGTCATTAAGATTGAAACCAAGGAATCTCTGCCCACCATCAAGCTGGGAAACTCCACCGGCGCACTGGTGGGTGACTGGGTGCTCGCCATCGGCAGCCCTTTCGGTCTGTCCAAGACCGTCTCCGCCGGCATCGTCTCCGCCATCAACCGCGCCAACCTGGATCAGGGTGGCGAAGGCGGAGGTATTGATCAAGGCTCCTTCCAGAAGTTCATCCAGACTGACGCCGCCATCAATCCGGGCAACTCCGGCGGCCCGCTGGTGGACATGGCCGGCGAGGTTATCGGCATGAACACGGCGATCTACACGCAGTCCGCCGGTTCAGAGGGCGTAGGCTTTGCCCTCCCCTCCAACCTGCTGATCAACGTCTATAACCAGCTCATCGGCCCGAACCACACCGTCACGCGCGGCTCCATCGGCATCCAGTTCCAGGCGCAGCAGTCCTCGGCGGTCAGCCGCATGTATGGCTTCGCGAACGGCGGCGTCATCATCAGCACCGTCACGCCCAACGGTCCGGCGGCCAAGGCCGGCCTGCAGCCGCAGGACGTCATCGTCTCCGTGGATGGTCAGCCCATCAAGGACGGCGATTCGCTCATCGCCATCGTCTCGGGCAAGGCGCCCGGCGCAACAGTGCACCTTGGCTATCTGCGCGGAGGCAAGCATGAGAACGCCGATGTCGGCATCGTCGACCGCTCGAAACTCTTCGCGAATCAGCCCAACCCGGACGAAAACGCAGGCCCGGACCAGACGGACGCCGGCCAAGCCAAACTCGGCATCACGGAGCAGCCCACCAAGCCTGAAACCATCGCCAAGCTCGGCATCCATGGCGGCGTCACCGTCACCAGCGTTCGCCCTGGCTCCTTCGCCGAAGATATAGGTCTGGGAACCGGTGAGGTGATCATCGAAATCAACCGCAAACCCATTACGAGCGAGGCGGACTACCGCAGCATAGTCAGCGCCTTAAAGACCGGCGACGACGTTGTCTTCGTCATCCGCAATCCCCGCGACGCAAGTGGCGGCGACTCTTATGTTGGCGGTACGCTCCGCTAGCATCGGCCGAAAACCGCAAAACAAAAGCCCCGAGGCAGGTCATCTGCGCTCGGGGCTTTGGTTTGGCGGACCAATGGTGAGTCTCCTAACACCAACGGTGCACTTGTGTGGGCAGCCACACTAAGGTAACCTCATCTCGTTGCCCGGTTCCGCAGCCGTCCCGCACTCCATCTTGCGAGGTTTGATTCATGCGTGTGTTCTCAGCCGCACTTTGCGCGGCCGGCATGTTGCTTCTTCCACTGTCCTCCCCGGCAGCGGTCCGTCCCCACCACCGCACCTCAACCCACCCCATGGTGCGTCATTCCGGGACGCGGTCTGCGCATAGCGAACACACCGGCGCGGAGCGCTTCGGTCCCAGCATGAGTTCGGAGCGCGCAACCGAGATCCAGACCGCCCTCATTAAGCAGGGCTATCTTTCCGGCGAGCCGACCGGGACATGGGATTCCGCCAGCGCAGCCGCCATGCAGAAGCTGCAGAGCGACAACAACTGGCAGACCAAGCTGGTGCCGGACTCCCGCGCCCTGATCAAGCTCGGCCTCGGGCCCGGGAGTACCCCCGCAACCCCCTCCGTAACAGCTGCCCCTGCCACCGTTGCCGGAGCCGAACTCCCCTCCAGCTATTAAGCTTCTGCGCCAACAACAGAGCGGGGGCCAAGGCTCCCGCTCTGTCGTTTCGCCTGTTGTCTTTTTCTGTTATTCCCGAAGGGAATCTGCTGCTCGCTGCTGCTGCCTAGCAGTAGGCAATCATTCTTTAACCGTGATCACCACTTTGCCCACCTGCTGATTCGACTCCAGATACCGATACGCCTCCTGCGCCTGCACCAGCGGGAACGTCTTCGCGATCTTGGGCACAAATCGCCCATCCTCCAACCGCTCAAAGATGTACCGCTTGGCCTCAGCAAGGCGTTCCGGCTCTGCCCAGAGTTGATGCAGCGTGTAGCCGGCCATCTTGAGTCCGCGGCCCAGCGCCGCCATCGTGGGAAAGGGCGTGGCCTGGCCGGAAAGTCCGCCGTACAGAAATAGCGTCCCCTCCTGTGCGGCTGCCTTGGCCAACGTTTCCACGTACGGGCCGCCGACCGGATCGAAGATGATCCGCGCCCCCTTGCCGCCGGTGATCTCGGCCACCCGAGCGGGCAGATCCTCCTCTTCAGTGGCGATCACGAAGTCCGCGCCCAGCTTCAGCAACTCCTCCCTTTTGGAGCCCGTGCGGGTCGTAGCAATCGACCTCGCTCCCTCGGCCTTGGTGATCTGGATTGCCGCCAGCCCGACACTGCTGGAAGCCGCCGGAATGATCACAAAGTCGCCCTTCGTCACGCGCCCGAAGAAGACCAATGCGCCATACGCGGTCGCATACTGCATCCACACGGCCGCACCCTCCACCGCAGAGAGCTTCTCCGGCACGGCTGCGAGCACATACGCCGGCACAACCGCCTCTTCCCCCAGAACCGCGTATTTGTTCATCGAAAAGCCCGGCACCGTCCCAAACCGCTTGCCGATCAGTGAAGCATCTCCCCCGGGCCCAACTGCCTCCACTATCCCGACCGCCTCATAGCCCAGCCCCGAAGGCAGCTCCGGCTGCTCCATGTACTGGCCATGAAAGAACATGCTCTCGGCGCGGTTCAGCCCAACCGCCTCCACGCGCAGCCTTACCTCGTCCTTAGCCGGTTCGCGCACCGCCACATCCTGCAACTTCAGGACCTCGGGTCCGCCCAGCTTCTCGAAACGCACAGCCTTTGACATAAAAGCCTCCTGCTGAGCAGATGCCCTCCGCCCGAACTGCGATGCCGTTCTCTGCGCGGCAAAGTACGCCTGCTTCCGGCTATGCTGAGATCGTGAAACTGCGTTCGCTTGTACCCACAATGCTGCTTTGTCTGTCTTCCACCGTAGCCGCGCACGCCCTTACCCTGCGCATCTCCGCCGAAGCGCTGGATCGGACACTATACAAGCAACTCTTCAAAGGTCCGGAAGGCCGCTACTACATCCGCGGACACGCCGGCTCCGGCTGCTTCGTTTACGCCGACGGCCCCAAGGTGAGCTTCCGCGACGACCGCGTCGTCGTACACGTCAAGACCCACGCCCGCCTCGGCTCCAGCCTGCATGGCGCCTGTCTCGGCGTCGGCCTGAACCTCGAAGCCGACGTAACTCTGGTGCCCGAGGCGCAGGGCGAGAGCATCGGCTTCCGCGATGCGCGTGTAGAAAACCTCAGCCAATCTCTGGAGCTCAACGTCTTTCTCGAGCCATTCCTAAGCCACAAACTGCCGCAGGAGTTGAAGGTCAACGCCGCCGATCTGCTCCGGCAGCTGCTTTCCAGCTCCGCCCAGACCACCGGCTACGACATGCACCTGACCAACTTCATCATCCATTCCATGGCGGTACAGGGCGACAATCTGCTCGTCGATCTGGACGGCGACCTCGCCGTGCAATAGCGCTCAAAGAACCGGCCTAGCGCCAGCTGAACGCCAAATGCCAGCGCAAACCCCGGTCAGCCGTCTTGCCGAGAACCCGCTGGTACTCCAGCAGTTCGCTCAGGACGGCCGCGCCCTCCTTGCCCAGCCGCCGCGGTTCCTGCTCCAACGCCTCGATGAGACCCTTTACCGTTTCCAACCCCTCCTCCGGCCGAAACCACTGCGGAGGCGGCAACCGGTGCAGCAGCTCCGGATTTCCGGCGCCCTCCTCGATCAGCAGCGCCATAGAGTTTTCATCGGCGGAGAAAAACTCCAGCAGCGGGCGTACGCCGAGCGTATGCGCCAGACGCTCCACCCCTGCCTCCTGCCGGGCCAGTGCCCGGCCGTTCACATAAATGTCGAAACCAGGGTCCTCACCCTCCACGACGATGTACATGGAAGCCGCCATGGCCAAAGTGTACAGAAGCTCAGGGAAGCCTCAAGCGGGACGCACCTTCCTCGGCACACCGCGTGTTTGTTTAAGTTCAAGGGATTGGTGCTCCGTCCCGACCGGCCACAAGCAGGTATCCACTACTCGCAGCAAGCAGCGCAAAGGCCATCCAGGAGCGCCAATCAAGCACTGGCCGCAGCAGAAGAGCCCCTTCCAGCAGCGTCAGCAGTGGAATCAGCAGATATTGCGAGGACCAGCGCACTGCGCCGAGCCGACGCAAAACCAGCAGCGTAAGCAGAGCCATGAGCCCGTCTAGGGTCGCCGCGCTCACTGAAAATATCTCATTTCCGCCGCTATGTTGTGCGCCCCAAGCCAATCCCGCAAAGACCAGCGCAGCCGATCCTAAAGTCACGGCCAGCCACAGCGGCTCCGGCGAGGGGAACACCTGCTCGGACACCTGGTGCCCTTGCCGCGCGGTCACATATGACGCTCCCAGCCCGGTGACCAGCGGCAGACACAGCAGCGAGAGGTCATAGCGCCAGTCGCCTAACGACGGTTGCGGCAGCAGAAGCAGCAGACCGGCCAAGCCCGCCAGCCCCGGCCAGAGCCTCGCCGTAAGATCGCCCTCCATGTCTCCCATTGCTGGCAGGGCGACGGCAACAATGACGGGCACCAAACTCAAAGCGAGAGTGGCACTGTCAGGATGGACGTGGCGGCTCGATAGGAGGACCGCTACGGCGGGACCGGCGAGAACCGCCAGCCCGCCGACTACGGATCGCCCATACACAGCACGCCAGTTCCCAGTATCCAAGGCATCCTGCGTCCGCAGTCTCGAACGCAGAACCGCTCCAAACATAGCTAGACCGGCCGCCATGACGCACCCCGCCGACTCCGTCAGATTCGTCGATCGCGCCTCCGGCCGGGCGTTCTCCAGCAGCCAGCGATTTGCCGCGAGTACACAAAGGGCGGCCATCGGCCACGTAGCTGCCCAAAACGTCCGCGCTCGTCCCTGAGATTTCGGCACATTGTTCCCCTGTGCCTACGCTACGGCTAATTGCCTGAGGAGGAGCAGCAGCGCAGAAAAAGCCGACCCCTCCGCTACCCTGCCGGATGACAAACAGAAGCCCACAAAGCGAGCATTCTGCCTTTCTTTCTGTCATTGCCGAAGGGAACCTGCTCTTCGCTCTGGCTGCGTAACGACATGCAAGCTAGTGAATAAACAAAACAGCCGCGCTTTGCTGCGCGGCTGTTCGCTACCCATGCGGATCGCCTTTAGCGAACTGCGCCGGCCGGAGGAGTTCCACCGCCTGTGCCGGGACGCCGCCCGCGACGCCGGCGACGCCGGGCAGCCGTACCGGCAGCGCCGTCAGCCGGACGACCACCGCCTTGGCCGCCGCGATTGTCACCTGGCTGGTTGGCGACGAGCTCGCCCTCTTCGGCACCCTCCTCGTCACCCTCAATCTCCTCATTGATCTCGTCGTCGTCATCGAAGTCTTCGCCGCCCTCGATCGTGATGGTCTGCTCATGCTGCGGCGCCTCCGGACGTTCGCTGCGCTCCGAGCGTTCTGGACGCTCCGTGCGTTCAGAACGTTCGCCACGCCCACGGGCGCCACCCTCGCCACCACCCTCCGGAACCTCAGGCAGACCCAGCTTCGCGCGTTGCTCACGCAGCACCGCCTTGCGGCTCAGCTTGATCCGGTTGCCCTCGATCGCCAACACCTTCACCAGAACCTGATCGCCGTCGCGCAACTCGTCCTTTACTTCCTTCACGCGGTGTTCCGCAATCTCGGAGACGTGGAGCAGCCCATCGGTTCCAGGAAATATCTCGACGAACGCGCCGAACTCTGCGAGCCGCACCACCTTGCCGAGATAGGTCTTGCCCACCTCCGGCACAGCGGTGAGATCGCTGATCATCTGAATCGCCTTGGCGAGCCCATCCGCGTCGGACGAAGCCACATTCACGCGGCCCGAATCCTCGACGTCGATCTTTACGCCAGTCGCATCGATGATGCCGCGGATCGTCTTGCCGCCCGGTCCGATCAGGTCGCGAATCTTGTCCGTCGGAATCTGCAGCGTGTGGATACGCGGTGCATACTGCGACTTCTCCTGATTCGCTCCCGCGATCACCGCATCCATGGTGTCCAGCAGGAACAACCGGCCGCGCTGCGCCTGCGCCAGCGCCTCGCGCATGATCTGGGCCGTGATGCCCATGATCTTGATGTCCATCTGCAGCGCGGTGATGCCCTTGCGCGTACCGGCGACCTTGAAGTCCATGTCGCCGTAGTGGTCCTCCGCGCCTGCGATGTCGGTCAGAATGGCGTAGTTATCGCCTTCCTTCACCAAGCCCATCGCCACGCCGGCAACTGAACCTTTAAGCGGTATACCCGCCTGCATCAGCGCCAGTGACGCTCCGCAGACAGTCGCCATGGAAGAAGACCCATTCGATTCCAGAATGTCCGAGACCACACGCAGCGTATAAGGAGACTCCTCCTCACCTGGCAGGACAGCCTCGATCGCACGCCATGCCAACGCACCGTGACCGATCTCCCGCCGGCCAACCCCAGTCATGCGCCCTACCTCGCCGACCGAGAACGGCGGGAAGTTGTAATGGAGCATAAAGCGGCGCTTTTGCTCGCCCTCATAGCTCTCCATCCGCTGCGCATCATCCGTGGTGCCCAACGTGGCCGATACCATGGCCTGCGTTTCGCCGCGTGTAAACAGCGCCGATCCGTGCACCCGGGGCAGAACGCCGGTTTCAATCGTGACCTTGCGGATCTCGTCGAAGGCACGGTGATCTGGGCGGGTGCGCTCTTGCAGCACCTGCTCGCGGAAGATCTTCTCCCGCATCAGTTCGTAGTACTTGGAAAGCTTCTTACCCGCCGACGGGTCGCCCTCGGGCAACGCCTTTTTCAGCTCGTCCTTGATCTCCTTAACCTTGGCATAGCTCTCAAACTTGGGATTCTTCTGCGTATCTAATGCATCCTTCAGGCGGTCGCCTACCTTGGCCTGCAGCTCGCCGGCATACGCCTCATCAAATTCGACCTCGGCAACCTGGCGCTTCTGCTTACCGGCGCGGCTTACCAGTTCATTGATCCCCGCAACAATTTTCTTGATCTCGCCGTGCGCGAATTCGATCGCGTCGACAACACGCTCCTCAGCAATCTCACGCGCACCCGACTCGATCATCGTGATGCCCTCTTCCGTGCCCACCACCATAATGTTCAGCGTACTCACCAGCCGCTCGGAGTAGGTCGGATTCACCACAAACTCGTCATTCACGACTCCAATGCGAACCGCGCCCACGGGCCCGTGAAACGGAATGTCGCTCAGCGCCAGAGCGCAGCTCGCACCATTAACGCCGAGTACGTCCGGATCGTTCTCCTTGTCGGCCGAATACACAAAGGCCACGACCTGTGTCTCGTTTCGGAACGTCTCAGGGAACAGCGGCCGAATGGGGCGGTCAATTTGACGGCTGGTCAGGATCTCCTTTTCGCTCGGACGACCCTCGCGCTTGATGAATCCGCCGGGAATCCGGCCGCCGGCGTATGTGAACTCGCGGTATTCCACCGTGAGCGGGAAAAAGTCGATGCCCTCTTTAGGGTCCGGTGAGGCTACCGCCGTAGCCAGTACAGCGTTGTCGCCACTGGTCGTGAATGCGGCGCCCGAGGCCTGTTTCGCGATCCGGCCCGTCTCGAACTTGATGTGCTTGCCCCCGGCAAGCTCAACGATTACGTCTTGCATGATATTCGTCCTTTAATCTCTCTGATCTCTCTGATCTGTTCGGGTTCTATACTCTTTGCGGTCTTCGGTGGCGACATCAGATCACAACGCTCAGCCTTGGCCAAAAGTAAGAAGCCCCGCTGGAACCATGCCCAGCGAGGCTTCCGCTATTCTTTTCCATCGCCAAAGATGGCTTCCGCACTCCACACGCGAAGATGTGGACACAAGGCCAACCCTGTCGCCCGGGAATGCTTTCTGCGCGGTGGAGAATCTCCAAATGAAGTGCACTCCTACGATCGCCTGATCGGCGATTTGCAACTCGCTTACTTGCGAATGCCCAGCTTGCCGATAACCTCACGGTAGCGGTCGCCATCCGTCTTCTTCAAATAATCGAGGAGCCGGCGACGCTTAGAAACCAGCATTAAGAGACCACGGCGGGAGCCATGGTCCTTCTTGTGGGTCTTAAAATGCTCGGTCAGCTCGCCAATGCGCTCGCTGAGAATCGCAATCTGCACCTCCGGACTCCCTGTGTCCGAGTCGTGCGTGCGGAATTTCGAAATAATGTCCGTTTTCTTTGCAGGTGCCAACACGGCGGTTCTTGCTCCTGATTCTCTATGCTCTAGTCACTTCTCTCAGTGTCCAGTAACGAGAATATCACGCTGATAGGGTCCGAAACCGTTCCAGACCGCACGAGCCTGCTCTGTTTGTGGCGCTCCTCAGGCTAGGTTCTCTTCAAAGAACGCCAGTGTCCTTTCACGGGCAAGCGTCGCCGCCTGGGGATTGTAGCTCCCACGAGCATCGCAGCTGAAACCGTGCCCGGCGCCTTCGTACAGAAAGATCTGCACCTCGGGATGTGCATTCCGCACCGCGTCAATCTGATCCTTGCCGATGTGATCGTCCTCTGCGCCAAAATGCAGCATCACGGGACATGCAGGCTGCTCAGCCGCCACCTTGCCGATTCCGCCGGCATAATAGCCGACCGTGCACTTGGGTTCGAATCCCGCCTGTTTGCCTCGTGTCGCCGACAGCCATGCCATCAGGCCTCCGAAGCAATACCCGATTACCGCTGCTCCCTTGCCCTCACCCTTGACCTGCTGAAACGCCGCCGCAATATCCGCCAACGCCTGCGCGTCTTTCAGCTTCATCCGCAGATCTACGCCCTTCTGGATGTCCTCACCCTCATACGTCAACTCAACCCCAGGCTGCACGCGATCAAACATCGCCGGCGCGACCGCCACATAGCCATCCTTCGCAAAGCCATCTACAACACTGCGAATATGTGCGTTCACACCAAAAACCTCTTGGATCACGACCAGACCACCCTTCGGTGTGCCCTCTGGTCTCGCAACATACGCCGACAACTCGTGCCCGTCCTTCGCCTTCAACTTCTGCCAAGTACCCATGTTTTTACTCTTCCTGTCCACAATCGGGCTCTCTATACGCTAGGAGACAAGCAGCCCGACAGAGAGACTCCATAGACAGGGTACAGCCAGATGGAAAACTACCGGGGCCGCAGCATCCGTCGCAGCAAGCAGTCTGCGAGAACCTCAATGGGCACAAAGTAGGTGCCCTTCGTTATCGCCTCTCTCAACTCCTGGACCCGCCCCATCCGCATGCGGGGGTATTGATCTGAAAACGTGTTGCCCTGTTCGTGTGCCGGCGCGTGTACCGGCGACATCTGCAGATCTGCCGATTCTTCTTCCCATACAACATCGATTCGCGTGTTCTTTCGCATGCTCATGAAATCTCCCTAATGTTGTTATCGGCAGGTCTCGACAAAACATGAGGATGAATTAGAAAATTTTCAGCTTTTCTCCAAAAGCGTCTTTTCGCTCCACCAATGCAACATTTGGAAACAGAACGCTGACCACTGTCGCTAATTCAGCTCAGCGAGGCAGTCTTTCCTCTGACGCTTGGTCGACGTCGGCTTGGCTCCTAGAGCGCTGCGGAGCCGAACGACCGCAGAAGACCGGATCTGCGAGACGCGAGACTCCACGACGCCAAGCGCCAAGCCGATCTCCTTCATGTTGAGCTCCTCGTAGTAGGAGAGCGTGAGTACAAGCCGCTCCTTTTCGGGCAATGCCTCGATCGCCGCCATCAAGCGCTCCCGCATCTCACCGTGCAGGCAACGGAACAGCGGATCGTCCTCTGCAGGACCCTGAACATAGCTGAGTTCGTCTTCTCCGGAGTCCTCGTTGCGCTCCAGGTTCAGGCTGCCCACTTCAAGCCCCTTCAATTCTCCCAGCAACTGCTGATATTCCTCCATCGTTAATTCCATTTCCTGCGAGATTTCACCCGGTCCGGGTACCCGTCCAAGGCGGATCGTCAACGTTCTGATGACCTCTTCGATTGCGCGGCCCTTGCGACGCAACTCACGTGGGCTCCAGTCCAGCAAACGCAACGAATCCAGGATAGCTCCGCGGATCCGAAACTGAGCGTAGCTCTTGAACTGCACCTGCTTGGCATAGTCGAACTTCTGTGCCGCATCGATAAGTCCGATTGTACCCGCGGAAATCAGCTCTTCTAACTCCACGTGTTGTGGCAGCCTATCATGCATCTGTCGCGCGATAAAACGGACCATGGTCATATTCTCTAGAACGATACGATCGCGATCGGCACCGTTGATTTCTCTGGCGCTCACAAGAGGAAGAAGCGATTCCGGAGAATTGCAAGCTTGCTGCTTATCGTCGAAGGACAGCGGCAAGGAATGTTCTTTATCCGGGTTCATCCGATTCGCTATGTGCTGGGTATGCATTGGTTCGCTCCTTGAGAGTTTGTGATCGTTCCGGCAAGCCGGGCGCCCCGTTCAGCTTCACGAGGACAATCTCTGCGCTCGCTCGACTGAACGCTTTTCTAAAGAGCACGACTGCTGCCAAATGCAACACTGCTAACATGATGTTTTTCTAACAATGCATATCTCTTGCCGTTACATCTAACTCGTTCGCGCGACGCGATCCAAAAATGCAATCGCAAAGCCTGGCCCAAAAAGAGCAAAAGCTCTCCACGATGAATGGAGAGCTTTGGTATTGCTTAAGTTATGCTGGGCAGTAGTTAACGACAAAAGACCGAACTATGGAACCGAGAAGACATTAATGGTTTTCCTTAGTGCTGGTTTTCCTTAGTGCTGATTTTTCTTAGTGCTGCCACGTCGAGCGCTGACCGGAGCGACGCATCTTGATCTCTTCCGGCGTAATCTCCGGGTTATTGCCGGCGAGAATAGCTGCGCGCTGCAGTACGTGTCCCAGTTCGCGCACATTGCCCGGCCACCTATGCTGTTTCAACGTATCCATTGCCGCCGGGCTGAGATATTTTCTTGTCGCACTTTTCGCCAAATGTGAAAGGAAATGTTCAGCCAACAGGGGGATATCTTCCAGGCGCTCGCGAAGGCTAGGTACCTCAATCGGAAACACGGCCAGACGATGAAGTAGATCCAGACGAAAGCTTCCCTCCTCCGCGCATTCATCCAGTTGTTTGTGCGTGGCCGCAATCACACGCACATCGACACATATGGATTCGTTATCCCCCACCCGCTGTAGTTCTCCATTTTCAAGGAAGCGCAATAGCTTCGCTTGTAACGGAAGGGCCATCTCTCCAATCTCGTCTAAAAATAAGGTGCCACCATGTGCGGCTTCGATGCGCCCAACCCGGGACTGAACCGCTCCCGTGAATGCACCACGAGTGTGTCCAAATAGCTCAGCTTCAAGCAGAGCCTCAGGAATCGCTGCACAGTTTAGGACAATGAAAGGCTTCGCCACGCGGCCGCTTAGCGCATGAAGCGCCCGCGCCACTAGCTCTTTCCCGGTCCCTGTCTCGCCTTCGATCAACACTCGCGCACTGTGCGGTGCAACGAGCTGAATCATCCGTACCAGTTCCCGCATGGGAGCGCTTTGTCCGACAAGTTCTGGAATAGAAGCCTCGACCGGCGAGGAAGCTGCAGGTGAGGTCCGTCCCAAAGAGTTGCTGGCGGGCTGCTTGATTGCCGGAGAGACTCTTCGACCAGCGCCGGATGTCCAAACGGAGGTGGCAGGCGGAGCAGACGTCGGAATCACAACGGGCGCCGAAGCCCAGGCCGGTCCGTCAAAACCGGAGGTGCTCGTTGCTTCACGAAGTGCTTGCAACAGCTCGTGCCGACGTACGCTCCGGCCCTCTGCCGATTCAACCTTTCCGTCGATTCGAAGAAGCTCCATTGTTGGATAGAGCTGGCGGATCTCCCCGGCGAAAGCGCTCACCTCAAGATCGGGCAACCAGCCGTCCATGATGAGCGCCTCGGCAGGCTGCTCCTCCAGGTAGGCCATAGCCTCGGCACCACCTTGCGCCTCGCGTACCTGCCACCGCATTCCGACCAGGCTCGCGCGCAAAAGCCTCCTCAAAATAGGATCTGCACTCGCGAGAACAACCGTATGTTCCAGCTTTAAGTTGTTCATCGCGTTTGCCCTTCATACATTTCCGCTGCGACAAGGCTGCGCATCCGTGTCAGCGCCTCGCCGAGACGTCGAAGGTCGTCCAGTCCGCCAGAAACGGCATCGAGGAGAGCCTCCTCGCCGCCGAGGATTTTGCCGATCTCTAACCGGCATTGCAGGCTGGCCATCGGTTGGGAGAAGTCGTGCAATTGCTGCCCTAGAGCTGCTTTAAGATTTGTTTCTTCCAAGTGATGCATATTTCTCCTGGGCGACTTATGCGCCGCGGGCCAGCATGAGTTCGGGACGCGAGTGATTCGCGCAAGCTAGGCTGACAGTTTTGGAATTCAGACGGTATCCAGCACCGCGGACGGTCTCAATCAATGCTTTTCGGTCGAGCGGACCGAGCGTCGCCGAAGCGAGTTTCCGACGTAAATAGTTGATATACACATCAACCACGTTCGTGGCGCTCGTGGGATCTGTATGCCAGATCTCCCTCAGCAGCTCTTCTCTGGAACAGCAAGCACCCTTGCGGCGGATAAGAAATTCCAACAGGGCAAATTCCTTGATCGTCAGTTCGATGAGATCACCCTGCAGCCTGACGCTTCGACGGACCAGATCCATTTTTAGCTCGCCAAAGCGGAGAAAGGTTTCCGAAGGCCCTTTTTGACGGCGCAGAATAGCCCGGCACCGGGCTGCCAACTCATGGAAGCTGAAAGGTTTCAGCAAGCAATCATCGGCTCCGAGATTGAGGCACCGAATGCGCTCTTCGAGGTTGTTTCGCCCCGTAAGAACAAGAACGGCGGTCTGCGCAGACAGGGTGCGCAGTTCTTCGAGCACCTCGATCCCGTCGCGGCGCGGCAGGCTTAGGTCCAGCACCATCAAATCGGGCTGCGTTGCGCGCACGTGCTCCAGGGCGGCCTCTCCGTCCTCTACCCAAGAGGTCTCATGACCCTCCACCTTGAGGCCCTTTTGGAGGAAGAGCCCCAGTGCGCGGTCATCTTCGACAATCAATACGGTCATTGCTCTGCTCCCCGCCTCGTTGAAGGCCCAGCCGCTCTGCCGCGGCGCTTTCATGCTCCTAAGGATGAACGAAAGAAAGGCGATAAGGGGAGTAGAAAGCGAAAATAATGCGAAGACGAAAGCCCATTTTGGGACAGCATTCCACTAAACCAAAATGGGAAAGTTCGGGAACTCTTCCTGGATCTTTTGTGTTGCAGTTCGCTTTTTATTCGCTACAATCAGCGGATGGCTATCACACGGCGGCAGAAAGAGGTGCTGGACTTCCTTTCCAGCTTCACGTCGCAAAACGGGTACTCCCCTTCTTATGAGGAGATCGCGTCCGGTCTGGGGCTGAACTCGCTGGCAACGGTACATAAGCACGTGACCAATCTGCAGGGCAAGGGACTTCTGCAAAGATCACACAACCGAAGCCGTTCCATTGATGTGTTGCCACAGCGCTCCACGCGCAAAGGTGGTTCTGAGCGGCTACCGTTGCTTGGCCGCATTGCTGCCGGTCGGCCGGTTGAGGCGATTGAATCAGCTGAGACGATCTCCCTGAGCGATATCATCGGCAGTCGTGAGGTATTCGCCCTCGAGGTTCGAGGAGATTCCATGCGTGACGATCATATTGTTTCGGGGGACTTTGTTCTGGTGGAACGTACCCGCACCGCGCGGGAAGGCGAGATTGTTGTCGCGCTGGTGGATGGGTCTGACGCGACACTGAAGCGCTATTATCGTGAAGGAAGTTTGATTCGCCTGCAACCCTCCAATGCGGAGATGGCGCCGATCTATGCTCCCGCCATCAATGTCAGCATTCAGGGTCGAGTCCTGGGCATCCTGCGAAAGTATGCCTGACGACTCAGAGTTTATGAGATCGCCGGAGCGGAATTGAAGAAAGGAAAGTCGCAAGGCGAATCCAGACCGGAAGGCGAAGGAATTTGGCTTCTGGTGTTCGATCTCGACGGTACCTTGATCGATTCGTCCCAAGATCTATGTGCGTCCGTGAACGCGGCGCTCATGCACGTCGGTCGGTCGCCCCTTCCACAGCACACCATTACCGCCTTCATCGGCGACGGAGCAGCTACGCTGATGCGGCGTGCCCTGAGGGCAAGTGAAACTGCGGAGAAGGCGGTGGTCCTCCACTCCGACTTCGAGCGATCCTTCCCCTTCTTCCTTGAGCTCTATCGAGAGCACAAACTCGACACCACGCGGGTCTATCCAGGGGTGCTGGAGAGCCTGCGCGAGATCCGCAAACGCAATCCAGCATTGCCCATGGCGGTACTCACCAATAAGCCGGTGCACCCGTCCAGAGAGATCTGTGCTGCGCTTGGGCTCGCTCCATTCTTTTTTGCAAACTACGGCGGAAACTCCTTCGCGACCAAAAAGCCTCACCCCGAGGGTTTGCTGAAGATCATGGATGAGGCTTCCGCCCTCCGCGCCGAGCGGGGCATTTCGCCGGGGCGCTTTTCCTCGAGAGGCGTGGTGATGATTGGCGACTCGGCAGCCGATGTGCTGGTTGGAAGAGCCTGCGGAACGCGAACTGTGGGCTGCAGCTTCGGATTAGACCCCGGCGCACTTCAGAGCACCGCTCCAGATCACTTGGTGGACAGTGCATGGGAGTGGCCGGAGGTTCTGGGACTCTAGCTGGGAAAACAGCAGGTTTGATTCACCCACAACTACTGCGGAATGGGCGGCCAAAGCCATGCCGCCCCTCGAACCCCACTTGAATCCCCGTGAATGTTTCGAAGAATGGGAGTTTTTGTAGAACCGCCAAAGGTGTACTTTGCGATGTCCGACTCCAGTTCACCCGTATACAGGCGGTCGAGATTCGAGAGTCCCCCACCCAGAACGACCACATCGGGATCCAGCATGTCCACGATCGTGGCAAGCCCACGAGCAATCCGGTCCTGTAAATGATCCAATGCCAGATTCGCCTGCTGGTCCCCTCGTGCAGCCTGCAAGACGATCTCTTTGCCTTCAAGCGGCAGGCCGGTTTGCTGCAGGAAGTCACGCTCCAGACCCGTACCCGAGATCCAGGTTTCGAGGCAGCCAGAGCGTCCGCAATAGCATGGAGGTCCGGGCAGTTCATCCCCGGAGGCCCAGGGCAAAGGCGTATGTCCCCACTCGCCGGCCACACCGTTCGGTCCGGCGTGTATCCTGCCGTGCAGCGTCACTCCGCCACCGCAACCGGTGCCAAGGATCGCTCCAAAAACGACGTCCTTGCCTCGCGCCGCACCGTCTGTCGCTTCGCTCACAGCGAAGCAATTGGCGTCATTGGCGCAACGCACCTCGCGTTCCAGTGCATTGGAAAGATCCTGCTCCAGGGGTTGGCGGTTCAGCCAGATCGAGTTCGCATTCTTTACCAGACCCGTCGCCCGAACCACGGTCCCAGGAATTCCCACGCCAACGCTTCCCGTTTGCCCCAACGCCCCTTCAAGTTCCCGCACCAGCCCAACAATACTGCCGATGGTTCCCGCATAGTCACCACGAGGGGTGGGGACGCGGATGCGCTGCAGCTCTGTGCCACTCGCATTTAACGCGATCGCCTCTATCTTCGTACCACCGAGATCTACGCCAATTCGCACCCGCTACCCCCCAAGTCATAGTTCCGTTCGCGAGGCCCCACAGTTTGGACCTGCAGCTAACACTGTACGGGTTCACTTTTGATAGTGACCTTCGTTCGAGCTGCGTCGCCCTTATGAGGATAAACAAACTCCGGATCTGGCCTCAGTCGTTGGGCACGGCTTCGGTCTTCGGAGGCGTTGGAGTGGAAAGCGTGTAGATCACTTCGCCGGCCCGGGTGTAATGCAACTCTTCACGCGCCTGGTGCTCGATCGCACTTGGGTCGTTCTGCAGTCGTACAACATGGCCTTGCAACTTGGCGTTTTCGCTTTGCAACTGCTGCATTTGGGAGCGCAAGCTGTGCTCCTCTTCGCGTTTTTTCGCGTAAGCGGTCAGGCCGTTGTGCCCGAAGACCACACCATATGCCATCCCCAACGCGAGCCCCCCCGCAATGGCGGTGGCAGCGCGCCGCCGCCACAGGCCGATGCGGGAACGCCAGGCACCCGCATCCCTGGGAGCGGAGCGACCTCGTTGCTGATTGGAATTATGCACGGAAGAGCCTCACCGGATCTTTAGTATCGCCCAGACAAGCTCGTTTGTGCTTTCCCCAGGGGGGTGAGAACCTTTTTCGCTACTCGCGGCTGCCGTTCAAAGAACCGCGAAGGGCTACTCCGCGACTTGCGCATCGATTTGTGCATCATGGAGGAGCCGCATCCCGCATTTGTTATCCTGTGACCTGCATGCGTGTGCTCTCGGTTATCGCGCTTCTCGCCTTTGCGGGTCTGTTCTGGGCCTCCATCGCTGCTGCTCGCCACGTTCGTCGAGCCCGCCGCCGCCGTCGCTCCGGCCTGGAGCTTGAGAGCCAAACGGCTGCAAGCCCCGCAAAGGTTCCACCACCGCCCTCCGTGCAACACGAGAGCTCTGCCCAACTCGATGAAACAACGGATAGCCGGCAACCGAACGCTGCAAGTCCGGATGCCGGCACTCCCCCTGCGGAGCATGGCGCTTCCTTGCATGCCGATATGCCGGCAAATCTCCCTACGGACCAAGCGCCCATGCTGTCTTTCCCTTCTGCACAACCGTCCATCCGGTCTGAAGCTCACGGCAGACCAAGCGACCTGTCGAATCCAACACCGCCGCTTCCCAAGTCTCTGCAGCAGCGCACAACCCGTACCCTTTTGGATGGTCATGTCTAACTCTGCTGTCGCAACCACGCTCTCCGCCGGACCAACTCAGGACGCCTCGGTCAGCCGCCGGCTGTTGCGCGGCGTGGCTGCGACTCTTGTCGTTGCGGTCGCCGCCCACATCGCATTCCCTCTCCCGTTTACCCCTGTTCCCTTCACCCTGCAGCCGCTAGCCGTTCTTGGCGTCGGTCTCGCGCTGGGTCCACTGGACGGCGCCCTCGCGATGCTCGCCTATCTGCTGGAGGGCGCAGCGGGGATGCCGGTCTTCAGTCCCACGGGGCTGGGCGGCCTGGCGCAATTGCTTGGGCCCACGGGCGGCTACCTGCTGGCCTATCCACTGGTTGCATTGATTTGCGGCGGCCTTACCAGAAGGATTGAAGGTCGTCTGCCGGCGTTCCTGTCCGCAGTTCTCGGCTGTGGTGTAGCGGTCATCCTGCTGTTTTGCTCCGGCGCCGCGTGGCTCGCGCATGGGGCTCACCTGAGCCCCGCCGCGGTTTGGATGGCAGCAGTCGCTCCGTTTTTGCCCGGAGAGGGCGTCAAAATTCTTGCCGCGGCCGGTGCCTATCAGGCGCTGAGGCGTCCCACGCGGCGCTGAAACTCTTTCCTTGCACCACATATTGACTGGATTGACTCATGATCGCAACACCGCCACAGATCCGCGAAATCAACATTGCTCATAGTCCCGACTCCGACGATGCCTTCATGTTTTACGGCCTCGCCACAAACAAGGTGCGCGTTCCGGGCTATCGCTTCACCCATACCTTGACTGATATCGAGACCCTGAATCGCAAGGCGCGGGATGAGCAGACGTATGACGTCACAGCGGTCAGCTTTCACGCTTACCCGTACATTCAGGACAACTACACTCTGATGGCCTGTGGTGGATCCGTCGGTGATCAATATGGTCCGATGATCATCGCGCAGCAGCCCTTCACGCTCGACGAGATCAAGCGGGTTCGCATCGCCGTCCCCGGCACCCTGACCACGGCCTATCTGACCCTGAAGCTGTTCGCTCCGGAGATTGAAACGGCCACGCTGCCCTTCGACCAGATCATCCCGGCCGTGCTCTCCGGCGAGTTTGACGCGGGACTCATCATTCACGAGGGACAGCTCACCTATGGCCGTGAAGGCCTCAAAAAGATCCTCGACCTGGGGATCTGGTGGGGGGAGCAGACCGGGCTGCCGCTTCCGCTCGGCGGCAATGCGATCCGGCGTTCGCTCGGGCCCGAGGTGCAGCGCACCGTGACAAACGCCCTGCGCGAGAGCATCCAGCATGCGCTCGACCATCGCGACGAGGCACTCGCGTACGCCATGCAGTTTGCGCGTGATCTCGATGTTTCTCTCGCCAATCAGTTCGTTGGCATGTATGTGAACGAACGTACGCTGGAATATGGCGAAGATGGCCGTGAGGCAATTCGCCGCCTTCTGGACATGGGCTTCGAACGAGGGATTATTCCTCACCGCGCAAAGGTTGACTTCGTCGGGTAGTCTCTGCCTCGTGAGGAAGAAAAGTCATGCTATTCTTAGGAGGTTGTGCGTTGGACGGCAGGCAACAGCCGCTCAAGGCACCTCCTCCGGCCTCATTGGACGCGTAGCTCAACTGGCAGAGCATTCGACTCTTAATCGACAGGTTGAAGGTTCGATTCCTTCCGCGTCCACCATACACTCCCCCTACATCAAAGCACGTACAGCGGATCTGCAGCGCACATTGCACCTACGGTCGACCGCGGGGAACGGTCGATAGGTCATTGCTCATCACGTACACGGCGATGGCTACGAAAAACAGCACGACGCCTACCCAGAAGCGCCAATCGCGATGCACACGCCTCCAGTAAGGACCGCGGTCATCGTGATCACGGGGAGGATGTGGCCCCGTTTGAGGATGATGGATGTGCTTGCTTCCCTTCACTCGCAACCTGTTTCTTGCTTCGTTTTCTCAAACACCCAGTCCGTCCACCCAATTCGTCATTCCCGCTGGGTACATGCTGTGGCACTATCCGGCATGTCCTTGCAGCGCATGCCCGATCGCAAACCCATAGAACCCCATGCACCAATCGCAGATTGTCCGCCGCCGGCCGGCTACCGTGCCCACTCGCCCCGGCAGAAACGCCGCCACTGCATCTCCGTCAACTCATACCGCCCGACGCCCATCCTCTGATCTGCAACAAAATAGCAGCACTTGAGAACGTGATATATCGATACAGTCTATGAGGATCTTCGCTTAAAAGCTGAACGAAAGCCCAGCCTGCAGGGTACGAGGGACCTGCGCGAGGAACCACGTCTCGCCGTCAGGACCCACCATCGGCTGATATCCCTCTTCCAACAGGTTTGTCGCCTCGATTACAGCGTTTACGCCTTGCAGCCTGCGCCCGGACCAGAGCTTCTGCCGCAGCAGGCAGCTCAAATAGGCCTGCTCCGGAGCCGCGTTATAGACATTCACGGCATTTAGAGTTCCCGCGGGCTGCCAGCGGTACACCGCGCGAAAGCTGGTGCCGGTGCGCGCCGACGTGCCATGAAGCGATGCACTGATCGCTGGGCTGACACGCGTATGAACACCTGCCTCGATATTGCCCAGCGCCAGCGGGGCGGCGCCGCGAGCCAGCGCGGAGCCAAGATCCATCCCAAAGGTGGTCGCCAGCGCGGGCGTCAATGAGTGTGTCCAGGAAAAGCTCACGCCATGGGCTGTATACCCATGAACCGCTATGCGAAAGGTTCCGGTGCTGACGTCCGCCGCGACGGGAAGCCCCGCCAGCTCCCTGGCGTTCAGATTTCCGCCACCCTGCAGCGCCACGAAGGGCAGCGTGTCGATATAAACCGAAACTGTCTGCGTATCGTTCTCGACGGTATGGCTCGCGGCCAGTTCCTGGTGGGATCCGCTGAGCGCAACGGGACGGCCATGCGCATCGCTCAGTATCTCCGGCGTGATCTGAACATGGTCCATGTCTTCGGAGCTCTGCAGCTCCGGCGCGGCGGCGTACCTGTACATCAACGCAAAATTGGCAGCGGGGGTCACAACGGCACGCAGAAAGGGAGCAGCATTCACGCGGCTGGCCATAAGCCGTTCTGCCGAGAGCAGCGTACCCGCATCGATCATCACAGCGTCACCCAGCTCCATCCGCTCGCTGGATGCCAGGATTACGCTACGAAGTCCCGAAGCACCCGGCGCACTGACCTCGGGCTGCGAGGCATAGCCCCCCACAACTCGGGTCTCCCCGCCGAACGGTGTTTGCCGTTCATAACCGGCGTTCACGGCGACTGAAGGGGGGTCTTCCACCGACGGGGAGACACCGAGGTTTGCGCGCAGCACCTCCGCCCGTCCATCCGCCTCCGAGCGCTCCAGGGTCAACATTTGGTGCGTTCCTCCGCTTCCAAAGCTGCCCTCGTCCGTCATCACGGTCAGGTGTCCCTGCTCGGACGCCGCGGAACTGTGCTCGGGCGCAGAGGATGAGACCTCTGCCTCGTCCTCATCGCCGGCGAGCTTCAGCAGCGGCCGGCTTGCGGCTGAGCGCAGCGTCCAGCGCCAATCGTCGCCAGCCTCACCGGCTGCGCGCCTCTCGGCCGGAAACCAGGTCCCGATCTCGACCAGGGCGGTCAGGGTGAGATTGGCCATCGCCCGCATATTCGGGCTGAGCCGCAGGTTCGTTCGCATGGCCGGCAGCAGAAACGCAGCCGAAGCACGCAGCTGATACTGTCCCGGCGTAGTCGCACTCAAGACATACCGCCCGTGTACATCCGTGAACGTGTATGCAACGACGGTCGCGTCCACGCGCATGAGCTCCACGAGCGCGCCCATCTGCGGTGTTCCGTGCCGGTCAAGAACCACCCCCCCGACAGCAGCCGCGTTTTGGGCTCTGGCCCGCAACAACGCAGGACACAGCATCAACAGCAAAATGGCAACACTGGGGACAACTCGCTTCACCGCGCCGGGAACTCCTTTGCGCGTCTACGGCTTCCTGAAGGCTCTCGGAGGTCCATCAGCCGCAGAGCATGTTGCTGGACCGCCCACCGCCTTCGTATCCACGGGGTCATGTCCGAATCTATCTCGCCTCAGCGCTCCTATTGCTCAACCACAAACGGAGCGCTTTCCGCAATCTGCTGCTTGGAAACAACATCGTTGATCTTGATCACTACCTGGTACTTGCCCGGTTGCAGGCTGCCCAGCGGCATCGTCTTCTCCAGCGTAAGTTGGTCTGCGTTCGGGTTCAGCTTCGCTGCCGATTCTTCACTCTCCAGCACCTGCTTGTTCGTCGCCAGATCCAGCACCTGGTACTCAATTGTCGCATCGTTGCGCTTGTTGTCGCCAATGCCGAGGTTGTACACCTGCATCCAGAAGTTCAGATTCTGGCCGCGATGAAAAATTACCGGCGTGGAGATCGTCGCCGGCACACGGGGACGAAGCTTGGTATTGCCAATGACAAAGTTGCCCGCGCCGACCTCCTTGGAAGGAACGCGCTCCATCTGATCCGCGAGGATCAGCGAAGAATGGCCCAGTCGGTCGTCGTCAAATTTGGGAACGTCTACGCTGCGTCGCCAAGTGCCCACGTGGTCCGGATTGTTGACGTCTTTAATGGCAATCTCGAGCTTGTACCGCCCCGGCGCCAGCGGCAGCGCTTTCCAATACACGGAGCTGGCGGTTTTTGTCCGATCCAGGAGATCGGACGGCGTCTCAACCTTCACCGTATCTTCAAAGGTCTGCACCACGTGATGATTGATGTTGCTGATGCGCCCCAGAATGTTCACCACACCGGTGGCATCGCCATCCTTTGTTTTATAGGTGATATCACCGTTCCGCAGCTGCAGCGTGACTGGAACCAGAACAGTGTCGTTAGTGAGCTTCACGTAGTCCGTGCGGACATCGAACAGGAAGGGCGGTCCGCTCAAGATCTTTTCGGAGGAAAGAAATGCATCCAGATCGGCAAATTTCACCGGCGGCGGCGCCATCAGCTTCGCATAGGTGTCGATGCGATCGAACTGTTTGCTTTGCTGCGAGGACGACATCGGGCCGGGGCCGAGCTGCTCCAGGCCGCCGCTGAAACGGTCCGCCTGCTTGGCTTTGCCCATGCTCTCATACAGTGTCTGCCCGGCCCCCGGAGTGTGTTTCAGGGCGTCCTTCTCGGAACGATCGATGGTGGCGTGGTAGTCGCCGCACATGCAGGTATCGACAAACTCGACATCAATGTTGTCACCCACGCCCGCAAGATAGCGGTAGTGCCAGGTCTCGAACGGAAAGGTGGAGGTCTGACCGCCGCCCTCCTCCATGGGGCGGTCATAGCTGCCGCCGGAGGGATGGGAGTCGATGCTGTCCGGCTTGCCGAAGGCAATATAAATATGCCCGCGATCTGTCATCCAGCCGGGCTTGCCGGCGGCGAAGTGCTCGTTTGCGTACGCGATCCGGGCGTAGTGCTCGTCGCGGAACTCATTTTCGGGGCTGTCGGGATTCGGATTGCGCCGCTGCCAGAAGAGCTCGATAAACTGCTGCCGCTCTTCTTCGTTGGACAGGTTTTTGAAGGCGTGTGCCTCTTCATCCGTGATGATCCAGCGGACATCCTCGTTGAGCCACTTCTTGTCTTCCGGGCTCAACTCGTTGCGGATCGCCTTGCGTCGTGATTCTTCCTCGTGATCGCTCAGCCGACGCTTCAGCGGATCCGGCCTTTCCTCCACCGGCGGAGTCTTGGTCACGCCCCCGTTATCCGGCGTCACTGGAACCGTCTGCCCGCGGAGGCAGGCAGACGCATCAAACATTACCAAAACCGCGACGACGACGAACAAATTGCGGAAACGCATTTGGTGTTACCCCGGACAGATTGGCCCTAGTGTACGGTGTGGGAACGCCGCCGGGCAAGCGTTTGTGCGGCGCTGCTATGCTTTGGTTCAGCTTCCGTCCAAAAAGGGATGGCGGGCTCCCTTTTCGGCCTTCAAAGAAACGAAACTGGAACCCGCATCCCGTTCCGTATACAGACAGGCCGTATCGAGATAGCCGTATTGAAAGAGCGTATTGAAAGAGAAAGAGCAGCCCCCGCGGGGGGCCGGGCAAAGATTGGATGACTGGCAAAAAGATCCTCTTCATCATCCTGGGTGTGTTGATCTGTGCAGGCATTATTGCCGGCACCGTGATTCACAACCGCTCCAACGTTACCGCGGTCACCACCGCCAAAGCCGCACGTGAAGACCTGGTCGCCACCGTGAGCGGCACGGGCCAGATCAAGCCCAAGACCTACGTCAACGTCGGTGCTACCTCGTTCGGGCGCATCACGCACCTGTACGTCAAGGAAGGCGACCACGTGAAGCGCGGCGCCGTGCTCGCCACCGTGGAAAACGTGCAGCCGGAGGCGAGCGTCGCCGCCCAGCAGGCCACCATCTCCAGCAGCCGGACGGATGTGAGCTCCGACCAGGCCGCCGAGAAGACGGCCCAGGCCAACATCGCCGAAGCCAAGGCCGATCTGGAGCAGAAGCAGCTCGACTACGGCCGTGCGCAGCAGCTCTTCGACGGCAAATTGATTGCCAAGCAGGACTTCGACAGCAAGAAGGCCGCCTACGACATGTCCGTGGCGACTCTCCAGGAGCGCCAGGCCGCGCTGGCCCAAAGCGAGGCGCAGACCGCCTCTGCGCGCGCCCACGTCTCGCAGGCCGTGGCGACACAGCGGTCCAACTTCGATTCGCTGGATAAGACCGTCAGCCGCGCTCCCTTCGATAGCCTGGTCACGAACGTGCCCGTGCGCGAGGGCGAAACCGTCGTCGTCGGCATTCAAAACGCAGGCGGGTCCACCCTGATGACCCTCGCCGACATGAGCGTCATCACCGCCGAAGTTAAGGTCGACGAGACCGACATTGTCAACGTAGCCCTGGGGCAGCCGGCCGAGATCACAGTGGACGCCTTTCCCGGCCGCACCTTTCAGGGCCATGTCACCGAGGTCGGCGATCAGGCGCTGCTGCGCACCACCGGCCTCGCCACCTCGCAGTCGGTGACTGGCACGGAGGAGGCCAAGGACTTCAAGGTCGTCGTTACGCTGGACGGCTCCGCGCCCGAGCTCCGCCCCGGCCTTTCGACCACGGCCAAGATCACCACCGCCCACAAGCATGACGTGCTCACGGTTCCCCTGCAATCGCTCGTGGAGCGCGATCCGGTAACCGAGGCCGCGCTGTTCCGCAATCACGGCGCCGCCTCTCCGAACACGGTCTCCGCGGCCGCCCGGCAGCCGACGACCGAGGGTGTCTATGTCTTGGTCTCCGATGGCGGCAAACTGCGGGTGAAGTTCACGCCTGTCACCACGGGCGTCTCCGGCACGACGGATATCGAGGTACTCAGCGGGCTTGCCGCCGGCCAGGAGGTCGCCACCGGCCGCTTCAAGGTGCTGCGCGTGCTCAAAAGCGGAACCGTTGTAAAGCATGACACCGCCGGCGCACCGGCAACAACGGATAGCTCCAGCTGAGTTGGGCTAAGCTAGAACTGGGTTGACGGAGTTCACTCGTCAGCGCACAGGTTTGGAGGAGACGCACGATGGCCACCACGACCGCACCGCTTGAGCTCGACGCGCACGAGCGTGTGGGCGCCAACCCGGACGGACCGCACGCCGGCGATGTCATCGTCACCAACAACCTGTGGAAGACCTATGAGATGGGCGACCAGCAGGTACACGCGCTGCGCGGCGTCGACGTCCGTATCCAGCACAACGAGTACGTCGCCATCATGGGTCCGTCGGGCTCGGGCAAATCCACGCTGATGAACCTGATCGGCTGCCTGGATTCGCCTACCGTCGGTCGTTATTGGCTCAATGGCCACGATGTCTCCGAGCTGAACGATGACGAGCTCGCCCGCATTCGTAATAAGGAGATCGGCTTCGTCTTCCAAACCTTCAATCTGCTCGCCCGTGCTACAGCGCTGCACAATGTGGAGCTGCCGCTGATCTACAACGGCACACCGGCGGCGGCTCGCCTGGAACGGGCCAAGTCAGTGCTCGAAAGCGTCAACCTGGGCACGCGCATGCATCACAAGCCCAACGAGCTCTCCGGCGGGCAGCGCCAACGCGTCGCCATCGCGCGCGCGCTTGTGAATCACCCCAGCATCATCCTCGCCGACGAGCCCACGGGCAATCTGGACTCCAAAACCTCGGTCGAGATTATGGCGCTCTTCGACGAACTCCACGCCCAGGGCAACACCATCGTGCTAGTCACGCATGAGCCCGACATCGCGGAGTTCGCGCACCGCGTCATCTCCATCCGGGACGGGTTTGTAGAGAGTGACGGGCCCAGCCGCCGCAAGCGCTGACACGTTTTCGGCGATGCCGGCGCGGATATTTTCTGCGAGGCTATGCATCTAAAAACCAGCATGGTGAAATGGGCGACACGACTGTTTTTGGCGTTTCTTCTGCTCGCCTCCCTGCGCCCGGCCTTCGCTGTCGATGGGCGTTTCGACCTGGTCGGCCCCAAAATCGATATTCGCGTCACCCGCGGCAACAACACACTGCCCATCGCCTCCGTTCCGAACCTGCAGCCTGGCGACAAGATCTGGCTCCATCCGGATCTGCCCCCCACGCAGTCGGTGAAGTACCTTCTGATCTGCGTCTTTCTGCGCGGCACCACCAATCCGCCCCCTGAAAACTGGTTCTATCGCATCGAGACCTGGAACAAAAAGGTCAGGGATGAAGGCGTGTTCATCACCGTGCCCGACGAGGCGCAGCAGGCCGTGCTGTTTCTGGCTCCGGAGACCGGCGGCGACTTTTCCACGTTGAAATCCGCGGTGCGCGGCACTCCCGGCATCTTCGTGCGCGCCTCGCAGGACCTCGCCGAGGCCGGTTTCGAGCAGGCCCGCATCGAGCGCTACGTGGCCGATATACGCCGTGTTCCACCCGCCGATACGGCAGAACTACAGAACCACTCCGATCTGCTGGCGCGCACGCTGGCTCTCAAACCGAACGCCGACTGCTACAAACGTCCCGTAGATCAGCAGTTCAACTGCCTCACCCAGAGCGGATCCCAGGTGCTGCTGGATGACGGGCACGGGCAATCGATCGTCGCCTCGCTCTCCAACGGCCCGGGGTCGGACCTCATTAATCAGGCCAGCTACACGCAACTCGCGGGAGCCGGAACCTACTCGGCCTACGTGGGGGCCATTGTCGATCTCGTGCGCATCATGGGGTCCCTGCACACGGCACAGTATCGCTACATTCCGGCCATCGCTTTTCCCCAGGGGCAGGCCCTCAACCTGCGGCTCAATACCCCGCCCTCGTTTCATAATCCGAAGTCCGTCCTGGTCATCGGCCTTCCCAGCATCCAGGCCGTGCAGACGCCGCCTCTGCGTCCCGCCGACCCAGCCCATGTCGCCTGTCTCCTGCAGCCATCGGTCGTGCTCCAGGTGGATGGGGCTCCACTGGTTTTTTCTACCGATTTCGCGACCAATCTGATTCTCCACCTAAACACCCCTGAAGGCGCGCCCGCCGAGCCCGACATCGCCCTTATCCCCGATGCCTTCGAGGGCGGCCTGATGCTGCAACAAACCCCCGAGCATCACGTCCCCTTGCACGATCCGCGTCAGGCTTTGACCAGCGGCGACGGGGCAAACGGCGCCGGGCCTGAAGCCAAACCCACGCCGCCCCCCAAGTCCACCCGGCCCGAACCCGTCACGCTGACCGGGACCGTGGAAGGCAATTGGGGCTTCGATCACTTCACCGGCCCAACCATGAAGCTGCAGCAGCTCCCCGGGGGCGAATGGCATATCGTCAGCCCGGACGGCTCCTCCACTGATCTGATCGCTGGCAAGAATAGCCAGATTCTGCTCGCCTCCTCCGGCAGCGCCTGCGTGCACACCATCTCCGCCACGCCCGGAGGGAGCCATGAGCCCATTCATCTGAACTTCAAGGATCAGCCGAACGCCGACCATCCAAACCTGCTCTGCGTTGCGCTGCCCGGCGGGCGGGAGATCAGCCCCGGTAGCCTCAACCTTGAGATTCAGCAGTACGGGCAGCCCAAGCCGGATGGACTCTCCGCGAAGACGTTCGCCGATCCGCCCCACATCGCCTCGGTGCAACTGGCTGCGGGCGACCGGACGATGTTTCTGCAGGGCACGAATCTCGGCAGCATCGACCGGCTCACGCTCGGCGATCTCGTCTTCAAGCCGCAGCCCGATACCAACGACGCCACGCCCGGCGCCTCACTGCGCGTCAGCATGGCCGCGAATGCGCCGCCACCCCCCACGCACCCCGGAGACCACCTCTCCGCGCAGATGATGCTCAACGACGGCCGCCAGCTTTCCATTTCCCTGACGGTTCTCCCGGCGCGTCCCGCCGTCAGCCTGCTCAGTCGAACCTTTGATCCGGAGCCGGGCTCCGTGATCAGCCTGTCCAGCCCCGATGATCTTCCCCTGGCATCCCATGTCAGCTTCACGCTGAAAAGCCGCGGTTCCTTTCCGCGCAACGGCCGCGTCGAGATTGAAACCCTGGATGGCACCCTGCGCGCCGTGCTTACCCTCGCGCCTGCCGGCGGTCTCGTTCTCCAGGACCCCCACACCGTCGTTGCCGGTCTGGATCCGCTGCGTTCCTTCGGACCGAGCGCCTTTGGCGCCCTGCAGATGCGGGTTGTCTTCCCCGACTCCTCTTCAAAGAACAAGCATGTTGAATCCCCGGGCGTCTCCAACGACCCTGGGCAGGCTGCCGGGCAGGACTCCGCTTCGGCTCCGGTTGACGAGAATCCCGTGGATTTCAGCGATTGGCTGCCCCTGGGAACGCTTGTCCGCCTTCCCGTGCTCGCCCATCTGCAATGCACCGCCGATGCCGCGGCCGCCTGCAATCTCTCCGGCTCCAACCTGTTTCTGCTGCAGTCGGTCAGCGCGGATCCGGCCTTCACCAACGCCGATCCCGTGCCGGACGGGTTCACGGGAGGGACGCTTCCTGTCCCGCATCCTGCCGGATCCGCCGGAACCCTCTTTCTGAAGCTCCGCGACGATCCCACCCCGGTAGACTCGGCGATCCTGCCTCCAGCGACCGTTACAACGCAGGCCAGCACGGGACACACGCACACAGCGGCTCCCCGCAATTAAGGCGTGACTGAAAGGCTGCCGCTGCCGCAACTCCTTTCTTGTTTGTCATTCCCGAAGGGAATCTGCTGTTCCAGCCTATGCGCCGTATTCGACCTGCGGCTCCTGCGAACTGGGCGGCAGCCTCTGCACCTTGCTGTGCTTTAGGCTGTAAGTGAAGTAAATGATCAACCCGACAAACAGCCAGCCGACCACCACAATCTTAGTCAATGCCGGCAGCGTCCAGATCAGATACAGCGCGCTGAGGATACCCAGAATCGGGACCAGCGGCACCAGTGGCGTCTTGAACGGCCGGTGCAGGTGCGGATTGCGCCGCCGCAAAATCCAGACTCCCGCGCACACAATCGCGAAGGCCAGCAGCGTACCCATATTCACAAGCTCGCTCAGCTTGTCGATGGGCAGCAGCGCCGGCATGAACGCTACGATCGTGCCGACCACGATGTTCGAGATCCACGGCGTACGAAATTTGGGGTGAATGGCGCCGGCCCACTTCCACAACAGGCCATCGCGAGACATCGAGAAGAACACGCGCGACTGGCCCAGCAGCATCACCAGCATCACCGTGCCCAGACCGAAGACCGCACCGATCTTCACCAGGATCGAACCCCAGCGCACGCCGGTCGCGTCGATGCCCACAGCCACCGGATCGGCCACATTGAGGGCGTGGTAGTTCACCAGGCCGGTCAGAACGCCGGAGACCAGGATGTACAGCACGGTGCAGATCACCAGCGATCCAAGAATGCCGATCGGCATATCGCGCTGCGGATTCTTGGCCTCCTGCGCCGCCGTGGAAACCGCGTCGAAGCCAATATAAGCGAAAAAAATCGACGCCGCGCCCGCGGTGATGCCGCCAAAGCCAAAGGCGCCCGGACCCTGGCTGGGCGGGATAAACGGATGCCAGTTCGCATGCGCGACCGCGGGGTGCTTGAGCAGAAATCCGATGCCCAGAACCAGAAAGATCCCCACCACTGCCAGCTTCACGATGACGATCGCCGAGTTCAGATTGGCGGACTCTTCGATGCCGATTACCAGAACCGCCGTGATCGCCACAATCGCCAGAAAGGCAACCAGATTGAAGACGCCGGTTACATGCGGCAGCGCAGCCGCATTCACCCCGGCGGGCAAAGCCGCGAGGGCCTGCCAGCGGTCGTGGTACATGTAGAGCACGTTGCCCGGTGTCGTCGTCAACTGCGGCGGCAGATGAATGTGGAAGTCCTGTAACAGACCTACCAGATATCCGCTCCAGCCAGAGGCGACGGTGGCCGCGCCGAAGGCATATTCGAGCACCAGATCCCAGCCGATGATCCAGGCCACTAATTCGCCCAAAGTCGCATAGCCATACGTGTAGGCTGAGCCTGCAATCGGAATCAGCGACGCAAACTCCGCGTAGCAAAGCCCGGCAAAGGCGCAGGTGATGCCCGCGACAATAAAGCTCAGCACAACCGCCGGACCGGCGTGTTTGGCTGCCGCCTGTCCCGTCAGGACAAAAATGCCCGCGCCGATGATGGCGCCGATGCCCAGCGTGATCAGGTTTAAAGGTCCCAGGGCGCGCTTCAGACCACTTTCGCCCTCGTTGTCAGCCTCATGCAGCAGCATGCTCAGGGGCTTGATCGCCAGCAAATTCGCCATTCGGCTCGTTCTCCGTCTCCCTAGACTTGTGTCCTTAGACCTTGTTATCCGCCGCTTCAGCTGCTGTTGCGCGCGCACGCAGCAGATAGACCGGAACACCAAGCAGCACCAGCAGCAGCCCGGGCCATGTGTACTGAGGCTTGTATCGCAACAGTACACCACAGATCCACACCGCCATGACGATGTACAACGCCGGCAGCACCGGGTATCCAAGTGCCTTGTAAGGCCGTTGTGCGTCCGGCTGCGTCCTCCGCAGCACGAACAAACCCACAATCGTCAGTACATAAAACACCAGCACGGCAAAGATCACGTAATCCAGCAGCTGCCCATAGCTTCCGCTCAGGCACAGCAGACAGGTCCACGCCCACTGCAGCCAAAGCGAGTTCACCGGCACACCCGTGCGCGCATCGAGCTTGCCCGTCGCGTTGAAGAACAGGCCATCGCGGCTCATCGCGTAGTACACCCGCGCCCCCGCGAGCAGCATCCCGTTCACGCAGCCGAAGGTGGAGATCAGGATCGCGCCGGCCATCAGCTTTGCGCCGAAGCCTGCGCCTGCGGCCCAAATTTGAGAGGCCGCCGACTCCATCACCGCTGTCGCCACGCGATCCTCCGCTGCAAATGCAATCCCCCTTCCCGCCAGCGTGGTTGCCGCCGCTGTTCCATTCATCGGCAAAACCGCGAGATACACGAGGTTACAAAAGATGTAGAGCAGGAGCACCACGCCCGTGCCGAGAGCCAACGAAAGGGGTAGGTTGCGCTTGGGATTGCGGATCTCACCCGCCGTAAACGTCACGTTGTTCCACGCATCGGAGCTGAACAGCGAGCCCACCTGTACCACCGCGATCAGCGTAAACACCCCCACCAGCGCCGACCCGCCGCCCATCCCGAAGAACGAGCCGATCGCCAACGGATGCCGTGTACCCAAACTCGCGTTCGCGAAGAACTGGCGGCCGAAGTTGGCCGCGATCGCGGTTGCGTTCTTCGCCACCAAACCGACCGCGGCGACGCCCAGCAGCGCCAGCACCTTGGCACTGGTAAAGACATTCTGTACCGCCGCACCGAGCTTCACGCCCTGCGTATTGGTGAAGGTCAGCAGCGTGATCACCGCAATTGCGGCGAGGTTTGCCGTGTTCAATCCGATGTTGCCGCTGCCGACATGCCAAAGCCAATGTGACTGGCTCACTGAGGGAAAAAACACCCCGAGGAATTTGCCAAAGGCCACGCCGACGGCCGCGATCGTCCCCGTCTGGATGACCAGAAACAGCGTCCAGCCGTAAAG
This sequence comes from Granulicella sp., assembly GCA_965276885.1. Classification (GTDB taxonomy): domain Bacteria; phylum Acidobacteriota; class Terriglobia; order Terriglobales; family Acidobacteriaceae; genus Granulicella. The sequence goes on along the minus strand of OZ255702.1, from coordinate 2,705,376 downwards.
AAATCCCCAGATCGGCCCCAGCCCTTCGCGCAGGTACACGTATTGGCCGCCGGCCTTGGGCATCATCGCCGCGAGCTCGCCGTAGCTCAAGGCGCCGATCATCGTCATCGCCGCCGTCACCAGCCAGGCCGCGATCAACAGCGCCGGCGATCCTAGCGTCCGGCTCATATCGGCAGGCACGATGAAGATGCCCGACCCAATCATCGAGCCCATCACGATCGCCGTCGCGGAGAACAGCCCCATTCCCTGCACTAGGTGCGCAGGCTGCTCATTCATGCCACGCGGCAAGGCCGCCGTCGCCGGCTCTCCCAACGCATTGTCATCCTGAGGCAAAGCCGAAGGACCTGCTTTTCTGCACGGCGATGCGCTTCGTGCCACGTTTGAGTTGTTGCACCCACGTTAACGCAAGCGGCGCAGAAAGTCCCGCACGGTCTGCTCCACGCTTTCGCCTTCAGCAAAAAGGCCGCTGATTACCGCTACGGAATCCGCACCTGCATCGAGAACGGACGCGGCATTTTCCCGCAGGATGCCGCCGATCGCGACAATCGGCTTGCGCGTGAGAGCCCGCGCCCGCCGTACGCCCTCCAGCCCAATCACCGGCGCCGCATCGGCCTTGGTGCCGGTCGCAAACACCGGGCCCACGGCGATGTAATCTGCCGAGCTTTGATCGGCTGCGAGGACCTGCTCATCCGTATGCGTCGACACACCCACCACCACCGGCTCCGAACCGAACACCCGCCGCACAGCCTCCGGCGGCAGGTCCAGATGTCCAACATGCACCGCGCGCCAGCCTGCCAGTACGGCTAGATCGGCACGATCGTTCATTACCGTCAGGCAGCCGCTGACCGCCATCAATTCGCCGATCAGCTCCGCTGCACGAAGGATTTGCTGCGGAGATCCGTCTTTCTCGCGCAGCTGCACGATCTCTCCCCCGCCAGCGATCAACTGCCGGGTGAAAAGATCGAGAGGGATACCGCGCCTCTGTAGCGTCGCCCTATCGGCAATCGGATAAAGCCTCGGCACCCTCATTCTGCCCCTTGCTCGCTTGTGCTCGGCGTATTTTGGGTATAGAGCAAACACTTGTGCCCATACAAATACATGTGCCGATCCAGCTACATGTGCCCATACAGCAAAACCACAAAGACTTCTCATTCCCACAAAGACTTGTCATCGCGAGAAAGGCTTGCCATCCCCACAAAGACTAGTCATTCCCCCTAAAGACTTGTCATCCCGTAGCGCAGCGGAGGGATCTGCTTTTCGGCCAGAGTCACCATGCACTTTGAGGCAAAAGCAATGAAGCAGATTACTCATAACGGAACAGCAGTGCAAAAAGCAGATCCCTCCGCTGCGCTACGAGATGACAACAAATGCAAGGGATGACAACAAATGCAGGGGATGACAGTAAATGGAGGGGATAACAATAAATGGAGAATGGATAAGCGCCCGCCTATGCCTTCCGCGGCATATCGCGGTGCGCCGTCTTCGCCCTGTAGCCCGCGGCCCCAAGCCGCTTTTTCAGCTCCTCCGCGATCATCACCGAGCGGTGCTGTCCGCCCGTGCAGCCGATGCCGATGGTGAGATAGCTTTTGCCCTCTTTAATGTAGTGCGGCAGCAGAAACGTCAGCATGTCCGTCACTTTGTCGAGAAACTCGCGCGTCTGTGGAAACTGCCGCACATACTTCGCCACGCGCGGATGCTTGCCTGTCAGCTTGCGAAACTCAGGAATAAAGTGCGGATTGGGCAGAAACCGCACATCGAACACGAGATCCGCATCGGTCGGCACACCGTTCTTGAACCCGAAGCTATTCACGGTGAGGGTCAGGTTGCGGTCGCTCGCTCCATCCCCGCGATCGAACTGCGCGTTCAGGTGCGCGCGCAGCTCATGCACGTTGAACTTCGAGGTTTCGAGCAGAATGTCGGCTACATTGCGCACCGGATCCAGGCGCTTCCGCTCGGCCTGAATCGATGTTACGACGGTATCGCCGCGACCCAGCGGATGTGGCCGGCGGGTCTCCGAAAAACGCCGCACCAGCACATCATCGCTGGCTTCCAGATACACGACGCGGGTCGGCAGAACCTTGCGCACCTGCTTCAAAATCGCCGGAAAACGCTCCAGCCGGCTGCCTTCGCGTACGTCTACCACCAGCGCCGCGCGCGTGATCTCGGCGGACTTTGCCACCAGATCCGCAAAGCGCGGAATCAGCTCCAGGGGCAGGTTGTCAACCGAATAGTAGCCCAGATCCTCAAAGGTCTTCAGCGCCGACAGCTTGCCCGAGCCCGAGAGCCCGGTAAGAATCACAAGCTCGCGCTCGCTGCCCTCCCCAAGCTCAACACGAACAGCTTTTTTCTTTGTGGCCGTTGGGGACTTTGCGGTCTTCTTTGTGGAGGGACGGCGCGGCGCCATGGCAGCATCGTAGCATTCGCGCCGCTGCTGCATCGAAGATGGAATGGAGAAAGGCCCGGCCAACCGGGCCCTTCCCATTCACCATCCGGAAATTACTGTGTATTAAGGCTCTCGGCCACACCGCGCACATCGCCGTCAGGATCCAGGATGGGCTTGGGATGATCGCGAATCGTCTGATCGCGTTGATTGTGCTTTACTGCCTGCTGCTCAATGCGGCGCAGCGCATCATGGAGCACCTGCATCATGTCCGTGCCCTCGCATTTGGCTACCAGATCGCCGCCTGGAATCAGCAGCTCCACTTCAGCGATGCGGCGGTATTTATCCTCCGTTAAAATCACACGGGCGCTGACAGCATTGGAGGCGATCAGGATGATGCGTTCCAGATACCCCGTAGCTTCTGCCTTCAACTTCGCGGTGACATCACAGTGGCGACCCACAAACTCTATATGCATGCGAACTCCTTACCCGCCATTCGATGCCTGGGACGGCTGTAGGGTCAACCTCCCCTAGCGACTGCGGCGTCGATGCGTACTCGGAATTCCCATCTCCTCGCGGTACTTCGCCACGGTTCTGCGAGTCACCTGGATGCCCTGCCGCTGCAGCTCCGCCGTGAGCACATCGTCGGTCAGCGGCTTGCGCGCATCCTCGTCCTCGATGAGTTTTTTTACCTTGCGCTTCAGCAGCAGCAGCGGCAGGTCGCCGCCCTCCGGCCCGTTCACCCCCTCCGAGAAGAAGAAGCGCAGCTCATACACGCCCTGCTGCGTATGCACATATTTATTTGCCACCGCGCGGCTTACGGTTGACGGATGAACGCCGATCTCCTCGGCGACCTCTTTGATCATCATCGGCCGCAGACCCTCGATGCCGCTCTCGAGAAAATCCTGCTGCCGCCGCACGATCACCTCACAGGTGCGCAGAATCGTGTTCTTCCGCTGTTCCAGATTGCGCAGCAGCTGGATGGCCGACTTGTAGCGCTCCTTCACGTAGTCGCGCACATCCCGCTCAACGCCGCTTTCGCGCATCATCCGCCGGTAGCCCGCATTCAACCGCAGCGAAGGCAGATCCTCGTCGTTCATCACGATCACGAACTCATCGCCGCGCTTCACAAAGGCGACATCCGGCTCGATTAGCCGCGTTGTTGACAGATTGAAACGCTGCCCCGGCCGCGGGTCCAGCCGCCGAATCGCATCCCCCGCCGCTCCCACCTCTTCCAGCGTGGACCGGCACAGTCGAGCCAGCTCGCGCAGATCGCGCCGCTGCAGCAAGGGCAGGTGTTCGCGGATGATCGCCTCGGCAAGGCTCCAGCGGCCTGCCTTCACATCAGGTTTGCACGACGATCCGGCGCTTCGCAGCGCGTCAATCTGCAACAGCAGGCACTCGCGCAGGTCGCGCGCCCCCACCCCTATCGGATCCAGCTTGTACAGCAGCCTGCGCGCCGCCTCCAGGCAGCGCAGCCCCTCCATCGGGTCGCTCCAAAGATCGCCGTGCCCCAGCGCCAGCAGTTCCTCATCGCTGGCCGTCAGGTAGCCATCCTCGTTCAGGTTGCCGATCAGCAGCTCCATCGCGCCACGCAAGGCCGGGGTCATGCTCCTGGAGCCGATCTGCCAGATCAAGTGGTCGCCCAGAGTGCTGGGACTGGCCAGAAACTGCTCAAACGAGGGCTTGTCGTACTCCTCAAAGGTCGAGGTGGTCTTGTAGCCCGGATCCAGGTAATCCTGAAAGTAGCTGCCGAAGTCCACCTCTTCAAAGGGATCCCCGGCCGGCCGTTCACCTTCGACCGCCAGATCTTCGGCGCTGCGTTCGCGGTCGCCCTCGCGGCCCGTGCGCTCGTCCAGCGTCTCCTGCCCGTCTTCGATCTCCTCCAGCACGGGGTTCTCGACCAGCTCGTTGTTGATCATGTCCTTCAGCTCGAGATTGTTGAGCGCAAGCACCCCCACCATCTGCACAAGCCCCGGGGTCAGGACCTGGCGTTGGGAGAGCTTTACGTTCAGTCTCTGCTGCAACAACGTGGAATCTCCAGCGGTCAGGTAAGGATGGGACGTTTACCGGTGCGGTTTAGACCGCCCCGGCTCATCGAAGTGAGGCCGTTTGAAAGCAGTCTACTCCGCTGTCCGCCGCGCGCCACTGACCCGAAGGTCCGGTTGCCCCTGAACTGAACGAAGTACGTTCGTGCACTGGCAATTACCCTCACGTATACATCGGATGGGGAAGGGGGTGGCTTTTAGCCACCCCGAAAGTGCTCTGGAGCCCAGTCGGCTTTAGCCGCGGAGGTACGCTGGGCTATATAGCCATCCTGCGGCTAAAGCCGGCTGTTTCGAGACCATCTTTCGGCGTGGCTGAAGCCACGCCCTTCCCGTATACCTGAATGTATTTGCACTAGGCCTGGGGTCCCATTCCGTCTCCCAACGAAAAGTTCTCGCCCAGATAGACCCGTTTGACCTCCGGATCGCGGCCGAGCTCACCCGGCGTACCCGTCCGGAAGATCCGCCCCTCGTTGATGATGTATGCGCGATCGACCACGCTCAGCGTCTCGCGCACATTGTGGTCCGTGATCAGGATCCCGATCCCTTGCGCCTTCAGATTGTGGATGATGTGCTGGATTTCCAGCACGGCAATCGGGTCAATGCCTGAAAACGGCTCGTCTAGAAGAATGAAGGCTGGATTAATCGCCAGGCAGCGGGCGATCTCCACCCTGCGCCGTTCGCCGCCCGAAAGCGCAAATCCCTGCGTCTTGCGCACATGCCCCAGACTCAGCTGGTTGATCAGCGTCTCCGTCCGCTGCCGCCGCTGCTGCCATGTTCCCGGCTGCGTCTCCAGCACGGCGAGAATATTGTCCTCCACGTTCAGCTTGCGGAAGACCGAAGGCTCCTGCGGCAGGTAGCTGATGCCATGCTCCCGCGCCCGCAGATACATCGGTGTTCGCGTGATATCCACGCCATCGGTCAAAATGCGTCCCAGGTCCGGCCGCACCAGCCCCACGATCATGTAAAAGCTGGTCGTTTTGCCCGCGCCGTTCGGCCCCAGCAGCCCCACGACCTCGCCCTGGCGGATCTCCAGGCTCACCCCGCGGACCACCTGCCGGCCGCCATATGCTTTGCCAATCTCCTCGGTCGCCAGGGTTCGCATGCGTGCTTGGGGCTGCTCGTTTCTCGCTTACAGCTGTTCTTTTTTGCTTGGGGGCTGATCTGATGAATTCCCCGTGATCTGATGCATTCCCCGTCTTGGGAAGGGCACGGCTTCAGAGCCTGGCTTGAGCGTCCGTTCAGAGCTAATTGCCATAGTGCTGCTCTTACTTTCTTACTGCTGTTTTAGATCGGTTTCCGTATGAACGCGCGCCGGTTTGGTTCCTTTTTCGGCGCCCGGCGTGCCCGCTACCACGATGCTACTATCGCCGGCGCCAAACACGAGCGTCGCCCCGCTTACCAAGCCGCGCTGCGCGTCCTGAATGCGCGGCGGAGACGACGCCGTCCCCGTCAGAACGAAGCTGTCCGTGGCGGCCGTATAGGTCAGCTGGCTTCCGGTTCCCGTGCGTCCCGGCTGACGGATGCGCACCTCGTCGAGCACCACGAAACGATCCAGCCTTCCGCCCAGATTCGTCGCCGCCGGCCTTGCATGAGCCTCCGCGCTGTCCGGCTTTGCCGCGGGCTTTTCTGCCGTCGTCTGCAGGAAAGCCGCTCCGTGCTGGCCCGTGATGGTGCCTTCCGTGCCGCGCACCGTCATGCCGCCCCCAAACGCCGCCTCGTGCTGCGCATCGTTGTAGTCCATCGCGGAGGCGCGAACCTCCACCGCATCGCGGCTGGCCTCGGGCACATTGCCGCCCAGCGGTCCGCCGCCGCGCGACACCGCCGGGGGCTTGGCTCCAGCGGCCTGACGCGCCTTTGCTGCCCCGGGGCTCTTCCCCGTCCCCGCTGCACTCCGCGCATTGCTGAACACCGCATGCACGGACCCGTCGCGGGTCTCCGGCCGCGCCGCCAGCGTATGGTGCGCACCGTCCAGCACCAGCTTTGCCGCCTCCACCTGCGATCCGCCCTGCCAGAGCCGCGCAGGCTCGGCATCCGTGCCGAAAAACTCCGTGAGGTCTGCCCGGTGCAGCAACGCGGCCCGCGCAGCGAGCACATGCGTCGCCGGAGCCCCATTCTCGCCCCCGGTGGTAGCCCGCACACCGCCGGTAGCCTCACCATCCCCTGTGCCCTGGTGCAGAACGATCGTAGCCGCGCTTAACTGCGTTTCCCCGTCCTCCACCTCCGCGCCCGAGCCACCTCTAGCCGAACCTTCACCTGTCAGCGTCAGCGTCCCAGCCGCCGCCTCGAAGGTCGCCTGGGGCGCACGCCCGATTGACGGACCGGCTGCCGGAACCCCCGGCTTCCCCCCCGGCCACGATTGCAGAACGACATGCCCCTTTTGCACCGCCGAAACCAGCTCGACCGTCCCTCCAGTCTTCCCCGTCCCCCCGAGCCGCTCCCCGAAGCTCGCCTCCAGGGCATCTCCACGGCTGAGCTGGTGCGCTCCATCGGCGCCGGTCTGCTCCATCTGCGTGTGGCCAACCCCCGCCAGCCGTTGCAGCTCCGGGCTACGACGGTCGCCGGGCGCAAACGTCGTCGTCAAATCGTCGGCATAGACGCGAGTCAGCGTTGGCGGCTGGCCTGCTCCCTTTGCCGGCGACTGCCCTTGCACCTCGGCGGCTCCCGTCATGTGCAGCGTCTGCAGCACCGACCGTTTTCCGCCGGCGCCCACCGGCACAAACCCGGCGGTCGCCTTCCCCGCCCGCAGTTGCCGCGCCAACGGCAAGCCTGCACCACTCATCGTCCTCGACAGAAAAGTCACTCCGCCATCCGCAACCGCCGTCTGCAGCGCTCCGGCTTCCGACAGGCTCAGGTCCACGTTCCGTGCCGCTCCCCGCGCCGGGCGCTGCGCATTGCTGTCCGCAAACGTCACTCCACCGGACAACAGCGCGTGCTTGGGCCGGTTCTCCATCCCAAAGTCCGCGTGCATCGCGGGCGCGCTCACCGTCTCCGTCTTCGACCGCAGTTGCACCCCGTCGTCCGCATCGCCTGTCTGCAGGGAACCATCGCGGCGCAGGCGCAAAAGCGCATGAGCTGCGCGCCCCTCGCGATCCCCTGAAACAAGCTCTGGACGCGCCAAGTTCGCCGTATTTGCCTCCCGGTCCAAGTCCGCCCGGGCCGCCGTCAGGGTGAACGGCGCATCCCGCAGCGTCCCGGTCATGTGCACATCGGCCAGCAGCCGCAACACGTTCTGCCCGGAGTCGAACTCCGCCCCCCGCGACGTACACTTCATGCCCTTGTAGCGAAACTCCGCCGGCTGATCCGTGGCCGCGACGCCCAGCTTGCGCACATACACCAACCCGCTGGTGCGCACGTGAATCAACTGGCCCAGCGCAGTATCCTCCACTGACTCATTCCCCGGCGTAAAGCTCAGATCAGCCTTCGGCGCTGGCCGTCCCGCCGCCCCGGCGGGGGCTTCGAGATCCATGTGCACCTCACCGACCGCCCGCGCAATCCCCTGCCCCTGGTCATACTGAAACTGGCTGCCGTAGATACGATCCGTGCGGCCATCCTTGGCATACAGGATCAGCACCGCATCGTGCAGCGTCCATTTCTGGTTTCCGTGCGGCACCGCTTTCGCCGCATGCAGCGTAAACACCGTGCGCTTGCCGTTGGACTGCGAATAGGTAAACCCATTCGTCTCGCGCTGCAGGTTCACGCCGTTGCGCGCCAGAATCCGCTGCCAGATCTTGCCTGCGCGATAGTTCGCCATGCCGAACACAGCGGCGATCACGCACGCCAGCAGCACCGCTCCGCTTAACAACACCCATCGGAGCTTTTCCGCTGACCAACGCATCGAGATATCTCCATCCTCTCATCCAAACGCATCGCATCCGCGCCGCTATCTGCCGCCGAACGACCCCCCGCCATGCCGTCTTGCAATGCCCGACGGCCTACAATGGATCCATGGCAGATCAGCTTTACCTAAGCCTGTGGTACCCGAACTTCCGCTTCGCCGCGCTGCCCTCCGCGGTGATCGCGGTGCTGCGGCAGTTCGTGAAGGTCTCCGCGGGCGGCAGAAGTGACAGCGAGTACAACCGTGTAGCCGCTGCCAGCGCCTATCCCATCGATTGGACCGAATCCCCCGTCTACCAGCGCGTCTACGTCAATGACAAGCGCGCCGCCGACACCGCCGACACGGAAGACGCAAAGATCGAAAATGCCGTCGCCGAGGCCACCGAACAACTGCACGAAGACACAGCCTACGAGTTTGAAATGCGCTGGGGGCTATGGCTGCCCGAATCCGCGATCCACTCCGCCAACGCGGGCGCAGGGGAAGAAGACGACGATCTCGGCGAGGCCAAGCTCGACTCGGCCTGGCGCCTTCAACCCACCCGCGTGCGCGTGATCGGCTTCGGCCCCGAGTTCGACGAAGGCGCCTACGAGAGCAGCGGCCACATTCGCGTCGACTTCGGCCTGGATACTCCCTTTACCCTCGAAGACGAACTCCTCGAAGGCGCCGAGATTGACCGCGACGCCACTCTGCGCATTCAACAGAACGTCGAAAAGCTGCTCGCCTTCACGCTCTCCGTGGAAAAACACTGCGGCATCTCCAGCCGTCTGCTGTGGACAGAAAGCGGCGAGCCGCTGGCAGAAAAGCTCATCGCCCGCCTGCAACGCCTGCATTAAACCCTTATTTTTTGTCATTCCGAAGGGAACCTGCTGTGGCAGTTGCCGTTCCTTTCTTTCTGTCATTCCCGAAGGGAATCTGCTGTGGCCCTTGCTTCTTTCTGTCATTCCCGCAGGAAACCTGCTGTTTGCTCTCACCCCCTTCACTCAGTCCTCTCGACCGGAGCGCAGCGGAGAGAGATCTGCAGTTCGTTCGAAGTTGAACGGGCTCGATGTCAGACATGCACACTACCCCGCCGTGACAATCTCGGAAAAATCCGCAATTCCCGCAAACCCGCGCACAATCCCACGCAGAAGATGCAGTCGCGTCGCGCGCACCCCAGGGTCAAGATCCATCACCATCACCTTATCGAAGAACGCATCGATCTCCGGCCGCAGCGTCGCCATCGCCTCCAGCGCCGCATCGTACTCACGCCCCGCCACAAAACCCTGCACCCGCACCCGCACTTCGGCCGCCTTCAACGCCAGAGCCGCCTGCTCGGGCACGCTTGAATCCTGAGCAGCGTCCTCAACCCCCAAAGCCTCGCCCCTCGCCTCGGCCTGCTCCAGAATGTTGCGCATGCGCTTGAACGCCGCACTCACCGCCAGAAAATCCGCACTGCCGCGCATCGAACTCACCGCTTCCGCCCGCGCCACCGCATCCCGCACATCCGCGGCATCGGCCATGAGCACGGCCGTCACCGTGTCATACGCATACCCACGGATCTCGCGCAGATAGAAGCTCAGCCGCTCGGTAAAGAACGCCCGCAGGCGCCCTTCGGCAGCCTCATTCGAAGCCGCATGTTGCGCAATTGTCTTGAGCGTCAGCGGCAGTTCCGTGTCCGCCAGAATCTTCACAATCGCATTCGCCGCCCGCCGCAATGCAAACGGGTCTTTCGAGCCCGTGGGCTCCAGCTCCAGCGCAAACAGCCCCGCCAGCGTATCCGCCCGATCCGCGATGCCCAGCAGCGCGCCTTCAAGCGACCGCGGCACACGGTCATCCGAACCCGCCGGCAGGTACTGGTCGTGGATCGCCTCGCTCACCAGTTGGGATTTGCCCTCCACCCGCGCATACAGGCCGCCGATGACGCCTTGCAGCTCCGTAAACTCTTTCACCAGCTCCGTCGTGAGATCGCTCTTCGCCAGCGTTACCGCCTCTTCGAGCGCCGGCTCATCCACCCGGCCGCCGTTCGCCACAACGGCATCCGCCAATCGCCGCGCCAGCGCCAGCACACGCGCCGTCTTCGCGGCATAGCTGCCCAGATCCTTGTGAAACGTCACCTTCTCCAGCAACGCCGCCCGGTCGATCAACGAAATGCGCCGGTCCACCTGCCAGAAGAACCGCGCATCGTTGAACCGCGCCCGCAACACCCGCTCGTTGCCCTGCCGGATCACCACCGCGTTCGTAACATCGAGCTCCACATTCAGCACAGTAAGAAAATACGGCAGCAACTTCCCGCTCTTGTCCTCTACCGCGAAGTACTTCTGGTGATCCCGCATCACCGTCACCAGCACCTCTTCGGGCAGCTCCAAAAATTCAGGAGAAAACCCGCCCAGCAGCACCTCCGGCCACTCCGTCAGGTGGGTCACGGTATCCACCAGCGATTCATCCTCGCGCCAGCGCGCGCCCTCCACGGTGCGGGTCACACGATCCAGCTCCTTGCGAATCCGGTGCCGCCGCGCCTCTACATTCACCAACACATATTCACCGCGCAGCTGTGCGGCATAGCTCTCCGGCACCACCACCTCAGTCGGCTCGCCGATCGATAACACGCGATGCCCATAGCTGACGTGTCCCGCCTCACGCCCGCCAAACCGCACCGGCACAACGGCATCGTCGAGCAGGCAAAGCAGCCACTCCACCGGCCGCACAAACCGCTCCGGTTTACCAGGGCGCCCGGGTTCCCCACCGGTCGTTTTGTGTCCGGTGGGGCTTAGCCAGTACATATTTTTCGCCCAATAGATTGCCGCAATCTCGCGCGGCATCTCCGCCGCGATCACCTCAGCCGCCGTGCGCCCAGCCTTCGTCACCGACGCCTGCAGATACTCACCCTTTGGCGTTGTCACAGTCTTCAAGGCCGGGACAGCCACGCCGGCCTTACGTGCAAATGCCTCGGCTGCGGCGGTCGGCTGCCCGTCCTTGAACGCGATCTTCGCCGCCGGTCCGTTGAGTTCCTCGGTCAGGTCAGGCTGCCGCTCCAGCACGTCCTTCACCATCACCGCCAACCGCCGCGGCGTGGAAAACGAACGCGCACTCGTCTCCGTAATCACCGTGCCCGGCGCCAACAACTGCTCCCGCTCCAGCAACGCCACCGTGCGCCGCAATAACTCCGCCTCGGCGGAGGCGATCATCCGCGCGGGCACCTCTTCCAATCCGATCTCCAGCAAAAAATCAGGCATGCAACTTGATCCCGTCTCTCATAACTCTTGTCATCCTGAGCGCAGCGAAGGACCTGCTGTTGCTCTTGCTTTTTCTTGTTGTCATTCCCGAAGGGAACCCGCTGTTGCCCCTGCTTTTTTTGTTGTCATTCCCGAAGGGAACATGCTGTTGCCCCTGCTTTTGTTGTTGTCATTCCCGCAGGAAACCTGCTTCTCGCCTATGCGACCGTCAACGCCCCAAGCGCCGCCAAACGCTCCTGCTCCGCATACATCTTTGCCACGCCTACAATCAGCGTCCGGATCCGCGCCATCACACCCACCCGCTCCGTCACCGAGATCGCCCCGCGCGCATCCAGCAGGTTAAACGCATGGGAGCACTTCAGCGCCAGCTCATACGCCCCCAAGGTTGGAAATCGCACCACCGCCAACGCATCCTCATTGCCCTCGCGCAGCACAGCCTTGCCGCGGTCCAGCAGCGCCAAACACTCCGCCTCATACAGCCGCAGATGCTCCCATAGCTTGTCCACATCGGCATAGTCGAATGCGTACGCCGAAAACTGGCGCTCCTCATGCAGCCGCACCTCGCCATAGGTGAGTTCTTTGCCGCTCACCGGATCGCGCGACCACACCATGTCATAGATCGAATCGCGATCCTGCAAGAACTGCGCAATCCGCTCCAGCCCATACGTGATCTCGCCTGAGATCGGATCCAGATCCATGCCGCCGCACTGCTGAAAATAAGTGAACTGGGTGATCTCCTGGCCATCCAGCATCACCTGCCAGCCCACGCCCCAGGCGCCCCCCACGGGCCACTCCCAGTTGTCCTCTTCAAACTTGATATCATGCTGGCGAAGATCGATCCCGATCGCCTCCAGCGACTGGAGATACAACTCCTGCACCCGCTCCGGCGGCGGCTTCAGAATCACCTGCAGCTGCGTATGGCGGAACAGTCTATTGGGATTTTCGCCATAACGCCCGTCCGCAGGACGCCGGGATGGTTGCGCATACGCAATGCGCACCGGCTTAGGCCCCAGCACCCGCAAAAACGTGTCCGGCGACATCGTCCCCGCACCCACCTCAAGGTCATAAGGCTGCTGCAAAACACAGCCCCGCTCCGCCCAGAAGCGCTGGAGGGCAAACAACAGCTCCTGAAACGTTAACGGCTGCTCATGTTTGGGAGACGTCATCTATTCGCTACTCGCTTCCTACTAAATGCAATTCTAACCGTCACTGCTTACTGAACAGGACGAACATCGGGCATACAAGCAGCGATGGCTTCGCTCAGCAGTTGCGAGTGTCTGTCGTTGTCTTCAGACCAACTCTCCTGCAATTCGCTTAACGCTGGAACGAGTCTTACGTCTGCAATTTCCCGCGCTGCTTCGAGTGCGAGGACGCCAATGCTACCGCTTTGCAACTCATCGATGAGCGGCTCAACGATGCGCAAATCCTTACGTTCCGCCAACCCCACCAACGCTTCTCCCCTGACGTCATCGTTTTCATCACGGATTCTCTCCCATAGTGCATCTCGGATTGCAGGAGTATCAAGATCAAGCTGCGAGCCCAAGCCAAAGGTCGCCCAATCACGCACGTCGTCATCTTCGTCCCGTGAAAGAATAATGAGCACCCTGACGGCTGCTTGCTCCCGCGACCTTAAAAGCCCCAAGACAACGCCATACCGTATATCCGAATTCGGGTGGTGACTCAGTGGAACTAGAAGACCGACCTTCTCCGGATCGTCGAGGAAATTAAATGATGCCGCTATGGTTGCGAGAACATCCTCGTCTTCTTCAATTCGAAGCATGTCCGCTAACGCATCGAAACTTTCTCTGGGGAACGTTCGGTCAGGGACGCCGATCTGGGCAAGCACTACCGCTGCTAGGGTACGTTCCTTACTCAGCTTGCTCTTGGAAAGCTGGACTGCAGCCTCCAGCACTTCCCTCGACCCTTTGCAATGCAGCACTACGATGGCACGATGACTGAATTCTTCGTCGTCCATCAGCGCGTCCCGGATCAACTCTTGGATGGACCGAGTATCGCTAAGCACACTTGCCTTGTACTCGGAGAACTCCATTCAGCATCTCGCTTCCCCATTCAAGCGTCCATATGGTCCAGCTTGTTGTTGATCGCCTCATGGATGCCCCTCAAGAATTAAAATCCCGCTCGTAAAAAATCTTCCAATCCCCATCTTCCCGCCGCAGCTTCAGCAGCGTCCGCGCACTCCCCGTCCGCATTCCCTTCGGCGCATTCACCGAGAAGTTCGCCACGAACCGCACATCCACCTCATCGGCATTCACATGCTCGATTGTCATATCCCGGAGGTCATAGGTCATCAGCGTCGTTCCCCGCGTCTCCTCCTTACTCATGTAGTCATGCACATAGGCCCGGCTCACATCGGTGCGCAGGAAATACCGCTCCACAGATGCCGCATACGAAGGCGCCACCTGGGCCGCATCGTTCGACAGCAACGCCGTCTGCCACCGCCGCAGCACCAGCCCGATCTGCCTATCCTCCGTGATGTACCCGGGGCTTCCTGGAGCCGGAGCAGGAGCCGGGCCCTTCGCCGGGGACTCAGCTGGGAACCCTCCTGGGGCAGGACCCCGGCTCGCATTCGCATCGGTACGCAAGTCCCGCATCTTTACCGGCGATGTTGGCTGCGTCACTCCCACGAGTGTTGGTTTCGCAGCGGCAGACCTCGGCAGCGCAGCCCTGGCCTGCGAGGACCGCACCGGCACATCCGCACCATGGAAGTGCTTGGCCAGCAGCATCCCCCCAACCCCCGATGCGATCACCAGGCACAGGAGCACCACAGCCAGAAGCGGATTTCGAGAAAGACCTGGGGTTTCGTTCATCGAGCTGACTCCCTTGCCATCATAGGGTTCGGTATTACCTGCCGAGACCAGAACAGCATCGAAAAATCAAGCACCCGCACCAAACCTTACATCCACCCCGGCAATTTACATCCGTCCCAACATCACCTTACATCCGTCCCAACATAGCCGCGCTGCGCAGCCGCCGTTCCAGATGCCGCTCCAGACCCGCGAAGGCAAAGGCTCGCAAGTCAGATGCGTGTTCGCGCGTCCACGCTCCCTCGGCCAGCATCTGGGCCAGCGATTGATGGGTCATGGCGTAAGATTCCGCGACAGACGCCGGAGCCAGAGAACCGCCGGGCGCCTTTCGGTCATCCGCGCACGTTACCCCGTCCGCCACGGGCGACCAGTAAACCTCCGCACCACGGAGATCCAAGCCGCACACCGCACAATGCCCCAGCCGCGGCAGCCAGCCCATCAACCGGTTCATCCAGACGCAGAAGTACGTGACTGGCAGCCACACAGGATGGCCTTCCATGGCCCCCAAGGTCGCCAGCGCCAAGCGAAAGATGTTGTCCTCGGGCGCGAGTTCGGGCAGCGCCCCCTCCAGGATCTCGACGACCAGCTGCATACCCGCGAGCCGCAACGCATTCACCGGCGCGGAAAGCGGCGACCAAAGAATCTCGAAGCTGTCCAGCCGCACCAGATCCTCGCGCGGCCGCTCGGTGTAGTGGGCCAAAACGTGCGTTCCCGGCTCCAGCGCGCCGCCAAAGCGCCGCTGGCTGCGCATCCCATGGCGCGCCACGCCCTTCACCACACCTCCCTCGCGGGTCAACAGGCTCACCACTAGGTCGGCCTCATGGAACGGCCACGTCCGCAGCACAATCGCCTCGCCATGATGCGGGATGAGCCTGCCTTGCGCCACGGGTTATCGTCTCATCCAAAGAATCAGAACGCAGAGAGCGCAAAGTATGGACGCAGAGGTCGCGGAAGCCCTTTGCGTTCTTTGCGTCCATACTTTGCGCACTTTGCGTTCCGCTTTTTGCTCTAAAAGAGCAACGCGCGACCGAAGCCGCGCGTTCATCGGCATATCTCCGAATGGAATTTACCGCCCGAAATGAGCGGCGTTCTTCGTGCTGAACTCTACCCACTTATCCGGCAGATCGTCGCCGGCATAGATCGCCGAAACCGGGCACACCGGCACACACGCGCCGCAGTCGATGCACTCGACCGGATCGATAAACAGCTGCTCGGCCTCAGCGTAGCCGGTCTCGTCCTTTTTGGGGTGGATGCAATCCACCGGGCACGCATCCACGCACGCCGAGTCCTTGGTGCCGATGCAGGGTTCTGCGATCACATACGCCATGATTCTGTGTCTCCTGAAGCGAAGCTGGCCTTCGTCCGATTGAGGCTTTAGCCTGTCTAGCCACGATTCTAACAAGGAATGACGAGCGGTCCAATGCCCGGCAAACCCGCGGCTTTTCTATCGTGGCAAGCCTACCGGCGCAGGCGAAGCCTCAGGCGCTCAGCGACTCGCCGCCGCAGCCTCACGCCGCGCCGCGAACTCCTGCGGCGTCGGAATGGGATCGAGATTGCGCCCGGCGAACATGTCCGCAAACAGCGCCTGCATCTCACCGTGGATCAGCCCGTTGGTGGCAAAGACCTCACGGCTGTCCAGCGTGAATTTGCCGCCATCGAAGTGGGTGATGGCGCCGCCGGCCTCTTCGACCAGCAGATACCCTGCACTGGTGTCCCAGGGATTCAAGATGAACTCCCAATAGCCGTCCAGGCGTCCCGCGGCGACATACGCCAGATCGAGCGCCGCGGAGCCAGCCCGCCGCACCCCATGTGAGCGCAGCGTGAACTCCTGGTAGAAGTGCACGTTGGGACTGCGATGCCGCTTCTGGCTCGGAAATCCGGTCGCAATCAGCGACTCCTGCAGCTTGCCTGTATGCGACACATGAATGGCCTTGCCGTTCAGCTTCGCCCCGCCGCCGCGCGCCGCCGAAAACAGCTCATCCCGCAACGGATCGTAGATTACGCCGGCAACCATCTCGCCGTCCCCAGCGGTTGCGAGGCCCGCAGGCCGGTGCTCGCAACCCAGAACCACGCAGAAGGCCGGGAATCCGTGCGCAAAGTTCGTGGTGCCATCGAGCGGGTCGACATACCAGCGGTACTCGCTTTCCAACGCAGAGCGCGTGCCCTCTTCGCCGTACACGCCGTGATCCGGGAACGCTGCATGGAGCCGCGCCGTGATCAACTTTTCGCTGGCGCGGTCGGCCTCGGTGACCAGATCCACGTCACCCTTGTACTCCGTGCGCACGCCGCGATGGTAAAACTCGCGCAGCAGCGCACCCGCCTCGCGGGAAATGCCTTCCGCAACCTCAACCCACTGCCGGAAATCTGCCAATTCCAATGCCTCCATGCAGCCGCGTTAAGGCGCCGTGCTTTCAACACGCGAAGCTGCCCGGCGTACGCCCGGCGCCGTGCTTTCGGTGATGGAACGAATCTGCGACTTGTAGATAAACAGGTTCGGCTTGCCTTCGCGCGTCAGCCGCAGCATCATGTCGTCGAAGTACTCGATCCACCCGTTGACGACCTCGCCGTCACGCAGCTTGATCGCCACCGGCACCTGCCGGTCGCTTAGCGATTTGAGGTAAAGCGCCTCCTGCCCGGTCTCGCCCGACGGCGGTCCGCCTTTGCCGTGCCGCTTCTTTGTCACCATGCCGCGATTGTACCTTTGCGGTTGGTTTGTCATCCCGTAGCGAAAGCGGGGTCCCCAGCGAGCGTTCTTTGCTCGTTGGGGTGGAAGCGGAGGGATCTGCTTTTGGTGCCGCGGCACACCTTCATGTAATTAGCTTTCCCTACGGCGACGTCTGCCGCCGCCCATAGTACGAGGTGCGATAGCGGAGGGTATAACGGCCACGCAGCGCAGGGTCTTTCAGTTGCAAGCCGATCTGCCGCAAGCCGGAGGGGTCCTTTCCCTGCTGCGGGGCATAGTAGCCGATCGTGTACTGCGTTCGCAGGTCTTCGGAGACATGCGCGAAGGCCGGGGCCAGGTCATGTTTGTCCTCGACGTAGTAATACTTGCCGCCGGTGTCATGCGCCATCTGGATCAGCGCATGTTCCCCACCCTCATTGCGCCCCGCGTCCGCCGCCACAGGCACGATGATCAGCGAATAAATCATCGCTCCGGCGCGCTGCGCCTGCTCCAGCGCGGCATCGTAGCTGCCGTGGTGCGTTGTGTTCTCGCCATCCGTGATCAGAACCACGACCCGTCGCTCACCCTGCACCCCCGGCGCCTGCGCCAGCCGCTGACTGGCAAGATAGATCGCGTCATAGAGCGCCGTTGCATCGCCGCGCTGAATGCGGCCGATGCCGCCATCCACAGCTTTCACGTCATTGGTGAACGAAACGACCTCATCTACGTTGTCCGCGAAGCTCATCAGGTCCACGCGATCCTGCTGCCGCACGAGCCCCTTGAGAAAGCTCTTGGCCGCCTCCCGCTCCAGCCCGCGATCGCTAAGTACGCTCTCGCTGGCATCCAGCGCGAGCACGATGCTGAGCGGCGTAGAAGACTCCTTCTCAAAGATCGCAATGTGCTGCGGCTTAGCATCCTCCGTCAGCAGAAAATCATTCTGCGTGAGCCCACCCACCGGCGCGCCATTCTCATCGACGACGTTCAAGGCGACGTTCACCAGACGGCTCTCCACGCGAATCGTCTCCGTGGGCGCCTGCGCCGGGGTGCGTCGTTCGACAGGAGCCGCTCCCTGGGCGAAGGAGACCAGAGGCAAAGCGAACAGCGCAATTACTGGACCAGAAGCGCGAAGCTTCACCGCGGTGCTCCTGCCGTGATCGCCTCGGGAAAGGGTTCGCCATCGGACCACACGGCGCCATCGACGAACTGCTCGTGTTTCCAGATCGGCACGGTCTTCTTCAGTGTGTCGATGACCCAGCGGCAGGCATCGAACGCTGCCCCACGATGGGCGGAAGCGACGGCGATCAGCACACTTGTCTCGCCTACGATCAACCTGCCCAGCCGGTGCAAAATAGCGACCTCGCGCACGCCGAATCGCGCGATGGCATCCATACGCAAGCCTTCCATCTGCTTCAGCGCCATCTCCTCGTAAGCCTCGTAGTCGAGGTGCAGCGTCTCGCGGTCGCGCGTATTATTGCGCACGATGCCATCGAAGACGCAGACCGCGCCGTCACCACCGGCCTTGATCCCTGCCAAGATCGCCTCAGTTGCAATGGGCGCACGAACGATGGCCACGAGCGCAGCGGAGCCACCGCTTACGGGTGGAAGAATGGCTACCTCATCGCCATCGGCTAGCACATGGTTGAGCGGCGAGTACTCCTGATTCACGGCCACCGCCGCCGAATGCAGCGCGTCGGCCTGGAAGCGTCCCTCTGCCAGCAGCAAGTTCAGCAGGTCAGCCACAGAGCTGCTTGCGGAGAGCTCGCGCAGCTCTCCGCCCTCGGGCAAGAGCGTCCGCCAGGGACCAAAGGAAAGCAACCGGATCCGCACACCTGTAGGACGCATCTCCCGAGAATACGTCAGGCGATTCGCCTGCCCCAACCGAGCGGACCCTGTACGTTAAATCAAATGGCCTATGGGGAATTTGCTCTGGCAGTTCGGCGTTTGCGTTCGGGCGGCCCACCGTGCAAGCTCGTCCGTCACCCCCGCGAGCAGGCCGGCCCAATCGCCCGGCGCAGGCTGCCGCATCAGGCGCAAGGATGGATACCACGGCGAATCGGCGCGGCGGCACATCCAGCGCCAGTCAGCGCGGTGCTGCAGCAGCAGCCAGCACGGCACGCCGAGCGCTCCGGCCAGGTGGGCTGCCAGGGTGTCGACCGTGATCACCAGATCCATCTGCCCCACAGCTGCTGCCATAGGCAGAATGCCATCACCGAGCTCGTAGACGTCACGCCACGGTGGACCGGGTAGAGCTCTGCACGCAAGCCGTTCATCTCCGCCCTGCAAGCTCCAGAACTCGATCCCGTCTGTTTTGGCTAAGCCGCACAACTGGTCGCAAGGGATCGAACGGGAGGTGTTCCAGATGCCCGACGCCCAGACCACCCCCACACGCGGGCTACGCTTCGGACCCATTGCTTCCGCAGTGGCGGCGAGCAGCGTCGGCGGCAGCCGCAGATAGCCGTGGGTCGGTTCAAGATTGCCGCTTCCAACCCGCAAAAGGTACGGCAGCTCCATGATTTCGAGCTGCACATCCCAGCCGGGCGGCTCGGCGGGAGCCTGCTCGCCCCAAGTGATCACCTCACCCATGCCGTCGAAGTATGGTGCAAGCTCCAGCAGCCGCGGGGCCACCTCTACGGTCAAGTGGGACGCCCGGGCGCGCAGTTTGGGAAGGAAACGAAACAGCTGCACAGCATCACCAAATCCATGCAGGCAGCGCAGGATGACGCACTTTCCTTCCACCTCTTCGCCGAGCCAGAAGCGATGCGGATCGGGCGCGCCCCGCAGCCGGATGGCGTCGCTTTCACGCCACCCGGCGCGGAGATCTCCACGCAGCATGTGCGCCAGCCAGCGATTGCCGGCGCAGCGGTCAGGCTCCGCCCCGGCAGCTTCGGCCTCGTGCAGCAGCGGAAGCGCGGTCTCGAGGTCTTCCTCCGCTAGCGCGAACTCAGCTTGCCTAATGAGGCTTTCAGCATTCTCACGCTTGAAGTCGCCTTCTGAGGCGGTCTGGCTCATGGCGCGACGGGGCTTGTCTCGGCCTGCTTTGCCGGGTACACCGCATGAGGACCGTCCGGCGGCACGGCCACAGGCTGCCAGCGGCAGACATAAACCTCATCCTCCGGCTGCGAATCAATTGCGAAGCCGGAGGAGCGCAGCATGGCCTCCGTGCAGGCGCGGTTCGGCACCCACCAGTTTGTCTCATCATGCGAGTAGCGGCGTTCGATGAAGTGCATCTTGGGATAGCCGGGCTCGTCGAACGGCGCGGGCGCGTTGAAGTCGTAGTCCTCGGCGACCTCGGCAAGCTCGCGGCTGCCGCGCTGCATGCTCTGGAATAGCAGCAGGTCCTTGGCCACGTGCTCGTGGATGAGGTCCAGCGCCAGCAGCGGGTGGCGCAGATGATAGAGCACGCCCATGAAGATTACCAGATCGAATTTTTCTCCCAGACGAGCAATCTCCCAGACCGGCAGCCTTTGGAACTCCACGTCTACGCCCATGATCTCCGCGGCAAAACGAGCCTGGCGCAGGTAGTGATCGTCGGTGTCGATGCCAACCACACGCGAGGCGCCGCGCCGCTTCATCTCAAAGGAATAAAAACCGCCGTTGCAGCCGATATCGAGTACGCTTTTTCCGGTCAGATCCGCCGGAAGGGCATCGCGGAAGGACTCAAACTTCACCTCGGGGTAGTTACCAAGAAAGTGCTCCGGGGCGGTCTGCACACCGCGCAGCCGCATATTGTGAAACCAGGGCCCAAGCTCCTGGATACGTTCCCGGATACGCTCCTGCAACTCGGCTTTATGCAGCTCAGCGTTGGACAGTTCGGTCGAGGCGCTCGAGGCCTTTTTAGCGTGCAGCGGATGCGTTTCGATCATGCTCTCCCGTCATCTCCGGTGATGTTGTCTCATTCCCATGCCCATCCTCGACAGGCGGCAGCGTGCCCTGCTCGAGAAGCCGAACGGCGGCACGGTACCCATGCAGCGTTCCCACATCGACGTAGCTTTGTCCCTCGCGCACGCCGGTGGCATGGCCACCCTCGGCCAGCCACGCATTCACGAGCGTACCGATATATTCATCGCGGCGCTCAGGGCGGCACCACAGCGCATACAGCTCGTGCAGAACGCGGCCGGGCATCTTGATGGCGCCCCAGATCCACTGCGTACTCGCACCCTTACGCTTGACTTGGATCTCCTGCACGATGCCCCGGTCGCCGGTGACCACGGCGTCAAAGAGCTCCGGCCTGGCCACGGGAAAGAGGAGAAACGACAGACAGTCGTCAGGCAGCTTGCTCAGGCCATCCTCGGGCGACCAGACCGTGTCGGGAAGGCCGATAACCACGCTTTCCTCGGGGTGGACCAGCGGCAGCGCGCGGAAGATGGCGTCGCACAGGCCGCCGGGCTGCGGCTGCACCACATAGGCGATGTCCGCGCCCCACAGTCGCGAGCCGTAGTACTCCAAGATGTCCGTCTTGCCGGGCGAGATCACAAAGCACAGCTTGTCGGCACCGCCGCGGATCATGCGCTCGACGAGGTACTCGCTCACCGCGCGCGGCCGTTCGTCATCGCCCTCAACCCTGCTGCCGACCGGCAGAAGCTCCTTGGAGAAAGCCAACGGCTGAATGCGGCTGCCTGCGCCCGCGGCTGGAATGATGCCCCACATCCTGATTCGTCTCCCCTTGGGTATCTGTCGCTTGTTGATCCATCTCGATCTTAGACTGCGGCCGGGACGCCCGTCGCGCGGCTTCGCACTACGTCCATAGCATTCTCCAGATCCCGCACGCGGCAGTCTGCCGTGTGCCCCGCGAGCGCCCGTGTTCGGGCCCCCTCCGCGATGCGGCGAAGTTCCATGTCCGAGAGCGAGAGTGTCTGCAGCACCTCCTCAGCGGTGTCCACGCGCAGGATCTCTGTGCCCGGGGTGAAGAACTCGTCGATTCCCTCCCAGCCATCGGTGAGCAGCGGCACGCCGCAGGCGGCCGCCTCGAAGAGCCGGCCGGAGGGACAGTAGCCATACTCCGCCATCGCGCGCCGTGTGACGTTCAACGTCGCTCTGCCCGAGCAGAAAAACGCAGGGTGTTGCGCGGGCTCCAGATGTCCGGTAAAGAAGATGTTTTCCGTCCATGGAAAGCTCTCCGGGTACTGCGCGCCGCCGATCAGAAACCGCTTCGCCGCGCGCTGCTGCGCGGGCTGGATGAACAGCCGCTCCAGCGCGGCTTGCCGGTCTTCCGCATACGTTCCCAGGTAGGACAATTCGGCACGGAAGGCCTCGACCCGCGGCACCGGGTGATGTACCTCCGGGTTCACCGACCCATAAAGCGGCGCCACGGCACGAGCCCCGAGCCGGGTCTGCAGTTCCGTAAGAGCACGGCCTCCGGTGTAGCTGAGCACAAGGTCGAAGCCGCTGAGTCCACCCGCGGGCAGATAGCCCACCTCCGCGCCGGTGCGCAGGCTGTCAAGCGTCACGGGGGTATCCATGTCATAAAACGCGCGCACGCCGGTCACTGCGTTTTCCAGAACGAGATTTGCAGCCTCAGGACCGTCCGGGCAGTAGCTCGTGACCACCGCCAGGTCCGCATGGCGAAGGAGTTCCATCGCCTCGCCGCGAATCTCCCACAGGTCGCGGTACAGGCGCAGCGCCCCTCCCGCGGGCAGCGCCCAGAGATCACGCGTGTCTGCGTAGTACGGCACATCTTTTTCGAAAAAAGTGACGTCGTAGCCGCGGCGCAGCATGGCGCTGATCAGCGAACGCCAAAGGGTGGCGTGACCGTTGCCCCACGAGGAGGAGACCGTCAGGCCGAAGATCACAACACGCATTTGTGCTCAGATGCGCTGCCGGCGGTCCACGCCACGGCTGTCGATTGTCAAAGAAAGCTGAAGGCTATGGAAGCTGAAAACGGACTCCCGCCTGCGCGTTGACCCTCTCGGTCGAAGGAAGATCGATTTGATCGATCGGAATCTCCTGAATGCGCTGACCGGTGACATAAAGCGTCGTGCGCGTCAGGGCGTAGTTGCGGATCTGCTCCGGAGGCCGCCCATCCTTGAACAGAATCGTGACCGCATCCTCCTCCGGAGGGGGCGCGGGCAGCTGTACCCAATAGCCTCCCGGCGCCGCGGGATAATAGGGCACAGGCGCGGCGTACCCTCCGTCATCGTTCGCTCGCGCGGGGTATGGGGCGGAGTTGTCCGCCGAAGGCGGTGCACTGTCGTAACCAGGCTGCTCGCCGTAGCCGGGCGAAGCGTCGTAGGGAGTCTCAGGATCGTAGCCGAACGCCTCGGGGGAATCCAGAAGATCGCCCAAGTCGTTGTAGAGCGGGAAGCCATACCCTAAACCCAAGAGTCCGTAGCCTGGATAACCGTAGCGCCGGGAACCCTCACGCCGATCACCGTCTCTGCGGTCATCGTCTCTGCGGTAGCCATCCCCGCCGTTGCGTCCTCCACCCGCTCGTTCTACACCCGCCCGCACCGCCGGCGACCCGGTCAGGCCCCGGCTGTAGAACGTTGGCCGAGCACCGGTAAGCCTATTCGCATAGGGGGACGACGGCCGGATCATTCGACCCCCCGCAAATCCTGCCGGGAATCCGGCACGGCCGCCGGAGCGCGGAGCGGAAGCGAAGCCGGGATGGCCAAAACCCGCGGAGCCGCCGTGGAAGGAGGAGGTGGGATGCCCGGAAAAGCCGCCATGCGCGGCGCCAATCCCAGACCTACTCCCAGACCTGCTCCCAAATCCACTCCCAGACCCGTGCCCAGCCCCACGCTGCGCACACGCCGGAAACACAAGACCGGAGAACAGCAGCGCAATGGCGGGCAGACATCTCACGCCTGATAGTCTACGCTCTTCCGGCGAATGGGTCCCCACTGCAGCACGCGAGAGTACCAACCGAGCGTCAGGCACAGGCACTCCAAGAGTGACCATTTCGACTTCCTGTTCACGCTTACCAACGCTATTCTGATATTTTAAGTTTCGTTTTCCTTTTGCGTATTAGCGCCGGATATGAATACCACCACTCCATTGCCCGACAGAAATGTCCGATTGCCCTCTCAGCGGTTGGCCTATGTCTCAAAGTGACGTCTTGCGGTCGCTGCAAGGGAAGCTCATCGTCTCGTGCCAGGCCTCGCATGGCGAGCCTCTGGACCACCTCGACACGCTGCGGAGGCTTGCAGCTTCCGCGCTGCTCGGAGGTGCGGCAGGCTTACGGGCCGAGGGCGCGGAGCGTGTGGCTGCGTTTCGCAGCCTGACCCGCCTTCCCATTATCGGCATCGTTAAAACTGTTGACGAACGAGGTGAGGTTTACATCACGTCAAACTATGTCTCCGCTGTTTCCTTGAGCGAAGCCGGGGCAGAGATCATCGCGCTTGACTGCACTCGGCGACGACTAGGAGCGGCGGAACCATGGCCAGGCTTGATCCGCAGGATCCAAGGCGAACTGCGACGATTGGCGTGCGCTGATATCGCGACGTTCGAAGACGCCGTGGCAGCCGAAGCGGCCGGAGCGGATGCTGTCGCGACAACCCTCTGCGGCTACACGGAAGACACCGCCGGAACGCGCTCGGTAGATTGGGGACTCGTGGAAGCTCTTGTCGCACGGATACGAGTGCCGGTGATTCTCGAAGGGCATGTCACGCATCCTGAGGATGTAAGCCGGGCACTGCGACTCGGCGTACATGCGGTCGTGGTCGGCTCGGCCATCACGCGGCCCCAAACCATCACAGCGCGATTCGTCGCAGCCACCCGGCTTTGAAGTGTCGTCCCAGCCGGAAAGAGGACAAGCAACGATAGTGGTCTACTCGCTCGAGTTTGCATGAATGCGAATCGAGGCTTGATAGCGGTCCCCACGATACCGGGAGCAAGCCACTTCGACCGGTATATCCCTTGTGCTCCTGATCAGCCGCGAGATGGAAAGCACGCTCGTTTTCCTCGGGATGGTGAGCAGCGCGGATTCTTCGCGGGTGGCAGGCAAAGCCTCAATCACCTCATCGGCCCAGCCGACGCGCAGGCCATAGCTTTCCCGCAGAACGGCATAGAGTGAGTTCTGCTCGAAGCTGATCCGCTCGACACCGGGGTAAAACTTGAGCGGGACGTTCGATTCCTCGATCGCCATTGGAATGCCATCGGCCAGGCGAAGCCGGCGCAGGCGCATGATGGAGTCTTCTGTGGTGAGCTGCAGCTTGCTCGCAATTGCCTCGGGCGCCTTGCAGACGGTTTGCTCCAGAAGACGCGAACTCGGCTTCATCCCGCGCTGCTTCATATCTTCGGTGAAGCCTTGAAGATGCAGAATATTCTTTTCCATCTTTGGCCGGGTGACGAAGGTTCCACGGCCTTTTTCACTTACGGCATAGCCGCTGGTCTTCAGCCCGTGCAGCGCCTGCCGGGCCGTCATGCGACTGACCTGGTGCATTCGAGCAAGCTCCTCTTCCGACGCGAGAGGGTCGCCCACCGAAAGCTGCCCGGACTTGATCTTTTCCATCAGAGAAGACTGGATCTGAAAGTAGAGCGGAACAAAGCCGCTCTTGTCCAAGGCGTGTACAGACCGTGAAAATGAAAGCTCCCCTTTCGCCACAATATCTCCTGGGCCCACCTGCACGCCTGTGCCGGGGCGACTGCTCTAACGGTTCTAAGCTCTTGGGACTGCGTTGTCTAGACAGCGTTCCTAAATAGGGCCTGAGTTAGCCGGCGCGGATTCGCCGTTCGCTCGCGCAGGCCTGCCCCATCGTCGGCCGGCCGTTAAGAAAGCTCTCGACGACCTCGCCGGCGGAAGACAAAACGGCGATGTTGGCGGGCCGGCCCGTTGTAAGACTGCCCCATCGAGCGTCTTGGCCGATGAGCTTTGCAGGGTTGCGCGAGGCGGCATCCACAGCTGTCTCCAGGCTGGCGCCCGTGAACTCTATGAAGTTCCTGACGGCGCGATCCAAGGTGAGCACGCTGCCGGCGATCGCGCCATGAGATGTGCAGCGTCCGTCGGCAACGTCTACCATCATCTCGCCGAGTTTGTATCTGCCATCGGGCATACCGGTGGCGCTGATCCCGTCCGTAACCAGCAGAATGCGCTCCGCGCCTTTTGCCTTGCGGAAGAGGCGTAACAGCATCGGGTCGACATGAATTCCGTCCGCAATGATTTCGGCAAACAGCGAATCTTCGTCCAAAACAAATGCCGTAAGCCCTGGTTCACGGTGATCCAGGGCTCGCATCGCGTTGAAGGTGTGCGTCGCGGAGACGGCTCCGGCCGCTTGCCCTGCCTGCGCCTCCGGCAGGGTAGCGTTGCTGTGGCCCAGGCTGCAGCGCACACCGAGCGCCGACGCATGCGCGATAAGCTCGAGCGCCCCGGGCAGCTCCGGCGCAATCGTCATGAGCAAAATCCTGCCCTCCGCGGCTTGCCAAAGGCGATCGAAGAGTTCGATCGACGCTGGCTGGAGCAACGCGGCTGTATGCACGCCGCGCTTTGCATGGGAGAGGAATGGGCCTTCCAGGTGAATGCCGAGTGGGATAGCACCGACGAGACTTCCCTGCTCCGAACGCGCGATCTCGCGGGCCAGACCGCCCAGCGCGCGCAAGGTCTCGTCCCGAGACGCCGTCACAGTCGTCGGCAGATAGGCCCCGACGCCGTGCCGGGCCAGGTGAACGCCAATCGCCTGCATCGCCTCCGGGGTTGCCTCCATCACGTCATGCCCCGCACTGCCGTGGATGTGGACGTCGAGGTAGGAGGGCACAAGCGTGGCGTCCGGGTAACGATGGGCCACCGGCATGCGTTCAAACTCTTCGTCGGAGAGGCCCCGGATCTCACGAATGGCTCCATCCTCGATCGTCAGAAGCGGATGACGCAGAGCGTGACCTGAGCTCAATAACCGGCTCGCCGTGATCGTGCTACTCATCTCTGACCTCTGGGTGCCATGTACTACGTCACGAACTCGTCGAGCCCTCACCACAATGATACGTACCCACGCCGGAGAGGGCGTCAAACGCAGGGCGCTCATCCCACTCGATCCGGGATACCCGAAGCCTAAGCAAGATTTATTGTTGACTTGCTTGAGGCTGCCAATTAGTATAGTCGTCCATACAGGTAGACGTCTAGTTGGTTCTGTTGATTCTCCTGTGAAGGCCGACTCAAGCGGAAATGCAGTGCGCTCAGGGCACCGGCGCGCCACTCGGGAAGGGAGATCCCAGCGGATCATGCATGCAATCTCTAGAAACGACGAGCAGCTGGCGAACACCGCCATACCCCACGCCATGCTGCGCGAGATTTACGAACAGCCTGCGGCTCTCGCCGCCACCGTTGAGCGGTATCTGCCGGGCAGCGCGGCGGCGGCAAGTGCGTTTGAGCCTTTGGCGGAGTTGTTCGGCAGAAGCGACCGATTCGTCATCGCGGCCAGCGGATCGAGCCGCCATGCAGGGCTGGCGGGAGAGATCATGCTGGAAGATCTCGCGGGAATTCCCGTGGACGTGGAATACGCGAGCGAATACACCTATCGCTCGACGCACACGCTGCTCCACCCCGGGGTGCTGGTGATCAGCCAGTCGGGCGAGACGGCGGACACCCTTGCAGCGTTGCGCGAAGCCAATACGCGCGGGCTTAGCACGATCGCCATCACGAACAATCCCGCATCGGCAATGGCCACGGAGGCGCGTGTCTCTCTGCCCACGAAAGCAGGCAAGGAAGTCGCGATCCCAGCCACCAAGAGCTTTACCACCCAGCTGGCTGTGTTGTATTCACTCGCGCTTTACTTTGCGCGCCTGCGCGGGCGCATGACGCTGCAATCCGCGGAGGCGCACGGACGCAAGCTGCAGGGGATTCCGGCGCTGCTCGAAAAATCCTTGCCCGGGTGGCAGAGCACGATCGAAGCGCTGGTTCCACAGCTTGAGCGAGCGACCACGCTGTTGTATTTGGGGCGCGGCGTTCACTACGCGATTGCGCGCGAAGGCGCGCTAAAGCTAAAGGAATCGGCGTACCTGAGTGCTGAAGGCTATCCCGCGGGCGAGTTCAAGCATGGACCGAACGCGCTGGTAGGCAAGGATGCCCTTCTCGTTCTGCTTGCCACCGCCGATGCGGAAGATCCGGACTCCCTGGTGCGGTACGACCGGGTGCTGCAGCTCGCGAAGACGCTGAAGGCACAGGGCGCCCGCATCCTGGCGCTGGCAACGGAGGGGTATCGGGAGATGGAACAGTACAGCGATGTTTGCATGTATATTCCCGCAACCGGCGATCTCCTTGCGCCGATGCTCGAGGTCGTGCCGCTGCAGCTGCTGGCCTACACGATGGCCGTCCGTCGCGGCATCGATGTGGACCGGCCTCGCAACCTGGTCAAGGCCGTGACGACGGAGTAGCACGCGGCACGGAATGGCGCTGCCCATCCAAGATGAATTTTGTGTTGCAGAGAAGTACAGTTGTCTATACAGTAAAGCCACTCCCACCCACGCCATCGCGCACACCGGACGGTTTCTCACGGTTCAAACAGGAGCACCCGAAGTCGATCCAGCGGGCCGGCAGGACACATTTCCTTGAGGTGCACTCATGAAAGTACGCAATCTACTCGGCAGCTTTTTCATGTTTCTCATGTTCGTATGTCTTATGGCTTGTTCGCTGGCCGGCGCCCAGGACGTGAGCTCCAAAATTACTGGGACGGTGCATGACCCTTCCGGCGCCGTTATCGCCGGAGCCGCCGTTACCGCTCATGAGGTGGCCCGCGGCATTGATTATCCGGCCACGACAAACTCGGCGGGGTCGTATTACCTCTCCCCACTTCCGATCGGCCGGTACACGCTGAAGGTGACTGCGCCGGGCTTCAGCACGGTCGAGCATCCCGCGTTCGACCTGGCGATGGACCAGACGGCCCGGGTGGATATCGGTCTCACCGTTGGCCAAGCCTCGCAGGTCGTGGAGGTCTCGTCCGCGCCGCCGCTGCTCGAAACGGACCAGAGCTTTCTGGGCACGGTGCTCGACGCCCACGCGAACGTTACGCTGCCGCTTGCGACGCGCAACTACAACCAGCTGACCCTGCTATCGCCGGGCGCGGTAAGCCTGAACCCCGGTTCCTTTACGGGCTCCCAGGCGAGCTTCCAGGTCGGCCGGCCGTACATCAACGGCAATCGCGAGCAGACGAACAACTACATTCTCGACGGCATGGACAACAACCAGATCGACAACAATGATGTGGCGTTCGCGCCCAGTGTCGATGCGATCCAGGAGTTCAATCTCATCTCGCAGAATGCGCCCGCCTCCTACGGAAATTACCTCGGCGGAATTATCAGCGTGACGATCAAATCCGGCTCGAACCAGTTTCATGGGGATGCGTTTGAATTCATTCGCAACGACGCCTTGAACGCGAACCAATGGGCGAACGGGCTCACCAAGGGTCAGCCTTATGTCCCAGGCGTGAATAATACGGACGGCACAGGCCGCAAGCCGCTTCTGCGCTGGAATGAGTTTGGCGGCACGATCGGCGGCCCCATTCTCAAAGACAAGCTGTTCTTCTTTGTCGATTATCAGGGCTCACGGTTTGACCAACCGGCCACTTCGGTGCACTACACCGTCTTCACCACGGCGGAGCGTCAGGGAAACTTCGCCAGCATATGTTCTGCCGGCTTCAACGGCCAAGGGCTTTGCAACAACCTGGCCCAGCAGCTCTATAACCCGTTCTCAGCTTCGACCCCGGGCGGCCGGCAACCGTTCCGGAATAATCAAATCAATGTTCCTTTCAGCGCGGCCGCCACAAAGATACTTAACTCCCCGCTTTATCCCGAACCCATCAACGGTCTGACCACCAGCAATCAAGTCAATCTGACTCACTCGTACACCAATAGCGATCAGGGCGACCTCAAAATCGACTGGGCAGCGAGCCAGAAGGATCATTTTTACGCCCGCTATTCACAGCAGCACATTACCAATCCCACCACCAACAGCCAGCCGCTCGTAGGAAACTCCGACAATGAATTTCCTCTCTATAACGGTGTTCTGGATTACGCACGCACCTTCAGCTCCGCATTTTTGAACGACGCCCGCATCGGCGTGAGTTACTTCCCTGTGACGGAGGGATACACCAATCCGACCGGCCAAAACCTGCCTACGGCGTTCGGCGTCGCGGGAGCGGCACCGACTCAAACCTTCTTGCCCCTGCAGACGTTTTCGGGCGCCAGTTACGGTCCGCAATTTGGCAACAACGATCTCATCTCGCAGTTCCATGACACAGTGATCGAGGCCGAAGATACTGCAACCCTCATCCGCGGGAAGCATACGGTCAATCTTGGATTCGAATTCTATAACTACCGCACCAATGTCCTCTATGTCGGAAATTCTGGACTCGCGGGTCAGTTTATCTATGACGGATCCTTTACGGAAAACCCGTCGGTCGTGGCTCCTCAGCCAAATGGGCCGGCGACAAGCCCCAGCGGCTGGGCGGAGGCCGACTTTCTGCTTGGCCTGCCCGAGAACGTGGGTCTTGGTTCCGGCAGCGGCCGCAGTCTGCGCAACAGTTTATACTCCGGTTTCGCTCAAGATGACTGGCGTGTTAGCCCCAATCTCTCGTTGAACCTCGGCCTTCGGTATGAAGTCGTAACTCCTCGCGGCGATTCTCATGACCAGGAAACCAACTATGGCCTTTATACGGGAAATGTCGAAATCGCGGGCATGAATGGAAACTCCAACGCGCTCTACAACCAGTACAACGGACCCACAAACTACCAGCCGCGCATCGGTTTTGCCTATCAACCTCCGAACGCGCGGTCGATGGTGATTCGCGGAGCCTATGGCATCTCAAACTTCACGGAGAGCACCGGAACCGGCAACCTGCTGTTCCAGAATCCTCCTTTCGCGATTCCGCTGAATGTGACGTACGCCGGGAGGACGCAGGCACTGCCAACGACCACGCTGGACCAGGGCTTTTCCAGTTTCCCAACCTCGGGCTGCACGATCGCGACTGCCCTTGCCGAGTCGCGGGCATGTTTTGCGGGAACAGGCATTCACGCCTTCGATCCAAACGACATCCGTCCCGCGGTTTCGCAGCAATACAACCTGACCGTTCAACGCCAGTTCGGCAACACATCCACTTTTCAGATTGGGTATGTGGGCCAGAAAACGGACCATCTCATGACGATCGCGCTCATCAACCAGAAGGTGCTGGAGTCAGGCGGCGTGGTGAATCCGAGCCCTTATCTGAATCCAACGCTGCAGGCGGAGGTCGGGCAGGCTCGCCTGACTGCCTCTGACGGATACTCCAATTACAATTCTTTACAGACGAGCTTTCAGCAGCGCCTTAGCCACGGGCTTGAATTGCAGGCGAACTATACCTATGCGAAGTGCATGGGAAATTCATCGGGCTTTTTCTACCAATACGGCGACACGAATGCGCAGCTGACGCAGGCAGGCAACAATCACGCCTTCTTTCAGAACACGTATGACCCGTCCGCCGACTATGGCCGTTGCGACCAGAATGTAACCAACTCGCTCAACGGCTTCATTACCTATGACTTACCCTTCGGACGGGGCAGAACCTTCGGCTCGCATATAAACAGAGCAGCAGACCTTGTTGCAGGAGGCTGGCAAGTAAATACGATCTTTCAATTCCACAGCGGCTTTCCTGTGACCGCCGAGGCCACCGATAACTCCGGAACCACATCAGGCTTTCCAAGAGCCAATTGCACCGGAAGCCCCGTTGAGACGCCGAAGAAGCCCTCGACAATCCCAGGCAGCCCAGGCTACGTGTGGTTCAGCTCGAACTCCGTCTCCCAACCAACGACCGGAACCTTCGGCAACTGCCAGGTTGGCAGCTTTACGGGGCCGGGCCTGCAGGCGGTCGATGCCAGCGTCTCCAAGAGCTTCGCGATCGTGGAGCACCAGAGCCTGCAATTCCGAGCCGAGGCGATCAACGCGCTGAACCACCCGATTCTAATTGCTCCAAACTCCGCTATCGGAACCACCTTCGGCTTGGTCAACAACGCGCAAGGCGAGCGCAACCTGCAGTTCGCTCTCAAGTACGTCTTCTAGGCAGTCATGATCCATCACAATAGAGAAGCCGCGCAGAGAAGCAGGTTCGACACCTGTTTCGCTGAGCGGCTTTTTCTTGTAAGCGAAGACCAAGACAGAACCCGGCTCAGCAACGGCCCCCAAAACCTCGCCATCCTGCGGCAAATGGCGCTCAATGCCATCCAGAAGGAAACGGCTGTCCTGAGCCTCACGTGGGCATGCTACCTTCTGGCCTGTCACCGGAGATACAGGACCGCATAGCTCTTGAGGTGGCCAGTCTTACGCGCGGGCGAAAGCTCGTTGCGAACGACCTCCTTGCGCTGCCCTTGACAACGGCTGTGATCAAAGAGGCTTTGCGCCTGTACCCTCGGTGTGGAGCATGGGACGCCGGGCAGCGTGGGATACCGAACTGAACGGGGGCAAAGTCGCGAAAGGCACGGATATCTGGATCTGTGTGCACCGCACCCATCGTGACGCTCGATGGTATGATGATCCCGATCAATTCCTGCCAGATCGATGGATGAACCGACCTGCACCCAAGCCCTTCACGTATCTCCCTTTCGGCATCGGACCACGGGTCTGCATCGGGCAGCACTTTGCTATGGCGGAAGCAGCTCTGGGCCTAGCCGGCATCCTCTCGCGCTTCTCTCTGTTGCCGCCCGCAACCTCGCTGCCGGTGGTGACCTGCTAGTTACGGGCCTTGAAGGGGGACACTTCCGCGATCCAGTTCGGCAAGACTGCGGCAAGCCGCACACGCGTTGAGGCATGTCGTGGAGGAAGGACTGAATCCGCAAGACGTGCAGGCCGCGATCAAAGCTGACATCGTCAACAATGGTGGCGTCCAGGCGGGCAGTAACACTTGATACATCGAAGTGGCTGGCAAAATGCTGAGGTATAATGCTCATCGGCTTACGGATGGCACCATCAACGTCGGAAAGATCGTGGTCCACTGAGGCCCATATGCGACCGCTTAGACAAGAAGAATCCGAGGCGTTGGAAGCGTTGTTGGGGATGGTTCCCAGCAGCGCCAAGCCCCCAAAAGAGGACGAGCTTTTTGCTGTCGATCTGACTGATGGAGGCATGGGAAGTATCCGGCTGACCGATAAATCGGACCGGCCCAGGAAGATGAGCCGTGAGCTGGTGACAGCGAACTACACCGACGAAGATGGAATCCCGGTGGTGATCTCCATCAATCTCGACCAGGATGGCAGGCTTTTCGAGATGGACTTCTGGAAGGTGGACTATAGCCCTCTCAGGCGATACCCCAGCCCTGACCGGTTGCAAGTAGCCCAGCCTAGTGCCAAATAAGGCGGAGTCCATGAGCGGCTTATTGCCCTCCATCGAGAGCCGTGGCGACCGAGAGAAAGACGCGGTGCTCTGCACCGGGAGTAGGCTGACACTCCATCCCACGACCGCTTCTGTAATCACAAGCTGAGTCCCAGCCCGTAGCGGTGCTCGATCTTGGGCGCGATCTCCTGCTGCGGCGGCTGGATCGCCTGCTCCTGATTGAATTGTTTGAGCTGCGGCGTATGGGCGCTCTCGCGCGAGACTTCATGGCCTAGCGCCTTGGGCAGCTTTTCGCGGTCGTCGGTGAAGAGCTGCGCGTCGTGGGCCCCGCGCGAGACGGCGACATAGGCCATGCGGTTGTTGAGTAGGTTTTTTGCGCCCAGCTCGGTGTCCACATGCACCAACACGCGCTCGGCGGTCTGGCCTTGGCTGGAATCAACACACGGCTCATCCAGCAGCAGCTCGCCGAGGTGCCGCGGCTGGCCGAATCCATCCAACAAGGCACTGTGACCGCTTCGCTGATCCTGCGTAAGCTCGGCTCCTATCCGCGTCAGAACTCGCTCGCTACCGGCTCGGCGAAGTTCGGGACCGCTCCTTCGAGAGCCAGAGTCATCGAGCCACGTAAGTAGCTGACTAACTCCTTCGCCATTTGCTCGATACTGACACCCCCTGTTCGGCCCGTAAGCTCCCGAATCTTCCGCTTGAACCGCGCGATGACCTTGGCAGAGATACGCCGCTTTGGTGCTCGTGCAGTATTGAAGCTGAAGCCGAGGAACTTGCGCAGGCTGTAATCCAGTGTTCACGCGGGATTCACCGGCGAGCAAACGTTCGCGATGTACTTTGCGGACATGCATAAGAGATTCTGGCCGTCCGTCCATACCGCACCGGCGGTTTTAGTGATGTGCGCGACGCTGTTCTCGCCCACGATGCGCGCGCAGTATGAGAACGGCAGTGTGCTGGGCACAATCAAGGACGCGAGTGGCGCGCCCATTGCACACGCCATGGTGAGAGTCACCAACACAGCGACCGGCGTCGT
Organism: Granulicella sp.; assembly: GCA_965276885.1. Lineage (GTDB taxonomy): Bacteria > Acidobacteriota > Terriglobia > Terriglobales > Acidobacteriaceae > Granulicella. Next base: position 2,671,156 of record OZ255702.1, on the reverse strand, counting down.
CACCACGGCTCCGGCTGGCGATACCGGAGAGTACGACGTGCCGCAGCTGCGTGTAGGCATCTATACGGTTTCGGCAACCGCGCCCGGATTTTCCAGCGCCGTCGCCCGAAATATCACCGTATCTGTCGGCAACCGGCAGCGCATCGACCTAATCTTGCCCGTTGGTACCGCTGAGGTTTCGGTCGAGGTTAGCGATGTGGCCCTGCAGATAGAAACGGAGCAAACGCAGCGTGACCAGACCATCACCAACTACCAGTCAGAGGCGCTGCCCCTGGTCAATCGCAACTACGAGGATCTGCTGGGACTCGTCACTGGAGTACGCCAGGCGCCAACCGCGGCGACGACCTCCAGCAACCTGAATGCTCTCAGCAGGCAGGGAGCGTACAACGTCAACGGACAGCGCTCTGTCTTCAATAATTTCCTGCTTGACGGCATGGACAACAACTCTTATGGCGAGTCGAACCAGGGCTTCGACAACCAGATCATTGATGTGCCGCCCGATTCGGTCGCGCAGTTTAGTGTGGTGACCAATAACGAAGGGGCCGAATATGGGCACAGTTCTGGCGCGACCATCAACGTGGCCTCGCAGAGCGGCAGCAACAGCTTTCATGCCACGCTGTATGACTTTTTCCGCAACACGGACCTGAACGCCGCCGGCTTCTTCAAACCTTCCTTGATCGGCACAGGCGGAGTCGTCCCTTTCCGCAAGCCCACCACCAACCGCAACCAGTTCGGCGGCAACTTCGGCGGTCCTATCCTTCACGATAAGCTCTTCTTTTTTCTGGATTACGAAGGGCTCCGGGCCATTACGAAGCCGCTATTCGTGCTGACGTTGCCCACCCAAAATGAGCTCAACGGCATCCTGGTTGTCCCGGTAACAAACCCCCTTACCGGCGTGAGCTACGCGGCCAATACGCCAATTCCGGCCTCAGCCTTTAATCCGCTTTCGCTGGGGATCGTCAACGCCTTCAAGCAAAGCGTTCCCGGCCTGCCCGTCAGCGGATCGTCCGCCATTGGACAGAGCAGCAATGATTACTCCGTGCAGGTACCCTTCCGCGATGTGTATGACAAGGGTGACCTGCGGCTGGATTACACGCCCAACGCGAGTTCGACCTTCTTCCTGCGCATCAGCGACCGTAAGGAAACCGGCACCAACTTTCAAACCATCCCGCTCCCGCTCGAAGGGCAAAGCTCCGGCATCCAGCGCATCCTGGATCAGCAGGTTGCGCTCGGCTATACAGGGACGTTCGGTGCGAACCGGGTGCTGGACGTCCGGCTCGGCATATCCCGGACCAAGGCCGGGAAGACACCGCTGAGTGCCGGCACCACGCCGTTCAACATTCCCGGCCTGCCCACGACGCCCAGCCTCGCCGGCGGCTTGCCCGCCATCAGCATCTCCGGCGGCTTCACTGCCTTTGGACGCCAAACCACGAATCCACAGTTTCAGAACCCCTCGCTGCTCGATCCCAAGATCAATTACACATGGGTCAAAGGCAGACACTCGCTCAAGTTCGGCTATGAGTGGGAAAAAGTCTGGATGGGAGTGCTGGACAATAATCCGCTTTATGGCTCCTTCGCCTTCGGCGGCGGTTACTCCACCAGCGCAACCACGAAGGTTGCTGACGCCTACTGGGCAGATTTCCTGTTCGGCGCCAGCAGCACCTACTCGCTGGCCAACAACTTTGAGGCCCATGTGCGAGAAACGCTGGACAGTGCCTATGCGCAGGACGACTGGAAGGTCACGCCCAACCTCACGCTGAGTCTTGGCCTGCGTTGGGAGTACGGCTCGCCCTACTCTGAAGAAAACAACTACATCTCCAACTTTGATCCCACCACCCAGACCGTGCTGACGCTTTCGCCCGGCGCTGTATCGGGCAACGGGATAACGCCCACGAGCGGCTCCGGCGTGTACGGCCGTTCGCTTGTAGATCCCGACCTGAATGACTTCGCGCCGCGCGCCGGCTTCGCCTATGCTCCTACGCCCAAGGTCTCGTTGCGCGGCGGCTTCGGCACGAGCTATGTGCATTACAACCGCGCCGGATCGGGCAATATTCTCGCCATCAATGCACCACAGGCGCAGTTTGCCGCGGTGACACAGATTACCCCGACGAGAACCGACCATTGCGCCTCGCCTGTGCCGGCACAGATCATCCCGATCAACTCCACCATGGAAACCTGCTATGTCAGCATCGACCAGGGCTTCCCCGCGGCGCTTGCCACCAGCTTCAACCCCGCCACGGACAACATTACATGGGTGCCCCGCCACAGCCGCGACAGCTACGTCGAAAGCTACTACCTCGCCGTGCAGCGGCAGATCTTCAAGAACGGTCTCTTCGACATCGCGTATGTCGGCAACCATGGCCTGAAGCTGCTGCAGTTCCTCAACGGCAATCAGCGCAATGTCACAGCCACGGGCGGCTATGCGCGCCCTTTTGCTGCCTGGCCCTCTGACATCACCGAGGCGCTCGATGAGGCCTACTCCAATTACAATTCGCTGCAGATACGCTATGAGCAGCGGATGGTCGCCGGGCTCACGCTGTTAAACAGCTTCACATGGGAACACTCGCTGGACAACGCCAGTTCATCGCTCGAAGGCAACACGCCTTCGCCGCAGGACGCCAACAATCTTCGCGCCGAATACGCCCAGTCGGATTACAACCTGCCCGTGGCGAATGTCACCAGCGTTGTTTACGACTTGCCCTTTGGTCGTGGCCGTCGCTTTGGCCATGAGTTGAATCGCGTGCTCGACGCCGCCGCCGGGGGATGGCAGGTCAGCGCGATCAACACTGCCCAGGCAGGCACCCCGTTCGACATCTCCTATACACCCAATTCCGCGCAGCTGGCTTCCACGCAGATCACCGCCAACTACCGGGGCGTCAACCTATACCGTCCTAACCGAGTGCCCGGTGTGCCGCTCACTCTTGGCCGCAGCATTCAGCAGGCCAATACTGGCTACTACCAGTACATTAACTACGCCGCGCTTTCGCTGCCGAGCATTCGCAACGCCGCCGGGGTTCTCCAGTCACCGTTCGGGAACCTGGGGCGCAATCCCGGCCGCACCCCGGAACTCAATGAGCTGGACCTCGACATCAACAAGCGCTTTTCGACGCCCATTGAGAGCCTGAAGGTTGAGTTCCGCTCCGAGCTCTACAACATCTTCAATCACACCAACCTTTACCTGCCCAGCAGTCCAACAGGCACACAGGGCGCCGGCCCCACCTCTGGCGGCATCATCTCCAGCACTTTTACCCCGCGGGTAGTGCAGTTCGCTTTGAAGTTGATCTACTAGCATAGTATTCATGCGTCTGCGGTCGCCCATGACTTACTGGCCTCCGTTCCCGCGCTGATCGTCGGCGAGCTGCGCGGGGCAGGAGATGGAGGCGTTTACGGGATTGCACCGAGCCGGTATCTTGCCCGGGAAAGAGACGGAGAAGCCGCCGGGCCAGCGCGCAGGTTCGTTTCCGGGGTAATCCGTGCTGAGGATCTGGGCCCCGCTGCTCATCATCGCATCGCGCATCGCCGTGTCATTGGTGCGGGCCTGCTTGGTGTCGGCATCCGTGCGCGCCCGGATCAGGTAACCCTGGCGGACCAGCGCTGTGATCTCCGCGGCGGCCCCCTCATTGCGTTCGAGGAACGCCGCATCGGGTTGACCGGGAACGGAGTTCGTGAAAATCACTCGGCCCCGCAGCGAGGGATGCCCTTGCAAATAGACAGGGGTCACCGGCCGCTGATCCATAAGAAACATCACCTTGCCGCGCGCGCTGTCGAGCGTGGGCCAGTTGCCGGCGAGAACGGCTGCGTTCAGCGTCTCGTAACCTCCGCGTACGTCGTCCGGCGTGATCAGCTCCGTGGGTGGAAAGACGGAGCGAATCTCCGCGTCCAGGGCGTCGAAGACGGCCGGCGTGAAGGGCTCAGGCTCGGTGAGCTTGATATTTTTCGGCGAACCCTGCTTGGTTTCGACCAGAATAAAAATCGGCACATGTCCGGGATGTGTCTTCGACCAGGTGCGCACCTCCCGCAGGCACTCCGTGAAGGGCTGGCAGTTGCTCCGCTGATCGATATCCTGCACGTGCATCACCTTGAAGCCGGGCTTCATCATCAGACCGTTTGGATCAGAATCAGGATCATCCGCGGGCAGGCCGGCGGCCGCCACCATCGCGGCCGCCCTGGGATGTGCGTAGCGCCCGCCCTCCGTATCCGCATAGACATCCAGCTCGATCTGCCGCACCCCGCTGTCGAACTGCTGCGGCAGCGGCGGATGCCGGTAGTCCAGACCTGCAAACGCCTGCGGATTTTGCTGTTGAAGCCACTTCGACTCACTGGGAGGAAGCCCGGCATGATAGCTGTTATGCGTTCCGATGACTTGAATCTGATTGAGCTTCACCGGAGCGGGCGCGGCGGTCTGCGCGTGAGTGGCGGCAGCCGCCGACGTGAGCACAAGCAGAGAACAGATACGGCGAAGGGAGATCGGCATGGTCATCCTTTTTCAGGGCGGCTGCCGCCTCTCGCTTCGGAGGCGGCGTGGAGAACTGTGGCGAGCTGAGCGGAAGCAAACGCCCTCCAGAAACGGGATAGGGATCCGCTCCATCGCAAAGTGCCCGGCTTAGAAGAGGATCTTGCCCGCGAACTGAAGAACGCGGGCAGGAAAAGTGCTGGCGGCTGCGACGACGCCAAAGGTGCTCGATCCGTAGGTGCTCTGCGGAAACGCATAGTTGGTCGTATTGAAGAGGTTGAAGGCTTCAAAGCGGAAGTCGAAGGAGGTTCCCTCGCGGGGCAACAGGAAATTCTTGTGCAGCCCCATATCGAATTCATAAAACGGATCGAAGCGCACCGAGTTCCGTCCCGCGTTTCCGTAAGGGTGGTTCACATCGGGCAACGAGACCGGCGAAGCCGCGCCCGGCGTGATGAGCGGGTTCGTCATCGCCAGCAGATCCTGGTTCCCGCCGAACTTGATTCTCTGGCCTTTCGGGATCACAGGGCTTCCACTCTGGTTCGGCCGCTGATTCAGAATCGTGCTGACGGACTGAAAGCTGTTCGGCGAGTAAATGATGTTGACCGGTAAGCCGCTGTTGGCATCATTGATCGCGTCGACCTGCCATCCGCCCAGCGTCTGCTGCAGCAGCCCGGGCGCGCCGTTGCCGAACATGCGACCCTTGCCGTAGGGCAGGTCATAGACCAGCGAAAGGGTATCGTTCAGCGGCTGGTTGTAACCGGAGGGGCCACGCTCTCCCTGCGGATTGGCGAGGTTGATGCGCGAGTTGTCACCGTCATTGGCATCCAGGTGGCCGCCGGCGTTGTCCTCGGCGCGGGAGTAGGTAAACGAATTCAGAAGATACAGCCCGTAGCCACTGCGATGTTCGAACTTGGTCTGCAGGGCGTTATAAGCGAGAAAGCCGGAGGGCAGCGTCTCCTCAATGGTGGTGAACGATGGAATGGGGCGGCGCTGCGCGAGAGAAAGGCAGCCCGTGGTCACGGTTGGATTGCAGGTCGCGGTCACCGCGTTGGGAGCGGCCTGATTCAGATCGCCCAGCACCTGCAGCTTCACGCCATGCTCGCCCACATAGGACACCTCTAAGCTGTTGCTCGCGCCGATCTGGCGTTGCACGGTGACGTGATAGCTCTGCACATACCCGGTCGGCAGATCTTTGGGGATGTAGCGCGCTTGCGTGCTCGCATTGCTGGCGGAAGTGACGACGGAAGGGCTGGTAAAGTTCGTGGGATACCCCTGTGAGGTGATACGGAAGCAAGGGGTTGGATTCGCGGGGTTGAACGCCGCGGCCACCTGCGTGGTATTGCAGGCAGCCAATGCGGCCTGTTTGCCTAGAATACCGGCCACGGCATACTGCGGAGCCTGAACGACGCTGGTATTCACGATATTGGGCAGGTTATACACCAGCAGATTCTCGCCGCCTTCACGGTTGAATTGGGCATAACCCAGTCCATAGGCTGCGCGGATCACCGTCTTGCTGTCGACCGAATAGGCGAATCCAATTCGGGGAGCGAAGTCCAGCTTGGGCATGTTCACCAGGGCACGGTTGTACAGGGATCCCGGGCTGGCAGTTATCAGCGACTGTGTGGCCGGGTTGTAGTTGGCGAGCAGGTTACTCGACTCCCACTGCGGTGTGACCAACTCGTAGCGCAGCCCGGCATTGACGGTCAGCTTCGAGTTCACCCGGATGTCATCCTGCAGGTAAAAGAAGTGCATGCGCTGATTGAGGTGCACGATCTGGAAGTTATTCAGCTGGTAGGTATCCCGTGCGCCGAACAAAAAATCAGCCAGGGAGACCGCCTCCTTTGTGCCCGTGTCGGCGGCGCTCAGCGTACTGACCGACACGCCGGTGTAGCTGAATCCGCCGTTGTAGGTATCCTGTCCATAAACGGGATTGAAGTCGTCGATCGTGGTGAAGATGGCCTGATATTCATAGCCCATCTTGTAGGAACTGCGCCCGCGCAGCAGCGTGTAGTTCACCTTGGGGTTGAAGATGTATGGGTTCTGAAACTGCGGATTGCTGCCTTGATTGCCGAATTGCGAGAAGTTGTTGACGCTTTGCACGTTGAGGCTGCGCACCACGGTCGGAGAGGTGGGCAGTCCCGTGATGCCGCCCATCAGGCTCGGCATCCCAGCACCGTACGGTCCCTTGCCGCCGTCGGTGCGTGTAAAGCCGAAGCGCGCATCGAGGATGGAACTCTGGCTGAAGATGTGCGTCACGCCGCCCGCGACCTGCTGATTGAAGATATAAACGTTCCCGTTGCTGTTTCCACCCGCCGGACCCTGAATCGCCGGCGGGGACGCGATTGCGCCCTGATGTTCGCTATAGCGTACAAAGGCGGTGTAGCGAGGGCCGAAAGTCGCATCCACCCGCACGTCACCCTTGTCATCCTGAATGATGTCGGGCGGAAGCGAGGCATAGTTATTCGCGAACGGATTCCCCGGCACGTTTGCCGCCGGCAACGCCGCCAGAACACCCTTCGCAAAGGCAGAGACGGAGGGGTCGGCAAACGGGATCACACCGTTGGGATATGTTTGTCCCGTGAGCGGGTTACGCAGCGGCACAGGCGTGGTGCTCTCCGCCCCGCTGGCCGCGGTGAAGAAGGTGTAGCCGCCGTTGGCAAGGGCCAGCGCACTGGTGCCGTTCTGGTTGGCGGTGGGAATAGTAGCCAGATTCACGGCATGCACCACCTGCCGATAGCCCTCGTAGTCCGTGAAGAAGAACAGCTTGTCTTTCCGCAGAGGACCGCCGAAGGTGCCGCCGAACTGATTACGGATCAACGTTGGCTTCTGGGGAGCCTTTGTGATGGGATTGGACGGCGCCGCAAACGGGCCGACTGCATTGAAGATCGTGTTGCGCAGGTAATCATAAGCCTTGCCGTGAAATTGGTTTGTGCCACTGCGGATACTTACGTTGATGACGGCGCCAGGCGAACGTCCGTACTCGGCCGAATAGTTGTCCGTCTCCACGCGAAACTCGGAGATCGCATCCGGCGAGGGCGGAATCGCCTGATTTGAGAAACCCTGATTCGAGGTGCCGTACGCATTGTTATCGAGTCCGTCGAGCAGGAAATTGTTGAACTCACTGCGCTGCCCGTTGACGTCGAACGAGGCATCCCGGCTTGAGTCGGTGCTGTTTTCGAGAACGTTCCGGCGCACACCGGGCACAAGCGCGGCAAGATCCGCGTATTCGCGGCCGTTCAACGGAAGGTTCTCCACCTCTCGCGTTCCGATCACCTGTCCCTTTTCGCTGTCGTCGGTGTCGAGCAACGCTGCGGCGCCCGTCACCGTAACGGTTTCCGCGGTTCCGGCACGCAGTGTCAGGTTCACGCGCTGATGTGCATTCACCTGTACCGTGAACGGCTCGGTGGTACTGAGATCGAAGCCGGCCGCCTGTGCTGTCACACGATATTGCCCGATCTTTACGTCTGTAAATTCAAAGGCGCCGTCCGTGCCGGCGTGCACCTGGACCTGTGTATGCGTGCCCTGGTTGATGAGCGTTACGGCTGTACCCGGAACAAGGGCGCCGGAGCTGTCGCGGACATACCCAAGAACAGAGGCTGTTTCGAACTGGGCTGACAAGGAAAGAGAGAAGAAGGACAAGCTCAGCAGAAGAAACAGCAGAAGACGCTTCATGAATCACTCCGGCGGAAACGTACAGGTACATAGCCGCACGCACATACACGCGTTTGCGGCATTGAGGAAGGCAGGAACACTTTCAAACTAGGCTGCTAATATGTACAGCGGATTGCAGCTAGATTGCAGTTTTACCAACGCGTGCGCGGCGATGTGGGTTCGAGCATCCATGGACACGCGGCAACCGGGCTACCGCAGGCTGATGGGTGGATTGCAAATGCAAACCGGGGCATAGAAAGAAAGCAAACGACTCTTTAAAAGAGTCCACCGCCACGGCGATTCCGAGCCGGTCGGTTAAGGGACACGAATCTGAGGGCAAAGTTACCTGCACACCTGAACGTCTGAACGTACTGGTGGTTTCAGGAGATCGGAACTACGCGGGAGCCTTGTACATCCTGTAGGAAGTGCCGGCCGGGCACATCATGTCTTCTTTCCAGATGGGTTGAAGAAATTTATCTAAATACATCAGTTGACCGTTAAGGGAAACCATGATGTGGCCGTTGTCGAAGGAATCCATTTCGTCATAGGTGGGCTGCAGGATGAGCTTTCCGGTGAGGTCGATCAGGCCCCATTTGCCGTTCTTCTTGACCGGGCAAAGGCCTTCGGCAAACTCACCGGTCTTTTCCCAAAGAGCGGGTAAGGCGATGGAGCCATCGCGGTGGATAAATCCCCATTTGCCATCCATAACGATGGCGCAGACCCCGGCGTTAAAGCTCGTGACGGTGTCGTACTGGAACGGCAGGACGGTAACTCCGGCCTTATCGATAAAGCCCCACTTTCCATCAAGCTGAACGGGCGCGATGTCTTCGCTGTAGCCGTGAACGGTATCGTACTTGGGTTCGATCACGAGTTCGCCGGACGGGTCGATGTAGCCCCATTTGCCATTGAGCGAGACTCGGGCGCGGGCATTTTGAAAGCTGCGCGCGATATCGAAGCGCCGAGGAAAAGCGTCCGACCCGTCGGGTCGAATGAAGTGCCACTTGTCTGTCATGCGGACAGGGCTGCAATTCCAGCGGAAGTTGCGGGCTTCATCGTACCGGGGAGAAAGCGTCTCGTTGCCGCTGCGGCCGATGTATCCCCACTTGTCACCACGGCGGACCGCCGCCCAGTCCGTAGCGAAGGCAAGCGCGGCGCTGTAACGCGCCCGAACCACAAGCGCGCCTTTGGTATCGATATAACCGAAGTTGCCGCAGACGTTGACCGGAAGCAGGACGCGCGATAGCTCGGCGCTGGCCGGCAAACGTACGGCAAGAGTAGAAGCGGCGGCAAGCTGGGTGAAGGTGCGGCGGGTGAGCTGCGGCATGATCTTTATAGCTCCTAAGTCGTTGTGCTGCAGTGTTCAGGTTCAGAAGATTGCGCGAAGGCTGAGCTGACTGACCCGCTGCGTGGCCGTTCCGGTGGGTCCAGCATTGATCTGCGTCGTGACCTGGCCGAAGCTGGCGGTATTGAACACGCCGGATGGAGCGCCGTACTGGGCGCGGTTGAACATATTGAAAACATCCGCGCGGAAGGCAAGATTGAAGCGTTCCGTGGTGAACAAGCCCTTCTGCAGAGAGGCATCGATTTGCCAGGTGCCGGGAGCGCGGAGCAGGTTGCGTGGAGCGTTGCCGAAGGTGCCGGAGGCGGGAAGGGCGAAGGCTGCATTGTTGATGTAATTTTGTGGGGTGCGGCCGCCCGCCGGAATCAGCGATACGCCAGGAACGAGGTTGGGGCGCTGCGGAGACATCGTATTCCCATCCGGCAAACTGGCCGCAGTGCGGGCTACCGTCACGTTGACCGGTAGGCCGGTACGCGCGACGGCGATCGAACTGAATTGAAAGTTGCCCAGCAGATGACCGGCCACCCCGTGGTTGAGATAGGCCTTACCCGCACCGATTGGCAGCTCGTATACAGCGTTGGCGGTAAACGAGTGGCGGATATCCTGGTCGCTGTTGGCGCGTTCGCAGCGCAGACAAGCGACGTTCTGGGGGTAATCGGTCTCGCCGCCGGCGTTGTTGCCTACGTTGGTGCCGTCGTCGATGGAATGAGACCAAACGTAAGTGGTGCCGAGAATGAAGCCTGAGGAGAACGGACGGCTAAGAGACAGAATCAGACCGTTGTAGTGGCTGTTGCTGCTGCTGGTTTTGTAGTCCACCAAGCCGAATGCCGGAAGGGGAGCGACGCGGGTGACAGGATTGAGCGTGTTGACCACAGTGTGCAGAGGCAGGTGCGCACCGTGGCTGCCGACATAGCCGATACTGCTGAGAAGCTGGAACGGAAACTTCTGCTCAACCGAGATCGACCATTCGTGGACCTGTTCGCTGACCCGGTTTCGGTCAAGGCCGCGCGGCGCGTTCGACATCAGTGCAGCGGAGGTTAGGGCGGGTGAAACGGGGTAGCTGGGCGTTCCCAACTGAGCTGCGGTGAACGAAAGACGCTGTCCCAGATTGCTCAGCGGAGCGATCAAATCGCCCAGCTGTGATTCTCCGGCGTAAAGACCGTAACCGGCACGCAGAACAGTTTGGTCCTGCAGAGACACCGGAGACCAGGTAACGGCTACGCGGGGCTGCGCGTTCGTGTAATCGGGAAAATAAAAGTTACTGCCGGGGGGGCAGTAGCCGCCCGGGCAGTGGATGGGGTCGAAGGGAAGGTCGTGACCGTTGACCCCGCCAAACGCACCGAAAGCATCGTAGCGCAGGCCGAGCGACAGGAGAAGGCTGCGAGTGAACTTGTACTGGTCCTGGAAAAAGAGATCGAATTCGGTTTTGCGGGCGTCCTCATAGGGAGTGCGGGCGAGAAACGTGGCCCCGCTGAAGGTGTTGTTTTGGAAGTTCGCCGTGCTGGTCGCGGCGTATTGCGTCTCCTGTGAGCTGAACAGATTGAGCTGCACGCGCCGGAAGCCCCCGCCGGTGGTGATGGTGTGGCGCCCAAAAGTCAGGTTCACCGTGTCGACGAGGGAGTAGGCTGTAGAGCCCTGAACCTGCTGCAGTGTGTCATGCAGAGTGGAGAAGCCGGCGACGGCAATCTGTACGGGCGCCAGGCTGATGTTCTGTGCGTAGAAGGGTGTGCGATTGACGGCAAGCTGTAGGTCGTTCAACAGGTTGGGACGGAAGGTGTGGAGTACCGAAAGCACGGCGTTCTTGGGATCCTGCTGAGATGCAAGCGTATCGCCGATGTAGCCGGTAGCATCACCGTTGGGCACGGAAAGGCTGGCCTGGTCGAGGTTGTAACGGAAGTATGCAGAGGTGCGGGAGCTGAACGTCTGATCGATGCGGACGAGGCCGAAATCTTCGTCCTGGGTCTGCCGGCCGGAGCCGTTGAACTGGTTGACGCTGGCGTTCGCGGTGGCCGTCTGACCGCTGGGAAAGTAGGCCAGAAGACTCGCAACGGCGGGAGATTTGGCCTTTGTGGCGGCAAGGTACGCGGGGCTGGGCACAAAGCCGATCAGCGGCTGAGAGAGCGATTGGCGCAGCCCTTCGTAGTTGATGAAAAAAAAGGTGTGATCCTTCACAATGGGGCCGCCGAGGCTGGCACCGAACTGGTTAAGGCGCAACGGCAGCTGGCTGGTCGAAAACAGCGCACGGGCATTGAGCGCGTCATTGCGAAAGAATTCATAGAGGCTGCCGTGAAAGCGGTTGGTTCCGGTCTTCGAGACGACGTCGACCTGACCGCCGGTGGTGCCGCCAAATTGTGCGGGGTACACGGCGGACTGCGCGCGGAATTCGGCAATCGACTCAGACGAGAGCTGTACGCGAAGGTCGAGCTTCTGCGACTGACGCAGGATGCCGGAAGCGTCTACACCATCGAAGGTGACCTTGTTATCGTCGATGCCCCGGCCCGCGAAGCGGATAGTGAGCTGATTGCCGCTGCCGCTGTTGATCGCACCGGGGATGAGCAGCTCGAGCGCGGCCCAATTGCGTCCATTGATCGGCAGGTTTTCAACCTGCTGCTGCGAAATGACGCCACCGATTGCCGCATCGTCTTTGTCCAGGGCAGCCGAGGATGCATTTACGGACACGGTTTCAGCGGAGCTTTGCACCGAGAGCTGCACGTCCGAGGTGCGGACCTCGCCTACCTCCAGCACGATGCCGGTCAACTCTTTGGGCGCGAACCCGGGGGCCGTTACCGTAAGGTTGCAGGTGCCCAGCGGAAGGCCAGTGAAAGCGTAATCGCCGGCGCTCGTCGAAGCGACCGTTTGCCGGAAGCCGGTCGCCGGAAACTGCACGGTAACCGTCGCTCCGGGCAACAGAGCGCCGGCCGGGTCGGTTACCGTGCCTTTCAGATTTGCGCGATCGATCTGGGCAAGTGCCAGTCCTGCCAGCGCCAGCGTTGAACAGAGCAGTATCAACACATGTTTCGACCGAATCATTGGAAACTCCTTCGCGAAGTGCAACAGGCCTGCTCCTGCTCGCAGCCAATCGCCTGCGATGCGTGTCTATCCTGCGGCCTTGTTCACGATGATCCGAATCCTAAGGAGTCTCTCTAAAAACAATTTGAAGATCGTGGCGCGTAACCTGAAATTCACGAAGACCGCTGAGACTGGTCAAATGAGAGTTCTCATCGCCGAAGACAAGGTGAGGATGGCCATGCTGTTGCAGCGAGCTGTCCAGCGTGAAGGTTATCTGGTGCATGTGGTTCATGATGGAGAGGCTGCGCTGGCCAGCGTGCAACAGCACCGGTTGGATGCGGTCGTGATGGATGTCATGATGCCAAAACTTTCCGGCTTCGAGGTGCTGGCGCAAATGCGCAGCATGGACGTAAAGGTGCCGACGATCCTGCTGACAGCCAAGGACTCCAGTCAGGACATCGTGCATGGTCTCGACCTGGGCGCGGACGATTATCTGACCAAGCCGTTCGATCTGGCCGTCCTCTTGGCGAGATTGCGCGCCCTGATCCGGCGTCCGTCGGAGTTGGTGCTGGGACCGCTTCGCGCGGGAAACCTGGTGCTGCGCTCCGACACGCATGAGGTGGAGTGCGGCGGCAGCAGCATCAGCCTGACTCCAATGGAATTTACGCTTCTGGAAGCGTTGATGCAGCGCGCCGGAAAGGTGGTGCGGAAAGAAGATCTGGCCGAAATCGGATGGGGTACGCAGGCTCCGTTTCAGGAGAGTACGCTGTACGTTTTCATTCGCGCGCTCCGCTTGAAGCTGCACTCCCCGGAAAGACCGGATGTGCTACACACTGTTCGTGGTGTGGGCTACGTACTGAAGCCGCCAAGCCAATGATCAAGCGGCTTTCCATCAGTGTTCGTTTAAGCGCCTGGTACGCTGGCGTGTCTGCCATCGGCTTGGCGGTATTCGGCATCGTGATGTGGTTTGTACTGGCGAATTCTATGATCTCGTGGAAAGACCGCACCCTGCAGATGCGGACCGCACGCATGGAAGAGGTGTTGAACTCCGGGGCTGACGATCGGCAAATCCTGAATCAGCGGCTGAAAGAAGTCGCCGGCGTTCTACCGGAAGGTGAGTGGATTGAGATCGTGGGAGCCGACGGACGGCTCCTTTTTCCAGTCGATCGCTTGCACGGCATGAGCGTAGCACCGGTTCCCTGCTCCACCACACTTTACCGTGATCAGATCGTCGCACGGGAGCGTTTCCGCGAGCTCTGCCATCCGGTAACGTATCTAAATCAGCCGGCATACTTGCTCGTCCCTAGTCCGCTCAGCGAGGATCGCATCCTGCTGGGCAACTTCACGTCCGGCTTGTATCGCATGATCCCCATTCTACTGTTCGTTTCTGGCCTGGGGGGCTATATGCTCAGCCGTCGTGCGCTTGCGCCTGTTGACGTGGTAATTGCGGAGGCACGCAACATCACCGCGCACGACCTGAGCCGCCGCCTAACTGTATCTACGACCGATGACCAGCTTCGCCGGCTTGCTGTGGAATGGAACAACCTGCTCTCGCGCATTGAGAGCGCCATGATCCGCGTAATGCAATTTACTGCGGACGCATCGCATGAGCTACGCAGCCCGATCGCTCTCATCCGAACCACGGCAGAAGTGCAATTGACAAATCCCACACTGGACGACGATTCGCGCGAGGCATTCGGCGCAATTCGCGACGAGACCGCGATGGCCACAGAGATGCTCGAAGGTCTGCTTCTACTGGCACGCTTGGATGCTGAAGAAGTGCCTACGCAAGCTGGTCCCGTGAATGTCTGTGCCATCCTGGCCGACCTTGCGCTCCACTTCGCGCCTTCCCTGGGGAGGCTCCGGCAAGAACTTACGGTGGCTAGCCCTCCAGAAGGTCCCTTACTGCTTCGAATGAATGATAGTCATCTGCGTCGCGTTCTTACAGTCATCTTGGATAACTCAATCAAGTACACGCCGGACGGAGGCAGAATCTACGTCGATTACGAAAGGAACAACTCCCTGCATTTGCGGATAACCGATACAGGGGTAGGTATAGCGGAAGAACATCTGGGTCATATCTTTGACCGTTTCTTTCGAGTAAATGAGGCCCGAACGTCGATGCATGAAGGGGTTGGCCTCGGTCTACCGATTGCCAAACGTCTGGTGGAGCTGTACGGATGCAGCATCTCCGTAATGAGCCAGTTGGGAATAGGGACATCGGTCGTCCTGACCTTCCCTACGCCACTCCTCTTTGCCGATTGAAAATCGGACGCAGCTTGTTTAGTGGTCTCGCATTTCCGAAGGTAAATTCATCGATCCAGCCGTTATGGTCCGCGATTACAGGTGATTGCAAAGTCTTTCACGATTTTTCACGAATGCCTAGCCGATTTCTCCCTATGAGGGATTGCAGGTGGCAGGCTCCTGTCATTGCCTCTATGGCCTCATCTGGGCGCTGGTCCGCCCGGTAGATCATCTCGTGGTTTCTGGGGTGCTCCCTGCATGAAGGGGTTCTGCTTTAAAGCCTGACTGCAGAAGCTGTGATCGCTACTCAGCTTACGGTAACCGGCTTGTCTACCCTTCACGGCGCAGCAGATCGAATCAAGGAAAGAAAGGGGGCGGCAGCAAGAGCTGCCGCCCCCTTTTGGTTGCATCACTATGCTAGCGATTCGTGGTTGATGACGTTCCGGTGAAAGTGCTGCCGGTTGGTTCTGTTGCTGCGCGTTGTGCCTGCGAGGCATGGTACTTTGCCAGCAGCGCCGCTCGATCGAACCGCAGATCGGCGCCGCTACGCACCGTCGGATAGGGCTTGTTGCCCATCACGCCCTGCCAGACCACGCGATTGAACTTGGCGCTGTCGAGATGATCCTCGACCGAAAAGTCCATGCCTTTGGTCTGCATCGCCCACCATGTTGCATCGTGCAGCGAATGCAGAGAAGCCGTCGTGGCCGTGCTGGAAAAATCGATTGGCAGCGTGGTTTGAGCAAGATAGGCGGATGGGGTTGCGGTGTAGTTCCAGTTCGCCGGCCTGCTGGTGTCGAATGCGTTCGCCATCGGCACGGCGTTCGCGTCGTTGAGGTTCAGCGGCGCGATGCCGAGAATCGCTTCCATCGTGGCGAGGAAGTTGACGGTGTTGTAGCGCGTCGAATCGACGAACCCATGCTTCACGTAGGGCCCAACAACGAAGGCCGTGCTGCGATGGGCATCGACGTGGTCGCCGCCATCCTGCGCGTCGTCCTCGATGACAAAGACCAGTGTGTCGTTCTTGTAGGGGCTGTTGGCCACGGCCTGGATCACCGAACCCACGGCGTAGTCGTTATCGGCGATCTGCAGCTCCGGCGTGTTGACGCCATAGATCGCCGTTCCGAAGTTGCCGAAGTGGTCATGCATCAAGCGCACCAGCGACAGATTGGGCAGATTGCCGCCCGCCACATAGCCCTTGAACTCGCGCTGCCATTCGGTAAAGCGGAAGTAATCAGGAAAGCTGTTGTCGAAGCCGCGATAGTAGGGGTCGGTGTACTGGCTCAGCACGGTGTTTGTGGAGAACGCAACCTGCAGCTTGTCCGCGTAGGCGTTCACGTCCTCGGGGATGCTCAACGACGGAACAGCGTTGAGGTTGTAGCGCACGATGTCGAGAAACATCCCGTAATCGCGCACGGTTAGACCGGCTTTCAACGCGCCGTTCCAGATATATCCCTGACCCTGCTCATTGTCGTCATCGCCGTCCGGTGCGGCGACATTGGCGTTGCCGGGCAACAGATCGGGGTCGGTGCCGGTCAATGGGTCGGCGGCCGCGCGTTGTGCGATGTTGGGAATGCCGACGTTGACGTTGCGATTCGTGCCTTCGGAGTCGTTGTCAATACCGCGACCGGCGTAATTGACCGGGATCTCCTTCTCGATCACATCGGTCGAGCGCGCGGAGGTCGACCAGGGCCAGCCGTCGCCGCTTACATCCGACACATCGAAGAAGTTGTCGAAGTCCACGAAGCTGCGCGCAAACTTGTGGAAGTTCGGCGTGTTGGCCTGCGGAAACTGGGTGATGGCGGGGTCGCCATTGCCGACCTCAAGATCGCCGAGCACCTGATCGTAGGTGCGGTTTTCCTTGATGATGTAGATCACGTGCTTGATGTGGTTGTGCAGAAATCTCATCGTCGCCTGTTGCGTGGGGGAAAGTTCAGGTCCGTTCAGGTGATCGTTGGCGATGACGTTTCTGGTCAGGTTGACAAGTTCAGCGGCACTGGGCACAGGAAGGGTCTGGAACCCGGCCTTGGTCAGCTGCAAGTCGTACTGGTTGGCGGCGTTGCAGGCGTTGCTCTGTGCGTTGGCGACGGCGGTCGAGCAGTTCTGCGGGTTCGGTCCGGTCGCGCTCTTGCCGTTCACCACGTACATCACGGTCCCATCGGAGTTCAGGCTGACCGAGTTGGGATAGAAGCCCGTGGGAATCAGGCCTTCGAAGGTGCTGCTGCCGCTGCCGCGCAGCTTCACCACTGCCACCGCGTTCAAGCCGCCGGCGGTGACGTAGAGTGTGCTCTCATCGGGTGAAAGCGCGAGGCCGTTGGGGTTCGCGCCGAGGTAGCTTGGCCGGTTGCGGCTGGCGCCTGCCGACGGTGTTTGCATAGGAATCTGCTCAATCACCTTGTTGTTGCCTGTGTCGATCACGGCGATCGTGTTGCTGTTGTCTTGCGCGACATAAAGCAGCGTTTGTTCGCGATTCAGGATCATCTTGTTCGGCTGGCCCGGAACCGGGATGCGATCGATCACGGCGTTGTTGCGCACCACAACGATCTGCCGGTCGCGGATGCTGGAGATATAGGCCGTGTTGTTGCCGACCATCTGCACCCAGAACGGGTAGGAGCCACCCGGCGTGCCGCTGGCTCCGGTGCCGTCCTTGCCGGGGCGCAGGTCCAGCTCCGCGGTCTTGGTCCACTTGCCGTCCTGCTTCTGCAATGTGCTGATGGCATCGTTCTCGTAGTCGGCCACGATCAGCTTCTGGCCGTTCTGGGACACGGCGATGCCGGCAGCCTCAGGCTGTGTGGCGATGCCGAGCCCGCCGGCGCTGACCGGGCTGGAAGGTGTGTGGCCCAGCGCTACCGGCGAATTCGCTGCTTCCGTCCAGGCGCCGGATGTTTTCGCGTAGATGTGAACATCATCCTTGTTGCCTCCGGAGACGTAAAACTCATTGCCGAGCGGGCTCCACACGACGCCACTGTAGGTATTCGTGACCGGGATCGCCTGCTTCTGCACGGCCTTGCCGGAGGTGATGTCAAAGACAAAGATCCACTCGCTGGAATCGGCCGGATTCGTCTGTCCCAAGCTCGCGCCCGAGGTGAAGTTTTCGAGATTGTAGCCGCTGGTGAGCACCAGCAGGGTACGAGAATCGGGGCTGACGGCGGTGCTTTCCGCTTGACCCACCGTGTACCCGGGATTGTCGGGCAAACCAGGGTTGAGCGGCTCGAAGCTGGCGCCTCGCGGAGCGAGCGGGGTGATGATCTGACCGGTGCTGAGGATTTGAGGCTCGCCGGTGTTCAAGCCGTTTTGTGCCTGCAGCGCGGGCACGGCAAGAACGCAGGCGCTCGCCAGGCCGGCAGCGGCAAAGGCAGGATGTTTGAACGAAGACATAAGGGAGTTGCTCCTGAAACAGCGACGATGCAGTGAATTCGTTTTTGCGAGTGAACCTCGCTTGCGTGCCGGGATGGCGCAGCGGAGCGCCAGAGAATTCACGTGCATCTTCCGTCTTCGCCTTGTTACACGGGCAAAAGGAGTTACGCGAAATCGTTCATCAGGAAAGTTCTGCAGGCTCACTGTCTCACGCAAAGGTGGGACTGACTATTGCATTTGCTTGAATTTCTGATGAACGCTATGCGGGATTCTGCTCCGGTATTCATTATAGCTAAGTTAGCTAAGTAGGAGTATTCTCGACGCATGAGAACAGTGAACATTGGTGAACTGAAGAATCGGTTGAGCGGTTATCTCCAATACGTAAAGAACGGAGAGGAGATTGTGATCCGGGATCGTAGCGTTCCCGTGGCTCGGATTCTGCCTTTCCGACACGGCTCAGGATGGGCCCAGGAAGCGCAGCTGGTCGCTTCCGGAGCATTGAAAATGCCGGAAGAGGAGATGGACTGGAGTCGGTTCTTTCTTGCTCCCGCAGGCAATGTCGCGCGAGAGATTGCCGTTGAAGTCGCGATCAATAGCCGGGGAGACTGGTGACGCCTGCCTTTTGGGATACAAGCGCACTGGTACCTTTGTGTGTTCAGCAACAGCCAAGCCCCGCAGTCCGGCAGGTTCTTGAGCAGTATGAGATTGCGGTATGGTGGGCTACGCCGGTGGAGATGCGTAGCGCCTTCGAGCGGCTTTTGAGGATAGGCCAGTTGACAGCCCCGGAACATGCGGCCGCGGGAGTGCGGCTGGAGACGCTTCAACGCGGGTGGCGGGAGCTGCAACCCAGTGAAGCGCTTCGAGCCCGGGCAGAGACCTTGCTGATGAGCTATGCCTTGAAAGCCGCCGATGCGCTTCAACTCGCCGCTGCGTGGATATGGTGTTCGGGCAATCCCCAAACTTACGTTTTCATCTCGGGCGACGTTCAACTTCTGGAAGCCGCACGACAGGTCGGATTCCAGGTCGTGACTGCCTGAATTGGCCTGCCCGATCGTTCGTGCCAAGTGAAGAGTTAGATCCTGTCATCAAACCAGCCAAAGGCGACTGAGCTTTAGGTGGATAGCGTTTCTTCATGAGCACGAGGCGCTATGGTTTGCGGGAACTTCATGAGCAAGCACTTACCACCAAACGCCACCCCTCTTGAAAGGTGCCATGGTCCACTCCCATCCCTGATACTGCGCCCCGATTGATCTGGTCGCGATGGAGATTGAAGCAGGAGAAGGACTCCGGTCAAGCGTGACCAGCGCCCCGTCCGAACGGAAACCCGCTGTATTAACGAAGGTTGACAGGGGAGCGCCGGACAGGCTGCGTTGCCATAGGTACAGCAAACATTGCTGATGCAGCGTGGGCACAAAATTGGGCACAGAACCCGATATTTCCGCTGTCAGCTATTCTTCCGGTGCCGTATCTTATTAAAAAGATTGGCTCCTGAGGTAGGACTCGAACCTACAACCCTTCGGTTAACAGCCGAATGCTCTGCCATTGAGCTACTCAGGATCGGCCGGAAGCGCGCAGCCGGGGCGGCTGCACTCCCTTGTTATAGCAAACGGGGTAGATGCAGTCAAAGTGTGGCGATACACCGCCATATTTCCGCGATATCCCATTCAGGGAAACAGCAGAACAGCGATGTTGTAGCTTGCAAAGGGGTGAACCGCGTGAATCGTGCAGGCTCCCACGGTCGCCTCATGGTATCTGCCTGAGGCTAATCGGCTGCGCAGCTGCTCCGGCAGGGCATTCAACTCGCCTGTGCTGAAGCGCATGATGAACCACGGCCGCCGCGGGCCGGCGAAACCGGTATCCATTGCACAGCTGCGCCGCGCTCCGTCATCGGCGATGCGTACGGCAATTCCCGATATGCTCAGCAGATCCGCAACCGCACTCTCCTGCTCCTCAAACGAGAGCGACGCCACGGAACGGTCAAAATCCTGAACGGCGTAAAGCTCACCCTCGCGCTCCATAACGGCAATCCCGATGCGGTCCACGCGTGCGTCCAGTAGATTCGCACGGTGATCGGGCGAATGCATCCAGGCGTCGTGGACGATGACGGCCGAGGGTGCCTCGGCCACATTCTCGGCCACGACGCTGAAGCGGGCTCCGGCCATCTGCGCTCGCGAGGCCAACCCGGCCTCTCCCGGATACTGGTGCGAGATGGACGCGCGCTCCGCCATCTCGCGGACGTGCAGCGTGGCCGCATAATGCAGCGCCGCGTCCCAGCGCAGCGGTGGCAGGCCTCGCTGCAGGCGTTCGGCGTTCGCGGCGTGGAACAGATACTGCTCAGCTACCGAAGCGGGCCCCTGCGCCCGCGCGTGCTGCAAGATGGGAAGAAGGGCGAAGGCAATCACCCAGCTGAAGTTCATAGGGGTGAAGACCCGGACTCGACGCGAAAGCTGCGCCCCGAGCTGCATTGGGAGCATCTGCGGCTGCAAACCCTTTCCAGACTCGCAGGCGTCGCCTGACGCCGCCGAGCTTTTCTTACGCAAACCACGGCCTCCGCACTGAGCAGCGAAGGTGCGCCACTTACTGCGGATCGGCAATGAATTCGGGCAGCCGGTCGCGGTAGCGCACCATCAGTCGCAACAGCTTACGGGCATCCCAGTAGCGCGGGATATACCGCTTTGGTTCGGAGGCGGAGCGGAAAAACCAGCCGAGATAGAAGTGATCCGCCCATACCGGGATGTATACCTGGTCTCCGCTGAGGAAGGCAATCGCCGCGCCCACACAGTGAATGGAGGGCAGGTAGCTCAGATTCCGCTTCAAATACAGCCCCAGGCGCTCCTGTGTGCCGCCGCCGAGGGTGACAATGACATGCTTGGGCCGGAGCCGCTCGATTCGATTGAGCAGCAATGCGTCTTCGATCTCCGATCCATACATCGGCGCCAGATAGGTGCACTCCTCCGGTACCCCGATCCCCTCGCCGTCAAGCCACTGCAGATTCCTTGCCGCGCTTCCCGAGCCGGCCATGATCCAGAGCGTGTTGCCGGGCTGCCGCACCTCCGGATGCAGCAGCAGCTCGCGCAGGTACGCCAGACCGGATACGCGGGCGATGTGATCGCGTTGCAGGCGGTTCCACAGCAGCACCATGAAGGCTGAATCGGGCAGCGCCATATCCGCGCCGAGCAATGCCTCGCGATACCCGGCATTGGTTTCCATATCCTTCAGCGCAGGTGCCGCCGGCACCACGAGCAGACCACCGCCCCGCATCCGCTCGACAGCCTCGCGGACGCTTCCGTGGAAGAAGTCGATGCCCAGAATCGTTGTGTGCGTGCGCGCTTCGCTCGCCATCGACGGTCTACTTGCCTTTAGCGCCGGAGACGATCTCTCCTTCGATCCAGCGGTAGGTCTTCTCCAGACCGTCACGCAGCTTGATGGAGGGCTCCCAGCTCAGGCGGTCAAGGATCAGCGTGTTGTCACTATTGCGGCCGTTTACGCCCTTGGGCGCGGAAAGATCGTAGGTTCGCTTCAGCTTGACCCCGCCGATCCCTTCGGCAATATCCACCAGCTGATTGATCGTAACCAGCTCGCTGGAACCGACGTTGATGGGCTCGTCAATGCTGCTCTCCATCAGGGCGTGGGTGCCCTGCACGCAGTCGTCGATGTACATGAACGACCGGGTCTGTTCCCCATCGCCCCAGATGCTGATCTCATGCCTGCCGGAGAGCTTGGCCTCAATCACCTTGCGGCAGATGGCCGCGGGCGCCTTCTCCCGGCCGCCGGTCCAGGTGCCGTGCGGCCCGTAGACGTTGTGATAGCGCGCGACCCGGCAGATCAGGCCAAAGTCCTCCTCAAAGTGCCGGCACATCCGCTCGCTGAAGAGCTTTTCCCAGCCGTACCCGTCCTCAGGCAGCGCCGGGTAGGCGTCGGATTCCCGGAGCGGCACCACGTTCGCGCTGGTCTGCTTTTCGCCGTTATACACGCAGGCTGAGGAGGAGAAAAAGAAGCGCTTCACTCCCGCCTCCTTGGCCGCGACCAGCATATGCGTATTGGTCAACACGCTGAGCATGCACAGCGCCTTATTGTTCTCGATGAAGCCCATGCCGCCCATATCGGCAGCCAGTTGGTAGACACGAGTCGTTCCCTCCGCGGCCCGAAGGCACGCGTCCTTATCCTTCAGATCGAGGCACACGTTCTCTACGCCATCGGTCACCTGGTACCAGTCATCCAGCGGCTTTACATCGACAGCCCGCACCACGGGGATCCCCCGGGCCTGCAATCCTTTGATCAGGTGCCCTCCGATGAAGCCACCTGCGCCGCAGACAACGGCCCGTTCGCCTTGCAAACTCATCCACACTCACCAAAATCAGGAAAAACAGAAAGATACATCAACCGCTCAGACGGGATTGCTCGCAGGTCTAAGTTTACTCAAAGTGTCCTCGCTGCGCGAAATCGCTGCGGAGGTTTGACGGCAAGCATCCCGAATCGAAACAGAATCACCCGCTCGCATGCCAATGCGTGACCGAAGCTTCATCTCTCCGATGTCCTAGGATGGAGGAATGGCTGCTCGCGCTCCCAAGACGATGACGCCAGTGCCGACCGGAGCGGCTGAGCCTCGCCTCGGGGCCGGGCTTCGTCCGTTCGCTGGATCGCGGCTGATGCGGTTTACGCAAGCGCAACCGCTCATCACCGCCGGCGCCCTGCTGGTCGCCGTGTTCTTTGCCATTGCGGTCCTCGCGCCGGTGCTTGCGCCGCACGATCCCGCCCATATTCAACTGTTGCAGCGCCTGCAGAGGCCTTCTTCGACACATCTCTTCGGCACCGACGAGCTTGGCCGCGATGTGCTTTCCCGTGTGCTGTTCGGCGCGCGCATCTCCCTTGGCGTGGCGGCGGCCGTTGTCGCGCTTTCGCTGACTGCCGGACTCCTCTTGGGCGCGCTTGCCGGCTTTTACGGTGGCTGGATCGATACGGTGGTCAATGTCTATCTGAGCAACGCCTTTCTGGCTCTTCCCGGGATCCTGCTCGCGGTCGCGATCGTCGCCTTTCTCGGGCCGACGGTGCCGGACCTCATCGTCGCCCTCGCCCTGCCGGCGTGGGTTGGGTATGCGCGTCTGGTGCGGGCACAGGTGGCCGCCGTGCGCGAGCGCGAGTTCGTGCAGGTCGCCCGGTCGCTCGGCGCCAGCGACCTTCGCCTGCTTACCCGCTCCATCCTGCCCCATGCGCTGCAGCCGCTGCTCGTGCAGGCCGCCGTCGGCATGTCCGCCGCCGTGCTCTCGGAGGCAACGCTGAGCTTTCTGGGCCTGGGCGTACAGCCGCCCGCGGCCACCTGGGGCGCCATGCTGAACGACGCGCGCTCTCACCTGTTCGAGTCCCCGTACCTCATCTTCTTCCCCGCCCTGGCCGTCGCGTTGTGCGTGCTGGCGTTCAACCTGCTGGGCGATGGCCTGCGTGACCTGCTCGATCCGCGCCGCGGCGGCAGCGAAGGCCGCCGGTGAGAGTGGGCGTGATCTCCGACACCCACGGCCTGCTGCGGCCGGAGGCGCTGGCCGCCCTGCACGGGGTCGACCACCTCATCCATGCCGGCGACATCGGCGATCCCGGTATTCTGGACGACCTGCGCGCCCTCGCGCCGCTCACGGCCATTCGCGGCAACATTGATCGTTCCGGCCCCTGCGCGGCACTGCCCCCCACCGAGGCAGTCGAACTCGGCGGACACCTGATCTACGTTGTACACGCACTGCCGGATCTCGACATCAGCCCGAGGGCAGCAGGTGTCGGCGCCGTGATCTACGGCCACAGCCACAAGCCGGCCATCGACCGAAAAGACGGCGTACTTTACCTGAATCCGGGCAGCGCCGGTCTGCGGCGGTTCTCACTGCCATTGACCGTGGCTCTGCTGGAGATCTCCATGGATGCGATGGACGCGATCGACGCTGTGATCATCCCGCTCACGGTCGAGCCGCCGCCCAGGGCAGCCTAGCTACTGCGCGCCTGTCACCGTCGAGGGTAGCGGTGTCCTTCCATTGGGCAGGGGCTCTTCACTCGGCAACCGCGGCACAGGGACTGGATGCGGTCCGCTCTTGGACCAGTCAAGTTGTACGGTGGAGAGGATATCCGCCATGCGCTGATCGATCTGCAGCACCTGCGTGTCTGTCAGGTCCTGCGCGCCGCTGGAGACCGAACAAAAGGTGTTCATCGCCAAGTCGAAGCGGTAGCACGAGCCCTTGCGATAGGCCGTATACACCTCGTCGCGAGCCTCGACGCAGATCTGCCCGTGCTCGTCATGACCGTGCAGGAAGTTCATGCCGCCGATGTCCTGGGTGTCCTCGGTCCGGATCGGGGGACCGGTGGCCTGCTTGGCGCATTCCCGATCGCTGGAATGCCGCTCCACGCTGTAATACACGCGAGCCCCACTGAAGGTCGAGTACGGGTAGGGGTTGAACTGGATGGCCAGCACGCTGCGCATCTGCGTCTTGGGCGACGCGGTGCGCGCGTCGAGGCGAAAGGTGCTCACCTCGCCATCCTTGCGCGTAATGGTCCACCCGGTCGGCACACGAAAGCGCACGCCGTAGTGGCTGTCGCGAAAGTCCATCGTCTTCGCGGTACTGGGGGGCGCCTCCGGAACCATGACCTGCGCGCGCGCGGCAGCGACCGGCAGCACCAACAGGAGTGAGCAGAGGCAGAGCATTTCGACAAATCTTAAAATTTTTAAAAGACGGTCACACTGAGCCATAGTGCTCCTTAACGGCGCGTCCGGGGGTCGGCTACAGCGTACAACGAGTCGGTACAGAAGTTCACTATCACGTAAGTAACGCCGATGGCCAGAATGCAGCCCTGCACCAGCGGGTAGTCGCGGTTCGATACAGCTGACAGCGTAAGCCTGCCCAGACCGGGCCAGCCGAAGATCGTTTCGGTCACAATGGCGCCGGCCAGCAAAGACCCGAACTGGAGTCCCATAATCGTCAAAATGGGCGTAACTGCGTTACGCAGCGCATGCCGGTAGATCACCGTACGCTCCGGCAGACCCTTGGCGCGAGCGGTGCGGATGTACTCCTGGCCAAGCTCTTCGAGCATGGCGCTGCGCACCATCCGGGTCAAAATCGCGGCCACGCCCAAACCTAAAGTAACCGCGGGCAGAACGAGATGCCTAAGAAACTCAAAAAATCCGACCCCCGCCCCAGACACCGGCAGCCAGCCCAGATTGATCGAGACCAGCAGGATCAGCACCGGACCCAGGGCGAAGTTGGGCAGCGACAGGCCGACGAGGCTGCCGAAGCTGAGTACGCGGTCCGGCCACCTACCCCGGCTTTGCGCCGCCGCCACCCCCGCTGGAATCGCCAGGCCCGCGCCCAGCAGCATCGCCGCGGCGGTCAGGGCGAGTGTGTACGGGTAGCGCTGCGCGATGAGGTGCCACACCGAGTCGTGCAGGCGGAGCGAGCGCCCCAGATCCGCATGTCCCAGCCCCCGCCAATAACCGAAGTATTGCTCCCCCAACGGCCTATCCATGCCGTAGCTGTGGCGCAGCGCGGCGATATCGCCCGCCGAGGCGCCTTCGCCCAGCATCAGCACGATGGGATCGCCCGGAACAAGGTGAATGAGCAGGAAAACCACCGTAACTACCAGCCAAAGCGCGGGCAGCGTGATCAGCAAACGCCGACCCGCCCGCCGAAAGGCACCCCCCAGCGCCGCGGCGGTCACGCGGAGGCCTCCGCCAGCAGGTCTTGCCCGTTGCGTCCGGTGGGGTTGGCGGCATCGGCCACGCTGTCCACGCGCACCCGGGCGATGCGATGCCGATCCATGGCCACAACCTGGAAGCGCCGCCCCTCAAAGACGAGCTGCTCGCCCGGCTCCGGGATATGGCCCAAACGCGCCAGCAGCAGTCCGGCGAGTGTCTCCACGCCCGGCGTCCGCGGCAGATCCCAACGCAGCTGCGTCGCCAGATCGCGCAGCGTGACACTGCCGTCCAGCACAACGCTGCCCCCGCCGGTGGGGGCCGTCATTGATCGCCCGGTGTCGAACTCATCTTCGAGCTCGCCGACGATCTGCTCCAGCGCGTCCTCCGCCGTTACCAAGCCAAGCGTGGAACCGAATTCATCCACGACGATCGCCATCTGGCGGCGGCGCTCCTGAAACTCCTGCAGCAGTTCCAGAGCAGGTTTTGTCTCCGGCACCATCAGCACATCGCGCATGACCTCCCGCAGCGTCAGTTCCGAGGCGCCGCGATGACCCATGCTCAGCGCCACGCCACGGAAGTGCATCAGCCGGAAGATGTCCTTGGCGTACACGACGCCGATAAAGGCGTCGTTGCCGCGAGCAGGGTCATAAACCGGCACACGGGAGTGCTCTTCCTCGACGATACGGGCGCTGGCGGTCTCGATCGGCATGTTCGCCGGCAGCGAAAAGATGCGCGTACGCGGCGTCATGATCTCGCTGGCGGAGACCTCGCGCAGCTCCAGCGCGCGGTGCACGATCTCCTCCTGGTAAACCGGCAGGAGGCCGAGCCTTCGCGTCGCCGAAGTCATCAGCTTCAGCTCCTCCGGCGAGTGCGCGCCGGCCTCACCGCGCAGCGGCGCGCGAAAGATCCGCAGCACCAGCGCCGCCGAGCCATTCAGCAGTCTCACAATCGGCCCTGTGATGCGGATGAAAAGATCCACCGGTCCGGCTATTGCCAGCGCAATGCGCTCGGCCCTCTGCAGCGCCAGCGATTTTGGCACGATCTCGCCCAGAACGACCTCAAGGTACGTGATCAGGCAAAACGCCAGCAGGATGGCCCCCGTATGCGCCACCACCAGCGGATGCTCCCGCCCCCAAGCGTTCTGCGGCAGATGCCGCAGAACGTGCTGCAAGCCGCTGGCCAGCGCCGGTTCGCCGACACAACCCAACGCCAGATTTGCCAGCGTGACCCCAAGCTGCACCGCCGGCAGTACCTGGTCGATGTTGTGCTTGAGCCGAAGGGCCGTTTGCGCGGCGGGCCGTTTGCGGGTCAGCAGATGCTGGATGCGGGTTTCGCGCACACTGACCAGAGCGAACTCCGCAGCCACAAAAAAGCTGTTCGCCAGGATGCAAAGGGCGATCAAACCTCCGCGCAGGAGCAGCCAGTCCAGCATTGCCCCCAAGTGTAAATGGAGACGCGCGAGCGGCGACTACTTGAGGTAGGCCCGAACCAGGTGAACGATGTCCTCGGCCAGCTCCTGGGGCAGTTCCCCGCCGCCCGCGGGGTGCACCATGTGCAGGCGGATGTGATCCTCCAGCACCTCTCCCATCAGGCTGTTGATGCCGCCGCGAACGGCTGCCAGCAGCATCAGGACATCTGCGCAATCGGCGCCGTTGCTCAGGGATCGCTCAATCGATTCGACCTGACCGCGAACCCGTCTTATGCGCGCGACCAGCTTCCCCTGCTCTTTGGTGATCGCTTCCATTCGTTTTCACCTATACCCCATGGGGGTATTGTATGCTGGACGAGCAAGTGACGGTTCACACCTTTCTCCCGGCCATTGAAGCACCCCCGACGCCCGGGAACTCCTGCTGACGTCCGGGTTGCACCGGGATCGTTCTCGTGAACGTAATCGACCTAGGGAAAGATTTCATGATGAACGTACCGTCAGCATCACCAGTGTTCGGGATTCGCGGTACCGCGTACCGCCGCCATACCGCGGGCCTTCTGCTCCTGATGGCAGCCCTGCTTGTGCCCACATTCGTGAGCGCGCAGGATGCCGCGCCGGCTCCCGTTTCCGACGATCAGCCCAGCTTCATGAAGTTTCTCGATAAACGTGGCGATCATGACATCACTGATGAGCGCTGGAACGCGTACGGCCAGTTCACCTATATCTACGGCTGGAAGGATGCCTTCTTTGCGCCTTATACCAACCTGAATGGCAGCAACAACTCGCTGCTGCCTACACCCGAGCAGAGCTTCACCGGGTCCGCCACGCTCTACGTCGGCGCCAAGCCGTGGAAGGGTGCTGAGGTCTACTTCGTCCCCGAACTCATCGCGGAACGTCCGCTTTCGCAGTTGAAGGGTCTGGGTGGCGCCGTGCAGGACTTCGAACTGCAGAAGGGGGGCGCGGAGACACCCACGCTTTATGTCTCGCGCATCTTTTTGCAACAGACCTTTGAGCTTGGTGGAAGCAAAGTGGTGCAGGCCTCCGGACCGATGCAGCTGGGCGAAACGCAGAAGAGCCGCCGGCTCGACTTCGTCGCCGGTAACTTCAGCATTCTCGATTTTTTCGACAAAAACGCCTTCGACATCGATCCCCGCCAGGGCATCTTCAACCTGGCCTTCCTCACCTACGCCGCGTATGACTTTGCCTCCGATGCGCGCGGGTACTCCTACGGCCTGGTGTCGGAGTTTTATTGGGATAACTGGTCGGCGCGTTTCGGCCGAATCACGCCGCCCAAGCAACCGAATCAGCTTCCCGTAGACTTCCGGCTGCTGAAGTACTACGGCGACCAACTCGAAATCGAGCATCACCACCAGTTGCACGGGCGAGACGGTCTTGTGCGCGCCCTGGGCTTCCGTAACCATGAAAATATCGGCCGCTTCAGTGATGCCATCGCCGCCTTCAAAGCCAATCCCCAGGAGAACGCCGCCACCTGTACCAGCTTCAACTACGGCTCCACCAATGTATCGGCCCCGGACCTGTGCTGGGTGCGCAAGCCGAACGTGAAGCTCGGCATCGGCGGCTATGCGGAGCAGTACATCGCCAAGGACGTCGGTGTCTTTACCCGCGATATGTACGCGGACGGGCACTCCGAGGTCGACGCGTACACCTCAACCGACCGCTCCGCGTCCGCCGGCCTGCTGGCGAAAGGATCGACCTGGTCGCGTCCGCTAGACGTGACCGGCATCGCCTACAACGCGGGCTGGATCTCGGGCTCCCATGCCGCCTATCTTGGCATGGGGGGCGTGGATGGCTTCGTCGGCGACGACCGCATCCGCGCTGCGTCGGAGCGGGCTCTGGATCTGTTTTACAGCATCAATCTTCACAAGTCCTACTGGCTGGCGGGTGATTACCAGCACATCACGAACCCCGGCTTCAACGCGGATCGAGGGCCGGTTAACATCTTCAGCGTGAAGGTTCATGGCGAGTTTTAGGCCCTTTTTCTTTCTGTCATTCCCGAAGGGAACCTGCTGTTCGCACCTTCCGCAGAGAAAGAGTTACCGGCAGTAGGATAACGAGAAGCGCATTCAGCGCCGGAGAGGTGCATCATGCGGTCCAGTCGATTGTTCACCGTGGCGCTGCTCACTGCGGTTCCGGTCGAACTGCTGAATGTTTGTCTCACAGCCGTGATGCTGGACCCTGGCCCTCCAAGCACCAGCCTGGGTGGTCGGTTGCTTTCGGCTGAATGGGTGTTCTTTCATTTCATCGGCTTTCGACTGATTGATTGGTTCCACTATCACGTCTTCGGCACGGAAAGGGCGGGTATCATCGCCGCTTTCGTGTTGGCCTATGTGCAGACCGCGGTAGTGCTTTACGCCTTGGCGAAAGGAACCATGCACTTGCGGAGGCGTAGGAAAGGCTCGCTGGTTCCTGCTGAAGCCCGTTAGCTACAACATGTCTTGTGCGGTTCTCTCAAAGGTATGCAATCAGCTTGTCATCCCGCAGCGTCGCGGAGGGGATCTGTTTTCCTTCCAGGTTGCCGGAACACAAAGGAAAGCAGATCCCTCCGCTTCGCTTGCGGGATGACAACTTGAAAGCGCTACTGCACACCTATGCAGAAACAGCTTTAGTGCAAGTCGCGTGCCCGAACAAAAGGGTGCAGTCGGCCAAAATGCAGGCGACAAAGCAAAGACCCAATCTCATCAGAGATCGGGTCTTCTTCAATCAAACTTCGAAACGTAAACCAATTACACGAGCACACGCTTTAGCGTCTCGTCGATCGTATCCTTCGGAACAAAGCCGACAATCTGCTCGGCAACCTTGCCGCCCTTGAAGACCAGCAGCGCGGGAATGCCGCGGATGCCATAGCGGCCCGGCGTCATGTTGTTCTTATCCACATCCATCTTCATGACCTTGAGCTTGCCGTTGTACTCGGTCGCCACCTGATCGACCACAGGCGCGAGCGCGCGGCAAGGGCCGCACCATGCAGCCCAGAAATCCACCAGGACGGGAGTATCGGACTGCAACACCTTCACCTCGAACTCCGCGTCATTGACCTCGGTTACAAACTGATTCGCCATCTATCCTCCGCGCGTTACTCGCGTCATACAGCACTCAGATAGATGCAAAGCCTGCGGCAACGATGCAATCAGAGCACCTCCACGCTGGCGGGACCCCCGATGCGCACCGGAAGCAGCTCCACCGCATTCCCCAGAACCGATCTGAGCCGCCCCTCGGCAGCCTCCAGCGTCGCGCGCTCGGCGAGAATGGCCAGCAGAGCCGGTCCGGCACCGCTGAGAGCGACGCCGGCGAACTCCCAGGCGGCGTGCAGCTGTTCCAGGTACTCGAGAAGTGGGCAGGCAGCGCGGCGGTGCGGCTGGTGCAGACGGTCTTCCATCGCCACATGCAGCAGGTCTAGCCGCTCCTGTGCGAACGCCGCCGTCAGCAGGGCTGCGCGCTGAATGTTGAAGACCGCATCGGCACGGGAAAGCTGCACCGGCAGCAGAGCGCGGGCGGTTTCGGTTGCAAGGCCGGCCTCGGGGAGTGCCAGCAGCAGCTGCCAAGTGCCGTCGCAGGCAAAGGTGGCCGCCGCTACGGTCTTCCCGGCGGGTACCGAGACGGTGAAGCCGCCATGCCAGCAGGCTGCCACGTTATCGGGGTGGCCTTCGCGCTGGCCCGCCTCAGCGACGATGGCTCCATCGCTCATCCCCAGCTGGCCGAAGTGATTGGCCAGCACCACACCCGCGAGCCGGGCCGCCGCGCTCGAACCGCATCCCATCCCCAGCGGTATTTCGTTCTGAACATAGACTTTAAGCGGGTGCGCTGGACGGCCCCTTCCCTCCAGGACACTGCGATAGGTGTCCAGAATCAGGTTGTCTTCGAGTGAACCACAGCGCTCCGGGTTGCGTCCGGTCGCCGCGATCTCGTCATGCATGGAGGTGTGGGCTTCCACGGTGAGTCGAAGCGAAAGGGCCAGGCCGACAGCGTCAAATCCGGGCCCGAGGTTCGCCGAGGTCGCCGGAAGCGTGATCCGAACTCCGGGCAGGCGGGCATGGCTGTTCCCGCTCATGCCGGTTGACTCGCAAAGTTGGCGACACGCTCCAACGCCGACAGCACTTTATCGGCATCCGGGTCCAGCACCCAAGGCTCGCGCTGCATGGTGGCGGTTTCATACTGCTCGGCAGCGCTGGCGGCCCGTTCCTCGTCCGCGTTGAACAGCTCACCGCGATGAAACTGGATGGTGTACTCCGGATCCTTGAGGGTATGGCCGGTCAGCAGCAGAATCGCGGTCTCCTCGCGACCGACCCGCCCATCCGCGACCAGCTTCTTCAGCCCGGCCAGCGTAACCGCGGAGGCCGGCTCGCAGCCGATGCCCTCGGCGCCGATCTGGGCTTTGGCGACCGCAATCTCACGCTCACTCACCTGCTCGCACCAGCCGTTGGTGGAGGCCAGCGCCTTCACCGCCTTGCGCCATGACGCCGGGCTGCCGATGCGGATCGCCGAGGCCCTCGTCTCGGCAATCACCGGCTCCAGACTGGTGCCGCCGTTAGTGTCCATGCTGCGATACAGCGGGTTCGCGCCCTCTGCCTGCACAATGCTGATCTTCGGCAGCCGATGGATGAAGCCGAGCTGCTTCATCTCGGCAAAACCTTTGCTCAACGCCGAAGAGTTGGCGAGATTGCCGCCGGGCACGATGATGTGGTGCGGCACCTGCCAATCGGTCTGCTCCAGGATCTCAAAGGCGGGGGTCTTTTGCCCTTCCAGCCGGTACGGGTTCACCGAATTCAGCAGGTAAATCGGTGCCCGCTGGATCAGCTCGGAAAGCACCCGTACGCAGCCATCAAAATCCGTGCGCAGTTGCACGGTAGTGGCGCCATAATCCATGGACTGCGACAGCTTGCCCCAGGCGATCTTGCCTTCGGGGATCAGCACCAGGCTGCGCAGCCCGGCGCGCGCGGCGTAGGCCGCCATCGCGGCCGACGTGTTGCCGGTGGAGGCGCAGGCGACCCACTCGTAGCCGCTGGCGGCCGCGACCGATAGGGCCGCCGTCATGCCCGTATCTTTGAAAGAACCGGTCGGGTTCATGCCCTGGTGCTTGGCCAGCAGCCAGTTCATCCCGAGCGCCTCGGCACAACGCGGCATCTCGTACAGCGGCGTATTGCCTTCACGCAGCGTCACGACGCGCGTCGGATCGACGATCGGCAGCAGATCGCGGAAGCGCCAAACGCCACTCTGGTCGACAGCCATCGTGGATGTTCGGCGTTCGCTCCACAGGTGGCGCAGAGCGGACGGATTGGGCAGCCACATCTGGTCTTTGCCGGCGGGCGCGCCGCCGCTCCATGGGTATTCCACCTCGAAGAGCTCACCGCAACGGACACAGCGGAAGTTGCTCCGGGCCTCGGCGGCAGCTATCCGGGAGTCGCAGCCGATGCATCTTAAAACGTGTGAAATCGATTTTTGTGCCGTCACATCCATGCGCCCCTTTAGAGTACCGTAGCGACCGCAAGGATCGTCGATCCCGCCTTCGAGCCATAGCTCCGCTGTTTTGTCTCGTTTTCGCACTCACCGGCGTGGCCAGAGCGCAAAACCGTGAGCTGAAGATTGCTGCCGCAGCCGACCTCCAACCCGTTCTGCCGGAGTTGGCCAAACAGTACGAGGCTAAGTCGGGTGTGCACATTACATCGTCATTTGGCTCCTCCGCCACTCTCACGCAGCAGATCCAGAACGGCGCCCCAGAGGATGTGTTTCTCTCCGCGGACTGCGTTCATCCCCAGCAACTCGCAGATGGCAAGCTGACCATAGATCCGCAGCCAACGCAGTATGCGCGCGGCGTGCTGGTGCTCTGGGCGCGCCGGGACTCCCCCGCCCAGCCGCTCTCGCTCGGCTCGCTGCCGGGGCCGCGTGTGATCAAAATCGCGGTGGCCAATGATCTGCACGCGCCCTACGGCCAGGCGACTACAGCGGCCATCCGCGCTTTGAAGATGCAGGATGGGCTCCGGGGCAAGCTGGTGGTCGGCGAAAACATCATGCAGACCGCCCAGTTTGCCGAGACCGGCAATGCGCAGGCGGCCTTCATCTCGCTCACCATCGCCAGCAGCCCACATTTTCGCGAGACTGGCAGCTTTATCCGAATCCCGGCGAACTACCCGCTCATCCGGCAGTGCGGCGTCGCCTTGCGTGCCGGAGCCAACCACGATGCCGGTGAGGCGTTCTTGCACTGGCTGACGGGCGATGCCGTGCAGAACGAGCTGCCGAGGTTCGGTCTCGACCCGGCGCGCTAGACAGTGTTGTTGCTTTTCTTGTTGTCATTCCCGAAGGGAACCTGCTGTTAAACCTCCGGCAAGGCCACTCGCTAGCCGCTGGCGCGCAGTCAAACCGCGGGAGATTCCCAACCACCCGGCTACACTGGCGAACATGGATCTTCAGTCGCTTGGGATCACGCTGCGGCTGGCGGCCCTGACCACCGCGCTGCTGCTGCTGCTCGCAACGCCGTTGGCCCTGTGGCTGGCCGAGCGACCCTCCTGGCCTCGCCGCCTCGTGCGGGCGCTGGCAATGCTTCCCCTGGTTCTGCCGCCAACCGTACTCGGCTTTTATCTGCTGGAGGGCCTCGGACCCGCGACCTCGCTTGGCCGGGCGTTGATCACCCTGCTTGGGCATCCACTCGCGTTCAGCTTCGGCGGCCTGCTGGTGGGCTCGGTGATCTACAGCTTCCCCTTCGCGCTTGCGCCGCTGATCGCCGCCTTCGCGGACATCGACCCGCTGCTGCGCGACACGGCGCAGGTGCTGGGAGCGTCGCCGTGGCAGGTCTTCCGGCGGGTTGTGCTTCCGCTGTCCGGCAAGGCATTCGTCACCGCCGGCGTGCTCACCTTCTGCCACACCGTCGGCGAGTTCGGCGTCGTGCTGATGCTCGGCGGAGACATCCCCGGCACCACCCGCACGCTCTCCATCTCGCTCTTTGACCAGGTACAGGAAGGCAGTTACGCCGCCGCCAATCGCACCGCGCTGTGGCTGGTGGCGCTCTCCTTTACGACTTTGGTAGCGATGCAGCTTCGGCCGCGACGGGGAGCGACCCTGCTTGACTGAGCTTCCGCAGCTACATGAAGCCACGCACCACCGGCTCGTCGTACGGGGCCGGGTTGGCGCTCTGCAGCTCGGCTTCGAGGCTGATTTCACAGCTCCCTGGACCGTTCTCTTCGGTCCATCCGGCTGCGGCAAAAGTACCCTGCTGAGGGCCATGTGCGGCCTGACCTCGAAATTGCAGGTCTCCTTTGAACGGACCCAGCCAGACGGCGCTCCGGCGAGATGTCTTCAGGGGGAACATCGATCCGTTCCGACCGAAAAACGCGAGCTGGCCTATGCGCCGCAACAAGCCGTGCTCTTCCCTCACCTCACCGTGCGCGAGAACGTTTCGTTTGGCGAGGCCGTACGGCCAAAACGCGGCGGAACGCCAGACCTGGTGAACGAGGCCATGGCGCTGTTCGGCTTGGATCGCTTCGCAGCCCGCAAGCCGCATGAACTTTCCGGCGGCGAACGCCAGCGGGTGAACCTGGCGCGCGCCCTGGCCGTACCCGGAGCTCGGTTGGCACTACTCGACGAGCCCTTTGCGGGCGTCGACCGCGCATTTCGCGATGAACTCCTCCCCCGCGTGCGGCAGTGGTACGCCGCCCGAGCGATCCCCGTCATCTCCGTCACCCACGATGTGGATGAAGTCTTTCTGCTTCGCGCAGAGGTGGTGCGGCTGCGCGATGGACGCGCCGTAGCCCAAGGGTCACCGCAGGCCACGCTGGGCGACGAGGCAGAGCGTGTTGTTCGCGCCCTGGATCAGCAACCACTGGATCGGCAATCACCCAATCAGCAATCACTGGATCGGCAATCGCCCACAAACCTCAAGCTCTAAGGGGCGACCTCTAGGCCGCCGAGAGCTGTGGCCTTTCTTTCTGTCATTCCCGAAGGGAACCTGCTGTTTTGCACTTGCTGCAGGGCAATTCATATCAGCCGGAAGCTGATTCCCTCTGCGAACACGCTCCCAGCAGCACGGGTTCACGCTCCAGAATCGCCCCGAAAAGCGCTGCGACGCCCCCGCGCACGTGCTCTTCCAGGCGCAGAATGTCCGCGCAGGTGGCTCCACCGCGGTTCGTAAGCGCGAGCGTGTGCCGTGTAGACAGCCCTGCCGCTCCCAAGCGGAAGCCCTTGGGAAAACCGGCCTTTTCGACCAGCCACGCCGCCGACAACTTCACACAACCCTCGCCGGCGGGGTAAGCCGGGACCGCCGTGGTCTCCAGCGACGCAGCTTCTGCGATCTCCGCTACCCGGCCGGCGGGCAACACCGGGTTTTTGAAATAGGAACCCGCACTCTGCGTATCCGGATCGCCGGGAATCAAGACCATACCCTTGCTGCGGCGGATAGATCGCACCGCCTCGGCAACCTCTTCGAGGGATGGAGAGGCGGCCCGACCGGCAAAATGCCGCTGTAGATCGGCGTAGCGAAGCTCCGGCCCTTTACCCGGGTACAGCTCAAAACGCACGCGCGTCACCGCGTATCGGCCCGGCTGGTCCGTGTTGAACAGACTCGCCCGGTAGCGAAACCGGCAGTCCTCGCGTGAAAGTTCGACAAAGCGCTCCTCCAGGCGATCAAACGCACGCACCGATCGGATCGTTTGCGCGACCTCCTGCCCATAGGCTCCGACGTTCTGCACAGGCGTCGCGCCGACGCTGCCCGGAATACCCGCGAGGCACTCCATGCCGGCCAGCCCGCGCCCGACGGCAAAGGACACCAAGGCATCCCAGTTCTCGCCCGCGGCGACATCCAGCGTGGGTCCGTCTTGCTGTATGCCCGCGGAGGCAATCTGCACGATCAGGCCGTCAAATCCCGCGTCGGCCACCAGCAGATTACTGCCGCCGCCCAGCAGAAAGGCCGGCAGTTCCCGACGCTTCGCCCAGTGGAGCGCGGCGGTAAGCTCGTCTTCAGAGACCACCCGCGCGAACCAGCGCGCCGGGCCGCCGACGCGAAAGGTGGTCAGCGGCGCGAGGGCGACATTCTCCTCGATCTTAAGTCCCGCTGAGCTTGAAACCGGCACGGTCTGAGGGTATCAGGGCGGACCGCGCCGGTCTTTAGGCCGACCCTTTGAAGAACCGCGACGGCCACGTAGAATGGAAGTTGCAGCCGCTCATTTCGGTTCGCTGATTCGGTTCAGGATTTCGGTCCAAGGAGACGTACATGTACCCAGAGTTGATGGTAATCCCGATGCGCGAAGAGCTGACCCGCGCCGGTGTGAGCGAAGCCCGCACGGCCGCCGATGTGGATAGCGCCGTAGCCCAGCCCGGAACCACGATGGTTGTGGTCAACTCCATCTGCGGCTGCGCCGCCGGCAAGATGCGCCCCGGCGTCCGCCTCGCCATGCAGCACGGCACCAAGCCCGACCATGCCGTCACTGTGTTCGCCGGCCAGGACCGCGAGGCCACGGACCGCGCGCGCGGCTACTTCGGGGGACATCCGCCCACCTCCCCGGCCATTGCCATCCTGCGGGACGGCCAGCTGGTGTACCTAATGCAGCGATCGGCGATCGAGACTTCAACCGCGCCGGCAATCGCGCAGGAGCTGGCTCGCGCCTTTGACGCGTACTGTGCAAAGTCCGTCGCGTAATCCGTTTCCCGAGGAACGAAACAGGCCGGCCTAACCGCCGGCCGGTTTCATTTTGGGAAGATGACGGAAGAAAACATTGGGGGGCGCCCTCATCCTTTTCCGAAAAGCACCGATAAAGCGGGTGTATGCACACCTTTCCCAACCCCGCAGCCCTCCGTTCTCAACCCTCTCCCCTCGTCAGCGCAGAGCTTGCGTTGACGCTTCTTGGGCCAAGCACCGCGATGTCTCAACTCTGGGGCCAGCTGCGTCGTCTGGCGCCGTATGCCCGCACCGTGCTGCTGACGGGAAGCCCCCATGCCGGTCAGGACGCCGCGGCCAGGTTGCTGCTCGATCTTTCCAATCTTCCGCAGCGTCCTTTCGTTACGTTGCGGGAGGGCGACACCGAAGAGCGGCTCGGGCGAGCCACGACTCTCACCTCCTTTCCGAACGAGATGTTCCTTTATCTGCCCGAGGTGGATCGCCTTTCCCCGGCAGCGCAGCACGGCTTGCTTCGCCTCTTGCGCGTGCGACGTTCGCGTTTTCTCTCTGTCGTTGCCGCCACTTCGGAGGACCTCCGCGTCCTGGTAGGCATGGGCCGCTTCTCCGCGGAACTCGCGGAAGCCCTGGGAGCTGTGCGCGTCAACCTGCCGTCCCTCAGCGAGCGCGTTGAAGATCTTCCGATGCTCCTCGGCCAGATGTTTTCCGTGCGTTCGCAGGCTTTGCAGCGGCCGATGACGCCGCTCTCCGAAGACTTCCTGCGAGCCGCCATGCAGCACTCCTGGCCCGGCAACCTTCGCGAGCTCTCCGAAGTCGTGGAGAGTTTGCTGGCCCAGGCGGCGCCCGGGCAGGAACTCCGTCGCGCTGACCTGCAGGGGGCGCTTCGAACCCTGTTGACGCGGAGGCCGAGTGCGGCGCCCGTACGGATGGTTAAACTCGATGCGGTCGTCCAGGAACACATCTGCGCCGTGCTGCGCGGCTGCCGCGGCAACAAGCTGCGGGCGGCCGAGGTACTGGGGATCAGCCGCTCCACGCTCTACCGCATGCTGGATTCCGCTTCCCAGAACAGCTCTCTATCGCTCGCCAGCTGATTTTGGGGGAAGGAGCGAACGTTCTGTTAGCTAACTAATCTCTGATACGTAATCTCTGAATCAGTCCTGTTGCCGCCTATGGGAGGGAGCGTAGGGCTTCAGCCCTACGATAAACGGCTAAATACAAGGGGGCTTCAGCCCCGGCATTTTGTCGGGCACCATCCATTGACTTGATCAGAGCTTCCTAAAGCGAAACTCGCAACAGCCGTTGCACCGAAGCGGCGGTGGTAGGCTGACCGCATGCACTTCGCATCGCAGCTCACGGCTCCTGGAGACGGCCGCATCTCCGGCCAGGTAGCTATCCTCGGGGCGGGCAAGATGGGCGGCATCCTGCTCAGCGCCTTTGTCAGCTCCGGACTGTTGGGTCGTGAACAGATTCTGGCCACCGTCGCGCATAAAGAGCGGGCATTGGCGCTTGAGGCCAAGATGGGCGTCCGCTGCCTGACCGACAACCTGCAGGCAGCCCAGGAAGCGGACCTGATCGTACTTGGGGTCAAGCCCACTCAGGTGATCGAGCTTGTCCATGAGATAGCTCCCGCACTGACTGAGGACAAACTGCTGATCTCGATTGCGGCTTCGGTGACCACGGGCGCGATTGAAGCAGCTGCGGAACATGAGATCGCTGTTGTGCGCGCCATGCCCAATACCCCGGCAACCCTGGGCGCCGGCATGACGGCTCTGGTGCGCGGCCGCTTCGCCACCCCCGCACATATGACCCTCGCCGACCAGATGTTCCGGACCGTAGGCCGGGTTGTGGAGGTGGACGAAAAACACATGGATGCCGTGACAGGCCTCTCGGGCTCCGGTCCGGCGTTCCTGTACATCATCCTCGAAGCGCTGGCCGAGGCAGGCGTGAATGTCGGTTTGCCCCGGGATATCGCAACCCAGCTCGCTGCGCAGACCGCCTACGGCGCCGCGCGCATGGTGCTCGAAACAGGAGCACACCCAGCCTTGCTCAAGGATGAGGTCACCACGCCTGCGGGCTGCACGGTGGATGGGATTCTCGAGCTGGAGGCGGGCGGCCTGCGCGTGACGCTGATCAAAGCCGTCAAGCGCGCCACGGAACGCGCACGCGAACTCGCGCGTAGTTAGAAAAGGTCACTACACCAAACATCAAAATCGTATGCTAAGCCGCAGTTCTAATCAGCTCTGCCAGGTAATTGGCTCTTTTTAACTGGTCAAAGCCGATCCTCATGCCTCAACGCAAGGCTTTTGCTGAGGCTTTTGCGAAGGAGGTCAGGATAGAGCTTTGCAAATGGCGGATTGAACGTGGTCTGGGTCGCCCCCGTGTCATGCCATCAGGGTAGAAGCCTAAAGTGCTTAAGGCGAGGAGTGGCTGAATGCCAGGGGATGCCGCTATCCGCTATATCAGTTTTAGATAGGTTGAGTATTCCCGGTCTCCAAGCTCCGTGAATGGAACGAACCGCCGCGGCCCGTTCTGGCTGGTGGCAAGCCACTCGTTCGCCCCTGTACGCTGCGCGTTGAGCAACGCCTGTCCTTCCGAACTTACCATGCCGGATTCGCCAGGATCTC
The DNA here is from genome assembly GCA_965276885.1 of Granulicella sp. Classification (GTDB taxonomy): domain Bacteria; phylum Acidobacteriota; class Terriglobia; order Terriglobales; family Acidobacteriaceae; genus Granulicella. Next base: position 2,631,771 of record OZ255702.1, on the reverse strand, counting down.
GAAGCGAGAATAACACAAGTGGTCCCCTCAGCAGAGCAACTGTTTGCTCGTGTGGCGGGCTGCCGTTCGCCGGAAGCACTTCGAGGCGCAACTGCATCGGGAACTGAGCCCGAACAATATCTCCTGTCCGCCAAACCCGCTCCAGCGAGGCAAAACCTCGTTCCGGGTGGACATTGGCGGGGTGCGAATTCACCTGCAGCTTGAAGTTATCCTGTGCCCAGGCGGGAATTCTAAGACGTAGCGCGAAAGACGCCGGAGCGGAGGTTGAGATACGAATGAATACAACGCCATCGTCAAGATAGGTTCCCGTCTGCTCCAGAGCGATCGTTTGCGCGTCCATCTGGCAGCGCAGCTCTGAATGCTGATAGAGATTGACCCAGACCGCACCCGGTTCGCTGAAGTACCCATTGATGCCGTAGTCCGCAACAACCTGCGGCAACGTGCCCGAACAGCAAGGCCAACGATGCACGGAGTACATGCGCTTTCCGGCGAAGTTATAGTCCGCGTAATAAAACGACCGGCCATCTGCCTGCAGCGGAAGTGCGCCCATAACCGTGTTGAGCATGACTCGTTCCATGCTATCGCCATAGCTTCCGTCTCGGGTCGCCCTCAGTAGATAGCGAGTCAGCTTCATATGAGCATAACTGCCGCAGGGAGTTTCAAAGCTGTTGTGACTCGCGGTAAGACTCTTCGCCAGTTCGTCATATCCGGGCTTGCGCAGGAGCTCATCGGGTCCCCATCCGCCCGTTGCAAAGCTCTGTTCTGACAGCATGTCGAATCCCGCCCTAGCCGCCTCCAAGTGCATCGCGCTCCCGTCGACAAAGTAGGCCTGCATAGCCGAACACAAGGCATTGACATAGCTATAGGCGTGCTTGTCCGAAAGCACATTGATCCCATTGGCCAGAGGCTGAAAATAGGTCCCGTCGGCCAAATAGGCCTGCGCCATCTGGTGATACGACGACCCTGCCCCTCTGCTCGTGGCGATATAGAGATTTTCAGGCAGGGTATATGTTTCATCCCACATCCACGAGGCATCCCTGCCCAACTTACACTGGATCTCTCGATCAATTGCATGTCCAGGAAGCGAGGGTTCCGCGGCTGCGGTCATCTTAGCTGCTATGGACAGGGCGTCGCGGTCCCTGGCCCATTGGTGTGCGTCGATCAGCCCGCAAAGCAGCTTATCGAAGCTATACCCCGGAAAACGAGTACGTGCGAAGTAGCCCGGGGCGATGGTGTCGTTGAGCAGGCCATTCAGCCGCACCACGCGAGCGGCAATCTCGCTGCGGCCACCCGCACCGTCAAATTTGGAACACGCGTACAGGCGAGCCAGCGCAGAGACCCACTGTCCGAACGTCGCCCCCGGGGCGAGACCTACATCATCGTGATGGAAGTTGTAATCCTCTTTCCACGCATACCATCCACCCAGACTGGTTCCAGGTCCAGGCAGACCTGCCATCTCCCGGAATGGCTTGAGTAAGCTGTTCTCGTCCAAGCCGAGCAGCACATCGGTGACATTCATTCGCTGCGCGACAGCTAGGGCTTCGCGAACATCCACCTGCTCGTAGCTGAACTCGGCCAGAGCGGGCTCGGGCTTACCCGGGCTCGGGCTCGCAACACCGGATTTCTGCAGAAATCCCGATGCGCCCACTGCAAACGTCCCCTGGAGAAACTCCCTGCGCGAAGCCTGGGAGTTACCGAGTGACAAGCCTCTCGAATCTCGCATCTATTGCCACCTTCTATCCTAACCATTCGACAAACCGATTTATCCTGGATCTCAGGCCACGACTGACGATTTTTCGTGCTTAGAACTGGACCACTATCGTCTTTTGAAAGTACTCTTCTCTACTCGCTGGAACCTTTTGCTCACCGGTTTCGAAGCGGAGCAGATAGGTATTCGGAGCCTGACGAACAAAGATTCCACCTGTGACGCTCACTGGCTGCCATGCGGTGTCGATGCAAAGTGTATCGACTCCGTTTGGCTTCACGAAAGCACGAATGGTTAACCTGTGACCTGCGAGAGACATCGATGAGACATCCAGGTCTCGACTTCCCGCTCCAATCAGCGGAATAGATCCATCCGAGGTAACTTCGACGCCCCCCACATACGCGATCCTGCATCGGCCTGCTCCTTTAAGAGCCGTGAACGTCGTCGTCGCATGTTCGTCCTGCTCATGCAACTCCAGCGTTGCTGTAACTTTAGACTCTGCTCTCGTTGCAGGATGAAAAGCTGATTCAACCAACGTCGCGCTTTTGAGGGTTGCGCCCAAAGGAATCTTCGGGCTGAAAGTAAACGACACAGGATTGCCTTCATTTTCGAAGTCCAACGTCACGCCACCTGAATCGCGGCTAAGGTGCAACTGGAGAAGCGCCGCGCCCACACGCACGTTACGGATAGAGATCTCCTTCCATTGCGGTGGCAGATGGGGTGCGAAGGTCACCTGTTGCTTTCCTGACTGCACACTTAAGCCAAGCAAACCGCTCACCGCTGCGTTCAGGTATCCGGCAGAGGACCACGTCTGCTCGGGAACCGACTCCATCTCGGGATGATAGTAATCCCCGGCTAGAACCTCGTGAAGATGACCGTCCGCGTCCAAGGCACTCCATGGCAACAGCGCGCGCCAGATCTGCCACGCAGACAATGGCCTATGCTGTTGCCAGAAGACGGTAGCAACCTCGGATGACCGGAGCGCAGATACACTGCCCGCAGCGTAGGAGTTCGGATCGTAGCGGGGGGAAGCAGCCGACAGGCTTCGCGTTCCCCAATCAGTTTGAAACTCCGGCGCAGCCAATTGATCGAGTATCTGGTCCGTCTGTACCGGCGAGAACACATGCTGCATGAGAACGGCAGCAGGCCCGGAGCGCCGTTCCTGGATGGACGCACCCTTCACAGTGTGACCGGATATCCAGAAGCGATGCAGCGTGTCCCAGCTATCGTATGCGATGGCGGAGCGAGCAGCGTCGGCGGCGCGCTCGGCAGAGTTTGCCTCCGGAGAATCCATGGCTCGTGCCATTTCCGCAAATCCCGAGGCGGCCGCAATCCAACTCGACGAAAGGCCAAGATCGTCGAGCATGCGCTCCTGCTCATTTGCTCCTTCTTTTCCCGGGGGAATTACCGGAAGCCTTGTTTTGGGATCGATAAGGGACTGGCAGTAGTGAAAGGCCTCCTGTACGTTCTTCCAATGAACCTTGAGAAACGTCTCATCTCCACTTACCCGCACATAGCGCGCAAATGTGGTCAGGTAGCTGAACGTTGTGTCCACGTGAACATACATGTAGGGATACTTCGTCTCCCAGTCCACGAGAGCGGCGCTCTGGGATAACTCGTGCCAGATCATCCCATTTGTTTTATTTTGATATTTTGTGACGAAAGCAAGCTCTTCGCGAGCCCGCTCATACTCTCCCACATTGAGGAAAGCATTCACCGCGACTAACCCGTCGCCGGCAAAAAACCAGTCGTATTGTGGGCGACGGCCCGGACGTGAGGGGCCATAGCCCGCTATCTCACCGCAACCGAGCGCCGCGTTGCAGACCCAGGCTTGATCCAGCGCGAGAACCGCCCAGGCCAGTGCACGATTGAGTTCGGGATCCGGTGTCACAATTTCGAGCGTGTTGCTCAACAGATCGCTATTATGCTTCGTCACTTCCTCGCGGAGTTCAGCTTGGTGGTTCTCCAGATTCGAAAGGACACTTGCTGCGCCGGGAGCGTCATACCCGATGAAGAGTGTAGCCACTCTTTTTCCATCCACCTGCACCTTAGGCTGCAGGATCAGCGTCTTACGGTCTGCTTCTTCGGTTGTCTGAACGGTTCGGTTCCCGATCGGATCGTGAGCCACGCTATCAGGAGATACGACCTTCGCGGAAAATCCATAGAGAGGTTCTGTAAGCACGTACCCGGAAAGCTCTTGGCTCCAGGAGACGCTCTGCCCACCGAGAGCCCCGGGCCACATGAGATTCAGCGATGGATGAAAATGAACCTGAACCATGATGTTTCGGCGTCCCTCGATTTCAAACGTAAAAATTGCTCCCGGTGCGTTGAGTGGAACGAAGATGTGCTCGTGCACGATGAAATCATCGCCGACATACACCCGCTCCACCCCGTCCGGGCGGTACTCGATCCGTCTCAGAAGACTCGCCCCTGAGATAGCTTGTGTCTGAGCATCAGGCAGAAAGCTTATCTGGTAGTTGCTGACCAATTGCAGTGGGTAGGCCCACACCTCAAGGCCGCTCGCGGGATATCCCATCACGACGGCTTGACGGCCCGGCACCGCCACGAAGCGTTGTGGTCCTACCGCTTCGGTCGTCCAGGTTAGATCCGAGAGGCCGGGTGCCGGCACCGGTTCGGCTACCTTGCCCGGCTTCTGCGACAACGCAGACGCAACCAGCAAGGAGCTGAGCAACAGTGCCGTTCTGGCACGAAATCTCATCTTCAATCACCAACGAACCGTAACTGTCTTTCGCACATAGCCATCGGGATCGGCGGGACTTGCGGGAAAAGCAACAGTAAACATTCCTGTCCCGTCAACGATGGGCATGAGCTCTGCATCGCCGGTCCGAGGATGAATCTCCGGCGCGTTTGTACGGAAGGAGAGGCTTTGTCTCGTTGCGGGAGGGGCAGCCAGCAAAAGGGTAATCGAATGGACATCATGCTGTTCACTTAGCACCTTTATTTGGTGTGTCCCCGCGCCAAATTCAGGCAGCTCCTCCGTTGTGTAGACCTCAACCGATGGCAGCGGAATGCGAAGCGCTCCACCCTCCGCAACCGCACCGTCCGCATGCGAAGCTAGGTGCACACCTGCCGATGCTGGTCCACTCGCAGTCACGAAAAGCGTGTGCCCTTCCTTTTTAAAGTTCAGGTCAAGTTGCGAGTCGCCAAACGGAACTCGCTGCACCATCGCCGTCTTCCAGTTTGCAGGCAGATGAGGAGTGACCGTGAGGGTGCCATGGGGCGCATCCCACTCGAGGCCAAACATCCCGCGCAGGATGGGCGAGATCACCATCGCCGAAGACCAGAGTTGATGCGCCGTGCTGCGTCCCAGCACCTGGTAGAACTCTCCGGAGAGCAACTCCGTAGCCGAACCAAGATCCTGTGAATAGGTAAGGTTCACGTTCTGCATGAGATGGGTGTAGCCGGAAAGCGGATGACCGGCGCGATACTCCGCCACCGATACCCAGCCAGTAAAGAGCGGCCACACCGAACCCTGGTGATAGCTGATCGGATCGTAGAAGCTGGTTCTGTCGCTCAGAATGCGCGTGCCCCAATCGGTCGAGAACTCGCCGGAGGCCCAACGTTCCATCATCGTATCCGCGTGTTCCAAACGGTAGGTTCCGTCCCACCATGCCACTGCGGGAAAGATCGTGGCTGTGTCATCGGTCGTGCCGTTCTCATTGTGGCTGAACGCATAGAACTTGGACTGCGGAAGATAATACTCAGCCTCGATCGCCGCTCGCAGATGTGCCGCCCGCGCATCGGCCTGCGTTGCAAGGTCACCATGCCCGCTGCTGCGCGCCAGCCGGGCAAACGCTGTGCTGGCCTGCGCATCGAGCGCTGCCAGATACATTTCCTGGTGCGGCATGATGGGAACCCAGGACTCCACCCACCCCGAACCCGCAGTGTTGTTGTAGATCCCATCACTGGAATCGTGGGAGGTCTCGTACGCCCATGCCTGCGCGAGTTGATTCCAATGCGCGACAGCGAATCCCTTGTCGCCTGTGATCGAAACGTAATCTTCCATGGCCATCTGCAGCAGTGGCGTTGCGTCGCTGGAGGCGTACTCGTAAGGCAGCGACTTCCAATCCACCAGGTCAGCTGTCTGAGACCATTCATGCATGATGCGTCCGTCCGACTCCTGGCGGCGCAGCAGAAATTCGATCTCCTGTTTGAACGTCGACGAATCGCCATAGCTGTTCACGGCATAAAGCGACCACAAAGCATCACGGCCGAAAAACCATCCAAATCCAGGCCTGGCGGCATCACCCGAGGCGACAAAACCGGCGGTGAGTGCCTCTTCGCTCAGGTCGGGTGTGGTCTTGACGCGCAGTTGGTCGATGGCTGCAACAGCCCATGTGAACGCGGCATTCAATTGCTTGTCAGGCGTAACGATACGGGTGTGCGTATCGAGCAAATTGCGATAGTACGATTCATTCTTTTCGAAGATGGATTGAGCCGATCCGTTGAGCGCCGCAAGGCTGTTTCCCAGGGCTGCTTTGGTTGCGGTCTGCTCTGTGGTGCCAAAACTCATCAACAGCGGAAAGAGCTTGTTGCCGTCCGTCGCGGGATTGTAGTCCAGCACGAACTGCAGAGGATAGGAGCCTGCGCGTTCCTGGTAGGGTGGCAGAATGCCGGACCGCGCGCCGGGCATGGCCAGGCCGGCAGCGTTCATGGGCAAGTTCTGATGCAGGATGTAGAACCCGGATGTGCCGGTTTTGACCCACTCCGGGGAGGGAACATCGTCGGATTCGGCGGGCCACATGCGTTGCATCACTGGATGAAGGCTGAAGGTCAGCGTCATGGGTCGCACGGCTGCTATTTGGTAGAAGACCATCGCGCCGGTCTGTTCCGCGCCAACCTTGGGCGCGATCATGATCTGGCGGATGGTGAAGTTCGCATGGGAGTACGTCACCGTGGTGGCGTGGGGCTGCACGTCGATCCAGGCGGCGTGCTCATTGACGTTGATCGGAACTGGATAGTCCTGCATGTTCGCCGTGATTTGCATGCCGCTAAATATCTTCCACGGAAAAATCCAAGCCTCATAACTGCCATCCTGCTGCCCCAGCAGCGCGCCGCGCGGCCCGATCACCGAGAACGGCTTGATGGGTACGGCCTCGCGCGAGATGGTCGGCAACGTCGTTTCTGTAACTCGAAAGGCCGGCAGCGGCGAAAGCGAGGACGACACGGCCTGGGAGAACGCCGCGCCCGGGCAAAGACAAAGCAGAATGGCTAAGAGCTGGTTCATCTGTTTGCTCGACTCGCCCGAAGGCCATTTTGTTCAGCCGCTAGCAATACGGTTCGGATAAGCCTAAACCCATGGGCAAAAAAGAGGGCGGCCTTGAGGCAGGCCGCCCTTGAGGAGACACGTTTAGAACTGCACGCGCGCGGCGAACTGCAAGGCGCGCATGGAAGTCCCGAGCTGGCCCTGTACGACGTCGACGATCTGGCCGCCGGTCGGCGCATCGACGGTGGAGTTCGGGTTTTGCAGGTTGGGGTGATTAAACAGGTTGAAAGCCTGTGCCGTGAACTGCAGGTTCACCCGCTCGGTGAAGAAGAAGCGCTTGGCAAGCGAGGCATCGGTGTTCAGCAAGCCGGGACCGAAGAAGGAGTCCCGCTCGATGCTGCCGAAGGTGCCGGGCGCGGGACGCTGGTAAGGACCCGCAACCTGGCCGCCGGTGGTAAGCAGCGCCACCGCCGGGAAGAACTGCTGCGTGAGCGTTACGGGATTGAACGCACGCTTGCCGAAGCCGAGGTTCTGGCCGACCAGATTGGGACGGCAGATGCCGATGTCTTGATCCTGACCGCAAAGCGTGTAGCCCGGGGTGAAGGGCAGGCCCGACTGTGCAGTCACCACGCCATTGGCGCTGAAGCCGCCGATGATCTGGTTCACCCAGCCCGGCGCGCTGCCGCCCAGCATGTGGTTGTGGCCAAAGGGCAGATCCCAATTGCCGTTGAAGACGAAGACATGGCGGCGGTTGTAGTAGCTGTTGCCGTAGTCCGCGCGCGAGTTAATGAAAAAGTAGGTTGATTCGTTGGCGCGTGCGCTGGACCAGGTGTAGTTGGCCTGGAACTGCAGGCCCTGGCTGAAGCGCTTCTCCATCACGACCTGCAGGGCGTCGTAGCGGGTGCTCGCCTGGTTGGCGTTATAGCGGAAAGACTGCGTCCACCCGTGCGGGACGCCATAGGGAACACCCAGGGTTTGCGCGATGCCGTTGTAGTACGGCCTGCGGTCGTTGGCCGAGTAGGGCAGACCGTTGGCGGGGTTGCGCGGAATGACGCAGTTGGGCGCCAAGACGCAGTTGAAGCCGGCAAGGGTCTGCTGATTGGGATCGGCCTGGTTGGAGGAGTCGAACATGTTGTGAATGCCATGGCTGCCCACATAGCCGATCTGCAGCGACAGGTCGCGCCCCAGCTGCTGCTGCAACATGGCGTTCCAGGCGTCCAGGGTGGGAATCCGCATGGTGAGGGGACGGGTGGGCAGACCGATGCCGTCGGGCAGCATGTAATTGCCGCTCGGAGGAATGGCCGGGAAGGTGAAACCCGGAGGCCCCTGGGCGAGATTGAACGAGTAGTAAGTACTGTTGGCGGAATTGATGCTCTGCACGATGGCGGTGGGATAGGAGAACGTCAGCACCTCGCCAAAGGTGTCGCCGGACCAACCCTGGCCGTAGGCGCGGCCATAGCCCGCGCGGAAGACCGTGTTCGGCAACACCTGCCAGGCAATACCGATGCGCGGCGCCAGATGGGCGTAGTCCATCGCGACGTTCAGGCTGTTGTTATAGGGTCCGTAGCCGGCGATGCGGACGTTGCCCGCGTTCAGGTCGAGCAGGCCGCCCTGGCCCTGGCCGGCGACCGCCTCCGGGAAGAGCAGTTCCCAGCGCAGACCGTAGTTGACGGTGAGGGTATGCGTCGCGCGCCATTGATCCTGGCCGTAGTAGAAAAAGCGGCGCTGGCGTTCGGCCGCGTTGGTGTTCTCGATCTCGGTGCGGGCAAACTGGGAGACGTCGCCCAGCAGGAACGTGGCGAGGCCCAGGCCCTGGCTGTTGCCACTGGAAGTGGTCGACCCGTTGAACTGGAAGTTGCCGGGCAGAAGGTTGTTATTGTTGACGCCAACCAGGTGGTTTAGCGCATAGCGCATATCCAGCCCGAAGCGGATGGTGTGCGTGCCCTGGGTGCGCGTCCAGTTGTCGACGCCCTGGAACTGACTTTCGGTCTGCAGATAGGTGTTCGCCGTGGTGCCAAAGAGCACGGACCCACTGTTGTTGCTGCCGTTCTGCGGGACTTGGATGCCGAACTGGGGCAGACCGCCGGAAAGCGAAAGGTCGCCCTGGTTGACGCCCGGAATGCCCAGCTGGGTGCCCAGCGCCTGGTTGTAGTTGATGCCTTCTTCGTTGATGTTCAGACGGAACCAGCCAAAGCGGAAATCGGTGGCCCATTTGGTGGATACGGCGATGTCGCCGCCTCCGGCGACGCTTTGGTCGAGCGCCGTGTCTGTCCCGGCGAACTGCCCCGAGCCGAAGCCCGGGCCGCCGGCCCCGCCGAAGATCGGTGCGCCGATCAGGTTCGACGTGAACCGGGTGTACTTGCCAAATGCGTGGAACTTCTGACTAATCTGGTCATCGCCGCGGACGTCAAACTGGTTGGTGTTGAACCCGCCGGAGCCGGAGGCAAGAAAGTTGTTGATAACGCCGGTACCGTTGTTGGGGGCGGGAATCGACTTTAGCAAATTGACGGCCGCGGCGGAAAGCCGGCCCGCGGGGATGACATTGCCCGCAAACGCGGTTGTCGCGGGCTGCGCGCCCTTGTTGCTGGTCTCCGGATCGTAGATCTGGTACTGCGGTCCACCCCCAATGCCGGTGTTCAGGTAATCGCCCAGGTTGCAGGCGCCGCCGGAGGTGCAGCTTGTTTTGGCGAGCGCCGTGGGCACGGTGGTAAGAATGGTTTGCCCGGTCTTCTCCCGGAGCCCCTGATAGTCGCCGAAGAAGAATAACTTGTTCTGTTTAATGGGACCGCCGACCGAACCGCCGAACTGGTTGTGGAGGGTGGATGGGATGAAGCGGTCGGTCAATGAATTCGGCACCGCTTGGGTAAAGGGATCGCGCGCCTGCTGGGCGTCCGAGCGGCGGTATTCAAACGCGGAGCCGTGAAAGGCGTTGCCGCCCGACTTGGTTTGCGCGGTGACCACACCGGCGACTGCATTGCCCAGCTCGGCGTCGTAGTCCTGCGAGGTGACTTTCATCTCGGAGACCGCATCCAGGTTGGGGTTGATCACGGCGACGCCCTGGATCGGATCCTGGTTATCGGTGCCGTCCAGCTGGTAGCCGGTGGCAAACGGCAGCTGGCCGTTCACCTCGATCTGCTCGCTTTCCTGCGGGTTGGTGGACTGCCCGACGCTCCAGCCGATGTACGTGGTGCCGGGCGTCAGGAGCTCGAAGGCGGTGAAGTTGCGGTTCAGGTTGGGCAGCTGCTCCACGGCGCGGGCGTTCAATACGGTGCTCACGTCGGCGCGGTCGGTCTCGAGCAGCGGCGCGGCGGAGGTTACCTCCACGGTTGTGTTGGAGGTCCCGATCGGCAGCTTCAAATCGACCTTGGGGGAGGTATCCGCGTAGACGACGACGTTGCTCGCCTTCGTCGTCTGAAAGCCCTGCAGGGCCACCTGCACCGTGTAGGTGTCGGGGATCAGGTGCTCGGCACGGTAGTCGCCGCTGGGCCCGGACTGTATTGTCACGGAGGTTCCCTTGGCCACATCCGTGACCGTGACGGTGGCATTCGGAACGGCGGCGCCGGTGGTGTCCGTCACGGTGCCGAAGATCGAGCCGTAGACCGCCTGGCCGATCAGTTGCGGGCTCATGAACAGCCCGCACGAAAGCAATCCAGCCAAAGCCCAGCAGGTTACGGCCGACCGGCTCACGACCAACAGGCGCCGAACATCACAGCGTAAACGAAACTGGAAACTCTTCATCACGACTCCTCAAACGCTTACTCACAACATCGTCCGCGCAGGGACCTGAAGCCAGGCGGCCTCAGGTCCCTGCTGCTCCCCAAGGCTCGATTCCTTTGGCTTACCACCAGAACCTGATTTTCGCGACGCCACAGATTCGCTCTCTCAGAGGCTCCTGTCTAGGTGTCTCACGGTGTTTGACCCGTTAGAACCTGTGTGAAATCATTCTGAGTCGTGGCAAAGACGCTCTTTCACGCGGGGTTAGGCGAAGCAGCGCAACGGCATCCCCATGGGGCGCTGGTGGCTCGCATAGCGGCTAGCCAATGCTTTCACTCCTCAACGCGCATGAAAGAGCTGCTCTTCTATGTGGCCGACTGCGCTCTGCGAGATTGCCCGGAGGATGCCACAGAACAGCAGATCGGTATTCACGTCTTCGGCCGTGTTCCCGGATTTAACTCAGGCGAAGACAGCATTGTGCGAACGCAGGCACGGGCTCTTCGCCAAAAGCTGACCGAATATTTCGGTCACGAGGGCATCGACGAAGAGATCATCATCGAAATACCGAAGGGACATTACCTCCCGGTATTCCAACCGCGCTTCGCCCTCCCGGAGCTACTGCAGCACGCATCTGCGCTCGATCATCCCCTCCCGGAGGTCATGCCGGCGACGGAGGCGGGATCGCCGGAGAGGACTGCTCCCCGGCATCGTCGCTGGATGATCGCTTCCCTGCTCCTGGTAGGTGCAGCGCTGCTCTTGGTTGCGTATCTGCTCTTCAGCTTGCGCAAGTCGGCCGTCGATCGCCTGTGGGGACCCTTTCTGGCGAACAACAGCTCCCTCGTGATCTATAGCAACGCCGTCTTCACAGGCGATTCAACCAATGGCCTGAAGTATGCCACGCCACAGAGCGGGTCGGGCGACTCCGATCACATCGTCGACACCTACACCGGTATTGGGGAGTTGGCCAGCGTTTATTATCTGACGCGCCTCTTCGATGAGCATCATGCGGTGTTCACCTTGAAGCGGAGTCTGCTGGTCACCTGGGATGGGGCGCAGATGAGCAATCTGATCTTCATCGGTTCTGTCGCGGAGAATCCATCGCTGCGGGTACTTCCCCCCAATCCGGACTTCACCATGACCGCCGCGAACGGAATCGCCGGCTTCGTGAATCATCACCCTAAAGCTGGCGAACCCGCGTTTTACGGCCGTCCCGAACATCCGTTTACCAAGGACTATGCCATGCTGGCGCTGCTCCCCGGCCTGCAAAACGGCAAGAAGGTGCTCGTTTTCAGCGGATTGACGACGCTAGGTACCCAGGCGGCCGTCGAGTTTGCCTTGCGACCCGATTCATTGGAGCAGCTGCTGCCCGCAGTGTCAGGGCCTCACGGTGAGGTTCGCCCGTTTGAAGCGCTGATCGAAACCACCATCGGTGGAGGCGTTCCATTCCAGAGCAGGCTGGTATCTGTCCACAGGCATTAGAGCAGTTCGTCACTGCGCCGGAGATAGTTTCAGCTCGCCGCTGGCATGGATCTTCGCCGCTGTGTCGAATTCCAGCTTGGCTTCCGTCTCTTTGCCTAGACTTCGATAGGCCTGGCCCAGCAGCGTGTGCGTGATAAAGTTCGACGGATCCATCTTCTCTGCGTGGGCCAGGTACATCGCCGCGTTCTCGGGGTCGTCTTTGCGGAGCAGAACCTTACCCATCAACAAGAACGGGCCAGTGCTCGAGGTGTCCAGCGCCAAAGACTGCAGGAGCGCCTCCTGCGCTTCATCGTACTTCCCTGTCCTGATATAAACGTCGGCCAGCCGCTCATACACAGGCGCGTACGAGGGATTGAGTGCACGCTCCGCTTTAAACTGCGCCACCGCCTGCGCAACGTCGGACTTGTACAGAGCAACCTCGCCCAGCAGCAGGTGGGCCAATGCCAATCCAGGTGCAACCACCAGCGCATGCTGGGCTGCCTGCGCTCCCTGGTCCGGCAGGTTCGATGTAGTCAGCATTCTCGCAAGAATCAGATAGGCCGCCCCGCTCTCGGGAGGCAGCGCATACTCCGCTGCGAAGGCGCCCCGCGCCTCGTCAAGCTTGCCGCTGTTGAGATAGCAAAGCCCCAGAACATGGCTCCCATCCGCATTTGCATTGGGGCTCCATGTCCGCACCCGCTCCAGAAATGGGATGGCCGCGCCCGGTTGCCCCAAACGATACAGTGTGAGGCCTTCGAGCTGCACCGACTCACGATCCTCCGGATCAGCGGCGATTGCCTTTTCAAACGCCTGCCTGGCACTGACCAGCTTGCCTGCGCGATAATACGCAAGCCCGAGATCGTGCTGGACGCCCTTCCCGTCCGGATGGGCCGCGGCCAGCTTCTCCAGCGTGGCGATCGCATCGGCCGACCTGCCATGCTGCATCTCTTGAAGAGCCTCACCCTGTGTCGAAGCGGATGACTTGCCGGCATCCGTGCTGGGCGACGCTGTCTGAGCGCAGCTAACACTCGCGTGGAGCAGAAGCGCGGCAACTATAAGGCAGAGCCGATACCGCGCATCGAGCAGCATGATCCGCCTCCGCGCAACAGCAGCTAAGGTGCGCGTAAAAAAGATAACCCAGATGGTAGGATGGGCGCCATGCTCCGGCTCTGGCGACTCGCTGCCTTCTTTCTGCTCTGGCCGCTGGTTGTTTGGGCGCAGCGCCTTCCGGCGCCGCCGTACCCGCCAAATGCAACGCATACCGGACCTGCATGGTTTGTCGATGCCGCACCGGCGGCAGGTATTACCATGCAGAACATAAACGGAGATAGCGCGACGAAGAAGTACATCCTCGAGACCACCGGCAGCGGTGTCGCGATCCTTGACTACGATCATGATGGCTGGCCCGACATCTTTCTAGTGAACGGCGATGCGTTCGGCTTCGAACCAGGCCATGCCGTCGAGCACACAAGCCATCTATATCACAACAATCACGACGGGACCTTCACCGACGTGACGAAGGCCGCCGGTTTAGACGTGACCGGATGGGGCCAGGGCGTGTGCGTCGGCGACTACGACAATGATGGCTATGACGATCTATATGTGACCTACTACGGCAAGAATCGCCTGTTTCACAACGAGCGCAACGGCACCTTCAAAGATGTCAGCGAACAGGCAGGCGTCACAGGCACAGGCAAGGAGTGGGGCACCGGGTGCGCCTTCGTCGATTATGATCGCGATGGCAAGCTCGACCTGATGGTCGCCCATTACGTCCACTTCGATGTGGCTGCGACTCCCAAACCCGGCCAGGGCGTCATGTGTCTCTGGAAAGGTACGCCGGTCATGTGCGGTCCGCGCGGTCTGCCCTCCGCGCCCAACACTCTCTTCCACAACATGGGAAATGGCCACTTCACCGACGTCAGCAAGTCAAGCGGCATCGAAAAGACCATAGGCCATTACTGCTTCAGCGTCTCGACGATCGACTACAACGACGATGGCTGGCCCGACCTTTACGTCGCCTGCGATAGCACCGCCAGCATCCTGTATCGCAACAATCAGGATGGCACCTTTACCGACGTGGCCGCCGATGCCGGCGTGGCCTATGACGAAGACGGACGCGAGCAGGCCGGCATGGGTTCAGCGGTCGGCGACTATGATGGCGATGGCCGCCCCGACATCTTCAAGACCAACTTCTCCGACGATGTCTCCTCGCTTTACCATAACAACGGCGACGAAACCTTTACATCAACCATTCAACAGGCCGGGCTAGGCCTCAACACGCAATATCTTGGCTGGGGGGTCTCCTTCTTCGACGCCGACAACGATGGCTGGCCCGACCTGCTGCTTGTCAACGGCCACGTCTACCCTGAGGTCGACAGCGCCCATCTCGGCTCAACCTATAAGCAGCCTTGCCTGTTCTATTGGAATACGGGCAAGGCGGCGTTTCAGGACCTCAGCAAGACTGCGGGACCGGGCTGCACCGCGGCAGCTTCGAGTCGCGGTCTTGCCATGGGCGATCTGTGGAACGACGGCCGGCTCTCCGCCGTCGTCAACGATATGGACGCCAGGCCGAAGCTGCTGGTCAATCTCGCCTCCCACAAAAATCACTGGCTTGGCCTTTCGCTTGTAGGCACCCGTTCCAATCGCGACGCTATCGGCGCGAAGATAACAGTCGCCGTGCAGGGACGTACGTTCGTGCAAGAGGTTCGCAGCGGTTCGAGTTACCTATCCAACAACGACCTTCGACTTCACTTCGGCTTGGGCCTTTCCTCCCGAATCGAGCACATTACGGTTCGCTGGCCGAGCGGACAAGAAGAACAATTTCCCGGGTCTCCCGCAGACCGCTTTCTTACCCTGACCGAAGGCGCCGGCAAGCCCGCTCAGTAGAAGTCTTAATCGTTTGGTTTGCCGTCCGGCTTGAGCTCGCGTCGCCGCCCCCCAAGGCGGCGGGCCGTCATCAGGGCTGATTTTTCTTCCCGAGCCCTCCGGGCCACCAGTTCCAGTCCCCCGCCACGCGAAGGAGCGCTGGTCCGATCACCATGCGAACCAGCGTCGCATCAATGAACACGGCGATCGCCAGGGTGAACCCGATCATCTTGACCACCAGAAACTCGCCGAAGGTGAATGCCGCGAAGACCGCGATCATGATCGCGGCAGCGCTTGTAATCAGGCCTGCGGTTCGTGCCAGTCCCTCCGTGATGGCGTCGGTTTCACTGAATCCGTTCTTGCGAGCCTCCCGCACGCGGGCCACAAGGAACACCTCATAGTCCATGCTGAGTCCGAAGACGATGGCAAAGGCGACAATGGGAACAAGGGGAAAGATACTCCCGGTCGCATTGCTGACCCCCAGCAGGCGGCTTCCGTGCCCGTCCTGAAAAACAAGAACCAGGGCCCCGAAGGATGCCATCACTGAAAGCAGGTTCAACATGATGGCCTTCACCGGAGCGATCAACGACCGGAAACCAAGAAGCAAAGCCAGGAGCGTTCCGCCGACTACCAATGCGGTGACCGGGGCAAAACTGCGCTTGACGATAGTCTGATAGTCCGCATTCAGCGCCGGGATGCCGCCCAGGAGCAAGGTGGACCCGGGTACGCCAGTAAGCGCTGTCGCCCCGGTTCGTCGCAGTTCTCGCACCCAATCCACCTGATCCCGCAGGGAGATCGATCCTTTGGGCAAGACCTCGATCAGCGCCGTCCGTCCGTCGGCACTGAGGAACGTGCGCCGGGTCTCGCGGGAAAGGCTATCGAGGACGGAGCGGTTGCCGTCGGCGATGCTCGTGATCGAGATGACCCTCTGGGAACGGGGATCGCTCGCCAGCCGCTTGGAAACACTGTCGATCACGTTCCAGCCCGCGTCGGTGTGCGCGATGGAATTTGCCGGCAGTTCGATCATCACGCGCATTGTTTGCACAACGCCGGCGCGATCCATGCCCTCAAGGGTGTGCAGGGCCTGCACCGACTCCGCGGCGGGAGGGAGCCAATCGCCTTGCGGAACGCTGGTATCGAGCCGCGTGGCCTGCCACGCGAGCAGAAGCAAAGGCGCGCCCGCCAGGCAGATCGCCAGCCATGGATGCGCGACGACGATTCTTCCCCAGCGTCGCCAGCGGATTCCCGTGCGTTCGCTGTGGCGCACGTCAAGCTTTGGCGTGAACGGCATCCGGCCGAGATCGATCCGCGGCCCCAGCCATGACAGCGTCGCCGGAACGAGCGTATTGGTGAGCAACACACTCATGCCCGCCACCAGGCATCCGGCAACCCCGATGGAACGAATTTCGCTGATGGGAACGATCAGAAGCGCAAGGAATCCAATGGCCACGGTGGACGCCGAAATCAACAGCGTACGCCCCGCTTGTCTCGCCGCAATGTGCGAGGCGGTGGGGCCGTCGTGCCCGGCAGCGATGGCTTCCCGGAAGCGGCTGACCATCAGCAGCGCGTAGTCAATGCCCAGACCCAACCCCAGCATCGTGGCCAGATTCTGCACCAGAATCGACAGGTGAAAGCGCTGAGCCAGGAATCCGGCAATGGCCAGCGTCGTCGCAATCGCAAGCTGGCCCACGGCCAAAGGAATCAGGGCAGCGACCAAGCTTCCAAAGGCCACCAGCAGCAGCGCAAGCGTCACCGGGATGACCAGGCTCTCACCCCGTCGAACGTCATTCGCACTGGCTTTGCGAATGTCGAAATTAAGGGGAGTCTCGCCGGTCAACGTGATCTTCACGGCCGGAAATTGGGGTCGCAGTTGATCTTCCAGAGAGTGTTCCAGTACATGCAGCCTGGGCACAAGAAGTTCAACAGGGCCGTCAACCGGCGAGAGTCCAACGAGAACGAATGTTCCTCCACCTTTGCCCAGGAAGATCGGATCGCGTAACTCCAGATAGGAAACCACTCCAGAGACGCCGTGTTGATCTCTGAGCGCGGAAACGATGCTCGCCAGGGCTCGCCCGCCCCCCTCTGAATTGGCCGCTGGAAGCCCCTGAATCACCAGAGCCACGCGGTCGACGAAAGGGGAGTGAAAGCCGGTGTTCAACTCCCGGTTGACGATCTCCGCTTGACTGCCCTCGACGCGGGTCGCTGTCTCCAGGCGGCGCTCGCTATGAAACGAAAACGGAAGGAGTGCAAGGACGGCGACAAGGACCACCACAGTCACCAAACTCCCCGACGACCGGCGCAGATTCATGAGACTAATGATGTCACACGAGCCTAAGCTTCATCATCCCTCTCGGTGGTCGACAGAGGGCGATTCGGGGACCCTTCGACACGCGCGCAAGCGGCCAACGGATGCTTCGGCGGCATCTACTGAATTGATCTCGTTGGTTGAGGAGGAGCAATGTTCGTGTTCGCGGTACTTGCGCTGGCTGCTGCCATCCCGCCGGGGAATCCTGATCCGCGTATCGGTTCATGGAAGCTCGTCTCTGCGCAATCTGCCCTGGATCCCCCGAACAAGCTATCCATCACCCCGGTCCCGAATGGCGTACATCTCGTGATGTCCGGCGAAGTCCACCTCGACTTCACCGCACGGTCGGACGGACATGGGACCGCCGTAGCGGGAAATCCGGCCTTTAATCAGATCGAGCTCCATAGAATCAGTAAACGGCAGTCCGAGGTCAAGGAAGAGAAGGACGGCGCTCCCGTGGCAACCGTTCGCGAGAAGCTCTCCAACGACGACAAGGAGCTGACGATCACGACCGCGACCGGGACTCCGGACCGGCCCGATCAGATCACCGTGTGGACACGAAGCGGTGGCGCGGCGGTTGGCAAAGATCTCTTCGCCGGCGAGTGGACACAGGACCAGAGCAAGACGCGTATGCGCCAGGGTCTGGTGCTCAAGATCGACCCGGACGGAAGCGATGGCATCCGCTTTTCAGGCGGCTACAGCTTCATTGGCCGGTTCGACGGGAAACAGTATGACCTGCGGAACTCACCCAACGATACCGTGCAGCTTACCCTCGTCGACGCACACACCGTCGATGCGGTATACCGGCGCGACGACCAGATATCGCAACGGGATCGCTGGGTCGTCTCCGCCGATGGGCGAACGCTGACACTGATCAGCCAAGGTACGCTGCAAACCGGCCAGCGCGTCTCGGAGAATCTGGTGTTTCAGAAGCAATAGCCAGTCTCTTGCTTGACCAGATCAGACTTCCTGCCGGACGCTGACCGCATCTTTCACCTCGCGAGGAGCGACTGAGATGATTCCCTTTCGGTGCATGAATTTCAGAATGCCGTTAACCGTGTCCTCCAGCGATGGATCCGCTTTGCCCCAGGCAGAAGCATCTCGAGCCGCTTGGTAGGTGGAACTGTCATAGCGCTTGAACTCCATGGAAGAGATGTTTTCTACGGAGCCGACCAGAAAGTCCAGCAGCGGAAACAGCAGATCTTCCTTGCGGCATCGCCGGATCAACTCTGGCACAAAGTCGGGAAGGCTGAAGATCTCGAACCGGCGCCCGGTGGACTTGGTGATCAGGCCGGTGATGTCCATCATGTTCGCGTAGTCGTCCCGCGTCACGTGATAGGTCTGATTGGCGGTGCCCGCAGTGGTCGATATCGCAACGATGTTGTTGGCCACAATGTCCGCGGGAACGAAGCTCACCTGGTTCAAAGCATCGACGCCAATGCCGTGGTTCACCATGAATGCCACCAGACGAACCGCGATATCGAAGTTGTTGCCGCCGCCGGTGACCGACGGGCTCACAAGCGCGGGGCGAAAGATGCGGGCGGAAAGCCCCTGACGGCGCGCGTCGGCAACCACCTGCTCCGCAACCCATTTCGTCTGGCTGTAGCCAAAGTCGAGGAGCTCCATATTTGCGTTCTGGTCTGTCTCCAACAGAACCTTCTTGACCGCCCAGCCAAAGATGAACGTTGTCGAAACGTAGTTGAACTCCTTGGGCCGGCCTTCGAACGCCAGTCGTAAGACCTCGTTCGTTCCCAGGACGTTCGCACCGCGCATACGGTCATAGTTGAACAGGTAGTTTACGGTCGCGCCGTTGTGGAACACCGTGTCAATCTGATTCGCAAGGAAGTCCCAGGCATCCTGCGCAAGGCCCAGACTCCTCTGTCCCAAATCGCCGCAAAGCGGAATCACGCGAGCCTCAAAGGCGTGCATCAGTCCAGGCGCGGGAGGCCCCATGGACTCCATCGCCGCCCTGAGCCTTCCCTTACCCTGTTCTTCATCGGCAGCCCTGACAAGAACATAGATCTTCGCCCGCGTCTGTTCGAGCAGACTCTTCATGAGGAACGGACCGATAAAACCCGTGCCGCCGGTGAGCAACACATGATGGGGGACAGGGACCTCCGGCAGGGGACCAGGCACAGGCGGTGTGAAGATCAGCCTTTGATCGTCGCTCATCATCTGCCGCTCCGCCGCGCTCTGCTCTTCACGGAACGCCGCAAGAGAATGACGCAACTGGACCAGCGCCTCTTCGGGAGCACGCTCCAACTGTTCCGCCAGTTGAAACAGCTCGGCTACGCTGACGCGCTGAATGACGCCGATATCCACCTGCCGCGCCAGCACCTCGGCGCCTCTGTCCTTGAGGAGTTCCTTGATCTCGTGCATGAACACGACAAGGTCAAGGGAATCCAGTCCGGCCTCGATGAGGTTGTAAGACTCGGTACCCGTTAGGTTGTACCTGATCTTCAATTCGTCAAAGGGCGAATGGGCTGCGGACGCGGAGGCGGCAGGCCCTGCGTCCTTCTCCCGCGAAAACTCGGACAGAACGGTAAACTCACCCGCCAGCCACATCTGTTTGGTCTTGTGGCGCATGATCTTGCCCGAACTGGTTCTCGGGATCGCACGCGGCGCGATAAAGGAGATCAGCGCTACTTCCACGTTCAGGAAATTGCGGACCGCGGCGGCGATTTTTCGTGCATCCGGGGGCGAGTTGGGATTCTTCACCTCGGCCACGATGGCAAGCGCGGGCTCAGTGTCTTCGTGAATCTGGAAAGCCACAACGCAATGCGCCCGAACCTGGCCCGACGCCCGTTCCACAACACCCTCGATATCCTGCGGATAATAGTTTTGTCCGCGCAGGATGATCATGTCCTTGATGCGACCGCATACAAAGAGTTCGCCGTTATGGATAAATCCCATGTCGCCGGTGCGCAGGAAGCCGTCGTCGTAGGGGGTGTCGTCCACTAGGCGCGCACGAAATTGCTTCAACGTCAGCTCAGGGTTGTTCCAATACCCCAAACACTTGCCGGTTCCGGCAATCCAGATTTCACCGACGCGGCCTTCGTTCAGAACGACATGCCGTTCCGGATCCACGATTCTCAGGTCGACGCCCTCCAGCGGAGTTCCACAACTGACAATCTGCGCAGCCCCATCAATTTCGGAGACCTCGGTAGACATGCGGGCTTTGCCCAGCGACAGCGCATGCTTGTTCACTGAAACGAAACTGCGGCCACCCGTCGAAACGGCCAGCGTGTTCTCAGCCAACCCGTAGGCGGCATAGAAGCTTTCCGACTTGAGTCCGTAGGGCTGAAATGCTTGTAGAAACCGCGTATAGGTCTCCGCCTTCACAGGCTCCGCGGCAACCATCAACACCCGGAGCGAACTTAGATCGCAACCCTCCAAACTTTCCTTGGAAGTTCTCCCGGGACGCAGGCAATATTCGTAGGCGAAGTTAGGGGCGGGCGTGGCGGTAGCCCTATACTTTGTTATCGTTTCAAACCACAGGGCCGGCCGCTGAATGAAATGCGTTGGAGCGAAGCCGTAGGTCGTGCCACCGCGCAGCGCCGGGTAAAGATAGCAGCCGATCAACCCCATGTCGTGATACTGCGGAAGCCAGGACACAACGACCGGTGAAGGGTGATCAATGACCAGCGGACAGGTCTGCAGGATATTGTCGTGCGTGACCATGACACCCTTGGGCTCCATGGTCGAACCGGATGTGTACTGAAGAAATAAAATGTTGGAAGTTCCGGGCAACAGTTCATCCGCAATCGGTTCCGTGAAGTCTTCGGTGAAGTCCTCCGTCACGATCCATGGCAAGGCGGAGATATAGTCAAGGTCGAGTCCCGCTGCTGAAACGCCGCTTCGGGCAAGGTTTGTCTTCAACGACCCGTGGTAATCGCTGCTGGTCAGAACGGCAGCCGCCTGGCAGTCCTTGGCGATGTGAACGATTTTGTACAGAGCGCTCTGAAAACCACGAGAGCTGGGCGGATATACCGGCACGGGGATCAGGCCGGCGCGCACGCAACCAAAGAACGCGCAGATCATCTCGAGCCCCGGCGGGTAGGCAAGCAAAAGCCGGGCCTGCGGCGCGAAGCGACCCCCCTTCCGCAAGTGTCCAGCGATCGCCTTCGTCCGTTCAATGAACGACGAGTAGGTGTAGCTTTCGAGCGAATTGCCGTTCAGGTCAAGGTACGAATAAAGGAGCTTGTGCGGGTGCTCATCCCCCAGCCTATCCAGGCTATCTACGATCGATGCCATAAGAAATCAGCAATACCCTCCAACTTCGGATAGGAAAGACTCGTTACTCAACAAGGCGAAAACCATGCTGCTCCCCTTAAAGTGATGAGGCAACGTGGCTGAGTCTCGGAAAATTGGAGCTAAGTAGCGATCGGTCATGAGACCAAACGCTCATCTGTTCTGTTCTGTGCCATGCTGTTCTGCGCCATCCGTCGTCCGGTCCGATTCGAGGAGACCCCCGATGGCCGAACGCACGAGGCAAGGAAGTCTTGCGGAACCCCGGCGAGTGGCAGCCCCATTCAAAGCGTCGTCGTTGGTACAGCCTACGACTGATGGTAGCAGAGCCGGGAAAGATTGCGACAAGCGATCTCGTCCCTGACTCGCGCCTGTCCTCCTTGTATGTCCAAACCGCGTGAATCTGCCGAAGTTTTCACAACGTAATCGCGATCCGGCGCTTCTGGCGGCGGCGAACAGCTACACTGGTGGGGACGACGCCGGCGTACAGCATCGGAATGCGCCGGAACGACCTGGTACGAATCATGTACGAATCATGTACGAATCATGGAGGAGCTGGTGACGTCCGAAACCGGAGCGGTAATGGCCCTTGAGCCGCCCTTGAATGATCTCGTACCGCATGAGGCCGCGCCGCAGCCCTGGGCCGGCGACTCGGCCGCTTCCGCTTCCTTCCCCAAAGTCCTGCGGCGGCGCCTCGATCAGTTCTTTGCCGAAAAGCAGATGTCTCCCAAGGCCGACCGGGCGATGTGGATCAAGATCGCCGTCGGCATGGCGGTACTCGTCGGCAGCTGGGTTGCTATCTACGTCTACAGGCCGGATTCGTGGAAGTTCGTCAGCCTATACGTCTTAGGCGGTCTCGCCCAGACGTTCCTTTTGCTGAACATCGCTCACGACAGCAACCACAACGCCATCTCCTCGGTGCCGACGGTCAACAAGACCCTGAACTATGTATTCGATGTCTGCGGCATCAACTCCTATATGTGGCGCATCCTCCATCATCGAGGCCATCACTCCTGCGTCAATATCCACGGCGAAGACGACGCCCTGACGGGCCGCGGTCTGCTTCGGTTTACCCCCCATGAACCGCGCAGGCCCCTGCAGCGGTTTCAACACGTCTATGCGCTGTTCCTGTATGCGCTTTTCTCTCTCGACTATGTCTTCGTCCGGGACTTCGAGTGCTTCTTCTCCCCGTCTCACGAGTATCTGGAACGTACGGAACACCCCTTGCGGGAGTACGTGATCCTGTTCGCGGGCAAGTTGTTTTACATCACCTACATGCTCATTCTGCCGGTGATGGTGCTGGGAAAATCTGTTCCCCTGGTCGCCGCGGCATTCCTGCTGGTGCATCTGATTGTCGGGCTGACCGTATCGCTGGTATTCCAAACGACCCACACGGTCGACAGCACGTACTTTCCTTCGGACCGCGGCGAGTTCGATAACGGCGTTTATCACATCTTCGCGACGACGGCGGATTATGCGACAACGAACCCGGTCGTTGGCTGGCTGGTGGGCGGACTCAACCATCACATCGTCCATCACCTTTGCCCGTTCGTGTGCCACACCCACTACGCTCCGCTGACGCGCATCGTGAAGCAGACTGCGGAGGAATTTGGTGTTCCCTACCGGCAAAATTCCACCATGACGCGCGCCATATGGCACCACCTGATCCTTTTAAAACAACTGGGGAGCGAAAACTGATCCGTCGGAGCTTTTTACGAACCCGCCCTCCAGCGCTTCAAAAATAGCAGGAAAGATCCCAGAATTTGCTCCGGCATTCGGGGCAGCGAGGTAGAACGTGTCCCGGCCCGTACCCACAGTTTCCCGCTTCCGCTCCTTTGCGGATTCGCGCGCGATGGTCGGAGATCCCGTACAGGTCTTATCGGCGTACACCGAACGCTACGGCGACACCTTTCGCTTCTATCTGGGCGGCCTCAAAGAGGCCATGGTGACGACCAACCCAGCCGTCATCCAGCACGTGTTGAAGACCAACGCGGAGAATTACCAGAAGTCCGAGATTCAAGTGAAGCGGATGGGACATTTTCTGGGCAAGGGTCTGCTCACCACTCACGGGGAAGCCTGGCGGACACAGCGCCGGCTCATCCAGAAGGGCTTTGATCGCAAGCAACTCGATGCCCTGTCCACGATCATGCAGGACTCCGTAGCCGATTCGCTGCGGGACTTCGACCGGCAGATCCGTGTCGGCCCCATCGATATCTACCCGCAGCTGATGAAGATCACCTTCGCGATGGTCGCCCGGTCGCTCTTCGGCGCGCGGCTGAAGGATGGCGATATCGATCTCGTCAGCCAAACCATCTGCACCGTCCAGGAGTTCATCGTTCGGCAGACCCTGCAGCCCTACCTGAACCCCTGGTTCGCAGCTTCCGGCGAACTGCGCAGGCACGAAGACCTGCGCACCCGCGCGGACAGCGTTCTTCTGGAGTACATCCAGGAACGCCGCCACGGACCCCCCGGCAACGATCTTTTGCAGACCCTGATGGATGCCCGCTACAGCGACGGTGAAGGCATGAGCGATGCTTTGGTCCTGAGCGAAAGCATGCAGCTGCTGGTCGCCGGCCATGAAACTTCGTCCAACGCTCTCTCCTGGCTGCTCTATCTCTTGAGCTCGCGTCCGGACTGTCTCGAACGGGTGCGGGTGGAGTTCGATTCCGTGCTGGGCGACGCACCTCTGAGCCACGGCGATGTGCCGAAGTTTCCGTTTGCCACGCAAGTCATCCAGGAGGCCCTCCGTCTTTACCCGCCGTTCTGGATGATTGATCGCATGGCAGTCGCGGACGACCGCGTGGGAGATCTCGACATACCGGAGGGATCAACGGTCATCGTGTTTGTGTACGGCGCGCACCATGCGGACCGCCACTGGCAGGATCCGGAGCGTTTCGATCCGGGGCGTTTCATCAAGGAGAACGAAAAGCTGCGCACCCCCTTCACGTATCTTCCCTTCGGAGCCGGACCGCGCGGCTGTATCGGGGCCAACTACGCGATGTTGCAGATCCTCATGATCCTGCGCGCTCTGCTGAGAAGATACGATTTCCAGCTGACACCGGGTCAAACGATCAAAGCTCGCCCGATGGTGATCCTGCGACCCAAGCACGGCATCCGCATGACATTTACTGAAACAACGGCGCCCGCTCTGGGGCAGAGCGGCACGCCACTCGCTCGGGAGATGGCCTGAGTCGCGTCTCGCCATGAATCAGAATCATTGACGGCCTGAAGTATCGTTTGACGTAATTACCTGGCAAAGAATCGGTGTGCCGTGACACGGGAGTTCCTTTTCCAACCGCGAACGGATCGTCGTCCCGCCCGGCTCCATTCACGGCTTGTAACGCCGGCAGGAACGCATCATCACCGCAGGCTCAGACCGGCGCGTAAGATGGAAAACATGGGGCGGATGCTCAGTTTTCTGCGCAGCGGACGTGGTCTCTCGACCTACGCAGCGGCCGTGCTCGGCTGGATGATCCTGGTCATCTTATGGGGCGCGGTCGTCCGTGCCACCGGCTCCGGTGCCGGTTGCGGAGCCCATTGGCCGCTCTGCAATGGTGATTTCGTTCCACTACATCCCCGCCTCGCAACGCTGATCGAGTTCACCCACCGCTCCATGAGCGGCATCTGCACTGGGCTCGTCGGCGCGCTCGTCTGCTGGACCTTTCTGGCAAATGCTAAAGGAACCCGCGTCAGGAAAGCAGCTGTCTGGTCGGGCATTCTGCTGCTGACAGAAGCTCTTCTGGGAGCCGTACTCGTGCTCGGCGGCTATGTGGAGCACAATGCCTCCGACACGCGCGTCCTCGTGCAGTGCGTGCATTTCACCAACACGATGCTGTTGCTTGGCGCGCTCACACTCGCGTGGTGGTGGCAGCGGCCCCGCTCGGTAGTGGCTTCGGGTTCCCCTCAACTCGCCCGCGTCAGTTGGTTTGCACTTGGATGCACCGTGCTAACGGGCGCAACCGGATCCGTGGCCGCGCTCGCGGACACTCTTTTTCCGGCGGCGAGCCTGCGCGGCGCTCTTTTGGCTGACCTTTCCGCATCATCCCCACTGATGGTTCGAATGCGCTGGATGCATCCGGCGGCCGCGGCGGCGGCCTGCGTTCTCGTCGCCATAATCGCGCTCAGATCGGAACGCGGCCGGCGGCGCCTTCTCCTCTCGCTGCTCGCATTACAAATTTTGCTGGGGGTTCTGGACGTGCTCTTACTGGCGCCGATCCCCTTGCAGGTGCTTCATCTGCTCGGAGCCGATCTGTTCTGGATCGCGCTTGTATTTACGGCGGCGGACATCCTTCAGCCTCAGGCTGAAATTTCCGCTGCAAGCACCAGGATTACCCAAAGGCAACCCGCCGGATCCCTTGCAGCCAAAGGCGTATAGCCGCAAGCTATCGCTACCCTGATGTGCTCTCCGCAGCATCAGCCAACGTCCATTTACAATTGCCGCGAAGAAAGGCATAGGTGGTTCGCGTGAAGCAGGCTCCCCACAGTCACAACCGTCGAGCATTTCTAAAAACTGGAGGAGCGGTTGCGGCGGGTCTTCTCGTTCCGGGCGCTACGGTGGCGACCGACACTACAAATACCAAACCGCTTGCGCCGCTCCCGTTCAACCCCAGGACGCACGATGCGATGCCCACCCGCAATCTCGGCAAGACCGGCTACAAGGTCGGCATCTTTTCGCTCGGCGGCCAGGCGGCGATCGAGAAGGCCAATAACTTCGATGCGGCCGTGCCCATCCTCGAGCGAGCGCTCGACCTTGGCGTCAATTACCTCGATACCTCCTCCATCTACGGCGGTCCTGACCGCTGGAGCGAGCAGTATGTCGGCAGCGTCATGAAGACGCGTCGCAACGAAGCTTTTCTGGCCACGAAGACCAAGGAGCGCACCCGCGACGGCTCCATGCGCATGATCGAAAAATCGCTGCAGCTGCTCAATACCGATCACGTCGATCTCTGGCAGTTGCACGACATCGGCCTGCAGGAGGATGTCGACGCGGTATTTGCAAAGGGCGGCGCCATGGAAGCGCTGATCGAGATGCAGCAGCAGAAGGTCGTTCGCTGCCTGGGCGTCACCGGCCACTACCGTCCGGATGCCCTGATCGATGCCATCCACCGCCATCCGTTCGACTGCATTCTGATGTCGCTCAACGCCGCCGATCCGCACATGTGGAGCTTCCAGGAGAAGCTCTTGCCGCTGGTCGTTGAGAAGCAGATGGGCATCATCGGCATGAAGGTGCCTTCGCGCGGACGCCTGCTTGCGAGCTGGACACCACCGCCCGTGGAAGCGCAGAAGCATATGTGGGAGGGCTCCGCGATTGCGACCCGCCCCGGTGTGATGACGATGAAGGATGCGATGAACTACGCGCTCACCCATCCCGTTAGCACGATCATCATCGGCTGCGACAACATCCCGCAGCTTGAGGAGAATGTGCACATCGCCCGTAACTTCACCCCGCTCTCGCATGCTCAGATGGCCGCGTTGGATGCGGCGGCAGAGCCGGTTGCGAAGCAGTCGCTGTTTTACCGGTTTACGGATCGCAGCAAAGGTTGACCTAACGAATTGTCATCCTGACCCTGAGCGAAGCCGAAGGGGAAGGACCTGCTTTTCTCCAATGCTGCCGTACCGCATCGGAATAAGCAGGTGCTTATTTGGTTCGGAATCGTAACTTCACAGCTGATTACGCTTTACCAGGCAGCAAGTGCGAAGCAGATTCCCTTCGGGAATGACAAAAAGAATGGCAACAACGATGCTTGCAGACATTTTATTTGTCCATCCTTAGGTTTATGTTTGTCATCCCGTAGCGAAGCGAAGGGATCTGCTTTTCTGTGCGGCTGCATATCCTGGAGCAATCAACTCGTGGACGAAAGCCAGTACTTATCCCAGCCACTTAGGATTTTGCGCGGTGCCGTCGAAGTGGCTCGTTGTCTTGAACAACTCATACTTACCCTCTGCGGCGGCAGTTTCTGTACGGCTCAGGATCGCTCCCTGCTGCGCCTCGGTCATCGGTGTGAAATTGTGCACCGCCGCAAACGCCTGATCCAGCACAGGCATGGTGTCGATCCCCGTGATGACCACGGAGACCGGCTGCGATAGCCCATACTGCAGCGCCTCGATCGCCTGCACCGTTCCGCTCTGCAAAATATAGTGGTCGCCAAAGGTCTTCATCGCCAGCACACCCGTGCCATGCTTTTGCGCAACCGGGATGACCTGCCTCGTGAACGAGCGAAAATGCGCGTCCATGACGTTCACAGGCATCTGCACCGTGTCGAAGTGGAAGCCGTTCTTGTCGGCAACCTCGAACATGCGCAGGTGCACAGCCGGATCCTTGTGGCCGGTGAAACCGATGTAGCGGATCTTGCCGCCCTCTCGTGCCTTCACCGCGGCTTCAATGGCGCCGCCCTTGGCGAAGATGCGGTCGGGATCTTCCATGCGGATAACCTCGTGGAACTGCACAAGATCGATCATCTCTGTTTGCAGCCGGCCGAGCGATTGTTCGAGCTGCTTTCCATACTCATCCGCGGTGCGGCCATCCATCTTGGTCATCAGAAAGACCTTCTCGCGGTAGCCGTTCTTGAGCGCCTGCCCGACGCGCACCTCGGAAAGGCCATCGTTGTAGTCCCAGCAGTTATCCAGAAAGGTGATGCCGCGATCCACGCCGGCATGCACGAGGCTGATGCTCTCCTGCGGATCCTTCTGCTTGCCGAGATGAAAGCCGCCCATGCCGATGGCGGAGACCCGCTCGCCGGTGGTGCCAAGCTCGCGGTAGATCATGTTGGGCGACTCCGGCCGTCTGGTCCCCGGAGTTGACGATTTGCTCATGGTTCCTCCGTGTTCGCCACTTGCGGGTAGAGCCGCGGCAAAGCCCGCAGCGGTCGCGGACTTGATGAAATCTCTTCGTTCCATGCACACCTCCGTAACGACGCGAACGTCCTCTGGAGCCTGAGATGCATTCCGTTCGCGGACGAAGCTAGGCCGGGTGCACGGAGGCTCGCGCAATCAACACAGCGGAATACGCGGCTCCAAAGCCGTTATCGATGTTGACGACACAAACGTTGGGGCTGCAGGAGTTCAGCATGCCCAGCAAGGCCGAAGCTCCGCCGAACGATGCACCGTAACCAACTGAAGTTGGAACCGCGATCACCGGAACGGCCACCAGTCCGCCCACCACGGAAGGCAGCGCGCCCTCCATGCCCGCGCAAACAATCACCGCATGGGCGGTGGCCAGCCGGTCCCGCACGGCCAGCAGCCGATGCACGCCGGCGACTCCCACGTCGTATAACCGCGTCACTTGGACGCCAAAGGTCTCGGCGGTGATGGCGGCTTCCTCGGCTACGGGGAGATCGCTGGTGCCGGCGCAAAGAACAGCGATTTCGCCGCGGTCTTCCGAAATGCGGCTCTGCCGCAGTGCGAGGGTGCGTGCCGTGGCGTTGTAGATCGCCTCAGGATGCCGTGCCAACACGGCTTGGGCCGTGGCTTCAGTCGCGCGCGTGGCGAGCACATCGACGCCATCGGCAGCTAACGAATCAAAGATCGCGGCTGTCTGCTCAGGTGTCTTGCCGGCCGCATAGATCACCTCCGGCAAGCCGGTGCGCAGGCTGCGGTGGTGATCGACACGCGTGTGACCAAGGTCCTCAAAGGGTAGCGTCGCCAGCCGCCCGGCAGCGGTCTCCGGGGTGACGCTTCCCTGTTCCACGGCGGATAACAGTTGCAGAAGATCGGATCGCGTCATCGTTTACGCCTGCTGCCCATAGGCGGTGAGCGCCGCCTGCTGCACCTGCTTCAAAGGCACGCCGTGCTGCGTTGCGGCTGCGCGGCAGTCCTCGAACTCGGGTGCGACGTTGCGTTCTTGCCCATGCTGCGAGCCGACCTTCACGCGGATCTCACCGTACGGCGTGTTCACCGCTATATGCGCGCGCTGCAGGCATATGCGTCGATCCTGGCGAATCCGCACGCCCAGCGTACTGGTTTCGCTGAGCAATAACTGCTCGAAGCTGGTCGCCTGATTCGGGTCGCAAAGCACCGTGACCAGTGTTCCGGGGCGACCTTTTTTCATAATCACGGGCGTCAGCATGACATCAAGCGCACCTTCTGCGAGTGCCTTCTCCGCCACGTACGCCAGCACCTGCGGTGACGCATCGTCCAGCGCTGTTTCCAGCACGGTAACCAACTCGAGATCCTGTCCCACCGCGTTTATCCGCAAGGTTTGCCTCTGTGTCCCAGCCAAAGATGCCGCGCTCTGCATTTCACCGACACTGAGGCGCAAGACATTGGGAAAATCTTTTGGATTGCGTGTGCCTGCGCCATAACCGATGGCTTCCACCTGCATGGGCGGCTGGTCGCCGAAAGCCGGATCGAGCGCACGCAATAACGCCGCACCGGTTGGCGTCACGAGCTCCTTTTTTATGTGTGCGGAGTAGGTTGGCACACCACGCAGCAGATCGGCAGTCGCCGGTGCAGGCACCGGAAAGGTTCCGTGGGCGCACTCGACCATGCCGCCGCCCACGTTGATTGCCGAGGCATACCATTTGCCAATCTGCAGATGATGTATGCCTGCGCTGGCCGCGACGATATCGACGATGGCGTCCACGGCGCCGACCTCGTGAAAGTGAATCTCGTCGACCGGCACGTTGTGAATCTTGGCTTCGGAGTGACCCAACAGATTGAATGCCCGAATGGCTGTGCTTTTGACCTCATCGTGGAGCTTGGCAGCCGTGATGAGCTGACGAATTTTTGTCAGCGAACGGCCATGAACGTGAGCGTGGCTATGCTCCTCGTAATCGTGCTCATGCTTGTGATTGTCCTTGTGCTCATGCCCGGTCTTGTGCAGGTGCTGTGTCTTTGGCTGATGCGTGTGCCCGATCTCTTCACGCTGGTGCTGTTCTTCGATGTGCGAGTGCGTGTAAGCATGAGGCTTACCTTCCGCGAGCTTACCGTCTTCGAGCACATGCACCTTCGTGGACGAGATACCGCTGCGATCCACGGTCTCAATCTTCAGGCTGGCGCCCAGGTTCAGCGCGGCTGTCGCTTCGTGCAAAATATCGGCCGGAACGCCCGCGTCGAGCAGAGCACCGAGAAACATATCGCCGGCGATTCCGGCAAAGCAGTCAACATAAGCAATGCGCATCAGTGAATCTCCGAGTCTCCGGGCGTCACGCCTGAATGTTCGCGTGTTTTGTTGAGGTGTGAGGTTTGAGAAAGTCAACGCGAGCGGGAGCTTCGCTGACAAAATCATCTGCAGGTCGAACCTATTCCCGGGCCGCTGCAATGGCCGAGGCCGGAAGCACGTCGTTCATCGATCCCGTGCGGTACCCCTGCGTGTCCAGCGTAACGTACACGAATCCCGCGCCACGCACTGCCACGGTAATGCGGTCGAGGGCGTCGAGCGAAAGCGCTCTTGGGAGCTCCCCCCTTGCGATCTCCACACGGGCGAGATCCCCATGATGCCGCACACGTACCTGCATGAATCCGAGCTCATGGAGCGCCTCTTCGGCACGCTCCACCTGCAGCAGAGCCTCCGTCGTGACGGGGCGTCCGTACTCGATGCGCGAGGAAAGGCAGGCGCTGGCTGGCTTATCCGCGATCGGCAGTCCGGCCTCGCGGGAGAGCGTACGAATTTCGGCCTTTGTCAGCTGCGCCTCGACCAGAGGCGCCAGCGCCCCATGCAGCGCCGCGGCGCGCTGCCCGGGCCTTATCTCGCCGCGATCATCCAGGTTCATGCCGTAGGCGATATGCGCGAACCCAAGCCGCTTCCGCGCCGTCTCCATCTGCTGAAATAGCTCATCTTTGCAATGAAAGCAGCGGTTGGCGTCGTTGCGCTGATAATCAGGGTTTTGCAGCTCCGCCGTAGCGATGACCTGAATAGGGATGGCTTTGGAGGCGGCAAACGCCAGCGCCGCGGCCAGTTCCTTGCGCGGCAGCGAAGCCGAATCGGCAATGACCGCAAGCATGCGGCCGCCCAGCGCCCGGTGAGCGGCAAAGGCCAGAAAGGCGGAGTCGGTGCCGCCGGAATAAGCCACCATCAGCGAGCCAAGGTCCCGCAGTCGCGCGTCGAGCAGAGCCGCTTTTTCTATCAGATCCACGTTGTCGATTCTAGGCCTCAACCCTGGATTCCCGTCTATCGAACCAGCGCCGGCAGCTTGTTACTCAGGCCGAAGAGAAAGATAGCGCCCACGATGAAACTGTACGCCGCGGTCAACGAAGTCACCGTAAGCTGCAGCTTCGGACGGTGCTTGCTGCCCGCGAAGATGCCTGAGGCACTCGCGGTCATCACCGTATTCATGAGCAGAAGGCCCACGATGAAGCAACCCAGGCCGATGAGTCCCCGGCTGGTTCCGCCGAGGTTCGCCGCGAGCAGAAAAAGCAGCAGCTGCGAGGGGGTCTCCGCACCGAGCCCGTGAATGACGCCGACCGCAAAGACCGAGCTGCGGTCATAGCGAAACGCGAACGGGTTGGGTTGCGGCCGCGCGGGATCGAACACCCGCCGCACCCGCCAGTTCGCGTACCGCACCCCGGAAATCAGCAAGGCAATGCGGCTGCGCGCGAGGTGCCGATGCGCTGCTCCGGCCCCTGTGTTCCGCGCATGTGCCCGCCAGGAGGTAAACAGCACGTACATCGCGAGAACAACCAGCGTGGCGCCCACGAGCCGCTCCCCGATGGCATCGAGCCCGCCCGGCCGGCAGAGACAGGTGCAGAAAGATGACCGCAATGCCTAGAACAGCGACCGTAAGCGCATGTCCAAGCGCGTACAGCAGACCGAGTCCCATGCCCTGCCGCCAGCCGCGCTGCACACTGGTGATATCCGTAATGGCCGCCACGTGGTCATAGTCAAAGCCGTGGCGCAGCCCCAGGAGGAGACAGGAGACAAGCGCGAGTTCAAGCGGGGTCGACATCGGGTGTGGTCAGCTTACGGAGAATGGGGAGGAATCGCAATGTCACGATTTTGCATTCTTTGAAGTCATGCGAAAGTCCAACTCCGGACGCCCACTCCTCCTCTGCATCATAGTTTTCTACTATGGCAACTGGCGGCACCATTCCCTTGAAGCGGTTCGGAAAGACCGATGTGCAGATCTCTGCGCTGGGTCTTGGCGGCCATCACCTGGGCTCCGCGCAAGACGAGCAGACCGCAGTGGAGATCGTTCACCGGGCGGTGGATGGCGGCATCACTTTTTACGACTGCTGCTGGGAGTACAACCGCGGCAAGTCAGAGGATTGGCTCGGCAAGGGTTTGAAGGGCAGGCGGGACAAGGTCTTCCTGATGACCAAGGTCTGCACCCACGGCCGCGACGCGGCGCTGGCGACGCAGATGCTCGAGCAGAGCCTGCGCCGCCTGCAGACCGATCACCTCGATCTTTGGCAGATTCACGGCGTCAGCTTCAATAATGACGCCGAACTGTTTATGCGGCCGGGTGGCGCGGCTGAAGCGTTGTTGAAGGCGAAGAAGGAGGGCAAGGTGCGCTTCCTGGGGTTCACCGGCCACAAGGATCCGGATATTCACAACTCCATGCTGGACACGAAGTTTCCATTCGATGCCGTGCAGATGCCAATTAATCCTTTTGATTCGACCTTCATGAGCTTTGAACAGAAGGTTCTGCCACGGCTGAACCAGCACGGCATCGCGCCATTGGCGATGAAGCCGATCGGCGGGCATGGCGAGCCCGTGCAGCACGGCATCTTTACGGCGGAAGAGCTGCTGCGTTATTCCATGTCCATGCCGGTCGCGACGACGATCTCCGGTGTCTCGGACTTCGGCATTCTGGAGCAGAATCTGAAGATCGCCCAGAACTTTATGCCCATGTCCGCGACCGAGTTGCAGGGTCTGCGCGATCGCGCCAAGAAGTATGCAGGCGATGGTCATTACGAGCTCTACAAGACCTCCATCAAGTTCGACAATCCGGAGGCGCGCATCGCGCACAGCTTCCCGCTCGATCTGCAACAGATCGAGGTGCGGCAGATCGTGAAAGCCACGGACAATACCGGCAACCCGTTCCCTGAGGTCAAGGACCCCGCGAAGTCTCCCTGGCCACAGACGATGGAGTTCTAGAAACTGTACCCCTGATTCAGCCGGCAGAAGGCTGCCACAGGGCCGCTGCGGAGGAGAACCGAATGCTGTTCGAAGAAAAGAGCCAAACGGCGCAGGCGGAGCTTTCCCGCCGGCGTTTTCTGCAGACTGCCGCACTTACCGGAGCCGCGGCCGTTGTGCCCGTTGCGAGTGCCGCGAACGATGCGGAAGCGCAGGCCACTTACCCCAAAGGCAGAGGAAATGCGGCCGAAGCGAAGCTGCCAAACCCGATCGTTCCCAACTTTCAGGGAGAGTACGGCGCTCCCTCGTCGCCGTCTTTCCAAGCGCCGAAACGAGCCATGGGCAGCACGGGCCTGCAGGTCTCCATCCTCGGTATGGGCGGATATCACCTCGGCACAGCGGAGAGCCAAATCGTCGTGAACGAGATGGTAGCCAAGGCTCTTGACCATGGCATTAATTTCTTCGACAACGCGTGGGAGTATCACAAGGGCCTCAGTGAAGAGCGCGTGGGGACCGCACTCAAGGGCAGGCGCGATCAGGTCATCATGATGACCAAGGTCTGCACGCATGGCCGCAAAAAAGACGTGGCCATGACCATGCTGGAAGAGTCGCTTACACGCCTGCAGACAGACCACCTGGATGTTTGGCAGGTGCATGAGGTGATCTATTACAACGATCCGGAGCTCGCCTATGACCCGGACGGTGTACTCGAAGCGTTAACCGCGGCCAAGCAGCAAGGCAAGGTGCGCTTCGTTGGCTTTACCGGCCACAAGAACCCGTCGATTCACCTAGAAATGCTCAACCGCGGCTTCCATTTTGATACGGTGCAGATGCCCATCAATCCTTTCGATCCGGGCTACCGATCTTTTGAGATGAATGTGCTTCCCGTCGCTGTGCAGAAGGGCATGGCCGTGTTCTCAATGAAGAGCATGGGAGGTTCCGGCGAACCGATCTCGCATGGTGCGCTCACACCTACCGAGGCGCTTTCGTATGCCATGAGCGTTCCGGGCGTCTCCACCACCATCTCGGGTATGGAGTCGATGGCCGTGCTCGATCAGAATCTTGAGATCCTGCGCAACTTCCAGCCCCTAGGTGATAAGCAACTGGCCACCCTGCGCGAACACGGCAAGCAGTTCAACGATGGCCGGTACGAGCTCTTCAAGAGCACAGTGAAGTATGACGCCGCTATCGGACGCGAGCAGCACCACTATCCCACGACGGATGAACTGCCCGCGTAATCGCTTGTGCAAGGCCCTGGTTCAGTGACTTTTTGTGGCGTCAGCAAGCAACTGTTCGAACTGGGGACGCCATGGGTTTTGCGCGGCCGGCCCAGCTCATCGCACTCTGTGCGAAGCGGCGAGATAACTCTCGGCAGCCACCATATTCTCATGTTTTCTTGATAAAACATTTCCATACACCAGCAGCGCGTCGAAGTTCTTCGGCGAGATCGCCAGGGCCTTTTTGCTTCGCTTCGCGGTAGAAAGATGCCCGGCCTTCAGTGCACGTCTAGCGCGTTGCGCCGGCGCCATGGCAGCGGCATCAGGCAGACAGAAAGATCCCACAAGGCGAGTACACCCTCGTCAATCATCGTATCTGGCTCGCGTCCGACCCGAAGTTCATACGGATTGCGTACACGTGTGCTCAAAGCCGTTGATGTCGCCTTCCGGTTGCAATCGCTGGCGTACACAGAATGCGCTAAGCTGTGCTTCATGTCAGAGCCGGGCATCGCGGTGGGCAGATCGGCAACGAAGGCCGCAGCACATGGGAGCGAGCGGCTCCTTAGCCAAATTGCCGTGCTCATCCCCGCTTGGGAACCTTCAGCCTTGCTCATGGCGCTAGCCGCAGATCTGGTTGCACGTGGCTTCGACACGCTCCTGATCGTGGATGACGGCAGCAGCGCAGCCACACGGCCCATCTTCGATAAGATCGCTGTCATGCCCGGCATTGAACTTCTGCGTCATGCGGTGAACCTGGGCAAAGGGCGCGCGCTGAAAACCGGCTTTAATCACCTGCTGACTACAAAGGCCAGGTATATTGGCGTCGTGACCGCCGATGCGGACGGCCAACATACAGCCGATGATATTGAACGCGTCGCGCAGGCATTACTGGAGAACATCTCGCGGCCGGTGCTTGGCTCACGGGATTTTGGGCGTGATGTACCCCTGCGCAGTCGTCTCGGCAACGTCCTGACGAGAAGGGTGTTCGGCTTCTTGACCGGAACAAGACTGACAGATACACAGACTGGACTCCGCGGCTTGCCAACGGAGCTGCTGCCGGAGCTGCTGGCACTCGATGGCGAACGTTATGAGTATGAGATGACTGTGCTTGCGCATCTGTGCCGCTCCGGACAGATCCCGATAGAGGTGCCGATCGCGACAATTTACATCGAGAATAATCGGGGATCGCACTTCAATCCCGTTTGGGATTCGATGCGGATCTATTTTGTCCTGCTCCGTTTCTATGCGTCTTCCCTGCTCGCAGCGGGCGTGGACCTTGCCGTGTTTTCATTATGCTTCGCCTTGTCTCACAAGTTATTGCTGAGCGTGATTGTGGGGCGGCTGAGCTCCTTGATCAACTACGCCGTGAACCGCCAATTCGTCTTTCACAGTCATGCGCCGGTTCCGGGATCGCTGTGGCGCTACTATCTGCTGGCCGTTATCGTCGCCGCTGTGAGTTATGGCCTCATTCTTGTCTTAACCACTTACGCGCACTGGAATATCTTTCTTGCGAAAATCAGTGTAGACATTCTCCTAAGCCTGGTTAGCTTCTCCGCGCAGCGCACCTTTGTGTTTCGACGGGGAGAAGCATTGTGAAACGGTCGAACTCAGGCGGATCGACTCTCCGGGACAAGGTTATTGATGCTTTTCGCACTCCTGCTTTGGATTGTGACCCGGATTGTTATTGATGATTTGCAGCCGCTTTCTGCTGCAGAGCCCAAGCGAGATTATTCTTTGCCAGCTGAAAGCCGGGGCTTAGCGCAACGGCTTTCTCCGCGGCCGTTACGGCATCATCCCAACGATGCAATGCTTCTTCATCTGCGGCGATATTGTTCCACGCCTCGGCGGATGTTGGATTCAACACGATCGCTTGCCTTGCTGCTGTGATGCTCTCGACATACCGCCCTTGCCCGTTGAGCGCGAGTGACGCATTGATGTAGTCCGCTTCTGTCTCCTTTGAAGGTTGGCGATTAGTGTGATCGCCAGCCTGCGTGAGGAACCAGTGCAAATTATTCTGCGCAATTTGCAGAGATGGATTGAGCTTCAATGCCTGCTGCTCGGCGGCGATCCCGAGATCCCACTGCTTGAGCGCACCGTATCCCGCGCCGATGTTGTTCCACGCCTCTGCGGAATGTGAATCAACCTGGAGCGCTCGCTTTGCAAGATTGATCGACTGCTGAAACTGCCCTGCCTGGTATGCCGCCAGAGACGCGTTGATCAGAGTGCTTGCGGGGCTTTGAACGCGGACAGTTGAACCGCCGTTTAAAGCCGCGAGTGCTGATACGTCGTCAGGAAGAATGCTCAAGGTGCTTTGCGCCAATGCACGTGCCGCAACAGAATTGCCGGCCTGTGCGTAGGCTTCCAAAAGCAGGTCTCGCTGCATGGCGCGCTGCCGATTCAACGTCACGGCTAACTCCAGTTGCGCAATGGCTTCGGGCACTCGCCCCTGCCCCAGCAGCCAGCGACCATAGTAGCCATGCGTGGTGTCATCACCCGGCGCTAACATGACCGCACGTTGAAAATGCTGCTCGGCCACCCCGTTCAGCGCAGGTGTTCCCTGTGTGGCGAGTAGCCCATTCACAATACCCAGGTTGATCTCCAGCGTCGGGTAATTAGGCGTGTATTGGAGTGCGCGCGTGTAAAGCGACTGCGCTTGCGAAAGATCTCCAGCGTTCATGCGCGTGAGTCCGTAAATCATCAGGCCGCGGCCGTTGTGCGGGGACTTAGCCGCATCATCAGCCCATAGCGTGTCCTCCGAGCGCCACACGTCATTGCGCCGATGCGCTCCGTAGCCATAGCCGCATAGGGATGCTGCAGCCAGCGCGCACACGGTGATTTGTCCTATGCGCGACCGGTGCGCCCGGTCTGCGGAAGGCGCAACCAGGTGTCCGTAGCCGAGAGATAGTCCCCACACGACAGCTAACATCAGCCCCGGAAAGGAAAAGAACATCCGGTGGTCGTTCTCAACCTCGCTGAGTGGATACAGCGACGTGGGCAATTGTGTGATGACAAACCACAGGAGGCCGTATGCGACTGGATACCATTTCGGGCGTCGCGCGGAATACGCGATCAGCAAAGCGAAGACGAGCAGGAGCAGCAATCCCGCAAGAGCATCAGCGTTCAGCGAGGAGAGCGGCTTCAGGTCGGTATCGACGTTGAGATGCAGCGGCAGAAAAAGCGCACCGCAGTAACGCAACCAGACATAGGGTTGCGTCAGCCGATACTCCGCCGGCGAGAGGATGGAAGGCAGAAAGCTCTTCGGCGTCATTGCAGACTGCAGCCACAGAAGAGCAGCCGTAACCGCGAGCGCTGGAAGCACGACAATGGAACTCGTACGCCAGCGCGATGCGAGTGGAAGGGTATTCACCTCAAAAAAGAAGACGAACAACAACAGCAAAATGGGGAAGACAGCCGTCGGTGGTTTGGACAGCATCGCCAGCACGAACGGCAGCAGGTACAGGCCGTAACGACGCTTGTCACGGTAGCGGGCGAAGACAAACAGCGCGGCCACACAGCCCAGGGCGCAATATACATCGCCGCGCTGAATGACATAGTTTACAGTCTCTGCCACAGCGGGATGCAAGCCGAACCAAGCCGCAATTCCCAGCGCCAGCCAGCGGTTTGCGGGCAATCTTTGCACGCGATTTAGTAGAAGCTCAAAAAAGAAAAAGAGTAGCGCCACAAGAACAAGGAACCAAAGCAATGTGCTGAGGTGAAACCAGAACGGCACATACCCGTGCCCCAGGGCATAGTCAAGCGCCAGCGACGCAGTGACGACGGGACGGTAGGTCTGGTTCGCAGGCAGAACGCTGAAGGCAGCTGTATCCGTGAAGATGCGGTGAAGGTTTCCTAACGAGCGAACAGCGGGGTTATCCGTGACCGCGTGAAAGTCGTCGAAGTGGAAGCTGTTCGCGAACGAATTCGCGTATACAAAGCAGATCGCCAGCAGCAACAGGACCAAGGGAAGATTGCGTTTGCTCAACATGCGGCGCTCCTCTGCATCATAGCGGCCGAACGATATTGCAGAACACTGTTGGGATTACGATCTGTATTCGCATGTACCCGCAGCTAGCTCTTGGCCGTCTTCACCTATGAAGAGGAAGCATGGACGCGGTCGTTCTTTGGCCGGGGACGCAGTCCGCGGCCAGCAAGCCGCCAGCGCCACGCCGTGGCGATGAGGCTGACCAGCAAAGCCGCCTCGATAAACACCTTTCCCCCGTCGAGAAGATCAGGATGACCGTCCTTCAGGTTGGGATCCGTAAGGACACTGTGGAGAAACAGCAACATCGCGGCTGGAAACACAAGGTAATGCAAGCGTCGCCACAGCGGTCTGCCAATCCGTGCGCGCAGCAGCGACGAGACCATGACGAGAACAACGAGATACAGCGCGGCCGCTCCCGCGACATTCAGCTTGGGTTGCAGGTAGGAGTGCACCGGCCATAGCACATCGAGAAGCCGGAAGCGTGGCGCCTTCAGAAAGAGCAAGACAGCCGGATGGCTGAGTGTGAGACAAACAGCCAGATACGCTGTCCACTGATGCAGCGCAAAGAGGTTGATGCGCCTGTGGGGCCAAAGGCGTACCGGGCTATACCGCAGGGACAGCAGCAAGCCGAGCAGGAGATTGCACGTGACCGCACCCACAGCTCCCAGGCCGAGGTACGAGCAAAGATCAAGCAGGCCCATGGCTTTCCTTCCCCCAAGACTTTGTAGCCCCGCATCGCTTCCCATCGTTTCCATGCATAGCAAGAGAGAACAATTCTGTCGCCGCGGCGAAGCTCCTTGCGCTTCCGCCTCCCCTTTCACAAATCTTCGAAATGCTCTATACCAAAGAAATATATCTTGTGTTCAAGATGCAGCGCGCAGTCACTTCCCCAAGGCAGCACAACGTGAAACGGGGTTGCGGCGGATTGTGTCAGAGACCGGCTCGTATACGATCGTGAAAATCGATTCACCGCTGCAGACCGATCCGAGGAACTCCATGCGCATCTTCCAAAATAGCGTTGCCGCTTTGGCCTTTGCCGCTTCCATATACCTGCCCTGCGCAGCCTGTGCACAGGCTGCATCGCATCCCTCGCAATATCCGGCCGAGATGCTCTCCGGCTTTGCCTGGCGTGATGTGGGCCCCATGCGCGGCGGCCGAGCGTATGCCGTTGCCGGCAATGCGATGCAGCCTGACACCTTCTACATGGGATCCGTGGGCGGCGGTGTGTGGAAGACCGAGAACGATGGCCGCACATGGAAGCCGATCGCGGACGCGGGCATTCCCATCGGCTCCATCGGAGCCATTGCCGTTGCCCCCTCGGACCCGAATATCGTGTACGTGGGCACGGGCGAGCCTGACATTCGCAGCCAGATCTCGTATGGCATCGGCATGTTCAAGTCCGTCGATGCAGGGGAGACCTGGACGCACATCGGCCTCAAAGACACGCGGCAGATCGGCAGGATTGTCGTCGATCCACACGATCCAAACCGCGTGTACGTTGCCGCGCTGGGACATGTGTATGACGCCAACGGGGAGCGCGGTGTGTTTCGCTCGATCGATGGCGGTACGCACTGGAAAAAGGTTCTGTTCAACCGGGAACATCCCAATGACGTCGGCGCGATCGATCTAGCTCTCGATCCGCAGCACCCGCAGACGATCTACGCTTCGCTGTGGGCAACGCGCCGTCCACCCTGGCCGGTGTATGCCCCAACAAACCTGCCCGGCGGCGGTGTATTCAAGTCCACGGATGGCGGTGACAGCTGGCGCCCGCTCAGCGGTGGCCTGCCAAATGATCCGGCGGTCGGCAAGATTGGGATTGCGGTCGCGCCTAGCGATCCGAAACGTCTCTGGGCCGTTGTCGACGATCTGGGTGCGGCCGTGGCTCCGCCGTTGCGGCCGTCCGCCGGGCAGTCCGGTTCTTCGCAGCCACCGGCGGCGCCCGGTGGCGTGTACCTGTCCAACGACGCCGGGGAAACATGGACCAAGGTCAACTCCGAGCAGCGGTTATGGGGTCGCGGATGGTACTTCGAGCAGGTCTCCGTCGATCCTCATCATCCCGATCGGGCGTATGTGATCAACACCGCAACCTACGCCACCGACGATGCCGGAAAGACGTTCAGACCGCTCAAGGGCGCACCGGGCGGCGATGACTATCACCAGCTCTGGATCAACCCCAACGATGGCAGGCACATGGTGCTTTCGAGCGACCAGGGCACCATCGTCTCTGTCGATGCAGGAGCCACCTGGAGCACCTGGTACAACCAGCCGACCGCGCAGATCTATCATGTGGCCGCGAGCAACGACTTCCCCTACTGGCTCTACGGGGCACAGCAGGACTCCGGCGCCGTTGGGGTAAGCACATGGTCGCGCATGGGGCTGCTGAGCTTTCGCAACTGGGAGCCCGCGTGTCTTGCGGGCGAGAGCAACACGGTTGTGCCTGATCCCAAGGACGGCCGCATGCTCTACGGCGGTGGCGCGCGTTGCAACCAGGCGCTCAATCTTCCCGCGCCGGCAGGAGGCGACCTGGGAGGCGAGCTGCCCCCCAGTGATTCTGCCGATCCGGATCGGAAGACATGGACATTGCCTTCGGTCTTTTCGCTAGCCGATGAGGCGCTCTACTTCTCCAATCAGTTTGTATTTCGCACACGCGATCGTGGAGCGACATGGCAGAAGATCAGCCCGGATCTTTCGCGCCTGAGTCCGGAGATCCCAAACAACCTCGACGCCATTACGGCGCATGACATCGATCAGCCAATAACTACGCGTTTTGGTGTGGTGTACACCATCGCTCCGTCACCGCTGGAGGCGAAGACGGTGTGGGCCGGCACCGATGATGGTCTCATCCACGTCACCACCGACGATGGCGCGACCTGGAAGAATGTGACGCCGAAGCCCCTGACCGCGTGGAGCAAGGTCTCGCAGGTGGAGGCCGGTCATTTTGACGGGCGCACAGCGTATGCCTCCGTGGACCGGCATCGGCTGGGCGATGACAAGCCGTACATCTACCGCACGCAGGATGGCGGCGCGAGCTGGACCGAGGTTTCGCGCGGCATTCCGGACGGCGCCTACGTGAACTCCGTGAAGGAGGACACGAAGCAGAAGGGCCTCCTCTATGCGGCTACGGAGCTGCGCGTTTACGTGTCCTTCGACGATGGCGAGCGTTGGCAGCCGTTGCAGGCCAACATGCCGGTCACCTCGGTTCGCGACATCGTGGTGCATGGCGACGATCTCGCCATTGCAACCTATGGCCGCGGCTTCTGGGTGATGGATCATATGGAGGCGCTGCGACAGATTGCCTCCGATGGCCGCAAGGTCCAATCCGCCAAGGCGTATCTGTTCGCCCCCGGCGAGACGCTGGCCGTGCATACCGGCGGCCAGAACGGCACGCCGCTGCCGCACGAGGAGCCGCAGGGGCAGAATCCCCCGCCCGGCGTTCTGGCCTACTACTGGCTGAAATCCGCGCCCAAAGGCGCCGTCAAGCTGGAACTCCTGGACGCTGCCGGAAACGTGCGCGTGTGCGCTGCCAGTGATACGCCGGTGAAGCCCGTGGACACCGAGGCGATCAACGTGGAGGCCATCTGGCAGCTGCCCCCGGCGCCGCCTTCCGCCGAGGCCGGCATGCACCGCTTCGCGCTGGACGTGCCCCCATCGCGCAACTTCACCTTTGGTGGCCGGCCCGCGCCACCGCCGCCACCCGCCGACGCCTGTCATCCAGCCGGTACGCCGCTCCTCGCGCCCAGGGCTGCGCCCAATGAGAGTACGCCGCTTCATCGCGGCCGCACCGTAGCCGGTCTGCAGCCCGGTGAGTACAGTGTGCGGCTCACGGTGGACGGAGAGACGTATACGCAGCCTGTCACCCTGAAGGCTGATCCACGCCATCTCCCCGCAGGCGCGGATGCCCCGCCCGAGGATAGCGATGATCAGTAGATAGTGTCTGTGTGAATCATTTTGCTTTTTGGAGGTAGGTCCGTGCTTCAGCCCGGACATCTAGTGCGGAGAAGGACCGGGCTTCAGCCCCGGTCCTTGCCCCGATGCTGGAGAGAACCCTGGGCTAAATCCCATACTTTGGGCTCTACTTTATTCGTGGGGCTGAAGCCCCACGCTCCCTCCCAAAATGCATCTCGTACGATAATCGTGATTTGCAAAACAGCCTACCTAGCGCTGGTTGACGCAGCTGACGCAATGCGCGGCTACGAGGTCGCGGATTGTGTCTGCGTGGGGCTGAACTGGCCGCTGTTGCTTTGGGTAGGCGTGTTGCTTTGTATCGGGGGGTTGGATTCAGCGGAGCCGGCTGCATAGGTCTGCGTCTGCCCTGCGGGGCGGTCGACTCTGTTGCCGTTCGCATCGACCTCATTGGACTCGACATAGAAATAGGTGAGGTATGCGGCGCCGAAGCTGGTGGTGATGGCGACATCGGCGGCATCGCGGCCGGTGGCCATCAGGATGCGCCCGAGGCGCGGATAGTTATGCCGTGCGTCGAGGTTGATCCACTGTCCGTCGAGAAATACCTGATACCACGCGCTGAAATCGCCTGGCCCGCTGTACGGCATCCGGATATCGCCGATGTAGCCGGTGACATAGCGGGCAGGAATGTTC
Organism: Granulicella sp.; assembly: GCA_965276885.1. Lineage (GTDB taxonomy): Bacteria > Acidobacteriota > Terriglobia > Terriglobales > Acidobacteriaceae > Granulicella. The sequence continues at coordinate 2,588,441 of OZ255702.1, read as the reverse complement.
ATGCAGCGCGACAATGTGACGGCGAGGTGCTGAAAGTCGCGGCAGACGCCGATGCGCTCCATGAAGACATCCATGGCCGTTTTGGTGGGGCGTGCGGCGTTGTAGTTGAACGTTACTTTGTCGTGCACCCAGTCGCGAATCGCGGTTGCGCGCGGCCACCCGGGCGTAAAACGGCCGAACAGATCCTGGGCGATGGCGCCGAAGCGATCGACCTCGCAATAACGGCTGGCGAGCAGGAACTGGAGGGCATCGGACGGCAGGTCTTTGATCGCCGATTGCTGCGCATCCGCATAGATCCGGTCAGGATAGGGGTCGGCATCGATGACACTGGTGCCGGAGAGCCGCAGCTTCCCCGCCGGCGCCACAAAGCGAGCGCAACGATTGCCAAAGCTATCCAGATAATCCGTGGAGGGCACGACGGTTGGCGAGCCCTCCACCGCGCCGGAGCTGAAGTGCTCCACCCGCAGATCGTTGCCGGAGCGCAGCAGCGGCCCGAGCGAGGGGTGCAGATGCAACAGGGCCACAAAGGGGGTAGGCGCCGGGAGCTGGAACTGAATATCGAACTCAGAAAGAATGAGCATGGGCTCCGAGGACTGGATGAGATGGACTCTGCGAGATGCCCAGTTTAGCGTATCGGACGATCGCCCCATCATGCACTAGAGAGGCTTCGGGCATACCCGATCGGAGAAGGGATGCAGCATACCGGCGGCAAGTTGGGTACGATAGCGGAAAGCGCAACCAACAACGGAGATGACCCGCGCTGCTCCAGGCGCGCGGACGACCCTTCACTTACAACGGTGCCGCGTGAGGATGAATGGGGACACAGGTTGCACTGCACCACCGCACCCAGTACCGCTACGACAGGGCTGTTGCGCTCGGCCCCCAGATCCTCCAGCTGCGTCCCGCGCCGCACTGCCGCACACCGATCCTCAGCTATGCGCTGGAGGTCACGCCCGCCGGTCACAGCCTGCGCTGGCAATTCGATCCGCTCGGCAATCAGGTGGCACGGCTCATCGTTCCGCAAAAAACGAGTGAGTTCGCCCTTGACGTACGCCTGATCGCGGACCTCACACCCTACAACCCTTTCAGCTTTTTTCTTGAACCGGGATGCGAGTCGTTTCCCTTCACATACTCCCCTGAAACTGCCCAGGATCTACAGCTTTACCGTTCCAAAGAGGCTGCCGGACCGCAGCTGCGGACATTTCTCGCGGGGCTGCCCGCTGAGCCGCAGCCGACCGTCAGCTTTCTTGTCGCCTTGAATGGCCGGGTTCGCGGTGAAATCAGCTACAACACCCGGCTGGAGCATGGCGTTCAAAGCTGTGAGCAGACCCTGGCGCAGTGCTCCGGCTCCTGCCGCGACTCCGCGTGGCTGCTGGTGCAGATCTGCCGGCAGCTTGGCATTGCGGCGCGATTCGTCTCCGGGTATCTGATCCAGCTTGCGGACGAGGACGAGGGCCCGGAGGAATCCAAAGGTCCGAAGGAGGACACCGCCGACCTCCACGCCTGGGCGGAGGTGTATCTGCCTGGTGCGGGGTGGGTGGGGCTCGATCCGACCTCCGGCCTGTTCACGGCGGAAGGCCACATCCCGCTCGCCTGCGCGCCTACGCCGCTGCAGGCTGCCCCGCTTGGCGGTACGGTGGAGCCCTCGGGGGTGGATTTCAGCCACACAATGACCGTGCGGCGGTTGAATGAAGCTGCACGGCTCTCGAAACCCTACAGCGAAGCGGACTGGGCAAAGGTGCGCGAGGTGGCGCACGGCGTCGATCAGCAACTGGAAGCACTGGATGTCCGCCTGACCATGGGCGGCGAGCCTACCTACGTCGGCATTGACGAACCCGAAAGTCCGCAGTGGAATATCGAGGCCCTGGGCCCTATCAAGAGAACCCGCGGGCTGGCCCTGATCCGTTCTCTCCGCGAGCGCACCGCTCCCGGCGCCCTGCTGCAGCTGGGCCAAGGCAAGTGGTATCCCGGCGAGGCCCTGCCGCGCTGGGCGTTTCACTGCATCTCGCGCATCGACGGCGTACCGGTGTGGGAGAACGGCGATTTGTTCGCGGTGGAAGATGAGCAGTACGGTTTTATGCAGGCCAATGCCCTTACCTTCCTGCAGGCCCTCACGCGCCGCCTGCAGGTGAGCTCCAGCGACATTCTGCCGGCCTTCGAGCCACCCGGATATGCAACCAACTCCGAAGACGACGACACCCCCGCCGGCTACATTCTCCCGCTGCGACGCCGCCAGCCGGAAGGGCGCCTGACGTGGTCGAGCCAGCTCTGGTTTCCTCGCCCGGAGCGGCTTCTGCTCTCCCCGGGCGATTCGCCCATCGGCTATCGCATCCTCGTCGAGTCCATGCCCTGGGTCGCCCCGGATACCCTGGTCTACGAACGCGAAGAGGCTCCATTCGAAGACCGCATCAAGCTGCCCTCGCATCCGGCGCGACGGCCTGAACTGTTTGTGAGCGAACCGGCCGCCGATATCCTGCCCCCGATTCCAGAAAACGCGGAAGCGGCCACGGAGCTCATCCGGCCAGCGTTGTGCGTGGAGTCGCGGGAGGGACGGCTGCATGTCTTCTTGCCGTACATCCCTGTGATCGCGGATTACCTTGACCTCATCGCGGCGATCGAGGACACCTGTGAACACCTCCGAAAGCCGGTGTGGATCGAAGGCTATACGCCGCCCTTCGATCCGCGTGTACGCTCGTTCAGCCTGACGCCCGACCCTGGCGTGCTTGAAGTAAACCTTCCCCCCACAAGCAACTGGGACGAGCTCGAGCAGCTCAACGCCATGCTCGCGGAAGAGGCGCAGCGGCATCGCCTGATCGCCGGCAAATTCGCCTATGACGGCAGTCATCTCGCTACCGGCGGCGGCAGTCACATCGTCATCGGCGGCGCAACCGTTCCCGACAGCCCCCTGCTGCGTCGGCCCGACCTGCTGCGCAGCATGGTCGCGTTCTGGCAGAACCACCCATCGCTTTCCTATCTTTTCTCTGGCATGTACGTTGGTCCTACCAGCCAGTATCCGCGTGTCGATGAGGCGCGTGTGGACGCGTTGTATGAGTTGGAACTCGCCTTCAGCCACCTGCCCGAGCACAACTGCCCTCCTCACATTCTCGATGGCCTGTTCCGCAATCTGCTCGTCGATGTAACGGGCAATACCCATCGAGCCGAGTTCTGCATCGACAAGCTGTATCCACCCGAAGGCACAGGGCTGCGCCTCGGTCTGCTGGAGCTGCGCGCCTTCGAGATGGCTCCGCACTACCAGATGGGTTTGGTCGAGATGTTGCTCGTTCGCGCGTTGATTTGCCTGTTCTGGAAGCAGCCTTTCGGCGGCAATCTCATCCGCTGGGATAGCGCGCTGCATGACCGCTTCATGCTGCCGCATTTCGTGGAACGCGACTTTCGCGAGGTCTTGAGCGCCTTAAACGGGGCCGGCTTTGAATTCGAAGACAAGTGGTTTGCCGCGCACCGGGAGTTCCGATTCCCCAAAATCGGATCCATCGACGCGGATGGCGTAGAACTCGAACTGCGTCAGGCATTGGAGCCTTGGAACGTGCTCGCCGAGGAGACCAGCTCCGGCCGCACCGGGCGCAGCGTCGACTCCTCGCTGGAGCGGATGCAGGTGAAGCTCACGGGCTGCACGGTTGCGTCACGCTACGTGGTCACCTGCAACGGACGCAGAGTGCCGCTCCATCCCACAGGCAAAGCCGGAGAGTCTGTCGCGGGCATCCGCTACCGTGCACGACGGCTGTCCGCCACGTTGCATCCCACCATACCCGTGCACACGCCGCTCACCTTCGAGCTGATCGACACATGGAAGAATCGTTCGGTCGGCCGCTGCACCTACTTCGCCGGTCCGCCCGACGGTACGGTGCACACCACGCGCCCTGCGAACGCAGCGGAGGCGGGCGAACGCCGCCTGCAACGCTTCGTGGTGTCTCCGCCTTCCGTTGATCCAATGGCCGCGCCAGGAGAAGAGAACAACGGGGTCTTTCCCCTGACGCTCGACATGCGCTGGCCTACACCTGAGGATAAAGCTTGCAGCGGAGCACCAGGGCTAAGCGCATGACCGGCGACCTCTATCAATCGCCTCTGCTCTACGGCGCAACGTACGAGGAATCGTCGAGCGATGGCGTAACCCCGCGGCCGCACTGGACGAATCTCATGGAGTCCCTGCGCACCCTTGGCCCCGAGGAGCTCGAGCGGCTGCGCGCCCGCGCCGAGCGCCGCATCCGCGAGAACGGCATCACCTACAACCTTTACGGCGACCCGCGCGGCGCAGACCGTCCATGGCAGATCGACATCGTTCCGCTATTGATCCCCGCCGAGGAGTGGCGTTTCATCGAAGCCGGGGTGATGCAACGGGCACAATTGCTGAACCTGCTGCTCGAGGATCTGTACGGCCCGCAGCACCTGCTTACCGACGGACGTTTTCCGGCAGCCCTGCTGTACGCGAACCCTGCCTTTTTGCGTTCTATGGTTGGGGTGCATGTGCCGGCGCATAGTTACCTGCACATGTTGGCGATCGACCTGGCGCGATCGCCCGATGGCCACTGGTGGGTTCTGGCCGATCGCACCCAGGCGCCCTCGGGCAGCGGCTATGCGCTGGAAAATCGCATCATCGTCTCCGACCTGCTGCCGGAGCTCTTTCGCAGCTCCAATATTCTGCGGCTCGCGCCTTTCTTCCGCGCGCAACGCGCTGCCCTGAACAGCTTGGCGGCACGTGAGAATCCGCGCATCGTTCTGCTCACCCCAGGACCGCACAACGAGACCTACTTCGAGCACTCGTATCTCGCAAAATATCTCGGTTTCACGCTGGTCGAGGGAGCCGACTTGATGGTGCGCGATCGCTCCGTTTATCTCAAGACAGTCGACGGGCTGGAGCGCGTGGATGTCATTCTGCGCCGCGTGGATGACAGCTTCTGCGACCCGCTCGAACTGCGCGGCGATTCGCTGCTGGGCGTAGCGGGGCTAGTCGATGCGGTCGTCGCGGGCAATGTGAAGGTCGCCAACGCGCTTGGCAGCGGGCTCATTGAATCTGCTGCCATCATGCCGTTTCTGCCCGGTCTTGCAAGGCATCTGCTCGGCGAAGAGCTGAAGCTGCCGTCGGTTGCAACCTGGTGGTGCGGGCAGCCGAAGGCACTCGACTGGGTGCTCAACCACCTCGAGTCTGTCGTGGTGAAACCGGCATTTCCCTCGCTCGGCATGGAACCTGTCTTTGGCTCCGAATTGCCCGAGCGGGAGAAGACGAAGTTTCTGGAACGCCTGCAGGCTAGACCCTATGAATACGTCGCGCAGGAGCAGGTTGCGCTCTCCACCGCGCCCGTCTGGGAGAACGATCGCCTCAATTCACGCAGCGTGGTGCTGCGCACCTATGTACTCAATACCGGCAATGGCTGGGTCGCCATTCCCGGCGGCCTGGTGCGCGTGGCCGAAGCCAACGGCTCGGTGGTCTCCATGCAGCGCGGCGGCCACAGCAAAGACGCCTGGGTGCTCTGGGATGAACCCGTGGACACCTTCAGCCTGTTGCGTCCGCAGGATGAACCCGTGGAACTGCGCCGCGTTCCCCGCGTCGTGCCCAGCCGCGTCGCCGACAACACCTTCTGGCTTGGCCGCTACGTCGAGCGCGCGGAAAACATGGCGCGCATCCTTCGTTCCATTGTCCCGCGTGTGCGCCGCGCCGAGGAGACAGAGCTGGGCAGCCTGCTGTGTCTGCATGGCTGCCTGGGGTCGCGGCACAGCAAACTTCCGAAGCGCAAGCGGCCAACATTTGCCGCACTCGAAAAGGAGCTGCTCTCCCTGTTGTCCGATGGCAAACGCCCAGACAGTCTGCCGTCAACCCTGGGCGAGGTGTCGCGCATCGGCGGCAATGTGCGCGAACGTTTGTCCGCCGACATGATGCTGCTCATCGGCCAGATGCGTCGCTCGGTGCAAGGCAAGCCGGGCGCGGATCTGCTGGAGTATTCGGCGATGCTGACCACCTGCCTTGAGCTCCTGTCCGCCTTCTCGGGAATGGAACGCGAAAATATTCATCGCGGTTCGGGCTGGCTTTTTATGAGTCTTGGGCGTCGCCTTGAACGTGCCATCTATCTCACCCGCCAATTGCGCGAGATCACCAAACCGCTCCCCGCCGAAAACTGGACGTATCTGCGACTTCTGCTCGAAGTCGCCGACAGCTCGATGACGTACCGCACACGCTACTACACCACGCTGCAACCATTGCCTGTACTCGACGTCCTGATGGCCGATGAAACCAATCCCCGCTCCCTCGACTTTCAACTCGAACACCTTGCCGATCTGTATGCAAAGCTGCCCCGCCATGAGCCGGCCGATATGCAGGCGATGCAAAATGCACTCACGTCCTTGCGCCGCATCGATCTGGAAGCATTGCAAAACCCGGCCTCGGCCAAGGCTGGAAAAGACGGTATTTTGCGTTTGCATCGCTTGCTTTCCGAGCTAGAACGGCTTCTGCCATCCTGGTCGAATAACCTGTCCAGCCAATATTTCAGCCACGCGCGCACGCTGCCGATCGCGATGGGACTTTAAGCTAAACATGATCTACCACGTCAGCCATCGCACCACGTACAAATACGTTTATCCCGTCTCTGTCGGCAATCACGTGGCATGCCTCAAGCCGCGTTCGTTTGCGCAGAATCAGGTGATCCGCAATACGCTGCACATTTACCCCGCTCCCGTAACGCGGACCGAGCGAGTCGATTTCTTCGGCAATCCCCTTTGCTTCTTCACCGTGCAGGAGCCGCACAAAGAACTGGTGGTCGAATCGAAGAGTGAAGTTGTCATCACGAGTAACGCTCCACCCGAATCTGCATCGTTTCCATGGGAGGAGTCGGCTAAATCGCTCGCCGAAGATCACTCTCCCGAGGGTCTAGCGGCGTATCAGTTCCAGTTCGAATCGCCGCGGGTACGGCAGCGGCCGGAGTTTGCCGCCTACGCTCTTCAATCCTTTACACCCGGCCGCCCTATGCGCGAGGCGCTTCGTGATCTGACTGCACGGATTCATCGCGACTTCCACTTCGATTCCAAGGCGACGGATGTGCGCACACCTGCCGAAGAGGTCTTCGAGAAGCGCCGTGGTGTCTGCCAGGACTTTGCCCATGTGGGGATTGCCTGCCTGCGCTCCATCAACATCGCCGCCCGCTACGTGAGCGGCTATCTGCGCACCTATCCGCCTCCGGGCAGGCCCCGGCTGATCGGCGCCGACGCTTCTCATGCCTGGCTCTCCGCCTACTGCAAGGACCTGGGTTGGCTGGACATGGATCCCACCAACGATGTCGCGCCGACGGACGGACACGTAACGCTCGCCTGGGGCCGCGACTACAGCGATGTCAGCCCCTTACGCGGGCTCATACTGGGCGGCGGCAGCCATACGTTCAAAGTGGAAGTCGATATGGAACCGATCGGGAACTAAAGCGCGCAAAATCTTTTCAAAAGCTGCGCCCCAGTGACTAGAGCGAATCACCTGTTGGTAGCAGTTTTTCGTTTGTCATCCCGCGGGGATGACAAACAAATAAGGCGGCGCTGCACACCAACGAGTGATCAGCTGTAGCTAAAACTTGCCCTACGCCTCCTCCAGAGATCCCGAACATCCGTTTGCTACTCCTGACAGCTCCTTTTATCGGCGCAGAACGGGTGCGCGCAGAACACACTCCTTGTGTACAGAATGCGAGAGTACCCGAACAAGCCGTCGCCTCCTTCCCTCGGGAAGGAGCTTTTGCCCTGTTATCTGGGCAAAGCAGCACGACTCAAGAAACTATTGACATTGTGTTTATAAAAACGTATAAGCGACGCTAGTCACCCAAAAGTTGCACCTATACAACACAGCGCGGGGCCTCACCGCCGCCGCGGCAACGCACAACTTTCCGCAATGCTAGGAGGCAGGATGAGCATCCTGAAGTTCCGCAGAAGCGTTTTTCTCGTGTTTGCCTTGTTGGGAAACTTAACGGCCGTTCACGCACAATCTGGCCTGGCCGACATCGCGGGCGTCATCAGTGATCCCGCCGGCGCGGTTGTGGCAGGCGCGCAAGTCATACTTACCAACGTGGACAGCGGCAACAAGCGGGAGGTGACCACGGCCGCTAGTGGCCGGTATAGCTTCCCTACAGTTCCTCCGGGCCACTATTCACTCAGCGTCTCCGCGCCGAGTTTCTCGCCGAAGACCGAGAACGGCCTTACCGTTACGCTGGATGCGCATCTTCAAGAAAACCTGACGCTTGAGACAGGCACAGCTTCAGAGACTGTGACAGTGATGGGGACGGCTGCCGCGGTCGATACGACAGCTTATGATGTAGGCGGTGTGGTTACACAAGCGCAGATCGAAAATTTACCGATTCTGAACCGGCAATACCTGAATCTTTCGCTGCTGGTACCGGGAACAACGCAGGCTGCCAGCCGCACGTTTTACAGCAACGTGCAGGCGGGTGGCGGTCAGTATTTCTACGCAAACGGCTTCTATCTGGATGGCGTGAACAACCAGCAGACCGAAGAGGGTGACCCACGCCAGAATATTCCCGAAGGCGCCGTCTCCGAATTCAAGACCTATACCGCCTCCTTCCCCGCCGAACTGGGATGGGCGATGGGCGGCTTCACGACGGTGGTCACTAAGAGCGGCACAAACCAGATCCATGGCGAGGCTTTTGAATACTTCCGCGATACACCGTTGACCGCCGACAACCAATTTCAGAAGGCGACGGAGGTCTCGGAGGGAGTCGGCCGTGCGCCGTATAACCGCAACCAGTTCGGCTTTGATATCGGCGGCCCGATCTTCAGAAATCGCACCCACTACTACGGCGCGTACGATGGCACGCAGCAGACGACCTCCTACACGCTTTATGCCCCTGCCGCCGTGCAGCAGAACTTCAGTTCCGTGCTGGGTACCTTCTCCGCGCCTGGGCACGATCATCTGCTGACCTTGCGCCTCGACGAAGACCTCGCGACCAATCAGCAGCTCTTTGTACGCTATGCGCAGGAGTGGAACCTTGTCTCCGCAAACGGTTGCGGCGGCAGCACTACCATCGGCTGCTATGACGGGCAGATTCCGCGGCACGCCATCGTGGTGGGCCACACCTGGGAGCCGAATCCGAAGATCGTCAATGAGGCGCACTTCCAATACGCCTACATCTCCTACGAGCTCGGACCGTATGGCACGCCACTGCCCACGCGTCCGACCGATTTGGTGAACCCCAATTACACGAAAAATGTCAGTGTGGCGTATCAGTTTCCTGACTTCGGCTATGGCCATAACTATGCCGCAGTCGGTGTTGAAACGCGTTGGCAGGTAAATGACTCGGTAACGGTTCAAAGAGGCAGCCATTCTTTGAAGGCCGGATTCGATACCAGCTATGTGCCCTACACGGACGCTAGCGCCGTCAATCTGAATGGAGAGTTTTTCTTCCATACCGATCAGCCCTTCAATCCGGCGAACACCTCCAATCTCACCAACCCGTATGAATTCACGCAAAACGCCGTTCCGCTGATCTACTATCTACCCTCCACACAGCTCTCATTTTTTGCCGAAGACAGCTGGAAGGCGCGTCCGAACCTTACGTTGAACTATGGCCTGCGCTGGGACCGGCAGTACGGGTCACCGTTCCTCGATACCTACACGCCCAACACCACCACCGAGCCCGTCATTCCCGGAGAAGGCAATCCTCATACGCGTGGCGACCGCAACAACTTCGGCCCACGTCTCGGCGCCTCATGGGACCCGTTCAAAAACAGCAAGGACGTCATCCGCGCGGGCTACGGCATTTACTACAACTTTATTCAAACCGAGCTAAGTGAGGCCGAGAAGCTGAACTTCATCGCCTGCCCGATCACGATCACGCCACCTACGGGAGGCACTGTGGGCTACCCGAATCCGTATGGAGGACAGAGCGTGACGTCGTACTGCAGTTCCAAACCGTCGAACGTCACAATCCTCTCGCCTGGACTCAGCAACCCGTACCAGCATCAGTTCTCGCTGGGATATAGCCGCCAACTGAACAATACACTTTCCTTCTCCGCCGACGGCCTCTACAACCATGGGTTGCGCGACTACAAGATCTACGACCTGAACTACCCAACAGTAACGGCGCCGAACGTAGTCCGGCCGGACACGGCGATCGGCATGATTTCACAACATGCCCCGAGTACGCAGAGCGAATACAAAGCTCTTTATCTGAAGCTGGATAAACGTTTCAGCAACCGATATATGTACACAGCCTCTTACGCACTGTCTTCCGGCATCGACAACAACCCACATGCAGCACCGGTGGACTACACAAACCAGCAGGCCGATTATGGCCCGTCCAGCATTGACACAAGACATGCGATTGTTCTCAGTGGCTCGGTACTTCTGCCCGGGAAGATCATGCTGGGAGGAATCTACACATTTCGCAGTTCCCTCCCGTTCAGCGCGATAAGTGCGACGACAAATGCGGACAGCACCGCGCAATATGTACCCGGCACGACTCGCGATCAGGGAAACCGTGGAATCAGCTTCGACGCCATTAATGCGTATCGCGTTCTATATGTCAAAACTTACAATCAGGCTCACCCACTACCGCAACAACAGCTTGCTCCACTACCGACCGTTTCTGGGAGCAGCATCCAATCCACTAAGTATCAGGACTTTGATATTCGTATCTCGAAGTATTTCTTCGAGCACGATACAAGAAAGCTGGAGATTGTCGGGCAGGCCTTCAATTTGTTCGGGAACACCAACTATACGAGCATCATCACCAACGGCTACGTAGGGACCTTCGGTACGGCTAGTGCGGCCGGTACCGCGCAGATTGGTGAACTCGCCGCTCGCTACACCTTCTAATCACGAGACGTAACAGGCTCTTCCGTGAAGAGCCGAGTACGTCTCCAGCCTCATGCAAAAGGATTGCGTATGCGATTAGACGTCTTCGGTGCCCTCGGTCTGCTTCTCTCTACGGGGGCCGTGAGTGCACAAAGCAATACAGCGCAGGGTACCGCCTATCTTGCGAAGCTGCCCCCGGCCACGCCGCCGGTCTACGATGAGGGAGTTCGCGAGATGCTCGCTGCCTCTGCCATCAGCTGCACCGACCGGCCGGAAGAGGAGCCGCTGAATCGGAACTCCTATCTTTGGCAGTACGCCAAACCGGCAACGCTGCCGGAGGGCTATGACAAGAATCATGCCTTCTTTGGCTGCACCGATTGGCAGTCCGCGGCCGGTTCGATCTGGATGCTGCTCTCCCTGCTCAAGCAGGACCCGAAGATGGGAGTAACCAGCGATATCAAGGACATCGATACAAACCATTTCAAGAAGACCAACATGGATGGGGAGTACGCCTTCTTCAACAACCTCAAAGGCCAAGCGACAAATTATGAGAAGCCCTACGGCTACGTCTGGTACCTGAAGCTCTATGGCGAGGCCAAGAGCTGGCCCACGGCGGATGGCAAGAAGCTTGCCGATGCCATGCAGCCACTCGCGAAGTGGATGTCGGAGCGGCTGGTCTTCTATTTTTATAACTTGAAGTACCCCTACCGCACGGGCACCGAGGCCAACACGGCCTGGTCGATGTCGCTGGCGATGGACTACGCCTATCTCGCCGAAGACACCACGCTGTTAACGGCTTTGCAGGCAAATACAACGCGGCTGTTCGGCAAAGACAAAGACTGCCCAACGGCGCTGGAGCCTGCAAGTGGCGATCAGATCTCAGCCTGCCTGAGCGAGGCTGCGTTGATGAGCCGCGTGATGGAAGGGGCGGCGTATTCAAAGTGGCTCGAAGCCTTTCTGCCGCCGGTGTATGCCGAAGGATTTCAGGTGTACGCAAAGCCAATCGACACCAGTCACGCGAGTGCAGCGGGACCCGACCGCGAGGTGCAGATGACGGTGAAAGCGCATGAGATTGGGCTCAACTTTCAGCGGGCAACGGATCTGTTGACGATTGCCTACGCTTTGCCAAAGGGTGATCCGCGCATCGCCGTGTATCGCAATCTCGCATCGCTGAGCGCACGCCAGGGATATGACAAGTTCGGAGACGCGGGCTATGAGGGGCAGCATTGGCTGGGAACGTATGCAGTCCTGTATGAAAACGAACGTATGGGCCCGGCGCCGCTTGGGCCACCCAAGCCGGCGACGCCACCTACGCCAGTCAATGCGCCCACGGGAAAGACGGAATAACCTGTGCGCTTGTTTGCTCTCTTCAACGGTCAACGGTTTACGGGGAAAGTTCTAAGGGGAAGAATCGATGCGGAGAATGAGGACACTGCTGGCAATGAGCCTGCTGGGAGCACCGATTGCAGTTGCTCAGTCAGCCGATAACGCCAAAGTCGCTCAGTACTTGAAGAAGCTGCCCGCCGCAGAACCGCCCACCTATAGCGAAGTCGAGAGACTGACCTTGGCCGCGAATCCGCTGGGCTGTGAAGATCATCCGCAGGTTTTGCCGCCGGATCGCGTGAACTATCTTTGGCAGCACGAAGACAAGCCTCACCTGCTGGAGCAGTATCCGGATCACCGCGCATTTTTTGGCTGTTTTGACTGGCATTCCGCTGTGAACTCCACGTGGATGATGGTGTCGCTGATGAAGGGCGATCCATCGATCGCGGTCGCCCCTGCCATTCGCAATGAGTTAGAGAATCATTTTCGCAAAGAAAATATCGATGGCGAGCTGAACTATTTCACGCACCTCGAAGGCCCGGCTGCGGATTTTGAGAAGCCCTATGGCTACACATGGCTTTTGAAGCTGTATGGCGAGGCGAAGAGCTGGAACGATCCGGACGGCCAGAAGGTCGCAACCGCACTGGAGCCGCTCGCGAAGTGGATGACCGAGCAGTATGTGCAGTATCTGCGCACGCTGGATTATCCGGTGCGCGTCGGCTTACACCCTAACACCGGTCTTACCATGGGATTTGCGCTGGACTATACGGCTCTTACACATGACGCCGCGACTGAGCAGGTCATCCATGACACGGCCTTGCGCCTCTTCGGTGGGGATAAACACTGCGCCACGGCGGCTGAACCGGTGTTCGGTGAGTTCGCTTCACCATGCCTCGCGGAGGCCGCATTGATGGGCCGCGTGATGCAGCCCGCGGCGTACAGCACGTGGCTCGACTCCTTTATGCCGCCGGTATATGCGGAGGAGTTTCAGGTGTATGCGAAGGAGATTGACGCTGTGCACGGCAACAATCGCGACACTACCGGAACCGATGAAGAAGGTCTGCCCAATGCGCATCTGATCGGGCTGAATCTGCAGCGGGCCGCTGACCTCGTCACGATCGCGAACCATCTGCCGTCGAATGAACCGCGGGTTGCGGCGTACCGGCGACTGGCCAGCATGAGTGCCAACCAGGGCTTTGCCAAGATGGGGCAGGCCGGCTATCTGGGCACGCACTGGCTGGCAACCTACGCGCTGCTTTACGAGAACCTGGTGAAGCCTGTTCCGTCCACGCCGCCTCCTGATGCCAAGACGCAGGCCAGGGTAGAAACGCGATAGCTGTTGCACGGGGGAGTTTGTGACTGGAGTGAAGGCGAACACGAAAAGAACAAGGAAGGCGCGCTTGGCAGCGTGCTCTCTGCTTCTTCGTGTCACAGCGATGCTTCCACTGCTGTCGCTCGCGATACCAGCCTGTACACAAACGATCGACCCGCAATTGTTCAACAGCTTGCAGTGGCGACTCATTGGCCCCTTCCGCGCCGGCCGCGCCGTTGCGGTTGGAGGCGTCTCGGGCGGATCGCCGATATTCTACTTCGGCTCTGTCGATGGCGGTGTATGGAAGACCGGCGACGCGGGCATGGTCTGGTCACCGATGTTCGATACGCAGCCTGTGGCCAGCGTGGGTGCGCTCGCGGTTGCGCCGTCCGATCCGCAGACCGTGTATGTGGGCACGGGCGAGACGGATATTCGCTCGGATCTTGCCTCCGGTAATGGCGTTTATAAGTCAAACGACGGTGGCGCCTCCTGGACGCACTTAGGTCTCGACGACACACGCCAGATCAGCCGCATTGTGATTGACCCAGCGGATCCAAAGATCGTGTATGCCGGCGCGTTCGGTGATCCTTATGGCCCCAGCAAGGATCGCGGCGTGTACAAGTCAATCGATGGCGGCAAGAGCTGGCGCAAGGTGCTGTACACAGACGACAGCACCGGGGTTGCCGATCTCGCGCTTGCCTCGCAGCAGCCCAATCTGCTGTTCGCGTGCATGTGGAACGGCCATCGGCCACCCTGGAGTCAGTACCCTGCGATCGATGGCCCGGGCAGCGGCCTGTATCGCTCGCGCGATGGGGGCGCCACCTGGCAGCATCTCGAAGGGCATGGTTTGCCTGAAGGCCAGTGGGGACGCTCGGGGATTGCTGTATCGCCGGATGGTCAACATATCTATGCGCTGATCGATGCGCCGAAGCCGGGCATCTACGCCTCCGACGATGGCGGCGGAACCTGGGAGTATCGCAACGGCGATACACGGCTGACCGGACGCGCCTGGTACTTCAGCCGCATCACCGTGGATCCGTTGCATCCCGCGGTTGTGTATGTGCCGAACACGGCGCTGTACCGCTCGGAGGATGGCGGCAAAACGCTCGGAATCGTGCGTGGCGCGCCCGGCGGCGATGACTATCACGAGCTCTGGATCGATGCCAAGGATTCGAATCGCATGGTGCTGGGAACAGACCATGGCACCACCATCAGCATTGATCGCGGCAAGACTTGGACGTCCTGGTACAACCAGCCGACGGGGCAGTTTTATCACGTCACGACAGATGATTCGTTTCCCTACGTTGTGTTTGGCGCACAGCAGGATGATGGAACCGCGGGCGTGCCCAGCCGCAGTGACCATGAACGCCTCAACGCGCGTGACTGGTTCATCGCCGCGCAGAGTGAAAGCGGCTATGTGGCCGTGGATCGCGTGCATAAGCAGTTTTTGTATGTCAGTGGACCGAACGGTTCGGTGGTGCGCTTCGACCGGCGTACATCGCTTTCCAAGGACATCACGCCTTGGCCGCTGGTCGGCGGACCGGGCACAAATATCTCGGATCGCAAATATCGCGACACGTGGACACCTGTGCTCGTGATGTCACAGGCCGATGGGCATTCGCTGTACTTCGGCACGCAATATCTGCTGCGCTCGATCGACGGCGGCGCACATTGGGATCGCATCAGCCCTGACCTCACCGGGGCGAAACCGCGATTGCCATCACCTGCTCAATCAGCGTCTCCACCCACTATCGCCGACGCCGCTGCGCGCGGGTACGGCACGATCTACACCATCGCGCCGTCGCCGCTGCAAGCTAAAACTGTTTGGACTGGCAGCGAAACTGGCCTGGTATACCTCACCCGCGATGGTGGCGTGCACTGGACGAATGTCACGCCTCCGGTTGTTGGACCCTGGAGCAAGATCTCGCTCATCGAAGCCTCGCACTTTGATCCGGCTGTGGCTTACATCGCCGTGGACCGGCATAGACTGAGCGATCGCGAGCCGTATCTGTATCGCACGCGTGACTTCGGCAAGACGTGGCAGCGCATCAACGAAGGCATCAGTGCGCCGAGCTTTACCTATGCTGTGCACGAAGATGCAAAGCGCAAGGATCTGCTGTTTGCAGGAACAGAGTTCGGCGTTTACGTGTCGTTCAACAGCGGTGACCGTTGGCAGCCGCTGCAAAGGAATCTTCCGGTGACTTCGGTGCGCGATCTCGATGTGCATGGGGACGATCTCGTCATCGCAACGCACGGCCGGGCGTTCTGGATCATGGACGACATCGCTCCGCTGCGGCAGGTGCTGGAGGCGAACCAGGCACGTAAGCCGTTCTTCTACCAGCCGGCGACAGCGGTTCGCGTCGATCACGATCCGTTTCCGAGCACACGGGTTCCCGTGGATGAACCGACCGCCAGCAACCCTGATGAGGGCGCGGAGATCGACTATTATCTGCCCGCTGCCGCGCATAGGGTTTCGCTGATCATCTACGACGCGAAAGGCGAGCTCGTCCGCACATATTCTTCAGACAGGATGACGCCTCCGCGGGAGCGCAGAGCTGTTGTAGCGGACGCCTGGATATTGCATCCGGCTCCGCTGTCCGCAGAGCCGGGTATGCACCGCTTCGCGTGGAGCCTCTCGTGGAGTGATACAGGCGAGGTTGACTCCAATCTGCCCAACCAGGGCAGCGGCGGCCCGCCTACAGGCCCACGTGCGGTCCCCGGGATGTACCGCGTTGTTCTGGATGTGGATGGGATGCAGATAACGCGTAGTTTGAAGGTCGTGAGGGACCCCCGCTCTGTGGCGACGGAGGCTGCACTGAACGCTCAGTTCGAGTTGGGCCGCAAGCTCTACGCTGCCTGCCGTGAGACCGAAGGGGTTATCGCGGAGGTACGCACAGGACTCGCATCACAGAAAAGCGATATGCCAACCTTGCAGAAGCTGCTGGACGGTACGGATACCGAAGGTCGCGGCATGGGCTTGGTACAGATCGAGGCGCTGCTCAATGCGGATCTGAACGCCGTGCACACCGGTGCCGATGCGCCGACGGCCCAGGAGGCAGCCGTCTATCGAACCGCGACGGAAGCGATGCACCGGCGCATGATCGAGTGGAAGAGCCTGGGTGCGCAGCAGACCGTGTACGCGCCACGAGATGCCACGACGCAAACGGATGCAGCGGGCCGGGGTGCTTCACCGAGGGCCATCCATTGAGGAGAGGTGGTTTGATCACGGGATGGAAAGACGCGCGCCGCAAGCGGAGCGAGAGCCAGTGTTTTCACGCTGACGTGTTGACGAATGCAAACGGCGTCCGCTATACCTTGACGCGGTTTGTATACCCTGAGTACACGAGAACAGCCGAGATGACCGAAGCACTCCGTATCTACCGCGAGATGAAGCAGGAAATCGTCACTTGCAAATTAGCCCCCGGCCTATCCGTCTCCGAGCTGGAGATGTGCGCGCAATTCCATGGCAGTCGAACCCCTGTGCGCGAGGCGTGCCGCAGGCTGTGCAATGAATCCTTGATGCAGATGGTTCCCTTTCGCGGCTACACCATCCCCGCTCTCACCATTGAAGAGTACCGGAACCTTTATGAACTGCAGACGGTTGTAGAGCCTGCGGTCGCGGGCTTTGCGGCGGAGCGCGCCACGCCTGAACAGCTCAAGGAGATCACGGGCTGGGCCTCGTACGAGTACCACGCGGGCCAGAAGAACAGCTATTACACCTTTCTCGAATGCAATAAGAACTTCCATATCGCCATTGCGGTGGCAAGTCAAAATCAGGCGCTGCTAGAGATCGTGACTAACGTGCAGACGCGGCTGATGCGCTACTACTACCAAGTCATCGTGATGGATAGCTACGGACCTGCGCTGGTGGATGAGCATCGTGAGCTGGTGCGTGCTCTCAGTTCACGCAAAGCCGACGTCGCCCGTGCCAAGGCTTTGGATCACCTCAACAAAACAGTGGAACGTAGTCAGAAGGTCGATCTGCGCTCTGTGAATCTTCGCGATAAAGCAGTGCCAAACCACTTCAGTCAATCGGTCTGGCTGCCTTCGTTGTCCACCACCAGCGCAGCTGCGCCCAAGCGCCGTCGCAAGACGCATGCCCGGGCACTCACCAAAGCCTGAACCATAGATGGGAATGAAGACAGAGCCTATGACCGCAACCACCGGGATCGCCTCATGCGGGTAGCCATCGACACGGGCGGCACGTTCACTGACATCGTCAGCTTTCAAGAAGGCAAGCTCACCGCGCTGAAGGTCTTCTCCACACCGGACGACCCGGGCCGGGCCGTGCTGGAAGGGCTGCGGCGCGTAGGCGCAGGCGACGGTGTGGACGTACGGCACGGAACAACGGTCGGCACCAACGCGATGCTCGAGCGCAAGGGCGGCCGCGTCGCCTTCATAACGACGAAGGGCTTTGAAGACACGATTGCCATTGGCCGACAGGCGCGTCCGAAGCTCTATGACTGGTTCCAGCCCGCACCGGATTGCCTTGTGCCGCCGGATCTGCGTTTCGGCATTGCGGAACGTGTAAGCGCGCGCGGCGAGGTGTTGCTTCCTGTTGATGAGACGGAGCTCGATGCCCTGCTCAAGACCATTGCGGAGGCCGGCGCCGATGCGGTTGCGGTGTCGCTGCTGTTTTCTTTCGCGAATCGCGTGAACGAATCGAGAGTGTCGGCGGCCTGCGAACGGCTCGGTCTGCCGCTGTCGATCTCGCATCGCATTCTGCCCGAATTTCGCGAGTACGAGCGTGCCTCCACGATCGTGGCGAACGCCTACGTTGCGCCGAAGGTGGGTTCCTATATCGCAAGCCTTGCAAGCCGCGTGGCAGAAAACTACAAGGGTGGGCGGCTGGAGGTGATGCAGTCTTCAGGCGGTATTATCCCGGCACGGCTGGCTGCGGCGGAGCCGGTGCGCACCATGCTCTCCGGCCCCGCAGGCGGCGTGATCGGTGCGTTCAAACTCGCGCAGATGGCGGGCTTCGATCGCATCATTGGCTTCGATATGGGCGGCACGTCCACTGACGTCTGTCTGGTCGATGGACAAGCAGGCGGACCGCACATCAGCAACGAATCCATCATCACGGGCGTGCCGATCGGGGTGCCGATGCTGGACATCCACACGGCCGGCGCGGGCGGCGGTTCTCTGGCGCGCTTCGATGCGGGGGGCCTGCTGCGCGTCGGGCCGGAGTCGGCCGGCTCCGATCCCGGACCCATCTGCTTCGGGCGCGGCACACTGCCCACGGTGACGGACGCCAATCTTGCGTTGGGGCGGCTCGATACGCAGAGTTTCTTAGGCGGATCGGTTGCGCTCGATGTCGATCGCATGCAGCGCTACATGAACGAGTCAAAGGGACCGATTGCAACGGTAGAAGATTTCGCTGCGGGCATCCTGAAACTCGTCGAGACCTCGATGGAGAAGGCGATCCGTGTCATCTCCGTCGAGCGTGGCTATGATCCGCGTGACTTTACGCTGGTAGCGTTTGGCGGCGGCGGCCCGCTGCATGGATGCGCGCTGGCGCGTGCGCTGAGTGTGCCGCGGGTGCTTGTGCCCGCGCTGCCCGGAGCTCTTTCGGCGGTCGGCATTCTGCTCGCGGATACCACGCGCGAGTACTCCCGCACCGTGATGCTCGCGCTCGGAGATAACCCCGAGGCGCACTTCGCCGAACTCGAAGCCATCGGCGTGGAGGAGTTTGCCAACCAGGGCCTTCAAGGGCAGGTCTTCCGCTCCGTCGATCTTCGCTACCGAGGACAGGGATACGAACTCAACATCCCCTACGGTGCATCGATGGCTGAGCTCTTCCATGCGTTGCACAAACGCCGCTATGGGTTTGCCAATAAAGACCGAGCGGTCGAGATCGTGAACGTTCGCGTGCGTCTCGTTTCCGCAGCCGAGGCCTTTGAACTGCCTTCGCAACCCATACGCGAGGGCGATGGGTCGCAGGCGCTGATGGGTACACGGCAGGTCCATTTCGATTCCAGATCTACTGAGACCCGGCTCTATCAACGCGACGCCTTGATCGCTGGAGATACCCTCGCCGGGCCCGCGATTATTTCGGAGTACAGCTCCGCCACCATTCTTCCGCCCGGCGATGTGCTGCGTGTGGATGCGCTCGGGAACCTGGTCATTGAGGTGCAAGCATGATGAAGCAATCCATAAGCCCCATCGAGCTCGCGATCTTTCAGAACAGCGTGCACTCCATCGCAGAGGAGATGGGCGCGGCGTTGCGGCGCACCGCGATCTCGCCCAACATCAAAGAGCGCCGCGATTACTCCTGCGCACTGTTCGACCGGCATCAACGTGTCATTGCCATGGGCGATCACATGCCGGTGCATCTCGGCTCGATGCCGCTCTCGGTCGAAGCCGTCGTAAATACGATGACACTGGAAGAGGGTGACCTCGCGATCTTGAACGATCCCTATGCGGGCGGAACGCATCTGCCGGACATCACGCTGGTGCTACCAATTTTTATCAAAGATAGCGGCGCTATCGAGGGCAGCGGCGATGGGGACGACAGCCAAAAACCCGCGTTTTATGCGGCCGCGCGCGCCCATCACTCCGATGTCGGCGGCATGTTTGCGGGCTCCATGGGACCGGCGCGGGAGATCTTTCAGGAAGGCATTCGCATTCCGCCCATTCGCCTGATTCGCGCGGGAGAGATGAATGCTGAGGTGCTTTCCCTGATTCTGCATAACGTGCGCACACCCGAAGAGCGGGAAGGCGATCTAGCCGCACAGATCGGCGCCTGCCGCGTGGGGGAGCGACGCCTGCGCGAGGTCGTCGCGAAGTATGGGCTCGCCAAGATCGATGCGCTTGCCGATGAATTGATCGAATACAGCGCGCGCTTGATGCGTGCCGAACTGCGCAAGATGCCAAAGGGCAGCTTTGAAGCCGAGGATTTCATGGACAGCGATGGGTTTACGGATGATCCCATCCGCATCGCGGTGCGCATCGAGTTCGACCCTGAGACGGGCAGCGCGGAGATCGACTTTGCGGGCTCCTCGCCGCAGGTCGGCGGCAGCATCAATGCGGTGTATCCCATCACCTTTTCCGCCGCCTTCTATGTGTTTCGCTGCCTTTTGACCGACGATGCGCCCACCACCGCCGGGCTCATGCATTCCATCGCGGTCAAGGCGCCGGCGGGCACCATCGTCAACGCGCGGCCGCCGGCGGCGGTGGCGGGCGGCAATGTGGAGGCCAGTCAGCGCATCGTGGATGTGTTGCTGCGTGCGCTCGCAAAGGCCATTCCGGAGCGTGTACCGGCGGCCAGTTACGGCACGATGAGCAATCTCACCGTCGGCGGATGGGATACCCGTTTTGACATCCCCTTTACCTACTACGAGACCACCGCCGGCGGTATGGGCGCGCGTCCCACCAGCGACGGCATTTCGGGCATTCACTGCCACATGACCAACTCGCTGAACACGCCGGTGGAGGCGCTCGAATACGCTTATCCCTTCCGTGTGCGCTCCTACAGCTACAGGCCCGGCTCGGGCGGCGAAGGCCAGTTCCGCGGTGGCGACGGCATCATCCGCGAGGTAGAGTTGCTGACCGATGCGCAGGTTACCCTGCTCGGCGATCGCCGCCGTTTTCAGCCCTACGGACTCGCAGGCGGAACGGGCGGTGCGGTTGGACGCACGCTGCTGCAGCGGGCGGATGGCACGGAAATCACGCTGGCGGCCAAGAGCAGCCTCCACGCGCAAGCCGGCGACCTGATCCGCATGGAGACCCCCGGCGGCGGCGGCTGGGGCGATCCGGCAAAGCGGTAAGCGCGTGGGAACGGAACTAGGTGAGATGTGAGGACGATAGGGGTGAATCGATCGTTCACCTCCTAAAAATCGTCATCCTGACTCTGAGCGAAGCCGAAGGGGAAGGACCTGCTTTTTGCTGTACCGCGTTTCAACGCCGGAGGAAAGCAGGTCCTTCACTGCGTTCAGGATGACAACTCCCAAAATCAGAGGGACAGAGCGAACTGCTTGGGAATGGTGAGGAGGCGGCTACTGGATGCATAACAAAGAGCCATTCTGGCTGACGCAATTGACCGCTAACGAGCGTTCCGCACTGCTTGCGACCTTCAGCGGATGGATGCTGGACGGCCTTGACGTGATGGTCTACAGCTTCGTGCTGCCCAGCCTCATCCTGATCTGGCACATCAGCAGGCAGCAGGCTGGACTGCTCAGCACCTCCGCCCTGCTGCTCTCCGCCGTGGGCGGTTGGCTGGCCGGTCTAGCTGCGGATCGCTTCGGGCGCGTGCGCATTCTGCAAATCAGCATCCTCTGGTTTGCCCTGTTCACTTTTCTCAGCGGTTTCTGCAACAATTTCCCGGAATTGCTGGTTGCCCGTGGCCTGCAGGGGCTCGGATTCGGCGGCGAGTGGGCCGTGGGCTCCGTGCTGGTGGGCGAGACGATACGCAGCCGCTTCCGCGGCCGGGCAGTCGGCACCGTGCAGGGCGGATGGGCCATCGGCTGGGCTCTGGCTGCGCTCTTCTTTGCTTTTTTTCATGCCGTGCTGCGGCCGGACCTCGCCTGGCGTGCCTTGTTCTGGACCGGCATTCTGCCGGCGTTTCTAGCGTTTTACATTCGTGGCCACGTCTCCGAATCCAACGTTTACCGGGCCGCCAGCGAAACCGTCTTGTCCAAAGCTCGATTCCGGGCACTGGATATCTTCTCGCCGGAGATCGTGCGCGTCACGCTGCTAACCTCAACCGTTGCCCTAGGCGCGCAGGGCGGATACTACGCCGTTACCACATTTCTTCCGCTGTATCTCAGCACCCGCGGGCTGTCCGTCATGCACAGCAGCATGTATCTGCTGGTCATCATCACGGGCTCGTTCTGTGGCTATCTCACGGGCGCGTGGCTCACGGATAAATTAGGCCGCCGCTCTACGCTGATTCTGTTTGCGGCCTGTTCGCTCGCGGTCGTGCTGCTCTACAGCGGTCTGCCCATCAGCAATCGAGCGATGCTGTTTCTGGGCTTTCCGCTGGGCTTCTTCCCCTCCGGTTCGTTCTCGCCCATGGGTTCGTTCTTCATCGAGTTGTTCCCGACACAGCTGCGCGGCTCAGGCCAGGGCTTTGCCTACAATCTGGGCCGTGGCATCGGGGCGATTTTTCCAACACTGGTCGGTCACTTCAGTGCGCACGCTGCGCTGGGGCGGGTCATCGCGCTGTTTGCCGGAATCGCGTACGCCCTGATGATCATGGCCGTTTTTGCGCTGCCGGAAACGCAAGGAGCTGACCTAACGGGCAGCGCACCATCTTTACCCCCAATGCCTTAACGCCCGCGAGTGGGAGCTCGTGGAGTACGCGCAGGACGCGATCCCCGCCGGCCAGGCAAAGGCGCTCATCCTGCTTGGCCACGTGATCTCCGGGCAGGGCGGCATGATCTTTGCAACGGACTGGCTGAAGCCCTTTCTTCCCGGAGTGCCGGTCACCTTTGTGCCCGCGCCGGAGCCGTTCTGGCTGCCGGGTCCTCCATCCCGGAGCTCAGCCGCAGCTTAAACCGCCCCCGCTTCAATCTCAGTCAGCGCAGAAATATTGGCGTCGCGAACCAGATTGCGGCCCTGCCGTTTTGCCTGGTACAGCGCCTGATCAGCCGCCTCCAGCAGTTCCGTGACCTCCCCACATTCCAGCGCCGAAGCGGAGGCGACACCACAGGAGATCGTTGCACTCGCTCCCTCCAGAGTGCCACTTGCTTCCAAAGCCGGGAGTCCGGCCAGCTCCACCAGACCTCTAAGACGCTCCGCAACCCTCACCGCGGACTCCTTCGTTGCCCCGGGCAGAAGCACGATGAATTCTTCGCCTCCAAACCGGGCCACGAAGTCCTCCTTATTGCGCACGGCTTCTGAGAGGAGACGGGCTATGCGCCTCAAGACCCTGTCGCCATAAAGGTGACCATAGGTATCGTTGAGACGCTTGAAATGATCGATGTCGATCAGGATCAGAGAAAGAACGCTGCCCTTTTTCAGGGCGGCGTCCCAAAGCACGCCGAGCCGCTGTTCAAGAGCGAGTCGATTCGCAATTCCCGTCAAGCTATCCACGTGCGCGGCTTCGGCCAAAGCGCTGTTCACCCGCGTCAGCTTGGCAATCAGCGTATCCGCGCGCAGGCAGAGCAGGAAGTTCAGCCGGTCCTCGCGATTCTGGCCGTAGTTGGCTATCAGGGTGACCAGCATCGTGCTCAGCGTGAGGGAGAGGCCCAACAGTTTGCCGCCGTGGCTAAGAAAGCGGTCGTCAGCAAGGAAGACGACCTCCCCGGCCGCCGTGACGAGCGAAGCAGCAATCGCAAATGGGAAGCGGAGCCTCATGACCGTGTTCGCGAACAGGACTACCGCCACCATGCCGAACTGCGCGTACGCGGACTCCGTTGCGCTTCGATTGCTTTCGATCGCGAGCTCGGCCAGGCCAGCCAGACAGCTGACAAAAGCGATGCTTCCCTCGCGCCATAGCTTCGTTGGCTGCAACAACATGCTGCCGTTTACCAGGAGAGCTAGCGGTGTCACGAGACCCAGGCGCACCAGCAATGCCAGCCTGAAGTGCGAGGCGGAGACGGCATGATCCAGCAGCAAAAAAACGTCAAACAGGACGATCCCAAGAAGACCCTCCAGCCAGAGCCTCTTGCATCTGCCCGCGCGCGTCGCTTCCTCGTAGCAGGCTTCCAGAGCCTGGGGCAACCTCAGACGGCGAAATGCAAGGCCTGAGAGACGGTCCAGCTCCGAGATAAGGCAATCTTCAGGTATTTGCACGGGCACGACTCAGGAAGGATCCGATATCGTCAGTCTAGAAGAACTCCTCAGGAAAGGAATACGCTTGTTACCTTTCCGGTACAACTTTGGAGCCATCAGTCCTCGGAAATGCATCGGGGTGTGCTAATTTCCACCAACCTGGAAAAACCGAAAGCCTCAGCGTGCTCTCAGCCGCTCGAATCGGTGGCGATCCCCGAAGGCGGTCAATCGACGAAATACCCGATCTTTTGCAGCGTACGATCGTCCAGATCCACAGCCCAAAGCCGGGCGCTGGGCGCGCAACTCAATTCCGTCATGAAGCGATCGAGCACGGGAGCGGAAAGATCGGTCTGCTGCTTCAGCATGGCGAGCAGCGTCCGGCTATCGGTCGCATAGGAGTACTCGCCGGGCAAGCCGGACGCGGGACGAATCATGAGGGAGACGGGAACCGAGTACATGTTTGGCATGAACCGTTCCGAGGTTTGCGCGGTAAGAGTCATTCGCATACCGGTAATGTGACAGTTACCTCCGTGTAGCTGAATACCGCCTCTGGGTGAAGGCGCTATACCTTTGGTGTCGTTGCCCTCTTCATCGCTCCTTGAAGGATGTGAGCCTTCAGGCGACGGTGCGGCGCAGCCTCCGCCTACCTCAACCCGGAAAGGGAGATCTGCGGCTCGCATTCAAGCAGAACGCGGTGAATGGAGCGGTTTGCCATCCAAGATGGTCAATCTTTTGCACGTTTTCTGACCAGAGTTGCCGTTTTTCCCCACAGGTATTTGACAAACTCCGGCAACTCGCTAGATTGTGACATAGGTCATTTTGCTGGGACGTCGCAAAAACCCGGATCAGCCGCGCAGTACGTCGATCTCTGAGTTTCACGTGCAGGCTGACAGCTCCAAAGCACGGCTGGAGCATGTCGGCGTCGTGATACCCACGTACAACGCGGCGCGCCACTGGCAGGCCCTGCGCTCCGGGCTCGATCAGCAGGGTCTCAGCGCCGAGCAGGTCCTCATCATCGATTCCTCCTCCTCGGATGGAACCCGCACACTGGCCCGGCAAAGCGGCTACCGGCTCATCTGCATTCCCAAATCCGAATTCGGTCATGGCTGCACCCGGCAGTCCGCCTGCGGACATCTCCCCTGGGCCGAGTTCCTGCTGTTCCTGACCCAGGATGCCATTCTGGTGTACCCCGATGCGGTGGAGCAGCTTTGCAGGGCATTCGATGACATGATGGTCGGCGCAGCCTATGGACGCCAGACGCCCCGGCCGCAAGCCGGTCCCATCGAACAGCATGGCCGGTTGTTCAACTACCCCGCTACGTCGCAGGTGAGGACGTTTGAGAGCCGCACAGATCTCGGCTTCAAGGCTGCCTTCTGTTCCAACAGCTTCGCGATGTATCGCCGCCTCGCGCTCGAAGACGTTGGGGGATTCCCGAAGAACACCATCGTCTCCGAAGAGGTCACGGTGGCGGCGCGCATGTTAATGGCAGGGTGGAAGATCGCCTATGAGGCGGATGCGGTCGTCATTCACTCGCATCCGCTGACGCTGCGCAAAGAATTCTCCCGCTACTTCGATATCGGGGTGCACCACGGACGCGAGCACTGGCTGCTGGAGACGTTCGGTACGGCAAGCGGAGAAGGTCTGCACTTTGTCCGCTCAGAGATGCGATTCCTGCTCTCGGCCAAACCGGCATTGATTCCGATTGCATTCTTGCGAACGATCAGCAAGTTGGTTGCCTACCATCTCGGGGTACACGAACAGAGCCTGCCGCGCGCCTTCAAACGCAGGGTGTCAGGACACCCAGAGTTCTGGTCCGATTAAAGCCCCTTGCGTATTGGTATAGAGTGTCATTTCGACCGGAGCAGACAGTTTTATCGTCTGCGCAGCGGAGAGACCCCTGTCTTTCGTTCGTGGTGCCGCGAAGGCTGGTGCGACAACGAGCAAAATACAGGGGTCTCTCCACTTCGCTTCGCTACGGTCGAGATGACACCATAACAGGTGTGGGTAATTTGCCTTATTCCACAGACGCAACCCACGCGGCGAACGGCGGCAAGGTCACCGTTTGCAGCGTCCTGACGTTGCGCAGCGACGGATCGCTTGCTGCAAGGGTGTGGACCACAGTTCCTTTTACGCCAGCAGCGCTTACATCCAGAGAAACCGTCTTTGCTTGCGCACTCATGTTCATCGCCACAACCACGGGTGCAGCGCCAGCGGGAGCCGTTCGGACGTAGGCAAGCACGTCCGCATCATCCCGGTTCAGCATGACAATGCCGCCGTCGTGCAGCGCGGTGTTCGAACGGCGCAGCGAGGTCAGCTGCCTATACCAATTCAGCAAAGAATTCGGCTCGGCTGTCTCTGTCTGCACATTAACCGTCTTGTAGTCGGGTGCGACGGGCAGCCAGGTGTGCGGATTCGTGGAGAAGCCCGCTTGCGGTCCCGGTGTCCATTGCATCGGCGTGCGCTCACCGTCGCGACCCTTCTCCCTGGGCCAACCGGTAATGCCGATGGGATCCTTCACGTCTTCCTTGCGCGCCGGCGTCGTTGTGGGCATGCCGATCGCCGCGCCGTAGTAGGTCAACGCCGTGGATCGCGTGGTCAACAACACCGTCGCAATCAACTTCGCGATCTCCACGTTGTGCACGCCATCCCCAAAACGATCGATGGAGCGGACGTTGTCATGGTTATCGAAGACAAGCAGGGGCTGCGAGCCATGCACCTGCGTCTCTACCTCCGTGATGTACTGCCGAAAGTACGACGCGTTGAGCTTTTCGTTATGCCCAAAGCCGACCAGCATATCCATGGGCAGCTGCAGTTCGTTTTGCGCGGTGCCGCCGTACCACTTATCCAGCTCAAGCGTATTGGGCAGATAGGTTTCGCCAATTAATACGCGGTCTCCGGGGTACTTCGCCACCATCGCGCGCATCCGCCGCATCGTGTCGTGAACCTCAGGAAGATTGTTGGTGTAGAGATCGCCGACCTTCGGATCACCCTGGGCATTTGTGCCGCCAAGCACCGGATTATTGCGCAGCCGCGGATCTTCGAAGAGGTTTGGAATCGCATCCAGCCGGAAGCCGGCAACGCCGCGATCCAGCCAGAACCGCATGACGCCGAACATGGCCTGCTCCACCGCCGGGTTGCGCCAGTTCAAGTCAGGCTGCTGCTTGTAGAACTCGTGATAGTAGAACTGCTGCCGCGCCGCCACCCACTCCCACGCCGAGCCGCCGAAGCCGGAGACCCAGTTGTTGGGCGGAACGACCTTCCCCTTGGAACCCTCGTGAACATAGCGCAGCTGGTACGGAGTTACGCCGGGCGCATTCGCCGGGACGCCGTCATTCCACATGTACCAATCCGCCTTTGGATTGTTGCGGGAGCTCGCACTTTCGACGAACCACTTGTCCCTGTCCGAGGTGTGATTCAGCACCATGTCCAGCACAATGCGGATACCGTGCTGCTTCGCCGCAGCCTGCAGATGATCGAAGTCCGCCAGCGTGCCATACTGCGGGTCAACGTTTTCGTAGTCGGAGATGTCGTAGCCGAAGTCCACCTGCGGCGACGGGTACATTGGAGCGATCCAGATCGCGTCGACCCCGAGACTTTGAAGATAATCAAGCCGTTTGCTGATGCCGTTCAGGTCCCCGATGCCATCGCCGTTCGAGTCCTGAAAGCTGCGTGGATAAATCTCATAGATCACGGCATGTTTCCACCACGTCTCGTCGGTGCTGGGACGGGCAGCGGCTTGGAGATCCGCGCCCACATTCCCGGTCTGCGCGCTCGTCTTCGCGGCAGCAAGGGAGCAAAGGCTGAGAAGAACGGCCAGCATGGGCCAGCGGAATGGGTATTGCAATGAGCATCTCCTGAGCATTTCCTGAAGCATCTTGGGGGCAACGCGCGTGGCGAAGATACCATCCCCCAACGCAAGTTGTCCAAAAGCACCGAATGGACCCGTCACGACTCGCACTGGGATAATAGACCGTCATCGAAGTGAGCCTTCGGAGGTGTACTTCGTTGTGGAGAGTTATACGGATGCGTCGTTTATCCCCAAGTGGTGTTTTCACTTTCGTCTGCATTCTCGGTGTATGCGGTTCCATAAGTGACAGAATGTGCGATCCGTTGCACACCTCGGCGCATGCGGACAGCCGGCGCGAAGGGGCGGAACTCTTCGCGACCCGCGGTTGTGCACACTGTCATGGTGTGGACGGCGACGGCACTGACTCTGGACCGTCGCTTCTGAAGCTGCGCAGAAAATTGAAGCCGCAACAGATCGAGGAGCAGATCCTTCACGGGGGCCAAGCCATGCCGGCCTTCGGCGATACGCTTACGCATGAGGAGATCGAAAGCCTCGTCAGCTTTCTGCGTGCGAAGAACTGGACGCCGGCGCCGCCGCACGCTGAACAGCCGCAATAGCCGCCCGCATCAGGGTTTCTGTTGCCGTTCTTTTTGTCATTCCCGAAGGGAATCTGCTGTTTGCACGTGCAGTCATCATCCTGCGCACTCAGGCGATAGAGCGAATTGCGTGCTGGTAATAGAGTGTCATCCCGGCCGGAGCGGACAGCTGTATCGTCCGCGGAGCGGAGAGACTTGCGGTTTCGCTGGTGAGAACAGCAGATTCCCTTCGGGAATGACAGAAAGAAAAGCAACAACACTGTCTAGCTGAGGAAAGCTCCTCAAGCCGCGGAGTCATTGTCGTATCATTTGCTTTCTGAAGCGGTACTCGCTGCAGCTTCAAGCCCACTTAGCAACGCATGCATACGCAAATAAACACCATTGGTCCAGCCAAACCCGATCACATTGGCCTTATAGCCCGCCGCAACTGCCACATTGGCTGATCCACTGACCACGTTGTACTTTTCGCGCAAGGTACCATCGCGCGCGAAGTTCCCCAGCACCGTCACGGAGAACTCCCGGCTGACGCGAGCCGCATCCTGATGGAATCCGTAACGCTCCAGCCCTGCCACGGCGAGCCAGTTCGTAGGCGCCCAGCCGTAGGGTAGGTCCCACTGCGTCCCCGATGCCGTGCGGCTCATGGCGAGCCCACCCGGATGCTCGAAGTCGTGCAGATGGCGCTCCACCGCCGCGGCCTGCGCGGGCGTGGCCAGACCCGCCCACAGCGGATAAAAGCCGGTGACATAACTGTACGTCGACTGCTCTCCGGTGCGGCTGTTCCAATCGAAGAAGAAGCCTGTCTTCGCGTTCCAAAGATAGCGATGGATTGCCGTCCGCCTCGCTTCGGCCATCGCTGTCCAGTGCTTCGCCTCCTCTGCCCGTCCCAGCAGCGTGGCGAAGTGAGCGAGGTTCATCTCATACTGGAACAACAGGCTGTTCAGGCACACGGGCGCATAGTCCTCCGTCGATCCGCTAAACGGACCGAAGCGAAAGCTGGTGTCGAAGCCGGACTCCCGCATCGCCCGATCGCCTTCATAGAAATTCGCTGTAAGCCGGTGTCCCTCCACCACCGCCCGCGCACACACATGCGATTGCTTGATGTCACAACTGGTCTTCGCAAGCTCCGCGGCCTGCGCTGGGGTTGGTTCCGCGGGAGCGTTCAACACATAGCCCGTGCTTTCATCCGGGTGCGCGAGCATCCACCGGAGTACGTCGGGATAGTAGTTGCTGTCGTCCGCCATCTCCGGCACCGGCCCACGCCCGATGTCGTGGTAACGCGCCAGCCCGGTGTTGCCGATGCGATGCACGTCCGAAGCCCAAAGCGCGTGATCCCTCTCGGCCATGGCATACGCATGGGCCAGCCATGTCTTGTCGAGAGGGTTTAGCCCCGATCCCGAAGCGACCGGGTGCTCGTAAACCTCGCGAATCATGGACGACAGCAGGGGCGGCTGCGAGCGGGTGAGAAAGTAGGTGCGGTTGGCGTTCAGCAGCGCGCCATAATTCTCGATCTCGAAGAAGAAGTTCTCCACCATGCCGCGGGCCAGATCGTCGCGACCATCCTGCAGCAGGCCAAGGAGGATGAAGTAGCTGTCCCAGCCGTACATCTCGTTGAAGCGCCCACCAGGCACGACATAGCGGCTGGGCAGGTACAGTAGACCTTCCGCGGGCAGCTCCGCCGGCTGCACATCTCCCAGCTGATGAATCGCACGCGGCAGATGCTTCACCTCTACATGGCACTTTGCCTCCACCGCTTTGAGAGCCGGCGGCGTATCCATCCCAAACGGCAGGTACAGAATGGGTGGGGTCGTCACCTTCGGATCCAGGAGGGAAGCGCACTCGGTAGTGGAGCGCGACAATCCGTTCCAACCCGCTGCGATATAGCGAAGGATAGCCTGACTGGAGTCGCCCGGCGCTGCGTATACGCCGCGCGTCTGGCCCAGTGATGACGAGACGAGCAGCGCCGCCGCCAACGACAGCAAGGTACACATGCGGCATGGAGGGGAGAGTGACATCGTTCGCAGCTATAAAAATGAACAGCTATCAGAATGAACAGCTAACAGAATGACATGCCGTGGCCGCTAACGGCCTTGGCCGACGTGCAGCGTTACCCAACGCCGTCCCAGATACAGCTTCACGGCATCAGCCGACTCCGGCAGCATCTGCAGCGGCCGTGGACGAGGAAGAATCTGGTCGAGTTGCGTCGATCCCTGCGCGACCGTGTGACCGCCGATGTCCATGATCACGAACCTTTGGCCAACAAAACCGGCGCCATAGACGCCGGCGGCCAGCTGAGCATCTCCGATCCGTAGTGGAGTCTCCGTGACAAGATAAAACTGGTAACGC
Source organism: Granulicella sp. (assembly GCA_965276885.1). Classification (GTDB taxonomy): domain Bacteria; phylum Acidobacteriota; class Terriglobia; order Terriglobales; family Acidobacteriaceae; genus Granulicella. The sequence goes on along the minus strand of OZ255702.1, from coordinate 2,557,572 downwards.
TCCTGCACATTGCTGGCGTACCCGGACGCGTCCACCAGTGCAGCCCAAACGATGGCATTGCCGCCGAAAGACGTGCCGCCCGCGTTGCGCAGCTGCAGGTTGGCTATTCTGCCCTGAAAGTACACCGTCGCCGGAAGAAGCGCGGCCAGCCTGTCCGCCTTGAAGGGAACGCCCGGCTGCGCGGTTGGGCCAGGCGGACTCACCGTATCCTGACTCACCGTATCCTGAATCGCCGCATCCTGAATCGCGGGTTTTGGGGCGGCAGCCTTCACCAAAGGACTAACGGACGCAGTCAAAACGAGCACAGCCGTAAACCAGGAGCGGTGCCGAACGAGGGGGCGAAGAGAACGGAATGTGCAATGGACGCGCATGTTGGTCTCCGGGACAGCGTTGAAGCAGCTTATCTCAAAAGAGTTTGCATTCTATTCTGGTGTCCGGGAACTTCGCCGCGTCTCGATACCTGAACGGTGTAGCTGGCCGGAGCGAAAAGCAGTTCCTTCGACTCCGTTTGGCTCAAAAGCGGGCCAAACTCCGCTCAGAATGACAAATCAATTGATGCGGCGAACTTGCAGGACACCACACTAACGGCCGGCATAGACCGCGCGGTAGACCTCACGGTTGCGCATGATGCTTTGCACGTAATCGCGAGTCTCACTGTAGGGAATGGACTCGACCCACTCCGGAACATCCTTGTAGTCGCCGCTCGCAATCCATTGCCGCACCGGCGCATCCCCGGCGTTGTAGGCCGCGAGCGCGTACTCCACCTGGCCGCCGTAACGGTCGATATTCTGCCGCAGATAGGTCGTGCCCAAACGCATGTTCTCGGACGGGTCAAAGAGCTCGTTGGCATTGAAGTGACGCTCGCCCCCCTTCTTGGCCAGCTGTTTGCCGGTGGAAGGCAGCAGCTGCATCAGACCGTACGCATTTGCCCGGCTCACAGCTCCGGGATTGAACTCGGACTCCTGGCGGATCAGCGAGGTCACGAGGTACGGATCCAGCCCATTGCTCTGGGCGTCCGCCGCAAGCTGCTGCCAGTATGGCCGCGGGAAGACAAGCTGCCAGTAGGCCACGGGGACCTCATCCACCGGCAAGGAAAAGAACGGGACCTTGCTGCGCTTCATCGCCTGCAACGCGCGGGCGTTTTCCCCGAAGCTCTGATAGATCTCCGCCTCGGCGAGCGCTCCCCACTGCCCCGAAGTCAAGCTCAGCTGGATCTCCGGGCGGATGTACTCGTTCAACGCCGCATTGGCCAGCAACCGGGCCTTGATCAGGTGGGGATCGTCCTCCGGCAAGGCGTCGATCAAGTGAGGATCCTGGATCGCACGCACCGATGCCAGGATCGGCGAGGGCTCCACCGCCTCACGGTTGCCGATCACAGCCAGCCGCTGCCGTGCCAGCATGGCGTAGTAGCTGTTCACGTACGCTGCATTCAACGCCTTGTAGTAGTTCAGCGCCTGCCCGAAGTTGCCCTCGACATCCTCATACAGCCGGCCGCGCCAGTAGAGCGCCCCCGGGATCTCCTGCCCGCCGGGATAGGACGTGATCTGCTCGTCGAACATCCGCGCCGCGTCCGAATTATGGCGCAGCCGATAATTCAGCCACGCCGCCCGCCAGTGCGCGCTGGGAGCGTACACGCTGCGCGGAAACCGGCTGACCAGCTCACTGTACTCCGCGATCGCATGGGTCGAATCGCGCTTGATTAGATACATGTTGCCGCCGGAGTAGAGCGCCTCCTCCAGCCAGCGGCTGTTCGGGTACTGCTGCGACATCCCCGCCACCAGCGCATCATGCGCGGCGGCGTCTCCCTCACTGCGCGCGAGCTCCGATTGCAGATACATCTTCAGCGCCGCGGTGTCGTCGCTGGTCACGGGAAGGTGGTCCACATCCGCCCGCGTGATGTGCTTCAGCCGCAGATCGCACACGGCGGCGTAGATCTCCAGCGCCGACCGGTCGGCCTGCGAAAGAGTGGCGTCGTTTTGCTCCAGCGCACGGTACTCCGCAGCCGCCGCGGTGTATTGCTTGGCATTGAACAGCGCATCGGCGTGTTCTTTTCGCTCCGCGGCTGTCAGCGGAACGTTCATCGCCGCCAACTGCAGCTTGGCGTTGGCCGCGTCGTTGCTTACAGGATCGCCAAGGTAGATTCCGCGATACAATTCAGCCGCTGCCCCCGTATTGCCGCTCGCCTGATAGGCCTTGGCGAGCATGACCCGCACCTCCACACGCGATCCGGCCGGGGTGTCGGCGAGCGGTTGCAGCACCCGCAGCGCATTGGCGGCGTCATTGCCGGCCAGATACGCGCTCGCCAGCAGCACAGGGGCCTGCGGCACGAACAGCGAATCCGGGTGCCGGTCCGCGAAGTGCTCCAGAGTGGCAATGGCATCGCCGGGGCGCCCTGCCGAGATCGCCGCCTGGGCTCCGAGATAGTCGGCGTAGTCCGCCAGCGCGTCCCCCGCCCCCGCGGCCGCGTGGAAGGCCGCTTCAGCGTCGCCGTAGCGGCGATCCAGGGCATACGCGTGGCCGATGGCGAGGTGAGCCGCCGAGGCCGCCTCACCGGGATGCGACGCCGCGTAGCTCAGCACACCGTTGTAGGCCGTCGCGCTGCGGATCGCCAGCAGCTGCTGCGCCATCGGCCGCAGCGTCGCGGAAGCGATAAAGGCGCTGCTGAGGCGGCGGCTCTCGGCAGTGGCGTGTTCAAAGACCGCATGGCCGGCCGGCAGCCCTCGCGTGGACACCCGGCGAAGGGAGGCATGACCGTGGGCCGTCCGGCTGTGCGCAGAGGTGCTCCGCGATACCACGTGATGCAAACTCGCTGAGCCTTTGCCATGGACCGTGACGTGCCGGTGCCCCTGTGCCTGCCCGAATTGCATCGAAACACTTGCCGCAAGCAAAAACACGGCGGCGAATCGGCTCGATCTCATAGAGCTCACCCTTAAATTGACCCCACGTCTTTGACTCTACGTCGAGTGCTCCTGTTTCACGAAGGAACTCACCCCGCCACAGAACCAGAACAGATACACAAAATACTCCAGCCCCTCCGTTACTCCGGTGCAAACCAACCCTGACTCGCACCCCCACCCCTCTCCCAAGTACACTGAAGGCAGACTATGGCGGCTCAATCCAGCTCCCTCGCAGAACCCGTGGCCATCGACGCACAAGCCGGTCCTCCGGCCGTTGCGGAACCGCATCCGGACCTCGCGCTTGTAGAGCGCGCGAAGGCGGGCGATACCGCCGCGTTCGAACAGCTTGTAAAGCAGTACGACCGGCAGATCTATCGCACAGCGCTGCACATCACGCAAAATCGCGAAGATGCCGAAGACATCACCCAGGACGTTTTCTTCAAGGCCTACCAGAAGCTCGAACAGTTTCAGGGCAACTCCAAGTTCTCCACTTGGCTGGTGCGCATCGCGGTGAATGAGAGCCTGATGCGCCTGCGCCGCCGCAAAACCTCCCGGACTGTCTCCATGGACCAGGATGTCGAGACCGAAGAGGGGGCGATTCCGCGCGATTTTGCCGAATGGCGTCCCAATCCGGAACAGATTTTTTCCCAATCTGAACTGGGCGACATTCTTCGCAAGACGATCGCCGGTTTGCCACCAGGTTTTCGCACCGTTTTTACATTGCGCGACATCGAAAACCTGTCAACCGAGGAGACGGCCGAAGCGCTCGGTTTAAGCGTACCGGCCGTCAAGTCGCGGCTTCTGCGTGCCCGCCTGCAACTGCGGGAACGGCTGAGCCGCTACTTTCGGCAGAAGAAAGAGGGCGCGTAAGTGAACTGCACGGAGTTTCTAGCCAAGCTCACCGATTACTTCGATGGGCAGATCGATCCCGCGCTCCTCGCCGAGGTCAAAGAACACCTCGGAGTCTGCCATCACTGCGAGGTCGTCGTCAGCACCACGCAGCAGACGATCTCCATCTATCGTGCCCACGAGACGTATGAGTTCCCAGAAGACCTGGCAACACGCCTGCGCGCAGCTGTGATGAAGCGCTGCGAAGGCGAAAGGCGTCTGGCAGAGCGCAGCACCGCGTCGGATTCCATCCGAACCTGACAAAATTTTCTTGTCATCCCGCAAACTATTCTTGTCATCCCACAACTACTCGTGTCATCCCGTAGCGCAGCAAAGGGATCTGCTTTTGTGCGGGCAGTACAGCATCAGGTTCCAAAGCAACAACACAAAGGCGACCGCAGCTGCGGTCGCCTTTATGTTGTTTCCACTATTTACTTCACCACCTGATTTACTTCACAACCTGCTGAAACAGGGGCGAGCCAAGCAAACTCGCAAACTGCCCATCGGATGAGGTGTATTCCACCGTCAGCGTACCGGAGTTCGAGTCGATGTTGGTCTCATCCAGCGCCGACTTCTCGATCGGGGAACCGCCGCTCTTCTGCAGCATCATCACGCCCTTCATCAACGTAGCCGCCGTGGCCGCGGTCATCGAATCGGACATCACAACCGCCATATCGAACTTCACGCCATTGCCGAAGTCCATGGTATAGCGGGCAGACTTCATCCGGTTCTTGACAGTGTCATAGTCAGCCAGCTGCGCGGCCTGACCCAGAACGCTGCGCATCATCGTCTGCGTACCCTTCTGGTCCAGCAGGCTCCACACGGGACGGTTGTCCACCGCGGCCATCTCGTTCATCATGTCGCTGTTCTGCAGAAAATTCGCGCTCAGGCCGTCACGGGCATCGAGCGCCGCCGTCAGAGCCGCACGATCACCGAAGACCATCGTCGTCTGGTTCAGAAACGCGACGCTCATGCCGGCAGAACCCATCGGGTAAATGCTGTTGTTGCGCAGCGCGATGGGCTTCACCTTGTTCTTGGCGAAATAGGCCATGATGGCCTGAGTCTGGAACTGGCCTTGCGCCACGCCAATCACACGCGTTCCGCCTTCTTTAATACGAAACGCCGCAAAGGCCAGCGTGTCGGCGTCCTGATCCACCTTCAGCCCGGAGGTCTTCAGCGCCGTCTCCAGACGCTTCAGCTCCGGCGGCAGCACGCGATCCTTGAGCTGCATAGCCGCCGGGGAGTTCTGCATCTGCTTATAATCCACCACGATCACCTGCTGCACGTCGCGAGGAATGGATGACCGCGCGTCGCCGCTCAGCTGCGCCGCGTGTGCGGCAGAACCCCATCCCATCGTCGCTATAAAACCAGCTATCGCGATCCCATACTGCCAGCCCTTGCCCATCTTCACTTCCCGCTCCTTCAGCGTAAGCGTCTACGCGCAAACTCCATTGTTTCCTGAATAATTCTGTACTGCAAGCACCTTCCGGGGAATCCAGCTACCCTTTAGGGCCACGAAAGGGGATGCCGCAGGCGTCGTTCCAGAACCTTGAGCTCCGGGTCGAACCCATCGGTTTGACGTACCCACTCCGCGTTCGGCTCATACGCCTTTTCGGGGATAAGGCCGATCAGCTCGCCATGAGCGAAGCGTACGCCGTGCCGCGCGGCGATCTCGTGCGCCGTTGTGCAGACCTTGGAGACCGGCGTGCGCTCGAAATCGGTGATGTTCATGCTTACCTGGGCGCGGCCGTTGGCCAGCACCCCCATCGCCTTCACCCCCAGCAAACCGCCGCTCGAAGCCCGCAGTTCGCGTGCGATCGCCCGCGCCGCGCTTACCTCCGGTGCACTGCCGCCGCCAGCCAGGTAAAGGTTATAGGCGATTAAAAATTTGCGCGCGCCGACGGCGCTGGCTCCGGCCCTGGGATGCAGCTCGGGACCGCCGATGTCCGGACGGCGCGCCGTATCCCGCACCGAATCCTTGAGCAGACCCTCGAACTGACCACGGCGTACATCTTCTAAATTCACACGGTCCGGGCGCGAAGCCGCTGCCTCGTAAAGGTACACAGGAACGCCGAAGCGCTGCGCAATCAACGCCCCTGCCTGCCGCGCCAGCACCGCGCATTGCACCAGCGAAATGTCCCGAACCGGCACAAACGGAATCACATCCGCAGCTCCGATGCGCGGGTGTTCCCCGCGCTGCTTGGTGAGATCGACCAGCTGTGCCGCCTTGCCGGCGCCCCGCACCGCCGACTCCACCACCGCCCCCGGCGAGCCTGCGACCGTCACCACGCAGCGGTTGTGATCGGCATCCGCCGACCAGTCCAGCAGCGACACCCCCGGAACCTCCATCGCCCGAACGATGGAAAGGACGTTCGCGCGGTCCGCTCCTTCAGAGAAGTTGGGAACACATTCGACAATGGCTTGGGAACTATGCACGGTGCTGCGTTGCGTATCCTACTGCGTCCAGCGTGTTTCTGGCGTGAGCCAGCGGCTAAAGCACGGTTACTTCCACCAGCTATACCCAACGGACAGCTGCACACTGGCGTTGACGCCGGGATTGCGATCGCCCAGGCTGGCACTGGAAATATGCACCGCGTTGGCGCTGAAGTCCAGCGAGCGCTTCGGCTTTAAAAAGTAATGGGTGCCGATGCCGAACTGCGGCGTGAAGTTCCACACGCTGGTGTCGGAACCCGGCCCGGTCTCGTTTACATCCTGCGGGTTGGTATCGCCGTAGGCTGGATATTTGTGGTTGGTCCAGACCAGACCGCCGGCGCCTTGAACCCAAGGCATCCAGCGCTGGCCATGGGTGAAGTTCCAGCGCAGGATGATGGGCGTCACGCTCACGCCGCTGAAGGTGCCTCCGACGCTATACGGCGCGCTGCAGGTGTTGGGATTAACCCCCTGCGAACCCGTGCTCGCCGGGCAGTTGATGCGCTGAAACTTGGGCGTGAAGGATTGCCAGTACGGAAAAAGCTCCAGGGCGTACTCAAAATTTCCGCGCAGGGCTCCAGTGCCGATCTCTGTTGTCAGCACCTTGCCCAGGTGCGCACCTGCAAGTAGAAATGTGAAGTTGCCGCGGTCTTCCGTGACGCCGAAACCACCCTGAAACAGGGCCCCATACACCCACGGCATCGTGGTCGCCTCTTGGCGAACGGGCGACTCGACTAGCATTTGGCTCGTCCGGGAGGAGTTTCCACCCATACACTTGGCCGGAAGCGCCCCTTCCATGAAGGGCTGCAAAGTAAAACGGCTTGAACCTCCAGCGGCAAACGGCACCGGCGAGCTGTGCAGAGACGCGAAGCATGTTCCCGCTACGGTCACCTGATACTCACCCGGCTCTGCCTGAAACCGAAAGACCCCGCTCGCATCCGTTATCCGCCGCGCCATCAACAGTGCCCCCCGGTACACCGTCACCTCGGCTCCTGGAACCAGGGCGCCGCTTGGACTCACCACGGTGCCGGTCAGGTTGGCGACCTGCGCCGTCGTCTGTGCCTTACCTCGTGCCTGCAAGGATGCCAAAAGCAACACGGCCGAAATTGCCGAACGAAAAAGATTCAAACGCTTCCCCTTCACAGTCAAAAGCCGCCAGCATGACTGGCGGCCTGCGTACCTCTTGTGATGCAGATTTCTTACGCCGAAACCGCAGCCTCGTTCATGTCGAAGTTCGAGTACACGTTCTGCGTGTCGTCCAGGTCCTCAAGGGTCTCCAGCAGGCGCATCATGGCATTTGCCGGTGAGCCTTCGAGCTTCTGGTAGGTGCTTGGCACCATCGTCACCTGCGAATTCTCCGCTGTGATCCCGGCCTTCTTCACGGCTTCCGCCACGGCTTCATGATCCTTGGGCGAGGTGATGATCTCCCAGTAATCGCCGTCATCGTTCAGGTCCTCGGCGCCGGCGTCGAGCACGATCTCCGTCAGCTTGTCTTCGTCGGCTGCGGACTTCTCGACAATGATCAAGCCCTTCTTCGCGAACATGTAGCCGACCGAACCCGACTCACCCAGATTGCCGCCGTTCTTCGAGAAGGCATGACGAATTTCGCTCACCGCACGGTTGCGGTTGTCCGTCAGCACATCGATGATGACGGCAACGCCGCCCGGCCCATAGCCCTCAAAGGTGATCTCCTCATAGCTCACACCCTCGATCTCGCCGGTGCCGCGCTGGATGGCCCGCTTGATGTTGTCCTGGGGCATGTTTTCGGCCTTGGCCGCCAACACCGCCGTGCGCAGGCGCGGATTGCCGTCCGGATCGCCGCCGCCGGCCTTGGCCGCAACCATGATCTCCTTGATCAGGCGGGTGAAGATCTTGCCGCGCTTGGCATCCAGAGCGCCCTTTTTGTGCTTGATTGTCGCCCATTTTGAGTGGCCGGACATGCGGGTAACCTCAATGCTTGGATAGGAATCGCTGCTGCTTGGCGCGATCGCCCTGAGCGTTCTGGGCGCCGCAACGCAGCTTCGTCGCAGGTGATTCTAGCATGGGATCCGAGCCGCTCACCACGCCCGGAACGGCTGCGCGCAGCTCACAACAGCTCCGTCGCCAGCAGATCCTCCAGCGTCTCCCGAGGGCGAATCAGCCGCGCGGCACCGCCCTCCACGAGCGCCTCCGCCGGCCGCACACGGGTGTTGTAGTTCGAGCTCAGACTCATGCCGTAGGCTCCGGCATCCAGCACGGCAAGCAGGTCACCGCCTTCTACCGAAGGCAACAAACGGTCCCGCGCAAAAAAATCGCCGCTCTCGCAAACAGGCCCAACCAGATCCGCCACCTGAGTCTGCGCATTGCCTTCCGCAACCGGAAGAACCTCGTGGTGCGCGCCGTACAGCGCAGGCCGGATCAGGTCGTTCATCGCCGCATCCACGATAACAAACTGCCGCGCTCCAGTGGCCTTGGTGGAGAGCACACGCGTGAGCAACACACCCGCCTGCGCGATCAGAAAACGACCTGGCTCCAGCAGCAGATGCGCTCCGAGCGGCGACAGGATCGCGCCCAAAGCACGGGCGTAATCCCGCACGCGCGCCGCGGGATCGAACTCCGCCTGCCCATACTCGATGCCGAAGCCACCCCCGGCATCGATGAAGCGGATGTCGTGTCCGTCAGTTCGCAGCTGCTGCACAAGAACGCCCACGCGCCCCAGCGCCTCGGCAAAGGGAGCCACGTCGCGGATCTGCGACCCGATATGCACGCTGACGCCCACGGGCTGGAGCCAGGCGTGGCCGCGAGCCTCCGCGTAGATCGCCCGTGCACGCTCAATCGCGATGCCGAACTTGTGCTCCCGCAGACCGGTGGAGATGTAAGGATGGGTTTCGACCGCCACATCAGGGTTCACACGCAGCGCAAACCGAGCGCGTTTACCCGCTGCCTCGGCGCGCGAGGCGAGCAGCTGGAGCTCAGCCTCGCTTTCGACGTTGAAGAGCAGAATCTCGGCTACAAGCGCCGCATCCAGCTCCCACGCCTGCTTGCCCACGCCCGAAAAAACCACCCGCGAAAGTGCCTCGGGCGCGGCGCGGCGCACCCGCTCCAGCTCTCCCCCGGAGACGATGTCGAATCCACAGCCCATCTCGCCCAAAATGCGCAGCAGTGCCAAAGAGGAGTTCGCCTTCACGGCATAACAAACCGTGTGGGGGACGGCGGCAAACTCCTGGGCGAAGAGCGCCGCGCGCTCCCGGAGGTTGTCCGCCGAGTAGACGTACAGTGGCGTGCCATACTGCATTGCTAATTCGCCGAGGTCGGCGCCGGAAAGCTGCAGCCGTCGATTGACATAGAGGAGCGGACGCGGTGCAGGAAATGAAGTCACATAGCGATGCTACCCGGCCCGGCGCCGGTCTGCGTACCGCCAGGGGTGCCCGTCTGCGCGGGCAGGGCATACTGCTCGTTCGGCATCACGATCCACGCGACCAGGTAGGCGATCACCGGCACGCCCGCAAACACAATCGCGAGCAGCACAATCAGCCGCACGATCACCACGTCCCAGCCGTAGCGCTGCGCAAAACCCGCGCACACGCCGGCGAGCATGCGTCCGTCACGCGGCCGCGTCAGGCGCTCTGCCCGGTACACCACAGGGCGGTTGATGATCAAGGCGCGGCCACAGCCACTACAAAAGCGAGCAGTTGAATCCAGTGTCTGTCCACAAGCGGTGCAGAGCATCCTCTTCTCCTTCAGCGCTCGGACCTCCAGCGCTTCACGAGATAAAGATACGCCCGCGCGGGGCAATTGGTTCCGTGCTCCGGGCCCCTATTTGCCGGTGAACGGCGATCCCATGTACCTGTGCGCGGCTTCCGTCTGCGACTGATCGCCGCCGGCGGCCGAGGCCACCCCGTACATGCGCATCGCGTCGGCGCGATGGTGCAGCCGATCGTCCATCTCCCCGGCATCCAGCGCCGCCCGCTTGCGCAGCCAGCCACTGCAGTTGGGCTGCTCTACCGCCTGCGTGTACCCAAAGGCTGCATCCGCGATGTCGTTATAGCCGCGTTCCGTGTCGGCGAGCCCAAACCAGGCCAGCTGCAGCCGCGGGTCGATGAAGTAGCCCGGCTTCGCAGCGTCCGCGATGACCTGCTTGTAGGTCTCAATCGCCTCCGCTCCACGACCCGCATCCTTCAGCAGGTTGGCTACTTCGAGCCGAAACAGATAGTCATGCGGATATTGGAGCGCGAGCCCGTGCTGCACCTCCAGCGCCTGCCCGTAGCGGCCGTCATGGCGCAGAAACAGCGAGAGAATCGTCCGCGATTCCACCGCCGTCACCACGCCATGCGCGGCGGAATCGCGCAGCATGTCCAACCCTTTTTGCCTGGAGCCGCCCACCCCCATGATGCCGACCACCACGCGCACGAAACGCGGCAGACTGGCCACGGCAAACTGCTGGATGCCGGCCGCCATCTCCGCATCCGCGTACTCCGGGTCGAGCTTGAGCACCGCCTCCGAGTCGTTGCGCGACTGATAGCCCTGCCGTGCCGCCGCGGCGAATGCATGGTCCACCAGCGTGATGAATGCCGCATGCATGCCGCGCGCGTAGCCACGGGCAAACAGCGCGTTCTTGTCATTGGGGTTGACCTTCAGCCGCCCATCGCACATGGAGATGACCTTGTCGGTCAGGCTCTCGATCCCACCGCGGGTCGCTTTCGGGATGTCCACCTGCCGTTTTGTGGTCAGAAAGCTGTCGTGCGCGTAGTAGGTCGTGTCCAGCAGATCCTGGTGGTACAGCTCGCGAAAGATGGTGGTGACGAGGATGTAGTTCCACGCCATCGGCTCCCCCGGGTGCCCCTGCGCGACGGTGTTGAAGATCCGCAGCGCGCCGTCATAGTCGAGGTTGTAGAAGTGCTCGTACCCCTGCCGTACCAGCGGATCGAGGTTGAGCGGATCGGTATGCGAATTTGCCTGGGCGCTCAGCGCTCCCGCGCAGAAGAACGTACCTAACATCGCGATCAGCGCGACACGAGATCCGCCAAGCCCTCGAATTCCTCGGAACCACCGACCCAAGCGCGACTCTCCCGTAGCGGCTGCAATACCCGGCAGCGCGATTACACTATAGCTTGGACGCTCCCAACTCACTGGCGGACCCACTCTCCTTATGAACCTCCAGATCCTCGTTCCCTGTGTCGTTCTCCTTATCGGCTGTGTTGTCTATATCTTTAGGCCGCAGACGCAGATTGCATCGGCCCCGGTGCACGAGAAGACGCGCCTGGACTACCTCCGCGAGCGCAAAGACGTGATCTATGACAACCTGCGCGATCTCAACTTCGAGTTCCGCGCGGGTAAATTTCCGGAAGAGGACTACGCCCAGCAGCGCGAGTCGCTCGAAACCGAGGCCGCCCATGTGCTTGGCGAGATGGAAACGCTGGGCGGCTGAATGCCCGTGCGTTACGCTCTATCCACGGGGCGCTGACGTATCCTGAAAGGGTGCGATTCACCCGTCCCGCCTCGTCTCTCTTCCCCGCTCTGCTCCTGCTCACGTCGAGCCTGGCCGCACTCGCCGCCGCCCCTATCACCGGCACCGTGACCAACCGCACCACGGGCAAACCCGCCGCCGGCGATCTGGTGACCCTCATTCAGCTGCAGCAGGGCATGCAGGAGTCCACGCACACCACCACGGATGCGCGCGGGCGCTTTTCCCTTGTTGTCCCCGATGACGGCATCCACCTGGTGCGCGTCACGCATGAGAAGGCCGCCTATTTCCAACCCGTGCAGCCCGATCAACACCAGATCGCCGTAACCGTCTATGACGCGGCGCCGGAGATCGATGGCGTCCATACCAGCGTCGAAGAGTTGCACGTCGAGGCCACACCGACGGAGTTGCACGTCGTAGAGGTGCTGCAGGTGCTCAACGACTCCAGCCCGCAGCGGACCCAGTTCGGCCCCAAAGGCTACGACTTCTTTCTGCCTCCCGGATCGCTCGTCGGCCGCACCGGCGCGATTACCCAGGGCGGCATGCCGGTGCAGACGCCCGCGGTTCCGCTCAGCGACCCCGGCCACTTCAGCTTTTTGTTCCCCATCCGCCCCGGCGAGACGCAGTTCGGCATCGCCTATACCCTGCCCTACACCGGCAAATTCACCTTTACGCCGCGCCTGACGACGCCCGTGAAGACCTTTGCCGTGCTGCTGCCGACGGGCATGAAGCTGACGCCCGGCTCAGGATCGCCGCTGGCCGCGCAATCCGGCAAGCCGGGTACACAGACATTTCTGGCCCAGGATGTGCCTGCCGGCCAGACCTCCGGGTTCACCGTGACGGGCTCAGGAACGCTGCCCGAACCGGCGACCGAGGGTGCAGGCGCCAATGCCGGAGCCGGTCCGAACGCCTCCACCGCGAACCCGTCCAGCAACTCCGATGCCTCCGCTCCGACGGTCAGCAACTCCGAGCTGGCCGGCGGCCGCGGCCTCAACAATCCGCTGGACGAGAGCGGCGACCGCGATCCCTGGGCCAAGTACAAATGGTGGATTCTCTCCGGCCTTGCCTTGCTCCTGGCCGGCGCCGCGGGTGTGCTGCTGCGCAAGCCCGGAGCCTCGGCGACGGGTTCCGGCGTCTCCCCTGCAAGCGCCTGGCCGCCCCCCGCCGCCGAAACCCCAATCGCCCCAGCGCACTCGCCGGACGCGGTTTTTTCCGCTCTCAAGGAAGAGCTTTTCCTGCTCGAGACTGAGCGCCTGCAGCGGCGCGTCAGCGAATCCGAGTACCTCGCGGCTCGAAACGCGCTGGAGTTGATTCTGAGCCGCGTGTTGAACAGAAGTTCTGAAAATATGCACAACGGGCCTAACGAAACCGTGAACTTGGCCGATGAGAGCGATATAGGACACGACTCCCTGCAGACCACCGAGCAAGCCGAGCCCATTCTGACGGGTCAAAAAGACGCATGAGAACCAGCTTCCGCATTCTGCGGCTGATCGCGCTTACTGTATGGGTCGGCGGCATCGCCTTCTTCGCCTTTGCGGTCGCGCCCGTCGCCTTCAAGACCATGCCCGATGCTCATCAGGCGGGAATGATCGTCCGCGGCACCCTGCTGGCGCTGCACCGGATTGGGCTCGGCGCCGGAACTGTCTACCTGTTCTTCACGCTGTCTCTGCTGGCCAGCCAGTATGATTCGCATCCGGCCCGCGCCGCCGAGATCGTGCTTGTGGTGTCCATGATTGCCCTCACGCTGTATCTGCAACAATCGGTCCTGCCGCGCATGGAGACCGACCGGCTCACGCTGGGAGGCACTGTCGATGCCGCACCTGCCAACACCCCCGCCAGACGCCACTTCGAGCGCCTGCACCGGCTGTCGGAACATCTGGAAGGCGCCGTTCTGGTGGAAGGCCTGCTGCTGCTCTGCCTGGCACCCATCCATGGCCGGGAGGATACCGACCGCTTCGCCTGAACTACCTGAATTCAGATCTCACTCCACGGGCAGCTTGGCCTTGTAACCGTCGCGGGCCACCACGGAGTACTTCAGCGGCTTGCCCTTCTCATCGGACATCTTCAGCGGCTTGCCCTCGTTATCGACGAGGTAGACCTTGAGCTTGCGATAGGTGCCATCGTTTTTGTTGTTGGTCGGCCGATAGGTCAGCACATACTTGTTGCGGATTGAGTCGCTGATCTGGGAGAAGATATCCGGCAGCTCACCCTGGAAGACGGGCGAAAAGTAGAGGCCGCCAGTCATTTGGGCAAAGGTGCGCATCTCGTTCTGATCCTGCAAAACACCGATGTTCTCCCGGCCCATCTCGCGCAGGAAGCCGCCCGTGCTGATGGTGAAAATCGTGGTGTTCTGGCTGGCTTTCACCTTGGCAAGCATCTGATCCAGCGTGAGCCGTGACATCGTATCGCGTCCGCTCGAGATGAGAACGATGTACTTTTGACCCTCCACGCGACTCAGCCGGTCCAACGTCTCGTAGAGCGCGTCGAATTCGTTGGTTTCATGCCAGGTCGGCATCATCAGGCTGCTCAGCGCCTGAAAGACCGTGTCGCGGTTATTGGTGAAGTCGCACAGGATGTGGGTGCGGATATCGTAGGTCTCCACCGCAATGTAGTCTTCCGGCTGCAGCGTACGAAAGAAGGCCGCTGAGGCGTTTTCCATGTCGTTGATTAGGTAGTAAGAATTCGCGGCAAACTCCAGCAGCATCACCGCGGTGATGGGCGTTTTGGCGAGCCGGACGGTCTGCACCTGCTGCTCCACGCCGTCTTCGACGACAAGAAAATTGTCCGGTTTCAACCCCGGGACGAACTGGTGCGTCTTGTCCAGCAGAACGCCCACATCCAGGTTCACGATCGGCACATCGACGCGCAGCGAGTAGATGGCCCCGTTCGGATTCTTCACCTTCTCCTCCGCGGGAGCGGGTGGCGGCGGTGGCGGCTCGTCTTTTTTCTTCGGCAGCACGATGCCGTCATTGTCCGTCGCCGGTCCGCTGTCGTCGGTGGACGCGGGCGGCTTTGGAGCGGGGGTCTGCTGCGCAGGTGCCGTGCTGGTCAGGGCGAAGGCCGCCGCAAGGATCGCGAGAACCGGTCCCCTCGTCTTATTGGTCTTGTTTGATTTGCTCGTCCTGTTGGTCATGATCGAAAGCTCCACCGCGCCGGGTCCAAGGGCACACAGACGCTCAGGTGTCACAGTTATAGACGATGCGATCACGTCTTGGGCTACATGAAGCTCAATGGAACCCAAGGGGAGCCCAGAACCACTGTGCCCAGAACCGGCGACAGCACCGCACCGTCTACGATGGATGGACGTGCGCTTCGAACTGTTCATCGCCGCCCGGTATCTGCGTGCCCGGCGCCGGCAGGCTGTCGTCGGCCTCATCACCGGCATCTCGATCCTGGGCGTGGCGGCCGGGGTCGCGGCGCTGATCATCGCGCTGGCGATCACCAACGGGATGCGCCGCGACCTGCAGGACCGGCTGGTCGGCGCCACCGCCCATGTGGAGCTGCTGCGGGTCGCCGGTGACGGCATCCGCGACTGGCAGCCGCTCATGGCGCGGCTCGCCCATGTGCCGCACGTCGAGGCCGTGGCTCCCGGACTTTACGGCCAGGTGCTCATCTCGCGCGGCCCCCGCTCCGGCGGCGCGCTGATCAAAGGCATCGTGCCCGCCGATGAGCTCCGCATCGGCAACCTGCTGCAGTCGGTGAACGAGGGCTCCTACGCCGCTTTGCAGCCGACTTCCCCATCCCCAACCGGCAGCGATCTCTCCCTGACCGACACTGCCACCCCGCCCCTGGTCATCGGCCACGATCTTGCCGTCACGCTGGGCGCCACCGTCGGCGATACGGTCCTGATCACCAGCCCGCAAGGCGAACTCACGCCGCTGGGCCTGATCCCCCGCTACCAGCGCTTCGAGGTCACCGGGATCTTCTCCTCCGGCTTCTACCAGTACGATTCCGCCTACGCCTTCATGCGCCTCGCCGAGGCGCAGCGCCTGTTCTCCGAGCCCGACCTGATCAGCGTGCTCAGCTTCCGGCTCGACGACCTGAACCGCGCCCCGGAGGTCGCCCGGGCACTCGACGAGGCCGCCGGGAAGGGCTATCAGGCGACCACCTGGCAGGAGCAGAACCGCGAGCTCTTCCGCGCGCTCAAGCTGGAGCAGGCGGTCATCTTTGTCGTGCTTGCCCTGATCGTTGTAGTCGCCGCGCTCAACATTTTGAGCGCTTTGACGATGATGGTGATGGAGAAGACCCGCGATATCGCTGTCATGATGAGCTTTGGCGTAACCCCAGCCCAGGTCCGCCGCATCTTCCTGCTGCAAGGGCTTTTGATCTCAGCGGTGGGCACCGCTTTGGGGCTGGTGCTGGGCTATACCGGCAGCCTGCTCGGAGCGCATTACCGCTTCATCCAGCTCGATCCCGGCGTGTACTCCATCGATCACCTGCCGTTCGCGCCGCGTGCTTCCGATGCGCTTCTGGTAGCGGCAGTTTCGCTGGGAATCGCGCTGCTGGCGACGCTGTATCCTTCGCGGTCAGCGGCGAAGGTGCTGCCGGCCGAGGCTCTAAGATATGAGTAACTGCCAGCATCGCACGAGGATCGATCAGAGGTATACGCATGCTCAGAATTGAAGACGACGACAAACTCAGCAACCACGCCGTCAGTGAAGAAATTCGTTTGATTTGCGAGAGATTGGACCTGCTCGAACGCAAAAACGGGCTTTCGCGCGACGAACTCGACCCGCAGCTTCACCGTGAAACAGATCGCGCGGAGGCGCAATACCAGGAGCTAATGTCGGCTCTACGCGAACTGATCGTGGCAAGTTTACAAAGCATTGAACAGCTTCTGGCCCGGTTGGAGTCCAAAGAACCGGCGCATCAATAAATTTCAATCACCAGCTTTCGATGGGCGGTTCGCTACACTAAATATCACCGTGCCGCCACGCCTCCGCTATCCTGAGCTCGCCCCCGAGGGCATCGCGCATATGCGTGACCTGGAGCACTATCTCAACGCCTCGACGGCACTGCCGGCGGTGCTGCTGGAGTTGGTTCGGCTGCGCGTCTCGCTTGAAAACGGCTGCGAGTTCTGCATTGGTCATCACACCCATGAATTGCGGAAGCACAACGAGCCCGCATCGCGCATCGATGCCCTGCGTGACTGGCAGAGCTCCGATGCGTTTACCCCGAGGGAGCGCGCCGCACTGGCCTGGGCCGACTCCGTTACCGGGATCCAGACCGGCCATGCCGCGGATGAGGATTATGCAGCCGCAGCGACCTTCTTTCAAGGCAAAGACCTGGTAGATCTGACCCTGGCGATTGCGAGCATCAATGCTTGGAACCGCATGTCGATCGCCTTCCGCGCCGAGTGGGATCCGGAGCACCACAAAGAACGAAGCGCCCTGCAAGGGGAGTCACCGGAGACCACACCGGCCCACGAAGACGCCCCGCTCCAGGACACTGTCGATGACGATGGCGGCAAGGTTGCGCAGGATTGACCCAGCCATCGTCTCAATCTGGCACATCCAAAGCGCAAACCTACCCTGCGCTGCAGGCGATTGCCCTTACCAAGGTCTACCGCGCCACGAAGCCGGGCGGTGAAGGCCTGACGCTCTTTCGAGACCTGCACCTGGAGATCCATAGCGGCGAATCGGTGGCGATCGTCGGTCGCAGCGGTGCCGGCAAAAGCTCGCTGTTGCATCTTCTGGCCGGCCTGGACCGTCCTTCCTCCGGTCAGGTCCTGGTGGGCGAGACCGAGATCACGCGCCTCTCGCAGAATGCCGCCGCCCAGCTTCGCAATCGTTCGCTTGGCTTCGTGTGGCAGTTTCACTACCTGCTGCCGGAGTTCACTGCGCTCGAAAACATCGCGCTCCCGCTGCTTTCCCGCGGCCTTCCGCGCAAGCAGGCGCTCGGCGAAGCTGCGGAGTGGCTCTGCCGCGTTGAGTTGGGCGACCGCGCACAGCACCGTTCGGGCGAGCTCTCCGGCGGAGAACAGGGGCGGGTCGCCCTCGCCCGCGCTCTGGTAACGCGGCCCCAGGTGCTGCTGGCCGATGAGCCGACTGGCGATCTGGACGACACCACGGCGGCGCATCTGTTCGCGCTTCTCCGGAGACTCTGCCGCGAGAGCGGTCTCGCCGTCGTCGTGGTTACGCACAACTTCGATCTGGCCCGCCAGTGCGATCGCACCCTCTCGTTGCGCGACGGAAGGCTTGAACGCATCTCCTGAACTGGCTCCAGCACCAGGTCGGTCCATGTTTTTCTTGCTGTCATTCCCGCCAGGGAACCTGCTTTCATTCCACGCAACCGCCCCATTCCCGAAATGCGACCGATTTCCCACAACTTCGTCAAATCAATGGTAACCAGCGAGGGCTCTACGCTTCGCAATCCTTTGAAGCGCAGATACACTGGTCCCAACTCACTGGATGCCTCCAGGCTTTCAGGTCCTTCCCGCCACAGACCAGCGCGGCGGCCACGGTTTTCCATCGCAGGCCACGCCCTCAACGAAACGGGCGAGGGCGATGGTTCGAAGGGGGAGCATGTTCGAACGTTATACAGAGAAGGCGCGGCGCGTCATTTTCTTCGCGCGCTACGAGGCGAGTCAGTTTGGTTCGCCCTACATTGAAACCGAACACCTCCTGCTGGGTCTTCTGCGCGAGGATAAGGCGCTTACCAATCGCTTTCTGCGCTCCCACGCCTCCGTTGAATCCATTCGCAAGCAGATTGAACAACATACGACCGTCCGCGAAAAGGTCTCCACCTCGGTCGATCTCCCGCTCTCGAACGAGTGCAAGCGCGTCCTCGCGTATGCGGCCGAAGAGGCCGAGCGGCTGAGCCACAAACATATCGGCACCGAACACCTTCTGCTGGGTCTGCTGCGCGAAGAAAAGTGCTTCGCCGCGGAGATTCTTACGGAGCGGGGTCTTCGGCTGCCCGCCATTCGCGAAGAGCTGCAGCGTTCCACGCAAGAAAAGCCCCAGGGCGGTTCTTCGTCTTCCGCCGGGGGATCGAGCAAGCAGCGCGGGCAGCAGCAGGAACAATCGATGCTGGCCGAGTTCTCGCGCGACCTCACCCAGGCGGCGCAGGATCAGACGCTGGATCCGCTGGTCGGCCGTGACTTCGAGGTCGAGCGCGTCATCCAGATCCTCTGCCGCCGCACCAAGAACAATCCCGTGTTGATCGGCGAGCCCGGCGTGGGCAAAACCGCCATCGTCGAGGGTCTGGCGCAGAAGATCGCCGACGGCGAGGTACCCAGTTTCCTCGCCGAGAAGCGTGTTCTTTCGCTCGATCTCAGCCTCATCGTCGCGGGTACGAAGTACCGCGGTCAGTTTGAGGAACGGCTCAAGACGATCATGAAGGAGTTGATGGAAAACCAGAACTCCATTGTGTTTATCGACGAGCTGCACACCCTGGTCGGTGCCGGATCGGCGGAGGGATCCCTCGATGCGGCGAATATCCTCAAGCCGGCCCTGAGCCGCGGCGAGATTCAGTGCATCGGCGCCACCACCCCGGCGGAGTTCCGGAAGTCGATCGAGAAGGACCGTTCGCTGGAGCGCCGCTTCCAGGCCGTCAAGGTGCCGCCGCCCAACGAAGAAGATGCCATCAAGATCATCATGGGCATCAAGGACAAGTACGAAAAGTTCCACGCCGTCAGCTACACCGACGACGCAATCACCTTCTCGGTCACGCACTCCAGCCGCTACATCCCCGACCGCTTTCTTCCGGACAAGGCCATCGATCTGATCGACGAGGCCGGCGCCCGCGTCAAGCTGCGCCAGACCACCCTGCCGGAGGAGCTCACCGAGGTCCAGAAGCGCATCAAGTTCATCGTGCACCGCATGGAAAATGCGATAGCGAACCATGAATTCGAGAAGGCGCGCTTTTACTCCGACGAGGAGCGCAAAGAGCGCGAGAATCTGCGCGCACTGCGCGATAAGTACCACCTCGACGAGTCCAGTTCGGGCATCGTCACCCGCGAGGACATTGAGGACGTCGTCTCCCGCTGGACCGGCGTCCCGATCACCTCGATCAAGGAAGAAGAGACGCAGAAGCTGCTGCGCGTCGAGGAAGAGCTGCACAAGCGCGTCATCGCGCAGGACAAGGCCATCAGTGCCTTGGCCCGCGCCATCCGCCGCTCTCGTGCCGGCCTGAAGAACCCCGCTCGTCCCATCGGTTCATTCCTGTTCCTTGGCCCTACGGGCGTCGGCAAGACCGAAGTTGCGCGCACCCTGGCGCAGTTCCTCTTCGGCTCCGAAAAAGCGCTCATCCGCTTCGACATGTCGGAGTTCATGGAGAAACACTCCGTCTCCAAGCTGATCGGCTCGCCTCCGGGCTACGTCGGGTACGAGGAGGGTGGTCAGCTCACGGAACGCGTCAAGCGCAACCCCTACTCCGTCGTGCTGTTCGACGAGGTCGAAAAGGCGCATCCGGACGTCTTCAACCTGCTGCTGCAGGTCTTTGAAGACGGTCAGCTCACCGATGGGCTTGGCAACACGGTGGACTTCAAGAACACGATCCTCGTCATGACCTCAAACATCGGGGCCAAGCACCTGATGAAGCGGGAAAGCCTCGGCTTCCAGTCTTCCAAGGACGAGGTTGTCTTTTCGAAGATGCAGGAGATGGTGATGAGCGAGGTGAAGCGAACCTTCAACCCCGAGTTCATCAACCGCCTCGACGAGGTCATCGTCTTCACCGCGCTGACCGACCCGGAACTGATGCAGATCCTTGAACTGCTGGTTCAACAACTCAACACAAATCTTGTCCACAAGGCAATTACGATCTCCGTGCAGGACGAGGCCAAGCGTTGGATTATGGCCAAGACGCTGGTGGATCGCTCCTACGGGGCGCGGCCGCTGCGCCGGGCGCTGCAACGCTACATAGAGGATCCGCTCTCGGAGGCGTTGATCGCCGGTCAGATCGTCGAGCGGCCTGCGTTCCTCGAGGTTTACCTCGATGGCGACCAGCTCTTCTACCGCCCGGTGTCCCCGGACGGCAACAACGAAGAGCCGGCTATCGGTCTGGTTCTAAGCGCGGCCTAAACGCAAACGCAGTAACCGCAAACGCAGTAAACAAGATGGCCTCGTCAAAAAACGAGGCCATCTTGTTTGCTTTTCATCTCATTTCATTGGTTGTCATCCTGAGCGAAGCGAAGGACCTGCTTTTCGGGCAAATTACCTGTTGGTATGCAACTTTTCGTCTGTCATCCTGTATGGATCTGCCGTTGTCTTTGCTTTTTCAGAAGAAAAGCAGATCCCTACGGGATGACAAACAAGATAGTGACACTGAACACCACAGGTAATCAGATATAGCCGGGCCACTGGACATGTTCCATAGCAAGACCGGCTGGTGCAGATGTATCCATACGCCCTGAACGCTTTCTACATCAGGCGAGAAGCAGAGTCGCTCACCTTACCGGCGGCCGTCTTCGAATACTCCTGCGCAGCTTCCATCGCGTCATTCAACTGGCCTTTGCTGCTGTCGATGAGTCTTTGGGCTTCCCTGCCCAGCCGTTCTGCCTGATCTTTCAGGTAATCGGCCGCATCGTTCAGGTTGTCCCCGATGTCTTCAAAACCACGCTTCAGCTTTCTGCGCGTCGAAGGCCCAGACTGGGGTGCAAACAGCAGCGCAGCAGCGCCCCCGACCAGTGCTCCCACGGCCAATGCAATCCAAAACTTCTTCATGCCTCACCTCTCATACCTGGGCATGAGATGGGCGATGCGAGGTCGAGGTTGGACTTTGGCCGCGCAAAGTCTGCGCCCATTTCCAGCCGCCGCGAACACAGGGGCGACGGAGTGGTATGGTGTTCACGACCAGCTTTACGGAGACGTGTCTGAGCATGAATGCAGCTCCCGGCCGTCCCGGGCCATTACCGCGCCCCGGGCGTGCACCTTTTATCTCCTCCGGCCATTTCACCCCGACCCTGATTGCCGTCCTGTGTGCTGTGCTGGTGGGGATCGCGTGGGAACGTGGCCGGGGCAATTTTCACCGGCTCACCACCGCGGTCATGCCCTCCCAGACCGCGCTGGGCCGCGCTCCCGGCCCCGGCGGCGAGGCGCCGATCCATCTAGTGCGTACGCCGGACGCCGTCAGCGGCGATCCGGAGTTCGTGTCGGCGACCTTTCTTCCCGGCCGCGGCATGAATCTGCTGCAGCTCACCGCCCTGATCCCCGGTCATGGCGAGGTGCCCCTGCTCATGGCCCCCCCGCTCGCCGAAGCGACCTCCATGCTGACCGGCACGGGGCCGGATGCCAACGGCAGCCTGAGTGCCACCATGGGCGGAGCCTTTCTCGTGCCCTGGGCCGGACGCCTGGCCGGCACGCCGTCCGGGAACGCGGGGGTGCTGCAAACTCTTTGGCTGGGCCAGCGGCTTACCTTTCCGGTCTCCGCTCCCGGCAGTCTTCAGTCCACCCGCGGTCTGCTGCTGGACCGCAGCGCCGACTCCAGTCACAGTGACGTGGTGCTCGACGGGCAGTCCGTAGAAGCCGTGTTTCACCCCGGAACCTTTTCCGGCAACTGGCCCTCCACCGGATCTGTGAACATTCTGGCGGAGATGGCCGGCCACAGCCTCGACCTCACCGTCTCCGTGCAAAACACCGGGGATACCCCCATGCCGGTCGGGATCGGTTGGCTGCCGTACTTCAATATCGCCAGCCATGATCGCGCCAATGCGACGCTGACCATCCCCTCCAGCACGCGGCTGGAGACGGACCGCGCCTCCGGCCTGCCCACCGGACGCATGCTTTCCGTTGCGGGTACGCCGTTGGATTTCGCGCGAGCCAGCGGAACAAAGCTCGACCGAAACTCGGTCGACGAGACCTATGGGCACTTGACCACCGGCATCCTCACGAACGGCCCGATCGCGGAGCTTCGGGACACGACCTTTGGCTACGGCCTGCGCATTCTGCCGCTGACTGCGAATATCCGCGGCCTGCGCGTCATTGCTCCCGCGGATAAGACCTGGGTTTCTATCGGGCCGGAGACGAACTACGACGATCCGCTCGGCCCGCAGTGGGACACCGCGGAGGGCTCCGGCATCAAGACGCTGCAGCCGGGCGATACCCTGCAGTGGAAGGTCCGCATCGAGCTGTTCACCTTCACCGCCGGGGCGCGAACCGGCGGGGGCTGATGGCGGAGAGTACGGCGGAGGTTTGACCCTCTCCCCGTGGGCTCGTATTCTTATCTTTCAGAGGCCCTGATCCCCATCCGTGCGCACCTGCGCAAACGGGGCTACCTCAAGCTTAGAGCGCCGCCGCGCCCACCTTCGGAAGAGACCCAAATTGACCCCTATTGAGATACAGGAAGAGACCGCCTTGGCCGAGAACACGGCAAACCTGCCCGAGACAACCGAGGCCCCCCAGGGCGAGGCGCATGAGCATGATCACAGTCATGAGCATCACCACCCCGCCGCGCCGACCTTGAATCCGGAGTTGATCCGCTCCATCGAAGTCGAAGCCCCGGCGGGCGATGTGGATAAGGCATTCCGCCAGGTTCTGCGCCGTTACGCCCGCATGGCCCGCATTCCGGGCTTCCGTGCCGGCAAGGTGCCGGAGTCGCTGATCCGCTCGCGTTTCGCGAAGGATGTGCGGCAGGAGGTGCTGGATTCGCTGGTCTCCGAACGCTTCCGCGCTGCTCTGGAACAGGGCTCGTTCAGCCCCGTCTCGCAGCCGCAGGTCTCGGAGCTCCAACTCTTTGAAGGCCAGCCGCTGCGCTTCAAGGCGACCTTCGAGATCCTGCCGGAGATCAACATCGACGGCTATGACAGCGTCTCCGTACAGCGTCCCGACGCGTCCGTGTCGGACGACGAGTACCAGGCCGAGCTCACCGCTCTGCTCGATCACCACGCCACCGTGGAGCCGGTCGAAGAAGAGCGTCCGCTCGCCGACGGCGACTGGGCCGAGATCAGCTTCAAGGGGCAGATGAAGGATTTAGCGCAGGTTGTAACCGAAGAGGGTGCTGAAAACAAGACCGAACAACCGGAAGGCGGGTCTCCCGAAATAAAGGGCGACGACGTTCTGCTGGAGGTCGGCGGCAAGAACACTCTTCCAGCGTTCACCGAGGCTCTGCGCGGCGCCAATGTCGGCCAGGAGCTCACGCTCGAGGTGGACTACCCTGCCGACTTCGGGGATGCTCGTCTGGCCGGCAAGACAGTCAGCTACGACGTCTCGGTCAAGTCCATCAAGCACAAGACCTATCCTGAGCGCGACGACGAGTTTGCCAAGCAGCTGGGCGAGTACGATAGCTGGGGGGAGTTTGAAGACAAGCTCCGCGAGCGCGTGTCGGAACGCAAAAAGGACTCGCTCGAAACCCAGGCGCGCGACACCATGCTCGATGAGTTGATCGGCCGCTTCGAGTTCCCCGTGCCGGAAACCTTTGTGCAGCAGCAGATCGATGCCCGCCTGGAGCGTGGCCTGCGGGCTCTGGCACAGCAAGGCATGAGCACGGAGGCGATGCGGCAGCTCGACTTCGCGCAGCTTCGTAACGCGCAGCGCGACCAGGCCGTGGCGGAGGTGAAGGCCTCGCTGATCCTGGACCGCATTGCGGAGCGCGAAGATGTCACGGTCAGCGATGAGGATATGGAGCGCGAGCTGCTGATGCTCTCCATTCAGGCCCGCGAACCGCTCGAAACTCTCCGCAAGCGCCTCGGCGAGGACGGCTCCCTGGATCGCATCCGCGAGCAGATGCGCCGCGAAAAAACCGGCAACGCACTCTTCGAGAAACTCGCTGCCTAGTGTACAGATCGTTGTCTGCTTCGGAGCTTCGCTCGTGGAACACGGTCAACGCTCCGGGCTGCTACGCTGAATGCAGGTCTTATTCTTCATGGTGTAGGTGCGGGCTTCAGCCCGCACGATCGAACATTGGAACAAACCGGGCTTTAGCCCTGGTTCATGCCAGGGGCTCACCTCAACGTCGCCCAAAGCAAAAGAATCGAACCGCAACAGAAGGAAAGTGAGAGCTATGGGACTCATACCGATGGTGCTCGAGCAGACGAGCCGGGGCGAACGCTCCTACGACATTTACAGCCGTCTGCTGCGCGACAACATCATCTTCCTCGGCACCCCGATCGACGACAACGTCGCCAACCTGATCATCGCGCAGCTGCTGTTTCTCTCTGGTGAGGACCCGGAAAAGGACATCCAGCTCTACATCAACTCGCCGGGCGGCTCGGTCTCGGCCGGCCTCGCGATCTACGACACGATGCAGTACATCAAAAACGACGTGCAGACGCTGTGCATCGGCCAGGCGGCATCCATGGGTGCCTTTTTGCTGATGGCCGGCAAGCAGGGCAAGCGTTTTGCCCTGCCCAACGCCCGCATTCTGATTCATCAGCCGCTCATCATGGGCGGCGGCATTCAGGGTCAGGCCACCGAGATCGATATTCACGCCCGCGAGATCCTTCGTCTGCGCGAACGCATGAACCGCATCATGGCCGAGCACACCGGGCAAAGCTTCGAACAGATCGAACGCGATACCGACCGTGATTTCTCCATGGGCTCGCAACAGGCCAAGGAGTACGGCCTGATCGATGACATCATCACCCGGCCGCGAACCTAAACCGGCTCAACGCAACTCTAATTCACATGGAGCAAGAGCAGCGGCATTCTAAACCGCTGCCGCTTTGCCGCATCACCAGTACCCAATCCGCCATGACTGTTGTGTGTGCGCGGACCGGGAAATTTTTCAGCAAAGGTGTAAACTTACCAGGTTCCGCAAAGTGCCTGCGTTGCACCGCGCGGACTCAAGGAGTCGCAAACCACATATGAAGACCACACGGGGCCTGGAAGAGTCACTCCGCTGTTCGTTCTGCCACAAGTCGCAGGACGCCGTGGCCAAGCTCATCTCCTCGCCTTCGGACTATCCTCGCGCGTACATCTGCGATGAGTGCGTCGCGGTCTGCAACTCCATCCTGGAAGATGACAAGGGCACCGAGACAACCGCCGGAGCCGCGCCGCAGCATCTGCCCAAGCCCGCCGAGGTCAAGGCCTTCCTGGACGAGTACATCATCGGCCAGGACACCACCAAGAAAAAGCTAGCGGTTGCCGTGTACAACCACTACAAGCGCATCCAGATGAACCGCATGCGCGGCAATGACGTCGAGCTCGCAAAGTCCAACATTCTCCTGGTCGGCCCTACCGGCTCGGGCAAGACGCTGATGGCGCAGACCCTCGCCAAGATGCTCGATGTGCCCTTCGCCATCGTCGACGCCACCACGCTTACCGAGGCCGGCTACGTCGGTGAGGATGTAGAGAACATCATCCTCAAGCTGCTGCAGGCGGCCGACAACGACGTGGCGCGCGCCCAAGCCGGCATCATCTACATCGACGAGATCGACAAGATCGGCCGCAAGGATGAGAACCCCTCCATCACCCGCGATGTCTCCGGTGAAGGCGTGCAGCAGGCATTGCTGAAGCTGCTCGAAGGCACGGTAGCGAATGTTCCGCCGCAGGGTGGACGCAAGCATCCGCACCAGGAGTTCACCATCGTCGACACGACGAACATCCTGTTTATCTGCGGCGGCGCCTTTGTGGGTCTCGAAAAAATTATTGCTCGCCGCATCGGAAAAAAGGCACTCGGCTTTAAGGCCATCGCCGACGCGGATGCCAAGAACCCCGCGGTCACTCCCATTCGCGCGCAGCGCGACACCGAGATGCTTCGCCAAGCGGAGCCTCAGGATCTGTTGAAGTATGGCCTGATTCCCGAGTTTGTCGGCCGTCTGCCTGTCCTCGGCCTGCTCGACGAACTCGACGAAGCCGCGCTGATCGATATCCTCACTCGCCCCCGCAATGCGTTGCTTAAGCAGTACGCACGCCTGTTCGATTACGAAGGCGTAAAGGTCACTTGGACCGAAGATGCCATCAAGGAGATCGCACGCGAGGCCCTGCAGCGCAAGGTCGGCGCGCGTGGTCTGCGCATGATCCTCGAAGAGCTCATGCTCGACCTCATGTACCACGTGCCCGGCAACAAAAAGATCAAGGAACTCATCATCACCGAAGAGATGGTGAAGAGCCGCGACATCACCCTTCCCGTGATGCTGGAGAAGGCCGGCTAGAAGCGTTCCTTGCTTCAGCCTGCACCAAACGAAGGATAGCCAAGCGGAAAGATAGATGTACCGCGGGTGAACGGCCTTCCAAAGCGGGAACGCAAAGGACGCAGAGTTGGAAGCGAAGTACGCAGAAAACACTCTGCGTACTTTGCGTTTAGAACTTAGCGCCCTTTGCGTTCCCGCTTTTTACGCTGCTACTTCGCCGATCTGATCCGCAAGTCATCAAAACACAACCGGGACCTGCCCACATCGCCATCGTCGATGCGCGTACAATTTGCTCGGAGCCGGACGCTGCATCGGAACGCTTTCAACGCACGTCTAATCGGGAGGCCCATGAAAAACGAAGACCGCGATTTGAATAACGGAACCCAGCGCAAACTCCCGATGATGCCCATCCGCGAGATGGTCATCTTTCCGCAGATGATGGCTCCCTTTGTGGTGGGCCGCGAGTCCTCCGTGCGTGCGCTCGAAGAGGCGCTCAATGGCGATCGCAAGATCTTTCTTGCCACGCAGCATGATGCCTCCGTGGACGAACCCACCGCCGAGGATATCTACAACGTCGGCACCATCGGCAACATTGTGCAATCGGTTCGCCTCTCCGACGGCAACATTCGTGTCCTCGTCGAAGGCGTGGAGCGAGCCCGTGCCACCGAGATCAACGATGAGGATGGCTTCTTCGTCGCTACAGTGCGCACCTCACGTTCAGAGCTCCAGGCCACACCGCAGACCGACCAGCTCGTGGCTCGTGTGCACCAGCTTTATGAGCAGTACAGCAAGCTGCAGCAGTCGTTGAATCAGGAGGCCGCCGCGGCCCTGCGCACTGACGAGCCGGCGAAGCTCGCCGACATGATTGGCGCCAACCTGCCGCTGACGATTGAAGAAAAACAGCAATTGCTCGAGGTCTTCGACCCCGAGATGCGCCTCGCCCGCGTGGCCGATACGCTCGACATCGCCATCGAGAAGCTCAACATGGATCGCACCATCCAGTCGCGCGTAAAGCGGCAGATGGAGCGCGCGCAGAAAGAGTACTACCTCAACGAGAAGATCAAGGCGATTCAAAAGGAGCTCGGCCGCGGCGAAAAGAGCGAGTTCGACGAGCTGAAAAAGAAGATTGAAGACGCCGGCATGACCAAGGATGTGCAGGACAAGGCCATGCAAGAGCTGAAGAAGCTCGAAGCCATGCCGCCTATGTCGGCTGAATCCACCGTCAGCCGCAACTATCTCGACTGGCTGCTGGCGGTGCCATGGCGCAAGCGTTCCAAGGAGATTCGTTCGATTGAGAACGCCGAACAGGTGCTCAACGAGGATCACTACGGCCTCGAGAAGATCAAGGAACGCATCCTCGAGTTTCTTGCTGTGCGTCAGCTGGTGAAAAATCCCAAGGGATCGATCCTGTGCTTCGTCGGGCCTCCGGGCGTGGGGAAGACCTCGCTCGGCATGTCGATCGCCAAGGCCACCGGCCGCAAGTTCGTACGCATGTCTCTGGGCGGCGTTCGCGATGAAGCCGAGATCCGCGGCCACCGCCGCACCTACATAGGCGCGCTGCCCGGGCAGATCATTCAGTCGATGAAGAAGGCCGGCACAAAGAACCCGGTCATCATGCTAGACGAGATCGATAAGATGGCGTCGGATTTTCGCGGCGATCCGGCCTCGGCCCTGCTCGAAGTGCTTGACCCGGAGCAGAACAACACCTTCCAGGATCATTATCTCGACGTTGAATACGATCTTTCGCAGGTCCTCTTCGTTGCCACCGCAAACGTATTGCACACGATCCCCGGCCCGTTGCAGGACCGCATGGAGATTCTGCGGCTCTCCGGCTATACCGAACTCGAAAAGCTGGAGATCGCCAAGCAGTATCTCGTCAAAAAGCAGCTGGAAGGCACCGGCCTAACCGCCGAGCAGGTATCGCTCGACGATGATGCGCTGCGTGGCATTATCCGGAGCTACACCCGCGAATCTGGCGTACGCAACCTGGAGCGTGAGATCGGCAATGTCTGCCGCAAGGTCGCCCGCAAGGTGGTCACGAGCTCCGATCACAAGCAAGCCATCACGGGCGAAAATCTCTCCGACCTGCTGGGCGTTGCGAAGTTCCGCGACTCGCAGGTGCACGAGCAGAACGAGATAGGTCTTGTGACCGGGCTCGCCTGGACGGAGATGGGGGGGTCCATCCTCCAGACTGAAGTTCAAGTGCTGGATGGAAAAGGCAAGATGACCGCCACCGGCCAGCTCGGCGATGTCATGCAGGAGTCCGCACAGGCCGCGCTCACCTACATCCGCTCGCGTTCCCATCACCTCGGGTTGCAACGGGATTTCTATCGCAACATCGACATCCACATCCACGTACCCGAAGGCGCCATCCCCAAGGATGGCCCCTCCGCAGGCATCACGCTGGCCACAGCTCTAGCCTCGGCGCTGACGAAGATCGAGGTTCGCCGCGACATCGCCATGACCGGCGAGATCACGCTTCGCGGCAAGGTACTGCCTATCGGCGGCCTCAAGGAGAAGTTGCTCGCCGCCCACCGCGCCGGCATCTTCGAAGCCGTTCTGCCGGCGGATAATCGCAAGGATCTGGCTGAGCTTCCCGACCTGATCAAGAACACGATGAAGCTGAACTTCGTCGAAAACATGGATCAGGTGCTCGACATCGCCCTTGCGGGCAAGCTGCCGAAACTGGAGGAAGAGACGCCCGAGGCTCTCGCCGCCATGCCCCCGCCGACCTCCGGCGAGGCGCCTGTCCGCAACGTGCCACGGCAATAAAAATTAGACCTAAAAGCGCCAGAAGAGGCCCGGCAATCTGCCGGGCCTCTTCTGGCGCTTTCTACGCCGTTCTGCCCCGAATGAAGTGAAAGATGAACGAGATCACGGCAAAAAGGATCAGCAGGTGAATCGCGAAGGCGCTGATATGAAATACCAGAAAGCAGAGAACCCAGATAATGAGGAGAGTGACACCAAGACCAATAAACATACGTATTCCTTCATGCCGCAAAAGGGTAGGTGCATGCGGCTTTGTAGATAGGAGCGAATACGCGTGATCTACGTTGCTTATTACCAAAGATTTACCTGGATTGATTCAGCTGGATAACATTTAGGGTACCCACCCGCATCCATCTGGCGAGCTTTTGCTCGGAGGCTGCCTTGGAACTCATCATTATCATCATTCTGCTCGTCTTGCTTTTCGGATCTTTTCCTGCATTTCCCTACTCCCGCGGCTGGGGCTACGCGCCCAGTGGTACGCTCGGCACCATCCTGTTGATTGTGGTGATCCTGTACCTTCTTAAGGTGATCTAGCGATTTCCTGCTTGTGCTTCGGATCAATCGGGAGAACGTAAGATAAAGGCGTGCCAGTTGGCACGTCTTCTTCTATGCCTACAGCCATCGCCGCACCCACAGCCGATCGTCTTCGCCTCAGTGAGTTAGCCCCGGGAAATATCTAGTCCGAGATCCGCGCCATGTCCGTCGCTTGCGCCGACTTGAAGGGCATCAACATGGCCCAGGGCGTCTGCGATACCGACGTGCCGCATCCCGTAGCCGAGGCCGCCATCGAGGCCATCCGTTCCGGGCACAACATCTACACCCGTCTCGACGGAATTGCCGCGCTGCGTCACGCGATCACGGACAAATTCGCGAGCTTCAACGGCCTCAGGGTAAACCCCGACACGCAGGTGCTCGTCACCTCCGGGGCCACAGGAGCCCTGCACGCCGCGCTGATGGCCCTGATCAATCCTGGCGATGAGTGCATCGTGCTTGAGCCCTTCTACGGCTACCATGTGGCCACGCTGCGTTCCCTGCGCGTGCAACCAATCGTCGTGCCGCTCGAAGCCCCGCACTGGACTCTGGATATCGAACGTCTGCGCGCCGCCGTTACGCCTCGTACGCGTGGCCTCATTCTGAACACACCCTCGAATCCCTCCGGTAAGGTCTTCTCGCAGGCCGAGCTCGAAGAAATTGCCGCGTTCGCCATCGAGCACGATCTCTTCGTCTTCACCGACGAGATGTACGAGTATTTCGTCTTTGACGGCGCCCGTCACCGCTCGCTGGCCACGATCCCCGGCATGGCCGAGCGCACGATCACCATGTCGGGCTTTTCGAAGACCTTCTCCGTCACCGGCTGGCGCCTTGGCTATCTCGCCGCCGACCCGCGTTGGATCCCCGCGATCGGCTATTTTCACGACCTTACCTACGTCTGCGCCCCCGCACCGCTGCAGCATGGCGCCGCCGCCGGTCTCCTGCAGCTGCCCGCCAGCTTCTATGACGACATGGCGGTCGAATATCAGGCCAAGCGCGATGCCATCTGTGCCTCGCTGACCCACGCCGGCCTTATGCCTTCGGTGCCCGCAGGCGCTTATTATGTGCTCGCGGATGCTGCCCGTATCCCCGGAGGGGATGGGAAGGCGAAGGCAAGAAAGCTGCTCGCCGACACAGGCATTGCCGCAGTCTCAGGCGCCGCGTTCTTCGCAACCGATGCGGCCGGAAATAATCGCGGCGATCACCTGCTCCGCTTCTGCTTTGCCAAGAAGGAAGCTGAACTGGCGGAGGCATGTCGCCGATTGGACGCTTACCGGCAGTACGCCTGAGCTGAACCAGGAAAGGTGTTCAGCAGGCGGAGAAATGCAGATTCCTACGCTATGCTGCGGGATGACAAATCGGGGGAACGGATGCTGCGCGATGACATAGCAGGCGGGCGAACGCTGCGGGATTACAAGCAAAGTTCTGCAGCCGGTGCCGGCGCCTTTCTTCTGTCATTCCCGCAGGGAATCTGCTTCTTTCCGACAAGCTTTAAGCAAGCAGGTCAGCCACCCCTCCCGCAATCGACGGAATCAACATTACCTCATCACCATCCGCAAACGCGTGTGATTCGCCACCCAGGAAGCGAATGTCCTCATCGTTGATGTACACATTGATGAAGCGGCGCAGCTTACCTGAATCATCCTTCACATTCTGGGCAAGCGCGGGATAACGCGTGTCCATCTCCTGAAGAAGCCCCGGCAAATCTTTCGCCTCGGACGCGAAGCTCTTCTGCCCTTCCGTGTGTCGCGCCAACGCCGTCGGAATCACTACCTTCACGCTCATTGCACGCCTCCTGCCAGTTGCAGTTCCGCTGCCTTCGCGCCCACCAGCGCACCATCTATCTCGCGAATATACGCGTCAAAATCGGCCAGCTTCGGCCGTACCGGTCTTGCGGCATCGAAGCGCCCCGCGAGTACGTCCAGCGTCTTCAATCCATTGCCCGTAATGCACACCACCGTTGTCTCGTCGCGTCCGATACGGCCTTGCGAGTACAGCCGCGCGGCTACAGCCGTCGTGACCCCGCCCGCGGTTTCGGTAAAGATACCCTCTGTCTCGGCAAGCTCCTGGATGCCGGAGACGACCTCCACATCCGACACATCCTCCGCATAGCCGCCGGAGTCGGCGATCATCTTCGCCGCCATCGGGCCATCGGCGGGGTTGCCGATCGCCAAGGAACGCGCGATCGTATTCGGCCGCTGCGGCTCGATGTAATCCCATCCCTGTTTCACCGCGTGCGCAATCGGCGAGCAGCCCGTGGCCTGCGCGCCGAAGAAACGCACCGGCTTGTCTTCCACCAGACCCAGATACGCTAGCTCCTTGAAGGCCTTGCGGATCTTGCGAATCAGCGATCCTCCCGCCATCGGCACAACGACGTTGTCCGGCAGCTTCCAGCCAAGCTGTTCGGCGATCTCATACCCCACGGTCTTCGAGCCCTCGGCATAATAGGGCCGCAGATTCACATTCACCAGCCCCCAGCCATACTCATCGGCAATCAGCGTGCACAGGCGGTTTACATGGTCATAATTTCCATCGATGCGCACCAGCCGAGCGCCATAAACCTGCGTGTTGAGCACCTTGGCCGCCTCAAGATCCGCCGGGATCAGGATGCAGGCCTTCATGCCCAACCGCGCCGCCTGCGCCGCAACCGAATTGGCCAGATTACCCGTGGACGAGCAGCCCACCACGTCGAATCCAAAGGCCTGCGCATTGGCCAGCGCCACGGAAACCACGCGATCCTTGAAGCTGAGGCTTGGAAAGCAAACAGCATCATTCTTGACGTAAAGATTCGTTGCGCCAATCCGTTTGCCGAGCATCTTTGCACGCATCAGCGGCGTGAAGCCTACCGGCAGGTCGGGCTCGAAGCCCGCTGGAATGGGAAGAAGTTCCCTGTAGCGCCAGATGCTGACCGGTCCAGCGGCGATGCTCTCGCGCGTTACGCGGCCACGCAGGCTGTCCAGGTCGTATTGAACTTCCAAAGGAGCAAGGCAATTATCGCAGGCTGACTGTGGCCGGTTGCCAAAGCTCTTGCCGCACTCGTTGCAGCGCAGCTCATAGGCCGTACAGGAATACTCCATTGATGGCTCCGATGGCGGAGGGGTCCTGCTGGTCTATGACTGCCGTCTCACTTGGTCTTCAGGGTACGGAGAAAAACGGCATGCAGCGCTGAATGGAAACAGTTCTGCTCCACCGAATCTCATGTGTCCTGTCGCCAGGCGAGAGTTGACACCGGTACTGTGTTCTGTCCGGTTGTCGTGGCGTCGTAGGGCTCGTCCCTCAACCACTCTGCATGAAACTCGACCCGCTCATCACGGGAGGATTGAATCTCTTGTAACACGGGTGTAGATGCAGCGCAAGTTGCCGGACGTTGCTCTCCTCTATTAGATGCTTTTCGCTTGCCCTTGTTATCTCAAGCGATGCGGTCGGATGCTGCTGCTGCAGCAAGAGATGAGAGAGGACTAATTGAGGTCACAATGCGCTGTGCCTTTCTTTCTGGCATTCCCGAAGGGAACCTGCTGTTCGCTCTTTCTTCCTCGAATGCGTCATCCGCTGGAGCGCCGCCACGCTGACAGGAAAACAACAGCGAGCCACAAGGACTCGCCGGCTTTGAAACTCAATCGCTCTTGAAAACTTCAGTATCTAGCGAAGAACCTCAATCTCTTCCTTAGCCGTATGCGGCAGCGCGGAAGAGATCGGCACCAGCATATCTTCCTTGCGCATCACCATGTTGGTTGCGTTCAGGCTGGCCAACTCGAACCCATGCCCGTGCGTAATTGCATCGGTCGGACAGGCCTCTACACAGTAACCGCAGAAGATGCAGCGGTTGTAGTCGATGTTGTAGACCTTGGCATAGCGCTCCGCAGAGGAAATGCGCACCTCTTCGGTGTTCTCCGCGGCTTCGATATAAATGCAGTTCGCAGGGCAAGCCGCCGCGCACAGAAAGCACGCCACACACTTCTCCAGCCCGTTCTCATCGCGCTGCAACTGGTGCTTCCCCCGAAAACGCTCCTGGAAGACCGCTCCCCGCAGCGGACCCTTGCCATCCGGGTAGTTTTCAACCTCGGTTGGCTGAAAGGTCTCGCGGAGTGTAATGCCCATGCCCTTCGCGATCGCGGCTGCATTGCCCAGTATCGACATGTCCCAAGTATACGGCCATTGCCGGCAATCGCTGCATGTACGGGATCGCTAACGCAACCCCATCAAAATGGGCTACGCGCTCTTTCCCTGGGCCGAAGCCAGCTTCTCTTCCGCCACCCGGGAGACGGCGTTCGCCTCATCGTACTTGGTTTGATCGTCGCCGGCCTGGTTATACAGCTCCTGCGCATGCTGCTGCTCCGCCTGCGCCGCGCTGACGTCGATCTCGCTGGGCTTGAGCGCCTGCTCCGCCAGAATCGTCACGCGCTCCGGCAGCACCTCAACGAAGCCCCACGCCACAAAGAACGTCTGCTCGCCGCCGGAGCCGCCATGCAGCCGTACCTCGCCCGCGCCCAGCTCGGCCAGCAGCGGCGCAGCGCCATACAGCGCCTCCAGGTAGCCGGACATCGACGGCAACTCTACCGCTGCTGCCGTGGCGTCCAGCAGAACGCGCTCGGGCGTGACCAACCGCACCTGCAGCAGACCCGAGTTGTTCGGTGAATCAGCCATGCCCTTCCCTTCCGGATCAGCGCAGCAGGGATGCCGTTGCGTAATCCCTAATCCCTGTTCCCTGTTCCTTAAACCCTGCCTTTACGCCGCTGCCTTCATCTTCTCAGCCGCCGCGAGCACGTCCTCAATGCCGCCCTTCATGTAGAAGGCCTGCTCGGGGATGTCGTCGTGCTTGCCCTCTATGATCTCCTTGAAGGAGCGAATCGTGTCTTCCACCTTGACGTAGGCGCCGGGGATGCCGGTAAAGATCTCAGCCACATGGAAGGGCTGCGAAAGGAAGCGCTGCACCTTGCGCGCCCGCGAGACAGCGAGCTTGTCCTCTTCCGAAAGCTCGTCGATGCCCAGGATGGCGATGATGTCCTGCAGGTCCTTGTAGCGCTGCAGGATCTTCTTCACACCCTGGGCGACATCGTAGTGCTCCTGCCCAACCACGCGCGGCGACAGAATGCGCGAGGTCGAAGCTAGCGGATCGACAGCTGGATAGATGCCCAGCTCCGACAACGGACGGGACAGCGACGTAGTCGCATCCAGGTGGGCAAAGGTCGTCGCCGGCGCCGGATCCGTGAAGTCGTCCGCGGGCACATACACAGCCTGCACCGAGGTCACCGAGCCGCTCTTGGTGGAGGTGATACGCTCCTGCAACTCACCCATCTCCGTCGCCAGATTGGGCTGATAGCCCACCGCCGAAGGCATACGGCCCAGCAGCGTGGAAACCTCGGAGCCGGCCTGCGTGAAGCGAAAGATGTTATCGATAAACAGCAGCGTATCGGCGTGCTCCTCGTCGCGGAAGTACTCCGCGACGGTAAGCCCAGTCAGCGCCACGCGCAGCCGCGCCCCTGGGGGCTCGGTCATCTGGCCATAGATCAACGCGGCTTTCGATTTTGGAAGATCTTTCAGATCGATAACGCCGGACTCCTGAAACTCATGCCAAAGATCGTTGCCCTCGC
The DNA here is from genome assembly GCA_965276885.1 of Granulicella sp. Classification (GTDB taxonomy): domain Bacteria; phylum Acidobacteriota; class Terriglobia; order Terriglobales; family Acidobacteriaceae; genus Granulicella. The sequence goes on along the minus strand of OZ255702.1, from coordinate 2,522,013 downwards.
GCGTACGCTCCCCCACACCGGCAAAGACCGAGTAGCCGCCATGCTTGGTGGCCACGTTGTTGATCAATTCCTGAATGACAACCGTCTTGCCGACACCCGCACCGCCGAACAGACCGATTTTGCCGCCCTTCATGAAAGGCTGGATTAGATCGATAACCTTGATGCCGGTCTCGAACATCTCTTCGGTAGTCGACTGCTCATCGAATGCCGGCGCTTGGCGGTGAATCGGCCGGTGTTCCGTTGCATTCACCGGACCAAGCTCGTCCACGGGCTTTCCCAGCACATTGAGCACGCGGCCCAGCGTCGCCTTGCCCACCGGCACCGTGATGCCGGAGCCGGTATCGGTCGCCTTCATGCCGCGCACCATGCCCTCGGTGGCCTCCATGGCGATGCAGCGCACGCGGCCCTCGCCCAGATGCTGCTGCACCTCCACCGTGACGTCGATCGGCGACGGCGTATCGAAGCCCTCGCTGCTGATGACCAATGCCTCGAAGATCGGCGGCATCTTGGCTTCGTCGAATTGCACGTCCACGGCCGGGCCGCTGACGGCAACTACGGTTCCCACATTTCCTTTGTCTGCCATAACTCTCTCTGCCGGGCAGCGTGCTAGATCGCCGCCGCTCCGCTCACAATCTCGATAATTTCCTTGGTAATCGCTGCTTGGCGAACCCTGTTCATCGTCAACGACAATTTATCGATCAGATCACCGGCGTTTTTAGTCGCCGCATCCGTCGCCGTCATGCGCGCCGCATGTTCGGCCGCAATCGACTCCAGCACGGCATGCAGAATCTGCGTCGAAACATAACGCGGCATCAGGTGACGAAACAGTCTTTCCGGAGCCTGATCGTAGATGTAATCCACCTCGGCCGTTCCGAACTTTTTCGCCTCCGCATCGATCTCGGTCTCCTCCGGTGCGCTGACAGAGATGCCCGCGCCCTCCGCAGCCTTCGCCGCGGCATCCCGCTGCTCCTCGGTCATCACCTCGGCGGCCGTGATCTCATGCTCACCCAGCTTGCGGATCGGCAGCAGCTTTTCCACTACAACCCGCTGCTGAATCACGGACTTGAACTCGTTATAGACGATGTATACCGCATCGATCTCCGCGCGTTCATAGCGCCCGATGATCGAATGCGCCATTGCGGAGATGTCCTCCACATTGGCCCTCAGCAACAGATCCGGATGCTCCGCAGCCACCTCGATGGGCGCCTTGCGATGCCGGATATCCTCGATGTGCTTGGCGAGATCGTTGTCGTAGAGCTCTTCTTTGTGCTCATACTCCGCTGCCGGGTAGCGCCGCTTGTATAGCCCGATCGCCTTCTTGCCGATCGGCTCCAGATCGATGTTCTGCCCACGCCCGCGGCGCTCGTCCATGAACCGCTGCGCCGCCTTACCGATGTTGGAATTGAACCCGCCCGCGAAGCCCTTGTCGCCCGCGATCACCACCACGAGCACCGACTTTTCTTCGCGCTCCATCAGCAGCGGATCCCGCACGTCTCCGGTGGATTCATCGAACAGATCCGCCCGCCGCAGCAGCGACTCCAGCACGTTGGTCAGCATCTGCGCATACGGCCGGGCCTGCATAGCGCGCTCCTGCGCCCGCCGCAGCTTTGCCGCCGAAACCATCTTCATGGCCTTAGTGATCTGCCGCGTGTTCTTGACGCTGCGGATGCGCCGCCGTAAGTCCAGTACGTTTGCCATTGATCCTTTAGTAGTTTCGTCCTGCTACTTCCGTTCCCCTTCGAGCCGGGCGACACGCACTTCCAGCTCGGTCAATTTGCCAATCACCATCAACATATCCGCGTGGAAGCGCGCTTCCAGCGCAGTCATCCGGCTATCCAATCGGCCTTCCATGGCACTCATTCTTGCTTCGAGCTTCGAGTAGTCACCGCGATTCAACAGAATGCCGACGAGCACGGTGACAGTGGGAATGAGGACCGCAAGCAGTAGCTGTGTTTGTGGCATCGTGGTCCCCCCTTACCCAATTATCGCTTACGCCGTGACCGCCTCGGCCGCCTTCTTATGCTGCTGCAGGAAGTCCGCCTTGTACTCCTCGATCGCGTCCTTCAAACGCTTGCGCAGATCGTCATCCAGCGCCTTCTTGTTGGTGATATCCGTGAGGATGTCGGGGTGCGCGGAATCGAGGAAAGGGTAATATCCCGCCTCGAACGCCTGCACATCGCCAACCTCCACATCGTCCAGCAGCCCCTGCGTTCCCGCAAATAGGATAGCTACCTGCTGCGCCGCCGTAAGCGGCTGAAACTGCGGCTGCTTCAACAGCTCGGTAAGCCGCTGGCCACGATTGAGCTGCTGCTGCGTGACCTTGTCCAGGTCCGAGCCGAACTGCGCGAACGCAGCCAGCTCGCGATACTGCGCCAGGTCCAGCTTCAGCGTCGAACCCACCTGCTTGGTCGCCTTGGTAGCGGCCGCAAAGCCTACGCGCGAGACCGAAAGCCCCACGTTCACCGCCGGACGGACGCCCGAGTTGAACAGATCGGTCTCGAAGAAGATCTGGCCATCCGTGATCGAAATGACGTTGGTCGGGATGTATGCAGAAACGTCGCCGGCCTGCGTTTCGATGATCGGCAGGGCGGTCAGCGAGCCGCCGCCGTTCTCCTTCGACATCTTCGCCGAACGCTCCAACAGCCGTGAGTGGAGGTAGAACACATCGCCGGGGTACGCCTCCCGGCCGGGCGGACGGCGCAGCAACAGCGAAATCTCACGATAGCTCGCGGCATGTTTCGAGAGATCGTCATAGATGATCAGCGCAGCTTTTCCCTTGTCGCGAAAATACTCGCCCATCGCCGTCGCGGCAAAGGGGGCCAAGTACTGCATCGGCGCCGGCTCGGAGGCCGTCGCGGCCACCACGATGGTGTAGGCCATCGCTCCGTAGCGCTCCAGCGTCTGCACCACGCCGGCCACCGAGGAGCGCTTCTGCCCGATCGCGCAATAGATGCAGATCAGGTCGTTCTTGGCCGAATTGATGATCGTGTCGAGCGCCACGGCGGTCTTGCCGGTTTGGCGGTCGCCGATGAGCAGCTCGCGCTGGCCGCGGCCGATCGGAATCATCGTGTCGATGGCCTTGATGCCGGTCGCCATCGGCTCGGTAACCGATTGCCGCGCGATCACACCGGGCGCAATGCGCTCCACCGGAAGGGTCTCCGTGGTGTTGATCGGTCCCTTGTCGTCGATCGGCTGGCCCAGCGCGTTCACCACACGGCCGATCAGCGCCTCGCCCACCGGCACGGACATGATCTTGCCGGTGCGCTTGACCTGGTCGCCCTCGCGCAGCTCCGTGTAGTCGCCCAGCAGCACGGCGCCTACCTGGTCCTCGTCGAGGTTCATCGCCAGGCCCGCAACGCCGTGTGGAAAGTCGATCAGCTCGCCCGCCATGACCTTGTCCAGGCCATGCACGCGCGCGATGCCGTCGCCGAGCGTCACAATCGTTCCCACCTCGTCGACGTGGACGCGCTCTTCATAGTTATCAATCTGCTGCCGCAGCAGCTCGGTAATCTCGTTTGCCCCTATGCTTGGCATGTTCTCTCGTTTCCCTGCAAATCCAAATCTTTTTTCGCGTTCTCGCCCGCATTCGAGCGGCCGCGCCTGTTCAGGTTGACCGCTACAGCGTGGCGGTCACCATGCGTTGCTTCATCTGCTCCAGCTGACCACGAACCGAGCCATCGTACACGGTGGAACCCACGCGGATCACCGCCCCGCCCAGCAGCGCCCGATCCTCGCGGTACGTGGCCCGCACCGACGTCCCTCCGGTCAGCTTGGCGATGCTCTGTTCCAGGGTCCGCCTGCTTTCCTCATCCAAAGGCAGCGCGCTCGTGACCTCCGCCTCTGCGACCCCGCCGTCCGCGTCCGCGCGCTGCAGGTAGGCTTCAATCATCTCCTGTAACTCATGGAGCCGCAGGTGATCGATCACGACGGCGAGAAAATTGCGCACAGTCCGGTTCATCCCCAGACGCCCCGCAATCGCATCCAGCAGCCGCAGCTTCTGATCCGCGGGTATGGACGGGTTCTCCATTACCTCGCGCAGCTCCGGGCTGGCGTTCAACGTCGCTGCGAAGTCGCTCAGCTGCGCCTTCACTGCAGCGCGCGAAAGGTTCTGCTGCAAAACAACTTCATCGAGGGCATGGGCGTAGCGCAGGTCAACGACGGCCATCAGTTCGGCCCTCCCTTCTCGCCCAGCAACTGCTGCGCAAAGCCTTGGATCAACAGCCGATCGGTCTCCGCCGTCACCACCAGGCGCTTGGACGCGTGTTCAATTGCGAGCTCGGCGGCATGGCGCTGCAGATCGCGTCTCGCCATCGCCGTGGCGGCCTGAATCTCGCTATCGGCTGTGGCCAGGATCTTGGCCGTCTCTTCCTCGACCGAAGCCCGCAGCCGCTGCTCGTCCCGTGCCGTTTCTGCCTCCACGTGCGCGCGCATACCGGCAATCTCGCTGTCCAGCCGGGTCAGGCGAGCCTCCACGGCGTTCAGCCGCGCGCTGGCCTCTTCCGTCGCCGTCCGCGCATCCACCAGGTGCCGCTGGATAGCCGTATTGCGCTCGCGGAACGCCTTGGGCAGTGTCTTGACCGCGATAAAGCCGAGACCCGCGGCGAGAATAAGAAAATTCAGAACTTCGAACGTGATCGCAGCCTGCTCGGCGTTCATGCCCACCAGGGAGCCAACCTTCGCGACCGCCTTGGAGTGACGGTACTGGTCGTTTTCGTCCTTCTCCTGCTCGCGTTTTTCCGGCACCGTGTTGATCGGCGTGGAGTGCTCTCCCACGCCGGGACCAGTCTGCTGCGGGGTCGCCTGCGCCCAGAGCGCATGGCCCGGAGCTGCGGTCAGCATCAGGAGAAGAAGCAGAAGAACGTGCACAGAAGATGCCTTCAACCCGCGCGCGGCCATCATTGCCGCACCCCGGTACCGGCGGCCTTGGGCAGCAGAGTCTGCACGATGCGATCGCCAAGCTCGGCCACCGCACCCTCAATCTGCCGCCGCGCCGCTTCAGCCGAGGTCTCGATCTCAACCTTCGCGCCGCGGATACGTTCCCCGGCCTGGTCGCGTGCCGCCGCCAGTGCACGGTCCCGGTCGGCCTGACGATCTTTCATGCGGCGCTCCCGCTCGGAGAGAAGCTCCTGCCGCGCCGCCCGCAACTTGTCCTCGTACACAGCGGTTTCAGCTTCCGCCGCGGCGATGGCCCCGCGCGCCTGCTCTACCGCGCCAGTCGTCCGAACGCGCCGCTCCGCCAGCGTCCGCTCCAGCGGGCGCCGCACCAGCACGGTATACGCGATGACCAGAAAGATGAACAGAATCATCGTCGGCACGGAGCCGAGAATCAACGAACCCAATTGATGAAGAATCAACATGAACTAATCGTCTTTGATGCGCGCCGGGGGCTGACATGCCGCGGGGCTAGCCGCATCGGCACATGCAAAACGTGAAAAACGCACACTTGTCCTCCCTTGTTTGTAGCAAAGCTGAGAACTCCCAGTCAAAAGTATGCGTGAATATCGACCATGCTGATCGATATTCGCCAACTCACCTCTTGCCGGTCCTCCATTACGGCATGCGGCTTCGTTTGGCGTTACACTACTTGCACCGCCACGACCCGTCCGGGTCATGCAGGCCGCGTGAACAGGGACCTACCTCCACTCCCTCCTCAGGCGGCCTGTTTTATGTCTGCGGCCGCTCCGCACCCATCGCTCCCGCAGGCTCCCCATCGCGAACCTGGTAGCGCCGGTATCGTCCCAGCAGCGACGCCGGACCGACCGCATGGAGGTACAGCAGATTGCCCGCAAACCGCTGGCCGGAGAGGATCGCGCCGCGCTCCAAAGCTGCCAGAATGCGGCCCTCGGACTGCGGAATGCGAAACTCCGCCTCCACCAGCGGATCGGCGGTCAGCGCGGCATCCATGGCATCGAGCAAGGCCTGCAAACCGGCGCCGGTGCGGGCCGAAACCAGCAGCTCGTGGGGTGCGGCCACCGCATCGGGCGGCAGCAGATCCGCCTTGTTCAACACCTGCAGCGTAGGCGTGTCGCGCACCTCGAGTTCGGCCAGCACCGCCTCTACCTGCCCCTTCTGCTCCTCGAGCGTGGGGCTGGCCGCATCGCGCACATGCACCAGCAGCTCCGCGCGCTCCACCTCCTCCAGCGTCGCCCGGAAGCTGGTTACCAGGGCATGGGGCAGATTGCGCAAAAACCCGACCGTATCGGCCAGCAGCACGCGTCGCCGAGAGGGTAGCGTGAGTTGACGCAGCTTCGGATCCAGGGTCGCGAACATGCGCTTGGACTCGAGCACGTCTGCCCCCGTCAGCGCATTGAAAAGCGTCGATTTACCGGCATTGGTATAGCCCACCAGCGCGACCGTAGGCACGGGCACAGCCTCGCGCCGACCCCGCTGCTGCCGCCGGATGCGGCGCACGCCCTCCAGCTGCTGCTGGATGCGGTCGATGCGCAGCCGGATTTTGCGGCGATCGGTCTCGAGCTGCGTCTCGCCCGGCCCACGCGTGCCGATACCGCCGCCCAGCTGCGACATTGCCTTGCCCCGGCCGCCCAGCCGCGGCAGCTGGTATTCCAGCTGCGCCAGCTCCACCTGCAGCTGACCCTCCCGGGTGCGGGCGTGGCGGGCGAAGATATCCAGGATCAGCTGCGTGCGGTCGATCACGCGGCAAGGCAGCCGGTCTTCCAGGTTGCGCAGCTGCGAAGGCGACAGATCGTGGTCGAACAACACGACATCCGCCGAGGTCGAACGGGCCGTGGCCTCGATCTCCTCGAGTTTGCCTCCACCGACCAGTGTGGCGGGGTCCGGCTTGGCGCGGCGCTGAATCAGCAGCGCCGCGATGTCGGCTCCGGCGGAGCGCGCCAGCTCTTGAAACTCCGCCAGCGAGGCGTCGAAGTCGACCTCATCGCGCCCCGGCATTAGCTTTTGTGCCGTGGATTCCAACGAGTCCAACAATTCCAACGAGTCGCCCCCGGAAGCCCCGGTCAGCGTCGCAGCGACCCGAGCCTGCCGGGCAATGGGGGATATCTGCGGACGCAAGCCCGTAAACTCCGCCGCAACCAGCACGGCACGTTCGCCGGAGGCGCGGCGTCGCATCCCCAGCAGCGTTTGTTCCTCTAGCGCACGGCGGCGAAAGGAGCTTTCCTCTGATTGGCCAGGCCGCTTCAATGCCGGCGTTAGCGGGGCGCCGGCGCGCTTGCGGCCGCAACTCCGATATCGCTTGCGACGCCGGGGGTCCGGGGCTCGGGGCGCCCTTCAAGGTGCGGCGCCCGTCCACTCACCACGGTCGAGATGGCGTGCTTGAAGATCAACTGTTCCTGGGCGTTGTTTTCAAGCAGAACGGAGTATTTGTCGAAGGAACGGATCTTTCCCGTCAGCTTGACGCCGCTCACGAGATAGATCGTGATCGGGCTCTTGTCTTTGCGTACGGTGTTCAGAAAGGTATCCTGAATATTCTGCGCCGGCTTCATGTCCATGGGGCCGATCTCCTGTTGTATCTGGTTGTATCTGGGCGAGTCTATGCGCTCGTGAAGGCGGGCAGCCGGGCTTCACGAGCGCTTCGCTCTTTCGAGACAACCCTACAGGGTTTGAACAAGCTATACAAGCGGCCTCCTTCCTGGGAGTCGCTGCGAGATAGCATAACCGGATGCGCAGTGCCGTTCCCCTCGCGAAAACACCTGTTCCCCTGCTCGACCTCAGCCGCGAGTTCGCCGTCATCCGCGACGAGGTCATGGCCGCCATCGAGGAGGTCTGCGCGCGGCAGCAGTTTGTTCTCGGCCCGGCCGCGGAGCGCTTTGAACACGCCGCCGCGGCGGCCTGCGCAGCCACAGCCGCGATCGGCTGCGCCAGCGGCACCGACGCTCTCTGGCTGGCTATGGCCGCGCTCGGCATCGGTCCCGGCGACGCGGTGATCACCACGCCTTTCAGCTTTTTCGCCACCGTCAGCTCCATCCTCCGCGCGGGAGCCACCCCTCTGCTCGCCGACATCGACGGGCGCACCTTCAACCTTTCGGCCCCAGCCGTCGCGAACGCGGTCGCGCTGGCCAGATCTCAACGCCAAACCGTGCGGGCGGTTCTCCCGGTACACCTCTACGGGCAGTGCGCCGACATGGATTCTCTCGGCGCACTCGCGGACGAACACGATCTCTTCGTCGTGGAAGACGCCGCACAGGCCTTCGGCGCGCGCTGGAACGACCGCCCGGCGGGCTCGCTGGGCGACTCCGCCGCGTTCAGCTTCTATCCCACCAAGAACCTCAGCGCCTTCGGCGACGCCGGCATGATCACGGTGATGGACGAAGTGTTGGCTGAACGCGCCCGCTCCCTGCGCAACCATGGCATGCGCCGCCGTTACTCTCACGACGACTTTGGCGGCCAGATTGGCTGGAACTCCCGGCTCGACGGCATTCAGGCGGCCGTACTCGAAGTTAAACTGCGCCGCCTGCCCGCCGGTAACGCCCGCCGCCGCGCGCTGGCCGCGCTCTACGACGAGAGATTCCGTGCCGCCGGACTTGCCGCTGAGTCCACCGCCGGTGGGGTCGTGCTGCCCTTTGTAGAACCACGCGCCGAGCCGGTCTTCCATCAGTACGTCGTCCGCGCGCCGCGCCGGGACGGGTTACGCGCGGAGCTCACCGAGCGCGGCATCGGATCCGAGGTCTACTATCCCCTGCCGCTGCATCTGCAGGGCAGCCTCCGGCACCTCGGCTACAAAGCCGGCGACTTTCCCGCCGCCGAGGGGGCCGCGACTGAAGTGCTCGCTCTGCCGATCTATCCCGAACTCCGCGAGGACGAGGTGGAGACGGTGGTTGAAGCGGTCCGCTCCTTCTACGGCTAGGGCGAATTGCCTCAGATGTGCAGCGTTGTTGCCTTTCTCTCTGTCATTCCCGCAGGAAATCTGCTTGGTTGCGCGCCTGCAGAACTGCAGGGCTTTCTTCTCCCCCAAAATTGTCATCTTGCCCGGAACACGACGATATTATCGTCGTGCGTAGTGGAGAAGACCTGCAGTCTGCCTGGCCGGAGCAGCAGGTTCCCTCCGGGAACGACAGAAAGAAAAGCGCAGAAGCACCAGGCCCTCGCAGCTCCTACCGCCGCCGCCGCCTTCCCTTCGCATCCTTCTCCGGTTCAGGCTCCGGATGCGCGAGCGCCGGCGGCGGGCTGTTCGGCGGAGCGATCCGCCGGCAGATGTTGCCCTCCAGCCGGATCGCATCGTTGATCGTCCGCGCCGGCTTGATCAGCCCCGTTGCCGGATCGGGCACAGGCAAAGGCGCGTCAGCCGGAAGCACCTTTGTGATGAACGTCGGCAGCGGGCCGGTGAAGTGTGCATCCCTGTTGTACGGATCGATCTTCATGCCGATCTTCACCGGCAGATAGCCCGCGATGTTGCGTTCGCGATAGCCGGTCTCATAGCGGTGCTTCTTGGCGTTCCAGATGAATACGCGCACCTGATCGAAGTCATACGGCAGCCCGGCTTTGAACGGCGAAAGCACGGTGACATACTCTGGAATGCTGGTCACAGGCTGCCCGTTGTTGACGATCCCCGACTCCGGATCCTCGACATGCGTCAGGATGTAGGCGCCCACGATGCGTTGCCCTTCGGAGTAGCGCGCCAGCGCATCCGGCTCCGAGACATCGATCATGCGCGCGTAGATCCAGCCGGTGTTGCCTTCCTTGTCGCGCACCAGCCACCAGTCTTCCATCACCGGCGGCGGCGGCCCGGCCGCGGCGGCCGCGTCGGCGGCCAGCGCTTCCTCGCGCAGATGCGCCGATCCGCTCTCCCGCACCGGCAGTTTGGCCGCGGAAGGCTTTCCGACCGCGGCGGAGGCGCCCGGAGCCGCGGGCTTCGGCACGGTGGCCCGCTCCAGCAGGCTCAACGGCTCGTTCTCTCCCAGGCGGAAGAAGTGAATGGTCTCGCGCCCCGGCGAGAGATGCAGATAGACCTCGTCGCGCGTCACGGCATTGGCTACCACGCCGTCATGCAGGTGCGTCTGCTTCAGGGCGTCGAACTGGTCGGCCACACCCTGATCCGCCGTCAGCTTCTCTTCAACCCAGCCCTCGGCTCCGCCCGGCGCCCGCACGTGGAGAAATCGCCGCTGGTGTCCCAGCACGGTGAGCTTCTGTCCGTTGGTCACCTCGCCCGTGCGGTTGGACACAGCGGCCACCCGATCGCGCAGGTAGGCCTGCTTCGCCGTGACGTACACATCCGGCTCCGCGACGACTTTATTCAGCTTGGTGCAGCCATTCAGCAGAAACGGCGAGGCACACAGCCAAAGCGTAAGCAGGCGCAAGAAATGAACCGACGGTCCGCAAGCGGGAGCGGCAACCATCTGGCCGAAGGAGGTGAAACGAGGATGCATGTTGCCCGGAATGCCTTTCAGCCGCAGCTGTCCGCCGCGCGCCGACTCTAGTGTGTCATGGCCAGCAGCGCCGGATAGTCCTCATTCGTGCCCGTACCTGCCTTGTCCACCTGGGCCAGCACGCCGGCGGAGCTTACGGAATACAGTTGCACCCCGGCCGTTGCGTCGTAGCCCACCGCCACCGCGTAGTTCCCCGTATTGTCGAAGGCCAGCGCCGACACATTCGCCGGGCCGGCAAAAGGCGACCCCGCGAGCTGCGTCAGCGTCCCATTGCCGGTGATGCCGAAGCCGGAGATGGTGCCGGCGACCTCATTGGCCGTGTACACGCTGTTGTAGCTGTGGTTCAACGCAATGGAACGCGGCGCATTCCCTGCCGCGTAGGGCACTCTGTACTCAGGCGTGATGCTGGTCAGCGAACCGATGCCATAGACCGACACCGAGTTCGTCTGCGCGATATACGCGTAGTTGTTCGCATCCAACGCCACGGCGTAGTCGCCCGTGGGATTTGCCGTGGAGTAACCGGAGGCGATCGTCGCCGGGATACCGCCATTGCCAACCCCTTGCGCGCTTGTATAGCTGTACACCACATCGCCGCTGATGCCGAGCGAGGCGACGACATACGCCCCGTTCGGCGAGACCGCCACGCTGCAGGATTGGCTCGCAGGGAGCGCCAAGCCCAGTGTGCACGGCGTTCCCAGCAGCGTAAGCTCAGCGGCAGCCTGCGACAGTGCGCCGGTGCTGGTATTCACCTGGTACTCCGCCATCGTCTGCCCGTCGACATTCAAGGTGAACAGCCAGTTGCCATCCGGCGAGATCGCCATCGCGGCCACCGTGTCCGTGACCAGCGCGGCGCCGCCATTGCCTACGCTTAGTTCTCCCGTCGACCCGATGTTGTAGAGATACACTCCGGGGCTCGTCACGCCCGGCACCGTGGCGACGTAAAGGAAGTTGTTGCTGGGCGCCACGGCCAGCGCCACGGGGATGTACCCCAGCGAAATACTCCCACTTCCCAGCGGGTTGAGCTTGCCGCCCGCGATGCTGTACTCGCTAAGGTACGTGGTGCCGGCGCTGCTGTTGGCCAGATAGGCGTAGTCGCCGCCGGTGCCCGGCGTGGGCGTCCCTGTTCCTGTACCGGTAGTTGACGTCGGGCAGCTGGCCTTTTCGCATTGGAAAAAGCCGGAGCAGGCCGTCAGCGGCCCCAGCACGGCGGCCAGGACAAGTACTACCGCCAGATGCTCTAGGCCAACCCAAATCCAGATGCGCCTCCAGATGAATTTACAGATACCCTGATTTTTCAGCTTTGGTGCAGGTGCGGGCTTCAGCCCGCACATTAAAAACACTGAATTCAGCAGGGCTTTCGCCCTGGACTCCGCAGATGGGGAATCCATCAGACCTTTCCTGAAGGTCACTTGCTCCCCTGCACACCCGTTTGCCGACGCTTCAGCCATCTCGACCCATTCTCCACGTCTTTGAAGCCCCTTCCGGTGCCCCATCGCGCCTGCCTGAAAAGATTCCGTCACCCGTGAGACGCCGGAAAGCGCAAAGTGTTTCGCATCTGCACCCTTCCGCTCGTGTCCCCTTTGGTCCGCCGGGGGAAAGGCCGTATCATCTGAGATCGTGAGATTGTATGCCTAGCTTTGCCGACAGTATCTTTTTGTTCGTACTGGCGCTCCTTCTGTTTGGCCCCAAGAAGCTGCCGGTGCTGGCGCGTGAGCTCGGCAAATGGATCGGTGAGTTCCGCCGCGCCTCCAACGAGTTCAAGATGCAGATGGAAGACGAGCTGCGCGCCACCGAGCAGGCCGACCGGCAGAAGCAGATCGCCGCCATGGAGGCCGCCGCGCCCTTGCCGCCGCCGCTCGAGGAGCCCGCGCACCCGCACCTGCCCCCCACAGAGTCCACAACGGAGATCACCGAACACTCCATCGCCCCGCCCAGCATGATCCGGGCCGATGCCGTAAATGCCATGGACGAGGCCGAGCCGCCCACACCCGTACTCGATACTTCGGCAGCCGCCTCTCCAACCCCATCCACGGAGTCAATCGACGGTGTTCGACCCGTTCCCATCGCGACCTCCGGCGATCTGCACATGATGCCCCCGGCCACCGGCCTGCCTACGCCGCGTCCACGCAACACCACCCCGCCGGATTCGAACCCTCTAGGAGGCCTGCTGGAGTCCATCCCCGAGCAGGCGCCTGCAACCGAACCAGCCTTTGCCGACACCGCCACGGAGAACGCCGCCCATGGCCACTGATCTCGCGCCGGATCTCATCGAACGCGCCCGCAGCGCCGTGCAGGACCGCGCCGAGCTCCCCGGCATGAGCCTCATGGAGCACCTCGAAGAGCTGCGCACTCGGCTCTTCTGGTGCGTCGGTTTTCTCTGCGCCGGCTTTGTAGTCGCGTATATTTTCCACGTCCGGCTGTACAACTACGTGCAGAAGCCGGTCACCGATCTCGGCCTCAGGCTCAACTTTACGCACCCCACCGACGGCCTCAATCTCTACCTCAAGACCTCGTTTGTCGGCGGCGCCATCCTCGCCTCGCCGTTCATCCTGTACCAGATCTGGCTGTTCATCTCGCCGGGCATGTACTCGAATGAGAAGCGCTACGTGTGGCCGTTCATGGGCGCGACCATCGCTTTATTCCTGGGCGGCGCGTGGTTCGGCTATCGCTGGGTGCTGCCTGGCGCTATCAAGGTGCTGGTCCTGCAGTTCGGCCACGCCTTCAACCCCATTCTCACCATCGAGGACTACACCGGCTTCTTTCTCGCCGTGATTCTGGGCCTCGGCGTCACCTTTGAGCTGCCCATTCTGATCTTTTTTCTCGCGCTCTTCGGCATCGTCGACGCCAAGTTCTTGCTGCGCCACTTCCGCTACGCCGTGCTCGCCATCTTCGTCATCGCCGCGGTCATCTGCCCCACCCCCGACCCCATCGGCATGTGCCTCTTCGCCACCCCGATGCTGGCGCTCTACTTCATCGGCGTCGCCGTGGCGTTTCTTGTCCATCCGGCACGCAGAGAAAAGAAGCTCAAGGGAGCCGCATGACCTCACTCGCCGTTGCTTTTGCCTTTGCTATTGCCTTTCTTGTTGTCATTCCCGAAGGGAATCTGGTTTTCCCCACCCGGGTGCCCCCTCCTCCCCGGCAGCGGGTGCCCCATCCTCACCGGCAGCTTTACCGCCGGTTAGGGTGGGCTCTCACGCCCCTCGTCTGTATTCTGTTCCCCGGCCCACCCGCCCACGCGACCCCATCGCAGGCCCATGGCGGCGTCTCCGGCCAGCACGTACTGCAGCTCACGGAGCAACTCCTCCAAGCCGCGCCCAAGCGCTTCAACGGCTCGCCCGGTCACGCCGCCGCCGAGGCCTTCATCCAATCCCACTTCGCCCCGGAGGCCGCCAAGGGCAACTACGTCGTGGACAGCTTCGTCGCCAACACCCCCGCCGGTCCGCAGTCGATGCGCAACCTGATCGTCAAGTTTCCCGGCAAGCGCGACGGCATCATCGCGCTCGCCTCACATTACGAGACCAATTACAACCTGCGCGACATGAACTTCGTCGGCGCCAACGACGGCGCCTGCACCTCCGCTCTGCTCATCGCGCTCGGCCAGTATCTCCGCGAGCATCCGCCGCAGGGCTACAGCGTGTGGCTGCTCTTCACGGATGGCGAAGAGTCCGTCAGCGGCAACTGGTCTGACGCCGACTCCCTCTACGGCAGCCGCCACCTCGCCGCTAAGTGGTCCGGCGACGGCACCCTCGCGCACATCAAGGCCTTTCTGCTTGCCGATATGATCGGCTGGAAGGAGCTCAACATCGACCGCGAGGGCAACTCCACGCCCTGGCTCGAAGATCTGCTCGCCCAGGCCGGCCGCGAGACCGGCGACTCCAAATACCTCTTCCGCCAGTCGCAACCGATCGAAGACGATCATCTTCCATTTCAGAAACGCGGCGTCCCCGTGCTCGACATCATCGACTACGAGTACGGCCCACCCGAAAACCGCGAGGCCTACCACCACACCGAAGGCGACACGCTCGACAAGCTCAGCCCACAAAGCCTGCAGGTCTCCGCCGACCTCTTCCTCGCGCTCATCCGCCTCATCGACAAGCACTGAGGCCGGGGCCCGGCGTCCAGTATCCAGTATCGAGTGTCCAGGGCTATGGGCTATGGGCTTGCCGAGGGCTTTTATTGTCGTTCCCGAAGGGAATCCGCTTTTGCTTTTGTCGTTGCTTTGGCCTTGGCTTTTCTGGTTGTCATTCCCGAAGGGAATCTGCTTTACCATCTCTCCCCCATCGCTAACCCCTAGATGAACACTCTCACCTACTGGCTCGGCTTCCACGCAGGCCTCATTCTTCTGCTCGGCCTCGAGTGGCTGATGGCCCACCGTGTGCGCTCGCCGCACCGCCGCGCCCTCCTCGCGACAGCCCTCTGGGTCTCCGCCTCGCTTGCGTTAGCAGCCTGTATCTTCCACGCCTATCGCGGCGTGGCGGCCACGCAATACCTCGCCGGCTACGCTCTCGAAGAAGCCCTCTCGGTCGATAACCTCTTCGTCTTTCTTCTGCTTTTCCGCATCTTCCAGATTCCCGAAGGCAGGCAGCAGAAGGTGCTCTTCTGGGGCGTCGCCGGGGCCATCGTGCTGCGCGGAGCCTTCATCGCCGGCGGCCTGCAACTGCTGGAGCGCTTCGCCTGGGTCAACTACCTCCTCGGCGCCGTTCTCCTCATTGCCGCGATCCGCCTCCTCTTCCCGGAGAGCACCGAAGACTCGCAAAAGCCGCCCCGCTGGATCGCCTGGCTCACCCGCGTTTCACCCGTCAGCGCGAGCCAGCAAAGCTTCGTCGCGCGTGAGAACGGCCACCTGCTGCCCACCGTTCTGCTGCTCGCGCTCGTCGCGGTGGAGCTGACCGATGTAGTCTTCGCGCTGGATTCCATTCCCGCCGTGCTCAGCATCACGCGCACCCCGTTTCTGGCCTACACCTCGAACATCATGGCGGTCATGGGGCTGCGCTCGCTGTATGTGCTGCTGGCCGCCACGCTCAGCAAGCTGCGCTTCCTGCACTTCGGCCTGGCCGCCGTGCTCGCCTTCGCCGCGCTCAAGATGCTCTGCGAGCACTGGATCACGGTAGGCCCTCTGGTATCGCTCGCGGTCATCGTCGTTCTGCTCGGCGTGACGATCACGCTGTCGCTCCTCCTTCCCAGAAAGCACTCCCCTTCCGGTCAAAGCAGCTGACGCAAGACCCCTTCCTTCGGTCAATCCGCGAAGAAACATGCGATTGCATTTGCCTTTCTTTCTGTCATTCCCGCAGGGAATCTGCTGTTCTCTCGCCGCAGCCAAAGCCATGCGATCCAGCCCCGGCGGAGTATCCTCAACGTATGCCCATGGCCGGCACCCAACTTACCAGCATCACTGCGCCCGTGCGCACACCCTCCGCGCGGTACGACGTCGAAATCGGCGCCGCGCTGCTGCCGGGCATCGCCGACCGCCTCGACGCACAGCTCGGGGGCTGCCTACACGCCGGGAAAATCCGCCCGTTCGTAATCACCTCGCCCGAGCTCGCGAAGCTCTGGGCCGAGCCCCTGCTCAACGGCTTCCAACACCGCCCCGAAGTGCTGTATCTTCCCGCTGGCGAGCAGCACAAGCGCCTGGGCAGCATTGAAAATCTCGCAGAGCAGCTGGCCGCCCTCGGCGCTGACCGCGACTCGATCCTCATCGCCCTCGGCGGCGGTGTGATCGGCGATCTCACCGGCTTTCTCGCCGCCATCTACATGCGCGGCATCGGCTACGTGCAGGTCCCCACCACCTCGCTGGCTCAAATCGACAGCTCCGTCGGCGGCAAGACCGGAGCCAACCTCCGCGCGGGCAAAAATCTCATCGGCGCCTTTCATCATCCGCTCGCCGTCTACGCCGACATCGACACGCTTTCCACGCTGCCCGCGAGAGAGCTCCGCGCCGGTCTGCAGGAGTCAGTCAAAGCCGGCATTATCCGTGATCGTGCCCTCTTCGATTTTCTCGATACCCGCCGCAAGGACGTCCTGAGCGGCGATCCGGAGGCTTTGCTTCACGTGGTCGCCGAAAGCGTGCGCATGAAGGCTGAGGTGGTAGCCGCCGACGAGCGCGAAGGCAGTCTGCGCATGATCCTCAACCTCGGCCACACACTCGGCCACGCCATCGAGGCCGCCACGAACTATACGCAGCTTCTCCACGGCGAAGCCGTCGCCTGGGGCACCCTCGCCGCACTCGACATCGCCCAGCATCGTGGCACCGTCACGGAAGCCGACGCGCAGCGCATGGCCGAGGTCATCCGTGCCTACGGTCCGCCGCAGCCCTTCTCCGCTGATCCCGCCGAACTGGTTGCTCTCACCGCCAAAGACAAGAAGAATCGGGGCGGCGTGCGCTCCTTCGTGCTCCCCGTCGGCATCGGCGATGCCACCGTTGTGCACGACGTCCCCGAAGCCGAGCTCCTGCGCGCCGCCGAACGCATCGTGGCCGCAGCGAAAGCACCGCCCAAGGCATGAGCCCCTTTATCAGCACAGAACCCAGCACACAACCGGCCATCAACCCCGGCGCGCGTCCCTCCGCCGAGGCCTCCGAAGCCGCCGCGGCGGAGCAGGTCCGCTCGCTGTTCGACTCCATCGCCCCCTCCTACGACCGCCTCAACCACCTGCTCTCCTTCGGCCTCGACCGCTGGTGGTGGCGGGAGGCCGCCCGCCGCTTTCGTCCTGTCCTCGCTCGCCCAGACGCGAAGATTCTCGACACCTGCTGCGGCACGGGCGACATGACGAACGCCCTGCTTGCGCTTCGCCCTGCCAGCGCTGAGCCTATAACCGGTCTGGACTTCTCTGCCGGGATGCTCGATCGCGCCCGCGCAAAATACGCCGTCGCCAATGCTCGCTGGATGGAGGGCGACGCCATGCACCTGCCCTTCGCCGACGCGAGCTTCGATCTGGTCACCGCCGCTTTCGGCTTCCGCAACCTGTCCAACTACGCCGAAGGCCTGCGTGAGATTGCCCGCGTCCTCCGCCCCGGCGGGGAGATTGGCATCCTTGAGTGCAACCAGCCCAGCGGCCTCAACGGCGCGTTCTATAACCTCTACTTCCACCGCATTCTCCCGGTGATCGGCGGCATCCTCTCCGGCGACCGTGCCGCGTACCGCTATCTGCCCGCCTCCGTCGAGCGCTTTCCGCGTCCGCCCCAAATGCTCAGGATGATGACCGACGCAGGTTTAATCGAAAACACCTGGGAAGGCTACCTCTTCCAGGCCGCGGGTCTCTATCGCGGTTACAAGCCCTAACCTGCGGCGCCACTCTGCATCGTCACAACCCTAAACCTTGTCATCCTGAGCACCGCGAAGGACCTGCTTCTCGCCTTTGCATTTTTCGTTGTCATTCCCGAAGCGAATCTGCTGTCGATCGCAGGTCTCGAAGCCCCCATGTATCCTCAAAGCGCAATGACCGCGACCCGCACGCCTGAGCATGTACAGCGCAGCGACGCCAAGCGTTCGGCAGCTCTCAGCTCCGTCCTGGCGGCCTTCGGCATCACGCTGCTCAAGCTGCTCACCGGCCTGCTTACCGGCTCGCTCGGCATGCTCGGTGAGGCCGCCCACTCGGGCATCGACCTGGTCGCGGCCGCGATCACGCTGTTCACCGTCGGCGTCTCCGATCTGCCCGCCGACGCCGAGCACAACTACGGCCACGGCAAGCTCGAGAGCATCTCCGCCGGCGTCGAAATTCTGCTCATGCTGGGCTCTGCCATCTGGGTCGCGTGGGAGGCCGCGGAACGCATTCTCCACCGCCGCCATCTTGCCCTCCATTTCTCCATCTGGCCCTTTCTCGTTCTCCTGCTCTCGATCGCCGTGGACCTCACCCGCTCACGCAACCTGAAGCGGGTCGCCCGCGAGCAGCGCAGCGAGGCTCTGGAGGCCGACGCGGTCCACTTCGGCACGGATATCTGGTCTGCAGCCGCGGTCTTTCTCGGCCTCGCCGCCAGCTATGCCGGTGAGCGCTTCGGCATCAGCGGCCTTGAGCTGGCCGATCCCATCGCGGCTCTGCTCGTCACCGTAGTGATCCTGTACGTCACCGTCCGGCTTGCCCGCGGCACACTGGATTCGCTTCTGGACGCAACGCCCCCGGAGGTCCGCGCCCAGCAGCGCGAAGACCTCATCCGCGAGATCGAGTCCATCCCCGACGCGCTGCATGCGGAACGTGTGCGCGTGCGTCGCTCCGGCTCGAACTACTTCGTCGATCTGACCCTCAGCCTGCCCCGCAATCTCACCTTCCAGCGTGCCGAACAGGTCACCTCCGCGGCCACCGAGGCCGTGCAAAAGCAGCTGCCCGGCGCCGATGTCGTCATTCACACCGTCCCCCGCGCCAGCCTCGGCGAAAGCGTCTTCGAGCGCATCCGCGCGGTGGCCGCCCAGGCCAATCTCTCCGTCCACGACGTCAGCGTGCAGGATCGCGGCGGCGGACTCGCCGTGGAGCAGCACCTCGAGGTTCCCGAGACCATGCCCCTGCGCGAGGCGCACGAGCTCGTCACCGGCCTCGAAGGCGCCATTCGCCGCGAGGTCCCCGGGATCGCAACCCTGCTCACCCACATCGAAAGCGAGCCCGTCACCATCGCCACTGGCGCCGCCGTAGGCACGGCCGCCAACCTCGAATCGCAGCTGCGCGAGACCGCCGGAACCTTTCCCGAGATCCTCGACGTGCACGAGATCACCGTCACCCGCGGCCACTCCGGCGCCGCCTTTACCGTACAGGTGAACTGCCACTGCACCCTGCCCGACGATCTTCCGATGGCACGCGTGCACGAGGTGATCACCGATCTCGAAAGCGCATTCCGCCTGCAGCACCCCAACGTCTCCCGCGTCCTGATCCACCCCGAGCCCGCCACCGACAACCGCCGCTGAATTGCATTGATCCGGTGTGCAAGACATGCTGTTCGCACTGGCTTTTTGGTTGTCATTCCCGAACGGAATCTGCTGTCGCCTTCGCCTTTCTTTTTGTCATTCCCAAAGGGAATTTGCTGTTCGCATGACGATAACGGTGACTCACGGTTGATTCTGCGGTGACGTTTAAGAAGAACGCCAGTCTATCCCTCGTTCCCGGGCTTTACTTCCTCTCAGGCAAGGTCATGCGCATTTGCTGGTCTGTACTTTTGGGTCTTCTTCTGGCCGGGCTCTTCGGTTCCGGACGCGTGGCCTCCGCGCAGAAGATGGTGACGATTACAGGTGCGGTGACTGACCCATCCGGGGCGCGCGTTGCCTCGGCGGCGGTGCAGATCAGGCCGGCAGACCGGCCCGCGGACCCCTCGACCACGCGCCAGGCAACGGGCGATACGGACGGCAGGTTCTCCATCGCCGTGCCCGCCGGAGTCTATGATCTCGTAATCACGGCCGGCGGCTTCGATCCCTACTTGACGCAGGTCCATGCCGGCTCCGAAGCGATCAACATCCAAGCCAAGCTGGTTATCGGCACGGCGCAGAGCGTTGTCGAGGTCAACGGGGATAGTGGCCAGCTGAGCATCGCGGAGGATGCCAATGCGAGCGCGGTTGAACTAAGCGGCAGCAAACTCGCCAATCTTTCCGACGATGACGCCACCTTTCAGCAACAGCTGCAGGCCATGGCCGGAGGCGATGGACAGCACCCGGCCCAGATCTACGTCGATGGTTTTTCGGGCGGCCAGTTCCCGCCCAAGGGTGCGATTCGTGCCATAAAAATCAACCAGAACCCCTTTTCCGCTGAGTACGACCAGCTCGGCTTCGGCAGGCTGGAGATCTTCACGAAGCCGGGTACGGGAAAGATCCACGGCAGCTTCGACGTGTTTGGAGATCCTTCGAGCCTCAACTCACAGAACCCGTTTCTGCAGCAGACCGAGCCCGGCTACTACCGCCTGCATACCCGCGGAGACCTGAGCGGCCCTATCGATAAGAAGACCTCATTTTTCCTGAGTGCCGACTACTACGACCAGCAGAACAACGCGATCATCAACGCACGGACGGTCAACAGCGCCGCCAACCGTGTCTCTCTTTCCGAAGCAGTGCCCGATCCGCAGACCACGCAGAGCTACAGCGCGCGCATCGACCGCCAGTGGTCAACCAACAACACCTTCACCGGCCGCTACGAGTTCGATCGCATCGCGCAGACCAACGCCGGTTTGTCGCAGTTTGTTTTGCCCTCCGAGGGCTATGCCAGCGCGCTCAACACGCAGACATTGCAGCTCGGGAATACGCAGATCATCGGCTCGCATATTGAGCTGGACTCGAAATTTGAGTGGGTGCGCACGCGCACGGCGCAGGACCCCGTAAGCACGGCGCCATCCATCCTGGTGGAAGGCACGGTGAGCGACGGCGGAAGCCCGCTGCAGACACTGCATGACAACCAGGACCACCTTGAGTTTCAGGAGAACGGGACCTACGAACACAAGAACCACTTCCTTCGCGCCGGCGTGCGCTACCGCCTGTATCGTGATGCCAACCTGTCCACGGCCAGCTACAACGGCGTCTTCACCTTCACCGATCTGGCCAGCTACCAGGCGTCGATGGCGGGGACGCCGAGCGCTTCACAATTCCAGTTGACCGTGGGCCAATCCAACTTCTCCGTCATCACGGGTGACCTTGGCCTGTGGGCCGAGGATGAATGGAAGCTGCGCAAGAATGTAACTGCGGATCTGGGCTTCCGCTTCGAGTCGCAATCAGCGATCCCGGATCACTCCGATCCATCGCCGCATCTCGGCGTGGCATGGTCGATTCACGGGACCGACAAGAAGCCTCCGTTGGTTGTGCTTCGCTCCGGCGTGGCGATCTTTTATGACCGCTTCGCCATTACGGATCTGATGACGGCTGTGCGTCAGGGCAGCCTCGCCTTCCAGAAGACCTATACCGTGAAGAACCCGCAGTTCTTTGCCACCAGCGCCGCGCAGCTGCAGTCGGAGCTCGGCCAGCCCGGCTTTTCTCTGGGAACGGCGACGGCCGCAACCACCTACCGCGTGAGCCCAAACCTTCGCTCGGAGTATGACTTCAACGCCGGCGGCAGCGCAGAGTTCAGCCTCGGCAGATATGGTACGGTCACGGCGAACTATCTCCTGGATCGTGGCATTCACCAGTGGGTTTCACGCAACGCCAACGCGCCGCAGGCCAACGGAACGCAGCCCTTGGGCGCGGCCGCCGGCGATAGGTACGAGTTCACGTCCGGCGGCGAAAGTCTCGGCAACTTCTTCTTCACCAACCCGCAGATCAACATCACGAAGAAAATTCAGGCATGGGGTTTTTTCATCGTGCAACACATGAACTCCGACACCTCCGGACCGGAGACGTTCACCTCCAACAGCTATGACATCCACCAGGACTACGGTCGCAGCCAATCGGACCGGCACCAGTCTGTCTTCACCGGCGTGGATGCGGATGTGAAGTGGGGCTTCCATGTGGGCGCCTTTCTCGCCGCGCGCGGAGGGAGGCCGTTCAACATCACCACGGGCCAGGACAACAACGGAGACACGCAATACAACGACCGCCCGTCCTTTGCCACGGCAGCGTCCGATCCAGCGAATGTGGTGCGCACGGCCTTTGGCAACTTCGACCTCGTTCCGCAGCCGGGAGAAGCCCTTGTGCCTATGAATTATGGGCATGCACCGCGTTTCGTCTCACTGCAGCTACAGGCATCGAAGACGATGAAATTCGGTCCGCGGATTGCAGAGCCTGTCGATGGCCCCGCCCCGCCGCCCGTACCGGGTAAACCGGCCCCGTTACCCGATCCCCGCTATGCGCTGGTGCTCTCGGTGGAGGTCCAGAATCTTACAAACACCGTAAGTCCGGCTTCACCGATCGGCGTGCTGAACTCACCCTTCTTCGGCCGTTCCATCGCCACCGCAAACAGCTTTCTCAGCACCAGTGCGGCGAATCGTACTGTTATGCTTCATGCCGCTTTTCGCTTTTGAGAACTGCAGCCGCGCCACAATCTTTTGGTCCCGCTCGTTAACGCCGCATCAGTTCATCTTTCCACGCGGTCTCCACCTGGGGGTCGAAGTCCGGAAGCGATCCGGAGGTAGCCTGCGCGATTGCTTGGATGGGCGCCTTGGGGGTTCGATCCATGGTGAGAAGACCATTCACCTCCTGGTATGTATCCGTGAACTGGGTGTAGCAGAAACCAGCCAGTGAGGGCAGGTTCCGCACGCTCTGCAGCAGCGCACGATAACGCTCGATGAACTGCTCCGAGCTCTCCGAACGTGAATAACCCCAGCTGCCTTCCAGTCCCCCGAAGGCGATGCCCCCGAACTCCGTCAGCATGATGGGTTGGTAACACTCGGCATCCTTTCCAGCCAGCGTCAGCAAACGTCCACCGGGACGCTCCCGCCGCAGCAGCTTGGCTTCGATGTCTTCCATGCCGTAGCGCGCGCGGATGCGTGCCGGATCGCCTTCGTAGTCGTGGATGCCGATAATATCGGTCGCCACACTCTCCCAACCGTCGTTGCCGATCACGGGCCGGCTTGAATCCAACGCCTTGGTCAGGTGATACAGCGCTTGCACGTAGTGCCGCTGCTCGGGGCTGTCCGGAAGATCGGGCACGCCCCAGCTCTCGTTAAACGGCACCCAGGCGATGATGCAGGGATGACTGCGATCGCGCTCCAGCACCTCCATCCACTCGCGCGTGAGCCGCTGGATCGAGCGGTTGGTGTAGCGGTAGGCACTCGGCATCTCCTCCCACACCAGCAGGCCAAGGCGATCGGCCCAGTATAAAAAGCGCGCCCCTTCGATCTTCTGGTGTTTCCGCACACCGTTGAACCCCATGGCCTTCACCAGCTCGATGTCCTTGCGAAAGGCGTCGTCATCCGGAGCCGTGAGGCCGGTCTCAGGCCAATAGCCCTGATCCAGCACGAACCGCACGTTCAAAGGGCGACCGTTCAGCACGAAACGGTCTCCCTGAACCGCCAGCGAGCGCAAGGCCGTGTAGCTGTACATCGCATCCAGTACACGTCCGTCCCGCGTTCGCAGCTCTAGCTCTGCTTCGATGAGTGTCGGGGACGCAGGCGACCAAAGCAGTGTGTTGCGGAAGTCGTCTATGCCGGGATCGGACAACGCTATGCGCCGGTGTACCTCCCCGGAGATAACGGTATAGGTGTCCTCCGCAATCAGTTGATCGCCAGCGGATAGGCGAACCGAAAGCCACATGTTCTTTCCGGTCTCGCGCTGATTGGGGCTCGGCGAATCCCCAGCCTGTGAACCCTCACCGAGGATCATCGCCTCGATGCCGATCTCCCAGCGGTCCAGACTGCTTGTCCACTGGAGAGAGTGAATGCGCGCCGCGGGTACTGTCTCCAGCCACACGGTCTGCCAGATTCCGGTCGTTCGCGGATACCAGATTGAGTGCGGCTGCACCTTCCAGTCCTGTTTTCCGCGCGGCTTGGCCAGGTCTCCGGCATCGTCCTCCGCGCACACGACGACCTCCTGCGCCGGCCCCGCAACAAGCGCATCGGTGATGTCGGCGGCAAAGGGGGTATACCCACCCTCATGCGAGCACACCAGCTTCCCGTTTACCCACACGGTCGCCCGCCAGTCCACGGCTTCGAAATGCAATAAAAGTCGTTGCCCCGCCGCCAAACTTGGCTGGTCCCAGCTGCGGCGATACCAGACGGCGGTATAAAAGCCCGTATCATGCACGCCGCTGGCCTCTGTTTCGGGGCTGAACGGCACTTGGATCTTGCCCTCCCACGCCACCCCCGCGGGGGAGTCGAAGACCTGCGTCCGGCCATTGCAGAAGTCCCATTCGCCGTTCAAAGTCTTCCATGCAGCGCGTCTCATCAGGGGACGAGGATGCTGCGCGTCGTTTTCGCCCGATTCACTCATCCCGCGGTACCTTCTTTCAGGGTTATTCCCCTTGGTCTCCCGGTGAGATGCCGCGCTCTTGTGGTACATCGCCGTTCACTTCACGAAATCGCATCACCCTGATCACTCTCATGAAATTGTCATCCTGAACGCAGCGAAGGACCTGCTTTTCGCTCCGGTTGGCTACATCGTTCAGTGTTGGCATATAGGCTGGATTCGGCCAAGATGACCCCATCTAGAAGATGGGCCATGCCGGGTCGGCATGGTACCAACTCACTTCGCGCCGTTTGTCGTCAGCACCGACCGGGTATCCGCACCCGCCTGCGGCATCACCGCCAGCTTGGCCGTCGGATAACCCTCGGCAGTCGCCTTCGCCTCAATCCCCGTCAGCACCTCCGGGGCGAGCACAGCGGTGCGCGAAAGCACCCAAAGCGATTTGTGGTTCGGTGTGCCCACCAGCGCCCATTCATACGATGACCCCAGGGCGAGCACCCAGTACTTCTTTGAAAAAAAGTAAAAGTAACTCAGCTTCAGCTCCCCATCGCCGTTTTTGTCCAACTTGCCTGTCTGGTTTAGATCCTGGGCGCTGCCATTTTTCAGCTGGCAGGACGTGCCCAGCTGAAACGTGCCGGCCTTGTCGCCGAGCGCGTATAGCAGCATGCCGTTGTCCGCGCATTTCCTTTCGGCTTTCACAGGCAGGCGCGCAATCTCATACCACACCCCGACATAGCGGTTCAGGTCCAGCTTGGGCACGGCGCTCACGGATTGGCCGCTCGCCACCCAGCCTCCGATAAGCAGGCACACCACCGCCGCAATCGCAGCCATCTTCCCCATATCCTTCACGCCCATACCCTTCACGCTCGCCACCTCCTGGCACGCTATTCGCTGCATTCGTTCGATGCTAAGTGCCCTTCCGCTCCCGTGCCCATCTTTGCCGCGCAACGAGGCTAACAGCTTCGCTCCCCAGACCTCCGCTTCCCGCGTACACAACCAGACAGCGGCAAGCGCGCAAAGCGAGCATGTACCATGTGTCAAAACTAAAGATCTCCGGGGAACCTCACGCTTATGCGCAAGCTCTTGGCCGCCGCTGCTTTTGCCGTTGTCCTGTTGCCGTTTGCCGTTCCAGCCAGCGCCTCCGCCGCGTCCCCGCCGGAGCATCCCAGCATCCTGCAACGGCCTGCCCTGAGCACCAGCCTGATCGCCTTCGGCTATGCCGGCGACCTTTGGGTCGTGGCGCGCGACGGCGGCCGCGCCACCCGGCTCACCGCCGGCGTCGGCATCGAGAGCCAGCCCGTCTTCTCGCCTGACGGCCAGACCCTCGCCTTCACCGGCGAATACGACGGCAACACCGACGTGTACACGATCCCCGTAACCGGCGGCATTCCCAGGCGCATCACCTATCACCCCGCGCCGGACTTCGCCGTTGCCTGGACGCCCGACGGCAGGAGCATCCTGTTCCGCTCCAACCGCGCCGCCAACAGCCGCTACACGCAGCTCTTCACCATCCCCGCTGCCGGTGGCATGGCAACAGCGCTTCCCCTGCCCATGGCCTATGCCGGCGCCTACTCCGCTGATGGCTCGCACATCGCCTACGCTCCCCTGCCGCCTGCCTTTGGATTCGATTTCACCAACTACACCGCCTGGGGCAACTATCATGGCGGACGCGCCGGCACCATCCGCATCACCAGCCTGCCCGGCCTTGATTCCGTTGAGATCCCTCACGAGCAGAGCTCCGACTTCTCCCCCGTCTACATAGGCGGCGACATCTTCTTTCTTTCCGGCCGCAAGGGACACATCGGCATCTTCCGCTACGATTCCGCTGGCAAACAGGTAACGGAGATATTCCACAACACCGGCACGGACATCCATTCGCTCGCTACCGATGGCCACGAACTTGTCTTCGATCAGCTCGGCGCCTTGTATGTCCTGGAGCCGAAGGCCGGAGCAAAACCGCACGAGATTCCCGTGGATGTAACCGCCGATCTGCCCGAGGTGCGCCCACGCCTGAAGAACGTCGCCGCCGAGATCGAACACTACTCCCTTTCACCCTCCGCCGTGCGCGTGGCGGTCGAGGCCCACGGTGAAATCCTCACCGTTCCGGCCAAGCATGGCCCAGTGCGCAACCTCACCAACTCCCCCGGCGCGATGGAGCGTGAGCCCGCGTGGTCCCCGGACGGTCAATCGGTGGCGTACTTTTCCGACGCGCCCGGCCCTGACGGCAAGCCCGGCTTGTATTCGCTGCACATTGCCTCGCAGGCCGGCGAAACGCCGGTGAAGAAGTTCGCCCTCGCACCGCAGCCCGCGTTTTACTTCGATCCGCTGTGGTCGCCGGATTCAAAGCACATCGCCTTCCACGACAACCGGCTGCGCTTCTATGTGCTCGACGTGACCAGCGGCAAGCTCTCCGACGTCGGCGAGCCCAACGTCTTTGGCGGCTTTTCCAGCTCCACGAGCGAGATGGCCTGGTCGCCGGATTCGAAGTGGCTCGTGTATCCGCACTCCATGCCGAACCACCTTCACGCGCTTTACCTCTACTCCATTGACAAGGGCAGCTCCACCCAGCTCACCAACGACATGGCCGATGCGCACTCGCCGGCCTTCGATCGCAACGGCAAGTTTCTCTACTTCCTCGCCAGCAACAATCAAGGCGCGACCGAGGCCGGATTGGACATGTCGAGCGACGTGTACCAGCCGACAGACTCGATCTACGCGTTAACGCTGACCGCCAAAACCGCCTCCCCCGTGGCGCCCGAGACCGATGACGAAAAGACGCCGGCGGAGGCCAAATCGAAAGCCGCCGAGAAGGCCGACAACACGCCCGCCGGCGAAGCCGGAGAGGTGAAGTCGGACGAAGAGAAGCACCCGGCGCAGCCGCACCCCGCCACACCGCCCAAATCCACCGGGATCGACCTCGCCGGCATGCCCACCGACGCCATCGCTCGCCGCATCGCGCCTCTGCCGCTGCCGCCGCGCTTCTACCATGATCTGCAGGCCGGCAAACCCGGCACGATTTATTTCCTCGAAGCCGAGGCCACCGGCCGTTTCGGCGGCGGTCACGGAGACACACTCAGCCGCTGGGTGCTGGAAAGCCGCAAAACCGAAAAACTTGGAGAGCACATCGTCGACTTCGGGCTCTCGGCCGACGGTGAAAAAATGCTGCTCACCCTCGCACCCGAGGACGACGCAGCCGAAGCTGAAGGCGCCCCGCACCACAGCGCACCGCACATGGTCATCGTGCCCGCCCATGCGCCCGTAAAGCCCGGTGAAGGCGCGGTCTCCTTCGCGCAGGTCGAGGTGCACGTCGATCCCAAGGCCGAGTGGGCCCAGATGTACCACGAGGTCTGGCGTGTAGAACGTGCCTTCTTCTACGACGCCCATTTCCACGGCGCGAACACCGAAGCTCTGGAACGCGAGTACGCCCCCTACGTCGGCTCCATTGCCTCGCGGGCCGACCTCAACTACATCTTCCAGGAGATGCTCAGCGCCTTCTCCGTCGGCCACCTGCGCGGCTCGGGCGGCGCCATCCCCGAGGCGCCCCGTATACCCGGCGGTCTGCTCGGCGCCGATTTCGCCATCCACAACGGCCACTACTGCCTCGCCAAGATCTACACCGGCGGCAGCTGGAGCCCACAGCTGCACCCGCCGCTCGCGCAGCCTGGCCTCGATGTGGCGACAGGCGATTGCATCCTCGCCATCGACAACGAACCCGTTACCGCGGCCACGGACATTCAGCAGCCGCTCGAAGGTACCGCCGGCCACGCCGTCACGCTGCACCTCGCCGGCCCCAACGGCGAACGCCCGCGGGACGTGGTCGTCGTTCCCATCGCCAGCGAGGCCGCGCTGCGCAACACCGACTGGATCGACGCCAACCAGCGCAAGGTCGACCAACTCTCCGGCGGCAAGCTCGCCTATGTATATCTGCCCGATACAGCCGCCGGCGGCTTCACCAACTTCAACCGCTACTTCTTCGCCCAAACGGACAAACAGGGTGCGGTCATCGACGAGCGCTTCAACGCCGGCGGCCAGATCGCGGACTACATCGTCGAGGTGCTCGGCCGCAAACTGGAGGCCTACTGGGCTCCGCGCTACGGCGCCATCGAGCACACCCCTAACGACGCCATCTACGGCCCCAAGGTCATGATCGCCAACGAGTACTCCGGCTCCGGCGGCGACGCCATGCCCTGGCTCTTTAAACACAACCAGGTCGGCACCCTGGTGGGCAAACGCACCTGGGGCGGCCTGGTCGGCATCGGGCAGATCCCTGTCCTGATGGACGGCGGCAACGTCACCTCACCCTCCGTCGCGTTCTTCTCCCCCGAAGGCAAGTGGGACGTGGAAAACCACGGGGTCGATCCGGATGTCGTCATCGATCAGGACCCCAAAGCCGTAGCGGATGGGCACGACCCACAGCTCGAAAAAGCCGTCGCCGTCGCCCTCGAAGAGCTGGCCCGGCACCCGAACCCCGAACCCCACAAGCCCGCCTACCCGCGGTACAGCTACTAGCGCGAATACCTGCTGTCATGCACAGCGGTGTTCTTTCCTGCCGTTCTCGCAGGAACTTGTCTTTAGGTTGCTTTTGTCATTCGCACTGAGCGCAGCCGAACGGGAGGGAATCTGCTGTTCGCCTTTGCCCTTCTTAGCCTGTGATTTGTCCTCCCGTAGCGGAGCGGAGGAATCTGCTTTTTACGCTGTTGCACAGCTTCCAGGAATCAGCTTTATTCCGCTTCATGGGAAACATCACGCCACACCTGCTCACGCGGTGTAGTTTCCTTTTGCAACAAGGCGCTCCCTGAACTCATGCCGCAGATGAACACTCGATGAGAAAAATGAGCATCCCTTCATGCCTCGCCCACGGTCCATAGGGTCTCTCCGCCTCGCCTCCCCTCGCAAAAAGTAAGTTTTCTGCAGCAAAACAGGTCGTTCGTAATCGTTCGGCCAGATTTTGCCGATGAAAAGAAGTTTGGCCTATGGTTTGCTTGTTTCAATTCCGTACAACGGGGACTTATGTTTCAAAACAAGGCGAAGATCCTCCTAAAGTCTTTGCGCAACATGTCGATAAACAACTTAACCGGCTCTGGAGCACTCTCCACAGCCCGGAGGATCACCATGTCAGTGGCGGGAATCACTAGGGGCATTGCCGGCTACAGCAGCCAAACCATCCTGCAACAGCTTCAGCAGCAGCTCCAGAAGCTCGGCCAGGACATCAACTCCGGCAGTCTTTCCGCCGCGCAGCCGGACTTCGCCACCTTGCAGGGGGATCTCGCACAGGGCAGCAGCAGCGCGGGGTCCAGCCAGAGCAGTAACCCGGTCGCCCAGGCCTTCAACCAACTCTCGTCGGATCTGCAGTCGGGAAACCTCTCCGCCGCGCAAAAGGATTTCTCCACACTACAGAGTGACTACGGGACGCAGGCGCTGCAGCAAAGCACCTCCTCGCAAAGCGCTCAGCCCGAGGGTCACCACCATCATCACCAGGGCGGCGACAGTGACTCGACGAATACGAGCTCGCTTAGCCAGCTGGTCAGCCAGCTAGGTCAGGCGCTGCAGTCAGGCAATCTCAGCACGGCCAAACAGACCTACGCCGCCCTGCAAACAGATCTGCAATCGTTTTCGCAATATGGTCAGCAGCTGGCCAGCACTGGCGCTTCTGGAACCAGCAGCTTCTCATTTTCGATCTAGGAGCTTGTTGAAATAACTGCTGATCGATGCGGTTCTGCTGAAGATTTGCTCCTGGGGAGCTTTTGTTGATGGATAGCTTGGTTTGTATTGGAGGCTGGCGAGTGTTTTTGAACACTCAACCTGTTTTCAGGCGCACTGCTGCTCGGGGCCCTGCGCGGCTTGTTGCGCGATGAGCCTGGGGAGGCGCAGGAGGTTGTGCGCGGCGCAGCTAAAGACGAAGGTCCAATCCACCTTGGCCAGACCGCGCACCTTCACCTGGCGCACCGGCCCGGTCTGCTTCAGCCAGCCGAAGCTCTTTTCGACCAGCCAGCGGCAGCTCAGGCTGATCGCATAGCCGGGGTGCCGGGTGGTCCTCCCGTCCATGTTGGAGCGGCGGCCCTTGTTGTTCTTCGTGATGTGCGGCGTGACATGCAGGCTCCGCGCGGCGACGACGAAATCCTCCGCGTCGTAGGCCTTGTCCGCGCCCACGGTGATGCGTCGCGTGCGGCCCTGCTGCTTGTCGGCCAGCATCAGCAGCGCGGCGTCGCGCTCGGCAAAGCCATCGGCCTGGGTGGCCATCGCGGCGGCGATCAGACCGTTCCGGTTCTCCACCAGCACATGGCCCAGGTAGGCCAGCTTCGACTCCGTGCCGTAGCTCTTCTTGTACAGCCGGGCCTCCGGATCGGTGGTCGATTCATGGGTCTTGTTCGACCGCTTCTCCCCGTGGAAGTTGGTGCCGTCGTCGTCCGAGCCGTCCTTTATGCGAAAGCTCTTGTGCGACGCCCACGCTTGAATCAAGGTGCCGTCGACAGTGAAGTGCTCATCGCTCATAAAACCCTTCGCCTGCTGAACCACCGCGGCGAAAAACTGTTGCGCCACGTCCGAGGTCAGCAAACGGTCGCGGTTTTTCGAAAACACCGCGTGGTTCCAAACCGCATCGTCCATGCCCAGGCCCACAAACCAGCGGAACAGCAGGTTGTAGTCCAGCTGCTCGACCAGCTGCCGTTCCGAACGCACTGAATAGAACGCCTGCAAGAGCAGCGCCCGCAGCACATACTCGGGCGCGATCGAAGGCCGCCCCGAAGCCGAATACAGGCTGTCAAACTCTTCGCTCAACGAGCGCAAAACAACGTCCGTCAGCCGACGAATCTCCCGCAGCGGATGATCCTGAGGCACACGCTGCTCCAACGTCACATAGCTGAACATCCCACCCTGTAACCGCTCGTCTCCACGCATACTCCATAGACGAAATAACCCTCAAATCCGCCGAAATACTGGAACCTTTTTCAACAAGCTCCTAGACTAAGTGCTTGGAAAAACTCTGGCGTCCCCGACGGGATTCGAACCCGTGTTACCGCCGTGAAAGGGCGGTGTCCTGGGCCACTGGACGACGGGGACGCGGGCGACTGGCCGACGGCGTCGCTCCTTCAGGCTAACAATGCGTGAGCTTGGCGTCAAAGCAGAGCTTCGGGGATCGGTGAAGATGTTTCAGCACACCGAAGCCGAAGCCGCGAAGACAGGACATTACGCTGCCGTTAAACCGCTACGCGGGGGAGCCCTGCTCCGGCACGCAGCCTGCGGCGTACATCGGCATACTGCAGCAGGATGAAGTTGTCGGTCATGCCGGCAATGTAGTCGGCGATAACGCGCGCCAGGCCCTCGGTCTCGATCTCCGCAAAATAGGACTCGGGGAGCGCTTCGGGCTCAGCTGCCCAGAACTCGAACAGCTCCGTGACGACTGTCTCCGCCTTGTCGTGTTCGCGTTCCAGCGCCGGACAGGTGTACAGCGCCTCATGGAGATATGTTTTCTCCTCGATCCGTTCCGTCTCCGTCTCCGGTGAAAACACGGCCAAACGGCGGCCCAAAGCGCGAATTTCCGCGAGGCTGCGGGCGCCGCTCGCGTTCACGTTCGCCGCCGTGGTCCGGATGAGGTCAAGCACGAGTTCCTTCTGCATCGTCTGCAGCGCGTCGTGGAAGACGTACTTTTCTTCGGCCTCCGGATGCGCGGCGCGCACCGCGTCGAAGCTGCGCCGCAGGATGCCGACGTGCTCGCAGATAGGCCGAACCTCCAGCAAGCCCGATTCGACGCCATCGTCCAGGTCCGCGGTAAGATAGGCAATCTCGTCGGCGAGGTCGATGATCTGGGCCTCCAGTGGAGGGCTCTCGCCGAGCAGATATTCGCTTAATGTGGGATGATCGGCCGCCGTATAGTCGCGCGAGTGCTTGATGATGCCCTCACGCGTGGCGAGGGTCAGGTTCAGACCGCGATGGCCGGCGTAGCGCTGCTCAAAACGCTCCACGATGCGCAAGGCATGGAGGTTGTGGTCGAAGCTGAGGCCGTAGCGCTGCAGACAGCGGTCCAGGGCGCGTTCCCCAGCGTGCCCAAAGGGCGGGTGGCCGATGTCATGCACCAGCGCGAGCGTTTCCACCAGATCAGCGTTCAGTGAAAGAGCGGCGGCCACATGCCGCGCCACCTGCGCCACCTCAATGGTGTGCGTCAGGCGGCTGCGGAAGTGATCGGAGGAGCGGCTGGTAAAGACCTGGGTCTTGCCCGCAAGGCGGCGAAAGGCGCGCGACTGAACCACGCGGTCGCGATCACGCTCAAACGGGGAGCGGCCATCGCTTGAGGGCGCGGGAAAGGCACGCGCGGCGAGCCGCTGTTCTTCGGCGCCGAAGACACCGCAGCTATGCAGGTCGAAGTGCATCATCTTGGAGAATAGATGCTGCCGCCCTGTTTCCGCTCGCAGTGTGCCACTCGACGGCGTAGCCGCCTATTTGCCCGGTCCGGTTCCGGCGTGTGCCAGGCGCACCCGTGCCGTTTCCAGATCATGCTGTGTCTTGCTCACGTCCGCCGGTTCGGCCTCGGGCGGCAAGGAGGTGGCGTACAGCGCTACAGACCGCTCCCACTGCGTGACCGCGAGCGAGAGCTTGCCGTTATGCGCGTAGATCTCGCCCATGTGCGCCAGGACGGAGGGATCGCTCGGCAGCCGGAGAACAGCTTTGCGCTCGGTATCCTCGGCCATAGCGTATTGCCCCTGCTTGAAGTAGGCCCAGGCGAGCGAATCCAGGTAGGCGCCGTTCTGCGGATCGTAGTGCACGGCCTTCTGCAGCATGGCGGTCGCCTGATCCAGCTTCACGCCCCGCTGGGCCAGCATATAGCCGTAATCGTTCTCGATGGCGGCGTAGTTGGGATCGATGGCGAGACCTTTGCGGAACTCCTCGTCGGCCTGGTCAAAGAGCTTTTCGCGCTCTGCGATTGAGCCGCGGAAGTAGTAGATGAACAGCTTGTCCTCGGGCTTGGTAGCGAGCGCCTCGGCTTTATCGAGCGCCTCGGATGCCTGTTTCCAGTGCTTCGCGCGGGACTGCATGTCCGCCATGGTGACAAATACCTCGCGGTCGTCCGGCGTTCCCTTCAACTGCGCCTCGGCCAGCTTGATGCCCTGCTCAAGCTGCCCGTTATCGCCCAACTGCCGAGCATACGCGAGCTGCAGATCGTGGTTCGCCGGCTGCGCCGCGGCTGCCGCCTTCGCCGCGTTCAGCGCCGCGGTCCACTGGTGCGCATCGCGGTAGGCGTCGATCTCACCCTCCTCGCCGCGCGCCTGATCGTCACCGCCCAGAGCGGCCATCTGCTTGTAGGCGGCCACCGCATCGTCGTATTTGCCGGCCTCGCGGTCCACAATGGCCAGCCGGTCCAAAAACAGCACCCGGTTGCTGCGATCCGCGTCCTGGTAGGTTCCATTTGGCGAGGCGCTCGAGGCCAGCACCGCCTTCAGTGTCCGGATGGAGTCATCCAGACGGCCCAGCGCGTCGTAATCCAGCGCTTCGTTATAGCTGAGCTCCAGGTTGTCGGAGACCAGCGTCTCCGCCTTCTTCAAGGTGGCGAGCGCCTGCTCATAATGGCCCTGCTGGCGCTGGATGTCCGCCTCGCGGATCAAAGCCTGGGCGTCCTGCGGGTCAGCCCCCACCAGCTGCCCATAGATCTTCGCCGCCGCATCCATCTGCCCCGAGGCCTGCAGCGCCCCCGCGAGCGCCCGCTTGGCGTCGGCGTTGTCCGGATCCTGATCGACCGCCGCCTGATAAGCGTCAGCTGCCTTTTTGGGCTCCTTGAGCTGGTCATAGATGCCACCCAGCGCGAAGTTCATGCGCGCCGAACGATCCTCCGCGGGCACATCCGAGATGGTCTTGCCGGCCTTGGGGAGATCGCCCTGCTCCGTATACAGCCGGGCCATGCTCAGCACAACCTCCTCGGAGTTCGGGTCGATCGCCTGCGCCTCCTGAAACTGCTGTCCCGCCTTCACGGTGTCATGATTCAACCCATACAGCTGACCAAGCAGCAGATGCGTTTCGAGATCCTTGGGCTTGAGCCGCGCGATGGTCTCGTACTCCTTGATCGCCGCCGCCAGCATCTCCTGCGACTGCGGCCCCTGGCCCTGACGGTCGTCCAGCGAGCGCAGATAGACGCGGCCCAGCAGCGTATGCGCGTCCACATCGTCGGGATGTTTATTGATCTGTTCCTGGGCGGCGCTGACGGCCTCGCGGATGCGCCCCAGGCGGAAGTACAGATTCGCCAGACCATCCTGCAGCATTGCCGAATCCGGATCCGCGGTCAGCGCCAGCTTGTATTGCTCGATTGCCTGCGTGGCAAGGTCCTGGCGGCCGTTCGAGACGGCCTGATCCTCGTAGATCTTCGCCAGACCATAGTGGTAATACGCCGAGGCGTGGTCCGGAGTCGCTGCCCCGGCGGCCGGGGGCGGCGCAGCTGCCGGCTTCGATTGGGCGGCGCCGGAGGGGCTGGATGCCAGCAGCAATGCACAGGAAAGCAGCGGCAGGGTGGCGCGGATCGGGAGGGTCATCGATAGGTCCTGGGGTCTTGAGGTCCTGAAAACTGAAACAGCAGAGAGCGCAGCTACAATTTAGACGGTACTTTACACGGTTTGGATGCGACTGGCCCTCCCCGGCCCGTGTTACGGCTGCGCATTACCCGTGCCGGAAGTGCCGGATGCCCGTAAACGCCATGGCCACCCCCAGCCGGTTGGCCGCCTCGATCACCTCGGCATCGCGCACCGAGCCACCCGGCTGAACCACCGCCGTGGCACCCGCCGTGGCCACCGCTTCCAGCCCGTCCGGGAACGGGAAGAAGGCGTCACTGGCGGCCACCGTACCCTCCAGCGGCAACACCGCCTTCAGCGCACCGAAGCGTGCCGCATCCACCCTGCTCATCTGCCCCGCGCCGACGCCCACCGTCTGCCCGAAGCCACCGTCAAGGCGCGCGTACAAAATGGCGTTCGACTTCACGTGCTTGCACACCCGCCAGGCGAACAGCAGCACTTCGGTCTCCGCCGCGGTCGGCTTGCGCTCGGTGACGATCTTGAGAGACTTCGCCGTGACCGGGGCATGATCCTCGTTCTGCACCAGAAATCCGCCGGAGATCGACTTCACTACGCGACCCACAGGAGCAGGCTGGATGCGCAGCAGCCGCAAATTCTTCTTAGCGGCGAAGACCTGCAGCGCCTCCGGGGTGAACCCCGGCGCCACCACGGCCTCTACAAACAGCTTGGCGATCTCCGCCGCGCCCGCGCCGTCGACCTCACGGTTCACCCCGATCACCCCGCCAAAGGCCGAGACCGGATCGGCCGCCAACGCTCGTGTAAACGCTTCGGCAACCGTCGCCCCCAGCCCCACGCCGCAGGGATTGGTGTGCTTGATGATCGCCACGGCGGTTGCGTCGAACTCACCCACCAGCGCCCAGCAGGCGTCCAGATCGACGAGATTGTTGTAGCTGAGCTCCTTGCCCCCCAGCTGCTCCGCATTCGCAATGCCGAGCGGGGAGCCGTCGGTGTAGAGCGCCGCCGCCTGGTGAGGATTCTCGCCATAGCGCAGCGCCATCTTTTGCGGCGCGACGATCCGCAGCGTCTTCGGCAAAACGGGCAGCGCCTCCGCAGGCTTTTCTGCTGCCCGGGCCTCCAGCCGCGTCTCCAGCGTGGAGGCGATCGCCGCGTCATACGCCGCCGTGGTCGCAAAGGCCTCGCGCGCCAGCCGCCAGCGGGTATCCGCGCTCAGCCCGCCGGTCTCGCCGAGTTCCTGCGTGAGCGCCTCGTACTGCGCCGCGCTCGAGACCACGGCCACGTCCTCAAAGTTCTTCGCCGCCGAGCGCAGCATCGACGGACCGCCGATGTCGATGTTCTCGATCAGCTCCGGCAGCTCCACGCCGGGTTTCGCGGCCGTCTTTTCAAACGCATACAGATTCACCACCACCATGTCGATCGGCGGGATGCCGTGAGCCTTGACCGCCGCCACATGCTCCGGATCGCTCCGCCGATGCAGCAGGCCCCCATGCACCACGGGGTGCAGCGTCTTGACCCGGCCATCCAGCATCTCCGGAAACCTGGTCAGGTCGGCGATATCGCGCACCGGCAGCCCCGCCTCGCGCAGCACCTTCGCCGTCCCGCCGGTGGAGATCAGCTCCGCTCCACCCGCCGCCAACACCTGCCCAAACGCCACCAGCCCCGTCTTGTCCGTCACCGACAGCAGGGCACGCCCGATCTTCTTCGTATCACTCATCAAGTCGATTTTATGGCTTGAACGAGACCGGGGCTTACCGCTGCCTTTGCCTTTGTCTTTCTTGTTGTCATTCCCGCAGGGAACCTGCTTTTCGCCCTGATCCAAGCTGGGACCTCTCTGATCCGGCATTTGCCTTTCTTGTTGTCATTCCCGCAGGGAACCTGCTTTTCGCCGTTCCGCGAACATACCCGACCACGCACGATAGAATGTCTCGATCATGCTTGACCTCGGCTTTATCCGCTCAAACCTCCCGCTGGTGGTGGAAAAGCTGCGTCTACGCGGCACAGATCCCGCACTGCTTGAAAGCTTTGCGCAGTTCGACGGCGAGCGCCGCTCCGCCATCACCGAGGTGGAAACCCTAAAGTCGCAGCGCAACGCCCTTTCGGCGGAGTTCGGCCGACTGAAGCGCGAAGGCAGCGATACGGCCGGGCTCACACAGCAGATTGTCGACCTGAAAACCCGCACCGAAGGTCTAGAGGCAGCGGCAACGGAGGCCGACACACGTCTCCGCACCCTGCTCGAAAGCCTTCCCAACCTCCCCAAGGACGACGTGCCCCCCGGCCCATCCGAGCACGACAACGCCCTCCAAAAAACCTGGGGCGAGCCCCGCTCCTTCTCTTTTTCCCCCAAACCACATTGGGAGATCGGCGAAGCCCTCGGGATCCTCGACTTCCAACGGGCTGCCAAAATCTCGGGCTCGCGATTTGTCGTGCAGTTCGGCGCGGGTGCCCGGCTGGAGCGCGCGCTGGCCAACTTCATGGTCGATCTCCACACCCGCGAGCACGGCTACGCCGAGGTACAGCCACCGTTCATGGTCAACTCGCGTTCGCTCTTCGGCACCGGCCAGCTACCCAAATTCGCCCAAGACCTCTTCCACTGCGACGACAAGGGCCCCTACGAGGGACAGCTGCAGGAAAACGACCACTGGCTCATCCCCACCGCCGAGGTCCCCGTCACCAATCTCTTCCGCGATGAGACCATCGACCTCAGCGACGGTCCCCTCTCCTTCTGCGCCTACACGCCGTGCTTCCGCTCCGAGGCCGGATCCTACGGCAAGGATGTGCGTGGCCTGATCCGCCAGCACCAGTTTCAGAAAGTGGAGCTCGTGAAGTTTACCCGCCCGGAAGACTCCGCCGCCGCGCACGAGGAGCTCACGCGCCATGCGGAGACCGTGCTCGAACGCCTCGGCCTGCCGTATCGCCGCATGCTGCTCTGCACCGGCGACATGGGCTTCAGCTCGGCCAAAACCTATGACCTGGAGGTCTGGCTGCCGGGCCAGGGGACCTATCGTGAGATCAGCTCCTGCTCCAACTTTGAAAGTTTCCAGGCCACGCGAGCCAACATCCGGTATAGAAAGACAGACGAACCAGCTTCTAAGACGAAAACAGCTTTTGTTCACACGCTGAACGGCAGTGCGCTCGCCGTCGGCCGCACCTATGTGGCGATCCTCGAAAACTATCAGGATGCGGACGGGTCTGTGCGTATACCGGAGGTTCTGGTGCCGTATATGAGTGGCGAAACGGTCATCCAACGCCAGGCATTAGGGCGCGTGCCGCAGGCGCTGGGGCGTGCCCTGTGATGCGAACCCTGCGCGGTTATGTCTTCTGGACGCATCAACGCGGCAGCTTTCACTACGACATCATGGTGACGCTGATCCTGCTGTTTCTGTTCATCTCCCCGCACCTGATCGACTTCCACGACCGCCCCATCCCGGAGGTGCCGCAGCGCTCCAGCGAGGTGCTTGTCCGCGACGCCGGGGACACCGGGGCCGGTCGCCGTTTTGTGTACGAGATCCGGGCGGACGATCTCAACGGCGCTCGCTCGCCGCAAGAGTTGCAGGCGCACATCGAACGCATCGTCAAAAATATCGCCGGCGACGCGGAGATCGACACCGTCAAACCTGTCGTCGATCCGCGCAAACGCATCGTTGCCTACGACGTAACCGTCCGCCGCTGAATCCCATCGTCACGAGGTTTCATCCCCATGCAGCACCGCACATCCACGCTCGCGCTCCTTCCCCTTCTTGGCCTTCTCTGCGCGGCAACGCAGACGGAAGCGCAGGCGCCCTCGCCGCAGCTCACGCAGGTGCTCGCGCAGATGGACACCGCCAGCAAGAGCTTCCGCAGCGCAACGGCCGATTTCGAGTGGGATTTTGTAGAAAAGGTCGCCGGCATCTCGGACACGTCAAAGCAAAAAGGCTCGATGTACATCGAGCGTGCCGGTAGCGGAACGGACTTTGGCGCGACCGTATTTGAGGTGGGCGACAACGGCGCCGCGGCCCCCTCGCCGTCGAAGATCATCGCCTACGGCGACGGCGCATTGCAGGTCTATACCCCCGCCGAGAAGCAGGAGGATCTGTTCAAGGCCGGCGCGGGCAAGACCAGCCTGGAAGGCTATCTCTCCATCGGCTTCGGCGGCAGCGGCCACGACCTCGCGCAGGGCTGGGAGATCACCGACGGAGGCCCCCAGACGCTCACCGAGGATAGTCATCCCGTGAAGACGGAAAAGCTCGTTCTGGTGAGCAAGGATGCCAACGTCCGCAACAACTTCAAGCAGGTGACGATCTGGATCGATCCCACCCGCGACCTCTCGCTCAAGCAGGTCTTCGATACCCCGTCCGGCGACCAGCGCACGGCGTACTACAGCAATATTCGCCTGAACGGCAAGGTCAACAAGGATCCCTTCAAAATCCCGTCCAAGGGCGTCACGGTCGTGCCTCACTAATGGCTATAAGCAAGCTGCTTGGGAATAGACGGGGTCATCTCGTAGTGCTCCGCTATTGTCCTTGCCTTTCATAAGAAGCAGATCCCTACCGGCTGGCAAACAAGAGTTGGCACTGCATATCAACAGGGAACCAGCTATAGAGCAGAGTGTAGTTGGCTATCGAGGCCGTTTCGGCTCATGAACGAAGCGCGTATGCCGCCGCGTCAAGACATCCGGCGCACCGTAGAATACGTGTGTGACGGAAATGGTGAAATCCCGCGGTAACGGCCAAGTCTTTGGTATCCAGATCCTTGGCGTCGTCTGGTTTGTTCTTACGATCCTGGCGCTCGGTATCGGCTTCGAAAAGGCCATGACGGCCCCGACCGAAGCCACGATGGGCAACCTGTACCGGGTCTTTTTCTATCATTTTCCCCATGCCATCTTAAGCTTTGTCTTTCCCTACCTGAACTGTCTGGCCTGCTTCGCCTACCTGTACTGGCGCAATCGCAGCCCGGCCAAGGCGCTGGCGGCAGATGCGTTTGCCTTGGCTTCGGCGGAGCTTACGGTGCTCTATTCGAGCATCGGCCTTGCCACCGGGATGCTCTGGGGCCGCGCCGCCTGGGGCATCTGGTGGACGTGGGACGCGCGCCTGACCACCTATCTGCTGCTTTGGCTGCTGTATGTGAGCTATCTGCTGGTGCGTGGCTTTGCTGGCGGCGGCGCCGCACTGCCCGGCGGAGGCCAGCCCGGGGTCGTCTCGGCGGTGCTGGGAGTCTTCGCCGCGATCGACATCCCGATCTGTTTCATGTCGATCCGCTGGTGGCGCACCCAGCACCCGGCGCCGGTGTTTGCGGGCGGTGGCGACTCCGGAATCGACCCCAGCATGTATCAAGCTGTGCTGTGGAACCTCGCCGCCTGGGCGATGTGGGGCGCCCTGCTGCTCGGCTGGCGTTATGCGCTGGAGCGCCGCCGCCAGCGCCGTGCCGCGGCCGAAGCACTCGCGTTCCTCAGCGAGGAAGCCGCCCCCCATGCCACAATCCCGCTGACGGAGGCCGTGTAAGCATGATTCCCTTCCACAC
Organism: Granulicella sp.; assembly: GCA_965276885.1. Taxonomy (GTDB): domain Bacteria; phylum Acidobacteriota; class Terriglobia; order Terriglobales; family Acidobacteriaceae; genus Granulicella. Next base: position 2,481,876 of record OZ255702.1, on the reverse strand, counting down.
GCTCGCGCAACGGCATCTCGTCTTCGCCTACTGCGCGGTCTGGCTGCTGCAGTTCGGGTACGCCGGCTGGCTGTTCAACGCCTGGCGCCGCACAAGTCGCGAACCCTGAGCTTGCATCCGCAGCATAGATCCGCGGGTCTCTTCATTACGCGACGATGAAGCCGTCGCTTCGGTCGAGATGACAGGTTCCGGGCTGCAAAGAAAAAAGCAACGGAGCCTAGTTACCCAAGCTCCGTTGTTCCGAGGAGTCATGCCTGGCTCGGCAGTTATGTGTACCACCGTGCCGTTTAAGTAGACACATGGCTCTCTTGGATGTTGCGCCGAATTTGTGATCTTTCCTCGCCGCAATTGCTACCCCGTTCCATACACTCACAAAGGTGCACCCGCTGTCGCTGATCTCCCGTCCATCGAAACAACCATCCGGTAAGCACTGCGCATCGTCGACCGTCCGGAAGGCCTTCGGCTTGTTCTCGGGGGTCCTTGCGCTGGCGGGCTGCCATCGTGACCGCTTTCCAACCTTCCCCGCCAACTACCGCGAGTTCGCCTATGTCTCCAACGGCACCGCGGGAACGGTTACGGTCTTGGATCTGGTCTACCTTCGCCAGGAGCGCACCCTGCAGGTTGGCCGCCAGCCCACCGGCTTGGCCGCAAACCCAAAACGCAACGAAATTTATGCCGTAAACACGGGCAGCAATTCGGTTTCGGTGATCGATGCCGAGGCCAACAAGGTCGTGGCGACCATCGGCGTGCATCGGACGCCTTACTTCATCAGCGTCGCGCCTGACGGCAGACGAGCCTATGTGGCCAACTCAGGCTCAAACACGGTGAGCGTGCTCGATCTCGACAAGCGCCGGGAGACCGGCACGGCAGCCACCGGTGAGGCTCCGGGCATGGCACGGGTCTCGCCGGACAACCGCACCGTGGTCGTCAGCAATCGGACGGCCGGCAGCCTCTCCGTCTACTCCGTCGAGGATTCCGGCACGCATCCACTCAAGTTCCGCGAAGCCTTTACGGGCTGTCCCGGCGCAACCGATATTGCTATCCTGGCGGACTCGACCAAGGCCTTCGTTGCCTGCTCCGGTTCCCACCAGATCATGGCCGTCTGGCTGGGCGTTCCGGCGGACTCCTGGCGCGGCAAGCAGGACGCGAGCCTGCAACAGGATCATCTGCTGACCTTGCTGGATGTGGGCAAGACGCCGACTCATCTGGCGTTGAAGCCCGATGGCGGCGAGGTCTTTTCGACCAACTTCGGCGGCAACAGCATCTCGGAGATCTCCACCTGGACCAACGAGGTGAGCGGCACCTATCAAGTGGTCATGCAGCCGGCGCGCGCGGTCGTCAGCCAGGATGATTCCAGCCTTTGGATCACGGATTTCGGCTCGGATTCGGCGAGCCTCTACAGCATCGACGATGGGCGGATCGAGGCCAGCGTACGCACCGGCTCGCACCCCGATGCCCTGGCCTTCTCCGCCGATGAACATCTGCTGCTGGTGGCCGACTCCGGCTCCGCGGATGTAGCGGTGATCCGCATGAACAGCCCCGGAGGCCCCGCGCTGTTCACACTGCTGCCCGCGGGTCCGCAGCCAAACGATCTTGTGATCAAGTCCTTCAACGCGCGCTGAAACGGAGTTGGATTAGCTCGGCTCTTCCGCCCGCTCCAGCTCCGCCGCGCGCGTCTCGCGCAACCCCTGCCGGGTCGCCGAGACATAGGCCCCGGCCAGCAATAAAAGCCCCGAGAGAAACGCCCACATGATCAGGCTGACGGATACATAGAATGGACCGTAGACAGAGTAAAAATCCAGGTGCGGCAGCGCAAGGATGTAGACGTACTTTGCCGCCGTCCAGAGCACGCCCATGACAATGGCCGTAGGCAGCACCGCCCGGGCCGGCACCTTGCGGTTGGGCAGTCCCCAGTAGATGAGAAAGAACAGGCCGACGCTGGAGCCGAGCGCGCAAATTTGCAGGAAAAACCGGGCGATCAGGCTGAAAACGATGTTGTTGGTATGCCCGAAGAACAGCCAGCCAAGCACCGTGCGCTGCGCCGCCGAAAGCGCGACCGAAGCCATCGCCAGAAGCGCGACGCCGATCGCCAGACCGATGCTGACGACTTGATTATGCAGGTAGTTGCGATTCTTCGTCACGCCCCAGACGCTGTTCAGCGCAACCTCCAGCGGAAGAAATACACCGGTCACCGTGATGAGCAGCATGGCAAACGAGAAGACCTTGGCCTGCGTGTGCCCGAACGCGACGGCGCGCATGTTGCGCATCACGAAGACCTGGTTGCTGGGCAGGAAGTTCGTCATCATCTCGCCGACAACCTCCGCCATCTTGGTCGAGTGGAAGACGCGCTGCGACAGCGTCAACAGCAGCACGATGAACGGAAAGAGCGAGAGGATGACCTGGGCGGCCACGCTGAAGGCATAGGTGTGCACCTCGGTCTTCGCCATGTAATGCGCGAGCGCCTTGATTTGCTGCCACGTGCCGCCCTCCGCAACCGGATCCGCGAGCGAGGCGAACAACGTCGGCGAAACCGCCTCGTCTCCCGCCGCGGGAGCAGACGCAGCACCAGCTTTTCCACGTGGAGTTTCGATAGTTTCCATCTTCGCTTCCGTCGCCGTGCCCGGGTCAGCAGCCATGGCCGTAGTTTACTTAGCCGCGAGTGCAGCTGTGTCAGGGGCCTTTGCTTCCGGTGGAGAATTCGCGACCGCCGCGAGCCGCGACAGCCCCCACTGCGCGGCCTCGGCCAGCACCGGATCGGTTTCGTCTGCCCCCCACAAGGTGAGCTGCGGCCGAAACTGCGCCTCGCCGCTGTTGCCCATGGCAATCGCCACATTGCGCAGGATGCGGCGGCGCCGGGTGCGCTCCAGAGGGGAGCCGCGGAATTTGCGATTAAACCGGGGGCCGTCGAGCGAAGCCAGCCAGGCCAGCGAGGGATTTACCAGCTCCGCTCGCGGGATGAGCATCCCCGATAAACCCACCGGCGCGCGGCGGTTCCAGGGGCACACATCCTGGCAGATGTCGCAGCCGAAGACCTGCCGTCCCATCCCCTCGCGCAGCGCCGGATCGATGCTTCCCTTCTTCTCGATCGTGAGATACGCAATGCAGCGCGAGGCGTCCATCTGCCGTGGTTCGCCGTCCAGTCCCGAGCCATGCAACGCATCCGTTGGACAGGCGTCAATGCAGCGCGTGCAGCTGCCGCAGCGGTCTGCAGCGGCCACCGGCCAGGCCTCCGCTGCGAGTTCCAGCGAGGTCACCACCACACCCAGCAGCAGCCACGAGCCCTGCCCCTGGTTCAGCACGCAGGTGTTGCGCCCGATCCAGCCCACGCCCGCACGCGCCGCGTAGCCACGCTCGAGGATCGGCCCGGTATCGACGTAGGCCCGCGTCTCGCAGCCTGCACCGAAGCGCTCGCGCAGCCGCTTTGCTACCGACTGCAGCCTGGGCAACAGTTCTTCGTGATAGTCGCTTCCAGCACATTCGCTTGAAACCTCGCCCGGAGCCATATCGCCGCCTCCCTGCCCGCTCCAGGCATAGCGCGCAATCCAGCCGGCGTCTTTGGGTGCCGGATCCGTGGAGCGCGGGCCATCGGCGTTGTAGTTCACCGCGCACACCAGCACAGAACGCGCCCAGGGCATCGATCGCCGCAGATCACCGCGCACAAAGCCGCCATCCGCGCCGGTACGCTTCAACCAGTCCATCTCACCGGCCGCACCGGAGGCGATCCAGCCGGCAAATCGCTGCGCCTCGGCTCGCGCGTTTGCGCTATCCGGATCCGGTACGGCGGCGAGGCCGGTCAGATCGAACCCGGCCTCACGCGCCTGGGCCTCGATCCACTCCCGCTCTGCGCCCCTGACGTCCATCCCTCCACAATAAGCGCCAGGGGCGTCCACACGTGCGGGTCCGGCAGCGCTCGCAAGGGGAGATCTCCTCAAGGTGCGCGGAAAAGCAACGGAGCATCGAATGGTCGTGCGTTCCGCCAAGATCAAGCTGTCGTTTGAATCCCAGGACTCAATTCACCCACGCGGCTGGTCGAATCCGGTGGTTCCGGGCGATCATCCCGATCCCACCATCATCCGGGTGGGGCGCACATTCTGGGCTTCGTGCACCTCCAGCGAATGGTCGCCACAGTTCCCGTTGTTTCGCTCGGCCGATCTCGTCCACTGGGTCCTTGCAGGCTCCATCTTTCCCGTGCAGCCCCGTTGGGCTGAAGGTTCCTTCTGGGCGCCGGAGCTGGTGCACGATGAAGTCACCGGCCACTTCTTCGTTTGGTATGTCGGCAAGAAACGCGGCGGCCCGCTTTGCATCGCGCGCGCGACGGCTCCAGCGCCGGCCGGCCCGTACACCGACTTTGGTCCGCTCGTCTGTGAAGACGACGGCTCCATCGATCCATGCTTTGCCCGCGACGAGCATGGCGCACCTTTTCTGATTTGGAAGGAGGACGGCAACTCCCAGGGACGGCCGACACCCATCTGGGCTCAGCGCCTCAGCGACGATCTTTTGTATCTCACCGGCGAAAAAACGCAGCTCATCACCAACGACGAACCCTGGGAGGAGGGCATCGTCGAAGGCCCTTACATTCTTCGCCACGAGCAGCGTTTTTACATGTTTTATGCCGGCAACTCGTGCTGCGGCAAGGAGTGCAAATATGCCGAGGGGGTCGCCAGAGCCGATCGCCTGCTCGGGCCGTGGGAGAAGTATCCGGGCAATCCGCTCATCGGGGCCAACGACCGCTGGCGTTGCCCGGGCCATGGCACCGCCGTCCACACCGGCGATGGGGGAGGCCGGTCGCCGCGGGATTACCTGCTCTATCACGCGTATCCAGCGGACGGCACCGTCTTTGTTGGCCGCGAAGCCGTCCTGGACGAGATCACCTGGCCAGATCCAGCCCCTGACGGCGGTCCCGGCTGGCCAGCGGTCAACGGCGGCAAAGGCCCCGGAGAGCCCGCCCGTGCTCCCCGCATTCATTTTGCCGATCATTTCGCATCCGAACGGCTGGATCCGTCTTGGCAATGGCCGGTCAACACCCGTCCGGAGGTCACTGTCGGCCACCGGCAGCTCACCCTCGGCATCCCGCTTGCGTCGCCCCTTGCCGCCGCTCCCGTCGAGTCGGCCATGCTTGCGCTTCCCAACCCAGCTGCCGCGCACTTCAGCGCCTCCGTGTCTCTCCTGCTGCCGACGCCGCCGGATGCCGCGCTCTGGGCTGGGCTCGCGATCGTGGGCGATCCGTTCAATACAATCGGCTTAGGCCTGCGCGGCGATACGCACGGCACCGGTACTTCCCTCACCCTCTGGCAACGGCGAGGCGCCACCCAGGAGGTCCTCTGGAAGGCCCCTGCACCGGCTGCGCCATGGCTTCATCTGCGGGTAAGCAGCGCCGTCCACGAGTACCACCTGCAGTTCTCTTTTTCGGTCGACGGAGAGACCTGGGAGAACGCCGGAGAGCCCTACAATCCTTCGGAGCTGCCCGCCTGGAATCGCGCTTTGCGCATAGGTCTCCTGCTGGAAGGTCCGCAAGGCCGTTGCGCGACCTTCCGCCGCTTCGAACTCAATGTCTGACGGGCTCAGGCTGACATCCTGCAAAGATTTGATCATGCATCGTTACCGCACGGCCGGCTCGCGCAGAACCTTTTTGCAGGAGGAGTTCCGCCGCTGGGCAGTGATAAACTCCTAGGTGGATTGAGGCGCTGGCATCGCAAGCCATAGGGGTTCAAATCTCCTCCAACGCCTCCATCTGCGATTTGCCGATTTTGCCGCCTCTGCGGCCCAAGGTTCGTTACCGTTATGCTCATCCTGCTGGTTGTTGTCCATGTGCTGATTTGCCTGTTTCTGGTCGGGGTCGTGTTGCTGCAACAGGGCAAGTCGGCGGATCTGGCGGGTGCATTCGGCGGCTCGGGATCGCAGACCGCCTTTGGTCCGCGCGGCGCGTCCAACCTGCTGACCAAGCTCACGACCTGGTCGGCGATCTTCTTCATGCTGACTTCGATCGGCCTGACGATTGCGCTGGCGCGCTCCTCGGGCAGCAAGTCCGTGCTCTCCGGCACCCCTTCCGGAATCACTGCCCCGGCGAAGAAGTAGGCGGTTGGCAAGACAGATGGCGCAGGCTTCGGCTTGCGCTTTTCTTTTGTTGTCGAGAAAGTCGAGAAAGAAATTTCCTTGATTCGAGAGACCTTCCCCGTCGGCGTTCTGCAGTGCAACTGCAGCGTGCTGGGTGACGAGAGTTCCGGCATGGCAACCGCCGTCGATCCGGGGGCGGAGATCGCGCGCATTCTTACCGCATTGGCAAAGCACAACCTCCACCTGCAGCAGATCGTGGTGACCCATGCGCACATCGATCACATCGCCGGAGCGCTCGCGCTGCAGGAGGCCACCGGGGCGCCCATTCTATACAACCAGGCCGACCTGCCGCTGGTCGCGATCATGGACGTGCAGGCTGGCTGGATTGGATCGCCGGTCCCCGAGGTGAAGCCGCCGGATCACTCACCCGCGCACGCCGAGGCTTTGCCCATCGGGAACATCGCCGCGCAGATCCTGCACACACCCGGGCACACCCAGGGCAGCCTCTGCCTGTACGTGCCGCGGGAGGGGCTGTTGCTCGCGGGCGACACGCTGTTTGCCGGCGCAGTGGGACGCACGGACCTGCCCGGCGGCGATCACCGCAAGCTGATTGCGAGCATTCGCGAGCACCTTCTGCCCCTGCCCGACACTACGGTCGTGGTTCCCGGCCATGGCGCGGAGACGACGGTCGGCGAAGAACGCGAGTCGAATCCGTTTCTGATCTGAAGTGCCGGGTGATCTTTGGATCTGATTCTCTGAAAGTGTAGCCGCCGAAGAAAAAGCAGATCCCTCCGCTGCGCTGCGGGATGACAAAACAATTGCTGAACGCTGCGATGTTGCCTTTCTTTCTGTCATTCCCGAAGGGAACCTGCTGTTTTCTGTCATTCGCCCTGAGCGCAGTCAACGGGAGCGAATCTGTTCGGAGTTGCTGCTTTTCTACGCGCACTTTGATCTCTTGAATCGATGGGCAGCAGATCCAAGCCATTTTTCCAGATCGCCGGCGGCGTAAGCAGACTGACGACACAGCGGCCCGCCGGCAGCCCGTAAAATGCCCCCGGCTGCACCAGAACTCCCTTGCGCATGGCCGCCATGGCGAACTCTTCACCGCCCACGGTCGAGGGAACGCGAAGCACCGCAGTCCATCCACCCTCCAAGCTCAACCGGGTTGCGAGGCTACTGGCAAGCCGCCTGTCCAAGCTGGTGAGGTTTTCGGCCAGTCGCTCGCGAATGCGCGCCTGTGTGCTGTGGCGGTCTGCGAGCCAGTGCGGCAGCGCGAATTGCGTGGGTGCGTTCACCGAGAGGAATGTGTCGGCGATAATCTCGATCCGCTCCATGGCTGTTCCGACGAGCGGCTTCGGTCCACAGGCGGCGATCCACGAGAGCTTCATCTGCGGCAGTGCACAGATCTTGCTCAACCCGCTCAGAACGAAGCAGAGGCAGGGGCTCTCCGCGCTCACAAAGCTGGCGAAGTGGGCTGCATTGCCTTCCACTTCAGTCGCCGGGTAGTCAAGAAATACCTCATCCACGATGAGCGCCAATCCCCGTGCGGCACACAAGCTCTGGAGTGTTGCACGCTCGGCTACGGAGACATAATTTCCTGTTGGATTATTGGGGTGCACGACGAGGACAGCGCGCGTACGCGGAGTGATTGCCGCCTCCAGCGCGTGCAGGTCCAGCAACCAGCCTCCCCGCGCCGAGGATATGGCCCCGGGGTCATACAACAGCGGATACTCCCGCAAGACCACGTCATCCAACTGCGCCAGCAGATCGAAGAGCGGATAGCTTGGACGCGCGATCAGCACCTCATCGCCGGGATCACACAGCAGCCGAAAAAGGAAGCTGTAGGCCTCGCTGGTGCTGGCGGTCAGGCAGATCTGTTCGGGCGCGATCTCCGCCTTGCCGTCGCGGTAATACGCAGCGATCGCCTCTCGTGCGCTGCGCATGCCCAGCGCCTCGGGCGAGTAGCGCAACACACCCGGGTCAGCCAGCGGTTGCAAAACGCCATCCCCAGCCGGGCCGAGCCCACAAGCCGTGGGGTTCGAGACGGTGAGGTCGATCAGCTCCCGGCCGGCATCGCGCAAGGCCCGCGACGCCTGCGCCCACTCGTTCTCTCCGGATTCCCACGCGGTGCGTCTTGAAAACTGCATCGGGTTTCAGCATACGGCGAAGCCGCCGAGGGACGAATTCGGCAGCGCCCTCGCTTATGATGGCCGAAGATGCCCACCCCCGTTTCCTCCTTCCCTGTGGAGGCCGTGCTCTTCGATTACGGCCTCGTGCTGACCGGTCCTGCGCATCCACCCGCGTGGGAGCGCATGAAGTCGCTTCTGGGGGCCGGGGAGCAGGCTTTTCAAGCGGCCTACTGGCGCCCGCGGCATGACTACGATCGCGGTGCGCTGAACGGAGAACGTTATTGGCACGCCGTTGCGGAGGGGGTGGGAAAGCCTCTCGACGACAACACACTGGGGGCGCTCATTGCAGCCGATAACGAGCTCTGGACACAACCCAATCAACCGATGATCGACTGGGCCGCCGCGCTGCAGGCGGCAGGTGTTCGCACCGGAATCCTGTCCAATCTGGGCGATGCCATGGAGGCCGGCGTGCGGGCGCGCTTCGCCTGGCTCCGCGGCTTCGATCACCTCACGTTTTCGCACCGGCTCGGCACCGCCAAACCCGACCTGGCGATCTACTGCCATGCCGCCGAGGGTCTCGGTGTCGACCCCGCACGGGTGCTCTTCATCGACGACCGCGCCGATAACATCGAAGCCGCTCGCAAAGCGGGCATGCAGGCGATCCAGTACACCGATCACGCGGACTTCGAGCGCGCCATGCACCACGCGAAGCTCGATTCTCTGCTCACCCCTGCGACCAAAGTGTGAGCGCGTTTGCGCCGCATCACGGCTAAGCTGAAAACGTCGTTCCAGCAACAGACGTTCTCCGCTCCAGCCTGGGGTTCCGTCGCGCCCTGAACACGGCTTGAGTCACCTTCGGTTGGTACTACGGTCGGGCTGCACCCGGAGCTGTGCCGCAGCCATGTGCCCTGTTGAAGAGCCTTCCCGCGCTGTTGTGTCTGCTGATCTCTGCCCTGTCGCCAGCCTGTCTCGCAGCTGCGCAGACGACGGGCACTGGCTCGGCGATGACGCTCGCGGGGCTGCGAAATTCCAATGGCACAGGCAGCTTTAAAGCGGCGCGCTATGCGGCGGACGGCAGCCTCATCCTGCTCTACGATGGGGGCGACGGCCTTCGTCTGCTCAAGACCGATGCCTCGGCCACGAACGTAACGGGAGAGGTGCGGGAGGGTGCGGCCGGCGATGCGGGCGTGGCCATGGCGCTCGATCCGAACGGGGACATTTACGTCGCGGGGACCTCCACCAGCGGAGCACTCGCTGGCACCGCGGGAGCTCTATTTCCCAACGCAGCGGATGCATCGACAAACTCGTTTCTCGCTAAATTCGACCCGAATCTGAACCTCGTCTTCCTCACCTTTCTGGGGGCGAGCAAGACCGCAATCACAGCGGTTGCGGCTAGCGGCGATGCGGTCTTCGTCGCGGGTGGCACGTACAACAGTTCCCTGCCCGTCACCCGCGGCGCGCTGCAGCCGGCTCCGCTGGGCAACGCACTGAACGCCGGCTTCGTCGAGTGCTTCAGCTCCGATGGCACGGCCCTGCGCTATGCGACCTACCTGACAGGCTCCGGAGGCGATACCCTGCCCACCGCCATCGCCACGGACGCTAACGACAGTGCCTACATTGCGGGCGAGACCTCCGCCGCTGGATTCCCCACCGCCGCCGCGCTGCAGCCTTCGATACTCGGCTCCATCTCGGGGTTCCTGACAAAGCTCACCCCGGCGGGCGATGGAATCGTTTTCTCCACCTTCATTGCAGGCGCGGGCGTGACGAGCATGGCGTCCGACGCGGCAACGGACACGCTCCTGCTCAGCGGAAACGTCTCCCTCGGGCAGTTTCCGGTAGCCACGGTCGCCGCGCCGGTGGCCAACACACCGTATCAAACCCTGCTGCGCATCAGCGAGGACGACGGCAGCGTACCCGAATCGGTGCTGCTCGTGCCGGGCTCGCGGAGCTTCGTCACCGCCGGCCCGAACGGAACCGCCTGGGTATCCGGCTCGCTCGCCACGCCGTTGTTTCCGGGCGCCGCAACGCCATTCTCGGAGTTCGGCGACAGTTTTCTCCTGCATGTAGCGCAAACCGGCTCCATCGACCAGAGCTTCCGCGCCGGCGGTCTGCCCATCAACAATGCAAGCTATGCCAGCCTCACCAGCAGCGTAGGCGCGCCTGCGATCACAGCGAATGGCACCGTCGCGGCGCTGCCCGGAACGTTCAGCGCAACGGCGAGTGCACCCCTGGCCGCCACGCAGCGCTTCGACATTCCGCTCACCGCTTCGACGCCGGCTTTGCCGAATGCGCCCGGCGACCTGCTGCCGCCCTCGTGCACCGGGCTGAGCGACTGCAGCGGCAGCGCCGGCTTGCTCACAACGGTCTCCATGGCAGCTGCGGCGGCAGCCTTCAATCTTTCCGTGGATGACCTGCCCAACCTGATTCTCCGCAATGCGAGCTCGATTGCGGCCATGAATCTGGCCGTGACCGCGAGTGGCTACAACTCCGCGTCCGATTGCGGGAGTTCGCTGCTCCCCGGAGCCCAATGCACCCTCGCGCTCAGCGGCTCCGGGCCGGGCGGCATTACCGTCTTGGCTGCGAACGCAAACCCGTTCACGGTTCCCCTGCCAGCCACCCATGCCTCTCCCGACGCACTGGCCCTGAGCACAGCCGAACTCGACTTCGGCACCGTCACCGCCTCAAACTCTCCCCCTACCCGCACCGTGACGGTCACCAACCTGACCAGCACGGCGCAGAGCTTCATCTCTGCCGGCGACGGAGGACCCGCCACGCCGCCCTACACGCTCACCGAAAGCGGCAGCACCTGCCCGGGGACCGCGCACGCACACACCCTCGCGGCCAACGGCACATGTACCGTCACCCTCGAGCTCTCGGCCTCAAGCTCCGCCGGCAACGACGGTCTCGTTGCGGCTTTCTGGAAGATTGGACCGCGCGATGTAGCGGTTACCGGCATCACGCAAGCGGCCGACCTCAGCGTCTCTGCCCCCGAAGTTGACTTCGGGGTGCAACTGACAGGATCTACCCCGCAGCTGCCGCGATACCTGTACCTGTCCAACAGTTCCGGTACATCTGTCGCGCACACGCCCGTATCGCTGCCCGGTGATTCACCCTTTTCCGTAACAGATGCCTGCCCTTCTACCCTGGAGCCCGCCAGCGTCTGCCAGCTCACACTTCATTACGCGCAGCCGACGAGTCCCAGCACGGACAGCACAACGCTCACGCTGGATGAAGGCCTAATCGTCCTGATCACAGGACAGACCCAATCGTCTGCGCTGGCAGGTGAACCGGCCAACCCGGGCTTGTCCCTCTCGCCAGCATCGTTCCGTTTCAGCAGCCCCGTTGCCGTCAGCGGGATCTCCTCGGAAACAGCCGTCTTCACGGTCAGCAATACGGGTTCAAGTACGCTTCCACTCTCCGCGACCCTTACAGGCGATTTCCTGCTTACAAGCAGCTGCGGCACGACGCTCAACGCCGGCGCGAGCTGTGTTCTGGGCCTCCAGTTTGCGCCCTCGCAGCCGGGTACTCGCGAAGGCGCCCTGAGCATCGCCTCCGGCCCGGGCTTTGCTCCGATGACCGTTCCCGTCTCCGGCACAGGAACCGGGCTTATCGCCGTTAGCAACGGCACAGTGATGCTTGGTCAAACTCCCGTCGGCGAGCCCGCCTTCGCTTGGTATAGGGTTCAGACCTCTCTCCCGAGTCTCACGGCATCCGTCACCGGCTCGGCCTTCGGCGTCGCTCTCGTAGAAGACAATGGCACAGGCCATGGCGCACTTCCCGCCTCGGCCTTTGCCCCGGCCGCAAGCGGACCGTGCGCGAATTGCTGGCTAGGCGTTGTGTTTATTCCACAAACCGTCGGCCCGGCGGGCGCAACCCTTTCCTTGACGTCCGTGCCCGGAGGCAATCCCTACCCACTCGCCCTCACGGGCACCGGTGTGCCTGTGCAGGGGCTTGTGCTTTCTCCCGCAAGCCAGGATTTTGGCACCGTACCGCTGGGGAGCTCCTCCGCTCCGCAAACCTTGACGCTGGCCAACCTGCTCACGCCGACCGTTGGGGCGACCGTACAAGGCATCGCGGCAACCGGCGACTTTCAAGTCGTGCCAAACACGACCGGCGGGGCATCCTGCACCGGCTCACTCGCCTCAACAGGCTCCTGCTTTATCGAGCTCAGCTTGGTTCCCACCGCCCTGGGCCAGCGCACCGGCACGCTCACAATAACGACCGCCGCCGGAACCGCGACGGCTACGCTGACCGGCAGCGCCGTCGCGAGCTCGGGCCTCGGTCTTATTCCGACCGCGATTAACTTCAGCGACGCACCCGACGCGGCGGGTACGCAACAGATCCTGACGCTGCAGAACACCGGCGCCACGGCGCTCATAGTAGGCTCAATCAGCTCTTCGGACCCGAGCTTCACTACCCGCGGATCCTGCACGGTGCTCGCTCCCGGCGCCAGTTGCAGCTTGACCGTCATGTTCACCCCGGGTGACAGCTATGCGGCGGGCATACTGACAATCCCCATTTCCACCGCGAACAACGGCGGAAGCTCACCGGTAAATTACACCGTCCCACTTTCGGGAAACTACACAAGCACCGAGTCAGGCCTGCTGCTCCTGCCCGCCGAGTCGAATTTTGGCGCCCAGCCCTCGGGCAGCCTCGGTCTCATGCGGGAGTTCACGCTCCGCAACACATCGGATTCGGCCCAATCCGTTACTCTCAGCACACCGCAACAGTTCCCGCTGGCCGCGCCGTTCACGTGCACGACGCTCGCCGCGGGCGCCAGCTGCACCTTTACCGTCGGTTTTCTGCCCGAAACCGGCGGCGCACTCACCGGCACCCTTCTTGCAACGGCCATCTCCGCGGACGGCATCACGTCCCAGGCGCTCGGGTATTTGCTCGGCTACGGAACGGCTTCCGGCTCGCTCACGATCTCAGGCCAGCCGTTTCCGAACGCTCCCGTGAACTTCGGGGAGGTCAGCTCTGGGGGAAGCGCGGGGCAAATCCTCACCTTGACGAATACCGGCTCCGGTCCGCTTACGGTGCGCCGCATCATGAGCTCACCGCCATTTTTCGCCTCCAGCTCCTGCGGGCAAACCCTGGCTCCGGGAGCCGACTGCCCGGTCAGCCTCACCTATGCGCCCACTTATGAGCTTTCCACGGCAGCCACCTCGCTGGTGCCGCGGGCGGATGCGGAGACTCTGCTCATCGAAAGCGATGCCGCGTCCAGTCCCGACGCGGTCGAACTCCAGGGTTCAGCCGTGCCGCTCACCTCCAGCACCCCGGCAGCTGACACGTCTCTTGCAAGCTACACCCTCTCCCAGGGCTCGCTGACCTTTGCCAACACCCAGGTCGGCGACACCTCGCCGGCGCAGACGCTCACGCTGTTGAACAGCGGTTCCACTACCCTTGCGATCAGCGGCGTACTGGCGCCCTCGGATTATGTGGCGACCACAAACTGCTCCACACTCAATCCAGGCGCCTCCTGTTCCATCAACGTCGCGTTTACCCCCGGGGACAGCATCACCACGGCTCTGCGTGCAGGTACGCTGGAGATCCAGTCCAACGCCTCGGCCGCGCTGGAGTTTATCAGCCTGTTGGGCAGCTCTTCCGCCGCGCCGCTGACGCTGAACCCGCTGTCCCTGGACTTTGGCACGGTAAGCCTCGGCGGAAGCACACAGGGCATGGTGAACGTGACCAATACAGCGTCTTTGCCGATCACCTTCGGGCAGCTAAGCACAACAGGAGATTACGCGGTCGATCCCGGCACCTGCCCCGCACCGGGCGCACCACTGCCCGGCGGTCAAAGCTGCAGCATAGCCGTCACGTTCGCTCCCACCGCGACTGGTACGCGCAGCGGCACCCTGAGCGTCGCCACCGATGCGACGGAGGCGCCCCTCACCGTAATCCTGACCGGTGCCGCCGTCGCTTCCAAGCTGCAGATCAGCCCCGGGGCACTGGATTTTGGCAGTGTGGGGGTGAACGCCTCCGCCAACAGGATCTTCAACCTGGTGAACAGCGGCTCCGGCTTGCTGAGTGGCCTCGCGGCTTCGATCAGCGGCGCCAACGCCGGCGACTTCAGCATCACGGCACCCTGCACAGCGACGACGCTCTCCCCTTTCGCGGGGTGCACGCTGCAGGTGACCTTCAAACCTTCCGCGACCGGCACACGCAGCGCAAGCCTGCTGGTCACGAGCTCCGGCCCCGCCGGCCCGATGACGATCCCGCTGACCGGCAACGGCACCCAGGGCGGCAGTGGAACGCAGTCTGGGAGCTTTGTTTTGACCGTGGCCGGCGGCAACGCCTGGACAGCCACCGTGGGCATCGGCTCACCGGCAACCTATGCGCTCACCGTGACCCCACAGGCCGGCTACACGGGTCCGGTCGCGCTCACCTGCACGCCCGTCGCGGCTGCTCCCTACGGCGCCTGTTCGCTGCTCGGTTCGCAGCTCATGTTGAGCGGCTCCGCACAGGGCGCCACCGCGACCATTACCACCATCGGCGGCATTCGCAGCGGCTGGCTCTCCCCGATCGGCATACTCCTGCTTGCGCCGCTCTCGCTTCCCCTGCTCCGAAAGCGAGGCTCGGGCCTGCAGAGGCTTTGCGCGCTTCCCTTCCTTCTTCTAGCCGCCGCGGGCTTTCTTTTCAGCAGCGGCTGCGGGGCCGTTGGGAGCAGCGGGCAAAACATTACGCCGCCCGGCACCTACCAATACATCGTCACTGCAAGCTCCACTAGCGGAGTGCAGGCCAGCTCCTCCGTAACTCTAGGCATGGTGGTGCAGCAGTAGCCGCCGGCACAGGGCGCCTCACCAGCTAACGCTGTGTCTGCGCGCTGCTGACTGGCACACGTTCCACGATCTCAATGCCGAAGCCCTGCAGCGCCGGCACATGGGTTGCGTGATTGGTCAGCAGCCGGATGCGGCAGATGCCGAGGTCCGATAAAATCTGACCGCCCAGGCCGACCTCACGCAGGATTCGCTGCTCCGGATCGGCCCCGCGCTCGCGGCCGCCGGTGCGGTGAAAGACCATCCGTTTCGGCTCGGTGCTGCGATCGAGCCCAAATCCGCGCTGGGCGTGGTGCAGATAGATCAGCGCGCCCCGCCCCGCCTCCGCGATCGCCCGCAGAGAGGTTTCGATGGTGGTCTGGCAGTCGCAGAGAGCCGAACCGAAGACACTGCCGGAGAGACAATGCGTCTGCATCCGCACCAGCACAGGCTCACCTGCTGCCGCGGCCTGCTGCATATTGCCCATAACCAAGGCAAAATGCGACTGCCCGGCCTCAACCTCACTGTCATACTGCACGGTGCGGAACTCGCCGAAGGGTGTCGGCAGCAGACCCTCGGATGCGCGGTGAATGTACCGCTCATTCTGCATGCGGTAGCGGATCAGGTCCGCCGTGGTGACCATTTTTAGGCCATGGATCTCGCAAAACGCTAGAAGGTCGGGCACGCGAGCCATGGTGCCGTCCTCGTTCATGATCTCGCAGATCACCCCCGCCGGAATCAGCCCGGCGATGCGGGCGAGGTCCACCGAGGCCTCGGTCTGCCCGGCGCGCACAAGAACGCCCCCCTTGCGGGCGCGCAGCGGGAAGATATGCCCCGGGCGGGCAAGGTCATTGGGTCCCGATCCGGGTTGGATCGCCACCTGAATCGTGCGCGCGCGATCGGCGGCGGAGATGCCGGTCGTCACGCCTTCACGCGCTTCGATCGACTCTGTAAACGCAGTGCCGAAGCGCGAGCTATTGTCCTGCACCATGGGCGCGAGGCGCAGAAAATCGGCGCGGTCCTCGGTGAGGGTAAGACAAATTAGACCGCGGCCGAACCGGGCCATGAAGTTGATGGCCTCCGGCGTGCAGAACTCGGCCGCGGCCATCAAATCGCCCTCGTTCTCGCGATCCTCGTCGTCGACGACGACGATCAGCCGCCCGGCCTGCAGCTCCGCGACCGCTTCGTCAATGGTGGCAAAACCGCTTTTGCGTTCCATGGGAACAGAGTACAGGGATTAGGGAACAGGGAACAGGGACTATGTCGAGAGAAGAATGCAAGCCCTAATCCCTGCCCTACAGCGTGGACTCGATCTCAAAGCCCCAGGCCTCTAGCAGCGCTTCGGGGATGTACTTCGAGTTCTTGTTCCGGCGCGCCCACTCGCGCAATCGCGTGGAGCGGATGTACTGATCGGGCGTGAGCTTGTACTCCTTCACGATCTGCTCAAACGAGGTGATGGTCGGGACAACCGGGCCGATCGGCTCCGGCTTGCCCCAGTTGGGATTTCCACGGCGCTTCGCCATCCAGGCTTCCTCTTTCGCGCGCGGCCTGATGTTTCCTGTGCAGGATCATCTGCACCGGGACCGCAACATCCCATTCTACCGTGTTACGGCCCCGTGAACCAACGCTTCCGGACGGCCCTAGATAGTGTCTGACGAATCAAAATCGCCGTACGAGGTGCATCGAGGTGCATCTTGTTGAAGGGGTGGGAGGGAGCGTGGGGCTTCAGCCCCACGAAAAAGGATGGCCAAAGGATGGGCTTTTAGCCCAGGGTTCTCTCCGATGCCGGCACAAATCCCGGGGCTGAAGCCCCGTTCTTCTCCGCGATGAATCCGGGCTGAAGCCCGGACATCCCTCCGAAAAGCAAGAACAGATTGACACAGACACTACCTAATGCGCTGTAGCCCCGTCGTAGAAGCGATCCATGTCCGCATGTAGCATCTTCAGAGCCTCCACGTTCAGGTACACCATGTGCCCGGCAGGATAGTAGCCGAACTGCACGTTGCCCTTCAGCGCCGGCGGCAGCATCATGTGCGCCAGGTCGAACTCCGTCGCGAAGAACGGCGTCGCCATATCGAAGTACCCGTTGGCCGAAAATACCTTCAGGTGCGGATTCTTGCGCATGGCATCGGCGAGATCGACCGCCGTGTCCGGCATGGTCTGCTCGCCGCGGCCGTAGCCGCCCGGAGGCACGCCCGAGGGGCGGTGTTTGAAGTCCCAGTTCTGGTTGATGCCGGGCCCCTGAAGGTTATAGTTTTCGGAACTCATATACTTCAGCTCAGTCTGCACGTAGCTATGGAACGCGCCCACATACACGCCGCTGATGCCGGTGTCGGAAGGATCATAGCCCGGATTTTCGCCAGCAGAATCGACATCAAAACCCTCAAAACGGGCGTCATATCTGCCCAGAATCTCGCCATCACCGCGTAGCAGTTCCTTACGGAAGCGCGTAGGCGAGATGCGCAGGTTGCTTTCCTTTACATACCCCACGCTGAGCCCGGTGAACGCGGCCACCTGCCCCGCGATGCTATCCATCTCGGCAGCGGGTAACTGGCTTCCCTGCTGCAATGCGGACAGGTAGGGTCCGCGGGCGAACGCGCGCGCCTTTTGCACCCACTCGGCCATGGTTCCGTTTTGCGGCACCTTTTTGTGGAAGTACGCAATGGCCGCATAGGTTGGGAGATACCCCACGGCCTCGGTGTCGTACCCGGGGCTGCGCACCGCATAGTTCAAGATCGAGCTCAGCAGCGTCACGCCGTTGAACTCGATGCCGTCGTTGTTCAGCGCGGCCACCAGACCCGCCGAGCGCGTTGTGCCATAGCTCTCGCCAAAGAGAAACTTGGGTGAGTTCCAACGCCCATTCAACGTGATGTAGCGGACGATGAATCTTTCAAACGCGTGGATGTCCTGATCGGTCCCGGCAAAGTCCTTCGCCGTTCCCTTGCCCACCGCGCGCGAAAACCCCGTCAGCGGCGCATCGATAAACACGAGGTCCGACTTGTCCAGCAGGCTGTACTCGTTCGGGACCACCCCGAACGGCGCCGGTCCGGTCGCCTCCGGGCTCGCCGTGATCACGCGCACCGGACCGAGCGAGCCCATGTGCAGCCAGATCGTCGCCGATCCCGGGCCGCCGTTGTACAAAAAAGTGATGGGGCGCGTGTTCGCGGGCACATCGTCCTGCGTATACGCCACATAAAACAGGCTGCCGATCGGCTTCTCCTCCTCGTTCTGCACCAGCAGGTTGCCGGCCGTCGCGGTGTAATGGAGGTTGTGCCCACCCGCCGTCCACACGTGCTGCGTCGTGGACTTCGTCTCCGGCGGCACAGGCAGGGTGTTCTCTTTGTTCTGCTCGGGCTCGGCGCCCTGCCGCGCCGTGGCTCCCGGCTCGCGGTCCTGGCGTTGCCGCTGATCTTGAGCCGTAAGTGCACCCGCGCTGACAGCGGCGCAGAGCCAACAAACAGTGATACTGCGAAGTGGATTCAAACCCAAGCGTTCCTCCCGGAATCGACTTTCAACACTTACAACCAGCTTGCACTACGGTTTTGCCGACCTCGAAGTCGGGTGTGCATCGTACCGCCGTAAGGGGCATCCAAACGCTGTCCAGAGAGCGTCTTCTTCCCTGTCGCCGCGTTCCTTCGCCTGGTTATAACCTTTCCTCCAACAATACCTGAGAGGCAGCCTTGAGTCCTTGTTCTGAAGTGCCCGATATAGAAATAGCGGATCTTGAAACTCCGGAGTCGCCCGCGGAAGCGGAAGCCGAGCTCCAGTTCACGCGTCGCGAGTTCCTGGCCGCCTCCGGCGTGCTTTCCGCGGGTCTGGCCGCCGGGCTTTCGCCTGCCGCGCAAGCCCAGCGCGCGGCGCAGGGGCAGCAGACACTCCCGATCAGTCTTTCCATCAACAAGCAGATGCGGCGGATGAGCGTGGACACCCGCACCTCCCTGCTGGATCTGCTGCGCGAGAATTTGGACCTGACCGGCAGCAAAAAGGGCTGCGATCACGGCCAGTGCGGCGCCTGCACGGTGCTGCTCGACGGCCGCCGCGTGAACTCCTGCCTGACGCTGGCCGTGGCCGCGCAGGGCTACGAGATCACCACGATCGAAGGCCTTGGCACCCCGGAGGACCTCCACCCCGTGCAGGCCGCGTTTCTCGAGCATGACGGCTACCAGTGCGGCTACTGCACCCCCGGCCAGATCTGCTCGGCGGCGGCTTTGCTGACGGAAAGCAAGAAGGGCGAGCTGTCGCAGGTGAGCTGGGAGACTGGCAAGACCTCCAACCCAAGCCTCACCGACGAGGAGATTCGTGAGCGCATGAGCGGCAACATCTGCCGCTGCGGCGCTTACCCCAACATAGTGGCTGCCGTGCGCGCGGTCGCCACCAGCGGAGGTGCGGCTTGATCCCCTTTTCCTACCAGCGCGCCGACTCGCCAGAGGCCGCTATCCATGCCGGTGCGACACACGGCGCCAAGTATCTCGGCGGCGGTTCCAATCTCGTTGATCTGATGAAGGATGGCGTCGAGCTGCCCACCGCGCTAATCGACGTAAACCACATCGGTCTCGACAAAATTGAGGCCGGTGCGGAAGGCGCAAAGATCGGGGCCTCGGTCCGCAACTCCGATCTAGCCAATCACCCGGGCATCGTCGCAAACTATCCGCTGCTGTCGTTTGCTCTGCTCTCCGGCGCCAGCCCGCAGCTGCGCAATATGGCGACCACAGGCGGCAACCTGATGCAGCGCACCCGCTGCTACTACTTCACCGATACCGCCTTTCCGGCCTGCAATAAGCGCAAACCGGGCAGCGGCTGCGGCGCGGTCGTCGGCATCAACCGGATTCATGCGATTCTCGGCCAGACCGATCAGGGGCCAACCTCAGCCCACACCTGCATCGCAACCAATCCATCGGATATGTCCGTCGCCTTGTATTCCCTTGATGCGCAGGTTGAACTGCAGGGACCTAAAGGCAAGAGATCATTGCCAGTTCGCGAGTTCCATCGTCTGCCCGGCAATGACCCGGCCCTGGACACCAATCTGCGTCCGGAGGAGCTGATCATCGGCGTTACCTTACCGCAGAGCACGGCAAAGTTCGCGAAAAACTCCTGGTACCTGAAGGCCCGCGATCGCCAGTCCTACGCCTTCGCGCTGGTCTCTGTGGCGGCTGGGCTGGAGCTCGAAGGCGACACGATCAAATCCGCCGGTCTGACGCTCGGCGGGGTGGCCCACAAGCCCTGGCACTCGCCCGAGGCCGAGCACGCCCTGATCGGCAAACCGGCCAATAATGAGACCTTCAAACGCGCGGCCACGCTCGCCCTGGCCGGCGCCAAGGGCTACAAGTACAACGCGTTCAAGGTAGAACTGGCGAAGCAGTGCGTGGTGCGCGCCCTGAACCAGGCAGCCAAAGGAGTACAGGCCTAAATGCAAGAGGATTCAGGAACCCAGCAAAAACCGCCCTCGTTACCCCAACCGGCTCACCGCTACGAAGGCCTGTCCAAGGTCACCGGCCAGGCGAAGTACGCCGCCGAGTTTACCGAACCCTTTCCGCGCAAGAACCTGGCCTACGCCTACATGGTGCAGTCGACGATTCCCAGCGGCACCCTGGTCTCCATCGATCAAAAAGTTGCCGAAAGGGCGCCCGGGGTCATCGCCGTCTTCACCCCGTTCAATGCACCCAAGCTGCCGGTCGGCAAGCCCCAGCCGCCGGCCAAGCGCAGCCTCACCGTACTTCAGGACACCAGCGTCGACTACAACGGCCAGCCAATTGCCGTGGTCATCGCCGAATCGCTTACTGAAGCCATGGCCGCGGCACGCATGCTCGACATCAGGTACGCGACCCAACCGGCCAAGCTCGACTTCATGGGCCGCTTGAACGAGGCGCGCTATCCCAAAAGCCGCAGCCGCGATCCGAACACCGAAAAGCGCGGCGACCCGGAGCAGGCGCTCTCCGGCGCGGCGATCAAGGTGGAAGAGACCTATATCACGCCCGTGCAGAACCACAATCCCATGGAGCCGCACGCGACCATTGCCTGGTGGGAGGGCGAAAAACTCACGGTGTATGACTCCACCCAGTACATCACCGGCGACAAGATGTCGCTGGCCCGCATTCTGAACATCGCGCAGGATGATGTGCACGTGATGAGTCCCGTCGTGGGCGGCGGGTTTGGCTCCAAGGGATCGACCTGGTCGCATGTGATTCTCGCGGCCATGGCGGCAAAGATCACGCAGCGGCCCGTAAAGCTGGTGCTGGGCCGCGAGCAGATGTTTGGCCCCGTAGGCGCGCGGCCTACCACCGTCAACATGATCAAGATCGCCGCCAACCCTGACGGAAAGATCACCGCCATCAAGCACGACGCGATCATTCACACCTCGGTCATGGAGGACTTTATCGAGGAGACCGTCGGTCCCAGCCGGGTGCTCTACCAGAGCGGCTCCAACGAGACCAGCCTGAAACTGGTCGAGATGAACGTCGGTGTCCCGACCTTTATGCGCGCCCCGGGTGAGTCGAGCGGTACCGCCGTGCTCGAGATCGCCATGGATGAGCTCGCCGAAAAGCTCAAGATGGATCCCGTGCAGGTGCGTCTGGTGAACTACGCCGAGCGCGACCAAAGCGCGGATAAACCCTGGAGCTCCAAACACCTGCGCGAATGCTACACGCAGGCTGCCGACCGTTTCGGCTGGACAAAACGCAATACCACGCCCGGTCAGAGGAGCGAAGGCAACGAGCTCATCGGCTACGGCATGGCCACGGCCACCTACCCGGCCAATCGCTCCTCGGCAAATGCGGTGATACGCCTGCTGCCCAATGGCCGCGTCTACGTCGGCTCCGGCACCCAGGACATCGGAACCGGCATGTACACGCTCATGCAGCAGACGGCAGCCGAAGCGATGGGCGTCGATGTTGCGCTGATCGACGTAAAGCTGGGCGATTCGACCCTGCCCAAGGCGCCGGTCTCGGGAGGATCGCAGTCCACGGCCTCCGTCACCCCGGCCATCCAGGCGGCTTGCAAGCAGGTTCAGCTCAAAACCGGCGACCTGGCTATCGGCGACCCGCAATCGCCGCTGCATGGGGCGCTGCCGGAAGACCTGATGGTCAGCAAGGGCCGTGTCTTCTTCAAAAAAGACCCGTCCCGCGGCGAGGAGGTGACGGCGCTGATCGCCCGCAATGGCGGCAAACCGATCGAAACCATGGGCTCCGCGGAACCCGGCGAGGATAGAACCTCCATGACCCAGTTCTCCTGGGGCGCGGTGTTCGCCGAGGTCGCCGTGGATAAAGACACGCACATGGTCAAGGTGCGCCGCATTGTCGCGACCTACGATATCGGCACGCTGCTGAATACGAAGACTGGCCTGAATCAGCTGATGGGCGGCATCGTGTGGGGTATCGGTTTTGCGCTTGAAGAGGAGACCCACTTCGACCCCAACACCGGCCGCACCGTGAACGAGAACCTCGCCGAGTACCACGTTCCCGTAAACCGCGACATCGGTGTGCTGGACGTAACGGTACTCAACATTCCGGACCTGAAGTTCAATGATCTTGGCGCGCGCGGCATCGGCGAGATCGGCAATACCGGCGCCATGGCCGCGGTTGCAAACGCCGTATACAACGCCACCGGCAAGCGCGTCCGGCACTATCCGATCACGCCGGATAAGCTGATGAACGCCTAGCTTCCACTTCCTAGAGGTAATGACACAAAAAGGGCAGTGCCAACCGGCGCTGCCCTTCATTTTTCACGTACGCGGACGCGAAGATTATGCGAAGATAACGGAGTTTATGCCAGCCGTCGCACCCTCACTCCCAGAGCTGCTTCACCGCATCTTTGGACACCGCGAGTTCCGGGCCCATCAGCAGCCTGTCTGCGAAGCGGCGGCTGCGGGACGTGATGTTCTGCTGGTGATGCCGACCGGTGCCGGTAAGAGTCTCTGCTATCAACTGCCCGCCCTGGCACGCGGCGGTACGGCCCTCGTCATCTCGCCGTTGATTGCGTTGATGGACGATCAGGCGGCAAAGCTCGAAGCGCTGCACCTGCGCGTGGCGCGCATTCACTCCGGCCTGCCCCGCGAGGCTGCGCGTCAGGCCTGCCGCGACTACCTGGAAGGCAACCTCGACTTCCTGTTCATCGCTCCGGAGCGCTTGCGTGTTCCCGGCTTTCCGGAGATGCTGGCCCGGCGCAAGCCCGCGCTCATCGCCATCGACGAGGCGCACTGCATTTCGCAGTGGGGTCATGATTTTCGCCCCGACTATCGCACCCTGGGGCAGCACCTGCCCGCGTTGCGCCCGGCTCCCATCATCGCGCTCACCGCTACAGCAACCCCAACCGTGCAGCAGGACATTCTGCGTGCTTTAAACTTGCGTGATCCCGCTGTCTTCATCACGGGTTTTCGGCGCGGCAATCTCCAGATCGAGGTCGCCGAGCTCTCCAAACCCGAGCGAACCGGCTTTATCACCAAGCTGCTGGGCGAGCCGGCGGCGCGCCCGGCGATCGTCTATGCCGCATCGCGGAAGTCCGCAGAGGAGATCGCCGGTGCACTGTCGAAGGTGTTTCCCACGGCGGCGTACCACGCGGGGCTCGACCCGGGCACCCGCGAACGTGTCCAGAAGAGCTTTCTCTCCGGCGGCCTGGAGGTAGTCGTCGCGACGATCGCCTTTGGCATGGGTGTGGATAAGGCGGACGTACGCACCGTGGTCCATGCTGCCCTGCCCGGCTCGGTGGAGGCGTACTACCAGGAGATCGGTCGTGCCGGGCGCGACGGCAAGCCGTCCCGGGCCATCCTGCTGCATGGCTTCGCCGACCGCAAGATGCACGACTTTTTCCTGGAGCGCGACTACCCCGCGGTGGGCGAGCTGGGCCGCATCGCGGCAGCGCTGCAAACCGCTCCGCTCACGGTGGACGAGCTACAAGGGAAACTCCGGATGGAGCGTGAGACGGTTGAGCGAGCGGTCGAAAAGCTCATGGCACAGGGCGCCGCCAGCATCGAGCCCGATGGCACGATTTGCCGCAGCGGCGACGCTCGCTGGCAGGACGACTATGCCGCTCAGGTGAACCACCGCCGCGAGCAGATCGATCGCATGGTCGCCTTTACCGAAGCCACCGGCTGCCGTATGGCGGCGCTGGTGCGGCACTTTGGCGATGCGAGCGACGGCGGGCGGCCCTGCGGCCACTGCGACAGCTGCGATCCGCAGCGCTTCACCTCCAGCCCGGCGCATACAGCCTCCTCCGGCGAGAAGGCGGACCTTCTCACCATACTGAACGCTCTGAAGACCGGCGGCCGTTCCACTGGCAAACTCTTCACTGACCTGAATATCACCAAGGATCGGAAGGAATTCGATCGGCTGGTCGAGGGCCTGAGCCGAGCGGGACTTCTGCACATCGCCGCGGAGAGCTTCCGGGCCGAAGATGGGCGCGATATCAGCTTCCGCAAAGTCTCGCTCACTGCCGAGGGCCGAACACCCGATGACGCGGCGCTCGCGACAGTATGGCTGCGCAGTCAGACGCAGAAAACCACCTCCAGCACATCGCAGCGAGAGTCCAGAAGCCGATCCGAAGCGAAATCTTCGTCGCTGCTTGAGTTGAGTCCTGCTCAAACGGAGCTACTCAACCGGCTGAAGGAATGGCGTCTCAGACAGGCACAGACGACAGGTGCTCCGGCCTTCACGGTATTCCACGATTCGGTCCTGCACTCTGTTGCTGCGGCCTGCCCGTCGAACGTGGATCAACTCGGCGCGGTTCGCGGTGTCGGACCGGAGAAGCTGGACCGCTTCGGCGCAGATCTCCTCGCCATCTGCCGTGGTGCAGACCCATCGGCTGACTCTGCCCTGCGAAAAAACCAGACATCTATCTCATTTACGTCCGGCCCGGCGGCTCGAAAGGCCGAACTGCAAACGCAGGTGGTCAGTATCTCTGCGGTTGCGGCACCCTTAGCCGCAAAACCCCGAACTGCAGGGCCGCCCGCGATGCCCCCCAAAGATCCAGTCCCCAAAGTCCCAGTCAAGGCTCCCCTTATTGACCAGCAACTGGACACACGTCTACGCGATTGGCGACGGGAGCAAGCCACGCAATCGGGGCTCCCCACCTTCTTCATCCTGAGCGAGACAGCCCTGCGCAAGGTGGTTGCGGCCAAGCCGCAGAGCATGGAAGAGCTTCGGATAGTTGCCGAGATCGGAGCCGATAAGCTGGCACGCTACGGCCCGGCAGTGGTCGCGTTGTGCCACGCGGGATCATCCTCATGATGACCAGATTTGCCTCATGCGGTGCTCGCGCCAGCGAGCCAGGAGAACGTACAGACTATGCATTTTGAAAATTTTGGCGTTGCCATCATGGCTGCTGGCAAGGGGACAAGGCTCAAGTCCAAGCGTCCCAAGGTACTGCACGAGGTAGGCGGCCGGGCGTTGCTTTTGCACGTCATCGCAGCAGCGGAGACGGTCACCTCGCCGCAGCAGATCTTCTGCATCGTCGGGCACGAGGCGGAACGTGTGCGGTCAGCCGTCGAAAGCACGGGCGTTCGCTTCGTTCCGCAGGCGGAGCAGCGCGGCACCGGCCATGCACTGCAGCAGGTAAAAGCCTTCTTTGAAGCAGAGCGGATCACCCCACCCGAGCACCTGCTGGTGCTCTCGGGCGACGTTCCGCTGATCCGGCCGGAGACGCTGGCCCGCCTTTGCGAGACCCACCTCCGGGAGGATGCCGCGATGACGATCCTCACCGCCGTTCCGCCCGATCCTACCGGCTATGGCCGCGTGCTCCGCATGTCAGCCGGCAGCGCCGAGGTCCAGGCGATCGTGGAGCAGAAATCCCTTAGGCCCGATCAACTCGACGCACCGGAGATCAACTCCGGAATTTACTGCTTCCGTACGAAATCGCTCTTTGACCAGCTCGGTGCGCTTACCACCGAAAATGCGCACCGGGAGTTCTACTTGACCGACGTTGCGGGCCTGCTGCGCGCAGCCGGAGAGCGCGTGGTCGCCATCGCCGCGGACTCCCCCGATGAGGTTCTGGGAGCCAACACGATCGCGGAGATCATGCAGCTCGATGCGGCCTTGCGGCTGGCCACCGCCCGCCGGCTAATGGCGGCTGGCGTGACGATCTTCCGGCCGGAGACCTCGGTCATTGATGCCGGCGTAGAGGTCGCCCCGGATACTGTACTTGACCCCTTTGTTCAGCTCCTCGGAGCCACGCGGATCGGATCAGACTGCCGTATACGGTCGTATTCCGTCCTCCAGAACAGCGTCTTGGGAGACGGTGTTCTGGTACGCCACGGCTGCATTCTGGACGAAGCGGAGGTCGGGGACGGAGCCGTTCTCGGACCATATGCGCACCTGCGCCCGGGCAGCGAGATCGGCGAAGGGGCTCACCTCGGGAACTTCGTGGAGACCAAAAAAGCGAAATTTGGAAGGCGCTCTAAAGCTAACCACCTCAGCTACATAGGTGATGCGGTGATTGGGGACGGCGTCAACATCGGCGCGGGAGTGATCACCTGCAACTACGATGGTGCGCAGAAGCATACGACCAGCATCGGCGATGGGGTTTTTGTGGGTTCCGACTCTACCCTGATCGCCCCCGTACGTCTTGGGAACGGCGCCTACGTTGCAGCAGGATCCTGTATTACCACCGATGTACCTGACAATGCATTGGCCTTGGGGCGCAGCCGACAGGTTACAAAGCTAGGTTGGGCGTCTGCACGGCGCGCCGCTCGCGGGGCCAGTTGAGCCGTTCTGCAAAGCAGGTCCTAGGTGTGGCAAAGGTATCGCTTGGCAATGTAGCCCTCCCATGATACGTTTAATCATTGCTTGCATATGGGAAACCATAGTGCAGCGAGAGCTTGTTCGGACGATCTTCGTCTGACCCAAGTTGCGTCACTGGCCTCCCGGCACGAGCAGACCCTGCTCGTGCCGCCTTTTTTTGCCATGCGCTTCCATGCCAGCCAAAGAACCGCAGGAAAACCGAAAGCCGCTGCCAAATCCGTCTATACTGATTAAAGTTCTTTGTATCCGCCCAACGCAATGTTGGTGCCGGGCCCACACATGGGGGCGTCACGGCTTCGACGGGATTGCTTGCGGCAAAGAGGCATGCCGGGGTGTGGACACCCGTAATCGCTCACAAAATCATAAGTGCCGAACCTCAGTTCGCTCTTGCTGCTTAATTAAATAAGTAGCCGCTCGCCCCAGCTTCGCCTACGGGCCGGAAGCGAGCGTCGCACAGTAGGCTGGTCTGCGGAGTTCCGTCTGGACGCCATGGATGAGACCAATCAGGCTGGTGGCCGACGCATCTTCGCCCGTTCTAAGCGCCGCTCACGAGACAAAGATGAACCCTGGGAAAAGCATGAATGCTCTTTGCTGACGGTTGTTTCGGACGCGGGTTCGACTCCCGCCGCCTCCACCACTTCTAAGTCTGTTGACTTGTCCTCTCGACACTGCATGGCTAGGGGTAATTGCGTTAGCAGCCGAATGCCCGGCTACACCTGCAGGAAACCACACTAGCGGCCGAACGCCAGCTTCGCGTAGGTTCCAATGGCATAGCCGATCAGGCAGAGCAGCAGCGCTGCCGTTACAAAGACAAGCACCTGCCGCGACCGGTAGCTCGACCGGCCCGAGGTCATCCTCGGAAACAGGGGCAGTCCAAGAGCGAGGCCGCAGAGGAACCCTCCCACATGCGCGCTGTTGTCGATGCGCGGCAGCATCTGCGGTTCCAGGTGCATCAGCCGCAGGTGTTGCGGCGAAAATCCGGGGAGTACGCCGGGGGCGATGCCGATGGCCAGATTGGCCAGGGCAAAGAAGATTACCTGGCGTCGCAAGTTCCGCAGCTCCTCCCACGGCAGGGCAAGCTTGCGATTCGAGAGCAGGACGATGAGGATGCCGGCAATGCCGAAGATGGCGCCGGAGGCGCCCGCCACCACGTTCAAAAGCTGCCCCGTCAGCAGCCCGGTGCCGAGCGACTGCAGCATGCCCGCGGCCCCGGTGAGCAGATACACGGCGATCAGCCCCGGACGCCCGAGCAGCGGCTCGCCGAAGATGCCGAGATTCCACAGGCACCACATGTTGAGCAATAGATGCAGCACGGTGACATGGACAAATGTCGAAGTCACCAGACGCCACCACTGCCCATGCGCGAGGATTAGCCACGGCGTGCTGCTGCCGAAGAAGAGCAGCACGTTCTCGTCGAAAGGGGCGGTCAACACCGAGCCGTAGTCACCATGGCGGAGCAGCGCGGGCACGGGGCCAAACCGAAACATCGCGGCAAAAACGAGGAGATTGATGCCGATGAGGAGATAGGTTGCCGGATAGGCCAGCAGCGAAGGAGGCCGTTCCCGGCGGCGCGCGGCGGGTGGCGCGGCGATCAACTCGCCTTTCTTCGTAAACGCCGGGGCGGTGCCTGTGGGGGGCTCCGTTGCAGTGCTATAGGCGTGGTTCATGCGGAATGTTCAGGATCTCCGCATTCAGCCTACACTCTTACAGGTTTTTGCTTACTCTGGACGGCCTAAGCGGCCTGTTTGCCCAGGCGATCGTGCGGCGCAGATGACTCTTTTTCCCGAAGCAGGGCCGATACCATGCCCGGAATGGGCGTCGCAATCGCGACCAGCACCCACAGCAGCATGGAAACAATCACGCCGAGGATCGCCACGGCCTGAAGGCTCAGGGTGATGCCCGCCGAGATGTGCGAATGCGCCAAAGCCGCCTCCGGCAGCAGGTGGAGGTGCAGGCTGGCAAGGTGGTTGAAGGCGCGCAGCCGGTGAATCACGATGGCAGCCAGCAGAAACGCCGCAAAGGATAGCGTAGTTGCCGCAAACAGCAGCATATCGACCGACCGGTGGAGCCGCTGCCGTCCGCGGCAATGGGCACACTCCCGAAGATGATCCTCGTAATCTCCACGAAGGTCCGGGGAGATCCCAGAGATGTCATAGCGCCAGCCCGAAAGGATCGCGCCGACAACGTGATCCGTGCAGGTCGTGGGCCGATGCAGACCGGTTTGTATGGGGTAGGTCGCCATCTTTACGTTGTATTGATTCTAGCGTACGTCGTTACGATGCAAAGAGATTGCTAGATAAAGGGGGAACCTGAGGAGTCCACAGACGCCGGCAGACCGGAGTCTCCAGGACTATAGGCAGATGGGCTCCAAGGGAGCGTCCTGCCCGGCCAGAACGATGCGATTGCCCAACAGGGACAACCGGTCGCCGATAGCCTGCTCGGCGGCAAAACGGGCCAGATCGGGAAGGTTGTTCTGCTCGGAAAGATGACCGAGCACGATGGTGTGGGCGCCCCCGTCGTAGTCGCGGGTGAGAAACTCGGCCGCGGCGGCGTTGGACAGATGCCCGACCCGGGACAGAACCCGCTGCTTCACCGACCACGGATACGGGCCGTCCTTCAGCATCTCCAGATCGTGGTTGGACTCCAGCAGCAGCACATCCACCTCGCGCAGGGCGAGCTTCACGTTGGGCGGCACATAGCCCAGATCTGTCACCACCGCCATGCGCATGCTTTCAGTGGGCGCATGGAAGACGAAGCCACACGGGTCGGCGGCATCATGCGGAATGGTGAACGGATTGATGTCGATCTCCCCGACCGTGAAGCGCCGGCCGGCCTGGAAGTACTCCACCGCGGGCAGAAAGGCAGGGTTAGTCTTGGCGGCAGCCCGGGCTCCATCCGGCTCACAGGGCTCCGGATCGGCCGCATCCGGATCGAAGGGATGCGGATCGAGGGGATGCGGCCACGGTGAGGCCGCGGCAGCAGCCAGTGCGGTCACGCAGCTCCCTTCCTGGGCCGTGTCGCGTGCGTCCGCTCCGCCCCGCAGCAGATGGGCAGGCAGATGATCGGCCGGGTTGACCACCGGCTCGGCGTTGCGCGCCGCGCGTTCATGCTGCAGCTGCTCCAGCCACTGCGCATAGCTCACGGTCTTACGCGGCGTCATCATGCGCACCCAGGCGCGGTGCGTGGCCTCGGTGAAAAATACGGGAATGCCGAGTTTGCGCGCCAGAACCGCCAGCCCGGCAACGTGGTCCAGGTGTTCATGGGTGATCAGGATGGCAGAAAGCCCGGCGGGGTCCTCACCCGTAAGCGCCATGCGCCGCAGGAGCTCGCGGCAGGAGAGCCCGGCGTCCACCAGCAGACTGGTGGATCCAGCGGAGACGATGGTGGCATTGCCCTTGGAACCCGAGGCTAGAACTGTCATCCGCATCGCCGTGAGCCTGCCCCCAACACTTTTGAGCATACGCCCAAACACGGCGAAAAACAGAAGAGTGCCTAAGGGAACCTAAGGCTGGATCCGAAGCGGGGCGAGGAAGTTCACAACCGTCCGCATCACCACCTCATCGCGCTGGTTGAACACCGTCGTACGCGACTTCACGACGCCAAAGGCGGGGCGCGACTGTGATCCGCGCACCGACAGGATCTCGGCCTCGGTGCGCAGTGCATCGCCTGGCCGCACCGGCTCCGTCCAGCGCATCTCCTCGACGCCGGCGCCGATAATGCCCCCGGCGATGTGCAGGGACTCTACGCGAAGCCGCATGACGATCGCGGCCGTCAACCAGCCCGAGGCGGCCAGACCCTTGAAGAACGAGCTTTCTCCCGCGGCCTCGTCCAGATGAAACGGCTGCGGATCATAGCGCTCGGCGAACTCCTTGATCTCTTCGGCAGTGACGCGGTAGCTGCGCTCGGAAGGGAAACGCATCCCTGGACGCAGGTCCTCGTAGTAAAGCTCTGTGGGCACACCGTCTCCTTGGCCGCTGCGGCATCTTCGGTACGCACCGGCGGCTCGTGTAGCTGAGTGTATCCGGTTGCGGGAATCGGGTGCAGCGCGGGAATCGGGTGCAGATAAGCGGCGCGGAGGCAGCGCCGGCGGTTTACCCTGTCCGGATGCGACTTCTCCCCCCTGCACTGCTTGTCGTTCTCGTTGGCGCCGTGCCCGCGTGGTCTCAACAGCCCGTGAACCACCCCGCCGCGCCGCAAGACGCGTCCGCCACCCACCACGACCACGCAGCGGCCCAGCCCTCGACGGCGCTGCAGGTGCGTGCAGGTGAAAAGACGATCATGCTTTCGCTCGCGGCGCTGCAGGCGATGCCGCAGGTCACCGTTTCCGTCTTCAACGCGCACAGCAAGCAAAATGAGACCTACTCCGGCCCGCTGGTCGCCGACGTGCTGGCAAAGGCCGGTGTGAACTTGAGTGAGAAGACGCAGCACGAGGTGCTCGACTCCTATGTGCTTGCTTCGGGTACGGACGGGTACTTCGTGGTGTTTTCAGGCGCGGAGCTGCAGCCGGGACTGCATAAGGCGCAGTCAATCATCGCCATTGCCCAGGCCGGCCTGCCGCTGGCGCGTAATGGAGCGTTTCAGCTCATCGATTCCCTGGATGTGAAGCCGGCCCGCTGGGTCCGCAATCTGAATGCGCTCGCGATGGTTCCGGTCGCGGCTGCGACGCAGTAGGGAGTGTCTGTGTGAATGTCTTCGGTGTAGCCGTAAGGCTTCAGCCCACGGACCATCTTGGAGAGGGTGGGGAGGGAGCGTGGGGTTTCAGCCCCACGAAAGGTAGAGCCGAAGGATGGCTTTAGCCAGGGTTCTCTCCAGCGGCAGCGCCAAACCCGGTGCTGAAGCCCCTTGTATGTAGCCGTTTTGTCGTACGGCTGAAGCCCTACGCTCCCTTCCAAAGGCGACAATAAGACTTATTCAGAGATTCCTTATACAGTCTCTAATCTAAAAACTACACAAAACAACTAAAACCGGAGCGCGGCACGGATCACGCCAAAGCTCCCCATCCAGTGCCCCAGGCCGCCCATCAGGTCGCCCGAGGGCGCCGCGGCCTGCATCACCGGCCCCGTCCCCTGCGCGGCGTTTACCATCGCCCGCAGCTTGCGAGCCAGCGTCAGGTCGAAGCCTTCGCTAACCCAGACACGACTGCCCTCCCGGCGCAGCAACACGTCGCCCTCATTGCTCGAATACACGCGCTCGTCGCTGTCGGTCTCATCCGCCTGCCGGCGCTTGAGGCCGTCGTACTGCCGCGGCAGCTCCTCCTCGAAGACATGGAAGAAGCTCAGCGCGGAGTCCGGGTTGCGCCAGCGCGAGTCGTACAGCAGCGCCAGCGAGGCGGTCGTGTTCTTCTCGGCGGCGGAGGCGTTTTTGCGCTGCGCGGCGTAATAGATGCCGCCATCCCAGTTCGGCGCCAGCGCCTCAGCCAACGGCTTGCCGCCAAAAAGCTCCGCCGTCATCCGCACATCGAGCTCGCCCATCACGCCGACGTCGTAGGGCTCATAGCCGGCGGCGGTCAGCGTGGGATGAACGTCGGGCAGCACCATCACCGGTACCGGCGCATGCTCCATGTACGCCCGCGGGTGCAGAATCTGCGAGCTGGACGAAGGCGGCGTCTGCAAAATGCCGGAGAAAGCAGCGTCCGTGCCGCTTTTGGTCAGGATCGCGTCCTCAAACATAAGCCCGCTGGTGTACGGAAACAGCAGGCTCTGCTGCAAAACGAGCGGAGCGCGCGCCAGCACCGGCGAATCCCCCATATCCGATGACCCGTTGGCCAGCATCGCTGCCATCTGCGGCACATCCTTCAGGGTCTTGCTCCCGCCCTGCAGCATCAGCTCATAGTCGGCAAAGCTGACCATGGCCTGCCCTTCGAGCACCGCGTCGCGGGCCGTGTCGTCTTCGTCGGTCGCGATGTGCTTCGTATCGTCGGCGACGGTCTTAGAAACGCCCTCGGGCTGGGTGTCCTCCCAATGCTTCAGATCGACCTTCTGGTCCTGCAGCGCGTGGGTGAGCTCATGCGCCATCACCGGCTTCTGCTCATCCACCGGCACCCAGTCGAGCAGGTTCATGGTCTTGGTTTTGTTGTCGTAAAAACCCGCGATCTGCTCCGTCAACAGGCTGAGCAGAAAGGGCCGCAGCTGGAAATCGCGGTCGAGCAGGCCGAACTTCTTCAGCACCAGCTCGCTCTGCTCCATCTTCTTATTGCCCTTGTCCTCGTCGAAGCGCTTGCGCAGCTCTTTGCTTACCTGGTCGCGGGAGATAAAGACCTTCTTCACCGGATGCTGGATGGGCAGACCGGTGTCTTTGCTGGCGAACTTGAAGATGTCCTCCGCGGCGGCGAACAGCTGCTCCTCTTGTTGCTTCGTAAGCCGCTTTTCGGGCGCATTCTCCGTGATCGTCGTCTGTCCGGACTCGAGCTGCGGCGGCGTAATGCCCGGCTTCCCCCCGGGCACGCCGGCGGCCGGATCACCCGTGCCGGGAGTGGCGGGAATCGGCTTTTCCGTGCTCGCGGGGGGCGCGGTCTGCGCTCCGGCCAGCTCGCATACAGCACCCAAGACCAAAGCCGCTACCCAAGGCTTACGACAAAACCGCACCCGCACCTCCGACCCACTAAACCCCGACCCGTTAAATCCAGTGTACGCAGATTCATTCCCGGTGAATCGTTAGAATGGAACCGGGTGAAATCAACGAATTCTATGGCTACTATGGCTGCAAACACCGAAGGTGGAATTTCGACGCTGCTCCATCACGCAGGATTTGCCCAGCCCACCGATCGCGCCTTCCTGCGTGTCACCGGCTCCGACGCCGCACGCTGGCTGAACGGCATGGTGACCAATGCCGCCCAGGCGCTCACGCCCGGCGCGGGCAACTACAACTTTCTCCTGAACGCCCAGGGCCGCATCCAGGGCGACTGCCTGCTGTTTCGCGACACCCTCTCCGTTGGCGGAGGCCCAGACACGAATCGGGACAGCCCCGAATATCTGCTCGTAACCGACGGCGGGCAGGTCGCGGCGATTCAGGCACATCTCGACCGCTACATCATTATGGACGACGTCGAGCTCACCCCTGCCTTCGAAAACGAGGCGAGCCTGCTGCTCCTCGGTCCGGAGGCGGTAGATCATCTGGCGGCGCTTCATTTGCCATCGCTGGCTCCCTTGCAGATCGCCCACGCCGATACGCCTCACGGGTCCGTTCTGCTCTTCACGGCTCCCGTGGTCTCAACACCCCGAATCGAACTCCGCGCAGGCGCCGCTACGATCGCCGCCTTGCAGGAACAACTGCGCGCTCAGGGTGTCCCGGAGGTCTCCGCCGACCTTCTGGAGCAGCTCCGGGTATTGGAAGGCACACCGCGCTTCGGCACCGATATCCGCGATCGCGAGCTGCCGCAGGAGACGGACCAGGGGCACGCGCTCCATTTCGCCAAGGGCTGCTATCTCGGCCAGGAGATCGTGGAGCGCATTCGCTCCCGCGGGCAGGTCCACCGCATCTTCAGCGCGTTCCGGCTGGAAGGCTCCGTGCCGTCCCTGCCTGCTGCGCTGGAGGCCAACGGGAAGCCCGTCGGCGAGCTCACCAGCGCCGTCCAGGTGTCTCTGGAGGACGGCCCCGCGCTGCTGGCGCTCGGTTACGTCCGCCGCGAAGCTTTGGATACGCACGCGGTGCTCACCTATGTCGGCGGCACGGCACAGCCGCGAACGTTAGGGAGAGCAGGCTAGCGGTCCATCGCGAGCCGGACCACACGCATCCTATCCCCGGATCGGTAAAAGGATTGGTGAAAAACACACGCATGCCTGACACACCCACGTTCGTCGTCAATGACCGGCGCAAGTTCACCTCGGAAGGTGAGTTGCGCCATGAGAGCTCATCCGGAGACACTACCCAACCCTCTGAAGGCTCCTCTGAACAGACCGTTGCGATTTCGGGGGTCGAAGACCGGGGGAACGCCGGTCCGCAGCTCGTTTCGAGCGCCGGGCCGACTGGGGAATTAGCCGATCTGCCCGAGTCCTCCGCCTTCGAAACGAGTGGCGCTCCTGCCGCCGACGATTCACGTGAAGCGCCGGAGGATTTAGCTGCCCTCGACGAGCTCTCCGCGGAGGCTCTGCCGCCGGGCCCTACGGAGGAGCAGAACGCCGAGGCGACGCGCGCCTACGACGCCACCGTCGACCGGCTCGACACCGCCCTGCGTGCCGCCGACCCCGGCGGCGAACGCATGCCGGAGATGACCTTCGAGCGGCTCACGCAATCGCTCTATACCCAGGCGCTGATGCTGCTGGGCGGCGCGGCCCAGCCCGGCGAGACACCCCGCGTCGACATCCTCGGCGCCCGCCAGACCATCGACATGCTGGCGGTCATCGCCGAGAAGACCAAGGGAAATCTCACCTCCGACGAGGACAAGCTGCTCGAGTCTGCGCTCTTCGATCTGCGCATGGGTTTCCTGGAGATTACGCAGGCGCTGGCGCGGCAGGCAGCGCAGCGGCAAACGGCACCGGGCGCGCCTGGCAGTTTGCATTCAGGCGGTCTGAATCCGGGCGCAGGTCCGCGCATCGTGCGCTAAGGACGGCCCGGCGCATGAAGGCAACACTCACGTTTCTCGGCACGGGAACGTCCATGGGCGTACCGACCCTGGGCTGCGGCTGCGCAGTCTGCACCGACGCGCGCCGGCCCGGATCGCAGAACCGGCGCACGAGGCCGTCCGTGCTCGTTGCCTACGGCGGCCACAACGTTCTGATCGACACCGGTCCGGACTTTCATGCGCAAGCCACGCGGGAAAACCTGAGCTGCGTCGATGCGGTGCTGTATACCCACGGTCACGCCGATCACGTCTTGGGTATGGACGATCTCCGCCCGCTCTCCTTCGGCAAAGGCGGCGATCTGCCGCTGTACGCCGACCCGGAAACAGCCGATGTGCTGGAGCGCATCTTCGAATACACCTTTCGCAAGATTGATCGCTACCCCACCAGCGCCCGCGTAACGCTGCATCGTCTTTCCGGCGCTCCGGGCACGGCGGTCGAACTCTTTGGAGCGAAGTTTCTTCGCGTTCCCGTGACCCATGGCCGCAACACGATCTCCGGGTATCGCTTCGGCAACACAGCTTACCTCACCGATCTGAATGACATTCCCGAGACTAGCCTGGCGCTGCTCGAAGGCCTTGATGTTCTGATCCTCGATGCACTGCGCCGCGAGCCGCACCCCAGCCATGCCCACGTGGAGAAATCGATCCAGCTGGTCGAGAAGATCAAGCCTATACGCGCGTTTTTTACCCACATCAGCCACGATCTAGACCACGGAGCCACCAACGCCGCGCTTCCCAAATCCATCGGGCTCGCCCATGACGGCCAGCAGCTCACGTTTGAGATTGCCTGATGCAGATCGCCCGTTCGCTCGCTGAGTTGAACCTCTCCGGGACGCCGGCGGTGGTCACCATCGGCAACTTCGACGGCGTGCACTGCGGTCACCAGACTGTGATTGCGGCGGTCAGGGCACGGGCGCGCGAGATGAACGCCCGTTCGGTCGTGGTCACCTTCGATCCGCATCCGTCGCATGTGCTGCGCGCCGGGCCGCTAACGCCGCTAATCACGCCGCTGCCGCGCAAACTGGAGTTGCTGGCCGCCACCGGCGTGGATCTCACCCTGGTGCTGCCCTTCACCGAAGAGCTGCGCCTTTGGACGGCGCGGGAGTTCGCCGAGCACGTTCTCTGCGATGCCTTGCAGACCGTCGAAATTCATGAAGGCGAGACCTTCCGCTTCGGGCACGGGGCGGAGGCGGACATCACGGCCCTGTCGCGGCTTGGTGAGGAGCTTTGCTTCCGCGTACGAACCTACGAACCGGTGATGCGGCGCGGCGCTCCGGTATCTTCCAGCCGCATCCGCTCGCTAATCGGCTCCGGCGACGTTCGCCAGGCCCGCGCGCTGCTCGGGCGGCCGTTCGCGATCGACAGCACGCCAGCCTCCGGCCGAGGGTATGGTACGCGCTACGCCGTGCCCACGGTGAACCTCGCGCCCTACACAGAGCTCCTGCCCGGCAATGGCGTCTACGTCACAACGCTGCGCATCGGCACAGGCCCTAACGCGAGGCTGTTTCGAGGCGTCACCAACGCGGGCAATCGCCCCACCTTTGGCGCGGACTCCTATGCCGTCGAGACACACCTCTTCGGCTTTGAGCCGCTCCCGCTGACCGGGACGACGCCGCTTCGGCTTACGTTTCTTCAGCGCCTGCGCGGAGAAGAGCGCTTCCCTTCCCCCCAAGCTTTAAGATCTCAGATTGGACGGGATGTGATGCGGGCGCAACGGTACTTCACGCTCTGCGATCTGCACGGGGTTGGATTGGCTTAAGGCGTCTCGGGTTGGTCGTTAATGGTTCGAGAATCGATCATCGTACCGCTAAACCTAAGGCAAATTACACTCAGGCATATAGCTAATTTGGAAGGGGGTGGCTTCAGCCACCCCGCCAAGTGCTCTGGAGCCAACCGGCTTTAGCCGCGGAGGTACGCTTGGTCAAACCCACCCCGGCGGCTAAAGCCGGTTGTTCCGAGACCCTCTTTCGGCGTGGCTGAAGCCAAGCCCTTCCCTTACACCTGAGGGTAATTTTCTTTAGAAAGCTGAATCATCGCAGGTGTGCAGCCGCAGGGAACAGCAGATCCCTCCGCTGCGCTGCGGGATGACAAGTGTTACGAGTTGAAACACACTCACCCCTGTAAGTAATTGGCTCCAGCCTCACTTACAAAAACTACTGCGGAGAGCTCTGCGGTCTTCCTGGACGCACGGAAAGCGGCTGCGGGGCTGGCTGCGGCACCGAATTGCGCCCAGGCCGGGGCGGTGCACTCAAGGGCACCGGTACGGCGGTCGGCACGGTTCCCGGCGGCGGAGCTGCGGCGGAGTCATCCGGCGTCGCATCCACGACCGGCGGCTGTGCGGGCTCGTTCGCAGGCTTGGGCGCATCGTCACCAGCGTCACCGCTGTCGGTTTCGTCCCGAGCCTCCGGGCTCACCGCTACGGCAAGCTCCCGCTTGGGCGCGTTCGCGCGCGAAAACTGTTCATCCGGCCTGTCCGCCACGGCCACTTCCATGAAGCTCATCCAGATCGGCAGGGCCGCCTTGGCGCCCTGCTCTTTATCCCCCAGCGACTGACGGTTGTCATAGCCCACCCAGGTTCCACAGGTGATCGAGGGCGAAAAGCCCAGAAACCACGCATCGGTGAAGTTGTTGGTTGTGCCGGTTTTGCCGCCCAGCGCATGGTGCATCTGCGCCGCGGCAGACCCCGTCCCATGCTGCACGACCGCCTGCAGCAGAATCATCATCTTTCGGGCGATCTCGACCGAGATCACCTCGCGTACGCCCGAGGTTCTCTGCTCCAGAGATTGGCCATCGGACTGCACCACCCGCCGGATATAGTGCGGCGCGATACGGATGCCGTCGTTCGGAAATACCGAATACGAGGCCACCTGCTGCTCCAAGGTAATGTCCGCCGCGCCGATGGCG
This sequence comes from Granulicella sp., assembly GCA_965276885.1. Classification (GTDB taxonomy): domain Bacteria; phylum Acidobacteriota; class Terriglobia; order Terriglobales; family Acidobacteriaceae; genus Granulicella. The sequence continues at coordinate 2,443,745 of OZ255702.1, read as the reverse complement.
ACCGGCAGGAAGTTCGGTAAAGGACTTGTCACCCCGAAGCGCCGCGCCACCTCGATGACCTTCTTGATCCCCACGCGATCCGCAATCCGCAGTGCTGGAATATTCCGCGACATGGCAAACGCATCGATCACGCTCATATTGCCCGCATAGCCCCTTTCGTAGTCATGCGGCGAATAGGGCCCGCTGGCCGTGTAAAACGTTGCCGGCGCGTCCGAGATGCTGTCATACGGCTTCATTCCCGCCTCAAAGCCGGCGGTGTAGTCGTAGATCTTGAACGACGAGCCGACCTGCCGCGTCGATTGCGTGGCCCGGTTGAACTGCGACAACGCCCAGTCCCGGCCGCCCACCATGGCCAGAACCTCGCCATTCGAGTTGTCCATCGCCATCAGCGAAGACTGCGCGCCCGAGTCCTGCTCCAGCAGCAGCTGCGGCGAGGCGGTTCCTGCGCCGCTCGCAACCTTTACATACACAATATCGCCGGGGCTGGCGAGTTCGGTCGCTTTATAGTGCTGCGTCCAGGCCCAGTCCGGCGGGGTCATCGTCACGTGAATCTGGCCGATGCGCACGGTCAGCTTTACCGCCGAAACCTGCGTCACGAGCGCGTGGAAGTACGCTCCATCCGTGATCCCGTTCGTCCAATCGGGATGCTTGTACGTCGCCGGATCGTAGGCTGTGTTGATCAACGTCGGCAGCTTACCTTGCCAACCATGGCGGCGCTCATAGGCAGCGAGACCGTCCAGCACGGACTTCTCCGCCGTGTGCTGCAGGCTGAGGTCCAGCGTCGTGTAAACGCGCAGACCTGCTCCATGCACCTGATCCACCCCGTACTCGCGCTCCAGCTGCCGCCGCACCTCTTCGACGAAATACGGCGCCTCGGTGTTGGGCGGCGTCTCCAGATGCAGCCCCAGGGGTGCCGCCTCGGCGGTCCCTGCGACGACGGGGGTGATCTTCCCATCCCGCAGCATCTCTTCGATCACCAGGTTGCGGCGGCGCAGCGCGCGCTCCGGGTAACGCACGGGCGAGTAGTACTCGGGTCCCTTCGGCAGCGCGGCCAGCAGCGCTGCCTCAGCCAGGGTGAGCTGGTGCGCATGTTTGCTGAAGTAGTACTCCGAACCCGCCTCAAAACCATAGGTGCCGCGGCCGAGGTAGATCTGGTTGGCGTACAGCGTGAAGATCTGGTCCTTGGTGAAGTGCCGTTCGATCTGCAGGGTCAGAAAGATCTCCTGCAGCTTGCGGCCATAGGTCTTCTCCGAGGAGAGAAACAGATTCCGCGCCAGCTGCATGGTCAGGGTGGAGGCGCCCTGTGCCTTGCCCTTGGTGTGAACATCCTCATATGCCGCGCCCACGACGCGGATGAGGTTCACACCGCCATTCTGCTCAAAATTTTTGTCTTCGATCGAAAGGATGGCCTCTCGCAAGACCGCTGGAATCTCGGAGTACGGCACCACCACCCGGTGTTCCGAGGCGAACGAGCCGAAGATCTTGCCATGGATGTCGTACAGCTCGGTCGTTGTGCTGGGCCGGTAGCGCTCCAGCTCCGTCATCTGCGGCAGCGTGACTGAAAACATCAGCACCAGCGCAGACAGCGTACCGAGAACGGCACAGGTGGCGAGAAGAAGCAGAAAAGCGGCACGCCCTGCAACGCGCTCCCCAGGTCCGGCAGGGTCGCCAAAGGGAAACCGCAGCATCGCGCCCCAAACGGGCGAGCGCGGCTTCCGCTTGAGCCGGATGACGAACCCTTTGCTCTTGCGTTCGCGACGCCGTCCCTTTTGTTCCGGTTGCAGCAGGGTGTGCACGGCTTTCCACCTTATCACGCAGGGCGGCGTCCCGGCACTCCCCCAGATTTCAGCCGGCCAGAAGGCAGGCTGCTAGGCAGCCTTGCCTTTCAGGATCTCCAGAGCCTTGTTCAATTGGTCGTCCGGCTGCACCGAGGAGTGCTTCGGCGCGGGAGCCGGATGCGTGTCCGCGGGCGCTTCGTCCTCGGCAGCGGCCTCGTCTTCGATGTTCGAGGCCACCAGGACATCGGGCGTAATACCGTCGGTCTCAAAGGTCTTGCCCGCCGGGGTCGCGTATTTGGCGATCGTCAGAATGACCGCCCCGCCGTCGGGCAGATCAAACGTCTTCTGCTGCGCACCCTCGCCGAAGGTCTTCTCGCCGATGATCTGGCCGCGTTTGTTCCCCTCAATCGCAGCCGCTGCCAGTTCCGCGGGACCCGCTGTACCGCGGTTTACCAGCACCACCATCTGGGTCGCGGGATCAACCGTCTTCGATCCGTCGGCGCTGAAAGTCTGCTTCGGAAACCGCTGGCCCTCCAGCGTGGCGATCGTGCCCGACTTCACGAACAGGTTCGCCAGCCGGATGCCCTCGTCCATTTCACCTGCCGAGACGTCCCGCAGATCGAGAATCACCTTCTTCTCTCCGCCCGACTTCTCCGCACTCTTCAGCTTCGCTTCCACCTGATTGACGTGCTCACGATCCAGGACCGCCGGATGCAGCTGCAGGATGCTGCCGTTCTCAAACAGGGTGTCCGTTACAGCCGGCTCGGAGACCAGAACCCGGGTCAGCGTGATCTTGTCCGGGGTCGCCTTGCTGGGCCGCACCACGGCGAGCGTCAACTCGCTGCCCGGAGCGCCATGAAGGGACTGCTGGATCATCGCGAGCGAATCATCGCGGGTGTCCTGCGGACCGATTGCCTCAATGATGTCCCCATCCACCAGATCTGCCTTATCGGCGGGGCTGCCCGGAACCACGGAAACCACGACCGCATAGCCGAAGCGCTTGGAAACGTTGATGCCGACCTGCGCCTTGCCGCCCTTGTCTGCCTTGTACGCCTTATAGTCGGCCGGGCTCAGATAGCTTGAGTCGGCATCCAGCGACTCCAGCAGCCCACGCAGCGCGCCGTTGGTGACGGTTCCCATATTCGGATCTTCCACGTAGTCGGTCTGGATGTGCTGCAGCACCTCGCCATACACATCGATCTGCTTATACGCTCCCTGCTGCGGGTCGGAGCTCGCGGCACTCACGCCCCGGGCATTCACGCCCAGAAAGACACAAAGAACAAGAAGAACGGAAAGGGAGAGCAGGGCGAGTTTCACACTCTTGGGCATACGCGGGAGATCAGCTCCAGGAACAGAGTACCTACACGGCTTAGACGAAGCCCGGTACCGGAATGATACCCTCTCGCGAGCCCGGCGCGAAACTAGGTGGTGGCGGTGAGTGGAATCGAACCACTGACCTACGGGTTATGAGTCCGTCGCTCTAACCATCTGAGCTACACCGCCATTTCACGGTCGCCAGTCACGACCGCCAGTCATGCACTCGATGAATCGGCACACAAAGGCACGATACCGAATACGTGGACGAGCCCAGACCTCATCATAAGGACGGGGTTCCCTTCGGTCAAACTCGGGGGCTTCACGGAACATGTCTTCTTTGCCTGTCTTCTATCTCCGCTCGCGTGTACCGTTATGCTCGTGATCGTGTTGTCTTCACGTCCGGGCACGCTGGCGATGGCCGTCCACAATTGCAGCACCGCCGCGTCCCCGCTCGAATGCCGTCTGGACTCGATTCTGCACGCGTTGTATCTGGTAGCAGGCGTTCTGGCCGTGGTGCTCATCGTGGCGATTGTGGTGGCCGTCCGCGTCTCCCGGCGGAAAAAATCGGATCGGAGCAGCGTGCTTTGAGTGGAACCGGCGCTAGGAACGCCATTCCGCACCCTCCCGCGGTGCAGGTGCTGGGTGTCATCCCCGCCCGCCTGGCGTCCACGCGCCTGCCGCGCAAGGTGCTGCGCGAGATCGCCGGGAAGCCTCTGTTGGCGTGGGTGTATGAAGCAGCCGCAGCCTACCGGGGCTTCGGTCGAGTCGTCGTCGCCGTGGATTCCGAAGAGGTTGCGGAGCTCTGCGAACGCAACGGCTGGCCCTGGCGCATGACCTCTCCAGAGCTTCCCAGCGGTACCGATCGGCTCCATGCGCTTTCTGAAGAGATTCCCGCAGAGATCTATGTCAACATCCAGGGCGATGAACCGCTGCTGACAGCGTTGCACTTCGATGCGCTCCTGCAGCCTTTTTCGCTGCCAGGCGTGGATGCCACGACCTTAAAGGTCCCCTGCCCGCTGCAGGATGTCGCCGACCCCAACGTGGTCAAGGTCGTCACGGGACGCGATGCACGGGCGCTCTACTTCTCCCGCGCCGCCATTCCGTTTCACCGCGATACCGTCGGCGGAGCACGGTACTGGAAGCACCTCGGTCTGTACGCCTACCGCCGCGCCGCTCTGCGGTGCTTCGCAGAGCTCCCACCGAGCGAGTTGGAGCAGATTGAGCGCCTGGAGCAGCTGCGACTGCTGGAAAACGGCCTTCTGTTGCACGTCGCGGAGGCGCCAGGGGATGCGCTCGGAGTGAACACCGAGGAGGAGCTTCGCCGCGTGGAAAAGATTCTGCTTACTCGGAACGGCCAGGCCCCTCTAGCTCGTTTCCGGAAGCAGATTGCCTGAGGTTACGCAGCACTGTCGCCTTTCTTATGATTCCCGAACGGAAGCCTCTCTTTCGACCATTCGCGAAGGCAAGCTCTTCTTCTGTATTGGAGGCTTTCTTTTTGTCATTCCCGAAGGAATCTGCTGTTCGCTCTCCCCGTGCAGGGACACGCAAGCCGCGTTTAGCCGGGCACCGGGAAGCTAAGCGCAACGTGCTCACCGACCACCTCTGCCCTCACATCCTCAAGCGAGCGCACGACCCACAGTGCGCCGGCTTCGCGCAGCTGCTCAGGCTCATATGTGCCTTCCACGCCTAGCACGCGGCAGCCCGCGCCCACGCCCGCCCGAACTCCACTCGGGGCATCCTCCACAACCAGGCAGTTCGCAGCGGGGAAGCCCAGCGCCTCCGCTCCCCGGAGGTAGGGCTCCGGATCCGGCTTGCCATGGAGAACGGCATCAGCGCTGATCAGACGGTCCGGCACCGGCAAACCGGCAGCGGCGAGACGCCCAATCAGCAGTCTTCGCGTCGCCGAGGTGACAATCGTCCAGCGCTCCTGCGGAAGGCTGTTCAGCAGCTCCCGCGTCCCCGGCAGCACCCGCAGATCGGCCACATCGGCGATCTCCATGTCCTCGATCAGGCGCAGACCCTCCACCTTATCCACGCCGGGCTTCAGCAGCTCCATGACATCGACGGCCCGGGTGCCATGCGGGATCTCAACCTGATCGGCATGGGGCACGCCGTAGTGCTCAGCCCAGCGCCGCCAGCACCGGCGCACACTCGCGATCGAGCTGACGAGCACACCGTCCATGTCGAAGAGAATGCCCTCGACCTCGACCGTCTCTGACGTACTCAAGCCGCCTCTCCGGCCAGCACAAAGCTGCGTGCGGCCTCAAGAATCTGCGCCACGCTTTCCGTGCTGCAGCTTTCGCAGTAGACCCGCAGCAGCGGCTCGGTCCCGCTCGCGCGCAGCAGCAGCCAGGTCTCCGCCGGGTTCGGCTTGTCCTTGCAGGCAGGTTCCGAGAGAAAGAACTTGATGCCGTCCATGTTCTCGGTACGCAGCACCTTCCGTCCGGCGATCTCACCCAAACCAGCACTAGCCCGGCGAATGGCCGAGCTCTTCTGCTCGTCGGTGATGTGCATGTCGATGCGGCCATACTGGTGCTCACCATATTCGGCCTGCAATGCGGCGACCAGCTGGCCAAGCGTTTTCTTCTCATCCGCCATCACGTTGGCCAGCAGCAAACTGTTCAGCAATCCGTCCCGCTCCGGCAGATGGCGGCTGATGCCCACGCCGCCGGACTCCTCCCCGCCGATGAGGATATCCTTCTCCAGCATCAGATCGCACACGTATTTAAACCCTATGCCGTGCTCATGCAAGGTCCGGCCGTACTTGGCGGCGATGCGGTCCAGCATCTTGGTTGTGTTGAACGCGCGCGTTACATCGCCCGGCCATCCCTTGCGCGTCAGCAGCCACTCGAGGATGACGGCGAAGATCTTGTGCGCATCCACCACATTGCCGTGCTCATCCACGGCGCCAATGCGGTCGGCATCGCCGTCGGTGACCAACCCGGCGTCGCAGTGCTCGGCCACCACCACCTTCTGTGTCAGCGCGATATGCGGCAGAATCGGCTCCGGATTGATGCCCGGGAACGCCGGATTCACCTCGCTGCGAATGGCTACGTAAGGAATTCCGGCGCGCTCGAAGATGCCCGCGATGTAGCCCTGCCCCGCGCCATACATGCAATCGATCAGAAAGCGAAAGCCCGAGGCCTTGATCGCCGCCAGATCCACAAAACTCTCGATGGCGGCAACATAGGGCGGCGCGAAATCCACCTCGGTGACAGAGGCTGCCGTCTGCGCAAGCGGCGCGGCTTCATAAAGGTGCCGCTCGATCGCCGCGATGATGGAGGGTTTGCCCGAACCGCCATAGTGGGCCTTGTATTTCACGCCATTCCACTCCGCCGGATTATGACTGGAGGTGATCATGACGCCGCCGGCGGCGCCGCGGCCGCGAACTGCAAACGATAGCTCCGGCGTGGGCGTAACTTTGTTCGCCAGAAAGACAGGAATGCCGGCTGCGGAGACCACCTCCGCGACAACGCGGGCGAAGGACCGCGAGCCGAAGCGCGTGTCATAGCCGATACACAGGCCGGCAGCGGGATTCTCCTCCTGCAACACGTAGCGGGCGATCGCTCGTGCCGCTACGCGCACGTTTTCGTAGGTAAAATCGTCGGCGATGATGCCGCGCCAGCCATCAGTGCCGAACTTCACTTGAGCGGGTTTGACCGGTGCGGAGGTGTATGTTTCAGTGCTCATCAGATCAGATCCATCCGTCCAACGCTCTTCAATTCACTCACCACCTTACCCACATCCTGCGAGCCCTCCCGGGTCGTGATCAGCAGCGCATCCTCGGTTTCCACAATCACCAGGTCCTTGACGCCGACCAAAGCCACTGTTTTTCCCGGCGCAAAGACATAACAACCCGATGAAGTAATCTCCACGCCTTGCTGCGCCTCGACCACATTGCTCTTGGAGGTTTCAACGTCTTCCGTCATGTGCTCGTAGAGTGCGGCCCAGGAGCCCAGATCGTTCCAGGCGAAGTCGCCCGGGAGGCAATACAACCCCGATTGCGCCTCCCCCTTGGCAGAGCGCGGCTCCAGCACAGCATAATCGATCGAGACCGACTCACATTGTGGGTAGAGCTTCGCAAAGACAGCGTCAAACTCCGGTGTGCCCCAGGTTTCAGCGATGCGTTCGAGCAGGACCGCCATCTCCGGTTTGTGCTCGCGAATGGCATCGGCCAGCGTCTCCGCGCTCCATAGAAACATCCCGCTATTCCAGACATAGTTGCCGGAGCGCACAAAGGCACGTGCCCGCTGCGCATCGGGTTTTTCTGTAAAGCGCCGTACGCGGGACAGCGAAATGCACTCATTTTCCACCTGAATCGGCTTGGAAGCTGCGCCCAGCTCGATGTACCCGTAGCCCGTCTCGGGACGCGTCGGCGGCACACCCAGCACCACCATGCGCGGCCCGCTGGCAGCAACCTGCATCCCTGCCCGGAGCACCAGCCGGAACCGCTCCGGATCGCCGATTACGTGATCAGACGGAAAGATGCCCAGCACCGTCTTCGGCGCGCGTTTTTCCAGCAGAAAAGCCACCAGCGCACAGGCCGGGGCGGTGTTGCGCGCGGATGGTTCACACAGAAGCCGGTCCGCCAGCAGCTCCGGCAACTGGTCCGTGATGGTCTCCGCGAGCAGATCGTTTGTGATCACCCACAAATCTTCAGGAGCAGCGAGGCTTTTCAGGCGAGCCAGGGTGCCCTGAATCATGGTGCCTTCGCCGTCGAGCTGCAACACCTGCTTGGCCCGCGCGCGACGGCTGCGCGGCCAAAAACGGGTGCCGCTGCCGCCGGCTAGGATGATGGCGGCGAAGCGAGGCCTCTCCGTGCTTTGGTCAACTGACATGGGTCTAGTTTAACGGTTTTGCCGGAGGTCCAAGGGTCTCGTCCGTAACTGCAAAAAGTAATGCGCGCGCAGGTTGCCTGCCCACAACGAGTCACGCCTTCACACCAGCTGCGCCAGGAAGGTCCGCAAGCGCTCCACGCCCTTGTCGACCACTTCAGGAGCTACCGCATACGAGAGCCGGATGTGCTCGGCGGTTCCGAACGCCTCGCCGGGAACGGTCACCACGTGAGCCTCTGTCAGCAGTTTTGCCGCCAGCTGTGAGGCCGACCCGATGCCATCCCTGCCAAGGAAGTTCTTCACGTTGGGATACACGTAAAACGCTCCCTCGGGCACCGTGCAGGTCAGCCCCGGAATCGTCTTGAAGCCCTCCAGCACGCGATCCCGCAGCTTTTTGTAGTCTCCGCACATCTCCGCCACGCAGGCCTGCGATGCGGTCAGCGCCGCCACCGAAGCCTGCTGCACCATGCTTGCCGTGTTGGATGTCGACTGCGACTGCAGCTTACTCATCGCCGCGATGATCGGCTTCGGCCCCAGCGCAAAGCCCGCCCGCCAGCCCGTCATGGCATAGGTCTTTGAAAGCGAGCCGAGGATGATCATGTGCTCCTTGCAGTCCTTCAGCGCACCGGCGCTGAACGGCTTTCCCGCAAAGGTGAGGTAGACGTAGCACTCGTCCAGCAGCATATAAATCCCGCGTTCATGGGCGAGCCGCACAATTGCCTCAACATCGTCCGAGCCCATCACCGCGCCCGAGGGATTCGATGGTGTGTTGAGAACAATGGCCTTCGTCTTCGCCGTAATCGCCTTCTCGATCATGGCCGCGGTCACGCGAAAGTTCTCCGCCTCGGCGCTCTGCACATACACCGGCGTTCCACCCGCGTACTGGATGATGTCCTTGTAGCTGACCCAGTACGGCACGGGCAGGATCACCTCGTCGCCGTGCTCCACCAGCACCTCCATGGCGTTAAACAGCGCCAGCTTGCCGCCGGTGGTGAAGACGCACTCGTCGGGAGCATAGGCGGAGCCGAAGTCGGCGGCATGGCGGTCCACGATTGCCTGCCGTACCTGCGGAATGCCGGCTACGGCGGTGTAGCGGGTGAAGTTGTTGTTGATCGCCGCAATCGCCGCATCCTTGATGTGCTGCGGCGTGGAGAAGTGCGGCTCGCCGGCGCCAAAATCGGCGAGGTCGATGCCGGAGGCCTTCATCTTCAGCGCCTCCGCCGTAATGGCCATCGTGGCCGAAACTTCAATGCGGTTGATGCGGTCGGAAAGGACTTTGCGGGCTGCGGTGCTCATATTCATGCTCCAGATTTAGCTCACATGCTTATGCTCTGCATAGTTCTTTGCAGCCGCTCGGAGCAGATGGATGAGAGGATCATCGTGCGATCCCGTTCGTTCAGCCCTGGGAACGCATACAGGCATGGAGTCTGTACAGCTCCGGTGTGATCGAGCCAAGGGTACTCGCTATTATCCCGGCGTGTGTCCCCTTCGTCGCAAGACGGCGCAAGCACCTCAATCTCACGGGCAAAAGCCTTGATAGCCTTATGCTGCCAGGACCTCAGATGCGCTCCTGGGATGAGGGTTGCGGTCTGCCGTGCGATCAAGGGCAGTACCGGTTTCACGTAGCTGTGAATCCTGCGCAGCGTTTCTTCCCCGTTCTGCCGTACAAGATAGGCTTTGCAAACTTTTTCCGCAGCCATTTGCAGATAGTGGAGGCTGTGACATCGGTCCGCGTCATTGACGAGCAGTTCTCTTGCCTGTAGATCAGAAAGTGCCTGCAGCGCATAGGCCGCTGCCCAGTCGCGATCCGCCGCCACTGTCAGGCAACCGCCTGAGTACGCTTGAGTTCTTCGCCTATCAGCCAACGCTTGCCGCGAAATTCCAAGGCGCCCCGATCGCGCAGTTCCTTCCAAACCGATGGTGTTACTTCTATGATGACCGAGGGAAAGTCGATGCCGGCAGCGGGGCTTGCCGGAAAGCCGATTGGGAATATGTCTTGAGAAAAACTTCCCTCAACCACCTCTAATAGCTTGATCGGCTCACGGTCTTCGTCAGCACCCTGAGCTTCCAGTACGAACACGCGCTGAAGGTCCGGTTCAGCATCGAAGTGTGCGTCGGCTAGGCGCTTCGCAGTCTGCAATTTTCTGCTGGTCATACCACTCCTTTTTCCTTTCTTCTATTCTAGCCGTCCGACCGATAGTCGAAGCCGTTTTGCCACCAACGGCGGCACAAGATCGCTCACATCACCCCCCAGCTTGGCCACGCCCTTGATCAGCCGTGAGCTCACATAGGTGTACTTTTCGCCCGGCATCAGAAACAGCGTCTCGATTAAGGGCTCCAGCTTGCGATTCATCATCGCCATCTGCAGTTCGTACTCGTAGTCGGAGATGGCGCGAATGCCGCGCAGCACCGCGCGCGCTCCCGAGGCGCGAGCGAATTCCACCATCAGCCCGTCGAATGAGGCGATCTTGACATTGGGCATGTGCGCCGTGGCCTCGCGCAGCATCTCCTCGCGCTCCTCCACGCTGAAGAGCGGATCAGGCTTGGCGGTATTGCGCAGCACAGCGACCACCAGCTCGTCGGCCAGCTTTGCGCCGCGCGCAATCAAGTCGAGATGGCCGTTGGTGAGCGGATCGAAGGTGCCGGGATAGATGACGATAAGCGCGGACATCGGCTACAGCATACGCCTGCCTCTTCACGCTTGCGCAGCTGCTCCGGCCTCCAGCGGAAGATAATAGCCGGTGATGTACTCGCGCACTGCGGTACCAAGCACTGTGAAAGGATTTTCGTAACCCGCGGCTCTGAGTTTTTCGCCCGTCGCTTCGGTGAAGTATTGGTACTTCCCCTGCAGCTGCTCCGGCATTGCCACGAACTCGATCTTCGGGCTCAGACCCATGGCTTCAAAGACCGGCGTCACCAGCTCAATCCAGGTGTGCGCCTCCCCTGTGCCGCAATTGAAAAGTCCCCCCGGTGCGTCCGGGCTTTGCAGCGCGAAGTGGAGCGTCACATCCACCGCATCGCGCACAGAGATGAAGTCGCGCCGCTGCTCGCCATCGCGGTACTCCGGCCGGTAGCTTTTGAAGAGCTGCACCTGCCCTGTATTCCGGATCTGCTCATAGCTCTTCGAGACCACGGAACGCATATCGCCTTTGTGATCTTCAAAAGGCCCAAAGACGTTGAAATACTTCAATCCGACAATACGGTCGAACAAGTGGTGCTTCAATGCCCACAGATCGAACATGTGCTTGGAATAGCCGTACATGTTCAACGGTTCGAGCGTGGCTGTGATGCCGTCCGTATCGTCGTAGCCATGCGATCCATCACCGTATGTCGCCGCACTCGATGCATACACAAAGCGAATGTCGTTGCTCAGCGCCCAGTTACAAAGCACCCGCGTGTACTGGTAGTTGTTGCGCAGCAGATAGTCGGCATCGCGCTCGGTGGTCGCGCTGCACGCGCCCAGATGAATCAGCGCGCGCGCCTCGGCAAAGGCGCCATCTTCAATCAGCCCGAGAAACTCTTCGGGCGAGACAATGTCTTCATACCGCAGCCCGACAAGATTCTTCCATTTCTCGTCTTTGCCCAGCTCATCGACCAGGATCAATTCGTCTTCGCCGCGGCGGTTCAACTCGGCTACCGTATTGCGCCCTATGAAACCCGCTGCTCCGGTCACGATGATGGATCTTGCCATGTGTTCTTTGCTCTCAGAAATGAAGTCAATCCCATGCTACATGGCGAAGTCGGTAGTCCAGTTTCTTTCGCAGGCGCATCGCGAAAAGGAGGCGTGTCGTTTGCGGCAGCAAACGACCGCTCTCCCATGAAAGTGAGCTCTCTTACAAAGTATTCCGTGCTCAGGCCTGCGGCTTCGGCGTGAACAAAACGAAGCGCGGCGCGGTCTCTGCCCAGTTCGCCAGCATCTTCGCCGCGAGTTGGCTTTGCGCCAGATTCACATGCTCTCCCAATAGCTGCTGCAAGGCCTCCTGCTGCTCGGCCGAGGTCTCTGCAAAGGGCGTCGCCTCCAGAAACTCCGAGTGGTAACGACGCTCGCGCAGCACATCGCCGTCTTCATCGAAGGTCCACGCCGTGCCGCCGGTCATGCCCGCGCCGAAGTTAATGCCGATCGGCCCAAGAATCACGACGCTGCCGCCGGTCATGTACTCACAGCCGTGATCGCCAATGCCTTCCACTACAGCCACAGCGCCGGAGTTCCGCACGGCAAAACGTTCACCGGCGCGCCCCGCTGCCAGCAGGCGACCCGCGGTCGCGCCATATAACGCGACGTTACCGAGCAGCACGTGTGCGCCGCTATTCTGCGCCGCCCGGCCCACGGCTCGCAAAATGAGTTCTCCGCCGGAAAGTCCCTTGCCGACAAAGTCGTTGGCCTGCCCCGAGAGCACCAACCGCATCCCCGCATTCGCAAACGCCCCGAAGGATTGCCCGGCGATTCCATCCAGCTCAAAGGTGATATCCGCCCCGTCAATCTCGCCGCGCGTGCGTGCCACAGCAAGCTCCCCGGCAAGCCGCGCCCCGACGGCACGATGCGCATTGGAGATCGCCGAGCGCACATGGAAGGCCTCGCCCCGGCGCGCGGCCTCCAGCGCGGGCTCGGTCCACTCCTCATCCAGTCGCTCATCCATATCAGAATGGCCGGGGCGATCGTTGCGCATGCCCATCCAGCGCACGGCGCCATCGCCCGCGTTGGCCAGCATGGGCGTGAGGTCCAACTCACCGTCAAACCGCACCTGTTCCAGCAGATCGACCCGTCCAATCGCCGCCTCGATCGACGGCAGGCCGAATTTCGCCAGCAGGCGCGCGAGATCCGCCGACAGCTGCTGAAACAGCGTGACGATGTGCTCCGGCTTTCCGCGGAACTTTGCCCGCAGCTCCGGCTTTTGCGTCGCGATGCCCACGGGGCAGGTGTTCAGGTGGCACTGCCGCGCCATATCGCAACCCATGGCCACCAGCACCGCCGTGCCAAAGGCGTACTCATCGGCGCCCAGCAGAGCCGCGATCAGCACATCGCGCGCCGTGGTCAGGCCGCCATCCGCGCGCAGACGCACACGTTCCCGCATGCCGTTGGCACGCAACACCTGCTGCGTCTCGGCGAGCCCCAACTCCCATGGCGAGCCGGCATACTTGATGCTCGAAAGCGCCGCCGCGCCGGTGCCGCCGCTATTGCCGGCGATCACAACATAATCCGCATAGGCCTTCGTCACACCGGCCGCCACTGTGCCCACGCCGAAGCTCGAAACCAGCTTTACTCCCACAGCCGCGCGCGGATTCACGCGCTTCAGGTCGTAGATCAGCTGGGCTAAATCCTCGATGGAATAGATATCGTGATGCGGCGGCGGCGAGATCAACGACACCCCCGGCTGCGCATGACGCAGCCGCGCAATTAACCCCGAGACCTTGTGCCCGGGCAGCTGCCCGCCCTCGCCCGGCTTGGCTCCCTGTGCGACCTTGATCTCGATCTCTTCGGCATGCGCCAGATATTCAGCCGTTACGCCAAAGCGGCCCGAAGCCACCTGCTTGATCTTGTTATTCAAATTCCTGCCGCCCACGTGCACGGCGGGCGCATCCACAAGCTCCGCCACGGCCACACCGGACTCCGGGTGCCCCATCTTCGCGACAGCTTCACCGTCGCTAAGGTGGGCTCCGGCCCGACCCTGAACCCCGCCCCCTGAGCCCTGCTCCCGATACACCGCCGGGTCTTCCCCACCCTCGCCCGTGTTGGACCGCGCGCCCAACAAATTCATGGCGGCGGTCACAGTCTGGTGCGCCTCCGGGCTCAGCGAGCCAAGCGACATCGCACTCGCGACAAAGCGGTGGCAGATGTCTTGCGGCCGCTCCACCGCCGCCAACGCGAGCTCCGGACCGGCAGGCCGGATCTCCAGCAGGTCGCGCAGACGCGACGCCTCATGCACATCGGCATCGCGCGCGAACATCGCAAACTGTGCAACGGGATCAGCTGCCGCAGGGACGTTCCGCGCACTGCCCACTGCGGTTTGCAACGCCTTCACCGAAGGCGGCTGCCACTGATGCGGCTCAGCCATCTCCGCCTTACGAAAGCGCACCCAGCCAAAGTCCGGCAGGCCGGCTGGGGCCGCGGCAGCAGGCGTTTCCACAGCACCCCAACCGATACGCAGGCGCCGATCCAACTCCGCGAAACCGATGCCCGAAAGCGGCGCCGGCGTACCCGGAAAGCAGCGCTCCACCACCGTCGCATGCAGACCGAGGATGTCGAACAGGTGCGCGCTGCGATAGCTGTCCACCACCGAGATGCCCATCTTGGACATCACCTTGGCCAGCCCCGTTTCCAGCGCCTTCAGCATCATCGCTTCACCGTCAACACCCTCCGGCTGCAGCGTGCGCGCGGTTTCGAGCGCCAGCCACGGGCAGACCGCGCCCGCGCCGAAGCCGATCAGCACAGCGGCATGGTGCAGGTCGCGGCAGTCCCCTGCCTCCACGGCCAAACCGCAGCCCGTGCGCAGGCCGGCGTTGGTCAGCGCCGCATTTACCGCGCCCACGGCCATCGCCATGGGAATCGGCAACGCCTCCGCGCTGGCCCCGCGATCGGTAAGCAGCACCAGGCTGGCTCCCGTGCTCACCTGCGCAATGGCGCGATCACAAAGCTGTGCGATCGCCCCCTCCAGGCTGCGATCGGGCGTGAATAGGCAGGAAAGCTCCTGCAACGGCAATGAATCGGCATGGGGATATTGCCCCGCCCGCAACGCTGCCACCTGCCCAAGCGACAAAAATGGCGAGGGCAGCGAGATGCCCGGCAGCACGGCGTTCTTGTCCAGCAGGTGCGACCACGGACCCAGACGCGTGTGCAACGAGATCACCACCGCCTCGCGCAGCGAATCGATGGCAGGGTTGGTCACCTGCGCAAAGCGCTGGCGAAAATAGCCGTACACCGGCCGCGGTGAGCGTGCCAGAAACGCCAGCGGAGCATCATCGCCCATCGACCACACGGCATCCTTGCCGCTGGCCGCCATCGGCTGCAAAATCAGCTTGAGATCCTCCCTGGTGTAGCCGAATCCATGCTGCAATGAGGCCAGATCCGCAATCGACTCCGGTGCTGCAATTGGCTCCAGCGGCGCGTCTTCGAGCAGCGTTGCGTAACCCGCCTCGGCGTCGAAGAGGTCGAGCAACTCACTGTCGTGCAGCACTCTGCCGGCGCCGAAGTCGACCACCAGCATCTGCCCCGGCCCCAGCCGTCCGCTCTCCAGAATGCTCTGCGGATCGAGATCTACCAGACCGGCCTCGGAACCCGCAACCACCAGCCCATCGTCGGTGATCGCATATCGCGAAGGGCGCAGACCGTTGCGGTCCAGCGCCGCGCCGACGATGCTTCCATCGGCAAAGGCAAGCGCCGCGGGTCCGTCCCACGGTTCGGCGCAGTCGGCGTGATAGCGCAGAAACGGCGATACCCGCTCCGTGACCGCCGGCGGCAGCAGCATGCGCACAGACTCGGCGAGCGTACGCCCATTGCGCGCCAGCAGTTCCACAGCCTCATCGAGGCTCGTGGAGTCGGTGCCATCCGCTGTCAGGATCGGCTTGCATTCCTCAGGCAACGTGCTGTCGCGGGCATCCATGCGCGCGCGATTGCCCCACACCGTATTGATCTCGCCGTTGTGCGCCAGCGTCCGCGCCGGTTGTGCGCGATGCCACGCGGGCAGGGTGTTGGTCGCATAACGCTGATGAAAGATGGCAAAGCGCGTGCGGTACTCCGGAGACTGAAGATCCGGGTAAAACTCCGGCAGCAGACGGCCCAGGCACATGGCCTTGTAGACCAGCGTCTCCGACGACAACGAGCAGATGTAGCCATTCACGATGCCTGCCAGCACCTGCCGCTCGAAGGCCTTGCGCGCGAGGTACAACCGCCGCTCGATCGTAGAAGCGCCGGCGTGCGGCTCGCCGGTCACCAGCACCTGGCGGATCTTTGGCATGGTGCTCAGCGCAATTTCGCCCAGTACATTTGTACGCACCGGCACGTTGCGCCACGCCAGCACACGCATGGCCTGCGCACGCAAACAGCCCTCCAGCGCAGCCTCGGCGTCCTCTTCGCCCTCAGGAATAAATAGCATCCCTACACTCAGAGGAGCGTCCTCTGCAAGCTGAACTCCCGTCGCCCGCAGCAGAAGCTCGCGCGGAACTCCGGTCATCGTTCCAACGCCATCACTCGACGCACCATCCGCCGCCACGGCGCCCCGATGCGCCAGTCGCGCCAGTGCTGTCAGCGCATGCTGCAGGATGCTGTGCTCCGGCCGGCCATCCATGCGGGCCACAAAGCCGACACCGCAGGAGTCATGTTCAAAACGGGGGTCCAGAAGGGAGGCGGGACGCGCATCGGCGGAAGATGGAGGACGCTGTGCGGAGACGACGCCGCCTCCGGTCCTCCCCTTCACGGCTGTTGAGGAAATGTGTCCCATGACTAAATATACGTCTGTGCTGAACTTTGGCAAGTTCACTTTCTACCAGCTTGGTCCATAAAGCAAGGCTTGACAATCCGTGCGTGCATATTTATACATTGTTAGCGGATGTTTATACAGCCTAGCGTCGCAGCGCCACGCTGTGTTCTTGCCGGATTTGGCGAGCAGGGGGATCGGTTTGAAGACGCAGCGGCACAGTGCGATTCGTGAACTCCTGGTGACGACCGCGGTCGCCAACCAGGATGAGTTGCGCCGCAAACTGGCCGGGAGCGGCATTCACGTGACGCAGGCCACGCTTTCCCGCGACATCCGCGAGCTCAAACTGCTCAAAGGCCCCGGAGGGTATTCTCTGCCCGACCTGGACAGAGCCGGTGAAGGCGACGATTTCGACGACAACCTCCCTGCCGTCGCCTTGATGCTGGAGAGCTTTGGCGTTGAAGTGCGCCAAGCCGAAAATCTGCTGGTGCTGCTAACGGCAAAGGGTGCAGCCCAGCCCGTGGCCGCCGGCATCGATGACGAGGAGTGGCCCGAATCATTGGGTACCATCGCGGGCGATAACACGGTGCTCATCATCTGCCTGAACACGGCCGCGGCCAACGTCGTGCGCGCTCGCCTGGAGGTGTTTCTTGCCTAGCACCCAGAGGAGGGAAATGCCGGAATCGCCGCGGGTCGCCGTTGCCGGCGTGGGTGGCTATGCCGGTGCGGAGCTGGCGCGCATCCTGCTGCGTCATCCGCGTCTCGCCGATGCGCCTCCATTGTTTCTTGGCCGCAAGGGCGAGGCCACCGCGCAGCCTGTACCCCTCATCGAGATGCATCCCCAGCTCGCCGGTCTGCCCCACGCGGCGGAGCTCGAGGTGGGCAGCTGGCAATGGGACGATCTGCGGCGCGAGGGCATCGATCTGCTCTTCCTGGCGACACCACATGAGCAGTCGCGGAGCTGGGTGCCGGAGGCGCTCGCACGTGGCCTGCGCGTCATCGATCTCAGCGGCGCCTGGCGTCTGCACGATGCCCAGAACCGCGCTGTCTACCGCTTCGATGCGCCCGAAAATGTCCTCGCTGAAAAGACGCAGGCCGAGGCGGTCTATGGTTCGCCTGAGTTGCATGGTCCAGCGATCGCCAAAGCCAACCTCGTTGCCAATCCAGGCTGTTATGCCACGTCGATCATTCTTGCCCTGGCACCCATTCTGCGCGCAGGGATGGCCGATCTCAGCTTCGGCATCGTGTGCGACAGCAAGTCCGGCGTCAGCGGCGCGGGCAAAAGTCCCTCGCCGACAACACACTTCATGTATGCGGCCGACAATCTCTCCGCCTATGCCGTCTTCGGCCACCGGCACACCGGCGAGCTGCTCGAACAACTGCATGTAAAAAGCGGGCAAATCCAGTTCACGCCGCATCTTCTCCCCATCCCCCGCGGCATCCTATCAACGGTGTATGTGCGGCTGGCGGAAGAGTGTTCCGCGGAAGAGATGGTCGATGAGATCCAGAGCTGCTTCGAGGAGTTTTATGCGCGCTGCCCGGCCGTCCGCATCCATCGTTCGCCGGCGCTGCCGCAGATTCAGCACGTGGTGCGCAGCCCGTTCTGCGACATCGGTTTTCAGCTTTCGCCTGATCGGAAGCGGCTCGTGATTGTTTCCTGCCTGGACAACCTGCTCAAAGGCGCGGCCTCCCAGGCCGTGGAGAACATGAACCTCATGCTGGGCTGGCCTGAGGCGGAGGGACTGTTATGAAATTTGTTGTGAAATTGGGAGGCGCGGCGCTGGAAGACGGCGCACTGCTGCACCGCTGCGCCCTCTCCATCACCGATCTCGCCAGGGATGGACATCGCGTGGCCGTGGTGCACGGCGGCGGTGTGCAGCTCACGCGGCTGCTCGCGCAGATGGGCAAGAAAAGTGAGTTCGTCGCCGGCCTGCGCATCACCGATGCGGAGACGCGCGATGCGGCGCTGATGGTGCTCGGCGGCCGCGTGAACAAATCATTAGTGGCCGCCTTGGGACAGTGCGGTCAATCGGCCATGGGTCTTACCGGCGGCGATGGTCACGTCTTCCGCGCCCGCAAAAAGCGCACCGAGCCGGGCGTCGGGGACTTGGGCTTCGTCGGCGAGATCGCCGCGACCGATCCCAAGTGGCTGGATGCGATCTGGGCCATGAGTGCGGTGCCGGTCATCTCTTCTATTGCGTTGGGATTTGACGGCGAGTACTACAACATCAACGCCGATGAGATGGCCTCCGCCTGCGCTATCGCTACCAAGGCCGATGCGCTTGTCTTCCTCACCGATGTACCCGGCGTAAAAGGCGCTGACGGCACAGTCATGCGCTGGCTTTCGCTGGCCAATATTCCAGATCTGCAGCGCCAGGCCGTCGTCTCCGGAGGTATGTTGCCCAAACTCAACGCCTGCAAGGAGGCGCTGCTCCACGGTGTGAAACGTGTGCGTATTTTGCCGGCATCCTCCGCTGGGCTGTTGCCTGACCTCTGCAGCTCGCGCGTAGACGAAGGAACGGAGGTGATGGTCGCATGATGGAACAATCCAACATCAGTCTCGACGCATTACAGGCCGCGGAAGCGAAACTGCTGCTGCAAACCTATCAACGCAATCCGCTGCTGTTTGTGCGCGGAGAAGGCGTGATGCTTTATGACGAGCAAGGCAATGAATATCTCGATTTATTGAGCGGCATCGGTGTGTGTGCGTTGGGCTATAACCATCCGGCGATCACCAACGCCATCGCCACACAGAGCCGCGCACTGCTGCACACCTCCAACCTGTTCTTCCATCAGCACACTGCCGAGCTCGCTTTGCGGCTGACCGAGATCACAGGAATGGATCGCGCGTTCTTCTGCAACTCCGGCACGGAGGCGTGGGAGGCCGCACTGAAGCTGGCCCGCGCCCATGCCGGGCTGCTGCGCTCCGAAGGCCGGCAGATTGGCACGAAGATCCTGGCGCTGGAGCATAGTTTTCACGGCCGCACCATGGGCTCCGTTGCTACGACACACAAGCTCGCATATCGCGAGCCGTTTGCTCCGCTGATACCCGGTGTTGAATTCATTCCGTTCAACGATGTAGAAGCACTGCGCGACGCCTTTGGCGAAGATGTCTGCGCAATCGCACTTGAGGTTCTACAAGGCGAAGGCGGCATTAATCTCGTTTCGGAAGCATTCGTAAAAACAGCACGTGAACTCTGCGACTCTACCGGCGCCCTGCTGATCCTCGACGAGATTCAGAGCGGCATGGGACGCACCGGCAGGTGGTGCGCCTATCAGCATCTCGGCGTTCAGCCTGATGTGACAACTCTCGCCAAACCGCTCGCCGGCGGCGTTCCTATCGGCGCCATGCTGTGCACCGAAGAGGCCGCGCGCGCGATCACGCCCGGCATGCACGGCACCACCTTCGGCGGCAACCCGCTTGCGTGTGCGGTGGCCATCGCCGTAATCGACACCCTGCGGGAAGACAAATTGCTGCAACATATAAGCGAAGCGGGCAATTACTTTCTGGATCGTCTGCGCGCTTTGCAGCAAACGCATTCGGCCATTCGCGAGGTGCGCGGCATGGGCCTGATGATCGGCGTGGATCTGGAATCGCCGGAGTTGGCCAAGACACTGCTCGCCGGCATGATGGACCGCCACATCCTGCTGAACCGCACCCACGAAACGGTGCTGCGCTTTCTTCCCCCTTACCTCATCACAACCGAGCACGTCGATCATGCCATCGCCGCTCTGGATGAGCTGCTGACTGAACACACGGACGCCAGCGCTCCCGCGTTGGCCGGAGAAGCCCTTCATGGATAGCAAAACGATCGTGATGAACCCTCGTCAAAACGGCGCACCCCCATCTTCCAGAAATGCCTCGCTCGGCATTCAGTCCGACACCGCCTTCACGGAAACAGCCAAGGGCATGGTTGGCCGCGATCTCTGCTCTATCGCCGACCTTTCGGTGCCGGAGATGGCGGCGATTCTTGAGCTCGCGCACGCGGTGAAAGCGCAGCCCGAAGACTTTCGTCATGCGCTCGATGCCAAGCAGATGGTGATGTTCTTCGAAAAGGCGTCGCTGCGCACACGTCTGACCTTTGAAGCCGCGATGAACACCGTCGGCGGCAACGCCATCTTTGTCGACCAAACTGCCTCGCCGCTTGGTGAACGCGAATCGATCCCCGATGTCGCGCGCAACCTCGAACGCTGGATGCAGGTCATCGTGTTGCGCACCTACGCCCACGAAACGGTAACTGAGATGGCCGCACATGCGCATGTGCCTGTGATTAATGCTCTCTCCGATCTCGAGCATCCATGCCAGGCCATTGCCGATTTCATGACGCTCGAAGAGCGCTTCGGCACTCTCGAAGGTCTGCGCTTCACCTATGTGGGCGATGGAAACAACGTCTGCCATTCGCTGATGCTGGCGGGCGCACTGCTTGGTGTACACACAACCATCGCCACACCCAAGGGCTTCGAGCCGAAGCTCGAGATCATTCACAATGCCATCGAAATCGCTGAAAATACCGGCGGTTCCATCACGCTGACGCACGATCCGCAGAAGGCGGCCGAAGAAGCCGATGCGATCTACACCGACGTCTGCACCAGCATGGGGCAGGAGCACGAGGCGGCTCGCCGTGCGCCCATCTTTAAACCTTTTCAGGTGAACGAAGCCATGATGGCGCGCGCGCAGGATTCGGCTGCCTTCATGCACTGCTTGCCCGCGCATCGCAACGCCGAGGTCACCGATGCCGTCCTCGACGGCCCGCAGTCCATCGTCTTCGACCAAGCCGAAAACCGCATGCACGCGCAAAAGGCCATCACATTGATGCTGCTAGGGGGCGCCAAGCGAATCCCCAACAGCCGCAACCGGATCGCCAACCGCAGCCGCCGAGGATAACCCGGGTGCCCCATCTTCGCCGCAGTTTCATCGCGGCTAAGGTGGGTAGTCGGGCGAAGCTCGACCGCTCTTGCCTTCGCTTTTTTTGTTGTCATTCCCGAAGGGAATCTGCTTTTGCTTTTTTGCTTTTCTTTCTGTCCTCCCCGGCGTATCTGCTTTCTGCCCGCAGCTCCACCACCGATGCGTCATCTCCGCCGCCGCACCTCGAGGTCTTCCATTCATGTCCGTAATCCTTGAACATTTACCCATCGGTCAGAAGGTGGGCATCGCCTTCTCCGGCGGCTTGGACACCAGTGCAGCCCTCCACTGGATGAAGCAAAAAGGTGCGATCCCGTACGCCTACACTGCCAACCTCGGCCAGCCCGACGAGACCGACTACGATGCCATCCCGCGTAAGGCGCTTGAGTACGGCGCGGAGCAGGCCCGTCTCATCGATTGCCGCGGGCCGCTCGTCCGCGAAGGCATTGCTGCGCTGCAATCCGGCGCCTTTCACATTACCACCGCCGGCGTCACCTACTTCAACACCACGCCCCTCGGCCGCGCCGTCACCGGCACCATGCTCGTCACCGCCATGAAGGAGGACAAGGTCAACATCTGGGGCGACGGATCGACTTACAAAGGCAACGATATCGAGCGCTTCTATCGTTACGGCCTGCTCGTCAACCCCGACCTGAAGGTCTATAAGCCTTGGCTCGATGCCGCATTTATCGAGGAACTAGGGGGCCGCGCAGAGATGTCCGCCTTCCTTCGAGCCTCCGGCTTCGACTACAAGATGTCCGCCGAAAAGGCCTACTCCACGGACTCCAATCTCCTCGGCGCCACGCATGAAGCCAAAGACCTCGAACATCTTTCCACCTCGATGAAGATCGTTGAGCCCATCATGGGCGTCGCCTTCTGGCGCGACGACATCCCTATCCAGCCCGAAGAGATCAATGTTCGCTTCGAAGAAGGCGTTCCCGTCGCCCTCAACGGCCAGCGCTTCGACGACCTCGTCGCACTTATGCTCGAAGCCAACCGCATCGGCGGCCGCCACGGTCTCGGCATGAGCGACCAGATTGAAAACCGCATCATTGAAGCCAAGTCTCGCGGCATCTATGAGGCCCCCGGCCTTACGCTGCTCTTTATCGCGTATGAGCGCCTCCTCACCGGCATTCACAACGAGGACACCCTTGAGCAGTACCGCGAAAACGGCCGCAAGCTCGGCCGCCTTCTATACCAAGGCCGCTGGTTCGACCCGCAGGCCCTCATGCTGCGCGAAGCCGCGCAGCGCTGGGTTGCAAAGCCCATCACGGGCGAGGTCACGCTGGAACTGCGCCGCGGCAACGACTACTCGATCCTCAACACTGACAGCCCCAATCTCACCTTCGCCCCCGAACGCCTCAGCATGGAAAAGACCGAATCCAACTTCAGCCCGCGCGACCGCATAGGCCAGCTCACCATGCGCAACCTCGACATCACCGACACTCGCGCCAAACTGATGACCTACGCCCAAAGCGGGCTGCTCACGCTGAGCCAAGGTCCAGATATGCCTCAACTGAGCAGCGGCGATACAAAGAAATAGTCCTTTTCTGTTGTCATTCCCGAAAGGAATCTGCGTTCCACCTGATGTGCCGCAACCGCCAGGGCTAAAAACATAATTCGCCAACCGCGGCTTTAGCCGCTGAGGTACTGCACGTTGAGCAGCCGAAAGCAGGACTTAACGAATCGACTGATTGTGCTTGGCGCTACTTGCTTGTCACTGCTTTTCCAAGGCTGCAACGGGAACCCAGAGGAAACACGAACCGAGGTCAAGAACGGCGGTTACAAGATCATCATTCGTACGCAGGAGTTTCATCATTCGGGAAGTCTGAATGCAGACGTATGTGTCGCGCGTGAAGCTGACAGACAATTTCCAGAGAAGAAGTTGCAGTGTTTCTTACATGGATTCGACTTCTCTGATTTGACCGCTTCGTGGAGATCGCCAACCGAGGTCGTCATCAATTATCGGTGCGGCAGAGTCACCAGCTTTAGGAACAGTGCCGACGTGTATGACAAAAGTCCCATCCCACAGGAGTTCTACGCGTTCTTGAATGATAGCTGCACACCACATGATCGCTTTGGAGATGTGAAGCAATAATGCCCAACCAACAACACACAAAAATGTGGTCCGGCCGCTTCCGCGAGCCCCTCAACCGCACCTTCGAGCAGTGGCAGCGCAGTTTCCCCTTCGACTGGCGCCTCCTCCCGCACGAGGTCGCGGCCAGCAAGGCCCACGCCCGCACCATCGCCGCCGCCGGCATTCTCACGCCGGACGAACTCAATGAAACTCTGCATGGCCTGGACCGCGTAGGCGAACGTGCCCTTAACTGGGCCCACCGCATCAGCGCCACCTCAGGCGCCGAAGGCCAAAACGGGATGACGCTCGGTTACGAAACGAGCACGCAACAAATCGCCGCCGCCATTGTCGCCAGCGCCCCGCAGGCCGAAGACATCCACCACTTCGTAGAGCTCGAACTCACCAAAGAGATCGGCACACTAGCGCTGAAACTCCACACCGGACGCAGCCGCAACGAGCAGATCGCCACCGACATGCGCCTCTTCGTGCGCGACGCCATCAACACCTCAATGCTCGGTCTTCGCTCATGGCTCGCTGCTCTTCTAGACCTTGCCGAAGCCAATACCGCCACGGTCATGCCCGGCTACACCCACCTGCAGCGCGCTGAACCCGTACTCCTCGCGCATTGGCTGCTCGCTTACGTCGCCATGCTCGAGCGCGACCTTTCCCGCTTCAACGACGCGCGGCAGCGTATGAACTTTTGCCCGCTGGGCTCCGGCGCCATCGCGGGCGCGACGCTGGCGCTTGACCGCGGCATCGCCGCGCATGCACTCGGCTTTACCGCGCCCACACCCAACAGCATGGACGCAACCTCCGACCGCGATTTCATGCTCGACTTCGCGCAAGCTGCCTCCACGCTTGGCCTGCACATCTCGCGCTTCGCCGAGGAACTCACGCTCTATGCCACTACGGAGTTCGGCTTCGTCGATCTACCCGAGGCCTTTTCCACCGGTTCTTCTGCCATGCCGCAGAAGAAAAACCCTGATCTTACGGAACTCGCACGCGGAAAATCCGCACGTTTGTTAGGTGCTTCAACCGCACTCAGCGCGCTCATCAAAGGTCTTCCGCTCGCCTACAACAAGGATCTGCAGGAAGGCCAGGAGCAGATCTTCGATATCGCGGATACGCTCGCCGGTCTGCTTTCCGTTCTGCCCAACTTCACGCGTACGCTCAGCTTTCGCAAAGCAAAGATGCAGCATGCAGCCGAGCATGGATATCTGAACGCAATGGCCGCAGCAACCTATCTCACACACAAGGGTGTTCCCTTCCGTAAGGCCCACGAAGTGATCGGCAAGGCCGTACGCGCTGGCCTTGAACGCGGTGTGGAGTTGAATGAGCTTACGATGGAGGAGTTGCGCAGCTTCAGCGGCGCCTTCGAGCCTGACTTCTTCCAGGCGATCTCACTCGCAGCGACGCTCGACTGCCATGATGTCGTGGGGGGCACGGCAAGGCTTCGTGTGAAACAGGCGCTGCGTGAGGCAAAGGCCCGTTGGAGCAGAAGTACACACACCGCTACGGAGGAAAATACCGGTGTTTGAGTCGCTATCGGAGTTGATGCAAGAGAGCGCCATGAAGGCCGACCTCCCGAAGGTTTCTGCCGAAGGGCCTGAGGTTATCGTGCATAAAGCGCGCTTGGGAGATGCGCGCAACATCTTCGAACTGGTGAACTCACTCTCAGGAGACGGAACGCTGCTGCGCCGCAGCTATGCCGAGATCTGCGAAAATATTCGTGATTTCACCGTGGCGGAGCGAGCCGATGGAGAGTTTCTTGGCTGTGGCGCACTGCATCTTTACGGTCCGCATCTGGCCGAGATTCGCTCCATCGTTCTTCGGCCCGAGACACGAGGGCAAGGCGCTGGGGGCGCATTGCTGCGCGCTCTGCTCGCGGAGTCTGAAGAACACGGTGTACTCTCGACGTGCCTTTTTACGCGCATTCCTGAGTTCTTCGAGCACTACGGCTTCCGCATGGCTGAGCGGAGCGCCATGCCCGACAAAATTTACAAGGACTGCCAGACCTGCCCACGGCTCTACGCCTGTGACGAGGTTGCAATGGTAAAGGGACCGCTGCCCCAAGTTGCGGTACTGGGGCCTACACGCGTGCAGCAACCGGAGCTAGTCCAAATGCAGGTACTGCCCTCGGCGACAGGCACGCGCAGATAAGGCTAACGAGCGTGAAAGATGCCGTCCTGCTCGTGAATATGTACGGGACGGCCGAAGAGCGCGGATATTCTTTCACTGGTCAGCAGCTCGTTCTTGGCTCCGTCTGCGCTCACGCGCCCTTCACGCATCATCAAAACGCGTGAGATCTCCGGCAGAATATCTGAGACCTGATGCGTGACCAGCAGGATCGCTGTGCCTGCCTGCGCAAGCTTGCGCAGGATGTTACGCAGATCATACTGCGCTGCGAGATCCAAGGCATTGAAAGGTTCGTCGAGCAGCAGGATCTGCACATCGCCCGTGGTGCCGGCCATGGCTCGCCCAATCATGATGCGACGCTGCTGCCCGGCGGACATCGCGCCAACCGGTTTATCACGGAGCGCCGTTGCATCTACCTGCTCCAGAATTTCTTCGGCGCGCGTTCGCATTGTTGGCGTGACATGGAGGTTTGGCCACAGCGTCGCACTTGAAAAAAAGCCGGTAAGAATGGCATTGATCCCGGTGGTGCTAAGTATCGGTTTTCCGGGCAATTCAGCCGAAACCACACCCATGCGCCGCCGCAGCTCCGTTACATCCCAGCGCTCGCGGCCAAAGATGCGGACATGGGTCTCCGGCCGTGGCAGTGGGTAAAGCTCACATGTCATCACCTTCAACAGCGTAGACTTACCGCAGCCGTTTGGACCCAGCAGAACCACATGTTCGCCCTGTTCGATCCGCAACGAAACGTCTTGCAGTACAACCACGTCCTCCCGCGCGACGTGAACGTGCTCCATGTCAACGATAGGCGGTGCCAGATCACCGCTCATCTGTCTCGGTCCACGCGGAAGAAGACCCCCAGAATGCGCGTCCCCGCTACAAATGAGGCTCGCAGGTTACCGGACACCTTGGACTGGCCCCCGATGCGCCGCCGGTAAACCATGGGAATTTCGCGGATGCGCAGCTTGTGCTGCACAGCCTTGATCTGCATCTCGAGATTCCAGCCATACGTCATCTCACCCATGTGCATTGCCTCCAAGGCGGACCTCCGGATTGCGCGAAAGGCCGCCATATCGGTATAGCGAAAGCCATAGCGAACATGCACCAAAAAGCTGATGAAGTGAGCCGCGAAGACCTGACTTGGGAGCATGGCGCCCGGCTGGCGGCCAGCGATGCGGGAGGCCAGCACGAAGTCAGCCTGATTCGTCACGATTGGCTCGACGAGCTTTGCCATCTCCTCAAGCGCATCTGCACCATCGCCATCAAGGAATACGAGAATTTCGCTGCTCGGCAATGCCGCCGCACTGCCCGCGCGCATCGCCGCACCGTAACCGCGCGGTGACGTGATCACGCGAGCTCCCGCTTCCGCTGCAAGAACGCCTGTGGCATCAGTGCTTCCGTTATCCACGACGATGCACTCGGCGATGCGGTCCCAGGGCATGGAACGCACGACGTGGCCAATCGACTCTGCTTCATTAAGCGCTGGAACGATGACGGAGATGGCATCTGGCATGGCGTTTATAAGGCGGCCTCGAGGGGGTCGGGAGACACGGGCGCATGTTCGCTCGCTGCAGAAGCAAACCGCCGCCTTGAGAGCAGCCGCGGCCATAAGGGCCAGCGCTTCAATGCAAAATGCAGCAGAAACGAGATGGCAACAACCCCATAGAGCCGCTCATTGAGCAGAAACATCTTGGGTCCGGGATCCGCAAGCGCGGTGGTATAGCCGTAAAAAAACCCGAGCACATACGTGAACAATGGCAGGCTGGGCGCGAGCACCATGAAGGGGATGAGCCACAGGTTGTACCAGGCATAATGCGGCGAAAACAGCAGCATCAACGCGAACGCGAGCATCGCCGCCGCGCGCATGAAATGGGGAGCCCGCATTCGTCGGCTGTGGCCGGCAATGTAGGTCTCTCTTGTGGCATACCGCCATGCCCAGAGGGTCAAAACACCAAGCACGACGGCGCAAAGGAGCAGAAACGACCACTTCGGAAGGTTCGCCAAAGGGCGGAAGGTGTGCGCATAGTCGAGCAAAAAGAAACGCGATCCGCTATCGATCCCCTCTTCCTTCGAGTAGCCCGAAAGAAAGCCAAATACGCGCCAGCCCACCGACAGATAGAGGGCATAGCCCGCGACGCACACGCCCGCAACGGTGGCCGGCATCTTCCAATCGCGGCGCTGATAGAGCGCAGGCAACAGCAGCAAGGGATAGAACTTCGTCATTACCGCGAGGCCAATGAATAGCCCTGTGAGGACGGGACGCTCCTTTATGCGAAACAGCAGCGCGAGCGAGATAAAGCCGCAAACAGCAGCATCCACGTGTCCCGCTTGGCCGATCTCCCAGATCGCCAGCGGACACCAGAGAAGCAGCAGTACCTCTGCGCTCGGGCGCCCCAAGCGCTTGAGAACCTCGACCAGCGCATAGGCCGCGAGAGCCTCGAAGCCAAGCATCACCAGCTTCATCGCTTCTACCGAATGCGCGAAACATGTGGCCAGCCAGAAGATCATCTGCGCGACCGGCGGATAAATGGTCGGTGCATAGTCGCGGCGGTTGATGTTGTCGAAGATCTCCTGGTTCGGTTCCCGTAAATAGATCAGCGCGGGATTGCCGGGCACATAGCGATAGGGGCTGACGTGCGCGTGCTGCACGATGCCATCCCAGACATACCGGTAGATATCAGACGATAGTGTGGGATCGCAGAGATAGGTGATGGCCTGCATCGCCACCGCGAAGCCGATGACGATGCCGAGGGTCGCGCGGTTGATGGGCTGTGTGCGGACCAGCAGCACGGCACCCAGATATACGATCACCGAAAGCATCGAAACGCCGGAAAAACCGATTCTGAAGCGCGTAATTTCCGCTACAAATTGATGTGTCAGGGCCACCAATGCCAAGCCGAGCAGACAAAGGGCGGCGTTGGTGACGCGTGCATCTCCCTCACGCCAGCGAGCGGTTTGATCAAGCAACTTCATTACACCAACTCTGGAGCGTCGATTGGAGCTTCGCAAGCGGATGACAGCTTGCGCCGGCGCTCCGCAAGAAAGGTCCGCGTGGCCTCAGCGTTGTAACCGGCGATCGAGGCGAAGGCGGGGCGTTGCTCATCCAGCAACTCCCCTTCGAGAACTGCGAGCGTCGCAGCATCGTCCACGTCATACCAGAGCGGCAGCTCGACCAAATCGATGTGTGCTTCACGAACCCGCTCAACGGTTTCGCTATATACCGCGGCGGTGCTCCATGCGATGCGCTCAAAAGGCGCGCTATGCGCCTGCTTCAAGCCGATCAGGTAGTAGCCACCGTCATCAGAACCACCGAGAACGACGCGGTCACCCGGCCGGTGCAGGTGCTCCACCGCAGAGCGCAATGCCGATCTGGGCACAGTGGGAGAGTCTGAATCGATCAGGCAAACCGAACCGAAGCCACAGGCCAAGATGTCCGTGGCTCCATAATAAAGTCGCTCTCCAAATCCATCGCCCCGTTGTGCAATGAGCGAAAAACCTTCGGGAAGAAGCCCCTCGAACGCAACCTCATCGCCGACCGGCGTGTAGCAGACCAGCCCTGCGGTAAAGCCCTCACGCGCGATTTCGGCGATATTCTCCGTTGTATCGCGAAGAAAGCAGATGTTCAGCGCGGCGGCCTCGTGCGGGGTCAGCGGCGGCGACAGTCGCGTCTTCACCTTGCCGGGGCGGGGCGCCTTGGACATCACGGCAAGCGCACAAAGATAGGCTCGATCAGCATTGGACGTGCTGCGATCCAGCACGGGGTAGGTCCGGTTCGTCAAGTCGACTCCAGGCTTGGCGTGTTCATGGCTTGCGAAAGCTCACATTCATCATAGCCGCTCGGGAAGGCCTTACTCGTCTTCGAAGCCTCGATTCCAATGCGCGATCACCCGCGTGTCGCGCTCAAAGCCGAGCACGCTCACGCTGCCGGTGCCAAGCGCGAACAGCCGGCCGTCCACAGCGGGGCGGCCGATCCAGCGCGCGGCAAGAATGCGTAGGACATGCGCATGCGCAAACAGCGCGACCGCGCCTCCCTGCGGCACAGCAGCCAGCGAGCGATCAATCACATGGTCCGCACGGGTGCCGACCGCTTCGACAGACTCGCCGCCGAGAATCGGATCGGTCCACACGCTCCAGGCCGGCCCATGGATCTCGCGCATCTGCTTTGTGCTCTTTCCTTCCGCCTCGCCGTAGTTCCACTCCTGCAGGTCGTCCGTGGTCTGCATCACTTCGCCAAAGCCGGCGAGGCGCGCGGTCTCCTGCGCACGCTGGCGCGGGCTGACGAAGACGGCCGCGAACTGCTTGTCTTGGAGATAATCGCGCAACTCCGCGGCACGTTGGCGCCCATGGTCGGTCAACGGGATATCTGTAAAGCTGGTGTGCCGACCATCCAGGCTCCATTCAGTTTCGCCGTGTCGCACCAACCAGAGCTCCGTCTTTGCCGCCCCACTCGCAGCCGTCATCTTCGCCTCGCTTTTCCCTTATCCTACAGGGTATGGACTTTCAGCTGGTCACCGAGTACAAGCCCCAGGGCGATCAACCCCGCGCCATCGGCGAGCTCGTCACCGGTCTCGATGCCGGCGAGAAGGATCAGGTGCTGCTGGGCGTCACGGGCTCCGGCAAGACCTTCACCATGGCCAAGGTCATCAGCGAGGTGAACCGTCCCGCGCTGGTGCTCGCGCACAATAAAACCCTCGCCGCGCAGCTCTACCACGAGTTCAAACAGTTTTTTCCCAACAACGCCGTTGAATACTTCGTCTCCTACTACGACTACTACCAGCCGGAGGCTTATATCCCCTCGGGCGACCTGTATATCGAGAAGGAGTCGACGATCAATGACGAGCTCGATAAACTGCGGCTATCTGCCACGCGCTCGCTGTTTGAACGCCGAGATTCCATCATCGTCAGCTCCGTCTCCTGCATTTATGGTCTCGGTTCGCCGGAGGCCTATTACGGCATGTTATTGCTGCTCGAAAAAGGGCAGAAGCTGAAGCGTGAGGACATCACGCGCCGCCTCGTGGAGATACTCTATGAGCGCAATGACGTAGACTTTCGGCGCGGAACCTTCCGGGTTCGCGGCGATATCATCGAGGTCTATCCGACCTACGACGAAAATGCCTTCCGCATCGAGCTATTCGGCGACGAGATTGAATCGTTAAGTCAGATCGATCCACTGTTCGGCACGGTAAAACAACGCTACGTCCGGCTGCCCATCTATCCGAAGTCGCACTATGTCGTCCCGCCCGATCGGAAAAACCAAGCCGTCACCAACATCCTGGCGGAACTCGCCGATTGGGAGGCGCAGCTTGAAAAAGAGGGTCGCATTGTTGAATCGCAGCGCATCCACCAACGTACACGCTTCGATCTGGAAATGATTAAATCTGTCGGTTACTGCCACGGGATAGAAAACTATTCACGACATTTCTCAGGTCGCATGCCGGGCGAACCTCCACCAACATTGCTCGACTATTTTCCGCGTGATTTTCTTATCTTCATCGACGAATCGCATGTCACCGTGCCCCAGTTACATGGCATGTGGCACGGTGATCGATCGCGTAAACAAAATCTCGTTGATTATGGATTTCGTCTGCCCTCGGCAATGGACAATCGACCGCTGCGGTTTGAGGAGTTTGAGGGCCGCGTCGGGCAGATCGTCTATGTAAGCGCAACCCCCGGGCCGTATGAATTGACAAAGTCCGCCGGTGTCGTCGTCGAGCAGATCATTCGGCCTACGGGCCTGATCGATCCCGAGGTGGAGATACGCCCCATCAAAGGTCAGATCGACGATTTGCTGGCGGAGATCCGCGAGCGTGCGGAGAAGAATCAGCGCGTGCTCGTGACGACGCTGACCAAGCGCATGGCCGAGGACCTCGCGAACTACTACACCGAGGTTGGCGTGCGTTGCCGCTATATGCATTCGGAGATCGAGACACTGGAACGCATTCGCCTGCTGCGCGCCCTGCGTAAAGGTGAATATGACGTGCTGATCGGCATCAATCTGCTGCGCGAAGGCCTGGATCTGCCGGAGGTTTCTCTTGTCGCCATTCTCGACGCGGATAAGGAAGGATTTCTGCGCTCGCAGGGATCGTTGATCCAGACAATCGGGCGCGCGGCAAGGCATCTTGAAGGCCGTGCGATTCTCTACGCCGACAAGATGACGGACTCCATGAGGCGGGCGTTGGATGAGACCTCACGCCGCCGCGAGAAACAGCGGACATACAACGAAGAACACGGCATCGAACCACGCTCCGTCATCCGCTCCATCGACGACTCGCTCGCGGTCGTTCTGCAGGCCGACTACGCCGATCTGACGGAAGAGGCAGAAAGCAGCTTACCGGATTTTGCGAACCAGGCGGAACTCGACAGCCACATCGTCAAGCTGGAAGGCGAGATGCGCGAGGCGGCGAAGAAGTTCGAGTTTGAAAGAGCCGCAAAACTGCGCGATACGGCCAAGGAGCTTCGCACAAAAGAGTTCCTGTTTTCCTAACTTGTCATCCCGTAGCGGAGGGATCTGTTTTCTGTGCTGCGGCTCAGTTCCATGAAATCAGCTATCGCCCCAATTAGGCCGGCACGTTCGCTTTGTTGCTCTCCATCATGGCCAGATACTGGTGCACAAACGCAATTGCCATGCTGCCTTCACCGACGCTGGAGGAGACGCGCTTAATGGAATCGTGGCGCACATCCCCCACGCAGAAAAAGCCGGGCAGGTTCGTCTCTAGCAGATAGGGTTGACGGTCGCCGCAGGAGTGGTCGGACAGGTCGCGCCCCGTGCAGACGTAGCCGCGATCGTCGCGAGTGATCTGCATTGGCAGCCAATCGGTGTTGGCATCGGCGCCGATCATGATGAAAAGCGCATCGGCAGAACGTGAACGAGGCGCTTCGCCGTTTGTGCTCGTGCAAATCGTCTCCAGATAGTTTTCGCCCCCCACGGAAACCACCTCCGTGAAGGGTTCAATTTTGATGTTGAGCTTGTGCCCGGTCTGGTCGATGAGATACTGCGACATGCTGAGCTCGAGACCCGCACCGCGCACGAGCATCGTCACCGAACGCGCATAGCTCGAGAAGAACATCGCCGCCTGGCCCGCGGAGTTTCCACCGCCGACGATAAACACATCCTTACCGACGATGGTGCTGGCCTCCGTGCGCGAGGCGCCATACAGGACGCCGCGGCCCTGCAGGCGATCCACGCCGTCCGCCTCCAGCCGCCGCCAATCCACTCCGGTCGCCAGCACGACGCACCGCGAGGTGACGCGCTCGCCGCCGTCGAGCTCGACGCAGTAGCCTTCGCTCAGCGGATAAATGCTGCGTACCTCGCGCGTCATCACGATCTCCGTGCCGAAACGCGAGGCCTGCTTCACCGCACGCTCGCTGAGCTCGTCGCCGGAGATGCCGCCGGGAAATCCGAGGTAGTTTTCGATGCGCGATGACGTTCCCGCCTGGCCGCCCACGGTGGAGCGCTCGATCAGCAGAATGTGCAGCCCCTCCGAAGAGCCGTACACCCCGGCAGCAAGCCCGGCCGGGCCCGCACCCACGACGACAACGTCATAGTGCTCTTCCTTTGGACCGGTCCGGAAGCCCAGCGCCTCGGCCACCATGCGCACCGTGGGCGACTGGCCTACGCAGCGCTCGCGATCGATCACCACCGCGGGGCCGTTCATCTCGGGCGGCATGCAGGCGGGCACACGATCGGGCTCGCGATCGCGATCCACCCACTCGTACGGAATGCGATTGACCGAGAGAAACGACCGAATGTCGCGGCAGTCGGTGTCATATTGCGATCCGATCACCAGCACTCGCGAGGCCGGATTCTCGCGTACATAATCCTGCAGGCGTGTGACGCGATCGGTCATCGTCTTCATGATCAGCGCACTGCACTCGGCCGAGCTGTCGATCAGTTCCTTCAACTGCAGCTTGTCCAGGCGCATCACGCGCGACGCCTCCTTGGCGCGCACCGCAGCCACAGACGGCGCGCCGAGCAGTAAAGGAATCTCGCCATAGAAATCCCCAGGGAGATATCGATTCACCACCGTCGGCCGGCCATTGAATTCCTTGGTAACCTCCATTTCACCGCTGACCAGGATGTAAAACCATGGCGATTCCCCCTCGCGAATCAGCCACTCGCCCGCACAGAGACGCAGATCCGCAGCCACCTGCGCGAGCTGTATGCGCTGGCTCTCCGGCAAGCAGGCCAGCACCGGTATATGGTCCAGATCCTTTGCGTCGAACACGGGTACACCTCCCCTTTTATCGTCTCACGGCCGCGGAAAAGCTCGTTTTGAAAAGTGCTCGGCGGGAATTCGCGCGGAAGCGCACATACATCGATAATGGAACGATGCCTACCCTCTCCGAAACACCCCTGACCACTCTGGATGGCAAGCCGACCAGCCTTGCCGCCTATTCCGGCAAGGTTCTGCTCATCGTGAATGTGGCCTCCAAATGTGGTTTTACGCCCCAGTACACCGCGCTCGAATCGTTGTACCAGCGCTTGAAGGATCGTGGTTTTCTTGTGCTCGGTTTTCCAGCAAACGACTTCGCCGGTCAGGAGCCTGGAACGGACGAAGAGATTGCAGCCTTCTGCTCAACCGAGTACCCCGTCACCTTTCCCCTGTTCTCCAAGGCCGTTGTCACTGGGCAAAGAAAACATCCGCTCTATGCAGAGTTGATCGCATCCGAGCCGCAACGGATCTCGAACGGCGATGATCTTCGCAATCATCTTGCAGAGTACGCCGCAGAGAATAACCTGCCCGGGCCGAACGAATTACCTGAATTGCTCTGGAACTTTGAGAAGTTCCTGATTGCCAAAGATGGTCAGGTGATCGCGCGTTTTGCACCGGATCTCACTCCGGACGATCCCAGGCTCGTCGCGGCGGTCGAGGCTGCACTCGCCAAACCCTGAAGGATTTCTCGGACCGGCAATCTCAGCGCGACCGTGAGCCAGCCTCGCGGTCGCGTATGCTTTTGTCACCGGCTGTTCACATCCCCTGAGGTCCTTGCCCGCAGAATGCCTAAGCTCTCGCACACCGCGCCGTTCGCCTTCGCCTCCATGCTTCTTCTCGCGCTGCCCCTCCCCGCCCAGCAGCCCATTCGCATCACGGCCGACCTCACGGAAGCGCCGCGCAAGCTGTACCACGCGGAGATCGACCTGCCGGTGAAGGCGGGAGAGAACAGCTTCACAACGCCGCAATGGATTCCCGGCAATCATCGCCCCACGGGACCCGTAGACGACATCACGGGCGTCGTCTTCACCGCCGGCGGCAAGACGATTCCCTGGCGGCGCGACGATGTGGATTTATATGAGTTCCACGTCGATGTGCCCAAAGGCGTGGCCACGCTGCACGCACATCTCGATTGCATCGTGCTTTCGCGGGCCTCGGACAAAATCGCCGTGCTCGAGTGGGAGAAGCTGCTGCTTTACCCTTCGCACGTGCCGGTACGCGACATCCCCATTCAGCCCAGCGTCACGGTCCTGGCGGGCTGGGGCATCGGAACAGCATTGACGCCAGTGGCGCCGTTCGACGCAAATGCGAAGCCCGGCGGCACGGTGCAATATCAGCCCACGACGGTGGAACAGTTACAGGATTCCCCCGTGATTGCCGGTGAATATTTTCATGAATTTCCACTTGCGCCGGAGATTGCTCCCAAGCATTACATCGATGTTGTCTCTGATGATCCTGACGACTCAAACCTTCGGCCTGAGCTGTTGAAGCAAATATCGAATCTTGTACGTGAGGCCGATAAGGCTTACGCCTCGCATCACTACAACCAGTACCACTTCCTGCTTACGCTCTCCGACATCACCGGTGGCGAAGGACTGGAGCATGGACAGAGTTCAGATAATGGAGTTGAGGAGCTTGGCTTCACCGATGCGAAACATCAACTCGGCAACGCCGACCTCCTCTCGCACGAGTTCACGCACTCCTGGAACGGCAAATATCGCAGGCCATTTAACCTCTACCAGACCGATTTTTCCAAGCCGCAGGTGGGTGAACTGCTTTGGGTCTATGAGGGCATGACGCAGTGTCTCGGCAACGTGCTGGCCGCGCGTGCCGGCCTAAAGGACCAGCAGCAGTATCGCGAGGTGCTGGCGCTTTCCGCGGCGCAGCTTGACTATAAATCCGGTCGTATCTGGCGCCCGACGGATGACACCGCGATTGCCGCGAGCGTGTTGCGTGGCGGCAGCCCCTACTGGTCGAATTGGCGCCGCAGCCAGGATTATTACCAGGAGGGCGAGCTGCTTTGGCTGGATGCCGATACCCTCATCCGCCAGCTGACGAACGATCAGAAATCCCTTACTGATTTCCTGCACATCTTTCTCGGCAAGGGCGGCAACACCGGCCCGTTGATCGTGACGTATAACCGCGATGAATTAATCCGCGATTTAAATGAAGTTGTGAAGTACGACTGGGCCGGCTTTCTGCATCAACGCGTGGATCTGATCAACCCCCATGCGGACCTCGAAGGTATTACGCGTGGCGGCTACAAGCTGGAATACCAAGATCATCCCTCTGAAGCGGAGAAGACGCTGGCCAGTGGCCGTCGCAACGCCGGAGCGCTCAACGTCTGGTACTCACTTGGCCTGCGTGTGAGTGCGACGGGGGAGATCTATGACGTGCGTTGGGGCAGCCCCGCGGACAAGGCAAAGCTGGCTCCCGGGCAAAAGCTCATCGCGGTAAATGGCCGCGTTTTCAGTGCGGATTCGCTTAAGGACGCAATTGTCAAAGCCAAGACAAATACCGAGCCGATCCACTTCACGATGGAAACTGAAAGCTATGTGAAGCCGATCGATATCGATTACCACGATGGGGAGCGTTATCCGGCACTGGTGCGCGACCCGGCGCAAAAGGACTACCTCGATGAGATCACGAAGCCGCTTGCACCGGCCGTATCCGCAGCTATCGTGACGGATACGAACAAGTAGCTCCATCCTCTGGGTGCCCCATCCTCTGCGCGGCCTCATCGCGCATAGGGT
The DNA here is from genome assembly GCA_965276885.1 of Granulicella sp. GTDB lineage: Bacteria > Acidobacteriota > Terriglobia > Terriglobales > Acidobacteriaceae > Granulicella. The sequence continues at coordinate 2,407,325 of OZ255702.1, read as the reverse complement.
GGGGTGTCTGGCTGAACACTCAAATCGCGTAAGGAGTACTGCCCATGAGATATCGCATCCTCGTCGCCAGTCTTGCAGCGCTCGCATCTTCCCTTTTCGCGGCTGCACAGACCATGAGTTCGGCCCCGCGGCAGACGCAGGCTCCCGCTCCTTACACCGGTACGCCCGGCGACTACATTGCACGCGACTTTCACTTCGACACTGGGGAAACGCTGCCAGAGCTGAAGCTGCACTATCTCACGCTGGGCACGCCGCATCGCGACGGCGCCGGTCACATCGATAACGCCGTGCTGCTGCTGCACGGCACCGGCGGGGACGCGCATAGCCTCTTTGCCCCACAGTTCTCCACCGTGCTCTTCGGACCCGGCCAGCCGCTCGACATTACCAAGTATTTTCTGGTCTTTCCCGACGACGTCGGCCACGGAGAAAGCTCCAAGCCCTCCGACGGGCTGCACATGCGCTTCCCGAAGTACACCTATGACGACATGGTCCGGTCGCAACGCCAGATGCTGCTGGATGGCTTGCATGTGGATCATCTGCGCCTCGTTCTCGGCACCTCCATGGGTTGCATGCAGAGCTTTGTCTGGGGCGAGACCTATCCCGGATTTGTCGACGCGCTGATGCCGCTGGCTTGCCTGCCTGTGCAGATTGCCGGCCGCAATCGCATGATGCGCTACATGGCCATCGAGAACATCGAGCGCGATCCCGCATGGAAGGGCGGCGACTACACCAGCGAGCCCCAAGAGGGTCTGCGCGATGCGAACGAGATGCTGCTCATCATGGGTTCCGCGCCGCTGGTGCAGCAAAAAGCCGCACCGGCACGTGATGCCGCCGAGCACTTCGTCGATAACTACCTCAAGCGTGCCACCGCTTCAACCGACGCCGACAACATGATTTATCAGCTGGACGCCTCGCGAGATTACGACCCCAGCGCAAAGCTTTCCACCATCAAGGTACCGGTGATGTGGATCAACTCCGCGGACGATTTCATCAATCCTCCAGAGCTTGGCATCGCGGAACACACTGTGCACGAGATGCCCAACGCGAAGTTCGTGCTGATCCCGGTCTCCGGCGCCACCCGCGGTCACGGAACGCATACGCAAGCTGCCGTTTGGCAGCAGTATCTTGTCGAACTGCTCAATGAATCAGCCCAAGGTGACAGAAAGTGACAAGTGCTTGCCACGGAAATTCTTTTTCAGGGTTCTTGCTGCTGCTCGGCCGGATCGAAGTCAGCCGCCTTATGCAACCCCGCGAAGACATCCGCCTGAAGCATCTCGCCACGAAAGAGCGACTCCAGGGCGGGTCCGATCAACAGCAGAAGGGGCGCGGGACCAGACATGATTTTGTGGAGTGCGTCGAGTCTCGCCAGTGCATACGATTGCTGCGGTTTGGCAGCATGTGAGATCGCGCAGCAAGCGATGTTCGCAGCCATTCCCGATCGCACCAACTCACGTTGCAAGCGGCTGAGATCGCGGCCCGGCATGTACACGACCAGCGTCGCGTCCTCGGGCATTGGCCCCGACCACACAGGCTTGTCATCGTCCTTGCCCGTAGCGTGATGTCCCGTCAGGAAGATCAGCTTGGACGCACTCTTGCGATCGGTAAGCGGCAGCGACAACGACGCGCCTGCAGCCAATGCCGCCGTTACACCCGGCACGATTTCAAACGCCACACCAGCCGCGCGCAAGGCTTCGATCTCTTCACCGGCCCGTCCAAAGATCAGCGGATCGCCACTCTTCAATCGAACAATAGACTGCCCACTACGCGCGGAGTCAATCAGCAGCTTGTGAATACCCGCTTGCGTAATGCGTGGGCGGCCGCAACGCTTGCCGACACTCGTCACCAGCGCATGACGGTGAGCAAAAGCCAATACCTCCTCTGGCACGAGATCGTCGTGAAAGATCACATCGGCGCTTTCGAGCAGGCGCAGTGCACGCAATGTCAGCAACTCGGGGTCACCCGGCCCCGCGCCCACGAGGTAGACGACACCCTTCTCGGCACGCGTGATGCGGCTCACAACACGGACTCCTCGGGCGATTCGAGGTTCATCGCTTCAGATGTTGGATCTGTTGAACTCTGCATTCCATCCAGCACATAGCCTTTCGGCGCGAAGCCATGATCGCGTGCGTGTTGGCGCGCGTGCAGCCTCGCCGGGCAGCCATCGAACCCGCAGACCTCGCGTTGCGCAAGCTCATGCAGCAGCGTTTTTCGCGGCTCGCCGATCGGCTCTACCGCTGTAACCTCGCGTCGCAGGCGGCCTAACTCCAGCAGCCAATCGCCCGCGTCAAGCGGCAGGGCTGCATTGATCTCCTTGCGCAACCGCTGCGCCAGTGCCGGACTTTCCCCCGCCGTGGAGATAGCAATCTGCAACTCACCGCGCTTCACAATGGAAGGAAAATAAAAGTCGCAGAACGGCGGATCATCCACAGCATTGCAAAGAATATTGCTTGCGTTTGCTTCGGAATAGACCGCGCGATTGACCTCAGCGGTTGCAGTGCCTGCAACCACGAGAAATGCACCGGCAAGATCGCCTTCGCGGTATTCGCGTTGATGCCACACGATCTCCCCTGCCTGCGCCCATGCCTGCACGCGAGGCAGCGCATGCGGCGCGATCACAGTTACCTGAGCTTCGGCGTTGCGAAGGCTTTCGATCTTCGACTCCGCAATATTGCCCGCGCCGATCACCACGCAGGGTCGAGCCGTCAACTTCAGAAACATGGGAAACAGGCTCATAGCTACTTGCCCTTGTCTTTTCTTATTGTCCTTGCTTTTGCTTTTTTGATTGTCATTCCCGAAGGGAATCGGCTGTTGTACTTGCTTTCTTTGTCATTCCACAACGGAGTCTGCTGTTTCCCTCTCCCGCCGCCAACGCCCACAAGCCTACATATCAACGTTAGACGGATGCCTGCCGGGCCCCGCATCCCGCTCCACCGGCGCAACCACCGCGCCGGCGATCAGATTCCGCAGATCCTCATCGCTGCTGCGCCGAAAATACCCGCGCAGATTTTCGCCTTCAAAGCGATGCTCCATGTATCCGCGCAGCAGACGTTCAATGGCCTGCGGACAGTCCTCCGCCGCGGCACGATAGCCGATAGGACGACCCGCGCGGGCGTGCTCACCCACCGCGCCGCCGACGCAGAAGTAATACGCGTCCACGAGAACACCATTCTGCTTTATTTTTTTTCCTTCAAGCCCGATATCGGCGATCCAGTGCTGACCGCAGCTGTTGGTGCAGCCGGTTACATGCAGCTTGATCTGCTGATCGAAGGTGGGCAAGCGCTCTTCCATCTCACCCACGAGCCACTTAGTAAAGCCCTTGGTCTCGGAGATGGCCAGCTTGCAGAACTCAGTCCCAGTGCAGGCGATGGCGCCGCGATAGAAGACCGTGGGCTCCACCTCAAGGCCAAGTTGATTCAACTCGGCGACGAGTTCGCCTGTGTGCGCATTCGCCACGTTCACGATCACAATATTCTGCATGATGGTCGTACGCAGATGGCCATCCCCGTACTGCTCGGCAAGCGAGGCGAGCGAATGCATCTGATCCGAGGTCAGCCGTCCGCGCAGCACGGTTGCGCCCACGAAGCTCAGACCCACCTGCTTCTGCCGATGTACGCCGACGTGGTCGCGATACAGATCATCTGCGACCGGACCCTCTTCGCAGGAGTCGAACTTGTAGCCGAGCTTCTCCTCAATCGCCGCAAGCATGGACTCCGCAGTCCAGCCATGCTTCATGAACAGATACTTCAACCGCGCGCGGGTGCGGTTCTCGCGCAGCTCATCCTGCTCGCGGAAGATCTCGCAGACGGCTTTGGTGAGCTCGTACGCTTTGTTCTGCGGGATGAACGCGTTCAAGCGCACAGCCATGTGCGGCTCGGTGGAAAGGCCGCCGCCGATGCGCGCGCTATAACCGATCTCCTCCCCGCCATCCTTCACACGCTTCAACGCAGTAAGCGAGACATCATTGATCTCCGGGTACGAGCACCAGATCGGGCAGCCCGTGACGGAGATCTTGAACTTGCGCGGCAGGTTCACAAACTCCGGATTGGCTGTGAGCTTTTCGGCGATCTCCACCGCCAGCGGCGACGCATCCAGCAGCTCCTCGCTGTTCAGGCCGGCCAGCGGGCAGCCCGTGACATTACGCACCACGTCACCACACGCGCCCTTGGGGCTGAGACCGATCTCCGTAAGCAGGTCCACGACCTCAGGCAAGGCCTGAATCGTTAGCCAATGCAGCTGGATATTTTGCCGCGTCGTGATATCGGCCATACCCCGCGCGTACTTCTCCGTGATGTCGGCGATGGTGCGCAGCTGGTGCGCGGTCAGCAGGCCGTTGGGGATGCCGATGCGCATCATGAAGTACTCACTGGCCTTACCCTCGCCGCCTACGCCGCCGGTTGCACCCACGCCGTCGCCCTGGGTGTACACGCCCCACCACTTGAAGTAGGTGCCGGCCCACTCGGGCAGCACGCTTTCGCGGCCCTCGCGCGCGAACTGCCGCACCTCCTCCCATGCCTCCCAAGGATTTTTTTCGCTCTTCAGGCGCTCGACCTTCTGGGCCTTGGTCTCCTTCGGGGCAGCGCTCTTCGCGGGGGTAGCGCCCGACGGCGTCGGTGTGTCACTCAAAGCAAATCTCCAATCTCAAAACAAAAGCCCACGCGAACATCGTCGTGGGCTGCGGCGGTAAGGTCAAGTGGCGCGCCGGTTAGACTCGCGACACGAAATCCGCAGCCGGCCGGCGCCAACAACACTCGAGGGTGATTCATATTCGCACAAGATAAGCCTAGCGGGATTGGGGGACCGAAGCAACCGGCTGCCCTGCCCCTGAGAAAGTTAGATTGCGCTACGTCGCCGAAAGATCCGCTGCCCGCGCGCCTCACGTCGAACCAGGCGATCAGGGCAACCGCCAGGCTGACCCCCGCACCCGTCCACGCCAGCACCAGTGCCAGGCTGCCGCCTGTGGCCGTCTTGAGGCTCACATGAAAGCTGGACGCGACTCCGTCCCACGTGTAGGTCAGCAGAAAGAAGCCGAAGAGACCCCGCCTTGGATCAGGATGGCAATTTACGAAATTAACAATTCTATGAAGTGAACCACCGACTCACCAAACTAGAGTTTGGCGCGCAACTTAGAGCTTGGCGCGCAGGGGCATGCCCGGATCCGCAAAGGCCATCTCGGCCGCCGAGGTCTCATTGCGCAGAATCTCGTGGTGCAGGCAGTACAGCGCCAGCTCCAGCCTGTCCGAAACGCCCAGTTTGTCGTACACCTTGCGCAGGTAGTTCTTGATCACCTGCTCGGTAGTGCCGATCTGGTAGGCGATCTCCTTGTTGCGCATGCCGCGCGTGATGCAGCCGATAATGGCCAGCTCTTTTTCGGAGAGCCGCGGCTGGGTGCGCGGATTGGTCAGCATCTGTGCCTGCGCACGGTAGGCCTCGATGACCCAGCTGATGGACTGGTTGTCGATCCAGGTCTCCCCGGCGGCGATCTTGCGCACGCACTTCACCAGCAGATCGGGCGAGATCGACCGCGGCACCACGCCGCGTACGCCGCGGCGATAGAGTTCCACGGTATTGCTCTCATCCGCCTCCGTGACCTGCACGATCAGCTTGGCATCCGGCGCGCGCCGCACGAACTCCGGAATGGCGTCGATGGTGCCCGCGATCAGCTGGCCTTCCAGCAGCACCACATCGGTCGGAAAACGCTGCAGCGCCGCGAACAGGTTGTCGAGCGTTTCGGCCTGCGCGACGACTCGAATGTCATCTTCCAGGGCAAAGATCTTCCGCATACCGACTCGATAGATCGCCTGCGAGTCGGCCAGCAGCACACGGATTCCGGTTGCGGCCCCCTCGCCGCTCCCGTTGTCCTCCCCCTGCTTACCCTGTGGCTCAAATCTCATACCTGCTCTGCCTTCAGAACGTATTCATCGATCACCGCCGCGGCAAACCGCCGACCGTCACTGCTTGAGTGGCGAACCACGCGGCCCGTACAGTGCAGCACAACATCATCCGCTCCGCCCATCACCTTTGCAGGCATGGTCAGCCGGAACTCCACCGGCGCATCCAGCGGCGGCAGCTCGTCGGAGGTGAATAGTACACCGCTGGCGGAGACGTCCTCAGTCACGGCATGATATTCGCGCTGATTTGCGAACAGCACAAGCTCTAAATGCAAAGGAAAGCGAACGGCCGCCCTGACCGGTTCTCCTTTGACGATTTCTTCGGTGGGCGCATCAGGCATAGGAGTCATGTACCGTTCCGAATCTGCAACTCGGATTCTAATCTCCTAAGGTTACCAAAGAATATACCGCTAGCGGGGGAGAAGATTACCCCGCTGGCTCACTTCGGGACGAAGATAAAGGCCGGCCGATCCACCCACCCAGGTCCGGTCCCGGTTGTGATCGACACCCATCATCAGGCCCCGTCCCATGCGCACGAGGCTTGTCATGGGCACCATGCTGCCGCCCTCCGGCCAGACGTACAGGATGCGCACCTCGGCCAGGGTCATGCCCTCGGGCGTTCGGATCACCGGCTCAAAACGTATCCGCTCCTGCAGCAGGTAGTTGCCGCGCTCGGCTATGGGGATCGCGCGCAATTCCTCGTCCGTGGGGGCGAACTGGATACCCTTGCCGGCAAAGGAGTAAAGCGGCTTGAACACCCACTGTTCGCGATCCGCCGGCAGCTTGTCGGCCCCTTTTCCCTGAAACCAGTCATCCAAGAACACCGCCGCAGGTACGGTCGAGTGTTCGAGAAACGGGATGGAGAACTTGCTGATCTCGAAGTACCAATTGGGGTGGCCGGCCCACTCCACCGCCAGTTCGTCGCGGTAGTCGAACGGCAGTTTCACCCCTTCTCGAACGATCTCATCCACGATGGCGCGGTTGTAGATGCGCTCGATCGGGGTAAGCCGGCCGCCGTTGCGCGCATCGCGATAGAAGAGCCGGTTGCCTTGCTTGATGACCGAAGTAATATCCACCGTGCGCAGGCCGAGGTGGCGTTCGTGCATGTGGAAATCGGGGAGTGTCTTCTGATGTTCGGGGTCGAACTCCAGAAGGACTACGTTGGCCGGATCGTGATCCGCAACGACCACCTCGCGGAGCAGCTTCCAGTACCCCGCCTCGTCGAGGCCGCCGTACAGGGCTTCCAGCCGTGGGTCCAGCTCGAAGATCTCCTTGTAGGCGCGCGCAAAGCCCGGCTGGAATCCAAAAATGGACGGAAACGCCTGCATCTCCACGAGCTTCGGCTCCAGATCGCCCGAGGCGCCGCGCACCAGGCCGAAGTCCACCGTCATGAAGTGCGGGTGCGCGCCCTGACCGGGAACATTGTAGGCAGCCGGGATCGCCGCCTTCGCCAGCTTGCGGTACTGCTTGTTGTTGAGCAGCTGCTCGGTAAGCTCGGTACCCGCAAGCATCATCCGGTCGAGCAGCTCAGCTTCGAAAAAACACGGAGTTTCGGCGATGCGAAACTGGATCTCCGTCCCGGTCTCCCGATTCAATCGCGCGAGCAGCGCACGGTACTTCGAGTCGGTGAAACGGGCGTTGAAGTCACTGCGAAACGGTTCATTCATCCAATGCTCGTTGCTTTTCTTCTGTCATTCCCGCAGGAATCTGCTGTTTCAGGCTATAGCACCGAAGCTCAGGCCGAGATCAGGAACTCGCCGTCGCGCATCAGCTGCTCTTCCCTTCCCGCGGAGCCGAGCCAGATGTTAAAGCCAAGCCCCACAACATCGATGTGTGTGGTGGACTTCCAGAGGGCGCCCGTGTGCGCTCCGTAGGGATCGCCGAAGGCGATATGAATACCCGGAAACTTCTCGTCCTGCAGAATGTTGCCGATCACCTCATGCACGCCGATATTGGTGCCGATGGCGAACTCGCCTACGCGGTCGGAGTTGACGTCGGTGTGGGTGTACTCCCAGAACTCCGCCTCCAGCTGCTTGTTCGCGCACTCGACGGTCGTGATGCGATTGCGGCTGATGTGAATGGCCAGCGGAGTTTCGCGGAGTATGCCGTAGCGAGTGCAGAGAAAGTCGCCGACAACGCCGTCGACCACAAAGACGCCGTTGACCTCGCCCGGAGCCGTAAAGCACTCGCCACCGGGAAGATTGCCCCACTTCTCCGGGCTGATGATACCGGAGGTCTTGAACCAGCGATAGCTGGGGTCAAGGTCCGCAAAAATATTGGTGCCCGCAGCCGTCGTGGCGCGCACGTACGTCGCCTGGCGCACACGGTCCAGCACCGCCTGACTGAGCCGGTCGACGGCGTTGAAATCCGCGCGCATGCCGCCCAGCATCACCTCCGGAGTGATGTTGACCATGTGCGCGTGGCGCATGCGCCGGCGGTTGACCACATCGGTCATCTGCATGCGGCTGGAGAGCTCCCGGGGCTGCACCTGCACGGCGAAGATGCTCACCTGCGCCCCTTCCATGTCGGCGAGAACCTCCGCAGGCATATTGACCAGCGGGCGAGCCGCAAGATCTTCCAGCACAAAGCCGTTCCAGCTGCATCCGATGCGGTCCAACTCGGCGGCAATTGATGCGGCGATGGAGACCGTGGCCTCGTCCGCGATGAGCGTCACGTGCTCCTCCGGCTGGATGCGCAGGCAGGTCGTAACCGCGTTGTGCGCTCCCTCGCGGAACTCGGGAGGAAAACTCACGGAGCGAAGGCCAGTGGTTGCGCTTGGTTGCGAAGCAGGCATAGTCGGAAACTCTAGATCGGTCAAAATATGTTGGTCATCCCTCTGGCGAATGGTTCATTCTGTCAACGTATTGGATGCGCGTACAGCTGCCTACAGCCCGGCGCGCGTCTCCTCGGCCATATAGTCCACAACTTGCTTCAGATCCCCGGTCTCTCTCCAAACCTTTAGCTGGCGGTCCGCCCCGGAACCCACGCGGATCATGGTCCGGATGTAGTCAATCGCGGAACGGCTGTCCAGTTCATCGACAACATCATCGATAAATGTGAGGTATTCCTGAATTAAATCGCACTCCGGCACCTCCTCCTGCTTGCCGAAGTCGATCAGCTTGCCTTGCAGTCCGTAGCGCACGGCGCGAAACTTATTTTCCATCAGCAGCGCACGCGAATATTGCCGATAGTCCTGGTTGCAGGCATGCAGCCGCCACAGCTTGGCCGCGGTTGCCTGAATCAGCGCGGCGATGGCTACGCTCTCCTCCGCGCGCATGGGGATGTCGCAGACGCGGACCTCGATCGTGTTGAAGAAGGGGTGCGGCCGGATGTCCCACCAGATCTTCTTGGCATTATCGATGCAGTTGGTCTTTACCAGCAGGTTTACGTAGTCCTCGAACTCCGAGTAGCTGGCAAAGCTGTCCGGCAGATTGGTGCGCGGAAAATGCTCGAAGACCTTGGCGCGATAGCTCTTGTAGCCGGTCTCCATGCCCATCCAGAAGGGCGAGTTGGTGCTCAACGCCAGGATGTGGGGAAGGAAATATCGCAGGGAATTCATCACGCGAATCGCGGCGTCGCGATCCTCGATGCCGACGTGGACATGCAGGCCGAAGATCAGGTTCGACCGCGCCACCAGCTGCAGATCCTCGACCACCTTGTCGTAGCGCTCGTCCGGGTAGATCTCCTGCGTACGCCAGTCGGCAAACGGATGCGTGGCGCCCGCGACCAGCACCAGATCGTTCTCTTCGGCCAGCCGAATAAGGTTCCGGCGCAGATCGTAGAGGTCTTCCCGGGCCTCATGGATGTTGCTGCAGACGCGGGTGCCAACCTCGATGACCGATTGATGCATCTCGGCTTTCACGCGCTCTTCCAAGCGAATTTTGCCCTGCGCCAGCATGTCGGTGGAAATATGCGAACGCAGGTCGCGCGTCTCCGGATCGACCGTTTGGTACTCCTCTTCGATTCCCAGCGTGAACGACGGTCGCATCCCAGGCCTCCGTACTCTCCCCACTTGGAGTGGTGCTCAGCAGTCTAAGCAGATTACGCCAGAGAATACAGCAAAGGTAAGCCGGCCTTAAGGGAAGGGCATGGCTTCAGCCGTGTTGTGAACTAGCCGTTTGGTTCACATCTGCTACTCAAAGCCGCGGAAAAAGAGAATCCCATAACTGCCGGCGCCCCGAAACTCGTGACTCGCCGTAAGGCGATTCGTGAATTTTACGATCACCAGAGGAGCTTCACCGCAAACTGGGTCTGCCGCGATGAGGTGGATGTGCTCGTGATCAGGCCGGCAGTGGGCGAAACGCCCGTGGGGGTGAAGGTGACTGCGTTGGGGGCATCGAAATTAGCACGGTTCAGGATGTTGAACAATTCGGCCCGGAACTGGAGCGCGAGTCGCTCCCGCAGCTGCGTGCTTTTCAGAAATGCGAGATCCCATTCCCCGAGCCCCGGGCCGATCAGTGTATCCCGGCCGAGATTGCCGTAGAAGCCGCTGTTGTTTGGCGGCGCCAGAAAGGCTGCCGGGTTGAACCACTGCGCAGGCGTCCCCAGGATCACCGGTCCGTGGAAGTTCGGATTGAGGAATGGGCGCACTGGGTTGCGGGTATCGCCGTTGTTCGACGGGTTGTAGCTGAGTTGCGGCGTGAAGGGAAAGCCGCCCTGAATGGTGGCGATGCTATTGATGCTCCAGCCGGCGGCCACAGCGTTTGCTGCTGCTCCCATATGGTCGCCGAAGCGAGCGCCGCGCCCAAACGGCAGGGCATACACTTCGCTGATCACGGCGACGTTGCGGACATCGAAGTTCGCGAGCCCGCGATCGGCACGCAGGTTGAAGGGATTCGATACCGTGGCCGGTTCGCCGCCTGAGGTGGTTGAGTTCAGCGAATCGCCGTCGTCGATCGTTCTGGACCAGGTGTACACGCCGCGCAGAGCGAGACCGCCGCTGAACCTGTGATTCACATCCACCTGAAGCGCATGGTACGAACTGTCGCCACGGGAGAAGTACGTCCAGGTGTTCGCAAGCGTTGGATTGGCACGCGTCGCGGTGGGCACATAGTAGGTCCCCGCCGGAACCGGCGCCCCGGCCAGCCCCGCGGGAAAGGTGCTGGGATAAACAGCCGGGCACGGCGCGCCGGGACAGACGAATTGCACGGGCTCATTCGAATCGACGCCGAGGAGTTCATGGTAGCCGTGCGAGCCCACATAGCCTACGGTGAGCGCCGTATTTGCCGTTAGCTGCTGTTCCACTCGCAAGGTCCAGGAGATCAGCGTCGGCGTGCGCAGATCCGGCTGCACACCGCCGGGAACCAGCTTCGCCGTTGCGGGGACGGCCGCGCTGGTGATCGCGGGCAGGTTGGTTACGTTTGCATTGGGCAGGCTGTAGGTGGGATTGAAGGGCGCATTCTGGTCTGTTCGATAGCCCAGCGCATCCTGCAGGTCGTTGTACATGCCGAAACCCGCCTTCACCGCGGTGCGGTTTGAGCCGAACGGATCCCAGGCCAGACCCACCCGGGGCTCGGGCAGAAACTTCGCGTAGTTCTGGGTGAACACTGAGCTGGAGACCGTGGGTTGCGAAGAGATGATCCCGTTGGGATAGGTGTAGGTGGAGGCGCGGCCATGCGCCTCATTCCAGCCGGAGCTCGACTCGCCGCGAAACCCCAATGTTGCGGTCAGACGGCTGAAGCGAAGGGTGTCTTCGAGATACCATGCACCGAAGTACGAACGCCAGTTCATCTCGGTGGGCGCGGGGTCGTACAGCAACGTACCTGCCGTGTTTTGGAGCAGCGTTTGCAGGCTGGTGAAGGTCGCCTGCCCATATTGGCTCAGAGCCAGTGTCTCGTTTGACTCGAAGCGCTGCAGCAACCCACCCGCGCTGAACTGGTTGCGGCCCCGGGTCAACGAAGCGTGGTCCTCATAGGTGAACAGGTTGCGATTTACGGTTAGATTGCTCCCGTTGTTGCTGCCGGCCAGCGCGAGCTGCGCGGTGGGGTTCGAGGTGGCGCTGCCGCCCACGACGATTGCGCCCACGGGATGGCCCGCCACGAAGCCTGGCAGAGAAGCTGCCGGCGTGCCGGGCGTCGGTTCGCCGGTGAAGTAGTAAGAGGCGCGCGAAAATCCGATCGTCCCTGCGTTCACCAGCCGCGGAGAAAATACATGGGTCTCTGTCAGGCTGGCGACCTGCTCGCGGAGGCTCTCCACATCGGTGCTGTACAGATTGGTGCTGGTGGGCGTGTTCGCGGCGCTATCGTCGATCGTATACACCGCATAGAGCGTATCGGCTGCCGAAAATACGTGATCCACGCGTGCCGTCCCGAAGTCGTCGCGAATAATCTGCAGAGGGGTGTTGAAAGCCTCCGCGATGCCGCCGAAGTCCGGTGCGTTGGCGCTGGGGACCGGCCAAGCCGAGATCAGCGATGAAGTCCCAACGTATTGCACTCCCGATGTGGGGCAGGGATTCGGCGCAGGCGTGATCAGCTTGCAGGGAAGATAACCGCTGCGGGCATTGGTGTCCGGCACCAGGTCTACGCCGGTCTGGTGAAGATGCTGGGAAAGCTGCTCGAAGTTCGCGAACCCAAACGTTTTGTCCTTGCGGATAGGACCGCCGAGCGATCCGCCAAATTGATTGCGTTGGAAGCCCGGCGCGGAACCTGGATCGAAGTAGTTCGGCGCGTCGAGATCGTTATTGCGCAGGTACTCGTAGACCGAACCATGGACCTGGTTGCTGCCTTGCTGGGTGGCGATGACGACCTGTGCTCCCGGGTGTTTGCCGTACTCCGCCCCGTAGTTGTCCCGGGACACGTTAAACTCCTCGACGGCGTCCACCCCGAGGAGCTGCCCGCTCACACCGCCGGGCGTCATATTGTTCTCCGCGGCGCCGGTGAACTCCACGCCATTGAGCAGGAAAAGGTTCTGCTGCGGACGGTTTCCCGAGACCGCGAAGTTGTTGCCGTTGGTTGAGTTGGAAACGCCTGTCCCGCCTACCTTCGCGGACGTGTAGTTCACCACCCCCGGATTCAGCGTAAGCAGCAGGTCGAAGCTGCGCCCGTTGAGGGGAAGGCCCTTGATCTGTTCGCTGCCAACCAGCCCGGAGATGTCCGCGGTGGTCGCGTTCACCACCGGAGCATCGCCCTGCACGGTCACCTGCTCCGAAACGGCTCCGAGATGCAACGCAAAGTTCACGACCGCATCCTGCCCCAGCACCAGATGGACGCCGGTGCGCACCCCTTGGCTGAAGCCTCCCTTGCGCACATCGATCTCGTAGCTTCCCACGCCCAGCGAGCGCAACTCGTACCTGCCAGCCGAATCGGTGAATGTGCTGCGCTCAAAGCCCAGGTCCGCGCTTTTCGCGATGACCTCTGCTCCCGGAACGCTCGCTCCGGTCCCATCCGCTACCGTGCCGGACAGGGCTGCGGAGACCTGTCCGGCAGCAGAAGTGAGCATTCCGCCGCCTAAAACGGCGCTCCCAAGCACAAAAATCGCACGAACAAGAATCACTCTGTATGCAAATTGCACGCTGGCCGCCTCGGTGTATTCGTTTTTATACGATTGGAAATTACCTACCAGTATGACTCAAGCGGCCGCGAGGCACAAAATCCGGTGCGATGCGATCTTTGGCGGGTCAATCGGCAACCGCTCAGCGGCTATCGTCTACTCCCTGCAGCCGCTGAACTCTTACGGGCGAAGCATCGGTGGACATCGTGGCATTGCCGGCCTGCCGGGTGCCCCACCTTCGGCGCGCACCTTGCGCCTAAGGTGGTTCTTTGCGGCGGCAAACCCTCCTCGTTCCAGCCATCTTCGCTCCTCGACGCCCCTGTGAGAACCCACCCTAACGACGATGAGACTGTGGTGAAGGTGGGGCACCCGGCACCCGGCTTTGCCTTTCTTTCTGTCCTTCGCCCTGAGCGCAGTCGAACGGGAGGAAGCCTGCTTCACCTTTGGTTCCGATCAACCGCAGCGCAACGCAGCCGCTGTGAGAGGCTAGGGGCATGAAGACAGCCTTCATCGCCGCGCTTCTGCTCGCGGCCTCGGCCTCGGCCCAAACGCCCTTTACCGATCCCGCCAACCTGCGCGGCGAGCGCGTGAACCCGCGCACCGGGCGCGAGCTGCCCATCGACGAAGGGGCACGCGGGCTGGAACAGATGCTGCGCAAGCTCAACACCCGCGCCTCGCTGATGCTGATCGTCGCGCACCCCGACGACGAGGACGGCGGCCTGCTGACGCTGTACTCGCGCGGCCTGGGCGCGCGGGTGGCGGACCTCTCGCTAACCCGCGGCGAAGGCGGCCAGAACGCGGTGACCGGCGATTTTGAAGACGCTCTTGGACTGATCCGCACCCAGGAACTGCTCTCCTCGGACCGCTACACCGGCGTCGACCAGTTCTTCGGCACGGAGGTCGATTTCGGCTTTTCGAAGACCAAGGAAGAGGCCTTCGCCAAGTGGACGCACCAGCGCGTGCTCTACGATGCCGTGCGCGCGGTGCGGCTCTACCGCCCGCTGGTCATCGCGGCTGTTTTCATCGGCGGCGTCACCGACGGCCACGGCCAGCACCAGGTCTCCGGCGAGATCGCGCAGGAGGTGTTCAAAGCGGCCGGCGACCCCACCGTCTTCCCCGAGCTCACCGCCGAGGGCATCCTGCCCTGGCAGCCGCTCAAGGTCTATGCCCGCGTGCCCACGCAGTCCATCACCACACAGGGGCTCTTCGACTATGCCACCGGCCAGTACGCCCCGGCACGCTTCACCAACTACGTAACCGGAGAGGTGACCACGACGGCGCCGTCTGTCGATGTCGTCATCCACGAAGGCCAGACCGACCCGCTTCTCACCAACTCCGCCGCCAACCCCGCCGACCTCCGCGATAAATCCGCCGACCCCAACGCGAAGCTCAGCTACGTGCAGTTCGCCCGCATCGGCCTCGGTCTGCAGAAGACGCAGATCGGGCCGGGCGTACGCCTGGCCGCTCCCGGCGCGTTCGACATCGGCTATCACCTCTACGGCAGCCGGCTAACGCCCTACACAGATGTGTCATCTCGACCGGAGCGCAGCGCAGTGGAGAGACCTGCAGTTCTGTCCGTCGCGACACACTTTCACGCCTCCAAGCAAGATGCCGAAACTGCCGCCTTCTTCGATGGGATTGACACCTCCCTGGAAGGCATCGCTTCCCTCGCCTCCTCCAACCCCGCCCTGCTGACGCCGACGCTGAAGAAACTACAGCAGCTCATCTCAACGGCTACTATCCAATTCCAGCCCAATCAACCCAATAAGATCGCTCCGACTTTGGCTGAGGCGTTGCATTCCGTTCAGCAGTTGATCCCAGATGTAGAAAAGGCTGCGCTGCCATCAATCGAAAAAAATAACGTTCTGCATGAACTACGTATCAAGGCGGTTCAGCTGAACCACGCGCTGATCCTTGCGCTCGGCATCCAGTCAGAAGCCGTTCTGGAACCCGCTTTGCAGACGGCAGAACATCCGCTTTTCAAGCTCGAACCTGTGTCGACAAATGTGCCTTTGCGTTCAACCGTTCACATCCTTAGCCGCTTCGACCACGGTGCAAGTGCTTCTGATACGAACGGTGAACTCGGCACCAACCGACTCAAAATCATTGAAATAAACCGCCAGATAGGCCCGGACCATGTGCATGCTCCCGGGGGCCCGGGCTGGGTTGAGGACGTAGGTACAAACCGCCCCTACTTTGCCCGGCTCAGCATCGAGCAGCCGTATTACGATCTGATCGACCCGAGTTTGCGAAACGCGCCACAAACGCCACCGCACCTCTTCATGCACAGCAACGTCGATTATCACGGCATCACCGTTGAAGCAGAGACGACGGTGAACTCGGCTACCCGCCTGCCCTCAGGTGAACTCGATACGCAGCCTGTCAATTTTGTGCCGCAAGTCTCCGTGAACGCCAGACCAGCGGCCATGGTTTCTCCTTCTAACAGCTCCATCGAGTTCGCTGCCGAGATCACGACGAGTCCGAACGTCACAGCGGCACTCACCTTACAAACCGACGCAAAGCCTAACGTCGACTCTGACGCAGTGTCCGTCGCAACCGGCACCGACGGGCGCGCTGCGCATACTTTTCACCTGCATCGGCCCTCACCGCTCATCCAAACAGAGGTCTTCCACATTCTCGCGAAGACCGCGACTGGAAAAACCTACACCGAATCCTTCCGCTCCGTAGGCTACCCCGGCCTTATCTACACCAACTTCTACCAGCCCGCCACCACCCGCGTCGTGCCGGTAGATCTCAACCTTCCCACTCACCGCCGTATCGCCTATCTCCCCGGCACCGGCGACGCTATCCCCGAAGCCCTCGCCTCCATAGGTCTCACGGTCTCGACCCTCGCCGTCTCGGACCTCACGCCTGAACATCTGGCTCAGTTCGACACCGTGATCCTCGGCGTGCGCACCTATAACGCGCATCCGGACCTGCACGGCGCGCCCACGCAGGCGCTGCTCGACTTCGCCCGCAGCGGCGGCAATGTGGTGGTGCAGTATCAGACGCCCGAGTTCACCGGGGCCGATGCGCCTTATCCGCTCTCGATCGGCAACGCGGAAAAGGTGGTCGACGAGACCGCGGCTGTAAAGCTGCTCCAGCCCACAGCGGCTGTCTTCACCGCCCCCAACCGCATCACCTCCGCCGACTTTAACGGCTGGATCGAGGAACGCGGCCATGACTTCCTGCAAAGCTGGGACCAGCGCTACACGGCGCTCACCGAGACGCACGATCCCGGCCAGGCCCCGCAGGAAGGTGGGCTCATCACAACGCCGCTTGGACGTGGGCATTGGACCTACTGCGCCTTTGCGCTCTACCGGCAGCTGCCGGAGGCGGTGCCGGGGGCGTTTCGGGTGTTTGTGAACCTGCTTGGCTTGGCGGACGACAGTAAAGCTGCTTAGAACACCATTCGCTTAGCCGCTCTCTGAAATGACGCAGCGGAAGGAGAAAAGCAGATCCCTGCGCCGCGCTACGGGATGACAAACAAAAACGGGGATAAAAAAGGCGCAAACGCCATAAATGAAGCGGCCTCCCGAAAGAGGCCGCTTGCTACCGCAGGTGCCTAGCGTTCTAGTGGCGATGCGTGGTGTGCGTGGTGGTCTTCGGAGCAGCCTTCTTCGGCCCGACCAGCGCGCCTCCATCCATGGTGATCATCAGCGGGGATTGCGTGTAGGAGGTGTAGGTTCCCGAAAGCGTGACCGTCGCGCCCACGGCCGGCGGAGTGGTCAGCGGCGTCTTCATGTTGACCGTGAAGTCAGCGGTCTTGCCTTGCACCGAATCGGGCGAAACCGCTACTTGCAGCTGGTCCGGGGTGGCGGCAACGACGAGCGCTCCGGGAATCTCGACCGACTTGCCCTTGATGGTGTCGAAGACCTTATCGGCATCCGCGGGCTGGCCGTACTGCAGCACGAATTCCTTGTCGCTCAGCGCCAGCGTCGCGAGATCAGGCGTGGTCGAGATCAGGTTCTTGACCATGTCCTCCGGCTTGGGCGCGGGCGTGATCGTGGTGCCCAGATCCGCGGGCGGGGTCACGTTGGTTTGCGCCAGGGCGGTCAGCTTGTCCGCGCCATCCGCCGCGCCGTGATACTTCGTATAGCAATAGGTCGCCAGCTGCTGGATGGTGGTCTTCACGGCAGGGGGCGCATAAGCAGCCGACCGGGTGGCGTACCAGGCGCAATCGAGATAATCGGGCGGCGTGGAGGTGTAATACGCCTGGGCCAGCGTGTACTCATCCTGCAGCACGGGACCGACGGTGGTGAGCTGCGCGGGATCGGCGCCGGTGATCTCGCTCTTGAGCGCGGTGATGGCATCCGCGTTGTCCTTCTTCGCCATGTCGTCATCGGCAATCGCGGATTCGAAAACCGGCATGGTCTTCGCCTTCAGCGCGGTGAAGTCGGCATCGCTCATGCCCTTGGGTGCGGTCGCGGTCAGGCCGCGCTGCGCGAAGCTGGCTACCTGGTCGAGCGCCGTCTGCTTGGCGGTGGCATCGGTCAGCTTGTCGGCATCGGCGCGGCGGTAGTAGACCTCAAAGGTCAGCGCGCGCAGGTTGCCGGGATCGACCGCCAGCAGCCGGTCAGCCGCGTCGAGCGTCTTGGCCTGATCGCCGGACTGGCTGTCGGCGAAGAGGATGGCGTTCAGCGCCTCAACCTTCAGGGTGGAGTTCGGGTACTGCTTCAGATAGGCCTCAAAGGCCGCGGCCTTGGCCGCCGGAGTGGTGGCGGTGACACCCGCCTGGTAGGCGTTGTACTCCTCCTGGGACAGCTGCACCTGGCCGCCGGCAGGCGCCCCTGCCGCGGGAGAGGCGGGTGTCGTCTGAGCGGGCGTCGCCTGAGAAGGCGTCGTCTGGGTGGCATCCTGCGCCACGGCGAAAGATGGGAGTGACGCTGCGCCGGCAGCCGCGAGCAGCGATGCAAGAACGACCTGTTTCATTTGAACTCCTAAGTGATTCCCGAACTTGAGATGAGGCCCTGAGATGAGGCCAGGATATGCTGCCAGAGCCCTCGGCCAAAGGTCCTTCCATGACCCTATGGCGAATGATGCGGATTATAGGAAGCGCTGTTGCTCCGGCGCAAATCTGCAGTACGCCCCACCATACCGCAGAGGAGGCTCCGGGGCGAACCGTATAGGCAGAAGGAGTGTCTGACGTATAGGGATAAGGGTGTCTGATCAACGGTTTCGGTGTAGCCGCGGGCGGTTTCGGTGTAGCCGCGGGCGGTTTCGGTGTAGCCGCGGGCGGTTTCGGTGTAGCCGCGGGCGGTTTCGGTGTAGCCGTGGGCTTCAGCCCACGGACAAAAAGCAGCCGAAGAATGGAGCCCTTTAGGGCTGGTTTGCCGACAAAGCCAGGGCTTAAGCCCGTAGTTCGCCTGTTTTTATTCAGCGGGCTGAAGCCCGCTGCTGCACCCAAGAACCCTTCCCTGCGATTCACGCGGACGCTGCCTGATGCTCTCGAAGGGCTCCCATCCGCTACCCCAACCTGTAGAGTAGCTGCCCCCTTATCCACAACATCTTGGCTGCGGATGTTGCCTGCGAGGGTACCTCCCCATAGCATGAAGGGCAGCGCCGGGCCTGAAAATAGGGTTGGGCCGAGGAGGTCGAAAACACGTGCTTCAGCTGAAAAAGGTACAGATTCTCGGCTTCAAGTCCTTTTGCGACCGCACGGAGGTCTCGCTCCAGGGCCACGGCATCGCGGCAATCGTGGGCCCGAACGGCTGCGGGAAGTCCAACATCTCCGACGCCATCACCTGGGTGCTGGGTGAGCAGTCCGCCAAAAGCCTGCGCGGGCTCAAGATGGAGGACGTCATCTTCGCGGGCACGCGCGAGCGCCGCCCGACGGGCATGGCCGAGGTTTCGCTGACCCTGATCGACCCTGCGGTGTACCAACCGGCGGAGGGCTCGGACGACGCCGTACAGGAACGCCTCGCCGGTACGGTTGGCGATTGGGACGAGACCGCGTTGCGCGCGCAGGCCGCGCTGGAGACCGAAGAGGCCGTTGCCGAGGCACAGCCCGGGCAGACCTACGAGGCGGAAGGCACACCGGCGGCGGCTCCTGCCGAAGCAGCGGCGACCGCCGAAGCGCAGCCTGCCGAGGAAGGCGGCAACGTCGTGCTGAAGGTCCGACGAAGAAAGTTCGGCCGCGGCCCGGCCCGCATGGGCGAGGTCACCGTGACGCGGCGGCTGTTTCGTTCGGGCGAAAGTGAATATCTGCTCAACGGCAAGATCTGCCGTTTGCGCGACATCCAGGACATCTTTCTCGGTACCGGGTTGGGCGGGGAAAGCTACGCCATCATCGGCCAGGAGCGCATCGGGCAGCTGCTGAGCTCGAAGCCGCTGGACCGCCGCGCCATCATCGAAGAGGCCGCCGGCATCACGCGCTTCAAAGCCAAAAAGCGCCTCGCCGAGCTGCGGCTGGAGTCGGCCAAGGGCAATCTTTCCCGCGTAAACGACATCTTCGAAGAGGTTACGCGCCAGGTCGCCGTGCTGAAGCGGCAGGCTTCGAAGGCGGAGCGCTTCGGCGAGCTGCGCACAGAGTTTGTGGCTAAACTGCGGGTCGTGCTTGCCAGCCGCTTGGCGCAGATGGACACGGAATCGCAGACGCTGCGCGGCGAGATCGAGCGGCTGGGGGCGGCCATCGAGCAAGGAACGGGCGAACTCGAGGCCCTGGACTCGGAACACACCGCGGGAACCGCGCGACGCTATGAGTTGGACGGCGAGCTGCGCGAGGCCAACACGCGGGCCAGCTCCAGTGCTGTCGAGCTGGAGCGCACCCAGGCTCGCATGGCGGCGAACACGGACCGGCAGGCGGAGCTGGTGCAGCGGATTCAGGCCGCCAATGAAGAGCTGGGCGGCGCGCGTGAGGGCCTGGCCCACCTGGCCGGCGAGCGCGAGCAGCACCGCAGCTTCCTGGAGACAGCCACAGCCGAGGCCAATGCCCACAGGGCCAATGCGCAGGCGCAGCAACAGCGCGCGGGGGATGCCATGCGCGGTGTGCTGGCCGCCGAAGCGCAGGCCGAGGGGGGCCGCCGCAACGCCATGAACGCGATGCAGCGGGCCAACGGGGCGCGCAACGAGATCGCGCAGGCGGAGGCCGCGCTTGCCGGGCTGGACCGCGAGAATGAGCGGCTTTCGGGTGAGTCCGATGCCGCCCGCACGGAGTTGGAGGCGCTTGGTCATCAACGCGGCCAGGCGAAGCTGGCGTTTGAGGGCGTAACCGAGCGCCTGAAGCGGCTGGAAGGCGAGATTGTCGAGCTTCGGCAGCGGCTCGAACAGCGCCGCATGGACGAGACGCAGTCGCGGCGCCGCGGCGATGGTCTGCGGGCCGAGCTGGCCACGCTGCTGGGCCGCCGTGGCTCGCTGGAAGCGCTGATCCGCGAACACAGCTACTCGACGGACACCGTTCGCAACATCTTTCGCGCCAACGCCAAACGTGCCCAAAACAGCGATGGGGGAATCGCCCCGGTGGGTACGCTGGCCGATTTCCTTGAGGTCGATGGCCGTTATGAGAACGTCGTCGATGAGTTTCTGCGCGATGAGCTGAACTACATCGTTGTGAAGAGCTGGGACGCGGCCGATGAGGGCGTGCGGCTGCTGCATGGCGATGTTGCGGGGCGGGCCACGTTTCTCGTGCACCCGGAGAATGGACAAACGGCGTTTGGCTTCACGGAGGGCATGCAGAGCTCAGCGCGGCCCGACCGCGAGGGCCCCGTTCCGGGCCTAGTCCCGTTGAAGGATTGCGTGCGTGTGCTGAACGGCTTTGGCCGTTCGCTGGAGGTGATTCTGCCGCGCCTGCGCGAGGGTTTTGTCACGCCCGACTCCGAGACGGCACGAAGCCTGGCGCTCTCGAATCCGCAGGCGTTTTTTCTCTCTCCGACCGGCGAGACGTTTCACAATGTCACGGTGACCGGCGGCAAGCCGCGCACCCAGGGGCCGCTGGCGCTGAAGCGTGAGCTCGCCGAGGTGCAGACCAAGGTGGAGGCGCTGGAGCGCGATCTCGCGCAAAGCGAGCTCGCCACGGCGGCGCTCACGCTTGAGATCGCCGAGATCACCGCCACGCTGGACGCACGCAACCGCGAGCGCCGCGATATGGAGCGGGACTCCGCCAACTCCGGCGCGGCGTTGCGGCAGATGGAGGCCGAGGCCGGGCGCCTGGAGCGCCGCCGGAGCGAGTGGCAGCTCGCCCTGGCGCGCAACAAAGACCAACGCGGGGACCGGGAAGAGCTAATCGGCCGCAAGCGCGAGGAAGCCGAAAAGCTGGAGGACGAGCGGGCAAAGGTGGAACAGCAGGTTGCGGACCTGACCACGCGTCTGGCCACGCTGCGCGCGGAACGCGAAGAGCTGCAGGCTGCCGCCAGCGCCGCCAATGCCGCGCTGGCGGGGTTGGAAGAGCGCCGCCGCAACGCGGACGCCAACGCCGAGCGAACTGAGCGCCTGTACGCCGCGCAGACACAACGCATTGCCCAGATCGAAGCCACAATTGCGAACGCAACCGGCGAACGGGCGCGGCGCGAGGAAGAAAACACCACCCTGGCTGCAAAGGGAGAGGAGCTCGCCGCCACCCGCGCCGAGGCCACCGCCACAGCGGAGCGCCTCACGGCCGAAGGAACCACGCTCAGGGGGAGGCTGGGCGAACTGGACGGCCGCCTGCGTGTCCTGCGCAGCGAAACCGATGCTCTGCGCGAGCAGCGAGCCACGCACACCGCGCGCCAGGCCAGGCTGAGCTCCGACATCGAGCACCTCGAATCCACCTGCATCAACGATCTTTCGGTGGAACCGCAGACGCTGCGCGACGACAGCTCCATCCAGCGCCTCACCGCCGAGACGCTGGCCGCAGAAGACGAGGCCGCGCGGGCGCTGCGCAAGCGCATGGAGGCCATGGGACCGGTGAACATGATGGCGCTCGAGGAACTGCACGAGGCCTCCGAACGCCACACCTTCCTCGACACCCAGCGCCGGGATCTGCTCGACTCCATCGAAAACACGCAGGAGTCCATCCGCGAGATCGACCAGGTCTCGCGCGAGAAATTCGATGAAGCCTTCCGCATCATCAACGAGAACTTCTCGACCACCTTCACCAAGCTCTTCGGCGGCGGCCAGGCATTCATGCGGCTGACGGAAACCGAAGACGACAAGGATCTTGCGGGGCTGGACATCATCGCCTCGCCGCCGGGCAAAAAGCTGCAAAACGTGCTGCTGCTTTCGGGCGGCGAAAAGGCGCTGACGGCACTTGCCCTGCTGGTCGGCACCTTTCAGTTCCAGCCCGCGCCTTTCTGTGTGCTGGATGAGGTGGATGCGCCGCTCGACGAAACCAACGTCGGCCGCTTTGCGCGCCTGATCGCGGACTTGAGCGACACCACGCAGTTCGTGGTCATCACGCACTCGAAACGCACCATGGAGCAGGCCGATGTGATGTACGGCGTGACCATGCAGGAGCCCGGCGTCTCCAAGGTGGTCAGCGTGTCGCTGGGCGGCCGTTCGCGTGGCCGGGAGGCGCGGAGTGCGGCGTAGCCATGCAACGATACCGGTTCCAAGCCGCCATTCAACGCAGCCAGGGCTGGGGTGCGTTCGTCCTCTTTCCCCATGAGGTAGCCCGGGAGTTCCAGAGCCGTGGTCGCGTTCCCGTACAGGCACGCTTCCACGGCCTGCCATACACCGGCTCCCTCATGCCGCACGGCGGTGGGTATCACCGGCTTTCCGTACCTTGCACTCTCCTCACAGCTCTTCGAAAATCACCCGGCGAACTCATCGACGTTGAGCTCTGGCAGGATGAATCGCCGCGCACCGTCAAGGTGCCTGCGGACTTCGAAGCGCTCTTGAAGCGGGAACATCTTGCTCCCGCTTTTGCCGCACTCACTCTCACCCGACGCAAGGAATACCGCAACTGGATCACCTCGGCCAAGCGCCCGGAAACACGCCAGCGCCGGATCGCAAAAGCCATTGAGATCCTGCGATCTGATATGGGCATGCAGGCTCCAGTCGGCGTCCCTGCAAGTGACTTGCGCAGAGCGTCCGCAAAAACTTTAAAGTAATCTGTGCAGGGGAGGAATGCGCTATGAACATCGAAATTCATCAACCCGAACTTGAGGCTCTGATTCAGCAGCGCATGGCCACAGGCCGGTTCCGCGACGTGGAAGATGTTCTCTTTCAGGCGCTAAAATCAACCGAAGATCCCGGCTCGACCAGCTCCGAACCACATCTCGCCGAGGTTCTCGCCCAAGCACGACTCCTGCTGAACGGTGAAGAGCTGAACCTTAGCCGCGATCCATCTCCGGGTCGCCCGGTCGACCTGTCGTGAGTTCCGGTTTCTTGCTGGACACGAATGTGGTTTCGGAACCAACCCGGCAACGTCCAGAACCTCGCATCGAGCTTTGGCTTCGAGCGCAGCCAAACAAAGACCTTCATATCAGTGCCATTACGGCAGGTGAACTCAGGAAAGGCGTTGAGCTCCTGAGCCCGGGAAAGCGTCGTGCGTCGCTTGAGCATTGGTTAACGTCTCAGCTGCCAGGTAGATTTTCCACTCGCATTCTCCCCGTCACAGGGACAATCGCCGATCGCTGGGGCACTCTGAGCGCGAAACGCCAGCTTGCGGGCAGTTCTCTCGATCTAGCAGATGGTCTGATAGCCGCGACCGCGCTGGAGCACAATCTTGTTCTTGTTACACGCAACACGAGACACTTCGCCGGCTTGGATCTCCATCTGCTCAATCCGTGGGACATTCAGCTACGGGTAGTGTGAAGTAAGACCCGGGACTTGGCATTGGCAGCCCAATGACCCTCAACCCTCTCGATTGGCTGATCGCCACGCTTCTCCTCTACTCCGCAATCCGCGCGGCGATCAACGGCTTCTTTCGCGAGGCGTTCACGCTGGCCGGCCTGCTCATCGGCTTTCCGCTGGCCTGCTGGTACTACCGCGACGGAGCGCATTTCCTCGCCGGGCTCATCACCTCGCCCGCGCTGGCGCAGTTTGCGGCGTTTCTGCTGATTCTGGCTGCCGTCACCGTCGCCGCGAGCCTCCTGGGCAGGCTCTTCCGCCGCGGCGCCCGCACCGTGGGCCTGGGCATCGCCGACCGGATCGGCGGTGCGCTCTTCGGGCTGCTGCGTGGGGCGATGATCGCCACCGCATTTCTGCTGGCTCTGATCGCCTTTCTGCCCTCCGCGCCCTGGGTGCAAACTTCGCGAATCGCTCCCTATTTGCTCCGCGGGGCTCATGCGGTATCCTTCACCATGCCCCGGGATCTGCGTCTCCGTCTGCGGGCTTCCATTGGCCTGCTAAAGCACAGCTCTCCCGATTGGATCAAGTCCGGGCTCTCGTCGCACACTGGAATCGAACTTCAGAATGAATGAGGGGTAGGCGAGTGAAGCGCGAGTTGGATCATCTTGTTCTGGGTATGCACGCCGCGGGAATCAACTATGCCGACGCGGTGCGGGAGTTCAAGAAGCGCTTCATCCTGGAAGTGCTCGCGCGGCATCGCGGCAACCAGTGCAAGGCCGCCGAAGAGCTCGGCATGCACCGCAACACCCTGAGCCGCACGCTGACCGAACTCGGCATGGACTCCGCGCAGATCCGCCATGGCATGCGCCGGCCGCCGCGGTCGGTGGGTTCTGTCCGGACAGGGCCAACCGATCTTCGCGTCCTCGCAGGCGGACGTTAGCGCCGCTGCTTCGTCCAACGGTGTGACCCCATGCAGCCTCCCCCGCGGTACTCGACGAAAGCACTCCGCCCGGCCCGGAACGGCAAACGTGCCGTGAGCCTGCTGTGCGCGGCGCTTGCATGTGGCGCCCAAATGCCTGCACAGCCCAGCGCGTTTGCGCAGACAGCTTCACCTGTCCAGGGCACACCGGCAGCCACGGCCCCGGCCAGCGTACCCGCCGGTATGGAGTCTCCCTCGCCCGGGGTGATGCTCACCCAGACCGTGGCGCAGCCGGATGTGCCCGCCAAGGCGCTGCATGAGGCCGAGGCGGCGTACCTTCGCGGCGCGCGGGCGCTGGATCACAAGGACCTCGCCGCGGCGGAGCGTGAGTTTGCCCGCGCAGCCGAACTGAACCCGCGTAACCGGGACTATGCGCTGGCCCTCGCCGTCACCCGCGAGCACCGGCTCACCGATCTGGTTCAACGAGCCGCGAAGGCGGAGAGGCTGGGACGGACCGCCGAGGCGGAGAGCCTGCTCCAGCAGGCGCGCGCGATCGACCCACAGAACGCCATCGTGCGCCAGCATTTCCTTTCCGATGGGCAGTTGATGCCCCTCCCCGGCCCCGCAGTACCTCCGGACGATCCCATACGCGCGATGCGGACCGCCGATGCGCGCGGCATCGGCGGTCCCATCGAACTCGCACCGGAGGGCGGCGTTCGCACCTTTCACACCCGCGGCGGCCCGCAGGAGGTCCTCTCTGCGGTGTGCACGGCCTTTGGCCTGAAGGCCCAGTTCGATCCCTCCGTTGCCGCCGGCCAGATCCTTCGCTTTGATCTGGAGAACGCCGACTACACCGAAGCCAGCCGCGTCGCCCAGACCCTTACCCATACCTTTGCCGTTCCCCTGCAGACCAAGACGGCATTCTTCGCCAAGGACACGCCTGAAAACCGCATAGAATACGAGCCGCTCGTGGAAGAAACACTGTTCATCCCCGGCGCCACGGCGGATTCCATGACCGAATACGCGAATCTGGCGCGCAATGTATTCGACCTCAAGACCGTCACCTCCGTCGGCTCTTCGGGGGGGCTGGTTTTGCGCGGCGACGCGGGCACCCTCGATCGCGTGAACGCCACCTTTGCCGACCTGATCGACGGCGGCTCCGACGTTCTGCTCGATCTTTCCCTGTATGAGGTTGACACCACGCGCACGGTGAACCTGGGCACGTCGACGCCCTCCTCTGTGGGTGTCTTCCCCGTAGCCGCTGAAGCGGAGAGCCTGATCAGCGCCAATCAATCGCTGATCTCCGCCGCGGTCGCCTCCAATCAACTGGTGCTGACCGGCAATCCGTACACCGACGCGATTGCGGAGCTTGGCCTGCTGCTGGCTTCGGGCGTGGTCTCTTCCAGTCAGTTCAGCAACCTGCTGGGCGTCTTCGGCCACTACAGCGGGCTGCCGCTGGCAGGACTTTTCCTGGGCTCGGGAACCACCATCAATGCCCTGCTGAACACCTCCGACGTGCGCATCCTCGACACCGTACAGCTGCGCGTCGGCAGTGGGCAGGATGCCAGCTTTCGCGCCGGCACGCGCTACCCCATCGAGACCGGAATCTACAGCTCGAATGTGGGCAATTCCCTGACCTCCGCCGTCGCCGGCCTCAACATCGGCGGCACCAGCGTCAGCTCCCTGCTTTCGCAGTACCTGGGCTCGACTTCCGTCGCCGTGCCGCAGATCCAGTTTGAGGATCTTGGGCTGACCCTCAAAGCCACGCCGCAGGTGCTGCGGACCAACGCTGTCTCGATGAAGCTCGACTTCAAGATCGAAGCGCTCGGCAGCGGAACGATCAACTCCCTGCCCATCCTCAACAACCGTGCTCTTACCTCGCAGGTAACCATCCCCGCCGGGCAGACGGCGCTGCTGGGCAGCCTGGTCAACCGCAGCGAGCAGCGATCGATCGACGGCCTGCCGTTCCTGAGCGAGCTCCCCGGCTTCCAGGGCACCGAAAGGACCAAAGAGGTGGACACCACCGAGCTGCTCATCACGCTAACCCCGCATGTGGTGCGGAATCGGTGGATGGAGATTGCCAGCAGACGCGTCCTGATGCCGGTGGGCAGCAGTCGAGGGGCCGGTAGCGCGAATGGAGACGAGCCCCTGCCTCAGTTTGTGCCCGGAGCCGGTGGGCCGCCCCAGGGCATACCCGCGCCGGGCACGCTCCCGCAGGGACCACGATCTACCACCAACCCCGGTCAACCCCTGGCATCACCCCGGTAGGTCCGGCTCTTGGGCATTTGAGCGCCTCCGGCCGCTCTAGCAGTTCTCCTGATGGTGTACAGCGAAGGAAAACGTTCGCGCCAGTTTTCCTTAAGAAAACTGGCATTCGAAGGCTTCCAACGGCATAGTGTCAGGAGACCCGCTCTAAGCCTTTGCATGTAAGCTCCGGCTTTGGTACATTCAGGGGGAAGGGCGGGAGTAGCTCAGTGGTAGAGTGCTTCCTTGCCAAGGAAGATGTCGCCGGTTCGACCCCGGTCTCCCGCTCCAAACGCCCTCTCCTTACCGCTGTGCGCCGATCCTGTATTTGTGTACCGTCGAGTCTGTGAGCGTAGTTTCTGGGCTCCCGTAAAAGGGTAAGGGCGCGGTACCCAAGTGGTAAGGGAGAGGTCTGCAAAACCTTTATGCGCCGGTTCGATCCCGGCCCGCGCCTCCAAAATCCTTTTGTTTCCTTGAAATGGTTAGCTTCGGAACCGCAAAGTGGCCCGGTCGAAGAAGCCTGACCGGGAACGCGGAATGGTAAACTTCAATGGTCATGCCATCTTTCCAGCGCCGTAAAGCCGTTAGTGTGAACGTGGGCGGGGTCTGTGTAGGCTCCGAGGCTCCGGTCGTTGTGCAGTCGATGACCAACACCGATACGGCGGATATTGAGTCCACCGTGCAGCAGATCGCTTCCCTGGCGCGCGCGGGCTCCGAGCTGGTGCGCATCACGGTGAACAACGATGACGCGGCAAAAGCTGTGCCGTACATCCTCGAAGGCATACAGAAGAAGGGATGGAACACGCCGATCGTCGGCGACTTCCACTACAACGGCCATATTTTGCTGCGCAAGTACCCTGATTGCGCCAAGGCACTCGCGAAGTACCGCATCAACCCGGGCAACGTCTCCATCGGCCGCAAGGATGACGATAACTTCCGCACCATGGTCGAGTGCGCCGTCGACAACCAAAAGCCGGTGCGCATTGGCGTCAACTGGGGGTCGCTGGACCAGGCGCTGTTGACGCGCATGATGGACGAAAACTCACGCGCGGCGCAGCCGCTGGACGCCCGCGACGTGATGATGGAGGCCATGGTCGTCTCCGCGCTCGACAATGCCGCCGCCGCCGAGCGCTATGGGCTGCGCCGCGACCAGATCATCCTCTCGGCCAAGGTCTCCGGGGTACGCGATCTGATCGACGTCTACACCGAGCTCGCGCGGCGCTGCGACTATGCCCTGCACCTCGGCTTAACCGAGGCTGGCATGGGGATGAAGGGTGTTGTGGCTTCGACCGCGGGTCTCGCGCCGCTGCTGCTGGCCGGCATCGGCGACACCATTCGCGTCTCGTTGACCCCTGAACCTGGTGGCGATCGCTCCGAAGAGGTTCGTTGCGCGCAGCAGATTCTGCAATCGCTTTCCATCCGCAGCTTCATGCCGCAGGTAACCAGCTGCCCGGGCTGTGGACGCACCACCTCAACCTATTTCCAGGAACTCGCGCAACGCATTCAGAACTACCTCGTGGAAACCATGCCGGAGTGGAAGAAGCAGTACCCCGGCGTCGAAGAGCTCAAGCTCGCCGTGATGGGCTGCATCGTTAACGGGCCGGGCGAGTCAAAGCACGCCAACATCGGCATCTCGCTGCCCGGCACCTTTGAGGAGCCCAAGGCGCCCGTGTACGTTGACGGCAAGCTCTTCACCACGCTCAAGGGCGATCACATTGTGGAGGAGTTTCAGGTCATTCTGGACGACTACGTCGAGCGGCGATATGGGCACGGACACGCTGTGCAACCCGAACTCGTAGGAGCTTAAACTCAAGTGGAATGCGCCTCCGCACTCATCGACAAAAGGATTCTGGAGCTTGGGGATTGGCGCGGGAAGATGCTCGCGGATGTGCGGGAGATCATTCACCAGACAGATCCTGAGATCGTCGAAGAATGGAAGTGGCGGGGAACCCCCGTCTGGTCGCACGGCGGCATCGTCTGCACGGGAGAAACCTATAAAAATGCCGTCAAGATGACCTTTGCCAAGGGAGCTGCGCTGCAGGACCCTTCAGGTCTGTTCAATTCCAGCCTCGACGGAAATCTCCGGCGCGCCATCGACCTCCACGAAGGCGAGGAGATCGATGGCCCGGCTTTATAGGCTCTCATTCGCGCTGCGGTGGCGCTCAATCTCCAAGGCAAGAGCAAGCCTAAGCCCTGAGCTTGCACTTGGAGATATAACTACACACAATGCGACTTCTCGGTACTAATGAAGTTTTTCAACCAAAATGCTTTGAGCAATCTGTCGAATGCGCGGGTTCCCGTCCTCGGTTAAGCGCTGTACGAGAGCTCTTGTTTGCGGATTCCAACTTGCCGCCGTCAAACCATAGAGGGCACTCATCCGCACCGGTTGCCATCGGCTGGGTTCTAACGCTCGCTCCAGAGCAGCCGTAGTTTCTTCTGTCCCAATCTGCGCTAAGAGTCGAACCGAAATTAGCTGTGCGAAATCACTTTGCCAATCGAGAATGCGTGTCAGCGGAGCTACGGCGCAAGCTCCCATAGCGATGATCTCGCTGCTATCCGGGGTAGCAATGGGAACGAACGTGAGGACCTGAATCCCGTTCGGAAGCACAGAATGTCCAGCTTCAATTGTCTTTTTTACGATCTCATTTATGCGCTCGTCGTATTTGAGAGTCGAACCTTCACGTCTCGCGCAATCTGGAACATGTCCAGCAGGGTTCGATACGGACTCTTGACAGGAAGCGACCGTGGTTCCGGAAAGCGCTACGATAACGAAGCCAGTCACGATATGCATAAGCTCACCCCCACCCGAGCCTAACAGAGCGATCATAAGCGACGATCCCATCCAGGACAGCGCCGTCTCGGACATAAATCCTCATAAACGCGGTTCTCGTCAGTTGTTCTAATTTCGAGCCTTCTCATCAGATCGCGTCCGTCTCCATGCACGCACCCATCGCGAAGGCCGCATCTTCCGCTGGACGCTTCGCTGCTCAGCCCGCAACTTCGCGGCCTGCCACTCCCACTGGAACGGGCTGTTGTGAGGCCGGAGGTCGCTGAGGGGGTAGAACGTGCCGCGCCAAAGCACGCCGCGCCGCCACCACGTAACAACCATGGAACGCAGCATCGCCCACAGCATCGCCGCCGCGCCCAACGGGTACAGCCAGCCGAAGCGGGCGGGAATGCCGTTGATCTCGCCCACGATGCGGTAGCAGACGGCAATGCAGATCAGTGTGAGCAGGCTCGGCAGCATCGTCGGAAACCAGCCCAGACCCGCCAGCGGCAGAAAAAAAAGCACAGCAATGCCGCCCATGGTCAGCAACTGCATCCACGTCCAGAAGTTCACGACGGCGAAGAGATTTTTGGTCATGCCGCGGATGAGTCCCCAGGCTCCGGGGGCCCAGTGCACCAGCACCAGTCCGGGCGCGAAGACGAGCCTTTGGCGCAGGCCCGCGGCGCGCACCCGGCGCCCCAGGGTGATGTCTTCGACAACGGAAAGCCGCTGCGGAGCCAAGCCACCCATCTCCTCCAGCGCCTCGCGCCGCAGGAGGTTGAAGGCGCCGGCGGCGGCGATGTCCCAGCGGGCCTTCGGGTCCGATACCCGCCAGGGACGCGATGCCCAAAGAGCAAATATCTGAAAAAAACCGAGCACCGTGCGCTCGCCCCACGTCTTCGTCACGGCCGTGGGCGCGACGACGAGGTGATCCGCGCCGGTGATCTCGGCATAGGTCAGAGCGCGGCGCAGGATCGACGGTGAAAACCACACATCGGCGTCGGTGAACAGGATGTACTCGGAGCGGCTGCGCTCGGTGGCGACCTCCAGCGCAAAGGTTTTGCCCATCCAGCCGTCCACCGTCTCGGTGAGATGAATGACGTCGAGCTTGCCCGGATGGGCCGCGGCGAACGCATCGAGCATGGCCCCTGTTGCATCGCTAGAGCGGTCGTCGATGGCTACGAGACGCAGCCAGGGGTAATCCTGCGCGAGCAGCGTCTCCATGGCGGGCCCGAGCGTCTCGGCCTCGTCCTTGGCCGGCACGGCGACGATAAGCCCCGGGGCAAGCGTGGGGCAGAGATCCCACTGCACCTCGGACAGATCCGGTACCTCTCCGATGCGCTGCATCAGGGTTCGGGTACGCACGCACCAGGCGAGGGTGACAGCCCAAGCCATTGCCTCCGCCGCGAACCGCCAGCCGGCGCCGATCATGCGTCACTCCCAGCGTAGGTTACGCCGTGCCTCATGCGGCTGCGGGCGCGTTCGGGGCCGACTCGTCCAGCGGCGGCGCAAAGCGGGCGCCGATAAAGAAGATCACCGCTCCCACCAGCATCGTCACCAGCGTGACGCCGAGACCCAGCCGCAGGTTGCTGCGATCGCTGATAAAGCCGATCAGCTTGGGCGAGAACATGTCGCCAAACACATGCAGGGCAAACAACTGGCCCGCCATCGCCGTCGCGCGCAGCCCGGCGGGC
The DNA here is from genome assembly GCA_965276885.1 of Granulicella sp. Classification (GTDB taxonomy): domain Bacteria; phylum Acidobacteriota; class Terriglobia; order Terriglobales; family Acidobacteriaceae; genus Granulicella. The sequence continues at coordinate 2,375,618 of OZ255702.1, read as the reverse complement.
ACCGCATTTAACGTCGCTGCGTTTACGGGACCGGTGCCGAGGAAGATGAGAAACACGGCAACACCCAGCGCCGGCAAAGTGACTGACTTGGGGCCAAAAAAGCAGAGCACCGCGGGCGGAACGGCCAGTGCGGCACTGATCGCCGGAACGAGATAAAGCGCCTTGCCGGTACGCTTCGACCACCACTGTGCCAGAGTTCCGCCAGCAATGGTCCCCCCCAGGCCACAGGCGACCGTGAGCGCGCCCATGATGAACCCGGCGTTCTCCATGGAGCGGCCATCGACGCGCTGCAGGAACGACGGCATCCACCAGGAGATGCCGCCCAGCGAGAAGGTCACCGCCGCATAGCCAAAGATGGCGCACAGATATGCCTTGTTCTTCAGCAGCGACAGCACCGTTCCCTTCTCCAGCTTGCCGCCGTGCGCTCCGGCCTTGTTGTCCCCCGTGCGCTTCGGCTCGCGCATAAAGATCAGGATCAGCAGCGCAATGACCGCACCCGGCACGGCGGAGGCGATGAACGACATGCGCCACCCATAGCTGTGCCCAATGCTACCCCCGGCCAAATAGCCCAATGCAGCGCCGCAGGGTATGGCGATGTTGAAGATGGTCAGAACTTTGTTGCGCTGATCCTCGGCGTAGTAGTCAGCCAGCAGCGCGGGCGCAAAAATGCCGAAGCTCGCCTCGCCGATACCAAGAGCGGCGTGCCGCAGGTTGAGCGAAGCATAGTCATGCACACTGGCGGTGACGAAGTTCATCGCCGCGATGGCCAGGCCGGCAACGACGATCATCGGCTTGCGCGGAAAGCGGTCGCCCAACCAGCCCGTGACCGGCGACGAAAGCACGTAGGCCACCATGAACCACAGCGTCAGCGAGCCGATCTGGTTGTCGGTGATGTGAAACTCGCCCTTGATCTGTTCCTGCACCGCGGGCAGGATGTAGCGATCGAGGTAGTTGACGAAGTTCAGCGCCGTCAGCAGCACCAGCGCGATTGTCGCGTTGCGCGCACTGTTGCCGCTGGGCCGGTCGATCATATTTGCCGCTGCTGTCGTGCCTGTCGCCATGCTGAGGGGAGCATATCAGGCGACAAGCATTTCAAGCATGACGAAGCGAGCGAGGCGGGTGCCCCGTTCTTTGCCGCTTCTGGCAAAGAGCGGGGTGCCTTTCGCCCGAGTGGCAATGATCTCCCCGGCCGATTGGAAGGGGGCCGCATCACCATCTGCCGCGAACGAAACCCCACCCTAACGACGATAAAGCCGTCGTGAGGATGGGGCACCCTCATTCCACCCGGAGATTGAACTCCGGGACTTCTTCGAGCGGCTGCGTCTCTGTCGCTGGGATTTGTGCCGGCTCCGGCACCGCGACCTGCTGCATATAGCGTCGCGAGTCGAACAGCGCACGTTCCATCGAGCGCACCCAATCCGTGGGCTGATCGGCGGGTCGTCCTGCTTCAACCCCGCTGGCGAACTCACTGCGCATCGTCTGGAACTTGGCCTCGAGGTCATCCAGCGTGCTGAGCAGCAATGCCTCCGGAGTCATGGGCAGCTTGGGAGAGCCGAACTCGAGCTTGCCGTGGTGGGCCAGCAGCATGTGCTCCAGCAGCATACGCAGCGGCTCCGGAAAGAACTCCGGAGCGACACCCGTTTGCGCTGCCTGGGCACGTGCCTCGGCGTCCAGCGTCAGGATCTTCTCGCTGAGCATGCGCTGCGCGATCGAAATATGCCCGATCAGCTGGCCCTCCAGCGTGTACGAGAAGCTGCTGCTCCAGGCGAGCTCACGCACCTTGCCGATGTCGTGCAGCACGGCGCCCGCAACCAGCAGATCGGGGTCCACCTCGGGGTAGAACGGCGCCGTGGCGCGGCAGATGCGCACCAGGTGCAGCACATGCTCCAGCAGGCCGCCCAGCCAAGCGTGATGCAACCGCTTGGCCGCCGGAGCCGAGCGAAACGCGGGGCCGATCTCCGGATCATCCAGAAAACTCAACACCAGCCGACGCAGCCATGCATTGCCGAACTCCGCAATGTAGCCCCGCAGCTCCGCATCCATGGTGGGGATGTCGTATTGCGTGGAGGGCACAAAATCCGCCGGATCGACCTCGGGCTCACACGCCGGGCGCATGCGGGTCAGCGTGATCTGAAACTTGCCCTGATACTTCGAGATCTGCCCCTGCACCTTGACATAGCAGCCCTCGGCGCAGCTCGCGAGCACACCGGCAAACTCCTCCCACATGCGTGCTTCCAGCTGTCCGGTTTTGTCGGAGAGCACAAGCGCAAGGTACTGACCCCCACCTCCTTTCTTCTCGCGCACGCTGAGTGAAGCGAGCGAGAAGAAGGCGGTTACGGTCTGATTCTCATAGCGGGCCGCATCGGCGACAAAGAAATCCTTCATCGCTTATTGGGGCGGCTGCGCCGGGGTGTTGGGCAGGTTTGGCTGCGTTCCGGTCACGGATGGAATCGGCTGCCCCGGGGACACCGGATTCGGCGGCGTAGGCGTCGCAGGCGGCAGTGTCGTGTGATCCGACGTCGTCGTGCCCGGAGTCGTTGTCCCCGTGTCAGTCTGGCCGGGCGCCGCTCCGGTCGCACTTGTACCCAAGGAAGAGTTCACGGTGGGGTCGACGGTCGCCGGGGTTGGCATCGGCTTCGGTTTGTCCTGCAGGCGCTCCTTGGGATCACCCTTGGCGCGCTTCTTCTTGTGCTTCTTGGAAGCATTCGGGTCGGCCAGTCCAAGCGGCGCAGCCTGCACCTTTTCGTCGGAACTCTCCTCGGCCGTAGCAGCCGCCGGCCGCTTGGTGGCCTTGACCTCCGCCGAAGCGAGCTTTAACTGCGCCTTCTTCTCGTCGGTCTGCGTTTGCCGCGCGGAGAAGCGCGTCTTCTTGTCCGTCGTCGCCTCCCGGGGGGTAAGCGGATCCTCGTTTTCTACACCCGTTCCCGTCGAGATCGAGGTCATCGACTGCGTAGGAGAACCCATGGCCGCGCCCGGTGCCTCGCCCCCAAGTGCCTTGTCGGCATCGACCGGAGCGGCGCCTAGGGAAGGAACAGCGGTCGCGACTTCGGTTGGACCGTTCGGCAGCGCATTGCGCGGCGCCTGGCCAAAGCGAACCTTCTCACGCTTGATCTTCTTCGGCTTGCTGCGGCTGGAGGTGTTCTTCACGCCACCCTTTGAGCCGTTCGCGGCGTTCGCGGCGGCGTTGGCCCCCTGCTTCAGCGCCAGCTTTTCACGCGCCTGGGCCAGCTGCGCCTCCGCCTTGACCGCCTTCTCCTGCTCCGCCGCCTGCTTTTTCACAACCCTTTTCTCAAGCGGAGGAGGCGTATAGGTGGTGAACGCCATTTTGCTGTCGCCGTGATCCGAACCCGCATCATAGAATCCCGGCTTGATCTCCACAAAGGCATCGTCGCGCGCCTGGGTCAGATAGCTGCGCAAGGCGGGCTGCAGCTGGCTCATGTAGATAGCCTCCTGCACCTGGCCTTCCACCCCCTGCAACGGCGGCGTGCCCGCGGCCTGATGGCTGTCTACGCGAAGGATCACAAAGCCCTGCCGGGTGCGAATCGGCGCGGTATACTGTCCGGCGGCCAACGGAAAGGTCGCCTTCTCCAGCACATCGCCCAGCGTTCCGCGCTTGAAGTCGCCGAGATCGCCTCCGGCTGTAGCCGTGGGGCCTCCGGAAGCGCTCTTCGCGAGATCCGCAAAGTTCGATCCGCCCTTGAGCTTGGCTTCGAGCGCGTCCGCCTTCGTCTGCGCCTCGGAGACTTGGGCATCCGTGGCGTTGTCCGCCGTCGGCACCAGAATCTCGCTCAGGTGCACCTGTTCCGGCTGCTCAAAATCCCTCGCATGCGCCGTGTAGTAGGCCTGCTCCACGCTGGGCGTGATGTTGATGCGCTTGCCGACCTCGTTGCGCACCACCTCCTGCGTAATGGCCTGGTTGCGGATGTTCTGCTTGAAGTCCTGGAACGAGACGCCTTGCTGCTCCGCGGCTTTTTCCAGCGCGTCCATGTCCGGCAGGTTGGCGCGCTTGCGGATTTCGTCCAGCTGCCGAATCGTCTCGGCGTCGCCTGTGATGCCCAGCTCCTTGCCCTTGGAGAGCAGCAGCTGCTGGTCGATCATGTCGCGCAGCAGGGTCTTTTGCTTTTCCTCATACTCGGACGGAGTCCAGTTTTCCTGCTTGGCCTCCTGGACCAGACCGTCCTCGGAGCGCTGGTACTCCGTACGCGTGATCACCTGGTCGTTGACCCGGGCAATTGCGTCTTCCACCACAGACCCATTGGGCGTGATCGGCGCGGCCGTGGGCAACGGAGCCGGTTGGTAAAGGGCAGCATTGCCAAGGGCGCCGCCCGGCAACTGAAAATTCGGCTGCTGCGCCGCCGCGCTTTGCGCCGAGGCCGAAGCTATCGTTCCCGCCGCAGCCAGCGCCGCAACCACCGCCACCAGCGCGCGTCTGCGCCTCTTCTCAATATTCAACTCGTTCACCCAATCCTTCGCACAAAGCCCTTTTTGCCCACTCCGGCAACGCCTCGCCTTGTGGGTTGGACCACTCGATCAAGGCGTAGGTCATCCGTGGTTCTATTGTAATCGCGTCAACGAGGCCGATGCCGGTCTGTGCCGGACTGCGATGATTTCCAAACCGGGAACGCCGGCCGTGTTTGGACGGGGCGCGACACGGCCTGTCGCTCACCCCGGATGGTATACTTCGTCTCAACGGAGACGCTGTATTTGTGCCGCAGCGCGGTCCGTCTCGAGGTCTCCCCCGCTCCATGAACCCATCCACACGCCGCGCACTTTTTTCGGCAACGGTCTTTCTTGGTGTCTGCGGCATCGCAGGCTCCGTGCTTGGCGGCAAGGTGGCAGCGCAGTCCGCCACCGACGAGTCGAACCTGCGCGACTCCATGCGCTCCTTCACCGATGTGTATGCGCTGGTTGAGGCGAACTACGCCGACAAGATGAACACGGACAAGGCGGATAAGGCGATCTACGACGGCGCCATCCCCGGCATGCTCCACGTGCTCGATCCGCACTCCAACTTCTACGACCCCAAGGCCTTTGCGCAGATGCGCGAGGACCAAAGCGGCCACTACTACGGCGTGGGCATGTCCATTCAGCCGCAGAACAACAAGATTGTGGTCCTGACGCCCTTTGAAGGCACGCCGTCGTTCAAGGCCGGCATCCGCCCCGGCGACGTGATCCTCTCGGTGAACGGCAAAGCCACCGAAAATATGGATTCGGCGGCTGTCGCCTCCCTGCTGAAGGGCCCGCGCGGCACCCACGTGATCGTCACGATGGGCCGCGAAGGCGCGCCCAAGCCGCTCAGCTTTGATCTGGTTCGCGATGAGGTCAGCCGCCCCTCGGTCGACCTCGCCTTCATGGTCAAGCCGGGCATCGGCTACATCCACGTCACCAACTTCATGGAGACGACCTCCCGCGAAGTGCAGGATGCCATCACCAAGTTCGGCCCGAACCTACAGGGTCTGCTCATCGACCTCCGCGGCAACCCCGGCGGGCTGCTGAATGAGGCCGTCGAGGTCTCCGATCAATTCCTGCAGAAGGGGCAGATTGTTGTCTCGCAGCACGGCCGCGCCTTCCAGGATCAGCTCTACCGCGCGCCCAAGGGTTCCGACGGCAAGTACCCCGTGGTGGTTCTCGTCAACCGCAATACTGCCTCCGCCGCGGAGATCGTCTCGGGCGCGCTGCAGGACCACGACCGGGCGCTGATCGTCGGCGAAACCACCTTCGGCAAGGGCCTCGTCCAGACCGTCTTCCCGATCTCGGAAAATACCGGCCTGGCGCTGACCACGTATCACTACTACACGCCCTCAGGCCGCCTGATTCAGCGCAACTACAACGGCGTTTCGCTGTACGACTACTACTACGTCCGCAATGACGCTCTGCCCGCCAACGTCAGCAACAAGGATGTAAAGCTCACCGACTCCGGCCGCACCGTCTACGGCGGCGGCGGCATCACGCCCGACGAGAAGGTTCCGGAGATCAAGGACAATCGCACCGAAGACACGCTGCTGATCCACTACGCGTTCTTCAACTTCACCAAGCACTACCTGGCCGATCACAATGTAACCAAGGACATGGTGGTGGACGATACCATGCTCTCGAGCTTCAAGGCCTTCCTGAAGGATCAAAAAGTCGACATCTCCGATAAAGACTTCAACGACAACGTCGATTGGATCAAAATGTCGATCAAGGCCGAACTACTGACCTCGCAGTTTGGCCAGCGCGAGGGCATGCGCGTACGTGCCGAGTGGGATCCGCAAATCGCCAAGGCGCTGACCTTTATGCCCGAGGCGCTCGCGCTCGAAGAGCACAAGCTGCCCAACCAGAACAAGGGAACGCAGACCGCAAGCCGGTAAAGACAGGGATTAGGGCACAGGGATTAGGCTATTCCCTCTGCCTAATCCCTGATCCCTATTTTTTGGAGCGGGAGACCGGGATCGAACCGGCGACATTCAGCTTGGGAAGCTGACGTTCTGCCACTGAACTACTCCCGCCCTTGTGTCAGATTATAGTCCGATTACAGCGGCAGGTGATCTGTCGCGGGAACGGACACTCGCAGTCAACTACAGAGCTAACGGGGAATGCTCTCCCGGGCGGCAACGTGCCAAACTGGAACCATGTCTCCCAGCATTTCCGCGCCTGCCATCGACTCAGAATCTCCTCAAAAGCAGGAAAGTAGGTTGCGGCTCGTCAGCAAGCGCCACACGGTACTCGCGCGCACCCGCCTGCTGGACGGCTGGTCTCCCGTGGAGCGGGTGCACTACCAGCAGGCCTTCCGCGACGGCAGTGTCGAGGTGCAGGACCGTGACTTGAACGCCCGCGGCGACGGCGTTACCGTGCTGCTCTACTCGCGCCAGCGCGGAACCGTCCTCTTGCTTCGGCAGCCGCGGATCGTCGCCACGCTGCGCGGAGATCCTACGGGCGAGACGCTGGAGGCCTGCAGCGGTCTGCATGAAAGCGCATCGACGGCGGAATCCGCGCGGCTTGAGGTCCTGCAGGAGACCGGCTACGAGCCGCACCATCTAACCCCGGTTGCGTCTGTGTATGGCAGCCCCGGCGGCAGCCTCGAACTCATTCATCTATTTACAGCCGAGTACACCGATGCTCGTCCCGACGTCGGCGGCGGTCTGCGCCACGAGGGCGAAGACATAGAGATCCTGGAGGTCGCGCTAGCCGACGCTCTCGAACTCATGCGCTCGGGAGCCATCCGCGATGCACGCACCATGCTGCTGCTGCAGCATCTGGCGCTTAGTAGCTTTCCCCGTTGACGACGGACCTCGAGCAAATTCCCTTCGGCTGTACAACGCTGTTGCTCTTCTTTCTGTCATTCGCCCTGAGCGCAGTGGCGTGGGAGGGAACCTGCTGTTCCGACCGCGGGTCCAAGCGAACAGGTGCGGGCTAGTGGCTGAGGCCCGTCTTTAGTCCTGTTTCTATTTCAGCGGGCTAAAACCCGCTGCTACACCGGGAAACCTCCGTCCGGTTCATCCAGCAGCACCTAAACAACCGCGGAAGGAAAAAGCCTGCGAAAGTTCGCGGTGGTCTGCCCGGCGATGGCTTGGGGGGAAACGCCGCGCAGCGCAGCCAAGAACGCCGCGGTGTGCGCGACATGGGCCGGCTCGTTGCGTTGTCCGCGAAACGGGATGGGCGCCAGGAACGGGGCATCTGTCTCCACCAGGATGCGGTCGGCGGGCGCTGTCTTCGCAATTTGCTGGAGGATGGTGCTTTTAGGGTAGGTGAGATTGCCCGCAAACGAGAGATAAAAGCCTGCCGCAAGCGAGTGCTCCGCCTGCGCGGCATTGCCGGAGAAGCAGTGCATGATGCCCGGGATGCCCGCCGGCCTCCAGTGTTCGGCAATCAGGGACAGCAGATCTGCCCAGGCGTCGCGGTGCCCAAAGCGTAGCTGCACCCGGGCTCCCGCGAGTTCGGATGTCCGGCAGTGAATGGTGATGGGCTTGCCAACGTCGGACGCGATCCGCATCTGCGCGACAAAGGCCGCCTGCTGCACATCAGGATCGGGGTTGTCGATATGGTAGTAGTCGAGGCCGGTCTCGCCGACGGCGAGGCAGCGCGGGTCCGCGGCCAGGCCAGTCAACTTGGCCAGGGCCTCCGGCGTGGCTCCGTGCGCTTCCTGCGGGTGAATGCCGGCGGTAGCGAAGATCTGCGGATGGGCATGGGCGAACTCCAAGGCGCGGTGCATCGTAGCGGGACCGTTGCCGATGCCGATGGCCAGCAGCTGGCCGACGCCGGCCTCATTGGCGGCGGTGAGCACGGCGTGGAGGTCTTCGTAGTCGTCCAGATGGCAATGGGAGTCGATCAGCATGGCAGCTTTGAGCTTAGTCGTTCCGCTTGAGCCTGCCGGCTCCAAACATCGGATCGACGGTTCGGCAGCCGCGCAGGTTCCGTTCCCTTTCGGCAAATGGCGCAACAGCTTAGACTCATGTATATCTTTTCTCAGTCGACAGACCTTGTATGGGAGTACCCAACGCACGAAATGCCAGATGGGAGCGCGCGCCGGGATCCATGCGGTCATCCCCGATTGCAAGCATGCTGACGGCTCCCATCCTGCGCGCGTTGCGGAGGCTCGCAACACACCTTCCCCTGGACCGGCAGGCTGCCCTTGTTGCGCGCCTGTTGCCGCCGCGTCTGTGGTACCGGGCGGCGTTGTATATGGCGTCCGCACAAGGCCGGCTGGTGGGACGCATGGGCGGCAACCGCGCGCTGACCACCGAACTCATGCTGGATCTGTGGATGCGGGAGCTGAGCTTCTCCGGCCGCTATCCCATACCGTTCCGCAGCGCCGGGATCGAGGTGTGCATGACACCCGGCCCCAAGCTCTTCTGCTGGACCCATCTGCCGCTCACCGAAGTGCCGATGCGGGTGTACCTGGAGGGGGGCGGCGCGCCGGTGGCGGTGGTCTCCGACCTCGGCAAGATTGTTGGCGAAAATCAGTTTCAGGTCTTCGGCTGGCCGCAGCGCATGGAGGCGTTGCCGGTGGACAGCCGTCTGCTGATCCACGTCATGCGGACCCTGCGCGGGGGCAAATCGGTGGTCTTCCTGGCGGACCCGTACCTGGGGGGCGCCATGTCGGATGTCCCGATCCGTCTCGCCGGCAGGGCGGGGGTGCCGCTGGTCTTCCAATGGGCTGAGCTGGCCCCCGATAGAGCGCTGCAGGTAACCTACTGCGAGGCGCCCTATCCCTACTCCAGAACGGAAGCAGAGATCGCGGAGAACATGCGGTTTCTGCGCGAGGCGCGTGACCGCGCGCTGCAGCGTCTTGGATGGGGTGTCGCGCCAGTGGAAATTAGGACGCAAGATGAAGGGATTAGGGGTTAGTGCGCCGAGTCTGACGTTCTCAACATAAAGTTTGTCATCCTGACCCTGAGCGAAGCCGAAGGGGAAAGACCTGCTTTTCTATGTGTTAGCAATAGCGCTTTGCTTCCGCTTGAAATACATAAAAGAACTTCGGATTCACCACACCTGTCCCGGTTTCTTGCAAAATTCAAAAAACAGAGCTTTCTAAAGTTTCGGCAGCACGATCCCCTGCTGATGCTGGTACTTGCCCTTCCGGTCTCCGTAGCTGGTCTCGCACTGCTCGTCGCTTTGAAAGAAAAGAATCTGGCAAAGGCCCTCATTGGCATACACGCGCGCGGGCAGCGGCGTCGTGTTCGAGATCTCGAGCGTGACGAAGCCCTCCCACTCCGGCTCAAACGGCGTCACGTTCACGATGATGCCGCAGCGCGCATAGGTGCTTTTGCCCACGCAGATCGTGAGCACATCGCGCGGAATGCGAAAATATTCGATCGATTTTGCCAGCGCAAACGAGTTCGGCGGGATGATCACCGAATCCGCAACCACGGTAACAAAGGAGCGCTCGTCGAAGTTCTTCGGGTCGATGATGGCGCTGTTCACATTGGTAAAGATCTTGAACTCGTCCGATACCCGCAGGTCATAGCCATAGGACGACAGGCCATACGAGACGACACCCTCGCGCACCTGCTTCTCGCTGAAGGGCTCGATCATCCCGCGTTCCCTGGCCTGCGTCCGAATCCACCTGTCGCTCTTGATTGCCATCGTTGCCTTATGCTTGCAGCCGCTCGCCGGCAGCTGCCCCTTCGCGTGAAGATATCCTCCAAAGCCTAACGCAACTGCCCTTCCGGCGTTTACATTAAAGGTACGGCGAATGCCCTCGGGGTATTCACGACCGGGCACGGCACTCAAAACCTGAAAGGTGTCTGCGCTTGATCAAGCAGGATCTCATCCAGCGTATCGTGGAGCGCACGGGCCTGCCCCGCAACAAGGCAGAGGCGGCTATCGATGCCGTGTTCGGCGCCATGAAAGGCGCCCTGGGCCAGGGCGAGCGCATCGAACTGCGCGGCTTTGGCGTCTTCACCGTAAAGCCGCGCAAGACCGGCGTCGGCCGCAATCCGCGCACCGGCACCCGCGTGGACATCACGCCCGGACGCGCCGTCCGCTTCAAGGCCGGCAAAGACCTGCAGGCGCTCGAGTAGCGCGCCCGCTTTTGCCTTCTTTGTTGCCAGGTTTTGTCTTTCTTGTTATCTGGTTTGCCTTGTTGTCATTCCCATAGGGAATCTGCTTTAGCTTGTGTCTGTGTGAATGTCCCCGGTAGCCGTGGGGCTTCAGCCCCACGAAAAGTAGAGCCACAATCATGGGCTTTAGCTAGGGTTTGCTGATCACCCCAAGGTCCACCAATCCATTCACAAAATCCTGCACCGCCAGGGCCACCAGCAAAAGGCCCATGATGCGCACCAGGATGCGAATTCCCGTCTGGCCAAGCGCTCGCGCCACGCGCTCTGCGCTGCCCAGGACCAGAAAGCAGACGGCAGCCGTGATCGCGATGGCGCCATAGATGGCGAGGTGTTCGCGCAGATCCTGCGCCTGCCCCACAAGCACCATCACGCTGGTGATGGCGCCCGGGCCGGCAAGCATGGGAATGCCCATCGGCACGATCCCCGCATCGTCCTTGGTGACCGCGGCCTCGGCATCGCCGGTGGACTCCTGCGTGGCCGAGCGCTTGGCCTCCAGCATATCGAGGCCGATCAGCAGCAGGATGATGCCGCCGGCGATCTCGAACGCGGGCAGCGTGATGCCGAAGATGCGGAAGATATACTGACCCGCCAAAGCAAAAGCCGTAAGGATGACCAGCGCCGTCAACGAAGCCTTGCGCGCTGTGCGGACACGCTTCGCGGCGTTCTGATCGGCGGTGACGGCGAGAAACGTCGGCAGCGCGGCAAAGGGGTCGACGAGAAAGAAGATTGAGCTCAGCGCCAGCAGCGAGAAGCGCACATACGCCGAGCCTTCCAGCTGCGTGAGCGAAACTGCGTGCGGTCCAGGCATACCCAGCCATTGTGGCATGACGAGGTGACCCGCCGGTGGCCCCAACAGCCGGACAATCGATGCCCTGCGCCGCTATGGATGGGTCTGGATGATGTACCAGCCGTCACCCTCGAGATAGTTCTTCTTGTCCACCAGCCTCCACTTTCCCATAGCAATCCTGCCCATGATCAGGCGATCGAGATCCCGCTGCGCCAGGGGCTGGCCGTGGTTGTAGAGTTGCTCCGCACCGCTCAGAATATGCAGCTGCCGCTGGTACACAATCCATTGCGGAGGCGCCGTTTCGAGCTCGCCGATAAGGTGGTTGATCGTGGCGCGCGTGGAGGTGTCGAAGAAGGTCTGCACATAGCCATGCCAGGGCGGCGTAGCGCAGAACCAGTTGGGATACGGATAAGGCAGGGAGAGCAGCTCCGGTCTCGGCCTCCCCGGGCCGCCGCCGATGTCTGCGCACACTGCGGTGCTGAAATGCAGCAGATCGTTATCGATGTAGAGCGGCCCATACACCGGGTGGCGATACCACTGGCGGTGCGTGAACATGGGACTGGATCCGTAGTTTTGCCAGTAGTACGGGATTCGGACCTTCGCGGTGATACCGGTAAACCCAAGCAGTACAAGCAGTGTAAGAAACGAAGCGTTCGCCCATGCGGCATGTCTGTTGCGAAATGGCTGAATCACAGGCACAAGCAAAAGCAGCAACGCCACCGGAGCGTAGTATCCCGTGTGCGGCTCCGCGCCGGCTCCGGCCGAGTAGGAGGCCCACTCCGCCAACGGCAGCACGATCAGCATCTCGCGTGCGTCCCAAAATCGCGGCCCTGAGCCTGCTTCGTGAAGAAGAAAACGCGCGCAGACCAGGGGTGCGAGGAAATACGTAAGCACCGTCAGCAACAGCGTGAGTATGCCGACCAACGTTCCTGTGAGCACCTGCTCTTTCGTCATCTGCGGCGCCAGAAGGAAGGAAACGCCCACAAACCCGAGCTGCACGACGACGATGTACCCCGTGCCCTTCCTCCAACGGCGCTGCACAACCGCGCCCAACGCGAGCAGCGCAAGCAGCCAAAGCTGTATGAACTTGCCCGCGCGAAACATCAGCAGAACCGCGTTGCGAAAGAACAAAAAAGGAGCCGCGAAGATGCTTCCGGCGCCGCCTTTACTGCCCGCCGCCTTCAGCAGCGTACTCGATAGGTAGTCCGAAAAGGTGTCACCGGTAAGGCTCACCACCGCGATCACGGTCAACGCCGCGGCGAGCACGAACACAGCGGCCAGCATGAGCTTGCGCCTGCGCGCGAGAATCAGAAGACAGGCTCCGGCCGCGGCCAGCAGCGCAACGCCATCGGTTACGCGGCTGGTGATCGTGAGGCCGGTGAGGACGCCAAGACCCACCGTCAACCACAGCTGCCGCCGCGTTTCCTCAGCTCGCGCCAGCCGTAGCAGCAGCAAAAGCGAGTACAGAATGAAATTTTCCGCGACCACGTGGTAGTCGTCGAAGCGATAGGAGTTGCCGACCACCGTGGTTACGAATGCACCGGCCAAGGCAATGCCCTTCTGCCAGTCAGGCCAGTCCGACTCCCGCAGCACGAGATAAATGCCCAGGCACATAGCGATGACCTGGAGCAGCGATGGGATCTCGGTGACGATCGCCTTTACGCCAAACAGCCGCATCCAGGCATCGGTCATCAAGACAAACAGCGGCTGCAGCGGCGTGTGCAGATCGGCATAGAGCTTGGTGCCGTTGTGAAACACCGTGGCATACCAGAACCACATCGCCTCCCCACCCAGCTGCGTGTTGACGATCATCGCCAGACCCAGCAGAACGCAGAGAAGCACGGCGAGAGCCTGACAGATTCTGCCCTGGCGAACAACACGAACATCGCGGATCATCTTGCCTTCTTCCATGGCTCAGGTTCGCCTCCAGCGGACGGGACACGCAGTCCAGGATCGAAGTGGAGCGGTATTCGCGCTTGCGCCTGCCAAAAGGAAGAAGGCTCCCCGCGTTGAGTTACAGGCTAACGTATGGCTTCTATTGCAGCCGTGCGGAACGCGATTTCCGAACGCACTGCCATCGGCCGGATGAGCCATCTTCCAAACAAGGCCGCGTCGCTATAATCGAGAGGCAATCCGTACTCGAGGAGCTTACGCATGCCCATTCAGCCGACCGCCAACATCTGGCACAACGGCCATCTGATCCCCTGGGAGAAGGCCACCACGCACGTGATGAGTCACGTGGTTCACTATGGCTCCTCCATCTTCGAGGGCATTCGCTGTTACACGCAGGGCAGCTCGGCCGCGATCTTTCGCCTGCCGGAGCACATGCGCCGCTTTCAGGACTCCGCCAAGATCTACCGCATGCCTCTCGCCTTTACGCTGGATCAGCTGAATCAGGCTGTCATCGACGTCGTCGAGGCGAACGGTGTGGCCCCCTGCTACATCCGGCCAGTTGCCTTTCGCGGTTACGGAGAGATCGGTGTCAACCCTCTCAAGGCGCCCATGGAGGTCTACGTCGCGAACTTTCCCTGGGGCAATTTCATCCACGGCGAAAGCGGCGCGGATGTCTGCGTTTCGAGCTGGAACCGGCTTGCGCCCAACACCATGCCGTCCCTTGCCAAAGCCGGCGCGAACTACATGAACTCGCAATTGATTCGCATGGAAGCCGACATCAACGGCTACGTCGAGGGCATCGCGCTGGACCGCAACGGCTATCTCTCCGAAGGCTCGGGCGAGAACCTGTTTCTGGTGCGCAATGGCACGATCTACACCTCGCCGCTCGCCAACTCGGTGTTGAATGGCATCACGCGCGACTCTATCCTCGTCCTCGCCCGGCAGATGGGTATTCCCATCGTCGAGCAGGCTCTTCCCCGCGAGATGCTGTACATCTGCGATGAGGCCTTCTTCACAGGCACGGCCGCGGAGGTCACGCACCTGCGCTCGGTGGATCGCATCCTGATCGGCGATGGCAGCATGGGGCCAATTACCCGCATGCTGCACGATGCCTATTTCGACATCCTGAACGGCACCGCGCCGGACCGCTACAACTGGCTTACGCCCGTGAAGGTGGCCAACAGGAACGCCGTAGGTGAGACCGTCAACGCCTGAGGCGGCAGATTCCTCGAAGCTGTAACTCGAAGCTATAAGCGTCATCTCGACCGAAGGCGCAGCCGTAGTGGAGCGACTGTCTGGTTTGTCAAGAGCCAAGGGCGGGGTTCATGAGGGGGTTGGGGCGGCAGCGGCGGGCCACGCGGCCCGCACGTCGCGAGCCTTGGCGTTGAGCCGGACCAGCAGCTTGTGGGCGAGCGCGACGCGGATGACCTTTTTGGGTTTTCCGGCCTCCGCGAGGCGCTGGTGGAAGCGGGTGAAGTCGGGTTCGTGGCGGCGCACCAGCTCGGCGATGACGAACAGGATGGAGCGCACGCCCGCGCGGCCGCCGCGCACCCCGCGATGGCCGCGGCTTTTGCCGCTGTCGCGGGCCATGGGCGCGAGCCCCACCAGCTTGGCGATGGCCTTTCCGTCCAGGGTGCCGATCTCGGGCAGCTCGGCGGCCAGCCGCGCCACGGTGCGATCCGCGACGCCCTTGATGGAGCGAAAGGCCGCATCCAGCTGCTGCCACAGCGGGTCCTGAGCGATCAGGGCGGCGATCTCCTCCTCCAGCGCACGGATCTGTTTCGCCACCAACGCCAGCAGGGCGGTGAAGCCCTCCTGCACCGCCGGCTCGGTGACCAGGCGGCGCTGATTGCGCTGTGCCGTCTGCACCGCGACCAGCTGCTGCAGCCGCGTCACCAGCGCCCGCAGCTTCAGGTGGGCAGCGTTCGGCAGCGGGGTGGGCGCCACGCCCCGGGCCGCGGCAAAGGCGGCGATCATGCCGGCGTCGATCCGGTCGGTTTTTTCCAGCGCCCCCATGGCCTCGGCGAAGCGGCGCACCGCGCGCGGGTTGACCACCGCCGAAGCTAGCCCCTCGGCCCACAGCAGGCCAAAGGGCAGCCGCTCATAGCCGCCGGTGGCCTCCATCACCACCAGCTCCACGCCGTGTTGGCGGCAAAAACCGGCCAAAAGACCGATTCCCTCCGCGCTGTTGGCGAACTCGCCCTCCGCCCCGGCAGCGCCGATGCGGGCATACAGGCTCGACGACGCAACATCCACTCCACAAATGATCTGGGCCACGCTAAAACCTCCCCCTTGTTCCTGCGATCTGGGCCACGCTAACCTGTCTTGTACATGCGACTGAGTTGTCCAGCGACTGTTCGGTTGTATGTGACCAACGGCGGCGCGGCCCAACGCTCCACTGCGGCTGAAACCGGAGAGACCACGGGCGCACGCCGCCGCTTGAGGGACTCGCCTGCAGGCGAGTCCCTCATCCAGCATCTTCACAGAAACATGCTGGTGTCTTCCTTGATACAAGAGACCCCTGTATTTCGTTCCCGACTCCGAAGGCGTTCTTGCAGCGCCACACAAACTACAGGGGTCTCTCCAGTGCGCAGACGATACAACCGTCTGCTCCGGTCGAGATGACACCATATACCCGAAGGTAATTTTCTAAACCGGGTCGGCGCGGCTATTCAGATCGCAAAGACAAGCGCGCTCATATCGGAGTTGGCCTGTTCCCGAATAAAGAAGCTGGCCCTCGCCACCGAAGCGACAAGGGCCAGTACAGATCTGCTTTTCCGGCGTGTGGGGAGATGCTTACAACGGAACCACCACCGACTCTTTCTTCGGAATATTCTTGATGAACTCTTCCCCTGTGTGAATGTGCTCATCCAGCAGCCGCGACGGCACGTGAGCCATCCACTCAGCCAGGGAGATGTCCTGGTACTCGGCAACCGGAAATACCTCGAGAAAGATCAGGTCCTCATCGCCCGTGTTTTCGATGTAGTGCGGACGCGTGTTTTTGATATATCCAATGTCGCCCGCCTGGAAGTCCTCCGTCCGGGCATCATGCGCGCCTTCGAAGATCGTCATGCGGCCCTTGCCCTTCACGTAGTATTGCCACTCGTCGGAGAGGGTGTGCCAGTGCAGTTCGCGCAGACCGCCGGGCTTCAAAGTGACGATTGCAGCCGCCGTGGTCGTTACCGGGAAGTTCTTCCTATCGACGATTTTGACACTGCCCCCTGCATGCTCCGCGGACGGCTTCATGGATGAGGGCCGGAACAGGTACTTCTCATGCTCGGCGCCGGTACCCTGGGCCGCCTGGGCCTGCTCCTCGGCCAAGGGCCTGGGAAGCTGGGCCTGGAAGATGTAGAGCTTCTCCTTGGGCACCTTATCAAAGGCGGTTGCCGGAACGGCGAAGTTCTTCGCCAGCACCTCCTTGGGGGTGTGCGTCAGAAAATCCGTCAACAGAAACGTCGAAAACTCATTGAAGCTGCCGTTGTTGAACACCAGCAGGAACATGCAGCCATCTGGACCTAAACCCTGAATGGAGTGTGGCGTACCGCCGGGGAATAACCACAGATCACCCTCGTGTACGTCATTCACAAACGCTTTGCCGCCCACCGGATCCACGGCTGTAATGCGCGCGCTGCCACTGATGATGAACGCCCACTCGGCCTCAACATGCCAGTGCAGTTCGCGAATACCGCCCGGCACCAGGTACATCTCCACACCGGCCATGGTGGTGGAGACAGGCAGATCCCGCACGGTTCCCTGTCGTGTCCAGCCACCTGAGTCGATCTCCTTGTGACTCAAGGAAAAGGACCACTTGAACGTCTGCACACTGCCGCTGTCGGTCTCCGGCGACCAGACCGCATTCGGATTTTCCGCATCCAGGGGGCCGTTCACCTCCAGCGGCTGCCTCTCATTGGGAAGGTTGTGATTGGGAGATTTCAGCACCATTCCCTTGGGCTGAGCCACCTCCTGATCCGCGGGAATCGGATTCTGTCCAATGTTCTGTGCACCAGCAGTAAGAGGAGCGGCAGCGGCCGTAGCAGCCAAGGCGGCTGCGGTGTTGCGCAGAAAATTGCGTCGCGAGAACGCGGTGGCACTCGCGACGACGTCGTTAGGACCGGCCATGGGAAATTTACTCCTCGTTAATAGATGCAGGCAAGGAATACAAGGCCGTAGTCCGTTCGTGATGCGCGGGCCGCACGATCCGCGGTATTTGTCCGGACACCGCGCCGAGGTTCCGCCAAGAACGCTATGACCGCGCATCCGCAATGTTGAACCCTGCGCTTGCCGGTACCAAGCAGATCCCGGTTGTCAACTAACGTTCAACTCACAGCAGGAGATGCCGCTGGCCGTGGTGCGCCGGCGCTGGTGGACGCCGTATCCGACGTGTCGGGCGCAGGCGTCGACGCCAGACTGTTCCAACCGGGAAGAGTCTGCGATCCCTCAATCAGACGAACACCGTCTTCCAGCCGAAGATACGTCCACGCCCAGTTACGAAACACGGCCAGGCGGTTGCGAAACCCGATCAGGAAGAAGATATGCACCACCAGCCATGTCGCCCAAGCCATAAAGCCGCTCCAGTGTGCGTGAAACGGCCACACAATGCGCGCCACGGCCGCCTTGCGTCCGATGGTCGCCATGTCTCCCTTATCGAAGTAGCGGAATGGCTTCTGCTTCGCGGCCGCTTCTGGACCCTTCACAATCAGGCCGATGCGGCGCGCGCAGAAATCCCCCATCTGCATCGCCGGCTGCGCCACGCCGGGCACCTGCTTTCCGTCCTGCTCAAAGTGCGCTAGATCGCCAATCACGAAGATCTCAGGATGGCCCACGGGGTTCAGGAAGCCATCCACCGGAACGCTTCCACGCTTGTCCGTCTCCACGCCCAGCATCTTGCCCAGCGCGGAGGCCTTCACGCCCGCTCCCCACAGCGTGCACACACTCTCAATTCGTTCATCGCCGACTTTGACATAGCCGGGTCCAATCTCCGTAACGTGCGCTCCCGTACGGCAGATCACGCCAAGCTCCGCCAGCTGCTTTACCGCGCTCCGTTGCAGGTCCTCCGGGTAGGCGCCCAGGATGTGCGGCGAGCCTTCCAGAATCAGCACCTGCGCCATGCTCGGATTGATATGGCGGAAGTCGCGTGTCATATACAGCCGCGCGATATCGGAGATCGCCCCTGCTAGCTCCACACCCGTGGGTCCGCCCCCGATAATGACGAAGTTCAGCGGTGGATGAGATCCGGTCTCCAGCTTCTGCCGCTCGGCCAGCTCGAACGCCAGCAGCACACGGCGGCGAATCTCCGTGGCGTCCTCCAGCGTCTTCAAGCCGGGCGCGAGACCCGCCCATTCCTCATGCCCAAAGTAGCTGTGCGTCGAGCCGCTGGCGAGAATCAGGAAGTCATAGGTGACCTCCGCGCCGCTTTGGGTGTGAACGCGCCGCGTGTCCTTGTCGATGCCGACGACCTCGTCCATCAGCACCTCCGTATTGCGGTTATTCCGCAAAATCGTCCGGATCGGCTGCGCAATATCGCCCGGCGAAAGCACCGCCAGCGCGACCTGGTACAGCAGCGGCTGAAAGGTGTGATGATTCTTGCGGTCGAGCACCGTCACATCGACCGGCAGCTTGCCCAGCCGCTGCGCTGCATTGATGCCGCCAAATCCTGCCCCCACCACCACCACACGCGGGCGGCGGCGGGAAAGGTCAGGCATAGTGTCTGGTGATGCGGTCATGCAGGAAGCCTCCAGCTGTTCTGATTCCCCTCGCTTCGATGCGACGCCAAGAGGAATTGATGCCATGCAAATCGAACACCGCGGGAAGCGACGAGGCTGAAGCCAGCCTTTTGACCGGGAATCCCTGCACAGACATCAGACACCCACCGAAACACGAAATGCCATTGTCGATGCAGAACGCCTATCGCAGGTGGAAGTCATCGACGATCAGCTTTGTATCCACCGTGACATGCGGCGTAATCGCATGAAAGCCCCACAGATGCACCCAAGCGTTTCCCGTGCGCAGGGTGAGGAATGACTTCATCACCCCTGGCGGAAAGAAGAATAAAAAGACCACCAGCACGGAAAGCGTGCCATGAGCCAACGAGTCATAGCGTGTCCAGGACTCGAAAACGTGCATCGCCGGATAGCTCGCGGCACCCAGCAGAAAGGCCATCGCTCCGGAAGCGAGCCTCGCATAGCGCGGCATCAGCAACGCATAGATGAAGATCATGATGGGCAGATCGGTCCCGGCCAGATGAAAAAAGAAAGACAGGGTGCCGCCAACCAGCTGCTGGTGGGGTGTAAGGTCCAGAAAATTCTTTCCCACGACGATATCCAGGAAACAGCCGATCGCCAACACCACCAGGATCACAAGCGTATCGCTCTTTACATTCTCGGATTTCAGATTCAGCTGGTGATTTGTGTACCCGCGGGCACGGAAGACGAGGTAAGGAACCAAGGCCAGCAGCACAAAGTTATACGCTGCCCAGGTATAGAGTTCGCGCGGCAGTTGCAGCCGCGTTGCTCCCACCAGCGAACCGTTCAGGTGCATGGCAATGCCTTCACCAAAGAGGCGCAGACCCAGAAACCGTCCAAAAAACAGCACCGCAGCGCCGTAGATCCACAGCGCGGTGACCTCCTGAATCGCGACGCGGCGTTCCGGGGCGCGCTCCGCCATGTCCGGCACCGTGCGTTTGCGCGTGATCACGGCGATCAGCCCGATCTCGAGTGTAAGGACCGCGAGCGCGGTGGAGTTGTAAACCACAACCGAGACCGGCCCTTGGGGGTGGGGTCCGATGGGCAGCGGCATCGATCCGTGGCAGAGAGCCAAAACCGCCGCGTTCAGCAGCACCCAAAGCAGCAGCGCGACACCCAGGCTGCGTTGGCGCAGCAGAGAGGAGAGCGCGGCATGATGGTCTTTGCCCGGCATTCGTTCCCCTGTTCGCTCAAACTCGCTCAAGGTTCGAGTGAAGTATAGACGAGGAGAACCGGAGGGATGATCGTCCGATATTACTTCGTAAGGATCAGCGGACCGTCTTTCGTGATCGCCACCGTGTGCTCAAAGTGCGCGCTGATGCTGCCGTCGATCGTAATCGCCGTCCAGCCATCCGCCAGCACCTTCACCTCCGCGGAGCCGGCGTTGATCATCGGCTCGATCGCCAGCACCATCCCGGGCTTCAGCCTAGGTCCCTTGCCGGGATTTCCGATGTTGGGCACCTGCGGATCCTCGTGCATGCTCTTGCCGATCCCATGCCCCACAAACTCCCGCACCACACCATAGCCCTCGGCCTCGCACAGGCGCTGCACGGCCCAGGCGATGTCGCCCAGCCGGTTTCCGGGCTGCGCCTGATCGATGGCCGCGTAAAGGGAGGCCTCCGTGACGCGCAGAAGCTTTTCGGTCGCGGCACTCGGTGCGCCGACCGCGTACGTCACCGCGCAATCGGAGTAGAAGCCGTCCACCACAACACCGCAATCCACCGAGACAACGTCGCCGCTCTTCAGTACCGTGCGCTGGTTCGGGATGCCATGAATCACCTCATGGTTCACCGAGGTGCAGAGAACAGCCGGATAGCTGTGATACCCCTTAAAGGCCGACTTCGCGCCCAGCTCTTCCATCTTCGCAACCGCCGCCCGCTCCAGATCCATCGTCGAGGCGCCCACCCGCAACGCGCCGCGTACGGCCTCATGCACCTGCCGCAGCGCGATGCCGGAGGTGCGCATCTTCGCGATCTCAGCAGCGGATTTGATCAGAATTGCCATGCTGTTTCTGTTTTCTTTCTGTCGTTCCCCCCTGAGCGCAGTAGAACGCGGGAGGGAATCTGCTGCTGCCTTTCTTTCTGTCATTCCCGAAGGGAACCTGCTGTTCTCCGTGAGAACCGAGAGATCTACTCCAAATCCTGCCCACGCATCTTCAGCAGCGTCGCCCGGATCGCCGCCGTCACCTCGTCCAGGGGACGATCGCCATCCACCTCGGCAAAACGGTTGCCATGTGTCCTGTAATACTCGATTACAGGCGTCGTAAGCGCGTCGAATGCCTTCATGCGCTCATAGAACACCTCTTCGCGATCGTCGGCCCGCTGGGTCAGCGGTCCACCGTCGCTGTCGTCGATGCCCTCCACCTTCGGTGGGTTCGTATAGATGTTGTAGATGTTGCCCGTCGGCGAGATACGCCGTCCGGTGATGCGCTCCAGCAGCGCCCGCTCATCCACCATCAGGTGAATGGCGACAACCGGCAGCTTCGGTTGCGGTCCTCGCGCGGCGTCTGCAGGATCAGTGGCCTCCCCGTGCTCGCGTGTGATGTATTCATCCAGCCATTCGGCCTGATTCAGTGTACGAGGATAGCCGTCAAGAATGTACCCAGGCCGCGTATCCGGGTGCATCAAGCGGTCCGCCACCATGTCGTTCACCAGATCGTCGGGCACCAGCTTGCCTTGCGACATAAGATCGTCGGCCAGCAGCCCCAGCTTGGTGTGATTTCTCCGGTGCTCCCGCAGCAGATCCCCTGTAGAGATCTGCGGAATGCCGAACTGGTCCATCAGACGCTTGGCCTGTGTGCCTTTACCCACACCCGGAGCCCCCAGCAGAAGCACGGGACCGGGCAGAAAGATCTTCGTTTTGGAGTCTGGAGAGGGCAAACGTCGCTTCTTCGATCTCACATGCAGTGGTCTACAGAACCTACAGAACGATGCAAGGCGGAGCTTCCTGCGCTCACGCCTGCACCTAGGTTGCGGAAGGGACTTAGATCATTACCAGCGGCGAGTCAGACGACGGCCTGCCTTGGGTGAGAATCCCTCATAGTGGCGCATGATCAGCTGCGCCTCGATCTGCTGCACCGTATCCATCGCCACGCCGACTACGATCAGCAGGCTCGTGCCACCGAAGTAGAACCGCAGCCCCAGCCCGTTGGTAGTCCAGGCGGGCAGCCGGTCAAAGAAGCCGCCCACCAGCCAAAGATGGTTGAAGTGGATGCCCGAGATCAAGAGCTGAGGAATAATGGAGATGATCACCAGGTAAATCGCGCCGACCAGCGTGATGCGCGTCAGCACATCGTTGATGAAATCCGAGGTTCGCTTGCCCGGCCGAATGCCCGGTATGAACGATCCGTACTTCCGCATGTTGTCCGCAATATCGTCCGGCCGGAAGATGATGGAGATATAGAAATAAGCAAAGAAAATGATTGCCGCAATGTAGATCACCTCGTACCAGGGCTCCGCCGGCGCCAATGCCGCGAAGATCGGCCCGAGATACTTGGTGTCGCGCAGCGGTCCGGAGCCGAACAGGCTCACATTGGCCAGCAGCAGGGGTGCGGACAGGATCGAAGCGGCGAAGATCACCGGCATGACGCCGCCGGAGTTCACCTTCAAGGGAAGAAAGGAGCTGGAAGCCTGACGGATCGACCGTCCCACAACACGCTTCGCGGACTGGATCGGAATGCGGCGCTCGGACTTCTCGACATAGATGATGAAGGCGACGACCGCTACCATCAGAACGACGATCAACAGAATCGCGATCGGCGTGAATCCACCCCAGGCGCCGGTTACAGCCTTCTGGTACAGATCATTGATGCCCGCCGGCAGCCCCACAACAATGCCAGTAAAGATCAGCAGACTCATGCCGTTGCCAACCCCGCGGTCGGTGATCTGCTCGCCCAGCCACATGATGAATGCCGTGCCGCAGGTCAGCGTAACGACGCAAAGCGGAATGAATGCCGGCTTGGGAATGGTGATCATCCCCTGCCCCGTGAGCGTCAGGGCGATAAAAAAGCTTTGCACGATCGCCAGCAGCACCGTGACATAGCGCGTCCACTGCGTGATCTTGCGGCGGCCGATCTCGCCTTCCTTCTGCAGCTTCGCCAAGGGCTCATAGATCACCGTAAGCAGCTGGAAGATGATCGACGCCGTGATGTACGGCATGATGCCGAGAGCAAAAATCGTCAGTTTGCGAAGATTTCCGCCCGCGAACAGGTCAAGCAAACCCAGCGCGGAACCCGAGTTCTGGTTAAAAAACTGCGCCAGCATGTCGGAGTTGATGCCCGGCGTCGGAATATGAAAACCGATGCGATACACGGCAAGCAGCCCCAGCGTAAAGCCGATGCGCTTACGCAGATCCGGCAGGCGGAAGATATTGGAGAATTTTTCGAGCATCGAAGCGTAGGCCTTGGGGACTGGGTAGCCGTACCGCACAGCACGTGGCTGTTCAATTCCGGCTGTCGCAGACATTCTATCGGAAGTTCGAGATACACGAAGGCCGGAGCCTAAGCTCCGGCCTGGTTCAATCGGCTAAGCGCCGGGTGCAGGCTCAGCGCCAATGACGATTGCCTGGCCGCCGGCGGCTTCAATCGTCTTCTTCGCCGCGGCGGAGAACTTGTGCGCGTGCACGGTAACGGCGGTCTTCAGCTCGCCATTGGCCAGCACCTTCACCAGCCCATTACGCTTTTTGAGCACGCCGCGTGCCTGCAACTTCTCCAGCGTCAGTTCGGTTTCGCCCAGTTCAGCGATCTTATCCAGGCCCACCACGAGATACTCTACGCGAAAGATGTTGGTAAAGCCGCGCTTCGGAAGCCGGCGGTGCAGCGGCATCTGGCCGCCCTCGAAGCCGCGCATCAGGCGCGAGCCCGAGCGCGAGCCCTGGCCCTTGTGGCCGCGAGTCGAGGTCTTGCCCATACCCGAACCCATGCCGCGGCCAATACGCTTCTTGTTGCTGTTCGCCCCCTTGGGGGCATTGAGATTGCTTAAATTCCTTGCCATACTTCCCTCGCTAGCGCCGGGTGGCTACCCGACTCGCATATTCGTTATTCGTGGCTCGATGTTCCGTCGCGGTCATCGAAGCACGAGCAACGAAAAGCGAACAACAGACTTCGTTACTCGACGATACGGACCAGGTGAGGAATCTTCTTCACCATGCCCCGAATCGACGGCGTATCTTCGCGCTCAACAATCTGATTGAGTCGCGTGAAACCCAGACCCTTCACCACCAGCTTGTGCTTCACTGGCGTACAGATCTTAGAGCGGAAATACTGAAGCTTGATCATGCTTTCGCTTGCCATTATTCTTCTCCGGAGCCAGAAAATCGAATCCCTGAGCCCTAAATCCCTGTTCCCTGCAATTTAAAGCTCTTCGACCGTCTTTCCGCGCAGCGTCGCAACTTCCTGTTTGTCCCGTAGCTGCGTCAAGGCGTCGAACGTGGCCTTGATCACGTTATGCGGGTTGGCGGAACCGATGTTCTTGGTCAGAACATTCTGCACGCCCGCCGCGGTCATTACAGCACGGACGGTTTTGCCGGCGATTACCCCGGTACCCTCCGGCGCGGGCTTCAGCAGCACCTCGCCCGAGCCGAAGTGACCGAGCACCTGATGCGGAATCGAGGTCTGCGTCATGTTGACCTTGATCAGGTTCTTTTTGGCGGCCTCAATTCCCTTGCGGATCGCCTGGGGAACCTCCTTGGCCTTGCCCGAACCATAGCCGACGACGCCTTCGCCAGGGTCGCCAACGATCACCAGCGCCGCAAAGCTCATGTTCTTGCCGCCCTTGACAACCTTCGTCACGCGGTTGATGCTGACAACCTCGTCCTTCAGGTTCAGCCGATTGCTGTCCAACCTCTTCTTCATTGCCATGCTGGGTCCTTTGTATTTTGCCCCGGCACACCGGTCCGGAGATGCAATGTTGATGTTGCTTTTGATCAGTCCCCGAGGGAACCTATGCCCTGCCCTCGCGGGCCATTGCTAAAACTCAAGACCCGCTTCACGAGCGGCATCCGCAAGTGCCTTGATCCTGCCATGATAAAGGTATCCACCCCGATCAAACACAACCTTCTTCACCCCCGCTGCCTGGGCGCGCTCGGCGATTAGCTTGCCCACCGTCTTTGCAGCATCGATGTTGCCTCCAACGATCTTCTCCGCGTTCTTCTTCGCGACAGTGGAAGCCGAAGCGATCGTGACACCGTTCGCGTCGTCGATCAGCTGCGTGTAGATGTGGTTCAGCGAGCGGTACACGTTCAGGCGAGGACGCTCGGCGGTGCCGGACATCTTGGCGCGGATGCGATTGTGCACCCGCTGGCGAATCTGGTTGCGTTGCGGAGCCGTGATCATGATTCTCTCTCTTTCCTAGGGGCGTCGCCAGCTTCTGACGACGTTCGGGCTGTGTGGCAAGGGATTAGGGCAAAGGGATTAGGGATTGAGGGCGTCTGGTCTAATCCCTATGGCCTAATCCCTGCTCCCTGCCTTTTACTTTACTTCGCGCCTGTCTTGCCGACCTTCTTCTTGAGCTTCTCGTCGGAGTACCGTACGCCCTTGTTCTTATATGGATCGGGCTTGCGCAGCGAGCGCATGTCCGCGGCAACCTGCCCTACCTTCTGCCGGTCAATGCCGGACACGGTGAGGTGGGTCTGCTTCGGATCGATGGCGACTTCGATGCCCGTGGGCAAAGGAAACTCAATCGGGTGCGAATAGCCGAGGGTGAACACGACCGTGTTCTTGCCCTTCAGTTCCACGCGGTAGCCGATGCCGACTACATCCAGCTCCTTCTTCCAGCCATTGGTGACGCCCTCAACGGCGTTAAACACCAGCGCCCGGGCAAGACCGTGAATCGCCTTCTGCGCATCGTTCTGGCGCTCCACGGAGAGAATGCCATCCTTCTCCGCCAATGAGATGCCTGTCGGAACAAGAGCCGAAACCTTGCCCTTGGGTCCCTCAACGAGCACGGATCCGCCGTTCATCGTGTACTTCACACCCTTAGGGAGCGTGATGGGCTTTAGACCAATACGTGACATCCGAGTCAATCCTTTATGGCTTGCGAGTCGCGGAGCACTTCGCCTCCGTTCCACTGCAGCCAGCGGCTTTGCCGCTTAAAACAAGATCATGCACCTGCTGCAATGGGCAGCTGGCAAAAACTACCAGACTTCGCAAAGAATCTCGCCGCCCACACCCTCGCGGCGCGCCTGACGGCCAGTCATCACTCCCCGCGGCGTGGTCATGATCGAG
This sequence comes from Granulicella sp., assembly GCA_965276885.1. GTDB lineage: Bacteria > Acidobacteriota > Terriglobia > Terriglobales > Acidobacteriaceae > Granulicella. Next base: position 2,349,434 of record OZ255702.1, on the reverse strand, counting down.
ATGCCCAAACCACCCTGCACACGGCGGATCTCATCCTTGCCGATGTATACCCGGCAGCCCGGCTTGGAGATGCGCTTGAGGTCACGAATGGCCGGCTCGTTGTTCACGCCATATTTGAGGTACACGCGCAGCAGCCGCTGGCCTTCCTCCTCCACCGGCTTCACGTTGGAGATATAGCCCTCTTCCTTGAGGATGCGAGCTACCTCGGCCTTGAGCTTGGAGGCCGGCACGTCGAGCTTCTGGTGGCGCGCGCCATGGGCGTTGCGGATGCGGGTAAGGAAGTCTGCTACCGGATCGGTGAGATTCATCTATTTCCTTTCATTCCCCGTTCGCTCCAGGCTTGCCCTCAAGGCAGACCGGAGAACCAGCGGAAATGGTTGTGGCGTTTTTGTCGAAAACGCCGGAACTTCATGCAGGGCAGCCGTGTCGCGGCCGCCCTGCAGGACTATATCTTTTTACCAGCTGGATTTCACGACACCCGGGATCTCACCCTTAAGCGCCAGGCCGCGAAAGCACAAACGGCAGATCCCGAATTTGCGCAGAAACGCGCGCGGACGCCCGCAGAGCTGGCACCGGTTGTGCTGACGTGACTTAAACTTCGGCTTGCGGGCGTCTTTGACTCGTTTTGCGGTAGTAGCCATCTTGGTGTTCTCTCACTCCCCTCGGTTTGTCATCCCGTACCCTGAGCATGTCGAAGGGGAACGGATCTGCTTATCTGTTTGCGCCAGCCATGCAGCCGGCAGAACTGCATTATGCGCCTTGGCGGAAGGGCATGCCGAAGGAGCGCAGAAGCGCGCGTGCGCCGTTATCATCTTGCGCGGTGGTGACGATCGTGACGTTCATGCCCTTGGTCTTCTCCACCTTGGAGTAATCAATCTCCGGAAAGATCAGCTGATCGCGCAGGCCGAGGGTGTAATTTCCCCGGCCATCGAAGCTCTTCGAACTCACGCCGCGAAAATCGCGCACACGGGGCAGGGCCACGGAAATCAGGCGATCCAGAAACTCGTACATCGTATCGCCGCGCAGCGTCACCATCGCTCCAATGGGCATGCCCTCGCGCAGCTTGAAGGCGGCAATCGACTTCTTTGCCTTGGTGACTACCGGCTTCTGCCCGGTGATCGCGCCGAGATCGGTCACAAGCGGGTCCACGATCTTGTTGTTTTGCGTGGCCTCGCCAATGCCCATGTTGATCACGATCTTTTCAATCCGGGGAACCGCCATGATGTTTTCGAGGCCGAGCTCCTTTTGCAGCTGCCCCTTCATCTCATTCAGGTACTTATCCTTCAGCCTTGCTGCCATCGTCTTCTTCCTTCTCCACGGTACCGGAGTGGCGGGGATGCCTGCCGTTTACCGTTGCGTGGGGTACCTATCCAATTTCTAGTTCTCAGTTATTAGTTCTCAGTTATTAATTCTCATTTATTAGAATTCCTGACCAACACCTGAGAACCGAGAACTTACAACCCTCACTGCCTGCTCTTGGTCTCTGCGATGTCGCCGTTGTTGGAGCGGGCCACCCGAATCTTCTTCTCACCCTCCATCCGGTACCCTACGCGGGTCGGATTTCCCTCGGAGTCGGCCAACATCACGTTTGAAATATGAATCGGCGCCTCCTGGGTGAGTATTCCGCCCGCAATGTTTCGCTGCGGGTTCGGCTTGACATGCTTCTTAATCATTCCAACGCCTTCAACCAGAACACGATTCTTATCCGTGATGACCCGCAACACGCGCCCCTTCTTGCCCTTGTCCTTGCCCGCGATCACGATGATCAGATCGTTGCGCTTAATCTTTGCCATTTCCTTGCCCTTCCTCGACGATCTGTGAGCTTTTCGCTCGCGAAGCCGGAATCCGCTCTGGAGTGCTTCGTAATGAATACTGCCAAATCAGCCTTCTACTGACTACTGAGAACTAACAGCTGAGAACTAGATCACTTCCGGCGCGAGTGAAACGATCTTCAAAAACTTCTTCTCACGCAGTTCGCGCGCCACTGGACCGAACACGCGTGTGCCGACTGGCTCGTTGGCATCATTGATCACCACAGCCGCGTTCTCATCAAAGCGGATGTAGGTTCCGTCGCGACGCCGGTACTCCTTGTGAGTGCGTACGATGACGGCCTTCACAACCTTGCCCTTCTTGACGGTGCCGTCGGGCGAAGCCTCCTTCACTGCTGCCGTCACCACGTCGCCGAGGCCGGCCTTCTTGCCCAGGCCGCCGCCCAGCGGCAGAATCACCTGCAGCTTGCGAGCGCCGGAGTTATCGGCGACGGCCAGAATGGTCCGCATTTGAACTGCCATGATACTTCTCCTCTAACTTTTCTAACGGGCAGAACACCACCCGGCCAGGCTTGCACCCGAACTAAATGCGAAGGCCAGATTTAGGCCTGCTGCGCGGCAGCTGTCGGCTTCTCGTCAGCCAGCACGGCCAGCGAAGAACGACGGATAATCTCTTCCAGCGCCCAGCGCTTCAGCTTGGACAACGGACGCGTCTCGCGAATGCGCACCACATCGCCTACCCGAGCGGAGTTTTGCTCGTCATGCGCATAAAATTTCTTGTTCGACTTCATGACCCGCTTGTACTTGGGATGGGCCTTGCGCATCTCGATCTCAACCACGATCGTCTTCTGCATCTTCGTCGAAACGACCTGGCCGACCTTCTCGTTACGCCGCGGTGCGGCCGCCTGGGCGGTCTCCGCAGGCTGATCTCCCGTTTGATTTGCCGCCGGGGCTTCCGTCGCATTCACTGTGGTATCGGCCATGGTTATTCTTTCCCTGCCTTGGGGGCTGCGGATTGTGCGAGCACACGCTCACGGGCGATGGTCTTGAAGCGGGCGACGTCGAGCTTCAGGCCGCGGATCTTGCCGATGCCCTCCTGCTTGCCCAGGCTCTTGGCGAAGCGGATGCGGAAGAGCTGTTCAGCCGTCTTGGCCTCTTCGCTCCTCAACTCCTCTTCACTCAGGCTACGAATCTTATCGAGTTCCATAAAATACTTCCTAAACTTTGGTTCCCGCCGGGGAGAGGCAAGCCTCGCACCTTTGCGGGTTGGCAATCAAATAACTGCCCACACATGAACTACTTGGCCGCAACCGCCATCGAAGCCCCGGGCCGAACGACGAAAACCGTCCTCAGGGGCAGCTTGTGGCTGGCCAGACGCATCGCCTCCTTGGCCACGTCGACGGGCACGCCTTCCATTTCGAACAGCAGCTTGCCGGGGCGAACGACCGCAACCCAGTGATCTGGCGCGCCCTTGCCCTTCCCCATACGGGTTTCGGCCGGCTTCTTGGTAATCGGCTTATCAGGAAACAGCCGCAGCCACACCTTGCCGCCACGCTTGATGAAACGTGTCATCGCAATGCGCGAGGCTTCGATCTGACGATCCGTGATGTAGCCGCACTCAAGCACCTTGAGACCGTAGTCGCCGAAAGCAATCTCAGAGCCGCGCCAGGCCTTGCCCTTCATGCGGCCGCGCTGCTGCTTGCGGTATTTGACCTTCTTGGGGAGAAGCATGATTCGTTCCTTGGGAGCCCGAAGGCGCCGAACAGTATTACTGAAAAGCAGACAGCCACTGAGAGAAGAGCGAAGCCGTGGAGCAGAACCCCGCAAAAAAGGGCGATTGCGTATCACGAGAACGCTGACCGGGGTCTCTGTCACTCGCGCAACAGACTCAGGGCCAAACTAGAAAAGTATACCGAAAAGCGGGGAGGATGGGAAGCCCATTCCTACCCCGCTCTGCGAACGATCGTTAAAACGCACCGGTGGTAATCGCTGCGGGCTCACGGCGCTTACGCTGCTCGTAGATGTCGCCACGGTAGATCCAGGTTTTTACCCCGATGACGCCATAGGTGGTCTTTGCCTCGGAGAAGCCATAATCAATGTCCGCGCGCAGCGTGTGCAGCGGCAGGCGGCCCTGCAAATACCACTCGGAGCGCGCGATCTCATTGCCGTTCAAACGGCCCGAGACCCGCACCTTGATCCCCTTACAGCCAAAGCGCAGCGCCGAATCCACCGATTTGCGCATCGCCCGGCGGAAGCTGACCCGCTTCTCCAGCTGCAAAGCGATATTCTCGCTCACCAGCTGCGCATCCAGCTCCGGCTTGTTTACCTCGAGAATGTCGATGAACACCTCGCGGCTGGTGCGCTTCTGCAGATCGGCTTTCAGTTTGTCAATCTCCGCGCCCTTGCGGCCAATAATGATGCCCGGACGAGCGGTGCGAATGATCAGCCGCAGCTTGTTGCCTGGCCGCTCTACCTCGACCGACGAAACGCCCGCCTGTTTCAGCTTCTCGCGCAGCTCGGCCTTGAGCTTGACGTCCTCGACCAGCAATTTGTCATAGCCGCGCTCCACAAACCAGCGCGACTTCCACGGCTTGTTAATGCCGAGGCGGAACCCATACGGATGGACCTTTTGTCCCATAGCTTCCTTCTTCTTTCGTCCGTTGGCCGGTTGAGCCGGCGCGGCGTTCTCGTTCCTATGCGTTATGCCGCAACCGTGTTCTTCGCGGGCGCCTTCTTGCCCGCGGACTTCTTCCCCGCTATCTTGCGGGCAGGACGCCCGGCCTTGGCTGCCGCGGCGTTCGCTCCGCCCGCGGTGGCCGTCTCCGCAGCCTTCTTCTCGGCAACCGTGACGATGATGTGGGTCAAGCGGCGCTGATAACGGAAGGCCCGTCCCATGGGCGCGGGGCGCAGCCGCTTCAACCGCGGCCCTTCATTGGCGACTGCCGTCTTGACATACAGGTTATCAACATCAACATTGAGTCCGCGCTCGTCGGAAAGATAAACCGCGTTCTGGACCGCCGAACGCAGGACACCCTCTACAACCGGGGCCATCTTCTTGTTCGTGAACGCGATGATGTTCAAGGCCGCTTCCACGCGCTTGCCCTTGATCAGATCGAGGACCAGCTTCGTCTTCTGGGGGCTGGAGCGCTGAAATCGCGCTTCGGCGCGAAACTCAGGCGTTGTGGTTATGTTTGCCATTCCGAATTCCTTATCGGCCGTTGGGCCATAGCTTGCTGAAACAATTACCTACTTAGCTTTCGAGGTATCGCCGCCCTTGGCGGTGTGCCCCTTGAAGGTGCGCGTGGCGGAGAACTCACCGAGCTTGTGCCCGACCATGTTTTCCGTGCAGTACACCGGGATAAACTTCCGGCCGTTATGCACCGCGATCGTGTGACCCACCATGTCCGGGTGAATCGTCGAGCGGCGGGACCAGGTGCGGATCACCTTCTTGTCGTTGGCCGCGTTCATGGCGTCCACCTTCACCATCAGGTGGGTGTCAATGAACGGGCCTTTCTTCGCAGAGCGTGCCATATGTAAACTCCGATACTCGCTGTAACGAATCGCGTGAAGGGTAATCCGCGACTTGGTTTTGCCCTGCTATCCACGCCCGGCTGCAACGTGAACCCTTCCGGGCGCTGCTCGAAGATCAAGAACCTGGTCTTCAATGTGGGGAGACAAGTAGAAACATTGTGCTGTTTGCTACTTCCTGTTTGCTGTTTGCTTCCTTACTTACCCTTGTTGCGGCGGCTGACGATGAACACATCCGTACGCTTGTTGTTGCGCGTCTTATAGCCGCGTGTCGGCTGACCCCAAGGGGTAACCGGGTGACGTCCGCCGGACGTCTTACCCTCGCCACCTCCGTGCGGATGATCGACCGGATTCATGGAAACGCCACGGTTCGCCGGCCGAATTCCTCGCCAGCGATTCGCCCCGGCCTTGCCGATGGTCACATTCTCGTGATCGGTGTTGCCCACCTGCCCGATCGTCGCCATGCACTCGACCAGCACGCGACGCGTCTCACCGGAGGGCAGCTTCAGCAGGGCGTACTCGCCTTCCTTGGCAACCAGCTGTACCTGCGCGCCGGCCGAACGCGCCATCTGCGCGCCCTTGCCGGGCCGAAGCTCGATGTTGTGCACCGTCGTACCGGCAGGAATGTTCTTGAGCGGCAGCGCGTTGCCGACCAGAATGTCAGCCTCGGGACCGCTCATGATCTCCTGCCCCACCTTCAGCCCCACCGGCTGCACGATGTAACGCTTCTCACCGTCCCTATAATGGATCAGCGCAATCCGAGCCGAGCGGTTGGGATCGTACTCGATGGTCGCCACCGTGCCCGGAACGCCATACTTATCGCGCTTGAAGTCGATCAGCCGGAGCTGCTTCTTATGGCCGCCGCCCTGGTGCCGGATGCTGAGCAAACCAGCGGAATTGCGGCCTCCGGTGCGCTGCTTGGGAGCCAACAGCGGCTTGTGCGGCTTGTCGGTGGTGAGATCGTCGTTCACCAGCTTCGTTTGAAAACGCAGCGTGGGTGTGATCGGTCGAAAGCTTTTGATCGGCATGTCTCTTGTCCTTGCCTAACGGGTCTGCCGCGCTCCGGATCACCGGCGCACGATACTTGTTCGAGTCATTCGTTCTAGGTTGTTAGTTGTTAGTTGTTAGTGCACTCCGTGCTGGTACGAACAACTAAGAACTGACAACTAAGAATCACCAACTAAATCTCCGCCGCGAAGTCGGGCACCTTTTCACCCGCCTTCAGGCGCACATAGGCCTTCTTCCAGTCAGGCTTGTAGCCCGTGAACTTGCCGCGGCGGCGCTCCTTGCCCTCCACGTTGGCGGTGCGAATGGATGCCACCTTCACGTTAAAGAGCTTTTCAACCGCCTGCCTGACCTCGGTCTTGGTAGCCTCTGCGGCCACCTCAAAGACCAGCGAACCCTCGGTCTCACGGGCAGTCAGGGCTTTTTCGGTGATCAAAGGCCGACGAATGGTGGTGTAAAGAGTAGGCATTATGCAGCCTCCTGAACAGCCGGCTTGCGCTTCGGCAGATTCTTCTTGAGCGTCTCCTGCAGAGCTTCGATGGCGGCCTTCGAGAAGATCGCATGCTCATAGCGAAGCAGGTCGTACGGGTGCACCTCGGAGGAGAGCACCAGCTCCACCCCGGCAAGATTTCGTGAGCCGAGATACAGCTTCTCGTTCAGCTGCTGCGAGCTTTCGACCAGCAGCGCTGTCTTTTTTGCGTCAAAGGTGTCGAGCACCTGGCGGAAGAGCTTCGTCTTCGCCTCGGCTGCATCGAAGTTCTCGACAACGGTCAGCTTGCCATCGGCAAGTTTGGCCGCGAGCGCCGAGCGGAGCGCGCCGAAGAGCTTCTTCTTCGGAAACGCGTAGTCATAAGAGCGGGGTTGCGGTCCGTGCACCGTGCCGCCATGCCGCCAGATGGGCGAGCGGACCGATCCAACACGCGCGCGGCCCGTCCCCTTCTGCTTCCACAGTTTCTTGCCCGATCCGGAGACCAGCTTCCTGTTCTTGGTGGCCGCGGTACCCTGGCGCAGCGAGGCGCGGTAATGCTTGACCGCCTCCCAGAGCAATGCGTCGTTGATCTCACCGGAGAAGACCTCGTCGGCTAGCTCGAAGCTGCCGGTCGTCTCTCCCTTGAGATTGCGAATATCGATGTTTGCCAGCGGACTTCTGCTTTCCTGCGGATCATCGTTGCGAACCGCACTTCATTTTGTTTTTCTGTGTTTCCCGGTCTGTTCCCCGCACAGAGTTTGGTTCTCGGTTATAGGTTGTAGGTTGTAGGTTGTAGGTTGTAGGTTGTAGGTGATCTTCGCCGATCGGCGCGCGATTCGCCTATAACCCACGAACCTACAACCTAGAACCGCTACTTCTTCTTGCCCGCCGACGCCTTCTTGCTTGCCTTCAGCGGATCGACCGTCCCCGCGCCAGCAAACCCGCGGCGCTCGCGCGGCGGAGCCTTGGCCTTTGAGATCATCACATACCCGTCACGGGGACCCGGGACCGCGCCTTCGACCATCAGCAGGTTGTCTTCTTGATCGATGCCGCGAATGCGCAGGTTGCGCACCGTCACCTGGTCCGTTCCGTAGTGACCCGGCATGCGCTGTCCAGGGAATACGCGCGACGGAAAGGAGGAGGCGCCGATCGATCCTTGGATCTGAAACATATGGCCGTGCGACTTGGGACCGCCCGCGAAGCCGTGACGGCGCACCACCCCCGAGAAGCCGCGGCCCTTGGAGGTGCCGATCACGTCAACAAACCTCTCACCCTCGAAGAGATCCACCAGGATACGGTCGCCGGCCTTCACGCCATCGGTTCCGTCCGTGGCCGTCTCAATCGCCACTTCCTTGATGTAGCGCACCGGCGGCGCATCGGCCTTGCCGAAATGTCCGGTCATCGGCTTGTTCACCTTGGAGGCCTTCACGAACTCAACCAAGCCAATCTGGGCGGCATCGTAGCCGTCCTTGGCCAGTGTCTTCAACTGCGTGACCACGCACGGCCCTACCTTCAGTACGGTAATTGGGTGAACGTCGCCTCTGTCGTCGAATACCTGTGTCATGCCGATCTTTTTGCCGAGAATTCCGTTTACTGGCATTGCTTGTCTCCTCATCATGCCCCGCGCCTTCACTGGGCACTGCAGGTGCTGCACTTGCTTCTCTTGTTGTCCTTCCCGAAGTGAATCTGCTTCTCTCCGGCGATAAACCTATTTCGTAACCGTCTTGATCTCAACATCCACGCCCGCCGGCAGATCGAGCTTCATCAGCGCATCCACTGTCTGCTGGGTGGGCTCGAGAATGTCGATCAGCCGCTTGTGCGTGCGAATTTCGAAGGCCTCGCGCGACTTCTTGTCCACGTGGGGCGAGCGCAGAACGCAATATTTGTTTTTGACGGTGGGCAGCGGAATGGGTCCCGCAACCTGCGCCCCGGTGCGCTTGGCGGTGTCGACGATCTCCCCGGTGGAGGTGTCGAGCACTCGATAATCATACGCCTTCAGGCGGATACGGATACGCTGCTGTGCCATGTTGAAACTGCTTTCTGCGCCGAAGCGCTTTACTCAAAGAGCTGTTGGAAGTAGCTGCCGGGTACCGCGACTCTAGGCGCGCCGGCAGCCCTCGAATTGTGATTGCTCTGGCATTTTGTTTGTCATTCCCGCATGGAATCTGCTGTTTGCTCCGAGCTGCCGTGGCACTCCGGGGTAAAGCAGATCCCCTGCGGGGATGACAAAACAGAAGAGCAGCTACTTGATGATCTCCGCGATCGTCCCCGCGCCCACGGTCCGTCCACCCTCGCGGATGGCAAAGCGCAGGCCCTTTTCCATCGCCACCGGGGTGTGCAGCGTGATCTGCAGCTGGATGTTATCGCCCGGCATCACCATCTCCGTGCCCTCCGGCAGCTTGGCCGATCCCGTGACGTCCGTGGTGCGGAAGTAGAACTGCGGGCGGTAGCCGTTGAAGAACGGCGTGTGGCGGCCGCCCTCCTCCTTGCTCAAGATGTAGACCTCGCCCTTGAACTCGGTATGCGGCTTGATCGACCCCGGCTTGGCCAGCACCATGCCGCGCTCCACGTCTTCCTTGGCGATGCCGCGCAGCAGCAGACCGGCATTATCGCCCGCCAGTCCCTCGTCCAGCTGCTTCTTGAACATCTCCACGCCGGTGCAGACCGTGGGCCGCGTCTCGCGGAAGCCGACGATCTCGCAGGCCTCGCCCACCTTCACCTTGCCGCGTTCGATACGGCCAGTAACCACGGTTCCGCGGCCCGAGATCGAGAAAATGTCCTCGATCGGCATCAGGAACGGCTGGTCCACGGCGCGCTCCGGCTGGGGGATGTACTTGTCCACCGCATCCATCAGCTCGTCAATCTTTGATTCCCAAACGGCTTCGCCGTTTAATGCCCCAAGCGCCGACCCGCGGATAATTGGGGTGTCGTCGCCGGGGTAGTCGTACTTCGATAGCAGCTCGCGGACCTCCATCTCCACCAGCTCGGTCAGCTCTTCATCCTCCACCGCGTCGCACTTGTTCAGAAACACCACGATGAACGGCACGCCCACCTGGCGGGCCAGCAGCACGTGCTCTTTGGTCTGCGGCATCGGGCCGTCCGTGGCCGCGACCACGAGAATGGCGCCGTCCATCTGGGCCGCGCCCGTGATCATGTTCTTGATGTAATCCGCATGGCCCGGGCAATCCACGTGCGCATAGTGCCGGTTGGGCGTCTCGTACTCCACGTGCGAGGTCGAGATCGTGATGCCGCGCTCGCGCTCTTCAGGAGCATTGTCGATCGTGTCGAACGAACGGAACTTGTTCGCCGGGTTGTGCTTGGACAGCACCTTCGTGATCGCCGCCGTCAGCGTCGTCTTGCCATGGTCAATGTGGCCGATCGTCCCAATGTTTACGTGCGGCTTGCTGCGGTCAAACTTTTCCTTCGCCATTGTCTTCTCCGTCTTGCGTTGCTGCGAAACCGGTTGTGTTCTGCGCGCGCCGACTTGTTCACGGTCGGCTCCAGCGCGCGGCTTCTGTGCGAAATCTGGCAGTGGAGTCAGGCTAGCCCTGATCTACCGCTATTTATCCTTGCCCTGCACCTTGGCGATGACCTCTTCGCTCACCGAGCGCGGCGCTTCCTCATACTGCTTGAACTCCATCGAGAAATTCGCGCGTCCCTGCGTGGAGCCGCGCATCGCCGTGGCGTAGCCGAACATGTTCGACAGCGGCACCGTGGCCTTAATCGCCTGCACGCCGCCCACCATCTCCATGCCCTCGATACGGCCGCGGCGGGAGTTGAGATCGCCGATGATCGTGCCCATATACTCCTCGGGTACGGTCACCTCGACGGCCATCACCGGCTCCAGCAGAACGGGCTTGGCCTTGCGCGCAGCCTCCTTGAAGGCCATCGAACCGGCGATCTTGAACGCCATTTCGTTCGAGTCGACGTCATGGTAGCTGCCGTCGTACAGAGACACCTTCACGTCCACCATCTCATAGCCGGCCAGGATGCCGCCCAGCAGCGCCTCCTGGATGCCCTGATCGATGGGCTTGATGTACTCCTTGGGAATGGTGCCGCCCTTGGTGTCGTTGGAAAACTCGTAGCCCTTCCCCGGCTCGTTCGGCGAGATGCGAATCTTGGCATGGCCATAGTTACCCGAGCCGCCCGTCTGGCGGATGTACTTGCCCTCGGCCTCGGCGCTGGAACGGATCGTCTCGCGGTAGTTCACCTGCGGCTTGCCGACGTTGGCCTCCACCTTGTACTCGCGCATCATCCGATCCACGATGATTTCGAGGTGCAGCTCGCCCATGCCGGAGATGATGGTCTGCCCGTTGGTGATGTCAGTGCGCACCTTGAAGGTCGGATCTTCCTGGGCAAGCTTCGCCAGGGCCATGCCCATCTTTTCCTGGTCAACCTTGGTCTTCGGCTCTACGGCGACCTCAATGACGGGAGCCGGGAAGTCGATCGACTCCAGCAGAATTGGCGCCTTGTCGGTGCAGATCGTGTCGCCGGTGTTGAGATTTTTGAGACCGACGGCGGCGCAGATGTCGCCCGCCATGATTTCGGTGATCTCTTCACGCTTGTTGGCGTGCATCTTCAACAGCCGGCCAATGCGCTCGGTCTTCCCGGTACGCGGATTCAGCACCGAATCACCGGTCTTGAGGATGCCCGAATAGATGCGGATGAAGATCAGTTGACCGACAAAGGGATCGGTCATGATCTTGAAGCCCAGGGCCGCCAGGGGCTCGGTATCATCCGCGTGGCGATAGATCTTTACCTCGGAGTTGCCGGGCTCGGTACCCTCGATCGGCGGCACGTCCAGCGGGCTGGGCAGGTACTCCACCACCGCGTCCAGCAGCGTCTGCACACCCTTGTTCTTAAACGAGGAGCCGCACAGCACCGGGAAGATATGCATCGCGATCGTGGCCTTGCGGATCGCCCGCTTCAACTCGGGGATTGTAATCTCCTGGCCTTCGAGATACTTATTCATCACCTCGTCGTCAGAATCAGCAACCGCTTCAATCAGCTCATTGCGCAGCTTCTCCGCATTCGCGCGCAGACTTGCGGGAACCTCTTCAACGTCGTACTTCGCGCCCATGGTCTCGTCATGCCAGAGAATGGCCTTCATCTCCACAAGATCGACGACGCCGGCAAACTTCGCCTCTTCGCCAATGGGAATCTGGATCGCCACGGCGCGGGCGCCAAGACGGTTCACGATGGTCGAGGTCGCATACTCAAAATTCGCTCCCGCCTTGTCCATCTTGTTGATGAAGCAGATCCGGGGCACCTTGTACTTATTGGCCTGCCGCCACACCGTCTCCGACTGCGGCTGTACGCCCTGCACAGAATCGAAACACGCGCAGGCGCCGTCGAGCACGCGCAGCGAACGCTCCACCTCGGCCGTGAAATCCACGTGGCCGGGCGTGTCGATGATGTTGATGCGGATGCCATTCCAGGTGCAGGTCGTCGCGGCGGAGGTGATGGTGATGCCGCGCTCCTGCTCCTGCTCCATCCAGTCCATGGTCGCGGTGCCTTCGTGCACCTCACCGATACGGTGATTCACGCCGGTGTAAAACAGGATGCGCTCGGTCGTCGTCGTCTTGCCCGCGTCGATGTGCGCCATGATGCCGATGTTGCGGCATTTTGCGAGGGGGATTGTGCGTGCCACGGTGATTCTTTCTGCGAGGCGAGCTCGCGGTGCTGCAAAGTTCTCAGTTGTCAGTTGTCAGATCTCCGTCGCATATCCTCACTGAGAACTGACAACGGAGAACGTTCAATTTCGCCCTTACCAGCGGTAGTGCGCGAACGCTTTATTGGCCTCGGCCATGCGATGAACGTCTTCCTTCTTCTTCATCGCCGCGCCACGTCCGTTGGCCGCGTCCAGCAACTCGGCGGTCAACTTATCGACCATCCCCTTTTCGCCGCGGGCACGACCGTAGGTGACAAGCCAGCGAATCGCCAGCGAGGTGCGGCGCTCCGGGTTCACTTCGATCGGAACCTGATAGTTCGCTCCACCGACGCGGCGGCTCTTCACCTCAAGCATCGGCTTGACGTTCTCGACAGCCTTTTTAAACAGCTTGAGAGCCTCGTCGCCGCCCTTGGTTTCGAGGTTCGTCATGGCCTCATAGAAGATGCTCTGCGCGGTCGATTTTTTGCCGCCCCACATCATGCTGTTGACGAACTTCGTGACCAGGGTGGACTGGTAGATGGGGTCCTCGGCGACCTCACGCTTGGCGATGTGACCTTTTCTCGGCATGCTTTCTTCTCTCTCTTCTTCCCCCGGTGCGGTGAACCTCTCACGCGGCCGGGCCTGAACAACAGTTCTCAGTTTTCACTTCGTTAGTTCTTAGTTCTTAGTTGCGAGTGACGATCTCAGCCACTGACAACTGAGAACTAACCACTTACAACCTACTTCGCCGCTGCCTTTGGACGCTTCGCCCCGTACTTCGACCGGCTCTGCATGCGCTTGGCTACGCCGACCGAATCCAGCGTGCCGCGCACCACGTGGTAACGAACCCCCGGCAGATCCTTCACGCGGCCGCCGCGAATCAGCACGATCGAGTGCTCCTGCAGGTTGTGGCCGATGCCCGGAATGTAGGTGGTGACCTCGATGCCGTTGGTCAGGCGAACGCGCGCAACCTTGCGCAGAGCCGAGTTCGGCTTTTTTGGAGTCTGCGTGTACACGCGGGTGCAGACGCCGCGGCGCTGCGGCGAACCCTGCAGCGCGGGCGAGGCGGTCTTGTAGCGAGTCGGCGTACGGCCCTGCTTGACGAGCTGATGAAATGTAGGCACTTCGTGAAACTCCTTGCTCTCTGCTTCCAGCTTCTCTGCTATCCGGCTTGCCTTAAGCAGTCCGGATACCCGAAAACATCCTCGTTGTTCGGGCTCGGTGCAGGGCAGCACCCTCGGCTCTGCTTCCGCGCATCCTGCCCATGGAGACCGGCAGCACAAGCAAAAGGCGGAGGTGGCTGGCATCATGCCCGGCACACTCCGGCGAGGTTCTGAATCCTGCACGCGGCCGTACTGCCTAACCACGGTTTACTGCAACTGCGGCTCAACTCTGGCGAAAAGCAAACGACGGTGACCGATCGTGCCCGGGCGATGCTGCCTAAACCCGGAGTCCGGCTCCGTTTCGCTGCCTCGACCCACATAGCCCGTCCCCTTGGGTTCCCGGCTGACCTTCAATTCCATGCCGGGGAGGAGGGTGTCGCAGGTTCGATGTGTGAAGGGGAACGGCCCTGCTTTGCTTCAAAATTCGGCAGAACCGCGGATTCTGTTTGCGCTCTCAGCCTACTGCCTACAAGGAACTCAGGCAGGCCGCGTACGAGACACGTCCCAACCCTTCAAATCTAACAACGTGGCCGCCGAACGTCAAGCTCTTCTATGCCCGTCTAATGCCTATCTAGGCCCGTCTAGGCTCACTGCCCCTCGCGTGCCGGTGGTACGCTGCCGTAATGCCAACGTTTCTGAGCCCATCGCACCGCCTGTGCTGTCTTGCCGCCACGTTTGCCGCTCTCGCCCCCGCGCTCCCGGCGCAGACCGCAACCGGCCGCCCCAAAGACCCAGTCGCCCGCGATACCCCGGCCAACCAGCGTCAGGCCCAGCGCGACGCGAGCGGCGCAGCCTCGGCCAATGGCGAAAAGATCAACAACTTCGGTGCAGTCGCCCTTTCGCCCGATGGCAGCACGGTCGCCTGGACGCTGCGCGGAAAACAGGCCACCGCGGTTCGCCTGACCGCGGTCGACCACTCAGACCCCGGCTCCGAAAAGCAGATCACCGTCTCCGGGGCATCCGGCTGTGAGTACGGATCGCCGATCTGGTCGCCGGATGGCGGGACGCTGGCCTTTCTGGGCGCCTGCACCACCGCCGCCGCCGATCCGACCATCCCAAGGCAGCAGCAGATCTATCTCTGGTCCAAGAAGAGCGGCGAGGTGCGGCAGCTTACGCACCTCACCGGCGATATGCAGCAGCCGGCGTGGTCTCCGGACGGCACGGCGATCGGCTTTCTTTTTGTCCAAAACGCCACCCGCACGGCCGGCGCACTGGACGCGATGAAGCCCTGGTCGGGGGTCATCGGCGAGGATGGGGTAGAGGTGCAGCGGGTGGACTCCGTGGATGTTGGCACGGGACGGGACAACTGGATTACGCCGCAAAATCTGCACGTGTACGAGTTCAACTGGGCACCCAACTCGCATGAGATCGCCTTTATCGCCGCCAACCCGCCGGGCGAAAACAACTGGTGGGTCGCAAAGCTGTACACGACCGGTTTCACCCGAAACATCCAGCAGTCCGGAACCGATACTAGGGACAGGGTCAACGGCGAGCAGCATACGATCGTTGACACCAACGCCGTCTCCGGTCCGCTGCACGGCTTGCAGCTCGCCGTCCCCCGCTGGTCCCCCGACGGCCAGCGCATCGCCTTCATCGGCGGCCTGATGAGCGATCAGGGCTCCACCGGGGGCGATGTGTACGTGGTGGACGCCAAGGGCGGCCAGCCGGTGGATGTCACCCCCGGCATCGACGGCACACCCAGCTATGAGGAGTGGGCCGGCAACGGCACGGTGGGCTTTGTGGAAGACCGCCGCGGTCACACCCTGATTGCGCAATGGAACGTGAATACAAAGGCTGAAGCCGGCAACGGCGCCATGGATCTCGGCGAGGTCTCCGTCGGCGGCGGCCCCATCAAGGACGCCGTCTCCTATGTGCGCGGCGGCGGCGGTGGTGTCGTCGCCTTCACCGAGCAGGGTTTCAGGCAGGCGCCGGAGATTTGGACGCTCTCGGCCTCAGGCCCGCAGCAGCTGACCCACCTGAACGACGGCGCTAAGCCGAACGCGCGCACCGAATCGGTCGAATGGACCCATGGTCAGTTTCACGTGCAAGGCTGGCTGACGTTTCCAGCCAATTACGACAACAAAATCAAATATCCGCTGATCGTGACGGTCCACGGCGGCCCCTCAGCCTCCGTAACGGCGCGCTGGGGCGGCGGCCAATGGGCGGATAAGGGATACTTCGAGTTTCAGCCCAACCCGCGCGGCAGCTTCGGCCAGGGTGAAGCCTTCACCGAGGCCAACCGCAAGGACTTCGGCGACGGCGATCTCAAGGACATCCTCGCCGGCATGGACATGCTGGAGGCGAAGTACTCGATCGACAAAAACCGCGAAGGCTTGACCGGCTGGAGCTACGGCGGCTTTATGACCATGTTCGGCGTCACCCAGACGCACCGGTTTCGGGCGGCCGTGGCGGGTGCTGGGTTATCCGACTGGCTGAGCTACTACGGCGAAAACTCGATCGACCAGTGGATGATTCCGTTCTTCGGCGCCTCGGTGTATGACGATCCGGCGGTGTACGCGAAGAGCTCCGCCATGACCTACATCAAGCAGGTCACCACGCCCACGCTGGTCATCGTCGGCGACCGCGACGGCGAGTGCCCTGCCCCGCAGAGCTTCGAGTTCTGGCACGCGCTGCGCGATCTGGGCGTCAAAACCCAACTGGTCGTCTACCCCGATGAAGGCCACGGCTTCCGCGACCCCGCGCACATCAAGGACCGCTCCGAACGGGTGGCAAAGTGGTTCGCCGACAACATGCCGGCGACCGGCGGGGGAGCGCCTCGCACAACAGCGGGACAGTAGGTTGGGTCTGACCGATATCTTTGGTGAAGCCGTGGGCTGGTCTGCGGTGTAGCCGTGGACTTCAGCCCACGGACAAAGCACCCGAATACAGAGCCCTTCAGGGCTGGTTCCGCGGGGGAGCCCAAGAGGCAAACCAGAGGTAAACCAGAGGGGCAAAGGGCGGCGCAGCGCGTCAGACGACGCGTCGCGCACAGTCCGAGTTGCCTACCCTCCCCGCGGAAACTACACTGAGGGAGCGCGTCCCAGAGGGCAATGCGTGTTGGACACCGCTTCGGCCGCTTCCCGCGGCGATGCGGGGAGGTGGAATGCGGCGGTTTGTTGGTCTTTTGTTTGTTGTTTTCTTTGCACTTCCGTTGGGCCTTTCGGTAGCGGGCTGCGGTCATGCGGCGGCTGTCCAGTACTGCAATGGCTCCGGGTTTGGCCCCACCACGGGGCAGGTAAAGTCCATCATCCTCGCCTCCAATCTGATCGCCACCGGTGAGTCGCTCAACTACGGGCAGATTGGGACCACCCTCAACGCCACCGCCGAGGATTGCAACGGCGGCTCCGTGAGCGTGTCCGGCTACCGATACGCGACCTCGGACCCGAGCATCGCGGACATCAACCCCGGTTCGGGCTCCGTCTGCGGGGGCACCTGGAACCGCAACACGGGTGGAGGCATCGCCGACTACACCGTCTGCACCCCCCCGACCAACACCACCCATTACACCGCACTCGTCACGGCCTCCGGCAACGGCGCGGTGAGCAATGCGATCCAGGTCTTCGTCCATCCCACCGTCACCAGTGTCGTGCTGGGTCCGGAGTCTGCCGACTGTTCCCTGGATCCGGCGTCCTTTTGCCTAAAAAATCAGTGCAATTCCAACAGCGCCGGCACGATTACGCAGGTTCCCGTCGCTTACGACGTCAACTCCTGCCTCTCGCAAAACCAGAGCGCGCAGCTCACCGCCCGTGTCTACGCGAATGCGACCAACATCAGCTGTGAGGTCGGACCCGTGGCGCTCACGCTGCAGGGTGCGACGAACGTGGCGACGATTTCTGCACAGGGCCTCATCACGGCCAACCAGCCCGGCTCCGCGCTGGTCACCGCGACGGTTTCAAACTCCTCCTCTGCCGTGAACGCAGGCTTGATCTCCACCTGCCCTCCGTCCTCGATCGTGCTTTCCGCCGTGGGCCAGACCGCCGGGGCGACCAGTGTCCCCGTCGCCCTAAACACCCCGCAGTCGTTCACGGCCGTGGTGAAGGATAAGAACAACACGACCCTCACCGGGGTGGACCTGGAGTTCAACTCCACCCTGCCCGTGAACTTCCCTACCAGCTCCAGCACGGTGACGCCCATCTATCCCGGATCGGCGACGATCACGGCCGTATGCCAGCCGCCCATCTGCAACACCTCACCGTTCAGCCAGATCGGCTACCTGGGCAACGGCACGCCGGTCACCTCCAACGGCATCACCGTGACGGCGCCGGGCACCAGCTCTGACGTGCTCTACATGGGCAGCACCGGCTCGCAGTACCTCGCCAGTGAGGACTTCACCACTGGCCAGCTCGGCACCCCGCTGAAGCTGCCCTACACGCCCACCTCGATGGTGATCTCGCAGGACGGAACCTCGATCTACATGGGCTCCGCCGGCGGGCTGATGACCGTGGCCACCGCCTCCGGCGCGCTTACGGGCGTCTATCAGACGATCCAGGGCAACGTACTCGCGGTTGCCCCCAACAACAGCTATGTGGTGATCACCGATCCGACGCGTCAGACCGTGTCGCTGATCACGCCGACCGGCTCCGTTTTCAGCACCTTCAACGGCGTAGGCACCCGTGCGCAGTGGACCCCGGACAGCAACACGCTGTATGTCACTACAAACACCAACCAGCTGCTCACCTATACCACCTTTGTCGGCTGGGAGAGCACGATGATCAACCAGAGCCAGGCCACCGACATCTACACTGATGTCGCCGTGACGGTGCCGAATGCAGGCGCGTACTTCGCCTCTCCCAGCACCGACGGACGCAGCGATTGCCCGTCGACAACCATCAACCCGTCGACAACCACCAATGGGCTTACTTCGGTGGCAACCACCTCCAACGTCTTCTCCCCCCTTGCGGACCGGGCCAATGTGCCGACCGACCGGCTCGCCTTCACCACCGATGGCAAGCATCTGCTGGGCGCCACGATCCAGGGCTCACCGACGCTCCAGGACATCGTCGTGGCTCTCCCCACCGAATCAGCGGGCGGCAGTACGACCATCGCACCCTGCCCTCAGGTTCCAATTACCGTCGGCTTCTTCACCAACACGCACACACCGCATGCCCTGACCGGGATCACCGCTTCCTCCATCACAGGGGTCATCCCAGCCAGCAACTCGACTGTCGCCGCCGTCACCTACACGGGATCCGGCGGTGTGCTTCCGCTGTATGCGCCCGCCGCGGGCGCGGTCAGCAACGTCGCCCTTTCGGGCGGTGCCACGACCGCTCCGGTCGCCGGTGTCTTCAGCACGGACAACAACACCTTCTACACCGGCAGCTCCGGCGACAACGTGGTGCACATCATCAAGTTCTCCGGCACAACGGGCACAGACTCCGGCCTGATCCTGCCCGCGCTCCCCGGGGTCACAAGTGGCGTGGCGACACCCAACCTTATCGTGCTGCGCGCCCGGAGATCGACCTCCTAAGGTGAACGCTGCAATGTTTTTTGAATTGTCATCCCGCAGCGTATTTGATTTGTCATCCCGTAGCGTATTTGATTTGTCATCCCGTAGCGTAGCGCAGGGATCTGCTGTTCGCTTGTCGCCGCACACCTTCCAGAGAACATGGCATCTTAACCATTTTCCTGAAGGCATTCAGCGGGAGAACAGCAGCTCCCTGCGCTGCGCTACGGGATGACAAGTTCAAAGGGCTACGCGATGACAAACACAATACGGGATGACACCAAGGAACGGCCAGCAATGTTGCCCCAAGCGAGCCGTCAGGAACGGTTCAGCTTGGCGTCCAGCAGATCGCGGCCAATGGCATCGAGCACACCGTTCAGGAAGTTCAAGCTCTCCGGAGCGGCGTAGCGGCGCGCAATCTCCAGCGTCTCGTTGATCACCACCGCCGCGGGTGTGGAGGGATAGCCGAGCATCTCGGCCGTGGCGGTCCGCAGGAGGTTGCGATCAACGACCGGCATCCGCTCCAGCCGCCAGTTCTGCGCATGTTTCACGATCAGCGCGTCGACCTCCTCCTCGCGGCGTGTCGCCACACGGTGAAGATCATCGGCAAAGCCGCGAGTCTCATCGTCCACATCATCGCGCGACTCCCAGAAGAGTCGCTCCACCTCGGCCGGTTTCTGCTTGCCGAGATCGCCCTGAAAGAGCATCTGCATCGCGAGCTCGCGGGATTTCCTGCGCGTCCCCATCAGCGGCTCATCCCGGCGGCGGCGGGTTCTGCGGCCTGGCTCTGCGCTTCGATCTTCCCTTGAACGGAAGCCATTTCGATGGCGGCAACAGCGGCCTCGAAGCCTTTGTTCCCTGCCTTCAGCCCGGCACGATCGAGTGCCTGCTCCAGCGTCTCGCAGGTCAACACCCCAAACGCGTGCGGGATGCCGGTCTCCTGCTGCGACTGCCCGATGCCCCGCGCCACCTCGGTATAAATCGCCTCATAATGCGCGGTCTCGCCGCGCAGCAGAACGCCCAGCGTGAGGATCGCGTCGAAGCGCCGCGTCTCCGCGAGGGTCCGTGCCGCCGACGGGATCTCCCAGGCTCCCGGGACCCGCACAATCTCTACATCGCTCTTCGCCGCGCCGCTGCGATACAGGCCATCCAGCGCTCCCTGCAGCAGACGATCGGTGATCACCGCGTTCCAGCGCGCCACCACAATGGCAAAACGCTTGCCTGCCGCCGAAAGGTCGCCCTCGATGGCCAGCGGACGGCCATGCAGCGGATTCTGCGACTCCCAGAACCCAACCTGCAGCCCCGGCGCCAGCTCGGCGGTAAACAGTCTAGAGTTCCAGTGCGTGTCTTCGATCTCACTGAGCCTTGCCGTGACGTCTTCGGAGCGCAGATCCGTAGCCATCCAGCCGCGCACGGCGGTCCGCACCGCATCCAGCTGCGTGGTCTCCACAAGCAGGGGCGGAACGGCGGGCGCGCGGCCGGTTACAAGCTCCAGATTGCCCACCGGCGCAAGAAACGCCGCTCCCTGGCCCATGCCGTCGTCCCATCCGCGGCCCGGTTCAAACCCCAGCGTCTTCAGCAGGCTCGCGAGCCGCTCGAAGCCCTCCGCCGAAGCCACGGGCGCAATGCTGGTGATTCCCCTGATCATTTCTCCATTGTACGTCCGTAACCGACAGGCCTTTCCTCTCCGCGCGGCGAAACCTGGTGCAAACCCTGCCCGGATTCGCTATTCTTGACAGGTGAATGCGCGTGTCTTCAACCGCCCCTTTTTGTCGGCCCTCTTGGCGCTTTTTGGATCCACGTTTTTTCTCATTACCGGCTGCTCCAACCGCCGGGTTTCGGGAGCGCGGGATGCGGCCGAGCACCGGGCGGAGTCCACTGCGGAACGGCAGGAGCTCGACATGATCCCGCCGCCCAGCAAAACCCGTTACATGGCCGTACACAGCTTTGAGGGCTGGCAAAATCCCTACATCACCGTGCAGCCTGACATGGTCACGGTGCATGTTCTGCTGGCCGACGCCAATCCCACCGGCTACGGTATCGGCGGCATGCTGCGCCCGGTGGGCGCGCGCCGCGAAGAGCTCAATGTGAGCCCGGACAAGCTCGGTGAGGCCATGAGCTCCATCCCGCAGACTGCGTGGCCTTACGGTCGCGTTGTAGCCATCGAAGAGGCGCATAAAACGCCTCCAGCGCAGGAGCCCGTCGTGCGCCGCAACATGGAAGCGACGGTCGGCAAACTGAACGACCTCGGCGTCATCGCCTACGATATTGCCGAAGGCACCTTACGGTAGCGTGAGATCTTTCATTCTGTTAGCTCCACAAAATTCTGTTCACTTCCACAAAAGTTGTCATCCTGAGCCGAAGGCGAAGGACCTGCTTTTTTCCAGGGTGTCCGCGGCACACCGGAGAGAAAAGTAGGTCCTTCGCGCTGCTCAGGATGACAACTCATAAATCAATGACAACGACAATTTGTATTCGACAACGGCAATGTGCATTCAATCTTGCCGCCCTAAGCGCCGCCGTGACGAACATCATCGCCGCGCACCCAGAAGATCACATCCTCCGCGATGTTGGTGGCATGGTCGCCGACACGCTCCAGATTTCTTGAGATCACCAGCGCATTCAGCGCCTGCGAGACGCAATCCGGGCGGTCCTGGATGTACTTCCCGAGCGAATGGTAGGCGTCGCGGTTCATCTCGTCCACCTGATCATCCAGCGTCAGCACGGAACGCGCCATCTCCGGATCGGCCTCAATAAACGATTGCAGCGCCTTGCGCACCATCGCCGAGGAGAGGCTTGCCAGACGCGGGATATCGACGGGAATATCTGTCGACTGCAGCGTTCCCAGCTCCTTTACGCGGTTGGCGATGTTGACCGCCTGATCGCCGACACGTTCCAGGTCGGCATTGATGCGAATCACCGCGAGAATGAATCGCAGATCGACCGCCATGGGCTGCTCCATCGCGAGCAGATCCAGTGCCAGCTGATCGATCTCACGCTCCATGCGGTTGATCGCGGGTTCGGACAGCAGCACCAGGTCGCACAGCTCGGTATCGCGATCGGCATACGCCGCCGTGGCGCGCGTGATGGCCTGCTCCACGAGCCCGGCCATCACCAGAAGACGTTCTTTCAGGCCATCCAGGGCCTGGTGAAATTTCGTTCGCATCAGCCAAACCTCCCGGTGATGTAGTCCTCCGTCCGCTTATCAGACGGACTGGTGAAAATCTTATGCGTTGCATCGAACTCCACCAGCTTACCGGTAAGAAAGAAGCCCGTCTGCTCCGCCACGCGGGCGGCCTGCTGCATGTTGTGCGTCACGATCACAATGGTGTACTGCGCCTTGAGATGAAAGATCAAGTCCTCGATCTTCGAGGTGGAAACGGGATCCAGCGCACTGGCCGGCTCGTCCATCAGCAGCACCTCCGGATCGACCGCAATGGCGCGTGCGATGCACAGCCGCTGCTGCTGTCCTCCGGAGAGACTGGCGCCGGACTTCTTCTTCAGGTCGTCCTTCACCTCATCCCACAGTGCGGCCTGCCGCAGCGAGCGCTCCACCGTCTCGTCCAGCACGCGGCGCTTGTTGTAGCCGTTCAGCTTCAGCCCGCTCGCGACGTTGTCATAGATCGACATGGTCGGAAACGGGTTCGGCCGTTGGAACACCATCCCGACGCGGCGGCGAATCTCTACCGGGGCCGAATCCTTGTAGATATTCAGCGGCCCCATCATGACGGTACCCTCCGCGCGCGCGCCCGGCGTGGTCTCGTGCATCCGGTTCAGGCAGCGCACAAAGGTGGATTTTCCGCAGCCCGAGGGCCCGATCAGCGCCGTGGCGTTGTTGGCCGGAATGTGCAGGCTCACGTCCTTGAGTGTATGCACGGGGCCGTACCAGGCGTTCAGGTCTTCGACCCGTATGTCGACTCCCAACTTACTGTCCTCCCTTGAGCGTGCCGCGGTTGGCGAAGATGCGCACCAGCGACACAGAAACCATGATCAGCACAATCAGCACCAGCGATCCGGCCCAGGCCAGACGATGCCACTCGTCATAGGGTGAGATGGCATAGGTGTAGATCTGCAGCGGCAGGGCAGCGATGGGCTGGCCGAGCTTGAAGCTCCAGAACTGGTTGCCGAAGGCCGTAAACAGCAGCGGTGCGGTCTCACCGGCGACGCGGGCGAAGGCCAACATGCAGCCCGTGATGATGCCCGGCGAGGCGGTCCGCAGACTGATGGACAGCACCGTCCGCCAGCGCGGAACCCCGAGGCCCAACGCAGCCTCGCGCAGTGAAGACGGCACCGTCGCCAGCATCTCTTCGGTGGTCCGGGTGATGGTGGGCACCATCATGATCGCCAATGCGACGCCGCCCGCAAAGCCGGAAAAATGGTGCTGCCGCGCGACGATCAGCGCGTAGGCCGCTATGCCCATCACGATCGACGGCACACCGTTCAGCACATCCGCCGTGAAGCGTACGATGTTCGCGAACAGGCTGCCCCGGCCATACTCCGCCAGATAGACGCCCGCGCCGATGCCCAGCGGAACTCCCAGCAGACTCGCCATGGCCAGAATCACTCCGGAGCCGACGATCGAATTGGCCATGCCGCCGCCAGCCTGGCCAACCGGAGCGGGGGGATTGGTGAAGAAGGCAAGATTCAACGAGCTCGCGCCCTTGAAGATCAGGTAGCCGAGGATGGCAATCAGCGGAACCAGAACGGCGGCCGTGCTCAGAATGGCAATGGCCGTCACTCCATGATCCAAGGCGGTGCGCCAGCGGTCGCGCCAGCCGGTATCGCGTTGCCGCGGACGCGCAGGCGGACCGCCCTGCCGCGATTCCGCGGGAGGGTTCGGCGCGACCGAAATCGCCGGCACTCGTGTGAGCTGCGGCGTGTTCTGGGGATTGTTTTGCGGAAGTGAACTCATCGTTAGGCCCTCGCCGAGTTGCCGCGCGTTACCGCCCACACCAGCAGCCGCGCAATTGCGTTCACCACGATGGTGACCAGAAACAACGCCAAGCCAATCTCGATCAGCGCGCTCACGTACAGATCCCCCGTGGCCTCCGAGAACTCATTCGCGATCACGCTGGCGAGCGTATACGCCGGATTGAAGAGGTTCTTGCTGATATCCGGGTGATTGCCGATGACCATGGTGACGGCCATGGTCTCGCCCAGGGCGCGGCCCAGCCCCAGGATCACGGCGCCCACAATGCCGATGCGCGCATTGCGCAGCACCGCCATGCGAATCATCTCCCAGCGCGTGGCCCCGAGCGCCAGCGCCGCCTCCCTTTGCGAGTTCGGCACCGCCCGCATCACATCGCGGCTGATCGAGCAGATCACCGGAAAGATCATCACCGCGAGGATCAGACTCGCCGTCAGAATGCCCACACCGAAGTTCGGCTCCGTGAAGAGCCCCGTCCAGCCGAAGGAACGCACCAGCACCGGACCCAGCTGGTCGCGCACGATCGGGACCAGCACGAACAGCGCCCACAGACCGTACACCACGGAAGGAATGGCCGCGAGCAGCTCCGTAAGAAACGCGATGGCCCCGCGCAGGCGCAGGGGGCAGATATCCAGCACGAAGATCGCCACCGCGATCGAGAGCGGCACGGCGATGGCCGTCGCCAGCAGCGAAGAAATCACCGTGCCATAGATGAAGGGCATCGCGCCGAAGCTGCCGTTCACCGGGTCCCATGTGCTCGACCCGAAGAACTTCCACCCAAAGGTGTGAATCGACAGCTTCGATTGCCCAACCAGCACAAACACAATCAGCAGCACGATCAGGATCACGCTAAGCGCGCACACGATCATCAGCGTTGCGAAGGAAGAATCGGCCATTTTGCCGCTGCCGCGCCGCTGCAGAAAGCTGCGAATCTCAGAGGCGACAGGCGTGCTGGCCGTCTCGGGCGCAGACGCGGGGACACCTTGGTTCGGTCCCGCTACAGCCGTTCGCGGGATGGGCACAGGTGTGGGGCTGGACTCAGGCATGCGTTGCCTTTGCATCAACAGATGCGAATTCTACGACTCGCATGTGAACAGAAGGAGAGAGAACGTCTCCTCTGCTCACGCGCAGTAAAAGCTTACAGCGGAAGGGCGACGTACATTTCTTGAAAAAGCGAGTGCGCCCCAGCCCCACACGTTCGCCTGACGGCAAAATGTGAGTCCCAGGGCGCGGCATACAGAGGCAATCTAGTGAATCTGGCTGATGGCCTGCTTGACGTGTTCCGCGACCGGCGTGGGGAGCGGCGCATAGCTCATGCCACTGGCCTCCGCCTCGCCATGCGCGAGCATCCACTGCAGAAAATCAACCATCACCTTCTCCTTGTTCGCATCCTGCCAATGGGTCGGAATCAGCAGATACGTGAAGGAGGAGATAGGGTAGGAGTTGGGGCCGGGAGCATTGGTGATCGACACCCGGAAGTCGGCCGGGATGCTCTTGGCATCCGCCGCCGCCGCCGCGGTCACGCCTTCCGTTGACGCCTTGATGTACTTGCCCGCGGAGTTGCGCACCAGACCGAACTCCATCTTGTTCTGCAGCGCATAAATCAGCTCCACATAGCCGAAGGTGTACTCGCTCGAGCGCACCATGCCGGCGACGCCCTCATTGCCCTTCTGCCCGATGCCGACCGGAAAACGCACGCTGGTATTGTGGCCGACACGCTGCGCGAACTCGGGAACGACCTTGGACAGAAAATCGGTGAAGATGAACGTCGTACCCGAACCATCGGAGCGGTACACCGGAAGAATGTTGTGGTCCGGCAGCTTCACGCCCGGATTATCGCGCTGAATGTTTGGGTCATTCCACTTCGTGATGATCCCGAGATAGATGCCGGCGATCACCTCCGGCGCGAACTTGAGCTCACCCGACACGCCCGGCACGTTGTACACCGGAACGACAGCACCCAGAACCGTAGGGATGTTCATCACGGGAACCTTGAAGTCCTTCGCCATGGCATCGGTGGTCGGCATGTCGGAGGCGCCGAAGTCGACAATGCCGCCCTGGAGCTGGTGAATGCCCGCACCCGAACCGACCGACTGGTAGTTGATATGCACGTTGGGGTGCTGTTGCGCGTATTCCGAGAACCAGCGCGAATAGATGGGGTTGGGGAAGGTGGCGCCGGCGCCGGTCAGGTCCTGTGCCGGCATGGGCAGAACGGCGGTGGCGGCCAGCAGGACGGCCGAAAGAAGTTTGGCTTGCACGGAGTAAGCTCCTGGGAACAAAAGAGTGGCGTGATTTTGCTTCTAAATCCATTCGTGGATGGCCGGGTGCCCGTCACAACGAACACCCGGCAACAGAATACTGCTCACCTCCCAGCAAAAGCCTAGGGGATGTAGTACCGCATGCTGACGTGGAACATGTTGTCCAGCGCGCGCGGCCCGGTCGGGGTGGGTACCGGCTCAAAGGCTGACGCCGACGCGCTGGCTGTCGTACCCGACCACAGATTGCGCTGCAGGTAGCTGTAGGTCGCCCAGTACTGCAGGCGGCCGTACTTCGGACTGTTCACCACGCGGAAGATGAACCCGATCATGGGCTCCTGAATGTAACGGGTGGGCGAGGCGCAGGTCGAGGGCGAGCTCGGGGAGCCGCCGGTGCTGGCGATGGCCGCGTTCGAGGGTGGCAGCGCATAGCATCCGGCATTGTTGAGATTGCGTACGCCATAGCCGATGGTGTCGCCATTAAATACGCCCGTCGTCACCGTATAAACGGTGCGCTGATCATACTCGCCGCCATAGTAGGCGAAGATGTCCAGCTTCTTGCCTTCGTGTGTCACCACCGAAAAGAGGCCATGGTAGTTTTTGATCGGCTCCAGCTGACCCGAAGGCTTGACGGTCGCGTCGGCCAGCTGCGCCGAGCCGTAGCGTCCCAACCCCGTGCCGCCCATCAAGGAAATACCGACCTCCAGGGCCTTCACCGGCTCCACGCGAATCGCGCCAAAGGCGCCGCCCGCGGTCGCCGTGTTGCTCTGGTAAGGCTGCCCGGCGGCATAGGTGTACGCCGACGTGGTGACACCGCTCGCCGTGGTGGTCGTTGCGCCGGTGATCGGGTAGGTGTAGTCGCGCATAAAGCGGGCGATGCCGCCCAGCTCAATGTGCGCGTGCGGGAAGTCTAGCGCTCCCTTCACCAGCACATCGGGCGCGACGTTGTTGGCATAGGTGCCGTTGAAGGCGTTGTACAAACCGCCGTTCTGCCCGGCTCCGGCGAAGAAGAAGTTGGTCGGCACCGCCGCGGAGACCGCGGACTGCGCCGTGAAGTTGGTGATCTGCGCCTGTTCCAGAGCCGCCGCCAAGGTAACGGTGCCGCTCTTCGGATCGCCGAAACGCTGTTGCAGACGAATCCCCGGCTGCCGCTCCCAGCTGAAGCCGACCATGTACTGCGAATCGATGGTGTTGGGAAGAACTTCAGTGCGGTTATCCGTGCCGCGGGCGTCTTCCGTCGCCAACGACCATTGCTGACCGCCGGTCACACGGGTACCCCGGGCGTTCTCCGCCTGGCCCCAGAACTGCCGTACGCGGAACACATAGCTGTTGCTCTGGTTATTGTTGGAGGTGACGCCGGCGCCCAGGAAGTCGCTTTCAAAGTATCCCGCCAGCTTGTAGCTGCCCGCGTCGCCCGAAAAAAGCGCGCCCAGACGGCTTTGCCGGGCGGTGAAATTCAGCTCGCTGACATGGCCCTGGTTCGCGCTGGGAAACGGGATCGCGTTGAACGGGGTATTAATGTCCGAGTTCACCGAACGCTGGCGATACACGCCTTCAAACGCGAAGAAGGCCACCGGCTGAATGGTCACGCCCTTGTAGTGAATGGTGGTGGGAGAATTGATCTCCTGCTCCACGTGCTGCTGATCGGCCACGATGGTTTGCTGCAGATTGGTGTTCTGCGTGGCGAGATCGCCGACCGAGGTCTTGAGCTGCTGCACATCCTGCGCGTTCTGTGTACCCTGCTGCGCGGCCTGCGCCGTGGTGGCGGCGGCCGAGGCGATCTGCGACTGCGCCTCCGCCACGCTCTGCTGTGCCTGGGAAACCTGCTGATCGCGGGCGGTGAGCTGCGACTTCAGATTGTCGATCTGCACCTGCTGCCCGGAGATCTGCTCGCGAAGCTCTCCAAGCTGGCGCTCCGTGGCGCTCTCGACCGGCACATGCCGGCGCTCCGTCCGGCGAGCCGGCCGATGCTTGCTGTGAA
The DNA here is from genome assembly GCA_965276885.1 of Granulicella sp. Taxonomy (GTDB): domain Bacteria; phylum Acidobacteriota; class Terriglobia; order Terriglobales; family Acidobacteriaceae; genus Granulicella. The sequence continues at coordinate 2,321,244 of OZ255702.1, read as the reverse complement.
CCGGCTTCTTCGCCGTCGGGGAACTTGTCTGCGCTCCGCCGCTGGCGGAGACAAGCAGCGCTGCAACCAGCGCCGTCATGAACTTGCTTTGTGGTCTCATTGCTCCTCAAGGAAGAACCGCACCATAAGCGCACGAAGTGCTCGTGCTTACGCTGGCTTGTCTGGCTCTTTGAAGGTCATGTTCCCAGCCTTTGTTGAACGGGGGGAGAACCTAAAGTGAAAGGAATGTTAAAACTGCCACTTTCGGGGGAGGAACTTGAGGGAGTGTCTGGCGCTCTCTTCGGTTCACCGTGAGTTTCAGCTAACAAACATCGGTGCAGCCGTTCGCTACCCCGACGGACATCAGTGTCGTCGTGGGCTTCACAGCCCACGAACAAAGGAGCAAAGTTAGTCGGAGGTGGCCAGAATGGCGAGACAATGGGCTTCTGTTACACCGATGGCTTGTAGGGTGCTCTGAACGCGATCCTTAACGGAGCGATTCGTAGCCCACCACGCCACGTGCTCACGGGCGGCTTGTTTGCTTCTGGAGCTATCATGCGGCCCGTACCGGCAAAATCTGCTTCCGCTTCTCCCGTTGTGCGCGGCTTAGATCGTAGTTCAACTGGAGCGTCAACCAAAACTGGGCATCGGTATGCGGGAAGGCTTGGGCCAGCTTCATCGCCATGTCAGCACTCATGCCCGATGCGCCGTTAATTAGGCGACTCATGGTGGTGCGCGTCACCCCGAGGTGATCAGCTAATTGCGTAACGCTGATGTCCTCCCCCATTTGTACCCGAACGATTTCACCTGGGTGTGCGGCGTCGTATTGGATCATCGCTACTTTCTCCTTTCCCACTTAGTGGTAGTCCTGTAAATCCACCACCTCGGCGTCCGTTCCTATAAACCGAAAGGTAAGACGCCAGTTGCCGTTCACTTTCACTGCCCACGTGCCCACCTTATCCCCTTTTAGTTCACGGAGATCATAGCCAGGGGCGTTCATTGTGGACGGTTTGCTCGCCGCATTGAGCTGGGTTAGTTGTTCACGGAGCTTCGGGGCGAACTGTGGGTTGATGCCGGCCTTTGTTCCTGTCAGGAAGAACTGCTGCAATCCCTTGTGTGCGAACGACCGGATCACGCGTATAGCGTAACGCGTCGCGCTACACTATGCAAGAGAAATTGAGATTGTTTCCGAGAGATAACATTTAAACCGCCTTCTTCGGGAGCCACCTAATCGCTTGTGGGTATCTGGGTCTCGACGATATCCACTGGCGCGGGCAGGCCAGCGCACGGCAGGGTAAAGAAAAAACTGCTGCCCCGGCCCAGTTCACTTTCCACCCAGATGCGTCCGCGATGCGCCTCCACGATGTGACGCGCGATCGCTAGCCCCAGGCCGGTGCCTCCGGACTCTCGCGAGCGGGCCTTATCGACACGATAAAATCGCTCGAACAGGCGCCGCTGATGTTCGGACGCAATGCCCGCGCCGAAGTCACGCACCCGGAACTGCACCGCGGGCAACGCGCCCTCGTCTGTGTCGCCGGCCAGCTTGGCGGAAAGCTCGACAACGGGCCAGTCGTCGGCGCCGCGGCCATAGTTCAGCGCGTTCTCAACCAGATTGCTGAGAATTTGCAGAATCGCGTCCTCGTCCGCGATCACCTCCACCTCCGGGATCTCTCCGGCAACCGCCAGGGTTCCGCCTTTTTCCTTGAACAGACCCGAAACCGCCTCCAGGCACTCCTCCATGAGCAGCGAAACGGGGATGGGCGCGGGCCTGAGCTTTTGCTCTCCGCTTTCCACGCGCGCCAGCGCCAGCAGATCATCCGTCAATCGACCCATGCGGCGGGCGCTTTTCAAGATCGCCTCCAGAAATTCGCGCTGCCGCTCCGCCGCCGCCGCCGAAAGCTGTGATGGCGCGTCCTCCGCCTCTTCCAGCAGCATTTCCACATAGCCCTGGATGGAGGTGAGCGGCGTACGCAGCTCATGCGAAACGTTGGCCACAAATTCACGCTGCGCGCGCTCCACCTGCTGAATGCGCGTGATGTCGTGCATCACGATCACCGCGCCGCCACCCGGCATGGGCGCGGCCGTCACCTCCACGATGTGGCCGGGCAGCACCGTCACCGGGCGCCGCTCCACCAGCTCCCGCGACTCCAGCGCGATCTGCACACACTCCAAAACCTCCGGCGCGCGCACGGTCTGCACCAGGGAATGACCGGTGCGCACCGATCCGTGCGAGGCGCGCATGAGCTGCTGCATGGGGCGGTTGGTCCAGGAGATGCGCCCCGCCGCATCGATCGCCGTGACCGCATCCTGCATCGAGTCCAGCAGCGCCTCCAGCTTGCGCCCGCTCTCCCGTGCCGCGTCCAGCTGCGCCGCCAGTCGCGGCGATGCCGCCCGCAACGCATCCGCTACCTCCACCAGCTCCCGCAGGCTCTCCGATGCAGGCAAAGGAGAAACGGCGGCCGGCAGGTTGTCGAGGCCCCGGTAGAAATATTCCGCTTGGTCCGCGAGCAGCCGGGAGGCGCGAAACGCCGCTGTCAGAGCCACCGCGGCCGTTCCCAGAATCGCCACCCAGAGCTGCGGCTTCCAAAGCAGGCACACGCTGAGCCCGGCAGACCCCACAGCCGCCCACAGCAGCACACTCTTCAATAGGCTTCCGCGCCGATCCCGCATAGCTCCAGTCTAGGCTGGAACGCCTTCCGCCATGCCAGCCGCTCGCGCCGCCGGAATATCGAAGCGGTAGCCCGCCCCGCGCAGCGTCTTCAGAAAGCGCGGCGTCTCCGGCTCCGCCTCGATCTTTTCGCGCAGGCGGCGAACGTACACATCCACGCTGCGCGGCGTGACAAAGCGCGAGTCTCCCCAGACCGCATCCAGCAACTGATCGCGGCTGAAGACGCGGCCCGGGTGGCGGGCGAGGTACTCCAGCAGCCGAAACTCCGTTGTAGTCGTGGTGATGAGCTCGCCGCGCACCCGAACCTGCATGGAACCGGAGTCGATCTGCAGGTCCTCCACCGTAAGCACCGCCAGCGCCGCCTCGCCCGGAAGCTCAGACCGCCGCAGCACCGCGCGCACCCGCGCCAGCAGCTCCCGCACCGCGAACGGCTTCACGATATAGTCGTCCGCGCCCAGCTCCAGGCCGAGAACGCGGTCGTCCTCCGAGGCCCGGGCGGTGAGGAAGATCACCGGCACCGCGCCGATGGTGGAGTTGCGGCGGAGCTGACGGCACACATCCAGCCCGCTGCCGCCCGGCACCATGATGTCCAGCAGAAACAGCGCGGGGCGCTGGCGTTCCGCATCGGCGACGATGCTGCCCGGCGTGGGGTACATGCGCACGGCATAGCCGGCGCTCTCCAACCGGTACTGGATCAGTCTGCGAATCTCAGCGTCGTCTTCGAGTACAACAATGGTCTGGCTCAAGAGTGCTCCATGCAGTCCGGCGGACATGACTTCATTTTCATTAACGTTACCGCCCCGTGACCAGACCATTTGCTAATGGCGTGTGAAAAGCTGTACGGTTCGCCACGGGATCCCGGAGGAACGCGACAGATCACCCGTAAGTTGCAGGGAAGTGGAATACTTCCATGGCTCGAACGGGTAACCCGGATGTATAGTTCCCCTAGGTATCAACTCTACAGTTGTAGCGACTCGTTGCAGGGGACTGCAACCCGGAGGCTCCGCATGCGTTTTAACGTTTTGGCCCTGACAGCTTTGTTGCCAGTTGCCGGTTTCTTGTCCGGCTGCGCCATGGGAACCCAGGGCATCACCTCCGTGGCGGCAACCCCCGCCATGAAGACCATCTCCGGCAAGGCCTTTGGAGGCCAGCAGGCAGTGGCCGACGGCGAAATCGTGGTGTACTCCTACGGCACCGGCGGCTACGGCTCCACGGGCACCCCGATTGCCACCACAACCACGGACAGCAGCGGCAACTTCAACGTGAACTACACCTGCCCCGATCCCAACGCACCCGTGTACATCCTTTCCATCGGCGGGCAGCCTGGCATCAACCTTCCGGCAAACTCCGCCATCGTTCTTGGCGCCGGACTTGGCTCGTGCGCGGCCTCGGAGGGCGGGTATGTGACCATCAACGAGATCAGTACCACCGCTCTCGCTTTTGCGCTGTCGCACTTTTTCTCCAGTGCGAACTCGGACGTGTTCACCAGGGACCACTTTGGCGCCCCGGCCAGCCTGACTCCCGCGATCACCCGGGTCAACAGCGTGCTCATTCCCACGCTCACCAGCGTGGCGAACGGCTATCCGACGCAATCTTCGGCCACGTTCACGAATGAATCCGCAAAAATCATCACCGTTGCGGACATTCTGGGCGCCTGCGTGAACTCGGCCGGTCCGGGCTCCCCTGCCTGCACCAGCCTGTTCAGCAACACGACCCACGCCGGTGGAAACGCGCCGGCCGACACCCTGCAGGCGGCGGTAAACATGGCGCTCTACCCCGCACAGAATGTCGCCGCTTTGTACAGCCTCGTTCCGCCATCGGGCTCCAGCGCCTTCTCCGGCAGTCTTCCCACGCAGCCGAACGACTGGACCCTGGCGGTCAGCTATACCACTCCGAGCCTTGGTCTGGGCGCCGATCCCTACACCGTCACGACGCTCGATATCGACAACTCCGGCCGCGTCTGGTTCCCCAGCAACCTGCCGGGAGCAGCGGGCGTGGCCTACTTTGACCCAGGCTCTTCCTCCTTCAGCCAGCCCTTCACGGCCCCCGGTCTGGTTCGCCCGGAACAGGTCGTGGTGGACATCAACGGCTATGTATGGACGAATGACATCGGCTCAGCCAATGTAGCCGGATTCCCGGGCACGTCGCCGGCGTCCCCGGTCATCCTGAGCATCGCGGGCACCACCTCTACCGCCCTCACGGTCGATGACGATAACAGCCTTCGCGTGGCGGTCGTGAACACCGCCAATGCTTCACCGGAGTTCGCGGAGATCACCAACGAGAACAGCTATGCCCTGATTCCGAACACAACGCCCCCGGGTTCGGCTGGCTACATCGGCACCAGCCTCGCCGGGGATCTGATCGGTGGAACTGCCGCCTCGGCAACCGATACCTACCAGCCCAACATCTTCGACCTCTACATCAACCCGAACAACTCTGAGTCGTACGTGACCTTCCAGTCCTTCGCAGACTCCGGGCAGGTGGTCTTTACCGGCAACAACTACGTGGCGGCCAAGGGCGGATTCAACGCTGCCTCTGACGGCATCTGCGTCTACGCCTCGCAGAACTGCTTCCCCTTTGCCGATCAGTCCGCAAATCGCCACCCTTCGGGTCTGTCGGTGGATGGCGGCGGCAACCTCTGGATCTCGGATCTCTACACACCGGATGTGCAGCAGGTGCCGTCGACCAACGGTTCGTTGATCAACAGCAGCAACGTAGCGCCCAACCAGGTGTATGTCCACGGTACCGGTAACGGCGGAACGATCGTCGTTCCGGGCGGCATTGGCGTCGACAACACGGGCAATGTTTGGGTCAGCAATCTCAGCTGCGTCACCACGGGCTGCGCACCGGGCGCGTTTGTCCTCTCCGAAATCATCGGGGCGGGCGTTCCGGCGATCACTCCTGTTTCTGCCCAGGTCGTCCTGAACTCCGCCCCCGGTATGGAGCCCAGCGTGAAGTCCACCTCCACCAAGGCCAAGTAAGTCACCCAGCCTTAACCACAGGTAGCCCGAACGACAAGGAGCCCGCTCTGGCGGGCTCCTTCTTTTCCCCATCACGTTTTGATCACGTACGCTGCGGCATGGTTTGAGCGAAGCATCCCGGCGTAAACTACACCCGGGCGTGTAACTCTCAGGAGGCGGAGAATGACCAGAGTCGATCTTACGGACCGCGTCACAGCGCTCGGCAATCTCACCCGCCGTGACAGCGAGGTCATCGTGGACACGATGTTCGAAGCGATCGTCGATGCGTTGAAGGCTGGAGACAAGGTGGAGGTTCGCGGCTTTGGCAGCTTTCGTACCCGTCAGCGCAAATCGCGGACAGGACGCAACCCGAAAACCGGCGTCTCCGTCGCTGTACCCGCGAAGAAAGTTCCCTACTTCAAGCCCAGCAAGGAGCTGCGCGAGTTGATCGGCACCGGCACAGCCGCTCTCGAAGACACTTCCCCGGACGTGCAGGAGTAGGTAGTGTCTGACGAATCATTTTTTTGCTTTTCGGAGGGAGGTCCGGGCTTTAGCCCGGACATTCAGTGCCGAGAGGAAACGGGGCTTCAGCCCTGGGTCTTGCGTTGACGCTGGAGAAAACCCTGGGCTAAAGTCCTAATTTGGCTTTCCCTTTTTCCTGGGGCTGAAGCCCCACGCTCCCTCCCACCTTTCAATAAGATGTGCTCCGATGCACCTCGTACGATGATCTTGATTCGTCAGACACTATCTAAGGCCCGGGCAACTGTTCCTTGGCCTTTCAAAGAAAACCAGGAAGCGTTCTCCATGCCCATGCTCCGCATGTGTATAACTGTGAGCAATGTCCGCGCCCGCCATTGAGACCCATGGACTTACCCGATCTTTTCAGGACTTCAAGGCCGTCGACGGGCTCGATCTGACGGTCGCCGGTGGACAATTCTTCGGATTTCTCGGCCCCAATGGCGCCGGCAAATCGACCACCATCAAAATGCTCACAGGATTGCTGGCGCCCAGCTCGGGCACAATCCGTATCTTCGGTGAGGATCTGCTCGCCAACCCCGTTGCGGTAAAGCGTGAGATCGGCGTCGTCCCGGAAGGCATGGCGCTCTTCGGCCGGCTGACCGCGCCGGAATACCTGCAGTTCGTGGGACGCATGTACGGCCTGGACCGCGCCACGGCTGGGGCGCGGTCCGCGGAGCTGCTCGAGTTCATGGGACTCGCGAATGAACGCAAGAAGCTGATCGCCGACTTTTCGCACGGCATGGGCAAGAAACTTGCCTTGGCGGCCGCTGTGATCCACGGCCCCAAGCTGCTGTTTCTCGACGAACCCTTCGAAGGCGTGGATGCGATCGCAGCCGGTCTGTTGAAGACGATGCTGCAGGGCATGATCGCTCGCGGCGCCACCATCTTTCTCACCTCGCATGTGCTGGAGATCGTGGAACGGCTCTGCACCCACGTGGCGATCATCAACCGCGGTCACATCGTGGCGCAGGGGTCTTTAGAGGAGCTGCGCGCGGGTGTGCGGGCGCGGCTTGCCTCGGAAGAAAGCACCCAGGCCCAGGCCAGCGGCACCTTGACGCTCGAGCAGATCTTTCTTTCCGTGGTCGGAAAGACGGAAGGCGTCACGCCGCACCCAGAAGGGGAACTCGCGTGGCTGAGCTGACCGGGCGGGTTGAGCTTCTGGGCGGGTCGCGGCTGGCGGCGGAGCAGCTGCGGGCCATCGCCTGGCTGCGCTGGCGCATCGTCGCGAACGGCTTCCGGCGCAAAGGTGGCGCGGGGGAGTTGATCGCCCGCATCCTGCTGTTCCCCCTGTTCGCGGCTTTAGCCCTGCTGCCCACCGGCACTGCCGGCATGCTGGCCTGGTACTTCGCCCATGGGGGGCAGCTGGGGCGCGTTGTCTGGATCCTTTGGGGCGCAGTCGCTCTTACGCAGCTTCTCAATATCAACCTGGGACAGCCCGGCACAACCTTCGATCCCGTCGAGCTGATTCGCTTTCCGCTGCCGCTGCGACGCTTTGTCCTGGTGCGCCTGTGCTTCGGCCTGCTCAGCCCGTCCAACCTCATCGTCAGCCTGGTCTCTCTCGCCGTGGTCATCGGACTCTCCATCGCACGGCCTCCTCTCCTTGTGCCTGCTGCGATCGCGATGCTGGTCTTCGCATTGGTGAACGTTTTATTCACCCGCATGATCTTCGCCTGGGTCGATCGCTGGCTCTCCACGCGCCGCGCCCGGGAGATCTTCACAGCCTTCATCTTTGTTTTCTCGCTTGGCATTCAGTACGCGAATGTGCGCTTCAACCCCGGCTTTCAGCACCACCGGCACCGGCACACCCAGGTCTACGGACAATCGCCGCAGGGGAGCCTGGGGCCGCTGCAAACCGTCGTACACAAGGCCCACCCGTTTGTGGCGTGGCTCCCACCGGAGCTCACCGCAGGAGCGATTCTGGCCGCCAATCGGCAACAGTATGCTTCGTGGATGGGAGAAACCATCGCCTGCGCCGGGTTCGCCGTGCTGTTTCTGGCCATCTACTCGCTGCGCATGCGCAATGAATTCCGGGGTGAAAATCTCAGCGATGCAGCGTTCGCAATGAGTTCAGCGAAGGTAGCTGCCGCGCCGCTTTCCGCTGCACATCCGGCTCTGCATCCCATCCCAGCGGTCACGGCGTTGCCGCGGCGCAGCGGGCTCTTGCCTGCGACCCTGGCGCCGCTGCTGGGCAAGGAGCTTTTGGTGCTTCGCCGCAACGTCGGCCTCTTCTACGGCCTGGTGGCGCCCGCGGTGATGGTGTTTCTGTTCGCCGGTCGTCTGTCGTCGCGCAGTGGATCCCACTGGGTGCTGCTGGGAGCCGTCGCGTACGCTCTGCTCGGCATCTCGCCCATGAGCTATAACTCGTTCGGTATGGAGGGCACGGGGGCACAGTTCTACTTCTTCGCGCCGGTGAGCTTGCGGGAGGTGTTTTTTGCCAAGAATGTCTTTGCCCTGATCCTCGCCTTTGTAGAGGTCGTCATTGTGGTCGCCATCACCAGCTATGTCGCGGGCCGGCCAAGCCTGGCTGACTGCTTCTTCGCGCTTCTTTGGGCCATCGGCACGCTTTTGCTCAACACCGCCCTGGGAAACCTGCGCTCGGTCTCCGCGCCCAAGAAGGTGAATCCAGGCCGCACCCTGAACAAAGCGCAGTCGGCGGTCAGCGGATACATCGCCGTTGGCATTCTAGCCGGGTGTGTCGCGCTGGGCTTCGGGTGCGAGCTGCTGGCGCTCTATCTGCACCGCGAATGGGTAGGCATCGGCCTGATGGCAGGCTTCGCGGCTGCCGGCGTCGTCATCTACGCACAGGGGCTCAACGGCATTGAAGCCTATGCGCTGGAGCGGCGCGACACGCTCTTCGAAGAGCTCGGGAAAAAGATTTAGTGTGGTGGGTGTAGGTCGAAGAGCGCTGTAGTTCTTCTTGTCGCCACCTTTAAGCCCTTACTCTTGTCAGCCCGTAGCCCTTACTCTTATCATCCCGTAGCCCTTACTCTTGTCATCCCGTAGCCCTTACTCTTGTCATCCCGCAGCGAAGCGGAGGGATCTGCTTTTTTTGTCTATGCCTACGATGAAAGTTATGGAGCGCTCTCACTCCAAGACTAGGCGAAGACCAGCATGCGCGCCAGCGGCAGCATCATGATGCCTTCGGCACAACCTTGATCTCAAACACCCACGGCCACTGCTTGCCGGTCACAAAGATCCGGTCACGCTGCGCGTCATAGGCGATGCCGTTCAGCACCGACTCCGCATCGATGCGCTCCTTGTCGGGCAGAATGCCGGCGAGATCGATCCAGGCAAGCACATGTCCGTCACGCGGTGAGATCTCCGCGATGCGGTCGGAGTGCCACACATTGGCATAGATTACTCCCTTGATGTATTCGAGCTCGTTCAGCTGTTCGACCGGTATCGAACCGTCCTTCACCATGAGGTGATGTGTTTCGGCGAAGGTCTCCGGATCGCGAAAGCGCAGCGTCGCCGTTCCATCGCTGGTGATCAGCTCTTTCTTCGTGCGCGTCATGCCCCAGCCCTCACCTGCGTATTGGAACTGGCGCACGGTCCGCAGCGAGAAACGATCCAGCACAAACCCTATGTGCGTCTGCCAGGTCCATTCCAGGACGTTCGGTCCCCAGTCCACAATGCCCTCGCCGAAATACTGCGGGGGCAGTTCGAGCCGCTGCAGCGGCTTCCCAGTCTCCGGCTCGATCGCCAGCACTTCGGAGTGGCCTGAGAGGCCCGTGCCCTCGTAGAAGAGGCCGTTCAGATAGAAAAAGCCCTCGGTGTAGCTGGCGGTCGAGTGCGGATATTTCGCGACCACCCGGTAGCTGAAGACGGGAGCCGCGGCCCAACAGGTCCACGACCAAAACAGGACGGCAGCGGTGAAAACGCGGACGGGGCGAAGCAGGCGCGAGGCATCGGCATACACCACTCCACACTATCAATTCTGTTTACTGTGAAGCAGCACGATGCAGTGATTCTCTGACGAATGCCCTTCGGTGTAGCCGTGGGCTTCAGGTAGTGTCAGACGAATGATCTTTTGCTTTTCGGAGGTAGGTCCGGGCTTCAGCCCGGACATTCACTGCGGAGAAGAACGGGGCTTCAGCCCCGGGGTTTTGCGCTGACATTAGAGAACCCTGGGCTAAAACCCATGAAGTTGGCTCTCCTACCCGGCAACTGCCCCAATCACGCTCAACATGCGTCCCGTGAAGCCATGCTCGGCGCGATGGCTGTAGTACTTGCGCGTGCCGTCCGCGAGCCGTGCACAGGCCGTACACTCCTCGACAATGCTGATGTTCTCTGCGAGTACACCGGCGTCCAGCAGCTGACGCCGGTTGGCCTCCATGAGGTCCATGTGAATCGCGCTTCCCTGTTGTGGAAAGAGCTTATCCGCATAGTCAAATTGGCCTTTGAATTCAGCGCGAACCTCGTCGCCTACCTCGAAGCAGCAGCTGCGAATCGCAGGGCCAATGGCCGCGATGAGATGCTCCGGACGCGAGCCACAGCGCTCTCCCAAGCACGCGACGCCGTTCTCCACGATGCGCGCCAAGGTGCCACGCCAGCCTGCATGGAACGCAGCCACGGCCCGCGTACGGGTATCGGCAAGGAGCACAGGAACGCAGTCGGCAGTGATAATCCCGAGCAGCCGGCCGGGGCTCCCAGAAATCAGGCCATCACCCTGAAGGATGGCCTTGCCCTCAGGCGTCATCATCGGCTCACTCACGGCATTCACATCGTGGATGAGATTGCCGTGGATCTGGTGGCAGGTCGTCAGCGGCATGGAAGCGTCCTGCGTTACCGCACGCAAAAAGCGGTCACGATTCACGGCCACAATTGCGGGATCGTCATCACGCGTCCAGCCCAGGTTCTGCTCCCCATCGGCATAGACCATCGAGCCTCCACCGCGCCGCGTACTGAATCCGGCGCGCAGCCAGGGAAACTGTTCCCAGGCAGGAATACGCTCGATTCCAGGCACCGGCGAGCTGGATGGTATGGCCAGACTCGATACGGCTCTCACACCTTGATGGTACCGGGCGAAGCATGTACTTGCAGAACGATTGCCGCGGAAAGAAGTAAGGCCCGCTTTCCAGCGGGCCCGGAGAGGCATTGGGGAGGGGAGGTTCTGAGGAATTTGGAAGGGTGCCCAAGCGGGCAAAAGGGGAATTAAACTACAAGGTAGGACAGTAAGGAATTGCCTCTCAGTTAAAGGATTAGACGTGATGCAGGCTGAGAGGTTGCACGCTTCACAAGACCCCTCTTGCATTCTCCTGCATCCTTGGGGGGATTCTCCTGCATCCTTGGGGGGATAGACTGCACCCGGACCACCCTGCCATCCACCCTCTGAACGACGAGCCTTCGATAAGCAATGACTCCCCATGTACGCCGCCTGCAGCTTGGCAAACTGTGTGTCGCTCTCAGCGGCATCTCTGCCCAGGATCTGATCGCGCAATCACTCGCGCTCTTGCCGGAGTTTCCGTTCGCGGAACTTCGGCTCGATGCCCTGCCCGATCCGCTGTCCACCCTCTCTGCGCTACGCACTCATATCGCCGATCATCCTTCCTTGACATTGGTTGCAACCTGTCGCCGCATCGCCAGTGGCGGCCGTTTCGCCGGTACCCCCGAGGCTGAGTTCAAGGTTCTTCTCGAAGCGGCGCAAGGCGGTTTTGCGCTGGTGGATCTAGCGATTGAAAGTGCAGACTCGCTGCCGCGAGACGCCGTATCGCAGCTGCGCAGCGCAGGCGCAGCCGTCATCCTGAGTTGGCATGACTTCGAGCGCACCGGCGATCTCGAAGCCGTGATGGAGCGCATGCGTGCCTTTGCGCCGGACATCTGCAAGATCGTGCCCACCGCGACAACGCTCCGCGACAATCTTCCGCTGCTGCAACTGATAAAGAACGGTGTATCCGACAGCACCATCGTCTGCATTGCCATGGGCGAGGCCGGCGTGATCTCCCGCATACTGGGCCTACGCGCAGGCTCGGCGTTCACCTTCGCGGCAGCGTCACTCGCTGGCGCGACCGCCCCCGGCCAGATCGACGCCCACACCCTTCGCGAGCTGTACCGCATCGAGAGTATCAGCGAAAAAACCCGCATCTTCGGCGTTGCCGGCAGTCCCCTCCGCTCTTCGTTGTCGCCATGCATGTTGAATACGGCCTTTGGGCAAGTCAATGCCGACGCGGTGTATCTGCCGCTGCTCACCGCGGATGCCGAAGAGCTATTTCGCGTGGCGCGCGAGCTGCCCTTAGCTGGCTTCAGCGTCACGATGCCGCTGAAGCAGGCAGTGCTGTCCTTCCTGCGGCATGTGGATCCGCTGGCCGCAAGAATCGGCGCGGTGAATACCGTGAGACATGAACCCGATGGCGCCTTCTCGGGCTTCAACACCGATGCCGCGGGAATCGTTGTGCCCCTGGAGCGCAGACTGAGCCTGCAGGGAGCACGTGTACTGGTGCTGGGCGCCGGCGGCGCGGCACGGGCAGCGGTGTTCGCTTGCATGGACCGTGGCGCGGAGGTCTTCATCCTCAACCGCACGCAGGAAACAGCCAAAAAACTCGCGAACGAAGCCCAGGCTCATGCGATCTCGCGTGAAGAGCTTACAGGACTGCCGCCCTTTGACGTCGTTATTAACGCCACCCCGGCAGGCATGCGCGGCAACGCTGCTGCGCTGCCCTTGCCGATCGAAGAGCTGCGCACGAAGCTCATCTTCGATCTCGTCTACAACCCCCTCCAGACGCCGCTGTTGCTTGCCGCTCGCGCCCGGGGCATCGAGACCATCGCGGGCGTCGAGATGTTTGTTCAGCAAGGCGCCCGGCAGTTCGAGTTATGGATAGACAAACCCGCGCCGGTCCATGCGATGCGGCGCGTGGTCGAGCAGGCATTGCTGCGTTAAAGCCGCTTTTGCCTTTCTTTCTGTCATTCCCAAAGGGAATCTGCTGTTCCGCACTTGCTACAGGGCAGCCGATCTGCTTTGCAGGCAGGTTTCATCCGCGGCATACTCCTCGCCAATCCAGCCGCGAAACGCCTCCATGCTCACATGCCCCTGCCCCAGAAACGCCTTGACCAAGTCGCGTGCGGGCTTCGATCCGCCGGGCTCCAGCACCTCGCGGCGGTAGCGCTTGCCGGTCTCGCCGTTCAGCATGTCGGCTTGATCTGCCTGGGCAAATTGCCGGAAGAACTCCAGCGCCATCACCTTGTCATACAGATAGGTGTAGTAATTCGAGGTGTAGCCGACCAGGTGCGTAAACGCCGCGTACATGCGGTTGCCATCCACAAACTCATAGCGTGAGAAGCGGTCGTAGCCATCACGAAGCAGCGTGTCTAAATTCAGTTCATTCGCCCGGCGGTCATGCGTCTCCATGGAGTAGGTCGCGTACATCACCTGGGTCAGCGTGGAAAGCGCACGGCCATGCGCGCTGGCTTTGGTCATGCGTTCCACGGTCTCATACGGTATCGGCTCGCCGGTATCGACGTGACGCGCGAAAGTGCGCAGCAGGTCCGCATCATCGAAAAATTCTTCCAGCATCTGCGAAGGCACCTCAACGAAATCGCCCTCGGTAGCAATGCCGCTCTGCCCCGCCCAGCGCTGCCGTCCCCCGAGCACCTCGTGCATCAAGTGCCCGAACTCATGAAAGTACGTCACCACGTCGGCGTACTGCATCAGCCCTGCATCGTCTAATTTTTCAGAATCCTGCTCGTTTTTCTTTGGTTCAGGAAAGTTGCACACCAGCGAAGCCTCAGGCATCTGCTTTCCGAGGACGCCGCCGACAAGAGAGCACTCGGAGAACCACTTGCTCTTGCCTTCGCGCGGGTGCATATCCAGGTAAATTCGCCCGATGGGTTCGTCTCTTCTCTGGTTGTCATTCCCGAAGGGAACCTGCTTGCCCGAACCGTCAAACACGTCAAACGCCTTTACCGAGGCATCCCACACAGGCACCGTCTCATCGCGCTCAAAGCGAACGCCGAACAGCTTGCCTGCCGTGGCTAGAATGCCGGCCTCCACCTGCGTGTAGGGAAAGTACGGCCGCACGCTTTGCGAGTCGAAGTCGTAACGCGCGCGGCGGAACTGCTCCTCCCAGAAGCGTGCGTCGGAGAGCGTGAGCGGCAAGGATGCGGGGCTGCGCCCGCGCACGAACTCCTCCAACTCGGCCCATTCGCGAATGGCGGTCTCGCGGGCCGCGATCTCCACCTCGCCGAGAAACCGCCGCATGTTCTCCGCCGATCCCATCATCTGATCGACGGTGGCGAGATCCGCCCAGCTGCGAAATCCAAGCAAGCTCGCCATCTCCTCACGCGCGGCCAGCAGGTTGAGCAGCACCTCCTTGTTGGCCGGATATCCGCGATCGTTATACGCGAGGTAAAGCCTGCGTCGCAGCGCCGCACTGCCCGCGTAGCTCATGATCGGCGCCATATCGGGCGGATCGGTTGTTATCACCACGGATGCATCCGCGACGAGTTCGCCAGCGACCTCACGCACGCCGTGGCGCGTGAGATAGTCGGCCGGCAGCCCCCGAAGCTCATTGGGATCTTCTACCGGGATGCGCCGCACATCGTCCTGAACCGTGCGGCTGAACGTCATGCTGAGCTCGGTCATGCGGTCGGCAAGCGAGCGAATCTTCTCGCGTGTTGCCTCGTCGCGGTCTACGCCCGCCAACCGGTAGCCCAGCAGTGTGCGTTCCATGTAGTAGCGCGTCGCCTCATCTTCAGTGTTCACATCGACGGCTTCCAGCGCGCGATACACCTCTTGGTTCAGGCTCAGCGACACTGCCTCCGCGCTGACCTGCTGCGAGAGCGCCTGCACCGCATCCCGCACCGCCGCCAGCGGGTGCACCATGAACATTACATGCGCCTGGCTGCCGGCCATGCGCAGATGCCACGCCGCGCGATCATAAGCGGCCAGCGTATTTTCCACGGTGCGCTCACCCTGCAGACCCACCAACCCGGCGACCGCGGCACGAGCCGCTTCCAGGTGCGACTCCCCCCATCGCTCCGCGTCCGCGGACGAGGCCAGGCCGCTCCAAAGGTGAAGCGCATCGCCCGCGCCTTGGGTGCTGCCGTCTGCCCCAGCTTCCACTTTTCCCTGGTCCACTGCTGCTGCCTGCATCGTCTCCAACTCCCCAGCACCCTCGCGGCGCTTCCCTGTGTTCGACGCGCTTCCATGCGCCACGGTCGCAGCTTCGTCATCCTCCATCACACTCAACCTGGTTGACTCCGTCAATCCCCGCGGCGGCCCGTCGCGACGCTACACTACATTGCGTATGCGCTTCCTGATCGCCCTGCTGGCCCTGGCCGGCCTCTTCGACTCGGCACTTGCCCTTCGCATTCACCTGCAGGATCCATCGCTGGCGCCGCCCTGTGCCGTTACCGAGCGCTGGGACTGCGGTACGGTGAACCACTCGCGCTTTTCCGTGTTCCCACCCACCTCCTTCGACGAGGCGCCCGGCTCGAAGAAGGTGCATGTCCCCGTTGCCATCCTCGGCATTGCCGGCTATGGCCTCATCGCCGTTCTCGCACTCGCCAATCAACTCTGGGCCACGCTGCAGGCGGCCGAGATCGGCTTCGCCTTCGCGGCCTTTCTCACGTTTATGGAAGCCTATGTGATCGAGAAGTGGTGTATCTACTGCGTCTGGTCGCAGGCGATCATCACGGCGATCCTGTTGTGCACGATCGCCGCGCTCGTCCTCGAGCACCGGCGAAAGCGCCGCCAGCGCGCAGCCGCGGTCATCGCCGCCTAAACGCCGCCAGCTTTGCCTTGCTGTAAGGGTGATGACGCCGCATACAATCAATCTATGTGGCCCAAGGCCTTTGCCCAGTTCGTTGAACTCGCACCGCACATCTCCCGTCTGCTGCCCATGGCAGACCGCTTTTTTCAAACCAAGACCGCGGGTGAAGACGCCAATCGCAGGGCCGTCGAAGCGCTGCACGCCAGCACCGAGGACCTGCGTGGCGATCTGGGCAAGGTCACGGCAGCGCACGCAAGCGTGTCGGAGGGGATTGCCGAGCTCGGCGGCAAGTTCGATGCCGTGGCAGCCGACGCCCGAGCCGCACGATCCGCCGCGGAGGGCATCGCCGGCGATGCGCGCGCCGCCAGAACCGCAGCTGAATCGCTCGATCTGCGTCTGACGCAGCTGGAAGGTCTGCAGAGCCGCCTCTCGAAGCTCTGCATTGTGCTGCTGGTGGCGCTCGTGGCCGTGCTTGTGCTGCTGGTCTTCATCCTCATTCGCGTCCGCTGATCCTCACCCGAGCACGATGCCCGAACCGAACACTCATCGCCACACCCAGCTTCGACGCCGCGGCGGTTTGCGCGAGCTCGCGCGCAACCTGCAGCGGCAGCGCGACTCCCGCGCGCCGCTGCCACCCACGCAGCCTCGTCGCACGGCGCCCCCCCTGGTTGCCGTTGCGCTTACGCTGCTGCTCCTCGCGTTGTTGAGCCTCTTTCTCTGGCCCATGTTTCTCTGGCCCCTGCTGCGCGTGCATCTGCAGGCCGCCGCCGTGCTGAAGCTGGTGGCGAACCAGCCGGTGCCGGAGGACCTGCGCTGGACCGTCAGAGATCACGTCGCGGTCGACGACCTCAGCTTCCCCACGGGTACGGGCCTCGTGCGCGCCCGCCTCTACACGCCGTCTGAACATCCCCATGCCCCCGCATTGATCGTCCTCCACGGCGTGCACCATCTGGGCATCGACGAGCCCCGGCTGATTGCGTTTGCCACCGCCATGAGTGCCTGCGGCCTGCGCGTGCTCACCCCGGAGCTGCCGGACATCAAGAACTACCACATCGGCGCGAACTCCATCGCCACCATCGGCGAGTCGGCGGAGTGGTTTTCACGCCATGCCGATGGGCAGCCGGTCGGGCTCATGGGCCTCAGCTTCTCCGGCGGCCTCTCGCTGCTCGCCGCCGCCGACCCGCAGTTTCGCCACAGCATCAAGTTCGTCTTCGCCGTGGGCTCGCAGGACGAGATGCAGCGTGTCGCCGCCTACTATCGCACCGGCGAGGATGAACGCCCGAACGGCACCGAAGAGCTGCTGCCCCCGCATGAATACGGTCCCCTGGTGCTGGAATATGAGAACCTCGAGGACTTCGTTCCCGCCTCCGACATCGCGCCCTTGCGCGCCGTGCTGCGCGCCCATTTGTATGAGGACCTGCCCGGAGAAAAGCTCGCCCTGGCGAGGCTGAATCCGCAGCAGGCCGGCGAGGCCCGCGCCCTGATGGCCACCGATACGCCCACCACGCGCGCGCTGCTCGCCAAGGCCGAGGCCAAGCACATCGCCGCAATGGCGGGCGTCAGTCCGCATGGTCATCTCAGCAAGCTCACCGTGCCCGTCTATCTGCTCCATGGCGAGGCCGACAACATCATCCCCGCCGCGGAGACGCTGTGGATGGAAAGCGAGCTTCCCACCACCACCTTGAAAGCAGCCCTGATCTCCCCCGTCCTCTCGCATCTGGACCTCGACGGCGCCGGCCCCGGCCAGGTGGATAACCTGCGGCTCGTGCATTTTTTCGCCATGGTTTTGAAACAGGCGGAGACGAAGTAAGCTGAAGCCCTCACACCTGTTCCCCTCGGCGCTCAAACCTCATCAGCCCCTGCTCTCCCAACTCACAACCTCCGCACTCGCAACTCGAAACTCATCAAACCCTGCTCTCCCAACTCATAACCTCCGTACTCACAACTCGAAACTCATCAAGCCCCGGCTCTCCCAACTCATAACCTCCGCACTCGCAACTCGAAACTCATCAAGCCCCTGTAAAATCTATCCATCCCTCAAATTTAATGACCCCCCTGATTGCCTTTTCCGATATCCTCGCTGCTCGCGACCGCATCGCGGGCACGGCCGTGCGCACGCCACTGTTGGCCCTTGACGCTGCACGCCTGCGAGCCGCCGGCTTCGATCTTCCCGCCAACTTCCCGGAGATCTATCTGAAGAATGAGGCCGCGCAACCCATCGGCTCCTTCAAGCTGCGTGGCGCCTACAACAACGTCGCCGCGCTCGCCGAGCGCGATCCCCAGGCGCTGCAGCGCGGTGTCATCACCTTCTCCTCCGGCAATCACGCGCAGGGCGTCGCGTACGCGGCACGCGCGCTCGGCACAAAGGCCGTGATCGTGATGCCGGAGAATGCCCCGGAGGGGAAACGGCGTGCAACCGGAGCGCTAGGCGCTGAGATTGTCACCGTCGGCCCGGCCAGCACGGAGCGGAAGCGGAAGGCCGAAGAGCTCGTGGCCGCGCATGGCTATGCGATGGTGCCGCCCTATGACGATCCGTACATCATCGCCGGCCAAGCTACCTGCGGCCTTGAGATCTTCGAGCAGCTCGCTGAGTTGACGAATACAGAAACCAGAAAAACCCTTGTGCTTTCACCTGTCTCCGGCGGCGGTCTGCTTTCCGGTGTGGCCACCGGCCTGAAGCTCGCGAGCGAAGCTGGGGGGCGCAACGCGCCTGCGGTCTGGGGCTGCGAGCCTGAACTCGCCGCCGACGCGCATGAGTCCTTCTATTCAAAGCAGCTCGTCGAGTGGCCGGCTGCGAGCACGGGCCGCACCCTCGCCGACGGCCTGCGCACACAGTCGCTCGGCGTGCGCAACTTCCAGCACATTCTGCGCTTCGTCGATGGCATAGTCACCGTCTCCGAAGACGAGATCCGCACCGCAACCCGCCTCATCATGCGCGCCACCGACATCGTTGCCGAGCCCTCAGGCGCGGTCACGCTCGCCGCCGCGCTCTTCCATGCACACCAGCTTCCCCGCACCGAACGCATCGTCGCCGTTGTCTCCGGCGGCAATCTCGACCCCAGACTGCGCGCCGAGCTGGAGAGGGAAAACGCGACGCCTGCGCCCGCGGCGCACGTCTAATCAATAACTATGCTGCGTCGCCGCCTTCTCACCGCCGGAGCCCTTCTTCTCTGCACGTCTTCGCTGCTGCTTGCGCAAAAGGGCAAGCCCGAGCGCAAACAAATCGACAACGCTGCCCGCGCCACGGTGGTGCACACGGCCAACGTGTACGCCGCGGCCGATCCGGCTGATCCGCCAATTGCCAATGTCACGCCGGGCCACGAGATCGTGGTCAATCAGAAAAACGGGCCCTGGCTCAACGTCTTCGCCAACACCGATACCAAGGAAGAAGACCCGGACACCCAACCCGAGTTCACCGATCCCCACACCAACCCTGATCCAAGCTCCGGTTGGATACGCGATAAGGGTGTTGTGGGACCGAAGACTCCACAGGGTGATGTCATTCTCTTCGGGGCCGCAGCCGATCTCGAAGCCCAGGCGGCGGAGCCGCATGCACCCAAAGGAGCCGCTGAATCCGCGGGCCTGCTGTATCGCCGCGTGTGGGAGTATTTTCCCGATTCTTCGCTCGCACCGGAGGCCGCGTTCCGCTCCGCCGACATCCGCTGGCAGTTGGAAAAGACCGACAACAGCACGCTTCCCAGCGCGCACGAGCAGGATGCCGTGCTGCGTCCGCAGATCTACGAGGGCGAACTGAAGCGCGTCATGAAAAACTATCCGCAATCACCCGATGCTGCCAAGGCTGCGTTCGACCTGCTCGACAACAGCGTATGCGGCGACTGGCAGGGCCTGCCCAAGTGTCCTGAATCGGAGACGAACCTCTACCTCAAGTACGCCGATCATTATCCCGGCGGCCCAAAGACCGCGGAGGCTCTCTACGATGCTGCCTATCGCCAAGGTGCGCTGGTAACGATGTATCTCGTGGACGAGCAGCAGAAGCGCTCCCAAGCCGCTGCAAAAAACTGCCAGTCGATCGCCGACCGCATGCTCAAGGACTACCCGCAGTCCGACTACACCGCGCGCGCGGAAAGCATCGCGTTTCGCGTGAGCCAGGGCGTCTCCACCTACGGCAGCGATCGGGATTAGAGCAGGTGCACAGTGCTTTTGCCCTTCTTTCTGTCATTCCCGAAGGGAATCTGCTGTTCGCACTGGCTGCACAAAACTCGGAACGGCCTAAACACTGCTCTAACATGAAGTTTACTGCAGTAAACCAGGCCCGGGTTTCAACGCACCTTCTTCAGCAGACGATCAAAAAGCTTCGCTACCGCCTTCGGATCCTCTCGATGCGGAAAGTGCCCTGAACCCTTGATCGGAACGCGTTCATACCACTTCGTGAAATGTCCCTGCTGGCCTGCGGAGGCCTCCGGCAGCACACACCCATCCATGGTGCCGAAGCCAAATAATGTTGGCACATCAATCTTCGGCTTGGGCTTCGCATCCAGCGCATTCTGCCTCTCAGCATAGGCCGGCTTGCCCAGAGCATTACCCCAGCGATGCCGGTAGGAATGCAGCGTAATTTCCGCAAACTGCGGGTTCTTCCAATGGGCCGCGGCCGCTTCAAATTCCCGCCGCGAAAACCGCCAGCCCGTAGACCATGTGCGCCAAAGATGCTCGCCTAGATCGTGCGCATTTTCCCGCAAAGCCTTTTCGCCTTGCGCCGTTTGAAAATACCACTGATACCAGTAGTGATGCGCCTGCGGCGTCGGCAGCTCATGCCCGCCAAACATCTCGTAAGGACTCGATAACGCCAGGTGTCCAATGATCTTTTCCGGCGCCAGCACTGAAGCCGCAAAGCCTGCGCGCGCTCCCCAGTCATGGCCGGCGATCAGGAAGCGGTCCAAGCCAAGCGCGTTCGCAAACGCCAGGGCATCGCTCGCCAGCGCAGCGACTTCGCCGGACATCAGATTCGCTTGCGTGACGGTGGTCTGCCCATAACCACGCATCGAGGGAACCAGCAAGCGCAGCTTGCGTTTGGCCGGCTGCAGGAGTTCCACCAGCGGATCCCAGGCGTTGGCGGCATCCGGAAATCCGTGCAGCAACAGCACAGGAACACCATCGCGCGAGCCGAACTCGCGATAACTGAACGTAATGCCCGATGTTTGCAGAATCCGATGCTCACTCATAGACACCTAGACTAGGGCCTGTCATCAAAACAGCTATATGCGGCTGAGCTTTCGGTGGGTAGCGTTTCTCCATGAGCACAAGGCGCTATGGTTTGCGGGACGATCAATGGGAGCGGATCAAGGACTTGCTCCCTGGTCGAATCGGTTCTAAAGGCCGGCCGGCCAAGGACAACCGGTTGTTTGTGGAGGCGGTGTTGTACCGGTATCGGACGGGCATTCCATGGCGCGATCTGCCCGAACGTTTTGGCGATTTCCGGGTGGTTCATACGCGTTTCAGCCGCTGGGCCAAGGCCGGGGTATGGAAGCGCATTTTCGAGCATCTGGCCGAAGATGCCGACGACGAATATGCCATGATCGATTCCACCATCGTGCGGGCGCACCAGCACAGCGCTGGGGCGCCCAAAAAGGGGGCGATCAAGCCATCGGCCGCAGCAAGGGCGGGCTGAGCACCAAGATCCATGCGACCGTGGATGCGCTCGGCAACCCAACCGGTTTTCATCTCACCCCGGGTCAGGCCTGCGATCTGGAGGGGGCTGATAATTTGTTGCCGCAACTGCAGTCCGGCACCTTGCTGGCCGACAAGGGCTATGACGCTGACGAGCGGGTCTTGCGCAAGCTGGAGCAAGCAGGCAAAACCGCCGTGATTCCGCCCAGAAGCAACCGCAAGCAGCAGCGCGAGTACGACAAGGACATGTACAAGGCACGCCATCTGATTGAGAACTTCTTCGCCAAACTCAAGCAGTTCCGTGCCCTCGCCACCCGCTTCGACAAAACTTCGAGAAACTTCCTTGCCGCCACTTACTTCGTTTCTGCGCTCATTTGGTTAGATTGATGACAGGCCCTAGGATGCACTGCGAAGGATGCACCGCGACAACCGCTTCCTCCTGCATAGCGCGAAAGCTGCCGCTGCTCCGTTCACGCCTGCGCGGAGGTAAGCCCAAGCCGGCGCAGCAGCGGGGATATCGTCAGACCCTGCACCAGAATCGAGAACACCACAACGACATAGGTGGCGACCAGCAATTGGTTGCGCATAAGCCCCTGTCCACTGGGGACGGAAAGCGCGAGAGCCACAGCCAGTCCGCCCCGCAAACCTCCCCATGTGAGCACGGCAACTGTGCCCGGCACGCGCTGCTGAAACAGATTCAACACGCCGACGGGAATCGCGACGCTGATCCAGCGAGCCAGCAGCACCGCGGGAATCGCCAGCAGACTGGCCAGGAAATACCGGCGCTCGATAGGCAACACCAGCAGCTGCAGCCCGAGCAGAAGAAACAACACGATGTTGAACAGATCGTCGACAAACTCCCAGAATCGCTCCATGTGCTCCTGCGTGTTGGGGCTCATCGCCAATCTGCGCCCCCGCCCGCTCACGAGCAGCCCCGCGGTCACCACCTCCAGCGGCGCGGAAAGATGCAACGCATCCGCCAGCGCATAGCCACCCATGGCGAGCGCCAGCGTCATCATGATCTCGAGTTGATAATTTTCAATGAAACGCAGAAAGCGGTAGGTCAGAAATCCGAGAGCGGCGCCCAACGCAACGGCCCCGCCCGCCTTCAGCGCAAGCATAAAAAGAAAGCCGCGCAATGAAGGCGCGGCACCGCCCGAGGAAGCGCTGAGCAGCGCTAGAAAAATCACCGCTCCCACACCATCGTTGAAAAGCGATTCCCCTGCCAGCTGCGTTTCGAGCGACGCCGATGCTCCCACACGACGCAGCATCTCCAGCACAGCGATGGGGTCGGTCGGCGAAATCAACGCCCCGAACAACAGTGCCGCCATCGTGCTGATCGAAAGCCCCACAGCCTGCAAGCCGAACTTGAAAAACACCGCGACGAGCACCGTGGAAAGCGCCGTTGCACCGATCGAGAGCGTTGTGACCGAAAGCTTCTCACGGCTCAGTTCGCGCAGATCCAGCTGCAAAGCCCCCGCAAACAAAAGCAGCGACAACATCCCGTGCAGCACAACAGCATTGAAGTCGATGCCGCCGACGATCGTCTGCGCTTCCGCATGCAGCCCCGGGGCATAACGGCCGACCGCGATGAGAGCACCCGCCGCGCACAACGAGAGCACCATCGTTCCGATGGAGGTCGGCAGGCGCAGAACACGATAACTCAGGAAGCTGAACAGCGCGCCGATGGTGATCAGCAGGCTGAGCAGCGCGAAGGTTGACATCGGCAATCGCTCTTAAAAGGCTTGGATGTCCCTAGTGTGCAAGGGTATACAGCCCGGAGCTGGAATCGTGAGCTGAATCGCTTGGCTCAGCTCGATTGCAGCGACCAGCGGACGCTCCAGGGGCCAAGGCCGCCGCCTTCGCGCGGCTCGCCTGTGGTCCACAGCACCTCGCCTAGCGGCTCGCCAAAGTTCTCATGCTCTTCGTGCCAGAGATTTGCATGCAGATGCAAGCGCTGATCCTGCGCGAGCTTCCATTCGATCTTCAGCGCTCCCGGACCGAGCACCTCATACACGCCGCAGCGGCCGGAGAGCTCGTGCAGCAGCGGCACAATGCGCTCTCGGCGAAGCGCCAACAGCTGCTTGTAAAGCTGCAGCCAATCCGCGTGATCCCCTTCGCGGAGCTCATCCCACTTCAACTGCGCGGAACGAAAAGTCGATTCCGCCTGACAATCCGGAGCGTTCTTCAAGTCATCCTGCGAGACGCCAGGGAGCTTACTCAACTGCTCGCATCGGCCCTTCTGCACAGCCACGCTCAGGTCGCCGTGAAAGTCGCAGAAGTACGGAAAGGGCGTGGAAGCACCCCATTCTTCGCCCATGAACAGCATGGGCGCCTGGGGCAGCAGCAAAGCGATCGTAACCAGGGCGCGAACCGGCTCAGGCGCAAGCAGAGTTGTTACCCGCTCCCCAAAGATACGGTTGCCGACCAGATCGTGGCTCTGCAGGAAGGACACAAAGGCGTTGGGTGGCACATGGCAGCCCGCCTCATAATCTTTATGGTTCTCCCCGGCCGCGATGACAAAGCCCTCCGCAATGGCCTTTCCCAGCCGATCGGTCTCGCCCTTGTCCTCCTTCTTGCGCTCATCCATGCCGCCCATGAAACCTGCGCCGAGCAGATGATCGATGTCATGGTTCCACTGCGCGGTGTAGCACGTTGTACAGCCCTCCCCATCTCGCGCAAGATGCGGAGCAATGTTGTTTTCGTCTTCACGGATGAGATGGATGTGGCGATCCCCCGCAAACGCATGTACGCGCTCGGCTAACTCATCCAGGACATGCTTCGGGCTGTTGTCAATGATGGCATGCGCGGCGTCCAGGCGAAGGCCATCCACGGCATACTCGTCCAGCCAGAAGAGCGCGTTTCCCAGCACAAACTCGCGCACCTCTTCGCTGCATTCGCCATCGAAGTTCAGCGCCGGTCCCCAGGCCGTTTTGTGCTCCTCTGAAAACATCTGCGGAAAATACTGGGGGAGGTAATTTCCCTCCGGACCGAAGTGGTTATACACCACATCGAGAATCACCATCAGTCCCCGCTGGTGCGCGGCTTCCACAAACGCCTTCAACTCTTCCGGCCGCCCATACGCCGAGTCCGGCGCGTACCACAGCACCGAGTCATATCCCCAGTTGTGCGTTCCCGCAAAATCCGAGATGGACATAAGCTCGATGGCAGTCACCCCGAGTTCTGCGAGGTGATCCAGCCTTTCGATCGCAGCCGTAAAGGTTCCTTCTTTGGTGAACGAGCCCACATGCAGCTCATAGAGCACAGCCTCGGACCACGGCCTGCCCTGCCACTCGCTTCCCTGCCACGGATAGGCCGTGGCATCGATCACCTCGCTTGGACCCGCGACATCTTCCGGTTGAAAGCGCGATGCTGGATCAGGCACGGCGGTGCCGTCGGGCAACACAAATCTATAGCGTGTACCCGCCTCTGCATCGGCTACGGTGAGCTCATGCCAGCCATGCCCGTCGGCCTGCATGGGCAATGGCTCGCGATCCGCGATTGCGAGCCGCACATCCTTTACAGCAGGAGCGAAGAACCGAAAACGCACTCCGCCACCGGAAAGCACCTCCGCGCCAAAGGGCAATGCATGGTGGTGCGTCGATGCTGCGGCAGTGGCCGTACTCACAGGCTTAAGCGTCCTTTAACGTCCAGCGCACCGTCCAGGGTTGGTAGGTGTTGCCTTGGGGCTCTGAACCTTCGTGCCATAGGATGCTTCCCTCACAGGCCGGGAAATCATCTTTCTCGTGGTCGCAGAAATTCGCGCAAAGGTGAAGCTCCCGGCCATCATTGATCTTCCAGCTAACCCGCACCGCACTCGGTCCCAACACCTCAAAGGTGCCGGCGTTTCCCGAAATGCAGTCCAGCAAAGGCACGATCTTCTCGCGCCTTACCCGCAGCAGGCTCCTGTACCTCTCCAAAATGTTCTTATGCTCACTGCGTTCAAGCTCGCTCCAATCCAGTTTGGCGGAGCGGAACGTCTCTTCCGCCAGCGGGTCGGGAATACGGTCGCGCTGCGCCGGATCCTTGAACTCTGTGAAGTTGGCGAATTCATTGCGGCGCCCTTCCCGGATCTGGTTCGCCAATTCATCATGGAAATCGCAGAAGTAAGGGAATGGCTGCGTGGCCTCCCACTCCTCGCCCATGAACAGCATCGGCGTCTGCGGCAGCAGCAGATACGTGGCGATCAGGGCCCTCATCGCCTCCGGCTTGGTGATGGCGTTGAGGCGTTCTCCAAAGGCGCGATTGCCTATCTGGTCGTGGTTTTGAATGAACGCAATAAAGGCCCCCGGCGGCAGATGCGAGCAGGACTCCCCGCGGTTCTCCCCGGTGCACACCGATGCTTGGCCCTGGAAGGCAAAGCCCTCGGCGAGCGCGCGGCCCAGCAACCCAGTATGCCCTTCGTAGTCCCTGTAATAGCCGGCATCCTCATGGGTCGCCGCCGTGTGCAGAACATGGTGCATGTCGTCGTTCCACTGTGCGGTGAAGTGCTCCGGATTACCCTTGTCGTCGCGCTCCAGCCGGAATGCCTCGTTCTTCTCGTTCTCAAGCACAAGATGAACGGGGTAGGGCGTGTCCAACCCGTGCACGCGACCGGCAAGCTCGGTCAGAATATGCGTTGGGCTTTCATCGAGGATGGCGTGCACCGCATCCAGCCGCAGGCCGTCGAGATGAAACTCCTCGATCCAGTAAAGAGCGTTGTGGATGACGAACTCGCGAACGATCCCGCTTTGCTCGCCGTCGAAGTTTACGGCATCCCCCCAACTGGTCTTGTGTCGATTCGTAAGCAGGTTCGGGAAGTACGATGGAAGGTAATTCCCCTCCGGTCCAAAGTGGTTGTACACCACATCCAGCATCACCATCAGCCCCCGGGCATGCGCCGCTTCGACAAGGGCCTTGAGATCCGCCGGGCGGCCATAGCTGGAGTCGGGCGCATACAGCAGCACACCGTCGTAGCCCCAGCCACGCGCTCCGGAAAAGTCCGCGACGGGCATGATCTCAATCGCCGTTATGCCCAGCGATTGCAGATGATCGAGCTTGGCGGTCGCCGCGCTAAAGGTGCCTTCGGGCGTGAAGGCGCCGATGTGCAGCTCATAGATCACAGCCTCCTTCCATGCGCGGCCGGCCCACGCGCTGTCCTTCCAGGTGTAGCTGCCCGGCGCAATGACCTCGCTCGGTCCATTCACGTCCCGCGGCTGAAAGCGCGACGCGGGATCGGCAACCCGTTTTCCGTCGGGCAGCACAAATTGGTACAGCGAGCCAACCCCCGCCTGCTCGGTCAGCAACTCGTGCCAGCCATCGCCGCAGGCCGTCATACGCAGCCGTTCGTCACGTCCTTCGACCGCAATCTCGACGTGGTCGGCGGTGGGGGCAAACAGCCGGAATCGCACACATCCATCGGGGCGCACCTCTGCGCCGAATGGCATGTGGTGGATACGCGCAAGAGAATCCTCGCGTTCCTGGTTTGCCTGCGACTGAAGGACGTCTTCCGCGGAAATTTGAGGCAAATCTGCTACAGCGGTGGCCATACTAAAGCCCTCCTTAAGCGTTCGGGAGAGATTTTTGAATGAACGTGCATTGTGACTGTCACAAGCTGTGAAGAGCATGAACAAGGCATACTCTCACCAGGTTCGTTCAAATTCATTACTCTCGTAACCATTCTGATGCGCGAGCCGTGCCCCAGGCTGCGCGGCCGTCGCGTTCGTTTACGCCAAATTCACGGCATAGCATCCCCGCCCGCTCGGGGTTGAGCGTATAGGAGGTCTGCTTTCGTCCAGCGCAGCCTTTACCGGCTCTGCAGTGGCTTCGAGATCGACTCCAGCGACTTGCCCGCCGCCTCCACGCCGATCCTCCATTCACACAGCGAGCCCGCCAGCATCAACACGCCGCCCAGTGCATACCCCCCCGACACAGCCCAGCGCCTGTGCGTGTTGATCAGCACGCCGAACAGCAGAGGCGCGCCCGCGCCCCCGGCCAATGTGCCGAGGGCGTAAAAGATGGCAATCGCAAACGCGCGAATCTCCAGCGGAAAGATCTCGCTCACCGTCAGATAGGCGGCGCTCGCGGCCGACGACGCAACGAAGAAGATGATCGAGAAGAGAATGCCCATCCCCAGCGGTCCAAGACGCCCCATGCCGAATGGCACCAGCGTGATCAGCAGCATGACCCCGGCGATGCCGTAGGTGGCGACGATCATCGGCTTGCGGCCCACCTTGTCGAACAGCCGCCCCAGCGTGAGCGGACCGAAGAAGCTGGCAATCGCAAAGGGCAGAAGATGCTGTGGCAGGTTCTGATCCGGGACGTGGTAAAAGGTCTTCACGATCAGGCCATACGAGAAGAAGATCGCATTGAAAAAGAACGCCTGCGCCACCATCAGCACCAGCCCAAGCATGGAGCGCTGGCGATTTTCGCCCGCCATGTTGCGGAAGATCTCACCCCACGGCGTATGGTCGCGAACGGTGATCTTCAGCTTCTCGCCCTCGGGCTTCGGCAGCGTCTCCGGATGACCCTTAGCCGCTCGCCGTTCGATATCCTCTACGACGCGATTCGCTTCCTCTTCCTTGCCGCGCAGCATCAGCCAGCGCGGACTCTCCGGCACAAACAACCGCAACACAAGAACGCCCAAACCCAGCGTGCCGCCGATGCCAAACGCATAGCGCCAGCCCGTATTCGCAGGCAGCCCGTGGCCGTGCAGCAGAAACATCGCCACCAGCGAGCCCAGGCTCGCGCCAACCCAGAAGGTGCCGTT
The DNA here is from genome assembly GCA_965276885.1 of Granulicella sp. Taxonomy (GTDB): domain Bacteria; phylum Acidobacteriota; class Terriglobia; order Terriglobales; family Acidobacteriaceae; genus Granulicella. The sequence continues at coordinate 2,293,038 of OZ255702.1, read as the reverse complement.
CACGATCAGATCCACGGACCCGCGCACCCGGCCCGGAATGAGCTCATCCACAGCCGAGTTGATCGCCGCGTACTCGCCGCCGATACCCACGCCGGTACAGAAGCGGAAGATGGCGAAGGACAAAAAATTCCATGAGAAGGCGCTTGCGACGGTGGCGATGGAGTACGTTGCCAGCGTCACCAGGAACAGCTTGCGGCGGCCGAGCCGGTCCGTCAGATAGCCGAAGAACAGCGCCCCGATCACCGCGCCGGTGAGGTAGGTTGTCGCCGCGCCTGTGACCTGCGCGTTGCTGAGGTGCAGCCCGGCTTTGCTTTGCAAAATGCCCGAAAGCGAGCCGACCAGCGTAACCTCAAGCCCATCCAGCAGCCACGAGGTTCCCAGCGCCGTGATGATGCGCATGTGCCAGCTGGACCAGGGGAGCCGGTCCAGGCGCTGGGGGATATCGGTTTCGACCTCCTGGTTTTCACCTCCGCCGGCTTTGCGATCCGGCGCGGCGCTCATTTCATCGGTGTCGTCGCTCATCGGGTCCCCGGGACATGATCTTGCGTTGAACGATGTGGCTCCGGCACAGGGTGTGCCAGGAAGCCGGCTTGTAGCGGATTGCGTGTTGATATGGAGTGTCATCTCAACCGGAGCGGACGGTTTCTTGTCCGCGGAGTGGAGAGACCCCTGTATTCCTCCATTGCTGCAGCACATTTGTACAACCCCCCAGACGAAATACAGGTTTGCGATCTCTACCGGCCTCTATTTGGAATCGCCCTTTTCTTTCTTTTCCAGAACCGTGAAACCGCCATTGCGTTCCAGGATGGCGTATTCCACATCGTCGACGCTCTTCAAACCGCTCAAGCGGCTGGCAGCCTCCAGATCCGCACGGCTGATTCGCATGCGCGTCGCCACTGCCTGCTGCCATTCACCGTCTTTTACAAGCACGATAGGCGTGCCGTCGATGATCTCGCCCAGTTTTGGCGACAGGCCCTTGAGCCAGGAGACGCAACGGTGCAGCAGGCCTACCGCCATCACCGCGCAGCAGCAGTTAGTGAGCGAACGGTCGTTGCCCACGGTGGCGAGGATGATGACGCCGCCCATCAAAAACACAATCACAAAGTCGCTCAAGGTCAACTGCCCGCCGGGGCGGCGCGTCAACACGCGCACCACCAGCAGCAGAAAAAAATAGCCGGCGGCGGCGTGCAGAATGGTGGACATGGGTCGCCTCCTTAGGGCAGAACGAAGATCTTTCCCTCGACCGCATCCCGACCCGGAACACCGATGCGGAATCTGTGCAGACCAACGAAGGAAGGCCGCAGCTCGATCTGGATCAGGATGGGCAGCGCGGTTGCCGGGAAGACGTACGTAACGCCGCCCCCGCCGAGGGTTGAACTGGAGGGCTGCGGGATGACTCGCTGCGCTCCGAGATCCTTGACGATGCTGTCCGAAACAAACACATGCAATGAGCCGTTTCGCATCGCGGGCGCCCCCGGCAGGATGGTCACGATCGAGGGGGTGTTGGCGCGTTCGACAAACTCATATTTCGCGGTGAGCGCGCCGTCCGGAGTATGCTTCTCCGCCTTCGACAACGGGCCGCGGCCCAGCAGCCCGCTCAGGTCGGCAAGCAGGATCAGGCCGAACACGACCCAAACGACACGTTCGAAACGCCACCAGGCCTGCTGAAACTGGAGGTCCTCACCGACAGCGACAGCCCCCGACTTGGCGACGCTGTCGCCCACTGGCTTTTGGTTCTGATCGTCTGGCACAGATACTCCTTCGTGTGCGCGGCTCGTATGGTGTCCCGCAAGTTCGTCGCATAAATTGATTTGTCATCCTGAGCGGAGTTTGGCGCGCTTTTGCGCCAAACACACTAGCTTTTCTCTTTAGGAATGATGCTGATCTCGCCGTTCCGTTCCAGTACCGCGGTTTCAATCTCATCTAGCGTCTTGAGGCCTTGGTCGCGGGCGTTCTCCATCACATCGTCGTCATGCACGCGCATACGGCGCATGGTGGTTACGCGCCATTGACCGCCTTCGAGCAGAATCAGCGGCGTTCCGTCCAGTATTTGCGCGATGCGGTCGGAGCGGGTACGCAGCACGGTAAGCGTGTAGTGCGCCAGGGCAATCGCGAGGATCTGGCAAAATGCATTTGTCAACGAGGCCTCATCGGCCACGATGGCCGTGAGCATGAGACCGCCCAGAAAGAAGATCAGGATGAATTCAAAGGGCGTCAGCTGCTTGCCCGGCCGGCGGCCGACGATCCTCACAATGAAAACCAGGAAGAGATAGCCGAAGAGCGCGCGAAGTACCGAGACGGCAGAAATCATGGGAGAGAAATGCGTGCACCTGGTTGGATGCAGGCGGCTGCCCCTTTGCAATTTCCCGTTCATCGCGGGAAATGAACGCTTGCACGGCGGTCAAAGTTTCAGGAACGCCCAACCGGAGGTTTAAAAAACGGCTACTCTTGTAATGCGTTTCCCCCGCCTCCGGGCAGGCTTGCGGGGCCGCTCAGAAGGAGTTCCTCCCTTGGCAGTGTTTGTTAAGAACGTTAGTGCACCCGGCTATGACGAAGGTGTGCAGGTAAAAACCGACACCCGCGCGATGGCTGTCGTCACAACGCTGTTTTTCATGGTGGGCTTTCTTACCTGCTTGAACGATGTGATCATTCCGCACCTGAAAGCAATCTTCGAGCTGAACTATGCCGAGGCCCTGCTCGTGCAGTTTGCCTTCTTTAGCTCCTATTTCATCTTCAGCTATCCGGGTGGCATGGTGGTCGAGCGCTTCGGTTACAAGCGCGCCATGATCGCCGGCCTGATCACCATGGCCGCGGGCGCGGGCACGTTTGTTCCGGCTTCGTATATTGCCAGTTTTCCCATCTTTCTCGCCGCGCTGATCATCCTTGCAGCCGGCATGACCGTCGTCCAGGTCGCCATCAACCCCTACGTCACAGTCATTGGGCCGACAGCGACAGCCTCCAGCCGCCTGAATCTTGCGCAAGCCTTCAACTCGGTCGGCACCTTCATCGCCCCCTCCATCGGCGCGTTTCTGATCCTCGGCGGCGTGGGACAGATCTCGCCCGCAAGGCTGCATTCGCTGCCATCGGCAGTGCAGCAGAGCTATCGGGCGGCGCAGGCTTCGTCGGTGCGCATGCCGTACATCGGGCTTGCGCTCATGCTGTTGCTTCTTGCCATCGCGCTTGGGGTCATCAAACTCAAAACGCAGACCGGCGTCTCGCAGCACACCCAGGACTTCCGGCCCGGCGCGTTTGCTGAGGCACTGAGCCGCCCCGACAGCATCTGGCGCCACCCTTGGCTGCTCTTCGCTGCGCTGGGCATCTTCACCTACGTCGGCGCGGAGGTTTCCATCGGCAGCCTGCTGGTGAACTACATGGGACTGCCGCGGATCGCGCATCTGCCGGAACAGACGGCGGCCTATTTTCTGCCCGTGTACTGGGGCGGTTTGATGATCGGACGTTTCGCCGGTTCGGCGATACTGCAGCGGGTACGCACCGGGCTGGTCGTCGGCATTGCAGCCACCTGCGCCTTTGTGCTCGTGCTGATCAGCATGCACACCCATGGCACCGGCCTTATCTACTCGCAGGCGGTCGACATCTTCGGCCATCACAAGCATCTCATCCTGCCACGCTCGGTTCCCATGTGGACGATGCTCGCGATCGGTTTGTGCAACTCCGTCATGTTTCCTTCCATCTTCACGATGGGCGTGCAAGGCCTGGGACCTCTCACCAGCAAGGGCTCCAGCCTGTTGATCGCTGCCATTCTCGGGGGCGCCATCATTCCCGAGATCCAGGGCCACATCGCGGACAGGGTCGGTCTGCAGCCGGCCTTCATCGTCCCGGCGATCTGCTTTGTGTACATCGGCTGCTTCGGTTTTGCAGCGGTCCGGCGCCGCATCGTCTCCGATCCCTTGATTCCTGTTGAAGCTGTTGGTTGATTCTCCTGTCGATTCGTTCAGGGCGAAGGGCTTTTCACCAGGGTTAAGGTGACGAACCCCTGCGATCCCGTCGAAGCGGCGATCTCCACCGTTTGCGGGACTCCCGCGACCTGAAGCGGCGTCGCGGAGAGCATCCCGTTGCTGTCCGAGGTCACAGTTGCCTGGGAGCTCGCCAGTACCGGTGCTGCCGGGCAAGCACCGGCGGACGCACACAACCCCTCCCATCCCAACACGCGCTGAAACAACGCGACGGGTGCTCCTTGCAGTGCATGTCCCGCGCTGTCCTGGACGAGCAGGCCAACCGGAACAAGGGTTCCGCCCGCGGCCACGCTCTGCCCTGCCCCATTGGCAACCGTGACCCGCCACTCGGACTGAGCCACTACGTTGAGCGTCCAGGTTGCACAGTAGGTTGCCCATGCACACCCGGTAACACTATTCACTGAACCGGGTACGAGCGCTGTGCCGCTGACAGTCACCGCCGCTGTGCCCGGCGCGCCTGTAGCGGCCGCACCCGGGACCAGGGTCAAACCCGGGCTGACGCTCCAGGTGACCGGTACGCCCGATGCCGGCACGCCATCCTGCACTGCGCTCAGGCTCAGAGTCCACGAGCCATTCGCGCCCTCCGCTGCGTATTGCACCGAACTGGACAGGGAGGCAGATCTTACGGGAGCCGTTACCGCCAAAACCAGGCGAATGGTGGCGCCGCCGCTCATCTCGATAGCGGAAATAGCCGCGGTTGCGAGGCTGTCTCCTGCGACAGTGGTTTGCACGATGCCATTGCTGTCGGTAACGGCTGTGCACTGGATGAGCTTGCCACACGTGCCTAGCGAACCCGCGTTGGCGCTCACGGAAAAGCTCACGGCCGCTCCCGCGACCGGGGTGATGCCGTCGGACGCGAGCACCTTTACGGCAAAGGGAACAGCGGCGGTCACATCGGTCTCCAGCGACGCGGGCGCGGAGACCACCTGCAGCAGATCGGGTGCCTGGGTGTAGGTCAGGGCTCTTGCGATCGCCGTGGAGCCGCCGGTCGTGGCATCCACCACAGAGACGGTTACGGGCCGGCCTGCGACGGCGCCGGCAAAGCTCGCCGCAGGCGCGACCGCGACGATCTGCGTTGCCGTCCAGCTCTGGACATTTGCGGCGATTCCGTTGATCTTTACCGCGTTGCCCTGCCGAAAGCCGGTTCCCGTGATCGTTACCGTACCGCCGCCGGAGCCGATCGAAGCCGGGGAGACGTTGTCGGCGTAAAGCAGCCGGGCGGTGTAGGTAAAATCCGGGCGGCCGCCGCCAAACTCGTCTCCCACGACGAAGCGCAGCGGGGTGTCCGACGCGGAGGACGGCCTGTGCAGTTGCGTTACCCCGTAGGCCATGGAGTTGAACGGAACCGCCGCGCTCGCAACCGTGGGCAGGGTTCCGGTGGCGTCGGCGGCCTTCCAGATGCCCACCACCGGCTGCAGTTTATTGTCCGTGGGGGCGCCGGTCTCATCCGTGGCGGTGACCTCCAGCGTCCAGGACCGGCCGGCTCGCACCGTGGCGCCCAACCAGGAGTTATGACCCCAGCCACAGATCTGACCCGTCTGCCAACCTGTGAGGCTGAGCGCAGCCGGTGCATTTTCACTTCCGTCCGGTCCCGGCGCACAGCTGGAGGCGGCATCCCACGCCGTAGATTGGAAGCCGGCCGCGTTGTCGGGCGACGGCACAACGGACCAACCAATCAAGGTTTGAGGGGAGCCGGAAGGCCTTACCGGCGGTCTGGCATAGGGTCCCAGCGCGTATTCCCCTGAGTACAGCGGATTGATCGGCTCGGATGTCATGAAGACGTTGGCGAGACCGCCTATTGGCACCACACGCATGGAAAAGATCCCTTCGTCGATGGGGTCCTGAATGCCCGAGTTCTCCACCTGCGTGCCGGTCACGGGGGAGGCGAGCGTCTGTTGATACAAGGTGCCCGTGATCGCCGAAACGATCTCGAAATCCTCCATCACGCCATTTCGCTGGCGCCGCGCCGTAAGGTTCTGCCAGTCCATCCCCTGTCCGGTAGGGAAGTAGCTGATGCCGAACAGCCACGCCGCATCGGTATCGCTGGCCTGCTTTCCCGCCGGTACGGCATTGGCCAGCACAGGGTAAAGAGCCGCCAGACCACTGAGGTCGTCGGGACGCAGCGTGAACGGATTCTGCATGCACTGGTAGGTGTAGGTCCCACAGATCACGTCCAGCGGGTGCATCAATGGCCAGTAGGTCTCCTCGTCGATATTGATCTGCGAAGCGGCGGTAAAAACGTTATCGTTAGTCTGCGACCACGCCAGGCCAAGCACACGGCCAAAGGCTCGCGCGAGCTGGTACTGCATCTGCGTGAGCTGTTCCGGCGTCGAGCCTACGCATTTGCCGTTGAGCACGACCGTCGCGTGGTGAATGTGGCCGTCGGGCTGGATGTCGTCGACGCTCTGCGTGACCGCGTTCTGCAGGCATTCCAGGCTCTCGCTTGAACCCGCGCCCAGCAGAAGATCGGTGACACTGCCGTCCGTGTCGTAGATCACGGCAACCGGCATCGCGGCCTCGTTCGAGGTCTGAACATCGGCCGGAAAAACTAGATCCGTGCCATTGAAGTAGCTGTTCGCGCCGGAGACATGTTCGGCCAGCCCACCGCCCTGGACAAGGGAGATGCTGGAGCCAGGCACATTCCAGACCGCGGCGGCGGCCGCCACCATCGCATCCGCCTGGACATGCGAGACAGAGCTGCTCAAGCTGCCCGGATCCGTGAAATACGTCAGCTGCGATGTGCTCCAGCCTTCAGGCTGCCCGGGTTGGATCCAGATTCCGGACCCCGAGACAAAGCGGGGGCCGCCGGCCCATGCCCGCGGGGCATGTATCGCAAGGAAGAACGCGGCGGCGAACAGGATTGCAGCGATATAGCTCCGGCAGCTGCCGGCGCAGCTGCGCTGTTTTTTAACGAGCAGCATAGCCCGCCTCCGCCTGAAACGTCTCCGTCACGGGGCGCAACACGGACTGGGTTGCCCCCCCAAGGCTGGCGGAAGCCGACTGAACAGGCGCGCCGCGCAACGGTAGCGGCAGACGCGCGGGCGGAAGCAGGCGCCGAAGAGGGGAGGCGGCAGCCGGTTGTAAAGCCTCTGTGATCACCGCCACGGCGTCCGAGAGTTGGATCGCCCCGTCCGCTGCCGTCGGCAAAGGGGTGCCCGGCGACCGCAGCACAGCCGCCGACAGACGCCGGATGTCCAGAAGTTCCGGTGCGTTCGCGCCCTGAACAACGACGGGAATCACCCCATTTGCGCCGTCCACGGGCGAGGCGAAGCCGGCGGCGCTCGCCCCGTGCACAAACACCAGAGCGCGCTGGCCGACGATGTAGCGGAACTGCCCCGGCGGCCACAGCCCAGCCCACTCGCGCAGGGTGAAGCTTGTGCCCGCGAAGCCGGCGACCGCCTGCTCGACCTGAAAGCCGATCTCCACCACGCCGCCGCGGCGTGAGATCGAGACCACCTGCCCGGCAAACACAACCGCGGCCCGGCCCGCGAGCGATTGCAGCGCAGCGGTCAGGGTCTTGGCAGGTCCTGCAGGGGAGTTGGGCTCCTGTGCGTTCAGCGGATACGCCGCAAGCTCTGCGAAGAGCAATCCCAGACTCAAGCAGCCGATTCTTAACCCGGTCCAGCGCATGGCAACCATTGCCTCCATGCACTGTTTCGACCTAATACGGAGAAACTTTAGCGAAAGGTCGCCGGTCTTGCCGAATCTGCAACCTTAGTTGCAGGAAATCGCGGGGATGCGCTCGTTTGAACCATTATTTTTGCGGCGGACAGGTCTGCCGCGCGGAAGGGTCAGACCTCCGGATAGAAGTCGAAGAAGGCTCCGATGGAGTGCTTCAGCTGCGCCTCGATCTGCTCGCGGCTGCCCTCCAGAATGTGCATCGTGACCTGCGCCTCATTGCCGTTCTTGAGGGTCACCGGCGCCGGCTGTACCCCAGCGATCTCCTCGGCTGGCAGCAGCCGCATTCCATAAACCAGAACAAGATTTGCCATACGACGATGATGCTACAGAAGGACAGGAAGTAGGGAGTAGGGAGTAGCACTCATACTTCAGTACGCCCGGACAACCTCGGCTGTATCAAGGCCGTGCCGTCATCCTTCTTTTTCTTCCTTCTTCCTTCCTACTTCCTACTTCCTACTTCCTACTTCCTACTTCCTGCTTCTTCCTACTCCCTACTCCCTACTTCCTGCCCCACTGCATCCTCGGCTGCCTCGTTACAATCAAACCCAAGCCATGTCTGATCAGAATCCCGTTCGCGATACCGTTATCCTCGGCTCCGGCTGCTCCGGACTCACGGCGGCCATCTATGCCGCCCGCGCCAACCTCAAGCCGCTAGTACTGGAGGGCCACGAGCCCGGCGGCCAGCTCTCGATGACCACCCTGGTGGAGAACTTTCCGGGTTGGCCGGAGGGCATCCAGGGCCCGCAACTCATTGACAACATGAAGGAACAGGCCACCCGCTTCGGCGCCGAGCTGCGCCTGGGCCACCTGTCCTCAATCGATCTCACCAAGGCCCCGTATGAGCTCAAGATCGGCTCCGAGACGGTACTGACGAGAACGCTGATCATCGCCTCGGGAGCGTCAGCGCGCTGGCTGAACCTGCCGTCCGAACAGGCGCTGATCGGCTACGGCGTCTCCTCCTGCGCCACCTGCGACGGCTTTTTCGCCTCCGGCAAAGAGATTGCCGTGATCGGCGGCGGTGATTCCGCCATGGAGGAGGCGCTGTTTCTAACGCGTTTTGCCAGCAAAGTCACGCTGATCAATCGCTCCGAGAGCTTCCGTGCCTCCAAGATCATGCTGGAACGCGCCAAGACGCACCCGCAGATCGAATTTCGCAACAACACGCTGGTCGAAGAGGTCCTGGGCGTCGAGGAGAAGGACGTCAAGGGTCTGAAGCTCTTCGACAGGAAGACCGGCGAGCGCTCCACCCTGCCCGTCAGCTTCATGTTCCTCGGCATCGGCCACGATCCCAACGCTAAGGCCTTCGAGGGCCAGCTCGACCTCGATACGGACGGCTACATCAAGACCGACCGAAACGTCTTTACAACCCGCATGGGCCTGCCGCTGCCCGGCGTCTACGCCTGCGGCGACATCCAGGACCGCCGCTACCGGCAGGCCATCACGGCCGCCGGCTCCGGCTGCATGGCCGCCCTAGAGGTAGAAAAGTACCTGGAGGAGTTGGGGCGGTAAGAGATTGAGCAGACCCCTGACCTCGATCTTATCGAGAAGCTTTCATCGAGGAGCTCGGAGCCAGACCTGACAAGATTTGCCCGGCCCTACAGCCAATAACATATTCGTATGCAGCAGGCGGAACAGCAGATTCCCTTCGGGAATGACAGAAAGAAAAGCGACATTGTCCCTTTGTCGCATTTTGTTTGTCATCCCGTAGCGTAGCGAAGGAATCTGCTTTTCTCGTGCTGCTGCACACCTTCAGGTAATTTGCTTCAGTCCTTCTGATGGAAGAACGTGTTATTGATGTCGGGCCAGAACTCCTTGAAGGCAAATACGCCGCCGTCGATAAGGACGTTGGTAAGCCAGCGCTGGCCCACCTTGGTCCAAGTACGCTCTTGGGTGGGATAGTAGAGCGAAGAAATAGCGGACGCCGTTCCCGCACCGAGAACCTCGGAGCTGTTAAACGTTTCGTTGCCGGCGTCGTTGCGCGTGACCACTACCCGGGTGATCGCATATCCCGCCCGGTAGAACGGGTTCCCGTGCCCCTTGGTGTAATAGCGATTATCCTGGTGAAACGCGATGGGCAGGAGACCCTCCACCCAGATATTCTCATCCGCCTGATCGGAAAAGGTGTGCCAATAGTAGCGTCCGTAGCCGGCGAACCCGTCATGGAACTCGGGATCGGAGTTGTCGGCATAGGCTACTGCGGATTCGGCGGCTACAAAGATCACGGCGGAGTAGTCGAAGCTATCCTGCAGAGAGACCTTGAGCTTTTCCTTGGGGGTCTGCGCCGGCAGATGCTGGTCGGAGCTCACCGACCGGAAGTTCGGGATAATGCCAAGAATGCGCTTCGTCTGCTGCGGGCCCGCGCTGTGATTTGCAGCGGCGCCGCTGCTCTGTTGCGCCTGTCCCAGCATGGCGCTGGGGTCATCCGGCAGGTCGGAGCTGGACGCCAGCTGAGAAGGTCCTGAAGCGCTCACCTGAGCGGCTGCGGTGGCGCATGCGAGGCCAAGAAGAAAAATACCGATCTGGTTCATTCCCTATTGGACGCGCCGAAAGCGGTAATCGACCCCAAATTCGTCCAGCGGAGCGCGCCGGCGCCGCGGACCGCACCGGAAGCGCGCGCCGCGGTTCCTGCCGGCCGGTCCCTTGCCGGACGGATCGAGCGAATCCCCTCCCGCGAGCAGGCTGGCGTAGCAGACGGCGTTACCATAGCGCCATGACCATTCCCCGAAGGGAATCTGCCGTGTCCTTGCCTTTTTAAAAGAAAAGCAGGTCTTTACGGAATGACAAACAAAGATGACAAACAACTAAGGTGACACCGCATTCCTAAAGCATTTTTCGCATAGCTATACAGTGTCATCTCGACCGGAGCAGACAGTTTCGTCGTCTGCGTAGTGGAGCAGACAGTTTCGTCGTCTGCGTAGTGGAGCGACTGTCTGGTTTGTCAAGAGCCAAGGGCGGGGTTCATGAGGGGGTTGGGGCGGCAGCGGCGGGCCACGCGGCCCGCACGTCGCGAGCCTTGGCGTTGAGCCGGACCAGCAGCTTGTGGGCGAGCGCGACGCGGATGACCTTTTTGGGTTTTCCGGCCTCCGCGAGGCGCTGGTGGAAGCGGGTGAAGTCGGGTTCGTGGCGGCGCACCAGCTCGGCGATGACGAACAGGATGGAGCGCACGCCCGCGCGGCCGCCGCGCACCCCGCGATGGCCGCGGCTTTTGCCGCTGTCGCGGGCCATGGGCGCGAGCCCCACCAGCTTGGCGATGGCCTTTCCGTCCAGGGTGCCGATCTCGGGCAGCTCGGCGGCCAGCCGCGCCACGGTGCGATCCGCGACGCCCTTGATGGAGCGAAAGGCCGCATCCAGCTGCTGCCACAGCGGGTCCTGAGCGATCAGGGCGGCGATCTCCTCCTCCAGCGCACGGATCTGTTTCGCCACCAACGCCAGCAGGGCGGTGAAGCCCTCCTGCACCGCCGGCTCGGTGACCAGGCGGCGCTGATTGCGCTGTGCCGTCTGCACCGCGACCAGCTGCTGCAGCCGCGTCACCAGCGCCCGCAGCTTCAGGTGGGCAGCGTTCGGCAGCGGGGTGGGCGCCACGCCCCGGGCCGCGGCAAAGGCGGCGATCATGCCGGCGTCGATCCGGTCGGTTTTTTCCAGCGCCCCCATGGCCTCGGCGAAGCGGCGCACCGCGCGCGGGTTGACCACCGCCGAAGCTAGCCCCTCGGCCCACAGCAGGCCAAAGGGCAGCCGCTCATAGCCGCCGGTGGCCTCCATCACCACCAGCTCCACGCCGTGTTGGCGGCAAAAACCGGCCAAAAGACCGATTCCCTCCGCGCTGTTGGCGAACTCGCCCTCCGCCCCGGCAGCGCCGATGCGGGCATACAGGCTCGACGACGCAACATCCACTCCACAAATGATCTGGGCCACGCTAAAACCTCCCCCTTGTTCCTGCGATCTGGGCCACGCTAACCTGTCTTGTACATGCGACTGAGTTGTCCAGCGACTGTTCGGTTGTATGTGACCAACGGCGGCGCGGCCCAACGCTCCACTGCGGCTGAAACCGGAGAGACCACGGGCGCACGCCGCCGCTTGAGGGACTCGCCTGCAGGCGAGTCCCTCATCCAGCATCTTCACAGAAACATGCTGGTGTCTTCCTTGATACAAGAGACCCGCAGTTCTGCTCGGACCACCTGCACACCTTCTGGGAATCAGCTATAAGGAATCTCTGAATAAGTGTCTGTCTTGAAGGGGCGGGATCTTACAGGCTGGGAAAAACGCTGCTTTTGGGTAGGGGGTGGCTTCAGCCACCCGTAAGTGCTTTGTTCATAATTCGGCTTTAGCCGCTGGGTGCCGGTTTCCGCCTGCGCGGAGGCTTTTTTCCGCAGCCTGTTTAGACTAATCAGACCTTCCCTAAGGGTTGGACCTTCGAGAAATGGAAAATGCCGATCGTGAGGAACTACCGAAGCCGTCGTTATCCCTTGCGCGCCCGGGCCAGTGCACCCGCGACCGCCAGCACCGGTTCGCTATCCACTTCAATGCCAGGGTAGAGCCGCTGCAGCGCCGTGCGCATCTCCGCCAACACCCGCGGAACCTTGCCGAGCACGCTTCCCGTGAACGCCACGCGACGCAGGTCCGCGGCCGGGCATCCACCCGCCGCCATTTTCGAGAACACGATGCTCACCTGCGCGGCGAGCTCCTGGCCGGCACGCTCCAACACGCTGGTGGCAAGCACGTCCCCCTGATCGGAACAGTTCGCGACCACGGCCGCCAGCTCCGAAAAATCCGGTCTCGGCCGCTGGTTGGCCTTCGCGATCAGCCCGCCCACGTTTTCCACGCCCCAGAACGAGTTGATGTCTCGCAACAGGCATCCCGGCACGCCGCGATCCCGCGCGCGCAACGCGCTCCGGATCGCCTCCAGCCCGATCCAGTGGCCGGAGCCCTCATCGCCCAGCATCGGCCCCCAGCCTCCGGCGTTCATGCGCGCGCCGCTGCCGCAGCGGCCCACCACATGCGATCCCGTTCCCGCGATCACCAGCACGCCCGGCCCCTCGCCGAACGCGGCATGCAAGGCAATCTCTTCATCTCCCGTAATGATCAGCTCTCCGCTCACGAGCTCACGCAGCGTCACCTCAGCCCACACCCGTACGCCTTCGCTCGATATGCCCGCCAGCCCCATGCAGGTGCGCTGGATCGATCCGGGCGAGACCCCGGCTGTCGCCGCGACACTTTCTACAAGCCCACGCAAGCGATGGGTCGCCTCCTGTGCCCCAACGCTCATCAGCTTTACCGTCTCGGCGGAGGCGCGCCCCAGCACGCGTTCTTCGTCCCCGAGCCAGCATTCTGTCTTGGTGCCCCCCGCATCCAGCGCGAGAAAGTATCCCATCGTGTACTGCTCTCCTGAGTTGTCCTGCCCCGGGCCCGCTATCATAAATGGCACAGCCGTCCGGCGTCGCGCGTCGCGGCCGGCCTCACGGAGACGGAGAGATCTTTGCCGCGTACGGACACTCCGCTTGGGGCTCTGGCTCTTGCAACCGCCGCTTCCCGCGGCGGTCATCTGCGTGCACCGGACCTTTTGATTATCGCGGTCTATCTCCTCGCGATCACGCTCTTCGGCCTGCATTTTCGCGAAAAAAACACGGGGCCCAAAACGGAACGCTCCCTCAAGAGCTACTTCCTCGCCGGCAACACCATCCCCTGGTGGGCCATCGCGCTCTCCGTCGTCTCGGCCGAAACCTCCACCCTCACCATCATCTCCATCCCCGGCGTCGCCTTCGCGGGAGACTTCGGCTTTCTGCAGGTCGTCCTCGGCTACCTGCTCGGGCGTGCCGTCGTCGCGGGCCTGTTTCTGCCGCGCTTCTTCGCCGGCGAGATGCTCACCGCCTACCAGCTCATCGACCGCCGCTTCGGCCCGTTCCTGCACAAGATCACCGCCGGCCTGTTTCTGCTCACCCGCGCCGCCGCCGAAGGCGTGCGGGTCTTCGCCGTCTCCATCGTCGTCGGCATCGCCATCGGCACCGGCGACGTGCTCTCCATCGCCATCATCTCCGCGCTCACCCTGCTCTACACCTTTGAAGGCGGCATGGCGGCCGTCATCTGGACCGACGTCGTGCAGATGGCCATCTACGTCGGCGGCACGCTCGTCGCGCTGCTCACGCTGGGCCACCACGTCGCGGGAGGCTGGCCCGCCATCATCCACACCGCCTCGGCCGCGCACAAGTTCCACATGCTCAGCTTCGCTCTCAACCTCACCCCGCATTTCTGGAGCCAGCCCTACACCTTCTGGGCCGGCGTCTTCGGCGGCACCTTCCTCACCATGGCCTCGCACGGCACCGATCAGCTCATGGTGCAGCGCCTGCTCGCCGCCCGCAGCCTGCGCGAATCGCAGCTGGCCTTGCTGAGCTCCGGCGTGGTCATCTTCTTCCAGTTCGCGTTTTTTCTGCTGATCGGCGCCGGCCTGTGGGTCTTCTACGGACAGCGCCTCGGCCCCCACGCCGCCGCCGCCTTCCGCACCAACGACTACATCTTCCCCACCTTCATCACCCGCGAGATGCCCGCCGGCATCGCCGGCCTGCTCGTCGCCGCCATCCTCGCCGCCGCGATGTCCAACCTCTCCGCCGCGCTCAACTCCCTCTCCTCCACCACCGTCGTCGACTTCTACATCCGTCTGCGGCCCGGGGCCGACGACCGCGAGCGCAACCTCATCTCCAAATCCTCCACCGTGCTGTGGGCCTTGGTCCTCTTCGCCATCGCGGTCTACTCCATCCGCGTCGGCGGCAAGGGTCACGTCGTCGAGATCGGCCTCTCCATCGCCGCCGTCGCCTACGGCTGCCTGCTCGGCGTCTTTCTGCTCGGCACCATGACCCGGTATGCGACGGAATACGGCGCCGCCACCGGCATGCTCTGCGGCTTCGCCCTCAACCTCTGGCTCTGGCAAGGATCCTTCCCCGTGCACCTAGGCCCGCTCACCATTCCAAAGATCGCCTTCACCTGGTACGTCCTCATCGGCGCGGCGATGACTTTCGCCATCGGCTCCCTCGCCAGCCTGGTCCTGCGCAACCAGCGTCGTTCCCTAAGCGTCGCCACCACTGCCATGCTCGTTCTTACTTTTACTGGATTGTCATCCCACAGCGCAGCGCAGGGACCTGCTGTTCCCCCCGCAGCGCCACAACCCTCGGGTGCCCCATCCTCGCGCCCAGCTGACCGGGGTCCCCAAGGAGCGCACTTTGCTCCTTGGGGTGGCTCACCGGGCGCTAGGGTGGGGTCCGTCAACCAGCCCAAAGGAGCCCCCGACTTCACCCTCGTCTCCACCCTCATCAGCGAAGCCATAGCCCAGCACAAACTCCCCGGAGCCGTCGTCCTCATCGGTCACAGCGGACAAATCGCCTTCGAGCAGGCCTACGGCAACCGCAAACTCCCCAACGAACCCGGTCTGCTTGGTCCCGAACCAGCGGGCCAAACTAGCCCCGCCGAGCCCATGACCGAAGACACGGTCTTCGACATGGCCTCGCTCACCAAGTGCATCGTCACCGCCACCGCCATCGGCCAGCTTTACGAACAGGGCAAGCTCGACTTCGACGCCCCCGTCGAGCGCTACCTCCCCGCATTCAACCCGGCCCACGACCCCCAGCGCGCCCAGGTCACCCTCCGCCTCCTGCTCACTCATTTCTCCGGCGAAGCCCCCGACGTAGACCTGAAGGACCCCTGGGGACTAGCCGCGCCCGACAAGGCGGAAGGCATCCGCCGCGCCCTCACCACCCCGCTCGCGGGTACGCCCGGCACGAAGATGGTCTACTCCGACATCAACTTCATCCTGCTCGGCGCCATCGTCGAAAAACTCAGCGGCGAACGCCTGGACGACTACGCCCGGCAGCACATCTTTGAGCCGCTGGGCATGATTCAAACCGCCTACCATCCGTTCGACCGCACCTGCGGCCCCGCCGGACGCCTCGGCGCAGACACCGTCTCCACCTACAACCCCCGCATGGGACGCATCCTGGTCAAGTGCCCCGCGAACACCTGGAGCCCCGGCAACGAGAACGTCGCCCCGACCGCCCACGATGACGAGGGCACCGCTGCCACCAACCCCGACTTCGACCACCTGCTGCGCGGCACCGTGCACGACCCCACCACCCGGCGCATGGGCGGCGTCGCCGGCCACGCGGGCGTCTTCTCCACCGCGCACGACATGAGCCTCTTCGCCCAGGCCCTGCTCGACAAGCTCACCCGCAACACCGGCCCCTTCCCGCTCAAGCAGTCCACCCTGCAGCTGATGACCACCCCCGAGCAGCCCGGCCACAACCCCAGCCAGATCGCCGTCGCCAATGCAGCCAACCAACTCGCCATCGCCGGGCAATCGGGTGCCCCGTCTTCGCGCCCGGCAGCATCGGGCGCTAAGGCGGGTTCGCAAAATGCCATGGGCAGTTCCCCAGCCCCAAATCCGCTGCTCGATCCCAACTTTCCCGCCGTTAAAAACCAAACCCTGCGCGGCTTCGGCTGGGACATCGACTCCGGCTACTCCAAACCCCGCGGCCGCCTGTTCCCCATCGGCAGCTTCGGCCATACCGGCTTCACCGGCACCTCGCTCTGGATGGACCCGGGCTCCGACACCTACATTCTTCTCCTCGCCAACGCCATCCACCCCCACCCCGGCGCCCCCATCTCCAACCTGCGCGGCGAGGTCGCGACCGCCGCCGCCCAGGCGCTGGGCCTGTACACAGCCGACGATGTGTCATCTCGACCGGAGGCCGCAGGCCGGAGTGGAGAGACCCCTGTATTTGTTCCCGCTACCCATGAAGCTCCCGCCCCGGGTGCTCCTGCCCCGGGTGCCCCACCTTCGCGCCCAGCTTCCCGGGGTCCCCAAGGAGCGCACTTTGCTCCTTGGGGTGGCTCACCGGGCGCTAAGGTGGGTGCTCCTGCCCAGCCCTCCGTCGCCAAAACCCTCACCGGCATCGACGTCCTCGAATCCACCCGCTTTGCCGCTCTCACTCAAGCAGCCGAACGCCACAACCACCAACTCCGCCTCGGTCTGCTCACCAATCAGACCGGCATGGACAGCCACGGCAGACGCACCGTAGACATCCTCGCCACGGACCTAACCAAAGCCATCCCCAGCGCCAAGCTCACCACCCTCTTCTCCCCCGAGCACGGCATCTTCGGCCAGCAGGACACCGAGCACCTGAACGCCGAGACCGACCCCGCCACCAGCCTCCGCGTCACGGGCCTCTACGGCGCGCACGACGCCGACCGCCGACCCTCCCACGAGCAGCTCCAGTACCTCGACGCGGTGGTCATCGACCTGCAGGACGCCGGCGTCCGCTTCTACACCTACGAGACCGTCATGGGCTACTTTCTCGATGCGGCCGCGCGCGAGCGTAAAGACTTCCACCACGATCTGGAGATCGTCGTGCTTGACCGCCCCGACCCCATCGGCGGCGAACAAATCGGCGGTCCCATCTCCGATCCAGGCACAGAGGCCTATATCAATTACATGCCCCTGCCGCTGCGCCACGGCCTCACCCTCGGCGAACTGGCCCGCTACATCAACAGCACCAAACAACTTGACGCAGACCTCACCGTCGTCCCCATGCAGAACTGGCAACGCGCCGATTTCTATGACAACACTGGCCTCCCCTGGGTCAATCCAAGCCCTAATCTCCGCTCCAGCACCGCGGAAACGCTCTATCCCGCCATAGCCTTCCTCGAATTGACGAATCTCTCGGTGGGCCGGGGCACCCCGTCTCCGTTTGAACTCTTCGGCGCAGGCTCAGACACTGCCCACGTATCGTGGTTTCACGCCCAGGACGTCGCCGCCGCCCTCAATGCCCGGGCGATCCCCGGCGTCCGCTTTGAGGCAACCACCGTTGCGGTCGCGGACGACAAGAACCACTATCCCTTTCACGGCCAGACCATCGACGCCGTGCAGGTCCTGCTCACCGGCCGCACCGCGCTGCAAACCTCCGAGCTCGGCCTCGAGCTCCTGAGCACCGTGCACCGGCTCTACCCCCAACAATTTCAGCTGGAAAAGGCGATGCGCCTCGTTGCCAGCCGCGATACCCTCGATCGCCTCGCCCGGGGCGACGATCCGCGCACGATCGCCGCCGCCTGGCAGCCCGCGCTCGACGCCTTCCGCAAGGCGCGGCAAGCCAGCCTGCTCTACTAGAGCATTTTTTGCGTAGCTGGAGCATTTTTTGCGTAGCTATGCAGTGTCATCTCGACCGGAGCGGACAGTTTCATCGTCTGCGGAGTGGAGAGACCCGCAGTTCTGCTCGGACCACCTGCACACCTTCTGGAAACCAGCTTCAGGGAACGGCAACGCGCTTGACACGGATGCTACCGTACTCGCAGTGCCGTCTCGCCGCAGACAGACACCATCGCACCCAAAGTCCGGTCTTAGAGCAGAATCACACCAAGATGTACCCAGCGCCAACGGCGCAAAACATAACAGCCTGGGGCGTAGTCCCAGGTAAAGCGCAAACCAGGCACCGAGGGCCGAAGGCCCGTAACATAGAGGTCTGGGTACCCCAACCCTGTATGCCCTAAGGTCTTTATATCCAAGACTTTGGGTACAAAGTACGGGGGGGAGGGGTCAACCCCGGACGGGACTCTGAAGATGGTCGGGGCGGAGGGATTCGAACCCCCGGCCCTCTGCTCCCAAAGCAGATGCGCTACCAGGCTGCGCTACGCCCCGACTGCCCCTATGGTATCGCAGCCCGCCCGGAAGAAAGCGAGAGGTTGTTAGTTGTTAGTTGTCAGTGCGACCGCGCCACTGGAATGTCTATAGCTGCTATCCCATCGGCCCACCACAAACCACCAAATCCACTAAACACTGTGAACTGAGAACTAACGCACTCCACTCTCACCGCCAGCCCGGCGCATGAAGCCTATGCAGCATCGATCCGCTGAACCACAGCAGCAACACGAACGGCAGCATGACGAAGCTCATCAGCCCGACGCCGATCAGCACAATGAAGATCCAATCGCGCCACGTATCGCGGCGCCCATAGGTAAGGCTGCGCTCCAGCAAGGCGTAGTTGCGGCGGTTGGCTCGCCAGCCTATGTCGAATAGGTTCCCAAGCACGGGCACAAAGCCGACAACCACCTCCACAACGAGGTTCGCCACCATGCGCGCCACGGTCACCAGCGGCACCCCGCGGAAGAACGCCGCCAGCACGATGATGCAGCTCGCCGCCCCGGCCAGGAAGTCGCCCACCCCCGGCACAAAGCCAATGATCCCATCGAGGCCGAAGCGGATGTTTGTCCCCGGCACCCGAAACCAGGTGTCGAGCAGGCGCGACAACATGTCCAGGTTCTCGTTTCGAAACGCTCCGCCCGCTCCGCCCAGCCGCGGCCGCAGCCCGTCGAAGCCGCCCCCCTCCGCACGCTCGGAACTCACGCCCGGCGGCAGGATCTCAGGTTCTGCAGTCTTGCTCCTCATCGCTTCCTTTCCGGAATCAGGTTGTTGGATGCTACAATTCTCTTCGGTACGGCGGCTATAGTTCAGTGGCAGAACGCCGCTCTGTGGCAGCGGATGTCGTGGGTTCGAAACCCACTAGCCGCCCCATCCCCCTTCTTCACTGACATGTCGCAATGCAGTGAAGATTGCAGCGTTGTATTCGTACCGACCCTCGTTGTATGGCTAGCGTGCCGCGTCCACCCAAGTACATCGCCGCCCCTGCCCTAAACCTCGCACCCGCGCCCCACAACCTGTTTGCCGGCACCTCCGGCTGGGCCTATCCCACGTGGAAGCCGGGCTTTTATCCGGTCGAAGTGCCCTCGCGCGCCTTTCTGCACTTCTACGCCTCCCAACTCACAGCGGTTGAGGTGAATTACACCTTCCGCACACTGCCTACGCAGACGCAGCTGGAAGGCTGGCTGGCCGCGACGCCGCCGGGCTTTCGTTTCAGCTTCAAAGCGCCGCAGCGCATCACCCACTTCGCCCGCCTGCGCGAGTGTTCCGCCGCGGTCGAGCGCTTTCTCGCTGCCCTCGAGCCTGCACGACAAGCCGGCAAGCTCGGTCCGCTGCTCTTCCAGCTGCCGCCCAACTTCAAAGCCGGCCATACCCGCCTGAAGCTGTTTCTCGAACAGCCCGCCTTCCGTGGCCCAGACGCCCCACGCATCGCCTTCGAATTTCGCCACGAAAGCTGGCTGGCGGACGACATCTATGACCTGCTCCGCGAGCACGGTGCAGCCCTGTGCGTCGCCGACACCGACGACCTCACCACGCCGGACATCGGCACCGCGCCGTTCCGCTGCTATCGCCTGCGTCGCGATGGCGGCTACAAACCGGCCCAACTCAAGCAGTTTGCCAAGCGCTTTACGGCTCTCGCGAAAGAAGCCGAGGTCTTCGTCTTCTTCCGCCATCAGGATGAGCCCACGGGCGCGCTCAACGCCACCGCCATGCTCCAGCAAGCGGCTAAGATGGCCAACCTTTCCGCAGCCGGGGCCGGAGCCCGATGACGCCACAACCCTCCGCAACCGCTCCATGGCCCCAAGATTTTTCGCCCTTTCACCCCCGCCGCTGGCTGACAAATGGCCACCTGCAGACCGTCGCCGGCAACGTGCTCCCACGCCCCAATGCATTGCCCGCAGCGATTGCGCATCTGGTCGAGGTTGCCCCCGCGCGAGGGGAGCAGATCGCCAGCCAGATCCTGTGCGAGTGCCACTGGCAGCCTCTGCCCGTGCGCCGTCAGCGGCCCACGGTGCTCCTCGTGCACGGTCTGGAGGGCTCCTCACGCTCGCAGTACGTCATCGGCAACAGCACCAAGCTCTGGCATGCCGGCTGCAACGTGATCCGCATGAACATGCGCAACTGCGGCGGCACGGAAAAGCTGACACCGACGCTCTATCACTCCGGCATGTCCGGCGACGTCGGCGCGGTAATGCAGCACTTTCTGCGCACGGAGCACCTGGAATCTTTCGCCCTGATCGGCTACTCGATGGGCGGCAACCTGGTGCTGAAGCTGGCCGGGGAGCTCGGCGCGGACGCGCCCCCGCAGCTCCATTCGGTCGTCGGCGTCTCACCCGCGATGGATCTCGGCGACTCCGCCGATGCGCTGCACCTGCCCGCCAACCGCTTTTATGAGCGCCGCTTCGTGCGTGCTCTGCTCAAACGCTTCCGTCGAAAGGCCTTTCTGTTTCCGCGGGCGTTCGACCCGCAAAAAAGTGATGGCATCGCGTCCATTCGCGACTTCGACGACCGCATCACCGCCCTTTACTCCGGCTTTCACGGCGCCGATGACTACTACTTCCATGCCTCCTCGGCCCGTGTGCTCGACAAGATCCGCGTGCCTGCGCTCCTGATCCATGCGTGTGACGATCCGTTCATTCGCATCGCCGCGGAGACCCGCGCCAAGATCGCCGCCAATCCGGCGATCACGCTGCTTGAAACCGAGCACGGCGGCCACTGCGCGTTTCTCGCCACCCCGGAGCCCGCCAACGGCAACGATGGCTACTGGGCGGAGCACACCGCGCTGCGTTTCGTGCTCGGGCATGTCACGGATCGCTCTCCACTGCATTCTGATGCGCCGGCCCCTGTATTCTGACGCTCCAGCCCTGTAACCTGAAGAGATGTTTGCCGAGTGGACGGCCGAGTGCGCCGCCGACGATCCGATGATTGTCGTCCCTTGGGCCGACCCCAAAGGCAGCGCACATTTCATCGATCTGCGGGCCGAGCCCTTCGATATTGCCGAGCTCCCCGAGGCGGAAAACTACCCCGCCCTGCGCCGCGCCCTGAACTCGTTGAATGCACCCGGATCGGCATTTCTCACCTCCAAGTGCGACGTTTGGACGCTTTCTCCTGAAGACGGCGGCGAGAAGCTGGAGGCGCTGCGGCTGGAACTCGACGTCGGCGACGAGGACGCAGCCTTCGGTTTTGCCAGCTACATCGACGTTCTGTGGCGTGAGCGCACCGTCTTCGCCTCCGCGCATAGGAGCAGCGGTCGTCTTGATCGCCTGGTCCGCCGCGCCAGCAAACTGTCACATGCAGAGGCCGCCTTCGAGGCCGTTCTGCGGCCCGCCATCGCCGACTTGGATAGACATCCGGGCGGCGCGCTCGAAGGCTTCGGCGCCACGCTCTACGTCACCGCCATCGCCGCCGACCCCGAGACCGCCATGCGCCGCTGGGAGGCCGCACTCGAAGCCATGGTGCATCTGCTGCGGGAGCGGGATCACGCCCTGCCGCCCGGCTCCGCTACAATCGACTAGCGCGAACACTTGCGCTTACGCGGTTCCTGCGCATGGCGGGCGCGTTACGGGCGAGTAGCTCAATTGGATAGAGCACGGACCTTCTAAGTCCGGGGTTGCAGGTTCGATCCCTGCCTCGCCTACCAGCAAAGCAAAAGCAGCAAGCAGGAAACAGGAAGTAACCCGTGATGCCCCAGCGCGACACCATCGCCGTTGCCATGTCCGGAGGAGTGGATTCCTCTGCCGTCGCGGCCATGCTGCACGCCGAAGGGCATACTGTCATCGGGCTTACCTTGCAGTTGTGGAATCAGCGCCGTCTCGCCGGGCGCGAGGGCATGCCTGAAACGGTGCAGGGCCGCTGCTGTTCCATCGATGACGTCTACGACGCCCGCCGTGTCGCGGAACACCTCGGCATTCCCTACTATCTCGTCAATGCGCAGGAGCGTTTCGAGGAGGAGGTGGTGCGGCCCTTTGTCGATGAGTACCTGCGCGGCCGCACACCGATTCCCTGCACGCTGTGCAACAACCATCTCAAGTTCGATCAGCTGCTGGAAACGGCTCGCGGCATCGGCGCCGGCCGCATCGCCACGGGTCACTACGCGCGCAACCGCTACGACCCCGATCGCGGCCGCTGGGTGCTGTCCCGCCCGGCCGACCGCTCCAAGGATCAGACCTATTTCCTCTTCGGCCTAACCCAGGAGCAACTCAGCCGCACCCTCTTTCCGCTCGGTGAGATGTGCAAGCCCGCCGTGCGCTCCATGGCCGCGGAGGGGGGTCTGGAACTCGCGCAGAAGCCGGATTCGCAGGAGATCTGCTTTATTCCGGGCGGCAGCTACTCACAGTTTTTGCGGGCCTATCTTGAGGAACAGGGCCGTGCACTGCCGGACAGCGCAGGCGAACTCGTCTCCGCATCGGGAGACGTCATGGGAACGCACGAGGGCATTCACAGCTTCACCGTGGGTCAGCGCAAGGGCTTGGGCCTGAGTACCCCGGAGCCCGTGTATGTGCTGAAGATCCACCCCGATTCGCATCGCATCGAGGTCGGTCCCGAAGCCGCGCTTTACACCACAACGTTTCGCGCCAAGCAGCTCAACTGGGTCTCCATTGCCGAGCCCACGGAGTCCGTTCGCGTGGCCATCAAGGTGCGGCATCGGCATGAACCCGCCTTGGCCACGCTCCGAATCATCGGCCACGATGAGATCGAAGCCCGGTTCGACCAGCCGCAACGAGCCGTAACCCCCGGCCAATCCGCGGTGTTTTATCATGGTGATGAGATAGCAGGCGGGGGCTGGATCGTGTGAAGCAGGTCATTGCTGCGCA
The DNA here is from genome assembly GCA_965276885.1 of Granulicella sp. Taxonomy (GTDB): domain Bacteria; phylum Acidobacteriota; class Terriglobia; order Terriglobales; family Acidobacteriaceae; genus Granulicella. The sequence goes on along the minus strand of OZ255702.1, from coordinate 2,269,897 downwards.
CGCAACAAAAAGGGACACATTGTTGCAAATTGCTTGAAGGCCTACAAGAAAGAATTTGTCATCCTGAGCGTAGCGAAGGACCTGCTGTTCGCCTGCGGTGTCGTGACGTTACGAAAAAAACAGGCCCTTCACTTCGTTCAGGATGACAAACCAAGAAGATAAGCCAATCGCAGATGATAAACGGGCACGATTGTGCGTAATCCGTGTCAGTACGTCCTGCGCGGCGCATCCGGCGCGGGAACGAAGGGCGGCCCACCCGGCTCGGCATTCCCGCTGGTTTGAGCCTTGGCGGCGGCGGCGGGCTTGGGCATCATTCCCTGCAGAAACGGGGTGCGCACCGCAAGCGTTTCGATTCCCCCTTTAGCCGCCGCAATCCAGCCTGCAACTTTCTGCACCGGCACACGAATCCCGTGCTGAATCGATCGTGACACCTGTTCGGTGGTGGTGAGCGCCTCGCTGACCATGCCGTTCACGCGCGCCACCTGCGCCTGCGTCTTGCCATTTACATCCTGGACGGTGCCGTTCACCTTGGTGACCGTCTCGCTGACCTCGGCCGTCACCTTGGTTACGGTATCTCCGACCTGGGCGGACACCTTTGAGACGACCACGCCGATCTCATCGACTTTTTCCTTCACCACGCCGCTCATGTGCTGAACATCGGTGGAAACGCTGGCAATCTTCGGCTTCAGATCGGCAACAATCTCCTGCACCTTGGTCAGCAGATCCTGTCCCTGTCCCAGCAGGGGCATGGCCTTGGTCTGTACGGTTTTGGTAACGTTATCGACCTTCTTCTCGACGTTGCGCACGATGCCCATGATGACGATCGCGGCGACAGCAAGCGCGATGATTACGAGAAGAATGCAGACCGCGATGATCCACTCCGCGATCATCAGGGAGTGAACGTCATGCGCCAGGCTCGTGTCGTCCTGGAAAAACATCGCTACCGCTGAAAGGGCTTGCATCGGTACTCCTTGATTGGCGGTCTCGCCGGGCATTTTGGGGCTGCGGACGCCGGTGTCTTCATGGGAAAAGGGCCGGTGAACAAAGCACCGGCCCGGAACACGCTCCCTGGTTCAACTGCACCCGCCTAAGAAGCGGTCGATGGGGCCTCATTGGTCTTGGCGACATAGGCTTCTTTGCCGGCATCGACCGCGGCCTGCACGGCTTCGCTCTGGTTTTGCACCAGGCCTTTACCCTTTTCGACGTACTCGGTCCATTGTGTGCGGCCCTTGTCGAGCGCATCCTTACCCTTGTCCACGTACTGCGAGGCGACTTCCTTGCCCTGCTGCAACGCCTGGCCAGCCTGTTCTTTGCCCTGCTGCACATACTGGGTCGCCTGATCCTTGCCTTGGCTGTAGAGCTGATTGGCTTTATCGCGCGCATCCAGAGCGCCGGCTACGATCTCGTCACGGGTTTCGCGTCCGGCCTTGGGTGCATACAGAACGCCCACCAGCGCTCCGATCCCCAGCCCTGCCAGAAACCATCCAAAGCTGCTCGATCCTTCGTCATTGCTTGCCATGTGCGCTCACCTGATCCCTGAAGATAAAAATGGGCATGCCTCTAGGGGCAGCACCTTTACAGTGTGAATGATGCGAAGGAGTTTGGCACGGTTGTTCCGTCTCCCCAAGTTCGCCCGCGCGTCTCTTGCTCTCGAGAAACCCTTTGGGCCAATGCCTGATTCCGTAGCCAGCGGCTGCGCGAATCCCTGCATCCAAGTTTTTGCACCGCCGCACCCGATCGTCTTCCACTCCAGTCTTCCATGCGAGCCCACTTCCTCATGAACATCTCTTCTTCGCTTTCACGTCAACGCACCGTTCTCCTCTCGGCCGGCTTGTCCCTCGTGCTGACCGGATGTCAGCACCCCGTGGATGACACCACGCTGGCCGGCAATGTCCATAGCAAGCTCGCCGGGGATCCCTCCATCAGCCAGCAACCGGTGCAGGTGGCCGTGCAAAAGGGCGTGGTGACGCTGACCGGCAACGTCAGCGACGATACGGCCAGCAGCGTGGCGGCTCAGGACGCGGCACGGGTGAAGGGCGTCAAGCAGGTGGTCAACAGCCTCCAGGTTGCAGGCATCCAGGTTGCCCCGACGGTGACTTCGCCCGAGGCGCCCACGCAGCCGCGCCAAACCACGGCGCAGGAGCGGCAGGAGCTTGCGCAGGGCCAGCCCCTGCCGCCCCCCGCGGCGAACACGCCAGCACCCGCACCGCCGCCCGTACCCGTTATGCGGGATATCACCGCACCCGCCGGTTCCGCTATCACCGTGCGGATTACCGAGGCCCTCAGCAGCCAGACGGCGGCGGATGGCGAGCCCTTCAACGGCGTTGTGAGATACGAGGTCGTGCATGACGGCATGGTCATCCTCCCGGCCGGCTCGGCGGTCAGCGGGCGCGTGGTCGTGGCCAAGGACGCAGGCCACTACAAAGGCCATTCCGAGTTGAGCATCGAACTCACCGCGGTCCGGCGCCACGGCACCCTGCTTCCGATCAGCACGGACGCCTACACCGTGGAAGGCAAGAACCGCGGCAAAAACTCTGCCGAAAAGATAGGCGGCGGGGCCGCGATCGGCGCCGTGCTCGGCGGCATCTTCGGCGGCGGCAAGGGCGCAGGCATCGGCGCGTTAGCGGGTGGTGGTGGTGGAACGGTGCTGCAGGGCGTTACGCGCGGCCAGCAAGTCGCCATCGCGCCCGAAAGTCTGGTGCGTTTTCGTTTGACGCACCCGCTGACGGTGCGCACCTCGGAGAAGCCTTCCGGGTACGAACCCACAACCCTGCACGAGCGCTAGGCCGTGTCTGATCGTGGGGCTGAAGCCACACGCTCCCTCCGCATCGTTCTCCATATGCATCTGGAAGGATGATGCACTTCGTACGATGATCGTGATTTTCACAGACACTCTCTAAAATCGGCTCCGTTTATCTGCACACTGTACGGTCGCGGCCTGACGGTGCGCCCAATCACACACGATCCCAGGTTAATCGTACAATTCCAGGGGAAGGTACTCATGGCGGCTCCAGCACGAAAGCGCGCTGCCTCCGGCTCGGCGGGCCTGCATCTCGTTTCGAGCCGGGCCGGGCGTGAGCCGGAGTCGCATTGGCGATCGCCGCTGACGCTCTGGCATCTGCTCTCCCTCGATGCGCCGAGCGTAGCCGCCCTGTGGACGGTCTTTGCCGCCTGGAGTGCCGGGGTGCGCCTCTCCCTTGCGGATCCCCTGGCGATGTTTGTTGCTGTGTGGATGCTGTATGCGGCCGACCGCCTGCTCGACGCGCGCACCTTGGCGGACGGCTTCCCTGCGCTCGATATCGAGGAGCGTCACCGTTTCCACTCCCGTTTTCGCCGCCGCTTTCTGCCGTGTCTGGCGGCGATGGCGATTCCGCTGGCTGTGCTGTTGCATCTGCTGGCGGCTCCTGTGCTGCATCTGTACGCCCTGCTGGCCGCTCTGCTCGCCGGTTGGCTGCTCCTGGTGCATGCCCGGCCCGAATTTTTTCCTGCCACTCGGCGGCTGCCGAAAGAGATCGCTGTCGGTGTGTTCTTTCCAGCGGCCGTCTTGATCCCCACGGTCGCGCGCGCCCCTGCGCTGCGCCTCGCACTTCTCCCCGGCGCGCTGCTCTTCGCCGCTGTGTGCACCTTGAACTGCCTGTTCCTGTATGCCTGGGAGCATCCGCACGACCGGAGCCGGGCCCACCTCACCACGCGCTTCGCCGTGAAGTTCCTGCTGCCCCTGGCTTGGCTGGGCTTCAGCGTTGCGTTGATCGTTGCCCTGCTGGCTTCCTTGCGGCTGCCGGTGCTGACGCTGGCTTCGCCCCACCTGGCGCACACACTCGCCGTTCCGGTAGCATGTGCCGGGAGCATCGGGCTCCTGCTTGCTTTGCACGCCTCGCGCCGCAGCTTCCCTCCTCTGCAGCTCCGGGCACTCGCGGACGTCGCTCTCCTGACGCCCCTGGCTCCGTTGCTGCTTGCGCTGCTTGGCGCCAAATGAATGGTGAAGCATCGGCTCGCTCCGCGCAGGAGAATGCCCCCGGCCTGGTACCTTCTGCCGCGAACTTCGACATCGTAGCTCGCATCTATTGCTGGGCGGAATACCTGGCTCTTGGGCCGCTGCTGAAGCGCACACGCGAAGAATTTCTGCCCGAACTCAACGATGTGCACCACGCGTTGCTGTTGGGTGATGGGGATGGCCGCTTCGCGAGGGCTCTGTTACGGAAAGCGGCCGCCGCGCACGTATACGCCGTGGACAGCAGCGCGGTCATGCTGCGCCTGACCCACGCCCGATGCGCCCGCGATGGCGTTGCCGGCCGGCTTACGCTCGAACACGCCTCGGTTCTAGCTGCCGTCGCGCACCCCCACTGCGATCTGATCGCAACGCACTTTCTGCTCGACTGCCTGACCCAGGGAGAGGTCGAGGCACTGGCTGCGCGGCTTGCCCGGCAGGTGAGCGCGCGCGCCCGGTGGGTGATCTCCGAGTTCGGCCTGCCCCATGGCTGGCTGCGAGCCCGGGCTGCCCGCATCTACATTCGCCTTCTTTATTTTGGCTTTCGGATTCTCACCGGCCTGCGCACCGACCGGCTGCCAGACCACGCGGCCGCGCTCGAAGCCGCTGGTTTCATGCGGCTGCAGCGTGTGGAGCGGATGGGCGGCTTTTTGTACTCAGAGATGTGGGAGCGTGTTCCGGACTTCCCTTCCTCTAACGCGCCGGCGACGCAACGGCAGAGCCTGATCTGACATCGATCTTATGGTGATTAGCCATGGTAATAGCTCAAAAAGCTCCGCTCCTGCTTCGGGCAAAGAACCTGCTTCGCGCAAAAAAGGTGAGGAGACGAGCGCTTCCCAACCGCTGCGCCAAACCGTGCCGGAGCCGGAGAAACAGGGCGCCGATGCCCAGCCCAACCCGGAGCCGGCCGCCCCTTCCCTGCTGGCCCCGGACCCCGCTGTGTTTTCATCCGCGGCGCCGGAGACCCGTACATCTTCCGTGCGGTTGGAGCATCCCAATCGCAATCGGCTGAACCTGTACATCCTTCGCCATGCCAGTGCGGGCACACGGCGCGCCAACCCCAAAATCGATGTAAAACGGCCCCTGGACAAGGAAGGCAAGCAGCACTGTTTTTATCTCGCGCATGTCCTGAATGCGTTGAAGATCAACTTCGACCTGATCGTCTCCAGCCCCTTGAAGCGCTGCCTGCAGACAGCCCAGTTGATCGGCACGGAGACCGGCTACGAGGCCAAGATCCTGCACGCTGAAGCCCTGCAGCCGGATGCGACTTACCCTCAGTTTCAGCGCCTAATTCACGAATGCCGCAGCTACGAAAATGTGCTGATGGTGGGCCACAATCCCACCCTGACCTACTTTCTCGGCCAGTTAATCAGCCCCGCTATCGTCGCCGGGGAACCAACCTCCGCGGGCCGCCTGCGACTGCGCAAAGGGTCGCTGGCGCGGGTGTCGATCGAGCGCGGACCCGCTACTCTGCAGGGCTTGCTTGATCCGCGCGTGGTGCGTGCGCTTTATGCCACGTCCACAAAGAGCTCGCGGCGCAAGACCTCGCGGAAGTAAGCGGCCTCCTTGCGCAGCGACCACAGCTCCAGTTCGGCGCTGCCACGGGCGGGCGGCTGCATCTGCAGCACCACACGCTTGGGATACACCAGCGTTCGTACCCGCAGCGGCGGCCCCGTGCGCTCTCCGTGCAGCGCCTGCGCCAGCCGCAGCAGCACCACCGCGCGCTTCACCGGCGAGTGCTCCTCCATCGGCAGGGCGCGCATGGTGCGATCCATCGGCTCCGGCCGGCTCTTGCCGAGATAGCGGCTGATGGCCGCCACGATCGTCCGCTGCGCCGGCGAAAAGCCGAAGATCTCAGAGTTCGCAATGATGTACTGCGTGTGCCGGTGATGTCCCTGGTGGTTCATGTACTTGCCCACCTCCCGCATCATAGCCGCGGCGGCAATCCACAACCTGTACTCCAACGGCAGCTCGTGCGCCCGCTGCAAGCCATCGAAGAGCACCTCGGCCTGCTTGCGCACGGGCTCGGCCTTCTCCGGATCCACACCATATCGCTTGCATACCTCGACCACGCCCTGCCAGCGCTCGGACTCCATCGTCTTGTGCACGCTGGCGCGGGTATCCGTGTCCGCCAGCATCTGCGCCAGCACGCCATCGCGCAGCCCCAGGGGCGAGTAGCGGAAGCCGCCCAGCCCGGTTCGCTCCAGCAGCGAGGCATACACCTGCGCGCCGCCTACGATGATCTCCGATCGCCGCGGCCCAATGCCTTTGACCGCCGCGCGCTGCGTATTGCTCATCTTCACCAGGCGATCGGCCAGCCGTCGTACGGATGCCGTATCCGCCTGCAACGGAGCGGGCGCATTGACGGAGCGTTTGTCACGCGTTGCCTTGGAGCTGTGCTTCTCCACCGAGCCTTCCGCCGGGAGAGCGTTCGCAGCCTCAGCCAGCGCCGCGGCGGTTCCCGAGGTCGCCAGCACCAGATCCACCTTGGGTTGACCCAGCTTGCGTTCCGCGCGGTTCAATTCACGATCGATAAACTGCCGCAGCCGGCCGATATCCCCCTTCGAAGGAGGATCCGTGCGCAGAAACTCCTGCTGCAGACGCACCGCCCCCAGCGGCAGGCTGACCATCTCCTGAATGCGTCCGCCGGAGGACAGCGTGATCTCGCAGGAGCCGCCGCCCAGATCGATCAGCAGGCAGCGCTTGCGGGCATCGGGCTCATGCGTCATCACGCCGAGGTGAATCAGCCGGCCCTCTTCCAAACCGCTGATGACCTCCAGCGACCACCCCGTTGCGGACTTCACCCAGGTGCGGAAGGCCTCGGCGTTCAGGGCATCGCGCGTTGCGCTGGTGGCCACCACGCGGACTTTATCCACCACATGCGCCTGCACCGCCTTGTGAAAGCGCTTCAGCGCCTTGATGGTGCTGTCCATGGACTCGGGCGAGATCACGCCCGCCTCAAACACGCTTTCGCCCAGCCGCGTTACCTCGCGGTCTTCATGCAAGGTACAAATCTCGTGCTGCACCACGGAGGCGATGGCCAGACGGCAGGAGTTGGAACCAATGTCGATCGCCGCGAAGGTGGGCATGAAAGCAGTTCTCCAGATACTGTGCCGTTAGAAGCATGAGCGAATGCCAGTTTCTTGAAGGAAACTGGCGCGAACGTCTTTCCCTTCGCTGTACACCCTCAGGAGAACTGCTTGGCCTTGGGATTCTCCTGAGTTGCGTGTCCGCCACGATCAAGATACATCCCAGCCTCTTGCCCAACCGCCAACCGCGGTGGAAAGCTCGTCCACTGCGGAGGTTGCTACTCTGGAGGCAGCGCCGCATCTATGCCGTTTCGCTTCTATCGCACCTCCATCACCCACGATCAAGGCACCGAACATGGATCGCTCCTCCATAAGTGGGCGATCTTCCTGCTCGTTTTTCTCTGGGCATTGATCTACGGGGCGTCGCTCTTTTCTCCTCCCCTGCTGGACGACGCCGACGCCACCCACGCGCAGGCCGCGCAGGCCATGCTGCGCACCGGCGATTGGGTCACGCTGCACGTGGACGGGATACGGTATCTTGAAAAACCTCCGCTCCCATACTGGATGGCCGCGATATGCCTGCGCCTGTTCGGAGATAACAGCTTCGCCGTACACCTGCCGCTCGCGCTGACGGTGCTGGGTTTGGCGCTGCTTGCCTTTCACTGGGGCAGACGGGCCTTCGGCGCAATAACGGCAGAGTCGGGCTCTCGAAGTTCAGACAACGAGATGCAAGAATTTGCTCCGGTCGAGGGGAATACAGTCGGCTTCTACGCCGCGCTCTTTCTGCTCACCTCCACCGGCGTCTTCCTCTTCACACGCGTCTTCATTCCCGATGCCCTGCTCTCACTGTGCCTCGCATTCATCCTTTATGCGGCTCTGCGAGCGCTGGAGCGCGACGATGCGGCAGGTCGCCGCTGGGCTCTGTTCGCATGGATCGCGCTTGCGGCAGCCGTGCTGACCAAGGGGCTGGTGGCGATCGCCTTCATCTTAGGGACGTTTGCGCTCTACCTGCCTCTTGCCGGCGAGTGGCGCCACTGGCGCCGACTCACCCCCTTGCGCGGGACGATGCTGTTCTTAGCCGTGGCAGCCCCCTGGCACATCCTCGCGGGGCTGCGCAATCGCGGCGGAGCCGACGGCCACGGCTTCTTCTGGTTCTACTTCATCAACGAGCACGTATTGCGCTTCCTCGGCCGCCGCTCCCCGCCGGACTACAACAAGCTGCCTGCGGCACTCTACTGGTCGCTGCATTTGGTCTGGCTGTTTCCGTGGTCATTCTTTCTGCCCGTCATTGCACTGATCGCCTGGCAAAAACGCACGCAGTGGATGCCGGGACGAAACCCTGCCACGCGCTCCTTTGCCGGCCGCTCGGTTCCCCTGCTGCTGATCTTCTCCGCTCTGGTGCTGGTGTTTTTCAGCATCTCCACCAATCAGGAGTACTACACCTTTCCGGTCTATCTACCCTTGCTTCTGCTCGCGGCCGCTGCGCTGCGTTACGGGGAGCAGGAAGCCTCTACGCCGCAGCAAATCCACGTACGCCGCCTCCTGCTGATCAGTCATTGGGCGCTCGCCGGCTTCGGCTGGATCGTCGCCGTCGCGCTCGCCGCTGCGCTTTGGAGCAGCCGCCATTTGGCCGCCGCGCCGAACGTCGGCGATCTGCTGGCCCATCGCGATGTGGGGGACTACACGCTCTCCATGTCTCACTTTTTCGACCTCACCGATGCCGCATTTTCCGCGCTCCGCCTGCCTGCCAGCCTCGCCTGCGCAGCCTTCGCGATTGGCCCCGGCGTGAGCCTGCTTTTGCGGCTGCGGGCGCGGGCGACCGCCTCGATCCTCGCGCTTGCCTTTACAAGTACCGTCTTCCTTGTCGCCGCGCATCTTGCGTTGAACAGGTTTGCCTCCATGCTCTCCTCGCAGGACTTCGCGCAAAAAATTCAAGAGATGCAACGGGCCGGAACGATCGCCCCGAACACCGAGGTCATGCTCTTCGGCGACCAGGCCTTCGGCTCCTCCATCCCCTTCTATCTCGGCCGGCATGTGGAACTTGTCGATGGCCGCAGCACCTCCATGCTGTTCGGCAGCACCTTTCCCGATGCGTCGCCGCTGTTCCTCACGCCCCAACAACTCGCAGCCAGTTGGGGCCACAACCCGCGCAAGCTGCTCTTCGTGCCTCCGGAGCATCGCGCCGAGGTCGAATCCCTGCTCGGATCCGGGGCCATACTTGTCTACCAAAACTCCGGCAAAATGCTGCTCACCGATCGGCCACTTGCCCACCCACAAACAGCTACCCCGGTGGACAGGGACGTACCCCGTCCCGAACAATAGAGCGTAGACGTGACCTCCATCGGACGACCCCAACCCCACACCCAGCCAAAGCGGCTCTGGCGCGCTTCCTCACTGCTTCTTATCTTCCTTCCATGGCTCATCCTGCAGTTTGGCGGCCTCTTTTCACCCGGCCTGCTGGACGACGTGGACTCCGTCTATACCGAGATCGCGCGCGAGATGCTCGCCCGCCACGACTTCGTCACGCCGGCCGTCGACGGCATTCGCTTCTTCGATAAGCCACCGCTGATGTACTGGATGGCCGCGGGTTCCATGCGCGTCTTCGGCGTGCATGACTGGGCCGCGCGTCTGCCGCTTGCGCTCGGCGTACTGCTTCTGCTCCTCGCGGTGTATGCGCTGGGCATTCGCCTGTTTGCAGGCACGTCGCCGCTGGACCGGCTCGATCGCGGAGGCCTGTACGCCGCACTCGCAACGGGCATCTCCATCGGGCCTTACCTTTACACACGTTTCTATATTCCGGACATCCTCGTTGCGCTCTGGATGACGCTGGCGGTGCACTGCCTGCTCGTCGCGTTGGGGCGCTTGGATGAAGGCCAATCCCCGCTCTGGCCGATGCTTGGCTTTGCCGCCGTTACCGCGCTGAACGTGCTCACGAAGGGCCTCATTGGCTTGGTCTTTCCGGTCGGCTTTGCTCTGCTCTATCTGCTCTGGACACATCGTTCGCGCGATCTGCTTCGTCTGCATCTTCCACTCGCGACGCTTGTGTTTTTCGCCATCGCCGCACCCTGGCACATCCTCGCCGACCTGCGGAATCCACCTGTGCCCATGCCTGCAGGCGTAGGCCTCCCCGCAAAGGCGGGCTGGACGTGGTTCTATCTCTACAACGAGCACGTTGCGCGCTTTCTGCAGAAGCGCATCCCGCACGACTACGGCCAGGTGCCGGTGCCGCTCTTCTGGCTGCTGCTGCTGCTGTGGCTCATCCCGTGGACCGCGTTTCTTCCCGCCGCGGTGCTCGACGCCGTCCGCAATCTGCGCGCGCCGCGCCGCAACAGCCTCCTGTTCGACTCCGATGCGGGCAGCCCTGCGCAGCTTTGGCAGCACGCGCTGACAAACGACCGCCGCACCGAGGCCACCCGTTCGTTGCTGCTGTGGGCAGGCCTCATCCTCGGCTTTTTTACGCTGTCCTCGCGGCAGGAGTACTACCACCTCCCGGCGTTACCCGCACTCGCGCTGCTGGTCGGCGGTTTGCTCGCAACGGCCGATCGCAAGGTCACAACGGCCAAAGCTCCGGAGAGCGCGTCAGCCACCCAGGCGCAGGCGCAAGCGCTCGCGGGATCTCGTTGGTTCCTTGTGCCGCTCGGCATCCTTTTCTTCGGCGTTTGCGCCTACTTCGCTGTCACCGCTCCCAAGCCGCGACCGGGCGCAACGCTTAGCTCCCTGCTCAGCTCCAACCCTGATCTTTACAATCTTTCACTCGGCCATGTCTTCGATCTGACCGGCAGGGCCATGGGGCTGTTCCGCGGGCCCTTGATCGCCGTTGCGTTGGGTATGCTGCTGCTCGGTCCGGTGTCCCATCTGCTGCGCCGCCATGGACGTTCTTTTGCAGCCAATCTGCTCATCGCCGCTGCGATGACGCTCGTTCTGCTGGGAGCCCATGAGGGCCTGGTGCGCTTCTACCCTATCCTCGGCTCAGAGGGTCTGGCCGAGGCCATCAACGCGCAGCGCCGGCCCGGAAACATCATCGCCATCGACGGCGAACTCACCTCGGGTTCCACCCTGCTCTTCTACACCGGGCAGCCCGTGCTCCTGGTGAATGGCCGCGTCAACGGCCCGTGGTTCGGCAGCTTCTGGCCCGATGCGCCGCATATTTTTCTGGATGACACAGGGCTCGACCGTCTGTGGTCAGGTTCGCAACGGGTGTTTCTGCTGACCTACCATCCGGAACAACGCGAAGCCGACCTCCGCCGTTTCGCACATGTCAAGGTCATCGCAGAGCAAGGCGGAAAAACAGTCTTGTCGAACCGTTAAGGCGTGCTTGAACGAAGCGGGTGTACCACCTTCACGAGGGCGTTCATCCTCACCGGAGTATCAGCTCTCCTGGAGGGGAGCCGTGGGCCTCTCGGAGGGAGCCGCGGGCCGCTTTTGGAGGAAGCCGTGGGCTTTAGCCCACGGAATGAGCAGCCAATTTAACCTGCCCTTTAAGGGCTGGGCTCTCCTTGCCGCGCGCCCTAAAGGCCCGGGGCTAAAGCCCTGTTCTGCCGCGTAATGATTCAGCGGCCTGAAGGCCGCTGCTCCCTCCCAAAAACCAACTCATAGCGGGTTGCTTAAATCAATCCGTGCAGCGCATCCTCCGGCCCTTCCACAACGCCGCCCTCTTTCAGCTTGTACACCTTGCCGCGGTAATAAAATCTCTCGCCAAGGTAGCTGTTCACCCACAGTACGCTGCCCAGCAGGTCGCGCAGCGGATACAACAACGCACCCCCCTCCCAACCGGATTCACCCATCACCAGCAGGATGGTCGCCGCCTGCACCCAGCGGTTCACGGCGGTGGCCAGCAGCCACAACAGACCCAACCCTAACTGCCCGCTCAGCGCTCCCCAGGTAAGGCCCAGCAGTCCATATGCAACGGAGAACGTCAGCCCGCTGCCAAGATGCCCCCACGGCCGCGACCGCCGCGTACTCTGCATCCAGCGCAGCTGGTTGCGGTAACTCAGCGGGAACGGTGAATCCTGCACCATCAGCCGGATCACATGCGTGGCCAGCAACACGCCCGTGCCCTGCTCCGCCAGGCGATTTCCCAACACAAAATCATCGGCATAAAACTGCCCCAGTTCGCCGAAGCCACCCACCTGCTGGAAGCTCTCCCGCCGCACCGCCATGGTCGCGCCCAACGCAAATTTCGTGCCCTCGATCAGGTCCGCCACCAGTACGCCGGAGGTCATTTCGACGCTTTTGCCCACAGCGTCCAACCGCGAGCTCAGCCCGGCTCCCGGATGCGCCGTGCCCAGGTACACACAAGAGGCCAGCCCCACCTGCGGGTCGCGCAGGTACTGCACCATGCGCCGCAGATAGTCCGGCGTTACGCGCACATCCGCGTCGCTGGTGATGTACTCATCATTCTTCGCGACGGTATCGAGCTTGGCCAGCGAAAAGACCTTGGCATTATGGAAGCGTGGGATCGGATCGCCGCAGGTGAAGTACCCGGCTTTTACGTGCGGGTACCGCTCGCCCACACGCCGCGCCAGCTGCAGTCCGGCGTCGTCGTCATAGCGCGCGCAAAAGAGCAGCTCGAAATCAGGGTAGTCCTGCTCGAAAAACGTCTCCAGGTTGCGCTCGATGCCCGGCTCGGTTCCATGCAGCGGCTTCAACACACTGACCGGCGGCAGATAGGTAGCTGGCTGCCGCTGCTCGCGGCGGCGGCGCAAGCCAAAACGCACAGCAGCCACAACGACCATGCCGCAGTAAATGGTGGAGGTCACGGTGCCCAGCAGGGCGACTGAAAATACGGCTCGTCGAAACAATGGCATCAGCGAATCGGCGCCCACGAGGGCAAAAGGCTCCATTGCAGTGTAGAACACAGTGCTGTTGCTTTTCCTTCTGTCATTCCCGGAGGGAATCTGCTGTTCCGTCCAGCACGAAAGTGCTTCAGCGTGTCCGCGGCTTGCCCTTCGCAGCCGGGCTTCCCTCACGCGTGGGCATCACCACCGGCCGGCGCAGCGACACCAGACCCGCCGATGGCTGGTTCTGCGCCTGCTGCATGCGCGTCAGCATCTCTGTCCGTACATATTCCACGAACCCCTGCATCTGGCGGTTCATCTCCTCCATGCGCTCGCGCATTTGCAGCACGATGGCGATGCCGGCGATGTTCACGCCCAGATCGCGCGCCAGATTCAGGATAAACTCCAGCCGCTCCAGATCTTCGTCCGTGTAAAGGCGCGTGTTGCCCTCCGAACGCGACGGCCGCAGCAGCCCTTCCCGCTCATACAACCGCAAGGTCTGAGGATGGATGTCGTACATCTCCGCAACCGAGGAGATCATGTACGCGCCCTTCGATTTGCGTCTTGTCGCCATTTAAGCCTTGCGTCTTGTCGCCATTTAAGCCTTGCGTCTTGTCGCCATTAAGCCTTGCGTCTCGTTGCCATCTAAGCCTTGCGTCTGGTCGCCATCTAAGGATTCCCTGAATCAGTGCCTGTCTTGAAGGGGCGGGACTTTTAGTCCCGCCGCAAATCCAGTAACAGCATCGCGGCTTTAGCCGCTGAGGTACGTTTGTTGATCAGACCTTCCCTAAACCTTGCGTCTCGTTGCCGTTAAGCCTTGCGCTTTGTCCCTATGGCAATGAGCATACCGCGCTCCACTCAGCCTCGCCAGAGGCAAGTGCATCCAACTGCCCATGCGCCGTTCAAAATGCCATTCAAAACTAAGCACCCTCGCCGTCGTCACCGCCGCCCTCGGCGCGACCGCCGCGCTCATCACCGTGCCCCGTCTCCTGCTCACGATGCCGCCGCCCGAGGATGCCGTAGTGCTCGTCACGGGCGGCTCGCGCGGCCTGGGCCTCGCGATCGCCTCGCGCTTCGCGGAGCGGCCCGTCAACCTCGTACTCGCCGCGCGCAGCTTCGACGAACTGATAGGGGCGCAGAACACCTTGCTGCGGCGCCACCCTCATCTTCGCCCCGAGAACTTTTATCTCGTAGCCGCCGACCTTTCGCAGCCGTCCGAGTGCCAGCGCACCATCGCCGAAGCCTTCGCCCGCTTCGGCCGCATCGATGTGCTGGTCAACAACGCCGGCATCATCGACGTCGGTCCCATCGAGGCCCTTACCGCAGGGATGTTCGAGCAGACGATGCGCGTGAACTTCTTCGCCGCCCTTCACGCCACCTGGGCGGCCCTGCCAAGGCTGCTTTCGCAATCACCCGCCCATGGTTGGCAGCGGCGCGCCGCGATTGTCAATATCTCGTCCATCGGCGGAAAATTCGCCGTCCCGCACATGCTGCCCTACTCGGCCGCAAAGTTCGCTCTTACCGGCTTCTCCGAGGGGCTGCACGCCGAACTGCGCGGCAAAGGCGTTCGCGTCACCACCGTCTGCCCGGGCCTGATGCGCACCGGCGGGGAAGATCACGCGCACTTCACCGGGAACGCCGAGGCCGAGCGCCACTGGTTCGACCTGTGCGCCAAAACACCCGGCATCGCCACCACTCCCGAGCACGCCGCTGACCGCATCTTTCACGCCGTCGCACAGGGCCGCGCGGAGATCACCATCACCCCGCAAGCCTGGCTCGGAGCCCGCTTCGCCGGCGTCTTTCCCGAAACGCTGCAATGGATGAACGCGATGACAAACGAATACGTCCTGCCGAAGGCGTAAGCTGTGCGCGGCGTTTGTTCTGCTCCTATGGCAAAAGCTTCATCAACAATTTCAAGCTCGATGAGCCTATGGTGAGCTACCGCTGCCAGTGTTGCCTGTGCAAGATATTACATGGTTGCGGCAATGATGAGATTTGCCCCGTGTGTTTTTGGGAAGACGACGGTCAAGACGATCACGATGCAGACGAAATACGAGGAGACCCTAACCAAGACTGGAGTTTGACCGCAGCTCGCGAGCAGTATTGCCGGATTGGAGCTTGCCGCCCAGAAGATCTGCCCCATGTTCGCAAGCCCACTTCCGAGGAGTAGCACACGTAAGTCTTGAGTTGCCGGCCTGTGACGGCCTACGCCGCTTCCGATGCACTTTCCTTTACAGGGCCTGAAGTTTCACTCTTCTTTGCCTGAAGAAAGCTGCGCAGAGCCGTATTTACAGCCTCAGAATCCGGGAATTCAGCCTTCACATCCGCATCTAGCGAGACCAGATTCAGTTCCTGAAAGCGCTGAACAAACGGATTCGGAACTCGCTTCATTTTCGAGAAGTCCAACTCCCCAGGCAGCTCGTAACTGTCAACCGAACTCAGCTTCATACCGTCTCCTTTCACCTGGCGTAGCCCGCCGTGCACTGATCAATCGAATGCGTTCCCCCCGCCAAACGTGTACCACCAACAAACTCTTTAGACGCTCGGATTGACCAATCACAGTGTAACGTTCCTCTCCGAAAGAGTGTTCTTCGTCCGTAAAGTAATCGGCTTGTTGATCGAACAACACGGTAGCTGCTTCCGTGAACCGCACACCGTGACTCACCGCATTCCGGGCCGCCTTCACCCGGTCCCACTCAAAGGTTTGCCCCAAATATTCACAGATCTCATCGTCCGTCATGCCCCGGCCAGCATCTCCGCCCGCGGATCCTCCGGGTTCAGCTTTTGCAGCTCCCGCAGGATCTCCTTGGAACGCTCATCCTGCACCTTGGGCACAACGATCCTGACCTCGACAATCTGATCGCCGCGCTGCCCCTCCCGCGCCGCCACCGGCGCGCCCTTTTCCCGCATGCGCAGCTTCTGCCCGGTCTGCGTTCCGGGCGGAATCTTCAGCTGCGCCCGGCCCGGCCGCGTGCCCTCGCCATCGATCGTCGGCACGTCGATCCGCGCGCCCAGGGCAGCCTCCATCGCCGTTACCGGAACCGTGATGTGAAGATCGTCGCCGCTGCGGCGGAACAACTTGTGCGCCTCCACCTTGATGATCAGGTACAGGTCGCCCGCCGGCGCACCCTCGGTGCCGGCGTTGCCCTTGCCAGCCAAGCGAATGCGCTGCGCATCGCGCGTACCCGGCTTGATGCGAAACTCCAGAGGCTCGCGCCGCGTCAGCACCCCAGCCCCGTTGCAGGTGGGGCAGGCGCTCTGCACCTTGCCCGCGCCGCCGCAGCGGGGGCACTGGGTGTCGAACTTCATGCGCCCTGCCGTCTGCGTCACCTTGCCGGAGCCGTGGCACTCGGGACACTCCATCGGCTTGCCGACCGTACCGGTGCCGCGACAGGTGGTGCACTGCTCCTGGCGCTGGATCTCCAGCCGCGTCACGCCGCCGCGAATCGCGGTCCAGAAATCAATTTCCACCTGGTATTCGAGGTCGGTACCCGGCTGCGGTCCACGGGGCTGACGGCCGCCGTTGAACATGCCGGAAAAAATGTCGCGGAAGCTGGAACCAAAGCCGCCCGCGGGCTCGCTTTGCGCCGCGCCGCGCGTACCCGCGTTTCCGCCACTGGAAAAATTTGAAAAGTCGAAGCCCCCGAAGTCGAACGGCACACCGCCTCCGCGCCCGGCTCCCGCACTCCCCGCGCTGCCTTCGCCGAAGCCACTGCTGCTGCCGGCGCCTCCGCCGCGCGCATACGCCTCCGCCGCGGCCGGATCGATCGAATCCGAGTAGAAGCCAAGCTGGTCGTATACCTTGCGCTTCTTCTCGTCGCTCAGCACATCGTTGGCCTCGGAGATCTCTTTAAACTTCTCCTCGGCTTTCTTATCCCCGGGATTCACATCCGGATGGTATTTGCGCGCGAGCTTGCGAAACGCCTTGCGAATCTCATCCGCCGTGACCGTCTTTTTGACGCCTAGCGTCCCGTAATAATCCTTTTGCTGCGTTGGTCCCATGAGCTACGCCACCCTGCGCTGAACTTCTTTTTTGATTCGGGATGCAGACTCGCGCTCTACGCAGGCCAGTTCGTAGGTGGTCTGCAGGTTCATCCAGAGGTCGGCGGAGGTGCCGAAGTGCACGGCAAGACGGTAGGCCGTATCGGCAGTAATTCCGCGACGTTCGTTCACGATCTCCGAGATGCGCGTGGAAGGCACTCGCAAAGCCAGAGCCAACGCATGCGCAGAGATGCCATTCGGATTCATGAACTCGTCGCGCAAAATCTCGCCTGGATGCATGGGCGGTGGCCGTCTGTTTGGATCGCGAAGTATCGACATACGCAGTTCTCCCTTGGAGCCTCTCATTCCTTCATCACCTCTTCGAGAAGAGCATGGCTTGGCTTGGGAGGTACGCTCTTACTCTGCACAGGGTCACGGGCTCCCCTAGTGGTAATCCACGATTTCTACATCGTGGGGTTCGGTTTCAAGCCAGACAAAGCAGATCCGGTACTGCCGGTTGAGGCGGATGCTGTACTGACCCTTCCTGTCGCCCTGCAATTTTTCCAGGCAATTGCCCACGGGCACATTCAGATCATCCAGCCTGCGGGTGTTGTCGAGAACCTGCAGCTTGCGCCGCGCCACCGCTACGATGGAACTGAATCTCCGGCTTTTGCCTGTAAAGAACAGCACCTCTGTGTCTTTATCGGCAAACGACCGAATCATAATTTATCCTATCACGTCACGTTTAGCGGAAAACGTTAGACGCATCCCATAGAAACGCATCCCATAGAAACGCATCTTAGAGAAACACATTTTAGAGAAACGCATTTCAGAGAGAACCAGTTCAGCCCAATACTCCAGCCCGCTTCGCCTTCAGTGCCGCCCGTGACGCGCGCAGGCTCAGCCCGCGCGCGAACGCCTGTTTGTTCTCCGCCTCCGTCGTCGCCTGGTCCACCGGACACCAATAAAGTGTCCGCCCGGCAATATCACGATGCAGAATGCGTTCTCCGCAGACGAAGCACGGCTTGCCATGCCGCCGATACACATAATGCTCTTCGCCACGCAACGCGGGTTCTTTCTTGCTCGGCCGGTCCGCGCGCCTTGTGCACACGATCCGCCGGTCCACCATGCCCGCCTTCAGCAGCGGAATCAGATCCTTCCATATCGCCTTCAGCACCTTGGGATCCATCGCACTGCCGGGCGTAAACGGATTCACACGGTGCCGAAACAGGATCTCCGCGCGATAGATATTGCCCACGCCTGACAGAATCGCCTGGTCCATCAACAGCTCGGCGATCGGCTTCTTCGCCGCAAGGATCTTGTCATACGCGAGCTGCGGATCGTCGTGCCCCTGCGCGTCTTCGCCCAGCGGATCAGGCCCCAGCCGGTCCAGCAGTGCCTCCCACTTCGCACGGTCGAAGACGCTGCAATCCGTGGGGCCACGCAGTTCGCACCACTCCACATCGTCGGGCGGAAACGGCTGCGTGCCGTCATCATGCTGGCAGCGCAAATTGTGCGGATGCCCTTTCACGCTGCGAGCCGCCTTGCCCGTTCCCGCACGTTGCAAAATCGCCCGCAGCGCGCCCTTGGGCTCGGGCAAAGGACCGCAGCCCTCCGTCCAATCGCCGAAGCGCCCCAGATGCACGTGGAGGATTAAATCATCCCCAAACTCATAGCCGAGATGCTTGCCGACCGCATGCACCTCCTTCAGCTTCTTGCCATCCACCCGATGCGCATCGCTGAAGCGGTGGTTCGGCCCCGGGAGCACATTCAGCTTCCTTCCCGCAAACGCCGCGTTGTGACGCTCGGCCCAGCGGTGAACCTCATTCCCTTCCGGCACTTTCCATCTCCTTGCCTTCCGCGTCCAGCAGCGTCGGCGTTTCTTTGGGAGCCTTGCGTTTCACTCGCCGTATGCGCGAGCCCAGCCGCCCGCTTTCGAGCTCATACTGGTAGTAGTCCAGAATGCGCTCCGGCGTCCACAACGCCCAATGGTTGGCTTGAAGCGCGTGCATGCGCTTGAGTTGAATATCATCCATCTGCCGCATCAGCCCGCGAAGGTCGCTGTACTGATCGCAGAACGCGCTTTCAGGATCTTCCAGCATCGTTTGCAGGTCCACATACACCGGCTGCGCCCACTCATAAAACGTATGCCAAACATCGGATAAATCAAGGTGTCCCTTTTTTACCAGCAGCCCCAAATGCTCATAGAAGTCCAGCACCTCAAACGCGGCGATCGGCGGATCATCCATCGACCAGGGCACCAGGGCATCGCCCTCAATACGGGATTCGGCCAGACGGCGCCGCGACGCCACAAAGGCATCGCTGAGAAAAAAACTCAGCTGCTTTTCCAGATTCGTAACCGAGCGATACTCCCGCTCATGGCGAAGCTGCAGGCCGGCATACGCGATCGCACCCGCGCTGGTCAGCACCAGTGCGGCATTCGCAATCGCCTGTACCGCCACCCAGTTCATGCTCAGATCCGGCCATCCTTTCTCCGCAAAGTAGCTCCGCGTCTTCGCAAAGTAGCTCCGCGGCGGACCAATGGTAAGATGCAGCTGAGGCGGAGGCTGCTCTGGTCCCCGGGGAAGATCCGGAGTTTCGATCGTTGAGTAAACATCCTCGTTTCTACCGGCCCGAGCTCGACGCCCTGCGCTGCTTCGCGTTTCTGCTGGTGTTCTTGCATCATGCAGCACCCTTCCAGACCGGCTGGCTGGGAGATGCCTGCGTCGCAGGGGCTTTTGGGGTCTGCGTATTCTTCTTCCTCAGTGCGTTCCTCATCACGGAGCTTCTGACCCGCGAAAAAGAAAGTACGGGCACCGTACAGCTGCGCGCCTTCTATATCCGGCGCATCCTGCGCATCTGGCCACTCTATTTCGCGGCTTTACTTGTAGATTTCGCACATCTGCATTTCACCCGACCGGGTGCCTTCAGTTTTGCTCGCTTAGCGGCATTTTTTTTGCTCGCTGGCAATTGGTTCGTGGCCCATCACAACTTTATCGGCTCGCTTTCCCTGCCGCTCTGGAGCATCTCCATCGAAGAGCAGTTCTATGTTCTCTGGCCGTCGATCCGGATGCGATTAAGCCGCATGAAGTCGGTCTCGTTCGCCCTGCTTCCGCTCGTCGTCGCTTATGGGGCACTTGCGTTTGAATGCCGGAGAGGAGCCGATCTCGAGACAACGGTCTGGGTGAACAGCTTCGTGCAGTTCCAATTCTTCGCCAGCGGCGCAATCGTCTCACTGCTGCTGCATGGCCGGGCGCCCAACCTGAACCTCTGGCAAAGATCACTGCTCTTCTCAGCCGGATCCTGCGCACTCTTCTGCGCGCAGCACATCTTTCACGCCAAATCAGGTTCTGTGCACCCCAACTTCAGTTTGGCCGGCCCCGGTTATCTTTTCGTGAACGCCGGCTGCGTGTTGCTTTTCATGAGTTTTCTGGGCGCCTCGGCACTGGGCCGCGTGAAGCCGGTGATCTATCTGGGCAAGATCTCCTATGGCCTTTATGTCTTTCATTTCGCCATGCTCAGCGTGTGCAACACGGCCCTGGTCCGGCTGTCTCCAACCCTTGGCTCTCAGGCCCGTGTGCTCAGGATTCCCGTCGCCTTAACCTGCACCGTTGCGCTAGCCTCGCTATCGTGGCGGGTCTTCGAGGCGCCGCCTCTGCGCTACAAGCGGCGCTTCGAAGTCCTCAAGACACGACCAGCTTGACCTAGTTCCAAACCTGACTGGCCTTGATCCGCTCCACGTTGAATGTCTGATCCGGCTCAGCCTTGCGCAATTCCTGCGCGAAGTGCTGCGCCTCCCCCTCTGAGGCGAACAAGCCGGAGGTGTACACCCGGCCGCCGCGAAGGGCATCGCAGCGCCATAGCACCTCCGCTGCGCCTGCATTGCCAATTCCAAGGCTGAAGGAGACCGCCTGCGGCCAGGCCTGGTCGGTTCCCTGCTTGTACTGCTGTCGATTGATCATCCTGTGTCCTTTCACGATCTCGTGACGCCGTGAGCGTCTGTTCCAGTTAGAACCCGAAGGCAAGCATTCCGATGCGGACGGAACGGCCCGGCCGGAAACGAAGGGGAGAGATCGTTGTGACCTCTCCCCTGTCTCCTGCCTGTCTTAGGTACGTCCAGGAGGCTGTCCCGGATTGCCACACGGATTGCCCCGCACAGATTGCCATTTGCTCCGCAACGTACTTCCAGCGTTACTTCTCCGCGTCGACATACTCGGCGTCAATGACGCCTTCGTCCTTCGGCTGCTCGGCGTGGCTGCCGTTGTCGGCCGTGCCCGCGCCTGCGCTCCCACCGTCGGTCGGCGGAACGCCCGCACCCGCGGCCTGCGCCTTATAAAGCGCCTCCGCCAGCTTGTGGCTCGCCGTCGTCAGCCGCTCGCGCGCCGCGGTCAACTCGGTCACGCTTGGGTCGCCGGTCAGCGTGGTCTTGGCATCGGAGAGAGCCGATTCCACCTCGCTCTTATCCGCCGCTTCGACCTTTTCGCCGCCATCCTTCAGCATCTTCTCTACGTTGTAGACCATGGAATCGAGCCCATTGCGAGCCTCGATCTTGTCCTTGGCCTCTTTATCCTCAGACGCGTGCGCCTCAGCCTCCTTGGCCATGCGCTCCACCTCTTCCTTGCTCAGACCCGAAGAGCTCGTAATGGTGATCTTCGCGTCCTTGCCCGTGGCGTTGTCCTTGGCCGTCACGTTAAGAATTCCATTCGCATCGATGTCGAAGGTGACCTCAATCTGCGGCACGCCCCGCGGAGCCGGCATGATGCCGCCCAGCTTGAACTTGCCCAGCGTCCGGTTCTGGTTCGCCATCGGCCGCTCGCCCTGGGTCACATGCACCTCAACCTCGCTCTGGTTGTCCGCCGCCGTCGAAAACGTCTCCGTCTTCTTCGTCGGGATGGTCGTGTTGCGCGGGATCATCGCCGTTGCCACGCTTCCCATCGTCTCAATCGCCAAAGTCAGCGGGGTTACGTCGAGCAGCAGCAGATCCTTCACGTCGCCCGAAAGCACGCCCGCCTGCACCGCCGCGCCGATCGCCACCACCTCATCCGGGTTCACACCCTTGTGCGGCTCCTTGCCGAACAGCTCCTTTACCAGCTGCTGAATCTTCGGCATGCGCGTCTGTCCACCGACAAGAACCACCTCGTCGATCTTCGAAGCATCGATTCCGGCATCCTTCAGCGCCTGCTTGCACGGCCCCACCGACTTCTGCAGCAGATCATCCACCAGCGACTCCAGCTTGGACCGCGAAAGCGTACGCACCAGGTGCTTTGGGCCGGAGGCGTCGGCAGTAATGAAGGGGAGATTGATCTCCGTCTCCTGCGCCGTCGAAAGCTCGATCTTGGCGCGCTCGGCAGCATCCTTCAGCCGCTGCAAGGCCATCTCGTTGCCCTTGGCGGTGAGGTCCAGACCCGACTCGTTCTTGAACTCCGCGATCAGCCACTCCACAATGCGCTGGTCAAGGTTGTCGCCGCCCAGGTGGGTATCGCCGTTGGTCGACTTCACCTCAATCACGCCATCGCCAACCTCAAGGATCGAAACGTCGAACGTACCGCCGCCGAAGTCATAAACCGCAATGGTCTCGTCCTTCCCCTTGTCCAAACCATAAGCCAAGGCGGCAGCCGTAGGCTCATTAACGATGCGCTTCACATCCAGGCCCGCGATCCTGCCCGCGTCCTTGGTCGCCTGCCGCTGCGCGTCGTTGAAGTACGCCGGAACCGTGATGACGGCCTCGGTCACGCTTGTGCCCAGGTAGTCTTCCGCCGCCTTCTTCAGCTTTTGCAGGATCATCGCCGAAACCTCCGGCGCTGTGTACTCCTTGCCCTGCGCGACCACGGCGATGTTGTCGCCCTTGGAAACGACCTTGTAAGGCACCATCTTCATCTCATCGCCCACCTCATTCAGCCGGCGGCCCATGAAGCGCTTGATCGAGTAAATCGTGTTTTCGGGGTTGGTGATCGCCTGGCGTTTGGCCACCTGACCCACCAGCCGCTCGCCGTTCTTCGTAAACGCCACGATGGATGGCGTGGTGCGGCCGCCCTCTTCATTGGGGATGACCTTGGGCTCCCCACCCTCCATCACGGCTACGCAGCTGTTGGTCGTGCCGAGATCGATACCGATAATCTTTGCCATCTGTTCCGCTCCTGTGTCCTGCTTTGTCCTGCAAACCTCTGCTACTTGAAACCCTCTGCTACTTGAAACCCTCTGCTACTTGAAACCCTCTGCTACTTGAAACGCTTGTGGCACCCGCCGCGAGATCCTCTGACCTCACCCACTCTCGCATGTGAGTGAGTTACTGTCAATCAATCTGATGCGCCGAATCGCGCCCGGTTGCAGCTCACCTTCATGCTTTTTTGTTTGTCATTCCCGCAGGGAATCTGCTTTTCGCCTTCCATCGGCCATCGGAACTCACTGGCCAGTACCACTTTTCGGGGAGAGCACTCGGCCCCAGCTCATGCAAGGATGAAACCATCCCTCGGGACACAAGGTAACCAGGCCCGGAGCTCTCATGCCGACGCACCACCGCACTACCCGCTCGCCCCTCTTCGCCAGCCTCTTCTTTCTTTCAGCTCTCCTCACCGCAGCTCTCCTTACCGGCTGCGCGGCGAACAGCACAACCGGCAGCAGCGTCGTCGCTGTTCCAGCCATGGTCACCGGCAACTGGCAGTTCAGCTCCTCGGCCACACCGGCCGTTCGTCTGCCCGCGATCTCGGGTGTGCTTTCGGGCGCCTCCACCGCCGTGACAGGCATTCTGCACTCCCAGACCGCCTCCGCCTGCATCGCTCCGGCGAACAGCTTCGAGGTCTCCGGCTCTGCCGGCAAAAACGGCCTCATGACCCTCACCGGCCCGCTCTCCGGCGGCACCCTTACCATCAGCGGCACCCTCTCCGCCGATGGAAAATCCCTTACCGGCGCAAGTTACAATGTGACCGGCGGCAGTTGCGGCTTTGCCAAAGCAGCGATTGCCACCGCCCAGGCCTACATGCCCATCTCCGGCACCTACACCGGCAGCTTCACGGACGCCGACGGCCAGATCGCCACAGTCACCGCGACGCTCAACCAGTCGGCGGACGCGAATGGCGATGGAAACTTCACGCTCACCGGCACGGCGACTCCGGCCAACAATCCCTGCTTCGTGGGAACCATCCCCATCTCGGCCACACAGGTCACCGGCCAAACCTTCACCTTCACCTACACGGACCCGAACACCACCAACAGCGTGACGGCGACTGGCACCTTCTCCTCCGACGCCTCGACCCTCACCATCCAACCCTGGACCTCCAGCGGCCCCTGCGGCGCCGATTCCGGCATAGGCTCGATGACCCGGCAATAATGTAAAGTGTTCCGCAAGTTGGTCGCATAAGTTGATTTGTCATCCTGAGCCAAGTTTGGCGCGCTTTCGCGCCCAACGGAGTCGAAGGACCTGCTTTTCGCTCCGGGCGGCTATATCGTTCCGGTATCGACAGATGTGCCGATCGGAACATTGACGCGGCCCCGGACGCTGCCTAGCCTTGACCGCAGTGCCCTCAGCCCCTCAATCGCAGCCCCACAACGAGAACGGTCTCGAAGTCGAGCGCGGGGTCGCGCGCCTTACCCGGCGCGACCCCGCGCTCGACGGCCTGCGCGGGAGCGCCATCCTGCTGGTGTTCGTCTTTCACTATGGCGGCGGCCTGCGCTCCACTCACGCCGCAGTGCGCGGCTTCGGGTATCTCACCCAAGCCGGCTGGGTCGGCCTTGAGCTATTTTTCGCGCTCTCCGGCTACCTCATCACCGGGCTTCTCTGGGAAAACATGCGTGGACCCCACGCCCTGCGAAATTTCTACTCCCGCAGAGCCCTGCGCATCCTGCCGGTCTACTACGCCGCCCTCCTGGCAGCGGCAGCCGCCGCACTCGCCGTCGGAGCGCACCTCCTCCGGCTGTGGCCCCTGCTGCTGTATGTAGGATTTCTGCAGAACATCCCAGCGCTGGTGTACGACTCCCTCCGCTATCCGCCGCCGCTGCCGTTGAATCACCTCTGGAGCCTGGCCGTTGAGGAGCAGTTTTATCTCCTTTGGCCGTTCCTGCTGCTCGCCGCGCGAACCCGCCGCCGGGCATTTCATCTGTCCCTGTGGACCTTCGCCCTGTCCTGCGCCTTCCGGCTGGCGCTCTTCGCACCCCACGCTCTTTCCGGCGAGACGGTGGCGAACTGGTCGCCCTTCCTGCTAACCCGCGCCGGAGCCCTGGCCCTGGGCGCCGCACTTGCCCTGCGGGAACCGAGCTTCAACGAACCTGCTCACCGACCCACCCGGTCAAGGTGGCCGCTGCTTGTGTTTGCCACCTCGGCCTTGGCCTTCTTCCTCATCGGTCTGCTCTGCCGGAGCTTCGTTCTCACGCAACGCATCCAGTTCGTCCTGATGCTGCCTGCTATAGAGATCGCCTCTGCGGCCGCCCTCGCTCTCGCACTCCAGACCGGTTCATGGCGCAGCCTGTTAAGCGTCCAGCCGCTGCGGGCACTGGGCCGCATCAGCTATGGCTTTTACGTGCTTCATATTCTGCTGGAGCCGGTCTTTGACCACATCGGCCGATGGGCCGTTCACAGCGGCGCCGGCTCGGCCTATCAGGCGGTCCGTCTGTTCGCGGCGTTCCCCATCACCCTGGCAGCCGCATGGCTGTCGTACACCTTCCTCGAACGCCCATTCCTTCGCCTGAAACGCTTTTTCCCGCCCGGAAGTGCCTAACGGTTGCTCCGCTGTAGCCATGGGCTTCACAGTCTGCGGAAAAACGTTGCTTTTGGGAAGGGGGTGGCTTCAGCCACCCCGTAAGTGCTTTATTTATAATCCGGCTTTAGCCGTTGGGGTGCGGTTTCCGCCTGCGCAGAGTCTTTTTCCGCAGCCTGTTCAGCCCACGGACAAAGCGCCTGAACGCAGAGCCCTTCCGGGCTGGCTGCGTCAGGATCCAAAGCGAAACCCGTGATGAGACACGAAGAACTGCTGTTCGCACTTACAGCAACGTTTACGTGCGCGACGTGATCTTCCGCAAAATATCGTCGGCCACCTCATCCGGGGTGCGGTTGTTGACCTCGCGAATCGCATCCGCAGGCGGCTCCAGGGTGGCGAACTGGCTATCCAGCAGCACCGGATTCATATACGTCCCTTTCCGCGCCGCCAAACGCGCCGCAATCATCTCCCGCGAGCCGTCCAGCCACACAAACGCGATCGCCTTCGGGTCGATGCCCGCCGCCAGCGTCTCGCGATAGCCGGCCTTCAGCGCGGAGCACGCCAAAACGCCGTGCTGCCCCGTTTCGGCCCAGCCCCGCAGCACGCCGTTCAGCGTCGCCAGCCAGGGCGCGCGATCCGCATCGGTCAGCGGCGTTCCCGCGGCCATCTTCGCTTTGTTCGCCGCGGAATGGTAGTCGTCCGCATCGGCGAACACCGCTCCCATGTGCCTGGCCAGCACCATTCCGATCGTCGTTTTGCCCGAGCCGCTTACGCCCATCAGCACGGTCGCTGGCGGCGCCGCGTTTACCGACACCTCAGCCATGCAGCCGTCCCTCATAGGCCCAAAGCCCCAGCCCCGGGTTCGAGACGAAGAAGATCTCTTCTCCATCGACCATGTTCCAGCCGTCCCGCAGCCGCTTCGGATCGTACTGCTCCGTGTACTCGGCCAGATCGCCGTAGGCGTAGTGCACGCCTTCGATCTCCTTGCGGGACAGATGCCCCGGACAGTAGCGGATCGTGAAACGCCCCTCGCTGGAACCGTGAATCAGGTGCGCCGCCGCGCTTAGATTCGCCGCCAGTCCGGGATCGCTCTCCGCGGCCGCCAGCGCGACCGGGGTTCCACAGTAGCCGTAGCGCCGGATCAGTTCATCGATCGCGGCATCCTCGCCAAACTCGCGCACACCCGGCGCCAGCACAATTAGCTCCGCGCTGTCGGCCAGGGCCATGCGCGTGCGATACACGCTCTTGTTGCCCAGCCAGGTCGAGCGAAACTCATGCGGATCGAGATACACCACCGCCTTCTTGATCTCGCGCGGCAGCCGCTGAAAGTTGCATTCCACGCTCAGCGCCGCGGCCTGCTCAAACGCCTGCTCATCATCGCTGACAAACAGCCCGCGAACAACAAGCTCACCCGCCTCGTTCTTCGCGATGACAGTCTGCACGTACACAATCGGCATCTCCTGCGCGAAGTGCTCACTGGCATAGCGTAAAACGCGGCGCACCGGCGTATCTACACGGCCCATCATGCGCTCCATGCCGTACACCGCGCCCAGAAAATGCGAGCGGTGAATGCCCAGCGGACCGCCGGTGCCGACGAAGATATTCTTCGCTCCGTTGGCCATGCCGACCACCTCATGCGGCACCACCTGCCCGATGCTCAGAATCAGGTCATGGCCGCCATCCCGCAGCAGCCGATTGACCTGCGCGGGCCAGGAGTAGCTGAGCTTGCCCTCGGAGACCTCATGGATGAGCTCACCCGGCACCTCGCCCAGCGTGACCACATCGTCACGCCAGTTGTGCACGCGAAACAGCGAGCGCGGCGTCTTCCCGAACATCGATGCAATCTCGGTATCGGTCATCGGCTTGTGGGTACCGAGCGCGGGCAGCACATCGGTGAGCCGGTCGCCGTAAAAATCCCATGCAAGCTCGGTCAGCTGCCCGGCGCGGGAGTGCGCCCGCGTGAAATCCGGCGGAACAGCGAGCACTTTACGGCGTTTCCCGAGCTTCGCAAACGCCTGGTGCAGCCCAGATCTAAGGTCCTCCGGGGAAAGCTCGGTCGTCGGTGATCCGGCAGCAAAAAAGAGACTCATAGATTGGTCAGACTGTTAGGATACGCGCATCTTTCCTCCGCTCGCAGGTCCGTTTGCAACTCAGATGGCGAAGGTCCAGCTCGCAACCTAAAGTTGTCATTCTGACCCTGAGCTTGCCGAAGGGGGAAGGACCTGCTTACCTTTGTGAGCGGCGATTGCCAACTGAGTTCTACTCAAAAGCAGCTGATCTTTTGGAGTGCACTTGCCCCTAGCCCCTATTTCGTCCTCCACGCTCGCCCACCCAGCCCGCGTTCTCTCCACCCCCGAACTCTTCGCCGCCGTCGAAGCACTTGCCCCGGCGCTCGCCGTCTTCGACTGCGACGGCACGCTCTGGTCCGGCGATGCCGGCTCCTCCTTCATGGGGTGGAGCATGGACAACGGCGTGCTTTCCGCCGAAAAAACCTCCTGGCTGCACGGCCGGTACGACGGCTACAAGCGCGGCGATGTCTCCGAATCTGGCATCTGCGGCGAGATGGTGCAGGTCTACGCCGGGCTCTCCGTCGAGCGCATGCAGGAGGCCGCGGCGGCCTTCTTCCGTGAGCGCATCGAGGAGCACATCTTCCCCGAGATGCATGAGCTCGTCGCGAAATTACAAGCAAGCGGCACGGAGATCTGGGCCGTCAGCTCCACCAATGATTGGGTTATCGAAGAAGGCGTACGCAGATTCACCATCCCGCCGGAACGCGTGCTCTCCGCGCGTGTAGCCGCGGCGAACGGCTTCGTTACCGACAAACTGATCGACGTGCCTACCGATGAAGGCAAGGTCATCGCCCTGCGCCGCGCCGGCATCACCGCACCCGACGCCGTCTTCGGCAACTCCGTGCACGATGCGGCCATGCTAGCCATCGCGCGCCGGGCGTTTCCCGTGAACCCCACACCGGCGCTGCTCGAACGCAGCGGAGCGGAGGGCTGGCCTGTGTACTGGCCCGCCTCCGCATTGCCGAAGAGCCAGGTAGTGTCTGAGGAATAACGACAATCGCACGAGGCGTCCTTTGGGGAGGGAGCGTGGGGCTTCAGCCCCACGAAATGATGGGCCAGGACCAGGGGCTTTGCTCTGGGCAATCACAGGGAACGGTTGAATGCTCGATTCATGGCAGCAATCGATTCCCACAGACGCTGCCTGCCCATACTTGCGCCACATTCGCCGCACCAAACACGAGGACCTGCGCCGTCATACACTGGGTATGGGTGAAACGGTCGATTCGCAAACTAAACGGAGCAGCTCGCCAGTCAGCGAATCGGCCCGTGCGCCACGTCGTTGCCGGCCTGATCCTGCGAGGCGGGGACGCATCGCGCGAGGTGCTCGTCTGCCAGCGCCGCCCGGACCAGCCCATGGGTCTCAAATGGGAGTTTCCGGGCGGCAAGGTAGAACCCGGCGAAACGGCCGAAGCCGCGCTGGCGCGCGAGCTGAACGAGGAGCTCGGCATCGTCGCCAGCATCGGCCGGCGGCTCACCACCGTGCGCCACAGCTACCGCAACGGATCCACCATTGAGATCCAATTCTTCGTCGTCGACAGCTTCAAC
The DNA here is from genome assembly GCA_965276885.1 of Granulicella sp. GTDB lineage: Bacteria > Acidobacteriota > Terriglobia > Terriglobales > Acidobacteriaceae > Granulicella. Next base: position 2,240,818 of record OZ255702.1, on the reverse strand, counting down.
GGCGAACTCGAAAACCGGATCTTTCTCGAAATGCGTTGGTCGCCTCTGGATCGTCTCCCGGACTTCGATTTTCTCGCCGCGGATCTCACGCTGATCCGCGATCTGGCGGACGGCAAGCTGCTCTGACCCCCGCTTTTCTTTCTTGTCATTCGCCCTGAGCGCAGTCGAATGGGAGGGAATCTGCTGTTCCCTTCGGCAAGCGCTAAGTGCCGTTGCCAAACAGCTGCCCACCCAGCATGATCACCGTCAGCAGAATCGTAAGCGCGGTCAGCGACCAGGCGACGATGTTGTACCCGCGCTTGTTCACTAGCGGCCCCATCAGGCTTCTGCGATTGACCAGAATCAGCATAAAAACCAGCACAAACGGCAGCAGAACACCGTTCAGCACCTGCGACAGAATCGCCAGCTTCACCAGCGGCATGCGCGGCAGCAGAATGATGGCCGCGCCAATCACAATCAGCAGCGTGTACAGCCAGTAAAATACCGGCGCCTCGTGGAACTTCTTACTCAGGCCTGACTCAAAGCCAAGTGCCTCGCACACCGTGTAGGCCGTCGATAAGGGCAGAATGGAAGCCGCGAAAAGCGAAGCATTCAACAGGCCGAAGGCGAACAGCAGATACGCATAGTCGCCGCCCAACGGGCGCAGCGAGGCTGCCGCATCGGCCGCGTCGGCGATGGTGTGATGGCCGCTCGCAAACAGCGTCGCCGCGCACGCAATGACGATGAACGCCGCCACCACAACGGAAAACACCGAACCGACGATGGCATCGGCCTGTGCATAGCGGAGCCCGCCCTTGCCTGTCCCCTTGTCCACCACCGAGGCCTGCAGGTAGAACTGCTGCCAAGGCGCCACTGTCGCTCCGATCATGCCCACCGAGAAGACCAGATAGCTGGGCGTGCGCAGATCCCGAACGCGGGGCAGGTGCAGCGTTTCGCGCACCGCGAAACTCCAGTTCGGGTGCGCCAACGCCGCCGTCACAATGTAGGCGACATACAAAAACGACAGAAAAACAAAGATCTTTTCGAGCTTCTTGTAATCGCCGAAGACCACCAGGCTCCAGACCAGCACCGCCCCGATCGGAACCGTGATGTACTTGCTCAATCCAAAAAGCTGTGTGCTGCTGGCGATGCCCGAAAATTCCGCCGTAACATCGCCCAGATTGCAAAGCACCAGCCCGAACATGAGCAGGGCCGTGGTGCGCAGGCCGAACTCTTCGCGAATCAACTCGCTCAGTCCCTTGCCCGTCGTCACGCCCATGCGCGCGGAGATCTCCTGCGCAAAGGTGAGCATGATCATCATCGGGATCATGGTCCACAGCAGGCCATAGCCGAACTGCGCGCCCGCCGTCGCATAGGTGTAGATGCCGCCCGCGTCGTTATCCACGTTGGCGGTGATGAAGCCCGGCCCCAGCACCGCAAACACCAGGATGATGCTGTTACGCCAGCGCCTCCACTGCATCCCTCGCCACCATTACGCGCAGATGGGGGCAACACAGCACGTCAAAAGGCCGTGGCAGAACGCTGCAAAGGTCGCACCCTTGTCTTCTAGACTAACCTGCCGGGAGGGGGTTGTGGGTGAACGGTTGTGCGTTGTGAGTTGTCAGTCGTCAGGTGCTGGGTTCTCGCGCAGGGGCTTACCCGCAGTGGCCCCGGTGAAAGCCTCGTTACACCGCTCACGCCAGCAACGAGCAGTCGCAAGGGAAGCACTAACAACTGACAACTTACAACTCTCCCCTGCCAAGCCGTTCCAATATGCGCGCTACCTGCGCATCATTGCTATACCCGTCGCGAACCGCGCGCGCATGTCCCGCGGCCGCGATGCGGGTCCGCGCGGCTTCATCCGGCAGATAGCGCCAGATCTTCGCCGCACATTCCTCGATGCCGCTGAAAAAGACCGCTTCCTCGTCCTCCACGAAGCGCGCCAGATGTCCGGCCGAGCGCTCCGCCAGCAGAAACGCGCCGCAGCCCGCGATCTCGAAGCTCTTGTGCGCAAACTCATCCTGGTTGGAGTGCGTCAGAAAACTCAGATTGATGCGCGAACGCCAGATCGCCTCGCGATATTGATCCCCATGCAGCTCGCTGCCGGTATAGATCGCCCCGGCCGCCTCGCGCGAAAGCTGTTCTCTCCACATAGAGGCCGCGCCCGAGATGACAATGGGAAGATCGAACTCCTTCCACAAGCGCGTAAGAAATGCCGCCCGCTGATCGTAGGGCGTTCCAATGAAGCTCACGCCGCGATCCCCCCTAAAATTCCGGTCGCGGTCGCTCCATCCCGGCGGCGGCGGAAAGTGAAGCGTGGGCTCATAGGCCGTCTGAATCTTGATCACATCCCGCGCGCCATGGGCCTTATAGTCGAGCACATTCCTATCCCGCTGCGTGGCATGGAGATCGAAATGCGGGATGCACTGCATGTACAGCCGCCAGCCCGGATCGCGCCGCGGGCCAAACGCGTTGTCAATCATATAGCTGACCGTCGCCACGCCCATCGCACGCAGCCGGTCAAGCGTCTTCGGATCGAGCGCCAGCAGCTTATCCGCCCAGAAAATATCGGGCCTTTCACGCTCCGCCATCGCCAATACATCGCGATTCAAACGCGCGACCCAAGGCCCCGCCTGCAATCGAAACAGCAGCTTGCGCAGCACCGGTGGCGCGGGATCATACGCGTATGCGTTTAGCGGGATCACCGTGTGTCCCAGCCGTTCCAAAGCCCATAGCCGGTACAGCGACGAATCGTTGGGCGAAAGCCCGGAGGCGTAAAGAATCTTCAGCGGGCGCGCACTGCCGGGCATTACTCAGCCTTCTCGCAAGGCCGCGATCACCTGCTCCGCATGAATCACGCCGGCTACGCGCCCAAACTGATCCAGCACGGGCAGCGAGCGCAGGTTGTACTTGTCGAACAGCTCGGCCACATCGGCCTCATCGGTATCCAGGCCGCAGGTGACATGACGGCCCGCGGGCGCCAGCGCCAGCACCGGCTCTTCCGGCCGCGCCAGCAGCAGCCGCGACATCGGCACAACCCCGGCAAGGTGGTCCTGATTGTCCAGCAGGTACACCTCGGTCACATTGTCCGGATCGCCGGTAAACTCGCGCAGTTCCGTGATGGCATCGGCTACCGAGGACTGCGCCCGCAGGCAGAAATAATCCGTCGTCATGCGGCCCGCGGCCGAATCGGAGGAGAACTCCAGCAGCTCCTCTACATCGTGCCGGTCCTCGGGGTCCATCTCTTCGAGAATGGCCTCGGATTGCTCATCCGACAACTCGGCAAGCACATCCGCCGCCGCGCCCGGGTCCATTTCTTCGAGAATATCGGCGGCCCGTTCGGAGTTCATGCTCTGCAGCAGCTCCTTCTGCAGCCGCGGATCGATCTCTTCCAACGTCTCCGCCGCAGTCTCCTCGGGCAGGCTGATGAACACCGCCTCACGCTCCGCAGGCGCCAACTCCTCCAGGATCTCGGCAATGTCCGACGGATGGAGCTTCGCCAATCGTTCCTGGCCGATCTTCAAGCGCACCCGCCGCGCCGGGTCGCGCTCGATCAGGTCCACGCAGGTCCAGGGAATGCTGTTGCCGCTCAGGCGTTCTGAAAGCCCCAGCAACGCATTCTGCGGCAGCCCATGCAGCAGCCTCCGCGCCGCGCCCCGCAGCCCGACTTCCACCTCTTCAATGCGCAGCCCCGCCGCATGAGATCCATCCGAGGCCAGCTCCCACAGCAGATTCACGTCATTGACGCGCACCACCTTGCGGCCATCCACATCGATAATCTGCTGGTCGAGCAGATCGCGTTCCAGCAGCAGCGCGTCTTCGAGCGCATCCACCGGCTCGGGCGTCACGTTGATACGCAGCGGGCCCCCCGCACGTCGCGGCAGATCCAGCCCATGCACCGGCACTGAAGCCCGTCCGCCGCGGCCATGCACGATCAGCGCGGAGATGTGCGTGGCGTCCCGCGCGACATCCACCGCAAGCTCCTGCACCTTGCCGCACGACCGCCCAGCCGCGTCGAGCACTAAGGTGCCGAGCAGCGCGGAGGCGCTTGTCGCATGGGAGCCCGTCACGAACACTCTTCTAACCTATCGCCTTTCAGGCGGGTGCCCCGTTCTTTGCCGCTTTTGGCAAAGGACGGGGTGCTTTCGCTCGCACCGGAACACTGTTTGAACGCCGATGAGGGTGGTTGTTTGCTGCCCCGAACGAGACCTACCCATTCGCGAAAAGCAGCGAAAGAACGGGGCTCCCGTCACTTGCTGAAGTCCACCGTGGGCGCGGTCGCATTGGCCGGATTGCCCTTGAAGTACTGATCTTCCTTGGAATGGTACCCAGCCATGCCCGCCCAAATGCTGTTCGGAAACTGCTGCACATACACATTGTACGAACGCAGCGCCAGGTTATAGCGGTTGCGCGCCACCGCGATGCGGTTTTCCGTGCCGGCCAACTCATCTTCCAGGCGCACAAACTGCTCATTGCCCTTCAGGTTCGGATACGACTCCTGCAGCCGCAGCAGCGGGCTCAGCGCCACATCGAGGTTGCGGTTCGCGTTGATCGAACTCGCCCGGTCGCCCGAAGCCGCGATCACCGCCGCCCGGGCGTTGGCGATGTTGGTCAGCACGGTCTCTTCTTCCTTTACGTACCCCTTCACGCTGGCGACCAGGTTCGGAATCAGATCCAACCGGCGCTGCTGTACGATATCCACCTGCGAGTACGCCTGATTTACATCCTCATTGAGCGCCACCAGATGATTTTTCGTGGATACATAACTGCCAAATCCAAGCAGCACAACCACAACGAGCAGAACCAGCACAACAACAGCAACCAGCGAACCCTTCATTGCGTTCTCTCCTCTTCACGTCTCTCAGCAAAGCTTACGGCCTGAACGATTCTCAGGCGATGTGAATCTTCAGCCTGCGATCCGAAACCCGTTACCAGCTTCCGCTGGCGCCTCCGCCCTCGGAGCCTCCGCCAAATCCACCACTGAAGCCGCCGTCATCGTTGCCACCCCCGCCATCCCCACCACCGCCACCAAACCCGCCGCCGCCGCCGCCGAAGCCCCCACGCCCCGAACCCAGCAGGCTGCCCAGCAGAAACCACCCCAGTCCACCGCCACCACCGCCGCCCCGGCCGCCCCGTCCTCCGCGAAACAGGAAGTACAAGATGATCACCAGCACCACGATGGGGAAGATACCGAAACCGCCACCCTGGTGCTGGGCACGCGCCGGAGCCTGCCTGGGTGGCAACGGCGTTAGTGTTACCCCGGCATCCGCGGCAATATCGTTCGCCACCTGCTGCTCACCTGAAAAAATGGCCTGCGCAACCTCGCCCTGCTTTAACTCGGCGTCCATGCTGCGGCCGATATCACCCACCTTGGCGTCGTTGAGCACACCTTCAAGACCGTCCCCAACCTCGATGCGGCGCTTGCGATCGTTCATCGCAAAGATCATCAGCACGCCGCGATCCGTGGCTTTGGGCCCAACCTTCCACTTATCCTCCAGCTGCGTCGCAAAGTCTTCGATCGAATCGCCATCCAGCGAGTGAATGGTCACAATCTCAATCGTCGAATGCGTCTCCCGCTCCACCTCGGCCCCCAGAGCCTCCATCCGCGCCCGGGAACCGGCGTCGATGACGCCCGCAAAGTCCGACACATAGCTTGTAGGCTGCGGCAGATCCTTTACGCTTTCGGCGCGCCCGGCCACGCCCGTCGCCGCAAAAGCGAGCAGAAGAAACGACACCAATCTACGAAGAAGGATCACAGTGCCTATCGTAAAGCCTCGCTGAACAGAAAAAACTTTCTCAGTGGAGACAAGGAAGTTCCCCTCGCAGCCTCGTCTTCAGACAAAAGAAACCCTCACCCGCAAAGGGTGAGGGCTTGGAGGTATCGAAAACAGCTTACATGCCCGCGGCAGGCGCGCCCATCTTTGCGGTCATCCGGTCGGCCATCTTCGTGTGCTGCGCGACTACCTTTTCGCCTCCCGCTACGGTTGCCTTCAACTGTGCGTTCTGCGTCGAGCCCTCTTCCGCCTTGAAGGCGTCCAGTGTCGTGTGGTGATCCGTGTCCATATCGGACATGTACTGCTTGTCGAAGTCCGCGCCGGAGAGGCTGGAAAGCTGGTCATACTTCTGCTGGTGCATCGAGTCCAGCGAGGTCACCGGCGCCACGCCCATCTGATCGGCAAACGGCTTCATCTGCTCGTCCAGCTTGGTGTGATCGGTGATCATCTTTTGCGCATACTCCTTCACCCTGGGGTTGGTGGCCTTTTGCAGCGCCAGCTTGCTGAAGGTCATCTCGGTGTAGTCGCCCTGTGAGGCCGTCATCAGGAACTGTTTATCCTGGTCCGCTCCCTGGGCCTTCGCCGCCGCCGCACCCATGACCGAAGCGCATCCCAGCGCCAAAGCGCACATCATATTAATCTTCATCGCAGTTCTCCTGGGCGGCCACGGCCGCGCGTACGTACAGGTGATGAGAATCGTGAACGCCCTCCCACGTTGCATCTACCTGCGCAGGCCCCGCTATTCTGCTGTAGGAGATTTCATGAAGCCAACATCCGCCACACCGCCTGTCGCCCAACGCGAACCCCACGTTACAAGCCTGCACGGCACCGAACTCCGGGACGATTACGCCTGGCTGCGGGAAAAAAATGCGGCGCGGGTGACAAGTTATCTCGAAGCCGAAAACGCCTACACCGCCGCCGTGATGGCCGGCACGGAACCCCTGCAGGCAAAGCTCTACGACGAGATCCTCTCTCATATCCAGGAGGACGACAGCTCCGTTCCCTACCGCGACGGCGCGTGGGAGTACATCACCCGCACGGAAAAAGGACTGCAGTATGCCCGCTATTGCCGTCGTCCCGTCGCCGAACAGGATACGCCGGACGAGGCAGCCGAAACGGTCCTCCTCGATGTCAATCAACTCGCCGAAGGCCAGCCCTTTATGTCTCTCGGCGCCATTGCGGTGAGCCCCGATGGCCGGTTGCTCGCCTATACCACCGACAACACCGGCTTCCGGCAGTACACGCTTGCGGTCAAGGATCTCGAAACCGGAGCCCTGCTCCCCGACACCGCCCAACGGGTTGGCTCTGTCGCCTGGGCCGCGGACTCCGCCACGCTCTTCTTTTCAACTGAGAATGAACAAACCAAGCGGCAGGACCGGCTCTTCCGCCACACGCTGGGCAGCACGGAACCACCTGCGGAGGTCTTCCACGAACCCGACGAACGCTTCAACCTGGGCGTTGGCCGCACCCGCGATCGCCGTTATCTTCTGCTAGAAATCGGCAGCCATACGACCAGCGAAAGCTGGTTCCTCGAAGCCGCAAAACCCGAAAGCGTCTTCACGCGTATCGCCGAGCGCGTCGATGAGGAAGAGTACAGCGTCGAGCATCGCGACGGCTTCTTCTATCTCCGCACTAACCGCAACGCAGACCAGTTCCGTTTGGTGCGTGCACCCGTCGCAACCCCCTCGCGCGAGCACTGGGAAGAGCTCTTGCCCGAGCACCCAGACGCTCCGCTCAACGACTTTGATCTCTTCCAGAACTTCCTTGTCACCAACTCCCGCGAACGCGGTCTGCCGGTGCTGCGCGTCTTCGACCTCGATGCTGACGGCAAGCCGCAAGCCCCCCGCGACATCCGTTTCCCCGACCCCGCCTACTCAGCCGGCGGCGAAATCAATCGCGACTTCCACGCCACCACCTACCGCTACAGCTACGTCTCGCTGGTACGCCCGGCGTCGGCGTTTCGCTATGACGTCGCCTCCGGCGAGTCCACGCTGCTCAAACAGCAGGCGGTGCCGGGCGGCTTCGAGGCTTCGCTCTACAACTCGGAGCGCCTGTGGTTCAAAGCCGGCGACGGAACCGAGGTGCCCGTCTCCGTCGTGTATCGCAAAGATCATTTCCGCAAGGATGGCTCTTCGCCGCTCTACGTGTATGGCTACGGCTCTTATCGATATCCGCTGCCGCTGGGCTTCTCGGCGGCACGCCTGCCGCTGCTCGATCGCGGCCTGGTCATCGCCTACGCGCACATCCGCGGCGGCGGCGAACTCGGCGATCCCTGGCATGATGCCGGCAAGATGATGCAGAAGCGCACCACCTTCACCGACTTCATCGAAGCCGTGGAGTTTCTCGTGCGAGCAGGCTACGGCGATGCGAAGCGCGTGGCCATCGAAGGCGGTTCCGCCGGCGGCCTGCTCATGGGTGCTGTCACCAACCTGCGTCCAGACCTTTTTCGCGCCGTGCTGTCGCATGTTCCTTTCGTAGACGTGATGAACACGATGCTGGATGCCAGCCTTCCGCTCACCGTCGCCGAGTACGAGGAGTGGGGCAATCCCAATGAAGCGGAAGCCTTTCAATACATGCTCTCGTACTCACCGTATGACAATCTGCGTACAGCCGAATATCCGGCGATGCTCGTGAAAACGAGCCTCAACGACTCGCAGGTGATGTACTGGGAGCCCGCAAAGTACGTCGCCCGGCTGCGCACCCTGAAGACCAATGCGGATAAACCCCTGCTGCTGCACATCAACATGGAGGCCGGTCACGGCGGGGCGTCCGGACGGTATGACTATTTGAAGGAGACAGCCTTCGACTATGCGTTTTTACTGCGCGAGCTGGATGTAGAGCATCCCTGATGTCAGCCGCCCAGCACTTTAGAACCGGGACCTCATCGCACCTTCAGAACATCCGTAAGCACAAAGTCTTCGCCCTTGAACAGCAGCGGCTCGCCCCGTTGCTTCGCCAACGCGTAACTGAAGCAATCGCCAAAGTTCAACCGCGCTGGATGCCGGCCTTTACCGAAGCTGACAAACGCCTCGCGAGCGATCTTCGCCTGGGTGACACTGAGCGGCACGATCGCAACGTTTGCCTCATAAAGGAACCTGTCCAGCTCCTTCTCTGTACCCTCACCGCGCCTTCCAATCAGCACCATGGAAGCCTCCATGTAACTGACCGCTGACATGACAGGTCTCTCCGTCACAAGCAACCTGTTTTCCAGCTGCTCATAACCGTGCTCTCGAAGAACAATCGCAACCGCGGCTGAGGTCTCCAGCACCATTAGTCGAAATGCCCGTGCTCGTTGTAGCCGATGATCTCTTCATCACTGCGCGCGTCCAAAACCGGCATTGCGGCAATGCGCTCCTGGATCTCGCGAATCGCTGCCTTCCGTCGACGCACGTCCTCACTGTCCAGACGATCCAGCCGCTCCCGAAGCGTATCTTTTACAACGTCGGCTACACTCTCACCGGTCTGCTTGCTCAATTGCTCCAGTAAACGCTCCGCTTCACGATCCTCGATCACAATCGCCATAGCCGTATCCTAAACCGCATTCGTCAGCAATGGCACCAAATCACCCTCGCCCGGCGCAAGAAACAGGTTTCGCTCCAGCCCATGCTGCCGGTCGTAAAGATCGCGATAGCGGCCGTGCAGCGCATACAACTCATCATGCGTTCCGCGTTCGGCGATGCGGCCCTCTTCGATCACTAGGATCTGCTCCGCCCGGCGGATCGTCGACAGTCGATGCGCGATCACAAAGGTCGTGCGGCCCTGCATCAGGAAGCTGAGCCCATGCTGAATCATCGCCTCGCTCTCGGAGTCGAGCGAGCTGGTCGCCTCATCCAGAATCAAAATGCGCGGATCGGCCAGGATCGCGCGCGCAATCGACAGCCGCTGCCGCTGGCCGCCGGAAAGCTTTACGCCACGCTCGCCCACGATGGTCTCGTAACCCTCCGCAAAGCGTTCTGCGAACTCATCCACGCGGGCGATGCGGCAAGCCTCTTCAAACTGCTCCTGGGTCGCGTTTGGCCGCGAAAACAGTATGTTTTGGCGAATGGTGCCATCGAACAGAAACGTCTCCTGCAGCACCACGCCCAGCTGTCCGCGATACGCGCCGAGATTGACCGTTGCCAGGTCGATGCCGTCCACCAAAACGCGTCCACTGCTGGCCGTGTGGAACGCACAGATGAGACTGATGATGGTCGACTTGCCAGAACCGCTCGAGCCCACTAACGCGGTGACCGTTCCGGGCTTTGAATCGAAGCTGATCCCATGCAGAACAGGCTTCTCCGCCACGTAGGAGAAGTCCACATTCTCAAACCGCACCTCACCCATAATGGGTCCCAGCGCGACCGTTCGCCCGGGCGCCGTATCTTCCTCCAGCTCCGCCAGCACCTCGCGCGTGCGGTCCAATCCCGCAATCGCTTCGGTAAGCTGCGTGCCGATGGACACCAACTGCACGATCGGCGCGGTCATAAACGCGAGCAGCATGACATAGCTGAAATACCCGCCCGTGGAGAGCTTGTCGGCGGCATGCAAATGCGCGCCCATGTACATCACCACCGCTCCCACAACGCCGAGAATCACCGTCGACGACAGCGTCATCAGCGACTGCGCCGTGAGCGAGCTGATCACGTTGCGCAGCAGGCGGTCCACACCCTCGCCGAAGACGCGCGCTTCGTTCTCTTCCGCGCGATAGCCCTTCACCACCCGCACACCGCCGAGCGACTCGGTCAAGCGCCCGGTCACCTCGGCGTTGATCTTTGCTCGCTCGCGAAAGATCGGCCGAATCACCTTGAACGCGCGCTGCACCACCAGCGCAAACGCAATCATGATCACAAAGGTGACCAGCGTCATGCGCAGGCTGTAGTGGACGAGATACGCAAATGCGAACACCGCCGTCAGCACGCCGCCAACAAAATCCACGACGCCCGTGCCGATGATGTTGCGCACACCCTCGACGTCGCTCATGATGCGCGCCACCAGCGTGCCCGTGCGGTTCTCGTCGTAGAAGCTGACCGGCAGCCGCCCGATGTGCCCTTGCACACGCACCCGCAACTCCGCAATTAACCGCTGCCCTGCCTTGCTTAGCGTCTGGGTCAACGCATAGGAGGTAATGCCCTGCAAAATCGTCGCGCCCAGCACCGCGCCCACGATCGGCAGCAGCAGATCCATGCGCTTGTGGTTGAACACCAGATCGATCAGCGGCTTGAACGAGATCGGCAGCACCAGCGACGAGGCGCGATTGATAATCATCAGCAAAAAGGCCAGCGCCAGCATTCCCTTGCGCGGCCGCACCAGTTCGCGGATCTCCGGCCACACCGCGCTTAGCTTCGGCTTGGGCCGCTTCACGTCGCCCGCAGCCGCCGCGCGAGCACCCCGCGAAGGCGCATCCACGGGACGCATCCGCGGTGTTCCAGCACCCATGCTTGAATGACCATAGCTACTCATAGTTTTTGAGTGTACGCCGGAGGATACCTTCGCCGCCGCCGCGCTACGCCGTTCTCCCCGCGCGCGCCGCGATGAAGCTGCGCACACAAAGCGCCGTAAATGCCGCGCAGATCAACGCCATGATGAGCTCCTCGGCAGCCGCCGTATGCTGCACAGCGGTCAACGCGGCAGATCCTGCAAGCGCTTTGCCCGCGCGGAATCCAGGGAACAGAAAGCCCAACAGGCCCACCGTCACAGCGATGTGCATCCACAGCATGCGGCGCTTGGCGTCCTCGGTGTTCGCGAGCAGGCCGCACACCAGCAACAACACACCAAAGATCGCCGGAATCAGCGACGTCGGATGCGCCGATCCCGTAACAACGAAATACACCGCGCCCAGCACGATCAACACAATTCCAATGACTCTCGCTAGCCTTGCCATCTCATCTCCTCGTATTCAGCCATGCGTAAAAATCTTTTAACTCGCCGCGCCTCGGATGACCTTCAACGCCTCCGCCACCGTCCAGTCTTTTGTGGGATAGAACGCCAGCACCTTGCCATCGGCTCCAAAGATCACCGTAGTCAACGAGTGCTGCAGCTGCCCGCTCTGCCCCGGCGTCACGCCCACATCGAACCAATGCTCCATAGCGGGCAGCTCGGCCACACTCGGCGCGACGAAGTCCCAATGACTGAAGTTCTCCTGCGAGTAGCGTCCCGTATACGCTCCGCCATAGCTGCGCAATACCTTCGGCGTGTCATACACCGGATCGAAGCTCACCGTGAGCAGGTGCGTCTTCGCATACAGCTTTGGATCCGCTGCCAGCGCCTGGTCCATCTGCGCGAAGTTGCGGCTCATGCGCGGGCAATAATCCGCCAGCGGGCAGCGCGTGTAGATAAACGTCATCGCCACCACCTTGCCGCGAAACTGATGAAGATCGATTCGCTTATCCGATTGATTCAGCAGCTTGAAATCGGGTATGGCATCGCCCACCGCAGGCACATGGTATTGCACAGCGGGCCTGTAGTCCGCCTTTGCCTGCGCGATCACATCAAGATCGGTAAGCCGCGGATTCGTCGGTCCATCCGGGCTCCTATCCACGAGCATTGTCGCGGTGATGCGATCGCCCGCATGCAGCTCCGAGATCTCGCTCGGATTTGCGAGCTTGTAATCCATCGTCATCGCCGGCATCAGCCCGGCGACAGCCTCATGATTCAGAACGACCGTCCCCGTCTTCGCATCGACGCCCTCAATCTGCCCGCGCACGAAGTACCCTGGCACCGCTGCCGTCGCCGCACTTCCAGCCGGTTGCGCAGAGTGACATCCGATCATCCCTCCGGCCAACGCCAACACACTCGCCCGTGCAAGTCCCCGCCCAAGCACACGCACGGCGACCGGCTTTGACCTTTGTTGCACACCTCCATGATAGCGATGGTGAGCCGCTCCATCCAACGTCCGAAGACTCCGCTTGCGCGTGGTAGCATCGCGCGGGGCGCACTCGCCATGAGCATATCCACACAGCCCGCAAAGGTCGCCCAACGCGTGCGGGAAGCGGCCGCTGATGGCCCGCCGGCCGCTCTCCTTTCCGCCAGTTTCTTCCTCGCCGGCCTGGGAACCGTGCTGCTCGGTCCGCTCCTGCCGCAACTTCTGCACGAGTGGTCGCTCACCGACGAGCGCGGCGGTCTTCTTCTGCTCGCCAAGTTCGCCGGAGCCTTCGCCGGTGGCGTCTCCGTGCCGCGTCGCCTGCGATGGGGCATCCTCGCCGGCCATCTGCTCGCCGCCGTGGGCTTCAGCCTCTTCAGCTTCGCGCATGGTCTCGGTCTGGCGCTCCCGGCGTTGTTCCTCAGCGGCTTTGGGCTGGGCGAGATCATTGCCGGCACCAACATTCTCGCCGGCCGCCGCTGGCCGACGCACACCGGCTCCGCCCTGGCGCTGATCAACCTCTTCTGGAGCCTCGGCGCAGTCTCTACCGGCCTGCTGGCAGCGGCGCTCCTGCCCGGCTTCGGCTGGCGCAGGCCGACGCTCGCCATGGCCGCGCTCCTCCTTCTGGTCGGCGTTGCGGGCCCCCTCTTCCAGCGTCGAACCCACACCTCCTCCGCTCCACCCGCACTCGAAGCCACACCCGTCCTAAGCACATTTCCAACCCCATCCGCTCTCCGTTTCGGCACGCTGCTGTTCCTGTATGGCGGCCTGGAGACCTGCCTCACCGCCTGGCTCACCACCTTCGCCCTGCGCTTCGCCGGAGGCGCACTGCTGGGCGGTCAATCCGGCTTCGTTCTGCTCTGGGCCGCGCTCACCGCCGGCCGCGCCCTGGCCTCGCTGGCGATGCGTCGCTGGCCGGAAACGATCGTGCAGCGCCTCAGCCTCGTCGTCTCCTTGCTGCTCATCGGCTCGCTCTCCGCCTCGCACAACGCGTCCACGCTTTCGCTCAACTGCGTCCTGCTGGGCGTCGCTCTGGCACCGATCTTCCCCTCCACCTTCGCGCTTCTGCTGCGGCAGGGGCCACCTGCCCGCGTTGCCGGAACGATCCTCGCGGTCTCCGGCCTGGGAGCAGCGTTTTTTCCCTGGTTGATGGGCGCGGTTTCCACCCACACCGGATCGCTGCGCCTCGCCATGCTTGTACCCGCCGCGATCGTGCCCGCAATGCTGCTCCTCACCACCTCCATTTCCGACACACCCCACGCATAACCGCCCCCTCCCGCACGGAATCATTTCGATAGAGATTTATGCAGCGCCGGACAGGGCAACATGGGTAGTGGATCAGTCCAATTCACAAATCGCTGCGATTCGAGCTGCAAACGTCCATCGCTCAACCCAACCGCGTTTTCGGTACTGATCTAGAGATAGCTCTGTTCGTATCGCGACGCAGTCGCGGATCTTTACTGAAGGCTCAGCTGCACGCGGCGGTTCATGATGGTTGCAGCCGGCCAGTCAGGCCATGTGGTCGCATCGAGATAAAACAGCCATGGTTCGCCTGAGCTGGTCGTCGGATCGCTGCCCTCACCGACCAGCGTCGGATAGAGAAGGGCATCATTGCCGTCCGTGAGGACTCCCGCCGATATGGGTCCGGACCACGACAATAGGCTTGAACCGTGTTGCATGGTGATCGACGTATGATTTGCCGCCGCGTAGGCAATCAGATATTGCTGCGTCGTGCTGTCGTAAACAACGCTCGGAAATGCGCCGGTAGCTGCGATCACTGGAGTGTAATGACCCGAGTTCGCGGCGGCATCGGGATCTCCACTCGTAGCCTGTTGTGTCCAGCCGTTGTTGTAAAACTTTGTGAATAATGTAGGAAAAGCTGCCGTGTTGCCTGTAAACGCTGCGGTGAGTACAGCGGAAAGCTGCGCCCGCGCTACCGCCAGGCATTGACCGACGTTGCAGGGCGAGGCCGCAGACGGATCCGCGTCGTAGTAGAAAATGTAGAGATACACGGAGGAGGGATCGGCCGCGCTTACATTCGCGATGTGGTTTCCGTTCGCATCGGCCAAAATCAGTGTTCCGCCGCCCAGCTGAGTATAGGTACCCGCGTTGATCTGCGTGCTACGAGTCGCATAAGGCTGCACGATCTCGCCGAGCTTCTGAAACGTCGCTCCACCGTCTCTTGAAAGGGCCATTCCGAGCGAAGCGTAGGTACAAGGCCCCGTTGCGCACACACCGCCATGAAACTCTCCATGGTAGACGTGCAGCACGCCAGCCTGCCCCGCGGAGCTGGTCACGGGGAGCACAGGCCCCCCGCCCGCGTAGTTGATGTCGAAGGTGTATCCATTGGGATCGCCACCGGGCTGAAGGAGCGCCGTGCACCCGTAAGGGGCCGTGATGGCCGTCAAGCTTCCTCCCAACCGGTAGGTCCCTAGCACGCCCGGCGTGCCCGAACAAGTCGGGCCGCTCAGGGCCGACCCGTAGAAGCTGTACGTTCCGTTATTCAGCAGGACACCGAGCGTGCCGTCAGGCGGGCCGTCCTTGAAATCGAGCGCCGTTCGCTGCGCCACGGTAAGCACCGGGCTCGGCGGCTGCAATTGCAACGTGAACGTCCCTGATCCGGTTGGTGTGGATGGCATGGTTGCTCCGCTGTTACAGGCCCCAATGAAAGCCGGAAGCAGTGCAAAACATAACCCTGCTCCTAGACGCTTCACCCGTGGGAGCGAAATAACCCCGTAAGCCGATCCGCGCATACTCTCCTTACGACCCTCTTGCTGACCTTGCGATGGGAACTGCGGTCGCAGCACGACGCCGCTCAGCGTCGATTCTAGCCCTCAACGCTTAATCCCGACCCGTGTACGCCAGCAGCTGCTTCTGCGTGAACTTCTGCTTCACCAGCACCTTGCCGGCCGCTCCCAGCGCCACCAGGTGAAAGGTCGTCTTGCCCAGGTCGATGCCAACCGAATGAATCTGCATAGCGATGATCCTCCTGAAAACCTGCCATCTACAATCCTCTGCAACCGGCAGAGGAAGCAAGCGGCGGACCATCTCATGAGTCGCATTTGGTGGAGGATACCTCGAGATGTTCGCACCTTCTCAAGATTGCAAATGAACGGCCATGGCGATGGGTTCAAGGCGTATTCTTTAGGTCGGAGCTGCTATATGGAATGGAAGGGCTGTCCGGAAGTGAAGACCAGGGCCGGATACGTGCATGGAGCGCCGACCGTTGGCGATTCGCGGGTACCAATGGAGACGATTGAGAACGGCTACGAGCTGGGCCAAACGCCTGAGCAGCTGGCAGACGACTATGATCTGCCGATTGAGTCGATCCGGGCCATCTACGCCCACATCCGCAAACACGAACACGCACCATCGCTTTGAAGCGCGTCCTGTTCGACCAATCGACGCCGCGCCCGGTGCGGCGCTATCTGACCAAGCATGTGGTCCGCACTGCGTTTGAACTAGGCTGGGATCGGTTGAGCAATGGCGCACTACTGTCAGCGGCCGAGAAAGCCGGGTTCGATGTGTTCTTGTCGGGAGACCGGAACATACCTTCACAGCAGACCATGAACGGGCTCAGGCTGGCGTACTGTGCATGACGGCCAACAACTGGCCCATCGTGCAGCCTCACATTCAAAACCTAGTGGAAGCGGTGGATAGCGCGGAGCCAGGAACGGCGAAAGCCGTATGGTGCGGAGGCTTCCAGCCGCGAAGAAAAAGCGGCGCTGCGACGCAATCCTGAGAGTCTGCCAGCGCCGGGATCGGTCAGTACGGGAACAGAAGAGACTCCTCGCGTTGATGCCGGGTAGTCGCATTCTCGGGAGCAATAGCCATCCAATGGCGTCCAAACTCACGCAATATCCCGGAAGGCCGTTGCACAGAATTATCTCAGAACCCGCTATCCTGAAAACACCCGAAATCCGGCTTCCGGGACCCCCAGCTTTGCGCGTTACCGGAGACCGCTCGGTAAATGGTTCAAAACAAATACTTTACTCGCAAATCTTTTAGATTGAATACCTTACCGAGCCTACCTGCTGCATGTGCAACAAAACAAATACTTTGCGCCCAAAGTACCCCTCCGGGGGAGGGGAGGGGTACCCTCGTACGCCGTCTGCTGCACAGAGTCCAACGAACAGGACGCGAAGATTCCAGTCTCGCGGCGTCGGCTTGTATGGCGTGGGTTCGGCAAGGGATCGGTAAGGAGAAGGCGGCTGGTCGGAAGTGGTCTGAAGTACCTCCGAAGAAAAATCAACCTAAGGAATCTCTGAATAAGTCTTGTCTTGAAGGGGCGGGACTTTTTAGTCCCGCCATAAATCCAGTAACAGCAACGCGGCTTTAGCCGCTGAGGTACGCTTTCGCTCGTTCCCGGATTTAATCAGACCTAACCTAAAACGAAGGTCTCGCGCTGCTAGACAAAACGACCCGCTACCGCAACATGGGTATGCTTGACAGAGATGGATCGCTCCACGTATCCGTCAGCGAGCGCGCCCTGACTGCGCACCAGACGCAAACCAAACAGAAATCTGGACTCTGACGACCTATGGCGTTGCTGCACGAGGATCGCCTCTTCCCCGCCGACCCCGACACCCGGGCCATCGCTCGCCGCCTCTACGCCACCGTGCGTGACCTGCCGATCATCAGTCCCCACGGCCACACCAATGCGGGCTGGTTCGCCGGAGATCAGCCCTTCCCCGACCCGGCCAAGCTCTTCATTCAGCCCGATCACTACGTTCACCGGATGCTCTACAGCCAAGGTGTCCGCCTGCAGGATCTCGAGATCGGAGTCGAGCAGATCCGCGATCCGCGCCGCGTCTGGCGCATCTTCGCCGAGCATTACTACCTCTTCCGCGGAACGCCCACGCGCCTCTGGCTCGACTTCGCCTTCCAGGAACTCTTCGGCCTCACCGAGCGCCTGAGCGCAGCCAACGCCGATCTGTACTTTGACACCCTCTCGGCCAGGCTGCAGACGCCGGAGTTCCGCCCGCGAGCGCTCTTCGAACGCTTCAACCTCGAGGTCCTCGCTACCACAGACTCACCTCTGGACTCGCTTGCCGACCACATCGCCATCCGCGACTCCGGCTGGCCGGGACGGGTTTTGCCTGCCTTTCGTCCCGACTCGGTGGTCGACCCCGACTTCAGCGGCTTTGCCGACAACCTTCGCGAGCTCGGCGGGATCACCAGCGAAGATACCTCCACCTGGCAGGGCTATATCGAGGCGCTACGGCAGTCCCGACAGCGCTTCCGCGCGCTGGGCTGCACCTCCACGGACCACGGTCATCCCACGGCTCGGACTGCGGATCTTTCGCCCCGCGAAAGCGAAGCGCTGTTCACACGCGTTCTCGGCGGCGCGGGAAACCCGGACGATCACGAGTTGTTTCGCGCGCAGATGCTCACCGAGATGGCGCGTATGAGCGTCGCGGACGGCCTGGTGATGCAGATTCACCCGGGCAGCGTTCGCAACCACAACCAGCAGCTCTTCGAGGAGTTCGGCCGCGACATGGGCGCCGATATCCCCTCCGCCACTGAGTACGTGCAGGCGCTGCGGCCGCTGCTCAACCGCTTTGGTAACGAGCCCGGCCTCACCCTCATCCTGTTCACGCTCGACGAATCCACCTTCAGCCGCGAGCTCGCGCCGCTGGCCGGCCATTATCCCTGCCTGCGGCTCGGGCCGCCCTGGTGGTTCCATGACAGCCCCGAGGGCATGATGCGCTTCCGCGAAACGGCCACCGAAACCGCGGGTTTTTACAACACCGTCGGCTTCAACGACGATACGCGGGCCTTTCTCTCCATTCCCGCCCGGCACGATGTAGCCCGGCGCGTGGACTGTGCCTTCCTCGCGCGCCTGGTCGCGGAGCACCGGCTCGATGAGGACGAGGCCTTCCCGCTGGCGCAGGACCTCACCTGCAACCTCGTCCGGAAGTCCTACAAGCTGTAGTTCCAAAATGGGCAGTCTGGACCGATTTTCCACGATTTTTGTGCTGCGGAGGGGCGAAGAATCGGTGAAGTTCGCGGTATAAACGAAAGGATGGCTCCCGCCCTCGATACCGCCGCTTTGCTCGCCCTGCTGGAAAGGCAGGAGCTGGTCGTCGTCCCAAACGCGGCTGCCGCGAGTTCCCTGCGTGCGCAGTTCGACGCGGGGCAAAGCGCCCGCGGCTTGCGCGCCTGGGAGCCGGCCACCGCCCTGGCCTGGAACGAGTGGGTTGAGTCGCTCTGGAGCGCGCTTGTGCTCAACGGTACTGACGATCGCGTGCTGCTGAACCATCTTCAAGAGGAGCGGACCTGGGCGGAGATCATCGCCCATTCCCGCGAGGGTGCGTCCTTATCAGCAGCCGCGTCCCGCGAACTCGGTCGCCTGTCCCGCTCGGCCCTCCAGCTTGCAGCGGCGCACAAGCTTCTCGATCGCCTGGCCCGCTCGGCCGACAGCCACGATGCCAAGGCCTTTGCCGCATGGGAACAGACCTTTGCCGAGCATTGCCAAGCGGCACGACTGCTGCCCCGTGCCTTGCTCGAAAGCGCACTCGCCGAGCACCTTCGCCGTAACAACATCGTGCCTCCACCCACCCTGCATCTGTTGGGTTTCGATTCGATTAGCCCGGCCCAGGCCACTTTGCTGGATGCCATGCGCCCCGATTGCGAGATCGCGGCGCATGCGCTGCAGGCAACACCCCGTTCCACACAGCTGCGCGCCTCGGTCACCCTCTCCGATTCGCGTGAGGAGCTTCTCTGGGCGGCCCGCTGGGTGCGCCAGCTGTTCGAGAAGAGTTCCGGATCTCCCCTCAAAGTTGTCCTGATCCTGCCCAACCCCCCGGCCGAACGCTCTGAACTTGAGCCGCTTTTGCGGGAGATTCTGGCTCCGGAGTTGGAGCCCCTTGGCGCCGACATCTCCTCCACGCCCTGGCACTTCCGCACCGGGCAAACTTTGGCCGAGTCGCCCGTCATTCAGCACGCTCTTCTGCTTCTGCGCTGGCTCCGCGAAGACCTTCCGCTCGAATCGGCCGGGACATTGCTGCTATCCCCGTTTTTCCGCCACAGCGACGGCTACGAATCCCGGGCGCGCTTCGAGATGCACGGGCTTCGCCGCGCTCCGCTGCTGCGGCCCGAATTGGGTCTCCCCGAACTGCTCCAGCTGGCCCGTCGTGGCGGACAGACCAGCCGAACTCCGGCCAGCTTTCAGGAGTTCGAGGCGGTCTATCGCCTCGCGGGAGATCGCAGGCTGCTAAAAGGCGCCGGCTCCCACGGAGACTGGACTGAGCTCATCCGCAGGCTGCTCCGTGCCGCGGGCTGGCCCGGTCCCCGCACCCAGACTGCGGCTGAGTTCACCGTCACCGAAGCTTGGGAGAGCCTGCTCGACCTGCTGGCAACGCTGGATTTCAGCGGTGGCCGCCTCACCTTCGGAGAGCTCTTCCAGCTTCTCGAGCAGGAAGCCGGCACCCTGCCCGCACCCACTCCGACAAGCGGCGCACCCCTGCAGATCATGCGGCTTGAGGAGGCGGAAGGCTGCTGTTTCGACGCCGCACTTGTGCTCCGCGCCACCGACGAACACCTGCCCAGGCCCGAACGCCCCCATCCGCTCCTGGGCTGGGGCTTGCAGCAATCGTCCGGTCTGCCCGGAACGGACTCCGCGCTCACGCATAGCCGCAGCCGCGATGCTCTCCGAAGCTTGGAGGAGCGCTGCGGCGACGTTCTGCTCCTCTCCGCTAAAGCTGATGAAAATGGATCATTAAGGCTGACACCGCTCGCCACCGAACTGCAATTTCTCGCGGGGGACCCGTCTTCTCTTCTTCCGCCGACAGCCGAAGAGCCACCGCTTACCCTTGCCAGAGTCCCGGATACCGCACACCTGCCGCCGCTTCCTTCGCCCCATGTCCATGGCGGCGCTCGCGTCCTGG
This sequence comes from Granulicella sp., assembly GCA_965276885.1. Classification (GTDB taxonomy): domain Bacteria; phylum Acidobacteriota; class Terriglobia; order Terriglobales; family Acidobacteriaceae; genus Granulicella. Next base: position 2,220,338 of record OZ255702.1, on the reverse strand, counting down.
AACTCCAGGCGGCCTGTGGCTTTCGCGCCTTCGCCAGCCTGCGCCTGGGGGCCGCTCTGCCGGAAAGTCGGACCCTTGGGCTGGACGCTCGGCAGGCCGGCACAGCGCTTCATCGCACCATGGAGTTTTTCTGGACGGAGGTACGAACCCAGGCAGCGCTCAAGGCCATGTCCTCAGACGAACGGCGCACGACGGTCGAGCGTTGCGTCTCCCGCGCTCTGCACGGGCACCATGCCTCGGCCGGTCAGGGAGACACATGGGCAACGGCCTACCTGGAAGTCTTCGAAACACGCCTGTGCAATCTCGTTGAGCAGTGGCTGTTCCACGAGTTACAGCGCGGAGATTTCGTTGTGCTCCCTCCGGAGCAGGGCCAGACTGTCCTGGTCGGCCCACTCGAACTCGACGTTCGCCCTGACCGCATCGACAGCGTCGGCGACGGCTTCGTACTCATCGACTACAAAACCTCCTTCGCGCTGAGCACAAAGGATTGGCTGGGCGAGCGTCCCGCCGCTCCACAACTTCCCCTCTATGCCCTGCTCGGTGAGGCCGAAGAGGTCCGCGGCGTCGCCTTTGCGCGCCTTCGACCGGGAAGAGACATGGCGTGGCTGAGCCTGCAGGATCAAGAAAGTCTCTTCCCCGGCAAGCGCGGCAGCGCTGTCCACGACCTTGTCGAACGGGTAGAGCTTTGGCGGGAGGAGTTGGGCCGCCTCGCCAGTGACTTCGCCGCGGGAAAGACGGATATCGACCCCAAAACCTACCCGCAAACCTGTAAATTCTGTGATTATCGGCCCCTTTGCCGGCTCGATGCTTCCACGCTGCTCGCCCAGCACGAATCCCCCGGCGGCCAAGACCCAAAGGAGCAGAATGGCTGAGCTCCTCCAATTCCCGCCGCCCATCCTTCCGGCCGCGCCGCCATCGGGTCCCGAAGACACCCTGAACCTGCCAGACACCGAGGCGCGAAGGGCAGCGCTCGACATCCGGAGTTCCTGGATCGTGGAGGCGCCGGCCGGCTCCGGGAAAACCGGGCTTCTGATCCAGAGACTTCTCAAGCTATTGGCGTTCAGCGACGTGCAGCGGCCAAGTGAGGTGCTCGCCATCACCTTCACGCGCAAGGCCGCCGCCGAGCTGCGCAACCGCGTCCTCGAACAGCTCGCGGACGCCCGAATTGCCAAACCGCTGAAGCCTGACGCTGGCGACTACGAGCGCATCACCCGCGACTTTGCCGAGCATGTGCTTCGGAAAGACCAAGCCCTCGGATGGCATCTCCTGGACACGCCGCAAGGCCTTAACATCCGCACCATCGACTCCTTTTGCTCGGAGCTGGCGGCCAGCCTTCCGCTGCTCTCCGGCGGCATGGGGGCGCGACAGGCGGTCGACGATGCACGCCCGCTGTACGAAAAGGCCGCCGAGCGCGCCCTTCGCGAGTTGGGCGGTCCGGATGTCCCGCTCGACCGTGCGCTCCGCTGCATTCTTCTCCATCGGGACGGCCAGATCGGCGACACGCTGCACCTGATCGCCGGCATGCTTGGCGACCGCGAGCAATGGGGCGAGCTGGTCCCGCTCGACACAGAAACGCTGGACGAAGAGACCCTGGACGGCCCCGTCAGAAGTCAGCTGGAAGCCACCCTGGAGCGGGTGATCTGCCAGGGTCTCACCCAGGCTGCCGGCAGGATCCCTGCAGACCTCTTCGCCGAGCTAGCCCGTTTCGCAGCGCGGCTCAGCACCGCACCCGGCTCTAGCGGCGCTCCCTCCCCAATTGGCCTCTGCGCCCGTAGCCCTCAACCGCCCGGTTCTGCCGCCATCGACCACGAACACTGGCTCGCACTGATTGGACTTCTGCTTACCAAGGAAGGCTCTTGGCGCGGCGGTAAGAATTTCCCCAAGAACTCGATCGGCTTCGAAATGCCGAAGTCCGACAAGCCCTGGCTGGAAGACCTCATCGCGCAGATGCAGGCCGAAGACGAACGGCGGCCAGGCCTGCGCGATGCTCTCTGCGCTATCCGCTGTCTGCCCCCGGCGCGCTACCCGGATGACCAGTGGCGCGTGGCCAAGGCGCTGTTTCATGTGCTGCGGCGCGCTTTGGCAGAACTGGGCGTGCTCTTCGCCGAGCGTGGCGTTTGCGACTTCACCGAAATCGCTCTTGCCGCACGCCGGCTCCTTCAATCCGATCCCGACCTGCTTGCCACCCCGAGCGCACAGCTCGCGCACCTGCTCGTGGACGAGATGCAGGACACCTCGGCGGGGCAGTATGAGCTGCTGCAGCTGCTCACGCGCAGCTGGGACGGGGGCACACAGACGATCTTCCTCGTCGGCGATCCCAAACAGTCCATCTATCTCTTCCGTCAGGCTCGCGTGGCGCGCTTTCTGCGTACCCAGGCCTCGGGCCAGTTGGGGGAAGTTCCGCTCCGCGCCCTTCGCCTGACCGCGAACTTCCGTTCACAGGCTGCTCTGGTCGACCAGTTCAATGAGGTCTTCGGGCAGATTTTGCCCCCTCCGGAAGAGATCGTGCCGGGATCCTTCGAGAGCGTGGAAGTGCCATTCGTGGCGGCGGTGGCCGCCCGTGCGCCAGGGCATCGCGCCGCCCTGCGCTGGCACGCTCGCCTCGCAGCGGACGCGGAGCCTGATCCGGCCGGGCAGGCCGATCCCGGTGAGGAGTCCGCCGATCCAACGGCAGGCGACGAAGCGCTCGTCCTGCGCTCCACGATCGAGGATTTCCGGGCACGCTGGTCAGCCGGGAGGCATGCAAAACCAGCTAAAATTGCGGTCCTCGCTCGTGGCCGCGCCCATCTGGCGCCTGTCATCGCGGAGTTCCATCGCGACCGTGGAGAGGGTCCACTGCCGTTCCACGCGGTGGAGATCGAGCTGCTCAATGAGCGTCCGGAGGTGTTGGATCTGCTGGCGGTCACCCGGGCGCTGCTGCATCCAGGCGACCGCGTAGCCTGGCTTGCCGTCCTGCGCTCCCCGGTTTGCGGCTTGGCTCTCCCCGATCTCCTCCTCTTGACGGGCGAGGGTTCGGAGGCCGATCCGGACGCTACGGTTGGTCACCTGGTCACGTATCGAGGCCACCTGCTCAGCCCCGAAGGTCAAACCCTGCTCGCACGCGCCTGGCCCGTTCTGGCGGAGGCGCAGGTCTCGCTCGGACGCACGGCATTCAGCACGCAGGTGGAGCGCACCTGGCGATCGCTCGGCGCGGATGCACCGCTGCGAGCGGATCAGCGCACCAACACCCGTCGCTTTCTCGATCTGCTGCGAAAGCTTGAAGCGGGCCCGGAGCCGCTCAGCCTCCTCCTGCTGAACCGGGGGCTGGGCCAGCTTTATGCCGAGCCGTTCGCCGCACCGGAGGCCGTCGAGCTCATGACGATCCACAAGGCGAAGGGACTCGAATGGGACCTGGTACTGGTGCCTGCGCTGGAGAGAGGCGCAGGCAATAGCCGTCATGAGTTGCTCAAATGGCTGGAACTCGATGGAGCCAACGGCGGCGAATCCGAGGTGATTCTTGCCCCCATTCAGGGCAAAGGGGAGGCGTCTTCCGCGCTCTCCAACTGGCTCGCCCAGCTGCAAACAGCGCGTGAAACGGCGGAGGCCAAGCGCCTGTTCTATGTCGCCTGCACACGCGCCCGGGAGGAACTGCACCTCTTCGCCGCCTGCGGCCTGAAGAAGGACGGCTCCCTCGCGAAGCCTCGGGGCAACAGCCTTTTGGGGGCCAGTTGGGTGGCTGCGGAGCCCGTTCTCCGCACTCAGCTTGCGTCGCAACGGCTCCCGCCAGCTCCCTTCGAAGTCATTTCAAGCCTCCAGCCTTCTCTCTTGCCTGTGACTCCGTCCGGGTTGCAAGGCCTGGCGCTTGCGGCCAACGCTGAAGACGAAGAAGCTCAGGAATACGGGCCGCCGAAGTCTCCCCAGCTGTCCCGCCTCCCGATGAACTTTCAGCCGCTGCACCGTTTTCGCAACGACGCTCGGCGATTGCCCTACCCAGCCGCCGGTCTCTTGCGGCATGAAGCTACCTTCCGGCGACCGGAAGGCTCATTTGCCGCCAGGTCCTTTGGAAACGTCACGCATCGTTTTCTCGATCTCGCGGCACAACGCTTGGCTGCGGGTGGTTCGGCGGATGCGCTTTTAACGGAGTTGCCGGATTGGCACGGCCGCCTCACCACGGCGTTTCGGGCGGAAGGTCTTTCTCCTGGACTCAGCGGGCGCGAAGCCGGCCGTGCTCTCGGAGCCTTGGTGTCCACGCTGCGCGACCCGTCAGGCCGCTGGGTCCTGGCCCCACACTCCGGCGCGCGCAGCGAACGGGCTTTACAGCTTGGCGACCCCGATACCCCCGACATCCCCAGCCGCAATCTTCGCGCCGACCGCATCTTTTTCGCCGGCGCCGAGCCGCTTTCTCAGACCGGGGATTCACACCTGTGGATCGTCGACTTCAAGACCGCGGAAGCCGGAGGACGTCCGGAAACTCTCTTCTTTACAGAGGAAAAAGCCAAATATCAGCCGCAGATGGAGGCGTATGCCCGAGCCTGCCGGGCAGCAGACAGGGGGCGGCGACCCATTGTCCTAGCACTCTTCTACTCCCTCATCCCCCATTTGGTGTACTGGCCCTATGAGCCTTTTACTGCATCGGACTAGGGGAAGCATGGATACTGAAAGTGTTTCTGAAGGTAACGGGTCTCGCTTCCCTGCGATGGTATGCTCAGGGGAAGCAAGCCGGTCACGGAGAGGAGTACGGCATGCCTGGTCGGGGTCATCTGGTGCTCTGCGTCGACGACGAACACGTCGGGCTGCAAGTGCGTCGTCTGCTGCTTGAGCGCTCTGGCTACACGGTAATCACCGCGTCCGATGGGATTGCGGGACTGAATCTCTTCCGGGAGGAGCCGGTCGAGGCTGTGGTTCTGGACTATGCCATGCCCGGCATGCACGGGGGCGAGGTAGCGGCCAAAATGCGTGCTGAAAAACCCCAGGTACCCATCGTTCTCCTGTCTGCCTATGTGGGGCTTCCCGCCGACGTCACGGGCGTAGTGGACGTTTATATGACCAAAGGCGAGGGCGCTCCGGCCTTGCTGGACAAGCTAAATAGCCTCTTCGACTGTTAGCCTCGCACGCCCGTGAACCTGAATCAGCTCAATCGCGTCCTGCTGCAGACACTCTTCGTTCCCGTGGTGGCCATCGGTCTGGTGGCGGGGGCGCTGGCGTGGCAGGTGCTTGACGCCCAGCGCGCGGTGCAGCGCATGCAGGTGGCCGACGAAAATATCGCCACGGCAACGCTGATGACGGCGCTTGTGGTCGACGAAGACACGGGCCTCCGCGCGTACCAGACCACCAATAATGAGATCTTCCTTCAGCCGTATGAGTTCGCCCGCAAGCCTCTGCAAACAAGCACGGACAAGCTGCGCGAGGGCTTGGGCAGTCAGGGTGCGGATCTCGCGCCGCTGGATAATTTTCGCGGGGTCCACGCCCGCTGGGTGCGCACCATCGCGGAACCCATCATCGCCACCATCGAGGCGGGCCAGGACACACGCGATCCCGGTCTGAATCTGCGCGCCAAGGCGCAGATGGACTCCATGCGCCAGCTGCTCAGAGGCCTCGTCGCAGACCAGCAAAGCCGCCGGGGAGCCGCCGTGCAGCATTGGGAGTCGGAACTCCGCCACACGGTTGAGGCCCTGATCGGCTGCGGCATCATCGTCGGCCTGCTCATCGGCATCTTTGCGCGAAACCAGCTGCATCTCGTCAGCGAGGCCTTTGAAGCTACGCTGGCCGCCCTGCGGCGTCACGCGCAGGCCACACATGATTCAGAGCAGCGGCTTCGCGCCATCCTGGTCTCGCTCAGTGAGGCCGTCGTGGTCTGCGATCTGGCCGGAAACGTCGAGCTGATGAACCCTGCGGCCGAACAGCTCAGCGGCTGGAGTCAGGGCGAAGCGTTCGCCAAGCCATTTGACCTTGTGTTTCCGCTGCGCTGCAGCGAAACAGGCGCCGAACCGGAGTCGCCCGCCGGCGCGGTACGCCGTCATCTGCGCACCGTAAGCTCGGTCGAGCCCCTGCATCTCGCCCGGCGTGACGAGTCTGAGGTCACCGTCGACCAAAGCGGCGCCCCTATCTACGAACGCAACGGCCGGCCCTCCGGTGTGGTACTTGTGCTGCGCGATGTCACGCAGCAGCGCCGCACCCAAGCCGCCCTCATCGCCTCGGAGAAGCTCGCAGTCACAGGCCGCCTGGCCGCTACCATCGCCCACGAGATCCACAATCCGCTCGATTCGGTTGCCAACCTGCTCTACCTGATTAAGACCGGAGCCTCCGCCGAGGAAAACGAGGTCTTCCTCGACACGGCCCGTGCCGAGCTCGACCGCGCCACCCAGATCAGCCGCTCCCTGCTGGGCATGTACCGTGAGTCGCGCACGGCAGTGTCGCTGGACGTCTCCAGCCTGCTGGAGAGCGTGCTTCTGCTCCTGAAACACCGGTTCGCGCAGGGCCGCCTGCATGTAGAAACGCAGCTGCTCTCGCCGGCCATGGTCACAGGGTTTCCCGTGGAGCTGCGCCAGGTTTTTACCAACCTGCTCGCCAATGCGGCCGAGGCCTCACCCATCGGCGGCAGGATCAAGGTCACTGTTGTGGAGAGCTTCGCGCCCTCCTCGAACGATGCCGCAGTCGCCGCTCGACCGGGCGTTCTGGTCGCGATCGAAGACGAAGGGGTCGGGATCTCCGATGAGATCCGCGATCAGCTTTTCCAGCCGTTCTTCAGCACCAAGGGCGAGGCCGGCACTGGCCTGGGACTGTGGGTCAGCAAGGGCATCGTGCAGAAGCACGATGGTTCAATCCAACTCGACTCGTCGACTGGCCCCCAGGATCATGGAACCCGCATCAGCGTCTTTCTGCCGCACGGCTCGCCGACGCCCGAACAGGTTGGCCTTTCTGCCCCAGCCGTTGCCGAGGCGCACCAGAACGACGCCGATCGCGCCTGGACGCAGACCGTTCGTTAACGCGGATTGCATCCGGTCGCGCAGCGCTTAATCTTTTTTTCTTCGGTATGCCTGGAGTAATTTGCCGCAAGCCGTGCTCTATGCGGCCACGTGCTCCAGCAGACTCGTCAGCACCTCGGCCGCGCGTTTGCAGTCTGCCTGGCTCACGTCGAAGTGGGTCACCAGGCGAACCGCATGTGGCCCCACGGCGCTCGCCAGGATGCCCTGCTCCCTGAGCGCATGCACCAGAGCCGCCGCATCGCCGTCCTCCTTCAGACGGAAGATGACGATGTTGGTCTCCACTGCGTCCGGATCGATCTCCGCCGCCTCACAACCGGCGACGGCTTCGGCCAGCAGTTTGGCATTGGCGTGATCTTCACCCAGCCGCGCCGGCATCTCCTCAAGCGCAATCAACCCTGCCGCAGCCAGCACTCCTGCCTGCCGCATGCCGCCACCCAGAGCTTTGCGGACGGACCGCGCCTCCGCAATCAGCTCCCGCGAGCCAACCAGCATCGATCCCACCGGCGCGCCTAACCCTTTGCTCAAACAGAACATCACCGTATCGAAGCCCTGCGTCAGCTCCGCCACACTCACCCCGGCGGCGGTGGCCGCGTTGAACACGCGCGCCCCATCCAGATGCACCGGCAGCCCCGCCTTCGCCGCGCCCGCCCAGATCTCCTCCAGCACCGGCAGCGGCGTCACCGTTCCCCCCGCCATGTTGTGCGAGTTCTCAATCCAAACCAGCCCCGTCGGCGCCCGGTAGTAGATCTTCGGCGCAATTGCCTTCTGAATATCCGCCCAGCGCAGGATTCCGCGCTCCCCGGCAATCGTGCGCGGCACACAGCCGGAAAACGCAGCCACCATGGCCATCTCCCAATCCAGCAGGTGCGCCCGCGCCTCGCAGATCACCTCCTGCCCTGGGCGCGTATGCAGCCGCACCGCAATCTGATTGCCCATGGTGCCCGTGGGCACGAAGATGGCCGCCTCACGCTCAAACACCTCCGCCGCCCGCGCCTCCAGCCGGTTGACCGTGGGATCCTCGCCATACACATCGTCGCCCACCTCAGCCTCGGCCATCGCGCGCCGCATGGCCGCCGTGGGCCGGGTTACGGTATCGCTGCGCAGATCAATGAAACGCTCACTCGCCATCACTTCTCCTCAAAATCACTCCAACTGAACAGACTCACCCCTGAATACCTCAAGCCTCGATCCTCTTCAAAACCCGCCGCTTCATCCCAGCAAGCCAACCCCCAAGCAGGTCAAGCCGGAACCGGAGACAACAACTCCGCAAAGACCTCACTGGAGACCAGCCGTCCGCGCTTCGTTAGCCACCACCGCTCGTCGTCGTCGCTCATCAGCCCTTCGCCTATCAGGGTGTCCGCTATTTGGACGAACTCTCGCGTCCATGCGGATGGAAACCCTGCCAGCATCCGGCGTTCCAAACCGTCCGCCAGCCGCAACCGGAGAAACACAGTTTCTTCAAACAGCGCGCGTTCGCTCGGCCAGTCCGCTGACCGTTCCTGCCCCCCGCCCATGTACTCTCGCAGTTCCTTGGGATTTGCCCACCGCACGGTTTTTCCGTCATCACCCAGCAGCATCGAATGCGCATCGGAGCCAAAACCCATATATGGCTGCCTCAACCAATACTTTAGATTGTGCCGCGATCTCCAACCATCGACAGAAAAATTGGAGATCTCGTACTGCTGGAATCCAGCCGCGGGCAGCCGCTCACACGCCCGCTCATACAGCGCGGCGCCCAGGTCATCCGACGGCACCGCCGGCGCATGCAGCCGGGCGCCGCCGCCCAGCACCTCGCGCCCCAGCCGCGACTCCTCATCGACCTCCAGCATGTACACGCTGAGGTGCTCGAGCCCGCTCTCCACGGCAACGTCCAGCGACCGCTCCCAGCTCGCCTCCGTCTGATACGGCAGCCCAGCGATCAGGTCAGCCCCGAGATTTTTCACCCCGGCAGCACGCAGCCGCGCGAACTCCGCCCGGCAGCTCGCCTCCGTGTGCGACCGCCCGACTGCCTGCGCCTCGCGATCCACAAAGCTCTGCACACCCAGGCTCACGCGGTTCACCCCCAGCCGCAGAGCGGATTCGAGCAGCTCATCCCCGATCTGGCCCGGCGCCGCCTCCATCGTGACCTCGGCCGCGTCCTCGATCCGGAACTGGCTCCGCAGCGAACTGAAGATCGCCTCAAGCTGCGCAGGCTCCAATAGACTCGGCGTCCCTCCGCCGAAATACACCGTGTCCACGGCCCCACCCAGCGCAATCCCCAACTCCGCGGCCGCGTCATGGGCGTCCCGAATCTCCGCGCAAAGCAGCGCCACGTAGCGCTCAATCGCCTCGGCCGAGCTCACGCCGGAGGCGAAGTTGCAGAAGCTGCATTTTGCCCGGCAAAACGGCACCGACAGGTACAAGCCGAGCATTTGAGCAGCCCTTTGCATCAGCCTCATTCTTTCATGCGATTCGCCGCCTCAATAGTCCGCAAGTCTCTGTCCGCCGCAGCCTCTACAATCAGGAGATGGCGGCGAACGGAACAAGCGAAGACCAGGGCACCGGCCCGGGCAGGAACGGTGCAGCCGTGAAGCACGAGGCCGGAGCCCGTCTCGACGACCCGAAAGCTACCACCGCCACCAACACGCCGACCACGCCCGAACCACCCGCCCGCCCAGGCATCGAGGACGACGTGGTCGGCAAGGCGTATGACGGCCGCATCATGCGGCGCCTGCTCGGTTACCTGTCTCCGTACAAGCTGCAGGCAACCCTCTCCGCCGTTGCCATCGTGATCAAATCCGGCTCCGACGTCTTCGGTCCCTACCTTGTCAAGGTTGCCGTCGACACCTACTTCGCGCCCACCGCCGGCAAGCACTCCTGGCTCTCCCGCCACCTCAGCCCCGACCCCACCACCGGCGTCACGCAGATCGGCATGCTCTACCTCGGCGCCCTGGTGCTGAGCTTCCTGCTCGAGTTCGTGCAGACCTACCTCATGCAGTGGACCGGCCAGAAGATCATGTTCGATCTCCGTTCGCAGATCTTCCGCCACCTGCAGCGCATGCACGTCGCCTTCTTCGACCGCAATCCCGTGGGCCGCCTCGTCACCCGCCTTACCTCCGACGTGGACGCGCTTAATGAGATGTTCACCTCCGGCGTGCTCGCCATCTTCGAGGACATCTTCGCGCTCGCCTACATCGTCGCCATCATGCTCTCCATGAGCTGGCCTCTGGCGCTGCTCACGCTAGCAGTTCTGCCGCTCATCGTCTATGCCACCCAGCTCTTCCGCGTACACGTGCGCGACTCGTACCGCCGCCAGCGCGCGGCTACGGCCCGCATCAATGCGTTCACGCAGGAGTACGTCTCCGGCATGAGCGTCGTGCAGCTGTTCAACCGCGAAACCCGCGCCTACAACGACTTCCGCGCCATCAACGACGAAAACAAGCTCGCCTGGACCGACGCGATCTTCGCCTACGCGCTCTACTACCCCGCCGTCGAGCTGCTCAGTTCCGCCGCCATCGCGCTCGTCTTGTGGTTTGGAGGAAAAGCCGTCCTCCAGTCCGAAAACGTCCATTGGCTCTCCGCGCACCACTGGATTCCGCGCGGTCCCGTGCCCTTCGCCGGCGACTTCCACCCCCACTTCAGCCTCTTCGGCACGGTCTCCCTCGGTGTCCTGATCGCCTTTATCCAGTACGCCCAGCGCTTCTTCCGCCCCATCCAGGACCTTTCCGACAAATACAACATCCTGCAGGCGGCCATGGCCGCGGCCGAGCGCGTCTTCCGCCTCATCGACACCCAACCCGAGCTGGAACAACCCGCGCTCCCCACCCCCGGCGAAAAAAACACCCCCAACACCGGCCGCATCGAGTTCCGCGACGTCTGGTTTACCTACGCCCAACTCACACCGGAACAACAAGCCGTCCTCGCCGACTTAGATAAGAATCGTCATGCCGACTTAGATAAGAATCGTCATGCCGACTTAGACAAGAATTGTCATCCTGAGCGCAGCGAAGGACCTGCTTTTCGTTCCACTCACTCCAAAGGCCCCAATCCCACCCTCGACAACATCGAGTGGATCCTCCGCGGCGTCAGCTTCACGGTGGAACCCGGCTCCACCGCCGCCATCGTCGGCCACACCGGCGCCGGCAAGACCACCATCACCGCCCTGATGATGCGTTTCTACGATGTTCAACGAGGGCAGGTCCTCATCGACGGCGTGGACGTTCGCGACCAGGACCTCACCACCCTTCGCCGCCGCTTTGGCGTCGTCCTCCAAGACCCCTTCCTCTTTTCGGGCACAGTCGCCAAAAACATCAGGCTTGGCTCTAGTTGGATCACCGATGATGAGGTCGCCAACGCCGCCGAAGAGGTGAATGTAGGGGAGTTCATCCGCACGCTGCCCGGCGGCTTCGCCGAACCCGTCATCGAGCGCGGCGCCACGCTCTCCACCGGCCAGAAGCAGCTAATCTCCTTTGCGCGAGCTTTAGCCCACAAGCCCGGCATCCTCATCCTCGACGAGGCCACCAGCTCCGTCGACACCGACACCGAGCTCCGCGTTCGCGCCGCCTTGGAACGCATGATCACCGGCCGCACCAGCGTCCTCATCGCGCACCGGCTCTCGACCGTCCAGCGCGCCGACCTCATCCTCGTCATGCACAAGGGCAAGCTCCGCGAGCAAGGCACCCACCAGGAGCTTTTGGCCCTGCACGGCCTCTACTGGCGGCTCTACCGCCTCCAGTACAAGGACCAGGAACTTGGGACGCCGCTGGCCGAGACCGCGACGGCGTAGCTTACAGTTACCCCGAAGGCAGAGCGGAATTTCGTTGTAACACGCCTTCATCGCGTTGGGAGAACATCCTTTCCCACCACCTTGTCGCGGGTACAGCTTAACTTCCAGTAGGGAGCCGTGCCCGTGAGAGGATGGCGTGCATGGAAAGCCGTAATTTTACTTTGCTGCTCTTAGGAGCCACTCTTCTAGCCGGATGCTCAGAGGACCCTACAATTTGGTCCGCTGATTCACGGTCGCCAGACGGACTTTGGCTCGCTCATGCGCACACAGTGCGTCATGGTGGTTTTGGGACTGCCGGTGTCGAAACGATTGTGGAGCTCAAATCGCAATCAGGCCTAAGAGCTTGTTGAAATAACTGCTGATCGATGCGGTTCTGCTGAAGATTTGCTCCTGGGGAGCTTTTGTTGATGGATAGCTTAGTTTGTATTGGAGGCTGGCGAGTGTTTTTGAACACTCAACCTGTTTTCAGGCGCACTGCTGCTCGGGGCCCTGCGCGGCTTGTTGCGCGATGAGCCTGGGGAGGCGCAGGAGGTTGTGCGCGGCGCAGCTAAAGACGAAGGTCCAATCCACCTTGGCCAGACCGCGCACCTTCACCTGGCGCACCGGCCCGGTCTGCTTCAGCCAGCCGAAGCTCTTTTCGACCAGCCAGCGGCAGCTCAGGCTGATCGCATAGCCGGGGTGCCGGGTGGTCCTCCCGTCCATGTTGGAGCGGCGGCCCTTGTTGTTCTTCGTGATGTGCGGCGTGACATGCAGGCTCCGCGCGGCGACGACGAAATCCTCCGCGTCGTAGGCCTTGTCCGCGCCCACGGTGATGCGTCGCGTGCGGCCCTGCTGCTTGTCGGCCAGCATCAGCAGCGCGGCGTCGCGCTCGGCAAAGCCATCGGCCTGGGTGGCCATCGCGGCGGCGATCAGACCGTTCCGGTTCTCCACCAGCACATGGCCCAGGTAGGCCAGCTTCGACTCCGTGCCGTAGCTCTTCTTGTACAGCCGGGCCTCCGGATCGGTGGTCGATTCATGGGTCTTGTTCGACCGCTTCTCCCCGTGGAAGTTGGTGCCGTCGTCGTCCGAGCCGTCCTTTATGCGAAAGCTCTTGTGCGACGCCCACGCTTGAATCAAGGTGCCGTCGACAGTGAAGTGCTCATCGCTCATAAAACCCTTCGCCTGCTGAACCACCGCGGCGAAAAACTGTTGCGCCACGTCCGAGGTCAGCAAACGGTCGCGGTTTTTCGAAAACACCGCGTGGTTCCAAACCGCATCGTCCATGCCCAGGCCCACAAACCAGCGGAACAGCAGGTTGTAGTCCAGCTGCTCGACCAGCTGCCGTTCCGAACGCACTGAATAGAACGCCTGCAAGAGCAGCGCCCGCAGCACATACTCGGGCGCGATCGAAGGCCGCCCCGAAGCCGAATACAGGCTGTCAAACTCTTCGCTCAACGAGCGCAAAACAACGTCCGTCAGCCGACGAATCTCCCGCAGCGGATGATCCTGAGGCACACGCTGCTCCAACGTCACATAGCTGAACATCCCACCCTGCAACAGCTCGTCTCCACGCATACTCCATAGACGAAATAACCCTCAAATCCGCCGAAATACTGGAACCTTTTTCAACAAGCTCCTAAAGGAAAGCATCAGGGTTCTCGCTTTCGCTGATGATGGGAAATCAATGCATTTACGAATGAACTGGATTTCACCGTCGTCCTTGCAGGTAGCCTACGCAGATGACCCAGAGATGCTCTACTTTCAGGTAGTTAAAAGTTCCGGGGTGACGATCAGAGTGGATAACGTAGACCCGCGACCTGCAGCGGGCCACCGCCCTATGGTTAGGTCCCCATCTTTCATAGATCAGCTTGCCGGCCCCAAATAAACGTAAGCTTAGACCACTGGCCGTCCTGACTGCGTGTCGGAGTGTGGTCGTGTCCACTTAGATCGAAGTGAACAATTGGGCTAGCCGGGTAATTCTCCGCGCGGCCGCCGCGCGCCCTCACCAGATACTTACGCAGCCTGCGCCAGCTTCTCCGCCGGCATACCACCTCGTTCTCGATCTCCTCCGGGCTCTTCCCTCTGCTCTCCGTTAGCATCGTCACCGTCGCAATCAGCCCCACGCCATGTCAAAATGAGGCCATGGACCGCGCCACGGCTCTTAGCATCCTCCGTAAACATCAAGCCGAGTTCGAAGCCAGCGGCGTCGCGCACCTTCGTCTTTTTGGCTCTTTCGCCCGCGACCAAGCCACCGAGAGCTCCGACGTCGATGTGCTCGTGGATTTCGATTTTCCGGATGTGACTCTTATCGATCTGGGTGCCGTACACACGAAACTTGCCCATTTACTTGAAACTGACGTGGACCTGCTCCTGGCGAGATCGCTGCAGGAGCCGCTCCGCTCAGCGGTGCTGCAGGAGGCGGTCTTTGCCTTTTAAAAGCAATTTATCCCTATCTATGCCGTGGCATCTCGACCGAAGCCCTGAGCGAGCAAAGCGAGTCGAACGGGCGAAGTGGAGAGACCCCTGTATTTCGTCTGCAGCTACGCAGACCTTTGTGCAGCAGCACACAAAATACAGGGGTCTCTCCACTGCGCAGACGGTAAAACTGTCTGCTCCGGTCGAGATGACACCTTATAGCTACAAGTTTGCTATACCGAACTGCTCGTTAAGCCGCCTTGGCCAGTTTCTCCGCCGGCGAGACCGCCTCGTTTTCAATCTCCTCCAGGCTCTTGCCCTTGGTCTCCGGCAGCATGGTGATCGTCACGATCAGCCCCAGCACGCTGACGATGGCCGCCGCCGACTCCGCTCCCAGCAACCCCTTCCAGTGCAACAGGAAGGGGAACACAAATACACCCACAAAGCCGCCCAGCTTGCCCATGGCCGCCGCGATTCCGTGGCCGGTCGTGCGCACCTTTACCGGAAAGATCTCCGACGGGTACACGAAGGTCGTCGCGTTGGGGCCAAACTCAGTGAAGAAGAAGCTGAAGCCGTAGATGATCAGAAACGGAACCGCCATCTTCTGCAGGTTGGGGATGAACGCCAGCAAAGCGAAGCTCAGCGCCATCATGCCGAAGCCGAGCGCCTGAATCGTCTTCCGCCCCAGCTTGTCCATCGTCAAGGCGGAGATCGCATAGCCGGGCGCCGCGAAGACCACGAACACCCCAAGCTGCGTCAAGGTCTTCTGCAGCAAGGTGTGGTCGCTGTTCAGCGCCGAAAGCACCAGCGGGCTGGAGACGGTATTGCCGTAGTAGGCCGCGTCCATGAAGAACCAGGCAGCGCTGGCGCCGATCAGCCGCATCATCAGCCGGTTGTCGCTCACGAAGCGGTGATACCCATCCCAGAACGAGACTGAATGCTTGCCCTTGTCGAAGTGCTGCGCGTTCACCAGCCGGCCCTGGTCATCCTCTTCCTTGGCGGCGGCGGCGAGAAAACGTGGCGTCTCCTTCAGATGGCGGCGCGACCAGTAGACCGCAATGGCCGGGATACCTCCAAAGGCAACCAGAATGCGCCAGATGAGGTCATGCGACATGTGCGTGGTCAGCATCGCCGCCGCAAAAAGCGGACCGACGATCAGGCCGGCTGCCTGCATGGCAAAGACCAGGGTCACCAGCATCCCGCGCGAGGCCTTGCCTGCGTATTCGCTCATGATCGTGGCCGAGACCGGATAATCGCCGCCGATGCCGATGCCCAGAATGAAGCGCAGGCCGATCAGCCACCATACGTTGGGGGCGAAGGCGCAACCGAAGGCGCCCGCCGCCAGCACCAGCACCTCGACGCCGTAGATCCGCTTGCGTCCCAGCATGTCGGCCACGCGCCCGAACAGCAGCGCGCCAAAGGCCGAGGCCAGCAGCGCGGTCGAATCGACCAGGCTCTCCTCAATCTTGCCCGTATGCCAGATCGGCTTCACCAGCGACATCACAATGCCGATGATGAACAGGTCGTAAGCGTCCGTGAAGAAGCCCATGCCGGAGATGAACATGATCTTCCAGTGCTCTTTGGAGATCCCGGCGTTGTCCAGATCGGTGAAGTCCTGCGTGGCGGATTGCGGCATCGTGCACCTCGACCTTCACCCAAGAAGGACGCCGGCGGAGATCAAAGCCGTGTAAATTTCGCCCAAATAGCACCAACGAATCGAATCCCGGGTGCCCGTCCTCGGAATTCCGGGTGCCCCGTCCTCTCGCGGCTTTATCGCGATAGGGCGGGTGCTCTCCCTCGCGACGTCACCCGAGGTCAGCTGTTTACCCGCTTTTCCGCCGCTTCGCAAAGTTTCGTCAGGCGCTTTGCCTGCGAATCGGGTGTCCGATAGTAGAAGACCGCGAACAGCTCACCCCGCCGCTGCGCCGCCGTCATCCGCTCCCACCCAATTCGCGCCTTGGGCCGAGTGCGAAACGCTCGCGCAATCAGCGGGGGCAGCTCCACCTCGGCCTCCATCGTGCTCAGCAGGCGTTCGGCCATCTGTTCCGCCCGCCGCTGCCGCGCCTCGTCGCTCTTCACCCCGGCAACCCACTTGCCGATCTCGCGCCGTGTGTACTCCGTCAACGCTTCGTACCACCCGCGCAGCCCCTCGGCCTCGTCCAGCAGCGCATCAAGCTCATCCGGCAACTCCGCCGGCCGCTCTTCGAGGTCGGGCTCCAGCCAAAACTCCGCCTCATCGCCCAGTACCGCACCCGATCCTTGCTGCATCGGCTTGTTGATGAGGATGACGAAGCCGCCCTGCACCCCGGGAAACAATGAACTCCGAAAGGCCACGCTGCCCTTGGGCCCGGCGATCTCACCACGGATCCGCAGCCGAATCATCTTCGGCCAGACCGCAGCGGGATCGAAGGGTACCCGCGCCACCGTCCAGCCCAACGCCCGGCCGCCACGCTCCAGCACCGCGCGGAAGGTACGGATGGAGTTGGTGTTCAGGCGATTAGCCTCGCTTGGTGCGCGCTTCCACGATGGCCATGCCTTCGCTGATCGGAGCCACCTGCCGGTATACCTCGACTTGGTTGCTAGCCCGGAGCGCGGCGAACTCGCTTCTCATCTCCGCGCGAAATGCGTCCAGGGTCTTCATCACCGAGTCGTGTTGCATCTCGCTCTGCTTCTGCAAGGCCTCTAGCTTCGCCGTATGCGACTTCAAGTCAGGCGCAACCAGGTCCTGAATGACCTGTCGCAAGCCTGTGATGATGTCTGACATAGCAGAGCGCCTCGCCTGAATTGTATAGCGTACGGAGATGCAGCTTTCAAACATTTAGCCTGTTGGTATCGCCGCGAAATCCAACCCGCGCATCTTCCTCTCCGCCGGCGAGGCCTCCGGCGACGCCTACGGCGCCCAGCTCATCGCCGCCCTGCGGAAACACCTTCCCGACGCCACCTTCCCCGGCCTCGGCGGCCGTGCCATGGAGGCCGCCGGCCAGCAGCGCGTCATCCGCGCTGAGGATGTGGCCGTCATGGGCCTGACGGAGATCCTCCGCCATGTCCCGAAGATCTACGCCAGCTACAGGAAACTGGTTGGCTTCATACGCCGCCAACGACCCGACATCGCCGTCCTCATCGACTTCCCGGATGTAAATTTCCGGCTCGCCAAACACCTGCATCGCGCGGGCGTTCCGGTCCTCTGGTTCGTGAGTCCGCAGCTGTGGGCCTGGAAGCACAGCCGCCTGCGCTGGGTGCAGGGACGCGTCGATCGGATGCTCGTCATCTTTCCCTTCGAGGAGCGCTTCTACCGCCAGCGCGAGGTGGTTGCCGAGTTTGTCGGCCATCCGCTGGCCGAACTTCCGCTGCCGGACAGCTCCCGCGAGATCTACGCCACCCAAAACGGCCTCGACCCCGCAAAGACGTGGATCGCCCTGCTGCCCGGCAGCCGCTGGAAGGAGGTCCGCGCCAACCTGCCCGCGCTGCACGAGCTGGCGATGAGCGACCTCATCGCGACCGCCTCGGCGCGCACCACCTTCGACGGCTTCGGCCTGCAGACTCCGGCCGATCCCGCCGCGTACACCCGCTACGAGTTCCTGCTGCCGGTCGCCTCGACCCTCCGCGAGCCCGACCTCATCGCCTTTATCGAGGAACTCAACCGCGACCACCTCCGTTACTGGGGGCCTGAGGCCCGCAGCCTCCGCCTGACGCTCGTTCCCGACGCCCGCGAAGCCCTGTTCTTTTCCCGGGCCGCGGTAGTCGCCAGCGGCACCGCCACGGTACAGGCGGCGGTGGTCGGCAATCCCTTTGTGGTGGTCTACCGCGTTTCGCCGCTCACCTTCGCCGTCGCCCGCAGGCTGGTCGATTACCCCGAGGAGTTCCCGCCCATGCGAGATTTAAGCGGCAATCTGCCCGTCGCCATGGTGAACCTCATCGCCGGCAAGCGGATCGTCCCCGAACTGCTGCAAGGCAGCTTCACCGCCGAAAACGTCGCAGCCGAACTCGCCAGACTGCTGCCGGACGGCCCCGACCGCGACCGCCAGATCGCCGCTCTCGCCGAGGTCCGCCGCCGCCTGCGCGCCCCCGACTCCGGCCACGGCCCCGCCATCGAGCGCGTCGCCCAGGCCGTCCTCGATCTGCTGCATCGAACCTGATCCGTTGCTTTTGCATTTCTTGTTGTCATTCCCGCAGGGAATCTACTTTGGCCGTTGCTTTTACTTTGGTCGTTGCTTTCTTGTAGTCATTCCCGCAGGGAATCTGCTTTTCGCTCGTCGAGCCAACACATCATCCCACGTACAAAAATCCGAACCAATCCAACGGACGTCTAAAATGAAGAAGCAGCTATCTAGCGCGCGTAGGACCAGCCATGGCGCGCGGCCAGACGGCCTTCAAGGGTCCTCATCCCATGCGCACTCGCCTCCTCACCTTCTGCGTAACCCTCCTCGCCGCCGCGACACCGGTCTTCGCGGCGACGCCCAACCGTCCGCAGATCGACGTCACCGGCTATGTTATCCACGCCGACCTCGATCCCGCGAGCGGCAAGCTGAGCGCGACCGCCGCGGTCACCTTTACGGCACTGCAGGACCTCAATCTGGTCAGCTTCGGTTTGAACAACGGCCTCCTCGTGACCAAGCTCTCCGACGGGAGCAACGCCAACATCCCGTTCGAGCGCAATACCACCGATTCCACGCTCCGCATCAGCCCGGCGGCGGCTGTGCCCAAGGGCGCAACCGCCACCTGGACCTTCACCTACGCGGGTGCGCCTACGGCCGACACCAGTCCCGTCGAGGGCATCGACTTCGCCCAAGTGACCGACCCGGTTAGCGTCCTGCTCTACCCCGGCCGCTGGTTTCCAATCTCGATGCCCGGGCTTTTCACCGACCGCTTCACCGCCGAGGTGCACGTCACCGTGCCCGCGGGCGAGCGCGCCATCGGCAGCGGCTACACCGGACAGCACAAGGTTGCCGGGGACCGCACCCAGTTTGACTTCAACTGGACCAAGCCCGGCTTTCCCGGAACGATCATCGCCGGCAAGTTCGGGCAGCCGGTCAGCGCGCCCGACGCGCCCAACGTCAAGGTCTACGTCACCGACGCGAACAAGGCCAGGGCGCAGGACATGGCCGCCACCACCGCGCGCGAGTTCGAATACATGACCAACGAGTTCGGCGGCGCGGAGTCGCCCACGATCAACGTCGTCGAGCTGCCCAACACCTCCGTCTCCGCCGCCTGGGCGCCGGAGATTGTCGCCATCCGCCCGGACCGAGCCAGCGCCCGCCTGCTCGCCAACACCGTCGCGCACCAGTGGTGGGGATCGGAGGTCTCGCCCGAGACGCTCAACGACGCCTGGATCACCAACGGCATGAGCCGCTACGCCGAGCTGCTGTATCTCGAGGACGCCAACGGCAAGCAGGCGCTGCAAACCGCTATCACCGACACCGAAGCCGGCGCGCTGGCCTATGACACCGAGCCGCTGACCACGCTCGGCCGCCTCGATCCGTTTTCGCCGCAGTTCCAATCCGAAACCCTCGAAAAGGGCGCCATGGTCTTCCACATGCTCCGCTGGGAGATGGGCGACGACACCTTCATCAAGTTTCTGCGCGCGATGCTCTCGCAAAATACCGACAAGGGCATCCGCACCACCGACGTCCAGACCATTGCCCAGGCGCAGTCCAATCTGCAGCTCACCGCCTTCTTCTCGCAATGGCTCGACGGTACCGGGGCGCCGGAGTTCGGCGACAACTACAGCGTCTTCCGGCTCGGCAGCAACAAGGGATTCCGCACCACCGGCGCGCTCACCCAGGACCTCGACCTCTTCCGCATGCCCGTGGAGCTGCGCGTGGAGACCGAAGGCAAAACCGAAGACCGCCGCGTCGATCTTTCCGGCACCGAATCGCCCTACACTATCGAAACCTTCGGCCGACCCCGCCGCATAACTGTCGATCCGGACAACTGGCTGCTGAAGTTCACGCCCGACCTCGCCGTCCGCGTCGCCGTGCTGCGCGGGCAGCAGGATGTGGCGCAGGGCGACCTGCTCGGCGCGGTGACGGAGTACCAGAAGGCGCTCGACTCCAACCGCGGATCCTCGCTCGCCAACTACCGCCTTGCCGAGGTCTTCATGATGCAGAAGAACTATCAGTCCGCGGCGAACAGTTTTCGCGATGCGCTGCGCGGGGATGACGATCCCAAGTGGACGGAGGTCTGGTGCCACATCAACCTGGGCAAGATCTTCGACATCACCGGACAGCGTGAGCGCGCCGTGAACGAGTACCGTCAGGCCGTGCAGACCAACGACAACACCCAAGGCGCGATCAACGAGGCTCGCTCCCTTATGCAGAAGCCCTACCACGCTCCCGAAGTCGGCGAGTAAAGCAGTTCTGCTAAAGATGTATAACGGAGGAAAGATGTTCGCGCCAGTTTTCCTTGAGAAAACTGGCGTTTGCGGGCGCTTCCAACGGCACAGATTCAGGAGAACTGCTCTAGCTACTCGCCCGCCGCGCCGTCACGCTTTGCCCGGCGGCGGGCGGCGAATTTGGAGCCACCCACGCCGAAGAGCCCGGCCAGCGCCATGCCACTGATGATCACCAGCACAACAACCGTGACAACAATGGTTACGCCCGCCGCCAAAGCGGCAACCGCTGCCGCCAGGCAGGCCTTGATCACCGCGAAGATAGTGTGAATGAGAACCAAAGGCTAGGGCGAATTGTGCGCAGGTAAAGGATGCTGCTTTTTGTTTGTCATCCCGCAGTTTTTTGGCTGTCATCCCGCACCCTGAGTTTGTCGAAGGGGAAGGGATCTGCTTTTCGTCCTTCTACACCTATGGGTAATCAGCCATAAACAGGAACAGCTGGGAATGCAGTTTGAGATGCTGGAAGAACGGCTGGTGCCGTCAGTGTAGCTGATCGTCTTCTACAACTTCCACCCTGCTGCCGAGCGCTTCAAGCCACTGCCGAACAGCATCGATTGTCCCCTCGCTCGTGGAACGGCCACGCACAAGGGCTAGAGGATCCGCTGCAAGCTCCGCACCCGTGGCACGAATCGCCATGCATCGTTCGGCTCGATATGTGCAAGCGGCCAGGTCACTGATGCTTAGCGCACGGGTTGGCGTGCACAGAATGGTCTTCGGGGGCGCCATGCGGTCGATCATGCTGAAGATCTCAAGCTTTGACTCCAGCTCATCGGGCACGAAGTCGATCGCCAGGTCGGCCTCCCGCACGGCATCTTCCACAGTCAGCGCAAAGGAGAGCCGGTGAGCAATTTCCTTGCTGGAAAGCGCCGTGAGCGCTGCCTCTGCCTGGCGCAGCTTCGCCGGCATCACATCCTCCAGCACGGTTTGGAAACCCGCCTGCGCACAGCGCAAAGCAAAGGCTCGGCCCTGCTCTCCGGCGCCGATGATGGCAACGACCCTGATCAGGCTACGGGCTGTGGATGCATCACACGTCGCGATGGGTTCTGCAAGGCCCGGGGGCACGATCATGCCTGGGCTACTTGCTCTCTAGCGCCGCAACCACAGACTCGTAGCTCGGTTCAGATTGCTTGATGTGCTCGGCCACCCGTGTACGCTCTTCCGGCGTCAGCACCGCCATCACGGACAGGATGCGCCGCAGTGTGGTCGAGATATCGTCGACGTAGTTCATGGTGCGAATTGCTTCTCCGGACAGGGGCACAGCGTTCTCCTCAATGTGTCTGTTTAGTGTACCCGTTCGCATGACGCCGGGGGTTGCTGAACGAATCCGGCTCAACGCGTCGCACCTTCGTCCACGCGCAGATGCGCCTGGTCGGTCGGTCCTCCGGCGCCGGGGCCTTCTATCTTCTTCTGCTTGCCGTCCCGGTCGGTCATCTCGGTAATTGCCGCCAGCTTCATCGCAAAATCCGGGTGAAGAGCGTCAGCGCCATAGCGCCATGTCCAGTTCCCTTCGGCGGCTGCAGGTTTGTTCATGCGCGCCTCGCTGCCCAGGTGCAGCACGTCCTGCATCGGGAAGATACATGTGTTCGCGACCGACGCCGCGGCCAGCTTCATCATCGTCCACACGATATCGCCATCGTGTTCAATGGGCCGCGTATAGATCTGCACGTTATCGCGCTCCTCCGGGATCGTGTCCTCGCGCCACCAGCCCAGCGTGGTGTTGTTGTCATGTGTCCCTGTGTAGACAACCGTGTTGGCCACATACCGGTGCGGCAGATACAGATGGCCGCCGCGCTCGGCAAAGCCAAACTGCAGAATGCGCATCCCGGGCATGCAGAAGAACTCGCGCAGCTCGTCGACCTCGGGCGTGATCACACCGAGATCCTCCGCGATGAAGGGCAGATCTCCGAAGATCTCCTTCAATCGGTTGAACAGCGCATGTCCCGGCGCTTTCACCCAATGGCCATTGATAGCGGTCTCTTCATCGGCGCCGATGGACCAGTACGCTTCAAAGCCGCGGAAATGATCTAGCCGAACAGTATCGTAAAGCGCGAGGGAGCGCCGCACGCGCGCGACCCACCAGTCAAAGCCACGCTCCTCCAGCAAGCTCCAGCGGTACAGCGGATTTCCCCAACGCTGCCCGGTTTCGGAGAAGTAATCCGGCGGCACACCGGAGACGCGAACCGGCTTGCGGCCTTCGTCCAGTTCGAAGATCTCCGGATGCGTCCACACGTCGGCGCTATCGTATGAGACGAAGATCGCAACGTCGCCAAGGATGCGGATCTTCCGCTCCGCGCAATAGGCGCGCAAAGCAGCCCACTGCTCCTGAAAGAAGAACTGCACTACCTGTTCCACCGCGAGGTCGCGGCCGCTCTCATTCATCAGCGTCGACATCGCTTCCGGATGCCTGAAGGCGTACTCCGCCGGCCAGTCGATCCAGCTCTTGTTACCAAAGCGGCGGCGGAGTACAGCAAATAAACCCCAATCGGTAAGCCAGGAGATGTTGTCCTGAGCAAACCGTTGAAAACGCATCCGGTCTTCCGTGCCGGCGTTGTCGAGGAAGTTAGCCGCAGCCTCTTCGATGAGCGGATGCTTCTGCTCAAAGGCTGCGGAAAAGTCGCAGCCGCCGTTGTGGCCGGGTAGCCCCTGAATGCGCTCGGCAGCGAGCCAACCCTGTTCGACGAGCTTCTCCAGACTGATCAGCAGCGAGTTTCCGGCAAAGGCGGAAAGCGCGGAATAGGGTGAGCTGCCGTAACCGGTCGGACTGAGCGGCAAGACCTGCCAAAGACGCTGCTCGGCCGTCACCAAAAAATCCACAAACGCATAGGCCGCCGGCCCAAAGTCACCCACGCCGCCATAGGACGGCAGCGAGGTCACATGCAACAGCACGCCCGAAAGGCGCTCGACAGTCATCTGGTCTCCCGGCAGGCGAAAATACGCCAGCCTCACCCTAGGACGTGTCGCGGCCAAAAGAAGATGCCGAACCATGAGGTTCGGCATCTTCCGCGGTACTGTAATTGCCGCTCTTCTATCGATTCCAGCCGGGTTCGCTGCCAGCGGGAGTGACTAGCTGCCCAGTGGGAGCCCCGTCTGCTTTCGGCTGTAGATGATCGCCCCGGCCCGCTCGTATTCATCCATCAGAGTCCCCGCAAACACGTTGAAGACCTCATTCCGCTGAGCATCGACCAGCTTGTCTCGCGTGGTGGCGAGGTGCTGCGTGATGTCCTCCGGTGTCGGCTGCTGCTTGTCGATCACCTGCGCCACAGCCCCGTTCGGTCCCTCGTTGATTGGACCCGAGATGCCGCCCTTCGGCAGCGTGAAGATCTGCGCTGCGTCGCCGCTCAGCGAGCCAAGATCCTGCACCTGGCCCTCATGACCGACGAGATCGCTCGTCTTGACCGGCACATTCATCTCCGCCGCTGCCTTATGCAGATCACTGAGCTGCTTGGCGCGGTCGTCGAGCTTCTTGAGCTGCGCGTTCAGCAGCGCCGGAGCCTGCTGCTCGCGATAGTCCTCCAGCAAATGGCTCTTCCAATCGGCAAAGCTGGGCGCATGCGCTGCCTGCACAGCGACCACCTGAAAAATCGCGTATCCCTCCCCGGTCGAAGCCGCTTGGGGAGCTGCTCCCTTGGCCGTGGCAAAGGCTGACGAAAGCAGGCTGGCGGAATCGGGCAGGCTCGGAATGGAGCCGTCATGGCCCACAAAATCCGTCGTCACCAGCCGGAGGTTATGCGCCTTCGCCGTCGCATCCATGCCCTTGCTTTTGGCCTCGGCCGCCAGCTGATTCGCGAACGCACTCTGCGCCGCGGCAAAGCGTTGCGCGGAAAGCTTGCCGGAGATCTCCTCCTTCACCTCGGCCAGCGTCTTGGTATGCGCGGCCTGCTTCTGTTCGGTCTGGATGATGTGATAACCGAACTGTGAACGCACCACGTCCGAGGTCTGCCCCGGATTCAGTGCCATCGCCGCCTTGGCATACGCCGGGTCTAGATTGCTGGTCGGGATCATCGGCAGCTCGCCCCCCTGCGCCTTGCTGCCCGGATCGTCCGAGTTCGCCTTGGCAAGATCAGCAAAGTTCGCGCCACCTTTGATCTTTGCCAGCAGGTCCTGCGCCTTGGCCTTAGCGGCCGCATCGGTCTTGGCATCCGCGCCCTTGGGCACCGTCAGCAGGATGTGCCGCGTCTTAACCTCTTCGGGAACCTGATAGTCCGCCGCATGAGCGGTGTAATAGGCCTGCACCTCAGCATTGGTCACCTTGGGCGCGCCGCCGGGTAAATTGGCATTCTCCACGGAAAAGAACTCGATCTTCCTTGTCTCCGGAATCGCCGTTGCATAGCGTGCACTGTTCGATTTGAAGAACTGCTCCAACTCGCCGTCGCTGGGATTGATGTTCTTCTTCAGATCCGAAGCCGAAAGCACGGCATAGTCAAACTTCACCTTTTCGCCCTGCTTCAGGTACGCCTCGCGGGCCGCGGCTTCGGAGACAGTGACGCCCCCCGTCACCAGCGCTTCGAGCCGCTGAAGCTCCAAATCCTGCTTCACCTCCGTCTCGAACTGCACAACGGAGATTCCGAAGAACTGCTGAACGAAGTTCTCGTACTTTTCCTCTCCGATGTACTGGCCGCCCGGAAAAAGATATTGGCTCATCGGTCCGGATTGCAGCTCACGACGCAGGTCCTCATTGCTTACCTGCAGCCCCAGCCGATCGGCCTCGCGCACCAGCACCACGCGTTCCACCTGCTGCTGCCCCGCCCGAGTCAAAACGAACGGCAGATACTGCTCCGGAAGCTGGTTCTGGCGCAGCATCCCGCGCGCCGTATTTTCCACCTCGGCGTTGGTGATCGTGGTGCTTTCGCCCGAAACGCGACTGAACCAGTTTGGCCCGCGTACGGTGGCGTAATTGGGGCTGTTTGTTGCCGTGCCGCTGTCGAAGATGCCGGGCACCAACGTAATTACCATGGCCAGAATCGCGCCACCGATAATGACACCGAAGATGACCTTAGTCGCGCGATTGTCCTGCTGAAACAGACGAATCATTGAGAGAGTGAACCTTCTTCCTGCCACGGGCTGCCTAATGAGCCCGAGATCAACTGTGCATCGCTGGCGGCGGGTGGATGGATATGTGACCCGCAAAGCACACAAACGGTAGCCATTTGAGTATAAATCAGCGCCTCCGCCATTCTGGGGCGGCTACAGGAATCGTTGACCCTGGTACCTTGACGGATCGCTCGCGCAACATGGCTGAAGAGCTAAAGGTCGTCTGCTCATATCTCTTCTCTGCGCCCTCTGCGTCTCACCTCGGCGACCTCTGCGTTCCCCTGAAATAAGAAAGGGGCCACAAAGCGCCCCTTTCTTATTGGATATTCTCGAATTGGCTTAGCGGTTAGTAAGGATATGGATACGCTGGCGGCGGCGGTGGATACCCGTAGGGATAACGCCGTTGCACCACCGGACGGGCTCCGGAACCCGGCCCCGCCGCATAGGCGAGCCGCTGCATCTCCTGCTCGGACACCGTGCGCACCGAAGCCGTTTGTGCCACATGGAAGCTGAGCACCGCCTCGGGCGGAATGATGATGCGTCCGCCCGGGGATGCCGCCGACCCAGCGACACCCGCGCCCGCGCCGACCCCCGCGCCGATGGCTGCTCCCGCTCCGCCCCCGGCCACGCCGCCGACGATGGCCCCGAGCACCCCCAAACCAAGTGCGCTGTTCACAGTCCGCGCACTCTTGTCGCCGCCTTCGCGCTGCCACACATCAGAGACAACCGGGTAGTTGACCCCGCCCAGCGTGACGCTGTCGATCTGCAAGGAAAGCTCGCCCTGGCCCTTGAAGGCGCCAGCTTTTTTGGCATCCACCACGACCCCCTGCACCGTGGCGCCACGCGGAATCGCTATCTGACCACTCGCCGCAACGTCGCTGAGCACGGTTCCATCAAAAGGCGTACCCACAGCGATGTGGTTCGAATCGAGACCGCGGTTGATGCGAACCCGCAGCAGCGCTCCACTGGGCACAGACACTTCAATGCCGGCCTGCTGCGCGCCCTGCGGTACATATCCTCCCCGCGGCGGATAGCCCGGCTGCTGATTCGCATACCCTTGGGCTTGTGGATAGCCTTGTGAGTAGGGCTGCTGCTGCCCTCCCTGCTGGGGATTCCCCTGTTGACCATAGCCAGACTGTGCCCCGTTCGGCTGCCCATAACCGGGCTGGCCCCCATAGGCGGGCTGGCCTGCATAGGGCTGCTGACCATAAGCCGGTTGACTCGACGGCTGCTGACCGTAGCTGGGCTGAGAGGCTCCCGGCTGGCCATAACCTCCCTGCGAACCGTTGCCCTGCTGCCCGGAGGACGGTTGTGTGCCGTCCGCCCCCTGCTGCCCGTAGGCATCCTGCCCATTCACATAGCCCGGAGGCGCGGAGTTAGTTGCCCCCGAAACACCGCCCGAAACACCCCCAGAAGCGCCGCCCTGGTACGGGGAGGCGGGTTGCGCAGGCGCCGGCGGGGCATAGGTGCCGTCCGACTGAAGCACAGGCTGCTGGCTTACGTCTTGAGCTCCTTGCGCCTCATCCGCTCCCTGCGCAGCGGCGGCTGTCGCGCCCAGAGTGAGTTCATCGACAACCTTCTGCACACCGGGCGCTCGCGCCACAAGATTTTCAGCGCGCGTACGCATCGCTTCATCCTGTACATTGCCGGTGAGCGTCACCGTTCCGTACACGGTGGAGGACTGAATATTCTGCGTAGAAAGTTCCGGTGCGGCTGCCAGCGCTTTCAGCACGTTGGCCTCCACCTGTGCATCCGGCGTGCCCATGGGTTTGCCGCCGTTCTGCGCCAGGGTATTCACCGGCGGCAACAACGCAAAAGCCAAGCCGCCCACGAGCCCCGCTCTCCCGCCTGCCCAACCTCTCTTCTGTCTTGCCATCGCCAAAGCTCCTCGTCAGACCCCGCGTCGCGCTCGCTCCCGGAACGGGAGTCATGGCAATCGACCCTCTGACATCTACAAAGACGCGTTTCCCGCACGAAAGTTCCGGTCATTTGTGAAGGGTATCCACAGGCCGCCGCCTCGTGCGTATTCTGTTTTCGCAAACCTGCCGCTCTTCTCACGCCATATCGGCAGCCCCGCAAAAAACATGAGCTCCGCACCGGTCAGAACCCGATCCAGCCCACTCTCGCTCACATCTCCGCAGCGGCGATCGTGCCAGCGCTCCATAGCTTCGCTCTGACGAAGATGCATCCTCGATACCAGCCATTGACGCGGCAACATCCTATTCATATACTCAGAAATGCGGGGTGGAGCAGCCCGGTAGCTCGTTGGGCTCATAACCCAAAGGTCGTAGGTTCAAATCCTACCCCCGCAACCACACGAACTTGCCGTGACGTAGCATCTCCAGCAAATTCGTTCTCCGCTGAGCTACCAAGCAGATTCCACTTGCCTTCCGCAACATAGTGCGGCTTCCCGTCGCCCGTTTGCGGCACCATCCGAATTTCCGATACATGCTTCAGCAACTCTTTCCTGGCTGGCACGGGATCGCCTGATAGCAGGGTCCGAAGGTCTCCCAGCCTCTGCGTCACGAAGCTGCGGATACCCGACAAATGGGCGTCTACCGAATTGTCACCACCAGCCAGGAGTTGATCGGTGATGTCCCGGAGTTGCTGTTCGCGTTCGTGGATCGCCTCGATGAGGAATGCCGAAGGGCCGGTTTCCGCCGCAGTAGCCGCCAGCCGTCTCAACTCTCCTTCGAGCTTCTGTTTCCGCTCACGCATCTGAGCTAACTGGTTGGAGAGATTGGCGAACGCATTCTTGACGTGGTTTCCGAACTCGTCCAGAACGTACTCGATTGCCTCACGCTTCAGGACCTGATTCTGTAATTCATCCAGCAACCGTACTTCAAGCCAGTCCCGCCGCACCGTGACTGCATTCGAGCAGGTCCCACGATTGAAGTGCTGCGAACAGCCATACTTGGGATACTGGCCGTAAGAGCCATAGCCGCTGACGATAATCAGATTCGCGCCGCACATGCCGCACTTCAGAATGCCGCTGAGAAGATAAGGGCTTGTGGCCGAACGAGGCATCAGGATTCCCCCACTCTTCGCTCCCCCATAGGTAGCCATCAGAGCTTTCTGCCGTTCCTGCACCACCTGCCACAACTCGTCACTGACGATTTGAAGCTCAGGATGAGAAACGATGCGCCATTCGCTCTCCGGCCTCGCACGCCGCACCCGCTTATTGGTACCGGGCGTTTTCACGAAGCGAGAACTGTTCCAGATCACTTTGCCTCGATACAAGTCCCGTCTGAGCATTTCGCGGATGCAGGTAAAACACCAAGACCCATATCGTTTGTCCGCCCTCGGTCTCGGAGGGAGAACACATTCGCGGTTCAAAGTCTTCGTAATTGTCTTGAGCGACTGACCGTCCGCCGACATCTCGAAGATCCGGCGAACCACCGCCGCTTCACCCTCGTTGATGATGAGTTGCTTTCCGGTGGTGCCAGCTACGGGAACAGAGTCGTATCCGAAGCAGCGTCCGCCCGTGTGTTGACCCCGCAGCATTAGGCCTTCGAGTCCCCGGTGGGTCTTCTTGGCAAGCTCCTTCACATACAGGCTGTCCACCATGCCGTGGACTGTGACCAGCACATGCGCCTGCTCGTTATCGGAGTCGATGCCCTGACTGACGGCAATCAGCCGGATGCCGGCGAAGTTCAACCGCTCGAAGAAGGTCAACGCATCTTTCGTGTTTCGCGCCAGTCGGCTGCTGTCGTCAAGGAGAATAATGTCGAAGGGGCGCGCAGGAGAGAGCGCCGCAGTCAGCAAGCGACCCAACCCAGGGCGGTCCGCGCCGACGCCGCTCAATGCTTCATCGGCATAGACGTGCTCTTCCAAGAAAGTGAACCCGTGAGAATGGGCGTATTCACGGCAAATCCGGAGCTGGTCCTCAATCGAGCGAGGACTCTGAAGATCGCTGGAGTAGCGGGCATAAGCGGCGCAACGAAGGGTCATGGCCTATCCGTCCTGGTCGGAAGGTAACTCTGAACTACCAGTCGTCGCAAGTCGATTCTGCTTACCAATTTCGGCTAGGTATTCTCGCACCAGCGCGGGGATTATGACATTGTCCAGCCATGACTTAAGGACGGGGTCGAGCTTGACCTGGCGCTTTCCAGAGATCGCCGACCGATCAGAGCGGAACTCCCGCGCCCGCACCTCTCCGTTCCTGGTGATCTTGTCTTCCACGCTATCCCCCGAGACACAGGTCGTCCGTCTCAGAAAAGCGTAGGACGCGCAATCTTGAGTCAGAGTGGAAAGATTTTCCACGCGGTGTCCCAAATGGACACCATGTACGAGGGGCGGATAGCCTGGTTTTGATTGCTGCGAGGTCGTCGGGTGGGGGATAATGAAAACAAGGTGCCTTATGGACGTGCAATTGCGAATTCCGGACGATGTCGCACGAATCCTTCAGATCGAACAGCCGGACCTCTCTCGCGCCGCCCTTGAGGCACTGGCCCTAGAAGGCTACCGCAGCGAAAGCCTGTCAGAAACGCAGGTGCGCCGTCTTCTTGGTTTCAGAACCCGGATGCAGGTCCATGCCTTCCTGAAGGCCCATAATGTCTATCTCAATTACTCGATTCATGAACTTGAAAATGATCTTGAATCGCTCAAGCATTTTGAAGAAACATCGACCCTGTAGGGCGGAGCTGCATGATCGTAGTAGCAGACACGTCGCCCATAAACTATCTCGTACTTCTCGGACACATTGAAATTCTGCCGAAGATTTACGGCGAGGTCCTGATTCCGCAGGCCGTTTACGAAGAGCTTCAGGATAGCGACGCACCAACCGAAGTTCGTGCGTGGCTCTCGGCACCACCAGCCTGGCTACGGATCAGTAACGTCACTTATCAACCGGACCCGCAGTTGGATCTTCTGGATCGCGGAGAGCAGGATGCGATCCTGCTTGCAGAATCGGTCAAGGCCGACCGGCTGATTATCGATGATCTGGACGGCAGACGCGAAGCGGCAACTCGCAAACTCCCTGTGATTGGAACTCTTGGCGTACTTGCGGAAGCAGCTCGCCGCAATCTTCTGGATTTGTCACAGGCTTTGGCGGCGCTGCAAGCCACGAATTTCCATGCAGCACCTGAACTCATACGGCTTCTGCTCGCGAGCGAAGCCAGCAGGCGCAGATAGAGTTCCTACGCCCTAACAGCATCCGGCAGAAGAATTCTCTTGGCTCATTCCAGATGTTCCGAGCTGGATAAGACCTCGATGCAGCCAGCAACCTTTATCTCTGCAATTTCAAAATCGGAGTACCTGTTTCTGATGTACCGGATAATCTCTTCGAGAGAAAGCGCTGCGATGCGTAGCGTCCGTCTCTCCTTCTCCTGATCGGTATGCTTGTTCTCAGCCACCTCGAATAGGAGCGCCCTCTCAACGGATGCTTCTCCCCCATTCAATGCATCGGCACGATGCCTTCCTGTCGCCATAAGGGCCTCCTTATCTTTCCACGAAAGAACAATGATAAAAACCATTACACAAAGTCATGAACGTTGCATAAAGTGCCGTTTCTGCTTAGGAGCCGTTCACCGCAACCCTACAGCATGTGCATAATACCTCCATTATGGAGTGAGGTAGTACCATAGAGGCCGGTGGCCAAAAGGGAGCACATTCCTTCCCGGCGCACCGGCAAGACCCCACTTGGAGCGAAAGTGTTCTCCTACTACACCCAGGAAGAACGTCGGTTGCTGGAGAAGGCGGCGAAACAGGAACGCCGCAGTCTCAGCAGCTTTGTCGCCCTCGCCGCTCTTGAGCGGGCACAACGGATCATTGCCGGTAAGTAAGCGCCTTCTACAACGGCCACCATACTCCCAATCTGCTAATACTACCATTATGCAGTGTTGTCTTACCTCGGATGAGGGCCAAACAAATCTGTATATCTGACCAGAACTTCCTGTGCTTGCAAGGACGTTGACCTCCTCACGCCCCTGCATGTTCTCTCAGGCACCGCGAGAGAATGACAGGCCGCGCCCAGCGGTGACGGGATTCTGCTTCGTCTGCCTGGACAGTCCATCAAAGCCAATCCAGCGAATAGCCCGGCAGACGCCCTTACGGGTTTCGGCTCCCCCTGAAGGTCTCCCCCGAAAAAGCATCCCGCCACCTTGGGAGCGGCCATCTCTCGCGCCCTTGCCGGGATGTGTCCTGAGAGATCACTCCGGGACCACAAAGGAGATCAAGGTCATGCAAGCACAAACTACAGTTCAGCATCAGTTCATCAACACGATCAGTCATGGCGACTGCATCCAGGTGATGCGCCGGATGGCAGCAAACAGTGTTGATTTCATTCTCACCGACCCGCCGTATCTGGTGAATTATCGTGACAGGCAAGGTCGCACGCTTCAGAACGATACCGACGCCAACTGGCTCAAGCCAGCGATGGAGGAGGCCTATCGAGTCCTCAAGCAAAATCGCTTGATGCTTTGCTTCTATGGCTGGCCGCGCGCGGAGAAGTTCCTGGAGGCATGGCGCGAAGCAGGTTTTCGTCCCGTGGGTCACCTGGTGTTTCGCAAGTCGTATACGACGAAGGCTACCGACTTCCTAAAATATCAGCATGAGCAAGCATATCTGCTGGCGAAAGGCCGTCCGCCGATGATAGGCGGCGTGCTACCGGATGTTCAGCGGCTGCTGTTCACAGGAAACAAGCTGCATCCCACACAGAAGTCTGCGATGTCCCTGGTACCCATCATTCGGGCATACTCACTTCCTGGCGACGTAGTTCTCGATGCCTTCTGCGGGAGCGGAAGCACCTGCGCCGCAGCGCTCCTTACAGGTCGCAAGTATATCGGGATAGAGCTGGATGCCGAATACCACGAGGCGGCCAGCCAGAGAATGGAGAGGGTAAGAGAAAGGATCGCGAAGCGGTCCTCTCCGGTACTCATTCCCACGTCGTATTGAGTGTGCCCGCGTGCCCGCCGCGCCTCAAGGCGAAGCATTGTTCTGAATTGTGATTCTCCAACCTTGACCCGCGGCGGTCCCGCGGATTCTTACCTGACATCGTGGGAATGAGTATCTCCGCGCAGTTTGCGCGGTGAGTTCACTGCCTCCACCAAGTTTGCATGGGCCTCACCCGCCGATGCTGGCGGCTCTTCTACCACCATCCATCGTTATCTGCGTGTCCATTTTGGACACCGCGTGGAATTCTTTTCCACCCTGACCCGCCTGCTCCAGTTTTACCTTCGCTCCAGACATTGCAACGGGGAGTGCCACTCGACCCTTACGCAAATGAAAGGAGCACATGCAAACACTCATCGACTCGAAACGTCCGCGTCCCCGCCCTTCAGCGTTGCGCGCACACTGGCGGAGGTGGATTGTACCTTCGCTGCTCTTCCTATCGGCACTGCCCCTCTATGCTCAGGCCGCAGGCGGCGACCCATGGGACAACGCGGTCAACGTCCTCAAAACCGCCTTTACCGGCACGATTGCGACCGGGTTGTCGCTGGTCGCAATCGTCGTCGGAGGACTGATGTTCGCCTACGGCGAGGGCCAGTCCAAGAAGGCCCTCGCCGGAATCGTCTTCGGTGTGGGTATGGCCATCGGCGCTGTCAACTTCATGGCTTGGCTCTTTCCATGAACAACGGAAGAGAGGAGGTGATCCTTGTCTAGGCCAGCGGACGGCAGGGTGAGTCCGGTGTTCAAAGCCATGAACCGTCCGCTGACTGTCCTCGGAGCGGAGCGACGGCTGTTCTTCGTCGCTCTGGTCTCCGGGGGCGCGATCTTCTCCCTTTTGCATTCCTTGCTCGGCGGGATCGGCCTGTTCATCGCGGGTGTCATCATCGCCCGCATTGCGACGAAGCATGATGTCGAGATTCTGCGTGTGCTGTTCAACTCCGGCAAGTTTCGCCGGCGATACGACCCCATGAAGTGGGAACCCACCGCAATCACGATCAGGAATCGCAATGCTCAGAGTTGACCACATCACGAAAGACTGGAACGAAGCGGGATCATTCGCCGCGCAGGTGAACCTCTACGGCTTCTGGGATGAACACTGCTTCCTGACGAAACCCGGCGACCTCGGTACCGCGCTGCACATCGGAGGCATCGACTACGAGAGCCTGGATCGCGCCGGTCGGGACTATGCGGTGAAGCGCCTCGAAGCAGCGTTCCGCTCGCTTGACGACAAGTGCCGTCTCTACCAGATTCTCATCAAGCGCAACCGGCCTGTCATTCCAAATTCCGACTATGACAATCCGCTGGTGCGCGCGGCGATCGAGCAGCGCAGCAGGTTCTTGCAATCGAAGGCAGACCGCCTTTACAGCATCGAGATCTACTGGGTCGTCATGATCGACGGCAGCTACCAGAAGACCGGCCTGCTGCACGCGCTCGCTCAGTTGCCAAAGCACCCGCGCTCGTCGCTGCGCGACTTGCACGCCCTCCTCTCCGGCAATAAGGAACGCACGCTGCTTTATGGGCAGATCGAGCGCAACCGGCTGAGATTGCGGCAGAAAGTACAGAGTTTAGGTGGGCAGCTAAGCGACCTCACCACGGTCGAGCTGCTAGGGGCGGAGAAGACTTTCCGGCTTGTCCGGCGTCTTGTCAACTTCCGCCCCTCCAAGATTGATGACGCTCCGCTGTGCGATGCGCGTCATCTCGACTGGCAGGTCTGCGGCTCGGAGCTGGAAGCTCATCGCGGCTACCTGCGGATGGACGACGATTACGTCCGCGTCCTTACCCTGAAAGAGCTTCCCGCCGAGACCAGGCCATTGATCCTTAATGGCCTGCTCGACATCCCGGCGAACTTCCATGTCGTTACGGAGTGGCACTCAGTCGATAACGCGAAAGCCCGGAAAGAGATCGCTTCACGCCGCCGCCATCACCACAACTCGAAGACCAGCTTTGTCTCGAACCTTCAGGACAGGCAGAACACCGCGAACCAGGACAATCTGGTCGATGACTCGAAAGCCGCCGCCGTTGCGGAGCTGGGGAACGCGCTCACCGCAATGGGCATGGAGGGTAAGAGCTTCGGTGAGTTCACGCTCTCCGTCGTGATCTATGACGAGGACCGAGTGAAGGTTGAGCACGCTGTCGCCGAGTTCCAGAAGCTCTTCACCCAGCACGACGGACTGCTGTACGAGGAGCGTTACAACCTGCTCAATGCGTTCTTCGCGACGGTTCCAGGCAACAAGCAGTTCAACCTTCGCAAGCAGTGGGCGCTTAACTCCAACTATGCCGACCTGTCGTTTCTCTTTACGGTGGATACCGGCTCCAAGTGGAACCCACATCTCGAACGCGAATACCTCGCAGTTCTTGAATCGACGCACGGCACTCCATATTTCCTGAACCTGCACGCAGGCGACGTTGCCCACACCCTGATGCTCGGGGCAACGGGTGCCGGGAAGAGCTTTGCGGCTTCGACGATTCTTCAGTCCGCGCAGAAGTACGAGCCGCTGACCTTCGTGTTCGACCTCGGAGGTAGCTATGAGGCACTCACACGAGCCTTCAGCGGGACGTATCTGAACGTCGGCCTCAAGAGTCCGGGCTTCAGCATCAATCCGTTTTCACTCGAACCGACGCATGAGAGCCTGAACTTTCTGTACCTGTTTCTCCGGGTGCTCATAGAGTCTGGTGGCCGTTATGAGCTGAGCACCGCCGATGAAAAGGCACTCTACGCTGCGCTAGAGCGCATTTACAAGCTGCCCCGTGAGATCAGGACGCTCTCCAACTTCGTGTCCATTCTCGGGCCGCTTGGGGAACGCCTGCATCGCTGGACCAAAGGTGGTTCCCAAGGAGCCGGGCAGTTCGGATACCTCTTCGACAACGTAGACGACACCCTCACCTTCTCCCGCTTCCAGACCTTCAACTTCGATGGCTGGTCGGAGTATCCAGACATCTTGGAGCCGCTGCTGTTCTACGTCCTGCAACGGGCGTCTGCGGAGATCGAAAGGCCGGAGACCATCGGGACCTTCAAGATCTTCCTGATCGACGAAGGATGGATCTTCCTCAAAAACAAGGTCATCCGCGATTGGATCGTTCGCGCAGAGAAGACGTGGCGGAAAAAGAATGCAGCCATGATCCTAGCCACGCAGTCAGTCGTTGAACTTGCCGCCTCCGACATGCTGCACATCGTCAACGAGTCCTGTCCGACTAAGATCTTCCTTTCGAACCCGAACATCGACCGCAGGCTGTACGCCGATACCTTCCAGTTGAACGATACGCAGCTTGAGCTCTTGGAGTCACTTGTCCCAAAGCGCGAGCTGCTGCTGATCCAGCCGCGCGGCACCAAGAAGCTGGTGCTCGAAGTCGATCCACTCGGTTATTGGATGGCGACCAACAACGCCCGCGACAACCTTCGCAAACAGGATTACTTCGCCCGCTTCGGCCCGGAGCAGGGATTGCTGCGCCTGGCTGAAGACTATCCCCACCCACTTAACACATAAGGAGAATCATGCGCACATCACCCATCGTCCCGCTGTTACTAGGCTTGGCCGCGACCGTGGCTCACAGTCAGCAGACCGCCCGCCTCGTGAAATACCACGCCAACGACATCGTGAGTGTTCATGCAAAGATGCGCTACACCACACTGATCGAATTGCCAGCAACCGAGAAGATCATGGAGGTCGCTACCGGGGATAAGGACTTCTGGATCATCGATACGGTCGGCAACTACTGCTTCCTGCACCCCGCAAAAGAAGGCATTCGATCCAACCTCAACCTGATCACCGACAAGGGTACGGTTTACTCGTTCACGCTTGACGATGTCGAGTCCGGCGATCCCGACCTGAAGGTCGTGATCCAGCCGTCCGACCCTTCCTCGCTCTCCGCCGCTAACGGCGTCAGCAAGCTTGTGTCTGCTAACGAACTGGAAGCCGCCCGCGCCCAGGCACAGGTAGCACAGACCCACGCTGCTGCGGCGGTCGAGCAGTTCCGCGCCGACTATCCTACGTCCGCGCTGAAGTTCGATTATGCCTACCACGACGAAAAGCCATTCGATGTGTCGGCCATTTACCACGATGACAAGTTCACCTACATCAAGTCGACTGCGCCTGAGAAGTTTTCCGTTTACGAGCTGAAGGACGGCAAGCCCGACCTCATTACCTTCCAGTTGAAGAATGGCACTTATGTTCTTCCCACGGTCGTCGACCACGGCTACCTCGAAATCGGCAAGCACAAGCTCGACTTTCAGCGGAAGGCTCGATAGGGGGCACGATGTCAGACGAGAAGCAAATTTCACCAGCTGAGCAGCCGGCTTCACCGCTGCCTCCCGAGAACGCCTCCGGCCTCCGCGACAAGCGCGTCCGGCCCGAAGGCGTCGTCCCCAAACAGGCGCAGAGCTACGTCATTGCTGGATTAGCCGTGCTCATCCTCATGGCCGTCATGTTCTCGAAGAACCATGCCCGGCCTGTCACGAAGGACGTCACGCCTGCTCCCGTCTCTGTGTCCACGGATCTGAACCAACGAAAGATCCAGGAACTGGAGCAGGACTTGAGCGCGGACCAGCGCCAAAGCCAGCAACAAGCTCAGAGAGCGGTCGCAGGGACGGTACAAGCAGGCATGGCGACTAACACCGGTCCTGCGCCGGCAGGCGTTGCGTCTCCTGCTTCGCAGTTGCCGCCGCCTGCTCCGGTCGCAAGTGCTGAACCGCCTCGCGACCCGGTTGCGGACGCGGAACGGGCACTGGCCTTCAAAGCTCGCTTTACGTCGAACCTGGTCTCCGCCAATGATGGCGCTTCGCGCCCATTGGCGGAGGCATCCGACACCAGCGGATACGCTTCGGCTCGCTCTTCGAGCTTGCCGCAGGCTCCTGCTGCGCAGGTCGCTGCCGCCAACACAGCCAGCAGACGTGCGCCGGAGGTGAACCTTAACTCCGCGCATGGCCAACCTTTCGTCGTCTTCGAGGGGACCACCATTGACACCGTGCTGGACAATCGGTTGGACGGCGAGTTTACCGGACCGGTCAAGGTCATGGTGACCAATCCGGTCTTCAGCCAGGATCGTCAGCACATGCTGATCCCCGAGGGCGCGTTCATCCTTGGCGATGTGCAGAAAGTCGCTGGCCTCGGCCAGAAGCGCCTCGCTGTCACCTTCCACCGCCTGCTGATGCCGGATGGTTACTCCGTCGATCTCGACCAGTTCCACGGTCTCGATCAGGCGGGGTCCACCGGCCTCAAGGACACCGTGAACAACCACTATGCCGAGATCTTCGGTGCGTCGATTGCTCTCGGCGTTATCGCCGGAGCCGCCCAGTCCTCCAACTCCAATCAGGGTCTCTATCAGTCCGGCTCAGAAGCATACAAGTCCGGCATCGCTTCCAGTCTGTCGCAGTCGAGCACGAATGTCCTCGACCGCTATATCAACATCCCGCCCACGATCACGATCCGCGAGGGTCACCGGATCAAGGTTTACATCACCCAGGACATGCTTCTGCCTGCATATGAGAACCACGATATGCCGGCAGTGATGTAGCGCGTCTTCCTGCCCTTTCTCTTTCCACCTACAGCACCACGGAGGTTTGACCATGAAGTCGACTAAGCTGTACGTCCTTTCACTCGCCGTAACCGCTGCGCTTGCGCCTTTGGCGCACGCGCAGTTCGGCTCCGGTATCGTCTTCGACCCGACGCAGAGCGCGCACGCCATCCAGCAGATCACACAGGCATCGCAGCTCTACACGACGGCAGTCGCCACCCGCAACCAGGTCGTCACCATGTACAACCTCGCTTTCCAGATGGCGCAGTTACCGCAGAATCTGGCCGCGCGGTATCGGGCCGATTGGTCACAATGGTCCAGTTTGCAGGCAACGACGGACACCTACGGCAACACTGCCGCATTGGTGAACGCGCTGAACTACGGCGCGCTCACCAGCGCACGGCAGGGCTACAACAGCGCCTATGTTCAGGCGCAGAGCTATCCGGCGGGAAGTTATTCGTCTCTCGATTGGCGCACCCAGGCGACTGTCGCCAATCAGTACGCCACCTCGGAGCTGGCGCAGACCGCAACGACGAACACGCTTGCGACGCTCGGCACGATTCGATCCGACTCGCAGTCGTTCGCCTCGAAGCTCACCAATCTCGAGTCCGACACCTTCTCCACTGATCCTAATCAGCAGACCACGAACGCCCTGCTCGGCAAGATCAATTCCGCCACCCTGCTCCAGATCCACTCTCAGCAGGACACAAATCAACTCCTCACCGCTTCGATCCAGCAGCAGCTTCTCGCCCAGAAGCAGCAGATCGACGCCCAGAACCGCGCCCTCAACAACGCGATCTACTTCCAACAAAACTTCCCGACGACGATGCAGACGGTCAACAGCGGCGTTAGCGATTCGATCCGCTCTATCTCCCTCTCGACGACAGGACACTGAGCGATGCAACAGAACCCCTTCACCTTTCTAGGCCAGGCGATCTCGCAGTTGCTCTCCTCACACAGCGCCGCGCTTCAGGCCACGGGCCTCGACATCTTTCGTGGCTTGGCGACGATCTTGATTGTCTGGTTCGGCATCAAGGCCGCCCTGTCCGCTTCGCAAGGACATGGCGGCTTCCACTTCGCCAAGTTTGCCGACCTGATCCTGATGATCTCGTTCGGTCTTGGCATGCTGACCTACTACTCGACGCCGATCCCCGGCACTGCCTACAGCTTCAGCGACCTCATCACCAAGGAGGCCTTGAGCATCTCCGGTCAGATCGAGTCCGACCAGACCCAGCAGATCGCCGAAGCCGTCACCAGCGAGGAGCAGCAGCTCGGCGCACCTCCAGGCAGCTTCAGCCTCCTTGAAGATTTGACGTATCTGCTGATTGCCGTCATCCTCGCCGCGATGGAGGCCGTCGCCTTTGCCGTAATTGCGTATGGCTACGTTGCCTCGGCAGTCTGCGTACTGATCGGACCGATCTTCATTCCTTGGTTCATTGTGCCGAAGATGGACTGGCTCTTCTGGGGCTGGCTGAAAGCGTTCATCGGCTTCAGCTTTTATCAGGTCATTGCATCGGCGTTCATCTTCGTCTTCTCGAAGGTGCTCACGTCGATGTTTCAGGCCATCGGCAATATCAGCATCACCAACGCCTTTACGATCCTGCCCGCGCTGCTCATTACGCTCATCGTCTGCATCTACGGCCTGGTCAAAATCCCGGAGCTCACCAGTGCCATCCTTAGCGGGCGCACCGGCACTTGGGTCAACCCGATGGGGAATTAGATATGCCAAGAACAGAGACGCAACGCCCAATCACCGATGCCGGTCACAAGTTTCTGGAGTTGTACGCGGAGCCGGTCGTCACCAACACCTATCTCAAGGTCTCCATCCTCGTGCTCTCGATCGTCGCGCTTGCTTTGCTCGCGCTCCTCTATCGCGCACAGACAGCTGCCTTGCGGCTGAAGCCGCTCGTCATCTCGGTCTCGGATGTGGGGCGCGGACAGGTCGTGAGCTACGCCGACTTCTCGAAGGTTCCTGTCGAGCGCGTCAGCAAATACTATCTCGCGCGCTGGGCGCAGCTCTACTACAGCCGCAATCACGCCACGCTGCAACGCGACTTCGCTGAGTCGCTGAACTTCTTCTCGAACGAATTGCAGGGCGCGACGCTGGCGCGCGTGACGAAAGCCAAAACACTTCAGGCTTTCCTTCTGGACCCCAGCGCTCCGAACGTCGATATCGAGATCAAGGCTGTGGTGCTCGACGACACGCGGCAGGCCCCGTACCGCGCTCACATCGAGTTCGAGAAGGTCTCCTATTCGCTTGGCGACCAGCAGGAGCAGAGCCGGGAACGCTGGACCGCAAATGTCGTCTATGGCTTCCGCGACGAGGTGCCGAACGCGATGCTGCTCACCAATCCCCTCGGCGTCGTCATCAGCTACGTCCACGAAGACCAGGCTTTTGGGAGCTAGGACCTATGCACCCGAAGAAGCCCATTCTGCTCTACTGTCCCGACCGCGAGCTGCTGTCCGCGACAGCGTTTGTGCTGCGATTGCATCCCTATGACGTCACTTCTGTTCATGACGGCGATGCTGCGATACGAGTGAGCGAGCGCGGTCTCGCCGCCTGCGGCGTGCTCATCCACGCACAGCAGGGCGACCCTGCCGGGCGCCTGATTCATCGCATCCTCGCATGCGCTTCGCACATGCCGTTGCTGCTGGTGGATCGTGCCGGCGACCTCGCACCTGTCCGCTACGCGGACATGGTGCTCTATGGCCGCAATACGACCACAGCGCACATTCTCGCTTCGCTTGATGTGCTTTGCCGTCGAAAGCCAGGACCGCGGCCACGGTGCACAGCATGAGCGAGCTTACCTACATTGGCGGGTTTTCAGGCGGCATCGACTCGCAGGCCGCTGCGCGGTTCATGCTGAACCGCCACGGCCCCGCTCATGTCGTCCTCGTAAACTCGGACGCCGGAGGCAACGAACACCCCCTGACTGTTGAACACATCTCCTGGTATTCGGATCATGTGCATCCAGTCGTTCGCGTTCAGGCCATCGTCCGCGATATGTGGGCGGACCCGGAGACTGCGGCGGAGCGCGGTCTCGATGCCGAAGAGCCGCTGACCTTCGTCCGCATGGCCGAGATACGCGGCATCTTTCCGTCGCGCAAACGCCAGTTCTGCACCGACAAGCTGAAGCTGCAACCGATCCGCCGCTGGCTTCGCGCGGCTTACCCCGATGGCAACTATGCCCGCTTCTCGGGCGTGCGCCGCGATGAATCGCTGGCACGCGCCGATCGCCAATGGGTCGAATGGGACGACTTCTACGACTGCGACCTCTACAATCCCGTCTTCGACTGGCCGAAACAGATGTGCTTCGACTATCTCCGGCACCACGACGAGCAGATAAATCCTCTCTACTCGCTGGGGTTCACGCGCGTGGGCTGCGCCCCCTGCGTGAACTCTAACAAAGACGACGTCCTGAAGTGGGCTACCCGCTTCCCAGAGATGATCGACAAAGTCCGCGTATGGGAGCAGCAGATAAATCGCACCTTCTTCGCGCCCTGCGTTCCAGGCGTGGCGATCAACTGAATCGATGACGTTGTCGCATGGGCGAAGACAGACCGTGGCGGTAGGCAGAGCAACCTCTTCCGCATCCTGCCTCCGCCAGCCTGCGAGTCCAAATATGGGTTGTGCGAATGAGATACCTCTCCGTTTGTTCCGGCATCGAGGCGGTCTCGGTCGCGTGGCAGCAGCTGGGCTGGCAGCCCGCAATGTTCGCCGAAATCGATCCCTTTTGTTGCTGGCTGCTGCGCTCGCGCTATCGCGCATCGCGGCCCATCTACATGCCCAGTCCGCATGACGCGCCGGACCGGAAAGAGGCGAAGCAGCGCGCGGCAGCCATTCGCAGCGTCGTTGCTCTGCCTGCAGATGGCAACGTCATTAACGCCGGCGACTTCACGCGCATAGGAGCACACAATGTTGAAGCAATCGACCTTCTGGCCGGAGGCACACCTTGCCAGTCTTTCTCCATCGCCGGTAAACGAGCGGGACTGGATGACCCGCGTGGCAACCTCACCATCGAGTTTGCCGACTTGCTGGCCGACTCCGGCCCCTATGGGTGGTGTGGGAGAACGTCCCCGGCGTCCTGTCCATCGACGATGGACGGACGTTTGGAGCCTTCCTCGGGATGCTGGTCGAACTCGGGTATGGGATCGCCTACCGAGTTCTGGACGCTCAGCATTTCGGAGTACCCCAGCGACGGCGTCGCGTCTTTGTTGTCGGCTGTGCTGGAAACTGGCGAGCTGCCGCGGCGGTACTACTTGAGCGGCGTGGCCTGTCGGGGTATCCTCCGACGCGCCGCGAAGCGGGGAAAGACATTGCCCCCACCCTTAGCGCACGCGCTCATGGCGGTGGCGGCCCAGGATCGTACTTCGATATCGACGGCGGCCTGATTCCCGGTGTCGAGAGTATCTCGCGATGCCTGAACGCCGGAGGCACAGGCAGGCAAGACGTCTCGACCGAGACGATCGTTGTTCAGTCGCTCTCCGCCGAAGGCTTCGATGCGAGTGAGGACGGCACCGGACGTGGTGCGCCAATGATCCCCATTGCCATCTGCACGGCGCACACGCAGTCGAACGGCAGCGGCTTTTCGGATAGCATCGCCCACACCCTCGAACGCGGGACCACCCAGGCTGTTGCCTTCTCCGCGAAAGATTACGGTGCCGATGCCAGCGACCTTGCTCCGACACTGCGAGGCATGGGACACGACGCGAGTCATGCCAATGGCGGGGGCCAGGTAGCTATCGCATTCGCACAGAACCAGTCCGGCGATGTCCTGAGCGGCGAGGTGATGCAATCGCTCGGGACCAACGCCAATGCGACAGGTCGGAATGCCGCGAATGTCGCGGTCGCCTGGACGGGCGAACTCAATGCATCGACCGACATCGTCGGGACAATGCAACGGGGTGGCGAAGGTGGCCGGGCCGATGGCGTGATGACTCCTCAGATGGCCGTGAGGCGGCTTACGCCGCGCGAGTGTGAGCGGCTGCAAGGGTTTCCTGACGATTACACGCTGGTCGAGTATCGCGGCAAGCTGGCAGCGGACGGCCCCCGTTACAAGGCGCTCGGCAACTCGATGGCTGTTCCAGTCATGCGCTGGCTCGGGCAGCGTATCGCAGCCGTCGATACGATCCTCCGTGATGGGCACGGCACCGGGAGTGTCCGATGAGCAAACGAGCGCCCATTCCAACGATACTGGCGCGCACCTCCCAACCACGGATCGAAGCGAGTCTTCTTCTTGCCCTCGCCGGCCTGGATGAGGAGCCACACACCTCGCCTTCTGCTGTATCGCCCTTCTCCAAGTTCTTCGCACGTCAGGATGCCGGGGGCACTACAGTGCCATTCGGTGTGGTTCACCCACTTACCGCTTTTGTAGCCGGACTTGGTGGCTGGCGAACACAAACAGTCGTCTACTGCCCGGTGGCAATGGCGTCCGACGCGCCATGGACCCTTCAGACAGGTGTTTTCGTAGAGTGCCATCTCTCCCGTATTTTCCCTGCTCACCCTCGGTCACTCGCTTCGGTGCTTACCCCGCGCCCGGCGGCACGGCGCGTCTCTGCTTCGGCTTCCCACCCCAGCAGGTCAAAAGCGGACCTGCCGGGGACCCCGTTAGCCGCCCTACGGGTTACGGCTTTCAGAAAATCTTTGTGCAAAGAACAAGAGCGCAAAAAGATTTTCCGAACCTTCCGTAAAAGCACCGCTTGGCACTTGGGAGCGGGGCACCTCGCGTCGCTTCGCGCAGGAGTGTCCCGAGGGCAATCCGGGCAAATACAAACAGGAGAAATGACATGGCACTCTACGAAAACAACATCAAGCTGAAGGGCTTCCTGGGCAAGGACGCCGAGAACTTCGCCACCAAGCAGCAGAAGACCTTCACGGTCCTGTCGCTGGCCACCAAGTCCGGCTACAAGGACAAGCAGAAGAACGAGTGGGTGAACCACACCGAATGGCACCGCATCGTCGCCTTTGGCAAGCCCGCTGACTACGCGAAGAACCTGAAGAAGGGCGACTACGTCGAGATCGAAGGCGAGCTGCGCAGCTCCGAGTTCGATGTTCAGGTCGGTGAGGGCAAGAAGAAGACCACGGTCAAGCGCCGGGGTTGGGAGGTACGCGCCAGCATCGTCAAGAAGCTGGCGCAGCCCGAGAGCTCGCGCGGAGAAAATCCCGATGCCGAGCCGATCACGGAGGACGACGCGGCTTAGGCCGCGTTGTCTTCCCCCGGGAGGTGCAGCCATGACAGTCTTTGAAAACACCCTCAAGTTACGCGGCTTTCTCGTCAGCGATGCCGAGGTGCCTT
Source organism: Granulicella sp. (assembly GCA_965276885.1). Lineage (GTDB taxonomy): Bacteria > Acidobacteriota > Terriglobia > Terriglobales > Acidobacteriaceae > Granulicella. Next base: position 2,176,100 of record OZ255702.1, on the reverse strand, counting down.
CCTCAGACGGCATCACCGACGACGCTTACGCAATCCTGTACCTGGCAACCATGTCCGGCACCTGGAACATCGCCACCAACGAGTGGACGCCACGCACCACCTCTCACCGGATCGTCTGTCCCGGCCCGTGGTTTTGCGGCTTCACCCGCGGCATGCGGCGAGGTGACTATGTCGAGGTCGAAGGCGAACTTTATGTCCACGATTACGACCGGCCAGTCGTCGTTGCCGGAGAACGATTTTCCGCAAAGCGATATGTCTCTGAAGTCCGCGCGCTTCAGGTTCGGAAGCTGGAGCGCCCGCTGGTAGTGGTCGACACGGGCGAGGACGGCTAACGCTGTCTTCCCTCTTTCGCGGAGAGGTTTACGCCTCTCCGCTTTTTACGACAATGCCGCTCACGCAGCGCGGCGGAGGGTATACCGATGATCGCAAACGCTGTCTTCGTCGCCACGCTGATTTTTCTCGCGCTCGGGTTCTGGTCGATGCACGAGCTGCACTTCCTTGTGCCGTGGCGCAGCCTCATCCTGCACCGCTACCTCCAAAGTATCGCGCTCTACGCCGCTCTGCTCTTCGCCAACATCCTCGGACTCACCGTCTGGATCGAACGCAAGTTCTTCCTGCGCGACACCGGTCGCAAGCTCAGACATCTCGACCAGGAAATCCATACCGGACAGAGCGAACTATCCGGCGAAATCCTCGCGCAGTTCGGGGACAATGAGGATCGATAGTTATGCAGAGCGAAGACCAATATGCAGAGCGCACGCCGGACCTTGTGGCCAAGGTCCGCGCCATGCGCGAGGCTGCCGAGAAAGAGATGAACCGCTTCACCCGCGTGGCCGACTACGACGTGCGGCGTGTCGTCGGCCAGAAGCCGAAGGCATCGACGGTTTCTGTCGAAACCGTCACGCCCTCTACCGGCGAGCGAGTGAGGAAGCCTGCCGCAAAGTCTTCGACGGTACAGACCTCGATTCAATTTGCGCCCGCTCCTGCGGAGCGCGGCAATGACGGGGAGGATGCATGAGACTGGATATTCCCCAGGATGTTCCGCGTCGGCGTGAGATTACGCTTGATGCTCCGAGCACGACCGAACGCAATGTTCCGAAGCCACAGGAGGCCCACCCCATCCTGCGCCGGCTGAAGGCGCTGACGGAGCGCGCCAGTGAACACAGACTGAACCATGAGCCACCGCGCCGTGCCAAGTCCGCGCCGCAGCAGAAGGAACACGAGGCCCCAGCGCAGCGTGAGGGCAAAGACCCTCGTGAAGCCGCTGACTCCCGGCGCACCCAGCGTAAGCACACTCCCACGCAGACCATCGGCATGCAGCTCAGGCCCGAGGAGCGTCAGACGATGCTGGAGCTGGGACGTTTTCGCGTCCTCCGCACCGACGATCTCGCCGATACGGTCTATGGCGGCAAGCAACGCGTGTTGCGGGAGGACTTGAGCTACCTGCGTTCCAAAGGTTTGGTCGAGACCCGGCACATCAATCTTCGCCGTGATGGAAAGCGCCGTCACATCGACCGTATCGAAGTCGCCACGCTGACCAAAGACGGTCGCGCATGGCTGCGGAAGAGCGGTGAGGTCCCGTCAGGGCAGACCGTGTACGCGGGATTTGTGAAGCCACGCGAGATCGAGCATGACTCCCTCATCTACCGCGCCTATCGCAAAGAGGCAGAGAAGATAACCGACCAGGGCGGTACGAATCTCCGCGTGAAACTCGACTTCGAGATTAAGGCCGACGTCCAGAAGGCGATTTATGCGGAGCGTAAGGCCGACCCAACGCGCGACATGCCTGGTACCAAAGAGCACGTTGCCAAGCAGGAGGAGTTGCCCGTCATCGATGGCCGCATCCAGATCCCCGATGCACGAATCGAGTTCGACCGCAAGCTGGACAGCGACCAGGATCAGGGTTCCCGCACCGGCCACGAGGACATCGAGGTTTTGACCGCGGCCTACCGGCCCGGTCACCTGCGCGCTAAAGTGCAGGCAGGTTTCCGCGCCTATGCCGCTGGCGCCGATCGCGCCAGCATCACCGCAAAGATTGAAGACGACCACAACATGATGCGGGATGTTCTCGACCTATGACACTCAGCTACGATCCCATCTCGGTGCTGGAGTCCGTGGGGTACACGGAACGCGAGGCCGCCTTCCTGTATCTGGTCGCCGTGCACTCCGGCTACTTCCTTCGCCGGCATTATGGCCGGTTCATTCAGCGAGAGCGTGGAGCCATCGCCGAACAACTCCTGCGTAAGGCAGTCGCGCTCGGCCACCTCCAAAGCATCGCCTGCGGGCAGGCTCGCTTTGTCTACCATCTCACCTCGAAGGAGGTGTATGCGGCAGTCGGGCTGGCTGCTTCGCAGCACCGCCGACTGAAAGGCGACGCACAAATCAAATCCCGCCTTATGGTGTTGGACTTCGTCCTCGACCATCTCGGCGATAGGCTCCTCGATTCGTCGGAGGCAAAGCTCGGCTTCTTCACTCAGACCCTTGGTCTGGATGAAGCACTCCTCCCCCGTCCGTCGGGAGTAGGCACGCATCGTTTTCCCGAAGAGTTCCCCATCCTGGTAGATGAACAGCGATTCGTCCGCTTCAGCTTCTTCGACGAGGGCGCTCTCTCCACCTGCGGTTTCGAGAGCTTCCTGCACCGGTGTCACGCTGTCTTCGCTGCGCTCCCCAGCTTCGATCTGCTTTACCTCGCCGACTCCGACCATAATTTCGAGCGTGCCGCGAAGATCTTTACGGCACTTTACCCATACATACGAACGCTTGGCGTCACTTCGATGACGCCTCGCGGGGTCGATCACTTCCTCGAATACCTCCGCACCCACGAGAACGAGATCCAGAAGCGTCCGATCACCCTGCGCGACCTTACGGTCCTGCGTGAGGGTGAACACGTCTACACCACGCTCGAACATAGGGCGCTCTGCGCTGCCTGGAACATCGGCAGCACCAGCGCCGAGCGCATCCGACAACGCTTTCAGCAGCAGGGGCCGCGGGCAAAGTTTACGAGTGTCCTCATGCCGTACAGCTATCCCCTGTATCAATTCCGCCGCGAGAGGAAACCACAACCGCAACTCGGGTCTAGCGCCCGGTCTAGTCGTCTGCCTCTCTTCCAGCAAGAAGTCCCGCAAAGACAGCTACTTACGAAAGGAGGTAGGCGATGAAAAGTAGGAGAGGGGGCGGGAGCGACCCCAGTGCTACGCACTTCCCGCGACGGCTACGCCGCGCTGGTCGCTCCCACCCCTCTCCGGCACATACAAAGTGTGTATCGAAACACGCTCTCAGCGCGTTCCGAGTTTTGTCCAGCTTCGGTACTTCAATGGACCAGAGTGAGTACCAGATTGAGTCGAAACCTATACCTGTATAGGACCTGAATCGGTACCCAAATTGAATCGCAGTAAGTTTCAGTACAGGTCGCGGCTGCGGCCAGAAAGGAAACAACGATGAGCAAATTCAAAATCGAACACGGAGCCCGCAAGATCAACCTTGTGCTGCTCAAGACCAATATCGAGGACAGCATCTCGAACGACATCGATCTAATGTGCAAATGGTCGGATAACGAACGCAAGTACATTGTCAACGAGCTGCTGCGCTTTGCACTGGCCCAGGAAGAGGACTTCCTAAAGTACAAGGCTAACTTGAGCACGAGCGCGGCGCGGCCTGCCAGCGGTGCGAAGTCTGCACCCACGCCAATCAAACCGACAACCGAGGCCACGGCAAAATCAGACACTGCGACGGCTCACGCATAAAAGAGGTATCCACATAATGCGTCAATCCCCACATCTCCAAAAACTCATCCGTCCGCTAGTCGAGTACCGTATTGTGCTCGCGCTGGGACTGAGCGCGGCTTGCGGCATCATCCTCAACAGCCTGTTTCCGATGAATACCGCGAATCCACTGCTCCGTCTGATTGCGATAGAACGTCCTCCGGTGTTTCGCATGCTGATATCGAGCTATCAGCTGTTCCTGTACAGCACGCCGTTCCTGACCTTCTCCATGATGTTTTCTCTGCTGTACGTCCATCTTTATGGAATCGAACTGGAACTGGCCGCTGGAGCATTGCCTCCGTACCCCGATCCGCGTACCCGGACGGAGCTTTCCCTGGTACTTGGCGAGGTCCATCGTCAACTCGTTGCTAAGACCAGCGCCACTCCGCAGTGGCTCTCGATCCCAGAGCGCGGCCTCTATACCGGTATCGCGTCCTTCGGCTCCATCGGCAGTGGAAAGACCTATGGGCTGATCCTGCCGGCGATGCGCCAGTTGTTCGCATACCGCGCCGATGATCCGGTGCGCAAGCTCTCCGGCATCGTCCTGGAAGTCAAAGGCGATCTCTGCCGCCAGCTTCAGCGCATCCTTAGATGGTGCGGACGGGAGCAGGATTATGTCGAAGTCTCCCTGCACGGGGACATCCGCTACAACCCGCTGAACAACACGCTTGATGCCTACGCTCAGGCATTCAACATCGCCTCCATCATCACGTCGATATGGGGCAAAGGCAAGGAGCCCTTCTGGCAGCAGTCGTACACGGACCTTATGCGTTACGTGATCCTGCTGCATCGCATCCGCGACGGATATCTCACAATGGTCGATCTCTTCCGCATCGTCATCAGCGCGGGCAAGCTCGAAGATCTGCTAACAGAGGTTGGATCGCGTTTTAGTGCTACCAGCTATATCGGAATGAGCAAGGAAGCGTACCGGGAGCATGAAGGTCTGCTTTCTCCGCTGGGCTTCGAGTGGAATAAAGACGCAGACCTTCATCTGATCCCATGGACGGAGGCGCTGGAGAACCTGCTCACACAGGAGACCTCCGCAGTCTTCGATGTCTTCACTCGCAAGCATTATCCCCCGGAGCACCGGGACCGCTTCGACAGCATCCAGTATTGGTATTGGGAACACTGGAAGTTCTTTCGCTCCGAGGTCAAGACCTCCATCATCCAGGGCATCGTCGTCTTTCTCTCGCTCTTCGAGACCGATCCCGACGTGCGCCGCGTCTTCTGCCCGCCGAAGGACCTATACGAAGGCAAGCCGTGCGCCGCCGATCCAGCGGGCCGCATTTTGCCGCCGTTCGATGAGTTGATCGAATCAGGGGCGGTCGTCGGCTTAAACTTTCCCGTGGCCTTGAACCCGGCATTGGCGAAGACGATCGGCACCATGATGAAGATCGATTATCAACGAGCCGTGCAATTGCGTATCCCGAGGATGGATGCTCATCCTGAGAGACACTATCGTCCCACCGTCTTCGTGTGCGATGAATACCAGAACTTTGCCACAGTGGGCGGCGACAATCCCACCGGCGATGAACGATTCCTATCCCTCTCGCGTCAGCCGAAGTGTATCCCCATCGTCGCCACGCAAAGCATATCCAGTCTCAAGGATGCACTGCCCAACGAAGGAGTCAAGACCCTGCTGCAGGCGCTCCGCAACAAAGTTTTCCTGACGACCACCGACCCGGAGACGGCCCGCTATGCCTCCGAACTGTGCGGGAAAGCGGACCGCACCCGCATCAGCTACACCGTTTCCGAGTCTTCCACCAACGCAAATGTTGGATGGCTTTCGGGCCGGACGTCATCCAGCAAAGGCTCCGTCTCTGCCTCCAAACAGTATCAGAAACATATGGAGCCGCTCTTTGAAGAGAAGGTCTTCTTCGATCTCAAGAATGCGCAGTCTGTAGTCGTCGCCTTCGATGGCATCAGCCCGTTACCGCCAACGTACTGCTATCTCAAGCCCGACTTCTTGCCTGTCACCTTGAGCTGGTTCGAGCAAGAGCGGATCGCCTTCGATCCAGAAAGGATACTGTCTTGAGCTTTGAGATCATCATTCCGTTTCTAAAGCCGATCAAGCACCTGCTGCTGAGTACCACCATCTCAGAGATCATGGTCAATCCTGACGGCTCAGTCTGGATTGAAGAGCAAGGTCACATCGCTTTGCAGCCCAGTATCCACTTCGAGGATGGTGCGCTGCTGACTGGCCTCGAAGTGATTGCCAATCGTTTCGGCAAGAAGCTGGACGCCGACTCACCCATCATGAACCTGCGTCTCCCGGACGGAAGCCGTATGGCGGCGCTCATTCCGCCAGTCGTCAATCCAAGTCCGATGATGACCGTTCGCAAATTTACCTCGCGAAGCTTCAATATTGATGATCTGATTGAGCGGAGGATGCTGACCAACTCAGAGGCAGAGATTCTGGCAGATCACGTCCGGTGTGGCGACAACATCCTGATCTCCGGCGGAACCGGCTCTGGTAAAACAACCCTCGCAAATGTGTTGTCCGCATTCATCCCCGATAGCGAGCGAATCCTGATCCTTGAAGATGTCGCCGAACTCAATATCAGGAAGCCGCACGTTATATCCGCCGAGGCCCAGCTCGATACGCACAGGAGTCAGATCGGTTTCGCCGACCTGCTCAAAGCTGCGCTTCGCCACAGGCCGGACAGGATCGTTGTAGGTGAGATACGTGGTGCGGAGGCTCGCGTCTTCCTTGATGCTTTGAACACAGGCCATCGCGGATCTCTTACCACCATCCATGCCAATTGTGCAGGAGACGCACTGCGCCGATTGGCGCAGCTCGCCATGCGAGGTTCGGGAGAAGGTGCCCCTTTGCACAATGTCGAGGAGGAGTGCGAACGATCCATCGACGTGGTGGTGCATGTAACAAATGACGACGGGTGGCGCCATGTCACAGAGGTCCGCAGATCTGCTTGAGATGCCGATCCATCCGCATCTGGCATCAAGTATTAACGTCCCGGTACTTCCCAGCCCCTGCTCGTCAACTGTAATCCGGCCAGCTCGGTCGTCTTCGATGCCGCGTTGAGATTCGCTCGGATATCTGGGAATGCCTGCTGCACGTCTGGGCGTTCCGCCCAGGCTGCAGGGTCGACGATCCTGTAGGTATATGTGACCTCAGTCTGAGACGATGAACCCACCGTCGCCGGCTCTGTCCATTTGACGATGGTGTCGACGGTCTTCTGCCCGTAACAGAATCCTCTGGGCTGCCCGAGTGTACCGGAGATTTGCCGAAAATACTTCCTGCCCTCCGCTGTCAGTTCATATCGCCTCACCGGTTGGGGTGGAGTCGAACCCCGCAGTGAATCGAGCATCCCGTGAACGACCGCTGTCGTGTCGGTTGCATAGACCAGCTTCGCCTGCTCCAAGGTCGTCAGCTTTGGGCCGATTCCCAACTGTTCTTTCTGCTCTGAGCGGGGAACGTCGATTGGAAACTGGCGATCGAGCACCGTACAGACCTGCCCGTGCTTCGCCAGATATTCGTTGATGGCTTTCCTAAGATTTGCGTCACTCGGTTTCTTCGCATCGTTGCAAGCGGTGAAAACGAGTAACCAGACGATTGAGACGAGACGGATATGATTGCGCACGCACGATCCTCCTGCCGTGATTGGTTGAGTAGCTATGGATGAAACCCTCGATCATAACGGAGATTGCTCATCCGCAGAGATGCGGTTTCAGTCCAAATCCGGTCGACGAATTGCCAGATCGTGTTGTCACCGCGATCATGCTCGCGTCGAATGAATACGCCGCTCTTTAAAGTGAGCAGTCGATCCGCCAATGGCCTGACCACAAGGCCCGAGCGCACTGAGTCCGCCGAGGAGCGAGTCATAATCGCGAGTCCCACGCCTTTACTGACCATCCAGAGAGCTTCTTTCGGCAGATAGGCATCGGCTACGATCTTGAGCGCGACCCCTAGGCTCTCGAAATGAGTCACAATATCTTCGTGTCTTCCGGGAAGGGCCTTCCGGCCAACCGCGATGAAAGATTCGTGGTCTAATTCTATGGGGTCGATGACGCGCTTCGTGCTTAGCGGATGACTTGCGGGCAGGCATACCATTAGCGGTTCTTCCATAAGCTGCTGCTCGAAGAGGTCTGGCTCATGAAGAGGCAAATAACCAAATCCGACATTCAGATCGCCTTGCAGAACGCTAGCTATGACTTCGCGGGTCAGCAAACTCTCCCGGCTGATCTGAAGAGCGTCTTTGGGCCGCAATTGCAATTGGGAAATGATGGCCAACAGCTTGCTGTTCAGGTGGCTGGAGTATCCGATGTGCAAGTCCTTCGTTTGTATCCTTAGAAATGCCCGGACGCGATCTACACCTAGTGAAGCATGTCTGACCGACTCACGGGCGACTGGTAGGTAGAGACTGCCGGCATCCGTCTGGAGCATCCCATTTGCAGTGGAACGGAAGACCGGAGTTCCCAGTTCAATCTCGACACCTCTAACCCGTTTGCGAACCGCTGACTTGCCGACGCCGAGGTATTTCCCAGCCTCCTCGAAGGAGCCTTTTTCCGCTACCGCGAGGACGGCAATCTGACCGTCCATTGTGACCTTGAGACGACGCATGGCTGGTCATAAAGCACACAGGGCCGGCTCATAGTCAATAATGGGACGCCCGACGTGCCCCTCTCCTTCAATGCAAGCTGGAATAGATGTGAAGCTCCTTCCGTGCTTACTCTGCTGTCATTTCTACGATAGTTCGTGGTAGATCTCGCCTGCCGTAGACCACTGGTGTTTGACGACCTCCTACACGCGTGAGTTGACTCAAATGAAACTGTGAGATCCGCATATTGCACAAATTCTGCAGCCTCCATTTGCCCAGCAATTACTTCGTGACCTGCGTAATGTGCCGAATACATGCAACGCACTGCTCATCCATTCTCTAGTCGTCACGCCGACTTAGTTCCCGTTCAGTAATTGTTCGCTGTGAATCCGTTCTCAATGGACGCTCCAATCAGCAGGTGTGTTAGTGCGCAGCGGCTATGGCTTCACTGTCAGCTTCTGCGGCGCTTTCAGGTTGCGCGGTCTTGAGAAAGATGCCGACGACTGCGGCCAGCAGGTACAACATCGCGAAAATCCAGATGACGCCGTCAACTCCGATACGTGGAAGAAAAATACCGGCGATGGCGGGTCCAAGCCAAATGCTGATGCCTGAGCCGAGATTGTAGACCGAAAGTGCAGCGCCTCGCGAGTGCGGGGCGAGTGTAGCCATGATGGCTCCCAGCGGAACAAAGCCGGCGAGTGTTGCGCCGTACCCCATGCCGGCGAGCATGACGTAGGCGTAGTTTGCGCCGAAGATGTGCGGCACATAGTAGAGACCGAGTGCGGCGGCCGCACAGCCGCATGCGCCGACGAGCGTGATGACAGTGCGCCAGCCGATCTTGTCGCCAACCCAGCCCCAGAACAGATTAAAGAAGATGTTGGTAGCGAACATGACGGTAAGAATCTGCAGCCATTGCGAAAGTGTGAAGCCGACAGTGTGGATGTAGAAGATCGGGAGGAAGAGCAGGAAACCGAACTCTGACGTGGTGGTGATGACGGCCACGATGCCGCCGATGCCCACTTTGGGGACTTTCCAGACGATCGACACCCCAGAGAGCAGCACGCGGAACGGATGTTCATTGCCTTTGCGCAGGGGCTTGGTGCCACGAGGCTCCTTAATGCCGAGCAGCGCGATAAGGCCGCCAAGCGCGACGAAGGCGACGGAGTACCAGAGCGTCATGTATGGGCCGTTGTGTGGGACGGAGTAGCTGGCGAAGAGCGAACCGAGTGTGGGAAGTCCGCCGGTGCGTGCGAACCAGAACCAACCCACGGATGTGGCGAGATAGCGGTGTGGTGTGATTTCAGTGACCCACACGAGAAAGCCGAAGGCGAAGAACGGATAGCCGAGACCCCGAATCATATAGCAGAGCAGTATGACGGGGTAGTTATGTTTTGCTAGGCCAAGGGTGAGAAAGGGGAGTTCGAGGATGAGCCAGATGAGCAGGCCGGCCCACATGACTTTCTTTGGCCCAACGAGATCGGAGAGTACTCCGCTGAGCCATGAGGCTAGCGCGGCGGCAACGCCATAGAGTGTAAAGACGAGCGCGATCTTGGTCTGGCTGAATTGGAGGTCGAGCATGTAGGGCGAGAGGAAGCCAGACTCCACACCGTCACCGATCATGAAGAGCAGAAGACCGAGGTATCCGATGGCAAGCTGTGGGTGCATGCCGAACTTTTCGCTCAATGTGGGCTTCCGCGTCATGATGTATAAATTCTCAGTTGGTTGCTGCGGTTGTGAACGGTCCGACCGGAACCTTGTCGCGTGAGTACTTAGGACGACGCACTCTCCTGTCGAAATGCGACAGAGTTGCATTCGAGAGGCGGCGAGTGTTCTTGCTTGGATTCATAATCGAATAGTCCTTGATTGATGGTGCGCATGAGCACATTGCCACTATCCAGCGTTTCAGGGTAGTGTAAAGGCTCGCCTCAGGTAAGACTTCCAGCTTTCTGTGAACCTGCGGGAAATTGCGGCGTCAGGCACCAGCATATCGAAGGCGTGGTAGCCGCCGGGATATACGGCAAGTTCAGTGGGAACACCGGCGTCCATCAAGCGGCGCGCATACGTGATGCCCTCGTCGGCAAAGAGATCGATCGAACCTGTGCCGATCCAGGCTGGCGGAAGCCCTGAAAGGTTAGCGACGCGGGCCGGCACGGAGCCGGATGGTACGCTGGGCGATCCAGCCTGCACTCCGAGCAGAGAGGTCCAGCCGAAGCGGTTGCACTGCGCTGTCCAGATGAAGTGGCCCATGGAAGGGGAAACAGGACGGGTGCTTCCGGTCCGATCGTCGAGCATGGGATAGAGGAGGATCTGGGCAAGCAGGGGAATTTCCTTACGATCGCGTGCGCGGAGGGCAAGCGCAGCGGCGTGGCCACCACCCGCGCTTTCGCCACCGACAGCAATGCGCTGACGATCAACACCGAGGCTTGCAGCATTCTTGTACACCCATTGCAAAGCGGCGTAGTTATCCTCCAGCGAGCCAGGGTAGTGGGTCTCTGGTGCAAGGCGATAGTCAACCGAGACGGCAACGCAATCGCAATCGTGCGCTATGCCCTGGATGAAGGGATAGAGCATCGTGTTCGCACTTACATAGCCACCGCCATGCGTATGAACTAAGACTGGACGATTCTTGGCGCCGGGATTCGCATCGACAAGGATAACGTGCACGTCGGGCGCACCAGCAGGGCCGGGAATGGAACGGTTCACTGGCTGCGGCATAGGCGGTGGCAACGCCGCCTTGAGCGGAAGCTTACGTGATGCAGCCAATACCTGCGGAGATAGAACCAGCTGAGGAATGGTTTGGAGAACTCCGACCAGTTCCGGATCAACGAACTGGATTGAGTCGTCGCTTTGCCCGGGCGCAGCGGATGAGGCTGCGTGCGGAAGGCTGGCGGCAAGCAGCTCCGGCGCCGCTGCAAGTAGAACGCTAGAGGCAAAGGCGGACTGAGAAAATCGACGTCGACTCCACTGCATTCTCATGCTTTCCTTTGGCCGGACGGCAGGCCGCCATACCGGATATTTTGCCGCTGGCAATTTGGCCAGAGCCTCCCGAATAAGGGTAAACTGCCTCAGGCAGACGAGCGAAGCAAGACTTGTTCCCGCATCGTTAGAAGGTGAATTTGGCGCTTAGCTGAATCTGGCGCGAGGTAGTTGCGGTTGAGGTGATCTGGCCGGCTGTCTGGTTTTGAGCGTTCGTTGGACCATCGGCGAAAAGGTTGGCGTTCGGAAATCCTAGGTTGGTGTGATTGGTAATATTAAAACCTTCCGCTCGAACCAGCATGACGGTGTGTTCGCTGACCTTCGTGTTCTTCGAGACGCCCATATCCAACTCGCGGACTCCGAACGCGGTGAGCGTATTCCTCGACAGATCCCCGAAAACACCGACCGGCTGTAACTGGAAGGCCGCCGGATCAAATCCAAACGTTCCTAACGGTGTCACTCGCTTGCCCGTGGGGTTACTGCTGCGGCCAGGGACGAGATCTGGCCGCTCCGCGTTGTTGGCTGCGCCGCCTGCACCCACGTTCGCCTGATCGATCCCGTCGTAGACGCTGAATGGCGTACCGGAATGTACGCTTCCGATCGCGGTCAATTGCCAGCCTTCTTTCCAGCGGGCACCGGTAAAAGGAAGAGTGAAGATCGCATTGCTCGTCCAGTTGTTCCGCAGGTCGTAGTCGCACGGAGCATAATCCCTGTTCGTGAGTGCATTGATCAGGCTCCCGGGTTGCAAGCCGGCAGTTTGCCCGTTAGGTCCGATCGCATCGTTCCCGGTGTAGTACGATCCAACGTCCATGCACTTCGAGTAGGTGTACGCCGTCCGGAACATAGCGTACTTGCCGACCCCACGATCGAGCGAGACCTCAACTGAATTGTAGTTCGAGTTGCCCACAGGCCTTCTCAGCACAATACTTCCGAGTGCCGGATTTGGGGTCGGGCAAGTGGCAGGATTTGTGTAATTACGAATGTAGTACCCGTTTGCTGTCTGTCCTGTGGGATTGCAGGCGCTGGTCTCTTGGCCAATAAACAGATTCCTTGCCTTCGATCCGATATAGCCTGCGGTCAGGATGAAGTTATGAGTAAGATCCTGCTGCACGTTCAGGTTGTACTGCATAATGGACGCGTTTCTCTTCGTGTTATAGTCCGTCAACTGAGCGCCCGTGGGCAGACCGGTTACGTTGACACCGCCGCCACCGAGCGGGTTGGGATTACTCGGAAGCAATATCTCAGTCACGTTGTAGATTGGCGGATTGAAGAGGTAAGAAATCGCGATCTGCATTTCGAGAGGCAGATCGTCGAAGATACCGTACCCGCCCCGAATCGAGGTTTTTTGATTGCCAAATACATCAACTGCAAAACCAATGCGGGGCTGGAAATCCGCAGCAGTGATGTTACTTGCGAAGGCGTGGTCGACGTGAACATACCCTGTGTTGGTCAAGACATTCGTGAGATTATAGAGCTTTCCATGTGTTTCGATTGGGTTTGTTTCAAAGTCATATCGGAGACCAGCGTTGACAGTGAAACGGGGCGTTGCCTGCCATTTGTCCTGCACATACCCTGCGAGATTAGTGTGCCGGATGTTCCGTGTCGAGTCTGCCGCGTTCAAGGGAACGCCAGCGAAGAGGAAAGCCGTATTCGTTAGGAAAGCGTTATAGGCTGACAAGGTTGCCCCGTGGCCGACTGGGATCGCGTTATAAAGAAATTCGCCCCCTGTGATGATCGGAATATTTGCGTTGAGTTGGTGGCGGACTTCTTCCACACCTACATCTAGGGAGTGCCTTCCTTTGGTCAGGCTTACCTGGTCTCTTACGGTATAGCGGTTGACCGCCTCAATGGAGCTGTCTTCCGCACCGAGGATGCCCAGCCCCGTCACGGAGATGTTGCCGTTGTACCCCGATCCAGAGACGATGGTAAAGGCTGGATTCGTGTCGGTGGCAACGATAATCTTAGACCTGACATACGAGAAGTGCGCGACATTAAGCAGCTTCGGAGAGATGATCTTGCGCTCTTCCAACGTGAGGTTTTGATTTCTTTGACTATCGTTATCGGTAACGGATGGGTTCGCGTGAGATTCTACGGTTCCATCATCGATATTGTAACTGGCTAGCAATGTGTTCGATGTAGAGAGGTTGTGCGTGATCTTGATGACGCCATAGTGCTCGCCAACCGGACCCTGGAGTTCTGAGATGTTTTGCGCGCTGCCATCGCTGAAGTCCGCGCCGTTGGGAGCAGGGTAGGCCGCGAGATATCCTGCGACGTTCGGGTTCACCCCGACAAAGGTAGGTGTGGTGTCCGTTGTGCCGGTGCAGGCCGCCCCGAGGACTTCGTAGCAGGGCAAAAAGCCTTTACGGAAGTTCGCTCCTGGCACCGTGGTAAGGACAGTCGTCGTAAGCTTCTGCTGCAGCTGCTCGTAGTTCGCGAAAAAGAACGTTCTGTCCCTGCGAATTGGACCGCCTATGGTTCCGCCAAACTGGTTGCGGCTGAACGGCAGCGCTCCTCCTCCAACGGGATCGAAGTAGTTCCGCGCGTCTAACGCGCTGTTGCGAACAAATTCATAAACCGAGCCGTGAAAGCTATTGGTGCCGGAGCGAAGCACCGCGTTGATGACTCCTCCATTGCCGCCGTAGTTCGCGCTGTAAGTATTTGTAAGGGCTGCGAACTCCGCGATCGCATCTACACCCAGGCTGGTGCCCGCAAGGTTTACGCCCGTGCCGTTCCCCCACACACCCGCCGTATCCGTGCCATCGAGCAGGAAGAGTTGCCCTTGCGGCCGTCCACCCGCTACCGAAAACCGCTGCGGTGAACCAAAGCCAAACGGAACCAGCGCAGAGGCCCCTTCGGTATTCTCCTGCGGCACCGGCTGAATTCCCGGGGTTAGCAGCGTCAATTGGACAAAGTTGCGCCCATTAAGCGGCAGATTTTGCATCTGATCCTCACCTACCACCCAGCGTAGCGAACTATCACTGGTCTCAACCTGGGGAGCACTAGCATCGACACTCACCGTCTCGGAGACTGCGCCAACGGAGAGCGCAACATCGATCACCGCCTGCTGACCGACTGTCAGCGTGATCGGCCCAGCAATGTTCGTCGCGAATCCATCGTGCTGCGTCTCGATACGATATCTGCCAATCGCAAGATCGGGTGCAGAGTAAATTCCGCGAGCGTCGCTGCGGACTGTAATTGCCGTGCCAGTTTCGATGTTTGTGACAACTATCCTGGCATCCGGCACCTTTGCTCCCTGATTGTCGCTGACCGAGCCTCGGATCGTTCCGTTGCTGATCTGACTGCGCGCGGGCTGTTCGAGCGCAATCAACACGACCGCATAGATGACAAATGCAACGAGCTGCATGTGAGTTTGTTTGCCCATCTTTCCTCTTATCCTTTTCCGTACTTTCGTAAGAACCGCAAGGAGACGAACGATAAGGTGCGCCGCTTGATGAATGATCGTCAATCGGATGCTCAATTAGGTGAGTAGAAACTGCACGGGCGCTCCCTGACAGGGGCCGCACACCTTTGATACAGGAGCTCCACAGTGAGCAAAGACACGCGCGTAAGCTCCGCCCGGAAAAGGCTGCCGGCGCGCAGACACCCTAGTCTGCCCAACAGATTAAAGAGGATTGCGCGCAGAGGAGCTTAGATCCTGTAAGAGCCTCAAGGTCGGTGCATGCATTCGGCTGAGGACGCCGTTCGAATTTCACTTGCGTCAGTGTGCCGGCAAACGGCAGGTGAAGTTTTCGGCGACCGCGGTGCTCCCCTTTCCGTTCCAGAAAGCCTGCTCGGGGAAGGGACATAATGGACGGTTCATGATGGGCGGCTTTGTCGCAACATCGTCCGGGTATTTCGTTGCGATGATTGAGCCGGGCAATCTGTCTTCTTCCACCCAGCTCCTCAGCGCGCCGAAGATATTGTGAGCTGGAACCAACGAGCCGGAGGTATCGGTCGGGTTGCCGAAGCTGTTTGGACCAGGTCCCTCCCCGCAGTGCATCATGCCCGGAACCATGTAAAGACGATAAAAGTCTCTGACTGGCCCAAGGCCGCCCATTGCATCGGAAACGGCGCGATAGTAGTTCACCGAAGACTGCGGCGAGGGCGAGCCGTCGTACCAGCCGTGGTAATGCAGCATCTTCCCACCATGAGCCTTAAATGCTTGTAGATTAGGTTCGGTCGCATCCAGTGCGGCGCCAACCTTCGTCTTCATCAAAGACGGATCCCTGGCGAAGTCAAATGAAAGAGAGCTGTACTTCGGATCGCCCGCAACTGCGTTTCCGTAGAACGCGCTCGAAAAGATGAGATCCAGCGTGGGAGGCGCCGGTACGCCATAGATATAGCTGGCATAGCTCAGTCCGGGAACTCCGGGCTCGGCCTCAGGCCCTGGCTGGTACCCAGGATAAATTTGTCGTCCGCTCTTTGGATCTGCCGGTCCCGAATAGATCTTCTTCAGCGCGGTGAGCTGCGGAGCCGTCAGACAGGAGTCCGCATCGCTACTCTTACATAGAAGAACCGAAGGATCAAAATGACACGAGAGCGGATACTGGATGAACGCATCCGTCACCCCTGCCTGCGTTCCACAAGCTTTCAGCGCGGCGGCTTCGATCGCTTCCCGCTTTTTAGCTGGGATGTAACTCGTCCCGTCCTTCAGAAGAGCCTGTGCATTCCAGGCGAAGCCCGACATCAGGCCGGTCCAATCGGCCGCGGGTGATCCCGCCAGAATCCCGTTGAAGTCCTCGGGATAGCGCTGAGCTTCCATAAGGGCTTCGCGACCGCCTTCGGAGCAGCCGCTGAAGTAGGCGTAGCGCTGAGTGCGGCCATAAAAAGCTTTGACGAACTTGCGAGAGTTCATGCTTGTCTCGTGCACCGCGCGGTAACCGAAGTCGACAATTTTTTCCGGGTGTCCGAGTGCCCAGGAGCCATCCGTGCCGCTCCCCGTGTGGCCGTCATCGGTTCCAGCGACCGCATCATGCAGCGCAACACCTTGCGCCATCGCAGGGTAAGGAATCGACCCTGCAAGACCGCCATTTCCCACCTGTAGGAGTTCATCATTCCATCCAGCAAGGGGCATCCATACCTCGAAGCCGATCTTCGAATCCGGCGTGGGCATGGCGATCGCCTTCACTCGGCAGTACGACGGCGTTGCGGGCGTATCCGGCAAACCGAGTATAGGGGAAGGAGAAGCTGCCGCAGCCGGTACTACTTCAGCGGACTGGACTGCGACTCCCTCCAAGGTCAGGCTCTTCAATGCCGCGCAATTGCCTTGTGCCCTGGCGACCGGGGCTGCCAGCAGCATCGCAAACATAAGCGAAACGACCAAGCTTAGAGAGAAAGTCAGGTGTAAAGAAATCTTGCGCAACTCTACGACAATAAATCTCTTCATCCAGTTTCTCCAAAGCTATAAAGATGTCGGAATTGACCACTTCAGTTATGAGGTTCCGCTGATTCGTCGTCTGCTCGGAGTGTGGAAATTGCGGCGAAGTCTTCCAAGGTGGTGAGGTCGCCCGTTACGGTGCCGGTGGTGGCCAGTTCACGCAACAGGCGGCGCATAACTTTGCCACTGCGGGTCTTCGGGAGTTGCTGAATGAAGCGAAGGTCGTCTGGACGGGCTAGCGCTCCAATTTCTTTAGCAACCCAGGTGCGAAGCTCCTGCTTGAGCTCTTCGCTAGGCTCCTGACCCTCTTCTAACGATACGAACGCCGCAATGGCCTGGCCCTTCATTTCGTCGAGCCGGCCGACAACGGCTGCTTCTGCGACCTTGGGGTGGGCCACCAGGGCAGATTCGAGCTCGGCTGTGCCGAGTCGATGGCCGCTCACGTTAATGATGTCATCGACACGGCCCAGTAGCCAGTAGCAGCCGTCTTTGTCGAGACGGGCACCGTCGCCTGTGAAGTAGGCGCCGGGGACCTCAGTGAAATAAGCGGATTTATAGCGTGCGGCATCGCCGTAGATGGTCCGGGCCATGGCGGGCCATGGCTTTCGGATGACGAGTAGGCCACTTTGTCCGGCTTCAAGGGACTCACCGTCCCTGCTAACAACATCAGGAGCGATACCGAAGAACGGACGGGTAGCCGACCCAGGCTTGGTGGGGATAGCTCCCGGAACTGGGGCAATCATGTGCATACCGGTCTCGGTCTGCCACCAGGTATCAACGATTGGGCAGTGCTGATGGCCGATCTCGCGGTGATACCACATCCACGCATCCGGGTTAATGGGTTCCCCCACTGTGCCAAGGAGACGGAGAGAAGCGAGCGAGTGCTTGTGAACCCAATGGTCGCCCCATTTGATGAAGGCGCGAATAGCGGTAGGGGCCGTGTAGAAGATGGAGATTTTATGATCATCGACGATCTGCCAAAAACGATCATTTTGTGGCCAATTGGGTGCTCCTTCGTAGAGTACTGTAGTAGCTCCGCACGAGAGCGGGCCATAGACTACGTAGCTGTGGCCGGTGACCCAGCCGATATCTGCGGTACACCAGTAGACGTCGCTATCCTGAAGGTCAAAGTTGTATTTGGTTGTGAGATACGTTCCCACGGCATAACCGCCTGTTGTGTGAACGAGACCCTTGGGTTTGCCGGTGGTGCCAGAGGTATAGAGGATGTAAAGGGGATCCTCAGAATCCATAGGTTCGCAGGGACAGGTGAGCAAAGCGCCAGCCATGGCTTCGTGCCAATACAGGTCACGACCCTGAACCATTACGATGGGTGTCTTGGTCTCGGGAGCACCTGCGACTGTTGAGCGCTTATAGACGATGCAGTGACGGACGGAGGGGCACTTGATGAGAGCCTCGTCGACGATGCCTTTGAGTTTGACCTCGCTGCCACGACGGTAGCTGATGTCTTGAGTGAGGATGGCGACGCATTGAGCATCGTTGACGCGATCAACGATCGCTTGTGCGGCGAATCCACCGAAAATGACGGAGTGGATAGCTCCGATACGGGCGCAGGCGAGCAGAGCGATGGCGAGCTCTGGACACATGCCCATGTAGATCGCGACACGATCACCCCTCTGGATCCCGATAGATTTCAAGACGTTGGCGAAGCGCTGAACTTGCCTGTGAAGCTCTGTAAATGTGATTCGGCGAACCTCGCCGGGCTCGCCTTCCCAAAGCAGCGCTACTTTGTCAGCGCGTGGTCCTAGAGCGTGGCGATCCACACAATTATGGCTAAGGTTGAGCTTGCCACCGTTGAACCAGGTAGATCGGCCCATCTCACCTTCAAGGACAGTGGTGAACGGCGTGAACCAGTCTATCTCGGCTGCGGCTTCGCCCCAAAAACCGGAAGGATCTTCAATCGAGCGTTCATAGATTAACTTATACTCTTCTAGCGACTTGATATGCGCCTTGGACACGAATTCTGGGGATGGTGGAAACAAATGATCTTTCCGGAGAAGGGATTGCATGTCGGTTTCTTTCTTCTAGAGCGCAATATGGTTTTTCTTTTCTTCTACAAGTTCTTCGGACTCCGCCAAATTTCAAGCCGGCGCTGCTGCAGCCCACATGACGGTAAGCACATTCGGTTCGCAAAAGCCCCA
Source organism: Granulicella sp. (assembly GCA_965276885.1). Classification (GTDB taxonomy): domain Bacteria; phylum Acidobacteriota; class Terriglobia; order Terriglobales; family Acidobacteriaceae; genus Granulicella. The sequence continues at coordinate 2,157,268 of OZ255702.1, read as the reverse complement.
TTGCCTTCCATCATGTCTGAACTGGCTTAACTGTAGGGAACAACCCGATTGCGACGATGAAAGTGACGGCATCCCAACGTTTGTCGTGAATCTACCTCGTTGTGACACGGCAATTTATTTACGGCAAAGATAACAACCCGCGGCCAAGTCTTTGCCTCTTTTCACGTCAGTTCCACGCCTGTACTCAGATAATGGGTAACATCTTTCCAGGATTCATGCGGTTTTCCGGATCAAGCGCGGCCTTGATCGATCGAAGCACATCTAGTCCCGCGCCATGCTCGGCTTCCAAATGCTTCAGCTTCCCATAACCGATTCCATGTTCGCCGGTACAGGTTCCACCCAGAGATTGTGCACGTCTCACAATCTTCTCCGAGAGTTCCTCCGCTTGCGCCAACTCTTCGGTGCTATCTGGATCGAGCACGCATAGAACATGATAGTTGCCGTCCCCGACATGCCCGACGATCGTGGCCGGAAAGGACACAGCCTTCAAGTCTTCCTTGGTGCGATTTATGCATTCGGAAAGACTCGCAATGGGCACGCACGCGTCCGTGGTCCAAACTCTTGCGTTAGGGCGAAGCATCAACGAAGCATAATAGGCATCGTGCCGTGCTCTCCAGAGCGCATCCCGCTCATCTTTTGTCTTTTTCCAGTTAAAACTTAAACCACCGTTTTCTTCTGCAATGGCCATCACCAACTCAGCTTGTTCAGAAACATCGCGTTCATTCATTCCGTGAAACTCGAAGAAGAGGTGAGGCAACACAGGGAAATCAGTTTTTGAGAAGCGATTAATTGCATCCATCTGACGATCATCGACAAATTCAAGCCGGGCAACGCCGATTCCATACTGCATGACTCTGATTGCGGTCTGAACGGCAGACTCAGTCGATTGGAACGCGCAAACCGCAGCTGAAATGGCTGAGGGTAGAATGTGCAATCGCAGTTGAACCTCTGTGATTACCCCAAGTGTTCCCTCTGAGCCAACGAACAAGTGGGTCAAATCGTAGCCTGCGGCCGATTTGCGCGCACGACTTCCGGTCTGAATAACGCGTCCATCTGCTAGGACTACGGTTAGCCCCAGGACATTCTCCCGCATTGTTCCGTAGCGCACAGCTGTTGTACCTGAGGCTCGGGTAGCTACCATTCCGCCGAGTGTGGCATCCGCACCCGGATCGATGAAGAAGGTCACTCCGGTATCTTTTAGCGCCCTACCTAGCTGGAGGCGGGTCACTCCTGCCTGTACCCTCGAATCCATGTCCTCCGCGCTGATCTGCAGGATGTTGTTCATCTCTCGGAGTGAGATCGTGATCCCACCCTGAAGCGCGTTAACCTGTCCCTCCACCGAGGTACCAGCACCGTAAGGGATAACTGGCAGACGAAACCGCGCACTGATCTTCAAGATCTCGCTCACCTCCTCGGTGCTCCGAGGAAAGCAGACTATATCGGGGGGAGCTGCTACATGATGCGATTCTCCCCTGCTGTGATGCTCGCGTTCGGCGATCGCCCTTGTCACACGATCGCCAAGTTGGTCAGATAGAGTCGTGTAAGCTTCGTCGACGATCGCTTGCCTCACGTTATCTGCAGCGCTGCATATCATCACAAGTTCCACCATCATCCGCCCGAATCGATCAACAGCATGACTCAGGAGCGATCTCTAGCCGCAAAGTAGATGATTACCCCCGCCCTGACGCAAAGAGGATCTTTACGAAGTTGCTCGCTTCACCTAACGTGTGTCAAGGTGGCCCTCAATTAGTTGATGTTTCTTGTTGGACGTGAGTCCAAGGACGTAAACTTTCACCTCTTCCGATACGCGCCTCGTCCACCAGTTCCGCGGATCGCGTACTCATCATATTGAGTAGACCGTAGACCCTGGCGGAGAGAAGAAATTAGCATTGCCCCCAGCGTTTGGATTCGTGTGTTCGGTTGAGCAGCCGTAGCTCAAAGAGGCTCAAGATAGCTAGACGCACCGGACATCCGCGCGCCCGGATCGGATGTCATCCAGCGGAAAGAAGGCATGAGGACGTGAACGTGGCAGAAGAAGCAGCGAATGAGTACAGCTCCTTGCTCGATCTCGCCAGGTTGGACTATGCCAAAGACCTGAGCGGCAGGACGCTGCGCGTCAACGCAGCCGGATTCAAGTGGGAAGCGCAACGCGGCCTGAGCCGGATGCCGAATGCGCAACTGCTAGATCTTTACTACTTCATGGCTCTGACGCGCGCTGTGGATCTCGAAATGGTCAAACTCTCGCGCAAGGGTCTCGCACTGGGTAAGAATCCCCGCTGCCTTGGGAACGAAGGCGTCGCTGTGGGAGCGTCCTCGTGCCTCCGGCCGCAGGAGTGGGTCACGCTGGCCATTCGAGAGCTTGGAGCTTTTTTGGTGCGCGGCATTCCGGCCAGCCAAATCTTAGCCCAGGCATGTGGACGTGTTGGTGGCCTGACCGGTGGATGGGACGGCCCCATGCATATGGGCTCACGCGAGGCGCGCATCGCCGGCCTGGTCAGCCATTTGGGAACTTTGGTCTGCACAGCGACCGGTTGCGCTTTTTCCGAGATATTCCGAGAGACGGGAAACGCTGCGCTGGCCTTCATCGGCGACGGCTCCACAAGCACCGGCGACTTCCATGAGGCGCTCAACCTTGCGTCGGTGCTTCGCCTTCCTCTCGTCATTGTCATTGAGAACAATCAGTGGGCGTTCGGCACCCCGAACCGGCTGCAGTTTGCCACGCCGACCCTCGCGTTACGGGCTTTATCCTATGGTCCAGATGTCGAGGGATGCCTCATTGACGGCACGGACGTTGTCGGCGTTCATGAAGTGGTGTCTACGGCGCTCGATCGGGCTCGCACGGAACGCAAGATGACCATCATCGAGGCGGTCACGATGCGTATGGATGGCCATACGCTTTCGGATCCCTACAGCCGCTACGTTCCGGCCGAGCAGCTTGCAATCTGGGCGAAGAAGGATCCGATCGATACGTTCGTCAGCACTCTTCTTCAGAGCGACCGAATCACACGTGCGGAGTTGAAACACCTAGACGATCGCATCGCGAGTGAGGTGTTCGAAGCGGCACTTGCGGCCGAAGCCTCGCCACCACCTGACGCCAGCAATCTGCCCGCAAAGGTCTTCTCTCCATCTCCCGTTCCCAAGCGCCCCCTGCTTAAACCCACCGAAGGCAAACGGATTACGTATCATAAGGCGATTCACGACGCCCTGGACGAAGAACTCGCACTCGACCCCGATCTGTTTCTGATCGGAGAAGACATCGGAATTTCGGATGGTGCTTTCAAAATTACCGAAGGGCTGTCGCGCAAGTATGATTCTCTCCAATGGATCGATTCTTGGAACAAGGCCGAGATCTTCCCGCAGCGACGCGTGATCGATGCGCCGCTGGGAGAAGCCGGTTTCACTGGTTTGGCCATTGGAGCAGCTCTCTGTGGGCTGACCGCGGTCGTCGAGTTTCAGTACGCTGATTTCTCGGCTGACGCATTCAAAATGCTGGTCAACTATGCCGCTACTGAAACAAGTCGGGGCATGGGGCCCTTGCCCATCGTGTTCAGAATGCCGGCTGGCTGGGCGCCAAGCACCTCAATCTATCACTCCGTCAACCCGGAGTCCTGGTACGCAAGCACACCCGGCCTTAAGATCGTTGCACCCACAACTGCATTCGACGCCAAAGGTCTGCTCAAAGCGGCTATACGCGACGGCAACCCTGTTCTTTTTCTCGAATACAAAGGCATCTATCGCGTCCGGCCGGAGACCCTTCCCAAGGAACTCAACTTGTTCGTTCCTGAAGAAGATTACATAGTCCCCTGGGCAAAGCACGTATTGTCAAACACGGCAGTGATCTCTCTGTTATTACTTATGGCTCGCAGGTCCATCGAGCCATACAGGCCATCCTTCAGGTGGAAAAGACGACGGGCAGGTCCATTGAGCTGCTGGACCTTCGTACCCTTGCTCCACTGGATTCCGAAGCCATCCATTTCACCACACGCAAGACGGGGAAGGTGCTCGTCACCTGTGAAGCTCCCCGAACAGGCTGCTTCGGAAATACTGTGGTCACTGAGATCATCAGGGGAAGCTTCGATTTCCTTGACGCTCCCGTTCGACTACTCGCCGCTGCTGACACTCCCGTCCCGTTTGCGCCACAACTTGAAGCAGCTCACCTTCCTACGACCGAGAAGCTGATAGCGGCGCTTCTCGACTTGCTGGCCTATTAGCGGCTTTAAGACGGGTGTATCCATGATCTATCATGAGCCAGTCTTATCAAACATCGATGAAACAAAAAGCCCCCGAGAGCGTGCTGCAGCAGTCCGCCTACGCATCTTCCGATGCAAGCGCAAAGGTCCGGCCCGGAGTGACTGCCAGAGAGGCAACATCCCTCATCCGGGCTCTAAGAATTCTGGAGTTGATCGCTCGTAAATCGGGTGGTTGTTCCAACAGCGAGATCAGCCGAAGATTGAAACTTGCGACTAGTACCACTTGCTACATTCTCAGTTCTCTGGAACGAGAGGGGTACGTCAAGCGCACGGGGGAACGAGGCCGCTACGAGATCGGAATGAAGATAATCGCTCTTGCTCACGGCGCGCTGCGCGAGATGGGCCTTCGTCGAGCAGCGGAGCCCATTCTGCATCGTCTGGTCGCGGAAACCGGACATTCAGCGCTCATCGGAGTTCTTGAAAATGGTCTCGTCATGATCGTCGACAAGGTGGAACAGCCCGACCTCGCCTCTCTGGATATGGACATTGGTGTTCGTTACCCAGCCCACAGTACCGCACTGGGCAAAGTTCTGCTTGCCAATTTACCGCCCGAGGAACTCTCCGCGCTGATCGATAAGAGTGCTTCCGGCAGAAGCTTCCGGCCCGGTACCCCCAGCCCGAAAGAGGTGCTGCGTGAACTCTCCCTGGTGAAGAAGCAGGGATATTCCGTGAGCGATGGCCACCTGTTTATAGGTTTTCGGGCAATCGCCGCACCTATTCTCGATGCTGCTGGTGTGGTTCGTGCGGCCGTCAGCGCCACCGGAATCTCGCGACGAACGGGGAGATCACAGTCGGACACGGACATCACCACCTCTATACTCCGCGCCGCTCGTGAAATTTCTGCACGTCTCGTATGGTCCGAAGGTATGAAAACTCCTCGCGCGCCGTAGCCGATTGGTCCACTTAACAACCCTCGTTCATGCTTTCATGGGCCGATGTACTGCTCGGCAGCCGTTGGCGGTTCTGAGATGCTCTCTCCTCTTTCGAGCTGGAACACTTCGCGTGTTGTCCGGTTGTATTCAGGCCACGGGAGCTGACCATCTCGTGCGAACTTATCCCACAGCAAGTGAGCTGTGTTCGCGAGCGCCTGGGGCGGATGGTCGCCGAGAAATCCCTGCGGACCTGAGCAACAGGCCAGCGTGTTGAATACAAATGGAAGTTCAATAGCGTGACAGGCGCCTAACTCTCCTTGACAAGCAGGCGATCGCCAGGCGAACTCGTACACATGGCTAGCTCCTCGATGGGCTAAAGCGAACAATCGCGAGGGCGACCGGAACACAAGGTCGGTCATAGCCTGGGTGAAGATGTTGCCTGGGCTCGCTCCTGCGCGGCCAAGTCCATACGCAGAGAGGACAGAGCCGGCGTTTGGCCGGGAGCGACGGAGAATGTAATGCACTTCCTCCTGTTTTATAGAGTTCCGGACGCCCGTTGGCACATAGTAGAGGTTCATTTCCTCTCGATCGGTTCCAATGAGCAAATCGACTTCGCGTCCCATGCCCTCGACCAGACCGGCGAGAGGGATCCGAGGGAGCACATCGTCTCCAAAAACGGGAGAGACGGGACTGAGTCCATAGATTGGATCGACTCCGTCCGCGTCACACAGATCGATATCGCTTTGAATCCGCATGACGCGGTCTAAGCCTTCAACGCACTCATCAGCGGATCGACTGCGAAAACCCTCCTTGTGCGCCGATATCCCCAGTTCCTCTGCGAGAACGGAGACTACTCTCCTCGCAACACTTATAGGGCGGACCATGGAGCCGTGCCCGCTTTGGAGGATGGCGCGCCGGAATAGCCCTACAGCGAGCGGCGAACTCATCAAGGCGCCAATCGACATAGCGCCGGCGGACTGGCCGAAGACTGTCACGTTGCCAGGATCCCCGCCGAAAGCGGAAACATTTTTTTGAATCCAATGCAATGCAAACAGGAGGTCACGCAGACCTAAATTGGTCGGGACGCCTGGAATAGGAAGAAAGCCTTCCACGCCCAGCCGGTAATTTAAACTGATGCAAACAACACCTGATCGGGCGAACCCGGCCCCGTCACAAGCCAAGACGTTGTTGCTTCCAGTGAGCCACGATCCTCCATGGATGAACACCATGACTGGCAGCGGAACACCGCAGTTTTCAGGTACCCAGATGTTCGCGGTTAGAAAATCATCACCGCGCTCCCATCCTGAACCAGCCAACGGAAACGAATCGAAAGCGTCGAATGGTTCAAGGATTTGTGGCGCTGTTGGTCCGTGAGTTGAAGCCTCTCGAAGCCCAGCCCAGCTGTCATGCGCTGATGGAAGGGCAAAACGAAATTCACCGACCGGAGGAGCAGCATAGGGTACCCCAAGAAAAGAGAAGTACCCGTTATGCCTCGCCCCGCTGAGCCTGCCATTGCTGACCTCGACGACCGGAGGCTTCATGCAAGCTCCGGCAAATCCATTTTTGGGCCCGCCAGGTAATGCCGCATGGTCGCGCGCACGCCGTCTGCTGCCAACCTCAGCATTGCGGTTTCAATCTGCCGCTCCAGGGTTTCGTCGGAAGACAGTCGTTCGCCAAAGATGGTCTTCTCCGCGAGCATGGGCCTGGGGTTCAGGGGAGACGTTCTGCTGAGCCGGCCAAGCTCTGCCGCACGAGCATCGACGATCTCCAGTAGCTTGCCGTTCTCGTCGACACCCTGGCTGAAGTAGAAGATCCAGCTTGCTAACACCAAGACGAGAAGATCCAGAGGAGCATTCCTGTCCGATAGCTCGAGAACCGATGGAAGCAGCCATTTTGGCAGCTTCGCTGAACCCTCGGAGCATATGCGGGTGACTTGATCACGAATGCGTGGGTTCGAAAAACGCTCAAGCAAGCTGCTCTTATAGTCCGCGATGGAAGTACCAGGGATGAGTGGAACGATGGGTGTGACCTGTTCCATGAATGCTGCGATGAAGGATCGGAAAAGTGGCTCGGCGAGAATGTCATGCACATACTGGAAACCGGCCAGCGCGCCCAGGTAAGCCATCGCCAGGTGACTGCCGTTCAACAAGCGAATCTTCATGGTCTCAAAGGGCGCAACATCCTCCACAAACTGAGCGCCGGCCCTGTCCCACTCAGGCCGTCCGTTGGAGAAGCTGTCCTCGATGACCCACTGCCGGAAAGGTTCCGTCATCACGGGCCATGCGTCGGCCACGCCAAATCGCTCCGCAACAAACGCCACGTCCTCAGGTGTGGTCGCAGGCGTTATGCGATCGACCATGCTGTTCGGGAAGGCAACTTCGGCCGCAATCCAGTCCCGCAACCCGGCATCCCGCAGTGCTGCATAAGCAAGCAGAACCTTTCGGGCGACGTGCCCGTTGCCTTGCAGATTGTCGCACGACATCACGGTAAACGGCTTGAGTCCTCGATGCCGGCGGCGGCTCAAAGCTTCGACAAGCAGGCCGATGGAACTTGACGGCTGTTCCGGATGATCCAGGTCCCGCTGAATATCGGGGTGGCCGCGGACGAACTGCCCTGTGCCTTCGTCGAGGTAATAGCCGCCCTCGGTGATGGTGAGCGTGACGATGCGCGTTGCAGGGGAAGAAAGCGCTTCAAGAGCCGCTTCCCGTTCTTCAGGCGCGAGTATGTAACCCAGGAGCGATCCAATGACGCGAGCGGACTGGCGCTGGGCACTGCGCTCCACAACCGTGTAGAGAAAGTCCTGGCCTCGCAGGGCGTCACGCATGCGCACATCGACCGGCAAAACGCCAATGCCTATCTCGGACCATCGTTCCGTGTCCTGCATGCTCAGAAGATCGTCGAGATAGACCGCCTGGTGAGCACGGTGAAAGCCACCTACCCCGAGGTGGAGAATGCGGGGTTCCAGCCCATCGCGAGCGTAGCGGGGTACAGTCACCTCAGGCTTCAGCCGCGCGAGGGTGGCCCGGCTCAGTTGGATCTTGGACGGCTGGTCTGCCAAAACGGAATCCTTTCAAAAAGCTCAGACGACGGCGAAAGCGCGCCGCAGCGCAGCTTTCCAACTTTGGGTGAAGGTCTTCGAGACCGCCGCTTCCTGGACGAGGAGATCGAAGCCGTGGTAAGCGCCGGGCAAGACAAGCAACTCAGTCGGAACGCCGGCGCGCATGAGCCGTTGCGCATATGTCACGTCTTCCTCCGCAAACAGGTCAATCGATCCCGTGCCGATCCAAGCGGGCGCGAGGCCAGAGAGCTCCTCGACTCGGGATGGCACAGCGTTCGCTGGAATCTCCGATGATCCAGCGGGTATACCCAGCAGAGCCGTCCAGCCGAAACGATTCGCGTTCTCGTTCCACATGTAGCGGCCCATCGAGGTGGGGGCCGGACGGCTGCTTCCCGTTCTGTCGTCCAGCATCGGATAGAGGAGCAATTGGAGAATGAGTGGCACTTCTCCTCGATCTCGAGCACGAATGGCAAGTGCGGCAGCGTGACCACCCCCGGCGCTCTCGCCCGCCACCGCGATGCGGTTGGAGTCTACTCCCAACTCTTCAGCATGGTCGTAAACCCACTTGAGCGCTGCGTAATTGTCGTCGAGCGAGCCTGGAAATGGTGTTTCGGGAGCAAGCCGGTAATCCACCGAAACGACGACACATTGGCAATCGTGCGCCATCTTCTGAATCATAGGGTAAAGCATGGTGTTTTTCACTATGTAGCCGCCGCCATGCATATGCACAACCACGGGACGGCAGGTCTCGCCAGGACTCGGGTCTACAATCGCGATACGCACATCGGGCGTTCCAGCCGCTCCGTGTATGTGCCGGATAATGGGCTGAGGCATGGGCGGTGGCATCGGATCGAGAAGCGGGAGCTTCCGCGCCTCTGCCAATACTTCCATAGATATCTCGATTTGAGGCCATAGTTTGATCGCTTCGACAAGTTCCGCGTCGACGAGAGGGTACGAGTCAGCGCTTTCAACAACGCCCAAAGGCGGAGGTTCAGGCGTGGGCATTAGGAGAAGGTCCGCCTCTGACATCGGACCTATGCCAAGACTCGCAGGCTGTTTGACTGGAGTTACTTCACTCATTGACTTCTCCAAACGAATTTGTCAATCACTTGTCCGATTCAAGTTCGCCCTTCGCCGGCTAGAAAATGAATTTACCACTCAGCTGAATCTGACGATTATCTGTGGCGGTTGAGGTGATCTGGCCCGCTGTCGGATTCTGAGACGAAGCACTTAAGAACAGTTGTGGATTAGGAAAACCAAGATTCGAGTGGTTCGTCGCATTGAACGCCTCTGCACGAATCAGCAGGGACGAGTGTTCGGACAATCTTGTGTTCTTGCTCACACCTAAGTCCAGATCACCGATGCCTGGTGCGGTCAGGGTGTTTCGGCCCAAGTTACCAAACTGCCCTGCAGGCTGCAATTCATACGCTGAGGGATCGAAGCCGAACGTTCCTGTAGAGGTTCTGCTCATACGCTTTGTAGGCATTCGTCCCGGCGCCAAGTCCGGTCGCTCCGCATCGTTCGCAAAGCCTGAAGCACCGGCGTTCGCCTGATCGAAGCCATCGTAGACGTTGAACGGAGTGCCAGAATGAACGCTGCCAATTGCGGTGAGCTGGTATCCCTCTTTCCAGCGTGAGCCGTGAAACGGCAAGGTTAAGATAAGGTTCGTGGTAAGGTTGTTTCGCACGTCGAAGTCACAGGGTCCATAGTCATGATTGATGCCAGGCGCCGTCAATGAGCCTACCTGCAGACCGGTCGTTCCGCCATTCGGACCTACTGCATCCAGAGCCGACGTATAGGAACCAATGTCCAAGCACTTCGACCAGGTGTAGGCGGTGCGGAACTGCGCGTACTTACCAACAGTCTTGTCCACCGAAACAATGCCTGAGTTGTAATTCGAATAACCGATCGGTTCGCGCGTCAATACATTACTGAGTGCAGGGTTAGGTACTTGACAAGTTGTAGGGTTCTCGCTGCGAATGTAATACCCATTGGCGGCAATGCCGGTGGGCACACATGCATTCGTTTCCTGCCCGATGAATAGATTGCTTCCCTTGGACCCGATATAGCCTAGCGTCAGCAGCAGATTATGAGAGAGATCCTGTTGAATGTTCAGGTTGTACTGCTGCACGTTAGGATTTCGTCGGCTGTTATAGCTGTAAAAGGTATTGCTCCCAGGCAGGCCCGTCGCGTTGATGCCTCCGCCGCCGAATGGATTCGGCAGTGTGGGAAACAAGATCGTGGTCAGATTATAAAGAGGCGGGTTGAAAGCGTAAGCAATGTAGAGGTTGAGATCGAGCGGAACATCCGCGAACGTGGCGTAGCCGCCGCGGAGCGATGTCTTCTGATTTCCGAATACGTCGAGAGCAAATCCCACCCGCGGTTGAAAGTCGTATTTGGTGAGGTTGGTGACAAAGGCGTGGGGCACATTGGTGAATCCGGTATCCGTGAGCGGATTGATCAAGTTATAGAGCTTGTTGTGAGCTTCTACCGGATTCGTCTCATAGTCATAGCGCAACCCAAGATTTGCCGTCAACCGCGTTGAGAGCTTCCATGTGTCCTGGACATATCCAGCTAGATTTGTATGACGAATGTTCCTTTGTGAATCCGAAGCCGAGGCCGGTACACCAACAAAAGCCAGAGCGGTGTTGCTGAGGAATGCCTGGTAGCTAGGGAGAACAAGCGTCGCAGTCACCGGCACCGGACTGTAGAGTACAACGCCGCCGCTCGCAACAGGTATGTTTGCGTTTACCTGATGTCTTACCACTTGCACCCCGAAGTCAAGTGAATGTCTTCCTTTGATCAAGCTGAATTGGTCTCTGCCCGTGTAGCGATTCACGGCCTCAGCAGTATTGTCCTGGCCACCTAGTTGCGATAAACCATTGACTTCGAGGTTGCCGTTGAGACCGGAACCTGGAACGATCGTTAGCGCAGGATTGTAGTCACTCGCCACAGTAACTCTGGCCCTTGTAAAAGAAAAGTGCGCCACGTTTAGCTTTGTTGGCGAAATGACGTTCTGTTCCTCGATGGTCAGAATCTGGTCACGTTGCGAGTCTTGGTCAACCACGGATGAGTTGAGTGGCGTCCCGAGGTTTCCGTCATCAATGTTGTAACTAAACAGCAAAGAACTTGATGCGGACAGGTTATGCGTAACTTTGATCACGCCATAATGCTCATTTAGGGGCCGGTTGACTGGATTGTTATTCGTCACGGTGCCGTCGCCATTTTCCGGCCCATTAGGAGTCGCAAAGGCCGCCAGGTAACCGGCGACGGCGGGACTTACCCCGACATTTACCTGCGCAGGTTGAGCGGTACAACCGAGAAGCGTTTGACCGCATGGCAAGATACCCTGCCGGAAGTTTGCGTCTGGCACGACGGAGAGTAAGGAGGTGGTCAGCTTCTGATTAAGCTCTTCGTAATTTGCGAAGTAGAACGTTCTGTTCTTGCGAATGGGGCCGCCGAGGGTTCCGCCGAACTGATTGCGGCTGAAAGGGAGAGCGCCTGCGCCCGCAGGATCGAAGTAGTTCCGTGCGTCCAGTGCGCTGTTGCGGGCAAACTCGTAAGCGGAGCCATGGAGTGAGTTGGTGCCGGATCGCAGCACGGAGTTGACGACCCCGCCGTTCCCACCGTACTTCGCGCTATAGGTATTTGTAAGCACCTCAAACTCGGAGATAGCGTCAACGCCCAGGCTTGTGCCGCCAAGCGTAAAGCCGGTGCCGGCGCCGTACACTCCGGCCGTATCGGTGCCGTCCAAAAGAAACAGTTCGCCTTCCGGCCTGCCGCCAGCAACGGAGAAGAGTTGGGGGGAGCCAAAGCCGAAAGCGACCAGCGTGGAATTGCCTCCAGTGCCCGCCCCCGGAACGGACTGTACGCCTGGTGTGAGCAGGACAAGCTGAATGTAATTTCGGCCGTTGAGAGGCAGATTTTGCACTTGATCGGCGCCGACTAGGAACCGCACAGAACTGTCGGTAGTGTCAACTTGCGGAACGTTTGCGCCAACATCTACCGTCTCACTCACAGCTCCGACAGCAAGTGAAAAGTCAATAACAGCTTGCTGGCCGACAGTGAGTACAATTGGCCCGGCGACAGCGCTGGAAAACCCCGTCTGCGTGACTTGGATGCGATACTTGCCGATCGGGAGAACGGGAGCGCTATAGTTCCCCCTGGCGTCAGTCACAAGAGTTATCGTCGATCCCGTACCGATGTCGGCGACAGTTACGTTAGCCCCGGAAACCTTAGCACCCTGCTTATCGGTGACCGACCCCTGAATAGCTCCAGCGCTAAGTTGGCAATGGGCTGGCAACGCGAACACCAGCAGAGAAAGCAGCAAAGTAAAGATGCCCGGGATAGATAGAGTGCGGAAATGCGATGTCATTCTTTGACCCCGTATTTGTTTAAGCTGGTTCGCTTGCCATCTACGGAGCTCTTGTAGGCGACGGCCTGACTAATGAGCATTACGACCTCGTTGTTTAGGAGTCAAACCGTAACATTGGCCTTGTCTCTCGTAGAGATGTCTTGACAGGGAGTGTCTCAACATGAGGGTAGGTCTACACCCCCCTCCGATTTGTCCCCTGACGTACAAACACCTGCTGTGACTGCGCCTAGAACGATGCGACATTGATAAAATGGCGGTCAAGTAAAAGCTCAATAAGTTGAGCGCAATCTTTATGATCGGGGAGGGAACACCTCAAGAAGGGGGTAGACGACGATTCGTGTAACAAAATACGCCATTTGTGAGCGCCGGTGAGCGCGTGTCAAGCGTACTCAGACGGCTCTGGAAGGCCTCACCTCTTCATAGAGTCGAGTATTTCGCTGGCCTGTCTCACCCTCGCGATACGTGGAAGTATCTTCTCCATTGCAAACTCATGCAGTCCGGGTGCGACGCTGCCGCACGCATCCGATGCTAAGACAACGTTGTAATTGAAATCGAAAGCGGCACGGGCAGTAGCCTCGACGCCGAGGTTTGTAGCAACTCCACAGATAACCACCGTGTCACAGCCCCGACGCCGAAGCTGCAAATTCAGTTCGGTACCGAAGAACGCGCTCATCTGTCGCTTGGCAACACGGATGGCCGCTGGAAGATCGTTTATTTCGGGAACGAGCGTTGCAAATTCTGCGGGCAAGCCCGCCTTGGGAAGTTCCCACGGAGAATCGGCAAGCCCTTGGGCGCGTCCGCATAGCCGGGAGCGAAGTCCGTTGTGGTCAGAACGATCGGAGAGCTAACTTTCGCAAAGGCATGGCCCAAAGACACTGCTTGACGGACAATTTGCTCGCGTCCGAACGGCACAGGTTCCGGGTCAAGGATTCCCTTTTGCAGATCAATGATGATGAGAGCTGTTTTGTCTTTTTCGAGGGTCAGCATAGAGGAACAGCTCCTGAGTGCGGTATGTCAATGACTATCTTGCCGAGCGCTCCAGCTTGCAGGTGATCGAACGCCTCTTGCAAGTCATTAAATCCGTAGCGTCGATCGATCACAGATCTCAGGCCAATGCGGTCGACGGCGCGGACAAGATCTTCAGATGCCCGGCGATGACCGGTGACGATGCCCTGAATGACGGGAGCTTTGAGCAGAATGGGCATGGTAGGCGCGGTCAGCTCCTTGGCCCCCAGAAGCCCAATCACGCAGATACGCCCCCCGGGAGAGACCATCTGAACCGATTGTTTGAAGTGCTCGCCGCCAACAAGCTCAAGCACCTCAGTCTAGGCAGTCGTCTGAAGATGCCGACGGACGGGCTCGACGAGTAACACATCGCCAATGCACTCAGCGACAATTCGCGTGCGGCAAAGAGGGCGGGTCTCTCAGCTTGGCCTCGGGGTTCTCTGCGACCCCCACAGATTTGCGCGAGTGAAGAGAACTGCATAACAGGGCACTCTAAAATACAGCTAGATCTCAGGGTCCAATAAGGGTCCAATAACATCGTTTTTGTGTGTGATCAGTAGCGCACAGTGCGGTCTGTGGCATTCAGTTTCAATGAGTTGCGTTACGTTGCCGAAATGGCATGGAAGAGTCCACAGCTCGAACCACCCAACGAACTTGACTGGCGTGCCTTTATGCTCCAAGTGCCATTAATGGCATACTGAACGGGATGGATAGCAAGTTCGTGTGGTTGCGGGCCCCCGCAACCAAAGAATCAACAGCTTACGGTTCTTTGATCACTCTGGCAGACTCCCAATATCTCCCAATAAGAAAATTCATGGTTTTAGGCGCTCGCTTTCATCGGCTTGAGCACCATCTCCACAACCTTTCCATTCGCTTCTCTCTTCGATGACGACATGGCCTGTCCATAGACGTTCATCGTCGTCTGGATCGAGGCATGACGCATCAATTCCTGCTGCACTTTCATGGGCGCTCCCGTCTCGTCCAGCCACGAACGGTACGTGTGGCGGAAGGTGTGCCAGCCGATAGAGCTGTACTTCCCGGCTGCGATCCGACGCTCCTTATGGATCGGCAACCGAGCGCCGTTCGGCGTGGGCTTGTCCTGGCTGCACCAGACTCCAACACTGGCACCGCACTTCGGACAGTCCACCAGACACCATCCGGCAGGCCGGATGTGACGCCTCTGAATCTCCGTCGGAAAATAAGGCTTCTCGGTGATGGGGTTGGCAAAGACCCAGCCTTCATCTATCGGCACGGCCTCCTTGCTCCACTCCATAACCACCTCAGTCAACGACGGGTGCAACGGAACATAGTCCTGGGAGTATTCGGTTTTGACATCATCCACGTTCCCATTCACGATGCTTCGCTGAACAAGAAGTTGATTCTTCTCAAAATCGAAGTCGTCCCATTGAAGCGCCGCGATCTCGCTCACGCGAAGACCGAGACATTGGGCGATATATGCCATCGTGCGGTACGGCTCTTTCAGTAACGCAATGATGGTTTCAAACTGGTCCACAGTCAGAATCGCTGGGCGTTGCCGACGCTTCGAGCCGTCTTTCACGCGAACCAACGCAATGGGATTTCTCCGCTCACTGAACAGTTCCCAGCGTGTCGCACACTCGTACATCAGGTGCATCACGCTTCGGATATGGGTCTTCGACTTCGGAGCCATAGGGAGCTTCTTCAGCCAATCTTCGACCGCCATCGGACGGATGCGGTCGAGCAGATACTCACCCCAGCGCGGCTTCAGGTG
Organism: Granulicella sp.; assembly: GCA_965276885.1. Classification (GTDB taxonomy): domain Bacteria; phylum Acidobacteriota; class Terriglobia; order Terriglobales; family Acidobacteriaceae; genus Granulicella. The sequence goes on along the minus strand of OZ255702.1, from coordinate 2,141,958 downwards.
AAGTTTGATATTGGATCGGTACGACTTCGAGGTGGAATACCGTTCCGGCATTTCTTCCTGAAGGTAACGGTCGCATATTGCGCCAAACGTCACCACGGCCATACGCTGCTGTGGAGTTTCAGAGTTGAGTTTTAGGAGAAGAGCTTCGACCGCCTTCTGCGCCTGAGCCTTCGATGGATACTGTTCGACATTACCGACGATGCAGGATTTTCGCCTGCGCTCTCCCTGTTCCGTCGATTCGTAAAACCGAAACTCCCAGGTGTCTGGTCCCTTCGCCCGCTTTTTTCTGGTTAAATTTCCAAATTGATAACATGCACGTTCCATCAAGGTTCCTTTCCTTGATTTCCCGGCACGGATAGCTGTAATCAGCGTACCGCTATCGCACGGGAAAATCATCAAAAACCGAAGGAATTGCTCGGCTTTTCAACCGTCAACTTGCAATGTCTCGGTCGATCCACGCGGTCAAAGCGGAAGCCCGAAAGCGCCAGAGCTTGCCCACATGCACCGCAGCAATTTCGCCACGATGGACGAGTCTCTGAAGCGTCCTCGGATGAACTTTGAGGATCGCGGCTGCCTGATAGCTGTCCAGCAACGGTTCACGGTCGATCTGGCCGTTCGGGCCGCCTACGCTTGCTGGTGGTTTCTTCTCGTCGGACATGAGGACTCCTTTTGCGACCGAAGCTTGCTTTCTCATTCACAAGCGAGGGTCGCGCGTGCCGTCGGAATCGTCCAATGAAATTCTGGGTCGGCGTTATGCCTCTGGGGCATGACGGCTGACCGGGGGTACAAAAGGCATGGTGTCAGGAGTCTGTTTTGAGAGGTAAAATGCTTCTCACAATCGGGACTTGAACGCACCCGATTCTGAATTGCTTGCCGTACTTCCAAGAATTCCCCGGTCTCTGGAGGATACGCATGGTCTTACCAGATATAAGCCTGCTTCAAGCGGCGATTGTACTTGCGGAAGAGCTGCATTTCGGGCGAGCGGCAGACAGGTTGAACATGAGTCAACCCACGCTCAGTAAGCAGATTTTCCGCCTGGAGCGGTCTGTCGGGCTGCGCCTCTTTGAGCACAATCATCAAGCCGCCGAACTCACACCTGCCGGACAGGTGTTCATCGCGGAAGCAAGAGAGGTTGTCTTTCATGCCGAGCGTGCCATCATCTCAGCACGAGCGGTCGTGGAGGGTTCGACGGAGATCCTGAACTTCGGCAAGTCGTCCTACACCGATCCGTTCCTTGTTTCGCTGCTCACGTCGATAGACCTTCCTCTGTTCCCGTCCATGAGAATCAAGCTGTGGAGCAACTATTCCAACGTGCTGGCGCAGCAGCTCGTCGCCGGAACGCTTGATGTCGCGCTCATAACCGGCGTTCCCTCGAAAAGCAAATTGAGCACACTGGAGATTTCGAACGATCTCTACTACGTCGCAATGCCAACAGGAGATGAACTTGCAGCGTATAAAGAGGTCCGACTGAATCAAATGGAGCGCCGTCTGTGGGTGCTTTTCGGGCCGCACACGAATGCCCATCTCTACAATGAAATCCTGGCCGTCACGTCAGAGAAAGAGATATATCCCTCCGACATCCTCCACTTCACCACGCCCGATGAGGCTTCTGGATTAGTGCGCGAACATCATGGTTTGGCGCTCCTTCCGCGCACCGCCGCTTGGCGGATTGCGCGAGACGGCATTACGATTCGTCCTCTCGCAGAAGATCGGCTACGCCTCGTTACGAGTCTTGCTGTTCGCGCCGATAGCAAATCAAAGCTGGTGAATGAATTTGTGAAGGCCGCTGGCAGAAAACTGACCCAAGCTGGACAAAGAGGCCAAAGCAGACTGCCTTTGACAGGATGATTACTCCACCGTGTCTTGTCCCTTTTCGTGCATATCGACTGGACGTATCTCGATGTTCAACGGACCCTCTATGCCACACTTCGGGCAGGGATATACGCCCGTTGTGTGTGCTCGGTCTTCGAAATCCTCCCTACGCGCTGCATGTTCACAATGAAGGCATACGTGAACATGGACGAAGGGATCTTGCGACTTGCCACTATCAGTGGACATCATTCAGCTCTCTTTTCTCGGACGATACCGTCAGAAAAGCCATGTCTAAAGCCGGGTTTTCAATTAATCCAATGTCGCGATGACAACCCTCATCGTTTATGGAATACCTCCAACACCGCACGATCATCGACCGACTTGTCGGAATCGAGTATTGGGCTGGTTGTGTTATTCATATATTTGCCAATGAACGCGAGAGTGTAGCTCTGAATCACGCTGAAATTATGCAATGCATTTTCGTGACTGCCGCTGGTCGCAAGAAGAGTTTGATCCGTAAAGCTACGGTGTATGAAGTCGGAAATATTGAATAGCATGAGACGGTATGCGCCACCCTTAATTGCATCCAATTGGATGGTCTTGATTTGCCTCTTCACCCCGGATCAGATCGCCATAAGCAAGGCGTGTGAGCTTCTGCGCAGCCAAATCCTGATCTGTCGGGTTCACCATTTTGGAACTCCAAATATCCGCCGAAGACACAACAAACAAGAAAAATGGCTGATCTTCGATGCTATTTAGGCCAGATACAGCAAATGCAGAACCCCGATAATCGACGCTGTCTTGATCCATGCAAGCTCGAACTCGCAAATCTATTTGGCACGTTCTTGCTGCCGCGAGACCACCAATCGAATGGCCGATAGCCGCAATCTTTTCTTCATCGATTCGGTTATAAAAAGGAACGTGTGCAGCTTTCGTGGATGAGAGTTTTAATATCTCACTGAGGGCGAAATGGTTGTCCTGAGCCATGATTTCAACGCGCTGCCGCGCATAATCGTTGAACCCATTAGGCTTCTTTGTTGCGTCATCAAACGCCTGCTGCGCGAACAGCGCAATGGTTCCGTCTGAGAATTGTGTATATGTGGTGTCGTAGGGGTGGTCTACTGCAATAACGACATAACCGTGACTCACAATATCCTGAAGTTCGGATGTATATAGAAAAGTTGGATTTCCCCAGCCGTGTGAAAACAAAATGAGCGGAAATTTATTACTTCCACCTGTGAAGGGCACGCCCTCAAAGACGTCTGTTATTGGGAGAGACATAGGCCCGGCATAAATGGCTGGCCGAAAAAGGCCGCTTATATCTCCAGTGGAGAGTTTGGATTTGACCTGTTCAAATCCAGGAAGATAGGGAGCGGGTGTGTGACCAACCACCGCTGAACGATCTGCCGGATACCACACATGCACAACGATTCTGCGTCTAGCGCCAGCAGTATGTGCGAACGGCTCTTCTCGGGTTACGTCTACCAGATCAAGCGACATCCGCCCAACCGCGAATGCTCCAGTCGGTGATGGTAACGTCGGTCGCTCATGAACAGTAGTCATTTGTGCAACTGCCAGCACTGTTTGCCCAAGCGAGGTCATAAGGGCAACTAACGCTAACCTGCGTAGATGTTTGTAGAGGGGGTCCATATCCGTTCCTTTCTCCAAAAACGGTCAGCACAATTTCAACGCGATTCAATATTTGAATGAAGGGTGTTTATCAACGCATCACGCGCTGGAAGCGACTCAATCGTATTCAGCGATTCCTCAATGCGCTTCGATTCACCGCTACTGAACGGCCCATGATCAAGAAGCGCTGAGAGGAGCCTCTGTTTGCCCAAATCCGACCTCGTGCGAGAGCATTCCGTAAGAATTTCGTCGATACCGCCTCGGTGCATTAAAGCTTCGACACGAGCCGATGAAGCATAGCCGTAATCGCGGACGAGATCAGCGAACCCTATGGAAAACCACTGTTCACCTTCTGACCAGGGATGTTCAACGCCGTCAATCGTGAACTTTTGCGAGAGCACCCCGCGTTGCTCTGTAACCACAACACGCTTTCCGTTTGGGGCGTTGGAATCTACAAAAGAGAATGATGCCGAACCTGGAGAAGAAAATCCTGCGATGCGATCTAGGCTTGGTGAAAGAAGGATATTGCCGTTGAATTCAGCAGTAGGACAACTCTTTCCATCGAAAATGGCGAGGACAGTCTTCCCATCGTTCTGAGCACCAAGCGTTGTAACAGAGTTGCTGTCCGGAACACTAAGGGTGACATCCACAAGACCAAGTCTTCGGATGGTACAGCCGTTTGGGTTCACTCCAATGCCGCTATGAGCATCCACATTGCTCGGCTTCATTGCTGCTAATGCCAAGCATAAACATGGAAATGTTAGGATAAGTCCTATCTGCACAGGTCTATGTAGTCGACTACTCTTGGCATTTCCGGTCAAGATGGCCTCTATGCGACGACGGAGATCATTTGCATGGAATGCTGCAATAAGTCCAGGCGACCGCGCTAGTGTAGCACTCATGGACCGTTCAACGTGTAACAGAATTGCCGCATAAGACGAAGCAACCGCTCCTGTCCGAAGTACTGCTTCATCACACGCGTGCTCCCTTTCCGTTCTGGCAAGATGGGCAGCCCACCATATCAGCGGGTCGAACCAAAACACATAGGTTGCGATACGAACGATAAGATCGATCAGTGCATCCCAACGCTTCACATGAATCAGTTCATGCAACAAGATGAATTCACGTTGCTCAGGAGACCAGATTTCAGCGGTATCGGGCAGCACTATTACCGGGTACACGAATCCCCATGTAGCAGGGACGACAGACGCATTCGCAATCGACACTCTGACTGGACGGGTAATTTCCAGTTTTCTGATGAGGCTGTGAGTGAGACTCGACCACGATCCGCTCTCGAACGGCTGCGCGCTCATCGAAAGGCGTCTCAACTTGAGAGTCGAAATCGTTAGGCGAAGAACACCCACCCCGACCCCTAAGAACCACATCAATGTGGCTATCTTCCATGCGATGTGGTCGGTAGGGGAGGCAGTACTGACACCAGTCCTCACCGGCTCGACAAAGCTCAACCCGTCTAGAGCCATCAATTGCCGAGCGGAAGCAACTGCATGATGTTGGTTGGATTTGAAGAACCAAGAATTACCTAAAGGTTCCGGTAATCGGGGAACCTGAAACCCCAACAATATAGCTAGGGCTGACTGAGCAATAATGACGCCTACCCATGTCAAATATCGTGATCGCGCGGCGTCGCGCCGCAATAGCCACGCGGCCAGCCAAGCAAGCCCCCAAAAGATTGTTCCTTGGATAGACGCGGCTATGATGTGTCGAAACATGATCTACCTTCCTTCCCGCCTCGCTTTTTCAATCAACGCGGCAAGTTCCTCTAGCTCCAGTCCATCTAGACGCCGCTTTGAATCGACTAGGGTTGCAACCAAGTCCGTAGCAGAACCGCCAAAGAATATGTTGAGAATGTGACTCAGTGCACTATGCTTGATTTCTTCCTGAGGCCGTTTAGCGCGGTAGTAAAAGGCACGTCCTCTCTCTTCGTGCGTCACATATCCCTTGCGTTCGAGTATCCCGAGCATAGTTCTAACGGAGGAATAGCTTGGCGGATTGGATAACCTCTGCCGAACCTCAGACACAGAGAGGGCTTCCCCACCGTAGAGAGCTTCCATGAGTTGCCGTTCCCTCCGGCCGAGGTCAGCATCGAGAGAAGCGCTTGGACGTGTTTTCTTACGAGTCGCGTTTTTCATATCAAGTGCCAATAGATTAGCACATGCGAATGCATTGGCATTGCATGTCTGCGAATCGAACACCCACAGCCTCCTAAAGCATAAAAAGAGGGGCGGCAAGTCCGCCCCTCGGGAGGATAAAGAGCTACGCTGCTTTCTTTATTGCCTTGGCTACGGGCTGCGCTATCTTCTTCGCCTTCTCTTTTGCGGCAAACTCCTGCTTCACCTTGAGGGCGATGGCGTCGGTGTTCACCTTGTACGCGGCGGCAGCATCGCGCAACACCGTGGCCGGATTCGTTCTCGATGCCGCAAGCAGGATGGTGGTTTCGACCATCAGGCGCGAGAGCGTTCCTTCATCGGCGCGGCGAAGGAAGGCGCTGAACGTCTTTGCCAAGCCTCCCTCGTCGCGCTTCTGCCGGATGCCGTGCTGCCGCGCCAGTGTCTCGATGCGCCGCTCGTCCATCAGAGCTACCAGCTTCTCAACGATGAAAAACAGGTCACGCTTCATCAGGCGGACCGGGACGGCGGCGCTCACAGCGGCAAGGACGCGAAGGCCGGTGGTGTTGGCGATGGCCTGCTCCTTGCGCTGCTTCTCCTGCTGGGCCTTCCACTTCTCATCCTCACGGCTGGCCTTCTGCCTGGGATGATGGACGGGGCAAGCGGGATTCGCGCACACCTTCTGCACAGTGCCGATGCCGCTGCCTTCGGTGATGATGGCCTCGGTGGTGAACTTGCACACTTTGTACTCTGGCTGCTTGGCGACTTCCTTGCTGGTCGGATTGTGAATCTCGATGTACTTGTTGCGTGGGAGTACCAGGCTATCTTCCTTCTGCGTCCCGTAGGCCGTGCTGATCTGCACAAGCTGCGGCTTGGTAGCGATTGCCTGGGCGACGTGTGCCGAGACTTTGGCCTGATAGCAGCCGGGGTCACTGCAAGCGTCCATTTTTCCGAGGTCGGAGAATAGCAGCTTGTTATGCCCGGTACGTTTGGCGCAGTCGGCACAACTGCCAGCGGCGGGAACAAGCTGCGCATCGCGCTTGTTGAATGGAGCGTCTTTCAGAATGAGCATGACGTTCTGCTCAATCCAGAACTGGAGATTGCGGACAGGGAGAAGGATGCTGCGATTCTTCCCGGCTCCGCTCCAATCTTCGCGGAAGCAATGAGGCAGGGCTTGCTCCTGTTGGGTCGGCTGCAATTTCGCCAGCAAGAGCGCATGACCGACGCCGATCTCGTCTTTATAGAAGGCTTCGACCACGGCGGGAACAAGCTCGGTCAACTTCAAACGGCCCGCGATGTATGCAGCAGATTTGCCCGTCTTCGCGCCGATCTGCTCAATGCTGTACTTGGGTTCTTCCAAGTCGAGCAAAGCGCGGAAGCCCTGCGCCTCTTCCATCGGGTGAACGTCCCGTCTCTGGAGATTTTCAATTAATTGAGCCTCGATCACTTCGGCATCGCTCATCTGCTTGATGCGGACAGGCACGGTATCCTGCTCAGCCAACTGCGCGGCGCGATACCGCCGCGCTCCGAAGACAATCTCGAAGCCGTTCTCGGTGACGGGCCGGACAAGCAAGGGAGAGAGAATGCCCTGCGTCCTAATGGTAGATGCCAGTTCCTTCAAGGCGGCATCCTCGAAGACGCGGCGCGGGTTGGTCTTGACTCACTCAACAAAGCGAGTGAGACGTTGCGATACTCGGTGGCGTTGATGACTTGGGTTTGCATGATGGTGTGCTCCTTTCGAGCGGGTAAATGGTGAATGGAAACGGAGCGGAGACGCGCTGGCTGTGTCCGCTCCGAGGGGAGCGGACTAGCCACGAATGCACTTGTCCGTGAAAGCGTCTGCGAATCCCTGCAAACGCAGGTTGTTGTCCCATGTCTTCGCAAAGCGGATGTGCTGCTTGTGCAGTTGAATCAAATGCACGTAATGGTCGCGGACGATGTTGCGGCTCCACTGCTCGACGGCCACGTAATCGTTACGCCAGTACCACGGATTCAGGTGCGGGCCTCCGACGAAGCCAAGCTCGAAGCACATCTCCGGGTCGCGCATAAGGTCGCCGTTCTGTTCGCCATAATGAGCGACTGAAAGAGCGGGTAATCCCATCGGGCCGGTTCCGATGGCTTCGATAACAAGCGCCATGTACGGCAGGTTTTCGATCTTGAGGGAAAGCGTGGGCCGGTAGCCTCCGGCCCGCTTGAGAATGTCGAGAATGGCCTGCATTACGCCACCTCCGCACGTTCTTCCTCTGCGCCGCTGGTGGCGGGCTGCTCCGTCTCTTCTGCGAAGGTGCTGCCGAGAATGCAGTCCACGGCTTTCTGTGCATTGGCGGCGGCGTGAACAATGAGCCGGTTATCTTCCTGCAATTTGGAAATCCAGTTCTGGATGTATGCGGTGGTGTTGCGGTCGGTGTGTTCGTTACCTATGCCAGCAATGGCGCAAAGGAAGGCCGCGCCCATCTCGGCAACTAATTCCTCTTTGCTGTAAAGCTCATCTCCGAAGCGGTCGCCAAAGGTGCGATTCAGGCGGCTTTCGTGGCCGGTGCTGTGAATCAGTTCATGGAAAAGGGTACTGTAGTAGTGGGCCGTATCCACAAAGCGATTTTGTGCGGGCATGTGTACGGAATCGGTAGAAGGCCGATAGTAAGCGCGGTACTCGGTGGGGCTAGTCAGATGGAGCGCGGGGTGGTTCTCCCATCCGTTCACGATGCTTTCGCAAAGCTCGTCCTCGTCCACTTCGGGCGCTGGCATGGGCTGCGAAACTTCAGGAATCGTGAGGCCGTCGCACTGCTCGACGTTGAACACGGTATAGCGGCAAAGAACAAACGGGACTCGCTCATTGTCGCCGTTGTTTTCGTCCTTCGTGGCGTGTTCGGGAAGCTGCTTGTAAAAGACAATCGGCGTGCCGTGTTCGCCTTTGCGGACGGTGCCTTTCAACTCCTGCGCCTGTTTGTAGGTGAGCCAAAACGGAGAGCTAAACTCGCTCAACCAGAGCAGGAGAACATTGATTCCCCGGTAGGGCTTGCCTGTGGAGAAGTTGCGCGGAAACGGCCCGCCTGCGAAGCGCGGAGACTTCCACGGCTTTTCCCACGGAATGACGCCCGTCTTGAGGCTGGAAATAATGCGGTCGGTAACGGTCTGGTAGATGCTTGGTCTGCTGCTGATGCTTGGCTTCTTCATGGTGCTTGCTCCTTTGCGGTTGCTTTTGCTTTTCATGCCATGCGTGGCATGTACCTACATGCCGAACGCCTCCTGGCGAAGGCGGGGCGGCAAGGCGCAAGGGGAGCGGGTATCGCCCACCCTCCGTTCTGTGGAGGGCGCGGTTTTATAGCGTGATTTTCGGAACGAAAATTATGGGGAAACCCCTTGCGCCGCGCCAGGGCAGAGCCCTCAGCCAAGGTTTGGTTTCCTTATTCGTGCGCGTCCGCGCACAGAACTTTCAGGGTCGCGTTGCGGCAGGAACAGGCCGCTAGAGGAGGGAGCAAAGACGCGGAGCGGCTGAAGCGCGGTGAGGAGACTTCCTCCCGAAAAGGGGCCAAGATTTAGAATCACTGAGCCGAACAAATTGAAGTGTTTTCGTATTCTGCCGAGGTACTAAGTGCTGAATAGGCTGCAACTCTTACGCAATATCGGGCAGTTCGATTCTGTTCCTGTGGGGGCGCAAATGCCTCTGCTGCGGAATGTGCTGATCTACGCTGAGAATGGGCGGGGAAAGACAACGCTGACAGCCATTCTTCGCTCACTGCGTAGCGGCGACCCTGTTACCGTCCTAGAACGTCGCAGACTATCCGCGGCCAATCCTCCCCATGTGGTGATCGACTGCTCCGGCGGTCCGCCAGCGGCCATGTTTCAGAACGGAGCCTGGAACCGCACGTATCCGCAAATGGAAATCTTCGACGATCAATTCGTCGATGAAAATGTATGTTCTGGTCTCGATGTCGCATCCGCACATCGTCAGAATCTGCACGAGCTGATTCTTGGCGCACAAGGTGTCACCCTTCATTCGCGTGTCACCGCTGCTGTCGAGGCAATCGAAACTGTTAACGGAAGAATCAGGAATGCTGCTAACGCAATTCCTGCGAATGAACGTTACGGGATGACAGTTGACGATTTTTGTAATCTTCCCAACCGAGCTGACATAGAAGACGCGATCCTTGCAGAAGAACGTCTCTTCGCTGCAAGCCGTCAGTCTGAGACCATACGAGCGGCAGCACTTTTTGAGCCATTTCGTTTGCCCGAGATCGATGTTGAAAGGATTGAGGCCGTTCTTGGCCAGGATCTGGCAGCTTTGGAGACTGGCGCACTGGCGCGCGTACAGGAACGCATCACCACGCTCGGGCCTCGCGGCGAACAATGGATCGCGACGGGGATGGGCTTCGTATCGGAAACGGGACGGGACGACTGCCCTTTCTGTGCGCAACCCCTGAGCACATCTCCAGTGATCGAGTCCTATCGCGGATACTTCAGTGAAGAGTACGCCAGATTGAAGGGCGAGATTGCAGAGCTTCTTCGTCTCTTAGAACGCCAGCATGGAGGTGATGCGAGGGCGGTTTTCGAGAGGAGCGTCAGGGTTGCGCAGGAGAGAAAGCAGTTCTGGCAGGAATTCATATCGACTCCTGAGTACGGTTTCGATACAGTTGCCCTTGCCAATAATTGGCGGACAACATATGACCAAGTGCGAACCTTGGTTGAACGAAAGCAGGCCGCCCCGTTGGAGCCGGTGGCCTTGCCGGAAGACCTTCGCCGCTCTGTTCGTGACCATGCCACGAACGCACAAGTGCTGCATGATCTCGACCCGCAAATCACCGAAGCGAACGCTCAAATTGCACTGGTCCGAGAACGCCTGGGAACGGCTGATCGCCGCGCCATCGAAACGAATCTGGCCCGGTTACGAGCGCCCCGTAGTAGACATAGCCAAGCTATGATTCCGCTTTGTGCCGAGTACATCGCCGCAAAGGCCGCGAAAGAGACAGCCGACAACGAAAGAGACGCGGCCAAAGCCGCTTTGGATCAATACCGGAATACGGTGTTTCCCGGTTATCAAACCGCAATCAATCTTTATCTCGGACGGCTGAATGCCGGGTTCCGTGTGGATCGGGTGGTGTCAACGGATACGCGGGGAGGCCCGACCTGTAACTACAGCCTTTTGGTTAACAACACGCAGGTTCCAGTTGCCGGAAACGCGGCGCAAAATGGGCCATCGTTCCGCACGGCACTCAGCGCCGGTGATCGGAACACGCTGGCTCTGGCGTTCTTCTTCGCAGCGCTTGACCAGAATCCGAATCTTGCACAGTCTGTCGTGGTGATTGACGATCCTCTCTCCAGTCTTGACGATCATCGGATTCTGGCGACGACGCAGGAATTGCGGCGGCTGGGTCAACGTGCGGCTCAGTTGGTGGTCTTATCACACAACAAGCCATTTCTTTGCCGACTCTGGGAAGGCATGGACAGGCAAGTCAGAACCGCGCTCAAAATCGAACGAGACGGCGCGGGTTCCACGCTCTCGGTTTGGTCAGTCGATGCCGATAGCATTACCGAACATGATCGCCGCCATGTTCTGTTGACGGAATACCTGGCGAACGGACCGCGTGGAAACGAACGGGAGGTAGCCCGTTCATTGCGTCCGCATCTCGAAGCGTACCTGCGTGTAACCTGTCCGGAGCATTTTCCACCTGGGACGATGCTCGGCCACTTTCATGGTGTGTGCGAGGCCCGCTACGGATTCGTGAATCAAATCCTTAATCGCCCGGAGATTGACGAGCTGCACGACATCAAGGAATTTGCCAACCGATACCATCACGAGAACCCCGCATGGGAGACAGAGATTATCAATGATGCGGAACTTGCAGGCTTTGTCACTAGAACTCTTGCGTTTACGAGAGCATAGAACCGTGGCAGGAACATTGAGGACTTATTGAGATGACTCCAAAGGAGAAGCGCATCATCGAACGTGATTTAGAAACGCTTTTCTCGACGAAGGCTTTTATAATACCGGCCACGATTGAAGTCTGGAAGGGTCTGGGCTTCTTTCATCCACAGGTGCGAACGGAGAAGGGTTCCCTGCCTCTATCCCCGGTAGGCGTTGCGGCACTTCGCCGGCTCACAGGCATAATCCAGAAGTTTCCTGAACTACGCGATTCGTGTTCTCCAAAAGAAATCGCAGTGCAGGTGCATGAGAGCTACGAAGGCTGGATGAAACGGTTGCTACAACCTGACGGAGAAGAGTTTGTCGATGGGGTTCGGGATGCTCTGCTTGCATCCGTGAAAGAGCGTGTCTTCTTGGTCGGCGTGGAAGGGCTCGACCTGGAAGATCTGGATCGGTTGAACCTCGGACTCACTAGCATCTGCAAGGCAGACCCGGCACTTCTCAGTGAAATCGAGTTCGGTGGGGCGCTGACTTCTGAGTGGGTGCAAAGCCAATTTGCAAACAAACTATGGTTGCTCGGCAAGAGCCAGGGCAGCCCCGAAGTTTCACGTCAGAAATTCGAGCATCGCACGGTGCTCACGGTCGGCATTTTGGCAGTATGCGGTGCCTTGCTCTTCAAAGGATCAATCTGGCAGTCGCATGTACGCGCAGTCATCACGCCAAACCAGCAGACGATGGCCGTCTCAGTTCTCAGTTGGGAAGCCGGAGGTGCGAACCCGAACGTATCGCGGAGTTGGGGCCAAGATAAGAAGCTGCCCCTGAACGCAGAGGCGGTTTCGTACCTGCGAAGAGAATGTTTCTTGGATCGGCTGTCCGAGCTACTCGGATTAGAGGAGAGGACCGAAGTACAGGACGCAATAGTTCGCGCTCTGTACTGGTTTGCAGACGCACACGCGGATCAGAACACCACCATGCGATTCATCAAACTCTGGTCGTGCGCGGAATGCTTTTTTGCAATTACGGATCAAGATGTCACTGAGGCGAACGCACGAGGCATCGCAACCATCCTTACATTCGCAGGCTATGGCATTGCCACAGTAGGGGAATACGCCAAGTTCAAGCGAAGACTGAAAGACTTTTATGACTTGCGATCACGCGCAGTCCACCGCGCCCAATTCGGCGAAGTCCAGTTGCAAGATTTGGAGGAATTCTCTCGGTCGATTGCATGGCTCATCATTTCGATGACGGCATTGACGGAGCGAGGATATAAAACCCTTGACGCGATTAAGGAGCAGGCAGTTCGTCTGGATGGCATAGTGGGCAAGAATGCAGTCGAACAACCGGGGGCTTGATTGGAGACCCCAACGAGCGTGGGAGACTCCCTCTCCACACTAAAATGAAATCAATAAGAAATGTCATCCTTCAACTACCAAGACCTTCAGCAATTCGGCGCGGACATTGACAATGCAATAGATACGCGAAATCGTGTCCAGCTTGAAGCGTTAGATGTGAAAGCGGCAGACTACTGCAAGGATCAAGACTCGGATTATGCGGCTTACATTTGGTACTTTCGCAGCAATGTCCAGGCCGCACTACAGGATCTCTCTGACCCACGCAGTTGGGAATGGCGTCAACCGCATCGAGAACGACAGATTCTTTATCTACGCCGTGCCGCAAGTCATCCGACCTTTCTTCGTTTAGCGCGCACATCACAAGCCTCCGTCTTAACCAACTTGGCTAATAGCCTGAGTTCGCTCGGAAGAGGCCTTGAGGCGATCGAACTTTATGACGCGGCCTTAGAGCGCGTGCCGAAGTTTGCTATGGCTTTGGGCAATCGAGGCAGCGCCATGCACGGCTTATTGGTAAGCATCCCCGATACTGGACACATAAGGCTCGTCGCAGCTCACGCTCACGCAAGGTTGAAATCCGCCGTGCAGCCTGACGTTACTTGGGAAGGTGGAGACCCGGCTGCGAGTGCTTACTTCACAAACATCGCCGCTGATATTGAAAGCAAGATCGACCCTGAAAGGGTGGTTGCCGAAAATCAGCTAGATGCGTTCTCTTTAGGACGCTCGAAAGATGAGCAGCGATACCGGCGTTGGGCGCTGGACCATAATCTCTTTCTTAACCCGCTTCAGATGATTGGCCCCCACGCAATCGCGGCTACCGACCGCATGAACCTTCCCTCCCACACTGCTCCCATAAGCGACCCGCCGGAATTCATTGCATGGTTCAACCAAATGAAACAGGAGTACGTTGGAGCACGCTGGTTTTTGTACGAAGGACTAAAACCCCAAAAGAGACATTTCGCCGACAAAGAAGTATTTCTTGTAAACACGCTCGACTATCCTGCGTTCGGAATTCAGGTTGAGGAATTGCGCTCGGCTTTCCGAACTGCATTTAGTCTCCTCGACAAAATAGCAGGATTCATCAATGCCTATTACAAGTTGGGTATGGATGCAAAGAGGGTGGACATTCGCAATATCTGGCATACCAAGAAAGGCGACCTCCGGCCTGAGTTTCTAAAGAAGGAGAATCTGGCACTGCGCGGCCTTTACTGGTTGGCCCTGGACATAATGGGTGACGAACCCGCAGATCAGGACTCCATCGCGCCACAGGCAGCCGAACTCAAACGGCTCCGTAACCTCTTGGAGCATCGCAGTCTGATTTTTCGCGAAATAAACGCAAATGATCCGATGGGAGTTGTGGAAACGGCAACATTGGCCGATTTTGAGGAACACGCGCTATACATTCTCAAATTAGCTCGATCCGCGCTGATGTACCTTGCTTTTTCGATGCGTAAAGAAGAGACAGACCGGAGTTCAACGGGTGACGGGTTTTTCCCCGGCATAGAGCTTCCCATTCTGACATAACGACGACAAGCGTTCTGTAAATTGAGGCACCGAACGATGAGTGAATTCAAAGACAAGATTCCCGCAGCGGGCGGCAAGATCGACTTTCTGTACGACCCAGCGACGGGGCGTATCGCCACTCAGATTTCCGGCACGGGCTTTTTTGCGATGTATATTGTGGCCGTCAGCATGGATGGCCGTCATTTGCTGGAGAGCGTTGTTCCCGCAGGGTTGGGCAGTGTCATGGTTTACCGGCAACCCTCCGTGTTGACTTACATGCAGTCGGATGAGCAGGGGATGTGGGGACGCAACTGCCCTTACTGCCAAAAGTATTTCCGAACCAATCACAACATGGGAGATACATACTGCCCGTATTGCTCCCAGCCGGCACCGGACCTCGCGTTCATCTCCAAAGAACAACGCGCGTACCTCACGGCGTTCTACGATGGGTTTGCACGAGCCTACCTCGAAAAGAAAAACTCCTCTTTGGACCTCGCGGAGATCACCGACAAGACGGCCGCTTGGCATTATTCAGAGGAGAAGCAGCAACATCATTTTGTGTGTCAGACAGACAAGTGCGGCACACAGACGGATATTCTCGGCGAGTACGGATTCTGCCCACGTTGCGGTCGGACGAACGCACGCCAGCAGTTTGCGGATTTCATCAGCCAAGAACTCGCGCGATTGGAAGAAGTGAAGAAGACAGTTGCCGACCGAAAGGAACGTGGTTCGATATGGGAAAAGATGATTGTGGATGCTGTCTCGAAACTGGAAGTGTTGGGAAAACACTTGCGGCGAAGGCTCTTAGGCTATCCATTGATGGCGTCTCGACGGAAACAGCTAGAAAAGCTGAGTTTCCAGCAACCGATAGCCGCAGATTCATCGCTAAAAGAATGGTATGGATTCGGGCTTTTGGAATGGCCTGGAACGGACACAAATCCGCAACGGAAGGTTGATGCCGCCGAAATGCCATTTATCAGGAAGATGGTTCAGAGACGTCACATCCTGATTCACAACGGGGGGGTAGTAGACCAGGACTATATCGACCAAAGCGGCGACACGGATGTTCGATTGGATGAGCGAATCCGCGTTAGCAGTAAAGAGGCTAAGCGGTTTCTCGAAGACGTGGCGCAGATGGGTATGAATTTTCTCGACAATGCTGAAGAGGGTTTCAGCGTGGGAGGTAATTGACAATGATTGACGAAAATGCGCTGTGGTACAAACGCGGCGACCTTGTGGCGTTTGATCTGCGCTTGGGCGGGGGGCCGAAGAGATGCCGCGGCCTAGTGTTGAATACAGCGGTTCTGTTTGGTCGCGGGGCGCGGCAACTCTGGATACTCGATATGGACAATGCGACTCCTGAACTGGAAAAGCTATGGACGAAGAAGAAGCATATCGTCCACGAAGAAGACATTGTTGCGAGCATCCAGTCAACCGTGATCGGGGGCGATACGTTGCTTCGAGATAATCCCGTCAGCTTTCCTGTGCAAGATGGAAAGATGGGCCTCGTGGAGAGTCCGGCGATTACAGTTACGATTGCGGCGCCATTACGGGATGAGGAATCCACATCCCCTGTCAAGTAAACAACGCTCGGTAATACGCCATGAACGTCTACGTGGATCACAATTTCCTGATTGATTGTGTCAAGAATCCAGAATGGCGGAAAACCGTCATCGAGGCTCACTATGCGGGAGCCGTGAGCATTGTTATGTCTCCCTGGCATTTCTATGAGTACGGCAACGCCCGCGCCTACACGGATACAGAAAATCTCATCCTTTTCGCAGAGGAAATGCAGCCAAAATGGACAATGGAGCGAGCAGACCTGCAATTATTTGAGTTCTGGATCGTCTGGAATCAAATCTGGCACTCTTCCACTGATACCGTCGAGCCGGTAGGGACCTTTGCAGAGATTGTTGCGGTGTTGAGTAAGGTCCACTACGTGCAAACCGGCAAACTGACTATGCGCGACTACGTGACAGCATTCTCCGGCGATAAAGCCCTTGAGGAGATACAGGCCGCAATGGAAGAGCAGGCTAATGTCGCAGCCAGCAATTTGAGGGCGTATGTCGAAGGGCGTTTCGTCACAAGCATTCGGCAGCGTATAGAACTAGGGCATCTTGCCGCTATGAGAGCGCGCTTGGAGATGAAAGGTGCGGTACCGCAGAGAGTTTATGATCGCGCAAATGCTCTACTTGCGGAACAACCGATCACTACCCAGCTTGAATGTTTCATATTTTGGGGATGTATGCGCTATCTCAAGTGCTACCAAGTAGAAGCTGCATTCACAGAGGAGCTATACACAACCGGCGGCAAGCTCAGTCCAAACAGATTTGTAGATCGGCAGCACGCTTCGATTGCACTGCCCTATTGCGACCGATTCGTCACGTCTGACGAGAAATTGCTGAAAAGCTGCGTCCGAGTGAAAGCCAAACAGCCATTCACGACGGCGGAAGTGATAAGCGGAAATGATTTTATCCATTCGCTCCAATCAAAGCCCTAACCCAAGGCCGACAGCCGATGTCTGCTTGATCGCCGTGGCCTGTTCCAATCCCACGCTCGCAACCGGACGTTTGCCGAAGTCAATCGCAGACGCCTTGGACACATCCCGGCTCAGACTCTCTGCGAGATTGGCCGCATCATTGGTGAAAATCTGCGCGTCATGCGAGGCCCGCGAGATGGAGACATACGCAAAGCGGCTATTTATCAACTCAGGATGAACTCCGGTATCCATGTTCACCAGCACACGTTCGGAGGTAAGCCCCTGTGAGCCGTGCGAGGTTACAGCGTAGCCATGATCGAAGTGCCGCATTTCGTCCGGATCAAAGCGTACGGTGCGGTCTTTGCCACCATCCATACGCACGCTGATCTTACCGTCGTCTGCGATGCTCTGGATGGTGGCGAGGTCACGATTAGCTACCTGCAAGTCCCTTTGAGGAGCCGTAAATTGTATTTTGTCGCCGACTGCAAACTCGCGCTCGATCTCGCGGTAAGCGGCGATGCCGCGCAACCGTGATGGGTCATAGGTCACCTGCTGGCCATCCTCTTTCCGCACGGTGACGAGATTTTCAGCCGGGTTCGTAGCAACAACTTGGGCGTAGGTTCTGGCTCCGATGCCATAGTCTTTGCTGCCGCGCACGTAATGGAGAACATCTCCGGGCTGATAGCGAGCGGCCCACTCGCGGTCAGCTCCGGTCATGTCGTTGCGCGGTGTAAGCACGCGCATGGAATGATGCTTGCGGTCCACGACGCCAAGCGTCTGCAACTCCTGCCGGACGGCCTGATTGATGGCACGGCGCGAGGCATTATCCGGCGAAACGATGAGCGTGTTTTCAGGATGGGCAGCGTATTCTTTTGCGATGGCCGCGACACGTTGCTCCGGATCAACGATCTCTGTAATGCGGCTTTGCTGCGCCAGCATCTCGACTCCGAGAGCCGTTTCATTGTTGGACAGATGCTCGACCGCTTTCAGGAGTCCGGCGTCCTTCTGGCGCATGATCTGGTCAAGCTGCGCGGTCTTCATGCCAGCTTCCTGCAACTGCTCGAATGGCTTTCCGGCCTCCACTCCCTGATGCTGGCGTGTATCGCCAATGAGCAGAACTTTATCCTGCGGGCCAATCTTATTCAGGAAGTCTCGCATCTGCTGCGTCGATGCGAGAGATGATTCATCGACCATATAAAGATACTTCCTTGCGGGATCGCCGGCGGCCTGCAGGCCGCCGCCCGCAAGGAAGCGTTGCAACGTGTCCGCATTGATTCCGGCATCGCGGAGCTGCTTTGCAGCACGTGATGTCGGGGCAAAACCCTCCACGGCAAAGCCATTTTGTTCCGCCCCTTCCCGTATCAGAGAAAGCACCGAAGTTTTGCCACTGCCAGCCCGCCCCTGCAACCCCTGCACCCGGTCATACGACGTAAGCACTTCCTCAACAACTCTTTTCTGCGCTGCATTGAAGTGGGAGCGCGACTCGGAGAGAGGCACTGCCGACTCTATCGCCATGATCTGCCGAGCGCGACTCTGTCCCTCTTGCACCTTCTGAACGATTTCAGTTTCGGCCTTGATGGTCGCTGCCGTCGTGAACGTGCGCCCGGCCTTGTGTCCGTCAGTGGCAACCTCTTTAAACTCACCGGAGGCGATACGAGACTCGAAACTAGCGCGTACTTCCGGGTAGGTCATCGCGCCCATACCCCGGCGTAAGGCATCGACGTACAGAGCACGTTCGTCCACCACTGCCTCACGCTCGAAACCCTTATCGCGGGCGAAGGTGACAGCCTCTCGTACCTGTTGCTGCCTTTCGGTTGGAGTGCGCTCTTGTGTCTGTTCCATCCGGCGCTGCCGCGCCTCGGCCACAACCCTTTCGGCCTGGTTGCCGAACTCATCGGCGATCTGTTTGTGCGCCGCGAGGATCTGGTCGGAGGACAAAAGTACCTTCTTATCGCGGGTGTTGTGTGCCGCGATCTGCGCGGCCTCCGGCCCGCTGAAACCGCTGCGGCCTAGCGCCTCTTCGATCTGCTGGCGGCGTGGGCTGGAAGCCTCAAGATAGGCGGCTGTGAAACCCTTTACGTCAGGTGCTCCACTCTTGCCTGCCTCGATCTCATAGCCAAGATCGCGCAACTTATAGGTCAGATGAGATTGGTAGACGGCGGTGGCAAACTGCTGGCTCTCGAAGAGAGCGTGCGGTTGCAAAGCTCGCATGTTGCCGTTGTCGCGTTCCGTCACGTTAAAGACGACAACATGCGTGTGGAGCTGCGGGGCGGCGTACCCATCGACCGGACGGGCGGTATCATGCTCGAACTTGGCGGCCGCAAACTTGCCCGTCGTCTCGGGCGGATTGTTGCCGCCGATGCGAGCCTGCGTATATCTCTCTAATTCGTTTAAGGCGACGTTGACGGCCTCACGGTGCGCCTCGCGCACGCGGTCATCACCGCCGACAAGCGCGGTAAGAGAGACGGACTTCGGCGCGGAGAAAGTAGCATCCCATCCGGCACGGTGCTCGACCGGAGACACCGTTTTCCCGTCCGCATTCTTGTATTCGTGAACGACCCTATGCGAAACCAACTGCTTGCCCGTCTCAGGGTGCTGACCTTCTGAGAGACGAGTAAACTCCGCTGCGCCCACTGCTCCCGACAAACCAAATTCATCTGCCAGGTTGCCATGCCATTCTCCCTGTATCGTGTCCCCTTGCTTCCAATAGTTCTGCTCGGCAGCGGTGAACTCTTTCGCGTGATACATCTGCGCCTGGCTGGCAGAGAGCGGCTTCGAGATATTCAGCATGGCGGCTCCTAACCGTGCGTGATGACGTTCTGTTCTTCATGGACATCAGTAGTGAGTGGAAGCTCGGGCTGAACCGCTTGCGATGTTGCAGGTTCGTTGGGTGTGGGCGTCGGGGCTGAGGGTTCCGGTTCCTGCTTCAGTTCCGCAGAAGACGCCTCTGGCTTGCCGCTCCGTATGTTCTTCGGATCATACGGGAGCTTATCGTCGGGCCGCTCCCGCAACTCAAAGGGCTTAGCAATTTCCGGCATATCGAAGTACGGAAACGAAAAGTAGGTGACGTAGTTTTGGTACTTCATGAAGGCGTGGAGGTCTGGAAGGCCGGAGATTTCGGACTCTAAAACCAGAGGCTCAACCTGCCTATCCATCGTGAAATTGCGGCCTGCCCTCGTACCGTCGAAATGTGTCTCACGCAGTCGCTCGATCTCTACTTTGCCGATGAACTTCGATACCCACTCCCCGGCATTTGGTTCTTTGGTTGTGAGCCAAACGCTGGTCGCGGGCTGCGACAGCATGACCTCGGCCAGATGCCCGTACAGATACTCGACCTGGGCCTTTCCCTGGAAGCCAAGCACCACTGGATTCTGCCCCTTGCGCCCTTCTGTGATCGCCGTATGAAGTTGCGGCAACTTCTGGAGGCTTGCCAACTCATCAATCAAGAACCAGACACGCTTTTGTCCCTTGGTCGGCTCATTGAGGAGGCGCAAAACCAGCCAGTCAATCCATAGACTCTGCAATGGCCGTAGGGCCTCACGCTCGGCGGCCCGCGAAGTAAGGAAGATCCATCCTTGCCGCTTCTCCGCCCATTCGGAAGCGGTCCATGTGCCGTTGCCCTCCGCCTTTTTCGGCAACAGGCGAAGACTATCGGCAACCAATCCCAGGGAGCCGAGAACACCGGCCCGCTGCTGGTGGGCCTGCGGGTCGATCAGGTGTGCGTGCTCGGTGCCTTTGAGCCTGCGGTCGATCTCATCGGGGTTCGACATCCACTGCACCAGTTCGTCCGGCGTCGGGCCATAGGCCATCAGGAAAGCAAAGATTTTCTGCGGAGACTCGATGAAGAATTCACCCTTGCGATCCTGCGGCGGCTGGAACAGTGAGACGGCCAACGCCTTCGCTTCGGAGCGGCTGCGCAGCTCCTCGGCTGGCCCCCAATAGGGGCAGCGTTTGTCCAGAGGATTCAGGATGACATCGCCACGCGACGGGTCGTAAAACCGCTTCACGAACTCGCGGGCTGGATCGTACACGATGGCCGAATCGCCCCGGCTTTGTACCTGCCGGAGCACCTGGAACATCAGTGCCGACTTACCCGCGCCGGTGTCGCCGATGAACTGCATGTGCTGGGCCTCGGCCCGCGCCGGTATGCGAATCATCTCCTTCATGTCGTCGGTTTTGAAGCCAACACCATCGCCCTCGACCACCTCGTTGAACTCCTGCGGCGTCAGCTTCTCCGGGCCTTTCAGCCGACGTCCATACTTCAAAGCCTTCTGTCGCTTCACATCCCTGGTGACGGCAAGCGGCAACAGGATCAGAAACACTCCGGTCCCACAGAGCAACGGTATTTTCACGATGGCGGACAGGTCATCCTTATAGACAGCGACTTTGAGATAGTCGCCCAGGCGGGCGTCCACGTAGCTCCGTAGCGGGCCGCGAAAGAGCAAGTCATCGCCACGCTGGAGCGCGCTCGGAGAGAGCGCGAGAGGGATGATTCGGCCTCCCGGCTCCATCGTTTGTCCATGGACTACGTCGTCATTCATGGCGGGGCTTGGCTTGTTGCCGCGCCCGGTCAGGAAGAGCATCCGGTACTGACTACGGTGCGTCTTGCTGAACGACCCAAAGATGGAGGTACGCACATAGACCGGCATATAAAACCGCTGCAATGGTGTACCGATGAAGCGAAGGCGACCGTAGAGAAACACTGCCGTCAGAACGATGGCGGCGAAGATCGCGCTGTAGGTATAAATGGGCCGGTGCTGCGGCCAGATGATCGTCTCTTTGCGGCCCCACGTTGTCTTTGCCATCGTCTTATTTCCTTCCTTCGGCCAGGAGCTTTCCGGCAATCTCGTGTTTCAAAGTGCTGATCTGGTCAAGCAGCTTGTCGAATGCTTCGAGCGACATGCTCTGTCCTGCGGCGAGCGGTCGCAGAACATTCACGAGCAGAAGACGCACCCCCAAAACCTCGGTCAGCGTAGCGTCGTTGACGCCGCTCTCGTTCTCCATGCGGCCCAATTCAGCCAGGATGAGGTCGCGGATGAACTCGCCGGGCGTTCTCCCAATCTCCCGGCAATGCTTTTCGAGCGCCGCAAGCTCCTCTGTGTTGAGCTTTGTTCCGGCTGTCTTGAGGCGGTAGCCAGCGCGCTTGATGGCTTTCTCTGCGAGTTTCGTTTCATCCAGTAGAAGCATGGGAAGTTCCTCGAAAGTCAGAGCGCCCTGAAGCGCCCCAAGGCGCTTCGAAGCGCTCTGCGCGTCGTAAGTCTTTTGCTTGCTGTGGCAGTACCAGAGCGCCTTATAGCGCTCCAGCACGAACCTGTAAGGGGTGGAGTGTCGAAATACACCCGGTGCGCAGCACCGCTCTGGCACTGCCACGGATGTAGGTGGTGGATCATGCCTTCGATCCCGCCACAACTGCCGGTGTCTGGGACGCTGAAGATGCTGCGGAAACCGGCTTTTTCACAGCCGCTTCCGGTGCCTCATTCGCGGCTGCTCTACGCACGCGCAATGTCGGTGTAACCCGCTGCGCTTCGGGAGTACGAAGGAACTC
This sequence comes from Granulicella sp., assembly GCA_965276885.1. Lineage (GTDB taxonomy): Bacteria > Acidobacteriota > Terriglobia > Terriglobales > Acidobacteriaceae > Granulicella. Next base: position 2,119,655 of record OZ255702.1, on the reverse strand, counting down.
CTGAAATTCGCGGTCTTTCGAGAAAACATATGTAAGCGCCTGCTCCACAACATCGTTCGCAGAAGCGTGAATGAAAGTGGCGTATTGATCGACCTGAGTAGCGGTCGTGTCCGTCAACCGAATGGAAGCGCTGAGGTGGCGGGTTTGTGTGACTTCTAGCAGTGGCATTGTGTTCTCCTTTTGGTTTGAATCAGGCTGTCTTTCGATGGGCAATCATGCGCTGTGCCGTCGCGGCAATCTCCCGCGCACGTGTGGAACAACGTGCGGCAGAAAGTTCGGCACTGCGGCGCGACTTAAGCATGGCGATTACGTCGTCAATAGCGATGCCCTCGATAAGCCAGAGGCGAGCCGAAGCAACATCGACGGTGCGCTGCGCGTAGTAAAGAGGATTGGGCTTGTTGGAGCGACGCGAGGCCAGCTCCCGCGTCAGCGTGGCGGCATCTTTGCCGTGAGCAAGCTCGTGTGAGACCTGTGCCCAATCGCTCTCCGAATGACTGTGCTTTCCCATCTGCATCCTGGGCGGGATGGCATGGTCGAAGGCCATTGCATCGACCGCGCCCGCGTCCAGCTCGAAGTCATCGGAAGTCCAGATGGAATCGTCAGGATATTCCACCGTGACTCTGTACGCGGGATCGTACTTGCGATTCAGGAAACCGGGGACGCGAAGGACACGGTTGCAGTCGGTACAAGCGGGATCGCCGCCGAAGGCTATGGCGAGCAGCTTGAGCATTTGCTCTTGAGCTGCAAAGTCGAAGCCTTCGACGCGCCAAAGCACCTGATACTTGCCGGACGAAGTAGAGAGAATCGAAGTCGGCGGCGGGACAAACTCCGATGCCCGGAGCGCAGCGAGCCGGGCATCTCCATCGGTGTCGATATCTATATATAGGTGGCGAACGGATGCAATGCTCTCTTTCGTGCGTTTGCGGCTGCCGGGGTGAAGTGGATTTGCGGCAACGTAGATGTTGTTGCGGCCATGCTGGTTCTCGTAAGAGAGCCAGGCCATATACCGGTTCTCCAAAGCCTGCTCCAAGCGCACGACTCGTTGCATGGGGGCAGCGCCATTCTCTCCCCGCAACAGGATGGCTATCGTCTCTTCAGGGGCAAAGCAACGTCTGAGGAAGCTGGCGGCGATTTGACTCATAGCGGAACCTCTTTGCGAGTACGATCATGCGGGTCTAAGCATTGAAAGAAGCCCGGTGATGTGCCGGGCCTCACCATGCGGAGGAAGTGGCCTATTCGGCCTCTTCCTCTACGGGGATCTCATCGAACTCCTGCTCGTCGGAGGCTGCCTTCTCCGCGCGGTCGAGCTTGAGGATGGAAGTCACCCGGATGCTGTCGGTGCGTACCGGTTTCTTGGCCTTCTTGGGCGTGTATTCGGTGTGGCGAATCTCGCCCTCGACCTGAACGTGTGCGCCCTTCTTGAGCGTGGCCGCGAACTCACCAAACTTCCCGAAGACGATGCAGCGATGCCATTCGGTATGCGAGACGTACGCGCCGCTCTCTTTGTCCTTGTAGGAGGTCTTGGTGGCAACCGAGAACGTGGTGAACTTCTGGTCGTTCTTGCCGTTGCGAATCTCTGCGTCGTTGCCGAGGTAGCCGATGAGGGTTGCGCGATTGAGGTACATGGTGGTGTCTCCGTTTTTGAATTCCCGAACTTTGTTCGGGTCACACCGGGCGAAGCCAAGCGAGTGGGCGCGACTCCCAAGGCCGAAGCTCTGCATTTACGGTGGGTCCGTCGAAGATGGAAACCGTAACCCGGAGGGTGCGTAGCAAAGCAGAAGAGCGAGCCTGCCGCCGGGCGTCGCATAGGCCCCGAAGCAGTGACCGAACATGGACGGAATGGAACTTGGGAGACACACTCCAGAACCACGCACACCCTCTGCTTCCTGACGACGCTATCCACCGGCAAACCAGAACCACGTCTCTGCCAAACCTCCGCGCAAAGGTGCGGCACTTACATCTGCATCCGTTCGTCTTGAAGTTCGGTGTGGTCATGCTCAAGAGCACATGCCAAAGGCGAGGGCATATCGTTACATCGCGCTCACGAAGATTTCTCATGCCGGTACGCTCCGATTCGGTGTTCAATCCTCAACTCATGCCGCGCTTGCCGCAGTGGAGGCCCGATAGATGTCCTCTGTCTCGAAGGACTGATTCGCATGGCTGTAGCCGTTGACGGCAATCACCTCGCGCACCCGGCGTCGGCCCGTATGATCGCGCTCGCAGTACAGAACAAAGTCGATGGCTTCTGCCGTCTCTGAACGCATGAATGCGTGGTTGAGATTGGGCCTGGCACTCAGGGCCAGATTGGAGAGGCGGTTCAACGCGTCAAGCGCCGACTTCGCATGAATGGTGGAGAGGGTGCCGCCATGCCCTGTATTCATCGCTTGCAGGAGGTCATACCCGCACTCATTGCGAATCTCGCCCATGATGATTCTGTCCGGCCTGTGGCGAAGCGCAGCAGCCAGAAGCTCGCTCGGCGTGATGGCAACCTGGCCGGGAATCTCCTCGACGGCCTCCCAACGAACCGCGTTGGGATGAGATACCTTCAGCTCGGCGGGTTGCTCAATGATGAGCAAGCGTTCGTACTCCGGAATATGGTCAAGGAACGCCTTCATCAGAGTTGTCTTCCCACTACCGGTTCCACCGCTGATAATCCCGTTCCTTCTGTCTCCAATCAGACGCACGACAGTATCCCGAACATGGGGCGGCATACTGCCCGATGCAATCAGCTCATCGGAGCTATACCAGCGATTGAATTTGCGGATGGTAAGCGTCGGGCCATTGATGGAAGAGGGCGGGCCGACAACCGCAACACGCGAGCCGTCCGGCAAGCGTGTATTCAGGATGGGATTCTGCGTCGTGAGGTCTTGTCCGAGGATGCGGGCGACACGCTCTATCGCCGCCTGTAGCCGGTCGTTCGTGTATGGGGCTGTCAGCGGAATATGCTGCACAACCCCACCACGATCTGCGTAGACGCCCGTAGTGCCATTAATCATCAGGTCTGAGATGGACGGGTCTAGCAGAAGCTCGCGCAACTCCGGGGGAAAGAACGGGAGTATCAGTTCGTAGCTCACCGCGACACTCCCGGCGCTGGTGTCGGCGCAATCACAGGATTTGTCCCGACTGTTCCGGCCACGATGGGATCGACGGACACGCGGTTTTCATGGAACTCGGTGATGGTCAATCCAAGCGGGTTAATGAACTCATATTGCGGGTAGATTTTGGCCTGGTCGCTGACCTGTTTGGGATTCAGATAGTAGGTCACACTGAGCAACCAATGCTCCGTGCGCGGCTCCCGCGAATGGCTGGGAGAGTAGAGCTTGTCAATGGCAATAAGCGCTGTGCCACGGGCGATTGCGGCACCTTGTACGGTTTCCTGAGACATGGACGTGATGGTGACATTCTTCACGTTCACATCGCTCTGCTCGATCTGGCCCGCGATGACTTGCGAGACAAGATGATTCTGGTTGTCTTCGAGCATCAACTGCGAGGCGAGTGCCTGGGCCATGAAGTAGTAGTTAAGGGAGTATTTCTTTCCGATGGTGTCCCGGTTGATGGTGTAGCGGTAGCTGGCCCAATCCATGAGGTAGGTTCGTACTTCGCCCTCACGCGGACTGTAATTGAGATCGCTGTATTGGATCGCCTGGGCGCGGCCCATCTCGTCGATGCGAACGTAGCGGTTCACAACGGGGCGATGCGCAAGTGACCAGTTGAGGCACATCGACCCGCAGAGCAGAACGGTCCCACAGCCGAGGATGAGGCGGTACGCTTTGCGCTCGGCATAGTGGGAGGCATAGACCTCATTGCCGATGTGGTCTGTGAGTAATGCTTGCTCCGGCGTCAAGGATGCTTCAATAGGTGCTGTGTGGGTGGACATGGGGCGAATGGCTCCTTTCGTTTACAGCTTGGAGCACGACAAACGCATAGATCATGCCCGCGATGATGGCCCCTACAAGGACCACGACAAACAAAGCTCTAAAGGGTCTTCCCATTCCAAGACGGTGTAAAGCTTTCACACGAAGTAGGTACTCAAACATTGGCTCACGCGCCTCCCATCATTGCGACGGTTGAAGCAGCGGTTGTGGCGAGCTTCGTCATGCTCTCCGCCGCGCCCGCTGCTCCACCGAAGATCGCCTGCGTCATGCTCGGGATATAGAGCATGTTGACGATGAAGGCGATGAACACCATGATGCACGGAATGAGATTGGCAAGCCACATCTCCATTGAGTAATTTCCGTTGAACGTCTGTTGGATAAATGCGTTCATAAAACCGGACCAAACGAAGATGAACGCGGCTGCTACAGCACGAATCATGGCGAAGCCGATAAGCACATCAAGGAAGTGAAAGAACTTTGCCCGAAACGTCTTGGTCATCAACAGAGGCACGAAGATGGGGCCGAACAAAGCCGTCACGCTATAGAGGATGAACGCGCTGCAATTGATAACAAAAAGAATTGCAGACGCGATACCTAGCAGAACTTGCACAACGAAGTAGCAGAGGATCTGAACGGGGGCCATCAGAGACGGCATCGCGGTATTGTCGCCAGCCGTCTTGAAAAGCTGGAGAAGACTATCGAGCGAGTTCTGGTCGAAGGCAGCGACCATCGCCTGTGCGATGTACGAAAAGAAATGATTAACACCAAAGCTCGCGCCGGGGAATGGGTTAACCCAATAGCTTTCAAGCAGGCAGCAGAGAATGAGTCGGAGCAGGAAGTTGACTAGATCGCCTGCATGAACCGGCTGAGCATGGAAGCGGAGCGTCATGCTTGTGGTGTTCCAGTTGATGACCATGCTGATGAGGGTGAAGAGAGCGATGCAGCTTAGTTCCGTAAGTCCAAGCTGCGTCAAAGCGCCACCGTTCTGGGTGGTGAGATTGGTCAGATTGTTCGTGAACTGATAGAGCCAATCGACGCCAGAACTTGCGCTAGGTAGTGCTTGTGCCAACAACGCAACAGAGACCATATCGCACTCTCTCTCAAGGGATGTTTAGGGGATGTACTTCTGCCAAGTCTTACCTTCGTGAGCAGCGGCGGAGTTGTGCTTCTTCTTGTTCGCTTCCACTCGCTGCCGGAACGCCTCGTCTTCGGCCTTTCGCTCCTCAGCCTCTTTTTGCTGTTGCTGGAGGATGGCGGCTGCTTTGGCGGCGGCAGCGGCGGCTTTCGCCGCCTCATGCCGCTGGTAGGTCAACGCGCCACCTATCGCGGTCAATACCGCAAGGATGGCGAGAAGGAGTTTTGTGTTGATCGCTTTGAGCATCGCGGTCTCCGACTACGGAAGGTAGGTCTGCCAGGTACTCGATTCGTTGGCGGCACTAGTGTCGTTGGCGGAACGCTGTTGCTGTACGAAGACTGCGGTGTTGAGGTCTTCAACGTGGGCATTGCGGCGTTCCATGTTGGCGACCGTCATCTGCGAAGCAAGGCAGGCATGAAGCGTCCCTTGAGATTGCATCTCAGCCAACCTCTGCGCCTCGGAGGCATTGAGGAGATTGAGCTGCTGCACTTCGCTGTTGGTGCTGTCGCCGCCGTCGAACTGCTGCGAGAGCAATGAGCTATTGGCCGTGGAGTTCTCACTGCGAGCCGCACGGTACTGGCCGACAGCCGTAAGGCAGTCGGGAGAAACCGAATCGGCGGTTTCGATCAAGGCGAGCTGCGACGTGCGTGAACCGCCAAGAGACTGGCTGGCGAGGTAGGTTGGTGCGCTGCCGTTCATCGTGACTGTTGCGGCTTTCCATGCGGTGCTCGACGCGCCGGGTGAATTGGTATTGAGCGCAATGCTCATGCCCGCCGTCTCGCCGAACATATTGGCGACGTTCACGTTCTCTAACGCATGAAGCGTCGTCTGCCACTGTTGCTTCGCAGAGAAATGCGTGATGTTGTTCTTCAGCATGTTGTACTGCGTCTGAAGTGTGGTCAGTTGGGAGACAAGGCTCGCGTAGCTTGTCGGGTCGAAGACGATATCTCCAATGCCGAAGAGAGCGAAGCTGGGTGTTGCGGTGAGAAGTACCGCCGCGCCTGCGCCGACAAGCCATTTACGCCGATTGGTCAGTGTGACTTTCATAAAGCCTCCTGCGGTTTGCGGTTGAACTACATACACTGCGGGCAGGTCGGGTCCAACCTGTCCAGGGGAAACGTGTGGATGTGTGTTGCGTTTGTAATGGCCTCGGTGGACTGGAGGTAAATCCACGCAAGTGTGTTTCTGCCGGTAGCTGTCCCAACGAGCAGTAATGCCAACAGCATGGCGGCAATGATTCCGGAGACCTGGTAGAGCCGTTGGAGCGGAATCGTCTGCATGGCAGTCACTCCTCCTCCGCAAGCTGCCGGGCTACCTGCGGGATGATCGCTACCCACTCCACGCCGCTGCGCTCGATGGCCTCGGCGATGGTGTACTGGACTTCTGCAAGCCAATCGGCGCGATCGAGAACAAGCGCGACTGCTACTTTCTCCCCGGTGGATTGCACGCCCCAGGCGTCGTGTCCTCCACGGCTGGCTTCGCGCGACTTGCGGAGCAGATGTTCGTAACGATGGTTCATTGCAATGCTCCTTCCTATAACGTGGGATCGACGCGATGCGCCGCATAAGCCGGAATCAAGAGGTCAGTGCCGATGTACACGCGGGCGCGTGAGCCTTCTTTGAGCGTGATGATGGGGAGGCGATTCAGGAAGTGATTTAATACCTGTTCGCCTTCCGTTGCGGACTGCTCGGAGATGCCATTCCGAATCTGAGTCGATGGTTCAAGAACGCTGCCGTTGTTCCCGATCTGAGCCAGGCTGCCCAAGCCACCGATAGCGGCTGCGGCTGCAAAGGCTTGCAGGTAGCCGTGGTCCACCTTTGTCGCCAAGCCGGTTGTCCCGATCTGGTCAAGTCCGATGTACTTGGCAAACTCCAGAGAAAACCCATCGGGACAGATGGCACGATGGAAGGTGACGAACATCTTGCGCTGCTGAGCGTTGCCGACGCTCTGCACGTCACCAAGCAAGCGCGTTCCTTGCGGCAAGAGAAGCTGTTGATGGTCGTGCGAGTATAAGTCGGTCGTGAGCGAAACCATGATGGGGCCACTGAAGCCGCCATCGATGTGATTGGTGACGACGCCCTCAAGCACTGTTCCCTCGAAGATGCGATACAGACGACCATCGTAGGTATCGAAGTTGTACCCGGCCATCGCATTGCTTTTGCTGTCGGCCTTCGCCTCGACAGAAGCAGGTATGGCCTGTGCCGCGCCGCCGGCTGCGGTAGCAGCCGTCCCTTGCGCGGCCTCCATTGTCCCGGCTGCGGGCGCACTGCGCTCAAAATCAATCGCGACGGTGTCGCTGTTGATCGCGTCTTGCTGCTGCTTTTCTTTAGCAAGCTGCTTTTGCTTGGCCTCGGCCTGCGCTTGCGACAAATTTGAAGTACGCTGCGGCGCATTTGGGCTGTCGCCATAGATCGCTGAACGCTGCGCTGCGGTCATCGGCGGTGCGCCAGCGGCCTCCGGGCCAGGCGCACTCTCCGTCTGCTGTAATTGCTGAAGAGCCGCGTTAAGCTCCTGCTGATGCTGCCGCGACTCGGCATCACGCTGCGCCTGCAACTGCTGTTGCGACTCAAAGCTGTTCACTTGCTGGGCGTTCGGCGCAGCCGGACGCATGGGCATGGCACTAGCGGGAGCGTTTTTCTTACTGCCGCTCAACAGGCTGGAGAGATTAGCGATACCGATAAGCCCGATGATTACGACCAGGGCAATAACAATCGGCATACTCTTCCGCACCGGAGGCTTTGCCTCCGGCTGTTCCGGTACGGTGGCTGGGATGTTCTGATTGGATTCCGGCATGGCTACCTCGCCTCCTCGGTGCGGTGAAAGTCAACCTTCTGCTTGCCGATGGCGAGGTAGCCATTCTCCAACTGCTTCGGAACGGTGTAGAGGCCATTCGAAAAATCGAAGTTGATGAGCGATGGCTTTTTGTCCTTCACCTCGTAAAGAGCAGGTGTCTCCTGAAACACCCCGCGCAGATATGTGAATTTGTCATCGCGCCAAATCGCTTGCAAACCAAGCTCTTTGCCCTTCGACTTGTCCCATGTGAAGTCAAAGTGCAATGAGCCGGGATACTGGCTGCGATACGCCTCTTCCTGCGTCTTTTCCGCTTTCAGCGTTGCGGCCTGGGCCGCCTGCGCGGCGACCGCTTCCTGCTTCGCCTTATCCAGCTCGGCGGCGGGTACGAAGACAGGCATTTCGATCAGTCTGTCCTTTGCAGCTTTGTCGCCCGGTGCGATGAAGATTTTGGAATCGAAGTGGGGGTCGTCGTCGCCGGAGACTTCCCGCAACTGCAAGGTGTACTCGTTGCCATGATCGGAGACGATATGCACGTCCGTCGTGCTATTCGCAAGCTTCGGCTTGATGCTGATGAAGCGGCTGGCGATATGGCCGCCATCGAAGACCCAATCCACCGTGTCACCGGCAAAGACGTTCGCAACTTTCTCCTGATCTGGAAGCAGGATGAGCGTCGATTGCAGCAAACCCGCACGGACCACAGGCGGCGTGTCCGCTTCGGACACGGTGATGGTGCGCGGAGCATTCGGCTGAAGGTGCTTCTGCTCGGGCGTGCTCGGGCCGGACGCAGAGGCAATGCTTGTGGTCAAGGCAAGCCCAATGGTAACGATGATGAGGATGGGTGGTTTCATTGCTCTGGTCCTTTCGGTTAGGCGGACTCACCCTGGGCGAAACGAGTGATGCCCTCGGTGAGTCCGTACTTGGCGATGAGTTTCGAGCGGCGTACCCGGTCTTTGGGTTTGGTGGAGAACGTCGCATAGCTGCGGCTGTCGAGATTGAGCGTGACGACTTTGGTAAGCCCGTCACGACGCATGTATAGACCTTCGCGGTCCTGCAAGCTCTCGTAGAGAGCGAGCTGCTGTTCCGTCATCTTGAACAACTCCGCATATCTCTTTCGATTGAACGTCGCGTCTTTCAGGAACAGGAACGACGTGCAGGAGTTCACGATGCTGTCGGCGTTCGCGCCTAAGTCGTCAGCCGACTGCCCAATCATCGTCACGCCGCCAAGATTCTTCCTGACGGTTTTGATCGAAGCGAGAGCCCCATCTAACAACTGCTTGTTCTTCATCGAAGAGAAGATTTCTTCGATGAGGATGTGTTTAGGCACCCCAAGATTGGCGGGGTTGTAGAGCACGTCGTTGATGCGCCGGAGAAGCCATACCATCAGCGGCTCGATGAGGTCGGCGTACTGCTCGTTGTTCACACCCTGGAAGTCGAAGCACTGAAGCCGCGAAAGGGAGAGACTGTCTTCTACGTTGTCGAAGACGGCGTGATAGATGCCTTTGCCAACCCACTTCGACATGTAGCGGTCGAGCTTCTTCGGCAGGAAGAGATTGGACAGACGCCGGTTCTCCGGGTCGAGCAGGTACATATCCTGCACCGCCTTATGGATCACATCGTCGTCTTCGGGCTCCAGCTCCGCGCCGCCGTTGGTAAGCAAGAGCTTCACGAACGAATACAGGAACTTGATATTGCTCTCAGTTGGCTCCAGAGCGAAGGGATTGACGCGCGGGCCGTCTTTTCCGACGCGGTCAACCCGCCCGCCGTATAATTCGACAACGCTCTCGTAGCTGCCGCCAATATCGAAAATGTAGGTAAAACCGCTGTATTTCTGCTCAAGGGCGATGATCTGGTTCCCGTGAACCGACTTCCCGGTCCCGGTCGGACCGATGATGAGCATGACGCGTACGCCATCCACATACACATCCTGAAAGAACGGTGTCCGGGTACGGGTCTCGAAGATATTCAGGTACTCCGAATCGAGGTCTTCGGAACGTGGGTGGCCGATGTGCGGAGCGAAGACAGAGGAGAGTCGCGCATGATGATCCTCCGCAAGCCACAGCGGGAAGACGTTGAACTTTTGATTACCGGGGAACATCGCGTAAAAGGCAGAGAGATTGCCAAGCGTCTCCTCCATCACCTGAGCGCGTGCATCGACGAAGATCCGATGCACGGCGGGAACGGTATCGCGTAGCTGCTCCGCGCTGCGTGCCGCCAGCAGCAAGCGGAGCGAGTATTCGCCCTGCGCTTTCTTATCCAACTCGCGGATGACCTGGCTCAAGTCATCAACATTGCTGTTGGCGGCCTTCGCTCCGGCTCCTGTTTCGAGTGAGGCCGTATCGCGCCCGCTCATCACGCGAGTCAGTACACCGACCTTGAAAAACGAGATGAACTTCTCCTGAGCGTCGATCTCGCTGCGGGCCGCGGTTGTGGACTTCACGCGCCATGTCGAGCACAGGACACTATCGCAATCGAGTGTGAGCAGGCTGGAGAACTGGCACGGCCTCGATGCTTCGGGCGTCGTCTTCAGGGAGAACATCTGCACATGGCGCTTGCCGACTTGCAGGTAATCGCTGTGCCACGCAACCGGGTTCTTCACGATCTGCCGGTCTACGCCGGTATCGCTGCGGAGCTGGTCAGCACTGGCCCAATCTTCAAGGTTGAACAGATAGCTGAAGAACTGAAAAACATCATTCTTCGGGAGCAACCGCAATCCAAGAGTGCTGCCGAGATGGCTTTCAAGGATGGTCGCCGTCTTCTGAAGTTCGGCCAACATGCGCGACGTGTCAGCGGCGTTCTCCTGTGGCTGACGCTCAAACGCTTTCGCCTTGGACGGCTCTAGCGTGAGGCACCAATGAAGATCAATGCGGCGGAACGCTGCCGTCTTCTCAAGGAACGCTAGGCGGTCGTCTACGAAGACCTGCGTGGCGGGATTCGTATATTTGTTCTGACGGGGTAGTTCAAAGCCCGACAGAACGCGGGCGTACTGGTACAGGCAGGAGCCTTCAGGCAGTCCACGCAACGCGCCTTCAATCGACCGCATTCGCGCATCGAGTTCCTGATCGGTCAGCCCTTCTTCGTCAATGCCGGTCAGCGAAAACAGGCATCCATAGCCGCTGCCCTTGAGCGCAAACACATTTGGGCCAACGAAGCGCGAAATCGGAACGATGCTGCACGCAGCTCCGGCCTTGGCGAACCACGGCGTATGTTTAATCTGTTCAGTATTTGCGCGGGTCATAGTAGGATTTCTGGCCAAGACTCAGGCCCCACAGTTGGAACATCTTTGGGTGTTTGCGAACGATGAGCCATGCGCTCACTGCAAGCGTGGGGAAGGCAATCATCGCCAGTAGACGAAACCCAACGAGGAAAACCGTTACGCAGACGAAGACAATCGCCATCCATGCTGTAAGATCGAGGCCAAGTTTGGCTCTCGGTCGATTCAGCGCTTGATTGATCGGTAACGGCTCTCCCCGCTTGGTCATAGCAGATGCACCTCCTACATCTGCTGCCCGGTTAAGCTGCCAATCCATCCGGCTCCCCAACCGAGAACCCCGGCACCGAAAAGAGCGCCGAAGAGTCCTGGGATCGCGTCCTGAAACCGTCCCGACATCATGCGGATTCCGGCGAAGATTAAGCCGCCGAAGCAAATCACAGCACCCGCATAAATACAGAAGGTTTTGAATGTTCCCATTAACGTTTGCGCCCCGGAGAAGTCCATCGTTCCCTGGGCATGAGCGACACCGCTTCCGACTCCCGCGAACAGGAGCGCAGTGAGCGTCGGTGCCATCACATGAAGGGCGTGGCGGAGGGTTTGCTTTGAGAGGGGGTCTACCCGCCGTTTGGCGGGGAGATTGGACGACCGATTGAGAGGCTTTCCCAACCGGATTGCGCGGCGGATTCTGAGCATCTTTGCACCTCCGCTGACTCTTGTGTCAGCTAGGCGCAAAGCTAAGAGCGGCGCGTCGAAACGTCCAATGACATTTCGAGCATTCGTCATGCCTTACGGGCATGACGACGTCAGGTTGAGGCGGCCGCTACAGCTCGTAATCGCGGATGATCTTCGGCGTCCCAACGCCGCCCTCGAACAACGTTCCTTTGAACGTTGGCTGATAGGAGACAGAGCTGGAGAACGATGTTCCATCTGTGAACTCAATCAGCGTTTCACAGCCATCGGTGTCGTCCTCATATAGCTTGAGGGCTTTGATCGTCTTGCCCGCCACTTCAGGGCATTCCACATAATCTCTCGTCACACTCGATCTCCTGAAAGGGTTCGATGCAATCTAGCCTGTCCCCTATTAGGGGATTCGTCAAGTGTTTCCCACACTTGAAAGGTGAAGAAACAGAAAACACCTGAGACCCGCGTGTCCCGCAAGGGCAGGACGGCGCAGCATCAGGCTTTGTATGACAGATTTATCGAAAAGCTGATTTTGGCCCGTGAGGAAGCAGGGCTGACGCAGCGGGACGTAGCCGCCCGCATGGGCAGGCCGCACTCCTTCCTCTCGAAATGCGAGACCGGTGAGCGCAGCGTCGAAGTGTTTGAACTGATCCAGCTCGCTCAAATCTATGACAAGCCTCCGCAACACTTTCTAATTCCCGATTAGCCGATTGTCGCGGAAGTCTCGAAGAAAGCAAGTTCAATTCAATCCGTGCATGTATTCACGGAGAACGGATGTCGTCTGTGTCAGCCCTTGAGCTTCCAGCATGGCTAGGTATTCATCCACATTCTTTGGGGGATTCTTCAGGCTGTTGCGGTGGTTTTCGGCGGCCTCAATGGCCAGACCTGGAGCGAGGTCGAACAGATTCAAAATGAACTCATCGGGGTGCTGCGCCTCAATACCAAAATCCCGAAGAGCCTCCCGGGGAAAATCCTTCAGATTGTATGTGACGATCACACTGGCACCACAGCGGATTGCTGCTGCCAGGACGTGCCGGTCATTCTCATCGGGTAGAGTAAGGCCGGGAATCAGGTGTCCATACCCTGTCACGAGTGCATCGGGAGCGGCTTTGTCCATGAGTTCCCGAGTACGTTCCAACTTTTCGCGCGTGAGATCGGGACGGCTCTTCAAGAGGTTACTGATCCACTCCTCATGTACATGGGCCGACCATTGCGCGCGGAAGACTCCTGTCAGCGCAAGGTGCATCAGAAAGTTCCGCAGCTCAGCGGGATAAAGAACATTCGCGTCGTAGAAGACAATGAACGCCGCCACAATTAGATCCCAATCTCCTGGTCATAGGCTGCCAGTTCCGCTAGGGCTGCCCGGCGTTCCGCATCAGCCTGACGCTTGTAAGCCATCAGTGCATCAAAACGAACCCGCCGATGAGTACCGACCTTTCGGTATTCCATCTTCCGCTCATCCAAGAGTTGAATCAGAGAAGGGCGCGAGATGTTGAGCATATCCGCAGCCTCCTGCGTCGTCAGCTCCGCGTGGACCGGAATCAAGGTCACAGCATTTCCACGCGCCATCTCTTCCAGAATGCGAACCAGCATTTGGACCGCCGGGGCAGGAAGCTGTAATGTCTCGTCTTTGCCTGAATCGACGACACGGAAGCGGAGAGGCGTTTTCGAGCGCATACGTGGAGCCAGGAGACGGCTCGTTTCGCGGGCAAGCGTAGCGTCGCTTTCCGTGGGTAAAGTCGGCATGAGAAGAGTCTGGGACATCACATCACCTCGAAGTCATTGTCCCATGTATTCGAAGCAATCGCAAATAAACGAAATAAACGAAACTTGTTCCGTGGGGCTTTTGGACCTAGAATCCAGAGAACGTTGGGTGCAAAACCCAACCTGTAAAACGCGCTCCCAATAAGCTCCCACCAAGCTGTCTGGAGGGTACTTTTCCGTACTTCCGTGTGGCTATCCGTACCAAAGAAATCAGTTAGATACGCGAGTGCACGGTCACTCATAACCCAAAGGTCGTAGGTTCAAATCCTACCCCCGCAACCACTTAGCGAAAACGTCAACCCCAGATAACCCCAAATATCAGCGGTCGCGAAATCGCTTTGGAAATTATCGAGCGTGGTTGGCTTTTTTGCATGGGCCTAAGCGCTCCTCAATGCCATCTTCACCACCTTGCTGTTGGCCTCCAGCTTGGCCGTCATCAAGGCATTTCCGTACACGTTCATCGTGGTCGAAACCTGCGCGTGCCACATCAGCTTTTGCTGCACGCCGACAGGCGCTGAAGTGCTGTCAAGCCAGGAACGATGGGTGTGGCGGAACGTGTGCCACCCTACGCTGCCGTACTTTCCAGCTGCCTCCCAACGCTCGTCGTGCAGCGGCAAGCGCCTCCCGTTTGGCGTCTTCCCGTCCTCCAAATACCAGACACTTACCCCGGCTCCGCACTTCGGGCACGCCACAAGGCAGCAGCCAGCGGGACGGATGTAGTCCTGTTGCGCCGGGGCCGCGTGAAAGTGCCTGCCGGTGGCAGTGCTCGGGAAGACCAGGTCCAACCCCATAACTGGGGTTGAAATCCCGTTTTGTGCTTCGCGTTCGGCTCCCAACCTGCGTTTCCAAGTCAGAAGAACCTCTGCGAAACCGGGATCAAGCGGCAATTCATCCTCCGAGCAGTCGGTCTTGACAGTCTTGACTCGACCGTGAACGACCACCCGGACGACCTTCATGCTCAGGTTCTCGAAGTCGATGTCCTCCCATTCGAGCGCCAGAACCTCTTCGGCCCGAAGGCCAGTGCATTGCGCTACCACCACCATCGTGCGGTAGGGTTCCGGCAGCAATGCAAGGATCTGGTAGTACTGCTCGACGAGCAGGATGATCGGCCGCTTCTGCCGCTTGCTGACACCTTTGATTTCCACGAACTCCATTGGATTCCGCTGCCATTCCACCATTTCCCACAGCATGGCCTTCTCGTATAGGCGATACATGACTGCCTTGATGTGGCCTTTGGTTTTGGGTGCGGCTTCCAACTCCTTGAGCCAGGCTTGGATGAGCATCGGCTTCATCCGAGTGATGCGGGTTGTACCCCACTTCGCACGGACTCGCTTGATGACGCTCAGATAGGAGATAACCGTCGAGTAGCTGAGTCCGTCATCCGCGCACTGCTCAGTGCATTCCCAGAATCACTGCCGCCTCTTGAAGATCCAAGAGGGGTTCGAAAGCAGAGCGGTACGTTTGAGCGGTTGATTTTGAAGCGGACAACATCATTGACCTCGCTACTCGGCAGGGCTCTCTTGCACTCGCGCCGATCACATTCACGATTTCGTGACCGTAATGTTTGTGTCCAATTCACAAGTAAGTATCCCCCGGCAGAGCCGGGGGCTTTCTTATGTGAGCCGCTCGAAGCGGCTTGAGCGGGGTCGCTAACGCGGCCCCGGTTCGATTGAGCCACCTTTACGATGGCAGGTCATTTCCAAAGGTTCCTCTGGTCGATCCGCTGATCTTCCTTCTCCTGATTGCGGATGTACTCCCGGATGTCGCCTCGTCCCGGCCTACGGTCGAAACAAAAAAATCTCGCGCCCAGAAGCTTTGCCCTGCGTAGTTCTGTTTCCGCTCTCCATACACTCGCGCCAGAGGGATCGCACTCTTGCCCTTGATGAAGCCCACCACCTGCGACACGGCATATTTCGGCGGTATCGAGATCATCCTGTGAACATGGTCCGCCAGCAGATGCCCTTCTTCGATCCGGCACTCCTTCTGCTCGGCCAGCTTGCGGAACACCTCGCCCAGATGCTTGCGAAGACTCCCGTACAACACCTTCCGGCGGCACTTCGGTATAAATACAGCGTGGTACTTGCACTCCCACTTCGAGTGGCTTAGGCTCTCGAATTCGTCCATCCAGTTTCTCCTTGAAGTGTGCTTGGCGGCTCACCTCTCGGAGTCTCTGGATGGACTCCCGCAAATGTCAAACTTCTACTGCCTCCCCGGCAGAGCCGGGGGAACTCCCATTTGCATTAGGGAATGTACGATTTCCAAGTCTTGCCTTCATGGGCAGCGGCGGAGTTGTGACGCTTCTTGTCCTGCTCGACCCGCTGCATGAATTCTTCATCACGCTTCCGCTGCTTTCAGCGTCGCGTTGTTGCTGTATGAGGATTGCAGCCGCCTTTGCGGCGGCTGCGGCGGCCTTCTCGGTCTCATGCCGTTGGTAGATCGCTGCGCTGCCGATGGCGGTCAGCGCCGCAAGGATAGCAAGAAGAATCTTCGTGTTGATCGCTTTCAGCATCGTGTCTCCCGTCAGGGATCTGCGCATCGATTTCTACGACGAGTTCCGTTGCGTTCATGCGTCCTCCGCTTACGAGAATAGCCCAAAGGTGGAGATCGGCGACTTCGTGTGAGGAATTGATCCTGGTTCGGTTAGTTATTTCGGCCGGTCAAACGAGATCGCTCACGAAGGTTCTCCATCGCGTCAGACACAGCCCCTACAAAACCGTTCTTACACAGGAGCGCGCATTATGGACAGCTGTCTCTGCTGTGGTGACTGGGCGGACTTCGGTATAACGGAAGTACACTTCGATACTCGCGAGCTCGTGCTCCATTCCTGTTGTGAGGAGAACCTTTCCGGATGGCTCGATACCATCCGCGCCTGGTCACGCGAGGAGCGTTCTGAATGGGTGAGATTTGAAACCGCGATCTATGTGCGAGACATCCTGGTAGAGGGCGACGTGTTGCGATGGACGCTCGACTACGGCCTGCACCTTGAGAAAGTATTCTTCGCCGATGCAAAGGAGTTCATCCGTGAGCATCATCGCCACTGCAAGGCCCCAGTAGGCTGGAAGTATGGATCTGCAGTATTCAATGGACGGGAGATGGTCGGCGTCATGACCGCGGGCGACCGGTGTCGGCGGAGTTGGCAAGGCAGGGTTGCATTGAAGTGAACAGGGTCTGCGTCAAAAATCTCAGTCCACACGGTATTGTCCAGAACGCCTGTTCCATGCTCTATGGAGAGGCTTGCCGGGAAGCATTCAAACGAGGCTATCAGCGCGTCATCACCCACACCCAGACAAGCGAGACGGTTAGCTCTCTTCGGGCTTTCGGCTTCATCCCCGTTGCGAGGACGGCAGGCGGATCGTGGAATCGTGCCGGGAGGCCGCGTATCGATACCTCGTCTATCAAACTCAAGCTGCGCTGGGAGAGATGGCGGGACTCAGCGGCACTGCCCTTCCAACAGAGACTTCCACTTGCCGCTTGAACCACAGAACATCGACCTTAGTACGTAACGGCTTCAGTGGTGGGCTGATCGGCCCGTTGCACGGATCAACTGCGTTGCAAACCGTCCTCTCTTCATCTGCTGCGAATGCGTTGACGAGATGGCGCAGCCCTTCCTCTTATACATTCTCCAACGAACAGGAATCTAATGAAACCCTCTAAGGAGGCTCTGATTAAATCCTGCTACCGGGAAGGGCATGGCTTCAGCCATGCCGTAAGTGCCCTGCTTGCAACGCGCCTTTAGGCGCTGAGGTCAGCTCGATGCTGCTCTGGGTATTTGATCAGACCTTCCCTAAGCTGTACGAAGCGCTTCATGCGCTCATTGGCGAACGTGTGCCTCTCCATATCTGGGGTGCATGCGGAGTTGGCAAGTCGCAGATCGTTGCCCAGGTTGCCGACGATCTCGGCTATGCGTTCCTTGATGTGCGAGCCGTGCAACTCGATCCCGTTGATCTTCGGGGATTACCGCGGATCGCTGCAAATCAGACCGAGTGGGTGCCGCCTAAATTCCTTCCGACAGCCGGAAACGGCATCCCTTTTCTCGACGAGCTGACCTCCGCGCCGCAGATGACACAAGCCGGCTGCTATCAGCTGGTGCTCGACCGCAAACTAGGAGAATACGTCCTCCCTGATGGATGGGTAGTTATCGCGGTGGGAAATCCGGCTTCTGAGCGCGGTGTCCATTTTTCGATGCCGCGACCGCTGCGGAATCGATTCGCTCATCTTGATCTTGAGGCCGATCTGGATGATTGGTGAAGGTGGGCGATCAAGGCCGGCATCCGCCCGGAGATTATCGCATTCCTGCGCTTCAAGCCGGAGCTGCTGCACACGGCAGACACAACAGCGGACGCCAACGCGTGGCCGACTCCCCGTTCCTGGGAGATGGCCTCGAATGTCCTCAGCGGGATTGCACGCCGGCAGAAAACAGCCTTCCTTTCGGGGGCGAGCGAGTTTGAGGCGCAACTCCTCGATGGGACTGTAGGACCGGCTGCGACCTGCGAACTGGTCGCATTTCTTCGGCTATTCCGTCAGTTGCCATCGATCGACGAGATACTGCTGAACCCGGACACGGCTCCGCTTCCCACGGAGACCTCGGCACAGATCGCGATCGCGACGGCACTTGGAAGAGTCATCAGCGACACCTCGATCGCGAGAGCGCTCAGATATCTTGATCGCATGCCTACGGAGATGCGCGCTATGGCCGTGCGCGATGCAGCGGCACGGGATTCCGCCATCACCCATACCCCGGGTTCGTTCGCTTCGGCGTGGAATACAGGGAGGTTCTTCAATGATCACCGAACGCGCAATACTCGCAGCCGCCCACATCAGCATCTGGACGGCCGTTAAACACGACCGCAAGATCAGCCGCGATGTCGCCAGCCAGCATGGAGCACACCAGGGCGCCGGCAGGTACAACAAACAGCTTTTGCGTGGCGCGGATAAGCTGGAGGACCTGCGCACGCTTGCTGGACAGATACGGCAGTACTTCTACAAGATCACCTTGCCATGGTCCGATGAGGGATTTCGTCTTCTGCCCTCGAACTTCTACTTCGACCTGATGGCACGGATGCGGGACTTCGAGGCCAGCTTCGAGCAGGGAGTCGAGAATTTCCTTGTGGTTCACCCCCAGTATATCAATCAGGTGCGCCCGGAGCTGAATGGGCTCTTTCGGAAGAGGACTACCCGTCCGCGGAGAAACTGCGGGAGAAGTTCGGCGTCAAGCTCGAGATCCTGCCCATACCCTCCGGCGCAGACTTCCGTGTCGAGATGTCAGCCGAAGAGCAGGCCCGCGTCTCCCGCGAGATCGACGCCAATGTCCGCCAATCGTTGACACGCGGCACGGAAGACCTCTGGAAACGGCTTCGCGAGGTGGTCTCCCATATGGTGGACCGTCTCAACGAGCCAGAATCTCGTTTCCATCGTTCGCTCGTCACCAACGTCTTCGAACTTGTGGAGATCCTGCCGCGCCTTAACGTGAACTGGGATACCGAATTGAACCGCTTCGCAGGGCAGATCAAACAACAGCTGTGCAACTACTCCACTCACGAACTCAAGAAAGACGACCTCCTGCGCGTTACGGCGGCAACCGATGCGGCGAGCATCGTCGCGCAAATAGATGATGTGTTGCGCGATCGTGAAGCGGCGACGTGCGCGAAAGCCTGAGCGCCGGGTACGATCCCGCGCCAAGGGCGCATCCCACCGCGATCAGCACGGTTGCGCCCAGCACGGCGAGATTCAGATGCACATCTGCGCCGCGCGCGAGGGAGTGGATCAGGAGTTGCCGGACGGCCCGCAACAGGACCGCAGCAAGCAGCACGCCTGCGACAGCTCGGTCAGCGCCAGCACAACCGCTTCGGTCAAAATCTGCCGAACGATACGGAGCCTGCTGGCACCTACCGCAGCGCGCAAGCCCACGCTCGCGATGAACGCCGCGCGTCAGCAACAGACCCGCGATATTGACACAACCAAATGAGCAGGACCCCAAGCACGGCCAAGGTGAGGGTGTGCAGTGCCGGCGCGGTCTTGCCCAGTGTTGCTTCGGCAAGTGTGCGCAGGACTATCTTTCGCCCGGCTTCGTCAGGGAAGGCGCGGCCCACATTGTCGAATACGTGCTGAATATCGGCCCTGCGCGACCGGGAGCGTCACCCACGGCTTGACCCGCCCGATCAGCGGCAGAAAGTGTGTGCCGCGGCTGGTGAGCAGGTCCTGGGAGATGTGCACCGGGCGGTAGAGACGCACAATCGTTGCGTCGATCACACTGAAGACCGCAGAGGCGCAGCCGATTGCGAGTGCCAGCGTCGGGATGGCAACCAGCGCAAAGCCGGGCGCACGGCGCATCTGGCGCAGCGTGTAGCGGAGATCTTGCAGGATGCTGGTCATCTGTGTGCCTCCATAACGCTTGGTGGGATCTCAAGGTAAATTCCGGGAAACAGAGCTAACTGACTCGAAGAGGCTCCGTCGGCTTCGGCGCTACTCATAGCGAAGGACCTGCATGGGCTCTGTCCGCGCGGCCCGTTGCGCAGGTACGAGCACCGCCAGGGTCGCCAGAAACAGCACGGCAAGCGCGGCCAACGCATAAGCCAAGACATCGAAGGCGGGCAGCTTTCCAAGCACGCTAGCGAAAAGGCGCGTCAGGGCCAGCGCGCACAGAGCACCTATCACGGTTCCCAGCGGCGCCAGCTCCAACGCCTCACGCAGCACCAGCGAAAGCAGTTGCGCGCGGGTTGCGCCTACCGCCAGCCGCAAGCCGAACTCGAACCGTCGCTACGCCGCCGAGTAGGCCGTAACGCCGTAAATCCCCATCGCTGCGAACGAAGAGCGAGATCCCGGCAAAGCTGCCGAAGAGCATCCACTGCAGGTGCTCCAGCCGCTGCGTCTCCGCGATGTTCTCCGTCATGGTTGAGGAACGTACAGCCATGTCGGGATACTCGTGCTTCAACTCCAGGCGCAGCGTTTCGGCCATGGCTGCGGGCTTCATGGAAGTGCGCACCACAAGCTGCAGATCGGGCGCCTTCTCCGGGTGCTGCGCCAGAGGCACATACATGGTTGGAGGTACCGATTGTCCTGGCGCATCGGCGTGGATGTCACCGACAACGCCCACAACCGTCCACCAACTCGAATCAAACTCGTACCCGCACAGTGCGCACGGGCCGCGATGGTATCGGTGCGAAACGCTAAAGCCGCTGCCTTTGCCGAGGCGCTTTCGGGGAGATCGGCCACGGGGGGCCTGCCCGTCATGTGTATGTCAAGCGTCAGCAAACGATCCGCCGCCAATCCGGGCGCAGACCGATGCTGCCCACATTACTGCCGCAATCATGCGTGGCTTTCCAAGTGAGATGGCTGGCGTGCATATTTTTCCCGTCGTGGAACGGCTGGATGAAGCCACCGTCGCCGAGGCACGTCCGCTCGTCCGCATGCTTCTGCTCGCGGTGACCGTCGTGCTTTTCATCGCCTGCGCCAATCTCGCCGGCCTCTTGCTGATCCGCGTTATCCGTAACCGTCGCGAAACCGCAATGCGTCTTGCCCTTGGGTCCAGCGGCGCCGGCGTGATCCGCCAAGGCCTCGGCGAGTCCCTCAGCCTTAGCCTCGCCGGCGGCCTATGCGGCCTTGCACTGGCCGCTGTAGTCCTGCGCATCGGTGTACGCTTTCTGCCCGAAACTCTTCCTCGATTATGCGCCATCAGCCTCGATTGGCACGTGGTCGGTTTCGCCCTTCTGCTCGCTTTGCTTACCGGCCTGCTTTGTGGCGTTATCCGTGCCTTCGCCGCCTCGCGGACTCCAGTGAGCGAAGCGCTCACGGAAGGAGGCCGCACTGGCAGTGGTGGCGGAGCTCACGGCCGCCTTCGCTCCGCGCTCGTGTGACCGAGGTCACCGTGGCGCTCGTCCTGCTCGTTGCCTCCGGCCTGCTCCTGCGCAGTTTCGAGAAACTCCGGAACGTTGACCTCGGATTTCGCCCGGATCACGAACTCACGGCGTACTACAGTCTCCCTAGTCAGCAATATGCAACGCAAGCCGAGATCGACAGCTTCAACGATCGCCTCCTGAGCCAGCTTCAGCGGCTTCCGGGTGTCCAGGCAGCTGGAATCACGTCAATACTCCCGGCTTCAGCGCAGCAATCGAGCAATTCCTTTTACCCGGAAGTTATGTGAAGCCGAAGGGCTCAGGAATGAGCGCGTCCTGGGCCTCGCAGGTTGTTGGGCAATACCTCCGCGCCACAGGGATTCCTTTGCTTCGCGGCCGTTACTTCACCGCTGCGGATCGTGCAGATTCTCCGCTGGTTGGCATCATCAACCGCACTCTCGCGGAAACATACTGGCCCAGACAAGACCCCATTGGAAAGCGCCTGCATTGGGGGTTGCCGGAGTCCCGGCTGCCCTGGATTACCGTCGTCGGTGAAGTTGATAACGTAAAGCAGACTCTCGCGGACGCGCCAGTGAAAGACCAGACCTATCAACCGGCGAGCCAATGGGTTCCTTCCCTTGGGCCGGTCGCGAGCCCAGGCATGGTTTATGGCAACAATGGCGCGATCGTTCTCCGGTCCGCGCTTCCGCCAGACGAGATGAAAGCCGCTCTCCTGGCCAGTGTCCGCTCCATCGATCCCCGGTTACCACTCACCCAGGTGGAATCCATGGAGCGAGTCGTCGACGATGGTCAGGCCCCACGCCGCTTCACCACTGTGATCATCTCCGCATTCGCGGTCGCCGCCGTGCTGCTCGCCATGCTCGGTATCTACGGCATCATCGCCTTCTCTGCCACGCTCCGCACTCAGGAGATGGCGATCCGGCTTGCCCTTGGCTCGCAACGGTCGCGTGTCGTGGGCCTCATCCTCGCCTCGGGCGCCAAGCTCGGTCTGATCGGCGGCGCGATCGGCGGCGCAGCAGCACTCTTCCCTACGCGTCTTCTGCGCTCGTTTCTCTTCCAGGTAGACCCTTTGGACCCCTTGTTATCGCGCTCTCAGCCATCACGATCTTTGCGCTGGCGCTCGTGGTTTCCATCATCCCTGGAGTGCGCGCGGCCTCAATCGAGCCCAGCCAGGCGCTTCGCGCGGAGTGATCTGCGAAAGTGTCGAGCCGGGTGCCCCACCTTCACGATGGCTTTATCGCGGCTAGGGTGAATCCGCAGAGCAACGTCGTCGCGACGGCACAGAGGAGGGAGTAGAGGACAATCCGCCAGTTGAGCGTGATCTCTTCGGCGCGCGGCAGCGTCGCTGAAAGCAGATGAAAGGCGCGCGACGCAGCCGCCGTCAGCAGCAGTCCAAGCAGCGATCCAGCCAACGCCAGGGCAAAGACCTCGCTCAGCAGCTGCGCGACGATCCTGCGCCGCGATGCACCCAGGGAAAAGCGGATGGAGATCTCATGCTCGGGTTCGGCGGTGCGCGCCAGCGGTAGTGCGGCAATGTTGGAGCAGGCGATGAGCAGCAGCAAAGACACAGAGCCATACAGCAGCCACAAGGAGTCACGCACGCCGCTCACGACCGTCTGCTTCAGCGGAACGGCCTCCACGGTCAGGTCCGCATCGGGCTTCGGGAACTGCTTGCCGAGCTGCGCTTGGACGGTCTGGAGATTCGCCTGTGCCTGCGCGACTGCAACGCCCGGCCGCATGCGCCCAATGGCGGTGAACCACGTTAGATCTCGCCTCAGGGCCAAGGGCGCGTCCGGTGGGCTGGGAGCCCATATATCAACCTCGTGTCCGGGAAAGTGAAACGAGGCGGGCATGATTCCCACGATGGCAGTGGAAGAGCGCCCGAAGTGCAATCTCTTGCCCAACGCGGACGGATCGCCATTGAAGCGGCGTTGCCAGAAACCGTAGCTGATGAGCACGGCGTTTGGCCCACCGAATCGCTCCTCCTCCGGAGTAAGATCGCGACCCAGGCCGGAACTACGCCCATGACCTGAAGAAATCGCGGCGCGATCAGCGCCTCAGTGGTTCGCTCCGGCAGTGGTCCGGAGGTCTCGGACAGGTCGCCTGTGTAGTAGCCGGTGATGCCCTGAAATGCGGTGGTTAGCCGGTTCCAGTCCTCAAGACGCGCGGGTGCCACAAAGTGATTGGCATCCCGGTTTGCCTATCATGCTGGTACAGAACCACCAGTTCATCGCCGTTCGGAAACGGGAGTGGGCGCAAGAGAATTTTGTCGATCGCCGAGAACACAGCACTGTTCGAGCCAATGCCCAACGCTAGCGTGAGGATCACCGCGATGGAGAGAGAAGGCGAGCTGCGCACGAAGCGCATCGCTGCCCTGACGTGAAATGCCACGCTCTCAAGCGTGGCTGAGCTATAGATCTCACGCAGCTTCTGCCGCACCTGCTCGCGACCGCCGAACTCCAGCATGGCCTGCCGCCGAGCCTCGTCTGCGGGCATGCCACGGCTGATGTTTGCCTCGGTCAAGCTCTCGATGTGAAAGCCGATCTCACGATCCGATCCCGCGTCATGAGCCGTTCCGCGAAAAAGATTGCGCCACTCTGCCATACACGCCTCCTTTACGCTGCGTTTAGGGCGTGTTAACACTATCCACAGGCATCTGCGATAGAGTGGGTGTGTGGAGATCACTTCGGAGCAGTATGCGCGCATCGAGGACAGTCTGCCGGTACAGCGCGGCAACGTAAAGCTGTCGAACCTGCAATTTCTGAATGCCTTGTTGTATGTGGCCGAGCACGGCGCGAAATGGCGCGGTTTGCCGGAACACTTCGGCAATTGGCACACCATCTACACGCGCATGAACCGCTGGTCGAAGAACGGCGTTTTGGATCGGATCTTCGAAAAGCTGCAACTGGAGCAGATCGTGCGCATCAAGATCGAGGCCATTGCGCTCGATTCGACTTCGATTAAGGTGCACCCGGACGGGACGGGCGCGTTAAAAAAAACGGACCGCAGGCGATCGGCAAATCGCGCGGCGGCTGGACCACCAAGATTCATCTGGTTGCCGCGGATGCTCGAACGGCTATAACCTTTGCGCTTTCGCCGGGCAACGCCCACGATGCGCCCGAAGGCCGGGAACTGTTGCGCGACCTGCCACCCATGCCGGAAGGCCTGCCTCTGCTGATGGATCGTGCCTACGAGGGCGACGAAACCCGCCAGTTGGCGCTCGATCTCGGCCTTGTGCCCGTGGTTCCGCCCAAGAGCAACCGCCTCGTTTCGTGGAGCTACAACCGGGCGCTCTATGCCAAGCGCAACGAAATCGAACGGTTGTTTCGCAGGCTCAAAGGCTACCGACGCATCTTCTCCCGCTTCGAAAAGCTCGATACCGTCTTCCTCGGCTTCGTCGCCTTCGCCTTCATCGTCGAAGCGCTCAGATAGTGTTAACACGCCCTAGAACAAGCGCGATCGCTTCACTTAGCCTGTTCCAATTCGCTTCTTCAGCCGTCAGCTGTTTGCGGCCTTTGGGTACGGTGTTCGCACTTCGCCGAGTTCGAACGGGAGATCCTGCGGGAGCGGGTGAAGGCCGGCATCGCCCAGGCCCGGGCAAAGGGCACAACCTTCGGCAGACCCAGGTCCGCCGCAAAGAAAACCGCCGAGATCAAGCGGCTCTACCGCAAGGAAAAGCTCTCCAAATCGGAGATTGCCAGGCGGCTGGGCATCGGCAGAACCTCAGTCCGCCACCTCCTGGAGAGCGTCTGAGACTCAAATTAACAAATGGTCCATTTTGTACCGAATCGTTGCCATAACCCCAACGCCGCCTGGCACCACCCCTACCTCCTCAAACTACTCGGAATTCGATATGCGTCGGCCCTGCCGTGGCCAGGGAGTTGACAGGACTTTGTGGAACCCTCATGCGGGATCGTATCGCCGGTTAAGGGATATAGGCCACGGGGGCGGTGCCGTGACGATAGGGGGTGTACCAATTGTGGCCGCCGGGCCATTTGGTCTGGTATTTTGCGTTTTGTGGGCCGGTGGGCAGGGCGTCCTGGGTGCGTATGGTCCACATGCAGAGCTCGGTCATCAATTCGCACTGCCTGGCCGCGGCTTCGGGCTTGTTGAAGAGGTTACTGAGCTCGCAGGGATCGGTCTTGAGGTTGTAGAGCTGGCCGTAACCCATCATGTCGAAGATGAGCTTCCAGTCGCCCATGCGGCACATCTTTTGCAAGCCGGACAGGCTTACCTTATTGAGTTCGTCGAACCCGGCATTGCGACCCTGCGCCGGCTCTTTTGCCGCGGCGTCCCCTTTGCGCGCATCCGTATTCCGAGCATCCGTGGCGCTGAAGCCGATGTGATCCGACGCCTCGTAGTACATGCCGCCGACACCGACTTCGACATAGGCGGAACGAAACTCTTCCTTGGGGTACTCTTTACCCTGCAGGAGCGGCCAAAGGCTGCGGCCCTGCACGCCGATCGGTATCTCGGCGCCCATCACTTCGCAAAGCGTGGGCATCACGTCCGCCATCGAGGTACAAGCGGTTTCGCCTACATGAGTCGGCGCGATGCCTCCGCCTCCCCAGACCATGGGTATGCGCGTAAGACATTCCGCGAGGCCAACGCCTTTGCGTGCAAGGCCATAGTCCATGAGATAGTCGCCGTGGTCGGCAAGATACACGATCACGGTGTTACGCATAATGTCCTTCCCCTCCAAATGAGCGATCAGGCGCGCGAGCTGATCGTCGATCAGGCGCAGCATACCCAGATAGTTGGAAACATAGCGCCGCCAATTTTCTTCGCTCTCGGATCCAGCTTCCTGGTGGCCGTATTCCCATTGCGCACGGTAGCCCAGCTGCTTGAGGGCTTCGGGGCCGGCACACCGTGGCGGAACTTTGTTCGGCGGGAACATATCGAAATAAGGCGCGGGGACCTGCTCCGGGTCGTGGGGCTCAGAGAAGCCAACCTGGAGAATGAACGGCTGCGAGCCGGAACCATCGATGAACTCGATGGCGTCGGAAACGATGCGGTAGGGGTACTGCAGCTCGACCGGAAAGGGCGTCGGCTTGAGCGCCACATTCGCATGGAGCGAGCGCATGTACTCCTCAAACTCGTGGTAGCTGGCCGGTGCGTCTGGCGGCATGTACCCGTTCGCGAGGTCGTACTGCCGCCAGAAGTCGAGATCCATTGGCTTGAGGAACGTGTGGTTCTTGCCCGTCAAGCCGGTCTTGTACCCCTGCTCTTTCGCAACCTGGTAGAGGTGCTTGGAGTAGTATGCGTCGCCGGCCATGAAGTTGTTGCGAACGTGGGTTGCCTCGGGCCATCGGCCTGTAAGCATGCTGGTGCGCGATGGCATGCACAGCGGCGCGGTGCAGTAGGCGCGGTCGAAGGCGACGCCGCGGTAGGCGAGCTTGTCCAGCGCGGGGCTGGTATCGAAGACGTAGCCTTCGCGCTTGGTGAGGCCGGTGCGGTGCTGGTCGGAGACGATGAAGATCACGTTGGATTTGGCGGAAGGAACCGGAGCCGCGGCTGCTGCTACACCGGTGACTTCAATGGCTGCGGCTGCAGCCCCTAGCGAACTTAGTTTGAGAAAGTCACGACGTTCCATTTCCGGTCTCCGGGTGTGGCTGGTGAAAGTAAATTCATGCGGGCATGCCATCTCCTAGAACAGCAACTTGCCAGCGAACTGGAACTGTCTGGGAGAGCCGGCGCCGGTGATCGACTGTGCCGCCGTCGGGAACACCGTTAGGTTCGTGCGCGGGATGTTCAGATTCACGTTGTTGATCGCGTTATACGCTTCGGCACGGAACTCGAAGCGCACGCTGCGATATACCGGGAATTGCTTGAACAAGGCAAGGTTGGTGACCATGTTCATCGGCCCGACCAGTGAATTGCGCTGCTCGTTGCCATACGGATTGCAGGACGCGCTATTGAAGCACGGTGTGGTGAACGCAGCCGGGTTCAGAAATTGCTTGATCTTTGCAGCGCGCGTGGACGCGTGCGTGTAGGGATCGCCCACAATATTCGGACGGTCGTTGTTATTTCCATCGCGGTTCGTGTCCACGCCGGAGGTCACCGTGAACGGCGAGCCCGACTGAATGATCGTCACGTCGCTCAGATTCCATCCGCCCAGCGCTTCGCGGCCAAACATTCCCAGCACGTGCACCTGGGGCTCACGGTACACGCCCGAGAACACGAATCGGTTCCGCAGGTCGATGTCGGAGGGACCGTAGTTCATGCGGATGTCCGCCTGATCGACCGTCGGCCCCACATAGTTCAACGATTTGCTCCACACATAGCTGGCGCTGAAGTCCAACTGCCTGCCCAGCTTGCCGTGCAGCTCCGTCTGGAGGCTGTTGTAGTTACTGTTGTTCAGCGGCGTGTTTTGGTTAATTGCGGAGAACTGGAAATTCGGCACGCTGTCAAACGAATTGAACGTGCAGGTGGGTCCTGTCGCCGTCGTCGTCACCGTCGCGCGGTAGGGTTGATACGGACGCCGGCAGTTGATCGACGCCGTCGTGATCGGCGCGTTGGGATAGTACAGCGGCGTGTTCACATCGATCGACAGGTACTGCTTCATGTAGGTCGCGCCGACATAGCTCACCCGCAGCGCCGTCGTGTTGCTGAGCTGCTGCTCCACGGACAGGTTGTATTCGTTCGCGTACGGCGTCGAACCTTCGCCCGGAGGAGCCGAGTAAACCTGAGCGTTCGAAGCAAACGCACGACTGTTCGGATTGAACACATAGGGGAACGGAATCGGACTGGTCAGCGCCGGTGTTCCGCTCGGGCAGGGCGGCGTGGATCCGCCGTACGGGCACACCAGGTTTGGCGTCGTGTTGGTCGTCAACTGGAAGGCAAAGGGTGTCTGCACGTTGTTGTTGAAGTCGCCTTCTGTGAACGAGTTATAGAAGATGCCATAGCCGGCGCGGAGGCTGGTGCGGCCATTGCCATACGCATCCCACGCCAGACCCACGCGCGGAGCAAAACGCTTCAACGATGTGTTATAGATGCCATCAGGAACACCGGGATCCCCTACATACTGCAGGCCTAGCGGAGCGTTCGAAATCAGGTTGGATCTGGTGCCCGGGTTGAACGTCGCCTCTGTCGTATCGCCCGTATACGGAGCGAAGATCTCCCAGCGAACCCCGAGGTTCAGATTGAGGTTGTGCGTGATCTGCCAGTCGTCCTGTGCATAGAGCGCCGGATCCTGGTTGCGCGAACGGTGCCGTACATTGCTGCTCTCGTTGAACGTGTTCGCTTTGCCGAGGATGAAGTCGGACAGCGCATTGCCGGTCGTGGCGCCGCTGAAATTGAACGTGCCATTGCCGTTATTGCCGTTGCCGTCTTCCGAATACTTGCTTGAGTTCCACGATCCGCCCAACTTGATCGAATGATGTCCGCGGGTCAGGATCGCCGTGTCCACCAGGCCAAACGAGAGCTGGTTGATATCGCTCGGCCCTGCGCCGGCAGGTCCTTCCGTCCAGTAGCCTGCAATCGTGAACTGCGGCGGGGCCACAAACGATCCGCCCTCCGGGGCCATGCTGCCCAGATCGGCAAGTTGCCGTCCGGTAAACTCATTCCGGATCACATACCGGTTCTGCGAATAAAACCCGTGCAACTGGTTCACCGTCCGGTCCGACACCGTCCAGTTGTCCGCCAGCACCGCGTTTAATTGGTTTTCCGTGCTCACCATCCCTGAATACGTTGAGAGCTGCCCCGGGACGCCGATAATCTGGTTTCCGCCTGCCGATGGGTCCTGATTACCCGCAACCGAATTGAAGAACGTGCCGGAAATCTGATGGTTCTTGATCCCCGAGTAATCCAGCCGAAGCGTCCCCTGGTTGCCCACGGCATCCTGCGGCCCCGTCTGCTGCTCGGAAAGGCCCGTCGTGGAGTTGTACACCGGCACAAACGTCAGCAGCTTCTGCGCGACCGGGTCGAGCGCGGCCGCGCACACCCGGTAGCTCTGCGTAGCGCCTGGGCAAATCGGTTCAATGCTGCTTAAATTAGGCTTGGTCTTGCTCAGCGAGAAATCGCCCGTACGCTCCAGCGCCGTCGCTGTCTGCAGGGTCGAGTTGCTCACCGCCACCGAATGGTGGATGTAATGCTCGTAGTCGGCGAAGAAGAACATCTGCTTGAAGCGCGGGATGGGTCCGCCGAAGTTCCCACCAAACTCGTGCTGCTTCAGCAGCGCAACACTATTCTGGAAGTAGTTCTTCGAATCGAACATGTCGTTGCGCAAATATTCATACAGGGTTCCGTGGTAATGATCCGTTCCCGAACGAGTGATGACGTTGACCACGCCGCCGGGGGAACGGCCAAACTCCGCGTCGAAGTTGCTGGTGATGATGCGAAACTCGCTCAGAGCATCCGGGCTCGGGGTCTTGTTGCCCCCGTTCTGCCGGAACGCGTTGTTGTACGCGCCATCCAGATAAAAGCTTGGTGTCGACGCCGGGAAACCGTTCACGCTGAAGGTGGTTCCGTTGCGGCTGCCAATATTGGAATCCACCGCGACGGACACCACACCCGTCACGGTGGACAGCAGGTTATACGGGTTGCGATCGATCGTGGGCAGATTTTCCACCTTCTCCTGATCAATCGTCTGCCCGATCTGCGCTTCGCGCGTATCCACCAGCGTCACACCGGCTTCCACCTCCACCGACTCGCTTGCACCACCGACCTGCATCGCGACCGGCACGTGAACGTTGACATTGGCATCGACCGTTACGCCGGTCTCGGTCTGAGGCTTAAACCCCGCTGCAGTCACCGTGACCGCATAGTCACCGGGATTGATCGTGGGAAAGAGGTATTCCCCCTTGCCGTTGGTTACGTTGTTTTGGGTAACCCCGGTGTGCACCTCCTTGACGGCAACCGTGGCACTCGGAATGGCGGCACCCGAAGGGTCCGTGACCGTGCCGTAGATGCTGCCCACGGTGGACTGTGCGCACGCCGTCCATGCAATCGATACCATCAGCACGGACAGCCATGCCGCGAACAGCGTTTTCCAGCTCATTCTGCCTCCTAAAAACTGAACCGGTACTTGCAATGCGGTCCATGCCACGTTGATGTAGGTATATTCAGCGATGTTATCATTCGATTCTCAATATCAAACGGGGGTGGACCCGGTTGTTTGGACAGAATCTCTCGATTCGTAAGTGGAGGTTCTTTCCGGTTCAGGCTGCCAGCGGAACTGGCAGGCGGTTGAAGTAAATCTGATCCGGGGTGTTCGCCTTCAGGCTGGAATGCGGTCTGGATGCATTGTAAAATCGGTGTACCGGCCGACGGATGCCCTGGCCTAGGCAACCGTTTCTTAGGCGCGCAGGTGGACCTCCTCGTACTTGATCGAACGCCACGCCCGGTCGACGAACACATTGTCTCTCCATCGGCCACAGCCGTGCATGCTGACGGCGATCTCGTTTTTCTTTAGCTGCCATGTGAACGCTTTGCTAGTGAACTGGCTGCCCTGGTCCGTGTTGAAGATGTCCGGCTTGGCATACCGGGCCAGAGCCTCTTCGACCGCCTCGACACAAAACTGAGCCTTCATCGTGATCGACAGCCGCCAGGCGAGGACCCGGCGGCTGAACCAGTCCACCACCGCGGCCAGATATACGAACCGCGCGTCATCGGAATATAAGTCACATCCATCGCCCACACCTGGAGGCACCGGCAGGCCGAAAGGATCGGCTACAGAAGGGCCGAACCTAAACCATCACGTCACATCTCGACTCTACACGTTTGGTGAAGTGACCCCAGAAAGATTAAACCAATCAGCAGGAGGCCTATGGTGGGTGGCTCAGGCACGACAGAACCTCCGACAGTAACGTCCGCCGGTTGAGCCATGACGTTGAACGTGTTTCCTGCGGAATCTTGCAAGATCAAATCGGATGAAGGCGAAAAATCAATCGAGCTCGTGCCGTTTGCTAGTGCTGTAAATTGAGCGGTGGCAAGGACACCCGGTCCGGTCACGCCGGGGCCGAAGCTGAACAGCGTATCCGCCGTCAGGGATATCGCGCCGGAGTTGTTATCGATCATGCCTGGCGAGAAGAAGGAGTTGCCGGTGTTGGCGAAAAGCGATCCTTCAGTGATGCTGCCTGCCCGGAGTGCCAGCGGGTTGAAAGCCAGGCTGAACTGGTAGTCGTACAAATCGGCAACATTGTTGACGTCGATGTCGGCGGTAAAGGTCTTGCCCACTGAAATGTTCTGGGTCTCGGGCACGATCGACAGTATCGGGTCGGCAAAGGCGAGACTCGGTCCAGCAAGCAGCAAGACGGAAAGTAGAAGTTGGGCTTTCATCATTTTTTCTCCTGGTTCGAGGTATGGTTTGGGCATAGTTTGGCGGGCGAATTGAAGTCTTCGGCGAGCCGTTTTGCTGCGACATTTTCTTCCCATGAACGACCGGAAGAATCTGGTCGTTCATGGATGAATCGAACCTCACGGCTGTCACTGCTTATGAATATCGATGTAGGCGAAATCCAGGATGGCCGCCGCCGCCGCTGCCTGAGTGAGCACCGTGACTGTGGCATCCGGGGGATTACCGGTCCTCACGATGTTCCAGCGTCCAGTCGATGTTGTTCCATCGGGGAACCACCCCGCGGTGTCCCGAGTATCGTTCAGCAGAAAGTCAACGATATCCTTCGCATCGTCGTACCAAACCATATTGCCATCGATCTGATACATCTCGCACAAAGTTTCAACGATGCCGGAGCCGCCGTAAACAGAAATCTCCGAAACGCCCCCTCCCGGCGTGTAGTAATGGTTCATGACTTTAGAAAGCAGTTGTTGTGCATAGGTCAGATACGTGATGTCTCCCGTGGCTCGATAGATCGCAAGCGCAAGCTGGATGATTTGCGTTGAGTTTCCAGCCAGGGGTCCCACCTTGTCAGGCGTCCACGATCCATTGGAATAAACGGTTCCACCAATGAACAGACCGGTTTGCGGCCCGATCAGTCCAAGCGCAGGATCATTCACCTCCTTGAAGTAGCCTTCCGCAGTGCTGAGATAACTGGGGTCCGGCGATTGCAGGTAGTATCCGGCCAAGGCGATGGATGGAGTGACCGAAGGTCCCATGTAGAAGATCCCCATCCCCAATTTGTTTTCGGTCTGGGGTACGCCACCTTGCGCGTCGCGATTGCTGTAGACGTAATTGAGCGCGAACAGGCTTTCGTCCAGTACAGACTGCTGTGGCAGCTCGTTCAGATAGATCTTCATCAGAACGCTGCCCAACAGGGAGTTATCATCGAAAAATCGTTCAGCGTTATGAGTCGTCCCATAGCCCGGTCCGTTCTTGTACCAGCTCGTAGCACTGATGAGGGAAGCAAGGTTGGACTGGTACTTGGAATCGACCCTGGCTCCCGCGTAGAGGGCTTGAAGCAAGTAATCGGTCGCAAATAAAGGGCTAACGGCGCCTTGTGCATTCGTGCTGCCGTTGATGGTTTCCGCATAGAGGCCGAGACCGTTGGTCGAGTTGTAGAAGGCAGCATTCAACTTATCGAGGAAGTGCTCGCCTGCAATTTGATATACGTTTTGTTGGCACACCGTGCCCTTGGGAATGTTCCTGGCGACGATCGAAAGATCCTTGATGTTCACAACGCCGTCATTGTTCAGGTCGACCGCGGAACTATATCCCCATTGGCCCCTGGATATCCCAAAGGAGGCATATACGAGGTTGAAATCGAGGCAGTTCACTACCCCGTCCCCGTTGATATCGCCTACGGTCGGCGTTGTGGCAGACAGTGCGGAGCCTGTCAGCAGAAACAAGCAGATGATGGCCTGATGGAACCGTTTACATTTCAAGATATATCTCTCCCGACGCGTAGTCTAGAAAATCGCATAACGCTAAAACTATGCTCAGATGTTTGTCAAGCGGGACGATCCGGTTATTGGAGGCAACCCACTTCGCCTTGCTGATGGCCGCCGGCAGAATCGCAATCGCCGGCCCGCATGTTCGTTGCTTAGTGGCACACGGCGCCCGTCGGGGCATTGCGGGCGCCGATTGAAAATCCTCAATTGACTATGCCATCGTTGTTGAGATCGGCGCGGCAGAGGAATCAGAGCTCAGCTATTTCAGTCAGGTTACGGATCCTGCTCTCGGACTGCGGCAGCACAATGGCTTCTACATAGGAAACACGGCCTACGATCCGAACACCGGCACCTGGACCCAGCAAGCAGCGGTGAACTGGGGGCTCAGTCCAGGGAATTTGTCATGCTTGCGGCGGCACTCTACAATATGCACCAAGACGTTTCCCGGCTTACCTTTGCGCAGACTCTGATGCAGAAGATCATGGACAACAACAACTGGTACACAGCCAACAACAGTCTCAACCAAGTCTCTGTCTTTGGCGGCTACGCCATCGTCGACCAGCTCTGCGAGATGTACCTGCTTGACCACGACATCAAGTGGTACAACTACGCCAAAGACATCTTCTATCTCCTGCTCGCGAGCGGACGTGACCGCGCCGGCTACTTCGCCAACACCACCCTGGCATCCGGCAAGTGGAACATCGTGCACACAGGCCAGGACTCCGATAGCAACATAACCCTGATCTCGCAGGCGGCCGCCGGCAGCAACCATATTGGAGTTTACCTACATCGATCAGCACAAAAACTAACACCGAGCAGCATCCATGCCAACCATCGAGCGCGTGACCTAACCCCACTGCTCGCAGGCCAATCGAAGACCGTTTCGACCTCCAGTACAAGCTGCTGAACACTTGCCTGGTGAATCGTCCTAATAGGAGACATCATTCATGCACCTTCCCGGCGTTCCCTTTGCTTGCCTCGCTCTGCTAGCTGCGCTCTGCCTCGGAAGATCCCTTCCCGCTCACGCAGATGTCATCATCTTCTCCCAACCCACCGATCTCCAAAGCTCGCAGGCCTCCCAGAATGACACTTCCGCAGGAGGATTAGGCAACTACGCGACCGCATACGACGACTTCTCTCTGCCGGGCGGCACAACCATCACCGGCGTGCAGTGGGTCGGAGCTTTCTTCAACCCAAGCTCCGCTGGATCGATCACCGGTTTTACGCTTAACTTCTATAACAACGCCGGCAATGCTCCAGGATCTCTTCTCGCCAGCTTTGCCATCGCGGGCAATGCCGATCAGGCTTTTCTGGCCTTGGACAGTACCGAGGATCCCGCCTACACCTACGCGGCACCGGTCAACTTCACCACCGGTGGGGGCACGCAGTGGCTCTCCATCGTTCCTGACCTGGCCTTCCCCCCGCAGTGGGGATGGGAGAGCTCCTCTTCCGGCGACGGTGTCTCCTATAGCTGCTTCTTCGGCGACTGCGGAACGGTGGCGGGAGATCAGGCTTTCAGCCTGACCTCACCTACTCCGGAGCCCGGAAGCCTGGCTCTGCTCGGCACCGGCGCAGCCTGTCTCATGGCAACCCTCCGCTCCAGACGGTCGCTCTGAACATCCTCCCGACGGCCAGGACGCCTCGCGGCCGATAGGAGATATCCCGGCTTCGTCTCGCCACAGCTTTCAAGAATCCCACGAACGTCAGCACCTTGGCTCCTGCAAAACACGACCACTCAATGTTTACAACAGGTGGACCCGAATGAGACTCCTCTCCCGTCGTGCGATACCCTCCGTCCTCCTCGCTGTGGCCTCCCTCTCCAGCGCTCAGACCTGGACCCGCGTCACACCGGCGACCACACCTACAGGTTTAGGAGCCATGCTCCTTCTAACCGACGGCTCCGTGTTGGTACATAACGACGGCGCTTACCCGACCACCTGGTACAGACTGCGGCCGGATGCCTTCGGCAGCTACGTGAACGGGACCTGGTCTCAGGCCGCCTCGTTTCCCGCGGGCTACGGTCCGCTTTACTTCGGGTCCTCCGTCATCCCGGATGGCCGCGTCCTCGTTATGGGAGGGGAGTACAACTTCGGCAAAGATGCCTTCTCCAATCTCGGAGCCATCTATGATCCCGTCGCCGACCAATGGACCAACGTCGATCCACCCTTGGGATGGAACAAGATCGGGGACGCCCAGCAGGTGGTTCTTGCGGACGGCCGCGTGATGCAGGCCAGCTGTTGTGACGCCCCCTCCTATCGACTGGCTTTCTTCGACCCGCCGACGCTCACCTGGACCTCCGCGGACACCTCAAACACCAAGTTCGACTCCTACGATGAGGAGGGCTTCACCTTGCTCCCCAGCGGGGAGGTCCTGTCTGTCGACGCCTACGTCGGCAAAGGCCCCACGGGACTCGGCACGGAGCTCTTCGACCCGGCCTCCGGAACCTGGTCGAAAGCAGCCGACACCCCCGTCCAGACCTGGAACGTCCCTGGGCACGAGCTCGGGCCAGCCGTCCTGCGGCCCGATGGAACCGTCTTCCAGGCCGGAGCCGCTCCCGTCACGGCCATCTACGACAGCAAGACCGGAACCTGGACCCAGGGACCCAACTTCCCTGATGGCCTCGACATCGCCGACGGTCCCGCCGCCCTTGAGACCAACGGAAAGGTCCTCATGATGGCTAGCCCCGGAGAGTTCCAGAAGCCCTCCACCTTCCTGGAATTCGATGGAGCCAACCTCGTGCCCGTGGTCGGGCCTCCCCGCGCCGGCGTGGATACCTCTTATCATGGCCATATGCTGGAGCTTCCCACCGGGCAGATCCTCTTCACGGACGTCAGCAACGACGTCGAGGTCTTCACGCCGGATGGTGCTCCTGATCCCGCCTGGGCTCCCAAGCCTGTGCTGGCCTCAACCAGCATGGCTCGAGGAACCACCTACACCCTGCGCGGATTCCGGTTCGCCGGCATGTCGCAGGGCGCGGCCTATGGCGACGACTATCAATCCGCCACCAACTATGCCCTGGTTCGGCTCACCAACGCCGGCTCCGGCCACGTCGTCTACGCCAGAACTCACAATCCTTCCAGCTACGCCGTCCAAAGCGCCTCGCTGCAGTCCACGCAGGTCGACATTCCCGCCGGCATGGAGACCGGTCTCACCACACTCGAGGTCGTGACCAACGGCATCGCGTCGCCACCGGTCGAAATCACCGTTCGGTAGGGCAGTTCACTTGCACCCGCGTATGGAGGAGCCTCTCTCAACCACCCGGCCATTCTCCACCAGTTCGGCCTAAACCCAAACATTATTGTTGAGTTTATGTATGGTCCGTTGCCTGATTGCAAGCGGGTCGTTGGATAGCGGAAGCGGTTTGCTACTATGTATACGGCTTCTGAGTGGAGCGGTGGATCTGCTCCGAGCCATGATGGAATCCGCACCCTCTCTCTCCTTACTACCCCAGCATCTTCAGTTGCAGACCGTAAACCCAATTAGGATCAGAGTGGCCGATTTGACCTGTTAGAGCAGGTCCCAACCTCCTGACCGTTGACACAGCCCGGCACTCTCATGGAAGTAAAATTTTCATAGCTGTACCCAATTCAGACAGGTTCTGAACCATGTTTTTGCATTTTCGGTCGTGAGCTGGGGCGGGGCGTCACGGAGTGGCTCTGGAACATCATTTGCATGAATGCGGCGCTCAATCAGTTCCGCGCTGAGACCGTTACGGATCGCGAGGTCATTCTCGCGTATCTCGATCAGGTGCTCTGCCTCCGACTTCAACCCAGTCGTGGTCATCATGGATAAACCTCAGATCCCACAAAGTCGCCGGGGTGCCGGCAACGAAGGCAGGGGGGTTGACACCTACAACAGCTACTACATTGGTCTACGTTCGTGGGACTCAGCCCTGGTCATCGGTCGCGCCGACGATGGTTGGATGGAGGGCCGTCCGGTGGCGATCCCGGGTGGAGTAAGACCAGGCGTGTGGTACCGCTTGCACGTGGTTGTCTTCGGTTGCGAGATCGGAGCTGAGGCGGAGAGAATCGACACGAGCCAGATTACGTGGGCCGCCTTTCATGAACCGTCGTGCGTGTCTCATGGAAAGATAGGGTTGCGGTCGGTGAGTACAGGCGGGGCCTGGAAAGGCATTTCCGTGCTTCCCGCCAGCGAAGCGGATTGGCGAGCGATACGTGCGCATGCGGCTTTCATCTCCGAACCGGTATATCCGTATCGAGAAGCCGATTACGCACGCATGCGCGACGCCTACTTCGCGGCGAATCATATTGTGTCCAGTGCGATGCTGGCATACGCTGGCCCGCCTCCCGAAAAAAGCGCCAAGGCAGTGCGGACGCCCCCGGTTTCTTCAATCGATTTCATACGATCAATGACTTCAGAATCGCCTTCACGGCAAACTTCTCGGCTCCGGCAGATCCGCCTCTGGTCAAAGACAAATTCGGCGTTGCTCAAATACCTCATGTCTCGCAAGCCACAATTCAAAATGCCTCACCGTTTCTGGCGGAGGATCAGATACGCGATATCCGATATGAAAGGGGTATCGGCCAACCCTCATCGCTGGCCTACGACCAGGTTGGCGGCACAGCGACTGCGCCAACATATGATTTTGCGAGTATCGATGGATTGATCCAGTCGTGGAATGCAGTGGGCACATTTCCGCTCGTCGCATTCAGTTACGATCCGCTTCCCCTGCAAACTGACGGGGAGTTCCAGGATGTGCCGTCCAATCTCAGCACATGGGGAAACATCAACGAAGCCTACGCCAGTCATTTCCGCAGTTCCGATAGTCGTCCAGGAGTCTGGTTCGAGCAGTGGAACGAGCCCGATCTATCCAGCGGGGGCAACAAGGTGTTCTTCAATGGAAACCAGACGGATGATGGGAACGTTTATCTAAACGGCGCAAATGGGGTGAACAGCGGCGAGGCAAACCTTGGAGAGCTGCCGATACCTGATGCGGATTACAACATCGATAAGAGTTCCTCCCCGCAGTGAAGTGGTGAATCGAGGGCAGAGGCTCCAAATCAATGGGTAGGTTGGACTGCTTCGTATTCGATGGTGTCCGTTCCTGATGCCACCGTAAGCCGATAGTGCTGACCACGGCGAGGATGAAAAACGAGCGCTGGCCGAAAGCACGCAATGATCGCGCCAACATTTTAGCTCCGGACGTTCTGAACGTCCTTACTGACAGTGCATACAGCGAGAAAGCTACTTGGTTCTAAGGTGCGCCTCATGCACGGGACTTATTCACCTTTAGGTAGGGCGGTTGACCCCACTTTCACCCCTCCATTGCGTGTTCCACGGTGCACAGAAGAGAACAGCGCGGATCACCTCAGTGAACTTCAGGAAAAGCCGCGCTCGATTTAACTCTTTTGATCATCAATGCCAACGGTACTACGACCAACGTCGCGACGGCGAGCAGGAACAAGCAGTCCATGAACGCAAGCAGTTGTGTCTGCTGACCAAGCTGGGTGTACAGACGAGCGCTTGCGGCGGCAAAGGCGTCCTTCGGTGAAAACCCGTGAATTGTTAGATAAGCTGTCGTCTGCTGAAGCGTAGGCTGCACCCCGCTTGACGACGCCGTGATCGCATTCCCCACGCGCGCCTGATGAAAGTCCTGTCGCCGTTCGGCCATCGTAGTGATAAGAGCTACGCCAAAGCTGCACCCCAGTTCCGGAAGAAATTTGCCAATGAGGATGCCCGGTTGTTTTGGGATGGGCTGAGCTGAGAATAGGCGGTTACGGACAGGGGCACGAAGAAGAACGCATACCCAAGACCCTGGAGAGCACGCCCCCACGCGAAGTGAGAGTCCGTCGCCAGGTTGAAGTGGCTGTAATAATGAAGGAAAGGCCTACGCCGTTGTGGCCCCGAAGAGAAGAATGCGGGCCTGGATGATCCGGCGTTGCACCAACTGTGCTCCGACCGGCGCCAAAGCCGTGATGACGAAAGCGCCGGGGCCAAGCACGAGTCCTGCATCCAGTGCGCGGTACCCGTAGAGAGACTGCAACATTTGCGGCAGCATCGTCGTCGAGGCAAACAGTCCGAAGCCGAAAAGAAAGTAGAAAATGTTCGCAATTGCAAAGTTGCAATCCGCCGACCCCTGTATTTCGCCCGTGGCACCGCGAAGATTCGTGCAACATCGAGCAAAATACAGGGGTTTCTCCACTACGCCCATTCCACTCGCTTTGCTCGCTCAGGGCTCCGGTCGAAATGACATCGTGTTCAGAGCAATGAACCTGCCCTATACGCCTTTAGCATAGAAAACTGTAGCCCTGTCTCCGTCCATTGCCCTTCTCAGCATTTTCCGGGAATGGCACCGAAGCGTCACACGAAAACCTTGCGCAATTCGCATCCCGGGCCCGGCCATGGCACTCTAAAGAACGTGCAGATTCGCTCCAAGCTCCTGACGGCGGCAGCCGTGGCTGCTTTGCTGCCGTCCGCGGTCGCGGACGCCCAAAGCGCCGTTCCGCCCGTAAATACACCCCCTGCGGCGCCAATTGTGGTAAGGCCCCACACGGCGCCCACAGCCGGTTCCACACCCCAACTATCCACCACCCCGTCCGGGCCCGCGCTTCCGCAGGCGCCCAGCGCCTTGCTGGCCTCGCAGGACACCGGGCTGGTTCGTCCTGCCGGCTCCGGCGTTCGCTTCGCCGCACCCGGAACCATCGCCGGACCCGGTGATTTTCCGGTTGAAAAAGCGACGGATGGCCCGCTCTCGCTCTCTCTCGACGACGCGGTCGCGCTCGGGCTGCAGCGCAATCAGCGGCAGAAATATGTGCGCGCCAATG
The DNA here is from genome assembly GCA_965276885.1 of Granulicella sp. Lineage (GTDB taxonomy): Bacteria > Acidobacteriota > Terriglobia > Terriglobales > Acidobacteriaceae > Granulicella. Next base: position 2,079,774 of record OZ255702.1, on the reverse strand, counting down.
AGCGCCTGCTGTACGGCTCCACGGGGCAGGTTAAGAATGCCCTGATCCCCAACCTGCAGTTCCGGGCCGCCTCGAGCACGCAGGAGATCGATCTCATCGCCTTGGGCTTCAAACCCAACCTGGTTGCTCCGCTGCTGGCCCAGTTGGGCCTCAGCGCCGCAAGTTTTCCGACCATCATCAAGGTCAGCACTACCTCCGCGCAGGTAAGCCTCAATCAGGTTTTATTCAACCTGCCCGACTTCGAGTTTTATCGCGCCATCAAGCCCGAGATTCGCTCCGTCAGCCTGAGTACCGCCGACAGCGGCGAGCAGCTCGTGCAGGCGGTGGCGACCGCTTACCTGCAGATTCTCGCCGATGAGGCCAACCTGAATAACACGATCGCGCAGGAGACTGCGGCCAAGGCGCTGTACGACCAGGCCGTAGCCCGCGATCAGGCCGGCATCGGGGTCAAGCTAGACGTCCTGCGTGCCCAAGTGGAGTACCAACAGCGGCAGCAGCAGCATGTCTCGGCCGACGCGCAGGTGGACAAAGACGGCATTCAGCTCAACCGCATCATGGGCATTCCGGCTGGGCAGGAACTCGACTTGACCGACAATGCGCCCTTCGCCGAGCTCTCCGGCCTGGATCTGGCGCAGGCGGAACAGACCGCCTTCACGCATCGCAGCGATCTGCTGGCGCTTGACGCTTCCATCGAGGTCACCGCGCACGAGCTCCGCGCGGTTAAGTATCAGCGCTTGCCGACCCTGGCGGTGAACGGCTTTTACGGCATTCTCGGGCTAGACAGCGGCCCCTACCACGGCGTGTTTACCGCTGAAGGCACGGTGCGCTTTCCAATCTTCCGGGAGGCCGCCCAGCGCGGCGAAGAGGAGACCGCCGCAGCGCAACTGAGCACCTTACGCGAGCAGGAAAACAACCTGCGCGGCACCATCGATGCGCAGATCCGCAGCAGCCTGCTGGACCTCACCTCCGCCGGCCAGCTCGTCAAAGTCGCGCAGAGCAACGTCGAGCTCGCGCAGCAGGAGCTCTCCGATGCCCGTGACCGCTTTACCTCCGGCGTCTCGGACAACCTGGAGGTTGTAGACGCACTGGCAACCGTGACCGGCGCGCAGGCGCAGCTGGTCAGCTCGCTGTACCGGTACAACGTGGCCAAGGTCGGTCTCGCCCGCAGCACCGGTGTGCTCCAAGCGCGTTACCGTGCATTTTTGGGGCTGTAGCGCTGTTGCTTTTTTGATTTGTAGCGCTGTTGTGTTCTCAAAGCTGTTTTCTAATTGCTATACAGTGTCATCTCCACCGCGCAGACGATTTTATCGTCTGCGCGGTGGAGAGACCCGCAGCCTGCTCGGACCACCTGTACACCTTAAGGTAAACCGCTACAGTCTGTAGCGCTGTTGCCTTTCTTATTGTCATTCCCGAAGGGAACCTGCTGTTCGCATTCCTGTCCGGCCATGTGTAATCAACTACATTGGTAATCCAATGGAATGCACTCGTTTGCTATCGCAAACGACACCCCACCCTTTCACGATAAAGCCGTGAAAGGATGGGGCACCCAAAACTTACTTTGTGTCGGAGTTCGGCCGCTGTACATTTGGATCCAGGCGGCTTGCACCCTGAAACGGCAGCATCCAGCCCGGGTACTCGGGCGGCAGCTTGCTGGCTTCGTCGATCTGCTTCAACTCATCGGCATTCAACGTCAGCTCCACGGCCGCGAGATTGTCCCGCAGCTGATCCAGCCGCTTGGCGCCGATGATGACCGACGTGACCACAGGCTGATGCAGCAGCCAGGCCAGCGCCACCCGGGCCGGCGAGCAGCCGTGGGCTGCGGCGATGGGCCGCATCACGTCCAGGATGCGCCACGCGCGCTCCTTATCCACGAGCGGGAAATCGAACTCCGAACGCCGTGAGCCCTCAGGCTTCTGGTTTTCCCGGCTGAATTTGCCGCTGAGCAGCCCGCCCGCCAGCGGGCTCCACACCAGCAGACCCGTCTCCGTGTGTTTGAACATGGGCACAAACTCACGCTCCAGATCACGGCCGGCAACGGAGTAATACGCCTGCAGCGTGTCGAAACGGGCCAAACCCTTGAGTTCGGAGGTGGTGATGGCCTTGGAGAGTTTCCACGCCTCCCAGTTGGAGGCGCCGATGTAGCGCACCTTGCCCTGCTGCACCAGCGTATCGAGCGCGCGCAGCGTCTCCTCCATCGGTGTGATGATGTCGTTGCCGTGGATCTGGTAAAGGTCGATGTGATCGGTGCCGAGCCGCTGCAGGCTGGCCTCGACCGCATCCAGGATGTGCCCGCGCGAGGCGCCCACGTCATTGCGCCCCGGACCGGTGCGGCCGAAGACCTTGGTCGCGATCACCACATCCTTGCGGGCGATGCCGAGATTCTTCAGCGACTGGCCGAGCATCTTCTCGCTCTCGCCCTCCGAGTACACATCGGCGGTATCGAAGAAGTTGACGCCGCCGTCGACGGAGCCCTTGATGAGTTCATCGGCGCCGGCCTGGTCCACCTGGCCGACCTTCTGAAACATGCCCGTGCCGCCGTGAAAGGTCATGCAGCCGAAGCAGATCGTGGAGACGAGCAGGCCGGTATCGCCGAGGGTCTTGTAATGCATTTCGTTTTCCATCCCAGGCCGAGGCTGTCGGCATGGGGAGTTGGATGACACAAAAGGACGGAAAGGCTCGCCGTAGCTGCGAGCCCCTCATGTCGCGAAAGGACCGCTGCTCCGGCGGAATCTCCCCCAGAAGTTCACACGGTCTTGCACTAAAGTTATCTGTCCCAAAGCATTCCGAAAAGCCTATACTCCGGTCGAAACAAGACCTCGGCCTGCCCGGTACTCCTGCAAGACCTCTGGAGCAGAAACTATGTTCAGACGCTTCGTTCGAAAAGTGTTTTTCCGCATCAAGCAGATCTACATCGCGGGTGCCTTGTGCGCCATGCGCAAAGCCTATTGGCGCTTACAAGGCATGCAGATCGGGCGAGGCGCCCGTTTCTCCTCGCTCGACGTCACATGGCCGCATAAGGTCTCGCTGGGGGAACGCTGCAGCCTGGAGCATGACATCTATCTGAACGCCGCGGGACCCTACACCGAGGGGGTCAGCATCGATATCGGCGAGGGCTGCTTTATCGGCACCGGCTGTGAGTTCAACATCACCTCGCGGGTGACGATTGGCCGCTGCAGCCTGATCGCCGCCGGCACACGCTTCATCGACCACAACCACGGAACGATCTGCGAAGAGTACATCAAGGATCAGCCGGAGACCTCGGCACCCATCAGCATCGGAGCCGATGTGTGGATTGGCGTAAATTCGATCATTCTGCAGGGGGTCACCATCGGCGACGGGGCGATCGTGGCGGCCGGCTCCGTCGTCACCCGGTCAGTGGCGCCCTACACCATCGTCGCGGGCTGCCCGGCGCGCCCGAAGCGCGATCGCCGCCCTGCCGAGATCTTCGGAACCCAACTGGTGCAGACCACGCCGAGATCTACCCGCACTCAGCCCGTTGTGGATACCGGATTCGCGGCGCGAACACGGGACGAGGTGGTCGCGGCTCGGGTATAGTCGCGGCTATGTCGGCATGGTTGAGGCGCGGCTTGCTCCTTCTGGGTTCTGTTCTTCTGGCATCCTCCGTTGCACCCGCGCGGCAACCGGTCGTGGCGCCCGCGCCGCCCATGGGTTGGAACAGCTGGGATGCGTACGGCCTAGCCATCACGGAGGCGCAGTTTCGCGCCAACGTCGATGTGCTCAGGACCAAACTCAAGCCGTTTGGCTGGCAATATGCCGTTATCGACGAGGGTTGGTTCCTCGAAAATCCCAAAGCCCGCGCCACGCCGGAGAAGCTGATCTACGCCATCGACGCACATGGCCGTTATGTGCCGGTGCCTGCTCGCTTTCCGTCTGCCGGAACGCCGGCGGTGAAGGCGAACGCGGCAACTCCACCTCCCAACTCGCTGGGAGCGACCGTGGAAGAGACCAGCTTCGTCGCTCTCGCGCAGTGGGTGCACGCCCAGGGGCTCAAGTTCGGCATCCACATCGTGCGCGGCATTCCGCGCGCCAGCACGGAGCGCGATCTGCCCATCGAAGGCTCAAATTTCCACGCGCGGGACGCGGCCGACACCGGCGACGCCTGCCCCTGGGACCCGACTAACTGGGGCGTGGAGGACAACGCCGCCGGCCAGGCATGGTATGACTCTCTCCTGCAGCAGTATGCCGGCTGGGGCGTGGACCTGATCAAGGTGGACTGCATCTCCAACCGCCCCTATAAGTTGACGGAGATTCAACAGATCCGCCGCGCAATCGACAAGACCGGCCGGCCCATCGTGCTGAGCCTGTCGCCGGGACCCACGGCTCTCTCGCACGCCGGGGAGGTCGCGTCCTTGGCGAACATGTGGCGCATCTCCGACGACGGATGGGATGTCTGGTCGTCGCAGGGGAAGGATTTTCCGCAGGGCGTGAAGGACCAGTTTGCCCGGCTGGCGGCCTGGGCGCCCTACGTGCAGCCAGGTAATTGGCCCGACGCCGATATGCTGCCCTTGGGTCAGCTGAAGCCCTCTCCGGGCTGGGGCGATCCGCGCGCCTCCCGCCTCACCCCGGACGAGCAGCACACGGAGGTGACGCTCTGGGCCATCGCGCGCAGTCCACTGATTCTGGGCGCCAATCTGACGTTGCTGGACCAGCCCACCCTGGCGCTGCTGACCAACCCGGACGTCCTGCGGATCGACCAAACCTCCACCCATAGCGCACAGGTGCTCCAGGAGGGCGATCTGATCGCCTGGCGCGCCGACATGCCCGGCGGCGAAAAGGCTGTGGCGCTGTTCAATCTCGGCGACACCGAGATCAGCGTAACCAAACAGCTTTCCGCGTTCGGCGCGGATCTTGCGAATCGCGAGTGGAAGGTGCGCGCGGTTTGGGGTGGCGGCGCGCCAGTCGCCGGACAGCAGTTTATCTGGCGCATCCCACCGCATGGCTGCGAGCTACTGCTGCTGGACCTGTAGCAGACGTGTGATGAAGCATAGGGAGAGGTAAACCGCTCTAAGGCAGCCGCAGAGGACCGTTGCAGGCCGAACTGCAGAACACTCCACGACGAACGACAAAAACCGTCGTGCATCGATCGAGATGACGCCTTTTGAGGCCACCCGCCTAGAATCGACCCATGGTCTCCCGCCGTCGCTTTCTCCTCACCGCAGCCGCCTCCGCACCCGCGTTCAGCCTCGCGGCACAACAAAGGCCAGCTGCACAACCGCCGGTTGTAAGCGAGGCTGGCGCGCTTCCAACCCCCATCCTCGCTCTCACCGATCGCACCCAGGACGCCAAACCCATTGCACCGGCCGAACGCGAAGCCCGCCTGGACCGCGCCCGCGAGCTGATGAAGGAGTACGGTCTCGACGCCATCCTCATCACCACCGGCGCGTCGCTCTTCTACTTCACCGGCGCGCGCTGGGGCCAGTCGGAACGCCTGTTCGCCTATGTCATTCCACAAGCGGCCGCGCCCTTTATCGTGTGCCCGGCGCTCGAACGCGATCACCTCTCCGATCTCCTCGCGCACTTCCCTGAGCGCGAAACCACGCTTACCTATCTTTGGCAGGAGAACGAAGACCCGTTCATCACCTTACGGCGCGGGCTGGGCGAAGAGAACCTCACGACCGGCACACTCGGCCTTGAAGAACACACCCAGTTCGCGTTCTCCTACGCCATCGCCAAGGCCTGCCCCGGCCTCAAGATCGTCTCCGCTACCCCAGTCACCGCGGGCTGCCGCTCCATTAAGTCGCCGGCGGAGATCGCGCTGCTGCGTCTCGCCAACCAGATCACCTTCGATGTCTATCGGGCGGTGTATCTTTCCTGCGGCCCCGGCGACACGAACGGCAAGGTAGCCGGCCTGATCGAGCGTGCCTATGCCCGCTGCGGCGTGCACGGAGATGCTACCTGCAATGTCGGCGTAAATACCGCCGTGCCGCATGGCTCCAGCAAGCCGCAGATCATTCATGAGCACGAGATGGTGATGCTCGACGACGGCTGCACCGTCGAGGGCTACACCTCCGACATCACGCGCTCCTTCATCTACGGCACCCCGACCGACCAGCAGCGTAAGGTCTTCGATGTGGTTCGCAATGCCCAGTCGATCGCTTTGGCCACCGCTCGCCCCGGCGTCGAGATGCAAGCCGTCGACGCCGCTGCACGCAAGCTCATCGTCGACGCCGGCTACGGTCCCGGCTACTACTTTTTCTATCACCGCGTCGGTCACGGCATCGGTCTCGACATGCACGAGTGGCCTTACCTCGTCGGCGGCAACCCGCAGAAGCTCATGCCGGGCATGGTCTTCTCCGATGAGCCCGGCATCTACATCACCGGCAAGTTCGGCCTGCGGCTCGAAGACTGCATGGTGATCACCGATGGGGGCGCGGCGCTTTTCACCCCGCAAAGCCCCAACCTCGACAATCCGTTCAACACGCCGGCGCGGAACGCCGTCTCTCCATAAGGAGCCTGCCGTCGACATGCCTGCAAGACTCGTCATCCCCCCTTCGTTTTCTGCTTGTCATCCCGTAGCCTCTTTACTGTCATTCCGCAGCCTCTATGCTTGTCATTCCGTAGCCTTTATGTTTGTCATCCCGTAGCCTCTATGTTTGTCATCCCGTAGCCTCTATGTTTGTCATCCCGTAGCGTAGCGAAGGGATCTGCTTCTTGCCCGTCGCTTTCTCGCGCCTGCGCTCCGCCAAGCAGAGCAAAAAAGCGGATCCCTACGGGATGACAACTCTATCGGTTGTTACGCCTGGCTCTGCGGCCAGCGAGGAACAGCAGATTCCCTCCGGGGAATGACAGCAAAAAAGAACCACGCTGCATAGCTGAAGGCCATTCACTCTACGGCTCCGGCATCACCAGAAGCTCGATCCCACTGGCCGCACCGGCCTGATGGAATACCGTCTCCGTAGCCGGGTGAAAGTCCGCCGCTGTGGCCTTATCGATATCCACAAAGGTCTGCGGATTGCGATCCGTGAGCGGAAACCACGAGCTTTGAATCTGCACCATGATGCGATGGCCCTTGCGGAAGGTGTGGTTCACATCCTGCATCGTGAAGTTCACCTCCGTCTCCTTGCCCGGCACCAACGGCTGCGGGTGCTCCCAGGAATCCCGAAATTTGGCACGGAACGGCTCGCCACGAATCAGCATCTCGTATCCCTGCAAAATCGCAGGCGGAGCCCCCGTCACATGCTTGCCCATCGAAGCCTCTCTGTCCGGATCGACGTAGTTCTCCGGGTAAACGTCAATGAATTTCACATCGAAATCCGAATCCGTACCCGTGGACGCGACCTTCAGCTTCGGCGATACCGGACCCGCCACCGTGACATCCTCCGTCAAAGGCGGCGTCTGGTAAACGAGCACATCACCACGCGTAGTCGCAAAGCGTTGATCGTCATCCATGTACCGCTGCGGCACATCCGGGCCGGTGACATAGGGCGTGAACGGCACCGGATGCGCAGGATCGCTGACGTACTCGTCCTTACTGTCGCGCCCCGCCGGTGCGGTCCATGCGAGCCCGCCATCCGGCTGCAGATAAATCATGCGCGGCTTCGCGGCGGGCGGTGGCCACGCGGGATATTTTTTCCAAACATCGGTGCCGGTCTCGAACGTATACGCCTTCGGCAGCGGCGTCCACGCCTTATCCTTCAGCCAATGCTCAAAAAACGGCGCCTCAATCTCGTTGCGATAAAACACCGCCGTATCCGATCCGAAGCTGATGTCGCCTAGCCGTGCGCCCGTGCCACGCGACCACCCGCCATGCACCCACGGACCCTCGACCAGGCTGTCCTCAGGCGCCTCCGGGCTCAGCTTGTCGACCGCATGGAAGACCTTCACCGGACCGGCCAGATCCTCCGCATCGAACCATCCGCCCACGGCCATCACTGCCGTGTGCACCCCATGCAGATGCGGTCCGATATTGCGGATCTTCCAGTACTCGCTGTAGTTCGGGTGGCTTACCTGGTCGTGAAACAGGGCGTTCGTGCCGCCTGCAGGCGAGTCCAGGTGCGCCAGCGTGCCCATGCCCAGGTAGAACGCGTACATATTCTGCGTCGGGAACGCGAACGCGGGCTGCGGCTCCACGGTGATCGGGTTCTTCTGCGGCGCGAAGAACGGCGCATAAAACGAGTGGTTGGCATCCAGCATGAACGCGCCGCCGTGGTACGCATCGTCCCCCATCCAGAGGTCAACAATAGGGGCTTGCGGGCTGGCCGCGCGTATCGCCGGATGGCTGTCCACAATGCTCGCCACGGTGTAAAAACCTGGATAGCTGATGCCCAGAATCCCTACCTTGCCATTGTTTGCGGGCACGTTTTTCAGCAGCCACTCCACCGTGTCATAGGTGTCGGTGGACTCATCGGTGGATTCAGCGATGCCCTTGCCCCTCCCCTTCGTATCCCGGGAGGGCGTCATCTCGACCCACGTGCCTTCACTATCCCAGCGCCCACGCACATCCTGGCAAACCAGGATGTATCCGCTCTCCAGCAGCTTCTGGTTGCCGGTCACATGCGGCATGACTTTGTCCGGGCCATAGGGCTGACAGCTATAGGGCGTTCTCGTCATCAGAAACGGGTAGGGGCCGGCGTCCTTGTATTGGCTGGCGATCGGCGTGTAGACCGCCGTGTACAGCTTCACGCCGTCGCGCATAGGCACGTGGTACTCGTGCTTGCTGAAGTGCGTCGCAAAGAAGCTGGCCATGCGAGCCGCCTGCTCCTGCGGTGAGGGCTGTGCGGGCGCCGTCTGTGTCGAACCTTGCGCTGCTGCCGTTGCCACGCCCCCTGTCGCCATCAACACCAGGGCCAAGCAACACCGTCCCCATCCATCCCCTCGCGTCATCCCACTCCTTAGTCACCACCTTCCTGATTCTAACGTCGTCAATTCGCGTGAACACATTCGCGTGCTAAAGCGGAATGATGAAGGGTGTGCCCACGGCATCCGAGCCCATGGCTCCGGTCCGCGTTGCGTACCTTTAGCGCAAACCCGCTAAGCTGACAAGGAGTGCAAACAAATTCTGCTTTGTGTGCGGCCGGGCCCTGCCCGAACCCTGCCCGAACCGTAGATGAACCCCTAATGCAGAATCACACAAGCTGTACCCAGCGCCAACGGCGCAACACATCACAGCCTGGGGCGTAGCCCCAGGTGCGGCGCAAAAAGGCATCGAGGGCTGAAGGCCCGCAACATAGAAGCCTGGGTACAGCAACCCGGTTTATGCTTTAAGGCAGAATCACACAAGCTGTACTCAGCGCCAACGGCGCAACACATTACAGCCTGGGGCGTAGCCCCAGGTACGGCGCCAAAAAGGCATCGAGGGCTGAAGGCCCGCAACATAGAAGCCCGGGTACAGCGACCCGGTTTGTGCTCTAAGTGGCTGATTCCATAGAATTTGTCCGTAAATTTTTCAAAATCAATAACTTACCCTCCAATCTCTCGTAAACATAACAAAATAAAGAATTTAAGAGCAGAGATCTACAGGGAGGGCGGGGGCCTACCGGTACGCGTTTGCGTGCGCTGGGTACAGCTCCGTGATTCTGCTCCTAAGCAGATGTTTTTCGTGTGATGCTTATCGGCAAGGAATTGAAAAACTTGAGTGCCCGCACAATGTTCGTTCATGCCGCGGAAGGCTCTCCTGTGGCAGACCGCTTCGCAAGCCGCAGCACCAGCCGTTCCAGCACCAGCCGCTTATCGGGCGGGCTGGAGCGCAGCTCCGCATCCGCCCTCGCGATCGCACGCAGCCCACTGAGCAACTCGGAACGGTTGCGATACCGCCGCGCCTGCGCGATCAACGCATCCGCCGCAAACGGCGCAACCCGAAAGGCCGGCCACAGCACCTGCCACATCGCGCGCTGATCCTTCACCTGCTTTTCGTTCAGGATGATCATCTGACGGTAGGTCTTGGCTAGCGAGAACACGTGTCCAATGGCCGCATCCTCGCCGTCGGAGGCGTTCAGCAAACCACCCAGCAACGCCAGCGCGGCGGCGGAATCCTTGCGGCTGATCGCATCCGTGAGCTCGTGCAAGCTGCGTTGCTTGGCCGCTGGCACCATCGTCTCGACATCCTGCACGGTGATCTCAGCAGCGCCCCGCGCTCCAGCCTCGAGCGTCAGCTTCTCCAACTCACTCGCGATGCTGAGCATATTCGCGCCAAGCGCATCCGTGAGCTCACGCGCGGCATCCGGTCCTAACCGTAACCCGCGCTTCACGGCCTCAGCTTGCGCCCATGCCGCGGCATCCTCTTCATTCACCTGCTGCAGCTCGATGACCGCACAGGCCTCACCCAGGGTCTCGCGAATCTTTTCCGCCCGCTCCTTCTCGGTGAAGTCCATACGGCGCAGGTCACCCGGCAGGTGCACGTGATCCGCGATAAAGAGGAGAACGGCCTGTGGATTGGGCCGGCGGAAATAGGCGTCGATGGCGGCAAACTCCTCCTTTTTCTGCCCCCGGCCATACAGCACCTTCACGTTGCGGATGAAAACCACCTGAAACGGCGCCATCAAGGAGGGTGTCTGCGCGAGATCCAGTGCTTCGAAGATCGACATGTCGCCGAGATCCACGTCATGGAGGCAGAAATCCCGCAAATCCGGAGGAACGAGCGCCTCCAGAACGCCCGCACGTGCCCTGCGATAGAGGAACGCGTCGTCACCCAGCAGAACATAACCCGCGCGGCGGTCAGCTCTCCCTACTTCTGCCAAAAACCGGTCCACCGCCACGAAGCTTCGCAATGTTTGTGTCCGGTTTTGTGTCGGCGCGGCCATCAGCGGAAGCTCTCCCTCATGTCGCTAACCAGTGCCTGTGCGAAGTCGTGAGCCAGACGCCGCACCGCAGCCGTGTCTTCCTGCACAAAGCCTGTCAGGTCCTGGGTGGACTGATACTGCTCCCGCCAGGAGAACGCATCGTTGCGGTACAGCAGCGTCCCGTCATGCGCAATCAAGCGCACCGAAGCGGTAATGGTCACAAGATAGCTCGAGGTCTGCCCGCTGGAGGAGTCATACGTCAGCGGCGTCACGGCCTCAGTCAGGATCGTGCCTCGCAGCACCGCATCCGCATCGGCCGTGCTGGTCTCTGCGTTGCCCGGCACCGCCGTAAGAATGCGGTAGCGCGTGCTCGTGTTCAGCTCCCGCACTACCGCCTGGGTAAATAGCGTCTCCGTGCGGAAGGCCTGCACCCGCGTAGCAAAGATGGGCACGGCGATACTGTGTACGCCGGCCGGCACATGCGTCGCGGCACCGACGGCGTGATAGCCACAGCCTGAACTGAGCAGAAGCACGAACGAGAGTAGCGGCACTGCCTGAAGTTTCACTGCGCCGACCTTTCTACGTCCACGTAATACAGATCGGTGGCCACCTTGAAGTCGTCGGCGGAGGCCATCCAGGGCATGCTCTTCCACTCGGTCGTGTTCGGATCGATGCGCGTCCAGTGCTGCGGATCCCCCACCTCGATCGGCATGGCAAATGCGGGCTCGTCGGCCTTCCAGCGGTATCGCATCACATGCGCCTGGGCGTCGTACTGCAGGTCAAGCGTGGGAATTGCGGCGTGACGAAGGTATTCGTCAAAGAACGGTGTCAGATTCATCCCGGTGCGCTCGTTCCACCAGCGCACAACATCCTCTGTCATGATCGTCTGGTACTTGAACCGCTGGTAAAAATCATGGATGTCGGCGAACCATTTCGCATCATCGCCAAGGATGCTGCGCAGGCTATTCAGCATGAGCGCGCCTTTGAAGTACTGATCCTCGGGCGGCTCCGTGTCCGTGCCGCGCGCGGAGATGATCGGCTCTTCGTTCTTGACCTTCGGTTTGAGCCCGCCCATGTACCGTAAGGCGTCTGCCTTCCCCCAGCGGTACTCCACGTAGAGCGTCTCCATGTACGTGGTCCAGCCCTCGTGAATCCACATGTCGGAGCGATCCGCGGCGGTGACGGCGTTGCCAAACCACTCATGCCCGCTCTCATGAATGATGATGAAATCGAACTTCGGGCTGATGCCTACGCCGGTCCAGTCGCGGCCATAGTAGCCATTCTCAAAGTGGTTTCCGTAGGCTACCGCTGACTGGTGCTCCATGCCCGCATACGGCACCTGAACCAGCTTGTAGCCGTCTTTATCGAACGGGTATTCACCAAAGTAGTGCTCATAGGAGTCAAGCATCTCCGGCACCTGCTGAAACTGCACCTTGGCCTTCGCGAGATCCTCAGGAAGCGCATAGTAATCGAGGCTGGTCGAGCCATGCATGCCGCCGGTGAAATGCTGGTACTCGCCGATATTGAGCGCCACATCGTAGTTGTTGATTGGGTAATGCACGTGCCAGCGCCACTCGGTATAGCCGTCGCCGAGATCCCGTGAACCCGCAAAACGCCCGTTCGACACATCCATCAACCCGTCGGGAACGGAAATATCGATCTCCATGCCGTCCTGCGGTTCATCGCGCCACTGGTCCTTGTTCGGCCACCAAACGCTTGCGCCTTCGCCCTCACATGCGGTCGTGATCCAGGGCTTGCCTTCCCTGTCCTTATCGAAAGAGAAGCAGCCAAAGCGGCCCTGCTTCACCGGATGGCCGGAGTAGGCGAAATCGACGGTATAGTCTTGCCCTTTCCGCAGCATCTTCGGAAAATCAACCCACACGGTTCGCTCTTCCCGCGTGTACTGCAGCGGCTTGCCGACCAGCGTAAGTCGGTCAATCGCCATCTCCGGCGTGAGTTCCAGCTGAATGCGCTGCCCATCCTGCAGCATGCGAAAACGAATGGCATTGCTGCCCTTGATGGTCTCCGCGACCGGGTCGACGCGCAGCTTCAACGCATAGGAAAGCAGATCATTGTTGGCTCGGTAAGGCCCATACGAGCCCCGTAGCAGATCGTCTTTCGTAGGGGTTTGCGGAGCCGTGGGCGTGTCCGCTCCCATGCCGGCTCTGGCCGGCGTGGAGTTCTGCGCCGGAGCCTGAGACTTTGGGCCTTGCAGTCCAGCAGACGTCTGAGCAAAGCAGCATTGACGTCCGAGACCGGCGAAGAAGATTAGAACAACGGCCGCAAACCGCCACTTCCACATACACCGTAGTATCGCATTGCAGAGAGAGTCGGCCCTTTTGCGCGCAGGGACAAAGCTAAAACTAACTGCCTGAAGGTGCGCAGCAGCACGAGAAAAGCAGATCCCTCCGCTACGCTACGGGATGACAAACAAAATGCAACAACATTGCCTTTATTTCTGTCATTCCCGAAGGGAATCTGCTGTTCTACCTGCTGCATACCAATATGCAATATGCAATCCGCCATAAAAAGTGAAAGGCAGCCCGTAGGCTGCCCTTCACTTTATCCATTAGTTTTCATTCATGCGGGGTTGGGTGCGGCCTCGCCGAAGCCAGGCTTGCGTCCACCCTCGGGCTTGGAGAGCTTCTGAGCCTCGTCGCCACCGGAGCTGCCCGGATCAGCATGGGCCAAGGACGACTTCATCGGCGGCAAATCCTTGCCCGCAATGATCAGCTCGATCTCTGACGCGTCCAAAGTCTCGCGCTCCAGCAGAGCCTGCGACATGCGGTGCATGATCTCCTGGTTCGCTTCGAGAATGCTGTAGGCCGAGCGGTACGCCTCATCGACGAAACTGCGAACCTCAGCATCGATTTGCTGCGCCGTATCGTCGGAGAAGTCGCGCGACTGCCCGATGTCACGGCCCAGAAAGACCTCCTGTTCCTTCTTGCCGAAGGTCATCGGTCCCAGCTTGCTCATGCCGAACTCGCACACCATGCGGCGGGCAAGGTCGGTGGCGCGCTCGATGTCGTTGCCGGCGCCGGTGGTCATCTTCTTGAGGAAGATCTCCTCGGCGCAACGGCCGCCCATCATCATCGCCAGGCGAGACTCAAGATAGTCCTTGGTGACGGTGTGCTGGTCTTCCTCAGGAAGGTAAACCGTCACACCCAGCGCCATGCCGCGCGGGATGATGGTGACCTTATGAAGAGGATCGGAGTGATCGCGCAACGCCGAGACGAGCGTGTGGCCAGCCTCATGGTAGGCGGTGATCTTCAGTTCGTCCGGGCTGCGCAGCATGCTCTTGCGCTCCGCGCCCATCAGCACCTTGTCCTTCGCCACTTCGAAGTCATACATGTGGACGGCCTTGCGATTGAAGCGCGCTGCGGTGAGTGCAGCCTCATTCACCATGTTGGCCAGATCCGCACCGGAGAATCCCGGTGTACCCCGCGCCAAGATGTTCAGGTTCACATCCTCGGCCATAGGCACCTTCTTCGAGTGCACCTTCAGAACCTCTTCGCGGCCGCGGATGTCGGGACGATCCACCACTACGCGTCGGTCGAAGCGGCCTGGCCGCAGCAGCGCTGGATCCAGCACATCGGGACGATTGGTCGCGGCAATGAGGATGACCCCATCGTTTGACTCGAAACCGTCCATCTCCACCAGAAGCTGGTTCAGCGTCTGCTCGCGCTCATCGTGACCGCCGCCTAGACCCGCGCCGCGATGCCGTCCCACAGCGTCGATCTCATCGATGAAGATGATGCACGGAGCATTCTTCTTCCCCTGCTCAAATAGGTCGCGTACACGGCTGGCGCCCACGCCCACAAACATTTCTACGAAGTCCGAACCGGAGATCGAAAAGAACGGAACATTGGCTTCGCCGGCAACCGCTCGCGCCAGCAGAGTCTTGCCCGTACCCGGAGGCCCGACCATCAGCACGCCCTTGGGGATGCGCCCGCCGAGACGCTGGAACTTCTGCGCCTCACGCAGAAATTCTATGATCTCCTTCAGCTCTTCCTTCGCCTCGTTCACCCCGGCGACGTCCTTGAAGGTGACCTTTTTCTGCTGCATGCTCAACAGCCGCGCGCGGTTCTTGCCAAAGCTCATCGCCTTGTTCCCGCCCGACTGCATCTGCCGCATCATGAATAGGAACAGCGCCAGAATGACCAGAATCGGTGCAACCTGCAGCAGCAGGCCGAACCAGAGCCCGCCCTGCGGATCCTTGATGCTGACATTCACTCCATGCGACTGCAGGTCCTTGTAGAGGTCCGGGTAATTTTGTGGAATGGTTGTGGAGAAGGTCTCCTTGCCATCCTTGTATTTGCCGGTGGCCTCTGTCCCAGAGACGGTGACCTCCGAGATCTTGCCCGCATTCGCGTCGTTCTGCATCTCCGTCAGGCTGACAGTGCGGTTGTGCCCCGCATTCATGTTCTTGAGCACAAACTGCCATCCCACCAGCAGGCAGGTTACCGCTACAACCCAGATCAACAACTGTTTGACAGTCGAGTTCAATTGACCCCTCGTTTCCCTAAGCCCCGGATCGCAACGAGCATTACCGCCGTTGCGAATCCAATCTGTTAGACGGCAGTTGCGTGAAGAAGGTGCATGCCCCGCACCGGCGCCACGACCGCGCACATAGACTTCCTCGAATTCTACCCTCCCTTTTCTTCCCTTGTATCGATTGTTTGCAGGGTCCATCTACATCTTCGGCGGCATGGAGGCCCAGCTTCGGCAGCAATCACGTCCTAATCCGCGACAAACGCAGCTCCCGGGCGGAGCGCTCCGCCCGCAGGCCGCCGGAAAGCTCCAGCCGCGCCCCGATTCTCCCGCCCGCAGCCCCGGCGCAGGGGTCCAGTCCGGCAAGCGCCAGCAGCTTTGCCGTCTCCTCCGAGCTTGGACGGCAGCCCAGCGTCGCCGCGACCGCCCGCACCACCCGTCGCCGCACCGCCGGGGCAAGCCCGCGCAGCCGGTCCAGCTGCATCGCCACCGAGCCCTCGCCCAACGCCGTGCCCACCGCTCGCCCACCGCCGCGGACAGGCCTTCCCGGCAACAACATCCCCTGCAAAAGGCGGCTAATCTCCGCCCCCCAGTAGCTTTCCTCGTCGCGCGCGATATCCGCGGTGCGCCCCAGCAACCCCTCGATGCCCGGATTAAAGCTGCGCAGCAGCGGCATCAGTTCATGCCGGACGCGATTGCGGGTCAGCCGCAGATCGCGGTTGGAGCTGTCCTCGCACCACGCCTGCCCGCGATCGCGCAGAAAGGCTTCGACCTCCGCCCGACGGACGCCCAGCAGTGGCCGCACGATGCACCCGCGACGCGCCCCGGAGACGGTTTGTGCGCCGAGACCGGATCGCCGCAGCCCAACGTCCATCTCCTCCGTCTCCACCACAGGCGAGATGCCGCCCAGCCCCTCCGTCCAGGCGCCCCGCAGCAGCTTCATCACCACCGTCTCGGCCTGGTCGTCCAGCGTGTGCGCCGTCGCGACCGCGTCGAGGCTGTCCTCCGCAAGCAGCCGGCGAAAGACGCCGTAGCGCAACTCGCGCGCGGCCTCCTCCACGCCCTCGCGTTCTGACGCCTGCCGGGCGGCGGTGTCCACGTGCTCCACCCGCAGCGGCACATCCAAACGCGCGCACAATGCGCGCACGAACGCCGCGTCGGCATCGGCCTCCGCCCCGCGCAGGCCGTGGTGCACGTGCACCGCGCCGAGCACCAGCCCCAGTGACTCCTTCGCCGCGTTTGCGTCCAGCAGCGACAACAGCAGCGCCACCGAATCCGCTCCTCCGGAGACCGCGCAGCAGACGCGGTCACCGGGGCGGAACAGCCATCGATTCAACTTTTCCAATTTCACGCCGTGCCTTGCAATAGGTGAGTGTGGGTTCCTATTTCCTATTCCCTGTTTCCTATTCCCTGTTCCCTGTTCCCTGTTCCCTGTTCCCTGTTCCCTGTTCCCTGTTCCCTGTTCCCTGTTCCCTTCCAAACGGTATACTCGCCTTCCCATGGCTGTCTTCGTCATTCTTCCTGCGGCCGGCATCGGCACCCGCATGGCCGCGAGCTCCGGCGGCGCTCCAAAACAGTTTCTTTTCCTCGGCGGCCTGCCCATTCTTGTCCATTCGCTACTGGCGTTCCTTAGCGTTCCGCAAGTGAGTGCCGTCTATGTTGCGGTGCGCGAACCGGAACAGGAGCGCCTGCGCGAACTGCTTGCGGAACACAATTTATCCGATCGCATTCAAGTGGTAAACGGCGGCGCTATGCGCCAGGAATCGGTGGCCAACGCCCTGGCGGCGCTTCCCTCTAACTCCGATGACGACATCGTGCTTGTACACGATGCCGTCCGCCCGCTGATCGACGCCGCCACCATCGAACGCACCATCGAGGCCATCGAGCGGCACGGGGCGGCCATCGTCGGCATGCCCGCCGTGGACACCATCAAGCAGGTCGAACGCACCGCCGACGGCGCGCTAATCACCGCTACCATCCCCCGCGAACTGATCGTCCATGCGCAGACACCGCAGGGAGCGCTGGTTCCGCTTATGCGCCGCGCCTTCGCCGAGGCCGCCGCCGACGAGTTCACCGGCACCGACGAGGCCAGCCTGCTCGAACGCGCCGGGATTCCGGTGCACGTGGTCCCCGGCAGCGCCCGCAATCTGAAGGTGACGCAACCGGGGGATCTGGAGATCGCGGAGTTTTATCTGGCGGGCTAAATTCAAGGGTGGATCGTGAACACGAGCGGCCAAAAAAAAAATCGATATAACGAAAACAGAATTTGCCGAGCATTTCAGGCATGTCGGCCTCACACGACACTTGGACAAATTTTTGGCTGCGTTGCCACACTTTCGTGCAAGTGGCTTGAGCAACCTGGAATACTTGCATCTTCTAAACATCGATCTGGGCTTCTACGATGCGGTCAGTCTCTGTGACTTCGAGAAGGCTACAGATAAAGCAACGCGGCGCGACGAGGAGGATCGACAGATTCTTTCTCGCCACTTAAGCTCGGAACGAATAGAACAGGTTGCAAGTAGAGGCTTCGCGCGAGGTGAAATTGTCATTCTGATCCGTGACATCGCCCACCTTGGAGACGAGTTAGCCGCCGATACTTGGCACATATGGCTGAGTGTCTGTCACGACTTCTTGGCTGCTAGGGGCCGAAAATTTCATATACGGCTCAAGGAATCATATTAATCACCCGAGTGCGTGGTTCTATGTCGATTTATACCATTCATGACCGAGGCGGTTTAGGATGTCCCCATGTCCATGCGCATCGGCCTCGGTTTCGACTCGCACGCCTTCCATCCAGGAGTTCCGCTGGTCATCGGCGGCCTCAAGATCGAGCATCCGGAGGGCCTGGCCGGGCACTCCGACGGCGATCTGCTGCTCCACGCCGTCACCGATGCCCTCCTCGGCGCCGTCTGCGCGGGCGATATCGGCACCTTCTTTCCGCCCACCGACGAGCGCTGGAAGGGGGCTGACTCCACGGTCTTTTTGCGGACAGCGCTTGAAGAGATTGCGCTTGCCGGCTACAAGATCGTCAACATCGACTGCGTTCTGATCCTGCACCGCCCCAAGATCGTCCCCATCGCCGCCGAGATGCGCGAGCGGCTGGCCGACCTGCTAGGGCTGGAGATGAACTGCGTCTCCATTAAGGGCAAGACACCCGAGGGCCTCGGCCATGACGGCGCCGCCGTGGCCCATGTGGTCGCATTGCTGGAGTCGATCAAGCTGCCGCGCGAGCACAAAAAACTGGCTGTAGCGGACGAAACGCCGGCTGACGAGGAGATCAACGGCGTTCTGAACACGGTGATCGCCGAAACGCACGATTTCAGCGCGCTTGGCCGCAAGCTGCCGGCCTTTGACACGGACGATCTGACCTAACGTGTGTCGCAGACACGCTTACATGAGGTGAACCTACGCTCACAGTCGTCAGAATTTTTCCAGCGTTCCTGCCCATCTCTGCCGAAACCTGAAGAGCACAGCAGATTTCTCTACCGGAGCGCGGTCGTTCTCGGCTACAGTGGCTTCAACTCGGGAGGCCTTATGGATCCGCAACAACAGCAACATCTAGCCGGGATGATGGCCAGCATGGGCATCGCCATCCTTTTCTTCAGCTTGCTCGTGTACGCCTTCTTTGTCTTTCTTTTCTGGCGAATTTTCGTAAAGGCCGGCATGTCGGGGGCGCTGGGTCTGCTGGCTTTGATACCCGGCCTCGGCTTGATCATCGCTCTTTGCGTGCTCGCCTTCAGCGACTGGAGTGTGGTGCCCGGCCCGTCCATGTATGCCGCCGGGTCGTCCGCGTACCCGCCGCAAGCGTATCCGCCGCCGGCCAACTATCCGCCCACCGGGCCACCGGCACTCTAAAGCTACGCGAGGCAAGGGTGGAGCTTTGGTAGCATCGGGAACGAACCGATGACACCAGAGCTTACCCCCGCCACGTCCGAGACGTCCCGCCCCACCCGCGTCCGCATCGCTCCCTCGCCCACCGGCGATCCGCACGTCGGCACGGCCTACATTGGCCTGCTGAACTACCTCTTCGCCGCCCAGCGCGGCGGCCAATTCGTCCTGCGCATTGAGGACACCGACCGCACCCGCTTCGTCTCCACCTCGGAGGGGATGATCTTCGATGCCCTGCGCTGGATCGGCCTCACCTGGAACGAGGGTCCCGATGTCGGCGGTCCGTATGGGCCCTATCGCCAATCCGAGCGCACCGCAATCTACCGCGAGTACGCAGAAAAACTGCTCGCGAACGGCCACGCCTACCGCGCCTTCGAAACGCCTGAAGAGCTCGAGGCCGAGCGCAAGGCGCAGACCGCCGCCAAGCAGCCGCCCAAGTACAACGGCCGCTCCCGAACGATGAGCGAGGCCGAGATCGCCGAGAATTTGGCTCCTTCTGACGGGAGCCAGCCCAAGCCCTTCACCATCCGCCTCAAGGTGCCCCCGCATTCCTCGGACCCGTCAGGCTCGACCACCTTTCGCGATGAACTCCGCGGCGATGTCACCTTCGACCACGCCAACGTCGACGACCAGGTGCTGCTGAAGTCCGACGGCTTCCCCACCTACCACCTCGCCAACGTGGTCGACGACCACCTGATGCACATCACCGACGTGATCCGCGCGGAAGAGTGGATCAGCTCAACGCCCAAGCATGTTCTGCTCTACCAGGCCTTCGGTTGGGAGATACCGAAGTTCTGGCACATGCCGCTGCTGCGCAACCCGGACAAGAGCAAGATCTCTAAGCGCAAGAATCCGGTGTCGCTGAACTACTATCGCGATTCGGGTTTTTTGCCGGCGGCGATGCTGAATTTTCTCGGACTCATGGGCGGCGGCATGACCCAGCCCTCCGAGTTGGAGATCGTCAACAAGAACCTGGACATGAAGCTCAGCGATATGTTTTCTCTCGACGACATGCTGGCCCGCTTCGACTTCAGCCGCATCTCGCTCGGCGGCCCCGTCTTCGACCTCGTCAAGCTGCGCTGGCTGAACGGTGAATACATTCGCAAACAGTCGCCGGAGGATTTCTTCGCCGCCCTGCGCGAGACCGTTTTCTCCGACGCCTATCTTCGTGCCATCGCCCCGCTCGTGCAAACGCGCATCGAGACGCTGGGCAGCTTCGGCGATATGGCCGATTTCTTTTTTCGCGACAATGTACTGCCACCCGAGAGCGTCTGGCTGCCCAAAAAACGCACCGCCGAGGAGACGCTTGCCTTCGCGGGCGAACTCCTTGCAACTCTCGAGACGAGCCCCTGGGAGGCCCCGGCGATCGAGGCCGCGATGAAACAACTCGGCGAGGCAAAGGCCTGGAGCGTGAAGGAAAATTTCATGCTGCTGCGCGCCATCCTCACCGCCAGCACGCAGTCGCCTCCGCTCATGGAAAGCCTCGTGGTCTTCGGCAAGGCGCGGACGCTCGATCGTATGCGCAGATTCCTCGAAACGCAGAAAAAGCCCGGCAAGAAGTAACCCGCACTGCGCCTTGACGTCTGCCTTTCGCCTTTTTGCTGTCATTCACGAAGGAAGCCGCGGTTTGCCTTTTTGTTGTCATTCCCGAAGGGAATCTGCGTTTTTAAACGCCATCGGCTATCATGCCGCCATGCCGCTCGCCAACGACCAACCCATCGGTTTCATCCCCACGCAAAAGCCCGAGGCCGCGCGCATCTTTTACGAGAGCACGCTTGGTCTGCGCTTTGAAAGCGACGACAACTTCGCCCTCGTCTTCCGCGTCGGCCCCGCGCCGGGAACGATGCTGCGTGTCGTGCGCGCTTCAGCCTTCACGCCCATGCCCTTCACGATCTTCGGTTGGGAGGTTGCCAGCATCGAAAACGCGGTCGACGAACTCACGGCCAAGGGCGTCAGCTTTCAACGCTACGGCTTTTTCGAGCAGGACGAGCGAGCGATTTGGCACGCCCCCGGAGGCGCAGCGATAGCCTGGTTTCAAGACCCGGACGGCAACACGCTTTCGCTCTCGCAACACCCCGCATAGCAGGGCGGATTGGTATGCTGAACATATGCCCCGGCCCTCAGCCCTCGTCGATACGCGGATTATCTATTGCGGAGACTGCCTCGATCAGCTCAAGCAGCTGCCCGACGGCTGTGTCGACCTGTGCTACATCGATCCACCCTTCAATTCAAATCGTAACTACGAGGTGTTTTGGGGCGAAACGAAGGAGAAGCGTTCGTTCGAGGACCGGCATGAGTCCACGCGAGCTTATATCGAATACATGCGGCCCCGTTGCGTGGAAATCGCCCGCGTTCTGAAGAAAACGGGTTCGTTTTACTATCACTGCGACTGGCACGCGTCGCATTATGTGAAGGTCATGCTGGATCAGATCCTGGGTGAAGGAAGCTTCATCAACGAGATCATCTGGAAGCGCCAGTCAGCCCACAATGATGCGAAACAGGGTTCAAAACACTTTGGACGGGTGCACGAGTCGTTGTTTCTTTATTCCGGAGGCAGTGACAACTACCAGTTTCGTCACCTGTACCGGCCCTACGACGATGAGTACGTAGATAAGTTCTACAAGCATGTGGAGCCGGAAACTGGACGTAGGTATCGCTTAGGAGATCTGACCGCCCCTGGAGGGGGTGCTCCATCCAAAGGTAATCCTCTTTACGAATTTCTCGGAGTAGAGCGATATTGGCGTTACACGCGGGAGCGGATGCAGCATTTATATGAACAGGGGCGAATCATCCAAACCAGGCCGGGTGTTGTTCCCGCTTATAAGCGTTATCTCGATGAAGGCAAAGGGGTGCCGCTAAGCTCGATTTGGGACGATATTAAGCCGATTCAAAGCCACAGCGAGGAGAGGCTTGGATATCCAACACAAAAGCCGCTCAAACTGCTGGAGCGCATTCTGGAAGTCTCTTCCAAGCCGAACGACATCGTTCTCGATGCTTTTTGCGGCTGTGGAACAGCTCTGGTCGCCGCGCAGCAAATGAACCGGCAATGGATCGGCATCGACATATCTCCCACTGCCTGCCGAGTCATGGCAAAACGCCTTCGCGACGTGAATCGGCTTCCCGAAAGCGAGGATTTATGGCGGCGGGCACGCGGCTTCGTCGTTCGTGACCTGCCGCAAACCGAACAGCAACTTAGAAAAATGCCCCCTTTCGAATTCGAGAACTGGGCTGTGATTGCGCTGGGCGGCATCGCGAACAAGGTTCAGGTGGGAGACATGGGACTGGATGGGCGCGTGTATCCGGTTTCGGTGGTACCCACGGTCAAGAGCGGAACGCTGGACTTCATGGATGTTTGGTACCCCATTCAGGTAAAGCAAAAAGACAAGACAGGACGGCCCGATATCGACGCGTTTGAGGCGGCGATGATCCGCTCGGATCGCACCAAGGGCTTTTTTATCTCCTTCGATTACACAAGGGATGCCCTGGACGAGATCGCACGTTTTTTCCGGCAAAATGGCCGGGTGATCGTGCCACTTACGGTCCAAGAGATCCTGGAAGACGAGATCGCTAGAAAGCTGGTTTAGCTACGACCTCACGCACCAGTGGCAGGATCTGTGGCCTCTCACGGCTGTTGCGTACCGTCTCCTCCAGCATTCGGAAAGGCTCGTCCAACAGTTTTTCTTCCTCACTGAACAGCGTAAAAATCGGCTGTTTTGGCTGCACAGGGTCCCCCCGCTTCACATGCACCTCGATACCCGCATGGGCACTCACCGGATCGCCGGGACGGCTACGCCCGGCACCCAACCGCTGCACCGCCCAGCCCACCTGTTTGCAGTCCATGCCCGCGAGATATCCGGATTCCTCGGCACAAAGCACACGCCTCGCCTTCGGCTTATGAAATGCCCCGGGATCGTCGAATACCGACGCATCGCCACCCTGTGCACGAACAATGCACAACCATGCCTCATAAGTTTCCCCGTTGCGTAGCAGCTCATCCGCGAGCATTGCTCCCGCTTCAGGAGTCTTGCTTCTCCCCGCCAAATGCAGCATCCATCCCGCGAGCACGCAAGACAGCTCGATGAGATCCGCCGACATCGGGTGACGCACCCCCTTCATGATGTCCACGCACTCCCAAACCTCCACCCAATTTCCTGCGAACCGCCCCAGCGGCTCGTCCATGCGGGTGAGCAGCGCGACGGTGCGTGTTCCCGCACGCTCCCCCGTGGCCACCATCAGCTCAGCCAGGTGTTTTGAAGCCTCGTAGCTCGGCATAAATGCGCCCGAGCCCACCTTGACATCCAGCACCAGGCCGCGCAGATCCTCGGCAAGCTTTTTGCTCATAATGCTCGCCGTAATCAGGTAGGGCGACTCCACCGTTCCGGTGTGGTCGCGCAGGGCATACAAGATGCGGTCGGCGGGAACCAGCCGCGGCGTCTGCCCTACCAGTGCGGCATGGCACACGCGCAACACCTCTTTCATACGCGGCAAGGATAATTGCGTATCGAAACCGGGAATCGTCTCCAGCTTATCGAGCGTGCCGCCGGTATGGCCGAGGGAACGGCCGGAGATCATGGGCACGCTGATCGACCGATGGGAATTGGGTGATCCGTTCTTCGCAGTCTCATTGCGAAGAACGGGGTTGGAAGCGCCAACACGGCCCGGGGTAATTCCTGCAGCAGCCACGATCGGCGCAATCAGCAGCGAAGTCTTATCGCCAACGCCGCCGGTGGAGTGTTTATCGACGGTAAAGGTGTGCAGGTCGCGCGCGTCAAAGGTCTCACCGGAGTACCGCATCGCCTGCGTGAAGTCAGCGAGTTCGCGCCCGGAAAATCCGCGCTGAAACACAGCCATGAGAAAGCTGCCGATCTGGGCCTCGGAGAGATTTGTTGCTGCCGGCTGAGTAGGCTCATCCGCCTCTCCGCTGCGCACCACCGCGCGCACGAAGCTCTCGATCTCCCCGCGCGAAAGCTCTCCGCCATCCCGCTTCTTGATCAAAATATCGAGGGGATGCAGTGCGTCGGGCATCTCAGCGCTCACCGAGGAACTCCAGGCGGAAGGCGTGCGGCAGCAGATCGCCGAGTGTGGTCTCCCGAGGCTCGCCGCCTTCGCCGGGATACAGAATGATCGTGCTGTCCTCGCCGAACTCGGTCAGGGTCTGACGGCAGGCGCCGCAAGGCATGGATGCCGTGCCATTCAGGTTCGCCACGGCCACAGCCTGCAGGCGGATATCCGGTCCATACTCAATCACAGCCCGCGTAACGGCACTTTGTTCCGCACAGCAGGTCAGCCGAAACGAGCAGTTCTCCACATTGCAGCCGGTCACCATCTCACCCTGGGTGAGCAACAAAGCCGCTCCCACGCGAAACCGGCTGTACGGCGAGTAGGAGTGCTCGGCCGCGCTCGTCGCCAGCGCACGCAAGAGTACCGCCTGCTCAGGCGTCAGTTCCAGTGTATTGGTCGGCTGGCTCATGTGAGTCGTTTAGCGTAGCGCCGCTTGCCTCACGATGCAAGCACCAGCGTGTCAGCTTTGCGGTTACCAGAGTTCCAGCCGGGTAATCTCTCGTGCGGCCCTCGCCGTACCACCTCGCGAACGCCATCCCGCTCTTAGCCTGCATGCGCTCCTTCACCCTCATTGCTGCTCTTGTATTTCTTGCGTCCGGCATCGCTTACGCCGATACGCTCTCCAACTTCAACATCCAGGGAAGCAGTCTCTTCTACGGCATGGGCGGGGACGCCAACACGGTTACCGGAACCACCACCATCGATGTGACCACCGGCGTCGTGGAGGCGATCTCGTTCACCGCAGGCGGCCTCTTTGAATCGGGTGTGGACGCGCAGGGTGGAGCCGATGTCTTCGTCGGCCCCGCGGACGCCAGCTTCACCTTCTCGGGCGCAAACCTGATCAACTTTTCGGGCGACAACTTCAACCTCAACGGCCCCAACGACCTCTATGTTGGCCAGGTCACCTATGCCGGCGCGTTCAGCCCAGCTTCCGTTACGCCGGAGCCTGCGGGCATGCTGCTGCTGAGCACCGGTCTGCTTGGGATGGCCGCCACGATGCGCCGCCGCCTGGCGTAGCCACCGGACTTCGCAGGGAGCCCGCTACGGGCAGGGCTTCCCGCGCGTCCTCCGCTGATACGTTCGTCGCTCCCCCGCATCCAACGGGGAAGCAAAACGTGACGAAAAAGCTCCAGCACGAGACGACTCGCAAGCGAAAGCCGCATGCCATTGCAGCCATTGCAGCGCTGCCGGAGGCTTCGCTCGCGAGTGCCTCTCCGGTTGCCGCTCCCCCGGACGTTCTTTCGCTCTTTCACCCCGTAACGGCTCAGTGGTTTCGTGCAGTCTTTGAAGACGTTACCGCTCCGCAGCGCGAGGGCTGGCCGGCCATCGCGCATGGCGATTCCACGCTCATCCTTGCCCCCACCGGCACCGGCAAAACGCTGACCGCGTTTCTGTGGTGCCTGGACCGCCTGATGCTGCAGCGCCCCGCCAGCTTCGACGCACAGCCGGGCTGCCGCGTGCTCTACATCAGCCCGCTCAAGGCGCTTGCCGTCGATGTGGAACGCAATCTGCGTTCCCCGCTGCAGGGTATCGCGAACATGGCGCGGCGCGACGGCGTTCCGGTGCACATCCCCGAGATCAGCGTGCGCACCGGCGACACCAGCCCCAAGGAGCGAGCGCGTTTCAAGCGCCATCCGGGTGAGATCCTCATCACCACGCCGGAGTCTCTCTACCTGCTGCTGACCTCCGATGCCGGCGAGGCGCTGCGATCCGTTGAGACCGTCATCGTCGACGAGATCCATGCGCTCGTTCCGAGCAAACGCGGCGCCCATATGGCGCTGTCGCTGGAACGCCTAGAGGCTTTGTGCGGGCGGCCACTGCAGCGCATCGGGCTCAGCGCCACGCAGCGGCCTCTGGAGGAGGTCGCACGGTTTCTCGGCGGGGCCGATGCGAGGTCCGATCTTTTTAGTCAGCCCACCCATGAAGTGTCATCTCGACCGGAGCGCCGGGCCCCAAGCGAGAGTTCTTCCTCGTTTGGGTGGCAGCGGACAGTCTCATCGTCTGCGGAGTGGAGAGACCCGCGGCTGCCCAGCCACGAACTCCCGTGCAGCCTCGAACAAACCGCGGGTCTCTCCACTACGGCTCCGCCTCCGGTCGAGATGACAGAGTTTGGGCGCACGGCGGTTGAGGAGTTCGCAGCCACCGAAGCCGCGGAAATCGGGCGCGAACCCGAAGCATTGACCGCCTCCGGTCCGCGTTTTCGTCCCGTCACGATCATCAACGCAGGCGCTCGCAAACGTCTCGACATTCGTGTCGAGGTGCCTGTCGAGGACATGGCCAAACTGGGCGAGATCAACGATCTGCCCAGCGGTCCGGCCTCGCAGGGACCCAAGCGCACCAGCATCTGGCAAAGCATCCATCCACGCCTGCTGGAGATCGTGCGCGCGCGCACCTCCACGCTCATCTTCGTCAACGCGCGGCGTGTGGCGGAACGCCTCGCGGGGGCATTGAATGAGCTCGCGGGCGAGCCGATCGCGCGGGCGCATCACGGTTCCCTCGCCGCCGCGCAGCGTTCCGAGATCGAAGAGCTCTTAAAAGCAGGCCGGCTGAAGGCCCTCGTCTGCACCTCGTCGCTGGAGCTCGGCATCGATATGGGCGCGATCGATCTCGTTATCCAGATCGAGGCGCCGCCCAGCGTTGCCAGCGGCCTGCAGCGCATCGGCCGTGCGGGACACCAGGTCGGCGCGCCTTCCACAGGCATCATCTTTCCCAAGTACCGCGCGGATCTCGTTGCCTGTGCCGCCGTCAGCCAGGCCATGCACGAAGGCCATGTCGAGCACACACGTTTTCTGCGCAACCCGCTCGATGTGCTCGCGCAGCAGATCGTTGCGGTGGTCGCACAACCACCGTTGCCCCTGGCGGAGGTGGAACATCGTCGCAAGCGCACGGTGAAGGCGAAGAATCGGAGTGGCGCGAACACCGGCTACGAGGCCGGGTTCGAAGACGACGCCCCGGGCATCGGTTATGACCGCTTGCTCGCACTTGTGCGCAGCGCTGCTCCGTTTGCCGGGCTCAGCACGGCGGTCTTCGAGGGCGTGCTCGATATGCTTGCCGGCCGCTATCCTTCGGACGAGTTCGCGGAGCTTCGTCCGCGCGTTACCTGGGATCGCCAGCGCAATTGGATCACGCCGCGCGGCGCCGCTAAGCGTCTTGCGATTTTGAATGGCGGCACTATCCCCGACCGCGGTTCGTACGGCGTCTTTCTCAGCGGATCGTCCAACAAGCCGCTGCGCGTCGGCGAGCTCGACGAAGAGATGGTCTTCGAGGCGCGCACCGGCGACACCTTCATCCTCGGCGCGTCCACGTGGCGCATCGACGAGATCACGCAGGATCGCGTGCTCGTCAGCCCCGCGCCCGGCGAGCCCGGCAAGATGCCCTTCTGGCATGGCGACCAGGCAGGCCGCCCCATTGAGTTCGGCAAGCGCATCGGTGCGCTCGTACGGGAGTTGCGCGACATGCCGCGTTCCGTGGCTATCACGAAGCTGACCAAGGATCACGACCTCGACGAAAAAGCCGCTGAAAACGTGTTGCGCTATCTCGCCGATCAGGAACTCGCCACGCAGCAGGTGCCCGACGATCGCACAGTTGTCATCGAGCGTGTGCGCGATGAACTCGGCGACTGGCGCGTGTGTTGCCTTACACCCTTCGGCTCGCGCGTGCATGCGCCCTGGGCGATGGCCGTCACCGCCAAGATTAAGGCCGCGGGGCTCGACGTCGAAACCATGTGGAGCGAAGACGGTTTCGTGCTGCGCTTCCCTGAAACCGATCAGCCGCCCGACGCCGAACTGCTGCTGATCGAGCCCCTGGAAGCGGCGGAGCTCGTGCAAAACCAGCTTGGTTCTACAGCCCTTTTCGCCGCGAAATTTCGCGAAGCCGCGGCCCGTGCGTTGCTTCTGCCTCGCCGCCGCGCCGACGGCCGAACGCCCCTCTGGCAGCAGCGCAAACGCGCCTACGATCTGCTGTCGGTAGCCTCACGGTATGCGAGCTTCCCCATGCTGCTGGAGGCCTATCGCGAGTGCCTGCGCGATGTCTTCGACATGCCTGCCTTGGCAGAGACGCTGCGCGCGATCGGCAATCGCAGCATCCGCGTCCATGTAGCAGATTCGCGTACGCCGTCGCCCTTCGCGGGCGCGCTGCTGTTCAGCTACGTCGCCAACTACATCTACGATGGCGACGCGCCGCTGGCTGAGCGTCGCGCCCAGGCGCTCAGCATCGACCAGGACCAACTGCGCGAGCTGCTGGGCGATGCCGACCTGCGCGAGCTGCTCGACATCCACGCCATCGAGGAGACGGAAGAGCAGCTGCAGAGCACCGCTGAGACCTACAAAGTACGATCGCTCGATGGCATGCACGATCTGTTGCTGCGGCTCGGAGATCTGACCCGCGAAGAGCTTGCGCGTAGATCCACCGGCATCGATGTCGACGCCACCGTGGATCGTCTTCTGCGTGCGCGGCGTGCGCTGGAGCTGCGTTTTGGAACTCCCGGCGGCGGCGAAAAGCGTGTCCTCGCCGTGGAGGATGCAGGGCGCGTACGCGATGCGCTCGGTGTGCCGCTGCCTCCGGGGCTGCCCACGGCATTTCTTGAGCCCGTGCCCGAGGCACTGCTCGATGTGGTGCGCCGCTATGCGCGAACGCACGGCCCCTTCACCACACCCGATGTCGCCACGCGCTACGGCTTGCCCAAGGAGAGCGTAGAAGCCACGCTGGGGAAGCTGGTCGGCTCAGGCCGCGTAATGGAGGGAGGTTTTCGCCCCGGCGGCCTTAACCGCGAGTGGATCGATGCGGAGGTGCTGCGCACCATCCGGCGCAAGTCGCTGGCACGGCTGCGCAAGGAGGTGGAACCGGTAGCGCAGGCAACGCTGGCGCGCCTGTTTACGCGTTGGCAGGGCGTTGTGCAGCCGCGGCGCGGCCTCGATGCACTGCTAGATACCGTTGAAAATCTGCAGGGCGCCCCCTTGCCGGCTTCTCTGCTGGAGACCGAGATTCTGCCCGCGCGCATCAGCGGCTACAAAACGGCGGATCTCGACACGTTGATTGCGGCGGGCGAGGTGACGTGGATTGGCCTTTCGCCCCTGGGCGAACGGGATGGCCGCGTGGCACTGTACCTGGCGGAAAAATTGCCGCTGCTGTGGCCGCCGGATCGAACCTGCAAGGTCCAGGACATCGGCCAGACAGCCTCCTCACAACGGGCGACAGACAGCTCGCAACGTTCGAACTCGCAACTCGCAACGGAACAAGACCCCCTCTCCGGCCGCGAGCAAACCATCCTCGAGTCCCTGCGGCGCAACGGCGCCTCGTTCTTCCAGCCGCTGCACGATGGCTTGGGCGGCGGCTATCCCGGCGAGACCATCGATGCTCTGTGGTCGCTTGTGTGGCAAGGACTGATCACCAACGATGCCCTCCACTGCCTGCGCGCCTACTGCGAGCGCAGCGGCGCCAGCGCGGGCAGAAATGCCAAGCCTGCACGCCGCGTACACAATCAGCAGGGTTTCCGCAGTCGCCGCACTACACCGCCCACAGCTCAGGGCCGGTGGAGTCTGAACGAAGTAGCCTTCGCCGGAGCCGCACAACCGGCGCCCTCAATCCTCTACTCCTCGAACCTCGCTTCCTCAACATCAACCGCCCTGACAAACCCCGGCCAGCGCCAGATTGCCGCCGCCGCTCTGGCAGCCCGCCAGACCGAGTGGTCCCACGCCATCGCCCAACAGCTGCTGACACGCTATGGCGTCGTGTTTCGCGAGACCGCGCATGCCGAAGATCTGCCCGGCGGCTTCTCCGCGATCTACGACGTGCTGAAGGCTCTTGAAGAGAGCGGCCGCGTGCGCCGCGGCTACTTTGCCGCGGATCTTGGCGCGACGCAGTTCGCCCAGCCCGCCGCCGTCGACCTGCTGCGCTCCCTGCGGCCCGGCGAGCACAACGGGGGCGCGGAAAATCCGGCTGGGCAGGCCGCGGAAGCCGTGATCCTCGCTGCCACCGACCCGGCCAACCCCTACGGCGCGCTGCTGCGCTGGCCCGCGGCGAACCCAGATCCCCCGGCTTTGCCGACAACCCTGGGTGCCCCGTCCTCATCGGCAGCCTCATTGCCGATGAGGGCGGGTTCCCTCACCCGCTCTGTCGGCGCAC
The DNA here is from genome assembly GCA_965276885.1 of Granulicella sp. Lineage (GTDB taxonomy): Bacteria > Acidobacteriota > Terriglobia > Terriglobales > Acidobacteriaceae > Granulicella. The sequence goes on along the minus strand of OZ255702.1, from coordinate 2,049,472 downwards.
GCGTGGTGCTCATCGACGGCGCCCTCACGGCCTACCTGCGGCGCGGCAACCCCGATGTCCAGGTGCTGCTTCCCGAAGAGGAACCCGCCCGCGGCAACGTCATGCGCGCCCTCGCCGAGTTCCTCGTGCAAACCGTGCAGCGCGCCGAAGCCGAGAACGCTGACCGCACACGCGGCGGTATGCTCATCACAACGATCAACGGCGTTCCCGTCGCCGAGCACGCCATGGCTCGTGCGCTGCTCGATGCCGGATTTCAGGCCGCGCCGATGGGCTTCAACGTGCGGCGCGGTTTGCCGCAATTACCGGGATGGCACACTCCAACCCTGGAGACCGCGTAATGACTGCCGCGGTTTCATCGCGGTAAATGAACATCTTTGCTGGAACAGGAGATCAGAGAGGAAATCACCATGCCTGAAGGCGACACAATCTTTCGCGCCGCCCGCGCCCTGCAAAAGGCCATCGGCGGCAAACTCGTCACAGCCTTTGAGGCCAACGTCGCCACACTCGCGAGCGTAGCCGACGATAAAGGCATCGTCGGCCGCACCGTCGAGAAAGTAGAGGCTCGCGGCAAGTGGTGCCTGATCTACTTCTCCGGCGACTTGATCCTTGTCACGCACATGCTCATGTCCGGCTCCTGGCACATCTACCGTGTCGGCGAAAAGTGGTTTTCGCCGCGCCGCAACATGCGTTGCGCGATCACGGCCGGCGACTTCGTCGCGGTTGCCTTCAATGTCCCGGTTACGGAGTTCCACACCGCACGCTCGCTGGAGCGCTACTCGCAGGTGCCCAAGCTGGGCATCGACATCCTGAGCAGCGAATACAGCAAAGACAACGGCATGCAAGCGCTGCGCACCTATGCGGCGCAGCATCCTGAAGAGGAGGTCGGTGTGACGCTCTTGAACCAACGCGTGATGGCCGGGTTAGGCAACGTGTACAAAAGCGAGGTGCCGTTTGCCGCAGGCGTGAATCCGTTCCGGCAGATGCGCACACTCAGCGAACGCGAACTCGAGGTGATGGCCGAGGTCTCCGGCCGTTACATGCGGGCGAATGTGATCGATGGCGCCGCCGATGGCATCGTCACCTACGCCGGGAACCGCCGCACGACGCACAGCATGAACGCCGGTGACCGCCTGTGGGTTTACGGGCGGCAAGGCCAGGAGTGCCGCCGCTGCGGTGCGCTGGTGATGATGCGCAAGCAGGGTGAGCAGGTGCGCTCGACCTACTGGTGCCCGCAGTGCCAGCCCTGGATTGCCGCCGAGGGCCAGAGCGCCGAAGCACCCGTGGGCCGCATAGTAAAGCTCCTAGGGCCAAGAAGACGGGCCGGCTGCTAGAGTTCTGCGGGTGCCCCATCTTCGCGACGGCTTTATCGTCGCTAAGGTGGGCTTGGCACGAACGCGGGAATCTTGCGTAAGCCTAAGCCCAACTCTGAGGCAGTAAACCCACCTTAACCGCGATGAAGCCGCGGCGAAGGTGGGACACCCCGGCTATTTGGGCGGCTGGTCTTGTCCGTCGTCTGCTCCATCCTTTTTCTTGCCCAATCCAAACATCTTTTGCAACACATTGCGGTGTTTCTGTTCCGCAGCCGGTTGGTTCCCATCGACCGGCTGCTGTGGTGGCCTTGGCTGTTGTGGCTGCAATGGAAGAGGCTGCGGCCCCGTTTGCGGAGACGGAGAAACGGCTGTGCCATCCCCTGCGCCCGGGCCAAACAACTGGTTGCCCAGCGTCTGCACATCCATGCCCATATGCGAGCAGGTGCTCTGCGGCACGGTGCCCATAAGAAAGGCCGCGCTGTAGGTATCACTTGGGCAGCTTTCATCCGCGGGCAAATTGCTGACGCGATCAATGCGTACCAGCTGGATGCCGTCCGGCGGCGGCATGAACGGCTTCATGTCAGAGTATTGCGGCAGACGGATGGCACGATTCATGAATGCGGCCCAGATAGGCGCCGCGGCGACCGCGCCTTGCAGCTTGATGTCTGTGTAGTCGTCGTTGCCGATCCAGATGATGCAGATCAGGTTGGAGGTGTAGGCGGCGAACCAGGCGTCATTATCGGTTCCGGTTTTGCCGGCGGCGGGTGCGGTGAACCCGAGCTTCCGCACAGCGATGCCATAGCCAAAGTTCATCACGCCTTCGAGCAGGTTTTGCGTCAGGTATGCTGCCTTCGGATCCATGACCTGCTTGGCCTCCGGCGTATAGTCCGCGACCACATCGCCGTTGGCGTTGCGCACGCCGGAAAGCAGCCACGGGGAGAGATGTACGCCACCATTCGCAAACACCGTGTAGGCCCCCGCCATATCCAGCGGACTTGCACCGTAGGTGCCCAGCGAGACCGCAGGCGTTCCTTTAGCCGAAACGATGCCCGAAGCGCGCGCCAACGCGGCTACCTGGCCAAAGCCGACCTGCTCGCCGAGCGAGATCGTCGCATTATTCAACGAGTGCGCGAGCGCATAGATCGCGGGCACATCGCCCTTGTAGTCACCCTTGTAGTTTCCCGGGCTGTAGGTACGGCCATCAAAGGTGAAGGTGGTCTGCACATCGTGCAGCGTGGTGAGCGCTGTGAACGGAGCGCCATTCAACGTCTGACCCGTCACAGCCCCCTGCTCCGCCGTGGCATACACCCATGGCTTGAAGATGGAACCCGGCGGACGCTTGCTTGTGGCATGATCCAGCTGTGAGTTGCCGTAGTTTCGGCCGCCCACCAGCGCCAGCACCTGCCCTGTGTGTGGATCGAGCGCCACCAGGGCAACCTGGGGCATGACAGTCGGCGTCTCGCCGTGGCGATGCTGCGCGCGCACCAACTCATCGACGTGCCGCATGCCCTGCTCGACCGCATCGGAGGCCGCACGCTGCAGCTGCGGATCCAGCGAAGTATAGATGCGCAGCGACGAATGCGACGAGTCATAGTCGCCGATGCGCTGCACGATCTGATCGTGCACGAGATCGACAAACCAGGGCGCCTCGCTCGCATCGACGTTCGCCGGCGCCAGCTGTATCGGCTCAGCCTTCGCGGTCTCAGCCTGCCCAGCGGTGATCGCTCCCGTTTCCACCATGGAGTCGAGCACGACGTTGCGGCGTTCCATTGCACGCTCCGGATGACGGTACGGATTGCGGCGGCTGGGACTCTGGATGAGCCCGGCCAGCATCGCGCATTGTGCCAGATCCAGCTGCTTAAGGTCTTTGCCGAAGTATGTCTGCGCCGCTTCACCGAAGCCATTAATCGCGAAGCTGCCACGCTGGCCAAGGTTGATTTCATTGGCATACATCTCAAAGATCTGCTGCTTGGTAAAGCGGCCCTCGAGCTGGTACGTGATCATGATCTCGGCGATCTTGCGTTTATAGGTCTTCTCGGGCGAAAGAAAGAAGCCGCGCGCCAGTTGTTGCGTAATCGTGGACCCGCCGCAGCCTTTGTGCTGCGAAAGGACATCCTGCACAGCGCATTTGAAGGTGCGCACATAGTTGATACCCGAATGCTCGAAAAAACGCCGATCCTCAATGGCGAGCACGGCCTGCACCATGCGCGGGGGTATCCCGTCATAAGTGACCATGCGGCGCTTGGTGCGATTCTTGTCTTCGCTGAGCGCCGTGATCAGCTGCGGCTCCAGCTTGTAGCTGCTGAGCGCGGCGCCGTTGTCGGCCGTAATGGATTCCACCGATCCACCGTCCGCCTGGATGGTGGCGCCGTCGGTAGCGAGATAACTCTGCGTGCCGGGCTTGATGGAGATCGTCTCTCCGTTCAGCTGAAAGGTGCCGAGGGGACTTTGTCCGTCGCTGTTATAGCCGGCCTTGCGCAGCCCTGCCGCGATGCTCTCCGCGGTGAGCCGCTGCCCCGGCCGCACCTCCTGGGGCGCGGCGTAGATCTGCGCCGTCGAGGAAAAGAGTGGACCCTGCGCGAGCCGCTGCGCGACCAGGCCCTGGTACTGGTGGTACTCATACGCGAAGACAATGCCGCCAGCGACAGCGGCCATCAGCAGGAGAAGAAGCAGCGCCGCGAGCGCGCGCCACACAAAGCTGTGCTGGCGGCCGAGTTTGACGCGAACGGGAGTGTTCAGGGTTGAGGGCACTGGCTTACTCTCCATCTACGGCAAAGGAGCTACTGCTTAGACGTGGCAACGAGTTCCTTCACGCGGGCGGTGAGCTGCGGCAGCGGCACATCCTCGGTCGCGCTCGCGGTACCCGCTTGCAGCCGGTTGACTAATTCGACGGCGCCGTCAGCCAGCTTCTTGCCAATGTTGATACGGAACGGAACGCCGATCAGTTCGGCGTCCTTGAACTTTACGCCGGCACGCTCATCGCGGTCGTCGAGCAGCACATCGATCCCCGCATCGCTTAACTCCCCCGCGATTTTTTCGCCGGCCTGCAGCAGCTCTGTCTCACGCACGTTGGTGATGGTCACGATGATCTCGAACGGCGCAATCGCGACGGGCAACGCGTACTGCTCCGCTACAGGCTGCTTCGCTGCGGTATCCTTCGCGGCCAGCGTAACGAATTTCGCCGCGCTGGACTCGATCGCCGCGGTAAGAATGCGCTCCACGCCGATACCATAGCTGCCCATGATGGGCGTAACCTCTTTGCCGTCTCGGTCCAGCACGCGGGCGCCCATGGACTCGGAGTATTTGTAGCCGAGTTTGAAGATGTGACCGATCTCGACGGCTTTGCCAAGCCGCAGCGGCTCGCCCCCGATTGGATCGAGTTCGCCTTCGTTGATGTTGCGGATGTCGGCAATCAGCGTTGGCGTGAAGTCGCGGCCCGGCGTGACGTTGCGGTAGTGATAATCGAGCTTGTTGGCTCCGGCAACGAAGTTACTTCGATCTTGAAGACCTAGGTCCATCACAACGACCGCGTGTTCCCCATATTTCTTAAAGCCATGCCCCAGTGTGATGTAGCCGGGAGGTCCTTGGCTCTCGCCCTGCACATTCGGAATACGAGCGTTTGTTGCTAAAAAGGCGTGATCGGCGGCCATAAGAGCCTGCAATCCAACAGGACCCAGGAATCCTGGCGGCGCTTTGAACAGCCTATTCACATCCGCCTCTTGCAATGAGAAAAGTTCAGAAGCGCCCGCTATTGACGCTAGCTTGGTCTCATTGACATAGTGATCGCCACGAAGAAAAGCAACTACAGGGACCAAAGCGAGATTGGCTGTTGGTCTAGTCTTTCCCCGAAAGAAGCCCATGAACGCCACGCACTTAATATCCTGCGATGGCGCAATCTTCAAAAACTCGCAAATATCCGCAATCGCGCCCTTGCCCGGCGTGTGGATCGGCTCCGGCATACCATCGCCAGTTGGCTCAAGATCTTCGACCGGAGCAAGTTTACTTGTGGCCTTTTCAAGATTGGCCGCATAGCCTGACGCCGAGCTGGCGATCAGATCCTCCCCGGCCTCCGTGTAGACCATAAACTCCTGCGACTGCGATCCGCCCATCGAGCCTGAGTCCGCCTCTACAGCCACAAACTCCAGACCGCAGCGCGTGAAGATGCGGCGATAGGTCTCATCATGCTTGCGATAGCTCTCATCGAGCCCGGCAGGGTCGAGATCGAACGAGTACGCGTCCTTCATCAGGAACTGGCGTACGCGCAGCAGCCCACTCTTGGGTCTTGGCTCGTCACGAAACTTCGTCTGAATCTGGTACCAGATCTGCGGCAGCTGCTTGTAGCTGCGCAGTTCGTTGCGCGCGATGGAGGTCATGACCTCCTCATGCGTCATCGCGAGCGCAAGCTCCGCGCCTTTGCGATCCTTCAGGCGGAACATATTGTCGCCCATGCCAGACCAGCGGCCGGACTCCTCCCAGATCTCGCGGGGGTTCAGCGCGGGCAGATGAAACTCCTGCCCAATGCGATCCATTTCCTCGCGCACGATGCGCACAATCTTGTTCAGCGATCTCTGGCCGAGCGGAAGATAGCTGTAGATGCCCGCGCCGAGCTGGCGCACGTAGCCCGCGCGCAGCAGCAGCTTATGACTGGCCACCTCGGCGTCCGTCGGAGCCTCGCGCAGTGTGGGAATGAAGAGTTGGGACCAACGTTGCATATCGCGTCTGATTGTAACGAACGCGTCGCCGTCAGCCCGATTTTGCGGCAACAAGGGACTCCAGCAGATCATGCATGTGCACGATTCCGAGCACCGAAGGACCGTGTTCCCCGTCTTCAGTCACCACCAGAGCGGTGATCTTATGCTCTTCCATCAGCACAAGCGCATCACTCACAAATATCTCCCCACCAACCGTTCGCGGCGAAGGATTCATCACCTCGGCGGCCCGCTTGTGGAAGGCCTGCTCTCTTTCCCGTTCCATCAGCCGGCGCAGATCACCGTCCGACAGCACACCGGCGAGCTGGCCGTCTTTTTGCACGGTCGTCATTCCCAGCCGCTTGGCGCTCATCTCATGCATGATCTCGGGCATAGCGGCGTCGGCCGCCACCACCGGCACCGCATCGCCGGTGTGCATCAGATCGCGGACCGGCGTAAGCCTGCGGCCGAGTTGCCCCCCAGGATGAAGCTCCGCAAAACTCTGGGGAACAAAGCCCAGTTGCCGGCTCAGCTCCACGGCCAGCGCATCCCCGAGCGCCAGCATGACCGTCGTAGACGCCGTGGGCGCCAGTTGATGCGCGCAGGCCTCTTGATCGACGCTCACATCCAGCACCAGTTCACTGCCGCGCGCGAGCGTGGAATCCGCACAGCCGCAGAGACTCAACACCGACACGCCGAGCCGCTTCACCAGCGGCAGCAGCCGCAGCAGCTCTTCCGTTTGGCCCGAGTACGACAGCATCAGCAGCGTATCCCCTGCGAGCAGCAGGCCGAGATCGCCGTGCAGCGCCTCCGCCGGATGCAAAAAGATCGCCGGAACCCCCAGCGAGATCAGCGTTGCCGCAACCTTCCGTGCGATGAGGCCGCTCTTCCCAATGCCGCAAAGCACAATCCGCCGACCGTTTTGCACGGTTTGTGTCAGCTTTGCCAGAACAAGCTCAAAGGCCTGCCCACCTGAACCTTCCAGCCGCAACGCCAGCGCTTGCAGCGCTTGGGCTTCGATCCGCACGAGTTCGGCCGCGCGGGCGCCTGCGCGGGATTGCCCATCCCTGCCCGTTGAAGGCGTCGAACCGATCACCGAACGCGGCGAACTCACGAAGGGAATGCTAGCAGAGCACACCTGCCACAGCGCTAGACTGGGTAGAGGCGCGACCTGATTCCGCGCCGCAGGGAGTTCACGTGGCGCGCAGATTGGCCGTTTTGGCAGGGATGTTTGTGGTGATTGCCGCTTTATTCTGGGCAGGCGTGCACAACCTTCGTTCCCGGCGTGCAACGCTGGCAGGCAACCGCATCGATCTGATTCCCGCCAACGGCGGCCCCGCCGGAGACGCGGCAATGCCCGACGCTGAGGGTGCGGAACTGCGCGGCAAACCCGCCCCGGGCTTCGCATTGACGGACACCGATGGCAAAAAGGTTTCTCTCGGCGACTACAAAGGGCATCCAGTAATAGTCAATTTTTGGGCGACCTGGTGTGGTCCGTGCAAATTGGAGATGCCCTGGTTCCAGGAGTTCTCTGAAAAGTACAAGCCGCAGGGATTGGTGGTTCTCGGTCTTGCCCAGGACGATGGAGCTTCGCGGGAGGATGTCGCAGGTGCTGCAAAGAAGATCGGTGTAAGTTATCCCATCCTGATGCCCGACGAGAAGGTCGCCAAGGCTTATGGCGGCGTGGAGTATCTCCCGGAGACCTTTTACGTCGATAAGACCGGAAAGGTGGTTGCGATCACCGCCGGCGCGCCCAGCAAGGATCAGATGGAGGCCACCATCCAGCAAGCGATCCAAGGAGGCGAAGGCGGCGCATGAGGCACACAAGGAACAGCCATGATGTGGTGGGGCGCAGAAGCTCGTACCGAAGTGCCTATCCTGCTGCCGTCCTGATCTTTTTCGCATTCGCGTATAGCGGTGCTTTTTCGACCAACGCAGTCGCGCAGCAGATTCAGCTTGGGGATGGATCCGACACCAGAGCGGCCCACGCACAACGCGTCACCCTCGACTCTGAGGGATTCATCGTCGAAGCAGGGAAACCCGCCTGGGTGGAGCTGCGCTTCCATGTGGCGCCGGGATTTCACATCAACTCGCACAAGCCCCATGACGAGCTGCTGATTCCCACATCGCTCAAGCTGGGCGCTTCATCAGGGTATCGTGTACTCGGCGACGCCTACCCTGAAGGCACACCGTTGCGCCTGACCACCGGCGCAGGCGAAACGCTCAGCACGTACGGTGGCGAGTTCCGCGTGCGTGTGCAGCTTATCGCACCCAGAGGCAATGGGATGCTCACGGGCACGCTGCACTACCAAGCCTGCGATGCCGCGTCATGCTTTCCGCCGCGCGATCTGCCGATCAATGTGTCACTCTCCGCTCGCTGAGCCCCTATCGTTTGTTCGCGATGTTGACCCCGACTCCGGTACACTCGCCGTAACCTTTCCCCGGAGCACCCGCCTTTGGCTCGTTTCACCGGTCTGCTGGGACTCACGTTTCTTCTCGGCGTCGCGTACACGCTGTCTACGAACCGCCGCGCCATCCGCTGGCGCACGGTGGCATGGGGCCTGAGCCTGCAGGTCCTGTTCGCCTTTCTGGTACTGAAGTGGAGCTACGGCCAAAAGATCCTGCACACCGGCGCGACAGCCGTCACCTCCTTGCTCGCACACGCTGCCGACGGCTCCACCCTCGTCTTCGGCAAGCTGGGCGATCCCACCAGCCCGCTGCAGGTCTTCGCCTTCGCCGTGCTGCCGACGATCATCTTCGTCTCGGCACTCTTTGCCATGCTCTACCACCTCGGCATCATGCAGTGGGTCATCCGCGGCGTCGCCTGGATCATGCAGCGCACCATGGGCACCAGCGGCGCGGAGTCCACCAACGTGGCTGCCTCCATCTTCATGGGCCAAACCGAGGCCCCACTCACCATTCGCCCGTTCCTCGACGGCGCCACACGCTCGGAGTTGATGACCATCATGACCGCCGGCATGGCGCACGTCTCCGGAGGCATCATGGCGGCTTATATCGCCTTCGGCATCCATGCGCAGGACCTGCTTTCGGCTGTGATCATGACCGCGCCCGGCACCATCCTCGTGGCCAAGATGCTCGTGCCCGAGACTGAAATCCCAGCCACGCTCGGCACCGTTCAGATGTCGCCGGACGAGGAGCACAAGAACGAAAATCTCATCGGCTCCATCGCGCGCGGCACCATCGACGGCGGCGCCCTGGCCTTTAATGTCGCCATCATGCTGATCAGCTTTCTCGCGATCGTGGGACTCATCAACGCCATCATGCTCGGCATCTCGAACCTGCTCTGGGCGCATGGACACATTCCGTTTCCCCATTCGCTAGGCAATGCACTGGGTACACTCTGCGCACCGATCGCATGGCTCATCGGGATTCCCTGGGCGGAGGCCAGCAAAGTCGGCAACCTGATCGGCACGCGCGCGGTGCTGAACGAGTTCATCGCCTACACCGAACTTGGCCAGATGGCGCGCGCCGGGCAGGTCTCGCCGCGAACTCTGGCGATCGCTACCTTCGCCCTGTGCGGTTTCGCCAATCTCGGCTCCGTGGGCATGCAGATCGGCGGCATCGGCGCGCTGATTCCGAAACGCCGCAACGAACTCGCCAAATTGGGTCTGCGCGCCATGCTCGCAGGCACCATGGCGAATCTGATGAGCGCCAGCATCGTGAGTATGTTGATCAAGTAGCAGAGTTATACTTATGGCGATGCAAGCGAGCCAGCCCAGTGCGGAGGTCGATCAGCAAAAGGTGCAGGAGATCCTCGCGCGCTTCACGCTGCCGCCTGAAGTCGAACGTGTGGAAATAAGGTTCGGTTCCGATCACAGCGGCGATCCAGCTGTCTATGTGACCTTTCACTTAAGGGAGGACACCAACATTGGGCGCAAAGAGATCAAGAGTCTGTCCAGCTTCTCTTCCTCGGTTGCAAAGGCGCTTTACAAGGGTGATATAGGCGGCTTTGCATACACCATGCTCGATCAGGCTGCATGAGCCTGCCTATCGACCTGCTCGCGCTTGCGCTTCGTTTATCCAACCTTGAACGAGGACGTCCTCGCCAAGCGAGCTTGCGCAGATCGGTTTCGACCTCTTACTACGCTCTCTTTCACCTCCTCACGAGCGGGTCCATCGCGATTTTGGGCCCGAACCTATCCCCTCCAGCAGTTCGCAAGATGCAACGATGGTTCGAGCATGGGGAGATGAAGCGGGCAGCCGGGATGTTTGTGGCCGCCGCGACTCCCAAGCAGATCTCCTCCATTCTCGCGGCCGCTCCCTCGGCTGATTTGGAGACTGTCGCGGTAGCTCTCCTCCGCCTTCAGGAAGCCCGGCATCAGGCCGACTACGATCTTGACAGAGTCTGGACGAGGGCCGCTGTTCAAGAATTTGTTCAAGTCACAGAGGAAGCGTTCGCCTCATGGGCTCGCATTCGCCGAACTCACGAAGCGAACGTCTTCGCGATAGCTCTCTTTTCCGCAAAGCTCTTCGATAAGGAGCGCTGAAACATATGAGAGGAGCCCGAGGCTTTCTGTGAATACCGTTCTTAGCTTCGTTTTCTTCCCCAGCCTGCTGAGCTTCTTCGGCACGGAGACCCGCCGTGCCCTGGTATTCGAGATCGTAAAGATCGGCGGCGTCGCGATCACGCCTGTTTTTCTGCTGAAAGCGGCGATCTTCCTCACCGCGCTGACGCTGGTCTCCAAGCTGGTGCAGCGGCTTCTCGTTGGCCGCGTGCTGCGCCACATCAGCATGTCCGACGCTGCCCGGTTCGCCTTTGGGCGGTTTGCCACCTATCTGCTCTTCCTCGGCGGCCTTTTTGTCGCCCTGCAGTCTTTGGGCGTGAACCTGAACTCGCTCGTGGTGTTCGGCGGGGCTCTTGGCGTGGGCGTCGGCCTTGGCCTGCAGAATGTTGTCTCGAACTTTGTCGCCGGTCTGATCCTCCTGGTCGAGCAGCCGATCCGCATGGGCGATCGCATCGAGACCAACGGAACCCAGGGCGATGTTGTCCGCATCGCCGCGCGCTCTACCTGGGTGCGCACCAACGATAATGTTGTAATCATCGTCCCGAACTCGAACTTCATCAACAATCCAGTGACGAACTGGACTGCCAATGACCCCACAGTCCGCATCTCGGTCCCAGTCGGCGTCGGCTACCGGTCCGATCCAGACAAGGTACGCACTATCCTGCTGCAAGCCGCCATTGCACACCCGGACGTGCTCTCACAGCCACCGCCGGATGTGATCTTCATCGACTACGGCGACAACAGTCTCGACTTCGCGCTTCGCGTCTGGACCATGAACAAGGCACACCTCAGCGCCGTTCTGAAATCTGATCTCTACTTCGACCTGTTCCGCCGCTTCACCGAAGCCGGGATCGAGCTGCCCTTCCCTCAACGCGATCTTCATCTGCGCTCCTCGGACATTCCACTGCCGTTCCCCGGACCGGAATCGAAGTGATCCGGAACACGATCTGTTGCCAACGGACACGATAAACTCAGCACAGTACAACCCTGCGAGATGCGTTTGCCCACCTCATCCGATCAGTACACGCGAGCCTCTGCCGCTGCCCAATCCATCCGTGCGCGTTCCGCAGCGCAGCCGGCACTGGGCGTTGTGCTCGGCTCCGGTCTGGGTAACTTCGCCGCGCAGGTAAAGAACGCGACAACACTCCCCTACGCGGAGATTCCAGGCTGGCCTTTGTCCACCGTGGAAGGCCATGCGGGCAAACTCGTGCTGGGTGAGATCAACGGCATAGCCGTAGCCGTCATGGCTGGCCGCGTGCACGCCTACGAGGGCTACAGCATGGCCGAGGTCACCTTTCCCACGCGGGTGCTTGCCCTGCTCGGTTGCGGTGGGCTGATCCTCACCAACGCCGCCGGCGGCATCAACCCGAGCTACGCGGAAGGCACGCTGGTTGCTATCAGCGATCACATCAACCTCACCGGCACCAACGCCGCGCTCGGCCCCAATGAACCGCGTTTCGCCACGCGCGAAGGCACCGGTCTGCGCTTCTTCGACATGGCTTCGGCCTACTCGCCGCGCCTGCGGCAACTTGCCCACGCCGAAGCTGAAAAGCAGCGTATTCCGTTGCCCGAAGGCGTCTACTTAGCTGTGCTTGGGCCAAGCTTTGAGACCCCTGCGGAGATACGTGCGTTTCGCACGCTCGGTGCGGACCTTGTGGGCATGAGTACGGTACATGAGGTCATCGTCGCGCGGCACATGGGGCTGGAGGTGCTGGGAATATCGCTCGTCACCAACATGGCCGCGGGCATCTCCGATCGCACCATCCACCACGCAGAGGTGATGGAAATGGGTTCCCGCATGGAAAAGCAGTTCACCGCATTATTGCAAGCGCTCATCCCACAAATCGCCACAGCCCTTCAGGTCTCCTAAGCAGCCACAGCCTCTCATGCCTCCCCCACTCAACCCTCAAGACTGAACAAGACCTTGTACTTCAAATTCTCAAGCGCAACACGGTAAAGGGGTGCCCGCTCCTTTGTGGCTCCATAGCAAAGGGCGGGGCCACAGCAAAGGGCAAATCCGGGGGCAAAGGTCTCGCGTAAGCCTCTCACAGCTCCCGTACACTCGGAGCTGTGAGTGCGCCAGAACAGCTTAGGCTCCCCCAATCGCCAATCATCATCGGCATCGCAGGCTGTTCCGGCTCCGGCAAGACCACGCTTGCGCGCGAGCTTGCGAATCAACTCGAAGCCACCCTGTTTCCGCTGGATCTTTACTACCGCGATCTCTCGCAATTTCCGCTGGACACACGCCACAAACGCAACTTCGACCACCCTGACTCGCTCGAAAGCGAGCTCTTCATCGAGCACATCCGCGGCCTGGCTGAATGCCGCACGATCCAACGCCCGGTCTATGACTTCCGCACGCATGCGCGCGTGCCGGATGCCTTCGTTGCTATTGCGCCCACACGCTTCGTCATCGTCGAAGGCATTCTCGCTCTGCACTTCACGGAGCTTTGCGATTTATATAGTTTCTCGGTTTATGTCGATGCGCCCCATTACGTCTGCCTCACACGGCGCATCCACCGCGACATGCGGGAACGCGGCCGTACGGAAGCTTCTGTGCGCGAACAGTACGAAGCAGCGGTGAAGCCCATGGCCGATCGCTATGTCGTGCCTTCGCAGACGCGCGCGTCGCTGACAGTTTCAGGTTGCGAGGCGCTGGATTGGGCAGTCGAGCAGGCGCTGCGTGCCCTGCACGATCGCAGGCTCTTGTAAGCCGGCGTTGAGGAAATGATGCGTTGCTATGCAGCAGCGGCGAACAGCAGATTCCCTTCGGGAATGACAGCAAAAGGCAACAGGAAAAACGCCACAGCCGGAGCTCTGGCGTGTCTTGCGTAAGCGAAGACTACGCTGTAACTGGCTCAAGCTTCTCCGCAAACGCCTTGCCCTTGCGTGCAGCCGCCGCACCCTTGTGAAAGGCGTAGCCGGCGATCAGCGGAAACGCAATCGTCGCCTCGGAGAACACCATCTGCTCATGCGTTAGATCCACCTTGCCCCAGCTCGAAGCTTCCTTCAGCGTGGAGCCGGAGAGCGCGCCATCGCGGGCGTCCGCAACCGTGATCTGGATCGCGTACTTGTGCATCGATGCCTCAACGCCAAGAATGTCCGCGGCCACAACGATGTCCTGCGCGAAGTTCTTCGGCACACCGCCGCCGATCATCAGCAGCCCCGTGGTTGGGTTCTGAATTTTGAATTGAGTCAGCTCATAGAAGTCTTTGGCAGAGTCGAGCGAGACCATCGGCTTGCCCTGACGCGCGTGCTGGTGCGCTACCAAACCGAAGCCTGCCGAGCAATCCGAGAACGCCGGCACAAAGATCGGCACGTTCTTCTCATACGCCGCGAAGACGATGGAATCAGGATGACCCTGCGCCGGTGTGCGGCCGTTCTTTTCGAGATACGCGCCCATTTCGCGGATGAACTCACGCGAGCTGTAAGGCCGCGGCGGAAGCGAGTTCGCGATCTGCTCGGTAGTCTCATCGCAGATGCGCAGCTCCGCTTCATCGATAAACGTGTCGTAGATGCGGTCGATCATCAACTCGCGCAGCTCGGCATCGCCGCCGCCGTGCTTGTACTCTTCCCCCGCCACATAGTGGCGGTAGCCGAGCGCCTCGAAGAAATCCTGATCCACGATGTTCGCGCCCGTCGAAACGATCGCATCCACCATGTTATTGCGGATCAGATCGACGATCACCTTCTGCAGGCCGGCCGAGATGAGCGATCCCGCGAGACAAAGGATCACACCGCACTCGGTATCGCGCAGCATCATGTCATAAATGCTTGCCGCACGCGCCAGATCGCGCGAGCTGTAGGCCATCGTGGCCATCGCATCCACCAGCGGCACAACGTTGTGCTCAGTGATGTCGATGTGCTTGATCTGAGTCTTCAGAAGCTCTTGTTTGGTCGCCATGTCGCTTCTAAGTTTATCATTCTGACCCTTTTCCCCGCTGCGTACCGCCTGTTTCATCAACATGTGACACGACCACCCGAGTCCGCTCGACGCACTCGGAGAGTGCCAACACCCGCGGCTCGCGTGGTAGACTTCAGCCGTTAATGCGTTAGCCTGCGGAGGGCCCAGCGGATGGGGGATGATTTCGGCAAACTGCCGGAACACAGTGCATGGGGCACCCCACCGCCAACGGATGAAGCGCACCGCACCCGGCCCTCAGACACGCTGCTCCCCGACGCGCAGCCGCTGGCGGGACCAGGAGAGGAACCCGGCACACAGCCCTTCGTCCACCACTCACCGGCTCCCCCAGGCAAGACCGTCCTCCTCACAATTTTCCTCGCGCTGCTGGGCTTTGTGGCATGTGCGGCGGTGATTCATGCGTGCATACGGAACCCGCTTTATCTCCACGCCGATATCCGCAGCGGCAAGCTCCAGATCATGAAGGACTGGAGGGGGCGCGCCTACTCCGCCAGCTTCGGCTCCAGCCATATTCATAATGGATTCGATCCGCGTGCCTTCGACCAGGCTCTCGCCGGGTCAACTCTTGCGACCCGCAGCATCAATCTGGGTGTGGCCGGCGGCTCTCAAACAGAACAGCGAGCCATGGCTCTGGAGTTCGTACGACAGTTGCAGCCGCCGCCCGGCACGTCTCCGCAGAGCTGCCTTGTGCTGCTGGAGCTGAACGTGGGCGCGAACTTCGCACCCAACCACCTGGTTCATCCCCGTGCCATCGATATCTATGATCTACAAAACACCCGCTTCGTCGACTCGCTGACCTCACCTCAGATGGCCTTTACGCAGCGCATGGGCCGCACGGTGGTCGCGGATATCGTCATGGCATTTCACTACAGCAACGTCGGCATGTTGAGTAACGCGCTGTTTCCGAGCAGCGAACCCGATAGCACCTATGCCGATGAGACGGCGCTCGATCGTCGCGGCATTCTGAACATGGAGCCATCGGTAGGAACGGTGAAGGCCCTCACCAAGATCATCGCGGAAGCTCCACCACAACCGGCCAGGGTGCCAGGAGAGATCTATCCAGGCACCTATTCGCTGATTGAGGAGCTGCAGCATGCCTCCGCGCTGCACGGTATTCACTTCGTTTATTTGGTATTTCCCAGAGTCTGGGATCTGCACCGCGAGGAGATGTATCCGGAGTCGCTCCATGTGGCTGGGACGGAGGTTCCCATCGTGAATCTTGGACTTCCGGATCTTTATCCGCAGCTCTACAAGACAGCCAACTGGTTTGACGATTCACACCTGGACACCCAGGGAGCGACGATAGCTTCCACGCTGATTGCGGATCAGTTAAAGGCGTTCTATGCCTCCCATCCCATCTCGTCCAGGTGCGGAGGCTAGTTTTGCTTTTTGTCGAGCCCCGCTTTTTCCTGTTCTTTGCCGTGGTCCTGGGCGTGTATTGGAGCCTGCGCTCCAATAACTCACGCAAGTGGTTCATCCTCTTCGCAAGTTACTTCTTTTATGGCAGCTGGGACTGGCGCTTCGCCGGCATGCTGCTGGTCTTGTCCGCCGCCGACTGGTACTTTGGCCTGCGGCTCTCACAAACGGGCAGCGCCGGCGCCCGCAAAGCCTTTGTCATCGCTTCGATCTCGATGAATCTAAGCGTTCTTGCCTTCTTCAAATACTTTCATTTTTTTGTTTCCAGCGCGATTCAGTTCGCAGAGGCCGCACATTTTCATCTGGACCAGCCCACCCTGAAGATCATCCTTCCGGTCGGCGTTAGCTTCTTCACCTTTCAGTCGCTCAGCTACACCATAGACGTGTATCGGAAAGAAATACCGCCGGTAAGCAGCCTGCGCGATTACCTGATGTTTTCTTCGTTTTTCCCGCAATTGGTGGCCGGTCCCATCGTCCGCCCCCGCTACTTCGTTCCGCAGATGAGCAGCAGTCGAACTGTCTCCGTGGACGATGTCAAGGCCATGCTGTACCTGTTCCTTCTCGGCTACATCAAGAAGGTCTGCATCGCGGATAACGTTTCACCCTATGTGGACCAGGTCTTCGCTCACCCACGCGCGTACAGCATCTCTGCGTCCATCATCGCGACGTGGCTCTACACGGTCCAGATCTTCTGCGATTTTTCGGGCTACAGCGATATGGCGATCTCTGTTGCGGGCCTTATGGGATACAGGCTCGTGCTCAATTTTGACGCACCCTATCTCGCTATCTCCATCCAGGACTTCTGGCGCCGCTGGCATATCTCGCTATCCACGTGGATTCGGGATTACATCTATATCTCGCTGGGCGGCCGCAGCAATACAAACCGTTGGTTCACCTATCGCAACCTGCTGATCACAATGCTGGCAGGCGGCCTTTGGCATGGAGCGGCATGGACTTTTGTGGCTTGGGGCGGAGCGCATGGCAGTGGTCAGGTGGTGCACGCTGAATTTAAGCGCGCTCTGCCGATCAGGCCCGCGCAGCAGCCATGGCGCAATGCTCTGGGCTGGTTTGTGACCCTGAACTTCGTTTGCCTATGCTGGATCCTGTTTCGCGCGCCCAGCTTCAACGTCGCATCGCTGATGATTCGCCGGTACCTGCTCCTGGCGCATGGAGGCACGCAAACACTTCCGCTGTGGCTGGGCGCCATCGGTCCTGTGCTGCTGGCGGGCCAGTGGCTCATGCGCAGGATCCAGGTGGAAGGTCATGCCGTCGCGTTGCCTCTGCCGTGGTACGGGCTGGCCTATGGAGCCGTGTGGGCTTTTGCGATCAGCATGCTGCCGCTCGGCTACAGGCCGTTCATTTATTTCCAGTTCTAGACAATGTCTGACTAAGTCCTGTCGTCGCCTTTGGGAGGGAGCGTAGGACTTCAGCCCTATGACAAAACGACTCAATACAAGGGGCTTCAGCCCCGGGCATTTTGCTGGGCCCCCATCCATCGACTTGATCGGAGCTTTCCTAAAGTTGAACGAGGTGGCCATCAGGTGATCGCAGAACCTCTGTGCCTTCCTGGATTCCGGTTGTGAGTGAAGCGCCTCGATCGCTTGCGGAGATAATCGCCAGCGCCACCAGAGTGCTGATGACGCCGAAGTAGGGTCCATGATGCCGGGAGCCGCTTTCAAAGACGCTGTCGATGCACCACTGGTACAGCAACGGCAGAACGCAAATGCCGTACCACACACGCCATAATCGTTCCGTCCGTTCCCGAAAGAGCCAGGCACAGGCGGGCAGCAAAAGCAGGAAGAGCGCCAGCCAGAACAGATTGCAAAGGAGCTTGCAACCGGCGTACACCACCGTGGAGGGCTGCCGGCCGCGCTTTATGCTTTCATACACGCCATCGCTGTCGTCGCCCAGAAATACGACCTGCTTGCGCACCATGAGCTGCGCAAAATCAGCGGGATGCTGCCGTATCCACAGCTTCGCCGCCCGGTATCCTTCGTCGCTGGCGGCGAACTCGTCCTTGGGCAGCACCTCTGCTCCCTCCGGCACGTATTGGGCGTTGGCTTTGGGATTGTTCGCACGGTAAAAGACACTGCCGCCATTGGTGGCGATCAGCACGGGACGGTGAAAGATCCTGTAGTTGCGGTAGGTCCAGGGCAGGACCGCGGCGAGGGTAGCGAGGCTGAAGATCAAGGTGCGGCTCAGAACACGAGACCATCGCCGCTCCCAAAGCAGTTCGTTCCCAAAGATCACCACCGGAAAGAGCAGAAACGCAGGCTGCGTGAGGGCCGCGCAGCCGATGAGAATGCCCGCGGCCACCAGCCAACCACTTTCCGCGGTTCCTTTTTCTGCCGCTCTTTCTTCCGCAGCTCCTTTTTCTTCCACTCCTAGGCTCTCCCGGCTTTTCACGTACAGCAGAAACGCGGTCGTGATCAGAAAAGCGAGCAGCGTCTCCTTGGCATTGACCCCGGTATTGGCGATATCGTTTGGCCAGACGGCAACCAGCGCACAGGCGATCGCAGCGGCCCGGGAGCCCCCCAGACGACCTTCAAGGCGGCCTGCAAGCAGGTACACCGCCCAGTACGTTCCCAAAAAGAGGAGCAGCGCGCACAAAGCCGTCACCCAGAGATGAGCTCCAAGCAGCATCAGAAAGGGTGCCTCGAAGAGCGGCAGACCGGGAGGGAAAAAGGCTCCGCCGTACCTGTGGTGTACCGCTAAGGAGACTGCCTCGGTGTAGTACGTGAGACCATCCGCCTTCGGCATGATGCCAAAGACCAGAACCCAGCCAAGGCGCGCCACCAGACCGGCAAGCAACCAGCCTAGAAACCAGCTGCGGCCGGGTTGCCAGTTCGTTGTCAGCGCCCGAAATGCGGTAGCGATGTGTCTATGCAAGGCATAGGCCAGGAGCGCAATGGCCACGCACACGGCTCCCGCCGCCCACGCCAGGGAAACCGAGCCCACCGCCAGAAAGACACTCCGGTAAGGGGCGGAAAAGGCGACCTCCAGACACAGGGCGAGGAGCAGCCAGCGAGCCAGCGTGCGGCTGACCCCGAAGCCGGGGGGTATGGAGGGCACCTCAGTGCTTCGATCAGTCGGCCGGCGATCTGCGTTCACGTTATCCTCTGCGGAAGCGCCTGTTTGGACCGTGGCGCCCGTGAGAGCGGGATAGCTTGTCACGGAGTGCGACCGCCCTGCTGTGATGAAACTTGCTTGTACTTTACTTCAGAACGCTTCTTACAAGGCCTCCCGTTTTATCAAATGGAGGCACTCCTGTCACCAAAGTTGCAGGCACCGGTAAGGTGTGCAGAGACAATACCTAACGGTCAGGCGCGCCGTCATCGAAGATCGTTTCGATTGAAAGGGCAAAAAGCCGCGCGATGCGAAAGGCCAACGGCAGCGACGGATCGTACTTGCCCGTTTCGATTGCATTGACGCTCTGCCGCGAAACCTCCAGCTGCTCGGCGAGGTAGGCCTGCGACCAGCCGCGCTCGCCCCGCAGCTCACGCAGCCGGTTCGTCACGGCTCACAGTGTGCCTGCGGAAGATCAGCACCTTCGCCCCTGCGGTCAGAAGCGCTAAAAGGACCGGAACAAACAGGATGGGAATGTGGGCCACCGGGGTGTGAGAAAACATCTCCACAAACCCCCACACAAAAACGAAGAACATCGTCCCGATCAAGCCGCCAAGCAACGATCGCATCATCAACGCACGGCCGAACTCATCCCGCGATCGCGCCACGATAAGACCAAACAGGACAAACATCAGGAAGAACATCGCGCCAGCGAGACCGGCCACAACCTCCCCAAGGGAGCCGGAAGGCCGCCAGTGCATCAGAATTCCGTTGAGGCCAAAGTACGCCAGCATCGTCGCTCCAATCCCTTGCCGGCAGCGCTGTATAATACGTCGATCCGAAGCATTGAAGCCCGGCGTGCATGTGCGGATAAACATGTTCGATCTCCTGACTGCAACCTGCTTGCAACCCTCGCTACAAAGTAGATAAGCACACTTGTCATGTCAAGTGTTCTTTACACAAAAGTTGCAAACTGTTCGCAGGTCGGCACTCAGCTACCCTTACAACAGCCATGAACGTGAACTTCGCCGAGCGCGCGCATAACCACAACTGGAAGCTGGACCCGATCGTCCGCTCGCTGCTGGATACGGACTTCTACAAGCTGCTGATGCTGCAGTTCATCTGGAAGAACTTTCCGCGCACGGCGGTGACCAGCGAGGTGCACAACCGCACGGTTAAAGTCAGGCTGGCCGAGCGCATCTCCGCCGGTGCCTTGCGCGAGCAGATGGAGCATGTGCGCGGGCTGCGCTTTCTGCGGTCGGAGCTGATTTGGCTGGCCGGCAATACGTTCTACGGCGTCAAGCACATCTTCGAGCCGGCGTTCCTTGATTGGCTGGAGCACGGCTTCCGGATGTCCGGCTACGAGATCGACGAGCACGACGGTCAGCTGGCTCTGCGTTTCTCCGGGCTCTGGACCGAGGTGACGATGTGGGAGGTCTATGCGCTCGCCATCGTGAGCGAGATGAAGACCCGCGCCGCGCTTGCGGAGCTCACCGAACTCGAGCTCGACGTGCTCTACGCCCGCGCCAAAACCCGGCTCTGGGACAAGATCGAACAGCTGCGGCGCGTGGAGGGGCTGCGGCTTTCGGACTTCGGCACGCGGCGGCGGCATAGCTTTCTGTGGCAGGAATATGCCGTTCAGGCGCTTGCAGCCGCGCTGGGCGAGCGGCTCACCGGCACCTCCAACACAGCGCTCGCGTACAAGCACAACCTGGAGGCGATCGGCACCAACGCCCACGAGCTTCCGATGGTGATGGCGGCTCTTGCCTCCCGTGAATACGACGGGTCCAACGAGGCGCTGCGCCAATCGCAGTACCGCGTACTGGAGTTGTGGCAGCAAAGCTACGGCGGCGAGTTGCTGATCCTGCTGCCGGACACCTTCGGCACCACGCAGTTTCTTGAAAACGCGCCCGCCTGGGTCTCGCAGTGGACCGGCGAACGCGCCGACTCCAAAGACCCCTTCGAGGCGGGCGATGAGTACATCGCCTGGCTGATCTCTCGCGGCGAAGATCCGCACACCAAGCGCCTCATCGCCTCCGACGGACTGGATGCGGGCGACATCATCCGCCTGAATGATTATTTCAACCAGCGCATTCGCTTCTCCGCCGGCTGGGGTACGCTGCTGACCAACGATTTTCGCGATTGCCACCCGCGCGGCTCCAGCCTGGCGCAAGACACCTTCGCGCCCATCAGCCTGGTGTGCAAGGTCACCTCCGCCAACGGTATCCCGACCGTGAAGCTGAGCGATAATCCCTTGAAGGCGACCGGACCGGCTGAAGAGATCGCGCGCTATCGGGAAGTGTTTGGGTCACCTGTGCTGGCCGAGCAGGCTGTGCTGGTTTAGGTACGCACGACTGCACGAGGTTCCTTGGCATCCATGCACTCTGGCGTACCATACACAGTAAGTTACACAGGAGGGTTGGCGATGGCCGCAGCAGCAGTTCTACCTCTGATGTCACTCGATGCATACCTCAGCGCCGATTTCGAGCCCGATGCGGAGTATGTCGATGGAGTGATTGAGGAGCGCGCTTTGGGAGAGTTCGATCATGCAAGCTGGCAGGATGTCCTGCAGGCCTGGTTTCGGAATCATTCCGCCGATTGGAACCTACGTGCCCGCCCGGAGTACCGCGTTAAAGTTTCGGCGACACGGTATCGCGTCCCCGATGTCACTGTCATGGATCGGGCTCTGCCGATTGAATCGATCTTGACCACACCGCCTGTGGCTGTCTTTGAGGTGCTGTCGCCGGAGGACAGTTTGCCGCGCGTCTTGAGCAAACTCGGTGATTACGAGGCCATGGGCATCAAGAACATCTTCGTGATCGACCCCCAAAAAGTGCCAAGCTTCTACCAGTTCCGTAACGGCGATCTGAAACGATGCACAGAGCCGCGCATTGATCTCGCCAACACCCCTGGTTTCCTGGATTGGAAGGCACTCGAGGATTTGTTGTACTAAGGTCCACGTTCCGGCGCCCAATGAGATATGGCATTTCTCAGTTGCACGGGCCACCAAACGCTGAAGCGACGACATCTCTCGCGCAAAAGGCCGCCCCAAATCCTGCGGAGAATCCACCATTCCGAGAGGTCCACGGCTCATAATGCCGCTCTGATGGGGTCCGCTTATACTCTCCCCAATGCTGCTTTATCGCTCGTTCGCTCGCGCCGCCGTCGCCATCCTCGTATCAGCACTCATCACACAACCCGCCCACGCCTGGGGGCGCGACGGCCACATGATGATCAACCGGCTCGCCATCCAGTACCTGCCGAACGATGTGCCCGCCTTCCTGCGCAGCGCGAACGCCATCGACGTGATCGAGTACCTAGGCCCGGAACCTGACCGCTGGCGCAACCGGGCTGAGGACGAGCTTTCCAGCACCCAGGCAGCCGATCATTTCATGGACCTTGAATATGCCGATCTCGCCCGCACCGCGTGCACGGCCGGATCGCCCGGCTGCGGCGCCGATGGCGAGATGCTTCCCAAAAAGCGGTACGACTTCATCCGCGCCCTGGCCGCGGCGCAGGCCCGGCACCCCGACCTGCCCCTGAGCCCGGATAAGGTCGGCATGCAGCCCTGGCAGGTGGAAGAGATCTGGGAGCGGCTGAAGTCGGACATGCGCGACTATCGCAGCCTCGCGGAGACCCACGGCGACACCGCCGGTGTCAAGACCATCATCCTGTTCGAGGCGGGCTGGCTGGGCCACTACGTCGCCGATGGATCGCAGCCGCTGCACGCAACGATCAACTACAACGGCTGGGTGGAAAAGAACAACCCCAACGGCTATACGACCGAACACCGCATCCATTCGCAGTTTGAGTCGGTCTATGTCACGGCCAATATCAAGCCGGCCGAGATCGCGCCGCTGGTCGCGGCCAGCAAGCCGAAGGTGATCGGCGACGAGTGGATGCAGTACCTGGACTACGTGCGCCATGCAAACACGCTAGTGGAGCGGACCTATCAGCTTGAAAAGGCCGGGGGCTTCACCGATGCGGGCAGTCCGGAGGCCAAGAGCTTCACCGAAGAGCGGCTGGCGGCCGGCGCCATCGAGCTGCGGGATCTCATCTACTCCGCCTGGGTACACTCCGCCGATCCGGTGGAGGAATATCACGGAGCAAAATAGATTTTGCATCAATCTGGTTTGGCCCCTGTACCGTACCCAGGAGATACATGCCTTTGCTGCATACGCTAATCCGGGCAGCGCGCGTGGCCGGAGCCTTCAGCGCCGGGCTCCTGGAACTCATCGTGCAGCGCCCCAAGGATCGCCGGGCGCGCGCCGCCTGGTTGACGAAGACCTGCCGCCGTGTGCTTGCCGCCGCGGAGGTCACCTGGACCGTAATCGGCCCCGTTCCCCAGCAGGGGGCGGTGATCTCCAATCACCTGACGTATCTGGATATCCTGATCCATGGGGCGCTGCGCCCCTGTGTCTTTGTCTCCGCGATCGAAACGCGGCGCATGCCGCTGATTGGCTGGATGAGCATGATGGCCGGCACCGTGTATGTGACCCGGGGCGGCGGAGGCAGCGCCGCCCTGGCCGCCGGCGGCATGGAAGAGGGCTTTCGCGATGGCCTGCCGGTGGTTTTCTTTCCGGAAGGTGGCACGGGCGTGGGAGATGAGCCTCTGTTGCCGCTGCATAGCGGCCTCTTGGCCACAGCCCTGGCGGTCGGAGCCCCTGTCACGCCTGGTTACCTAAGTTACCACCTTGACAAAGAGGATCTCGCCTCGGGGAAGACGACCCGGAACGATGTACATTGGGGAAACCAGACCCTTCCGGCGCATCTGTGGAACTTCCTCGCCTTGCACAAAACGCAGGCAACGATTCGATTTGCAGCGGGCCCGATCGAGTTTTCCGCGGCTGCTCTGGCAGACCGCAAGACGGCAACAGCGGAGGCGCGGGATGCATTGCTCCGGTTGGCTGGAAGGTTACCCGGAAACGCATTTAATGAACTAAAGTAACATTTGATAACTTACTTTTGGGCCGAAATGCGTTACTCTTGATCTCCGCTATGATCTTGGCCTCCACCGCCTTCGTGCTTCTGCTGGCCGTTACTGCCTCGCTGTTTACCGCGGCTCTTCTGCGCCAGCGGAAGCGCTGCCAGAGTCTGCAGGCGGAGCTCGAGCGCATTCGGGGCGAAGCCCAGCAGCGTGAGGTGGACCTCCGCCAGCGGACGGAGCTGGACACGGTCAAAGATGAGTTCATCTCGACCGTATCCCACGAACTGCGTACGCCGTTGACCAGCATCCGTGGCGCGCTTGGCCTGCTTTCTGCCGGGCTGATGGGCAAGGTAGATGAAAAGGCGGCGAATCTTCTGCGCATTGCCAGCACCAATACAGACCGCCTCGTGCGGCTGATCAACGACATCCTCGATCTGGAACGCATGAGCTCCGGTTCCGCGCCTTTGCAGCCGCGAGCCTGCTCGCTGCGCGAACTCATCCTCCAGTCGATCGACACCATGAGTTCCATGGCGGAGGGGGCCAACGTCCGGCTGGTGGCCATGCCCGAGGCCGGCGACCCGGCCGTCATGTTCGAGGCAGATCCCGACCGCATTCAGCAGGTACTTACCAACCTTCTCTCCAATGCCATCAAGTTTTCTCCCGGCGGTTCCACCGTCTGGGTGCGTACCGAGACCGGACCGGGGGAGTTGACTGTGCGCGTCGAGGACCATGGCCGGGGTGTCCCGGCAAGCAAGCTGGAGACCATCTTCGAGCGCTTCAGCCAGGTTGATCCCGCGGACTCCCGGCAGAAGGGCGGAACCGGCCTGGGGCTGGCCATCTGCCGCAGCATCATTCAGCAGCACGGAGGACAGATCTGGGCTGAGCGCAACGATGCTCACATGCCAGCGGAACTCGGGACGACCTTTGGTGTGCGGCTGCCGCGCACGGACATACCGGGCCAGT
Source organism: Granulicella sp. (assembly GCA_965276885.1). GTDB lineage: Bacteria > Acidobacteriota > Terriglobia > Terriglobales > Acidobacteriaceae > Granulicella. The sequence goes on along the minus strand of OZ255702.1, from coordinate 2,024,654 downwards.
CCAACGCAGAAATTTTCGGAGGAGATGCATCAGTTGCGTCTCGGTCCGACACAGTTCTTAAGTCTTAAGCAAAGCACGTGTTCAGCCGAAAGAGATTGAAGAACTCGTATTTGCCATGGTTCGGCATCTACAAAAAAACCAACACCGGACGGGTTTTCCGCATAGAATTGTGGAAACTCTCTGGAAATACAAAGTTTTGGATAGCCGAGTCTATGCGCCACATACTGATCATTGATGACGAGGACGACATCCGCGAGGTTGCCGCCCTTTCTTTGGAAACTGTCGCCGGCTGGGATGTCACGACCGCGAACTGCGGGTCGGATGGCATACAGAAGGCCGTATCGGAGCAGCCCGACGCCATTTTGATGGATGTCATGATGCCCGCGATGGACGGCCCCACCACGTTTCGGGAGATGCAGAAAAACCCGGGGATCTCGCATATTCCCGTTCTGCTGCTTACGGCAAAGGTGCAAGGGGTGGACCAGCGGCGTTTTGCCGGGCTGGGCGTCTCCGGCATCCTCTTCAAACCCTTTGATCCACTCACCCTTGCCGAACAGATGGCGGCGGCGCTGGGCTGGCGCTGATTTGTCTTGCAACAGGAACGTCGAACAGCCATACTGCGAAAGCAGCATCGGCAAAAATCTCAGGCACGACTAGGCTAGGTCCATGTCCGCCCTTCCGCAAGCGCTCACGTCCGCAGGCTCGCAGCAGTTGCTCGCTTCTGTGTGGAAGCGGAGTCTGCCCTTGGTTCGCCAGCGCCTCGCTCTGCTCAGCGCCGCGGCCCAGGCGGCGGAAGCCGGGCTCCTTACGCCAGTTATGCGCAAAGAGGCCGCAGATACGGCGCACAAGCTGGCTGGCTCGCTAGGGATGTTCGGCTATTTCCGCGGCACGGAGATTGCGCGGGAGCTGGAAACGCTTTTGGACGGCGAAGATCATGTCCCCGAAGCGATTCTGGAACTCGCAACCGAACTGCTGGTAGTCGTTCCCGTTTAGGGACCGATTGAGCGTAGGTACAGCGCTACTGGATTTCTTATTGTCATCCCGCAGCTTTCTTCTTATCGTCCCGCAGCGAACCCCTCTACTGCGCCAGATCACACTCCACAGCCGTCCATACCCCTGCGGCCGTGCCCGACGCACCCGTGATCTGAAGGTCCAAAAACTCCCCCGCCACGATCGAGACCGCGCCAGCGGCTGAGCAGCTATTCCCGGACGAGGCGGAGCAGCTGAGCGTGGTTCCCGTCATGCTGCCTGGTGTTCCTGCCCGCAACGTCACCGTGATCAGCGCCGATTGTTGCGAAAATACATCCAGGCGAGCAGCCGTGCACGCGCGGGGAATCCAGGCCAGCGTCGATGCCGCCTCCGTGGCGCTGGCGTTCGGGGTGTTGATGGAGTAGAAGCTGGTCATGTAGTTCACGCTATGGTAGACAGCCGTAGCCATCGGATTGCCACTGCTTCCGCCCCCGCTGCCTGAGCCGCTGCCTGAACCGCTGCCAGCCGCCCCTTGCGGGATCCCGAAGTTCAGCACCGCGGCCGTGCCGGTCCCGGAGTTGGTCACCGTCGCCTGCGCCCCTGCCGCGAGCGTCGTGACCGTGCCCACGGAGACGCTGGCCGCGGCTCCGGTCGCCCCGGCGGCTCCCGCTGGGCCTGTCCCGCCCGCCTGCGCCAGCACCGCCCAGACCTGCGGACTCCCGTCCGGCTCCGCGTTCCTGTTTTGCAGGATCGCAAGGTACGTGGAACCCGCGAACGTCACGGCATCATTCACCGCGTAGTTTGACGAGGATGCCCAGGTGGACCGGAAGTTGATGCCGGGCGCACCCGCCGCTCCGGTTGCGCCCGTGGCGCCGGCGGCTCCGCTACTGCCCTGCGCGCCGACTGCCCCTTGCGGCCCAGGGGATCCGGTGTTTCCCATTGCACCCGCCGTGCCAGCCTGAGCCAACAGCTGCCAGGACGCAGGTGCGGTGCCGGGCGTCTGACCCTGATTGCCGGCGAGCAGCGAGATGTAACTGGAACCGCCGTAACTGACGGCATCCCCGGCACCGTAGTTTATGGACGCGGCATAGGAACCGCGAAAGATGAGACCAGTCGCGCCCGTCGCCCCCATCGGTCCGGCGGGACCCGCGGGACCCAGGGCGCCGGCAGGGCCCTGTGCCCCGGGCTGCCCCTGAACGCCGGTGACGCCTGTCGCACCTTGCGCCCCGGTTGCTCCCGGGAAACCCATGGCCCCCTGAATGCCTGTCGCTCCAGTTGCACCCGCCGGGCCGGAGGATCCCGATGCCGCCAGGAGCCCCCAATAGACAGGGCTGGTATCCGGCTCGCGGCCGGTGTTTGCGGTCAGCGCGATGTAGCTCGATCCCCCATAGCTCACGGCCGCTCCGGTGGCGTAATTGCTCGATATGCTCCAGTAGCCGGTAAAGGTAACGGGAGCCCCTTGCGCGCCGGTGGCCCCGGCTGGGCCAGCAGGCCCTGCGGCTCCGGCCGGTCCGGCAATACCTGCGGCCCCCGTGCTTCCCGCCGGTCCCTGTGCCGCGAGCACGGCCCAGTAGCCCGGCGACTGGTCCGGCGCTTGGCCATGATTGTTGCTCACCAGAGAGACATAGCTTGCCCCGTTGTAGCTGACCGCGTCTCCGATCCTGTACGAATTCGCGGCAGCATAGCTCCCCTGGAACTGCAGCCCGGCAGCTCCCGTTGCCCCCGTCGCGCCGACGGCTCCGGCCACGCCCGCGGCTCCGGTCAGGCCGGTGCTGCCCGTGGCTCCGGTGAGCCCGATCCCGGTGGCCCCCACGGCACCGGTCGCTCCCGGAGCGGCAAACATCGCCCATTGCGATGGGCTCCCATCCGGCACATTGCCATGGTTGTTGTTCGTGAGCGAAACCCACCCGGCGCCCTGCCAAAGTACACCCTGACCCAGGCTATAGTTGATGCCTGAGTTGTAGGACCCCTGAAAGCTGAGCCCCGTCGGTCCGGCTGGACCGATGGGACCGATGAGGCCCTGCAGGCCCGTAGCGCCCGTGGCTCCGGGAAGCCCCTGTGCTCCAGCCTGCCCCGCGATGCCCTGCAAGCCCTGATCGCCTCTCTCGCCCGGCGGCCCCGTCGGCCCTAGCGAGCCGGTTGCGCCCATCACACCCATTGCCCCGGTCGCTCCTGTGAGCCCGATGGGCCCCTGCGCGGTCAGCGCACCCCACGCCCCCGGAACCAATCCCGGCGTATTGCCATGGTTGAAGCTGAGCAGCGAGGCATAGCTCGATCCATTCCACAGCACCACGTCGCCGCTGCTGTAGTTGTGCCCCGAGTCGTAATTGCCCTGGTAGACCAGCCCCGGCGTTCCGGTCGCGCCCGTGGCGCCGGCCACGCCGGTGGCTCCGGTTACGCCCTGGATGCCGAAGCCGGGCGGTCCCTGCTGTCCCGTCGCGCCGGTCGCGCCCACCGCACCGGTCGCACCGGCAGCCCCGACCGAGGCCAGCAGCCCCCAGCCGCTGCCGAAGCCGGGTGTGTTGCCATGATTCGAGCTGATCTGCGAGATGTAGGTCGAGCCCCCGAAGGTCACCACATCGCCGTTGTTGTAGTTGGTGATCGAGTTGTAGGCGCCCAGGTAGTTCACCAGCCCGGCACCCGCTGCTCCCGTTGCGCCTGTGGCACCGGTCGCTCCCTTCGCTCCGCTCAAGCCGGTTGCACCCGCCGGGCCCATGGGACCGGTGGCGCCCATCGGCCCGGTTGCCCCGGCAAGTCCACCGCTGCCGCTGCCGCTGCTTCCGGCCGCGAGCGCGATCTCCAACTGGGGCAGATGCGAGGTTTCGTCATTTTCCTTGCTGTCGAACTGCACCGCGGCGGAGGCGCTGCTCAGGGCAATGCCATTGTTGCTGCCTGGAGTGCTCACCCACCCCTGCACCAGTGCGGTTACGTCCAGGGTGACGAACGCACCCACGGTGCTCACGTTGGCAGAGCCAGCGCCCGAACCGAGTGGCGGCAGCGTGGCGTAGGTGACGGTGGACTCCGTCCAGGCGCCGTTCACTGCCTGCAAAGTTACCGTTCCAGGTGTATCGGCGCGGTTGCAGAAGACGCGCAGGGTCGCCCGGGTGATCTGCGCGGCGGCGGTGCCGGCGGGCAGAACGCCCAAGTCAAACTGCATCAGCGCGGTGTAGCCATTGCCCACGTTGAGGTTGCTCAGCGCCCCTGCATTGACCGTGGGCTGCGCGGAGGAAACATGCGCATCCCCGACCAGCGTGGCTCCCACCGCCCACGCCTGCAGACCCGGCCACAGCAACACAAAACCCAACAGCCAACGGCAGCGCCACCCATGAGGGAAGAGCTCTTTCAATTCCTAACGCTCCAGCAACGATCCCAACTCAGCGATGCACATTGCCGCTTGCGCCCAGAACCGGCCGCAGCGGATACCAAAAAGGGAAAGCGAAAACCTGCTCTCCCCTTTTGGAAACGCTACGAAAATGTAGTTGGTCCGGCAATCACCCAATGAGGTGAGCCGTGCTACTGTGAGCCCCCGCCAAAGGTGTTGCAGGCCCCGGGGTCGCCGCTTTGAAAACCGCGTTGAAACCAGGTCTGGCGCTGCTGTGAAGAGCCATGCGTCCAGCTCTCCGGGCTGGCGGCCCGCCCACTCATCTTCTGCAGGTGGTCATCGCCCACCGCCGCGACCGCGCTGAGCGCGGCGGGAATATCGCCGGGATCGAGGATGTGCTCGGCCTGCGCGTGATGAGCCCAGACGCCGCCATAGCAATCCGCCTGCAGCTCCAGATCGACCGAAAGGTGGTTGCGCTGAGCCGGCTCGGTCTCCATCAGGTGCTGCACCTTCTGCTCGATGCCGAGCATATTCTGCACGTGATGGCCAAGCTCATGGGAAAGCACAAATGCCTGCGCAAAATCCGCGGTGGAGCCCCCGAACTGCCGCAGCTGGTCCCAGAAGCTGAGATCGAGATAAACCTTCATGTCCTCCGGGCAATAAAACGGTCCGGTGGAGGCCTGGGCGTCGCCGCCGCAGCCGGCCTCGGTCTCGCCGCGATACAGAACGATGTGGGCCTCGCGATAGTTCTTGCCCTCGGCGGTCAGCGTCCCCCGCCAGAACTTCTGCACATCGGTATTCACAAAGGAGATCAGCTGCGCATCGCGATCTTCCGTAGCGGAGTGCGGCTGCGGCGCCGCTCCCGGCTGCACACCCTGGACCGGTTGGCTTCTCTGGGTTCCGCTGTTGCCATTGAAGAACCCGCCGAGGAAGTTGTGGCCCGTGATGAGGCTGATCACGAGCAGCACCAGGAAGCCGGCGATCCCCAGGCCACCCCCGCCGAAGCCGAATCCACCCCCGCCTCCGCCGCCACCCGTTTCATCCCTGCGGTCTTCGATGTCGTTGCTCAGGCCACCCGGCTGCCATTCCATGTCTGCTTCCCCTTTTTGCCAATCATATGTGTCTGTGTGAATCACGATCATCGTACGAGGTGCATCCTTGTAGGAGGTGCATCTGGGAGGAGAATGGGGAGGGAGCGTGGGGCTTCAGCTCCACGATAAACTGGGCCACAATCATGGGCTTTCAGCCCGGGGCTCTCTCCATCTGGTTTTTGGGAGCACGATGAAGCGCAGCGCAACCAAGCTAGGCCAGAACTTCCTCGTCGACGAGACCGCCTGCCTGCGCATCGCGGAGGCCCTGGGCGACGTCCGCGAGCGAACCGTCGTCGAAATCGGCCCCGGACACGGCGCGATCACAGCGCATCTCGCCGCTCGCTGCGCCCGGCTGCACTGTGTTGAATTTGACCCATCGCTCGCACGTGAACTCGCCTTCCGCTTTCGCAACGAACCCCAGGTCAAGGTGCACAACACCGATATTCTGCAGACAAATTTGCTGCAGTTTGCGCCGGAAGCACACGACGCCCTGGATATCGTCGGCAACCTCCCGTACTACATCACCTCCGATATCCTGCTGCACCTGTTCGCGGCCGCGCGCGCGGGCCCCCTGCGGCGGGCGATCCTGATGGTGCAGCGTGAGGTGGCGGAGCGCGTGGCCGCCGGCCCGGGATCGAGCGACTACGGCGCGCTTTCCGCCGTGACGCAGCTCCATGCGCAGGTGGCGGAGCTGTTCATCCTGCCGCCGGGCGCCTTCTCTCCGCCGCCTGATGTCTTCTCAACGGTGATACGGCTGGATTTCGCGCCCCGCTTCGAGGAATTGCAAGTCCCCTTTGAAAGCTTCAACCGCTTTCTGCGCTCCACCTTTGCGCAAAAGCGCAAAACGCTGGCGAACAATCTGCGTTCCGCCGGCTTCAGCGCCGGGCAGATCGCCGCCGCCTGGCCGGCAAACATGCCCCCGCAGGTGCGTTCGGAGACGGTCTCGCTGGAAGATCTGGCCCAGCTCTACCGGTCGCTGGAGCCGTCTTTCCCCGCCGACGCTTGAGCCGGAGCGATCCCCGCGCCTTCCAGCAGCCGCGCCGCCTTGCGCCGCACCCGCTCCATCACCCGCTCGTCGTTCTGGATCGCTTCGAGCACAGGAGCGATGTTGCCCACCTGCATCGCCTGGCCGGAGTCCAGCGCACTTTGCAGGCTGGCCACTTCGGCGTCGAGCCCCAGGCGATCAAACCGCAGCTTCGCGGCCAGGCGGTCGCCGTATTGCAGCGTCTCCCCGAGTGCAAGAAACAGCGAGGTCGCGGTGTTCACCCGATCGTCGTCGGAGTAGTTGTACGTGCATTCCGCGACTGCCCCGTCGCCCGCATAACGGAGCGTCTTTGTCCCGGTCTGCGCAAGGTGCTTGGCGTGCGTTTCGCACCGGTGTGCCTTCACGAAGGGCACCGCCACCAGGAGCTTTTTCAGCGTGGGCTCGTCCACGGAGATCGGCACCTCTTTGCTCGCCGCCGCAGCAGCACTCGGCGCAGCATCGGAACTCGCTGTCCCTTCCATGCTGTAAAAGCCATGGCCCGTTCCTTCCTCGAGGCGAATGCCGTAATGCACCGGCAGCGAGCCGCTGCGGTCAATCGAGAAGCTGAGCCAATGCCGGGGGGAGTCAGGGGCAGACTGAGCGGCGGCAGGCTGAGCGGCGGCAGGCTGAGCGGCGGCGGCATACGGCAGGCTCAGCAACAGCAAATTCACAAGCGGCTTCACCGGCGCAGACCCTCTGCCGTTTGCGCATGGTGGATGTGACAGATCGCCACGGCCAGCGCATCGGCCGCGTCCGCGGGTTTGGGAGGGCTTTCCAGCTCCAGCAGTCGGGCCACCATGAAACCCACCTGGTCTTTTGCCGCCAGACCGTAGCCTACGACCGCACTTTTCACCGAAAGCGGCGCATATTCCGCTACCGAAAGGCCGCAGTTGGCCGCGGCCAACAGGGCCACGCCCCGCACCTGGCCGAGTTTCAACGCGCTCTTCGCATTGGCCGCAAAGAACACGCCCTCGATGGCAACACACTCCGGCTCCCAGAGCGTGATGAGGGCGGTGAGCTCGGCATACACCTGCGCCAGCCGCACGGCGGTCTGATCCTTCTTGTTCAACCGAATGGCACCGGCACAAAGGTGCCGCAGACGCGGCGTGAGCGACGAGTCGTCGGCCTCCACCACGCCATAGCCCGTGAACTCGGTGCCGCAATCGATTCCGAACACCCGCATGGCCCGAGTCTATCGCGCGGAAACGCGAACAGGGGTGGACTAGATAGTGTCTGACGAGTCATTTGTTGCTTTTCGGAAATAGGTCAGGGCTGAAGCTGGAGACAGCCCTGGGCTAAACAGGCTGCGGAAAAACGGTGCTTTTGGGAAGGGGGTGGCTTCAGCCACCCCGTAAGTGCTTTGTTCATAATCCGGCTTTAGCCGCTGGGGTGCGGTTTCGCCTGTGCAGAGTCTTTTTCCGCAGCCTGTAAAGCCCATCATTTGGCTCTCCTTCTCGTGGGGCTGAAGCCCCACGATCCCTCCCCACCTCCGACAAGATGCGCTTCGATGGACCTCGTACGATGATCGTGATCTGTCAGACCTTACCTGACCCGGTACAATCGGTGGAACCCGGAAGCCAATTCAAGTGGAATGCTTCGGGCTGAGAAGACGACTGACTGTGACGCCGACCCGACAAGCTGTGTTTGCCGCCTTTGTGGGGTTCACCTCCCTTCTTCCCCTATCCATTCCGGGGGGGGCACAGCAGGAGACACAATCACCGGCCCCTATCGTCCGGGTCCCGCCCAAGCCGCCCGCCGGCACCCAGCCGAAAGCTGTGCCAAGCACCCAGCCAAGAGCCGTGCCGCGAACGCTAAACGGGACGACCGTCACCGTTCCTCCGGTTCGCCGAACGCCCCGGCTTGCGAGCGGGACTCCAGGCGAAAGAACCGGACAGACGGCGGCTGGCACCCCGGCCATGCCAAGACCCATCACTCCGAAAGCAGTCACTCCGAAAGCAGCGGTCGCGCGCAGCCCGGGCTCTCCGGCTCTCGCAGCGAAGCCCGCTATGACGTCAGCGAGGCCCGCTACGCCTGCCAAGCCCGCTACACAGCCCGCAGCGGCCGTCGCGGCAAAGCTCGTCCCCACGCAAGAAAAACCCGCCGCCCCCAAGCTCTCGGCCACCGGGCTGAACCGCAGCGCCATCGTTCTGGACCCGGCGCATGGCGGAACGGACGGAGGCGCCCGCATCGGCGATTCGACGCTGGAGAAGAGTGTGACGCTGGCGCTGGCGTTCCGGCTTCGCTCCTTACTGGTCGCGCGCGGCTTCACCGTTGTCATGACCCGGGACAGCGATGCGGCCACCGAACCCAACTCACCGGCCACCCCGCTCACGCTAGACGACCGCGCCGGCATCGCCAACCATGCCCGCGCCTCGGCCTGCCTGCTGCTGCACGCCACGGGACGCGGCCTGGGGGTGCATCTCTACAGCTCTGAGCTCGACCCCGCGCCTTCCGAGGTCTACCTTCTGCCCTGGCTTACCGCGCAGGCCGCGTGGATCCCGGCCAGCCAGGGTTTGGAGCAGGGGATGGGCTCGGCGTTGGGCCGCTCGCATATTGCCCTGGTCAGCAGCACGGCCTCTGTCCGGCCGGTGGACTCGCTCACCTGCCCTGCCCTCGTGGTGGAGTTAGCGCCGGAGACCGATAACCCCGCCAGCGTCACCGATGCCGGCTACCAGGAGCGCGTGGCCGCAGCCATCGCCGGAGCCCTGGTGGTCTGGGAGAACGCCATGCAGCCACCTGTGAAGCTTCCCCCACCCGTGATTCTGCACCGTCGCCCCGCGGCACTCACGGACGCCGCCCCGGAGATTCCGAAGGTCCAGCCATGAGCGCCCGGCGCATGCGCATCCTGTTCTGGTGCCTGTTTGTCTGTGTCCTCGCCCTCACCGCCACCCTCATCGTGGAGCGCCAGCGGGCCCGCGACCGCGTGCGTGATCTGGCCGATCAGACGCCCATCGACGCGCCCTACACCGACACCGAACCCGTGACTCTGGATCTCGCCAACGATGATGTAGGCTCTGTTGCGGCCACCGAACGGCAGATTGCCCTTCCCAGTGAGGTCACCGCGCGGGCCCGTGCGCTGCTCGATCACCTCGTCTCGGAGTACGCCCTGCCCGGCTCGCCGCACCCCCTGCCCTCCGGCCTGATGGTGAACGAGATCTTTCTTCTGCCGCTGCCGGTGATGGGTCACAGCGTGGATTCGCACGCCGCCGCGGCCTCGGATGGCCGCGTGCAAACCGTACCCGTCCCGTCCTCCAACCCGGACGCCCTGCAGCCCAGGACCGCCGGCGGCGAGCTCGCGGTCATCGACCTGCGCGGCAGTTTCGTGAGCAGCCATCCGTCCGGGGTTGAGGTCGAATCACTGACCATCGCTTCCATCATCGGCACGCTGCATGCAAATCTGCCGCAGATCGAGCAGATCCGCTTCCTCGTCGATGGCCAGCCGCGTGAAACCCTCGCGGGCCATGCCGATCTGCTGCGCACCTACCCTTCCCACGACACCACGGCGGCCCCGGGCGGCAATCAGTGACGGCCGGTTCTACCCGGGTGAACCAACAGAGCGAACAGATCGTAGGCGTCTTCGATTCAGGGTTCGGCGGCCTCACTGTTTTACGCGCGTTGCTTCCGCGACTGCCCGGAACCCACTTTCTCTATCTGGGCGACACGGCGCGGCTGCCCTACGGCGACAAGTCCCGCGCCACCGTCGCCCGCTACGCCATCGAAGCCGCGCACTTCCTCGTCGCGCGCGGGGCGCAGCTGCTCGTCATCGCCTGCAACACGGCCACGGCGCTTGCCTTGCCGGAGCTGCGCGCCGCCGTTACGGTTCCGGTCATTGGGGTCGTAGAGCCCGGCGCTCAGGCCGCCCTCGCAGCCGCTCGCAAGACCTCGCTCCCGCATGGAAACGGCGGCGAGGTACTGGTTCTCGCCACGGCGGCCACGGTGCGATCCCATGCCTATCGCGACACCTGCGCCGCGCTCGGCCTCCACGCCGCCGAGAAGCCCTGCCCGCTGCTCGTTCCGCTCGTCGAAGAGGGCTGGACCGATCATCCGGTCACCCGCGATGTGCTGCGCATTTACCTGCGCGAGGCGCTCGCCGGCAATATGCCGGACGCCGTGCTGCTGGGCTGCACGCACTATCCGCTGATCGCCGCCCTAGTCGCCGAGGTGCTGCACGAGCTTGGCTCCCATGCAGTCGTTGTGGACTCCGCCGAGGCCACCGCGGAGGTTGTGCGCTCGGCTTTGACCGGCAACGCAGACAGTTACGAAACCGCGACCTTTGAATGTTTCGCCACGGACTCTATAGAGAAATTCGCCCGGCTCGGGTCGCGCTTTCTCGGCCGCGAAATCCCGCATGTCGAGCTGCTGGATCTTGGCGGCTAAGAAGGGATGGGCTGGCATTTGGCTGCTCGACTGCGCGCATCAAAGCCCGGCTACACTAAGTCGAACCCATGCCCTACCTCCTCAAATCCGAGCCCGAAAATTACTCCTACGACGACCTCCTGCGCGACGGGGAAACCATTTGGGACGGCATCAAGAATCCACAGGCGCTGATCACGCTGCGCAATATGAAGCGCGGCGAAAACTGCGTGATCTATCACTCCAATACCGGCAAAGCAGCGATCGGCACAGCGAAGGTCGTCTCCGTAACGCTAGATACCGATGGCAGAACGCCCCTCGTCAAGCTCAAGGCCGGCAAGCACCTCAAACGCGAAAAACCACTCGCCGAAATCCGCGAGACCGGCGTCTTTCAGGGCTCCATCCTGTTCCGCCAATTCCGGTTATCCGTCGTTCCGCTCACCGACGAGCAGTTCGATTGGCTGATTCACGGCTGACTCAGCGCTTCACATGCTGACCTCATCCGAATCTCAGGCATCTCATCGCGCATGAGTAAACTTTCCGCACCGAACGCAGTCGAGGGCGGCAGCTTTCTGCTGGGTGGTGACCTCAAGGTGCACCGCCTCGGCTATGGAACCATGCGCCTGGTCGGCGAGGGTGCCTGGGGTGAGCCGCCGGATCGCGAAGACGCGCGCAACGTGCTGCGCCGTGCCGTCGAACTGGGCATCACGCTGCTCGACACCGCCGACGCCTACGGCCCGATGATTGCCGAAGAGCTGATCGCCGAAGCCCTGTACCCGTATCCCGCCGATCTGGTCATCGCGACCAAAGGCGGTCTGACGCGGCAGGGTCCGGCCAGGTCCGTGCCCTGCGGCCGCCCCGACTACCTGCAGCAGCAGCTCGAGATGAGCCTGCGCCGGCTGCGCGTCGAACGCATCGATCTCTATCAGCTCCATCGCATCGACCCGGAGGTTCCCCTCGCGGAGACGTTGGGCGCACTGAAAGCGGCACAACAAGCAGGCAAGATCCGCCATATCGGCCTCTCCGAGGTCACGCCGGAGCAGATCGAAGAGGCACAAGCCATCCTGCCCATCGTCAGCGTGCAGAACCGCTACAACATCACCGAACGCAAGAGTGAAGCGACGCTGAAATACTGCGAACAGCATGGCCTCGGATTTCTGCCCTGGTATCCGGTAAATGCGGGGGAGCTCGCCAAAGCAGCGGCGCCACGGCACGATGGTGGGAACCATCCCGTAGCCGAATTTGCGGAACAACATGGGGCCACCGTCACGCAGATCGCTCTCGCCTGGCTGCTGCAGCACAGCCCGGTCATCCTGCCCATTCCCGGCACAAGCAGCATCCCACATCTTGAAGAAAACGTCGCCTCTGCGGCTCTGCGCATTGGGGAAGACGACTGGGACGCGTTGGAACTCATCGTCGATACGCAGGCCAGCTAATCGCCGTTTATGTATCGCACGCAGCCTGCTATCCTGAGCAGCGATCGTACCTCAGGAGTTGAAGCATCATGATCGAAATGCAGGGACAGATCGCCGTCGTCTTCGGCGTCGCCAACAAGCGCAGCATCGCCTACAGCATCGCCGAATCGCTCGCCAAAGCCGGTGCGACCCTTGTGCTCTGCTACCAGAGCGACCGCCTCAAGCGCGAAGCCGAGCAGCTCATCGCCGATCTCGGCCAGGCGGACAAGGCCCGCGCAATCCAGTGCGATGTGAGCAGCGACGCCGAAATTGAAAGCGCTTTTGCGCAGATTAAAGAAGCGTTCCCCGCGATTCACACCGTTGTGCACGCCATAGGCTTCGCGCCCGCGGATGCCCTGCATAACGATTTTCTCGAAACCAAGCGGGATGATTTCCGCATCGCCCATGATGTCAGCGTGTATTCGCTGATCGCGATTGCGCGTGCAGCCGCACCGTTGATGATCAACGGCGGCTCGTTGCTGACCCTTACCTATTACGGTTCCGAGAAGGTTTTTCCCAATTACAACGTGATGGGTGTGGCCAAGGCCGCGCTCGAAGCCACCGTCCGCTATTTAGCCGCTTCGCTCGGCAGCAGGAATATTCGAGTGAATGCGATATCCGCTGGAGCTGTAAAGACACTTGCCTCTCGCGGAATCGGCAACTTCAGCATGATTCTCGACAAGGTCACCGAACGCGCTCCCCTGCACCGCAACGTGGAGCAGGCCGAGGTCGCCGGTGCAGCCCTGTTCCTTTCAAGCAAGCTCGCCAGCGGCATCACGGGCGAGATTACCTATGTTGACTGCGGCTTCAACATCACTGGAATCTGATAGCAGAGGTCAAGAGCACCTCGCTGCGATTTGGCCGTTCACCTGGGGTGCGCAGGTCATATCCAAGGCCGCGCGCAGTCTCAGCTTCCGGCAGATGTGCTTCGATCACCTCATCCACCACACCGCCCAGCTTGGCGTCTATCTCCGGCTTAACGATATACCGCTGCCCGCGCTTTATGGTCCGTCCGCCGACGAACAATGGGAGCCGAAGTAGCCTTTGCTCCATCACTGATCCCCTGTTGTATGCTCGGCAGATCATGATGCCAGTCTTGGTCCCCACCGCTCTGATCGCGTTCACACTTGCGGCATCTCTACTGATCGGGCAAGAACCTGCACCGAACGCTGAATCAAAACCGGTCGTGCTTCACGCGGCACACCTGCTCGATGTCACTGCGGGCAAGCTCATCTCTCCCGGTGAGGTGCTCATCGAGGGCACGCAGATCCGTGAGGTAGGCGAGCATGTAACCCATCCCGCAAACGCGCTGATCATCGATCTCGGCCAGAGGACGCTGATGCCGGGCTTGATTGACGCGCATACTCACCTGTTTCTGCATGTGGGTGACGAAGCCTTCCAGACGGTCAAGGAGTCCGTACCGCGGCGCACGCTGATTGCTGCCGACGCAGCCGAAGCCGACCTGATGGCCGGGTTCACCGCGGAACGCGACATGGGCACGGAAGGCGCGGGTTGCGCCGACGTTGCTGTGCGCAACGCCATCAACGAGGGCCTGATCCCAGGTCCGCGCATGCGCGTAAGCTGCAACGCCATCGACATCAACGGCGGCCATGAAGATAACAGCGGTCTGAACCCAGAAGAACATCTGCTCTCGAATGCCGATCGAGCCAACACCGCAGACGAGATCATCGCGGCCATGCGCGAACAGCGCAAAGAAGGCGCCGATTTCACAAAGATCTACGAGACCGGTCGAGATCGTCTTGCCGGCGATGCGTTTATCACTCCTTATCAGTACACCGAGGCGCAACTCGCCGCAGCTGTTAGCGAAGCTCAGCGCACCGGCTCACGCGTAGCCGTGCATTGCACCGGCGAACCCGGCGCCTCCTACGCCGTTGCCGCTGGCGTGAAGAGCGTCGATCACGGCTATGCGCTCTCGCCTGAGACCATGCGCGCCATGCACGAAAAGCAAATCTATGCCGTGCCCACATTTGCTATCGCCGAGTACTTCGCCGACCACGCTGCAACACCCGCGATTGCGGAGCGTGAGCGCGCGCAGCAGGCTTACCACGCAGCTGAGTTCAAGAAGCAGATGGCCGCCGGTGTTCCCTTTGCCGTGGGCTCCGATGTGGGTCCGTTTCCGCACGGCACGCAGGCGCGCGAGTATGAGCTGATGGTGCAGTACGGCATGAGTCCCGCGGATGTATTGCGCGCAGGCTTGATCAACGGGGCGAAGCTGCTGGACTGGGCGAATGAGATTGGTCAGCTGAAGCCCGGATTCTATGCGGATATCATCGCTGTTCCCGGCAATCCGCTCGAGAGCATCTCTGTGTTGAGGCACCCAGGTTTTGTCATGAAAAACGGCGAAGTCATACGCCGGCAGTAGCTTTCGAAGCAGCTATCGGCGTTCGAGTCGCAGCATCACAGGCCCACTTGGCCGCAGCGTCACAGAGGGCTTCACCGCGATGGTCTTTGCTGCTCCCTCGGGAAGCGCGATGCGCCACTCCTGGGCTATCACCGCCAGCGCCAGCACGCCTTCCATCCACGCGAGCCCTTCACCGATACACTGCCGGCTGCCTGCACCGAAAGGAAAATAGGCAAGCTTGGGACGGCTCCCCTTTGCTTCCTTCGCAAAGCGGCCCGGATCGAAGCGCAGCGGATCTTCCCAGAAGCGCGGGTCGCGATGCAGGAGGATCTGCGGCGCCAGCAAGAATGTTCCCGCGTGAATCTGCACACCGCGGTACTCATACGCTTCGCCAGCCATGCGACTCGTCACCCACACAGGCGGATAGAGCCTAAGGCCTTCCGCGACGACCTGCCCGGCAAGCCCCAGCTGCGGATAATCATCCGCGTTCGGCAAACGTCCGTTCAGCACGCGTTTCACTTCGGCAGCAAGCTCCTCCTGGATATCCTCCTGCGCGGCGAGCTGCCAGAGAATGAAGCTGAGCGCATTCGCTGTGGTTTCATGGCCCGCAAGCAAAACCGTGAGGCATTCATCACGCACCTGCTCATCGCTCATGCGCTCCTCCCCACCGTCTTCCGCACCGACAGACGCGAGCAACATGCTCAATAAATCGCCACGATCCCGAGGATCCGCACGGCGTTCCGCAATCACGCGATAGATGAGTGTATCCATGTGATCGCGCCCCTGCCGGATGCGGCGCATCGAGGCGATGGGCAAGCGTTGCAGCAGGTGCGGAACCGGCAAAAAGGCCAATGGCAAGAAGCTTTGAAAGGCATCGACCGCAGCAGCAATCGACTCGATATCCTCTTCAAAATCCATGCTGAAAAGCGTTCTGCCGACGATGCGCAGCGCCAGCAGCAGCATCTCCCCATGCATATCGATCGTCGTGTTGTCGCGCCAGCCTGACGTGCTAAGGGCCGTGGAGCTCGCGATCACCTCGCCGAAGGCATGAATGCGCGCGCGATGAAATGCGGGCTGTGCAAGCCGTCGCTGCCGCATGTGCAACGGCTCTTCGCTGGTCAGCAGCCCTTCGCCAAGGATTGATTTGGAACGCTGCATCACAAGGTTGCGTTGGTGCAGCCGCTCATTGCGCACCAGCATGTCGCTGATCAGCTCAGGATGGTTGAACTGCAAGACCTCGCGACCCAGCGCGCGAAACCGCACCAGATCGCCATAACGCTGCGCATTGTGCAGCAGATACTCGGTTGCGTTCTCGCGAAACAACTCACCGCTCAACACCCGCGGCATAAAGGCCGGTCCAGCCGGACGCCCCGGAGAACGCCAACGGATATCAGGAGATAAAGCGCTCATACAAAATACAGCCTAGCCGTTTAGCCTCTGCATCGCTGCGCGTTCTGTCAGGCCGTGTTTGGGAGAGCAAATTGCCTCAACTCACCTTTTCGCTCAGCTCCATCCACCGCGCCAGCACCGCATCGTGCTCCGCGTGTGCCGTTTCCAACTGTGCAAGCGCTGCAATCAGCGCATCGGCATCCGAACTCACCGCTGTATCACCAACGTGTTCCTGCGCGGCCTCCAGCGCCGCTTCCGCGGCAGCGACACGAGCGTCCATGCCATCCCACTCGCGCTGCTCCATATAGGAAAGCTTCTTGCGAGTTGACCCCGTGGCAGGGGAAGCCGGACTTATGTTCTCAGCCCCGCGCGCGCTGCCGTTTTTTGAAGCCAGAGGCTTCGAACCCTGACTGCGCCACGTCTCCCACTGCGCGTAATCGGCAAATAGCTGCGCCTCGCCGCGGCCGTTCAACCCCAGCACGAAGTTCGAAACGCGATCCAGCAGATAGCGATCGTGCGTTACCAGCACCAGCGCGCCGGGAAACTCCATCAGCGCCTCTTCCAGCACCTCCAGCGTTGGGATATCGAGATCGTTGGTGGGCTCATCCAGCATCAGCACATCGGCCGGCCGCAGCATCAGCCGCGCGATGAGTACGCGCGCGCGTTCGCCACCGCTCAGCCGCTCCACCGGCTGGTTTAACTGCTCGCCGGTGAAGAGAAACTTCGCCGCATAGCTTGCAACGTGGGTCACGCGGCCTTGATAGATAACAGCATCCGCATCCGGCGCGAGCGCACGCCGCAGTGTGAGCGACTCGTCCAGCTCGCGCATCTGGCTCAGATACACAACCCTCAGAATGGCAGCGCGTTTCACCACACCGGCGGTTGCGGGGAGCTCGCCTGTCATCGCGCGCAGCAGCGTCGTCTTGCCTGAGCCATTCGGTCCCACAAGCCCCAGCCGGGCGCCGTTGAACAGCGCGAAGCTGACGTCGTGCAGAATTTCGCGATCGCCCAGCGTGATCGAAACGTCCTCCATCTCGATGAGCCGTTTTGTCTGCCGGTCCGTCGCGTCAAAGCCGATAGCGGCATTCGCGGTGCGCATCCGGCCATTCACGTCGGCAAGCTGCGCAATCAAATCATGCGCGTTGTCGATGCGGGCCTTGGCCTTTGTGCTGCGTGCCTTGGGTCCGCGGCGCAGCCACTCGATCTCGGTCTTGACGCGATTCTGCAGGCCCTCCTGCATGCGCTGCTGCGAGGCAAGATAGTTGGCGCGCTCTTCCAGAAAGCGCGAATAACTGCCGCGCACCCGCAGCAGGCCCTCCGCGTAGACGCGGCTCAGCTCAACGACTTCGGTTGCGACATTCTCCAGGAAATAGCGATCGTGCGTGACGACGACCACCGCAAAGTTCGCGCCGCGCAGAGCGGCTTCGAGCCACTCGATGCCCTCAAGATCTAGGTGATTCGTGGGCTCATCGAGCAGCAGCACATCAGGTTTCAGCACCATCGCCTCGGCGATGGCCAGCCGCTTGCGCCAGCCCCCGGAGAGGCTCGTAGCCTCTGCATCCATGTGAACGCCGTCTTCGCTCGCATCCACAAATCCGGCGCGCCCCAGCGTCTCGCGCAGACGCTGTTCGTGCTCATCGTCCGGCACACCGGCTTGATCGAGAGCTGCTTCAATCACACCGCGCACGGTGATTTTCTTCGGATAATCGGAGATCTGGTGCACGTAGCCGATGCGGGCACGCTTGCGCACCGCAAGATCGCCGGTGTCAGGCTCGGTCTCGCCGGCAAGTATCGCCAGCAAGGTCGATTTGCCCGCGCCGTTCGGGCCGATGAGTCCGATGCGGTCGCCATCGTTGACGGCAAAAGAGATGTCCTGGAACAACGGAACCGCGCCGAAGCGCTTGGAAACGCCCTGGGCGTTGAGAATCGGAGGCATACACCTTTAGTTTACGGGCTTTGAAGCGAAGGGGGAGCGAGAGATCGGGAACCCCCGCTAATCCAAATCGAAGTCGCGCAGCGGCTTCTCCGTCAGCGGCGTCTCTTTCGCCTTCTTCAAGGCCTCAGCAAATCGCTTATCCAGCAGATCGTCGCGATGCTTCTCTGCCTCGACGGATTGCGCAAACAGCGAGTCGCGCCGCGCCTCCTGACCCTTCAACGCGCGGGCGGCGGAGCCGAGATCTTCAAAGGTGCGTTTTTTAGGCGCTGAGGTGTGGGTGATCACCGCGCACGTGACAGGGTCAACCTTCAACACGCCACCGCAATCAGGACAGGTGACCTCAAAGGGTTGATCGCTCATGCCCACCGGATGAAAACCTCCGAAAACGATTGTAGCGCCCGGGCCCGCGTCCACGCAGCCGAGCCGCGTTAAGCAGCGAAACAGCAGATTCCCTTCGGGAATGACAGATAAGAAAGGCAAGAACTTACTACGCGCCCAGATGCCTATATATTGCCCGGAGGCTTACATAGAAAGCACACGGTGCCCAGGGCACTCCTGCCCAGCGTGATCGACCAGCAACTGCGGCAGGGAGTCGCCCAGCCGCGCCAAAAACCACACTCCCGCTACCAACCGCTCCTGCAGGTGCTCGTCGGGAAACAGGTTCAGCATGAGCGCATTGGCCTGCTTGCGCAGCGACGTATCGCGTTCTAACTGGAAACGTGCGGCCATGCGCCGCATACGGTTCATCTGGTAGCGCATTTTGCTGGCGCTGACACCGGCCGCGCGGCCAAGCTCCGGACTCATCGCCGTCATATATTCGAGCAGCGTGGAAAGTTCATCGTCCAACGCGTTTCCAGCAGCGGCGAGCTTGCGCTTGCCTGCGATCGGCATGGCGCGCGCACCCAACCGCGTGCTCAGCTCCTCGGCGGTTCGCGCGGCCAACACCTGCGGCAGCTGCACCTCATGCGCTGCCATTAACTTCTCGACCCCCGGCTCAACCAGCGTCGCGGAAAGGCGCGGCAACACGGCCGTCACACGACCCAGAATGCGCTCGTACACAACAGCAGATTGCGCGAAATACGCGATCTCCGCCGGTCCGCCGATGTAGGCAGCGGTGGGCAGAATCGCATCCTGAAACACTGGCCGCAGCAGGGCATTGGGGCTCAGCCGCTCTGGTTCGTGCTCCAGAATTACGAGCAGGTCCTGCGTGGAATAGCTTTGAGAGCCGGACTTCCACCGGCCCTCTTTCGTGCGCCGCAAGGCACGACGTTCGCACATTCCATCCATCACAGGCGAGAGGAGAAATAATAGACTCATCTCGGGCGCGACCTTTACCTGCGCGTGGTAGCCCGCATCTTCAAGCTCAGCGGAACGCTTGAGCAACGCCTTCTCGAGCTCACCCGCGCGTTCGATGGCAGCACGAAGCACGCCGCCACCAAGCGCATGTAAGGCCCGCGATGAAGCATCGATGACCACAAGGCCCTGTTCCGCAAACACATGCGACAGCAGCCGCCCAAACCCGCTGGCGAGCGTCGCCGTATACCCGTCATGATCGGTATAGGCATCGCGCAGAACATCGCAGATGGGCGCATACGCCAGAAGCTCTTCGGCCCAGGCCAGCGCAGGCTCGATGTACCCGTCGGTACACAGAGTTCCCGTGGGGACCGGCACACCGGTAATCTCTAGATTCGCGCTGTTCCTTTCCACACGATCCTTGCCGAGCAGGTGAACCTGATCGACCTCGGCGACATCGTGGTCTTCGCTCGCCAGCCAGAACAACGGCACATGCTCGCGACCGGAGACCCGGGTCGCATCCTGCGCCTTGCGGATCGCTGTTGCGGCCTTCAAAAGCGTGAGCAAAGGGCCGCCAAAAAGCCCAACTTGCTGGCCTGTGACGACGGCCGCCGCGCCCGAGCGCAGATGTTCTATGTTGGCCAGCGCCGTTGTCGGGGCTTTGAAGATTTCTGCCTGCAGAAGCAATGCCTCGGCAAGCTGCTCGCGATGTTCAGGTTTCAGTATGGGCGCCTTATGCGCCCAATCCAAGCGAAAGGGATCGGCCGGGTACCATTGGCGCAGCCGCGCGGCCGTCCCGGCGTCCTCTGCCTCCGCGTAGTCGCGAAAAAGCATAGAGGTTCCGGGCAGGGTCGAGATGGGGTAACACTCTGTTTGCATACGCAAAGCCAGCCGCGCTCTTTTGGATGCCGGCGCGCGGCCGCTGATGCAGAAATCGCTCGCCGCTGCGTCCTCGTGTACCTTGGGGCCATGGCCACTTCCAACTCCGCGACCGAATTGACCGGCGAAGCTGAGGTTCTTTCCTCTGAAACCGTGTATCAGGGCAATGTCTTCTGGGTCACACGCGATCAGGTAAAAGAACCGGGAAATGTGGTTGCCCGCCGCGACGTAGTGCGGCACAACGGCTCCGTCGTGGTGCTGGCCGTGGACACGGCTACGAACCCGAATGATCCCTGTATCCTGCTGATTCGGCAGTACCGGTACGCCGCAAAGAAGTTTCTGCTGGAGCTGCCGGCGGGCCGCATCGAGCCTGGCGAGGAGCTCATCCCCGCCGGCCAGCGCGAGCTGATCGAGGAGACCGGCTATCGCGCGAACCGCTGGTCGCAGCACACCAGGTACTACGCCAGCCCGGGATTTCTCTCTGAGGCGATGAACATTGTTTTAGCCGAGGACCTGACGCTCGGCGATGCGACGCCCGAGGAGGACGAACGCATCGAGGTGCGCATGACGCCGCTCTCCGAGGTGATGAAGCTCATCCACGCCGGCGAGATCGAGGACGGCAAGACCCTGATCGGCGTTCTGCTCTACGCCTCCAAGCAACTCTGATGGCGTTCCGCCCAGCTTCAGGTTTGAAGCTGCAGAACACCGTGATTTGTCATCCTGAGCGAAGGCGGGGTCCCCAGCGAGCGTTCTTTGCTCGTTGGGGTGCAAGCGAAGGACCTGCTTTTTGGGTTTGAGCACAACTGCGGGTTTCTCCACTCCTCGCGACGATAAAGCCGTCGCGCTCCGGTCGAGATGACACAGTGTAGGAATAAATAACAGTGCGGCGCAGAGAAACCGGACATATACCAGTGCGCTGCAAACCGCATCTTCCTTCTTGCAACCCATGGACAACATTACCCTAGCCCGGCTGCTCGATGAAACGGCGGCGCTGCTGGAGATCGACGGCGCGGATCCCTTCCGCGTACGCTCCTATCGCCGCGCCGCCGAGGCGGTTGAACAGCAGACCACGCAGCTTGAAACGCTGATCCGCCCCGAGGCCGACCCCAAGGCGTTGTTGGAGATCGGCGGCATCGGCAAGGGCATGGCCGCCAACATTCGCGATCTGGTCGCCACCGGCACTATGCCGCTGCGCGAGGAGTTGCTGACGCGCTACAAGCCCAGCATGTTGACGCTGCTGCGGCTGCCCGGCATGGGGCCGAAGACTGTCGCGCTGGTGTACTCGGCTTTGGGCGTCGCTGACATCGACAGTCTGGAAGAGGCCGCCAAGCGCGGCGATCTGCTCACGCTGCCGCGCATGGGGCAGAAGTTCACCGAGAAGCTCCTCAAAGGCATCGAGGACTATCGCAAGAACACCTCGCGCTTTCGCATCGATGTGGCGCGCGACCACGCTGAGCGCATCGCGGAGCTCATTCGCCAGTTCCCCGGTATCGAAACGATCACACCCGCCGGCAGCCTGCGCCGTGGGCGCGAATCGGTCGGCGATCTCGATCTGCTGGTCACCGGTCCGGCCTGTGAGCCCGATAACGTCGCCGCTGCCGTGGAGCATGTCGCGGCGCTCCCGCTGATCGACAAGCTGCTTGCCAAGGGACAGAACAAGGTGAGCTTCACGCTGCGCAACAGCCTGCAGGTGGATGTACGGTTGCTGCCGCGTGCGAGCTACGGCGCCGCGTTGCAATATTTTACCGGTTCCAAGCATCACAACGTGACGCTGCGGCAACGCGCCATCAAGCGCGGTTACACGTTAAGCGAATATGCGCTGCTGCGTCTTGAAGATAACCATGTGATCGCAGCAGCGGCGGAAGCCGAGATCTACAACGCGCTTGATCTTGAGTACATCCCGCCCGAACTGCGTGAGAACTGCGGCGAGATCGAAGCTGCCGCGAAACATGCACTGCCGCACCTCATCGTGCGGGGCGACATCCGCGGCGATCTGCACATGCACACCCTCGAGTCCGATGGCGCAAACTCCATCCGCGAGATGGCCGAGGCTGCCATCGAGCGTGGCCTCGAATACATCGCCATCACCGATCATTCGAAAAACCTCTCCATGACCAACGGCATGGATGAGCGCCGCGCGCTCGAACACGCAAAGCACATTCGGCAGGTCTCAGACGAGTTGGCGGAAGACTTCGCGGTGGGTCGAGGCCCGCAGTGGGCGCGTTATGAGCGTCGGCTGCGCGCAGAGGAGCCCATCGCCATCAAGCCGGAGAGCCCCTTTCGCCTGCTCGCCGGCATCGAGTGCGACATTCTCCTCGACGGCGGAATGGACCTTGACGACGAAACACTCGCGCAGCTCGATATCGTGATTGCGAGCGTACACTCCGGCTTCAATCAAACCGGCGACGAGGTGACCGCGCGTGTGCTGCGCGCCTGCGAGAACCCCTATGTGCAGATCCTTGGACATCCCACCGGTCGCAAGGTTCTGAAGCGCGAGCCGTACCGCGTTGACCTTGAACAACTCCTTCCCACCGCGGCGCGCCTGGGCATCGCTGTCGAGCACAACTCGGCACCCGCTCGTTCGGATCTGTCGGATCTCCACCTGCGTCATGCGAAGGAACTCGGCTGCAAGATCGTCGTGAACACAGACGCACATTCCATCGACGAGCTCGACCTGATCGACCATGGCATCGTGCAGCTGCGCCGGGCCTGGCTTGAGCCCAGTGACCTGCTGAACACGCTGCCGGTTGAGGAGTTTCTCACGAGGCTGCGGCCACGGCCCTCCTGATGATCTGTATCTTCCGTGAACAATGAAACAAGACACGCGCTATCCTTGAGCGCATGTCCGATCTGCAAATTGCTCCCGCCCGCGAAAAGAGTGTCCTGCCCGCCCTGCTCATCGCCATCCTGGTGCTGGCAGCGATTGCCGTGGCCATCTTCTACTTCAACCCGCACAGGATTGCCGACCTTCGCGTTGTGGACGTGAAGACGTTTGCGCCGCACACTGAGATGAAAGAACTCAGCCCCGACTCGAAAAAGTCCGGTATGCGCGTGATCCACAAAGAAAGCTACACGGCAGAGAATGATCTTTATGTCGTGGCCAAAGTCAACTTCACGGATAAGCTGCGTCTTCCAATTTTTCTCACGGAAGTCGAGGCCACCGTCACCTTCGCGGATGGAACCCAGGCGCAGACCCACATGGTCTCCGCGCACGACGTGAAGCGGCTCAGCACGATTTTCCCGGAGATCGCGCCATTAGCGGTGGATCCCATCGAAGATGATGTGGAGATCGACCCTGGAAAGACCCTGGAGGGAACGGTGGTGCTGCCGTTCCCGGGTCGCGATGCGGCAGCCTGGGCTTCGAAACGAAATGCGACCCTCACGCTGGATCTACGCAATCAGGAGCCGCAAACAACACGGCTCCCTTAAAGCGCAAGACAGCCTGAACGCATAGCGAGACTAGCAAGACTAAGGCAGCGCAATCGGACCGGGCACGTTCTTCGGTGTGCTCAGGTAGCCCTTGATCTGATTTTTGCTGATGTCATTCACCACGATCTCAAAGAGCGCCGGAGACTTGCCGGAGTAGAACTGCACCGGCTCATCGAGATTTTTATCCTTCTTCTCGATGTTTTTGTCGTCCGCGTTGACGTAGAGCGTGTACTTCGAGCGCTTCACATCCACCTTCTTCAGCGTCAGCTTGACCGTGCCCACGACCTGCGGCCCGGCACCCTTTTGCAATGTGAACTCATAGTAGTTGCGATCGCCGCGCCGGCGAAGCTCTTCCAACTCGTCGTGATTGGTCGCGATCAGGCCGCTCATCACGCCCTGGTCACCGACCACGCGCGTGAGCTGCGATTTGGTAGAAGCGAGATCAGCCTGGGTCGTCGCGACATCGTTTTTCACGCCGCCGACGTCCGTCTTCACACTCGAGACATCGCTCTGCACGGCACCGATCTGCTGCTCATTCGCCTTGGTCTCTTTCTGCACCCGCGCCGTAGCCGCGAGCGCGGTGCGCTGCACCTGCCGCTGCGCGGCAACCAGCTGGCTCGAACGCTCTTCCAGCTGCTTTTGCGTCAAGCCGACACTCTGCCCGAGAGCCTCGCCCTGCGCGCGCAGGCGCTCGTTGGTGTCTTCAATCTTTTCTCCCAGTGCGGTGCTCTGCTGCGTCGCCGCATTCAGATTCCGTTCCGCCGTGGCCAGGTGATTCTGCAGCGTCAACGCCCATGCGAGCGCTCCGAGCGCCGCCAGCAACGCGACGATGGCCACGCCTGCCAGCCAGTTGGGTGCCCGGTGTTCTACCAAAACGTCGTTTCGATCGTTCATGCCTGCTCCTTTGCTCTTGCCGCTCACCGGAACCATTCAAACCGTGCGATGAGCAAAGCTCCCTGTTATTCCATGGACGTGCCGCATGACAAGCGGTTTCAGCAAACATGCGCGGCCCACACCAAACTACACTGAATCGCGGGGGTATTCACCTTTGACGGCCACTTCCGACATAGATGCCGGCACCGAGATCATCGGAGCGGGCATAATCGGTCTGAGTCTCGCTCTTGAGCTGCGCCTTCGCGGTCACAGCATTACCGTGGTGGAGCGCGGAACCCCTTTGGCCCAGGCCTCCACTGCCGCGGCCGGGATGCTCGCCGCAGAAGACCCGCATAACCCTCCGGGCCTGCTTTCGTTAGCCCGACTCAGTGCTTCACTATACGCCGCGTTCCTTGCCCGCGTCGGAGCGCTCTCCGGCTTTGAGGTTCCCTTTCAAACGGAGAATACTTTCCAGGGTATGCCGGACGGCAGCACCCAGCGGCTGGCGGAACGCTCGATCGACCCGCGACAGCTCGCGCGGGCGCTCTTGCAGTCTGCGAAGAACATCGGTGTGCGCTTTCGCGCAATCTGTGATTCCGATTCTCATGAACAGTCTTTTCTCATGCTAAATCGCGAGCAAATACGGGTCTATACGACAGGAGCGTGGGGCGGAGACGGTGTACCCGTGTCACCACGCAAGGGCCAGATGCTTCGCGTACATATGCCCGCGGATCTCGCGTTTCGCGATGTTTATCGGAATGAGCAGGTCTACGTTGTTCCACGCACGCAGGGACCGCAAGCCGGCACTGCGCTGATCGGCGCAACCGTGGAAGACGCCGGTTTTGACACCTCCACGTCGCCGCGTGCGCTGGCGAAACTGAGAGCGCTTGGAGCGGAGCTCGTTCCCGCGGTGCGAGACGAAGCACACGCACCGATGGTGGAAGCCTGGGCTGGCCTGCGCCCCGCAACAGAAGATCTTCTGCCGATTCTTGGGGAGCTTCAACAAGCTGGAAAGGCCTTCGACACCGCCCGGCGGTTCGTGGCCACCGGACATTTTCGCAATGGCATTTTGTTGGCCCCCGCAACCGCTGCCGTTATGGCCGATCTGATCGAAGGGCGGCCGCCAGCGGTGGATCTACAAGCATTTTCGCCTTCGCGATTCAGCGCAGCGGCGGTTCTCCCACTTTCAATTGGTCGGCGATGACGATATTCGGTTACCGGCCCGTGACAACGCTTTCCACCATCTCCCATAATCGTTAACGCTGTTCTTTTACAGCCTGGAGCTTGAGCGCATGCCTACCCCCACTGCCGCACCCAAAGGCCTTCAAGATGTCGTCGCGAACGAATCGGCGATCTGTTTCATCGACGGCGCACGCGGCATCCTCTCCTACCGGGGCATCGATATCCATGAGCTCGCCGATCACTCCACCTTTGAGGAAACCGCCTATCTGCTCTGGCTGGGCAAACTTCCGACTGCTGGAGAACTCAAGGAATTTTCCGCAAGATTGTCCGATGCGCGCCGTTTGCCCGCGCCCGTAATCGAGTTCCTTCAGCGGTTGCCGAAGACGGCCTCGCCGATGGAGTCGCTGCGTACAGCGGTTTCGCTGCTCGCCATCTACGATCCCGATTCAATGGCCACGAGCCGCGAAGCCAACCTGCGCAAGAGCTTCGATCTGACCTCACAAATTCCGATGATCGTTGCTCTTCTCGACCGCATTCGCAAGGGAAAAGAGCTGGTCGAGGCTGATCCCACACTCTCGCACGCGGCGAACTTTCTCTGGATGCTGAAGGGAGAGAAGCCGTCGGAGACCGCGGCTCGCGCCCTGGATGTGGCATTGATCCTGCACGCCGATCACGAGCTGAATGCCAGCACCTTTGCGGCGCGGGTCATTGCCGCCACCCTTTCCGACATGCACTCCGCCATCACCGGTGCAATTGGAGCGCTGAAGGGACCTCTGCACGGCGGCGCCAATGAGGCCGTGATGAAGCTGCTCTATCAGGTCGAGGCATCGGGCGAGGACCCAGTCGAGCACGTGCGCGGCATGCTCGCAGCCAAGCAGAAGATCTCAGGCTTCGGACATCGCGTGTACACCACCGAAGATCCGCGCGCAACGCATCTGCGCCAGATGTCGCACGATCTCGGGCAGGATGCCGATCCGAAGTGGTACGAGATGTCGCACCAGATTGAGCTGTTCGTAAAAGACCAAAAGAAGCTGAACGCCAATGTCGATTTTTACTCCGCCAGCACCTACACGACGCTGGGCATCGACATGGATCTGTTCACGCCCATCTTCGCGATCAGCCGCATCGCGGGCTGGTGCGCGCATGTACTCGAACAGCATGAAGACAACCGACTCATCCGCCCGCGCGCGGAGTACACCGGACCGGCGTACCCAACGCCCTATGTGCCGTTGGAACAGCGTTAGGAGATTATTGGTTATTGGTTGTTGGTTGTTTCGATTTGCTGTGAAGGTTCTTGGGAGGGAGCAGCGGCCTTCAGGCCGCTGATAGGACGACGCATCTATCCTTTAGCCCTGGGTCTCTTCGCAGCATCGGAGGCCAGCCCTAAAGGGCTTACATTTTAACCTGGCTCATCCGCAGGCTGAAGCCCGCGGCTCCCTCCCTCTTCACACCAGAATAACAACCAACAACTTACAACTTACAACTACTTGGATCCTGGCGGAACGACGCCGTTCATGCGCAGATATTCGACCAGCTGCCCATAGTGGTCGAAGCCATGCGCCACGGAGAAGCTCGCAACCGTGGCACGGGTCTCCATGCCATCGACGCCTTTGATCGTCTCGTAAGCATTTGCCGGCGTGATCGTCGCCACAGCCTTGTGCGCGAATACGAACGATGCCGCAAGCGCGGAGACAATCTCCTCCTTGGTCTTCAACCCGCTGAGCGATTTCACATCGACATCCGGTTTCATGCCGGGAAACGAAGCGAAAAAGAAGTAGTTGGCCTGCGCCAGGTGGATCGCCTGCTGCGCAAAGGTGCGCACACCCGCGAATCTGGCTTCTTGTGAAGGAGCAAACGTCCCTGCACTGGGCGCGAAATTGAACTTGTCGGCTGGCATTGCCTTCACAACGCCCATCACTTCGCCCTCAAACAGATTCAGCAAAACGTCTTGTGCCTTCGCGGGCTCCACAGGCGATCCCATCGGCGCACCCGGGCCGCTGGGCGCCATCTGCGCTCCGCTAGAACCCATGCAACATGCCAGAAAACCCGCTGCCACATACACCTTCAATCGCATACACATCCCCTCGTTCCATTTCGGAAGCGCCTCCAGCGTAGCAGAGACCTTTTGAGCAAACGGCTCGTTTCTATAAATCTGCACGCGGAGTACCCTTGAACGGTGCGCATTTATCTCGACGCGAACGCCACCACGCCCGTGCTGCCCGAAGTGCTCGAAGCGATGCAGCCCTTCTGGACGGAGCGTTTCGGCAACCCGAGCTCTGCTCATGCGGGCGGCCAGGCGACGCGCGCGGCGGTGGAGCGGGCACGCCGGGGTGTTGCTTCCCTGCTGGGCTGCACAGGAAGAGAGATCGTCTTCACCTCCGGCGGTACGGAAGGCGATAATCTTACGCTCCTAGGGGTGCTTCAGCCTTTTCTCGATCGTCGCGAGCCTGCGCACCTGGTCACTGCGGCGATCGAACATCACGCCGTATTGTTCGCCGCGGAGCAACTGGAGCGCCGTGGCGTGGAGGTCACCTATCTGTCTCCGAATCGCGACGGCGTGGTCTCGGCGGAAGATCTCCAAGCTGCACTGCGGCCGCACACGCGGTTGGTGTCGGTGATGCTCGCCAACAATGAGACCGGGGCGATCCAACCGGTGGGCAGACTCGCACGTATTGCAAAGGCACACGGAGTCCTGGTACATACCGACGCTGTGCAGGCAGCGGGTAAACTGCCCATCGATCTGGCGGGTGAATTCAAGAATGTCGACCTGCTCACGATCTCCGGCCACAAGATGTATGCGCCGCAGGGCACCGGCGCATTGTTCGTGCGCAAAGGCGTTACGCTCACGCCGTTGTTTCACGGCGGCCCGCAGGAGCGACAGCGCAGGGCGGGTACAGAAAACGTGCCCGGCATCGTCGGCCTGGGTCGCGCGGCTGAGTCGGCGATGTCATGGTTGCAATCAGCGGGGCCTGAGCAGATGCGGGCACGACGCGATCGACTGGAAAGCGCTCTGCTGGCCGAGATACCCGGCGTCACCATCAACGCGCAGTCTGCCTCGCGCATAGCCAACACCACCAGCTTGCAGATAGAGGAAATCGATGCGGAGCGCCTGTTGATCGCGCTTGATCTTCAGGGCATCAGCGCAAGCTTTGGCGCGGCCTGCCAGTCGGGAGCGACCGAGCCCTCCCACGTGCTGCTCGCGATGGGCCTGGGTGCGGCGGAGGCGCGCGGAAGCCTGCGCCTCTCGATCTCGCGGCTGACAACGGAGGCGGAGATCGAAGCCGTTCTCGCGCTCATGCCTGCCCTGGTCAGCAAAATGCGCGCGGTCAGCGCAATAGCAAGAGCGAACAGCAGATTCCCTTCAGGAATGACAACCAATTAGGCACCGTCGCGTTGTAATCCGATTACAGATACCAGGGAATATTCACCACGATAATTCGCTGATTGCCGCGCAGCAGCAGGAGCAGCTTCAGCAGCTGCACACGCTGGTTATGCAGCAGGTTTTCCCACCAGTGCCGCACCACAAGTTCCGGCAGCAGCACCGCGACCTTGCGCCCTGGGTTGGCGTCCTCCAGTTGCAGAATGTAGTCCATCAGCGGCCCAAGAATCGTCCGGAAGTTGCTGGATACGCTGATGAGCTCCGGCTCCGGCTTTCCATGCTCGCGGATAGGCGCCATCACCATGCGCTCCCACATCTCGCGATCCAGAGGCTCAGAGTCGCTTTCCACATTGACGACTTTTACGTCCTTGCTCATCACGATGGCAAAGCGCAGCGCCTTCTCCGAAATCTTGTCCCAGCGCGCCACCGGCACCACCACAATCGGCTCTTCGAGCCCGGTGAGCCGCATGGGAGAAGGATCGGCCGTCTCCAGATGCACCCGGCTGTAGTGGCGCTTGATGCTGTACATGGTGAGGATGATCAGCGGCACAAGGATCGCGGTGATCCAGGCTCCAGAGGTGAACTTCGCCACCAGCACAACCACCAGCGTGATCCCCGTCGCGACCGCGCCGAGGCCATTCAGGAACATCTTGACGCCTCGGTGGGGGGTGTCGAGGGTCTTCATCCAATGCTTCACCATGCCGGCCTGGCTGAGCGTGAAGGCCAAAAAAGCGCCAATCGCGTAAAGCGGGATCAGCCGATTCGTGTCTCCGCCGAAGATGATCAACAAAAGCGCGGTAAAACCGGTCAAGGCGTAGATGCCGTGCGAGAACAACAGCCGGCGGCCCCGCAGCACAAAAACGTGCGGGAGAAAGTCTTTTAAAGCAATGGCGCGCGCCATGCGCGGGAAGTCCGCGAATGCGGTGTTTGCGCTGAAACTTAATGCCGCAAGAACGCTGCCCATGGTCAAGAAGTAGAACCAGCCGCGACCGAACACAGCCGCGACCTGAATGGAGAGCACACTTTGATACTGCGGGTCGTTGGAGTCCATCGCCGTGACGTTGTACGCCTTGGCGACATAGGAGAGACCGGCGAGCAGAACGATCAGGATGAAGATGATGACAGTAAGGGCCTGGTTTGCCTTATGCGAGCGAGGCTCCCGGAAGGCGGTGACGCCATTGGAAACCGCTTCGACGCCCGTCATGGCCGCACATCCACTGGCGAAGGCCTTCAGCAGAAGCCAGATCGTAAGGTACTGCATCGTGGCGGGAATGGGCGGGGGAGGCGCCGTTACCGCCGCCGGATGGCCGTGCGCCAGAAGGGCATGGTAAATACCCACTACCACCGTCGCCATCAGGGTTCCGACGAAAAGAAACGTCGGCAGCATGAAAACGGACCCTGATTCCTTCACGCCGCGCAGGTTCACCACCACGATGATCAGCAGAATCAACAGGCAAAGCGCGACCTGATGGGGGTGAAGCTTCGGAAACGCGCTCACCAGAGCCGTCGCGCCTCCGGAGATGCCGACCGCCGCGGTGAGGATGTAATCGATCATCAGCGCCGCCGCGGCCAGCAGCCCCGCATTGTCGCCAAGATTCTCGCTCGCAACCGTGAAGGACCCGCCGCCGTTCGGGTAAGCCTCGATCGTCTGGCGGTAGCTGAAGTACAGGATGACCAGCAGCGTGAGAATGGCGGCGAAGATCGGCATCAGGTGCATTCGCACCCCGGCTACGCCGAGCGGAATCAGCAGCACCATCGCCTGTTCGGGCCCGTACGCCGCGCTGGTGAGGCCATCGAGCCCAAAGATCGGAATTCCTGCGGCTACACCAATGTGTTCATGGGCGGCATCGCTGGTCGCGAGCGGCTTCCCTATCAGAATGTCAGCAAAACGCATGCCTTACGTGTCCTAGGCGCGGGGAACGCACCGTGGACTATCCTACCGTGACTTGTCAAAACGCCGTAAAAGTCCGGTCGCGGCTTGCTTCACCGCAGGTGCGGAGCCCCGTGGCGAAAGGTGCCCGGCGGGGAAAGCGTCTTCCGTACCGGCGGAGCGGTCATATCCCGTTTATTCCCCGTAAAAATCGCCTCGCTTTGCGAGATGAGGTAATCCGCCGTTCGCGCAGCCAGCGCCTGGATGGTCAGCCCCGGATTGGCCGAGCCCTGCGTCGGCATCACCGAGCCATCCATGATGAAGAGGTTCGGCACATCCCAGGTGCGGCCGAACTTGTCACACACTCCATGCTCTGCTGAGGCGCTCATACGTGCGCCGCCCACGAGGTGAGCATAACGGGCCTCCTGGACAACCTCTAACGCACCGGCAGCCTGCATGACCTCGATGGTCTTGTTCTTGCCGAACTCAATGAGTTTCTTGTCGTTCTCCCCCAGCGTAAAGGTGACCTGTGCCACGGGCAGCCCGAAGCGGTCGCGCGCATCGAAGCGCCCCTGCTTACCGTCAGCGAGGGTCACGGAGTTGTTCTTCGCCGGCAGAATCTCTCCCAGCAGCCCGAGCCCGGCCCAGTGGTTGTACTCCATCATGTTGCGGCGCATTCCCCAACCCCACAAACCCTTTGCCGCCATCATCTGTTTCGCGAAAGCGATCGGCAGCGGCCCTACGGTTTGAATGGCGAAGCCACGGGCGAAATCACGCTTGGGATCGGTTTCATAAAACTCTTCGGTCAATGCATGGGCCGGCGGCGCCTTGTACATGCGCACCAGCTCTTCAAAACGGCCAAGAATGACATTGCCCGCCTGCGCCATCAGGTACTTGCCCACAGTGCCCGAAGAGTTAGCCAAGCCATTTTCATGCCCCGGACAGGCGGAGTTCAACAGCAGCCGCGGCGTCTCAATGGCATAGCCACACACCAGCACAACACGGGCACGCTGAAAGTGCTCGTTTCCATCCGCGTCGAAGTAAACAACGCCATCCGCGCGGCCATCCTTGCCCATGGACACGCGCGAAACCATGCAGTTATCGCGTATCTCGGCGCCGTTCTTCAGCGCATCCGGCACATGCGTTACCAGCGTGGAGGCCTTCGCGCCTACCTTGCAGCCCTGAATGCAAAAACCGCGATAGATGCAGTGCGGACGATCTCCGTGTGACGCAGAAAGTATTGCCACGGGGCCACCCGCGCTTACGGGTATGCCTAAAGCCGTGCAGCCCTTGATGAGCACGTCACCCACGCCACCCATGGGATGCGGCGCGTACGGATGCCCATGGGGTTTGCCCCACGGATAATATGCCGGACCCGCAACAGGCATCTCCTGCTCCAACAATTCGTAGTACGGCTCAATTTCGGGGTAGTCGATCGGCCAGTCAGCCCCTACGCCATCCTGGGTATACACCTCGAAGTCAGAGGGATGGAACCGCGGTACAAACGACGCCCAGTGCACGGAGCCGCCACCAACGCCCTTGCCGCTGTTGTTGGAACCGAGCGCCAAGGGGTGCTCTCCACCGGTGATGCGGAGATCGTTCCAATAGAGCTGGTGCGATCCTGCTTCGTCAGAGACCCACTGCCGTTCCGTATCCCAAAAAGGCCCGGCTTCAAAGCCCACCACCTTGAATCCAGCACGCGCCAAACGCTGCAACAGCACACCACCGGCCGAGCCTACGCCCACAATGGCGAAGTCGATCAGGTCTGTGTCTTTATGGCGGCGCGGCGGCACCTTGATGTGCTGCATGGGCCCGAGCCAGTGCTTGTCGTCTTTCGGCGCCTCGAACTCGCCACCGATCGGAGAGTGGCACGCCGGCTTACGGTTGTTGAACAGGCTCAATGGGTTCCCCCTTCTCCGTGTGGCGTGTCATGTTCCTTGCCGGAACCCATCTTTTCTTCCGCATTCGAAATCGTGTCCGCAGGGGGCGCCCACGGGTAGCGCTGCTCATCCACCTCCCACGGTTCCGGCTCACCTTCTTCGAGCCGCATGTATCCGCGCGGGTATGCCGGTCCGCCAAAACCGATCTCATCCCACGCCCAAGGGTGTGCGTAGTACACCGAGCAAACGTCCGAGACGAGCAGGCTCCAGAAGCGCTCGATATTCATCTTGCTCCAGTCCTCCTGCGCAGCTGTGGGTTTGGCGTCGTGAATGGACTTGAGAATCTCCTCCTGCTCGCGTATGCCTAAATCCTCGAAGGCGCTCCCGTGCAGCGTCTGCGCCATCTGTTCAAAAACGCGCGCACCGATACGGTACGCCTCCTGATCGGAGGGCATGTCTTCGTAGCGGTAACCCTCGATGCGATTCACGTGGAGGCGTTCATCGATGCCGGGAAGAAGGGGGATGCGGCGAGCCGGCGTGCGATCCTCCTGCGGGAGAATACGATCGACCACCGCATACATGGTATTCGCCTCCTGAGGAGTGAAGAACCGGATCGGTGGCGTATTCGTAAGGCGGTCGGTGATTACCTTTCGCGTGGCCGCGTCCCAATACTTTTGTTGGCTCATGGTGCTGAACCCGGGGTAGTAGCCGGGCTGGTCGCGCGGCGACATCGCCGCACCGGTCAGGGGATTAGTTAACGGCTCACGCCTCGCCGTTTCTACCACTTTTTCGGCCATACGCTACCGCCTCTCTCGCCGCATCAGGTACGCCATCATTCCCAACAGGCCGCACGCGGCGAAGAGCATCGGCGCAAAGATCGGCGGCCCATAAATGATGTTGTAGAGCGGCTTTTTAGTGCCGCCCGGCCTTCGCAAAATACCGCGGATGTGAAATCCCGTTCCCACTAACCCGTTAGCGATGGCTGCTGCCGATGCGATGGGAAGCAAAGTATTCGCGGCACGCTCACTCTTCAGCGAAAGCAACGCTGCGCCTGTAAGTACCGGTGTGAGCAGGAGCGGAGAATACTGCACGCGCGAGCTGAAATTGTCCTTGTAATGCGAGTACCAGCTCTCCGCTCCAGCGGCGAGTGTACCCACCGCTGTAACCACGCAAAGATGCTTCTGAAAGCGGCCGACGCGAATATCGTCGCGGAAATCCGGCTTGCGCAGCCGTGTGCTCATCTCGATGACTTTCGGATGAACCCCGAGATCTTCCTCGCGCTGGAGATAAGAGGCAATCATCCCGAGATATGCCGCCGTGGCGAATAAAAGCGGCGCAAACAACGGCGGCCCCATCACGATATTCACGACGGGCATACGCCACCCGCCGGGCTTGCGCGCCACGCCGCGGATGTGAAAACCAAAACCTACCAGGCCATCGACAATTGTGGCGTAGCTTGTATACCGCAAAAACGTCTGCGCCATCCGCCTACTGAAAAAACCAGCTACGCCGGCAATGGAAAGCAATCCTGACAAGGCCACCGGCGTATACATCACCGGGTTCGAGTAGCTGCCGAGATAGTGCTCGTACCCGACCTCCAGCATGGATACGAAGCTGGAACCGGCAGCGAGCAACGCCATCGAGCGCTGAAACGCACCCTTTTGAATATGCTCGATGATGAGCTCCGCAGGCCCACGCAAGGGCTGGGGCAGAGCTGCCGCCAACGCCTTGGGTGAGGTGTCCCGAAGTGGGAGCTCGGTCATCGCGGGCTCCGCATTAATTCAATTTGCGCCGACACGCTTTCTGGAATCATGGCCTTGTACTCGGGCACGGGAGTTTCACTCTCCAGATCGCCCTTGTCCCAAACAATGGCGCGCACCCAGGCGCCGCCTGCGTTCGCGATCAGGATCGGCAGGCAGGCAAAGAAGCGCTCTTTACCATCCAGCAGCTCATCGGGAATGTGAATGTCTTCCAAGAGCAGTTTATTCGCTCCAAGCAGCACCAGGTGCGCATCCGACTCCGCATCCGTTCCCGGGTATCCGCCCGTCGAAAGCCCATCCAGGCCCATGCCTTTTACGCCGCATTCCAACAGATACTTCGCTCCATCGCCGGTCATATATGGCCATGCGGTGACGAAGTCTTTTGTGTTGGCGCGCTTGTCGCCCCAGCCTGTCTTCAGCAGCACAAAGATGCCGGGTGTGATGAGCTTCTCATGCTTGCGCAGATCGTCGGCGGTCATGCCTTGCTCGGGCTCGAAGCCCCGCATATCCAACGCAACACAGCGGCCGAGGAAATGCGAAATCGGCAGCTCGCTGATCGTCGGCATCTCCGGCTTGTAATGAAACGGCGCGTCCACGTGTGAGCCCGAGTGCGTCATGAACGTGCAGCGCTCCACCGTGGCGCCTTCCACGATCGCGAGCTGCTGGTATTCCACGGAGTTGGGCGGCTGTTTAGGAAATTGGGGTGCGCCGTTGAAGTGCGGCTGACTCAGGTCATAGATCATAGTTCTTGGCTCATAAATTCTGGCGATACCGCTCCGCGTCGGCGTGTTTGAACTCGAGCCCCAGGCCGGGGCGGGAAAGGTCAGGATGCATCTCACCCTGCACTGGCTTGCAGAATCCGTCGAACAGCATATCTTCAATGCGCGCATGATCGTGGAAGTACTCCACATGCCGCAGAGGCCGGGCGGCACACGCGAGATGCATGTGGATTGAAGGTCCGCAATGCGCGGAGATGGGCAGGGGGTGCGCATCGGCGATCGCGACAGCATCCATAAATCCTGTAACGCCGCCGCAACGCGTGGCATCGGCTTGAATCACGTCGACGGCTTCCGCATCCATCATGGTTTTCAGGTACATCGCGGTCCAGCCATACTCACCGGCGGCAATATCCATGCCCGCCGGTCCTCCGTCGCGAAGAAGATGCAAGCCAGCCAGATCGTCCGAGCTTACCGGCTCTTCAAACCAGATCACGTTGTACTCGCTCTTGAATCTATGCGCGAAGTCCAGAGCCTGCTTGCGAGCGTAGGCGCCATTTGCATCCACAAAAAGTTCTGTCTTACCGCCAATTGCTTTCCTCGCCACGCCTACGCGACGCAGGTCATCCTCCGAATGCGTCCCGATCTTCATCTTCACGCGCGGGATGCCATCGGCAACCCAGCCACCCAGCTGCGCCGTGAGCTGCGCATCGTCGTAGGAGGTGAATCCGCCGGAGCCGTACACCGGGGCACTGTCTCGCACCTGCCCTAGCAGCTTGCACAGCGGCTGTCCGAACAGTTTCGCCTTTAAATCCCATACCGCCATGTCCACGGCGGAGAGTGCCGTCGCTGCGACACCCTCACGACCGTAGTTGCGCTGCGATTTGCGCATCGCCGAAAAGATCGTATTTGTATCCTGTGGATCGCAACCAACAACGTGCTTCATCAGGTCGCGAGCCAACGGTGCTGCTGTCTCATGCGAATAGGTATACCCCACGCCTCTCGCATCGCCTGCTTCGAGTTCAACGAGCACCAGCGTAGTGCTGTTCCACGCAAAGGTGCCATCGGATTCGGGAGCATCCGTCGGCACCCTATACGCTGTGGCTTTGCCTGCCGTGATCTTCGCGTTGCTGCTCATCGCCTCGCCTTGCGATATTGCATGAAAAAGGAAACGCCCAATTCGTCTGGGCGTCTATGAGCAACTACACGATTTGACGCACCGTGTCCGATGCGGCTGTGAGCGCGATGCGAATACGATGCGGTTCTCCGCGCAGCAGCGCCTCCGAGAACTTTTCGGCCTGCTTAGCCGTGATCTTCGACGGCAGCATCGCGGTATAAGGGTCGACCTCGGCTTCGATGATCACGGGTCCCGGCATAGCAAGCGCCTGCTTGAATTGCTCACTCGCTGTCTTTGGATCGTCAATACGTACGCCTGAAGCGCCAACCGCCTTCGCCAATGCGACAAAATCGATGGGCAGCAGCTCGCACTGATATTCAGGGTTGCCCTCGAAGACCATCTGCTCCCACTTGATCTGGCCGAGCGTGTTGTTCTTAATGATCACTAATTTAATTGGCAGTTTGTAGGCTACGGCCGTGATGATCTCGCCCATCAACATGGTGAAGCCGCCGTCGCCGACAACCCCGATGACCTGCCGGTCAGGAAAGGCCACCTGCGCCGCGATGGCATACGGCATGCCGCAGGCCATGGTGGCCAGGTTGCCGGAACAGGAGTGCATCTGCCCTTGCTTGGCCATCATGTAACGCGCCCACACGGTGGTGTTGGTGCCGGAGTCGGAGACCAGAATCGCGTTCTCCTTCACGTGCTTGCTCAATTGCCAGCCCACCACCTGCGGCTTCATGGGCTTAGTCATGACGCTCCCCTCTTTTTCAAGATTCGCGTTCCATGACTTCATCTCCTTCTGCGCGCGCTCAAGGAAGCGGCGGTATCCGTTGCGCTTAAGCAGTGGCAGCAGAGCCTTGATGCTCGTCTTCGAGTCGCCCACAAGTCCGACCTCTACGGGATAGCGCAAACCAATGCGCTGCGCATTGGAGTCGATCTGCACGCAACGCGCATCGCCAGGCTTAGGCATGAATTCCATGTAGGGGTAGGAGGTGCCGATCATGATCAGCGTGTCGCAGTTTTCGAGCACATTCTGCGATGGCTCCGTGCCCAGCAGGCCGATGCCACCGGTGGTGTACGGCGAATCGTCCGGCACACAGCCTTTGCCTAGCAGCGGCTTCACAATCGGGGCGCCCAGCACCTCGGCCAGCTGAATGAGTTCGTCTCCGGCATCCAGCGCACCTTGTCCCGCCATGATCGCGATGCGCTTGCCCGCGTTGAGCACCGCAGCCGCGGCCTTCAGGTCTTCCGTCCGTGGATCATTGCCGGTGACCGACATGACGGTATTGGTGTGACCCTTCAGATTGCGCTCGGAGCGATCCTTGCTGCTGAGTTCCTCGAGCTGCACGTCGATCGGAATGGTGATGTGCGCGACCTGCCGCTTTTCGATCGCCGAACGAATTGCCAGATCGATCGTAGGGGCCATGTGCGGCGCATTCATGATGCGCTCGTTGTAGCAGGAGACATCCATGAACAGCTTGTCGAGCTGCACGTCCTGCTGCCCGAACGAGCCGGTCAGATCGCGGAACTGCATGCCCGTAATCGCGAGCACAGGCGCCTGATCCATCTTGGCGTCATAAAGCCCATTCAGCAGATGAATGCCACCGGGGCCGGACGTTGCCAGACAGACACCCAGTTTGCCCGTGAATTTAGCGTATGCACACGCCATAAACGCCGCTGATTCCTCATGCCGCACATGAATAAATCGAATCTTGTCCTGCGCCTTGCGCAAGGATTCCATCACGCCGTTGATGCCATCCCCGGGCAGGCCGAAGATCGTGTCCACGCCCCAGGCGATGAGTTTTTCTACGAGAATATCCGAGGCGTTCATATGCTCCCCTTTGTGGTTGGTCTTGACCTGGCGTGCCGTTCTGTCTCCTTCGTAGACGCCTGACTGCAGCGGGAAGGTTGTGCACCGCGGCGCTCCACCGGCCGTCAATCACCGCCGCTGCGTTGTATGCGTTCCTTGTTCTCGCGCAGCAGCTGCAGAAAGGACTGGAGGGCAGGGCCGACGTGACGCGGGTTCCAGGCCACGGAGACCCCAAGAAACAATGTCTCCGGCGCGAGCCTGCAAAAAGCCATGCCCCGCCTGCGCAGCGATCGTATGCCCGCCGGCACCAAGGCCACGCCCTCTCCGGCCTCCACCAAAGTGAGCACGCCCGGCCACGTCGTGGAGGTGTTGGCGATGGTGGGAGCAAGCCCTTCGGCGGCGCACAGCGACAGCACCGAATCGAAGAGCAGCGTATTGGCTGCCCGGTCCGCCAGCACCAGCCGCTCTTCGCCCAGTTCGCTTACACGCACCGCTCTGCCGGCGAAGCGGTGGTCCGGGCGAACGGCCACCATGACCGGATCGCGAAACAGGAGCTCGGACTTGAGAATTCGCTCCGCGGCGGCGTCCGGCGGCCGCGTGAGCGCAACGTCCAGCCTGCCCTGCTCCAGCGCCTGCACCTGCTGAACCGCCGGCATCTCCAGCAGTGAAAGCCGGATACCGGGATGACGGCGGCGGTATTCACGGATCAGCCGCGGAAAGAAGCTGCCCATCCCGCCCATAAAGAATCCGATGGAAAGCGTTCCCGTTTCGCCGCGCATGGAGCGCTGCGTGACCTCGACCGCATGCTCGGCCGCCGCCAGGGTCTTGCGCGCCTCCTCGACAAACACGCTACCCATGGGCGTCAGGCGCGTCTGCCGGCCGGTCCGGTCTAGCAGCGCACCGCCCAGTTCGTGCTCCAGATCGGCAATCTGCTCGCTCACCGACGACTGCGCGACACGCAGCCGGCGAGCCGCGGCAGTAAAGCTGCCCAGCTCGGCTACAGCGGTGAAGTATCGCAGATGGCGCAGCTCCATACCCCATTCTATCGGCAGGGCCGATAGCTGCCACCGGAAAGAACTGTGAGCCAAAGCCGCTCGCTTTGCTGTCTACTTGAGTGAGACGTCTGTTCGTCGCGGAGAGCGTGCCCTTATGTGGATCGTCCGGCTGGCGCTCAACCGGCCTTATACCTTTGTCGTGCTGTCGATCCTTATCCTGATCGCCGCGCCCGTGGTGATTCTGCGCACACCGACAGACATCTTCCCTTCGATCAACATCCCGGTGGTGTCGATCGCCTGGCAGTACACCGGGCTAAGCCCGGAAGAGCTCGAAGGCCGGCTCACGACCCCCTATGAAAAGGCCATCACCACGCTGGTCGACAACGTGGAGCATACCGAATCGACGACGCTGAACGGCGAAGCCATCATCAAGGTCTACCTGCAGCAGGGCGCCTCGCTGGACACCGCAAACGCACAGGTCTCGGCGGTCTCCGAGTACATGCTGCGGCAGCTGCCGCCCGGCATTTTGCCGCCGCAGATCATCAACTTTTCGGCCTCCAGCGTACCCATTCTGCAGCTGGGACTCTCCGGCCGGCACCTCAACGAGCAGCAGCTCAATGACTATGGCCTGAATTTTGTCCGGCCGCCGCTGGTGACTATTCCCGGCATCGTCATCCCCAATGTGTACGGCGGCAAACAGCGCTCGATCATGATCAACCTCGACCCGCGGCAGCTGCAGGCCAAGCACCTGTCCCCGGTCGATGTGTTGAATGCCGTCGCCGCGCAAAACGTGGTCGAACCAGGAGGCACGGCCAAGATCGGGGCCACCGAGTACGACGTTCGCCTGAACAGCACACCCACGACGGTGCAGGGGCTGGATAACCTGCCCATCCGGCAGGTGAACGGCGCGGTGGTGTATCTGCGCGATGTTGCTTCCGTCACCGACGGCTTCATTCCGCAAACCAACATCGTTCGCCAGGACGGCCATCGCGGCGTTCTGATCTCCATTTTGAAGTCCGGCACGGCATCTACCCTGGACGTGGTCAAAGGCGTTCTCGATCTTCTGCCGCGCGTGAAGTCGGGCCTGCCCACAGACCTGAAGATCACCCCGATCGGCAACCAGGCGACCTTTGTGCGCGGCTCGATCAACGGCGTGGTGCGTGAGGGCGTGATCGCCGCCTGCCTTACCGGGCTGATGATCCTGCTGTTTCTGGCCTCATGGCGATCGACGCTGATCATTGCCGTCTCGATTCCGCTGTCGATCCTGACCTCGATCATCATTCTCAGCCTGCTCGGCCAGACCATCAACATCATGACCCTGGGCGGTCTTGCGCTCGCGGTCGGCATCCTCGTGGACGACGCCACCGTGGAGATCGAGAACACCAACCGCTACCTCGAAGAGGGCTATGGCGTCCGCGATGCCATCCTCGCCGGCGCCGCGCAGATCGCCATCCCCGCGCTGGTTTCCACGCTATGCATCTGCATCGTGTTTCTGCCGATGTTTTTTCTGGCCGGCGTTTCACGCTACCTGTTCGTTCCGCTTGCAGAAGCCGTCGTGTTCGCCATGCTGGCGTCGTATATGTTTTCGCGCACCCTGGTTCCGACCATGGCGCTCTACCTGTTGAAGCCGGTGGACCACCATGCGCCACTTTCGCGCAATCCGCTGGCCCGTTTTCAGCGCGGGTTTGAGCGCATCTTTGAGAGCGTTCGCTCCAACTACGCTTCCATGCTCGAGCGGCTTGTGAACGCCCGCAAGCTGTTTATTCCCGCCTTCCTCGGCTGCTGTCTTCTGGCCATGCTGCTGCTTCCATTTCTCGGACAAAACTTCTTTCCTGCCACGGATAACGGATCGTTCATCCTGCATGTGCGCGCCAAAACGGGCACCCGCATCGAGGAGACCGCAAGGCTTTGCGATCAGGTCGAGAACAGCATTCGCACGGTCGTTCCCCCGGCCCAGATGGACAATATTCTCGACAACATCGGCCTGCCGTACTCCACGCTGAACACCCAGCATGCCACCAGCGGTCTTTTTGGAGCGGCGGACGGCGACATCATGGTCTCCCTGAAGGAGAATCACAGCCCCACGGCCAACTATGTGCGCGAGTTGCGTGAGCGGCTGCCGCGGCAGTTCCCCGGAACGACGTTTTATTTTCTGCCCTCCGACATCGTCACGCAGATCCTGAACTTCGGCCTGCCCGCGCCTCTGGATGTGCAAATCGATGGCCGCGATGATGCGGGCAACCGCAAGGTCGCCGATAAGATACTGGCGGAGATGCGGCACGTCCCGGGGCTGGTGGATATCCGCCTGCAGGAGCCGGATGATTACCCCGTGCTGAATCTCACGGTGGACCGCACCAAGGCACAGCAGGGCGGCTACAGCGAGCGCGATATCGGCACCTCCGTGCTGAATATTCTTTCGGGCTCCACGCAGCTCACGCCGCAATTCTTTTTGAACACGAAGAACGGGGTCCAATACAACATCGTCGCGGAAACGCCGCAGTACCAGATCAACTCGCTGCAGTCGCTGGAGAATATTCCGATCACTGCTCCGGGGGCGCAGACGCCGGAGATCCTCGCGGATGTGGCCTCTATCTCTCGTTCGGCGGAGATGCCGGTGGTGCAGCATTACAATATCCGCCGCACGCTGGACGTCTATGCGAGCGTGCAGGACCGCGATCTAGGCGCGGCGGCAACGGACGTGCAGCACATCATCGATCGCAACCAGGGCGCATTGAGCCGCGGCAACTTTGTGCAGATGCGCGGCCAGATTACAGCGATGCGCAGCTCATACACCGGTCTTCTGTTCGGCTTGGTGTTTTCTATCGTGCTGATTTATCTGCTGATTGTGGTGAACTTCCAGTCCTGGCTGGATCCATTCATCATCATCACGGCACTTCCAGCGGCGCTGGCCGGCATTGTGCTCTTTCTGTTCTTCACGCACACCACGTTGTCCGTTCCGGCGCTGATGGGATCGATCATGTGCATGGGCGTGGCGACGTCAAACTCGATTCTTGTAGTGTCCTTTGCGAAGGACAGGCTCGCCGATACAGGCGACGCGCTGAAGTCCGCGGTGGAAGCGGGCGCTACACGCTTCCGTCCCGTCGCGATGACCGCGTTGGCAATGATCATCGGCATGGTGCCAATGGCGTTGGGACTGGGCGAGGGCGGCGAGCAAAATGCGCCGCTAGGACGCGCTGTGATCGGCGGCCTGCTGTTTGCGACCGTTGCTACTCTGGTCTTTGTTCCGACCGTTTTTGCGCTTTTTCATGGCCGCCGCGGCGCTCCGCGCGAAATGCCCACGGGTGTCGCCGAAAGCTCTTTGGCGGATCACGCGATTGCATAGCTTTTTTGCTGCAGCACCCTGTTCCCTGCACCTTTATTGAAACCATGGCGATTGATACCAACACGGAAATGACCACACCCTCGCTTGACGCAGGCGAGGGCATCCGCACCTTGCACGCGTCGCCGCATCCTGACCCCGCGCACGCCCTGTCCGCGCCTCGCCGCAACTACGCCGTCCTCTGGATCGCATTGGCGGTGGTCGTATTGCTGCTGATCGTGGGCATCGCGATGGGCATCGTTTCGCGTTCGGTCGCGGAGCATCACCTCGAACAGGCGACGACCCGCGACGCCATTCTGAGCGTCAACGTAGTTCATCCCACGGTGACCGGCTCCGCCGCGGAGATCGCACTGCCCGGCAACACGCAGGCCTTCAATGACACACCCATCTACGCTCGCACCAACGGCTACCTGAAGAACTTTCTTGTGGATATTGGCCAGCAGGTGCATCAGGGTCAGTTGATGGCGATCATCGAGACGCCTGAGGTCGATGAGCAGCTGCAGGTGTCGCAGGCCAACCTGAAGAGCGCACAGGCCGATTTGAACCTGGCCAACACAACCAGCGAGCGCTATCAGAATCTATTGAAGGAGGACTCCGTCTCCAAGCAGGAGACCGACGTCGCGGTAAGCGGCGCCGCAGCTCGGAAAGCAGCCGTGGAGGCAGCCGAGGCCAATGTGCGCCGGCTGGGAGAGCTGCAGTCGTTTGAGCGCGTATACGCCCCCTTTGCCGGCGTGGTCACCGCGCGCAATACCGATATCGGGGCTTTGATCGATGCGGGTTCAGGCAGCGCGCAACCGCGCGACCTCTTCCGCATCGCCGCGATCAATAAGCTGCGCGTGTTTGTGCCCGTGCCCGAGGTCTACGCACCCGCGATCCATGATGGAGAGACCGCCACGCTGACGCTCGACGAATATCCAGGGCAGTCCTTCACGGGTATCGTGGCGCGAAATTCGAGTGCCATCGACCCGGGCTCTCGCACCTTGAACGTCGAGGTTGACGTGAACAACACTGGCAGCAAGCTCCTGCCGGGCGCGTATGTTTTCGTTCACTTCAAACTGCCGCAGGCCCGGCAGATGCTGTCCGTGCCCGCGAATGCACTGCTGTTTCGCGCGGAAGGCTTGCGTGTCGGCGTCGTCCATAACGGCCGCGTCCATCTGCAGCCGGTCACCATCGGCAAGGACAACGGCAGCAGCCTGGAGATCGCGACGGGGCTGAGCGCCGGCGATCAGGTCATTCTGAATCCGGCCGATTCGCTTGCGGAGGACCAGCAGGTGCACGTGTCGAACACAGCGCAGACGGCGGCGGGAGCGCAATGAACCGAGCACTTCCGCTTCGACAGCGGCTCTCACCGTTTGCCCTGAGGAATGCACTCCACAAAATGCTGCCGCTAGGCGCAATGGCACTGGTGCTCGCCGGCTGCAACGTGGGACCGAAGTACACCGTGCCTACGGCGCCGGTACCGCCGGCATACAAGGAGCTCGGGCCGGACGCCTTCAAGGAAAATGGCAACTGGGCACACGCCGTGCCGCTGGACACCATTCCGCGCGGAGCCTGGTGGACCGTCTTCGGTGATGCCGAGTTGAACGAGATTGAGCCCAGAGTGGAGCAGGCCAACGAGACACTGCGGCAAGCCGATGCCAATCTGCGGGCGGCACGCGCGGAGATACGTGTTCGCCAGGCGGATCGCTTCCCCACGGTCGGCATCAACCCCTACACAACGGGCGGCCGCTACACGCCGAACA
This sequence comes from Granulicella sp., assembly GCA_965276885.1. Taxonomy (GTDB): domain Bacteria; phylum Acidobacteriota; class Terriglobia; order Terriglobales; family Acidobacteriaceae; genus Granulicella. The sequence goes on along the minus strand of OZ255702.1, from coordinate 1,980,486 downwards.
CGCCGTACTTCAATCCGGCGCAGCCCAACAGTGGCGCCTCCAGCGTGCAGTTTCCATTGCAGCTCACCTATGAAATCGATCTCTGGGGACAGGTGCGGCGCAACATTGCTGCAGGAAAAGAAGAGGCACAGGCCAGCGCGGCCGATCGCGCCAATATTCTGCTTTCGCTGCAGACCGAAGTGGCGATCGACTACTTCGAATTGCGCTCGGCGGATGCGCAGCAGAAGCTGCTCAACGATACCGTGGCTCAGTATCAGGAGGCTCTGCGCATCACGACGAACCGCTATAACGGCGGCGTGGCCGTGAAGTCTGATGTAACGCAAGCCGAGACGCAGTTGGAGTCCGCCAAGGTTGCCGCATCGGATGTTGCCATCAGCCGCGCACAGTTTGAACACGCCATCGCCGACCTTACCGGCACGGCGCCTGCGCAGTTGAGCGTTCCCTTCTCGCCCTTGCCTGTAGATACGACACCGCCGCTGGTTCCCACGGGCATTCCGTCGCAGCTGCTCGAGCGCAGGCCGGATATCGCTTCGGCGGAACGCCGCGCCCAGGAGGGCAATGAGGCGATCGGCATTGCGCAGGCTGCGTTCTATCCTTCCCTGCTGCTCAGTGCCTCTGTGGGGTTTCAAAGCAGCGCGGCAGTGCAGTCGCTGTTCAGCCCTGCCAGCGTCGTGTACTCTCTGGGGCCGGGGTTGGGGTATACGTTTATCGACGGCGGGCGGCGACTCGGCGTGAAACAGGAGGCTCTCGCGCAGTTCGACCGGAATGCTGCGGTCTACAAGCAGACGGTGATCGATGCCATGCAGCAGGTGGAGGACAACCTCGTCGCGCTGCGTGTGCTCTCCGACGAATCCGTGCAACAACGCACCGCGACCGCCTCCGCTGTTGAGTCGCAGCGCATCTTTGACAACCGTTATGTCGGCGGTGTCGATACCTATCTGCAGGTCATCACGGCGCAGACGACCGCGTTGAATAATGAACGCAATGACATCGATATCCTGCGCCGGCGCATGGATGGCACAGTGATGCTGATCAAGGCGCTTGGCGGTGGATGGGACCGCTCGCAGCTGCCGCCGCCGTAGCCTCTATCCCAAGTCACTTTTGTTATCTTCCTGCCAAGTCCATTTCTTTGTTGTGTTTCCTTTGTTGTGTTTCCTTTTGTTGTGTTTCCTTTGCTGTCCTCCTTTTGAAATTGTCATCCCGCAGCGCAGCGAAGGGATCTGCTGTTCGTTCGTAGCCGTGCAGAGGCATCGTGGCCTCCGGTTAAGCCAGCCAAACTGTTTTCTGCGCAAGAGCACCTCGCATCGTGCTACCCTCACCCGCGATGGCGCTCTTTCGCTGCAACCGGAGACAGTTCGCAAGCCTTGCAGGCGGAGTCGCGGGCGCAAGCCTTCTCCGGGCGCAATCGCCTTCACTTGCACACATCAACGTGGCGCAACTGGAACGCGAGCGGGTGCTCGCCGAAGCGAAGGTTGCGCTCACGCATTCAGTCGTTACACTCAGCGACACTCCGACACAAAAAAACAAGCATGATTTTTTCTCCGAGGCAGAGCCGGACATACGCTCAGCGGGCGGGAACAACGCGCCTGCACTGTTTCGCGAAGATGCGAGGGCGTTGCGCGAATTCTCCGCAACAGTCGCGTGTCTGTCTGCTGCGTTTCTGCTAACCAAGGAGGCGCGCTATGCCGTGCGGGCCGCGGAGCACATCCGCGCCTGGCTGCTCACCCCCGCGACGCGCATGGATCCGAGCTTCGACTCGGCGGGATGCGCGCCCGGAACGTTCACCGGAACGCCTGCGGACTCTGTTGACCTGGTGCCGTTGGCGGAGCTCGCCCGCGCATTTGTTTTTCTGCTGGACAGCTCCGCTTTAAGCACGGAAGAGTGGGATGCCGTACACGCGTGGATCAAAGCCGCAGACGATTGGTTGAACAGCAACCGTGCTGCGTTGATCGCGCGGGACAGCAAGGATCATCGCGCCTCGGCATGGCTGCTGATCGCGTCCGCCTTTGCTCGCTTCAGCCCTGATGAACCTGCATTGGAGGCCTGCCGCAAGCGCTTTCGCTCGCCCACCCTGCGCAATCAGATCCGCTCTGACGGTGTATTCCCGCAGGAGGCCGCCACGCCCAATCCCTACCGCAACACGCTGTTCAACTTCGATCTGCTCGCCGGTGCATGCCAGTTGCTTAGCTCGCCGTTCGATCAGCTATGGAGTTATGAACTTATCGATGGGGTGGGGATGAGGATCGTCTCGGCTTATCTTTACCCGGTGATAGCGCATCCGGAGCGCTGGCTCTTTATCGCCGACGCCACGCACTTTCGCGATCTGCCGGGGCGCAGGCCCGGGCTGCTGTTTGCGGGTCGCGCGTATGACCGGCCTGAGTATGTCGAGCTCTGGCAGCAACTGCCCGCGGGACCGCCTCCGGAGGAGCTTGCAGAGAGCTTTCCCATTCGCGAGCCGTTGCTGTGGACGACGCGTGCACTGCACGGCTATTGAGGCAAATCGCTTCTCTTTGCCGTTCCCGCAGGGAATTTGCTGTTTTGTCATTGCCGAAGGGAATCTGCTGTTCGCGCTTGGCGAAGCTGCGCCGTGCTTGAGCGCCCTTGCAGAAATTCGCGTCAAAGTACAAGAAGGCCAAGGACGTGAGGAGCAAATCATGCTGAAACGATACAACGTGACGGTGCGGCGTTTCGAGCCGAGCGCCGGCCCGCAGGCCGCAAGCGCTGAAGAATTTATTCTGCCGGTGGACAGCCCCGATGAGGAGCATGCCGTTTCGGCTGCGATGTCCAACGCCGTCGCCTTCACCCCCAAGGTGAAGAACGGCCAGATCGTTTCAGTGGCCTTCACCTGCACGGCCGTGACGCCGAGGAGTTAATCGATCGAAATCTTGCGCAGCAGCCTGAAGTCACTCAGCATCTTGCCTGTGCCGAGCACGACGGATGCCAATGGATCATCGGCGATGGAGACGGGCAGGCCAGTCTCCTCACGGATACGCTTGTCAAGATTTTTGATCAGCGCGCCGCCGCCGGTAAGCACGATGCCGCGATCGGATATATCGGCTGAAAGCTCGGGCGGCGTACGTTCGAGCGCCACGCGAATCGCGTTCATGATGGTCGCAATCGATTCGCTAAGGGCCTCACGAATCTCGGAGTCTTCAATCGTGATGGTCTTCGGAACGCCCTCGATGAGGTTGCGGCCCTTGATCTCCATCGTGATCGGCTTATCCAGTGGGAAGGCCGAACCAAGCTCGATCTTCACCTGCTCGGCGGTTCTTTCGCCGATCAGCAGGTTGTACTTGCGCTTGAGATAGGTCTGCACGGCATCATCCATCTGATTGCCGGCCATGCGCACCGAGCGCGAATACACGATGCCGGCAAGCGAGATCACGGCGATATCGGTAGTGCCGCCGCCGATATCGACAACCATGTTGCCGCCCGGCTCCGTAATCGGCAAACCCGCGCCGATGGCCGCAACCATCGCCTGTTCGACGAGGTGCACCTCAGATGCCTTCGCCCGATAGGCCGAATCCATGACGGCGCGTTTTTCCACCTGCGTGATCTCGCTGGGAACGCCGATGACGATGCGCGGATGCACCATCATCTTGCGGTTATGCGCCTTCTGGATGAAGTAGTTCAGCATCTTTTCGGTGTGCTTGAAGTCGGCGATCACACCGTCTTTCATGGGCTTGATGGCGATGATGTTGCCCGGCGTGCGGCCGAGCATCTCCTTGGCCTCTTTGCCGACGGCCTCCACCTCGTTCGTCACCCGGTTCACCGCGATAATGGAGGGCTCGTTGACAATGATGCCTTTGCCCGCGGCGTAGACCAGGGTGTTCGCCGTTCCGAGATCGATCGCGAGATCGCTCGAAAACAGCGAGAAGATGGACCGCATGTTGCTCACGCGGCCGGTACGCGTCTGGAAGCTCTTGGAGTACATGAAGCGGTTTTGGTCCCATTTCAACGAGGATGATCTATTGTACGGCTTCGGCGTTCAGCACCCTGTCTCATGAAATGTGTGCCTGCCGCGAACCGCTAGAATCAACACCAGGACCGGAGAACAGTTGGCATGATCATTGGCGTTCCCAAGGAAGTAAAGGATCACGAAAGCCGCGTGGGCGTGACGCCCGCGGGCGCAAAGGCACTCACAGAGGCAGGGCACAAGGTGCTGGTGGAGCACGATGCGGGAGCCCTCTCGTCGTTTCCCGATGATGACTATCAGGCGGTAGGCGCGGAGATCGTCGGCGACGCGTACAACGTGTGGCGGCTGGCGGACATGGTCGTCAAGGTGAAGGAACCCACCAAGGGAGAGTACTACCACTTCCGCGAAGGCCTGACGCTGTTCACCTATCTGCACCTCGCGCCGCTCACTGAACTTACCGATACCCTGCTGCAGAAGAAGGTCACCGGCATTGCGTATGAGACCGTGCGCGACCGCTCCGGCGCGCTGCCGCTGCTCACGCCCATGTCCGAGGTGGCGGGGCGGCTTTCGGTGCAGATCGGCGCAACGTATCTCGAAAAGGAGCACGGCGGACGTGGCGTGCTGCTGGGTGGCGTTCCGGGTGTGCCGCCGGGCAACGTGTGCATCATCGGCGGCGGCATCGTCGGCACAAACGCAGCCAAGATGGCGCTGGGTCTGGGCGCCAAGGTCACGCTCGTGGACCTGAATCTGAACCGCCTCCGCGAACTGGATGACATCTTCTCCGGCCGCGTCTTTACGCTTGCCTCGAACAGCTACAACGTCGAGCGCGCGGTGAGTGAAGCCGATCTCGTTATCGGTGGCGTGTTGATTCCGGGAGCCGCGGCGCCCAAGATCGTCACGCGCGCCATGGTCAGCAGGATGAAGAAAGGCTCTGTCATCGTGGACGTCGCCATCGACCAGGGCGGCTGCATCGAGACCGCCAAGCCCACAACGCACTCCGACCCCAGCTACGAGGTGGACGGCGTGGTGCACTACTGCGTCACCAACATGCCTGCGGCGGTGCCCAACACCAGTACGCTGGCGCTGACGAACGCGACCTTCCCGTACGTGCTGAAGTTGGCGAAAATAGGTGCGAAAGCGGCGATCGCCAGCGATCCCGGGATCGCCGAGGGCGTCAACACCGTTGACGGCAAGCTGACCTACAAGGCCGTGGCCGAGGGCCAGAATCGCGAGTTCACACCGATCTCCAGCCTGCTTTCGTAGCCATAGATACCGGTACCCACGAAACAGGGTGCCCCACCTTCGGCGCGGCTCTTTGCGTCTAAGGTGGGTGCAGGACGCCACTGAAGTGCTGCGATAGACAGACCGAGCCCACCTTAGCGACAAGGAAGCCGTCGCGAAGGTGGGGCACCCGTCGGCGTAGACTGCTTTCCATGGGCGACAAAAGCAGCCGGCGGGCCTGGGTCATTGTTCTTCTCGTCAGTCTGCTGGTGCTGTTTCTGGCACTCGCGGCGTTGAATGCGTTCAACCTTCGCCTGCTTGATCCGCAGTCGCCGATGGAGACGCTGGTCTTTCTCGCGCTCTCCATCGTTGCGTTTCTGCTGTTTGTAGGCGTACTGGTGGTGCTGGTTCGCAACCTGCTGAAGCTCTACGCCGATCAGCGCAGCCGCGTTCTGGGCACACGCCTGCGGACCCGCATGCTGTGGGGAGCGGTGCTGGTCTCGCTGGTGCCGCTGGTCTTCATGCTCGCGTTCAGCTATCTGCTGATGAACCGTGCGGTGGACCGATGGTTTTCGCAACCAGTTACAGCCATTCGCGACGATGCCGACAGCCTGGCGAATGCCTTGGCGCGCTATGCCAACGCGAACGCGCGCTCCGAGGCCGATACGATGGCCGTAGAGCTCGCGGATTCCCCTGCTCTCCCGGCGGCGGCAAAGCCCCTTCCGTCTCATGCGCGCGCTGGCGATGCAGGCACAATCGCCGCAATCCATCGTGTCCTGCAGAAACATGAGCTCACCTTGCAGGGTGGCTTTGCCGTGCTCTATCGCGAGGGCGCGCCGGTCACGTCATTCCATTTGCCTCACGCCACTACAACCCTTGCAGCGCCTTCTCCCAGTGCAGAGCTAGCCAGCCCCGAGGAGGGTGACACCTACCCCCCGTCCGCCACGCAGACAGTCGCTACAACACCTAACGCAACCTCCTCCTCCACCGCCCTCGCCGTGCTGGCGGCGGCGCAGCGGAACGAGTCTTCCCTGTTCACCATCAGCGGCGTCGACTACAGCCTCGCGATGGCCGGCCTGAAGAATGGCGGCCTTGTGATCGTTGGGCTGCCCCTGCCCAGCGATGTCGCGGCTACCAATCTGCGGTTGCGTACGGCAGCCGCGACCTACTGGACCATCTTCCGCGAACGCCGCCAGATTCGCAGCCTCTACACGGGTTTGCTGTTGCTCATCACCGTTCTCGCTCTGTTTGCGTGCTGCTGGCTGGCGCTGAACACCGCCAAGCAGGTGACGCGGCCCATGGAATCGCTGGCTGAGGCGATGGAGGCGATCGCCGCCGGCGACTATGCACGCCGCGTCGAGCAGTCCGCCACCGAGGAGTTGGGCGAACTGGTCGACAGCTTCAATGCGATGGCCGCCGATCTTGAATCGGCGCGCTCCGCGGCGGAGGCCTCCGCCGCGCAATTGAGTGAACTGAACTCTTCATTGGAGCAGCGCCGTACCGAGCTCGAAACCATCATCGAAACCATTCCCACCGGCTTGGTCACGTTGTCGCCCGAGCGACGCATCGTCCTGGTCAATCGTGCGTTCTCGGAAATGCTCGATCCCGGCGGCGAACGGCTTTTTGTCGGCGTTCCGCTGAAGGAGGTGCTGCCGACCGAGGCGATTGAGGTGCTCGAACGATTGATGCAGCGCAGCCATCGCATGGGGTCCGCCTCGGCGGAGCTGCAGCTGCCCGCGAACTCCGGTGTGCTGCAGGTCTCGGCTGTGGTCGCGCTGCTGGAACGCGGCCCCGTTGCCGCACGCGAGCATCTGGGCTATGTGCTGGTGCTGGAGGACGTGTCCGAGGTGCTGCGCGCGCAAAAACAGAGTGCGTGGAAGGAGGTGGCGCGGCGTGTGGCGCACGAGATTAAGAATCCACTTACGCCGATCTCGCTCAATGCTGAACTCATTCGCCGTCACATCGATCGCCTGCAGCCAACCTTTGCGGAAAAGGGTCTGCCCACACGATCCATCGAAGTGATTCAGCATTCGACCGACATCATCGGCTCATCGGTAGAGACGTTGCGTTCGCTGGTCGATCAGTTCGGCGCGCTCGCAGAGTTTCCCACCGCTCACCCGCGGGCGGCCGACCTGAACACGATCGTTGAAAACTCGCTCGCCTTGTTCATGGGGCGCCTCGGAAATATTCGTCTGCGGCGTCAGCTTGGAACGGCGCTGCCGCTGGTGCTTGCGGACCCGGAGGCATTGAAGCGCGCCATCTCCAACCTGATCGACAACGCAGCCGAGGCGATGAGCGAGAGTCTGCTCCGCGAACTGGAAGTGTCAACGCGGCTTCTACAATCGGGGCTGCTGGAGCTCACCGTATCCGACACCGGGCCGGGGCTTACGGATGAGATGCGCGAGCGATTGTTTCTTCCCTACTTCTCCACCAAGCAGCGCGGCACGGGGCTCGGCCTGTCCATTGCGGCGAAGATCGTGCAGGAACACGGCGGCAGCATACGCGCAGAGAAGAATCTGCCCTCGGGTGCGCGCTTCCTCGTTGAGCTGCGGCCGGCTCCCGCGATTGGCTCAGAGATTGACGAAGCAGCGGCGAATTCGGTTCCGTCGCAGACGGGCAGAAAGGAGCGGGTGCTGGCGTGAATCACGTTTTGATCGTCGACGATGAGGCGGATATCCGCAGCTCGCTTGAGGCCATCTTGCGCGAAGAAGATTACGGCGTGACCACCGCAGGGAGCGTGGCGGAAGCTCTCGTTCTTTTGCATGATGCCGATTTTCAGGCGGTGTTGCTCGACATCTGGCTGCCCGATGGCGACGGGCTGGATGTACTCGCGGAGATCCGGCGCAGCGACACCGGCGACCGCCGCGCCAGCGCTCCCGAGGTCATCATGATCTCCGGTCATGGCACCATCGAATCCGCTGTACGCGCCACAAAACTCGGAGCATTTGATTTCCTCGAAAAGCCGCTTTCGCTGGAGCGCACATTGCTGGTGTTGCGCAACGCCTTGCAAGCCCATCAGCTGCGTGAGGATAATCACGAGTTTGTGCAGCAGCTGGCGGCCACCGGCTCCGTTACAGGCCAATCTATGTCGATGAAAGCGCTGCGGCAGCAGATCGGCCTCATGGCCCCAACGAATGGACGCGTGCTTATCTTCGGCGAATCAGGCACGGGCAAGGAACGTATCGCACGGTTAATCCATGCTGAATCCGCACGCCACGACAGGCCTTTGGTCGAGCTGAACTGCGCGGCCATTCCTGAGGATTTCATAGAGACGGAGCTCTTCGGCTATCGCCATGGCGCCGGTCCGGGCGGTCCCAATCAACCCAACGAAAAGCGCGGGACCTTTGAACGGTCCGATGGGGGCACACTGTTCCTCGATGAGGTCGCCGACATGAGCCTGAAGACGCAGGCCAAGGTGCTGCGCGCGCTGGACGAGCAGCGCTTCTATCCGGTAGGCGCCTCACGGCCTGTGCTTGTGGACGCTCGTGTGATTGCGGCAACGAACAAGGATCTCGAGGAAGAAATCATTCGCGGCAACTTTCGCGAGGATCTCTTTTACCGTTTAAATGTGATTCCCTTTTTCGTGCCGCCGCTGCGCGATCGCAAGGAGGATATTCCGCTGCTGGCGCGTGAGTTCTTGAGCGAATTCGGACAGCAGTACGGCCGCCCGCGCGTAGAGATCTCCGAATCCGCACTGCTGCAGCTGCGCGGTTACAACTGGCCCGGCAACGTGCGCGAGCTGCGCAACGTGATGGAACGTGTGCTGATCCTGAACCCCAAGGTTATGCGCATTGAGGTAAAGCATCTGCCCATGCTGGTGCAGAGAACGGAAGGCCGCACCAACAGCCGCGATGGGCGTGAAGAGTTCTCCACGCTGCAGCAGGCGCGCGAGGCGTATGAACGTGACTACATCCTGAAGGAACTGGACCGTTCGCACGGCAACATCAGCCGCGCGGCAGAGTCACTGGGCCTGGAGCGATCACACCTTTACCGCAAGATGAAGGCGTTAGGGATACAGCTCAACGATTGAGCCAAATCATGGGTGCCCCACCTTCGCGACAGCTTCATCGTCGCTAAGGTGGGTTCCACGGACCTACGCGCAAGCTGAAAAACAGCAGATTCCCTTCGGGAATGACACCCAAAAAGCCGCGAACACAAGTTTCCGGCGTTTTCAAGCAATCCCTTCCCGCCAGCGCCGATAACGCACCGTGCCGGGGTGATCGCCCGCACCGACAGAGCTCATGCCGCAGCGCTGCATGATCTTGATGGAGCCGGGTGCGGTCTCGAAGGCCTGTGCGCTTACGGAGCGCACCTCGGGACGGCACAGCAGCCAGGTCATCAGCGCACAGGCGGCCTCACTGCCATAACCCTGCCGCTGCGCGGAGTCCGCCACCGAGTAGCCGATCTCTACGTCTCCGTCTGCGCAGGGGAAACCGCCTAAACAGCCGACGAGCCGGCCCGGCTTACCTTCGCTGACCATGTAGCGATGCCAGCCGAAGGTGCCCGGCGCTGCCCTGTACTGCGCGAGGATGTGCGCCCACACAGCTGGCTCCCAGTGCTCCGCCGGCCAATCAGCGGGGATCTGGGCCTGCAGAAGATTTCCCAGCGCGGCATGGTCCAGCGTCTCCGCGTTGAGCATATCCGGCGTGATCGCGACCAATCGCAGCCTCGCGGTGCGGAGCGGTACAGCCTGCACACCCCAACGTCGAAACAATGCGGAGATCAATCCGCTTCCTTGCTGTTTTCTTTCAGTTCCCGGGCCTCCGCTTGCGTGGAAAGGCTGCGTGCCAGCTGTTGCTTGCCGGCGATGGTTTCCAGCTGCCGGCGCCAATCGAGCTCATCGACGAAGCCCGCCGAGGCGCGCCAGTCTTCACGCACCTTGACGAACAGCTCGAGAAACACGCGCGTGCCCAGCACCGCCTCAATCTCCTTGCGTGCCGTGGTGCCGATGCGCTTGAGCATCGAGCCTTGTTTGCCAATGAGAATCGCTTTTTGCCCGGTGCGCTCGCAGAAGATCGCGGCAGCAATTTTGGTCACCGGCAAGCGGGGTCCCCGGCGAACGCCTTTGTTCGCTGGGGTGATCAGCTTGCCATCCCTGCCCTTGGTGCGCGTGGGCGGCTCTTCAAAACTCTCCACCACAACAGCCGCGGCGTAAGGAACCTCTTCGCCGGTGAGCATCAGAATCTTCTCGCGGATGAGCTCGGCAACGAGAAAGCGCTCCGGCTGATCGGTGAGCTGGTCCTTGGGAAAATAGCGTTGGCCTTCGGGCAGATGCGCGACCACGCGATCCAGCAGCAGCTCAAGATTTTCGCTCTTGCGCGCGGAGATGGGAATCACCTCGGCAAACGGATGCAACGCCGTCCAATGCGCGATGATGGGCAACAGAGCGCTTTTGGGGAGTGCATCGATCTTGTTCAGCACCAGCAGAACGGGGCAGTCGATGCGCTGGATCAGCTGCAAGGCGAAGTCGTCTTCGGCCTTGGACAACGAGCGCTTGTGCTGACCCAACGTGCGCACCTTGCGTTCGCCGCCCGCGTTCTCCTCGTCCTGCTCCGGCTCAGGTATAGCACCGGGCAGGCGATGCGTTACATCCACAATAAACAGCACTGCATCGCGAGCCTCCAGCGCATCCTGCACCTCCTGCAGCATGCGGCGGTCCAGCTGGGTTTCGCCCTTATGCACGCCGGGCGTATCCACCATCACAATCTGCGCTGCGGGCCGGCCCGGGTCCGTTTTGGACTTCTTGCGCAGCGGCAGTTCGAGCACACCCTGAATGCGCGTGCGCGTGGTCTGGGGCTTGTGCGTAACGATCGCGAGCTTCTGGCCCAGCAGCGCGTTCAGCAGGGTCGACTTGCCCGCGTTGGGGCGGCCGACGATGGAGACGAATCCGGAGCGTAGTGCCATCCCTTCATCATCGCACCATGAGCTCCGCACTGCGGGAGCTTACTCCGGCTCCGTGGCGTTCAGCCCGCCGCGCAGGCCTACGCGCACACGCTCCACCAGGCGGTCCGTGGAGGCCAAAACCTCCAGCCGCAGGGGGCCGTCCTCAACGACCTCGCCCGGCAGTGGGATGTGGCCCGCGATCTCGCTCACCAGACCGCCCACCGTGGTGGCCTCATAACCGGTAAGCAGTTGCGGCAGCAACTGCTCGCGCGCATCGTCTGTGCCATCCTGCGCGGCCTCCGTGGATGAGGAAGTTTCGTCATCCATCGAGGGCAGAAAGAGCTCGCGCAGCCGGCTTACCTCGAAGCTGCCGGGGATCAGAAAGGTTCCGCCCTCTTCGGCAACGGGGGCATCGCCGATCTCGGGCGTATCGTGCTCATCTTCGATCTCACCGACGATGGCTTCCAGCAGGTCTTCGATGGTAACGAGGCCCGCAACCCCGCCGTACTCATCGATAACGAGACTCATGTGCTGCTTGCCCCGCTGCATCTCGCGCAGGAGCTCATTGACCTTCTTGGTTTCCGGCACGAAATGCGCCTCGCGGGCCAGGCCTGAAGTCGTGCGGAAGGCGGCGTCGGATTCGTTCACACCCAGCAGGTCGCGGGCAAAGGCGATGCCCGTCACGTTGTCCAGCGAGCCCGTGTACACAGGCACACGCGACACGTTGCACTGCTTTACCACCTCCGTAAACGCAGCGAGGGTCATTGTGGAAGGCACCGCGATCACGTCGGGGCGCGGCGTCATCACCTCACGAACCACCATGTCGCCAAACTCCACGACCGAGCGCACCAGCTCGCGATCGCCCTCCTCAAAGATGCCTTCTTCTTCGCCGGCCTCCAGCAACGCGTCGAAGGCCTCGTTCTGTGGGCGATCCTCATCGGGCGTCTCCGGTTCAGCGAGGCTGACGATGGAGAGAACCAGCGAGATCAGCAGCGTGATGGGCAGAACAAGATGAAGCAGGATGCGCAACGGCACCGTCACCCAGCGAATCCATTCCACGGGCGTGCGCGTGAACAGCAACTGCGGCAGCAGACGGCCGAAGATCAACACCGCCAGCCCCAGCTCCAGCACGACCTGGCCAACCCGCAGCCAAAGATGCGGCTGGTTCCAGGCGATGCGGCTGGCAAACAACAGCGCCAACCCGCCAAGGGCTACCTGTGACAAGACCCACGCCGAGATCGCGGCGGAATCGCGGCCCAGTCGCAAGCGGGGTTCGACGTCGTTCTCCCAGAACTCGACGGCCTCACCGGCATCACGCGAAAGAAACCGTTCCATCTCGATGTACATCCGTTCGGCGTACGCCGCGAGCGTCATCAGGCCGAGCATCGCCAGTACGCCGATGGTGTAGAGAAGATTCAACGCGTCTCCCTGCGAGACTTTGCCGCCGCCTGTACGACGCGTCCCGAAGCATGGCGAGTGGAAGTGGGCCCCTCGACGCGCGCAATCAGACCGGCCGGCAACCGCAAACGGCGGCGCAACGCACCTTCGCGTGCGGCCATCTCGCCTTCATCGGTTTCATGATCCATTCCAACGAGGTGTAGCACACCGTGCAGCAACAGAATGCGAATCTCGTCGCGCAGCGTATGACCGTGCTCGTCTGCTTGGCGCGCCGCAGTCTCGAGCGAGATGGCGAGATCGCCCGCATGAACACCCGTCAGTTCGGGCGGTGCGGGGAAGCTGAGCACGTCCGTGGCCTTGTTTTTGCCCCGAAAATCCCGATTCAAGCGGCGCAGCACGCGATCGTCGGCGAGCAGCACCTCCACCTCACCGTTCAGCCCGGCTGCCGCTTGGGCAGTGGAGAGAAAACGGGTAAGGCCTCCACGGGAAAGGCCCAGCGCGCGCCAGGGATCGGCTGCGCCGGCGAACTCCCGTGGAGGCTCGAGCGCGATCATGCTCTTCCCCTGAGGTCGGCTATCACTTACTGCGGCTTGCTCCGTGGGGTCATGGACGAGGAGGCCAGCGACGAGATCCGCGATCCACCACCAGCCTCTGGCCCGACTGCTAAGGGCATCGCCGACTCGCTTTCCATCGACAGCGGCAGCTGCTCCGCCCGCACATGGCGGTCGTAGGCCTGCACGATGCGCTGCACGAGCGCGTGGCGCACAACGTCGACATCCTCAAAGTGGCAGAAGCGAATGCCCTCAACGCCTTCGAGCACACGAAGCGCTTCCAGCAAACCGCTCTTCCGGGGGTTGGGCAGATCGATCTGGGTGAGATCGCCGGTGATGACCGCCCGCGAGCCGTTGCCGAGCCGGGTAAGGAACATCTTCATCTGCTCGTTGGTGGTGTTCTGGGCCTCATCCATGATGATGAAAGCGTCGTTGAGCGTGCGGCCGCGCATGAACGCCAGCGGCGCGATCTCGATGACGCCGGTTTCGAGCATCCGGTCAACCTTGGCGGGATCGATGAGGTCATAGAGCGCGTCATACAGCGGCCGCATGTACGGATCGACCTTCTCCTGCAGCGAGCCGGGGAGGAAGCCGAGCCGTTCACCGGCCTCAACCGCCGGACGGACGAGGATAATGCGGGTGACCTTCTTCGCCAGCAGCGCGCTGACGGCCATAGCGACGGCCAGATAGGTTTTGCCGGTCCCGGCGGGGCCCAGGCCGAAGACCATGTCGTTGTTCTCGATGGCTTCGAGATATTTGCGTTGGTTGGGTGTTCGCGGCTGAACCACCCGCTTGGTGCCGGCTGCGCGCTGTTTACCGCTTTCAATCAGGCTGCGCAAGGTGACAGTAGGGTCAGCGACGATCACGCGCAGCAGCGAATTCAGCTCGCCGTTGTGCGGATGGACGCCGGTTCGGCGCAGGTGCTCAAAGTCCGCGAAGATGCCTTCCACGCGGGCCACGGCGCCCGCCTCACCCATCACCCGAACCGAATCCGATCGAAGGTCGATCTGGACACCGAGGCTATCTTCCATCAGACGAAGGTTCTCGTCGCGTGTGCCGTAAAGCGGCTCGATACCGGGCGTGAGAGGCAGCGATGTTTTTACCAAAGAGGGATCTGACCTCCGTCAGGGTGTTCCAGAGTTTTAGATGTGGGAAAGTGAACACCGTTGCGCGGGCGACGGGTCTTCAGGATGTTCGGGGACTGAAGAAATGGCGCCGGGAGAACTCCGGACATGTCGGCCGGTTGCTGCCGGTGGCCTGTCCCGCGCCGTGCTGCCATCGAATTGGCTAAAGATGCCAAATGGGTGACGATCTTGGGGCGAGCGTAGCGCCATCGATGCGGACCGGTCAAGAGAATTTCTGGATAACAGGGCTCAAACTCGCCTCACGGGGCTTACGAGCCGGAGGCGGCTTCGGATCTTCAGCGTATTGAGCTTTCACAACCGGCTTTCCTGTTCTCAATCGGATTAGCATGTTCTTGGGCCTTTCGCGTGGTCAAAAACCGACAGAAAGGATGAACGATGAGCCAAACCCAAGTTCTTCTTCTTTTCGTTTTGGTAGCCGCAGTGGTCGCGGCCTTGCTTCTATGGGGCGCTTTTTTTCGCTTTCTCAAGTCCGCGCGGAACGCCAAAAGAGCACTCCGAACCAGAAAGAGTTTCTACGGTAGGTTTTCACGTGGCCTGCACCTTAGGTGCCGATGGCTGATGAAGGGACAAGCGATTGACCCTGGAAGACAAAGTGGGCTACCATTAGATGTTGCAGCAGATGCGGCTTTGCTGTGTCCGCACCGGCATCCGGGCTGCATACAGTCCCCCCGCATTGATCGGGTTAGGAAGAGAGTTTAGATGGCAAATCATGTCTCGTCCCTGAAGCGCGCCCGCCAGACCGTCACGCGCACGGCGGTAAATCGTTCCAACCGTTCCAAGCTGCGCACCGTGCTGCGTGCTATGCGCGAGGCACTCACCGCCGGCAGTGCAGAGGCTGCCGCCACGCAGTATCGCACCACGGTGTCGATCCTCGACAAGAGTGTGCAGAAGGGTATTCTGCACAAGAACACCGCCAGCCGCTACAAGGGCCGCCTGAACGCCCGCGTAAAAGCGCTCGCGACCAAGGCTGCTTAGCAGCGTTTCCGCGAAGATGTTAAATTGGACTTGTCATGAAGTAGCGTTGGGATCTGCTTTCTGAGGCTTGGTTGCCGCAGTTGAGGAAAGCAGATCCCTTCACTTCGTTACGGGATGATAAGTTCTAGGAATATTCTCCACGGTTCGCTTTGTAAGCAGCCCTTTATAGTTCAGATCGCGTTCATAAGGCAGCAAGCAGCGTTCATTCCGGCTTGTTATGGTCTTTGTACTCGGGCTGTTCTCCGGGAGCCAAGAGGGTTGGCGGCTTCCGCGGCGCGGCGTTGCTGTCCCCTGACACACTCGTTGTCTCTGCCGATGCCGGCGAGGGCGTAGCCGCAGGCGCTTCGGCGGTAGCTGCAGTAGCAGCCGGAACCGGCGGTTGTGGCGCCGTGGTCTCCTCGGAGGAGACGGCCTGCTCTTCTTCGGCGACCGGGCGCGTGATATGCCGCAAACTCACAGGCCCTTTCGCCAGCGGAGGCATCATGGTCTCAGCATCCGCCAAATCCTTGCGGTCACGCGCGCTGAGTTCCGGCAGTCTGTACAGGTTGATCGAATCGGGGCCCAGAACGGCCAGGGTCCGGCCATCGGCGGAGAGGTCGAAGTTTTCCGGTGTGCGCGCCACAGGCAGGCAGGCGATGTTGAGCAGCAGATCGCCGCTCTCCGTTCCGTAAACCCGGATCTCCTGGGTAAGACTCTCCGGTGCAGCGAGTCCATTGATTCCGGAACCGCCGCTAGACGCGACGAGGCGGCTCATCGCGAAGCGGCCTGCCGTGGGAGCCGTCACGAAGGCGGGGGGTTGGGACATGGCGCCGACATGCTCCTCCCAGTTTTCGTGTCCATCGAAGCCGTAGGCGGTCAGCATCTCCGTGTCTTCCGAGATGCCGCAGGTCAGTGTCGCGAACTCGCTGCGGCCCAGCAGCTCCAGGCGGGGAGCACAGGTGCTGTTTACCGCCGTGAGCTGTTGCGGCTTGCCCTCGTACTCGTTGAAGCTGACGGACCAGCGATTACGCTCGAGATCGTCTGCCCATAGATAGCCATCGCCATCCAGCGCCAGACGCAGCAGCTCCGGGGAGCCGATCACGCCGGCGGCCTGCAAGGCAATGGGTTCATCCTCTTTGGCGGGGACGGCAAGTCGATAGAACTCAACCACCGTGTGCTTTCGCCGGGGCTGCCCGTCGCCTTCGTCCTCTCCCGCTTCCGACTTTTTCTGCAGCTCCACGGTGAGGATCTGTCCATCCGGCGAGGCGGACACGACCATGGGATGACCGGGCCGGTGCGGCAGGGCGGTTCGCTGGAAGGCCGTGCCGGAGGCGAGGCCGCGCAGCGGGGCGAACACGGAAAGCTCATCGCCGGAGCGCATGAGAAACACGCCACGGCCAACGCTCCACAGATAGCGGCCGTAGTCGTGCAGATGCCACTCGGCGCGGGCGAGGACCCGCCCGCTAGGCGCCTCGACCACCTCCGCGCCGACGAGACGATCATGGTCGTTCGCGTCATCGCCCGGGATGCGCGGCACCAGCGAGCGCAGCCCATAGGTGAAGAGCAGATGTTTGTCGTCGAGCACATGAATGGTGGCCATCGAGGCGCCGGCATGCATCAGGGCGACGGGATAACCGGGAAAACCCAATGCCGCGAGCGGCAGGCGCACCGCCGGGACCGGGGTTTTAGCGGCAGATGCAGCAAGCGTGCTCGCCAGCAACAACAGCGCAGGCAAGCATGTGCTCCACCCGCGCGACGCGATGCGATTGTGCCATGTAAAGGACATGGAGATTTGGCCTGGCCTCCCGCTCCGTTCCTTGTAGGCTATTAGTTTAGATGAAACAGGGGACAGCGGGCGAACGCCGCAGCGGCACACCGCCGCTTCCACCGCGTCGCTGCGAATAGAAGGAGTGAGATCCATGATGCAAGGTGTTTGCCGGCGCGCCGGCCTGACGTATACGGCTTTGGCTTTGACGGCTTTTGGGTTGCCGCTTCAGGCACTGGCGCAGGGTTCCGCAGCGGCTCCGGCAGCCATGCCCGTTATGCCGCATTATCAGCTCGCACCGGCGTTCGATACGTCTGCGCTCAATACGGCCGTAAATCCCTGCAACGACTTCTATAAGTTCGCCTGTGGCAATTTTGCCGCAAAGCACCCGATTCCCTCGGACCAGACCGATGTCGATCAGTTCTACACGCTCTACAACGTCAACTCGGAGCGGCTGCAGGGCATTCTGACCAAGTACGCCAATGACTCGGCGGGACGGACGCCAAACGAGGGGAAGATCGGCGACGACTATGCCGCCTGCATGAACACTGCGTCGATCGATGCAAAAGGGCTTGCGCCGGCGCAGTCGCTGCTGGACCAGATCGATCGCGTCACCAAGGCGGGCCTTCCCTACTTTGCCGGCGAATTGCAGCGCTACGGTGTCGATGTGCTCTTCGGCTACGGCGAGATGCAGGACTTCAAGGATTCCACCAAGCAGATTGCCGTGGTCTCGCAGGGCGGCCTGGGCCTGCCGGAGCGCGACTACTACACCCGGCAGGGGGACAAGGACAAGCTGCTGCGCCAGCAGTACGTCGAGCACATCACCAGAATGCTGACGTTGGCCGGCGAGCCCCCGCAGCGGGCGGCTGCAGACGCCGGGGACATCCTCGCCTTTGAGACCAGGCTCGCCGAAGCCTCGCTGACCAACACCGAGATGCGCGACCCCGCCGCGGTCTACCATCCGCAGGCGCTGGCGGCCTTTGAATCGAGCCTGAACGGCGTGCAGTTTGCGCCGTTTCTCGAGGCAGTTCATTCGCCGGAGGTCAGCTCGCTGAACGTGGCGACACCCAAGTTCTTTCCGGTGATGGTGAGTACCGTGATGTCCGCGAAGATCGAGGTGCTGCGCGCGTACTTCCGCTATCACCTGCTGCACACCTACGCCGCCGTTCTGCCGACGGCGTATGACGCGGAGAACTTCCACTTCTATGGAACGCAATTAAGCGGACAGCCCCAGCAGCAGCCACGCTGGAAACGTTGCGCGAAGACCGTGGATGGCGCCTTGGGCGAGGCCCTGGGGCAGGTCTACGTGCAGCAGTATTTTGCGGGGGACAGCAAGGCCAAGACGCTCGAGGTGGTGCACGACATCGAGGCCGCCATGGACCGCGACATCGACACGCTAACTTGGATGGGCCCCGATACAAAGGTGCGCGCCAAGGAAAAGCTGCACGCGATTACGGACAAGATCGGCTACCCGGAGCACTGGCGCGACTACTCGAAGCTGACGATCTCGCCCACTGACGCCTTCGGCAATAAACAGCGTGCGGATGCGTTTGAAAACGACCGCGAACTCGCCAAGATCGGCAAGCCTGTAGACCGGCTGGAGTGGGGTATGACGCCGCCGACGATCAACGCGTACTACGACCCGAGTATGAATAACATCAACTTCCCGGCAGGCATTCTGCAACCCGCTTTTTATGATCCGAACGCGGATCTCGCCGTGAACTATGGACATATCGGCGGCGTGGTCGGCCACGAACTCACGCACGGGTTCGACGATGAGGGGTCGCAGTTCAATGGGCAAGGCAACCTGGATAACTGGTGGACGCCGGCGGACAAGAAGAACTTCGACGAGCGCACCTCGTGCCTGGACAAGCAGTACAGCAATTTCATCGCAGTGGATGATGTACATGTAAACGGCAAGCTGACGCTGGGCGAAAACACGGCCGATAACGGTGGTCTGCTGCTGGCGTACATGGCCTATCTCGACCGCGCGAAGAAGGACGGCGTGGATGTAAATGCGAAGATCAGCGGGTACACGGGAACGCAGCGGTTTTACATCGCCTGGGCGCAGAACTGGTGCGAAAATACGCGGCCACAGACAGTGCGCGAGCGCGTGCTGACCGATCCACACTCGCCCGATCACTTCCGCGCCAATGGGCCGATCGTGAACCAGCCCGGATTTGCGGCGGCCTTTGGCTGCAAGGTGGGCTCGCCCATGGTTCCGGCGCAGAACTGCCGGATCTGGTAGTGAAGCGAGGGGGCCGCGCCTGGGGCTTTGCCGCCTGTGCGCTGGCCAGCGCCTTCTGGGGTTGCGGCTTCTTCTTCGGCAAGATTGCGCTGGCGGAGATGAACGTCGGCGCGATGGTCTTCTACCGCTTCGCGTTTGCCATGCTGGGCCTTCTGCCGATGCTGTTTACGCATCTGCCGCAGCTGAATCGCCGCGAGTGGCGATGGCTGCTGCTGGGCTCGTTTCTGGGCATTCCGGTGCAGTTTCTGCTGCAGTTTCGCGGGCTTGCGATGACCACGGTCTCGCACGCCTCGCTTATGGTGGGCACCATGCCGGTGATCCTGGCGGTCGGCGCGGTCATCTTTGCGCAGGAGCGGCTGCAGGCGCTCGGCTGGGTGGCGCTGGCCGTCTCCACTGCGGGCGCAGGGCTGATCGCACTCGGCGGCGATCATCATGCAACCGCAACCAATGGGCCATCGCTGACCGGAGACTTGCTGGTCGTTGTGTCGATGGTGATCGCGCTGTTCTGGATCCTGATCAACCAGCGGCTCATCGTGAAGCACAGCCCGGTGGTGGTGTCGGCCTATGGCCTGCTGGCCGGTTTTCTGATGCTCACCGTATGCGTTCCGCCGATCTGGGGATTGCCGCCGGTGCACGGCATCTCGCTGAAGGCATGGGCCGCGCTGGCGGGCAGCGGGCTGCTGTGCACGGCCAGTACAACGCTGCTTTGGAACTGGGGCATGACGCGCGTTCCGGCCTCGCAGGCCGGTGTCCTGCTCAACATCGAGCCGCTGATGGGTTCGGTGCTGGGAGTGACGATCTTGCAGGAGCACCTCGGTGGTCTGGCCTATGTGGGCGGAGCGATGATCGTGCTCGCGGCGCTGACCTTGACCACAAAAGCAGGGGCTGCGGTATCCGCCGAGATATCCGAAACACCAACGACGGTGTAATTAGACTTCAGCGCCTGCTAAGATCACCCGCAACACCCGTTTTGGCCACACTTTGGAGACTATGCCCCACGATGAGATTCATCGCCTTCGCCGCCGCCGCCCTGCTCGCCCTTGCCACAACCCTGCCCGCGCAAACGAACGCCACCCCACCCCCAACCACGCCTCAGACCGCCACACCCGCAACCAAGGGCGGCCCCAAGCCTGCCATGCAGGAAGCTCCCGGCGGCGGCCCGGACAAGGTCTGGGTGAACACCAACTCCAGCGTGTACCACTGCCCCGGCGACCGCTTCTACGGGAAAACCGCGCATGGCCGCTACATGACTGAGCCCGCCGCAAAGGCAGCCGGCGCCAAAGGTGTCGGCGGCAAGACCTGCTTTGCGGGAAAATAAATTTATTCGTAGCAACATACAACCGGGTGCCCCACCTTCGCCGTGGTTTCATCGCGGCTAAGGTGGGTTCCAGCCCAGGCACCCTGCTATGCGAATTGCGGCCGCGACTCGCGCGAACCCACCTTAGCGACAATGGAGCTGTCGCGAAGGTGGGGCACCCGAGTATGGGCAGGACCTACACGGGCGTGATGATGCCGCCCACCGGCAACGACGTCGGCAGGGTTCCCGGGCGGCGAAGATGCATGGCCTCGGCAACCGTGTCTGTGTATTTCAACCCTGCGCCGGTGTTGAACAGCACCACACGCTCGCCGGGCTTGATGTTGCCGCTGGCCCGCAGCGCATCGAAAGCTGCCGTGGCGGCTGCGCCCTCTGGTGAAAGAAACAGCCCTTCATGCTTCGCCCAGTCCAGAATGGAAGCGAGAATCGTCGCGTCATCCGAGCTGACGACCGTGCCCCCTGATTGGCGCACAATGTCCAGGATAATGCTGTCGCCATAGGGCTTGGGCACACGCAGGCCGGCCGCAAAGGTTTCGGCGTTGTTGTAAAAATCGCTGGCCGGCTTGCCTTCGGCAAAGGCTTTGGCCACCGGCGCGCAGCCTGCGGCCTGCAACGCATACATGCGAGGCCGTTTGCCGCTCACCCAGCCAAGCTGCTCCATCTCCTCGAAGGCCTTCCACATGCCGATCAGGCCGACACCGCCGCCGGTGGGATAAAAAATCGCGTCGGGGTACTGCCAGCCGAGCTGTTCAACCAGTTCATAGCCCATGGTCTTCTTGCCTTCGACACGAAACGGCTCCTTCAGTGTGGAGATGTCGAACCAGACGTCCTCGGCGGGTACGCCTGCCTCCTTCTGACGCTTGATGTGTTCGCCCACCAGGCGCGCGCAGTCGGAGATCAGGCCGTCCACCATGGTTACATCGGCGCCATACACAATGCCCTCCAGGTAGTTCGCCAACGGAACATCCTGCGGCATGAACAGGTGGGCCGCAATGCCTGCCGCGGCAGCGTACGCGGCCAGCGCACCCGCCGCGTTGCCGGCCGAGGGCACTGCCAGATGGCGCAGACCGTAGTGCTTCGCCATCGTCACCGCAAGCCCCAGGCCACGCGCCTTAAAGGTTCCGGTCGGGTTTGCGCCTTCTTCCTTGATGAACAGGCCGTCATAGCGTTTGGAGCGCAGCATCGGCGTCCAGCCTTCGCCGAGTGTAACCGGCTCGGCGTCAGGCAGAACCTCCCGGTAACGCCACATGCCGAGGCTGGCAGGCGAGGCCGCGGCGAGCTCCGCTGGATGCTCGCGACGGGCGGTGCGCTTCAGCGTCTCCATGTCATACCGGACATACAAGGTCCCGGCATCGAGCGGGCAGAGGGTCTGCGGTGTCTCAGCGGAGATACGATTTCCGCAACGGGCGCATTCAAGGTAAGCAATCTTCGGCATTCCTTCCATCGTAGCGAAAACGGCTGATCCGCATATAGAGGGTCAACTGCTTGCGCCGGAGCATAAGGGTTTCGGTAACCGATGCGTGCGGCAAAGGTTTGGCCCCTGCGCAGAGGTGCCTGGCAGCGGCGCTCACGTCCTATAGCCTGATCCTATGCGTCCCTGCCTGATTGCGATCGATATGGACGGCACCCTGCTCGGCTCCGACGGCCGTGTCAGCATTCGCAACCGTGCTGCCCTGCTGCGCGCCGAGCGGCAGGATGTGGAGATCGTGATCGCGACCGGCCGGCGTCACGCCTACGCCATGCGGGTGCTGCGTGACCTCGAACTGCGCAGTGCCAACGCACTGATCAGCTCCAACGGCACGGTCACGCGCACCATTGATGCAAAGCTAATCCACCGAACGCACATGCCTCTGGAGACAGCGCGCTGGCTTTGCCGCGAGATTGATGAGTTTCGTGACACCTTTGTGCTGACCTTCGATAACGTGGGCGAAGATGGCGAAGACCGCCGCGGCGCGCTGGTATGCGAAAGCACCGATGCCCTGCACGCCAGCATCGGCGCCTGGATGCGCATCAATGAACCCTACATCGCACGCGTGGAACGCATGGAGCATGCCTTGCGCGGCGTTCAACCCGCAAGCTCCGCCATCGCCGTTGCGGAGGAAGACGAGTCCATGGCCGATCTGCCCATTCAGGCCATGGTTTGCGGAACCGTGGATCGTATGTTAGCCGCCGAAGCAAAGCTGATGCGGCATCCCGCGGTGGCCGGCGTGGGCGAGCTCGAGTTTCCCGGCTGCGAGATTGTGCTGCATCGCACCGTGTATCCCGAACGTGATCTGGCCATTCTGGATATCCTGCCGGCGGGCTGTTCCAAAGCCTCCGGGTTAGCGCATCTAGCCAAGCTGCGAGGCTGCACCATGGCCGACGTGCTCGCCATCGGCGACAATTGGAACGATCTGCCCATGCTCAAGGCCGCTGGGCAAGCCGTGCTGATGGGCAATGCTCCCGGTGAGTTGCGGCAACTGGCCGGGGTGCACGGCTGGAGCATCGGCCTCACCAATGACGAGGACGGCGTGGCCTTCGCGATTGAAGCCGCGATCTCGTAGTGCGGTATCCTGCAAGTTCGTGGCCTAAATTGATTTGTCATCCTGAGCGAAATTTGGCGCTTTTGCGCCAAACAGAGTAGAAGGACCTGCTTTTTGCTCCGGTCGTTGATACCTTTTTAGGCGCCGACATGTGCTGGATTTACGGGAAACCAGACCCCCTGTGGTGAATCTGAAGTTCTTTTACATCATTTCAAATGAAGCATTGTCGCCGATACACGAAAAGCAGGTCCTTCGCTTCGCTCAGGATGACAAGTCTTAAGGTCGAGAACTTCCTGCTCAGCGCACCAAGGGCCTTCGGCCCATGGGGAGGCCTTCGGTTCGCGTATGACACAAACGTCCGCAAAACAGATGGCGGTAGGTACGGCTTTCCTTTTCCGCTGCTGGTAGTCTTTACGGCAGTGCCCCGGCTTATTCGCAGCTCAGGTCTTCTTCGCGCAGCGAGCCTCCTTGCTGTGGGAGCCGCCGTTTGTGTTTCAAGCGCCGGGGCGATGCAGCGTGTGCACCTGCACAATGGGTTTTCTTACGATTGCACCCAGGAGGAGACCCTGGATAGCGCCCACGTGCGTTTGTACCTCCTGGAGGATGGGCCCGTGGCGGCGGGGAACTACGTTGATCTGCCCATCACCGCGATTGCCGAAGTCGAGACCCTGCCCGACCCGCCAAAGCCGGCGCCGGTGCAGCCCACCTCCGTCCCTGCGGCGGACATCCGCTCGCTGCTCACCCATGCGGGCGCGCTGCATGACATCGATGTGGAGTTGCTGGCCAGCATCGTCCATGCCGAGAGCGCCGGTCGTGCGGCGGCCATCTCGCGCGTGGGGGCGGAAGGCCTGATGCAGCTGATGCCGGGCACGGCGCAGGCCATGGGCGTCGCCGACGCATTTCGTCCCGAGCAGAACGTGGCGGGCGGCACAGCGTATCTGGACCTTCTGCTCACGCGCTATCACGACAATCTCGCCCTGGCGCTGGCCGCTTATAACGCCGGCCCGGCCGCGGTGGATCGTTACCATGGCATCCCTCCCTTCCGTGAGACCCGCGCCTATGTCGCTCGCGTGATGACCGAGTTCAAGCGCCGCAAGCTGGCGCTGGGACAGACCGCGCGCAATACACACGAAACGCGCTGACAGGCACATCAAGGATGCAGCTGTCCCCTTTGGCCAACATACAACGCTCGTCCCGGGATCGATCTTCGAGGCAGCGCCATTTTTGGATGCTTGGACTTTGCGCGCTGCTGGCGCTTGGGGTTGTGGGCATCCTCTTGGCACGGCCGCGCCTCCTCCATCACCCGCATCGTTTTGCCGAGACCCTGCATTCTATTTCGCTCGCGCAGCTTGGCCTGGGACTGCTGGCGATCTATGCCGGCCTGCTGATCCGCGCGATTCGCTGGGCGCTGCTGATGCCACCGGAGAACAGGCCCGCAGCGCGGATTCTGGTGGCGCCCCAGGTGGTTGGGTTCACCGCGGTAGCGCTGTTCGGGCGTGTGGCGGATCTGGCGCGGCCGTACCTTGTGGCGAAGCGGACGGCGACACCCGTTGCCATGCAGATCGCGGTGTATTCGGTAGAACGCGCGCTTGATCTGGCCGCGACCGCCGTGTTGTTTTCCATCACGCTGTTGTTTGTGCCGCGCGCCATGCCGCACCACGAGGCGTTCACGCGCGCGGGCATCCTGGCCTTGGCTGCAACCGCTTTTTTGCTTGGATTCGGCCTGCTGATCCGTGCCTCCGGGCAACGCATGGCAGCTGCTTTGAGAATGCGTTTGAGTAGAAGTCCACGGCTGGCGAATGGCATCGCAGACCGGCTGCTGGAGTTGCAGACCGGTTTTTCCACGCTGCGTTCCGTCCCGCAGTTTGCCGCGGCGTTCGCCTGGTCGCTGCTCATCTGGTTTGGCATTGCCTTGTCCTATCTCTTCACCGCGCACAGCCTGCCCGCTGTGCCTCAGCTCGCGCAACTGGGGCTGCCGTCGATCCTGTTGCTGATGGCGACCAGCATGGGTGCGTCTTTATTGCAGCTGCCGGTTGTGGGCTGGCTGACGCAGGTAGCCGCATTGGCCGCGGCCTTGCATGGCTTCTTCGGTGTTCCGCCGGCGGCCGCCTCGCTCTGTGGCTTGCTTACGTTTTGTGTCAATACGCTGGGCGTCATTCCGTTGGGAGTGATTTTGGCCCGCAGTAGCGGTCTTTCCCTGCGCGAGGCCCGCACTGCACCGGCGGCGAGCGAAGATGCACCGGCCTGAACTGCGACAGCTTGTTAGAATCGACTACGCATGAAGTGCCCGTATTGCGGCCATACCCAGGACAAGGTCATCGACTCCCGCGAAAGCAAGGAGGCCGACTCCATTCGCCGCCGGCGCGAGTGCGAGCGCTGCACCAAGCGCTTCACCACCTATGAGCGCCTCGATGAGATCCCCTACATGGTCGTAAAAAAGGACGGCCGGCGCGAGAAGTTCGACCGGCAAAAGGTGCTGCAGGGGCTTCTGCTCTCCTGCCAAAAGCGCAAGGTCTCGACTACGCAGATGCAGGGCATC
The DNA here is from genome assembly GCA_965276885.1 of Granulicella sp. Lineage (GTDB taxonomy): Bacteria > Acidobacteriota > Terriglobia > Terriglobales > Acidobacteriaceae > Granulicella. The sequence goes on along the minus strand of OZ255702.1, from coordinate 1,955,029 downwards.
GTGGATGCGGTGGAGTCTTTCGTCATCGATTCCAGCGAGCGCGAACGTCCCACCGCGGCGATCGGCGAACTGATCATGAACCGCCTGCGCGAGATCGATTCCGTTGCGTATATCCGCTTCGCCAGCGTGTATCGCGACTTCAAGGATGTCAATGAATTCAAGCAAGAGCTGGAAGGTCTGCTGCGCGGCAAAGACAAACAGCTACGCAGACCGCTCGGGCGTTGAATGCAGATGTTGTCATCCCGTAACGGGTGAAGGGATCTGCTTTTGCTAAGACCCGGCACCAGCTTTAAGAAAGCAGATCCCTCCGCTACGCTGCGGGATGACAACTCGGTTGATGGCTCAAGAAGACAGCCCCACTGATGTAAAGACAGTACTTACCCCAAGAGGAAAAAACATGTCCGAGGCCACTGCAGAATCCCGCCCCCACCCCATCACTTTGATTCCCGGCGACGGCATCGGCCCGGAGGTCACCGCTGCGGTGGTTGCGATCCTCGAAGCCGCAGGCAAGCAGACCGGCTGCAGCTTTGACTGGCATCGCTTCGATGCTGGCGCGGATGCCTATGCGAAGACGGGCGAGTACATTCCGCAGGCGTTGATGAACTCGATCCTTGCGGACAAAGCCGCGCTGAAGGGGCCTGTAACCACGCCCATCGGCGGTGGCTTCTCATCCATTAATGTGCAGCTGCGCAAAAAGTTCGATCTGTATGCCAACTTCCGCCCGGTCAAATCATTGCCGGGCTTGAAGACCAACTACCCCAACGTGGATCTGGTGATCTTTCGCGAAAACACCGAAGATTTGTACGCCGGCATCGAGTACATGGCCTCGCCCGAGGTTGCGCAGAGCATCAAGATCATCACTCAGCAGGGGTCTCTGCGTATTGCCAAGGCCGCGTTCGAGTACGCGCGCAAGCATGGCCGCAAGAAGGTCCACGCCATTCACAAGGCCAACATCATGAAGCTCTCCGATGGACTCTTTTTGAGGTGCTGCAAGGCTGTCGCCGCGGAATATCCGGAGATCACCTACGCCGAGCACATCATCGACAACACCTGCATGCAGCTGGTGCTGAACCCCTATCAGTACGACGTGATCCTCACTGAAAACCTCTACGGCGATATCCTCTCCGATCTATGCTCGGCGTTTGTCGGCGGCCTGGGGCTGGTTCCGGGCGCGAACCTGGGCGTGAGTAGCGCGATCTTTGAGGCCGTGCATGGCTCCGCGCCCGACATTGCCGGGCAGGATAAGGCCAACCCCACGGCCCTGCTGCAATCCGCCATCCTGATGCTGCATCATCTCGACGAAACCGAGACCGCCAACAAGGTGCAGGCAGCGCTCGAGAAGGTCTATGCCGAGGGCAAGACGTTGACCCGCGATGTGGGCGGCTCGGCGGGCACGAAGGCCTTTGGCGAGGCGGTAGTCGCCGCGTTATAGCTGACCGGGAGGGGGCTGTACGTTCTGTGCGGCCATGCATGTACACCTGCTACACTCCTCCCATGGAAGTCACCATCACCCAGTTTCGGAGGAACCTCTTCAAGCTTGTGGAGCAGGCCATGAGCGGCGGCGAGGTGCATGTGACACATAAGGACAAAGGCTTTACTCTGAAGCCTGACGAGGACTCGAAGGGCCGCCTCAGCAGAATCAAACCGATGAAGATCGTTCGCGGCTCTCTCGAAGGCGCCGACGAAGAGTTGTATGACGAGATGAGGAAAGAATGGGAGAAGGATTGGGCTGAGCTGTGACAGCCTATCTCGACACCCATGTGCTCATATGGCTTCTTGAAGGCGAGTTGAAGCATATGAGTGCGGCGGCTTTTCAGACCCTCGACTATGCCACCCTTCTTGTGTCTCCCATGGTGCTGCTGGAACTCGAGTATCTCTATGAAATCGGGCGTACCTACTTCACCGCCAAGGACGTGCATCTCCAGATGGAACACGATCTTGGCATTCGCGTTTGCGATCTTCCCTTTCCGCGCGTTGTCGAAGCCGCCTTCAGCGAGAAGTGGACGCGCGACGCCTTCGACCGTCTAATCGTGGGGCAGGCCAAGGCGAACGGGTATGCAACGCTGGTCACCGCTGACGTCAAGATCAGAGAATATTACCCAAGAGCACTTTGGTAAGCGCGCAGAGGAACGTAGAGCACATAGAGCTGCGTGAAAGAAAACATAGAGGCTTCATCCAATGTTCGTTATTTCCGCGCGCAATCGCCTTTTCTCTATCGCCGCCGCGTTGGCTTTTACACTCACCGGCTGCAAGCCGGACAAGGCAGTCCAGACCGGCGCAACACTCGACAGAGCCGCAAGCGCTACCGCCCCGCCGGCAGCGCCCGTGAATCCGGCCACAGCCGGCAATGTCGGCGGCGTCGTTCACCTCAAGGGCACACCGCCCAAACGTGTACCGATCGATATGTCGATGGACCCGGCATGTTCGCTGGCGGGCGATAATCTCACCGAACAGTACATCGTGAACAAGGGTGGGCTCGGGAACGTGTTTGTATACATCAAGACGGGGCTGCCAGCGTCTTCTGCTCCGGCCGGTGCACCGCCCGTACATATTGACCAGCATGGCTGCCGGTTCATTCCGCATGTGGCCGCGGTGCAGCAGGGTGGATCGGTGGCCTTCACGAACAGCGATCCCACGATGCACAACGTGCACACCGTAAGCGTGGGTGGCGCACCGGCGATGGACGTCTCGCAGGGACCTGGAGCCGCGCCGCAGATGCGGCAGTTCAATGCGGCGGAGACGATGCTGTCCATTCGCTGCAACAACCACCCCTGGATGAACGGATTTCTGAATGTGGCCCCCAACCCCTACTTCGCGGTAACCGATGGGGACGGCAAATTTGCGATCAATGTGTTACCAGCGGGCACCTATACGCTGGCCGCGGTTCATGAGAAGCTTGGCGAGCAGGACGTGCAGGTGACCGTTCCGGTGCTCGGAACGGCGACCTCGAACATCACCTTCACGATGCACTAGAACCAGTTTTCGGGCTTCGAAAATCCCTCTATAAGGCGCGCCGATGAATGCTCGTACGCTGCTCGTGACCCACACACTGCCGTTGTGGTTTCTTGTGCTTTCGCTGTTTCTGCCGCGGGTCTGCATTGTGGTTGCATGGCTGCAGCACAGTGTGCCGGTGTACATTCCGGCAACGGTGAGCATCATCCAGATCATCGTGGCGGCGATCATCCCACGCATCCTCATCCTGCTCTGGATTTATCAGGATCAGGGGATCGGGCTGTGGTTCCTGATCCATGCCATCGCGCTGGTCTTTGCGTGGGGCGGGGGCGGCACCAGCGTGGTGCGCAGACGGCGCGTCCAGGTCGTGGACTAACAACTTCCTTACGCCGGCATCCCCCGCCTGTGCGATAAACTGAGCAAATGGAACGACGGGATGTCGGCATCCTTGGCGCAACCGGAACGGTAGGGCAGCGCTTCATCCAGCTGCTCGCACATCACCCCTGGTTCAACATCACGTGGCTAGCGGCGAGCGATCGCAGCGCCGGAAAGCCGTACGCCGAGGCCTGCGCCTGGAAGCTCGACACGCCCTTGCCCGACCGCATCGCGGAGATGGTTGTCGAGCCGAACACGCCGGAGAACTCTACAACCGTTGTGCCTCGGATCATCTTCGCCGCGCTGGATGCAGGGGTTGCGCGGGAGCTGGAGCCGAAGTTCGCGGCCGCCGGATGCGCGGTGATCTCGAACTCCTCCGCCTTTCGCATGACGCCGGATGTGCCGCTGGTCATCCCCGAGGTCAACGCCGACCACTTGGCGCTGCTGGAGATCCAGGCGACCCGAAAGAGCTCGGGCGGGTATATCGTGACCAATCCCAACTGCTCGGCGATTGGGCTGGCGTTAGCGCTAAAGCCGCTGGAGCGGCATTTCGGCATCCAGAGCCTCTTCGTTTCAACGATGCAGGCGGTCAGCGGCGCGGGCTATCCCGGCGTGGCATCGCTGGACATTCTCGGCAACGTGATTCCCTTCATCAAGAACGAAGAAGAAAAGCTCGAAGAAGAGGTGAACAAGCTGCTGGGCACCCTCGGCGAACGCAGCGTAGAACCGTTGCCGGCAAAGCTTTCCGCGCACTGCAATCGCGTCCCGGTGGAGGACGGCCACACGGAGTGCATATCGATCAAGTTCAAAACGCCTGCGACGTATGAGCAGATCGTCGCTGCGTGGCAGGAGTTTCAGCCGTTTGGCCCAACGGCGTCGCAGTTCGGTGTGCGCCTGCCGACCGCGCCGGTGCAGCCCGTGGAGTTTGAGCCGGCGCAGGATCGCCCCCAACCGCGTCTGGATCGAATGCGTGGCAACGGCATGGCGGCGACCGTCGGCCGGCTGCGTCCATGCTCCCTGCTGGACTGGAAGTTCGTCGTGCTTTCGCACAACACGATTCGCGGCGCGGCGGGTGCGGCGGTGCTCAATGCCGAGATCCTCGCGGCGCTCGGGAAATTCGATTTCAAGCGTTTTCCGCCGATGCATTCCGCGCCAGGCGCACAAGCGGAAACGCAAACAGCCGAACCGGTGACCGCGTGAGCACACCGCGTCCGGGCATCGTCGTGCTGAAGTTTGGCGGCACCTCTGTCGAGGATGCGGCGGCCATGCTGCGTTCCGCGAGAATTGTCGCGGGACGCCGCGCGAAAGGTCTTTCGCCCGTGGTCATTGTCTCCGCGATGAGCAAGGTGACGGACCAGCTGCTGGCCTGTGCGGGCGCCGCATCGGCGGGACGCGGCGATCGTGAAGGCGCCTTGGAGATTGCCTCGCGGCTGCGGGCGCGCCATCTCGAGACTGCCGACGGCCTGGCCTGCGGTGAACGCTTGCAGACGCTTCGCGAGGACATTCACCGCGCCTTCGATTCGCTCGATGAGCTGGTGCGCGGCATTGCCATCCTGGGCGAGTTAACTGCGCGTACCGCGGATCTCATCGTCAGCTACGGCGAGCGGCTTTCGAGCGTGATGGTCAGCGCCGCCTTCGCCGAACAGGGCCTGCCCAGCGCGCACGTCGATGCGCGCGATGTCATCCTTACCGATGCTCATTACGGCAAGGCCACGCCGGATGAGGCGGCCATCGAGCGTGCGCTCCACGCGGAGGTTTTACCTTTGATCGAGGGCGGCAAGATTCCCGTGATGGGCGGCTTCATCGCCTCGTGCAATGGCGTGACCACCACGCTGGGCCGCGGCGGCTCAGACTATACCGGCGCGCTGGTCGGCGGCGGCCTTCATGCGGGCGCGATCGAGATCTGGACGGATGTGGACGGCATCATGACAACCGATCCGCGCATCTGCTCCGATGCCCTGCGGGTGCGCAGCATCTCGTTTGAAGAGGCCGCGGAGCTCGCCTACTTCGGTGCCAAGGTACTCCATCCCGCGACCATCCTGCCGGCCGTGCAGAAGAACATTCCGGTGTGGGTGCTGAACAGCCGCAACGCGGAAAACGAGGGCACCGTGATCACGGCGATGCCGCCGTCTTGCGCGAGTCCTTTCAAGTCGATCGCGGTGAAAAAGCGGCTGACAATCATCGACATCGTGGCCAGCCGCATGCTGCTCGCGCACGGCTTTTTGAAGCTGGTCTTCGACGTTTTCGACAGGCATAAGTGCGCGATCGACATGGTTTCCACCTCGGAGGTTTCGATCTCCGTCACCGTTGATTCGCGCGAAGCGCTTCCCGCCATCAGCGCGGACCTGAGCCGGCTGGCGGATGTGAAGTTTGAAGGCAACAAGGCGCTGATCTGCCTGGTGGGCGAGGATATTCGCGGGCAATCCGGGGTTGCGGGGCAGGTGTTCAGCGCCGTGTCGCACATCAACGTGCGCATGATCTCGCAGGGTGCGAGCGAGATCAACATGAGCTTCATGATCAATGAAGAAGATGTCGAAGAAGCTGTGCGCGCTCTGCACACGCAGTTCTTCCGCACACCCGATCCGGCGATCTTTGATACGGAAAACCGGCTCGCTCCAGCGAGTTCTTAGTAAGGGGTTCTCAGGTGAGTAGGACAGGTCCACTGTTGCAAAGTATGTCATCTCGACCGAAGGCGCAGCCGTAGTGGAGAGACCCCTGTATTCTTTCGGGGCTTCACGATGCTTGGCGGACGGCGGAAGAATACAGGGGTCTCTCCGCTACGCAGACGATGAAACTGTCTGCTACGGTCGAGATGACACACTCTACACCAACATGCAATTGCTTCAACCACCATCCATAACCACTAGCCACTAGCCACTAACTAACAACTGACAACCCACAACCCACAACCCACAACCGAAAGAGTCTTCCCTCCATGCGCGTTCTTGTTCTCGGTGCCGGCAAGACCGGTAAACTCGTCGCCTCTGTCGCAGCTGAACACGGTCACAGCGTCCATGTGCTCGATGCCAAGGAGAACAAGGATGCGGCCGCTCTGACGGCGCCTTTTATCGCCGGCTTCGATGTGATCATCGACTTCACCACGCCGGAGGCGGTGCTGCCCAACCTGCGCGCCTGCCTGGCCAACGGCGCCAAGATGGTGATCGGCACCACCGGCTGGCATCACAAGCTGCCCGATGCGGAGGCCTTGGCGAAGCGTCGCGGCGCTTCCCTGCTGCATGGAGCGAACTTCTCCGTCGGCGTACAGCTGATGTTCAAGATCGCCGCGAATATGGCGGCGGAGTTGAAGCGTGCAGGGTACACTTTTGCCATCTCCGAGACGCACCACCTCGCGAAGGTCGATGCGCCTAGTGGGACGGCGCTGACGCTGCGCGATTTTGTGCGTAAAGCTATCGATATGGATGAGATCGACATTCATTCGGTCCGCCACGGGGAGGCTGTGGGGACACATGTGCTCGAGGCCAGCGGTCCGGGTGACAAAATCGTCCTCACCCATGAGTCGCACTCCCGGCGGCCTTTCGCGGAGGGCGCCGTGCGGGCAGCGGAGTGGCTCGCGTCAAGTCCTCCGGGGGTATACGACTTCCGGGACATTTACGAGAAAATTTGACCGTTGTATTGGCTCCAAGCGAGCCGAAGTACACTGTTGGGTATGCCCGTTCGTGACGCAGCGGCAACGAATTTTGAAAACCTTCCTTTCGCAGAGAAACTAAACCGTCTTGCCGAGGTCGCCGTCCGCGTAGGACTCGGCCTCCAACCCGGCCAGGAACTCCTGCTCACCTCGCCAACCGATGCGCTGCCGCTGGCGCGTTGCATCACCGAGCAGGCCTACAAGGCCGGCGCCAAGCTGGTGACGGTGCTGCTGGCCGACGATGCCCTGGCGCTCGCCCGCTACCAGCACGCCCCGGACGATTCCTTCGATTACGCCCCGCAGTGGCTGCAGGACGGCATCGCTACGGCATTCCGCTCGGGCGCCGCGCGCATGGCGATCTCCGGCACCAATCCGGCATTGCTGGCCGGGCAGGATCCGGGTAAGGTTTCGCGGGCCAATGTATCGGCATCGAAGGCCAACAAGCCGGCGATGGAGCTGATTACCCGCCACGAGATCAACTGGACCATCCTCGCCAGTGCCACCCCGGCCTGGGCCGCGCTGGTGTTTCCCCACGATGCGCCGGAACTCGCCATCGGCAAGCTCTGGGACGCCATCTTCCATGCCTCGCGCATCACCTCCGGCGACCCGGTTGGCGAGTGGAAGGAGCATGGCGCGCACCTGAAGCAGCGCGTAGACCTATTGAACAGCAAGCGCTTCCATTCCCTGCGCTTCTTCAGCGCGGACGGGGCGACAGACCTGAAGGTTGGGCTGGCCGAGCAGCACCTGTGGGCGGGTGGCGGAACGACGGCGGCCAATGGGGTGTTCTGCCAGCCCAACATCCCCACCGAAGAGTGCTTTACGACGCCGCACAGGGGGCGCGTGTCGGGCGTGGTCTACGCAACCAAGCCGCTCTCCCACCAGGGCACGCTGATCGAGAACATCCGCTGCACCTTTGCGGACGGCCGCATCGTAAACGCCACCGCCAGCGCCGGCGAAGAGGCTCTGAACAAGCTGATCTCCACCGATGAAGGCGCGCGCCAGCTGGGTGAGGTTGCGCTGGTGCCGTTCCACTCGCCCATCGCGCAGTCCGGCATTCTCTTCTACAACACGCTGTTCGATGAAAATGCTGCCTCACACATCGCCCTGGGCCAGGCGTACTCGACCTGCCTGATCGGCGGCGGAAAGATGAGCGGCGAAGAACTCGCCAGGCGCGGGGCCAATGAGAGCCTCATCCACGTGGACTGGATGATCGGAGGCCCGGCGGTACATGTGGACGGTGTGCACGCGGACGGGACGGCCGAGCCGCTGATGCGGGAGGGCGACTGGGTCTGAGAAGTCCCCCCGTCGCACGGTCCGATGTACCCTGCACCTGGACACATGGCTCAAACCTTCACCACAGCCCGGATTGAGGCGTTCTCCGACGGCGTTATCGCTGTAATCATCACGATCATGGTGCTGGAGCTCAAGGTACCGCCGGCCAATGGTGTCACGGGCCTGCGCTCCATTGCGCCCACGCTGGGGGTCTACGCACTTTCGTATGCCTTTGTCGGCATTTATTGGATCAACCATCACACCCTGCTCCATCGCATTGAGCAGAGTACGCCCCGCATCCTGCGGGCCAATCTTGTGTGGCTGTTTTTTCTGTCGCTGCTGCCCTTCTTCACGGCCTATGTGCTGGAAAAGCGCGAGGACACGTTCTCGGTTGCGCTGTATGCGGGTTCGCTGCTGGCGACGGGCTTCTCCTTCTTCGCCCTGCGCCTGGGGGTGAACGCGCGGCAGCGGCGCGAGGGGCGTTTCGAGCGGGAGGACGGCGCCATGCAGCGCAAGCACTGGATTTCCATGACGGTGTACATCATTGCGGTTCCGCTGGCGTTTTTCATGCCTGTTCTGGCGCTCTACTTGATGGGCGCGGTGACGCTTATGTGGATTGTGCCGACCTTTGGCGTGGAACATCTGCACGATAATCCTGCGCCACGTGAGCAACCGCGCTAAACTCATCCCGGTATGGATCTGCAAGGCTGCGGCACCGCGCTCGTAACACCTTTTCGCCCGGACGGCGAAGTTGATGAGGCTGCGCTGCATGCGCATGTGAACTGGCAGATCGCCAACGGCATCTCCCTGCTGATTCCCGCGGGAACCACCGGCGAGACCGCCACGCTGAGCGAGCGGGAATGGCTGCGCATCGTCGAGATCACGGTGAACGCGGCGCAGAACCGGGTGCCCGTGTTCGCGGGCGCAACGCACAACAACACCGCGCAGGCCGTGCAAAATGCTCGCAGGCTCGCGCAAATCGAAGGTCTGACCGGCATTCTGACCGCCAATCCGTATTACAACCGCCCCGGACAGGAGGGCCAGTATCAGCACTTCAAGGCCATCGCTGAATCTGTGGATCTGCCGATCCTGCTGTACAACATTCCGGGGCGCACCGGCGCCAACCTGGAACCCGACACCGTGCTGCGGCTGGCGGAAATCCCCAATATCGTCGGTTTGAAGGAATCCAGCGGAATCATGACGCAGATCACCTCGATCGTCACGCAGGCGCCGCGTGCGTTCCGCGTGTTTGCGGGGGATGATGCGCTTTGCCTGCCCACGCTGGCGGTTGGAGGCGTGGGGTTGATCTCGGTGGCGGCGAACGCGGTTCCGCAGCAGATGGCGCAGATGGTGGAGGCCGCGCTCACCGACAACTGGGTCACCGCGCGCCGCATCAATCGCCAGTACTTCCGGCTGGTGCAGGCACTGTTCTCCGAACCCAGCCCGGCGCCGATCAAGGCTGTGCTGTCGCTGCTGGGCCGCGGCAATGAGAGTCTGCGGCTGCCGATGGTGCCGGTAACGGCACTTACCCGGCGCAAACTGGAGCGGATTCTGGGCGAACTGGGGTTGCTGTTCGATCAGCCCCAGCGCGATGGCAATCTACGAGTATTTTGAAGGAATACGTCTCTTGTTCGCTTTGTGCTGTTGTGTGCAGGCCAGCAGCGCGAGCACCCTGCAAGCTTCAACTGCCCGCGTCTGTCCAGTTCTCAATGCGCAGCCCGAGAACTCGTCCAAACTCCCGGACATTGTTCGTCACCAGCGTCAGTCCCAGGCTCCGCGCATGGGCCGCAATGAATAAGTCATTTGGCCCGATCATCTGTCCTGATCGTTGCAAATTCGCTCGGATATCTCCATAGTGCGAAGCTGCCTCATCCCCAAATTCCAGTACCTGGGTACTTCGCAGGTAATCGTTCACCGCAAGCTGATCTTTTTGGTGATTCGTAGATAACGCTACTCCGAACAGAAGTTCCGCCCTTGTGATGACGGACACGCATGTCTGCAATGGGGTGACTTCGCTTAACCTGCGCAGAACCGCTCTATTCGAACGCTTCATAATGTAAGAGGAGATGTCTGTATCGAGCATGAAGAGCACTAGAAGATCTCGCGCTCTTGCATCGGCAGTTCCTCAACCCCATCCATAAACTCTTCCGAGGCGACTGCGCTAGCCGCCAGATACTCCGCCCAAGTCTTAAAACGCGGTGACAAGATCACGTCCTGTCCCTCCTTACGAATGAAGACCTCCGGCGTCGCGAATTGAAAATCCTTCGGAAGCCGTACCGCCTGACTGCGATTATTCCTGAAAACCTTTGCGGTTCGTTGCATGGCTGCTTGGAACTCCTTTCGACCTGCCGTATCCTTTAAGTATATGCCTGCTTTCGTGAGGTGAACCGGGCTAAAATCGACGTCTGACATGACCTCTCCTGACACTCTCCAACAGACTATCGAGCATTTTTTTTCGCTTGGCTCCGAGGCCGGCGGCAACCCCGACGCGCTCGCCTCCTTTTTACAACTTCGCGACGCGCTCGAAGCCGGGGACCTGCGCTCGGCCGAGCCCGATGCGGCACAGTCCACCGGCTGGCGCGTCAACGCGTGGGTGAAGCGCGGCATCCTGCTCGGCTTTCGTCTGGGAGCGCTCCAAAGCATGAACGGCTGCGAAGCTGGCGGCGATTCGATCCTCAGCTTCGTCGACAAAGGGACCTATCCGGTGCGTCGCTTCACGCCGGAACAGGGCATTCGCATCGTTCCGGGCGGAAGCTCTGTCCGGGCGGGTGCGCATCTGGCCCGGGGGGTCGTGATGATGCCGCCGGCGTACGTCAATGTGGGTGCCTTTATCGGCGAGGGTGCCATGATCGACTCCCATGCGCTGGTAGGCTCGTGCGCGCAGATCGGCGCGCGTGTGCACCTCTCCGCGGCGGCGCAGATTGGGGGCGTGCTGGAGCCGGTGAACGCCTCGCCGGTCATCATCGAGGACGATGTGCTCGTCGGCGGCAACACGGGCGTGTATGAGGGCACGATCGTGCGGGCAAAGGCGGTCCTGGCGGCCGGAGTGGTGCTCACGCGCGGCACCCCGGTCTTCGATCTGCCCCACAACACCGTGATTCGCGCAACGGCGGAGGGACCCTTGATCATTCCGCCGGGCGCGGTAGTGGTGCCGGGCTCGCGGGCGATCACCAGCGGACCGGGCCAGGAGCTTGGGTTATCCCTTTATGCGCCGATTATCGTCAAATATCGTGATGAAAAGACGGATCTCTCGACGGCGTTAGAGGATCTGCTGCGTTGAGCATTGGGGAACCGCCGGGGCTCCCCATGCGTACCCTTCCAAAGGAGACTGTGGTGAAGCTCTTGATCTTTCTTCTGCTGTGCGTATTTTGTTGGCCGATTGCGCTTCTGGCGCTGGTTCTCTACCCGATCCTCTGGCTGATCCTGCTGCCGTTCCGCATTCTCGGGTTTGCGGTTGAGGGTGTGCTGAGCCTGGTCTCCGGCCTGTTTCTGCTGCCCGGAAGGCTGCTCCGTTCGGTTTCATAAGGATGCAGGCACGGACGGAAGGGCGCAGCTTCAGCTGCGCCGTAAAGATCGCCGAAGTAAGCGGCTTCAGCCGCTGCGGTCAGCTTGGCCCAGTTACCTCCGGGGCTAAGCCAGATCTCCTAATGGATTCATGCGGCATGGCTGAAGCCATGCCCTTCGCGTTTCGTACCAGCCAGAGGCGCCGCGTGCGCTAAACTGAAGATCCATGGCATTAGATAAGTTGCAAATCACACCGCTGGGCGGACTGGGCGAGTTCGGCATGAACTGCATGGCCCTTCGCATCGGCGACGACATTCTTGTGGTCGACGCCGGCCTCATGTTCCCGGAAGAGGAGCTGCTGGGCGTCGATATCGTCGTTCCCGACATCAGCTATCTCATCGAGAACCGCTCCATGGTGCGCGGCATCGTGCTGACGCATGGTCATGAGGATCACATCGGCGGCCTGCCGTGGATTCTGTCCGAGCTAAATGTGCCTGTCTACGGCACCGAGTTCACGCTGGCCTATGTCGAAGGCAAGCTCGACGAACACCGGCTGCTGGATAAGACGGAACTGATCGAGATTTTGCCGGGACGGCGTTTCGCCTTGGGACCGTTCAGCATCCTGCCCATCCGCGTCACCCATTCGCTGGTGGACTGCGTGGCTTTGGCCATCACGACCGCGGTCGGCACCGTGCTGCATACCGGCGACTTCAAGATCGATCTCAGCTCGCCGGACGGCCACCCGTTCGATTTGCAGGCCTTCGCCGATCTCGGCAAACAGGGTGTGCTTTGCCTGCTGCAGGACTCCACCAACGTCGATCGCCCCGGCTTCACGCCCGGCGAGCGCGCGGTGGTTCCGCGGCTGGACGACATCTTCGCGGCTACGCGCAAGAAGCTCTTCTTCTCCTGCTTTTCGTCTTCGATTCACCGCATCCGCATCGCGATGGAGCTTGCGCACAAGCATGGCCGCAAGGTCGCGCTGATTGGCCGCTCCATCGACAACAGCGCGGAGATCGCGCAGGATCTTGGTTATCTTGACCCACCGCCGGGGCTGATCATTCCGCCGGGCCATATCAAGGACCATGCCGACGACAAGCTCTGCATCCTGATCTCCGGCACCCAGGGCGAGCCGATGAGTTCGCTTTCGCGCGCGGCGGTGGATAATCACCGCTTCGCCAAGATCGACGCCGGCGATACCGTCGTGTTGTCTTCGCGCATCATTCCGGGCAACGAAAAGGCCATCTATCGCGTGATCGATCACCTGGAGCGCCGCGATGCGCGGGTGATCAACGACGACGGCAACCACGGCCTCATCCACGTCTCCGGCCATGGTTCGCAGGAAGAACTCCGGCTGATGATCAACCTGGTGCGGCCGAAGTTCTTCATTCCCATCCACGGCGACTATCGCCATCTGAAGCGTCACGCCGAGCTCGCCGCGGCTACGGGTGTTCCGGAAAAGGTGTTGCTGCTCGAAGATGGGGACGTGTTGACGCTGGACGCGAAATCCGCGCAGAAGACCGGCAAAATCACCACCGGCCGCGTCTGCATCGACAACAACTCGACCGCGGACGTGGTGCAGGATGTGGTCATCAAGGACCGCAAGCAGCTTGGCGGCGATGGTATTTTTCTGCCCATCATCGCGATCAACAAAAGCACCGGCGAGGTCGAAGGCCAGCCCGAGATCACCACGCGCGGCTTTGCGGTGGAGGACCCAAACCTGCTGCGCAACGCACGGGATGTCGTTTCCCGCACGCTCGAAGGCTCCAGCAAGGAAGAGCGTCGCGACTATGGCGTGATGAAGGACAAGATCCGCGGCGATCTGAAGCGTTTTCTGCAGAAGAACGCCAATCGCAGACCGCTGATTATGCCGATCATTCTGGAGTTGTAGGGTCTTTACCGGGTGCCCCACCTTCGGCGCGGCCTCTTGCGACTAAGGTGGGTTTGCGGTGCCGAAGTGTTGAAGGTTTGTTGCCCGGCGTGTGCCCACCTTAGCGACGATAAAGCCGTCGCGAAGATGGGGCACCCAGGTTTTCGAAACGGGATCACGGCGCTACGCAAACTGAAAACGTTCGAGCAGACGCCAGGGGCCGCCCAGGTACTCCCACCACAGCAGCCCCGTGGCTTGCACGTCACGCACGGCCAAACCGGCCTGCAACTTTGCAAGCAACGCTTTCGCTTCGGCCGGCTCTACCTTGTTCTGCACAACCACATGGGGCTGCAGCGGCTGCTTATCCTGCGGCGTGAGAAAGATGGCAAAGCTGGCCGCGAGCTTGCGATGCATGGCCTGCAACTCCGCGCTTGCCAGCGTGTAAGTGACGCCGCGCCCCATGGAACGCACACCGTCCATCTGCAGGGTGAAGGATGCCTGCGCGGCAGCTGCCTCGTAGAGCACATGCCTCGTGTTCCGGTCGCCCGGCAGGCTGTGAAACAGGCTTAGATGGGCCGGAATGTGGTTCATTGCCGGCGGAAAATACCTTTGCCGCTGTTCTTCAAACCATTTCTGCGCCTCGTCCTCAAGCGCCAGTGTCACAATCGTAATCAAAGAAGCCTCTCCAGGGTATTTCGACGCCATCAAAGCAACAGGCGGAGCGCGCCCGCGAGCTTCCCGTTTACGCGATGAGTTTTTTGCGACAGCTTTTCAACTTTTCTGCTGCGGTGTGCCTGCTGCTGCTCAACGCACCGCAGGCGTACGCCCGCATGGCGCTCATCGTGGGCGAGCCGTTCGGCTCTTTTGGCACCATGATGTCGCAGGGTCATGCCGGCATCTACCTCGCCGGCGCCTGCGTGGACACTGCCGTGCGTCTGCGTCCGTGCCGTCCCGGCGAGTACGGCGCGGTGATCTCGCGTTATCACGATCTGCGACACCCGCAGTTCGATTGGATGGCCTTCCCGCTGCCCGTGTTCCTTTATGGCACTCAGGATCCGGCGAAGGTCCCGGCATTGATGACCGCGGCGGATGAGGCGGACATCCGCGAGCGCTACCGGCAGGTGCACCTCGCCGCGTATGTTCCCGATCTCCCGGACAAGCATGGAGTTCCGCGGCCTCCGCCCTATGGCGACTGGGAGGAAGGCATCGGCTCGGCCTTTGACCGTAACCTGTTCGTCTACGAGTTCGACACGACACCGGCACAGGATACGGCCATGCTGGGGTGGCTGAACGACCGTCCGAACCGCCGCAAATACACTCTGGGCCGTGCGAACTGCGCGGACTTCGCCGCAGACCTGCTACGGTTCGCTCTGCCCGCCGCCGAAACCCGGCGCAATGGGCTTGCCGATTTCGAAATGACCACGCCGAAGCAGCTCGCGAGACTTCTGGATGGGTATGGCCGCGCACATCCAGAGCTGCATCTCGCCGTGTATAAGGTGCCACAGATACCGGGCACCCTTCGCCGAAGCCGTCCCGTGCGCGGTGCGGCCGAACAGTTTTTGACCACCAAGCGCTATCTGGTCACCTTGCTTGTGCTGCAACCGGAGATCGTCCTGGCGGACTGGATTATCTACGAGAGGCGCGGCAGATGGAAGCTGGGTACAGACGCACAGAAGATCGCTCCGACAGAGTGGAAACCGGCGGCTCCCTCCCTCGAACAAGCGACCGGCACAGATTCGACACAGCCGACGCCCGCGACCGAGTGAACGGAGTTGTGGCTGAGGGCCTTAAGATGTGCAGCAGCACAGAAAAGCAGATCCCTCCGCTACGCTACGGGATGACAAACGAAGGCGCTGCGGGCTGACAAATAAGGCGCTACGGGATGACAAACCATGGGAGTGCGGGATGACGAACCAGAGGCGGCGGTCTTGCTTTTCTTTCTGTCATTCCCGGAGGGAACCTGCTGTTCCGACCGGCAAACTACATGCTTCTCCAATATGCGGACGAGATAACACTGTATAGCCACAAAGGCATCCCCTATCCCTCCTCGCGGGTGTCTCCCGCAACCGGCTTGCGCGCGAAGTAGTAGAGGCTGAAGGCCAGCATCGCGAACATCAGCACGCTGACCCAGTCCTTATAGAGCGGATTGGCGGTTGAAAAATGCGGAATCTCGTGGCCGGAGACGTCCTCATAGATCTTGGTGGCCACGCCGATAAGGCCCATGATGCCGCCCGCCGCGATCAGCCCCGAGGCATACAGGCTGCCGGAGGAGATCTCACTCTCGAGCGGCGAGCTCGTCTGCAGACCGGCTTTGGCAGCTGCCCGGTCCACCATCCAGCGCACGACGCCTCCGCAGAAGATAGCCAGCGTGGTGCCTATAGATAGGTAGGCGCCGACTGCAAAGGTGAGCGAGCGGATGCCGAGCAGCTCGATGCCGATGACCAGCGCCACGCCGAGCAGAACCAGGCTCCACGGCAGTTTCCTGCTCAAGATGCCGTTGATCACCGTCGCCATCAGCCGGCCCTGAGGCGCGGCGGCGCTTTCGCTGCCGATGCCCTGCACCCACTGGATCTCGATGCGCCCGGTGGCGGGATTGTAGAGATACTTGCCGTCCTCCAGCTGCGTAGAACCAATGCTGTTCAGCAGGAGAAACTGTCGCGCGTTTGTGACCGTCTCCTTCGGCGCACCGGACTGAGCCTTCACGAGGGAGTGCGGTGTGAGCGTGATATTGTCGCGGGTGAACGGGCCCTGGTTCTGTACGCCGTCCGGCAACGCAGACAGCGAAACCGCACGCGGGGTCTGCAGCCGTTGGAAGCTCTCGAAGCCCTTGTTCATCGCGCTGAGCGTAGGGCCAATGGCGAACACGCTGACGATCACGCCTACCATCACCGCGACCTGCTGCTTCCAAGGGGTCGCGCCGATGAGGTAGCCGGTCTTGAGATCCTGCGAGGTGTCGCCGGCGTTGGAGGCCGCGATGCAGACCATGCCGCCGATCGTGATCGCCAGCGCGCCAAACGCCGGTGCCGTCCAGCCTTTCACGAGGAAGATGGCAGCCGTTGCCATCAGGGTCGCGATGGTCATGCCGCTGACCGGGCTGGCGCTGGAGCCGACGATGCCGACAATCCGTGCGCTGACCGTGACGAAAAGAAAGCCGAAGACGATCACCAGCAGCGCCGCTGCCAGATTCGCCGGCCAGCCTACCTGCGCGCCGGGAACCGGTTTGAACTCGAGAAACAGGAACATCAGCAGCACCAGCACGAAGCTGCCGCCCGCGACGACGCTCATGGGCAGGTCATGTTCGGTACGCAGCCGGCCGGATCGCTCTCCGCGAATCTCACGGCTGGCAGCAACTGCCCCCGCAGGACCAAGGCTGGCCACACTCAAGCTGGGTTCGTCGAACGGCTCGGCGGATTCGGCCGCTGCGATAGGCGGGAGCTCTACGACTCCGCGTACGCGATTTTTCCGCATTTCGGAAAAGCCAGAGGTTAAGGCGCCGACAATCGTCGGGGCGGTTCGCAGCAGCGTGATCAAACCGCTGGCGGCGACGGCACCCGCCCCCATGGGCCGCACATAGGTCTTCCACAGATCGCTGGGCGTCATCTCGTTGATGGGCACGGTGCCGGGGTAGAGCGGCCCGGGCAGGTGGCGGCCGAAAAACATGATGGCGGGCATCAGCACCAGCCACGAAAAAACTCCGCCGGCAAGCATAATGGCCGCCACACGGATGCCGATGATATAGCCAACGCCGAGATACTCCGGCGTAACGTCGGCCCGGATGGCTCCGCCGCGGAGGATCTGCTGGCCGTGCGGGTCGAAGTTCGGCTCGTAGTTCGGTGTGGGCGGAAAAAGCCCGAGTAAGTTGTCGTTCTGGAAGAGTGTGTACAGGCCACCGAGGCCGAGACCGAGAAAGACTCGGCTGGCGAACGATCCGCCGCGTTCGCCGGCCTGCAGCACATCCGCGCAAGCCGTGCCCTCGGGGTAGGTCAGGGTGCCGTGCTCCTCCACGATGAGCTGACGGCGCAGCGGAATCATAAACAGCACGCCCAGCCAGCCGCCAAGCAGCGCCAGGGCAAAGATGCGAAAGCTCTGCAGATCGAAGCCGAGGAAGATCAGTGCCGGCAGTGTAAAAATCACGCCCGAAGCGATCGACTGGCCGGCGTTGCCGGTTGTTTGGACGATGTTGTTTTCAAGGATCGAGGAACGCCCAAAGGCCCGCAGGATGGAGATCGACAGGACGGAGATGGGGATACTCGCCGCCACCGTAAGCCCCGCGCGCAGACCGACATAGACCGTAACCGCACCGAAGATGATGCCGAAGACGCTGCCCAGCAGCAGCGCCCGAACGGATAATTCCCTGGGGCTCTCGTGTGGCGGCACAAAGGGGCGGAAGGACGAGGATGCGGCCATGAATGGGTGTACTCCGGGCGAGGCAATTCAGATGTATTCGCTCAGGAGTGTATCGCGTGAGGTCAGCGACATGCCGGAGCGTATGCGCCGAGGCCGGATGCCCCATCTTCGCGACAGCCTTATCGTCGCTAAGGTGGGTTCGGATTCTCTGGTGAGGACGAAGGTTCGAGTGACAGCCCCAAAACCCACCTTAGGCGCAAGAAGCCGCGCCGAAGGTGGGGCACCCAGCTTTGTGCGGATGGGCCGCCGCGTATGTAGCTTCCCTCAACCCGCGATACGCATAGTGCGGCCATGACGGCTCACAATCGCGAGCCGCTCCATCGCAAGGATGCGGCGGGCCTGCGAACGTGCGTGGCTGGACCACGGCCCCGTGGGGTCCAGCCGCATGTAGGCCGTCCAGTGACGCAGCGCTTTGCGCCGCTCGCCTGTCCGCTCATAGGCCAGCGCGAGGTTGTAATGCGCATCGGCGTACTGGGGAACCAGGGCCAGGGCCCGCTCATAGGCCTCGATCGCCTCGGGCAGGCGCGCCTGCTCATCGAGCACATTGCCCAGATCGAAGAAGGCGAGCGCATATTCCGGATCGGCCTCGGTGGCGCGGCGGTACATCTTCTCCGCGCGGGCGTAGTTGCGCTCGTTGTAGCAGATGGTTCCCAGGTTGATCGCACTGGGGGCGTGGGTGGGCGCCAGTTGCAGCAGACCCTCGTACAGGGCCTTCGCCTCGGCGAGGGTCTCCGGCCGTTCTTCCATCCGCACTGCTCGCTGAAACAGCTCTTGGAGCTCCAACGGCGTAACGGCAGGCTGCTGTGAGATGCGCTGCAGAACCGAGTCCGCGCCAGCGTTGTGCAGATCGAAGTCGAAGGCCAGCTGCGAGGTGAGCGGATCGACTAGAGCCCCGCCCTGGCGAAAGGCGAGCCGGGCGCGATGAGGAGCTACCAGAGCCTCGGATAGCGGGTGCGCCAGACCGGCAACCCGGCTCATGGCCTCCACGGAACGGCGAATGCTCTTGGCCGAAATGCGCGTGGCGGCCAACTCGCGGAGCTTGCGCAGCTGCGAAAGTGTATCGAAGGCGTACACCTCGGCCGGGGCGATCAGCCCGGCGCGCTCCCACATTTCGAGTTGCCGTACCGGCAGGCGGAGGATGCGCAGAACATCCTGACGACGGTACTCCTTCACGGCATAGCCTCCTGGAGCGGGTACTGGGTATGGCACTTGCCACAAACCATTTCCCCGAGTATGCGCGGCGATGGTGTAGGCGGCAAGTATTCGCATAAGCACAAATGAAGAAAGCCGTGGATAAGTGGAACCAAACCTGATTCGGGCCGATTCCCATATCGGATCAGTGCCGCAAATGGGAATCGGGCGCTCCCCTCAGCCGCCTCCCGCATGGAACATATTTAGAATGAAAGGATTACGGCGGTCTACAACCTCTCGTACCCATCGGTGTACAAGCCGATAACGTGACGGGTTGGCGATTACTGTTGCCGGACGCTGAAGCGAAAGTGGGACAGCCACGCGCGACTGGGCTTTCTTATGCTTGGGCACAGATGACGACCCCCGCCGCCCATCTCGAACAGCCGCGCATTCAGCCGCGCCTCGATCGACGCATCGAGCCACGCCTCGAGCCGCGCATCGAGGCGCTGGACGGGTACGATCTCGGCGAGGTGCCCCACGATCCGGCACTCGACGACATCGCGCGGCTGGCTGCCCAGGTGTGCGGGGCGCCGGTGGCGGCGGTCACGATCATCGAACGCGACAGCATTGCCGTCCTGGGTCGTCACGGGATAGACATCCACGAGGCGCCCCGGGGTACCCTGCCTTGCGAAACGACGGTCGAGGCCGATGGCGTCTACCAGATTCCGGACGCGCGCCGTGAACCGGCGTACGCACCCGCCGGTATTCCCGTCGGCGATCGCCAATATCGTTTCTATGCGGGCGCTCCGGTGCAGACGCCCGGAGGCGTCGCCATCGGCTGCGTGTGCGTGATGGACAGCGCCCCCCGCAAGCTCAGCCCCGCGCAGATCGATTCGCTCGAGACGCTGAGCCATATGGTGACCACGCGGCTGGAACTGGTGATGCGTGTGCGGGAGACAAATCGGGCCGCGCGTGCGCAGCAGCGGGTCGAAGCGGCGCTCACCGTGGAAAGAAATTTCGTCGCCGCCGTGCTCGATACCGTCGGCGCGCTGGTGGTGGTGTTCGATACAGCCGGACGCATCGTGCGGTTCAATCGCGCCTGCGAGATCATCTCCGGCTATGGGTCGAGCGAGCTGGTGGGACGATACGCTTGGGAGCGGCTGATCCCGGAAGACGATGTCGCGGACTACATCGAAGGCTTCGAGAAGATTCGCCAGGGTGGCTTTCCCACGGCATTTGAGAACCACTGGCTGGCGGCGGATGGCACACGCCGGCGCATCTCCTGGTCCGCCACCGCGCTGCTCGACTCGCAATCCCAGGTCGCCTTCATCATCGCCACCGGCATCGACGTCACCGTGCAGCGTGTGGCCGAGGGCGCCATTCGCGAAAGCGAGTCGCGCTACCGGCAGATCGTGGAAGGCTCGCTGGGCCTGGTGTGCACGCACGATCTCCATGGAAAAATTCTGTCCATCAACGAGCATGGCGCGCAGAGCATCGGCCGTCAGGTGAAGGATGTAATCGGGCATGGGCTGATGGAGTTCATTCAACCCGGGCGCGGATATTTCCTCAAGCCCTACTTCGCCGCGCTGCTCTCGGTCGGCGAGGCGCAGGGGCTCATGCATCTGCATCATTTGAATGGCGAAGAGCGCGTACTCGCCTACCGCAACCGCCTGGTGGAACCGACCGACGGTCCGCGCTACATCCTGGGCTTCGCTGTAGACATTACGGACCAGGTGCGCGCCGAAGAGCAGCTGCACTCGCTGATCCGGCAGTCGAACTCCGTGCTCGAATCCATCGGCGACGGCATCTACGGCATCGATCTGGAGGGGCGCGTCACGGTGGTGAATCCCGCGGCCGCGCAGATGCTCGGCTACCGGCCTGAAGAGCTGCTGGGCCGGAACATGCACGAGCTGACCCACTACAAACGGCCGGACGGCTCACCTTATCCCGAGGCCGAGTGCCCGATCCGCGGCAGCGTGCATGACCTTACCTCCATCCGCGTGGCCAACGAGGTCTTCTGGCGCAAGGATGGTACGTCCTTTCCCGTGGAGTACGTTGCCCGGCCGCAGATCGAGGCTCCCGGCGAGGGCGCGGGCCCCGGCACGGAGGAGGTACGCGGGCGGGCCGTGGGTGTAGTCGTGGCTTTCACCGACATCAGTGAACGGTATGCGCTCGATCGCATGAAAGATGAGTTCATCTCGACGGTCTCGCACGAGTTGCGCACCCCGCTCACCAGTCTGCGGGCCGCGTTGGGGCTGGTCACTGGTGGAGCCCTGAATGAGCGGCCGGAGAAGGCGCGGCAGATGATGGAGATCGCCGTCGACAACACCGAGCGGCTGGTGCGGCTGGTCAATGACATCCTGGATCTTGAGCGCATCGGCTCCGGCAAGGCGCAGCTGCACTTCTGTTCCTGTTCGATGGAAGAGCTGTTCAAGCGGGCGACCTCACTGTTGCAGGCCGCGGCCGCCAAGGCCAACATCCGCTTCACCCTCGAGCCGAACGACGTGGTGGTCTGGTGCGATCCCGACCGTGTCTTGCAGATGCTCACGAACCTGATCTCCAACGCGATCAAGTTCTCGCCGGAAGCGTCTACCATCCCGAGCGAGGTTAAGTTATCGGCTACTTCCGTGATGCCGAACGAGGCGTTGATCGAGGTGCAGGATCACGGCCGCGGGATCCCGTCTGACAAATTGCAGACCATCTTCGATCGCTTCAAGCAGGTGGATGCCTCCGATTCGCGCACCATGGGCGGCACCGGCTTGGGGCTGGCCATCTGCAGCAGCATCATCGCGCAGCACGGCGGGCGTATCTGGGCGACCAGCACGATGGGCGAGGGTTCAACCTTTCACTTCACCCTCCCCATGCAGCCGGCGAACAACCTGCGCTGAGGCGGCTGCGGGACACGCAGATAAGCGCGCGGATCGCATCGAAACGAACGGCTAACTCGAGACGAACGCGACCATCGCGCACGGCATCTCACCATGGGCAAGCAAGACGCAAGCCATCTTGCTCAGGAGACCTCAATGACGACACGGCAAACATTTCATACATTGTTCTTTGGATCTGCGCTTGCGGTTGCACTCGCTGCAGCACCCACGCTCCGGGCGCAGTCCGTCAGTACGGATTATGACCATCAGGCGCAGTTTGAGAGCTACCACACCTTCTCATTCGCCAAGGTCCAAACAGACGATCCGCTCTACCGGCAACGGCTGCGCGATGACATCTCGCGAGACCTGCAGGCACATGGTTTGCAGATGGTTCCCTCGGGCGGCGATCTAGCAATCACGGCGATCGGGGGCGTCCACGACAAGCAGGAGTACAACAGCTTTTATTCCGGCCTTGGACCGGGCTTCGGCTGGCGCGGCTGGGGCGGCTGGGGCGGCGGCTGGGGTGACGATGGCGTCACCAACACCACGGTGGAAAACGTTCCGGTGGGTACGCTGATGGTTGACCTGTACGACACCAACACGCACAACCTTGTATTTCGTGGACGCGCAACGGCGGACGTGAAGAAGAACAGTGAGAAGGAAACGGCTCTGGTGCAGAAAAGCGTGGACAAGATGTTCGACCACTTCCCGCCGAAACATGCGATGTAAGCTGGCTTCTTTTCATGAGGCAGGAGAAAGAGGCCTGAGCATCTGCTTGGGCCTCGTTGTGGATTGAACTGATTACGCTTCCCGATACGTTGTCATTTATACCGAAGGCGGAAGCCGAAGCGGAGACACCCCTGAATGTCGTACGCAGACAATAAGGCCGTCTGCTCCGGTCGAAATGACACCTTACATCAATTCGTACGCTATAACGCCGCACGGTGCAGTAATTTGTAGGCCGCAACGGCCCATCGGTAATTCGCTGTAGCTATTCCAGCGTGTTTCCACCATTCACTGCGATCTTTTGTCCATGGATGAAGCTGGCGGCGTCGCTGGCGAGAAATGCGACTACCCTGCCAACCTCCTCCGGCAATCCCATGCGCCGCAGCGGGACGGCCCCGGCATAGGCCTGCTGATCGGCTGGCGAGGCGCCGATACTGCGCTCGGTCGGTATCCAGCCCGGGGCAACGAGGTTCACGGTGATCCCATCCGGGCCGAGTTCGCGCGCCCAGGAGCGTGTTTGTCCGAGCTGAGCGGCTTTGGCCGCAACATAGTTGGCGAAGCGCGGATTGCCGAGTTCGACCACCTCGCTGCCAATCTGAATGACTCGTCCAAACTGCTGCCGGCGCATGCCCGGCAGCACCGCTTGCAGCAGCAGCAAAGGCGATTTCACAAAAAACTCCAGTTGGTCGAGGTACGCTTGCCAGGTCTGGTCCTCGATGGCCAGCATGGGCTGATGCCCTGTCGCATTCACCACCAGGACTTCGATCGGCCCCAAGGCTGCTTCGACCTCATGGACAAGCTGCCCCACCTGCGTCTCCTCCCGTAC
This sequence comes from Granulicella sp., assembly GCA_965276885.1. Taxonomy (GTDB): domain Bacteria; phylum Acidobacteriota; class Terriglobia; order Terriglobales; family Acidobacteriaceae; genus Granulicella. Next base: position 1,931,456 of record OZ255702.1, on the reverse strand, counting down.
ATCCGCGCCGAAGGCTTGCGCGCTGAATCCACGCGTACGGAGTTCCGCGGCTAATTGTTTGGCGCGCAACTCATTGGCGAAGTAGTTGATGGCGACGCGATGGCCGGCTGCGGCGAGGGCCGCCGCCATGGCCGCGCCAAGGCCGCGCGAAGCTCCGGTGACCAGGGCTGTGCGTGACATGCCACCCAGCATAGCCCACCGTCGCGCAAGAGTTGCAGACCTTTTACAAACGCGTGCCGCTGCAGATTAAGCTGGGACGATGGGATCTCCCTCCAACCGCGAGAGCCTCGCGAACCGCTTTGCGCCGTACATCGAGGAACTGCACGAGTTCTTCGTCCGGAGTGGTGTGCCCTTCGGCTCTCCCGGGGACCTCCTCCCCTTCGCCGACGCCATCGTCAGCCCCGGCCCGTTTCATGCGGACATGCGCTCGATGGTCCGCTCGATCATCTATCGCGAGAACAAAGCCGTCACCAGCGCAGAGCTTTTGGAACTGCTCGTCCTGGCTGTCGGTGGCCCGCGCCTAGACGACGCAGCGCAGGACCTCCATGAGCCCGCCGGTCAGATCCTCGGGTTTATTCGCCAGGTGTATCGCTCGCTGCAGCAGGGGCATCCCGCGGAGCCGAACAATACTGCGGAGCCGAACAGTTCCGACGCGTCCCCCGGCACCAGGGCCGATGCGGAGCAGCCGCAAGGGGTAGCCTCCGTGGAGTGGCGGCGGCAAACAGAGTCTGCGCTCCAGGGCACCCTTTCCGCTCCGGAGCCGGCCACGGACAACGAGTCAGCCCGCGTGCCGGAGGCCACGCCTCCGTCCGCTCCCGCCCCTGCGCCCCGATTGCCCAGCAATATCTTTTTTCGTGCCCAAAGCATGGCCGCTCACGCCGAAGCAGCAGCCGCGACCGAGGACGTCCCGTTCTTTCCGGTTTCAACGCCCGCTGCCACGGATCCTTCCGAGTCCATCGAGCTCATCGAGCCCGTAGAGCCCATAGAGCCCGTTTTCGCGGAGGCGCTGCAGATCGTTCCTCAACGGGAGACAGCCGAGGCATGGCCGTCACCGTCTTCAGGAGATATTCCCCGCGGGGAATCTATCTCCGAGCTGATCCCCGAGACGCCCCCGACAGAACGGCGCCCGTTCCTGGTTCCGGCCCTCTGCGTGCTTGCCGTCATTCTGCTGGCAGGGTTTTTGGTACAGCATCGCCATTCCCCGGAACAGCCGCTCCCAGCGTCCGCGGCGGGGCTACCCACCGGCTCCCCTGCCCCGAATGTGACGAAGCCGAGTGCCTATGGAGAGCCCGTCAGCAGCCCGGCAAACGCAGACGCCCGAGTTCGTGGACCCGCTTCTACGACATTGGCCGGCGGGGAAACGCGTAGCGGCTGGGGGCAGCCGGGCCAAACGCCGGGCCAGCCGGTAAGCGGAAACGCCCCGCCGCCGAACACCGCGGCGGAAACCGCGCCGCCGCCTGCCGCTGAGTCCTCCGGTTCGCCGGACGCCTCCGCTCCATCCGAGACCGGCGTGGAGACCGCGCGCACCGTTGAGCCGCCCACGACCCATGGCCCGGAATCGCAGGCCCATCCATCTCGCTCCTCGCGAACCGGCTCTTCTGCCTCCCATCGGGTATTTTCCGTGTCGTCGGGGATTATGGCCGCCAATCTCATCTCGGCCCCCCCGCCGGAGTACCCGAAGCTGGCCAGCTTTACCCATGTCCAAGGCCAGGTCATCCTGCAGGCGGTCGTGTCGCGCAACGGAAGCGTCGTCGCGACGCACGTACTCAGCGGACATCATCTGCTGCGGGGGGCGGCCGAGCACGCCGTGCGCCGCTGGCGGTACCGGCCCTATCTGGTCAATGGCAGGGCGACCGACGTGGAAACTGTTGTCTTCGTGAACTTTCACCTCCATCACTGAGTTCCGAAGGCTCTTCCGCGAGCACCGCAACATCCTATGGGATGTGGGTTTTCCGAAAGAGGAGACCACGACGGCTCTGCCGGGAGATGCGGCAGAGATGTCCAGGACGGTCAGTTTGCATCCTGACGTCTTGCCTGCGTCCGTGCCGCGACGCAAGTTAGTGAGGGCCCATGACGGTATCGCCGCAACTTGAGAGTTCCCCAGTCCGCTTCGCGCCGCTTGTTGAAGAGCTGCGCCGGTTCTTCGGCACATGGGGGGTGCGCTTCGGTTCCCCCGCAGACCTTCCCCGCTTTGTGCAGCGCCTTTCCGCGCCCGGTCCCTTCCGGGACGAGCTGACCTCCTTCATGCGCATTACGATCTCCCGCCAGCCACAATCTCCTACCCGCGTGGAGCTGCTCGAGGCGATGGCCTTCGCTGTTGGCGGCCCCGCGCTTGACCTGCAGGCTCCGGAGCTCAAGGAGCCCGTTCGCCAGCTGTTTGCGTTCGTGTGCAGCCTGGTCCGTTCGTTGTTGAAGGCGAATGATGGCGGCCCGAGCGTTTCCGCAGAAAACAGGGCCGCGGAGCATGTTTTTCCGGCGCGGCCTGCAGGTGGGGAGCCGGACCTGAAGCGGGCGATCTTTCCGTCGCAGACACTGTTTTCCCGGACACCTTCGGCCTCGCGGGTCGTCGACGAAGAGCCTGTCCCCGAGCCGGAGCCGGAGGCCATTGCGCCGTGGGTGCCAGACATGACACTGCCCAGGGCGCCCGTCCCTGTGGACTACCCCACAGCCGAATCGACCGGGCTGCTGAGCCGCGCTTCCTGGATCGTTCTGGGCTGCGCATTGGCCGCCGGTCTGGCGATGGGGCTGCTCCAGCATGAGCGGAGAGGCGCCCCGAAGACGGATGCTTCCGGGCAAAGCCGGGCAGCGGACTTCCCGCTCGCAGCAGTGCCGAAGCCAAGCCCCTACGGTGAGGATTTCGCGGCGGAGGGAGTGGCTGTCGCTGCCGCGGAGGCGACGGCTGCGTCTGCAACGACGAAGGTAGCGGCACCAATCCGGGTGTCAGCAAACAGAATGCCGCCCGCTGCCTCTTCTCCAGCACGCGGCTATGGGGTCCCGCGGCGCGCGGCTGCCGGAGCGGATGCGAGCTATGTGGAGACTCCGCGACGTGTCGAGCAGGCGTCTGAGCCGACCGGGAGCACTACGCATTCGGCGGAGCCGCCGGTCTACTCCAACGCCCTGCGGACGGCTTCGTCCAAGCCCTATCCGTCAGTGCGTCCGGTTGAGCCGAGTGCTCTGAGTTCCACCGTGCGGCCGCCCAGCGTTCCGCAGTCGGTGGAGTTGGAGCGGGCCTTCCCGGCGGTGCCGCACGATGTGTTTCTGGCGTCGTCAGGCATTATGACGGCGCACCTGGTCTCCGCGCCCGCGCCCGAGTACCCGGCGCTGGCGAGCGCGGAGAAGGTGGAGGGCCAGGTAACGCTGCAGGCCGTGGTGGGGCGCGACGGCTCGGTGGTCTCGACGCGCGTGGTGCGCGGCAATGCCGTCCTGGGCGAGGCGGCCGAGGAGGCGGTGCGGCACTGGACCTACCGGCCGTATGTGATGGACGGCCAGCCGACGGAGATCTCGACCCTGGTGACCGTGGGATTCCGGCTGCACCGCTAGTACCCCTCCCCCCCCCCGTACTTAGGTTCCAAAGTCTTCGAAATAAGAGACTTAGGTCTGAACTTCCGCGCGAAGTTCCCTGAGCGGCGTGGGGCGGGATGTTTCAATGATAGAGATGGCGGCAAGTTGGTGTGCAAACGCGCAGGCGGTACACAATCCGCGCAGCGGTACACAATGAAAGATACGCCGTGACTGGATATCCTCTGTGGTTCACGATGTAAGGTGATGCCATGGAGAACGAGACGGAAGTACAGCAACCCGAGGTGCTTGATGGTGACTGGGCGCTGATTGACCTCACCGACGAGTTGACGGATCGAGCGACCTGCGTCGCCAATGAGTTGGGTCTGCACTTCGAGGAGTTCATGCTGATGGCGCTCGAAGAGAAGCTGGAACGCATGGGGCTGCGGCAAGGTCCCGGTCGGGTGACAGATTGGTAACGGCCCGTGATTAAGATGGTCGCCTGTTTAGGACTGCGGCGCTGCGGGCTAAGGCAGTCGTTTGCTACCGCAAACGATACCCCACTCTTTCTCGGTGAAGCTGAGAAAAGATGGGGCACCCAACTACTATTTCAGTGCTCGAAGTTCACCTGATCCGAACATTCTCAGAATCTCTTCACAGCTGTACTGCGGGGGACCGAATCCCAGCGGGACAACATGATTCGGGTCAAATGTGAACTGCTCATCATAGATGCAGAACCGATCTGCTCGTTCCGCTGTTCGCATGAGTACTACGAGGTTTTGGTGTCGCATCGCGAAGGTCAGGAAATTAGAACTGCTCTTGTATTTGTCAGTAAACGATCGTGCCATAAGGCCTCCCCATCGCTATGACGTCGCAAATCTCGCCTACTTTCACAGCTACTCTTATTTTTCGTTACTTCCCACGAAAAGGCAGGGCAGATTATCTACCAAGCGACCCTTCAAGACGGCTTCTTTCAAAGGACGTCCGTTGACCTTTGGCATGCTCCAGGCGGCACCGCGATCAACCCTGAATGAAACCCTAACAACAAAGTCATGTAAATCATGAAATGAAAGTGTTTCGATTTGACCGGTTGGGCTCGTTGCCATAGTGTCGCTTAGCGGCTGCCCGCACCGGTTCACAAGCCAAGCAGGGTTTACCCGCCGTAGCTCGCTATCACCCAGGAAAACATCTATCACACTAAGACCCTTCGCTTGGCCATGACTATCCATTTCATATCCTCCAAATTCGGCGAAAGGATCATAAGGCGCCACCGCCGCCGGGTCTGATCGGACTTGCGAAGGTTCTTGAGCGGGCGGCTCCGGGACCGCATACGCAGCGTAAGGGTCTGTTGCCCGCGAACTCTGCGCCGCCGGACCAGATACAGCGTATTGTGCGAAGGGATCATCTCCGAGTGTTTGCCCAGAGCTGCGAGGCGAAAGACCGGTGAGTTGCTTGGCTGCTATTCCAAGCGGCAGGGTACCGTCACTGTGAAGCATCATCATTGAAAATAGAACGACCGCACTGGCAAATAGCCCTCCGCTCGTGTACCGGGTTTGCTCAATCGGTAATTCATTTGGCAATCGATTTTGTCGACTTAGCCAAAGCGCGATGACAAGGTTGAGCACACAACACAGTAGTTCGATGGGCTTTAGTCCTCGAGCAAGTGCTCCGAGGATACTAGCAACCGTGCTGATCCAAACGAGCAAAAAGCTGAGCTTCGCCCGCTCAAGTAGAGCGATACCAGTCACAGCCGCGAGAAGTCCTAAAAGGCAGGCACCTACCATTTTGGGCATACTTTGCGCATACATTGCCTCGAAAAGAAAGACAGCAGCTGCGACGAGAGACCACATCGCCCAGGTAACGATCCAGACTCGGTCCCGTCCGGCGTTGCTCGCTGTTTCTGAAGGCAGAGAAACGTGACTCTGGCCTTCTGTCGAAGTAGCCAAAGCCGGGATCTCTATCCGATTCGGGTGAGGCATGAAGAGCTTCTCGCCGCATTGATGGCAAAACTGGCCTGGGTGTAGATTGGAAGCGCCGCAATGAACGCAAAACATAGGCCGGAGCCTAACAGAGTAGCTAGGCATCCGAGAATAACCCGAACGAGGTAGCACAGGGCGCATGCTTTCGAGCTCGCATTCTTCGGAGCCGTTAGCGAGAAGCAGATTCCCTTCGGGAATGACAACCAGAAGGGCAAGAGCAAAAGGTAACTGTATTGCCGCGCATTATGCGGATTTCAGGCCGGCTTCGGCGGCGGCGGCGAGGATGTGCTCGTCGGATACGCCGTGTTTGCGCAGTCTTTCGGTGAGCAGTTGCAGCTACGAACCTTCGAGCGGTTTACCTTAAGGTGTACAGGTGGTCCGAGCAGGCTGCGGGTCTCTCCGCTGCGCAGACGAGAAAATCGTCTGCTCCGGTCGAGATGACACTGTATAGCAATTAGAAAATAGATGTAGGTGCTGGAGGTCTTTGCGCAGACCCTGGCCGATGTAGGAGCGCATGAGCGGCTGGCAGCCGGTGAAGCCGAGCATGGGTGCGATCTTCTTCAGGTCCTCGATCACGTCTTCGGGCCTGCGCAGGCTGATGGTAATCATGGGGCGATCAGGCTGCGTACGGGGTTTCAAGCGCTCACGCATAGTCTTCATAGTCTCTCCGGTCCGCCGCTGTGGCGATTGAGGACGTCCATGTTGATTATGTATATACGTTGACGAGACGTTTGATAAGGAAAGATGCAACAACAAAGCAACGACGAACAGCAGATTCCCTGCGGGAATGACAACCAGAAAAACAACAGCAACAGCAACAACAGATTCCCTTCGGGAATGACAACAAGAGGGCAAAGGCGAAGGGCGGACTCTTTCGAGTCCGCCCTAAAGCAGGTCCTTCCCCTTCGGCCTCGCTCAGGGTCAGGATGACAAATCAACAGGGTGACTGGTAATTACTCGGCGGCGAGTTCTTCCTGTTCGCCTTCCATGCGCATGGCTTCGAGCTCGCGCTCTTCGGCTTCGTGGGCTTCCATAACCTCGGCCTGGATCTGGGCTGCCGCTTCTTCGAGCTCTGGGGAGAGCGCGACCTGGCGGTAGTACTCCATGCCGGTGCCGGCGGGGATGAGGCGGCCGACGATGACGTTTTCCTTGAGGCCACGCAGGCCGTCGATGGCGCCGTTGATGGACGCTTCGGTGAGCACGCGGGTGGTCTCCTGGAAGCTCGCCGCCGAGATGAAGCTGTCGGTGGAAAGCGACGCCTTGGTGATGCCGAGCAGCAAGGGACGACCGATGGCCGGACGGCCACCCTCTTCGATGACGCGGGTGTTTTCCGCGTTGAACCGGAAGCGGTCGATCTGCTGCTCGAGCAGGAAGTTGGTGTCGCCGACCTCGTCGATCTTCACCCAGCGAAGCATCTGGCGAACGATCGTTTCGATGTGCTTGTCTGAAATGCCGACACCTTGGAGCCGGTACACTTCCTGGATCTGGTCGACGAGATAGATCTGCAGCGCGCGCTCGCCGAGGACATCGAGGATGTCATGCGGGTTGCGCGGGCCGTCGATCAGAGCATCGCCGGCGCGCAGCCGCTCGCCTTCCTGCACGTTGATGTAGACGCCGCGCGGCACCGAGTACTCTTCCTCGTTGCCGTTATCGGCGGTGACGTAGACCTTGCGCTGGCCTTTGGAGACATCGCCGAAGCGGACCACACCGTCGATACGCGAGATGATCGCGGGATCGCGGGGCTTGCGGGCTTCGAACAGCTCGACGACGCGCGGGAGACCACCGGTGATGTCCTTGGTGCGGGTGGTTTCACGCGGGATCTTGGCGAGGATGTCGCCCGGCGAGACCTCGTCGCCATCCTGCACCATGAGGTTGGCGCGGGAGGGCATGAGATAGCGCTTGGTGGTGTTGCCGGCCTTGATGAGGATGGTCGGCTGACGCTTCTCATCGGGGCTTTCGGCAACCACCAGGCGGGACAGCCCGGTGACCTCGTCGATCTCCTCGTTGATGGTCAGGCCCTCCTGCAGATCCTTGAATTGCACGGTGCCGGCGATCTCGGTGAGGATGGAGAAGGTGTACGGGTCCCATTCGCCGAGCAGGTCGCCCTGCTTGACCTCGGTTCCCTCTTCGACGCGGAGTTTGGCGCCGTAGACGATGGCGTAGCGCTCCTTCTCGCGGCCCTTCTCGTCGAGGATGGCGAGCGAACCGGAGCGGTTGAAGGCGACCAGACCGCCTTCCTTGGAGCGGACGGTAACCAGGTTGATGAAGCTGACCTTGCCGGCGTTCTTGGCCTCGATCTTGGACGCATCGTGCACGCGGGAGGCGGTGCCGCCGACGTGGAAGGTGCGCATGGTGAGCTGGGTGCCGGGCTCGCCGATGGACTGGGCTGCGATGACACCGCAGGCCTCGCCCATTTCGACCATCTTGCCGGAGCCGAGGTTGCGGCCGTAGCAGAGGATGCAGCAGCCGCGCTTGGATTCGCAGGTGAGGACCGAGCGAATCTTGACGCGCTCGATGCCCGCGGCCTGCACGGCCGAGGCGAGGTCTTCGTCGATCTCCTGGTTGACGTCGACGATGACGCGGCCATCGATGTCTTTGAGCTGCTCGAGCGAGACGCGGCCGATGATGCGGTCGCGCAACGGTTCGATGGTCTCACCGGCTTCGATGATGGGCATGGTGTAGATGCCCTGGTCGGTGCCGCAGTCGTGCTCGGAGATGATGACATCCTGCGCGACATCGACGAGACGGCGCGTGAGATAGCCGGAGTCAGCGGTCTTGAGCGCGGTATCGGCCAGACCCTTGCGGGCGCCGTGGGTCGAGATGAAGTACTCGAGCACGGTGAGACCCTCGCGGAAGTTGGCCTTGATGGGCGATTCGATGATCTCGCCGCTTGGTTTTGCCATCAGCCCGCGCATGCCGGAGAGCTGCCGGATCTGCTGCTTGGAGCCGCGGGCGCCGGAGTCGGCCATGATGTAGATCGGGTTCATGGCTCCTTCCTTGTCCGCGCGCTTCATGTTGTTGAACATCTCGTCGGCGACGCGATCGGTGACGCCGGACCACAGCTGCGTGACCTTGTTGGAGCGCTCGAGGTTGGTGATCGAGCCGTCCAGGTACTGCTGCTGCATGGTGACGACCTGGCGCTCGGCATCGCGCACGACGGTGTACTTCGACTCCGGGATGACCATGTCGTCGAGGCCTACGGACAGGCCGGAACGGGTGGCGTACTGGAAGCCGAGCTCCTTGATGCGATCGAGGGCCTTGACCGTGACTTCGAGGCCGAGGTTCAGATAGCAGTAGTTGACGACCTGGCCGATGCCCTTTTTCTTGAGCAGGCCGTTGATGTACGGGATGCCCTCGGGGAGCGCATCGTTGAGTATGGCGCGGCCGACGGTGGTGTTGATGAACTGCTTGTTGAACTCGACCGGCTCGGTGTGCAGGATGTCCTGGTCATCGTAGGCGGTGGTCATGTCGAGCACCATGCCGCTGTAGCGCAGACGGATGGGCGTGAGGGTTTCCACCTGCTTGGCGTCGAGGGCCATGAGGACCTCTTCGATGTTGGCGAAGACGCGTCCTTCCCCCTTGGCGTTCGGCTTGGCCTTGGTCAGGTAGTAGAGACCGAGCACGAGATCCTGGGTGGGAACCGTGATCGGCTGACCGGAGGCCGGCGACAGGATGTTGTGCGAGGCCAGCATCAGGACGGAAGCTTCAATCTGGGCTTCGGGCGAGAGCGGGATGTGCACGGCCATCTGATCGCCGTCGAAGTCCGCGTTGAAGGCGGTGCAGACGAGCGGATGGATCTTGATCGCCTTGCCTTCGACGAGCACGGGCTCAAACGCCTGGATGCCGAGACGATGCAGGGTTGGAGCGCGGTTCAATAGGACCGGATGATCCTTGATGACCTCTTCGAGGATGTCCCAGACGATCGGCTCCTGCTGCTCCACCATCTCCTTGGCCTGCTTGATGGTGGTGCAGTGCCCGGTCTGCTCCAGGCGGTGATAGATGAAGGGCTTGAAGAGCTCGAGCGCCATCTTCTTGGGCAGGCCGCACTGGTGCAGTTTGAGCTCGGGGCCGACAACAATTACAGACCGGCCGGAGTAGTCGACCCTCTTGCCGAGCAGGTTCTGGCGGAAGCGGCCCTGCTTGCCCTTAAGGGTGTCGGAGAGCGACTTCAGCGGACGGTTGTTGGCGCCGCGCAGCACGCGGCCACGGCGGCCGTTGTCGAACAGCGCATCGACGGCCTCCTGCAACATGCGCTTTTCGTTGCGCACGATCACCTCAGGCGCATGAAGATCCATGAGCTTCTTGAGGCGGTTGTTGCGGTTGATCACGCGGCGATACAGATCGTTGAGATCCGAGGTTGCGAAGCGGCCACCGTCGAGGGGCACCAGTGGGCGCAGCTCGGGCGGGATCACGGGGATCACGTCGAGGATCATCCACTGCGGCTTGTTGTCGGACTTGCGGAAGGCTTCGACGACCTTGAGGCGCTTGCTGTACTTGAGCTTCTTCTGCAGCGAGGTTTCGGTCTTCATGCGCTCGCGGAGCTCGATGGCGAGCTCGTTGATCTCGACGCGCTTGAGGAGTTCCTTGATCGCTTCGGCGCCCATCATGGCCTTGAAGCCGGAAGGACGGTACTGCTGGTCGAGCTCGCGGAAGCGGTTCTCGTCCTTGATGACCTCGCGCTCCTTGACGGGCGCGTCGCCTGGATCGACGACGACGTAGCTCTCGAAGTAGAGGACAGCTTCGAGCTCACGCAGCGAGATGTCGAGCAGGTGGCCGATGCGCGAGGGCAGGCCCTTGAAGAACCAGACGTGCGAGCAGGGGCTGGCGAGCTCGATGTGGCCGAGGCGCTCGCGGCGGACTTTGCTGACGGTGACCTCGACGCCGCACTTGTCGCACACGACGCCGCGGTGCTTCATGCGCTTGTACTTGCCGCAGAGGCACTCCCAGTCGGTGATGGGTCCGAAGATCCTTGCACAGAAAAGCCCATCGCGCTCGGGCTTGAAAGTACGGTAGTTGATCGTCTCGGGCTTGGTGACCTCGCCGAAGCTCCAGGAGCGGATCTTCTCGGGGCTGGCGAGCTGAATCTTGATCGAGTCGAAGTCGGTGATGGGTCCGGCCATTTCAAAGGGGCTGGTACGGAACATATGCTTTGGTCTCCAATGCAGCGCTCAGGCTGCGGGGTGACTCTGTTGCTGCTGCGGGCGATGACTTTCGGCGCATCGCTTTGCCGGGTTGGTACTTGAGGGCGGCTGCCTTGGCCTTGTTGCCATCCTGAGCGAGAAGCAGGTCCTTCGCTCCGCTCAGGATGACACTTCAGCAAGCGCTAATCGGCGACGGCGAGCTCCGGCATCGCCGGCACGCCCTCCGTGGGTCCTGTTTGTTCGGCGGCCTTGACCAGTTCCACGTCGAGGCACAACGACTGCAGCTCGCGGATGAGCACGTTGAACGACTCGGGCACGCCCGGTTCGATCGCCGCCTCGCCCTTGACGATGGCCTCGTAGATCTTGGTGCGGCCGAAGACATCGTCGGACTTCGCGGTGAGCAGCTCCTGGAGGATGTAGGCGGCGCCATAGGCTTCCAACGCCCAGACCTCCATCTCACCGAAGCGCTGCCCGCCGAACTGCGCCTTGCCACCCAGTGGTTGCTGCGTGATGAGCGAGTACGGCCCGATCGAGCGTGCGTGGATCTTGTCGTCGACCAGATGCGAGAGCTTGAGCATGTAGATGTAGCCCACCGTTACGGGCTGCTCAAACACCTCGCCGGTCATGCCGTCGATCAGGTCCGTCTTGCCGGAGCTGGGCAAGCCAGCCGCCGCAAGCAGCGCCTTGATCTCACTCTCACGCGCACCGTCGAAGACCGCCGTGCCGAACCAGATGCCGCGCTTCATGCCTGCCGCAACGCGCAGGGTCTGCTCGTCGTCGAGGCTCAGCAGCTGGTTCAACGCCGCCGTGTTCTTGAAGGCATCCTTGAAGATTTCGCGGATGCCGTGTGCGTCCTGGCTCTGCTGTGCGAGCTCGGCGACCTTCTTGCCGAGTTCATGCGCAGCCCAGCCGAGATGCGTTTCGAGGATCTGACCGACGTTCATACGCGAAGGCACACCGAGCGGATTGAGGACGATCTCGGCCGGGGTTCCATCGGGAAGATAGGGCATATCTTCTTCGGGGAGGATCCGGGCAATGACACCCTTGTTGCCGTGACGGCCGGCCATCTTGTCGCCGACCGACAGCTTGCGCTTCATGGCGATGTAGACCTTGACCATCTTGATGACGCCGGGCGAAAGTTCATCGCCCTTGGACATCTTGGCAATCTTCTCGTTGGTGATCTTGCGCAGCACGTCGATCTGGCGCGAGGTCATCTCCTCGATCTCATCGATCTGCTCGTTCACGCGCGGATCCTTGTCGGCGTACCGGATACGCTTCAGGTTGCGCGTGGAGATGAGCTCGATCTGATCGCGGTCGAGGATATCGCCCTTGGTCAGCAGCTTCTTGTTGGTGCGCTCGTCGTGCAAGTCAAGCAGCACCTCCTTGGAACCCAGGATGCCTTCGAGACGCTTGAGGCGCTCGTCGGTGAGAATGCGGATCTCATCGGCGAGATTGCGCTCCAGCTTCTCGACCATCTCCTGCTCGATCTGCTGCGCGCGGGCGTCCTTTTCTTGCCCCTTGCGGGAGAAGATGCGGACGTCGACCACGGTGCCTTCGATGCCCGGAGGGCAGGTCAGCGAGGCGTCACGCACATCGCCGGCCTTTTCACCGAAGATGGCCCTGAGGAGCTTCTCTTCCGGGGTGAGCTGAGTCTCGCCTTTCGGGGTGACCTTGCCGACGAGGATGTCGTTGTGCGAGATCTTGGCGCCGATGCGGATGATGCCCGACTCGTCCAGATCCCTCAGTGCATGTTCGCTCACGTTGGGGATATCGCGCGTGATCTCCTCCGGCCCCAGCTTGGTGTCGCGGGCCTCGATCTCGAACTCCTCGATGTGAATCGAGGTGTAGTAGTCCTCGCGGACCAGCTTTTCGGAGATCAGGATCGCGTCCTCGAAGTTGTAGCCGCGCCACGGCATGAAGGCCACCAGCACATTGCGGCCGAGCCCAAGCTCGCCCTGCTCGGTGCACGGTCCATCGGCCAGAACCTGACCCTTGAGAACGCGGTCGCCCTTGCGGACCACCGGCTTCTGGTTGATGCAGGTGTTCTGGTTGCTGCGCTTGAACTTCGTGAGCTGGTAGATGTCGGAGCCAACCTCACGCGAGAGCTGGGTGGGGTGGTGCTCGCCTTCGACACGGACGATGATGCGTTCGCTATCGACAGAATCGATGATGCCGTTGCGCTTGGCCAGGATGACGGCGCCGGAGTCGCGGGCCGTGACGCCCTCCATCCCGGTGCCGACAAACGGGGCCTCGGCCACCAGCAGGGGCACGGACTGCCGCTGCATGTTGGCGCCCATCAGCGCGCGGTTGGCATCGTCATGCTCGAGGAACGGCACGAGTGAGGCGGCCACGGAGACGAGCTGCTTGGGCGAAACGTCGATGTAATCGACCTCGGCCTGCGGCACCAGCACGAAGTTGCCCTGCTTCCGCGCGTTGACCAGACCTTCGGTCATGCGGCCGGTCTCATCGAGGTCGATGTTGGCCTGCGCGATGGTGTGGCGATCCTCTTCCCAGGCGGAAAGATAGAAGCTGAAGGGCTCGAAGTCGACCGTGCGCTTGCCTTGCTTCACGAGCTCGGCGTTGAGCTTGCGCGACTCTTCCACTTCGAGGGTGTCGTTCTGGCGCAGGCCGGACTCGCCGGCGTTTGAAACCGCAACATAGTCCAGCACACGGCCGTCCTTGACCTTGCGGTAGGGCGACTCGATGAAACCGTACTCGTTGATGCGCGCGAAGCAGCTAAGGGACGAGATCAGGCCGATGTTCGGACCTTCCGGCGTCTCAATCGGGCAGATGCGGCCGTAGTGGGTTGGATGGACGTCGCGTACCTCAAAGCCGGCGCGCTCGCGAGACAGACCGCCCGGCCCAAGCGCGGAGAGGCGGCGCTTGTGCGTGATCTCCGAGAGCGGGTTGGTCTGGTCCATGAACTGCGAGAGCTGGGAGGAGCCGAAGAACTCGCGGATCGCGGCCATGACGGGCTTGGCGTTGATGAGGTCGTGCGGCATGGCCGTCGACATCTCCTGGTAGACGGACATTTTTTCCTTGATCGCCCGTTCCATGCGAACCAGGCCGATGCGGAACTGGTTCTCCATGAGCTCACCGACCGCGCGAACGCGGCGGTTGCCCAGGTGATCGATGTCATCGACGAGGCCGATGTTCTTGCGGAGCTTGAGCAGATAACGAATCGTCCCGTAGAAGTCCTCGGGCGTCAGCGTGCGCTTGTCTAGGCCGGTCGCTTCCTGGTTCTCGTACAGCTTGATGTTGAACTTCAGCCGGCCGACGCGCGAGAAGTCATACTTGCGCGGATCGAAGAACATGCCTTCGAAAAGCGCGGTCGCGGTGTCGAGCGTAGGCGGATCGCCCGGACGCAGCTTGCGGTAGATCTCAATCAGCGCTTCTTCGGGCTTGCGCACGGAGTCGCGGCGCAGGGTGTTGGCGATGATCGTGCCGACATCGTCGCGCTCGGGGAAGAAGACCTCGAGGGTGGTGACGCCGGATTGCGCGATCTTGTGCAGCTTGTCGGCGGAAAGCTCCTGGTTGGCCTCGTAGAGCAGCTCGCCGGTGGACATGTCGACCACATCGGCCGCGGTGATGGCGCCTTCAAACTCGCCGCTCTCGACCTCAACCGAGGTGATGCCCGCGGCGCGGAGAGTCTTGAGCGCCGACGGGGTGATCTTCTTGCCGGAGGCGAGGATCTCCGCGCCGTCCGCGCCCTTGATGGACGAGGTGGTGCGGGTGCCGAGGATGTTCGACGCCTTGCCGCTTTCGGTAATGGCCCAGGTAAGTTTGTTGTCCTTCACGGTCACGGTATCGACGGTGTAGAAGGTCTTGAGAATCTCCTCATCCGTGCGCAGGCCGAGCGCGCGCAGGAAGATGGTGCCCAGGAACTTGCGCTTGCGGTCGATGCGGACGTAGAGGATGTTCTTCTGGTCGTACTCAAACTCGACCCAGCTGCCGCGGTAGGGGATGATCTTGCCGAGGAAGTAGGTGCGGTTGTTGGCGGTCTCGAAGAAGACGCCGGGCGAGCGGTGCAGCTGCGAGACGATGACGCGCTCGGTGCCGTTGACGATAAAGGTGCCGTTGGCGCTCATCAGCGGAATATCGCCGAAGAAGACCTCCTGCTCCTTCATGTCGCGCAAGCTTTTGATGCCGGTCTCGGGGTCCTTGTCGTAGATCTTGAGGCGAATGGTGACCTTGAGCGGCGCGGAGTAGGTCATGCCGCGCTCTTCGCATTCGGCCTGATCGTATTTGAGCTGCAGGCCGACGGGGTCGCCGCACTTGGTGCAGAAATCAGGGGTGTTCTTGTTGTAGGTACCGCAAAACTTACACAGCACGTCGCCGGGATGAAAGGGGTCGGTGATGACCATGTGTCCGCAGGTGGAGCAGGTGGTGCGCAGGTGGTTCAGCCCCTTGAGGTAGCCGCACTTGCACTCCCAGTTGCCGATGGTGTAATCGACAAACTCGAGCTCGGAGACGTTGCGGAAGTCCGTGATGGGAAACACGGAGGTGAAGACCGACTGCAGGCCATTGTCCTCGCGCTCCTGCGGGAGCTTGTCCATCTGCAGGAAGCGCTCATAGGAGCGGCGCTGCACCTCGATGAGGTTGGGGATTTGGATGCTGGTAGGAATTTTGGAAAAGTCGAGACGGGTGCGGATCGCGCGCGTTTCGGTAGTCGTGGAATTCGACATGCTCTCTCCTGGTACGTGGCTCGAGGCCTCCCGGATGCGCCAGCCCGCGTCGAGGCGGCTACAGCGTGAATCGGGAGGGAGAAGAGGCCGGCGGACCGGACCTTCTCATTGGACAACTTGAATTGGCGCCGGATTCCGGCACACTCGCTCCTCGTGGCGGGTGCACCCTTGGCGCATCTTGTGGCGCATCTTGCAAAGGCCCCAGCGAAGCATTCTGCGGGGTGGGAAGTGTGGGCTGCCTCAGGCGATGAGGCTTTTGGGTAAAGCGCGCGGACGGCCCGGGGTCACACGCGCTAGAGAAGCGTGGAACGGGTCAGAGTTCGCTGGGGCCGATCCCTGCAGGGGGAAACGACAAAATCGCTCTGCGGGAATCGATGCCCGAAGAACGTGTTTGCACAAGAAATTGAGTTACTCTGCTGAAAACGCTGGATATCGCCGCCTTTGAGCCCCTGCCCGTGGAGCCCAAGATTGCCGCTGGTCTGCTGAACTTGCGCTTCATCCTGCCGATCCCGCCGCTCGGATCGCAAGATGGCCGGCTCCGTAGCCCGTGCGCCCATACACGGGATGAACCGGAAGTTGCTAATAGTCTGTTAGATTTCGTCTATCGTTTACTGGCTTGCGCCAGCCTTCCGAACGCCCCAACCGGCCTAAGGCCGGACAAGATGCGTCTTCCAACAAGAAGAATAGCGCACTTGTGGCCTGCTGTGCAACTTCTAGGTACTATTACTGGCACGAAATCTCTATATAGGTGAACTCGATCTCGTGGATTCAATCTCTGGGGCGTACGCGAAAGGTCCGAGCTGAAGCCCGGACCCACGCGGAATCTGCCGCTGATGCGACAAGATTAGACAAAGTTACTTGATCTCGACCGTCGCCACGCCGTCGAACTTCTTGGCGATCGCTGCCGCGTCGTCCTTGGAGATATTCTCCTTGAGCGGCTTGGGCGCGCCGTCGACGAGGTCCTTGGCTTCCTTCAAGCCGAGCGCGGTGACTTCGCGCACCGCCTTGATGGTGTTGATCTTGTTTGCGCCCGCATCCTTGAGGATGACCGTAAACTCGGTCTTCTCTTCGGCCACGGGAGCTGCCGCGCCGCCGCCCGCTGCCGGGGCTGCTGCTGTTGCCGCCGCCGCGGAGACGCCGAGGCGCTCCTCGAGCTTCTTTACGAGCTCCGCTGCCTCAAGCAGCGTAAGGCCCACAATCGCGTCTTCAATCTGCTGAATGTCCGCCATGATCTTCTCCGTTTGGTACTGAATTTTCGTTGCTGCTTGACTGCTTTCCCCAGGCTTTCACCCGAGGCTGCCGTCTGTGCCGGTGGGGTTCCGGTGCGCTCAGACTGCGCCCCCGCCGGCAAAAACGACGAAACTTGAATTATCCCTCGACCGGATCAGCCGTCTCTCCCTCGACCGGATCGGCCGTTTTCCCTTCGACCGGATCGGCCGAGGCGGCCTCGCCCGACTGCGAGGCGGTGCTGTTCTCCGGCTGAGCGGGCTCGGCGACGGGATCGGCCTCTGAGGCTGGGTTTGCGGCGATCTGCTCGGCTGGGGTTGGGGCCTCCTCGGCATGGGCCTCGGCGACCTTGTCCTCGGCCGGGGGCGCCGGGATCTCGTAGGAATCGGCGGGGGTGGACGCGGCTGGAGTAGACGCCGCCGGGGTGGACGCTACCGGGGCGCCTGCCGTGAACTTGTTCTGCTCAACAGCCTGATTCACCACCACGGCCAGGTTGCGGCCCGTGGCGTTGATTACAGTGGCGAGCCGCTGCGCCGGGGAGTTGATCAGGAAGAGGAGCTTCGAGAAGAGCTCTTCCTTGCCGGGCAGGCTGGCCAGGTTGCCGATCTCCTCAACCGTGATCACCTTGCCGTCGACGATGCCCAGCTTGAAGGTAAACTCGGCGTTGTCCTTCACCCAGGTCGAGAGCGCCTTGGCCAGCGCCACCGGATCACCCGAGGTGTAGGCCACGGAGCTGACGCCCTTGAGCCCCTGCAAGGCCTGTTCCACCCTGGTGCCCTGCGAGCTCCGGGCCGCCAGCTTGTTCTTGACGACGTGATAGGAGCCGCCCGCCGCCCGTACGGTCCGGCGGAGGTCGAAGTCCTTCGACGCGGTCAGGCCCTTGAAGGTGCCGACGATCGCGGAGGTGCTCTTTTCGAGATCGGCCGCAAGTGCCGCGACCTTTCCGTTCTTTTTTGCCTTGGTCAATGCCATGGAAAGTCCAGCCTTTAGCTGCTAGCGCTTCACTGCTAGCTCAAATCTGTGGCGCTTCGCGCCTTGCCCTGCTCCTACGTTCCAGCGGTACGCTGGGAGGGGAACTGCGTATTACTTGCCGACGTCAGCGGTGGCCGCCTCAAGCTCAATGCCCGGCCCCATTGTCGAGGACAGAATGATGCGCTTGACGTACTTGCCCTTGGCCGCCGACGGCTTGGCCTTGACCACCGCATTCACCACGGTGAGGGCGTTTTCCTGCAGCTTTTCAGGCGGGAAGGAGAGCTTGCCGACGGGCACATGCACCAGCGCCGTCTTATCAGCGCGGAACTCGACCTTACCGGCCTTGATCTCGCGGATAGCGCCGGCGACATCGGTGGTCACCGTGCCGGTCTTGGGGTTGGGCATCAGGCCGCGGGGGCCGAGCACCTTGCCCAGCCGTCCGACGGAACGCATCATGTCGGGCGTGGCGATCAGGGCATCGAAATCGGTCCAGTTTTCCTTCTGGATGCGCTCGACGAGTTCATCGCCGCCGAAGAACTCGGCTCCGGCGGCCTCGGCCTCCCGCACCTTGTCGCCGGATGCGATGACCGCGACGATCTTGCTCTTGCCGCCCAGACCGTGGGGGAGAATCACCGTGCCGCGCACCATCTGGTCGGCGTGGCGGGTGTCGACACCCAGCCGCAGGGTCAGATCGACGGTCTCATCGAACTTCGCGTACTTGGCCTTCTGCAGCAGGGGAATTGCATCGCCAAGCGCGTAGGGGCGCTTTTCCACGAGCCCACGCGCCTTGGTCAGATTTTTAGAGATCTTGCGAGCCATAGGTTTCCTTGTCTGCCACCCCTGGAGTTTTCACCCCCTCGACTATGCTCGGGGCTGAAGGACATGCGCTGAACCGCATGGGCGTGGTCTCGACGTTTATCCGCAGTTACGGCCAGACAACCTTCTTACTATGGGACAAATTGAGTTTAAAGTCAAATCTCTGAAGAAGCAGTAGCGCGTCAGTTTTCGAATCGCTCGTCATCCGAGAGTCACTAGATACCCTTAGCGCGGAACCGCGCGGATCAGCATGGTTATGCCGAATTCACAGGACTGATTGTGCTTGCAGCGTCTGAGTATGTCTATTCAAGCCATTAGAAGAGGGGCAACCGAGAATTCGCGCTGCTTCTTCCAACCCGGCTCAAATCTAGAGGGCGACTGCCGTAACAGTAATCTTTGGGGCAGGCGGGGCGAGCTTTGCAGCAAGCGCCGGATCCGTGTCGCCGAGCGGAGTCAGGACCATCGCATTCGTCACAACGGTCGGCTTGCCCAACGCTACGTCAAGCTGCCGCTGAAACTCTCCATGCTGGCGCCGTGCGGAAACAATGCCCGCAATAGCTGGCGCTTCCCGGTCTGACTGCATGGCCATGTTGATGTGCAAACCCGTTGCAGAAGCGTGTACATCGCTGCATTCGAAGGTCTGTTGCACGAGAGAGCTGGCGTCTGCACTGGTTCCAGACACCAGGCTGATCTTTGCCGCTCCATTGCCACCAGGTCCGACAGGAACATCCAAGGTAAAGCTTTGCTCAGACGGAGTAGCTTCTCCAAGACTGACGACTACGGTGAGGCGGTAATGCTTTACCTCTGCCTTGGCGGAAGGTGATTGTGCACTGGCGAGACCGGCTGAAGTGATCGCAAGCAGGGACGCGAACAGAAGGTGCTTCGACATGTGGAGCCTCCGAGGGTGTTGCGAGAGTAGCGAGAGTGAATATGCTCGCTTTGACTAAGGAAGATGAAGTTCGGAAGCTGCTCTGAGCAAAGAATTCAGATAAAGGGAAGGTCTGATCAAGTCAGCGATCGTACCTCATCGCCCGCCCCTTCCAGACAGACACTTATTCAGAGATTCCAAAGGTGTCCGGCCTGCCACTGGGATCGGCAAACACTCGTAATATCGAAGAGACACTAGGAACGCCAAGATCACGGAGAGCACCGAATCCATAGGACCTCCCCTTTGCTCCCCTTGCTTGACGAGCGGACCCGCCCGGAATTCCAGCTTGGTTCGCCCTATCCTTGGCGCCGGGGCAGTGCCGCGGTGATCGCGGGCGCGCTGCGCGGCATCTTCTCGAAGGCGATACAGGCCCGGGCGTCCGCCTCCCAGCCGCGCAGATGCTCGTTGGTGACGAGGTCGATCTTGGGGCTGCCGGGGCGGCGGAAGTAGCCTACGCCGGGTTGCCCGCAGTCTTGCCGGACCACCAGCGCGGCCAATGGTGGCCAGCCGCGTAAATCGCAGAGTGCGGAGATGTCTGCGAGCGGACCGCCGAGGCGACGGGCGTCTGCGACCACGCCTGCACGCTGTATCAGGGAACTATAGCTGATGAGATAGCCGGCGGGGTACAGCTTTGGCTCGCGCGGAATCCGCTCGCGACGGGCCTGCCAGAAGTGGTCGAGAAGCGCCTGCAACAGATCGCGGGTGAGCTCGCCGTAACGCTTCGCCATGACCCGGGAGCTATGCCCAGAGCCGGGCAAGTTCAAGCACAAAGCCGGCCACGGGCCCCTCGCCCTGGACTGCGCTCGTGCCTTCCACGATCTCAGGCTCCCGTCCGGGCCGGTAAATTTCGACGATCTTTCTCTCAGGATCGATCAGCCATCCGAGCTCCGCGCCATTGGCAATCCACATCCCCATCTTGCTTTGCGCTTCAGGCAAACGATCCGTTGGGGATCGCAATTCGATGACGAACTCCGGGCAGAGCGGCGAAAAACGGCGCTGCTCGTCCCGGCTCAGTGCATTCCAGCGCGGCCAGGAGACCCAGGCCGCATCTGCCGCGCGTACCGAACCGTCCGTAAGACGGAAACCGCCGTTGGAGTCGAAGACCTTACCGCGACCATCCTGACGCGACCACAGGCCCAGCTCCAGAGCAATCTCCAAAGTCCAGCCGCTGCCCTCTGATCCTGTCGGCGACATCACGAGAATCTCTCCATTGCTCTCCTGCTCCATCCGCAGCAACTCGTTGACTCCGCTGAAGCGCATGAACTCCTCATCGCTCATCGGGCGCTCGGTGCGGAGCCGGAGGGGAAATTCGAGCTCGTCGATGCTGATCTGCATAAGCGGAGTGTACCGTCTTTAACAGCCGAGACTTAAGTCCAGATACGGGCAAGCTCGATGGTGAATCCAGACACAGGACCTTCCCCCTCGACGGCGCTCATACCTTCCACGATCTCAGGTTCGCGGCCAGGCCGGTAGATCTCGACGATCCTGCGCTCGGGATCGATCAGCCAGGCGAGCTCCGCGCCGTTCGCGAGCCACATCCGCATCTTGGCCTGGAGGTCGGCAAGCCGGTCGCTGGGCGAGCGCAGCTCGATGAGGAACTCCGGGCAGAGCGGCGAAAAACGGCGCTGCTCGTCCCGGCTCAGTGCATTCCAGCGCGGCCATGAGACCCAGGCCGCATCCGCCGCGCGTACCGAACCGTCCGGGAGCCGACAGCCCGCGTTCGAGTCGAACACCTTCCCACGGCCGTCTTGCCTGGCCCAGAGCACTAACTCACCCGTCAGGTCGGCGTTGCTGCCCGCGCCCTCCATTCCTGTCGGGGACATCACGAGTATCTCTCCATTGCTCTCCTGCTCCATCCGCAGCGGCTCGTTGACGCCGCTGAAGCGCATGAACTCCTCATCGTTCATGGGGCGTTCCGTGCGGAGCCGGAGTGGAAATTCGAGCTCGTCGATGCTGATTTGCATGAGCGCAGTGTAAATCGTCATCACGAAAGTTGTTGACCACGTTGCGGGGCAGGTGTACTTTTAGCTTCAAGGGAGGCGAAGAAATGGCGAACAGATCAGGCCCGGACCTCTTTTCCATCCTTCCCTCGCAGCCCGTCGGCATGGCTCGGCTCGCCGCTCAGGCGACCCATGCCGAGGACGGGCACCTGATCGAGTTTCGGTCCATGAAGGCGCGGTCGCTGTTGAACCGCTCCGTCAGCAAGCGTCAGCTGTCGTTGGAGTGGTCGATCAACCCGTACCGCGGTTGCGAGTTCGGTTGCAGGTACTGCTATGCGCGGTACACGCATGAGTTCCTGCAGCCGGAAAAGATCGCCGAGATCCCCGTCGGCGCCTACGAAGGCCCGGAGCAACCATGGGCGAAGGCGTTTGAGCGGGAGATTTATCTGAAGGAGAACGCGGCCTGGCTGCTGGAGCAGGAGCTACGCCGCATCGACCCGCGGGCAGAGATCGCACTCGGAACGGCTACCGATCCGTACCAGCCGGTCGAGCGGCGGGTGGGAATCACGCAAAGCATTCTCGAGGTGTTCAGCAGAAAGGCTGGGTACAAGCTCGGGATCATCACCAAGTCGAACCTGATCGTGCGCGATCTCCATCTGCTGCAGCAGATTGCGAAGCGGAACACGCTTGTAGTCCACCTGACGATTACAACGGCGGATACGGAGCTGGCGCGGAGGCTGGAACCCCGGGCGCCGCGGCCGGATCTGCGTTTTGCCGCGCTGCGGCAGCTGCGTGAAGGGGGTATCCGGACGGGGGTTCTTTGCTCGCCGCTGCTGCCGGGGATCAACGATGGGGAGGCCTCGGTGGATCGCGTGGCGAAGGCTGCCGCCGGGGCCGGAGCGAGCTTTCTCGCCGGATCTCCCCTGTTTTTGAAGTCGTGCTCGCGTCCCACCTGGCTGAGCTTCGTTCGCGAGCACTTCCCCCATCTGACCGGCGACTACGACCGCCGCTTCGCGACGGCAGACTTCGCGGACGGGCCGTACCGCCGGCAGGTGGCGGCAATGCTGCGGAAGGTATGCCGGCGTCACGGGCTGGCCGAGCGCTCCACGGATACGCTGCTGACGCGGGATGTGGGTCCGGTCGCGCGGAAGCCGCCTCGCCGCCTTGAGGGTGAGGCTCAGGAGGGCGGCCAACAGCGGCTTTTCGCTTAGAACCTGATTAAAATTAAGTAGATCTTCTGAGCAGGATGTGTGCCAAGGCTATGTGGATCATGGCCGCTGCGCATCCGTCAGATCGCTTGGATACATAATTCCAAGCTAGAAAACTGCATAAGATCACGGACGAAATACAGGGGTCTCTATCCACTGCGCAGACGGTAAAGCTGTCTGCTACCACCCAAACGACGAAGACCTGTCGTTTGGTGCCCGGCGCTCCGGTCGAGAAGACACACCTTTATACCTTTCAGAATGCGATTGCCTCCTTCCCACTTTCGCCGTTCCTCGCCTGAGACAATGAAGACCATGGCGTCTCCCCCTAACCCACGCGCGCCGTTCGCGAGCGGCGCCCCTAAGACCAGCCCGGACAGCGAAGCCGACCGGCTCGTCTCCGCCGGGGTGCTGGAGGATGACGCGCAGTTCGAGCTGAAGCTGCGGCCGCACCGGCTGAACGAGTTCATCGGCCAAACCAAGGCCAAGGAACAGCTCGCCATCGCGCTCGAAGCCGCCAAATCGCGCGGCGAGGCACTCGATCATGTGCTGCTTTTCGGGCCCCCGGGGCTGGGCAAGACGACGCTGGCGACCATCATCGCCAATGAGTTGGAGGTCGGCTACCAGCAGACCTCCGCCCCCGCGCTGCAGGTGCAGGGTGATGTCGCGGCGATCCTTACCAACGTGAAAAACCGGCAGGTGCTCTTCATCGACGAGATCCACCGCCTGCAGCCGATCATGGAGGAGAAGCTCTACACCGCGCTCGAGGACTACAAGCTCGACATCATGATCGGCACCGGTCCTTCGGCGCGCATCCATTCCGTGAAGCTGGACCCGTTCACCCTGGTTGGCGCAACGACGCGGCCCGGCCTGCTGTCCTCTCCGCTGCGCTCGCGCTTCGGCATACTGCTGCGGCTGGAGTTCTATACCGACGACGAGCTGCGCTTCATCGTCGAGCGCTCGGCTGAAGTTCTGGCGGTTGCAATCGACAGGGACGGCGCCGCGGAGATCGCCGTGCGCTCGCGCGGCACGCCCCGCATCGCCAATCGTCTGCTCCGCCGCGTGCGCGACTACGCGCAGGTGCGTGCACAGGGCAGGATCGATCGCGAGGTCGCTATGCGCGCGCTGGATCTGCTCGAAATCGACGCCCACGGCTTCGATGAGCTCGACCGCAGGCTGTTGCGCACCATCATCGAAAAGTACGACGGCGGTCCCGTCGGCTTGAACACCCTGGCCGCCGCGCTGGCCGAGGAGGAGGATGCCCTGGAGGCCGTCTACGAGCCCTTTCTGATGCAGATCGGCTTCATTGACCGCACCCCGCGCGGCCGGGTCGCGACAAAGCTCGCCTACGCGCATCTTGGCATCGAGATGCCGCGACGAAACCCGGTCCTGCCAACGCTTTTCGATTGATCTTGCTTGGGCGCTCCGCTATCCCGTAGGTCATCACGGGAAAGAGGTGACAGACTCAATGCATGTGCTTTTCCGCAATAGCGAATTTTGCCGGCAGTGGCGTGCTTGGCGTCATCGGCGTGGCCACGGGAAGGGAGATCAAGCACCGGCGCGAGATCCTGTTCGCCTCGCTTCCCCTGCTCTTCGCCATCCACCAGTTCACAGAGGGCTTCGTCTGGCTGGGGCTCGACGGCCGCCTGCCGAAGGTGGTGGCGCACGATGCCGGCGCGGCGTTCATGCTGCAGGCGCAGGGTCTGCTGTCGCTGCTTTTGCCGTTGGGTGTTCTGCTCTTCCAGATCCCTCCGCTGCGCTGCGGGATGACAAGACAAGACGCTGCGGGATGATAAGACAAGAACTAAGAAAAGACCAGCTGGGGTGTTCTGGGGACGATCCTACGACTTGCTTTGCGTGATCTTTTTGCTCACGGAGGACGGAACATCGGGGTCGGTGCGCCGCTCGACCTTTTTGGCGACCGCTTCCGCGCTGTCCTGGCGGAGGTTGAGGCCGGTGGGATTGAAGGTGGGCGCGGGGTACTTGAGCTTCAGCTCACGCATGGCCTCGACCAGGATCTCTGAGATTGCCACATTGCGATACCACTTGTGATCCGAGGGGATGATGAACCAGGGCGCGTGCTTCTGGCCCGTGGCCTCGAAGATATCCTCGTAGGCTTTCATGTAGTCCGGCCAGAACTGGCGCTCCTCGAAGTCAGCCGGGGAGAGCTTCCAGTGCTTGTCGGGGGTATCGATGCGCTCCTGCAGGCGGCGGGTCTGCTCGTCGCGCGAGATGTGAAGAAAGAATTTCAGGATGACGACGTCGTTGTCGGTGAGGGTCTTTTCCCAGGCGTTGATGTCATCCAGATGCCGCCGGGCTTCCTTGCCCGAGAGCTTGCCGTGCACCCGCGGGGAGAGCACATCCTCGTAGTGCGAACGGTTGAAGATGCCGATCATACCACGGGCCGGGACCTCCTGGTGACAGCGCCAGAGGAAGTCGTGGCGGGCCTCCAGAGGTGTGGGCACCTTGAAGGACGCGACATCGCAGCCCTGCGGGTTGATGCCGGAGAAGATGTGGCGGATGGTGCCGTCCTTGCCGGCGGTGTCCATACCCTGCAGCACGATCAGCAGAGCCTTGGACTGCGCGGCGTAGAAGACCTCCTGCAGGTCATTGAGCTGCTTCTGGTGTTTTTCGAGCGCGGGAGCGGCCGCGGCGCTGTCCTTGTACCCGCCGCTTGCGTCCGTCCGGAGATGGCCGAGCTTCACTTTGCTGCCCGGCTTCACCAGGTAGGGCGATTTCAGCTTCATGGGGCGGTGTACTCCGGGTGGGCTGCGGCAGAAAAGCAGATGCCCTTCGGGAATGACAGAAAGAAAAGAGAAGGCAAAGAAAGAAAGCAAAGGGCAAAAAAGAAAAGCAAAGGCAAGTGCGTCGACGCACGAAAACCCAGGCACGGACGATCCCGGGTCCCGGTGTTGCCCTGCCCGAATCCTAGACCGTGGTGTGGGTTGTGGGAGTCGTCGGAGTCTTAGGGGTCTCGTCGGCGGCCTTGGGGGTAACAATGTGCGCGGTTTCACCCGGTTTGGTGGAGGCATTGGGTTCGTCCGTAATGCCCTTCATGCCTTCCTTGAAGCCGCGCAGGCCTTCGCCCAGACCCTTGCCGAGCTCCGGCAGCTTTTTGCCGCCGAACAAAACGATTGCGACTACCGCCAACACAATCATGTGGGTCGGTGTGAAAAGTTCACCCATAGCATCTCTCCCGCTGCGGCGTCGCCTTGGACCCGTGCAGCACTCTCCATTTTCGCACGGCGGGGTATGCGCGCGCCGCACTGAAGTTCTTACCGGTTCGATGCGAATCCGGACGAAGCCGTCTGGCGAATCCGGACGAAGCCGTCCGCGGGCCCTGGGTGCAGGGACGGCGGAACGTATATCCTGAAGAGGTTGCCGCCGCCCGGCGCGCACACGGGGGAGTTTCCGGCTCAGCGGGAGCTCAAGCCCATTGAGGAAGATGTTGCAAACGAACCGCAGAAAGCTTCTCCCGGCCGCATGCCAAACCCTTGCCGCCTGTGCCCTTGCCCTGTCCACTGCCGCCGGCTGGGCGCAGACCTCGAGCTCCAGCCAGACGGGCACCACCGCCGCTCCCGGCACCGCTCCCATCAAATCGCGCACCGTGGCCGCGGCCATTGCGCCGCAGCGCGTGGCGACCTATGACGAACGCTTCGAGGTGTACGGCGGCATCAGCTTCATGAACGGCCAGGCCGGACAAAACCTGCCCAAGCGCTACAACATGGCTGGTGCCGAGGCCATGGGCACCTACTGGCTCGGCCGGCACCTGGGCGTGGCTGCCGACTACCGGTTCGAGGGAGGAACAACGCCGACCGAGGCCAACGCCTACAATCTGAACCGCGTGACGGTGCTGCAGAACATCATCGCCGGCGGCGTGAACTACCGCGGACCCAAGAATCGCTACGTGGCGGTCGATTACCACGCCCTGTTTGGCGCCAGCCGGGGAACCTTTAATCGGGCCGTCGCTGGCTATCCCGCGGGTTCCCTGAATCCGCCCACGGACGGAGATATCGGGCTGTACAACAACAGCACCACGCCATGGGGCGCGGCGGGCGGCTCGCTGGACTTCAACTACAGCCCCCGAGTGGCGATTCGGCTCTCACCCGACATCATCTTTGAGCACTTCGGGACGGAGACGCGGGAGTTTGTTTCGGTCAGCGGCGGGGTGGTGTATCGGTTTGGGAAAAGGAAGTAGGAAGTAGGAAGTAGGAAGTAGCGCGGTTTTGACGTTTATGACTGGGTAAGGAAAAGCAGATCATCCCTTCGCTCCGGTCAAGATGAAGCCTCTACAGCTATACGAAATTAGCTATAAAGTCCTCCTACTTCGTAGTTCCTACTTCCTACTTCCTACTTCCTACTTCCTACTTCCTACTTCCTACTTCCTAAAAATTCTGCGCCAGAAACTCCGGTGAAACCGGATTCTCATAAACCGAGTAGTCGCGCGTGACCACGGTCAGCCCGCTGGGTGAGACGAAGTAGTGCTTGCGGTCTTCTACGGGGTCGTAGCCGATCACGGTGCCGTCCGGGATGTTGACATTGCGGTCGATGATGGCGTGGCGAATGCGGCTGTGGCGGCCCACGTTGACGTGCGAAAAGACCACGCTCGAATCGACATCGGCGTAGCTGTTCACGCGCACGTCGTGGGAAAGCACGGAGTTGCGCACCACCGATCCGGAGACGATGCAGCCGCCGGAGACGATGGAGTTGATCGCCGTGCCGGTACGTCCGGGCTCGCCGAAGACGAACTTTGCCGGCGGGTACTGGTAGGGACGGGTGCGCATCGGCCAGCTCTTGTCATAGAGATTAAACGTCGGCACAAAGCCAGCGACGTCCATGTTGGCCTCGTAGTAGGCGTCCAGCGTGCCGACATCACGCCAGTAGAGCGCATGCTGCTTGTTCTCGTCGACGAAATTGTAGGCGTGGGTGCGATAGCGGCCGAGCAGCTTGGGCAGAATGTCATGGCCGAAGTCGTGTTTGGAGTCAGGATCCTCGGCATCGCGCATAAGCTCAGGCAGCAGAACGTCGGTGTTGAACAGGTAGATGCCCATCGACACATCGACCATCTCCGGATTGAAGGGAGAACGCAGCCCGGTCTCTTTGGGCTTCTCGACAAAGCTGATGACCTCGCCGTTGCGGCCCACCTCGACGACACCGAAGGCGGCGACCTCGCTGGGCTGCACCGGCAGGGTCGCGATGGTGACATCGGCGCCGGAGTCGCAGTGCTGCGACATCATCAGCGCATAGTTCATCTTGTAGATGTGGTCGCCGGAGAGGATGAGGCAGTACTTGGGCTCCTCCGCGCCGATGGAGTAGATGTTCTGGAAAACGGCATCGGCGGTGCCCTGGTACCAGCTCTTGGAGACGCGCTGCATGGGCGGGAGAATCTCAAAGAACTCGCCCAGTTCGGTAGCGACGACCCCACCCCAGCCCTCGCGGATGTGGCGGTTCAGGCTGAGGGCCTTGTACTGCGTGAGGATATATACCTTGCGCAGGTCCGAGTTGATGCAGTTGGAAAGGGTGATATCGATGATGCGGTACTGGCCCGCAAAGGGAACCGCGGGCTTGGCACGGTCGCGGGTAAGCGGAAACAGACGTTCGCCGGCGCCGCCGGCGAGCAAAATGCCTAAGGTGTCTCTCATCGAGCAAGGGACCTCGGAGCCCACTCCCCTCTGACGCCAAAGCGGGGGTGCGGGACGCCCGAGTCTTCTGTGCCGGGGCCGTAATTTTCCAAGCCGCTCCGTTTGGCATCCGTTAACCGGAGCCTAGTTCGGCTCCGAGAGGTCTTCGCCGCCAGTGACGCCGTTTTCTTCCGTGGTGATGCGCAGGCTCTTCAAGAAGCTGAGATCGTGGTGGGTGAAGGGGCCATCCACCGTCTCATCCGCAGGCGTCTTGCCCTCTTCCTCGTCGTCGACCTGATTCAGGCCGATCGTGGCTTCGAGCATCAACAGCACATCGAAACCCTGCTCGCGAATCTCGCGGACCACGTCGGCGATCTCTTCGGATGCGCTGACCGACTCGTGAATGGCCTCGCCCAGCTTCTGGATAAGATTTTTCACCTGGTTGTTCAACGCCACCTCCCGGCTATGGACCTCAATGCGATGCCCACGCCTTGAGGCTTTCAAGGAATTCAGCCCTGAAAGCGGCAGCGGCGGGTCCGACACGCTTCAAGGGTACGCTCTCAACTCCCCTGCGCCAAATGCCCTTTTGGTGCTCCCCCCTTGGATACGATGGGATACGGAGGGGTTGCGGCGGGAGCCGCGCTGGCGCGCAGGATCAGGCGCGAGTGTGGTGATCCGCCCAAGCCTCTTCCAGACGGTGTGCCAGATCCTCTACGGGCTGAGCCTGGTATTTGCGGCTCCAGACCAGAAATCCGGCCGCGGCCGCACACAAACCACTTATCGTCCAGACGAACTTCTTCATTTCGGGAAACCCTCATCTATTTGGCGGCGGCTCGGAAGATGGGAACGATCCGCTTTTTTCCTTTGGATGCAGAGCGAGGGCGTGGCGTTCGGCATGGATGTACGGGCGCAGTGAAGATGCCGTGGCTGCCGCCCTGCTCGTACACTGTGAGCTATGGACAGGGTTCGCCTGGGACGCGCGCTGGGCTATGGCACACGGCACGCCGCGAAGACGGTTGCGGCGGTGGTGGAGGCGGCGACGGCAGAGGGCTCGGGGGCGCGGCCGGCTGCGCGCGGAACGGGGGCGCCAGCGACGGGGCGCCGCTTGCCCGCGGAACGCAGCCAGCCCCCGCGGTCGCGCGCCGCGGCCCAGCGCGTGGATGTGGGCAACGGCCTGCGGCAGATGAAACGGTCGTTCTGGCAGCCTTTAGCGGTGTTTTCCGGGGCATTGTGGCTGCGGGTAACGGGGCTTTTCTTTGCGCTGATTGCCTTGACGATGGGCGCCGGCGCTTGGCGGCTTCATCCCGGCCTTCACAGCGGGATCGCCTTTCCGGGCCCGCGCCGCTTTTGGGTATTTGCCGCCTTTGCGGCGCTGTTCGGCTACTTTGCCGTGAGCAGTTTTGTGCGGGCGAGTCTGAAGGAACGCCGCGCGATTGCCGCCGCGCGCTAAACCGGCCAGGGCTCACCTCGCTTTGCTACCCTGAGCGAGACCGCGCAGACTTTCAGCGCCGATTCAAGACAGGACAAACATCATGGCCACTATCGAACAGATCTCCACGCTCCGCCGCACCGCCCTGCACGGCACGCACCACAGCCATAAGGCCCGCATGGTCGACTTCGGCGGCTGGGATATGCCGGTGCAGTATCGCGGCCTGATTGAAGAGCACATGGCCGTGCGCACGGGTGTGGGCATCTTCGACGTCAGCCACATGGGCGACATCCAGCTGCGCGGGCCGAACTCGCTGGCTGCGGTGCAGAAGCTGCTGATGAACGATGCCAGCAAACTGCAAACCGGCCAGGCGCACTACTCGGCAATGCTCTACCCGAACGGGACGTTTGTGGACGACGTGGTGCTGCACAAGCTGGGCGAGAACGACTTCCTGATCGTGATCAACGCCGGCACCCGCGAGAAGGATGTGCAGTGGGTGCGGGGGGTGATCGGCGGGATGGGCGGCGTGCACATCATGGATGTCAGCGACTACTACACGCAGCTGGCGGTGCAAGGTCCCAAGGCGCAAGCCACGCTGCAGAAGCTGACCGGAACCGATCTGGCGCCGATCAAAAATTACTGGTTCACCTGGGGTCAGGTGGCGGGCTGTCACAACGTCTTGATCGCGCGCACCGGTTACACCGGCGAGGACGGCTTTGAGATCTACATCCCGGCCGACGAGCCGACCAGCTCGCGGGTGTGGGGCGAGGTGCTGGCGGCGGGCGCGGAGTTCGGGATTCAGCCCTGCGGTCTGGGCTCGCGCAATACGCTGCGGCTGGAGGCGGCGATGGCGCTGTATGGGCACGAGATCTCCGCTGAGCTGAATGTGTTCGAGGCAAATCTTGGGCGCTACTGCAAGCTCGGCAAATATACGGAGGGGGGCACGGACTTTGTGGGCCGCGAGGCGCTGCAGGCGATCGTCGATGCAGGCGGGCCGGCGAAGCGGCTGGTGGGGCTGGAGATGATCGAGCGCGGGATCGGGCGGGATGGGTATCCGGTGCTTTCGGCGGCTGCCTCAGGGCCTGCCGAGCGAATCGGGGTTGTGACATCGGGGTCGCCCGGGCCGTTTGTGAAGAAAAACATCGTCTTGGCGTATGTGCCCATGGCGTATGTCGAGCCGGGGACGGAGGTTGCAGTGGAGATTCGCGGTCTGCCGGTGAAGGCGGTGGTGGTGCCGACGCCGTTTTACAAGCGGCCGAGGATTGCGGCTCCGGTGATTACGGCGCCGCTGTCGGCATAAAGCGGAACGCAAAGGCCGCCAAGGAGGGACAAACGCAGAGAGCGCGAAGAGTCATCCTCTGCGACCGCGAAGAAAGCCATCCCTCTGCGCCCTTTGCGTCGTCACTCCGCGTGCTTTGCGTTCCCGCTTTTGACAGAGTGCAAGCGGCACAATTTTACCCGGCACGCATCCTCTACAATCTGTCTTGGAGATCTCATACGCATGGCTTACCCAGAGAACTACCGCTACGCCAAAAGCCACGAGTGGCTGGCGCTGGATGGCGAAAACGGCACCGTCGGCATCACGGATTACGCGCAGCACTCGCTCGGCGACATCGTCTTTGTGGAGCTGCCCAAGGTGGGGCAGGCCATCGAGGCCGGCTCGACCTTTGGGTCGGTGGAGAGCGTCAAGGCGGTCAGCGACCTGTATGCGCCGGTCTCCGGCACGGTGACCGAGGTCAATGAAACCCTGAACGGCGCGCCGGAAACACTGAACGCCGACGCCAACGGCACATGGATTCTGAAACTGACCGTAACCAATACGGACGAGAACAATGCCCTGCTGTCGGCTGCGAATTACGAGAAGTTTGTCGCGGAAGAGACCGGTCACTAAGGCAAATACCTCCGAACGATTGAAGCTCTTGCCTTTTTGTTGTCATTCCCGAAGGGAATCTGCTGTTCTCGGCCCGGGCGAGTTACGTTTGCCGTACAAAGTTATTGATCCAAGTTGTTCGATCCAAGGAAGCCAATGCGCTATCTCCCGAAATCCCCTGCAGATCGCACTGAAATGCTCGCCGCGATCGGCGTCAGCTCCATTGAAGACCTGTTCACCACGATCCCCGAGGAGTATCGCCTCACCCGCGACCTCGCCATTCCCCGCCAGCACGCCGAAAGCGAGGTGCTGGAGCGCTTCAAGGCGTATGCGGCAAACCTGGCGAGCGGCGATGCGCATGAGCTGGCCAAGCTGCCGTCTTCGCAGCGGTTTGCGAGCTTCCTGGGCGCGGGAGCCTACCGCCACTACCGTCCCGTGATCATCGATTCGCTGGTGCAGCGCGGCGAGTTCCTGACCAGCTACACGCCCTATCAGCCGGAGATCGCCCAGGGCACGCTGATGGCCATGTTCGAGTTCCAGACCATGATCTGCGAGCTCACGGGCATGGAGATCGCCAATGCGTCGATGTACGACGGGTCTACCGGCGCGGCGGAGAGCGTTTTGATGGCCTGCCGCGTCACCGGCAAATCGGGCTGCGTGGTCGCGCGCACGGTACATCCGGAGTACCGCGAGGTGCTGAAGACCTCCACGCAGCACCAGGGTATCGACATCGCCGAGTTTGGCTATGAGGCCCCCGATTCGCTTAACCAGCCCGGGCGCGTGGATATGGCGGCGTTGGAAGCTGCGATCACGTCCGATACCGCCGCCGTGCTGATTCAATCGCCGAATTTCTTCGGAACCATTGAAGATATTTCGAAGATTGCCGATATAGCTCACAGCAAGGGCGCGCTGCTGATCGTATCCATTGCGGAGGCGGTGAGCTTGGGCATCGTGAAGCCGCCCAAGGAGGCCGATATCGTATCGCTGGAGGCGCAGAGCTTCGGTGTTCCGGTGGGCTTTGGCGGACCGTACTGCGGCGTAATCGCGTGCAAGGAGAAGTTCCTGCGTCGGATGCCCGGGCGGCTGGTGGGCGAGACCAAGGACGCCAACGGCAAGCGCGGCTTCGTGCTGACGCTGAGCACACGCGAGCAGCATATCCGCCGCGAAAAGGCGACTTCGAACATCTGCACCAACCAGGCGCTGGTGGCGCTGATGGTGACGATCTTCATGACCGTCTACGGCAAGCAGGGGCTGAAAGAGCTGGCCGCGCAGAACCTCGCAAAAGCGGAGTATCTGCGCCGGGAGATGCTGAAGAGCGGAGCCAAGACGCTGTTCGCCGGCACGCCGCGCTTCCATGAGTTCGTGCTGGACGCAGGTGCGCCCGCGGCTGAGGTCAACGAGGATCTGCTCGCAAAAGGGATCATCGGTGGGCTTGCGTTGCTGAGGTGGTATCCGGAGCTTGGGGAGAATGCGGCACTATGGTGTGCCACGGAGTTGACCACGAAGGCGCAGATGGATGCGGCGGCTGCGGTTCTCGCGGTTGTGGAAAAGCAAGAGCTGGTTAGCGCTGATTGAACGGTGCCTCACTGAGGCGCCGCGGATGTTGTTCAGGTGCGAGCAACGAGTCGGAACAGGGCTGAGGGAACGACAGGTTTGCAGAAAAGGAGAACGAACATGTGCGATCTTCACGAATACGCAGTCACCGTCACCTGGACCGGCAACAACGGCACAGGCACCACGGGGTACAAGGACTACAGCCGCAGCTTTGAGCTGGAGGCAGAGGGCAAGCACGCCATCGCAGGCTCCTCCGATCCGGCGTTTCGCGGTGATGACGGGCGATGGAATCCGGAGCAACTGCTGGTCGGCTCGCTGAGCGCTTGCCACAAGCTTTGGTTCCTGCACCTCGCGGCGGTGGCGGGTGTGGTGGTCACCGAATACATCGACCATGCCGAGGGCACCATGCGCACCACGCCCGGCGCCGAAACGGGACGGTTCGAGCTGGTAACGCTGCGTCCGGCGGTGACTGTGACGGCGGCTTCGGATGTAAGCGGGATCGCGGCTTTGCATGAGGACGCGCATCGGCGCTGCTTTATCGCGAACTCAGTGAACTTTCCTGTGCATTGTGAGCCGGTGACGGTGCGCGAAGGGGAAACAGTGATGGAAACGGCCGCAGATGGACGTTAGCGCGATCGAAGGACAGGAGTTGACGGCGGTCGAGTTCGTCTCGGACTACGTACGCCTGCGTTTTGATGGGCCAATGTTGACGCTGTACGCGTGGCCGCATGTGCTGCTCGCGGATTTTTCGATCGCGTTTGGTGAACCGGAGTATCGCAATGCGCTGTGTGCGCAGATCGGCGAGATGGTGGGCACGGCGAAGCTGGAGGAACTGGATTCGCTGACCGTGGAGTTTGAATCGGGCACTGTGATTGCACTGAGTTTGCGCGAAGAGGATTTGGACGGGCCGGAGTCGGGGAGTTACTCCGAGGACGGCAGTGGTGAGGGTGAGGAGGAGTTTTAGGCATGACACCTGACGATAAAGCCGGATGGATGCAGTCCGGAGCCATGTTTATTATGCTGTTCGTCTTCTTTATCGCCGTACACAGGGCCAAGACACCGATGCAGGGTGCGGTCATGGGTGCATTGGATATGGCGGCCTTAACCGCAGTGCGGGAGTGGATCGACCGATGGAAGCATCGCCACGCAATTGGGAGTGCGGAGAGCTTGCACAGGCCTCCTCAGAGCACAGGAGACTTATGAGAGACACAAAATTCATCGGCACGCCCAAGAAGGCGACCACCCACGTCAATCAGAACGAAGACCTGATCTTCGAGAAGTCTTCACCGGGCAAGAAGGGCTACCGCCTCGCGGAGCTGGATGTGCCGGCAATCGATGCCGCTTCCCTGCTTGGCGACGCCGCGCGTACCGATGACCTCGGCGCGATGCCGGAGTTGAGCGAGATTGAGATTGTGCGGCACTTCACTCGGCTTTCGACGTGGAACTACGCCATCGATCTGGGCATGTACCCGCTGGGTTCGTGCACGATGAAGTACAACTCGCGCATCAACGAGGCCGTGGCGCGGCTGGAGGGTCTGGCGGAAGCGCATCCCTATCAGCCGGAGTCGCTGTCGCAGGGCGCGCTGGGCATCATGAAGTTGTTGAGCGAGTGCCTGATCGAGATCACGGGCATGGACGCGATTACGCTGCAGCCGGCGGCGGGCGCGCATGGCGAGTTCACGGGCATTCTGCTGGCGCGGGCGTACCACCAGAGCAAAGGCAATCCGCGCAAGAAGATTATCGTGCCGGACTCGGCGCATGGGACCAACCCCGCGACCGCAGCGATCTGCGGCTATCAGGTCTCCAATCTGAAATCCAATGAGCTGGGCATGGTGGATCTCGCCGCACTGGAAAAACTGGTTGATGGGGACACCGCCGCGCTGATGCTGACGAACCCGTCGACCATCGGCGTGTTCGAGTCTGACATCCACAAGATCGCCGACATCCTCCATGCCAAGGGCGCGCTGCTCTACATGGACGGCGCGAACATGAACGCCCTGGTGGGCAAGACGCGGCCGGGCGACTTCGGCGTGGATGTCATGCATTTGAATTTACACAAGACCTTTTCGACGCCTCACGGAGGCGGTGGACCGGGGTCGGGTCCGGTAGCCTGCAAGAAAATTCTGGAGCCGTTTTTGCCCACTCCGGTGTTGAAAATGAATGCTGACGGCACGCTCGGATTCGACTATAACCGGCCGCAGACCGTGGGCCGCGTGCGCGCCTGGTATGGCAACTTCGGCATGTTTATCCGCGCGTTGGCGTACATCCTCGCCAACGGCCCGGATGGTCTGCGGCAGACCACTGAGGACGCTGTGCTAAACGCGAACTACTTGCGGGCGAAGCTCGAAGGCACCTTTGAGCTGCCCTTCAAGACACGCTCCATGCACGAGGTCGTGTTCTCGGACAAACTGCAGGCCAAAAACGGCGTGAAGACCGGCGACATGGGCAAGCGGCTGATCGACTACGGCTTCCACGCGTATACGACCAGCTTTCCGCTAGTGGTGCAGGGCGCGATGATGATCGAGCCTACCGAATCCGAGTCGAAGGAAGAGCTGGATTTGCTGGTCGATGCGCTGCGGCAGATTGCGCGCGAGGCGGAGGAAAATCCTGAACTCGTCACGACCGCCCCGCATAAAACGCGGCTGCAGCGGCTGGATGAGACCGCGGCGGCGCGCAAGCCGGTGCTGCGCTGGAAGGCTCCGCCAGCCAGTACGCCTGTGCAGCCGGATACCGCGGCGAAGGAGTGGTAGGGCGTGGAGTCCGAAGCACTGAATGCCATGTCGCGACGGGTGCTGGGAGCGGCATTCCGTGTCCACTCGGA
Organism: Granulicella sp.; assembly: GCA_965276885.1. Lineage (GTDB taxonomy): Bacteria > Acidobacteriota > Terriglobia > Terriglobales > Acidobacteriaceae > Granulicella. Next base: position 1,895,770 of record OZ255702.1, on the reverse strand, counting down.
GCTTGGACCGGGGATGCTCGAGAGCGCTTATCGGGCTTGCCTTGCCTATGAAGTTGAAAAACTTGGGCTTGAGGTACGGCGTGAAGTGGCTGTCCCGCTGGTGTATGAAGGCGTCAAGTTGGTCGATGTTGGGTACCGTATCGATCTGCTGATCGCCAACGAGCTCATTTTCGAGGTGAAAGCGGTGGAAGCAATCGCACCTGTTCATTGTGCGCAGCTTGTTTCATACCTCAAGCTCGCTGGCCGGCGGCTTGGCCTGTTGTTGAACTTCAATACTGTTCGGCTTCAGGAAGGGATCTATCGGCGCGTGAACGGGTTGTAGGGGGAACGCAAAGGTCGCAAAGGTGAAACGCGAAGGTCGCTAAGAGATTGCTGTTTCGGGGTACTCTTATTCAACTTTTGTTTACTCTGCGTACTTTGCAGTCATACTCTACGTACTTTGCAGTCATACTCTGCGTACTTTGCGTTCGACCTTTGCGTACTTTGCGTTCCGCTGTTCGTTTCCGCTATTTAGCGGCCTTCACTTCCACCCATTCATCAACGTGCTCCCAACGGACATGGAGCTGAGTGGAGGCGCCGCTGGTCTTCTCGAACGAGATGCTCATGACATCCTGCGGCGAGGCGAGCTTATTCTCGTGCATGGGCGTACGGCCGCGGTCCTGCGCCTCGTGGTAGACGGTTCCCCACTGCCCCGTCTCCTTGTTTACGATGAGCATCCACGGCGTTCCCGGTGCGGCGGGGAGCGTGAACAGCGTGTAGCTGCCGGCGGGCACGTGAAGGGCGCCGATGGTGAGATCGGCGTCTGTCTTGAAGCTGGTCGCCAGGTTAGCGCCGGTACGCCACACCTTGCCATAGGGCACCACGTTGCCCATGATCGTGCGGCAACGCGCGGAGGGCGCGTTGTAGTGAACCGTAACGCTCTTGCCGGCCAAGTTGACCTCAGCCGTAGCGGGCGGCGAGGCAAGCGGTTTTCCGTCCACCGATTTTCCGTGATCTGCTACCGCATTCGCGGGGCATTGTGTGCCCTGGGCGGGGGCAAGGAAGATGCTGCTGGAAGCGAGGACAAGTAGGGCGAGGGCAGAACGCGAGCAAGTCATAACCCTCCCATGCTACGCTAACGATGTGCCGCAAGGGCGCCCGTAGCTCAGCTGGATAGAGCAACAGCCTCCGAAGCTGTAGGTCAGACGTTCGAATCGTCTCGGGCGCACCATCTCCTCCTCTTTCGCAGAGGGCTGTCGAGACTCGGTCACCTCCGGATCAACCGCCTAGGTTATCTGCTTTTTAGCTGGTGTGATGATTACAGGGCCGTCTGCCCATCAGGATCTCTGATCTTCCCTATCCGGTAAAAAACCACCCCGGCCGCCGCCGCCAGTTGCCCGAACTGCAAAAAGGAGGCAAGGGCCGCATGCCGCCCCGACCCCACCAGCATGGACATCAGGTTCTCAGAGACGGCACTGCCGAGCAGCAGGCTCACCGCTGTAAGACCTATGAGATAGATTGTCCCCGCAGAACCCTTGAGGGCCTCTCGCCAAAGCAGGACAAACGCAATAAAGGCCATGGCATACGCATGAAACCAGGAGACCGGCGAGAGGACCGGCGCCATTAAGCTCAACAGGGCAAGCACCAGGATCTGGTCCTGCTTCCCGGTCGCGTTGCCCGCACGCGCGATGAGCGCGACGAGGGCGGCAAGGGCGCCCACGGAGACTGCGCGTCCCGCACCGATCGCGGAAGGGGACAGTGCTTGGGGGTACGGGGCCACGAAACCCGTTCGCAGCAGGGTGATCAGGCGCTCTGTTGCTGCGGCCAGCGAGAAATTGGTGATGTACGGTATGGAGCCGGACATGGCCGGCATGACGCGCGTGAAATACGTTTCCAGGGCATGCGGCGTATTGACCCAGAGAGAGACGAGCGCGAAACAGAGAACTGAGACCAGAAAGGCTCCGACCAGCCTCCATTTGCGCCAGATCAGGAACGGAACCAGCACCAGAGCCGGAGTCAGCTTGATCGCGGTCGCCAATGCGAACACCGCACCGGCGGCGTAAAGCCGGTCCTCCTGATAGAGGACCAGTCCCGCGACCCACAGAAGCAGCAGGAAGATGGTGATCTGGCCGTCGACAAGGCATTGCAGCACCGGGGTGAAGCAGAGCAGGGACAGGAGAATCAGCCCTGCTTTCGCGTCGAGAAGAGGAATCTTCAGCAACCTGACAAGAAGCAGCGCGGTGAAAAGGATGAAGGTGCCATTCGCAAGGAGCCAGATCTGGGTTGCAGCCTTCAATTCCACAGCCGTCAGCGGAAGCAGCAGATCCGCCAGCAGGGGCGGATACACATACAACCCCACGAAAGAAAGACCTTGGGACCGAGCCGCACGGTAGATGGGCGTTCCGGCGGCCGCGATGGCCTTCTGCGGATCCGCACCTGTGTCCGCTCCGGTGTACAGCCCGGCCGCGCTGCCTTCATGCACCAGTAAGGAAGCCGTGTAGTAGACGTTGAAGTCGACGGGATGGATCGCAGGTACGGGGCGTCGCAGCCGCGGCGCCAGGCATGTAACGAGAACAATCAGCAATGCCACGGATGCGCGCTTCAGAGTGCCTTACCTCTTTCGCGAGAAAATGGGCATGAACTTTCTATAGCGAATCGTTGCGGGAGAAAATCGGGAGAAAGAAATCGGGAGAAAGAAGTATCGATGGGCTACATCAGGACCTGCGCAGCAGAGCGAGCACCTCTTCGGCGTGCCCCTGCGGCTTGACGTTAGCGAAGGTGTGCAGCAGGCGGCCATCCGATCCGATCACGTAGGTGGTGCGTTCGACGCCAGTCACGGGCTTACCGTACATCGTTTTCTGCTTGAGGAGATCGAAGCGTTCGATCAGCTCCTGATCTTTGTCGGCGAGCAGGGTGTAGGGCAGTTGATATTTGTCCTTGAATTTCCTTTGTGCCTTCACCGTGTCGCGAGAGATGCCGAGTACCACCGCGCCGGCGGCCTGGAGTTTCCCGAACTGATCTCGGAAACCACAGGCCTCTACCGTGCAGCCCGGGGTATCTGCCTTGGGATAGAAGAACAGCACGACGGGCTTGCCGAGGAAGTTGGAAAGCGTTACGGGAAGTTCGTCCTGGTCGGGCAGGGTAAAGTCTTCGACAAGGTCGCCAACTTGCGGTGCGGGCATGCGCGCATTCTCCTGAAAGAAGCATACCGTGCGCACGCCAAGCTAAGGATTAGGTGGTGTCTGACGAATCAGTTTTGCTTTTCGGAGGCATGTCCGGGCGGGCTTCAGCCCGGAGATGCCGTGCGGAGAAAAACGGGTTTCAGCCCCGGGTTTTGCGCTGACCTCGGAGAGAACCCTGGGCTAAAAGCCCGCAATTAGCTGTTTTCGTGGGGCTGAAGTGTGTGCGTGAGAACTCAATGGCGATTGCCCAAAACCGTGTAAAACAGACTAAATTTGTATAGAAAACGAGCGCCACGGGTCGTAGCAGAACATATAAATGCGCACGTCCGGATGAGTTCTCACGCAGACACTGAAGCCCACGCTCCCTCCCCGTCCTCCTCCAAGATGCGTTTCGATGCACCTCATAGCATGATCGTGATCCGTCAGAAACTTCCTAATAGCTAACCAGTGCGCCTTCCGGAACCTCTTCGTCGACAATCTCCTGATCCGTGGAGGCGATGGCGCTGGCCAGCGGGAAGTAGGCGTTCGCAACGTACTGGCCGAGCATGCGATGCGTATTGAAGAACGTGCCGTTCATGGCAATGCAGTGCTGCCGCAGACGAGCCCAAGCCTTCTTGTCGGTGAAGAGCGGAGCGACGCTGTTTTCCAGCTTGGTGTAAAGCGCGTCCGATTCCTGGGCCTCATCATCGAAGTCTTCTACAGCCCAGCCGGTGATGTTTTCGGCACAGCCCTCAATCCACCAGCCGTCGAGCACGCTGAGGGAGGGAACGCCGTTCAGCGCCGCCTTCATGCCGCTGGTGCCGGAGGCCTCGTAGGGCCGCAGCGGCGTGTTGAGCCAGACATCGACACCGCCGGTGAGCTGCTCGCCGAGTTCCCAGTCATAGTTTTCGAGGTACAGAATCCGCAGTTTGGAGTCGTTGAGACGGCTGGCCGCGGAGAACACGTCGCGGATGAGCGCCTTACCGGCGTTATCGGCGGGATGCGCCTTGCCGGCATAGACGATCTGCAAGCCGCCAAGTCTTTCGGCTATCGCATGGAGCCGTTCGGCGTCATGAAAAAGCAGGCTGGCGCGCTTGTAGGTCGCAACGCGGCGCGCAAACCCGAGGGTCAGCACGTCCGGATTCAGCTCAATGCCGGTGCGTTCCTTGATGGTTGCAAAGAGCCGCTGCTGGCCGAGCTGATGCGTGGCTTCGATCACCGCCGGGTCAATGCCGTAGGCGTTGCGGAGGTACTGATTGTCATGCCGCCAGGCGGGAATCTCCTTATCGAGCAGCGCTTGAAAGGCGGGCGCAATCCACGTTCCGGCGTGAACGCCGTTGGTGATGGAATGAATCTTGTACTCCGGGAACATGCCCTGCGAGACGAAGCCATGCTGCATGGCCACACCGTTGACGTAACGCGAAAAACGCAGCGCCAGGTAGGTCATGTTCATCAGGCCGTTGTGCAGGCAACCGAAGCGCTCGATGGCGGAGGCGCGCTCATGCCCGAGCACACGGTACATCTGGTCCAGCCCGAACTGATCGTGGCCGGCAGGCACCGGCGTGTGGGTGGTGAAGACGCAGTGCTCGCGCACGAAGGCGGCGTCGCTGTCCTTGGCGTCGCGCAGCGGAACACCGCAAAGATGATCCTCCATCAAGCCGATGGTCAGCAGCGCGGCGTGGCCCTCGTTCATGTGGCAGACCTGTGGACGGCAGCCCAGCGCGTGCAGCAGATGGATGCCGCCTAGGCCGAGCACGGCCTCTTGGCAGAGCCGGTAATAGGTGTCACCGCCATAGAGATGATCGGTCAGCCTGCGATCCCAGGGGTCGTTGCCTTCGACATCGGTGTCCAATAAAAACACAGGCAGAATATGCCCGGTGACGCCGACCACATCGAAGCGCCAGGCGCGCACGGTGAGTTCGCGATCCTGCAGGTTCAGCGTGATGGTCGCAGGGGCCTCGGGCAGCCGGGTCTCGGGATACCAGGGAACGTCGGACTCGGTCTGCTGACCGTCCGCATCGAGGTGCTGGCGGAAGTAGCCGCAGCGGTGAACCAGCGAAATCGCCACCATCGGTGCGCCGGTATCGGCGGCGGAACGCAGGGTGTCGCCCGCCAGCATGCCGAGCCCGCCGGAGTAGGTGGGAAGTTGCTTGCTAAGCGCAATCTCCATCGAGAAATAAGCGACGGTGCGTTGCGAAAGATCGATAGGGGGAGCGTGGGAAACGTCAACAAGAGCCATGCGAAAAGATCCTTCGTGCAAACGCCCTTATAGCCGGGCCGAGCCTGAGATATTCCTCGAACAAAGCGCCGGGATCGCCGGCGATCTTGCGCCTTCGCTGAGACTGATGTGCGTCTTCTGCAACGAGTGTACCAAGTGATCAACAAAGGGCGTCAGCGGGAGGTCTGTAACCGACACACCCAGGACCCTAGAAGGTCACTGGGGTAGGTGTCTGTAGACCTTCTGTGTTATGGAGAGAAGGCGCGCCGAATCGTTACTTTGATTTCACAAAGTTTTCGCGGAGCGCCTCATCGGCAAGCGATTGCCAGCCACGGCCGTGCGCGCGCAGCGCGGTGAGCACATCGGCGGATAGCCGTATGGAGATCAGCTTCTTGGTGGGCGACTTCTGAGGCCCGCGCTTTCCGCGGCGACGTGTGGCAGCCTGCACCTCGGCCGGCAACTGGCTGAAGCTCAGGGAGCTTCGCAGCCGCTCCTCCGTCCACTCCGGGCTTTCTTGTGTCGGCGTGCCGTGTTTCTGCTCAGAAGATTTTGGCATATGCTTTCCTCTCTGCCCTGTTGGCTTTGCGGAGGCTGATGGCGCGAATGAAGCCGTTGCGCACGGTGAAGGTGAGATTGTAGAGGTTCCCATGCAGGAACCCGAGAGCGTTCCAGCGGTCCTCTCCGTAGTCTTCGCGGATATCCGCCTCAATCCGCGCATTTTCCAAATCGAAGTCCTCAGCCCGACGAAGCGAGATGCCGTGCTCCCTGATGTTCAGCGCGTCCTTCGCGATATCATAGGCGACTTCCAAGTATTTAATTATATATACAGATAAACAGCCGTGAGCAACGTTAGATCGACTTGAAGCCGAACTTCATGGCCAATCCAAGGATCAACGCCAGCACCAGGGACAACGTGGTCAGCTTGCCCGCGCTGTTCAGCCGCTTGCGCGCAGCTTCCAGCCCCAGAATGAGGAGGTACACCGCTAGAGCCATCAATAGCCCATCGAGCACGAAGACGCTGTGCCCGCCTGTTTGCACCTGCCAGCTTGGCAGCGAGGTGAAGACCGGCAGAAACGACCCGCCACCAAACAGCAGCAGAAAGAGCAGCGTCTGCAGCACGACGAGCACAACCTTCATCATCGGTTCCGATCTCCGCTCAGGGTTTTCAGGCAGTGTATCGCGAGCGGAAACAAGAAGCAGGTTCCCTTCGGGCATGACAGAAAGAAAACCGCGGTGCTCAACGAATTGCCCCTTCAAACATGACAAAGCGGCGCTCCAACTCCCATTGGGAGGCAGCGCGCCGGTTGCGCTGGAGGAAGGCTGAGCAAGCGGAGTTCGGTTGGCTGTTCGCGCCTACGGGCGCGGCGCAAAGGGCAACCCTGCGCGAGAAGTCGTCCGGCATGGCCCACAGGCTTTCGCCGCCGATGAAGCTGTGTTCGAGCGCGGTCCGGGCGGAGCGCTTCAGATCGACATAGGTGAGGTTCTGCTCTTCGGCGGCCTTCACATACTCATGGGTCAGATCGATGCGGCTGACGCCCTCGTCGTCTGTCGATAGGGCAACGGGGACATGGGCCGCGCGGTAGGCCGCGAGCGGGTGATCGGTGTGGGTTTGACCGAGAATGACGTCGTTGGAGGTGAGGTTAACCTCGACCATGATGTGCTTGGCACTCATTTCGGCGAGCAGCTGGTCGGGGCGGTCTTCGTACAGCACGTCCATGCCGTGCCCGATGCGCTCGGCGTGGCCGAGATCGATGGCCTCGCGGATGTGAAAGCTCAGCCCCGCCGGCGGAACCATGCCGAAGGCAAGCTCACCGGCGTGCAGCGAGATGTGCACCTTGGGATAGACGGAATGGAGGTAGTCGAGCATGAGCATCTGCAGGTGGTAGTCCCGCATGGAGACGCGGCCGTCCTCAGGCATGACGAAGTTGATGCCGACCACCTGCGGATTGCCGCTGTCGAGTTCAGCCTGCGCGACCTCGAAGCCGAGCAGGACTTGGGCGTAGACCTGTTGCGATGGGAAGCCGCGAAGGACCTGATAGAGCCAGCGGATTTGGACGGAACAGGGAGACCCTTCGAGACAATTCGCCCCCGTAATCCTATCGAAGGTCTTACCCCCTGCGCTGACCACACTGTCGATGGCGACATGCTCTAACTGCAAGCGCTCCCTCTCTGCCCCTGCGAACTCCTTGCGGTCTACCTCGACTTCATCGCGGATCCCAGCTGCCAACAGCTTGCCGCGTAAGATCGCGAGTTCGGACCGGTAGTTCGCATCGTTGACAACCGCGGGCCAGCCGAGCTTATACCCAAGCGATGCGGCGTGGCTGAACGTGGGGGTCTGCATCACCTCGAGATACTGTTCGTTCTGCGCGGCGGCGCGCGCGGCAACCTCATCCAGCCACTCGCCGGAGTAGTCCTTGAGGCCGCCAAAGCGGTCGAAGGTGGCGAAAAATTGATCATGGCCGTCGATGCCCTCCGTGGGCACAAAGGCGCGCATGGAAAAGCTGTCGATCAGGTCGTCATAGAGGGGCTGCCGTTTGAGCGCGTCGGCTGCGGGCGCCTGGCCGGGGGCGCAGTTCTCTGCCTTGCCGCCGACTGGCTGCACGAGGTGCACGGCATTTTGACCCTCCGGCATAGCGGGCGTGCCGGGGTCTACGGCGGCGACGCAGAGGCCCTGCCGGATGGCCTCGGCAATGAGGGTTTCGGCGTAGACCGCGCCGGACAGGTGCATGTGCAGATCGCCGCCCTTGGGCATGGGCTTGAGAAAGGCGTAGAGTTCCGGCTTGCCAAGCGTCTTTGCAGCGTTGAAGGCGCGGGTGGCGCGGGCTTCCCCCGCCGTGAGCGCCGGAGCGTGCGCGGTGGACTTGCTCCCCAGCACCACGGTTTGGGCGGCCATGATTTGCGGAGCGAAGGCAAGGGCAAACGCGGTGGAGAGAAGGATGGAACGAGGAGGCATCGGTCGCTCTCGGGCGGTGGGAGTGGGATGACCCAGCATACTGTGAACGCAGGCGAAAAGGAGAAGCAGGCTCCCTGCGGAAAGACAGAAAGAAGGGCACAGCTGTACTCCGTCCAGAGGCACAGCTGCGCCATGGCTGCAGTCCAGAGGCGGCGCTGTGCTGTATTGCTGTGGCTTCTGTTCTGCTTTACTGTGCGGTCTGCTTTGCGGCTCTCAGCTGAGTTGCTATACTGGCCGAGTCGTTCTCGACGGCCCCTGCGTTTTGTTCCGCGGCGCGGCTGTTCTCCTCCGTCCAGGCAGGTGAGTCGAAACGCCACCGGCAGCTGCTTCACGGCGGCTACGGTTCTCTTCCCTTGCGGAAGGCCAGATAGCTCAGTGGTAGAGCGCGGCCCTGAAAAGGCCGGCGTCGGCGGTTCGATCCCGTCTCTGGCCACCAATCTTTGCAACAACTTAGAGGTGGGCAAAAAGTTAGAGTTTTAGTCGCGCGAACAATACGCGAACATCAAGCGATGTTCGCCGTGTCGCAGGCTTCTTCTTGCTGTGGTTTGTTCTTGTCCATCATGGTCCAGATCACCTTCGCTGTGCTTCCAGTTTTGGTGATGTGAGCACGCCCCAGCCTGGCGTAACGCTCGGTCATCTTGATATTGGCGTGGCCCATAAGCTTCGCCAACTCGTAGAGATCGCCGCCGTTCATCATGTACCAAGATGCAAAGGTGTGGCGCAGATCGTGGAACCAGAAGTCATGGATATTGGCTCTCTCGAGCAAGTCCTCAAAACTTCCTTCCAGCCTCTGACGCTTGCTGGCTGGCCCACCCTTCGGCGGAAAGATTCGATCTTGTCCGATCACTGCCGGGTACCCCCGAATCTCTTCAGCCAACTCCGACGTCATGGGAACAAAACGTTCCTTGCCCTTCTTCAGCTTTGCCCGAACCGCTAGCAGTCCTTCGCTATACCTCACGTCGGACCAATGCAGCCGGTGGATCTCGGCGGAGCGCATCCCAGTTGAAACGGCGATCAACACAATGAGCCTCATCCTGCGATTCGTCTGATTAGGGTCTTTGGTTCCCTTTCGGAGGATGCGTTCGTCCAGCGCAGTCTTCATGCGCTGGAGTTCGTCTTCCGACAGGTAGCGCTCCCTTGAATCGTCTGGACGTCTCACCTCGATCAGACTGGCGGGATTCCGGTCGATGCCGGTCTCCGGAGACCAAATGGTCGAAGCCTTCTCCATCATGTGGTGCATGACGTTGAAGTGGCGCACGGCTGTGTTGTCGGCCAGACCGCGTTTACCGGTAAGGTTTTCGTACCAACGTTGAACGGCTACGCCGTCAACCTCGCGCACGAACTTGCGACCCAGTTCGGATCGAATACCCTCCACAATGCTCTTCTCGCGATCTGCCGAAGCTTTCTTGCTTCCGTAGTGCGTCCAGTAACGATCGATCAAGTCAGACATTCGGTAGTTGATCTCCTTCTTCACGTCGAGATGCCGGTTCTCGTCTCGGATGGTGAGCTTTTTGTGCTGGACCTTTTTCGCGGCGTCGAATCCATGGATTCTTATGCTCTTCTGCCGCCCTCCTTCTCTCCAACGAACTTCATAAAGACCTTCTGTTTTCTTGTGAACAGACATAATGCTTCTCCTTTAGTCAATGGTTTTGATCGAGTGTTGCTCGATGTATCGCTCAAGCGCCTTCACATCGAAACGCAACGCACGACCGACCTTGACAGAGGGCACCTCCCGCATCCTGGACTTTTTGTAGACGGTGTCTACTTCGAGTCCCAAGTAGTGGGCTGCCTCCGTGACGTTCAGGAGCCGCCGGACAATGGATCCATTTGACACCAAATCAGCCCGTTCTTTGTAGAGCATTTCGTGCACCTCGATGATCGAACCCGCGCGGCGGATTGCCCCATCTACTCGAAACGGCAGCAAATCATGACGAGTGACTGACCATGAACAGAGCTGCCGAGAAGTGCAGAAGCAACGCCTCGGCTCCTCACAACGGACTCGGTCCGGCAGGATGCGATCTCCGCCCGCGCTAGGCATGTGTAAAACGAGGTCATAACTCGGTCAAATTCGCCAGGAGCACGTGATCAGTGCTGATCGGGCTCAGTCCTTCGCGGGGCGGCATCGTCCTAGCAGAAACCGAATTGCCAAGGGCCTTTCAATCAGCCTACGTAGGCGAGAACGGGGCGTTCACACCAGAATTTGACCGAGTTTCAGGTCCGCCGCATGCTGACTCCGCGTTTGAGGGAGGATGCATGGTTCTGCAATGGAAATACCTGCCCATTGCGGTTGCGCTGACCGCTTTGGGTCTGTTGGTGGCTATTCGATACGGGCTGGCAGTCTGGCAGGCGTACTCAGCCCTCCTTCCTGTCCAGCTGCTACTTCTCTTCTTTGTTGCGGTCTGGATCACGAGTCTTGCTGACGTGTGGAGCCGGGCGTTCTATCGCGCTGGAAGAGCGTCTCGCCTGCGCCGCGTCCGGCTCTCAGACATCGCTGCAAGCACGGCAGCCAACGCGGAGGCACGCGATGTTTGACTCTCTCGCAGAACTCTCCAGGAAGCTGACAGCGACCGGCTACTTCGTCGATCCCGTGATGACCCAGGTGGTCTTTCTTGCGGCAAAGCTGAAGAAGCCGCTCCTCCTTGAAGGACCAGCCGGCTCCGGAAAAACGCAGCTCGCGATTTCGGTTGCCGCTGCGGCGGGTACGCATGTCGAGAGGCTGCAGTGCTATCGCGGGGTCAGCGAAGACAAAGCTATCGGGCGCTTCGATGAGGGGCTGCAACGCCTCTATATGGAGTTCTCAAAGGGTCAGCATGAAAATTGGCAGATCCTCCAGGCGAACCTGAAGGGCCGCGACTTCTTCCGCCCTGGTCCGCTGATGCGGGCGCTGGAGTGCGAACAGCCTTGCGTCCTGCTCATCGATGAACTGGATAAGGTAGACGACGGCTTTGAGGCGATGCTTCTGGAGATCCTGTCCGCTTGGCAGCTCTCCATTCCGGAGTTCGGAACGGTGGAGGCCCGAAGCGTTCCCTTTGTGGTGCTTACCAGCAATGAGGAACGGCGTTTGGGCGATCCCATTCGCCGGCGCAGCCTGTACGTGCGTGTCGAGCACCCGACTCCCCAGCGCGAAGCCGACATCATCGCCAGCCGCACTCCGAATGCCGACGCCGAGTTCCATCGGGAGATGGCCGGCATCGCTCTCTCGTTCCGCAACTACTCGCTCGAAAAGCCACCTTCGGTGTCGGAAATGATCGACTTCGCAAATGCCTTGCAGCTGCTCGGGACAGACCATGTGACCGAAGAACTTCGTGACGTTCTGCTTCCGTTTCTGGCAAAGACGGAGAAGGATCGCCGTCACCTTCTGCTGCGTGAGGGTTTCAAGAGCCTGCTTGACGATGGCGCGCGTTTCGCGGAGAAGATGGCACTCGCAAGAGGTCACGAGCGATGACACGCGTTCTCCCCTTGCTCTTGCTTCTGGTGTCTGGGCTCGCTTATGCCCAAGCGCCTCCTTCCACGCTGGCAAACAGCTGCGTGGAGCGGTACGCCGCACAGTACCGGGTACCCGCGGAGCTGATCGCCGCGTTCATCGATGTGGAATCGGGATGGAACCCGAGGGCGGTTTCAGCAAAAGGTGCAGTCGGACTGATGCAGCTCATGCCGGCGACGGCGCGGCGGTTCGGCGCGTATCAGCCATTTGATGTCGAGCAGAACATCGCCGCGGGAACGCGCTATGTGACGGCTCTGATGTGGGAGTTCCACGGCGATCCGCGTTTGGTTGCCGCGGCCTACTATGCGGGCAACCGCTGGATCGCGCTGAAGCAGTTGAACTATAGCAATCATGACGTAGTTGCGTATGTTCAGGCCGTCCGGCGGCAGTACATGAAGCGAAGGAGCGCGGCCGTGCAGCCGCGAAGGAGATAACACGATGAAACTTCATTGGTTCATCCCGCTTGCCATCCTGCTTCCTATGCGAGTCGTCGCGTCAGGACAGACGGCAAACGCACGGGTCGCTACGGTCACCATCAACCCGTCCGAGATCACGCTGCTGCACCTGCGACCGGAATTCGAATCGACTATTCGCATGCCCGAGGAGGTCACCTCCGTCATCCTGGGCAGTCCCGGCTCGTTCAAAGCGGAACACAACGAGGGTGAACCTGACTACGTATACGTGAAACCGATCACCAAGGAGTCCGCGCAGTCCAACCTCCTGATTGCCACCAAGTCGGGACAGCATGTGACGTTGGAGCTGATCAGTGATGGAGCCGCGAATAGCCCGGAACAGCCTGTCGATTTCCTGATCGAGTACCGGGCCGCGCGGAGCTTCCTCATCAACTCGGACGCACCTCCGCCTGCGCCTGCGAGAGCTCAAGCTGAGGAACACGGAAGCTCTGTAACGGACGTACAGCGTGGATCGGGATTGGTTTCGTCATCGGCCCTCGATGTGGAGTTTGCGCAACAGCAGCGAGTGAACGCGCCGAAGTGGACCAAGTGGGAGCGGAAAGAGATCGAAACCTCGATTGGGGATGTGCGGCAGTGGGACAACCAGACGATGATCTCCTACTCCATCCTGAATCGTTCCGATCACCCCGTGGAGATCGTTCCGCCGCAGATCCAGATCACAGGGCGTAAGGCCACTAAGAGAAAGAAGAAAGAGGGTAAGGGCATCATCTCCGACCAGCTTGAGATTCGGAGCTTCAAGCTGAGCACGACCCGGCTGGAGGCCGGAGCGAGAGCCGACGGAGTCGTGATCTTCGACCGCCCGAACTTCAAAGAATCAACGGAAAAGCTGTTCCTGCAACTCGCCCAGGCAGATCAGGTCGACCAGCCGATCCTGATCCCGCTGCCCTTCACCCCACCCATTTCGGGCAATCGTTAGGAGAAAGGACCTCAAAGCATGACACCCCATACCGAAGACAGCAGAAATGGCCGGCGCAGGTTATCTGAGATCGTCGAGGCAGTGGTTCCGTTCGCGGTTGACGAGCGATCGCCCAAGGTGGAGGCCCAACAGGAACCGGCTGCAGACACCACGCCTGCTTTGGCAACCCGAACCGGTGTGAACGCTGGCCGGCGTAAGCAAGAACAAGCTCCTGCTTCTTGGCGGCGGACTTGCAATCGCGGTCCTCTTCTTCATCTTCACTGCACTGGTCGGGAGGTCACCGAAACGACAGATGGCGGCAAAGACTCCTTCGCAACAAGGAAAACAGGGGATGACGCAACCAACAAAGGGCAGTGTGACCCCGTTGATGGAGACCGTTCGCAACCCTGCCCCAGACAACTCGGCAGGGCAGCTCGGGCCGAACGACATTCGGCGCACGCGTTCGTCGGAGGCAAAGATGCCGCCCTCGACGAACGCTCCTATGCCTGCGAATCCCATCCCTGCGAAGCAGATACCGGCCCCGTCCCTGGCGTCGGTTCCATCTTTCGCCGATACTCAGCAGAGATGGGAGGAACCGCGGCCCTACGGAACGACCGCGACTGCACCTACACCATCGCCGCAGTCTCAGTTGCAAAGCTCTTTGAAAGAGCCCTCTCTGATCTTTGTTCGCAGCGAGATTCAAAATCGGGTGGCGTCCGCGCTTGAAGGCGGGTCGGGCGCGAGTGATATGCCTTTGCTCAATATGACCCCAGGGTCTCGGATTCAGGCCAAGTTACAGACTCAAGTTTCGAGCGCGGTGCAAGCACCCGTCGTCGCGATCGTGGAATACACCTACGCCGTTGGCGACAGGGTCATCGTTCCCGCGGGAGCACGCGTCTATGGAGAGCTCCAGCAGGCCGACCCGAGTGGGCTAGTCAGCGTAAAGTTCGACGAGATTGAACTACTGGATGGTGCTCGAGAGAAGATCGACGCTATCGGTACGAGCCTGGAGCTAGGACCGATCAAGGGCGAGGTAACGGGAAAGAACACGGGCAAGAATTTTCTGGTGCGTGGTGCCGCAGGCGTCGGCTCCCTCCTTGCTACAGTCGTGGGAAACAAGACGAGCGCCGCATTCTCGGAGGGAGACGTGCTGCGAGAGCGCGTGGCCCAGAATATCGGGACAGCCGGCGACTCGGAGATAACGAACCTGAATGCCAAGAGCCGCGTGGTTGTCTCTGTGCCCGCGGACACGAAGATCTACATCGTTTTCGCGAAGCACGAAGGAAGTTCCACTGAGTTGCGTCGAGTAATCAACGCCAAGCCGTAAGCGAAATCTCCATTCCTCATAAGCCCCAGCCAGATTGGCTGGGGCTTTTCTTTTGCGACCGGCTGCGGAAGCTGGAACGGAACAACAAACGTAGAGGGCCAGAGACCCGAGGGCAGCACTCGCCTTTCTGTCTTGGCTGTTCCCCGTGCCAACCCTCGTCGCGTTCCATTGCTGCAGATTGCGAGTGTTATGCCCCAAACCGCGCTTGAGCAACGGACGGTCCCGTTGACCCATTGTGGAGAAGGGTCATCGGCGTTCCACATCCTTTCATAAACAAAACCGATACCTAAGCGGTTGCGTTCACTCTATGATGGGACAGTTTCCCCCCTGGAAGGGCGATGGTGCCGCATAGCGAGATGGTTGATAAACACACCCGTAAGCTGTTGGATGGACTACAAGAGCAACTGCACGACACGGTAGCCGTCTTTATGTGCGACCACCCAGACGTGCCGCCGGCGCTCGTCGGCCTCGCCGTCGGGCAGCTGTTTCTAAACCACTACCGCATCGTGTACCCAGAAGATTTCGTCTGTGCCGCGCGAGACACCTTCAGCCTGCTGCTGAAAGACGCGGACCAAGACTCACGTCCGAACTAGGGTACCTCGACCTGCAATGTCGCCAAGCTCGCTCTCATCATGTATGCGCCAGAGACGGTCCCGATACCCCAACATGCGATTGGGGCAAAGAAGGTCCCGATGGCCCGATCTGCGTATGGGCAATAACCGGTCCGTCTGACGCAGTCCACCTTATGGGGAAAGAGCAGCCCCTTTGCCCCAATCCGCGGTCGGGGCAGGAACGCTCCGAAGAACCCACTCCGCGAGTGGGGCTCTGACGGTACTATTGGCCCAGAGTGCGGTTGGGTAATCGTCGAGATGGCTACGCGACCTGGAATCTCGGCCCACACCGGCTACTCAGAAATAAGGCGTGAGTTTCCGCACTTTTGACAGATGTAGGTGTGCTCCCAATTCCAAAGGAGTTGCGGGAAGACCTCCCGATTGTAGCGGCTGATTCGTCGAAGGCTTCGCATGAGGCCAGCAAAGCAAACAGCACCTATCAGAAGCAGCAGCACATCCGCAGTTCCTGTCTTTGCGGTCGTCTGATGTTGTTGAAACATCGTGCTCAGAACGGCGAGCCCCCAGAAGAAGCAGAAGCAGAGCGGGAACGCCCAGCGGAGCAGCGGTCCCGCGTTGCTCTTCCGGCGAGGTGGGGCTGCCAACTGCGCGGAGTGAGTCTGGCTCGTTCCCCATCGGAACATGCCGGAATAGGAACGCGTCCCCTGTTGAAAAAGAACCGGTGCGGCGGTAATGTCCCTGGTGCCGCATCGATCGCATTGGTAGAGACTCTGCTGAGGTAGGGTTGCCATCTCATCTCCTGAGATCCATCGACAAAGGCGGCGACAGGTCAAGAAGTCCGAATAGACAGGGATTTTAGCTCTTTCGAGAGAGTCGAGCTACTGAAGAGACGTTCAGGCCGCGAACTCCGAGAATCCGTTTACAGAACAACTGGGGCGGTTCACCGTAATCCTGAATTGCGTCGCTGCTAATTATCTCTGGCCGTTTTTGACCGAGTTTTCGTTTGAACCCATTCTCTTCTTCGACACGGAGGCCACGAGCAGCCGAGTCCAGGAGAGAACAACACATGAGAACCGCACCAGCCTTCTGGCGGGGCTTCCAAGGGTCCCCTTCATCGCTAACCACAGTCTTTCAACGTCCAGCCGAAATCAACTGGATTCGCGCCTTCCTGATGCTCGCTTTGGGTCTCATCGTCTTTGCCAACATTCTAGCTCCCGCCGCGGCCACTGCGCAGAACCTAGGAACCGCTCCGGCCTTCGGGCAGGCGGTTCAAGGTCAACAGGCGACCACCGTAGAAGGAACCGTCCTCAACATCGTGAACTGGTCCTGCAACGTGATCGCACCGGTGATCGCTGTCGCATGCCTGGGTGTCGCGGGCTGGCACTTTAAGAGCGGCCGCGGCTACATGGGTTGGGGTGTCAGCGGCGTTTTGCTGATGGTCATCTCCGGTCTGGGCCGTATGGCGGAAGGCTTCATCACGCAAGCACAAGGTATCCAGTAACGAGGTTGAGCCGCGATGCCTGTGCCGCAATTCCTACTCGATCTGCTTCAGCTGCTGTTGAATCTCGCCGTTCCGGCTGCGTTCTGCACGCTGGCCGCAGCCGGGGTGAACCTGCGGCATGAAGGAGGAACCAACTTCCACGTGAACGGTCGCGTCGGGAAGTGGGTGTTGTGGACAGTGGTCTTCCTGACGCTGCCGCAGCTGCTGTCGTGGATTGCGGCACAAGGCATAACGGTCCCGTCTGGGAGTGGATCTGTGGGCACCCCTTGGCTAGCCAGCATGCAGAACGTGCTCACCAGCTTTGTCAACCAGATCGTCGTTACGAAGTTTGTGCCGATCCTCGCGGGTTACTTCGTTCTGAAAGCGACGCTCGACGGAGCCGCTGGCGATAACCCACTCGCTTCGATTATCGCGGCGTTATTTCTGATGTTTCTGTCCGGGACCGTACAGCTTCTCCAAGGCTGGAACTCCGGTGGGCAGTATGCCACTACGGACATGCTTGCCTCGCTCTGGAACTACATCGTTGGGCAGATCATGCCGGCAGCAGCGGGGCTGGCGTGTGTCGGTGCAGTCATCAACTTCGTGCGGCATAGACCATGGACACGCCTCGTCCTTGCCGCAATCTCTTTCTTCAGTGTGAGCGGGCTGCTCACCCTCTTCAGGGCCATGGCGGCGTAGGAGCCAAAGATGAGCTTAAACGGTGCGATCTCAAATCTTGCCTCCTGGGCCGGGAACACGATCATGCCCACGTTGGCCGGCATGTTCTTCGCCGGAGCTGTGTACCGGTATAGCAAAAGCGGCCCCTTCGAGCACCTGCTTTACGGTGGTTTCGCTTCGCTGATGTGCTCGGGGATACTTCGCGCCATCGAAGGGTTTGTGCAGCACGCAGGTGCACAGAATGCGGATGGCTTTTGGCTTGCCACGATGAGCCTGGTGAACTGGACCGCGAACGTCATCCTGCCCATGTTTGCGCTCACCCAACTCGCGGCCATGGCGCTGCACATGGGTGGGGTGTTGACCGAGATCTACCCAGGATCGACGTGGATCAGGAAATTCATTGCCGCGGTCGCCGCCCTGATGGTCTCCGGAATCGTCCGGTTCGCTGAATCCATGGTCACGCATGCACACGGAGTTTGAGGTATTCGCCATGAGTCTCGAGATCACACCTGTCCATCGCAACCTGCATACGAAGGTATCTTTCCTCGGCCTGGAGTTCGAGGATCTAATCCTCGTCCTTGCTTTGGCTGCGCTGATGAACCTGTTGGCTCACTTTGTGGGCGATAACACCCGTGTACTTGGCATGCCGCTGAACGTCTTTATGGAGTTCATCGTGCCCGCGCTAGCTGTACCGTTCCTGATTCTGTTCAAGTACGGCCGACCCCGAGGCTACCTGACCGATTTGGTGCGTTCGTTCTTTTCACCACAGGCCTGGTGCGCACTTGAGCGAGATGCGGAGTTGACCCATAGTTACGTCGTCGAGGAGGAGGAATAAGAAGATGCGAGCTTCGATTGAAAGCAAGGTGAGGGCTGTGATTCAGCAAGGACTCGTGATCTTCCTATGCGGGGTGTTGGCGCTCGGTGCCTACCGCTTCATGAGCTTGATCATCTCTGTCTCTCCTCCGCTTGACGAATGGGACAGTTGTGAACCTGGACTTCTTCGTGGCTGGACAGTGGACATCAACAATCCACTCGACGAGATCTGGAAGATTGAGGAGCGGATATGACTGCGAGTGCTCCCGCCGCCCTGGGCCGCAACTGCGTTACCGGCCAAAGTAGCTGAGCAATGCTTGCGCAACGACGCACGCTACCAAAGCAAGGAGAACTGAGATGCCAACGACCTATACAGAACACGAGAAAAAGCTGAAGGCGCCCGCAGTGTGCGAACTGTTGCCGCTGCGAGACCTGCCGGACGGCGACAACGTGATCGTCCGGACCAATGGTGCGTTTGTTGCAGGGTACGAACTGCGTGGGGTGCTCGCATACTTCGCCACGGACGGCGATCGCAACCAGACCAAATCCATGCTCGAAGCGCTCTTCCGGAGTGTGCCGGACGTCAGTATGCGCCTCCAGTTCCGGTACGAGATCTCGGAGCACCTGGGGGAGCTTTTCGAGGGCTATGTCGGCGAGCAGCGCACGGCTCAATCGGAGGTGATGGCGCTCGACACCCACCGGCTCAAGATGTGGCAACAGAAGGAGAGCGCCGGCTACTTCTTCGAGAACCGTCTGCATGTGTACCTGATCTGGGATGCCCGCACCCACGCCAAGCTATACCACTCCGCGGAGCGCAACCGCCAAACTGGCGGCTTCGCCGTTAGCCAGAAAAAGGCGATCCAGCGGACCAGACGAGAGCATGAGACCTACCTGGCTGAATTTGAATCTCTTCTGCGCGGCATCGAGGGATCGATGGAGGGCGCCAACCTGGGACCGCGGCGGCTTTCGACCCAAGAGCTCTTCGAGGAACTGAAGCATTCTCAGCACCCAATCCGGCGCGACCACCGGCCCTTTGTACCGGGCGAGGAGATGCTTGAGTATCGCAGCGCGCGGGAGCAGGCGACGCAGGCAAGCATCCTGCACGAGTCCGAGACCTACCTGAATATCGACGGCTATCTCTACTCGGTGGTGAGCCTGAAGGAGCTGCCGGACGCGACCTTCCAGGCATGCTGCAGAACTTCTCCACGCTGGGCTTTCCGGTGGTGATCAGCGGGCAGGTCGTCATTCCCGATCAGGTGAAGGTGCTGAAGGGTTACAAGAAGCGCCTGCAGAAGATGACGGCTGCGCAGAAAGACGCGAACGGCAATTTTAAGTCGAACCCCGAGGCGGAGGTCGCGCAAGCCCAGCTCATCCAGGTGCAGCGGGATATTATTTCGTCGTCCCTGAAGACGGCGAAGCTGAGCCCTGTCCGTCGTGGTACGGACATCGCACCCGGCAGTAACGCAGAGCGACTTGGAGCGGGCAGAGCGGGAGCTTGCCAATCGGACGCAGGAGGTCTTGAACGCTTTTACCCACATGAACGGTGCGAAAGCCGTGATGGAGACGATCGCAAAGCGGCGTATTTTCCTCGGCACCCTGCCGGGCATGGCTGAGCCGGACAAGCGCGATCAGGACATGCTGACGTCGAACGTCGCCGATCTGGTGCCGGTCGAGATGCCATGGACGGGAACGCGGCGGAGCCCGCTCATCCTGTTCGAGACCCCTTATCGGCAGCTCATTCCGTTCTCGATGTTTGACCCGGATCTGTCCGACGCGAACGGCTTGCTTATGGCCAAGAGCGGCGGGGGCAAGACCCTTGCCGCGCAGCAGATGTTGCTCATGGCCGCCCGCGCAAACCCACTTATCTCGATTCTAGAGCGCGGCGATTCGTACCAGCCGCTGGTCGAGCTGATGGGCGGCGAGATGATCGAGATGTCGCTCGACAGCGACCAGACCATCAACCCGTGGGATTTGCCGCGAGGCGAGGGCAAGCCGTCAAACGACCAGATCTCCTTTCTCAAGAACCTGAGCCGCCACATGCTCGGGGAGAACACGCCGCCGGATCTCGACATCGACCTGCTGGATAGCGTTCTACTCGAAGCGATCGCATCCACCTACAAGCGGTGCAGCGCCAAGACGTCAAATCCGATCCCGCTGTTCGGCGATCTCGCGGCGGAGTTGGCTCACTGGCAAGATCGCGACCGCAACCAAAAGATCAACGCCATGGCGCAGATGGCCTCCACCAAGCTCCGGGCCTGGGTGGATGAGGGATCTTACGCACGGCTCTTTGATCGGCACACAACCGTCCAGCTGAACAATCCTTGGCTTTACTTCAACGTCGAGAAGCTGAAGGATGATCCTCGGATCGAGCGAGCGATGAGCCTGCTGATCGCGCACACGGCGACCTATCGCGCCTCCGGCTTCACGGGTCAGCCCAGCATCGTTCTGCTGGACGAGTGCTGGGCGCTGCTCGAATCGCCGATCCTCGCCAGCGTGGTGGTACAGCTGTTTCGCACCGCACGCAAACGCAATGCCAGTGTCTGGGGTATCAGCCAGACCCCGGAAGACTTTGTCGGCACCAGCGACCGGCCAAACGTTCATGGCGCCGGCATCGTCAAGAACGCCACCACCAAGATCATCGGCAAACAGCCGGGCGACATGACGGCGCTGCGCGAGCACGTGCACCTGAACGAAACGGCACTCAACCAGATCAAGACCTTCGCTCACCCGAAGAAAGGCCACAGCGCAGAGTTCCTGATTGCAATCGGTGAGAAGGCAGAATCGACCCACGCCATTCGGATCGTGCCGAGTGCGGTCGACTACTGGATCACGACCACCTACGCGCGCGAGCGGAACTACCGGAAGTGGTGGTTGAACCGGCGCCGCACGCGGCCGCTGATCGAGGCCTACGAGGCGCTCGCGGCACAGTACCCGCGCGGCTTAGCAGAGGTTCCGCCGCTCCCGATGGAGCTGTCAGGAGAGATGCAGGAGGTACTCGCAAGATGAACACAACCAAACCTCTGCCACAGCGCTGGAAGAAGAGACTCACCACGGCTGTACTGCTTGCCGAAGTATGCCTGGCGGCGCCCAAGCTGGCTCATGGGCAGTTCATGAGCATCTTCGACGCTATCTTCAGCTCGATCCAGGACGGCATGGGCGGCTCGCTTGGGAACATCGATCAAATTCAGCAGGGGGTGCAACAGCTATATCAGACGACCGTGTGGCCGCTTGGGGCGATTAACCAGGCGAGAGGCTTCGTCTCGAACTCGATCAATACGTATCGCAACGCTATGAACCAGATCTTCAACACGCGCGTCTCAAGCGCTACGTTGACTGGCCCGCAACAGTTCGAGAACCTGCTGCACAGCCGGCTCTCGTCCCAGGTACCCTCCCTACAGACGAGCTTCACGGCGAACTACGGCTCGGTACCGGCGGTAAATGCGGCGTCGCCGCAGGATCGCGTGATGATGGACCTAGGGCCTGTCATCAATCTATCCAAATGAGCGCAGAAACGAAGTAAGTGGCGGCAAGGAAGTTTCTCGAAGTTTTGTCGAAGCGGGTGGCGAGGGCACGGAACTGCTTGAGTTTGGCGAAGAAGTTCTCAATCAGATGGCGTGCCTTGTACATGTCCTTGTCGTACTCGCGCTGCTGCTTGCGGTTGCTTCTGGGCGGAATCACGGCGGTTTTGCCTGCTTGCTCCAGCTTGCGCAAGACCCGCTCGTCAGCGTCATAGCCCTTGTCGGCCAGCAAGGTGCCGGACTGCAGTTGCGGCAACAAATTATCAGCCCCCTCCAGATCGCAGGCCTGACCCGGGGTGAGATGAAAACCGGTTGGGTTGCCGAGCGCATCCACGGTCGCATGGATCTTGGTGCTCAGCCCGCCCTTGCTGCGGCCAATGGCTTGATCGCCCCCTTTTTGGGCGCCCCAGCGCTGTGCTGGTGCGCCCGCACGATGGTGGAATCGATCATGGCATATTCGTCGTCGGCATCTTCGGCCAGATGCTCGAAAATGCGCTTCCATACCCCGGCCTTGGCCCAGCGGCTGAAACGCGTATGAACCACCCGGAAATCGCCAAAACGTTCGGGCAGATCGCGCCATGGAATGCCCGTCCGATACCGGTACAACACCGCGTCCACAAACAACCGGTTGTCCTTGGCCGGCCGGCCTTTAGAACCGATTCGACCAGGGAGCAAGTCCTTGATCCGCTCCCATTGATCGTCCCGCAAACCATAGCGCCTTGTGCTCATGGAGAAACGCTACCCACCGAAAGCTCAGCCGCATATAGCTGTTTTGATGACAGGCCCTAAGCGGATCGTCACCGGCGACGTCGGAAGTACCGCCGGCGCGATGATCGGCGCGGCCGTGACCGCGATGACTCTAGGCGCGGCAGCCGTGGAAGGAGCAGCTCTTGGTTTGGCCGGTGCGGGAGCGGGGAGCGCGGCGAGCGGTTCGGGCACTGGTTCAGCGGCAGGTGCCTCTTCAGCTTCCGCCGGCTCCGCGGCTTCCTCCGCTACTGGAAACCAGCCCACGCGTCCTCAGGCAGCGCAGTCAGCTACCGCGAGCGGCGAACAGGCTCCCGGTTCCTCCCCAAGTCAGGCCGGCGGTTCCTTGGCGGATGCTCACGCGGAACAGATGCGAGATTCCTTCCCGGAGGCAATGGGCGTCGAGGAGACTGCTGGGTCAAGCGACGCACAGACATCGGGGGCGGCTGAGAGCACCGGAGCAAATTCGGGTGGCGTTGAGAACGAAGACACAGCTGCGGAGGCGGGTTCTCCCCCACCCGCAAGCGCTGCCGCATCATCCGGGCGCGGCTTTGCTAAACGGATGGTGGCAGCGGGTTTCGCGAAGCGAGGGCCGAGCGTGCACCGGTATAACGTCGGCACCTGGAGCACGTATCACGCCGCTCGTCTGACCGCGCGTACGTTGGCAGGCGGGGCCAAAAACACCACCCGGGATCGAGAGTAGGAGGAATCTCATGAAGAACCAGGAACTAGCACCTATCCAGGCAACGCCGAGCCGACCCAAGTATTACGAGATTGACGGAGCACTCAAAGCGAACGCGAACCGAGCGTGGCTGCTCGCTTTCTTGACGGTACCGATCGCGTTGCTGGCGATTGGCTTCGCCATCTTTGTCCGGCTGCAGCCGCCCACGGTCATCCGCATCGGGCCGAACGGCGAAGCCGCTGTGCTGGGCAAACCTGTGAATGGTGTTGGGGGCGATACGGCGGCGGCCGGGACCGACGAGTTTCTCGACGAAGCCTTCGTGAAGCGCTTTCTAACCAACTACTTGAACTACGCGCCAGGAAACGTCGACGAGCGCTGGGCCAACAGCCTGAACATGATGACGAAGAATCTGCGGGCTAACACGATGAAGGCGATGTCGGACGACAACACGCGCGGGAAGATCGAGGACGATCAGATCGAGTCGGTGTTCCACCTTCGCCAGATCAGCCTGGTGAAGGGCGAACCGCTGACCTATCTCGTCTACGGCGTCAAGGATGTCCACCGTCTGTCGAAGGGGACGGAGACCACGGATCACCTGGTGAACGAGTACCGGGTTCGCTTGATCGCGGACCGCAGGTCCGACACGAATCCAGATGGGCTCTGGATCGCTGAATACAGTGAACGGCCAATCGACGGGGAGCGCCGCGAGCGCATTCTTTCAACACCCGACGCGCTGCCGGATAGCAATGCCCCTGAAAGCAACGGAGGGCAGTGATGGAGCGGCCCTCAGCAAAGAGCAACGAGGTTCAGGTTCAAGCTGGCGCGGGTACAGAGTCCAGGCGGGGCCGCAAGCCGCGCCAGCAGACGGAAGAGATCGTTCGATACTTCCTTGCCAAGGAGGGATCGACGGTGGCGGTGCCCGAGCTGGGAGTGGAGGTTCCCAGCGAGGGCGACGCACTGATCAAGGCGTTTCAGTCGAAGGACGGGATCATCTATGCCGTCCTCGCGTACAAGGCGGAAGCCGAGATGCAAGGAGGAGTCCCGACATTGGTCAAGCGGCCCCAAGCGAAGTAGGGCCGCACGGTCAGCACGGATTCAAAGAGGAAACATACCTGAAAACGGTCCCTGTAGGCCTCCTTTGACGCCTTATCGCACGCGCGATGAGGAATTCCGCTGACCCGGTTTGCACTCTCGAGCCTGGTTCAGAACACACCCACCCCTAATCCGGGCGGCCAGGCAAGAGACAAGGAAACCGGCGTCAGCCAATCTTGTCACTTCGTCCGCAAGCGCCAGACAAGTGAGGAGAACATGACAGCTAATACGACACAAAACACGACCGTTGAGAACCGTCTCATTCTTGAGCTGAAGATCGATGCGTCTGGTGAAGTAACCCGCAAACAAAGCAAACTGGGCCGCAAGGATACGCTCGATGGAAAACTCCTCGCGCAGATCTATCCCGGCATCCAGGTAGCGCGCGTCAGTGTGCCGCATGAGTTGACGCCGTTTGAGCAGTCTGTGGTCGAGAACCGCATGGCGAAGCTCGTTTACGGTGGGGTCGAGTACAAGCTGGCAGGTGCGAGTGGTTCGGCGAAGGACGGCAAGTTCTACTTCGTCGATCAGGCACACGCCAAGCAAATAGCTGAGCGCTTTCAGCATTGGCCCGAGGCAGCGATCGTGTACTTTGCGATCCTCGTCTCCGACTGCAAGCTGATGGTTGAGGAGCCCAACCTGAACATCGTTGTCGTCAAGGATCACGACCTTGGCACCAACGATTGTCGCGGCTGGGTACGGGAATCCCTCTACCGGAAGCTGAAGATCGGCACAAATCGATTCTGTCAGTTTCGGCTGGCATTCGATACGCGTGAACCAAAGCAGGCAAAGGGTGCACTGAAGGCGATGAGTGATCGCGTAGCTGACAAGCTCGGGGTCGACGTCATTCTGCCGGAAAGCGCCTGCAAGCCTTCACTGAAGGGAGGAGTACGTTTCCTTCCCCAACTGGGCACTTCGGGCAGGATGTATACCGGTCCAGCGATTCTCGGGATTAAGGAACTGTCCCGGGTATCGGAGTACGGATCGAGCTACACCCTGATTGAACACGCTTCGGACGAGGCGCTTCAGCTTGAGATCATGCTTCGGGGGATCGAGCGGATTCGCAAGGTGAGGAAGGCCTGGGACGAGAATGACTACGAATCGTTGTTCGAGGTGATTGGCAAGTCCGAGATCGCCACGTTCGACGAGGATTCCAGTTTCGACCCGGACGCGCTCGCGCAGGAGAACAACCCTGTTTCAGAAGGTGTGGATCCAGCCGAAGCTGTACTGCTAGCCGATCGTAGTGGAACCAGCATCAAGTTCCCTTACGTCGCAAACCAGCTCAACCGCAAGTTGGCACGTTGGGCATTTCGTACCTGCACTGGCGGTGATCTGAAGTTGCCGGCATTCGCGCTCGCGGATGATGGCGTCCTGATCGAGTACCGGGGAAAGATTCTCTCGGTTTCGGACTGGATACCTCAGGACACCTCCATCACATCGTTGACGGCAGAACAGGGTCTCTGCATCCGTTATCCCATTCGGATGCAAGAGGATCTGCTTCCTGTCCGTCATCTCACCAACGACAAGCTCATCCCAACGCTCAAACAGGCGTTAGGTGTGCCCGACCTCGACGAGTCGATCGTTTCCTACATTCTTCAGCACCAGCTTCGCATGGAGGGAACCTACATCCTTCATTCGGAGACGGCTAAGAGCCTGTTCACGATCTAGTTACTAGCGGGCTGGGCATTTTGCCTTGACACTTTCCTTATGCGGGAGAAGGTGTACGGAAGCGATGTGAGCCGGGAGCGGTTTGAGTTGATTCGTCCGTTGTTGGAGGGGGTTCGCAAGCGGACCAAGCCGCGCACGGTGGATCTGTACGAGGTGTTCTGCGGGGTGTTGTACCTGCTCAAGACGGGTTGCCAGTGGCGCCTGCTGCCGGACGGATTTCCCAAATGGCGCACCGTGCATTCGTACTTCGCCAAGTGGAGTGAGCCTGGTCCGGACGGCAGCAGCGTTCTGGAGCAGGCCTTAAAAAAAATCGGTTGGCGAGGCCCGCGTCAGACAGGGGCGCAGCGCCACGACCAGCTTTCTGATCGTGGACGCGCAGAGCGTGAAGAACACAGACACGGCCACCCAGAAGGGCTATGACGCGGGCAAAAAGGTCTCCGGCATCAAGCGCCATATCGCGGTCGATACGCAGGGCCTGCCGCACGCTGTGGCCATTACGACGGCCGAGGTGACCGACCGCCAGGGCGCTCTGGCGGCCTTGGATCGTTGCGCCGGAAACCTGCGGCAAGTCGCCAGCGTGCTGGTGGACGGCGGCTACTCCGGCAAACCGTTCGCCGATGCGGTTGAGCAAAAGCTCGGCGCCACCGTGCAGGTCGCCAAGCGCAGCGAGTTGCACACCTTCGCCGTCATGCCACGGCGCTGGGTCGTCGAGCGCTCCTTCGCCTGGCTCGAAAAGTGCCGGAGACTCTGGAAAAACTGCGAACGAAAACTCAACTCCAGCCTGCAAATGGTCCACCTCGCTTTCCTTGTCTTGTTACTCAGAAGATCGTGAACAGGCTCTTAGAAGAATGGCGGTGACTTCGACTTCGACACCATCTGCGTGATGCCGTCCGATCAGTTCCCGAAGTTCATCGCGGGAAGGATCGCGTACGGAGAGAAGTTCCAACAAGAAAAGACGAAGCACGAAAAGGCTAAGTCCCCCTGGTGGAACATGTACCTGGTTGCGATGAAAGCGCGTGGAAACAGGATTGGATCGATCACAGATCTCAAGACCTCGTGTCTTGCGGCTGGACGTCCAGACCTGGCATACAAGCTCGTCCAGCAACTGCAAAACGCACTCGACTCGTTGAAGCACCGGGTCGGGATCGATGAATCTGTCGTCAGCGAGATCCGGAAAGAAGTAGCGCAGGCTCCCTGGCTCAGGCATAAGCGTGAGCGTAGGGTCTCTGATCTACCGGCGTTCCTGGAAGTCGCAGATACAGACAAGGTTGGCAGGCTCTACAACGTCCTACGCAAGGAGCTTGGCTTTCTTCCTGGCGAACTCGGCGGCAGCTTCGAAGAGAAGATGTCAATCGAGGACTTCCGCGGACTCTTTTCTGGCGAACCGGTCACGAAGGAGATGTTCGAGGAGTGCCAGCTGGTCAATTCCATCTATGCGGACATCGCTAGCCGGATTGTTCAGCGCGAGGAAGAAGTCAAACTTCAGATGAAGAATGCTCAGGCGCTATGGGAAGCCGTACGCAAGAGCGAGGACAAAGAACAAAAACGGTCTGCTGTGATTGCGCGCAACAAGGCACAGTCAGCCTTCTGGGAACACGAGCAGGATGCGAAAGATCAGTTCAGTTCGCTTCACCTGTTCGTGCACTACTGGGCGCAAGGCAAGGAAGAGAACCGACGGGCGTGGGCACAGGCGATGAACACCGTCGTCACTGGTGGCACAGGTTCCGGCGCCGTTCTCTTCCAATCGTTCCCGCAAGAAGTCGTTGACACTTTCGCAGAGGTCACCGGCGGTCAGCGGGTTCGAGTACGCCTTCCAAAGACCATCAACGGCTACGTCTGGTTTGACTGCGAGCAGCGTGCCTGGCTCGTTGAACGCATCGTCAATCCGGAAGGACCCGAAGGTGAGAAGAAGGTCTTTCTCTTCCAGTACAAGGGGAAGCGTTCACTGTCCTTCGAGAACACGAGTGCTCCGGCTTTTATCGGGAACTCTTAACCAACAAAAGGGAGAAGCTAAGGCCTATGGCTTGGCTTCTCCTTTCGTTGTGGAAGCGCGCCAAAGGAGGCGGCAATGAAGTCCCTTCTCAGCATCTCTTTAGCATTCGCCACGGTTGCCGGCGCACAGACCACAGGCCAGAACCAGATACGGCATGTGCAGACGTCACTGAACCATCTGACGGTGCTTGAGTTTGGCGAGCCCGTGACGACGCTCGCCGTTGCCGATCCAGACAGCTTCAAGGTCGAGCGTCACGACGATAAGGTGTTCGTGATGCCTTTGCGGGAAAAGGTCGCAACCAACCTGTTTGTGTGGACGGCTTCGCGCGAGATCAGCTACGAGCTCGATCCGGCAGGCCAGTTGCCAACCATGGACGTTTTGATTCGCACTCAGCCGTCTGCCGGCACCCTTCCACTTCCGGGAGCCGCGGTTGCGAGGACGCAGGCGGAAACCCGTAAGGTCGCGGCCCAGGTTCTAGCCCAGACCATGATGGGCGCTCAGGATGTACTCCGCGAGCCGGACAAGGCCGCGGCTGGACGCGTTCAAATCGAGTTGGAGCAGGTCTATCGCACCGAGGACCAACTCTACATCCGCTATGCCGTCAGCAATGGGACGAATGCTCCCTTTCGGCTAACCACGCCGGACGTGTCGAATCCGCTGGCCACCGATCAACCGATCTCGCTGTTGATCCTTCGGAATCATCAACTCTCGGCCCAGACGTTTGGAGCCTTCAAGGCCAAGCCGGGATCAAGCCTCACGATCGTGCAAGCTGACACGGCCGCAACGGACCTCACTCCGGGGCAGCGAACGACAGGCATTGTGAGTGTCCGGAACGCAGAGGGAAATCCACCCCAGCTCTTTCAGTTCAGTTTCGGAACCGTTCAGGAACAGCCGATCACGGCCGAGGCGGTCTTCTAGTCATGGACGCGCAGGGGCACGTCTCTCCCGCTGAAGTCCGGGCCGCGCTGCGTGCGCTCTACAACGCCGATCCCGAGTCGAACCTGCAAAAGGCCTTGCTTCGCTCGCTTGCCGACGACTTTAAGCCAGTTGACGCCAAGGGACGCTGGAGGCCGAGTCCGCTCCTCATCTTGATCGCCGTCCTCGCTTTTGCGTTGGTGGCTCTCTTTGTCTACTTCAGCCTCGGAGCGAAACGATGACGCCCTATTACGATCAGCCACGTCCCGCGCCACAGGGACCGCAAGACCCCGTCAGTCTGGTTGTGCTGCTCGGCTGCGCTGTATTTGGCTTTCTCTGGTACATCGCAGTGACACGGCTGCACCTGGGGAACCAACAGTGCCTTGAGGTCTTCTTCTATTGCGCCATCCTGTTCTTCGGAGGCGGCCTAGTCATCACCCAGCTGGTGGGAAGAAGGTCCAAGCGGGAGGCAAATTGGCCTCATCCGAAACTCTTCGTCCGCGAGGCCAAAGACGCGGCCACTCTCGCCCAAGCGAATCAGAACGGCGCTACGTTGCTCGGCTATGACATTCATAAGGAGCCTTGGCTGTGGCCCGATGCAGTGCGGATGAAGCACGGTGTCATCGTTGGCGGGACCGGCGCCGGCAAATCGACGTTCCTTGAAAACATCATCGCTCAGGACCTTGCAAGGCGCTTCGGTGACCGCAAGATGCCGATGATCATCTTCGATGGCAAGGGCGAGCGTGAGTTTCTGGACCGGCTCCTGCCGCACATCGAAGCTGCAGGCCGATTGCAGGATCTGCGGGTTCTTGATCCAACCCACCCATCCGAGTCGGCGCGCTATAACCCGTTCTACGCCCTCGACGACGCCTACCAGGAGCATGTCAACTTCATCTTTCGCTCCTTCGGGCTCCGGGAAGACTTCTTCAAGGGTCACCAGGAAGCGTATCTTTCGGATCTCGTCCGCGTCCTCCAGTACACGGGCAAGCTCTTCAACGTCTATGACGTTCTCGTGATGGCGCTCGATGAGAAGGTCCTTCAGGAGCAGATCGAGATCGCAAAGACGCGCCTCGCCACCCTGCCAAACATCTCCATGCAGAAGCGGTTGAATTTCGAGATGTCGGTACGGATGCTGCAGCGTTCGTTCTCCGACCGCGAGCGCGTGGAGAAAATCCAGGGTCTTCTGAACGAATTGCTCAGCTTCTTGGAAGATGAGTTGTCCATCGTGACCGGCTCCTACCAGGACCTGCTCACCCTCGATGACGTCTTCGGAAAAGACCTGATCCTCTTCGTCTCGCTCAATACGAACAGGAACCAGCGTGCTGTCGAGGCGCTCGGCAAGATCCTCTTGCAGAACATCCAGCTGATGGTTGGCAAACGCTACGCGCAAGCAAGCGGAGATCGGGATGCGGACGAACCGATGCTCTCGGTCATCCTCGACGAGTTCGCACCCTTCGCTTACCCGGGGTTCACTCAGGTGTTGCAGACCGCACGTGGCGCCCGCGTCTCCTTCCTCTTCTCCTTCCAGAGCCTGCCTCAACTGCAGCGGGTGAGCCAGGCGTTCTCGGATGAGGTGTCGTCGGCCCCCGGAACGAAGATGATCATGAACGTCTCTGAGGAGAATACGGCGCAGTGGTTTCTGAAAGCCTCGGCGAAGATAGCGACTAAGCGACGCAATCTCTCTGTCCGGAGAACAGGGATACTCACGACCAAATACACCGAAACCGGCACCGGCAGCGAGAGTGAAATAAAGGAGACGCGAGCTCGGGAAGATCACATCAAGAACCTTCCGGTTGGCCAGATGGAGATCCTCATGGTCGACAGTCGGGAGGGTACTCGCTACTCGCACCTGCATGTTCGCCGCGCTCCCAGCTTCCGTTTAGAAGGCCTCGTATCCCGTCTTTATCCGATGATGCACAGCTATCTTGACCCGGAGATTGGCGTCAACCTGCGCTTTAGAGAGGCCGAAAACCGAAAGCAGCGGCGAAGAAGAACGGCTGGCGTTTCGCTCGACAGTCCTTCAGGAGAGTGACTATGCCACGCGTGTTGTCCAGAAAAGCTTTGCTTATTGTCATCATGTCGATCGCGTCCAACAGGCTCGCCTTTGAACAGGCGAACGGCCAAGTTGCTTCACCGCCCCGTCCACAGCAGCGTAGGCAACAAGGCTTCTTCGACTACGCGCTTGGTAAGGTGAATCCGAATGGCAAGGATTATGGCGACTCGATGCAGTCCGGAAGAGACGCCGTGGTGCAGCACAGCGTCGATGATCTCTACTTCTGGTCGAACGTTGTCACCCTCTTGCTGCTGACCGGAGCCTGTGGCACGGTTCTCCTGCAGTGGCGCTCCGCCGACAAGAAGGAGGTCGTTGCCGCTGCTCTGATTACCCAGCTTTGGAATGGGCGGGTCAGTGATCGGATCGAAATCGATCGGCGCACAGCGCAGTTCAATGATCTCGTCGCTACCCATCATGCGGAGGTCGAACGGGCGTTGATGCTTAAGGCTCAGATCCAGGAACCCGGAAAGGAAGCGGCGCAGAACCTGAGCCGGAGTGTCCGCAGCCTTAACAACACTCGCGACCAAGGATCTAGCAAAGCCAAGTCTCCTGAGCCGATCGCTCCCGAAGTCACATCCTCGACCGCCCCAAATGGGACCGCTCTAGATCCACAGCAGAGCAATCTTCTGCTTCAGAGACGGGTTGAAGCCATGCAAAGCATCGAGCAGAACCTCAAACAACGACTCAATCAGACGACGCTCCTGTTGGATCAAGAGCGCCGGCGTAACGCGTCTCTCAAGGGCGCCTAGAAAGGAGCATATGGTTTACAAAACACCATCCGATTTCACCAGCCACGACGAATGGCTCTCCTGCGTGCTCGAAAACGTCCCGGCTAGCGAACAAGCATTGGCACTAGCTTGCGGCCGTACAGAGTTGTTTACGAGCTTCTATAGAACGCAGGGTCGCTCGCTTTCCCTGGAACTCGCTCAGGAACTGGAGCACATCAAGGAGCTTCCCGAGTCGGAGAAAGCGGGCCGTATGGAAGACTTGAACAAGCGTATCTTCGCCGACATGATTGGATTCCTGTTCGATCAAACGAAGCATATTGCGCGAACTCCAAATGCCTCGCCGCAAGACTCCGCTCGGACGCAGGTCGAGGAGCTGCGAGCTTACCTGATGGACAAAAACCGTCACTTCGCCATCGCGGTGGCCTGTCGACAGGAGCTAAAGAGCAGTTACGACGTGGCTGGGTGGGACGGCTGTCTGCGCGACCAACTCGGATCAGTTAGCGAGGATGATGTCGCCTTTACGCATTCGATGGTCGCGCTCGATCGCCTGCTTCTCTACTTCCACGACAAGAGCCTGCTCTTGCCGAGGTATTTCTTCGAGCGTTGCTGGTTTCTGCATCATCTTCGCGGCCCGGAAAGGATGCTCCAGGCTAGGGCTCTATTGAACACGTTGACGTCGGAGAAAGACGCATGCGGGTCCGTGTAATCAGCTTCGGTACCAATTGGTGGGCCATGCACTCTTCCGCCGAAAGCGATCCCTATCGCTTTCGGCGGCGTGCGGCGTACTTCAACGCAGCCGCACTGATGTGCGGTAGGCGGCTCCATCACAGTGCGGTTTGGCCCGGTCAGATAAGGTTCAACGCGAACAGCGGCTTCAACCCGGAGTTCCCTGCACGATCTATCGGACGCACGTTCCTATGCTCCGGACCGAATCAATTTGGCGGGAAAGCTCACTTGTTATTCGTGCGTCTCGAGATCAAGGCGCAGCCGGACACGTACCTAGGGCCTGTCATCAAAACAGCTATATGCGGCTGAGCTTTCGGTGGGTAGCGTTTCTCCATGAGCACAAGGCGCTATGGTTTGCGGGACGATCAATGGGAGCGGATCAAGGACTTGCTCCCTGGTCGAATCGGTTCTAAAGGCCGGCCGGCCAAGGACAACCGGTTGTTTGTGGAGGCGGTGTTGTACCGGTATCGGACGGGCATTCCATGGCGCGATCTGCCCGAACGTTTTGGCGATTTCCGGGTGGTTCATACGCGTTTCAGCCGCTGGGCCAAGGCCGGGGTATGGAAGCGCATTTTCGAGCATCTGGCCGAAGATGCCGACGACGAATATGCCATGATCGATTCCACCATCGTGCGGGCGCACCAGCACAGCGCTGGGGCGCCCAAAAAGGGGGCGATCAAGCCATTGGCCGCAGCAAGGGCGGGCTGAGCACCAAGATCCATGCGACCGTGGATGCGCTCGGCAACCCAACCGGTTTTCATCTCACCCCGGGTCAGGCCTGCGATCTGGAGGGGGCTGATAATTTGTTGCCGCAACTGCAGTCCGGCACCTTGCTGGCCGACAAGGGCTATGACGCTGACGAGCGGGTCTTGCGCAAGCTGGAGCAAGCAGGCAAAACCGCCGTGATTCCGCCCAGAAGCAACCGCAAGCAGCAGCGCGAGTACGACAAGGACATGTACAAGGCACGCCATCTGATTGAGAACTTCTTCGCCAAACTCAAGCAGTTCCGTGCCCTCGCCACCCGCTTCGACAAAACTTCGAGAAACTTCCTTGCCGCCACTTACTTCGTTTCTGCGCTCATTTGGATAGATTGATGACAGGCCCTAGTCACTCTGAATTCAATCGAACATGGCTTGGTTCGCTTCGACAGACCTGGCTGGAGGTCGTCCGGGGTGCAGCCCCTCTCGATCAGTCTGCGAGGCGCGAGATACGAGGCGATGCTGCTGATGGGTGCCGAAGACTGGATCTTGAGTGATGTCGGACCATGGAAGATCGACGCCGATCTCAACCGGCTTTGGCTCGCGAATGGCATGGAAGAGGTTTACCGGTGAGGTATCACAAGGGACATCTCGCCCTCTCCGACACGCATGACGTGCCGGCGATGCTTCATATTCGCAACGCTCGGGCGATCTATTTTGACCAAGTCTGCGAGCTGTTATCGATCGAAGGGATTGCGGCGTCGCCCAGATCCCTGCGCTGGCGCGTTGCGCGGATCGAGAGGGCCGGCCTCATTTCGAGGTTCGATGGGCTACGCCATCTATCGAAGCCGGTCTTCGGGGTCACACAGGCTGGTCTGGCTTTCCTCGAATCGCGCGGGCATTATCTACTCTCGCTGCCGAGTACAACTGACCGCATTCTGCATCCATCCCAGGTGCCGCACGCACTCGAACTGGTGAATATCCGCCTCGCGCTCGCTAGAGCTGGTCTCCTACAATCGTGGAAGTGCGAGCTGGAGGTCACATCACGGAACCTGGTTTTCGAGAGCGCAGCGACGAAGGATTTCGATGCCGTCGCGGAGATTGACGCCAAAGGAAGCATCAGCACCCTTGCTATCGAATACGAGAGAAGCCCGAAAGCCGCCTCGCGCTATCGCGCGATACGAGAGGTCCTCGACCGAGATCGGACGGTCGATATGGTTTTGTACCTCGCGGCGAGCGACGACATTCTCTACCTTCTTGCTTCCGAGTTGAGTGCCTCACGTAAGCGGATCGCGTTCGCATTGAGTGCATCCTTCCGCAGCTCACTGCTGGAAACGCGTACGCTGACGAACACTCACGACTCGGAAATCATTCCTTTCGGAGAGCTTCTTCGGGCGTGATCAGCTCGCAAGCCTTTCTTAAAGACCGTTCCTGCCGGGTGTTTCGCAGACCAAGATTCCCGACCCATTGACTTCCCAATCCCATCCGATTCCATTCCGATTGCAGACCTTTTGACCTGTTTTGCCGTGTTATTGAGCAGAATCGGTCCCCTCTAAGTGTTCTCCCTTCTTTGACTTACGTCTTGACTATCCCCTTGTGCGCCTGACTGATTTCGGGTGGGAGTCGCTGGGGTGCTTCGAGATGGCTGAGCGAGAACGCCCGATTGCGAAGACAACAGGTGAAAGGAGGTAAGGAATGACTGAAGCTTTTGCACAAGTACATCGTTTGGCGCAGGAACATGGCAACGATTTTGCGTTCGTGGTGAACCATTCTGGCGGCAAGGACTCAACGAGAATGATGGGTCTGGTCCGGCAGATGTTCCCGGACTTCCCGACTCATGCCGTCATGGCGGACACCGGCTTTGAACATCAATTGCCCATCTCAGCCGCAGACTGGGCACGTATGCGTTGTGCCGAATTCGGCCTGAATCTTACCGTAGTCCGCAACGCAAAACGTACATATCTGGAAATGGTGGAGCAGCGTGGCATGTTCCCATCTCCGCAATTTCGGCAATGCACCTCAGACCTAAAACGCGGTCCGATCGAAAAGTTCATCCGCGGTCTCCCGCATAACTTCATCGTGAATTGCATCGGCATTCGCGCTGAGGAGTCACACGCCCGCGCTCGGTTGTCCCCGCTGAGTATCAATCAGTATTTGACCACTCGGCAAAGAACCGTCTACAACTGGCTCCCTATCTACGAACAATCATGCTTTGAAGTGCTCGACTGGCACTGGAGGAACAACGTCTCGCTTCATCCGGTGTATGTGCCGGAATACCACAAGGACGGTACTACCGGCGGGTATCTCAGGCGTCTGTCCTGGCGAGTTTGCATCTTCTCGACCGATGCTGACCTTCGGGCGATCCATGTTCACGACCGGTCTGCGTTCGATCTGATCGCAGATCTTGAACGCAAGCTCAACTTCACCATGCGCCCGGGTGCCAGCCTGGTGCAAATAATAGAAGCTCGTTCCTTAGTCCAGAACGAGGAAGCACGGCAACAGAGCTTCTGTTTTTTGAACTAGCTTGCCATCACAGTCGATCTCCGACATTCCAACCTTACCCATCCTGAAGCCCGAGTTGTTCGGCTTCTAAGAGCCTGTTCACGATCTAGTTACTAGCGGGCTGGGCATTTTGCCTTGACACTTTCCTTATGCGGGAGAAGGTGTACGGAAGCGATGTGAGCCGGGAGCGGTTTGAGTTGATTCGTCCGTTGTTGGAGGGGGTTCGCAAGCGGACCAAGCCGCGCACGGTGGATCTGTACGAGGTGTTCTGCGGGGTGTTGTACCTGCTCAAGACGGGTTGCCAGTGGCGCCTGCTGCCGGACGGATTTCCCAAATGGCGCACCGTGCATTCGTACTTCGCCAAGTGGAGTGAGCCTGGTCCGGACGGCAGCAGCGTTCTGGAGCAGGCCTTAAAAAAAATCGGTTGGCGAGGCCCGCGTCAGACAGGGGCGCAGCGCCACGACCAGCTTTCTGATCGTGGACGCGCAGAGCGTGAAGAACACAGACACGGCCACCCAGAAGGGCTATGACGCGGGCAAAAAGGTCTCCGGCATCAAGCGCCATATCGCGGTCGATACGCAGGGCCTGCCGCACGCTGTGGCCATTACGACGGCCGAGGTGACCGACCGCCAGGGCGCTCTGGCGGCCTTGGATCGTTGCGCCGGAAACCTGCGGCAAGTCGCCAGCGTGCTGGTGGACGGCGGCTACTCCGGCAAACCGTTCGCCGATGCGGTTGAGCAAAAGCTCGGCGCCACCGTGCAGGTCGCCAAGCGCAGCGAGTTGCACACCTTCGCCGTCATGCCACGGCGCTGGGTCGTCGAGCGCTCCTTCGCCTGGCTCGAAAAGTGCCGGAGACTCTGGAAAAACTGCGAACGAAAACTCAACTCCAGCCTGCAAATGGTCCACCTCGCTTTCCTTGTCTTGTTACTCAGAAGATCGTGAACAGGCTCTTAGGGTGTGCTCCGCACGTTCTCCTCGCGTAGGGCTACCCACGTCTTTGCAATGCCCAGCCTCCAATTTCGGCTTTAACCCGCCCTGCCACACCACTCACTTCGACAACTAAACGGCACCCTCGCCATCGCAGAAAGGAACTCCCATGCCCGAATTACCTCGGGTCGTCCTCGCTCCAGTAGAGTACGTTCCCGTTTTCTCGTTTCGTTTCGTTCGACGCGTCGTGCTCTGCCTGCTACTGACCGCAGGAAACATCGGAGTGATCATCTTCGCCAGCCCACCTCTTTACGGCGTCACTGCCGGTCATCTACTTCGAAGTCTAGGCGTCAGCTCACTCTTCGCAGCACTTCTTGGCTCGCTCGTCCGGGTCTGGCTTGTCGCCTTCCGTAAACCCATACGCTAGTTCCCCAACGCAAGTCCACCCCACCCACGAAAGAGAGGAGAACCACCATGCAACGCAGCTTAGGCAAGATGTCCGCTTACAAGATGTTTAACTGGCGCGACCGCGCCGCCAGCACCATTCAACAAACCGTCTCCGCATTCCTTGAAGTCGGAGAAGCCATCGCCACTCGCTGGATTCAAACACCGAAGGGCGTGCTGCTCCTGCAGATGGTTCCGGATAGCGCGTCGTCCGGCGCGATCTATGTCTTCGATCGTCAGCGCGATGACTGGTACATGCTCTCGTTCGAAGGCTGCGAAGACCAGTTCACCTCCGAGCAGTTCGACCGGGTCTTCTCGGAGTACAAGCTGTTCAGCTATGTGGAACAGCCTGGCCTGCTGCTGTCCCAGCTGCACACGGCCACCACTTAAATCGTGACCACTCCCGTTCCGCCCCCCAACAACCAAATTCAGTTCACCCACACTCCAGGAGGAGTCGCCATGAGTCTGTCTGCAGGTCGCATCCGTGCCATTAATCGTGCTCTCGCCAAAACCCATGCAGCCGCCTACACCGTGCGGGACCGGAATCCCCACCGCCTACCCGCAAACCTGCCGTCGTCGCTATCCGCCATTCCGCCCCATACCATCAGAATCGTCGCCGTTCCCAAACCGATCTGCGGGTGAATCAAAATGAAGAATGGGCGAGCCAGTGCGCTTACCAGCTGCTCGGTTCGTCATTCTCCCGGACGCTTGCTCGATGAATGGGCCGGAACACAATCGCTATCACGACGGGCCGGCTGCGCATTGCAATGGTCGGCCATCGAGTTCGGTTAACCAACAAAGAAATGGATGATCCATCATGCTTTCTGTCGAAACCATTGCCTCCGGTGCCGCACCGGTCTGTCCCGACTGCGGCGTGAGACTGAACCCCGAAGTGCTCCAGAGTGCCGCAGGGTTTTACATCGGCACGAGGTGTGATTGCGGTCCCTAGAGCCGTGAGTCTGGCTACTTTATTTCTCGTGATCTTGTCGCGACCGCTCTTCAGAGTGGCGGCTTCGGCCGTTGGCTCCAAGAGCTGTCTGCGAATTTGACCGAGTTCTGATGCCGGGATACAACCGCACCACTGGAAAGGAACCCGGCTATGCCAGATCGCTTTTGCGTAACCCGCCAGACGGCAAACCAGTTTCTGAAGCTATTCGTCAACCGACTCGCCTACGGAATTCAACGAGACAAACCGCTTTCAGACGGAACGTTCCCGTACATAAAGCAGAAGCAACCGCTCGATTGCGACGCGGTGCGGATGCACTTGAACGGGGACATCACCATCAACCTCTATGCCATCAACCCGCAGACCCAGAGTTCGAAGTGGGTTGCCATCGATGCAGATTACGGGATCGCTCGAAGCGCTGTTCCAGTTGCAGTGGGAACTTAAGCAAGACGGCGTGGATGCGGCGCTTGAACAATCGCGCCGTGGCGGTCACCTCTGGGTTTTCGGAGACAGGCCGCTCCTGGCGTCCCAATGCCGTATCTATATCTACAATCTGGCGCTGCGGCTTGGAGTTCCCGTCAAGGGTGCCGGTCTCAGAGAAGGGATCGAGGTCTTTCCGAGGCAGGACGAGATCAAAGCAGGTGCTTACGGCAACGCGATTCGCGGGCCTTTGGGAGTGCATCGCAAGAGCAACCGCCGCTACTGGTTCTATGAAGCAGATCTAAACCCGGAAGCCCAATTGGCATATCTGGAAGGGCTGAAGAAGCTGACTGCAACCGAGCTCGAAGTTCTTACGAGAGGGATGGCGCTGCCGCAGGCATACAGGCCCCCTCCAGAACCGGAGCCGTTCTCTCCATTGCCTGCGATTGCGGGCCGTCGGGAGTTCCGCATTCTCGACCACGTTCGAACCACCGGCAAGCAGGACAGCCGGAACTGGAAGGCGCAATGTCCATCGTGTGCCAAAGGTGGCCGAGACCGCTCCCGCAACAATCTCGGGATCAAGATCTCGGACCAGCGCTTCTACGTGTGCCGCGCCGGATGCACCAAAGAAGACATCCGGGGGGCACTCGGTCAACCCATTCGCAAAACACTGACGGCTTAGGACGTGGACATGACGACGAAACCAGGAGCCCAGGAACCGTCTCTCACGTCCCGACGGTACGCTCTCCATGGGCTCTCGTTGCCGGCGAGTGTCTTGCGTGCACTTCTAAAGCGAGGGATCTACTGCACTCCCGGCATCTCGGTCGAACACCAGCACTTGGCCAAGCGCTACGTGCTGCGTGGCGTCGAGTCTGGCGGTGCGGTCGCTGACATGGGCCGGACGTGCGCTTACCTCTCGCCTCAGGGACACCCGCTTCCTTGGCTGCAGTCGATTGACTCCATTGCGGTGAACGGACGACATGCGATCTACATCGCTGAAGGTCTGGTGCGCATCGAGATGCTACGCACGATGCAAACTTACGAGTTGGCCATCACTCGCCATGAGCTTTTGCTTGCACCAGGGCGTACTCGTCCGGAAATCTCTTCTACTCTGCTGTTTCGAGGGCAGGACGGCATGCTTCCGTTGGACCTCTGGAGGGAGGAACACCAGGCGGTACGCGGCGAGCTTGCTCCGACCTTCTATAGCCGGGCTGGTGAGGTGATTCAAGCCCCGGCTCGTTTCGAAACGGCTGTTCGAAGGATTACGGGTGCTGTTTGCTGCGTTGGCTGCCGGCACACGCACGTCGGGACGCAACCATTTGCGCGGAGGCCCGAAACCGTAGGGCGCTGAGAAGTCAACCTCCTCCCGACGTTACTTCCCATAATGCGACTTCTAGGGACCGACCTTCATCTCGCGTCCTTGATGGTCAGCACATCTAACAGTAAAAGGCTACCCTGCCCCCCTGCCAGCCCAATAAACTGAATGGCATGAATGTCTGTGTCCGGCTCAGTGTAGCTGTTTCGATATGGCTTCTTGGCACGTCAACCGCCGTGTACGCACAATGCAAGGCGGGCGATCCCTCGGGTCGCTTCGATGGTTCGGTGACGAGTTCTCAAGCCGGCAAACTTGATGTGTCGCTAACCCTTCTCTGTAGCAACGGAGTGTATGCGGGTGCGCTCAACTCGCCCATTGGTGTCTTTATTGTAAATTCGGGTTCCTATGACGGCCGTACGCTGAAGCTCGAACTCTCTGCGAACGGAACCGCAATCCATGTGGAGGCGCATGGCGCAGGCGGTGCTCTGGACGGACAATTCTCAACCGCAGACGACAAGGGGCCGCTTGCCTTGCATCGTGTCGGTGACGCCACGCCGCTCGACCATCCGGCTACGCTCACACCCGCCCAATGGCGCGAAGATCTGACGTTCCTCGTGAAGCAACTCACCACTCTCCATCCCGATGCATACGTACACACGTCCAAGCCGAAGTTCGGTGCGGCGGTCAGAGAGCTGGATGCGAAGCTCGATCATATGAATCCTGACGAGGTGTATGTCGGATTCGACCAGCTCGCTAACCTGATCGGTGACGGACATACCTACGTGGAGGTGCCGTCCGATCATGGGAACCTGCCTCTCGACATCACGCGATTTGGCACGGAGGAGCGCATCGACGCTGTTGCGCCCGGATATGAGCGGGCGCTCGGCGCTCGCCTTGTGGCCGTCGGCGATACGCCGCTGGTAAAAGTTCATGATCTGCTGGAAACGCTCACACCGGTTGCGGAGACGACCGGATTGAGAAATCTTCGTGCAGATCTCTTTCTATCGACCGGTTTGATGCTGCACGGCCTCGGAATTACGCTTACTCGCGATGCCGCTGTGTTCGTCCTGGCTGGCGAGGATGGCAAACAGTTCAGTGTGCAGATCAAGGCGCTTGCGCCCGGTGAATCTCCGCAATGGGTTTACGCCGCGTCACCGCGTCCTTTGGCGGAACAGCGTGTGGACAGCAGCGCGCCGTGCACGTATTTTCAACCGGAGCACGCCCTGTACTGCAACATAAAGATGATTCTCCAGCTTGAGAAGCCTTCGCAGCAGATGCTGCAACTGATACATCAGGAGCATCCCGACAAGGTCGTCATCGACCTTCGCCAGAATGGCGGAGGTGATTACAACCTCGGCTTGCAGTATCTGATTCGTCCGCTGCAGCAAGACGCGAGCATCAATCGCAAGGGGCATCTCTTCGTGCTCATCGGTCCGGGTACGTTTTCAGCTGCGATGTCGAACGCGTCACAGTTCCGCACCATGACACAGGCCGTTCTAGTGGGCGAGCCGATAGGCGAGCGTCCGAACACTTTTCAGGAGCCCAGAGAATTCACACTGCCGAACTCGCGTTGGGTCGTCCGCTACTCGACACGTTTCTACAAGTTCGCAACCGGGACGGAGAACGTTATCGCTCCGGATAAACAGATCGAGCAGAGCTGGGCAGATTACAAGGTCGGTCGTGACGATGTGTTGGAGTGGATTTTGGCGCAGAAATAAAGTCGTGCTGAATAGCAGAGCGGCTAAGAAGAAGAATCCTCTGCATATTCATACCGAGAAACGCCGATCTCGTCAGCTACCCGGTTGATCGATGCGCGGCATCTCGAGTTGTCGCATCTGCCGCGCCATCCCTTGTGGTGCCCCTTTTCCAATTACCCAGGACTCTCAGCTTCGACAACGGCGCTCTCTGGAGCGCCATTTTGTTTTGGAGGATATGATGACAACTCAGGAAGAGAAACTTACGCTGCAACCCGCAGCTCTGTTTGCTCAGCTAGCAGATCCGTTCGATCCGTCCGAGATCAAGTGGCGGGTGACGCACACAACTCAGGATTGCAGCCGGGGCGCGGTCATCGCATTTGCTGACCCGCGGGCCTATACCGACCGCCTCAATCTGATCTTCACACCGACGGGCTGGACTCGGAGCTATACCGTCACAAAGGTCGAGGGAGTCAGTCGTTTCAAGCGAGACAAGATCATCGTGACAGGCAAAGTCCTGGTTACATGCTCGCTCACCATCCATGACCTTGGCTCGCATACCGGCGGCGGTGAGGAGTGGGCGGACGAAGAGAACGCGATGACGAGCGCCGAGGCCCAGGCCTTTAAACGGGCGTGCACCTGCTTCGAGCTTGGGCGTTACCTGTACAACTTTGCGGAGATGTGGGTACCGCTGAACGATCATCGTAAGCCGCTGGAGTTTCCGACGCTGCCAAAGTGGGCCCTTCCCAAGCTGCAGAACAAAGATCGGCAAGAGCCCTCGCCTGCCGGAGCGCATCGGGGTCCCATCGACCAGAACGCGACAGCAAAGATCGACGGCTTCCGTCGCCTTCTCGGGGACCGTATTCACGGAGAGATCCTGTGGCGCGTCGCTCGGTCTGAGAGAGCTAGCGCCATCCCAAATGCTCAATTACAGAGCAGCGTGGTGGACGCCATGGAACGCGCCACTCGGGGCGTCTATCGAGCGAATGCTCTCGCTGAAGCCGTCGGCGATACGGCGTTCATCTCGGTGCTAGACAGCCTGCAGATCGGGTCGATGGCGACGATCGACAACCTCGAAACACTCAAGCGACTTGTCGTGGAACTCGAGCGTTTGGAGGCGAAGCAGGCGGCCTGATCTCCGCGCTGGCTAGGATCGATCAAGGCCGCCGATATATCGGAGGTAACCATGTGCAACGTACAGATGATCCGGGAGGAGAGAGGGCTCGTCTCCATCCCGGTCCAGAAAGCGGTTTACTGCGAGAACTGCGAGCAGATCTCGAACTCAGCTTGGATGCGCTGCGGCCGCTGCGGCTCCGAGGCTATCGTTGAGCTTCTTGGTCTGTGCAGAGAGCCGTCCCCGCCAGATCCGCGACCGCCACTCACAGCTGTTGTCGTCCTTCGCGAGGCCGCATGACCTCATTCACCTCGCGGGACTAGCTTGCCCGAGCGGAGGCCTGATGGCTTTTGCTATTTGAATGTAATTTGGACGTGATTGTGCTACAGTGAACGCAGTAGATAAGGGGAGGAACCCAGGCATGGCGACTGCATCCCTACCTAGACCAGATTTGTTTGCCCATCGCGAGGCTTTGCGGCTTCCGCTTGCAACCGTTGTTGGCAAGTTAGTCGAGATCGTCGGGCGTAAGCTCACTGCCTACATCGGCGGTGTGAAGGATGTTCGAGCCGTAGACCGTTGGATCGGCGGCGGTGAGATCTACGGCGATGCCGAGGCACGGTTACGATTCGCATTTCAAGTCGTGCGGACACTGAGCGAGAAGGATTCACCTGCCGTGGTGCAGGCGTGGCTGACCGGTGTGAATCCGGAGCTGGGCGACCGTGTTCCCCTGCGGCTGCTGCGAGAAAATGAAATCGATGCAGTCGCTCCGGCAATCCTGAGCGCTGCACGCGCCTTCCTTGCCGGAGGATAGGCGATGGTCCTAGAGAGTCGGCAATCGTCAGGGCTGGTCTATCGACTCGGTCGTCGTCCAAATGCATGGCAGCCGCCAGAGTGGTCCCTGGCTCACGCGGACGGAACGTTTGGGAACCGGTTCGACGATCCGGAGGGGTACTACCGCGTCCTCTACGCGTCATCTCAGCGTGTCGCTTGCTTTGTGGAAACCCTGGCGCGATTTCGTCCAGATTTGGGTCTACTCGCCGAGCTGACTTCCATCGACGGACCGGACGACTTCTTTCCACTGGGAACGGTTCCACGCGATTGGCTAGATGTCCGCACTATGGGAAGCGCCGAGATCGAAGGCACTTATGCAGATATTTATGCTGCGGAGTGGGTCAGCCATCTGCGGAGGATGCTGGCAGCCGAAGCGCTCAGACTAGGCATAAAGGACATTGACCTGAGCACGCTGCAGATGGCGGAGCCTCGGCGATTGACCCAGTTGGCCTCCCGTGAGGTCTACCGGTCCCACTTCGCCGGTGTGTTCTACGGATCGCGATACGGTCACTCTCTCGAGAACTGGGCCTTGTTCGAGCCGTTCTTGCTAGTTCATCCGAAGTCTGAAGTCTTCTTAGTAGACGATGCCGACTTGCTCGAGGCGCTTCGACTCTTGGACATCCGCCTCGCAATCGGCACCTAACTCTCGTCCCCTCTCTCAGGCGCCAACACTTCGACCCGCGAAGGAGCGCCAAGCTGCTCCGAAAAAGCCAAGTGGGCCCGAATGTGGGTGAGACTTCGAGCAAACACTATTCCAACCGCGAGGTGCACGATGCGTTCTGTCGCACGCCTAAAGATGGGCTACTACCCTTTGCCCGAAAGCGAAGGAGTCAAGCTTCGAAATCTCCTTGAGTTCTCGGCGCCGGCCTCCGTTGTCGATCCGTGCGTGGGACAAGGAACTGCCCTTCACCTCCTCACGACCGGCGCAGAGGTTCGCCGCTACGGCGTCGAGCTCGATGCGGAGCGCGCGCTGACAGCCCGGCTCAATGGAATCGAGACGATACAAGGCAATGCCTTTGACACAGTCGCTCGGTCGGAATCCTTCTCCCTGCTCTATCTGAATCCACCCTACGATTCAGAGATCGGCTCAGTTGCGAACAACCGCATGGAGCGGCTGTTTCTGGAACACACCTATCGC
The DNA here is from genome assembly GCA_965276885.1 of Granulicella sp. Lineage (GTDB taxonomy): Bacteria > Acidobacteriota > Terriglobia > Terriglobales > Acidobacteriaceae > Granulicella. Next base: position 1,851,595 of record OZ255702.1, on the reverse strand, counting down.
TGGCTTGTGCCAGAGGGCGTTCTCGTCCTGGTGATACCGTTCGAGCGACTGCATGACTGTGCGGGTATCCTGAGCTCTCACTTCGCAAGACTCAGCGTAATCCGGATGATGGACGAAGAAGCTGTTCGCTTTCGTCAGATCGCGGTCTTAGGGGTGCGCCGGAACGTTCGAGGAGCTCTACTCGAAGCGAACAGGCGCCAACTCCAGAGGGTCAGCCCATGCGGCAGCTTTTCCGAACTGATACCGCTTGAACCCGGCGTCTGTACTCCCTATTTGATACCCGGCTCGGCTGAAGCGGTACTTAGTTATCGTGGTCTCCCTTATGACTTGCTGGAAGACCAGTTGCCTCGCTCAGGCGCCTGGAAGCAGGCGGCGCCATTCCTATTGCCCCGAGAGGATGCCGCAACGGGACGCCCGATTACGCCTTTACATGGTGGCCACGTCGGACTGCTGTGCACCGCCGGGCTGCTCAATGGAGTCTTCGGACGCGGAGAAGAGCGGCACATTGCACGCTGGAGATCGGTGAAGCATGTGTCGACGTTTGTTGAGGACGAGGGAGAGTCGCAGGTCGTCCATCATCGGGAACGCTGGGCTAACGAACTGCGGCTCGTGTATGGGGATGGGCGCACGCTAAAGCTGACCGAATCTCCAGCAAAGCCGGAAGAGGAGAACAATGCAGAATGCACATCTACGGCTCGGGCTGCTTGAGTACCAGCGCATGACAGAGAAGATCTCGACCCGCGTTCGTGTGCGGGTCGATCGCTATGTGGGCGAAGGTCGGAAGGCGCACCTGCTCAGCGTCTTCGGCAATGATTCAGACGTGGGCGCCATTACGGCAGCAGTGCATGAGAAGGCGACATTCACGTTGACGTTCCCGGACGGTACCGCCAAGGAGGTAAGCCTGGGAGAGCACGCATCCTGCTACAAGGGCGCGGTCACCCTACCCGACCGGAAGCATCCCGTGCGTCATCTTCTGGCTGTCTCGGAAGAGCTTCACAAAAACGCGGGCGTGGGTCGCACGATTCTCCTGCGGTACAAGCGAGATGAAGCCTGGGCGACATTGGTCAGCTTTCTGGGGCTTCCGGCTGAGCCGAGTTGGGCCAGCTATGTCCTTGCTAGGATTGACAAGGAGAAGCGAATCCGAGAACTCGATGGAATCGGGTCTCAACCCGTGCTCATCTCTGCGACAGCGGAGGAGATTCTTGAGTGGGTGAGCAAAGGGATACGCTCTCAGGCGCTCAGCCTGCCAGAACGCAATGGCCCAATCCGGTGGCCGAACTTCGCGCTTGAGGACCTCCTGAGGCCGCAATCGATCGAACAAGAAAATTAGTCTATCGTCAACGTTCTGGTCGTATCACTGCCTTTGACTGCTCTAATAAAAGCAACTGGATTCCAGTAATCCTTGTAGTGAACGATATTTCCATCGCGCATGCGGATCACCGAGATATAGCGTTGGTTATATGCTTCTTTTGTCATCAGGCCCTCCCCCCACCCGGAGAACTCAAGGATGATCAAGTCCGGATCACTTACCTCAATCTCGGAGACGTCTGCAACTCCATCGATCCGAAGTAACTTCCTTATTCTTTCAAAATTCGCGATGATGGCCTCCCGACCTGCAAGCGGCGTGTTCAGTCCGGGCGGTGCGAAGGGATACTCCAAGACGCCATCGACGGCGAACATGTCCGTAAAGGTTTCCGTATCGGGTTTGAGGCGTTTACCGAGCACGCGGCGCAACATAGCCGGGAAGCTCTCAGCGGAATCAATTTCGGACATCTTGATCTCCTTGATCGGCAGAATCAGACGGGGCAGCTGACCACCGAAGCGATTGTCGCCCCTTTGCAATATATCGACTTCAACCTAGTGTACGACGGGCAGGCGGATGTTTGATCCTCTCGATGCATCCTGCAACTTCAGTACATCTGACTGTAAAGAAAGGAGCGACACCTTCTGAGCAGTAGAGAACAGGTTGATGGCGAATTTGATCGGCGTGTCGCTTGTCAGGTTGCCTGCCGAGTCGATCAGCCGGGAGACTTCATTTCGGCTGAGCACGGCCAGCAGACGCTTGTTGCTTCAGAAACGGATCCGTCGGACGGGTAGGGCCGGCGCAGTGCCTTGACGAACAGGAACCAAGCGCTGCTGCTGGCTCTCGATGGTGCGCGGCGACAGCTTGCGGTCGCGAACGGGGGACCTGATACTCGCGACGTTGGTCCGGTGCGAGTTGCTCCAGCGATAGCGGAACTACCGGGTAAACTCCTCAACCGCATGAACGTAAGATCGCACGGTGTTCGGAGAGTAGTTACGGCACTTGAGTTCGCTGAGCATTACTTACGAAGATGGTTCACAGTGGAAGCCCTCTTGTCACCCACAGCCTATCACCTGGCACCCGCGCCGCCGAAACTGCAATCCACTGCGCAAGCGGTTTAGTTCAAACGCACTTGTGGTCAGGTATCTCCGGTCGCCAGTGCCCGGAGATAGTGCTGGCTCAAGCGATCACACCTGAATACACGGCTTGCTCTTTGCGCACTTTTCTAATCCAGATTTTCGCGAGGCTTCTTCCATGGAGACTACGTTCGACTACCTGCGGGCCCACGCCGCGGAGCTTGGCACCCGCATTCTTGAAACGTATCCTCCACTCCAAGGCACCAAGGACACCGTAGCGCCTGGTATCGATACGCTGCTAAGGAAAGCGCTGCCCGCTCAGGCACTTGCCATCACAGGTACGGCAAAGTATCTGCGTCAGGCAAGGGCGGCGCGCATCGTCGCCGAGTGCGGTGCGGGTAAGACCTTCATGGCTCTGGGCGCGGTCCATGTTCTGGCCGCCGGACGATCCAGTTCAACGCTGGTGATGTGTCCTTCTCATATCACTCACAAGTGGGCGCGTGAGGCGCTTCTGACGGTGCCACGGGCTCGTGCCTTCCTGATCGAGGACATGCGCAACGGCGGTGATTCGAAGCGACCGCATGGCATCTGCGAGGTCCGGCTAAGCAAGGGCAAGACTGTCTACGAAGGCAAGCGCTTCACCTTGTCCGAACTGCGGCGGATCGGGCGAAAGGAATGGCAGCGACGCTATCCAGGACCGACGTTTTTCATCGCAGGCAAGGACCGAGCAAAGCTGGGCTACTTCTGGGACCATGTTTTCCTGAAAGCAAAGTCGGGACCGCACTTGGGCGGTGTGGTCAATCCAGACTCAGGGATTGCCATTCTGGATTCCGAGCAACAGAAGCTCACCTCGCTGGACTTCGTCGACAAGTTGAAAGTGTCTGAGGTTTTGCCCTCGCAGCATGGGGGCTCGACGCGCTTTTCTGCCCTGTGGCAAGCAGACCGGTCGCGCATCCAGCGCATGGCTCCGCTCGAGTATATCGGCCGCTACATGACAGGTTGGTTCGACTTTGCGATTGCGGACGAACTGCACCAACTGGCGGGTGACACGGCACAGGGTAATGGCCTCGGCGTCCTTGGGCGGGCAGCGAAGAAGCTGATCGCGCTGACAGGCACGTTGATGGGCGGCTATGCCGACGATCTCTTCAATATTTTCTACCGGATGGAACCACGCGCCATGGTTGCCGAAGGTTTTGCCTACGGCGGTCAAGGGCGCCGCGACTTCCAGCAGCAGTACGGTGTACTCGAAACAATCGAGAAAATGCAGGAAAAGGACAACGCCTGCTCTCGCGCGACAAAGAAAACGATCCATGTTCTCCGGAAACCGGGCGCTTCGCCGTTGCTGTTCGGCAAATTTCTGATGAACACGACGGCGTTCCTGTCCCTTGAGGACATATCCGACAATCTGCCGCGTTACGACGAGAGCGTGATCTCGGTGGCCATGGACGAGGAGCTCCGAACTGCCTACGAAGAGCTAGAGGAAGACATCCGGTCAGCAATCAAGGAACACCGGGGCAATAAGAGCCTGATGAGCATTCTTCTCAACACGCTACTTCTGTACCCCGACCATCCTTACGGGTTCGACGAGATTTGGGCCCGCGCCTACGATCCGGTGAAGAAGCTGTACGAGAAGTTCCTGGTAACTGTTCCGGCGGCTCTCAAGCAGGACCAACTGTATGCAAAAGAGCGTTCGTTGATCGCAGATATTCGAGAAGAGTTGAGGCAGGGGCGCCGGTGTCAGGTATACGCCACCTACACCGGTGAGAAGGACGTCACCCTTCGTCTCGCGACTGTCTTGCAACAGGCCGGTTTTCGGGTAGCTGTGCTTCGTTCTTCGGTCCCAACCGACAAACGGGAGGACTGGTACGAGCGGCAGCTCAAGGCCGGTGTCGAGGTCGTCATCTGCCATCCGAAACTGGTTGAGACAGGTCTCGATCTCCTCGCATTCCCCACCCTCTACTTCTACGAAACCGGCTACTCACTCCACACCTTGAGGCAGGCAAGCCGGCGATCCTGGCGCATCGGCCAGAGACATGCTGTGCGGGTCAAATTTATTACCTACAACGGAACGATGCAAGAGACCTGCCTTCGCTTGATGGGTAAGAAGATGCTTGTAGCGCTCATGATGGAGGGCAAGTTCTCCGGCGAGGGACTCCAGGCTCTCGATGCTGACGAAGATCTGATGAGCGCCATGGCTCGCGAACTGGTCGAGAAGGCTGGTGTGGGCGAATCGGCGGACGCCATCTGGCGCGAACTCGACCAGGAACGAGGCAAGGTGTTGCCCCGTTCTGAAGGGGTCGCGCAACTGGAGGAGGAGCCTCACCCGGCCGCAATGCTGCCGGCGCTTACGCCACCTCCCGAGCCCGTACCGTCTCTCAGTATCCATCCCCCGCCTGCGAAGAAGCGCTCCAAATCCAATCTTTGGCCGACAGCCGCTGAGGAAGGCGTACAGCTTCGGCTCTTCGGTTGAGTGCTACGCAAGAACGAACAAGAAGGCCAGCTTCGGCTGGCCTTTCTGGTCCTGTACGGAGGCTAGTCATGCGGAAACGCCCTTTTCTGCCGGAGGATTTTCTGCCGACCAGGTTTTCGACTGCGGACGACAAGGCTGCCTTTGGAAACACGTTGCTGCACTTCCTTGAGTCGAATTGCAAGCGAGAGCTCTTCACCAACAGTCTCTACGATCACCTTTCTAAGTGCTTTGCGCACATCGCTCATTGTGATCGTGAGACCTTCTACCAAATGTGGTTCGATAACGAGGCGCATCGGCTGCGCTTCATCGAGCACACCTTGCGCGGCCGTTGTTGGCCAAATCCGGAGTTCACCTTCAGCGACGTCGAACGGGCCGTCCAGCGCGAAATCGAAAGTCGAGGCTACCTTGCTCGCTATGCATTGCAAGCCGCTGTCGCTGAGCACTCACGAGAGATGGAGATTCTACAAAGGCTAGAAGGGAAACATCGCTGCCCTGCAATGCCTCGTCCGACGTCTGAAGAGCAGCCCGTGGTTTCTGTTTCAGAGGAGTCGGAGATCGACGTGAGCATGATTCATCCCGTGCAGACAAGCCTCTTTGACGTCGGATGACACGTGCGTTCATCACGGAGGACAACAACAAAGCTTTTACACCGCGCGGAGGCCACATTGGGTTACAGCATGTACTACAACGGCGAGATTGCCATCTCTCCAACTCTGACCGAAGCGGACGCGGCAATCGTTCGAGCTGTTGTCGCAGGAGAACGAAGCGAGCAGACGCAGGCAGTCTTCGCAGCGATTGCGGCCAGCCCGGAACGGGATCTACCCTGGCACACGGACATTCTGAGGGTTTCGGATGACCGGAGCCTAATCCTTCCTGAGGAGGACGAGAGCCGTCCCGGGTTCGGCATGTGGCTCAGGCTGTTGCTCGATCACTTCCTATCCGCGCGAGGATACGTCCTGAATGGCCAAGTGTCTTGGGAAGGTGAGGACCCCGATGACCGCGGCACTCTTTATGTCAGGGACAACGCCATCGAAATCGTCGATGACCTGATCTTCAATGCTGGGCCAAGCTGGGCTCCAAACCACTACGCCAGCGATGAATTGAAGCAAGCAGTTCGAGAGCTTCTGGACTCCGCTGACAACGCGGGATGTTCTTCCGACCTGACCGTCGTCGGAGCAGAACAGCTGGAAGCCGTGCGCGCCCGCCTTCCTCGGTCCTAGGCTCCTGATCCTCGACGGACACCAGCCAACCGGTCCACCAATCCTAAAAAGCCCCGCATCTCTGCTGGGCTGCTCTTGTTGCGCCCGTCACCGACTGGCAAGAGAGAAGACATGACTAATCCAGCAGCCATTCATGAGAATGGCTGTCCCCTTTGCCCTGTGATTGGCAGCGGTCCACGCGAAGCCGGTCAGGTCTACAGGCTGCTCTCCCTTAAGTTCAGCATCTCCATCGCCGAAGCCATGAGCCGCAGACATGAGCTGATCCGCGTGGAGCCGAGTGCATTGCAAGAGTGGCTCCGCCACGTCAAGATCGACGAACAGCATATCGGTCACATCCCGCCCCACGTACAGCACGGCATCATGGTCACGCTCCCGAGTGGCTTGGGACGACCGTTGATCGATGGGAACCATCGCGCTGCTCGCGCTCTGCGTGACGGCACGTACTTCTTCGCGGCGGTGCTGAACGAAAAGGAAACGAGGGAGCTTCTACGCCTCACCCTGGGGCGGCAAGTGGCCGATCGCCAATGGCAGTTGCTCAGCGGCTCCCATCGCTGAATAGAACCAGAACACAACAAGCAGTCCCGATTACTTTCAAGAGGAGATCAGCATGAGTGGCCTGAAAACCGAAGCACTTCACCGAGAGTTCTACTACAACGGCGTCCGCATTCCAGATCCCGGGCCTGGGCTGACGGTCGAGCAGGTTCGCGACCTGTTGACGCCGAACTATCCAGAGATCGCGACCGCATCCCTGTCGGGCCCGGAAGATACCGGTTCCGTGTTGCGCTACAGCTTCAGCCGAGCCATAGGGTCGAAGGGCTGATGATGGCAGCTCGAGAGATCACTCCTGCCGAGCTACTGGCCCTGCTAGCCAAGAAGGCTGCCGCACCACTCAAGGAAGCAAACCAGCTGTTCGTGAGACACCTTCAATGCAAAGACTCTCTCGATCTGTCCGCCGTAATCACCGGAGCGGCCGAACGCTACAGCGGAAATCACACCCCGCCCCTCCCAGCCCCGTCGGAGCTGTTGCTCCCGCTAGGATAATGACCCTCGCTCCTGCATTCGGTCAAGCCCTACCCTCGCTTGCACAGGTACCAGACTCATACAGCCATGAATTTCAAGCCGAGCTTGTCTACGAGGTATGCAGCGCCTTGGTCCGAGAGGGGCTCGGCACGCCCGAGCACTGGGAGAAGTGTCATGGGGACGTTCTGGTTTTCGCTCAAAACGCAATCATGAGCGCCATTGGTGAGGATCGCTGGAATCTACTGAATCGAAATGTTAACTATCACCTCACCGTGAGCGACGTAGCGGAACGGGATTTCCCAAATACCGCGCTCCACCGGGGCCAGCTGGTGGTGACGATCAACTGCAGTGGAGCGGGTTACCTGAAAATCGGTCCCGCTCTCGCCGCGCTTGAAGCTGAAGCCGAAGGATTGGGAGCGGCTTTTTACTGGACCTTGACCTACGGGCTATACCGGGTGATGAGAATTTACAACCACGACGAGGCATTGCAGTACGAAGAAGGCATGAGGGAGTGTGCCGAGCAGGATGACGACGAAAGTCGAACTCAATATGAGTTTCCCGAAGTCGAAAAGGCTCTTCCCGAGTGCGTGCGCAAGACGCTTACCAAAGGTGCCTTATGGACAAAGAGGCATGATCGTCGTCTTCTGAGGAGATGCCTCAAGGGGCAGTATGGCTCTTGGATTGAACGTGTACGGAGAATCGATTGCATCGCCCGTGTCCGTACGCTTCGATCGATCGAGTTTCTGGACTCGGGCTATTACGACAGCGATCCCTTGCCGTCGTTGCTGGTGACCTTCCGAGCGAATGATGCCATTGAGGCCTGTTTCGATGAGGACAGCCAGTCCATGATGGAGGGCAGTGCTGAACCAGCGCTGGCTGCCGTCTTCTCCCCCTGCAAACCAGACGAAGTTCGGAACGCGATCCGCACAGTGCGTCGCTTTCTCGCCGTCAACGAGGAGCTATTCCGGTTGGTAGAAGATCTACGAGAATGGGAGAAGAGTGATGGAAGTGAATATCTCGATCGGAGAGAACCGTCGCTTCAAGCTGCGTGAGGCGCTACTCGTTTACACAGATCAGCGAGATAGCTTCGTGACCAAGCATGAGGCCTTTTTGCAAACCGAGGGACCACCCACGCTCGGACCCGCCCAGCCGCTCACCTTGGCGTTCGTTGAGTCGCTAGTTCGCTCTCTCGGCGGGAGCTTGGTCGCGGAAGTGCTACCAGAGAACATCCTCGCGAAAGGAGATCGCACGATTGCCTGGTGGACCGCCGCACAGCGCAGGCAGATGTTCTATGAGAACTCGCAGGAGAAGGCTGTTGCCCTCAACGGCTGCATCTTCCCGCAACCGCCGTTGGTGTGGAGAGTTGAGAGTGGCTCTCTCCAGGTCCGTGCCCTCGTCGAGAATGCAAGACCAACGGCCACGACGGCACTCTGCGTGGCTCCGTTCTGGAATCTCTCGGAGGGCGGCGACGTCTGTACCGGCTCCATGCGCCGGCCAGATGCTGCAACTGTGGCGTCCACTGCAGATTGGGAACGCGGCTTCTATGAGAGCGCCTTTACTCACGCCAACGTCGGACGTTTGACTAGGCACGAGAGCGGCTTCGAAGGCCTGTGGTCAGAGCTTGCCGGAAAACGCACACAGTTTCCGGTGGAAGCACTCATTCAACTGCCGCAAACACTCGCGCAGTTTGTGCGCGGAGAAAGGAGCTGACATGCGGATCGAACACACCTTGCCGGCGGAACTTCTGCGCAATCATGCAGTCCGCGTACTGGTCGTCGGGGCGGGTGGTACCGGAAGCGCTGTCGTGATGGGACTTCCGTATCTCGATCAGGCGATGCGGGTGTGGGGACACCAGGCAGGACTCGAAGTCACGATGATGGACGCCGACACGGTCTCTCAGACAAACTGCGTTCGCCAGCCTTTCTCAGTGTCCGATGTCGGCCAGAATAAGGCGACGGTGTTGATCAACCGCATCAACCTATTCTGGGGAACGAAATGGGCAGCGAATCCGAACCGGTTCCATGCTGATTCCTTCAATCGTCACCGCGACTGGAGTCCGGATCTTTTGATCGGATGCGTCGACACTCGCTCTGCCCGAAGAGCGATTGCACAGTCCTTCACAAAGGGCTTGAGTTCGGCCTGTTACTGGCTCGATCTTGGGAACAATGCAGCGAGCGGCCAGTATGTTCTAGGCCAGCCACTGAACGCCAGGAACCGGCGCAAGGCGGAGCGGTTGAGAACAGTCAGCGAGTTGTATCCCGAAATCATCGACGCTGACGCGGGAGAAGACGCCCTGCCGAGCTGCTCCGCGGTCGAGGCGCTGGATCGGCAAGAGCCGTTTATCAACCAGACACTCGCATCAAGCGCGCTTGCCATGCTGGCGCAGCTATTCCGCTACGGAAAGCTCACCCACCATGGAGCTTTCTTCAACGCTAAAACGGGTCAGATGAGCGCCTTGCCAGTTGATCCAAGCCTATGGTCCAAAACGAGACGAGTTGCTAAGAAGTGCCAAGCCGCTCCGTCGGCGGATAGGGTGCGCGAGAATTCTCATAGCAAGGTGAAAGCAAGGTAGCAGTTGATTGCTCCGTTTGCTTCCTGTCACCTACGGCGACAAGGATCGCAGCTTCGAACCCTCTTGGAGCGACCACGACTGCGTCCGACAACCTTCAATCGGAGATCACCATGTTCAAAGAGCTTGTACCCTACTTGCGGCACCGCGCCGTAATGCTAACCGTAACGCATCTCGAAGACGACCAGATTCGCGTCAACGTGATTCCAAAGAAGCTGAAAGAGGGAGAGAACGAGGCGTTGACGACGCCCTTGAGCGTCACCGGAACGGCTGAAGAGCTTGATCAGGAACTACCGTCCACGCTGGTCAGCTTCGTATCCGCACATCTGCAACTGCGGAACTCACTCGAGAAGGCGAAAGCTGAGATGGACGCCGCTACCAAGACGGCTCAAGCGGAAGCGCGCTCGAAGTCGAAGACGCCGGCCAAGCAGGGAACGGACAAGCCTGCTGCCACGCAAGCAACGGCTGTGAAGCCTGCCGAAATGATTAAGTCGGAGCAGCCGAGAACGCCAAGCCTCTTCGGGGCGGAACCCGCGACAGCATTCATTTCTCCCTCCTCGCAAGACAGAGACGAGGAGAAAGACATCTTGGCCGAGATCAATCAGCAGAAGCAGGTTGACCAGTCTGACGATCTTGACGAAGCAGCATAGGGATTACCGGAGAAGGCTGATTGAGTCGGGTAGGTGCCCGAGCCGCCCAAGTGCCGATTTGAAACCTACATAGCAGAAAGTTCGCGACACCTAACACTGGTGAGGTCACTTTGTATGCCACATACTCCTGTACCGTCCGGTCATGGTTACATCGAGATCCCCCTCACCGGCGCTGCGAGAAAGCCTTTGAAGGCCGTTCAGGTGCATCAGGACGGAAAGGCGTTGAATGTCGATCTTGAGTTCGAGGACGACTCTATGCTGGAGATGAGCTTCGATGCTAGCTTTGCAGCTTCGGCAAAGCTTCTCGACTATAAGGATGGCGATTATCATCTTCGCAGGAGAATCAGACCGAGAAAATCCGAGTCTCTCAGCTGATGTCTTTCTGATGCGCCCTGAATGAGGGCTCACGTCTGTCATCTACGACGTGCATGTCTGACGTTTTATGGGCTCGACAACTCCGCTTGATGAGGATCCTGCTCTACTAGGCAGCGGTTCAACGCAGATCTCGACTAGGCGGCCTCACCGGCAGAAGCCTTCTTCCCTGCTTTCTTCTGAGCAGCGTGTCGCTTTCGCTGAGCTGCACCTATTCTGGCCCTAGCTTCAGGAGACATCGTTCGTCTGGCACCAGGAGTTTCTGGTGACGTGCCGGTTGTTCCTTTTGGTCGTCCACGCTTCTTCACCGAAGTAGGCGCACCTGGAGAGCCGGAAAGCAGTTGTCTTGCCTGTTGCAGCTTTGCGATCTCCGCATCGATGGCGGCCAAGATTTCTTCTATGGGCATGCAAATCAGTCTAGCTGATCCGTTCGCTCCGGGCAGTGTTGGTCTTCGTTCTTAGAGCGGGCCTGTATAGCCGCACAAATCGCGTGTTCGGCGAAGCTATCTTCGTCCATCGACATCCGGCTGGAGTTGGTTTATGGAAATTTGTCCGGTTTGCGGAGACCTCGCCCGGTTTGGCGTAGATGAGGTGATCTGGGAGCTGCGTGAAGTTGTGATGTCTAGCTGTTGCGACGAGAACCTTGAAGGCTGGCTAGAGACTTTCCGCTCCTTATCGCGTACTGAACGGGCGGCGTGGATGTTCCAGGAGACGGGTATTCACGTCCGAGACATCCTTGTGTCTGGCGATGTTCTGACTTGGACTCTCGATTACGGCTTGCACCTCGAACAAGTATCCCTGTTGGACGCGAAGAACTTCATCCGTGAACATCACCGCCACTGCAAACCTCCTGTCGGTTGGAAATATGGAGCAGCAGTGTTCAACGGCAGAGAAATGATCGGAGTGATGACAGCGGGACGCCCTGTCTCCGCGGAACTCGCCCGCCAAGGCTGTATCGAGGTGAACCGGGTTTGCGTAAAGGAGGCGACGCCCCGAGCTCTCGCCGAGAACGCCTGCTCCATGCTGTACGGATATGCCTGCCGAGAGGCTTTCAAGCGTGGCCACGATCGTGTCATTACGTACACGTTGGGCACGGAACGGGGAACGTCGCTCCGAGCTTCCGGCTTTTTGTCTGTAGCGAAGACGCAGGGCGGCTCGTGGAACAGAAGAGCTAGACCGCGCACAGATAAAGCGTTGACCATTCCGAAGGTCCGCTGGGAGCGGTGGCGAGATTCTGCTTCGCTGCCGGTTCAACGCAGCCTGTCTCTTGCGGCGTAGCAAACGCTGAAACGAGCTCAGGCCCATCTTGAGTTGGCTTGTTTGATTCATCAACAAGGAGAGATATGACACCATCGAAGCTCTATGAAGCGCTTCACGCGCTGATGCACGTGCGCGTGCCGCTGCACATCTGGGGTGCCTGCGGCGTGGGCAAATCGCAGATCGTCGCCCAAGTTGCGCACGACCTCGACTATGCCTTTCTTGACGTCCGCGCTGTGCAGCTCGATCCGGTTGACCTGCGTGGACTCCCCCGGATCGCCGAGCACCAGACCGAGTGGGTGCCTCCCAAGTTTCTCCCAACGACTGGTAAGGGCATTCTCTTCCTTGATGAGCTGACTTCCGCACCTCAGATGACACAGGCCGGCTGTTACCAGCTTGTGCTTGATCGAAAGTTGGGCGAATATGTCCTGCCCGAGGGATGGGTGGTGATCGCAGCTGGAAATCCGGCCTCCGAACGAGGCGTGCATTTCTCGATGCCTCGGCCCCTCCGAAATCGCTTCGTCCATTTAGATCTGGAAGCCAGTCTGGACGACTGGTGCCGGTGGGCCATCAAGTCCGGCGTGCGGCCCGAGATTATTGCTTTCCTTCGGTTCAAGCCAGAGCTGTTGCATGCGGCTGAGACGACCTCGGACGCAAACGCCTGGCCAACCCCCCGCTCCTGGGAGATGGCTTCCCATGTGCTCAAGGGCGTTGCGGGCCAACAGGGGACTGCTCTGTTATCCGGAGCGAGCGAATTCGAGGCTCAGCTGCTTGATGGGACGGTGGGACCGGCTGCGACCGCGGAGTTCGTCGCGTTTCTCCGACTGTTTCGCCAACTGCCCTCGATCGACGACGTCTTGCTCAACCCGGACACGGCACCGCTTCCCACGGAGACTTCGGCGCAGATTGCGATCGCAACGGCGCTCGGCCGGGCCATGACCGACAGCTCGCTCGAACGCGGTCTCCGCTATCTCGACCGCATGCCGACTGAAATGCGCGTCATGGCAATGCAGGATGCCGCCCGGCGCGATCAGGCCATCACGCATACGCCGGAATTCATTCGCTTCGGCGTGGAATACAGGGAGGTTCTTCAATGATCACGGAACGCGCAATGCTCGCGGCAGTCCACATCAGCATCTGGACGGCGGTCAAACACGATCGCAAGATCAGCCGCGATGTCGCATCCCGGCACGGAGCGCACCAGGGGGCCGGCCGATACAATAAGCAACTCCTGCGTGGCGCCGACAAGCTGGACAACCTTCGCACAGTCGCGGGACAGATCCGGCAATACTTCTACAAAATCACTCTGCCCTGGTCGGATGAAGGATTCCGGCTGCTGCCGTCAAACTTCTACTTCGACCTTATGGAACGCATGCGGGAGTTCGAAGCCAGCTTCGAACAGGGCGTGGAGAGCTTCCTTGCGGTTTATCCCCAATACGTCGAACAGGTCCGTCCGGAACTGAATGGACTGTTCCGGGAGGAGGACTACCCCTCTGCGGACAGGTTGCGCGAGAAGTTCGGCGTCGGGCTCCAGATCCTACCCGTACCGTCGGGCGGGGACTTCCGCGTCGAGATGTCGGCAGCGGAGCAAGCCCGCGTCTCCCGCGAGATCGATGCCAATGTCCGCCATTCCTTGACACGCGGGACGGAAGACCTGTGGAAGCGGCTCCGGGAAGTGGTCTCCCACATGGTGGACCGTCTCAACGAGCCGGAATCTCGCTTCCATCGCTCGCTCGTCACCAACGTCTTCGATCTGGTGGAGATCTTGCCGCGCCTTAACGTGAACGGGGATGCCGAGTTGAACCGCTTCGCAGCGCAGATCCGACAGCAGCTGTGCAACCACTCCGCTCACCAACTCAAGAAGGACGACCTCCTTCGTGTTACGGCGGCAACCGACGCGGCGAGCTTCGTCGCGCAAATGGATGAAGTGTTGCGTGATCGTGAAGCGGTGACCGCGCCACAGGGCGAAGAAGTAGCCCCGGCCGTCCAAAGCATCTTTGCGCACATGTCCGCGTACATGGAGGCGCCCGCAGCCGCATGAACCAGTGGACACAAACGGAGCTTCGCATCCAAAAAGCGCGAACCGCGCTGCTGCTAGACCATCCCTTCTTCGGCTCACTCCTGTTTCGTCTGATGGGACAGGAGTGCCGATCGGTTGCGACCATGGCAACCGATGGGGTGTCGCTCTACTACAACCCTGAGTTTGTTGACACGTTGAATTCGGCTACTCTCTGCGGGGTGCTGGCTCATGAGGTGATGCACCCGGGGCTTCATCATCATGTGCGGCGGTCTGGACGCGATCTCAGGCGGTGGAACGAAGCCTGCGACTATGCCATCAATCCATTGTTGCTCGATGCGGGCCTTAGCCTGCCCCAGGGCGTTCTTGTCGGTGAACGCTTTCGCGGGATGAGTGCTGAACAAATCTATAATTTGCTCGAAACGGAGGCTCGGCAGCACTCGGGCAGTGACGACGGAGAGAACGACTCTGCGGCGGACGGAGTAGAAGATGAGCCTTCTTCGCAGAACGGATCCCACGGATTCTCCGCTCCCATTACTCAAGGCGGATTTGGCCAGGTTCTCGATGCTCCTCTTCCAGACGAGAAGACTCTTACAGTCGAGGAACAAGACCGGGAATGGAGCGTCGCGGTCAACCAGGCCGTGACGCTGGCCAAGCGGGCGGGAAAACTTCCAGCAGGCATCAGCCGCACTCTCGAAGGTGCGGCCAACGCCGCAGTGGACTGGCGCGAGATGCTACGCCGGCTTTGGTCGGAGATAACGCCTGCGGACTATAGCTGGATGCGTCCGAACCGCCGCCATATCTGGGCAGGCCTTTATCTACCTGGAGTGATAAAGGAGGGCGTCGGGGAGATCGCGATTGCTGTGGACTGTTCCGGTTCGGTCAACGGGCGGCAGTTGCGGCTCTTCGAAGCCGAGGTCCGCTCAATCCTGGAAGGGCAGCGGCCGCAGCGGGTTTACGTTCTCTACTTCGATACGAGGGTGCAGAAGGTTGACACCTATGAAGAGGGCGAACGAGTGCATCTCGCCCCGGTAGGAGGGGGAGGTACTGATTTCGGTCCGTGCTTTGACTGGCTACACGACCAGGCAATCCAGCCCCAGACCTTGGTCTTCCTTACTGATCTATACGGCACCTTTCCACCTGCTGCTCCCTCCTATCCCGTCCTGTGGGCCTCGACCGGAGGGCGGCATACTCCGTTTGGGCAGGTAATCCCCATGGCTGCCGCTTAGCTGAGCATTTCCGAAGCAACCGGAACACCGTCCCGTAAGGGCAGTGGCACACGGGCAACTGCCGCGGAGACAGAATGCGTGATGAGGGCGGCAGCTTGGAGGCTCGCAATGGACAGAACAATCCATGTGTTCACGGACGGCTCAGCAATCGGGAATCCCGGTCCCGGAGGATGGGGCGCAGTCCTGATCCAAGGAAAGAGGCGATGGGAAATGTCCGGTGGGACGGCTTGGACGACCATCGAAGAAATGGAACTTCTTGCCGCTATCCAGGCCTTGCGGTCCGTATCGGCGCGGTCAGTCGTCGAGCTTCGATCCGATTCTGAGTACCTGATATGTGGGATGCGAACGTTCGTCTTTCGTTGGCAGAGCCAAGGATGGCGGAATCGAAGAGGAGCGGAACTGCGACATCGTGAGATGTGGACAGAGCTTATCCGGCTAGACACCGCGCTAAGTATCCAGTGGAAGTGGATCAAGGGGCATAACGGACACCCGATCCAGTCGCGCGCCGATGCGCTGGCGTACCGGGCAGCAAGGACCATGTGGCTGGAACAGCGTCTCGCAGCGTAGCAACAACCTTTCCCCTCATGGCGGCTGCCCACCGCTGAGGAGCACTCTGAACCTAACCCAGCATGGAGACCCGAAATGGACTCAATCGCAGCATCTAGCTCGCTCTTTGAAATCGACGCAGAGCTGGACGCGCTTCTTGAAGAAATCCAGGAAAACGTAGATTGTGATGGACAAGCGACAGAGGAATTGATGAACCGCTTTCGAGACTTCTGTGCAGCACGTGGAGAGAAGATAGACCGGTTAGGACGTTTTGTGCGCATGATGCAAGCTCGTGAGCAGTTCTGCCGAGCTGAAGCTGCTCGCCTTGCCGATCGGGCTCGTGTTGCCGCGAACAAGGTCGATCGCATTAAGTCAATGGTGCTCTTTTATCTGCTGAGCCAAGAGCTTAAGAAGGTAGAAGGTCGGGAGTTCACCCTAAGAGTGCAGAAGAATAGCCAGGACTCTGTAAGAATCATCGACGAGAACGCGGTTCCGATTGCCTATTGCGATGTTCACCTTAAACTGGATGGCGCTCTTTGGAAGACTTTACTCTCATACCTTCCAGAAGCGTTTGCGACCACACTTTGTTCCGCGATTCAGGAGAGGCGTCCTAATACCGACGTCATAAAAGATGCCGCGCGGCGCGACGAGCAAATTCCCGGTGCCGAGGTGCGCCGTGGCTTCCACCTTCGGCTTGCATAGGCTGGCCTCTTCTCTTTCCAATGCGCAAGGGGGTACGAGAGGCGCGTAGGATCGTACTTTCTTACTCGCTTTACAATTTGGCCTGAGATACTCCTTCGAGTGTCCGCCGGACACTGTTGAAGATCGAGTCGACAAGGTAATCGTGAAATCCCCGGGCTTGTGAGTAGACTGAAACTTGTTTCGAGCAAAGCCTAATACAGGATCGCTGCCGGCACTGACTTGGTCTCTCACTTCCAGGCACAGAGACGTAGAACAAGGCGAATACGCTGACGGCTTACAGCCGAGGTCGCGGGTAGAGACGACGCGGCATGATCACGGCAGCAGGACAAGGTGTCCACCCCCGACACCTTCCGCGAGCAGACGGTGAGCATCTGCGGCGTTGGCAAGCGGAAAGGTCTTCGCGATGCGGACATGAAAAGCTCCCGCCTGCGCCAGAGCTGCGAGCCGCAGTCTTGCGGCATTGCGAATGGCCACGCCTGCGGGATCCTGACCTGCGGAACCCCCGATCGCCAGAAAGTGGTCCCGCTTCGACCGCTCGAATGCAACGATTGTCGCGATGCGTGAGCGGTCCTGGAGCACCTGTAGCGACACATCGACAGCTTCGTCTGTGCCGATAAAGTCGAGCGCTGCGTCGATGCCCTGTGGAGCTACACTTCGCACGCGATCCAGAGGGCCTTCACCGTACTTAACCGGGGTCACGCTGTATTTCTCCAATAGCCCGAAGTCCTTTTCGCTTGCCGTGCCGATGACATTGATCCCGTCGAGGGCTGCGAGCTGGACCGCAGAAAGGCCCACAGCCCCAGCCGCTGCATGGACGAGGATAGTCTGGCCCGATCGAGCCCGACCGCCGCTAAAGCGTGAACGGCGGTCGTACCTGTCAACATGATGCTGGCCGCCTGCTCCCAATTGAGTTGCCGTGGCTTCGGCACGACCTGGGCCGCAGAGACCGTGATCGCGTCCGTGTAAGCCCCGTCCACCCGATAGGCGATCACTTCATCTCCGGCGACGATCGGCCCCGCAACGCCTATCGCCTCCGGTCCTACATCGGTTACGATGCCGGCCGCCTCAACTCCAAGTTGCAGAGGGAATGTGAGCTCATCCCGTCCGGAGCTTTTCATGTAATCCCGACTCGCGTACATCTTGAAGTCACGGTGGTTTACAGCGGCTGCGCGCACTGCAATCGCAACCTCACCTTTGCCTGGAGAGCGCGCCTCAGACGGGATCACTTTCAGGACATCGGGATTGCCAAAACCGGTTGCAACTACTTGCATCATTGCCTCTCACTTGAGATCTAAGAGCCTGTTCACGATCTAGTTACTAGCGGGCTGGGCATTTTGCCTTGACACTTTCCTTATGCGGGAGAAGGTGTACGGAAGCGATGTGAGCCGGGAGCGGTTTGAGTTGATTCGTCCGTTGTTGGAGGGGGTTCGCAAGCGGACCAAGCCGCGCACGGTGGATCTGTACGAGGTGTTCTGCGGGGTGTTGTACCTGCTCAAGACGGGTTGCCAGTGGCGCCTGCTGCCGGACGGATTTCCCAAATGGCGCACCGTGCATTCGTACTTCGCCAAGTGGAGTGAGCCTGGTCCGGACGGCAGCAGCGTTCTGGAGCAGGCCTTAAAAAAAATCGGTTGGCGAGGCCCGCGTCAGACAGGGGCGCAGCGCCACGACCAGCTTTCTGATCGTGGACGCGCAGAGCGTGAAGAACACAGACACGGCCACCCAGAAGGGCTATGACGCGGGCAAAAAGGTCTCCGGCATCAAGCGCCATATCGCGGTCGATACGCAGGGCCTGCCGCACGCTGTGGCCATTACGACGGCCGAGGTGACCGACCGCCAGGGCGCTCTGGCGGCCTTGGATCGTTGCGCCGGAAACCTGCGGCAAGTCGCCAGCGTGCTGGTGGACGGCGGCTACTCCGGCAAACCGTTCGCCGATGCGGTTGAGCAAAAGCTCGGCGCCACCGTGCAGGTCGCCAAGCGCAGCGAGTTGCACACCTTCGCCGTCATGCCACGGCGCTGGGTCGTCGAGCGCTCCTTCGCCTGGCTCGAAAAGTGCCGGAGACTCTGGAAAAACTGCGAACGAAAACTCAACTCCAGCCTGCAAATGGTCCACCTCGCTTTCCTTGTCTTGTTACTCAGAAGATCGTGAACAGGCTCTTAGGTCCAGGCGCATAGAAGGAAAGAGTTACGGTCGATAACGTAATCCCACTGACGTTCTGTTTGATCGGTTTTTCGGAAAAACTCTTGGCAAGCTTTCGCTTTCATCATCCTTGCCTTTCGAGATACTGGTCATCTGTAACGGGCTGAAGCCATTCAACTTGCGTCCCTTTAGGCCCCGCCTCTTGCATCGCGAGATGCACGAATATTTGATCCTTAACAGCACCATGCCAGTGACGCTCGTCTGGTGCAATGGAGACAGTGTCCCCTGGATAGAGGTCCCGCACTGGCTCGCTTTCCTTCTGAACGCACCCGACCTCAGAGACCGCCAAGAGGATCTGCCCTTGCGGATGGGTGTGCCAGAAAGTCCGAGCCCCAGGTGCGAAGGTGACCCTCCCGACATGCAATCGAGATGAACCTTCTCCGAGGGCCAGAGTTTCATTCCAGACACTCCCGGTGAAATGATCGGCACCACCGGTTTCAGTCCGGTGTGCATTCGCTGTGACTAGCTTCATAGTTGTGATCCTCGATGCAAGATGTCCTAAGAATCCCTCTGGTCTGCAACCAAAACGAGTTTCTTGTTTACGAATTCGTTGATGCCCAGGTCTGAGAGTTCGCGGCCAAAACCGGAGTTCTTGATTCCATCGAACGGCAACTCCGGAGGGGAGATCACAGTCGAGTTGATGAAGACCATCCCGGTCTCCATCTGGCCCGCCATATGCTTTCCTCGCTCCATGTCGGTTGTGATCACAGAGCCACCCAGGCCGAAGGGTGAACCGTTCGCGATAGCTAGTGCCTCCTTATCGTTCTGTACCCGGAAGATCATCCCAACAGGCGCGAAGAACTCTTGATCGAAAGCCGCATTAGAGCGTTCCACATTCGTCAGCAAAGTCGGTGCAAGGAAATATCCTGAGTGATCGAGCCGTTTGCCGCCCAGTAGAACCTTTGCACCTCCAGCCACCGCTTGTTCTATTTGTTGCAGGACTCGATCCAGCGCCGCTTTACTTGAAAGTGGGGCCATCCTCGTCTCCGCTTCGAGTGGATCGCCCGGGGAAAACCTACCGAGCTCTTCCTTGAATCGGGTAATGAATTCGTCCGCTAAACTCTCATGGACGATGAACCGCTTCGATCCCGCGCATGCCTGGCCGGAGTTTTGCATGCGGCCTTGGACTGCCAGCTTTACAGCCTCGTCCAGGTTGGCATCATCCAAGATTACGAAGGCATCGCTGCCGCCAAGTTCCATCGTGCTCTTCTTGAGTGCTTTTCCCGCTGCCGCTTCGACGACCGACCCGGCTCGCTCGCTTCCCGTCAGAGCGACGCCTCTTATACGACTGTCAGCGACAATCTTTTCCGCCTGATCGTTCGAGACAAAGACATTGCTATACACGCCGTTGGGTGCGCCTGCGTTCTTAAGCAAAGCTTCTATAGCTAAAGCACACTGTGGAACGCCCGGTGCGTGCTTTATGATGACGGTGTTGCCCGCCATGAGGTTTGGCCCGATTACGCGCGCCACTTGATAGTACGGATAGTTCCACGGCTCAATGCCGAAAATCACACCGAGCGGTGCAGAAGTGATCGTAGCTCGACCCTCTGCTACCTGTGTCTCGGTCGGAGACAGCATGCTGCTTGCATGTTCTGCATAGTATTCCAGGATGTCCGCGCAGCTGTTTACCTCGGCGACTGCTTCCCGGAGCAATTTACCCATCTCCAGCGTAGCGAGCTTGGCGAAGTGGTCTACGTTGATCCGAAGTTCCGCGACAGCTCTTTTCAGAACAGCACCACGGTCTTCGAACGAAAGATCGCGCCAGACCTGTCGATAGGCGAGATCGGCTTGGGCCAGAATTCGTTCGATGTCGCGTTCGGAATGTTCTGGGAAAGATTTCAGATGCTTTTCGGTGAATGGATTGACACTCTCATAGGCCATCGGAATTGCTCCTCAACTCTCTTATGGGTTTGCTGTTGGCAAGCTTGAGATTAGGTTGTTTTCTTGTAGGCGAAACTCGCCCAATTTCGCCATTCGATGGCGAGATGGTGCAGATGCCGTTCCAGCAGCCCGGCGGGTGCTGCCGCCGGCAGATGACTTGTGAGTTTCATATGAAGCCCGTCTTTGTCGTCTAGAAGTTCGCGCATGGAAAAGGCGACGCGCACCCCATCTACATCGATAATTTCTGCGGCGAAATGAATTGGAAACCGGCTATCCCAAGCCGAAGGAAGCGGGGCGTCTTCCGCGAGATTGCGGTAGAAGATGCGCCAAGGCAACTCGGTTTCACCTATGTTCTCGACAACCTCGCCCAAGTCGTCCGTAGGATGACTGATGAAGTGCTCGGGATGACCAGCGCGCAGTTCCAGCTCCCAGCCCTTCGTCATTGCGTCCGCATACCATTGACGAAAACTCGCTGCACTCGGCCCAGGCACAATGAGCTCCACTGAGCCGCCTTGCCATGCACCGTTCGAGGCCTTCACCCAGTCGCGAACGCACGTGGTCATCGTCAGCACGTCGTCTTTTAGAAGTTCCCGCATGGCATCGTTACCTATCTTCTGCTTCAGATAGGCGAGCGCATGTCGTGCTCTCGCGAGTTCGGTGTCGAGGATGTCGCGGTTTGACAGTCTGTGCTCACCGATAATCGCTGCTGCCGAAAATTCCAAATCAAATAACATAGTCCTCCTTATTTGAGTCAATGATTAGGCTTGCCGCCCCGTTAAGCGTCTTCGTGGAAGAACCGGAGCAGTTCGTCAACGAGGCGCTCCGGTTGCTCTTCGGCCAGGTAGTGGCCGCAGTTTTCGATTACAGCGGCTCGCATGCATTCGGTCAAAGGACGCACCGCGACTTCGAGTTCCGCGCCGGCACTTGCGGAACCAGCCACGGTCAGCACCGGCATCGGAAGCTTTGTCTTGGCGTTCTCGCGGTTGTGCTCGGCATCAACTTTGTGGGCGCGGAAGTAAGCGATGCCTGCCCTCAATGCACCGGGCGCCGCGAGCTGCTCAGCGTATCCGTCCAGCACGTCATCCTCGAGAGCGGCGATGTTGTAGGTCTGCTGCAGCATAAAATGCCGGACGAACATCTTCTCGCGGCCAATAATCAGCGCTTCGGCAAGTCCGTTTGGCGCCTCGAAGAGCGGTAGGTGGTACATGCGCGGATACTTGTCGGCGTCATACAACGTCTCAAGACCAAGACCCGCCAGCGCTGCTTCCATCAGTACCAAGCGCTTCACCTCGGACGGATAAGCAGAAGCATAGGCATAGCCGACCATCATGCCGACATCATGGCTGACGAGATTGATCGGTCCCAGCCCAAGCTGATGGACGAGTTGGTGGACATCTTCGGCTATCGTGCGCTTGTCGTACCCGGTATCCGGCCGGTCGGAAGCCCCGAAGCCCCGAAGGTCGGGTGCGATGACGGTGTAATGTTCTGCCAACGCGGGCATGACCTTGCGCCAGGCGTTCGACGTCTCGGGAAAACCATGCAGGAGAACTATCGGCTCGCCGGAGCCAGCCATGTGATAGTACACCCGAATGCCATTGACCTCGGCTCTTCCAAAGCTCTTAGTCAAAGCGATTGGCTGAATGTTTGCCATAGTGATACCTCGCCCAGCAGTGTGAGCCGTTACCGATTCGTTGATTCAGACGCACGCAAAACTTCTATCCGCCACCCGCATGTACGAATGACTGTTCCAAAGATGCAAGGTTGGATGTTCGAGGAAGGCTGGCTTTTTATTCAGGTTTTACAATGTGAGGCTTGGAATTGAGAGCCCTCCGGCTGATAGGTCTGGAGGGGGATCTGTTGACGGCCGCGCGGTGCAGACGACTTCGTGAACGCGAGATGACGATTCGGGGTATAGCGAAACCCAACCAAATTCAGGAGGATCTTGTTTTCAGCACCAACAGCTTGAGGAAACTTACAATCGCGAGCCTGGATTACATGTCGGCTAACTGATCATGTCGACTTCGTTCCTCGCCCCTAAGTACAATCCAATCGAGAAAGAGGCGTAGTTTGGTAGGCATATGGGGCCGAGCCGCAAAAAGCACATTGATCGGCAGAGATGGAATTTCGTAGTTCGCGAACAAGCGCACAAGCCGGCCCTCGCGTATGTGCGATAAGAGAGTTGATCTACAACCAACGACAATGCCTAGTCCAGCGAGCGCAGCGTCAACGAGCGCGCGATCGTCATTGATGCGAAGCGATCCTCTGATTGGAACAGCATAAGTCTTGCCGCCTCGATCGAAGTGCCATATCGCTCGTGAGGAACTGGATGCAAGTAAAGATCCCAAGCATTCGTGGTTGGCAAGATCTTCGGGGCTGGACGGCGTTCCGCGCCTCTCCAGATAATCTGCGGCAGCACATGCCACGAAGCGATAGGGTGCAAGCGTGCGCACGTTCAAAGTGGAATTCGGTAGCGGGCCGATTCGGAACGCTAGGTCGAACCCTTCGCCTATCACGTCTAACGGATTATCTGTCACTTCGAGATCCAATTCGAAAGAGGGGTGTTCTTTCATAAATTGCGCGAGCAACGGAACGAGGTGATTGCTTGCGAACGCTACGGGCGCGCTTATTCTCAGGGTTCCGCGGAGCGCACCGCTTTGCGCTGCCAGAATGGCTTCTGCGGCGTCAATCTCAGCTACAGCACGCTTGCACTGCGCATAATAGAAGCGTCCGACTTCTGTGAGACTTTGACTTCGGGTCGACCGATTAAGCAAGCGCGTTCCGAAGTGGTTCTCAAGCTCCCGGACCTGTTTTCCAGCCGCCTGAGAAGTGAGCCCCAGCTCGGCAGCAGCGGCTGTGAAGGATCCCCTCTCCACCGTTTTCACAAAGATGAGCATTGCCGTGAATTGTTTTATTGGAAACTCCAGGTTGAAGCAGATGAAAGTCTTCTTTTCATTTGAATGCTTTCTGGCGAGCGGGGTCAAATCCCCGGAGGTCGATGGCTTGCAAACAGCCAGTCCGGGCGGTCGGGACCGGCGTTTCCACACCGCCATAGTTGCGTATTTCGAAGTCCGGCGGTGATAACCCTACGAATTCGGAACGCACGTACGCCATGCGCAGATGCGCATTGTGAGCGCATCCAAGAGGTATCTAGAATTGCCTTCACCCCGCGCGGAGCCGAAGCGACGCTCGACGACATTGCTCGCCAAGTCGGTATCGGCTCGGGCACGCTGTACCGTCGCTTTCCAACCCGCGACGCCTGATTGGAAGCCGTCTATCACGGCGAAGTCGAAAAACTGACTGCAGCCGGGCGAAGCTTCGCCGTCACGTTTCCGCTGATCGAAGCCCTCCGCGCGTGGATGCTTCTCTTCATCGACCATGTGGCCGACAAGAACTCATCCTCCCCGTCATGGATACCATTGCTGTTGGCTCCATGCGTCTCCTCGAAGGGGCGCGCGGGCAGACCCACGGCCCTTCCTCGTTCTGACTCAACGCGCGATCGCCAGCGGCAGTTTCTGTACAGATACGGAACCCGATGATTTGGTCCCTGCTCTCATCGGCGTCTTCCACAAGGTGGCTATTCCGGGCTGGGAGCCGAACGCCCATCGTGTCCCTGACGTCCTCATTGCGGGCTCACGCCCAACAAGACCCGCGCTGCCAAACATGGAGCCAGCAGGATGATACCGCCGAGAACTTGCCACGGGACAGAACGAATCCTAACAAGTGCGCCTTTCGTCGTCCACCGATTACTGGCGATATGGCGATTTGTAAGTACTAATTCCGCGGGGCTCGGAGGCGTCGTAGATCACCCGAAAAGCGTATAAACCTTTCACAAGTTCCGAATGAAGCCCAAGAGTGCCTCTGAGGTGGCCTCAGATGCCTCGAGCTGAGGCCAATGACCGACTCCGGGCAGCACGATGAAACTCCGCAGATCGAGAAGATCTTTGGCCATAGCCTCAGCATTTGGCTGTGTCACGCGATTAAGCCCGTCCAGTTCTCCAGTGATAAACATGGAGGGCTGCTTGATTTTGGCTCCGGCGAAAGCAGCCCAGTGACGTGCAAAAATGTCTATCGCTCGATAGTAGTTCAAACCACCGTGAAAACCCGTCCGTGTGAACTCTCGAACCGTGTCTTCCATGTACACGCGATCAAAAGTACGCAGTGGCTTCGGCGCTGCTCGCAACAGACCGCGCGAAGGATCAAAGGCATCCCAGCGAGCCTCATCGTGAGCTTCTCCCGAGGTCCAGTAATACACACCGGGAATCGTGACGGCAGCATTCTTCCAAGCCTCATCGGATTCCTCTTTGATCTGTTCGAACATGTAGAACTGATGTGCGCCGGCTGCTCGCAGCTTGTCCAGAAAACTGTCTCCTCCAGGAGCCATATAAGGAACGCTGATGCCGCATACTGCGGTAAAGCGATCTGGTCGCATCATCGCCGCATTCCAAGCCACGTTCGCGCCGAAGTCGTGTCCAATCACAGTGGCAGTCTCAATCTCAAGTGCATCAAGTATCGTGACCAGATCACCAACTGTATGAAACGGTGTGTAGTCCTCCGCGTATACAGGAGCGGAACTCCTGCCGTAACCGCGCATGTCAGGAGCGATAACCCTATACCCGGCTTTGGCCAAGGCCGTCATCTGGAACTTCCAACTGGACCAAATTGCTGGGAACCCATGACAAAGAAGAACCGCAGGAGCTTTGGCCCTTTCGCCCTCCTCAACAACGTGAAGAGCGGCGTTGTGTGCTTTTATCTCATGATGCTTCATAGAACTTCTTCCCTCTTGTGACGATGTGGTCGAGAGCGGTCTAAGAGCCTTGTCGTTCCGTCTACAATATCGATCGGTGGGGACCGGATTGTTTCGAGACACCGGACTGTCAGCGGCGGAAAGCCTGGTATTCCTACTGGAGGGCAGTCTCGACGCGCGTTACGATTGGCTCCTTTCTCTGTCGTTCTGCCATCTCCGTATAGATTTTAGACCCTATGATTTGGTGCGTGCCCTTATCGGCGTCTTCCACACTATGGACAGGCCGGGCTGGGAGGCGAGCGCCCGCAGGATCGTCGACATCCTTATTGCTGGCTCGCGCCCGACAAACCTGAAATGACAATCACAAGTCGAGGGTCACATTATGCGAGCTGCACTCCTGTTTCTGAATCTTTTCGCATCTCTCGTTTCGGCAGCGTGGGCCGTTGTTGCTCTTGTTCAACCTGCATCTCTCTCAGGTTCGGATCACATCTCAGGCGGTGAAAAGTTTTATGTGCGCATGTACGCGGCGCGCTCCGTTCCGTTCGGCCTAGCAAGCGCGATCACACCGTTCTGTGCTGGGGGGAAAGCGGTCGCGTGGCTCCTCTTTACTGCCGCAGTGATTCAGATCGCCGATGTCGTGATTGGGGTGAAAAAGAAGAAGCGGGGAATGATCATAGGCGGCTCACTCGCCGCAGTCATTCATGTTCTCTGCGGTTTGGCAGTTCTATAGCTCTCCTCAATACGCTTCGGCGGAATCCGAATTGCTTCCGGCCTTTAGACTGTTAGCGTTGGAAGGCCTAGCACTCTATCAAAGCGGCAGTCTCGACCTGAGTAACGATTGGCTCCTTGCTCTTCCGTTCTGCCCTACCAAATTTCCAGCGTGGGTCTGCATGGAAGCTGTCCCAATCGGAAGCGATCACTTCCACATCACGATGGCGCACCACATAATAGAGCACCGTGCCGTCCGGTTTGGCCCAATAGCCGACGCCCTCCATGTTGTAATCCGGCATGATCGGCTGCACGAGATTACGCATGATCTCTTCAATATCCCGCATCTTGTGAGGTGCGATCTGGTAGGTACGCAGTTCATATGCACTCATAGAGCTCTCCGTTGCCATGTTCCGATCTGTGGAGCCGAAAATTCGTCACCGTTGATTTCGCCTTCGGTGCACAACCTGGCAACGTGCCCAGGCGAGGCTATAAGGCTCGTTCTCAGTCGCGACGACTAGATGCCATCGGCAGAAGCGCCATACATTCCGGGAAGCGGCAGACCCAAAGCGCGTATGTAGGTGCCGAGTTGAGCGCGGTGATGGATAATCTGGTTCAGGCCATTAGAGCGGTAGGCGGTGTAGCGCTCGCCGGAGAAAAGAGTCAATGAACCGCGCAAGATTCTCCATTGCTGATGAAAGGTCTCGTCAGAGGTCTGCTTCAGCGCGGTGAGGGCTTTGTCGGCGTTCTCATCAAATCGCACGAGCAACTGCGCCTTGCTCTCCATCGTGTATGGCTTCCAGGCAACGGCCATGTCTAAGTCGGAGCTGGTGAGTACGAGCGCGATGATGCGAAAGAGGTCGGTGGTGTGGCCCGCGAGTCGGCCGAGGGGCATGGATTTCTCATAAGGCTTGAAATCGACTTCGCCGTCCGGCAGAGCCTCGAAGAGGCGACGAGTTTTACCGATCTCGATCTCGAATTCGGGAAGGAGCAGGTCGCGAAGAAAGATTGTTTCTGACATAGTTCCGTCCTTTGGATGTGTTTGAAGGTCAAGTGAAGGCATGTAGGTCATATACGTTGCGAACCACTCCAGCATCTGTTCCGGATGATGCTGGAAATACGCATACCGTCCCAGCGTCCTGTGGTTCCCTCAATCCAGAACAGCTTCTTTTCCGACAGAGGAATGTTATTAAACATGGTTTCCATGTCGCCGGGGATTGTCAGGATATCGTCATGCACTTGATAGAGGAAAGTCGGAACGCAGGCGCTCTTCGTCCAATCCAGGCAATTGCGTGCATCGAAGCCAATGCTTGTCTTCAGGATGATTCGTTGATCCAGATCGTCGATTTGGTCTTCCGGGATGCCGGCCAGCCCGAGTTGCTTCTGGACGATTGTCTTGGTGTTAACGGGTTGTGGTGCGAAGAGGCATCGAACCCCTTCGAATGCCCCGGGATGCGACTTCATCGCATACAGTATCGAATTGCAGCCGAGGCAGCGGCTGAACATGCCGATCGTCATATTTCGCGTATCTTCGCGACTGCGCACGTACCGTAACGAGCCGATCACATTGCGCGACTCAAAGATGCCGCTTGAACCGATGCCGCCGTTTGCATCACTGCTTAGGCCGAAATTCCGTAAATCGTAGGCCAGCACGTTATAGCCGGCATCATGCAGGATCTTGTAATCCGGAATAAGATTCACTTCGAAGTCGTTGCCGCTGGCAGCCCAAGCGCTCTTCCAGGGTCGAGCTGGGTCGGCAGTCTAGAACGCAAGAAACCCATCGGGTGATTGCAAATCACGATCTTGTTGGAACCCGCGGCTGGGATAAACCAGCCGTCCAGGGTGGTTCCGTCGAGCGAGGGAAAGGTGACCTCCTCATATTCCAGCCCCACCTCTGAAGGCTTGTGCATAATGGGTGAGCGGAGTTGTTTTGCAAAGCCGTTTGCAATCTGCTGCAGCATCTCATCCATTTGCTCGCCGGTCAGTACGGGTGCTTTCTGCTTACAGCAACTTCTGACATGAATGGGGTCACCACACAAAAGGTCAAAATTGTACGCTAGTGCGCCGGGAGACCGGCAAGGAGTAACGGGTGAGAGTCCTGTGCAGTGAAGGAATAGCAAACCACACTGGCCCCGAGTCATACGTTGTGCATCGCGAGGTGTACAGCGAAGCGTTGACAGGGGAGACTGTAGGCCAGCCATTTAGCCGCGAAAGCTATATATCAGTTCAGGGCGCCGACGCCGTTAGCGTGGCGGAAGGCAATACGGACGGGCGCGATAGTGCGAGTGCCTGGACGGCCCTGCGTGGTCTTAGACCCTGGCATGCAGAGACGCTCTTTGTTCGGGAACCGGGAGATCTCCGGCCTAACCGCTTCGGTTGTCTCGGAGTGGTTCGCATCGGGAAGACGAGGAGTCGAAGCCGATGATGCACGGGCGGGAGAAGTCAGACCCTTCTATAGTAGCGACGAAGCCGGCGAACAAGCCCGAGAAACCGGGTGCGGAGTCGGTGGAGCGAAGGGGAGGGGCCGAGGGAACACGGAAGGGCAACACACGCGCCGGACAACGAGCCGGGAAAGCGTGTACCAGGGGCTTGACCGTGTACGAGAAGCAGCGCAGGACAAGAAGAAGGAACGGTTCACCGCTCTGCTCCACTATGTGACGGTCGATCGACTGCGGGATGCCTTTTCCAGCCTCAAGCGGGAAGCGGCTCCGGGAGTGGATGGAGCGACATGGCAGAGCTACAGGCAGGACCTTGAAATCAACCTGACGAGATTGCACGAGCAAGTGCATCGAGGCACGTACAGGGCGCTCCCTTCGCGAGGGCGATATATACCGAAACCCGATGGACGGCAGCGTCCGCTGGGAATCGCCGCGCTGGAAGACAAGATCGTTCAGCGAGCCGTGGTGCAGGTGCTCAACGCAATCTACGAGGAAGATTTCCTGGGATTTTCGTATGGGTTCCGGCCCCGACGCGGACAGCACGATGCGCTGGACGCGCTAGCCGTCGGGATCACCATGACGAAGGTGAACTGGATCGTGGACGCCGATATCGCCAGGTTCTTCGATGCGGTCAGCCATGAATGGTTAATCCGTTTCGTCGCGCATCGGGTCGGTGATCGCCGCATCATCCGTCTACTCCGCAAGTGGCTGAAGGCGGGTGTCATGGAAGATGGAAACCTTGCGCCGACCGAGGCGGGCACTCCGCAAGGAGCGGTTATCTCCCCTCTGCTGGCCAATTTCTATCTTCACTATGCGTTCGACCTCTGGGCCGATCAGTGGCGCAAAAACATGCCAAGGGTCAGGTCATCGTGGTGCGCTATGCCGATGACATCGTCATGGGCTTCCAGCACCAGCGAAAAGCAGAGCGGTTTATAGCGAAGATGCGAGAGCGGCTGGAGAAGTTCGCGCTATCGCTGCGTCCGGAGAAGACACGGTTGATCGAATTCCGCCGCTTTGCGGCCAAAGATCGAGGGAGTCGTGGGCTTGGAAAACCGGAGACGTCCAACTTCCTGGGGTTCACTCACATCTGCAGCCGGTCCCGCCGGGGCACCTTCCAGCTCAAACGGCAGACGCGCCGCGACAGGATGCGGGCAAGGTTGCGAGCGATCAAAGAGGAGTTGCAGCGGCGCATGCACGAACCGATTCCGCTCGAGGGCAAGTGGCTCGGACAGGTCGTTCGCGGATACCTCGCGTATCACGCGGTGCCGACCAATAGCCGATGCCTCGGAGCCTTCCGGCACTATGTGGTCGATCTCTGGCGACGCTCGCTCGCGCAGCGAAGCCAACGGGATCGAACTACCTGGAACCGCATGGCGAAGCTCGCGGCAGAGTTCCTGCCACCGCCCCACATCCTTCATCCCTGGCCCAGCGTGCGCTTCGCCGTCAAACACCCAAGGTGGGGGCCCGTGCGTGAATCACGCCCGCCGGGATCTGTGCGGGGGTGCGTCGCAAGGCGCATCCCTACCGCGATAGGAGTTTGGACTGCCTCGTTTGAGGCTGAGAAGGGCCGTAGGGGCCTGAACGAGCCTTTGCGGAGGCGTCCAGCGGCTTGCCAGGTGTAGTCGCCAGTCAGGTTGATGTGCTCCCAGCCGATAGGCGAGAGGTGAGCTAAAGCCTCGTCGTCGATGGCAATGCCGTGCTCGCGGAGGGCAGCAACGGCCCGTTCGAGATAGACGGTGTTCCAGAGAATGATGGCGGCAACGATCAGGTTCAAGCCGCTTGCGCGGTAGCGCTGATTCTCGAAAGAGCGGTCGCGCAGATCACCTTGCCGATTGAAGAACACGGCACGAGCCAGCGCATTTCGGGCCTCGCCTTTATTGAGTCCGACCTGAACACGTCTGCGGAGGTCGGGGTCTTTCATCCACTCCAGCATGAAAAGGGATCGCTCTATGCGTCCGACCTCTCGGAGTGCGGTGTGAAGGCTGTTCTGGCGAGGGTAGCTGGCGAGCTTGCGAATGATGAGGGAGGCGGTGACCGTGCCGTGCCGGATGGACGCAGCCAATCGCAATATCTCTTCCCATTGCGTTCTGACCAGCTTCAGATTGAGCTTGCCGCCAATCAGCGGAGCCAGTGTTGGGTGATCGCGCTCCTTTCCCGGTACGTAGAGATGCTTGTCGGCGAGGTCGCGGATGCGCGGCGCGAAACGGAAGCCAGCAGATGGCAGAGAGCAAAGACGTGGTCGATGAATCCGGCAGTGTCGGTGTAGTGTTCCTCGATCCGCAGATCGGACTCGTGGTAGAGCAGGCCGTCGAGGACGTGTGTCGCATCGCGGGCATTCGCGGCGATCACCTTGGTATAGAAGGGCGTGTATTGGTCGGAGATTTGGGTATAGAAGAGCACACCCGGTTCATTGCCGTAGCGCAGATTCACCTGCCCGGACCGCTCACCGCGTCCGCTGGCGCGGAAGCGCTGACCGTCGGAGGAGGACGGGGAACCTTCGCCCCAATGCTCGGAGAACGGATGCCGGTGATGATGGTTGACCAGCTCGGCAAGCGCCTTCGTGTAAGCTTCATCCCGGATGTGCAGCGATGCTAGCCAATCGAGCTTCCGCGCCGTCGTGCCGGGGCAGGCTTCTGCCATCTTGGAAATGCCGAGATTGATGCCGTCGGCGAGAATGGCCGTGAGCAGAAGGATCTGATCCTTCGCCGGCTCGCCGCTTTTCAGATGCGTGAAGTGCTTGCTGAAACCCGTCCAACGGTCTGTGGCTCTGGCTGGAGCTGGAAAGGGAAGCCTGTACGCCCGGTACGCCAACAAAGAAGAGCTTTTCGCTGCCGTTGTTCGCCCCACGGTAGAACACTTCCAGCGGTATGCAAACGAGATTGCCCGGGAGTTGCCGTTTATCAGAACGCCTGCGTGCTGTTGGTCTGGAAATACTGCACCAGGCGCTAAGGGGAGAAGCCCTTCTGATGATGCGCCTGGTCATCGCTACGGCAAACCGCTTTCCCGAGCTGGCGCAATTAGCCGGCAAGATCGGCTGGGAGGGTGGCGTGGAACGTGTCGCTCAAGTCATCGCGGCTCGACGCGGACCGGATGCTCTTACCCAGGCAAAGCCCGCCGCTGCCTGGTTTATCTCTCTCACCTTTGCACACCAGCAAATGCGAGCGCTCCTTGGTGACAGCCCCTCGTCCCTTCACGCATCCGCGCCGGCTCGCGTCGAATGAAGCCGTGAGAATGCTCGCAAGCAGCGGTTGGTTCGATGGGTGGCTCTAACTTGTACCGCCGATAGCCTCCTCAGAAGCAGCTAGCTTGGGCTTGGGCATGATCTCCTTTCTATTAAGCTCCCCAATGCGATCCGGCACCCGCGTGCGAACGGAGCTTAGCAGGGCAGAGACTCTCGCGAGGCGGTGATCCCGTGCGGTCACGGCAAAGACTAAAGCTGGGGAACCCTCCCAGGCTGGCAGCACCCGGGTCAGGCTGGAAGCTCCATAAGAAGAAGCCTGCGCAAGATGTACCGGCAGCATAGCAATTCCGAGACCTTCCTGGGCTGCATGGGCTGCATTTGCAAGACATGTTGTGGCACACACGCCATTGACGGGCACACGTTCGCGCTTTGTGCCGCTGCGCAGATCCCAGTAGGTCTCCGGCTTCTCTTCCAGGTGCCGAATGCAGAGGTGCTGCGCCAGATCTTTGGGCGAGGCGGGCTCGCTCTTCCGTGCCAGGTACTCCTTGGACGCAAACAGCAGCCGCGGAAAAGCGCAGATGCGATGGAGTGTAGACGAAGAGTCCGGAAGTGGTCTCTGATGCACGATGACAAAAGCAATGTCGAGCCGGTCTCCCACCATCTCCGGTTGGCCCTGCGTGGCCAGGAGACTCAGCTGGATGGACTCGTGCTCGCGACAGAACTGCGACAGGATAGGACCAAGTACCGTAATGGACAGGTCGACGGGCACACCGATGCGAAGGTGACCTGAAATCTCCCGGGAGTCTCGAGCCAGATCGCTCTTCAGGTTCGCGACTTCCCGAAGCAGGTGCTCGGCTCGGGCAAGCACCTGTCTTCCCTGTTCTGTCAAAGCAACGCTCCGCGTTGAGCGTTGCACCAACACAAAACCCAGCTCGCTCTCCAGCGACTGGATACGTCGGCTCAACGACGAGGTACTGATGCCAAGCAACTTCGCAGCCTGGCTGAAATTAAGCGCTTCTGCGAGTTGCACGAATGAATCCATGCACTCCAACCATCTCATTTGGCTCACCCCTGGCGTGCAGCGCCCATTGCGCATTTCGCAACAATCTCGTGCGCTGACCGCAACACTCCATGCCCTAAGACGTGAATCATATCTATGCGCGGTGATGGAGAGCCCGCAAAAAGAAGATTTTCAGAAGAATACCGGGAGGTAGAGGATGACTGAGATCTCACGTGTTTTGGCGGTAGGAGCAGCTGGCGAGTTTGCAGGGTTAGTAGTGCCTGAACTTTCCAGGCGAGGCGTAAAGGTGCGAGGGCTCGTTGCCAAGGCTGAAAAGGAAGCCGCAGCACGTGCCCAGGGTGCGGCGGAGACGGTTGTAGGAGACCTCAGGAACGCCGAACAGGTTGCCGCAGCCCTCGCGGGGATGGATGCGGCCTTCTACATCGCTCCTTTTGCGCTTGAGGAGGAGGCAGAGGTCGGCAAGCGGTTTATCCAGTTGGCGAAAGCGGCCGGTGTTCGCAGAATCGTGTTTTCGTCGGTGATCAACCCCAGCATCGTTGAGCTGAAAAACCATGCCGTCAAGTTGCCGGTTGAGGGAGCGCTGATCGAGTCCGGTCTTGAATACACGATCCTGAACCCTGCGGTGTTCTTACAAAATATCGCCCCGGGCTGGAAAAAAGCTCAGGAGACCGGAAAGCATGTGGAACTCTGGTCCAACGACATGCGGTTCAGCCGGGTAGACTATCGCGATGTTGCTGAAGTCGCAGCCATCGCTCTGACAGAAGATCGTCTACTCTACGGCACCTTTCAGTTGTGCGCGGAAGGCATCCTGAACGGTTACGAACTGGCTGCTCTGATGACCGAAGTCGTGGGCCGTCCAGTAAAGGCAGAGCAGGGACCCCTGCCTCCGAGCGACAAGGTTCCCCAACAGCTGATCGAGATGATGCGCTGGTACGATCAGCACTCCCTACTGGGAAATCCGCTCACGCTGAGCGCCATCCTGGGTCGGCCCGCCAGAAGCTTGCGTGACTACCTCGCTGAACTCCTGGAGCGCTGATCGCTGTGCTTCGTCCCGGCGTTTTCAGGAAATCGAAACCCGGTACTTTCAGCTGAGCTTTTGCGAGCGACATGGAAGCTGAACATTGTCGGGTTCTGCAATGGCAGATCTCCGACACTTGGGGAAGGTAGTCAAAATGGCAAGCAAAGATCAGTCAGCGTTGATCACAGCGCTGCGGCAAAGTGTATCCGGCTCGGTAGTCTCTCCTTCGGATGGCGACTACGACAAGCAGCGTAAACCGTGGCTGGAGGTGGTTGATCAGCACCCCATTGCAATCGTGAATGCGGTTTCTATCGATGACATCTCGCATACAGTCCGCTTTGCAACGGAGCAAGGCCTGCCACTCGGCGTACAGAACACCGGCCACGGGATTACCCGGGCATGCGATGGCGGCATCCTGCTGCGGCTGGCGGAGATGAAAGAAATCATTGTCGACGTTTCGAACAGGACTGCCACCATAGGGCCGGGTGTCAGCTCCGGGGAACTGCTAAGCAAAACGGAGGAGCATGGCCTTGTCTTCCCGTCTGGACAGGTCTCGAACGTCGGCGTCATCGGGTACATTCTGGGCGGTGGTCTCGGCTGGCTGAGCCGGAAGCTGGGTGCAGCCTGCCGGTCTGTGCGCGCCGCTACAGTGGTGCTCGCGGACGGCTCCGTGGTGCAGGCAAGTGAGGGGGAGAATCCGGATCTATTCTGGGCTCTACGGGGTGGAGGCGGCAACTTCGGCGTAGTCGCTTCCATGACCGTGGCGCTTCACCCGCTCGCAAGTGTGTTTGGTGGCATGCTGTACTACCGCATGAAAGATGCCTCCAAGGTTCTGGAGTTCTTTCGCGAGTGGACGAGCGACTTGGGTGCCGAGACCTGTGCGACGCTGCGCCTGATGAAGTTGCCGCCCAAACCTCGCTTTCTGCTCCATGCGCTTACGGAAACATGCGCCATTACGCTCTGCAACGCAGATGTTTCGACGGCTGAGCGAATGCATCAGCAGCTTCTTGCATTCCAGGAGCCTGTGATTGACGACCTGAAGGTACGGTCGTACCGCGAGATGGCTCAATATGATGAGGCCTCCAATGGGGATGGTTCTGCCACTGTCAGTCATGTCGAATGCCTGCGGGAGTTGAGCACCGGCGTTCTTGAGAAGCTGCTTCAGACAGCGACGGAGAAGATGCCGCCGATCATGCAGTTCGAATTGCAGCAGCTTGGCGGAGAATTCGGGAAGGACGATCCGGATTTCGCGTTTCTATCGCCGCAGGCACCATTCCTGTTGCATCTGGTTTCCCCCGCCATGAGCAAGAGCCTTCCAGAGCTTGAGCTTGCAACAAGGGATTCGATCAACTTTCTGGGATCTGTATTCACGGGAGAATCGCTGTACAACTACCTGCGCGCCGACCAGCAGAGCCGAGTTCCCGCCGTGTTTGGCCCAGAGCGCTATGAGAAACTCCAGCAGGTCAAACAACGATATGATCCCGCCAATGTCTTTCAACTTAACCTGAACATCTCTCCTGCTTCACCCCGGTAGGAGTCGTATTGCAAAGCTTTGTGTATCGATAATGTATGGTCCGCAGCGAGACTGCAAGGTTAAGGTTGGGCGAGAAGACAATTCTGCGCAAATGTATCCGGCCTTTGGGTGTAGATCGTCTCTCCTGGCCAGGATGAGATGCGCACGTGTCTGTCCTTTTGAACGCCGCGGTTGTTGAAGACCATTCTCGGTATCAGGTTTTAGACACGCCGTTGTTTACTGTTCTTTCGTCCTTGTTGCCGTTGCAGACTTCGGTGGAGAGCTTGGTTCGCCGTCATAGGGCGGTAAAGTGGGAGCGCGGTAGCGCTTCCAAGCCGGAGGTGCCTTTTCCGCGTTTAGGCTGGCATGGCTGCTGGCCTGTAGTCGTTGCCAATGGAGAGCACAGCCCATGCAGTGAGAGCTAACTTGTTGGCTATGAGGACCACAACACCGTTTTTGTGCGCCCGGCGTCGAGTCGATCAAGCCACGCTCCGATAGACACTCTGTCTCGCTTGATCCGCAACACGGCGGCTCGAGCGCCGTGGATCAGCAACTGCGCCTGGGCTGCCGGAGCTGCGACGGTTCGAGATGGACAAGCGAGCGGCGAGGTGATTAAAGGCGATCCGGCAAAGCTCGCCATGCTCATCTTCGTCGCCACAGAAGGGCTCGTATCGATGTACACCGACAATCTTTTTGGGGTAAGCATAGAGGCATTTGCGGAAGAGATGGTGAGGCTGGCGATGGTTGGATTCCGTCCTCGTGGCTGATCAGCCGGTTTCGGAAAGTGGTCCATACCGCTGGTGACTTCGGCTCGTGCCTTGCGTTCCTCTTAGCATGTCGAGCAGCAGCTTGAGCGATCGTGGCATGAAGCGCTGTTTGCGGTAGTAGGCGAAGAACCCCGGGAAGGTTGGAGACCAGTCCTCCAGCATACAAACGAGTTCTCCCGTAGCGAGAAACGGCAGCAAACGATGTTCCGCCCAGAATGCGATGCCCAAACCCTTCGCGGCGGCGGAAACGGCGAGCTCACGGTCGTTTAAGGTCAACGCGCCTTTGACCGCTACGGCAAGCTGCTGGCCACCCTTCTCGAACTCCCAGTGGTATAGGGCAGGCGAGCCGTCCTGACGCCAGTTGATGCAGGTATGACGATGCAGGTCCTCCGGTCGGGTTGGGGTACCGCGCTTGGCTAGATATCCAGGCGAGGCAACAGCAAGCTGACGGATCGAATCGCCGAGCCTCACGGCAACGACCTCTTGTTCCAATAGTTCGCCCAGTCGGATGCCGAGGTCGTAGCCGAGAGCAACAATGTCTGTGATGGAATCGCTGACGGTAATGTCCAGCGTGACCTCCGGACATGTCTCGTGGAAGCCGGCCAGGATCGGCTGCAGGTGATCCACATAGGCTATTCGCGGGGTGACAATGCGGATCGTTCCTGACGGCTGCCGTTTGAATTCTTCAATCTCATTCGTAGCGGCGTCGAGCTCCTCGAAAGCCGGTTCGAGGCGCGCCAGCAGCCGTGTCCCGGCATCGGTGAGGGAAACGCGACGGGTAGTTCGATGGAGCAGTCGTACTCCCAGACGGCCCTCCAGAGCGCGTATGGTTTGGCTCATGGCTGACGCCGTATATCCCAGTTGCTTTGAAGCTCGCACGAAGCTGCCGTGTTCAGCGACGGCGGCAAAGGCCCTAAACTCTGCAAAATCGCTTCCCCGCATGATTGTTCCTCTCGCACATTATGTCTCGCTTGCTTAGTAGTTTATACAGAAAACAACCGATTCTAATTACAGTTTCAACCGCCTAGCCTTATGTGAAGAGGGACATGTGCATGAGCAAACAGCAACGAATCTGGTTAATCACGGGTATTTCAAGCGGATTGGGTAAGGCGTTGGCGAGCGTCGTCCTTGCTTCGGGCGATACCGTCGTCGGCACCACGCGCACGGGAGAAGTAGATTGGGGAGAAGGCGAGCCGAGGCTCACTGTGATTCCTTTGGAGTTGACCGATCTTGAGTCCGTTCGAAAGGCGGTAGCCGATGCCTATGCATTACATGGCCGTCTGGACATCGTTCTCAACAATGCGGGCTATGGGCTGTTGGGCGCGATAGAAGAAGCGTCGTTGGAGGAAACGGAACACGTCTTCGCCGTGAACTTCCGGGGACCTCTCGCGCTTATAACAGCCGTGCTGCCCCTGCTTCGCCGGCAGCGTAGTGGACATCTGGTGAATGTTTCATCTATCGCGGGTCTGGCTCCCATGGCCGGCTCTGGCCTGTATGCCGCAGCAAAATTCGCCTTGGAGGGTCTGTCGGAAGCTCTGGCGCAGGAGGTGGAGCCGCTCGGGATTCGAGTTACGCTGGTCGAACCGGGTGCCTTCCGCACGGAGTTCCTGTCTTCCGATTCGATTCGACGCAGCAAGAGACGTATTGAAGAGTATGACCAGACCGCCACGAAAAATATCGACCACCTGACGAACATCGCAGGCAAACAGGCCGGAGACCCGGAGCGCGGTGCCAAGGCGATAGTCACCGCCATTGATGCTGATCGGCCGCCGTTGCATTTGGTGCTTGGCTCAGACGCGCTACGCCGCACGCGGGAAAAGTTGGCTACGCTCTCAGGCGAGCTGGAATCATGGCGAGAGCTGAGCACAAGCACGGATTACCCAACTCAATAGTCAAAAACGCGGAGGAGCTCTATGCAAGACTTGACACTTGGACTTTCGAATAAAGTGGCGATCGTAACCGGCGCGGCGCGTGGTATCGGTCGCAGCACCGTCAACTTGCTGATGGCCCATGGTGTAAAGGTGGTCGCCGAAGACATCAATCCGGCCGTGAATGAGCTGTCCCAGGCAGGTCAGGTTGTTGCCCTCGTCGGTGACAGCTCTGAAGAGGCGACTGCCGTGCGCATTGTCCAACTTGCGTTAGAGAGCTTTGGCAGGCTGGATGTGCTGGTGAACAACGCCGGCAAGACATTGAATAAGCCTCTCCTGGAGACGAGTGTCGCGGACTGGGACAGCATCATGGCGATCAATGCGCGCGGGTATTTCCTTCACGCTCGCGAAGCGGTAGGGGCTATGCTTACCAGCGGCAGCGGTTCGATCGTAAACGTTGCTTCCGTCGTAAGCACCGTAGGAATGAAAACGACTGCCGCCTACGCAGCCTCCAAAGGTGCGATCGCCCAACTGACGAAGGTAATCGCCTTGGAACATGGCGAGCAAGGCATCCGAGCGAACGCAATCGGTGCCGGCGTGATCGAAACAGACATTCTAGAGGGCATCGCAGAGGACAGCCGCGCAACGCTTGCCAGCTACGCCCACATGCATGCCTTAGGTCGAGTAGGCCAACCGGAAGAGATCGCGCAAGCCGTGGCATGGCTTGCGTCGCCCCTTTCCAGCTTCGTTACAGGCGCGCTCGTAATGGTGGATGGTGGGTACACAGCTATGTAGCGGTCACATTGCTGAGAGCCGCCGTCAATTCCTGCGTCGATCATGTCGACACCAGCGACGTATACGGGCCTCACAGAACGAACCAGATCATCAAGAACGTTCTTCATCCCTGACGCCCCAAGCCTGAGCCCAGCCGCTTTACGAGCAAAGCATATGTGAGGAATCATCTTGCCTCGTTCGCGAAAAGACGAGAGCGCGCCTATTACAGTCATTGTGCTTTCACTAGCTGTGCCGTTTCATCTTGGGAACTAAAGAGCTCGACGAGCACCCTCACGCGCTCTCTCTGACGGGTGGGCGGAAATCGTTTGGTTCTTGTGAACTCGGCGATGCCATGGAGGCTCGCCCAAAATAATTCCGATAGAACATCTGACCGAGATCTCGGCCCCGGAAACAACTCCAAGAGTTGGGAGAACGCGAATCGCAGCTCCGGAGGAGTGGCCGCTTCATCGAATGGTACGGTCAGGCTGAGACAAAACATCACTTCGTAAAGTGCAGGTGAAGACGCGGCGAACTCCAGATACGCGACCGCGACCGCTTCGACCGAACTTCCACGCTTGATCCGTTTCCGCGCATCCTCCAAAGCTAGGCCGATCTCGTGGAAACCCTCGACAGCCACCGCTGCAAGAATCGCTTCGCGGTTCTCAAAATGAGCGTACAAAACGGGCTGGCTATAGGATATTTCGTCGGCTAACCGCCGAATGGTTACGCTGGGCCACCCTTCATCCTCTGCGATTCGTCGTGCAGCACTGACAATCTGTGCCCGGCGGGCCTGCTTGTCACGCAGTTTTCGTTCTGCAATTCGGTTCGCTGCAAGTTTCGTTGCCACTGCTAGAAAGTATAGCGCGGCAACGCACAACAACGTCTGTGGGCTCCTGAACCTTTCTCCGCGTGTATCGCATCTAAACTAGCAGCGCTACATTGCTTATACGTCATACTGAAAAAGTAGCAGTAACAGAACGCGCTTTGAGGAACGAGGAGAGTCAACATGCCGAATACAAAGTCAACGAGTGAGCACGTAGTAGATGAGTTTTTTCGCGCCCTGTCCGACAGGGACGTTTCGATTGCCGGCGCGGTGTTCGTCGAGGAAACAGTGGAGATCATCCCGCTAGCTATGGGTGGAGGTACGGAGCCTGAACATGTTTTTGACGGCAAGAACGCGGTACTTGGCTACCTTCAAACCATACTTGACAACTTCAAGCAAGCCGTTATGGTGATCGAAAGACGTTTATCACTGACGATGGGCGCCACCGTGTTTGTTGAAGGCCGCGGCGACTTGGTTTTGAAAAAGACTGGGCAGCCCTACCGCAATATCTACGTTTTCAAGTTCAGCATCTCCGATGGAAAGATTGCGGAGATTCGCGAATACGCGAACCCGGTCATCTATGCGAAGGCCCTCGGCTTGAAGGTCGGCTAAAGCCCTCAAGACGCTGATTACTGTCCGGATTTCAACTCGCCAGAACGGATTAGCGGCTAGACGGGCTTAGGCAATCCTCGGACGATTGTCTTCATTCCGCAAGCGAAGCACGAGCGACAAGGAGACTCAATGAAGACGTTATGGAAAGCTGCACCTTGGATCAGCAAAGTTGTCGTGCTGATGTCCGCCGCTATTTTTGTCGTGATTGCGGTTGAGCCCCTCGCACATCCTGCGGCCAATGCGGCCGCGCAGGGTATCGCGTTTACATCCTCACTTGGGCTTACTGTGTTCCGTGTATCCTTCGCAGGCTTCCCGCTCGGCTGTGCTGCGTTCCTGGCTTACTGTCTCCTTTCAAATCGCAGAACGTTGACAGGTCTGATCTTCGCGGCTTTGATCCTGGGGACTCTTTTGCTTGTTCGTATCTACGGTATGGAGATTGATTCAACTGTCCAGCAAAGTATGCCTCTGGTCAAACCTGAGATTGTCCTCGTGGCCATTACGCTTGCAGGCATCGCAATCGAGATGGGGCTTCGGTCTTACGCGAGGCGCACGATCCCGATTGCAAATGCACCGCACCTCACCTGACCCTCGCCTGGCTTATGCAAGCCACGGACACGCGTTCTATAAGGAGAACCATTCATGCGTAATACGATTCCTTTCTATCTGGCTGGTCTCCTGGCTGTGGCGATCGTTGTCATCGGCTCTTTCTACGTTTTCGCTCCGGAACGAATGACAGGATCATTTGGCCTTAAGCCGCCTGCACCCGATGCCGACACTCGTGCATGGCTACGCCTTAAAGGAATTCGGGACATCGCATCTGGATTGGTCGTGCTCATACTAATGCTGACCACGGACACGCGGACGGTAGGCATAGCTCTGCTCGTTCTTGCCGTAGCCCCTCTGGGCGACATGTCAAACGTTCTGGCGTCGGGCGGTTCGAAGTCAACAGCGTTCTCGGTTCATGGCGTAACCTGCGCTGTGATGCTGGTCGTCGGCCTCTTCTTGATCCGTGTCCTTTGAGAGAACTGCCTCCGGCCTTTCTTGTTCCGCATGCCGAGTTTCTTTCCTTTGCGGAATCTCACCCTTGGCGACAGATCACGATCAGCTCAGTCGTCTGTCGAAGCGCAAAACATGAAAGCGGAGGATCATTCGATGAAGGTTCTGGTGATTGGAGCTGCAGGGAAGAGCGGCAGGGCTGTTGTCGAGCAAGCCCTGGCCGTCGGTCATGAGGTCACGGCCTTCGTCCACAAGATGGAGGGCTATTCACCCGGCGCAGGCGTGCGCGTTCTCGAGGGCGATGCCAGGGACAGGTCCGCAATGGATTCGGCCATGCTCGGGCAAGATGCCGTGATCGACACGCTGGGCGGCAAGCTTTCGTTCAAGACCACAACGCTTGAAGCAAGTGCCGCCGCGACTATCATTGCCTCGATGCAGTCAAGCGGAGTTCGCCGCCTCGTGGTCATCTCCGTGATTGGCGCAGGAGAGAGCGTGGCGAATACGAATTGGTATGAACGCCTGTTCCTGTCGACACTCCTGCGGAGCGAGATGAAGGACAAAGCAGCCATGGAAACGATCGTGGACGCAAGTGGCCTCGACTGGATTATCGTTCGTCTACCCTTTCTCAACGACGATCCAGCTACGGGAAACATCCACGTCTTCTCTACCGAGAGTGGAGAGACTGCTCATAAGATAACTCGTGCCGACCTCGCCGCCTTCATGGTCGCTCAACTTTCCAGCGATGAATATCTTCAGAAGGCTGTAGCCATCGCCAATAGCTAGTAATCCGACACGAGCACGCGTCAGCGCGCAAGCGCAGCAAAGTTAAGCCTTGGAGAATACGAGAATCGCCGGCACTCTAGAGAGGGCGACCGTGAAGTGGTAGAACAATCAGTAGATTGCTAACCCGGTTCTTATGCAATATGAGGCGACAATGAGAACTTTCTGAACTTGGCGTCTACACGCTACACACCAGGGAGGCGCTCGAGTTCTACATGAATTAAATTCATCCCCGCCATCTCAGCAGCCGCTGCTGCCGCTCGTTCTAAGCCAAGCTCCATTATCTCTAAGGCATCCACGAAGGCGTCGATAACGCGGCAGACGTGATTGACAGGAACCAAATCATCTAACATCACTGGAAACAAGGCTGCCTGACTCCGACCTTCACCTTGGATGAATGCCACAAATATTGCCCTCGTTCCCACGAGTGCATCTTCGCATTCTTTGCTGTTTAAAAGATTCTTTTCCAATCTAACTTCAGAGTGCCTTCGGAAAGACATCTCTAAGAGAAATTCATAAAATGACCTTTTCGTTGTAGGAGCCACTAATGCATCTGTTCGACATTGTGTTTGCTTATCTTTAGCGGTAGTATCCCTGCTTGGTTCGGATCACAACGTCACTACTCTTGATCTCTAAATGCCTCTTAAAGAATTCTGGGCTGAGTTGCAATTTGAGTTTGCAATATGTTCCGGCTGGCTTTACTGACATCGGCTTGTAGCCAAGGGTCTCGCGTCGTCGCAGCACATCGATCAATTCACCTAGTCTGGCTGCAATCTCTGGCTTCGGGGTCTTAAGAACTGGGCCTCCTGTCAGATCCGCATGTCGATTGACGTCGCCCATGTGAGATCCGCCAAGATAGGCCAAGGCAATTGTGGCGTCCCCCGCGGCTGATCGCTCGATGAGTGCACTTACTACCACTCCGGAACGAAGAAGCTTGTCTGTTGCATCCTGTCGCGAATGCAGTTGCTCTGGAGAATGCGTGCCGATTATTTTCCGGGTAAAGCGATTCTGTAAATTGGAGCTTCCATCAGTCAGCCAGACCAGAACCCGACGGCTTCCGGGGATGGTCGACTTGAATGCCTGATCGATCGCTTCATACATGTCTTCATGAATAAAAGTGCCATCCTCATCCTTCATGTCTGAGGCTTTGGCAACCGCAGCCGCTGCAAGCGAACGGTCGGTGGTGAAGCCCTGGAGGAGTATCGTTCGTGACGAGAACCCCATGATTGCCACTTCGTCCTCGGATTTTAGATGATGGAGCACCTGATGTGTTCCTGCAGCCAAAGGTTTCAAGACAGGCCGAACACTCTCTGTGAGGTCGAACAGGAAGACAATGGAGAGAGGTAGACGATCTTGACTGAGATACGTGAGTTGCTGCGTAATCCCGTCCTCCTCCAGCAGGAAGTCATCGAGGCTCAGGTCACCGATGGTCTCTCCGATTTTCTTCCGTGTAATGGAAGCATCCAGAAGAACGAACTGGGTCGATGTCCGAAGTGTACCGCCCCCCCGCCGGGGAGGACTGTGCAGAGAGGCCCATCGGCAAAAAAGTCGCGCAGAAGATCAAAGCAATGATCGATGGAAGTAAACCATGACGCTTCCTCAGCTTCGCCACAAAACCGCCGTCGCATCCAGCTAAAGAGATGTTTGGTTCGATCCGCTTGGTCATCGCCAGCGATCGCCATGCGCTTTCACGTAATGCGCGTAGACAAACCGCCAGGGGATGGCGAGATAAACCAGTACCACCATGGAGCAGGCAAAGATCGCAGGCTGAAGCGACTCGTCGACATGGCCTGCCCTCCACTGGGGAAATGGAACCAGCAAGAGCCAAAGCGTCTTCCAGAGCGCCTCCCAAAGGAGCACGGGCAGCATCTGCAGCGGATAACGGAGCCCGAGTAGGCCAAGTAACGAGAACGCGGCGAGCATGCAGGAAGATTGCTGCCCTTCCGCGAGCGCCCAGTGTCGTGCGGGATTGAGTATGCCAGGCCACAGAAAGACCGCGAGTCCAACTATGGTGAACAAATACATGGCACGCAAGATATACAAGCGAAATACGGAAACTTCGTGCATGTTAGGTTCCTCTTCTTGCGGTTACCGCTTTTCTGTGGTGAAAGAAATCTATGTACGCCGCAGCAGTCGCAGTTGCTAGTTGTTGCCCTCATCGCTGAAGACAAGGATGTCGCCGGGCTGACACTCGAGTGTTTTGCAGATGGCCTCGAGCGTCGAGAAGCGAACCGCCCTCGCCTTCCCGGTCTTGAGGATCGAGAGGTTCGCGAGCGTAATATCAACCGCCTGCGATAACTCGGTGAGTGACAT
The DNA here is from genome assembly GCA_965276885.1 of Granulicella sp. Taxonomy (GTDB): domain Bacteria; phylum Acidobacteriota; class Terriglobia; order Terriglobales; family Acidobacteriaceae; genus Granulicella. The sequence goes on along the minus strand of OZ255702.1, from coordinate 1,807,530 downwards.
GTTTCGGCGCTCCATCACCTCGTCCATCCTGATCACAATTGGCATGGTCTAAACCGTTCCTTCCAACTCATCGCGCATGGCCGACCCAACCGCGAACACGCGACTGAGCACAAACACCATCAACACTGCCATCCACCCAGCGGCGGAGAAAGCAGAGTCGGGGGTCCCCATCCCCATGCTTGGGAAAAATCTCTCAATAAGGGCAGCGGGAATGTCCAGAAGTTGGAGAGCCAGGAGAGCCCAGCCGATCGTTTGCAGCCTGAGCGCGTTGGCGGAGATGAACGGATCACCAGCACGCGCAGTTTCGATGATCTGCGTCAGTGCCACGAATAGTCTGTCAATCGCCACAGACATCACGATGCCCAGCAGCATCATCAGTCGCAGTCCGGTCATCTCCGATCTCACATCGGTTCCAGGATTTTGCTGTAGGAGCAGCGTAGCGAGCTGAGAGGAGAAAATCCACGACAGGAGCAGCCCCAAGGCTACGGCTGCCAGAAACAACCGGTTCACAATGAAGCCGGTACGCGCCACGAATCGCGAAGTCTTGATGAGCCTGTCTTTTTCAAGCATGGTTTTCCGTCCTTATCGATAAACAATAAAGAGGGGCCGACGGCCTGTCAAGGACAATTTATTGAATAACGATAAAAGCATCTACCTGGCGGAAGTGACCGAGAAGCATTGTCAGACTCGCTCGACGAGCGCGTGGTAATTCAAGAGTGGGTTTCGTAACAGGCTCAAGAGTGCGCTTCATATCAATGTATGGTCGGGAGCTGCGCTTATCCCCTTCCCCATATCTGCGGTATACAGCGCGGCGAAGGCCGCTCTTCACTCTTTTACCGGTTCCTTGCGCGTGCAGATGGAGCATACTGGGGGTAGCGGTGGTCGAGGTGATTTCGCCCGGCGTCGAGACGCCGCTGTTTCAGAAACGAGGCATTCGAACGAGAGATGAAAGTTCCTAAAGGCATGGACGTGACGGTATTCGCGAAGAAAGCTATTGCGGGTATTGAAGCAGGCAAAGCAGAAGTGCGTCCAGGTCTTGCAACTATGTTGAACATCCTGAGCCGCGTCGCTCCGGGGTTTGCGCTCAAACAGTTTGCGAAGATGACGCCAGCATTTGGACCCAAGTCCTCAATTACAGCAGCCAAGTCTTCCACGGCAGGGGCCCGGGCCTAACTTAAAAAGGAGAAGCAACATGAGTGGAACGACAACGTCGCTTAAAGGAAAGAGGGTCGTGGTTATTGGTGGTGCGACTGGCATTGGCTTCGCTGTAGCCGAAGTCGCTCAGGAGCAGGGTGCCTCAGTCGTACTTGGCTCTAGTAAGGAGGCGAACGTTCAAGCGGCCTCCAAGCGGCTGCAAGCTGCGAAAGGCTATGCCGTCGATCTACGCGACGAAGGCAGCGTCGCAGACTTCTTCAAACAGGTCGGCACGTTTGATCATCTGGCAATCACCGCAGGCGACTGGGGTGGACCTATGTTTGTCTCTATTCAGGACCTTGACCTGAAGCAGGCGCAGGAGCTACTGGCGGTACGTTTCTGGGGCGCGCTTGCCGCGGTGAAGCACTGCTGCCATACGATCACTAAGGACGGCTCGATCACGCTGACGAGTGGCATGATTGGGCATCGGCCGAGAAAGGGCACTCCCGTGATGGCCGCAGTAGGTGGTGCGGTAGAACACTTGACCAGAGGTCTGGCCATGGATCTCGCCCCCGTCCGGGTGAATGCCGTGAATCCGGGCTACGTCCTAACGGAACAACTGAAGCAAATGCCAGAGGCAATGCTGCAGTCGGTGGTAGCCCCCTTGCCCATTCCTCGCGCCGCAACGCCGGCGGAAGCCGCTCAGGCTTATGTTTACCTCATGCTCAACAGCTATGCGACGGGACAGATTCTGCCCGTAGACGGGGGCGGCTTGCTGGTCTGAAGGCCGAGCATCTCTCGGAGGACTCGTTCGACGTTGCCGCTTGACGAAAATGGAAAGAGGTTCCTACAATCTCTATCTCTGCACGCCTGAACGAGTCGTCCATTCCCTCAGCGAACAGTTCTTGATGGTTGTTGTGGTGTCCGATGTAGGTGCATGCGGACCTACAATTTTCCTTGCGCGAGGAGAGTCAGAAGCAGATCTACGCAACTCTCCGCCCATCCCAGTTGCTGCTTCTTTGTATCGCTTAATGTTTTGAGGCCAAGTGTGCTGCGCATGCTCATGTCTCCAAGCAAAAGAGCCAGAAACACCTCCGCGGCACAAGCTGGATTCGCAATCTTCGGGTTTCCTCGTCGATTTTTGGCTGCAAAGAAGATTTTGACGACCTCGAGAGCACGACCATAGCCCTCGTTCCAAAAGTTCTTAGCGAGCTCCGGGAAGTTTTTGCTCTCTCCGATTACTAGCGCGTGGAGACCACGGGTGTCAGGTCTTGCCATCATCGCGAGCATCTCCACTGCGTAGCGCACCAAAGCTTCCCGCAAATCCCGCTCTGGGCTAAGCGGCCCCATGGCGTCAAACGTTCCCAGCGCCTTTCTTGTAATGAGCGCCCCAAACATCGTCTCTTTGTTGGGATAAGCAGTGTAGAGAGTCTCGAGCGAGCATCCCGCTTTTCTGGCGATTGAGGTCATCTTCGCTCTCGCGAAACCCGCTTCCAAAAAAACCTCAGTCGCGGAGTCAAGTATCCCGCTGTTCCGGATCGCGACTTCGCTCGCAGGGATGCGACCTCTTCGGGCAGGCAGAACGGTCTTTCTTGGCGTGGTCACACAACCACTCTACAAATGTTTCCCTTCCATTTGCAAGAGTAACGTACATTACGCTACTGTGTTTCTGGGACATTGCAACATCAAGGGCGATTGGCAGGGAATCAGCCTCGGCAAAGTCGCACGATCTGGAGGACCGCATTATGCCCGATAGTTGGAAGCCGAAGCACAATCCGTGGACGATCGCTCTGACCGTGACGATTGCGACGTTCATGGAGGTGCTCGACACGTCGATTGCGAACGTCGCTTTGCCGCACATCTCGGGAAGCCTCGGTGCGGGCCAAAGCGAAGCTTCCTGGGTGATCTCGTCCTACCTTGTTGCCAATGCGGTCGTCTTGCCCATCAGCGGCTACCTGGCAACTCTGGTGGGACGAAAGCGGTTCTACATGGCCTGCGTCGCCATCTTCGGCATCAGCTCTTTTCTTTGTGCGATTGCACCCAGCCTGCCGCTTCTTCTCTTCTTCCGCGTGCTGCAGGGACTCGGTGGTGGTGGTTTAGCGACTTCCGAACAGGCAATCCTGGCGGACACATTTGAACCCGCGAAGCGAGGACAGGCCTTTGCTCTCTATGGGTTCGCAGTCGTTCTTGCTCCGGCGGTAGGACCGCTGGTGGGTGGCTGGATCACGGACAGTTTCAGCTGGCGTTGGATTTTCTTCATCAACGTACCCGTAGCAATGCTGTCCATCTTTCTCACCAATAAGTACGTGGAAGATCCGCCGCGGCAAGAGGCTGAAACCAAGAAGCTTCGCGGCAATCCTGGAGCTATTGACTACACCGGCTTCGCACTCACTGCCCTCGCATTCGGAAGCTTGGAAGTTGTGCTCGACAAGGGCCAGGAGGATGACTGGTTCGGATCGTCGTTCATTACGACTTTCATCGTCATCTGTGCGGTTGCGCTTCTCGCTCTTTTGGCGTGGGAGTTGTGGCAAGCCCGAACGGGAAAGAAGCCGGTCATCGATCTCAGCCTCTTCACGAACGGCACCTTCTCGATCTGCTTCGGCTTGATGTTCGTCGTCGGTATCGTCCTCTACGGGACAACACTCCTCATCCCCCAGCTCTTACAGACTTTGATGGGTTATACGGCGACGACTGCGGGAAAAGCCCTCTCGTTGGGGGGCCTTGCGACACTAATTTTTATGCCATTCGTTGGATTTCTGATCTCAAAGGTCGACGGTAGATATCTGCTGGCGTTCGGCTTCACGATATCCGGTATTGCGCTCTTTCATATGACTCACATCAATCTGCAGATGACGACGGGGTACATGGCGGAACTCCGGTTTTTTCAGGCCGCAAGCTTGGGGTTCCTCTTCATTCCATTGCAGACACTTTCCTATACCGATATGCCGGAGGAGAAGAACAACGATGTTTCAGGTCTGACTAACCTGGCTCGAAACATCGGTGGGTCTGTCGGCACCTCGCTAGTCATTACCATGCTTGCCCGTCAGTCACAGAAACATCAGGGCTTCCTTGCCGGTCACGTCACGGGCGGCGAAAACGTGGTCCGTTCCGCCACAGCGGCGTTACAGGGTCAACTCTTTGGCAGCGGCTTTGCCCACGCACAGACTCAAGCCGGCGCGGTGGGTCGACTCTATTCGCAGCTCGTTCTGCAGTCGAACATGCTCGCCTATATCGACATCATTCAGGGATTTGCCATCGCTTCCCTCGCCGTTGTCCCTCTCGCATTCCTGATGAAAAAGGTAAAGCCCGGTGCGGCAGCAGCGCACTAGGAAGCTCGTGCCAACCCTTAATCAGATACGAACGGAGCTCGTTATGCAGATCCGCAGGACAACCAGAACTCCAGAAAGCAATGACATTAAGGTGATCAATCAGCTCAAACCGGGCGGGCAAAGACAGAATGCTTGGCCCACATTGAACCGGGCGACGATCCTATACGCGCTCTTGACTGCCCCGCTCTTCGCCCAGACCCAGATGCCTCAGCCACAGGGTGCTCGCGTTCAACAACTTCCCCTCTCGACACGGGAGCAAGGCAACATCTCCTCCCAGCAAAGCGCGGGTTCTGGTGCGGCTGCAGGCGTTAACACGGTGCAGAGCACGGTAAATGTGACCGGGCAGTATCAAGGCAGCGTCTCTGATCTTTCCGCGACATCTAAAACAGTCGCCCTCTCGTTCAATAATGCGGTGCAACTGGGATTGCGCTTCAATCTTGGAGGCATTACGACTGGAAACCTGGAAACTCAAGTTCGCGGTCAACGGCTCGCGGCACTTAGCCAATTGCTCCCAAATATCACCGGCCTCCTAAGCCAATCGGTTTCGCAGGTCTACTTACCCGCTGAAGGTCTGTCGAGCTCGACATTTGGCGGCGGTGGTGGTCTCAAAGTACCGGATACGACTGGACTGTTTCACTACTACACCCTTCAAGGCGCGGTCAGTCAAGATGCGTTCGACCTCACGGCAATCCATAATCTGCGCGGAGCCGAGGCAGCAACTGCCGCCGCCAAGCTGAGTGCGAGAGATGCGAGAGAGCTGATCGTGCTCGGGGTTGGAGGCACCTACATCCAGACCATTGCCGCAGCTGCAATTACCGAAGCCCAGCGCAAGCAGGTGGGGCTCGCGGAGGCTAGCTACAAGCAGGCGTTGGCACAACACGGGGCCGGCACGCGGGCCAACATTGATGCAAATCGCAGCCTGGTCGAGTTGCGAACAGAGCAACAGCGGCTTGCTTCGGACGATGCGGAAGTCTCCAAACAAGAGATCCGGCTTTCCCGCCTTATCGGTCTTCCGCCGGGCACGGCCATGACTCTGACAAGTCGACTTGCGGAGTCGATTCCGGCGCCTGGACCGATTGCGGAAGCGATCGAGCGAGGGCAAGCGCAGCGATACGACCTGAAGGCAGCAGAGCAGCAGATACAAGCCGCCGTTCAGGCGCGCAAGGCCGCTCAATCCGAATACTCACCGACGGTGAGCGTCACCGGCAACTACGGACTTCAGGGCACAAGCCCAGAGGTCGGAAGAGTCACCTATAACGGTGTGGCTTCCCTCAATATTCCAATATGGCAGGGCGGTCGCGTCAAAGCCGACACGACGCAGGCAGACGCTATTCTAGCCCAGCGAAGGGCTGAATACCAAGACCAACGAAGTCAGATAGAAGCTGATATAAGGACTGCCTACATCGACCTCAACGTAGCAATTCAGCAAGTAATAGTCGCTAGAGAAAACCAGGCTCTTGCTTTGGAAACGTTAGCGCAGTCGCAGGATCGCTTCGCTGCGGGAGTGACCGACTCCGTCGAAGTCGTCCAGTCGCAAGAAAGCCTGTCCTCAGCAAATCGTGATTACATCTCGAGTCTGTATGCACAGACGCTCGCTCGTCTTCACCTTTCCCAGACGACCGGTGAAGCGGAAGCACAATTTTCCATCCTGCTTCAAGGAGCCAAATAATGCCAGCGACCACAGAAGAGAACGCAGACGACCAGCGGCAGAGCGCTGGCGACAACGAGAATCATTCGAACAATGAAGCGAAACAAAAAGGCTCGCAAGAGCAGCAAGGCGAAGACCAAGACAAAAAAGAAGAGAAGCCAATGGACCCGGCAAAGAAGGGGAGATTCATCCTCATCGGATCTATTGTCGGGATCATTCTGGTTGTTGGAATCGTTAGTTGGCTTCTTTACGCCAGGACCTATGAGGAAACTGATGATGCCCAGATAAACGGCCACATTAACAGTGTTGCCGCGCGGATCGAAGGAACAGTCACAAACGTCGCGGTGGACAACAACCACTACGTCACAGCCGGCGAACCGCTTGTTGATTTGGACCCTAAGGATTATCAGGTTGCCTATGACCAGGCCAATGCAAGGCTCCTTCAGGCGAAGTTGACCGCTACCGCCTCTCGACCCAATCTTTCCATCACTCGAAGCAGCAACCGTGCGGATACGACAAGCGCTGCCGCTGACGTTGCCACTGCACAAGCAATGTTCTCTGCGGCTGAGCACGACGTTGCACAGGCAGAAGCACACTTGAGGCAATCGGAGGCAAACAATTTACGCGCGCAAAACGATCTCGGCCGTTACAAGCAGCTCGTCGACAAGGACGAGGTTTCTCAGCAGCAATACGACCAGTACCTGTCTAGTGCCCGTGCACAGCAGGCGACTGTAGAGGCTGATCAGGCCGCGGTCTCCTCTGCGAAGCAAACAGTTCTCCAGCGCTCCGCAACGATCCTTCAGCAACAGGCCCGGCTTGCTCAAACAAGTGCTAATGGACCTCGGCAAGAGGTGATTCGTTCGACGGACATAGAAAACCAGAAGGCTGGTGTAGCCGTGGCGCAGTCCTCCCTGGAACAAGATCAACTCAACTTGTCCTACACCCACATCGTTGCTCCAACGGCAGGCATTGTGATGTTGCGCAGCGCGGAGATTGGAGATCGCGTGTCCATCGGACAGAGACTATTACAGATCGTGCAGATTGACAATCTTTGGATCGACGCCAATTTCAAAGAGACGCAGCTCAGAAAGATGCATCCTGGCCAGCGAGTCACCGTCCGAGTCGATTCGCTCAAGGAAGACTTTGAAGGAACCATCGACGCGATGCCTGCCGCTACGGGTGATCGAGCAAGCCTTTTTCCTGCAGAGAACGCTACTGGGAACTTTGTCAAGGTCGTTCAGCGACTTCCAGTGCGGATTCGTTTGAAAGCAGGACAACGAGATCTGGAGAAGCTGAGGCCAGGTATGTCAGTCGAGCCGAAGGTATCGCTCGATTGAGATTCACTGTGAACGTCCGACGTGCTCGCCGCAGCTCCATTCTCGGCCTGCACATTCCATCATGCTGTTTAGCCAAAAGGAGAACAGAACCATGCCGACTACACGATTTGAAACAACCATCAAGGCAGTGCGTGATAAAGCCGGTCTTTCGCCGGAAGCCGGGATCAAGAACATCGAAGGCTGGGTCACTTACCTGAAGGACCACGACACTCCGGGCGTGAAGAGTATCGTCGCCGATCTCGAGAAGCTGAAGAGCCTGCTCGGAGCAAAGGAGCTAGACGGAGGCAAGATCAAACAATTGGTCGTCAAGCTCGGCAAGGAAACGGTCACGCTTGGCAAAGGCGATGTTGCCAATGCCGGTCACATCGAGGAGCTTGGAAAGGCTCTTGAAAACGCCGCTTAGAAGCCGCTACACCGGGAAGGTCAGCTGAAAGCTGGCCTTCCACCCGCACCTAGACAACGCTACCCAGCATGAGAAGAGGAGAACACCAATGATCGTCGTCACGACGCCGACAGGCAAGATCGGTTCAGAACTTGTTGAAGAGCTTCTTTCCGCCGGAGCGCCGGTGCGCGTCATCGTCCGCGACCCCGCCAGGCTCAAACCTGTAATCCACGACAACGTCGAAGTCGTCAAAGGTTCGAGCGATGACGAAAGCGTTCTTTCTGAAGCGTTTGAAGGCGCGGACAGCCTCTTCTGGGTGGTACCTCCTTCTTTCCGAGCGAACAATGATGAAGAGTATTACCTGAAGTTCACCAAACCAGCGTGCCGGGCGATCCAAAAGCATGGAGTGAGCAGAGTTGTAGCGGTATCAGGATTAGGCAGGGGCGTTCCGGTCAAAGCTGGGCCAGTTACGGCGTCTTTTGCGAAGGATGCAGAGATCGAGAAGACCGGCGTGGACTTCCATGCTTTGTGGTGCCCAGGGTTCATGGAGAACATGCTGAGTAGTGTCGCGACCATCAAACAAGAAGGCGTGTTCTACGTTCCTTCTCCACCCGACCTTAAGATTCCGTTTGTTGCAACGCGAGATATAGCCGCTGCAGGCGCGAAGCTGCTTCTCGAAAAATCCTGGACGGGGCAGGGTGGTTTGGCGGTCCTCGGACCAGAGGACCTGTCCTACGACGACATGGCCTCGATCATGACAGACGTACTCGGGAAGCCCGTTCGCTTTCAACGGATCACGGGAGAAGCCCTCAAAGCGCAATTGATCAAGTCCGGCGCAAACCCAGTGTTTGCTCAGGGAATCGTGGACATGCGCGCTGCGAAGGCCAATGGACTCGACAACACGGAACCGCGAACGGCCGAGAACACAACGCCGACTAGTTTCCGACAGTGGTGCGAGGAAGTCCTCAAACCTGCTGTCTTGAGCTAAACAGTGTCGGTCCACTCCCCTGACACTTGCCAATGTCTGAAGACAATTGCCGTTCTAGGTCACACAATCACAGGAGGAAAGATGCCCAGATCTGACAGAATGAAGCTGCGGTTCACGGGTGTCTTCTCCCTTGCTGGCAATGTTGGATAAGCCGCCGGTTCGTCGTTTGCCGCGGGCGTTAGCAAATTTCCAGAAGGTGACCCTTTCAACCGGCCGCCGCCAGCCGCAACCCTCCTGCTCACACAGGCGAATCAAACGGCGACCATCTCACTAGTCGCCTCTCGGAGGTCATGAGCCGCGACTGACGAGAAGCGCGTTTTCTATGAGCAGGTTACTGGTGTCAAGGGTTTGTTCTTTGTTTTTCCTTCATAGGCTTTGCTTTTGTTGTTGTTCTTGGTTTCGTTGCTCTCCACCGAGTTTCTAGCACTCTGGATGAGCTGTCTTGAAGCAAGCTCGGTGCCGGTTGGGGTTCGAGAGGAGAGTCGATGCTGCCATTTATCGGTCGGCCTTGGAAGACAAAACGCGCACGCAGTCATCGGAACACGGTGTCGTCGCAACGGTTAAACAGGATCATTTTAGGCCGCTTGTTCGTAGAACGCTACGTACGGCTCTTGCGTAGTCCAGAAGCGGTGGAGAATAACAGCCAGCTTGCGGGCTACGGCGACAATGGCCTTGCTCTTAGCCTGCTTGCCACCTCGTGCTAGGTGCAGCCCCCACTGTCGAAGCGCCGAGTCTCGCCCGTGCGGTCAGAGGATGTGGTTGGAGTACTCGATCAGTAGACTTCGAAGGTAGGCGTTGCCGGCATGGGTGATGCCGAGCTGAGGATCATGATCTCCGGACTGACTTCGACGAGGCCGCAGGCCAAGATAGCAATCAACATCTCGACTTCGACCGAACCGCTCCTTGCTGCCGAGCGTCAGCACGAAGGTCAGGGCAGTGAGGTGGCCGACGCCGTGAACCTTCAGCAGCGCCTGCGTCTTCGGATACTCGGTCTGGCCGAGCTGCTGGATCTTCCGGTCGTCCTGCTTGATTTTGACCGTCATCTCCGCGATCTGCTCGAGCACCGGACCAGCGCTTGTGCCAGCCCAGGCGCCATGACAGCGAGGCAGCGTTGAGCGAAGCACGTTGTGGCGGAGGCAGGCATCCGGTAGCCGCATGACTTCGTCAGCCCACGAACGGCGTTCACCGCAGCCGTGCGCAGTCGCACCAGCAGGGCTCGCGCACGGATCAAGGTGAGGGCTTCCTGCTGCGCGACGGTACGGTGGGCAATCGGCCGGAGGATGTTCGGATCAAGCCGGGCATATCCTGCCAGCTTCTCAGCATCGACCTGGTCGCTCTTGCGATCGCTGTGCGAGATCGCGCGCAGCTCACGAACGTTCGGCACGATGACTTCGTGCCCAAGCTCCTGAAGCTGTTCGCTGATCCAGATCGAGTGCGTTCCAGCCTCCATCGCGACCCGAGCCGGACGCAGATCGGTGAACCACTTCTCGATCGCCTTCGGGGTCGTTCGGAAGCGGCCACGGTCGGCCACTTCTCCGTCCTGGTTAAGGGTGCAGTAATGGCTCCAGACATCGCCAAGGTCGATGCCGATCGTAATCTCCACCTTGGCCTGCCTGCGTGGGACTTCAGCGATGGGGTGCTGCGCTGGCTTCTTCATGGGAACAGTCTGCTCCTCCTTCGGAGGACCTGCTCATCCCATTTATGTAGACCTATCCGCTGCTCTGACCGCAGCCCTCCCAATGAGCGGTCAACCTGCATTTATGTGGAATGGAAATGCAAGGAGAATCTTTGCTAAGTTCTGTCAGGTCAAAGCGTCGGCGGGACCGGGGTACTGTGGAATCCCGCAGGAATTTCCAAGGCGTGTGGGATTTCTTCGATAACAGAATCAGAAAAGCTTTCCCACAGACCGTTTGCTCCCAGCTCTCCTCGAGGAGTGACTTGGCCTGTTCTCGTCAACTGAGAACGAACGCGCGGATTGCTCCCGGGAAACTGACTCATAATCAAGTATCCGTCGGTCAGTTTAGAGAGGGCGCCTAGTTCAAGCGGCCTGTGGCATTCGCCATATGTCTTGTTCAAACCACACCAACAGCGCTGGTTCCGCTTGATCTGGCGTAGATGTTCACGCGGTGTTGCTGCGCGAGCGGCCTTTCCGGGCCAGTAGCCCGACCAGAAATCAACGACTCGAATTGGTCCTGCTGGCAACTGCACCAATCGTGCTGAAGGGGCTTCCTCCGGAATAGCTTCTCCCGGCACAGGCTGATACAGGACGGTAAGGCCGCTGCCATTCCATCGGCAGAGACGCCGGGTGCGAAGCCATATCAAATGCTTTGCGACGTATTGCGTCAACTGATCTAGGAATTGCGTGTAGAAATTGATGTCATCCCGAAACGCCAATTCTGCGCTGGAATAAACGCATAACCCTGGCATGAGTTGGCCTTCGTGAAGAAACGCATGATCCGCACGAGGATGCGGATGCACAGCAGTGTCCGCAAAGTAGGGCTGGAAGCGCGGACTGAGTAGGTAAGCTCTCGGCATTGCATCTGCTTGGGGACACACCATCACCTCGCACGCTACGTCCATGCCAGTGATCAGAGGATGCGCCCAGTGCTGCTCCTTGGAGGCCGAAGATCGGATTGCCCCCGCAGAAACCCACAGCGTGCGCTCCTGCTCGATGTCGCAAAGGATCGAGCGGGCCGCCGCGTCATTCTCGAACGGTTGAAGGACCCCTCGCCAAGCGGAAACTGTCGACCCATCGGGTGGCGGCTCCGCAGGAACAAACTGAGGATAGTCTGGCGTAAGCATGAGCGTTACTTCTTCAGCCAGTCGGCTCCGAGGGCATGGCCGCGATGGACTGGCGTCGGGCGATGCGGCTGCGGAACTGGGCTATGCGCATCGTGGTGACACGCCGGGAGGTGGTCAAGGTTATCGGTCTTGACCCCATCGCGATGAGTCTCCAAAAAATAGTGGCCGCCGTGGTGTGCCACGCGGACACTTGCCTGATGACCGCTTCCGTCGTGGACAACAAAGGCTTCAGTGCCGCTGTTGATTGCCGCAATAGCCATGGCTTCGGTGAAGTGCTTCTGCGCTTCGGTTGCACTGTCGATGCCTCCTACTACGGCTATGCTCCCGTTCGGGGCACGCCGAATACAATTCAGATACATCATTTGTGAGACCTCCATTTTCTCCTTGACCACTGCCATCCGCTATATGCGAGCACGGGCCTTTCATGGAGGTATGCTGGCGTTATGCTGGGTTCGGACAGATTTGCCCCCTCAATTTTTCTTGTCCGATTGCGCCGGTGACTCAGCATAGGAAAGCAGAGAGGTTGTCGAGGTACACGCGTGCAGACGGACAAACCTCAGGCCAAATCGGAGAAGGTTGCCACCGTCGAGGAAGTCTCGGACGCAATCGAGAAAGTGTCCGCGGATGGCTGGGCGAAAATCTACGCCTTCGCGAGGAATCGCGCCCGCTTCATGGCGTTGTACGGAGGCGCGGTCGACGAATCGGATTTGGTACAGCAAGCAATCGCCGCGCTGCTTCAAGAGCGCCGCACCTGGAAGCCGAGTCAGGTGAACTTCGTTGGTCTTCTGATCGGTGCAATTAGAAGCATCGCTTCCAACCACAAAGCGAAGAGCCTGTCCTCCGGCTATTCCATACCGGAAAGCCAGATCGCGCCAACTGATGACGATGACGAATCCGAAGCGCTGACCGCGCTCTGCACTGATTCTCGCCCAAATCAAGAACAAACCATGATCCAAGCGGAACTCGAAGCAGATAACGTAGTGCGCGTCCAAGAGCTATACGGCTCTTTCGACCGGGACAAAGAAGCGCGCGACGTCATGGATGGCTGGCGTGCAGGAATGTCCGGCGCGGAGATCATGGAAGTCTTGGAAATTGACAGGAAGGGATACGAGACCATCGCGAAGAGGATTCGGCGGAAGAGCGTAGGGCGCTGGTCAAAGGTAAACACTCATGTCAGCTAATAAACGCTGGACACCACAGGAAGAGGGGCGGCTTCTCGATCAGCTCGCCGATTCAATCGAAACAGAACCCGCGATTGAGATTGCCGCCGAGATGAAGGAGGGCGGGCATGACGTGACTGATATTGCCGGGCGGATGAAAAGCGCGGCTTTAGCCGGCGTCAAACAGTTTAGGCAATCTCTTCCGCCGACACCTCAAGGGCAAGAAGTCGCTCGAACCGAGCGTGCTACCTCTCGAGTTCAGAATCTTTTAGCTTCTCTGAGAGGAGCTGGCGATTTGCTCGCGCCCGGCAGATCGTTCGCTCCGGCTTACAGGAATAAGCAAGAAGACACACCCGCTTCAGATGAGGAATTGCTCCGGCAACAGCAAGAGGATCTCGATAGGAAAGCCAAGTGAGAGGCCAATGACTGATGAGGCACTTGTCGCGTCTGCTTTGAGGACGGAGCTCAAGATTCCGCCGAAGGTGGACCTCCGTGACCTGGCTGAAAAGCTGGAACTCGAAGTAGTCGAGGTTGATTCAAAGTCTTTCGACGGCGCGCTCCTGCGAAGCTCAACCAGCTTTGCCGGCCGGATCCTTGTGCGGCGTGGAATCCGAGAAATGGGCCGACGGCGATTCACCATTGCCCATGAGATTGGTCATTACTTGTTACATGAGAGCCAACAGAATTCCTGTTCCCCGCGCGTGATCGAGGGTTGGAAGGCGGGGCAACCTCTACCCGAGCGAGAAGCTGACATCTTCGCTTCCGAGCTCTTGCTTCCGACCACAGACGTTACGCAGCATGTGAACGGGCGCTGGCCTTCGATGCAGGCTGTGAGTGACATCGCTGAGTACTTTGGTGCGAGCATGATGGCAGCGGGTCGCAAGTTTTGCGATGTTGCTCCGCAGCCATGTGCGGTCGTCTGGAGCAGTCAGCGAGTCGTTCGCTGGTTCCATCCATCTCCGAGCTTCGTAAACTTCGTCGAGCCGGATGCGCCGCTGGGTTTCGATTCCTTGGCGCTTGCTGCCCATGAAGGTCGAACGCTGACGGATGGAATGGAAGAAGTTCCGGCCGAAGCTTGGATCAAGAGTTCATGGTTGAAAGACGACGCCGTTGTTTCGGAGCAGTCGATCTTGATGCCTTCCTACGAAGGATGTCTATCCCTGATATGGATTCGTAGACCCATTGAGCAAAAGCCAACGGCTGAGGACGAGCTTTTGCCCGAGCTTGATCCGGAGAGCTTCACAGTGAACCGCAAGCGCTGGCCGAGGTAGGTGTCATTCGAAACCTTTGGGCTACCGATGACTAGAGAAAAACGCATTTCTCGTCATCTGTGATCTAGATCAGTGCGAAATCGCCGAGTCACTCACCGACGCGAGAGCACAGGCAACAGAGCCTAAGACGAGGCTTTCTCCTCGAAATATCCGAACATCGGGCCAAGCTCCTGCGAACTTCACTCTTGAACGCGAGTCTGCGCGGCGCTCAAAGGCCTATCGCAGAACCATCGCCAGCATCTGCCGAGCGTCTGTCTCGAGCAAAGTCACGTTCTTCGTTCGGGTAAACGCATCCTCAGAGAGCAACATGGCGAAACCATGAGCCATGGTCCACACCGCCAGCGCTAATCGCCTTGCCTTCAAGAGGGAATCCTCTATCTCCTTCGCGAGTTCGTCAGCAATGCTGAACACGGACGTGGCAGCCACTCCCAACTCTTCGTAGGAGTTCTTGTCGATTCCGGACTGAAACATGACCGCGAAGAAGTCTGGATGATTCTTGGAGAAAGCGATGTATGCCAAACCGACCGCCAGCAGCCTCTCACGTGGCGTCCCTCCAAGTCCCGATGCAGACCTGAGTTCCTGTTCCATACGCTGCGTGCCGAGCAGGGCGACCTCCACCAGCAGGGCATCCTTGTCTCTGAAATGTTTGTAGGGTGCGCTCTTGGCGACGCCGGCCTGGCGAGACGCCTCATTGAGCGTGAAGCCACGTGGCCCGACAGAACGCACCAACTGGAGCGTCGCGTCAATTAGCGCCCGTTTCAGATCGCCGTGGTGGAAAGATTTAGGTTGTTTCGCCACAGGTGCATCCTTTCGGTTAACGCAGCGTCTCATGATAAAGTGAACGAAGTTCACCAGAAAAGAAAGTACTTTGACTAGATGTCAATTTGCTTCGTTGGAGGCAAGGCATGAGCCATAACGGTGCCTTTGAACCCACCTAGCGGGGCCACCAGAGGCTCAAGCCAGATTGAACCAGCAAGTAACTAGAGCGGAGGGAACATGGGAACCGAGACACTGTACGGAGTGCGGTTATCCGAGCTGTTCAGCCTAAGTGGAGTCGTTGCGCTGCCGTGCTGGCTACTCTTGCTCGTCGCTCCACGATGGCGTGTGAGCCAACTCTTGGCGACCTTTGTCGCGCCGCTACTCATCGCAGCCGTATACATTCTGCTGTTGGTCTCGCACAAGGTGCCGCCTGGTTCCGGTTTCGGCTCGCTCTCGCAGGTAAGCATCCTGTTCCGATCGCCCTTTGCACTGCTCGCAGGGTGGATCCACTATACCGCCTTCGATCTTTTTACCGGAGCATGGCAGGCGCGCGACGCAAAGCGGGTTGGGATCTCTCAATGGCTTGTGGCACCCTGCCTCCTCTTGACGCTCTTCTTCGGGCCGGCGGGACTGGCACTCTATCTCCTCTTGAAGTTGATGCTGCGCCGCAGTTTCGGCGCAGTGGATGAAGCGATATGACTCTGCGCGACGGACTACTTCTTTGCGCTGGCACTTCGTGAAATCAAGGGCTCCGGTTCGAACTCCATTGGCAATTGGCTGGTCACTTCAAGGCGAGCCATAGGTGTGTTTGGCGATCGGGTGCATGGCCAATGGCGAGGAAAGGAACATATGCTGACGACGATACTAGGGTGGCTTATGGCGTACCCGATTCTGGCGTATGGAGTATGGCTGCAACTCGGGCTGGCGCTCTTTGCACTTCTAGCCATGCCCTTCGACAAGCGTAAGATCCTAGGCATCAATCCCTGGATCAAACCGCTCAAGTTCGACCTATCGATCCTGATTGTCTTTGTGACGATTGCCGCTATTCTCACCGGCTTCGAGCGATATGCCATTGCCCGCACTTGGATTGCGGCGGCCATTTCGATCTCGCTTTCAGCGGAGAATTTGCTGATCTCCCTCCAGTCTTTTCGCGGAGTGCGCTCACACATGAACGAAGACACACCTCTCGATTCGAGGATTTGGTTAGCAATGGGTGTGGGATTGGGCGTTTTCGTACTGGCCGCAGTATCGCTTCTCGCACTCGCGTTCATTGGACATTTGAAATGGCCGGTAGCCGTGACGTGGGGTGTCCGTCTTGGACTGCTTCTGTTCCTTGCAGGCAGCGTGGAAGGACAGCCAATGGTGAACCATGGCGGTCATACTATTGGCGCTCCGGATGGTGTTCCCGGGCTGCCGTTCGTGAATTGGAGCAAAGCCTTCGGAGATTTGCGGGTTGCGCATTTTTTCGGCGTGCACTCGCTTCAAGCGTTCCCGCTCCTTGGCTTGCTCATCAGCCACACCAGTCTGAGCCAACACCTTCAGGTTGGTGGAGTTGTGGCAGGGTCCGCTGTCTACACAACAATCGTGTGGTTGATGTTCCGCCAGGCCATGGCAGGCAAACCGCTACTCCGCGCTTAGTAACCAATGTTCTTTCAAAGAGAGGTTTATGCGAATGCGTGTTTTCGTAACGGGTGCAACAGGACTGATTGGGTTTGCGGTCGTGAAGGAGCTCCTAGCGGCAGGGCACGAGGTGACTGGCCTTGCTCGATCCACTTCTTCCGCAAAGAAACTGACGGAAGCCGGCGCGCGCACTCTGGTGGGCACGATTGAAGATCTGGCCATCCTGCGCCAAGGGGCATCTGCCGCAGATGGTGTCATTCACACAGCCTTCTACCACCAGTTCTCGCACATGCCGCTGACGACACGTCTTCGCGTGCTCATGGGCGGAGCACCAAAAGGTATCTTTGAGCGCTTTATGCAAGCTGGGGTCGCCGCTGATCGTCAGGCTATCGTGGCTATGGGCGAAGCTTTGCAAGAGGGCAACGCGTTCGTTGCGCCGTTCGGCACCATGGGAATGAAATACGGGCAGCTCGCGACCGAGGACGAACCCTATAACCATGATCCCGCCGCATTCAATATTCTGCGAGCCAGGACGGAAGACGTTCTTAAGAGCTTCGTCTCTCGCGGCGTCCGTACCTCCGCAATCAGGCTTGCGCCCGTTGTTCACGGGCCAAGAGCCTTCGGCCTTGTTTCGCTGACTATTCCAACCGCCCGCAAGAAGAAGGAGTCCGCCTACGTTGGAGACGGCCGGAACCGCTGGCCGGCGGTTCACTACCTGGATGCTGCTCGACTCTTTCGCCTGGCGCTGGAAAATGGCCCTGCCGGAAGCACCTATCACGGCGTCGCTGAAGAAGGCATTCCCTTGTCCCAGATTGCAGAAGTTATAGGACGGCGCCTGAATGTACCGGTGACATCGAAGCAGCCCGGGGAAGTCGCGAAACATTTCGGCTTCGCTGCACCTTTCGTTGGCATTGACAATCCCGCTTCGAGCAAGCTGACGCAGGAACGCCTCGGCTGGGTGCCCACGCACCAGAAGCTCCTCGCACATATCGAGGAAAGCGATGTGTTTGATCGTTGAGACGCAAGGCGGTTCACCGTTGTCTGGGCCCGCAGCTGAAATGAGAGATAGTTTGAAGCTCCGTGACCGTGCGACGGCACGATTGTCGGGAACTTACCGCCTTACAGCATGGCTGTGATCTGCACAGCCCGTCGGAAGACGCGAAGTGTAGAGGCTCCGTTCCGCGCGAATTTAGCGGGCGGGAGCCTGATCGTCAATACTCAGGCCGGTGCGACTCAACTTTCGCTAGCGGCGTAATGGAACCTGGGAGCTGTTGACAGCAAACCGGTAGGAGAAACAAATGAGCAACGAACCAAACACAGCGGAAAGTTCACTCGAGATAGTTCACATGTGCGAGAAATGCGGAACAGCGTTCACCTATTCTCAGGTGCCTGAGGATGTCACCATCACCGGAATAATTGAATGTCCGGTATGCGGTCACGTCGGCAGGCTTAACGTAAAGGTACGCGAGGCGCCCGATGAGAACCTCAGTTAGCTTTGGCAGCTTGTGGCGATCCTGTGTCGATCCGCTTCCCCAATCGCTTTATGAAAGCTCGAAGAAACGCACTAACCACCCGCGCGCGGTTGTCGGATCTGCACGCCAGCCTGGTTTCCAAGTGCACTTCACAGACTAGCGGACGCATTGTGATTCCGTTCTTTGCGATGCGCCATGCACCTGACTGAGTCAGTACCGCGACCCCAAGCCCACGCCGAATTAGATTCGAGCCTTCTTCTGCGGTCATCATGTGATGAAGCGACCGATCAGGCCTCGATGCCGGCTTTGCTGCCCGTACTAAGGAGTCATGAAGGAACGGCTGAACATGACGCTCGAAGAGAATGCAGGAGGATTCCTCAAGATCGATGCAGCCCACTTTCTTCCGGAGGGCGAGTGGATCGTCTTCCAACATTGCTACAAAGAAGGATTGATCGTCCACGACTACGGAGCTGATCCGGGACGTCGTCGGAATTCCAGTCAGGAATGCGAAATCCAGCGTTCCAGCGAGGAGATCGTGAGCCAGATCAGGAGCGAGCTTGCTGGTGACCTCGACTTTTAGTTTGGGAAAGAGCGGAAGGCGCAGAGAAAGCAGGTTGGTCAGCAGAAATGGATCGGTGTAGGGCGACTTGCCGATCCGAAGCGTATGCTCAGCACCTTCGTTTGCCGCACGCGAAAGCCGGATCGCCCTTTCCTGGTAATCGAGTGAGAGCCGAGCCTGCTCGACGAAGACCTCGCCGGCAACGGTCGGGACGACTTCTCGATCGAGTCGCGAGAAGAGATCGTATCCGAGGTATTTCTCCAAGAAGGCAATCTGCTTTGTGAGTGCGGACTGCCCTATATCTAATTTGAGCGCGGCCCGCGAGAAATTTGCTTCTTCTGCCAGCGCGACGGCGGCGCGGAGATGCTTCGTTGAGATTGTGAGCATGGCCCATCACCAGAGTCGGAGATGGCCTTCGGAGAGACGTCTCCGTACTAACGAGTGTTCGCTCTGATGTTAGTGTTTGTCAACAATCACGGACTCCATGCCACCATCGTACGTTCATCTGACAGCATCAACGCTCTTGGCTTGTGCTGTACTATTCCGTTTCGGAATAGTCGTCGGACCATTCGGAATAGAAAAGTTTGGGATCGAAATTCGGATTCAAGCGAAGAACGTTCACTCTTTAGTGGCTGACGAACAGTTTATTTGAGGTTGTTCACAGGAGAGATCTTCTGCTGCTGTACGCTTTGCGGCATACTGACCTCATCAGAGAAGAGAAAGAACTGTAGTGGCTTCCCGTAGAGTTCAGCCAGCTGCAGAAACTCAAGAACGTCAACGCGACTCTCCTTTGTCTCGCATTTGGACAGAAACGAATGAGCCATACCCAACCGTTCAGAAACATCGCGCTGAGTCAGGCCCGCTTCCTCGCGCGCCAAGATCAACCGTTCGATGAACCTATCGTAAACCGCTTGATGCGGAACGGTCCGAGCCTTCCGCGATTTGCGAGTTTCGACGTTCCGGTCGATGGACACATCTCAAGTGTCCGAACCGCTTGACGAATCCCCTAATAGGGGACACCCTGAAAGAAGCTGGAGGTCGATTTGCAATGTCGGAAAACTACGTTGAATGTCCTGAGATTTGCGGCAAAACGATCAAAATGGTTCGGATTTACAAGGACGATGGCGACGGGACAGAGATGCAGATTGACCTGACGGACGGAACCAGCTTCTCGTGTTCGTTCTGCGTAAAACCCATCTTGGAAGCGAGTGTGGTACGGACCAATGCAAGTGTGCCTGAGGTTCTCCATATATACGATCTCGATTAGCCAGCCGAGATCCTTCCTGCATTCCAAATCAGAATAGTGGGCGGACCGAACGGAATTGACAGCCGGAAATGTCGAAACATACCTTGCCTCTAGCTTGACTGTGCTGTCGGGACAGAGGAGCCGGTATGAAGAGCCCGGATGAAGCAGATTCGCCCGCGATAAGCCCCCTCCAAAAATCGGCCGGACTTACGCCTTTTCCAGAGCGAGAAATACGGCAGTCCTCGACCTGGAGTAAAGATGCTTTTACCATGGCCGCTCAAGCCAAGGTCTTGTCCGGAAACAAACTCGAGCAACTCGTCATGAGGCTTCAGCGACACTCAGGTCGGTCCAAAGAGGCCTGCTGGCGATTCATCATTCAGCATGGATTGAAGGGCAGGGTTGACCACCGCCGCTGGACCGAAGCCGACGTGGAACTCGTCCGTGAAGAATTGGTCAAGCGATCTGTGGAGGAAATCGCCAAGAAGCTGAACAGAACGCCAAAAGCGATTCGGAACATGCTTAGGAGGAACGATCTGAGCGTACGCGAGATCCGTTGCGATCTGTTTTCCGTGGAGAGTCTAGCCGGCGCCTTGCGTGTCAGAAAAGCGGAAGTCGTCTATTGGATCGAGCAGAACTGGTTGGAGGCCTCAGTCGAGGAACGAGGCAAGCGACGCGCTTACATCATCACACCCGAAGCGCTCACCAAGCTCTACAAAAACCACCAGACAGACCTCCTTAAGAGAGGGCTGCGTAACCAATCACTTTTTGAGGCTTATGTGCAGTACTGCTTCGCGCCAAAACACACATTAGGCGAACAATTACTCAATGTGCGACGCGATAAGCGTGAGCGCGAGGCCTACGCAGAACTCAATTGGGATGCCAACAACAGCAAACGAGAAGAGGAGGCCGCTCATGCCTTTGCTGAAGGGAGCTTTAATTTCGGAGCCGCAGATTCGGACGAGTCGTTCGACGACTCAGAAATCGATACCGAATGATGTTTGTCCTTGTTGCCAAAGGACGTCGGCCCCGACGCGACTTTCCAGTGGAGAGATCATCGTGAACGTCCTGTGCTTATGTCTGGTGCTAGCTCTGCTCGTTGTGGTCTGGCCTCCTGTCGAGCGCTGGGTGGATCAGCAGGAGCACAGGTGGATAGACAACATGACCTGGCACGAGCCCCTGGATCACTGGATCTAGCTCAGCACGTCATAGACCCACGGAAGGCTGCAATCCTACAGGGCATTCTCGAGCCACCACTCTTTCGGCTGTTGCTTGTCTCCGGGCGAAGCCATGTGCTCACTCATCGGAATCCTCTAGTAAAAATCATGCGACTCCAGGGGAGCGGCGGTCACGTTGAGTTCTTCGATGCGCTTGGCTCGGATGCTCGGATGTGGATTACTTTGTCTATGTTCTGGAGCGCACCTTCTACCAGTAGGAACTTGGCGTAGGTGACAAGATTTCTGTTCACCTCGTATAGGTTGGGATCAACAAATGACGTTCGTAATGCCCGTTTCATCCTCAAGAGAGAGAAAGATAAAACCGTGCGCGGTGCCGGGACGTTGGCGGGCGATCACCTGGCCGGCGATGCGGGCCTTTACGCCGTGGCGAACCAGTTTTGAGGTCGCCGGCCCGGAAGACGCTCATCTTGCGCAGTTCGTTCCGGCAGTGTGCCAGGGGATGTCTTCCGATGGTAACGCCCGTCCCGGCGTAGTCGGCGATCATGCGCTCCTCGGGGTTCATGGCCTGGAGCGGCGAGCTTACGTCTTCGTCGCGATCCAACTCGGCAAGTAGTGGCCCGGCCTGTCGTCCTGCACGCTCGACCTGCCAGAGTGCGTCACGACGGTGAACCTTCTCGCCGAACGAGTTCAGGGCTCCCGTCTCCGCAAGCACAGTGAGATCTGCTTGCGAAAGCGCAGGGACGCGGCGAGCAAGCTCCTCCATATTTGTGAACCGGCGTAACGCTCGAACTCGCTCAATCTCTAGAACAATAGCCTGTCGCATACCCCGGACATAACGGAGTCCGAGCCGGAGTGAATAGGAATTGTCCGGTTCACGTTCCAGGGTGCAGTTCCAATCGGAAAAAAGAACGTCTACCGGCTTCACCCGAAGCCCATGCCGCTGCGCGTCTTTGACCAACACGGCCCCAGAGTAGAAGCCCATCGGCTGATTGTTGAAGACAGCTGCCGTGAACACGGCAAGATAGTGGAACTTGAGCCAAGCCGAAGCATATGCAATGAGCGCAAAACTGGCCGCGTGGCTTTCCGGGAATCCATAAAGCGCGAATGAGCTGATGGCTAAGATAATTTCTTCCTGAGCCTTTGGACCAACACCGTTGGCATCCATGCCCACTCGCAGCTTTACCTCCAGGGCCCGCATTTTGTCAGCAGAGCGCCGACTCCCGAGCGCGCGGCGCAACTCCTCGGCTTCGCCACCAGTAAAGTTAGCGATTACCATGGCAATGCGAAGTAGCTGCTCCTGAAAGAGCGGAACTCCAAGTGTCCTTCGGAGTACCGGCTCAAGCAGCGGATGGGGATAGCGGATTTTCCGCGCGTCTTTACGACGTTCCAAGTAGGGATTTACCGCGCCACCTTGGATTGGGCCGGGCCGAATCAACGCTACCTGCGCCACAATGTCGGAGAACTTGCTGGGTCTGTTGCGTGGAAGCGAAGCCATCTGTGCCCGGCTTTCCACCTGAAATAATCCGATCGTGTCCGCGGCCTTTAGCATGTCGTAGACCTCCGAATCGTCGTGAGGGATCTGAGCAATGTCGACTTGTTTTCCGTAGTAGTGCGGGATCAGTTCGGTGCATTCCTTGAGCACAGCAATCATCCCGAGCCCGAGTAGGTCGACCTTGATCAGGCCCATGTCAGCGCAGTCTTCCTTGTCCCACTGGACGACGTTGCGGCCCGGCATGCTGGCTGGTTCGATGGGCACGACAGAGGCAAGCTGCCCTTGGGCGATGATCATGCCGCCCGAGTGCTGACCCAGGTGCCGCGGCAGGTCGAGCATGCGGACCGTTAGTTCGAGACACTTTGCGATGCGGGGATGGTTGAGATCGAACCCGGCTTGGCGGAAGTGATGCTCCATGGTGTCGGTTGGTCCCTTCCATTCATAAGCACCAACCGGCCGCGTAAGCCGATTCTGCATGTCAGCGTCAAAGCCGAGCGACTTGCCGACCTCGCGTGCAGCGGAGCGGCCGCGGTAGGTAATTACGTTCGCGCACATGGCGGCACCAAGCTGACCATAGCGCTCGTAGACGTACTGGATGGCACGCTCGCGGTCATCGCCAGAAGGCAAATCCAGGTCGATGTCGGGCCACTCGCCACGCACCTCGGACAGAAACCGTTCGAAGAGAAGCTCCATGCCGACTGGATCAACCGCGGTGATGCCGAGCGAGTAGCAGACCGCGGAGTTGGCAGCCGAGCCGCGACCCTGCACCAGGATGCCGTGTTTACGGCAGAATTCGATAATGTCCCACACGATCAAGAAATAACCCGCGAGGCCGAGCTTCGCGATGAGCGCGAGCTCTTTGTCGACTTGCTGGTGTGCGCGGGAGCGAAGCTTTGCGCTGCTTTTTACGCCGTATCTTCGTGCAACACCTTCGAGAGTCCGTTTGCGCAGAAAGCTGTCCATGCTCTCGTCATTCGGAATGGGATAGTGCGGGAACTCGTACCCCATATCTTTCATTTGAAAACTCAGCCGATCAGACAACGCAACTGTATTGGCAATCGCTCCGGGGACGTCGCGGAAGAGAACGCGCATCTCCTTTGCTGAACGCATGTGCCGTTTGCTGTTCTGCTGCAGCAGGAAGCCGGCTTCGTCAAGCGAGCAGCCGTGCCGAATTGTTGTCAGTACGTCAAGCACTTCGCGCTCGAACTCGGTTGCCATGCTGACGCCATTGGTCGCGAGCAGAGGAAGCTGGAACTCCCGCGCCAGTGAGATGAGAGCCTGGTTGCGAGCCTCTGGTTCACAAATGCCGTGACGCTGCAGTTCGACATAAACATTGTGCTTTTCAAAGGTCTCGACCAAATGTGCAAGTGCTTTACGTCCTTCTTCCAGGCCTCCGCGGTCCAGCGCTGCTGCAAGCGGTCCCTCGTCTCCCCCTGTCAGGCAGACCAAGCCTTCCACGTGCTGTTGCACGCTCAGGAAGGGAGCCACTCCATCACCCTTGCCTCTTTGGGCGAGCTTGTAACTGGAGATCAGCAGCGAGAGGTTCTTGTAGCCAGTTTGCGACTCGCAAAGCAAAGAAAGCCGTACCGGACGACTCGGGATCGTGTGGGGCTGCCAGAAGGGAGGCAGGCGTTGCTGACCGAAGCCATCGACAGAGATCTCAGCGCCTATGTGCGAGCGGAGCCCCAGCTTCCTCGCTGTTGTGTACAACCGCGGCGAGCCGTATAAGCCGTCCCGATCCAGGATGGCTAGTCCGGGAAGCTCAAGGTTGGCCGCCTGCTGTGTCATTGCTTCAGGCAGCGAAGCACCTTCGAGAAATGAAAAGGCGGACCGGGCGTGCAGTTCCACGTAGCGATCAGTCATAGAGACCCACTACGAACCAGACTTTCGAGGCGAGGTCCTGCCGCAAGCGCAGCGCTTGCCTAGGCTGCGTTGTTACAATATCCCAGAGATCGTCTTCCCACGAGTTGCTGTCCCACCACGACCCTGACGAGTGCCATGGACCGGCGCAGGCCTGGACTGAAATCCGGGTCCCCTGCCAGAACAACATGCGTGGTTGATTGTCCGAGCAAGTTACGCGAACCGCTTGCGGCGGTCGGAACACTCGCATGGCAACGCGCGAAGGCTGACTTGCCTCCTCCGTCGTATGTGCGAGTTGAGGATTAAACGGAGAGACCGTGAACGCGTCCTCGCGATGACTGTTCTCGAGAGTTGGCGAACCGACATTCTCTTCCCCCGCAATCGACCGCAGTCGGGCGAGTAGCAGGTCCAGTTTGTCAGGCTCCGGGAACTGCGCTTGAAACAAACCGCGTTGGGCGGTCTGCGGGTGGGACGGCTCTGCCTCGAGCGTCACCGTGAGCACGCCTGCTGGTGGCGGCTTCGCCTGCAGCTCCAGATTGAGCAGCTTCAGGAAGGCTTCGCGATTCTGCGACGGCATAGCAGGGCGGATGCCGATGGCGTGCGGTTCTCCGCGTTCGAGTAACAGCGTTAGTTGGAGCGAACGGATCGCATAAGCTCGTTCCATCGCTTGGGTAAGAATCGTTTCCAGCATGGGTGAGAGAACAAACAGAAGTGAGTCCAATACCTCCACAGGACTGTCGAGCGCAGTCGTTACCGCGAGAGTGAATGCTTCTTCTTCGGGAATAAGCAGATGGTCTGCTTCGCCACGGGCTAGGGACTGCATGCGCCGGCCCTGTTGTCCTAGCCGGCTCACAAGTGCGGTGTCGGGAAGCGCGGCCAACTGGCCCAATGTGCGAATGCCCCATCGTGACAGTATGGCCAGCATTCGGGAGTCGCACGGGAGCAGCGTGACTGGCAGCGGCCCAAGTTTAGCGCGAACGTTGCCGTCATCTGCAATGACGATGCGGTGAGTACTCCGGGCCAGCATCAGCGCGGCTTCTGCATTTCGAGCGGTACCGACTCCAGCAGGAAAGCCATCGCCGGCCAGTTCTTCATGCAATTTGCGAGCATAGTTTTCGGTCGTTTCAAAGAGCGTTTCCATGCCGGAGCTTTCGAGCAGCATCAGTAAAGAGAGGTGTTGCGCTCCGCGATAGGAGTTCGCGGGTGAAGCGATGGCCTCCAGCCGCGGCGTGAAGCCCTCTACAATTTTGCATGCGGCGGTAAACGCACCTCGCTCCTCCGCCAGATCGCGGGGCCGGAACAGAGCGTCACATACTGTTTGGGCTTGCACCTTTGACATGCCATGCTGAACGCCGGACTTTCGAGCTTTTTCGCACCGCGAAGCAACTTTGTCTTGAGGTGCTACACCGTCGAGCAGAACCAATGGCTGCGAGTGCTCACCGAGCCTGCGCTTCCAAGCGCTTATTGGGAATTCCGGGATGTGGACGGCTGCATAGGACACACTACCTCCCCGCCGCTTGCATCCAGAGTGGGCTCGCGTCCCAGCTTGTTACCCGCCCTGGTGCCTTCTTGCCGAAGGCTGGCCCGCTTCTCTGCCGGGAGATCTGCGCCAATCGCGTCATGCCTGCAAGTACACCTTGCACGACTGGTTCCGCCTCGGACACACACTCCAGCACGCACGCCGCAGTCGAGCGGGCGCAAGGCTCTCTTGTGAGCAGAAGAAGAATCGCATCACCCAATTGCGCGGCCTTCTGGAAATGCCACCAAGTCGCCGACTGGATACGCAACGCCTGCTCCGCAGGTACGGATGCGAGGTCCAGGACAACAATCCGGAAGCCGCCCGACTGGAGTACTTGATCGGTCGCGCGCAGCGCACGGTCCAGCCGCGCCCATGGCTTCTGCTCTCGGGTCCTCTCCGATTGATGGCTGGCGTGAAAGGCCGCACGCTGGCGAGCGGCCTGCGCTGCCATCCGGTCCGCTTGGCGCAGTGGATCGCACTCGTCGACCCGCCGGATGTTGAAGCGTTCCCATTCCACCTGACCTTGCGAAGCGGTATGCAACCCGAGCGGCTGATTGGGGTAGCCCGGCGTGCCTTCCATCTTGCGTCGGCGCCGTTCTTCTTTGTGGAAAAGCATCTGCTCCAGCGCCGGCACCAGATCCTTGATCTCGCCACGCGGGTGCAAGATGCCGCAATGCCTCTGCGCCAATTGCCGCTGCTCTCGTCGGGTATCCCCTTCCTGCGCTACTGCATTCGCCGTCGATTTCGGTGTCGCGCTCTGACATTTCTCGGCAAACCTGATCCAGAGAAGGTTGCGTAATTGCACGCCCGCGGCTGCTGCGCTTCGTGGGGACAGGGCATCGCTGACATCGATATATGCGCAAGCACCCTCGCAGGAGGCACTTGCAAGCGCAGACAGGGCGATTGAACTTCGGCCGGAACCGTCGGTGCCTGTTGCCTCGCAGATCGAGCCGAAAGGCAGACCGCCATCCAGTAGAACGTCCAAACGCGCGTTTCCGGTCGGATGCAATCGTGGTGCCTGCTGCGCAATGGGAGAGAGCGCTCCCGGTATTCGGTGGGCCAGCTTCGCTTCGATCTCCCGTCTAAGTACAGCTGCTTGTGAATTCATTTATATTCGCCTTATCTTCGCTCCAGGTAGTTCAATGTAGCGCATCCCAGGGTGAGGATTCCACCTTGCACTAAGTTTGGTGCAGCTTCCTAAACTGCGCGATCACCCGTGCTGCCGGGATCGGATGGCGTGGAATTCGAGAGTGAACGCAGCGAGGCTCAATCAGATTAGCTACGTCTCTAAGCGGAAAACTGAGGCGTTATCAGCACAGTAACGGTAAAATAAAGACGGAGTGACTGCAGTTTCATCGCTTGAGGATTGAGCAGAGTGGCAGGCAGGAGGGTTAGATGCAGCCTACATTTAACATCACGCCGGCAATCGCTCGTGATCTGGTCCGCATAGAAGCGGCCAAGCACATTATTGATTCTCTGCCGATTACGCCGCGCCTTCTCGCAAATCTCCGCGAGACAGCTAGGCTGTACTCGACGCATTACTCGACCATGATCGAAGGCAATCTGCTTACCCAAGAACAGGTCGCAAAGGTGATTAGCGAGGATCAGCACTTCGCGGGCCGGGAACGTGATGAGCAGGAGGTGAGGGGCTACTATGCTGCCCTTGACGAAGTGGAACGGCTTACTCATGCAAACGGGAAAGTCACGGAACAAACCATCAAGAAGCTCCACGCTCTAGTGATGGGGGGAGGCAAGGTCACAGGGAGGCCAACTCCATACCGGACAGAGCAGAATGTGATCCGGGACAGCCGCACCAATCGGATTGTTTACATGCCTCCGGAAGCGACCGCGGTTCCTACGCTGATGGCCGAAATGGTGGTTTGGATCAACAAGGAAGACGAATTGCCGGTTCCCTTGCGTGCCGCGATCACACATTATCAGTACGCAACGATCCATCCGTACTACGACGGGAATGGCCGCACAGCGCGACTGCTGACGACGCTTATCCTGCATCTCGGCGGGTATGGACTGCGAGGCGTCTACGCGCTTGAAGAGTACTATGCGCGTGATCTGAAGTCCTACTACGAAGCCCTTTCAGTAGGGCCGTCGCACAACTACCATCTGGGACGGGCCGAAGCGGACATCACTGGGTGGATGGCCTACTTCATCGAAGGCATGGCGAAGTCCTTTGAAAAGGTCCAGGCACAAGCGAGACGTGAAGCCGAGACAGGTGCTGCTGATCGTTCACAGCTGCTTAGGAAGCTGGACGCGAAGCAGAGGAAAGCGCTCACGTTATTTGATACTTCGCGTGACGTGACGGCGAAGGACATCGCTGCTCTCTTTGGCTTCCAGCAGAGGAATGCGGCGGCACTGTGCCAACGATGGGTAGAGGAGGGTTTCCTGGTTATTGCAAATCCAGCAAAGAAGACCCGGCTCTACCGGCTGCCCGATGCCCTAGAAGCCGCGGTCGTAGGGAAAGTGCCATAGCGACTTACGCGGATGCGCCCTCTCCGTACTTGAGATGGTGCTGTCATTGAGCGCAGGAGCGACAGTTTGGCGAAGATTGCACACCCTAGTCAAGGGTTTCTCATCATTGGTCATAGGCCGGAACGGTCCTCCAGCCCTTGAATCTAGCAAGAACCGAAGAATGCTATGTCACCTTCGAAGATTATCAGGCGTACCATGACTCTGGAACTAGTTTATCGCGACCACGCCATCGGGCGATGACGCTTTCAGCGAACCAGTCAGTCTTCAAGTCGGCGTGATCGGTAACGATAATCTGCATACCCGGCGCCATCTCGACCGCGGCGTCAAAGATGAGCTTGAAGAGATCCATAACGGCAGTTTGATCTTCGTCCTTCAATCCTTCAATCGCACCTTCTGCGTCGTTCTCGGGAGGGTAATGTGCCTGCGATGGCTGGTCCAAGAAAAGGAAGCTAGGCACAGGTCTTTCCTTCTGACGAAACCACTTGTGCAACGCTAGATGAGCCAGCACATGGTAACCGACCCAGTTCTCACCGCTCCCCATGCGCGACAACGGAACCGGACCGTTCACCGTATCCGCAACGACAGTGAGCTGGCGTAGGTCCAAGCGCAACTGACTTCCGCGATGCTCCAAATCGAGCCGCTCAGAGTAGTCGGTCATGTAGCGCGCAACGAGGTTGAGGAATGTAGCCAGCCGCTCCTCGGCCGCTTCTGGGTCAAGTTCCTGTTCCAGAACGGCGACACGGTTTCGTGCGATCTCCACCTTAGACCGTAATGAACTGCTGGTATCTGCGGAATTCACGGATTCGACATACTGTGTGATCTTGCCAATAGTTCTCGCCTGAAGTACGTAGGTGTCCTGCTGGCTCTTCATGAGTTCATTCTCACGACGCGCGCAGCAATGCGTCGCTGGTTTTCTTGCAGCCGCTCCTGCACCAGAGCCGCTTGCTGCTCCAGACTTGCTAACCGTTGCAACAGGCGCGGATTCTCCGCCTCGACGGCCTCAAGCTGCTGGCTCAGCGATTGCAGCGCCTGGTCAATCTGCTGTGCAGTAGGGACGGGTTCTGCGAGTTGGCTACGACACACCGGGCATTCAGCATGTTCCGCATTCTCGCGGGCGATCAAGCCAACGGAACTCAGCCGGGCACGTTGCTCCTTCACCTCGCGCTCGAATCCGCGGGTTTCCGTCGTGAAGTTTCGGGTCGAACGGAGCTCCGCATTGATTTGCTCAAGCTCGGTACGCAGTCCTTGGCGTTCAGCACGCATCTGCGCTAGCAGCTCCGCTTCATCCGAGATCACCATGTCGTCTTGCCACCTGGACTCCTCTGCGACGCGGTGGAGAACCATCAGAATGGCCTCATAGGTACTCGCCGGCGTTCGGTCGTCCAATAGACCAACGGCCTTAGCCTCGTCCATCAACGCGCGAGCGCGCGGAAACGTACTCGTGTCGACTGCTTCAACGTCACGCAGTTCGCGCTCCAACACTCGTAGCTCGCGCCGCGCCTGATCCAATTGCGATTGTTTTAGGAGGTGGTGTTCGTCGAAAGCGCCAAGGAAGTACGGCAGCGTGTCTTTGATGGCAGTTCCCATAAAATCTTCTCCCTGCCGGTGAAAGAGCCGCTGCTTGCTGTCGATATCGTTCTGATCCTGCACACACAGTAATAGCGCATGGCGGAACGTAGCCTCCAAGGGAGGCCGCGTGAAGCCAACCGGGCGATGCTCGTTCTCGCTGATTCCGAGTGCGCCGCCGAGAAACTTCTCAAGGCCGTCCACAGTGGTGTTCTTGACCAGCTCCTCTATTGGAGGTGTCTCGATCGACGAGCCACGAAGCAAATAAACTTCGGGATTAGTCTTATCGCCGACGTCGGGATTGCGCCGCGCGACAAAAATTTCTCCCTCGCCAAGTTGGAACAACACGGCGTACCACGCGACATGCTCCCGGATCTTGCCATCGGGTACTAAGCACTCGCCCCTGCCGGTGCAGTAGTCGACGATATCGACGATGGCAGACTTACCGGTCTTCGATGCTCCCGTGATGATGTTTAGGCGGCCGAGCTTGAAGGGCAGCTCCCGAATCATGCCTTGTTTGCTGTAAAGAACGATTTTACGGATTTGAAGGCTCACGGCGCGATACTCCAGGCAGAAAATATGTTGGCGATTGGGCCCGCAGCCGCGAACCACCGGCCCAGAAACCCGCATCGTTCTACGCACTCGTTCACTTCATCAGTGAAGTATGGCGCACGTTTGTTCGTTACGGTCCTACGGCGGCTGCCGGTCTTTACGAGGCTCTGTTCATCGATGCGCAAGACCTCCGTCTGTAATCCAAAGAGGAGCGCCTCGCGGCTGACGCCCTGCATCTGTCGCACCCGTTCGGAGAAGTCAACTAGGCTTTCCCGATGTTCCTGCATCCAGGGCAAGATCGCCGTCAGTGTGGTTCTGGGTAGAGACCGGCGTGTTTTCTCGTGCAAGATGATCGGCAGCACGAGGAAGGCTAACGCGAACGGCAAACCGTGATGAGCCTTGTCATCGTAGTGTGCAACTGCCTCGGCAAGAAGAACCGCGCCGAAAGCAGGATTCAAGAGGTTCGCTTCTTCGACGACCCGATCGCTCCATTTCCTCATTCCTTATCCTTCTCGGGATCATCTACCTTCTCCGGTTCCTTGAAGTCTGGGTGCCAACCTACCGCCTTCCGATTCGCGAGTATCTGAAAGCTTCCATGTGTCAAGAACCGTTCGCGTACCGTCCGTAGCGGAAAATCTGCATCCTGTTCAACCCATTGGAAGATCTTTTGGCCGCCCGAAATCTTCATCTCGGTAGCACAGGGCGTTGGCAAAGTATCCAGCAGCGTGAAAAACCGCGGCTCCCACGCTTCCTTCAGGTCTTCTTCATAACGCTCAAGTTCGCCATCTACCAAAAGCTCTTGGCGCGTCCAGCGAGAACGCTGCTCATACGCGCGGTAGTAGTCCCGAATGGCGAGTTCGATCCGCTGCGTGCCGATCTTTATCCGCCGCAGTTGCTGCACGAAGGGACGCTTGTCCAAATCAGCGACGACCTCCGGACTGGGGTGGCTTCCTTTCACATCCACGGGGAGGGCCTTTCGCTGAAACTCCTCGCGTAATTCGTCGATGCGTTGATCGAGCGCGATCAGCGGGATCGATTTTTTGTTGACCAAGCCATCGATGACTCGTCCGAACCACCAGCCCTCCAATCGTTCTACGAAATTGGCGACCTGGGTCTTTGGGGCCGCCATGTACGAAGCTTTTTGGATCTCGTCGACGACATCGATGATATTCGGTGCATAATCCAAGATCGTGATCGAACGTAACAGGCTGAGACGAACTTCTTGGGACAGCCGATTGTAAGTCTCGTAGGCTTCGGCGTGATCCACGTTCGTCGAGGTCGAGGCAGTTGCAGCCAAGAGTTTGTCGGCTTCCTCCTCGCTGCGTTCATTCGCAATAGCCCGCAGGTAAGACGCCGCCGAGCCATCGGGTGCGCTTCCTGTTGTCATTAGTAAAAACTTCATCCTGAACGGTAGCTGCCCATCCGCCTTGACCGCCTTTAACCAGATTAGGAGGGTCTTCCAGAGATCGCTGCTCGCATCCGTGAGGCTTCCGCTCTTTTCGATGTGGTGCTTTGTCTGGATGAGTTCCGAGGGCGTGCCGGTGCTATCAAATGCAACGTCGTCAAAGCGTTCAACTGAGATCTCTTGGTTTATATTGAAGGGGATCACTCGGAGCGCCATCAGCAAGGCAATGCGACATTGATACAGATAGCCTGTCGCCGACGCGCTCGCTTCATGACTCTTCTTCCCGCCCGCCATCAACCTGCTCCTTGCGACGAATGCGAACCATGCTGAATCAGATCTATTTTAGACGGGTTAGACAAGTTGCTGTCATTCCTGCTTACAGTCATGCCTTCGAGCGTTGACCTTCGCGACACGGATGGCCGCATCCGCACCGCTGTTATTCATTGTGGGTAAAGCAGGGCATCAATCCCTGACAGACTGCCGCGAAGATCAATGAAGGGCCTGCTGCTGCGATCCGCATCAACGGAGGCAAGGTCGAGGGAGAATTTGAGTGATCGAGTCGTCTGGGCTCTGGTCACCGAGTCGGCTCAGGAATCAGTATCCCGTCTCGGGGTCCGCGATTTCCGCCGCTCCTGCGCAAAGTTGTGCCGGAAGGCAGATAAGTAGCAGCTCGTGGAGGCGTTCCGGTGCAAGCCAGTGGGACCGTAATCATGAAGAGCGTAAAGCCTTTTCACAACGGCACGAGCGACAATCATCATGTCCATGCCTTTCGGTCAATTAGCGCCTCCTCCCGTTATCAAAACTGCTCCGCCCCACAGCGGATGCGTTGTATGCACCCTTCAATGCCGGGACTAAGCACCTAGTCGCAGTACCGTCAGCAACGGCCCGATCGCTTCCACGGAGGGCGTCTTTCGGGAACTGAACACATCGCCGCGTCGGGGAAGATAATCGAGTGCAGGAAAGGCGATCTATGAGGGAGGACAGACAATGGCAGGGATGATCGATCGCCTGCCTGAGCTACCGCCCAGCGCCTTCCTCAAGGAGGATAGCGGCGATGACGCCGACTTCTACGCGCCTGCCCGGCTGGTCACTCACATCGACGAGGCGGCGACGCAGGCGCTGACCGCCTATTACCGAGCAACCCTGCCGCCTGGGGGCGTGCTGCTGGATCTCATGTCGAGCTGGGTGAGCCACCTGCCGCCAGAGGTGGCCTTCACCGAGGTGATCGGCCAAGGCATGAACGCCGAGGAGCTCAGGACCAATCCCCGGCTGAGCCGGAGTTTCGTGCAGGACCTAAACCGCAATCCCATCCTGCCGCTAGAGCGCGACAGCTGTGATGCCTGCCTGTGCTGTGTCGGCGTCCAGTACCTACAGCGTCCCTTGGAGGTCTTCTCTGAGATTTTGCGGGTTCTGCGGCCGAACGCGCCCTTCATCGTCAGCTTCTCCAACCGCTGCTTCCCGACCAAGGCGGTGGCGATCTGGCGGGCCATCGACGCTCACGGACATGCCGCCCTGGTGCGCCTCTATCTTGAGCGCGCTGGCTTTCACGATATCAGCACAGAGGTGCTGAGGGACGGCTCCGAAAGCGATCCGCTGATCGCGATTACGGGGCGGCGTTGAAGGGGCAACTCCAGCCGAGAGTCTGCTTTGCCACGAACGCGCCTACCTCGACGTGGCCTGTCACCGAAGCACCTGAACCTCCGACGGAGACGGTGCCGACAGTCGCATTGTGTAAGTGATTCGGCGCGAGCGGGCCGCCCTGGAAACCCTCAAGCGCGCTAATGAGATGGTCCGCCGCTTACTTCGTAATTTTCAGCCGAGGATCGCTGGGAGCAGGCTTTGACAGGAGGATCATCGACATGCAGATACACTCGATTGGCATTGACCTGGGCAAGAAGACCTTTCACCTAGTGGCGCTGGGAGCAGCGGGCAAGGTGCTGGTGAAGAAGAGCCTCAGCGCGAACAATACGCGAACAATGTCCAGCCTAGAACAGCACAAATCGTCCTAATCAGTCCCACCTGACTTTTCTCTAAACCTATTCCCTTCAATCAGATCCGCTGATTCCAGGCTACTTAGCTGCATTGTCCGGCAGCCCTGAAAAGGCCGGCGTCGGCGGTTCGATCCCGTCTCTGGCCACCACCCCAACCTCCAGCAAAGGCCATCAACACTAGAAAAGCCGCCTAGAAGGCAAGATGGCAGCCGCGTCATGGAAAGAAAGCCGCTTGCGCAGAGACTCTTTACAATGGAGACATGGCCAGCGCACTCACATTCGATTCGATTCAGGGAATGGTGAGAGCTGGTGAACGCATCGGCGCTGACCAAGCCCGCTGGCTATGGCTCAACGCCTCAAACGCTCAACTGCAGGATCTCGCGATGCAGGTACGCGGGCGCTATCATCGTGCGCACGACTGCACGTACATGATCATGCGCATCATCAATTACACCAACGTCTGCGTAGCCCAATGTGACTACTGCGCCTTTTACCGGCTGCCGGGACAGGAGGGCGGCTACGTGATGGCGCAGGAGGAGGTTTTCGCAAAGCTGGATGAGCTTCAGGCGCTCGGTGGAGATCTGGCTGCCTTCAACGGCGGCTTCAACCCGCATCTGCCCCTGAGCTATTACTGTGACCTCTTCCGCGGCATCCGTGAGCGCTACGGGGACCGCCTGGAATTTTACGCGCTTACCATCGCGGAATTTATGTATCTTGCCGATCACGCGCGCATAAGCTACGCCGAAGCAGCCCAGCGCTTCCAAGATGCCGGCGTGCGCTGGATCACCGGCGGCGGTTCAGAGATCCTGACAGAGGCCTTCCGCAAACGGCACAGTAAGTTCAAGTACACCGTGGCGCAGTATTTCGAGGCACAGCGGGCTATCGTCACTGCGGGTTTGAAGACCACGGCCACAATGGTGATCGGCTTCGACGAGACCCTGGACGAGCGCCTCGAACATCTGGAGCGGACTCGCAAGTTTCAGGATGAAACCCACGGTCTGGCCAGCTTTTTATGCTGGACGTACAAGCCCTATTTCACGCAGATTGGCGGCATCGAGATCGGCACCAACGAGTATCTGCGTCATCTTGCGCTGAGCCGTATTTATCTCGACAACATCGCACACGTTCGAACCTCGGTATTGACTCAAAATGAACGCGCGATCGAGGCGCTCACCTACGGCGCTGACGATTTCGATCTGCCGATCGAAGATGAAGTCACGCAAAAGGCAGGAGCCACGATCAGCCTCGATTTTGCGCGGCTTCTTAAGGTAGCCGAGCAGCTTGGCTTCCATCCGGCCTATCGCCATGTGTCCCTTGGCGCAGGAACAGCGCAAGCCGTTTAGAGCAAAATTGCGTTCAATGATAAAGGTGTCATCTCGACCGGAGCGCCGGGTCCCAAACGACAGGTCTTCGTCGTTTGGGTGGCAGCGTACAGCTTCATCGTTCGCGTAGTGGAGAGACCCGCAGTTTCTTTGCCGCTGCGGAAACCTCCAGCACCCACAACCAACTGCAGGTCTCTCCGCTACGCTGCGCTCCGGTCGAGATGACACTGTATAGGTGGAGGTAATTTGCTATAAACCTCAGGCTGCAACGGTTTGCGTATCGCCGGACGGCAGTACATCCATAAACGGGCTTACAGAAAACACAGCTTTTCCAGGTCCAGGCTCTCCATAGCCGGGTGGCGGAGCGAGTTTGAAGCTGGCCAGCGTATCGCGGTAGACCTCCAGAAGGCGGAGGTGATACTCCAGCGAAGCGCCGTCGGGGTTGAGCTTGCCGAGCGGCGTCGTGGGCTCCGGACACCACGTGGTGAAGCGTGGAACCACCCCGTGAGACATGAAAAACCGCAACCCCTCGCGCGTCGACGCGACCGCTTTTTCGACATCGGTAAAGCCATAGGGCTTCGCCATTTCAATGCCCCCGACAAAATTCGGGATCACGCGCGAGGGCTCGAAGACCTCCGCTGCCTCGACAACCCGCTTGATCCACTCGTCGCGCCCAATATAGCGATTCTTCCCCGGCGAATACGCGGCGAAGAGCTCCGGGTCCCACACCTCATAGTTGGGGTGGTAGATCTTGGCCCCGGCAGCCTTCAGCCGGGCGACATCCGCCTTTGGCCACGCCTGCGTCACGACCTTGCCGATCCAGCGATCGGGAAAGCGGCGTTCGATGGCCTCAACGTACTCCGTGTAGAAGTCAACCTCGGTCTTGCCCGCCAGCGTGGAGGTGATGCTGCCGCCAGTAAGGGTGTATGCCTTTGCAGGGCTGTTGCTGGCGGCGATAAATTCGAGTGCGGCGAGGATGTCGTCTACATTTTTCACGCCGGTGTAGGGTCGCTTGGCCGCGATCTGCTCCCGGAAATTATGGTTGATATCGCAGAACTGGCACTCCTCCTTCTCGCCGAAGTACTGGCAGATGCGAAAGATTGTCAGATAAATCAGGTAACCCCATTCAATGGTGGGCGCGATCTCCGCGGCCGATTTGCCGTCCGGCAGGCGGGCACCGTAGTGTGCGGGCATGGGCGGCAGCGTTACCTGGGCCAGCAGCTCGCCCTCCACGGTCAACCAGCGCTCGCCTTCGTGCAGCACGACCTTGTAGGGCGACGCCGGGTTCAGGCGAACCGAGACAATCGTGCGCCGCAGGTTCAGCCGGCCTCCCGTAAGGGCAATCTCCTCAGGGGTCTTCCACTGCTGCGTTGCATCAAGATCCGCCTGATGCACCATGTTGAACGAAAAAATAAAGTAGGACTTGGGCTGATGCTGCTCCGCGGCACTGGCGTCCACCAGCGCATCTGGCGCGAAAGAAAGTCCACGCCGCAGCAAATCCGCCTTCAGGACAGCTTCCGGGGGCAACGACGGATGCCGTTCGATGTGTTCATCCAGAAGAAGCCCGGCAGCGCTGCTGTTTGTTGCGAATTCAACTTCCATTTCCACCCTCTGGAATCTTTGGGAGCGCCTGCAGCCGGTTTACCCGGAAAAAGTTCGCTCCCTTCCTATAGTTTCTCCCATTGCTGCCGATAAAGGGAGCAGGAGAAAAACAATGATCAGTTCCATCTCGAATAGCCTTTCCGTCTCACAACCAGAACTCCCGGCAAAACCTTCTGCCACGCAAGCGGCGCCAACCCACGCCTCTGTCCCCGCGGATACGGTCACCTTGAGTTCTTCCGCTCAGAAGAGCGCCGCGAGCGGCGGCGATGTTGACCACGACGGCGATAGCCACTAAGCGTTAATCACCACAAAGCGACAACCCCAATTAGCTGTCGGCCGCGGCTGCGGTGAGCCGCGGCCGGCTGAAGGTGTGCCCTTGGGAATGCGTCGATACGGCCCCTTAACTCAGGCTGCTCTTCCTGCGGCTGCGCTCACTGCGATAACGCCGCGCACCGCAGCTGCGGCATACCCATGGGTACCGTCCAAAGCAGCCGAAGACCATGTCGATCAGCCCCACTCGATTCAGGCGAGCAGGCTTCGGCAGTGTGCATTTGCAGAGATCGAGCTTAACGTTCATGATGCTATCGGCTCCCCGCATGGCTCTGACCTCCGGGGGCAAAAGCAGCGAATCTGGCGGCCGGAATAGCGGCGGCCATGAAGAACCGTAGCCTCATAAAAAAGCTCCTTGTGCGATGTACCGGCAGCGTACTACAGCTCGTTTGAGAGATCGTCTTATCTTTGGTAACCCCGTGGTCTCCCAAAGTATCCAGTAGTTTCAGGCACGTTCGTTGCGCTTAGGTCCGGAAGAAAGGAAACAGGATTTCCGCAGTCCGGCCTGGTTTCCACGTTGAGTCGGGACGAGACGTTATCGCTGGAGTACCGCCG
Source organism: Granulicella sp. (assembly GCA_965276885.1). Taxonomy (GTDB): domain Bacteria; phylum Acidobacteriota; class Terriglobia; order Terriglobales; family Acidobacteriaceae; genus Granulicella. The sequence goes on along the minus strand of OZ255702.1, from coordinate 1,769,967 downwards.
CGAACAGCACAGCGAAGCCGTTCCAGGCAATCTGTACCCCGATACAAAGCAGAATGAATGCGACAACTCTTAGAATGCCATGCGCTGTCGCGGGCGAAATCGCCTTTGTAATTCGCGGCGCATACGCATAGCAGACGAAAACCAGGCCACTGAGCAGGATTACGGCAAGGAATAAACCTAAATGCGCCAATACATTCTGAGATACGCCGCCGCCCGAAGCGCGGGCGCTGAGCGTCAGCAGAACAACCAGCGTGCCTGGCCCAGAGGTGACAGGAAATGTGAACGGATAAAAGGCCTTCTGCTCCAGGCTGCGGATGCTCGCGGCTCCGGTCAGCTGTACCTCCTCCCGCTTGTCGCGTACGCTCGCTTCGGAGTCCTTCTCGTTCAACACCGACCAACCGATGGCCGCGATGACGATGCCTCCCGAGACCTGCACGATCGGCAGGGAAATTCCGAAGAAGTTCAGGATCGCCGAGCCGAGCAGCTCGAACACCGCCAGAAAGATGACGTTATTCAGTGCGATCCTGCGGGCCAGCGAGCGGAACACCGCGGGCGGAGCCTCGCCAACCAGCCCGAGGAAGACCAGGGCTGACCCCAGTGGATTAATCAGCGGCAATAAAGCGCTGAACGCAATCAAAAAAGAACTCCACACAATGGAGAGCACCGCCGCACATCCTTCCCTGCCTAAGTAAATAGCCGGTGTAAGCATCGGCTAGCGCATTGGATTGATGCATGGAGGGAGAAGTGTTGCCCGGGCCTGCGCTTCTTACCCCGATTCGCTTTTTGATATCAACCATTTGACATTCGCGGTGTAAAGGCGTGAGCTTTGGAAATGATCGACGCTTCCGCTTTGTTAGAGCACCTGGACGAGTTGCGAACGCTGACCGGGGATGAGCATGGGGCCCAAAGGCTGGCGTGGTCGCCGGTATGGCTGCAGGCGCGAACATGGTTCCGTGAGAAGCTGCGCGACTTGCCGGTAGAGCAGCATCACGACGCAGCCGGCAACTTCTGGGTGACGCTGCCGGGCGCGTCCGAGCGCTCGGTTGTGCTGGGCAGCCATCTTGATTCGGTGCCGAACGGTGGCTGGCTGGATGGCTGTCTTGGCGTATTGACGGCGCTTGAGGTGATGAAGGCGCTGGCGAAGCGGCACAACGGCCGCCCGCCCTGCACAATTCGCCTGGTGGACTGGGCGGACGAGGAAGGCGCGCGCTTTGGGCGCAGCCTCTTCGGGTCGTCCGCCTTTGCGGGCACCCACTCCATCGCGGCCGACCGTGGTCGTACGGACCGCGAGGGCACCACTCTGGAAGCAGCGCTGAAGGCGAGCGGCTTGGACATCGACCGCATCGGTGAGGCGGCGAGTGAGGCCAGGAACATGGCCGCCTACCTGGAGCTGCATATCGAACAGGGGCCCATTCTGGAGCGCGCGGGCAAGCCGCTCGGCGTCGTGACTGGAACCAAGGGCGTGGAACGGTGGGCCATCACCTTTCACGGGCAGGAGGCGCACTCCGGCTCCACCCCCATGGATGTGCGCCGCGATGCGCTCGCCGCCTGCGCAAAGCTCGCGCTGGAGATTCGGCCGATTGCACGGAAATACCCGCAAGCGGTGGCGACGATGGGCAGCGTGAAGACATTTCCAGGCATCGTGACCGCTGTGGTCGGACGCTGCGAGGCGACCCTGGACATGCGTGATCTCGATGCGGAGGTGCTGGCCGAAATGCTGACCGAGGCAAGGGCAGCGAGCCAACGCTTCGCCGCGGAAGAGGGCTGCACTGTCAGCTGGTCGAAGATCTGGTCCATCGAGCCCATAGCTTTTCATCCCAGGCTGATGGCCTTTTGCGATGAAGCTGTGCGCGAGCTCACCGGCGCCAGCGAGCAGCTGCCTTCGGGCCCGCTGCACGACGCCGCCGAGGTAGCGCGCAGCGGCATACCCACGGCCATGATGTTTGTGCAGTCTTTGCGCGGACTCAGCCATCATCGCGAGGAGGACACCGGCCGGCTGCACCTGCAACAGGCGGCGGAGGCGTTTGGCCGGGCAGCGGAGTCCGCGATGCACTGGGTTGCCGGGGAACCGGTTGATCTGTGGGCACGCGAGGGTCGTACGCCGCACGCGGATGTTGCATAATCAGGCTTCAGCCGTATTGCGGATGTTCCATCCCCAGGCGATCCGGCATGGCCCGGGGCGTCTCATTCGCTTCAGCGAGGAGTACCGGACAGCATGAGCGACGCATCGACCTTTCGAGCCCAGGCGCCCTCCGCGCCGGAAATCGCTGCGCGTTTTCCAGACCTTCATCCGCCCTTTGAGGACACCGGCGCACTGGCTGAAGCCAACCGCTGCCTGTACTGCTTCGACGCGCCCTGCACCCAGGCATGTCCCACGCACATCGATGTGCCCCGCTTCATCAAGAAGATCGCCAGCGGCAACCTGGAAGGCTCGGCGCGCACGATTCTCGATGCAAACATTCTTGGCGCCAGCTGCGCACGGGCGTGCCCGGTGGAGGTGCTTTGTGAAGGCGCCTGTGTTTTTCACCGCTACAACAAGCAGCCCATTCAGATCGGGCGTCTGCAGCGTTACGCGATGGACTCGCTGCATGGGAGCGGAGCGCCGCTGCCGTTTTCTCCCGGCGCGGACAAAGGCAAGCGCGTGGCACTGATCGGCGCCGGTCCCGCATCGCTGGCGTGTGCGGCGGAGCTGCGGCGGCGCGGTGTGCGCGCAGCGATCTTCGATGCGAGGCCACTGCCGGGAGGTCTGAATACCTACGCCATCGCCGAATACAAGCTGCCGTTGCATGAAAGCCTTCGGGAGATCGATCTGTTATCGCAGCTTGGGGTGGAGTTCCAGTTCAACACCATCGTGGACGCGGCGACGCTGGAGACGCTGGAGTCGCTGTATGACGCGATCTTTCTGGGCATTGGCCTGGGCGCGATTCACAAGCTGGGCATCGATGGCGAAGACAGCAAAGGCGTGACGAATGCGCTTGATTGGATCGCCGGTTACAAGAGCGGCAAGCTGAACGCCGCGCCCGCGCGTGTGGCGGTCATCGGTGCGGGGAATACTGCCATCGATGCCGCCATTGCGGCGGTGCGGCTGGGCGCGCGGGAGGTGACGATGATCTATCGCCGCGGGCCTGAGCAGATGTCTGCCTTCCGCTTCGAATATGAGCACGCGAAGGCGGAAGGTGTGCGCTTTCTGTGGCATGTGCAGCCCGTGAGCCTGCGGCGTTCTGTCTGGCGCGGACAGGTAGAAGCCATTGAGCTGCAAGCCTTGGAGGCAAGCGCGGACGGTTCGCTGGCGCCAACGAAAGGCAGCACGACTAAACTTCCCGTCGATTGCGTTGTGCTGGCCATCGGACAGGCAACCCACAGCGGTTTTCTTGCGGAGATTTCACAGGAATCTGCGCCGAAGCTGGAACGGGGCCGCATCCTTATCGACAGAGCCACCGGCCAGACTTCAAATGCAAAATACTTTGCCGGGGGCGATTGCACCAACGGCGGCCGCGAGGTCGTGGATGCAGTAGCGGACGGCAAACGCGCGGGCATCGCTATATCCGCATGGCTCGGGGGAGACAACTTCGATGTTCGATAGCTCCGCCAGCCCCACGCTGGCGACAACGTTTGCCGGCATCGATTGCCTCAACCCCTTCTGGCTCGCCTCTGCGCCGCCCACCAACTGCGGCGAGCAGATCATGCGCGCCTTTGACGCCGGTTGGGGCGGCGCGGTGTGGAAGACGATCGGCGCGCCCATCACCAACGTCAGCTCGCGCTACAACTCCATCGATTGGAACGGCCAGCGCATGATGGGCTTCAACAACATTGAGCTGATCAGCGATCGTTCCACCGAACTCAACCTCCGCGAGATCGCCGAGGTGAAGCGTCGCTACCCCAGGCACGTTGTGATCGCTTCGCTGATGGTGGAATCTACGCGCGAGGCCTGGCATGACATCGTGGCGCGCGTGGAAGACGCTGGCGCTGACGGCCTGGAATTAAACTTTGGCTGTCCACATGGCATGAGCGAGCGCGGCATGGGCTCCGCTGTGGGACAGGTGCCGGAGTACTGCGAGCAAATCACAGGATGGGTGAAGGAGCGTGCGCGCACACCCGTCATCGTGAAGCTGACGCCGAACATCGCCGACATCCGCATGCCCGCGCGTGCGGCCAAGCGTGGCGGCGCGGATGCGCTCTCGGCGATTAACACGATCAACTCCATTACCGGCATCGATCTGGACACGTTGGAGCCACGGCCAAAGGTGGACGGCTACAGCTCGCACGGCGGTTACTGCGGACCGGCCGTGAAACCCATCGCGCTAAACATGGTGCAGCAGGTGATGAGCGATCCGAACGCTGCGCTGCCGATGTCCGGCATCGGCGGCATCGCCTCATGGCAGGATGCGGCGGAGTTCATGTTGCTCGGCTCCACAACCGTGCAGGTGTGCACCGCGGCCATGCACTACGGCTATCGCATCGTGGAGGACATGGCCGATGGCCTGCTCGCGTGGATGCGCCGCAAGGGCTATCGCACGCTGGACGATGTTCGCGGGCTGTCGCTTCCGCACATGCGCGAATGGAAAAACCTGAACCTCAATTACCAGGTGGTCGCGCGCATTCATGAAGACAAATGCATCGGCTGCGAGCTCTGCTATACCGCCTGCTGGGACGGGGCGCATCAGTGCATTCACCTCGATCGCACGCTGCCTGCGCAGGACACGTCGCGTACGCCGGCAATGATCGCCGCGGAAAGCGCGCGCCTCATCAGCACGACGCCGATACCCAAGCTCGACATGAACGGCGCCGGTGTTGAGGGTCCGTACCACACGCCGTTGTCGCGCATCCCGCGGGTGGACGAAGACCACTGTGTCGGCTGCAATCTGTGCGCGCTGGTTTGCCCCGTACCCGATTGCATCACCATGGAGGGCGTGGAGAACGGTCTGCCTGCACAGACGTGGGAGGAACGCGTGGCGCTGGGCATTGTGCCGGAGGGTGTGCATGCTCCAACGGATTTGAATCCGAATGGACCGTAAAATCTAGACAGGAGACGGGTCCCTAACGGCAAATTACATTCAGAAGTAAAGGTGTCATCTCGACCGGAGCGAAGGGCCCCAAACGACAGCTTTTCGTCGTTTGGGTGGCAGCAAACAGCTTTATCGTTCGCGTAGTGGAGAGACCTGTAGTTTCTTCCGCGCTGCGATAAGCCTCCAGCAACCTGCAACAAACTGCAGGTCTCTCCACTACGCTGCGCTCCGGTCGAGATGACACTGTATAGATATAGGCAATTTGCTAATAAAGGGACGACAACAAGACTGGCAGAGGCAAGGTCCATAGCTATGGGAATGCTGATCAAGAATGGAACCGTAGTCAACGCGAGTGACTCTTCGCCTGCCGATGTGTTGATCGAAGGCGAGCGCATCGCGGCAGTCGGATCGGCGCTGGATTCCGCTGGGCATCAAGTGATCGATGCCACAGGCCTGCTCGTGATGCCCGGCGGCATCGACGTGCATACGCATCTCGATATGCCGTTCGGCGGCACTACCTCCGCCGATGACTACCGCACCGGAACCCAAGCCGCTGCTGTCGGCGGCACCACGACGGTGATCGATTTTGCCCTGCAAAAACAAGGCTCCACGATGCGCGAGGCGCTGGAGATCTGGCGCGCCAAGGCCGAAGGCAAAGCCTGCATCGACTACTCGCTGCACATGGCCGTGACGGATCTCGGCCCCGGAGATGGCGCGCAAGGTCTGCGCGAGATGGAGGCGATGGTCGCCGAGGGCATCACCAGTTTTAAGCTCTTCATGGCCTATCCCGGTGTGCTGATGATCGACGACGGCCTGATGTTCAAGGTGATGCAGAAGGCTGCTGCGCTCAACGCGCTGTGTTGCATTCACGCGGAGAACGGCAGCGCGATCGACATCGTGGTCGCGCAAATGATCGCGGAGGGCAAGACGGCGCCGCATTTTCATGCTCATGCGCGCAGCCCCAAGGCCGAGGCCGAAGCGACCCATCGCGCGATTGCACTTGCGGATATGGCCGGCGCCGCCGTATACATCGTGCATCTCTCCAACGACTACGCGTTAGATGAACTGAAGCACATGCAAGCAGGAGGCGCGCGCGCACTCGCGGAAACCTGCACGCAATATCTCGTGCTTTCGATCGAAGACCAGATGCCCGGCAAGAGTTGGGACGAGGCGAAGTTCGTCTTCACGCCGCCGTTGCGTGAGCGCAGGCATCAGCAGCCGTTGTGGGATGCGCTGCGCGACGGCTCTTTGCAGGTGGTCTCCACGGATCACTGTCCATTTCGCTTCGCGGACCAGAAGGAGATTGGCCGCGGCGACTTCACAAAAATTCCCAATGGTGGTCCCGGCGTTGAGAATCGCCTGCAGATTCTCTGGCACTTCGGCGTGAACGCGGGCCGCCTTACGCCGGAGCGCTTCGTCGAACTTTGCTGCACAAATCCCGCGAAGATCTTTGGAATGGGTGCGCAAAAAGGCGCGATCGCCGTGGGCCTCGATGCCGACATTCTTCTCTGGGATCCAAACGCCGAATACACGATCTCAGCGGCAACGCAATGCATGGCCACCGACTACAACATGTTTGAAGGCTGGCTCGTAAAGGGCAACGCCGCAAAGGTCTTCTCTCGCGGTGAGCTTGTGGTCGACAACGCAGCGCAGCCTGGACAATTTCTCGGCAAAACGGGGCGTGGCCGTTTTCTGAAGCGCGAGGCGAACGCAGGAGGCTTGGCCTGATGACAGGCCCCGCGGATCGGATCAACCGCGATTTTCCGAAGCAGCTGCCTGTTGCCGAAGGATCGCCGCCCGATCCGCGCCTTTATAACGCCGACCTGGCACCGGCCACGCCGGCGCAGCGCACATGGTCGACCTACAACTACATCGCGCTGTGGTTCTCCATGTCCATGGAGGTGACGACCTACATGCTGGCCGCGAGCCTGATCGCGGGCGGCATGAACTGGCGCGAAGCCATCTTCACCATCCTGCTCGGCAATCTCATCGTGCTCATCCCCATGCTGCTCAACGCCCATGCGGGCGCGAAGTACGGCATTCCGTTCCCGGTATTTGTGCGTGCGTCGTTTGGTCCGCTGGGCGCGAATATCCCTGCAATTCTGCGAGCGATTGTGGCCTGTGGATGGTTCGGCATTCAGTCCTGGATCGGCGGCCAGGCGATCTTTGCGATGGTCAACGTGCTTTCGCCGAAGACCGCGCATATGCCATGGATGCTGTGGGTCTGCTTCCTTGGCTTCTGGTCGCTGAACATGGCCGTGGTCTGGCGCGGCGTGGAGTCGATCCGCTTTCTCCAAAGCTTTTCCGCGCCGTTTATGATTGCCATGTCACTGCTGCTGCTGGGCTTCATGCTGCATAAAGCCGGCGGCTTCGGACCGATGCTCTCAGCTCCAAGCAAATTCACCAGCCGGCATGATTTCCTGCATTTTTTCTTTCCATCGCTAACAGCCATGGTGGGCTATTGGGCGACGCTGTCGCTGAATATTCCTGACTTCACGCGCTATGCAAAAAATCAGGAATCGCAGTTGGTCGGTCAGGGCTTCGGCTTGCCAGTGGCGATGGTGCTGTACTCGGCTCTGGGCATCGCCGTCACCTCTGCCTCCACGGTGGTCTTCGGCGAGCCGATCTGGAATCCGGTGACGCTGCTTGGCCGCTTTCATCAGCCGCTGGTCGCGTTTCTTGGCCTCATTGCCCTGCTTGTGGCGACGTTGAACGTGAACATCGGCGCCAACGTGGTTGGGCCTTCCAATGATTTTGCAAACCTTGCCCCGCGCGTGATCAGCTTCCGCACCGGCGGTCTCATCACCGGCCTGCTCGGCCTCGCGATGATGCCCTGGAAGCTCATGGCGAGCTTCGGCAGCTATGTCTTCGGTTGGCTGGTCGGCTACTCCGGCCTGCTGGGACCGGTGGCGGGCATTATGGTCGCGGACTATTTCATCATTCGCGGAACAAAGCTCGACACTTACTCGCTCTATCGCCGGGGTGGTGTGTATGAGTACCGCAGCGGCTTCAATCCGGTTGCGGTCTTTGCGCTTGCACTCGGAGTTCTAGCGGCGCTGATCGGACGTTTCATTCCAAGCCTGGCGTTTCTCTACAGCTACGCCTGGTTCCTCGGCTTCTTTTTTTCCGGCACGATCTATGCCGCGTTGATGTTTGGATATCGCAGCAGACTACGCACCGGCGGTGCGGTAACCCGCTCAGCCTAACGTGGGCATGGACGTATCCACGCCGCTGCGAATGCCCGTCGGCCAGCGTGCGGTCACGGTCTTCAACCGCGTGTAGAAACGGACGCCCTCAGGCCCATACACGGCGTGATCGCCGAAGAGCGAACGCTTCCATCCACCGAAGCTGTGAAACGCCATCGGCACGGGGATGGGCACGTTGATGCCGACCATGCCGGCCTGCACGCGCCGCGCGAACTCGCGGGCAGTATCGCCGTCGCGCGTGAACAAAGCCGTTCCGTTGCCGAACTCGTGCTCATTCACAAGCTGCAGCGCCTTCTCAAAGCTGTTGGCGCGCACGATGCCAAGCACTGGCCCAAAGATTTCCTCGCGATAGATGCGCATCTCCGGAAGCACATGATCGAAGAGGCAGGCGCCGAGGAAGAAGCCATCGCCCCGCGGCAGGGCCACCGTCCGGCCGTCCACGACGAGTTCCGCGCCTTCCTGTTTTCCGATGTCCAGGTACCCGGTCACCCGATCCAGGTGCTGCTTCGTCACCAGCGGACCGAGGTCGGCGTTGTCGGCTGAACCCTCGCCGATACGCAGAGCAGCCAGTCGCGGCTTGAGCTTTTCGATCAGCTTTTCCGCGGTCCCGTGGCCCACAGCGACGCCGATGCTGATCGCCATGCAGCGCTCGCCCGCGGAGCCGAAGGCCGCACCCGTCAGAGCATCCGCGGCTTGATCAAGGTCCGCGTCCGGCATGACGATCATGTGATTTTTCGCGCCGCCGAGTGCCTGAACCCGCTTGCCGTGCCTCGTGCCTTCGCTGTACACGTACTCCGCAATCGGTGTGGAGCCCACAAAGCTGATGGCCTGCACGTCGGGGTGCGCAAGCAGCGCGTCAACGGCAATTTTGTCCCCATGCACCACGTTGAAGACGCCCTCCGGAAGGCCGGCTTCCTTGAGCATCTCGGCGAGCAGCAGCGACGAGCTCGGGTCACGCTCGCTCGGCTTCAGCACAAAGGTGTTGCCGCAGGCGATCGCCACCGGAAACATCCACATCGGCACCATCGCCGGAAAATTGAACGGCGTAATGCCCGCGACCACGCCCAGCGGCTGACGCATCGACCAGCTATCGACACCGCCCCCGACCTGCTCGGTGAACTCTCCCTTGAGCAGCTGCGGTATGCCGGTGGCAAACTCCACCACCTCCAGGCCGCGCTGGGCCTCGCCCTTGGCGTCAGAGAGCACCTTGCCGTGCTCGCGATTGATCACGGCCGCGACTTCGCTCAGACGGCGCTCAAAGATCTCGCGAAAACGAAACAGTACCCGCGCTCTCCGCACAGGTGGTTGCGCAGACCAGTCGGGAAAGGCCGCCCCCGCCGCACGCACAGCCGCATCGATCTCTGCAGCGTCCGCCAGTGGAACACGCGATTGCACCCGGCCGCTCGCCGGGTGGTACACATCCGCCCAACGACCCGATGCACCCTCACGGGGTGCTCCCGCCACCCAGTGCGAGAGCAAGGGTGCGTCCAGGCGGGTTGGGGAGATGGAAGTTGACTCCGGGACAGACGTTGCAGCGGCCATGGCTCACCTCTCGCGAGAGACTCCATGCTAGCAGCCTGAGAGCTCAAAAGGAGATTTGTATCGTGGCAAGCCCGAACCCCGGTCGTGCGGGCCGGAGCGTTTTGGCCCACGGATTGGCCTCTGCGGAATGCGTGTTGCGCTGCCTCGTTTAAGCTATTTGGCAGCCGCCGATGCTGACAGGGGCGAATCCACCATCTCCGGCTGCACCACGATACCGTCATACAGTGTGGCGCCAATTAGATGTCCACCTACCGGCCGTACAAAGCGCAGCTTCCAGCCCGTATCCCAATACGTCACCTTCTCGTTGGGTAGTTGCACACTGAACGCGTTCGGTGAACTGGAACTGGTGACGAGAACGCGATGCCCCCTCGCGTCGAAGTAGATGCTATCCACCTCGCGCACGAACAGGTTGCGCAGCGTCTTCCAGGTCGCTCCGCGATCCGCCGAAAACCACACGCCCTCACGACCTCCGACCCAGAGGGTCTTATCACTGTCAATGCAGACCGCGCCGACTTGCGTCAGGTCCTTGGGCAAAGCAACGTTGTTCCAGGTCATGCCTCCATCGTCTGAAAGCATCATCCCGTTCAGTGTCCCCACGAGCAGCGTAGGTGCGGCCCCATCCGCGGCTTGTATCGCGGCACTTGCATCCGGCACGGCCGGCGCGGACTTTTCTTCGGCAGTGGCAGAGGCGTTTGGCGTACTCCCCGCATCCGCTGTGGTTTTCATCGCAATGGCCTTCGGAAGATCGGTTGCGGAGGGCTGCACCGCCACGAAATGCACGTCAGTCAAGGGAAGCGAGCTGAGCATGGCCCAGTGCTGCCCGTCATCTCCGGACCGTAACAGTCCCGTTCCGCTCGCGGCGAACAGCGTATCTCCGGAGCGAACCAGATCGTACACCTCGGCGTCAATGCGCCCGGACTTCGCTGCTTTCGGGGCCGCGGCTTTGACCGCCGTATGCGGCTTCTGCACTGGCAAGGCTGGGTGCTGAGACCGAACGGCGCTCACGCGGAGAAACCTCGCGGAGCCGGCGGCAGTTATCCGTCGCGAAGGACTCTTTACGGCAACGGTGTGTCCCTTGCGCCGGACTGCAGTCGCTTGTGCTTTACGGCTCGAAGGCGCCGGCTTCCCCGGGTTGTGCGCTCTGTGAACCTGGCTTTGCGACGAGCCATGAACGGATTTGCCAGGCTGCTGGCGAGACGAGGCGCTGACCCGCACCACGGATGGCCGGGCAATCGGTGCAGAAGAAACAGCCGCCTTCTCTACAGGCGACGCCGCCTCAAGCACACTCGAATCGGCCCAGTTTCCATCGGCTAGCCGAAAGATCCCATGCCCTGTTCCGGCCAGCAGTGTGCCGTTCGAAAGCGAGATCAGGCTGAAGACATCGCGTCCGCCGAGCCCGTCGCTCTGCTGCTGCCAGTGGACCGCACCATCCGTGCTCTGAAAGACGCCGCCGGTGGTTTTGTCATTGACCACACCCACGTACAAGGTGTCCGGATGCTGGGCGTCGGACGCGAACGCGATCACCTGGCGCGCTGAAAAGCCGGTATTGGAGGTCTCAAAGGTCGAGCCGCCATCTTCACTGCGGAAGACGCCGCCGCGATCCGTCGCGATCAGAACGTGGTTTGAGTTGGTTGGGTCGACATAAACGTCATTTACGATGACGTTCCCCGGCGTGATCCGGTCCCACTGCGCGCCCGAATCCAGGGTGCGGTAGAGGCCTTCCGTGGTTCCCGCGTAAACGGTTTCAGGGTGTCCGGGATCCTGCTCCAGTTTGCGGGTGCGCCGCGCGGCCGAAGGAATGCCCTCGACCCTGCGGAACATATCTCCGCCATTGGAACTCTTGTAGATGCCGGAGCAGGCGCTGGCGTAGACGATATTCGGTTTTTTCGGATCGACAATGATCGAGAACACATCAGAGTCGTCGATTATGCCTTCCTTGATGTTGTGCCACGTCGCGCCGCCATCGGTCGTCTTCCAGGGCAGATGCCAGGTCCCGGCATAGATCACATTCGGATCGGAGGGATCGATCGCGACCGACTCAATCTCATGGATTTCGGTGCTGCCTTCCGGGCTGATCTGCTGCCAGTGCACACCGTTGTCCATGCTGCGGAACACGCCTTTGAGCGTGCCCACAACAAGCTCATCCTGGTTCGAGGCAGACCGCGCCAGCGCGCGAACCGACTGGCCGCGCATCTCTGCCTGGCTGTACCAGTTCTTGCCGTAGTCATTGCTGATGAACAGCCCGCCGTCGCCCAGATGATCGGCCGTGAACGCCCCTACGACCAGGCGCTTGGGATCCTTGTGATCGACGACGATATTGTCGATCACCAGGTCATTGCGATTCGCAATCTGCGCTACCCGGGTCCAGCTGGTGCCGCCGTCGTGCGAGTCGTAGATCCAGCCCGTCGCCGTGCCCAGAAACAGGTGCTTGGAATCAGCCGGGTCAACCGCAAAGGCGCGGGCGTCGCCGCCGTACGGTCCGAGTGGGTACCACGATGCGGCCCGGCACACTCCACCCAGCAGACCTGCCGCCAAAACGGCGCAGCCTATCCTCAACCACAACAAAAGGCGCATCTTCCCCTTGGACTCCCCATAAAGGTTAAAGCATTTCCACAGCAGCTCGGTCGAGAATGCAACAATCTGAACCCGCATCGCTGCTTTTTTTGATGCGCACGGCCCTTTTGACGCTCCTAAGCACCTGTTGCGTCGGCAGGCGATACTTCTTCATTACTTTTGCCCATTACTTCCGTGTTCTTTTAGGTCCCTGGCCAGGTCACCGGACCGCGGAACCTAACTGACCTATCGGCAGATCAGCGCAAAACTTTAGGTAGTGTCTGACAAATCAATATCGTTCGTACGAGGTGCATCGAAGCGCGTCGTGTTGAAGGGTGCGGAGGGAGCGTGGGGCTTCAGCCCCACGAAAAAGGTGGTCCAAATGATGGGCTTTAGCCCAGGTTTCTCTCCAGTGTCGGCGCAAAACCCGGGCCTGAAGCCCCGTTCTTCTCCGCACTCAAAGTCCGGGCTGAAGCCCGGACCTACCTCCTGAAAGCAAAAATGAGTTGTCAGAGACTACCTAGCGCAGGTAGGCGTCATCCTTGTTGATCCAGTCCGCCCGCGGCGGCGCGAAGATGTCGTAATCCACCGTGTCTTCAAGCGCTTCGGCGGCGTGGGGCAGATTGCCCGGAATGACCAGCACATCGCCGGCCCGCACCTCCACCTCGCGCGCATCGGCGCCTTCGCCCAGCGTGAAACGCAGGGCGCCTTCGGTAATCCAGGAGATCTGCTCGTTGGGGTGGCTGTGGCGCGGCACCGATGCGCCCTTTTTCAGGTCGATGCGCGCCAGCATGGCCTGTTCCCCGGTGATGAACTGCCGCGTCAGCAATGGGTTCAGCGGTTCGGGAGGGATGTCGGACCAGCGGGTGTGGACGGCTTGCGAGGAAGAGACAGCGGCTTCGGACATGCATTCAGCCTAGCGGCTTTTTTGGGTGGCTGTCAGGAGTTGCGGGATGGAAACCCTGTTGTACAGTAGACGGAACTGCAACCACTCTTGAGCTTCTCGCGACACCAACTCGCGACGATTCCCCGCCCGCATCGCCCATTTCGCGATCGGCTCACTCGTTTTCGCTTTAACCTTATCCGGAAAGGACGGACGGGCATGCGGTTTTCAGCGCACTCTCGAGGGAGATTGACTCGCTCGCCGAAGCTGGCAGGCTTTCTGCTGGCCATCTTGTGTCTTTTGCTCCCGTTGCGCTCGGCGATCGCGCAGATGCCGGCAACCGCGGGCACCGACCGCATCGCGGCGCTCGAAAAAACAGCGGCCGATAACGCCACCGCCATCGCCGCGGCCCAGAGCGCCGGCGACAACGCCTGGATGCTTACCTCCGCCGCGCTTGTGCTCCTGATGAGCGGACCGGGGCTGGCTCTGTTCTACGGCGGCCTGGTTCGCCGCAAAAACATCCTCGGCACCATGATGCAGACCTTTGCCCTGATGGCCGTGATCACCGTGCTCTGGGCGCTGGTCAGCTATTCGCTCGCCTTCGGCGCCGGCAATGCCTTTATCGGCGGCCTGCATAACGCCTTTCTGCACGGCGTCGGGCTCGCGCCGGACAAGGACTACGCCGGAACCATTCCGCTGCAGACCTTTATGGTCTACCAGCTCATGTTCGCCATCATCACGCCCGCGCTCATCTCCGGCGCCTTCGCCGAGCGCATGAAGTTCTCCGCCATGCTGGCCTTCATGATCCTGTGGGCGATGCTCGTGTACAGCCCGATGGCGCATATGGTCTGGGGCAAGGGCGGCCTGCTCAACGCCTCGCTGGGCGGCCGGTTCCCCTGCCTCGACTTCGCCGGCGGCACCGTGGTGCACGTCACCTCGGGCGTCAGCGCGCTGGTGACGGCGCTTTACCTGGGCAAACGGCTCGGCTATCCGCAGAAGGCGATGCCCCCGCACTCGGTGGTGCTGAGCTTCATCGGCGCCTGCCTGCTCTGGGTGGGCTGGTTCGGCTTCAACGCCGGCTCGGCCTTGGGAGCGAGCAGCCTGGCCACCTCGGCCTTCGTCGCCACTCACTTCGCGGCAGCGGCGGCGGCTCTCGGCTGGCTGGCGGCGGAGTGGATTCGCAACGGCAAGCCGTCGGCTCTCGGCGGCATCTCGGGGGCGGTCGCCGGCCTGGTCGGCATCACGCCCGCGGCGGGCTTCGTGACGCCCATGAGCGCGCTCTGGATCGGCCTCATTACCGGGATCTTCTGCTTCTTTATGGTCGTGGTGGTGAAAAACATCTTCGGCTATGACGATTCGCTGGACGCCTTTGGGGTGCATGGCGCAGGGGGCACCATCGGCGCCATTCTCACCGGACTGTTTGCCAACTCGGCCATCAATCCGCTGCTAGGCGCGGGCAAGCCGACCGGCTTTTTCGAAGGCAATCACCACCAGGTCCTCAACCAGATCACCGGCGTGGCCATCGCCTGGGGTCTGTCCATCGTCGGCACCTTGCTCATCCTGTTGGTTGTGGATAAGCTCATCGGGCTGCGTGTGAGCGAAGACGAGGAACGGACCGGGCTCGACCTGAGCCAGCATGGCGAAGAGGGCTATGACTGGGAGACAGCCTAGCCCGTCATCGATCGCGCGAAACACGCCAAGGAGCGCTGTATGCAGAAGATTGAAGCCATCATTCAGCCCTCAAAGCTGGATACCGTAAAGGATGCACTGGTTGAAGCGGGCATCTCCGGAATCACCATCCTGGAGGCCCGCGGCCACGGCCGGCAGAAGGGTCACACCGAGTTTTATCGCGGCCGCGAGTACGCCGTCGATCTGCTGCCCAAGATCAAGCTGGAGATCGTCGTCCCCGACGAGATGCTCGAAACCGCCGTCCAGGCCATCATCACCACCGCCCGCACCGGCCGCATCGGTGACGGAAAAATCTTTATCTCGCGCATCGACGAAGCCATCCGCATCCGCAACGACGAGCGCGGGGAGATCGCGCTTTAGCGCTTCCATGCCAGACGGGGCCGGTGGGGGCGCAAACCACGGAGACCTCCGCGCCGCCTATGAGCGGCGAATGACGGAGATGCGCGCTGCATTCGAGCTCACAGGCGACGGCGGCGCGGCCTGCCGCGCCCGCTCCGGCGCCGTCGATGAACTGCTACACGCTCTCTGGAGCCAGGAGTTCGCCACCCAAACACAGCCGGGCCCCGCACTCTGCGCCGTTGCCCTGGGTGGCTTTGGCCGCGGGCAGCTATATCCGTTCTCCGATATCGATCTGCTCTTCTGCGTGGAAAAAAGTGCGGCGACGGACCGCTTCAAGGATCCCATTCGCCGCCTTTCTCAGGCACTTTGGGACTGCGGCCTGAAGGTTGCGCCGTTCACCCGCGCCCTCGCCGACTGCGACCGCTTCAAGGCGAGCGATCCGGAGTTCAGCCTGGCGCTGCTCGACCTGCGCCCCATCACCGGCGAGCCGGCGATCTTCGCCGCGCTTAAGGAAAAGATCCTCGCTCGTCGCGGCGAGCGCGATGCCCACGCCCTGGCCGGTGCCGCGGCGGCGCTGACCCGCCAACGGCACGCCCGCTTCGGCGACACCCTCTTTCACCTCGAACCGAACCTGAAGGACTCTCCCGGCGGCCTGCGCGATGCGCACGTCTGCACCTGGCTCGCTCGCCTGCGCGGTGAGGCGCCCACCGGCGACGATCTGCAGCCCTTCTCCAAGGCCGCGGCCTTTCTCACCTCCGCCCGCGTGTTTCTGCATCTGCGCCATGGCCGCGACGACAACACGCTCGACTGGCATGCCCAAGACGAGGCCGCTGCCCAGGCGGTCGGGCTGGACCGGCGCCATCTTAACTCCACGCAGACCTCCACGCAGACCTCCGCGCGGGCACCCGCCCAGGCGCCGGATCCGGCTTACTGGATGCGGGTCTACTTCCGCCACGCCCGCGCCGTCGAACGCGAGCTGGCCCGGCAGCTGGAACGCAGCGGCGAGGGACCCAAGCCCTCCCGCGCCACCCTCAAGCTCAAGGCGCCGCCGCGCTCCGGGCTGGTCTTGAACGACGGCATACTCGAGCTGAAAGCCGCGGGCCCGGCGCTGGATCCGGCAGGGGACTCCGAGATCGTTCTCGGCGCCTTCGGCTTGGTGGCGGAGACAGGCGTCACGCTCGCCGCGGGGAGTGAGGAGCGCATCGCTGCCGCGCTCCCCGCGCTTTCGGCCAACCTCGAGGACGGCCCCCGGCTGTGGGCGCGGCTGCGCGTCATCCTCCATGGCCCGCACGCGGCCGATGCTCTTCGCGCCACTCACGCGCTGGGCGTGCTGGAGCTCATTCTGCCGGAGTTCCACGGCATCGATGCCCTCGTCATCCGTGATGCCTACCACCGCTACACCGTCGACGAGCACACCTTTGTGCTCATCGATGTGCTGCACGGCCTGCGAACGGATCCGCCGCCCCATGCCCCCGAATGGCGGCTCCGCTTCCGTTCCATGCTGCGCGAGCTTCCCTATCCTGAGCTGCTCTACCTCGCCGCCCTGCTGCATGACACCGGGAAAGGCCGCACCGCCTCCGATCACGCCGCGGCCAGCGCTGCCCTGGCCGCCGAGGTGTGCACCCGGCTGGAACTCGGCGCCTTCGAGACCGGGGTGGTTGTGCGCCTCATCGAAAATCATCTGGAAATGTCCGCGGCTCTCCGCCGCGACATCTTCGACAGCGAAAGCGTGCGAGTGTTCGCGGACAAGGTGGGGACGCACGACCTGCTGCGCATGCTCACGCTGTTCACCTATGCGGATATCTCCGCCGTGCACCCCGGCGCGCTGACCTCTTGGAAGGCCGAGAACCTCTGGCGGCTATCGATGGCTGCCGCCAATCAGCTCGATCGCAGCGTCGATGAAGAGCGTGTCCACACCGGGGGCGGTCACACCGGGCGCAACGTCGAAGCCATGCTGCGGCCGTCGGGGCAATCCCCCGCGGAACGGGCAGCGCTGGAGCGGTTCATTGAGGGTTTTCCCGAGCGCTACCTGCGCACGCGCTCGCTGGAGACCATTCGCCGCCACATGCTCGCCGCCAGCGGTGACGATTCCAGCCGTGTTCTGCTCACCCAGACCGGCCCAGTGAACGAAGTTACCGTCGTCGCGGACGACCGGCCCCAGCTGTTCGCGGATCTCACCGCCGCGCTCGCCGCCTGGGGCATGGAGGTGGTCGCCGCGGAGGCCTTTTCCAACGCCGGCGGCACCGTCGTCGATACCTTCCGCTTTACCGACCGCTACCGCACCCTCGAACTCAATCCGGAGGAGCGCGCAGCCTTTACCGGCGAGCTCCGCGGCGTTCTGCGCCAGTCCCTTCCCTCCCATCGCCTTCGCGATGGGAGGCGTGGCCGCAAGGCAGCGCCCCGGCGCGTCGTCGAAACCCGTATCGACTTCGACAATAACGCGTCATCGCATAGCACCCTGCTGCAGCTCATCGCGCAGGACATCCCCGGCCTGCTCCGGACCACCGCCCTGGCCCTGAGCGACTTCGGCTGCAGCATCGAGGTGGCTTTGATCGATACGGAAGGCGAGATGGCAATCGACGTCTTCTATCTCACGCGCGGGGGCGAGCAGCTGGAGCTCGCCGCCGCGGAACAGCTCCGTTTCCGGCTGCTCGAAGCCATCGCGGCCAATGCACGGAAGTGAGCCTCGGTGCGGCGAATGCTAACAGCAGATCAGTAACGATTCAGTCCTTTTGGATCGATTCGGGACGTGTTCGCACACCGGGCAATTTGCCGCGCTGAAACTGACGCGCTTGGACCAACCTCCTGGGAGGCCGGGGCATCGCATTCATTGTTCCCCTTAGGTCACGTTGGAAGCGCCAATCTGCCAAAACCAGCGGGCTTATACTGACGGTCATGAGCACAGATTTCAAACAAACGAGCACGAACGACCGCCCCGTCGCGGTTCCGCAGCGTTCGGACCGGTATATCTTCGGCACCCTGGACAGCTTCGGCAAGAACCGGGACATGGTCGATGAGGTGAACTGGGGCGAGGATCAGCCCGAGGGTGTGGTTTTAGCCTCGCTCGATGCGGCCATCAACTGGGTCCGCAAAAATTCGATTTGGCCGATGACCTTTGGCCTGGCCTGCTGTGCCATTGAGATGATGTCGATGGGCGGCTCGCGTTATGACCTTGCCCGTTTCGGAGCTGAGGTGTTTCGGCCCTCGCCCCGGCAAAGCGATCTGATGATTGTCGCCGGTCGCGTTTCGCAGAAGATGGCTCCGGTAATTCGTCGGCTCTACGAGCAGATGCCCGAGCCCAAGTGGGTCATCTCGATGGGTGCGTGCGCGACGTCGGGCGGGGTTTTCAATAATTATGCCCTGTTGCAGGGCGTCAATCAGATTATTCCCGTCGACGTGTACGTCCCTGGCTGCCCACCGCGGCCGGAGCAGCTGCTGTACGCCATCACGCTGCTGCAGGAGAAAATCCAGGCGAGCCGGGGCACGGTGCGGCAGACCCTCAATCTTTCATAAGGAGTCGAAACCGCTCAAAATTGCCTTGCTCCCTAATAACTTGGGAGGTTCAGCCCAACAATCGACGCTTGCTGCCGGGATGTGAGTAGGTTGAGATGGAAATAGTCATCTGTCGCGATGGATTTCTGCTGGACAGCAGGTACATCTGCGGTAGACTTTGTAGGATTTCACAAAAGATCAACGAGCCGTTCGGATGAGCTCGTGAAACATTTCAGGTTCACCTAAGTGGAGGATTGTCGAATGTCTTATCGCCCGTTTCGCAAATTCGGCCGGTTTTTACCGGCTGCATGTGCGGTCAGCCTTGGAGCTGCGAGTCTAGGAGCTGCGAGTTTAAGTGCGCAGACCGCACCCAGTACAAGTGCGCCCGCCGCGCCCAGTGCGACAGCAGCAGCCAGTGCGACAGCAGCGCCCAGTGCGACAGCAGCAGCCTACAACGGACCCAATCCCTCCCGTATCGACATCTTCGCGGGTTACTCCTACTTTGGGGCCCATGGTGCGGTGAAGCCGTACGGGATTAACTACTCCTCGGTAGATGAGGGTGCGGTGCTGAGCGGAGCGTACTACTTCAACAAGTACTTCGGTGGTGAGATCGAAGGTTTCGCCAACCCGGACGGCAACAATGACGGCCTTTACTCTGGCTCGGCCGGTCCTATCGTGCGCGCGCCACTCCAGAACTTTACCCTCTTCGCCCACGGCCTCGTCGGCGGTGTGCGTATCGGCGGCCCCAACAGCGAAGCCCCGGCAACCCTCGAGCACGAGCCTTACACCTGGGGCGTGGGCATCACGGCGGGCGGCGGCATGGACTACAACCTGCCCTTCTTCAACGGCATGTTCGGTCTGCGCATCTTTGAGGCCGACTATCGCTGGACACACGCCGACTTCGGCCCTGGTACCGGCGTGATTCCCACCGGCGGCGTTCTCGGCGGCCGCACCAACCTCAATGCGGCTGAGTTGAGTGCCGGCGTCCTGGTGCACTTTGGCCACATCATTCCTCCTCCTCCCATCACCTATGCCTGCGTTTTGACGACGCCGGCCGCGGGCGCGACGATCTATCCGGGTGACCCGATCGAAATCACCGGGACTGCCACCAACCTCAACCCCAAGAAGCCGGCGACCTATAGCTGGACCTCGGATGCCGGTCCAGTCGGCAGCACCTCCAACGTCGCCGCGGTGGACACCAAGAGCCTGAATCCGGGCAGCTACACGGTGAAGGGTCACGTCATGCAGGGTAACAAGCCCGGTCAGTTCGCCGACTGCGCCGTTCCCTTCACGCTTACCCAGTTCCAGCCGCCGACCATCTCCTGCTCGGCTAACCCCTCCAGCGTGAACCCCGGCCAGTCCGCCACGATCACCTCGCAGGGTGTAAGCCCGCAAAACCGGCCGCTGACCTATAGCTACTCGGCCACCGCTGGTTCCATCAGCGGCAATACGGCAACGGCAACCCTCGATTCCACGGGCGTAGCGCCGGGCACGATTACCGTGACCTGCAACGTTGTGGACGACAAGGGCCAGACCGCTTCGACGACGACCTCGGTCAGCGTCAACGCGCCGCCGCCGCCGCCGGCACCTGCCACGCAGAGCCTCTGCTCGATCTCCTTCGATCGCAACCCGAAGAAGCCGACTCGTGTGGATAATGAAGCCAAGGCCTGCCTCGATGACATCTCCCTCGCCCTGCAGCGTGATCCGCAGTCCAAGCTGGCAATCGTGGGCAGCGCCGGCACGGACGAGAAGATGGCCGACCGCCGCGCTTCCGAGCGTGCCGTCAACGAGAAGGCATACCTGGTTAATGACAAGGGCATCGATGGATCGCGCATCATGGTCTACACCGGTACGGCAGGCGCCAAGTCGGACAGCAACACGCTGATCCCGGCCGGCTCCGCCACCCCGGACATGACGGGCGACACCCCCGTGGATGAGTCGGCGGTCAAGCCGATTCCCCGCACTGCCCGGGGACGCGGTGAGCGTCACCACCGTCGCCACCACCACGCGACTGCCCAAAACCAGTAACCAATTACCCAGCACCCGGAAACGGCTGGCCAGAATCCTTGGCCAGCCGTTTCCTTTTATTTGGGACAACTTCGGTAGACCAGTTGCCACCCTGTCTGATAAGAATGAACAGGCATCGAGGCGTCGAAATCTCCTCAGCCGGCACTGATCTGTACCCTATTCCTGGAGCAATCATGAGCACCGTAAAGATCGCAAATAAGCAACTCGGACCCGGGCAGCCCTGCTATGTCATCGCCGAGATCGGTATCAATCACAATGGCGACATCGACCTGGCCAAGCGGCTGATCTCGGTTGCCGTTGCCGCGGGCTGCGATGCCGTGAAGTTGCAGAAGCGCACCGTCGAGGTGGTCTATACCGAGAAGGAACTCTCCCAGCCGCGGCCAAATCCCTTCGGCGATACCAACGGCGACCTCAAGCGCGGCCTGGAGTTCGGGCAAGAGGACTACCGCGAGATCGCCAGCTTCTGCAAGCAGGTAAAGATCGACTGGTTTGTTTCGCCCTGGGATGAGGCGTCCGTCGATTTCGTCGAGCAGTTCAATCCTCCGGTTTACAAGATCGCCTCCGCCTCGCTCACCGACGACAATCTGCTCAAGCACGTGCGCGCCACCGGCAAGCCCATCATCGCCTCCACCGGCATGAGCACCTACGACGAGATCGATCACGCCGTCGCGGTGCTCGGCAAGCAGAATCTCATCCTGATGCATACCACATCGACCTATCCGGCAAAGTACGAGCAGCTCAACCTGCGCGCGATTCCCACCATGATCGAGCGTTACGGCATACCGGTCGGCTACTCCGGCCACGAGACTGGCATTCCCACCAGCGTAGCCGCCGCGGTTCTCGGCGCCTGCTGCGTGGAGCGCCACATCACCATGGACCGCGCCATGTGGGGCTCGGACCAGGCCGCCTCGCTGGAGCCCAACGGCATCTCCCGCCTGGTGCGCGACATCCGTCTGTGCGAGCAGTCCATGGGCGACGGCATCAAGCGCGTCTACGAAGAAGAGATCCCCGTGATGAAAAAGCTGCGCCGTGTCGGAGCCGCTGTTTAATCGATGTCTCTATCCTCTCAACAGCTTACGGATGGCCTGCAGACTCTGCAGGCCATCGCCTTTGACGTAGACGGTGTGCTCACCGATGGGACCCTCGCCTGGAGTTCCGCAAGCGGCGAGGAGATCAAGCGTTTCTCCTTCACCGACATTATGGGTATCTCGCTGCTGCGCCGCTTGGGCATCAAACTCGCACTCATCTCCGGCGAGCCCTCACCGCTGGTCGATCGCTATGCCGCCAAGATGCATCTCCACCATGTCATAAAGGGCACCCGCGATAAAGCGGGCGCGCTGCGCGAGTTCACCGCAAAGTTCGACGTTCCGCTCGAGCACACCTGCTTCTTCGGCGACGACGTC
The DNA here is from genome assembly GCA_965276885.1 of Granulicella sp. Lineage (GTDB taxonomy): Bacteria > Acidobacteriota > Terriglobia > Terriglobales > Acidobacteriaceae > Granulicella. The sequence continues at coordinate 1,747,826 of OZ255702.1, read as the reverse complement.
AACGACCTCTTCGCCATGGAGATCGCCGGCCTGTGCGCCTGCCCCGCAAATGCCGCCGCAGAAGTACGCGCACATGTCGCTGAACATGGCTTCATCAGCAGCCAGCCCGGCGGCATGGGCGCAGTACGCCACTTCGCGGATGCGCTCCTGCAAGCCCGCAATCTCCGCGGCCGCGAGGTGTTTCTTATGCGGCCGCCGGAGTAAAAGCAGCGTAGAATCCTACTTATGGAACAGACAGGGACCTCTTCCATCGCAATCGCACCGGAGTTGATGACCGCAATCGAGATGTATGCGCAGACCGCACATAAATCTGTGAACGCTGTTGCCGAAGAAGCGCTTCGCTTCTTTGTCGACGCCAATCCGTCGGCAAACGCGATCAGGCGTCAGCACGTCGAGCGCGCAGCCGCCCTCGGCCTTGAATTAGAGGACTATGTCGCCCGTATGATCAAAGAGTGGCGTCGCGAAGACCGCGAAGCAGAGCGGGATGCAGCGCATAGTTCTTGACACCAACATCCGCGTTTCTGCCGCGGAGTTCGGAGGCAAGCCGCTGGAGGTCGTGAGCGTCTGCAAACGTCCAGATTTCGTATCCCTGATCTCGGATCCTTTACTGCAGGAACTCTATCGTACGCTCAACGTGCGCTTCCGTTGGTCCCAGGCGCTTGCAGAAGCTGAGGTGAGCAGGGCTCTCGCCGCCTCTATCCATGTTGAACCAAATTTATGCCTCACGGCTTGTCGCGATCCTGATGACGATCGCGTTCTGGAGTGCGCCGTTACTGGCCGAGCGACTCTTATCATTACAGGCGACCGCGATCTGCTCAGCATGCGATCCTTTCACGGTATACGGATCATCACACCAGGCGACTTCCTCGATGGGTTCGTACCGTACAACCCAATACCATAGGAACCGATGATCAAGCTTTCCGACTACATCCTGAAGTTCGTCGCCGACCTCGGCATCACCCACTGCTTCCTCGTCACCGGCGGCGGGGCCATGCACCTCAACCAGTCACTCGCCAGCGTCACTGCGGGAGGCAAGCCCCGTATCACCCCGGTCTGCAACTCGCACGAGCAGGCCTCCGCCATCTGCGCCGAGGGCTACGCGAAGGCCACCAAAGGCCTTGGCTTCTGCATGGTCACCACCGGCCCCGGCGGCACCAATGCCGTGACGGGCGTGGCCGGCGCGTGGCTCGACTCCACGCCCGTGCTTTACGTCTCCGGTCAGGTCAAGCGTCCCGATCGCATGTTCGACGCCGCCACCGGCAAGCCGCTCGGCATGCGCCAGCTCGGCGTGCAGGAGGTCGATATCTGCTCCATCGTCGCCCCCATCACCAAGTACGCCGTCACGATTCTCGATCCCAACGACATCCGCTACCACCTCGAAAAAGCGGTCTACCTCGCGCTCAACGGCCGCCCCGGTCCTGTGTGGATCGACGTTCCGCTCGACGTGCAGGCCATCTCCATCGATGAATCCCAGCTTCGCGGCTTCGATCCCAGCGAGTTCGCCAACGACGCCAGCATCACCGGCACCTCCAACATCCCCTACGAGGTCCAGAAGGCCATTGAGGCCTACAACGCCTGCGAGCGCCCCTTGCTCTTCGCCGGCAACGGCATCCGCCTGGCCCGCGCCGAGAAGGAATTTGAGGAGCTCCGCATGCTTTTGGGCGTACCCACCGTCGCCACCTGGTGCGCCGCCGACCTGGTCCCCTCGGATGACCCCAGCTACGTCGGCCGCCCCGGCTCCGTAGCCGCTCGCGGCGCCAACTTCGCCCTGCAGAACTGCGACTTCCTGCTCGCCGTCGGCGTCCGCCTCGACTTCGCCATCACCGGCTACGCCCCGCAGAACCTCGCCCGCGAGGCCCACAAGATCGCCGTCGATATCGACGCCGCCGAGCTCGGCAAGCTGCACCCCTACCTCCAACAGCCCGTCTGCGCCGACGCCAAAGCCTTTCTCACCGAACTGCTGAAGCACAAGGACCAGCTCAAGCCCCGCAATATCAAGCCCTGGCTGGCCCGCTGCGCCGACTGGAAGACCCGCTACCCCGTCGTCACCGATGAGCACCGCAAGCCCGCAGGCCCCGTATCGATCTTCAACCTCGCCGAGGTGCTCGGCACAGAGGTCAACCCCGAAGATCGTCTGGTCGTCGGCAACTCCGGCTCCGGCATTGAGATCTATCTCCTCGCCTGCCCCACGCTGCACTCGCAGCGGCTATATCACACCGCCGGCCTCGGCTCCATGGGTTACGCGATCCCGATGGCGATCGCCGTCTCCATCGCCAACCCCGGCCGCGAGGTCATCGCTGTCGACGGCGACGGCGGCTTCATGTTCAATATCCAGGAGCTCGAGACGATTCATCGCCTCAACCTGCCCATCAAGTTCTTCGTCCTGAATAATGACGGGTACTCGTCCATCCGCGCCTCGCAGACGGCCTACTTCAAGCAGCCCACCATCGGCGCCGACAAGAACACCGGCCTCACCATCCCCGACCTCTCCGCCGTGGGCCAAGCCTTCAAACTCTCCACCCACATCATCCAGGACCAGACGGACCTCCGCGCCGAGGTCCGGGACGTCCTCGACATGCCCGGCCCCGTGCTCTGCGACGTCAACGTCCTCCCCGACGAGGTCCGCGCCCCCCGCCTGCAGTCCTACCAAAAGCCCGACGGCAGCTTCGTCTCCAAGCCCCTCGAAGACCTCTTCCCGTTCCTTCCCCGCGAAGAGTTCCTCGCCAACATGATCGTGAAACCGCTGCCCGAGTAGCAACCGGCCCTTTGCCCTTTTGGTTGTCATTCCCGAAGGGAATCTGCTTTCCCTCGGCGCGCCAAAACCCGGGTGCCCCACCTTCGCCGCAGCCTCATCGCGGCTAAGGTGGGTTCAGCGCCACAGCAGTCCACTGGAGCTACCTCATGCCCCCTACCTACGGCATCATGCAAGGCCGCCTCTCCGCCCCCGAGGACGGCCGCTTCCAATCCTTCCCCCGCCAGGGCTGGCGCGACGAGTTCGCCAAAGCCAAGGCCGCCGGTTTCAGCTACATCGAGTGGATTCACGATCGCTTCGACGGCTGGCGAAGCAGCTCCGATCCCGGAGCCAACCCCATCTTCACCGAAGAAGGTCTGCGCGAGTTCGACGCCCTCAAAGCCGAGCACGGCATCACCACCCCCGCCCTGTGCGGCGACTGGCTCATGGAGCACCCGCTCATTCGCTGCACCCCCGAAGAGCGCCAACACCGCGAGCAGCACCTCCACGCCCTCCTGCCTGTAGCCAAGCGCATCGGCGCCCGCCGCATCGTGCTCCCCTTCGTCGACAACGCCAAAATCACCACCGAAGACGAGAAGATCGTCGTTCTCGACATCCTCAAGCACGCCCTGCCGGTCGCCGAATCCTGCGGTGTCGAACTGCATCTCGAAGCCGACTTCAACCCCGCCGACTTCAAAGCCTTTCTCGCCCGCCTCGACCACCCCTTCCTCAAGGTGAACTGGGACAGCGGCAACAGCTCCGGCCTTGGTTACGTCGCCAGCGAGGAGTTCGCCGCCTACGGCGACCGCATCGGCTCCATTCACATCAAGGACCGCTTCCGCAGGCCCGAAGGCGGCATCGAAACCCGCCCGCTCGGCACCGGCTCCGCCGATTTCGACGATGTCTTCCAGGCCATTCGCTCGATCGACTACCAGGGCGGCCTCACCCTGCAGGCAGCCCGCGGCACCCCCGGCGATGAGGTCAACTTCCTCCGCGGCCAACTCGACTTCGTAAAGCGCTACTGGTAGGCGATACACTCAAACAGCGGGAGCCTCCAATGATTGAAAACGCTGTGCATTTGAACATCGACAGCTCTTTGCAGCAAGAAGCCGAGCGCATCTTTGTAAGAGAGGGCTTGACAGCTTCCGATGTCTACTGTGGTGTGCTGAAGCGGATCATTGCGGAACAGCAGGTGTCCGTGGACCTGTTTCTTCCCAATGCAGAGACGCTGGCTGCCATGCGCGAGCTTGACGAAGGAGGAGGAAAGACCTTCGACTCCGTCGAGGCGCTCATGGCAGATCTGAATGCGGACAATTAGAGAGAGCACTCAGTTCAACAAAGATTACAAACGGGAAAGCAAAGGACAGCACCGGTCCGCGCTCGTGAAGAAACTGCCGGAGATAGTTCGTTTGCTCGCCGGCGACCAGTCACTTCCCTCAAATGCCGTCGATCACCCACTTGTCGGAGAGTACGTTGGGTACCGCGACTGCCACGTGCGCCCCGATCTGCTGCTGATCTATCGCAAACACGAGCCGAACGTACTGGAGTTGGTGCGTCTCGGGAGCCACAGTGAATTGAAGTTTTGAGACCAGACCCATGCCCATCACCGCCCCGGACCTCCAGCGATCAACCCTCTTCTCCCTCGAAGGGAAGACCGCCGTGCTCACCGGAGCCTCCGGCTTCTTGGGCCGCACCTTCGCCCTCGCCCTGCTCGCCAACGGAGCCCGCGTGGTCGCCCTCGGCCGCTCGGACCGATTGAAAAAAGAAGCAAAAAACTGGTCGGACCAGTTCGGCGAGGACAAAATCGCCGTCGAGCAGATCGATATGTACGACATCGAGGCACTCAACACGCTTTGCGACCGGATTGCCGATAGGGAAAAGACCATCGACATCCTCATCAACAACGCCCACGAGCTCGGCTCCGCCACCGGCTTCAACGTCCCCGAGGGCTCGCTTGAAAACTCCACCTTCGACCAGTGGCAGCGCAACCTCCAGGGCGGCGTCTATTGGGCCGTCCAAACCACGCAACGACTCGGCATCAAGATGAAGCAGCAGGGGCGCGGCAGCATCATCAACATCGCCACCATGTACGCCTCGGTCGCCCCCCGCCCGCAGCTCTACGAGGGCACCGCCTCGCTCAACCCGCCCGGCTACAGCGCCTCCAAGGCCGCGCTCGCCGCCTTCACCCGCTACACGGCCAGCTTCTGGGGCGCCTCCGGCGTCCGCGCCAACTGCATCTCCCCCGGCCCCTTCTCCAACACCGAAGACGTCGGCACCGGGGAGAACGCCGTCCAGGAAGACTCGCCCTTCGTCACCAAGCTCAAGGGCTACACCGTCCTCAACCGCATAGGCCGCCCGCTCGAACTCTGCGGCGCCCTGCTCTTCCTCGCCTCCGACGCCAGCACCTACGTCACCGGCCAGAATTTGAATATAGACGGCGGCTGGACGGCCGTTTAACACCGTATTGCTGACTACCCGTTGATGTGCAGCGCCACCACTTTTGTTTGTCATCCCGTAGGGATCTGCTTTTCTTCTGAAAAGGCAACAGGCAGATCTCTTACGGGATGACAAACAAAGAGCTGCACACCGGCAGGTAATTCGCTCCAAAGCATTTTTCGCATAGCTATACAGTGTCATCTCGACCGGAGCAGACAGTTTCATCGTCTGCGAAGTGGAGAGACCCGCAGTTCTGCTCGGACCACCTGCACACCTTCTGGGATCCAGCTCTAGTTCAGTGATTTCGGACGGTTATCTATGCTCTGGCATTGAAAGCCTGGCTCTGGCGTTTTGATTAAAGCATGCTTCGAGCAGGTGTACCCAGAAGGGTTGCACTTGGGAAGGAGCCGTGGGCTTCAGCCCACGGAACAGCAGCGCAGTCCAAGTGCCCTTCAGGGCTGGGCTGTGCTTCCGTTCCCAAACGGCCCAGGGCTGAAAGCCCAATTTCTTGCGGCGCTGGATTCAGCGGCCTAAAGGGCCGCTGCTCCCTCCCAAAAAACTGGGTATACCTATGAGGCGATTGCACAAGGCAAGAATCCCTGCACACCCTATCTATCCAACAGACGATAAGCGCGTTTCGGGGGAGTTATTCTTTCAACAGCCTTGTGGGCGTATGGAGGAGCTGTATGCGGGTTCGCGGTATAAAGCTTTTCACACTTCTTCTTTCCACGGTTCAGATGTCCACTTCGCTGAGCGCGCAGGGACGACCGCCAGAAATTCCGAGCCATATGCAGGTACGCTCTTCGGTTGGGGACTGGTATATGCCGCAACCAACGTTTCTCTCCGTTGAGAGTCGCCAATCCAGCGACCCGGAGAAAGCAGAAAATCTTGACGGCATTCGTCGCCGCACGCTGAAGACACTGAAAGAACTCTCTTTCCTAGTCGTAACCGACCAAGACCAGGCATCGCTTGAGATGACGCTGATCGAAGCTCCTCACGTCCGTTATGGCATGTTCCACTATCAGAACGAACCGTATGTTTATCTTCTCGTTCGTAAGCGTTCCAGCGGTCAGCTCACCTACTGTGCCTATCAGCGCCTAAGCCATTTCAGGAGCGCGTCTTCTGAAGTGCTGGCCGCGTGGAAACATGCGGTCACGAAACGTGATCTTGTTGCCTCCGGCTCCCTCGCAGACTGTGCCGAGCAGGCGATGCGTCCCGTCCACAGCATCGGAACGGCCGGCGCAACGCCTTGAGGGTGCTACCGTACAGTTGAATAGGTACCGGGAAGCCGCCTTGCGTTGATCATCGGCCGGGTGCCCCATTCATGGCAGGCTCACCGCCATGAGTGGGGAGTCATCCTAGGCACCCCACAGCAAGCTCACCGCAACCGCGTGTCCCGTTACTAATCACCAGCGCGTATAGGCAACCCGACGTCTCGGACACCCGATCCGGATAGGATTCCCACATGAGTCTGCGCTCCCTCCTTTCCCAAGTGCGACAATCCTTCGCAGCACAGCCCGCTTCAGACCCGTTAGCGGTATCGAAAGGAGATGAGCGAGCAAGCACTATTCCGCTCGATCGCCCTCTGTCTGCCCATGAACGAGTGATTGCGGAATGGCTGCTCAACAACGCCAGTAATACTGCTCGAGCATTCCTCCCACAACTCGATCATGCTCGCGTAGTGGGTCGTTGTAGTTGTGGCTGTCCAACCGTTGATCTGAAAGTGGCCGAAGGAACACCTCCTGCGATACCTCAAGACAACCCAATCGGAGATGCAGTTGGTGAGGTGGATGGGAACATGGTCGGAGTAATGATGTTTCAGCGGGGCGGGTATCTCACCTGCCTTGAGGTGTATGACCTCAGCGACATAGAACATCCATATCCTCTCCCTGATCCGGCATCCCTTCGACGGTTCGAAGTTGCTCCGATGACCAAGGAGGATTAAAACCCTTGCAAGCAGCGGGCTTGGCAGAGTTCGTACCGCCAAGTCGTCTTGTGTTAACCGACCGTCCTGGTTCCGCAGCCTTCCTTGCCGCCATTCAGTGTGCCTCCAGAACAAGGACGTGTCGTTTGTACTCTCCGGCCAGATGCAGGAGCGCTCTATCGAACGTGGTCAGCACCAGTCCCTCACGCACCGCGAGGCCGAGCAGGTAGGCATCTGTCACCCGATTGTGTCCGTGGATTCGTTTCGAAAACGGCGCCGTGAGCGCCTGCCACTCCGCAGGGATCGGCTGAAAGGAGTACCCCGGCCTTCGCTTAAGTCTCTCCAGCATGGCTGTCGCCTGTTCCATGCTCAGACCGCCCGTCTTCGGACGCGTAAAGAATCGCAATACGCCGGCTTCCGTAAAGGCGCACAACGACCATTGCAATCCGGACGAATCAAACCAAACTTCCGCTGCTGCGTGATGAGCATGGCGCTCATCCAAAAGGGCCAGCACGACATTGACGTCCAGCAGGTATATCGTCGCCTTAGGCAAGGTCGTCCTCTGAAAGCTCCTTCACCATCTCCGGCGTGACGGCTTTTTCACCGTCCTGTTTCGCCCTTACCAACAAGCCAAGCCGGCTTTCTGTGAGTAGGGTTGACGAAGGTTCCGGCGCCTGTTCCGCCCGTCGCAGAAGTTCGCTGATTGCCGCACCGAGCGGAATACCCTTCGCACTCGCATACGTTGAAGCGAAGGTATAAACATCAGCGTCCAGATTTACGTTTGCCCTCATGCAGGTATTTTGCACCGCAAACGATGTCGGTGCAATCTCCGATCTGCGTGCACCGTTGCTTTGCGGTTCAACGACAGGAGCATCGTCCAAAAGTCATGATCCGGATGCAGGATCAGTCCTGATCAGGCGGCTTCTCGGGAGCGATAGCCATCCATGGCCGGGTGCCCCATTCAAGGCAGTCTCACCGCCATGAATGGGTATGCCATTCCGAGGCACCCTACTGCAAGCTCACCAGAACCGCGTTTCTCGATACCTATCGGCTCATGTGTTCAGCGCTGTTTAGAACGATCTGACGATGAGGGTTCTGCTCGTTCACTTTGCTGTGTTTGCAGCAGGTTGCTTTCTGCTCAGACAGCTTTGTCTTACCCTCATCCTTACCTCTTGTGGGACCGGTGTTATAGGAGCAGGAGTCAAAATGGGGTTTGCCGCACTCGCGACGATCTGAGCATCGAACTCTTCCAGGGTCGAAGGACCAGGCAGGCCAACAAGTTTCATCCGTCGGAGCCATTCGGATCGGTAAGCCCGATCGAGAGCGATATCCGCTGGAAGGGGTTCGGCCAGTGATGATTTCTGTGGACCTAAGTACAGAAAAGCATTTACATAATGCGCGACCGTCTTGGCAGGCGTGCTCGCGAAGGCATCGCTGACGTTGCAATCCTCGTCTGTTGTAATCGGCGATTGGAGGATTGAGCTGAGGCTTAACGAGCCTATTCGGCTGTTCTTCGTTTGCAAGAGCGATGGCCAGACCCCACCCGGGGCCTTCGCGTCTCCAAGCGGTTCGTCGCCGGTGCCATAATCTCCACCCTCAATGATCACGAAGGTCTTGCCAGGGTAGTCGCGCTCATACCTCGTGACGGCATCCCCTTGTCCAGGACCGCCTCCGTGCAGCAGATGAAAGACTCCGAAGAGCATCAGCGCCTTCCGGTGCTTAGATAGCACCTCTCTTTCCATAACAGAAGCGATGCTTCCATCCCGGTCGAAAAATGGCGTGAGGTCCTGGTAGGAGTGGATTTTGCTCCAGTCGATCGGAGGATCTGCAGCCACAATTCTCAGGCGGCTTGCAACCGGTAAGCGTTGATTGAGCGAGCGGACCAGCGGATACAGTTGCTCATAAAAGCCAGATGCGCCGCACATTTGCTGAACCGTCGTATCTCGCCAGACATGCTGGACTTCGGTGAACGAAACATCCTCACCAGCGATGTATCGATCCAGGATCGGCTGATACCGCACGTTACCGCATTCAACGACGATGTCGTTCACTGATGCCGGAAACGTGGGTTCACGGATAAGGGACAGAATGAAGTCATCAACATCTTTCTGACCATGAGCTGCTGGCATGGCTACGACTTGAAACGTTTCGAAAGCTCTCAGGATTGCCGGTATCGCAGGCTCAGGGGTTGCGTCCTGAGCGTCATTGACAGGATGGGCCGCCGAGATCTGAGCCCTGAAAGGCTGCGGAATCAGCGAAATCGATGCAAGTAAAAGAAGGAGTATTCCGCAGCGCACACTTCTCGGCATGCGCTGACACTAGCACTCCCACAAGCGACGATGCAAAGAATCCGGTTGATCCGAGAATGTATGGTCCGCCGCGCGACTGCAAGGGGAAGTTTGGTCGAGAAGACAAGTCTGCGCAAAGGTATTCGGCCTTTGGGTGGAGATTGATCTCCTGGCCAGGATGAGATGCGCGCGTGCCAGTCCTTATAAGTCGCTCGGTCAATGACGAACATTCGCAGTACCAGGCTACAGACACGCCGTTGTGACTGTTCTTTCGTCCTTGTTGCCCTGTGCAGACTTCGGTGGAGAGCTGATTCGTCTTCGAAGTACGGGAAAGTGGGAGCGCGCAGCGCTTCGGAGCCGAAGGCGTGCTTTTCCGCGCTGGTTAGGCTGGCATGGCTGCTGATCGATAGTCGTTGCCGCTGGACAGAACCGCCCAGGCGATGCGGGCTAACTTGTTGGCCATGGCTACGACAACGACGTTCTTGGGAGATCGGGCATCCAGCCACGCCAGCGCCACCAGGTGAAACGTCGTCTTGCCCAGATCGATGCCAACCGAATGAATCTGCATAGCGATCCTCCTGAAAACCTGCCATCTACAATCCTCTGCAACGGCAAAGGAAGCAAGCGGCGGACCATCTCATTAGCCGCATTGCGTTGACCAAACCGTTTCTCGTTTGGCACTCGTCGCTTGCCGCTGCTCAGCTCGCCTCTAAAATGACGACCTGCTTCTTGTGCTCACCGGTCAGATGCAGGATCGCCATATCGAACGTGGCCAGTATTAGTTCTTCACGCACCGCGAGGCCAAGCAGCTACGCACCTGTACCGGTTTGGTGCCGTACAGCCTGGAAAAGAAGGGGCCGCACAGCGTCTGCCAATCGACGGTGATGGGCAGGTAGCGATAGCCCGGGCGCTTGCGCGCTGCTTCAGAATCGCTGAAAAGAACAAAGCCTCGCCAGGAAGGCGAGGCTTTCAAAAACGGCTGTTTTGAGATTAAAAGACCTGGGTAGGACCGTTGTGCTCGGGCTTCGGGTAGTTGCGGGCCGGTGTGCTGGGTGAAGACTTTTTAGAGGCGGACTTGTTGGCGGTCTTCTTGGCTGCCGTCTTCTTCGCTGCGGCTTTTGCCGGGGTTTTCTTTGCGGCAGACTTCTTTGCGGCGCTCTTGACGGGCGCCTTTGCGCCGGCAGACTTCCTTGCGGTGGATTTCTTGGCGGCAGACTTCTTTGCCGAGCTCTTCTTGCCTGCCGTTTTGCGCAGCAGCGATTTGCCTTCCTTGGAGTCGGGCTCGGGGTAGATCAGCTTGTTGAAGTCGCTGATCTGGCCGTCGGCGGTCTTCTCCTGGTAGGTGAGTTCGAGGCCGCTCGCGTCGAACTTCTCGAAGAACTCATCCCAGCTGATCTCTTCAAGCGCATCGTCGTTGTGGTTGGGGGCGTCCAGAAACATCAGGCGAAGGATGCCGGTCTCGTCTTCACCCTCGGTCGCGCCCACCACCGCGGGTTTGCCGCCGCGGGCTTCGGCCCATTTGCGAATCTCGTCGTGGTCCTTCGTTGTCTTTGCGAGTGGCATCGTTTGACCTTCTTAAGAAAGATTTGGCCCTTCCCTCGCTTGGGATGGCGATTGATGGCCGGACGCTGTCTCGGGGTTGCACTCTTTTTTGTGCGGCGGTTCGTGACGAAGCCGAAAAGCAGGTTCCCTTCCCACCCCTTCGAGCAAAAGCGCTCGACGGGGACCCCCGGCTGCGGGAATGACCACAAGAAAGGCAATGACAACGGCGGAAAATGCCGTTAAGGCTCGTCGTAACTGCGCGAAGAACGCAGGGCGGCGATCCGCGGATGCAGCAGCTTGGCGGTGAGCGCGCGGGTGAGGGCTTCGATGGCGGCCTGCTGCTCGGGGGTCAGCGGCTGGGCCTGCAGGCGGGCGAGCGACCGGGCGAGCTCGGCTTCGCGGATGGCGTCCGCGTCGGAGAGCAGCTGCTTGATGGCCTCGGTCGCGGGCGCGGCCTCGAGGCGTTCGCGGTAGCGGGCTACCTCCAGCGCGACGATGCGCTCGGCGGCTTCGGCCTCGCGGCTGCGGCCGGCGCGGTTTTCCTGCGCGACCTGCTGCAGATCGTCGATGTCGTAGACGAAGCAGCCTTCGAGCGCGTTGACCTCCGGCGCGACGTCGCGGGGAACTGCGATGTCGATGAAGAAGACGGGGCGGTTGCGGCGGCGGCTGAGCAGCGCCCGGGCGTGGCGGGGCTCGAAGACGTGCGCCGCGGCGCCGGTGGAGGTGAGGATGATGTCGGCGCGGTGGGACTGCTCATGCAGCTGCTCGAACGGAATGACGCCGGTGGTGATGGCGGGGGTGCGCAGAGCGTCGGCGATCTTTTCTGCCCTTGTTTCCGTCCGGTTGCAGACCAGCAGCGTCGTGGCGCCCTGCTGGATGAGGTGCCGCGCGGTCAGGTCGCTCATCTTCCCTGCCCCGACCAGCAGAACGGTCTTGCCGGCGAGTGTGCCGAAGATCTTGCGGGCGAGGTCGGCGGCGACGGAAGCAACCGACACGGTGGTCGCGCCGATCTGGGTTTCGCTGCGCACGCGCTTGGCTACGGAGAAGGCGCGTTGCAGCAGCGGGTCCAGAATCGAGCTGAAGGCTCCGGTCGTTTTGATGGCGCCGACCTCCCGCGCGACGGCAAAGGATTGTTTCACCTGGCCGAGGATCTGCGGTTCGCCGACGATCATCGAGTCGAGCGAGCTGGCGACCCGGAAAAGGTGGCGCACGGCGTCGGATTCGCGGAACTGGTAGAGGTGCGGCTCGACCTCGGCGGAGCGGAGATCGAGATAGCGGTGCAGAAAGTGCACGGGCGAGATCTGCACCATGGCGGCGAAGTCCGCGGACGCGGAGGGATCGCAGACCGTGAGCAGCTCGACGCGGTTGCAGGTGGAAAGGATCATGGCCTCGCGCACGCCGGGCTCCTGCGCCAGGGTGCGGGTGGCGTCGGCGAGACGGTCGGTGGGGATGGCGAGCCGTTCGCGCACGGCAATGGGCGCGGTGGTGTGGTTTACGCCCACCAGCAGAAGGGCGCTCCCCACCTTCTCGTTTTCCTCGCCAAGGGGGCTCATGGAGTGCGGAACCGGTGCACGGCGGAGAGCTGGTTGGCAGCCCACACGGCGAGCACGAACAGGGCGGCAAAGCTGGACAGATAAACAGCCCGGCGGCCGCGCAGGCCGCTATGCTGGCGGATAAAGATCATCAGCATGTAGGCAAACCACATGGCGATGGAGAGCAGCACCTTGGGGTCGGCGAAGAAAGCCGGACCGACGGTTTGCAACGCGACAACGGAACCGATGAGCAAACCGAGCGTCATGCACGGAAGCCCGAACAGCAGCGCTTTGAGCGCGATCTGGTCGGTGGTCTCAAGCGGCGGCAGCCAGCCCCTGCCGGAGCCGGCGGAGTGCAGCCGTTTCTGCTTCAGGCCGCGCTCCTGGATGAGATACAGCAGGCTGGCGGCCAGCGACACGAGCAGCGCGGCGTAGGCGGCCAGCAATAGGGCTACATGGAGGAAGAGCCAGCCCATCGGCAGGTCGGGGTAGGCGAGGTGCTGGGCGCCGGGGTGGAAGGCCGGGGCGAGCGTAACCAGGATCGCCACCGGCAGCAGAAAGATGCCGAAGCTGACGGTCTTGTAGCGAACGGCGAGGCCAAGAAACGCGGCGGCCAGCAGCAGGCCGAGCATGGAAAGGGTCTCGTGGGTGTCGACGGGCAGCGCGTGGTGCGCCGCGACGAGGGTCTCCGTCAGGGCGACGAAGTGGAAAAACACCCCTGCCATCGCGGTGGGCAGGGCGAGATAGCGCCAGCGCGGACGGTTATATAGCGCGGCCGGCAGCACCGCCAGCGCGGCAATGGCGTAGAGGATGACCGCGACTCGGAGCCAAAGGAGGGACATACGGAGCGATACAGGGCCGCCGGGACAAGCTCTTCCGGGCATACTCCAGTATAGATGTGAAGGGAGCCGAAGAGGCTCGTCAGAGGGTAGCGACGCTCTGCTCAAGATAGGCCTTCAAACGGCCTTCGATGAGGCTTTGCGGCAGCAGGAACGGCTTTTCCAGGATCTTGATGCGCAGGATGCCGTCCGCGTGCTCGTAGCTGGCCGTGACGCCGTCCTTGGAAAGCGTACCCGAGGGGCCGGTGAGCTCGATGCCGTTCTGTTGCAGGCGCCTGGTGGCCGAGGCGAACTGGGCGTCCGTCATGGGAACTTCGATCATGGGTGGAGTGTACGCCTGCCTGCCACTTGTACACGCGGCCAAAAACGAGCTAAGGATGCTAAAACGGCGGTTTGCTAGTCAGGTGCAAGCCCGCCGAGGCAAACGCGAGGACCGTGCGGATCGCCTCCCGCTCATGTTCCCCATGGGGGAGGAAGGTCAGGCCGGCCTCGTTTCCCTCGACACGGGCAACGTGAGCCTCGAGCACGATCTGGTCGTCGCCGTAGTGCAGCAGGAGAGAGCCATGGGTCCAAAGATCGGGCGGTTGATCAAAGATCGCCAGCAGCCCGGATGCGCTCACGTTCAGGCAATGGCCCCCGAACACACCCTCCGCGGAGGTGAACTGCAGGGGAAGGCTGAGATCCAGGCGAGGGGCACGGGATGGGTAGGTGAGCATGGGCATGACAGAATGTGCCCGGCAGCGCGGAGACGTATCTCAGGCAGGAGACTCTCGTGAGTGTAGCGCCAAAGGTGAAGCGGATTCCCGGCGGGAAGCACGGAAAGATAAGCAGACGCGAAAGACGGTATTCTGAGCCTTCCTAGACCCATGGCGGCACCCCACAATCCGGGCTCCCCTGTTTCCGATGCCGCCGCGCTGACGCCCGCGATGCGGCAGTACCAGGCCGCCAAGGAGGCGCACCCCGATGCGCTGCTGTTCTTCCGCATGGGCGACTTCTATGAGCTGTTTTACGACGATGCCATTGTCGCCGCCCGCGAGCTGGGTTTGACGCTGACCTCGCGCGACAAAGGCAAGCGGACGCCCATGTGCGGGGTGCCGTACCACGCGGGGGCCGGGTACCTGCAGAAGCTGCTGCGGCTAGGGTACAAAGTCGCGCTGTGCGAACAGATGGAGGATCCGAAGCTCGCGAAGGGAGTGGTGAAGCGCGAGGTGACGCGGGTGCTGACGCCCGGCACGGCGCTGGATGCGGCACTGGATGCGGGGGCGAGCCAATGGCTGGCGGCGGTGGCCTCCGCTGGGTCGGGTGGGGCGGCTTGTGTGGGTGTGGCTTCGCTGGATCTTTCGACCGGCGACATGCGGGCGACGGAGTTTGGCGGTGCGGGGGCCTGGGCGGCGGCGCTGGACGAGCTGGCGAGGATGCGGCCGGCGGAGACGTTGTTTGCCCGTGGCGGTGGGTTTGGTGGAGCGACGGGTCAGCGGCAGCAACCCACCTTAACCGGCGATAAGACTGCCGGTGAAGATGGGGCACCCGGTTCTGGGTCCGCCGAGGAAGACGTCAAGATTGGCGGCGCCAAGACGGAGCTGGAGGACTGGGTATTCGCGGAGGAGTACGCCGTTCCGCTGCTGCGGCAGGGCCTGCGGGTGCACTCGCTCGACGGCATGGGGCTGGGTGGGCATCCGGCGGCGGCGGTCGCCGCGGGCGCCATCGTGCATTATCTGCGGGCCACAAAACAAGGAGCTCTGGAACACCTGGATACGGTGCGGTTTTATGAGCGGCGGGACTGCCTGGAGCTCGACGCCGTAAGCGTGCGGAACCTTGAACTGGTGGAGCCGCTGTTTTCTGGCGAGGGCGTCGAGACCACGCTGCTGCACACGCTCGATGCCTGCTGCACCCCCATGGGCAAACGGCTGCTGCGGAGCCAGCTGCTGCGGCCCATGGCGGAGCTGCGGGCCATCAACGCGCGGCTGGATGCGGTGGCCGCGGCGGCTGCGGATATTCGCCGGCGCGAGGGTGTGCGGCGGGCGATGAGCGGGGTGCTGGATCTGGAACGGCTGCTGGGGCGCGTGGCGCTGGACTCCGCCGGGCCTCGCGAGGTGGTCGCGTTGGGCGCGACGCTGCGTTGCCTGCCGGGGTTGCGGGCGGCGGTGGCCGAATGCGGCGAGGGTGGCCGCTGGAGTGAGCTGGCTGAGCTGGATGCCCTCGCCGACCTGCACGAGATCATCACCCGCACGCTGGTGGATGAGTCGCCGGTGAACCTGAGCGATGGCGGTGCGGTGCGCGCGGGCGTCGATGCGGAGTTGGACGAACTGCGCGAGCTCGGAACCAATGGACGGCAGCGCATCGCCGCCATCGAGGAGCGGGAGCGGGAACGCACGGGCATTGGATCGCTGAAGGTGCGGTTCAACTCGGTGTTTGGCTACTACATCGAGATCACGCGCTCCAACCTGAAGGCCGCGCCTCCAGACTACGAGCGCAAGCAGACGCTGGTAAACGCCGAGCGCTTTACAACCCCGGAGCTGAAGGAGCTGGAGGGCAAGATCCTGACCGCGCAGGAGCGGTCTGGGGAGATTGAGCGGCGGCTGTTCACCGAACTGCGGCGGCAGCTGCTGGCCGAGGCCGCCCGGGTGCGCGAAGCCGCCCGGTCCGTAGCCGAGATCGACCTGCTGGCCTGTTTTGCGCACCTGGCGGCGATGCGCGGCTGGGTGCGGCCCACGGTCGATGCGAGTACCACGCTGGAGTTTGCCGCCGGGCGGCATCCGGTGGTAGAGCGGCGGTTGGAGGAGATGGGTTCGGGACGGTTTGTGCCGAATTCGTTGAGTTTGTGTGCGGGATCGGGTGAGGGAGGGATCCCGGAGGCTGGGCAGGAGCACCCCACCTTAACCGGCGGTAAGACCGTCGGTGAAGATGGGGCACCCGGTTCCGTTTCCGGTTCTGCGCTGAACGCCAGTCCTTCGCTGCTGCTGATCACCGGCCCCAACATGGGCGGCAAAAGCACGTTTCTGCGCCAAGCGGCGCTGCTGGCGATCATGGCGCAGTGCGGCTCGTTTGTGCCCGCCGAGCGGATGCGGCTGGGGCTGGTGGATCGTATTTATACGCGGATCGGCGCCGCCGATAACGTAGCACGGGGGCGCTCGACGTTCATGGTCGAGATGACCGAAACGGCGGCGATCCTCAACACGGCCACGGCCTCCTCCCTGGTCCTTTTAGACGAGATGGGCCGCGGTACGGCCACCTATGACGGCCTGTCGCTGGCCTGGGCAACGGTGGAGCATCTGCATGACCGCATCGGCGCGCGCACGCTGTTTGCCACGCATTATCACGAGCTCACGCTGCTGGCGGACCGGCTATCCCGGCTCAAAAACGCTCGCGTGACGGTGCGCGAGCGCGATGGCGGCATCGTGTTTCTGCACACGGTGGAGGCGGGCGCGGCGAGCAAAAGCTACGGCATCGAGGTGGCGCGGCTGGCCGGTCTGCCCGCCGCGGTGATCGAGCGGGCCCGCGCGGTGCTGCGGGTGCATGAACGCGCCGAGGCGCAGGGCGTGCGCGAGGCCGCTCCCGTACCCGCCGAACGCGCCCCCGCGGTGCAGATGACCATGTTTACGCCGCTCTCGCAACGCATTGTGGACCGGCTGGAGCGCATTGACGTGGACGGGCTTACGCCGCGCGAGGCGCTGGGGCTGCTGGCAGAGCTGCAGCGGGAGTTGAAGGGCGGTGCGGCGTGAGCGCTGCGAATACCAAAAAAAGCAGATTCCCTGCGGGAATGACAGAAAAAAAGGCAAGTGCAAAGGCATTCAAGCTGGGAGCGCCGAAAGCCATGATCGTCGCCGGCATCATGAGCGGCACGTCGGCGGACGGAATTGATGTGGCGATCTGCCGCGTAGCACCCGCTGCGAAGGCCGGCGGATTGCCGCGGGTGAAGGTGCTCGCGCATCGGGCTTCCCCCTACACCGCCGAGGTGCGTGGGGCGGTGCTGGCGGCCATGAACGCGCGGGGAACCTCAACGGCGGAGCTGGCGCGGCTTTCGTGGCGGTTGGGCGAGCTGTACGCCGATGCGGTCGAGCAGACGATCCAGTACAGCCGCGTGCAGCCGGCGCTGGTGGCGCTGCATGGGCAGACGATCTATCACCAGGCAGCCGCGCAGCCCTACCTGGGCGCAGACACACGCTGCACCTGGCAGATCGGGGAGCCGACCGTGCTCGCGGAACGGCTGCATTTGCCGGTGGTCAGCGACCTTCGCACCGCCGATCTGGCGGCCGGCGGCCAGGGCGCGCCGCTGGTGCCGATGCTTGACCTTTGCCTGTTTCGTCACGCGACGAGAAACCGCATTCTGCTCAATCTGGGCGGCATTGCGAACCTGACGGCGCTGCCGGCGGGCTGCGACGCCGGCGCTGTGCTGGCCTTCGATACGGGGCCGGCGAATATGGTCATCGACGTCTGCATGGAGCGGCTGACCGGGCGCGCCTATGACCGTGGCGGCGGCGTGGCAAGGCGCGGGAAGGTGATTGAGCCTGTGCTGCGGGAGTTGATGGATGAGCCCTACCTCGCCGCTACGCCGCCGAAGAGTTGCGGCCGTGAGCAGTTCGGGGCGGAGTTTGCGGCCCGCCTGCTGGAGCGTTGCGGTACCGGCGCAAAGAAGGCGGACGTGATCGCCACGGCGACGGCGTTCACCGCGGAGACGATTCTGCAGGCGTACCGGCGGTTCGTTTGGCCGCATCTGGGCCAGCGCGCACCGTTGGCCAAGGCGACCGAGGTGTTCGTTTCCGGCGGCGGCGCGCGCAACGCGACGCTGCTGCGCTGGCTGCGCGAGGGCTTCGAGCCCCTGTATGTTTCCGTGCAGACGACCGAGGCTGCCGGTCTCGCGGTGGAGGCTAAAGAGGCCGCGGCGTTTGCACTGCTTGGTTGGCTGAGCTGGCATGGGCTTCCCGGGAATGTGCCCGCGGCGACAGGCGCCTCGCGAGCGGTGGTGCTGGGGCGAATCTCACATGGGTGAGAGCAAGCGGCAAAGTTCTGTGCCACGTTCCCGAAAGGAACCTGCGCCTCTTTTTCGCCCGCTTTTTTTTTGTCATTCCCGCAGGGAACCTGCTGTTTCTTTCCATTTGTCATTCCCGAAGGGAATCTGCTGTTGCTCTTCTTTCTGTCATTCCCGCAGGGAATCTGCTTCTCGCCTGTCTGTTTTTCTCCTCCTTACGGTCTGCACACTCATGCTGGCCTTGACCGGCTGCCGAACTCGCCAGGATAACGCGGGCACGGTCCGCTTTCTGATCGAAAGCTCACCCAACAACCTTGACCTGCGCCAAGGAACCGATGCGCAGTCGGAGCGCATCGGCGCGCTGATCTTCGATGCCCTGGTGCACAAGGATGAGCGCTTCAACCTGCAGCCCTGGCTGGCCACCGCATGGGAGCGACCGGATCCGCGAACCTGGGTATTTCACCTGCGCCCCGGTGTGCGTTTTCACGATGGCAAACCGCTGACCGCCGGCGATGTGGCGTGGTCGATCCGCAGCATGACCAATGGAGCCCTCATGACGTCGAAAGGGGGCTCGTTTGCCGACGTGATGGCCGTGACTGTGCGTGATCCGTTGACCGTGTCGGTGCGGACGTCGGCGCCCGATCCGGGACTGCTCTTCAACCTGAGCGATGGGCTCTTCGGCGTGGTGGAGAACGGCGCGGGACGCGATGAGGGTCTGCATCCGGTCGGCACGGGGCCGTTTCGCTTCGTGGACCAGGTGCAGGACAAGGAGGTCCTGCTGCAGCGCAATGCGGACTGGTGGGGTGGAGCCCCGCACATTGCCCGTGTGCGCTTTGACGTGGTCCCGGACAACATCTCCATGGCTCTGGAGCTGAAAAAAGGCGCGGCGGACGTGGAAAGCAACGCCATCACCCCCGATGAGGTCCATGCGCTGGCGGACGTTTCGCCGTTGCGGACTGCTACCCGCCCCGGGGCGGACGTGTACTACGCTAACTTCAACACCCGCGACCCCGCGTTGCGCGATCCGCGCGTACGGCAGGCGATTGCATGTGCGATTGACCGGCAGGCGCTGATCGCCGCGTTGTGGCGGGGCCATGCCGTTCAAGCATCCACGCTGCTGCCGCCCGGCCATTGGGCTGCCGCCCACACGGCGGAGCTGCCGCAGTACCCTTTCGATCCGGGGCGGGCGCGCGCCCTGCTCGACGCCGCCGGCCTGCACCCGGACGCGAAAGGTGTGCGGTTGCGATTTACCTTGAAAACCTCAACCGACGAGACCACGCGGTTGATGGCGCAGGTCTTGCAGCAGCAGATGCAGGCTGTCGGCATCGAGCTTGGGTTGCGCAGCGCGGAGTTTGGCACCTTTTACGCGGACATCACGCGCGGCGCCTTCCAGATGTACATCCTGCGCTGGACCGGCTCGAACGAGGACCCCGACATCTTCCGTTACGCCTACTCGGCGGAGAGCTTTCCGCCGCGCGGGGGCAATCGCGGCTTCTACGCCAACCCGCGACTGGATGCCCTGCTGCAGGCGGGGGCGGGGGAGAGCGACGAAGTCGCTCGACGGCGAGACTACGTTGCCGTGCAGCAGACACTTGCGACCGATCTGCCCAGCATTCCGTTGTGGTATCCGGATGTGGTCGTTGTGCACTCGACGCGGCTGACGAACTTACAACTGGATCCCGGCGGCAGCTTCGGTTTTCTGCGCACGGCGACGCTGGTTCCCTCCCCCTGATGTAGCACCCGCACCTCCCCCGCACTCTTAACGATAACCGCACGGGTGATACCAACGGCAGCTTCGCGGGTCTAGCATAGAGGCGTCATGGCCACGAAGTCTGCCCCCGAAACAAAGCTCGCCCGCAAGCCCGCCACCGAAGCCAAAAACACGAACGGCAATGGAAGCAACAGCCAGCGCGAGGAGGTCTTCAACATCTTTCGCCGCTGGGGATTCCTGCAGTCCTCGCTGGACCCGCTCGGGCAGTATCTTGCGCCCGAACCCTTCCCGACCCCGGCACCGGATGGACCGGATTCGGCCGAAGCGCGTGGCTTTTACTGCGGCACGGTCGGCGCAGAGTTTATGCACATCGCCTCGCCGGAAAAGCGCGCCTGGATTCAGGGGCAACTCGAACAGCCGTATACGGCCTCCAGTTCCTCGCTTACGCCGCGCCGCATCCTTACCGACCTCATTCGCGCCGACATCTTCGAGGGGGTCATTCAGCAGCGCTACCTGGGAACGAAGCGCTTCTCGCTGGAGGGTCTGACGGCGCTGATTCCCTTTCTTGACCAGCTGTTTACGACCGCGGCTGAGTCCGGGGTGACGCGTTCGCTGTTCGCGATGAGCCATCGCGGCCGCCTGAACGTCATGGTGAACACCGTGGGGCGGCAGTCGCGCGAGATCTTCTCCAAGTTCGAGGATGTGGACCCGCGCTCCACCATGGGCGGCGGCGATGTGAAGTACCACATGGGCGCGACGGGCGAGCTCAAGACCGCCAACGGCAAGACCGTTTCCCTGCATCTCGCGTCCAATCCGAGCCACCTCGAGGCCGTCGATCCGGTTGTAATGGGGCGCGCGCGGGCGCGGCAGGAGCGCGTGGGCGAAGACGGCCAGCGCTCGATTCTGCCATTGATCATCCACGGCGATGCGGCGTTTGCGGGCCAGGGCATCTGGGCGGAGACGCTGAATCTGGCCAGCATTCCCGGCTATAACGTGGGCGGAACCATTCAGGTTGTGGTAAACAATCTGCTTGGCTTCACGGCGACTCCCGAGGAGTCGAACTCCTCGCGTTTTGCCACGGATCTGGCCAAGCGGCTGCCAATTCCAATCTTCCACGTCAACGCCGAAGACCCCCAGGCCGTCGTGCGCGTGGCGGAGATCGCCGCCAACTACCGCCAGACCTTTGGCTCGGACGTGGTGATCGATCTGATCGGCTACCGGCGCCACGGGCACTCGGAGGTGGACGATCCCACCGTCACGCAGCCGCGCCGGTACGCGAAGATCAAGGATCATCCTCCGCTCTACAAGCTGTACGCGGAGAAGCTCGGAATCGATATCTCTGCCGAGGTTGCGGAAATTCAGAACGGCTTCCTGGAGGACCAGCGCCGTGCCGCACAGCATGACATGAAACAGGAGGTGCCGGGCGCGTTTGTGGTCAAGCGCATGCACGAACTGCCGGACTACTGGAAGCCGTACTGCGGCGGTCCGCTGGGGCCGAACGACAATCCGCGCACCGGCCTGGACGCGGCCGGGATCGGCTCGCTGACGGCGGCGCTGACCCGTGCGCCGGAGGGCTTTCATGTGCATCCCAAGGTCGCCAAGCTGCTGGAGCAGCGGGCGGAGATGGGCGCTGGAAAAAAGCCTATCGACTATGGCTTTGCTGAGTTGCTGGCCTATGCCTCGCTGCTGAAGGCAGGAACGCCGGTGCGGCTGAGCGGACAGGACTCGCAGCGCGGAACGTTCAATCAGCGCCATTCCGTGTTGATCGACACAGAGACCGAACAGCGCTGGTCGCCGCTGGCGCACATTGCGGAACATCAGGGCAAGTGGGAGGTCTATAACTCCATGCTCTCCGAGGCGGCCTGCCTTGGCTTTGAGTATGGTTTTGCGCGCGACTACCCCGAGGCGCTGGTGCTGTGGGAGGCTCAATTCGGCGACTTCGCCAACGGCGCGCAGATCATCATCGACCAGTTCCTCGCGGCAGGCGAGGCCAAGTGGGGTCTGCTCTCCGGGCTGGTGCTGCTGCTGCCCCACGGCTATGAGGGCCAGGGTCCGGAGCACTCGTCGGCGCGCATGGAGCGCTTCCTACAGCTGTCCGCGCAGGACAATCTGCAGATCGCGCAGCCCTCCACCGCCGCGCAGTTCTTCCATCTGCTGCGCCGCCAGGCGATGCGCCAATGGCGCAAGCCGCTGGTGGTCTTCACGCCCAAGTCGATGCTGCGGCATCCCGATGCCATGTCGGCCGTGGCCGACTTCAACGCAGCTGAGTTCCAGTCCGTTCTGCCAGATGCCACCATCGAGAATCCCCGTCGTCTGCTGGTGTGCAGCGGCAAAATCGGCCATAATCTGCGCGTGGAACGGGCCAGGCGCAAGGCCAACGATGTCGCCATCCTCTTCGTCGATCAGCTGTACCCGTGGCCGGAGAAGGAACTCGCGGCGGCGCTTGACATGTACCCCCACGCGAGGGACATCGTCTGGGTGCAGGAGGAGCCGGCCAACATGGGTGCGCTCTCCTTCGTGATGCCGCGGCTGCGCCAACTGGCACATGACCGGCCGGTGATCTCGGTGAAGCGCACAGCCTCGGCCAGCCCGGCAACGGGATCGGCGAAGGCGCATGAGCTCGAAGAAAAGACGCTGATCGATGTGGCATTCGGGCACTGATCTTCTCGATATGATTCGCTTCGCTTGAGAGACTGCTCGGGCGCCCCGTTCAGCCAAATACGGCGGCAGAAGGGGCGCCTTCATGTAGAAATCACTCTTTGCGCCCGCCTACGTTCTCGACAAAAGGCGCTTTCTGGCGGCGAAGACCGCAACGCCAAGCAGGCCTGTACCGAACAGAACGAAACTCCCAGGCTCCGGCGTGACGGTGGCTTGGAGCTCAACGGGAAGATCTTGCCCCATGGCGTTTCCGGCGATGGTGAAGCTCTGCAGGGCGAAGACCTCATTTCCGAACTGCACGGGCTCACTTGCAAAGATGGTGAGGTCATCCTCCGTATTCGTGACCGCATCCTGGCCGGAAAAGGTCAGGTCCTGCGTGATGCCGTTCAGGGTAATGCTGTCTTCGAAGGTAAAGGGAATAATCTGATCCGGAATATTTGAGTTGCCGATGATGAAATCGCCGGTTTGAAAGACGAACGGCCCGGTGGTGGGGTCCACTGTTACCGATCCGTCATTCAACGAGAACGTGTCGGCTGAGGGAGCCAGAGTCGTGGTGGGCGCCGCTGTGGAGGTAACCGTAATGCTGTCTGCGAGGGCTACGTGCGGCAGGCTGAAAAGCACGGCAAGGGAGGCGAAGGCGAAACTGATTTTCGTGACAGAAAACTGCGGCATAAGAATTCCTCATGGTTGTTGGGCGACCCTCTCAGGGCCGGGTTGATTGCGGATAGCGTTGCTGTTTGGGTTGCGGGAGAAGCAAGCCGGCGCAGGAATGCCGGTTCTTTGCTCCCTAACGCGGCTCAGTAGCTGGAAGCCGGTCTCACGGTGCTGTCGTTGCAGCACTCTCCCTTGATCGGCACCTGCGGGACCTGTTCCGTACCCCTGGCGTTGGTTGGAACAGAGGCTTATTGACCCTTCCTCGCCTCCAGCAACGCTTTCCTGCGCAGGGCGCCTCCGCCAAGCAGCCCAAAACCTACCAGCAGAAAGCTGGCCGGCTCGATGGCGGCCGTAACGTGCGCCTGGTTGTGCTGTGTGGCCAAGGGGTTTTCTGAAGCTGGCCGCACCGGAGAGGCGGGAAGGGCGTGGATAGCGGCCTGCGCCGGATTCGGCAGGAGGGTGGAGGTCGTCGCAAGCAGGGCAAGGTGGAGAAGCTTCATCGCATCGGTTCCATTCGACAGTGGTTTCGCTCTCGATGATGGCAACGGAGCGTGTACTGAGTGTGCCGAAGACGCGTTTCGCTGCCCATCCCACACAGGCGGACCTGGACCCGCAATCATTGACTCATAACGAGCCATAAAGCCCGGGAAGAGGACTGCCCAGAGTCAAATCACCTGCCTTATGCCGCGATTTGCCGCAGATCGCGTCGCGCTCAGGACCAGGTAGTGTCTGGCGAATCACGATAATCGTACAAAGTGCATCTTGGAGGGAGCGTGGGGCTTCAGCCCCACGAAAATAGAGCCAAAAATTATGGGCTTTAGCCCAGGGTTTCTCTCCAGCATCAGCGCAAAATCCCGGGGCTGAAGCCCCGTTCTTCGCACTAATGTCCGGGTTGAAGCCCGGACCTCTCTCCCCAAAGCAAAAATGCTTCGTCAGATACCACCTGATGTCTAAAGGGATCCGGTTGCCGCGGCTACAGCTTCAGAAATCCCGCCAGCTTCGGCCTCGCTCACCCATACCTGGTGTGTAATCCTCGGCGGTTCGGGGCCGGTGTGGAGCGCCCAAACGCGCTCGCGGACGGCCTGGTCTGCGGCGGTGGTGCGCTCGCGGGAGCGCAGGTAGTCGAGCCAGCTTTCCATGACGAAGGTCTCGTTCAGGCGCGTGGGATCGGCGGCGTCGCGGTAGATGCCCCAGCGGATGGCGCCGTCGCGGCGGCGTGCGCCTTGCAACTCGTAGATGGCTCGCGTGAAGGCGGCGAGGTTTTCGGGAGCGACGCGATACTCGACGGAGAGACGCACCGGGCCATCTTCCGGAGAGGAGGTGGCGTAGGCAGGGACGGGACGCTTGGGCTGGTAGGGCGTCAAGTCTGGCAGCGTGCCCTTCAGGATGTGAATGCGCAGCAGAAACGGCAGGGACGCGGCCATGCCCGCGGCCGCCCACAGCAGCGCGGTGCGGGTGGAGCTTTTTTCGGCGATGGCGCCCCACACCACGCTGCCCAGCGCCAGCCCGCCCTGAAAAGTCATAAGGTAAAGCCCCAGAAGGCGTGCCGAGACCCAGTTTGGCACCGAAAGCTGAACGCTTACGTTGAGCGTCGACATGGTGCTGGTCCAGGCAAAGCCCGCGCCCAGCAGGGTGAGAATCACCGCTGCAGGATTGCGCACCAAGGCCAGAATCACGAGCGCAACGACGTAGTACAACGAGGTTGCGGTCAGCAGCGTGTCCGCATCCACCCGGCGCCGCACCCGCGCCAGCGTCGAGGCCGCTACCACCGCACCTACTCCCAGTGAACCGTTCAAAATGCCGTAGCCCATGGCCCCCTGGTGCAGGTCCGACTTCGCGACCAGCGCCAGCAGCGACCAGACAGCGCTGACGAAGAAGGTAAAGCCGAAGGCCCGAATCAACGAGCCCTGCAGCGTGGGTGCGTAGCGCAGATAGCGCAGCCCCGAACGCACGGAGCCGGCGATGCGCTCGGCCGGCAGCGCGCTTTTGAACAGCGGCTGCCGCTTCCACTGCCACAAAATCCAGATCACGCCGGCAAAGGAGGCTGAATTGATCGCGAAAACCCAGCCCGCCCCGGTGTCCGCACGCGCAAAGGCCGCTACCAGCAGGCCGCCCAGCGCCGGCCCCACGGCACGGGCCAGATTATTGCTCCCCGCATTCAGTGTGACGGCGTTGGCCAGCTGTCCCTGCGGAACAAGCTCCGGAACGATGGCCTGCCAGGCTGGGTTGTTCATCGCCGAACCGATGTTGAGCAGAAACGTGAACGCCAGCAAAGCTATCGGCGAGACCGCACCCGCGAAGGTCAGAACGGCGAGAATCGCGACGGCGCCGAGCATCCAGCACTGCCAGAAGATCAGCAGGCGGCGGCGGTCGTAGATGTCGGCCGTGGCGCCCGCGAACAGCCCCAGAAACAGTACGGGGAGGCTCGCCGCCGTCTGCATGAGAGCAATCAGCAGCGGCGAGGTGGTGAGCACCGTCATCAGCCAGGTGCCGGCGGTGTCCTGCATCCAGGTGCCGACGCCGGAGACGGTGGCGGCGATCCAGCGGTCGCGAAACAGCGGCAGCCGTAGCGGCGCAAAGGCGCCTTCCGCGGAAGCCTGCGACTCCTCGGCGGCCCGAACCGGGATACTGAGGTCCGTGGAGTCGACCTTGCCTGTCTCGCTCACACCCCCGTTGGATGCGCTCTGACGGACAGCTATTGGCCATCGCCGTCACACTGGAGAACCAGCCGCGCGCGCCAAACGTATAGTCAGCGTATGGAGCGCAGAATCCAGTGGAGCGTCGCTTTTGTGCCGTTTTGTATTGCCGGGTGCCTGCGCGCGCAGGTGGCGCAGCCCGCCGCATCGCCGATGGGTGCGAATACCGGCGCCGCTCCGCTGCCTGATCCGCGAACGCTGTTGCTCGACGTGGAGCGCAACGACAAACGCCTGGAGGCGCTCCGCAAGGACTACACCTACCACGTCCACCTGGACGCCCAGCAGCTACGCAAGGACGGCAGCGTGAAGAAGGCCGAGGTCACGGATTCGGAGAGCCTGACGATCAACGGCGTTCGCGTGGACCGGGTCGTGGCAAGGGACGGGAGGCCTCTGACCCCCGAGGAGCAGGCCAAGGAAAACGAGAAGATCGACAAAGAGGTTGCGAAGGCGCGCGACAAGCAGGCAAAGGCGTCCAGGGAGGGCAAAGAGACGGACGACCGGGGCGATACGATGATGTCTGTAGCGCGCATCCTGGAGCTGGGGAAGTTTTCCAATGAGCGCCGGGTGGAGATAAGCGGCCGGCCTACGATCGTGCTTGACTATGCGGGCGATCCGAATGCGAAGACGCACTCGCAGGTGGAGGGCATCATGCGGGATCTCGTCGGCGTGGTGTGGATCGATGAGGCGGACCGCGTACTGGTGCGCGGGGAGGGCCACTTTCTGAACGACTTCAAGATTGGCGGCGGCCTGGTCGCGGATGTGCACAAGGGTACGCGGTTTCAGTTTGAAACCACGCGCGTCGCCGATGGAGTCTGGCTTCCCGCCCGCATCGACGGCCAGGGGAGCATGCGGGTTCTGCTGTTCGCCGGTTTCGACGGGCGGATCAGCGCGCAGACCAGCGACTACCGCCGCTTTCGGACGAGCGCCAAGATCATCGCCAACGGAGGCGAGGTGGACGGCAATGGGAATTCAACCGGAAGATCTCCTGAAAGCACACCCATACCGGAACCGCAACCTTAAGGCATGATCACTATAGATAGACGCAGTAGATAGACCCAGTTCCTGGGAGGGAGCAGCGGCCTTCAGGCCGCTGAATCCAGCGCCGCAAGAAAACAGGGCTTTTAGCCCTGGGCCGTTCGGGAACGGAGGTAGATCCCAACCCTGAAAGGCACTTGGACTGCGCTCCTGTTCCGTGGGCTAAAGCCTGCGGCTCCCTCCCAGGGACGACCCTTGCGGGTACACGCTGCACGAATACTGCCGTAAGGCAAAAGGAGGCCAAAGGCCCCCTTTTTTGTTTGATCGGGTGTGCCGACGCTTTAGAGCGGCTGCACGTCCGAGGCCTGCCAGCCCTTGGGCCCCTTCACCACGTTGAACTGAACCGCCTGACCCTCCTGGAGGCTCTTGAACCCGTTGGTGTTGATGGCCGAATAGTGCACAAAAACGTCTTCACCGTTTTGACGGCTGATGAAGCCGAAGCCCTTAGCGTCGTTGAACCACTTTACTGTTCCCTGTTCCATGTCTCGCAATTCCCTTGTGTTTCGGTGTGACGCTGAATCCAAATCGGGGCTTCGACGCCGTTTGTGTGCGGCAGAAACTGACTTGTTTCAAACGGTGAGGAAATGTTAGCACGGCTTTGGAAGAAATCCAGGAAAAATTCATGTCCCTTGGCTCTGAACCGGTTCCAGGGGAGTGTCTGTGTGAATCGCGATCATCGTACGAGGTGCATTTGGGAGGGAGCGTGGGGCTTCAACCCCACGAATAGAGAGCCAACTTTATGGGCTTTAGCCCGGGTTCTCTCCAGTGTGCTCGGAAACGATCCCCTCGGCCGCCGTCAGCACCTGTTCGAGGGTCATCTCGGTGGAATCGAGAATCACGGCGTCCGCGGCTGGGCGCAGCGGGGATTCAGCCCGGTTGCGATCGCGTTGGTCGCGCTCCTGCAACTCGCGAACGATGTCGGCCTGCGTCTCGCGCTCGATCGCCGGCACGCCCTGGCGATAGCGCCGGCTGCCCCTGACCTCGGGCGCGGCGTCGAGGAAGATCTTGACCTCCGCGTCCGGAAACACGACCGTGCCGATGTCACGGCCTTCCATCACCACGCCGCCCGCGGCCCCCAAAGCGCGCTGCTGATCGACCATCCAGGCGCGGACCCCGGCGTGGACGGAGACGCGCGAAGCGGCGGCGGTGACGTCGGGCTCACGGACGCGCTGCGAGACGCCCACCCCGTCGAGCAGCACGCGATTGCCTTCGTGCATCGGCTCCAGGACGATGCGGGTTCTGGCGGCCAAATCCGTCAGCGCGGCTTGGTCGTCGACGTCGATGTCATTCTCAATCGCCTTGAGCGCGAGGGCGCGGTACATCGCCCCAGTTTCAAGGTTCAGAAAGCCGAAACGGCGCGCCAGATGGGACGCAAGGGTGCTTTTGCCCGCGCCCGCCGGTCCATCGATCGCGATCACCGGGCGGGTGCGGGGGGTTGCCGGCTGGCTCATGCCTCATCCTCCGGACGCTTGCCGGGGGAGGGCCGTCCGCGCGCCGGTCCGCGCGCGTCGCCGCGCGCTGGGCCACCGCGGCCTAGACCCTTAGGTCCATTACTGAAAGCGCCGCGGCTGAAGCCGCCGGGGCCTCCGGGACGTGGTCCCCTTGGCCCTCCTGGGCCCCCAAGTCCACGGCGCGGGCCGTCAGCGCCGCGGAACGGCCGGTCGCCGGCAGGACGACCCTCGCCCGTGGCCCCACGGAAGGGAGGGCGGCCACCCGGGCCGCCCGGGCCACGGCTGAAACTTTGGCTTGGCCCCCGGGCAGGACCGCGGCTGAAGCCACCCCCGGGTCGCGGTCCGGAAGGCCGCGGACGGTCAAAACCGGAACCCCGGTCAGGACGGTCGCCCTCGCGACGCGGTGCCGGCCGGTCGGACGGTGAGCCCTCGCGACGGGCATAGGGACGGGGCGAGTAGGGTCTGTCCGCCAAGGGGCGGTCAGAAGATGGCCGGGATGATCGCGGACGATCACTGCCACCCTCACGGCGGAACGGCGGACGAGCACTGCCTCCCTCACGGCGGAACGGCGGACGATCACTTCCTCCCTCACGACGGAACGGCGGACGATCACCGCCGCCCTCACGACGGAACGGCGGACGATCACTTCCTCCTTCACGACGGAACGGTGGACGGTCGCTGCCGCCCTCGCGGCGGAACGGCGGACGATCACTGCCGCCCTCGCGGCGGAACGGCGGGCGATCACTGCCTCCTTCACGACGGAACGGCGGGCGATCACTGCCACCCTCGCGGCGGAACGGCGAACGATCACTGCCACCCTCGCGGCGGAACGGCGGACGGCCTTCCTCGCGGGGGCGCGCTGGACGGAAAGGGCGGCCCTCCCCACCCTCACGGCGCGGCGGACGGCTGTCGTCGCCGCTGCGCGGGCTGCGGGCAGGGCGGTCGGCGCCCGCCGCCGGACGATTCTCACCGCCTTCGCGGGGCGGCCGGCTGGCCCGGTCTTCATCCCATGGACGAGTGAAGCTGGGTCGCTCGGAGCCGCCCTTGTACCCGCTCCGGCTGCCGCCGCCCTCGGCGCTGCTCGGTTTGCGCACAAAGGGGCGCGGCCGGTCTTCGCCGCCGCGGGAACCGCCGGGAGTGGCCGGGCGTGGGCCGGTGCGCGTTCCCGGTCGCGGGCCGGAACGAGCGCCCCCTTCGCGGGGTATGGGCTTGCCCCGGAGCGTCTTGCGCGAACCGCCATCGGCGCCGGCATCGAAGCGCCGGATGCGGCCGTCCCCGGCAGGCTGATCGGCGCTGGGCTCGATCCCCTGCTCCATCGGCCCGTCCGGAGTTGCAACGGGGGACGCTTCCAGGGTGGCGGCTCCGTCGGCGGCGGGAGCGAACTGGGCGAAATCAGGCAGGGTTTCGGGAATGTAGAGAACGGTTTTGCCGGCGATGACGCCCTCGCTCAGCTGCCGTCCGGCGGTGAGCCCATGCAGAACATCACGAATGCGCGAGCGTGCGGTAAGCGGCGACAGAAACGTCTCGATCTCTTCGCCGGTCGCGGTGTAGACCTGGCCCAGATAAAGCGAAATCAGTGCGCTAAGAGCGGTTGGCTGCCCCGCGTTCGCGCCGGCCTTGACGGCCTTCAGGAAACGCGTTGTGGTAAGTTCCCAAAGCGTTTCGCCCGCGCCCCCCTGCAGCGCGGGAAGGACGCGCAGCAGGGACCAAAGCTCGCTGAGGGCACGGCTGATGGCGGAGTGGGTGACCTCGCGGCCGGCCTCGGAGACGATGTCGGCCACGGTCATGGCGCCGCGCTCGGTGAGCAGCTCAAAGACCCGCAGCGCGAGCGGCGCGACCTTCACGGCGCCGGAGGTCTCGGGAGGCCGCTTCCAGCCCTTGTCGCCGCGCAGCGTGAACACAAACGGAAAGGCCGCGGTGGAGACGATGAAATCGGGGATCTCGCCGGGGCCGCCCAGCAGATTCAGGGGGACCGCCGAGCCTTCGGCCACCAGCCGCGCCACCAGCGTACGTGCGGTATCGGCTTCGGCGGCCGTGGCGGCCGGCTTTGCCGTGCCCAGGGTAGCCTCCACCAGTGAGGGCGCGGGGGCGCCCAGGGCACGCGGGGCGAACAGCACAAGGCCGTGCTCTTCTACAAAAGCGCGAGCCGCTTCCATGGTCAGAAGCGGGTTGCTGGGTTCGCTCGCCTGGTGCCACGACTGTGCGCGTGCCGCCGCGATCTGCGGCTCATGTAACTCCGGTGTTGTTGCCAAGGTGTTGCCTCGTTCTTTCAATGCGCGAGCGTGGAAGAAACCCAGCTCCCGTCGAGCAGGCTGTCGCAAAGGTTCTGCAGTTGAATTCGATGCGCGATGCGCGCCGCTATATGGCCCAAAAGGGGGCACGGGCGCCGATAGTGAGGCAGATACGACTAGATACGCCCAAACGCCCGCTGTATGTCTTTTAAAGAATACCGCAGAGCGATGGGACGGCCATGCGGACAGCTTGTCGGATGCTCGGTTTTTGCGAGTTCGGCGAGCAGCCAGTCGATTTTGGCGGGTTCCAGCGGCGTGTTGACCTTGATGGCGGCATGGCAGGCGATGGAGGCGGCGATGCGGGTGCGGCGTGCTTCCCCGTTTTCGGCCTGCTGTTCGCGGTCGGCGACCCCCAGCACCTCTTCCAGCATGCGCTCAAGCTCGCGGCCTTCCAAACCGACCGGCGCGGCCTTCACGGCAAGCGTGCGCGGGCCGAAAGGCTCGGCCTCAAAGCCGTTTCGCTCCAGTTCCCCGGCAATGGCGGCAAAGGTGACCATCTGCTCGGGCAGCAGCTCGACCAGCACAGGCATCAGCAGCCGCTGGCGCTGCACCCGCTCGGTTTGCCGCTCCTTCAGGATCTTTTCAAACAACACCCGCTCGTGCGCGACGTGCTGATCGACGATCCACAAACCTTCTTCGTTGGTGGCGAGGATGAAGGAATCGCGCAGCTGGCCCAGCGGCCGCAGCGTGGCGAGCGAGTTCAACGTAGGCTGCGGAGTCGCAGTCTCAGGCTGGGCCAAGGCAGCCTCGGTCGCCAACATGGGTTCGTCATAGCCCACCGCCATCCCCGGGCCCGCGAAGCCCAGATGTCCCGGCGCCGGCGGAAGCAGCCGCTCGGACAGTTCGAAGCGGGCGACATCGCCGGGCTCAATCGCGCCTTCGCTCTGCGGACCGGGCTCGTGGGCCCCCGCGTTGGGGCCGTGCAGGGGCTGATCCAACCCGGGCAGCGGGCTGACGTCAACGGTCAGCGACTCGCTGGCGGTGGGCGCGGAGTGCAGCGCAGTGAAAAAGCTGGCCGCCGGACGAGCCTTCATCAGCGCCGTGCGCACGGAGTCGCGGACAAAATCGTGCACAAAGGCGCTCTGGCGAAAGCGCACCTCCGTCTTGGCCGGATGCACGTTGACGTCAAGCTCCTGCGGCGGCATCTCCAGAAACAGCAGCACCACCGGAAAGCTGGTGGGCGGAATGATGTTGCGGTAAGCCTCGGTGAGCGCATGAAGGATGAGGCGGTCGCGGATCAGGCGGCCGTTGGCGAAGCTGTAGATCGAATTGCGGTTCAGCTTCTGCAGGTCCGGCTTAGAGACGAAGCCGGTCAGGCGCACCAGGCCGGGCTCGGGAGCCTCATAGTCCTCCCCTCGCTTCCACGGCGGAGGTTCGGGCAGGCCGGCGCGGGCGAAGTCGATCTCCGCCGCGACCGGAAGGAGCGAATTGAAGACCTCGCGGCCGAAGATCTGGTACAGCCGCTCGCCGGCGTCCGCCACGGCAGGCGCCGTAACCAGGGCCTGCGTCGCCGAGTGCAGCTCAAAGTGCTTGGTGGGATGAGCCAGGGCGTAGTGCGTCACCAGCGCGGCCACGTGCCCGAGTTCGGTCTGCTCGGAGCGCAGAAATTTGCGGCGCGCCGGGGTGTTGAAGAACAGATCGCGCACCGCCAGCGTCGTTCCGGTGGGCAGCCCGGCGTCTTCCACACGCAAGATGTTGCCGCCGGCGATCTCCAGCGAGGTGCCAACCTCATCCTCCGCCAGGCGGGTCTCCAGACTGACGCGTGCGACGGAGGCTATGGACGGCAACGCCTCACCGCGAAAACCCAAGGTGGCGATGGAGAGCAGGTCGTCCGAAGAGCGGAGCTTGCTGGTGGCATGGCGCTCAAAGGCGAGCAGCGCGTCATCGCGGCCCATGCCATGGCCGTTATCGACGATGCGGATCAGCTTGCGGCCCCCCGCTTCGACCTCCACGCGAATACGCGTGGCGCCGGCATCGAGGGCGTTTTCCAGCAGCTCTTTCACCACCGAGGCAGGGCGCTCCACCACCTCGCCGGCCGCGATCTGGTTGGCAACCTGGTCGGAGAGGATGCGAATCTTGCCCATGGGAGGATTGTACGAGGCGGTCTCGGGGTGAAAACACGTCTGAAACACGACTAAAAACACAACTAAAATATGTACAGATTGCTCCAATTTGCGCCATAATGGAAAAAGAGGTGCAAAATGGCAAGCTGGCAGGTCAATCAGGCGCGCAATCACTGGAGCGAGGTGCTGGATCAGGCTGAGCACGACGGTCCTCAGGTCATTACACACCACGGGAAGGAGCGCGCCGTGGTGTTATCGATGGACGCCTATCGTTCGATGAAGCCTGAGGAAAAACCCGATTTCATCTCTTATCTGTTGAGTATTCCTAAGGTCGATTGGGACGATGACGAGATCGAGCGGGATCACTCCGTGGACGATCGGGAGATCGATCTTTGACCGTCGAACCGCGTTATCTCCTCGACACCAATGTCCTTTCGGAGTTGAACAAGCCCAGACCAAACGGCAATGTTGTGAAGTTCTTGCAGGATCTCCCTCCATCAAGAGCCTTCCTCAGTGTTTTGACCTTGGGAGAGTTGCGGAAGGGAGTCGCCATACGTTCCAGGCGCGTTGGTGAGGCTTCGGTTCAGGCGCTCGCTGTCTGGATAGACGAACTCGAGGAAGCCTATCGCGACCGTCTGCTCCCGGTTGACCTACAGATCGCTCGCATCTGGGGAGAACTTGCTGCATCGCGCTCGCGGCCTGTCATCGATACTCTTTTAGCAGCCACCGCCATGCATTACAACCTGATTCTGGCAACGCGCAACGTGCGCGATGTCGAGGACACACCCGTGGTCCTGCACAATCCCTGGCTTGCGTTGTAGGCTATCCGCGTTGCAATGCAGCGAGTGCGAATAGCAGGTTTTCTCCCCATTCGACGGCACTCAGTGCGAATGACAGAAAACCAACATCGATTCAATACCCAAACAATTAGGGAATCTCTGAATAAGTGTCTGTCTTGAAGGGGCGGGACTTTAGTTTGAAGGGGGGACTTTAGCTTGAAGGGGGGACTTTAGCTTGAAGGGGCGGGACTTTCAGTCCCGCCGTAAATCCAATAACAGCAACGCGGCTTTAGACGCTGAGATACGTTCGCTGACTTGATCAGACCTTCCTTAGCCCTTCCGACACCTTCAGCGACGCTTCATGAGCCTTAAGGTTCAACCTCCTGTACCTTAAGGCTCAGCAAGGGTGAGCTGCTGCAGAATGAAACCGTGGCCGCGGCACGTGGCCAACAGGAGATTCCTATGCGCAGATCTGTTGTTGCTGTTACCGGATTTTTTCTTCTCGCCGCAGTTCCCGCACCGGCCCAGGAGCGCAAGGTCACGCGCGACCAGCTTCCCCCTGCCGTGACGGCTGCGGTGGATCGCGAAACCCAGGGCTCCACGATCAAAGCGTTCAGCACCGAGCGCGAACACGGCAAGCAGATCTATGAGGCAGAAACCGTGGTCGACGGCCGCACCCGCGACGTGTCGTTTGCCGCGGACGGAACGGTCGAGGAGGTGGAAGAGGAGGTTGCGTTCAACTCCTTGCCGCAGGAGGCGCAGGCAGCCATCACGGCCCGGGCAAACGGGGCGCAAACCCTCAAGGTGGAGGCGCTGCACAAGCATGGCAAGCTGGTGGCGTATGAGGCAACGACCCTCAAGGCCGGCAAGAAGGGCGAGGTCCAGGTCGGTCCGCACGGCGAGCACCTCCAGCACGCTGAATAGCGGCATGCAAACAGGATGCCGGCGGGAAACAGCACCGGTTTCCCCACCGGCATCTCCGAGTCGCTTGCAGGTGTTCGACTACCCCGGCATACGCGCCGCGGTCAGCTCTTCCAGCGGTTCAGAAACGCACGGATCGCCTCCGGGCTGGTGTGCTCAAACTCCTTCTCATGTTCGGCGTAGAGCAGGTTGCCCCGCGCATCCAGCACAGCCAATGCGGGCACCCCATGCGTGATGGGCACGTGGTAGCGCTGCGCGATCTCGACATTGTGGTCCATGTGGCCGATGTCGACGCGCACCACGACATAGTACTTGGCGAGCAGATCGGCGTTGGGCTGCTGCCGGTAGTAGTAGTCGAGCACCTGGCAGTCGCCGCACCAGTTGCCGCCGAACTCCAGCAGGATGCGCTTGTGCTGCGGGCGCGCCGCCTTCTCCGCGGCTAAAATGTCGGCTGCGGGGTTCGCCGTCTCCGAGTAAAGATGCGGGTTGACCTGAAAGCCGGACTGCGCCGCGGCCCGCGCCAGGCCCAACGGCGAAACCGCGGAAAGGGAGAGCAGCAGCGCGGCCGCTGCCATCCCGAGGAGAGTTCTATGAGGTTCGTTACGCATACAGGTTGAAGTCTACCGGTCCTTGATCGAGTGCAGGCGCATGAAGTTGGTGGCGCCAGTTCTGGTCGCGGTGCCGGCGACGATGCCGACCAC
Source organism: Granulicella sp. (assembly GCA_965276885.1). Lineage (GTDB taxonomy): Bacteria > Acidobacteriota > Terriglobia > Terriglobales > Acidobacteriaceae > Granulicella. The sequence goes on along the minus strand of OZ255702.1, from coordinate 1,712,605 downwards.
CTGCCGCGGCTGCACAAAACCGGAGCCCTCGAGGATCTTCTCCGCGACATCGACCAGCGTGTCCGTGCCTTCGAAGCGGTTCACCAGAACGGGCTGCGTTCCCCACAGCAGCATCGTGCGGTTCACGACCGCCTCAAAGGGAGACATCGCAAAGATCGGCGCCTCGGGGCGGTACTTCGAGAGCAGGCGCGCGGTGTTGCCGGATTCGGTGAAGATGGCGATGGCGGCCAGGTCCATGTCCTGCGCCGAGTGCGCCATGCACTCGCAGATGGTCTCCGGGATCGAGAGCGTGCGCCGCTGCCAGGCCACGGGCTGGCGTGGTTCCAGCAGGATTTGCTCCTCGGTTTCGGTGACGATCTTGGCCATCATGGCGACGGCTTCGACCGGGTATTTGCCGGCGGCGCTTTCGGCCGACAGCATCACGGCATCGGTGCCGTCGTATACGGCATTGGCGACGTCGGAGGCCTCGGCGCGCGTGGGCCGCGGGTTTTCGATCATGGATTCAAGCATCTGCGTGGCCGTGATCACGGGTTTGCGGTACTCCGCGGCGCGGCGGATGATGTGCTTCTGGATGGCCGGCACCTTTTCAGGCGGCACCTCCACGCCGAGATCGCCGCGCGCCACCATGATGGCGTCGGAAGCCTCCAGAATCGAATCCAGATGATCGATGGCCTGCGGTTTTTCGAGCTTCGCGATCACCCACGCATCCGAGCCCAGCGCCGCGATGCGGCCCTTCACATAGCGGACATCGTCGGCGGTCTGCACGAAAGAGACGGCGATGGTGTCGCATTTCTGCTCGATGGCGAAGATCAGGTCGATCTCATCCTTCTCGGTGAGCGAGGGAACCTTGATCGCGATGCCGGGAAGATTGATGCCCTTTTTTTCCCCCAGCAGGCCGCCATTGACGATCTCCGTCACCACGTCGGCGCCCCGGAGCTCCAGCACGCGCAGTTCGATCAGGCCGTCGGAGAGCAGGATCTGATCGCCCGGCTTGAGATTTTCGCTCAGCGTGGTGAAGACCGTGCTGACGCGCTCGGCTGTGCCTTCCATCCGCTCCGGGGTGATGATGAGCTGCCTGCCCGCTTCGAGCATCACCGGCTTGCCGCCGGCGAGCGTGCCGGTGCGGATCTTGGGACCCTGCAGATCGGCAAGAATGCAGACCGGCTTGCGCTCCTCGCGCGCCACCTTGCGCACCGTGGCGATGAGCTCGGCCTTCTGCTCGTGCGATCCGTGGGAAAAGTTCAGGCGGGCCACGTCCAGCCCCGCCCGCAGCAGCTGCCGGAAGACCTCTTCCGTGCCTGAAGCCGGTCCCAGTGTTGCCACAATCTTCGCCCGCCGTGTTCTTCCGGCCGAACCCCAGCCCTTGCTTCCGTCCATCCGCACAAAAACCCGCCCACAACCGTTGTTTGCGGGCCTCTGTGGACCCCTGCCGGCCGTCAGAGTGTCATTCTACCCGCCCCGTCGTTCCCCTTTCCCGCCGGAACCGGTGGAGGCGCGTCGATTGCTTCGACTGTCGGTGGAACATGGGGCCTTTGGGCGTTGAACTCTGACCCGATCAGCACGCAAAGCGCGATGAGGTAGAGCCAGATCATCAGGGCGATTCCAGCTCCCAGCGAGCCATACACGCGACTGTAGTTGGCGAAACGGGTGACATACACGCCGAAGACCAGCGTGGCCACAAACCAGAGCCCGGTGGCCAGCGTGGCGCCGGGCAGGCTGGCGCGCCAGCTCCACTGGTGGCGCGGCAGGCCCCGGGGCGCCCGCGCCCACGGGTGCAATATCCAGGGTTCCAGCCGCTTGCGCATCTCCAAGCTGGGATCGCTGCCCAGGTGGTAGATCACGGCGAGAATGCCCGTGCTGCCGGCCAGCGCAATCGTCCAGCGCAGCAGCAGCGCGAGCACCAGAAACGGCCCCCGCAGGGCGGTCGGCAGGTCGCCCGCGAACGGGCGCGCCAGCAGATTGCCGAAGACCAGCAGCGCACTCGCGGCAGCCAGGGGAACCAGCGAAAGCGGCACCAGGGCCAGCGCCCGAACGCGGCGATGGAGGAAGTGGCCGCGGACCAGCGGCAGGCCATGAGCCCGGCGAAAGCCCTCCATCAGCGTGGCCATCACATTGCCCGCCCCCATCAGGCTGACGGCCAGCGATCCCAGCAGCGCGCCCGCCGTCTGCGTCCGGTGCGTGACGCTGAAGTACCCTTCCAGCAGCGGCAGGGCGTCCGGCGGCACGATCCGCGCGGAAAACATGGCCAGCTGCGCCCGCAGCGGCAGCGTGGCCGGCAACATGCCCACGGCCGCGGCAGACACGATCAGCGCGGGAAACAACGCAACCATCGCGGAGTAGGCGACCGCCTGCGCCACGGTGAGGGCGTCATGCTCGGCGGCGGCGAGCGCGGCGCGGCGCAGTTGAGCCAAAAATGCCCACGTAGCCGCCCAGGTGCGGTGCGCGGGCGCGAGGCACACCTGCTCCCATAGGCCCGAAACTGTCGCAGCCGTGCGCATTGCTTTCACTCCGAATTCCGAATTTACTAGGGAATCTCTGAATAAGTGTCTGTCTTGAAGGGGCGGGAATTTATTCCCGCCATAAAACCAGTAACAGCAACGCGGCTTTAGCCGCTGAGGTACGCTTTCGCTCGTTCCCGGACTTAATCAGACCTTTCCTAGGTTACGGATGAACCTTTTGTGGCTTCCACGCGTTCAGAAACGCGGTCAGATCGGCGGACTGCATGTGGCGCATGTCCGCAAACTCCTTATTTTGCGAGTAGATCACCTTGCCGTGGCCGTCAACCACCGCCAGCGCGGGCACACCCTTCAACGGCACGCCGTACCGGTGGGCGAGGTCGACATTGGCATCTTCATGGCCGATGTTGACGTTCACGCGGATAAAGTACCTGTCCAGAAGCTCGCGGTTGGGGCTCTGGCCGAAGTAGATGTTCAGCACCTGGCAATCCGGGCACCAGTCGCCCCCAAAGTCCAGGATGACGCGCCTGCCGGTGTGGCGAGCCTCCGCGATCGCCGCCCGGATGTCGGCCGGGGCTGAGTCGACCGCCGGATAAATTTGCTGCGTCGGGTAAGGTTGGCCGGCGGTCTGGCCGGCGGTCTGGGCCTGAAGTCCCAACGCGAGCATCCCGCTCAGAACAGTAGCCGCTGCCGTCTGCAAAATCCTTCGTGTACGCCCAGCTGCCATCTGCTAACCCCTCGAAGCCGCGCCGCGGTCCCGTCTGCGCGGAACCCGGCGAATCTTTTTCATTTGAGCTACGCGTTCATCTTGAGCCACGCGTTCATCTTGAGCCACGCGTTCATCTTGAGCCACGCGCCCCGCCCCCGGCAAACCTGGAACGGATACAGGGCTTACCATCGGATCGTGCAAGCGCATCCAACGCTGCATGAAAATCGAGCAGACTGGAAACGAAAAGCCAAACTTCCTTCTCGTGTTGTACCTCTTCGCGGGAGCGATTGTGGTGATTGTGGCCGCGGCGATCATTCTCATCAGCTGGCGCGGCAAGAAGAACCAAAAACCGCCGTTTACGAGACACCCCGTCTCCATGATCTCCAGCCCGGGGCCCGGACGCCTGGCCGGCTGAAGCATGGAAAGGAAGTGCGCCGGCTCAAGGCTTGGAGGCTTTTGCCGCGCTGGCATAGAACCCGTCGCGGGTCTGCACCTCATCCTTCCTGGCGTCCGGACTGGTCATGGTGAGCTGCAGCTTGTGGTAGCCCGAGGCCGCCGCGGCGTCCGTGGGCGTGAAGCCGAGCCGGTACCCGGCACGCAGTTCATCCCCGATCTGCCCGTAGATCTTGTCCACGGAACCCTTTCCCTTCACCTCGAACATCTGTCCGCCGGTTTCGCCGCAGATGCGTTGAAGAATCTTCCTGCCGTCGGGCTCGGCATAGGTGCCATCGCTGCCCGGACGGCCGCCGCTGCCGGGATAGTTTCCACCCCCGTAGCCGGGATAGCCGCCGCCATAGCCGGGGTAGCCGCCGCCGGGGTAGCCGCCGCCGGGGTAGCCATTACTGAAGCCGCGACGATCCTCGCCCTTGTAGTAGATCGCGTAGACGACCGTATTGGCGCGCTGCGCGGCCTCGATGGCCTCGGTCAGCGACTCCTTGCTGTGGCGATCGACGCCGTCGGTCAGGACGATGAGCGCCCGCCGGCCCGTCTGTTTGCCCATCACATCGTCCGAGGAGAGAAACAACGCATCGTAGAGCACCGTACCGCTGCTGCGGCTGCGGCTTGACCCGCTGTTGTTGCCGCCATTGCCGTTGCCATTCCCGTTGCCGCCAGGATACCCGCCGCCGCGCCCGTAGCCGGGATAACCACCGTTGTTGCCGCCATTGCCGTTGCCGCCATTGCCGTTCCCGTTGCCGTTATTGCTGGTATCAGCGGCGTCATCGTCGGTGGAGCCCGGGGCCTGGGTGCCGATCTCCTTCAGCCCGGCCTGCAACTGGGAACGGGAGTCTGTGACGTCCTGCAGCAGCTCGGCGGTCCGCGCGAACTGCATCACAAACGCCTTATCCGCGGGGCGGCTGCCGCTCCCAGGCGCGAGCATCGACTGGAGAAAGCTCTGGCTGGCCTTTTCCTCCTCGTCCAGCACGCTCGACTGACTGCGGCTTACATCGACCAGCAGGCCCACCGTGAGGGGAACATCGGTATCGCGGTCGAAGTAGCGAATCGTCTGCGGCTTGCCGTCGACGGTCAGGGCAAAGCTCTCTTTGGTCAGGTCCTTGACCAGACCCTTTTTGTCATAGACCACCGCCGGCACCATCACCAGATTATTCTGCACGGAGAGGGTGTTCTCCGCGGTGGCGGAAGCGGACTTGGTCTCCTGCGTCTCCTGCGCCGGCAAGGGGGGCAGCAGCAGGGCAACAGCGCAGAAAAACGTGCTCAGAGGACGCAGTGGCATACTGCTTCAGACGAGGGAATCCAGCCAGAGGGCGCAAACCGGCAAAAGCTGCAGGTCTTTTCCCCCTAGTGGCCTGAGTCAGAAGTTCGCAATATAAGCATTCTCATCCTGACCCTGAGCTTGCCGAAAGGGAAGGACCTGCTTTTTGTTTGGGTTAGATCTAGGGAATCTCTGAGTAAGTGTCTGTCTTGAAGGGGCGGGACTTTAGTCCCGCCGTAAATCCAATAACAGCAACGCGGCTTTAGCCGCTGAGGTACGCTTTCGCTCGTTCCCGGACTTAATCAGACCTTCTCTAGCGACAACGCTCGGTTTTGCAACGTGCAAAGAATTCCGGACTCACCACACCATTGTGGTGTCCCGCAAGTTCGTCGCATAAATTGATTTGTCATCCTGAGCGGAGTTTGGCGCGCTTTTGCGCCAAACGGAGTCGAAGGACCTGCTTTTCGCATCGGCCGACTGCACCTTTCAGGTAACAACATAGGTACCAGAAATTCTGGGTCGCCATTCCCCCAGACACTACCTAGTCGTTCGCCCCAGCCAGCGCCACGGGGCTGGGCAATTCGGTGCCGAAGACGCCCTCCCAGCGCGCGACGACGGCGCTCGCCAGGCAGTTCCCGACGACGTTGACGGTGGTGCGCGCCATGTCCATCAAGGCGTCGATGCCGAGGATGACGAAGATCGGCTCCGTGGGCAGATGAAACGTGGAGGCCGTGGCGAGCAGCACCACCAGCGTCGCGCGCGGCACCCCGGCCACGCCCTTGCTCGTGAGCACCAGCGTGGCCATCATCAGCAGCTGTTGGCCGAGGCTGAGATGAATGCCCGCCGCCTGCGCGACAAAGATGCTCGCCACCGCGAGATACAGCGTCGAGCCGTCGAGATTGAAGCTGTAGCCGGCGGGAATGACGAAGGCCACGATGCGGCGCGGCACCCCGAAGGCTTCCATGTTCTCCATCGCGCGCGGCAGGGCGGCCTCGCTGGTGCTGGTGGCGAAGGCGATGGTGGCGGGTTCGGCCACGGCGGCAAGAAAACCCGCCACCGGCACACGGAACAGCAGCGCCGCCGGCAGCAGGACCAGCACACCGAATAAGGCGAGCGCTCCATACAGCGTCAGCAGCAGCTTGCCCAGGTTCACCAGAACGCCCAGACCCATGTGGCCGACGGTGTAGGCCATGGCCGCGCCCACGCCGATCGGCGCGAAGTACATGACGACATTGGTGAAGCGGAACATCACCTCACTCAGGCTTTCGCACAGCCGCAGCACGGGACCGCGCTTGCTTTCGCTCAGCGTCGCCAGCGCAATGCCGAAGAACACCGCAAAGACAGCCACCTGCAGGATCTGCCCTTCCGCTATGGATTTGGCCAGATTTTCCGGAAAGATGTGCAGCAGGAAGTCGTCCCAATGCACCGGGCCAGAAGGAGCGGCGGAACCAGCGGTGACGAGCGCCTGATGCTGGTGCTGCACCTCAACCTGCGCGGCCGGCAGCGTCAGGCCAACGCCGGCCCTGCTGATGTTGATCGCCAGCAGCCCGATCACCAGCGCCAGCGTCGTGACCACCTCGAAGTAGATCAGCGCCTTGAGGCCCATGCGGCCGACGCCTTTGAGGTCGCCATGCCCGGCGATGCCGACCACCAGCGTGGCCAGGATCAGCGGCGCGACGATGGTCTTGATGAGCCGCAGAAAGATGTCGGAGAACACGCGGGTCTGTGCCGCCGCCCCGGGGGCATCGAAGCCGAACTCCGCGCCTGCGACCATCGCCACGAAAATCCACGGAGTAAGGCTGCGGCGCTGGATTGCAAAGCCCGCGAGCAGCAACACAGCAATCCAGCGCAGGACGAGCGCCAGGGCCTGCAGCCCGCTGGAGTGGGCCGCAACCTGCAGCCCCGCGCCCGCACCCAGCAGGAGCAATGCCGGTGCGATCCATCGAAGCTCCTTGGAACCGCGCTTCTTTTCCACGTGCGCCGAGAATATCAGTGCTGGGGAGCACTGGCTTCGAAGCTCCCGTTCCAGAGTCTGCGCCGACGCACCCCTGCTATACTCCTGCCCATGCGAATGGCCATGCTGTCGCTGGTCGCTTCCTTGATGGCGCTCACGGGCTGTGGAGGCGCGAGCGAAAGCGCGGGCTGCACGTACACCACCTCTCTGCAGGTTTTACCATTTACAGCGGTCGCCGATTCCTCTGCCGCACCTCCCGGAAACCAGCAACAGTTCACGTCTGGCACAGGCGAAACCGCTGTACCCCATAACGGCGGTAGTTGCGCCATCCCAAACGTCATCGAGCCGGCACGACCGGTCTGGACGAATCCCGATCCCGTGCATATCTCCATCAGCAGCGCCACTGACGACACCAATGGGCTCGCGATCTGCAAGGGAGCCACTGCCGGCGCCGTGACCCTTACGGCCACTATCGGCGCTGGAACGACAGCGGTAAGCGCAACGGCGCAACTTACCTGCAAATAGCACTCTGCCGCTCCTGCGACACCTCGCATCTTAAGTACCCTATGCTTCCGCGCATGTCCGCTCCTGCTCCCGACGAACAGCTCAACACGCAATTGAACACACCCGGCCACCACGCCTCACCCGACCGGCTGGTGAACCTTCCCCGCCTGCTCACGGACTTCTACGCCTTCCATCCCGATCCGGCCAATGTGGGGGAACAGGTGAGCTTCGGCACCAGCGGCCATCGTGGGTCTTCGCTGAACAGCGCGTTCAACGAGGATCACATCCTCGCCATCACGCAGGCGATCTGCGAGTTTCGCGCGAACGAGCAGACCACCGGCCCGCTGTTTCTCGCGCAGGATACGCACGCCCTCTCGGAGCCGGCGTTTGTCGCGGCGCTGGAGGTGCTCGCCGGCAATGGCGTTCACGTTCTGGTCGACCGCGATCTGGGCTACACGCCCACGCCGGCGCTTTCGCACGCAATCCTCTCGCACAACGCAAACAACAGGCTGCACAAAGCGGATGGCATCGTCATTACGCCCTCGCACAACCCGCCCGAGGATGGCGGCTTCAAGTACAACCCGCCCAGCGGCGGCCCTGCCGACACCACGGCAACCAAGTGGATCCAGGACCGTGCCAATGCGCTAATTACCGCGAAGCTCGCGGGCGTGAAACGCCTGCCCTACAAGCAGGCGCTCGTGGCCGAAACAACACAGCGTCACGATTTCATCGATGCCTATGTGACCGATCTCAAAAACGTCATCGACTTCGACGTGCTGCGCGGCACCACATTGCGCCTGGCCGTGGATCCGCTGGGCGGCGCGGGCGTGCACTACTGGCCGCGCATCGCGGAACAATACAATCTGCCCCTAGAAGTCCTGAACCCATACGTCGATCCCACCTTCCGCTTCATGACGCTGGATTGGGATGGGCGCATTCGCATGGACTGCTCCTCCCCCGATGCGATGGCCGGCATGATTCAAAACAGGGATCGTTATGACGTCGCCTGGGCTTGCGACACGGACCATGATCGTCATGGCATCGTGACTCGCTCAGCGGGATTGTTGAATCCCAACCACTATCTTGCCGTTTGCATTCAATATCTGTTTACCCATCGGCCGCGGTGGAGTGAGAAGGTCGGGATTGGCAAGACGCTTGTGTCTTCGAGCATGATTGATCGCGTCGCCGCGGACCTGCATCGCCCGATGCTCGAAGTGCCGGTCGGCTTCAAATGGTTCGTCGATGGACTGGTCGGCGGTACGCTGGGTTTTGTCGGCGAGGAGTCTGCCGGAGCCACGTTTCTGCGCCGCGACGGGCGCGTCTGGACCACGGATAAGGACGGCCTCATCTGCGGTCTGCTCGCCGCCGAGATGACCGCCTCCACCGGCAAGGATCCCGGCCAGCTCTACAACGAACTCACTGCAAAATACGGCTCGCCGGTGTATCGGCGCATTGACGCCGCCTGCAGCAAAGAGGACAAGGTCAAGCTCGCAAAACTGTCGCCTTCCCAAGTAAACGCGGAGCAGCTTGCCGGCGACCCCATCACAGCCATCCTCACCGAAGCACCCGGCAATCACGCGGCGATCGGCGGATTGAAGGTCACCACAGCCGCAGGCTGGTTTGCAGCGCGGCCCTCGGGGACAGAAGATGTATACAAAATCTACGCCGAAAGCTTCAAAGGTGAGGACCACCTGAAGCAGATTCAGGCCGAAGCCAAGGCGCTGGTGACGGCGGCCTTGGCCAGCTAATTTCTTCTCTATGAATCTCTGATCAAGTCGACAAACGGTAGGTCACGGCGGCCTTGGCCAGCTAATTTCTTCTCTATGAATCTCTGATCGATTCGACAAACGGTAGGTCACGGCTTCAGCCGTGACAATGAAGACCTGCAGAATCGACGCGGCTTTACAGGCTGCGGAAAAACTTCAGTTAGTTCTGTAAATAGAGGATCGGAGTGGATTTGGAGTAGCCGGAGATGGGTTTCGAAGCGGCTTTTGCGGGCCGTTTGCCGCATTCAGACACACGTGTGCCCTAGCCGGCCAGGGTTTGAATCGGGATCAGCCTGCTCAGGCGCATCAGGTTCTGAGCGGTGATGACCAGTTGGTAGAACCAGTCCACCCGGGCCAGGCCGCGCAGCTTGACCTGGCGCAGGGGACGATCCAGCTTGCCCCAGCCGAAGACGCGCTCGATCAGCTTGCGCTTGCTTTGGCTGATCGCGAACCGTTCATCGCGGCGCTCCTCTTCGGTCAGGCTGTTTTTGGCCATGTTCTGCCCCTTCGTGTACTCCGAAACATGCGGCGCCACCTGGCGGTCCCGCAGCTGCTGGATAAAGGGCTTCTCCTGATACAAGGTGTCGGCGCCCAGCGTGATCTTGTGTTCCGGCTGGCGCTGCTCCGATGCGGGCACGACTCTGTCCAGCAGTTCGAGCGCCGTCTCCCGCTCCGCATCGGTAGCCGCCAGACTGGCCTGGGCCGCCACTGCCAGGCCATTCCGGTTTTCCATCAAGGCATGGCCTTGATAGCTGGGCACCGCCTTGTCCGGCGTCGCCTTTTTGTACAGCCGCGCCTCGGGATCGGTCCCGGATTCCACCTTGTCGCGCAACAGCACCCCGCCCCCGTAGCCCGAACCCTCGCCCGGCGGGGGCGGATCGTCCTTGGGGGTAAAGCTCCGCGCCGAAGCCCAAGCCTGAATCAGCGTCCCGTCCACCGTGAAGTGCTCTTCGCTGAGCAGCTTGTGCTCGCGCGCCTGCAGCAGCACCGCTGCCAGCAGCCGCCGGCTCACCTCGCCCGCGATCAGCCGTTCCCGGTTCTTGGTAAACACCGTCGTATCCCACACCACGTCGTCCATCTCCAAACCCACGAACCAGCGGAACAACAGGTTGTAGTTCAGCTGCTCCATCAACTGCCGCTCCGACCGCACCGAGTACAGCACCATCACCAGCAGCGCGCGCAGCAGCCGCTCCGGCGCGATCGATGGCCGTCCCGTGGTCGAATACAGCTTGTCCAGCTCCGGGCTGATCTCTTCCAGCGCCCCGTCCGTCAGGATACGGATCTGCCGCAACGGATGATCCTTCGGCACGCGCCGCTCCAAGGTTACGTAACTGTACAGGGCCGTCTGTTGCTCGCTCGCTCCACGCATCCTCCCTTCTTACACCAATTTCATGTGCAAGATTTTCGACCGATAATCTGAGTTTTTCCGCAGCCTGTTTAGCCGCACTGCAGACAGATCACTTACGGGGTGGCTGAAGCCACCCCCTTCCCAAAAACAGCGTTTTTCCGCAGCCTGTTTAGCCGCTGACGTGCGTTTGCTGAACCAATCAGAGGTTCCCTATCGATACAGAAAACAGTTTCTATGGATAAACCACCTTTTGAATTGTCATTCTGAGCAACGCGAAGGACCTGCTTTCCGTTCACAGCGTGGTGGCACTGCGGGCAAAAAGAAGGTCCTTCCCTGTGTTCCGGATGAAAATTGGAGAACGGTTGCCGCTTGTCCCCAAGTCAAATTCTTGCAACTTCGGCCTTGACGCCGGCATCTGCTCTCCGTAGGCTGAGTTCAACAATGAAGCAGATCCCCACCGCCGCCGCGCTTTGTTGCATGTGTTGTCACATGCCGCGCTGTTGCGCCGGTGCACCCCTGCTCTAAGCGAGTCCTCTCAGCCACTCGCTCCCAGAGTTCTTCAGGCACCCACGCAGCGGCTTTCCAGGCGCAGCGTGGGTTTTCTTCGTTCTGGAGCCCGCACACTTTCTCACATCTACACCTGAAATTTCCTGTATTTCCATATTCTAAGGAGAAGGCCATGAGCACTCCGCTCCCCACACCCCGCCCCGCGGCCACACCAAGAGAGCTCGGCTTCAACGTCGACGCGGCTGCGATCGGCATCGCCCTTGCCCTCGCCGCGCTGATCCGCCTCAACGTCATTCATCAGATCGGCTGGTAGAGGCTCCATCTTGGCTGCGCAGACGATCTCCATGCCAGAGCCCGCGCCTGCGCCGCAGCCGCCCCGCGCCTCACGCTTCGCACGGATCTATGCCCTGCTGCCCGGCACCGCGCTGCTGTTTGGAATCGGCCTCGCCGCCAAGGGTTTGGAAGGCCTCTGCGGCTGGCTGCGCGCAGTGCATCACATCCCCGCGCCGCACGTCGAATATGTGCTCTGGGCCATCCTGCTCGGGCTTTTTCTTTCCAATGTTGTCACCTTGCCGCGCATCTTTCGTCCGGGCATCGCAACCTATGAGCTTTGGCTGAAACTGGGCATCGTGCTCATCGGGGCCAAGTTTCTGTTTGCCGACATGCTGCATCTGGGCGGCCTTTCTCTGCTGCTCGTCTTCATCGAACTCGCCTTGTCGCTCACGGTGATGACGCTGCTCGGCCGCATCTTCCGCCTCCCGCCCAAACTGACCTCCTTGCTTGCCATCGGGTCATCCATCTGCGGCGTGACGGCCATCATGGCCGCGCAGGGCGCCATCGACCCCGACGAAGAGGACACCTCTACCGCAATCGCTGCCATTCTGACCCTGGGCGCGATTGCGCTCTTCGCCTTCCCTGCCATCGGCCACGCGCTGCACATGGGCCAGCAGACCTTTGGCATTTGGACCGGGCTGGCGGTCGATAACACCGCTGAAGCTACCGTCACGGGAGCGATTTACGGGGACGAGGCCGGCCGCTTCGCCGTGCTTGCCAAGACCGCGCGTTCCGCCTTCATCGGCTTTGTTGTGCTCGGGTATGCGGTGTACTGGGCCTCGCGCGGACAGGCCACTCGCGTTGAACGCAAGGGCTTGTTTCTTTGGCGGAAATTCCCGAAGTTTATTCTTGGATTCATTGCGATTTCGATTCTCGCAACGGCGGGTTTCTTTACAAAAAGCCAGCTAAATTCACTTTCGAACCTCTCCAAATGGGCGTTTCTGCCTGCATTCGCAGGGGTGGGTCTGCGTACACAGCTGCGAGACTTGGTGCACCAGGGCTGGCGCCCCATTCTTGTCGGCGTTCTGGGAGAGATCTTTATTGCACTCGTCACACTGGGGCTGGTATTCGGTGCTTCGCGGTTCGGAGGCGTGCGCTGAGCCCCGGTTTAGCTATGCGGAAGGTATCCTCTCGACCGGAGCGCCGGGCCCCAAACGACGGCAGTTCGTCGTTTCGGGGGCAGGGGACAGCTTATCGTCTGCGGAGCGGAGAGACCCCTGTATTTCGCCCAGGGCGTCAAACATCTGTTGTGGTGTCCCGCAAGTTTGTTGCATAAAATTGAATTGTCATCCTGAGCGGAGTTTGGCGCGCTTTTTGCGCCAAACGCAGTCGAAGGACCTGCTTTTCGCTTCGTTCGGCTACACGATTCAAGGTGCAACATAGGTATCGAAGTTCTGGGACACCACACTAGCCCCAAACGAATACAGTGATCTTCCACTCCGGCTCCCACCCTAGTGAACAAGTTCGCTGCGAGCCCAGCGGCGCCTCCGGTCGGGAGGACACTGCATGGGGAGAGGTAAACCGCCTCAAGCCGCGCATGTTAGCGGTGAGCCGTTTCGGGGGGACCCTTACAGCAGATGCTGAATCACCTGATTGGTCAGCAGCGCCGCCACATACGCCACGCCGGTCATATAAAAAAACTGCAGCGCCGGGAGCCTCCAGCTGTTTGTCTCGCGGCGCACGATGGCCAGCGTGGACGTGCACTGCATCGCAAACGCGAAGAACACCACCAGCGCAATCGCCCCGCCTAGCGTCATGTCATGCCGCAGGGCAGCCTGCAATCCGAGCGAATGCGTCGCCGGATCCACGCCGTACAGCGTGCCCAGCGTGCCCACGATGACCTCGCGCGCCACGATGGAGCTCAACAGCCCAATGCCGATCTTCCAGTTGAAGCCCAGCGGCCGCAGCACCGGCTCAATGAACTGCCCCAGCCTGCCGATGAGGCTGGTTGCCAAATCGGAAAACGACCCGCCATGCACCGGCAGCACGCTCAGCACCCACACCAGAAACGTGACGCCGAGAATGATGGTGCCGGCCTTTTTCAAAAACAGCTTGGCGCGGTCGTACACCCGCAATGCCAGCGCCTGCGGCAACGGCCAGCGGTACTGCGGCAGCTCCAGGATGAACGGCGTCGGCGCGGCCTTCAGCACGGACGATTTCAGCATCCGCGCCGTCACCAGCGCGGCAAGAAACCCCAGAGCATACAGGCTCAGCATCACCATCGCGCGCAGCCCGATCAGGTGGCCCAGGAACATGCGGTTGGGAATGAACGCCGCGATGATCAGCGTATACACCGGCAGCCGCGCCGAGCAGGTCATGAACGGCGCAACCAGAATCGTTGCCAATCGCTCGCGTTTGTTCTCGATGGTGCGCGTGGCCATGATCGCCGGCACCGCGCAGGCATAGGCCGAAAGCAGCGGAATAAACGCCTTGCCGTTCAGACCGATCGCCCGCATGGCGCGGTCGGCGATCAGCGCCGCACGGGCCAGGTAACCCGAATCCTCCAGAATGCCGATAAACAAAAACAGCAGCAGAATCTGCGGCAAAAACACCAGCACGCTTTGCACGCCGTTCCAAAGGCCGTCGCGCAACAGTGGACGCAGGAAGTTATCCGGCAGCAGGTTCGCCGCGTGCGCTCCCCACCCTGTCAGCAGCGTGCCCAGGCCGTCGCTCAGCGGCTGCCCCAGCGTAAACACCACCTGAAACACTGCGATGACGACCAGCAAAAAGATCAGCGGACCCCAGATCCGGTGTAGCAGCACGCTATCCAGACGCCGCGTCCACTTCGGTGACTCCGGCTGGCGATAGTTCGTGCGTTGAGAAACCTGTGTGGCCCATTTGCGGCTCGCCGCCGGGCTTTGCAGCACGGGCAGACGCAGCGACTGCGGCCTTTGCTCCACGGTCTCGCTCAGCGAGTGCAGGTAGCTCGAGATAAGATCCAGCCCCGTGCCGCGCTTGCTGGAGATCAACGCCACCGGATGCCCCAGCTCCTGCGACAACGCCAGCGGGTCCAGCTTGCCGCCGCGCGCCTCCAGCAGGTCGCTCATGTTGAGCAGCACCATGGTCGGCAGACCCAGCGAAAATACCGTCTGCGCCAGCATCAGCTGCCGGTTCATGTGCACGGAGTCCAGCACCAGCAGCACCGCATCCGGCGGCGGCACGCCCGGCATGCGCCCCGTGAGCACATCCACGGCCACACGGGCGTCTTCCGAGTACGTGGCCAGCGAGTAGATGCCCGGCAGGTCGATGCACGTCAGGTCCGCGCGGCCGATGCCCTTCATGCGCCCGGAATGGTGCTCCACAGTCACGCCGGGGTAGTTGGCGACCTTCTGCCGCAGCCCGGTCAAGCGGTTAAACAGCGTCGACTTGCCGCAGTTCGGCGGTCCGATCAGCGCAACCGTCCGCAACCTGCTCCCAGGCTTTCCAGCCTCCGGAGCGGGTACAGGGGGTTCGACGACAGCTGCGTGACAACTCATTAAATCTTCTTGCCTGCTCGCGTCGCGCCTTCGACCGGCGGCGCGACAGCTTCGGCATCGTCAGGGTTGTCGGGGTCATAGGGGGCGTCGGAATCTTCGGCCAGGATGTGGCTGGCGGTCTCGCGGCGCAGCCCCACCTCGATGCCGTCGATGCGATACACCGTAGGATCCCCGGCCGGCGCGCGCCGCAGGACCTCAAAGCTCGCCCCCGGCAGGAAGCCCAGATGCGCCAGGTGATCGCTGATCTCCTCGGGGAGATCAAGTTTTTCGAGCACACCCGAACCGCCCACCCGAACCTCGCTCAAAGCTGTCATCGTTGCGCTGCCTCTGAATCTGTTTGAATCTATCTGGACCGGATCTACGACCGGGATGGTCCTTGATTCAATATACTCTTTTGATGTTGCCGGGGAGCCTACGAACCAACGGAAATTACCGGAGTTCGCAAGCGGTCAACACGGAGCCGGGGAAAGGTCCACCAGACCCTCATCGCCTTGACAGCCGCGCTACACTCACGCCAACCAGGTACGGATGGAGCGCGGCGCACCCGTCCTTTCGGAACACCGGGGCGTACCCTGGAAGTCCGGACCGAAGTACCTACTTAAGTCCAGCGCTTCGAAGACTTTGCACAAAAAGTACGGGGGGGAGGTATGGTGCGCCCGGAAGGAGTCGAACCTCCGACCTACTGGTTCGTAGCCAGTTGCTCTATCCAGCTGAGCTACGGGCGCACATTGCGTTGCGGCAACTGGTCAAGAATACCGGATCGCGTACGGACGGGCAAGCCTCGCGCTGCATAAGAGGTGTGGCTGTAGAAACCGTCCTCAAAAGCATGGGAGCATCGCGCATACGGCGGCACGCAGCTGTCAACGCATCACAGCTTAGGATCGTCCGTCGAGTGTCGGAGGTGTGATTGTCTCTCCACCGAACGCCCTGTGTGCACGGTTTCTCGAGGGGAAAAAGGCGATGACGAAGGAATGGATTCAACAGCTTGCGGACGATATCAAGCGCAAGGATCACGATGCGGCGGAGAAGCTGGCCCGCGAAGAGCACCGCCGGCAGACACTCACTCTTAAGGGCGAGCAGTTCTACGATGGGCTGATCCGGGCGATTACGGACGATGTCGCGGAGCTGAACGCCGCGCTCGCCGGCGACATCACGGCCAGTCCCATAGCGGTAAACGAAGTCGGGGAGCGAACCCACAAGGTGCATCGTGCGCGTTTTCCCATGGTGCAGGCGCAGCTGCGCTATGAGCTGGAGCGGATTGCCTTGAACTACTCCCGCTCCGGCTCGCAGAGCTCTTCCCGGAGCGCATCGTATGACTTCCAGGTGAGCGAAGCCGACAGCCTGTCCATCCGGAAGAACGCCGGCGACAAGCCGGGCAGCTTCGAAAGCCCCGAAGATCTTGCCCGGCACCTCGTTGAGTTGCTGTTCGCGGTATAGCTTCCCGGTTACTTGGCGATTGCCGGGGTTGTCGCGGGCTCAGCCGGTGTCTGGTCCGGAAGCAGCGACACACGCTCGGCGAGTTCCAGTCCGGTGCGCCGCAGCAGGCCGTGGATCACCGCCTCGGTAAGCCGCGAAGCGTCGAACTCCACGCGCACGGTGCGGTCGCGCTCGTTCAGGTGCAGGCTGCGGATGCCGTATACCTCGCGCACCTTGGCCAGCGCCATGCCGGTCGCCTCACCCGGCGGACGGTCGTAGCGGTACATCACATCCAGCTGTGTCATTGCATTTTCATGCTAGCAGAGAGGTGGGAAACGCTTGACGCTGCTGTTTCTCTTTCTGTCATTCCCGAAGGGAATCTGCTGTTTGTTCCGGCCATTCTATTGCCCATCATTTCACCCTGCGAGCTTGCGCAGTTCATCGACGATCTCCGGGCTGGTCCAGTCCTGCGGCCCGATGAACTTGCGCCGGATCAGCCCCTGTTTATCGATGATGTAGGTCTCCGGGAAACGGAACGTCCCGTACTTCAGGTTAGAGGTTTGCGACGCATCGAAGACCGTGAGCAGCGGCACCGGCCGGCGCTGCAGAAAGGCCTGGTAGCTGGCCGCGTCCTCATCCGTAGCCACGGCGACGATCTTTACCTGTGGCAGCGCCTGTTGCAGCGCCTCCAGCGACGGCAGCTCCTCGATGCAGGGCGCGCACCACGTCGCCCAGAAGTTCAGCACCACCACCTGCCCGCGCAGCTGTTCGAGGTTCACCGCGTGCTGGCCGTCGTTCAGGGCGAACAGCGGCGCCTTTTTATCCAGCTGCCCAGGATGATCGCCACGGTCGCAGCCGCTGGCGAGCGCCGTAACCGCCAGCAACAGTGTCCCCGCGCCTCGAAGAAGACGGGTCTGACGGCGCATGGAACTGAAGACGCAATCCATCCGTTCCTATAATACGAAGCTGTGGCAGACTCCTCCGGCAAGCAGGACGAGAAGGCAAAGAAACGCAGGGAGAACTACACGCCCGTTCTGGGCCTGTTCTCCGGCGACGAGCCGCGTCCGCTATCCACCGCACAGGCTGTTTTCTCGCCAGAATCCGCCGTGGAGACCCCGCCGCCCGCGCCCTTCGAGCTATCCGTCCTCATCCCGGCCCGCGACGAGGAGGCGAACCTCGCCGCCTGCCTGGACACCCTGGTCGCGCAGGATGAACGCATCTTTGCCCTCGGCGCCGACTGGGAGATCTTCGTCATCGACGACCATTCCGCCGACCGTACCCGCTCCATCGCCCAGGACTACGCGGCCAAACACCCGGGAATTCGCGTGCTGGAGGCGCCCCCGCTTGAGCTGCGGGGCGACCGGCGCGCGTTTACCGGCAAGACCAACGCCTGCTGGGCGGGCGCACAGAACGCGGAGGGCCGCTGGTTCCTCTTCACGGATGCGGACACGCTGCATGAGCCCGGCGACCTGCGCCGCGCCTTGCATGAGGCCGCGCGCAACGAGGTTGCGCTGCTCTCCTACTCGCCGCGGCAGCTGCTCTCCGGGGTGGCGCAGCACATCCTGATGCCGCTGATCTTCTCCGAGCTGGCGAGCGCCTATCCGCCCGAAAAAGTGAATGATCCCGCCGACCGCACCGCCGCCGCCAACGGCCAGTTCCTGCTGGTGGAGCGCGAAACCTACTTTGCCGTGGGCGGACACAAGGCCGTGGGCCGCTCCGTGCTGGAGGATGTCGATCTGGCGTTCAAAATCAAGCGCGCCCGGAGATCCATTCGCCTGCGCTATGCGCCCGATGCGCTTTCCACGCGCATGTACCGCGGCTTTGGCGAGATGGTCGAGGGCTGGACAAAGAATCTCGCGCTGCTCTTTCCGAACGCCGTGCGGCTGGCCTTGTGGCGCACGCTGGATATCCTGCTGCTTCTGCTCCCACTGCTGATCTGGCTGTTGCCGTACCTTGCCAATTGGCAGCGAGTGGCCATCCTTGCATTCTGGGCGCGTACGCTGCTGCGCGTATATCAGCGCATCGCCCGGGCACATTTCCCGCTGCTCGACTCCGCCATCGCGCCGCTGGGGCTGCCCCTCTTTGTGTTTCTGCTGGTGGCGAGCGTCATCCGCCATCGCGTGTTGCACACGGTGACCTGGAAGGGCAGGCAATACCGTACCTGAGCTCCGGCGCACCGCCGCAATCTCACCGGCATCCAAGGCTATTGAGCTATTGAGCCAACGCGCGTTCGCTTCGGCGGTCAGACGCGACCTGAGACCATGATTCTTCTTACCCGCAAAGCCGACTTCGCCGCCGCCCACTTCTAC
This sequence comes from Granulicella sp., assembly GCA_965276885.1. Lineage (GTDB taxonomy): Bacteria > Acidobacteriota > Terriglobia > Terriglobales > Acidobacteriaceae > Granulicella. The sequence goes on along the minus strand of OZ255702.1, from coordinate 1,694,116 downwards.
TGGAATCCCGATTGGACCGAGGAGGAGAACCGCCGCGTCTTCGGCAAGTGCTCCAACCGGCAGGGCCACGGCCACAACTACACGCTCGAGGTCACGGTGAAGGGTGAGATTGACGCAACCTCCGGCTTTGTTGTGGATCTCAAAGAACTCAAGGACATCATGGAACGCGAAGTCGTCTCGGCCTTTGACCATCGGCATTTGAACTACGAGGTGCCCGAGTTCGCGCATGCGCAGCCGACGGCGGAGAACATCGCGCTTGCGATATGGCAGCGGCTCGACGGCAAGATCCCCGGTGCGGCCTTGCACCGGGTGCGCGTGTATGAGTCGCCGGATCTCTTCGCCGATGTGTATGGGGAGATCCAATGAATCTTGCGGGCAACGCAGTCGCGCATCTGAGCCGCCGTTACCGCTTCGCCGCGTCGCACCGTCTGCAGGTGGATACGCTCAGCGCCGATCAGAATCGCGCGCTCTTCGGCAAGTGCAACAACCCCTATGGGCATGGCCATAATTATTTCGTGCAGATCACCGTCGCCGGCCCTGTCGACAACGAAACCGGCATGGTGGTGAACCTCGCCGACATCGATGGGTTTGCGCGGCAGGAGCTTCTGGAACGCTTCGATGAGACCAATCTCAACGAGCATTCCGGTTTTCGTGAACGTGTGCCCAGTACTGAAAATCTTTGTCTGGAACTCTGGCAGGTGTTTGCAAAATTTGTCGTGGAGCACGCGCCGTTGCAACTGAAACGCGTCCGCGTTGAAGAGACGGACAATAACGCATTTGACTACTTCGGCGAGGGAAGACCTGTGCCCTCGTGCGTGTAGTTCTCCATTTTTCTTGAAAGGCCAACAGCCGTCGTATGACAACCAAAGCTCCCGTCGAGGCGCCCAGCCGCGAACATCCCGGACAAACCGCCGCCGAGCAGGCCCGGCAGGCAGAGCCGCTTACCTTGAAGGGGGCCAGCCTGCGCGAGATCTATGCCGAGATCCTTTATCGCGTGGGCGAAGATCCCGCTCGCGACGGACTTGCGAACACACCCGAACGCGTTGAGAAATCCATGCGATTCCTCACCCGCGGGTATGCCCAGACGGTCGAAGAGGTCATCCATGGCGCATTGTTCGATGTGGATTACGACGAGATGGTGATTGTAAAAGATATCGAGTTTTATTCGCTCTGCGAGCACCACATGCTGCCGTTCTTCGGCCGCGCGCACATTGCGTATGTGCCGCAAGGCAAGGTGATCGGACTTAGCAAGATTCCGCGGATCGTCGATATGTTTGCGCAGCGTTTACAGGTGCAGGAACGCCTCACCCGCGAGGTCGCGGAGGCTATCGACGAAGCCATTCATCCCCAGGGCGTGGCCGTCATCATGGAGGCGCAGCACCTTTGCATGATGATGCGTGGCGTCGAAAAGCAGCGCTCGCAAACCGTGACCAGCGCCATGCTCGGCGTCTTCAAGTCACAGATGCAGACCCGCAGCGAATTCCTTTCGCTGGTGGAGCGCGGCCGCTAAGTACCTTTTTGTTGTCATTCCCGCAGGGAATCTGCTTCTCCGCCCAGGTATTCCATGAACGGTCTTATCGTCCTCGACAAACCCGCCGGCATGACCTCTCACGATGTGGTGGCGATCGTGCGCCGCGCCACAGGCGAGCGCTCCGTTGGCCATCTCGGCACGCTGGACCCGCTGGCCACGGGTGTTCTTCCGCTGCTGCTCGGAAAATATACGCGCCTGGCGCAGTTCTTCGGCGCGGCCGAAAAGCAATACACCGGAACAATCCAATTCGGCTGGAGCACTGACAGCTTCGACGCCGATGGGGAGCGCACCTCCGAGCCACAGCCGCTCATGCATTCCAGCAGCGAGCTGCAAACATTTGCGCAGCATTTTCACGGTGAGCTCGATCAGGTGCCGCCGGTATTCTCCGCAAAAAAAATCAATGGCGTGCCGGCTTACAAGCTCGCGCGCGCGGGTAAAGAAGCGCCCGTCAAACCTGCGCGCATCACCATCTTCGGCTTTGCGCTTGAGGCGCTGGAAGGCGATGTCGTGAGCTTCCGTATGCATGTCTCGTCCGGCGGCTATGTGCGTTCCGTCGCGCACGAACTCGGCCAGATCTGCGGCTGCGGAGCTCACCTTGCCAGCTTGCGCCGCACCGCTGCCGGGCCGTTCATGCTGGGCGATGCCATCACGCTGGATGAGTTGAAAACGCTGTCGCCAGCGATCATCGAAGACCGGCTCATCCATCCTCGCCTGCTGCTGCCGGCTATGCCCGCGCTCACCGTGGATGAGGCCACGGCCGGCCGCATACGCAACGGCATGCAGGTCAACGTGCCGGATTTTTCACGCGCTCCCCTGGTGAAGCTCTTCACCAGCCAACGCGATCTGCTGGCCATCGCCCGCCGCATTGCCGGAACGCTGGTGCAGCCAAGTGTGGTGCTGGGTTAGGTAGTCTCCGTGTGAATCATCTCTGCTTTCGGAGGTAGGTCCGGGCTTCAGCCCGGACATTCAGTGCTGGAGAGAAACCCTGGGCTAAAGCCCATGATTTGTGGCTCTACTTTCGTGGGGCTGAAGCCCCACGCTCCCTCCAAGATGCAACTCCCTGGATGATAAAACTCCCTCGGTGATGCACCTTGTACGATGATCCTGATTCCGCAGACACTACCTACACGTCTCCCGCTATTTTTTCAGCAGCGGCAGAACCAGGTGTTCGATATTGATCGCCACCTGCTGATTGCCCTTGGCCGTCGCATGAACACCATCTTCCTGGATGTCGCCAGGAACGCCATACACGTCCTGCAGCACAAACGGCAGAAGCGGCACGTGATACCGATTGGCCACGGTCGGGAACATCGCGTTGAAGCTCTGGATGTACGATCCGCCGTACTGCGGCGGCAGCGTGATGCCCGCGAGGGCCACCTTGGAGCCGTTCGCCTTGAGCGTGCGCACCATGCTGTCGAGGTTCTGCTGCGCCTGCGTTACCGGCAGCCCGCGCAACCCGTCATTGCCGCCGAACTCCACCACCACGACCTGCGCATGCTGCTGCACTACCTCGTCCAGCCGGTCCACGCCGTCTTTGGTGGTATTGCCGCTCACGCCCGCATTCACGACCTTATAGTCATAGCCGTCTCGATCGAGCAGCAGTTGCAGATAGGCGGGGTACGCCTGCTCGTGATCCACGCCCGCCCCCGCGGTCAGGCTGTCGCCGAAGCACACCAGCAGCGGCCTGGAGCTGTTTGCCGCCACACGCCGTGGTTGCGCCGCGGAAAGGGAGCGATTCAGACGCGTTGCTGCTTCCACGCGATGAACGCGAAGACCGGCAGCACACGGCAGAACCGCGAGAGTCGCTAAGATGATGGAGAGAAGCTTTGCTTGCCGCACCATTCAATTTTAATCAAAGGTCCCCGACTCTTGCTCAGCAATCACACGAACGCCGCCGCTCCTTTGAGCGATTCAAGATGGATTCAATGATGAACGCAACGAACGCCGCCCCTGCCATGATCGTGGTAAGCGGTCTGCGTAAGTCGCTGCGAACCGGCTCCACCACCGTAGATATCCTTAAGGGCATTAACTTTACCGTGCGCCGCGGCGAGTTCGTCGCCATTATGGGCGCGTCAGGCTCAGGGAAATCCACGCTTCTGGGCCTGTTGGCCGGTCTCGACAACCCCACCTCCGGTTCCGTTGCACTCAACGGAACCACCGTCAGCAATCTTTCTGAAGACAAGCTCGCAAAGCTGCGCGGCCGCACGATCGGCTTCGTCTTTCAGAGCTATCAGCTGATCCCCACGCTCACCGCGCTTGAGAATGTGCTGCTGCCATATGAGTTGAACGATGAGACCAACGATCGCAAAGGCGGCCTGGAGCGTGCACGTGCGCTACTGGAATCGGTCGGTCTCGCCGCGCGCACGGATCATTATCCGGTGCAGCTTTCTGGCGGTGAGCAGCAACGCGTGGCTCTGGCGCGAGCGTTCATTCTGCGGCCGCCGATCGTGCTCGCCGATGAGCCCACGGGCAATCTCGATTCGGCCAACGGACAGCACATCCTCGATCTGCTGCTGCGGCTCAATCGCGCCGAGGGCACCACGCTCGTCCTGGTGACGCATGATCCCGCGCTGGCCGCGCATGCCGGCCGCCGCATCGTGTTGCGCGATGGTCTGGTGATCGCCGATGAACATAATCCGCCTACTCCAGAGCTGAGCCCCGCGCCCGCCGCGCCCGGAGCCTGACGCGCATGGCCTCGCTCTCCTTCGGCACGACCGCGCGTATCGCCACACGCGAACTGCGCTCCTCTCGCGGCAAGTTTGCCTTTGTCGTCCTGTCGGTTGCCATCGGTGTCGGCGCGCTTACCGGCGTACGCGGATTTTCCGCGGCCTTTCGTTCCATGCTGCTGCTGCGTGCGCGCACCATCATGGCCGCCGATCTTGCCGTGCGCTCCAACACTGCGCTCCCGCCCGCGGACGCAACCAAACTGAACACCCTCGTTGCCAGCAGCGGTGCGCAGCAGACGCTGGTCACCGAGATACTTTCGATGGCCTCCGCCAGCACCTCGCTTGACCCGCTGCTGGTCTCGCTCAAGGCTGTCGACCCCGCGCACTATCCCTTCTACGGCTCCGTAAAGCTCGATCCCGCGATGCCCTTGACACAGGCGTTGACGGACTCCAGCGTGGCCGTTGCGGATGATCTGCTGCTGCGCCTGCATCTGCACGTGGGCGACTCCATCAGGCTGAATGACAAGGTGTTTCGCATCGCCGCCGTGGTCGTCGATGAGCCGGATCGTCTCTCCGGGGCCTTCGCCGCAGGTCCCCGGGTGCTCATCTCGCAAAGGGCTCTCGATGCAACCGGGCTTCTGGGCTTCGGCTCGCGTGCGACGCGGCGTGTGCTGCTGTTGATGCCGCAAACCGCACCCGGCAAGGCCGCGTCGGACGAGGCTGTTTCCAAGCTGCGCGATCAGCTGCAACAGGCCCTGCCGGAGGCCGGTGTCTCCGACTACCGCGACGCCAACGAAGGCCTCACGCGGGCGCTGGATGGCGCCACAGGCCTGCTCTCGTTGATGTCGCTGGTGGCGCTGGTGCTGGGTGCGATCGGGGTGGCGATGGCGATTCGCGCGCACCTGGCGCAGCGGCTCGACTCCATTGCCATCATGAAGGCACTCGGCGCGGGCTCCGGGCACATCATCCGCATTTATGTGCTGCAAACGCTGCTGCTGGGGCTTTGCGGCGGCGTTCTGGGCGTGCTGCTGGGCTTTGCCGTGCAGCTCACGCTGCCGCTGTTTCTGGCGCGGCTGCTGCATTTAACTCCGGCGTTTCGGCTGGATCCGAACGCGCTCGCGCTGGGGCTTGGCGCTGGTCTGCTCACCACTCTTCTCTTCAGCCTTCCACCGCTGCTCGACATCCGCGACGTGCGTCCCATTCTCATCCTGCGTCGGGCGGTTGAGAGCTCCGAAGACTCTGAAGACCCCTTCACGCAGCGGCTCGCGCGCAAGCTGCGCAGCTCCTGGGTGCAGATCGTTGCGTTCCTCGTGATTCTTGCGGGACTCATGTTGCTCGCGGCACGTGTCTCGGAGTCGCGGCAGATCGGCTCGATCTTTGGCCTCGGGCTCGCGGCCGTTCTGCTGGTGCTGCTCGCGCTTGCCGCAGGTTTGCTGGCGCTGCTGCGGCTGCTTTTGCGGCGTACAAGCCTGCATCTGCCTTCGGTCGTGCGTCATGGCCTGGCGAACCTGTATCGGCCAGGGAATCCCTCGGCCGCGCTACTCGCGGCGCTGGGGCTGGGCATCATGCAGATCGCTACGGTGTATACCGTGCAACATGCCGTGGTCAGCGACATCGCCAGCACCACGCTGAGCCGCCTGCCCAATCTGTTTCTCATCGATATCGGCCCCGAGGAGGTCGCGGGCGTGCGCCGCCTGCTGGCACAGCAGCCGCACGTGCAAGGCGAGCCGGAGATGCTGCCCGTCATCGCGGCGCGGCTGGCCGGGATCGACGGCAAACCCGTCGACCAACTCAAGCTGGAGCACCTGCCGAAGCGCTTTCTGCGCTCGCTGAATCTTTCCTGGCCCCCCGAGGCGGACAAGCCGCCGCCGGGCGATCGCGTCATCGAAGGCGGATGGTGGAGTGCGGCGGAAGATGCCGATGCAGGCCGGCATCCTGTGATCGCTGTCGATCGCGGCTTCGCGAAAAATCTGCATTTGAAGATTGGCCAGACGCTGACCTTTGTGGCCGTCGACACCAGCTTCACGGCCCGGGTCGTCGCGTTCTATGAGCCTGATTCGCAGCATGCCTTTTCCCGCGCGCAGCTGATGCTGCCGCAGGCCGCCCTGCACAGCTATCCGGCTATCTGGTACGGAGGCGTGCACGTCGATCCAGCCCATACCGCCGAGGTCCGACGAGCGCTGTATCAGCACTACCCTTCGATCACGGTCATCGATGTGGCGGCCACGATCGAGACGGTACGTGAGGCTGTGCTGCAGATCGTCTACGTTATCCAGTTTCTGGCGGCGTTTTCTACCTTTGCAGGCATCGTCATCCTCGCGAGCGCCATCGCGGGCACACGGTATCGCCGCATTCGCGAGGTGGTTGTGCTGAAAACGCTCGGCGCGACACGCGCACACATCGCGGCCATCTTTTCGATCGAGTTTGCCATGCTGGGGCTCATCGCGGGCGCGGTCGGGCTGCTGTTTGCCAACCTTATTTCGCGCATCCTGCTGCACCGTGCCCTGCACTTCGACTATCACTTTCAGCCCGGTCTCACCCTTGTATTCTGGGTGGGTGCGGGGTTTCTGACCGTCGCGTGCGGCTGGATCGCGAGTCACCGGGTGCTCGGGCAAAAGCCGCTGGAGGTTCTGCGCGAGGAATAATTTTTCCTCAAGCGGTGGTCCGGTTTGACCCCGCCACACCCTCTTCCGTACACTCACAAAGGCGGCTGACGCTGTTCTGTATTGCAGAACTCCAGTCATCGAGCAACACGGACGCGTGTTGCCCCCTCGTTCAATGGTAGGACAGTCGGCTCTGAACCGATCAATCGGGGTTCGAATCCCTGGGGGGCAACCAAAAGCTCGCGCCCGCCGATATGGCGCGCTTTTCCTTGCTCTTTTTTCACACCTCCCCGGAATGCACCACACAATACAAGTGCATATCAAAGAACGAGTCAACAAGGTATGGCCGATTGAGTCCGTAGAGTTCTGTAGAAGCTGTTGATGAGCGAGCGACAGCGGGCCAAGTCAAGTCCACGGGGCTAGGTCTTTGGATCTCCAAGAGCATCGTGGACAAGCACGGCGGGCGCATCAGCATGCGCTCGCGGATGGAGGCGCCGGATAGCTTCCAAAGCCATGGCACCGTATTTTCGCTTTGGCTCCCGCTCAACCGCCGGTGTAACGCCTGTGCGCGGGTGGCAATGTATCCTCAACGGGACCCATGAAGCGAATTCTTACCGGGGCTGTTCTGATCGCGCTTGTCGCGGCGCTGATCTACTTCAACCAGCCATGGCTGATCACCGTGTTCAGCGCCGTTGTGGCGCTGCTGGCGACGCTGGAGTTTCGCGACCTAGCCGCCAAGAGCTCCAGCCCCATCCCCTTGCCGTGGACGATTGCGGCGATCGCGCTTTTCTTTGTTGTCAGCGCGCTGCGGCCACTTGAGTCGCTGACAACGCTTGTCTTTGTGACCCTGTGTCTGTTTGTGTGGAACTGCTTTCGCGGCCCCTTGCCACGGGTATTGCCGGAGAGCGCAGCGGGCCTGTTCGCGCTGTTCTATATCGCCTATCCGATGTCGCTGATTCCCCGCATTCTGGCGTTGGAAGAGGGCACGGTGCTGCTCCTGTTCCTGTTTCTGTGCGTATGGTGCGGCGACATCGCGGCCCTGTACGTGGGCAAAAATTTTGGCAGACGCAGGCTGGCGCCGTCGCTTTCGCCCAACAAAACGTGGGAGGGCTCGATCGCTTCGGTGCTGGGCAGCGTGCTCTTCGGCATGGGGCTGATCCTCGTCGGCAACTGGCTGAGTGCACGGGACGTACGCTATCTGCGCCTGACTACAAGCGAGCCGTGGTGGTACTTCCTGCTGCTGGCGATCGTGTTGAATGTGGCTGCGCAGCTGGGCGATCTGGTGGAGTCGGCGTTGAAGCGCGGCGTGGGGGTGAAGGACTCCGGAACGCTGCTGCCCGGGCATGGCGGCGTGCTGGATCGCATCGATGCGCTGCTGTTGGCGGCGCCGGTGTTGTGGTTTGCGGTGGTGCTGCGCGCGGCGTTTTAGGCGTTACCTTTGTCATGTGTAGTTCCTCAATAGGTTGGGGTATTCTGGGATCATGGCCGTGACCGCGATGAAGCCCAAGAACGCCGTTGAATCGCTCCGCGACATTGTGCAGGATCTGCTTGTGCCGGAGTTAAAGGCGCTTAAGGCAGAGATGGATTCTCAGCGCCGGGAGAATCAGACCCAGTTCGAAGCTATCCGGACAGAGTTGAAGATCCGGACAGATGCGATCAGCACGGAATTGCAGGTTACGACGAATGCACTTCGATCCGATACCGAATCTTTGCGCGTGGAAATGCGTATCCGCGACGAACGTCAGACCGAGGCGCTGCAAGCGTTGCGGACGGAGATGAGCCTCCGCTTCGAGCATCTGGATGGCAGGCTCGGCACGTTGTTGGAGGTTCGCGAGCGCCTGGCCGTGCTGGAAGACCGGGCGAAGCACTCCTGAACTCTGCGAAGATGATCCAGTGAAGAACATTGCCCTGCTCGGATCGACCGGATCCATCGGCCAGTCGACGTTGAATCTTTGCGAGACGTATCCCAACCGCTTTCGCCCCGTCGCCCTTGCCGCCGGCTCCAACCTGGAGCTCGCCTTCGCACAGTGTCAGCGCTGGCGTCCCAAAATAATTTCTCTTGCTTCGGCGGAATCCGCCGATACGCTGCGCATGCGTTTGCGCGAAGCTGGCCTTACGGGCATTGAGGTTGTGCATGGGACGGCGGGTTCGGTCCGTGTCGCCACGCTGCCGGAGGCCGATTTCGTCGTGGCGGCGATTGTCGGCGTGGCGGGGCTGGAGGCGACCTACGCGGCCGTGCTGGCGGGCAAGACCGTCGGGCTCGCCAACAAGGAATGCCTGGTAGCGGCGGGCGACCTGATCCTGCAGGCGGCGCGCGAGCGAGGCACGGTGCTGCTGCCCATCGACTCCGAACACAACGCCGTGCACCAGTGCCTGCGCGGCGGGGCGGCGAACGAGGTCAAGCAGATCTGGCTTACAGCCTCCGGTGGCCCCTTTCGCAACACGCCCTTGAGTGACTTTGGGCGCATCACCCCGGCGCAGGCGTTGAAGCACCCAACCTGGAACATGGGCCAGCGCATTACCGTGGATTCGGCGACGATGCTGAACAAGGGACTGGAGATCATCGAGGCCTGCAGGCTCTTCAACCTGCCGCCGGAGCGGGTGCGCGTCACGGTGCACCCGCAGTCCACCATTCACTCGCTGGTCGAGTACATCGACGGCTCCATCCTCGCGCAAATTTCGGTTACGGATATGCGGCTGCCGATCCTGTACGCGCTCAGCTGGCCGGAGCGCCTTGCGTCAAACTTGACGTTCGACATGTCTGCATTGAAGCAGCTCGATTTTCAAGAGCCGGATCTGCAGCGGTTCCCTTGCCTGAGACTGGCCTATGAGGCAGCCGCGGCCAGCCAGGCCCACTGCATCGCCTTGAACGCGGCGGACGAGGTGGCAGTCGATCTGTTCCTAAAGGGGGATCTGCCGTTTCCGGGCATCCCGCGTACAATCGAGGCGGTGCTGGCGCTCACCCCCGCGGCCTCGCCCGCGTCCATTGCCGAGGTGCTGACGATGGATGAACAAGCGCGCGAACAGGCGCGAGAGGCCGTCCTGCAAAGCGCCTGAGCGCCGCATTTCATTTCGCTCGTTAACGAGGTCGTTCCCCAAGTCTATGCATCTCCTTCAAGTTGTCGCCGAGTTTGGAATCGTTCTCGGCATCATGGTGCTGGTTCACGAGTTCGGCCACTTCGCCCTCGCAAAGCTGTGCGGTGTGCGCGTGGAGGCCTTTGCGCTCGGCTTCGGCACGCGTCTGTTCGGCGTGGTGTACCACGGCACGGACTATCGCGTGAACCTGCTGCCACTGGGCGGTTACGTCAAAATGGCCGGCGAGACTGTAGGCAACGAACCCACCTCATCGCCGGAGCGCGTGGCCACCGACCCCGGCGACTTCAACGCCCATCCGCGCTGGCAGCGTGTGCTGATCGCGCTCGCCGGGCCGGTGGCGAACTTTATTCTGGCGTTCTTCCTGCTGGCCTTGGTCGCCCACGATCACCACGAGGTCGAGCAGTACCTCACCGGCCCGGCGGTGCTCGACTATGTGCCGGCGAACACACCGGCGGCGCGTGCCGGCCTGAACGCAAGCGACGTCGTTGTCGATTTCAATGGCAAAGCGCGCCCGACATGGCTGGCGATCGAGGAGGAATCCGCGCTGCACATGGGTGCAACGCTGCCGATCACGGTCAGTCGCAATGGCACGACACTCTCCCGTTCGCTGCTGATTGACACTGGCGATAAGAGCGGTGAGTTTGCTCCCGGCAGCATGGAACACATCGGCTTGCTGCCCCGCCAGCAAGCAAAGCCGATCACCGTGGATGCTATCGAGGGCGACACACCGGCGGCTTCGGCAGGCCTTCAGCCCGGTGATCAGATCACCCGCATCGACACCCTCGAGCCCCACTCGGTATCAACGCTGCTGGCGTACCTGCAGGACCGGAACGGCTCGCCCGCCGTGCTGCAAATCGAGCGCCAGGGCCGGCGGATGGACGTGCCGATTGTGCCGAAGAAGCTCACCAGCAGCACGGGGGAGCCGGAGTACCGGCTAGGCTTCCGCCCCCTGCCGACCCCGACCGATGTCGTGAAGCTGCCGCTGGGGCAGGCGATGAAGGAGTCCATAAAGGAGAACGTGGATAACTCCACGCTGATCCTGCGTGTGCTGAAGGGTATGTTCACCCGCCAGGTGGCGATGAAGTCGGTCAGCGGCCCGGTGGGCATGGCGCAGATGATCGACGTGGCCGCGCATGACAGCTACTGGACGCTGGTGCAGCTGATGAGTGCCATCTCCATCAATCTCGGCATCCTGAACCTGATGCCCTTCCCTGTGCTCGACGGCGGCATGATTATCTTCCTGCTGGTGGAAGCGCTGATGCGCCGCGATGTGAATCAGACGGTCAAGGAACGGGTGTACCAGGTGGCCTTTGTGTGCTTAATCGTTTTTATGGCCGTGGTGATGTTTAACGACATTACAAAGCTGCACCTGAAGCCGTAAGGCAGGGATTAGGGGATTAAGCGAAGGTCAGATCGGGTGCCCCATCCTCACGACAGTTTCATCGTCGTTAGGGTGGGGTCTCGTTTGCGGTAGCAAACGACCGTTCTGATCTCAAACTGCAAGCACCCCGAGAGATCGTGGCGCTTTGAAGGAAAGCACCCCGCCCTTCGTCAAAATAGACGAAAACGGGGCACCCATCCGCACGGGATTAGCCGCGTGCTCTCAGCTCCGTCACAATCTCCCCTGCGGCTACGCGGGCCTGCTCTTCCTGCTCCACTGGAAAGCTGATCGCGCCGACGCGGGCGTGCCCGCCACCGCCCCAGCGCTCGCAGATGGCGGCGATATTCGCCAGATCGGCTGCTGGAATCTTTGTCCAAGGGTTGGTGCCCACCGAGATCTTGGTGCGGAAGCTCGACTTCGACAGGCCGACGTTATACACGCCCTCCGGATGCAGGTAATACGGGATGAACTTGTTGTAGCCCTCGGTGGGCTGGTCGGTGATGTCGAAGCGGATGACGCCTCGCTCAACTTCGGCGCGCTCCCGCAAAAGCTCCACGCCCTTCCAGTGCTTGTCGAGCAGCGGTCCCACCAACTCCTGTACCCAGGGCTGCGCGAGCACCTCTGACAAGGGAAGAGACGTCAGCAGCGGGATGAAGCGCTGTACCAGCTCGCTGGAGGGCGCGTTCTCGATCACCATGGTGAGCTTCATCGCCGGTGCGCCCATCTCCACGGCAGACTCGGCACTCTCGTACTTCGCCCCATCGACGATGTTTGCCCAGTAGATCAACTCTTCGAGCGGCGCCACGTCCATGCCAAAGCGGGTGCGGGCGATGTGCGCGATCCAGCCGGTGCAGCTGATGTAGGTGGGATCGAAGAACTGCCGCAGGGCCTTGGATCCAGGAGCGCCGTTTGCGCCGGTCTGTCCTGCTCGGAAGTGCGCCTCTTCTTCGGGGTTCAAAAACGCGGACTGGTGATGATCGAACCACCACGTCAAACCCGGCAAAGTCGAATACTTGAAGTCCACGATGGCGTTTTCGCCGTGGGGATCCAGCCAGCCCTCCTCGAACAGCGAACCGGCGCGGTGCACGAGGCCGTGGTAGTCGAAGCTGGTGGCCGTGCCGATGCACTCGTGATGAAAACGGGTAAACAGCGACGCCGAGCAGGCGCCATCGAAGCAACGGTCATGGTAATAAACGCGGCAGTTCACGTGCGGAAGCCCTCAGCAAAACCGGATTCAGAGGAAGCTTCCACAGCATAGCTTAGGCGCGCGTTGCCGGAACTTCTCCTGAGGCTTTGCCGTATGGTGGAGACGGAGCGCCGTCGATGTCCAGCTTTGAATCCGAGCCGCCGCTCGGTCCCGCACCGATCTTCTCGGCGACCCCTCCGCCTTCGGAGCCGCATGTTCTGATGGGTCCGCTCGGGCTGCGCGCAGGATGGGGCATCCTGCTTTTTTTCATTCTCGCCCTGGGTTTAACCTTTTCGGTCTCCTACGGGCTCACCGCGGCGCGGGGGCGATTGCCGCAGGCGCAACAGCTGCGCGAGCAGGATCGTCTCGAACGGGAACACGCCAGGGCCACCCATACTCAGCCTCCAATTCATCCGGTGAAGGTGGCAAATAGCTTGCGCGATCAAGGCGCGACGCTCGCCGCCCTGGCGATTGCGGCGCTGGTCATGAGCTCCCTCGAGCGGAGGCGTATGGCGGTGTACGGGCTGGCGCTCCGGCGCCTTCGCGATCTGCTGCCCGGCGCCCTGGGTGGACTCGCCGCGATGAGCCTGCTGGTAGGCCTGCTGCGCGCCTTCCACCTCCTTGTCTTCGACGGCCGTCTGCTGCACGGGGCGGCGATCGCGCGTTTTGGCTGTGCCTGGCTGCTGATCTTTCTGCTGGTCGGGATTACCGAGGAGTTCCTGTTCCGCGGCTACATCCAGTTCACCCTGACCCGCGGACTGCTGGGTCTGGCGCGGCACTGGTTCCCGGGCCATGTGCGGCCGGCGGCCTTCTGGATGAGCGCCGTCGTCTGGTCCTCCCTGTTTTTCATCGCACACTTAACCAATCCCGGCGAGAGCCCGGCGGGACTGGCGGGCGTTTTTCTCGGCGGCATTCTTTTCAGCTATGCCCTTTGGCGCACGGGTTCGCTGTGGTGGGGTATCGGCTTCCATATGACCTGGGATTGGGCACAGAGCTTCCTGTTCGGTGTGCCCGACAGCGGCATACTCTCAGCCGGACGCCTGTTTGCGACCCATGCCATGGGGCGGCCGCTGTTTTCCGGCGGCGCCGATGGCCCCGAGGGCAGCTTGCTGCTGCTGCCGGTACTGGCGCTGGTGCTCGTGGCCATCCGGCTGCACCCACAAGGGCAGCAGCCGCCTGTGGAACCTGCGCCTGTGCCCGCATTGGAGCACGTCGCCCCACCGTCGTCCATCGCTTAAAATCACAAAGCGCATGAGCAGTTTTGAATTTGAAGAGGAGGGGCAGCCCGGCCCCGCGACCGAACTGGAGGAGCAACACGCCGAGCCGCGGCTCCTGACCCGGCCCGCGTGGGATGGCGCCCCGGCTCGCCCCACCCGGGGGAAAAGCCGTCCGCAACACGCGGGCGAAGCGGGTCTGCGAGCCTGGGCGGTACGGCTGCGCCCCCGGCAGAAGAACAGTTCGAGCGATTTGCCTGAGCCCTCCCCCGTCCAGCGACGGCGGGCTCGCTGGTTTGCCTGGGTTGCCGGCATTTCGCTTGCCCTTGTACTTGTCACCGCGCTGGTGATGGTGCTGGATCTGCGCCACGCGCTCAAGGCGGCGCTGCCGCAGGTAGATGGCGACGTGCACCTCGCCGGCCTGCACGCCCCTGCCACCATTACCCGCGACGCGCACGGCGTACCGTCGATCACCGCTGCGAACCTGGATGATCTGCTCTTCGCGCAGGGCTATGTGACCGCGAGCGACCGGCTATGGCAGATGGACGGTCTGCGCCGCCACGCCGCCGGCCAGCTGGCCGAGATCCTTGGCCCGGGGTTGATCGAACACGACCGCCGTCAGCGCTATCTGCAGCTGCGCGCCGCCGCCGACCGCGCCATCGCGCAGCTGCCTCCGAATCAGCTGGCGCAGCTTGAAGCCTATGCGCGCGGGGTCAATACCTTCATCGACACGCATCGCGGCGCCCTGCCCATGGAGTTCCGTCTGCTGGCCTACAAGCCGGCGCCGTGGTCCTCGCGCGATTCGCTGCTGGTCTCGCTGGCGATGTACCAGGACCTGTCGACGGGATTTCCGGGCAAGCTGAATCGCGAGACCCTCAGCGCGCACCTGCCCGCCAATCTGCTGCCCGACCTGTACCCGGTGGGCTCCTGGCGGGACCAGCCGCCCGCGGCGCAGAGCCGCAGCATCACGGCGCCGCACGAGGTGGAGCAGATTCCGCTTGACCCCTCGCAGTCGCGGCTCGGCTCACCCGCATCGCCCGGCAGGCGCGGTGGGCAAGCGAGCCCAAATGAGCTGCTGGCCGTCAGCGATTCACTCCCGGGCGCGAATCACTGCGACGGCTGCCGCTCGGGCTCGAACGACTGGGTGGTGAGCGGCGCGCATACCGCCTCCGGGCAGCCGCTCGTCGCCAACGACATGCACCTCAACCTGGGGATTCCGGACATCTGGTACGAGGCCGGACTTCACGCCGATCTTGTCGCCACAGGTGCTGTGGGAGATCGCCTGGACGTGGTGGGATTCACCCTGCCGGGCGTGCCGTTCGTCATCGTGGGGCGCAACGCGCACGTCGCCTGGGGCGTCACCAACCTCGGCGCCGACGTGGAGGATCTGCGCGTAGAACACCTGCGCGGCACGGGTGAGAACACGGAGTACCAACGCCCGGATCAGTCATGGCTGCCCGTGAATCACCGGCCGGAACGCATCAAGGTGCGCGGCGGCCGCGATGTCACGCTGGATGTGCTGACCACGATGCACACCGTAGGCAACAAAGAGATGGAGACGCCGATCATCTCGCCGCTGTACCGCTCCGAGCGCCGCGCGCTGTCGCTGGCCTGGACGGCGTATGATCCCGCAGCCGTGACCTCGCCCTTCCTGAACATCAACACCGCCGCGGACGGCACGTCGCTGGTTGCGGCGTTCGCCGGCTTTGGCGGCCCGACCCTGAACCTCGTCTGGGGCGATGACCGGAACAACATCGGGTACCACGCCATTGGGCGCATTCCGGTGCGCGGGCCGGCGGTTCAGCACCTGCGCTCGTTGCCCGTGGCTCCGCCCAACACCGTTGCGCCGGGAATACCGCTGCCGACCGCTGGCGACGGCGACGATGAGGGCGGGGCAGAGCCTGGCAGCCCACAGGCCTCAATCAAAGACTCCGGGAATCCATTCAGCAGCCAGCCTCACCTTGTTCTCAGCGGCTATCCAGTGCATCGCAGACGGGTGCCAGCCGCTGCGCCGAAACCCTCGCGGACCAGGCACACCGCACGCAGCCACACCCGGCCGGTGCTGCAGCCGGAGGCGCCCGCGCCCGCCACCGAGCCACTCGTTGCAGCGCAGGCGCCGTTGAATTACACCGTCGGCTCGCCGATCTCGCCGCTGCCCGTCGATGCGCTGGATGCCTCGCAAACCTGGTCAGGGTATATCGGCTACGGCGACCTGCCCGCCGTCACCAACCCAGCGAATGGCTTCCTAGCGACGGCCAATGCGCGCATCACCCCGGACGACTATCCCTGGGCCGTCGCCGACGATTGGACCGACCCCTTCCGCACCGAGCGCATCGTCCATCTGCTGAGCGGACGCTCCGGGATGACGCCGGCGGACATGCTGCGGATGCAGAATGACCTGCACTCCGACGTGAATCAGGCCATCGGGCAGCGGCTGGCGTATGCGCTCGATCATGCCTCCGCAGGCTCGCTTGGCAGCGATGCCAAGCGGCTGAAGCAGGCCGCCGACCTCCTGCGCAACTGGAACGGCGACATGACCGTCGGCTCGCCGGCGGCGGCGATCGTGGCGGCGGCGCGGCAGGCGATCTGGCCTTCCCTTCTGATCCCCCAACTCCAGGCTCACGATGGCGCCGGGATGACGCTGAAGCAGGCAGCCAACCTCGCCCAACTGTACAGCTGGGGCGAACGCAGCACGGCTTTGGAGCTGCTGCTGCAGAACCAGCCCGCCCGCTGGCTGCCGCACGCCTATGCCCACTGGAGCGATTTCCTGGCCGTCGTGGTCGAGCGCGGGCTGGTGGGCTCGGGTGCGCCGGGCGATCTGCGGGGCTGGCAGTACGGACAGCTGCACACGGTGGAGATCGCCCATCCCATCCTCGGCGAGGAACATCTGCTGAGCGATCTTCTCGGGGTTCGCGGCACCACCGGGGCGCAGCCTGCGCCGGGCGACGCGACCACAATCAAGCAAATTGGAGCGCACTTCGGCCCCAGCGAGCGCTTCACCGCCGACCTGGGTTCTCCTCCAGGCTCGCCGGGCGCGGCGTTCGCCAACATCACCACCGGCGAGTCAGAAGATGGGCGCAGCCCCTGGTATTTCGACCAGTTCCGGCCCTGGATGGACGGCACCACCTTTCCCCTGCCGCTCGGAGCGACGGAGAGAACGCACACGCTGAGGCTCCTGCCATAATGGAAACCGCGTTCCGGGAAACCTGGGCCAGCTCGCGCCTGCCGCCTGCTCGCGATGGGAGGGTGGTCGCGGTCTCGCGGGAGCCGGAGCATGGCTTCGCGAAGGCGCCGCAAACGAGCATCCGGCTGATCGCGGGCGAGGGTGTCGAAGGCGATGCGCATCGTGGCACAACCGTGCAGCACCTGTACAGGGTGCGTCAGGATCCGATGCAGCCCAACCTCTGCCAGGTGCACCTGTTCGCTGCGGAGATGCTCGCCGAGCTTGCAGACAACGGCTTTCCGCTCGGGCCCGGTGAGATGGGCGAAAATATTCTTGCCGAGGGCGTCGACCTTTTGTGTCTGCCGCGCGGCACCCTGCTTCATTTGGGGTTGGAGGCAGCCGTCGAAATCACGGGCCTGCGGACACCGTGCTCACAGATTGACGGGTATCGCTCAGGGCTGCAACAGCACCTGTGGGGCGAGCGCGATGCAAAGGGCAGGCGCCTTCGTCGCGCCGGTGTGATGGGCATCGTGCGCAGGGGAGGTGAGGTGCGAGCGGAGGATGCCATTCGCGTGGAACTGCCTCCGGAGCCGCATCTGCCGCTCGGGGCTGTGTAAGCCTCAATCGAAGCCGTTTGCATTTGAAGCATACAGGCCTGTTGTTTTTATTGTTTGTCATCCTGTAGCGAAGCGGAGGGATCTGCTTTTCGTTCTTCCGGTATGCCGATGGCAAAACAGCTGCAGAAGCGTTGTAAGAGGAGCAGCAGACGAAGCGAAAGAGCAAAACACGCTCTATCGGCTTTCCCGAGGTGTCTAGGCGCAAGACAGCAGATTCCCTTCGGGAATGACAGAAAGAAAGACACAATGCCGCGTGACCTCACGGGTATCCGCGTCAATGTGAGAATGAGGCATGGCGCAGGGCTCAGCAGCTGATCGAAAACAGGCTTTCTGGCCTGCTCTGCTGCTCCCGGCACTTGCGCTGATCGTGATCTTTCCGCTTATCCTCCACGGCCCCTCCTGCGGCCATGACTTCGGCTTCCACATCCAGAGCTGGATGGACGCGGGTGCGCAGATCCGCGACGGCGGCCTCTTGCCGCGCTGGGCCTACTCGCCGGCCTTCAACGCCGGTGAGCCACGCTTCATCTTTTACCCTCCGCTCTCGTGGTTGCTCGGCTCCTTTCTTCTGCTGCTGCTTCCAAGCGCCTCGGTTCCAGCCACATTCACCTGGCTTGCGTTGACCGCTGCTGCATTTGCGATGTACACCCTTGCGCTTCCTTACACCACCCGGCGAGGCGCGATGCTCGCCGCTGCCGTGTATATCGGCAATCCGTACATTCTCTTTACCGCCTTTGAAAGAACCGCGTTCGCCGAACTGCTCGCTGCGGCGTGGATGCCGCTGCTCTTCCGCGCGGCGCTGGCCGGAGAGCTCTCCGCCGCACGCATCGCTGTTCCGCTGGCGCTGCTTTGGCTTACCAATGCCCCCGCAGCGGTGATGGGCACCTATGCCTTTGTGCTGATCGTGCTCACACGCGCGGCCTGGGCTTGGCGACAACAGCGCCGTGCCGCTCATCCAGCGGTCCGCCTGCTCCTGCCTATGCTCGCGCAGGCTGCGGCAGGCCTGCTGCTGGGGCTGGCGCTGCCCGGCTTTTATCTCGTTCCCGCGGCGCTGGAGCGGCGTTACGTGCAGATCGCCATGGCCATCATCCCCAACATGCGGGTCGAGGATAATTTCCTCTTCGGCCACACCGGCTACGGGCCGCACGATGTCGTTGTACACACCGCCACCATGGTTGCGCTGGAGCTTGTGGCACTCACAGCCACTGCGCTGCTGCTTGCGGTGCTGCGGATAAGACACGCCGGCAGTACGGCCGACCACAGGAAGATGAGCTGGGCTGTATTGACTCCTCTGCTCGTAATGGCGGCCGTAATCTTCACTCTGCTTTGGCATTTCACTCTTCCGGTCTGGCATGTCGTGCCGGAACTCGCCTTTCTGCAGTTCCCCTGGCGCATTCTGGCGGTACTCGGCCCCATTCTGGGTTTGGCGACCGCTCTGGCGCTGGCATCGCGAAGGATTCCGCTCGCCCCAACCCTGCTGCTTGCGATCGGCTTCGTCGCAGCCGCCACCGCGCTCGCCTATCCACCTTTGCGGCAGGGCTGCGACGCCGAAGACCAACCCTCCGCGCGGCTCGCCCGCTTCCGCACCCTCCACGGCGTGGGACCCACCGACGAGTACACTCCCATCGACGCCGACAACGACCAGCTGCGCTGGGATGACCCCGCCTGGTGGCTCGCCACCAGCCTCAACGCACCCGGCCCCAACACCGTTCCCAACCCCGCTGCCACCATCGTCGACTACGACCAGCCGCCGCCGATGGAGCAGACCGTCTCCCGCCGCGCCCCCCTGCACCTTGCGCTGCGCCTGCAGCACCCCGAAGACCTCATCCTCAACCTGCGCGACTACCCGACGTGGCGGGTGACGCTGAACGGCAGCCTTCGACCCGTGCATCTGCAACGGGACGATGGCCTGCTGGCCATTGCGCTTCCGGCTGGCGACGATACCGTCGAGATCCGCTGGCACACGCTGCCGGATATGTGGGCCGGCGATGCCCTCAGCGTGTTTGCGCTTGCAGCCCTCACCATCCTTCGGCTTCGCTCGCGTAGAATCGACCCTTAGCAGTTCTCCTGAAGGTGTATCCCGAAGGTAAAGATGTTTGCGCCAGTTTTCCTCAAGAAAACTGGCATTCGACAACGTTTCCCACGGCACGGTATCAGGAGTACTGCTTTTAGCGATGAGTCTGGATGTGCATGCACTGTTGGGGTCGGGCGCCCAGCTGACCGACGAGGCGCTGGAACACCTTTTGCCCGCGGCCACGGCTGAGCCGCATTCCATTCACCGCGCGGTGCGCCACTCCACCTTCGCCGGCGGCAAGCGCCTGCGGCCCATCCTCTGCATGGAGGCCGCGCGCTGCGTTGCGGGCGATCTGCCCCCCGGTGCGGCGGAGCTCGGCGCGGCGCTGGAGATGGTGCACACCTATTCGCTGATCCATGACGATCTGCCCGCGCTCGACAACGACGACCTGCGCCGCGGCAAGCCCACCTGCCACGTTGCGTTTGGCGAGGCCATCGCCATCCTGGCCGGCGACGCGCTGCAGACGCTCGCCTTCCAAACCATCGCCGAGCTGCCCGCAAAAGCCCCGACGGTCGTCGCCATTCTGCGTGAGTTCGCGATCGCCATCGGTACGGGCGTTGGCGCGGTGCCTGGATCCGATACACCCGCCACACTTCCGCCCGGCATGATCGGCGGGCAGGTGATGGACATCGAGAGCGAAGGGGAAAAGCCGACCGGCGCACTGGTCGAACGCATTCACCGCGCCAAGACCGGGGCGCTGATCACGACCTCGATCGTCTGCGGCGGCCTGCTCGGGCTGGGCCATTGCCTCGGCTCGCCGGAGCGCGCCGTCCATCTTCGCTGCACTGCCGAGGACGCGGTCGCCCGCCTTCGCACCTTCGGCGAAAACGCCGGGCTCGCCTTCCAGATCGTCGATGATGTGCTGGACATGACGCAAAGCTCCGAGCAGCTGGGCAAGACCGCCGGCAAGGACACCGCCACCGACAAAGCCACCTGGCCCGCCGTCTTCGGCGTCGAGCAGTCCCGTCATGACGCCGAGGAGCTGGTCGCCGATGCCTTCGCCGCACTCGAACCCTTCGGCGCAGCCGCCGAGCCGCTGAAGGCTCTCGCCCGCTACCTGGTCGACCGGACCCACTAGGTAGTCTGACGAAGCAAGATCATCGTACGAGGTGCATCGAAGCGCATTTTGTTGAAGGAATGGGAGGGAGCGTGGGGCTTCAGCCCCACGAGAAAGGAGGGCCAAAGGATGGGCTTCAGCCCAGGGTTCTCTCCCGTGCGTGCCGGCGCAAAACCCGGGGCTGAAACCCCGTCCTTCTCCGCACTCAATGTCCGGGCTGAAGCGCGGACCTATTTCCGAAAAGCAAAAACGATTCGTCAGACAATACCTAGACCCTATGCGACTGCAATCCAGACACTACCTCCTGCTCGCTGTGCTTCTCGCCCTCGGCATCTGGAACATCCTGCGCTACCACCGCACACACCAGGCCGTTATCGAAGGCCCACGGTCCGGCTCGCCCGCATGGCAGGCCTACGACCACGCCGCGGGCCTGCGCGACGCGCCGGACGCTCAGTTCGCGCCTGCCCTCGAAGCTCTGCGCACCCAGGCCGAGAACACGACTGGCCCGGAAGGAACCGACCTGCGCGGCTGCCAGATGTGGCTGCTCTATTACCGGCACAGCGTACATATGGACTCCGGCAAACCGGGCGACTGGGCCATGCTCGCCACGAGCCACGTTCAAACCTGCGTCGCGGATCATCGGGACGTCGGGCGGTAAGGCGGTGCACAGCCACGAACAATTCACGGAAAGCAATCTCATCGAAGCTCTCCGCGATTGTTTCATTCCGAAGTCCACCCGGAACGTCGTCACGTCCGGGATCGTACGCTCGGCGACACTGGAGCGGGACTCCGACGCCCCAGGCGCAGGCATTCACGGGGTTCCGGACAGATATATTGCCCGCGTGACCCTGGCGGCACCCGGCAGCGATGAGGCGCTGAACGCTCAGCTCGGCGCGATCGTAGAAAACCGGCTCCTTGGGCTTCCCACCATCGCGCGCGCCGTCGTCACAATCCTGCCGCCGCTCTTCTCCATCCTGAGCTAGTCTTCTGTAGTCCCGGCGAACCGACATGACCTCCCGACGCAAACCCGCAGCGGTCCCATCCCCTGCGGTTCACCCCTTCGACCAAGCCCATGGCACCGATACGTCGGGTCTGCTGCCCGGCACGACCATCGCCGAAGGCACAAAGATGAAGGCGGAGGACCTGACGGCCTACTACGCCGTGGCGCCCAGCATCCTGCACGCCGTCATCGACCTTTGGCTGCGGGAGTGTAGCCCCCTCGCCCCGATCGAGCGAACCGTCTTTCTGGATGTAGGCGCGGGCAAGGGCCGGGCCATGCTTTTGGCCTCGCAGTACCCCTTCCGGGGCGTCGAAGGCGTGGAGCTCAACCCCCAACTCGCGGCGATCGCGTCCGCCAACATTGCCTTGTGGCATAAGGAATCGAACGCCGGTGCGCTCGCCCCCCTGCGGCTGCACCTGGCGGATGCGACCCGGCATCCGCTGCCGCCCGAAGCCACGCTGGCCTATCTGTTTCACCCGTTCGAGTCGGCGCCCCTGCGCCGTTTTCTTCGCCACGTGACGGCTTCGCTCGGAGCGCATCCCCGCCCGTTCGACCTGGTATACGTCAACGCGGAGCACAACTCGATGCTCGACCGGCACCGCGGGCTGCGGCGGCTCTGGTTCGGCCGCGTACCGATGTCTCCAGAGGATCACCTGGCCGACCTGGCCGCAATCGCGCAGCAGAAGGAGTACGGTTCCACCGGCGATGAGCTCTGCGCGATCTATCGCATTCTCGGACCGCTGCTCTGACGCGTAAAGCCCGATTGCCATGGAACCGCCGCGCCGGAGCGAACGTACTGGAGTTTAGAAGCGCGGCCCCTGAGTAGAAGATCGAGCTCTGAAGCACCTCCCATCCGGGCAGTCTGGTGGCAACGGATTATCGCATCGGCAGGCGTTTCGATCCGCAAACGACC
This sequence comes from Granulicella sp., assembly GCA_965276885.1. Taxonomy (GTDB): domain Bacteria; phylum Acidobacteriota; class Terriglobia; order Terriglobales; family Acidobacteriaceae; genus Granulicella. The sequence goes on along the minus strand of OZ255702.1, from coordinate 1,671,618 downwards.
GCGAAAAGAACCTCATTGGCCTCTACCACTTTCAAGGAGTACCTAATTTTTAAGCTCAGCACTATGCTCCTCCATGTAGACAGTTGTCAAACACGAATCGATAAACGCCCATATGTGCGAAAATCGCGAGTCAAAAATGAGCGGAGACTGTCTGATGAATGAAAGGGGTTCAGAGTCTTCCAGTCGATCGGGAGATTTCACCCAAACCCAGTAGCGAATGACTCAGAGCTCGTTCTGAATCGGCCGCCTGGAAGGCACCGCACCGACAACAAGCCACAATTGGTCACACGCCTAACCTCTGGCGTGCGTAAAAGGAAAAACGCAAATGTACCCGTATCTCGTTGCCACAGTATTTGCTGCTACCGTCTTCGTCCCCAGCTTCATCGGCATCCGCGCCCAGACTCAAGCTCAGGCGGCTGCGTCACGGCGTCGGCGGTAAGGCGTCATCAAAGGATGAACACGGCCGCGCTCAACGAGCGCGGCCTGTACTTTTCGGGCCGCGTTTTTTAGGCAATGCGCACCGGTCATTCCCGCCAGCGAAGCATCAGCAGCCGTTCGGTCTCGTTCTCCCCTGTCTCGATCGCAATCTCCGCATCCGCGCGCGCGACCAGTGAGGGGAAGCGCTCTCCCCACTCCACCAGCACGAGCGCATCGCCGGCGTCACAGATCTCCCACACCCCCACGCCTTCGAGCTCCGCCTCGGTCTCGATCCGGTAAAGGTCGAGGTGAAACACCCGCACCTGCCGGGCCTTGTACTCGTGCACCAGCGTGAAGGTGGGGCTGGTCACCCCGTCCGGCTCCGCCGCGCCGAGTGCCGCCACGATTCCTTTCACCAGCGTCGTCTTCCCCTCGCCCAGATCGCCGCGCAGAAGGATCAGTTTCGGCGGCCGAAGCAGCTCGGTCAGCAACTCGCCGAGCGCCAGCGTTCCGGCCTCGCTGCGGGTGCGCAGACGCCTTTCACGATTGAAGTTCATCAGCGTAATTTCCCTTGCGGCGGCGCGGAAAAAGCACCATTGACCGCTGTACCGGCGATCCAGGCCAAGCCGTCCGCGTCGGTGACGCGAGCACGAAATGCACTTGCGAGATGATCGACGGTATCGGTCGCGAGCACCGTGTGCTCATCCTGCGCCAGGCAGGCGAAGTCACCCGCCAGCCCATGCAGAAAAACAGCTGCCTCGACCGCCTCCGCCACATTGTCCGAATACTGCGCGAGCATCGCCGCAACGATGCCGGTGAGGATGTCGCCGCTGCCGCCCTTGGCCATCGACGGATTGCCGGTCGTGTTCACCCCGATGCGCCCATCGGGGTGCGCGATCAGCGTCCGCCAGCCTTTCAACACCAGCGTCACACCGTGCTCGGTGGCGAACCGGCGCGCGATATGGACGCGGTCGGCCTCAACCTCCTTCACCGATCCGCCGATCAGCCGAGCCATCTCGCCCGGGTGAGGGGTCAGCACGAGCGTGCGCGGCTTGCCATTCCCATCTTTGCTTGCGGACGCTTTTTTCAACAGGTCCGTGTGTCCGGCGATCGCATTCAGCGCATCGGCGTCGATCACCATCGGCAGCGTGACCCGCTCGACAAAGCGATGGACGAACTCCGGCGTCGAGCCCGCCTCGCCCAACCCTGGCCCAATGCCGACCACCTTGATCCCCTGGAGCAGCTTCGCGAGCGCCTTCGGCTCCAGAACATCCAAAGCCAAGCCCTGCTCTGTCGTGCTCTGGCTCTCTGAACCCTGAACCCTGGACCCGGAGCCGCCCTCTGATCCCTGTTCCCTATTCCCTGTTCCCTCCTCCAGCGGGGTCGTCATCAGTTCCGGCGTGATTCGTGCCACTTCCAGCAGAATCGATCGCGCTATGGCTGCCGTAACCAGGCCGGCACCCGCCCGCAGTGCTGCCAGGCTCATCATGGAAGGCGCGCCGGACTTCCCGAACGCGCCCCCGACCAGCAGCACGTGGCCAAACTTGCCCTTATTCCCGTCAATGCCGCGCGGCTGCTCCGTGACCTCCTTCGAGGCGCCCGCCCAGTACAGCTTCGTCTCTGCCGCAAGTGCACCGGAAGGTGTTCCTATGTCCGCCACCACTACCGGCCCGAAGGTTTGGCCGGACGTTAGATGCCCGAAGATGTGCGCGAACTTGGGCGCGGCAAAGGTCACGACGGCATCGGCACGGAAGGCCTCGCTGCCCTTTCCATTCGCTTGCATGGGCGCATGAAGCACCGTTGCATCCGCATCCCAGCCGCTGGGCAGATCGACGGCAATGACTGGAAACTCGCTTTGGGCCAGGAGATCGCGGGCAGCTGCGGCCAGCCCCCGCAGCGGCGGCTGGAACCCCGTTCCGACAACGGCATCCAGCACCAGCGCCGCACCCGCGAGAGCCTCGCGCAGTGAAGCATCATCGCTTACCTCACGAATTTCGAGCTGAGCTTCGCCCGCATGGGCGTACACCGCCGCGACCTCCGGCTTCAACTCGGCGGAGGAACCGAGCAGAACCAGCCGCACCTCACGGCTGGCATGGGCGAGATGCGTGGCCGCGACCATGCCATCCCCACCATTGTTGCCCTTGCCGCACAGCACGACGACACGTCCGGCCGCGGGCCCATGACGCAGTGCGAAGCGAGCCACGGCGGCGCCAGCGTTCTCCATGAGAACGCTGACCGGAACGCCTTCTTCAGCTGACCGGCGGTCGGCGGCGGCCATCTCTTCCGCGGTAACAATCTGCATTCGCACCCTCAAGGGCTAGGATGCGAATCTGAAGCAGGCCAACCAGGTCTAACGGCTTGCCGTCGTTGCGGTGCTGGCCATCGCCGGTGCGTGCGGCGCGAAGTAGTTGCGCTCATACATGGCGCGATAGAACTCTCCGGTAAGCTCGGCAGCCTTGGGCCCAAACGTCGCCCGGCCGCCCTCCAGGAAGATCACCGTAACGATCCGTCCCGTGGGGGAGTCCCCATAGGAGACAAACCAGCCAAAGCGCGTGCCGTTATTGGAGCAGGTGCCCGTTTTGCCGAACACTGGAAACTGCACAAAGTTCGTCTTCAGCGAGCGCGCGGTGCCGAAGTTTACTGCCCCGCTCATGCCGGGAAGGATCTGCGGAATTACGTTCTGGATGTCGAGCAGCCGCTTCACACGAGGAATGAAATCGGTCGCCTGCTCCGCCGTTGTGGGGTGCTGCAGATAATAGAGGGTACCGCCGTTCGCAATGGCGGAGACCAGGGCGCCGAGCTGCAGTGGCGTCATGGAAATGCTCTCGCCGAAGGAACACATCCGGCCCACGCCACCCATGTTGTGCGGCAACTCCGTGCTGGGATAGGTGCCGAGCTGCTCGCCCTGGATGCCATAGCCTGCGAGTTCGCCCAGCCCGAACTCATTGGCGTAGTGCTTCACGCGCTCGAAGCCCATCGCACGGCCCAGCACCTCGAAGTAGAGATTGACGCTGCGCGCCAGGGCTGTCGTGAGGTCCAGCGAGTAGTGGCCGCCCAGGTTTACCGGGGTGTTCGCCGTAACCAGACCTTCTTTCAACGCGGCCAGCGCAACCGAAACCTTGATCGTGGAGCAGGGCTCCGCACCGGAGCTGAGCGCGAGCTTCTGGTTCACCATCGCCAGAATGCGCCCGGAGGACGGATCGATGGCCAGCACCGTGCCGTTCATATTGCCGAGCGCCTGCAGCGCCGCCGTGCGCACCACCGGGTCCTCTCCGGCCGTGATGTCCCCTGCGGTCATATTGGTGGGGTCGTCCGTAAAGCTGCTGGCGTAGAAGCGCTCCCCGTAGGAATGACTCACACGCCGGCCGGCGACGGAACGGCTCATCCCCGCGATGCGACGGTGCGCGACACGGGTACGCGCGATGATCGCGCCGCTCCGGCCGGCCTTCGCATGCCTGTGCAACGTCGCTTCGGCGTACGTGCTGCCGAGCAGGCAAAGCGTAATGAGGAGGGTAAGTGTCCGCTTCAAACTCGTGTCCTTTAATGGTTGCGGCGCAAAAATGCGGGGATATCGAGCTCGTTGCCTTCGGGCGAGCTGCCATTGCCTTCGCCCGCATAGCCGGAGAAGGAGGGTACGCGTACCTCAGGCCATTGTGAATGGGGCTTGTGCTCTCCGGCAATCCCACCAAGAGGTGAGGCCGGCGCCTCACTCGCCCAGCCATGCTGACTGGCGCGCAGCTCTTCGTTGCCCTTCTTGAAAAACTCGTCATCGAAGACCGAGGCGGGTACAGCTACCAGTTCGGGCTTGGCCTCGTTCGCGGCGATGGGATGGTAAGCTCCCGGGACCGGCGCCGCTACGCCGAGCAGTGGGGCGGCGATGGAACTCTCATGCGCATCCCGAACCGGAGAGGTAACCGTCTCCGGCTCGGAGACGGCACTCTCGTTCCGAATCTCATCCCTCGCTACGCCGCCCAGATCGCGGGACTGGCGGTTTGCCTCTTCGCGGAACCCTGGAAAGTCGTCAGGCTCACTCGACGGCCGCGCAATACGCACTGCTGGGGGCTCGGAGGCGGAACCCGCGGAAGCCTGGCCCGTAGCCGCAGGTGCCGAAAAACCCACCGTTCCCGGCTTGCTCGCCCCCGCAACCTCGCTGGCAAACGGCGCATTCGCGACGCGGGGAGCAATGCGCGGCTGAAACGAGCCGCCCGGGGCGTCCGTGGGCTCAACGGCCGCCCCGCCGAGCATGCGCTCGCGGCGCTGCGGCTGTGCCGCACGAAAACCGGTGGCGATCACCGTGATCTTGATGTCATCGCCCATGTTTTCGTCCAGCACAGCGCCGAAGATGATGTTGGCGTCCTCATGCGCGGCGTTCTGGATGATCGTGGAGGCGTCGTTGACCTCATTCAGCTTCAAGCTGCTTGAGCCCGTGATGTTGATCAGGATGCCACGCGCGCCGTCGATGGCGCCGGACTCCAGCAGCGGCGACGCCATCGCCGCCAGGGCAGCCTCGCGCGCCCGGTCCGGGCCGGAGCGAATCGCCGTTCCCATGACCGAGTAGCCCATGCCGGCCATCGTCGTCTTCACGTCGGCGAAATCGCGGTTGATGACGCCTGGAATCGTGATGATGTCCGAGATGCCCTGCACACCCTGCCGCAGCACATCGTCGGCGATGCGGAAACTCTCAAAAAAGCCCGCGTCCTTGGCCACGGCGAGAAGCTTTTCGTTCGGAATCACGATCAGTGTGTCCACTGATTCGAGCAGCTCCTGCATGCCGCGCTCGGCCTGCATCATGCGGCGCTTGCCTTCAAATGCGAACGGCCGCGTAACCACCGCCACGGTCAGCGCGCCCATCTCGCTCGCCAGCGAGGCTATCACCGGCGCCGCGCCCGTTCCTGTTCCGCCGCCGAGGCCTGCTGTCACAAAGACCATATCGGCGCCTTCCAGCGCTTCAATTATCTTGTCCGAGTCCTCTAACGCGGCACGGCGTCCCACGTCCGGGTTAGCCCCCGCGCCGAGGCCTGCCGTGAGCTTCACGCCCAGCTGCAGTTTTACCGGCGCATTGGAGGTCTCAAGCGCCTGGGCGTCGGTGTTGGCGGCGATGAACTCAACCCCCTCGACGTGCGCCGCGATCATGCGGTTGACGGCATTGTTGCCGCCGCCGCCGACTCCGATGACCTTGATACGCGCCGAGCGCTGCGTTTCATCGTGGTAGTGGATGCGAAGAGCGTCGTCGGGCTGATGGGGCGGCTGAGGCGTGGGAAATTGCGGGGACATGAGGGAGCTACTCCGGGGCGGACGAAGCCGATGCTCTGATTCTGCACGATGAGGCGACATTTCGTGCAACAGGGATGGGGCAAGCAGGCTTATGCCGTACCTAGATCGGTTCCATGCACGGACTCCACGCAGCGGATACCGACTCCGCGACTCCAGGACGCGAACCGCCCTGCCGCTTAGGGAATCTCTGCATAAGTCCTATCATCGGCTTTGGGAGGGAGCGTAGGCCTTCAGCCCTACGATAAAACGGCTAAATATAAGGAGCTTTAGCCCAGGGCATTTTGTTGAGCCCCATTCATTGACTTGATCAGAGATTCCTAAGGTGGGCGCCCACTTCATTTTTTCTAGCGGGGGAAGTGGAAGACGATGCCTGCCCCGATCGACTGGGTGGCGTGTGTGCTTGGTCCAAACAGCGCACCCGCGCCCACTTCAATCGCCCGGATATCCATGTAAGGCAGCACCGTGATGTCCAATCCGATAAGCCCCTGCACCTGCGTGAAATTCGAGTAGAGGACCGGGTCCACCGACGCCGCGTTGGTCTTTGCATAGCCCACCGCGGCCTCGGCGTAGGGATGCAGAATCGGGATCGGCACGCCGATGCTGGCGCGCACACCGCCGAGCGCGCCGTACTGCTTCACCACGCCCGCACCGCCCTGGTAGTTCACCGCGCTCTTATTCGAACTAAAGACGTTTCCGCGCAGATCCGCCCCGATGCGCACCGGACCCACGTTGCGGAAGTCGTAGTACACGCCGAAGTTGCCGCCGTAGGGCCGGACGATCCCGTTGGTGCTCGCACACTGCGCGTTTACGGCCTGGCAGGTAAAGCCACTTACCCGCTCGCCATCAAAGGTTCCGTAGACTGCCAACTGGGCTTTCGCGGAACGGGCAAACATCAAGACGACAGCGGCGAACAACGGCAGAAGCTTGCGAAACGACATGAGTTTTATTGTACCCATGCCGGGCAGCCGTTCCGTGGGGATCAGCTTGAGTGCAACTTCGGCCTCAAACGTCGCCGGATCAAAGGCCATGTCCAAACTCCGCAGGCCAGCCAGCTTACGCTTTCCGCCTGACCGCAACCTCTGCCGACTCCGTGGTCGCTGAGGCCGGATGCAGGGCTTCCAATACGGCGGACGGATTGCGCTGGATCACAGTAAGATAAGCGCGGGCCGGCACCTCAGGGGTCCGTCGTCCTCCCTCCCAGTGCTTCACCGTGTCGAGACTGAAGCCGAAGCTGTCCGAGAACACCGCCTGGGTCATGTTCAGCCCCTTACGGATGCGCTTCACATCCACGGAGGGCGGCACAGTGACCTTGTAGCCCTCCCGCTCGCCTTCCATGTACGCCTTGGCCTCTTCCAGGCCCCGCATGATCTTACTGAAAGCTTTGTCGCTCATACGTTCCCTCCGGTTGATTTGAAGAGCGTCTTGACGAACTTTGCCATTTCGTTCCGCTCGGCCTTGCTGAGGTTGGCCTTTTCGTTCTTGGCAAATGCCGCCAGCAGGGATACGGGATGATCGGCGTCGTGGTGGATGTAAACCACACGGCCCCCGCCACTCTTGCCTCGGCCGCCGCGACCAACCCGCACTTTGCGAACACCACCCGTGCCCTGCATGACCTCGCCGCACTCGGGGTCGGTTGCCACCATGGTTACAATCGCTTCCCGCTCCGGGATGGTGAAGATCGACTCAGCATCCTTGAGATACCCGGGAGTCTCCACCACACCGTGCATGGAACTCATGGTACTCCATTGGACACCTTTTTGGGCTCGTTCTATTTCCTAAACTTCCTCATGCGAGCTCATCAGAGCCAACCCATCGCATCCTGGAGTGGTACTTAGGTGTGTCCTCAATCCCGGCGGCTAGAAACTGCCTTTGAACAGCCCCTGAATCTTCTGCCGCAGCCCCTGTTCCTCGCTGGCCTTGCGGATCTGGGTGCGGTGGGTGTAGAGCAGCATCCCAATCAGCGTGGAAAACTCCGGCCGCGCCAGCTCCGGCGGCATCCCCGGCAGCGGCACCGGATAGCCGATGCGGGCGGGCACGCGCAGCAGGCTTTCGGCGTGGTCGAGAAGTCCCGGCAGAAGCGCTCCGCCGCCGGTGAAGACGACGCCCGTGCCCATGGCCTCCAGCACGCCGCCGCCGCGCAGGTTGTCGCGCAGCATGGTCAGCAGCTCGCGGGCGCGCGGCTCGAGGATCTCGGCCAGAAACCGCTGCCGCACCAGCCGTGGCCCCTGCCCGCCGGTGGTCAGGTCGCCGCCCACCTCGATCTCATTTAACTGCGGCACCGCCGTCACGACGCAGTGGCCGTAGTGGCGCTTCAGCATCTCGGCCTCGTCCACGCCGACATGCAGCCCCACCGCCAAATCGTTGGTGAAGTGATCGCCGCCGATGGGCAGCACGGCCGTGTGGGCCACGGCGCTTTCAAAATAGACAACGATCTCCGTCGAACTGGCGCCGATATCGGCCAAGCACACGCCAAGTTCGCGCTCGTCGGGGTGCAGCACGGCCTCCGCCGAGGCGATCCCTTCAAAGACCGTATCCACAACCTCCAGACCGGCCTTGTTCGCGCAGGTGACGACGCTCTGCGCCGCCGAGCCCGAACACGTGGAAAGGTGCAGGTTGACCTCCAACCGGTTGCCGACCATGCCTACGGGATCGTGAATGCCGGCCTGATCGTCAAGGATGAACTGCTGCGGCAGCAGGTGCAGCACCTCGCGGTCGGGGGCGAGGCCGACAGAACGGGCGCGGTCAATGGCCGAGCGCACGTCCTCACGCGTGATCTCCTTCATGCGGCTGCCCATGGAGATGCCGCCCTGCGAGTTCATGCCCTTGATGTGCGGTCCGCCAATGCCCACCACGGCGGTCTCGATCGGGGCCTTGGTGGCCTTCTCCGCAGCCAGCGCCGCCCTGTCAATCACTTCAGCGGCCGGCGCGAGGTCGGCGATCATGCCCTTGCGCATGCCGCGCGAAATCTCGATGCCATGCCCACGGTAGCGCAGGCCCTCGCCAGCCTCGGCGACCAGAACCGCGCTCTTTGAACTCCCAGCGTCCAGGACCGTGATCAGATTGCTTGTCTTCGGGTTCATCAAACCACCGTCCCGGAACTGATTGCCTTCAGATATGCAGCGCGGATGCGCCTTTCTTTCAGTCGCTTTTGTTTCTACAGCGCAAATGCTTTTCTTGCAGTCGCTTTTGTTTTTACAGCGCAGTTGCTTTTCTTTCTGTCATTCCCGAAGGGAACCTGCTGTTCCGGCCGGCTACTAATGCCCTATGGCTCTTTCCTTACTCTGCGCCGCGCGATGGGCCGCTGCCAACTTCGCGAACACGCGCTGGTTCGCCGTAGTGCTCGTCGCGGGAACGCGCTTAGAAGCGGCATGCGCCGCCGCTCGTCTGGCGTCCGCCTCGGCGGCCTCTCGCAGAGCCAGCTTGCGCGCTTCTGCAGCGGCGGACTCCGATGTTCCGGAGATCGCCGCATCCGCCGCCAAAGGCGCATTTGTGCCCGGCTGCATCTCCAGTACCACCTGCCGCTCATAGCGCATGTCGGCCGAAGCCAGCTTCGGATACTGCGTGCGCCACTCCGGCAGGTGCTGCTCGAACGCCCGGTAGCGAGGAAGAAAGTTCTCGTCGCCGAAGTGCACCAGGATGTCCGAATCCCCAGTGGTGACCAGCGCCTTGACGTCCTCGGGGTTGGTGACGTCCACCTCGCTCAGCGTCTGCGTGACCTTGGCGCCCGCGCTCGCAAGATCGGCCATAAAACGGCGGTATACCTCCATGCGCGTCGCGCGGACCTCGGGGGTGTCGTTGGGCGCCAGCCCCGTCAGCACGGGAAAGGAGTAGTGCGGATCGCCGGCGGACTCGGGCGGCATATCGAGCAGCACACCCTCGCCGTCCACCAGGCCGATCTGTGTGCCTTGCCGGGTAAAAGCCACCGGCGTGCGTTCTGTCAGCCGGATACGGAGATGGTTGGGCAGCAGACGCATGAGGGTGGCGTGCGAGACCCAGGGCAGACGTTCCAGATCGGCGCGGCGCTCGCCCAGCGGCACCTTGAAGATGTTGCGGTCAAGATCCGAGCCGAAGACGCTGAGGATCTCGGCGCGGGAGATGTGCTCGTTGCCCTGAATGGTAATGGCAGAGGAGTCGGCGATCAGAAAACGGCTGTCATGCAGCAGAAAGCTGCGGATGCCGGCGGCGGTGAGTGCGACCCCAGCGAGTACAGCAAAGATACCGCTCGCGAGCAGCACCCGGCCACCCACGCTGCGGGGCATGCCGCCGCGCACCCGCAAGCCGTAGGACCCAGACGCCCCATACGCACCACGCTGCGGAACGTAGGGCTCCGCTTCCTCAGCCGCCGTCTGCCCCTGCGGATACACCCGATGCAGCGCGCCGGCGGGTGCGGGCTCCTGATGATCCGGTGCGGAAACGTAGATCTCCTCCGGCATCGCAAGAGCCGTCGCCGCCGAGCTGCGTTTGTACACCAACTTCATTCCGCCGGCCCGAGCAAGGCCGCGGAGATCGCCAGTGGCTTCACTATAACGGCTCCAGGGAGGGTTCCGGCAATGACATTTTCGGTGTACCGGGTCAGGGACGTGCCCCGATAACGGACAACCCGAGTTCGGCAGCTGCCGTAGCGAGGCGGCCGTCGTAGGTGGCCATTGTGTCTACGCCGTATTCCAAGGCGGTTGCCAGGTGCAAGGCGTCCAGCGAGCGGAGCCGTGTGCTGTGGCCATATTGCAAAGTAAGCCGCCCCGCGACGCTGTACACTTCTGGGGTTATCTCCACATCGCGGTACAGCTTAAGCCGCCTGTCCCGGCTATAGAGGGCAAAAGCCGTTCGAGCCGCAAGCAACGGCAGTTTGCGAGCAAATGCAGCAGCCATCTCAACGTCAGTAAGAGCGCTTACGATGGCTCGTTCCGGTAGCGTCTCAAGAAACTCCGTGACTTCAGCCGAGTGCGCTTCCGTGATGTAGGACTTGAACAAAAAGCTTGTATCCAGGTACTTATTACCGCGCATCTCGATCCGCGCGAATCAACGGCGTTGAATCTTCAAACACCCGATCCCCCCACATCTGCTTTAAGCGAGCCATGAAATCCGGCATCTCGGGAGGAGTATCCAGAGTCGATTCCAACGGTTCACGAGGTCGAATTTCAGCAATTACCTCATCCCCACGCAGCAGATCGATACGAAATACACGCTTCAGCTCAGATTGAAGCCTGGGAAGAAATGCCGGCAAGTCCTCGATTTGTACGCGCAAAAGAGCACCGTCACCGGTTGGGGGATATACGGGCAGCGTGCCCGAGTCCTGGGCGTCCATGATTCCATCCTACACCGCCGCGAGCCGCTCCAAGAGCATCGGCCCTGCCTGCGACACGCTGCCGGCCCCCAGGGTGAGGATCATGTCGCCGTCGCGGGCATCGGCGGCGAGCCGCTCTACAGCTTCGGCCATGGAAGCCGCATAGACGACGCGGCCGCCCCCCTCGGCACGGATCGCTTCGGCCAGTGATTCCCCCGTAATTCCCGCGATCGGCTGCTCACTGGCCGCGTAGATGTCCAGCACCTGCACCGCATCCGCATCGCCGAAGGCGGCCGCGAAGTCCTCCATCAGATCGCGGGTGCGGGTGTAGCGGTGCGGCTGAAACAGCACTAGAACACGGCCATAACCGCACTCCCGCGCGGCCTGCAGCGTGGCCCGGATCTCGGTGGGATGGTGGCCATAGTCGTCGATGACCGTAACCCCGCGCGCCTGCCCTTTGGTCTGGAAGCGCCGGTCGACCCCCCGGAAACTGCCCAGACCTTTCGCGATTGCCGCCGGATCAAGCCCCAGTTGAACGCCGATCGCCACCGCCGCCGCCGCGTTTAACACATTGTGCCGTCCCGGTACATGGAGTTGAAACGGCCCCAACACGAGCCCCAGCGTGTTGACCTCAAAGGTGGAGTGAGAGCCCGGCTCGGCGCGCAACACGCGCAAGCGGAAGTCCGCATCCGGCGACTCGCCGTAGGTGTACACCCGCGGCGTAACGCGCGGCAGAATGGCCCGCAGCGCCGGGTTGTCGGCGCACGCGGTCACCGCGCCGTAGAACGGCACCTCATCCATGAACCGCACAAAGGCGTCTTCCACATCGGCCATGTCGCGGTAGGCGTCCATGTGCTCGCGGTCCAGGTTTGTTACCACGGCCAAGATGGGCGACAGCCGCAGAAAGGAGCGATCACTCTCATCGGCCTCGGCGACAAGATAATGTGAGCGTCCCAGCCGCGCATTGGAGCCCATTGCATCCACGCGGCCGCCCACAACCACGGTCGGATCCAGTTCGCCGCCCGCAAGCACCGCGGCGATCATGCTGGTGGTCGTGGTCTTGCCATGCATTCCGGCCACGGCTATGCCGTACTTCAACCGCATCAGTTCGGCCAGCATCTCGGCGCGGGGAATCACCGGCGTCTTGCGCGCGCGCGCCTCCAGCACCTCAGGATTGTCGCGCGCGACCGCCGAACTGGTCACCACCACATCGCTGGCCGCCGCGTTCTCAGGCGCATGGCCCAGATAAATCCGCGCGCCCAGGCGCTCCAGCCGCTCCGTCACGGCGGACGCCCGCAGGTCGGAGCCTGAGACAGGGTAGCCCATGGTCAATAAAATTTCGGCAATGCCACTCATGCCAATGCCGCCGATGCCGATAAAGTGAATGCGCTGCGAGGGCGCGAACATGGCGTGCGGAGAGGAGGTCATCCTTTCTATTGTGCCCTGTGCCGCGTGTGGGTGAAGTTCGGCTTTGTCCTATCCTTACGCTCAGAGTACGATGTTTGATGTTTGATGTGGAGACAGTGATGAGGACAACTCTGGCCATCGATGATGATGTGTTTGCAGCTGCAAGGGAACTCGCCGATTTCCAGCGAAAGAGCATAGGAGAAGTGATTTCTGCTCTGGCGCGCGCGGCCCTGACTCCCCGGCCTTCCTTTGACGAGACCCGCAACGGCATACCTCTTCTGAAGCGTCGTGGAACTGGCATTTTGGTAACCTCGGAGATGGTAAAGCAGCTGGACGAAGAGCTGCCTTGACTCACTTTCTGCTTGATGTCAATGTGCTGCTCGCGCTGATGGACCCTGATCATGTTTGGCACGACGTTGCGCATGCCTGGTTTGCTTCTACAGGCGGCAATGCTTGGGCTACCTGCCCTATCACGGAGAACGGTGTGTTACGGATCGCAGGCAGCACCCGGTATCCGAATTCTCCCGGCACACCAGCCGAAGTGGCAAAGATCATGTCCCGCCTGTGCGCTTTGCCGGGGCACGAGTTCTGGCCCGATGAGATCAGCCTGCTGCGGAAAGGCAGCATACAGATCGCCCATCTTTCCAGCGCAAAGCAGGTCACCGACACCTATCTGCTCGCGCTGGCAAGCTCGCGAGGCGGGCGCTTGGCCACCTTTGATCGCCGCATGGTTACTTCTACCGTGGAACGCGGCCAAGAGATTCTGCACCTGATTGCTTAGCGAGAACACACGCCCCGTAAACTCGCAGCGGTGCTGTATCTTAGACCATGCTTCGACCCTCTATACTGCTCTTCGCGCTCCTGGCAGCGGACCTATCCTTTGTCGCGCCCCCATGCAGCAGCGCCCAGACCGAAACCCAGACCGCAACACAGACCGCAACACAGACCGAAACCCAGTCCATTCACACCTTGCTCGCCACGCCCACAACCGTGGCCTGGGGCTACTATTCAGCCCATGCCAAGCCCGCGCTCACCGTGCACACTGGCGATACGGTGGTCATGCAGACCGCCTCGACCTGCGGGCCGCCGGAGCATCTGGAGACCGAGGGCGTGAAAACCGCCGACATTCCCGCCTGGCTCGGCCCGCTGTACACCGGCGTCCCGCAGGCCGAGCGCGGCCCTGGCGGCCACATCCTTACCGGCCCGGTGGCCGTCGCGGAGGCGGAGCCCGGCGATGTGCTTGAGGTGCGGGTCGTGAAGATCGCCATCGATGTGCCCTGGGCCTGCAATGGCTTCGGGGCGGGACGCGGGTTTCTGCCCGACGACTTTCCCTACGGCCGCACCAAAATCATCCCGCTCGACCGGGGGAAGATGACCGCCGATTTCGCCCCGGGCATCACCATACCCCTCCATCCGTTCTTCGGCTCCATGGGCGTAGCGCCGCCGGAGTCGGCCGGGAAATGGAACTCCGCGCCGCCCTGGATGCACGGCGGCAACATGGACAATAAGGAGCTGACCGCCGGTTCGGTTATCTTCTACCCCGTGCACGCCAAAGGCGGCCTGTTTGAAGCCGGCGACGGCCACGCCGGGCAGGGCAACGGCGAGGTGGACATTACCGCGCTCGAAACCTCGCTGACTGGCACCTTCCAGTTCATCGTGCACAAGGGAGAAGCCACGCGGGAACATCTCTTATGGCCGCGCGCCGAAACCCCGACCGCCTACATCAGCATGGGTTTCAACGCCGACCTGAAGCTGGCGGCCGAGATGGCCGTACGCAACATGATCGGGTTCCTGTCGGAGGGGAACCCGGACTACCCGCATCTGTCGCGCGATGATGCATACGCGCTCATCTCGACGGCTTGTGACGTAAACATCACCCAATTGGTCGATACGAACGACGGCGTGCACGTCATGTGCCCCAGGGCGCTCTTTACCGGGCCAAAGCTGCCCACCGCATTACCAAAGCCCTGATTTCGGCGCACGAACGGGTTTGAAGAGGAACGCAACAAATGCCGCGGCGTATGTGTCTAATCGGTTGGAGACGGAACGGGTAGAGATTGCTGGACCGTGGCTCTCCGGTGCCGCACAGAGCTGCTTTAGCAGACTCAGAACAGCGGCGGAAGGAACGAAATGCAGATCAGGCGCGCAGTTCGCAAGATGGTCATAGGCTCAGCGCTGGTCGCTGGCTTCGGCGCAGTCGTACCGCTCCTTCAGGCGCAATACCCTGGCGGACAGGATCCCAACGGACAGTATCCCGGTGGGCAGTACCCTGCCGCGCAGGATCCCTCCGGCCAATATCAGGGTGGCCAGTACCCAGCGGGACAGGATCCGAATGGATATCAGGGCGGACAGTACCAGGGCGGGGTCGCCGCCACCTACGCGCCCCCGGCCATTCCCGATTACGCCCAGCCGGAGTGCCCCGGCGACGGCTATCTGTGGACCCCGGGCTACTGGGCCTGGAACGGCGATGGTTACTACTGGGTCAATGGAGCCTGGGTCGAGCCTCCCTACATCGGCGGGTTGTGGACGCCGGGCTGGTGGGGCTGGGGCGGCGGCGGCTACTTCTGGCATGCGGGCTACTGGGGTCGTAGCATCGGGTACTACGGCGGAATCAACTACGGCTTCGGCTACTTCGGCGCCGGCTTCTACGGCGGGTACTGGAATGGCGGCCGTTTCTTCTATAACCGCGCCTATGGACACTTCGGCGAGGGCTTCCGTGGCGCGTACTATAACCACGCCTATGCCGGTTTTAGCGGACGTCCCGGCGGCTCGGGCTTTAACGCCCACCCGGCCGGCTTCGGTGGCAATCGCGGCGCAGCCTTTAACCATGCCTCCGGCATCAATGGCGGCGGCTATGGCAACCACGGCGCTGTCGGTAATGGGGGTTATGGCGGATACGGTAACCATGGCGTGGTTGGCAATGGCGGCTACGCTAACCATGGCGTGGTTGGCAATGGCGGCTACGCTAACCATGGTGCGGTGGGTAATGGCGGCTACGGAGGCGGCGCTCGCAGCTTCTCAGCGCCGGCGGCCGGTGGCGGTCACAGCTTTTCAGCACCCGCCGGCGGTGGTCATAGCTTTTCAGCACCTGCGGGCGGAGGCGGCTTCCATGGCGGCGGAGGCGGTGGTGGCTTCCATGGCGGCGGCGGCGGCGGGTCGCGCGGCGGTGGACACCGCTAACCTGGAGCACAGCATTGAAAAGACCGGGGCGGCTGCCTCGGTCTTTTTGTAGTCAGACTGCTCATGGTAGCCCGGGTCAGGTCCGTGCCAGCCGCAGCACCATTGCGGCGATCCGTTCCAGTGCGCCGGGCCGGGCCATCGCCTCCGCGGCGGCAGCCATGGCCTGCCGTCTTGGCCGGTTGCAGAGCAGATCGAGCAAAGCCCGTTCCAGCGACTCCGGCGTCACATCCGCCTGGAGCAGCATCTCCGCCGCGCCGGCTTTGGCGAGCACCTCGGCGTTTCGGCGCTGGTGATCGTCGGCAGCCTGCGGAAACGGCACCAGCAAAGACGGCATACCCGCCGCGCAGAGCTCCGCCACGGTGCTCCCGGAGCGCGCCAGCACGAAATCGGCCGACGCGTACTGGGCGGGCATGTCGGTCAGAAAGGCCTCGACGCGCCATTGCGCCGGATCGGCGCCGCTTGCTGCATAGGCTGCACGGGTCGTCTCCAAGTGACGCGGACCGGACTGGTGCACGATCGTCAGCCCCGGAACCGCGCGCAGCAGCCGGTGCGCAATGCGCGGCAGAACGTCGTTGAACACCGCTGCTCCCTGGCTTCCGGCCGTCACCAGCAGCTGCAGGGAGGCATCCACTGGCTTAAATGGCCTGGCAAAGATCTCCGGCCGCACCGGCACGCCCGTAATCTCCGCATTGCGGAAAAACTGCAGCGTCTGCGGAAAGTTCACGGCTGCCGCACTGACGAACCTGCCGGAAAGCCGGTTCGTCATGCCGGGAACCGCGTTCGGCTCATACGCCAGCGTCGGAATGCGCAGCAAAACCGCGGCAAGGATCGCCGGTCCACTGGCATACCCACCCACACCGACGACGACCTGCGGCTTGAAGCTCCGCAGCAGACCCACGCAGCGTTGTACACCCAAGGGAAGATCGCTCAGCGTCTTCAGCCGCGTGGCGAGGCTAACGTTTTTTAACTGCCCGGAGCGTACCAGCTCGAGCGCGAAACCCGCCTCGGGAACGAGCTTGGTCTCCAATCCGCGTGAGGTGCCGATGAACAGCAGCTCAGCCCCATGCCGGTCACGCAGTTCCCTGCCAATGGCCAGCGCCGGAATCACATGCCCACCCGTGCCGCCTCCCGCAATGACGACGCGCAGCCCTCCGCCGCTGTTTGCCGTTTGCTGTTTGCTGTTTCCTGCTTCCTGCACCTAATCGATCTCGCGGGTCACGTTGAGCAGAATACCCATGCAGGCCAGCGTGACAAAGACGCTGGTGCCCCCCGAGGAGATGAACGGCAATGGAATGCCTTTGGTCGGCAGCAGCGCCAGCACCACGCTCATGTTGAAGAACGCCTGCACCAGGATCGCCGTGGTCAGGCCGAAGGCCAGAAAGCGCGCAAACGGATCGGTGGACAAAAATGCCGCGCGCAGACCGCGATAGCCCAGGATGCAAAAGGCCGCCACCACGCAAATGGCGCCGATCAGCCCCAGTTCCTCGCAGATGTTGGCGAAGATGAAATCGGTGTGCGGTTCGGGCAAAAAGAACAGCTTCTGCACGCCCTCCATCAGCCCTTTGCCATGAATGCCGCCCGTTCCCACGGCGATCAAAGACTGCAGAATGTGAAAGCCCGCGCCCTTGGGATCAGACTCCGGATCCAGAAAAATCTTCATGCGCGTCGCGCGAAACTTCACATGAAACAGCATGTAGTAGAGGATGGGCGAGGCGCCGGCCAGGGCGATCCCGATCCATTTCATCTGCATGCCCGCGAGATACAACATCAGCAGCAGCACGGCCGCGCACACCATCGCGGTGCCCAGGTCCGGCTCTTTCAGAATCAGCGCGATGTACACCAGCGGCGGCAGCGCCGCGGGCAGAATCGTCTCCTTGATATTGTCGATCGCGTGCATGCGCGTCTGCAGAAACCACGCGAGAAACACAATGATGACCGGCTTGGCCAGCTCCGACGGCTGCAGCGACATGCTGCCGAAGCCGATCCAGCGGTGCGCTCCGTTCACCTTGCCGCCCAATACGAAGACGCCGAGCAGAAGCAGCGCCGTAATGGCCATCACCGGAAAAATCAGCTTGGGATTGTTGTATTTGCGATAGGGTACGCGCATCAGCACAAACAGCGCGACGATGCCCAACAGAACCCAGATCGCCTGCTTGGTGACATAGGCATATGGCGAGCCGAGCGTCGCCTTGGCCATGACCGCCGACGCGGAAAACACCATCACCAAACCGAACAGCACAAGCAGCAGCACCGTGCCGAACAACCACTTATCTACACCGACGCGCTTTGCCATGCCCTACCCTGACGCCTCAAACCTCTACGCCTCGTCCCTCACACCTGAACAAATCCAAAAAAAAATCACGCCTTAGCTACCCTTCAAGCAAACGGCGCACTCTGCGACTGCAATCCGTGCACCAAGTCCTTGAACGCACGCCCGCGATGCTCGTAGTTCTCAAACTGATCGAAGCTGGAGCAGGCCGGCGCCAGCAGAACCACGTCCCCTGCGATTGCATATTCGTGCGCAAACGCGACCGCCCTGTCCAGCGTGACCGCTCGTTCTATCTTCACCAGCCCCGCCAGCTGCGTCTCTATCTTTTCCGCGGCGGAACCAATGGTGATAACCGTTCTTGCGCGGGATTGCAGCAGCGGCAAAAGTGTGCGGTAGTCCGAGTCCTTATCCTTGCCGCCCAGGATGATGTGAACGCCGCCCGCGAAGGCCTCCAGCGCCTTGGCCGTCGCGTCCACATTGGTCGCCTTGGAGTCGTTATAAAAGCGTACGCCGCCGAGCTCGCGCACGAACTCCAAGCGATGCTCGACCGCCCGAAACGCCTTCACCGCGCGGCGAATCACCTCACTCGGCACTCCTGCAAGCTTCGCCGCCGCAACCGCCGCGAGGACGTTCTCCACGTTGTGCGCCCCGGCGAGCGGAATCTCCGTTACCGGCATCACCGGCTCCGGCTCCCGGCCCTCCGCCGCACGAAAAAAGATCGTTTCCCCATGCACAAACGCGCCCTGCTTCACCTGGCGACGTGGGCTGAACCAAAAGATCCGCGCCTCCGTCTTCGCCGCAACCCTCTGCGTCGCCTTATCCTCCGCGTTCAGTATCAGGAAGTCCTCCGCGGTCTGGTTTTCGGTGATGCGCGCCTTTGCGGCCGCATAATTTTCAAAACTGCCATGGCGATCCAGGTGATCCGGCGTAATGTTCAGCACCAGCGCAATGCGCGGACGAAAGCTCTCAATGGTTTCCAGCTGAAAGCTCGATACCTCCAACACCGACCACACACCTCGATCGCCTTCCCTTTCTAAATTGTCATCCCTTTCTGACCCGCCCTCTCTTTTAGAATTGTCATCCCGCAGCGTAGCGGAGGGATCTGCTTTTTCTTCACCCGGCGACATCCTTTGCGCCAGTGCAATACTCTCCGCCACCATCTCCACCACCGGCAAACCGATATTGCCGCCCACCAGCGTCGGCCGCCCGCTTGCCTGAAAGATCTCACCCAGCAGCGACGTGGTGGTCGTCTTCCCGTTGGACCCCGTAACGGCAACGATCTCACCCGCAAGAAACTGCGTTCCTAACTCCAGCTCGCCGATAATGCGCATGCCCAGCGCACGCACGGTCCGCAACTCCGGCACGCTCAGCGGAATACCCGGCGAAACGACAATAAAATCCTGCCGCCGAAAGGTCAGCAGACCATGGCTGCCGGCCTCCACCATGATGCCTTCGTCGAGCAGCTGCGGCAGCTCGGCCACGGTCGCCGCCGGCCGCGAATCGCTGACTGTCACACGCGCGCCGCGTGCCTTCAGAAAACGTGCCGCGGCGAGGCCGCTCCTGCCCAAGCCCACCACCAGCACTCGCTTGTTTTTGAGCTCCACATCCACTCCGGCCAGGGACAACATCCATCCTATCCGCCTTCGCCATCCTAGCGGAGATTGGGTCCATCGCTCACGCGTGTGTGGGTTCGTTATACTTCACGTTCCCATGGGAAGACCGGAGAACGGCACTTGAAATTTTCACGCAGATCCTTCCTTCAGGTGGGCGGCGGCGCCACCCTTGCCGCCTTGACCCCGGGCGCCGCGCCCGCCCAGAGCCAGGGCGCTCAGCACCTCACCACGGTCACACCGCCGCCCGTGAGCGGCGACCCTGTACGCTATGCCAGCGTGGGCGTCGGCATTGAGGGTTCCATCCTGCTGCGAGCCTCCGTCACGCTGCCGCAGGCCCGCTGCGTGGCCGCTTGCGATGTCTACGACGATCGTCACACCCTGGCCAAGCAGATCGCCGGGGACAGCATCGTGACTACGAGAGACTACAAGCAGATCCTTGCCGATCCGAAGATCGAAGCCATTGTTCTTGCAGCGCCCGACCATCAGCATGCGCCGCTGGCCATCGCAGCACTGCATGCGGGCAAGGACGTCTACTGCGAAAAGCCGATGTCGCACACCATCGCTGACGGCGAGGCGATGGTAAAAGCCGTGCGGGACACCGGCAAGTTCATCCAGGTCGGATCGCAACGCGTCAGCTCCGCTGTCTTCGCCAAAGCGCATGAACTCTGCGCGAGCGGCGCCATCGGTCCCGTGCGGCAGGTCGAGCTGATGCTTGGCCGCAACTCACCCGGAGGCGCGTGGGAGTACCCTTTGCCGCCCGATCTTTCTCCCGAAACCCTGGACTGGGCGGCTTGGCTTGGCAATGCACCGAAGAAGGCTTTCGATCCGGTCGTGTTTGCCCGCTGGCGCGGCTACAAGGAGTACGGCACCGGCATGGCCGGCGACCTGATGGTGCATCTGCTCAGCGGCACGCAGTTCCTCACGGGCATCAACCAGATGCCGGACTCCGCCTTCTCCGTGGGCGGGCTATATCGCTGGAAGAACAACGGCCGGGACATGCCGGACCTGCAGGTCACCACGTTTCAGTACGGCGACGTGGCCGTCACCGTGCGCCTCACGCAACAGACGGAGACCCCCGAGATCACGCGCATCATGGGACCGCACGGCATCATCGAGGTCGCCAACAACACCGTTACGCTTCGGCCGCAATCCGGCGCAGACCGCTCACCTGATTACGGCATCAACGGCTTCCCCGCGGCGATGCACGCCGCTTACGAGAAGCAATGGCACGCCGAGCACGATGCCGAACTCGCCGCGCAGCCATTTACGGAGGTGCAGGAATGGCAAGGCACGAACTGGGACGACCAACGACCGCACCTCAGCAACTTCTTTAACGCCGTGCGCACGCGGCAGCCTGTGGTGGAAGATGTCGTCTTCGGACACCATGCCGCGGGCGCATGTCATATGGCAAACGCATCGTATTTTGAAGGGCGACCGGTGCGTTGGAATGGGACGAAGATGGTGTGAACAGAGATCGGAGGCATTATCAGCAATCTTGTCTTTGACAAGCAGCGGCAGCCCAGATACAGATAAGTTGTGGGGATCACGGTCGATGACGCAAAAGACGCGATCAACATACGAAGGCACGGCATCTCACTCCGGCGTGCTGTGGACTTTGACTTCGATGCTGCTTTGATTTCCATCGATGATCGCGAAGACTATGACGAAGTACACTTTCAGGCCATAAGCTTTCTCGATGGACGGCTATACACATTGATCTTCACTGACAATGGCTTAGACATCAGAGCGATAAGCCTGCGTAAAGCAACCAGATGGGAGGCCAATGAATATGCACTTGGATGATGATAACGAGTATGGGATTCCCGACGAGGAGAACCCCGAGTGGACGAAGGAGATGTTTGCCCGTGCTGTGCGACTTCATGATCTGCCTCCGAATGTGCAGAAAACGTTGCGAGCAATCCAGGACTCCCGCAAACAACCGTCCAAAGTAGAAGTCACCATCCGGCTATCAAAGGATGTCGTGGACGAATTGCGGGAGAGCGGGACCGGCTGGCAATCCCGCGTGGACGAGGCCCTGCGTACATGGCTCAAGCAGCAGAAGGAAGAGGCCGTGCGCAAGGCGTCGTAAGCGATCTTCGTTAAGCCAAGCTCGCTAGTGTCCAAGAGAGAGTAGCCATAGATAAGCGGAGATCGGGGCGAAGAGCAGCATCAAAAGCCACTTCAAAGGTCTTCGTAGCGCGGCGACGAGGATGATGACGTAAGCGAACGTCTGCATCGAAGCGCCAAACGTCACGACACTCGTGTTGGCTGTGGGATGCAACATGATCGCTATACCCAGGATCAGGATCGCAGTACCCAACACTCCAATGAGGTTTCCTCGACTCACCGCAGCTTCAACGTCGTCAGCGCAAGCAGCGCAAACACCAGCGCCAGAATCCAGAAGCGCGCAATCACCTTCGACTCGGACCATCCACCCAGTTCAAAATGATGATGCAGCGGCGCCATGCGGAAGATCCGTTTGCCGCCGCGCAGCTTGTAGCTGCCCACCTGCAGCACCACGCTCAGCAGCTCCAAAATAAACACGCCGCCAATGAACGGCAGCAACAACTCCTGCTTGATAATCACGGCCACCGTAGCGATTGCGCCGCCCAGCGCCAGCGATCCCACATCGCCCATGAAGATCTCGGCGGGATGCGCGTTGTACCAAAGAAAACCGATGCTGGCGCCCACCATCGCACCGCAGAAGATTGTCAACTCGCTCACCGCGGGCATGCGCTGCAACTCAAGATAATCAGAAAACACCGCATGGCCGCTCACATAGGTCAGCACCGTCAGCGCGCCGGCCGCGATGATGGTGCAGCCGATCGCGAGACCATCGAGGCCATCGGTCAGATTCACCGCGTTGCTCGAACCTGAGATAACGAGCATCACGAAGATCACGAACGGCAGAAATGCCAGCGGCCACGCATGCGTGTGCAGCAGGCTGCCGATGATGAGATCGGGACGGACCTTCTTCAGAAACGGCATCACCAGCCGCGTCGAGTACATCCCATCCCGGCGCAACACAAGCAGTGCGGTAGCGATCGCGAAGCTCGCCACCATCTGGCAAAACAGCTTCTGCCGCGAGGTCAGCCCAAGGTTTCGTTTATGCACGACCTTGATGTAGTCATCCGCGAAACCAATCGCGCCAAAGGCAACCGTAGCAAACATCACCAGCCACACAAAAGAATTGGACAGATCGCTCCACAGCAGTGTGGGCACAAGAATGGAAATACAGATGAGCACACCGCCCATTGTGGGCGTCCCCACCTTTTTTTGGTGGCTCTGCGGGCCTTCTTCGCGGATGTACTGGCCGATCTGAAACTGGCGCAGCCGGTCGATTACAAAGGGACCGATCAGCAGACCGATCAGCAGCGCCGTCAGGCTCGCGAAGACGCAGCGAAACGTCACATAGCGAAAGATGCGGAAGAAGCGGAAGTATGGAAAAAGCTTCTGGTAAAGCAGCCAGTAGAGCAACGGAACGGCCTCATGCGCGGGGTGGATTGCGCTCGGGTAATGGGCGCGGATACGTGCAGCTCAGGGCTATCTTACCCTTCGTTTTGAATGGGCCAACGCGAGTGCACCTGTTGTTGTTCAGACGAGGGCTGGCAACGGAGGTCCGGGCGCACGAAGCGCCTCCAAAGCACGCTCCAGACGCACCCCGCGCGATCCTTTCAGCAATACCAGATCGCCTTCGCGCAGATGCTCGCGCAGCCATGCGCCTGCCTCCTCGGGCGCCTCAAAAAACATCGCCGTCGCCCCGATCTCGGCGGCAGCCCCGGCGAGTTCCTGCGCCAGACCACGCACACCGGCAACGATGTCGATGCCGGAAAGCGCGGCGGCGCGGCCACACTCCGCATGCAGCATCGGCGCTTCCGGCCCAAGCTCCAGCATCTCTCCTGCAACCAGAATCCGACGCTTCGCCCTGCTGTTGGCAAGTGTCGCCACCATCGCGTTGAGCGCATGGGGATTGGAGTTATAGCAGTCGTTGATGATCTGGGCGCCGTTCCAATCGATCACCTCGCCACGCTTTTCAGGCGGACGCATGGCTTCAAGAGCGTTGCAACAAGCAGACAAAGCAACGCCGCTGGCCAGCCCCACGCTGATCGCCGCCAAGGCATTCAAGACGTTGTGGCGACCCATCAAACGCAGGTGCAGCGAGTGCTGCAGCGCGCCAGACTTCACCAGAAACTGCGTTCCGGCAAGACCGAGTTCTTCTATCTCCACGGCGCGCACCATGCAACGCTCACAGGTGCCGTACAGCACGGCATGGTCGCCGCGCTCTGCGCCGAAGTTCGCAACGCGCTCATCATCGCCGTTCAAAAACGCGATGCCTGTTCGCGGCAGCGCATCCACAAGCTCACGTTTCGCGCGCGCAATCCCATCGATGCCGTCTTGGAAGTATTCCAGGTGCACCGGCGCAACGTTGGAGACAACGGCCCAATCCGGTTCAGCGATGCGGCACAGCGCGGTGATCTCACCCGCGTGGTTCATGCCCATTTCGAGCACGGCAATTTCGTGCTCCGGCTCAAGCCGCAGCAACTGCAGCGGCACGCCAAAGTGATTGTTCAGATTGCCTTCGGTCTTCAGCACGCGGAAGCGCCGGCTCAACACCTCCGCGATGCACTCCTTGGTCGTTGTCTTTCCCGCGGAGCCCGTAATGCCAATCACGCGCTTGCCCCATTGCCGCCGCACCGCTCTTGCAAGCCGCTGCATGGAGGAAAGAATGCAATCCGCGTCTCCGTCGGGCAAGCATTCATCGGGAACGCGCAGCAGCTTGCGATTGTCGGTCGTGGGGGGCGCCAGCCAACGCATGCTCACCACGGCGGCAACGGCGCCATTGGCTAGCGCGGTTTCCACAAAATCGTGTCCATCCACGCGCTCTCCGCGCACCGCGAAAAATAGCTCGCCCGCGTTGATGGTGCGCGAATCGATCGAATATCCCTGCGCAATGGCTGTCGTATCGATGTCGCCTTCTGCATGAATCACATCGGCAATCTGTCCTAGCGGGAGCTTCAACCTTTCACCTCAGTTTGCAGCGTCTCGAGTACGCGTTCGGCCTCTTGCACGTCATCAAACGGCACTGGCCCGTCTGCAAAGATCTGCTGCCTTTCGTGCCCTTTTCCCGCAATCAGTACGATGTCACCAGATCGCGCCTCTCGCAAGGCAACCTCAATGGCCGAACGTCGATCCTCTTCCACAATGTACGTCGTATGTGTCTCGCGCAGACCGAGTACAGCCTCGTTAATAATGGCCATCGGCCGCTCGCTGCGAGGATTGTCACTGGTGACAATCACCAGGTCGCTGTCTTCGCCCGCGGCTCGGCCCATCTTCGGCCGCTTGGTGCGATCGCGGTCACCACCGCAACCAAACAGCGTGATCACGCGGCCACTCTGTGCCGCCACACTCTCGCGCGCAAGCCGAATCAGGTTACGCAGCGCATCGTCAGTGTGCGCATAGTCAACGATCACGGTGAAGCCGGCCTGATGTGAGCCGGGCACCACCTCGAAACGCCCTGGCACCTGTAGCAATGTTTGTGTTGCTGCAGAGATCTGTTCCAGCGTGAGTCCTCGCGCCAATGCCGCGCACATGGCCGCAAGCAGGTTGTACACATTCACGCTTCCACTCAGCGGAGACCGGATCGGCACGGTGCCTTCGGGCGTAGCGAAATTGAATTGCGTCCTACCCAGGGCGAGCTCCACATCGAGCGCGCGATGCGTCCCGTATGACTGATTCATGCCGTAGCGCATCAGTATTTCTCCGCCAAAGGCATGCACCATGTCGGAGGCGTACGCGGCATCCTCGTTGATTACAGCAACCCGCGGCGCAGGCGCGCCCACGCCGGTGAACAGCCGCGCCTTGGCTTGCGCATAGGCCTCCATGGTGCCGTGATAATCGAGGTGATCCTGCGTCAGATTCGTGAAGATCGCGACATCCACCGGCAATCCCCACACACGCTCCTGCTCCAGCGCATGCGAACTCGTCTCCATGATGGCTTCGGTGCAGCCGGCATGAACGCCCTCGCGAAACAACGAGAGCACATCGCGACTTTCAGGCGTGGTGTGCTCGCTGGGTCGCACCTCATCGCCTATATGCGTTTCTACCGTACCGATCAGCACACTCTTTCGGCCCGCGCTGCGCAGCAACTGCTCCAACAAAAACGTCGTTGTAGTTTTGCCATTTGTACCGGTTACTGCGGTCAAAGCAAGCGCTCGTTCAGGGTGCGAGAAGACCTCGGCACTTACCTCTGCCAGCGCACGACGACCCGAAGCAACAAGCGCGACCGCTAACTCAGGCTGCGTCTTCTGCAGTTTGGTGAAGACCTCATCGGAGTCCGTAAGCAGCACCGCAGCGCCCTGCCGCAGCGCAGTTTGGATGAAGTGATTGCCATCCGCACTGCCGCCGCGCATCGCCACAAACACATCGCCCGCGTGTACGCGACGCGAGTCATACTGCACGTCCCGCACCTCGATGTCAGTGCGGCCACCGGTTGCGATCGTTGTCAAGGCCCCAAGCGCCTGTTTCCACTGCATAAGCTGATCTTAACGCTGCACGAACATGCGAACGGCCAAGCCCATCAAAGCAACCGCGAAGCCTTTGCGAACCACGCCAATCGGAAGATGTTGGGCGAGATTACCTCCCACGAAACCTCCCATTGCCACGCCCAATGCAAGCAGCAGTCCCAGCCGCCACTGCACATGGCCGGCACGCGCATAGGGCAACAACGGCGCAAACCAAATTGGCAGCAGCGCGATGAAAAGTGCCGTTCCCTGGGCCTGCAATTGAGTCAAGCCAAAGACCAACACCATGGTCGGGATCATGATGGCACCGCTCGTGCCGACTAGACCCACGCATACGCCCACCATCAAACCGACAAGAACCGTAGCGAGCGGCGAGTGAAGGTTCATCGCGCGAAACGCACCACAACCTCAGTGCCTGAGGGCACCATCGTGCCCGCCAAAGGGGCCTGCTCCCGCGCCAGGCCGCTGCCGACCGTCTCCACGCGCAGGCCCGCTGAACCCGCACGCTCCACGACGTTGCGCAACGCTGCACCACTGAAGTCCGGCACAGGAACACGCTTGCCCGAGTCGATCACCACCGCGCCGTTATTGCGCTGCTGTATCTCCGGCGCGATGTGAGGTGCCATGATGGGTTTATCGGCGGCGATATTTGCATCGGGCATGACAGATGTCGTATTGCCGTTCCTGTGAAACGAGGCCAACACCCGATCCGGCAGCTCCAGCCAGTCTTTGCGCGGCGGTGTATGGGCCGCCGCCGTCTCTTGCGCCTCGTCGGCTTGAAGATTTTCCGCCATCGCGGAAGCGGCTGCAGGATGACGCAGCGGATCGTCCGGGGGAAGGCTATTAATCTGGTCGAACATCGAGCCCAGGTCAGCTACATCGCTGCGGTCCGGCGCGTCCCCGGGTTCCGGCGCGTTCCGAGTCTCTTCCATCTGCTTCCTGGTCTTCAACGGCTGATCGTGCGGGATGCCGAGATATTCCAGCACCTCTTGCGCGACCTCGGCGAAGACGGGGCCGGAGGTAGTGGCGCCGTAGTGCATGTTCTCTCCGCCAGCCGTAGGCGTATCGATGACCACCGCAATCGCGATCGCCGGATCGTTGACCGGCGCAAAGCCCGCAAAGCTGGCGACCAGCTTGGTATGCGAGTACGTGTGCGTCACCGGATCAACCTTCTCCGCCGTGCCCGTCTTGCCGCCGGAGCTGTAGCCATTCAGCGCGTCCGTCTTGCCTGTGCCCTCGATCATGATTCCCTGCATCATGGCGCGCATCTTGGCCGCGGTCAGTTCCTTGATCACACGATGTGCTCCATCCGGCAGCGTCGCAGCCAGCTGCATCTCTGGGTGGAAGGGTTCCTCCTTCAGCCTGTGATCACCTTTCATCTCGTCCGTGGACTGCAGCAGGATATGCGGCGGCAGATAGGTTCCGCCATTCGCGATGGCCGAAACCATGGAGACGAGCTGCACCGGCGTTACGCCGATCTCCTGTCCGATAGCCAGCGAGAGGATACTTGTCGATCCCCACTTACGCACCGGACGCAACAGACCACGCGTTTCGCTGGGCAGTTCAATGCCCGAACGGTCGCCGAAACCGAACGAACGCATGTAATCGTAGAACTTGTTCGGCCCGACCTTCAGCGCCATCTTCGCCGCGCCTACGTCGCTTGAGTGTTCCAAAGCCTGTTGCACCGTCACCACGCCCATGTGATCGGATTTGTCGTCGTGTAGCGTACGGCCGAACATCGTCATCGCGCCGCCCTGGCAATCGACCTTGTCCGTGGGCTCCACGCCTGCGCTATCCAGCGCGGCGGAGTACGTCACCAGCTTGAACGTGGAGCCCGGCTCATAAATGTCGCTTACAGCCAGATTCGTGAGCACATCCGCGTCCATGTGCTTGGAGTCGTTGGGATTGAAGCGTGGGGACACGGCAAGCGCAAGAATCTGGCCCGTATGCGGGTCCTGCACCACCACCGTGCCATGCAGCGCCTTCATCTTCGCCACCTGCTCGTCCAGCGCACGCTCGGCCATGTACTGAATGTTCGAGTCGATGGAGAGCACAAGATTCTCGCCCGGCATGGGCTCGTTCTCTTCCGAGCCCATGATGTGGCGCTTGGCATCGACAGCGGTCAGCATGTGGCCCGGTTCGCCGTGCAGCTCCTCGTCGAAGTTGCGCTCCAGGCCGCCCAAACCTTCATCGTCCGTGCCGACATAACCCAGCACGTGCGCCGCGAGATCGTTGTTTGGGTAAAAGCGCTTGAACTCCTTCTGCAGATACACACCATGCAGATTCAGTTCCTTGATGCGTTCCGCAGTTTCCGGGCTGACCTTGCGGGCAACCCAGGCGAAGTTCCTTGACGCATCGAAGCGCGCCAGAATGCGGTTCTTGGACGTGAACTGATCCTGCGGATCGACGTGCACCACCTTCGCCAGCAGCGCGGCTTCACTCGCCCGGTTGTCGCCCAACTCGGTGGGCACCGCGTAGACACTGTCCACCAGCACCGTCATCGCCAGCTCACGCAGATCGCGGTCATACAAAACACCACGACGAGGTGAGATCTCGAAGCCGCGCTGCTGCTGCTTGGCCGCGGTCTTTACATAATGATCATGCTTGACGACCTGCAGCCACGTGAGCCGCAGGCCGATGGCCGCCGCCCACGCGCAGAAGGCAAGGGCGACCCACACAAAACGCACACGCCGAATCGGCGCGGTGAGTAGGCCACCGGAGCGGGCGGCGGGCTTGAAGACTGGGCGGTGCGTCGGTTTGGACTTCATGGTCTTAGAAACTTATACGAGTTAGAAATGAAATCTCGTCATCCTGACCCTGAGCTTGTCGAAGGGGAAGGACCTGCTTTCCTTTAGCTGCCATAACACTCCAGGCAAAAAAGCAGGTCCTTCGCGTTGCTCAGAATGGCAAAGAATAAATGTGCGCGCAGGCGAACCGCCTAGTTCACTATCGAGCGCACCGGCAGCTGCATTTGCGCGAGCACAGGCTGCGTGCCCCCATCGCCGTCCGGACGAACCACCTGCCCCGGCAGCGGCGTATCCAGACCAAGCTGCCGGGCGATGCGGTCGATGCGGCCCGGATCGCTCAGCTGCGCTTCGGTGAGCCGGAGCTGGCGGTTCTGCTCACGCATATTCTCTACCTGCGTCTTCTGTGCCTCGACGCGATAGCCGACCTCGATCGCCGAGAAGTGCTGCCACACATATACCATCGTCAACGCGAAGAATAGGCTCATGACCAGCGTGAACGTGCGCACCTCGCGACGGCGCTCGGGATCGTCGGCCTTCACGATGCGGCTGTTGTCGATGTGCTTGGCGAAGAACATCTCCGGCGTGGGGCCGCGGCGGCGAACGCGCTGCGCCTCGAAGCGCTCACGGTTCAGCACGGCGATCGACGCCGGCCGTCCACTGCTCGCCCGCCGCGTGTGCGTGCGCTCCGTCAGTTGCCCTGTAAATGATGCCGCCGCTGCCGCCATGTTCCACTCCCAGACTTCTTTGCCCTGCCGCAGGCCGCTTCTTTGTGTACCGCGCCTGCCGAAACGCCTGCCCTAAATGCTTAGGAAAACCGGAGTATCTCCTGTGGTTCCCATTGTCTAAAACCTGTGGACAACCGGCAACCCGCGATTTCCACATGCCGTCTCTTCACACAGGTAACGTTACTGTCGCGTGAAACGCCTATTACCCAATCCGCTCCCCGGCTCGCAGCTTGGCGCTGCGCGATCGAGGGTTTCGCCTTTCCTCATCGGCATCCGCGATCAGCGGCTTTTTGGTCAAAATCGTCATCGTTCCGGCGTGTGCCGCGTCGCGCAGACTGTCCTTCACCAACCGGTCCTCGAGCGAGTGGAAGCTGATCAGCACCACCCGTCCGCCCGGCTTCAGGGGAGATCCCGCGCTCATCGTGATCACACGCAGCAGCGATTGAATCTCCGCCAATTCTCGGTTCACACGAATTCGAAGTGCCTGAAAGGTTCGGGTCGCCGGATGAATCTTGTCGCCTTTCATTGTTGGGGCCGCGGCCGAGATCACTTTGGCTAATTCCGCCGTAGTCGATATCGGCCGGGCCCTCACAATGGCTCTGGCGATTCTCCGCGACCTCCTTTCCTCTCCGAATTCGTAAATCAGGTTGGCGAGATCTTCCTCGTCCGCCTGATTTACCACCTGTTCGGCCGTTTCGCCGCCGCGCGGATCCATCCGCATGTCCAGCGGCCCTTCGGCCCGAAAACTAAATCCCCGGTGCGGCTCATCGAGCTGCAGGCCGCTTACGCCGAAGTCGGCCAGAAGCCCATCCAGGCTGCCCGGCGCAATCTCCTCGGCCATCTCCGAGAACGCCCGGCTCACGTACCGCACAAGCGGCATCTCCGGCCCCAGCTCGTCGGCCAGCTCATCCAGCCTCGCCTGCGCTCTGGCCATCGCCTCGGGATCGCGATCAAAGGCGATCAGCGTACCCTTGGCGCCCAGTCTTGCGGCGATAGCGGCAGAATGTCCCCCCAGCCCCACCGTCGCGTCGGCATAGGTTCCGCCGCGCCGCACCTTCAGAAGGTCCAAACTCTGTTCCAGAAGAACCGGTACATGCTGCGGTCGTTGCATCGTGCCACCGCCCCACGTGTCCCCTGGGGGACTCAAACTCGTCAACAATCCTTAAACCCCTGCTGCAGCTAACTCGCCCAACTCCGACTCACTCAGCGGGTTATGCTCGAAACCAGCCCGTATGCGCTCGTCGTTGATCACCACGAGCATGTTTCTCTGGCCCATCACTGCGACATCGCCGCTCAGCTTGGCCGTCTCACGAAGCGTCTGCGGAATCAGCAACCGGCCCTGGGCGTCAAACGTCGTTACCTGGCCGTAGTAGTTCGTTACATCCAGAAATCTTTGTTTCGCCTTGCTGGTGGAGGGCAGTTGATCCAAAGCAGCCTCAATCCGCTCCCACTCCTTCATTGGGTAAACCTCGGCCCGCTCGCCGTCTTTGCTGGTGATGAAGAACTCTTCGACCCCGTCTTCATCGAGCTGACGTTTGTACTCCGCCGGGACCTTGAGGCGTCCCTTCTCGTCCACGCGGGTGATTTGGCTGCCACGAAGCTTCATCGTCTCTCCGTGTCTCAAGGCATCCGGACTGCTTTTACCGATCCGAACCCGAACTCAGGGGATTTGTTCCTTCTACGCTCCCCTTTGCTCCCTTTTTGACCACTTTCTTCCACCGCGTGAACCAAGCATCGTTCTTCCCCGTTTTCCTGTCCAGTAGAAAATGTGGGAAAGCCCTCCCTTTTCTGCCCAGGGGTGTGGAAAACGCAAGATATTCGATACTTAGCTGAGGAAAACCCAACCGGTAGGGCTAACCACGCTGGTTCGTGGCATTCCGCACACTTGTATAAGGTCACACCGAAGTGGTACGAACAAAAGGCGAAGATGGCGTTGCATTTTCATCTCTGTTTCCCCCCCCCGTCTAGCTTTGGGTACGTGTCTGCAGCAACGCCCCTTGCCGCCGCTTGAGAATCCACAACAGAAACGCGAGGATCACCAGATTCGCGGCGAGCGCGCCGACTTTGAGCCAGGTGAACCGGTGCATCAGCTCGAAGAGTTCGACAGGCAGGCCCAGGGTGGTCAGGATGACCGTAAAGTATTCCGCCCATGTCTTGCGCAGGATCAGGCCCGTGCCTTCGACGATGCGCGTGCAGGCATAGATGAAGGCCCCGGCGCCGATCCGGCGCAGGTCATGCGCATCGATCAGGTCGGCCTTGTCCATGACGATGCTGACGAACCTGCCCTCGGGATCGATGGGCAGCGCATCGATAAAATGCATGACAAATTCGCCGAGGTTTTTATGAATCAGGTGCAGCGCGCCTGCCCCGACGGCGATGAAGAAGACGCCTTCGACCAGCTTGAGGAGCCCGACCAGCAGCAGCCCGCGCTTCTCGGCGTCTGAGCAAGGGATCTCGTTTGGGCTCACGTCTGGAATCTCGTCTGGGCTCTGGCCTGGGGCAGAGTTCCGATCATCCGGCAAAATTTCGCCCCCGGCGCGTGAGTGATTCACTACATCCATCCGACTCCAGTTGACGGTGCCTGTAGGCCTTTGTCAACGCACACGGAATCTGGCAAGTACCAAAAAACTTTTCGGTGCTCCGCCAATCCGGCGCGAACGCCACTTCGTTAGATGATTGTGCGTCTTGAACGGCGAGCAGGAGACGCTCGGAGCGTACGCTCGCGACGAAAGGATGAATGGAACATGAAGAAGACCCTGCTTTCTCTGCTGGCCGGCACCGCGCTGGCAATGACGTCGATGTCTGCGATGGCGCAAAAGACTGACCCGATGGTCGGCGGCGCGGCGATGTCGCCGACTGCGACGATCGTCACCAATGCCTCGGCTGCACCGAATCTCACCACGCTTGTGACCGCAGTCAAGGCTGCGGGCCTGGTGGACACGCTGAGCGGCCCGGGCCCCTTCACCGTCTTCGCTCCGACCAATGATGCCTTCGCCAAACTGCCTGCCGGCACCGTCGATACGCTGACCCAGCCAGACAACAAGGCCACGCTGACCAAGATCCTGACCTACCACGTCGTTTCGGGCACCTACGGCGCCAAGAAGCTGATGAAGCAGATCAAGAAAAACAACGGCACCCTCCAGCTGAACACAGTGCAGGGCGAGCCGCTGACCCTTTCCATGGACGGCAACATGATCAAGATTACGGATGCCAAGGGTGGCACCGCCATGATCACGACCGCGGACGTCTTCCAGTCCAACGGCGTTGTCCATGTGATCGACACGGTGCTGATGCCGAACTAACGGCTTAATGTGCACCGAAGAGCGACGGCCTTGTGCCGTCGCTCTCTCGTTTTGGGCACGACTTCTTCTGCATCCAAGCCAGCATGCGCCAGCAGTTCGAAACCGAGCAGTGGCTTCCCTTTCCCCGCACCCTGGTCTTCGCCTTTTTTGCGAACCCGCGCCATCTGCCGCCACTGATGCCACGCTGGCAGCACGCTCGCATCGACGAAGCCACGTTCTACCCTCCTCCGCCACGGCCTGAAGGCACACCTGTCTATCCGGGCGTTGCGGCCGGTGACGGCACCCGGCTAACCATCACCGCGCGCGGCCTGCCGTTTCTGCCTGTACGTGCTCCGTGGGATGCGCTGATTGAGGACTTTCGCTGGAATGAGGGCTTTTGCGATGTGCAACTGCGCGGACCGTTCGCCTATTGGCGGCACTGCCATTCGGTGCGCGATGCGGCATCGCCCCAGGACGGTTCCCCCGGAACAATTGTGCGCGATCATGTGACCTATGAGCTTCCATTGCAGCCTGTGAGCACCCTGGGCCTGCCCGTGGCGGAGCTGGCCTTCGCCGCGCTTTTCCGCTACCGCCAGGCGCGGGCGGCGGAGCTGCTGCCTCGCTTTGCGACATCCATAAGCGGACCTTTTGGTGGACCCGCCGCGGTATCTCTGCAAGTGCAGCGTGGATAGCATTTGGGAGGGAGCAGCGGCCTTCAGGCCGCTGAATCAACGATCCAGCGGAACGGGGCTTTTCAGCCCCGGGTCTTTCGGTCCGGACAGAAGAGCCCAGCCCTAAAGGGCCTTTAACTTGGCT
Source organism: Granulicella sp. (assembly GCA_965276885.1). Taxonomy (GTDB): domain Bacteria; phylum Acidobacteriota; class Terriglobia; order Terriglobales; family Acidobacteriaceae; genus Granulicella. Next base: position 1,638,084 of record OZ255702.1, on the reverse strand, counting down.
CGAAATTCCGTGGGCTAGAGCCCACGGCTCCCTCTACGTGTCTGCGTAGTTGCTCCGTCTGTCCGCGTGGGTTAAGGCTGCGCTCGACCGCGTTTTAAGGCAAATGTTTAAGCCGTGACGGGTTTGCGCAGCAGAGGCCGCACACGCTCGAGAGCCGCCTCCGCGGTGACCCCATAGCGCGCCCGCAATTCGTCCACTTTGCCGTGCTCGATGAACTGATCCGGCCAGCCTATGCGCACAACGGGGGTCTCCAGCTCGGCATCGTTCAGCGCCTCTAACACCGCCGAGCCAAAGCCGCCCGCGAGCACATGATCTTCCATGGTGACCAGCAGCTCGCAGCGTCGAGCGTAGCTCACAAGGCACGCCGCATCCACGGGCTTGGCAAAGCGGGCGTTGATCACGGCGGCGCTGTGACCTTCCAGCTCCAGCTCGCGCGCCAGGCGCTCGGCCTCCGGCAGCATGTTGCCCAAGGAGAAGATGGCCACATCCGAGCCATCGCGGATGACCTCCGCGCGGCCGATCTCCAACGCTTGCGGTTGCGCCTTCAACGGGGAGCCCGGTCCGGTTCCGCGCGGGTAGCGGATGGCGCTGGGCCCGTCATGCGCCAGCGCGGTGTACATCATGTCCTGCAGCTCGTTTTCGTCCTTCGGATCCATGTGGATGAGACCCGGAACGCCGCGCAGATAGCTGATGTCAAACAACCCATGGTGCGTTGGACCGTCATCACCGCTCAGGCCGCCGCGATCCATGCAGAAGACCACGGGGAGGTGCTGCAGAGCGACATCATGGACAATCTGATCGAAGGCTCGCTGCAAAAATGTGGAGTAGATCGCGCAGAACGGCCGATAGCCTTTGGTCGCCATGCCCGCCGCGAACAGAACCGCGTGTTCTTCCGCAATGCCCACATCGAAATAACGATCGGGGTGATGCGGGCGGAACAGATCAAGCGCTGTGCCGTTCGGCATCGCCGCCGTAATCGCAACAACCTTGTTGTTGGCGTCGGCCAAGCGCGTGAGGCTTTCCGCAAAAATCTCCGAATAGGTCTTCTGTCCGGCGGCCTTGGTCTCGCCGGTCTCCGGATCATACGGCCCGAGACCGTGGAATTTTTTCTGTTTTTCGAGCGCCGGTCCAAAGCCGCGGCCCTTCTTCGTGAGCGCGTGAAGCACCACAGGCCGGTCCTGGGTCTTCAAAAACTTCAGCGTTTCAATCAGCAGCGGCAGGTTGTGGCCGTCCACCGGACCGTAGTAGCTCAGCCCGAACTCCTCAAAGATCATGCCGCGGCCCACGATCCCTTTGGCAGCCTCTTCGGCTTTGCGCGCAATGTGCCGCGCCGCCTTGCCGCCGAATTTTTCGAGCATCCCGGTGACGCGATCGTGAATGCTGACATAGGTCGGATTGGTGGCAATCTTGTGGAAATACTCGGCAATGGCGCCGACGTTCTTGTCGATGGACCACTCATTGTCGTTCAGGATAATGATCAGCCGCTTGGTCTGCGCGGCCACGTTGTTCAACGCTTCATAGCTGATGCCATTGGTAAACGCGGCATCGCCTGCAAGCACAACGACGTTCTCGCTGCCGCCGCTCATGTCCCGGGCCACGGCCATGCCCAGTGCCGCGCTCAGGGCTGTGCCCGCATGACCCGCGCCGAAGCTGTCGTGCTCGCTTTCCGTGCGCAACATGAAGCCGTTCAGCCCGCCGGGCTGGCGGATGGTGTCGAACAGGTGTTCGCGGCCGGTGAGCAGCTTGTGCACATAGCTCTGGTGACTCACGTCGAAGACGAAGCTGTCGCGCGGCGTGTCAAAGACGTAATGCATGGCCAGCGTCAGCTCCACAACGCCCAGGTTGGGTCCAATGTGACCACCTGTTTTGGCGACGCCACGGATCAGGCGCTCGCGGATCTCCTCCGCCAGCCGCTCCAGCTCGACGGGGCCGAGCCGTTTTACATCCGCCGGCGATTTGATCCTGCTCAGATACTCGCTCATCCAAAAACCCAAAAACCTGGAACGGAGGCCTTGCGAGCGGTTCTCCGCGCGCCTCGCCTCTCAACTCATCAGTTTATCAATGGACGGTGAAAAGCGGCCGCAGGTTCCAAGGCTCTAGTTGTAGGATGCAAAGTTGCGCGGCTACTCGTCGCCTTCACGCAGCTTGGCGATGACACTGAAGTCTTCCAGCGTCGTTGTGTCTCCTTTTACGTCGCCGGTAGTGGCGAGCTCCCGCAGCAGCCTTCGCATGATCTTGCCGGAGCGGGTCTTGGGCAGCGTCGGCGTGAAGCGGAGGTCATCCGGCCGGGCCAGCGCGCCGATCTCCTTGGCCACCCATTGCCGCAGCTCGGCTTTCAGCTCCTCGCTGGGCTGCTGGCCGCCTTCGAGCGAGACGAACGCGGCGATCGCCTGTCCCTTCAGCTCGCACGGGCGGCCCACCACGGCGGCCTCGGCGACCTTGGGGTGCGCCACCAGCGCGGACTCAATTTCGGCGGTGCCCAGCCGGTGACCGCTGACATTGATCACGTCGTCGACGCGCCCCATCAGCCAGAAGTACCCGTCCCCATCGCGACGCGCGCCATCTCCGGTGAAATAGACCCCCGGCACTTCGGAAAAATAGGTGTCCACGAACCGCTGGTGGTCGCCCCAGATGGTGCGCGCCATCGACGGCCAGGGCTTGGTGATGACCAGCAGCCCGCCCTGACCCGCCGGCACCGGCTCACCGTCCTTGCTGACGACCTCCGGCACAACCCCGAAGAACGGCTTCGTGGCTGAGCCGGGTTTGGTGGCCACTGCCCCCGGCACCGGCGCAATCATATGCGCGCCGGTCTCGGTCTGCCACCAGGTGTCCACGATCGGGCAGCGTTCCTTGCCGATCTCGCGGTGATACCACATCCAGGCTTCGGGATTGATCGGCTCGCCGACCGTGCCCAGCAGCCGCAAACTCCCCAGCGAGTGTTTGTGTACCCACGCCGCGCCCCACTTGATGAAGGCGCGAATCGCCGTCGGCGCGGTGTAGAAGATCGAAACCTTGTGGTCATCGACGAGTTTCCAGAAGCGGTCCGGCTCCGGCCAGTTGGGCGCGCCCTCGTACAACAGCACCGTCGCCCCGTTCGCCAGCGGCCCATAGACAACATAGCTGTGGCCGGTGATCCAGCCGATGTCCGCCGTGCAGAAGTAGACATCCTCGTCCTTGATGTCGAAGTTGTACTTCGTCGTCAAGTAGGTGCCTACACCATATCCACCCGTCGTGTGCACCAGGCCCTTGGGCTTGCCCGTGGTCCCGCTGGTGTACAGGATGAAGAGCGGATCCTCGGCCTCCATGCGCTCCGCGGGGCACACCGGCGCGGCGGCGGCCATGGCCTCATGCCACCAAACGTCGCGGCCGGCCTGCATGGGCGTATTCACCTCTGGAGAGCGCTGAAATACGACCACCTTGCCCACCCCCGGGCAATCCGCCAGCGCCTCGTCCACGATCGTCTTCAGCCCGATCGGCGTTCCCCGCCGGTAGCTGACGTCCTGGGTGAGCAGGACGCGGCAATCCGAATCATTCACCCGGCCCGCAATGGCATGGGCCGCAAAACCGCCAAAGATCACCGAGTGGACGGCTCCGATCCGCGCACAGGCCAGCAGCGCGATCGCGAGCTCCGGCGTCATGCCCATGTACACCGCCACGCGATCGCCCCTGCGAACGCCCAAACCCTTCAAAACATTGGCGAAACGCTGTACTTCGGCGTGCAGCTGCGTATAGGTGAACTGGCGCACCTCCCCTGGCTCGCCCTCCCACAGCAGGGCGACCTTGCCGGCGCGGTCCCCCAGCGCATGACGGTCGACGCAGTTGTGGCACAGGTTCAGCTGCCCCCCGCCAAACCAGCGGGCGTCGGCGCCGCTGCCCTCCAAAACCGTTACAGGCGGAGTAAACCAGTCCAGCGCCCGCGCCTGATCGCCCCAGAAGCCATTTGGGTCCTCTACGCTCTGGCGATACAGGTGGGCATACTCGGCCTCGCTGCCGATCCAGGCCTGGGCTGAAAACGACGGCGGCGGCGGGAAAACACGATTTTCGCGGGACAGCGAATGAAATACAGCCGAGTTGCCCGATGCGGCCGTTTCCGTCATTTGACTGGGTTTCGTATCTGCCGCCATGGGTTTTCTCTGCTCTGGAGCTCCACAAACGGCGTTTCGGGACCGAAGTTCGAGCTGTGGAGCCAAGGTACGGCATCCAAGACAGAGTCGGCAACCGCCGGAGAGTCCGTCCCCAAAAGGGGTTACGTTACCACCCGGCTACCCGCCATCCCTGTCCTGCGGAAGTGCTATGGCCCGGGGCGTTGGGTTCCGCGACACTCGGGTTACGCCAACAAGCCGACGAGAACCCGCAGGGAAGGGGATATCGTCCAATCGGTTGGCGGACATTCCAAACCTGCGCGCCGCATGCGGCCTGCCCGTCCGAGACCAGGAGTTGCCATGATCACCGCAAGGCTGTGCCATCCTAAAACAGATGACCTTCGATACAGGCGCGATCATCGGCTTCTTCCTAGGTTTTGCGTTCGGGATCGGATGCGCGTTGGCCGTCATGTACTCCATCTTTCTGGGCGGCTACAGGGCAGCCTTGCGGGATCAACGGCTGCCCTCGGCGCCGGAGAGACTGCGCCGGGCGCAAGCCAAGCTGGCTCGCTCTCCCGAGGGGCTTCAGGGACGCTGAGCGGCGTTGCGCAGCGCCTCCACCTCGGCGGTCAGCCGCTTCATCGCCTCCAGGAGCTCGGTTCGCTGCAACTCGTCGAGGGAAGGGCTCCTTCCCTTGACGTAGAAGGAGCCGTTCGGTTCCAAGAGGCAAAGCTCGACCTCCCGCGGGTGGCTGAAACCGTTCCGGTTCAGTACGCTGATCAGCTCCTCGCCGGTCAGCTTTTGAGAGCGAACGGCAGCCTCGTCGACCTTTCCGTTGCGGATCAGCAGGGTGGGCGAGCCTTCGAGGACCGCCGTCAGTTTGGGGGAGCGGTACAGGACGTTGGTGAGCAGCCAGTTGACCCCCAGCAGCGAAAAGGCGCCCACGACGCCTCCGGTGACGGAATTGTCATCGCCAATAATCGCGTTTTGCACAGTGTTGGACAAACTGAGCAACACAACGAGATCGAACGGGTTCAATTGAGCGAGTTCGCGTTTCCCGAACAGCCGGAGAAAAATCACCAGGCAGAGGTACACAATGAGCGGGCGCAGGATCTTCTCCGTCAAAGAGACAGGGAGATGAAACATGTTCTGGGCTGCAGCCCCGAGCACACCATGCATGGGCGACTTCCTCTCGTCCGTCGCTCCACGGCTGCTCACGAGTCCTGCAGCCCGCGGGAACGGTCTGGCGTCATGGTACGGCGAGCTGGCTTTCGGGCTGCCGCCGCCCCGCACAGTTTTCCCTTGGAAGCGGCCAGCAAGGCGGTTCGCTCCGTTTGCCAGCCTCGGTCCGGCAGTGGGTCTCCCCGCCGGGATTTCATGAACAAAACCAACGATTTTCGCCGCAATCCGCAGGAAACGTCAGTCGGCGGACAGCTCATAACCAGCTTGAAACAGGCGCCAAATACGGCAGGTGTTCATCAGGAAAGTGATATCTTTCTGGTAACTATCTCCGGTGACGTGTCGCTTTCTGCTCCAAAACGTTCCTAAGAGGTCTGACCGAGATGCCCAAGCCCCTCCGCAGCAGTGACCCGACACCACCGGCAGACGTCCGGTTCCGCGATTTCGGTGTACTCAATGACGGCCAGCGTAGCAAAAGCGCAACCATCACATCGATCTCGATCAACGTTCTGATCGCTCTGGTTCTGCTGTTCCTGGTCAAGGCGGCTGTCGTGAAGCCCAAGACCAAGCTGGCGGAGCTGAGCTCGCCGATCCACGAGGTGAAGCCGGAGCCCCCGCCGCCGCCCAAGCCGAAGCTCCCGCCGCCGCCGCCGCCGCCCAAGCTGCCGCCGGTGCCTCCGCCGCCCGTGCCGGCTCCGCCAGTGCCGCCGCCGCCAGTGCCGCCGCCGCCCACACCACCGCCGCCGGTGCCGACTCCGCCTCAGCCCAAGCCGGTCGTGGCCGCGCCGCCCAAGCTGCAGCCCGCGCCGCCTGCTCCCCGTGCGGTCAACCTGATGGGCTCGGCGGCCCACGTGCCTAACAACGACGCTCACCCCAGCGCCGTTCGCCTGGGCTCGCCGGATAACCCGCTGAAGCCGATGTCCGGTCCCGCGGTGCAGCGCGTCAGCATGGGCGTGGCAGGCATGCCCGGCATGCCCGGCTCCAACACAGGCAGCGGACCGCGTGCGGTCAACGTCAGCATGGGTTCGGGTTCGCCGAACGGCAGCAACCTGGCCGCGACCTCACCTCGCCCGGTGGCGGGTATCGCCAACGGCGTGGTCGGCAGCAATGGCCCGCTCACCGGCAGGGTACAGAAGCTGGCCATGAACAACCCGGCGCCGGTGCCGATACAGCAGGGGCCCCAGGTGCAGTCGCATGTGGCGAAGTCTACGCCGACGGTGGTTTATAAGCCGGAGCCGGTGTACACCGAGGAGGCGAAGTCGATGCACCTCGAAGGCAACGTCTCGGTCCGCATCCGGGTAACGGCGCAGGGTACGGTGGAGGTGCTCGAAGTGGTGCACGGCCTCGGCCATGGGCTGGATGAAGCAGCCAAGCAGGCTGCCATGGGAACACGCTTCAAGCCCGCCATGGATGCGACCGGCAGCCCCGTGCCCTGGGAGGGCGTGGTCACCGTCAAATTCCAGATGAGCTAAACATTCCAGATGAGCTAAACACGAGGAGCGCACGGTAGGCCTCAGTAGGCCACGCGCTCCTCCCCAACCCCTTCTCTTACCGGCAAGCATCCTGCCCGACTCGCACGCCCCACACAAGGAGCCTCACCGAAATGATCAACCGGACGAAACTCACCGCCGTTGTGACACTCGCCCTTCTAGCCGCTCCGGCGCTGCCAGCTGTGGCCTTCCCACTCGGCAAGAAGAAGGTGGAAACAGTCGCGGATTACCGCAAGCCCAACGCGGCGCAGAACGCGCTGATCGACAAGTCGATCGCTCGCGAGGCCGTCATCGTCAAGACGCTGAAGGCGCGCACCCCGATCGTCGAAACCTACATCCAGAACATGCGTACGGATGCCGTCATGGGCCAGACGCCGGAGTCGGATGTGCACTTTCTCGGCCGCGTGAACTTCGGCCGCGTCATTGGGGACAACACCTACGCGCAGGGCGAAAAGCCCGAGGATGGGAAGAAAAAGGGCATCATGAAGTCCCTGAATCCCATGGGCTACTTCGCGAACCTTACCGGCGCGCTGCACCTCACCTTCAACCAGGCCGGCTTTGTGCAGATGCTCCTGGTGGACAGCAACAGCTACAACCGCCAGACCTACCAGTTTGAATTTGTCCGCAACGACTTCCTGGGAACCATCCCGACCGTCGTGTTCGATGTGCACCCCGTGAAGAACAGCGCCACGGGCCGCTTCGCCGGCCGGATCTGGATCGAGCGCAACAGCGGCAACATTGTCCGCTTCAACGGCGACTTCGCCGGCTCTGAGAAAGACATCGCCGAGTTCTACCACTTCGATTCTTGGCGCACCAACGTGCAGGAAGGCCTCTGGATGCCTACCTCGGTCTACATCGAGGAGACCGACCCCAAAAGCCCGCAGCACACGCTGAAGTTCAAGGCCGTCAACTACATCTGGGGCTACTCGCTCAAGACCCCGCCCAAGGATGCCGATCAGGCGACGCTTGAGGTGGAAGGCGCCACCGATGCCTCCGCCAACGCGCCCGACGTCAGCCCCTTGCAGGCGCAGCGCGAGTGGGTGCAGCAGGCCGAGGACAATGTCATCGACCGTCTTTATCAGGCTGGCCTGATCGACGCTCCGAGCGACTTCGACCAGACCCTGGAGCTGCTGGCGAACAACATTCTCGCCTACAACAAGATCCCCATCGACCGCCCCCTCAAGGTGCGCACCCTGCTCACCGAGCCGCTCGAGACCCTTTCGGTCGGCAACACGATCCTGATCTCCAAGAGCCTGCTCGACACCACCGCGGTGCCCTCAGCGGACGGCAAGCAAGCCGAACAGCAGGGTGATCTGAACACGCTGCTGGCCTTCCAGATCGCGCACATCCTCCTGGGCCATCACATCGACACGAAGTTCGCCTTCAACGACCACCTGATGTTCCCGCAGGAGGCCGCCTTCCAGCACATCCCGATGCACCACACGGACGAGGAGAACGTTGCCGCGGCCAAGAAGGCAGCCGAGCTGATGTCGGTGGCGGATCTGGCCGATGGGCAGCAGTACTTCGGCCTGTATCTGCAGCAGCTGCAGGCGCGGGAGAAGGGTCTTCACGCTCTCACCGAGCCGCAGATCGGCGACGGTCTCACCAAGCCGGACGGAACCTTCTGGATGCAGGCGCTGGTGTCTAAGAGCCCCAAGCTCAACAACACCGATCTCGCCCAGCAGGCAGCGATGCCCCTGGCGCAGCTCCTCCGCTTCGATCCCTGGACGGATAAGGTCATTCAACTGCACTCGGCCTATGCTCCCCTGCTGAGCTCGCGCGACAAGCTGCCGTTCGAGATCACGCCGGTCTACCTGAAGCTCGCCTACTGGCAGCCACCGGCGCCCCCAGCAGCCCCGGCAGCTGCAGCACCGGCAACCCCCGGCGCGGCAGCAAGTGCCGCCCCCGCGGACAATGCCGCTGCGGCAACGGCTGCTCCCGCCGGCAACGCCGGTGGAGCAGCGGCTCCGGCGGCGGCTCCGGCCAACCCACAGCCATAAAACTCGTCACCAACAAGGAAACCGGGCCATTTTTCACCGGACTCAAGCGGGCGCCCCCTGTATGCTTACGAGGGGCGCCCCCGCTTTTTCTCCAGGAGACGTTAATGATGAAGTTCTGCCTTCCCGCTCTGGCCGTTGTCCTCACCTTCGCTGCCGCGGCGCCGACTCTGTCGGCCCAGGCGGTTGCGGCCGCGACCGGAAACGCTTTGGCAGTTGGCGTTGCCTATGAGAATGGCAACCCCGACTATGGTGGTTCTCGAGCCTCCGGCCTGGGCTTCTATGCGAACTACGACTTCAGCCGCTTTGTCGGGGCGACTGCCGAGTTCAACTTCCAGACCAGCCTGTCTCACCCGGTCTTCCTGGAACACACCTATCTCTTCGGTCTGCGCGGGGAATACCACAAGAAGCGCTTCGTTCCTTACGCCAAGCTCCTGCTTGGGGATGCGACCGCGGCCCCCAACGGAAACTTCCCGCTCCTGAACGCGCCCGGAAGCTATCCAATGTATGCCATCGGCGTCGGTCTTGACATCCGCCTCGAGCACCACCTCACGGTGCGCGCCTTCGACTATGAGCAGCAGGAGTGGCTCGAATACCATCCCAACGGTCTTACACCGACGATTATCTCGTTCGGCGGAGCGTACCGCTTCTAAGCAACAGGCCGGATTGTGAAGACAAGGAGGCCTCATCCATTTGGATGCGGCCTCCTTGTCTATGCCTGATAACAGGTGGAGAGGAGCATCATCTCACTTACCTCGCCCCGGCTGGAGACTAAAGCTGTTTCTGCATCGGCGTGCGATAGCGCTTTGAAGTTGTCATCGCGGAGCGGAGAGATCAAGTCTTGAGTTGGAGTGTCGACATACGAAACGGGTCGCAGACACTTCCTCATCTCTGTGGAGTTGGATCAGTCCCTGTGAAGGCGTCTTCTCGCACCTGATCCACTGTGCGGAGCCAAATGCATGACGAACCGGCTTCTGTAGAGTGGTAACGTGTCGCCGCGAATTGTAAAGGGACACGCTGCTATTCTGCGGGATAGAGCATGGGAGAATCAGCTTGATTGAGCTGGCGTTTTCGATTCTTGCGGCGGATTTTGCGCATCTGGCCGGAGAGATCGCCACGGCCGAGCGCGGCGGCGGCACGATCGTGCACGTGGACGTGATGGACGGCCACTTTGTTCCGAATATCACCTTTGGGCCGCCGGTGGTGAAGGCGATTCGCCCGGTGACGAAGCTGCCGCTCGACTGCCACCTGATGATCGAGGATCCGGACAGGTTCATCCCGGACTTCGCCGCGGCGGGCGCCGACTTCATCGGCGTGCATGTGGAGGCCTGCCGGCACCTAAACCGCACGCTGCAGCTGATTGCCGAGCACGGCGTTGCGCCAGCGGTGGTGCTCAACCCCGCGACCCCGCTGGAGATGGTCTTTGAGGTGCTGCCGATGGTGCACCACGTACTTGTGATGAGCGTGAACCCCGGCTTCGGCGGCCAAAAGTTCCTTCCGCGGGCGGTGGAACGCATCGCGCATCTGCGCAAACTGCGCGGGGAGCTGGGCCTGAACTTCCGCATCGAGGTGGACGGTGGGATCGCTCACGACACAGTGCCCTCGGTCGTCCAAGCGGGAGCGGACATGCTGGTAGCCGGATCGGCGGTGTTTCAGCCGGGCAAGACAGAGGAGAACGCCCGCGAACTGCTCCGGATCGCGCGCGAGGCGGTCGAAGAACGTGTATAGCTGGTCGCCAAGAGTCCCGCAGGGCACCCGAGTAGGCGGATTGGGCGGCGAACGCCTAGAATAACGGAAGCGCAGGCTCCTTTCCGAGCCCGCGGCAGGGAGTGTTGATGCACGCAGGCAAGCCGAACTTTTTTCCTTACCAACAGGCAGGCTGGGCAGCGGGGGCAGCACTGCTGTTTCTGATCGGTGCACCCGCAGGCTGGGCGCAGCAGACGTCGAACCCGCCCGCGGCAACACAAGCGACGCAGGCCACCCCCGACGCGGCGACGACCCCGCAGACACCGGACCAAACGCCGGCAAAAAAGCGGAGCCGGTGGATTCACAAGGATGAGCCTGCTTCCAACACGGGCGAGCCTGCCGAGCCGAAGGCAAAGGCTCCCGCGCCCAAGCCGGCGAGCGCACCCGAAACTCCGAAAAAGAACAAGCTGCACATCGCCAAGGACGAGCGCGTTGTACAGACCAAAGACACCAAGGCCGAGTTGCGCCGTGAACAGAAATACAATCCGCTGGTCGGCAAGGACGCCACGCTGCCGGATAAGCAGCTCTACGATAAGGCGCTAACGGAGTCGAACAAGGGTCACTACGATGTGGCGCGCCTGGATCTGCAGACGCTGCTGAACACCTATCCGGACTCGCAGTACCTGATGCGCGCCAAGCTGGCCGTGGCGAACTCCTGGTTCCAGGAGGGTGGGTCGGCAGCTTTGGCGCAGGCGGAGCAGGAGTTCGGCGACTTCATCACCTTCTTCCCCAATGCGCCCGAGGCCGCCGAAGCGCAGATGCGCATGGGCGACATCTACCTCAAGCAGATGGACGTCCCCGACCGCGATTACTCCAAGGCGCTGAAGGCCGAAGATCAGTACCGGCTGATGATGAAGACCTATCCGGATGCGCCTCCCTCCGTGCACAAGGAGGCCGAGCAGAAGCTCCGCGATGTGCAGGAGGTTCTCGCCCAACGGGAGTTCGATCTGGGGCAGTTTTATCAGTTGCGCGGGAACATCCCCGCATCCATTGCCCGCTATAAGACGGTGTTGGACACCTATCCGCTCTTCAGCCACATGGATGACACGCTGATCGGCCTGGGCGATGCCTACGAGGCCGATGCCAACGCCGTGCGGGCTCAAGCCACCTGCGCGAAGCCCAGTGCGGGCGGCTGTCTACCCGAGGCCGCCAAGTCCAGGCTGGAGCAGGAGTACGACGGCAAGGCTGCCGCGTATTATCGCGACGTTGTGCTGAATCACTCCGCCGCGCCCCACTCCGAGGATGCCAAGGAGCGGCTGCAGGCGATGAATCTTCCCCTGCCCACGCCGACAGCGCAGCAGGTGGCGGCCAGCGAGGCGCTGGAAGGCAGCCGTGCGCAATACACCATGAGCAAGCGGATTCAACTGCTGCTGGTGCGCAAGCCGGATACGGTGACCGCCGCCCAGATGGGCGCGCCGCCGCTGGAAGATCCGCCGGCAACCGTGGCACCCACGATCGTGCAGCAGATCAACGACGACTTCCGGGTCGCGGTTGATCCCAGCGCAGCGCGTACGGCACCCGCGGAGGGAGGATCCGCGGCGCCGGAGACCTCCGCCTCCGAGGCTCCCGCGCAGCCCTCGCCCGCACCCGGGGTCAGCACGCCGTTAACGCTTTCGGACGTGCCCACCGCCGGCAACGCCCGGGGTGAAGGCAATACCGGAACGGTAACCGAGGTTTCCCCCGCTGACTCCAGCGCGGGCTCAGGCGGCGCCTCCGTTGGGAATGGCGGGGCCAGCATTGGTGCGGAGGTGCTTACGCCCGGAGTCGCTTCCGGCAGCATGACTGGCGCGCCCGTGACGGACCGCACCAGCGACCTGAACTCGGCGACCGGGAAACCGGATGCAAACTACGGCATCAAGGCTCCCGCGCGCCCCGACAACACCCCGCTGCCCGCCGCTGAGGCTCCCGCGGCGGCCCCGGATGCTGTGAATGAGGTTCAAGGCAAGGTCCAGCCCGCTGTCCCGCCGACCAACCCGGATGCAAAGAAGAAGCCCAAACCGGAGTTCGATAAGAACGACGAGAGCTCCAGCAAACACAAGAAGAAGAAGGGTGTCGATAAGCTGAACCCGTTCTAAGCTGCGGGTGAGGTTACAAGAGAAAAGGCGCCGCGAACTGGGACTACACCCACACGCTTCCCGCGGGTGTAGTCGAACCAGTCGGGATGACGCGGGCTTCGTCGCGATAGGTACCGCGGATCAGTTCACGCGCACCAAATACGAGTTGCTCTGTGCATCCGGAGCCCCGATCCATCCGGCGATCTGCGCAGCATCCGTGCGGCTGCGGCTGGCGGGATCGATGCGCACCCAATACCCCGTGGACCCCGGAAATTCAGACACACGCGCCCCGCGGTAGCGTGCGCTGAGCGCCGACTTCAGGTCAACCGCATCGCCTTCGGTCCCGAACGGTCCAGTCTGTACGCACCAGCGGCCGAGCGGATCGGCGCCCGGATGCGCGAAGGCCTCCACCCGCACCTGCGCGACGCCGGGGCGGTACAACCCGATCTGCTTGGCAGCATACTCGGAGAGGTCGATGATGCGGCCCGGCACAAACGGTCCGCGATCCGTGATGCGCACATAGGTCGATTGCCCGGTCTGCAGGTTGGTCACACGCACCGTCGAGCCCAGCGGCAGCGTCTTGTGCGCCGCCGTGGGGGCGGTGGCCTCGTAGCGCACGCCGTCAGAGCCCGACTTGACCCGGGCGTAGTACCAGGTGGCGGGTCCGGTCTCCGTAAACACCGGCGGTTGGCTTGTGTCGTCGAAGAAGCCCGGACCGGCGCCCGTCGGCGGCAGGTTCGGGATCGTCGGGATCGTGTTCCGGGCCGTCTCCGGAGTCGTATTGCGGCTGTACGCCGGCGGTGGCGGTGGAGCGTAGGCTGTCCGGTTCCCGTGATGACATCCTGCCAGACCCAGCGACACGGAAAGCAGCAAAGCCAGCCGCGGGTGGGCGAAGTTCCACCTCACGAGCCGCTATCCTCCCGCCGCCGGCGCTCGTCATCGATGTGCTCGGCCAGCTTGCGCAGCCGGTCAGAGGCGGCTCGCAGCGCAACCGAGCTGTTGCGCCGCACCTCCGGCACTACCTCGTCGTCGATGTAGCGGACGGCCTTGCGCAACTCCTCTTCGATCCGCTCGCCCGCCTCGCGCAGACGATCCTCGATGTACGGTTTCTTTTCTCCGGGCTGGTTCATGCTGAATCCTCGTGCCTTCCCGTTGAGCATGGGCGCGCGGCATCCCTCAAGTCAATCGGCAGACGCGTTTGCAGTGCTGTTTCGGTAAACGGCGCTATCTGAGTGCGCGCCGGCGCGCCCTCCCGGCTACAGGAGCTAGTACAACCGCTGCCGTGCAAATCAGCGTCATTCACAACAAAGCCCCGGGTGAAGGCAGCTGCGGCGGCCGTACCGGCGACCGCTTTGGGCCAAAAGGGGCGCCGCAGATGACACTGAAGTTTTTATCCTGGAACACACTGCCTGCCCTGCGCATTGCCGGAGTTGTAGCATCCGTCAGCCTGTCGTGCTTCATCGCGAGCGCTCAATCCACCGGCGCACAGGGAAGCATCCCGTTGGGCAGCGCTCCAGCCGCGGTATTCGGGCTGCCTGCGCCGGGCAGCGCGTCGGTCTTCAACCCATCGAGCGTCAGTGCAGCGAGCTCCTCCCCCGCGGCTCCGCTCGTCGCCGCGGACGCGCTCCCGGAGGCTCCCACGCCGCAGGTTGGGCCGTTGAGGCCGGCGGGGTACACCACACATGGACAGCCCATCGCCCCGTTGCGTTCCAGGAACATCCCGGCAGGCTGGAGCGCCCAACCACTCACCACGCGTGGAAAGGTCGCCGTCGGGGTGTCGGGGCTGTACTCGTTGGAAGGCATAGCCTCTATCGTGATCTCTGCCGGGTATGAGCAGGGATTGAACGGCGCGCCGAACTATGGCAGCAACAGCGTCGCGTACGGAAAACGGGTCGGCGCCGCCGCCGTCCGGCAGTCGTCCCAGGACGTCTTTACGGACATGGTGTTCGCCCCGCTGCTGAACGAGGATCCGCGCTACTTCGTGGAAGGCTCCAGCCGCAACGTTCTGCATCGCACCCTGTACGCCATCACCCGGCCGCTCATCACGCGATCCGACGACGGCCACAGTACGGTAAACGGGGCGCTGCTGCTGGGGTATGCAAGCGCTGCCGCGCTGACGCCGGCCTACTACCCGCAGATCAATCGCAACTTTCATGACACGGCCTCCATCTTTGGCGGTTCGATCGGCGGGGCGGCTCTCGGTTTCTTCGTCAATGAATTTGCCGACGACGCGCTCGGAGCTTTGCACCTGAAGCACAATACCCCTTAAGCTGGGCTGCAGGCTCGATGCGCTTCACCGGCTCGCGAGAGCTTCTCTTCCAGTTCGGGTTTGATCGTGCATGGAGCCGATGGGGGCTGTAGTTCGCAATCTTGCGCGCGGCTGCGCTGAACCGAACCAGATGCGGATTACCCCCTCGCTTCTTCGCCGCTCCTTACTGCTGGCGAGTCTTGCGGGCAGTGCCGCCTTACACGGCCAAGTGCCGATCGTCTCCGCGAAGATCATGGCGCCGGCGCTGCCGGACTCCCCGGGAGCGCTAATGACGCAGTCATCTGCCTTCGCCGCAGAGAGTTCTGCGGATGCCGTTGGCCTCCCCACGCAAGCCGGCGCCGCGAACCCGAAACTTCCGCCGTGCCGGGTGGCTGTTCTCACAAGCTCACCCGAGGCCAATGCCTCGGAGAGGGCGGGTGTGCGCACCCAGCCGCCCTGCCAAGCCGAAGATCCGGTGCAGCCCTTCGTGAGCAGCAGGGTGGCGACGCCCCTCACGGCAAAGCAGAAGGGCGAACTCGCGCTCCGCGACACGGTCGACCCCTTCAACCTGATGACGATCGCGCTGTCCTCCGGCTTCGACATCGGCATCAACGCGCATTCCGCCTACGGTCCCGGCCTGGAAGGCTGGGGCAAACTCAGCGGCTACACGGTTGTGGAGGACGCGCAGGGGGAGTTCTTCGGGACGTTCCTGATCTGCTCGATCGCGCATGAGGATCCCCGCTATCACCGCATGCCCAACGCCACGGTAAAGCGCCGCATCCTGCACGCCCTCGCGCACACCGTCATCAGCCAGCATGACGATGGCTCGCCGATGCCGAACTACGCCACGCTGCTGACGTATCCATTCAGCGCCGAGCTTTCGAACCTGTACGTGCCGGGCGTGGCCACCGATCTGCCGAACACAGCCAAGCGAGTCGCCATTGGGCTCGCAACCGATCCCTCCGGCACGCTCGTGTCCGAGTTCCTTCCCGATTTAGCCCGCCGCATCCACGTCAATGTGATCTTTATCCAGGAAATCCTGAACCAGGTAATCACCGGCAGCACCGCACCCAATGTGCAGTGAAAGAGCAGGAAGTAGGAAGTAGCGAGTAGGAAGTAGCGAACACCGGATCCAGCCGTCTACTATCTTCTATTTCCTATTTCCTACTTCCTATTTCCTGCCTCTAGAACGTCGTCGCCACCGTGAACCTAAATGTCTTCCGCGGCTCGCGCAGCTGATAATTCGCACCATAAAGCTGCAATGCCTGTGCCTTGGAGAAGGCGCCTGCGCCGGTGAGCTGACAAAGTACCGCGGGCGCGCCTCCCTGCACAGCGGGATGGGACTGGCAGGTCGGATCCACCTTGGGGAAGAAGTCGTTGAAGATGTATGTGCTGGTGGCCAGCTGCTGCGGCAGGTCCTGGTAAAGCCGCAGCGGGTTGTAAGCGTAGTAGACCTGGAACGGCGCGTTGACGATCGGCAGGATCACCGAGAGCAGGGCGCCGTTGGACATGCGCGGCACCCAGTTGGTGTGCGGCACGGTCTGCAGATAGAGCGGGAAGCTGAGCTGTTTGCCGCCCAGGCAGGAGCCGTTGACGACCTGCGGACACCCATACAGCGGCGCATTGATCTGTGACAGGCCCAAAACGCTCTGCCGCAGCTGCGCAGCCTGTAGATCGACGTTCAGGCCGAAGTCCGTGAAAAACGCGAAGGTCACCTGGTTCACGATCGGGATGCGGTACTCGAGGTTGGTGACGAGCCCCGTGTCGCTGCCCACGGAGGCGAGCCTGTAGATCGGCAGCGGGATCTGTACGTTGCCCAGCAAGGGGTTCGTCGGATCACGCGGAACGGCCGAGCCGTCCGGGTTGGTCAGGTTGAAGTTGATGCGCGTCGGGATAAAGGTGTACGGAGATGCGGAACGGATATCGAAGCCGCGCACGTCATTCTCGCCGCCGCCGTAGATGCGGTTGAACGGCGGCGCCACCTCGCCGGCAAAGCCGCCGACAGTCTGCAACTGCACGCGGTAGCCGAGCACGTTGTGGCCTTCGTGGTTCACCTTGAGGCCCTTCATCGGGAAATACTGGCGGAAGGTCGCGGTCGGCGCATAGTACTTCGTATTGCCGCCGATGCCCGCGATCTGGAAGGCGATGTTGAGATCTTTGCCGTTGTGCGGGCCGACGCCGCGGTCCAGCGTGGAGAACGAGAAGGTCGGCGTCACGATCGACGTGATAATGCCGCTCAGCGCGTTATTTCCAGCGATACCGGAACGGTACGCCAGCGTCTGGAAGACGTTCAGCGTGTTCTGGTTGAAGGTCGTGATCGCCGACCGCGACAGCCCGTATGAGATGCCCACGCGCGCCACGCCCGAGCGGCGGAACAGCTTACGCAGTGCGGTTGCGCTGGAGAGCGTCAGGCCAGTTTGAGACTGGTTGTACTGCGTCAGCAGGGAGCTCTGCGCATTGGTCAGATTTGAGCTTTGGCCGTTGGCTATCGCGTAACTCTTGGCCGGATTGTAGTCAAACTTGCTCGAATAGATCTGCAGGCCCAGCGAAACCGGTTTGTTGCGCAGATAGGGCTCGGTAAAACCGAAGGCCAGGTTGCGGGAAAGATCGCCGATATTGGCGGTAACGCTCAGCGTCTCGCCCAGGCCGAGGAAGTTGTTGGTCTCGTAGTTGAGGCCAAGGAACGACCCCGACAGGCCGCTGATGCCGCCGTTCAGGCCGATGGAGTTCTTGCCCTTTTCTTTCAGCTTTATAAGCAGATCGACCGTGCCGTCGGCGGTGTTCTGGCGCGTTTCCACGCTATCCTCGGATTTGAGCGTGTCGAAGTAGTTCAGCTGGTTCAAACGCAGCAGCGACAGATCCACGAGTTGCGCGTTGTATGGCTGCCCTTCTTCGACCAGCAGCTCGCGGCGGATGACCTTGTCGCGGGTGATGGTATTGCCCGTGAACTCGATGCGCGAGATGAAGAACTTCTTGCCCTCGTCGCACACGATTTCGAAGTAGACCAGCTTCTTGGCCTCGTCAAAGTGCGGACGCGGATCGGGAACGAAGTTGATATAGCCAAAGCCGCCATAGGCTTTGCGCAAAGCCTCCAACCCTTTGCCGAAGGCTGTGTAGTTGAAGAAGTCGCCGTCCTTCATGGCGAACTGCGCCCGCAGCGCCTTGGTGTTCGTGATCGCCTTGTTGCCCGTAAACGTGATGCCGCCGAGCTTGTAGCGCGATCCCTCTTCGACCGGAATCAGGATGTCGACGCGTTTGCCCGTATTGGGCCGCAGCGTCAGCGGATTGATGCCGCCCTCGTTGCGCACATTGGTCTCGGGCTCCAGCGTGGTGGCCTTGAAGTAGCCGCGGTTGCGGTACTCGATCCGCACGCGGTCCGCATCTTCGTCGAGCTTGCTGGCGTCGTAGGTACGCGGAAAAAGATCCTCAAGAATGATCGAGTGCGGGATCCCGAGCGGCCCCAGATTCTTCATGGAGCGGCGCAGATCGCGCGAACTCACGGCCGTATTTCCCTGAAAGGCGATGCGTCCGACCTTCACGGTTGGCCCTTCCTTGATGATGAAGGTCAGCGAAACGCGCGCGGGGGGTAGCGTCTTCACCTCGGTGCGGATGGTCGCGAACTGGTGCCCATGTTCGCCGAGCATCTCCTTCAGCACCACCTCCGCCCGCTTGATGCGCGTGGGATCGTACTGGCTCTCCACCGAAAGCCCGACCTTTTCCTTCTTGAAGCGATCCAGCGCATCGGAGACCGAGAACGAGTTCAGACCCTTGTAGTTGATCTCGCCGATGGTGGGCTTTTCGCGCACGTACACCAGCAACTGCACGCAGGTGGCCTCGTCGACTCGCTCGATGCGCACGTCATCGAAGTAGCCGGTATTCCAAAGCGAGTTATAGTCGCGCTCCACGATCGCCGGATCGTACGGATCGCCGGGGCGCGAGAACAGCCGCGCCAGCACGGACTCCTTAGGGATGCGGCGATTGCCGATCACCTGCACCGGACACAGCACCTGCGGGGTAGAAGGCGCGGCCGTAAACTGCGGCTTGGCCTGCACCTGCGCCGCGGCGGGCGCAATAGAAAACATGACGAGAAAAGCAGCCGCCAGGGTGGCGAATGCGAAACGGATACGGCAACGGCGCGTGCGCAGGGGCTCGCTAGGACTTCTGGGAGCGCTTACGCTCACTCGCATTCCGGTAAAAATGACCACAACCTCACAGCTTGTTTCTGTTCAACGACCCCGTGCAACCGGAGGGATACCCGGATTATAGGCGACCGGGTAGCCGGGAGCGAACCGGAAGCGCATCAGGACCGCGTCAAAGCCCATGCCCGAGGGAACAGTTTAGCGGGAACGCCGAAAACGCGAGGCCAGCGCCGGCAGGTCCACCGTACGTAGAAAGCTCTCCAGCTGCGCCGCCAATCTGGGTTCAACGGCGCTCACCGGCACCGTCGCATCGGGGCTTTCCACCTTGAACAGCATCGGCACCGGCCGACTGGGATCGGCCTGCATGGGCAGTGTGCGGTGCGGATGAGCATAGATCACCGTCACGCCTGCCGTAGTGGAGGTGAACTGCCGGCAGCTGCCGCCATCGCAAACGGTCGACGCTTCCAAGGTCTGCGTCGTGCCGTTGTTGTACGTCGCCGCCACGAGCGCCACCTCGCCGGCCGTCGTGGGCGCCAGGATCTCCCCATGCGAGGTCGGATCTTCCCCGCGCGCGATGTGGCAGACCTCGGTGTCGTGCACATCCATCTCCGGCGAGACGCCGACGGCGATGTGCGGCGCGGGCTCGCCCCCCGGACCTGCGGGCGCCGCGTACTCGCCCCAGGTGTACACCACCGCGCCATCGACAAGCGTGTCTTGATAGGTCCGCACCAGCTGGTATCCGCCGAGTTCCATGGGCATGGGGGGAATGGCTCCCTCATGGACAGCGGCCTGCCGCTGCGCGTGAATGGCGTCGAAGCCGAACACGGCCGCTAGAATCAACAAAGCGCTGGCCCGCGCGAGAAACGGCCCGGAACGCCGCGGGGTGTACGTAACTTGTTGGCTGGAGACGGCCAGAACATCCTGTGGGCGTTGCCGCAGCCAGTCCGCCAACGCGAAAAAAAGGTACAGTGCCAGCACGAACAGGCAGCCGCCGATGAGGTAGTCGGCGCCCTTGGCACGATCCTGCAGCCACGGGTACGGCAGCGCGATCTTGTAATACACCACCAGCAGGCACAGCCGCACAAAGTTGAACACGTACCCCAGCAGCACCGCACCCGCGACCACCGGCACGGAGATATACCAGCGAAACCGGTACACATACGCCACGATGATCGCAGCCAGGCCAAGGGTCACGGCTCCGCGTATTCCGTTGCAGCCCGGAGCGATAAACATGCCGAAGTCCGGGGTAAACATCAGCCGGAGATTGTCCGGCGTGAGTTTTTCGCCCAGCAGGTGCGCAAAGCTGCGAGCCACGGTTGCGGAAACATGCTGCAGCGGCAGATCGACGCGGCGGCTGAAGGTCTGCGGAACCGGCAGCACCGCCCCCATAAACAGCACGGGGAACCACGCCGCGCGCAGCAGGCGCACCCCGCCAAACAGCAGCACCAGGCCCAGCGCGTACAGGATCGCCACCAGCGGCAGCGGCGGAACCTGCAGGAGCCAGTCCTTATGAATGGTGATGACCAGAAGCATCTGGTCGCGCAGAAACATGAGGGCGGCCGAGCCGGCCAGCAGCGCAAAGCCCCACCAGGTCCCCGCGATCTCCCAGCCCAGCGAGCGCCAGGCGCGCAGAATCAGCGCAAAGCAGACAAAAGGCACCAGCAGGCCCACCGACTGCAGATCGTCCGTGCGCCAATGGCCCAGCAGCGCGCGCACTGTGCTGTAGACGGTCAGCAGCCCGGACGCCGCGCAAACCGAGGCGATGGTAATGACAATGGCTGGAGGGAGTGAAGCGGGGAGGCCGCGAGTGAGGCTTGGGGCAATTCGCAGCGCGGGGGGTGCAGGCGGATAGGTTTCCCGCACGAAAGACTCCGCCGTTACCGGCCCTTGCGTGCGCGGAAGTAGGTCCGCAGGGAGCGCAGGCCATACACGCCGCCCGCCAAGCCGGCAAGCACCAGCGTCGGGTTTTCCGGCGAATTCGTGCAGCCGCCAAGCGCGAACGCTGGGGTCGCCACCATCGCCACCGATGCGATCACAGCCAAAAGCGAAAGCTTCTTCATCGCGAAAACCCTTTTCCGCCGCATTCGTGCAGCCGGGATGCTTCCCATCGAGTTCTAGACCGTCGGAGCATCCGCCGGTTCCTGCCTCGATACATAGAGCTAGGTTACGGGGATGGCGAGGGCACGTCAAGGTGGCGGAAGGCATCTCGCTACCCCTTTTGCGTCATGAATGTCCGCAAACTGCATTCCGGAGCAAACACCCGGGCCTCCGCCGCGTCCCACTTCCGTGCAGCTTGTAGAATCGGCAAGGCAAAGGAGATGTGCAGGATGGCAACGGCAATGGTCAACATCGAAGGGCTGAAGGGTGTATACGAAGGGCTGCAGACGCGCATGGATAAAGCCGTCGAGGACTTCCGCGCGCACCTGCTCAGTGTGCGCACCGGCCGCGCCTCCGTCCACATGCTGGACGGCATCACGGTGGAATACTACGGCACCGACACCCCGCTTTCACAGGTCGCGCAGCTCAGCACGCCCGAGGCCCAGACCATCACCGTGCAGCCCTATGAGGTGCACCTTGTCGGCACCATCGAAAAGGCGATCCGCACCTCCGGCCAGGGCTTCAATCCCATGCACGACGGCAAGATCATCCGCGTGCCCATTCCGCCCATGAACGAGGAGCGCCGCCGCGACGCCGTCAAACGCCTCGCCGGGACGCTCGAGGACCACAAGACCTCGCTGCGCAACATACGCCGCGATGGAAACGAGCAGGTAAAGAAGGCGATGAAGGACAAGCTCATCTCCGCCGATGACGAAAAGCGCGCCAACGAAGAGATCCAGGCGCTCACCGACGGCCACATCAAACGGGTCGAGGATCTCTTCAAGGCCAAGGAAAAGGAAGTCATGACGGTTTGAGTGAAGTTATGAAGATTTGCGTACGGCTGCTGCTGTAAAAACAGGAGAGCCTTTCAGTGAAGGCTCTCCTGTTTTGGGTTCTCATCCTGCTTGGCGTGCCTGTCTCTTTCTTGTTTGGCGTGTATGTCTCCCTTTTTTGGTTTGTCATCCCGTAGGGATCTGCTTTTTCCGTTCTCTTCCAATCGATGCCCCTGACTAAAGCGTTTTCCGTGTTGGTATAGAGGTGTCATCTCGACCGGAGCAGACAGTTTCATCGTCTGCAGAGTGGAGAAACCCCTGTATTTCGTTCGGCGCTCCGCCAGACTCCGTGTAGCCGCGAACAAAATACAGGGGGTCTCTTGTATCAAGGAAGACACCAGCATGTTTCTGTGAAGATGCTGGATGAGGGACTCGCCTGCAGGCGAGTCCCTCAAGCGGCGGCGTGCGCCCGTGGTCTCTCCGGTTTCAGCCGCAGTGGAGCGTTGGGCCGCGCCGCCGTTGGTCACATACAACCGAACAGTCGCTGGACAACTCAGTCGCATGTACAAGACAGGTTAGCGTGGCCCAGATCGCAGGAACAAGGGGGAGGTTTTAGCGTGGCCCAGATCATTTGTGGAGTGGATGTTGCGTCGTCGAGCCTGTATGCCCGCATCGGCGCTGCCGGGGCGGAGGGCGAGTTCGCCAACAGCGCGGAGGGAATCGGTCTTTTGGCCGGTTTTTGCCGCCAACACGGCGTGGAGCTGGTGGTGATGGAGGCCACCGGCGGCTATGAGCGGCTGCCCTTTGGCCTGCTGTGGGCCGAGGGGCTAGCTTCGGCGGTGGTCAACCCGCGCGCGGTGCGCCGCTTCGCCGAGGCCATGGGGGCGCTGGAAAAAACCGACCGGATCGACGCCGGCATGATCGCCGCCTTTGCCGCGGCCCGGGGCGTGGCGCCCACCCCGCTGCCGAACGCTGCCCACCTGAAGCTGCGGGCGCTGGTGACGCGGCTGCAGCAGCTGGTCGCGGTGCAGACGGCACAGCGCAATCAGCGCCGCCTGGTCACCGAGCCGGCGGTGCAGGAGGGCTTCACCGCCCTGCTGGCGTTGGTGGCGAAACAGATCCGTGCGCTGGAGGAGGAGATCGCCGCCCTGATCGCTCAGGACCCGCTGTGGCAGCAGCTGGATGCGGCCTTTCGCTCCATCAAGGGCGTCGCGGATCGCACCGTGGCGCGGCTGGCCGCCGAGCTGCCCGAGATCGGCACCCTGGACGGAAAGGCCATCGCCAAGCTGGTGGGGCTCGCGCCCATGGCCCGCGACAGCGGCAAAAGCCGCGGCCATCGCGGGGTGCGCGGCGGCCGCGCGGGCGTGCGCTCCATCCTGTTCGTCATCGCCGAGCTGGTGCGCCGCCACGAACCCGACTTCACCCGCTTCCACCAGCGCCTCGCGGAGGCCGGAAAACCCAAAAAGGTCATCCGCGTCGCGCTCGCCCACAAGCTGCTGGTCCGGCTCAACGCCAAGGCTCGCGACGTGCGGGCCGCGTGGCCCGCCGCTGCCGCCCCAACCCCCTCATGAACCCCGCCCTTGGCTCTTGACAAACCAGACAGTCGCTCCACTCCGCTTCGCTCCGGTCGAGATGACGCCTCTATAGCTACATGAAACCGCTCTAGCTTTCGTCTGAAATGCGCAGCTTTTGCCAAGCTCCTGAGGTGTAGAGGCGTGACGAAAAGCAGATCCCTCCGCTGCGCTTCGGGCTGACAAACAGAAAACGGGATGACAACGAAACAGCCTCACACCCGCCCCGCAAATGGATTAATAGGTATCCGACGAAGCGCCACCGGTCGGGAGAGGCTCCGGCGCGTTGCTGGCGCCACCGGGCCGGACCTGGGCGACCTCATGCGCAGGCAGGCGGCCGCCCGCATAGCGGCGATACACGCTGATGTGGAAGCAGGCCTGGTGAAACTCCTCCTCCACATCGATCTTTCCCGAGTCCATCAGCGGCATCAGGTAGGCGCGCATCCAGGCCAGCTGCGTGGAGCTCATGCCGCGCTTGGCGAGATCGATCGCCTGCCCGGTGAGGTGCGGCGATGCCGCATCGCCATCGGTGGCCGCGGCGTTGCCGTTTACGCGCTGCAGCCGGGCCTGGTAGCTCACCGTGCGCACGGCTGAGGTTACATAAATGGGCTCGTGGAAGCGGTTGAAGAAGTCACGGGCGATATCACTCGCGAAGAGCACCGTCCAGGGCCGGGCATAGCGCCGGTTGTACGGCAGGGCATCGTTTACGTGCAGGCCGTCGATGGCCGGAAAGCCCACCAGCTCACGATTGGCGCGCAGCCGGTCCAGTTCGCCGTCATCCTGAATGCGCTCCAGTCCATCGTTGTTCGCCATCGTGTTCTGGTGCACCAGCACCTCGCGCGATCCCTTAAGCGGCGCGGGCATGACCAGCCGGCCATTGCGATCGTAGATCTCCGGCAGCACCGCCGGACTGACGGCGGCCGAGGTGATGTCAAAGCGCTCTTCGAGCGTCGCGGGAGGCGGAGGAGGCGTCAGGCCGGGCAGCGTCTCCGCGCCGACGGGGTGATTCCGCCGCCGCGTCGTACCTGGATCGGCGGGAGCCACCGCAACCTCGCTGCCAAACCCCGACAAAACCCGTGCCTGGGAGGGCGGGGCGGGAAAAGGCTGGGGGCGCGAGGCCGGCGCGACCAGGACGGCCCCGGATCCGATGGCGACGGTTGTCCCCCCGACCTCCGTCATCTGTAGACGCTCATCGCCCTCCGGATGCGCGGTGCCCTCGGCGTACGCCGCGCCCGGCGCGTCGGAGGCGATCTCCTGGCCGCCGTAGTGTGTATCGCCATTGCGGGGGACTCGGTAGGGCGCCCCTGTCGCTCCACGACCTGCCGCGGTTGCCGCTAAGCCGGAGGCAGCGGCGTACGAAGCGGGTGACTGCCAGCGGAGTGGAGGAGCGCTCGCCCGCATCGCCGCGAACTGTGAACCCCAGCGAGCCTTGCCGGATCCTTGTGCAGCAAAGGAGCGGGCGTATTCGCGGCGGCCATGCGCCAATAGGTACGGCGTTGTGTGCTGGTGGGCGAGCACCCGTTCTCCGCGGGAGCTGTCATGAACGGCGTGGCGCACTGGGAACGACTGCTCTGCCACCACGACGCGCCTGGACCTCTCCCGCGATGCCTTCCCTGCGCGTGTGTCGCTGCCACTGCGGAATGCGCCGCCCCGCAAGCCTGCCGGACGTCCTGTGGCTTTGGCGTTGCCCCGTGCCGAACCTTTGCGGCTCTTTGCCCCGTGCGCGGTGCCCGTCTCGACGAAGCTTGGGGGCGGCGGCGCCGTGGGGGAGGTCCTATGGGTGCGGGAACGTGTCCCCGCCAACGCGGTACCCGAAGCAGATGGGGCCGAGCAGACAAGCGCCAGTAGAAGCGCGCTGACCGCAAGCCGGCGGATGGTGCGGGACGCGCGCGTGGGCCTACGCCGGAGGGTCATCATCGATCAGTTGTCTTGGAGGCCGCGAAGCCGCCGGAGCCCTTTCAGATTAGTCAACCCGCCCGGGGGCTGTAAGTAGCGCTTTGGGTTCCGGCGGGAAACAAAAGCGTGATGTCCATAGCGTTTCTGTCGCGTTTTGCAACACAGACGAAGCAATTCCGTGAAAGCAAACCAAATCGTGATGCCGCCGATCGACTGATTGATCGGCTGATTAATGGTTGGGAGCATCCGGAGGCATCCCCGCCCCGGCGCGCACCCACTGCTCCACCGTGCTGATATCCGCATCGGAGAGCTTGGCTTTGGGCGGCATGGGCATCGGGTCATCCGGAGGTCCCTCATGCCGGATCAGCTTTACAAGCAGCGATTGCTCCGGATGTCCCGGCACGATCACGGCTCCATCGTGACCGCCGTGCATCAGCCCGGCGTGGCTGTCCAGCTGCAAGCCGCCGCGGTGATTGAACCCGCCATGGCAGCGGTAGCAGTTGGCCTGAAAAATCGGCTGGACCCGGGTGGTGTAGAACGCGGCGGGGTCAGGGCTGGGGCTCGTCTGGGGTGCGAAGGCAGCCCTTGCCGGCGGCCCAACCGCCGCGTGGAGAATCAGCGCGAACGCCGGCGTTCCAAGCATGAGGCCGAAGGTGCGGTTGCGGGAAGGCATCGGGGCGGTGCTTTTCTCCTTAAAGTCACTTTAGCGCAGAGTGCGGGCGGCCGATTTGATCGGACGATAACGCAAATCGACTGCGCTCAGGGCGTATAGCGGCAAGAAAGGCACCGCAGATTCCCTGCGGGAATGACAACAAGAGGAGGGGCGTGACCCGAAGGTTTTCGCCCTAGTAGGCGCGCTGGTACATGCGGCTCATGCGGTCATGCCAGCCCATGCGGTCGTCGTCCATCCAGACCCAGGCGAGGCCCAGTCCCAGCGGGCACGCCGCCAGCAGGATCGACAGGATGCGGCGGCGCATGGCGCGGCGCGTGGGATTGCGATCGCCAAAGGTGCACAGCCCGATGCGCGCCCAGCGCATGCCAGGCGTGCTGTCGGCGAACGTGAAAAACAGCGCCTGATAGATCACGGCAAACAGCCCCAGCGAACCCAACGCCGTTCCCGCAAGCATCGGCAGCGTGAGGCCACGGAGGGCGGAACCGCAGACCTCGGCCACAACCGCCACCGCGCCCAGCCACGCCGCGCCCAGCAGGCAGGCGTCGACCGCGGCCGACATCAGCCGCCGCTCCAGCGAGGCGGTCTGCGGGGTCAGCGAGATCTGCGCCTCGATCTCGATGGCCGGCAGGATCTCCTCGACCGTGGCGCTTTCGAGCAGCATCCCCTGCCATCCTGGAATCGCCTGCGGGTCGACCGCCTCATGCCCGGGATCCAGCTGCATGGCATCGACCTCGAAGATGCGCAGCTGCGGCTCTCCGCCCTCGTCGCGCAGCGGGCCCTCGGCCAGGCGAGGCCGTGCGCGGCGCGGCGCGACCAGCTCCCGCGGAAACTCGATCAGATTGCCGGGGATGCTCTGCTGCTCGATGGCAGCGGGGGCCGGGAACTCCGGCGCGCGGCGAAAGGCAATCTCCTCTTCGAGCGCATGGAGGTCGTCCGCGGACTCCGCTTCAAAGAGTCCCCGCATCGCCACGGGATAGGCGCCGTGTCGAGCACTCAGCTCCTCCGGCCGGGGCGCGGGCGCCGGCATGTCTTCAAACAGGCGCACCGTGAGCCCGGACGCCGAGATCTCCCGGATGGCCGGCTCGGGGTAGGCCTCGGTTTCCGTCATCGTCCCCTGCGGCGAGGCGTCCACAACCGTCAGCATCGGCGGCTCCGCGATCAGCTCCTTGGCGCCCATGACGATGTCGGCCAGCGCATGGGCCAGCTCGCCGCGCGCTTCGGCATCGGCCTGCGCGAAGGCGTACTCGCGCGGTCCAGGCTCGGGCTGGTTGACGCTGTCCAGCTCGTCCAGCAGCTGCATCTGAGCTTCAGCGACGGCGCGGGCGGACCGGGCGGCCACATCGGCCTCCGCCTGGGCCTGCGAGATGGCCCGCTCGGCCTCGGCGGCCAGAAACTCACGATAGCTTTCGCGGCGCTCGAAACGTGTCTTCACGGCATCGCGAACGACTGACGCCCCACGGCGCAGACCATCGCGCTGGGCTTGCGCAACGGCTTCCCGATGCTGGCGGGCACGGCTCTCCTGCTCGGCCTCCTGCGCGGCCACCGAGGCACGCCGGTTGCGGTGCGCCGCCAGTCTTTCCGCCGCCACCTGCTGCAGGTTGGCCGCGCCGTCCGTTCCTGTCGCCTGCCACACGCCCGGCTCTGCCTCTTCCATCTGCACGGCACTGCTCATGCTCACCTGTTCCGCTCCCCAATTCCCCACCACCGGGACCTCTTCTCAATCTACGGGAGGTCCGGTTCGTCTAAGCTTGCATCTGTGGAAGGCCGCTCATCAATGCATTCCGGCAAGCGGGCGCCCCATTCAGGCAAGCGGACCCCGGACCTGCGCCGGCGGCATCTTCCTGCGTTGCGGCTTCTCCTGTGGTTCATAAGTACCATTGCCCTCCCCTCCGGTCATCCACTTCTCGCTGCACAGGCAGTAACGAAAAAGGCACTGGGGGGACAATCCGCTGGAATTGCGGCAACCCCGGACGCCCCAGGACTGGCAAGAACCGCCCAAACCACTTCGCCGACCCCCTTGCCGGACCTGCCGGATTTGGACTCCATTCCCTTCGCGGTCCCCCTGCCACAGGCCAACCCCGATCACATCGTCGCGGACAGCGACACCGAATCCAAACACGGAGACATGTACCTGCTTGCCGGCGATGTCGAGATCACCTTCCGCAACCGCCACATCCACGCCGACTCCGTGCAGCTGAACAAGGCCACCGGAGAGCTCGTCGCCCAAGGCCACCTGCGCGTCTCCGGCGGCGACAACGACGAGTACATCCAGGCCTCGCACGGCACCTACAACGTGCGTACCGGGGTCGGCCGCTTCTTTGACGCTTCGGGCTCGGTGGGTCTGCACAACCAGACCGAGCGCGTGCCCGGCGTCACCACGCCCCTGGGGCTTGAGAGTCCCAACCCGTTTCTGTTCACCGGCCGGATCGTCGAGAAGACCGGCCCGGAGAGCTACACGATCTACGACGGCACCGTGACCTCCTGCCTGCTGCCCAAGCCCGACTGGCTGTTCTCCTCGGGCCGCTTCGCAATCGCGGGCGGACGCGCACAGGCCTCCAGCTCTGTCTTCCATCTGCTCGGCCTGCCGGTTCTTTACCTGCCGTACCTCACCACGCCGGCGGGCGGCGACCAACGGCAATCCGGCCTGCTCATCCCAGTGCTGGGCGATTCGAGCACCAAGGGCGTCACCATCGGCGAGGAGGCGTTTCTCGTCCTCGGCCGCTCCGCTGACCTCACCCTGGGCACGATCTACTACTCGCTGCGGGGCTTTTCCGAGTCCGGCACCTTCCGCTACAAGGGCCTGAGCGACAACTTCGACACCGTGCACTTCTCCGCGCTGCAGGATCGCGGCTACACGGCCAGCAACGGAATCTTCGTGAACCAGGGCGGCGAAGACCTCACCGCGGCCTTCCGTCGCCAGCTCTCCGCCAACACCCGTCTGGTAGGCGATGGGGAATACCTCAGCTCCTACATCTATCGCGAAGCCTTCACCGACAACTTCAACCAGGCGGTCTCCTCCGACATCACCTCGGTCGCCTATGTCACGCACCAAACGGACGGCTGGTCGCTGGATGGCCGCTTCGAACGCTATCAGGGCTTGAAAAAAGTGCCTATCGGCGCCTCTCTCGGCGAGCAGGTGCACATCCTGCATGTGCCCTCGTTCGATCTGTTCGGCGTCGACCGAAGGATCGCCGGGACGCCCTTTCTGTGGACCGTGGACGCCTCGGCGGCCGGCTTGAAGCGCTCCCAGCCGGATTTCACCTCCTCCGGCATCGTCGAGCGCTTCGATGTGCGTCCGGAGCTCAGCCTGCCGGTTCACTTCGCTGGCTGGAGTGTGCTCGGCAGCGTCGCCGCGCGGGAGACCTTCTACTCGCGTTCGAGACAAACGCCCTACTCCGCCGGTGCCGCGCCCGTGGAGCTCACCCAATCCCTCAACCGCGCCGACGCGGAGATGAAGGTCGAGGTTCGGCCGCCGGTCGTGGAGCGTACCTTCGCCGTACCGGAGAAGCTGCAGAGGTTCTTCGGCACAGAGCTGCGCCACACTGTCGCGCCGGAGGTAACCTATCGCGACGTGCGCGGCGTGGATAACTTTCTCAGCGTGCTGCGTTTTGACGAATCGGATCTCGTCAGCGACACCGACGGGCTGGAGTACGGGCTGACGCAGCATTTGTACTTCCGTCCCCGGCCCAAAGCGGCATGGCATCTGCCCCCCAACTGCCCCGCGGCGGCGGTCGCGGCACCCGCCACCACGGCGGCGGAGGGGGTCAATCCCCAGAATGAAACCGGGGGCAAACTTCCCACCCCCGACGCCTCCGCCGTCACGCAGGAGAACATGGCCGAGGCCGAGGAGACGGTGCCCGATGTCCTTACACCCTCCGCGGCCGATTCCACCGACGCGAACGGCATCGCCGTTCCCTCCTCGGGCGCGCCGGACACGCCCATTCGCACCCATGGCCGCCATGCCTCGCGCTGTGCGCCCGCCACGGGGACCGCGCAGCAACCGCTGGTCAGCTGGCGGCTGACGCAGCGCTATTTCTTCGATCCCACCTTCGGCCATGCCGTGCTTCTCCATCGCCGCAATCTCTTCGAGTCCACGCTGTCGCTCTCCGGCATCGCCTTCCTCACCGAACCGCGCAACATCTCGCCGCTGCTCTCGCGCCTGCGCGTACGCACCTCCGGCCACACCGATGCGGAATGGGACTTCGACTACGACACCGGCGCCGGCAAGTTCACCTCCTCCAACGTCTACCTTGACGCGCACGCGGGTTCGGTCTTCGGCGGTGTCTCCTACGCCCGCCTGAATGCGCCGGGCCGCTTCGCCACGGAGGTCATCGACACCACTTCCAACCCGTCGCTGATCACCTCGCCGGTATCGAATTTTTCGCAGCTGCGCCTGCTGGTCGGCTATGGCATACCCTCTAAGCCGGGTCTGGCGGTCGGAACCAATGTCGGACTCGATCTGATCGGCGGAAACGTGCAGTACGCCGCCTTGCAGACCAGCTACAACTGGAACTGCTGCGGCCTCGCCGTGGAGTACCGCAAGTTCAATCTCGGCACCGTACGCGACGAAAATTCCTATCGCTTCAACTTCACGCTGGCCAACATCGGCAGCGCGGGCAACATCCGCCGCACCGAACGGCTGTTTTGACCCCCCTCAACGCACCGAATGGCTGTTTGACCCCTAACAGGGGAGAGTAACGACATTTAAACCGGGAATGCGCTCGAAATGACGCATGTTGAGCGTGACGACCCCGAAGCCAAATCGGAGAGCGGTAGCTCCGATCACAAGATCCTCGAAGGCGATGACGTTCCCTTTGGCGGCCTGCTCTCCTTCGATCCGGCCCGCGATCCGCGCAATCTCGAACGAGACTGGATAAACGAGCAGGGCCTGGAAAATTCCTTCAGCAAAAACGCTGCGACGCTGGCGGTCCTGTTCGGTTCTGGCGCGATACATGCCGTGCGTAAGCTCGACTACGCTAACCGCCGATAGCGCTATGTCATTCTCGCCATGCGCGACACGCACCTGAGAAAGAATGTCTTCAACCGAGTCGCCTCGCCTTTCGCCTCGAATCAGAACGCTGGTGTCCAGGATGAAACTCAAGACTCAATCCCATGCCGAAACGCGAGGTTTTCGGTTACCAATGATCTCTTGCATGTCGGCGGCGAACTCTGCACCCATCACTGGCGCATATCCCAACTCTTTGGAGCGCGACTCCGCTACAGCAATGGACTCTGAAATAGACCTGCGCGGCGGGTCTGCCGCGCGAAGTACGGCAATCGGCGAAGTCCCCGCCTCAATCACTACTTCTTCGCCCGCGCGCACCCGAGCCAGCAAGCTCGCAAAATCGCGAACCGCCTCAGCTTCCGAGATGTGCACAGTGACCATGCGCACATCATAACGCCCGTGCCGCTCCCGCGGACACTGCTTTGTGAAGAGCCATACCCAGCTTCATGCGCTCTGCGATAATCAACTTATCGTGGTTTTCGCCCGTTTTGCCTCGCTCACTCTCCTCGCCTCCGCCCTCGCCACCTTCGGCTGCCGCGCCCAGCAACCCGCCCCGGGCAGCACCGCTTCCCCTGCCGTAGCCGCGCAGGCGGGCACCCCGCTTTCGCCCGATCTCGCGCGCCGCATCGAGGTAGAGCTGCGCCAAAAGGCCAGTCTGCCGCCGGAATCGACCGTGAACGTAGGCGGCCGCACACCCTCGGAGTTCCCCGGATACGACACCGTGTTCGTAACGGTGGCCAACTCCGGCCGGACCTCGCGACCCATCACCTTTCTGCTCTCGCGCGACGGCAAAACCCTCGCGCAGCTCACCAAGTTCGACATCTCCGCCGACCCCAAAACGCTGGTCTCGGGCGCCGGCCGCCCCGCCCGCGGCGGCCCCACCTCCGCTCCCGTACAGATCGTCGGCTTTGATGATCTGGAGTGCCCCTACTGCGCACGCCTCCACGCGGCGATCTTCCCCGCCCTCACCGAGCGCTACGGCGACAAAGTCCATATCGTCTACAAAGATTTTCCCATCGAGCAGCATCCCTGGGCCATGCGCGCCGCCGTCGATACGAACTGCCTCGGCGCGCAATCCACGCCTGCTTACTGGACCTCCGTGGATTACATCCACGCCCATGCGGGCGAGATGGGCGCCGATCCCAAGAACCCCAAGGCTGATAAGACGCTCGCCCGGGCAACCGAACAGCTCGACGCGGTAACCCGCGAGCAGGGCCAGTTTCGCAAGCTCGACATGACCCAGCTGAACGCCTGCATCGCCAAGCAGGATGCCACCGCCGTGAACGCATCCAAAGAGTTGGGCGCCTCGCTCGGCATCGACTCCACGCCCACGCTGTTCATCAATGGCGACAAGATCGACGGCGCTGTTTCACTCGAGTTTCTGTACGGCATCATCGACCAGGCGCTGCGCGTGGCAGGCGTACAACCGCCGCCGCCCTATGTCGCGCCGACACCGACCGCCGCTCCAGGTTCAACCCCGGCAGCCGCACCCACTGGACGCTGATCTGACACAATGGAACAACCAGCGTCCCGTTGTAGGATAGCGCTGGACCGGTTCGCATTTTCATGTCACCATGGATGTGGGTGGAAGCTATGGGCGCACAAAGAGCACACATCGTATTGCCTGAGACCCTGGTGCAACACATCGACGCCCTGGTCGGGCCTCGCGGCCGCAGCGCCTTCCTGGTCGAGTGCGCCGAGGCCGAGGTGCGGCGGCGGCGGCTGCTGCAGTTCCTGCAAGATGACACACCTGCCTGGAAGGATGAGGACCATCCTGAGCTGGCGAACGGCACCTACGCCTGGGTGCGTTCGCTGCGCCAGGAGGGCTGGCGCGACGATCCCAAGGCAGCCGCGGAGACAGCGGGCGAGTGAGGTTTCTGCTCGACACGACAGTGTTAATCGACGCGCTGCGCTCCAGGAATCACCGCCGCGCGTTGCTGGCTGAACTGGTTCAACAAGGCCATGCCTTGACCACCGCCGCCATCAACGTCGCGGAGATCCATGCCGGCATACGCCCAGGCGAGGAGCCGGCAACCGAGGCTCTTCTCAACAGCCTCCATTGCCACGCCATCACTTGCAACATCGCTCGCTTGGCCGGGACGCTCAAAGGCCGCTACGCACGGCAGGGCAGAACGCTGCACTGGCCCGACATGATCGTCGCCGCGACCGCCCTGGAGCACGGACTTACGCTCATCACAGATAACCATAAGGATTTTCCGATACCGGAGCTGCAGCTGTATCCGCTGCCATAAAGCAGGGGGCTCCGTAATAGACTGCGGCCATGGACGTTCATCCGCCACAAGAACCCGTGCACAGCTGGCGCGATGCGCTGACGCATGTCGCTATCATGACCGTCGGCCTGTTCATCGCGCTCATGCTGGAAGGGCTGGTGGAGTATGTGCATCACCGGCACATTGTCACCGAGGCGCGTGAAAACATCCGCCAGGAGCTCCAAGGGAACCACGAAGCCATTCAGAAGGACATCGCTGCGGTCGACAAGGAATCCGACCTCGCGAAGCATGGACTGGAAGCCATGCGCTACATGCAAACTCACCCGAACGCGCATGGGCAGTCCATCAGCTTTCAATGGACCTTTGCCGATTTGCACGATGCGGCCTGGCGTACCGCGCGCGACAGCGGCGCACTTGGGTACATGCCTTACAAAGAGGTAAGGGATGATGCGGACGTATATGGCCTGCAAACGACCGTAAGCGAACAGATGGTGCGGCTTGTGACGCGACAGGCAGAGCTCCTCGCCCCCATCATCGCCCAGGGCGAAAACTTCGAGAAAATTCCTGACATCGAATACAACGGCATGCTCCGCGATACAGCTGTCAACATGCTCGATCTGATGACCTTGAAGCAGTTGATGCAGGGCCTCGATCAAAGCTACATCGACGCCTTAAAGCATTCGTAGCCGCAAGGATTTCCGCCGCATGGAGCCGAGGGTGCCCCACCTTCGGCGCGCATTTTGCGCCTAAGGTGGGTCCGGGTACGCGGCTAGTGAGCACCAGAACCGGAGCATCCGAGCCCACCTTAGCGACGATGATGCCGTCGCGAAGATGGGGCACCCGCAAGGTGGTTGAATCATCTTAGACAACGCGAAACGTCCGGCTACACTGAACGAACCGCGCCTTTGCGCCCCGGAGTTCCTTTGAAGATCGTCATCGCTGAAAAGGTCTCACCTGCCACGCTTGCCCTCTTGAAAAACGAAGCCGGCTGGCAGGTCATCACCGCCGATCAGATACCCACTGGAGGCCTCCCCGCCGCACTCGCCGACGCCGATGCGCTGATCGTGCGCTCGGCCGTGCAGGCCGATGCCGCCCTGCTCGCCCACGCACCCAAGTTGCGGCTGATCGGCCGCGCGGGCGTGGGCGTGGACAACATCGACACCGCCGCAGCCACAAAGCGCGGCATCGTCGTAATGAACACACCCGGCGCCAACGCGGTCGCCGTCGCCGAACTTACGCTGGGCCTGATGATCTCCATGTGCCGCTCCATCCCCCGCGCGAACGCAGGCATGCACGAAGGCAAGTGGGATAAGAAAACGCTGCAGGGCACGGAGCTGCGCGGCAAGACGCTGGGCATCGTCGGTCTCGGGCGCATCGGCCTCGAGGTCGCGCGGCGGGCGAAGGCCTTCGGCATGAACCTCATCGGGTATGACCCCTTTGTCGCTCCCGTGATTGCGCGCGAAAACGACGTCACACTGGTGCCCATCGACGAGATCTTTGAAGAAAGCGATTTTCTTTCGCTGCACGTGGGCCTGACGCCGCAGACCGAAGGCCTGATCAACAAAACCTCGCTGGCCATCATGAAACCCGGTGTGCGGATCGTGAACTGCGCCCGCGGTGAGTTGATCGTCGATGACGCTTTGGTCGACGCACTCAAGAGCGGGCATGTCGCGGGTGCCGCGCTGGATGTCTTCCGCCATGAGCCGCTCAAAGACTCGCCTTACTTCGACATTCCCAGCGTGCTGCTGAGCCCGCACATCGCCGGCTCCACGGATGAAGCACAGGAGGCCATCGGCATCCAGCTGGCCAACCAGGTGCGCGACTTCCTCAAGCTCGGCGTTGTGCAGAACGCCGTCAACGTCGCTTCACTCAGCGAGGAAGAGTACGCCGAGGTTTCGCCGTACATCGAAATGGCGGCGCGGCTCGGGCAATTTCTTGCCCATACGATGGCTGCGGAAAACGGGCGTACCATCGATAGCCTCACGCTGAACTTCAACGGCCGCCTCGCGCACCTGAAGACAGACCTCATCCGCAACGCCGCGATCGCCGGCCTGCTGGGAAGCTCTGAAGGCGTCAATCGCATCAATGCGGCGGCCGTTGCGGCTGAACGCGGAATTCGTTTGCAGGAGAACAAGCGCGAGTACGCCCCCGGCGGTGTGGGTGACACGCTCCGCCTCATCGCCCACACCGCGGCGGGTGACTCCGCCGTGACTGGAACAGTGTTGCATGGAGGCTCACCGCGGCTGATGCGCTATGACGGCATCGATGTGGAAGCGGAGCTTGCGGGCACGCTGCTTGTGATTCGCAACAACGATGTGCCCGGTGTGATCGGGCGCATCGGCACCGTAATCGGCGAGGCGCAGCTGAACATCGCCAACTTCGCGCTGGGACGCAAACGACCGGAGGGCGGCAAGCCGGGCATGCACGCCGTAGCGGTGATTCAGCTCGACGGCATCGAGAGCGCATCGCAGGGAGCGCTGCAAACAGTGGTGGAGCAGCTGCGGGCCATTGAAGCTATCAGCAGCGTGTGTGCTGTAGAGCTGGGCGAGCTTTAGATTAGCTCAGTTTTATTGTCATCCGCTCTGTATGTCAGCCTTTTTGTTTGTCATCCCCGGAGGGGATCTGCTTTTCTGCCGGGAAGCGCCTCGACTGCCCGAGCGAACAGCAGGTTTCCTTCGGGAATGACAGAAAGAAAGGTAAATTTTCTCCATCTCCACAGATTCGCGAGCATCCGAAGCTACGATGCCACCGCCAGCGAACGCCGCGCCCGTAGACGGCGCCAAGGTCTTCTCCAAAATTGCGTGGCGGCTGATCCCGTACATCTTTTTCCTGTACATCCTTGCGTATCTCGACCGCGTAAACGTTGGCTTCGCCGCGCTGGAGATGAAGCGCGACCTGCACCTGAGCGATACCGTGTATGGTCTCGGCGCGGGCCTGTTCTTTCTCGGCTCGTCCATGTTCGATCTGCCCAGCAACCTGCTGCTGACGAAGTTCGGTCCACGGCACTGGATCGCGCGCATCATGATCTCGTGGGGTGTCGTCGCCACCGCAATGATGTTCATACGCGGCGCGCACTCGTTTGAGATCATGCGCTTTCTGCTGGGCGTAACGGAAGCCGGCTTCTTCCCCGGCATGATCCTCTATCTCACCTATTGGTTCCCTTCCCGCGAACGGGCGCGTGCCGTCGCGAAGTTCATGACCGCTACGTCGATTGCCGGTGTCGTGGGCGCTCCCATCGCGAGCGCCCTTTTGAAGCTGGAGGGCCGCAGCCATCTGCACGGCTGGCAATGGCTGTTTTTGGTTGAAGGCATCCCAACATTTCTCGCCGGATTTTCGGTGCTCTTCATCCTCAAAGACAAGCCCGACGACGCGAAGTGGTTGAGCGACGACGAAAAGCGCTGGCTGGATAACGAGCTCGAAAAAGACCGAAACGCCGGCGGCGCTGCGCAGCATCACTCACTCCGGGACGCCTTCCGAACCCCGGTGGTGTGGGTGCTCGCGGGTATTTTCTTCCTTGACCAGATTGGCATCTACACCGTGAATCTCTGGATGCCGCTGATCCTGAATAATTTTCTCCGCGGCGGCGCAGGCGCGCACAGCACAGCGATTCAAGCAACGATGCTGTCCGCGCAGGCAGCGAGCCTGATCGCGCGCTATGCCACGCTGCCGTATGTTGCCGCCGCAATCTTCACCGTCGTTGTCGGCTGGTCGAGCGACCGAACCGGGGAGCGGCGCTGGCATATCGCGGGCTGCCTTGCCCTCAGCGCGATCGGTTTCACCTGGGCGGGGCTCACCCACAGCTTCCCCATGGCCCTGTGCGCGATGTCGCTTGCCGCCATGGGTTACTGGAGCATCATGGGACCGTTCTGGGCGCTGCCAACGCGCGTGCTTGGCGGACAAGCCGCTGCCGGTGGCGTGGCGATCATCACGATGGTTGGCGGCGTGGGCGGGTTTCTGGGCCCCTTCCTCACCGGTCGCCTGCGCGATCTTACGCATGGGTTCAGCGGCGGCCTCTTCACCATTGCCGCGCTTTCGCTGCTCGGCGCGGCATTGTGTTTCGCGCTGCGATCCCCGGCTGCTGAAACGCAGACGCCGCAATAAAGCAGGCGAGGAAACCTCTGAATAAGTGTCAGTCTTGAAGGGGCTGGACTTTAGTTTGAAGGGGCCGGGACTTTAGTCTTGAAGGGGCGGGACTTAGTTTGAAGGGGCGGGACTTAGTTTGAAGGGGCGGGACTTAGTTTGAAGGGGCAGGACTTAGTTGTGAAGGGGCGGGACTTTAGTCCCGCCGTAAATCCAGTAACAGCAACGCGGCTTTAGCCGCTGAGGTACGTTCACTGACTTGATCAGACCTTCCCTAGTGTGCCTTCCTGTAAACTGAGACGTGACTGTGTTGCGCCCTCCCCGCAGCCAAGTAGCTAAAGATTGCAGGATTCCAGCTGATGCGCAGATCGCTTCTCCTCCCCACCGCTCTTTTCGGAGCTTCGCTGCTGTTATTTTCCGGCTGCCAGAAGGGCGCTACCGCCGGCGTTGTTGCCAAGGTAAATGGAAGGCCCATCGCGCAGACTGACCTGGACAAGGTGTATGCCGCGCAGTTGCAAAGCAATCCGCAACAGCAGCCCACCGGCGACCAATCCAACTCGCTCAAGCTGAACATTCTTCACGAGCTCATCGTGGAAGAGATCGTGGAGCAGCGCGCGGCCAAGCTCGGCCTGACCGCAACCGACCCCGAGGTCGACGCCAAGCTGCAGGAGATGAAGGCGCCCTACACGGAGGAGCAGTTCAACGCTCGCCTGAAGGCTTCCAATCACACGCTCGAGGATGTGCGCCACGACCTGCGCCGTTCGCTCACCATCGATAAGCTGCTGAACAAGGAGATCAACTCCAAGATCACCGTGACGGACGGCGATGTGGACGCGTACTACAACGCCCACAAGGCCGAATTCAATCTGATTGAGAACCAATACCACCTCGCGCAGATCATCGTCACTGCGGCCCCCGCGCCCACCTCGGGCAATCTGCAGAACTCGAAGGCAACCTCCGCGCCGGAGGCCTTGAAAAAGATCCAGGCGCTAAAAAACAGGCTGGATGCGGGCGAAGACTTCGGCACCATCGCCATGAATTTTTCTGAAAATCCGCAAACCAATTCGAACGGTGGCGACATGGGTTCGTTGCCGGAGTCGCAGCTCAAAGCAAACCCGGCATTATTCAACGCCATTGGCAAACTCAAGGCCGGGCAGGACACCGAGATCATCCCCTTCCCTGACCCCAACGATCCCAAAAAAATAGGCGGCTATGCGATCTTTCGGCTGCTCGAAAAAGCCCAGGCAGGGCAGCGCGATTTGAACGACCCCCGCGTGCAGCAGGCCATCCGTCAACAGATTCATGACAGCCGCTCCCAGCTGCTGAAGAGCGCCTACTTCGAGATGCTGCACGATGAGGCCAAGGTTGAAAATTATCTCGCCGAGCAGATCTTCAAGGACGCTGCCAAGTGAGGTCCGTACGTTGGAGCCTGCTGCTCGCCGGCACTCTGGGTCTGTGCGCCGGATGCCACAAACTCGCTCCACCTATCCCGTTGGAGCAGCTGAATGCCGAGCAGACGCGCGGCTATTTGGCATTTCAAACGCATTGCGCGGTGTGTCACTATGAGCGCTTCAACGCTCCAAAAAATGGACCGTCACTGGACGGTGTCTTTCAGAAAACGTATCTGCCTTCCGGGGCGCCGGCCAACGACGAACGCGTCACGGACACCATCCTGCACGGTCACGGTCTCATGCCCGCGCAACCCTATCTTGATGGAGACAGCATGACCGCACTGCTGGCGTATCTGCATACGGTGTAAATAGGTGCAGCAAGTAGGAAGTAGCTGACAGGCTAAGAACCGAGAGCTGACAACGAATAGCATTCATTGTAGGAACGATTAGCAGCTTCATTGCCGCCATGCCTGACGAATTTCACCCTCCAAACCGGTTTGAAGATCCAAAAGCCGCGCCCGCGACCGACACCGGCTTCATGGCTCGCCGCCTGCCCGGAGTGCCCGCGGGCGAGGCCCAGGGCATGCTGCCCGGCATGGCCATGATCGGACTGTATCTGCTGCTCATGGCGATGCTGAACGTCTTCGCCGCCGCGCGGGACACCTTCGGCGTGGGCACCGCGAAGTACAGCATCCTGAGTGTCTGCACGCTCATGGTGGTCGGCGTCTTCGGTATGCTGCGCCTGCGCCGCTGGGGTTGGGCGATCACAACAGCTGGCTGCCTGCTGATGGCGTCAGGATATTTTTATGGCTTTCACCGCGCGCACCGCACGCCCTACATCATCCAGGGGCTGTTCGCCCTGGTATTTTTTCTTTACCTGAGCCGCCCCGAGACCCGCGAACGGCTGCGCTGACTCCGTGAAGCGCGCCATGCGCTCCCGCCCCCGAAGCCCGTTGCCCGCGAGCTACAATGAAAGTGCCGATGGCTCCACTGCTCCAAACCGACCTCCTCGTGCAGATCGACCTGGCTCCGCGCAAGCCGGTGGCAAAACCGGCCTGGCTGAAAGCCCGTGCGCCGGTGGGCGAGACCTTCCATGCCCTGAAAAAGCTGGCGCGTGACCTGAACCTGCACACCGTCTGCGAAAGCGCCCATTGCCCCAACATCGGCGAGTGCTGGAACCATAAAACCGCAACCTTCATGATGCTCGGCAACCTGTGCACCCGGCGCTGCGGCTTCTGCGCGGTGCCTAAAGGAAAACCTGCCCCCATCGACCACAGCGAGCCGGAGCGGGTGGCCTATGCGGTTGCCTCGCTTGGCCTAAAACACGCCGTCATCACGAGCGTCAATCGCGACGACGATAACCTGGGCGCGGCCAAGGCCTTCGTCAACGTGATTCGCGAGATTCGCCGCCAGGCGCCGGGCTGCCAGGTGGAAGTGCTCACGCCCGATTTTCAAGGAGTGGATGAGGCCCGCCGCATGGTCGTCGCTGGCCGCCCCGAGATCCTGAACCACAACATCGAGACCGTTCCGCGCCTCTACCGCGTCGCCAAATCGGGCGGCCGGTATGAGAAGTCACTGCGCTTTCTTGAACTCGCAAAGCAGGAGTCCTCCACTCACGCCGATGGACCCATCGTGACCAAGACCGGCATCATCGTCGGCATGGGCGAGGAGATGCACGAGCTGCTCGGCGTCTTCCGCGACCTTGCCGACCGCAAGGTGGACATTCTCACCATCGGGCAGTACCTGCGACCCTCGCGCGACCATCTGCCGATGGCACGCTTCTACACGCCGGAGGAGTTCGCCTTCCTCAAGCACGAGGCGCTCGCGATGGGATTTCGCCATGTGGAGTCGGGTCCGCTCGTTCGCTCCAGCTACCATGCGCATGAACAGGCGCAATCGACGGGGTTAGCGTAACGTTACTGCCGCAAAATCGGCATTGACATCCCAGCCGGGGATGGCAGAATCTTATAGCTGTACGCAGGCTCTGGCAGATCTTAAAGGCTTGCATACGTGTTAGAGCCCCTGAACGGCGGCAACCGCTCAGAGGCCCTGTGGTTAGAAGTGCACCAAATGCAGTAGCACCTCACAAGCTTTCACGAGCAGGAACAGGACTATTTCCCCCGGAACCTGCAGTGAAAACCGCCTGTAGCGAACCCAAAAGGGTCGCATCGGGCCTCACCTCCTTCACGTCGAGATCACCTCGGGGCTGCTACCCCGAGGTGTTTCGCTTTCGGGCGAAACTTGTCTCCTGCGGTGTAGCCCTTGAGCGCGCCAGCTCTTCGTGAAGGCAAGGGAAGCATTTCATGGGAAGCTAAGGTATGGCGATTCCGCAAAAGACGCAGCAGGAAGACGAAGCCCCGCGCGGCGATCGTCTGCAAAAAATCCTCGCCCAGGCCGGCATCGCGAGCCGCCGGGCCGCGGAGCAGATCATCACCGATGGCCGCGTGCAGGTGAACGGCGAGATTGTCACCGAACTCGGCACCCGCGCCGATCCGGCGCGCGATCACATCCGCGTGGACGGCAAGCTGCTGCACGGCCCCGAGCCGCAGCGCTATTTCATGCTCAATAAGCCGCGCGGCTATGTCACCACCACCGACGATCCTGAAGGCCGTCCAACGGTCGCGCAGCTGCTCGGCCAGGAGTCGCAGAAAAAGGTTACAGGCGAACACAAAAAGATGCCGCGCCTCTATCCGGTTGGGCGGCTCGATTACCTAAGCGAAGGCCTGCTGCTGATGACCAACGATGGCGAGCTCGCCAACCGGCTCTCCAAGGCGAGTGCCGGGGTGGAGAAAACCTATCTGGTCAAAGTTTCGGGCAAGCCCACGAACGAGGCCGTCGATCAGCTGCGGCGCGGCGTCATGATCGATCGCGGCCGCTTGAATGAGGTGAAGTCCGGGCGCCGCGACCGCATCATGACGCAGCCCGCCCGGGTGGAGCAGGTGCGCGGCGGTGAAAATCCGTGGTTCGAATTGACCTTGACCGAAGGACGCAACCGCCAGCTGCGCAAGATGTTTGAAGAGATCGGCCACCACGTCGAGAAGATCCGCCGCATCGCCTACGGGGCGCTTACCCTCGATGTCCCACCGGGCGCCTTTCGCGAGCTGACCACCGGCGAGGTGCAGGCACTCAATCGCGCAGCAGCCGGGAAAAAGGTCGAACGCAAGCGTGAGCGCCCCGAAGCCGCCCAGCTGAAGAAGCCCGTGCCGCCAAAAAGGCGGGGAAGCTCGAAGCCGCAGACAACCCGCCCGCGCGGATAACACCGAAGTACCATGCCGCGGAGAACAACATTTTCCGCATATCTGCATTCATAGGTACTGAGAGGTGTTCGTTATGTACGTTCGCTCCGTTCGGAATGCACTACTTGCCACGGCCGCGGCTGCCGGTCTGGCCTTTGCTGCCCCCGCACCCGCCCACGCCCAGGTCTCCTTTGGTGTGAATATCGGCGGCCCGGCTCCTGTTTGCCCCTATGGCTACTACGGTTATGCGCCTTACAACTGCGCCCCCTACGGCTACTATGGTCCGCAGTGGTTTAATAGCGGCGTGTTTCTAGGCGCAGGCCCCTGGTTTCACGGGCCGCGCGGGTTCTACGGCCCGGTAAATCATGACTTTGATCCGCGCTACGGCTACCACGGCGGCTATCCAGGACATGGCGGCTATCACGATCCCGGTGATCATTGGCACAACTTCCACGGCAATGATTTCCATGGCGCTTACGGTGAAGGTCACCCCGAGGGCTTCCATGGCGGCGGGGACCACGGCGGCCACCACTAAGACGGTCAGTATTCAAATGCTTGAAAGGCGAACCTGGCTTTGCCAGGTTCGCCTTTCTTCGCTTGGCTAGGTATGTTTTCCGCTTGCAGCCCAGAGCCAATTGCGTACAGGTGTAGATCTTTCAATTCCCCTTTTTGCCAGTCGCAGCGGAGAGATCGAAGCGCGATCGGGGTGACTGGTAAACTCTTTGCTGGGCCTCCGCCGCGCCGCGACGGCACCACCCACCTGCCGCCGGATGCCTTCCCCCACGCCCTCGACCGAAGTTCTCCCGGATGGTATCGAACGCGGTGCCGAAGCGCAGACGCCGTTCTTCGATGGGACCCTCGCGGCGGTAGCTCCGGGCGTCGCCCCGGCGCAGCCTCACCCCGACCCCAATCCCGCCGAGACCGCGCAGCCCGGCCCGCTCTGGAATATCGTCCGGCGCATGGCACGGGTGCTGGGAGTCGATCGGGCGATCGCCTTCACCGTGCTGGCACGCGGCTGGTCCTCGCTGGCGGGTGTCGGCACCCTCACGCTGATTGCGCGTTTTCTTTCCCCGGCCGAGCAGGGTTTTTATTACACCTTTTACTCGCTGGTCGCGCTGCAGATCGTCTTTGAGCTCGGATTTTCGGTTGTGATCCTGCAGACGGCCTCGCACGAGGCCGCACATCTGCGGATCTCCCCGGAAGGCGCGGTGAGTGGCCCGGAGGAGGCCCATTGCCGCCTCGCCAGCGTACTGCAGAAGTCTGTTCGCTGGTACACAGTGGCGGGCGTTCTGATGGCCGTGACCCTGGTGCCGGTTGGCCTTGCATTCTTTCGCCATGCGGCCGCGCGCCCCGGCGGCGGCGGCGTACATTTCGGCTGGCCCTGGTTCCTGGTGGTGGTGGCCTCCAGCTGCACCTTCCAGATCGATCCACTGTTCTCCTTCCTCGAAGGCTGCGGCTATGTGCCGGAGGTCGCGCGCACGCGGCTGCGGCAGTCGCTCACCGGCACAGCCCTAGGCTGGGGAGCGTTTCTGCTGCATCGCGGCCTGTTTGCGCCGGGCTGCATGATCTTTGGCCAGGCCATCGCAGGCTGCTGGCTCGTCTGGACCCGCCGCGGCCTGCTTCTGCCGCTGCTCCGCCACGCCACCTCGCAGTTCCGCATCGACTGGCGCGCCGAGGTTTGGCCGTTTCAGTGGCGCATCGCCGTGTCCTGGCTGGCGGGCTACATCACCTCGCAGCTCTTCAACCCCATCCTGATGAACTTCCGCGGGCCCGTCGAGGCTGGCCGCATGGGCATGAGCCTGAACGTGTGCGCCACGCTCTCCTCCATGGCGATCGCCTGGATGAACACCAAGGCCGCCCCCTTTGGCCGCATGATCGCCCGGGAGGAGTACCACCTGCTCGATTGCACCTTCTTCCGCGCGCTCTGGCAATCGACTCTGGCAGCGGTGCTGGCCTGTGGCGCGGTCTGGAGCGTCGTCACCTGGCTGGGGGTGCGCGGCGTGCGTACCCACGGCGTACTGCTGGCCAGCC
Source organism: Granulicella sp. (assembly GCA_965276885.1). GTDB lineage: Bacteria > Acidobacteriota > Terriglobia > Terriglobales > Acidobacteriaceae > Granulicella. The sequence goes on along the minus strand of OZ255702.1, from coordinate 1,594,165 downwards.
GCCTGCTCGCGCCGCTGCCGCTGGCGCTGCTGTTTTTCGGCACCGTAGGCAACATCGTCGTCTTCGCCGAGGCGCTCTACCTGCGTGCCCACAAGCAGGAAAAGTTCATGATCAACTCCATCGCCGGCGCGCTGTACATCGCTCCGCTGGCCTACCTGCTGGGGCGCTGGCAAAACCCGCACGGCGGCGCCTCCGGCATCGCCGCCGCGTACGCCCTGGGCACCCTGATCATCGGCCTCGGTTACGGCACATACACCTTCCTGCGCTGGCGGAGGATCTGGCATGAAGCCTGAGTCCTCCGCGGGGAATGCGGAAGGAAAGTTATCATCCCCCAAAACATTGTCATCTCCCACCCTGAGCTTGCCGAAGGGGGAGGGATCTGCCCTCATTAAAGAGTTGTCATCCCGTAGCGCAGGCGGGGTCCCCAGCGAGCGTTCTTTGCTCGTTGGGGTGCAAGCGGAGGGACCTGCTTTTGCCCCTGCCCCTGCGTCGGACACCGGCCGCCCGCTGCTGACCATCGCCATTCCCACCTTCAACCGCGCCGACCAGCTCGAAGGCCTGCTCGCCATTCTGGAGCCGCAGGTCGTGACCCACGCCGCGGACGTCGATGTCTTCATCTCCGACAACGCCAGCGAAGACCGCACGCCCGAGGTGATCGCCGCCGCCAAGAAGCGCTTCCGCGCGGCGGGCGCCCGCCTGCGCACACACCGCCAGGCCGCCAACATCGGCTCCGACGCCAACTTCGCCTTCTGCTTCGCCCAGGCCGCCGGGCGCTTCTTCTGGATGTGCGGCGATGACGACCTCATCGTCCCCAATGCCATCGCGGAGATGCTCACCCTGCTCAAAACACCCACCGGTGCGCCCGCCGAGGTGGATCTCGTCTATGCCACCAGCTACGGCTACCGGCAGGATTTCCAGGCCGAGCGCATCGCAGACCCCCTGCACCGCCGCGTGCACACAGTCCGAGACGCCCACACCTTCGCGCTGGTGGTCAACATCATGTTCACCTTCATCAGCGGCATGGTGGTGAATAAGGAGCGCCTCGAAACCCTGCCGCACCAGGCGCCGGAGAGCTTCGTCGGCACCAATCTCGTACAGCTCTCCTGGAGCCTGCCGCTGCTGCTGCACCACCGCCGCTCAGCCGTGCTGTGGACGCGCCCGGTAGCCGCCCGCGTCGGCAACGCCCATGGCTATTCGCTGGGCCGTGTCTTCGGCCGCCAGCTTTCCGACGTAGTACAGAGGCTATTACCCAACCGCCCGGACCTATCCGGCCCCATTCTGAACGTCGCCCTGCGGCGCTGGTTTCCGTCCGTGCTGGTCGAGTTCCGCGGCCATGCCAAGGACCGTCTCCGCCTGAAAGAGGCCCACGGCGAGCTCCGCCACGCCTACGGCCGCAACTTCCGCTATTGGCTCTTCACCTACCCGGCCTTGAAGCTGCCGATCCCCGCAGCCCGCTGGTACACCCGCGGAACCGCCGCCCTCAGCAAAGCAATCTACATCGCGCAGCTACCCGGCTTCTGGCGCAAGGAAACGTAGCTCGCCATAGGTTCTGCTGTTCTATACGATTTCCAAACAGCCCATCACAGTCATCGCTTCCCACCAGACGACTTCTCTGTACTCATCTAGTGAAGGGGTTGCTAAGCAGCGAAGCGGCAAGCCCGAAGGCTGCATTGATGGTTTAGGGATACCTTTTAAAAATACCATGCCAATGGCATACAATATCACTATGCAAACGGTCGTCGAAACCCCGACGTACCTCAAAGCAGCTTCAGCTCTTTTCACCGACGCAGAACGAGCGGACATCGTTGCTGCCATTGCATCAGATCCGGAGGCTGGCGATCTGATGCCAGGAACCGGAGGGTATCGCAAACGGCGCTTCGGTCGGGGAGGAATGGGGAAACGCGGCGGTGCACGGATCGTGTACCTGTTTGGAAGCAGCGACTTTCCCATCTTCCTCATTACCGCTTACGCGAAGGCAGAAAAGGGCAACCTGAGCAAGGCAGATCAGAACGCACTTGCGAAGATGGCGAAGAGCTTCTTCGCGGACTACGGGAGGAAAGCATGAGCAAGCTGTTTGAAGAGATGGCACAGGGCACGGCGGAAGCCCGCGCCTACATGGAAGGGGAGCGGAAGGGCTATAAAGTGACCCTGCCGGAGTCGATCGACGTTCGCGGACTCAGAAAGAGACTCCATTTCAGTCAAGGTCATTTTGCGGATGCCTTCGGCTTGTCGGTGGACGCGGTACGTCATTGGGAATCGGGCCGTCGAAGCCCGGAGGCTGCAGCGCGTGCGCTGCTCACGGTGATTGCCCATGACCCCCAACTGGTCATGCGGGCCTTAGCCCAATCTCAGCCGTCAGAACGGGCCACGGCCGGGGCGGAAAAGACGCTTACGCGCCGCTTGCCTAATAGACGAACCGCTACGTAGGTCAGTCCTCGGAAGTCCCCTTGTGAGAAGCATCAAGGATGCCCTGCACCAATCTTGCAAATTGCACCATTTGCTCCACTGGTGCTTAATTCCGTGCATAATTGGAACATGAGAATGACAGTGAATCTCGATCCGGACGTGTACAGCTTTACCTCTGCATATGCGGGCGCCAAGGGAATCACGTTGTCTGCCGCAATCAGCGAACTGATTCGGCGCGCGGAGCAGGTCCCAACACCGGAAAGCGTTTCGTCCAAACTAAAAATGAACGAGCATGGCTACCTGGAAATCGCGGAGACAGGGGACGTGCTCACCCCGGCGATGGTGAAGAAAGCCTCCGAGGATGAGCTTGTCTAATGAACTTGTGAACTTGTCCAAGACGCCTCCATATCTGCTCGATGTGAATGTGCTGGTTGCGTTGACGACCGGAAGCCATGTCCATCATGGGCTTGCGAAGAAGTGGTTCTACGCTTCTCCCACGCTTCCATGGGCTATCTGCGCCTTTACGGAGGCGGGATTTCTCCGCAATGCAACCGCGCCGCGTTCAGGTCAGATAGCCATGAGCGAGGCGACAGCGATTCTTAAGCAGCTCGCAAAACACCCGGGCTATCGCTACCTGCCTATCAACGCCGATTGGCAGACGCTGTGCGGCCCGTTCTTTCGGAGGCTGTACGGCACCAAACAGGTTACAGATGCGTACCTGCTTGGTCTCGCGGTGCATGAAAGGCTGGTGTTGACCACATTCGATAAGGCGCTCCTGCACCTTGCCGGCGAGCACAAAAAGCACGTCCTCGTTCTGGAGGCAAACTGAGCAGCGGCAAGGACGGTTCCCGGCGTCCCAGGGGAGGACCTGGATATGACCAGAAAGCCGTTCACGAGGACTTTCAGAGAGATGGCCTCGGGCCGCTTGGCGAGTCCGTAGCGAATCTCGGCCTCGGGGATTGCGGAGACGGCGGCTATCTCGTCCTCTTGAGGGCCAGCAACCGGGCCCCGCGCTATGGGAGACTGGCGCTTTACGATGTAGCTGACCATGTTGGTGTCGAGCAGGTGAAGCACGGTCACAGCTCAGGTCTTTCCTGGGATGGCTGTTATGCGCGTTCGGACGGAGAAAGGAAGTCGTCAGGAACGCCGAGCTGATCAAGCGCGGCCAAGATCTCCTCTAAGCTGCCGGGGCTTTGGGACAGAATGAGGTCGCCGTTCTTGGCGTCGCGGCGGATATAAACTTCATCGCTGGTGAAGCGGAACTGTGCCGGGATACGGACGGCTTGGCTTCTTCCGCTCATGAAGACTCTGGCTTTTTCCAGCTGGGCCATAGGCGCACCTCCTCGCATACATATCGTGATATATATCGGCTGCAAATTCAACAGGTACCCCACTCGTTCGATGTCTTGCCCCTAAAACGCGCGTATCGGAGGTGACTTCCCGGAAGTCGGCAGCTCTGGACATCGCATACGGCCAGCACGTACAACTTTCGTTCCGGAGCCTTGATGCCCACTGTGCAAAGCCTGTGTTATTCTCGATTTGTGCTCATCTGTGAGTACAGGGTGCCGCGAGCAGGCGTGGATCTTCGCTGAACACGAAGACTCCGCAACTGGCCAGAGACCGCGAGCGCCATTACCGCCCACCGGGCGAGCCGTCTGCCGCATAAGCAGTTCAAACGGCCCCGCACGTTGGTTGCTCTGGCTTGGAGGCGATCCTAACGGGATCAGTCTCGCCGTGCAGCAGCAGTGCTTTGTTTCCCTTCTCAATGAACTTTGATGAATTTTGAACGGAACGACCCATCGCAGTGCTGAATCCAGGACCGCGCGACGCCTTTACGGGGACTGCACCCCAGCCTCGCGTCTGAGCGCCGGTCCCGCCCCACTCGCGTTTTCACCAAAGGAATCTTTTGCCTAACACAGCATCCGCCCCTAAGTCCTCCCGCTCTTCCCGCTCCTCTAAATCCAACAATTCAAAGAGCTCCGGCCAGCGCGCCGACCATTCCAGCGCCCCAAAGCACAGAACGCCCGATCCCGCCGCCATCGCCGGCGTCACCCTCGATTCGATTCTGAATCCCCTGCCAGTCAAGGCCGAGCGCCGCGTCAGCGCCGCCGAGGCCTCCGCGCTCCACTTCAACGACTTCCGCATCTCCGATTCCCTCAAAAGCCGCCTCGCCGCCGCCGGCTTCGTTACCCCCACCCCCGTGCAGGCCGGCGCCATCCCGCCCGCGCTTGAGGGCGACGACATTCTTGCCACCGCCTCCACCGGCACCGGCAAGACCCTCAGCTTCCTGATCCCCATGATCGAGCGGCTGGAGGAGATCTCCGAGCCCTCCAGCCTCAAGGGCCAGCGTAACCCGGTTCTCGCCCTCATCCTGCTGCCCACGCGGGAGCTCGCGATGCAGGTGCTGGAGCATTACCACAAGATCTGCCCGCAGCTGAAGAACGACGCCGTTCTTGTCTGCGGGGGCCTGAGCGAAGGCCCGCAGATCGACGCCCTCAAACGCGGTCCGCGTCTGGTGGTTGCCACGCCCGGACGCCTCGAGGACTACCTCGATCGCCGCCTCGTCAAGCTCGGCGATGTCGATATGCTCGTCCTCGATGAGGTCGATCGCATGCTGGACATGGGCTTCCTTCCGGCCATCCGCCGCATCGTCGGCGCGCTGCCCAAGGATCGCCAGACGATGTGCTACTCGGCGACCCTGGACGCCAACATCCGCAACATCGTGCGCGACTACGTCAGCGATCCGGTGCGGGTGGAGATCGGCCAAACCTCACGGCCGTCCGACCGCGTGGCCCTGCGCGTGTACACGGTGATGGCGGACCAGAAGCTGTCGCAGTTGGACAAGATGCTGACCACCGAAGAGGGCAGCTATCTGGTATTCTCGCGCACCAAGCACGGCGCCGACCGCATCGGGCGCAAGCTCGAAAAACTCGGCCACAAGGTGGAGATCATCCACGGTGACCGCTCGCAGTCGCAGCGCACCCTGGCCCTGAAGCGCTTCGCCGACGGCAAGGCGCGCATCCTGGTGGCGACCGACGTGGCCGCGCGTGGTATCGACATCCAGCACATCGCGCATGTCGTGAACTACGACCTGCCCAACGCCTCGGATGACTTCGTTCACCGCATCGGCCGCACCGGCCGCGCGGGCGCGAAGGGAGTCGCAACCACCTTCGTCACGCCGCTCGAAAAGCGCGACGCCAAGAAGCTGGAAAACGAGCTGAAGATCCAGTTCGAGTGGCTCGTGGCCGACAAAGATCTTGCCAAGGAAGAGCGCAACACGCCGATCGACCTCAGCAAACAGCCGGTGAACGGGATTGACGATCTGCTCGCGATGGAAACCCGCTCGTGGAAGAGCGGCTCCGCCGAGGAGCAGGCCAATACGCAGCCCACACACCATGCGCGTGGCGGTTCCGATGGCGGTCACGGTCGCCCCCACGGCGGCCAGCGTTCCGGCGGACGGCCAGGCGGCAGATCCTCCTCAGGCAGCGGCCGCGGCTCCGGCCGTCGCCGCCGCGCATAGCTCCTTCGGCTTGGGGGGAGAGGGCGGACTTCGGTCCGCCCTCTCCTTTGTGCAAACAGCAGACTTCCTTCGGGAATGACCAAAAAGGAAGAATAATATCCGGCTACAGAAAGCGCGACAGCAGCGACCCCGCCATCCCGCCAAACTCACCCTGACCCGTCGGCGGAGCCTGCTGGCCGCCGTTCGTCATATGCGCCATCACCATCGGCAGAATCGTTGCCAGCGCAACCTTCGCGACCTCGGGCGAAACACCGGCACGTTGCGCCGTCTGTTCCAGCAGCCCCGTGCCACCCAGGCCGGTTTGCACCTGCTCCGGCGTGGCCTGCTGATTCTGCCCGGTCGACCAATTATTCACATGCTGCTCCATGCCCTGCTTGCGGAACGAGTCCATCACCGCGCCGAGCCCGCCCGGATGCTCCCCCACCGACTGCAGAAATCCGCCGGCCACCCTGCCCTGTTCGCTCGCCCCTGCGCCTCCCGCTGCCTGCTGTCCGCCCACCATGCCTTCGATCGAATCCAGAATGCCCATCGCTTCACCTCGGTTTGTGAGATGGCGCTTAGGAGCAGCGCGGGCATAGGTGGCTCACATTTCCGCCGGTTTCTCTGGCGTTATCGACACGACGGCAACTGACGGCGACAATCTTGGTATGCCCTCGAAGCTCATCATCACCTCCACCTCCGCTCCCGCCGCCATTGGCCCCTACGCGCAAGCCGTGCGCGTGGGCGATGCCATCTACACCTCCGGCCAGGTCGCGCTTGACCCCGCCACCGGCACCCTCATCGAAGGCGGCATCACCGAACAAACCGAACGCGTGTGCGAAAACCTGCGCGCGGTGCTGAACGTCGTCGATCTCACCCTGACCGACGTGGTGAAGACCACCGTGTTTCTGCAAAGCATGGCCGACTTCGCCGCCATGAACGAGGTCTATGCCCGGCACTTCGCGCCCGAAAACTACGTGCCGCCCGCGCGCTCCACCGTGCAGGTAGCCGCGCTGCCCAAAGGCGCGCTGGTCGAGATCGAGTGCATCGCCATGGCCAACCTGCCCCATTAACATCGCTGCGGGTGCCCCACCTTCGGCACTGGGTGTCCCACCTTCGGCACTGGGTGTCCCACCTTCGGCGCTGGGTGCCCCACCTTCGGCGCGCTTTTGCGCCTAAGGTGGGTTCGGGGACGCCCACCCTGGGGTACAGAACACGAAGTGTCGCGGCTAAGCCCACCTTAGCGACGATGAAACCGTCGCGAAGATGGGGCACCCGGGGTTAGTCGCGACGATAGCCACTCGGCATCCAACTCTCAGAGGTGAACGATATGCCGACGATTCCAACCGGCGGTCCGCTCAGCGACGCCGCCATCGCTCAGGACAACACCAAGGAGGGCGCTGCAGGGACCGTGCCAACCCCAAAGAAAGTTGAAAGGACCGAAGCCGAGTGGCGTCAGCAACTGACCCCCCAGCAGTACAACATCCTCCGCGAAAAGGGCACCGAGCAGGCCTTCACCGGCCAGCTCGTCAACAACCACGCCGACGGAATCTATCACTGCGCGGCCTGCAATGCGCCGCTGTTCAAATCCGACACCAAGTTCGAGTCAGGCTCCGGCTGGCCCAGCTTCTGGGATCCCGTCTCACCGGCCGCCGTAGAGCTCCACGAAGATCGCAGCTACGGCATGCGCCGCATCGAGGCCACCTGCGCCACTTGCGGCTCGCACCTCGGCCACGTCTTTCCCGACGGCCCCAAGCCAACCGGCCAGCGCTTCTGCATCAACTCAGCCTCGCTCGGCTTCACGCCGGACGGCTCGATGGTAGGAGAGCGGTAAAACAGGAAGTAGGAAGTAGTTAAGGAATCTCTGAATAAGTCTTGTCTTGAAGGGGCGGGACTTTTAGTCCCGCCGTAAATCCAGTAACAGCAACGCGGCTTTAGCCGCTGAGGTATGCTTTCGCTCGTTCCCGGATTTAATCAGACCTTCCTTAAAATAAAGGCCCGACTCAGGCCGGGCCTTTATTACTTGTTTCAAGCGCCAAGGAAGCAGCTACTTCCTACTTCCTGCCCTTACGCTGCTTTCACGATCTTGCCGCTCTTAATGCAGCTCGTGCAGACCTTGAGGCGTTTGGAGACGCCGCGGCTGATCTGCGCCTTCACCTGCTGCAGGTTGGGGTTCCAGCGCCGGCGGGTGACGTTGTGCGCGTGAGAAATATTGTTGCCGAACTGCGGTCCCTTGCCGCAAAGCTCACATACCTGTGCCATCGAAGTGTTCTCCAGACAAAACTTGTGTCGCAAACTCCAGCCCAGATCGTGATCCAGATCGTGATTCTGAAGGGCCCGGCACCCAGAAAATCAGCCGGAGGAGTGGTAGGCACGATTGGATTCGAACCAACGACCTCTACCGTGTCAAGGTAGCGCTCTAACCAACTGAGCTACGCGCCTAAACTGCGTACGAGTCAGTGTAACCGGAGGCTCTCTGCCGCGCAACCCTTCCCACGCCAGATCAGGTTGCTAAAGCCTGGGTGCCCCATCTTCTAAAGCCTGGGTGCCCCATCTTCGCGACGGTCTCATCGTCGCTAAGGTGGGGGTCTCCTACGCCTCGCCCACCGGACGCGGCTCGGCTCCCTGCGCCTGCACCTTGCGCAGCGTCGTCCAAGCGTATTGCGCGGCCGAAAGCGGTGCCAGGATTGCGACCAGCCGCAGAATCAGGTGCTTCGGCTCACCCAGGCCGGAGTGCGGCGCCAGCTGCACGGTCATCACGATCAACACCGCGACGATCTGCACGCCGGTGCTCGCCTTGCCCAGCCAGCTGGGCCGGAAGTCGCGCAAAATGTTCGTGATGTACAGCAGCGTGGAGATGATCAGGATGCCCAGATCGCGGCTGAACACCAGCACCGTGACATAGCGCGGGATCACCCCGACATGCGTGAGCACCACAAACAGCGTGCTCAGCAGGGCCTTGTCGGCGATCGGATCGAGGTACAGCCCCAGCGCGGTGTGCTGTCTGAGCAGCCGCGCCATCAGGCCGTCCAGCCCGTCCGAGATACCCGCGATCCAAAGCAGCAGAAACGCCAGCCGCCAGTGCGCATCGAGGATCTCGATGACCAGAAACGGCAGGGTAAACAACCGCAGCATCGTCAGCAGGTTGGGCGTGGCGCGAAACTGGCGGAGATCAGGCACTGAGATCAGGGGCGAGATTCGATGGTAGCCGATTGGGCTGCGCAAAGGCGCAGCTTTCTCGTTCGCAGGGGCGGCCGCCCTTTTGATTGCAGGCGCAAACCGCGCTTCCCCTCCCGTTCTTCATTGCATGGCCCTTACCGTCGCCGTACACTGAAAGCATCCGGTTTCGCCCGCATCGAGAGGGCGATTGTCCCGTGCCGGCTCTTCTGGATATCTATGCTGCGGCTGACCAAAAAAGCGGACTACGGACTGATGGCCTTGAAGTACCTGGCCGAGCACGCGAACTGCGGCGCGCAGTCCGCCAAGGACATCGCCGAGGCCTACCATATCCCCTCGCAGCTGCTGGCCAAGATCCTGCAGACCCTCACCCGCGCGGGCATCCTGGTCTCCTCCGCCGGCACCAACGGCGGGTATGCGCTGGCGCGGCCGGCCAGTGAGGTCTCGGCCTTTGAGGTGATCCGGGCCATCGACGGGCCGCTTTTTATCACCAGCTGCATCACCATTCACGGCACCTGCGACCTCCACGGCACCTGCACCATCAAAGAACCACTGCGCAAGGTCAACGATTCGATCAAAGATCTGCTGAGCGGCCTCCGGATTGCGGACCTGGTGGAACCGGCGGATGGGGTCGCCGCGGAAACGCCCGTAGCTGGCGGGCTCGTAACGATCGCCGTGTAGCGCAAGAAGATTCGGCTGGACCGGCAGGTGAAGCAGGTTCCCTGCGGGAATGACAACAAGAAAAGCAAACGCAAGAGCAAGTTTTGGAGCAAAAATCATGGCTGAAACCCTGGGAATGAACGTTACACACACCAATGAGGCGCTGCCCGCGGGTGTAAAGCTGCCGATCTACATGGACAATCACGCCACCACGCCGCTCGACCCGCGCGTGCTCGAGGCGATGATGCCCTACCTGACCGGCACCTTCGGCAACGCCGCCAGCCGCAATCACAGCTTCGGCTGGGAGGCCGAGCAGGGCGTGGAGAAGGCCCGCGAGCAGATCGCGAAGCTCATCGGCGCCACCGCCAAGGAGATCATCTTCACCTCCGGCGCCACCGAATCGAACAATCTCGCCCTCAAGGGCATCGCCGAGATGTACCGCGAGCGCGGCAATCACATCATCACCGAGGTGAGCGAGCATAAGGCAGTCCTCGACACCTGCAAAAAGCTCGAAAAGCAGGGCTTCCGCGTCACCTATCTGCCCGTCAAGGGCGACGGTCTCGTCGATCTCGACGAGCTGCGCCGCGCCATGGACGACCAGACCATCCTGGTCTCGATCATGTACGCCAACAATGAGATCGGCGTCGTGCAGCCCATCAAGGAGATTGGCGCACTCTGCCACGAGAAGGGCGTCATCTTCCACACCGACGCCGTCCAGGCGGTCGGCAAGATCCCCGTCAACGTGCAGACCGACAACATCGACGTGCTCTCGCTCTCTGGCCACAAGATCTACGGTCCCAAGGGAGTGGGCGCGCTCTATGTTCGCCGCCGCAATCCGCGCGTGCAAATCTCCGAGCAGCAAAATGGCGGTGGCCATGAACGCGGCATGCGCAGCGGCACCCTGAACGTCCCGGGCATCGTCGGCCTGGGCGCGGCCTGCGAGATCGCCGGCAGCGAGATGGCCGCCGAGGCCCAGCGTGAAATCGAACTGCGCGACTATCTTCGCCAGAAGCTCGAAAACGCGCTGGACTACACCCAGGTCAACGGCAACATGGACCACCATCTGCCCGGCAACCTGAACATGAGCTTCATCTACGTGGAAGGCGAATCGCTGCTGATGGGCATCAACGACATCGCGGTCAGCTCCGGCTCGGCCTGCACCTCGGCCACGCTCGAGCCCAGCTATGTTTTGAAGTCGCTCGGCCTGGGCGACGACGTCGCGCACAGCTCCATCCGCTTCGGCCTGGGCCGCTTCAACACCAAGGCCGAGGTGGATTACGTCGCCGACAAACTCATCGATGTGGTGTCGAAGCTGCGCGAGCTAAGCCCGCTGTATGAGATGGTCAAGGAAGGCATCGATCTGACCAAGATCGAGTGGGCCGCGCACTAAACCGTAAGGTTGGAACCGTGAAAAGATTGTCGGTAGACTATGGCCGAGGAGCAGCGAATCCATGCACGACGTATTGGTAGTCGGAATTCCTCTACTGGCAATCCTGGCGGGCATACTTTTGAACCGCCAGGACATCTCCAGCCTTCGCAGCGATCTGCGAGCGGAGATCGGCGGTTTGCGTTCCGAGATGCACAGCGAGATCGGCAGTCTACGCTCCGAGATGAGCAGCAACAGCAGCAGTCTTCGCTCCGAGTTGAACAGTGCCATCGGCAGCCTCCGTGCTGAGATGAATGGCCGCTTCGATTCCATGCAGCGTGACTTGCGCGATTTCTATGCCGAACAAGCTCGCCACGATGTCCGCCTTTCGAAGTTGGAAGGTTCGGAGTAGGTTTGGGGAATGTCTTCAACAGGTAAAATCATGTTAGGAGCAGATCAGAAGCGCAGGCGATCATGGCTAGGGTGGCTTTTGCAAGTGGCCAGTTTTTTCGTTTTCATCCTTGTTCTCGACTATGTTGATGGAGGGAAGGGCAAAGCCTACCTCGACGATCATCTGTGGCTCCTACTCGTTCCCCTTGCGCTGATCTTTCTTTTCCTGTTCGTGCGCAGCTACTATCTACAGTACAGGCAGTAGGGAAAAGCCGTTACAAAATGGCGCGGCCAAGGGGCGTGCGCACATTTTCTCTGTCCCGCACCTGGTAGCAAGTGCACAATGGGCGCATGTTCGAGCGATACACAGAAAAGGCGCGGCGCACGATCTTCTTCGCACGCTACGAGGCCAGCCAGTACGGTTCGCCGTATATCGAAACCGAACACCTGCTGCTGGGTATGCTGCGTGAGGATAAGGCGCTTACCCGGCACTTCCTACGCTCACACATTCCCGTCGAATCCATTCGCAAGCAAATTGAGCAACATACAATCGTTCGTGAAAAGGTCTCGGTCTCGGTCGACCTTCCGCTTTCAAACGAGTGCAAGCGTGTGCTCGCCTATGCCGCCGAAGAAGCCGAACGGCTTGGCCACAAGTACATCGGCAACGAACATCTGCTGCTTGGCTTATTGCGCGAGGGAAATAGCTTTGCCGCGAAGTTGCTCGGGCAGCATGGTCTGGAACTGGCCGAAGTTTCCAAGCAGGTTCAGGAGCAGGGCCCCTCCCCGACGTGGGGGCAATCCGCCAGATTCATTGCTCCATTGCTGAACCAACTCCAGCGCGGCGTGAAGGTCGCCAATCTCGAAGCCTCATCGGCCTTCTACAGCAAACTGGGATTTTATGCGATCGGCGGGAGCACACAGGAGGGTGTTCTTATTCTGGCGAACGGACCTTGCCACATTGCGCTATACGAAGCGCGTATTGCTGAGAACCTGTTCTGCCTCCGTACGGGAGACATGGCCGCCGCGGCGCAACAGACTCAGGCTGCCGGTCTGGTCTTCGAGATACAGCCCCATCGCGGCGAGCACGGCATCAGTGCGCTGCTGCGCGACCCGGATGGCAACGCGATTTATCTTGTCGCGAATCCCGGCTAATCCCTATACGCCTCGCGCTCCCATCCGCATTCTGCGGCGTACGCGCGCAAACACATCTCCCTCCGCGATCCCGCTCGCCTCGCCCTCCTCGATCACCTCGATCAGCGCCGCCATCTTCGCGTCGTCCTCACGCTCCGCGTACGCAATGCCTCCTTCATCACCTCGCTGCATCGTTATAACAGCTGGACTCTATCGTGCGCGCCACAAACTGGTCCAACTCTTCGTTCGTTCGATCTGTCGCATGGGCATCGCGGCGTCCTCGATGACACTTTATCGTGTACGACGGAAGCAAACCCTACTTAAGGAATCTCTGAACAAGTACCTGTCTTTGAAGGGGCGGGACTTTTACAAGGCTGCGGAAAAACGCCGCTTTTGGGAAGGGGGTGGCTTCAGCCACCCCATAAGTGCTTTGTTCATCATCCGGCTTTAGCCGCTGGGTGCCGGTTTCCGCCTGCGCAAAGTCTTTTTCCGCAGCCTGTTTAGTCCCGCCGTAAATCCAATAACAGCAACGCGGCTTAGCCGCTGAGATACGTTCGCTGACTTGATCAGACCTTCCTTAAACAAACCTTACTTAAACAAACTCAAGTCAATCGCATCGCCCATCACCTTGTAGCCCGCGTCCCCCGGATGCAGATGATCGCCATGATCCACCGATGGTTTGAACATCGCCGGATTGGCCGGATCACGCGTGGCCGCCTCAAAGTCGATCACTCCATCGAAGTGCCCGGCGGCCCGGATCCAGTTGTTTACCGCCACACGCACCTGCTCGCCAGACGGTGACGAGTACCCAGCGCCCATGTACGGCGTCAGCGTCGCCCCGATCACCTTGATGCCCCGCTCGTGGGCGCGTTCGATGATCTGCTCATAGCCCTGAATCAGGTCGTCCGCGGTCACGGCGTCACCGGGGTTCTTCGGCCCGTAGGCGCGGCCGATGTCGTTGATGGCTTCGAGCAGGATGATGGACCGCACTCCCGGCAGATCGAGCGCATCGGTGCCCAGCCGTGCCAGCGCATTCGGCCCGACGCCGTCGTGCAGAACGCGATTGCCGCCGATGCCTTCATTCAAGACGCCGAGATCGCGGGTGTGTTTATCCGCCTGCAGCCGCCGCGCAAGCTCATCCGGCCAGCGGTTGTTGCTGTCGCGTGTAACGAAAGCGCCATCGGTGATGCTGTCGCCGAAAGCCACGATGGCGCCCGCGTCCGCGGGAGCGAGCACCTGGACATCCTTCAGAAAGGCATACGCGAAAAATGGCTCGGCCCCAGACAGCGTGGCTTGCGAGACAGCATTGCCCCGCACCCGGAAATTCGTCTGCACCGCATTGGGGTGCTCGGTGGCCGTGATCGCCTGGGCCGGCAGGTACAGGCTGATGGCCAGGTCGGCGAGCGGCTCTACCTTCAGTTCCACGGGATCGCTCAGAGCGGAGGCTCCGGCCGGAATCGTGATCCCCGGCTTGCCCCCAAAGAGCAGCGGCCGCATCGAGTCCGCACGGACGCTGCCGCCCCCGGCGGAGACGGCCACGCTCGCCGCCTCGACCAGCAACGGCGCCGTCCCATCCTCGTTCGATAGCGCCACCCGCACCGAGCTCCCGCCAATGGAGATATGAACGATCTCGCGAAGCGTTTCATCGCCCGAGGCAAAGGCGCCCAGCGTCGTATCCGGAGCGGCGCCGGCAGGTCGCGCCGGCGGGTTCTTCCTCCCCGCGAAGGAGGCGGTGGCCCAGGTTCCTACCCAGCGAGCGGCGGGACGATTCGTGGGAGCGCCCGCAAAAGCCTGCGCGGCCGCCATGTACAGTGCTCCAGCAAGTGCAAACGATCTCAGCTTCATGCCATCCTTCTCCCGTCGGCAGCATACATGTTCGAATGCTTCGTGTGCCGCGTCTGCGAGACTAGCTGTGGAAGTCAGTATGCACAGACGCCGTAGTTCACTTGGATCTGCCCTTCTCGTCCTTGCCCTTGTCGTCAGAGCGGGATCCACCGCGCTCTGCGCACAGCCCGGTAGCGCCATGAATGGCTCGCCGGCCACACTTTGCCGTGGGCTCGTGCATCGCGAGCTGCCGCCCTCCGCCATCGCTCTGCCCACTCACGGCGCCCTCGTCCGCTCGGCGCGGCATGAGGGCAGCCGCGGCGGCTTCTGCAAGCTGAAGGGCGAGATCCATTCGGTCGACCCCCAGGCACAACCCATCCGCTTCGAACTGAACCTGCCCGACCACTGGAACCGTAAGGCGCTGCAGTATGGCGGAGGCACCTTTGATGGCTATATGCAGAGTGGCCTCAACAAAACCGAGATGGGGGACCGCCGCCTGCCTGTGCCGCTGGCCCAGGGCTACGCCACCTTTGGCAGCGACTCCGGCCACCATCATCACTATCTCCTGCTTCCCGATATCGTGAACTCCCTGCGTGCCGGCTTCGCGCTGAACGATGAGGAGCGGCACAACTTCGCCTCGGGTTCCCTGAAGAAGACCCACGATACCGCGCTGGCTCTGCTGCGCGCCCGCTACGGGGAGGCGCCCCGCCGCATGTACTTCATCGGCGGCTCGACCGGCGGCCGGGAGGCGTTGACCGTCGTGGATCGCTGGCCCGACGACTACGATGGCGTGCTGGCAGCCTATCCAGCGTGGAACACCATCGAAGGCGATCTGCAATTCATCCGCGTCTCGCGCGCGCTCTACGCCAAGGGCCCGGACGGCCAGTCGGGCTGGCTGCCGCACGGCGCCACCCGCCTGCTGGCCGGTGCCGTGATGCGCCAATGCGACGCCGCCGACGGCCTGCGCGACGGCATCGTCAGTGATCCCGCGGGCTGTCATTTCGACCCCGCCACGCTGCGCTGCCCTGGCGGCGGAAAGCACCGTGGCTGTCTTTCCGATGGCCAGGAGCGCACCGTGATGACCTTTGCCACCCCGCAGGTCTCCGGCTTCGCGGTGGAAAACGGCATCACCACCGAACCCGGCTACAACGCGCTGAAGGGCGCTGACCTGACTCTGGCCGTAGGCCTGTTTTCCCATCCGATGAAGCATCCGCTGCTGTTTCTGAACTCCTTTTCGCTCGTCATCTCCGACGCCGTTCTACGGAATTTTCTCACCAAAGATCCAAACTACAACGCGCTGCAATTCGATCCCAAAACCGGCAGCGACGCGACCGGTCCCGAAGGCAAATGGATCGCCGCGCTCCGCGAGCAGTCGCTCGAAGACGACGCGACGGAGGCCGACCTCACGCCCTTCGAGCAGCATGGCGGCAAGCTGTTGCTGGTGCACGGCACGGTGGACACGGTTATCCCCACCGGCGGCTCGGTCATGCTGTATCAGCGCGTCGTGGGCGCCATGGGGCAGGACCGCGCCGATCGGTTCGTGCGGCTTTATCTGGTGCCCGGGTTCGGCCATGGCACCGGAATCTTCGACGCCGGCCTGGACACGGTCGGCATGCTCGACCGCTGGGCGGACCAGGGTGAAGCGCCTGCCCATCTCACCGCATCGGACAACCACCGCGGCACTCAGCGCACACGCCCGCTGTGCGCCTGGCCGAATTGGCCTCGCTACACCGGCGGCGACCCGCGCATGGCCGCCAGCTTCGTGTGCAGCGGCGCCCTTTAGGGAATCCCTGAACAAGTCATATCGTCGCCTTTGGGAGGGAGCGTAGGGCTTCAGCTCTACGACAGAAGGGTAAATACAAGGGGCTTTACAGGCTGCGGAAAAACGGTGCTTTTGGGAAGGGGGTGGCTTTACAGGCTGCGGAAAAACTTCAGTTAGTTCTGTAAATAGAGGATCGGAGTGGATTTGGAGTAGCCGGAGATGGGTTTCGAAGCGGCTTTTGCGGGCCGTTTGCCGCATTCAGACACACGTGTGCCCTAGCCGGCCAGGGTTTGAATCGGGATCAGCCTGCTCAGGCGCATCAGGTTCTGAGCGGTGATGACCAGTTGGTAGAACCAGTCCACCCGGGCCAGGCCGCGCAGCTTGACCTGGCGCAGGGGACGATCCAGCTTGCCCCAGCCGAAGACGCGCTCGATCAGCTTGCGCTTGCTTTGGCTGATCGCGAACCGTTCATCGCGGCGCTCCTCTTCGGTCAGGCTGTTTTTGGCCATGTTCTGCCCCTTCGTGTACTCCGAAACATGCGGCGCCACCTGGCGGTCCCGCAGCTGCTGGATAAAGGGCTTCTCCTGATACAAGGTGTCGGCGCCCAGCGTGATCTTGTGTTCCGGCTGGCGCTGCTCCGATGCGGGCACGACTCTGTCCAGCAGTTCGAGCGCCGTCTCCCGCTCCGCATCGGTAGCCGCCAGACTGGCCTGGGCCGCCACTGCCAGGCCATTCCGGTTTTCCATCAAGGCATGGCCTTGATAGCTGGGCACCGCCTTGTCCGGCGTCGCCTTTTTGTACAGCCGCGCCTCGGGATCGGTCCCGGATTCCACCTTGTCGCGCAACAGCACCCCGCCCCCGTAGCCCGAACCCTCGCCCGGCGGGGGCGGATCGTCCTTGGGGGTAAAGCTCCGCGCCGAAGCCCAAGCCTGAATCAGCGTCCCGTCCACCGTGAAGTGCTCTTCGCTGAGCAGCTTGTGCTCGCGCGCCTGCAGCAGCACCGCTGCCAGCAGCCGCCGGCTCACCTCGCCCGCGATCAGCCGTTCCCGGTTCTTGGTAAACACCGTCGTATCCCACACCACGTCGTCCATCTCCAAACCCACGAACCAGCGGAACAACAGGTTGTAGTTCAGCTGCTCCATCAACTGCCGCTCCGACCGCACCGAGTACAGCACCATCACCAGCAGCGCGCGCAGCAGCCGCTCCGGCGCGATCGATGGCCGTCCCGTGGTCGAATACAGCTTGTCCAGCTCCGGGCTGATCTCTTCCAGCGCCCCGTCCGTCAGGATACGGATCTGCCGCAACGGATGATCCTTCGGCACGCGCCGCTCCAAGGTTACGTAACTGTACAGGGCCGTCTGTTGCTCGCTCGCTCCACGCATCCTCCCTTCTTACACCAATTTCATGTGCAAGATTTTCGACCGATAATCTGAGTTTTTCCGCAGCCTGTTCAGCCACCCCGTAAGTGCTTTGTTCATAATCCGGCTTTAGCCGCTGGGGTGCGGTTTCGCCTGTGCAGAGTCTTTTTCCGCAGCCTGTTCAGCCCCGGGAATTTTATTCTGCCACTCCCTTGGCTTAGTCAGAGCTTGCTTGGGTGGTTACTGACGGGTGCTACGTTCGTTGTAGGAAACACTTCAAGCGGCCTCAGGTGCGATACCCTTTTCAGAAACCATGTTGGCTCGTCTGCGACTTTTTGCTGTTCTTCTTCTCGCCTCGCTGCTCTGCTGTCGCGCAGCCGGTGCGTATTCTCTGCTCACGCATGAACAACTGATCGACCTCACCTGGCAAAGCTCCATCGTGCCGCTGCTGCTCAGCCGCTATCCCACCCTCACGCCTGCCGAGCTCGAGCACGCCCGGGCCTACGCCTATGGCGGATGCGTCATCCAGGACATCGGCTACTACCCTCTCGGCGACGCGTTTTTCTCCGATCTCACCCACTATGTGCGCAGCGGCGACTTTGTCGTGAACCTCTTCCGCGATGCGGGCAATGCCGATGAACTCGCCTTTGCCGTCGGCGCTCTTTCGCACTATATCGGCGACTCGGAGGGTCACGCCGAGGCGACCAATCTGGCCGTGCCGGTGGAGTTTCCCAAGTTGCGCGATAAGTATGGCAATGTCGTGAACTATGCCGAAGGCGAGCACCAGCATGTGCAGACCGAGTTCGCCTTCGACATCGATCAGATTGCCCATCATCGCCTTGCGCCCGTGCACTACCTGCGTCACGTCGGGCTGGAGATACCCGTCAAGCAGCTCAGCCTGGCGTTCTACCAGACCTACGGCCTCAGCGAAGACTTCACCGCCGGGCGCAAACGAAGGATCAACGTCGGCGCCTACCGTTTTGCCGTGCACCACTTCATCCCGCGCATCGCCTATGCTGTCACGGTGTTGCACCGGAGCCGCGAGCCCGCTGAAATCGACAGCCCGGAGCTGCGGCAGCTGCAGCGCGAGGTAGCTGCGGTCGAGCAGCAGAATCACTGGGCGGAGTATCGCCGCAAACCCGGTATTGGCACCTATTCCCTCGCCGGTTTGCTGTTCGTTCTCCCCAAGTTCGGTCCTTTGAAGCTGGTCGCGGTCAAGGGGCCAACGCCGCGGACCGAAAGCGAGTACATCCACTCCGTTGTGCAATCGACAGACCTGTTGAACGGCGCCCTGCGACGCTTCACGCCACCCCCCACAACCCGGCCGGAGGCCGCTGCCGAGGCCGCCGCCGCGGATACCCACTCCGATCCCTCCCCCGCCGCGCCGCTGCCGGCGCAGGCGAGCGCGTCGCAGGATATCCCGCGGCAATCGCGCGATCCCAAACACCCCCTGCCTAACCGCGATCTGGATACGGGCAACCCCGTGAAACCCGGCGGATACCGGCTTACGGATACCACCTACGCTCTGCTGACACACCGGTTGGCCGCCCATCCGCAACAGCCCATCTCGCCGGGCATTCAGGTGGACATTCTCGCCTACTACCAGGACCTCGATCGGCCCTTCGCCACGAAAAAGGATCCGCAGGCCTGGGCGGCGTTGCAGGGGGACATCGCCACCGTGCGCACCATGCCCACCAGCAAGGAGCCTGTACCCTTCGCAACCTATGGCGAGGATGACACGTCCGGCACACCAGCGACCGCCACGCCCACCGCTTCAGGTTCCCCGGATAAGCCCAAGCCGTAGAAGCACAAGGAGCATCTTTCCTGCAGCTAGGCAGCGTTGTTGCTTTTTTCTTTCTGCCATTCCCGTAGGGAACCTGCTTTTGTTTCCATCGCCCACCCACAAGGAGAGCATGATGAACCGCATCGCCATTGCGGTTTTCGCCGTTGTAAGCCTCTTCCCCACAGCCGCGCCCCGCGCGCAAACACCTGTCGCCGGCACACCCGCGATCGCGCCGCCCCTGTTGCCACTTATCGCGAACTGCCGCTACTGGCCTGTGCAGTTTGTGCAATGGGTTGGGGTTGAGCTGCACCCGCGAGGAGCAGCCCTGGCCACATGCACGGGGGAGGACGCCATCATGCGTCCCCAGTCATGCCTTGCATACGGGAACAGCACACAGCTCTACCAGAACTGCGACGCCACGATGTGCGGAGCGCCCGAACGCCCGTCAATGACCGGCATCGCGAGCACCAGTTCCACGTTTTCATGCTTCGCTTTCCCCGGCGCCAGCTTGTTCAGATCATCGAGCATCCGCTCGCTGGTGACAAACTCGCTCGCCGAGGTCGTACCCGTTGCCCCAACGCCGGCGACGATCATCACGGGCTGTTCAAGCAGCGGATCGAAGTAGCGCGCCACGATGGCGTAGTCCATGGGCATCTTCTTGTACGGCACCTTGAAGTCCACTCGCCACATACGGCCCGGGGTTTGGGTGTCCTCGATCACGCCCACCGAGTCGTCGGAGACATCCGCGAACTGGTAGCGAAGATGCTGGGTCAGCCGCATGGTCCAGCGGTTGTCGAGACCGGCGAAGAGCAGCACCGGACCTTTGCTCAGATCCGCAATATCCGCGTCTCCGGCGCCCGCCAGCCGGTAGCTTTGATGCTGCCCCGCCATGTAATCCGTTAGCCGGGCCAAGCTGCTCACATCGCTGAGCGGTACCTGCTCGCGCTCGTTCATCAGCTGCAAAACGGCCTCGGATGGACTCGCCGCATCCCCCTGCGCTGCCCGCAGCGCATTGCCCTGCACGCCCACGGTGTGATGGCCGATCAGCACCAGGATAGGCGCATCCCCCACCGTCAGCGGAGCCCAGAAGCTCCGCTCCGCATGCTCCCGCCAGGACGCCACAACGGCCATGGACCGAAGCGCCAGCCACGCCAGAAAGGCGCCGCAGCAGATCGACGCCAAAATCGTGAGCCATGGACGAAGCGGCTGCCGAAGTTTGGGTGCGGAAGAGACACTCTCCGGGAGGGCCAGCGGCATCGTCGGCTCCATCATCGCGGCTTCGCCGGCCTCGGCTCCGTTCTCGGGCTCAGGGAGCTCGGCTGCCAGGTTCGCCACCGGGATGATCTCCACCGGCGAGCGGAAAAAACGCGGGCTATAGCTGCCGGTGGGCAGGTCGATGCGCAGCTCCCCGGTATGGTCAGGCTCCTGGTAATACTGGGCGATCCGCTTGCGAACCTCGGCCGCCGTAACCCGCACCACGGGGTCCGTATTGGTGTCGTAGTCTGGCGCCCGATGAAAGACCTCGATCCCCAGCAGCCGCTCCTTCAGCTGGGCGCCTCTTCCGATCTGGGTCTGCTCCACGAGATACCGCAGCAACGCGGGGTAGCGGTGGCTATGGCGAAAGTGATGGCTGTCCAGCACCTTGGCGAGCTGGGCATCGATCTCCTCGGCCGTGATCGCCACCGGTACATGCTCTAGATCTGCGGTGGGCATAACTTTCCTGTTGGCCCGGCAATCCGCTCCTGGGCGCACGTGAACCATATCAGAAACGGTGCACGAAAAGCTCCAAAGGTCTGCGGAAACGTATGATACCCCCGGCCAGAGTGGCCTTGATACCTCACAAAACAGGGGCTTTTTGCCCTTTTCCCTCGCTACGTTGCCTTCCCGTGCACTTGTTGCCGTATCTTCCTTGCCAATTACAAATTGGCTGCCTAGGATATCCAACGAACTTCAGACACGCTCCACATGGGCCTGAAAACAAAGCGGGTCCTGTCCCCGGTGTCGCCGCGCAAGCGTGCGCCGCGGCGGACAGGTCTCCACGGTTCCGTATGTGCGTGTCGGCGGTTTCAGCTTGCGAGCTGGAAAACCCATGGCGTGAACCTGTCCCGCCGAACGCCTCCCCGGGTTCGGCGCAGTTCCGTTCAGTCAAAGAACCGGTAGTAGATGAATTGAGAGAGGCAGATGCAGTGATGAAGAAAAATAACAGATGGAACTCAGAATCTGGCCAAGGGGACGGTCAGCCGGCCGCCCCAAAGAAGGTGAGCCCGCTCTTTGAGCGCTCTTGGATTGAGGATGTGCTCCCCGGCGGCCCGCGCTTCCGGGTAATGCCGGCCGTCAGCTTCCGGCGTACCTCCCTGGCGGCAGCCGTAGGCGTTATCCTGATGGCCTCCGGTACCGCCGCATATGCGCAGCTCACCACGGCCGATATCGCCGGCACGGTAACGGATTCCACCGGCGCCATTGTTCCCAATGCGCAGGTGCAGATTGAAAATCTGGGTACGCGCGCTGTTCGCTCGGCCACGACCAACGGGGCGGGCGACTATACGTTTACGTTTCTGCAGCCCGGCCGCTACTCCATAGACGTAAAGTCCTCCGGATTTAGCGAGTTCAAGATTTCGGAGATTTCCGTCAATGGCGGCGACCACGCCCGCGGTGACGCCAAGCTGAACGTCGGTCAGTCCACGCAGGTCGTAGAGGTGAGTTCTCAGACGCCTTTGCTGCAGGCCGACTCCGCCAATGTCAGCACGACCATCACCGAGCGAGCGGTCGAAGACCTGCCCACCCAGACGCGCAATCTGACCTCGCTGGTCATTCTGACGCCTGGCGCCAACGAGGCCGCGACCATCGACGGCTTGAACAGCGGTGCGCGACCGGATGATCGCCGCCAGACCAGCTCGTTCTCCGTCAATGGCGAAGACTCTGAACTGAATAATAATCAGATCGACGGCACCGACAACAATGAGCGCATCATCGGCACCATCGGTGTAAAACCCTCTATCGATGCCATCGAGGAAGTCACGGTACAGACCAACGACTACACCCCGGAGACCGGCCGCAGCGCCGGCGGTGTGATCAGCGTGTTGACCAAGAGCGGCACCAATACCTTCCACGGATCGGTCTTCGAGTTCATCCAAAACGACTACTTCAACGCCAAAAACCCCTTTGCCGCGCCCGGGCGCGCACCGGAGCTGCGCCAGAACGACTTCGGCGGCAGCATCGGCGGCCCCATCTGGAAGGACCATACCTTCTTCTTTTTCAGCTACGAAGGCTTTCGTCTGGTGCGTGGCGTACAGGTGCCCGCAAGGAGCGTTGTTCCCACGCTGACGCAGGAGCAGAACCCGGCGGCAGTGGTGGCAGCCGATCCGTACACGGCGGGCATGGCGCTCGATCCGATCGCGGTGAATCTGCTGAAACTGTACCCCGCACCGAATATCGCCGGCACCGCACCGGGCCAGCAGAACTTCACCTACAACCCCAACCAGACGCAAACCAGCAACGACTATGATGCGCGCGTCGATCATCGTTTCAGTGCCAACGATCTCTTCTTCGCCCGCTTCTCCTCCAATAACGTCCAGTCGCTGATTCCTACGGCTTTGCCCAACGTGGTCATCAATGGCGTGTCCGTGAATCCCGGCAACGGCCAGTACGGTTTCGCGGGGCCGGCCAGCGATAAAGCCTACAACGGACAGCTGAACTATACGCACATCTTCACGCCCAACCTGCTTCTGGAATTGCGTGCCGCCTACACACGTATCGACAACAACTCGAATTCGCCGAACTCCGGCACCAACGCGGCAACGGCCCTTGGGTTTCCAGGAAACATCGATTACAACGCCGCGAGCTCCGGCCTATCGCTGATCAACGTAGCCGGCTTTGCGCCTCTCGGGGACAGCAACTTCGTGCCGATCTCGGATCTCACCAACACCTTTCAGTACCAGGGCACGGTGACCTACACCCTCGGCAAGCACAGCCTTCGCTTTGGTGCCGAGTCCATCCGCCGCCAGGCACGCAACCAGCAGAGCAGCAACGGCGTGGGCAACATCAACTTCGGTCTTCCCCAGGACTCGGGATCCACCGCACAGAACTACAACAACGACCTGGCGACCTTTCTCGTGGGTGCCTTCACGGGTGAGGGCCGGAACGTCGATCTTTACACCCCGAACTACCGCTCCTGGGAGCCCGGTTTCTTCGCCCAGGACACTTGGCGCGTTACCCCCAACTTCACCGTGATCTATGGTGCGCGTTACGACGTCTACACACCCTTTACAGAGACCCGCGGCTACCTTTCCAACTACGACCCTGCTACCCGTCAGCTTCTCGTGCCGACACAGGGTTACAACCTACTAAAAGCGCAGGGCGCGGATCTTACCGGTGTAGTCGCCTCCACTCCAACTGCTGGGCTCAAGACCACCTACACCAACCTAGCGCCTCGCGTCGGGTACGCGGCCACGGTGATCCCAGGCCTGGTAGCCCGCGGCGGTTTCGGTCTCGCTTTCTTCCCGGGCAACTACACCTCCAACGCCTCAGAGAAAAATGCGCCGTTTAACGCCGTGTACTCGCCTTCCGTGAACGGTGTAGGCTGCGCCTCCGCCATTGCCAACCAGATCGAATCCCGGTATGCCACGGCCAACCCAAAAAGTGGGACCGTCGTAGCGCCACCGTGTCAGACTTCGCAAGGACAGACCACCGCCTTAAGTCAGGGCATTCCAATCCCGCCACCTCAGTCCTTGGTCAGCCCTAACCTGAGCCTGGGAGACAACGTCGACCTTAACTTCCGGACCTCCTACGTCATTCAATTCAACCAGCTGTTGGAAAAGGCCTTCGGCCGCAATGTCGTGACGATCGGGTATGTCGGTCAGCTTGGCCGGCATCTTCCCGCCACCATCAACGATATCAATGTGCCCGACCCGCATACGGCCTCTATCAACAATCCACTTACGGTTCGCCCCACCGCAACGGCGCTGCCAGGACTCGGCGGCGTGGGCGAGTATTACTCGATCGGCTCCGCCAGCTACAACGCTTTACAGACCAGCTTTCAGCGCCGGTTGAGCGCCGGCCTGACGGTCACTGCCAACTACACCTACTCGCACGCGCTCGATGACGTCACCGACCTCAGCCTGGAAGGGCAGGAGGGCTGGGGCAACCTCGATCCGTTCAATATCGCCGCCTATGAGTACGGCAGCAGCGATCTTGACCTGCGGCATCGCTTTGTCGCTGCGTTCACCTACGAGTTCCCGAAGCTGGGCCGCGCCAACGCGATCGAAAGAATCGCGGTCAACGGCTGGCACTCCAACGGCATCCTGGTGTGGAACTCGGGTAGCCCGTTCAGCATCACGGACAACTACTCCTACCCAGGCAATTCCATCTACAGCGGCATCGGCGGCGGTCCTACCCGGCCGTTGCAGATTGGGGACCCGCATCTGGCGCACAAGGGAATCAACGAATGGTTCAATCGGGCCGCCTTCGAAACGCCGCAACTGGGCCAGTTTGGAAATACCCCACGCAACAGCCTGACTGGGCCTACCTTCAAGCACTTCGACTTCTCCCTCTTCAAGGACTTCGCTCTGACGGAGCGCTACAATCTGGAGTTCCGTGCGGAATCCTTCAACCTTTCCAACACCCCCAGCTACTTCGTCGCGAACAATCAGAACGATTACGCGACGACAAACGAGGTAGCCGTGAACCCGGCCATTACGGGCGCACCATTGGCTCCAAGCCTGGCCTTCGCGCAGATCACAACGACGCATCCGTCGTATGTGCCGCGTGAGCTGCAGTTTGCGTTGAAGTTCCAATTCTGACCCACCACCCTCCACTGTTTTCCCTGAGGCGTGACGGAAGCGAAGGCTTCCGTCACGCCCTTTCTCTTTTTGCGCATACTTGCCTGCTTTTTGGGGATACTTGCCTGCTGTACCCCATCCTGAGTACGCCTTAAGGAATCTCTGAATAAGTGTCTGTCTGGAAGGGCGGGGACCTTACAGGCTGCGGAAAAATGCTGCTTTTGGGAAGGGGGTGGCTTCAGCCACCCCAAAATGCTTTATTCATCATCCGGCTTTAGCCGCTGAGCTTTTCCTGGCGCTGAAGCCCTCCGCTCCCTCCCAAAAAAACCGCCGCGCACAGCCTCTTGACACCCCTGATACCCTTTCGGCACTAAACCGAGATCCGCTTCCAGGCAAGGCACGGGTTTCCTGCGCCGGCTCCAAGTCCAAAGCCCAAAGCCCAAAGCTAAGTGTTTTCGATGGAAGACTTTACGGGAAAGTACCCGGGGGGGATGGTTTGCCCTGGGTACTCCGCTCAAGCCCTGCTCTTCTTCTCCTGCCTAACATTTCTCACCCATCGCCAGATCGAAAATCCGCTCGCGATCAGGCACAGGACCGCAAAACCTTCCACCGACCAGCGGAATGGCGCGGACTGCATGAAGCGGAGCAGCGCCCCTCCAAAGCGCATGGCCAGGTAGGCCAGAATGACGAACCGCACGCCCCGGGCCAGAAAGTTCGTGATCAGGATCTCAGGCAGTGAGCGGTCCAGGGCGCTCGCCACGGCCACGACCAGCGTGTACGGGAACGGCGGAGGCGCCAGCGCACCCACGGCGATCGCCACGGCGGCGCGGTGGCTGAGACTCTTCTGCAGCCGGTCGAACTGCTTCTCCCCGGCCAGCTTGCAGATGCCCTGCTTGCCCAGCTTGCGCGCCACCAGGGCCAGCATCCACGCCCCCAGCGTGGAGCCTGTGGCCGCGGCCAGAACGTACAGCGGCGCCCCGTGGTGCTTGGCCGCCACCATGTAGATCAGCAGCAGATCATTGCCGAACGGCAGCACCAGGAACGAGGAGTCCAGCATCCCCATCACAACCGGGCCGAAATAGCCGAGGTGAAGCAGAAACAGGAGCAGTGGGTGTAAGAACTTCGCCAGGGGAGAACCTCCGGCCGGAAGCGGCCTTCCCTTCGATGCAATTGACTGCAATTAGCCGCACATGGTTGCGGCTACATGCTGCTGAGCTGAACGGGCCTACTGCACGGTGACCGAGATGTTGACCACCTGCGCCGTTCCCGAAGCCGGCGTGAAGTTCACCGGAACGGTATAGGTCCCGGTCGGCGCATTGTTGTTCGACCCGCCGCAACCGGCCAGACCCAAAGCCGCCCCGCCCGCAATCAGCAGGACCAGCACGGCGCCGAGACGGATGCCGTGCCATGAGCCTCTCCGGCGACGCAGGCTGAGCAGCAGCAGGCTCGCCAGACCCGGCCCCAGCAGCGTCGCCGACAAGATCCGGGGCGCGATCCAGGCGCCCGAACGTGCCGGGGCCGACAGAGCCGCCGCCATAGCAGCCGCATTGGTGGCGATCGTAAGCGTGGAGGTCGGGTTTGCCGCGCCGGTCGAAGCGAGCGTGAGGGTCGTCGTGGAGAAGGCGCAGGAGAGATGCGCGGGGAGGGTGCCGCAGGAGAGCGTAAGCGCTCCAGCATAGCCGCCCATGGAGGCTGCCGTCAGCGTGGTCGTCCCCGAGCTGCCGGAGGTAATCGTAAGCGACGCGGGGGAGGCCGTGGCCGTGAACGACGGTGTCGCCACCGTCTCGGTTACCGCGGCAGAGGTCGAGCCGCCGAAGATTCCTGTCGCCGGGTAGCTGGCGGTGATCGTCTGCGCGCCCACCGGGAGCGCAGTCGTTGTGTAGGTAGCGACGCCGTTGCTCAGGGAGCCCGTGCCGAGCGTGGTGGTTCCGCTGAGGAACGTAACGGTACCGGTGGCCGGGCCATAGGTGGAAACGGCAGGCGTTACAGTCGCGGTAAAAGTCACGGAAGCCCCGGAGTTGGGCGTCGCATTGCTTGCCGCGAGCGTGGTGATGGTGGCCACGGGGTTGGCGATGACCAGTCCCGGCTGCCCGGGCGAGGCGCTCACGTTGAAAGTCGTGTCTCCCGCATAGACCGCTACGATGTTGTAGATGCCCGGGATGACGGTGTTGGCAGGAACAGTCATCGTGGCGACGCCGCTGCTGTTCAGCGTTCCCGACGCGATCGCGGTTGTCGCTGCAAACAGCGTGACCAGGCCCGTGGGTATAGCGGTCGAAGCAGTTGAAGTCACCTTCGCGGTGACGGTCACGGGCTGGCTCGCCAGCACGGTGGCGGGCGCGGTCAGCGTAACGGCGTCGGTGACCAGCGGGCTGAGCAGATTGGCAGCGGTGGCCGCGGCAAAGTGGTGCCCCGTGGTCGTCGGGTGAAGGCCATCCCAGATCAGGTACGTGTCGGGGCTGCCGGAAATATTCTGCGCCTTATCCATGACATCGCCGAGCCCGGCGGACATCGGATTCAGGGCGAACTTCGCATACAAGCTGAAGATATCCGGTTGATAGACGTTGATCGCCACCCCTTTGGCGGCGAGGCTCGTCTTGAGCGTGGCCAGTGCCGCTGCGAGCACCTGTGCGAAGGCCGCCGAAGCGGTGTTCAAAACCGTCGCGGCGGCGGGACTCGTCACATTGGGGACTCCGCCGAGCGGCGGCAGGTTCGGAATCATGAAATTGGTCGCACCCGCACTGGCGAGCTGCTGCACCAGCGCGACTTCATTCCCCACGGCAGTTGCGGCAGCCGCGTTTGGATTCTGACCGGCGGCGGCGGCCTGATACAGGTCGTTCGCGCCTCCCCAAAGCACGAAAAGGGTCTGCGCGTTCGGGGCGGATGCCGATTTGCTCCCCACATTGGCCAGGTAATCGGCCACCTGCTGGCCCATGTTGTGCAGTGAAATCGTGACCGTAATGCCGCTCACGGATTGGGACTCGGTGGTCGTTCCGCCGCCCGTGGTCGCATCGCCGTAGGCGTAGTTGGTGCCGCCGTCCAGGGAGTCCTTCACCGCGGGCTTGGCCGGGAGCGAGGCCGCAAGTTGTTCAATCCAAACCCCGAAGTACGCCTGCGCGGCCGGCTGGGTATCCATCCCATCGGTGAAACGCCCATCGGTGTAGTCGAAGCCGAACACTTGGTTATCGGACGGGTAGCGGATGCCCAGCGGATTGGCGTTCTGCACCAGATGGGCGATATTGCCCGTGTCGGAGAGCGAGTCCCCAAACACGACAACGCTATTGAAGGTCGCCTGCGCCCGCGCGGAAGCGGCAAGAAACAGGACTGAACACAGCCATAGGAGACGGCGAAGGGCAAAGGGCACGGGAGGCCTCCAGAAAAGTACAAAGGGGAAACAGGAACACGTTACCATCTCCGAACGGCGGTGGGATGGAAATCCGCGCCGCTTTGTGCCTGAAAGCCAATTTGGCACAGATTGGCCTTTCGCACCGAAACGGTCCGAGTTATCATCAAAGACATTACGAGGAGTAATCCCATGGCATACAGTGACAAGGTTGTTGACCACTACGAGAATCCCCGCAACGTTGGCACCCTCGACAAATCTTCCTCCGAGGTCGGTACCGGCCTGGTTGGTGCGCCGGAGTGCGGCGACGTGATGCGGCTGCAAATCAAGGTGAACCCCGAGACCCAAGTCATCGAGGATGCTAAGTTCAAGACCTTCGGCTGCGGGTCAGCCATCGCCAGCTCGTCGCTCGCGACCGAGTGGGTGAAGGGCAAGACCGTCTCCGAAGCGCTCACTATCTCCAACACCGATATCGTGAAAGAGCTCGCGCTTCCGCCGGTGAAGATCCATTGCTCGGTCTTGGCCGAGGACGCCATCCGCGCCGCGATCGGCGACTGGAAG
Organism: Granulicella sp.; assembly: GCA_965276885.1. Taxonomy (GTDB): domain Bacteria; phylum Acidobacteriota; class Terriglobia; order Terriglobales; family Acidobacteriaceae; genus Granulicella. The sequence goes on along the minus strand of OZ255702.1, from coordinate 1,565,131 downwards.
AAAAAGAATGGCGTCCCCGAAGAGGCGAACGCCATGGCCGCCGCGCACTAATTTGGGGCATCTACAGCATTCCTCTGCTTAGGAATGCTGTAGAGAGACACCATGACCACCAAGCTTCATGCCTCGCATCTATGATGCGGTACCCCCGACCCTCCTTCGTGGATGGGTTGCGGGTGCGCTGGATCTTTTTGGCAATGGCTCCAGGTCACCTCTTCCCAACAGGCCTGGGCATAAGGTCGATGCCGAGGCCATTGCCAGCGATTGGGGCCGCGATCGGTGACGACCTTTGACGCGCTATGGGGCGTGCAGGAATTAGGTGAGCAGAAGCGGTCAGCTGTCCGAAGCCGAACAGTCTGCCGCATCTGCGCAAACTGAGCCCGGCACTCTTACGCGCATGAACGCCGTCCCGGACTATATATTCCGGCCCGCTGCCTCATCCTGAAATACCCCAAGATCTTGCGTGCAGGCCTTGTTAGGCGGCCTTACTGTCCCGGTTCGAAATCGGTAGATGAGGTCAGGGACGTCCACTGCGCAAACTCAGAGCGAAGGCCGTCAAGCTCCTTAAGCACGTATTCGGCGGCATCCGTCCCAAGCAGCAGGTGGGCAGGGGGATTCGGCGCTGCTAGAAGCTCGACGAGCGCCTTACCGGCCTTGGCGGGATCACCCTGCTGATGGCCGCTTTTCGCCTTCCGCGCCTCTCGGATAGGGTTGAAGATCTCGTCATAATCGGGGATCGTTCTTTCCGCCCGCACCATGGACCGGCCGGCCCAATCGGTGCGGAACTGACCAGGCTCCAATGCCGTAACGAAGATTCCAAAAGGCTTGATCTCTTTGCCGAAGGAAGCCGAGATCCCCTCAAGTGCAAACTTGCTTCCGTGATAATAAGACAGACCAGGCATGGTCATCAGGCCGCCCATGGAAGTGACGTTTACGATGCGTCCGTCGCGCCGCTGCCGCATGAAAGGCAGCACGGCTTTGGTCATGGCAACAGCTCCGAATACGTTCACCTCGAACTGCCGGCGCAAGTCCTCCATGGAACTCTCCTCAAGAGTTCCCTCCTGTCCGTAACCGGCATTGTTGACCAGTGCATACACCGGCCCTGCGGTGCTCTCAACTTCGGAAACGACAGCAGCCAATTTCGCGGCATCATCCGTAATATCGAGAACACGGGCCAGCGAGAAACCCGGGCGTAGAGCTTCAAACTCGGCTGCAGCTTCTGGTCTGCGAACTGTGCCCACGACCGTGTATCCGGCAGCAAGGAGAGCGCTGGCAAAGGCTTGCCCTAACCCGCTGTTTGTTCCCGTCACGATGACTACTTTATGCATTCCTAGCTCCATTCGATACCGCAAGTATCGTTGTTGCACAATCCAATCCTGAACTCGCGCGCGTGCTTTGGGACCGCCGGCTTCTGCCACGACGTCAGGGTGCTCGTCGAGTCACTACATCTAAGCATCTGAAATGCATTCACAAGGTTAGGCAATTACCTCCAACGTAATTGTATGTACACGCTGAACCGGCGATGTTGAAAAGACTCTATTCGGCGAAGAAACAGGACCACACCTTCGCGCATATCTCTGTCCCGCCCTCTCTACCTCGCCGGCCGGACGCTAACCCAGACCGTGATCTTGATAGGGGGTATCGTGTCAATGCAAGCTGTGATGTCGCCGCCTTCTCTGGGGGAGCTCCTACGCTATTGGCGTCAGGAGCGTGGCAAGAGTCAACTCGATCTCTCGATGGAGACCGGCATCTCGCAGCGTCATCTCAGCTTCGTCGAAAGCGGCCGCAGCATTCCCAGTCGTGACCTGCTCTCCACTGTATCCACGGCTCTAAGCATTCCCTTGCGCGAAAGAAACGTCCTTTTACTGGCTTCCGGTTACGCTCCTGTCTATGCAGAGCCGGCGTTGAACGATGCTCAAATGGAGGTCATCACGCAGGCGATCGATCGAATGCTGCAAAAGCATGAACCTCACCCCGCACTGGTTCTGGATCGGCATTGGAACATCGTTCGTGCAAATGCGGCGGCGCCTCGGTTCTTTGGCAGTTTGATCGATCTGCAGATCTGGCCCGCGCCCAGGAATCTTCTGGAACTGATGTTCGATCCGTTGGCGCTGCGCCCCTTCGTGGAAAATTGGCAGAGCGTTGCCGCGGGCCTGCTGCAGCGCGTTCGCCGGGAAGCTGTTGGGCAGGTAATCGACCGTGAGCTTCAAGACCTGGTAGCTCGCTTGAGGCGGCACCCTGGAGTGACGGACCTCAAGCCAGCATTCGCGCCACAAAGTCCTGTTGTGCCGATCACCTTCATCCGTAAAGGAGAGCGAATTTCCTTCATCTCCCTTGTCACCACAGTCGGCACTCCACAGTGCGTTACAGCGCAGGAGCTTCGCGTGGAGTGCATGTTCCCCATAGAAACGGCGTTCAGTCATGTTTAAGTAGCTCAAGCCGTACTAAGTGCGTTAGAAACTTTTAACCTTCCGCGTTCCAAACATATTCCTGGAACTGCGGCTCCAATGGCGGGTTCGCGACGGTTGCCGCGTAGTTGGTAATGGTTGAAGCGGCAATGATCGTCAGGATCTCCAAAATTTGCTCCTGCTTAAAGCCGGCATTCATGAATGTTTGGAGCTCTGCGGAATCGGCGTGTCCCCGCTTTTCAATGAGCGCGCGTGCAAGACGGGAGAGAGCCGCAAATTTCGGTGAACCCGGCAACCGGCGCTCCCGGATGGCCTGCACGTCTTGAGCAGATACCTCGCTTTGAAGGGCCAATGCGCTATGGAAGGCTACAGCCCAGGCGGAAGCATTCGCCACCGCGTCCGTGAGCAGAACAATTTGAATTTCGTCTTCAGCAAAGCTGCCGCTGTGCACGTTCGCAAAGACGGCCGCGAAAGCCTTCATCAAGACAGGAGAATTCGCAATAGCGCCGGCAACATTGGGGATAAAGCCGAACCCATCTTGCAGTTGCCGCAAGGCTGGCCTAGACGCCTCTGGCGCGGACGAGAGCGTACGGATTTGAAAAGTGTTCATGTGTACCTCCATGAAGTTGTAAGCGGCCATTGTCCCGATCGCTACTTTTCAAGTCTCCATCGCTTCCGCGCTGACAGCAATTACCTGCCCGGTAATATCAAAGGCTCGCTTGATCTATGCCTCCGTTTTCGCTCCATCTCTAAGCGGCCGGCCGGCGCATCCTGAACTCTCCGCGGGGCTTCCTACCGTCTTCAGGAGTCTCTCCAGTTCCCTCTTCTCCCGCGGGGTAAGTGGTGCGAAGAGATCGTGAATCAACGCGGCATGCTGCTGGTAAGCTTCCGTGATGATCTTCCGTCCCTCAGGCGTGAGCGAGACTGTGCGAACGCGGCGGTCTGTCTCGTCTTCGACACGAAAAACAAGCCCACGCGTATAAAGTCGATCAACCGCAACGCTGATGGAGCCGGGATTCAAATGCACCTTCGGACCGATACTATTCACCGGGAGAGGACCCTTGTGAAGTAGCGCCTCCAAGACCCGGAAGTCGGTATCCGCTAAACCCATCGCCAGCAGCTGTTGAGACAGGCGTTTGCCGAGCGCGTGCATGGCCTTGGTTAAGACCAGCCAGGTGTGAACGCTTTCAGCATATTTGTCGATCATCGTGAAGATTGTGCATCCCCGAATATTGTACTAGAGTCGAATGTATCGACGGCGATAATCCAATGCCGATCAGGTCGTGTACAGCCGCATTCGTCCTGGGCATCCAGTCGCCCCACCTTCCCCTACCTGTTCAGAAAGGAACACACCATGGCAACCCTCCTGCACATCGATTCAAGCCCTCGAGGAACATACTCGTTCTCCCGCACCCTTAGCGCCAAGGCGGTTGAAGGATGGCGCACCAAACATCCCGACGGAAAAGTCATCGTACGTGATCTCACGACCACGCCCATGACGTTTGTCGATCTTGATTGGATCATGGGCGCCTACACCCCGCCAGAACAGCATCAGGAAAGCCACAAGCGGGCACTTGCCCTATCGGATGAGCTGATTGCCGAACTGCTGGAGGCAGACACGGTCATTATCGGAGTGCCCCTGTATAACTTCAATCTGCCGGCAATTTTGAAGGCCTGGATTGATCACGTCGTGCGGGCCGGCAAGACGTTCCGGTACACACCGGAAGGACCCAAGGGGCTTGCGTCGGGGAAGAAGGCCATCGTCCTGGTGGCGAGCGCGGGGCAGTACGTCCCAGGATCGCCGACCGCCTCTTTCGACGCACTGAGCCCCTATATGCGCCAGATCCTTGGCTTCATTGGCATCACCGACGTCTCCTTCGTGCAGGCTGGCGGGACCGCTCCGGTGGATCAAGGGAAGGTTGATCGTAATGCGTTCCTGACGCCGCTTCTGGAACAGGTCTCTGCGCTGCCCCTGTAAGGAACCTCTGAATAAGTGTCTGTCTTGGAACCTCTGAATAAGTGTCTGTCTTGGGAACCTCTGAATAAGTGTCTGTCTTGGGAACCTCTGAATAAGTGTCTGTCTTGGGAACCTCTGAATAAGTGTCTGTCTTGAAGGGGCGGGACTTTAGTCCCGCCGTATATCCAGTAACAGCAATGCGGCTTTAGCCGCTGAGGTACCTTTGCTGAACTTAATCAGGCCTTCCCTAATCTGTGTTCCGATTTACGCTGCAAAGAGCCACAACCGTTCCCTCTGAGCGGTGGCGTGACCCGGAGCGGGGCCTCGTCACCGCTGAGAACCATACCAACCTGCACTCGCATAGGAGGACTCTTGAGAATCGCCGCCACCGTCGCCCGCTACTTACTTGGACTTATGTTCCTTGTCTTCGGACTGAATGGGTTCCTTCACTTCATCCATCAGCCTCCGCCGCCCTCGCCGCTTGCCGTCCAGTTCTTTATGGCAGTCAGCGCGTCGCATTTCATGGTCTTGGTCTTCGCCGTCCAGGTTGTCGGTGCTGTGTTGCTCCTGAGTGGACGCTTTGTTCCCTTGGCGCTGACCCTTCTTGCGCCTGTCATCGTCAACATCCTGAACTACCACTTCACCATGGACCCGGGCGGCGTGGCTCCCGGCTTGGTGGCCACAGTGCTCTGGTTCGTTGTCTTTTTCCCGATCAGGTCAAGCTTCTCTGGGCTGCTGCAGTCAAAACCTATTCCCCCAGTCTAACTAGATCCAGTTCCAGTTTCGTTGCCCCACGGAGGGAACATGAAGAAACATCTCGCAGTGGCTGCTTAGTTAGTCGCTTTGGCAGCCCGCCGTTCGCGCAAATGCGCTCCGGCATTTCCGATGGCGAGCGGCCCGATGCTTCACGGTGCGGTCCGTTTGCCGCCATTAGTTTTCAGCGACACGCATGGCCGCTTCCGCTCATTGGGCTGCATTGCTATCATCCTCATGGAGACCCAACATGACGCCGGGCGTTCGTTCGGGAAGGAGTCTCCACCGGAGAGAACTCCCACGTGAACGCGGTAGAGATCGAGGTCGCGGCATCGGCGCTGGCGGCTCAGCCCTTCGATGGGGCAGAGTTTCCATTCGCCTTTCTCGCCGCGTTCGGCAATAAAGAAACCACGATCAAGCGTCTGCGCAAGGGCGAATCCAACGCCTCCGACGTGCCCGGCGGCGTGCTGCAGCGCAACAATATTCACCTTGCCGTCAGCCAGCCGGGGCGCGTGGGCGAGACACTCAAAGCGCTACGGGAAAGCTCCAAGACCGCGGCCGCCAAGGCCAAGTTCATCCTCGCCACCGATGGCGAAACGCTCGAAGCCGAAGACCTCACCAGCGGCGAAACGATTGCGCCGGCCTACCGCGACTTTGCCCGGCACTTCGGCTTCTTCCTTCCTCTGGCCGGCATCTCCACGGTCAAGGAGATCAAAGACAATCCCATCGATGTGCGCGCCACCGGCCGCCTCAACAAGCTCTACATCGAGCTGCTCAAGGACAACCCGGAGTGGGCAACCGAGGCGCGACGCCATGACATGAACCACTTCATGGCACGGCTCATCTTCTGCTTCTTCGCCGAGGATACGGACATCTTCAGCGGCGCGGGATTATTTACCAGAACCGTCGAGCAGATGAGCGCGCGCGACGCCTCGAACACCCATGAGGTCATGGGCGCCATCTTCGCGGCCATGAACATCCCTAAAGCCGAACGTAATGCTCACCTGGCAGCAGGTAAACTATCCGGCTGGGCCGATCAGTTCCCCTATGTCAACGGCGGTCTGTTCTCCGGGAGTACCGACGTCCCGGTCTTTTCCCGCATGGCCCGCACCTATCTGCTGCACGCCGGAGACTTGAGCTGGCGCGAGATCAACCCCGACATCTTCGGCTCCATGATTCAGGCCGTCGCCGACGATGAGGAGCGCGGCGCGCTGGGGATGCATTACACCAGTGTGCCCAACATCCTGAAGGTGCTGAACCCGCTGTTCCTCGACGACCTGCGCGCGCAGCTCGCGGCGGCCGGCGACAACCCCCGCAGCCTGCTCAACCTGCGCAAACGCATGGCCCGGATTCGCGTCTTCGATCCGGCCTGCGGGTCGGGAAACTTCCTGGTCATCGCCTACAAGGAGATGCGGGAGATCGAGGCCGGGATCAACCGCCGCCGCGCCGAGCAGCAGCACCCAACCGAGATCCCCCTCACCAACTTCCGCGGCATCGAGCTGCGCGACTTCCCCGCCGAGATCGCCCGCCTCGCCCTCATCATCGCCGAGTTCCAGTGCGACGTGCTCTACCGCGGCCCGCTGGTCGCCCGCGCGGAGTTCCTGCCGCTCGACAAAGAGAACTGGATCACCTGCGGCAACGCCCTGCGCATCGACTGGCTCAGCATCTGCCCACCCACCGGCAGCAGCGTCAAGCTGGTCGGCGACGACCTATTCTCCACGCCGCTCGATCAGGCGCAGATTGAGTTTGAGAATCAGGGAGGGGAGACGTTTATTTGTGGCAATCCTCCGTACAAAGGAAGCAACTGGAGGACTGCTGAGCAAACTGCTGATTTAGGGCTGGTGGCGTCTACAAGGGTCATAGCTTGGAAGGCCCTAGATTATGTGACAGGATGGTTCATCAAAGCAGCCGATTACAGTGCAAGTTGCCCGTCAACGCGTAGTGCCTTCGTGTCGACTAACTCTATCTGCCAAGGGCTCCAAGCGTCGATTCTCTGGCCGCTGATGGTCGAGTGTAAACAACAGATTTTCTTCGCCCATACCTCGTTCAAATGGGCAAATCTGGCAAGCAACAACGCTGGAGTATCTGTGATTGTTGTGGGCATTACGGCTGAATCGGTTAAAGAACGCAGGCTATTCACCTTGAGTTCTACTGGCGCGGTAAGCGTCAGAGTGGTTAATCAGATCAATTGTTACCTGCTTGATGCAGATGAGATCCTTATTAAGGGAACGAGAATGCCCATTGGCTTTGATGCCGAGATCAGTGACGGCAGCGGTGCGCTAGACGGTGGTCATCTCGTTCTCAATCGATTTGAGAAAAAGCAGATAGAGGAAATGGAAGGCGGTACATACGCGCAATTCGTTCGCCCTTATCTTGGGTCGAGTGAGTTCATCAAAGGAAATTGCAGATGGTGCCTTTGGATTCGAGATGCTTCTCTCGATCTTGCGATGCGTTGTCGTTACATAAGTGATCGTGTTAGTGCGGTCAGATCGTTTAGGGCAACTGCTGGAACGAGAGCCAGAACAGCTGCGGGCCGACCTCATAAGTTTGCATGGATTAATAAGCAAGATGGAAGACAATTGATCGTTCCGACTGTTTTCTCCGAAACGAGAGAGTTCATTACCGCTGGCTATCTTAGTGAAAAATGCATTATCAATAACGCCGCGAGTATCGTACAGGATCCAGGATTGCATGTCTTCTCCGTCATTTCATCGAAATTGCATTTCACTTGGGTGGAGACCGTTGCTGGGAAACTAGAGGACCGCATCCGTTACACTTCCGCTGTTTGCTATAACACCTTCCCCGTACCATCGCTCACCGAACAAGACAAAGCCGACCTGACCCGCTGCGCCGAAGACATCCTGCTCGCCCGCGAGGCGCACTTTCCCGCCACCATCGCCGACCTCTACGACCCGGAGGCCATGCCCGCCAACCTCCGGGAGGCGCATGAGCGCAATGACGAGACGCTGGAGCGCCTCTACATCGGCCACCGCTTCCGCAATGATACCGAGCGCCTGGAGAAGCTCTTCGAGATGTACACCAAAATGACCGCCGCCCGCGCCTCCTCCCCCGTCCCCGCGAAGGAGCCGCGAGCCAAACGCGGCAAACGCCCCGCGCCCACGGCCGGGCGGCTTGGCTACCTCGGCGGCTAAAGCCGCATTCCTTCGTGGCCATGCCGTGCTATCTCGGCTCTTCTACCTCAGCGGCTAAAGCCGCAAATTCTCACGACCACCCGTGCTATCTCGGGGTGATCTACCTCGGCGGCTAAAGCCGCGTCTGTGCACGGTCTTCGATACGCTCCCCGCGGCTTTAGCCGCTGAGGTAGGCGGCTTTTGCGGGCCGTTGCACAGAACCACCCAGGAACCCGCTATCCTGCAATCACCCGAAATCCGACACGGACCTCAGTTCCGTGCGCTACCCGGGGGCCGCTCGGTAAGTGATTGAAAACAGAGACTTTGCACGCAAATTCTTTGAAATGAAGAACTTATCGGGACTGCCTGCTGCATCTGCAAGAAAATAGGGCATTTGCGTCAAAGTACCCCTGCGAAGTAGGGGGGAGGGGTACCCCCGCAGGCATTCTGCTGCACAAAGTCCACCGAACATGACGCGCACACTCCAGTCTCGCCGTGCGTCGGCTCGTATGGCGTGGGTTCGGCAGAGGACAGGTAATGGATAAGTCATCTTCCCGGAAGCGATCTGCGGTTCTGCTTGCCAGTTTGCGGGATCACGGCCATTCGGAAACGGACCCGCCACTGAGGGTCACACATCCGCTTGTCACCTGACAGCTCCGGGAGCTAAAGTGACAGTTCCAAGCGGTTCCCTGCGAATGTTGTAATGCTCCGCCGGCCGCAGAGATCGTTCTTCCGCATGGCGACTGCATTGAAATCCAAGACGGACCGTAAGGCTAAGCCGGCCATCACGCGCAACGGCTCCGGCCCGTCCGTGGACTGGCGGCGCGTGGCGAAGACGTTTCTTCTGTCGCGCGCGCTCGATGAGCTGGAAGAAACAAAGCTGCTGCCGGAGAAGAAGATCCACTACCAGTTCAGCGCGCGCGGGCATGAGCTGGGCCAGATCCTTCTCGGCCTGCAGCTGACCGGCAAGCACGACGCCGCGAGCGGCTATTATCGCTCCCGTCCGCTGCTGCTAACGCTCGGGCTCAGCGCCAAGGATGCGCTGCGGGGCGGCATGGCCAAGGCCGGAGGGATCTGCGATGGACGCGATGTCGGCGTGGTGTTCAACCTGCCCAACGACGATGGATGCACAGTGCTGCCCATGGCCGGCGGCGTCGGCACCCAGTACACCACCACCGCGGGCTGGGCGCACGCCATCCGCTACTACAGCGAGACGCTCCGCGATGCAAGCTATCGCGGATCGATCGCGGTGGTGCTCGGGGGCGACGGTTCGGTGGCCACCAACGGCTTCTGGGCCGCGCTGAACACCGCCGCCACACGCAAGCTGCCGATGCTGTTTTTTCTGGAAGACAACGGCTACGGCCTCAGCGTGCCCTCCACCGCGCAAACGCCCGGCGGGAACATCGCGAAGAACCTCGAATCCTTCCAGGATCTTCGGCTGCTCCACGCGGACACAACGAAACCTGCCCAAACCGCGCGGGCCATCGCCGCGGCGGTGCATCACGTCCGCGCAGGCGACGGTGTCGTGTTGCTGCGGCTTACCATGCCGCGTCTCAGCGGGCACTCCGGGCAGGATACGCAGGCCTACAAGAGCGGCGAGTTCCTCGAAAACGAGCGCCGCATCGATCCGCTGCCCCACCTGCGCTCTTACCTCGTGCCGAAGGTGCTCTCCGAAGCGGCGTGGAGCGAGTTGGAGCGCGAGGCCGGCGAACTCGTGCGGCAGGGGCTGGCCGAGGCGCTGGCTTTGCCCGAGCCTGAACCCTCCAGGGCTGCGGTGGTGCGGCACCTGTTCGCCGAGGACGAGCCCGCCGAGCCCGTCATCCCCGCCACACCAGCCCCGCCCGAACCCTCGCGCACCAACATGCTCACGGCGATTCGGCGGACACTAGAAAGCGAGCTGAAGGCCAACCCCAAACTGCTGGTCTTCGGGGAAGATGTCGGCCTGAAGGGCGGCGTGCACGCGGCCACGGTGGGTCTGCAGGCCGAGTTCGGCGCGGATCGCGTCTTTGACACCAGCCTGTCGGAAGAGGGCATTATCGGCAACGCGGTCGGCATGGCGCAGGCCGGCCTGCGGCCCGTGGCGGAGATCCAGTTCCGCAAGTACGCCGACCCCGGCACCGAGCAGCTCAACGACTGCGGGACCGTGCGTTGGCGAACGAATAACCGCTTCAGCGCGCCCATTGTGGTGCGCATGCCCGGCGGCTTCGGCTCCAGGTGCGGCGACCCATGGCACAGCGTCTCAAGCGAGGTGACGTTCGCCCATGCGATCGGCTGGCAGGTGCTCTATCCCTCCAACGCCGAGGACGCCACCGGGCTGCTGCGAACGGCGATGCGCAGCGCCAATCCGAGCATCTTCTTCGAGCACCGCGCGCAATTGGACTCCGCGTGGGCGCGCCGGCCCTATCCCGGCGATGCGTATGCCCTGCCGCTTGGCGTCGCCAGAACCGTGCAGACCGGCACGGACATCACCCTGGTGACCTGGGGAGCGATGGTGGAGCGCTGTCTGCTGGCCGCCGCCCAGATCGGGGCCTCGGCCGATGTGCTCGACCTGCGCACGCTGGCGCCGTGGGATCGTGAGGCTGTTTTGGCCTCCGTCCGGCGCACCCACCGCTGCATCGTCGTGCACGAGGACACGCTCACCGCCGGCTTCGGCGCGGAGATCGCCGCCGTGATCGCCCAGGAGGCCTTTCTCAAGCTGGATGCCCCGGTCGAGCGCCTGGCCATGCCGGACATCCCCGTGCCCTACAACGTGGCGCTGATGGGTGCGGTGCTGCCCACGGTGGAGACGATTGCCGCGCAGATCCAAACCACCCTTGCCTTCTGAAAAACTCCCGAAAAGGACGCCCTGTGCCCCTCGTTGAAATACGCATGCCGGATGAAGAGAAGGAAGGCACGGAAGCCTCCCTTGGCAGATGGCTCAAGCAGACCGGCGACCCGGTTTCGGAACACGAGCCGCTGGTCGAGATCAGCACCGATAAGGTGACGCTCGAGATCCCCGCGCCGGCCAGCGGCATCCTGCGCGCGCCCAGCAAAGTCAGCGGCGATACCGTGCTGCCAGGCGATCTGCTGGGCGCCATCAGCACGGGCGTTGAGAGCACGGAAGCGGCCCCGCACGTGGCGGCCAACGATGGGAACGGGACCGCTCCGCCCGACGTGGCCGTAGCTGCCGCGAACGGGCATGAGCCTGCGCAAGAGCCTGTCATGCAAACGGCGCGGGATGAGGCGATGTCCACCTTTTCGCCGGTGGTGCGGCGGCTCCTCGCGGAGCTCGGTCTTGACCCGCAGGCCATTCCCAAGGTCAGCCGCGGCGGTCGCCTCACGCCCGACGACCTGAAGGCTTATCTCACGGCACCGTCACCTGCTCAGGCAAAAATGGCCATTCCGCCGCAAGTCGCTGAGCACAGTATTTCTGCCGGACGCATCGTGCCGCACACGCCGATGCGCAAAAGCATCGCCAGCCACATGGCGCGCAGCGTGCAAACGGCGCCGCACGTCACCTCTGTCTTCGAGGCGGATCTGTACAACGTGCTCGCCGACCGCGAAGCGCGCAAACTGGCCACGGACGGCGAAGCGGCGCCGAGCGTGACCGCGTATCTCATCCAGGCCGCGCTGAAGGCCATCCAACTCGTGCCGCAGGTCAACAGCAAGTGGCACGACACGCACCTTGAGGTCTTCGACCACGTCCACTTCGGTGTCGGCACGGCGCTGGACACCGGCGGGCTCGTCGTTCCCGTGCTCCGCGATGCGCAAACGATGGATCTGCTGACGCTTTCGCGGAATCTCCGCGACATGACCAAGAAGGCACGCAGCGGCAAGTTGACGCAGGCCGACATGGACGGTGGCACGTTTACGCTCTCCAACCACGGCGTCAGCGGCAGCCTGCTGGCCGCGCCGATCATCCTGCCGCATGGACAGGCCGCGATCCTAGGCGCGGGCAAGCTGCAGAAGCGCGTCATCGTGTGCGAGACCGGCGGCCGTGAACTGTTCCGCGTTCGCCCCATGATGTACGTCACGCTGACGGTGGATCACCGCGTGCTGGATGGGCAGCAAACCAACGGCTTCCTTACCGCCTTTGTCGAGGCGCTGGAGAACCCTGCCGCAAGCTAGAACCGCTGTGCTTGGAGCAGCCGAAAGGCGAAGCATGAGTTGTCAAGCTCGAGATAACATCGTTGGTATCACTTGGAAGAGCCGCCTTTAGCATTTCCGTTCTTGCTTCCTTAGCACTTCCGTTCTTGTCGATAGCCAACTCCTGTGCCATTACCCCAAAAGACTGAGGTTCGCCCCCCTTGCGAAAACCGCGCCTGAATGCTGCAGTGGGGGCAACAGGGCGATTGCATATGCTTTGGTGTACGTTACCTAAACGGGCCAGGATTGTGGGCGGAGTTGCATTGTTCGCTTGGCAGCAGGCAGCTATGGTGAGCTCAGCGAGTGTGTATGAGCTTCCCAAAGTTTCTGGAGACCAACCGATGTGTGTCAACCGTCGTGTCTTCCTTTGCGTTTGCTTTGATCTTTCTGGCAGGTTGTGGCCAACCTGTGAACTTCCCAGCAGTTGAAGCGGGAGAAGGGGGTAACGCTACGGCCAGCGATGCCGGTTCACTGACTGGCAAACTGCACGGCGGGCAGCAGCCGGTTGTAGGCGCGAAAATTTATCTGCTGGCGGCTGGGACGACGGGGTATGGCTCAGCGGCAACGTCCTTACTGACGAAGACTTCCATCGCGGGTTATCCCACGCAGACGGACGCAAACGGCCGATACTATGTCACCACGGATTCCAGCGGGTCGTTTCAGATTGCGGATTCCTGCACAGCCGGACAGCAGGTGTATGTGGCCTCGGTGGGCGGGAATCCAGGGGGCGGCACGAACACCGCAGCGAATGAGATTGCGATCCTGGGACAGTGCCCGCAAGCAGGAAACTTCGACAGCACACTTACCGGAGTTATCGTTAGCGAAATCTCAACGGTTGCAGCGGCTTATGCGGCATCGGCGTATGCAATAGACACCTTCGACATTGGAGGCCCAAGCACTACAACGCTGGAGAAGACGGGCATTGCCAATGCCTTCGCGAACGCCGCAAACCTGTTTGACGTGCAGAACGCAAACGATCTTGCGCGCACCGTGACTTCGGGCGGCAATGGGTCCGTGCCGAGAACGAAAATTCATACGATCGCGAATATCCTGGCATCGTGCATCAACTCGACGGGACCTTCGTCCACCGCGTGCTCCACCCTGTTAAGTAAGGCAAAAACAGGGGGAACGAGTGGAACGGCGCCTACAGACATCACAACGGCAGCCATCAACATTGCCCATAATCCATGGGCCAACGTATCCACCCTTTTTGCTCTGCAAACCTCGATAGCGCCCTTTAGCCCGCAGCTTTCCTCCACGCCAAACGATCTGGCCCTTTCGTTGGACTTCAGCGGCGCAGCCCTTGCGAACAACCCTTCCCTTGCAATCGACGGCAACGGCAATGTGTGGACTGTATCGCAGGGGGGCAGCGCCGTTACCAAGCTCTCCCCAGCGGGCAAATTGATGTCCGGGGCTTCCGGCTATAGCCTACAAGCCCCCGCAAATGCTCTTGGTTCTTTTGGGTTGGCGTTTGATACGAGCAATAACCTGTGGGTGCTGGGCGAAAGTTACTACGGACTACCTACCTTCACGGAACTGAACAACTCGGGAGTCTATCAACAGCAACTGTCTGAAAGCTATTACGCCACGACGACTCATCCACCGACACAAGTGACAAACCTAGCGCTCGATGGGTTGGGCTACTTCTATTACTCGGGAAACCCGAACGGTACCAGCGCGAATTGCTGCACGATGCAATACAGCCTCAGTTCGGGGGGGTTCAGCGGACTGGACAGTGGCAATGCTACGCCTGGAACAAATTTCGTCGCAGTTAGTGCCAATGCGAAGTGGGCGACCGGTGATGGCACCAGTGTGAGTTTAGTAGCTACATCAAACAAGGCAGTGGCCGGCGGCGGGCTGAACGGGGCAGTAGGCGTGGCGTTGGACAGTTCCGGCTATGCCTGGGTCGTGAATTCGGGCAATAACTCGATTTCTAAATTCAACAGTTCCGGGACCGCGATCTCGGGAACGACCGGCTACACCGGCGGTCTTGCGACGCCAATGGCGATTGCGGTCGATGGCTTGGGGAATATTTGGGTGACGAACTCTTCGGGCGGCTACAATCTGAGCGAGTTTTCGAGTGCAGGTCTCGTCATTGGATCAAGCTATTCGGATTCCAGCCTTTCCAATGCGGGAGCACTGGCCATTGATGCTTCCGGAAACCTGTGGATCGCGAGCTCAACATCGACCACTCTTACAGAGTTTCTTGGAATTGCCGCCCCGGTTGTCACACCCATGGCCAGCGCAGCAAGCGCAGGTACGCTTGGGACTCGTCCGTGAGAGATGTGCGGTGATCTACTGACCGAGGATGGCGGTTCCGGCGAGTTCGATGGAGTGGGCGATGCGTTCCTTTGATTCGGCGGGGCAGGCCGAACAAGATCGATCCCGCAATGCTGGGAACAAGCTCTAATGCGCACCTTTACTGTGACTGATACTTTTCGAGATACGGGGGCACTCCCAGCTTGCCTGTGCTTTCGCCGGGGGGCGTCTCCGGCATGGGCCAGGGTTGCACGCCGATGCGTTTCGCCCAGTCGTCCCACATGGCGGCCATCATCTTGGCGCGCTCCGGCTGGGCTGCGGCCAGGTTGTGCAGCTCGGTGCGGTCCGCCTCCATGTCATACAACTCCCATTGTTCCGGGAAGCGCGCGACGATCTTCCACTTGCCGTCGCGCAGGGCCTTGTTGCCCTCATGCTCCCAGTAGATAGGCGAGCGGGTGCGTGATTTGCCCGCAAAGATGGGAACGAGGCTCTGTCCCACAAGCGCCGGCACCGGTCCGGCAGCCACTTTGGAGGGATAGGTGGCGCCCGCCACTTCGAGGAATGTGGGCATCAGATCGGTTTCGTGGCCCACCGCATTCACGGGTGCTGCCTGAGCCTTGATGACCGCGGGCCAGCAGGCTATGAAGGGCGTGCTGATGCCGCCCTCCTGCGTGTAGTGCTTGTACAGGCGAAACGGCGTGTTGGCGCAGTTTCCCCAGGGAATGCCAATGCTCTGGAAGGTGCTCAGATCGCCCGGCATCACGCCGGGCACGTTGCCCGCGCAGGTCATCCCGATCTCGCAGGGCTCCGGCTGCCCGGGAAAATTCGTTCCGTGCAGGCCACCGCCCTCGTGCATCGAGGCAGGAGCACGTCCGCGCCCACGGCCAATCTCCTCGGCGTTCCCGCCATTGTCCGACATGAAGATAATCAGGGTATTCTCGGCGATGCCGGCCTTTTCCACGCTATCGATAATGCGGCCGATTCCATGGTCAAGCCGCTCGATCATGGCGGCATACACGGCCATGCGCCGCATCTCCCAGTCCTGGTTATCGACCTTCTCCCATGCCGGCACGCGTGGGTCGCGCGGGGTCAACGGCCATTTGTCCGAGACCAGACCCATGGCGAGTTGCTTCTTGTGCCGCTCCTCGCGCAGCTGGTCCCACCCTGATGCATAACGCTTGGCGTATTTCTGCACCAGCTCTTCCGGGGCCTGGATGGGCCAATGCGGCGCGTTATACGCGGTATAGAGAAAAAATGGCTGCTTGCTCTGCGAAAGCTCCGTGACGTAGGAGACCGCATGGTCCGTCCAGAGGTCGGTAAGGTACTGATCATCGGAGGGCGGCGGCAACGGGTCATTGCCGCTCATCAGGTGCGGTGATTCGTAGTACACCGACGCACCGGCAATCATGCCCCAGAACTTATCGAAACCGCGCTGCAGCGGCCAGTCGTGCTTGCCTTCACTGTCTTCGGTGGCGAGGTGCCATTTGCCCACCATCGCCGTCTGGTAGCCGGAGGCCTTCAACGCCTCCGGGATCGTAACCGTCTGCGCGCTGAGCTCACCGGCGTACTGCGGATAGGGATAACGGCCATGATCGGCAACCATCATGCCCATGCCCGCCTGCTGCGCATACAAACCAGTCATGATGGACGCGCGGGAAGGACAGCAGCGTGGATTGTTATAGAACTGGTTGACGCGCAAGCCGCGTCCCGCCAGCTTGTCCAGGTTCGGGGTGGAGACTTCGGAGCCGAAGCAGCCGATATCGGAGTAACCCATGTCATCGGCCAAGATCAGGATGATATTTGGCTTCGAGCCCGCGATGCGCGACTTGACCGGTGTTGGCAAGGCAGATCCCGCACCGCTTGTGAGCGAGGCTGCGGCGACACCTGCGCCCATTTTCAGAAAATCCCGACGGTTTGACACGCGGCGACTCCGGCGCGGCGATCGGGCCGCGAGGACTTGAAATGTAAAGGGTTGCAGGAGGTGCTGTCAACTGTGACGATGGCCGCTGCGCAGAAAACTGCCCTCTTCTACTTGCGATAACGCCCCTGGTGCCATTCCCACGCGGAGGCGAGAATTTTATCGATCTCGGGAGTCTGCGGACACCAGCCCAGTACGCTTTTTGCGCGTTCCGAGCTGGCGACCAGTCGCGCCGGATCGCCAGCGCGGCGCGGCTTGATCTCGACAGGAATGGGGTGGCCGGTCACGCGGCGTGCCGCCTCAATGACCTCCTTCACGCTGAAGCCGTGACCGTTGCCGAGATTGCAGATGATGCGATCTTGGGTGTCCAGCGTGTGGAGCGCAAGGATGTGAGCCTCTGCAAGGTCGGCGACGTGGATGTAGTCGCGGATGCAGGTGCCGTCGGGTGTTCCGTAGTCGTCGCCGTAGATAAAGATCTTCTCGCGCCGGCCCAGCGCCACGTCGAGGATCAGCGGGACAATGTGGGTTTCGGGTTCGTGCGCTTCGCCGCGGCCCGGCAGCGCGCCGGCAACGTTGAAGTAGCGCAGCGACGCATAACGCAAGCCGTGGATACGATTGAACCACGGAAGTATTTGTTCGACGAGCAGCTTCGATTCCCCGTAGGCATTCGTTGGCGCGAGTGTGGCGTCTTCGGTGATGGGCACGCTCTCCGGTTCGCCATACACCGCGGCCGTCGAACTGAAGACCAGCCTGCGCACCTCCGCCGCGTGCATGGCCTCGAGCAGCGCGAGCGTGGAGGCCGTATTGTTGCGGAAATAGACCTCCGGGATCCGCATCGATTCCCCGGCCTCAATCAACGCGGCGAAGTGGAGCACGCCGTCCGGTTTCAGCGTGCGCAGCAGCGCCTCCACCCGGGGGCGGTCGGCGACGTCGGCCTCGACGAACTCGGCGCCAGCGGGCACCTCGTTGCGCCGCGCATGGCACAGGTTGTCAAGCACCGTAACTTGGTGGCCGCGCTCGATCAGGATGGTAGCGACCGTGCCCCCGATATAGCCTGCACCGCCGGTGATGAGGACGTTCATCGTGTCTCCTGTGGGATTTGCGGGGCCATCGCGGAGCGCAGCGTTTCGGCGGCGCTTTCGGGCGTGATGTCGCGTTGCGGCGAGCCGAGCAGCTCAAAGCCCACCATGAACTTGCGCACCGTCGCCGAGCGCAGCAGCGGAGGGTAAAAATGCGCATGCAGCGTCCACTCCGGGTGCTCTTCCCCACCGCTCGGCGCGGGGTGAAAGCCCATGGAATAAGGAAACGGGGTATCGAAGACGCGGTTATAACCCGCCGTTACCGTATTGAGCATCTCCGCCAGGCCGCGCCGCTGCGCCCCGCTCATGGCGCGCATCGTCGCCACATGCACTCGCGGCACGAGCAGCGTTTCAAACGGCCACACAGCCCAGAACGGCACCAGCGCGACCCAGGTCTCGTTCGTGGCGACGATCCGGTCACCCCCTTTGAGCTCCAGCGCGAGATAGTCGGCCAGCAGCGGGGAGCCACCCTCGGCAAAATGGGCCCTCTGGGCGGCGAGTTCAAGTGCAGGCTCGTTGGGAATATGTTGGGTGGCCCATATCTGCCCATGCGGATGCGGGTTGCTGGCGCCCATCATCGCGCCGCGGTTTTCAAAGATCTGCACATAGCCGATCTCCGGCATGGCGGAGAGTTCCGCCTCCTGCGCCGCCCAAACGTCGACAACGTTGAGGATCGCGGGCGGGGCCATCGTTGCGAGCGTGAGGTCGTGGCGCGGGTCGAAGCACAGCACACGACAGATGCCGCGCTCGGTGGAGGCGCGCAGCAGTCCGGCGTCCCCGACATCCATGGTGGTCTCGGCCACATCCGGCTTTAGCGCAGCGTAGTCGTTTTCAAAGACATACGTCGAGGTGTATGCGGGGTTCTGATGGCCTCCGGCACGCGTGTTGCCGGGACAGAGATAACACGCCGGATCGAAGCGCACTTCGGCCGGCTTCGCGGTGTCCTCCGTCTGCCCCTGCCAGGGGCGCTGGGTGCGGTGCGGTGAGACCACGACCCACTCGCCCTTAAGCGGATTCCAGCGGCGATGCGGTGTCTGCAAAAACGTTTCTAGCATGACGCCGCCTCCGGGCTCGCACCCTGCTTCGCGGCCCGGGCAATGGCACCGTCCACCGCATTGCAGACGTAGGTTTCCAGTTCGATGCCGAAGCGCTCGCGATAGGCGGTGCGCAGGGACGCGCCGAAGGCTTCGGCAGCGCCGGTCTTGACGAGGTTGACGGTGCAGCCGCCGAAGCCGCCGCCCGTGAGCCTCGCTCCATAACAGCCGGGGAGCGCAACCGCGGTATCGACGAGAAAGTCGATCTCCTCCACGCTGCACTCGAAGTCGTCCCGCTCGCTGACATGCGCGGCGGTCATCACTTCGCCGAGCCGGGCGGCATCCCCGGCCCGTATGGCCTCCGCCGCCTTATGAACCCGTCCATTTTCGCTGATCACATGGCGGCAGCGGCGGTAGCTTTCGGGCGACATCGCCGCTGCCGCGGCGCCCAGTTGATCCAGGGTCGCGTCACCCAGATCACGCAGCGCGGGAAAACATTTGCAAAGAACGGCCTGCCCCGCCTCCAACTCACGGCGGCGCAGACCATAATCGCCGCCGCTGATGGAGTGACGTACGCCGGAGTTGGCCACGACAATGGCGCAATGGGCGAGTTCGCCCAGGGTGAGCGGCAGCAGCGTATAGCTGAGATTTCGCGTTTCGAGCAGCAGGGCGTGCCCAGCCTTGGCCGCCGTGATCACAAACTGATCCATGATGCCGCAGGGTGAACCCACGTAATCGTTTTCCGCCGCCTGGCAAAGGGTGGCGATCTCCGGGAGCTCGAGGTTTGTACCGGCATGGGCGAGCAACGCCACCGCCGTCGCCACCTCAACGGAAGCCGATGAACTCAATCCCGCTCCATGCGGCACGTCACCGCGAAGGCGCATCTGAAACGGCGGCGGGTGAATGCCTCTGTCCTGCAGCTGACGCAGCACCCCAACGGGGTAATCGCTCCAGTCCCCCACCTTGCCGGAGCGGTCTGCGGGCGTTAGTTCGCGTACTCCCGGAAAGTTGTCGGAGGTGAAACGGTACCCACCATCCGCCGACGGCACAACCGTCGCCTCCGTGGCGAATTGAATAGCCATGGGCAGCACGAATCCACCTGTGTAGTCCGTGTGCTCACCGATCAGGTTCACCCGGCCCGGAGCTATCCTGATCGTCTGTGGCACAGGGCCTGCCGGGTTCGCGGTCGCAGCAGCGGTGCTGATCATACGTTTCGTCTACTCCAAAGCTGAAATATACGGGGGCCCAATCCGAATTTCCTGCTATCCCTCTTCTCAATTCGGACGGGGGATCCGCCCCACGTCTCCAAACCCGAGGATCAGGCGAAACCCTAGTAAGAGTCTATGCGGGCGGCGATCAGTGATGCGTTTTGCGATGCGTTTTGCCTGCGGCAGATCGTTCAGCTTTTTGGCTGATGCGTTGCAATGTCGTCCAAACAGAACATACAGTAGGCCGAAGATGATGTAAATCACTACAGCATGCACGGAGGGCAGAGCGGGCAAACCAGACACGCGTACCATCCAGGGGACTGGCACGGCTGAAAAGCGCACTGGCGTCACAATGGGCTACTACAAAAGCTGCCTGTTTCAGGAGAGTGAGGTAACTCACGGCAGCTAGCCGCTGACTGGCCGAATCGCAGTGCCTTGACAGCATTCCATGCGCTGATAGAGATTCTTGGTGACGGGTGTAAAGCATTTCAGCCGGCGCCCCGCGGTGCCGGCACTCAGCCAAGCGGCATGACATGGAGCTGTAACGAGATGCTTGTGACTCTGCAGCGAAACCAGTCACCAGGGGAGAGAGATGGTTCGACAAGTGATCTGGGCGTGCGCATCGATGTTGATGGCATTCCCCCTGTGTGCGCAGTCAGCCGTGCAGTCTAAGCCTTGGGGCGCCGGGCCAGACGGAAAACCGGTCGAGCTGTTCACGTTGAGCGACTCCGGCATAAGCGTAACGCTCACCAACTACGGGGCGAGAATCGTCAGCATCGATACTCCGGATCGGACAGGACACGATGCCGACATTGTGCTCGGCTATAACAACCTGGCGCAGTATGTGAACGACCCGACTGACTATTTCGGCGCCACCGTTGGCCGGTACGGCAACCGCATCGCCCATGGCACGTTCAGCCTCGATGGACAGGCCTACCATGTGCCTTTAAATAACAAAGGCAACGCTCTGCACGGCGGCACGAAGGGTTTCAGCAGCAAGGTCTGGAAGGCCAAAATCGATGGTCCTCGAAGCGTCGAGTTCACGCTGGTCAGTGCCGACGGCGACATGGGTTTTCCGGGCACGCTTACGGCACATGTTCGTTTCACGCTGGAAGGTAAGCGCCTGCGTCTGGACTATTCGGCGGCCACCACGAAAACGACCGTGCTGAACCTCACCAATCACGCCTATTTCAACCTGGACGGCGAAGGGAGCGGCAATATCCTCGGCCAAAGGCTTCGCTTGGATGCGGACCGCATCACCCCGATCCATGCGGGACTCATTCCCACGGGCGCCCTCGAGCCTGTCGCCGGAACGCCCTTCGACTTCAGAAAAGCGACTGCAATCGGCGAGCGCATCGATGCAAAAAACGAGCAGTTGAAACTGGCCGGCGGCTATGATCACAACTTTGTACTGAATGGCGCCTCCGGTACGCTTCATGGGGCGGCATACGCCGAAGATCCGGTGAGCGGACGCACACTCACCATTCAGACCACGGAGCCCGGCGTTCAGTTCTACTCCGGAAATTTTCTTTCTGGAGCGGTGACCGGCGCCTCCGGTCATCCGTATAAACAACATGACGGCTTCGCGTTGGAGACGCAGCATTTTCCCGACTCACCGAACCAGCCGTCTTTTCCATCGACGACACTGCATCCGGGGCAGCAATGGCACTCCACCACCGTGCTGACCTTCGGTGTGTCGCCGAAGCCGTAACTTTTCCGGTGCAGGCGGAGGTCCAGCTCCGCCGTGGCGCCCAGAGGTGCTTATGTCCCAAGGCTGCGGCCCCCAAATAAAAAGCTGCTGTGCTCCCCAGGGTGATCATGCGCCAGCGGCTATCGCGCATGAACCGGCAATCACTGCGCCGGAAGCCATTCAGGCTCCGCGGGCCTTGCATGCCGAAGAGCTCGTGGCGTTGCCGGGTGGAACGTTTTTGATGGGGACGGATTATGCGGAGGCTTTTCGCGATGATGGCGAGGGCCCGGTGCGCCCGGTGACACTCAACGCCTTCTCCATCGAAAAATTTCCTGTTACCAATGAGCGTTTTCTGCGCTTCGCGGCAGAGACGGGATACGTGACGGAAGCGGAGCGGTTTGGCTGGTCGTTCGTATTCTGGTCCAGCATTCCGAAGAGGCGCTTTGACCAGGTCGTGGCCGATACGGTGCGGGCCACACCGTGGTGGTGCAAGGTGCCGGGCGCCAGCTTTCGCAGCCCCGAAGGTCCGGGCTCCGATTGCCGCGAGCGCATGAATCACCCGGTCATCCATGTGAGCTGGAACGATGCCGACGCCTTCTGCCGCTGGGCCGGTATGCGCCTGCCCACGGAAGCGGAGTGGGAGTACGCTGCCCGGGGTGGACTGGAGCAGAAGCTTTATCCGTGGGGTGACAAGCTGCGTCCCGGCAAAGAGCACCAGTGCAACATCTGGCAGGGAGAGTTTCCGAAGGTCGACACCGGGGACGATGGCTACAAGGGCACATGCCCGGTAGATGCGTTTCCCCCCAACGGGTTTGGGCTGTATTCGCTCTCAGGAAATGCATGGGATTGGTGTGCGGACTGGTTCGGGACCACGCACCCGGAGGGCGGAGCCACGAATCCAACCGGACCCGCTGATGGTGCGAGCCGCGTCATGAAAGGCGGGTCCTTTCTTTGCCATAAGTCTTATTGCAATCGTTACCGGGTCGCCGCGCGCACGGCAAACACACCCGACAGCTCGGCTTCCAACATCAGCTTTCGTTGCGCGGTGAGTTAAGGAATCTGAGTAAGTCTTATCGTCGCCTTTGGGAGGGAGCGCAGGGCTTCGGCCCCGCGATAAAACGGCCCAATCCATTGACTTAATCAGAGCTTCCTTAACGGCGCCTGTTTTTCTTGCGTCGGCAGTGATGCATGTCTATTTCTCCGCAACCGCTCTTTCACTCTCTCGCGTCGTTGGAGCAGGCAGCAACAGACGCCATCACCGCAACAAACCCGAACGATGAAAACGCCCCAGGAGATATGCATCATGGATCGACGAGATTTTCTAAAGATTGCCTCGCTTTCCGCCGCAGGCGCAGCAGTTTCAGCCGAACCTGCGGTAGCAGCGACCGCACCAGCCTCCGCGGAGGCAGCACAGAAATCGCCGAACATCCTCTTCGTTGTCTCTGACCAGCACCGCGCCGGGCTAACGAAGCGCTCCGGCTATCCGCTCGACACCAGTCCCACGCTCGACAGGCTTTCGGACATAGGCGTTTCGTTTGATCGCGCCTACTGCACGGCGCCGCTGTGCGTGCCGAGCCGCACCAGCATGCTTACAGGCCGCTGGCCGGATGCGCACCGCGTTCGCGACAACGAGATGATCGACGAGGCGTTCTACCCCAAGCACGTCTACCAGGTCGCAAAAGAGGCGGGTTATCGCACCGGGCTGGTCGGCAAGAATCACACCTTTCTGAAACCGTCGGATCTGGACCTCTGGCACGAATACGGTCTGCAAAAGGGCTATATCGCGCCGAACGCGCCGGAGTCCTATACCGAGTTTCAGAAATGGCTGGGAACGCTGCACGCCAACATCGGTTTGGAACCGACGCCGTTTCCTGTAGAGGTACAGTTCCCCTATCGCATCGTTTCAGACGCGATGGAGTTCATCCAGGGTGCGGGCTCGCAACCGTGGATGCTGCAGGTGGGGTTCTCTGAGCCACACGATCCGGAACAGGTGCCTGCACCGTATTGGGATATGTTTCCGCCGGATAAAGTGCCGCCGCGCTGCGCCGGTCCGGATGCCCTGAAGCAGCTCGGCTATCTCGCGCAGTGGGAATACGGCCATCAGGAGGCAGGCTTTCCGACCGAGGAGAATTGGAAACGCTACAAATCCAATTACCTGGGCATGCTGCGGCTGCTCGACGATCAGCTTGCGCGCTTGGTGACATTCCTCGACGATCATGGCATGCGCGAGAACACCGTGATCATCTACCTTGCCGACCACGGCGATTACCTGATGGACTACGGCCTGGGACGCAAGGGCGTAGGCCTGCCGGAGTGCCTTACCCGCATTCCGATGGTGTGGTCGGGGCCGGGCATCAAGCCGTCCAAGGTCGGCTCCACCGTGCATACCTCCATGGCGGACTTTATGCCGACAATCTGTGAGGTTCTCGGCGCGCCGATCCCCTATGGCGTGCAGGGCCGAAGCCTTTGGCCTCTGCTGCGCGGCGAGGATTATCCGCGCGAGGAGTTCCGCAGCGTTTACACCACCGTGGGTGTAGGCGGCTTGTTCTATGAGGCCTCGGACCACGTGCCGTTTACCTTAGCAGAAGGTCCGGGAGCCGCGGAACAGGGGCGCGCACATCCAGGAACCGCAGGCTTCGACGAGTTAAACAAGGTCACAATGTCCGGGCTGCAGAAGATGGTGCGCATGGGCGACTGGAAGCTCATCTTTGACATGATGGGCTACGGGCAGGTCTACCACTTGCCCTCCGATCCATGCGAGCTCAAGAACCTGTTTGGCGATCCAAATGCAACCGCCGCCCAGGCCGCGTTAATGGCGGAGTTGTTGATGTGGAGCATCCGTACTCAGGATTCGCTGCCCACCGGGCCCCAGAACGTCAAGTATCAGACGAAGTGGTCCACCATCCACAACTGGTACGCTCCCTACCGGCATGGAACAGCGCCTGAGGCATTTATTCCTTAACATTTCTCTAAATATCAGCCGCCGTCTTGGCACTTTATTCCCCGCCTTCATCATTGCCACTCTGGTCGGCTCCGGGATAGCCGAGAGCCAGCTGCTTGCGCGAGCGCTGCTCTGTCACTTCAAGGTCGCCACCCACCTCCGCCACCATGCGTTCGTGCAGGGTTTGAATAAGTTTGGCATGTTTCGGATCGCTGGCGAGGTTATGAAACTCCTGCGGGTCCGCTTCCATGTCGAATAACTCTTGTTCCATGAACATGTTATCGGCGGGCTTGCCATGATGGATGTACTTCCACTTACCGGTTCGGATCATAACGATTCCGTGCGCGATGTACTTCGCGTAATATTCCGTGCAGGCCATGTCCTTCCACTTATACGAAGGATCATCGAGCCAGGGCAGCAGCGAATTGCCGTTCCAATCGCCGGGTGTCGTTCCGCCTGCTATGTCGATGACGGTCTTGACCAGATCCAGATGCCCGGAGGTCAAGGAGCGGCGCTGGCCGCCCTTCCAGCGCTGCGGCCATGAAATGATCATGGGCACGCGCGCGGCCTGGTCATACATGCAGTTCTTCCACCACAAGCCATGTTCGGCCATGTTTTCGCCGTGATCGGTGGTGTAGATGATCACTGTGTCCTCGGCGATGTGCGGGTTGGCACGAAGGGTGGCCAACACCTTGCCTACCTCATTATCCATCCACGATGTGAGGCCATAATAAAGCTCGCGGCCCATCTTCACGGTAGGAACCGGCACATCGGTCTCCCCAAAGCCCGTACGCTGCAGTTTATAGTTCGTCGGCAGGGTCTCAAGGAAGCCGGCCGGAATTTCCGGCATGGGGATCTTGTCTTTGTAGGGGGTGTAGAACGGTTCCGGCACGATGAGCGGAAAGTGCGGCGTCAGATAGCCTACCAGCAGGAAAAATGGCGTGTCGGAGTTACGCTTGCTCAGGAAATCCACGGCGCCCGCAGTTACCCGGATGTCGTGACGAACGCTGCCGCCATTATTGCCGGTATGAAATTGCTTGAAACGGCCTTCCAAGGGAGTGTGCTGCTTGATGTCGCCGGGCACCAGCCGCGCACCGCGGCCGTTCTTCGGATAGTTATTAAAGTCGCCGCCGGTTTGAATGAAACCGTAGCGCCGGGATTCCTGATAGTGCATTTTTCCGCAAAGATAGGGCTCATAGCCCGCGCCACTCATCGCGCGAGCAATCGAAGGCATATCATCGCTGGGAAGCTCTGAGGTAAGTCCCCAAACATCGACGCGGGAGGCGTATTTGCCTGCCGTAAATGAAGAGCGCGACGGGACGCATAACGGCGAATTGCAGTAGTGGCTATCGAAGGTGACGCCCTGCGCGGCCAGCGAATCGATGTGCGGCGTTGTGACGATCTTATTTCCGTAGCAGCCGGAGACACGCTGGTTGTGCTCGTCGCTCATGATGAGCAGAATGTTCGGCTTCTTCTGGTCCTTGGCCACCCGGAAGAGTGAGGGATAGGCGGAAGCCAGGCCTGCCAAGGCGCCATTCTTTACGAACTCACGGCGGTCGATTTGCAATTCACGCAAGGGCATGATCGATTTCCCCAAATGTAAAGGTTCTCATAAAAGCCGCTGCCCCTCCCAGAAAGGTAATTTCCGGCAGCCATTGGACTATTACAGCAAGAAAGCAGCCTTTGGCAAGCGACGCAAGGTGCACAGGGAGATCTCTCTCCCTATGCGTTCACCGCCAACGAGTCAGTCCTGCGGCCGCATTCTCGCTCACCCGAATTGCCTGACGGATAAAGCCGGCAACCGGCTGCATGAAAGCATGGCGAGGCGAGTACATCGGCATCGGATATGCTGAGGCATGGACATTCAACAGGTGGCTAAGCTTGCGAATGTGTCGACCGCCACTGTTTCGCGAGTTCTAAACGATTCACCCAAGGTGAAGCCCGAGACCTTTCAGCGCGTAAAAGAGATCATTGAAAAGGCAAATTACGTGCCGAACACCAGCGCGCGCAGCTTGCGAATGGGCAAAAGCCAGTTGCTCGGACTCATCGTTTCCGACATCAACAATCCCTTTTTCCCGGAATTGATCGACGACTTTGAAGCCCGCGCAAGGGAACGTGGCATCGATGTCGTCTTCTCCCACACCAACTACTTGAGCGACCGGCTGGAACACTGCCTGAAGCGCCTTATCGAGCGCAATGTGGATGGCATTGCCATCTGTACCTCCGAGACCAACCCGGCAGCGCTGGAGTTTGCCAAACGACACAACCGGCCTTTCGTTCTTATGAACCAGGAGGGAACCAACACACCTTACAACAACATTTACGTCGATCACATGAGCGGCGCGCTGGAGGCAGTCAGCCACCTGCATCACCTCGGACATCGGCGCATCGGCTTTATCTCGGGGCCGAGCCGCTTTGAATCCACGCGCCTGCGCCTTGAGGCTTTTGAGGCTGCGATGAAGATGTGCAACCTGCGGTTGAAGTCCGCCTGGCTGGTGGAAGGCGACCTGCACATTGAGGGAGGCCAGCTTGCCATGGAGCAGATGCTGAAAAGCGATCCCCGGCCAACAGCCCTGCTCTGCACCAACGATCTCATGGCCTTTGGTGCGCTCCGCACAGCGCACCAGCTTGGGGTAGCGGTTCCGGAAGAGTTTTCCATCATCGGATTCGACAATCTGCCGGTCTGCGATCTTGTAACACCGCCACTTTCCTCTGTAAATATTCCCCGCCGCGAAATTGCTTCGCACGCGTTTCGCATGCTGATGAAGTCCGCTGAATCGAAAAACAACCGCAAGCTGCCCACTCCCGAGATCAAAACAGGATTGGTTTTGCGGGCCTCCACTGCGCCGCCCTCCGATCTGCGGAAAGAGCGCGGGTCGCGTCCGTAAGCCGCGTAGGGCTCAACGGCCGAAGGCTATGCTGGGCCCGGTTTAGGCCGCGTAAACTCCTTGACGGGCAACCCGGTGTCGTAGTCCAACTCGAGCGGCAGATAGCCGTCGCACTTGCGCTGGCGCGTCATGGCGAAGAATTGCCAGGTCTCTTTAAACTCAGGTCGCCACGGCCGGTGACCCCAGTAGTACCCACGAAACGGATCGCGAGAAGTATTCATCCATTGCAGCAGCTGGTCGTGAAGTTTATTGCGTAAGCTGGCGTGCTCCGCGGAATCGATCAGGTTGTGCAACTCTGCGGAATCTGTTTGCAGATCGTAGAGTTCATCGCCGCTCATCAGGTTGATGGAGAGCTTGTAGCGCCCATCGCAGACGCAGCGAATCGGCTGGTAGCCGCCAAAGCCGTCGTGATCCACTTCATAGCGTCCCCATTCGATAAACGCCACTTCGCGAGTCGGCGACTGCACGTCCTTGAAGGCTCCCAGCACACTCTTGCCTTCGAGCGTGGGCGGCACGTTGAACCCCCAGAAATCCATCAACGTGCCTACGATGTCGATGTGGGACATCAGGTTCTCGTTCACTGTTCCGGCCGGCGTGTGTCCAGGCCAGCGCACGAGGAACGGAACGCGCGTGATCTCGTCATACATGGCCGGTCCCTTGTCTGTCAGCCGATGCGATTCCAGAAAGACGCCATGGTCGGATGTGAAGATGACCATCGCGTTCGGGGCTGATTTTTGAATCTGATCCAGCACCCGGCCGATCTGTGCGTCGACAAACGTGTGAGAGCCAAAAAACTGTTTGTCCCGGACAGGCGGCTGCTGCGCGTGCAGGCGCGGTCCTGCCCAGACCCGCTGTTCGTCCGGCTTGTCCGTCAAGGGATCGTCGACATTTGCTGATCTTGGGAACACGAAATTTTCGTAGGCATCGCTGTACTCCTTAGGACAGAGCGACGGGTCATGCGGTTCGTCATAGCAGAGACACAACATGAACTCGCGATGCTCGTGGTCCACAAGAAAGCGCAAGGCTCGATCGGTACAGCGCTTGGCGTAGCACATGTCAGCAGTCCACGAGGGATCGTTTCCGGTCTCCTTCTTGCGAGAACGCACCCGGTCCTCGGGCGAGAGCTCCGAAAGATAGTCGCGCATGTCGTACCAGTACTCCGGGTCCCAACCGCCTGGAGCGCGTCCCGTGCCGAAGTAATCGACGCCATCGAGGTGCCACTTACCGATCAGCGCGGTGTCCACCCAGCGATCGTGCAGGAACTGCCCCAGCGTGTGCGTCGTGTCGCCGAGTGGCATGCTGTTGCCCCAAACGCAGTTGGTGTGCGGATAAAGGCCTGTCCAAATGGACGAGCGCGCCGGCGCGCACACCGGCTGGCAGTTATACGCACGATTGAAGCGCATGCCTCCTGCCGCAAGCCGGTCGAGGTTGGGTGTCTTGATCCCGGTCTGGCGATAGCAGTTCAGCATATCGGCCCGCACCGACTCGCCCAGGATGAAGATCACCTGCCGTGGCGGGTCGCTGTTGTCCAGCGCCTTCATCGGAAGGGAGGAGGAGGAGGCGACTCCAGCGGCGGTGAGTGCCTGCACAAATGTTCTGCGATTCACGATCTTCCTCTCTAGCAGCTTTCATCGGCTGTTGCGAGCCCTTGTGTTGTCGGCGTCTCCGCCGTTTTATCTAGCACTACGGATCTGGCCCCAGCGAAGAAGCGTCGCAGCTTCTTTATAAATCAAAGCACGTCAACCGTTTGGACGCGGATGTAATGCTATACATAAAAGACGCTGCCGGCGCCGGAAAGGTTACGCAAAACCTTTCTCCGCATCCCAGTTCCGCATTAGAATTTCGCATCAGCGCTTTGCAGCTTTCATGCGCAAGCACGTCCCAGGAGATTCTCGCTATGACAAGGTATCGGGTTACAAAGCTCAACGTGCTTCCTCTGCTCGCGGCAGCTGTCTGCATGACGGCGTCCGTACCCATGCATGGCGCCGTTCGCAAGGATCCTCCGGCATCCATCCGGGGCGCGATCTATGTTCCCTATAACGCCTACAATGCCCCACAGCTTTGGAAGAACTTCGACGCCGCTGAGACTCGCCGCGATCTGGGCTACGCCAAGGAGGTCCATCTTAATGCGCTCCGCATGTGGGCGAGCTACGAGTACTGGCAGATGGAGCCGGCCAAGTTCCAGGCCGAGTTCGACCAGCTGCTCCAGATTGCTCACGGCGACGGTATCCGCATCCTGATCTCGCTTTTTGAGAATGATGGAGTTCCGCCTACGTCGGAAAACATGTGGTCCACCGATCCGACTCAGGCCTTCGACATCCAGTCGCCTGGACGTGACATCGCCGCCCCCGAGCATCGCGAGCAGTGGGAGGCCCCACGCAAGTTCGTGCAATGGTTTATGAATCGTTACGGCAAAGACGACCGCGTACTGGCGATTGAAGTCATGAACGAACCCAATCCAAAGACCATAGACTTCGCCAAGTCGATGTTCGGCACCGCAAAGTCCATGCAGGGGACGGTACCGCTGACCATCGGGTCTGCGCGAATCTCGCAAGCCGAGGAGTTCATCCCTATGGGGCTTGACGTCATCGAGTTCCACGATAACTTTCCGGCCAGCGCAGGGGATCTCGATAAGTCCATTCAGGCTGCCTTGGCCCTCAGTAAAAAGACAGGACTTCCTGCATGGCTGACCGAGTGGCAGCGTGTCCGCACGGGCGGGAGCGGCTTTGGCAAGAATCCTGTGCTCCCCTCGGAGCTTTACACCGATTACGCTTCGCTTGCGCCCACGGTGTACGCGGAACCTGTCGGCAGCTTCTGGTGGTGTCTCATGGCAAAGCGCGCGTATCTGCCGGGCCAGCGTAAGTTCGGCACCTTGAATGGGCTCTTCTGGCCGGATGGTGCGGTTGTCAGCTTGAAGGATGCGCGCGCCATCGCCGCCGACCCGAAACTCAGTCTCAAGGAACGACCGCTACCCGGTGACCTAAAGTAGCGCCGGCAACGCTACGAGTGTTCCTGCCCAACTGCATTCGGGTCGGAAACCCGCGCGCCCGCAGGCAGTGCAATCGCGCCGTTCAGAATGGGATCCGAGGTCAGCCGCTGCCACTCGGCGAGACGCTTGCGCATCTCCTCGAGAATCGTCTCGTGGGCCGGGTCTTTCGCGAGGTTCATGTGCTCCATGGGGTCGAAGATCAGGTCGAATAACTCTTCTTCCTGTTCGAGCTTTTCCGCTTTCCATCCTTGCGCAATGAGATAGCGCTTACTCAGGCCGTCATCACAGTTATCGAGCACGTCAGTCGTGCGCCCATCGTAGCGCTTGATGTACTTCCATCGTGACGTGCGCACAGCGCGCTTCGGCTCATACGCTACGTGATAGTTCACTTCCGCGAATACAGCCTCGTTTACTTCCGCGGTCTCGCCACGCAGCACGGGCAAAAACGATCTCCCGCGCAACCAGCCGGGTTTTTCAATTTGCAGATAGTCACATAGCGTTGGGAATATATCCAGCTGCGAGACCAGTGCATCGCACACCTTGCCGCCACGAAAGACATCGGGCCCGCGCATGATCATGGAAACGCCCCAGCCGTAGTCATAGAGATTGCACTTCATCTGCGGGAACGCTATGCCGTGGTCCGTTGTGTTGATGACGATCGTATTCTCGGCGAGTCCGGCCTGCGCGAGCGCATTCATGACGGCCGCCACGCCTGCATCGAGCACGCGGGCGTCCGCATGAAAACCTGCGATGTCGCGACGTGTCTCGGAGTTGTCGGGGAGCGTCGGCGGAACTTGCACGAAGTTCGGGTTGTCCTGCGGCGTGTTGTCTTCGTATCCGAACTCGCGGCCTGGCTTGTATGCGCGATGCGTCTCGAAGAATCCGCAGTCCATAAAAAATGGCTGCTGAGGATCTCCCGACAGGAATGCAACCGCAGCCGGAGCGACGTCTGCGACTCTGTTGCTTTTGTGTGGCAGCTCTTCGTCGAAACCGATCATCTCGGCGCGAGGCGCGATGTGCTGGAGGCCGGCAAGAACAGTGCGGTACCCCGCGGCGTGCAGCGTATGGCAGATATGGCGCGAGTAGTCGGGCATCTTGAACCCCATGTTCACGAGGCCCAACATGCCCGCCTCATGTGCGGTCTGGCCGGTGGCGATACATGCGCGACTGGGTGAGCACGTAGGCGCGCCGGAAAATGCCTGCCGGAACAGTATGCCTTCACTGGCGAGCTTCAAGATGTTCGGCGTTGCGGCGCCATGACCGTACGGCGACAGGAAACGGCCCGAGTCATGCGAGTGAATGTAAAGGATGTTCGGCCGCGGCGCTCCGTTGGCGGCCGACTTCATCGCCGCCTGCTCCATAACCGGGGGCTCCGCTTCAACACCGGCTGGTATCGCGGTCGCAACACCCATTGACATCGCGCCCTTGAGGAGCGTGCGCCGCGAGACTCCGTTGGATTCCACCGTAACTTCTCCTTCACCTGCGGTGAGCAAAACGCCCGAAGCTAACGCCGATCCACCGGAATGCGGATCACCGTAACGCTCTCGTGCGGCAGGGTCACTTTCAGACTGGATTTGGAAGCTGCGGCGACTGACTCCACCAACGGCACAACGTGTTCCGGTTCCACCTCATCGTTGCGCTCATAGCGGCTTACCGCGCGTATCTGATGAATCTGCGCGGCGCCGGTGATGTGCTCGGCGCTCAGGTCAAAGCTCGTCGGCACGTCCTCACTCAAGCCCCGGTTTACGCACAGCAACGTGACGAACTTATCATCCGCGCTGCGGGTAGCTACAACGTCGATCACAGGAACATCCGCGGCCGTATCGTACGGCCGGTCGCCGCCGGCTACCGTGTAGGCGCCGGTATCGCTGGTAGTGGGTAGAATCGTGTTTCCTTTGACGGCCGTGTACAACTGAAACGCGTAATACGAGGGCACGGCATACACCTGCTCGCGGCGCTTCCAGATGCCGGCAAACTCCATAAGCCCAGTCATGTCCGTAAGCGTGACGGAGTCGGCGTGACGCAGGACCGTATTGAAGAAACTGGCCGCCAGCACAGCGCCACCTTCGTTCATCCAGCTGGGACTTTCGTTGGTGAAGTTACGCTCGCCGTAGCCCTTGCTATTGAAGAGCCACTCGGTAGCGGCGAAATGAACCTTGCCCCGCAGGTCGGGCTTGGCATCCAGTTGCGCGGCCATCTTGTCGATGGCGGCGCCGCCGGCGTACGGAATGGCGTACGCCGCGGCCGCGACGAAGTCAGGTCCCAGAGACTCCTTTACCGGATGATTGGTGCCGTTGATAAAATGGAAGGAAAGGTAGTTAAAGGTTCCCGCGGGATTGCTCTCCTGCGCCGCATTCCACTCGCCGTTGCCGCCTGGCCCCAGGCCTGTGCCGATGAGTTCAGCATCCGGCGCGACCGCACGGACCGCCCTGCTGAACACCAGCGTTCGCGCAGCAACTTCACCCATGGTTGGATAGCCCACCTGCCACTTGCCGTAAAGCTCATTTCCCAGCTCGTAGAACACGCGCCCTTTATGATGTGCGCGAATGTACTTCACCCAATCCGCCGCTTCTTCGGGTGTGCCGCTGCCCATATTCAAATCAAACTGCGGGACGACCCCCAGCAAATCACACAGCTGCAGAAACTCGTCGGTGCCGAAGTTGTTGTACTCGGGGATGCCCCAGGCGATATTCTCTGTCGTCGGCCGCTTGTCCTCAGGACCGATTCCATCACGCCAGTGATAATACGAGCTGAAGTTACCGCCAAAGCGCAACTCCGTGATGTTCATCGCCTTCGCCATGGCTACCGCGTCGGGGTCCAGGGTCCCAATCGCATCCGTGGGCATCAGCGACATCTGGTCCAAATCCATGCGCTCGTTTCCGGTCAGCGCGACAGCAAAATCGACGGGGTCGAGGCGCCGCACCTGGCCTGGGGCGAGCTGTAGCGTGGCCGTGTACTTAGTCCAGTTTGGATTCGTCGCTTCGATGGGCGATGTCGCGAGCACCTTACCGGTCGCGGGATCGCGAAACTGCACGTTGAGCGTCGCCGGCCCGTCGACATGCCGGGCATACAGCGAGACCTTGTAGGTGAGCACACGATGCACCGGCAGATAGACCTTCTGCTGGATTCCGACGGATGTGTCGGGCAAACCCATCATCTCTACCGATTGCCAACTGTTCGCCGCGTCTCCCACGTGGAGCTCGAAGCGGTTACCGGCGGCCTTATTCAGCGGCTCCCAAGGAAGGGGCAGCCCGCTTGAATTGCTGGACTCAATCAACTCAGGCTGCTCGCGAAAAAGATCTTCCAGGTTGGTGTGATTCCACAGCCCTGCTTCGAGGCTGCGGTTCACCAGTATCTCGGCCGCAATGCCGTTGTTGATGGAGTTACCGATTGGCTCGAGAAAGCTGCCAAAGATAGCGTCGGGCACGCGTTGGGTGCCAGTTGCCGATACATGAACCGTAACTGTGTTCGGCATCGGACGCGAGGTGGTGATCTGCGCGGGCAGTTGAAGTGTGGCCAACGACACTGCGGCTGCAAGCCAAACCGTGCCGCGATACCGGCTAGGTGTATCCAAGACGTTCCTTTTCACTGCTGCTCCTAAAGTCACTGCCGCTCTCCAACCGCCGCTCGAAGCCGCGGCCTTCTTCACTTCACCATAGCAGGACAGCTTCGAGCGTCCGGCGGTGTAAACAATGTGGGGGGAAACAGCTTTACCTCCCACACGCAAACGGCCTTGGAAGCAAGCCGGATCGACACGGTGGCGTAACGATGCACCGCTGCGCGCATTCTCCGAGCCGGAGCGACCAGTCCACGCGTGAGCCCCCGCCGATGCACTCGGCAAGAGCTCACGCTTGGTTCGTCCATGATTCTGCTACTGCGTCTGAACGCTCGCAATCCGGATCGATAAGCCGGCATCGAACGCCTGCAAATCCTGGGCGTTGTGCACGTGAACGGCAATCACGTTTTCGGCGTTCGGCAGGATCGCCTGACGCACGGCATGGCTGAGCGGTCTGTGCTCGTAACTGCCTTCGGAAGCTCTGTTGTTCCCTTGTTGGGCAGAGGCCTGCACACCGTTGATATAGAACTCCAGCCGTCCGCGATGGATCTCGGTAAGCACAAGGTTCTGAATCTCCTCGGGCGTCAGCGGGCCGGGATTGAAGCTCCGGCGCAACCAGATTTCAGGCGTGGTCCAAGGCGTACCCGCGTGCTCGCCCGCGCTTGCAAACGGTCCGGGGCCCTTCGACCAGCTTGAATCATCGTACTCCTTCCCCGACCAGGGTCCAGAAGGTGTGCTCATGACATAGCGCCACGTTTGTCCATTTGCCTGTGACGTTGGAAGCACCGTCTTGTAACTGGGTGCAGGAAATTGAAATGTGTTTACCTGTCGTATCGTTTCCGCAGGAAGCTTTGGCACGCGGTCATAAGTAAGTAAGCCGTTGATCTCCGTCATGACATCGGTCAATTCCGTATAAACGACAGCGCTGAGACCCTTTCCATCACGCAGTTGCCGAACCTGATCCATGAACTCGGCATAGAGATAGAGCAGGTCTGCCGGTGTGTCCACCTCCACATAACCGTGTCCTTCGCGTTGCCATGAATGGTCCGGGATGAGATAGCCAATGCCGCCAAACTCTCCGCACACCAGTGCCTGCCTGCCGTTGGGCGGGCGAATCGCAGGTTCCGGATAACTGTGAATATCATTCACGTCGCCGAAGCCCTTAATCTGGCCCCCACTGGCTTCGTTTATCGGGCGAGAGCTATCCAACCCTCGGACGACGTTCACCATGCGTTCCGTGTCGAACTGTCCCTGTCCTTCATTGAAGACGACCCAGAGAACGATCGAAGGCGAATTTCGATGCATCTTCACCAGGCGGGTCAGATCGTTCTCAAAGGCCCCCTGATCCACCGGCGGAGGCACGAAGGCCTTGCCCGGATAGGAGTCCGGTGAAGGCATGTCCTGCCACACCATCAGCCCCAGCTTGTCGGTCCAGTAGTACCAGCGCGCCGGTTCGACCTTGATGTGCTTGCGAACCATGTTGAACCCCATGGCCTTCATCTGAAGAATGTCATTCTTCATGGCGTCTTCGGTAGGGGGAGTGTAGATGCCATCCGGCCAGAAACCCTGATCCAGCGGTCCAAGCTGAAATACAAACTTGTTGTTGAGAAGAAGTTTCTTCTGCCCATCGGCGTCGCCGACGTGTGTTTTGCGCATGCCGAAGTAACTGCTCACAGAATCGACGGCGCGGCGACCCTGTTTCAAAGTCAGGTCCAACGAGTAGAGAAAGGGGTCATCCGGCGACCACAGTCTCGCGTTGGCGATGGGAATGGCGGTTTCCTTGTTCAGCGTAATGGAGAGCTTGGAGACCGTCGCCTGTTCTGTCCTGACGACAATCTCGACGGCATGGCTGTCGCCGGCTCCCACGCCTTCCACCGTCAATTTCAGCACTCCGGCGTCGATGTCGGGAATCATTGTGATTCCTTCGATGTGCATTGGGTGCACCGGTTCGAGCCAAACGGTCTGCCAGATGCCCGTAGTGGGTGTGTACGTAATTCCCCGCGGCTTGGTATTTTGCTTGCCTCGCGGCTGTCCGCCACTCTCGGTCGGATCGAAGACGCGAACGACCAGTTCGTGGTGCTCTTCTCCTCGCAGAAAGGGGGTGATGTTATAGAAAAACGGATCGTAGCCGCCGGTGTGCAAACCTACACGGTGCCCATTGACGAAGATCTCCGACTCATAGTCGATCGCGCCGAAATGCAGAAGCACGTCTTGTCCTCGCCAAGCCGCCGGGATGGCGAGTTGCCGCTTGTACCACAGGCGATCATGGTGTTCCATGACACCCGAAAGAGCGGATTCTACCGGATAGGGAACCAGTATTGTGCTGTTTAGCGTCCGTCCAAAAGGAGGTGCTTCGTCCGCGGCCATTCCGGGTTGATACTCCCAGACACCATTCAGATTGAGCCAGTCCTTGCGGACGAGTTGCGGTCGCGGATAGTCGGGGTGCGGCGCTCGCGGGTCCACCAGAGAAGACCAGCGGGTCATTAACGGCGATCGCTTCACCGCCCAGGGCAGCGCCGCCATTGCTCGTCCGACCAAAGAATCGGGTCCCTGCTGGCGCATGGTGGCCCACAGCACCCGCGGCCGGGTGAGCACTGCCGAAAAAGCCGCCAGGTGTCCAAGAAACGACCGCCTGGAAATTGTGTGCTTGTGTCCTGATATATCCTTGCCCATGGAAATTTTTAGCTCCTCGCACTTTCGGTAGACTTGATGCGCGGTGTAACCCAGGGCTCGCCGGCAGGCGAACTCGCCCAAAACCCACAACCACTGGTAATCGATTGCATTTCAGTGCATTCCCTTCACCCTAAATAGGCTCGTCAGAAAGTGAAGATTACTGTAACAGGGCCCACACACTCGGGTCGACCTCTATCCGAAAAGATAAGCATTCTGCACCGAGGAGCGTTCACCTCCCCCGAACGCTTCAAGGTAGAGAACAGGGTGCGGGTCACAGGGCACAGAGTCTTCCGGAGCATTCACATCCTGATTCCAGCGGGCCTGAAGAGTTTTTCATGCGTCGCGGCGGCCCTCGGCAACGCCCAGCCTTACGGTCTGCAAATTATGCAGGAATCGTTTCTACAGAACCTTCAACAAGCATGTCTTCTGCAATGAGATCCAGGCCGTACTGCATGTTCCAATACTGGGCCGTATGCCTGACGAACGCCTGCCGCGCCTTTTGCGAGTTGCCCGTGCGGATGCCTTCAAGGATACCAAGATGCTGTTGCACAGCTGCAATTCGTTCGCCCACCGCGTTCGGCGCATCCGGCCACCTGCCCACCACGGAGAAGACGAACAGGCGGAATGTAATCATCTCCAATAGATCCTGAAGGTAGTCATTGCCGGCCAACTCCCATATCTTGCGATGAAAGAGCACATCACAATCGTGAAAGCTCTTTACGTCGACATCCCGGCCAGTACCGGCCATCGTCATCACCAGCCCGGTTAATTCCTTGTCAGCCTCGGCCGTCAGCCGCTTGGCGGCTCTACCAACGGCAACAGCCTCAAGAGGAATGCGGACCTCCAGAATCC
The DNA here is from genome assembly GCA_965276885.1 of Granulicella sp. Classification (GTDB taxonomy): domain Bacteria; phylum Acidobacteriota; class Terriglobia; order Terriglobales; family Acidobacteriaceae; genus Granulicella. The sequence continues at coordinate 1,527,673 of OZ255702.1, read as the reverse complement.
GCCGGTAATCATCTGGACTAAGCTCAGTCACATAGGTGCCGCGCTTCGGTAACTTTCGCAGTAGCCCCTGGTGCTCAAGTTCCCGCAGGGCTTCGCGCAAGGTAGGCTGCCCAATGCCGAGACGTGAGGACCACTGCTGCTCAAGAACCCTGTCGCCACCCTTTAACTCTCCGGATATGATGGCTTCTCTCAGAGCCTGCGCGGCAGCCTGCGGAGCGGTCTGAATAGACAAATGTCCGGCCGGTCTGCGGGGTGAGAGTGACGTCAACGCCTGATCCTCCTATTATTTCTTAGTTTATCTCATAGCAGAGTTCGCTTTGGCTGGCACTAAGATCTGGCAGCCGAGCACAAAGTGCCACTGCGGCCGCCAGCTCTTAATCACGGGGCTGGCGCTCCCGGCAGCCGCTGTTTCTGCTGTCGCTGTCTTGGTTGCGACACCAGTCAAGTTACGGGATGTAGGAGTTCGGCGGCGGTCCGTCGTGACGATAGGGAGCGTACCAGTTGTGCTTCGTCAACCACTTTGTCTGATATTTTGCATTCTGTGGCCCCGTCGGCAGACTGTCCTGCATGCGAATCGTCCACATCGCGAGCTCGGCCATCAGTTCGCCCTGCGCCTTTGAAACCTCCGGTCTGCCGAAGAGATTTTTGAGCTCGCACGGGTCGTTGCGCAAATGATAGAACTGGCCGTATCCCATCATGTCGTAGACAAGCTTCCAATCACCCATGCGGACCATCTTCTGGTTGCCGCTCTGCGTGACTTTATTCAACTCATCGAACATTCCCGGCCGTTCGGCGTTGTGCCCGGCAGACAGGGGAATCTTGTCAGAATCTTCGTAGTAGAGGCCCCCGACGCCGACGCCGGCGTACATGCTGCGAAACTCTACTCGAGGAAAATTCTCGCCTTGAAGAATGGGCCAAAGGCTTCTACCCTGCACGCCATGGGTAATCTCCGCTCCCATTACCTCGCACAACGTTGGCATCAGATCGCCCATCGAGGTAAAAGCTTCGGACGCGGCCGAGGTATGTTTGACTCCATAGCCGCACCAGATTTGTGGAGTATGGATAAGGGTTTCATACAGGCTGACGCCTTTATGCCCCAGCCCATAATCCAAAAGGAAATCGCCGTGGTCCGCGGTGAAGACTACTACGGTTTGCTTCGTCAGTCCCTTCTCGTCAAGATGGCCTATCAATCGTTTGATCTGATCGTCGATCATGCGCAGGGCGCCGAAGTAGTTTGACCTGTATCTTCTCCATAACTTCTCCGTATCCGGGAAACTGTCCTGCTGCATGCGATATTCCCATCGCGCGCGCTGCCCCATGTGGGCGAGTGCCTCGGGACCGGCACAGCGGTCAGGCAGGGATTCGGGAGGAAACATGTTCCAGTACGGTGCCGGGACCTGCTCTGGATCATGCGGCTCCGGGATGCTGACCTGAAGAATGAAAGGCTGCTCTGCGGAACTGTCGATGAAGTGGATGGCGTCGGAGACGATCCGATACGGAAGCTGCACCTCCAGCGGATACGGTGTCGCAGTCTCGGAGATATTGAAATTCAGCTTCTTCAGCCATTTATCGAAGCTGGCAGTCTCTTGAGGCGAATCCGGATAGACAGGGCCGCCGTCATGGAAATATTCATGCCATACATCCAGGTCTTCTTTCTTTAGATAGGTGTGATTCTTCCCGACAAGCGCCGTGCGATACCCTCGCCCCTTTGCCACCTGATAAACATCTTTCTCAAAGAACGCGGCGTCAGCTTGCAGATTCATGCGAACATGGTGCGCCTCCGGCCAGCGGCCCGTGAGCATGGAGGTGCGGCTGGGAACACACACAGGCATGGTGCAATAGTTATGCTGAAACCCCACGCCTTCCGTTTGCATGCGATCCAGCGTTGGGCTGGTATCCAGCGGATAACCTGTCGCCTTGCTATAGCCGAAGCAGCGCTGGTCACACACGATTAAAATAATGTTGGGCTTCTCAACCGGCGTCTCAGCCTCAAGGCCTTCCGGCATCGCCGCGACTGCTGCGCTCATGGCACTCATCTTCAGGAATTCACGTCTTTCCATGGCTATCTCCTGGGTTCGCAAGTGCGCGGGGACTGCTGCACTTAGTGCTAAGGAAGCTCTGATCTGTCAATGGATGGGGCCCGGCAAAATGCCGGGACTGAGGCTCCTTGTATTTAGGCGTTTTATCGCAAGGCTGAGCCCTACGCTCCCTCCAAAGGCTACGACACGACTTAGTTACAGGTTCCCTAAGCTGTCGCTCGTGTTGCTCCGGTGGAGATACCCCCATCGACCAGCAATATCTGGCCCGTGATATAGGCGCTCGCATCGGAGGCTAAAAATATGACCGCTCCATTCAGATCGTTCGGCTGTCCGGGACGTTTCAGCGGGATGCGGTCTTTGATGTAGTCGACCCACTTCTCATTTTCGTAGAGAACCGCATTCTGCTTCGTCTTAAACCACCCAGGAGCGAGACAGTTGACAGTAACGCCGTTCGGTCCCCACTCGTCCGCGAGACTCATCGTCAGCTGCTTGATCCCGCCACGGCTGGCGCAATAGGGGGCGATGCCGGCATAGCCGAAGACGCTGGTGACCGAGCCGATGTTAATGATTCGGCCGTAACCGCACTCGACCATACCGCGCGCAAACGCCTGCGCCACAAAGAAGGAGCCGCGCAGGTTCGTATCCAGCACCAGGTTCCAATCATCCCAAGTCACATCGAGCGCCGGTTTGCGTACATTGCAGCCCGCATTGTTAACAAGAATGTCGATCTTTCCGAAGTGGCTCGAAGCGTCTGCGGCTGCTGCGCGAATGCTCTCAGCGTCGCGCAGATCGAGTTCCAAAGGGAGCACCTGGCGGCCCAGGCCTTCCATCTCGGACTGAAATGGCTTTAGGTCCTGCAGACGGCGGCTTGTAATCACCAGGTCGGCGCCGGCTCTCGCAAGCGCGCGGCCCAGGTATTGACCCAGACCGCGACTGGCGCCTGTTACCACCGCTACCTTCCCGGTAAGGTCAAACGGAGTATCACTCATAGATTCCCTCATGGCTGCAGGATCACCTTCATCAAACCGGGCTCGCGCGCGTAGAGCCGGCTGAACCACTCGGCGCCCTCGCTTAACGGAGCAAGCGCCGAAATGAGCGGATCGACATTGATAGCGCCAGTTTCCATAAGTTCAATGCACTCGCGATACTCGCCCGCTGAAGCGCACGAACCGAGCAGGCGTAGCTGGCGCGTGACCACAATTTGCAAAGGTATTTCTACCCGGGGCGCCAGGTTTCCGATGAGCGTGACGGTTCCTCCCCGTCGCACACCTTCGATGGCCGCAAGAATCGATTTCTGCGCGCCTACTGCTTCGACGGCAATATCGGGCCCCTGTCCGCCGGTAGCCGCCCGCAGCTTCTCCAGGAGCTCAGGATCGGTGGCAAGAAAGGTCTCGTCAGCTCCAAGTTGTCGCGCCATTTCGAGCTTTTTTTCTTCCAGATCGACGGCGATGATTTTGCTGCAGCCAAACACCCGGAAAGCCTGGACAGCCAGCAGTCCAATCATGCCCGCGCCGATCACGACCGCCGAACTCCCGGGCTGAATACCGGTAATCTTAGCGGCATGGACCGCGATGGAGACCGCCTCGATCAGCGCCGCCTTTTCGTATGCAAACGAGTCGGGAAGCGTATAGACGATGTGCTCGGGGACGGAGACGAACTCGGCGAAGGCTCCGTTGCGACGGTATTCGCCACAGGAGACACCGAGCACTTGCCGGTTGTCGCAAAGGTTGACATCGCCCGATCTACAGAAGCGGCATGTGCCGCAGGATACTGTGGAGTCGAAGGTGACACGGTCGCCAATGTGAACGGAGCGAACCGCTGCGCCCGTCTTTGCCACGATTCCGGCGGCTTCATGGCCCATGATCAGCGGTGGAATGCGGCGACCGGTGCTGCCGTCATAGCCGTGCACATCGCTTCCGCAGATGCCGCACGCTTTGACTTGAATTAAAACCTCATGGGGCCCGGGTTCCGGTTCGGGGACTTCCCGTATGTGGAGAATCCGAACTTTTTCAAGAACAAGAGCTCGCATAACATAAAAGATAATCTATAGTATCTGTTGTGTCTAGGGTACCCATTCATCCCTCTCCGAAAACCGCAGCCGCATATCCAGAGTCTTATATCTTCACCCGGAACGATCCATGCGACCGGAACGCGCCGATTGAATACGTGGTGCCCAGGCTGCTGGAAAGCTGCGCATACATGCGGATGATTCGAGAGTTTGCGGTTCCCGCGGACTCAGTCGCAATCTGGTACCTCGGGCAAAACGGATTTCTTCTGAAGGATGCGGCCGGCCCGCTGATCGGCATCGATCTTTATCTCAGCAATAGCTGCGCGGCAGCGTTCCCTCATCTTGCCTTTCGGCTCGACCGGCAGTTGCCCGTCTTCATCGAGCCCGAAGATCTGGACATCGATGTTTTCCTAACCACGCACTCACACGATGATCACGCTGATCCGGAGACGATCCGCCGGATGAAGAAAAGCCCTTCGACACGCTTTCTCGGTCCGTTCGACTCCATGCGTGTATACCGTGCGTGCGGTGTACCAGACTCCTCTTGCCGCCTCCTACATCCCGGAGAAACTGTTGCGTTAGACGGCGCGACGACGGTGCAGGCCACATTCGCCATACCGACCGATGCTACGGATCTGAACCACACCGGAATCCTTCTCCAGTTCGCGAACGGCATCCGCTTCTACAACACCGGCGATACAGCATATGCAGATCGACTCGCGGCCCTGCTGCCGGAGGAAGTCGATATCTGCGCGATCTGCATCAATGGTCGCTTCCATAACCTGGCGCCCGCGGAGGCCGCTGCAATCGTCAAAGCGATCCGCCCGCGCGTGGTGGTGCCTTGTCACTACGATTTGATGGTGAATAACACTGGCTCTCCCCAAGCGTTTCGGGTGGCACTGGACGACGCCGGTTCCGAAGCTGCTTTTGTCCTCATGCAGTACTACGAACCGTGGCTGTACCAGCGCCACGAGCCGGGTGTATCCCCGCGTCAGAAATAGGTGGTTATGGAAATCTCTCTTGCAGGCAAAGTGGCTGTTGTCACTGGCGCATCTTCCGGTATCGGGCTCGCGATCACACGGGCGTATCTGGATTGCGGCGCGATGGGCGTCATTGCAGTTTTTCGCCGACCCGAGGTCCCCGAGGAATTGCAAGAAGCCTTGCAACTCTATCCGGATAGACTGGTCATCGTCCGCGGCGACGTGGCGGAAGAGCAGACCGCGATCGACTTTACAAAAACCGCGCTCGATCGCTTCGGACGGCTTGACATCCTGGTGAGCAACGCGGCGATCAGCATCGTCAAGGCCATTCATCTCCACACGCCAGAGGAGTGGGACTCCGTCATGAATGCGAATGTAAAGAGCCTGTATTGGTCGGCGCGCCACGTGGTCCCTGTGATGATCCAGCAACGGAGCGGCCTGGTTCTGATCAGCGGCTCCATCTCCGGTGAAGCGGGCATCCCCACGCAGGGAGCGTATGCGCCCTCCAAGGGTGCACTGCATCAGATGACGCGGCAGATGGCCATCGAGTATGCACAGTACGGCATCCGCGTGAATACCGTCGCGTGCGGTACGGTGGACACGCCGATCGTGCATAAGTCGGCTGAAGCATCCGGCGATCCCGCTGCGTACTGGGCCATGCTGAAGAACGCTCATCCCATCGGCCGTATCGCCAGTGCCGAAGAGGTAGCCAGCTTCTATGCCTATATGGCGACTGACCTTGCCAGCTTTTTTACTGGCGCGGTTCTCATGATGGACGGCGGCTACACCGCGCAGTAGGGAGATTCGATGAAGACCATGCTCGCTGCTCAATATCTTGGACCCGGCCGGATCGAGGCGGAGAAGGTTCCCCTGCCGGTGATCGGCGACGAGGAAGCGCTGCTTCAGGTGGAGGCTTGCGGCTTCTGCGGCTCCGACATCAACATCGTTGCCGGAACTCATCCACGCGCGAAAGCGCCGCTTACCGTGGGCCATGAACTCTCCGGACGCATTGCCCAAATCAGAAGTGCGGGGAGTGCATTCGCGGTGGGCGATCGCGTGACGGCGTATCCGCTCATCTCGTGCGGCATCTGCCACGCCTGTACGCATGGCAACCCGCATGTGTGCCGTCAGCTCCGGCTCTTCGGCTTTGACGTCGACGGCGGCATGGCGGAGTTCGTGAAGCTGCCCGTCGCATCGCTGATGAAACTACCGGCAAACATGCCGGCAAACATCGGTGCGCTCATCGAGCCGCTCGCGGTTGCGGTGCATGGGGTAGCGCGCACCAGCCTGGAGGATGTGAACGTTGCGGCGGTGCTGGGAGCGGGCCCGATCGGCCTATTGACGGCGCTGGTCGCGCAGGCGCGCGGGGTACCGCACGTCCTCATCAGCGATGTGCTGCCTTCACGCCTGGAGCTTGCCGAGAGCCTCGGCTTGCGGGCGGTGGAAGCAGGAGACGACCTACGCGCCTCCGTGATGCAACTCTCCGGCGCCAACGGCGCCGACGTTTTATTTGAGTGCGCGGGCCATCCATCCTCCGCGCGGGAGATGACGGCGCTCGTGCGCTCACGCGGCGTAATCGTCAATCTTGGTGTCTTCAAGAAGCCCGTCGAAGTGGATATGCAGGCGGTCAACTTCAAGGAGATCGACATCATTGGATCGAGAGTCTACGAGCGCAAGGACTTTCAAGCGGCCATCGATCTTGCCATGCAACTCCCGCTCGACCCCATCGTGTCGCATACGTTCTCGTTGCAGGATGTGACTCTCGCGTTCAGGCAGTTCCTTTCCGGGGAAGTCTGCAAGGTGCTCATTGTGCCTTCGCTGGGTGCTGCATGAACCGTTTTACCGTGGAAGGCAAGCTTGCTCTGGTGACCGGCGGCACGCGCGGCATCGGCCTGGGTGCGGCCCGGGCGCTTGCCGAGTCCGGAGCCAGCGTGATCTTGGTTGGGCGTGACGAGGTGGAACTCGAGCGTGCCGCCGATGAGCTTCGCGGGCTAGCCAGGCAGGTTTACGTCGCTCCGTACGATCTACTGCAAACGGCGGGAATCGCGGATTGGTTCGATCACCTGTGTTCAAGAATCGGAACGCCAGCGACACCGGACATCCTCGTAAACTCCGCCGGCATCTCCCGGCGCGGCGCGGCCGTCGACCTGTCGCTCGACGACTGGAACGACGTGATGATCCTGAATACAACCGTGATCTTCGAACTGAGCCGAACATTTGCGCGAGCGCTTATCCGCGAAGGCAGAGGCGGCCGGATCATCAATATTGCCTCGCTGATGACCGCGGCAGCAAGGCCTGGAACCTCGCCGTACACAGCCTCGAAAGGCGCCGTGGGACAGTTGACGAAGGCGTTGGCGGTGGAATGGGCCAAGAACGGCATCCTCGTCAACGCCATTGCACCCGGCTACATCGATACGGACTTGAACAAATCCCTGCTAGCCGACCCCGCATTCGATAGCTGGGTCAAGGGACGGTGCCCTCTAGGGCGCTGGGGCGCTCCAGAGGACATAGCGTGGCCAGTCGTTTTTCTAGCCAGTCCCGCAGCGAACTTCGTCACCGGTCAGGTGATCTATGTTGACGGGGGCTGGCTGGCAACGTTTTAGGCCACAACGAATTCTCAAAGTTTGAGGTTAGAACGGATTTCATGGGGTGATAGATCGCTTTTGTATTTTTTGTGTTATTCCCGCAGGGAATCTGCTGTCCCGTGTTGCTGCATCTTGATGCGTAATCAGCACCAGAGCCGCACAATTAAGGGAAGGATCCGACCGGATCCTCCCTTAACAACCTTCACGCTTAGAACGTAACTTTCGCCCCCAGCTGCAATGAGCGCGTTGGACCAGCAGCCGTTACCTGGCCGTAGTTGGTTGCGCTGGTCGTTGTCTGGATCCCGCTGAAGTTGGTGTGGTTGAACACGTTGTATGCTTCAGCTCGAAGTTGGAAGTTCACAGCCTTCTTAAGGCGCACATTCCTATAGACACTGAGGTCCCAACTGCCGTAACCGGGTCCGATGATATTCGCCACGCCAGCATTTCCTGGCGTCGTCTGCGTACTCGGATAGGTTGTAGGAAATGCGGCGATATTAAACCACTCATTAAACGCGTGCGGTGCCCCGACGTTAGGATTGGAGACCTGGTCAGGTCTGCCCGTTGCGGGGCCAACCAGGAGGCCGAGTCCTCCCGGATCCGTGGCCGTCGTTGTCGCTGTAAGAAACTGTCCGGATCCGTAAGCGACAACACCAGAAAGCTCGAATCCTCCTGCGATGCGACCGACCAAACCACGCTGACTCTGATAAAAGGGAAGCGGGTACGCGAAGCTCGCGTTGAATACATTCACTCGATTGTTAGGATCGGGACCATATTCCGCGGCGATATCGGCAGTGTTTTGCGGGGTTCGCGCGTTCGTCAATGCCTTTGCATAGGTATAGCTAGAAGTAATGATCGCGCCGCCACGGATTCGCTGACGGAGAGAGACCTGCAGGCTGTTGTAGTTCGAGGTGAAGATATCCTCCTGAGTGGTGATCGCACTGTAGCCCAGATAAGGGCGGATCTGGTTCAGGTATGGCGTATTCCCTGCGTTCACAGCGTTGCCCGGGATTAATCCGTTCCGCGCGTACATACCTGCCGGCGCTTCATTGACATCGACATTGGCGAATTCGTGAACGCCATGATTGCCGTAATAGCCAACGTCGATTACGGTACCCGAGCCAATCTGTTGCTGGAAGTCCAGGCTGTATTGTTCAGAGTACGGCGCCGGGTCGTGTACCTGAAGCGCTTGGAGAACGCTCGGGGATGTGCTCACAACGCCATTACTCGGGTTCGCAAACGTAGTGTTCGAGATCGTCGTGTTGATCACATTCGGATAATCCTGTGAAGTAGCAAACTTCGCCTGATTTCCGGGGACCGCAAAGTAATAAACGCCATAACCGCCGCGCAGCGCCTCTCTGCCATTCCCATAAACGTCATAAGTGAAGCCGACCCGCGGTGCGAAGTTCTTGTTTGGAGTCGTCTGAACGTCAGCCCCAAACGGCGAACTCTGTCCGCCGACAATAATCCCGTTCAAGGGGCTATAGGCGGGGTTGGGAATTTTGCCGCCAGCGCAAGGCGCCGTGGTGCATATGACACCGGTACTCGTAAGGGTCGGCGCGTTTGCCGGATTGTAGGCAGCAGGATCGAAGTTCTGCACCGGCAACGCGGGGTGACCCGGCAAGTCCGCCTCGGTCGCCGAGGCAAAGTAGGAGTAACGCACTCCACCCGTCAGCGTAAGACGCGGCGTAGCCTTGTAATCGTCCTGAACATAGCCTTCGTAAATGTTTGTGTGGTTGGTTCCGGCAATGTCGGTATTCGCTTGGGTGAACGTCGCCACTTTGCCGAGCAGGAAATTCGCGAACGCCTGATCGAATTGAGTTGCGCCGCCGGCAGGAAGCGTTCCTGGGGAGAAAGTAAAGGTGCCCGCGTTTGCGGACGCGGCGGTGCTCCCACCGGTTTCGAGTTCCACGTTGAACCCAAGCTGAATGGTGTGGCGCCCCAGCGTATTGGTGTTATTAACAAAAATCTGGGTGAGCGGGCCACGTTCGTCATAAGGTCCGGTCACGGCGAAGTTCGACCCGTTGATGTTGACATGAGGGACTTGGCCGAGCGTCGATGCATAGGGGAGTTGGATGTGGATGTCCGGTGAGTTCGCCGCCTCCAGATAGCCAATCGGCTGAGCCGTTACCCAATTGGCTCTTGTGGAATAACCGCCTTCCAAGACATGTTTTGTATTAATTACGTAGGTGAAGTGTCCTAGCCAGTTGGTCGACCCGTCTGTCATTCTGGAGGTGGCCACCCCTGGGATGCTAGAGGTAGACTGGAACCCGTCAGGAACGACAAGATTGAATGGATCGTCAAGATAGCGGAAAAAGACGCTCAACTTGCTATTGAATTGATGATCAATCCGGATGAGCGTCTGCGTTTCATTATTGAATCCGGTGGCTTGAGTGATAAGGCCTTGTGGATCGGTGGGGTTATTCGGCGTGGGAAGTTTGTCGATGATGTCGGTGAGATATTGCTTAGCCGTCGGGTCGATCGCGGTAATGGAAGTCGTGGTGGTCGCGCAAGTGCCCTTGCTGTTATACGAAGTGCAGACAGGGACGCTAAAGACTCCCGCACGCTGTGCCGGCGTTGCCAGATTGGTGATATTTTGCTGAACCGAATTGGCGCTCCGTAAGTACTCCTGACCGAAGAAAAAGAAGGTTTTCGCGTTGTGACGATCCCTTAGCTTGGGAATCCAGACCGGACCGCCTAGATAGTATCCAAAGTCGGCATATCTCTGACCACCGCGCGGTACACCGGCCCGGTTATTGAAATAAGTGTTGGCGTTGAAGATCTGACTGCGAAAAAAACCGAAGGCTCCGCCATGGAAGTCCGTGGTTCCGGATTTGGTCTCCACACTGACGAACGCGGCTCCGGCTCCCCCGAACTCCGCACCATAGCTGGAGCGTTGCAGATTGATCTCCTGGATGAAGTCGACGCCTGGAAACGCGACCGGCTGCTGCCCAGCGCGCTTCAAGGTATCTGCTCCGTCGACAAAATACCCGTTCGCAGCGCTTCCATTCCCGTTTACGGAAAAAGTTTGAGTGTTCACTTGGCCGCTCGTGGTGATATTTCCCCGATCGTCGGGGCCAGGGATCCCGCCGCTGATTCCCGGCTGCAGGTAAAGCAACTGGAGATAATTTCTGCTGCTTAAGGGCAGCTGAGTCGTTTGTTCGCTGTCGATCAGCGTACTGGACGCAGCTGTATCCAACTGCGTCGAAACCTGATCTGCCGTTACCGTTACAGCCTGCGAAACCGAACCGGCAGAAAGAGCGACGGGCACAGCGGACGGCTGACCGACGTGAACCTGGATCGCATTGATCGTACGAGGCTCGAATCCCGGCGCGGACACGGTTACGGAGTACGATCCGATCGACAGCAGAGGAGCCGTGAAACTGCCCTGCGCGTCGCTCTTCACGGTTCGCTCGACGAGGTTCTGGTCGGTGTTCGTGACCGTTACCGTAGCATTCGGAACGACAGCGCCGGACGCATCCCGTACGGTCCCGTCGATCTCTCCCGTCAGCACCTGCCCATACGCACATGGAATCACGCACAACATAAGGGCAACGCAAGCCGCGCGGACCCAATGGATCGCTTGGATGAGCGGAGCCGGGGACGTGTTGAGCGAATGTTTTGTCAAGAGGGATTGCATGAGGTGCTCCTTGATGCTTGCTGTACTAGGGCCTGTCATCAATCTAACCAAATGAGCGCAGAAACGAAGTAAGTGGCGGCAAGGAAGTTTCTCGAAGTTTTGTCGAAGCGGGTGGCGAGGGCACGGAACTGCTTGAGTTTGGCGAAGAAGTTCTCAATCAGATGGCGTGCCTTGTACATGTCCTTGTCGTACTCGCGCTGCTGCTTGCGGTTGCTTCTGGGCGGAATCACGGCGGTTTTGCCTGCTTGCTCCAGCTTGCGCAAGACCCGCTCGTCAGCGTCATAGCCCTTGTCGGCCAGCAAGGTGCCGGACTGCAGTTGCGGCAACAAATTATCAGCCCCCTCCAGATCGCAGGCCTGACCCGGGGTGAGATGAAAACCGGTTGGGTTGCCGAGCGCATCCACGGTCGCATGGATCTTGGTGCTCAGCCCGCCCTTGCTGCGGCCAATGGCTTGATCGCCCCCTTTTTGGGCGCCCCAGCGCTGTGCTGGTGCGCCCGCACGATGGTGGAATCGATCATGGCATATTCGTCGTCGGCATCTTCGGCCAGATGCTCGAAAATGCGCTTCCATACCCCGGCCTTGGCCCAGCGGCTGAAACGCGTATGAACCACCCGGAAATCGCCAAAACGTTCGGGCAGATCGCGCCATGGAATGCCCGTCCGATACCGGTACAACACCGCCTCCACAAACAACCGGTTGTCCTTGGCCGGCCGGCCTTTAGAACCGATTCGACCAGGGAGCAAGTCCTTGATCCGCTCCCATTGATCGTCCCGCAAACCATAGCGCCTTGTGCTCATGGAGAAACGCTACCCACCGAAAGCTCAGCCGCATATAGCTGTTTTGATGACAGGCCCTAGCTGTGCTAGGAAGATACTTCGGGAGAAGAGTGGATCACAGCTCTTTCAGAGCGCCAAGTAATCCTTATCATTCATACGTTCTCTTAGTTTGTTGCGAGTACAGCCCGTCATGAACGAAGCGCGTGACGCGAAGCGTGGCCCAAACTGCGTGTCGAATTCCCTTCGTCTATCCTAGTGTGATCTCCAGCTTGGTGACGGACGCAGCCGGTACCGTCACGTTCACCATGTCACCGTTCATCGAAGCCCTAAGTGGCGCCGATTTCACTGCGTTTGGCTGCTCGAAGGTGTTATGCGCGTGCATATCGTCTGCCGCCAGCACGATGCCCGTGGCGCCCGTGATTGTGGCGCCACGGAGCGCGACCTGAATGTCGGACGGGCTCGAAAGCGCGGGATTCACCATCGTCAGGGTTACGACGTTGCCCTTCCGTGAGGCCGAGCCGTTGAGCCCCCAGAACCGGGCAGGCTTGCCGTCGCGATCGTAGTGGACATCCCGCGCCGCGAACTCCGCCCGCAGAGACTGACCACCCTGATGCGGCGCGTACATCTCGAACACGTAGAAGTTGGGCGTGGAAAAGAAGCGGTCCTCGTGGCAGAGGAAGAGTGCGTTGATATTGTTGACCAATTGCGCGCAGGTGGCCATGCTCACCCTCTCCGCATTGCGATTGAACGCGTCCAGCGTCAGCGCGGTTGCAAGCGCATCGCGCACTGTCACCTGCTGGCCGAAGATATGCGTGGGATCCAGCTCCGTCCCTTCGCGGTACCAGGGGCCGTATTCATCGACGACCAGCTTCACTCTATGCTGTGGATCGTATTGCCCCATGACCGCCCACTGATCGTCCATAATCTCGTCGATGCGATTGCATTCATGCATCAACTCGTACCAGTCCACCACGTCAAACTTCAGGGCATCCCCCTTGCCGAGGATGAAATCTTTCGTTTTGCCGCGGCTAAGATTGGAGGCGTAGTGATGAATGGACCAGCCCGTAAAATGTGGATTGCGATACACATGCCCCGTGTAAAGCTCCTCGAAGAATTTGTGTGTCCAGTCTCTGTCGTTGCCGTTTGGCCCCGCGCCGATCAGTTGCAGGTCCACGCCATAGCTCGGAATCCAATTAGTGTAGCGGCGAAACTCCGACGCATACTCCTCCGGTGCGAAGTTGCCGCCGCAGCCCCAGCTCTCGTTACCCACACCCCAGTACTTCACGTTGAACGGCTCGGTAGACCCTCCCGCGGCCCGCATACCCGCAAGCGTCGTGCTGCCCGCGGGAGAGTTGCAATATTCCACCCACTGATCGAAGTTCAGCGCCGGCAGACTGCGTAGATTGGCGGCGACATAGGGCTGCGCCTCCGTGAGCTTGCAGAAACGCATGAACTCATTCGTGCCGAATTGATTCGGCTCGAAGATCTGCGGCCCTTTCTCGTGCAGACGCGCGGAGTCTGGATTGTCCTCCCAGAAGTTGGTTCGCGTTGGGCGCTTCGAAGCTGGCCCGATGCCGTCCTTCCAGTCGTAGCTGTCGGCGAAACATCCGCCCGGCCAGCGAATGACCGGAACATGGATCTGCTTCATCCGTTCGACTAACTCCGTGCGAATGCCGGACTGGTTGGGAATCTTCGAGTGTTCGCCGACCCACACTCCGTCGTAAATGACTCCCCCGATATGCTCAGTGAACTGGCCATAGATATTCGGGTCAATCAAACCCTGGGTGTCATCCAGGAAGATCTCGACATGGGCATCCGCCGACTTTGCCCAGATCCGCTGGCCGGAGAACGCAAGCACCGCTCCGGCCATCGTCGAACTCTTCAAAAAACGTCTACGATCCATCGTTCAACTCTCTTTCGCGTGGAACATGCGGCGCTTGCCGCGTCTATTTCGTCTCAAGCCGCTGTTGCAGCTCCTCAAGCGTGAAACCCTTCGTTTCCGAAAAGAATCGCAGCACCACGAAGAACTGCAGGACCATCATCGCGGCAAAAAAAATGAATGGGCCAGCCGCTGAATGCACCGCGATCACTGGGAAAAAGTTGGACAGCATCGCGCAGGTCAGCCAATGCGTAAAGCTGCCAAGACTCTGCCCCTTGCCGCGCACGGAATTTGGAAAAATTTCGCTGATGTAGACCCAGATCACCGATCCCTGCGACACCGCGAAGAACGCCACGAAGCCCACCAGCGGCCATAGCAGCAGGTTCTGATGTTTGCCCGTGACGAACAATGTGCTGATGATGGAGAGACACGCGAATGTGCCCACCGACCCGACGATCAGAAGTTTCTTCCGGCCCACTTTATCGATGATCGACATCGCCACCAAAGTGAAGAGCAGATTGGTGGCGCCGATCGCCACGGCCTGGAGGTCGCCCGAGACCTTGCTGAATCCGGCCTTCGCGAAGATGTCATTCAGGTAGTAAAGAATCGGATTGATGCCCGAGAACTGGTTGAACAGGGCGAGCGTGACGGCTAGCATGACCGGAACGCGGTAGCGCCGGGAAAAAAGCGGCTGACTGCCGGCCGCGCGATCGCTTGCAAGCGACTCCTGAATTTCGGCGAGCTCCGCCGATGCCGCGCGCCCGGCGATCTTGTCGAGAACTTCACGGGCCTCGGCCAGTCTTCCCTTCTCCACCAGCCAACGCGGACTGCGCGGGATCCGGAAGAGCATGAGCAGGAAGAGGATAGCCGGCGCCGCGGAGACGCCCAGCTTCCAACGCCACTCCGTCGGACCGGGGTTCAAGGTGCCGATCAGGTAATTGGAAAAATACGCGACCAGAATGCCGAAGACGATGTTGAGCTGAAAGGAGCCGACCATGCGGCCCCGCCAGTGTGCCGGTGCGATCTCGGCGATGTACATGGGACCCACGACCGAAGACGCCCCGATGGCCACGCCTGCCACAAACCGGAACGCGAGAAAGGAGGTCCAATCCCAGGAGCAGGCGCAGCCCAGGGCCGACGCTGTAAAAAGCACCGCAAGAATTCGGAGGCTGAGCCGGCGGCCGTAGCGGTCTCCCGCATACCCTCCACATGCTGCACCCACGATGGTTCCCCAAAGCGCGATCGCAACCGTAAACCCAAGCGAGGTAGGCGAAAGATGGAATTTACTGGAAAGCGCGCCGGTGATGCCGGCGATCACCGCTGTATCGAACCCGAAGAGGAGCCCGCCCAGTGCCGCCGTAATCGTGCTCTCGACGACGGTTCGGTTGAGAGGAACCTTTTCAGTGATTCCGGGTTCGGTGGAGGCGGACGCCAAATACATGAAGCCCTCAAGCGGCAGATTTCCTGTCAGGCGGCTTTATAGACTATAAATACTTGCGCTGTCAACTGCTTTCCTGTTTTGGTTAGTGGTTGACGAATCCCGATCATCGTACGACGTGCATTACCTTACGAGGTGCATCTGGCAGGAGGATGGGAAGGGAGTGTAGGGCTTCAGCTCCACGAAAAGACCTCACAAATTATGGCCTTTAGCCCAGGGTTCTCTCCGACATCAGCGCAAAATCCGGGGCTGAACAGGCTGCGGAAAAACTCAGATTATCGGTCGAAAATCTTGCACATGAAATTGGTGTAAGAAGGGAGGATGCGTGGAGCGAGCGAGCAACAGACGGCCCTGTACAGTTACGTAACCTTGGAGCGGCGCGTGCCGAAGGATCATCCGCTGCGGGCGATCCGTGTTCTGACCGACGGGGCGCTGGAAGAGATCAGCCCGGAGCTGGACAAGCTGTATTCGACCACGGGACGGCCTTCCATCGCGCCGGAGCGGCTGCTGCGCGCGCTGCTGGTGATGGTGCTGTACTCGGTGCGGTCGGAGCGGCAGTTGATGGAACAGTTGGACTACAACCTGTTGTTCCGCTGGTTCGTGGGTTTGGAGATGGACGACGTGGTGTGGGATACGACGGTGTTTACCAAGAACCGGGAACGGCTGATCGCGGGCGAGGTGAGCCGGCGGCTGCTGGCAGCGGTGCTGCTGCAGGCGCGCGAGCACAAGCTGCTCAGCGAAGAGCACTTCACGGTGGACGGGACGCTGATTCAGGCTTGGGCTTCGGCGCGGAGCTTTACCCCCAAGGACGATCCGCCCCCGCCGGGCGAGGGTTCGGGCTACGGGGGCGGGGTGCTGTTGCGCGACAAGGTGGAATCCGGGACCGATCCCGAGGCGCGGCTGTACAAAAAGGCGACGCCGGACAAGGCGGTGCCCAGCTATCAAGGCCATGCCTTGATGGAAAACCGGAATGGCCTGGCAGTGGCGGCCCAGGCCAGTCTGGCGGCTACCGATGCGGAGCGGGAGACGGCGCTCGAACTGCTGGACAGAGTCGTGCCCGCATCGGAGCAGCGCCAGCCGGAACACAAGATCACGCTGGGCGCCGACACCTTGTATCAGGAGAAGCCCTTTATCCAGCAGCTGCGGGACCGCCAGGTGGCGCCGCATGTTTCGGAGTACACGAAGGGGCAGAACATGGCCAAAAACAGCCTGACCGAAGAGGAGCGCCGCGATGAACGGTTCGCGATCAGCCAAAGCAAGCGCAAGCTGATCGAGCGCGTCTTCGGCTGGGGCAAGCTGGATCGTCCCCTGCGCCAGGTCAAGCTGCGCGGCCTGGCCCGGGTGGACTGGTTCTACCAACTGGTCATCACCGCTCAGAACCTGATGCGCCTGAGCAGGCTGATCCCGATTCAAACCCTGGCCGGCTAGGGCACACGTGTGTCTGAATGCGGCAAACGGCCCGCAAAAGCGCTTCGAAACCCATCTCCGGCTACTCCAAATCCACTCCGATCCTCTATTTACAGAACTAACTGAAGTTTTTCCGCAGCCTGTAAAGCCGCTGGGGTGCGGTGTCCGCCTGCGCAGAGTCTTTTTCCGCAGCCTGTAAAGCCCCGTTCTTCTCCGCGCTGAATGTCCGGGCTGAAGCCCGGACCTATCTCCGAAAAGCAACAAATGCTTCACAGACACTACATAGTGATAACGGCACCATGTTTCAAATGCGAATTCATACGCACCTACTGCCACCTATTGAACGATGAGATGCCACTTCTGCGCGGGCGTATCCGCACGCGTGTTCAGCCACATCAGCGTTCCCTGCGAGGTTTTATAAGAATCCAGGACGAGCAGAGAAGCCTTGTTTTGGAGCACAAAGCTACTGCCATCCGGCACCGGAATGAACTGCCACAATTGGCTGCCTGCGCCGTTGCAGGCATGTTGCCAAAGCATCGTGCTTGTTCCTGGCGTTTGCGGGAGCGTGCGGGACGGCGCGGTATTCCCAAACGGATCCTCAAGACACATTCCGCTTTTGGTGCTGGCAATTTCGAAGTAGCCGTCGTGGCGGTCATGCAGCGTCCAGAGCTGTGTTGCCGACGTCACCACCGGGTACGGAGCGAAGGCGGGAAACTGGAGCACCGCTGCGCCATCGACAGCCGGCGAGGCGCATTCGTTACAGGCAGTGGACAGGTTCATTCGACTTGCCCCATTCCGAAGAGCATAGGTCCGGCCGTCCACGGGCACTCCCGGCGATACGCCAAAGCTGGTGTACTCAGCCTTCGTGTTCTCGACAATCACACCGGCCTGTCCATTGCTGCCGTGCAGGGGCGACTGCCCGGCACTAAGGGTGAACTGCCGGGCCTGACACTCCCCCGACAGCATCTTTCCGTTCACCCACACGGTGAACATGCCATTAGCTGCCTCAACCACCAGGGTGTTTGCTGCCTGGGCGTCGAAGTCTGCAGGCAGGGCGCAATTTTGCCATCCCTTGTCCGCTCCCTCGATCACGGCATCGGTTGTGACACAACCGGGGCTGCCGCAGGAGGTGACATCGATCATCGCGACGAAATAGTTTTTATGGTCCACGTAGGCGCCGTACACGCCGTACCTGGGGTGCGAGTTGCCGGTTCCGGTCGCGACCCGTTTGATTTTGGTGTACAGCACATAGTCCTGCCAATTCGGATTGGCGCCAAAAAAAATCCTATCGAAATGGTCTGGATCCAGGCCCGTACTGCTGATAGCTGCGGGTCCCAAAGAGTTCCAGGTGCCGACAGGTTGACCGTCAGCCGTATCGCCTTCAGCGGCGTCTCCAAACGCAGCGCCCCATGCGGGCACCGTCAGCGTTCCCCTGCCATTGGCAGAAGGAAACGCCAGCGGAACATCCCCGCCGGTGTGATCCAGGAGGTTGTTGATGTCCACTGGATATCCCATCACGAGAGACCCCACATGCGACCAGCCCGCCTTCTGCGCCCGGACCGAGCGATCCCGCCAGGTCTTTCGATTCACCATGGGGCAGTTGTTGAGGCAATCGGTCCCATGATAGACGTTCCAGAGTTCCGTTCCGTCCGGAGAAGGCACTATGACGTTGCTGGCCGTTCCGTACGACGCATGATGGCCGTCGAAGACAGGGCCCTCCTTGATCCATGAGGCGGGATTGGTAAGGGGGTTTCCGGCGCCATTGGGCTGAGGGGGATGGTTGTTGATCAAAAGGGCTTCGCTATAGTCATCCGCGGTTCCACTAAAGCTGGCCGAGTAAAGGATGTAATCCACGCCGTCATGCACGAAGCCGAACGGCCCCTCCTGCGTAGGAAACGTGCGCGTCTCCCATGGCTGTGTTGGGTTGGAAAGAGCGACGGTTTGGCCGGTGAGATGGAGGGGATCACTCATCTCCGAAAGGCAAATCGATTGCTCTTTGCTGCTTCGTGAACCTGTATTGTCCTGCCGGCAGGCATAAAGCAGGTAGTACTTGTGATCACTGGCAAGGAAGACATCGGGATCGATCCCCCAGACACTCTTCCAGTTCGTCACGAGTTCGCCACCGGGCGCGCCCGTCGAAGCAACAATCCAAGGCCTCAGCGGCTCGCCGGTTGTGCCGGGAACAAGCGCGAAGAGCTTGTGATCGTTCAATCCCGCGACCGAGCCCGCGGCATAGTAGACGTGAAACTCGCCGCCGAAGAAGTCGATCTGCGGAGCCCAGATATCGGCGGAGTTGGGACCGGAGGCAGGCGCTGTCCAGATGACCACCGGAACCGCCCGCCCAAGCTCCGGAAGCGTGGGCGCGGAACGAATGCAGATGACCGGTGTGTTGCCCTGGTGAGCGCACCCGGATTGCACGGAATAATAGACGCCATGGTTCAGGATCACCGATGGGTCCGCTCCGCGGCCGATGATGGGGTTGGCGAATGTCTGAGCGCCTGCCGTAGCCAGAAACAAACCTGAGAGAACTGCGCGTGGCATTACGTTTCTGGTCGTACATAGCTTCATAGATTTCGCCCTCGAATCAGACATCTAGAGGTTGGCTGTATTATATATATTCTATATCTGTTCGGCGGACAAACCCTTCTGCTCACTGTTGAACGCCCGGATACAAGCTGGGCAGCCGTTCTGCCCGATACTGATTCGCGCCTGGGCGTCTCAGCCTTCCATACAACATTCTTTGCGACCGGGAAGCACACCAGCTTCGCCATTCAGCTGCATCACAGGCATCCACGATGTCGTCGAAGAGAGCGTCTGACACGCCCGCCTTCCCAAGCCAATTCGCGGAGGCGTTCGGGAGCCGTTCAGCAAGAGTTAATGTACGGTGACTAGCCTTGTCGTCGGCGCTCAGTTCCAGGCGCAATGGTTGCCACAACGGTCAAGCTTGAACCAGGAGAACGTCGAATGCCCAAGATTATGTCCGCGACACTGCCCAAGATACGGTTTGCTGGTTTGTCGCTCGCCCTGCTCCTACTCGCCACAGCGATACCGGCCATCGCACAGGCGAAATGGGATGTAAGCAGGACGATCCACATTGGCGGTGAAGGTGGGTGGGACTATCTCACAGTGGATCCGGAGGCACATCGGCTATTCGTTCCGCGTGGCACACATACGATGGTCATCGATTCGAGAACCGGCAAGGTTCTCGGCGATATCCCCGGACAAAAGATTGCACATGGAGTGGCGATCGTTCCCTCATTGCATCGCGGCTTCATTACCGATGGCGGCGGTGAAGGTGCCATCCTGATCTTCGATACCGAAACCTATGCCGTGTTGGGCAGGCTGGTCACCGTTCCTGATTCGGACGGAATCATCTATGACAAGGCTCTTGATCAGGTCATTGCGGTTTCAGGCGATGCGGGCCTTCTGATGACCTTCAAGCCGGATATTGATCCAAAGGCAGGCTCAAATTCAGGCAAGGTCGAGCGCATACCTTTGGGCGGCAAGCCCGAGTTCCTCGCCGCCGATGGAACCGGGAAGGTCTACGTCAATCTGGAAGACAAGGACCTGGTGGCCGAGGTCGATCTCCATACGCACAAGGTTCTCGCGCGCTGGCCGGTTGCGCCGGGCGGTCATCCCGTGGGATTGGCTCTGGACAAGGCCACGCACCGCCTGTTGATCGGTTGCCGCAACCCGCAGAAGATGGTCGTCATGAGTGCACAGGATGGCAGGATTCTTGGATCAGTGCCGATCGGCGCGGGCGTGGATGCAACCGCATTTGACCGGGGGCAAGCCTTCGCCAGCTGCCGCGACGGTTCCCTGATCGTGGCTGAAGAAAAATCGGGAGCCTACACGGTCGAGCAGGTGGTGAAGACGCCTGTGGGAGCGCGTACGATGGGCATCGATCCGATCAGCCAAACCATCTATCTGCCAACGGCTGCATTCGAAGACACGCCTCCCGCGTCGGCAACATCACGTCCAAAGCCCAGGCCTGACAGCTTCATGATCGTGCAGGTCGGTCATACCGGTTCTGCTAAGTGACCATTCTGGGATGGCTCCTGCTGGCCGTGACGGCTAAGAGGCTGTCGTCCCTCGCCCGGAGTTCTGGCCTCAATCGTGCAGCATGGCTTTTAGCCGCTTTCTTTACGCGAATGCGATCGTCTTACATGAGAACCGACTGTTGGTCAACATCGATATAAGAGAATCTAGCGCAGTTTATGTCGGTATGATCGATAGGCAAGACAACGAACGAGAACGAGGTACGTCCATGGCTCAGAACCACACTGTGGTGAGTTGGTTCAACAACGCAATGAGCTATGACTCTCCCCAGCATGAGGGTGGTCTGAACGCCTTCTGCCCCTTCAGTTCGATCCAGCCGGACGGCTGCTTTGCCGCTCAGGCATACTCCATCCCTTTCTTTCGGAACTCCCGGCAAGACCTTGCGCAGCCGCGGCGGCATGCTTTCCGCCGAGGGACGTAAGCAGCAGATCCGGTGGAAATACCCGGTTCGGACAGCGACTCCTCGGTGTCCCATCACGAACGGTGGTGGGGAATTCTTAGGTTTGTCAGCAGCCCTTCGAGCCTGACTCGCTTCACAAACTCCGCAAAACAGAATCAAGCACGAGGCACGCGCACGTATGGCTGTACACCTGATTAACCCCAGCGATAACTCCTTTGGCACGGCCGTCATCACGCCGCGTTGGCTTTTTGTACTGGCAGCCGCCACACCGGCGTCCTTCGGCGATCCGATCCTGGTCGATGAATCCATCGAACCGCTCGATCCACTGACAATTTCGGCAGGCGATGTGGTGGGCATCAGCGTGCACACCGGCAATGCGCTTCGTGGGTACCAGGTGGGGCGCCTCGCGCATGAGCGCGGAGCCACCGTTGTCTACGGCGGCATTCATGCAACGCTGTTTCCCGAGGAGCCTTTTGAGCGCGGCTACGCCGATCACGTCGTCAAAGGCGATGGCGATGTCGCCTGGGGCAAGGTGCTGATGGATATCCGGCGCGGTGCCGCGGGCCGCTGCGAGGCTCAGCGAATCTACGACGGCGGCAAAATTGAAGGCGATGAGTTCCTCGCGGCACGCTGGGATTTGATGGAGCCCGACAACTATATGTGGGCCTCCGTGCAGACGATCCGCGGCTGTCCCAAGCACTGCTCCTTCTGCTCCGTTTGGCGCACCGATGGCCAGAAGCCGCGGCAACGCAGCTTCGAGAAGGTCATTGACGAGATCATCGATTTGCGTCGCAAAGGTTTCCGCTTCATCGCGCTCGCGGATGATAACTTTTATCCCGTCACGCTTACGGACCTGCGTCTCGCCCGTGAACAGGGCAACACCGAAAAGGTCGAGTCGTTGCTGGCCGTGCGCAATGAGCGCTTCATGCTGATGGCTGAACTTGCGAAGCTGCCCAAGGACATGGTCTTCTTCACGCAGATCACGATGGAATCCGCCGAGGATGGCGAGTATCTCGATGCCATGCGCCGCGCCAACATCAAGGGCGCGCTGGTGGGCGTTGAGGCGGTTACACCCGAAGGGCTGAAGGCCGTTTACAAGGACTTCAACTACTCCGGCGACCGCCTCATTGAGCAGCTGCAGATGTTTCGCAAGCATGGCCTGCACGTGCTGGGATCCTTCATCTTTGGGCTGCCCACGGACAAGCCAAGCACCTTCGACGCCACAGTGGAGCTGGCGATGAAGGCCGATGTCACCTTCGCGCAGTTCGTCATGATGACACCCTTCCCCGGCACCGTCGACTTCGGCCGCTGGGAGAAGGAGCAGGCGGCCAAGCCCGAGATCGAGAACGTCGACGGTACGCCGCTGACGCGTTACTGGCTGATCCCCACGGCAGTGCGGCCGAAGATGTTCACGCCGCATCCGTCCATGAGTTCTTCGGAGATCAGCCAACGAACACAGGCTGTTTGGGATCGTTTTTATGACCTCAAGGAGGTCTGGAAACGCTCAGCATGCACACCTACGCTGCGGGCCCGCCTGGCGTTTGTGTTGCTCTCCAAGCTGTATCGCCAGATGTACGCGGGTACGGGCATTTCAACCGATAGTGCACGGCGTAAAAAGGCCAAGACCTCGGCTCGCTTTATCGCACGGCAAACACGCAAGATCTTTCAGGCCAAGCCCATGCCTGAGCTCGCGTCGCCTGTGTGGGAGCCGCGGGGTAAGAGCCGGTCGAAGCTGACCCAGCTCACATTACAGACTCCGGACGGCCCGGAAGCTGATTGATCCGCACCAGCGCCGCAATGGGCGCACTCTCATCGGTCCTGTACTCCAAGGCCCGGCTCAGCAGCCTCCGAATTCGCTTCATCTGGGAGCCTTCCAGGACTCCTAAGGTGAAGCGAAGGTGCAATGCACCGCAGCTGCGGGCTCGGCGTTGATGTCTCTCCGGCAACCTGCAAGATCAACGGCTCTTGATCGCAATCAAGTTTTTATCAGGGCCATAAAGCTGTACCTCCGTGTCGACCTCTCTCCTGCCGCCGGAAAAACGCGAGTCAACCCACTTGGATGTCTTCGCGGCGACCTGTTCCGCAAGCTTTCTATACGGCACGAGCGCAGCTTGTTTTGAAAGTGTTGCACTCTGCACGTCTGCTTCTGCTATCTCCAAATGCACGGTGATGTGAATGCTGGGCGCAGGCGCGTAGAGTGAACCGTCGGGCAGGGGTTCTCCTGTCCGGGGCTGCACGGTACCGGCCCCACTGACCGATTCGATGACGTTTTCCAGTTCTGTCAATTCAAGACCGGTGAACCCTTTCGTTTCGACCCGCAGCTTGTAGTGTTCTTCTCTCATATCTCTAATCATGCCATCATGCGGGCCAACAGGAGATCTACTTACAATGGACTCACAATGTTCGTAGCAGAGGCACACTGCGATCTCATGGTTTGATCCAGCTTAGGCAGGTTTGCTTTGCCCATAAGTCGCTGCCTTTCCGTGTTTGCGAAAGTAATGCCGATCCAAGAGTGCCTGGGAGACCTCAACCCTATTTACCTCTAGCGTCAGGGTGCGATAGGCCATGCGCGCCACGGCTTCCAGAACTACGGCAGTATGGGCTGCGTCCTCCGCTGTCTTTCCCCAGGCGAAGGGAGCATGGCCGTTCACAAGGCAGGCCGGAACAGCAAGCGGATCCAGCCCCGGCGTGTCCTCGTCACCACGAAAACGCGCAACGATCGCCAACCCCGTTTCATGGACGTATTTGCCTGCAATAGCCGCATCGGAGAGCGGTGCGGTCACAGGAACCGGGCCGTAGAAGTAGTCCGCGTGTGTTGTTCCGAAGGGGGGAATGGGCATGCCCGCCTGCGCAAAGCTGGTTGCAAATTCAGAATGCGTGTGCACGACCGCGCCGATGGTGGAAAATTCACGGTACAGCAGGGTGTGGGTGTCCAGATCGGAGGATGGCTTGAGATCACCCTCAATCACTTTTCCCTGCAGATCGGTCACAACCATGTGCTCCGGCCGCAGGTCAGCATAATCCACACCGGACGGCTTAATGACGACGAGACCCTGTGTACGATCCACGGCGGATGCGTTGCCGAAGGTGTAGAGAACCAGTCCGCGCCGTACCAACTCCAGATTCGCCTCCAGGACCTCTTCGCGCAACTCTTTCAGAAGCATCGTTCTTCCTTCTCCAATAGTTGTTTCTGCAGCCTTGCGTATCGCACAGCCGCGACGCTATATCTTGTACCTGTCTCCGCGTTGCGGTCTGTACTTTACTGTGCGGAAGCCACCAAGGTATGCGCCGCGGAGGCTATCTCGCGTAGTTTGCGAAGAACTCCGGACAGATCTGTTAGCGGCGCAGCGTTGTCCCCGAAGGCGAAATACACCTTTCTGTACAGTGCATAAAGCTCTTCGTACATCTGTGCTTGCTTCTGTCGTGGTTCGTACACCTGATAACGGGGACACATGCGGCTCTGTGCCTCCTCTACCGAGCTGAAGATACCGGCCGCAAGCTGCGCAAAGATTCCCGATCCGATGCTTGTCGGCGTGCTATCGGGCACAAGCACCGGCTTGTTGAGCACATTGGCGTACACCTGATTCAAGACGACGTTTTTCTGCGGGATACCGCCTGCGTTGATGACGCGCTGAATCGGAACCCCGTAGTCCGCCATGCGCTCAAGAATGATGCGGGTCTGAAAGGCCGTGCCTTCGATCGCTGCAAAAAGCTCATCCTGCGCGGTATGCAGCAGATTCCAGCCGAGAGTCATTCCTCCCAGCTCACTTTTGACCAGTATGGTGCGATCCCCATTATCCCAACAAAGGCGCAGCAAACCGGTCTGCCCCGCGTTGTACTGATCGAGCCCTCCGGCGAGCTGATTCACATTCGTTGCCGCGCGCCGGGCGATCGCCTCAAAGATGTCCCCCACAGCGGAAATTCCTGCTTCCACACCAGTAAACGCCGGATGCACGCTCCCGGGCACCACGCCGCAGACGCCGGGGATGAGTTGTGCCCCTTTTCCCATCGCGATGATGCAGGTTGAGGTGCCCACGACGTTCACGACATCGCCCTCGCGGCAACCGGCGCCGATTGCATCCCAGTGGGCGTCGAATGCACCCACCGGAATAGGAATGCCCGGCCGCAAACCGAGCCGCTCAGCCCAGGCCGGCGCGAGCGTTCCGGCGAGATGATCCGACGTCAGCACCTCCCCCGACATCTTGTCGCGCACCCCATCGAGCAGCGGATCGAGCTCGGACAGGAACGCCTGCGAAGGGTAGCCTCCCCATTTTGGATTCCAGAGCCACTTATGGCCCATGGCGCAGGCGCTGCGCTTCACGGCCTTCGGATCGGTGATGCCGCACAGGGTTGCGGCCACCATGTCGCAGTGCTCAAAAGCCGCGGCGAAGCGCGCACGCTTCTCTGGATTGTTGCGCAACCAATGGAGCAGCTTAGCCCAGCCCCACTCATGCGAGTACACGCCGCCGCACCACTCAATGGCCTCCAAATTCCTGGCGTGGGCTAATGCGGTAATCTGCTGCGCCTCATGGAGCGCACGGTGATCGCACCAGAGATAGTAATCATCCAGCGGGCGCATCGCGTCGTCAACCACGATGACACTGGAACCCGTGGTGTCCAACGCCAAGGCCTCCACCTGGGCCCCATCGACACCCGTCTGCCGAAGCACGTCCCGCGTGGCTCGCACCAGCGCATCCATCTGGGCATCATGCGACTGCATCGCGAAGTTAGGATCCTCACGCCGGCGCTTGAGCGGGTACGATGCATCGGCTGTTCCAAGACGTCCATGCTCTGCGTCCAGCAGCGTGACCCGCGTACTCAGGGTTCCGAAATCGACTCCTGCAACAATGCGCAAACTCGCTCCCCTACTCGCTCCAGTGGATTGGCAGAACAGATTGCCGCCAGAATAGCGCCATGCCGGGCAATGTGAAAAGCCTGAACCGTTATCGCAGGGCGGCCTCGTTCCAACGCAGCTCCCGGCGCAGATCCGCGATGCGTGTCGCAGCGTCGATTCGCACCAGCTCAACACCTGCTATCTCAGCGAAGTCTTCGATGATTTCGGAGCGTAATGCCTGACTGAAGCTCGTATGGTGCGCGCCCCCCGCATAGATCCAGGCGGCTGCCGCGATCTTTAGATTCGGTTGAGGAATCCAAACCGCACGAGCGACTGGAAGCTTCGCCAGCGGCCGATCCGGCTGCACCACCTCGACTTCGTTCATCACCAGGCGAAAGCGTCCGCCCATGTCGATCAGCGACGCTACGACGGCGGGTCCATCAGGAGCCGTAAAGACGAGGCGCACTGGATCCGCTTTGCCCCCAATGCCTAGCGGATGGATCTCAAGCGTGGGCTTCTCCGCCGCGATCGAAGGGCATACCTCCAGCATGTGTGCTCCCAACACCCTCGGAGTTCCGCTGAAATCGTAGGTGTAATCCTCCATAAACGACGTTCCGCCCGGCAGGCCATCAGCCATGGTCTTCATCATTCTTACAAGCGCAGCGGTCTTCCAGTCGCCCTCCCCGCCAAAGCCGTACCCCTTTGCCATCAGCCGCTGAACGGGCAGGCCCGGCAGCTGAGGCAGGCCATGAAGGTCTTGAAACGTGTCCGTGAAAGCGCCGTAACCACCCTCGGTGAGAAAGGCTTCCAACCCTAGCTCAATGCGCGCAGCCTCTGCTATGGCCTGCGCCTTATCGTGCTCCGGCGCAATGCTGTACGTTTTGCGGTACTCGGCAACGAGATCCTGAACCGCCACCTCCGTAACCTTGTCCATAGCGGCGACCAGATCGCCAACGCCAAAGCCATCGACACTGATGCCGAACTTCGCATGGGCGGCGACCTTATCGCCCTCTGTCACCGCCACCTCACGCATGTTGTCGCCGAAGCGCGCCACCTTGAGGTGTTGCGCTTCATGCCAGCCCGCCGCGGCCCGGCTCCATGCAGCTATCTCATGGATGGTTTCGCCTTCCTGCCAGAAACCCACCACCACCTTGCGCGGCAGCCGCAGACGTGCGGTGATGAAGCCAAACTCTCGATCTCCATGCGCGGACTGGTTTAAGTTCATGAAGTCCATATCGATGGATTCCCAGGGAAGGCTGCGATTGAACTGGGTATGCAGGTGAAGCATCGGTTTGCTGAGCAGCGTAAGCCCCGCAATCCACATCTGCGCCGGTGAAAAGGTGTGCATCCACAAAACGAGCCCGATGCAAGCCTGGGTGTTATTTGCGGCACGGCACAGCTCGCGGATCTCCTCCGGCCGTGTCATGACAGGCTTTACAATCACACGCACCGGCATAACCTTTTCGCTGTCGAGGGACTCGGCGATCACGCCGGCGTTGGCGGCTACCGATTTCAGCGTCGTCTCGCCATAGAGGTGCTGGCTTCCGGTCACAAACCAGATTTCCAGCGCTTTCAGATTGCTCATTGCCTGCTCCTCATGCGGTTTTCAGCCGCTCTTTTCCATACAGGCGAAAATCCAATGCCGCGGCTGCTCCTTGGAGATCGCACAGATCGGCAGCACGCCACCCTTTCTCTAGTTCAGATGTGTAGGGCGGTTCCCCAAAATCACAATAGCCGACCCGGTAACCTTCTGGCCGGGATGGTTGCGGTTACAGTTTACGATTGCTCTCCTTCCGCGTTCGATTCTTGAAGCCGCCTGCGCTGACAGCCAATCCAGCAAATCTTATTCTGATCATCTCCCGATCTGCAGCGGTCATGCCGACCAGTCCAACGGCAAGCGCGGTCGCAACAAACCAGACGGCAAGCATGGCGGGGTCCGCGGGGATCATCCCCTTTCTTCTCCAGGAGGTGCGGAGCAGAACTAAGGGAAGAAGGCAGGTGAGCGGGCGCACCAGGCTATGCGTGATGAATCTAGAGGGAGCCATATCGATCGCGGATCGCGTCAGCCGCATGCTGACCGTGAGGTGCAGGCCAAGGCTCACAACGGCTCCGGCCAGAGTACCGAATGCAACGCCTAGAGCACCCATCCTGCGTGCAAGCCAGACACTCACCACGACGTTTACTAGGGCTTCAGCAACCGCGGCAAGAGTGGCGAACTTTTGCCTGCCGGTAGCGATAACCACAAGAGAATAGGTCAAGCCGAGCTGCCGGATAAAGTTGCTGATCACAAGAATTTGCAGGAAGAAAACCGTTTTCATCGCGTAGCTGTGTCCAACCCAAAGCGACAAAAAGGGAAAGGCGCCCACGGTGAGCGGCAGGCTGAGAAGGCAGAGGACCAGGCTGCAATAGCGCGACATGCGCACCGTGACCTCCCCGATATCGACAGGCGTGCTGGTGACCTGCATGGACGAGACAGCGGGAAGCAAAGGCGAGAAGAGGCTATTGACAACCATAGGCAAGAGATTTGTGGCGGTGGCTGCAATGGCATAGTAGCCGGTATTGGAATAATCGAAATGGCCAACAATGACCAGGTCGAGGCCGCTGACGAACAGCCCCCCGAGCGTCCAGATGGCAAGCACGCCGCCGGACCGCAACAGCGTGGCAGCGGTGTCGCGGTGCAGGCGAAAGAGGGAGAACGCAACTCGCTCGCCCCCATAGCGCTTAAAACCAGAGAACTGGGCAAAAGCGGTCATCATGTTCACGGCAGCCATCGCGAGCGCGAGCTGGAAGAGGCTGGCGTGCAGCAGGGACAAAGCAATCAGGATCGCCGCCGAGAGAAAGCGGCTGAACAGGGCGACGACCGTGGGGAATCCATACTCCTGCAAGCCGGTAAAAACCGCGGCAAACGAATTGAACGGCAAGCCGAACGCCGCGGAAACTCCGATCGCAAACAGTCCCAGGCGCACCTGGGACAGGAGCGCGACGGGCATCTGGTGAAAGAGCTGTGGAACCCGCCAGACCATCACGGAGACGATAACGATACCGATTCCCGCAATGCCTGCCAGCACACTGAAGGATGTACTGAGAAGATCGCGATTTGCCTCGCTGTTTCCGACGCTATGGTTCTCTGCGATCAGCTTGCTGACGACGGTCTGAAGGCCAAGATCGAGCAGGTTGACATAGGCGCTCAACTGCAGGATCAGAACCCAGGCACTATATTCCGCTTGCGAAAGATGGTGCACCAGAATGGGTGGAAGAACGATTCCCACCAGCACGGAAAGTGCAAGCCGGGTGACGTTGGAAGCAGAGCCTCGCAGGAGCTTTCGGGTCGGCAGCATACGGTCCGAATCAGTTTCTCCGGCTACAAAGCGGGGAAGTACGATGGAATGACTTTTTCTGCTCCCGCGTAGCAGGGACGATCTTCATTCATCGAGCTTCGGCCTGCTTCATCGCTTTTCGAAGCATATCTTAAGTTCTCGGGGATGCCATTGCGCCGACTCTGCTCGACGCAGTTTGGTTGGAAGCCGCCGGCGCCTGGGCGAATGCAGGCAAGACGAACGCTAAGCACGTTGACGGAAATCGCGATGCCTGGAGCAGGATGTCGGCGTGCAAGATTGTCCCGTTTTAAACGCAGCTTTGCACGAAGATGTTTCGGCTCGGTGGCATCAGAAGTTATAGCTGAAGGAAAACTGCGCGATGCGCGCTGGGTTGGGTTGGGAGATGGAGGTTCGCGTGCCGAATCCGCCGGTGCCGTTGTTTGCCGTCAGGGTACAGACTTGGTTCAGCGTCTTGCCATCGCCGCAGGTGGAGCCAACGGCGTTGTACTGGACCTGATTGATGCCGCTGCCGGCCTCGACATAGTAATTCGCCGAGTTGAACAGATTGAAGATCTGAGCCTTCAGCGAGATCGACTGCTTTTCGGTGAGTTGGAAGCTGCGCTCGACGCCGAGATCGATCTCCGTGATCCAGGGACCCGTAAACGAGTTCAGCCCCTCACCGGGAGCGAGCCCAAAGCCCGGTGAAACGCCACCCACCAGGCCGGCCGCGGTATTCGCCGTGCCCTGCAGGGCAGCCGTATCGTTCAGCGAGTTGCCGCTGGTGAAGGTGCCTGGGGTCGTCGTCGAGGGAATCAGGGAGGTCCCAACGACTCCGGTGTAAGGCCGTCCGGAGTTGAACTGCGAGAGCAAACTCACCTTCCAGTGCTCTGCCAGTGCCTGGGCGAAACCGTTATCCAAGGCGGCCTTGGGCGCGTACACACCCGCGACCGACAGCCTGTGCCGTTGGTCAAGCAGCGAAAGGCTGCGCGTCTCGCCCAGGTTGAACTGGTTGTAGAAATCGACACCGCTCTGCGTACTCTTAGCCAGCGTGTAAGCGACGATAAAATTGGCTCCCTGCGCGACTTGCCGGTTGAACTGCACAAACAGCGAGTTGTAGTTATCGATGCCCGGACTGATCAGCGCGTTGATCTGCCCGAAGCTGGGTGCGATCAATCCCTCCTGGAGCAGGCCGCTGTCGAGGTTCGGCTCAACTACCTGTCCGCCGTTGGGCAGAACATAGGTTGTTGAACCTGTGGGTAACTTTTGGTTCAGATCGTATGCACTAGAAGACGTGAGATGCATCCCGTGCGACCACAACGTGCCCACCGTAAGAATGAGGTGAGGCGCAAGCTCCTGATCGACCTGCAGGCTGGAGTTAATCACCGAGGGCGTCTTGAAGTTGCCGGCGATGGTGACGATGTTGGTCGCTCCCGCGAAGCCTGCGTAGGTGCCCGGCAGCGCGGATGGGAAGGACGGCGTTTGCGCGGCGGCGATGGTGGAGGTACTGATATCCTGCAGCGTCACCTGCGTCTGCGAGACGCCGTTGGCCTGGGTGGAGTTCTGGTAGTTGCCGCCGACGAAGATCTCATAATAAAGTCCAAACCCGCCGCGAATCACTGTTTTGGTCAACGGACTGTAAGAGAAACCGAGACGTGGTGAGACCCGTTCAAACTGGTTGTGGAAGACCTGGGTAAAGGGCAGCGCGGGATTGCCGGCCGGATTGGGGTAGAGCTGAAAGTCCTCGCGCAGGCCGGCCGAGATCGTCAGTTTCTCCGATGCGCGGATCGTGTCGTTGGCATAAAAACCCATGAACGGATCGCTGAAGTTAAACCTCGGATTTCCTGCCGTCTGTTCAAAGATGTTCCACTTGCCGAGCGCAAACGCCTGCGGACTGAGGAAGATATATTGCCCGTAGAAAGCTCCCGGATTGTTGTTTGCGATCGCATCATGATTGAGGTTATAACCGAACTCGAGCTGGTTCTTTCCAAGCTGCCAGCTGATGTGATCTGCAAACTGCCACTGATACTCACGAAGATTGTTATAGGAAAAGGTGGCGTTTCCCAGCAGCAGTGTGGAAGGGGAGAGGAGAATCATCTCCGGCGAGGTCGCGGCGCCGGCCAGTCCCGAGGGGCTGTACAGCTGTTCATCGCGCGCATAGCTCACATAGGCGTCATTCACGAGCCGGGGAGTAAGGATATGGGTCCAGTGCACAACCCCTACGTGGTCCCGCACACCGTTGTTGCCCAGCAACTCATTGCCGGCGAAAGATTCAGGACTGTACGTGATGATGCCGCCCGGCGTTTGGAAGTGGTTATAGTTATAAAGCGCTGTGATGTGATCGTTGCTTCCCAGCTGCCAATCGAATTTCGGGAAGAACTCATAGTCATCGCGGCGGCGTGCACGGGAACCAAGATTCGAATGGATAGCATTCAGCGCATTCGACACGCCTTGCAGGTAGATCGGGTTCGTCGGATTCGCCGTCGCCTGATCCTGTGAGATGGACGCCGCGACCGGATAATGGCTGTTCGGAGCCGGCAAAGCAGTTCCCGCCGGCACGCCGAAGGTGACCTCATTGGTCGCCGCCTGCGCGGGATTCACCGCATACAGCGGGTCCTTGTGCCGCTGCTGCTCATAATCGAAGTAGAAGAACATCTTGTCCTTCATGATGGGGCCGCCGAGATCGGCTCCGAACTGCTGCAGCACATTCACCGGCTTTTGGTTGCCCGCAGCTTTATCGACTGCATCATTAGCGCCGGTGCCGGAGTTGCGATTGTAATAAAAAGCATCGCCATGCCACTTGTTGGTTCCGGATTTTGTGACGGTGTTGATGAAGCCCGCGCCCGCGCCGCCGTACGCGGAGTTATACACATTGGGCTGCACCTGAAACTCCTGCACGGACTGCAATCCAAATACATAAGGAATTCTCGTGAAGCCGCGATTATCCCCGTAGTAATAGCTCGTCGAGTCCGCGCCATCCACCGTGAAGGAGGTCGCGCCGTTGGCGTTGGAGGCGCCCCCGGCGGTGTTGTTGTAGCCGGAAAGATCGCCGCCGGACTGCCCGGCAAAGCTGATGTGCCCAAACTGCCCGTCCGCGGTGACGTTCGGCGTCAACAGCACCAGGTCGGTGTAACGACGGCCGCTCAGCGGCAGACCTTCGACGACGTTCTGCTCCACCAGCGTGCCGACCGTTGTGTCCGTCGGGTTTAGGGTAGAGGCGGTGCCGCCATCCACGCTCACCGTCTCGCTTGCATCGCCGATGGAAAGCGTAGCCGGCCCATCCGTCTCATGCCCCACACCGACGACCAGGCCTTTGATCGCGGCCGTTTTGAAGCCCGGCGACGTGACCGTCACGTCATAGGTGCCGACCTTCAGCGTGGGAAAGTCGTAGATGCCGGCGTTGTTCGTGGTCGAGGTCAACCGTTCGCCTGTGCCCTCCGCAACGGCCATAACGGTTGCCTGCGCGATGACCTGTCCGGCGGGATCGTGAATGACACCGCTCAGCGCGCCTGTGGACACGCCGTTCTGGGCAAAGCCACAGCTCGCGGCTGCGGCAAAGAACAGGATACCCACAACACCCATGCTGCCGGCGCGGCAAACACTCATCCCGAACCTCCTCCATACGTTGCGCATACCAAAAATACCGGTTCCGTGTGCGCCGATGCAGCGCACAGATTTTCCCGAAGCTCTACCCCTGAACTCGAAGGCGGAAGGAAGAGTGTGTGAATGGAATGTTTCCCGGAGTGTACAGCACAGCGAAGCTGCCACAAACAGGAAAACGCGCACGCAACCGATCGAGAAATATCGGCAGTCCCTCTCCTGGAAAGCGAGACTTATACGCTTGCAGCCGTTGCACCAAGCAACTGATCGATCGAACGCAGGAGAACGCGCGGTCCTCCGCCACCATCCAGGGTTCGATCAGCCGCGGGAGAGAAGCAACCAGAACGGCCGGTCACGAGCAAAATGATCTTCGCTCCGGGCCAGCGCGTTCGAATCGTCTCCGATGCACGCGCACAATCCTCTGAAGAGAGCGTGTGGCACAGCAGCACGAGGTCGAAATGACTCTCCGGCGGCAGAGCCTCCACCTCGTTCACATCCGCGACCCCGGTCGTCTCTTAGTACCGCCTCAAAATGAGCGTACGTGTCCAAAGCAGCCCGTCATCGCGGCTCACGACCAGAACGTGTTGTCTCGAAGAGGAAGACATGCTTTAACGTAGAACCATCCGTCCAACACTACGAGTGAACCCGTAGGCCGTCTGCACGGTAGCCGACATAGGACTTATAGCGTTTTCGCGGCGCTTGAGTTTGCGGGGTTTACTCCCGGCACCCTCAAGCCGGGATCAGGTGGTGGTCTTGCGAAGGTCTTCGGTGTAGCCGTGGAGTTCAGCCCACGGGAAGAGCATAGGCAAAGCGAAGCCCTCTAGGACTGGTCTGATTAAGTGCGGGAACGAGCGAAAGCGTACCTCAGCGGCTAAAGCCGCGTTGCTGTTACTGGATTTACGGCGGGACTAAAAGTCCCGCCCCTTCAAGACAAGACTTATTCAGAGATTCCTTAGGACGGACGGTGGCTGAAGCCGCTGCCACACCCTGAAGCCTCCGTCCAATGCGTCAGACACAACCTGAACACCCTAATTCGGCGGTACATTCCCGCTGGGATCCCTGGGGTCGGCTTGCATGCCGGGAGTCGATGCTTTGCCGGCAGGGATCTCCTTTTTGCGCAGGCCTCGTTTGCCCGGCGGCTCTAGCGTGCAGGTCTGCGTGCAGGCGCCGCCAACCTGCGTAACCGCTGTGATGTGCAGCGTCTCCGGCGTATCCGCGGTCGCCAGATCCAGCTTGCCCTCGAGCGACACCTCATGCCCCACGAGGCTGTTCTTCGCCCCTGCCCCGGCCAGCTGCGAGCAGCTCTCCTTCGACCGGAGAACGAGCGCGTCCGGCACGGCCGCCGAACGCGTGACGCATCCTGTCAACATCGCTTTGGTTTTTCCGGCGGTTGCAGGCTTAGCGGTTTGCGGCCAAGCCATTACACCGGCAGTCAGCAGGAGTACACCTAGCATCCAGCTTCGCTTCATCGTCAGCTCCTCGTACAACGTTTCAGATCTCAAACACTTTGCTCTTCTGCGTGCTGATCAGCTCTGAGATCCATTCAAAGGCAAGGATCACCGCCGCAGCTACGAAAAACGATACCGGCGGCACAACGTCAACCAGTTGCAAGAAGAACGTTAACCCGAGGACTATCAAAACTGCTGTCACAGTAATCCAAGCCAGCACCGCTCGTTTGTTTTTTTCTGACGTGAACAAGACCAGCAGCGCCTCGGTAGCGGCCACCCAAACCATGAAAACGATCACCGCAAGCCAGAACGGCACCTCAGAGTAATAATGCCCACTAAGCAGCGCTTCGATGTAGTGCGCCTGCAATAGAGCACCCGGAACGTCGCCTCCGAGAAACGGATGTACATCCGTGCTGGACTGGCTTGCTACCACGACCACGCGCCCGCGCAGGTCAAGCGGCTTACTCCCCGCGCACCGGTCTCCCCACTCCGCAAGCTTTGCCGTCCCCGCCGCGTCGCTGCACAGCAGCTCGGTCGCAGTCACTTCGTCAACCGCGCCCCGAAAGTCGCCGAAGGGATGGGAATGTCTTGCGAGGTTTGCCGCAATCGCGCGTCTTGCCGTAATGGCCGGATCTGCCGCGGCGGCGGCGGCCAGCGAAAATGTTTCGCCATCCGTGTCCTTCGCCGCCGTTCCGTGCCCTGCCTGCTCATCGTTCTGAAACACCGGCCAACGCAGCGGAATCTTCAGTGGATTCTCGTTCAGCACCGTAATGCCCTGCGTCACAGCGGCGGTTCCGAACGAGAATCCTTTCGATAACACCATGCACTGGCCGTCGTCCTGCTCGGAGGCGTTATGCGTATCCTGGCCCACAACGATTTTGACATGGCTATGCTCCGTCGCCGCCACCAAAGCGGCGTTCGCCGCCTCCTGCTTGCAGCTTCCAACCCCATATTCTTTGTCGAGTGCAATGACACTTACAGCATGACGGTTCAACGCATCGATCACATCCGCGGTGAAGCGTCGCCCGGAGCAAACGTCGGTTGACAAATCGCTGGCTTCGCTATCGCCCATCGTCACCACCGCTACCCGCGAGCTCGGGACGCCGGGGCGGCGGAACATCAGGTGCTTGAAGAAGAATTCCTCCGGCCAGGAAACGCTAGCCTCTCTGGAACGGCAACCGGAGTCATGCTGCAGAAGCGGAGTCCAATAATCCGTGGTATTCAACGCGATCAGCATCGCAAACAGGAGCAGCAGCAGCAGCAGCTTGCGCAGGCGATGACGACGCGCATTCGCCTTCGCATCCGGTTTGCTCAACGTCTCACGCCGGCCCATGGGAGTGTTGTATACCCGGACCCGCGACCACGGCCGGACGTTCTCCAAGGGCAAAGTCCGTATCCGGCTCGCTTCGGCTCATCACCGGATCCTGGTGCCAGCCGTATGCCTTGTAGTCCTTCGCCACTTCGGTGGACACATGCTGCTGCACATAGGCGTACACCTGGCTTAGCGGCTCCGCTCCTCCCTGTTGCCGCAACGCTTCCACCAGATAATAGGTAAAATATCCGTGACGCAGACGGTTGCTTTCCATCGATTCCTGATCGTTCCTGCTGGCTGCAACAATCATGCGGCCCGTACCCTGGCGTATGTGATTCAGCGTCTGCTCCGATACCGAAGCCGAGGTAAGTCCAGGTGCTATTCTGCGCTGTCCCGCGCCCGCCTGCTCTGTCATCGCGCCTTCGCTGAAGCAGGTGTCGAGAAAAATCGCCACACGCGTCGCACGGATGCGCGAGGCGACAACGCTCGATATATCCACCATCGGAAACGCCGTGGCAAACAGCAGATCCGGATTCTGCTCTTCGCCAACCTCGGTGTCGTAGGTCAAGACGTAATTTGCCCCCGCCGTATCCATCGATCGCGAGGTGCCGTGGGTCGCGATGTAGATCACCACCAAGTCATCGGGCGCCGCACTGCGCGCCAGCCAGTTCAGCTCCACCTTCAGGTTGCGCGTGGTCGCGTTGTCGTCCAGCAACACGTGAACGTTGTCCTTTGGAAACTGCCCGGCCTTGGGATCAAGCAGGACATCCGCGAAGCTGCGCGCATCATCACGCGTGAACTGCAGCGGCTCGACCGTCTTGTCCTTGAACTGCGAGATGCCTACCACCAGCGCCCATTTCTGGCGGACTCGGCCACTGGGAGCCTGGGGCACTCCCTTCGGGGCGGCAAGGGTAAATGGGTCTAACTGCTCTTTCAGTGCCTCGGACGAGAACACACCGGCCCGGCGCCGCTCCGACTCGGCCAGATCTTTTCTGTTCGCGCGACCGTCCAGCAACGCCCGGTAGTACCACGCATCGCCCTGTTCGGCGCACACGGCGTTGGCGCGCTTCAGCAGCAGCTCGGCATCGCGCAGCTCGTCTGTTGTGCTCGCCGGGGTCATGTTTTCGAGCGCATGCACCACCAGATCCTTGGCCAGGCCGCAGCGTTGCTGCGCCTGCAAAGATCCCACGAAGCCGGCCGCGTACAGCCATAAAAACAAGAAGCCGATGAGCCCTCGCCGCTGCATCTAGCGCGTGCTCCCCGGCTTTGCTTGCATACGTTGATCCATCAGCTGAATCTCGGTGTCCGTGGCTCCGGCCTGCTTCAGGCGAACCATGCCATCGACGCTGGTGTCGAACTGTACCCGCGGACTGGATTGGATCTTGCCCAGGACCATACGCTCGGGAAACTTCGCCTTCACCATCTTCAGCACAGCGTCGTTGGTGAGCAGCTCGCCGCCGGTCGCTGTGTTTCCTCGGGGTGCCGCCGCTGTTGAAGGTACGGTCGCCGCGCTCACCGTGTTGGCTTGCGGCTGCGCCTCGGCTGCCTTGGCCTGCTTGATCGCGGCGTCGATGCCTTTCTGACGGGCATCGGTCTGTTCGGCGATCTTGCGGTATCGCACCATCGCGGTTTGAATGCGATTCTGAGGCTCCAGGAAGTACTTCTCCTTGGGGTTGTCCTCGAGCGCCTTTCCATAGGCGTTGCTCGCCTCTTCCAAAAACTTCTGTGCCGCTTTCAGGTCTTCAGCCTGATAGGCCAGCGCTTCGTCGGCCACCCCGATATCGTATTGCCGGTACGCTTCGTCCTCAGGCTTTTCAAGCGGCTTGGCGCCTTCAAGCATGGTGAGATCATCTGACCATTGCCCTGCCTGGGCACGCTTGTT
Source organism: Granulicella sp. (assembly GCA_965276885.1). GTDB lineage: Bacteria > Acidobacteriota > Terriglobia > Terriglobales > Acidobacteriaceae > Granulicella. The sequence goes on along the minus strand of OZ255702.1, from coordinate 1,490,073 downwards.
GGCTTCGTCGAGCGCCGGTCCTTTGGCGAGCATCACGTCCACCTGTTCCGACAGCAGCACCAGATGCGAAGCAATGTAGCGCGCCTCTGTCGTCATCAGCTTTTGGACTAACTCTTCTTCGCTGGGCATCGCCACATTGACGCTGCGATTGCCAAAATTGCTTAACATACTGCCGATGCTCTCACTGGATTCGTTGTAGCTGCGATGATCGTTGCTTGCGCCGTACACACCGCCCAGCTGCGCCGTTTCGTTGCCCGCAATCACAACCATGCCGCTTTGCGGTATCACCACCTGGAAGGTCGCGCTGACGGATCCACTGAAAGCCACGGTGGTTGCATTGTTCTGGGCCGTAAAGTCCTCGCGCGGCTGCGAGTAGCTTGTCTCCATGCAACGGATTTCCACCGCTGGCTGCTTTTCATTGATGCTCAGCCGCGGCCCGTTGCCCACCAGCATCGTTTCCAGGATGGCCTGGAGCCGCGCTGTTTCGTTGCGGCCTTCCACCTTCACCCGGATGGGCAGGTCGGCCAGGGGCACATCCGGCGCCAGCCGCCGGACCAGCATCACCTTCTTCCGCCCGATCGCACCGAAACCGTAACCCTCTTTGAAGGAAACGGCGCCGGCAACCTGCGTCAGAACCGTAAGCCACGTGACAGCAATCACGACAGAACGCCTCATCGGTAGGCCCCTATGTCTGCTTATGTTTCCCAATAACGGGTCGATCAGAGTTCGTCCATCATACAAAGGGCGCGTATATCTGGAAAGAGTTGTATTGCGCGCCGCATGCGCTATCATGCCAAGGCGCAACGCGGCCCGTTTACGGCTCAGCCGCCCGTAAGGGGACTCAAACCGGACACCTCCCCTGCAAGTTGCATGTTGCGCCCCCGCCCGCACACCGTATACGTGTGACAACCAGATGAATGGTGGAGGTGACGCGATGGCAGATGGAGAGCAAACCGGGGTGCCGCAACCATCAAGGTTGCTGCCGTGCTTTTTGAATGCAGCCGAAGATGGTCTGATCCACAACGCCGTGATGCTGTGCGAGGTGATCGGCGATGAGATCCAGAGCATCTCCCTGCGTGTGGCCGCGGATGCAGTCGCACGCTGGAACGGAAGCGCCACAAACCTTCGTCCCGAACAGATCTAACGAACCTCTGAATAAGTCCTGTTTTCGCCTTTGGGAGGGAGCGTAGGGCTTCAGCCCTACGACAAAACGGCTAAATACAAAGGGCTTCAGCCCCGGGCATTTTGTCGGGCCCTATCCATTGACTTGATCAGAGCTTCCCTAATGAGGATCGGATCCCATGATGCAGGATGGGGCAGCCGACGGGCACATTACTGTCCTGAAGTGGTATTTGCGGCGCAGTTGCGTTTGAGTAGTGTGGCCCTATGCTCGCGCCGCTGCTTCTGCTCACCCTCGCCACCCAGGGCCGGTCCGGCGATGCGAGCCTCGAACTTTTCAAAGGATCCGCACTCTTCCACAGCTGCCAGGCGGAGGTCCGGCTCATGGACCTGCGCTCGCTTTCGGCGGCAACCCAGCCGGACCTGATCGACGGCTCCTACTGCGTCGGTTTTATCAACGGGTTCACAGGCAATCTGAGCGCCGGAAAGAACTCCATCTGCACCAAGGGCGCGAGCATGGGCACAGTCGTGCGCGCCTACGTCGGGTACATGGAAAAAAATCCCGATCTGATGGACAAGGACCGGCGCGTAGGCCTGCGGCTAGCGTTGCAGGAGGCTTACCCATGTCCCGCGTCGGGGGAGCCCCATAGGATTGACCCTGCTACCAACCGGCAAAGAGTCCTGTAACGCCCGATCGCAGTGCATCGCCTGAATCTGAAGCTTGGCCGGGACTGGCTGGGGCACAGTTTCCGGGTGTAAAGTCGAATCCATGGTTGACTACGACCTTCTCATCGCAAGCCTCCAACAGCGTGGATATCACGTGGACCGGGTCATCGAAGTTCCATCGAACGCCGGGACGGCCGAGCTTGTCATCGACGGCAAGATGCTTAGTCTCGAAGAGGCTCGAAAACTGCTTGAAGTTGCCGAGCCGAAGTGATTTTCAGCCCGGCTTGGCTGTTCTCTCGAAATGTGCGCAGCGGCAAGCGAAAAGCAGATCCCTGCGCTACGCTGCGGGATGACAGACCAACATTTTTCCTTTTGTTTGTCATCCCGTAGCGTAGCGCAGGGATTTGCTGTTCTGTGCGGCAGCACACCTCCATGTAATCCGCTCTACGCCCTACTGCCAGCCACCGCCCAGCGCGCTGTACAGCTGCACCAGCGTCAGAGCCTCGCTCTGCTGCGCACTGGCGAGGTTTAGCTGCGCGGCAAACAGGTTTGAGTCGGTGGTAAGCACCTCGAGGTAGGCCGTGGCTCCCCCCTGGTAGCGGATCCGCGCCAGTCGTGTGGCGTCCTGCGCCGCCGCCACGAGCTTCTCCTGCTGTTCGCGCGCGGCGCGCTGCTTGTTCACAGCGATCAGCGCATTGGAAACGTCGTGGAATGCCGTTGCGATGGCTTTCTGGTAATCCAGCACCATCTCCTGCTTCTGCCGCTCGGAGAGTTGCAGTTGTCCGCGCAATCTGCCGCCCTCAAATAGCGGCTGTGCCAGCGTTCCGTAGCCGTAGACCGTTTGTCCCGAGGTGTTGAAGAGACTGGCAAAGGTGCTGCCGCCCAACCCTCCCGAAGCGTTGATGGTGAGCTGCGGAAAGAATTGCGCACGGGCTACGCCCACCTGCGCATTTGCGGCCCGCAGCAGCGCCTCCTGCTGCTGGATATCCGGCCGGCGCTCCAGCAGCTGCGACGGCAGTCCCACGGGCAGATTCGCCGGCGGCGGTGCAAGCGCGTTCGGATCAGTGTGCGCAACCGGTCCAGGATTCTGGCCCAGCAACAGCTGCAGGGCGTTTTCATTCTGCTGGATCTCCTGCTCAAGCTGCGGGATCTGGGAAGTCGCGGTGTACAGCAGCTGCTCGGCTTGGCGCAGATCGGAAAGAGGGGCTGCGCCGCCGCTCTCCAGCTTACTGGTCAGGTCCACCGAATCCTGCCGAACCTTTGCGGTTTGGCGTGCAATGGCGAGCTGCTGATCGAGTTCTCGCAGCAGGAAGTAGGTAGTCGCGACCTGCTGCACCAGGCTCAGGCGTACCGCGCGCTGCGCCCATGTCTGCGCCAGCAGCTGATCCCGGGCAGCCTGCGTCTGCTTGCGGTAAATCCCCCAGAAATCCGGCGTCCAGGCAGCGGAAACGTTGTAGCTCCCGAAGGTGAGTGGGCTCGAAATGGAGCTGCCGAGATTGCTCGGAAACTCCGCCCCGATGCCCGTGCCGCCCACGTTGATCTGCGGAAACTGCTGTGCGCGCGTGATCTTCACCTGCGCCTCGGCCTCCAGCACACGCTCCGCCGCGACCCGCAGATCGAAGTTGTTCGTAAGCGCGGTGCGGATGAGTTGCTGCAATTCGGGTTCACGGAAGACCTGTGCCCATTGCTGGTCGCCCAGCGAGCCCTGCGGATCGCTCGAGACCTTAGCCTCATCCGCTCCACGGAAGGCAGGAGGCACAGGTGCGGCCGGCCGCGTGTACCTGGGACCGATATTGCAGCCTGCAACCAGCAGCAGCGTCATGCCTGCAGGCAGAACGACAGCGGCCGGCAGAATACGCCTGAAGAAAGCAAAGGTATTTTTCATGCGTGACCTCCTGTCGCGGTCACCATGCGCTTTTCGTCTTCGGGATCGACGGCCTCCGGAGCATGTTTCGAATCCATGGTGGTTCCCTTGCCGCCATGGCTGAAACGATGCGACAGGTACTCCACGACAGCGAAGGTCACCGGGATCATCAGGATGCCCACGACGGTTGCAAGCAGCATGCCGCCGATCACGACCGTGCCCAGGATGCGCCGCGAAACTGCTCCCGCACCGGACGCGGTCCACAGTGGCAGACAGCCAAAGATGAACGCCAGCGCCGTCATCACGATAGGCCGGAAGCGCAGCCTTGCGGCATTGAGCGCGGCGTCTGAGATCGACTGGCCGCCCTTGTAGTTCGCCACCGCGAACTCCACGATCAGAATGGCATTTTTCGCCGACAAACCGATCAGCATGATGAGACCGATGGTGGCGAAGATGTCATTCTCAAGCGAGCGTACCTGCATCGCAAGATAGGCGCCCAGGATGGCGACCGGGGTCGAAAGCAGAACGCTGAACGGCAGCGACCAGCTCTCATACAGCGCGGCCAGGATCAGAAACACCACCAGCAGCGACAATCCGAAAACGGCCCATGTGGGTATGCCCTTTGCGGCCTGCTGTTCCTGGAAGCTCATGCCCTGGTAATCGAAGCCCATGCCCGCCGGCATCGTCTTCGCGAACGTATCTTCGAGGGCCGCACGCACCTGCCCTGAACTGTAGCCCGGCGCTCCGGCAATGTTAAGCTGCGCCGAGCTGTACTCGTTGAAGCGCGTGATGAACTCCGGACCGGTGATCTGCTTCACATGCACCAGCGACGATAGCGGCACCTGACTGCCGTTTGCACTGCGAACGTAAAATTGCCCGATGTTGTTGATGGTCGTGCGCGAGCTGCCCTCAGCCTCCACATAGGTCTGCCACTGCCGGCCGAAGCGGTTGAAGTAGTTCACCAGGTAGCCGCCCATGAAGGTGGCCATCGTGGTGTAGACATCGTTCAGGCTTACCTGCTGCTCCGTCACCTTTTCGCGATCGACATCGGCATACAGCTGCGGCACGGCCGGCAGATACGACGGAATGGCCGCCGCGATCTCCGGGCGCTTGGAGACCGCTCCGAGAAAGGCGTACAGGTTCTTGGTAAGAAAGGCCGGATCGTCATTGCCGGAGCGGTCTTCGATCACCATCTGCACCCCACCCGAGGTGCCGATGCCGGGAATGGCCGGTGGCGGAAAGCTGAACGCAAGCCCCTGCCCCACAGCACCGAGTTTGCGGCCCAGGCTCGCTTGGATGCCGGCGAGCTGCTCGGCTTGTGATTTACGGACATCCCATGGCTTCAGAGAGACGAAGAAGAAGGCGGTGTTAGTGCTTTGCGTCAGCGTCAACAGGCTGAAGCCGTTGACTGCAATCACGCCGCCGATGCCCGGGGTATGCAGCAGCGCATCGGACACATCCTGCGCGGCGGCATCCGTCCTTTGCAGGCTGGAGGCATCGGGCAGCTGCAGAGCGACGAACATGTAGCCCTGATCCTCCGTGGGAATAAAGCCGGTCGGCAGCTTCGCGCCCATAAACACCGCGACAGCGGCGATGATCGCGAGCGCAATCATCGTCATACCGGACTTATGCAGCAGCACGCCCGAGGTAGACACATACCTATCGGTGGTTCGGCTAAAGATCCGGTTGAACCAGTCGAAGAAGCGCTGCAGCGGCCCACGCTTGCGATTTTGATCGCGCGGCTTCAGCAGCAGGGCGGACAACGCAGGGCTGAGCGTAAGCGCATTGAACGCGGAGATCAGTACCGAGATCGCAATGGTAATGGCAAATTGCTGATAAAGCCGGCCCGTGATGCCGGGGATAAATGCTGTCGGAATGAAGACGGCCGCGAGAATGATGGCAATCGCCACCACCGGTCCGCCAACCTCCTCCATCGCGCGAATCGTGGCATCCTGCGGCGTCATGCCCTCGTCGATATGGTGTTCGACGGCTTCCACGACGATGATGGCGTCGTCCACCACAAGGCCGATTGCCAGAACGAGACCGAAGAGCGAGAGCGTGTTGATCGAAAAACCCAGCAGGGGGAAGAGGATGAAGGTGCCGATCAGCGAAACCGGCACGGCCATCAATGGAATCAGCGTCGCGCGCCAACCCTGCAGAAAGATGTAGACCACCAGAATCACCAGCACCAGCGCGATCACCAGCGTGATGATGATCTCGTGAATGCCCGCGGTGACAGCCTTGGTGGTGTCGAGCGGAACCTCATACTGCAGTCCCGCCGGAAACCGCCCTTTCAGCTCATCGAGCCGCTGGCGCACCGCCGCGGCGGTTGCGACGGCGTTCGACCCCGGCAGCTGGTAGATGCCCATCACGCCGGCGGGCGCTTTGTTATAGCGTGCGGTAAGGTTGTACACCTGGGTGCCGAGTTCCACGCGCGCAACATCCTTCAGGTGCAGAACGGAACCATCCGGATTGGCGCGCAGAATGATATTGCCAAACTGCTCCGGGGTAATCAGGCGTCCCTGCGTCTGCACGGTATAGGTGAACTGCTGGCCTTTGGGCACCGGCTCGGCGCCGATCTGGCCCGCGGGGTTCACGTTATTCTGCGTGCCCAGCGCGGTGATGACGTCGGTTGCGGTCACACCCAGCTGCGCGAGCTTATCCGGCTGCACCCAGACACGCAGCGCATATTGGCCGCCGAAGACCTGGACGCGTCCCACGCCCTTCACGCGCGTCAACTCGTCCTCAAGATTGATGATGGCGTAGTTGGTCAGGAAATCCGCGCCGTACTTGCCGCTCGGCGAGCTCACGCTGACGATCATCAAGGGCGAGGTCTGCGCCTTTTGCACCACCACGCCGGCCGTGTTCACCTCCGCGGGCAGCTGCGATTGCGCCTGCGAAACACGCAACTGCGTCAGCACCTGGTCGATGTTGGGATCGGTCTTGACGTCGAAGTCCACATACACGGTCGCCTGGCCGTTGTTGGCGTTCTCCGAATACATGTAAATGCTGTTGTCTACGCCGTTGATCTGCTGCTCCAGAGGCGTCGCCACGGACTGCACCAGCGTACGCGCATCGGCGCCGGGGTAGGTGGCTTGGATCTGCACCTCGGGCGGAACGATATCTGGATACTGCGAGGTCGGCAGGCTCAGCATGGAGACCAGGCCGATGATCACGGTAAGAATCGCGATCACGATGGCCACAATGGGCCGGCGAATAAAAAACTTCGACATCGCTTACCTTCCCGTCGCGTCGGTGCTCGTGGAGGCCACGGGCTGTGCGGCCACAACGCCCGCATGCGGGTTCACCGGCACGCCCTCTTTCAGCTTCTGCAGGTTGTCCGTGATGATCTCCGTGCCCGGCTGCAGACCGCCGGTCACCACCCAATCGGGGCCGACCTGCGGCCCCAGCGTGACATTCACCACGTGCACCTTGCCGTTGGCTACGGTGTACACCTGCTCAATGCCCTGCAGCTCCGAGACTGCGATCTGCGGCACCAGCAGCGCGTTCTTAAGCACCTCGGTCTCGGCCGAAACACGGCCGAACTGGCCGGGCCGCAGCAGATTGCCGGGGTTGGGAAAAGCCGCCGCAATGCGTATCGCGCCTGTCTGTTGATTGATCTGCCGGTCGACAAAGACGATGTGCCCCACATGGGGATAAACCTCGCCATTTGCAAGGGACAGCTTCAAGGGAAGGTTCGCTCCGCTATGCAGCAGATCGCCATGACCCTGCGACGCGCGGCGCGTGAGCGCAAGATATTCACCATCCGAGATGGAGAAGTAGACCTTGATGGGATCGAGCTGCGAGACCGAGGTCAAAACCGACTGCTGCCCAACAAGATTGCCCACCTGCGTCGTGGCCTGCCCCGCAACGCCGGAGATCAGCGAACGCACCTGCGTAAAGCCGAGGTTCAACTTCGCATTCGAAACCGCAGCCTGCGCCGCGGCGATGGAGGCCTGCGCCGTGCGCTCGCCGGCCTCCACATTCAAAGCCTGTTGCTTGTCGTTATCGAGCTGGCTTTGCGCGATCGCGCGCTGCTCGGCCAGCGGCGTGTCGCGCTTCACGTTGATCTGCGCGAGGCCAAGCTGTGCCTGCGCCTGGCCAAGCTGGCCCTGCGCCTGCCCCGCCTGCCCCTCGGCCTGCTTCACCGCGTCTTCAAAGGGGCGCGGATCGATCTGGAAGAGTACCTGTCCCTTGCTGACGGTCGAGCCTTCGCGATACAGCTGGCGAATCAAATATCCACTCACCTGCGGCTGGATATTGGCGTTGACATAGCCATCCAGCGTGCCCACCCACTCGCCGTTCAAGGGCACATTGCTCGTGGCTACCCGCACCGTCGATACCGGCATGGGTCCCATCGCCTGCGCGGGCGGAGCCGCCGGCTTGCCGCAGCCCACCATCGCCCACACGAGCGGGCCAAGCAACACCGCGTACGCCAACCAGCGGCCTGGTTCACCCCATGCGGAGTTGCAGCTCTCCCCGCCTTTGATAGATCCAACCGATCCAACCATCATCGACACCACTCCAACCTTCGGGCCATGCCTAAAACATACACGGAATAAAACATACACACATGTATCTATTGTGAGATTCTGTACAGGCTTTGGACGATGCAAGAAAATCCGCTGGACGCCGAAAAAGCCCTGTCAGCAGCAGCGCGCGCCAGCAGGACCGCGCCCGTGCCACTCGCGCCGAACTGGTCGACGCGGCCCGGCGCATCTTCGCGCGCGACGGCTTCGAACTCGCACGCCTTGAGGACATTTCGGCTGCTGCCGGGAAAACGCGCGGCGCTTTCTACGCACATTTTCAAGACAAAGAAGACGTGTTCTTCGCAATTTTTGAAGAAGACAAGATTCGCGACCTCCAGGTCATCAGCAAAAAGCTAAGCGCCCTCCACTCTCCCGAGGAGCGGCTTGAGGCCCTTTCGCAGTACCTGCTGACGCTCTTCAAAGACAAACGCCGCATGTTGCTCAGCTTGGACTTTAAATTTTATGCCATTCGCCAACCGCACGGGCAGAAACGTCTTGCAAACCTTCACGCCGCCATGTCCATGCGTTGCGCGGACACACAGATCGACCAGCTGCTGCCCGAGTTGAGCCACGCGGACCCACGCCGTAGACGGCGGCAAACAGCAATCTTCGCCGCCGTTCTCGACGGCCTGATCCTGAACAGGCTGTTCGATCCTTCGAGTCTGAAAACAGAGCAGATGCTGGCCCTCATCCGCTGCGGAGTGGAGGTCGCCATTGCCCAGGCACGCGAGCACTAGAGCTATCTCCCCGATAAGCCGGACACCTCGATTTTAGAGCAATCTCTGGATATGTCCTGTTGTCGCCTTTGGGAGGGAGCGTGGGGCTTCAGCCCTACGATAAAACGGCTAAATACAAGGGGCTTCACCCCCGGGCATTTTATTGGGCCTATCCATTGCCTTCATCAGAGCTTCCCTAACGAATATTCGGGCTCAGAAAATGCTTCAAAGGCATTCAACGACCGACGATCGATGCGGGACGTTTCATTCCGCTGCCAAAAGCGCACATCGCATCGTGTCTCCGGGCCAACGCCCAGCCGCCAAACAGGAACAGCATCCGGCAGTTTTCGCTTCTGCCCATGCGCCCGTCCGGCACCGGTCCTGGTTGATGGCCTGATCCGAGAGTTTCGCTGCTGTCCTCCGCATTGCAACCCCTTGACCCCTTCTCCGTTACAACTTTCGCACAATGTACGCCCCCGCTCCCACCCCTTTACCGTTGCGGCTGAAGAGCAAGTACGAACCAAGGTCATACCAGGCCGGACAGGAAGACATGCCTCTGCGCACCAAGGTCGCGATCGTGCTCACGTTGCTTGCCGCAGCGGTGGCCACCAGTTGGGCCGCGCAGGTACATGCACACTCCTGGCTGCCGTTCTGGCTCCTGCTGCTGGCGGTTTTGCTCAGTTCGGGGCTCAAAGTCGCAATGCCCAGCAGCGAAGGGTCGATGTCAGCGACCTTTCCGTTCCTTCTCCTGGGCGTTCTTGAGCTTTCGCCCCTTCAGGCCATGCTGCTGGCGGGCGCTTCGGTCATTGCGCAGTGCCGGGGACCGATACGCAAGCTCTTCATGCTCGTACAGGACTCCTTCAACATTTCCAACGCGATGGTCTCGACGGCTTGCGCATATGTGACCTATCAGGGCCTGCACCGTTTGCATGTCGCTTCCGCGCCGGCTCTCGCCGTGAGCTCCGTAGCGTACTTTCTTTGGAATACAGGCATGTTCGCCGTGGTGATCGCCACGTCCAAAGGCGAGAACGCCTTTCGCCTCTGGCGCGGAGAGTTTCCGTGGTACCTGCCGTTCTACATCGTGGGCGCCATGCTCGCCTCGCTGGCGAGTTGGCTGGCTTCCAGCTTTGGCTGGGCCACCGCGCTGCTGCTCATTCCCGCCGTGTACACCCTGTATCGCGCCTATATGGGGCAGATGTCCCGCTTAAAAGAGCGTCAGCATTACCTCGAAGAGACAGAGGCACTGCATTTGCGGACGATCGAAGGCCTGGCGATGGCGATCGAAGCCAAGGATCAGGGCACTCATGACCATCTCTTCCGGGTGCGCAATTACGTCCAGGCTGTAGGCGAGTCGCTTGGGCTGGATAAGCTGGCCATGATGGCACTGCAAACGGCGGCGTTCCTGCATGACATCGGCAAGCTGGCCGTCCCGGAACACATCATCAACAAGCCAGGCAAGCTGACTCCCGAAGAGTTCGAAAAGATGAAGATTCACCCCGTCGTGGGCGCCGACATCCTGGAACGTGTGCGTTTTCCCTACCCCGTGGTGCCGATTGTGCGCTCGCATCACGAGTGGTGGAACGGAACCGGCTACCCGGACGGATTAAAAGGTGAAAACATCCCTATCGGCGCTCGCGTGCTCACGGTAGTGGACTGCTTCGACGCTCTGGTCTCCGATCGTCCCTACCGCAGAGGCATGTCGACCCAGCAGGCGCTGGCCATCATTCGGAGCATGTCAGGCAAGCAGTTCGATCCAAAAATCGTCGCTGCCTTCGAGGTGTGCCATGCCGCGGCTGAACTGCAGTCCGAAGCGCTCGTGGAGAGCGTTTTTACCAAGCTCAATACGGAGGTGGAGGTTTGGAGAGGCGCAGCCCCGGGGGCCGGTTTTGAGGCTGGATCCAACGAGAGTGCACTCGTATCTCCGGTTGCACCGGCGGCGGACGCTCACATCAGCGAATCGCTTGGCAGCGCCGATTCTCTGCCGTTGATCGCCGCGGCCATCCAGGAAGCGCAGACGTTTTTTGAAATGAGCCAGTCCTTTGCAAACTGCCTGAGCCTGAACGATACCCTATGTTTGTTTACGTCACGCTTGCACCGCCTTATCCCCTATAGCGTCTGTGCTCTCTATGTTCGGCAAGCCGATGAGTTGATCCCGCGATTCTGGGAAGGCGACCAGGCAAAGCACTCCGACACGGCAAACATCCAGCTCGGAACAGGGATCTCTGGCTGGGTCGCTCAAAGGGGGCGCCCTATCCTGAACGGCAATGCCTCCGTTGAGCCCGGCATCCCGTTCGCCCCCGATGGGGCTTCCGGCTTACGTTCCGCCCTATCGATACCGCTGCTCGATTTGCAACGGCAGGTCTTCGCCGTGCTGACCCTTTACTCCCCCAAGCCCGATCCCTTTTTGCGCGATCACCTTCGCATCCTGCAGGCAATGGAATCGAAGCTTTCTCTCGCCCTGAGCAACGCCTTACAGTTCCGCCGCACGGAAACAGACGCCGACACTGATTTTCTGACAGGTTTACCCAACGCGCGCCGCCTTTTTCTCCAACTCGAAGAAGAGATCGAAAGAGTGAGGCAAACAAACGGCTCGCTGGCAGTCGTTGTCTGCGATCTGAATGCATTCAAAGAGGTAAATGATCGACGCGGCCAACTCGCAGGCAATCGGCTCCTTAGTCAGTTAGCGGACGGCTTCCGCCAAATTTGCGGAGATCGGCAAATCGTGGCCCGCATGGGGGGTGATGAATTTGTGTTTCTGCTGCCCGGGATCAATGAAGAAGCTGCGAGGGCGCGCCTGGACGCTATTCAGGAGACCATTGCAAGCGCCTCCCAACGCAGCGGTGGAGGCAACCGCATGAGCGCGAGCCTGGGCGTCGCATTTTTTCCTGCCGATGGAAGGGGCGCCGAAGAGATCCTCTCGGTCGCAGACCGGCGCATGTGCATTGAGAAAGAGCGCCACTACAGCAACAACACCGCACTTTCCGTAGAGCCGAGGGCGGCCGGATCCGGAGCCCCCGTGATGACATGCGCCGAATGACTTTCAAGTTGCTGCTCCGCGTGGGGCGCGTCCTTTCACTGGTGCTGCTGGCTGCACTCGGCTCCACGCTGCTGATGCGGTATGCTCCGGGATATTTCACGGAGGATCGCGAGCTCGATGCAGCACACGCGGACAACGCCCGCGCCCAGCTTGAAACGCTCGAAAATTCGCAGGGCTCACTCTCCTCTTTGCTGAAAGTTCAGCTGAAGGGCTGGGCGCATGGCGACCTCGGAAGATCAAGGCACTTCGACGTGCCCGTAAGCGGCTTGCTGGGAGAACGCTCCAGGACTACCGGCAGTTTGCTGCTTCGCGGCATGGGCACTGGATGGTGCATCGCTGTTGCGCTCGCTCTTCCCCTCAGCGGACGTCGTGGAAGCCGCGGCGAAGTTCTCCTCGCAGGCTCAACCGCCGCCTTGCTCGCATTACCGGTGGGCGTGCTCGCCACCGTATCGCTTCTGCTCAACAAGGGCGGACCTGTATTCGTTCTCGCCCTGCTCATTGCGGTTCGCGATTTCAAGCTCATCTACCGCCTGCTGCGCGGAAACTGGCGTTCCCCCCAGGTGCTGTATGCGAGAGCGCAAGGATTTTCCTTCCTTCGCATCGCGCGAGCGCATCTGCTGCCGGTGCTCGGCCGCGAGTTGCTCGCACTTGCGATGATGTCGCTCGTCATAGCCCTCAGCGCGTTGGTGCCCGTAGAGGTTGTCTTCGATGTGCCCGGTCTCGGCCAGCTGGCATGGGCCGCAGCCACAAACCGTGACCTTCCGGTTCTGGTTGCCGTCACCGGAGTGCTGGGCTTATGTGTTGGCCTCGCCAGCCTTTTTGTAACGCCCGATCGGTCCGCCAAGGTCTCCCCATGCGCCTGACGGCCTCCGTTTTGCTCTTCGCCCTGCTCACGGCTGCGGCACTCATTCTCTGGCGTTCACCATGGGGTTATGCGGCCCAGGATCGCACCGAGATCTCAACCAGTGTCACCGCCCGCCACCCCGCAGGCACAGACGAGCTTGGCCGCGACCGGGCCGTCCGAACGGCAGCAGCCTTGCTGCTCGGCGTCGCCGGTTCCGTTGCGGCCAGTGCGCTGGCGAGTGCCCTGGCCGTCGGTTTAGGCAGCGCTGCTGCTTTTGGTCCGCTTTGGGCAGGCAGAACCTTGCTCTATTTCGGGGACCTCTTTCTCACCCTGCCCTGGATTTTTCTCCTGATGATGGTCCGCGCGGCTCTGCCGTTGACCATGGCGCCCCTCCATTCGGCCACAATCACGTTTCTGCTGCTGGGCGTTTTGGGCGTGCCTGCGTTTGTACGCGTTCACTACACACGCACAGTCGGGTTGCGGCGCGCGGAGTGGCTCCTGCAGGCTCGCGCAGGCGGCTTGCGGCGGCCACAAATATTTCGCCAGGTGCTTCCGCACCTCCGGCCTCTGCTGTTCACGCAGTTTGTGCTTTATGTGCCGGCCTGCATCATCGCCGAAGCCAATCTCGGCACCCTCGGCCTGGGGATCAGCGAGCCTCTTTCCTCTTGGGGCTCCATGCTGCAATCCCTTCAGAACTCAGTGTTTCTGGGTAACTCGCGCCTGCTTTATGTGCCGATTCTTTTGCTCGTGGTCGTGCTGATGTTGCTGGAGCTGCTGGTCTTCAACATCGAGGAGACAACTCAATGACGCGAAAATTCCTGGCGCTTTTAAAAGTCGCTGCATTTGCAGTTCTGGGCCTCCTCATCACACTTCCTTCGCTTGCCCAAACGCCGAAAAACGGAGGCGAGATCGCCTGGGCTATCGGCTACGATCCGAAGACGCTCGACCCTGCAAAGGTCGATGACCAGGCCTCCGAACTGGTCCGGTATCTTACCGGCGGCGTTCTGCTGCGGCTCAACCGAAGCACCTTGAACATGGAGCCGGCGCTGGCGGAGAGTTGGACGATCAGTCCCGATGGGCGGCTCATTACCTTCCACCTTCGTCCAGATCTTCATTTTTCTGATGGCTCACAGCTTACCTCCACAGACGTCGTCGCAACGCTGCAACGGGTGCTGGCGCCCGCAACCGAAGCCCCCGTTGCGGAGGAGTTTCTGCAGCCCGGCAAGGTCACGATGGACACCGCCGGCCCGCTGACCGTGCGGGTCCACCTGCCGCAGCGCGTCGTCTCGATCGCCAGTGCCTTCGATGAGATCGCGATCGAGCCAGCCAGCCATCCTGGCAACGCAAGCGTAACCGCAGGCCCGTTTACCGTCGCCGAGTACAAGCGTGGTGAATATCTGCAGCTGAAGCGCAACCCTTTTTATTGGAAGCACGATGGCAGCGGCGCGGCGCTGCCGTATCTCGCCTCGGTTCGCCTGGATGTGCTCAATAACCGCGAAACGGAAGAACTCCGTTTTGCACGTGGCCAATACGCGCTGCTGGACAGCGTGCCCGCAGACGGCTTCGACGCCTTGAACAGGCGCGCTGCGGGCAGTGTTCACGATCTGGGCGCATCGCTGAACACCGAGCAGATGTGGTTCAACCAATCCCCCAGCGCTCCGCTGCCCGCGTGGGAAAAGGCGTGGTTTACCGATCGCTTCTTCCGCCAAGCCGTCTCTCAGGCCATCCATCGGGCGGACCTTGCGCGCATTGCCTACTCCGGGCACGCAACCCCGGCGAACGGCTTTATCTCCCCCGCCAACTCCGTTTGGTACAACCGTGCATTGCCGCCCGCCAGGGAGAGCACCGCCACGGCCCTGCAATTACTGGCTCAGGCCGGCTTTCACAAGCAGGGTAGTGTTTTAACGGATCGTGAGGGCCACCCCGTCCGATTTTCTATTCTCACGAATACCGGAAACCGTTCGCGTGAACGCATGGCCGCGCTTATTCAGCAGGATCTTGCTCCCCTTGGAATGCAGGTCAATGTGGTCACGCTGGACTTCCCCGCTCTCATCGAACGCCTGATGCACAGCTCCGACTACGAGGCAGCTCTGCTTGGCCTTTCCGACGTGCAGCCCGATCCCAGCGCGATGATGAACGTCTGGCTGAGCTCCTCGCCTAATCATCAATGGAATCCAGGCGAAAAAACACCCGCGACACCCTGGGAAGCCGAGATCGACCATGCCATGCAGGCACAGGCCGAGGTGTCTGATTTCAAGACACGGAAAAAAGCCGTCGATCGCGTACAGGCCATCGTCCAAGAGGAGCAGCCCTTCATTTATCTCCTCTATCCCAACGTGCTTTGCGGTGTTTCCCCTGCGCTGGGAAATGTTCGTCTTACCGTGCTGCAGCCGGACGTCGTATCGGAGATCGAAACAACGCGCCTGACGGCAGGAAGCCGCTGATGGAACCGCTGCTGCAGGTTCATCTCAGCGCCGGATACGCGAAGCGAACCGTCATAGACGGCCTTTGCTTCACGCTGGACCCGGGCGAGCGCCTCGGCCTTGTGGGCACCAGTGGTGCAGGCAAAAGCACACTGCTCCTGGCGCTGCTCGGTCTGCTGCCTTGGCGGGGTGGATGGGTCCGCGGTGAGGTGCGGCTGGGGGGAGTCAACCTTCTCAATCTGAAAGAGCGCGAAGCGCGACGCTTGCGCGGGAAGAGATTGGCGCTGGTTCCACAAAGCCCAAGCAGTGCTTTAAACGGCGCGCTGTCTGTGCAAACTCATTTTCAGGAGGCGTGGCGTGCTCATGAACCCGCCGATCCTAGCCGCTTGAAGCGTCGTATCGAGGCTTTGCTGCAGCGTGTTCATCTATCCACGGACGCTTCTTTCCTGAAGCGCAAACCCGGCGAGATCAGCGTGGGTCAGGCCCAGCGCTGTGCCCTTGCACTCGCGCTGCTGCACCGCCCCGCGTTGCTCATCGCGGACGAGCCAACGAGTGCCCTCGATCCTGCGACCCAGGTTGAGGTGCTCGGATTGTTGCGCGAGATCAGCCGCGAAGATGGCACGGCTCTGCTTTTTGTCTCCCACGACCTCCTCTCCGTGCTGCGGCTTTGCCATCGAGTGGCTGTCCTGAGCGGGGGCCGCATCGCCGAATGCCTCCCTGTTCAGAACGCGGGGGAGGCGCGTCATCCGGCTCTGCGCCACCTAGTGGATACGCTTCCAGTCCCACCGCGCGTATTGCTGCAACACCTCGGGGAAATTTCCCGTGAGGCAGTTCGCGAACAGCAACAGATACACGACCGAACCTTGGTAATAACTCCTTCGGGTTAGGGCATACCCCATGGGTTGCATTGGCAATACACCACCCGGGCCCTATCTTCAGGAAGTCGTCAGCACCCCAACTCGTCATGAACGGGACGGGCGCTAAGGCCAGTAAATCTTGTTTCAGGGTCCGTTGACTCTGAATTGCAGTTACTTCTTTGTCTCTTGGAGCTGTTTTCATGAATGCGTGGACTCGCATGTCTCGTTATGCCCTTATCTTCGTCGGGGCAATCTCACTTCCTTCTCTGGCATCGGCAGCCTGTACGCATCCCAAATGTTCGGCTGATTTGAACGCCGTCACCTCGTCCACCGTTCCTGTCATCGTGCAGTATGCGATAGATCCGGCTGACAACGAGGTAGCCGCGATTAACTCCATCGGCTCCGTCCACAACCGGATGCATTCGATTCACGCGGTCGCTGCAACCGTATCGGCTTCCCAGCTGACGGCTTTGGCCGGCCGGCCGGGTGTAGCCCATGTTTCGCTCGACCACAAATTGGCAGCTCGGCAGAAGGCGGCGCCTCCGCCACCACCAGTTCCGGGTGGCCCCTCCCCTGCTTCTCCTGCAGCGACCACGTTAACGCCGATCGGAGCCAGCCCGGAGTTCACCGCGGAGCCGATTAACGCGCCCTGGGCGATCGCACAGAACTTCAACGGACAAGGCATCGGCGTAGCGGTGATCGACAGCGGCATCACTCCCGTGGACGATCTCGGCGTCAAGGCTAAAGGCAATCCCCACAACCGCATCGTGTACAGCGCCAACTTCGTCCCGAATGAGACGACCACGCTGGATGCCTATGGACACGGAACGCACGTAGCTGGCCTGATTGCCGGCAATGGCCTGGATTCAAACGGCAAGAATAACTCCCGCACCTTTCTCGGGATCGCGCCCGGTGCCAACCTCATCAATCTGCGCGTTCTCGACGAGAATGGCGAAGGTTCCGACTCTTCGGTGATTGCCGCCATTGAAACGGCGATCTCGTTGAAGAGCACCTACAACATCGCCGTCATCAATCTTTCGCTGGGCCGCCCGATCTACGAGAGCTACACCGTCGATCCGCTCTGCCAGGCGGTCGAACAGGCCTGGAAAGCCGGCATCGTTGTGGTCATCTCGGCGGGCAATGATGGCCGCGATCTCGCATTGAACAGCGAAGGCTACGGCACGATCGAAGCCCCCGGCAACGATCCCTACGCCATCACCGTCGGCGCTGCCAACACGATGGACACAGCTTCGGTTGCGGACGATGTGATGGCCAGCTACAGTTCGAAAGGACCGAGCTTTATCGACCAGATTGCCAAGCCGGATATCATCGCGCCCGGCAACCTTGTCACCAGCCTGCTCTCGCCAGGATCCAACCTGCAGGCGGAAAACCAAACCTTCTACACTCCGCAAAGCTGGTATGTCACGAACGGTCCAGCAGCTGCGTCCACCACCTACTACCCGCTGAGCGGCACCAGCATGGCAGCCGCGGTAACCAGCGGCGCCGTGGCTGACCTGATGCAGGTCGCGGGGTATCTCACCCCGGACCAGGTGAAGGCGATGCTGATGTTCAGCGCGAACAAGAGCGTCATTCCGCAGGTCAATACAATCGTCGATGCCGTGAGCGGCCTCAGCTACATCGCGCATAACGACGTCTTCACGCAGGGTGCTGGCTACCTCGACCTACAGGCAACCATCAACAACACCTGGATGTACGCCTACCTCATTCCGCCTACCGGATATGCGATGTCGCCGGTAGCCAGCTACGATCCGACCTCGGGCGACGTCACTCTTGTGACCGACTCCACGGCGCTCTGGGGCAGAGCCTTGCCGCTCGGCGCGCTGAACATTACCGGTGCCAGCAGCGTGTACGGGCAGAACGCCTTCGTCTCTAATGCGGCCACTGCGCTTTGGGGCCGCACCGCGCTCTGGGGCCGCAGCGATACCCAAGCCTTCACCGCGCTGTGGGGCAGAAGCGACACCCAGGCCTCCACCGCGCTTTGGGGCCGCAGCGATACCCAGGCGGCAACCGCCCTGTGGGGCGCAAGCACAGCCAATCCCTCGAACGCGACCACTGCTCTCTGGGGAAGATAAACGGGTCAGGGAAACTCGCACCCCAGTCAACTCGATCCGTTCCCCACCAGGGAGCGCCGTTCTCGGCGCTCCCTTACCTTTTGTGGTGTGCCAAAGCGGTCAGGAGCTCTGGATGTCCAGAGCCATCTCTCACCGCCGCCCCCCACCGCAAACCAAAGTTTGCTTCTGCCGGTCACTCCCGTAATTCGTTTCGTCCGTGGTTGCCGTCTTATGCTGGAAGGAGCACGTAAGGAGTTGGTTTGAGAAGCTGGACCACCACTGCCATTTTCTTCTGCATCGCCGTCGCTGCCGCGGCCCTGTTCGCACCTCCGGAAATGCTCGCGCAAAGCACTCCCACCGCCAGCCGAGCCTTTGATCCGTCCGCGTTCCTGGGCATCTCAGGCACCTACACAGGACTGGGGGGAGGCCGCAATCTGGGCATCACTGCCGGTGTGGATCTAGGGTTTCACCCCTTTTTCGGGTTCCTCCCTGCAATTGAGCTTCGTGGCACCTACCCCGCTGATAACGGAGCCGTGGTCGGCGAAGAGAGTTTTGAGGGCGGTCTGCGGGTGCAGAAGCGCTACCGCCGGGTGCGGCCGTATGTGGACATCCTGTTTGGCCGGGGCCAGCTCAACTACCAGAACGGTGGCTATGTCGTTCCCGCTCAGGATTTTCAGTACATTCAGACGACAACAAACGTCATTTCGCCCGGTTTTGGGTTTGAAACTGATATCACTGACCACTTCGCGCTTCTGCTGGACGGGCAATTCCAGCACTGGAACATTCCCTTCACCCCCAACGGTTCCGGCATCGCGGGCAGCACAATCTACTCCAAGACAGGAACGGTAGGTGTGGTCTACCGGTTCGGCTGGCTGGTGCATGGCCACCCGGCCCCGTAGCGCCGAACTCAGTATTGCGTGATGGTCTGGGGGTGCTGCCGCAACCACCAGCACGGCCCTGCACCCGCCTGGGGCAAGAGCGACCGGCTGCAATCCACCGGCGTTGCTTCCTGCCCATAGATCTCGAAGTGATTGCCTTTCAGCGTCGCCGCCGTAGTGGAGGTGACCGTCACCGATCCCATTCCGCTTCCCATCGCCATGCGCAGGCGCCAGATAGCCCAGTCGGCGGGGTACGCCAAAAGCGCGATCGCCAAAGTAGCGACGAGGATCTGTCGAAGGCGCCGCTGGAGAGTTCCGCTTTGTGCTGTCGCCATGCTCGGCAGCGTAGCAGAAGCAAGCCGCAAGGGATTCGGCAGCTATTTTCCCGGGCAAAATGGCCGAGCCGGAAAGAGACCGGCGAAACACCCCGTTCACGCTGGGGTTTAGCATGAAAGGTATTCGTGAAGCATTTCTTGCCCCACGTTCTTCTCGTCCTTCTCGCTGCCGGGCCGGGACAAGTTTCCGGGCAACAGATCGTTTCTGCCAAGGCGACGCTGCCGGATAGCCCTCTGCCGCAAGGTGATTTCAGCAGCTCCGCACAGCAGGAACAGCAGCCCCCGGCAGCGGTGCAGACCGTTCCGCCACCGCCGAACAGCGGCACGCCCCCCGCGCAGGCGAAGACAGGGCAGTCACAGCGGTCACCCGCCAGCTCCGCCGATCAATTGAAGGCGGAAGAAAAGCAGCGCTTGCTGGGTATTGTTCCGGCCTTCAACACCATTGACAGCGCAGATGCCTTGCCGCTCACCAAGGGCCAGAAATTCGATCTGTGGTATCACTCCTCCATCTATCCGTTCACCTTCGCCGTGGCGGGCGTGGATGCCGGAATTGAACAGGCCGAGAACTCTTACCCGGGCTACCACCAGGGTGCCGCAGGGTTCGGCAAGAGGTATGGAGCGTCGTATGCCGACAGTGTCGACGGCAACTTCTGGGGCAATGCCGTTCTTCCGTCCCTTCTGCACCAGGATCCTCGCTATCTGCGCCTCGGCCACGGCACCCTCAAGCGCCGTCTCTGGTATGCCGCGATTTCCACGGTTCGCTGCAAGGACGACGACGGAAAATGGGCGCCGAACTACTCCAACGTGGCCGGAAATCTGATTGCAGGCAGCATTTCCAACATCTACTATCCCTCGTCCGATCGCGGGGTTGGGCTCAATCTTTGAGCGCGGCTTTACCGTCACTGCGGAGGGCGCCTTTGGAGCGTTGGCCTTTGAGTTTTATCCAGATGCCATCGCGTACCTGAGGCGACACCACAACAAGAACGCCGCCGCTGGCGCGCCTGCAATGCCACAGCCCCAGGCTTCAGCGCCTCAACCCACCAGGCCCCTACAGTAACCTCGTTGCGTCAGCGCCGCTTAACCAAACGGTGAGAGGGATATTCCTTTACCTTGCGCAAGCGCAAGATTGGCAGCCTTTTCTAGTTCATCGAACACCACGAGCCCTGATGCGTCGCTACATCTTTCGCGCCCGATTGCGATCTCGCGAATTAATTCTGGTACATCGGCTAACTCAATAGTCGAGTTGTCTATCAGCATCTGAATCAGCCAGGACAATACCGGAAACGCAGGCGCAACCGGTATCAAATTCCCCTTCACCCATTCTGGTTGTAACTTTTCTTCAGCGTCCTCTGTCACGCCAAGTGCATCCCAAAAAGCTGCCAATCCAGCTAACGGCAAGAAAGCACATGGGCCACTATATACGTCTCCGTCAAACAATCGCACCGTAATGAAACGTTCTTGCACTTGAATAGTTGTCCTGCCGTAAATAACACGGTTATAGATCGAAAACCACAGGTCGCGTATCACCATTCTCAATATAGCAATCGTTTTTGAGACGTCGCCGCAAAATTGAATATGGGAATTTACAGGTTGAACAGTTCGCGCAGCCGCTTGGTTTGCGAGCGGCTGACCGGGATCTCCGTTCCTTTCTGGTCGTCCATCCGGAGCTGATATGTGGACTTGAACCAGGGCACAACCTCCCGGATGTGCTGAATGTTTACCAGAAACGAGCGATGCGCGCGCCAGAACTGCGAGGCGTCCAGCTGGTCGGCTAGTTCCTCAAGGGTGCGGACGTTTGAATCGCCTTCCAGGGTCTTGGTCACAACCGAAATGCGGCCCTCGTCCACGGTCGCAAAACAAACATCCTTCTGGTCTACCAGCAGCAGACGCGTTCCGGTGCGCACCACCACGCGTCCGGTACGCACCGGCTGCGAGTTTGCTCCTGGAACCGTGCCCGCCGCCTGCTCTTCGACCATGCGCAGCAGCGCATCCAGCTTCGCCTGGGCAACCTCCCAAATTCGTGTGCGGGCGGAACTCTGGGCCTCGATGGGCATCTCCGCTGTGCGGAAAGGGGACGCAGAAGCGCGGGATGCATCAGCTAGAAAGGCGGAAGGTCCGGAGGGCTGCCGTTCCACGCTTACGCTGTTTTCCGCCTCGGAGAGCGCCTCAGCTTGTCCGGAGTCCTCGGACGGCCGCAGCCTCCCCCTGACTTTTTCCAGCGTTCTCGTGAGGCGCTTGCTGTCAAAGGGCTTCAGCAGATAATCGATTGCGTTGACCTCGAAAGCCTTCACGGCGTACTGGTCGAAGGCAGTCGCAAACACCACCTGCGGCAGGCGAAAATGCCGATCCGCCGCAAGAAGTCTGCGCAGAACCGCAAAGCCATCCAGCCCGGGCATGCGCACGTCGAGAAAAACGACGTCTGGCCGGTGGGTGCGAATGAGTTCCACGGCTTCAACGCCGTTGGATCCCTGCCCAATGACGGATACGCCACCCGCACGGTCCAGGAGGTATTGCAACTCCTGCCGGGCCAGCGGCTCGTCATCGATGATCAGAGCACTCAGGGGAACAGATGCCATGGGGGGAACGACTCTCGGACGATCATACAAAGGAAGTCCTGCTTAGTCGCTGTAGGCGCGCAGGCGTCCGGGGGCGCCATCTTCCGCCAGATCATGCCCGCATGTTGTACAGAAGACATCCGTGATCTTGACCCCGCGATGACAGATGCCGCACACCGGGGCCATCTGGAACTGGCACTGCGGGCAAAAATGGAAGGAGGACGCGATGGGAGTTGCGCAGTTCGGGCAGCGCGAAAGCACCGGCTGCCGCAGCAGAAAGTACACCACCGCGCCGATACCGCCCGGAAGAACCAGGCACACCAGCATCCACAGTCCGGCGGACATACCGCGGCGGCGCACGTCACGGCTCACGTAGCCAAGCAGCAGCGCATAGCTGGCGAGCATGGTTCCCCACGCATAGCCCATCATCAAGCGCAGCGGCAGCAGCTCATGCTTGTGGTGCGGCATGATGTAGTGGAAGACGTACTGCATCGCCGCGAAGAGAAGGATCGCGAGCACCATTGACCAGCGCGGAATCATCCGCAGCTCATCGTCGCCGCTGGATCCCGTATCGACCGTACGCGGGCTCCACCATTGGGTCATTTCGCAGGCCCTCCGGCGTTCTCCTGCTGGCTGCGGGCGCGGCGAAACCAGATCAGGCCCAGGGCCACCGCGGCCACCGGAAACGACCAGAGCAGAAGCAGCAGCGGCATCTGATCGCTGGCATCGGGAATACCCGTCGGGGTCAGGTCATACCCGGCGAGAATGCACCAGGCGGCGTAACAGATCACCAGCAGCAGCGCCGAACAGATCGCCAGGGGTGCCCACAGACCGCGCGAGCGATGGCGCTGTTCGCGCATGCGCAACGCCTCGTCCCGCACCACCCGATGGGTGCGATTTACGACGGCAGCGCGCGCGCCGCCGGTGTTCCCGCGGCCCGGGAACGCATGGAGGTTGTTTGGGTTGCCGCTCATGACCGCACCCCCAAACCCTTGGGGTGCGAGCGCAAGCTGATCAGGGCCGGCTTCAGCGCTGCCAGGCCGCGATACAGGCGGGATTTCACGGTAGAAAGGGGCGCACGCGTGATCGAGGCGATCTGATCTAGCGACATCTCCTCGTGAAAGCGCAGGGTCAGCACCTCGCGATAGCTGGGCTCCAAACCACCCAGCACCTGAGCCAGTTCGGCGGCATTCTCCTTGAACTGGTACCGGTCCAGCGGGGACGGGCTGTCTTCGGCGATCTCGAACGGCCGCTCATCCTCGCCGCCTTCGCGCATCTCGTCCAGCGAGGCCATGGTGCGCTTGCGGGAGAGATCGATTACAAGATTGCGCGCGATGGTAAAGATCCAGGTATCGAAACGTGCCTTGCCGTTGTACTGCGAACCCCGGCGCAAAACGCGAATCCAGACCTCCTGGAAGAGATCCTCCGCCACCTCGCGTTTGCCGGTGAGAAACATGAGGTAGCGCATCAACCGGTGCTGGTAGTTTTCGATCAGGTAATCCAACAGTTCGGGATCCTGCTGTTTCAGGCCGCGCGCGATCGCTGCGTTTTCGCGCTCAATCTCCCGAGCGGCCTCCGCCGTCAGTGTCCTGGAAGAAGTCACAATCGCTTGGACGGTGGGTTTCACGGGAAAGTCTCGGGACGCAGATTGAATAGCGGCAAATCTTCGGGAAGTTTACAGCCAATTCGGGTGTATTTACAATCAGGCTGATTGGAAGTCATCTTCGAGCCCGCGAAAGACGCCGGCAACATGCGCAAGCACGGCATTTCACTCGGGCTCGCCGAGTCCTTCGACATGCAAACAGCGTTCTTGAAAGTGGACGACCGCGAAGACTACGGCGAGGTCCGCTACAAAGCTGCCGGCTTTATGAACGGGCGTCTGCACGCCTTCATCTTCACAATGCAGGGAACGGTATTTCGCGCAATCAGCCTGCGCACAGCGACCAAACAGGAGCACAAGGAATATGCGGAAAACAACTGAATACGGCATACCGGACAAAGAAAATCCGGAGTGGACCCAAGAGGACTTTGGGAAGGCAATGCGCTATCCCAACTTTCCTTCGGAGATCATGACCGCGATCGAGCACAACAAGAGACGGGGCGCACAGAAGGCCCCCACCAAACAACTGATCTCCATTCGCCTCTCGCCGGACGTGTTGGCGGCCCTGCGTGCGAAGGGCCGCGGGTGGCAGGTTCTGGTGGATGAGACGCTGCGCAAGCAGTTCGTCAAGAGCGTCTAGCAGGCGTAGCGAATCAGATTGAACGATAAGCAAGCTCATTGCCGCCGACTGGCCGCTACGTGCGATGGCGGCGATTCGGAGCAAATTGAGTAGTTTTTTCTCGAAGACAGTCCAGCAATCTAGAACGGGTCCGCTTGTGATGAGTGAGTAAACACATGCCGACTTACCCTTCCCGATCCCCTGCCGAATTCACGCGTACAACCCGACTCCCGCGAGACTGGAATCTTCGCGGCCTGTTCGTTGGGCTGTGTGCAGCAGACTGCCTCGTGGGGGCACCCCCCTCCTCCGGGGGGGGGGGTACTTTGTCACAAAGTCTCTGTTTTGTTGCACATGCAGCAGGTAGTGCCGGTAAAGTATTCAAAACAAGGAATTTGCTTGCAAAGTACACGGTTTCAGCAACTTACGGAGGGTTGACGAGCCCGGCACCGTTTCCCGGCCGTTGAGGCCGGATGGGGGTAATCTCAGCATAGAGGATTCCTGGATATTGCTGTGCAAAGGCCGTCTTTCCCGGCTAGGCTATCTCATCCTGGCCAGGAGAACTAGTCTCCACCCAAAGGCCGAATACATTTGCGCAGACTTGTCTTCTCGACCAAACTTCCCTTGCAGTCGCGCGGCGGACCATACATTCCCGCGAGCAATCCGGTGCTGCACTGAAATGCACGTCTCAGTGGACACAAGATGGTTGGTAAACAGGCTCTGTAGCACTGAGTGCTATACTCTGAATCGTGGGTCCGGCACCTTCCAGCACGTTGTCGGTCTACAAGGGCAAGGCGTTCGTGCGCTTCGCAAAGAAAGCTCGCATCACCGACGCCGATCTTTGGCATGCGGCACAGCGGGCGAATCATGGCTTGGTCGACGCTGACCTCGGCGGAGGAGTGATCAAGCAGCGGATCGCACGTGCAGGAGAAGGCAAGTCCGGCGGCTCGCGGTCCATTATCCTTTTCAGGGGAAATGACCGCGCTGTGTACGTCTACGGGTTTGAGAAGAAGGACGCGGCCAACATTGACCGCCGCGAACTGGAAGCGTTTCGAGAGCTCGCAGAAGTGATCCTCGGCTACACGGATGCCGAGATCGACCAACGAGTGATCGACGGAGCACTCTTCAAGGTGAGGGAGCCGGGAGAAGACAATGCCTAGAAAACATCGGAGTGATGCCCTGGCTGCTATTCACGAGACGGCGGCCGATCTGCACCGCGTGGGCGGGATGGACCAAAGGACGATGCGCAAGTTCGACGCGCTTTGCCTGACGCCCATCCAGGAGATGACGCCCAAGAAGATTCGCGCCTTGCGAACTCGCGAGAAGGCCAGTCAGACGGTCTTCGCAGCCTATCTGAACGTCACCCCTAGCCTTGTGAGCAAGTGGGAGCGCGGGGAAAAACATCCGCAAGGGGCGTCTCTCAAGCTGCTTTCCCTGGTAGATAAGAAGGGTTTGGAAGTCGTGGCCTGACTTTGAGCGGCGTGGTCATCCAACCAAAGTAATGGCGCAACCATTCCGGGTGCTGATCGCTCCTACCCCGACGCGTTTATTTCCAGTGTCGCTACGTCTGCGCTACGTAGCGGGGGGCTACAACATTTGTGTGATTCTTCAATTGGGAATTGAGGGTAAACTCATATGTGGTCAGTTCGGGACGCGTGGCCGTACGTTACCGGAGAACTGCGTACATGGAAGTAGTGAGCGGCTGCACGATTCAGGACGAGTGCGTCGTGATTGACGGCAAGAGATTCACCGATTGCACTCTGATCAACTGCATTCTGGAGTACAGCGGCGATCCCGTTGATTTCGTGAGAACCCGAATGCGCGGATGCCGGTATGTGTTTTATGGCCGCGCGCGGCACACAGTGCAGTTCCTTCAAGGGACCGGTCTGATGCTCTACGATCCAGCCAAGTGGGGCGAGTTCTGCGACCAGGTGAACTGACCGGACTTACCCACAGCGGCGTTTCACCTAAGGAGCCTCTGATTAGGTTCAGCAAACGTACCTCAGCGGCTAAAGCCGCGTTGCTTCTGCCGACCTTATTGTCACGGCTGAAGCCGTGACCTACCGTTCGTCCACTTGATCAGAGATTTCCTAAAGGAAGGTCTGATCAAGCCAGCAAACGTACCTCAGCGGCTAAAGCCGCGTTCATTCTGCCGGCCTTATTGTCACGGCTGAAGCCATGACCTACCATCTTATTGTCACGGCTGAAGCCGTGACCTACCGTTCGTCCACTTGATCAGAGATTTCCTAAAGGAAGGTCTGATCAAGTCAGCAAATGTACCTCAGCGGCTAAAAGCCGCGTTGCTGTTACGGGGTTTACGGCGGGACTAAAGGTCCCGCCCCTTCCAGACAGACACTTATTCAGAGATTCCCTAATTCAGGCCGAGGTGGGCAGGCAGATCCGAAACGCGGTGCCGGTTCTGCCCGCCCGCACGCTGCTGCGTACGCAAATCCTGCCGCCGTGCCGCTCCACGATCCTGCGCGTGAGCGCTAATCCCAAGCCTGTGCCGTCATTACCCTTGGTGGTAAAAAACGGTTGGAAAAGTTGTTTCAGGCGATCATTGCTGATCCCATGCCCGTTATCCACGATCAGAATCCGCGCCTCGTCCCCGCGTTTGCTGATGCGAATCGAAATTGTTCCCTCCTCGGGCAGTGCGTCGATTGCATTTGCAAGGAGGTTGGAGATGGCCTGCAGGATTTCACTCCTGCGGCTCTTCACCCTGGCGCTTTCGGTCATATCCCGAACAAGATGAATTCTGCGATCCGTGATGCGGCGATGCTGGATACGGATCGCCGCTTCCGCGAGGTCTGCGAGCGGGACAGCGCTCGCCTCGGTGGAGGTTCGTACCAGCCCAAGGGTATCGCCGGCGATGTGGTTGACCGTGAGGATCTGTTCCTTGGCCAGAGCCACATATTCACGAACCTTGGCTGGTTTTTCGGCCTCTTCGCCTGCCATGTGGAGCAGGTTGCACAACGCATCGAGAGGGTTGCGGATGTCATGCATCACCTCAAGAGCGAACTGTCCAACGATTGCCCGCTCCTCGCACTTGCGGAGCGCCTCGATCGAAGCGTCCAATTTTTCACGCAGCCCTGATACCGTCCGCGGGTAATTCACTCGCCTGCTCCAGCCAAACCATGATCTCTGGAAGGAACGCCTCGGCAGGCATCAACGAGCAGGGACTCACCCTCACAACCAGGTACTGCTGTGGTTTGATGCTGGAACGACCCCCGGAAGTAAACCAAAGAAGCTGCCCGAAACGGCGTGATCCTCCTCTTTTATATTGGTCAACCCGGCTCTACGTGAGTTTTGATGTCACTGCACGTCGATGAAATTCCACCAAAGTGGGATGTACTATTTAGAAGAGATGGAAGCCGTCAGAATGACCCGGATCCTCGTCGCCGATGACGAGCAGATCATCGCAGACACCCTCGCCATCATTCTGAATCAAGCTGGTTTCGAGGCGCGTGCCGTGTACAGCGGCGACCAAGCCGTCGAGATCGCGGAGAGCTTTCAACCGAATCTTCTGATCTCCGATGTGGTGATGCCGGGCATTACCGGGATTGAAGCCGCGATCGTGGTGCGGAAGAAGTTGCCATCCTGCAAGATTCTGCTTTTCTCGGGACAGGCGGCAACGGTGGACCTGCTGGAAGCGGCCCGAAAGCAAAACTACGACTTTGAACTCGTCGCGAAGCCCATTCATCCCGCCGACCTGTTGGCCAAAGTGCGCAGTGCCGAGATGCCGATAGGAGTCTGACGGGAAGTTGGCTCCGCTATGCTGTCACAAACCGTCGTTTCAGCCTTTGGCGCGGGGTACAGCTGGTGTGATTCTGCTATCAGCTGCCGCGTTCGCACTGCCGCACCACGTCACACCGTTACACTGACGGTATGGAGGTTTTGTACGGTGTTCATCCGGTAAGCGAGGCGCTGCGGGCGCGGCCGGGGCAGCTGGATCACGTCAGCGTGGCCCGCGAGCGCGAGGCGCGGGGCGACGGCCGCGTGGAAAAGCTCGTGGCGCTGTGCAAAACCGCCGGGGTGCGCGTCGACGCCGAGCCCCGCGAACAGCTCACCCGCTATGCCCGCACCGATGCCCACCAGGGCGTCATCGCGTTTGTGCGCGAACGCAGTTTTCTGGCGCTGGAGGATCTGCTGGCCTCGCCGGGAAAGGGCATGGAGGGCAACGCCGCCCGCTTTTTCCTGGCTCTCGACGGCGTGGAAGATCCGCATAATCTGGGTGCCCTTTTGCGCTCCGCGGATGGCGCGGGGGTGGATGGCGTCCTGCTGCCGGAGCGCCGCTCCGCCCCGCTGACGGGCACGGTCGCCAAAAGCTCGGCAGGCGCCAGCGAGCACGTCCGCATCGCCCGGGTCACCAACATCACCCGGGCGCTAGAGGCGATGAAGAAGGCCGGAGTGTGGATCGTCGGCCTGGATGAACGCGGCACGCCGGACTACACGGAGTTCGACTTCCGCGGCGATTGCTGCCTTGTGCTCGGATCCGAAGGAACGGGTCTTCACGAGCTGGTAAAACGCACCTGCGATCATCTGCTGCGCATTCCGATGGCGGGCAGTGTGTCCTCGCTGAATGTGTCAGTGGCGGGCGCTGTGGTGATGTTTGAGGCCATGCGCCAGCGCCGTGCGGGGGCGGATGCTGCTCGCCCGGAGGCCGCCGCGGCGTCCAAGAAGAACAGGCCGCGGAAGGGTCTCGGATCGTGAGGCGCGAGCGGTTGTTGTGTGGTTTCGCTAGAAGTTGGGCTGTTTGGGCGCTTCTGGGTGCAGGTTGGGGAGCGCAAGCCCTCGCGCAGAAGCCGGCGCCCCCGCCGGAGCCCGCACCCGCACCCGCACCCGCACCCGCCGATACTTTCCCCCAGCCCGAGCCGGTGCCGCCGCCCCAGGGGCAGGTCATCATCCAGAGCCATGGCACTCCGCCGAGCGCTCCCGGCGAACCGAGTGATGGCGCGAACGCAGCCAGGCCGCCGCAGGAGCCGGTCGCCGACCAGACCGCCAAAGCCGATATAACCGACGCCGACCGCTCCGCGCTGCTGATTAGCTCCTACGATCTCGACGCGCGGCTGAATCCGGCGCGCTCCGGCCTGAGCGTGCGGGCGCGGCTCACCGTCCGCAACGACGGCCCCAACCCGTTGAAGCAGCTCGCCTTGCAGATCTCCTCCACGCTGCACTGGGACAGCGCGACGCTGCTGGATGGCGCCACCCGCACGCACCTGGCGCTCGCGCAGCACCAGCTGGACACCGACGCCGACCACACCGGCTCCGAAACCGAGGCCATCCTGCCCTTGCCGCAGCCGCTTGCGCCGGGCGCCTCGGTTTTGCTGGATCTGTTCTATTCCGGCACAGTCCCGCAGAGTGCCGCACGGCTGCAGCGGCTCGGCGCGAATGCCGCGCAGCAGGGGAACGCCGATTGGGACGCCATCAGCCCGTCCTGGACGGGGATACGCGGCTTTGGCGACGTGCTTTGGTATCCGGTCGCCACGCCGCAGCTGTTTCTGGCCGAGGGCAACGCGCTGTTTGAAGCGATCGGCCGCACCCGGCTGCGTGAGGGGCGCGCCAGAACGCAGCTGCGCCTGAGCGTCGAGTACACCGGGGGCGCGCCCGCGGCAGCGTACTTCTGCGGTCGCCGGCAGGCCCTCAAAGCCGTCGCCGACGATCCCGATGCGAGCGCGGCGGCGGGCTCCGGCATCGCCACGGCCGAGTTTTCCGCCGAGCCGCTCGGCTTCCGCACCCCCAGCCTCTTCGTTCTGCAGCTGCCGGAGAGCTTTCCCGGAAGCGCCACGCAGGGCGCGGCGGCCGGCTCCGTCCCGGGAAGCTCCTCTTCTTCCAGCAGCTCCTCCGCAAGCGCTCCGGCACCCGCCGAGATTTCAAGATCCGTTCAGGCCGCCCAGACCGCTGAAAGTCCTTCGGAAGCGCCGTTTCTTGCCGTGGTCACGGACGATTCCGGCGCCGCCGAGGGCTTCGGCACCGCCGCGGATCACGTTGCTCCCTTGTTGCGCGAGTGGCTGGGCGCACGGCCGCTTTCCGCGCTCACCGCCATCGATCACCAGGGACAGCCGTTCCAGGATGGCCCGCTGCTGGTGGCGCCCATCGCGGTTCTCGCCGGGTCGCCGGACGCTCCAACTCTGGTGCAGAGCCTTACCCATGCGTGGGTGCAGACCGGTCAGCCGTGGATGGACGAGGGTCTGGGGCAGTTCTTCTCCCTGCTTTGGGTAGAGCGGGAGGGGGGCCACGAGGCTGCGAATGCCCAAATGGGCGAGCTCATGCGCCCGGTCACCCTTGCCGAGCCGGATCCCACCGCTACGCCATCTCCCGGCACGGAGGGCCCCAAAGGCGAGCCGCTGGTCGCCGCCGCGGACGACCTTTTTTACCGGCGCAAAGCCGCGGCGGTCTGGTGGATGCTGCGCGGCATCGTGGGCGACGGCAGCCTGCACCAGGCGCTAAGCGCGTGGCGCATCCAGCCGGCCTCGGGAGCACCCGCGGCGGAGCAGGCCGTGGCCTTCGAACATCTGCTGGAGAAGCTGAGCGGCAAGGACCTGGGTTGGTTTTTTGCCGATTGGGTGCTGCGCGATCGCGGTCTGCCCGACCTTTCCATTACCGAGCTCGCCGCCGCGCCGGAGACCACCACCCCCGGCCATCCCAACGGCTGGCTGGTCGCCGTTACCGTGCGCAACGAGGGCGGCGCGGTGGCCGATGTGCCGCTGATCATCCACTCCGGCCCCACTCGCATCGAGCAGCGTATGCGGATTCCGGCGCTCTCCACCGTCACCCAGCGGGTGCTCGTGGAGACCTCCCCGACCGGCGTGCAGGTCAACGACGGCAGCACCCCGGAGGTGAGCACCTCGGTGCATACGCGGGATATCAACTTACAGGTGCGGTGATTGCGAGGCCGGCTGCTGCAGCGGTTGGCCGCCCAGCTGCGGGTCATGGTCCAGCGGCGACAGGCTCCGCGGCTGCAGCAACGCCGGCGTTCGCGGCTGTTGTGTACCTGCCGGCAAAAGCACCTGGGGTCGCCCGGTGGTCACCGTGGGCCGCAGTGGCGTACAGGTCTGCAGCGCCCCCCAAGGATGGCTGCAGGTGAAATCCACGCGGGAGGTCTGCAGACCCGTCGGAGGGAACGGCAGCACACCTTCGAGCCCATCTCCGAGCTGTGGCAGGTAGCGCGCAGGCAGCAGCATCGCCGCCGCACTGGCCGTGCCCACCGCGCTGACGGTATACCCGGTCGCCGAGATCGCCGCCGTCACATTCAGCCCCGAGTTTGGGGCCAGCGGGATCGACACAGGTTGCATGACTAACGCAGGGGCGGCAGCCGTCGTGACCTTCGCGGCTGTTGCCGCGGCCGTTCGCCAAACCAGCTCTATACCTGCAGGGATGCTGCCGGAATTCGGTTTCGTTGTGCCTGCATCTGCGCCCGGAGCCGCTACGGGCGGCGGCGGCAGATGAATCTGAACGGTACCGTTCCACTGGTTCCCTGTGGCTGGCGGCGCCGACGGATGTGCAACCGCCAGCTTGAATCGGCCATGGTGTGCCTTCGGTGCCGGAGGAACGCCCAAAGCGCCCGGCGGCCTATGCTGCAGCAGCAGATCCACCGTTCCCGCTGGGTGCAGATTGGTGGGAACGCGCGCGGAAAACAGCGCTGCCCACAGCAAACCCCAGTGCAGCGGCACGTCGCCGGCCATCACGGTCGCATCCGCCTGGTCAGGATGGGCGAGGTCCAGCGCGGATGAGGTGAGCACCATGGGCTGCGGCGCGCTGTCCGGCATGCTGCAACGCAACGCCCGGAGCGACACCGACGCTGCCCCCAGGCTCGCCCCGCAGCTGATCTGCAGGTCCAGCGGCTGCGCGGGGGCAAACTCCGCGCGCCGCAGGCTGCCCAGCGTCAGCTTGGTCTCCAGTTGCGCCTCGCTCAGCGTGCCGGAGACCGTGGCGTCCAGGTTCAGGGTACCGCGCCAACCCAGGTCGTTGCCGGTGACGAGGCGGCTTGCCTCACCCAGCGGTGCGTCGTGCCAGCTCACGCTCAGATTCAGCGGAATGCCCGGAGCGGTCTCCGCGCGCCGCAGGTTTCCGTCGAAACGCAGCACGCCCGGGTCGTTGATGCTTGTGTCCGTACGGGCCGGCTGAGCCTGCAGCCGCACCCGCCACTGGTTGGCGGTGGGCAGCCAAAGCGCGAAATCGGCATCGGTGAGGGAGAACGGCAGTTTATTCTCGCCGAGCTTGATGTTGACCCGTCCGCCGGTCGCCTCGATGTAGGGAAATCGCGGGGTCGGCCCCGCACGGCGCTGCCCCGTCGGCGCGGTCTCCACGTGCGATCCATGCAGCAGCACGTCCGCCAGATTCCACCGGCCTTGCGCGTTGCGCACCAGGTTCACACTGGGCTCAATGAAGTGGACGGTCGAAAACTCCACCCGCCGCCGCCACAGCGAACCCAGCCGCAGCGTCGCTTCCACCGTGTTCGCGCGGACCGTAGGCTCGGCGCCAAAAGCCGGGTCCTCGCTCACCACCAGATTGCTCAGCGTGAGGCCGGGGACCGGCAGGAGGTGCAGCGAGGCCTTGTCCAGGTGCACCGGGCGGCCCAGACTGTCGCTCATGGACCGGGCAATCTGCCGCTGGTAGCGGCTCACGCTCACCAGCGGCGGAAGGAAGATGAGCAGCAGCAGCACGGCCGTGATCGCCGCCGACCAGACCAGTCGCCGTCGCACCGGTGAGCCTGCCGCGGGCGCTCCCGCTTGAAGGTGGGGGGCGTTGGCCGTTGCCTCGGCGGTCGGGCTGGAAGGATGGAGTTGCATGGACGCTAGTGGGCGTGGAGATCGGCGGTCTGCTCAGCCAAGATGGAGCCTGGTATGAACTTGTACGGGAAGGGCATGGCTTCAGCCATGCGGCAAGCGCAAGCGGGGACCACGGCTCTAGCCGCTGAGGTTTTTCCTGAACTCCGCCAAGCGTACCTCGGGGGCTAAAGCCCGCGTTCTAAGTGAGGCATTTACGGCACGGCTGAAGCCGTGCCCTTACCAAACCATTTACCAAAACAGGATGAATCAGAATTTTTTAGCGCACCACATGAAAGGTGCGGGCCCAGCGCGTGCCGGTGACAATGTGGGTGAACTCGTGCACGATGAAGCCGATGCGGTCGCCCAGACCCGTCTTGTTCTCCTGGTCGTCCGGCGTCTTGAAGGACCAATACACGAACATGGGCCGGCCCTCGATATTTTCCACCGGCACAAAGCCCCAGTAGCGGCTGTCCAGGCTCTCCGTCCGGTTGTCTCCCATGGCGAACACCTTGCCCGGCGGCACAACGAGATCGCTGCCCCGGATGTGGGTGGGTAGATTCTCCCGCCAAACCTCGGTCAACTGCTCATCGGGTGGGGGCGGCACATTGGGAAAGTCGTCGCGATAGGGGTTATAGCCATGCTGAGGGTCGCCGTCATCGCCCGGCTGCAGGGCATGGGGCTCCGTCTGCGCGACGCCGTTCAAATACACCACCCCACGCTGCAGATGGATATGATCGCCGGCAACGCCGATCGCGCGCTTCACCAGGATCAGGTCAGGGCTCTCCGGATTCGGCTTCAAAAACACGATCACGTCGCCGCGATGCACCGGACGGTAGTGCACGAAGGGAGCCCACTTCGTCGGCGGCGAAAGCGTGATGCGATCCACGACCACGTGATCGCCGATCAGCAGCGTGTTTTCCATCGATCCCGAGGGAATCGCAAAGTTCTGGAAGATAAAGCCGAACAAAAACAGGCCGATTACCAGCACCAAGCACATGGAGGCCAGCGCCTCCAGCGGCGTCTCCGCGTCTTGTGCGGCGTGTCTTTCGGCCCCCGCTGTCCGGATCGGGGGCTGAGCTGCGACCGGCGCTCCGGCGTAGCTTCCCGGTGTCTTTTCTTCGGTGATCTGGCTCACTCGACCTCTCTTCGGCCCTGCCGGCGCATCGCGGCGGCCAGCCTTGCCAGTGTACCCGAGCCCCGGGGACGAGCCTCGCAAATTTGCGCAGGGGACGGAGCCACGCCGGACCGCCGCCCTCATCAGCGCGGGACCCCAACCCGCTGCCGCACCCAGGCCAGGACCCACCGCAGCCGTTCCACGGGGCCGCCATCCGGTGCATCGGCTCCGTTCGGTACTGCAAAATACACCAGCAGCGGCCGCCCTACGATCATGGGCCGCGGCACAAACCCCCAATACCGGCTGTCCTCGCTGTTGTTGCGGTTGTCTCCGAGCACAAAGTACGCGTTCGCCGGGACGGTCAGCTCGCCATCCGCGGTCAGGCTCCGCCGCAGCGCTCGCCACCAGTGCGGATCGACGTTGGGATCGGCCTCGCGCAGGTTCGGAAACTCATCGCGAAAGACCTCCGGCTGCGCGGGCGTGTAGAGCGCATAGGTCTCCGGCAGCGGCTGGCCGTTGATGAAGACGCGCCCGTCATGCAGCCGCAGCCGCTCGCCGGGGAGCGCCACCACCCGCTTCACCAGGTCGTGCGAGGGGTCAGGCGGAAAGTGAAACACGGCCAGATCGCCTCGCCGGACCGGGGCTGGGGGGAGCAGGCGGTGCTCTAGCCAGCCGTCTACGCCGCCGCCTGCCCGTGGTCCAAAGGTGGTCTTGCTGACCAGCACCCAGTCGCCGATCAGCAGCGTGTTCTCCATCGATCCTGATGGAATGCGGAACGGCTGGATCAGAAACGTCAGGACAAACATCCCGATCACCACCACGCGCAGCAGCGCCGAGACCGTGTCCAGCAGGCTCGGCTGCCCGGCGCGTGCATGATGCATGGGCCGAACCGCTGGCGGGGTATTCACGCGTCAGCCCCTCCCCTTCGGCTTGCGATCCCGTGCTCCGGCTCGGCTCTTCGGCTGCGGTTCCCCGGCCACGACCGGCTCAGCGGCGCCGGCCTTCGCGCTGGCCCCCCACTGCCGCAGTGCGATCCCCGCGGCCGCCTGCTGCGCCTCTTTCTTGCTCGCGCCCTCCGCGGCCGCCAGCGTGCGCACAACACTATCGGCTGTCTCCAGGCGAGCCTCCACCGCAAACTGCCGCGCGTGTGCCGGCCCGCTCTCGCCCACGTCGGCATAGTGCAGCCGCCCCGCACGCTCAGCCTGCACACATTCCTGGAGCCGGCTCTTGGCGTCGCGCAGCGCCCCACGCCCGGAGTCCGCCATCAGCTCCGCACGAATGCCCGGCAGATCCGGCTCCACCAGCAGCCGCTCCACGATGCCGCGCACCACGCGCAATGCTTTTTCATTGGTGCGGGCGCGGGCATCGGCTCCGCGCACCACGTCCAGGTACACCGCGCCCAGGATCGCCTCGGCGGTATTGGCCAGCACCGCCGGCTTTTGGCGGCCTTCGCCGGTCTCGGCACTGCGGCCCATGCGCAGCAGCTCCCCCAGCCCCAGCGTCGCGCCCAGCTCCGCCATGCGCTTGCGGCTGACCAGGCTGGCCCGCATGCGCGTCAGCTCGCCTTCACTGCGCTCGGGAAAGTCCCGCAGCAGCAGCTCCGTCACCGCCAGCCCCAGCACGGCGTCACCCAGAAACTCCATCTGCTCATTGTCCGTACCGGGCTCGTTCGGCTCATCGGCGTTGGTCTTCGCCCGCCCCAACCGCGCCTCGTAGATGTACGAGCTATGCGTCAGCGCCAGCGCCAGCAGCTTCGCCTGCTGAAACTCGTAGCCAAGCTGAGCCTCCAGTGCACCTGTCGGGTGCTTAGGCGTCTTCTCCGCATCGGCCCGCTCAGCCAGCTTCATCACACGCGGAGACGATCCCTTCTTGACAACCCGATCTGCGCTCCGGTTCACCAACTCAGTCTACCGGCCACCACCGCAACCCTCACCCGCAGGTCCGTTACCGACCCGTGCCGGAGAACGCATCGGCAGCCTTCACGCCAACTGGTGCAGGTCAAAGAACCCGGCAAGCATCTTCATGTAGCTCCGGTCCAGCGACAGCTCGCACTCCTGAGCCGCCGGTGGGCCGCCGGTGCCGTTGAAGGGTGGGAGGGAGCGTGGGGCTTCAGCCCCACGAAAAAGAGGGCCAAAGGATGGGCTTCAGCCCAGGGTTCTCTCCCGTGCCGGCGCAAAACCCAGGGCTGAAGCCCGGATTTCCCTCCGACGAGCAAGAAATCATTCGCACAGACAATGCCCTACTGCGGAGCCCCCGGCTTATACGCCTCTTTCTGCGCCTTTCCGGTCGGATCGAAGCTGCTGTCCTCCGTCTTCGGCTGCGGCTGCGTCGCGCGTTGCGGCAACGCAAACGGCTGCTTTACCCCTTTTTCGGCTGCGAGCTTCGTGTCCGGACGGGCATCGCGCGCCGCCAGCGCCGCTTGGTACTCGGATACCGCCCTGGACCGATCCGGTGGGTTCATGTTGTCGTAGAGCCGTCCCAGGTAGATGTGGCTCCACGCCACGGTACGCGGGTCCTGGCTCAGCTTCAAAGTCGCCGCGAAGCCCTCGATGGCCTTGTCCGGCTGCCCCTGCATCAGGTCGATCCGCGCCAGAACATACTGCGCGCGGCCATGATCGCCCGCAGGGTCCGCCATCACCTTCCCCGCCAGGTCGGACGCGTCCGCGACATCACCTTTCATCAGATCCGCCTCGGCAAAATCGATAGCTCCCGCCTTGTGTGGCTGCGTGGCCACACGGCCGCCCAGCGGGTCGCTCGATGCGTCCTTCACGAAAACCATCGTCTCGGCCCGCCGGCGCGCCCCATCCACGTCGAGCCCATAGATCATCGGCGCGATCTCATCGCGTAGACCGTCCCCCTTGTCCCCCATCGCGCTCAGCGCCTGGTAAAAGTACCCGGTCAGCACCCAGCCGGCGCGGTCATCCTTGGTGGCGATCACATTTTGCGCCGCAACCGTCTCGCGGTCGTACAAAGCCTTGGCATCCTGGTACTGTTCCACCTCGGTGCGGTTTTTTATCATCGCCGGACGCTTGGGCGCGGGCTCCGCCAGCTGGTACAGGTGCGCTTCGATTGCTTTGATCAGGCACTCGGTTAGCAGCGCCTCCACATCACTCTTGTAGGCAAAGTCGATCGGCGCATCCGCCACCCCGCGCAGCAGCGGCTGGATGCGTTCCATCGCGCTGCCCCGGCTGTACACCATCGGCTCCACCACATAATGCAGGTAGATATGGCGAATGTCGTCCATCCGCACCGGATCGCCCGCCGGATTGTTGTCCGGCGAGGTCACGATGATGTAATCCGAGCCGTAGATCCGCGCGTTGGTCAGCGCGGGTGAAAGCATCGGTTCCAGCAGCACCAGGAAGCGCCGCCCGTCATAGCTCGAAACCGGCTGGTGCAGGTAGATGTTGGTGCGAAGGATCATCGCCTCCATTGGCTCGTGCACGCGAGCCGCCAAAGCCTCATACTCCGGCCGGTGCCGCACCCAGATCAGGTGCAGCTGCGTCGCCTCCGCGAAGTTGCGCAGGGGCGGCAGCACATTCACCACCTGCGCCGCCTGCGGCGGCAGTTCAGACTCGTCCAGGTTGGGCTTCAGCTCCGGCGGGGGCGAAAGATACAGCGCCAGCGAAACATACTGCCCCACATTCAGCGCCGAATCCGCCAACCGGTGCTGCGTCAGGTAACCGCACAGCGCGTCCCGGCTGCTGCGCGCCTCTTCGCTGGAGGCAAAGGCCTCGTTGAGTTCTTTGCGCACCGCCAGCCGCACCGGCGCCGAGTGCTCCAGGTCGGCGTCATAGCCGCAGACGTTCAGCGCGCTCGACAGGTCAAACAGCGGCTCGCTATATTCCAGCGTTACCGCGGCGCCGCCGGGCTCGACTTGCGCCGCCCGCGGCCGCGCCATGGGATTGCTTTGATCAACGGCACGTTCCGCCGATGTGGCAGAGGAGGACGACGAGGATGTCTGCGCCGCAGCGGAAATGCTCGAAATTGGACAAAAAGCCGCCGCAACCAGGGGAACGGCACAGAACGGGAAAAATGACCGGAGGGGCAGGATACGGATTCGACGCACGGAAGGAGTCTAGGAGAGACGCATACCTAAGCGCAAATCGCCCTAAACAATCTCTGATTGTGCGCCTTGTGTGAAGGGGCGGAACTTCAGTCCCGCCGTAAGGTCAATTATTGTCATGTGGCTCTTGCCGCCGAGGGAACGTTCGTGGTCGATCAAACGTTTCCTAGTGCCTTGATCCGAAGTTCGCCCCATAACTTGGCCTGCTGAAAACGCGCGAAAGGCGAACGCAACGGGCGCCAAGAGCGCAAAGGATACGCCACGAATTCCGTTGCGAAACTTGGCGTCTTTGCATTCATTGCGTTCGCAGTTTGTGCTCAATCTAATGCTTCATTGCAGACAGGAGAGGCGCATCCAGGTCTTCTTTGGTTGAAAGACCCTTTGGAGTCAAGGACATTAGAGCGGGGCGACAGCTCGCGAAGGCTCTATCCACGCACCGAAACAGCGGTGTAGGTCATCATCGCGTGACCCGGAACAGGCACCCCAAACACAGTCGCCGGCTTGAAGATACTGCCCAGCAGATTGGCTTCGATCCGCGTTCGGGTCTCCTCATCCTTCGGTCCCTCCACAATGTCGTAGTCGTAGACCCGCCCGTCGGCATTCACCTTGACGTCCACCATCACCGCGACAAAGCGGTTACCCGTCGTCACGGACTCGGGAGGAGTCACCGAGTAGAGAAAGCGTGGTGCGTTCAGATGCGCCAGCCGGTCGTCATTCGCCTGCACCGGCGCAACTGTGCCGATCAGCCATGTCAGGCCCGCCACCAGTACCAAAGCGGCAGAAAGCCCGGCACCCAGCCGCACCCCCGCCGGCAGCAGGTATCCACGCCAGAACGCGCGGAAGCGCTGCATCGGCGAACGATGGGTCCCCCGCTCCAACTCACCCGCCAACGCATCGCGCAGCTGCGACTCGAGTGCCCGCGGCACCCCGGCCATTCGCAACTCGCTCAGAGCGGTGTGCATCGAGCACCATGCGGCAAACTCCGCCTCGCACTCGCGGCAGGACTGGAAGTGAGCCGCCATCTGGCCCATGACGCGACCGTCGAGCGCGCCGTCGAGGTAGGCAGAAAAATTTTCCCGCGCCGCGGTGCACTCCGCGGCCTGCCGCTCCACGCTCCGCCCCGCCTCCTGTTCCTGCCCGTTCACCGCCCCACCATCCCTTCGCGTTTTAGGATGCCTCGCGCGGGCGCCGGGCTCGTGACAGTTTGGCCGGTCTTTCCACTCTTTGATGACTTTTCCGGCGCCCGCAGCGCCTCCCGCAGCGCCGCGCGACCGCGCATCAGCCGGCTTTTCACGGTGCCGACACCCGTTTGCAGAATCTCCGCGATTTCGTCGTAGCTGAATCCTTCAATCTCACGAAGAACCACGGCAGTGCGAAAAACCTCGGGAATCGTGTGCAATGCGGCCTCAACCCGCTCCCGCAACTGAGCCCGGGCCACGTTCTCAAACGGCGACGCATCGCCGGTGGCCAGCAGGTCGCCCAGGGAGAAGCTCTCTCCATCGTCGTTCTCCTGGGTGTCATCCAGCGTCGTCTCCTGCCGTTTGTGGCGAGCCCACCAGCGGCGCTGGTTGGACGCCTCATGCAGCGCAATCCGATAGATCCACGTGCGCAGGGTAGCCTCGCCATGGAAGCTATGGATGTTGCGGAAAACTTTGACGAAGACCTCTTGGGTTACATCCGCGGCATCGTCCGGGTCCCGCAGGCTGCGGGCAATCAGCGAGTACACGGGCCGGCTGTACTGCGCGATCAGCAGCGCAAACGCGGCCTCGGAACCCGCCTTGAGCTCCGTTACGAGGCTTAGCTCCTCGCTCCCAATCGCTAACGCGCTCGCCAGATCACTCATCCCAGCCCTCACGAAGCGCGGAAGTCCCCCGCGAACTGCCGCGGAGTGAACATAACAGTAGGCCAAAAAAACCATGGCTGTCCAGCAAAATCCAACGCCGAAGGACTGCGAGAAATACTGCGCCGCCGGCGGCCGAGTGCTCGCTCACTCTACTGCGCTTAGACACCGCACACGCGAGCTTTGTTCCCGCGCTGTTTGACTTAGCTCTCCCGATCCGCGAAAATACGAAAGTCCCTTCAGAGTGGGCCTGTGGCGCAGCTGGGAGCGCGCTTCCATGGCATGGAAGAGGTCATCGGTTCGATCCCGATCAGGTCCACCAAATACTTCAACAACTTACGGATTTTGCGAAAGTGCCCGAGGGTCCACAAGGGTCCAATAAGAGGACTCCTCTCATTTCGCCCTCACGCCAGCCTGCAGCAGCCCCGCTACTTTCGACTGAGCCTTGCGCTTGTCCGGAGTGACCGCTTGCGCATACACCTCAAGCGTCATCTTGACCGTCGCGTGCCGCAGCAGCTCCTGCACCACTTTAATGTCCTCGCCATTGGCTTTCAGCAAGGTCGAGAAAGTGCGACGGAAGGTGTGCCACCCGATGTGCTTGGCGATCTT
Source organism: Granulicella sp. (assembly GCA_965276885.1). GTDB lineage: Bacteria > Acidobacteriota > Terriglobia > Terriglobales > Acidobacteriaceae > Granulicella. Next base: position 1,449,568 of record OZ255702.1, on the reverse strand, counting down.
CGCCCGCGTTGCCGCTGGCTGAATGCACCGCTTAAGGATGGAGTCTGGACTGTACGGCTGTTTTCCCTTCTTCCTTGTGCTTGCGAAGACCCAGTCCTCCGGCTGGTTGTAGGGCGTGGCGCGTTTCCAGGTCAGCAATTCTTCGGCCACCCAGGGGTCGAGCGGTACCGGCTTACGGGAGATTTCTGTCTTGCATCTGCCTACCCTCTGACGGTAGACCGACCGCGTGACGGAAAGCTCCAGTTGCTCGAAGTCGACGTCCAGCCACTTCAGGCCTATCAGTTCGCTCCGGCGTAGACCGGTGACGACATCCAGCATGACCATCGCCCGGTCCCGGTGGGAAAGCTGGTCGAACAAACCAATCAGTTCGCGCACATCGAGGATGTCCGGCGCGTGCATCCGCTTCGCGCTCTGCCGCACCATCGTGATCGGGTTCGCGCCCTGCGGCAGGAACTCGTGACGGATGGCGTGATTGAACAGGACACTCATAATGCTTCGGATCTTCGCCTTGCTTCCTCTGGCCAGCTTCAGCTTGCGGAGCCACTTCTCCACTGCGACCGTTCGTACCTCGTGCAGCTTGTTGTCGCCCCACTTCGGAGCCACATGAAAATCGAGGATATCGATGTAGGTGGAACGGGTCGAATACGCCCGGCCCTCCTCTTCGTCCTCGGCGCCCTGGACAAGGCTCAATTCATGCTTCTTGAAGTGGTCTACGAGAGCTCGGACCGAAACCGGTTGCTGGGACGGCTGAGGCTGCTCTCCATTAATCGTGATGCGTAAAGACTCGGCGGCCTTCAGTGCGCTCGATTCGGTTGGATACTCCTTCACCGTGCCGAGGACAGCTTTACGGCGAACCCGGCTCCCGTTGATGTCGGTTTCCCGCCAACGGAAGATCCAGCAATCCGGGCCCTGCTTACGCTTTACGCGGGCAATCGTTCCTTGTTGATACCGTGTACGTTGAAACATGTGTTCCTCCTGTTTCAAACGCCACAGACCGCTGACTCCGATGGTGCCATAGATTCAGCGGCTGAGTCGCGCTTTATCGCATCAGGTTGCGGATATATGCCTCAAGACCGGAGGCGCGGAAACGCCATACCTTGCCGAACTTCACCCCCGGAATCTCTCCGCGCCGCGCTCTCCGCTTCAGTGTCTCCGGATGCACCTGCAGTAGGTCAGCTGCCTGCTGGCTGTCCAGCAGCGGTTCGAATTCCCGTAGCCGCTCATCCCGATCTACACTCTCTTCTCGCATTTGATCCGCTCCTGCCAGACCGCCCGACCCGCGCTATCCATCTGCTCCGAATCGGCGTGACGGATCATTCCCGCACTGCCGACGAGACCGATAGATGTGCCGGTCTCAGAAAAGCGTAGAGCGCAGCGGTGCTGCCAGAGTGGAAAATAATTCCACCCGGTGTCCAAAATGGACACGCAAGGTTCCACGAACCCGTTGCATGATCGAGATATGAATTGCGCAGACGGGCGAATCCTAGTAAACTGTTTCTCAGTAAGAGACTGTTTATTGCGGAGCGACACTGTGGCCCACGAACTTTCAGAATTGTTGACCCCGGCGGAAGCCGCAGCCGTCGCCGAAGTGCCGATGAAGGCGGTCTATAAAACAGTCGCCGAACGGTTGCCGAAGGCATCTTTGATTCATCGATCCGGACAGACATACCTCACGACACAGGCGGTGATCTGTGTCCGCTTGGACTATGAACTTCCAAAGGATGTACCTGTCAAAGTTCGCCGCTTCGTCTTCGGAAAACTCAAAGGAAGCAGTTCGAATCGCGTGGAGTATGGGACCGCGCTGTTCAGCTATGTAATTGATGCAGGAGCCACGACTAAAACAATCACAGACCGATTGCATCGCTATCGAAATGCCATGAGGCTGATTGTCGAAGACCCTGGAATTCAAGGCGGTGCCGCGACGTTCAAAGGAACGCGTCTGCTGGTTCATCAAATTGCGAGTTTGCTACAAAAAGGCGTCGCTGAAGCAGAACTGCGCGCAGATTACCCCCATCTCACTCCTGAGATGATCGAAGCCGCAAATATCTACGCCCAGTCGCACCCCCGGCGGGGACGCCCACGCAAACCCGCGTGGCGAATCAATAAGCCATTGAGCAGTCAGCTTGCGGGGAGGCGTAGTGGTGAGTCTGCCCCGCTTCCTCGTGGATGAGAACCTCTCCGTTCTGCTGCCAGACACAGCCCATGCACGGGGATACGAAGCTACTCACATCAATCATTATGGCCTGCATCAGTCGAAGGATTGGGACATCCTCAAGGTTGTGGAGGAGGAATCCTGGACTCTGGTCACGAATAATGCCATTGAGTTTAGGGGACGTTTTCAGCGCATCGAAGTACATCCTGGTGTTGTGTTCCTCATCCCAGCCGTGCCACGGGCACTCCAGATTGAGCTTTTCTCCGCAGCGCTCGATGTGATCGATGTATCGCCCGATATGGTGAACATTGCCTTGGATGTGAATTATTCAGAGGACCACGTCCGGGTAACTCGATACGCGTTGCCCAAATGAGGAATAGCGTCCTTCGCCTCCTCTCGAAGTCTGAACGATCTGCCGAAGTGTTCGAAATAGGCCTCCTCTTAGCCAAGGTGTTCCGAACTGGACAGGACCTCGATCTGATCGACGACTTTTACCTCTGCGATGTCGGAACCAGGGTGCTTGACTCGCATGTAGCGAACTACCTCTTCCAGTGACAGTGCCGCGATTCGCTGAATACGCACTTCGGCGTCAGCCCCTTTCTCTCGGCGCTCGTCGCACCTGATCTCAAACAGAATCGCCCTCTGCGTAGGCGCGTGTTCCGCACTTAGCAACTCCGATAAAGCCTTCTTTTTCGACATAAAGCATTCCCCTAAATTACTTCTTTTCCGATCATCCAGGGCGGCCAGCACTCCATGGAAAGCCACAGCCAGTCCAGATGTTGAACGCTATCACGCTAATCTGCTCGTGGTGTCTTTGCACGTAGAGTCTTACAAGCTCAGATGTGGCAGGTCAAGCAGAGCATGGACTCGTATTCAGAGAACTCGGGGCGAGGTTAAGAGCCATGCGCCGGAAGCGCGGTCACAGCCAAGAAGATATGCTCTCTTTCGGATTTTCCACTCGCCATTGGCAGCAAATCGAAGCCGGGCGGCCTATAACTCTGAAGACACTGTTACGCGTTTGTGATGCGTTTGAAGTGACGCCGGAGAAGCTATTTCGAGGGCTGTATTCCGTTCCAACGCGCACTCAGAACGACCTTAGCTGATCGCAAGTGTGCTTGCAGCCAGTACGATCTCCCCGGTGTCCTGCATGTTCTCTCAGGCACCGCGAGAGAAAGACAGCCCGCGCCCAGCAGCGGGACGGGATTCTGCTTCGCCTGCCGGACGAGTCGATTTCCAAGCAATCGAGCTTGTAGTCCGGCAGACGCCCTCCGGGTTTCGGCTCCCCCTAAAGGTCTCCCCCGAAAAAGCATCCCGCCCGCCTTGGGAGCGGCCATCTCTCGCGCCCTCGCGGGAGTGTGTCCTGAGAGATCACTCCGGGACCACAAAGGAGATCAAGACCATGCAAGCACAAACTACGTTCCAGAATCAGCTCAATATCATCACACGGGGCGACTGCATCCAGGTCATGAGCGAAATGCCTGCGAACAGCGTCGATTTCATCCTTACCGATCCGCCGTATCTGGTGAGCTACCGTGATCGCGATGGACGCACCATCCAGAACGATACGAAGGCAAACTGGCTCAAACCCGCAATGCAGCAAGCGTACCGGGTGCTGAAGCGGGACCGCGTAGCCATTATGTTCTACGGATGGACGAAGGTCGATATGTTCTTTGACGCATGGAAGGCTGCGGGTTTTCAGCCTGTCGGACACCTGGTGTTTCACAAGAGCTATAGCTCGAACAACCGGTTCCTGAGCTATCGCCACGAGCAGGCATATCTGCTGGCGAAGGGCAGACCGCCACTACCGAAGCAGCCACTGGCTGATGTGATGGATATGCCATACAGCGGCAATAAGCTACATCCGACGCAAAAACCAGTAGCGGCGCTGGCTCCATTAATTCGTAGCTTCACGTTACCAGGCGAACTTGTGCTTGATCCCTTCACTGGAAGCGGCTCGACCTGCGCGGCGGCGTTGCTGGCTGGGCGCGGGTATCTCGGCATTGAACTCGATGCTGTGTTCCATGAGGCGGCCTCGCAGAGATTGGACAGAGTGAAAGAGAGGATCGCAAAGCGGTCCTCTCTTTCACTCATTCCCACGCCGTGGTGAGTGTGGTCGCGTGCCCGCCGCGCCTCAAGGCGAAGCATCGCCCTGAGTTGTGATTGTCTCAGCCTTGACCCGCGCCGCGCCCGCGGAGCCTTGCTGATCATCGTGGAAATGAGCATATCCGCGCAGTCTGCGCGGGGAGGCGAGTGCTTCCAGCCAGATTCTTCCTGATCTATCAGACGTTAGTTTCACCCCATCCCAGCGATTCGTTGCGGTATTTTCCGGGTGTCCTTTTGGGACACCGCGTGGAAATCTTTCCGCCGAAAGCAGCCCCCATCAGCCTTACCTTCGCTCCAGACATTGCAACGGGGAGTGCCCCTCGCCGAAGCGCAAATGAAAGGAGTCTATACAAAACCCTCTTCTCCACAAACGTCCCCGCTTCCCGTGGATGCGAAAGCATTCTCGAATGCTGGGCATTTCCTCGCTGATGTTCCTGGCGTCTTTACCCGTCTATGCCCAAGCAACTGGCGGCGACCCGTGGGATAACGCAGTCAACGTCCTCAGAACTGCTTTCACCGGCACGATTGCGACCGGGCTGTCGCTGGTCGCAATCGTCGTCGGAGGACTGATGTTCGCCTACGGCGAAGGCCAGTCCAAGAAGGCCCTCGCCGGAATCGTCTTCGGCGTGGGCATGGCCATCGGCGCAGTCAACTTCATGGCTTGGCTCTTTCCATGAACCACGGAAGAGAGGAGGTGATCCATGTCTAAGCCAGCCGACGGCAGGGTGAGTCCAGTGTTCAAGGCCATGAACCATCCGCTGACTGTCCTCGGAGCGGAGCGACGGCTGTTCTTCGTCGCTCTGATCTCCGGGGGCGCGATCTTCTCTCTGCTCCATTCCTTGCTCGGCGGAATCGGCCTGTTCATCGTGGGCGTCATCATCGCCCGCATTGCGACGAAGCATGATGTCGAGATTCTGCGTGTGCTCTTCAACTCCGGCAAGTTTCGCCGGCGATACGACCCCATGAAGTGGGAACCCACCGAAATCACCATCAGGAAGCGCAATGCTCAGAGTTGACCACATCACGAAAGACTGGAAGGAAGCGGGATCATTCGCCGCGCAGATAAACCTGTACGGCTTCTGGGACGAGCATTGCTTTCTCACAAAATCCGGCGACCTGGGTGCGGCGCTGCATATTGGCGGCATCGATTACGAAAGCCTGGACCGCGCCGGTCGTGACTACGCGGTGAAACGTCTTGAAGCGGCCTTCCGTTCGCTGGACGACAAGTGCCGTCTCTATCAAATTCTTTTCAAGCGCAACCGGCCAGCGATTCCACACGCCGAGTATGAGAATCCGCTTGTTCGCGCCGCGGTGGAGCAGCGCAGCAGGTTCCTGCAATCGAAGGCAGACCGCCTTTACAGCATCGAGATTTACTGGGTCGTCATGATCGAAGGCAGCTACCAGAAGACCAGCCTGCTGCACGCGCTTGCGCAGTTGCCAAAGCACCCGCGCTCGTCGCTGCGCGACTTGCACGCCCTCCTCTCCGGCAATAAGGAACGCACGCTGCTTTATGGACAGATCGAGCGCGACCGGCTGAGATTGCAGCAGAAAGTACAGAGTTTGAGTGGGCAGCTAAGCGACCTCACCACGGTCGAGCTGCTAGGGGCGGAGAAGACTTTCCGGCTTGTCCGGCGTCTCGTCAACTTCCGCCCCTCCAAGATCGATGACGCGCCGCTGTGCGGTGCGCGTCATCTCGACTGGCAGGTCTGCGGCTCGGAGCTGGAAGCGCATCGCGGCTACCTGCGGATGAACGACCATTACGTCCGCGTCCTCACGCTGAAAGAGCTTCCCGGCGAGACCCGGCCTCTGATCCTCAATGGCCTGCTCGACATCCCGGCGAACTTCCATGTCGTCACCGAGTGGCACCCTGTCGACAACGCGAAGGCGCGCAAAGAGATCGCGTCGCGCCGCCGGCACTACCACAACTCGAAGACCAGCTTCGTCTCGAATCTCCAGGACCGGCAGAACACCGCGAACCAGGACAATTTGATTGATGAGTCGAAAGCCGCCGCCGTCGCGGAGCTGGGCAATGCGCTCACCGCGGTCGGCATGGAGGGTAAGAGCTTCGGCGAGTTGACGCTCTCAGTCGTGATCTACGACGAGGACCGAGTCAAGATTGAGCACGCTGTCGCCGAGTTCCAGAAGCTCTTCACTCAACATGATGGACTGCTCTACGAGGAGCGTTACAACCTGCTCAATGCGTTCTTCGCCACAATCCCAGGCAATCGGCACTTCAACCTTCGTAAGCAGTGGGCGCTCAATTCCAACTATGCCGACCTATCGTTTCTCTTTACGGTGGATACCGGCTCCAAGTGGAACCCGCATCTCGAACGCGAGTACCTCGCCGTTCTTGAATCGACGCATGGCAGTCCCTACTTTCTGAATCTGCACGCAGGCGACGTTGCACACACGCTAATGTTAGGGGCAACGGGTGCCGGTAAGAGCTTTGCGGCTTCGACGATTCTTCAGTCCGCGCAGAAGTACGAGCCGCTGACCTTCGTGTTCGACCTCGGAGGCAGCTACGAGGCACTCACACGCGCCTTCAGCGGGACGTATCTGAACGTTGGCCTCAAGAGTCCGGGCTTCAGCATCAATCCGTTTTCGCTCGAACCGACGCATGAGAGCCTGAATTTTCTGTACCTGTTTCTCCGGGTGCTCATAGAGTCCGGTGGCCGTTACGAGCTGAGCACCGCCGATGAAAAGGCGCTCTACGCTGCGCTGGAGCGCGTCTACAAGCTGCCCCGTGAGATCAGGACGCTCACCAACTTTGCGTCCATTCTTGGGCCGCTGGGCGAACGGCTGCACAGATGGACGAAGTCTGGGTCGCAAGGGGCCGGGCAGTTTGGACACCTCTTCGACAACGTTGACGACACGCTCAGCTTCTCTCGCTTCCAGACCTTCAATTTCGATGGCTGGTCGGAGTATCCCGACATCCTGGAACCGCTGCTGTTTTACGTCCTACAACGGGCTTCCGCGGAGATCGAGAGGCCGGAGACCATTGGGACCTTCAAGATTTTCCTGATCGATGAAGGATGGATTTTCCTTAAGAACCGTGTCATTCGCGACTGGATCGTTCGGGCCGAAAAGACGTGGCGGAAAAAGAATGCGGTGATGATCCTGGCCACGCAGTCGGTCGTTGAACTTGCCACCTCCGACATGCTGCACATCGTCAATGAGTCCTGCCCCACCAAGATATTTCTGTCGAATCCCAACATCGACCGCAAGCTGTATGCCGAAACCTTCCAGCTAAACGATACGCAGCTTGAATTGCTGGAGTCGCTTGTTCCCAAACGAGAGCTGCTGCTGATCCAGCCGCGCGGTACCAAGAAGCTGGTGCTTGAAGTTGACGCGCTCGGCTATTGGATGGCGACCAACAACGCCCGCGACAACATGCGCAAACAGGATTACTTCGCCCGCTTCGGGCCGGAGCAGGGCTTGCTCCGGCTCGCCCACGATTACCCCAACCCAACCAATTCCTAATCGAATTTGCTGATGTTTCATAGGAGATTTCATGCGTCCATCATCCATCGTCCCACTCTTGCTCGGCCTGGCCGCTACCGTAGCCCACGGCCAACAGACCGCCCGCATCGTCAAGTACCACGCCAACGACATCGTGAGTGTCCGCGCAAAGATGCGCTACACCACGCTGATTGAGCTTCCGGCAACCGAGAAGATCATGGAGGTCGCTACCGGCGATAAGGACTTCTGGATCATTGATACGGTTGGGAACTACTGCTTCCTGCACCCGGCAAAAGACGGCATTCGTTCCAACCTGAACCTCATCACCGACAAGGGCACGGTCTACTCGTTCACGCTTGACGATGTCGAGTCCGGCGATCCCGACCTGAAGGTCGTGATCCAGCCGTCCGACCCTTCCTCGCTCTCCGCCGCCAACGGCGTCAGCAGGCTCGTGTCTGCGAACGAGCTGGAAGCCGCCCGCGCCCAGGCGCAGATCGCACAGAGCCACGCTGCTGCTGTGGTCGAGCAATTCCGTGCCGACTATCCTACGTCCGCGCTGAAGTTCGATTATGCCTACCACGACGTTAAGCCCTTCGATGTGTCAGCTATCTACCACGATGACAAGTTCACCTACATCAAGTCGTCGGCCCCTGAGAAGTTTTCCGTTTACGAGCTGAAGGACGGCAAGCCCGACCTCATCACGTTCCAGTTGAAGGACGGCACTTACGTCCTTCCCACGATTGTCGACCACGGCTACCTCGAAATCGGGAAGCACAAGCTCGACTTTCAGCGGAAGGCTCGATAGGAGGCGCGATGTCAGACGAGAAGCAAATTCCATCAACAGAGCAGCCGGCTTCACCGCTGTCTCCTGAGAACGCCTCCGGTCTCCGCGACAAGCGCGTCAAGCCCGAAGGCGTCGTTCCCAAACAAGCGCAGAGCTACGTCATTGCTGGACTAGCCGTGCTCATCCTGATGGCCGTGATGTTCTCGAAGAACCATGCCCGGCCTGTCACGAAGGAAGTCATGCCCGCTCCCGTCTCCGTGTCCACGGACCTGAATCAGCGAAATATTCAGGAGCTGGAGCAGGACTTGATCGCGGACCAGCGCCAAAGCCAGCAACAAGCCCGGAGAGCGGGCGCAGGGACATTACAAGCAGGCTTGGCGACGAACACGAATCCCGCGCCGGCAGGCGTTGCGTCTCCTGCTGCGCAGTTGCCTCCGCTTGCGCCGGTCGCAAATGTTGAGCAGCCACGCGACCCCGTCGCGGACGCGGAACGGGCGCTGGCCTTCAAAGCCCGCTTTGCGTCGAACCTCGTTACCGCCAATGATGGCGCTTCGCGCCCATTGGCGGAAGCATCGGACACCAGCGAGGACACTTCGGCTCGCTCTTCGAGCTTGCCGCAGGCTCCTGCTGCGCAGGTTGCTACCGCTAACACAGCCAGCAAACGTGCGCCGGAGGTGAACCTGAACTCCGCGCATGGCCAGCCTTTCGTGGTTTTCGAGGGAACCACGATAGATACCGTGCTGGTTAATCGACTCGAAGGTGAATTTACCGGACCGGTCAAGGTCATGGTCACGAATCCGGTCTACAGCCAGGACCGGCAGCACATGCTCATCCCTGAGGGAGCATTCATCCTCGGCGATGTGCAGAAGGTCGCCGGCCTCGGCCAGAAGCGCCTTGCCGTCACCTTCCACCGTCTTCTGATGCCGGATGGCTACTCCGTCGATCTCGACCAGTTTCACGGTCTCGATCAAGCCGGGTCCACCGGACTCAGGGACAAGGTGAACAACCACTATGTCGAGATCTTCGGTGCGTCGATTGCCCTCGGCGTTATCGCCGGAGCTGCCCAGTCCTCCAACTCCAATCAAGGTCTTTATCAGTCCGGCTCGGAGGCGTACAGATCCGGCATTGCTTCCAGCCTGTCGCAGTCAAGCACGAACGTGCTTGACCGCTACATCAACATACCGCCCACGATCACGATCCGCGAGGGTCACCGGATCAAGGTTTACATCACCCAGGACATGCTCCTGCCCGCATATGAGAACCACGATATGCCGGGAGTGATGTAGCGCGTCTTCCTGCCTTCTCTCAGTCACATATCTCCAAGGAGGTTCCATCCATGAAGTCGAATAAGCTGCGCTTCCTTTCTCTTGCCGTCACCGCTGCGCTCGCGCCTTTGGCGCACGCGCAGTTCGGCTCCGGCATCGTCTTCGACCCGACGCAGAGCGCGCACGCCCTCCAGCAGATCACGCAGGCATCGCAGCTCTACACAACGGCAGTCGCCACCCGCAACCAGGTCGTCACCATGTACAACCTCGCTTTTCAGATGGCGCAGTTGCCGCAGAATCTGGCCGCGCGGTATAGGGCTGATTGGTCGCAGTGGTCCAGTCTGCAGGCAACAACGGACACGTATGGCAACACTGCTGCGCTGGTGAACGCGCTCAACTACGGCGCGCTTACCAACGCTCAGCAGGGCTACAACAGCGCCTATGTGCAGGCGCAGAACTATCCGGCAGGAAGTTATTCCTCTCTCGATTCGCGGACCCAGGCAACTGTCGCCAATCAGTACGCCACCTCGGAGCTGGCACAGACCGCGACGACGAACACGCTTGCGACGCTCGGAACGATCCGTTCCGACTCGCAGTCATTCGCCTCGAAGCTCGCCAATCTCGAGTCCGACACCTTCTCCACCGATCCCAACCAGCAGACCACGAATGCTCTGCTCGGCAAGATCAACTCCGCCACGCTGCTTCAGATCCACTCGCAGCAGGATACAAATCAACTTCTCACGGCTTCGGTCCAGCAGCAGCTTCTCGCCCAGAAGCAGCAGATCGACGCGCAGAACCGCGCCCTGAATAATGCAATTTACTTCCAGTAGAACTTCCCGACGACCATGCAGACGGTCAACAGTGGCGTCAGCGATGCAATCCATTCCATCTCCCTCTCGACGACAGGACACTGAGCCATGCAACAGAACCCCTTCACCTTTCTAGGTCAGGCGATCTCGCAGTTGCTCTCGTCGCACAGCGCCGCGCTCCAGGCGACGGGACTCGACATCTTCCGTGGCTTGGCGACGATCCTGATTGTCTGGTTCGGCATCAAGGCCGCCCTGTCCGCTTCGCAAGGACATGGCGGCTTCCACTTCGCCAAGTTTGCCGACCTGATCCTGATGATCTCGTTCGGTCTTGGCATGCTGACCTACTACTCGACGCCGATCCCCGGCACTGCCTACAGCTTCAGCGACCTCATCACCAAGGAGGCCTTGAGCATCTCCGGTCAGATCGAGTCCGACCAGACCCAGCAGATCGCCGAAGCCGTCACCAGCGAGGAGCAGCAGCTCGGCGCACCTCCAGGCAGCTTCAGCCTCCTTGAAGATTTGACGTATCTGCTGATTGCCGTCATCCTCGCCGCGATGGAGGCCGTCGCCTTTGCCGTAATTGCGTATGGCTACGTTGCCTCGGCAGTCTGCGTACTGATCGGACCGATCTTCATTCCTTGGTTCATTGTGCCGAAGATGGACTGGCTCTTCTGGGGCTGGCTGAAAGCGTTCATCGGCTTCAGCTTTTATCAGGTCATTGCATCGGCGTTCATCTTCGTCTTCTCGAAGGTGCTCACGTCGATGTTTCAGGCCATCGGCAATATCAGCATCACCAACGCCTTTACGATCCTGCCCGCGCTGCTCATTACGCTCATCGTCTGCATCTACGGCCTGGTCAAAATCCCGGAGCTCACCAGTGCCATCCTTAGCGGGCGCACCGGCACTTGGGTCAACCCGATGGGGAATTAGATATGCCAAGAACAGAGACGCAACGCCCAATCACCGATGCCGGTCACAAGTTTCTGGAGTTGTACGCGGAGCCGGTCGTCACCAACACCTATCTCAAGGTCTCCATCCTCGTGCTCTCGATCGTCGCGCTTGCTTTGCTCGCGCTCCTCTATCGCGCACAGACAGCTGCCTTGCGGCTGAAGCCGCTCGTCATCTCGGTCTCGGATGTGGGGCGCGGACAGGTCGTGAGCTACGCCGACTTCTCGAAGGTTCCTGTCGAGCGCGTCAGCAAATACTATCTCGCGCGCTGGGCGCAGCTCTACTACAGCCGCAATCACGCCACGCTGCAACGCGACTTCGCTGAGTCGCTGAACTTCTTCTCGAACGAATTGCAGGGCGCGACGCTGGCGCGCGTGACGAAAGCCAAAACACTTCAGGCTTTCCTTCTGGACCCCAGCGCTCCGAACGTCGATATCGAGATCAAGGCTGTGGTGCTCGACGACACGCGGCAGGCCCCGTACCGCGCTCACATCGAGTTCGAGAAGGTCTCCTATTCGCTTGGCGACCAGCAGGAGCAGAGCCGGGAACGCTGGACCGCAAATGTCGTCTATGGCTTCCGCGACGAGGTGCCGAACGCGATGCTGCTCACCAATCCCCTCGGCGTCGTCATCAGCTACGTCCACGAAGACCAGGCTTTTGGGAGCTAGGACCTATGCACCCGAAGAAGCCCATTCTGCTCTACTGTCCCGACCGCGAGCTGCTGTCCGCGACAGCGTTTGTGCTGCGATTGCATCCCTATGACGTCACTTCTGTTCATGACGGCGATGCTGCGATACGAGTGAGCGAGCGCGGTCTCGCCGCCTGCGGCGTGCTCATCCACGCACAGCAGGGCGACCCTGCCGGGCGCCTGATTCATCGCATCCTCGCATGCGCTTCGCACATGCCGTTGCTGCTGGTGGATCGTGCCGGCGACCTCGCACCTGTCCGCTACGCGGACATGGTGCTCTATGGCCGCAATACGACCACAGCGCACATTCTCGCTTCGCTTGATGTGCTTTGCCGGCGAAAGCCAGGACCGCGACCACGGAGTGCCGCATGAGATATCTATCTGTCTGCTCAGGCATCGAGGCGGTCTCGGTCGCGTGGCACCCGCTAGGCTGGCGGCCCGCGATGTTCGCCGAAATCGATCCCTTCTGTTGCTGGCTGCTGCGCTCGCGCTATCGCGCATCGCGGCCCATCTACATGCCCAGTCCGCATGACGCGCCGGACCGGAAAGAGGCGAAGCAGCGCGCGGCAGCCATTCGCAGCGTCGTTGCTCTGCCTGCAGATGGCAACGTCATTAACGCCGGCGACTTCACGCGCATAGGAGCACACAATGTTGAAGCAATTGACCTTCTGGCCGGAGGCACACCTTGCCAGTCTTTCTCCATCGCCGGTAAACGAGCGGGACTGGATGACCCGCGTGGCAACCTCACCATCGAGTTTGCCGACTTGCTGGCCGACTCCGGCCCCTATGGGTGGTGTGGGAGAACGTCCCCGGCGTCCTGTCCATCGACGATGGACGGACGTTTGGAGCCTTCCTCGGGATGCTGGTCGAACTCGGGTATGGGATCGCCTACCGAGTTCTGGACGCTCAGCATTTCGGAGTACCCCAGCGACGGCGTCGCGTCTTTGTTGTCGGCTGTGCTGGAAACTGGCGAGCTGCCGCGGCGGTACTACTTGAGCGGCGTGGCCTGTCGGGGTATCCTCCGACGCGCCGCGAAGCGGGGAAAGACATTGCCCCCACCCTTAGCGCACGCGCTCATGGCGGTGGCGGCCCAGGATCGTACTTCGATATCGACGGCGGCCTGATTCCCGGTGTCGAGAGTATCTCGCGATGCCTGAACGCCGGAGGCACAGGCAGGCAAGACGTCTCGACCGAGACGATCGTTGTTCAGTCGCTCTCCGCCGAAGGCTTCGATGCGAGTGAGGACGGCACCGGACGTGGTGCGCCAATGATCCCCATTGCCATCTGCACGGCGCACACGCAGTCGAACGGCAGCGGCTTTTCGGATAGCATCGCCCACACCCTCGAACGCGGGACCACCCAGGCTGTTGCCTTCTCCGCGAAAGATTACGGTGCCGATGCCAGCGACCTTGCTCCGACACTGCGAGGCATGGGACACGACGCGAGTCATGCCAATGGCGGGGGCCAGGTAGCTATCGCATTCGCACAGAACCAGTCCGGCGATGTCCTGAGCGGCGAGGTGATGCAATCGCTCGGGACCAACGCCAATGCGACAGGTCGGAATGCCGCGAATGTCGCGGTCGCCTGGACGGGCGAACTCAATGCATCGACCGACATCGTCGGGACAATGCAACGGGGTGGCGAAGGTGGCCGGGCCGATGGCGTGATGACTCCTCAGATGGCCGTGAGGCGGCTTACGCCGCGCGAGTGTGAGCGGCTGCAAGGGTTTCCTGACGATTACACGCTGGTCGAGTATCGCGGCAAGCTGGCAGCGGACGGCCCCCGTTACAAGGCGCTCGGCAACTCGATGGCTGTTCCAGTCATGCGCTGGCTCGGGCAGCGTATCGCAGCCGTCGATACGATCCTCCGTGATGGGCACGGCACCGGGAGTGTCCGATGAGCAAACGAGCGCCCATTCCAACGATACTGGCGCGCACCTCCCAACCACGGATCGAAGCGAGTCTTCTTCTTGCCCTCGCCGGCCTGGATGAGGAGCCACACACCTCGCCTTCTGCTGTATCGCCCTTCTCCAAGTTCTTCGCACGTCAGGATGCCGGGGGCACTACAGTGCCATTCGGTGTGGTTCACCCACTTACCGCTTTTGTAGCCGGACTTGGTGGCTGGCGAACACAAACAGTCGTCTACTGCCCGGTGGCAATGGCGTCCGACGCGCCATGGACCCTTCAGACAGGTGTTTTCGTAGAGTGCCATCTCTCCCGTATTTTCCCTGCTCACCCTCGGTCACTCGCTTCGGTGCTTACCCCGCGCCCGGCGGCACGGCGCGTCTCTGCTTCGGCTTCCCACCCCAGCAGGTCAAAAGCGGACCTGCCGGGGACCCCGTTAGCCGCCCTACGGGTTACGGCTTTCAGAAAATCTTTGTGCAAAGAACAAGAGCGCAAAAAGATTTTCCGAACCTTCCGTAAAAGCACCGCTTGGCACTTGGGAGCGGGGCACCTCGCGTCGCTTCGCGCAGGAGTGTCCCGAGGGCAATCCGGGCAAATACAAACAGGAGAAATGACATGGCACTCTACGAAAACAACATCAAGCTGAAGGGCTTCCTGGGCAAGGACGCCGAGAACTTCGCCACCAAGCAGCAGAAGACCTTCACGGTCCTGTCGCTGGCCACCAAGTCCGGCTACAAGGACAAGCAGAAGAACGAGTGGGTGAACCACACCGAATGGCACCGCATCGTCGCCTTTGGCAAGCCCGCTGACTACGCGAAGAACCTGAAGAAGGGCGACTACGTCGAGATCGAAGGCGAGCTGCGCAGCTCCGAGTTCGATGTTCAGGTCGGTGAGGGCAAGAAGAAGACCACGGTCAAGCGCCGGGGTTGGGAGGTACGCGCCAGCATCGTCAAGAAGCTGGCGCAGCCCGAGAGCTCGCGCGGAGAAAATCCCGATGCCGAGCCGATCACGGAGGACGACGCGGCTTAGGCCGCGTTGTCTTCCCCCGGGAGGTGCAGCCATGACAGTCTTTGAAAACACCCTCAAGTTACGCGGCTTTCTCGTCAGCGATGCCGAGGTGCCTTCCTCAGACGGCATCACCGACGACGCTTACGCAATCCTGTACCTGGCAACCATGTCCGGCACCTGGAACATCGCCACCAACGAGTGGACGCCACGCACCACCTCTCACCGGATCGTCTGTCCCGGCCCGTGGTTTTGCGGCTTCACCCGCGGCATGCGGCGAGGTGACTATGTCGAGGTCGAAGGCGAACTTTATGTCCACGATTACGACCGGCCAGTCGTCGTTGCCGGAGAACGATTTTCCGCAAAGCGATATGTCTCTGAAGTCCGCGCGCTTCAGGTTCGGAAGCTGGAGCGCCCGCTGGTAGTGGTCGACACGGGCGAGGACGGCTAACGCTGTCTTCCCTCTTTCGCGGAGAGGTTTACGCCTCTCCGCTTTTTACGACAATGCCGCTCACGCAGCGCGGCGGAGGGTATACCGATGATCGCAAACGCTGTCTTCGTCGCCACGCTGATTTTTCTCGCGCTCGGGTTCTGGTCGATGCACGAGCTGCACTTCCTTGTGCCGTGGCGCAGCCTCATCCTGCACCGCTACCTCCAAAGTATCGCGCTCTACGCCGCTCTGCTCTTCGCCAACATCCTCGGACTCACCGTCTGGATCGAACGCAAGTTCTTCCTGCGCGACACCGGTCGCAAGCTCAGACATCTCGACCAGGAAATCCATACCGGACAGAGCGAACTATCCGGCGAAATCCTCGCGCAGTTCGGGGACAATGAGGATCGATAGTTATGCAGAGCGAAGACCAATATGCAGAGCGCACGCCGGACCTTGTGGCCAAGGTCCGCGCCATGCGCGAGGCTGCCGAGAAAGAGATGAACCGCTTCACCCGCGTGGCCGACTACGACGTGCGGCGTGTCGTCGGCCAGAAGCCGAAGGCATCGACGGTTTCTGTCGAAACCGTCACGCCCTCTACCGGCGAGCGAGTGAGGAAGCCTGCCGCAAAGTCTTCGACGGTACAGACCTCGATTCAATTTGCGCCCGCTCCTGCGGAGCGCGGCAATGACGGGGAGGATGCATGAGACTGGATATTCCCCAGGATGTTCCGCGTCGGCGTGAGATTACGCTTGATGCTCCGAGCACGACCGAACGCAATGTTCCGAAGCCACAGGAGGCCCACCCCATCCTGCGCCGGCTGAAGGCGCTGACGGAGCGCGCCAGTGAACACAGACTGAACCATGAGCCACCGCGCCGTGCCAAGTCCGCGCCGCAGCAGAAGGAACACGAGGCCCCAGCGCAGCGTGAGGGCAAAGACCCTCGTGAAGCCGCTGACTCCCGGCGCACCCAGCGTAAGCACACTCCCACGCAGACCATCGGCATGCAGCTCAGGCCCGAGGAGCGTCAGACGATGCTGGAGCTGGGACGTTTTCGCGTCCTCCGCACCGACGATCTCGCCGATACGGTCTATGGCGGCAAGCAACGCGTGTTGCGGGAGGACTTGAGCTACCTGCGTTCCAAAGGTTTGGTCGAGACCCGGCACATCAATCTTCGCCGTGATGGAAAGCGCCGTCACATCGACCGTATCGAAGTCGCCACGCTGACCAAAGACGGTCGCGCATGGCTGCGGAAGAGCGGTGAGGTCCCGTCAGGGCAGACCGTGTACGCGGGATTTGTGAAGCCACGCGAGATCGAGCATGACTCCCTCATCTACCGCGCCTATCGCAAAGAGGCAGAGAAGATAACCGACCAGGGCGGTACGAATCTCCGCGTGAAACTCGACTTCGAGATTAAGGCCGACGTCCAGAAGGCGATTTATGCGGAGCGTAAGGCCGACCCAACGCGCGACATGCCTGGTACCAAAGAGCACGTTGCCAAGCAGGAGGAGTTGCCCGTCATCGATGGCCGCATCCAGATCCCCGATGCACGAATCGAGTTCGACCGCAAGCTGGACAGCGACCAGGATCAGGGTTCCCGCACCGGCCACGAGGACATCGAGGTTTTGACCGCGGCCTACCGGCCCGGTCACCTGCGCGCTAAAGTGCAGGCAGGTTTCCGCGCCTATGCCGCTGGCGCCGATCGCGCCAGCATCACCGCAAAGATTGAAGACGACCACAACATGATGCGGGATGTTCTCGACCTATGACACTCAGCTACGATCCCATCTCGGTGCTGGAGTCCGTGGGGTACACGGAACGCGAGGCCGCCTTCCTGTATCTGGTCGCCGTGCACTCCGGCTACTTCCTTCGCCGGCATTATGGCCGGTTCATTCAGCGAGAGCGTGGAGCCATCGCCGAACAACTCCTGCGTAAGGCAGTCGCGCTCGGCCACCTCCAAAGCATCGCCTGCGGGCAGGCTCGCTTTGTCTACCATCTCACCTCGAAGGAGGTGTATGCGGCAGTCGGGCTGGCTGCTTCGCAGCACCGCCGACTGAAAGGCGACGCACAAATCAAATCCCGCCTTATGGTGTTGGACTTCGTCCTCGACCATCTCGGCGATAGGCTCCTCGATTCGTCGGAGGCAAAGCTCGGCTTCTTCACTCAGACCCTTGGTCTGGATGAAGCACTCCTCCCCCGTCCGTCGGGAGTAGGCACGCATCGTTTTCCCGAAGAGTTCCCCATCCTGGTAGATGAACAGCGATTCGTCCGCTTCAGCTTCTTCGACGAGGGCGCTCTCTCCACCTGCGGTTTCGAGAGCTTCCTGCACCGGTGTCACGCTGTCTTCGCTGCGCTCCCCAGCTTCGATCTGCTTTACCTCGCCGACTCCGACCATAATTTCGAGCGTGCCGCGAAGATCTTTACGGCACTTTACCCATACATACGAACGCTTGGCGTCACTTCGATGACGCCTCGCGGGGTCGATCACTTCCTCGAATACCTCCGCACCCACGAGAACGAGATCCAGAAGCGTCCGATCACCCTGCGCGACCTTACGGTCCTGCGTGAGGGTGAACACGTCTACACCACGCTCGAACATAGGGCGCTCTGCGCTGCCTGGAACATCGGCAGCACCAGCGCCGAGCGCATCCGACAACGCTTTCAGCAGCAGGGGCCGCGGGCAAAGTTTACGAGTGTCCTCATGCCGTACAGCTATCCCCTGTATCAATTCCGCCGCGAGAGGAAACCACAACCGCAACTCGGGTCTAGCGCCCGGTCTAGTCGTCTGCCTCTCTTCCAGCAAGAAGTCCCGCAAAGACAGCTACTTACGAAAGGAGGTAGGCGATGAAAAGTAGGAGAGGGGGCGGGAGCGACCCCAGTGCTACGCACTTCCCGCGACGGCTACGCCGCGCTGGTCGCTCCCACCCCTCTCCGGCACATACAAAGTGTGTATCGAAACACGCTCTCAGCGCGTTCCGAGTTTTGTCCAGCTTCGGTACTTCAATGGACCAGAGTGAGTACCAGATTGAGTCGAAACCTATACCTGTATAGGACCTGAATCGGTACCCAAATTGAATCGCAGTAAGTTTCAGTACAGGTCGCGGCTGCGGCCAGAAAGGAAACAACGATGAGCAAATTCAAAATCGAACACGGAGCCCGCAAGATCAACCTTGTGCTGCTCAAGACCAATATCGAGGACAGCATCTCGAACGACATCGATCTAATGTGCAAATGGTCGGATAACGAACGCAAGTACATTGTCAACGAGCTGCTGCGCTTTGCACTGGCCCAGGAAGAGGACTTCCTAAAGTACAAGGCTAACTTGAGCACGAGCGCGGCGCGGCCTGCCAGCGGTGCGAAGTCTGCACCCACGCCAATCAAACCGACAACCGAGGCCACGGCAAAATCAGACACTGCGACGGCTCACGCATAAAAGAGGTATCCACATAATGCGTCAATCCCCACATCTCCAAAAACTCATCCGTCCGCTAGTCGAGTACCGTATTGTGCTCGCGCTGGGACTGAGCGCGGCTTGCGGCATCATCCTCAACAGCCTGTTTCCGATGAATACCGCGAATCCACTGCTCCGTCTGATTGCGATAGAACGTCCTCCGGTGTTTCGCATGCTGATATCGAGCTATCAGCTGTTCCTGTACAGCACGCCGTTCCTGACCTTCTCCATGATGTTTTCTCTGCTGTACGTCCATCTTTATGGAATCGAACTGGAACTGGCCGCTGGAGCATTGCCTCCGTACCCCGATCCGCGTACCCGGACGGAGCTTTCCCTGGTACTTGGCGAGGTCCATCGTCAACTCGTTGCTAAGACCAGCGCCACTCCGCAGTGGCTCTCGATCCCAGAGCGCGGCCTCTATACCGGTATCGCGTCCTTCGGCTCCATCGGCAGTGGAAAGACCTATGGGCTGATCCTGCCGGCGATGCGCCAGTTGTTCGCATACCGCGCCGATGATCCGGTGCGCAAGCTCTCCGGCATCGTCCTGGAAGTCAAAGGCGATCTCTGCCGCCAGCTTCAGCGCATCCTTAGATGGTGCGGACGGGAGCAGGATTATGTCGAAGTCTCCCTGCACGGGGACATCCGCTACAACCCGCTGAACAACACGCTTGATGCCTACGCTCAGGCATTCAACATCGCCTCCATCATCACGTCGATATGGGGCAAAGGCAAGGAGCCCTTCTGGCAGCAGTCGTACACGGACCTTATGCGTTACGTGATCCTGCTGCATCGCATCCGCGACGGATATCTCACAATGGTCGATCTCTTCCGCATCGTCATCAGCGCGGGCAAGCTCGAAGATCTGCTAACAGAGGTTGGATCGCGTTTTAGTGCTACCAGCTATATCGGAATGAGCAAGGAAGCGTACCGGGAGCATGAAGGTCTGCTTTCTCCGCTGGGCTTCGAGTGGAATAAAGACGCAGACCTTCATCTGATCCCATGGACGGAGGCGCTGGAGAACCTGCTCACACAGGAGACCTCCGCAGTCTTCGATGTCTTCACTCGCAAGCATTATCCCCCGGAGCACCGGGACCGCTTCGACAGCATCCAGTATTGGTATTGGGAACACTGGAAGTTCTTTCGCTCCGAGGTCAAGACCTCCATCATCCAGGGCATCGTCGTCTTTCTCTCGCTCTTCGAGACCGATCCCGACGTGCGCCGCGTCTTCTGCCCGCCGAAGGACCTATACGAAGGCAAGCCGTGCGCCGCCGATCCAGCGGGCCGCATTTTGCCGCCGTTCGATGAGTTGATCGAATCAGGGGCGGTCGTCGGCTTAAACTTTCCCGTGGCCTTGAACCCGGCATTGGCGAAGACGATCGGCACCATGATGAAGATCGATTATCAACGAGCCGTGCAATTGCGTATCCCGAGGATGGATGCTCATCCTGAGAGACACTATCGTCCCACCGTCTTCGTGTGCGATGAATACCAGAACTTTGCCACAGTGGGCGGCGACAATCCCACCGGCGATGAACGATTCCTATCCCTCTCGCGTCAGCCGAAGTGTATCCCCATCGTCGCCACGCAAAGCATATCCAGTCTCAAGGATGCACTGCCCAACGAAGGAGTCAAGACCCTGCTGCAGGCGCTCCGCAACAAAGTTTTCCTGACGACCACCGACCCGGAGACGGCCCGCTATGCCTCCGAACTGTGCGGGAAAGCGGACCGCACCCGCATCAGCTACACCGTTTCCGAGTCTTCCACCAACGCAAATGTTGGATGGCTTTCGGGCCGGACGTCATCCAGCAAAGGCTCCGTCTCTGCCTCCAAACAGTATCAGAAACATATGGAGCCGCTCTTTGAAGAGAAGGTCTTCTTCGATCTCAAGAATGCGCAGTCTGTAGTCGTCGCCTTCGATGGCATCAGCCCGTTACCGCCAACGTACTGCTATCTCAAGCCCGACTTCTTGCCTGTCACCTTGAGCTGGTTCGAGCAAGAGCGGATCGCCTTCGATCCAGAAAGGATACTGTCTTGAGCTTTGAGATCATCATTCCGTTTCTAAAGCCGATCAAGCACCTGCTGCTGAGTACCACCATCTCAGAGATCATGGTCAATCCTGACGGCTCAGTCTGGATTGAAGAGCAAGGTCACATCGCTTTGCAGCCCAGTATCCACTTCGAGGATGGTGCGCTGCTGACTGGCCTCGAAGTGATTGCCAATCGTTTCGGCAAGAAGCTGGACGCCGACTCACCCATCATGAACCTGCGTCTCCCGGACGGAAGCCGTATGGCGGCGCTCATTCCGCCAGTCGTCAATCCAAGTCCGATGATGACCGTTCGCAAATTTACCTCGCGAAGCTTCAATATTGATGATCTGATTGAGCGGAGGATGCTGACCAACTCAGAGGCAGAGATTCTGGCAGATCACGTCCGGTGTGGCGACAACATCCTGATCTCCGGCGGAACCGGCTCTGGTAAAACAACCCTCGCAAATGTGTTGTCCGCATTCATCCCCGATAGCGAGCGAATCCTGATCCTTGAAGATGTCGCCGAACTCAATATCAGGAAGCCGCACGTTATATCCGCCGAGGCCCAGCTCGATACGCACAGGAGTCAGATCGGTTTCGCCGACCTGCTCAAAGCTGCGCTTCGCCACAGGCCGGACAGGATCGTTGTAGGTGAGATACGTGGTGCGGAGGCTCGCGTCTTCCTTGATGCTTTGAACACAGGCCATCGCGGATCTCTTACCACCATCCATGCCAATTGTGCAGGAGACGCACTGCGCCGATTGGCGCAGCTCGCCATGCGAGGTTCGGGAGAAGGTGCCCCTTTGCACAATGTCGAGGAGGAGTGCGAACGATCCATCGACGTGGTGGTGCATGTAACAAATGACGACGGGTGGCGCCATGTCACAGAGGTCCGCAGATCTGCTTGAGATGCCGATCCATCCGCATCTGGCATCAAGTATTAACGTCCCGGTACTTCCCAGCCCCTGCTCGTCAACTGTAATCCGGCCAGCTCGGTCGTCTTCGATGCCGCGTTGAGATTCGCTCGGATATCTGGGAATGCCTGCTGCACGTCTGGGCGTTCCGCCCAGGCTGCAGGGTCGACGATCCTGTAGGTATATGTGACCTCAGTCTGAGACGATGAACCCACCGTCGCCGGCTCTGTCCATTTGACGATGGTGTCGACGGTCTTCTGCCCGTAACAGAATCCTCTGGGCTGCCCGAGTGTACCGGAGATTTGCCGAAAATACTTCCTGCCCTCCGCTGTCAGTTCATATCGCCTCACCGGTTGGGGTGGAGTCGAACCCCGCAGTGAATCGAGCATCCCGTGAACGACCGCTGTTGTGTCGGTTGCTTGGACCAGACTGACATGCTCCAAAACTGCCAATTTTGGTCCGATCCCAAGCTCTTCTTGCTGCTCTGAGAGGGGAACATCGATTGGAAAACGGCGATCAATCACCGTACATACTTGACCATGCTTCACCAGATACTCATTGATAGCTTTCGTAAAGTTCGTGTCGCTCAGTCTATTTGCACCGTTGCAACCGGTGAAGAAGAGAAAAACGAGAATTGAATTGAGAGGGACGCTGCTGCGCATACATCCTTCCTCCTGATGTGATTTTTCGGTGCTAAGCATGAAAACCGCGGTCGGCTCGGTGACTAATCGTCCGCAGAGAAGTAGTCTCGGCCCATACCCGGTCGAGGAATTGCCTAAGCGAGTTGCCACTGCGGTCATATTCGCGCCGAATGAACATGCCGCTCTTTACCGTCAGCAGGCGATCCGCCAACGGCCTGACCACGATGCCTGAACGCTGTGAGTCGGCTGAAGAGCGAGTCATGATCGTGAATCCAGTTCCCTGACTTACCATCCACAGGGCCTCTCTCGGCAGATAAGCATCGGCTACTATCTTGAGTGTCACCCCCAGGCTCTCAAAGTGCGTCACAATATCCTCATGTCTGCCGGGCAGCGCCTTCCTGCCCACTGCGATGAGAGGTTCGCTGTCGAGTTCCGCAGGTTCTATGGCGCGCTTCGTGCCGAGCGGGTGACCAGCCGGCAGACATACCATCAGCGGTTCTTCCATGAGTTGCTGTGTGAAGAGGTCAGGCTCATGAAGAGGTAAATAGCCGAATCCGATGTTCAAGTCGCCTTGCAGTACACTGATAACGACCTGATGGGTCAGCAGGCTCTCCCTGCTGATCTGAAAAGCGTCATTCGGTCGCAACTGCAATTGGGAAATGATGGCCAGGAGCTTGCCGTTGAGATGGCTGGAATACCCGATGCGCAAGTCCTTCGTTTGCAATCTAAGGAACGCTCGGACGCGGTCTACGCCCAGCGAAGCATGTCTGACCGACTCACGCGCAACAGGCAAGTAGAGACTGCCGGCATCCGTCTGGAGCATCCCGTTTGCAGCGGAACGGAAGACCGGAGTTCCCAGTTCAATCTCGACACCTCGAACCCGTTTGCGAACCGCAGACTTGCCGATGCCGAGATACTTCCCGGCGGCCTCGAACGACCCCTTCTCCGCTACCGCCAGGACGGCTATCTGACCATCCATAGTTACTCTGAGCCGACGCATAGCTGGTCACAAAGCACATACGGGCTTGTTTAGTAGTCAATTATGAAATGCCCAATGTGCCCCTCTCCTGTTAATGCAAACTGAAATCTGTGTGCCTCTATATCGCCTTGTGCATCCAACACTTCGTCAACAATTCGTTCAAAGTGTTCCTTTCTGGATGCGGCTGGGGAAGAGATTTCCGCCGCGACGGGCTGTGAGCAAACGGAAAGTTCCTAGCGCGTCTCTTCCCAACGGATTACCTTCTACGGTATTCACTCCGTGAGACGCCCTACCAACGCCTGAATGTATTCGAGAAAGCGGTTTCGTTTCGGTAGCCAACGCGAAGGGCCACGCTGGCGATGTTGCTGCTCTCCTCAACTAGAAAGCCAGCCGCGATGTGCATCCGCCAAGAGAGAATGCTCAATACAACCTTGCTGTCGATACGGTATTCAGGTGACGCTTACGTCTTGTCACCTTACGTAGAGGATGTACACCATCGGCGGCTGGCCTACGTATTCATGAGATGCATCGGTTAGTCACAGACTCCCGGACCAGTCATAGCCGAGCTTGGTCCAATAATCGTCTGGCTTGTCGTTGGTGTAGGCGATCAGGCCGATGCGTTTGATTTGCTTGTATCCATACTTCGTCGGCATGTGCAGCCTCAAAGGTGCCCCATGAAATTGTGTCAATGGCGCTCCCATCATTTCTGTCACCAGCAGTGCCTGTGGGTGCCGCAAAGCGCGAAGATCGTAGCCGGTGTAGTAATCCCCATCTGGTGTTTCCATATACACGAATTTCGGCTCGCGCCCATCAATGTCTTCGGGAGGATAGGCGTCCAAGAAATCGGATATCCGTACGCCTGCCCAGTGCACAATTTGGCTCCAGCCTTCGATGCACTTGAACTGTGTCACCAATTCGTGTCTTGGTAGCCCCGTCACATCGTCCATGGTCAGCAGCAAGCCCGCTGTTCCGGGAGGGAGGGTAGAATCACTTTCGCCCGACTCTTCGAACCCACGCGGCTTACGACCCGTGTGGTTCTCATCTTCCACTGCCTTGTCTATCATCGCTTTGGGTGCCATCTTCGTCGACGACAGCATTTTCGGATCCACCTTGGTGTCGTGTCCCTTGTCCTCCCCGGTTTGCGCTGTTCCGTATTCGTAAGGCCACGCCGTCACATCTGTACTGTAGCGAGCGTACCGGGAGGCATTCCGCACCCCAACGGTCTGCAGACGCCAGCTCTCCGGCTTCAGCTGCATCTTCAACCCATAAATGCCATTGACGCGGAGACTTTCAGCCTTGTTCAGAGGGTAGGTTGGAGCTAAAGGAACATTCCGAAATGTATCTCGTGCTAGCGCCGCATTGAACTGAAAAGCCTTTCGGAACGGCAATGGCTGCATATCGTCACTGGGAGCGTGGCTCAGCTCGTGGCAGCCCGCATAGCCAGCTACTGCCGCGATGCCGCTAGCGATGAAAGCCCGGCGCGTGTAGCGGCTTGATTCGGCGAGCACTTCCCGATCGGCTTCCTGACTACCTGCTACGCCATGAGTCAACACGTCGTCAGCGTCCTTGGGCTCGATGGGTCGCTGGTTGCCGGTGAGTACATTTGCAGGCTCCGCCGCTGGATTGGCAGATTCGACGGACGGTTTTGTTTCATCCGCGGGGTCGACGAGTTGCTGGTTGCCGGTGAGTACATTTGCAGGCTCCGCCGTTGGATTGGCAGCCTCGGCGGGCGGTTTTGTTTCATCCGATTGCATCATTGCCAACCCCTTCGCTCGTCCTCCAAAGACGGCGCTTCTACGCGTTGCACTTCGCGCCCACTCACCATTGCCCGGAAGTTATTCCAACCGGCCAGAACGACTTGCATAACGTGCACGACGAAGAAGCCAAGAAAGCTCATGGTCAGCCAGAAATGCAGCCAGCGCGCCATCTCGTAGCCGCCACAGAGCGTAGTCAGCCAGTGGGCGGAAGTGGGTTTATAAATCGCGAAACCGGTAAGCAGCATTCCTGCGCCCATTAAAACCACCGAGGTGTATGCAATGCGCTGCGCTCCGTTGTACTTCGTCTGCGGCGGCAGCCCCTTACGCAGGTGCAAATCCACGAGGGTCACCTGGATCGCATCCTGCAGGCTGCGGCGCTGCGGCAACAGAAAACGCCACTCCCCGGAAAGCCAGGTATACAGCACGTAAATCAGGCCATTCAACGCAAAGATCCACATGAAGAAGAAGTGGTAGCCCAATCCTTGCGTGACGTGATAGGGCACATGCAGCTTTTCGTAAAACCAGTGCGGAAAGAAGCGGAATAGAGTAAATCGACCAACACCAATGCGGTAAACGCGATGGGGGTACCTATAAGCGTTATCCGAATCGTTCCAGTAAATGAGCAGTCCACTCCAGATCATGGTGAAGAGCACCGGGAAGTTGACCCAGTGCATCCACCGGATGGCAAGAGGGTGCTTGTACTCCAGCCGAATACTTGGGGTCTGCACGCCCGCTTCGTCCAAAGGTAAGGCCGCCACGTCACCTCCAAATGCCAAACGCACAACGTTGAACTACATCGAATGCAGCGAGCCTAGGGTGTTGCGGAACTCGCGTACGCATGGACCAGCACTACAATTGCTTGCTTTTCTGAAAAGGCCGTTCATGCCGCCACCTCCTTCGCGAAGAACGCGCTGGGCAGGCCGACGAACAGAGCGTGGCCGATGACGCCGTTGGCCAACGCCGCAGTCGTGATCGTGCCGAGAGCGACCGCCGTCAGCGGCAATACCAGCAGGTTCATGACCGTCCACACGGCAGCGCCATATAGCAGTCCCAGGAGCACCCACTGCGTACGCAACACAGCAATGCGCCGGCTCGCAAGGATATAGATCGCTGCGACTACCAGCGCGATGGCGAAGTGCACGACGAGGCCAAGCCCAGCAGTTGCAAGCCCGCCCGAGAAGGACCGTGTGCCCAGCAGACTGCTCGCGATATACTGCAGCACCTGGATCGGGTTCTGGCCCTGCAGGCCGCGGAAGACGACGCCATCGGCTGCATCGAGCGCTCCGACCACCAGCGTGGCATAGAGGATAGCGCGAGAGACGGACAATGTACGCGCTGCCGGATGCGGCTCGCTCTCAGGGGTCGGGTTCAGCGCAGAGGCGGTCATTTGCCCGCCTCCGTCTTCTTCCCTTTTCCTAGAAAGCCGATGATCTTGCTTGCGACTAGCTCGCTGTGCTCTTCCAGCAGAAAGTGGCCACCGTCGATCAGGTGCAGTTCCGCTTTGGGCAGGTCGCGCAGGAACGCCTGGGCTCCCGGCACGATGAAGAAGGGATCGTTCTGCCCCCACACAATGAGCGTGCGCGGCTGGTGCATGCGGAAGTATTCGTGCCACGCGTCGTAGAGCGCCACGTTCGAGGTGTAGTTATAAAGGAGCTCGAGTTGAATGGCGTCATTGCCGGGTCGGTCCAGCAGCGCCTGGTCGAAGGTGTAGCTGTCCGGGCTCACTGCCGCCACGTTTTTTGCACCATGCGTGTACTGGAAGATCGTCGTCTGCGTGGTCAGCATCGTGCGCGGCGCCTTCTCCGTCTCCTCGTTACGATTCGCCCAGAAAGCCTGCAGCGGCTCGAAGGCGGGACTGATGCCTTCCATGTAGGCATTGCCGTTCTGCACGACGATACCTTCGATCGCCTCCGGATGACGCGAGGCAATGCGGAAACCGACGGGCGCGCCGTAATCCTGCACATAGATGCTGAACTTCTTCAGGCCCAGTGTTGTAAAGAGCAGCTCCTCAATCTGCGCGGTGATGCTGTCGAAGGTGTATTGAAATCGGTCGCCGCGGGAGCATCGCTGTAGCCGAAGCCGAGGTAGTCCGGCGCGACAACGTGGAAGTGGCTAGCGAGCTGCGGGATCAGTTCCCGAAACATATGCGACGACGACGGAAAGCCGTGAAGCAGAACGATCGTCGGATTCGTTGTCGAGCCGGCCTCGCGGTAGAAGATCTTGTGGCCCTGGATGACGGCATGCTGGTACGTAGTCATGTGGTTCTCCTTATTGTCAATCTGATTGTTTGTACACGAGATCATCTACTGCTCAGAGCAGCGTACTGGCCGCTTCCAAAACGAACTTTACAACGGTCGCAGGCGACGAGATCTGAGGAGCATGGTCTACATCGTGCGAACGAACCTGTGCGCCCATGCGGTCGGCTACAAAACGTTGTGTTTTCGGGCTGAACATACGATCATCTTCAGCCAGTAGATACCACGAAGGCTTCGTCCTCCATGCTGGAGTCTGTATCGCTTCGCCAAGACACTTCATCGCTATCGGGCGTTGCGCTGCTATCCTGATTGCGTTTTGCTCCGCCGTGGCTCGGTGGCCGACTGCATTCTTCATTCCTTCCTCCGACATCCATAAGAGACCATGACCGTCGGGTTCCAGATGGGGTGCTTTTTCGTGTGGAGGCTCTCGAAAGAACACGTCCCCCACTGTTTCTCCCTCGTCTGGGGCCATGGCTGCCACATAGGCTAGGCCTCGAACACGGTCGTCATTTTCGAGGGCGGTGATCACGCCGCCGGAGTAAGAGTGAGAGACAAGGAGGATTGGCCCCGCGCCCGCCCTTTCCAGAGCCACTTTTAAAGCAGCCACATCGTCGGACAGCGAAGTCATTGGAATCTGGGCAGCGATCACTTTCACGCCCGCCTTGAGGAGTGGGCCGATTACGGCAGACCACGAGGATGCATCCGCCCATGCGGCATGCACCAGAACGATCGTTGCATTTGAAGGAATATTTTTCATAACTAACCTCTCGCCGATCTGGCACGTCCGTGGTGAACCGCTGTTGGGCAACTGAAAAGATCGGCGCTCGTGGGGCAGCGCTTCGCAAAGGCCAAGTCGCAGCACGACCGCAAGGTGCGCTACTATGAAGCATACGGATGACAGGAGCTCACTAAAAGCGAGAAGTTCTAACACTATCGGTGAGAATATCTAAACTATGCTTCTGAACAACCTCAGCCTGGACAGTCTTCGAACATTAGTGGCCACCCAAGACCTGGGTGGTTTTGGCCGCGCTTCGGAACGCCTTTTGCGGACTCCCTCCGCAATCAGTTTGCAGATGAAGCGACTTCAAGAGGAGATAGGAGTGCCGCTCTTTCGGAAGCAAGGCCGGAAGATGCTTCTCACCGAACAGGGAGAGATTGCTCTCCGATATGCCCGGAGGGTGCTGGAACTCAATGATGAGATGATCGACACTCTGCGCGGATCGTCTCTTGCAGGTGTGGTTCGAATCGGATTCGGACAAGATTTTACGGGCAACGTTTTGCCTTTAGTCATCGCGCGGTTTAATGCGCTCTATCCGCTCGTAAAGCTTGAGGTGACGGTAGACCTCGGCCAGGTACTCCTGCAAGCGATCGACTCCGGTGATCTCGATCTTGCCTTGACGTTAGGCGGCGCACAGAAAAAGACGGCGCAACTGTTGAGCGAGCTGCCGTTGCACTGGATCGCAAGCCCCATTTTTAGGGACCATGCAAAGCAGCCGTTACCGCTCGCTCTCTTCAACCCCCCGTGCGGATGTCAGACACCGGGGCTGGAGGCTTTGGAAAGTGCCGGACGCTCCTGGCGCGTTGCAATGACGAGCCCCAGTCTGACGGGCGTGTGGGCCGCGGTCAGTGCGGGACTGGGACTGACCACACGAGCCGAGCTTGGTCTGCCACCAGACGTCCAGACCATCGAACTGGGCCTCCCGCCACTGGGAAATATACCCATCACGCTTCATCGCAGACGCGGCCTTCGGGCTCCGAACGCGATGCGGTTCGCTGAAATCACAGAGGACTCGGTCGGTACTTACCTACGTTCCCGTCCAGCACGAGGGCTCATCTAGAACCGTCGTTTTTTGAGCCCAGGTAGTGAGTCGACGGCTCGTTAGCAGACGTCATGGTAGCGTGGCGATCAGCCGCCTCGGCCCATGTGAACGAGACTTCATCCTGAGACTTTATCGACGCAATGTTGCCATCGAACTGAACTTCTCGAAGCTGCGCCTCCAGAACCCCATTTCAGCTCAGATGATTCATTTCTCGTGAAAGTACTCTTGCCTAGGTGTGAAGGTTTAAGAGGTTGTCATATCTCCCGTCTTCGTCTCAGGTAATACCCATTGACGCTTGCTCATTCAGTTTACGTAGGTAGGGTCGTTCTGAGCGTGAGGTAGCAGGAGATTCTCGCAACAAATACTCACCGATCAATTCAGTATTTGGAACTTTTCTTTGTGCCTGCCAGGCTCTACGTTATCTCATGGCTGCAGGACGGTCTCTTCCAGACGCTGATGCAGCAGAATTCAAGGTGGCCCGGCGGCCTGCTTGTATAAGGAGAACCACCATGTCGCGTTTGCACCCTGTTAATCCCTCGAATGCCACAGGCAAAGGAAAAGAACTGCTCGATGTCGTGAAAGGTAAGCTCGGCATTGTGCCGAACATGACTCGTGTCATGGCCGCCTCGCCCGTTGTTCTCGAAGCGTACCTAGGCTTTAGCGGTGCGCTCGCCGGTGGTTTGTTGGATGCGAAAACCCGTGAAGAGCTGGCCCTGCTGACGGCTCAGGAAAATCATTGCAACTACTGCCTGTCGGCACATACCGCAATTGGCAAGATGGTCGGCCTGAACCATGACGAGATCGTCGCCAGCCGTGAAGTAAATGGTACCAGTCCGAAGACAACGGCGGCACTGGCCTTCGCCAAGCGCGTACTCGATACCAAGGGCGAGATCAGCGAAGCGGACTTCGCGGTTGCGCGCAGCGCCGGCTTCTCCGAAGGAGAGATTGCCGAGATCATCGCACACGTTGCGCTGAATGTGTTCACCAACTACTTCAACATCGCTACCAATGTGGATATCGATTTCCCAAAGGTTTCCTATACAGAAATCGCCTAGCTGACTCGTAGTACCGGGTTCACAAACGGGCGCAGACCCGGGAGGTGCTTGGATGTATGTACAAGAGCTGTGGCGTTATCCAGTAAAGAGCATACGTGGTGAACGGGTTCCTGAAGCCACGATAGATCGGACCGGGATCAAGGGCGACCGGAACATTGTCGTGGTGTCCGAAGCGCTAGATCGAATCATCACTGCCCGAACGCACCCCGGACTCCTCGGCCTGCAAGCCTCTGTTTTTGAGGATGGTACGATCTTGATCGAAGACCACGCATGGAACAGTTCGGTAGCCCTTGCGTTGACGCGGGGAGCTGCTGGTGAGACGGTCCGTCTGGTAGATGCTCGTACCATGACCGAGCGCTTCGATGTACTCCCATTGCTTGTGGCGACTGATGGAGCCATTCGGGAATTGGACTTGGATCTTCGAAGGCTGCGCCCAAACATCGTGATTGGCGGTGTATTCGGCCAGACCGAGAGGAGTTGGCCCGGAGCAAGTCTCCTGTCCGGAGCCGTGGTCATCGACGTGGCGCAGTTGCGTTTGCGGTGCGTGATGACAACCTTCGACCCTGACACCCTTAAACAAGACCTCGAAGTCCTGCGCAAGATAGTACGGGAAGCTGAAGGCAAACTAGCACTCGACTGCGCTGTAGTAAGCCCCGGCGTTCTTCACGTGAATGACCCCATCTTCCTTCGCCCTAACTCCAAAGGACATCTCTCATGAGCATAGTGATCGCACCGCCCTTCACCGACACGGAACTCGCCACTCAGAAAGTTCAGATCGCGGAGGATCTCTGGAACACCCGCGACCCCGAACGTGTCGCGGCCGCCTATACCGAGGACACGCAATGGCGCAATCGGACGGAGTTTCTCACCGGCCGTGCAGCCGTCCTGGAGTTTTTGAAACGGAAATGGGACCGTGAGTTGGCATATAAACTGAAGAAAGAGCTGTGGGGTTTTCGAAACAATCGCATGGCGGTGAAGTTTCGATACGAATGGCATGACAGTAGCGGTCAGTGGTTCCGTTCTTACGGCAACGAGCTTTGGGAGTTTGCGCCATTCGGCCTGATGCAACGGCGGGAAGCCAGCATCAATGATTTGGCTATCACGGAGAAGGAAAGAGTTTTGTGAACTCAGCGAGGCTACAAGGTGCGGCGGCGTGACCAATCGGCGTGATACGCGATGCGGGTCAGTCCTCACAAATTGACTTGTGGGAATGGTCGGCCAGAGGAGATGCCCGATCCAGCGACTGGGTTTCACATTCGAGTACCGGCAGATAGTGCAACGAATCGAAAACCATCACTTCACGTCCCGATTAGGCGACGGTCCAATGGTGCGAATTGAATGACGCGAATCTTTATGACGTGCATTTGAAACTCAGCTTCCCTGATTAGGCGTATTGGTAGCCAGAAACGTCGTTACAAATACTCAACTATTCGTTCAGTATTTGGAACTTTTTTTCGATTGCCAGGCCTTAGATTATTAGTAGGCTGTTCTATTCGAAGCGCAATAGATAAGGAGTTCAAATGGCGTCCTTAACACCGAAAACAGACTCGAAACTGACCCAATATCGGACAGCGACCGTCAACGGTCGTAACCTGTTTTATCGCGAAGCAGGCGATCCCAGTTCTCCCACAATTGTTCTGTTGCATGGACTTCCGACCAGCAGCCAAATGTTTCGCGAGCTGATCTCCGCTCTCGCCGACCAATTCCACCTGATCGCTCCCGATTACATCGGCTTTGGCCATTCTGATGCCCCATCGAGCAAGGATTTCGAGTACACCTTCGATAATCTTGCAGCACATGTGCGCGGTCTGCTCGATCAACTTGGTCTTACGTCCTACATCCTGTACATGCAGGATTACGGCGGCCCGGTGGGGTTCCGTCTCTTCGCTGAGAAGCCAGAGCAGGTGAAGGGGTTCATCATCCAGAACGCCAACGCCTACATGGAAGGCGTAGGTGATGCTCCCAAGCGCGTGCTGCTGCCACTTTGGGAGAAGCGCACCCCTGAGACCGAGAAGCCGGCGCGCGAATTTGTCAGTCTGGAGGGCACGAAGTTCCATTGGCTCGTCGGTGCGAAAGACCCCGCCGCCATCAACCCGGACAACTGGGTCTTGGATCAGGCTCTACTCGACCGCCCTGGGGTGCAGGACTATCAGGTCGATCTGCTGGAGAATTACAAATCCAACGTTGCGCTGTATCCCGAGTGGCAGGCCGCTTTCCGCGCGCACAGGCCCCGGACATTGATTGCCTGGGGCAAGAAGGACCCTTTCTTCGTGCCGCCTGGAGCCGAGGCGTACCTGCGTGATCTGCCAGAAGCCAAGCTTGTTTGGCTGGATGCAGGGCACTTTGTGCTGGACGAGAATGTTCATACTGTGGCGGACGAAATCAAAGCTGTTTTCGGTCGCTAGACACCTCGCGTCCCCAGCCCGAAGCGAGAGGTGAGCGTCGTTAGCTGCGTGATGGTGAATACGCCATCGCGCAGCATAGCCCTCATATTGAGGTACGAAAGGAATGTATGCAACGCTTCAAAGACAAACGTGTACTCGTGACAGGCTCTGGTAGGGGGATCGGTGCAGCTATCGCACGCCGATTTGCACTCGAAGGCGCCCGCGTGTATCTCACTGCTCGGAGCCATGAGGAGCTTTCCTCTACATGCAACGAGCTGCGATCGTTAACCTCGGAAGTTGAATTTGCTTCCCTCGACCTAACTCAGCCTGATGCAGCTGCGAAGCTCACCACCTATGTCGAGCAACTGTGGGGCGGTATCGACATTCTCGTCACCAATGCAGGCGCTGCGCCCCAAGGTGGCTTTCTCGAACTGACGGACGAAGACTGGGCAACAGGGTTCAGTTTGAAGCTCTTCGCTAATCTCCGCGTCATCAAGAACACTTGGCCAATGTTGAAGGCTGCAAAAGGCCATCTGGTCATGATCGGCGGGGGCACGGCGCGAACGCCAGAACGCCATCTTTCACTGGTCTCGGCTGTGAACGGCGGTATTGCGGCTCTATCCAAGTCAGTTGCCGAGCAGGGACTTGAGGACTGCATTCATGTCAACTTGGTCCAGCCGGGCACGATCCAGACTTCACGCCGCAGGAAACTGATGGAGAAGCTTGCAGCACAGGAAGGCGTCGACTATGCCGAGTATCTTCTTGATTCAACCCGGCGTTTGAAGATCCCTCTTCTCGGCGAACCAGCCGACGTTGCGGAAGCCGTCGCCTTTCTCGCAACAGAAGAAGCGAGATGGATTCATGGAGCCATCATCGATGTCGATGGTGGTCAGAACAAGGGTGTGTAAACCTAACTGCTGTTACGTCCTGTGATGGTTCCTGAGACGATGGAGACAATCTCAAGAGCCATCTGGATTCGGGAGGCACTTCTATGGACACCTATAACCGATGCCGCCGACCAATCTGCGGAGAATGCGGGAGATGAGCAAGCCGCGTGAGGAATTCGCTCCAGCAGACCAGGCTGTATCGCCTGAACCCTTTTCTACGTCACACTCGGACGATGGGTTTCGCAGTGACCTAGCCTTTCCCCTACTAAGTGCCGAAATGCTCAAGAGACTCGAATCCTACGGACAAGAGGAGACCGTCCCGAAGGACACCTGTCTGTACACGTATGGTGATCGGGACACGGACATGTTCGTTGTCCTCACAGGGGAGATAGAGAGCCGACTTCTAGTGAGAGGAGGCGGTTTCAAAGTTTTCCGCTCTCTGCGTACGGACGACTTTAGTGGCGAGCTAAACCTCTTGAACACACAGAGAACGGTCGCTGAAGCACGAACGGCATCGACGAGTCGCCTGTTGCGAATCTCTCGAATGAACTTACGGACGTTGATGCGTGCGGAGGGCGATATCGCGAACATTATTGTTTCCGCCTGCATATGGCGCCGCATCGGCATGATTGGCGATCCATCCACTGGAGTCGTACTTCGAGGATTTGAAGGCGATCCGGATCTCTTAGGCCTCCGTCGCTTTCTAGTTCACAATTATTATCCGCACCGGATAGAGGAGTTGCCGACGAACGAGGAACCCGGCAAGGGCGTGGCTGCGACGAAAATGCCAGAAGTCGAGCTGCTAAATGGTCTTGTCTTGGTTCGGCCTGCCATCTGCGATCTCGCTGACGAACTGGGTATTACTGAGCTCCCTGAACCTCATACGATCTATGACGTTGCCGTTGTCGGAGCTGGTCCAGCAGGACTCGCCGCAGCAGTTTATGCGGCTTCCGAAGGCTTATCCACGATGGTGGTCGAAGGGAATGCCCCTGGAGGACAGGCCGGCACCAGTTCGAAGATTGAAAACTACCTTGGATTTCCGACCGGAATATCGGGGGCGCAATTGGCGAGCCGTGGCCATCTACAAGCGCTCAAGTTTGGGGTCCGCTTCGCTATCTCACGGGACGTTGTAAGTACATTACAAGTCAATGGCCTGCATCGGTTGATCCTTGCTGGCGGTGTGACGGTTTGCGCACGCTCTGTCGTGATCGCAAGCGGGGCGCGGTACAGACAACTCAACGTTAAGAACAAGGAAGATTTCGAAAATAGGGGACTCTATTATGCTGCGACCGCGATGGAGTCTCTGTTGTGCCGTGAACGAGATATCATCGTTGTAGGAGGGGGAAATTCTGCTGGACAAGCCTCAATCTTCCTCTCAAGTGTTGCGAGACACGTACACCACATCCTTCGTGGTGCTTCTTTGGAACGTACGATGTCGCAATATCTAATTTCACGAATCGAACGTTCTCCACGAATCACTCTCTACACAGAAACGGAAATCGACAGACTGGAAGGTAAGGCTGCTCTCGAGTTCGTCACGTGGACGAATCGGAAAACTGGCGTAACAATGCGAAGGCCGATTTCCAGTGTCTTTGTCATGATTGGCGCGGAGCCTAACTCAAGATGGGTGTATGGCACCGTCAAGCTCGATAAAAAGGGGTTTGCTCTCACCGGTGGTAGTTGGGGCTTTGAAGCCACTCCGTACGCGACTAGTGTTCCCGGTGTCTACGCTGTCGGAGACGTAAGAGCCGAATCCGTGAAACGCGTTGCAGCTGCAGTTGGTGAGGGCTCTGTGGTCATATCGAATATTCATCGGTATCTAGCTCAGAGACGCCTCGACTTCGCAGAGCAGGTAAGCTCCAAAGTATTCCGATAGATCATGCTCAAACGGTTTATGGGCGGTCGCAATTACATGTTAGAGCACAACACACGCTGAAGGAAGGTTAGTCGTGCCAATAAGCCAAGAGGAGTTTGCAGATTCGTACCCGACTCTGTTTCATATCTCGCTTGCACAAGACATGGGACAGGTAATGAGACATGGACTTCTCAGCACATCGGCCTTGTTGGACCGGTGCGAAGTCAGTGGCGAACAACGATTCAACATCGAAAGTTGTCCGCGGCCTCGCTCGGTGCGCGTCAGTCACAGTGTTCATGGGGAGTTCCTGATCAACGATCAGGCCCCCATGAATGCTGCGGCTCTTTCGAAATGTCTGATCGATCTCTCGCCTGAGCAATGGTGCAGATCTCTCAACCGCCGAGTCTTCTTTTGGCCGACCCAAGGTCGGCTTGCGAAGCACATCGGAGCAAGGCTAGCCGCTGGGCGTCCGAAATAGTGTTTTCTTTCGAGACAAGATTGGTCTTTGACGTTCTTGATTTCGATTCCTTTGAGTTTTCAGCAATCAACTCAGGGAACACGATGCGCAAGGCTGCTTTGAGAGGCTCGTCAACATTTCTGAAAGCTGACGACTATCCCTTTCAGGAGCGACGTGAGAGTAGAGGATTAGGTTACACCATTGCAGAAGTGACTTATCCGTATGCGCTGACATCATCACAGCTCGCTGCAATATGCATGACAAGCAAGATCGTTCTACACCCCGGCCAGCGCAACTGGTTGAAGGGCATTCTGAAGTGAAAGCCAAGGAGAATCAAATGACAACCCCAGTTGAAACTGTGCGTACGTTCTACTCCGCAATTGCAGCAGGTGACACCGGCAAGATGGTGGAACTAATGACCTCCGATATCGAGTGGATCTCGGTTGTCGACTTCGACGTTCAGGAGGAGGGGCCTGCTGAGGTCATGAAGAAGGTGTTCGCTCCGCTTATGCAGGAGTGGGAAAGCTTTTCGCCGGCGCCGTCCGAGTTTCTTGTAGACGGTTCAACGGTCGTCTCTCTGGGCCGTTTTGCTTGCGTTCACCGTGCAACGCACAAACGTGCCGATCTTCCATATGCCCATGTATGGGATGTTCGGGAAGGAAAGATCTGGCGTCACCGTCAGTATCTCGATACTGATGGCACTTGAAGAAGCTCGGCGCGCCTAACTAGGGCTCGCCGGTGAAACTCATCGACGGTGGTCTTTACAGGTACCGCCGTTTGCAGTTTCATTCGACCAGACTACTGAAACTTTATCGTTTGCCTTCGAGTCTTGTCGGGACACCGTCCCGCTATCCATGTCGCGCGGTGGGTGAATTAGCCTGCAGATCGAAGTAGAGCCTACGGGCTCTCCTTCGATGGCCATGCCGGTCTTTCGTGTTGGTCGAAGTTGCTGTAGCGGACCACGACTGACCCGGCATAACACCTATCGCTGGGAGAGCTTTTCAGCCACAGCCTTGCGGTAGTCGCAGATCCCCTCGCATTCGTAATTTCTTGTCAACTGATTGTCAAGAAATTCAAACTGGTCGTAACCTCTGCATGACTATACCGTATAGAGAGTGCTGTAGGAGAACTTATTCCGTTTCTCCGAATCTCGCTCCCTGACGAAAAGCTGGTTGACTACCGTCGTGGCAGAGCGGGGAATTTCCAGCGTTATGCGGAACCTCAGTCCTGGCCGTCTTCAGCCGCGCGCCAAACTTTCGACGCTGGTTGATCTGTAAGGAATGCTCGACGTGTTCGTCGTAACGAAGGCGGTGCGCTACCTCATCGACTAAAAGGAGCATCTCATTGAGCCGCCTATCGAAATACGTCCTTACCGCTACTCTTTTTGCAGGTGCGGCACAAGCCGCGTCAATCCCATCGACAAACGCAACGACGACCTATCGTCGTGTGCTGGTCGACGGCGTTGGGATTTTCTACCGGGAAGCCGGTCCTGAGAACGCCCCGACCATCGTGCTCTTGCATGGCTTCCCGTCCTCTTCGCGCGAGTTTGACAAGCTCATTCCCTTGCTCGCGACGAAATATCATTTGATCGCTCCGGATTATCCCGGATTCGGTTTGAGCGATGCGCCCTCGCCGACCTACACTTACACGTTCGATCATCTTGCCCAGACGATGAGTGATTTTCTTGAGAAGCTGAAAATCACAAATTACACCCTTTACCTTCACGATTACGGCGCACCGATCGGCTTTCGCATTGTTCTGGCGCACCCCGATCGACTGCATGCGCTTATCATTCAGAATGGCAACGTCTACAAAGTGGGCCTTGGAGCCAAATGGACCAAGATCGCGGAATACTGGGCAGATCCCAACGCTCATCCTGAGGTGCTGAACGCCTTTCTTTCGTTCGAAGCCACCAAGGTGCGACATCTCGCCGGCACGTCCCATCCGGATCGCTACGATCCGGATACCTGGATAAGCGAGTATGCCGATCTTTCGCGGCCCGGTCAGCGCGAGATTCAAGCAGACCTGCTCTACGACTACCGGACCAACGTCGCGTCCTACCCAAAATGGCAGGCTTGGCTTCGTGACAACCAGCCTCCGACTCTCGTAGTCTGGGGCGAGAACGACCCTTCCTTCATCGCTCCGGGTGCGGAAGCCTATAGACGCGATCTTCCGAATGCGGACATCCACCTGCTCGACACCGGGCACTTCGCGCTGGACGAAAAAACTGACGAGATTGCAGACCTGATCCTCCAGTTCATGGCCAACCATCCCAGATGAGGCGGAACTCTACAGCCGTTCATCTTCACAACGGTCGGTCAGCTGGCGGCAAGTGGGCGTCGTACGGGTGTCGCGCAAATCATGGGGCGTCACTTTTCCGGCTTCTCGCCTGGTGGCTGTGGATAACGGTCTACTTGGTGAAGCTGCGATTCTTTGAAAAGTGCCTGTATATTTCGCAGAACTGGGCACCCGACCTGCTTTTCGCAAAGGATACCGCCCAATACGTTTCGTTTCACGCGACGGAGAAAGTCAATATCGCTGCGTCCCCGCTGACTCAGGACATCTTGGATGCCGATGCATTTGTCTTGCCAGGGTGCAACCAGCGGAGCCCACAACAGAAAGGTATAGGCACAATGAACAAGCTACAGGGAAACAGTGCTGCGATCGTCGGCGCGACTTCCAGTAGAGGACTAGATATTCTTAGCTTTGTCATTCATCTATCAACGCAACGCGGACGGTCTCGCATTGTCCTCGGCTTGGTCCTTCTTCCACTGTCCTTCGTGATGCATGCGCAGACGGTTGCGCCTGCGAAACGATTCAGCTTCGCTGACCTTCAGCATCTGCAATCGGTTGGCGATGTGCAGATGAGTCCCGACGGTCACGCAATCGTGTATAGCGTGAGTGCCATCGAGATACAACATGATAGATTCGATCGAACATTCTGGATCGTTCGGTTGCCTAATGCCCGAGTTCCAGTGGCGCTACCGCACATCAGTGGGCCCTCATGGTCTCCGGATGGCCAAACATTGGCCGTTGTCAACGGCAGCTCAGGGAGGAGCACCGTGCAGTTGCTTCGCGGTGACACGCTTGAGGTCGTTCGGAATTTTGCAGTGCCCTCCTCCCCGGGAACCCTGGTATGGTCCCCGGATGGCAAGTCGTTGGCGTTCACTCTTTTCGTTCCGGAAAAGGATGCTCCGTCGTTTCTGCAGCAGGCAGTGGATACCGCCGAAGGCGATCTCGACAAGCCTGCAGGTGCTCAATGGGCCGCACCCGTACAGATAACCCAATCTGCGCACTACCGCGAGGATGGTGGCGAGTGGCTGCAGAGCGGGAGCGGACACCGTCACCTCTTCGTGCTTTCAACGGTGAACGGCGTCGTGCGACAGGTGGGAAGTGAACCCTTCGATGACGGCGACCCGGCATGGTTGCCGGACAGCAAAATACTGCTTTTCACTTCGGATCGACGCCCAGGGCACGAGCGTATGTATCCCGTACCGGCGATCTACAAGACTGACATGTCGGGCCACGCCACGAAGCTAACCCAGGAAAACGACAGTTTTTCCGCACCCAAAGCCAGTCCAGATGGCAACTGGATCGCCTACATCAGAACTCCGAGCCGGCTGGTGAGTTACACGCGAAGCGACCTCTATGTCATTCGTGCGAACGGAACGGAACCACACCAGCTTGCGGCCGATCTGGATCGGGACCTCTCAGGCGCAACGTGGGCACCAGATGCGCATGGTGTCTACGCGAAGTTTGCTGATCACGGGATCTCTCATGTAGCGCTTTTCGATCTGGAAGGCCACAGCAAAATACTTGCCTCCGGAATAGGCGGTACATTCTCAATCTCGCACACCGGAATTATTGCCTATTCCGGTGAGAGCGCAGATGGTCCGAATGAGCTGATGCTGCAGGATCACGACAGAGCAGCGGAACAGCTCACGTCTTTAAACCAGTTTCTGAGGCAGCGGCAGCTTGGCAAACTATTACATCTTGAAGCGCGATCCAGTGCGGACGGTACCCCTGTGGAGGGGTGGGCGCTGCTGCCCCCCGGAAGCACAGGGGAGAATAAACTCCCGATGATCTTGGCTTTGCACGGAGGACCATTTGGAGATGATGGTCCAGATTGGTCAAGCGAATACCAGTTGTTCGCAACTGCAGGTTACGTGGTTGTTTACGGGAACTACCGCGGATCGATCTCCTATGGCTCGGCCTTCTCGGAACCCGCGAACCACGATTTTCCTGGATTGGCTTACGACGACGCAATGAGCCTTGTCGACCAAGCTATTCGCCAGGGTCTTGTCGATCCTGATCGGCTCTTTGTGACTGGCAGTTCTGCTGGAGGGGAACTCACGGCATGGATCACGGGAAAGACAAGTCGCTTCCGGGCCGCAGCAGCAGAGAAGCCCGTGATCAACGAAATGAGTGAGTCTCTCACAACAGATCAGTACCTTGCGGCTCCCTTAGTTTATGGAGGTGAGCCTTGGGCGCGCGAGAAAGAGCTATGGGCGCACTCGCCACTTTCGTTGGTTGGCTCGGTAACGACACCAACGCTGTTTATCGTGGGTGAGCAGGATTATCGAACGCCGATCGATGAGACGCTTCAAATGTACGATGCTCTTCAGCTTAGAGACATACCAACGGCGCTGCTAAGAGCACCAGGCACAGGCCATGGAGATTTGCGCACACGACCGTCGCAGAGCACTGCGATCATCGCGGCAACACTTGCCTGGTTTCATAAGTACGACTCCCCGCAAAACGCCCTTACATCGATTTTCTAGAGGGCCGAGTTTGTCGTAGGGCCACTTTACAAGTGGCCCTACTCGCATCTTGACCTTCTGGGGTTTGGATTACAGCTCAATATGGACTCGATCTTCACGATGAGCAAACATCCACAAGGAATCAGTTGACATCCCGATCTTATATTTTGGAGTAGGTATGTCGGCTAGACATTTGCATCCGTATCAGTCGTAGAGTCCGTAGGATGGTGGACGATGATAAAAACTTCGATTGCTGCGGTCCTCGCTTTTGCATGGACAGTTGGGGCGCATGCTACGCCCCTGATGCGTTACCCAACAGCTAGTCAGACCGAAATCGCGTTCGTCGCTTATGGAGGACTATGGAAGGCACCGCTTAGCAGTGGTTTGGCACAGCACCTGACCCGCGACGCTTGTGTCGTGACAACGCCGCTCTTTTCTCCAGACGGAAACTGGATCGCCTACACGTGCCGAAATGGTGGACTCCGTGATGTCTACGTGGTGCCATCGGGCGGCGGCGAACCAAAGCGGCTCACTTACGAGGCGAGCCGCTTTGCTGATGGAGGGATGGTTGTCGCCTGGACCCCAGATTCCCGGCAGGTGGTCTTCCTGTCCCATCGCGCGGCCCCCGTGACAAAGCTCGTGAGAGCTTTCTCTGTACCGATCTCGGGCGGTCTCGCGGAGCAACTACCTTTAGACCGGGCCGGTAGAATGTCCTTTGCTCCAGGGGGGCATGCGATTGCCTATAACCGCATCTTCCGAAACTTGGAGCTGCGGAAGCGTTATCTCGGCGGCCAGGAGCAGGATATCTACACCTACGACTTTGACACTCATGCGCTCACGCGCCTGACGGAGTGGAAAGGAACCGACACTGATCCCATGTGGTTTGGCCGGAAGATCTATTTTGTCTCCGACAGGGGCAAGAATTTCCGGCAGAACATCTGGAGTTATGATCTGGACACTCATTCTTTCCGGCAGCTTACGGATTTTGCTGATTACGATGTGGACTGGCCCTCGCTCAATGCGTCGACCATCACCTTTCAGCAGGGTGGTCACCTTTTCGCCATGGACCTGCCCTCTGAGGCGTTGCGCGAGGTGAAAGTCGAGTTCAAGGATGACAGTGAGCCTCTGCGCATTCACGTCGTGGCCGCAGGAAGATTTGCGCGGGTGACCGACGCGATGGGCCGCATCGACTATGCGCTTTCACCTCACGGAGAGTCGATCCTGCTCTCTGCGCGCGGCGATTTGTTTCGCCTCTCCAAAACATCGCAAGCAGAAGAGCTGACCAACACGCCCGGAGCAGACGAAGACCACCCTTCTTGGTCTCCCAACGGTCGGTTGATCGCTTACGAAACCGATCGCAGTGGAAGTCAACAACTCGCTATTCGCCCCGCGAAAGGTGGTTCTGAACGGATCTTGACCCATTTTCCAAGCGGTTACTTCTACACGCCGCTCTGGTCCCCGCAAGGTGACAGCTTCCTCGTTCCGGGTGCCAACCACTCGCTGTGGTGGATCCATCTTGATGGCAGTTCTACCCAGAAAATCGCTTTCGATCCCTATGCGGAGATTCGAGACGCCACATTTTCTCCGGACGGCCGCTGGGTTGCATACAGCACACAGCGTTCCACGCAGCTCCGCGCGATCCACTTCTATGATCTGTCTACTGGTCGGGACACCATTGTCAGCTCGCCGATGGAAAGCGACCGAGGTCCCGTTTTTACCCCAGACGGCCATTATTTCGTCTTTATCTCACAACGGAACGAGCAGCCGTCTGTCTCGGACCGCGACGATGAGAATTTGATCTCTACCGTAAACTCGGATGGTCTCTATGCCGTTGCTCTCGACCATGACAGACCTGCGGTGACGCCAATAGCAGCGCAGAATGCCCCGGCAGGCGATCACTCGGTTCGCATCGATCTTGAGGGATTCATGTTACGAGCTGTGGCTCTACCGGTTGTTCCGGCGACGATCGTCTCGCTTCAGGCTCGTCCTTCAGCCCTCTTTTATCAAACCAAGCCGATACAGTTGATCGACGGCAACATCGCTGGTGGTAAGAGCGAACTGCATGCGCTGGACCTTGAGACTTTCAACGATCGAGTCGTAACGGACGACCTTGAAAACTTCAGTATTTCCGGCGACGGGGCCGCGGTTGCCTTTCATCGCCAAGGGGAATGGCGAATCGCAAGTACAACCGCCGGAACTCCGAATGTGGCGCCGCTGAGTCTTTCGGCTCTGACCGCTATTGTCGATCCTCGGCAGGAATGGGCCGAGATGTTTGAGAACGCCTGGCGGCTGGATCGTGACGTCTTCTTCAGCAAGGTAATGAACGGCACGGATTGGCAAGCCGTACACGACGCATATGCCAAACTCTTGCCTTTCGTAAGTTCGCCGGATGACTTTGTCTATCTCCTTGTACAAATGCAAGGCGAAATGGCCAGCTCCCACACTTTTATAGACCCTGGAATCGAAGCGGATGTACGTCCCCCGGTCCACACCGGACTGTTGGGAGTGGACTACACGCTCGACAGCGCATCCGGGCGTTATCGTTTCGCCAAGGTCTACGCTGGCGATGCGACACGGGCCTCAATGCGCGGTCCCCTCGGCATGCCGGGACTTGACGTAAAGGGAGGGGATTACCTGTTGGCAGTGAACGGACGGGAGCTTAGATTTCCGGAAGATCCGGACAAGTTGCTCGCAGGACTAATCTCAGAGGTGACCTTGACGATTGGTCCTGGTCCATCCGGCCCCCCCCGCGAGATCAAAGTGCAACCGTTGACGGACGATACAAGACTTCGACGCCACGACTGGGTCGAGCATAACCGCAGCGAGGTCGATCGGCTCTCTCATGGCCGCCTGGGTTATATCTTCGTCACCAACTTCAGTGCGGAGGGTGCAGCAGACTTCGTGCGTCAGTTCTACCCGCAGCGGGATAAAGAGGGCTTGATTTTCGACGTCCGCTGGAACGGCGGCGGGTTCACAAGCCAGTCCGTGCTGGATGTTTTGCGGCGCGAGCTCGCCGGTGTTTTCGTGAACCGCGAAGAGGCTTTGGGCACTCTACCTACAGCAACGGCACCCAGGGTAATGGTTACGATTACAAATTACGGATCAGCCTCCGACGGCGACCAGTTCCCCTTTTTCTTTCGCAAGTTCAACCTGGGGAAACTGGTTGGCGAGCGAACCTGGGGCGGAGTGCAAGGCATTAATCGCGATTGGACTTTGATGGATGGGACGCCCTTCACTATCCCGAAAGATTCGCTGGCTTCTCTCGACGGACACTGGGTCATCGAAAACGAGGGCGTTGCGCCGGACATTCCTGTCGAGCCACCACCCGACGAAGCTGTGACGCACAGAGATCTGGAACTAGAGGTCGCGGTGAGAACTGCACTCAAGCAGCTGACGTTGAGGCCGCCTCAGATCCTGAAGGCTCCCCACCCACTTCCAGCCTATCCACCTCAAGGGAACGTCCCCGGGGCCAGCTTCACTCCCAACGACCGTAGTGCCCAGAACCAGTAGTCAAAGGACCGCGATGACCGCGCGCACATTTTGGTGTTGGAGACGGCTAAGTGTTGGAAGCATCGACTCTCATGCGGCAGGCGCCACGTCGTTTCGGTTTGTGCATACGCCGATAGCATTGAAAGTTATGAAGACCTCGGCGCCAGTTGTGACATAGCCGGAACACAACTTCCGGAACGGCTCCAGTATCAAG
The DNA here is from genome assembly GCA_965276885.1 of Granulicella sp. GTDB lineage: Bacteria > Acidobacteriota > Terriglobia > Terriglobales > Acidobacteriaceae > Granulicella. Next base: position 1,405,078 of record OZ255702.1, on the reverse strand, counting down.
ACCTGTACGGGATGCATCTATCTTTGGCTTGGCTCGAGCAGCTGGCAGGTCGTTCACGTATTCCTGCAGGTCGAAGCTGTGGTTCTGGGAAGAAACATATGGACGAACTCCTGCGTGGCAATCCAGCCGTCGAAGAACACCTTCGAGTGCTTGGTTGGCCTGCCCGGATTTTTTTGCAAGATGGCCACCAAACTCATAGCGCATGGCCGAGAGAAGCTTGTTAGAAAAATCTGCTTCACCTCTCGGAGATTGGAGAACTCGATGTGGAAGAGCTTCGTTTAGAGCTGCACGGCGAGTGGTCTGAGTAAGAACCACCTGCGGTCGCCTCGGCATTCATTTGATAAAATCTTGCATGAACAAGCCTATGAAGCACGTTTCATGGCCGATCCTCATTGTCGGATCGATCGTCACAATGGTATTGTCGCTGAGCGTTCACGCAGGAGTTCTTCAGGGATTACACGTTCCATACCCGTACAACTTCCCCCCATACAGGCTGGGCAAGATTGCCGGACGAAATCCTCTCCGTAATAGGTGCCATGTTCCTCTCAGCACATCTTCCCGAAACCATTCGCCAGCGTAGCTTGAGTCCCCGCTGCTTGATCATGTTTCTCCTTCTCGCGACCATTCATGAGACTTTCTTCCGAGACCCATTCATGGAATTTATCAATCTCAGCAACTTCACGCTGTATCCATTCCTCGACAACATACCAAAGCTGGTTCCGTTGGCCGTCATCGCGATAGGCGTGGAAAGCTGGACCCGCCGGGAGCGCAGTTTGATGTCTAACCTCTTGCCGCCGCCCTGCTTGGCGCAATCGCTGGCCTCCTCGTAAAGCCATTCGCCAATTACGCTTTCGCAGGCGTGATCCACTTCACGCAAGCACGGGAAGGCCAACAGCGGTACGGCCTTCCCTATGATTGGCACATTCTTCTGCCCGCCTACCTTACCTTCTTCGAGCCGGTCATCGCCGCCCTTGTGATCGGCCTTGCTATCCGCCAGAAGCTGGCGCCCACGCCTCTCGCCCGATTCGGCATCACGTCGGCGCTCATACTTGCACTCAAGGGTCCAGTGTTCGCTCCGCTCCTGAACATCCATTACGCGAACACCGGTGCCCTCACTGCTGTACTCAGCTATGCGCAGTTTACCTTTGAGACGATGGCATTAGGGATTCTCACAGCAACTACCTTACACTTCTCATCCCATGCTCTTGAAGACGCCAACTCAGCCCTAATCTGACTCTCACCTTCATCCCGTCGGTTGCTCCCGAGACCCAATCCGCATTACCAGTTTAAAACGCATTTCTCTTACATCACATTTGCCTCGAATCAAGGGCTCTCAACGAGTGATAAATCTCTAGTGTCGTATCGGCAGTGCTCTGCGGCGAGGACTTCTCTTACTCCGATGCTGTGGGTGCGGAGCAGTGCGGATACGGTGATTTGCAGTAAGCCGCTAGCGCGGTGAGAGTATGGGGATCAAAAGCTGCTTTCGGTGAGCTGGCGCGGCTGACTGGCCACGAAATGGGATGGCGCTCTCCTGAGCGAGGCCTTTCAGGGGAGCGCCTGCGGTGTGCATGGGAAGGTTGCAGCAAGCATAGAAGTTATGCGGAGCCGATTCGAGCCATGGGGTAGCGTTGGCGCCAGGAGCGACCGTCGATGCGAGAAATCGTGTTTGCATGCGTGTGTTCACCGCCTTGCTCAAGATGAGTCGAAGTGCGCGCGAACGAGCGGTGCGCGGGAGTTGATGGTCCAATCGGGTGGTTGGCTAGCGACGACGTGCAGGGTAGCGAGATTATCGCGGAGCTCTCTCATTCCGACCTTCATCGTTTGAATTGCGGCTCCTGCGTACCTTTGCGTATACAGTCATACCCCTAAAAAAAATACCCAACACCTTGGCTATTCGGACCCGCGACCTTTGCCCAAAAGTAGAGGTCTGGTAGGTGTGTAGCGCAGAGGTTTGAAGGGTAAGGGTCGTGGGTCCGATAATGGACCAATAACCATTGCCAACGCTACCAAAAGGCGTTCAGGGAGCCATCCGGCACGCCAAATATCAACAAGTTACGCGTTATCGATTAGCTGTCACGGCAGAAGTCATGGTGCTTATCTAGATTGAGTGATCGATGATGCCGCCAAGGATCGACTAAATCGGATTACGAGCAGACCACATCAATACTTTCGCCGGTATTCGGGATGCGAGGGGCCGATTTGGACCCACAACAGAATTGGGCTAATTCAATGAGTGACTCGGCCTGTAATCAACAATTGACGCACCTGTTTTCGATCATTTTCTCCTGAGGTCAAAGCCCACTTAGGAGATCGAATGACCGTCTCCACGCAAGCTCCGAGTCGTGAGCATTGTAGGCGAGTAAGATTCTCCGCGGTCACGAACCATCAGGGCGAGACTTGCGGCTAATCCACCCCCGGCACTCTCGCCCATGACGCCAATCCGGGTGGGGTCAAGCTGTGGATCTACGAGGTCGATGATGGACATGATGCTTTTCTCCTGCGGTCCTGGTTGATGGTGGATCGTCGTTCAAAGCTTCGGTCAGCTTTCCGCCAGCGCTGCAACGTCAGGCGCATATTTCTCCAGGTGATCTTCAATGCGGACCTTACCGAGGTTTACGGCGAGGCTTCCTCCTGCCCGCACGGTGGCCAGGTCGTTGATTCCCATGAAGCTAAGTGCTTTGCGCAAGACTGGTGTCACGAGATCATCCGCCTCACTCGGCTCGCCTGCAACGTAACTGTCGCGCGACACCACGATGAGCCTGCCTTTCTTGTTCTCCAACATACCGGGCCAACCGGGGGCGAGGCGGAAGGTGAAGTGAGGCCGCACCACATAATCAAGCCACGACTTGAGGACAGCGGGGATGGTGAAGTTGTACATGGGCGTGCTGATGAAGAGGACATCAGCAGCCTGCAGCTCGGCGATCAACTCGGTCGAGAGCGCAAGCGCCTTCTGCATTTCGGGGGTGCGCTCCACGTCCGGGGGTGCATACACACCCGCGATCCAATCGCCGTCCATGTAGGGGATGCGCGAGGCGTTCAGGTCGCGATGAATCACAGTGCTACCTGGGTTGCGAGCTTGCCAGTGTTCGACGAAGTGCTTTCCGAGGGCGCGCGAGATCGACCGATCTCCGCGAGGGCTCACATCCAGAGCAAGCAGGGTTGGCATGGCTTTTTCCTTTCGGTTGAGGTTGAAATCAGCAAGGTTTAGAGGAGAGTGAGACCGCCGTCGATGACCAGTTCTGTTCCGGTGGTGAAGCGAGAGTCATCCGAGGCGAGGTAAAGGGCAGCGGCAGCCACTTCGTCAGCTTCTCCGGGCCGTTTTAGCGGGACACGCGCGATCATCTCACCGAAGCCCGCCATCTGTTCCGACTTCAGACCCATCTTTCCGCCGATCGGCGTATTGATCGGTCCGGGAGTGATGGTGTTTACCCGGATCTTCTGCGGCGCGAGCTCCACCGCGAGCGTGATGCCAAGAGAGCGCAACGCGGCCTTGCTGGCGCTGTATGCACTGAGGCCGGGAACTGCCCGAAGAGCGGCGGTGGCAGAGGTCAGAATGACCGAAGCACCTTCTGAGAGGACCGGAACGGCATGCTTGAGCAGAAAATAAGGGCCACGCACGTTGGTCGCAAACAGTTCATCGAACTGCCTCTCTTCTGTGTCTGCAGCGGCCGCTACCCGGGCGATCCCTGCGTTGACAAACAGAACGTCGATCTTCCCATGCTTTTCGGCGACGTACTGGACGAGCTGCTTGGCTGCCTGTGTATCGCCTGCATTTGAGTGAACAACCTCGATGCCCGGCATGGACTGCCTGGCTGCGTTCATGCTGTTTTCGCTTGCGCCGGTCACGATCACCGTGGCCCCTTCTGCCTGAAAAAGCCTTGCAGTCGCTGCACCGATGCCGCTGGTGATAAGTGCGATCTTACCCTTGAGCCGGTCCATGCTGTTCTCCTTATCTCTGCTGTCTTGCTGTTTTACGTACTTTAGAGTACGCTATATACAGGTTGGTTGCAAGGAGTTGCATACTTTATGGTATTAAATTCCGTTAAGCGTGCCCCGGGGCGTCCACAGGCCTTTCGGCCTGAAGATGCACTTGACCGTGCCGTGGAGATGTTCTGGGAGCATGGGTATGAGGGAGTGGACGTAGAACGGATTGCGCGCGCCGTGCACGTCACGAAACCAGCGCTGTATCGGGAGTTTGGAGACAAGCCCACGTTGCTGCTCAAGGCGGTGGAGCGCTATTTGATGACGTATGGAGCTCCGATGATCGCGGCGTTTCAGTCGGAGCCGGACATCCATAAGGCAGTGAGAGCGTTCTGTGAGGCTACTGTGAACAATGCCACCGCCGAGCCTCGCAGCGGCTGCATGATGGCCGCTGCAGTCTTGGGGCAATCGGAGCGCGTGAAAGAGATCCGTTCCTACGCTGCGCAGGGGCTCGCGGCGAGCGCTACTGTTCTGGCGCAGAGATTCGAGCGGGAGATGAAGGCTGGGAAGCTGACGCGCACCCCTCCGGCCAAGGTGCGAGGCCGTGCGCTCATCGACCTGATGCAGGGTCTGCTGCTTCGCGCCAAAGCTGGCGCATCCCGAAAGGAGCTTCTGGCAGACGCGCGGAGCTACGTGCCGCTCGTGCTTGGAGAGCACCTGGATTCGTGACAAATCGCCTTATCACTCAGCGACAATTCGCGTGCGGCAAAGAGGGCGGGTCTCTCAGCTTGGCCTCGGGGTTCTCTGCGACCCCACAGATTTGCGCAAGTGAAGAAAACTGCATAACAGGGCACTCGAAAATACAGCTAGATCTCAGGGTCCAATAAGGGTCCAATAACAGCGTTTTTTTGTGTGATCAGTAGCGCACAGTGCGGTCTGTGGCATTCAGTTTCAATGAGTTGCGTTACGTTGCCGAAATGGCATGGAAGAGGTCATCGGTTCGATCCCGATCAGGTCCACCAATCATTTCAGCAACTTAGCAGACACCCCTCCAATGGCTTCTCAGCAGTTTGGCAGCAAATTGCAAAACTGCCTCAGCGCCAAAGCTTCCAAGTTTGCGTTCTCCCTCCTTCTCGATCGTCTTCAGCACAATTCTTTGCTGCTGTAACGGCTGTCAGTTCACGAGCTGCACCGTTCCCGGCTGAGCTGAAGCCGGTTGGTTCAAAGTGCCCACCAGCTCCTGATGGATCGAGTTGATCGTCGCTCGCACACTCTCCGGCAACTCCTGCATGTAGACGTCGGTCGTCGTCGCCACACGGGAGTGGCGCATCATACCCTGGACATTCTTCACCGTGCCTTTCTTCTGGGCCAGTGTTGCAATCGTGCGGCGGATGACTTGGAAGGTCAGCTTCGGCAATCTCAGTTCTCCAGCCAGCTTATGCAGGACGCGCTTGCGGTAGTTGCTCGGATCGATGAATTGCCCCCTCCGCCCTGGAAACATGAAGGCTTCGGGATCATCAGGCGATACTGCTCGCTCATTGGTTGTGGGGTCAAGCACCGTTCTGGAAGTAGCCGTACCACTTCTTTCCGCGAAGCCGGACCCATCCTTTTTGGTAGGAAGTTCCCATCTATTCCTCAAATTCTGTGTGGGGGAATAAGCGGGCCGCAATCAGTTTACCGCCGCTTGCGACGCAAAACGGAGGCGCGCTCCCGCTCGTTGACAAACTCGTCAATCTGACTGGCGCGGTAGCGAAGCGCGCCGTCGCTCATGCGGATCACCGGCAGGTAAGGCAATCGCCGAGACGAGTGGTCCCAAACCCAATCTCTGGTCACGTTCAGCTCACCGCGACCTCGTCAGCGGTAAGCAAGGGGTCCGACACCTGCATCCACTCCGGCATCTGCAGTAGCGCCATATCTACTCTCCTTTGGTCCTCAATGCGCCGGCCTATTCGGCGATACGGCATGTTGGTCTGTTTGCGATCTCCGTCAAATTCCCACCCTGACGTCCTCTGGTGTCCATTGCGGGTGAATGGCTCTGAACGGAAATACCTGGTTATCGCGGCCGCTATGACCGCTTTCGATCTCTTCGTGGCTTTCAGATATGGAGTCGCCGTCTGGCAGGCTTACGCGGACGTTCTTCCGGCCCAACTGCTGCTCGTTCTGTTCGTTACGGTGTGGCTGACGAGTCTGGCTGATTTGTGGAGCCGGGCGATTCACGTCGCAAAAGAAGCGCCTCGCGCGCGCCGCATACGACTCTTGGATATCCCGCCGAGCACGGCAGCCAATGCGGAGGCAAGCGATGTTTAATTCCCTCGCGGAGCTCTCCGTAAAGTTGGCGGCGACCGGCTACTTCGTCGATCCGGTGATGGCCCAGGTGGTCTTTCTCGCAGCTAAACTCAAGAAGCCACTCTTGTTAGAGGGACCTGCGGGTTCCGGGAAGACGCAACTTGCGATCTCGGTTGCTGCGGCGGCGGGAACGCACGTCGAGCGGCTGCAGTGTTACCGAGGCGTGAGCGAAGACAAGGCGATTGGGCGCTTCGATGAGGGATTGCAGCGCCTCTATATGGAGTTTTCGAAGGGGCAGCATGAGAACTGGCAAGTCCTGCAAGCGAACCTGAAGGGCCGTGACTTCTTCCGGCCTGGACCCTTGATGCGGGCGTTGGAATGCGAACGCCCGTGTGTTCTGCTCATCGATGAGCTGGACAAGGTTGACGACGGATTCGAGGCGATGCTGCTCCAGATCCTGTCCGCATGGCAGCTTTCCATTCCCGAGTTCGGCACAGTCGAGGCCCGGAGCATACCCTTTGTCGTGCTCACCAGTAATGAGGAGAGGCGGCTGGGTGAGTTTCGGCGCTCGTCATCGCGTTCTCATCGTCAGCCCACTCCTCCCCCACCGCCGGTATGGGAGCCAAGGCCATGGATGGTGAGCGAGCATGTGACCAGGACTTTGCCTGTCACGATGATCTTGTCTCGCTTGAAACGACTGACTCCCTCGACCTTTGCGACGGTATAGCTCCGAGTCCAACCCATCGGTGTGAAGATCTGATTGAGGCGGTCGGTATATGCCCGCGGGTCCGCAAAGCGCTGACGGCGCCACGGCTGCCATCCTGAGTTGTGTGCGTCACCGGCCACTTGATCTCGGACGGATCGAACGGATCTGCTAGCTGAGCAAACAGAGCTGCGGGTTGAGCGTAAGTTTTTCTTCCTGAATCGCCATCCTAACCTCCAAATGAAATGGCGCTCCAAAGAGCGCCGGGGTTGAAGCTGAGAATTCCTCTAAGTATCCGAAGGACTAAGTATCCGAAGGAAGTGGGTCGCCGAGGGGACGGCGCGCCGGCACTATGACAAGCTGAAACTGCCGCGCACCGTCTTTCCCGGGTAGCTAACGAGATCGGCGTTTATGAGAACTTATCTCTGTGCAATCGGGCAAGAATCAATCGGTTCTGGTGTGCTCGAGTCTTCACGGCATCTGCGGCACCGGGCCGTATTTGTGGCCTTCTTGTTTGCTCTCACCGAAGAGAAAGGTCTGAGAACCTCTCTTTAAACCTAATTTGCACCATGTTGACATAAGAAGCATTTATTGTCACAATTGTCTTACATGGCTCGGGAGCTAACACAGAACGAAGCCGTCACTCGAAGAGCAAAGATACTGCTTGCCGCACGCTGGTGCTTTCTCAACTTCGGGTATGCAAAGACGGCCTTCGAGGATATTGCGAGAAGGGCCAGCCTTTCGCGCACGTTGCTTTATCGGCTCTTCAAAAACAAAGAAGAGATTTACCAGGCGGTTTTTGCAGATTGGCTGCTCTCCCGGCAACCTGCGGCAAAGCTGGCCACTGAAGGGCCAGGCAGCTCCTATGACCGATTGGTAAAGGTTTGCCGCCTGATGGCGCTTGAGCCCTGGGCGGAGATGGTCAGCACCTCCATGGGAAGCGAGTTCCTCGAAACCTGTGCCCTGATCGACGCAGAGAACGATGCACTCTACCGCAAGATTGTTCACCAATGCGTCGCCACCATACTTGGCGACCAGGCGAGCGCCGAAGTCTTCCTACTCGCACTGGATGGATTATTTGCGGATCAGCCTTCCATGGACGTACTTGAACAACGGACGAAGTTGCTTGCCGCGCACTTTGCCCCTTCCACCGCAAAGAAAGTAACGAAAGTATGAAGAATCTACCCACCCTACAGGAACTTGTTGTCGTTACCGGTGCTTCCAGCGGGATCGGTGCCGCTACAGCGCGCGAACTTGCCCGGCGCGGCTTTCACGTGCTCGCCGGTGTCCGGCGCAACGAGGATGCCGATGTTATACGTGCCGCAAATCTGGAACCCATCCTGCTCGACATCACGGACGAGGCAGGTATAGCAGCACTCGTGCAGCGCATAGCCGACGACCCCGGGGGTCGTCGGTTGCGCGCGTTGGTCAACAATGCAGGCATGGCCGTGAATGCGCCGCTCGAAACCTATCCATTATCAGATTGGCGGCGCCTGTTCGACGTCAACCTCTTCGGCCATGTCGCAGTGATGCAGGCTTTGCTGCCCGCGCTCATAGAAAGCCGCGGCACCATCGTCAACATCTCCTCCGTAGGAGGCAAGGTAGCCATGGCGACGTATGGTCCCTACGCGGGTACGAAGTTCGCCCTTGAAGCAGTAAGCGATTCTTTACGCCGCGAACTGGGGCCACTCGGCGTAAAGGTTGTCGTGATTGAACCGGGTGCTGTCACCACCGCAATGCTCGGGCAGGTCGATCATCGTGGCGAACAGATTGTTCGAGGAATGACAGATGAGCAGCGTGGACGCTATGCCGCGCTGATGCATGCGGTTGTTGCGCAGGCGCAGGCATCCACTGCCGGAGGAGCGTCTCCCGAAGACGCAAGCCGTGTCATTGCGAATGCGATCACCAGCAGACGGCCTCGTACTCGCTACACCATCGGTCGCAGTACGGCGATGATCGTCCGACTCATCAGACTCCTTTCAGATCGCATGCTCGACCGAATGCTGTCCGCCAATCTGCGCCCATACTTCCCGGCGAGCAAACACTGACGTAGGGCAACACAATTGAGATCGTGTTTAGAAGGCATCCCGATGAAAGTACCGGGATGTCGCATTCTGTTGAGTGCCGTCAAGAACAAGTCGCCTCACCAGTAACATTGCAGATCGAGCCTTCATGCAAATGATTGCCTCCCGATATGCGTGTGCCGGCAGCCGATACAGCAAACGGCAGCCGTAATCCTACGAATAGTCAATTCAAAATGAGCCGGGGCTCGAATCATCTCACCGGCCCTACTGTAGAACGTAGGAGCAAGTTCGCTGCGTACCGCCTGGTGTTCCTGCTTCCAGAGGTCAAGAGGAAGCACGCCGTCCCGCCCGTGAAATAGCAGGGCTGAGGGGATCTCTGGACGCGTGCGCCCCGGCACAACGATAAGCTCATGGCGCGTGATGGCCAACTCGTAGGTATGCACAGTGCGCATCATCTCGATGCGAACGAAGCTCTCGGCGACGAAGATCGCATGACGTCCGTTCACCGCAATGGAGTCTATGGACTGCAGACAGGGGGGAGCGGCTTTCCATCCGATTACAGGTAAGCACAGCCCGTCCCATGTCGATGACGGCCCCACCAGATTCGACACCCCGCAGCACGTAGCGCTTGGCCAGGTGCTGATGCTCCCGGCATCTCGGTCGAACTCTGAATCCCACGCCCTTCACGGGAACTCCGAGACGGAGCGCGAGATTGTAGATATAAATACGGTATCGGGACGCCAGGAGCGGCCTGTCTCCGAAAACCCAGAGGTGACCGCCACGGCGCGATTGTTCAAGCGCCGCATCCACGCCGTCTTGCTTAAGTTCCCACTGCAACTGGAACAGCGCTTCGAGCGATCCCGTAATCTGCATCGATGGCAACCCACTTCGAACTCTGGGTTTGCGGGTTGATGGCATAGAGGTTGATGGTGATGTCCCCGTTCAAGTGCATCGGCACCGCGTCGGAATCGCGCGGTCGCTTCTGCTTTATGTACGGGAACGTTCCGTCTGAAAGCGGTTTGTCTTGTTGAATTCCGTAGGCGAGTCGATTGACGAACAGCTTCAAAAACTGGTTTGCCGTCTGGCGGGTTACGCAAAAGCGATCTGGCATAGCCGGGGTTCCTTTCCAGTGGTGCGGTTGTATCCCGGCATTAGAACTCGGTCAAATTCGCAGACAGCTCTTGGAGTCAACGCACGAAACCGCCACTCTGAAGAGCATTCGCAGCACGATCACGAGAAAAGAAATACCCAGACTCACGGCTGTAAGGGCCGCAATCACACCTCGCGCCGATGTAAAGCCCTGCGGCACTCTGGAGTACTTTGAGATCTAATCTCACTCCGCAATCGGGACAGACCGGCGCGGCACCGGAGGCAATGGTTTCGCCAGGGAACATGGTAGATCACCCATTTCTTTGTTGGGTTAACCGAACTCGATCGCCATTGCAATGCGCAGCCGGCCCGTCGTGAGAGCGATTGTGTTCGGGCCCGCTCATCGAGCAAGTTGAGAACGGTGCCTTCGACGGTGGTCGCCTGTTGCCCTTGGACCGCCTGCCCGAACTGCGGAGAGGTCCGAGGTTCTGGGCGGTTGCAGCCATAGGCGCCAGAAGATTTTGTGAAGACGATGAAGCCCAGGGCAAACATCAGGAAGACGCGAAGCCAGCTGGTTTCGGCTGGACGGTGGAAGACTGTGGTTAGCGATGAAGGGGGCCTCTGGCAGCCCCGCCAGAAGGCAAGTGCGGTTCTCATACGTTGTTCTCTCCTGGACCTCGGCTGCTCGTGGCCTCCGTGTCTGGGAAGAGAATGGGTTCAAACGAGAACTCGGTCAAACGGTCGCGACAATTAGCCGTGACACGATTCAGGCTTACCTTGAATCGCTATAGCGGTTCTGTAAGCGGATGTGAGAGCTCGCTGACCGAGCGCATCGAAAGTAGCTCGGTTCTGCCCGAAAGAGCTAAAATCCCTATCTGTTCGGATTTCCTCGACTGTCACCCTTGTGTCGATGGATCTCAGGAGAGATGAGATGGCAATCCTAGCTGAACATCCCATCCTGAACCCGCTCGTCTCCACGCATACTCCATAGACGAACCCACTTATTAATCAGCCGAAAGCAGGAAACCTTTTTCAACAAGTTCCTAGGTGGCGTACGGCGTACCCGATTCTGGCGTATGGAGTATGGCTGCAACTCGGGCTGGCGCTCTTCGCACTTGTAGCTATGCCCTTCGACAAGCGTAAAATCCTCGGCATCAATCCCTGGATTAAACCGCTGAAGTTCGACCTATCGATCCTGATTCTCTTTGTGACAATGGCCGCAATTCTCAACGGCTTCGAACGGTATGCGAGTGTTCGCACCGCGATTGCGGCGACCATTTCGATCTCGCTTTCAGCGGAGAATTTGCTGATCTCCCTGCAGTCTTTTCGCGGGGTGCGCTCACATATGAATGAAAGCACGCCGGTCGATTCGAGGATCTGGTTGGCGATGGGGTGTTATTGACCTTTTTCACGCTAGGCGCGGTATCGGCTCTCGCCCTAGTTTTCATTGGGCATTCAGAATGGCCGGCAGCCGTGACGTGGGGTGTCCGTCTCGGACTGCTCGTGTTCATTGCAGGCAGCGCGGAAGGAAAACCGATGGTGACTCATGGCGGTCATACGGTAGACGCTCCGGATGGCGTTCACGGACTGCCGTTTGTGAACTGGAGCACAGCCTTTGGAGACTTGCGGGTTGCGCACTTCTTCGCCTTGCACTCGCTTCAGGCGTTCCCGCTCCTTGGCTTGCTCATCAGTCACACCAGTCTGAAGGCAGTTCCGGGATACGAAAAAGCCTACATAGTATCGAGTGGACCGAACTTCGGAACGCGGCAGTCCAGGCGTGTGAATGGAAAATATCAAGTCACGGAGGGAGATCTGACCGGTGGAGCCCGTCAGGAGGACGTGGTCGCACTGGGTGCATGGCCGATGGAATATCACCAGGGCCCCGGCAAGCCGGTCATCTGGAAACAGATTAAGGACCAGGGCACGTTTGATATACCGCTGCGAGCCCTCACGAGCGTCGACACGGACAATCTCTACTCCGCTGGAAGGCTGGTGGACGGCGACAAGAGTGCGGGTGCGGCGATGCGAGTCATGGGTACAAGCCTTGGCACCGGCCATGCCGCGGGCGTCGCCGCCGCGCTTCAGGCTCACGGCAGCATGGACGTGCAGGCAGTGCAGGCCGAGTTGAAACGACAAGGCGCCACTCTCAGGACAGAGGGTCTGCCGACGTTCTCAGCCGCGCCTAACAGTCGTATGGCTATCCGCAATCTGGCGAGTGAAAAGAAAACACCGAAGGCCGCAGAAAAGCCCGGCCACTTCGAGGGTTCGTAGTGGCAGGATCAATTGTTTGTACGGAGTTGGGCAGTTCTGGTAAGCGATCTGAAACATAGTAGAGGGGCGTTCGGAAGTTTCAAGCGATACGCGTCCCTGTAGATGTTGCGGAAACTACGTTCTAGAGAGAAGGAGAGGAAGCAATGGGAAAACAGTCGAGAGTTCTTCGTGGCGCGATATCAGGCGCCGTGGGCGGCCTGGTAGGAGCCGTGGTGATGGGATGGTTCATGGGTGGCCCTGGCAACGCGATTGAGGAGGCGATTGATCGCGTGGCCGGCAAGCCTGTCGGCCCGACCCCGCACGGCATGAACTCTTCCCTTGACATCGCCGACGCGCTTACGCATCTCGTCATGGGACAGCACCTCACGGATGACCGAAAGAAGAAGACTCCGCAAACGGTGCATTTCACTTTCAGTGTGATTACGGGAAGCCTTTATGGTGCTATGGCCGAGATTGCACCTCCTGTCAGGGCAGCAATGGGCTCCGCGTTCGGCGGCGCCCTGTTTGCCGTTGTCGGATTTCCGGCCTTGGTGATGGGACTGCGTGATGATGACCTCAAGCCGGGAGAACTAGGCTCGTCTCTTGCAGCCCACGTCGTCTATGGAGTGACTACGGAGTTAGGTCGACGCCTTACGCGGGCGTGTCTTTAGTTATCCGTGAAATCCGATCGGCACGCCTTGTGTGTCGGCCTGTAGAAGGAGACCCTGTGAGGTCTGGTTCAGAACGGCTGGTAACGACATCGGCGTTGCCGGCACTCAATCTGCGTCTCTGGGCTGCATCGAGATTCTCTCTACGGGTCATCACGAGATGCACATCTTCACGCGCATCGAGTGTGAGGGCTGATTTGGCGAAAACGAACCTGTTTCCTTGTGTCTATGGCGAGCAATGATGAAGCCACAAATGAGAGCGTTTTCCTGGCTTGCTTTTGTCCTCATTCTTGTAACCCATTCTCGTGCGTTTGGTCAGCAGGGCACCGCGTTCAAAGAAGGCGCGACGGACATCATTACCGGTCGCGATGATTCAGGCAGTGATCGGAGACCCTTTATCGGACCGGTGTATAGGTGATCGCAGCCGGTGGAGTGCCGGGCACTGTATAGGGCTCTTGTTCGTCGTCAAGGCTGAGCAGCCGGGCATTGAAGATCAATCGCTGCAAGAGGGTGCGGTTGGCCTCCATGGCGCTGCCACGCATGGTCTTCCGCACAGCGGTGAGAACGATCTGCCCAAAGCGAACAGACTCTGGATGTTCTAGCCGGAACAACCGGAACTCGGTGAAGTTCGAGGCGAGCACCCGGGCAGCGCGGCGTGAGATGCATGAGGCGTTTCACACGCGAAACGGCCACTGGCGAAATGTTCGCTACTGGCTGGATTTAGGCAACAATGCGAGCAATGGCCAGTTCGTGCTGGGCCAGCCCCTAAACGATGTCAATCGTCAGAGCAGGACCAGGCTGCGCACCGTGACGGAACTCTTTCCCTCCATCATGGACACTTCGAAGGGCGAAGGTCCTCTGCCGAGCCTCTCGAACGTCAGGAGCCTTTCGTCAATAACGTGCTCGCGTCCACCGCACTAGCGATGCTCACACGCCTGCTCCGCTACGGCTCTCTGGATCATCAAGGCGCGTTCTATACCGTCTTCACCAATCGCGCTCGGAAGGCACGATACCTTCTGCGTTCAATGGGCGGTGAACTGCGTGGCTTCCTGTCCGACCGGTACCGTCGGCTCGACTCCCGTCCCATCATCGAAGCCTTTGCTTCAGCAGTACAGCGGAAAGGGGCTCTGCCGTACGACGGGTACGTCACCGATACGAAGATCGCAATTCAGGCCATCATGCAGGAGGTCTACGAACCGATCCCCCGGGGAAATGGTCGCGTATGGCCTCAGCCTGGAAAACTCCGACTTCGGCAACGGGGCGTTGTCGGTCCGGGCATACCTCTTGCGCATCTGGTGCTCCAATTTGGCCATCACGCAGGAACAGATGCGCCAGATTCATCTGGGTAAGCGCCTGGACGATTCGATGCTCTATTCCAATCGGACCTACGAACTCGATGCAAAGACTACGGTCAGTGCACTACGCGACGTCATTGACGGGCAGCTCGACGCCGACTCGCTCAAGCGCCGGATGGAGGCGATCCGGTTTCCAACGAGCAGACAGTTGATTTGATCCTCGCACCGCGAAGGAAACGTTCCAGCGTTTGCTGCAGAAGGGTGAATCGGAGGCCGCTGCACAGGCATTCGATTCGCCGGACACCCACAACCTGCCGCCAGGAAACAAAGAGTTGTGCTCAAAAGCCGGACCAAATGGATTGAAGCCGAGAGAGTGATCCCAAGGTTTGCGGGGAGTGTGAGCGAGAGCCGAGGCTCACCTCTCGGAGTCTCTGGATGGACTCCCGAAAATATCAAACTTCTACTGCCTCCCCGGCAGAGCCGGGGGAGTTCCCATTTGCATTAGATTACGGTGCCGAGATTGCTTGCATACTGTCGAAGCGGGCCGGTGAGCCTGCGCACATAATCGCGGAACGAGTCAGTCACAGCTATCTGGTCCTGGCTCAACCACACCTCTGGAATGGAACGGCTGATGCTTGCTGCCGCATGGAGCGGAACGAGCTCAAACGTGCCCGCGCCCGAATCGCTAAGCGTCCGGAGGGCGACCATCTGATCTGTCTCTCCCTTCAGCAAGGCGCGAACCGCCTCGCGTCCCACCAGCTCTGCATCTGCTTGATCCTGCACAGCGACCAAGGCCATGCATGATCTGCCAATCAGTCCAGGCTTTTCGCTGCGGCAGCGTAGCCCGAGGTTCTCTGCGACCACCCCGGAGAGGAACTGTGCGACGCCACCCACTAATGGACGGTTCGATGTATTCTTCTCGAAGGGCAGGCGCTGTTCAAAGACAGCGCTGCCGTGCTTGTCTGAGATTCCTTCGGATACGATAACGACCGCCCAACCAAGCCGACTCACGATGGAGTCGAGATCACCAAGGAACTTATCAGGGGAAAATGGAATTTCCGGCAGGTACACAAGATGCGGCGCATCATCCGGATCTCGCTTGGCAAGAGTTGCGCTAGCGGCTAGCCAGCCGACATCACGGCCAAGAGTTTCAAAAATGGACACAGGTTGTGGGAGTGAGCGGATATCCATGGCGAGATCAATCGTGGATTGAGCAACGAAGCGCGCTGCACTCGCAAAACCAGGACAGCGATCTGTCGAGGAGATGTCATTGTCGATCGTTTTCGGCACTCCGATAATCCGGATATCGAAGTCGCGCTCCCGGCAGAAGGCGCGAACCCTCTCAGCGCCTCGCATCGTACCGTTGCCACCCATGAACAAGAGATAGCGCACGTTCATACGCCGCAGGTTATCGACACAGCGTTCCAGATCCTCTTCGGTTGGTTTAAACCGTGAAGATCTCAGAGCTGCTCCGGGACTGTTCCGCACGGCGCGAAGTTCGTCCTTTGTGAGATGACTCAGATCCAAGATATCTCCGCTGGTTAACCCCTTCATCCCGGACCTGGCGCCCAGGATCTTGCCGATGCGCTTGTGCTTCATAGCTTCAGAGATAATGCTCGCAAGGCTTGCATTGAAGACCGCGGTTGGACCGCCTCCCTGCACAATCATCAAATTTTCCCTACACATCGGAATTTCCTCTGCATTGAGTTCTTCGTCACAGGACCGCAGACTAGACCGAGTTCCAGACCGCCTGCGGAAATGCTGGTACTAACTGAAATGATTCTCACGACCCGATTCGTCACCAGCCGGGAGCACCGCCTGACTGCGGTAACGCTCGATCTCCGCCAAAGTGGAGTTGCCTTCCATCGGGCCCTGCGCAGCCACCGCAAGCGCTCCAGCCGCATTGGCGAAGAGGGCTGCCGTCGTGGGTTCCATGCCCTGCACAAGGCAGGAGAGAAACGTCCCGCCGAAGCAATCGCCGGCCCCCGTGGGATCGATCTCACGCGCGGGCAGAGCCTGCAGATGCGTTGCTCCGCTCCCCTCAAAGAGCGTGCAGCCGCCTTGGCCGCGCTTCAATAACACCAAGCGCATGCCGCGCGCGAGCATGGTCTCCGCAGCCTGCATGCAGGTAAGCCCGGGCAGCAGATAGGCCAGATCATCCTCGCTGGGCAACAGCAGATCGGCCTGCGCAAACAGATCGCGGATCGCGCGATCGGCTGCGGCATCCGCAACGAGTTCCTTGCGGATGTTGGGATCAAAGCTGATTTTTGCGCCGACTGCGCGGGCCAGGCGCACACCGTGCTGGATGGTCGAGGTCATTTGGGTGTTGATCAGCGATGACCCCATGATGTGAAAGAAACGGCAACCTTCAAAGATGGATGACGTGAGCTGTTCCGGCTTGACATCGCCTGCGGCGGAGTGATTGATGTTGAAGATAAACGAGCGGCTTCCGTCTTCCGCATACGTTACAAAGGCGGTGCCGGTCGGCTTGGACGGATGCCTGCGAATCTCGCTGACATCCACCCCGCTGCTCCGCAAACGATCCAGATTCACCGTACCGAAGGGGTCATCGCCCACGGTTCCCACCAGAGCCACCGTTGCTCCCGTGCGCGCTGCCTGATCGGCGAAGATTCCTGGGGCTCCACTGGGAAATGGCCCCGCAAAGAGGCCGGGTTGGAGAAAAGTTTGTCCGATCTGGGTCGCCATCAGTTCGGCGAGAATCTCGCCTACAACAACGATCTGTGCCATGGCCCTTCCTTCACGCCGGATTCCGTTGCGACTCAAGTGCAAGACAATCCAGGATCGAGTGTTCTGGAAATGTAGGTTGATGCGGTCGATACTCGTTCTCCGCTATCGCTGGGTAAGCTCCTGCGCGGTCAGCTGGTCGGTGACAAGGCCGGAGATCCAGCGCCCGCGCAACGCTGCAAGAATGGCCGGGACCTTCAACATGCCGCCGGCGAGCGCGATGACCGGGCGGCTGGACACGCCGGCCAGCGGGATACTGGTGACGCGCTGGACCATCTCGATGTCAACTCCTTGGCCGTGCTTATTGAGCGGCCAGCCGAGAATCTCACAGACCGCCCCGTGCTCGATCAGCTCCTGCACCTCGGCGCGGGTTGCGAATCCGTTCTCGATCAATGGGCACTCCTGCGCGATGAGCCCGATGCCGATAAAGCTCGCGCCGGCCTCGTTATAAAGGCCGTGAATGAGCGAGTGCATGGGGTGGGCAACCCACCGCGCCATCTCCTCAGCGGTCTGTGCGATGACCGGCACCGGCTGTAGATAGGCGCGGCCACCCGTCTTGTCGGCCAGCCGAAGCGCCACATCATAGCGGTTGAACGACCCATCGAGTGCGACCGCGCCTGCCAGCGATAACAACTTCAGATGCGGCGACGGCTGCTGGCTCACCTGGTCCACCGTGGCCTTCAAGGTGTGGCCAAAACCGAGCGCAAGAACCTTCAAAGCAGGATTCGCCAAATAGCGCTCCATCAGGCCCGAGCCCATGATGGAGATGCGCCGGAGCAGCGTTCCCGGACCTTCCGCCTCCGAAGGCACGATCTCGCACACGCTCAGATCGAAGCGTCGCCGGAGTAACTCCGCTAGCTCCATGCACTCCTTCACCGGATGGCTGATTCTCACCTGGACGAGACCACTTTCAGTCGCGGCGGCGATCAGGCGGTTGACCGTGGGTCGCGAAAGAGCCAGCGACTCAGCGATCCGCTGCTGCGTTTCATTTCCGACGAAATAGAGCCATGCGACACGAGCCATCAGCTCGTCTCTCTCACTTGAGGCCAACCAACGCCTCCCTTCCTTGTGAAAGCAATCATAAGGCGCAGACGCCGCGCGCATCTTGCTGTCCGTGAAATTATTTTCTTCTAATCTTTACAAATGTTCTAGTGTGAGCATAAAGTAATCTCCGCTCACTGCTTAAGAGGTTTACAGGTTTCCGGCTCACCGAGTGCAAGCGAGGCTCCAGTGGTGCCATGCAAGCCATTCCAAAGCGCGTGTGAGCTCACTGGAGACCATATGGGTTTTTCGAATCACGCCAGGTCCACACTTGCCGCTCGCGGCCGGTTACACCTTGTCAACTTTTGTCTAGCGCTGCTGCTTTGTTTCCAAGGCCTGACCGGCAGCGCGCAAGTTGACCAGGGCACGATCGCGGGTTCGGTCACGGACACCACGGGTGGGGCGATCCCGTCGGCCGACGTGACGCTCACCAGCACGGATACTGGCCTGGTGCTGCATGGCAGGTCCAACGCATCCGGTGAGTTCGTCTTTTCGCCCATCAAGATCGGCAACTACACGCTGTCGGCCTTTGCACCCGGCATGCAGACCACGACGCAGCAGAACATTCACCTGGATCTGCAGCAGCGGCTTTCGATCGAGATCAAGCTGCAGCCAGGACAGGTGAATGAGAGCGTGACGGTGACGGGGGCACCCCCATTGCTGCAGACCGAGCAGGCCTCAGTCGGGCAGGTCATCAGCACAAACGCGATCAACAACACGCCGTTGAACGGGCGCAACTTCGTGTACATCGCGCAGCTTACGGCGGGAGTCACGCCCACCGTGGGCGCGCGTGGCGGCGGCACGGGCGACTTCAATGCCAACGGGCAGCGTGCGCAGCAGAATAACTTCATCCTCGACGGTGTCGATAACAACATCAACATCGTGGACTTTTTGAATGGCGCCAGCTACGTAGTGCGTCCGCCGCCAGATGCGCTGGCTGAGTTCAAGGTAGACACTGGGGACTACAACGCGGAGTTCGGTCACTCCGCCGGCGCCGTGCTGAACGCCAGCCTGCGGGCGGGTACGAACGACATTCACGGCAGCCTCTGGGAGTACTTCCGCAACAATGTGCTGGATGCGCGCGACTTCAGCGCTACCACGGTCCCGAAGTATCGTCAGAATCAGTTCGGCGCCACGCTGGGCGTGCCGCTGCTCCGCAACAAGCTCTTCTTCTTTGGCGATCTCGAGGCCAATCGCATCGTCTTCGCCGAGACCGCGGTTGAGACCGTGCCGACTACACTGATGCGGCAGGGAAACTTTTCTGAGCTGCTGAACCCCGCCCTCACCCAGGCTGGAGCCGCGATCAGGCTCTATGAGCCAAACTCCGGCGGCGCCCTGCCGCTGACCTGCAACGGTGTGGCCAATGCGTACTGCGTAAACCAGATCGACCCCGTCGCACTGAAGCTCGTAAACCTCTTTCCGCTGCCCAACAGCAACGGCGCCCAAACGTACAACAACTACAACATCAATCGCAACGTTACCGACAACACCTTCCAGTGGGATACGCGCATGGACTACAACATCAGTGCGAAGGATCAGATGTTCGCACGTTTTTCCTATACCCACGAGCCGCAGTATCGGCCGCCACCGCTCGGCCTTCCGCTTGATGGCGGTGCCTTCCAGGACGACGGCAACATGGTTAATCTGGCGGAGAGCTTTGCGTACTCGGAGACGCACGTCTTCTCGCCTAACCTGGTCAATGAATTTCGCTTTGGCTACAACTATGGCAACTATGCGTTCCTGCAGCCGAACTACAGCAGCGATCTTGCTGCCAGTCTCGGCGTAGGGGGCATTCCATACAACGCTTCGCTCGATACTGGCGGGCTGCCGTCGTTCTCGGTCACAGGCGAGTCGCTCTTCGGCACTGCACCTTACCTGCCGACCAAGGAAGGCCAGAACTCCTACCAGATTCTCGATAACATAACCCGGATCATCGGCACACACTCGATTAAGGTGGGCGTAAACTTCCAGTCGATCCGCTTCCGCTTTCTGCAGGTCATCGCGCCGCTGGGCTCCTATTCCTATACCGGCCTTTACACGAGCAATCTGGGCGCGACGAACACGGGTTTTGGCCTGGCCGACTTCCTCGCCAACCAGACCAACAGCGCCAGTCTTTCGACGCTGTCGCAGGCCAACGACGACCGCTGGTACCGGGCAGGCTATGTCCAGGACGACTGGCGCGCGACCACCAAGCTGACGCTCAACCTCGGTCTGCGCTACGAGTTTGTTCAGCCCATTCGTGAGAACACGGGACGGCAGGCAAACTTTGTCGCGTCGTCGAGTGGACCCGGCACCGGCACGGGCGCCTATACCCTGTCCTCGCTTCAGCGCAGCGCGGTGCTCTCGCCCAACTTCACCAACCTGCTCGCGAAGGACAACATCGCTCTGACGTACAGCGACAATCCCGGGCTCATCAACGTGCAGCACACCAACTTCGCGCCGCGCATTGGCATGTCGTATGCGGCCGCGAATCGCACGGTGGTCCGGTCTGGCTTCGGTATCTTCTTCGGGGGCTTGGAGAATCGTGGCGGCGGCACAAACCTGGGCAACAATTATCCATTCCAGTTCACCAGCGCGTTTCCCGCGCCCAGCTGCACCGCAGCGAGATGTGCCAGCGATGGCATTACACTCGAGCAGGGTTTTACGGCCGGGATCACGGCGGGCCTGCAGAATAATATCTCCACGCCGGCATTGCAGAGCTATGACGTCAACCTGAAGACGCCTTACTCCATCGAGCAAAACCTTTCTATCGAGCACTCCATTACGAACGACCTCGCGGCCTCGGTCAGCTATGTCGGTTCCATCGGCCATCATCTGCAGGTGCCGCTCCATCCCAATGCTCCAGCAGCGATTACGAACTCTTCCAATTCAGTGCAGCCGCTGCGTCCGTTCCCGGACTTTGGCGACGGGCAGTTGACCTCCGCGGTCGCCGACTCCAACTACAACTCGCTTCAGGCCAAGGTGGAAAAGCGCCTCAGCCACGGCTACAACTTTCTCGCGACGTATACATACTCGCACTCGCTGGACGACGCGCCGACCGCGCTGACTACTGACACCGGCTTTCCGAATACGGAACTGATTCCGATCCGCTACTCGTACAGCAATTCGATCTTTGACGTGCGTCAGCGCGTCACGCTGAATGGCTACTATGAGCTGCCGTTCGGGAAGGGCAGAACCTACGTCAACAAGGTCGGACCGCTGGACTACATTGTCGGGGGTTACGCGGCCAGCTTGTCCTTCATCGCGCAAACGGGCGAGCCGTTCACCGTCACCACAGCGAATATCTCCTCCGCGGCCGGCCTGAGCCCGATCGCGATTCCGGTAGGCGACCCCTTCCGTGCCGGGGGTACGCCCAATCCTACAAACCCGACCGTCACCTGCGCCACCCAGACCCGCACCAAGGCGCACTGGTATAACCCCTGCGCGTTTGCCAACCCGTTAAATGGAACGTCGATCCCTCGTACTGGCGCCGGTTCGCAGATCACCGCTCTGCCTACGGTGCTGCAGTATGAGGGGGGACGGCGCAACAACGTCTACGGGCCTGGCCTGACGCGCGTGAACATTTCCCTGTTCAAGGATTTCCATACCTTCCGTGAACAGCGCTTTCAGCTGCGCGTGGATGGCTTCAACATGTTCAACACGCCGGCCTACAATACGCCCAGCACGGCAAACGACAGCAGCAATGGCGGCCTGATCACGACGGCACGGCAGCTGCAGAATCTAACCCCGGATGCACGCTTCTTCCAGTTGGCGGGCAAGTACATCTTCTAGAGCAGTATCGCTGTCCTTGCGCCCGATATGAAGTTTACGAGTGCCGTTTTTTGGGAAAGCGGCTTTGAGATCTGAAGCCCCGTGTACACCTGCAACAACACTGCTTTAGCCGCGACCTGCATGCAGTTTTGACGTTGAATGAGGATGTGTCGATGGTGAATCGAAGAGAGTTTCTTTCCCGGGCCGCGGCCGTGACCACGAGCGGCGCGCTCGAAAAGCGGTTCGGCGTCGCGAGCCGTGCGCTTGGAAGCACCCCGCCGGGGGCGCGGCCCAACATCCTCATCTTCATGCCGGATCAGCAGCAGGGTGCCACGGTCTTGCCGGAGCACCCCTGCCTCACCCCGCACATTGATCAGTTTGCGAAGGAAGGCGTGCTCTTCCCGAATGCTTTCTGTCCCGCACCGCACTGCTGTCCTTCGCGCGCCAGCTTTATGACGGGTCTCTACCCCAGCGAGCACGGCGTCTTCAACAACGTGGACACGGATACGGCGATTCACTTCAACCCTTATCCGGACCTTCCGTACTTCAGCCAAAGCTTGAAGGATGCGGGTTATGAGCTGGGATACGCCGGCAAGTGGCATGTCGGTCACACGCTGCGTCCGCATAACGTTGGCTGGACCGAGCTCAACTCGCAGCCGTACCCGGTGAACACGCCGCTTGGTCTTGATCATCGTTCCGCGTTCTGGAGCAAAGCGCGGCAGGAGTATGAGCATCCCACACCGCGCGCGCGTGGTGTGGTCAAGCGTCCGGGCTGGTTTGACCAGACGCTCTACGCGGCCCGTCCCGCAGGGTACGAGACGCTGCGTGACTACACGGTAGTCAAGGATGGCATCGCCGGCATTGAGCGCTTCGCTGCCGGCAGCAAGCCCTGGTGTGTCATGGTCTCGAACAACGGGGGCCATGATCTTTATGATCCGCCGCAGAACTATCTGGATCTTTATGACTGGCGCAAGATCGAGCTGCCGAAGAACTTCCGCGACACGATGGATGACAAGCCGCGGATCTACCAACGCATGCGCTACCAGTACTGGCAACAGCTCAGCGATGATGAGATCAAGCAGTGCATCGCGCACTACTACGGGCTGCTGAGTATGCAGGATGCGCTCTTTGGCCTGCTGCTCGATACACTGCAGCAGACCGGTCAGGCGGACAACACGCTGGTCATCTACTGCTCGGATCATGGTGATTACGCCGGCGCGCATGGATTGTGGGCGAAGGGCGTTCCAGCGTTTCGCGAGGCGTACAACATCCCCTGCGTCATGCGCTGGCCAAAAGGTATTCAAGCGCCTGGGCGGCGTGTGGAGGCGATGGTTTCAACGACTGACTTTGCTCCAACCATCCTGACCGCCGCTGGCATTGAGCCGAAGCGTATGTCGGGTGCAAGCCTGATGCCGTGGCTGCGCAACGAGTCCTCACCTGAGTGGCGCGATGCAGTCTTCAGCCAGATGAACGGCGTCGAGCTTTATTACACGCAACGCATCGTCATGACAAAGGATTTCAAGTACGTCTATAACGGCTTCGACTATGACGAGATGTATGATCTGCGCAATGATCCGCACGAGATAAAAAATCTCGCTTTTCCCGACTTATCCGCGGCACGTGCTTCCACGCTGCGCGGTACTGGTGAGGCGGCGACGGATCGTTCTGCGTGGCCCATGCTGCCCAATGAAGTGGATTCGGTCCGGCTTGAGTTGCTCGGCAAGATGTGGAAGTTCGCACAGGGACATAACGATCAGATATTTAACAACTATCTGACAGTAGCGTTCGCTCCGTATGGTCCTGGAGTGGCGTTGTAGTCGATTCGGTGCTTACAAGCGAAAGGATCTCTGTGGCAGGCAAGCTGGATGGAAAAGTAGCTCTCATCACCGGGGGCGCGCGCGGCATTGGTCTTGCGATCGCTAGGCGCTACGGCAAGGAAGGTGCTCGCGTATGCGTTGCTGATACCGAAGCGGCGGAAGCGGAACGCATGGCCGCGGATATCGGGCAGCAGGCCTTTGCCGTGCAGGTCGACGTATCGAGGCTCGGCTCGATCGAGCGCCTGGTCGAGCAGGTCGTCACGCGCGCCGGCGGTATCGACATCCTGGTCAATAACGCAGGAGTTGTTGAGATCGCGCCATTTCTTGAGGTCACTGAGTCGTCCTACGACCGGATATTCGCGGTGAATACGAAGGGTCTCTACTTCACGCTGCAGGCCGTGGGCCGGCAGATGGTGCGGCAAGGAAGAGGCGGCAAGATCATCAACTTCGCGTCACAGGCCGGGCGCCGCGGAGAGGCGCTGGTCTCTGCCTACTGCGCGAGCAAGGCTGCTGTAATCAGCATCACGCAGTCGGCTGGGCTCGCTTTGATCCCGCACCGGATCAACGTCAACGGTATCGCGCCGGGCGTGGTGGATACGCCGATGTGGGACAAGCTCGACGGGCTATTTGCACGTTACGAGAACCTCGAACCAGGTGAAAAAAAACGCACCGTCGGCGAGCGTGTTCCCTACGGACGTATGGGTCTGCCCGATGATCAAGTGGGCGCTGCCGTTTTCCTCGCGTCCAGCGACAGCGACTACATCGTCGCGCAGACATTGAACGTGGACGGCGGCAACTGGATGAGCTGAGCGCGCGAGCCGCTCTTTGGCAACACCAGCAGGAGATTCGATGGAACTCGCCGTGGCTCTACAATCAAGGCGACAGAACGTGTTCCTGCAGGTGATCACCGGCGTGACCGCGATCGCGGGCTTTCTGTACGGATACGACACCGGCATCATCTCGGGCGCGCTGCTGCAGATTGCGACTGAGTTTCAGCTGGCTCCTCGCATGCAGGAGATCGTCGCATCGGCCATCCTGCTGGGTGCCGTGCTCGGCGCGCTTGCGTGCGGCAGCATCTCGGAGCGCATCGGACGCAAGCGCACCATCATGACGGTGGCTGTCGTCTTCTGCCTCGGCGCTTTGGCCTCTAGTCTCTCGCCGAGCGCCGTGCTGCTTGCGCTTTCGCGCGTTTTGCTGGGCTTCGCGGTTGGAGGTTCATCGCAGGTCACGCCGATGTACATCGCTGAGCTCGCTCCGCCGAAGGATCGCGGACGCCTTGTCATCTCCTTCAATCTGGCGATCGGCGTCGGAATCCTGGTTGCGAATACCGTCGACTTCACGCTGCACAACGTCTGGTCATGGCGCGTCATGATCGCGGTGGCCATGTTCCCCGCAATCATTCTGCTGCTGTGCATGACGCGGCTGCCAGAGAGTCCACGCTGGCTGGCTGAGAACGTCTCATTCGATCAGGCGCGCAAGGTGCTTGAGCAAGTCCGCGGCAATCAAGCTGAGGTTGAGTTTGAACTGGGAGAGATCCGCCAGGTCGTTGCGGCTAGTCGCAGTGCCGGATGGGGCATGCTGCTGCAACCCTGGCTGCGGCCCGCGGCCGTGGCGGCCTTTGGTGTCGCCGCGTTCACGCAACTCAGTGGCCTCGAGACCATGATTTACTACGCGCCGACCATCCTTGCCGGTGCCGGCTTCGGCAAGTCGATCGCGCTGCTGACAAGCCTTGGCGTGTCCATCGTTTTCGTCACCATGACTGCCATCGGGCGACAGGTCGTCGATCGCGTCGGACGCAGGCGCCTGACGCTGATCATGGTGCCAGGCACGGTGGTCAGCCTGCTGGTACTGGGAACGATGTTTCGCATGGGCATGGCAGCCACAGCCGCCGGCGCCTGGATGCTGATCGTGTGCCTGCTGATCTACATGGTCTTCAACGCGGGCGGCATTCAGGTCATCGGCTGGTTGATGGGGGCGGAGATGTTTCCGTTGGCGGTGCGTGGCAAGGCCAGCAGCGTGCACGCGGCCACTCTCTGGGGTTCGAACCTTATCATCACATCCACCGCACTCAGCATGGTCAGCCACTTCGGCGCAGGAGCCGCCATGTGGGTCTATGCTGCGCTCAATTTTCTGTGTTTCCTGTTCGTGTGGCGATTTGTGCCAGAGACCACCGGGCACTCGCTCGAAGACATAGAGAATCATCTACGCGCCGGCACCTTTGGCACCATGCGCATGAAGCGTTAAGCACCAGGAAGGTTGGGGAGAGTCATGGATCGCAGAGAGTTCTTGAAAGCTACGGCCAGTCTCGCAGCGGCCACAGGCGCTGTGGCTAAATCGCTCGCGGCACCTGCGAAGGAGGTTTCCGAAGCCCGACTTATTCTGCCGATTAACCGCGGCTGGCGCTATACGCTCAAGCCTGAACCGTCTGTTCATGAGCCGGACTTTGATGACTCCAGCTTCGCACGTGTCGTCGTACCGCACTCGAACATTCCGCTGCCGTGGCATGGCTTTGACGATCGAGCTTACGAGTTCATCTCGGTGTACCGCCGGCGCATCAAGCTGCCGCAAAGCATGAGGAGCAAGCGCGTCTTTGTTGATTTTGAAGGTGTCATGATCGCGTCCACCGTGTACTGCAACGGCATGCGCCTGGGAAAGTACCGAGGCGGATACACGCCCTTCAGCTTCGAGTTGACGGATCATCTGAATGCGTCCGGAGACAACCTGCTCTCGGTGGAAGTCGACTCGACCGAGCGCAAGGACATTCCGCCATTCGGCAATGAGGTGGACTATCTCACCTTCGGCGGCATCTACCGCGAGGTCGCGCTGCGTGTAGTGCCGCAGATCTGCATAGAGAACATCCACGCGCGTACAGAAAACGTGCTGACGGACAAGCCTTCTGTTGAGGTCGACGTCTATCTCGATCGTTCGGAGCACGCGCATCCGGGCAGCCTTTCTTTGCATGCGCAGCTGCGTGACGGCGACCGCGTTCTGGCCGAGACTCGACAGGCGGTCACGGCGCCTCCCGTCACACAGCATCATCCTGCGGATGCCGATCAGGCCATGGGCGCGCTGCCTTTTGATCCCGCCAGAGACAGCCCTGCTGCAACGCTCGCGCTGGCCGGGAAGGTGGAGCTTTGGGACCTCAGACGCCCCAGGCTATATACCGTGCATGTAGATCTACTCGACCATGGCACGGTGATTGACAGCGATGTGCGCCGCATCGGCTTTCGGGAAGCGAACTTCACCGATCACGGCTTCTCGCTGAATGGGAAGGTCATCAAACTGCATGGGCTTGATCGCCATCAGATGTTTCCCTGGGCCGGGGGAGCGATGTCCGCCCGTGCGCAGCGTCAGGACGCAAAGATCCTGCGCTTTGATTGCGGCTGCAACATCGTGCGCACATCGCATTATCCGCAGTCGCGCCACTTTCTGGATGCGTGCGACGAGATCGGCCTGCTGGTACTCGAAGAAATTCCGGGCTGGCAGCACATCGGCGGCCTGCCGTGGCAGGATATCTCGGTCGACAACGTGCGTCGGATGGTGCGGCGCGACTGGAACCATCCGGCGCTCATCCTTTGGGGAGTGCGCATTAACGAGAGCAAGGACGATCACGGCTTCTACACGCGCACCAACAACCTTGCGCATGCGCTTGACTCCACCCGTCAGACCTGCGGTGTTCGCCCGGCAGATGGCTACAACTCTGAATTTCTTGAAGACGTCTTTACTTACAACGACTTCGGCTGGCCCCTTCAACCACCGAACCATTCGCGCTTTCTTAACACGGAGTTCGTCGGCCACACCTTCCCAACCAAGACCATCGACGCCTATGAGCGGCAGCGCGAACACGTGATCCGGCACGCACGCATTCACGATGCTCTGGCATCAGATCCGCAGTACGCCGGCGGTCTCGGCTGGTGCGCGTTCGACTACACCACGCACAACAGCTTCGGATCGGGCGACCGCATCTGCTATCACGGCGTGATGGACATCTTCCGCACACCAAAGCCGGCAGCGGGATTCTATAAGTCCATGCGCGACCGTGAGGAAGAGATCGTGCTCGAACCTGCATTTTACTGGGCGCGCAACGATGAGAGTGTCAACTTCCAGCACGCGCTCATCTGCGCCAACGTCGACACAATCCGCATGACAACCCACAACGAAAATGGGGAGCACCTGATTGCCGAGGGCGGCCCTGATCGAGTGCAGTTCCCGCACCTGAAATATCCGCCTTTTACGTTTGACGTTGGCAGGCGTGTGAATCACGCTAACTGGGGTGACCTGCAGATCGACGGTCTTATCAGCGGCAAGGTGGTAATCACCAAGCGCTTCTCAGGCTCCGGGGCCGATAAGCAGTTCGCCATGCTGCCCGATGAGACCGCGCTGATTGCCGATGGCGCGGATGCGGTGCGCATCGTACTGAGAGTGAACGATGAGTTCGGCAGTTTGCGCCACTATGCTGCCGACGCGATCACGTTCCATATCGAGGGCCCCGCAATGCTAGTGGGTGATAATCCCTTCGGGCTGATCGGCGGCACGGGTGCGATCTGGCTTCGCACCACCGAGACGCCGGGAACGATCAGGCTAACAGCCACGCATCCACGTCTCGGGTCTACCACCATTATCCTTAACGCAACCGCCGCCTTCCCGGAGATGGCCTGACCCGGCACTACTTGGGAAACTCTGCACAAGTTTCTTATTCACACACGGCTTTAATAAGTTGAGACAGCGGAGAAGGTGCGATGAAGCAGCAGAATTCCCCTACAGCGACTGCTGATTTGAGTCTAGAGAAGGGAAAACCAGTTTTCGGTCGGGAAGCACTAGCCGCGAAAATACCATGTAACACTCCGGTCGTTGATACCCTAACGATTCCCGATTCTAAGACTTGTTACGAAACCATAGGCACCCACGGTAAGGATTCGTGTTGGATTGTCACACTCGCGTCTTGACCGAGAGTAGGCAGGGGCTACGATCTCCGGACAAGCCAGTGTGCCATAAAGGGGTACATTCCGGATTCGTGAAAACATCAACAATTTCGCATGTTTCTCTGGCGGGAATCGAGTGGGCAGAATCGACCAATTTTGTTCGTTCCGTCAGCCCCCACACAGACCGGCTCCTTTTAGCCCTGACATCCACCACAACTGTTGTCATAATCAAAAGAACGAAACTGAACCCTTACGTTCGCTGGAAACAGGAAAATGATCGTTGGATACGCCCGAGTCTCGTCGCTGGAGCAGAATCTAGGTCTGCAGCTCGACGCGTTTGCCAAGGCAAAGTGCGAACGAGTGTTCCAGGAGCACATCAACCGCGGTCTCAAGAAACAGCCGCAGCTTAAGGCAGCCGTCGATATGCTCCGCGAGGGCGATACGTTCGTGGTATGGCGCGGCCGTTGTCTCTTCAAGTAGTACCCCGAGATCAACGTCGGATGACATTCTCGACGTTCGTGCTGAGAAGCCTAGTTCCCGAAACACGTCCGCCACGATTCGGTAGAAGAGTACTGGTCGATGGATCACGACGGTATAGTGCAAGCAGTCGGTAGACCATGGCGGAACTAAGCTGGAGGTCCGCCGCAAGCTCGGCGACAGCTGCCGGCGAGCTTGCCTTGAGCAGCACCTTGAGGCCATCCTCGCGCCGGGTCGCAATCTGCCAGTCGGCGTCGCTCGCACTGTCCCTGTCCTGCTTCACAGACGATTCTGCCATGTAAAACGCATGCGCGATTGTTCTACAGCTCACGGATATTTCTACAGGCTAAGGCAAATCTGTACACCTTTAGGGACAATGTAAGTCCTCTCGAATCAATAAACTTGTTCTACAGCTTGAGGAAAAACGACACAGAGTCTGGAGAACACTGAAGATCAGGGTGCGAAGGCAGCGAGACTAGCCGTTAGCACCGACATCGACGTCCTGGATGCCGCGATGAGAAGTCGCCTGCGGCAAGTGCCTCCCGACCAGATTGCAATACTCGGACGGTATGCCTATCTCGCAGAACTGGCGCGACAGGATGCAGCGCATGACTTCTCTGCGGAGGCAGAGCGGTACCGAGGTTCGGTTACAGGTCCCTTTGAGCAAAGCACAGCTGACGCCTACGATCGGCTGATCAATACGGTTGGCAACAACAAAGGCATGGCATCCCCGATCTGGCCATGCGCCGCGCGGCCATAGCCTCGCGAAACGAGGCTTATGATCACGCCGCGCCCGTCGCCGCTACGCTGTTGGCTAGTCTGATTGAGATCGAGAACAGAGACGTCGCCGCGCAGGGTTCCGCAAATGCCGCCGCTCGCAATTACACCTCCCTTGGGCTGACCACAATGCTCATTGACCAGACGCTCTCGGAGGTTCAGGCCGAAGCTCCGGTCGACCGTCGCTATGAGCAAGTACTCGCGGAACAGGCTGCCCGGAAACTTGGGATTGCTTCGATTCTTTCAGCCGAGCAGGATTTCGCATGTACACCGTCGCCGCAAATCTCTTTGGCGGAGGGAAGACAGCTCATCCTCGATTCTTTTCAGCCTCTTGGACAGGATTACAACCGTCGTTTCGCCGCTTTGCTTGACCCGGCCAATGGCCGGCTCGATCTCACCGGCGGAAGCAATCGCGCTCATACGGGCACATCCATTACCGCCTACGATGCCCCGGTAGCGTTCTATTTTAGCGGCTACGATGGCTCATTAAAGAGCGTCAGCACCATCGCCCATGAGGGCGGCCATGCCATTCATCGGGAACTGATGAATGCAGGCGGCATCCCTGTATATGAGCGAACCGGCCCCTCACCACCTATTTGAGGGTTACGCCATCTTCAATGAACTGCTTCTTTTGGATCATGCCACCCAAGTGGCAAAGACTTCCACCGAACGCGAATACGCGCTGAAGCGCCTGTTATGGAAGCTCTCCGCCGAGCTTTTCATGTCAGCCGAGGAGACGGCTTTCGAGCGAAGCCTTTACACGGAAGCCAGCGGACACCCACTACTCGACAGAGCCAGCATCGACGCGATCTACCGCAAGTACATCGCCCCCTATGAGTATTGGCCTCTAAGCGACATTGGGAACTCCCGCGAATGGATGCGCAAGTCGCTGCTGTTCGAAGATCCGCTCTATTTAGTGAACTATCTCTACGCCGCCGTGGTCGCGGTCGCGCTTTATGATCGGTCCCACACCGATCCCGACTTCGCTGCCAAATATGAACGGTTGCTCCGTCGGGGATTCGACGCACCACCCCAGACACTGCTTGCGTCTATTGGCATCCGGCTAGACGATCCTGCCTTGGTGAAAGCGGCATCCCGACTTTTCCAAGCGAAAACCGAACAACTGCAGAGTCTCTATCAGGCAGAACCCGCGTCAGCGAGGTAAACCGGCCCCAAAACTCGCTACACCGTCCCGGCGACAAACCGTTAGTCAGCCTCTGACGCCCCTTAGCGTACATCAATTTCCCTTTCTTGCGGTGTCCCCTAAGGGAACTCCAGCTGGGTTCCTTGGAGTTGGCGGGGTCGATCTTGCTGTTGCGGGGCGAGGCCGACGTTATCGATGCTTTGCCGAGAGTCTCACCGTGGCGCAACTCTCGTGCCCCATCCGATGGTGCCAGGTTCTGGATGGGTGCCGGTGTTTTCGCGGAGTCGCAATGCATTGGGCTGCTGTTCTATCTTTTGGATCGAGGTGCTGTGGAAGTGTTGCAATAGGAGCTGCAGCGGTTCGATCTCAGCCTCACTTAGCCACGGCAACCAGGAGTTCGAGCCTGCGGGTCGAGAATCGGGCGGTGGCTTCTGATAGGTCATGTAGGAGAAGTCACTGGCCTCCCTGAGCAGGCCGTTGAGGCTATCGCCGAACTGCTGGGCGGCGCTGCCGGTCAGCTGCGTGGTCATTTTTCCGTTGTTCGCAAAGTATCGAGCCACCGCCAGCCTGTGATTGTTCGCATCATCTCCGAAGAGGTGCAGACGATACATGTCATAAGCTTCGAAGTTCAGGAAAGCGTCGGCGCCCGAATGTCCCGTGGCAATGAGTCCTGAGCCTTGCTCGCCGGCGTAGGCGAAGTCGGGCGGAGCGTTTTTCAATCCGAAGTTCCAGGCATACATCCAGGACTCCACCACATCGGCCGCTGCATTGGCTGCTATGAGCCATTTGCGGTCTGCCGTAAGATCATAGAGCGCCAGAAAGGCATGGAGCGCTTCGACGGCCGCTTCTTTGTCAATGGTGTTGCCGTTGTCGGGCGTTCCTCCGACGTAGCTGTTTTTTTCGAACGAGTTCAGATAGGCATACTCGCCGGCCTTGCGCGCGGCTTCCAGGTAATTCTTGTTTCCGGAGACGAAGTACAGCTCGGCGAGGAAACGAATCGGGTGCGTGGTATTCGATTTGCTTGTGCCGAAGCCGTTGCGGTTGCACCCTGGACTTTTATTCGTGAAAACCGACCCATCTGGGTTGAATGCACGGTAGAACGAGCCATCGCTGTTCTGATGTTCGACGAGCCAGTCGCCGTACGCTGTAACGAACGTCTCCCAGCGGGATACAGGCTGATGGAGCTGTCGCATGTACTGAGCCGCGTGCAGCGCGCCCTCCATGCCGTCCGAGGCGGTCCGCAGGAAAATTGGGCTGGCGCAACGATCGTCCCTGAAGGTTGGCGGATTGACGTTGTACCAGGTGAGGGGAAGGCCATTCGGTTGTGCCGCGCGCGTGGCCCAGAAGGCGACAATGGCAAAACCGGCGTTACGCACGGACGCAGCGCCGTGCTCGGCGCCGTAACGCAGCAGCTGATAGCCAAGCGGTAGCTGCTCCCCTACAAAGCCCATCTGATAGCTGATATAGCCCGGGGGGATGGAACCATCGGGCACCGAGGCGAGAAAGGGAAGCCCCGCTGCTCCGGAACGATCGGCAGTATAATGAGCGACCAGTGCGATCTCGTCGGCGTATACGCTGTCACTCGGCTCCCGAACAAAAGGTGGAATGAAGACCGGGTAGAAGATGCGCCATGTGTCTCTAAGGGCAAGTGCGAAGCGTGCATTCGCTGTCGAGGCCGGCTCGGCGGCCAGCCTCAAAGTGAGCGCATAGGTGTGCGAAAATCCGGTGCGCACGGGATGCGAGCGTCGCGCCCAATGTCGCATGCGATGCGCTACATAGGTGCCGCTGCCCTCGTTGGCTGGAAAGATAAAACCGATCTGCGTAGAGGGTTCCTTTTGCACGCCGAGCGACCCGTACTGCACAGTGGCATCGGTGATCCAATCCGGCCTGGTCTCATCGGCTCCCGACTGCGGCTTTGGCGCGATGTGAGCGAGGCTGAGCGCCAGGCCGCTGTTGTCGTCCTGCATCATCACAAGCGGCAAGCCGCTGCGCGTCTCGCGCCAGTAGGTCCATTTCGCGTCCCGGTCGGTTCCAAACGCACCGGGGACAGCGTCGGTGTTGTGGTCATACCAGATTCCCGGGGCGAAGAAGTGCAAGGCCGCGAAACTCTGCGCAGCCGTAAACCCGATGCTGAACTGGGAAGAAAAGCCGGTGTCGTCTTCGCCCGCGTGTTCAACAGTTACGGTTCGACGCAGTTCAAAGCCTTGTCCGTTGGCGCGATAGGTATCTGTGAAGCGAAAGCGGCTGCCGTGACCGGCGGTGATCGTCGTGGTCGCCGTGACTGCATCGCCATGCTTGATCACACCGGAGTAGGCAGCCGTTTCGGCCACAGGGTCGGTGTCTTCAATGGCAGAGGAGCACTCCGCGCAGACAAACACTGCCGCGGGAAGATCCTGAGAGGCGGTGAGCCCTGATGCGTCCTCCCGGCTGATCCGCAGGCCGAACCTGCCCGTGTCGAGACGAACAAAACGAAGCGTTTGCCCGCCCGAAACAATGCTTTGCGCTGCAGCCGAAGCGATCGCCCCAACCGTCGTTGCGAGCAGCAGCGCCCCTACCAGCATGAGATGGTTTCGCCGGCGGAAGCACGGAGAAACAACGCAAGCTGCATCAGGTAACACATAAGCGCGAAGTGGGTGGCCTGTGATCATATCACTTTCACGGCGTCCCAGAAGGATCTTCAAGCACAGTGCCGGTAGAAACGGGCTGCCCGAAGTTCGGCGTTCCGTCCCCGCTCCACGTGAAGGGCTGCATGCGCGGGGAACGCGTTGCACCGCAACCGGCACCCGACGTCGCATTCGCGTGATAGATGATCCAATCCTGTTTGCCGTCCGGGGAGCGGAAGAAGCCGTTGTGTCCGGGAGCGAAGACCCCTGCCGCACGGTTCTGCCGAAATACTGGATGATCTGCCTTTTGCCACATGCCAGGGTCGAGCAGATTGGCTCCCGAGTGCGTCCGCACAAGGCCGAGCTCGTAGTAGTCCGTCCAGCAACCCGAGCCTGAATACACAAGAAAGATGTCATCGCCGTGCTGCAGTACTTCGGGACCTTCGTTCACCTCGATGTGCGGCAGGGCGGGGTCGTTCAGCATGTCGCCCACATGTTCCCACGGGTACTCAGGGTAGGAGAGGGTGGTACGCGCGGAATCCACCGTCCAAGGGTTCTTTAGGTGCGCGATGTAGATTCGTTGCTCGCCGTTGTTCTCGCCCTCCCAGCCGGACCAGACCATGTACTTCTGACCGTGATCTTCGAACACGGAAGGGTCTATCGCCCGGCTGCGAAGTAGATAAACCAGTGCCCGTCCAGTCGATGGATCTCCGGCGCCCAGATTTCTTTCGAATAAGCGCCGCTGGCAGGCGGCGTCCAGACCACCTTGGTCTCCGCCGTGGCAAGCTGCGCCATGTCGCGGGTGCGGCGCAGCATAAGATTCGTTCCTGTGGTGTTCATGTAGTAGTACCAGCCATCCGCGCTTGCGACCCAGGGGTCGGGGCCGCTAGGCAGCAGGGGGTTCTGGAACGTGCGGCCATTGCTGCTCTGGCCACCAGCCGCGAACGGCCCCAGGAGCACGACACAAAGTGCAAGAACACGAGCAGGACGGAAACAGAGCATCCAAGGCCCTTCGCAAGGTAAGCCGAAAGCGGCTGAGTGAAAAAACCAGGTGGCCGTTGCGGGCCACCGCCCGATTGCTGAGATCAGTAGTGCAATCGCAAGGTAATTTGCAGATTACGCGGCGCATCGATCGTACTGGTCACCTGCCCGAAGGTGGTGGTAAATGGCTGAACGTTGGGCAGGCCGAAGGTATGCCGGTTGAAGGCGTTGAACGCCTCCGCTCGAAATTCGAGAAACACGCCTTCGGTGAAGTTTGTATTTTTCTGGAGGCTGAAGGATTCGTTATAGAAGTTCTGCGTTCGCACCTGGCCGTCGACACGCGGAACGTTTCCGAATTGCCATGCTCGAAAGGGGCCCACATTGGCATTGGGATCGACAAAAGCGGCGTTGCTCAACCAGGAGTTGTGGGCCGGGTCAAAGGGATTGAAGGGATGTTTCTCGCCTGAACCAATCACCACAGGTTTGCCCGTGAAGTTGTAGCGGTTAGTGCTATCAAGGCCAGGAATGCCTATGGCGCCACCGAAAGCGATCGGCTGACCGCTTTGGTACCGCTGCACACCGCTTACCTGCCATCCGGAGATCGCTTGGCTGACTACCGGGGGCGCCTTGGCCAGGAACTTCCGGTGCTTTCCAACCGGGAGCTCATAGATGTAGCTGGCCACAAATTGGTGCGGTGTGTCTTCATTGCTGATGGCTCGCTCGCCCCGTCTATTGTAGGGATCCTGCACGCTGCCGCCGCCGTTGGTCGACGCGAAGAAGGGCAGTAAGGCGTCGGAGTCGGTTAGTGTCTTTGACCAGGTATAGGAGACCAGAACATTGAGGCCGTTGCGAAAACGCCGTTGCAGTTCAGCTTCCATGGCGTTGTAAGACGACATTCCCACGTTTTCGAGCAGATCTCCCGTGTCGATGGTCTGGAACTGAGCAAAGGGCCGGAGAGCCTGAGCTACCGTGCCCGCACCATATAAGGTAGAGAAGGCAGGAAATGGAGTGGAAACACCCGCGGTGGTCGCGTCCGCGCTGCCGAGCGGCTCGTTCAAGACCGTGCCCAGTTGCAGCGCGCTCAGCGGGATTGCGTTTGTCGCAAGCAACGAAGAACGAAGTCGATTCCCCTTGGTCCCCACGTAGCCGAGCGAGAAAAGGAGATCCGGCGCCAGTTGCTGCTGAATCTCCAGGCTCCAGTTCTGGATATATCCCGGAGCGTTATGCGAACGCGCAACATAGTCCACACCTTGCCCGTCCTGCAGACTCGGCGAGATGAAGGGTGGCTTGGTATAAGCTGGAAAGCCGTTGTCCAGCTGAAATGCCGGCGCAAAGCCGTCGAGCGAGTTGAAGAACGGCGTGGCTTTATAGCCGTACAGCGTGCGATCCCCGGTGTCGCCGTAGAACAGTGAGTCGTAGTAGATGCCGTAACCGCCACGAATGGCTAACGTGTTGTTCCAAAGCTTGGGGGCCCAGGCGAAGCCGAAACGGGGGCTGAAGTCTTTGTAGTAGGTATTCGTGAAGCTGCGATCACTGCCTGAGGCAAACAGAAGAGCTCCGGGTGTTCCGCTCTGCGGGTTCGTTAGGGTAGGGTCGAACGAGGCGTCGTGATTGTGAAGCTCTCTTCTCGGCAACTCGACGCTCCAGTTGAGCCCGTAGTTGACGACGAGCGTTTTCGTCAGCTTAAAGGTGTCCTGCGCATATCCGGCGAAGAAGTTGGAGCGCCATTGCGCCTGCGAAGCGTAATCGGTCGCGCCAGCTGAACCGACATCGCCTAGCAAAAAGCTGGCGAAAGCCGAACCCGCGGTCGGGCCGAAGCTCGGCTCAGGCGCTGTTTGCGAGCTGCTGAAATTGAACGCTCCCTGAGTATTTGCAAAGTTATTCGGCGCGTACGCTTGATAGGCGCCATTGAATCCTACGTCCAGGCTGCTGCGACCGTGGACCCATGTGACATTGTCGTTAATGCGGTAGCCGTCGTCGATGGCTTCGTTGTTGATGTTGGACCCGATCGTAGTGATGCCCTGCGCATCTGCGAAGTTGAATTGCGGAAAGTCATAGCCGCTCACGTTGGTAAGGCCAAGCTCGTTGACATAGGACACCCCTCCCCCCGCTGTGGGCATCTGGTTGGCGCTGTCGTAGCGGTTGTAGCCAATCACCACCTGGTTCACCAGATTGGGCGTCAGCGTCCAGGTGTGTAGCACGCGCGCGAAGTCGGTTCCAAAACGAATGTTCTGGTGGCCCGGGTCGAGGGGCAGCGGAAGCGATCGCAGGCCCACCTGCGAGCTGTTCAGCCGATGGGAGTAGATCAGCGACAGTTTCTGAGAGGAAGAAAGCACCTGATCCCCACGCAGCGTCCAGGTTGAATTCACTACCGGGAAGGAGTCGGGAAACGAGTAATTCAAAGTAGTTGCGTTAGTCGTGGGCGTGGGAAGAGACGGAAGGGTTTTGTTTGCAACGCTGCTGAATCGCGTCGGGTTGATCATATTCCTTGGAAAGGCTGTGCGGCAGTTCACCCCGTCGACGGTGCGCGTGGTCGCGGGATCGAAGATCTGACCGGTAAGGATGGAAGTGCCATCACATGGATTGATTTTTCCGGTTGGCGCACCCAGCAGTGCGGAGAAATCGCCGCCTTTTTCCGCCGGTGTTGGCAAGGTGGAGATCGTAACGCCGCTTGTGGATTGCAGATAGCGCTCATAGGAGTAGAAGACGAAGCTACGATTCCGCCCATCGTAAAGATGAGGGATACGAACCGGGCCGCCAAAGGTACCGCCAAAGTCGTTCTTCTTGTCGGTTGGGCGCCGGAACTGGGGATAATTGGCTGCCGTGCCGCCGTTGCCCGCGATAGCCTGCGCTAGATAGCCGTTGTTAAACCAGAGGTTGGCATCCAGATCGTCGTTGCGGAAAATGTCGTAGAGCATGCCGTGGTATTCGTTGGTACCGCTCTTCGTGCCGAAGGTGACGATACCGCCGGCCGTCCGACTGTAGTCCGCCGGGATAGTAGAGGTGGAAACGGTGAACTCCTGCAGTGCTTCGACCGAGGGCGCTATCTCATCGAACTCTGAATGCCAATCGGTACGATCGACGCTCGCTCCATCCAGAAGAACCTCCTGTCCCATGGCCTGACCGCCGCTGATGCGGGCGGCGAAGACGCCGCTGGCTCCACCGGCCAGCGTGCCGGGACCGCTGACGCCCGGGATGAGAAATTCAAAGGCCTCGGCGGAGCGCAGGGCGCCGGTGCCTCCGAGACTGAGCGGCAATTCGTCGACCTGTCTCGGCGTGACGGTCGTGCTGATATCGGAGGTTTGGGTTTCAACGGTTGGCGCCGTTGCGTTGACCGACACCTCAACGCTTTGTTGGCCGACACCCAACGTGATATCGCGCGAACTTGTCCGGTTCAGTTCGACCAGAACGCCCTTCTCCGAAGAGGTGGCAAATCCCTGCGAGCTGACCTGCAGCGTGTACCGGCCCGGTTGAACGCCGGGGATGCGGTAGACCCCGGCGGTCGACGACTGCGTCTTGTACTGCAAGCCGGAACTCTCCCCAACAAGCAAGATCTGTGCGCCCTGGACCGCGGCGCCTGACGCGTCCACGACGTTTCCCGCGACGGAGCCGGTGGTGCTACCCTGCCCGAAAGCAGCTCCGGGAAGCAGCAGGAAAAATAGCACAGTCAGCCACAACAGACTGCCGAGAATGTCACGGTCACCGAGTCCGGTTCTGCGGGCAATTTTGCATTCAAGCGTGTCAATCATTCTGGTTCACCGAGTCGTTTGTTTAGCTTGCTGAGGGTTCCGGCAGCTTCGTACTTTTCGGCGCTTCCGGCGATCTCTAACTTGTGCTGAATGCTGAGGTCCTGTTGCTTGCGTTCCTTGTCGTGGAGCTCTACGAAACGCGCAAGGGCCTGCCTGGATTCGGGGAGGCGCCCCGTGCGTCGGTACAACTGAGCGAGCTGGTAGTCAGCCAGCTGCGCGATGCCTCCATCCGGGTCGGGTGCGATTGCCGCCTGGAACTCCGCTTCTGCTTGCCGCTCGTCCTTGCTCAGCGCCAGTGCCCGCCCGAGGTTGTAATGAACTTCAATCGATCCAGGCCGCAGATCGCGTGCCGCAGTCAACTTGGTCACCGCATCCGAAGCCTGCTGACGCTCCAGCTGCAGGCTGCCAAGCCGATACAGTGTCTCCGCATTCTCCGGGTCAAGGGCGAGGCTGCGT
The DNA here is from genome assembly GCA_965276885.1 of Granulicella sp. Classification (GTDB taxonomy): domain Bacteria; phylum Acidobacteriota; class Terriglobia; order Terriglobales; family Acidobacteriaceae; genus Granulicella. The sequence goes on along the minus strand of OZ255702.1, from coordinate 1,366,380 downwards.
TCGAACTCACCGACTGCGGCTTCAAGCTGATGCTCCTTCCACAGCAAACGCCCAAGCTCCGCATGTAAATCCGCGTTGTCGGGAACCTGGGTCAACGCATCCCGGTATTCGGCGATGGCTTTGTCGTCGCGTTCGGCTTCCGCATCGGCCTGCGCAAGAATCTGTTTTACTCGCCAAGAGCTTGGATTCTGCTTATAAACCTGCTGATAGGCGCGTTGAGAAAGCGTCAGGTACACGTGCCCAAGGTGATATTGCACATCGACGTTCTCCGGGGCGAGCCGGGCAGCGCGCTCCAGCGACGCTGCCGCAATTGAAGGATCTCCGAGCGCATCTTGCACGATGCCGAGCCACATCCAGCCATTCGCATCCGCAGGCTTCAACTGTGTGTACTTGGCCAGGGCGCTGTGTGCGGGTTGGATCTCTTGAAGCTTGTAGTCGGTAATCCCCAACATGAGTTGCGCGGCTGGCAAGCCCGGTACTGCTACGACATGCTCCAAGTGCTTCTGAGCATTCACAAAGTCGTGCCCTTCAAATTGGGCGAGAGCGAGGTTGTAAGCCGCGGGCCGGGAGCTCGGCGAAGCCTCCAGCGCCGCGGTGAGAAGCCGCTCGGCTGTTGCGATATCGCCCGCCCTCAGCGCGACGACCCCCTGTTCGAGGTCCGTTGCAGCGGGCTCCTGAGCAGGAACGGTCACGACCGACAGCGAAAGGCAGGCAACCCACAAAGCTGGGTACAGACACCACGGTTTCGTGCGTGAGAAAACAGAGTTTTTCAAGGCGACTGATCGTAGTGCGCCTAGCGTGTGAATTGTGATCCGTCAAAAGGCGGAGTGACTGTGAACGTTTCGCCTGAAGCCGCATCGGCCAAATGACCGATACGAAGTTCGATCTCGGAACGCTGAACCCATGGCCAAGCGTGCCGATGCGGCTCCTACGGGAAGCGGTCCCTGTGCGTCGGGTGTTTAACGTTTGGCGATCAAGGCGAGACGGTTACGTTGCGCCAGGACGTCTGCAAATCGAAGGTCCGCAAGCCGGGGCTGCCCCTCTCGATCCGGCAGTCGGCGTCGTAAAAAGAGACCTGGTTCAAGGCCCCCTCCTCGGTTGCGAGCTCGGCGGAAACAAAGCATCCTTTGGCGCTCGCCCTTAGTTTGTACCAGCGCCCCTTCTGAAGAGCGGGTACGGGCGTCCAGGCCAGGCGATTCCAGGCATACGTCGCCTTCCCTATAAAAAGCAGGCGGTCGGCGTAGGAGACTCCGACATAGTACCCGTTGTAGCTATCCACGCCTATCTCGGGATCGGTGACGCGCAAGAGCAGTCCGGCATCGCCCCAGTGCAGACCGGCCGGATCGGAATCGAAGCGCATTTCCGACTCGACGGTATAGTTGGTCCATCGCTCGCTTCCAAACAGAATCTTGTCGCCACGTGCGCCGAGGGTGTCGCGCAAAAAACCATCGCGCGCACTCCAAACGCCTCCGTAGCTTTGCCAACCGGCAAGACTACCTCGATCCCAATGTTCCGTGATGCGTCGCAGCGGCTGGCGCGAGCAAGTCCAAAGAATCAAAAGCGAGATGACAGTCCCGGTGATGCTGAAGACCGCCAATAGCGCGACAGTTCTCTTGGAGATTCGCATGTGCGCCCGGTGCAGCTCTTGCACCCTTGCCTATAGAGTGAGTATGCCTCGCCGTACCGCCGTGCTCACCGCTTCAGCGCGATCGGTGACTTCGAGCTTCGTGAAAATATTCGCGAGGTGTGTCTTCGCGGTGCTGCGGCTGATGCCCAGTACGCCGGCCATCTCTTTGTTGGTGAGGCCTTTCGCAAGCAGTTCAAGAATTTCCGTTTCCCGGCTTGTCAGGGTGCTTCCTGGGTCGCGCTCCAGCAGATGCGATGCGATCTCGGCCGGGATATATTCCCGGCCCGCGGCCACGGCATGGATGGCTTCAAGGAGAACTTCGCGGCTGGACTCTTTGGTCAGATATCCGTTCGCGCCCGCGCAAACCGCGCCATAGACCTCCTCCTGGCTCGCATAGCTGGAAAGAACCAGTATGCTAGCCTGCGAGCATCGCTCCCGCAGCGCGGAGATCAAAGCCGTTCCGCTCAGCCCTTTCATGCGGAGATCTGTAATGATGACGCGAGGAAAGGGCAGCTGAAGCTGAAGGAGAGCTTCGTGACCTGAGGAGGCCTCGCCGGCAAGCGACAGGTCAGCCTGACTTTTGATCAATAGCGATAGTCCCATGCGAAAAACCACATGATCATCCAGGACAAAGACGGTTGCCGGCGCGCCCATGCGCTTTGTTATACACGCCCTGCGAGCCTGCTTGTGCTGCTCAGCCTAGTGGTGTCCGGCTGCCGCAAGCCACCTCATCGAGTGACCGTGATCCCCAAGACAACTGCGACGGACTATTGGGAGAGCATGCATGATGGCATCCGCGACACCTTTCATGGAAGCGACACCGAGGTGCGATGGACGGCGCCCACTTCGGAGTCGGACTTCACGCAGCAGTCGCGAATGGTGGAAGCGGCTATAGCTTCTCACGTGGACGGCATCATCCTCGCCCCATCGCACCCATTTGTGCTCGCTTCCGCAATTCGGCACGCCGCCGCCGAAGGCATTCCTCTGGTGCTGGTGGACGCTTCCGCAAGGGTTAGTCCATCGGACTACCTTGTCCATGTTGGAAGCGATCAGCAGCTTCTCGGGGAGCAGGCAGCCACGGCTCTTGACAAGAGATGCAGACGGGGAGAACACGTGCTTATCCTGGCCAACAGCCCGACACTTGGCGACGATGCGGATCGGGTGCGTGGTTTTCTTTCACATCAGCGAACCGCGGGCTGTCTTTCGGAAAAGGAAGAGGTGCAATACGCGCTCGCTGATCCGCTTCACGCTAGGCAGCTTACGGCGGATGCCCTCGAGCGGGATCCGGCCCTCAGCACGATTTTCGCGTCGGAACCGTTTGCCGTTCGCGGCGCCGCCGCCGCCCTGCAGTCGAGGACGGACCGGACGGTTCGCCTGGTTGGGATCGCGCAAGAACGCGACCTGCTGGACATGCTGCGAGCCGGACAGATTGAGGCTCTGGTGGGCCAGGACGCACGGCAGATTGGCGTAGCCGCGGCGTACGCTCTGCTGCGGAACAGCGCCAACAGCGAACGGGGACGGCAGATCGTAACACGCTCGATCCTTATCACGAAGGACAACCTGGACAATGCCGATATCAGGCAGCTGCTTGGGTCGCACGTCGATTGATCTCAGGCCGCCAAGCAAACGCTCACAGGATTTGTGTACTGCAGTCGAACCGACGACGAGCGATGTTCTTACCTCGACGGCAATTTCGCTTTTCGTAGTACCATTTCGTAAAGGCCGATGGCTCCCTTTCTCAATCATGAGCGCAGAGCAAGGCTTGCGCTGCCTGTGATGTGTTTTCTGCTGGCTTTGCTGCATGGTTCAATGGGGGCAAGCACCGCCAGAGCAGGTCTTGCGGGAGCTCGGCCTTTGCAGTCCATCGAATCCCTTCAATCCCCGCTCACCGGTTCTGCCGCCAGAGTTACGGTGCGCGGCATCGTAACCCTAACGGACGGCGCGACGGTGTACCTGCAGGACGAAACCGGAGGCATCCGCGCCGAAAGCCGGGATGCGCCGCCGTTGGCGTTAGGCGACGAGATTCAGGTGCAAGGCTCGTACAGGATCGCTCCGTCCCCCTCGATCGAGGGCGCTGTGATCCAACGATTGTGGCCCGGTTCCGCTCCCGTGCCGCTTTCCATTCATGCCGAGCAAGCCTCGAGCGGCCTGTTTCAAGACAGGCTCGTGCAGATCGAGGGAACGATTCTGCAGCGCGCCGTGGAACCGGACCGCTTTCACTTACTTCTGGATAGCGGACAACAGATCTTCGAGGCCGAACTTGCGCTTGATTCTCCGGGAGCTGGGCGGCTTTCCGGTGACTACCAACCTGGCAGCAAGATGTTGCTCACCGGGGTCGTTGTTAATCGTTCGCTCCTTTCAGGAGCCCAGGGCCGCAGTTCGTTTTCGCTCATGCTCCGGTCCACGGATGATCTGCGCGTTCTAAGCGGACCGCCTTTCTGGAACGGCGCGCACGTCGCCTTTGTTGCCCTTACCGGCATGCTTCTGTTGCTGCTGGGACAACGCTTTCACGTGTACAACCTGCGGCAGCGTTTCCAGGCGATCAACCATGAGCGGCTGCGGCTCGCGCGTGAAATGCACGACACGCTGGCTCAGGAGTTCACCGGCATCGCCCTGCAGATACAAAATGCAGCGGCGCTGCTCGATTCTGAAGCGGAACAGCAGACGGATCTGCGCCAACACCTCAACATGGCCCTCCAGATGGTGCGTCACAGCAGCGCGGAGGCTCACACCTCGATCTTCGTTCTACGCTCGCTCGCACAGCATTCGCGCGATGTTCTCGGATCTCTGCGGCTTGCGGCAGAGCAGCAGGCGGGACGGCGTGGACCCGCCGTCACGGCGATGCAGCATGGCGAAGCCTTCGCGCTTGATGACGATGTGCAACACGAAGTCCTGCGGATCGGTCAGGAAGCCATCACCAACGTCCTTCGCCATGCGCAGGCGCGCAATCTTGCGCTCGTGCTCGAATACAAAGGCAAAGATCGCGTAGTCCTCACCGTGCGCGACGATGGCCGTGGTTTCGACACAAGCGCTCCGGGGCCCGCGGGACAATTTGGCTTGCGCGGCCTGCGGGAACGCGCGGCCCGGCTTCATGCCGAGCTGCGCATTCGGTCCGCTCCCGGCGAGGGCACGGAACTGGTGTTGCTGCTGGAAGGGCTAAAAAGGGCTGGAAGCCGGAGAGTGTTTCCCTTTGAACTCGGCAGCGTGTGGGGCTGACATGAAGCGCATTTTTCTTTGCGATGAGCAGCCCATCGTTCTGGAGGGTCTGCGGGCGCTGCTGAGTACACTTCCGGAAACGACCCTTGCTGGATGCGCTACGACCATAGAAGGTCTCGATGAATGTTTGCTGCAAGCGCGAACTGATCTTCTGATCCTGGACAGCGGGTTGCTTCCGAAAGACGGTGCCAGAACGGACTATCTTAAGCGCGGGATCGCGCCGGGCGTTCAGGTCATTCTATTCAGCCGCATACTTAGCGAGGAGGGCGTTCACGATGCCTTGCGCAGCGGGGTAGCGGGTCTTCTTCGCAAGTGGGCGACCAACGAAGAGCTCAAGGCCGCGATCCTACGCGTGATCTCCGGGGAGCGCTCCATCGATCCGGAGGCCTTGGAGTATTTCACCCGTCGCATGCGCCGTTCTCCTTTGTCGACGACTGAAAGGGACCTACTGAAAATGTTGGGCGCGGGTATAGACACAGAAGCATTGTCAAAGCAACTCGGGGTATCAGAGAGTGCGGCGAGGGCACGGATGCACACCGTCCTTGTAAAACTTGAAGTCAAGGATCGTCTGGGAGCAGTGCTCAGCGCGCGCGAACGCGGGCTGATTTGATTACTGTCCCGATCTCTACTGCAACGAAACGTCGTCCACACGAAGCCAGTTCTGTCCAACAGGATCATTGGTATAAAAACCGATCGTAATGCGGCCCGTCATCACGTTGACCGTTGCTGACACCTGCTGGTAAGCCGACGACGAGGTGCAAGGCACCCTCGTAAAGCTGTCCGGACTGGTGTAGTTATGTAGCTCCATATGGGATCCGCTCCGCCTCAGTTGCACTGTACCCAGGCGCTCACGGTATGCGTGCCGTTCGAGACAAGCACATCCTGGTAGGCCGAAAGCTGATAGGGCGCCGATTGATACTCGGTGAGATGCCAGCTTCCCGAGTGACTCGGTGTGGAGCTTTCCGTAGAGACCGACGATGCAAGCGACGACGGCGTCCCCAGCCATACGGAGTAGCCCGGAGCAGGACTCACAACCGAACCCGGATACTCGAACCCAGGATTAGAGAGGATAGAAGCGTCATCCACCCGCATCCAGTTGCCGCTCGTATTGTCCGCGGAAAAAAGCCGATCGTCATCTGGCCGGTTGTGACCGGAACAACGAGGGAAATTGGCTGATACGCGCTCGTTCCCGCGCCCAGCGCACTCACCTTCGAGAAAACATCCGGAGATACATTGTTAGGAATTTCCATGTACGCATCTGCTGCCCGCCCGTGGCCTCCACCCAAGCTGTGACCTGATAGCTTCCGTTCGGCAGCGCGACGTTCTGGTACTCCGACAGCGTTTAAGGCTGAGACTTGTACTCGGCAAGGTGCCAGGATCCGTTATGGCTCATTGGCCGCAGCCTTCTCGAAAGCCGCAAGCCAGGGGATCTCTGCCGCGAAGATCGGGAAGCCCTCTCCAACGAGCATCTCCCGGAGCTGCTTGCCCTTAGTTCGGGGCGGGGGAGGGACTTTAGTGAGCAACACCTTGTAGCAGTCGCTCTTGAGCGCTTGCAGCTTCTCCAACGTATGGATCAGGCCGTCGGTGGCGACGGTCTCCGGTTCTGCGGGAATCACCATCACGTCGCAGCCCTCAGTCAGCTCTCGAAAATCCTCGTCGGAGGGATTTCCTTCGGTGTCGATAACGATGTGCTGATAGTCGCGGACGTGCTTGGCCATCTGCGCGGCGCTGATTCATGGATTGCGCCTCAAAACTCCGCCCGAACCGCGTTCGACATGCGGAAGTTGGTCTGCTCCAGTTTGCGAAGGGCCTCTTCTTCGGCGACGGCTTCACGCAAAACGTCTCTGCCTCCGGGGCCGATCAGGATAACGATCAGTATGCCGGTCAGGAGCACGACGCCGAATCCTTCTCCGAGCACGCCCAGTTCCGGCAATACAACTCCACCCAGGGGCGCTGGATGAGCCCCGATCCTTACGACGGCAGTTATCGCCCGGGCAATCCGCAGAGCTTTAATCGTTATGCCTACGTAGCAAATAATCCGATGCGGTACATCGATCCACTTGGCTGGCAGGAAGTTCTTTGCCAAACGATAGATGTCAACGCTGATGGAACAGAAACTGGTGATGATCCTGGAGCTTGTGGAGTCGATGATGGCGGCGGCGGCGGAGGCGGAGTCGGCGGCGGCGGAGGTGGTGGTGGTGAAGAAGGCGGCGGCGGCGGAGGAGGTGATGGTGGTGGTGGTGAAGGAGGTGGAGATGGAGGCGGCGGTTATGGAGGCGGCGGTTATGGCGGCGCCGGCGGTAGTGCGGGCGGCGGTTTTGGCGGAGGTGGCGGTAGCGCAAATGGTGGATCTGGAGGAGGAGGCCAAGCATCTGCCCTAGGAGCTTGTTGAAATAACTGCTGATCGATGCGGTTCTGCTGAAGATTTGCTCCTGGGGAGCTTTTGTTGATGGATAGCTTGGTTTGTATTGGAGGCTGGCGAGTGTTTTTGAACACTCAACCTGTTTTCAGGCGCACTGCTGCTCGGGGCCCTGCGCGGCTTGTTGCGCGATGAGCCTGGGGAGGCGCAGGAGGTTGTGCGCGGCGCAGCTAAAGACGAAGGTCCAATCCACCTTGGCCAGACCGCGCACCTTCACCTGGCGCACCGGCCCGGTCTGCTTCAGCCAGCCGAAGCTCTTTTCGACCAGCCAGCGGCAGCTCAGGCTGATCGCATAGCCGGGGTGCCGGGTGGTCCTCCCGTCCATGTTGGAGCGGCGGCCCTTGTTGTTCTTCGTGATGTGCGGCGTGACATGCAGGCTCCGCGCGGCGACGACGAAATCCTCCGCGTCGTAGGCCTTGTCCGCGCCCACGGTGATGCGTCGCGTGCGGCCCTGCTGCTTGTCGGCCAGCATCAGCAGCGCGGCGTCGCGCTCGGCAAAGCCATCGGCCTGGGTGGCCATCGCGGCGGCGATCAGACCGTTCCGGTTCTCCACCAGCACATGGCCCAGGTAGGCCAGCTTCGACTCCGTGCCGTAGCTCTTCTTGTACAGCCGGGCCTCCGGATCGGTGGTCGATTCATGGGTCTTGTTCGACCGCTTCTCCCCGTGGAAGTTGGTGCCGTCGTCGTCCGAGCCGTCCTTTATGCGAAAGCTCTTGTGCGACGCCCACGCTTGAATCAAGGTGCCGTCGACAGTGAAGTGCTCATCGCTCATAAAACCCTTCGCCTGCTGAACCACCGCGGCGAAAAACTGTTGCGCCACGTCCGAGGTCAGCAAACGGTCGCGGTTTTTCGAAAACACCGCGTGGTTCCAAACCGCATCGTCCATGCCCAGGCCCACAAACCAGCGGAACAGCAGGTTGTAGTCCAGCTGCTCGACCAGCTGCCGTTCCGAACGCACTGAATAGAACGCCTGCAAGAGCAGCGCCCGCAGCACATACTCGGGCGCGATCGAAGGCCGCCCCGAAGCCGAATACAGGCTGTCAAACTCTTCGCTCAACGAGCGCAAAACAACGTCCGTCAGCCGACGAATCTCCCGCAGCGGATGATCCTGAGGCACACGCTGCTCCAACGTCACATAGCTGAACATCCCACCCTGTAACCGCTCGTCTCCACGCATACTCCATAGACGAAATAACCCTCAAATCCGCCGAAATACTGGAACCTTTTTCAACAAGCTCCTAAATAACGGGCTCATGTTGTCGCAGGGTAAGGGCGAGCGTGGGATGACTGGTAGCTCGAACGCTACGAATAATCCGACCAAGAAGGCCAGACCTCGCCGAGATGCCACTGGGAAAGTTATTGGTTGGTGGGTCAAGGACCCGGTGACCGGGAAGCTGATACCGAAGCCTTTGATCTGGGGAATCCAGAATGGTCTTAATCCTGCCGATTACCAAGTGGCTCCGGGGACGGGAACAAGCATTCTGGACGACATTCTCGATATCCTGGGGGACCTCAGCGTCTTGAACGACGAGCCATAAACGTCGCCATGCGACATGGGACAGAGGACAGAGGACAATTCTATGATCGAAGCGGACAATCTGTTTATGCGAGCGTATGAGGCAGAAGAGCAAGGGAGGTATAGCGAAGCGTTCCAACACTTGCTCGCTGCTTCGCGGTTAGGTCATCTGGAAAGCCAAGTTGCGCTTGGGAACTACTACGCCGAAGGTAAGGGCGTTTCCAAAGACACCTCGGCTGCCAGAGAGTGGTATGAGAGGGCGTACAAGAACGGCAGTCGCGAAGCAGCTTATAACCTCGGCATCGACCTCAGGAACAGTGGGGACTTCAGGGGCGCTTCAGAATGGCTGGAGAAGGCCGTTGATTTGAGCGACGGTGATGCTTGCGTAGCTCTCGCCGAACTGCGCTTGAGCACGGAACAGAGGAAGGCTCTACTAGAACGCGCTATAAGGTTCCCTCCTGGAGAGATCACAGAAGAGGCACGGGAGACCGCCGAGAAGATGTTGACGGAGCTTAATTAAGCGACCAACCGGTTTGCTCGTCCGCTCCGTGCCGCCCCGAATGAAACCACGCTGCTTCGCACCGGGAGTAGGGTGACACGCTACCCCCAACGGAATGCTTCTCCGCAGTCATGCTCAGAGACCGAGTCCCATTCCGTAGCTGCGCTCGATCTTGGGTGCGATCTCCTGCTGCGGCGGCTGAATCATCTGCTCCTGATTGAGCTGGGGCGTGTGGGCTCTCGCGCGAGACCTCATGGCCCAGCGTCTTGGGCAGCTTTTCGCGGTCGTCGGTAAAGAGCTGGGCATCGTGCGCTCCGCGCGAGACGGCGACATAGGCCATGCGGTTGTTGAGCAGGTCCTTGGCCCCGAGCTCGGTATCGACATGGATCAAAACCCGCTCGGCGGTCTGGCCCTGGCTGGAATGGCTGGTGACGGCATAGCCTTGATCGAGATGCGGATGCCGGGCCGGGTCAAGCTCGACGGCGCGGCCATCGTCCATGCGCAGGCTCATCCGGCCTTCGGCGATGCTCTCGACCGTGCCCAGCTCGCGGTTGGCGACCTTGAGATCGTTCGCGGGCGCGGTGAACTGGATGCGGTCGCCTGTCGAGAATGCTCTTTCCTCTTCGCGATAGACGGAGACGCCCTGTTGCCGGTGAGGGTCGTAGCTGACTTCCCGGCCATCCTTCAGGGCTACGGCGATGCGGTTCTGCCCGGCGTCGATCCCCACCACGCGGGCATACTCGCCCTTGCCGATGCCGGTCTCCTTCGATGCGCGGCTGTAACGCAGCACAGGCGATCTGGCCCATGCCGCGGTTGAGCGCCGTTTCATACAGCGTCCGGCGATCCTGAACGGCGCTCTTCTCGAACAGGTGATCGCGGGCATAGGTCACGGCCTGCTGCGCGGTTGGTTTGGGTCTGGGTTTGTTCCCGGCGAAGGCTTCGCTCCCGCGCCTCGGCCACCACGCGATCCGCCTGATGGCCGAACTTACGCCATCTACGATCCGGGCCTTTGCATCGGCGGTACGGCCGATAATCCCAACACCCTCGACAAGGAAGGAGCCGTCCTTGCCATGCGAGCAGCGCTGGCGCTCTACGACGGCACCGGCGACGCCCGGTGGTTCATCGCCGCTCGCGAGGCCGCCAACTTCACCGAAACACGGTCCTACTCCTGGAACTGGCCCATCAAGAACGCGCCGCAATACGCCTATGCCGGCACGCGGGGCAACAGCCTGATCGCCACCGGCCACTGCGGTGCGGACATCTCGCTCTCTTTCGATAGCTACAACTTCTATCGCCTGCATCTTCTCGCTGACGATCCCACGAATCACTATCTGCGCTTCGCTCTGGACATCGAGAACAACACCAAGCTCACCACGCAACTCACCGGCGTACCCACGCAGCAGTTTGGCTTTGGCAAAGCAGTTGGAGAGCATCGAACATCTCCTCGGGCACGGAAACGCTCCGAGGCGCACGAACGCCTGACCACTCTTTTTCATCAGCCTGGAGATGATGAGGGAGTATTCAGATCCAGCCGCAAAGCTCACGAACGGCCTTGCGGACTTGAGACTTACATCAAGAACAACAGCGAGTCGCTCTCCTATTGAGAGGGATCCTTGGGCAGGCCGTTGGCTTGTCGCAGGAGTTGGAAGAAGTGATCGGGGCGGACGACGACGTAGTTGCTGTTAAGCGAGTTGGCGACGTTGAGGAAGTCGACGGGCCGTATGTTCATCCAGGGCTGGGCCTGGATGAGGATGAAGCGCGGTGAGTTGCCGTCCCATCCTGCGGCGGCATGGGCGATGGCGTTCTGCATGTCCGCGGCGTGAGCGCAGTAGTTACAGTCGAAGGCGTGAGCCGGGAGCGTGTTGCCGTAGATGGTGGTGCCGCCGCCGGTGTTCTGCGCGGTGATGCCCAGCAGCGATGGAGCGTTGGCAGCGTAGGCGTCGCCGACGCTCTGGTTGATGCCGCCGTTGATCGTATTCCAGACAGTAATGATGCGCAGGCCGGCGCGGCTGGCGTAGTCGTTTGAGGTAGCGATGAACTGGTTGAGCTGGTTCGCGTCCGGCCAGTCGTTGGGATACGTGTAGCCGTAGCCGGAGGGGCCGGAGAGCAGCTCATCGTTATCGGTGGCGGTGGACCAGTAGTAGTTGAGTGCGCCGGGCATGGCGTCAAGCATGGAGGGAGAGACGGTCCAGCCGATGGGAACTTGGCCGCGCGCGCCGCCGCCCCAGAGCTTGCGCATGAGGTGCTCCACATACTGGAGGTTGTCCCCGTCACTGTACTCAAATCCGACATAGATCTTGTTCTGGAGCGTGGGCGTGGGCGGCGTGGGTTTCGGCGTTACCGTGCGCGGCAGGCCACTGTGGAAGGTGAGATTGGTGGAGTCGTCGCTGGCGACGGTGGCGATGCCAAGCTGCGAGGCCGCGGTGACGCTGGTGACCTCGTTGGGCCACCATCCCATGACGATTTTGCCCGGACCCATAGAGGTAAAGAACTGGTTGAGCAGAGCACTCTCGTCGGGGTTGCGCGAGTCGAGCCAGACGGCGGCGCCACCGACCGCGGTGGCGTATTCGCGTACCTCGCCGCTGATGCTGGTGGGGTTGAGCGAGAAGAGAACACGATGCTGGAGGGAGGGCCAGTAGTCGTTGTAGATGGTCTGGTAGACCTGGAGCTTGGTCGAGTACTGGCCACGGAGGTCGACGAGGATGGGCAGGTTGTATGGCGCGGCGGTGAGGCGGGCGACCTGCGAGGGCGCGGCGACGAGCGCGCGACGAGGTCCGGCGAGTATGGTGGCGAGGTTGAGGGTGTCGATCAAGTTGGTGTCGTAGACGATGATGCCCTGCAACTCGTTGCGATACTTGGTGATGAGCGACCAGTTGTCCGACACCTGGTTGTAGCTGTAGCCGAGGGAGTCGAGCCAGGTGTAGGGGCCTTCGGCATTGGCGTCGCCCTCATAGGAGAAGATGCGCGGCTGGGCGAGATTGACGATGCCCTTCAGTGAGGAGAAGAGCGCTTTATCTTCAGCAGGGGAAATGGTGGGGTCCTGGGGCTGAGAAGGGAAAAGAATGAGGTCCTGGGTCTGCGCAGGCGCGGGGAAGGACGGCAGGAGTTGACCGGAGGGCCAGTTGAAGGTCTGGCACACTGTGCCTTTCGGAACGTTCCGGGCGACCGTCGACAGGTCCTGGATATTCACGACTCCGTCACCGTTGAGATCGGCAGCGGGATTGTAGCCGGATTGACCTTGTGATTTCCCGAACGAGGCATGCACAAGGTTGAAATCGACACAGTTCACGACGCCGTCCTGATTCACATCGCCCACGATCGGCGTGGTGGCGGACAACGCGGAGCCCATCAAGAGAGAAAAGCAAATGACGGTCTTATAAAATCGTTTGCATTTCATGACATTTATCCTGATCGAGCGATTTAAAAGAGACCCGGACATAGGACAATACACAACAGGTATTTGTCAAGAAGAAAAGCTCGATGTTGTTCGTTGTTCGGGGCTGGACTTCCATGGCAACACTTGCAGTGTGGTGGCGGCCTTTATCGCTTGCGCAACGGCCCCGACGTGTGGATTACGATTGTTTCAGAAGGTGCGTGAGTCCACATTCGTCTGGCGCTTCTCCATTGCGAGAACCATTTCGAGAAATTCGCCCCGCGGCGCTCCTTCTTTTCCGAAAGTTCCGCCTGAACGGCCTGTATTCGCGGGAAGGCGGCGCGACGGGACTACACAGGCTGCGGAAAAACTCTGCTGAAAATTCTTCCACAGGGGGTTGTTTTATGAAGGAAGGATGCGTGGAGAAGATTTGAAGCAGTGGGCGATGTTCAGCTATAGGACGTTGTCTCAGCGGATTCCCGTGGATCATCCTTTGCGTGGGATTGGTGCGTTGGCGGATTGTGCTTTGGAGGCGATGGACGCCGATTTTGCGAAGCTCTATTCTCCGATTGGCCGCCGTTCGATTGCGCCCGAGCGGTTGCTGCGGGCATTACTGTTGATGGTGCTTTACTCGATTCGTTCGGAGCGGCAGTGGATGGAGCAGCTCGACTCCAACCTGCTGTTCCGCTGGTTGGCCGGGCTGGAGATGGATGACGAGGTTTGGGACGTGACGGTGTTCACCAAGAACCGCGAGCGTCTGATCGAGGGCGCGGCGGGCCAGCGTCTGCTGGAGGCGGTGCTGGTTCAGGCGCGGGCGCACGCTCTGCTGAGCGAGGAGCATTTCACGGTGGACGGCACCCTGATTCAGGCCTGGGCGGCGGCCCGGGGTCCCCACGGACAGGTCTTCGTCCGTGGGGTAGAGGCCCGGAGCTTCCACCCGAAGGACGATCTGCCCAAACCGGGGCAGGGCTCCGGAGCCAAGGGCGCGGTGCTGCTGCGCGACAAGGTCGAGTCTTCGACCGACCCGGAGGCGCGGCTTTACAAGAAGTCGATGGCGGATAAGAGCGTTCCCTGCTATTTTGGGCACGCGCTGAGGGAGAACCGCTCGGGACTCACGGTGGCCGCCGAAGCGAGCCTTGCGGGCAACGCGGCCGAACGCGAGTTGGCGTTGATCCTGCTCGACCGCGCAGTGCCGGCCACGGAGCAACGCGCTCGCGAAGACGCGATCACGCTCGGCGCGGACACGATGTATCAGGACAAGACGTTCGTTGAGGGGCTGCGCGAACGCGGAATCGCCCCGCACGTACCGGAGTATCCGGCCGCCGCCAACGCCTGGAAGAACAGTCTGACCGAGGACGAGCGGATGAAGATCAGCCAGACCAAGCGCAAGCTGATCGAAAAAATCTTTGGATGGGCGAAGCTGGATCGCGGACTGCGCCAGGTGAAACTGCGCGGACTGGCCCGCGTAACTGGTTCTACCGGCTAGCCATCGTCGCCTCGAATCTCGTGCGCATGAGGAGGCTGATCCATCTTCAACAAAACGCCGCCTAGGGGAGAGCTGCGCCGGAAATCCGGAAATCGGGCTCAAGGCGGCCAAACGAGGCTCGAATCATGGAGATGAAGGAAAGCAAAACAGGAAAATCAGCTCAATAACCCGAAACAAAATCTCGCACCACAGAAATATACCGAAAACAACAAGTTTTTCCGCAGCCTGTTGGGTCCCGCCGCCGATCTCAACGGTGACGGAGTCGTGAACGTTCTGGATCTTTCGATGGTCGCCCGAAATGTTCCAGCAGGTACCGTGTGCCACTAACCGACTAACCTGGTGCGCCGGCGACCGCAATTTGCCGGTGCCAACCATGCCAAACAGGAGAACAACGATGAAAGCGCCGCTTCTACTTCCCGTCTTACTGCTTGCTGGAACAAGTCTCGCATTTGCCGACCCGATCGTGTCGATCGTGCCCGAGAACCAGAATATTTCAGCAGGCAAGACTTTTACAGTTGACATTGATGTCAACAATGTGGCCGATCTATACGACTACCAGTTCAGCCTGGCGTTCAACCCGCTGGCGCTCCAGGCGGGCAGCATCACGGAAGGAGCGCTTTTCGCCAGCACCGGCGACTCTTTCTTTTCCCCAGGCACCATCGATAACCGTAACGGTGCCGTGTCGTTGATCGCTGACACACTGTTCAGCTTCGGCCCCGGCGTGGCTGGACCGGGTGTCCTTGCCATCGCTCAATTCACAGCTCTTGCAAACGGCACGAGCACGATTGCCTCCTCTCCCTCATCCGATTTGATTTTGCAGGATTCTATGGGAAACGTGCTCAACACAACGGCTCAATCCGCGAATATCACGGTTGGGGCTTCTGCCGTGCCGGAGCCATCCACTATCGGCCTCCTGCTAACGGGTTTGGGCTTCATGTGTATCGTCGCGCGCCGCCCGAATTGCGTCGAGGCCAAACTTTGAGGACATCGGGGGGACCGATCCATCATAGGGCCACCACCAAGCGCCGGGCCAAGTCTCCAGTCGCTACATCGAGCCGGGTGAACTCGGAGTACATCAGCGGCGAATAATCCCCGAAGGGTCCGGCGCCGGTCCCCCCCTGGAGCAAAGATGAGCAGAGGGAGATTTGCGCCGCATCAGTCACAGGAGATCATCCGGCTTTCGATGATCTCCTTACGCTCATCGAACACGCGCTTTTCGGTGTGTCTGCCCTCTCTGCAGGAGGTGTCTCCGCGCCGCCTCCGGTCTCATTCCATACGACGCAGGATGTCCTGTGTGAGCGGCATGAGAAGTGCCGTTCGCTTATTCGTTGATTCGTGTTCAAGTCAAGCGGATCGCCGGTTCGCCGCGCTGGTGTGAGGAGGTCAGTGATGAAACTGATTGGCCTTGAGGACACTTTGCAACACCGGAAATGGTAGCGGCCTGGCTGGATCTACCTCCCGAGCGGCAGGATTTGGCCATTCCCCGCTCCACGGGTAACGACAAAGAAAAGCTGCTGACCGATCTCCCGATGCGCGCGTTGCGATCATGGATGAGGCAGGCATTGACATTCAGGTCATGTCGCCTACTACGCCGGGCGTGCAGACGCTGGAATCGGCCGAAGCTGTGCGGCTTGCCCGTGCGGCGAATGATTTGATGGCCGCACCATGATCATTGCTACGTGAGCGAGTCGTGGTTCAGGCTGGAAGCGTCAGTCCTTCGCACAGGCTTACTGTGCGACGACGCGCGCAGAGCATAGTCGATTTTTATACTCCGTTTCCCTTGCCCGCACTATTGCGCTTCGATGTAATGGGTTACTAAAATAGCATCCGCTTTCCAAATGAGACCGGGCGCGTTCCCTGCCGAATCCGGCCAGGCGCTCGAACGGCGGATGAGGTCGACATGAAATTCTTTGAGGCGAACGCAGGCAGGCTCCGCATGGCGGGGATACTCCTTATCCTTTGCACGGCCGGCACGGCCATGGCACAGGAACTTACGGGTGAAATCGACGGCCTCATCGTGGATTCCACGGGAGCCGCCGTGCCCAACGTCTCCGTTGTGATCCGCAATGAGGACCAGAAGACCGTAGCCCGTACCGTGCAGGCCAACGCGGAAGGTCAGTTCACGGTTCCGCTGCTGCCAGTGGCCAGATATTCGGTGAACGTGAGCGCCACGGGCTTCCGAGGCGCGCAAACGTTTGTGGACGTGCACACGGGCAGCAACTCGACGGCGAACGTCACCCTGTCCCCGGGCTCTGTGACGGAAGCCGTTACCGTGAGTGCCGACTCCGTAATTGCGCCGCAGGTCGACAGCGCGGCGGCTGGAACGCTGATTTCGGCGACCAAGATCAAGGAGCTCTCGCTCAGCAGCCGGAACTTCTTGCAGCTTGTGGCGATTCAGCCCGGCGTCAGCGGCGGCATCCCGGGCGGCGTTCAGGACCGCGGCGCCATCGCGTCGACGGGAACGGTGAACTCCGCGAACTATGAGGTCAACGGCATTCCGGCCCAGTACAACGGCTTCTTCCTCGACGGTCAGGACTTGCAGCGTCGCTCGGCCGGCGGTACGCAGATCGGCGCGTATCCCGGCATCGACTTCATTCAGGAGATCAACCTGCTGCGCAGCTCGTTCGGCGCGCAGTACGGCGGCTCGGGCAGCGCATACGTCAGCATCGCCTCGCGAGCCGGCGGGGGAGCGTACCACGGCTCGCTCTACTCCTTTTACCGCAGCCAGATTTTCAATGCGAACAACTACTTCAACAAACTTGCGGGCGTTCCCCGTCCGCTGGTCCGCTACAACGACTTTGGCTATGAGCTCGATGGACCGCTCTGGATTCCCGGCCTGCAGAAGCGCGGCACCAGCAAGACGTTCTTCACCTTCGGCCAGGAGTTTCTGCGCAGCGAGCAGAGCACCCAGGCAACGCTGAGCAATGTGCCGACGCTGGTCCAGCGGCAAGGCATGTTCACGACAGCGGTTTGCGTGTCCTACGCGGCAAACGGCACCTGCAACACCAGCGGCGGTACCACCCAGATCACCGCCATCAATCCCACGGCGCAGGCTTACCTGACCGACGTGATCGACAAGGTGCCTCTGCCAAACAGCCCGACCGATCCACAAGGATTGATCGCACCGGAGCCGGGCACAAATAACGAGACACAGACGTTTGCCCGCATCGACCACCGCTTCAACGAGAAGTTCAGCGTGTTCTTCCGCTTCTTCGATGATCCGTTTAACCTGATCGTTCCATATGGCCTGCGCCAAGGCATTCAGGCGCCGGGCGTCGGGATCTCGAACGTCACAGACGGCGACCGCGCCTACTATGGCGTCGGGACCTACGTGATTAGCCCGTCGAACGTGCTGCAGGCCGGTGGCGGTTACCTACGCAGCTATGTGACTGCGCAGGCGATCGGCTCGCTCCTCGCGGCGAACTCGCCGGACGTGCACCCGACCCTGCCGTATGTCAACACGACGGGCCGCATCCCTAATCTGACCATTGGCGGCTCGACGTACACGACCATCAGCCCGTATACGAACGGTGAGCCGCAGTCGCAGGTCTTTGCCAACGACACGCAGACGCTGGGCAAGCACACCTTGACCGGCGGCTTCAACCTGGAGTGGCAGAAGGCAGGCAACAACGTTGCCACGACCAATTCCGGCGCCTACACCTTCAAGGCGACGACAGCCCCAACGGGCTCGGGAACCACGCAGTTTGCGCAAGCCTTCGCCAACTTCCTGGACGGCAATGTGAGCACATTCAATCAGGTGAGTCCAGATCCGTCGGTGTACCTCCACGCGAACGTGTACGAGTACTACGTGGAAGACGACTGGCATGCGTTGCAGAATCTGACCGTGAACATGGGGCTGCGCTACGAGTACATCGTCTCGCCGTCGTCGGGCACGCTGAAGGGGCATCCGTATCTGCCGTTCGTGAACTTCCTGCCGAGCCACTACTCAACGGCAACGGCCGGCCCGATCGACACGGCGACTGGACTGGTCTGCGTGAAGGCACCCTGCACCGGCGCCGTACCCAACGTTAACTACGATGCATACGACGGCATCATCATTGCGAATCAGAACTCGCCTTATGGCAGCAAGGTCTACACGCAGCCGAAGACCGAGTTCGCTCCGCGCTTTGGCTTCTCCTATAACGTCGACGGCAAGGGAACGACAGCGGTTCGTGGCGGCTTCGGCGTCTACTACCTGCAGTCCACGACGGCTGATTACGGCAGCCTTGCCAATAGCAACCAGCCGAACATTCAGAATCTGCAGATCAACAATACAAACTTCGCCAATCCCGCGGCGAACCTGAGCACCGGCAATCCAACGCCACAGGTTCTTAAGGCGGCGCAGGAGATTTGGCAGTCGCCGTACATCGAGGTGTACTCCTTCGACGTGCAGCACACGTTTTTCCACTCGTTTCTGGCGGATGTGGGGTACTACGGCAACCGCGGCGTCCACCTGCCGGTGAATGAAGACATCAACCAGCCGCTACCGGGGGCATATCTTACCGCCAACACCACGAAAGGTGCGGCCGTGAACGCAACGAACACACCGCTGCTGAACACGATCCGTCCCTTCCTTGGCTATGGCCCGATCAACTCGGACATCCAAGCCTTCAGCTCGAACTACAACGGACTGCAGACTTCGGTTACGAAGCGCTTCCATGATCGTTCGCTCGTGACGCTGAACTACACATGGTCGCGTGCGCTTTCGAACGCCAACTCGCCGCAGAATGTCTACGATCCCGCGTCCGAGTACGGACCGGATGGAGCGAACCGCACACACTTGTTTAACTTCAACTTCGTGTACGCGCTCCCGTTCTTCCGCGACAAGCGCTCGCTGCCCGGATATTTCCTGGGCGGATGGGAGTTCTCGGGCATCGCGGGATTCGCTTCCGGGCAGTTCTCCACGGTCACGGTCGGCTCGCTGGACACGGCGGGGCAAGGCCTGCTGGCGACCGGCACGGTGGCTTCCGCGGAACGTCCGAACTACGTCTCCAACCCCAACAAAGGTGCACCGCATACGTTCAGCAAGTGGTTCAACACGACCGCCTTCTCGACGGCGACGATCCCCACGGGCCGCCCTGGGAACTCCCGTCCGAACTCCGTCATCGGGCCGGGCTATGAAGATCTCGATTTGAGCATCTTCAAAAATATTCCCATCACCGAGCGCTGGAAAGGGCAGCTTCGCTTCGAGTCCTTCAACGCGTTCAATCACACCAACTTCAACGCAATCTCCACGGTAACCACTGCGACGAACTATGGCCAGGTGACCTCTGCGGGCGCGAATCGCGTTCTGCAGATCGCGGCCAAGATCACCTTCTAACCGCGCCACAAGAACCGGGGGGCGGCTTCGACCCGCCCCCGAACTTTTTGGATTGCGATGGAGCAAGGCGACGTGGTGATATCTGAGAGCATTCGCGTATTCCTGGTGGGCGACCACGCGATCCTCCGCATGGGCTTGGCGGATATGCTTCGCCGCGAACCCGGCATTCACGTTGTCGGTTCGGCTGCTTCGGCGGCCGAGGCCCTGGATTCACTCGCTGCTGAAAGTGTAGACGTGCTCCTCACCGATCTGCGCATGCCGGACATGAGCGGCGACGCGCTGATCGCCGAGGTGCGCAGGCGCGCGCCCGGCGTTGGCGTCGGCATTCTGACGACGTATTATTCGGACGAGGATGTGTTCCGCTCCGTGAAATCGGGGGCAATGGCGTACATCCTTAAGAGCGCCAGCATGGACGCCATTCGCTGCTTTAAGGCCGGTAGCACGTGGTTTCCGCCGCAGATCCCGAAGCAGTTGACGCAGCACTCTCGCGCGCTGCGGCTCAGCTCGCGTGAAACGGATGTCTTACGCCTGGCTGCGCGAGGTTTGCGCAACCGCGAGATCGGCGCTGCCCTTTTCATCAGCGAAAATACCGTTCGCAATCACATTGTGAGCCTTATGGAAAAGCTTGGTAGCACCTATCGCACGGAAGCCATCGCGACGGGAATACGGCAAGGCTGTCGCTTTTGGAGATATTTGTCGTAGCTTTGGTATTTATCTGTCGTAAGCTGTGGGCATGCAAGAGCTCTCAGGATTGTCCGTGGATGACCGTGAGCTCGCGCTCTCCCGATTCAAACTGCTTCAGGCGCATCTCGAGCATGGTTCCGAACTCCGCTCTGTCGCCGCAGGATCTGGCGTCTCTTTCCGCACGTTGCAACGTTGGGTAGCTCTCTATCGCAGAGACGGTTAGCATCTTTGGTGCGCAAGCCTCGGTCAGACCGCGGGGAACGTCGAGTTGTTTCTACCAGGATTCGTGAGGTCATCGAGGGGCTTGCCCTCGAGAAGCCGCCGCTGCCCGTCACATCGATCCATCGTCAAGTCTGCAAGTTCGCTGAGACGATTCAGTAACCGCTACCAAGCTATTTGATGGTCTATGACCTGATTCGCGAACTGCCTGACAGTCTGAGGGTCCTGGCACATAGAGGTTCGCGGGTCTATGCCGAACTCTACGACCTCGTGCATCGACGGGAAGCCTCCAAGCCGAACGCAATCTGGCAGATCGATCATGCTCAACTCGACATCCAGCTCATCCGAGAGAGCGGTCCACCGGCCCAGCCGTGGCTCACGATCGTGATCGATGACTATAGTCGGGCTATCGCCGGCTACTACTTAGGATTCGAACCGCCCTCGTCGCTGCGAACCTCTCTCGCTCTCCGTCAGGGCATTTGGCGAAAAAGTCATCCTCATTGGCACATCTGCGGAGTTCCAGAAGTACTCTACACAGACAACGGTGCGGATTTCACCTCGAAGCATCTGGAGCAAGTAGCGGCGGACCTCAAGATAAGGCTGATCTTCTCTACTCCCGGCAAGCCGCAAGGACGAGGAAAGACGAACGTTTCTTCCGAACCGTTAACGAGATGTTCTTGTGTGACCTGGATGGATATACGCGAAGAGGACGCCACGCTCCCAGTCTGTCCCTCGGACAGATGGAGGAACTCTTCTCGACATTTCTTCTGGAGGTATACCACCGCCGCGTGAGCTCGGAATCACAACTCCCACCGTCGGAACGATGGGAAGAAGGTGGTTCCTTCCCCGCATGCCTGAGTCGCTTGAACAGCTCGATCTGCTCCTCATACAAGAGGTTCGGGCGCGCAAAGTGCGTCGGGACGGCATCCACTTCCAGAGCTTCCGCTATCTTTCTCTGACTCTGGCGGCCTACGTCGGGGAAGACGTCACGATCCGCTACGATCCCCGGGATATGGGGGAGATCCGCGTCTTTTACGAGGATAAATTTTTATGCCGTGCCATCTCGGCCGAATTGGCCGGAGAGACAATCCCTCTGCGTGACATCGTTCGAGCCCGCAACGCTCGTAGAAAGCAACTGCGATCGATCCTCCATGATCGCCAGAAGATGGTAGATACCCTTCTGCAACTGAAGAAAGGCCCAGCTATGGAGGAAGCTCATGCAAACACACCCGTTCCAACAAAGCCAGCACCCACATCAAGCGCTACCGAGACGAGTAGCCAGAGCTTTGTCGAGACGATCGAGCACAAAAGATTTGTGGAATTCTGCGACGCCGTCCGTCAGTTCAAGTACATCGGCCTTTGCTATGGGCCTCCCGGCATCGGCAAGACACGATCAGCCAGACATTACAGCCGCGCCGCCATGGTGGAGCTGTCTCACCAATCGCGGCCTGAAACTGATCACATCGAACTCGACACATTGTTCTACACGACCGCAGTTGTCAATATGCCATGCCGGGTTGAACACGATATCCACCATGCTCGCGAAAGGCTCATGAGCATCGCAATGCGCCCACTCCGTCGCGAAGCAAGAGAAGTGCTGGAAGCAATTCGACTGCGGGATGAAGCCCGGCGTAGGGAGATCCTGAACAGACCAGGATGTTCTCCGCGCGATCGGCCGCCGGTCGATCCAGCCTACTTCGACACCTTTGAGCGGTACGAAGCGCGGAAAAAGCCGCACCTGATCCGACGACTCTGATCGTGGTCGATGAAGCTGATCGCCTGCACATGAACAGCCTTGAACAGATGCGATCCATATTCGACGACGGACACGCCGGCATGGTGTTCATCGGCATGCCGGGCATAGAGAAGCGCATCGCCCACTTTCCTCAGTTCTATTCGCGGATCGGCTTTGTTCACGAATTTCGGGCTCTCGATTCAACCGAGCTCCAGCAACTGCTTGACCGCCGCTGGGCTCCAGTCGGCGTGACGCTGCCCAAGGAACCCTTCGACCCAGAGGTCATGGCACGCTTGGTGAGGATTACGGAGGGCAACTTCCGTCTCCTCACCCGCATGCTCACTCAGATCGAGCGGCTCCTCAATATCAATGACGCTCAGGTGGTTTCAGTTGCGATCGTCGAAGCCGCTCGGGACAGCTTGGTCATCGGGCAGAGCTGAGAAGCCGAGTTCACGCCCCTTACGACAGATAATCTCAAAACCTTACGACAGATAATTTCCCAAGCTACACTTATCACTACGCTTCAGCATGGTCGTCCTCACATTGAAGCGTAGGCCGTTCATCTAAAACTGTCACATCACAACCAGCCAGCCCTGAACTTCAAAGACTATGCCGTTATGACAGCATCATGCCTTCTGCCTTGCTTTTTACCTACGAATTGGGAATCATACAGAAAGGCGGGAACGCACCGCCTTGGGGTCTGTAAGCCCCACAAAGCTAAAGTGCGCTCGTTGGCGCACTGATGATCTCCCTTGACCTTCGTGTCGGGGAGCCTGTGACGTATGTCCAGGCCCCACGGCTAAAGGTTACAGGACCGTGCTTTGTCGGTTTCCAACTCCCCGACTTCAGGTTAAGGGCTGTTTGCGGGGGCGTACCGCAGACACTTTCCCGAGACACAGGGGTTGACGGTGGATCACCTCGATTCGACTACGCAGCAAGAAGCGTATATGCGGCATTTCTTACAAGAACTCCTTCGATCGCTGATCGATGATCAAGAGAGTATCTTCATCGAGGTGACGCCCTCTGAGGCATTCACAACTTTGAGAGTACGAGCGTCGAGCTCAGCTGTCTCCATTTTGGGAGGACTGAAAGCACAGATGGCGAGGGCACTCCGGGCGCTGCTGGCTGGATCTTCCGCAAAACTCGGAAGACGATATGTTATCGATTTTGTCCAGGAATAAGGCCGATGAATGTGTGCTCAGACCCTTAGCTCCATAAGTCTTCGTTCAGGTCGAGTGTGGCTTCTCATTTGTGACGATCACAAGTTCGGGCCATCTAGAAACCTGTACATAGCAATGATTTGTCCGTTAGACGCCATCACGACATCCATTCCAGTGATTGCTGGAGGGCTACCAAGCGCGCCGAAGGCCCAACGCATTCGCGCAGCCTCCGGGATTTGATCGCTTTCCCCATTGAAGTGAAATCGAACTCCGGGTATCTCCGCAGCAATGCAGCGACTGCTTGTTCGATTGCCCTGTGACCCATATAGGTGCCCTCAGCGCTCCAGAGCACCCCATTCACAGCCCACAGTTCCTTCAGGGCGGCTCTACGCTTCTTTCCATCCCGTTGGTTGCAAACGGACGACAGATTGCGTTCTAAAAGATCCGAAGTTCTTATCATAGGGCCCAGGGTCTGCTCAAGTTAATACGCCTGTAACGCTCGCGTAATGAATGATTTACAAATGTCCGATAACGGCCATTACGTCTCGTGCCTCTGATCTTACGGGTTCCGCTCAGCTTAGCGGCTGCATCGGTGGCGACCGGGCCTCCATAAATTCTCAGCGCATCCGACACAGCCATCTGATCCTCAGTGGTCGACGTGAAATCGGTTGAACACTCCTGGTTCTGCAGCAACACAGGTTCTTGGAGCGACGAGCGTCACAATTCAGGTCCAGCGACGGCTACCCGTCTCTTTTACCCATCCTATCCCTCGGAAGTGATCGGCGCCGCCGCTAATCAAAGAATTTGCTCGGTCAAGCAATCTGCCAGATGCCCGCAGGTCCAGGCGTTGAGATTCAGGAAACGCCACCATACCCACTCAGATAACGGCGAGAACGTTGACTTTTGTCATGAAAAGTAAAACCGCTTGACAAGCAGCTCGTATTCGGGGCAATCTCATACCGCACTGAAAACCCATATTTGTTCGCTGAATGACTGACTTGCGTCGCGAACGTTGACATTCGCAGGGCAAGCGGCAACCTTGAGGAGGATTTTATGTCGGTGATTCAAACTGAGAGTGGGCTGCAGCTCGGAACAGGTCGGCGTTCCCTTATGGGGTTGGCAAAGAAGTCGAAGCGAGCTCTTCCAGCCGCAGCTTTCCTTTGTGCCTTACCGCTGTCCGCCCAGGTAGCGACGGGAGACATTCTAGGAACCGTAACGGACTCCACGGGCTCCATCATCCCAGGCGCATCCATTCGCGTCGAGAACGTGGGGACCCACGAAGTTCGCACGTTCACCACCAAAGGAACAGGAGAGTACACCTTCAGTGCGCTCCAGCCGGGCACTTACTCGGTCACTGTGACCTCGCCAAGCTTCAAGGCTTTCACGACTTCTAACATCGTGGTCTCGGCGTCGGATAGAGTCCGTATCGACGCGAAGCTCCAGCTTGGGAGCGTTAACGAAGTCGTCGAGGTCGAGGCTACGCCAACTGCCTTGCAGACTGACAGCACCACCGTTGGAAGTACCATCACTGAAAAAACACTGGTAGACGCGCCCCTGAACGGCCGTAACTACATTGGCCTGGTGCAGGTGCAGGCGGGTGTCAACGCCGGGACCAGCAATTCGCTAGCCCTCCTAAACGGCGGGGGTCAAACTGACCGCCGTCTCAGCGCATCTGTCTCTGCGAACGGACAGCAGGAAATCTTCAACAACAATCTCGTGGACGGATTGGATAACAACAGCCGGCTCTATGGCGCCCCGCTGATTAGGCCATCTATCGAGGCCATCGCTGAGGTACGTACAGATATCAATCTTTATACCGCTGAGGTTGGACGCACGGGCGGTGCTGCTATTAACGTCATTACCAAGTCCGGCGTCAATCAATTCCACGGTTCGGCTTATGAGTTCTTTCGCAACGATCTAACGGATACGCGCAACTTCTTTGCGACCGCGAACGTTATTCCTCGTAAGCCTGAGTTGCGCCAGAATCAGTTCGGCGGCAGTCTGGGTGGACCCATCTTTCGGGACAAGACATTCTTTTTCGTCGACTATGAGGGCTTCCGCCGGATAGACGGAAACAATTCAGTTTTCATCAACACCGTTCCTACGGCGGCCGAACGGGCGACTCCGGGGTACCTGGCCGACATCACAAACCCATTTACGGGAGTAGCCCTGACCAATCTACCGGCAGTGGCCCTGAATCCGACGACGCTGGCATACTTCAAACTCTTCCCAGCTCCGAACTTGCCAGGAAGCGTGAACAACTTCGTCTACAACCCGACTTCCAGCCTTTACTCCTCTACCGGCGATCTGCGCATCGACCATCACCTGTCAACGAGAGACACATTCTTTGGTCGCTATTCGTACAATCGCACGACTTCCTTTTTCCCGCCCAGCTTTCCCAATGCGAATGGCGTCGCAGCGGGAGGCTCTCTTCAAGGAACGGGCGGGGATATCGTGATTACGCACAACGGTCAGCTTGGATACACGCACATCTTCAGCCCCTCTCTGCTGCTAGAAGTCAAAGGCGGGTACACCTTTTTCACGAACACGACAATCCCTCTCAACAACGGGCGAAATCTAAATGACCAGGCGCCCTACCTGATTCCAAACGCCAACGAGTGCATCTCCTGCTCCGGCCTGGCTACCGTAGACGTTCTTGGCTACGGCGTTCTTGGCGACTCAGTTGCCGAGCCGACCTTAGACATCGAGCACAACACCCTCTTCGGAACCTCCCTTACCTACGTTCGGGGGAGGCAGGCGTTCAAAGTTGGTGCAGGCGTGGTGCGAAGGAACTTCAGCGATTTGAATCCGGTGACGCCGAAAGGTGCGTTCATCTTCCCGGTTGAGGCGGTGGCCGCCTCAAAGCTTTATCTGCCGAGCTTGGAACTGTTTCTTCTTGGAGCTCCCTATGCCTCGCAACGCCAGGCGTTCACGACGAAGCCGTACGACACCACTTGGGAGCCATCCGCATTCTTTCAGGACGATTGGCGTGTGACGGACAAGCTGACACTGAATCTGGGTGTCCGGTACGAGATCTTCACTCAACCCAATGCCAAGTACAACAATTACGCGAACTTCGATTTGGCTTCTCTGAGCCTCGTGAGTAATGGGACCGGCGGAGTCCAGACGGAACATCACGACTTCAGCCCGAGATTTGGATTTGACGCCACGATTGCGCCCAAAACGGTTCTGCGTGGCGGATTTGGACTCGCGTACTTTGTCAGCGACTCGACCAACGGTATCGTTCTCAATAATCCGCCTCTTGGCTTCAATCTGCCGACTACCGTGAACTTCACACCGATCTCCACTACAGGCGTGGCTCCTGTTGTCCCGCAGTCCACGGCATTTGCAACCTTGTCCGGCGGCGTCGTGGCCAAGCAGACTCATCCGAACGACAGCTATCTCGAGCAATTCAATTTGCTCCTGCAGCGGGAGTTCGGTGCAACGGTCGTTACGGTGGGGTATGTTGCGGAATTGGGCCGGCATATCAACGACACTGTGCCGAACCTCGACATTCCCGCTCCTGCTGGCCCCTTGGCTCCGCCCTCACCCGCTCCGTTTGCAACCCAATTGCCCCACGTAACGGGGATAAGCTACATCGGCAACTTCGGCGCCTCTTCCTACAACTCCTTTCAAGCATCCGTGGAACGTCGCATTTCGCACGGACTGACGGGCAATTTCAACTACACCTTTTCTCATAACCTAGACGACGTCATTCAGGTGTTCGACGGAGACGGCCTATCCAACAACGGATTTGGCGATTTGCCGTCCCAGATCAGCACGTACGACTATGGCAATTCACCGTTGGACACGAAAAGCCGATTCGCCGGCTTCTTCAGTTATGACTTGCCCTTCGGCAAGAGTGGATCCAACCTGTACAAACGCGCCCTCGGTGGGTTTCGACTGAATGGTCTTGGCTTTTGGCAAACCGGCGGACCATTCACCGTCACCTCCTCGGTGACTCAGGCTAATGGTCTAGCCACGATTAACCTACCCACGGTGACGATCGACAGGCCCAACCTGGTAGGTTCCCCCAACAGTGGAAGCGGGGTATCTACCAACCAACAGCTGCAACCCGCGACCGCCTTTAACATCAACGCCTTTGCTCAACAAACAGTAGGCACGCCAGGCAACGAACGCCGTAACCAACTCTTCGGGCCCCACATCCGCCGTGGCGACCTCTCTCTCTTCAAAACGATCCCGGTGTACGAGAAGGTGCAGCTGGAGCTGCGAGGTGAATGCTTCAACATCACCAATACCCCCAACTTCTCCGCACCCAACGCGGTACTGGGGTCCGCGGGCTTCGGCACGATCACAAGCACAGCCACCAACTACTCTGGACGGCAGTTCCAATTTGCTGGCCGGCTGAGCTTCTAAACGCCTCTGCCTGCATGAATCAAGACAATGTTGTGAGTATCGCGATGAACGAGACGTTTACCAGGCGCAATGCTATTCAGGGGGGACTCGCCCTTCCGCTACAAGCGGCGGGTCTCCTGGGTAAAGACTCATCCAGGCGAAAGGTTCCCAGAAGGTGACTATGGATCAACGTATCGACGAATTAGATAGCCGACTGGCCATTGGAGATCTCGTCCAGGGCTGGATGTACCGAGACCTTGGGCAGTGGGATAAGTTGCGAACGACGTTCCACCCGGACGGCTTCATCTCAGTCACGTGGTTCGAAGGCAAGTTTAGCGACTTCGTGAACGCTTCTGAGAAGCAGAGCGCTTTGAACGGTCGCACAAAGCATTTCATCGGATCCCCACTCGTTGAGCGCAACAACAATCGGGCGATCGCTGAAACCAACGCGATCATCCTTGTGGAACTGTATAAGTTCAACCTCGGCTGTGAAGCACATTGCAGGCTATATGACCTAGTGGAGCGGCGCGAGGGCTCCTGGAAAATCTACAAACGTTTCTGTTTCTACGATATGGCAAACTTTACGTACTCTCGGGGCGATGTGCAGATCGACCAGGAGTTGGTATCCTCCTTTCCGCACGAGTATGCGCCATTGTCATACCTCCAAGCGCTGGCCGGCATAAAGGTGGATCGAATTTTGCCGACACGCGGCAGCGATCAAGAGCGTGCAATCCGCGCCGAATCAGAGAAGTGGCTCAGCGTGAGCTAACGGCGCGGCCATTAACCATTGACGTAGGCAAACTGATTCTTTAAAGCGATTGACAAAGCCCATTCTCAAAGAGCAATCTTTCAGCACGCGATACGTTGAACGAAAATGATCGCTGAAACGACATCGCATAGCGGATCGAAGTCACTCAACGATTTCACACCGGCAATGTCGCCGGAGACTCAGCAGCTCCAAATCAGGAGAACACTATGGCACAAGCAGTTCTGTCACCTACCCGCGAGCAGTCAGCTGCCGTACCCCCGAAGGGGCCGGCCCTCCTTACGCCGATCGTCCAGAGCGGAACTGTGGACGTGAGCGACATCGCCGGCCTTCCACCAGATAAGTTGCGTGAGGTGCTTGTCGAACGGGCAAATGCCCTCCGTCCATTGTTGGAAAGCAATGCTCTCGAAACAGAGACAAATCGGCGCGTAGTCGAAGAGAACATTTCAGCTATCCGAGAGGCTGGTCTCTTCAAGATCATGGTTCCTAAGCGATTTGGCGGTTTAGAAACAGACCTTCGCACGAAGCTGGAGGTATCAGCTGCCCTCGCCAAAGGCTGTGGTTCCACCGGCTGGGCAAGTACTCTCATGAACGTCTGTTCTTTCTTCGCGGGGATGGCTTCCGCTCAGGCGCAAGACGACATCTGGGGAAATAATCCAGAGGCCCGTATCGCTGGCGTCTTCGCCCCCTTGGCGACAACGCGGAAGGTGGAGGGCGGGTACGTGGTGAATGGCAAATGGCCTTGGTCGAGCGGCTGTTTGCATTCGAACTGGGTCATGATGGGTATTCCAATCGTCAACGAAGCTGGCGACCTGATCGATCAGGGAGCGGCTCTCATGCCCCTGTCGGACTGCACCATCGAAGATACCTGGTACGTAGTAGGCATGAAGGGTTCTGGGAGCAATACAGTCGTGGCGGATGACGTTTTCGTGCCTGATCATCGCATCATGTCCGTGTCGCAAACGATGGCCGGGAATCCGCCCACGCCGTACAAAGATGAAGTCCTCTATCGCTGTTCCTTCATCCCAGTTGCGGCTTTGATCCTGGCTGGCCCGATGATGGGCCTAGTCAAGCGCGCACACGAGTTTGTTCTTGAGAAAGCCACTAAGCGCAGCATCTCTTATACTTTCTACAAGACACAAACCGAGTCTCCCAGCTTCCAACTCGCCGTTGCTGAAGCCGGCATGCTCGTTGACACGGTCCGGATGCACGTTATGCGTGCCTGCGACGACATCTGGAGTGCCGCAGCCGCGAATCGTCTTATGACCTATGAGGAACGCGCCAGAGTGCGCATGGATACCGGCTACGCGGCAAAGACAGCACGCGAAGCCATGGACATCCTTCTGTCTGCACACGGCGCATCGTCATTTGCTGAATCTAGCCCCCTGCAACGCATGTGGCGCGACCTGGAAACATGCAGTCGTCATGCCGTTGTGTCACCGGAAATCAGCTCCGAAGTCTACGGTAAAGCTCTGGTCGGTATCGAAGGTGGCGTCACTGCCCTGGTCTAAGTCAGTTCGTGTCCGTGAATCGCTAGCTGATAGCGGTTCACGGCTCTTCTACCTGCCCCGCCTACAGGAACGCCGCGCCACGCTTATTGCGGCGCAAATAGCCTACCGAGGTTTAGATGCCCACGACATTCCGCCTTGCTTATTGCGAGTTCTCTTCCCCAAACCTAGAGGAAGAGGTTGCATACTACACAGATTTGCTCGGCGCCACTCTTATAGAGATCGGCCCTGACGGGGCTCAATACTTGAGCCTTGGGCTTGATCACCACAACATCGTCTTGCGTCCAGGTGCTGCGGCAACCCTGCTGGCAACGGCCTTCGAGGTGAATGCCGATGTTGATCTGATTCAGCTACAACAGCAAATCGCCGCCACGGGCCTGAGTGCTGAAATTAAAGAGAATGCCATGCCGGGTTTGACGAAACTTCTGCAGGTCTCTGTCGCGGGACACCAATTTCACTTCTTCCGAGGCATGAAGATGCCAGCACCTGGCTTCTCTGACCGCGGGATAGTACCCCTACGCCTGGGGCATATAGCAATCATTACTCCCGAAGCCGACAAGCTGATACAGTTCTTCGAGCAGATTCTTGGCTTCTATGTAACTGATTGGTTTGAAGGTGTAGCAACCTTCCTGACGTGCAACTACGACCATCACACGATCAATATCATCGGAGCACCGATCACCAAGCTCCATCACATCGCCTTCGAGCTGCGTGGAAGCGCTCACCAGTACGAAGCCTCCGACAAGCTTGCGAAGGCGAAGAAGACGATTGTCTGGGGTCCATCTCGACACACCGCCGGGCACAACTACGCTTCGTACCACTTCGATCCAGACCACATCTTGGTTGAGCTTTACACGGACATGGATATCTATGTTCCAGAGGCGGGATACTTCGAGCCAAGACCATGGCACGAAGAGCTCCCCCAAAAACCGCGCATCTGGCCACCAACGCAGTTCAATGCGTGGGACACGAAGTACGAATTTGATTTCGCAACGGCCTAAGTCTTTCCTGCAGTCGAAGATGCGGAACCAGAAAGGTAGATATGAGCCAGACCGTCATCACCGCCGCGCTTACCGGACCTATCGCGATGAAATCAGATAATCCTGCGCTGCCAGTTACGCCCAAAGAGATTGCAGTCGCTGCGACCGAATCCTATGCCGCCGGCGCTACTGTAGCGCACGTGCACATCCGTGACGCTAACGGTTTGCCGACCGCCGATGTCGACCTCGCGCGCGAGACGATAGATAGGATCCAAGCCGCCAGCCCCATCCTTGTGCAACTGTCAACGGGTGTCGGACCCGGAGTGCCACTCGACGAGCGTGCCAGATTGGTTGAGTTGAAGCCCAGAATGGCTTCTCTAAATCCTTGCTCCATGACTTTCGGCAACGTCGAGTTCAGCAATCCCCCAGACGGAGTGAAGCGCCTAGCCGCCCGCATGAGAGAACTTGGAGTTAAGGCAGAGCTGGAAATTTACGACTCCGGTCACGTAGACGTCTGTCTCCAACTCCTCAAAGAAGGGTTTCTCGTCGAACCTCTTCAGTTCTCGATCGTCATGGGTATTCGCGGCGGGATGGCGGCAACACTGGAGAACCTTCTTTCTACCGTTCGACGTTTGCCTCCGGGTGCCATCTGGCAAGCGATCGCGATTGGACGCTCGAACCTTGAGCTCACGACGGCTGCCATGACGCAAGGAGGCAATGTTAGAACTGGGCTCGAGGATACCCTGTTCGTATCCAAAGGCAATTTAGCTCCCAATAGCGCGGTTCTCGTGTCGCGCCTCGTTGAGATTGCGAAGCTCTTAGGGCGAGAGCCAGCCACACTAGAAGAAACACGAATACTTCTGGGCTTGTAGGCCACTTACCCGGCTATCACCCTTCTCCCTCCCCACTACATCACTGGTCTTTTGAGAAAGCTGCGGAGCTTTGCGCATGAAGCAGGATGACTTCACCTTTATTGACGTCCAGTCCCACTTCCTACCCCCTGTCTACCGTCAAGCTCTGCGAGCTGCGGGGATCGAACGTATTGACGATTGGGCGATTCCAGATTGGGATGCGCATGCGGCAATTGCAGCGATGGATCAGCTTGGTATCGAAGCCCAACTGCTATCCCTCAGCGCGCCGGGCGTTTCCTTTCTCAAAGGCAAGGATGCGTCTGACCTCGCGCGCGCGGTGAACGAGTCCGCTGCTTCGACGATACAAGAACATGCCCCACGCTTCGGCGCTTTTGCGACCCTTCCGCTACCCGACGTACAAGCGTCGCTCGAAGAATTGACCTATGCTCTTGACACTCTGCGGCTCGACGGTGTAGGCCTGCTGAGTAACTACAACGGCGTCTATTTAGGCGAATCAGACTTCAATCCCCTTTTCGACGAAATGAATCGGCGAGGAACCGTCCTCTTCATCCACCCAGTCGCTCCCTCGGGCTTTGCTTCTCTCAGCGTAGGCATCACTGCACCGATCATGGAATACCCGTTTGATACAACGCGGGTTGCGACCAACTTGCTCAGAACGGGAACGATCGAACGGTGTCCGGATCTACGCGTGATTTTGGCGCATGGGGGTAGCACCATTCCCTTTCTCTTTCCAAGGCTCGCTTTCGCGCTCGGTCCTAAGCGAGCTGCGCTGCTGTCCTCGTTCTTTTACGAGATGACCGCTGCCACCATGCCCGCGCAACTCGCGGCAATTTCTCTTCTCACGCCTGCCAAACAGCTCCTGATGGGTGTCGACTTTCCTTTTATGCCTCCAGCGATCAACATGCCGTTCCTGAAAAGCTTTGCGGAAAGCAGCTTCTCCACAGAAGAGCGCGAAACCATACAGACCCACAATGCTCTTACTTTATTTCCAAGGGTTGCGAAGCGCCTCGCGGCTCGGCAATAGTCACGATTGAACGTCACAGAAACGACACACAAAAGGAACAAGACGAATGGACTCTGAGACGCAGTCGCAACAAGGTGGGAAATACGTTCCGTTGATCCTCGGCCTTGGCGGTACTACCCGGCCGTTCTCTACTACAGAGCGCCTACTGAAAGCTGTGCTGCAAGAAATTGAAGCTAGCGGTGGACGCACCCGCATGCTCGATGGGGCTTCGCTCGATCTACCGCTGTTTGCTCCGCACCACGAGCAACGCACCGTTTCTGCGCTCGCGCTGGTCGAAGCCGTTCGACTCGCTGACGGCTTCATTTTAGCCTCGCCTGGTTATCACGGAACCATCTCGGGGCATATGAAAAACGCGCTTGACTACATTGAAGACTTGAGCAAAGATCGACGACCCTACCTCGACGGCCGGGCGGTAGGCTGCTGCGCAGTCGCGGCAGGTTGGCAAGCGTCGGTGACGACCTTGGGAGCATTGCGGAATGTCGTACATGCCCTTCGAGGCTGGCCAACACCCATGGGAATTGCTGTGAACTCTGCTGAACCTGTCTTCACTGAAGACGGCGCTATCGTTAAACCAGAGCTTCAACGAGGAATTCAGCTGTTAGCGCATCAAGTTATCGAGTTCGCACAGATGCGTCATCTCCAAGATGGATGATTGTCACCTGCCTGCGCTTTCCGTGGGTCTTCCGAGTGTCAGTCTTACCCTGCTCGCTATTTCGCGACATTAGCGGTTTCTTCCGTATCCCATCCAGCATCATCAGCAGCATATTGTGAAACGTACGCTGCCCCGACCGCCAATCCGGCGAAGGAGACGCGATCCACCAACGGGAACTGCCGTTAAACGCAAAATGCAGGCTATGACCAACCACTTCCGCCGTTGGACTGGACCTGAGTTCCCCGGAATCTTGAGCCTCCGCCGCAAGCTTGACCAATGCGTCAATCAGTACCTGACGAAGAGCCCAATGACGTTGAAGGTGAGGTCCCGGGACCTCTTGCAATACCTCACTTAGTAGAATGCGCGCGAGAACAGGCTCACCAGCAAACAACCGAAAATAGGGTTCAGAGATCGTGAGCACTTTCTGTTCAAAGCTTTGCCACGGACGCGGAGCTGCAATCGCTTTATACGTTAACTCCTCTACCTCTTCGTTGAATATTAGATATATTAAGTCTCGCTTGTCTTTGATGTGATTGAACAGAGTCGCTATTCCAAGCCCCGCCGCATCTGAAATTTGCCGTAAAGTCGTCGCGTCGTAGCCGAACTCTGAAAACAGTTCGCGTGCCGCCATAACGATCTTGTCCTGGCTTGCCTTCTTGGCCTCGGCACGGACTCCAATTTGGCGTGTCTTTCTAAAAGCCTGTGAGGTGTCCGTATTCACGCTTATCTCCTGTTCCCCTATGCCGTTCTTCTCGCCAGCACGCGCCGTTGGTCGATGCCTTCCCGAGCCGCATGGAACCTGTGTTTGACAAACAAATTCGCTGAAGTTAGGGTTTTCAAGTTGTAGTCACTAACCCATCCGTTGATTCCACAGGACGGCTCCCGCTGCCTCCATTCTGCACTAAACGCACGAGAGAGAGGAAGTAAGATTTGAGATTTATCGCATACCAACATGACGGAGCCGCACAACTGGGCGCGGTCAAGGGCGAACGCGTTTTTGGTGCATCATCGACGAACCGGCCCTCAGCAGATCTTGCAGCCCTGCTCTCTGCCGGCGATGAAGCGTTGAGCGACGAGTACGAGCGCCTGCTGAAAGGCCCCGAGCTGAGTCCAGAGAACCTTGTATACCTTCCACCCTTACCCAGGCCTGAAAAGATCATTTGTGTCGGCTTGAATTATCGCGACCACGCGGCGGAAAGCGGCTTCCAACCGCCAACCTACCCAGCTCTGTTTGGACGCTTTTCGTCGAGCCTGATCGGGCATCTGGCTCCGATTGTCCGACCCATCGTATCCAACGACCTGGATTATGAGGGTGAGCTGGTTGCGATTATGGGCAAAGCCGGTCGTCACATCCCAAGAGAACGTGCCCTCGAGTATGTTGCCGGCTATTCCATCTTCAACGACGCGTCCATTCGCGACTACCAGTTTAAGTCTGCACAGTGGACAATTGGCAAAAATTTCGACGACACTGGTGCTTTTGACCTGTTTTCGTTACTGCCGACGAACTCCCATCTGGCGCGGCAGGCCTGCGCCTCACAACGAGCCTAAACGGCGAAACTCTTCAGAACGCTTCTACCGCCGATCTGATCTTCGACGTCGCTACTCAAGTTTCTTTACTAAGCGATGCGATGATGCTGCGGCCCGGGGACCTAATCGTCACGGGAACCCCAAGTGGTATAGGCGCTGCTCGCAATCCTAAGGTTTACATGAAGCCCGGAGACATCTGCAACATCAGGATCGAAGGCATCGGTGTACTTTCTAATCCGATCGTGCA
This sequence comes from Granulicella sp., assembly GCA_965276885.1. GTDB lineage: Bacteria > Acidobacteriota > Terriglobia > Terriglobales > Acidobacteriaceae > Granulicella. The sequence goes on along the minus strand of OZ255702.1, from coordinate 1,331,194 downwards.
ACAAGTCAGCTCTATCTAACAGCGGTCGATCGTGCTGAGCTGATTTGAAACATCCTCGTTTCGGCGGGAAATAACATTCGTGAGGGATCCTTGGCACGCGTAAGGAGTACGTCTATAGCAGTAGAACAGAACAATTCCATTCTTCAAGACGCGCTAATCCAAAATCTTGTCTTGGCGGGGGTCAGAATTGTTGACCCTAAAACCGGTTCTCTCTCGTCGGATAAGGATGTTGCGATCGAGTCAGGGCGCATTAGCACGGTTAAACCTTCCGAAGTATTGAACCAGAGGTCACTTGGCAAGGTTATCGATGCAGGTGGGAAATTCTTCATTCCTGGTTTTCTCGACATGCACACGCATTGCATCCAGGATCCAGACCCTCGCGATAGTCTCTCACTTATGCTCTCCTGGGGCATCACCGGATTCCGTCAGATGGCAGGATCATCGACACTTCTCCAGCTTCGCCGCGAAGGAAGGTTGGATTTTGGACCGGACACACCGGAGCTGCTGGCGATGCCCGGAGACGTCCTCACCTCCGCGAACGCTGCAACTCCTTCGGCTTCTTTGGCGGAAGTTCAAAAGCAGAAGAAGGAAGGCGCAGACTTCATCAAGACGATCTTTGTCACACCCAGAGTCTTTGCGGCTTCCATAGCTGAAGCCAATCGCCTCGCCCTCCCCTACGGAGGACATGTCTCTCCGGGTGTGGACATGGCTCAGGCTTCCGATGCGGGACTGAGATTCATCGAGCATCTTGGACCCGTCGAAGCACTTCTCATCAATTGCTCCAAACTTGAGTTCGTATTAATGCTCCTCCTGCGCCTTCGTCCACCTGCAGCAATGAGGCTCTCGATGGAGGGAGAAATGGGAGAGGCGATGCGGTACATCATCGCCAACCCGATTCTCTTTCGGCTTAAACTGGACAAAGGCAGTCTCGGCAAGACACAACGACTCCTCGATACCTCTGTTGAAAAGAAAAGTCGTCGGATAGCAGACACGCTCGGAATGGAACCTGGCAATGCCCTACTCTGATTCGTAACACCGCGATGCAATTCGCCGACCAGGAGGAATTCACCGATTCACCTGATCTCCGCTACATCCCAAAGCAATACCTTGAACTTTGGACGGACGCAGCTCACCAATACCGACAGCGCCTGACCCCCGCATCCCGCGACACTCTGCGCCAGCTTAGAGACCTTTCCCTCCGGTTGACTCGGATTCAGGAAGAGGCCGGTGTCAAGATGATGACCGGGTCGGATTGTGGTGGGGGCGGAAGCTGGGTGGTGCCGGGTGTTTCCCTCCATCAGGAGTTCGATCTCCTCGAAAAAGCTGGCTTCACCCCTTTGAAAGTGCTACAGATGGCAACTTGCAACGGTGCCGAGTTCTTGAACAAGCTGACGAGCCTAGGCAGTGTGAAGGAGGGCCGTCAAGCGGACCTGGTTCTTCTCGACGCGAATCCACTTGAGAGTATTCAACATCTGCATCGCATATCAGCCGTTGTCCGAAATGGTCGGTATTATTCGTTGCGGGATCTACAGAACATTCGAGAACAAGTAGCCAGCCATGTTGCTGCGGCTTAGAAGAAGAAAGATGAAAATGATGACCGCCTCCAAACACATGCATCGTAAGTCCTGGACGTTGCTGGCACTGTTTTCCCTCTCAGCCACACAGGTTCACGCACAAGAACGGGTCGAACCGACGAGGCTCGTGTTGACGGGTGTGACGGTGGTCGATACTCACACGGGTTCACTTACGCCGAATCAGTCGATTGCGATGGAACACGGCAAGATCATTCAGATCGGTGCCGCAGGCACTATCGTTGAACGGCGGAAGACAACGACGATCAATGCCACTGGAAAGTTCGTCGTGCCGGGCTTCTGGAACATGCACGCTCACGAGTTCGAGGAAGGTGATCCGCACGACAATCTCACGCTCTTGTTGGCCTACGGAATCACGGGCTTCCGCCAAATGTCCGGTTCGGATAAGCAACTCAGCGACCGGAAAGCGGCGACACTCGTTCCTGACAGCCGATTGCCGGAGCTGCTCGCTATGCCAGGGGAAATCCTCACGCGCTTAAACGCGGCTACTCCCGAACAGGCCGCAAGCGAAATCAAGAAGCAAAGGGCGGAAGGTGCGGACTTCATAAAGACCATTGATCTTACGCCTGAGTTGTTCTTCGCAGTTGCCGCCGACGCCAGAAATGTCCAACTGCCGTTCGGTGGACATCTGACAAGAGGCGTCGACGCGGTAAAGGCTTCGCAAGCAGGAATGCGCTCGATAGAACACATGGGACCGAACGAGACCCTATTCATCAGCTGCTCAACCGTGGAAGCCAGGATTTGTCAGGCGATCGCCGATCATCCCGGCCCGAACAGCATCCCGAAGAATATGACTCCCGAGCAGTTCAAGCTAATTGCTACGAATGCCATCCTGACCAAGATGAAGGTAGATCCCCAGTTTATCTCTGGACTGCCAGCTCTACTCGCCACCTACGATGGAGGCAAGTGCGGTCAAGTGGCCAAGGTGTTTATCGAACACCAAACTTGGCTGTGCCCCACCTTGATACGAGAGCGCACTTCCCTTCTCTCGGAGATGACGCTCTTTACGAAAATAATCCGAATCTGAAATACATAGATCGTGAAAGCCGGCAGCTATGGGCAATGCTGGGTCAGCAGTTCTCTGCAGTTGCAACGCCCGCGGGACGTGAGGCCTTGAAGCAGTTCTTCATGACACTCACCACAATGACCAAACTGTTCAGTGACGCCGGAGTCGGTATGCTCGCCGGCGACGACGCACCAGGGATTTGGATCGTTCCGGGCTTCGGCTTGCACCAGGAGTTTGATCTACTGGCGGAAGCGGGACTCAGCCCCCTCAAAGTGCTTCAGTCCACGACTATCAACGGAGCGGTATTTCTAAACAGACAGGCGACCGCCGGAACTGTCGAGCAAGGCAAGATGCGAACCTTGTGCTGCTAGACGGCAACCCAATTGAGAGTGTCCAGAGCCTCCACCGCATCAGCGCGGTGATCCGCGCGGGACGGTACTATTCCAAAGCCGACCTCGACGCGATGAAACTGCAGGTCGCGACCCATCAAAGCTCTCTGCGATGAACGACAAGCCCGCCGAGGAAAAACGACTTGAGATGTCCGGCTTTCACCATTCTAGACCGCTAATTAGCGGCTCTGGCTCTTCCTGCGCCGACTCCAAATGCATGGGGCACCCAGGAAGTACCAGAGGGCAATGCCTGTATCGCGGGACGTAAGGCAGGATCGCTTGCCCATACAGATGATGTTCGATGTCCCACGCGACGTGAAGTATCCAGCCGATGCCGGTGAATTTGTAGTCGGCAAGCGAACGATACGCAAGCTAGAGGAAGAGTGCGCCGAAGGCAATCTCCCAACCGCGGAAGCTACTTCTGAAATAAACGAACCCGGCTCCAGCGATCATCAGCGCGCTAAACTTTCGACGCGCCGGTTCTTCTAACAGCGATGTAGGTTGGCGTGAGATGCGGTGATGAGTTCCTTGCTGAACGCCTCCGCGACTGCCGGAATCAACTGCAGCAGAAACAGACGGGCATAGACGTGGGCCGCGCTTTTGCCTAAGGAGGAGACCCCCGAAGAAGCCGCACAGCGCGAGGCCGAATACGAGCAGCGCAGAAAGGAGCACCAAGCGGAAGAAGACCGCCGAGCCGAAGAACGCCGCCAGCAGTTCGAGCGCGAACAGCAGGAGGAGGAAGCCGAACACGAACGCAGAGACCAGCTGCGCAAGCAAAGCGAGTTTGACTTCCTAACCGAAGCCGAGGCGGTCTTCGCCCCACCCCAACACAAGAAGAAGAGCAGCAAGGCGAAGAAGCCGACCCCCATCAAGGCGGACATGGCCTCTCCCACACCGAAGCCAAAGAAGGCAGCAGCTAAGAAACAAATCGCAGCCTAAAACCGGGCGGGGGTTGTCAGAGGCCCCCGCTTCCCTTTCCTCACAGGTGAATGCAATGGACAGAACAGAACAAACCGTGCACAAGACTCTCGCCGCCATCGACACACCTTGCTATGACATCGGAATCCTCACGGATCGAGGCATGTTTCCGAGAATGGAAGGCTTCACCGCCTCGGAGTGCATAAATTGCTTGCGCTATCTCAAGTACCGCAACGCGAACGGAGCACACATCTATTTCCGACCGTCAGGAGAACGCCGCTTCACCCTACTGGACGACCTTAATCAAACAACAATGAACAAGCTGACCGCCGAGGGGTTCGAGTCATGCGCCGTCATCGAGACCAGCCCCGGTAACTTTCAGGCTTGGCTGAAACATATCTCTCGCGCGATCCCAGCCCATCTAAGCGAGCGGCCTACGTGCGCAGAACCACAGCCAAAGCCCTTCTTTGGTCAATGGGCTAACCTGCCGAGGCACAAGCACGCCGCTAATCCGCGGCGCGGGACCCGCTTCGGTTTCTCCCCAGCCCTCATCCCGCCTTGTTCAACTTGCTCCACCTGGAGCGCGTGCCGGGGCCGTTCCCTCCCCGACCCCTCCCTGTTCTAAGAGCCTGTTCACGATCTAGTTACTAGCGGGCTGGGCATTTTGCCTTGACACTTTCCTTATGCGGGAGAAGGTGTACGGAAGCGATGTGAGCCGGGAGCGGTTTGAGTTGATTCGTCCGTTGTTGGAGGGGGTTCGCAAGCGGACCAAGCCGCGCACGGTGGATCTGTACGAGGTGTTCTGCGGGGTGTTGTACCTGCTCAAGACGGGTTGCCAGTGGCGCCTGCTGCCGGACGGATTTCCCAAATGGCGCACCGTGCATTCGTACTTCGCCAAGTGGAGTGAGCCTGGTCCGGACGGCAGCAGCGTTCTGGAGCAGGCCTTAAAAAAAATCGGTTGGCGAGGCCCGCGTCAGACAGGGGCGCAGCGCCACGACCAGCTTTCTGATCGTGGACGCGCAGAGCGTGAAGAACACAGACACGGCCACCCAGAAGGGCTATGACGCGGGCAAAAAGGTCTCCGGCATCAAGCGCCATATCGCGGTCGATACGCAGGGCCTGCCGCACGCTGTGGCCATTACGACGGCCGAGGTGACCGACCGCCAGGGCGCTCTGGCGGCCTTGGATCGTTGCGCCGGAAACCTGCGGCAAGTCGCCAGCGTGCTGGTGGACGGCGGCTACTCCGGCAAACCGTTCGCCGATGCGGTTGAGCAAAAGCTCGGCGCCACCGTGCAGGTCGCCAAGCGCAGCGAGTTGCACACCTTCGCCGTCATGCCACGGCGCTGGGTCGTCGAGCGCTCCTTCGCCTGGCTCGAAAAGTGCCGGAGACTCTGGAAAAACTGCGAACGAAAACTCAACTCCAGCCTGCAAATGGTCCACCTCGCTTTCCTTGTCTTGTTACTCAGAAGATCGTGAACAGGCTCTAAGAGCGCATCATTGAGCTTCCTTGTATTTACGATATGAAAATGCCGAAAGCCCCTTCACCGCTTACCTCGCCCAAGATCAAGAAGCTCGCTTCCAAGGTCCTGAAATCGCCAAGCATGTTGACGACAGAAGAGACACGTGAACTTGGCGGGTCCGTAATGGCACACATCGAACCTCGTGAAGCTGCTCCGAAGAAAGCTCCGGCATCCCCAACGAAGGCAGCCGCCAAGAAGAATGCCTCTGCAAAGCGGGTATAACGACCGAATAGAGATTACCTGGTACCCGACGGTCGTGCCCGCTGAACATTCTCGCGAAAATCTGCACCCTGCATCTCCAACGAAACACACATCTCTTGCAGGCGTGAGCGGATCCTCTCTCCGATGCGGTCGCCAAGCGTTTCTTCGCGAGAGACTGCACGGAGATTGCTTGAGGCCGCCATGCCCGGCGGATTCGCCGTAGCAGGAAGATTGGCGTAGTTGGTGGTGATAATCGTAGTTCGACAGCTGTTATAGCGACTGTTGAGTACGTAGCCCACCGTGTCCATCACCCATTCCGTGGGCTTTGTGGCACCAAGCTCGTCGAGTACCGACACTTCAGCGTTCAGGACGGGGGCTAGAATGTCAACTTCCGATCCATCGCCACGCTGAGCGTAAGTGTGCTGCAGCTTTTTGAGCAGCTCGCGGTAGTCGACAAAGAGCCCGTTGGCTCCGCGTTCGACGATCAAGGTCTTCAGTATCGCTGCCGCCAGATGGGACTTACCTACACCGATCGATCCAACAAACATGAGTCCTAGCGTCCCGCCAGGCCCCGGCTTTGGAAAGCCTTCGATGAAGTGCGCAGAATAAGACTTCGCCAGTAAAAGACTTCTGCTCGCGCCTGGGAAGTCTGTGATGTATTCATCCACAGTGCAGGCTTGGTAACGCTGAGGTACGCCTGAACCCTCTAGCGCTCGTTCGAGCCTTCGCTTTGCGACACAGGAACACTCGCGGACATGCCTTTCCCTCTCCGTCTCAATTAAGAGCTGCCCTGAACCGTCGCATTGTGAGCATTCCAAAGCCATATCTAATCTCAATGCTAAGCTGGGTGGCTTGCCCGCACAGACCTGATCGATGAGGTTTCTTCTTCGAGGAACTTGTCGGCTGCTGGCCAATCGAACGCGAACGCCTTAGCCATGAGTGACTGGTGCTGTTTATCCAGGTATTTGCGGAACCACTCCCCTCGGTCAAGCCGCCGATCAACGGTCTCGCAGTCACGTATCTCCGGACGTATATCCCGGTCGGTGATTGGTGTCTCGACAGTCATCGCGTCCAAATATGAAAAGTAATGAGGCAGTTCGCGGTATGAATATGACCCAGCGGACGTGATTCGGAATGCAACCGGTGGAGTCTCTGAATAGAGAGGACTCGAATCAAGCAGTCGCGTTGAAACGGCCCGTCTAAGCGCAACGTCAATCTGCGCTGGATGGTACCCGAGGGTCTGGCAGAACTCGTGGACCTGTCTAGCCTCGACGAACCCCTCCTGCTCCGATCTACCAGTCCTGTCCACGTAAGCTAGTATGTTCGGCAGCAAGAAGTGCTCTCGCCCGTCCGCTGTTGATATGTCGAAGATGTTAGCTACAGGACTTGCGGATGGATCGTAGTGTTCGAAGTCGCCGTAGATCACGGCCCTCATAAACTCATGGATGGAGATGTTGTAGTGTCCCTGTTCATTTGCGGTCCTAAGATTCTTTTCAGCATTTACGTGGCCGCTACCGATGAACGTGAGCAAAAAGTCTTGTGCATGACGAGTATTTCCTCCGCTCAGCTCATCGATGAACTGGACCAATGGACGACTTCTCTTGAAGGCTTCAAGAAGCACTTCGATGTAGCGGACAAGTGTAGGCGATTTGATGGAAAGGCTTTGCCTTAAACTAGCGAAGTTCCCCGTGTTCTGCAGGTAATTAAGAACAAACCTTAGGCGCAGATTGATGACAAGATCCACTCGTGGAGGGGAAATGGTGAAGACTTTGGGTTGGTACGCAGCCAACGAGCCCTTGCTCCGCGATGTATTAAACGTGCTTGGCCGAAGAGAAATAAATACAGTCGCGGGCCACGTTTCTGCCATACTCTGACCGATCAAGAAAACACGGTCCTGAAACTCCTCCGGCCTTTGATCGACATTGTCAAGGAAGAGAATTATCTGCCGCCGCCGCGCCTTGGATATGTGCGTTAGACACGAACGAAGATGTGCGGCGCGATCGCCTAGGTTTGCCTCGAAAAACTCTAGTTCCTTACCGAGGTATGCCGCTGGATCAGTTACCGCCAGGCCTCCCCATATCCCTTTCTTGAAGCGGGCAAGTTCGCTGTGGTAAACACCGCGAACAAAGCCGTTCTCTTCGACATCTATGCCATGGTTCTTCTGTAGCTGAGCAGTGCAGCTCTTCAGTACAAAGGATTCCAAACCTTCAGCCAAGGCTGGCTCTTTGCCGAGAATCTACGTAGAGGGCGAGCGCATTGTCAAAGAGATCACTGGCGGAAACGGTAATCAAATGCTGTATGAAGATGCTCTTGCCGACGCCTACATCTCCCAGCAGGAGGATCGCCCTTCTTTTGAGACTGGCCGCAAGCACATCATCGACGAAAGCTTCGGAGAATCCATCTTTCTTCGTAACCGCCTGTAACTTCGGCCCAGCTAGCTCCCTTTCGAAGAGAGTCGAATACCTCGCCTGGAGAATCTGTTTGCTGATCGTTGCATATTGTGCAAGAGCGCCGCTTTGCGCGTAGCACGCTTCTAGAAACTCCTTCTGAAGCTGTGGTGCTCGCACAACATCCTCGATAAAGAGCTCTCCCAAAATCTTAAGGTCCGTTTGAAACGGATTGCGGTTCTTAAATCCTGGGTAGGCCGAAATGCGCGCGGACAGCTTTTCGGGTGGTGGCTGTGCACCCACCATTTTCAGCGTGGTATGAAGCGTGTACGCTTCGACGGCCGCCCTTGAGAGATTGTCCCAGAGCAATCGAAACTGCGAAGACATGTCAGCTAGCGAATAGAAGACGAGGCAATTCCCTTCTTTCGGTGGCACACCGTCAGCGCGGCTTCCAAGAAACGCAATCAACTGGTTTCCGTTACATACGACTCCTAATGGGATACTGCGATCTTGGCAGTACCGCATCGCCTGACGGATGGCAGCATCGATTGCAGTGTCTGTTTGAGCGATGGTGCTGATCTTGCATATAGCTTTCGTAAAGCCCGCTGGAAGGTCAAAGTAAATGCCTTCTCGCTTCGCTTCGATTACCAACCGTCGAGGGCTTAGAAACCTGTAGTCCGTGTACGTCCCTTCGAAGCTCTCCTCGCTATGTACGTCTTCCCGCCTCCAGCCGAGACTATCAAAAATGAGTCGATCAATAAGGTGCAGGCGTGTGTCTGCCTCGTTCCGATTCTTGTCGACGTTGTTTGCCTCGGCCCAAGAGACAAGCTCCCGCATGTGCGCTTCTGCTTGCTCGAAATTCACGGAACGCCCTCTCTGGTCTCAGAATCCAAGATTGTCGTTTACAGCGACGGCTATGTCCTGCTCTGATCCAAGATACCTTTCTGTCGTCTGAATAGAGCTATGGCCAAGTAAGAACTTGATCTGTTCGAGATCGCCGCCATTCTTTCTACAAAGCTTTGCGCACGTGCGGCGGAGATCATGGGCGCCGAAGCGCTCGATTCCGATCTCCTTTGTGCAGGACTCAACGACGCTCCAGATGGCGCCGTCATTGAGGTGGTAACGCTTCAGTTTGCCGGCTTTGTTCACTGATCGCAGCAGCTTGCCATCTTCTACACCGGCGGCCATCATCCAGGCATTGACAGCTTGCTTGACCCATAGTGGAACGGCAACTGTTCGGACCCGGCCCCCCTTTCCTCGGAGGTCCGCGATTACCCACCGGCCTTCACGAACCTGGATCTCCTCTACTTCGAGGTTGGCCAGCTCGCGGGGGCGCAGGGCGCAACCCACAAGGAGAGCGAGGATGCAGTAGTCACGTTTCCCCTTGAGGCTTGAACGGTTCGGGACAGCAAGCAGCTTTTTGGCCTGGTCACGCGTCAACCAATTGCCCATCCTCTGCCCTGTGAGTCTGACGTTTGGAACGTCCTCCAGCTGCGAGGCCTCTTCTGCATAGAGAATGCCGTTGCGACGTGCCTCGCTTACAAGCTTGCGAACCGCTGCGAGGCGGACGTTGATCGTTGAAGGGCTCAGCCCCTTGTCGATCATCAAAGCCCTATATTCCATCAGAAGTGACCGCGAGATGACCTGTGAGCGATTCGCGCACAGGGCAAATAGCTCGTCCAAGGCTTTCGCATAGTTGCGTCGTGAGCTGCTGGCCGTCATGGAGCGTACAACCATCTCCCGAACTTCACGCTCCCTAACTTTAGCGCTGAGGGTCAAGAACTCAAATGAGTACGGGTCCTGAGCACCTGTTGCGTCAGATCCGAGTCTTCTGCCGGAAGAGTGCGCGAGAAGTTGGTGAGGGCCTTCCCTTCCCTCTCGCGAAGTTTGGTGGAGATGTGGTGGGTGAGAACATTTCGGCTCCAGCCGTTTTCAACGGAGGCGCGGAGGTACCACTCGCGACTTGGCTGGTCCTTCAACCGGTCAAGGAGGACCATGTGGTGTCCCCAAGGGAGACTTGCAGCAAACTGCAAAATTGCTGGATTCGGCCAAGCTTCCGCGAAAGACAGCATGTAGCGAAGGTTCCGTAGGCCAAACCCTTCCACGTCTGGGAACTCCGTCCCAAGGTCCTTCGCGAGGCGATCGACTACTTTGGTTCCCCAGCCCTCCGACGCGAAGGGCAAGAAGACCGCCGCGGATGCGGCCAGACTGTTCAATGTTCATCCCGCAATCATTGGCCGACTGCTCGCACGGGCAGGTGCCGAAGTCGCTGCCGGTAAGAGATAGGCTGTCGAATGGCGCTGCGTGAACTTCTTTCATCCTCGCAGCGTGAAGCTCTCGAAGCGGTTCCGCTCGATCGCGCCGGTCTGATTGAGCACTATGTTCTCAGCGATCAGGACCTCAGCCTGATTCGTCGTCGGCGAGGGGCCCAAAACCGTTTGGGTCTTGCCGCTCAGCTTGCTTTCCTGCGATATCCAGGACGGGCGTTGCTGCCAGATGAGACCCCGCCTCCGGAGTTGCTGAGCTTCCTAGCCCGGCAGCTTGATCTCTCGCCGGGTGCGTGGGCCAGCTACGCCGAACGCGATGAAACCCGCCGGGAACACCTGGCCGAGCTGCAAGCTCACTATGGGCTGCGCTCCTTTGGCATTGGACAGTATCGCTCGCTTGCGGCGTGGCTGATGCCGACGGCCATGCAAACCAATCGCGGTGCTGTCCTGGTTCGGGCGGGAATCGACGAGCTGCGGCGTCGATCCGTTATCGTCCCCCGATTGGCGGTCCTGGAGCGGCTTTGCGCGGAGGTCATCGTGCGTTCCGAACGCAAATTGTTCGAGATTCTCACAACGGATTTGAATGACGGCCAGCGTCTTGAGCTCGACGCACTGTTGAAACTCCGGGGCAGTAGCAAGGTAAGCACGTTCACATGGCTGCGCTCGCCTGCAGGCGCACCGACTGCGCAGAACATCCTGCTCCATATCGAGCGGTTACAACACATTCGCAATCTCGACCTGCGCTCCGAACTCGGCCAGCTTATACATCAAAACCGTCTCTTACAGCTCGCTCGCGAGGGCGCTGCGACGACCTCTCAACACCTTGCCCGCTTCGACGATCCCCATCGCTATGGAACTCTCGTTGCGGTCCTGCTCGAAGCAAGCTCCACGCTTACAGACGAAATCCTCGATCTTCACGATCGGTTTGTCGGCTCCATCTTCAACAAAGCCCGCCGTAGACGCGACGAAGCGTTTCAGTCTTCAGGTAAGGCCATCAATGAAAAGGTGCGGCTTTACGCACGTATCGGACAAGCACTTTTGACGGCCAAAGAAGACGGAGCCGATCCGTTCGCTGCCATCGAGAAGATTGTCTCCTGGGGTGATTTCGCACGGACGGTCTCGGAAGCGGAACAGTTGCTCAGCCCGAAGACTTCGATTTCCTTGGCCTTATCTCAAACGGCTTCCCGCAGATGCGCCGGTATACGCCTGTCATGCTCGATATCTTTGAGTTCCGTGCGGCTCCCGCAGCTCGGCCGCTGCTGGAGGTAATTGACATCCTGCGTGCTATGAATAGGGACAAAAGCCGTTCCGTTCCTCAAAACGCGCCTGTGGAGTGGATCAATCGTGCCAGGTGACATCCTCCTTTCGGTGAACGGAAAGCAGATCGTTCTACCTGAACATCCAGTGTTCCCGATGGGCAGCGCTTCCGAGATCGAGATTGCCAAGATGTCCGGAGACATCACAGCAAGTCGGATCGAGGTGGCGCGACCGAAAGGCAAGAAGCTTCATTTTATCGAGCCAACTCTGGTAGAGGCAAAGCGTCTCGATCGCGATCTGGGGTATTTGAAAGTGGCCATGTTCCCCGGCACCATCGGCGTGGACGTCGCCAATCAGATCTCGGCAGCAGCCGGGGAGCTGGAAGGCACCAAGGGGCTCGTGCTGGACCTGAGAGGAAACACGGGTGGAGGCGTCGGTGCATTGCGGGTGATGAGTCTCTTGACGCCGGAAAGGATTCCAGTCGGCTTCTCGTTACGGCGCCACTGGGAAGGCCGCGAGATCGCAGAGGAGAAGAATAGCTTTGTTCGTTTCGACTCCATTCCGCCGAAGAAGAGTGGTCTTTGGCTTCTTTCTTTGCGCTTCTTGCCCGCGATTCTCAAGAAGGCGCCGATCGTGCTTGAAACGGAAGGAATGGGGCAGCGGAGCTTCAGGGCAACATCGTGCTTTTGGTTGATCGCCATACCGCCAGCGCCGCCGAGATGATTGTGGCTTTTGCCAAAGACAACAAGCTGGCTACGGTCGTGGGCGAAGACACAGCGGGACGCTTGCTCTCGGCCACATCGGTGAAGGTCGGTCAGGGGTATCGTCTCGCACTACCGGTGGGTGCCTATCACACCTGGTCTGGAGGCGTTCTCGAAGGATCGCCTATCTCGCCCGATATGCTGGTGCCTTTCGACTGGAGGGAGCGAAAGGCGGGTGTAGATCGTCAGTTGGAGCGATCTGTCGAAGTGGTACGAAGCCGGCTGTGAAGAGGAGTAGGCTTTGTCGATGTTCCTACATCCTTAGGACCGGGCCGTGCGTCTGCACTAGACGAAGGAACCGGTTCTGTCTTCACCTGACGATCTGCAGAGGGTAGTAATAGGCGGCCGCATCCGCGCCGTGAGTGGTCGATAGGAAATAGAGCCCGGCCTTTGCTGTACGCAGGTCGAGCATCACGGTTAACGACGTCTTCGCTCCTTCCTGTACGGCCACACCTGCAGCCTCCGCGCGAGCATTCGCTTCTTTCGTCTCCAGGACACTTACGGTGTAAGGGCCGGGCTCGCTGCATCTAGGCAGGAGAATGCTTACCGTGACCACGCGACGAGGAAGCATCAACGGGAGAAGCGACGAAGAGGATCCGCGAGTGGTTCCATACTCTGACAAATCCAGCGCCAGAGCGACCGGGACCGAGGGCACGGAAGTGGAGCGTACGTACACAAAGAGGCTGACACCCAGAGCGATCAGGAACGCAGCCGCTGCCCACGCCCACACGGGAGCTTGGCGTCGACTCCTTACGGCCGCTCCTTCCTCCTGCTGAAACGACCGCAGTTTCTGCATACACCGCAAGCATCCCGCTACATGCGCAACTCGTGGATCGAGAGGAGAGGGCTTACTGGACCGACTCGCAAGCTGCCGCAGGAACGCTTCGTCAGGACCGTTACAAGGGCCAGACTCTGGCAAATCGGTCAACGGCATTTTGGGGTAAAGCGCGGCGAACCATTCTTCCGAGTAACGCGGCCGCGCGGGTTTCTTGCTCCAGAAGTTCAACGGATCAGCCTCAGTGTGCCCGGTCTTCTCAGGAACGCAGCGATACCGGAAGCGGATTGATTGTATGGAGTGGGTTGCACCTCACAGAGTCTATCAATCAAGCCTCGTCCGTAGTCCCAATTTCACGAGTGCGGCATCCGTTTCGCGGCGAAACGCCCTGCGTACCGCTGAGTGATCGATTCCGGAAAGCTTCCCGACCTCCCGCCAGGAGTAGCCCGTCCGGATCCAGCCTGTGACCTCCTTAGCCTGCGGACTCAGCAGCTTGAGCACCTCTTCCAGGAATAGTAGATCGGTGGGGTCAGGATGGTCGGTCCTTGAGAAAAGGTTGAGTTCGTAAAGCGAGCCTTGCGGCTCCTCTTTGAGTCGCTTCGCCCGCTGTTTGACCACCCGGCGTATCTGGCTGCGAAGACGCGCCGTTAGTTTCTCGACAGAGGGGCTCGGAGACGTGCGCAAGGCATAGGAGCGAACGACTTCAAGCGAATCTTCGAGGATCTCGGCCGCGAACGTGACGTCGTGCAAATACGACCATGCGCTGTGGCGTGCATAGGCCCAGCAGGATTCGGCCGCACTCAGGAGCTTCGCTTTGAGCGTTTCATCCAGAGAAGCTTCCCATTTCCAAAGAACGTGCGCCGCACAGGTCTTTGTCACCATGGAACAAGGCGCCCTTTCGCCAATCGGCCAAGGTGTTGCTGACCACCTTGCGCCGGGCCGAGTACACGAAGCATAAACAACCGGCAGGTTCACGTCCACCAACGGGTTGATTGACGCGTCGACGCTGCCGATAAACTATTTTGCGTTTTCCACACCACAGTTGGCAAACCAAAGTGCCTTTAACAAGTAAGAGTGTCGGCAGCTCGATCCAGTAGGTGCCGGAATCGACTCCTTCACGCCGAAAACGTGTCTATAGCCCCTGTCAATGAGGGGCGGTTGTGTGCGTGTCGGACAAAGGCATAGGAGGTGAAGAGAAGATGCCGAGCAAACCCCAGAAAAACAGTCGGTATGTGTGGCCGCCTGAGGCTGAGCGCCTGGTGAAGAAGGCTCTTCGGGACCCGGAAAAAAAGCCCAATGCCCTGCTGCTCCACAGTCACCTGGAGGAACTCACCGCGTTCAGCAGCGACGCGTGCTGGCGATTTCTTCAGCGCCACGGGATCCAGCGCCCCGGTTCGGGCACCCGCAAGGTATGGTCGGACGAATCCATGATCGAGTTCGTCAATGGAACACGGCTACGAGAAGGCAGCTCAGAAATCAACTGTTCAAGAAAGGCCCTCTATAGCGCCATGCAGCGCCAGGGACGCACGCTCGGCCCTTGTGCGGGTCAGTACGGCCTGAACCAGCACAGGCGTATGTTGAATATCAGGTTGGACACGCTCAGGTGCTGGATCGACATGGGGCGGCTTGAAGCGACGCCTGTGATCTTTGGCGGCAAATCGACGTTCGTTGTCTCTAACGACCAACTTCGCCGCTTTCTCACCCGTGAGTCCGGCAACCTGATGCTCAGGCGATTCCCCGAAAAACGCGTTGAGTTTCTCAGCCAATATCTGTTCTGTGAGAACCACATGAACGTGGGATTGCCACGTACCCGGGAGAGCAAGAGGGAGAATGATGCTTACCGGGAACACGAGCTACGGAAAGCAACTGAGCTTGAAAAGGCTACCGGGCGTCAGTCAGCTTTTTCCAGCGACTGATCGCAACTGTGTTTGAGACCGCAGCCACTGCAACGACCTTGCTGGCGATGGCTGCGACGCGTATCTGACACCCCTCGCGCCCGGCGCACCTGATCGATCACTTCCTCGAACCAGGCCAGGTTCTCTGCGGTTGGCAGCACTTTCCGTGCAGCTTCGTTCCCGTACACAACAAGACCGTACGGCACGTTCTCGTTATAGTGCTCTCGCACCAGAACAATGTACGCGAGTACTTGGATCAGGTGGTTCGGATAGACGCCACCGCGTGAAGGCGGGCGTGCCGATTTCTTCAGTTCCACCGGGATAATGCCTTCCGCGGTCCGGATGAGGCAATCCGGTTTTCCGCGAAGGTGGTATACGCGGGAACTCAAGGTTACCGCCTTCATCGGCTGACCCTGAAGGTCCTGGTAGAACACGTCTCCATTCGGCAAGCCGAGCTCCTGTCGTTGGCGTTGACTCCTTCGCAGAAGAACGACTCCGAGAAGCACCGCCAGAGCGGCCGCAACGAAGAGGATCATCGCAGTGCCCTCCAAGCGGCCAGGGCCAGCAGCACGATCGCGATCAGCAGGGCGGCGTAGGCCGCTCCGCTCAAGGCGTCCGTGCTTGCAATCTGCACACCCTGCTGCCGATGCCAGCGTTCGCCCTCGGCCTGAGCCTCTCGCGCCTTTTCGCTGGAGGGCTCTTTGTGAACCATCTTGAGCCATCAGGCACGCTGACGGTAGACGAAGTCTGCCAACTCACTCACACGGATTGGTCATCGGGCTTTGCCACCCTCTGATTCAGCTTCACATTCCGTTTTCCGTCAAATGTCCGCACGCGATGCGCTGCCCGTGCGCCACAACCGCCCGGCCTCGTCCTGCCGGTCCTCACCAACGTCCTTACGTCCTTTGCGCATACGGAGGGCGGAGACACCGCAGTGGCACTTAGCGCCAGTCTGGTTCAGCTCGGTCTCGGCTCGGCCGAACTGTGGCAGCGGCATCGAGCCAATCCCTCTCTTTTCGTTCGCGGCGCGCTCAACGAGTGGTTCGAAAGCCTGGGTGCGGCAGAACTTGAGCAACACGTCAGCCTCGACTTTGCGATCGTGGACGACCTTGATGGCGTACGGGCGGAGCAGGGGAAACTCTTCATCCTGCTGGAGACTTCGGACGGATGCGGCTTTTTGTCCGTAGGTAAGGCGCTCCGCCGGTTGGAAGAGGAAGAGGCTGGTCTGGGCCGGTCCTTCTATATCGTTCTGGAGAGAACGCTCCTATCGGCGTGAGTTCCGCATCCTCCTCATCGGTTCGGGGGGCAACGGCAGTGCTGTGCTCTTCGGTCTGCCCTACCTGCATCATGCACTCATCGCCTGGGGGCGCAACACAGGTCTCTCGGTCACGGTCATGGACGGCGATTTCGTGTCGCCGATCAACTGCGTGCGTCAACCCTTCGGAACGGCCAGCGTTGGGCAGAACAAAGCCAAGATCCTCGTCAACCGAGTCAACCTCTTCCATGGCCTCACGTGGCGCGCAGAGGAGGTCTATTTCTCCAAAGACCGAAAGAACAGCACCTCCGCCTATGACAACACGATCGATCTGGTCATCAGCTGCGTCGACACCCGGGCAGCGCGGCGTGAGATGCATGAGGCGTTTCACACGCGAAACGGCCACTGGCGAAATGTTCGCTACTGGCTGGATTTAGGCAACAATGCGAGCAATGGCCAGTTCGTGCTGGGCCAGCCCCTAAACGATGTCAATCGTCAGAGCAGGACCAGGCTGCGCACCGTGACGGAACTCTTTCCCTCCACCATGGACACTTCGAAGGGCGAAGGTCCTCTGCCGAGCCTCTCGAACGTCAGGAGCCTTTCGTCAATAACGTGCTCGCGTCCACCGCACTAGCGATGCTCACACGCCTGCTCCGCTACGGCTCTCTGGATCATCAAGGCGCGTTCTCGCGCCAAGGGCAGACTTCGGGGCAAACAGCCTAAGCTATCAGACAAGCAGCAGAAGGAGCTGGGCCGCATGCACGGAACAGGTCAGTACACGATCAGCGACTTGGCGGAGCTGTTCTCCATCTCCCGTCCGACCGTCTACCGCACGCTGCTGCGCAGCAGCTGAGCTGTGATAGAAAAGGACTATGGCCTATCATCTGAACGTCAACAACCTGCGCTAACGACCCCGCGACTTTGTCGAGAAGGCCGCTTAGTAGCCACTGGCCAGGATCAAATGACAAGAACCGCGTTTCCGAGGACTAACCACATACCAGTAGCGCTCCCGGACCAGAGTTTGACCCGCATGTCGCTCCGAGCAAAGCTGGAGAAAGCGGATCTCAGATTCCTGCAAGCGGCTCAAGGGAAATCCAGATCTCGACCGGTCCGATGGGTATGCCGGCCTCCGAGATGCTGGTGTAAAGCTCAAACTCCGGCGCGTGCCTCTCTCGACGTCCAGACGCAGGGATCCATTTTCCCAGCAACCAGGTCCATGTATCGCGAAGCAAGGCTGTGTCGTCCACGCGAAGCATCGCATACTCTCCAGCCTCGAGGGTCAGATGCTCGCCAGCCATAAGATTTTCCGAGCTTTCCTGTGCAACCCCTGTGAGGTAATGAATCTTGCCGTCGGCAGTGCAAGGCGATGCGCCGTAGAACTCTGAGCTGCTGCCGAGCGCCGGGTGAGACGACCGAAACGCCCGCCACTGTTCTGGGATGCGCTGGACGGCTTGTGATTGCGAGTCGTAGACAGCAAACTTGCCGATCAAACGCACTTCCTAAGTAGTGCGAAGACAGGATTTGATCGCTCTGCCATGGCCACAAGGATATCAAACGTGACCTCGCACCTCTCGACTACAAAGGAAGCAGTGCGGTCAGAGGGCACCAAGGCCTGACGAGCGCTGTTTCACAGTACTTTACAACTCAACCAGCTCTTCGAGCGGCGCTCAACGATAAGCCGTTCTGCGCATGGGCTATTCTCGATCTGCTGAAGAATATTCAAGCGTGCTCACACTCTTAGCTGCAATTGGAGACCAGCTACGATGAAAATTCTCTTTGACCCGCTCCTGGTGGAGGGTACAAGACAGCGCATCCTGCAACTGCGTGCTGAGAGCGAACGGCAGTGGGGCAGCATGGAGATTGCTCAAACTCTGGCGCACTGCACCTCTGGCATTGAAATGGCGATGGGCAGTATCCAGGCGAAGCCTGCACCTTCCCTCGCGGTTGAATCGGCAGGTTTATCAAGCCCTTGGTTTTCCGCAACGATCAACCGATGCGTCACAACTCGCCTTCATCGCCGGAGTTTGTTCACAGCGGACCCAACAAAGTGTGATTTCGGAACTGAACGCTCTCGGCTCATCGCTGCAATCGAGAACTTCGGCAGTCAAGGTCCAACGGGCTGCTGCCGCCATGCGCACCCGTTCTTCGGTCCCCTCACGCCGCAACAGTGGGCCATCCTCATGTACAAACACATTGACCATCATCTCCGACAGTTTGGCGTGTAATGAAATTGCGCCGACGTACAAGGTGGCCGGTCCTGCTAAATCGGCTTATGGGAAATGAAGCGAGCCGGGCGGCCACTTCCAAGAATGGCGTTATGAGGAGTGACTCTCATGTGGGAGGTCTCTACGACACTTCGACTGATTGCCGGTGGAGCTTTACAAACCAAATATGAGCAGAACGTCCACTGTGGAGATTAAGGGGAAGTAGAGGGTGTTGTTGAAACTGTTAAGCCAGGTTTGACCGGCAAACAGACTCAACATCCTGCCCATGAGTCGAAGAGCGTTCAGAACGAAGGCGCATGGTGCCAAGCGGAACCATCCTCCTCGCTTCCAATCGGTCCACGTCACGCGAAGAAAGAAACAGCTGGCAAGAAGATGCGCCTCACCGAGGCGAGCTGCGCCAAGCGTATGGCCGTGTGATCAGCGCCGATGGACGATGGCTTGGGCTCAGATTCGATGCTCCTCCCAACGCGCTTCCCCTGGAGGGAATGCCCAGCGATGGTGACAGTGGCGGTCCGGTGCTGATTAAGGTGCATGGCGGTCAGCAACTGGCAGGTTTGGTGTCTAGAAAGTACGCTACGGGAGAGCTACAAAGCTTCCGATATTGCCGTTATGGGCAGATCACCTACCAGGTTCGCATCTCTCATTACGCTGGCTGGATCGATCAAGCCCTTGCCGGGAACAAGTAACGCTCGCCAAGACCGCCGCCGCGGTCCTTAGCGTACATAATTTCCCTTTCTTGAGGTGTCCCCGGCTAGCCCGCTCGGTTCCCGATGCACGCTCTATCGCAGATGACTTGGCAGTGCGGGGCGTGACGTTAGCGCTCGGTCAAAGCCGTTATGACCCCCGCCGATCCCATGGGCAAAATGTTCTTCAATATTCTGGCTACGTTTGCGGAGTTTGAGGCCGACCTGATCCGGCTGCGCACGCGCGAAGGCATGAAGATCGCGCGCGCGAAAGGCAGACTCCGGGGCAAACAGCCCAAGCTGTCGGACAAACAGCATAAAGAACTTGGCCGAATGCATGCGACTGGCCAATACTCGATCAGCGACTTGGCGGAGCTGTTTTCCATATCCCGGTCCACAGTTTATCGAACGCTGCGGCGCAGCAGCTGATTAGCGAAATGATCGCTGGTTGGAACCGCTTACCGAAGGCGAACGTACCACGGAGTAACGAGGTGTGCGATGAACGCAGACACAGCACAACAGTATGCGCGGTGGATCGGAGTCCTGTATATTATCTCCGCAGTGACAGGTGCATGGGGTGAATCACACGTTCCCAATACGCTTCTGATCGCCAATGACGTAGCCGGGACTGCGCATCGCATGGCGAGTTCGGTGGGAGTGTTCCGAGCCAGCTTCGCCTCGTACCTCATCGAAGCTGCCTGCGACATCTCGCTCAATGTGCTGCTCTACGCGCTGCTTCGACCCATTAGCCGCAACCTGGCGCTACTCGCGGTTTGTTTCGGGCTGATGGGAACGGCAATCTTTGCTGCAGGAGAGTTGCTTTACTTCGCCGCCGCGCTACCAGCCGTGGATGCTGATGTCGCTCGGGTCATCTCGCCGGAAGCCAAGGCGGCACTCACGTATCTTTGCCTCACCATTTACGGCTACGGCTTCGGCATTTTCGCCATGTTCTATGGCATCGCGGCACTGTTGCGCGGGTACCTCATCGTGCATTCCGGCTACCTGCCACGTGCACTTGGCACAATCCTGATCCTTGCCGGTGTGAGCTTCCTCGTCAAGAACCTTCTGATTGTTTTTGCGCCGCAGTACGACCTGCCATACGTCGTTCTTCCCATGGCCCTGGCGATGATCTCCCTGGCGCTTTGGCTGCTGATCAAGGGCGTGGATCGCGTGCAGTGGGATGCGCGGCAAGCGGCACTCGCGGTTACTGGAGAATGATCACTACCCGGCCGACTCCATGAACCAAGACTGCCAGCAGCGGTCCGCTGATCGCTTTCCGGTGCAAAGCAGTCCACTGCTTTCGAAAACATGCCAGCCCCGGTCCAGCGGTGAAGCGTCAGTACCCTTATAAGTCGCCTTCTCGGAAGTAATGGGCAAGATCGCCAACGGCTGCCTGTGCATTCTTTCGTGATTGGCGTCATATAGCGATGAAGAAAGCCCGCCAACTATCTCTGAAGATCACACCCGCGTCTCGACCGATGATCAAACACTTGATCTGCAGAGAGATGCCCTCCAGCACGCTAAATGCAGCGAAGTTTATGAAGAGCAAGCCAGCGGAAAGAACACCGCCAGGCCGCAGCTCGAAGGCTGCTTCAAAAGTCTGCGCGGTGGCGATACGCTTGTTGTCTGGCGTCTCGACCGGTTGGGTCGAAACCTTAACGATCTTATCAGACTGGTCGCCGACCTGGAACAGAGAAAGATTAACTTTGAGTCGCTCACCTCGAAAATCGAGACTGTTTCCCCTGCCGGTCGGCTCGTTTTTCATGTCTTCGCCGCCCTCGCCGAGTTCGAGCGCAACCTGATCCGCGAACGCACTGTTGCCGGCCTGAAAGCTGCGCGAGCCCGTGGCCGCACCGGGGGCCGTCCGCCGAAGCTATCACCAAAAGAGATCAGGACCATTCGCGGCCTGCTCAAGTCAGCCGAAATCCCGGCCGCCGAGATCGCCGCACGTTTCGGCATCGCGCGGTCTACCCTTTACCGCGTCATTTTGAAACCCCACCCCGGCGTGATGAACATCCCTTCGGTCCTGGAGTCCTGATTGGGGAGAGCATGGAAATTCTGAAAGTACTCGAAGAGGGAGATGTTCCCAGCCCGGGAGCCAAGCTGCGAGAAAACGAGGACTCCGGCCAGTGCGAGGTCTGCTACTCAGACGGCAAGCCCTGCACACCCTCGTATCAACCGTTCTCAACGCAAGAAGCGCTAAAATCCTGGTATCTCCTCCTTGGGCCGGGGCACGACGATGAGCGTCTATACCTTGCCATAGACGAAAATGGGCGGATATGGGCTGAGGTGACTTACGCCATAGCCCATGAGCCATCCCGCAACCTGTCTTGCGAAGACTGTCGGGATCCACACCCGAAGTTCTTTATGGTGCATGACGATCTCTGGGTGTGGAACATCGGCGGTCCGGACATCCTTTGCCTGTGGTGTGCACAGAAGCGCCTTGGCCGGCCGCTCACTCCCGCTGACTTTAAGCACTGTCCGGTAAACGCGTGGATTATTGAAGCCTTCCAGCGAGGTGGGCTCCCTCCACAGCATGTCCCGTTGCGACCTCTAAAGAGCTAATCTGACCGGCCACGAGTTGGTGTTCAGTGCTCTCGCGATGCCCAGAAACGGCCTCGCCCAGCCGTAAACGTACATAAAGTTCCCTTTCTTGAGGTGCCCCCCTCAGCGACGGTTCGACGCTGCGGGTCACATTCACCGCCGGTATCAACGGGATCGATATGCCGTTCGGTAACGACCGTCACCCACGGCATGGCTGTTTGATAAAGCGTCACGATCAAGAGCGCAAGCGACTATTTGAAGGAAACAGGGAAGAGCCGCAATGGTGACCGCATCAAGGAGCTGGCGGCACGCCTCGGTCGCCTAACGGGTCTGGTTATTGGAATTGAAAGACGGTCCAGCGGTGCGACTTAAATTGTCATGCTGCCAATGATCGCAGCGTTCAACCTTCCCCACAACCTGACCGTTCAGATGGAGGCGGAGAACAGCGGCCAGAAGAGCATACCGGGGCTGGAGAATCCCTTCGGCATTCCACAGCTGCAGGATCTGCTTACCTTCTTTGTCTATCGCTGCTACTGCGCTCAGAGCGAGACTGTGATCCCGTGGGCTGGCTTGAAAGAACAGTTTCCTCAAGATGACAGCAATCTCCGCCGGCTAAAGCAGAACGTCAAAAAAGCAGTAAAGCAGCTTCGTCTGCTGTGGCCCGAGGTGCGGATTGACGTTCTCCCAGAAGGCGTCTGGGTGAACAAGGCCGTACAGCCATTGCTGCCGGAGGATGCCAGCAAGCGGCGTGTGCGACGCATGGACGCCTAGTTTTAAGCAGCTAGCTACCCAGTACATTGGCCCTTTTACGCGGGCCTTCCGCGTACGTTTTAACCTGAGAGCGCGGACCTTCCGCGTACGCCAACACCTTTATCAATCATCTGCGGAGCGGAAAGTGGTCGGCCTTATCTATATAAAGGTGCAGCGCGATAAAGGTGCCGCGCGGACGGGGTAGTCTGAAAACAGGTGTTTGAAGGTTCCGCGGGCTCTGCTGTCCATGAAAAGATTCGCATTGGGTTCCTCTAAAGATTGTTATGGAATGCTCATGTTCGGCTTGTTTTCCGAGCCGCTCATTGCGCGGGCTTAGAGACAGGTCAAAGGTAAAGAGAATGTTTCATACACTTCCGCAGCCGACAGGAGCTGGTAAGGTCCTTCTACATCCTTCAATTTAGTGAATCGGCCTCAATAATGCCCCGTCCCGGAGTACCCAGGTAATAGCGCCCGAACACCTGTGGGTCTCTGACGATGATGTTGGGATTGCTGTACTGGTGCGCATAATCGTTGACCAGAATGAAGGTGTTGCCCCCATTGATCGAGCGATAGATGCACTCCGTCGGTTGGGTGAAGCTGACTGTGTTCGGCGCGGCACAATTCCCGCCGCTCACGTAGCCAGTCATGTAAAGCGCGGGATAGGCCTGACCGGCAGCGGGGGCGCCGAAGCCCAGCCAGAAGCTTTGGTCGCTGCCGCCAAGAACGGTATTGAAGCTGCTACCAGAGTTAATCGAGTGGTACAGACCGTTGTAGGTCGTCATCCAAAGATCACCCTCCGCAGCGGGCGACGCAAAAAGACGATTGGCGCTCACCGAAGACATCTGCGATTGCTGGGCAAACGTCATCCCACCATTTGTAGAGAGATAAACGGTTGCAGTTGAAGTATTGAAGAGGTAGAACTTCTTAGGGTTGACGCGATCGGCAAGCACGATCACGCCGCTTGCAACATTCAGTGAGACTCCACTTTGCTGAACCGGGCCACCTGTTGAGGCGTGCCAGGTCTGACCATGATCGGTGGAGTAGGCAGCCATGACTCCAGCATCTACTGGCATCCACACCAGGTTCGAGCCATCCGCGGCCACGGCGATCGTGCCCTGACCTTGTGTGATCGCAGCTCCACCGGGAAGTGTTGGCAGCCCCGCTTGTGTGTTGGGTGTCCAGGTAACCCCGCCATCCGAAGAGAACGCCTCCATTTGGAAAAGCGGAGTCGAGTTATAGGAGGCGTTGTAACCAACACGCGCGACGTTCAAGGGGGACTGCCAAGCAAAATCGACGCTTGTGCCATCCGTAAACTGCGGGTTCTCCTGCTGAACCTGTGATTGCGTGAGGGATTGATGTGTAAATCCGCCGAGATCGTACATGCCGCTGAACAGGTGTGCCGGACCCGAAGGTGGGCTTGCTAAGGCTAGAATCACGGTCTCCTCTACGCCTTGTGAACTGAAAGTCCAGTTCGTGGGGCCTCCCAAACCTACACCTGTCGTAGCGGAGCCGGGCGTTCCCTTATCAAGACCTGTGCCATCTGTCGTCTGCCAAATTCCGTAGCCCTCCGCGAACATGATGTGCGCTGGATTGAAGGGGTCGATGGCGGGATGATTGATCCAGTTGATCGTAGTTGTGGCCGAGGTGCCGAAGCTGTGCCAAGGTGCTATGGAATCATCCAGCGTGGCATTGGTTCGGAAGTCCACCCAGGTCTGCCCTCCATCAAGTGAACGAAAAATGTCGTCAAAGGGTGGCGGATAATACCTGTCCAGCGTGGACACCATGACTGTGTTCGGATTCGACGGATCGATCGCGACGCCGCTGAATCCGTAAGCAGTTGAAACGTACTGCGCATTTGTCTCTCCGCTGAGCAGCGGAGGGGTGATATTGGTCCATGCGCCGTTAGGATTGACGCTGGTCGGTAGGGTATAACGCCAGATCTGCCCATCGTTCACGTTCGTCGGTCCAACGCTGATGCAGTTGGAAGTGCAAGGCGTCGTCTGCTGGTAAGCCGTTACTGTGGCAGCCTGACGCGCGTAGCTCAGGTAAAGATATCGATTGCTGGGATCAAAGACCCCCGAATTCAAATAAAAGCCTGTTGGTTGCCCGCTAACGGCCAAGAATGTCTGGCCTCCATCATTGGAAACATAGAGACCGGTAACGCCTGTCGGTTGATTTGTTGCCGGGTTAGTGGTGGGGTCGGAAACCCCATAATAGATGGTCTTCGTGTTTCCATTGGACGCGGCTCCGCTGGGACTAAGGAACTGCTCGAAGATGATGCCCACGCCTGGGTCGAACGAGGTTCCCGTAGAGCCCTGTACCGGAAAGGCCCCAACCTGATTCCACGTCGAGCCTCCATCGATTGATTCGTACAAGCCATTCTTGCGTGTACCGAAATAGATGTGCTTGCCGTTCGCGGGATCAACCGAAAGGCGCTCACCCGCAAACCTTCCGTTGGCGTTGGAGCCGTTGGCGAAGGGCAGCTGAACAGCCGTGAAGCTCTGGCCCATATTGCTCGAGGTAAAGATGTAATCCTTGTCGCCGCTGGTGACGTACTCGCCCGTAGCGACATACAGCCGCGTAGGATCGTTGGGATCCATCGCCAGGCTTTCGACACCCAATTGAGCGCCGCTCTGGTATCGGCCTGCGAAGTCCAGCAGCGGAACCCACTGCGTGTCTCCGCCTGCCACGTTGTTCCAGCGATAGGCGCCACCCACATCAGTTCGTGCGTACATCAAGCCCTGCTGCTTGGGGTGGAAATAAAGGCCATCCACGAAGCCGCCGCCGACGATCGGCACGTTCTTGTAGGTATAGCTCGGCGCGGCTGGGATATTGATCGTGTAGGAAGCCGTCGCAACCGTGCTGGCCGCGTGGTTCGCCGCGACTGCGATTGCATTGACCGTCGTAGTCGTCGAGACCGTAAGGGGAGAGGTGTACTGCGTGGACGAGGTGGTTGGGGCGGAACCGTCCGTAGTGTAGTAAATCGTCGCGCCCGCAAGAGTATCGGAGATCGTGACGGTCTGCGAAGAACTGAAGCTGCCGGACGCCGGCGAAAACGCAGGCGTCGGTGTCGGCTGGGCAGCTATGGTCAGGGTATAGGTTGCGGAAGCCACCGCGCTGTTCCTGTATCCCATTGCGACCGCGATCGCGCTGATCGTCGTCGCACCGGAAGTGCTAAGAGAGATCGCGCCGGTGTAGGCGGTCGATGAAGCGGTGGGGGTGGAGCCGTCTGTCGTGTAATAGATGCTTGCGCCTGTGGTGCTGTCGGTGATCGCCACGCTCTGGGCGGTGGTGTACATGCCGCCCGCGGGCGAGATCGCCGGAGTCGCTGCGGTGGGTGTAACCGGCGGACTGCTCGGCTTAGTTCCGCCTCCGTTGCAACCGGAGATTGTCAGGCCTAAACCACAAATTCCATAGCAGAAAGAAAGCCGCAGAAAACTCCCTTTTCTGCGCAACTTGGAAGCAATCAACCCTGTACGCAACATGAGCCCTCATTTCAGGCGGAACCCTGAAAGTTACCTGAACTGTAAGTCTGAAGATAAGACGGGCTTGCCACGAATCCGCGAGGCATCGCTTGTTCTGGCAAGCCCGTTTCATTTTGTTGAGGACAGGTGAACCACTGGCCTTGGGGTTAAAAGGTGTACTTGGCCATCAGTTCCACGACCCGGCGCCCTGTCTTATAGGGCAGCGTACCAAAACCCCCAAGACTGTTGCTGCTGGTTTGCACGAAGCTGGAACTGTTCGGGTTCGTGAAGTTGAGTTGGTATTCAGCCGGAAACGCACCGGTGAGCGTGGTGAGCGGATGATTGACGAAGTTAAAGGCCGAGAGCCGGAAGATGATGCTCTGCCCATGCGGAATGGTGAATGCCTTCTGAGCACTTAGATCCGAATCGAAATAAGCGGGCGAGGTCAGACGCGGCAAGATGTATTGACCATTCTGGCCGAGGTTGGGCAGGCCGAAGCAGTTGCCATTGATGTACTGGTTGGGTCCCAATCCTGACCGCGGACTGCAGGTGACTGTCGGCTGCAGGCTTACGTCCGGCGTACCAAGGTATACCTGGCTGCTGACCATAATCTGGTTGGGGTTCGCGGCGCTTGTCCCATTGACAGTGGTGTTGGTTGGACCGATAAAACCGCTGACACCCAGATTCGGAGCGGTGAAGGAGGAGATGTCAGCCCCAGCCTGGTAAGAAGTAATACCGGATAGTTCCCAGCCATTCACAAAACCGCCGGCGAACTTATTATGAACGGGTGTGCCCACCTCAAAAGTATAAGTTGCATTAAAGATGTGGCGTCTGTCGAAGCTCTCCGTGCCGTAATCGTTAGAGAGATTGAACGGATCTCCGGGGGTGCCGTTTTGGTTGTAATAGCCCGCGCCGCGAACACCCAGAGCCTTGGAGAAGGTGTAGTTGACGTTGAACAAGACGCGACCGGTCTGACGAGCGACACCCATCTGCAGGCCGTTGTAGTTTGCATACAGGTTATGCCGTAGCACCTCGATGTCGGCATACTGCACATTGGGCGTATTCAGCGGACGGTACTGATCGAGCTGCACCGCGCTGACGGTGGCGGCAGTGAGCGCCGCGTTGGTTGGCGTGCCTGTAGGATTGAGACCGGTTGGCGTCAGCACCTGACCCGTGATTGGGTTCGGCCTGTATAAGCCGCCGATCGGGATGGCGTTCACGTCGCTCAGGGCTGCGGTCGGCGTTGCACTGGGGCCATTAATCAGAAAGCGGCTGTTATCGCCGACATAGCTGATCGTTGCGATCATGCGCTTTGGCAGGACCTGGTTATAGTTCAGGCTGTAGGAATCCGACAGCGGCTGTTGGTTATCACCCGGTGCCACGGCGTATTCCGTACCGGTGGTGCTGAACATGTTGGTATTCGGCGGTGCTACCGTGCCAGGATTGATGTTCTGTTTGCTCAGTGCGGCGAGCGAGTACGGACTGCCATAAAAGACGCTGTTCGTGTTCTGTGTAATGCCAACTGCCGTCGAGGTGCTGTTCCAGGAGTCATGTCCGCGATACTCACCCCAGCCACCGCGGATAACCGTCTTGCCGGTCCCTAGGACGTCCCAGGCGAAACCAACGCGCGGCTCGGTATAAAGGTCCGCGGAATGGACACCCGAGGTGGGCAGCGACGGATCGATCTTATGCCACAAAAAACCCGGGTAAGGAGAGTTGCTTGCGCCACTGGTGATCAGAGCGGGATTAAAGATCGCGACGCCATTGCCGTAAGCATCGTTCCAGAGACCGTCGTGTTCGAACCGAACTCCAAGATTGAGCGTCAACCGGGGTATCACCTTCCAGGAATCCGTCACAAAGAAGTCGTTGTTCCAAAAGTACAGATTGATGTCGGGCAGGATGTTCTGCTGTCCGTACTGCTGAAAAAAGCCCTCGTAGTTGTCCGCGACCCAGTTGCCGGACATCGTAGGCGTGGAACCGTCAAGATCCGTGAAGGTTTGGCCGGCCGCCGGCAGATAGTAGTTGGAGATATTTCCGTTTGTATTGATGTTATCGGCCTTCTGATTGTTCGTGATGCGCTCGCCATAGACGCCCGCCACCACCGTGTGCTTGCCCAGCACTTTGGTGAGATTGTCGCCCGCCTCGGGAATGAACTTGTGCGAGAAGAGCGGGCTCAGCGTGTAATCGGGCGTAATCAGGAGAGGCAGACCGCCGCTTTGATTCGTTGTATAACCGGTAAGCATCGGGAATGGATGGCGTCCGTTCGCAAACGCTCCCTGATAGGGATAGTTCGCAAGCACGCTGGGATTGCCACTGACAAACGCCTGATCCAGATAGATCAGATTCGCAAAGACCTGATTGGTCAGGGTTGGACTGATAATTGTCGTCAGGTTAGTTGCGGCGGACTCTGAGTTAATGCTGCTTAGACCGCCACCCGGCGTGTTCAGGCCAGGCGGATTGTAGTAAATAGCCGCCGGTTCTCCGGAGGCGCCACGCTCTGTGGTACACCGCGCAAAAAAATGATTCCTCTCCGAGATCGCGAGGTCGACGCGGGCGATTACCTGATAAAGATCGTCATTGATGTAATCGACGCTTTGCCAGTTGAAGGGATTCGACAAGGTGGGAACGTTGTTGGGAAGCGGGAAGGTCGAAGCAATATAAGAGTAGCCTGGGTCGAAATACTGCGTTCCAAGTTGTCCCCCTACAACCGGCGTTCCATCCTTGGCGAACGTGGGCACGACGGCAACCTCTCCATAATTGTCCAGGTTGGCGGCGTTCGCGTAGAGGGTCGGCCCAAGATAGTTCTGCAACTCGCTTGCGCTATAGTTTCCTTGACGCATGGCCGCCGTCGGCACCAGGGAGTGCACAAGAGCACTGGCCGCCCCACCGTAGGCGTAGATGTCGCGCTGGGCGTAGTCTTCGGCACCGGCAAAAAACGTGAGGTTGCGATTGTGATTGAAGCGAGTGCCGGGAATCAGGACCGGACCGCCGACATTAAACCCGGGGTACACCTCGTGGTCGGGGTCTTTAGCCTGATTCGTAGGCCCGTTCAGGGCATCTGAGCTGTCCAGCTGACTGGTGCGGGCGTAGGTGTAAAGCTCACCGTGGAAATGATCCGTGCCCGATTTGCTGACGGTGGCGATCACCACCGGCCCGTTCGCCTCATCGGCTCCGAAGTTGGAGGAATCCACCTTCACCTCGGCCACCTGGTCATAGTTGATGTTTTGCACCGACGCGCCATAACCGCCGGGGTCGGTGATATTGGCGCCGTCGAGCTTAAGGCTATTGCCGGTTGCGATATTACCGTTCGCCGCGTAGCTCCCAATCGCGCCCGTGATATTGACCTGCGATGGATCGTAGGCTCCATTATTCGGGCTGCTGTTCGTCTGGGTTGCGATGGCGAAGCCGGGCAGCGTCTTCAGCAGCTCGGTTACGTCGCGACCCTCCACCGAGAGATGTTTGATCTGCTCGGCCGTGATCAGGTCGGATTTCTCACCGGTGTCCAGGGGCACATCGCCCTGAGCTTCGACGGTAACCGATGTCGTACCGCCTCCGATTGCGAGCTTCAGGTTGGGCAGGCTGCGGCTGTCGCCCGGGTCCAGGTGGACGCCCGTTTCCGTGAAGGCCTGGAAGCCAGGCGCCGTAATCGTTACGGTGAAGTCGCCCGAAGGCAGACCTGTAAATGAAAACAGGCCGGAGCCATTGCTCCTGCTGGAATATTTGCTGCCCGTAGCCTGATTGGTAACCACCACCGGCGCATGGGGAATGACGGCGCCTGTGGTGTCGGTGACCGTTCCGGAGATGGTGCCGTTCGTGACCTGGGCGAGGGCTGGGGTTGATAGTACGTCCAGAATCGCCGGGGCAAGTAGACAACTCGATACTAAACCCAGATGCACGGCAATTCTCAATCTGCGCTGCTTCACTGATTCTGCCTCCACAAAGTTGATTCCAAAATCATTGTTTTTTCGTTAGCGGTAATCTCCGAAATCAGTTGAACGTTTCCGTTTCGACTGACTTGAAAGGGCGTTCAGAACGGCTCCTTGAGTGCTATGGCGGACAGTCCCGATCCAGCTACATACACCGGAACACACTTATTTGTGAGCGCGCTAACCTTAGCTGTGCCTGGAAACAGCTCAACAGGTGTATTACTGCATTAGCCCCCTCTGGAAAATATAACTACATGATTTACAGCCATTTAGCTGATCACATGAAGGCTCCAGTTGGGGGGTATAATACCCTTGGACACCCTAAACGGCTCATGCCATTCCCACATGTTCAACGAAAATCAACTTGTAAGCGCGCCTCCCGACCTGATCGAAGAGCAACTGAGGCGGATCCAGAGCAGTCCTCATTTCATTCACAGTCGGCGGTACCCGAGTTTTCTGAAGTATGTGGTTCAGAAGACTCTGACCGGACACGAAGAAGATCTTAAGGAGCGGACGATTGGTGTCGAGGTTTTCGGAAGAAGGCCTACCTACGACCTGAACACCGACCCAGTGGTGAGGGTGACTGCCGGCGAGGTCCGCAAACGGCTCGCCCAGTATTATTACGAGCCGGAGCATCAGGAAGAGCTCCGCATCGAGCTGCATCCAGGTTCCTACGTACCAGACTTCAAGCCTGCTCCCGGACGAGACGGCGGCATCCTCAGCCTAATTGAACCAGCGAAGCAGGAAAACCCGGTCGTGTTAGCTGGTGTTGCCCAACCTAACAAGATTGCGGATCAATTCCCGACCCCTAAACGAGCCAAGAGCTGGAGAATCTCGCTGGTCGGCACCCTTCTGCTCATCGCGAGCCTACTGCTTGCGCGTTCATACATGCGGACTTCAGCCGTAAAGAGCTTTTGGCATCCAGTTCTGGAGGATCATGGCCCTGTGCTGATCCTGGTGGGATCGGTTTTGGCGTTAACGAACGCTTCAACGGCAGGAGCCTATGACGCTTCTGTCGGTCTGCACCCTTTGCACGCAGACCCAGTCGCTTTGGCAGATACAATTGCGATGGCAAAGCTTCAAGAAGCAATTTCAGGACACAACAGGATCGTCAATGTGGAGTCATCGACCCAGGCGTCATTTTCTGATCTACAGAAAGGACCCGTGATTCTTGTGTCCGGCTTCAACAATCCGTGGACGATGCGATTAACCAATCCGTTGCGCTTTTACTTCGTCCGGTCCGCCGCAGACACTTTTGAGATTGACGATCGGGCCAACCCGAAGCGCAAATGGTCCGTATACACCTTGGCTCCCCTGAACAAGACCAACGAGGATTACGGATTGATCGCACGCTTTCACGACCCAATTACAGAACAGGTCGTCGTTGTGGCTGCCGGCATCGGTGAGAATGGAACCATCGCGGCGGCCGAAGCACTTTCCGACGAGCAGGTCCTTTCAGATCTGAAGCGAGACAAAGTTATGCCACGAGATAGAGGAAACTTTGAAGCTGTAGTGGAGGTCACAATGATCGATGGGAAGCCCGGACCGCCTAAAATCGTCGCGACCCATCTGTGGTAACCGCAAGACCTGCAGAATAGGGCTGATTACAGTTAACGACTTTAAGGCATTTGCTCTACCAAGTCAATTTCCGCTGTTCTCAGAATGTCGCCTCACGGGCAATGTTGCCACTGACCTCGACAGAGCTACTCAGCGGCAGCGACTCGACAGAATCCCCCACCGATATGGAGAACTTGCCCGGATCGATGGTCCAGTGATGCGCTTTCTCATCCCAGTATGCGAAGGAGCGCGCATCGAGCGGCACAGAGATGTGCTTTGTCTCGCCCGGCGCAAGCTCCACGCGCTCAAACCCCTTCAACTCGCGCATGGGCCGCGGCACCGGTGAATGCGTATCCGATACATACACCTGTGCGACCTCTGCACCGGCACGCTGTCCGGTGTTGGCAACGTCGAACTCGACCGTACCCAGGAAGTTCCCCATGCCTGCCTGCGGCAGCTTCAGATTTTTAAAAGCAAAGCTTGTGTATGAAAGTCCATAACCGAAGGGGAACAAGGGCTTTACTCCGTTTTTTTCGTAGCCGCGGTAGCCCACAAAAATTCCTTCCTTATAGACGATCTTGTTGGTGCCGGGTTCGGGGTAGTAGCTGTTAAAGGTCGGATTGTCCTCCAACCGTCGCTCGAAGGTAGCCGGCAAATGACCCGAGGGGTTCACCTCGCCAAAGAGGATCTCCGCCATAGCGCGGCCACCTGCCTGACCCGCATACCAGCCTTCAAGCAGCGCTGGAACTTTGTCGAGCCAGGTGGTTGAGTCAACATTGCCACCGGAGGTGACCGTGACGATGGTCTTGGCATTCGTGGCACTCATGACGCGAATCAGTGCATCCTGACCATACGGCAGGTCGAAGGTACGATCTGCGGCTTCGCCCTCACTGTCGTAGTCGCGTGACGTGGTGAAACCCGCAGCTACGATAACCACATCGGCCTTGGCGGCCAGCTGCTCTGCGCGCTCATCGACCACGTTTGCCTCCGGCACGATCGCGAGGCGCAGCTTACCTCCGATCGCTCCCGTCTGCCAGCTTTCCATAACCACCTTGTGAAGACCTGCCGAAAGCGGCATCGTCAGATGCGGCTCATAGGCTTTTGCGTAATTCCAATCGTCAATCACGAGCTTGCCATCGATGTAGACCCGATTTCCCGTGCCCTCGCTACCCGCAGCCATTGCGATCAGGTAATCCCCTGCGGTAGCTGCGCTATAGTAGCCGGTGAAGCGCCCGGAGACAGGTTGCGGCGGATGGGCGTACAGCGAGTCCAGAAGATCGTCGAGGTCGCCGGAGATTCTGTCCCAAGCGGTATTGTCGATGTGCTGAACGATGGCTTGCCTCGGGGTACCACTGAGGTCCTTGCCGCTGAATGCCTCCAACGTCAGCCCAGGATGGCCGCCGCTTTCGGCGGTGGTGAAGACCGTATGCTCGGCGAGCTCGCGCAGCGGGGGCACCCCCGGGTCATACAGTACCGTCGCGCCCGGAGCCACATCAGTTAAACCCTCCAGCAGGCTGACCTCGTGAAAGGGCATTACGCCCGCGCTGCCGCCCCCCACTGGCGCGCCCGGATATGCGGCAGGACCCACCACCAAAATCGTCTTCACCTGCTGCTTGTTCAGCGGCAGCACGTTTGCCTCGTTCTTCAGCAGCACCGGCGCTTCACGCGCGGACTTCAGCGCAATGCGATTGCTCTCCGCATTATCCAGCGAAACTGCGATGTCCCGCTGCGCGCGGTCGAGCCAGCCGAACATCATCGCCGTAGTCAGGATATGGCGCACCTTCTCATCGATGGTCGCCTCCTTCACCGTACCCGCTTGGATAGCGGGCATGAGGCTTGCCGCGTTCATGAAACGGCCTGTAGGCATTTCGATGTCGAGGCCGCCATTAGCCGCACCGACAGCGCTGTATGTCGCGCCCCAATCGGACATCAGTGTGTTTTGAAAGCCCCACTCTTTTCGCAGCACCTGGATATTGATAAAGGCATTCTGGGTTGTGTGCTCACCATTCAACAGGCTATAGCTGTCCATCACGGCGCCTACATGGCCCTGCTTTACCGCAGCCTCAAACGCTGGGAAGTAGATCTCGCGGAGTGCGCGTTCGCCCACGATGGAATCTGAGTCATGGCGTAAAAATTCAGAGTTGTTGGCCACATAATGCTTCACCACGGCGCTGACACCCTGCTGCTGCATGCCGGTGACATAGCCGACTACGATTTGACTAGCTAGGTACGGATCTTCACCGAAGTATTCAAAGTTGCGGCCATTCAGCGGAGAACGATAGATGTTTGTGCCCGGACCAAGCTGGTAATTCACCCCGCGGGCCCGGGCGTCCCGCCCTATACCCGCACCGACATCCGTGGCCAGCGCGCGATCCCAGGTGGCGGCTAGCCCTATGCCGGCGGCGTAAGCCGTGGAAGGCAACCCGGAGTTTGATCGCACTCCGTAAGGACCATCGGACATCTCCAGCGCGGGCAGATGCAGCGAGAGCATGGCGCGCACAGCGAAGCCGGTGCCGCCTATGTAGGCCAGCTTTTGCTCCAGTGTCATGTGGAGGAGAATGTCTTCCACGCGTGCCTTCTCCTCAGCGCTGAGTACGTGCGGTGCTTGACCGACAGCATTCGGAGCTCTCAACTGCGCGAATGAGTTAACGAAACTGAGGATCAGTGCGCCAAAGCCGAGGAAAAGCCTCGCACAGGCCACTCGGCGATGCCTATCAAACGAAGGAGCTTGTAAACCAATTTTCAACCGAGTTTCCTCCTAAGACAGCTGACTATCCGCTGGGCAATCCATGGATAAAAGTAACGCTACTCACTGCGCTGCTTCACAGACGTATATCGTACCGAAAGCGCGGGAGCAGCTCGAAGCCTTCTGCGGAGAGTCTTGCGACGGATGCTTCCGTGAGGTCGTCGAGCACGGTGAAGCGGTGTTCGCCGGAGGGCCGGAAGTAGATATGCGCCCCGCGCGCATTGCGGTGTTTGAGCAAGGGAAGCCGGTCCAGCACCGCCGCGAAGGGGATTGCCTCGAAGCCGGGGAGCATTCCCCGTTCGCTGAGTACCCCGATGTCATAGAGGGGTGCGGAAACGGCTTCAAGCGTGTTGCGAATGACGGCTTCGATCCTGTCCATCGGAGTGCCTTTCGATTGTTTCAAAGCCAAGGAAGGTGCAGGGAGGGGAACGGCCCGCCGCTCGCGTTAGCGGGCGCATGCAGGGGAGGGCCGCGAAACAGCCCTTCCCAACCTTCGAACACCTTTCTGCATTCTTTCGTAACCCAGTCCCATTCCTCCATGCTGCTGTCCAAGCTGGACTGCACTGTCCTTTCCGTGTCAATCAAGACCCCCAAACGAGGTGCGCATGAGGCTGGCTGATTGGTCGTCTTGGAGAGCTTTGAAGGCTATCAGCATCGAGAAAAGGACGGGATTGCAGGGGGCAAGCATGACGAACTAGGATGACTCTTCCGGTGAAGGTTTGGACAGGTAGGGATGTACCATATAGCTTATTTTGTCTTCTCATACGCTAGGAAAATGATGCGGGTATATCAACCTCAAGCAATGCCATATTGCCGAACGCGAATAACAGAGCTACTTCGAGGATGCCGGGGAGGGTTGCTCCTGCTTTTCTTTCTTGCCACTACTACTCTTTCGCGAGCGCAGCCAGGTACCCTGCGTGGCGCGCAGCAAAATAGGAGGGCAGATAGTTCCGGCGCTTTTTCCTCGTGCAAGCAGTTCCCCACCATCTCTGCCCCACAGTTAAGCGCAAATGCAGAAAGACAGTTAAGCCTATCTCGTCTCCTTTCAAGCGCCGGTCAGATGCAGGATGCTGAGGGAGCAGTCGAGCAGTCTTTGTCGCTCCAAACCACGGCAGCGGGCTGGTACCAACTCGCGCTGGTCCGGTTCGCCAGGGCTGATGCGGCCTGCTCACTTGAGGCGTTCACCGCAGCGGCTGCCCTGCGGAGACCCGGAAGTGAAGATCTCCGGATTGTGGCTCTGGACTACGTCTTGCTCCATGACGAACCTGATGCAGAGAAGTGGCTGCGCGCTTCCATTAACCTGGACCCAAGGAATGTCGCAGCCTGGTATGACCTGGGCAGAGTCTTCTATACCGCAAACCGCTTTCCTGAGGCTGCCAACGCTTTGGATCAAGCCTCGGCGTTGGACCCGGAGAATGTAAAGGCCGAAACCTACCTTGGTCTCATAGCGGAAAGCGAAAGCAACTTGCCCCGGGCGGAGAGCCTATACCGTAAGGCAATCGCCATTGAAAGCGCTTCGGCAAAACCATTTGCGCTTCCCTATCTATGTCTGGGTATTCTCCTGCGTGACTCCGGCAGGTTGGACGAGGCGGCAACACAACTTAAAAAGGCCGTTTCAATTGCGCCGGACGATCCGGCCAACGATGCTGAGTTGGGAGCCTGCTTTGCCAGGCAAGAGCTCTGGAACGAGGCTCGCGTAGCGTTCGAAGCCGCGCTTCGTAAACATGGATCGAAGCCTGCGTGGCATTTTCAGCTCGGCCGCGTCTACCATGCGTTGGGAAGAGATGCTGACGCAAGAATTCAGTTCGACCTCGCGAAGACCCAGATCGAGGCTGCGCCAGAACTTGGACCGGAGCAGTAGGAGTGGAACGCAGATCTCGCCTTGGCGCGGCTTGGGTATTCGTTATGGCTCTGGTTGCGCATTGCCCAGCGCAGCAGACCAGCGCGCCTGTCGCGGAGCAGATGAGCTATGAAAAGGCCATGAATGCCGCAGAGAGCCGTATGGCGGATCCAACAACTGCGGCCGAAGCACGAGCCAGCGAGAAACGCTTGGCTATCGAAGGTGCGCTGGCTTTGAGAAAAGACCGGCAGTTTGAACATGCGTTGTCCCTTTTGTTGCGTGCTACCGCGCATGACCCTGAAGATGCGGAGATCCTTCGGGACACAGCGCTGTTGGAAGATGAAATGCATTTGTACGTGGATGCTGAAGCTGCGGTGCTGGCTGCGCGAAAGCTGGCCCCTCAGGAGCCAACAGCAATGTATGCGGAAGCGCGCATCGAGATGGATTTAGGGAAGTTGCCCGAGGCCGAGGCAGCGATGACGGCATACCTGAACCTAAGGCCTGATGACGCGTCGGCCCACTATGGATTAGCCAGGATGTATCGAAGCGAGTTGCGCAACGAGCAAGCTGAAGCGGAGCTAAAACGTTCCCTGGCCCTGCAGCCCCGGCAGGCCGAATCCAACTATCAACTGGGTGAGCTTGCGCTGGAGCGAGGACATCCCCAGCAGGCTACGGCGTTCTACGATGGAGCGCTCGCGGTCGATCCACTCCACGCCGGCGCACTTACCGGCAAGGCCATTCTGGCTTACCGTCGCAGGGATTATACCGGCGCAGATGTACTGCTTGCATCTGCGGAAAGGTCTGCTCCTGACTTCCAGGCAGCGCACTACTACCGCGGTCTCGTGCTTGCGAGGCTGGGGCGTAAGCAGGAAGCCGACGCGGAGTTTGCGCTTTCTACTCAATTGCTCGACGCGCAAAAGAACAACAAGGGTCTCCGGCTCGCAACCCATCCGTGAGGGCTTTCTAACAATCTGAGTTCACGCGGGTAGTCCGAACGCACCATGCAGTCGTGGTCCGAATCACCGTATTCAACGCAGACGTCAGACTGCTAGCCTCCGGGTCGATAGAGAAAACCCTGGTTCCGTGCACTCCAGCTTCGCTCTGCGAGCTGAGTGGCACTGTTTGGAGGCTGTGGCATGACCGTATTCCGTCGCTGGGGAGTGATCTTTCTCGCGCTCTTCCTCTTCATGGTAGCTAACGAAAGCAGCGCGCAGGGCAATCGCGGCGCGCTCGCCGGGACGATCTCCGACAGCTCTGGGGCGGTCATACCAGGGGCCGTCATTGCGATCAAGAACCTCGATACGGGCGCAACGTACACGGCGACAAGCAATGGAGCAGGCGGTTACAACTTCCCGCAGCTGCAACTCGGGGGATACCAAGTCACGATCACCAAGGCTGGTTTCAAAACAAGCCAGGAGACAGGCGTTCAGGTCACCATCGGCAGCGTGTCCGCGCTGGACATCAAGCTGGAAACCGGCGGAGCCGCGGAAACAGTGACGGTCGATGCAAATGCGCCGCAGGTGCAGACCGAGTCCTCAGAGGTCGGCACGACGATCACACCGCGAGTAGCAGAAGAACTCCCGCTTGCCCTTGGAAGCACGGAGATGCGGTCTCCTTTCTCGTTCATCTTTCTAGCTCCCGGTGTTGTAGGACCCGGTACCGCCGGACAGGGGAATTTTGGCTTCAATCAGGCTGGTGCTTACCAGACAAAAATCTCGGGCGGCCAAAACTTCGGTGATGAAGTGCTGGTGGACGGAATAAGCACCTATCGGCAGGCCGCAGGGGAGACCTTTGATCAGGTGTCGCCTTCGGTCGAAGCGCTAACTCAGTTCAAAATCATAACCTCCACTCTTCCGGCGCAGTACGGGCGCACAACCGGCGGTCTCACCAGCTTCAACACGCAGAGCGGAACCAACACGTATCACGGGCACATTTTTGAGATCTTTCAGAATGCCGATCTGGATGCAAACAACTGGTTCAACAAGGCGTACCTGAGCCAGTGCGCCGCGGGTGACACAAACTGTATTAAGCAAAATCAGCGGCCCCTCAATAACGAGAACGACTATGGAATCGTGGTTGGCGGCCCGCTTAGCATTCCTCATCTTTTCAATGCAAAGAACAAGCTCTTTGGGTTTTTCTCGTTTGAACAGTACCGCAAAGGTCAGGGATCCAACGTTACCACCGGTGTGCCCATTCAGGCACAACGCACGGGTGATTTTTCTCAGTTCCTCGGCAATCCCATTACCGTGAACGGAGCGGCGGTGATCAATCCGTGTACCGGTCAGCAGTTCGTTCAGGGCCAGATCTTTGATCCTCAGACCACACACACGGTCAACGGTGTTCAGTGCCGCACACCTTTCGCAGGCAACATCATTCCGTCCGGTCGTTTAAGCCAGGTTGCGCAAAACGTGCTCCAGTACATTCCCCTGCCGAACTTCGGCGCGGGTGGCCTCAACAATAACTACCGCATCATCGACAACGAACCGATCATCCAGACCAACTACTCAATTCGCGTGGACTGGAATGCGAGCCAGCGCCACAAGCTCTACGGCTCGTACACGAATCGCGAGAACGTCAACCCAGCTGGAGCGCGCACTCTGCCGGGACCTGCAGACCCTGGCGTCAGTGTTCAGTACCAGCCCTCCTACTTTATTCGCGGGGGTTGGGATTTCATTATCTCCCCAACGCTGCTCAATCACTTCAACGTAGGCGTGACGCGCGAGCCCACTCTTCAGGTCTCGAACGCAGTCAGTTCCGGCTTCAACCCGACCTCGCTTGGCTTGAGCGGAACCGGCGGCGTCGGTTTTCCCCAGTTCTCTCCAGGCGAAGGTCTAGCCAACTTCGGGCAGAGCACCAACAACGCACAGGTGGATTCAAGCGGCGGGGTGCAGGACTCCGTAACCAAGCAGCTGGGACGGCACTCCCTTACGTTCGGCGTGGACTATCGCTATGACACGTACTCGGATAACGATACCGCGACCCTGCCGGGTCAATTCTCCTTCTCGCGTTCTCAGACCTCGGGCGCCAACAGCTCTTCCGATAACGCGATCGAGACGGACACCGGCAACCAGTTCGCGAGCTTCCTTCTGGGCGCAACCAGCGGCGGCCACATCAACAACCCGGCCCTGGTATCGCTCTGGATTCAACACTACGGCGCGGCCTATCTGCAGGACGACTTCAAGCCGCTCAAGAATCTGACGCTCAACTTGGGCGTGCGCTATGACGTCGATCCCCCGCGGTACTCGCGCCAGGGCCGCACCAGCAACTTCAGTCCCACCGCCATCAACACGGGAGTGAACGGCACGGGGACCCCCGGCGCGCTGGTCTTCGCCGGCTCAGGCGCAGGCCGCA
Organism: Granulicella sp.; assembly: GCA_965276885.1. GTDB lineage: Bacteria > Acidobacteriota > Terriglobia > Terriglobales > Acidobacteriaceae > Granulicella. The sequence continues at coordinate 1,291,885 of OZ255702.1, read as the reverse complement.
ACGGCAACCGCACAGAGACCTGGGCAGACGTCTACTACAAGGATGTGGCGCCCCGCATCGGCTTCTCATTCGCTCCGCTGCCGACAACCGCGCTCCGCGGCGGCTATGGCATCTACTACGCTCCACTGATCGCCGCCGACTTCGGCAACGGCACTAACGTAAACGGGTTCTCCGCGAACGCCAGCCCCAACAGCATAGACGGCTTCTCTCCAGCCTTTGCCTTGGACTCAGGATTCCCGGCCTATCCCGCGGCGCCGAACCTCGATCCATCGCAGTCCAACTTCCAGGGCCTGTCCTGGATTCAGCCGGGCGATGGAAAACCCGGCATGGTGCAGAACTGGAGTCTGCAGTTGCAACAACAGCTGGCAACGGATCTGGTGTTCACGATCGGCTACGTGGGCCAGCACTCCACCCGCTTGAACGCCAATGTGCGCTTCCCCAACACCCTGCCTGTGCAGTACTTCGGCCTCGGGACACTTCTGAACCAGCCCGTCAATTCGCCTGCGGCGGTAGCCGCCGGGATCAAAGTCCCCTACGCGAAGTTCGGCGGCAGCAATCCTGTGGGTCAGGCCTTGCGGCCCTTCCCGCAGTACTACAACTTGGGCGGCCAGGGCTTCGGGGTGGTGTACGAACCAACGGGCATGTCGACTTACAACTCTTTGCAATCGACGCTCGTGCGAGATTTCCGCAATGGGGTTCATCTACAGGCGTCCTACACCTGGTCCAAGACCCTGACCGATGCCGATAGCGCCATTCCGTTTCAGGGCGCTTCGGGCACGGCTGGCAATTACCAGGCAGGTGCGCCGGTCCGAACCGAAAAGGCGCTCAGCATTCAGGACATCCCGCAGATCTTCGTACTCAGCTACATCTATGAGCTGCCCTTTGGGAACGGCAAACGGTTCTTGAGTAACGGATTCCTTTTAAATGAACTGGTAGGAGGCTGGCAGATCGGCGGCATTCAGCGCTACCAGACCGGTCAACCCCTGAACAATCCCTGCGCTGGGGGTGTGTCCGGCGATGACGGTTGCTTCCGCTTCAACTTCGCCGGCGACCAACGGAATCTAATCGCGAAGCACGCTCACTTCAACCCATTCAACGGTCAGCAACGCGACCTGGTTGGGACAGTCAATACTGTCAATAACAACCAGATCGTCGATTTCAGCACGGTTCCGTTCAGCGACCCAAATGCGAACGTCACAACCACGGGACGCTACCAGTTCGGAAATGGACCTCGTGTTCTCGATGCACGCATCCCGAACTACATGCAGGAGGACTTCAGCATTATCAAACGGTTTGTCTTCTTTGAGAGTTTGAAAGGTGAGCTACGCGGTGAGCTATTCAATGCCTTCAACCGTCATATCTTTGGCGGACCTAGCGACACGAACCCTTATGATGGATTCAATTACGGGCGCGTCACGGGGACGCAGGACGCTCCTCGTGTTGTGCAGTTCCAAGCCCGCATTGATTTTTAAGTTCTAAGCTTCTCCTAGGGGAGCCCGCGCAAGTGGACTCCCTCTTTTTGGGATCACCCATGGCCCGATCCGGATACACTCGATCTGCTGCTATGTTTCTGCTGTTTCGAAAACGACGTGAAACACGTAGGTGGCGGCTCAGGTGTTTTCTCTTGAGTCCATTCCTCCTGGCCCTCATGTCCTGCACACGGTCGCGTCCTTTAATCTGCGTGATCCCAAGAACCACAGCCACGCTCTTTTGGGAAAGCGTTCACACAGGAGCCCTTGTCGCCGCCCATCAGAACGGGTTTGGGGTCTATTGGAACGCTGCGACGCGAGAAGACGATGTAGACCGCCAGATTGCGTTAGTGCAGGGGGCGAAAGATCGTCACTGCATGGGCGTCGTGCTTGCGCCGGATCACAGTGCGGCGCTGCTGACGCCCGTGCGCAACCTGGTTCGCTCGGGGACGCCTGTGGTTGTGATTGAATCCAGGCTATCGCTACAGCCTGGCCCAAACCTGACGTATATTGTCAGCGATCACGCCAAGGCAGGCCGTCTCGCGGCGCAGTTTCTTGAAACGACGGCACCAAAGGCCCACATCGTCATGCTTGGCCTCAACCCGGATATAAGCGGCAATATGCAGACTGCCCGAGGCTTCGAGCAGGAACTCGCCGCGAAGATGCCACTGGCAAGGATTGTGGCCAAGCGCTTCAGCCGCTTCAACCGTCAAGAGACCGAAGGACAGGTGGAGAGCCTCATGAATGGCAGTCCGGAGATCGATGTTATCTTTGCCCTGAGTCCACCCGCGCTGCTCGGGGCCCTTGATGCTGTGCGAAGACGCAGGTCTACGCACAGGATTCGCCTGATCGGTTGCGATCAGGATATGGACCTGATCGCGCCGCTTGCATCCGGTGAAGTTGATGCACTTATATTGCAAGACACCTATCGTCAAGGCCTGCTTGCTGTTTCTGCATTGGCAGAGCACTATCGCTCGGGTCATTTGCCAGCCGCCGTCGTTACCGACGTTCGCCTGGTCACGCGCAACGAGCTTAGGGACCCTTCGGTCCATCGGGCTCTGACGATGTCTCCGGAACGGTAGCCAATGCAATTGACGCAAATAAGTCGCTCGCCGCGTCCTCGTAAAACCTCAGGCGCGTGGATCGTGGTGCTGCTGGCGGTTGTGACGACTTGCGCGTTGGAATGGCACATCCTTCATGGGGCGGCTTACGGTTTGCCCTTTGCGGACGGCTTTTCGCAAGGTCGTGGAGCCGGCTGGACAGCATTTGGAGGAACCTGGCAAATCCTCGACGGGGCCATGCAGAATATCTCCGATGAACGCGGCGCCAAGCTCGTGACGGGGTCGCGCTTCTGGACCGACTACGCCGTGGAAACCGATCTTAGACTGGAGGGAGACTCAGGTGATGCCGGTATTCTGCTTCGCGTACAGGATGCCGACGAAGGTGTGGATGCCTTTCGCGGCTTTTATGCGGGCCTTCGCTTGCGCGACAACTCGCTCGTTGGCGGCGATGCCGACTATGGTTGGACCGAGCTCGCGCCTCAAGTCCTTGCAGAAAAGCTCTCACCGTTCCAGTGGTATCACCTGCGGGCTGCGGTGAAAGGATGCCATCTCAGTGTGGAGGCAACCACGATCGAGCACGTACACCTCGCCTCCTTGGAGGCAGATGTGCCCTCGTGCAGCGAGAAGGGGCAGATCGGTTTACGATCATATGCGTCGGGCGGCAGCTGGAGGGACATTCGCGTCAGGGCTCTCCATGCGAGCTCCCCAGAGCACTCGCGATGAGAACATCGCTGCACGCACCATGCAGATGCATCTGCCACGCCCTCCACCCCGGGTGCTCGGCTTTCTTCTTCTTCCTCCTCGCTCTGTCCAGCAGTGCGGCGAAAGGTTCGCAGCAGATCCTACCTGTTGCCAGCCTTCGTACCCTGGTCGGCCAAGGACTGGATCGTGTATCCGTCCGCGGCGTCATTACCCGCACGGGACGGGAGTCCTTTCTGCAAGATGCCACGGGTGGTGTTCTCGTGCACTTTGCCGAACCCATGCGGATTAAAGTTGGGGATGAGTTAGAAGTCACCGGGATCCCCGTACCGACGCCGTACAGTGCCGATCTGAACGATGCCAGCGCGCGTTTGTTGTGGGCCGGAACACCTCCCCCACCTGTTGCCATTACTGTTGGGCAGGCCGCACGGGGAGACTTCGACAGCCAGTTCGTCGAGCTCGAAGCACGTGTCGACCGCATCCAGAGAAGATCCGGGGATCTGCTCAGTCTTTCCATGTCGACGAATCAGCAGGAGTTCGTTGCGATTCTGCAGAGCGCCCATGGCGGTTTTATCCCACCGCATCTTGAGGCACATAGTATGTTGCGCCTGCGTGGCATCTGTTCCATGGACCCCGCCCTGACCCGGGATGCGGTTCCCTTCGCCCTGCTTCTGCGATCGGCCGAAGACATCGAGCAGCTGGCTGGCCCCCCGTGGTGGACGCCCCAACTGCTCTTTCGCGACTTTCTGATTCTGCTCAGTCTGTCCCTGCTGACAGCGTTGATTGTCTTTCGCGTGCGCAACAATCGGACACGAGCGATCCAACGCGAACGCGACTATATTGCTCATGAGATTCATGACACGCTGGCCCAGAGCTTTGCAGGCGTGGGATTCCAGTTGCAGGCGGTTCGTTCCGGAATCCCGCCCGATGCGGCTCAGCTCAACGCCCACGTGGACGTCGCGATCAACATGGTCCGTCACAGCCATCAGGAGGCACGCCGAAGCATTGCGGCCTTGAAGACTCGCGGCTCGGCGGATCTCTCCGTTGGTACAGAGTTAATGCAGTCTCTTCAGCGCATGGTGGGCGAAGGTCCCATGCGGATCAGCCTGACGATTCAGGGAGCGCCACGCTCGTTGCCAATGCGCATCAACAACACTCTGTTGCGCGTTGGTCAGGAAGCCGGCGCGAATGCGATCAGTCACTCCGGGGCTTCCACCCTGCTCCTTCGATTGATCTATCTCGATCAGGCAGTGATGCTGGAAACGGAGGACAACGGGCGAGGCTTCGACACAGGGAACGTAACAAATCCAGGATTGGGGTTGACAGGCATGGCAACACGCGCTCAGAAGCTGCACGGCACATTGAAGATTACCTCGCTCCCCGAAGGCGGAACGACGGTTTCGGTTCTACTGCCCTTACGAAGCAGACGGAGATGGCAGCCATTGCGTAGTGAAAGGAATGCCTAACATGACACAGGGATCGCTGAAGCTCGTCCGCGTGCTGATCGTCGACGATCATCCGGTCGTTCGTTTGGGAATGGCGTCGATGCTGGCACAACAGCAGGGCATAGTTGTGCAACCGAGCGCGTCATCAGGCGCTGAGGCACTCCGGCTTTATGAGAAGGACGGTGCGGATGTTGTCTTGATGGACCTGCGCATGCCGGACATGAGCGGCATCGAAACGATCCGGCGTTTGCGCAAGCTCGATCCTGATGCGCGAATCCTTGTGGTGACTAACTACGAAACGGACGAGGACATCTACACGGCGCTGCGCGATGGCGCCCTCGGATACCTGACCAAAGATGTCCTGCCTGATGAGATGTTGCGCGCCATCCGGGCGGTCTCGCTTGGCAAGCGTCACGTGCAGCCCGCGCTTGCACAACGCATTGCCGAAGTGATGATGAGGCCTGCCCTGACACCGCGGGAAACAGAGATTCTGTGCATGCTGGTCACAGGATGGACGAACAAGCGGATTGGCCAGGAGATGCGTATCAGCGAAAATACCGTGCGCAACCATGTCAATCATCTCTTCAGCAAGCTCGACGTTGTGGATCGGACGGAGGCCGCGATCGTGGCCGTGCAACGCGGGCTGGTGAGGCTGCCTGATCGCGAAACACGCGCCATATAGTCGGTTCCTACCGCGCGTACTGATCTAAGTTTCTGCTTTCATGTGTAGGTCCTACTTGTTCACCCACAGGATGAGGGTCTCTGATGAATCGCCGTTCGTTTTTGTTCAATGCGGGGAGCGCCTGCCTGCTTCCTTCCCTGCCTTCCTTTGCGATCAGCCAGACGTTGCATCCGCGGAACGATTCTCGTGTTCGCCTGAGAAGCTTCGATTACCGGGGCGTTCGCCTCCTCGACAGCCGCTTTCAGCAGCAAGTTGCGCATACCCGCGAGCTGTACTTCAACATGTCCAATGACGACATGCTCAAGGGCTTTCGCCGGAGGGCGGGTCTGCCTGCCCCGGGCAATGACATGCGAGGTTGGTGCAGGAACGATTGCGCTGCAACTTTTGGCCAGTGGCTGAGCGGCATGGCGCGCTTGAGTTGCGCGACCGGCGATACCGCTCTACGTGAAAAGGCCGTCTATCTTGCCGCGCAGTGGGAAAAGACGCTGGGGCCTGACGGCAATCCTCACATGGGCACCTATGCCTGGGAGAAGATGTCGTGCGGTCTGGTGGATCTTGCCCTGTACGCCGACGACCCTCATGCGATGGAAATCCTTGAGCGCATCACGGTCTGGGCCTCGGCTTACTTCGACCGTTCGCGTTCACCGGCCACGGAAGCCGACCGCGATGGGCGCCGGCCGCATGGGACGTTGGAGTGGTACACGCTGCCGGAGAACAGCTTTCGCGCTTACGCGCTCACCGGGAACAAAGTCTTCCTCGACTTCGCCAACCTTTGGCTGTACCCAACCTATTGGAACAAGTTCGCCACGACAGACCGCCCCCAAGGCGTGCAGTTTCTTCATTCCTACAGCCACATGAACACTTTCTGCGGCGCGGCGATGGCCTATGACGTAAGCGGCGATCCGCGGTACCTCGCCATTCTAAAAAACGCCTATGATTGGGCGCGCGGAACGCAAACCTACGCCTCTGGCGGCTACGGACCCGGCGAATGGAGCGTACCGGCCGACGGATCCCTGGGGCGCGCGCTCGACGTCCGCCTCGATACCGCCGAGATCCCGTGCGGATCATGGGCGGGTTTTAAAATATCACGTTATCTGATGGGCTTCACCGGCGAGGCGCGTTACGGCGACTGGATCGAGACGCTCCTGTACAACGGCATAGGCGCGGCGCTTCCGGTACAGCCCGACGGCAGGTCGTTCTATTACGCCGATTACCGTGTTGGCATGGGGGCAAAAACGTTCTTCTGGGACGAGTGGCCCTGCTGTTCTGGCACCTATATCCAAACTGTGGCGGATTACCACAACGTGATCTACTTCCATGACGACGATGGCCTGTACGTGAATCTCGCCATGCCTTCCGAGGTCACATGGGAGCATGGTGATCAGAGCGTCCGGCTCGTGCAGCAGACCCAGTATCCTGACGGTGAAGAGACGGTGCTCACCCTGAGCCTTGCACGCCCTGCCGAGTTCAACCTTCGCGTGAGGATCCCTTCGTGGAGCAAGGACGCCGCAGTCACCATCAATGGGCAACCGGTTACGACTGCGGTGGAACCGAACCAGTGGGCTATTCTCAGGCGAACCTGGCAATCGGGAGACATGATCAAGTTCCGCTTTCCTTTGCGCGCCCGTGCGGTTCCTGTCGATCCTCAACACCCAAACCGTGTTGCGTTCATGTATGGGCCGCTATTGATGGCACAGGACGCGCGGTTCTCGTTCCCCCTTAGCGGAGATCCGGCGGCCCTGGCTGCTCGCTTGCAGAAAGCCCCGGGAAAACTGCAACTGCAGCTTGGTCCGAATGCGCCCGCGAACCTGAATGAGGGTGGTCAGAAAATTACTCCCGCAAGTATTGATGAAGGTGGCCAGCCGGTCGGCAATCTTCATCCGTTCTATACCTTCGGCGAGCGTGAACCGTACCGCAGCTACTTTGATCTCGATAAGCCTCGGTTCCTATAAAGCTCCGCAAGCCGCTGGCCTTCGTGTTGTGGCCCGCTTCAGTCTGGGCGGTTTATTTTCGATGAAGAAGTGGAGTTAAATCTTAAGCTGTCTAGTCCATCCTGCTCTGTCCAATACCGTTGCTAATACATAAGCTTGTTTCGCTCTTCGGAGGAGAGATCCAACGTCTATGAAATTCTTGAACCGGCTTCCATGGGTTACGGCCTTTGTACTGGTCGCGGTAGGCTCACAACTCGCGGTCGCGTCTGACATGACGGTCGACCTTACGCATTTGGGTGGACCCCTGAAAAAAGGCGGCCTTGGCACGCTGTTTGGTGTGTCCACCATTGCGGGCGGGACACCATCCTCTCTTGTCAGCAAATCCATTCTGCATATCACAGCGTCGCAGGGACGAGTGAGCGATTACGGCTCTAATCCTTACTCGACAGACTCGATCGCGCCCCTTATCCGCGGCAAAGGCATCGGGATGATGTGCCGGCTGAACGACCTGCTACCGGGCTTCCCCTACAGTTGGAATGGCCTCTCAAACTGGGACGCGCAGGTGAAAGCCGCAATCACGGATATATCGACAAATTACCCCGATGTCGTCTACGCCGTCGAGGTTTTCAACGAACCCGATGTGCAGTTGAACAACACGGCATTCAACAGCGATCCTGCCATACAGGGCTCAACCTACAACGATCGTATTAACTGGCTGTGGACGCATACGGTGCAGGAGATCCGCGCCATTAATCCTTCGTTGAAGGTGATGGGACCCAACTATCTTAGTTACCTGCCCCAAAGTCAGTCGGGCGATCAGGTCAAGATGCAGGCATTCTTGCAGAATGCCGTCAACACAGGCACATCTCCTGACATCATCGGCTGGCACAGCCTGTTGACCAATGAACCCTCCGATATCGGCAAGTCACTTTCCTTCTACCGCGAACTCGAACGTCAGCTTGGGATTCCGCATGTGCCGCTGCCTGTCAGCATCGACGAGTACGGAGAGGATGACGGGACGTTTGAAGGAGTTCCGGGGCACGTCGTGCAGTATTGGGCTGAGATGGAACGCGACGGCATCGACTTTGGTGGAGAGGGTGTGTACACAAACTACAGCCAGCTCGGTAACTCCTTGCGCTACCCATGGCAAACAGGGGAAACAACACTGCTGCCAAACGGTGGCTGGTACATGCTGAACTGGTACAACGAGATGACGGGAGCCTTGGCTCCAGTAACACCCGCGAGCGCGCGTTACGACCAGGCCTATGATGGCGTCGCGAGCTACGATGCATCTACCAAAACCGTCACGCTGCTTCTGGGTGGTTCGGACGACGACGCAGATATCCACTTCAACGGCCTCAGCAGCTTGGGCCTGGGCCGCGAAGTGCGAGTTCAGGTGCAAGCAACCGCGTGGACCGTGGATCCCTATCAGAGCGACATCACCGTGGAGCGTGGGGGCGATCCTGAGACCGGACCATACATTCTGTTAGACGAGAACCTGCCTGTAGCCTCAGGAAATCTAACGGTACCCATCCACAAGATCAGCAAAGCAAGTGGATATCGCATCCTGATCACACCAGCTGGACCGGCAGATCCATCAACAACAAAATATGAAGCGGAAAGCGCCTACCTGCATCAGGCAAAGATCGTCGGCAGCAGCCAACTCGCGTCTAATCGAACCTATGTGGCAGGTATGACGGAGAAGGAAAGCTCACTTACCTTTAACGTAGGAGTCCAGGACCGCGGCATCTACATCATGCATGTGCGCTACAGCAACGCTGCCCAAATAGATGCCGCTCAGACGCTCACGGTCGACGGCAAGCCTCAGGGTTCGGTCAGCTATACCCCGACGAATGGAGGCCCGAACAGCGAATTCGCCTTCACGGAAAAACGCGTCGCGCTGGAAGCAGGTAACAACACGATTCAATTCAAAAAGGAGACCGGCGCCGTCGCTCTCGACTTCATCGACGTGCGTCCCGATCTTCACCGTTACCAGGCAGCGTACGCCTTCGTCGGCGACGGCACACGGCAGAGCTTCTTTGAGGAGTATCTGCTGCCGGACTTCGTTGGTGCGCTCAATAACCTCGACAGCTACGTGGAATACAACATCGAAGCGCCGGCGAATGGGAAGTACAACCTGAACATCGCGTACGGAAACGGCATCGCAGGGCTGAATAACGTTAATAATCTGTACGTTAATGCCTTTAGCCAGGGTTCCGCCATCCTTGTACCCACGGCGAGCTTCCTAGGCGGAGCACATGATCCGCGACAAGGAGAGAATACTGTTACCGTTCCAGTGACGCTGAACGCGGGAAGAAATACGGTCCGGTTACAACGGGAGGGTGGCTACGCAGAGATGGACTATGTGACTCTTACGTTGCCTTCGCTGTGAGATTGTTGGGGTGAGTGGGCCGAATCCCCACTCACCCCAACCAAGCCTTACTTGTCACCGGCCCCGTCCGAAGCTCGACCTTGCTGCAGGGCGCACAAGCGACGCCAGCGGGCCTCAAAGTACAGTCTCTCGGGGGCGACGTGTCGGGGAGCAGATCACGCAGGGGAGATATTGAAGCAGCAAAGCAGGAGTGGTGCCCGGCTGATAAGGATGGCGGAGCAGTTTGGTACGTTTCGTTTGCCAGCCCACCCATAAGCGAGAACGCTAACCATATCGGGGGCACCTCAAGAAAGGGAACTTTATGCACGTTTACGGCTGGGCGAGGCCGTTTCTGGGCATCGCGAGAGCACTGAACACCAACTCGTGGCCGGTCAGATTAGCTCTTTAGAGGTCGCAACGGCACATGCTGTGGAGGGAGCCCACCTCGCTGGAAGGCTTCAATAATCCACGCGTTTACCGGACAGTGCTTAAAGTCAGCGGGAGTGAGCGGCCGGCCAAGGGCGCTTCTGTGCAGCAGCAACCGCCGCTTTGATGAAATCTCTTCTATTCTCCATACACCTGCTCGCATGCTGGCTTAGAACATGATGCGCACCGTGGCCTGCAATTGGCCTTAACTTAGCGAAGGCTGAAAGCGGCAAGGCAGGAGAGCGCCAAGAAGTCGGGGAGGGGAGCGGGTAGGCTAAGGCTTGCCAGCGCGTTATACACGTTCGGTTTTACTCAAGGCTCCAGTACGATATACCATGGCTTCGCCGATACACTTTTCTCCCTGTGGTGGCAGAATCGTCACAGCCCCCGATGGCACCGGCGTTGATGTGACGGTGCGCGACAGAACTGTCCTGGCGCGTCCTCATTCGATGTAAGCGTCCCGTGTTGGCCACATGTACAGCTTGCGCTGCAGCGATGATCATGTGTGTATGGTGGGAGCTGAACTGATCGAATGAGTGGCGGCTCTTTGCCATGAAGAACGTTACTTCCGCAACGGCGTCATGGAAAAAGGGACACCGAGTTCTCGCAGCGACCATTTTGCTTCAGCCTTTGAACTCATGACGAAGTGCAACTCCCCACCTCCCATAAGCTCGTCGTGCCGAAGAAACATGCGCTGAAGCGGCTTTCCATTCAGCGTGACGGATTGGACGTAGGAGTTCCCTGCGCTGAGGTGATCGGCGACTACGCGGAAGGTCTTGCCGTTGGGCAGGTGCAGCGTCGCCTCGTTCACAAAGGGTCTGCCGATGACGTACTCGTTCGTACCCGGAGCAACGGGATAGAACCCGAGCGAAGTGAACACGAGCCATGCAGACATCTGGCCCAGGTCATCGTTGCCGACCAGGCCGTCGGGCGTGGGACGGTACTGTGATTCCACGATTTGCCGCAAACGTTCCTGCGTGCGCGAGGGTGCGCCGGCATAGTCGTAGAGATAGGCAAGATGATGGCTCGGCTCGTTGCCGTGGATGTATTGCCCGATCATGCCGCTGATGTCTTCGACCGCTGCATACTGGTGAGGATCCGCCTTCGCATCAAACATCGCATCGAGCTTGGCGATCAGCTGCTGCCTGCCTCCGAGGAGATCAATGAGGCCCTGCTCGTCCTGAGGCTGAAACCAGGAGTACTGCCACGAGTTACCCTCGGTGAAGCCGCTGCCGGCCCCGGCCTTTGCCGGATCGAAGGGGACGCGGAATTTACCGTCTGCCAGCCGGGGCTCTGCAAAGCCGTCCTTGACATTGAAGATGTTGCGCCAGCTGGACGCGCGCTTGGTGAAGGTATTCGCCACGTCCGTTTGCTTCATCGCGCCGGCCATGCGCGAGATGGTCCAGTCGTCGAACGCATATTCCATCGTCTTCGACGCGGCTTCATCGTCCTGGTCGACCGGCACGTAACCCAGCCGCATGTACTCGTCCAGACTGCCATAGGGGCCATAGGTGGCACTGGCCACGACGGCCCGGAGAGCGTCGTTTGTATCGAAGCCGTGGATGCCCTTCATGTAGGCGTCCACGATCTCCGGCACGGCGTGATACCCGATCATGCACCAGGTCTCAATGCCCTCCTCCTGCCAAACGGGCAGTATGCCGAACGGGCTTTCCTGTTGAGAAGCAAGCATGGAGTTCACCAGGTCGCTGGTACGATCCTCGGGCTCCAGTACCGTCATCAACGGCTGCTCGGCGCGGAAGGTATCCCACAGGCTCAGGTTGGAGACAAAGTGGAAATTCTTCGCGTGGTGCACCTGGTTGTCCGGTCCACGGTAGCCGCCGTCCGTGTCCATGCTCAGGTTAGGCGAGAGCAGGGCATGGTACAGCGCGGTGTACAGGTTTTTCTGCATGTCTGGAGACGCGCGAAAATCGACCCGTTGCAGCTCGGCCGCCCAGGCTGCCGTAGCGGCGGCGTGTACGGCGTCGAAGTCGAAGCCGGGCACCTCCGCATCCATGTTGGCGATGGCGCTGTTCTCGCTTACGGGCGAGAGCGCAACCTTGACGACCAGCGGCTGCGCCTGCGGGAGGAAGTCGAAGACAGCCACGAGGCCCCGGCCTTCGATGGCTTGTGTGTTCTGCGGGGTAGTGCCGGGAGTCTTGAAGCCGTGGTACTCCACAGGCAGTGGCTCGCGATCGTAGAGGCTGTGCTGCTGCATGGGTTGAGAAAAGCGAATGGCGAAATAGAGCTGGCGTCCCGGTGCCCAGCCGCGTGTCTCCCGCTTGCCGGTGATGGTGCCGTCAGAGCGAATCCGCAAACTCGACCAGAGGACCTTGCCGGGGTAGTTGTAGATGGAAGAGCGCAGGTCGAGCAGAACGTGGGCCGGCCTACCGGCAGGGTAAGTGTAGCGGTGAACGCCGACGCGTGGGCTTGCCGTGAGCTCCGCATGAACTTCGTAGTCCAGCAGGTCAACCGCGTAATACCCCGGCTGCGCCCGCTCCTGCTGGTGATTAAAACGCGAACGATAGCCGGAGCCGGGCTGATCGATCTCTCCAGGCTCAAGCCGCACGTCGCCGGAGATGGGCTGCAGCAGAACGTCGCCCAGATCGGAATGCCCGCTGCCGGAGAAGTGGGTATGCGAGAAGCCAAGGATGGTAGTGTCCTCATAACGATAGCCGGAGGCCCACTTGTAACTCCGCTTGAATGGACGAATCTGCGTATCCGGGGACAGTTGCACCATGCCGAAGGGCACGGTCGCTCCGGGAAAGGTGTGACCATCCTGACCGGTGCCGATGAACGGGTCGACCAGGGCGAGCTTCGCCTGCGAAGAGAGGGGTTGTTGTGCGGCCGCAAGACTCGCACTTCCGATCATGCCCATTCCCAAGGAGAGAAACAACAAATTGAAGCGGCTGAAAAGCTTTGCGGCTCGGCTCGGCTGGAGAGCTTTCCTGTTCAATCGGCTTGCCCTCCCATAGGCCAGTCCGGCCGCAGCGGCGTAAAGGCGCCATGTGGTTTGAACGCGGGATCATCATAGTCGGCTCCGTTGAAGCTTCGCTCGCAGCTTGCCATCCACGTGGTCAGTTGCTCCTTCATAGACCTCACCAGCTCCGGATGCTGTGCGCAGATGTTTGCCGTCTCGCCCCGGTCGGCTTCGATGTCGAAGAGCAGATCGTTTTTTCCGTTGTCGACCAGGTTCGTCAGCAGCTTGTATTTCCCCTCGACCATCGCCAACATGGGAGCATCGAACATCGCCTTTTTGGGGATCACATACCGGAAGCAGATGGGTGTGGGACGGCTTTTCATTCGGCCGCGAATCAGAGGAACGAGGCTGATTCCATCCAGCGGACGAGGGTGATTCGGGAACCGGTATCCCACGATCTCCTGTACCGTGGGAAAGTAGTCGAGCGTGCTGCACGAGAGCTCTTCTACGCGACCGGCCTTGACGTGACCAGGCCATTCCAGCAATCCGGGCACATTGGTGCCGCCGCTGAAGAGACTGAACTTGCGTCCGCGCAGGCCTCCGGTTGAGCCACGCTTCGTTCCCTCTGTGCCGGTCCTTCCGTCCGGTCCATTATCGCTGCAGAACCAGAGCATCGTGTCCTTTTCTATGTTCAGCTTGCGGAGCAGAGCGCGCAAACGGCCTACCTGCTCGTCGAGCGCCGTGATGCATCCGTAGTAGTTCTGAGCGCCCTCGTCGTAGTTCGCGTACATGGCCTTATACGCCGGACCCGCCACCACCGGCTCATGCGGCGCATGGAACCAGACCACGGCCAGGAAAGGCGTGCCTGCCGTGGAAGCATGTTCGATGAAAGGCACAACCCGATCCATGATGATGCGGGAATCGTCGCCTTCCAGATTTTCCGTCGCGTACTTGTCTGGCCCGGTCCAATACTTCGCAGGGAACGCTTGATCCTGCATCGGGTTCCACGTTGGCATCTGCACCTCGGTGGAGAAGCATTCATCGAAACCCTGCTCCCAGGGAGGCATATAAACCCTTGTTCCAGGTCCGCCTCTGCGGCCGTCCTTCAGCTTCGTTGTGAGCGAGCCAAGATGCCACTTGCCGAAGTGACCTGTCGTATACCCCTCGCTCTTCAGCATGGTGGCCATCGTGATCTCTTGCCCGGGCAGAAATCCGCGGTTCGCATCCGTAATGCCGTAACGAAAGTAATGACGGCCCGTAAGGCAGGTGCCCCGCGTTGGAGAGCATACCGGCCCACCGGAGTAGAAGTGAGGGAAGCGGATGCCGGCCTTAGCCATGGCGTCAAGGTTTGGGGTGCGGATCATCTGGTTGCCATTGAAGCCGGGATCACCCCATCCCATGTCATCGGCCATCATCAGGATCACGTTCGGCTTTCGCTCGCGCGATCCCTTTCCTTTACTACGCAGGCTTCCACCAAGGGATGCGGCTGCACCCGATATCAAAAAAGTTCGACGGTTCATCATGATTGCTCCGCGCTGAAGTAAAAAGTTCAAGGTATCGATCGCAGGGTTTTCGGCACTCTCCCCGGTTGCTCCGCCTCCCGGCCTCTTGCGCTCGTTTAGCCGATGCTGCGGAGCTGGACCTGGAGCCGGAACTGAGTGCCGCGACTCCTGACGATCGAAGTGAAACGAACTTGCGCCGATCCATCATTTCTCCTGTTTCCAGCGGGCTTGACCGTTCACTAGAAATTCAAGCGAGCCGCGATCTGCAACTGCCGCGGATTGCCTGCCGAGGAGATTGCGCCACAACCGGTGGCTAGAACTCCAGTTTCAATGCCAGTTGGAGAACCCTGGCCGCCGAGGTCCCGCTAATCTGCCCGGCAGGCGCCGTTCCTATGGTGGCATTGGGGTTATTGAAGTTTGCGCGATTGAAGGCGTTGAACGCCTCCCCGCGAAAATCCAGATTATATCGATTGTGGAATAAAAAGTGGCGCTCCACGGTGAGGTCAACATTGAAGTAGCCTGGACCGGTCAGGATTCCGGTACCTGAATTGCCGAAGGTATAAAGGGCCGGAGCGACGAAGGCTGTGGTATCAAACCAATGATTGATGCTTTGACCCTCTGCAAGCTTTCCGCTGCCGATGCGATTGGGTCGCTGCGTACCTCCTCCTGTGGAGTTTGACACCGTTGTTCCGTAGTACACGGTAAACGGCGATCCGGAGTTGAGAGACCAGATTCCGCTGAGATCCCATGGGCCAACAATGTAAGAAAGTGGGCCCGAGTTGAGGAACTTGCGGCCGTGCCCAAATGGAAGATCGTAGACATGATTGAATACGAAGGTATGACGGTAGTCATCCGGCGTCGGTCCATAGTTGCACCGCAGGCATTGGCTGTTTTGGATGTTGCCGTTGCCGCCCGAGTTAGGATCGCCGGCATCCGCCAGATACGAGGCATAGGTGTACGAGGCGCCGAAGTTGAGGCCGCCGGAGAGTCGCTTCTCGACATGCACCTGCAGACTGTTGTAATCGGCATCTCCGGCAGAGGCGACATATGTGATGTTCACGAGATTCGGATTGATAGCGTAGTAAGGGCGACGCGGACCCTGCGGGCCCGGGCCGGGGATCGATTGATTCGGATTGAGACTATTTACAAGAAGATGCTCGGAGCGGGAACCCACATAACTTATGTCCGCGATGAGATCGGAACGAATCGCTCGTTGCACACCCAGGCTATACTGGATTACCCGGGTCTGGCGAAGATTCATATCCCATGCTATGGGGCTGCCGGAGGAGATCGCCGCAATATCTGCCGGATTGGGTGCGATCGGCTGGGAAAAACCGTTGCTGACGTGAGTGGTTGGTGCGTCAGTAGCGCTGGTCGTAATAGTCTGAGCGAAAAAGTATGGCTGGTTCTTGTATAACTGCGTGCCGCCGACGAGGGTATCGACGTAGGAAATGCCGAAACCTGATCGCAATACAGTTTTTCGTGATTTATCCAGGGTGTAGGCGGCGCCGAGGCGAGGCGAAAAGGTATTCCAATCGAAGTTGCGCAGCCGGCTCCCATTGCCATTGAGACCGGCTACCTCGAGCAATCCGGTAGCAAGGTTGAGATTGGCCCAATGGTCGTGCACTTCGTACGGCGGAGAGCTGATTTCATATCTGGCTCCGTACTCAAGCGTCAAACGATCCGTTGCTCGCCAGGAATCCTCAATGTAAGGCGCCAGTTGAAAGGTCCGCATACCGAACTCGCCCTCCAGAATGCTCCGGTTGGCAGTGTCGGTTGCTCCCAACGCGAAATCGGCAAGAGCGGTCGAGGCTTCGGAGCTTCCGAGTGGCCGCGTAAATTGCCCGTTAAAGTCGTATGTGCCTCGCGTTGGGGTTGAGGTAAAGCCGTTGAAGCGGTTGCGGAGAAACAGCAGACCTGCCTTGAATGTGTGGGAGCCACGTGTGTGGGTGATGTCGCCGTCGTACTGAAAGGTGGTGGAATAGCTGTCGTTCGGGTAGGTGGAATTGTCCCCGAGAGACTGGAAGCCCGAGATGGTGAATCCTGGCAAGCCCCCCGAAAGCGAGTTGTAATTGATGCCCGGAATGCCGAGAGCCGTTGCCGAATCATAAGGCTGGTCAAGCGGAGTAATGGCAGCGGTCCAACGGACGATGGCGGCATGTGCTGCCAGCAACGTTGAAGCGTTCAGGACCTTCGTGTAGCCAAGCGTTCCGGACTGTGTCCTTACCGGGGCCGTGTCTCCGTTGGCGCCGCTTGATATATAAGGACCCACTGGAATGGGAGAGTTCGGCAGCGATGCAATAATCCCCGGGGTCACCTGCGTTGTCATGTCGTAGGAGTACTTGAAGAACAGCCTGTCGGCTGCGCCCAATACCTGATCGACACGCACGTCGAACTGGTCGTCCGTCTGCGTGAGGGCTGGCGTAATGGTGTAGTTGTTCGTCGCCCCGGCGGTAGTGGGAGCCGGCAACAGGCTGAAGAGTTTCACTGCGGCTGGATCGAGCAGGCCGGTTGGAATGATATTGCCGGCAAACGGGGCGCGATTCGTAACGCCGTTGACGGTTGTTGTGGCATATGGGTTGTAGATCTGCGTTCCGAGCCCGCTGAAATTGCCGGTTTCGACCATTCTTTGTTCAGCAACTGTCGGAATCGTCGAGGTGCTTACCTGCGGTATGGATTCGCGGATGCCTTGATAATCGCCGAAAAAAAAGGTGCGGTTCCGGAATACAGGACCGCCGATCGTAGCTCCGAACGTGTTGCGATGATAGCTTGGGCGAGGGATATTGCTTCGTTTGGCGAAATAGCTGTTGGCATTGAATGCATCGTTACGAACGAACTCCCACAGATGGCCGTGGATCGCGTTGGAGCCGGATTTGGTCGTAACCGAGGTAACAGCCCCCGCGGCTTCACCATACTCCGCGTTGAAATTGCTGGTCATTACGCGGTACTCTTCGATGGAATCAACGATCGGCACGAGCATCAAGGTATTCAGCCATTGGTTGCGATCGTAAATACCGTCGATAAGATAGGAGTTCGCAGCTGCCGTCGAACCATTCACGCTGAAGTTATCTCCTCCGCGGACGCTGTAGGGGCTGCCACCCTCGGCAAGGTTCGATGCGGAGCCCGTATGCGCACCCGGCGTCAAGAGAACGAGATCGGTGAAGTTCCGCGTTGCCAGGGGAAGCTGCACCATTTGCGTATTATCCACCAGGGAGGAGACAACAGCGCTCTGCGATTGAAGCAGCGATGCTTCCGCCGTGACGGAGACGGTTTGGACATCACTGCCGACGGGAAGAGTCAGATCCACGTTGAGAGTGCTTGCCGTGGTGAGGGTGGCGCCACTTCGCTCCAGCTTTTGAAAGCCGGTTCGCTCCGCTGTGAGGATGTAATTTCCGATTGGCATGGCGGAGGCGACGTATTGTCCATGCTCATTGGTCGTGACGATGCGGTGGAACTGGGTCGCGGAATTGGTGAGCGTAACGGTTACGCCCGGAATGGCCGCGCCCGACGGGTCGTGGACGATGCCTACAATGTTTCCTGTTTCCTGAGCAAAGAGTGGGGTACAACAGCCGAGAAGGACGCAGATGACGAGGGCGACAAGCGTGACGCGTTTCATGGCAACCTCTATCCAGCGGACTGGACGGAGATTCGCTGTCCGCGCAGTTGATCCGTTGCGAGACTTGGTTGAAATCGTCTGCTTCAAGGGCTGCCTCCAAACGAGGGAATCACGCGAGTTCTCTAAGCGGGGAACAGGCATGCATAACTCTCCTGTTCGGGAGTACTTTTTGTCTACGTTTTTTACAGGGATTTGACGTGTGCGAGTCCGCGTTTCTCCGATGCGACGTCAACACACGCAGGCGATCGGCCTGATCCTCGTAAGCGGTCAAGAAGATGACGAGAGTCATGTACGCAAGGAAAGCAGGTGACAGCCACTGCCACTCAGGACTTACTGGGCCGCGTCCCCTGAGTTACGCTGTACCCTTGACATGTTAGTGGGCGTGAAACGTAACCAACCTGGCCTGCATGGGAACCCCGCCGACAATCGCAGTCTCCAATAAAGCCTCGAAGGGACGAAGTTCACCGTTCCGAGACGACGCCGTTCGCAGCAACGCTGCGACATCATCCGGACGGCACGCGTATTCCGCCGCAGCCTGTGTTCCCAATGTCGAAAGACCGCTAAAGGTCAGGATCCACTTGCCTGGCAGAAGGCCGGGCAATAAAGCGATTACTGCATAATCTTTGGTGAAGAAATAGTTTGGACGTGAGTACACCTTAGGCTCGCCCAGTTTTGGGTGAAGGTTAATGAAGCCAGATGAATCCGGGTCCGCAAGTAGAGAGAAGTCGCTCATGGAGGGCAGCATGTTCAGGGCCGAATTTTGCGAGCGGGAGCCGATGAATATCAGATTGCTTGATCGGGCATCATCCCATGTCACAAGCTGGCTACGCTTCAGAACGAACGCAGCGTGATGCGTATCGAAGAGTTGGGTCAATTGGCGAACGGCTACGACCTCGCCGGTTCCCGTAAGTTGGGCGTCGCCGTCTTCGCGAAGCACCTGATGTGGAGACTCTATCTCCTCCGGTCGGGCTAATCTTAACCCATTGTCGGAATCTCTCTCGAAAAGAGCATTGCTATAGATTACAAGAGGTGGAGCCCCCGACACGAAGGGTTGCCACAATGTCTCCATGGCCGAGTTCACGGTCCGAGGTCTCGGGCGCGTCCACCAGATCCCGGCAATAGAAATAAGGAGAAGGAAACACGCCGCCGCAGCCAGTGGGATTTTGCCCGATCTGCCTTGCGCCTGGTCCGACACGATCGGAGTCGCCGCGGCCTGGAATGTCTCCTCGCGCAACGAAATGGTTTCCGATAGAGGCGGATCTGAGGAATTCGATTTGGCTGGCCTAAAGACCGGAAGGTAATGACCTTTGGGAATATCGAGGACGACTTCTTCGCCTGCCCCTTCTCCCAAAAAGTATTCGTCGAGTTTCTTGCGCAACAGTCGGGCATGGCTGCGAACAATGCTGTCTTGACTGGAGTTATATCCGGGAGAACGCTGAAAAATACGTATGCCGATCTGCTGCTCGGTTGCATCTTCAGGTGAATCGCGAATCGCACACCCCCCTACATACAGCAAAAATTCCCTAAGGCGCGCCGAAGCTTGAAAATACTGACTGGAGACAATCCGCTGTATCAGACCCCATCGCGGGTCTTTTGAAACGGAGTCTTCGCTTTCCAGGTGGGACGAGAGCTTCTGCATAATTGGCGCGTGTGCGTTATATGCTATTCACCCGTCAAACACCCGTCAAATAGCTGGAAGCCGGAGGGAAATAGGTCCGATACCGCCGCGGAAGCGGTGGGACGTGGCGATGTATCAGTAAGCCACCACCGGAATCTGCGTTCCATGGATCCAGCCAGCAGTTCAGCAGCGGTTCGTAGGACGTTCCCGTTCGCCGATCACTCGTCCCGGAAAGCGGAGATCAGCCATCTACACGGCGATGCCGAGCCGATTGTGATCTCCGCGATGCTGGCGAATGAAAGCCGTGTCTTGCCGGTTCAGCGTGTACAAGCGAATCAGCTCTCCTCTATCAGTGCCGAAGGCGAGCCGTTCCAAGCGCTATAGAGACGTCAGCAGCTCGCGGCGAGGCACTCAATGCCAACTCTTCCAGACGCCCTGTACTTCCTGCTCGAAACCAAGGTCGCCGGGGTAGCGATGGGTTTGCCTGATCAGGCTAAGCTCGGTCTGTCAGGATCTGCGAACAAACGATCAGCCACAAATCCAACATACAAGCGTACGTAATATTCCGTTTGTTGGTGGAGTGCCCGGCTTGAAATGTGCCAGTGTATAAGAGAGAACTGGACAAGGAGAGCGTATGGGACGAGGGAAGAAGTACCAGCCTGAGCAGGTGGTAGATCTGTTGCGGCAGATCGAGGTAGCGGTCGCGAACGGGAAGACGACTGCTCTGGCGTGTAAGGAAGCCGGTATTGTGGAGCAGACGTACCTTTGCTATGCAGGGCGGTAAGCTCTATCTCGGCAAGCTGCTCCGGTTTTCGCGAAAGGGCAGTCCGCTCGTAGAGCATCGAGTCGATTCGGCCTTGGAGGGTACGCACACTCCAGCCTTCTACCCGGGACATCTCAGCGTAGAACTCTCGCTGCAGTGGTTGCTTGAGCGGCAGCAGCTCACGGAAGTGCCACCAGCTCAATTGTCGCCACAGTGTGGCGACAATCTCCGCCTCCGGGAAGGCCTCGGCGAACTGCACCATGCGCCAGAGATTCTTCTTCGTGAGTCCGCGGCCGTACTCGCCGATGAGATGACGGGCGACCTCCAGCCAGCTGCGGGCTCTTCTCTGGCTCACGAGCGCATATTTCCAGCCCACTGCGGGTGTCTCGCCGTCCCAAACCTAATTACCACGCCACCAGTCTCTTTCCAGCCAAGTGCGGACCAACAGCCCGCCAGGATGGCCTGTTTCCAGCCAACTGCGGAGAGTTCGGAGAACAGACCCCCTTTTGAGAGAAGCCCCGGGCCATACCCGCTTTGTCAAATCAGGAGCTCGCCCATACACTCGGTTTCCGCAGCCGGCTGGAAGATTTCCCGCAGTTGGTTGCAAAAAAGCCCGTAGTCGGCTGGAAAAACCTCCGCAGTGGACCGGAAGTGATGGTCCGCAGTCGGGTTGCATACAGTCCGCAGTGGGTGGAAATTATTCCGCAGTGGGCTGGAAAAGAATCACGTTTATCACCCGCCGTCTTAGGCATTTGCCGCTTTCCATATGTTTTTAGCATGTTTTACAGGGTTTGATTATTAGAGCACTATTACAGGCGGCAGACACCAGGACAGGAGTACCGATGGCTGATCGAAGAACATCGCTCGAACCCAACGTGGCCGATTCGCGTGTTCTGCCTGATCTGCTGCATGGCGACGAAACCGCCGCGTGGGGCGATCAGGCCTACCAGGGTCAGGGCGCGGTGTTGGCTCAACAGGCGCCGAAAGCCCAGGACCTGACCTGTCGCCGCTGGCGCACCAAGCTCCATGCCTACCCCGAGGTTCGCGAAGCCAACCGCATCAAGAGCAAGACCCGCTCACGCGTGGAGCACGTCTTCGCCGTGCTGAAGCTGCGCTTCGGCTTCCGCAAGGTCTGCTATCGCGGCCTGGCCAAGAACACGCACCGGCTCGTAGTCGCCTGCGCGCTGGCTAATCTCCTCACCGCCCGCAAACACCTCTCCACCCTTGCGCCGGCGTGTGCCTGAAAATCGGGCGTTGACTGTTTAAATCGGGCAGATCAAGACAACAACGCCAAAAACCAACAAACAGCTGCCCCAACCGTGTCCGAACGTCGGCTTCCTCTCTCGCTCCTCAAGCAGAAGTGAATTGTTCAGACCTTCCCTAGGGAAGATCCCTCGGAATCATCGATGTGGCAACAGCACACTCCGTTGTTGGCCAGAAGTCTGCGCAACAGAATCAACCTGTCGCGCATAAGAGTCAGCCAAAGCGAATGTTCCACGCCGTCATCGTAGTGCTCGAAAGCCTTTCCAGTGTTATCAGGCGGATCGATGAAAACGCACTTCACCTTGCCCGTGAACTCCTGTTCCAGCGCTTCAACGCGAGCAGGTTGTCGCCGAAGATTAGGCGATTGTAAAGATGTCGTGCTCTGTCACGCGCTGCTTGGCGTGGTAGCTCTTCTCCGGGTTTTCCAGCAGAATGCGCGGCTCCAGCCGAGGGCGGTTCTCCTTGCCGATCCAGGTCAGTTCCAGTCATTGCTTGCTCTTGTTCAATACAGGTTCCTCAAGTCGGTTGCCGGGCAGGAGCCTTGAACAGCCAATCGCGCGCCGTCGCAAAGTCAGCGAGGAGCTTTGCTTTCTTCCCGACATCGCTTTTCGTCAACCCTGAAAAATCGATCACGCAGTGTCCTCTGAAGGGTTCAGGATCGGGGCTGACCGGCAGACTCAAAGAAGAGCACTCCTGAGCAGCGATCCCCATGACACCTGCCGAAACAAGGCCAAGCACATCGGTGTAGTGTCCCCAAGCGGGTTGGGGTTGGATCTGATCACCGTCGTACACAGAAAGCCTGCTCTCATCCTTCGGAGTGGGCCGAAAAGCTTGTGTTGTCGGCCGACCATTCTGGATGAAGTTTGGATGGATCTGCCGCATGAGCAGGGTAGACTAGGTCATTACGCAGACACTCCATGCTCGTTCTTCGATAGGTTGAGCAGCGCGGTATTGAGACGGTTCCAATCCTCAGGCTCATCAAGATTAAAATTGAGTTCGGTGAGCTCTTCGGTGCGTCTCAGATTTAAAGCCTGAAACTCTCCGCGGTGATCTCGCAAGTCAATCTCAAGTGAAACGGACCAGTCCGCCAAATTCCATTCGGCTTGAAGACCGCCTTCCGGAGTGGGATAGAGGTGTGGGAGTGGCAGTTGCGCGTCCAGCGATGCGTCAAAAATGCCGGCCATCCACTGCAAGCCCTCTTGCTGCGGCGCCAATCCCTGGCCGTCAAGCCAGCCATCCTGTAGCAGACCAAGTTGCTCCAAGCGCAGAGCAAGATCGAGTGGATCAAGGGGGGTGGCGTGCTCCACTGAGGCGATGGCCTTGAATGGATTGTCCCGATCTCGCTTTACGCTGCCCTGCAGCAAGACATACTCCTCGGTGCCGCTTCCATAATTGTGGAAAGCGTCCAGAATTGTCTCGCTGTAGATGTCTTTGAGATCTGCTTTAAGCTTTGTGCCGTTTGTCAGTTCGGCTTCAAAGGTCTTCCGGCCTTTATCGGCCTCCGGAATTCGCACACGTAATGAAGTTTCCTCGGTCCATTCGGAGACCTCAGCGTGTCTCAGCAGATGAGTGCGTGTTTCAGGCGTGAGTACAACGGTTCCGGCCCTGCCTTCAAACGAGATCGAATCGCCGGCTCGCAGTCCTCTCCCGAACCGGTCGAAATAATTCAAGAGAGACGGCGGGAGGGTTAAGGCCTCGTTCCGGTCTGCGGCCGCGATCGTATCAACAATCGCCGCTTTAGCTTGCTGGAAGTACTCCAGATTTTCGGAAGCAGGAAATAGACCAGCAAAGACCAAACTGATCGTGAGAATGGCACTGCCGTCTTCCACGGAAGTGAGATGGAGGTCCACTCCTTCCGTGAACCTTCTTGGTACCCGCTTTCGCTTTGGGTTTGCCCTCCGAAACTCCCATTTCGCTACTTCGACGAGCATTTCTTGCAAGGCTGCGAAGTCCTGCAGCATTTCCAAAGGCACAGAATGCTCGCGAAAGCGGTCGCCATCCAATTTTGGCTTCAAAAACTCTTCCCGCACGTGGCTCGCCTCTGGCTCTGCATCGCCCAGTTCGAAGCACGATGCTTTTCAAGTCTACATAGGACGTTCCAGCCAGGACAACATCACCGATGCTGATGTCTCTTCCGGTACACCACATGGCGAATCAGAGCGGCCTCAATGTAGCTTCCAGCGAATGGTGAACAGCGGCGTTGTCTGTTGCTGCTGCTTCAGCTTGCCTTCAACATCGGCGATGAGGGCTTCACGCCGGGATTCGACCTCATCCTGCGCGATGAACAGGTCTTTGCGGCGCTGGTTGCGGGTGGCTGTCAGCTCCTTAAGCTGGCGCTGGTGTCCCAGCTTGCCCTGCAGGCTGGCGGAAGCCACGGACTCCCGCCTTACTTCGCGGATCTCGCGGTCCAGTTCCTTTGATCTCCTGTTCCAGACCGAACTTCAGGTCCTCGGTCCAGCGGTCCAGCTTCTCGATCTCTGAGTCGAGCACTTGCCATCGCGACGCCGTCTTCCTTCTCCTTGATGGTGGTGGGGATCACAGCACCTACTCCTTTCGAGCGATGGCACAGGATCAGGTGGAGGTCATGCGGCAGCTCGGCCATACACGCTTCCTGCTCGGGGGGCATGATCGCGGTGGACGCGTTGCGCACCGGCTTTGCCTGGATCATCCTGATGCGGTCGAGAAGGTTGTGTTGATGGATATCGCGCCGACGCTGACGATGTACAACGATACGAACAAAGAGTTCGCGACGAAGTACGTGTGGTGGTTTCTCCAAATTCAGCCGGCGCCCATGCCGGAGCACATCATCAGTCAGGATCCGGTGTACTACCTTCGCGATCACCTTTTTATTCAAGGCAAGACGCCGGGAGCGGTCACGCCCGAGGCAATGGCCGAGTACATTCGCTGTTATTGCTGCAAGGGGACCATCCATGCCGTTTGTGAAGATTACCGTGCAGCGGCAGGCATTGATCTCGACATGGATTGCGCCGATGATGCGGCAGGGCACAAGATCCAAGCGCCCGTACTCGCATTGTGGGGCGCGAAGGGCACCGTGGGGCACCTGTGGGATGTAATCGCCACGTGGAAGGCGAAAGCAGCAGGCCCTGTGACAGGGAAGGCCTTGCCTTGCGGTCACCTGCTGCCGGAAGAAAGCCCGGAACAGGTGCTGGCCGAAGTGCGCACCTTCTTTAAGGCCTGACATGCGGGTGCAGCGTAGGCTCGCGCTTTCCCTTGCGCTCTCCCCTTCCATGTATGGAGCTTGGTTATCAATATCGCTACCAATCACACCCCGACGGTGTTACGGGCAGCAACAACCACTCGCTGCAACTTTCCCTTCTTTCGACGGCACCCCTGCGTCGCACCGCGCAACCATAGCTCCTGATCCCGGCTAACATTGCAGAAGGAGATGACGTGAAATCCGTGTTCCTGCCTCAGCCCGGTCTCCAAGCAGAGCAACGAGGGCCTGAGAACAGCGATCAAGTATTCTCATTCCGCTCCCAGGCGTTGTTGATCGCTATCGAATGTGCTTTCACCATTACGGGAGGTTTTCTGGATGCTTATGCATTTATTGCTCATGATCACGTGTTCGCAAATGTCCAAACAGGCAATGTCGTCTATTTCGCCGTGTACGCTACACAAGGTGACTGGCCGAAGGCTGTCCGGCATATCCCGCCGATCCTCGCCTTTATCTGCGGGGTGACCGCGGCCAAGCTTCTGGGCAGCCGCTCTCAAAAGCGAACGTATCGGGCGACCCTGCAATGCCAGTGCATTGAACTGGTCGTCCTATTACTTTTGGCGTTGTTCGCTTCACGTCTGCCAAACGAAATCGTCGTACCTGCTATTTCCTTTGTCGCAGCATTGCAGATCACGAGCTTCGACGCGCTCGGCCCTTGGAGCTTCAACAGCGCGATGACGACCGGTAATCTGAAGAGCGCAGTCATTGGCTCCGTATTTTGGCTTCGCGGGTACGAACCGTACAAAAATCGTGGGAAAGCCATTGTGTCCTGGGTGGCGTGTTTCTCCTTTCTCCTTGGAGCGCTGTTCGGCGGCTTCTATACCCGTCGTCACGCATCGCACGCGCTCGTGCCCTGCATTGTTTTGGTATCCCTTGGCCTTGTCCTCACTTGGTTTAAGCATCGGACAGCGTCTACGTCGTTTCGTGAAAGCCTCCCTGATGGTCCAGTGCTGCACCGTTGATTCAGGAATTTTGCACAGTTCTCATAAACCCCAAAGGCAAAGAAAAGGTGGGCCGTAGAATTTTCGAAGACGAGTTGCTCAGTCGCAGGATTGGTAAAGCAAATCTCGGCGGCTCTGCTTCTATCCACTTGCCACCTGCGCATGCATTTCATCGAGATGCCAGGAGAACACCATGCCGAATACCGCCGCTAATCAACCCTCTCGCAACACATTTCTCTCGACCGCGCTGAAGGGAAAGACCGCTGTCGTCACCGGTGCCGCGCGTGGAATCGGTCGCGCCGCCGCACTTGCGCTGGC
This sequence comes from Granulicella sp., assembly GCA_965276885.1. Lineage (GTDB taxonomy): Bacteria > Acidobacteriota > Terriglobia > Terriglobales > Acidobacteriaceae > Granulicella. The sequence goes on along the minus strand of OZ255702.1, from coordinate 1,265,628 downwards.
CGGTGCGGGGCCAACGTGGCCGGACTGGATATCTGTGCAATCGTCGATCCGCGCTCCGGTGTAACCCCAGCCACAGCTCAGGATCTCGCAGAAACCGGGCAGCTGGTCGAGGCGCTCGGAACGAAATAGCAGGCGTACATCGTGGACCAGCGGAACCTGCCAGCGCTGCGTGTGGTTGCGGAGAAAACTGAATCGACCTTCGCACCCATCGACATCCTCTTTGCCAATGCAGGAATCCAGCAGTTTCATCCATTGATGGAGATGGAAGATGCGGACTGGCAGATCACAATTGATACCAACCTGACCGGAACAGCCAATGTCCTACGCGCGTTCGGTCCTGCGATGATACGACGCAAAAGCGGACGCATCATCATCACAAGTTCGACCCAAGGCCAGCATGGAACGGCTACCAGTGCGGCGTACTCGGCTTCGAAGTGGGGCTTGATTGGCTTGATGAAATCCGCCGCTCTAGAACTGGGGAAGAAGGGCATCACTGTAAACTGCTTGGTGCCGGGCTTGATCGATACACCTCTGACTCGCCACGAAGAGCGCTATGCCCAAGCACTTGAAGTAAGCGGCAAAACACCTACCGGCGATGTCGCAAAGGATGAAGAGGCCGCTCGCGAGGAACTGATGAGGTCCAATCCCTTAGGTGTGCCGTGGATTGATCCCAACTACATCGCTCCAGTTGTGGTGTTTCTGGCTTCCGAGGCAGCAGCCATGGTGTCCGGATCGACCTACGAGGTGACGGCAGGCGACAGCGCAAAGACTACGGCATGAGGACGTTGCAAACGGTCCTGCTTCTTTCCAAGCGGAACCGGAGATCACTGTGCGCGAGATGAACCGCGCTGCTTCTTAAGGCTTGGCGATCGCTGGCGCATTCTGAGCAAGCTCCAACCCGACGAGGAGAGATTGCGCACTTGGCAGAAAGCACGCACGAGATGCTCGTCCAGAGAGCCTGGGCCATCAAGCCAGAATACAAAAGGTGCCGACGCACTTGACCACCATCTCTCGGCATATTTGGCTCCAACATACTGTCTGTGACTGACGACACGTGTAGGCTATGTGACCGCCCTAAACTTTGGAGAATCGTATGACGAATCCTCAGACTGGCACAATGAAAGCCCTTCGCCTACACAGCTACGGCGCGCCGCTAAACGTGCTGCACCTGGAAGAAGCCGCCATCCCCAGCCCAAAGCAGGGTCAGATCCGCGTTCGAGTTCACGCATGCGGACTTACCCCGGCGGATGGTGCTTTGTGCCAGGGCTTTATGGCGAGTTCGCTTCCGCGCGGCATCGGCCTCGATGTGTCAGGAACCGTCGATGCGGTCGGTGAGGGCGTATCAAATACCCGTGTTGGTGATGTCGTCTTCGGCGTTCCCGACTTCACCGGCCAGCCCAGCGCGGGCGCGGCGGAATACGTGGTTCTTGCCGTCTGGGTGCCGGTTCCCGACGGCCTCAGCCTGCTCGATGCCGCCGCTTTGCCCATGGCTGTAGAGACTGCGACCCGTACCCTCGATCTTCTGGGCCTGAAGGGAGGGCAGACGATCCTGATCAACGGCGGAGGAACGATGGTAGGGTTCGCGGCCGTTCAGATGGCACTCCTGCGGGGCGCACATGTGATCACCACCGCCGGCGAAACCTACGCGGGTCGCTTGCGGGAGCTTGGTGCGAAGGTGACGGCGTACGGTGATGGAGTGGTCGATCGGGTTCGCAAACTCGCGGGTGGAGCCCCCGACATGGTTCTGCAAAGCGCAATGGCCTCGGGCGCGCTGCCCGATCTCATCAGGATTGTGGGTGGCGATCCCCAGCGGGTGATGAGCATCGGTGATTTGGACGCAAAAGAGTTCGGCGTACGGACATCAGGGAACGAACCTGACCTCGTCCCCCGGTATGACGTCCTCGGTCAGATCCCATGATTGCCCATACGAAGCGCTTCGCCTACAACGCATCCAAAGCGGCGCTCAACATGTTTACGATTCACCTCTCTCAAGAGTTGGCAGACACAAACATCAAGGTGAACTCCATCCTTCCGGGTTGGGTGAAGACGGAGCTTGGGACAGATCTTGCTCCGATGAGCGTCGAAGACGGCGCGAAAACAAGTGTGCAGGCTGCCCTGCTGGACGCAAACGGTTCCAATGGAAGCTTCTTCCACCTTGGGCAGCAGCTTCCCTGTTAAGAAACACATCTGCATGGACGAAGAAACGTCATGCACGCGGACTGGGTGTCGAGTCCCGCGTGCATCTCATTGATTCTGAGTTTTGCCTGCGATGGCTCTCTTAGCAGGCGACATCTCGGCTTGGTAGAGAGTGACCAGTACCTGCAAGTCGAAACTTATGACGCAGGCACGGCCAAGGATTACGGTTGCGGTGTTGTCACCTTTGACATGGCAATCAGCCGCCAATCTTCAAGTGCGGCTTTGCGGTGAGGGTCAGCATCTATGCGATAGTCTTCGCTTTCAACAATCGATTGAAACGCTTCCAGACTTGGATACTCCACAAGCACCACCTCATCCCAGGTCTCTTCAGGACTAATGACGATTCCTGCCTGCACCGCACCGAGAAAGAGCACCTGTATCCCAGGTATGACTGCGGCCAGTTTGCCGAAAGCGGGCACATATCTTTGGTGATACGCCTCCCGCCCTGAGAGTGGCTCAATTCCTCTATCGGAATATTCCGCCTGCTGACGGTAGCGCAGCAGGTTCAACATGACCACTGGTTGACCAGCGGGGATGCGCGCCGCAGCACGATTGATTGCTTCAGAGGTCATTTCTGTCACGTGCATTCTGAATCCTTCTTGTACTTGCCTGTAAGCTGACCCACTGGATCAGCGAGTCCAGTGAGCTGCGAGCGCATCAGCGATTTCCTTCGGTTTCTGAAGGGGAGTCCAATGACCGCAATCAAGCTTGAGAATTCGCTCGGCGCGTGTGTCATTCGCGAGTTCTCCAGCGAAACGGATTGGGCAGGCTTCATCCTGCTCGCCCCAGAACACTAGCCCCGGAGACGTGATCTTCGCGAGTTCGGACTGCCACTCCTGCCCGACATGGAGCGCAGACCGGTACAGGGGGAGAATCACCTGCTTCATCCGTTCATCGACTCGCGATGCCATCGCTGGGGCGATCTCGGGTGGTATCCCAAGTTCCTTCAGTTGTTGGCTGAACTTCCCGGGATCGAGTTCACGCATCCACTGCTCTCCCTTTCCCGGGGTTTGCCAAATCCTGGCGAGTGGATGCCATTCGTACCCCACGCTGACGGGTCCACTTCCGGCCGCCCATGTACGCACGAGGTCCGGCCGCAGAGAAGCCACGCGAGCCGTGAAGAGACACCCCCAGTCGTGACCAACCAGGTCAACTGGTTCCCCTACCGCATCCAACTTCCGGATGATCCAGTTGACGTACTCTTCCTTGCTGGCCGAAAAGCCGGCTGGGACAGCCGTATCAAAACCGGGAAGCTCCAAGGCGAGCAGGTCAGTGCGTGCAAGCTGTCGAAAGACGGAGTCCCAGACATGCACCGTGTCTGGAACCCCGTGGATGAACACTGCTGGCATGGGTCGCTCCTCCTCTTCTGGGGCCGCAGCCCTTAGCTGGACTTTCCAGGCAGCTCGAAGAACCCCGTCATCTGAATGAGCAGGCCCTCCGCGTCGAATCGCGCGTAGCTGTTCCCGGTAGCAAGGGTCGCTCCCTCCTTGTTCCGCATGGTCCAGTTCGATAGACCCTGCTGGTGATGGGTCAGGAATTTGGTATTTTCAAAAGAAGCTCCCGGTGTCTTTTGCTGGGACTGCTCGATCTTTGCAATCAGCTCGTGCAGACCATGGCACTCGCTGGTTGGATCGCTGTAAACGGCATCCGCAGCAACGCTGCCGCTCAGGAGTGTTTTACGTTCTTCGGCGCTGATGTCAGACCATGCAGCCTGATAACGCTTCCACGTAGCCAGATATTCTTCGTTCATGAGGACCCTCTCCAAATGCGCCCTTAGCGCACTCTGACATTATGATGATAAGTGTCAATATAAAGATGCAATGACCCAGAAATTGACCAGCGAGAACATCGCGGAACGACGGGAAGGCATTCTGTCCGCCGCAGCCGGCGTGTTTCTACGCTATGGGTATGCACGTACCACGATGGGCGATTTGGCAGAAGCGGCCAAAATCTCACGTCCGGCGCTCTACGTGTTGTTTCCGAAGAAGGATGACATCTTCGCTGCTGTGGTCGAGGACATGAACGAAAGAAAGCTGGCGGAACTTCGCACAGTCATGAAGGGTATGCGAAGCTTCGAACGCAAGCTCCATCACTGTTGCGAGGAGTGGGGCTCTCACGGAATGGAACTGATGGAGGTTCATCCAGACGCGCGGGATCTTTTTGACATCTCCCGTCCGGCAGTCCAGGCCATTTACGAGGATTTCATCAGACTTCTTGCGGAGTTGCTGTCCGAGGGAATGACCGGGACGAAGCTTAAAGCGAGCCCGTCACAGCTGGCACGTAACCTGACGTTTGCCATGCGAGGATTCAAAAACGCTGTAAAGAATGCAGCGGAGATGCGAAAGATGATCGCTCTGGAAGTTGATACCGTATTGGCCGCAATCAGCCATTGAAGCTCGCTTACAGCATGATTCGGGAAACAGGTCACGAGCCGAAGGCTCAATGGTCCGGCAGTGCGCTGGGATGTTTTCCGATCGTCACGCCCGTCCCGGCATAGTCGGCAACTATGCGCTCCTCGGGAGTCATGGCATTGAGTGGCGAATCGAGATCTTCGTCGTGTGCTATCTCAGCGAGCAGTGGTCCTGCTTGTCGTCCGGCACGTTCGACCTGCCACAGCGCATCCCGACGATGTACGTTCTCACCGAGCGAGTTCAGCGCTCCCGTCTCCGCAAGGACAGTGAGATCAGCTTGGGAAAGTGAAGGAACGCGGCGAGCGAACTCTTCAACGTTGCTAAACCGGCATAAAGCTCGCACCCGCTCGATCTCCACGGCAACCGCCTGCCGCATGCCTCGAATGTAACGAAGTCCAAGCCGGAGTGCATAAGAATTGTCCGGTTCACGTTCCAGGGTGCAGTTCCAATCGGATTGTAGGATGTCGACAGGTTTCACTCGCAAGCCATGCCGCTGTGCGTCTTTGATTAGGACTGCGGCAGAGTAAAAGCCCATCGGCTTAGACGGTGACCTGATTCAGCAGCTGCGCTCATCCATTGAGGATGAGCAGACTCCGGATCTTGGTGATGTGACGACTTTATATGCCGAGGCTGGGGTAGTCTTGCCCAGCTTCATTCGGCGCCGCTTCGATGAGGTGGAGAGTTTTCATCGCACTATTCTCGAAAACCGACGATCGCATCTTGCTTCCGAAATCGCATCAGCCGAACAGCGCGTTGGTGAACGAGATCGCTTGAACGTAGACCAGAACCGCCGCCGACGACAGATCATGCAAGCACTCCAATCTGGCGGAGCCCTAGAGCACTACACTAATCCTCGTGAGGAACTCGGTCGTTCCGAGGCAGAGGTAGAGAGCGTTCGCCAGCGGCTCCAAACGGCTGAGACGATAGAGAGTACCAAGACAGAGATGGATATAGAACGGGCCAATCTGCTGAAGGCGGTCCGGGATGACATCCACGAGAGGGCCGAAGTGGTGCGGGAGGCAATCCTGACATTCGAGCAGCTTTCGGAATCGCTATACGAACGGGCCGGCAGCTTAACTATCGCAGAGTCGGGTTCAGGACCGTCCTTCGACGTTCACATTGACGGCCAGCGAAGCAAAGGGATTACCAATATGCAGATCTTTTGCTTCGATATGACGTTGATGAGAATCAGTCACGAGCATGGTCGGGGGCCGGGATTTCTGGTTCACGATAATCATTTGTTCGACGGGGTGGATGAACGTCAGGTGGCAAAGGCGCTCCAACTCGGTGCAGAGCAGGCTGAGACGTTTGGGTTTCAGTACATCGTGACCATGAATTCGGATGCACTTCCGATGGACGGATTTCGGGGAGAGTTTAAGATCCGCGACTATGTTCTTAACACTGTTCTCACCGATGCGACAGAAACGGGCGGTCTGTTCGGACTGCGGTTCAACTAAGGCAAGCTAAGGTGCGATCGTCTCAACCGTATTGAGTTGCCGATCAAAAAGATTCGTCGAACTGACTCGCCAAAAGCCGTTCAGAACCGTCGCCCTATTGTTGCTCGGATTTCTTGCAACAACGGCCAGCCGCACCGTCCTAGCCGCCTTCCTTGCCGTCGAGGTACTGACCAAGTTCGTGTATCTCGGAAGTATCGAAACAAGTGCGATTTCGATGGCGTTCTCGGTCTACTTCGTAGTAGGCTTCGTTTTCTGGTACAAGCACGAAGGTTTCGACGCCTAGAACTGGTCTCATATATGCCGTTTCGGCCACGCCATAGGACCTGAGACCCGCTTTGGTACGGGTCTTATACGTTCCGCCGAAAGACTTTCGGTTTACGAGACTACTTCTAGTCTATGACCACATTCATAGCCACCGTCGAAGCAGTGGGTATGTGGGAGCTGCCGGACTCACCGGAGCCGTCAAACCCCGAACATCGTACTGAGACAAACGCCAGCTGATTGGCGACGGCAATGTCTTGCACCATAGGTGAAGAGGCGGCAGGAGAGTGGCCACGGCTATATTGCCGCGGTGAACAGCCCATAACTCTCTTAAACGCAGTGCTGAAACCGGCTTCGGATCCATAGCCGAGCGACAGCGAGATGACGGAGATGGGATCGCTGGAATTAACCACCCTGTCTCCGGCCAGCAGCATGCGCCAGCGCGTCAGGTATTCCATGGGGGACGCCCCCACCGTTTGTCTAAACTTCACTGCAAATGCTGAGCGCGACATACCCGCGCGCTCGGCCAGCGTCTGTATCGTCCAGCCATGAGCCGGATCGTCGTGTATGGAGTTCATTGCTGCGCTCATCTGTTTATGCCGATCGTTCGAGGTGAAAGAATTTCCAGACTTGGAAAGTAGGTCCGGTATCGGGCGACATCGCGCGTGAGCAGCGCTAGTCGTTCAATGGCGGCATGAGCACCGATATAGAAGTCCGGCAGGGGCGTGTTGCGGGTCCCACCACGTCGTTTATATGCCAAAAAGGATTTGCCGGCCAGAAAGCCCGCTTCCCACGGCAAGGCTTCCCGTCGATAGATACTGCTAGGGAGAGCCGCATTCAGTGCCTCGATCGTTGAATACCCGATCGAAACTTCTGCGTAAATGATCGGATTCAGAACCAGCGGCGCTCTCTCCGAGCATTCCGCGAGAGCGCTTCCGGACCAGTCACTCCACTTCGGATCAGATGTTGCGACATCAAGTAGCACGTTACTGTCCACAAGGACACCCCGACAGTCGCCTAGACGCGCGGACAAGTCGGCTAAAGTCGGACTCACTTGTGGTTGCCGCGGAGGCGACTCTCATCACGAGTCAGGGCCAATATCTCGTCGGTGCTCATCCTGGAATCAGCCGTGCCTCGAAGCGCCTCAAGTGCCCTATTACCTCTTACACCTTGACCGCCCTGGCGATCCAGTTTGCGGATGCGAGCATGATCTCCGGCCAATTCGAACTCCACCTCTGTATGGGGAAGCAAGCCAAGCTGGTTACGGACGTTTTGGGGTATCGTGACCTGGCCTTTGCTAGTGATTTGCACGGTATTACTCCTACGGGTAAGAATACCACCCTGAAGAGTACGACCGCAAAATTGCTGATCAATGGAAATTCTCTCGCTGGCCGGAACACACATTGCGAGTTCGGACCCTCTCAGAGGCTGTGTGGGCGCCTTCTCTCCGGCGAACGAGGGGGGACATTTCCCGCAGCCCTATAAATTTCGACTCATTCCCAATCTCTAGCGATGTAGATAGGCTGGCACGATGCGCAGGGAAGTTTTGCGTTCTACTCGGTCTCTTGCTGGTCGCCATTTCTGGAGCGGCGGCTCGCGGCGGGTACCGAAGTCTGGGTCAAGCCCCGAGGGGTCTCATGCACCTTAAGAGCTGCGCAATCGATGAACACCGGCTGCATTCCGGAGAACGGCCCGAACCTCGAGACGTGGCCACTCTTAGGCAGAGACCGCGCAGGTCCGATGGTGTGCTGTTCTCACGTCCATGGCTTGCCAGATTATCGCCGTTACAGGCCAGTCAAGCCTGTGCACAGACGATTCTGGCATAGTGAAAGATGAGACCGAACGATGCTGCGCATCCCTTCGAGCAGTTCTGCCGCCCTGTGCTATTAGCACAGGGCGAGTTTGACAGCTTTCTACTTGCGCCTGAGCGGGAACGGGGCGACCTGCTCGAAAAGATCACCGGGACCGAGATTTATGGGCGCATCTCCCGGCGCGTGCGCGAGGGGACAAGGACGCTGGAAGCGGAGGTTGTAGCGCTGGAACAGCAGCTTACAACCATGGGTCTGCTCGCGCCGGCGGAGCGGGAGACTTTGGCTGCGGAGCTAGCCGGCCTCCGCGCACAGCTCGCGACCAGGGCAGCAGAAGCAGCCGAATTACAGCAAAGGCTTGGCCGCGTGGATGCTTTGATCGCTGCGCGCGAACGTCTCGCGGCAACAGAGCGGGTCCTTCATACAAAGCAGGGGGAACGGGCGGACGCTGATCCTCTTCGCAAGCAGGCTGCGGAGCTGGCTCTGGTAGAGACATTGCGCGAGCTGTGGTTGCATGCTGCGCAGACCGCGTCAGCGTTGCCGGGCGCACTGACAAACCACTCGTCTTCGCGGGCGACGGTCGATAAAACGACAGCGAAGGCAATTTTTGCGGCCGATGGATTGCGTGGCTCCCAGGCGCGGTACGACGATGCCGAACGCAAGTTCAAGGATTCTGGGCCTCTTTGGGATCGAGCTGCGCAGCTGGATGCGCAGGTTGCGTTTGCCGGGAAAGAACTCGACAACGCCGCCAGCAAGGTAAACCAGACGAAGCTCGCGGCCCAAAACCTTGCGCGTGAGCTTGCAAGGCTTGAGCAGGAGAGCAAGCGGCTGGATGCGGACCTCACCGAGGTGGACGCCGAGCTTGCAGTACGCACGCGTCAGGGTGTTCTGGCGGAAAGACTGGAAGAAATTGAGGACCTGCTGAGGCGGCATGCCGCAGCGTTGCTTCTGCCGGTTCCGCAGAGCAGACTGCGGCCAAGGCGCAACAAGAAGCTGACGAACTCGACGATGCACTGGCCGGGTTGAAAACCGAACTGGCAGGTAACAGCTTGCTACTTGGGAAGCAAACGGCGAAGGCAGGGGCGCTTCGTGAACAGCTCGCCGGCTTCAACCAGCCCGCGCTTGAGCAAGAAGTGGAGCTGGAAGACGCACTTGGGCATGAGCTCAGCCACGCGCTGCGCGCAGCGGTGCAGCACGCAGCTGACGTCGCCAAGCTCGGGGAAGCGATCGCCCAAGTGACTCGAGCGGAGAGTGCGGCTGCGAATGCCGCCGTGAGTGAAGCTGATGCGAAGGCGCAGGCCAGCCAGCGCCAGGACCGGCTTGCGGATATGGGTGAGGAGGAGCGGCCGACACGCAGTCTTTCTGGTGGCGAGCACTTCCTGGTTTCGCTTTCGTTGGCACTTGCCCTGTCGGGTCTCGAAGGCCGTAACTTTTTAGTCGACACGCTGTTCATTGACGAGGGCTTCGGCTCACTCGATGCAGAGACGCTCGATATAGCGACAACCGCTCTTGAGAGTCTGCACAGTCGCGGACGCAAGGTGGGAGTCATAACCCATGTAGCGGGGTGATTGAAAACATACCGGTGCAAGTAAAGGTCGAGAAATTAGGTGGCGGTAGTTCCGTCGTTCGACTCACGGATTTACCTATTTACTCATAGAGGGGCATCCGTCGCGGGAGAGACTGTTTTGTTTCTATTTTTCGTGGTGACTTCGTCTGAGAAGTAAAGTCGCCGAGAAGCAGCTCTAGCACATCGCTAAACCTTAGACTTTAACCCGAATCCTTTATGGCGATACTAATTATTCTCGTACTGCTGCTGCCGTTGGGACTGGCACTCGCCTATCGGCTGTTAGCTTCGGTCTCTGCGCGCAAGCGGGCATTGGCCGCTGTAGAGCCGCTGCGGAGCCTTCGCGCGGATCTCACAACGCAATACGATGACGTCAAAGACTCTGTAGCACAGGCGGCAACTCGCTTGGGGCAAGATGTCCGGTCCGAACGACTTCGAGCAATTTCGGTAGACGCAATCAAGCATCACGCTTCAGGCCTTCGCCTGCAGGCACTCAAGGATGCTGGGTTGAACACGGTTCTCGACCTGCAGGGGTGGAGCGCCCAGCGACTCTCCGGACTTCGCGGTGTGGGACCCAAATCGGCAGGTACCATCGCCGCCGTTGCACAGACACTTACTCGCTCCTCCAATGAAATTCCCGTACGCTGCCCTTCACCTCCATTTGCTGATCTGGCGGAACGGAGTCTGCTTTGTGCGGTTTACGTCGACCTTTATCTCGAAGCCAGACACTCTGCACAGAGAAACGGATTTACATCGGTGTTGGACAGGGCCGAAGAAAGGCTCGCCGCGATCACCGCAGAAACGGCGTTCCGCCGGTGGTTTACGGGCCTGTTTGCCTCGGAACAAGCAAGCCAGGCACGCCAGCAAGATGAAGCGCTTGTCCGCGATCTCCAGGATGACCCTCACACCGTGGCAGTGAAGCGATCGATCGAGGAGTGTCTCGCCGACCTGCGAGGCCTCCGCCGTCACGCGATTCCTCAAGAAATGTTTGTGGCCGCCTATCAAGAAAATGCTCCACTTTATGAGTGGATGATGGCGAAAGCGTTGGGAACTTCAGGAATTGCAGAGCGGCCAATTTCTCGTCAGAGACACGAGCCAGCGACTGTGGCCGCGCAGGCCAGAACGTCAACACCGGAGCCGGCAATCGACGCTGCCACTCCCGATTCGGGATCCACTTCACAGCAGAGAACGGATTCGCAAGCTGGCGTGGTGCCTGCCTCTGAACCTGAGCCCTCACCGGCCATGCACGTGGAGTTCGGGCGCCTCGTCCCTGGTCCACCTCCGCTCCCGCAGTCATCTCCAGCTTCGCACCGGGCGGAGCCGCCAAGCTATGCAAGAACGGCTGCAGAGGCGATTCAGCAACTTGATCGCGTCAGAGCGGCACGAGAGGCAGGAAGAGCTCTCGAAGGGACCGCCGCCCTGGTACCGTCAGCACCAGTGGAAAAACTGGTGATCTTCAAGATCGGTCAGCCAGCGGACACAGACGAGGTTAAGGTTCCTGTTCCTGCAAACCCTACACCCGCTTCCAGGAAGAAAACTCGGTGGGTGTTACCCGGCGAAACGGTCATGATTCAGGGTATGGTCATCTCCGGAAGCTACTTCTTCTGTGGATCTGCCAAGCGGAACTCGGAACCGTTCGTCTTGGACCCATCGCTTCCTGTCACTCGCGAACCGCAGGAAGCCGGAGAGGAGAGCGCCTCCTCACATCGGTACGGATCTTTTACCCCACACATGCGTTTTCGCTACTTAGAGTGGTTGGCGGCAGGGGCCAGAGATCGCGATGTGCCGCCAGGCTTCGGGAAGTTGTACTTTCAAGGCTTGGAGCGTCGTCTTCTTCAGCACCTTAGAAGGCCTGAGGCGCTTTCAGATGAGGAAAGCGATCCTCTGCTGCGGGAGGTGCAGAGGATCGAAGGACTATTTCGCCTCACCCCGAATTCGGTAAACTATCCAAGCAACGCGCTCTTGCATTTGTTCGCTGCGCGTGCCTTCATTGGTGCTCCTATGAACTACCGTTCGAACTCCGGCTTGGGTTGGGATGCCTTGCGATCGCCGATGGGCACGCGAGTGACGAGGAGGCGGCCGCCGTTGATGGGCTGATTCGACAGTGGGCAGGCTTGCGACCAAATTCGCGGGCCAGGCTTCGTGCCGTTTATCGGCTCACGCTTCAGCACCCTCCGGCTCTCCCGAGTCTGAAGGCGCGTCTTGAGGCTCTAGCTACCGATGATCGCAAGCAGGTCACGTTCGCTCTGACAAAGATCGCAACTTCTGACGGCGTTGTCTCGCCAGAGGAGGTCAAGCTGCTTGAGTAGGTTTACCGGACATTGGCTCTGGAGGAGCAGACGCTTTATTCCACCCTTCATAGCGGTTCGGAGTCCGGCTGCTCTTACATTTCTGAGGGGCATTCGTTTGCGACGGACCATCCCTCTGAACAGTTCCTTGACTCGTCGCGATTGAGTCGCCTCCGCCAGCAGTCGAGTGAGGTGAGCGAGCTGCTTGCGGGAGTCTTCGCCGAAGAAGACGATCCAGTTACGTCGAATTTAACCTCTCAGTCCGCCACGGTTCACGCCGCAACTCAACGGCCGGTCAGCGATTCGGGGCTCCTAGTGTTTCCGGACCTCACCACGACGGATCAACAGTTCGTCACTTTGCTCATGAGCAAAGCTACCTGGTCTCGGGAAGAGCTCCTACGGTCGGCGGCGTCGATGCAGATTATGCTGGATGGAACTTTGGAACGCATCAACGAAGCCGCTTTCGATCGACTCGGAGAGTTCCTGGTCGAGGGAGACGATCCTATCTACGTTCAGCAAACACTTTTGGAGGCCGCCGAGTAATGCCCACCATCCGCCCCCGCGAACGCGATGCACTTCTCCAAGCTCTTCGAGCCGGAGTCGTCCCACGCCTCGGCCAATACCTTATTCAGGTCGGGAGGGTCGAGGAGTTGAAAGCCCTCATGGCCGATATTGATCGCGTCGCAGACGGCGGATCCGCCTTTCGCTTAGTGATCGGGGAATACGGTGCGGGCAAGACCTTCTTTTTGAACCTCGTGCGCTCTATTGCGCTTGAGAAGAAGCTTGTCACGATGCACGCTGACCTCAATCCGGACCGACGCCTTCATGCCTCCGGCGGCCAGGCACGTTCGCTATTCGCCGAACTGACCCGCAATACGGCGACCCGCACGCGGCCCGAAGGGGGCGGCCTGGCCGGAATCTTGGAAAAGTTCATCGTTCAGGCCCAGGAAGAGGCGGGGCTGCTCAGCCTTTCCACGGAACAGGTCGTGCGTAGGCAGACTACGCAACTTGCAGAGATGGTGAACGGCTACGATTTCGCCGATGTCGTCATTGCCTACTGGAGGGGATTCAACACCGGCAACGAGCAATTGAAGAGCGATGCCATCCGTTGGATGCGTGGTGAGTTTTCCACGCGCACGGACGCGCGCGCGGTTCTCAATGTCCGGACGATCGTCGATGACGCTTCCGTATATGATCAGCTAAAGCTCATCGCTAAGTTCGTTCGCCTTGCCGGCTACAACGGCCTGCTCATCTGCCTGGACGAGTTGGTGAACTTTTACAAGCTCACGAACACACAAGCCAGGAACTCCAACTACGAACAGATTCTGCGGATCTTGAACGATTCGCTGCAAGGCTCTGCCGAAGGTATCGGCTTCATTCTGGGCGGTACGCCGGAGTTCCTCCTCGACACGCGCCGCGGACTCTACAGTTATCCCGCATTGCAGTCGCGACTGGCCCAGAACACCTTCGCGAAATCGGGCTTGGCAGACCTTTCCGGCCCGGTGGTCCGGCTGACTGCCCTCACGCTGGAGGACTTCTACCTTCTCCTCGAGAAACTTCGCGACGTCTATGCATTTGGCAAAGCCGAACGGTATCTTCTACCCGACAACGGCATTCCGGCCTTCATGCAGCACTGCAGCAAACGGCTTGGCGAAAACTTCTTCCGCACGCCTCGCACGACGATCACGTCTTTCATCGATCTGCTGGCGATCCTCGATGCTCACCCGGAGGTCCAGTGGACAAGCTTGATCGAGGGGCACAGCGTCGAGCCTGACCGGGGCGGTGACCTTGAAAGGTTAAGCGAAGACGATGACGAACTTGCCACCTTCAAACTCTGATGAGGACTCCTTCCTTCTGCTTGATCCTCGGATTCAGCGATGGATCTATGCGCAGGGCTGGACCTCTTTGCGCTCCATTCAGCAGCGGGCCATTGCTCCATTGCTCACCGGCCAGAGCGACGTTATCCTCGCTGCCGCGACCTCCGCGGGGAAAACAGAAGCGGCTTTCCTTCCACTCCTCACCGGTCTCCTCCAGGGTGGAAGGCAAGACGGATCAGAGACCGGCTTCATCCTGTGCATCAGCCTCTAAAGGCTCTGATCAACGATCAAACGCAGCGTCTGCGTACTCTCTGCGAATCTCTCGACTTTCCTGTGCTCGGTTGGCATGGCGACGTCTCGGCTGGTGCCACCGCAAAGGAACTCTGGGCGACTCTCGTAAGCAGCGGCACGTTCAGTCAGATTGACAAAGCCGAGTTCAGGGATCTTTTACGGGCCCTTGCCGCAAGAGAGATCCTTCAGCAGAATAGCTCCGGCGCACTGCTGCCCGGCCCTCCCGGAAAAGCTGATTAACAGATACGACTTCTACAGCGCCTTCAACTCCGGAGAAGAGTTCCGGCTCATTGCTGAAGGCCGTACTCTCGGATCCATACCGATTGCTCGACCTCTTACTGTCGGCCAAAGGCACAATGTGCTCATTCTTGAAGGCATTCTCGAATCGGGAGCCCAAGCCGCCATGGATTTCGTCTTCAATTCGGAGCAACTCAGCACGTTGGTTTCTGAGCATCGCCGATCGGACGGGAGTTCGCCTTACTTTGAGTTCATTTTAGAATGCGACGCCATCGGTTATTTTCATCTGCCTTCAACGAATAATGCCGCTCATAGTCGTAAAGAGCTACCCAAGGATTTGACGCTCTTGCGCCTAAGAGTATGGCATTCAAGTTTTGAACATCCTGTAGCCTAAGGTCCCTTGCAAAAATTACCTTGATCTGCCCATCTGCCGCGTCGGACATCTTCTGCAAAGTCGTCACGAATGAGAGATCCGCTGTCGCGACCGTACGCCTTTGAGCTATCGACCTAGCCTCCCTTTGGTCGTCGGTTTCATGATCTTTCGCCATCCTGTAAGACCCGCTCATGTACTCCGGGAGGTCCACGGTCGTATGCGCCAATCGGTCGTACACGATAAGACTGCTGTCCGCAGGGACAATCAATGCTGGGGTATGTCCAGAAGAAATGGCGTCCAGAATCGGTCACCTGTAGCACTCTGCTTTCCAGCGGGCTGAGTTCTGTCGGAACGCGCGTGAAGAGCGAAGAGCAAAACGCCCACGATGCAGAGGAGCAGGAGCGAGATCGCCCCCAAAATGGTGGCCCGATGATCGTTTGCCCGTCGTGCGTCCCTGTTCGTGTCCTCGACCGCCAGAGTGTCGGTTGGAGAGGCGTCTTCGGTAATCTGAGGTATGGGCACCGTAACGAACTCGGGTATGTATCGTCCTTTGGGGAGGGAGATTCGGAGGGTCTCGCCAGTCCCTTCGGAAGAGAAATACTCGTCTAAGCGTTGACGAAGACGAGAGGCGTTCACACGAACGATGTTGTCGTCGGACTGCAGGTATCCCGACTCCCGTCCAAATGCCTTGACTGCAATCTCCTGTTCGTTGGTGCTGTTGACCCGCCCGGTAAGCGTTCGCTCCGAGACAAACGTCAGGAACTCCGCGAGGCGGGGCGTCCGTGCGAACGTATCAGATTTCACCGCACGGTGAACGAGCAGCCAGCGTGGGTCATCTTGAACTTCACTCCCTCGTTTGTATTCGGTCGCCATAGAGAATATATAAATATTACGCCGCGAGAATGTGCGACGGTAGGGTACCTCCAGGTGCCTAACGCAGGATTCACAAGTTCGTCCTGCGTAGTGAACGCGATAGCCGACGATTGAGTCGAGCGGGCCTATGTAACGGTTACACACAAGCGCTAGCCGGACGGATTCTGGGCGCGAACCGGGCCTAAATGGCATTACGGTAAAACGTGAGGGTTTCACCTTGCCGGAAGGTGGAAGGCTCCCTACGATTTGGCGTGAGAAATTTCTCGAACACGTCAGGCATGCGATCCGCCGGGGAAGCGGTTGTGGGGCGCGCTTCCCGTCTGAAGTCTGTTATCGCCGTCGCCATTAGAGAGCAGATCCTGAAAGAATGGTTCTGAACGAATTGCATCGAACCTCGGATCGACACCAAGCGCACAGACTTGAGGCTCTTTCCTTCGTATTGCTTAGGCCAGAACGTCTTCGCAGTGTTCAGGTCTCTTGATAGCGATGCAAAGACGAGCTTGACCAACCTTGCTGACAAGCGCCTCAGGATCAAGAAGATCAAACCGCTCTACAAAAACTTTCCGCTTTGGCTTGGTCACCAGCAAGTCCGAAGATCTCAGCGACCTCAGCCGTTGATACCGGAGTGCCATTCGGCTGCCGCAGGATTCCTTCAGCAGAATCCCCTTGCCTCTTGTATTTTTCCGAGCCTTAGCTCAATGTTGGCCTGGATCAAAAGAGCCCTGCTTGGAACTTCGCCATACTCATTCACGAAGGAGGGGTCGCATGTGCCGTCTTGAAGCTGACCGCTCAAGTACTTCAATCTCGCACAAGCTAGCTTCTGCTGCCCCGAAAAGTATTCATGGACTGCGAAATGCGAAGTTGCTGGAACGCTCCGTCCAATTTGCCTAGCGCAACTAACAAATGAGCTTAAGAAGATTTTGGGCCCAGAGGTGTCGGTCAATATGTTGTTCAAACTGGTGAATTTGCCCGAAGCGTACTTCACTCGTGTCGCTTCCCAGGCTGCGGGCATTCCTGAAAGCCAGAACCCGCGTTTACTCCAGCCTCTGAGCCACAGTCGGGCAAGCGCGCGCTTCTGATCGCTGGTTGTCGCAACCCCAGGAATATCAGCTAAAGCGTCGATCTTGGTGCTGAAGTCCGGACTCTCTATGATGGAACCCAGTCCCAGTGCCTCAAGACCATAGAAGGTGTGGGTCAGCGTATCGCATATGCTGGTTAGCAGCGATTCCGGCACTCTGGCCGAACGCAATTCAAGGAACACCTTAAGTTTTGCGGCCGCACTGCGATCGCCAGCAACATATTCCGCCACGGTACGATCCGCGTTGAAATCCTCACCGGGTTTTAACTCAGGTCGGAGCCGAACTCCCATTTCATGTGCGGCGAAGAGCACCGCAAGATAGAGGTCATGCAACGAGACGAGGGTATTCAATTGCGGATCGTTCTGGAATTCACGAAATCCAAAACAGATCAGCGGACGCAGCGCCTCCTGAGTTGAGTACCGTTGCAGATTTGGGGCAAGACGGGCTGCCGTCTGTCGAGAATCGGAGAAAATCAACACCTTGCAGCCGCGGAGTGGAGCCAGCGGCGTAGCCTTCACCGGACTAGGCGGCTGGATTTGAAGCTGTTGGGCGATCAGCGCCTGAAAAGGTTGATCCCCCTTTGTCTGGTGGTCCTGTGCAGAGGTTCCGAATCGTGCCTGTTCGCCGCACACGGCGCAAGGTCTAAACTCACCGAGCGCCGCTTCTGGACCGTGGAATTCCGGTTCACCGTCATCCCCGACCACGGCCACACGATCTCGCTTTAGATACACGGTTCTGCTCCGCTCTCCTGGATTTTTCGGATTGAGGCGGCCGGTCAGCAAATCGTAGTCGGCGGGTTCCACCTCTTCAGAGACCGGCTCCGCAAGGAAGAGATCGAGCGCAACAAGCTCCGATTTCTCGCCAGTTACGAGACCAATGGAATGACCAGGATCGGACCAGAGAAAGGTTGGGCTCTCGAGATTATCGGTATAGGCCCGTGCATACGGTGCGCCGCAGTTTCTGCACGTGAATAATTCGAGGACCCGGGCGCCGCATTCGCATTTGTCCATTGGCTGGGCATACATTTTTCCTACAGGACTTTCCCCAGGCCCTTTGTTGCAGTCGGGATCCATGCATACCCAGAGACCAGGTAGACCGCGGAAGAATGCATGGACGTGGCAAGGCAAGAGGCTCGCTTCGGCGGGGGCAGGCTTGGCGGTGCTGCCAAGTGCAAGAAGAGCTGTCAGAGCCTGAATCCCATGCTCGGGGTCGACGATCTTACCCTCGAATATCTGGTTCAGGCCCGGCGCAGCAACTCCCGCCAATCGACGGCTGCCTCGGCCGCTCCATCGAGCGTGCGCTCGACGCCAGCGGGACCCGCCTTGGTCTTGTTCGACGTGCCGGTGCTCTCACGATAAGGTTTACCGTTCTTGTAGTACTTGATCCACCAGATGGAACTTGTCTTCTGTCGGAACAGTCCTCCTGATCCTCGCATTCGGCTCACATGCGCCTCCGATGTTGGTCAGGTTCAACTCGGCGCCCTGTAGTAGCCACCGCGGCTTTGTGGGGGACAAGATCGTGCTCCCCAGTCGACTTGCGGCTCTCGATGTAGTTGTCCAGATCGTTAAGGTCAAGCAGGAATGGGCCGCTTCTTGATCCTGGATGTGAGGAACAGATCCATCCTGAATGAGCCGTCTGAGCTTCCACTCGCTCATCGCAAGGTAGTTGGCCGCTTCCTTAGTGCGAAAGAGACGCCGTTGCAATATTGCTGGTCCGGTCATGTCAATCCTCGTCAGTCAGAGTTTCCTTCATTCGCCACAATGGCGAGAGGGATCATCCCGCGAAGCCGAAACTCGGTCAAAAACCCGTGCAGGCCGCGTAGATCGGGGAAGAAGAATGATGAACTCTTGTGAAGGGATCTCAGAATCAGCGGTCGGCGCACCTGAAGGGGAGGGACACAGATGCAGGCGCGCGAGGAAAGAAGGGCCCTGCTGGTCCGAAGCTCAAGCATTTCCAGAACTCAGGGTTTTTGAGTTTGGTCATACGGATGAAAGACACGGCACAAGGAAAGCACGGAGAACAGCCCCTACTTCGTCTAAAGTGAGGGCTTTATCACCGGCATTCAGGCGTCCCGCGAAAGCCTTCCATAGCTGCATCTTCTGGCTATCGGTCAATAACTCGTCGGTGAGCGCAAATGGGACGCCATTCGGCATCACCGAACCGCGCCGCTGGAAGGACAGCGCGATTGCATTACGCAAGGATTCCAACCTGAATGTCCATGTGTTCGCCGTAAACCAGATGTCGTAAAAGTCCTTCATGCGGCTGTTGCGGATGTCGAGTTGAACCATCGCGTGCAACTTTTCCGCAATCGACGCCTCCCGTGGGTAAGCTCGAATAATCGGCGCTGACATTGGCAGGAGTACAGGGAAGTCGCCAACTCAGGCTCCGGGAAAACCGCATCGCCAAATCCGATATCGACCTGCAACGTGATCTGTGCCCCAGCGAGTTCAGCGCGAAACCTGATGTGAACGCCGTTGTATTCGTCATTCTCTTTGATGGTCGTCCCTTCGACAGATTGACTATCAAAGACAATGCCGTCGTCCTCCGCGATTTCGCAGATGTCACGGAAGACTTAGTTCTACGTCAACGATGGCTGAAGAACCCCAGCCGAGCAAATCCAAGTCCTTCGTTGGTCGGTGTGTCTCCCCGGTCCACAGTGTAAAGAGCGTTGCGCCTTTGAGTACAAAGCGATCTCTATAGGTCGAAATGCCCAACCGGTAAAGGAATCTTTCAACGGCGAATCTGCCGAGCACTCTCTGATAGTCTTCGCCCTTCTCGCGGGAGAGGGAGAGGAGCTTGGCTCGGATGGATGCCGCCGGATTCTTGTTGGGTTCTCGCGTCATAGGGCCTCCATGTATGGGCGAATGACATTGCTGACGCGGCAAATCTTAGCGTAGCGGTAGATGTCATTGATGCTCGCCTTCCTCTGCGAAAGGCAATCTCGTAGAGCCTCGATTGCGATGTCGAGACCGATCTTGTTACGAAACTTAAAGCAGTCCGCGACGGTCTTTGCGGCGGAGTAAACACGGACAGAAACGCCCTCGACACGATGGGTCTCAATGCCTTCTGTGAGGGATGGCCCGGATAGCCGAGCAATCCTTAGCGAAAGAGACTCCAGCGCGGGTGTTCTGGCTCCCTTCCCCAGGGCAATCCATATCGACGATGGATTCTTTGTCGTGATCTCGTGGAAAGCAAGCGCAGTCAGAAGGCATAGAACGGCTCCCGGAACCCGCTTCGTCACCTCAGCGTAGGAATGTCTCTCGGTAATGGCCGCGTCGGGTAGAGTGTAGACGCCGCGACCAGTTCGGATGAGTTTGCCTCGCCGGTACAGACGCAGGAGATATTCGCGCGGGATGCCAAGCGCTTCAAGATCGCGGGGTCTGACGATCCCGTGCTTGCCGACATATCGCATCGTCTTCACCATGTTGCTTGTCATCGTCGATTGTCTCAAAACATCATTAGTTGATTATAAAGGATGACGTATTGCAACACCACTAAAGGTTCAAACCCAATCCAAGCTGTTCTACGACTTGCTGTACCGGCTGAGGGTCAAGGCTCTTCGTGATGATCACATCCTCAAGAGCAACCGACTTCGATACATCTCGGCTCAGTTCTTGGCCCAGCGTTGCCGCGTCGTTCGTGTAAATCTGTGCGTCGTACTGCGCCCGAGAGACGGAGACATACGCCATGCGGCTATTCAGCAGCTCACCGTGCGCCTGTTCGGAGTCAACGTGGATGAGCACCCGGTCTGCTGTCTGGCCCTGGCTGCTGTGACTTGTCACCGCATAGCCGTAGTCGAGATGCGGATGCTGTCGCGCGTTGAACTCGACCTCACACCCGAGTCCATCTTCAATTTCAGGTTGCCGCCGCCGTCGATCTGCTCTACCGTGCCGAGCTCACGATTGGCTAGCTTTTGCTCGTGATAAGGCGCGGTCAACTGCACCCGGTCACCCTCTGCAAACGTGCGTTCGGTGTCGCGATAGACCGTCACGCCCTGCAACCGGCGCGGGTCGTAGCTCAGTTCCTCACCGTTGCGCCGCGACACCGTGACAATGTTGTTTTCCGCCTCGGTGCGGGCCACACGCGCATATTCCCCCGCCTCGATGCCCAGCGGCTTCGACCCCTTCGAGTAGCGGATTACGTCGCCCCGCTCGTAATTCCGCGCGCATTGCCGGTCGGCTCCAGTGATGTTCTGTCGTGCGTAGAGCACATGGACTCGGTGCTCTTCACCCTTCACCTGGCCGGTGTCCTGCATGGCTCGATGGATGTGCTGGTTGATCTCGCGGCGGCTTTCATTGTCGGGCGAGACGACCAACGTGTTCTGAGGCGAACACACATACTCGCGGGCAATCTCGCGATGCGCTCCTGCCGGTCGCCGATCTCATGCACCCGCCCCTGTTCGTTGAGATTGCCGATGGCATCCCACATCTCGCCTCTCGCAAGCTGCTCGACAACCTCCTTCAGAGCAGGGTCTTTCTGCCGGATGATCTCGTCAAGACGCGCCGTGCGAAGCCCCGCCTCCTGCAACTGCGCGTAAGGCCTCCCGGCCTCCACCGCCTCATGCTGCCGCGTGTCACCCACGAAGAGGACACGGTCATTTTCCCTTAGCCGCTCGATGAACGTGTGCATCTGCTTGGTGCTCGCCATGCTTGATTCGTCGATCACATAGAGCCGTTTCTGGTCGTCGTCGGCCCTGTCTCCACGAGCGAGATGATGCTGCAACGTGTGGGTTTCCATGCCCGCTTCGCCAAGTTTCTGTGCAGCCCGCGATGTCGGCGCAAGCCCCTCGACCTCGTAGCCCGCAGTCACAGCAGCCTCACGAACAGCAGCTAAAGAAGTTGTCTTCCCGGCTCCGGCAACGCCCTCCAAAGCCATCATCTGGTCGCGGCTTGTCAGCACCGTATCGACGGCATTCCGCTGGTTCAAGCTCAGATGCGGATGCTGCTCCATCGTCTGCTGCCGTACGTTGCCGTCCGCCAATACCTCACGGTTGCCCTGGCTCAACTTCATCCGGTCAATCAGCTCGCGCTCGTAGCCTTGCATCTCGCGAGTTGTGAACGTGCGCCCAGCCGCGCCACCTCGATCAGTTCCGACGCCTCAACCCGCCGCCCGAACTCGGCGCGTATCTCCGGCAATCGTGCCTCGCCCATCGTGTGTTTGAGATACAGACGCTCCGCCGCCGTCCAGCTCACCTCGTACTTGAGTGTCAGCATCCCGACGAAGAAAGCCAGCGATGGCAGCGTTGCCGTCCACGTCCAAACCGGCGTCCGGCTCGGCCATGCTTTCGAGTATTCCTTCCGTCCCCATTCCGACATACTTAGGCCCTCATTTCCTATTCAGCTGCGGCATTGCGAACGGACAGTCCTCCGTCCGTTCGCCGTCCGGCTGCGCGATTTGCCTTGTCTCGATCTGCACGCTCGATCAGGTCTTTCATTGCCTCGGCCGTCAATCTCTCACCCTTCCCGAGCGAGAAGAGAAGATTTATCAGGATGGCTCGCAGAGCCAACAGTTCTCCGAGCAATACCTCATTCCCGTCGTCCTTCTTGGTGTCCAGCAACTCTGTTCGCACCCACTCTGAAAGGGTCAACTTCTGCGCGTGTGCTCGCCTTTCCAAGGCATCAAACTCAGCCGCTGTGACCTTCGTTCCGACAGATTTATTGCGCAGTGCGAGCTTCACCATACGGGTTTCCTCTTGCCGACGTGATATTCATGACGAACCAAAAATCAAGCAGTTACCGTGCGGTACTGATGCTCCGAGCAAGAAATGCAGGTAGCGTCGAAATCCAAGTCCTGCCTGTAGTTACCGCACGGCAACTAAGGTTCCTGTGCGGCACCCAATCTGGGGTGGCGTGTCCTTATACTTCCGGTGCGAAGCACCGTTCCTCATAGCTCGCCATATTCCTGAGTCAACTTATCCCAGACGCGGCTGACCTCCGGCGTATTCCAAGCCTTCGTAAACAAGTTTTTCAACGCAGCCCAATCCTGCGGAGAGAAGCCGAAAGTGATGCCGTTATCGTTTGCTCGGAATGAGGCATCTATCTCGTCGCCATTCTTGCTCGTGTAGGCATGGAAGAAGTCGCTGTTCCAGTGCTGCCATTCAGCATCCGCTTTGAGACCAAACAACATCGCCCTAAAGCGCGCGATCATCGGGTATGTCGTGATCGGATACATTGTTCCTCGTGTGCCGGGAAAGACAAGCAAGATCGAGAGGTCAGTGTTGTCGAGCGTAGAGAACGAAAGGGAATACTGGCCGTCGCCGATTGGTTCAGATACAGGAGGCAGCAGCGAGTTATCAATAAAGTGTTCCTCTCCGGGATTTCTCGGAACACGCAGAGGGGCATTACAGACCCTGAAGTGTCCCCTCGCTGCAAGCCTCCAGAGCACAGGCCAAAACGGGGAGAGAGCCTTATTGAGCGAGGGAATGTTCGTGAGTCGTTCACCATCGAGAAGCGCGTATAGATTCCTCCCGGCATACACCGGCGTGAAAGGCTTCTTCGCAGTCTTCACTTTGTGGATGCAGAGGGCAGCAGCCTTCACCACTTCTTCGGGCGTGACTGGACTTGTTCCGACGGACTCTCTGACATCCAAATTGCCGAGGTAATACTCTGCATCGCGCCCCGGCGCCTGGGGAGTCAAAGCATAGACCGCCAGGAACGCATTCACCACTCCGATGTACGATTCAGGGGAGACGTGTGTGTAGGTGCCAGTGAACCACTCCATGCCCTGATGAACGTAGTAAGCAAGGCAGGTCCATTCGCTCTTCGACAGTTGAAGTCCCTGGCTGTGCTTTTCCCGAATCAGGGTCAGTCCTTCAGTCGGCTTTTGCATTAGTTCGATCAACTCCAGCCGTTCCTCGTCCGCCGCTTCCAAGAGCTGCTTGGCGACCTCTGATGTGGACAACCTGACCCCGCCCCGAACTGAGAGCACGTCCCGAACTCGCTCTAATCGCTCGTGGAGAGCATCAGAAATCCGAACGGAGAGAGTCTTCTGCTGTTTTTCCTGTGTTTTGCTCTGGGAAGTCTCCCGCTCACGCACCATTAATTGCCTCCTTACTGTCTTGCACAATTTTGTATGTCATACAATTTGATAACATACTTACGTCGCGTTAGATTGTCAATAGCGGCAGTTTGGAGGGTCTTCCCCTATGCAGCGTTTTCCACCATCACCAACGCATCATCACCGTCGCCTCCTCCGAACGAGGCAAGCTGCCGACTATCTCTGCATCAGCGAATGGAAGCTGCGGCGCTTGGTCCAAGATGGTGGATTGCCCTTCGTGCAAGACGGCGAAGGTACTCCTTTCCTCTTTGATCTCCGTGACCTCGACGCCTATATTGAGCGCCATAAACACACCGCTATTGATCTGTTCGCCAGCTAACGTGTCGCCCCTGCTTAGAGGGAGGAATCCAGATGGCCCGTCCACGTGGAACCGGCAGTTTGTATCAACGCGAAGGCAGCGCAATTTGGTGGATTAAGTACCACCGCAACGGCAGGTCATTCCGTGAATCGACACGCACCGAAGACAAGCGCGTTGCGACTAGAATCTTGGGCAAACGTCTTGCTGAAATCAGCACCAATACCTTCGTCGGACCTACTCATGAGCGCATCACTGTGGGCGAATTGGCCGACGATCTCTTCCGCGATTACCGCATCAACGGGCGCAAGACGACCGATGATGTACAGACCCGCTGGCGGCTGCACATCGAACCGTTCTTCGGATCGCGCCGGGTCATGGAAGTCACAAGCGATCTGGTAGCGAAATACGTTGACCATCGCCAGAGTGAACACGCCTCGAATGCGACGATCAATCGCGAGATGGCTGCGCTCAAGCGGATGTTCCGCATCGGCATGTTCGCCACACCGCCGAAGGTCTTCCGTCTGCCCAAATTCCCCAAGCTCACTGAGGACAACATCCGTACCGGCTTCCTCGAAGACGCACAGTACAAAAAGCTGATCGCATACTGCACCGATCTCTGGTTCCAAACGATAGTCGAGATGGGGCGGACATACGGGTGGAGAATCAGCGAACTCATCAACCTCAAGGTGGGCCAAATCGATGTCGCCGCAAGGACGATTCGCTTGGAACCGGGCACCACAAAAAACAAGGACGGACGCGAGGTGACAATGACCGCGAACATCCATACTCTGCTGACTCAATGTGTCGCCGGGAAGTCTACGGATTCCTCGGTGCTAACCCGCCCCGATGGGAAGCCGGTAAGGGACTTCCGCGAGACGTGGGCGAACGCCTGTAGGTCTGCCGGAGTGCCGGGTCTTCTCTTCCATGATCTGCGCCGCACTGCGGCTCGCAATCTGCGTCGTGCCGGGATCGCGGAAGGAGTCATTATGAAGATCGGAGGCTGGCGCACTCGTAGCGTATTCGAGCGCTATGCCATCGTCTCGCAGACAGATATTGCAGATGCCCTTAAGAAGTTAGAGATGCAATAGTCCGCTCTGAGGCGCACTCACTAAGGCCTCCTCTACCGGGTGCCTCCAAGTACGCTTCTCAACCGACGTACTTGCTCGTTCCACCGCGCCGAGAGGATCAATTCCCATTGCGTGTAACCGCTGAAGCAGCTCAAACAAGACTTCGTCTTTTCGCAATGTCCACGTCGAAGCGAAGCAACGCCAGAAAACCCAGCCCGCACGTTCAAGAATGCGCTGTCGATTCATATCGTGCTGCCAACGATCTGGCCCATGAAATTCGTCGCCGTCACATTCAATAGCAAGACGGATATCGCCAGCGCCTTCGACCACCATATCGATTCGGTACGCACCAGTTTTCACTTGCGGAATCACCCGGTATCCGCGAGTGCTCAACTCCGTGTAAACCTGCTGTTCGAATCCTGATTCACAGAGGTCGATAAGTCGCGCCGTCTCCTCCGTATTCATGACGAGCGGCTTATCGAAATGCGACAGCAATGTCATTCTCAAATCTTTGTCTGAGAGGTCAGACGCAGTGACAGATCGGACAAGGTACATTCGATCTTGCGCACGGCTAGCTGCTACGTTGAATCTCTGATCGAACATATTGCCTGAAAGCGCTTTACAACTGGTGGGGTCTACAACTAAAGACAAGAACATTATGTGCCGCTCACTGCCCTGGAATGTGCGGGCATCACCACACAAGAACTTCCTGCGATGCAATTCCGCCGCATCACATCTCTGGTTCACAACAGAGTCAATATGCTTAGCTTGATCCGTTCCAAGCAGAGACACAACGCCAATCGTTCGACCTGCAAATCTTTCATCTTTCAGGATCGCTTCAATCTCGTCTGCGATTGCTTGCGCTTCACAATCGTTCCGGTCGTGATGATCCCTGACACCGCCCTCTACATAGAGGTCAACAAGTGGAGGTTCGATCCTCTCGGATGCCCGAGGAATTCGCAGAGGAAGAATTTGGTTCTGGTAGAAGGTTCGGTTTGAGTAAGCAATGATTGGAGGCACGCAGCGAAAGTGCTCTCGCAACATTACCTGATCGGCGGCGAATACCCTTGCAGCGAGATCATAGAGCGACTTCTCGGGTGTCATCTCAGACTTATATGGTTGATCGACTAGGAATCGGTCTAGCAGTTCTTGAATGCGGCTGCTGTCAATGAATCCGCCGTCTGGAGATACCTGCTTGTCATCACCGACTGCAAGAATCTTCTTACCTCTCAAGATCGCGGGCAAAGCCCACAAATCCGACTGGCTTGCCTCGTCTACGATAACCAAATCAAATGCACCGATGTCAGCGGGCATTGCCTCCGAGATTCGGTTGTGATTCATAATCCAGCAAGGCACCGCACCAGCCGCGTCGAACATCATCTCCCGCGCATCGCGACGATAGCGAGTCGCATTCGGTCCAGTCCCCTGACCGATGCGCCGGATGGCAGTGGCATACCCGGCTAAGGCCTGCAAGATTTTCGGCGTCGCGTTTTTCTTCGTCGCCAGCCATGCCGCTTTGGCGACCATCTCTTGATAAAACCTCGCGAGTCCGGTCTCTACCTCTCGCCTCCGCCTTGCCAAAGTCAAGAGCTCATCCCTCGCCTCAATCGCGTCAAGATGAGTGCGAACGCGAGCCCAATTCCATGCCTCTCGCCATGTTGTCGGGAAGACGATATCTTCGCCCGATTCTGCAACTGGTAAAGTACGAACGCTTGTTGCTAACTTGGGAGCCCCTGCTGCTCCAAGCCGTCGCGCGAACTCATGAACAAATGAAAGATCATTGGCAAGCGCAGCAATGCGCCGCATCTCCTCCATGAGTTCTGCATATTGAGCGCAGACACGTTCTTTAGGTAGTTCACCGTTGCCCAGAGTCTTTTCAACAAACAGCCGAAGGGCGTCCGATATTGGGCCAGATTTGCTCGCAAGCTTTTCTTGAAAGTCGCTCAGTTGCACTGCTGCTCGGGACATCTCGGCGAAGGTCAGATGGCGCAACAACTGCTGACGAACCAATTCCAAGTCAGCGCGTGTGATGCTAGAGGATGTCTGGGGCGTCCGTTCAAAGACATCCCGTGTATCCCTCAAAAAGTGTGTATCAAAATGGGTCGCCAGCGTGTGGGCTTTTCGCGCGGTCGTTGCGACAACCTCAAGCTGGCGAAGTCCAGCGATGCCTCCGCTGAGCGACGGCACAGAGAGGAGTTGGTGTAGCTCGTTCCACCGCGTATTGAAGGTGAGGACTTGCAAGTGAAGTGCGAGCCATCTCTGCACCTTCGTCCAATCCTCTGAAGTCGAGGGCGGGCGGCCTTCGATACGAATCGCGGCTATATGACCTTTAGCATCGGAGGCACCAAGCGAGACAAAACCGAACGGCTTGCCGGTATCGACAGCACGAGCAACAGCCTCAACCGTTTTCGCGTCATTCAATCCGGCCTCGGGAAACACAATCGGAGTTTTCAGAAACTCCGCTCGTGCATGAATGAATGCGTCAGGATCATCGAATAAGGATTCCAGCGCGGCACGTTCGGAGGCGAATGACGATTGCCGGCACTTGACACGCAAATCGAAAGGCCATTCATCGCCGAACTCCTCCAACTCAGTGAGAATGCCGAGCATTTCATCTGCGAGTACGAGCAGGTTGCGGGCTGCACCTAGCACCTCTGGAGTATTTGCTTTGAGAGGCAGTAGATCGCCTTTACGAACCTCGTTTTCGATGATCTCCCTCTTGACGAGCACATCATGCAGGTCTCCGATAGTCGATACCGAAGGGAAGCTATCTGCGGAAGGCGCCCGCGCCTGGACATATACAAGGTCCTTCCCAAGCCTCCTGCGTGCTTCCCTGAGTCGCCCCGCCTCATCTGACGAGAGAGGAGGCGCGTGTTCAGGCGAGAGGGTGATAGAGTCCTCGAACCAGCCATACCGCTCAAGCCCCGAAAGCACCAATTCTGCGAGCGCCTGGGCACGCATCGGCACACCGTCAACTTCCACTGTCGAGAGTTGCTGAAGGGCAATCTCATCGACCTTGCGGTCGATGGTGATTAGCTCCGAGTGGGCACGATCAATCGAGCTTTGGATTCGCGCAATTGCTTGGCGCGTCAGTTCCGGGTTAATTTGGGATACACGATGCTGGATCGCCTCGATGGAACCTTGGAACTGCCGAATACCTTCCCGATCGCTCGTGAGCAGCGAAACTGTCAAGGCGCGAATTTCTTCAGGAATTTTCTCTTGCAGGACGCCGAGGGCAGCTTCGCCTCGTGAAGTAACGAGTACACGCTTGCCCGTTGCGAGGTAGTGGCAAATCACATTTGCGATGGTGTGGGTCTTGCCGGTTCCCGGCGGCCCCTGTACTGTGACACCGGCAGCGCGTTTGAGCCGCTGCACAATGGTTACCTGCTCATCGTTGTACGGCAGGGGGAAGTACAGCTCTTCGGGAGTTCCACCAGCACTGCTTCCTCGGCTAGATAGCCCTCGAAAGCTGATGGGTTCGAACTCAATCGGCTGGTCTGACGGCGGCGTGACAAGCGAAAGCGGCCCACCGTAAATCTCACAGCCGTCCTCCAACTTGTTCTGTAGCCTTTTAAGATCATCGAGGAGGTAATTGATAGCGCGTGGACGAGACATTAGGACCCAAGCATCCGTGACGACAAGATGCTTGCCCGGTACCGGGACGAGTTCACCCCGCGCCAGAACTTCACGGTACGCACCCTCGCTATCCAGGTTCCCGGCAATGAGCTTCAGGACATCGGTATAGCTTCCTGGGTCGAAAGGTGTAACCGGACTGTCCTTGTGCTTGGCAAGATGAGCGGTGGCAGCCCGCTCGACCTCAATAGCGCCGACGACCTGACAGGCGACAAAGGCGTCCAGTTCAACGCGCGTATCGGTAGCACGGGGGCGCAGATCAATCGCCATCGTTTGATCGTCGATGGTGATTTCCATAGTCTGAGTCAGAAGCGGGTACTCAAAAGAAATCTGTTCTTTCTCAGCCTCAAGCTGCCACGATGAGACCCCAACACCCCAAATCAATTCTTGCGGCTTGCTGGTTTGCTCAGCTTCCATTTGGTGCATGAGCGTAAAAAGATCGCCATAGAGACCAATCGCCATTCGACGTGGCTGCTCAGCCGCCGCCCATGACTTCCAAGCTACGGTGTACGTGGACAACGCTTGGGCGGCATTAACCCTGTGCTGTGCCTCCAATCGGGCAATGTCCTCATCAGTCGGAGAGTCTTGGGCTTTGAGAGCTTGGATTGATCGATTCATCCATCGCGTGAGCGCAGCATCATCAAGCGATGGCAGAACGCCCGTAGGATCGGAACTGACTTTGAGTAGGCCTTTGTGACTCTTGGGCGGATCGGGTGGTGCCTCGGCGGCCAGCCTTGGAACCCGCAACCAAACATGATCCCCGGCAAGGCGAATGTCGAACTCGACACCTGGCAGGCCCGCAATATCGCCTCTCCTGCGAAGGAATCCCTTCGAAGACGCGAGCCGGTATCCCTTCGGGTCAACTTCCTTCGTCTGCTCTTTGATGTAGTCCAGCAGGCAAACCAGCAGTTCGCGCGGATCAGGCATTCAGGCTCCCAGGTACAGAGTCTTGCTCTCCGAGGCAGTCTAGAAGCAGGAATCTGGCAATGGTTCATTGTAAACAGCTTCGATGGCGGCCCCAGATTCAAGATCGGTCTCCGCCACATTGCGGTCCGCAATCTACGCTAAGCGGGAATCGCGGGCGGCGTGATCATTAACTTCGGCGGCTGGCGTAGCCTTTCTCGGCGTTATATTCATCCGGCGCGGAGCGAATGGTGCGCGGAATTCTACCTCTTGTAGTAGCGCGATTGCCCGAGGGATTCACACCCTTGCGCGGTGGCGAAGTGTGCGATTCGGGAATCCACTCCCCGCCGTAATTCTGAGCCGGAAGTCCAGCGCGACCGCATCCCGTGCAAATATATGTGGGAAAAGTCTCGACGCAGACCATCCCGTACTTTGCAATCCTTCACGCAAGATCGCCACCGTAATCGGCGCTGAACTGTCCTTTACATGTCTTCATTTTCTTAGCCTCTCGAAACCCGAAGAAAACTGTAGCAAGTGAAAAGCGAAGACTCCAAGCGGCGACTTAGGGACCAATCAAATCATGCATTTCACTTTGGGCACAGTTTGGGCACAGAAAAACGCATTCAAAGATGCGTTCATTGATAAACCATTCATTTTATTGGTGCCGGGAGGGGGGGTCGAACCCCCACGAGGTTGCCCTCGGCGGATTTTGAGTTGCTGGAGAATACCGCAAGTCTAACAAAAGAAAACAGATGGAACCGTAAGGCAGCGTAGGCGCAAGTAGTTGAGCGACCGTAATTTAGTGCAAATACCCCTTCTGTGGAAAAGCTGACGCGTGTACCGCTGCTGTACCAGACATCAACCATTGTTGGGCAGCTTTGCTGATCCGAGCGCAGCGATCATAAGCACATCACCAAGCGTGATGTCTTACAGGTCTGGCGTTCAGAGATCGGCGTTCTTCCCGCCATCCAGCGGCATATTTGCCGAGAAGTTGCTGAAATTTCGCATTGTGTGTCGGCTCGATTAGGTGCAGCATCTCGTGGAGCAGGATGTACTCCAGCGAGGAGCGTGGCTGTCTCGCTAATTCTGAGTTCAGGCGAATGTGTTGCTGCTCGTGATTGCAACTTCCCCATTTGGTCTTCATACGTTGCACAAACAGCCTATGGACCCGAACACCCACCAAAGCTTCGAGCCGAGGCAAGAGGAGCGTCGCAGCTTCCCGAACGAGGTCTCGCATCCATTTGTCGAGGAGCGCCTCACGCGCATCTCTTCCACTTCCCGGCTTGACGTACATCGTCAACTTAGTGGCCGAAAGAAGCATCCGCGATCTCTCGTCCGTTTCGACCACATCGAGAAGATACCGTCTGCCCCATACAGAGTGGCTCTCCCGTGCCACGTACTCACGGACAGGCTCACGTGGCTGCTCTTCGAACCCGGCCTGGTGTTTTCGAATCCACGCCAATTTACCAAGCACAAACACGCGAATGAGGTCCGTTCTCGTGTTTTCTGGGACCGAGATGCTGATCCGTCCGTTCGGCGGAAAGACGCTTAGATGCATGTTCTTTATCGGCCTGCGCACGACGCCAACGCTGAGTGTGCCGACCTGGAGCATTTCGGTCATCAGTAGTGCTCCTTGACTATGGCGAAGATGCGTTCCACCTCCGCGTCACTCTCAAGATGTTCGGCAATCGCTCGCTTAACGAGCTGCTCTTTTGCCATGTTGCCACGCCACGAGTCTTGCCGACTACCTAGGACAGCCGTGTCGATCCGTAAAGCGTTATCTTCATTCCTCCCTAAGTTGCTGTAGAGTGCACGCTTTCCTGATGTGTCCATCGCCACCGGCATACCCCACCCAGAACCATTCTGCACACGTACGGCAAGCTCGGCTGCCTGTCGCAGGAACTCACGGTAGTCGATTGATCTAGCCCGAAGAGCCGCGACGATCTCCGCCAGCAGCTGTGACATTGATTCAAAGAAAGCTGGGTCGGTTACGCCTTCCTGCACAATCTTTCGGCGCACGTTGTTCGCGATCACTTCCGCCACTGCGCGAGGATCATTTCGGACGCCATCAGGGAGAGAGTCGATGCCCGCGCTCACCCCCTGTGCAGCGATGATCTCCAATAAGGAACGGTCCCCGAAGTTGGAGATCCGTTGCGGTCTCGCAGCCTCAACATACGTGTCGATTAGGTGTCGCATGTCACTCTCATAGGCTTTCAGGTCCAACGTCTCTTGGCTGGCATGGCGAACTGTGTCCCGCAGCTTTACGGTGTGATTCACGAAACGGCTAATCTCTGCGACCTGCTCCGAGCTGTACCCCGCTTCCCTAAGTTCATCTTTCATGTTTGCGTAGGCGCGCACAAGGACCGCAGCTTGCCGGTAGAGGTGCGTGCGGAGCGGGGCTCGCTCCTCCAACTCAGAGGCAATCT
Organism: Granulicella sp.; assembly: GCA_965276885.1. Lineage (GTDB taxonomy): Bacteria > Acidobacteriota > Terriglobia > Terriglobales > Acidobacteriaceae > Granulicella. The sequence goes on along the minus strand of OZ255702.1, from coordinate 1,233,590 downwards.
CAGAGTTTCCGCAGAAAAACAGGATTTGCTCCAGCTCGCCTTTTGGGGGCGTGACCGGCTCCGTCAAGAGGGCAATCTGCTCCATGCTGGCGTCGAGCTGCTTGCGGCCGCTCGCTAACCGCGTCTGCATCAGTACCTCTGAATCGGCTGTGCCCGGGGTCTGTTCCTCAAGGTCCGCTGTATACACCTGAAGCGCCTGTGCCACGCTCCCGAACAGCCGTTTGTAGTCGACGATGTAGCCGAAATCTTTAGTGGCATCGTCCAAGCGGTTTGTACGGCAAATTGCCTGAAACAAGCCGTGGTTCCGCATCTCTTTGTCGATGTAGAGGTACGTGCAGCCGGGTGCGTCGAAACCGATTAGCAGCTTATCCACCACGATCAGCAGCTTCATGCGAGCCGGCTCGTCCTTGAACTGCAGCTTGGCTGCATCCTCGTACGTCTCCGCCTTGCTCTTTCGCTGCACCGGCGTTACGTCGCGAAGCAACGCCTGATACGTGTCCAGAATGTATTGCTTATCGGTAGGCGAGTTCGCCCCCGTGTCCTCTGCCGTCATGTTCTGGTTTTGCGGCGTAAACGAAGTCACGATTGCGCAGTGATCGCGTAGCGGAGTCCTGCTGAAAAGCTCATAGTATTTGCATGCCTCGTAGATGCTCGACGCCACCAGTATCGCGTTGCCGCATCCGTCGTTCAACCGAGGCTTCACGGAAAAATCGAACAGGACATCGGCTACGACACGATCCATGCGGTTGCGCGAGCTCAGTACGGTTTGCATCGTGCCCCAGCGCTCTCGCAGAGCATCCCGTTGCCACGTGTTCAGCCCTCGCGTCTTCACGTTGAACCAGGCGTCGATCTCGTTCGCTGGGCCGAGCTGCTGCTCGATATCGCGTGCCTCGTACAGTAAATCCAGCACTACCTTATCGTTGACGGCTTCGTTGAACTTGTACGTATGGATGTAGCCGCCAAAGACCTCCCGGGTAGTCGCGCTGTCGGTTTTGAGTAACGGTGTGCCGGTGAAACCGATCAGCACCGCATTGGGCAACACGGCCTTCATCGTGCGGTGCATCTTGCCGCCCTGGGTGCGATGGCACTCGTCCACAAAGACGAATAGATCGCCGGAGACAGGGGCGGGCGCGTCCTCCAAGCGGCGGATGTACTCGGCAAAGTCATCGACGCCCGGCCGCCCAAACTTGTGGATCAGCGAACACAGCAGCCTCGGATAGGGCAGCGCGAGTTTATCCATCAGGTCACGGCCGCTGGTGGCTCGCTCTGGATGCTCACCTATATCGGTGAAGACGCCCATAATCTGTTTGTCGAGCTCGTCGCGGTCGGTCAGGATCGCGACACGGGCATTCGGCAGCGCCTCCAAAATCCACTTCGCCAGCAGCACCATCACGATGCTCTTGCCGCTCCCCTGCGTGTGCCACAGAATGCCGCCCTCGCGACGGCGCACATGCTCCTGCGCGGCCTTCACGCCGAAATACTGATGCGGGCGCGGGAGCTTCTTCTTGCCGCCATCGAAGAGCACGAAGTCATGGACCAGCTCCAACATGCGGGCGGGGGCGCACAGCTTCAGTAGGTACTTGTCCAGCTTGTAGCCCGCGTTTTCGGCTTCGTCTTCCTTCCACTGCAGAAAGAACTTCTCTTCGGTTCCTACCGTGCCGTAGCGCAGCCCCTCGCTGTCGTTGCCGGCGAAGACAAACTGCACCGTCGAAAAGAAGCCGGCGTTGTACTCAGGGCTTTGATTGGAGATGCTCTGCCGAATCGCAATGCCCACGTCCGTCCGGCTGTTCTTCAGCTCCAGCGTGCCGAGCGCGATGCCGTTGACGAACAGCACGATGTCGATCCGGCGCTCGCGTCCGCCGCGCAGTGTCACCTCTTCAGCAAGCGAAAAGTGGTTGTTGCCGGGCTGCTTCCAGTCGATGAGTTCGATCTTTGGCGATCTGCCGCCGGGCTCCGCGGGCAGGTCGATGCCGTACCGCAGCAGGCTGTAGACGGCCTTGTTGTTGTCATAGAGCGCGCCCTTGCTGGCGATGGTCTTGTCCGTGGCCGTACGCAGCCTGCTGATGGCGTGGGTCACCTGCGTCTCGGGATAGCCGGCCTTCAGCAAGTAGCCCCGCAGCAGCGGCTCGACGACGTTGCGCGTATCGGTGCGCCCGTGCCAGTTGCCCAGGTACTCGTAGCCGAGCCGGTCGCGCAGCAGCGCAATCACGCGGTTCTGGGTGGTCCGCTCCGGCTGGCCCACCGCTCCGGGTTCAAACGGCTGTGGACTCATACGAGACGAATCGCTCCCGTGAGTAGATTCTGCATCATTCCCTGTTCGATCTTTCGGTACTTTTCCAAATGTGCCTCCACTGCGGCGATCTCGGCGTCCATGTCGGAAAGCGTGGTGACCGTTAAAATTTGCTCGTCCATCGGAGGTAAGTGCAGACGTAATCTTGCTAGTGCGGCAGCACCGATGTGAACCACGGCATCACCTTGGCCCAATGCTGCTTTTTGTCTTAGAAGATCTGGGCTAGCGAGAATGTAAGAGAGAAAGAGAGGATCGCCGCGCGACGGGCGGAGTATCACGATATCTCCTCCGGCGTAGGCCCGATGATCTCCAAGGTATGCGACGCACTTCCCAATCTCTCCACGGGTCTCTCCTGAACCGGCAAAGAGCAGGTCGCCCTTTCTCAGGGACTGCGCCTGTTCAGCGACAGTCTCAGAGATATGGGAGCGGAACGCTTTTATCCAGAAACGGTGATCGGTGTAGATTTCGCCATAACGAACACATGGGATAGAGCCGCTACTTGAGTCCGCCCTTGAAACGCCACGACCTTTCAGAAACGAACCAAGCTCGCCAAGCTGAACCGCCTGCCAGTTATGTTTCGGCCGGAGTAGCTCCTGCATGGCAGCCTGCTTCAGGTCGCGCTTCTTCGCTAGGACTGCCGCGTTGGAGTCCTCTAGTCTTGAGAGCTCACAGATCTTCTCTGCAATAGCGTCCTGTTGGTTCATTGTTGACGGGAAAGCAACAACTAGCGACTTGACGATCTCGCCCGTAAGATTGTCTTGACTTCCGCCATTGCTCAATCCGCGGATGCGCTCGTATGCGGATGCAAGACTGTAGAACAGGTAATCAGCTGTGACCCTCCCCTTGAGCTTTATCGCGGCGCACGCTTGATTGGTGGCAGCTTCGATGCCGAGTCGGGCCACCTTTCCCCTCGTTTTGCCCTGGCCATAGAGTGCTAGAAGAATCGTTCCTTCTGAAAGCAGTCGAGCAGCGGAGTTCTGCAATCCCTCCAAGGTGATGTGTTCCGCAGTTTGCAGAATCGACTCACCGTCTATCTCTGCAGTTGTAACCCAGGGAATGCTTCCGTTCCAAAACCTGTCGATCTCCCTACTCGGCGTCCCGCCGGAGGAAATATCCGCCAACTCCCGTAGTTCGCAGACTTCCCAATCCTCCGGGATAACCCCAACCTCAGTCCGTTTGTACCGCGGCCTAACCTCGTCTACTGCCATGCGAAGCCCATCCGTTCTAGATGTCCCCGCACCTTGGCTTCGAGTTCCTCTACCTGCGTCGTCAGCTCCGGGAACGGCGTTCGGTAGCGCTCATGCAGCACCCGCACGCGCCCGGTCAGCGCCTTGCGGACGCGGTCCATCTCGCCCAGGACAGCTCTCTCGATCTTCGCGAGCCACTTGTCTTCGACGACCAGCGTTTTGACCTCGTCTTCGGTCAGCTCGGCGTACTTTGCGAAGCACTGTGCATCGAGGGCGGCCTCGGCCGCCCTCCACGCCTTGCGCGCCGCTGCCTCCGCCGCAAGGAGATCGAGGTACTCGGTCAAAAGCGCGCCCTCGTCCGCATCACCCTCGTCGAGCAGGGCCAGGAACGCCTCCACCTTGGGCGTGCCTTTCTTCTTCCGGGTCTTCTCCGCACGGTCCATCTTCTCGACCACGTCGTCGATCATCTCGTCCAGCCGGACGCGTGCCGTCTTCTTGTACGGCTTGCCGAGCGATCCGAGGATCCCTTCCTCACCGCCGTGCTCCTCTTCCAGTCCGTCGATCTGCGCGGCAAGCGCCTCTGCCTCGGCCTCCAGCGCATCCACCGCTGCCTGCTCCTGCGCAAAATATCGCGCGATGATCAGCGGCTTCGGCACTAGGTCGCAGCTCCAGCCTTTGCCTTTCGTGTTTGGAACCGGCTCCCCCTTCCAGCCCTCCGCGGCTATCAGGTAGCAATCGTCGGACATCGTCTCGGCCCAGTAGTCCATCAGGTGCTGGTACACGTCATAGCGGTCCACCGGCTGCCGCCCCGTGTAGTGCCGCAGCAGATCCTCGCTCAGCTCGCGGATGACGGCCTTTGGGTGGCAGCCCCGAGCGAGCGACCGCAGCCTAGTTGCCGCATGAGCTCGCCAGTCGGCGAATAGCTCCGCCATGCGTCCCGCGTAGGCCACGAACTCCGGGTGCGCGGCGATGGCCGGCTTGAGCTGCTCTGGAGCCACCGCTAAACAAACGTAGCCGGGCCGCATCGAAGAGAAGAGCGCGTTGCGCAACGCCGGACACACTGACCAGAAGCGTTCGAGCGAGTCGAGGTCCGCCTCGGGAATGCCGCCGCGTAAGTGCCCCTCGATGTCCTGTGCGTCCTCCCGTTCCAGAGAGTCGATATAACGTGGCAAGTTCAGGTTGTAGCCGTTGCGCTCGATCTCCTCCACGCCAACCATGCGCGAAAAGCCGGGAACATCTTCACGGCGATTGAACACATCGACGATGCGATGAATGTCCATCGCACGCAGCCGGTTCTTGGGTCCGTCTTTCAGAAAGCCTTTGCTGGCGTCCATCAGGAAGATGCCGCGTCGCGTAGAGGCGTTCTCCTTGTCCAAAACCACGATGCAGGCGGGAATGCCGGTGCCGTAGAAGAGATTGGCCGGCAAGCCGATGATGCCCTTCAGATAACCGCGATCAATCAGGTTGCGGCGAATAGCGCCCTCCGCGTTTCCACGGAACAGGACGCCATGCGGCAAGATGCAGGCACCCTTACCGTTTCGCTTGAGCGAGCGGACGATGTGCAGCAGGTAGGCGTAGTCACCCTGGCGCGGTGGGGGCACACCAAGACTGAAGCGGGCGTGCGGATCGTCCGCAGTATCGACGCCATTGCCCCAACGCTTGTCGCTGAACGGGGGATTGGCGACCACGTAATCAAAGGTCCTTAGAGTGCTGTCGTCCGCGAAGAACTGCGGAGAGGCCAGTGTATTGCCTGGCCGAATTGTCGCGGTGGGGTTGTTGTGCAGGTACATGTTCATCCGAGCCAGAGAGGAAGTCGCGGAGTCCTTCTCCTGCCCGTAAAGCGAGACGTTCGCGCCGGCTTCGTCGGCGACCTTGAGCAGCAGCGATCCCGAACCGCAGGTCGGGTCATAGACCGTCGTCAAGCCTGTGTTTCTGACCCGGTTGGTGCCGATGCCGATTACCTGGGCCATGATGCGACTGACCTCGGCCGGCGTGTAGAACTGACCTTTGCTCTTGCCGCTTTCGGTGGCAAAATGCCGCATCAGGTACTCGTATGCATCTCCAAGAATGTCGTCGCCCTCGGCTCGATTGTTGCTGAAATCGAGAGCGGGATTCTGGAAGATTCCGATGAGACTGGTGAGGCGGTCAACCTTCTCCTTGCCGCTGCCGAGCTTTCCGTCATCGTTGAAGTCAGGCAGGTCCCCGAGATCGTTGTTGGCGAGGAGTGGCTGAATGATCCGTGTATTGATCAGGTTGCCGATGTCCGGCTTGCCCTTAAGCGCCATCATATCGGCAAAGGTTGCGCCGGGCGGGATGTTGATCGGGGAGTAGCGCTGTCCGGCGTACTTGTCGCTAACGTACTTGAGAAAGAGCAGGACGAGGACGTAGTCCTTGTACTGGCTGGCGTCCATGCCACCGCGCAACTCATCGCAACTGGCCCAGAGGGAGCTATAGAGCTCCGACTTTTTGATTGGCAATGCGCGCTCCCCATTCTCGAAGTTGCGCGGTTTCGTTCCCCTCGCAGAGTCAGTTTATTATGCGGTGTCAAAGCCAAGCCGCACATAGCACTTGAGATGCGGGGTGCGCAGGAAGCTGACGTAAGTGCACGCTCATAAGGAGAGAGACACGCATAGTGCGCTTCCCCCAAGAAGCTGAAAACCTCTCCTACTCAGTAGGCTCTGGTGAAGCGTCCGGAGAGTCATCAACTCTACGCCGCTTATTCGCAGCCTCGACCAACTCCAACATCAAGCGCATCTGAGCGCTGATTCCAGTCCGAATTGTAGATAAGTAAGCGCCTTCAGTGGCCATCATCTGCTGAGGCTGCGGGCCGCTGTCACCAGCGGCGAGCCGTGTCTCAGCGCTGGCGTTCCGAATGGCATCCCACACAGCCTGTTGAGGCTGGTCCATATTCGGCAAGCGATTCGCTGGCCGACGTGCAGCTCTCTCAGGTATTCGGCTCGGTGACATAGACACATTCTCCTCTGAGCTCTTCGTTGAAGGCGGACCATTCTTCAGTGATCTCCGTGCCTCATATCTGGCGTAATCCCCTCTATGCGGCCCCCCGTTGCAGGTAGTCTCCTCAGCGCGGCGTCCAGTCCTCCAACAACCTGCCTCGCTTGAGACAGAGCGCTTCTCGCTTCAGCTTTCGCGTCGCGCTCCGCCCAAATTGCTTGCTGTGGGCTGTAGCCTTTGGCAAGAGCCTCAAGCCGGGCTGCTGTTCCGGCGTTCCGCACTACATCCTGAGCACCTTCTTGTGCTTGGTCGATTCCAGGCGCCTCGTTGGCCCTTATAGCGTCGCTTTCCGTGTTGCGATCTGCTTGAGCTAAAGACGCGTCTGCCTGCTGCGCGCTCGCCCCACCTATGTCGCCGCCGGGTGGAAGTACCTGCTCGCCTGAAACATTCGCTTCTGGATCAGGAGGAGGCTCAGGAGTAAGCGCGGCGGCTGCCGCCTCCGATCCGACGTTACCTCTAGTTGAAGCAGTAGCTTCCCACGCGCTCATCGCTCCAGCTCCTGTGCCGCCCGTCGTAGCGGCGATGCCTATCTCCGCTCCGCGCATCGCGGCCGCCTGCGCGACCTGCTGTACTGCTTCAGCGCTGCCGGCGTAGGCAGGACTGGAGCTGCTTGCCCAGCTTGCTCCAGCGAAGGCTGCAGTTCCTGCGGCCGACGCTGTGTTGAGGGCATCACCACCGGACATCGACAGGCCACCGCTGGCGACGTTCGCTGCAATCTGTGGAATCGTCCAACAAAGGAGGGCGAATATGAGGATTGAGGAAACGAGTCCAAACTCTGCCTGTACACCGCTCCAAGTGGAGCCGACCGTTCCACCGCTGAAGATGTCGGGGACGCGCGAAATCGCAATTGCGATGGCTTTCCATTGCGGAAGGAGGGTCGAACCCATGCCGATCACGAGCTCCAGAACCATGATCCGCACTCCGGCTGCGATAACCATTCCCATGTACTTCTCGGTGTAGGGAACTGTCCAGCGAGAACCACCAAAGCCCAAGAAAATGTACCCCGCTCCAACGACGACGTAGGCTTCGACCATCGCCATCACGAAGTGGAGTGCGATCATGACAAAAGCCAACATGATGATCACAGAGCCAATCGCGAGGATGATTGTCGGTGCGAAGCTGCCCACGCCTCCGATAAGCAAGCCGATGGGACTGGTGTTTGTGTTGGAGGCAGCAGATGCGGCACCAGCCAGCATTTTGCCCGCAAGTTCAACGCCATTCCCCATGATCTGCGAGGCACTCAGCTGCGCAACGGATCGACCGCCCGCGGTGCTCCCGAGATTGATGAAGAAATTGACGATGTCAGTCGTCCATGTGACGCCATTTTGCAAGAGCGTAGCGAAGAAGCCGATCGTCAGGATTTTGCGTATGAAACCGGCCATCCATGGCTGCAACTCTGAGTGTTGTAGGACCAATGTGATGCACGTCCATGTCAGATCAATCGCCGCCAACGCCCAGAAGAGGGTCTGCGCCGTGCTCTGCAGGAGTGAGATCCAACTTGTGGAAGCAGCGTAATATCCGTTGAGCAAGTCAGACGGACCTGCTGAACCGAATGCGCCGCTGTTGTCTGGCAGGCCGTTTGGAAGCCCTTGCGCCTTCAGCAGAGGCACACAGACAAAGACGACAAGGATCAGAACGGAAGCTCCGATCACAGGCAGGTGACGGTGGCGTGTCATAGGAAGCTCCTAGTATGGCTTGAACACATCAGTCGAAAGGGTGAGCATCACTTGAGCGTCGGCGGTGCACAGGATGCCTTCCGTAGTGTTTGCCCAAGCAGCATGAGCTCCGGAGCCGACTGCCTTGCACTCGGGCGCAATCCGGGCCGCGACATCCGAGTGGCCGTTGAGCCAACGCTGCATGGTGAGCATCGTCGATGCTCTCGAGATTGCCCGAACCGGCGGTCTCAACTTCCTGGACGATGTGCGAAGTGCTCGCACTGCCGGGCTCTCTGGCTCGACAACCGATCAACGTTGGCAGTAGGGCCGCTCCGATTACAAAGAGGCGCTTGTTCCTATTCATTTGTCTTTCCTCTTCAAGCTAGTTTCGTCCCTAGTAGGGGGTATAGAGAGAAGGTCCTTGAAAGAATCCGAGAGCACGCTGCTGTTCATCTGACTGCGCAATCTGCTGGGCTTGGAAAGCCGCTTTTGACTGCATGTCGGCCATCATCAGCTGTCTCAGCTTCATCAACTGCTGAGCTTCCATGGCCGCGATTTGGTTTCCGGTTTGGATCGCCTTAAGCTGCCCATCGGTGTTCGAGGACATAGCCTGCAGTTGCTCGATCAGATCCTGCTCCGTCGCGAGTTGATCGTTCTGCATCCCGGCAGCTTCAAGGGCGCTGCGCGTCGAATCCATCGAAGTCTTCGACCAATCCGCGTAGCGAGATGCGTAGCTCGTTTGAGGCGCATAGCCGAGAGCAGCAAACTTTGACGTGAACTGGGAGTCGAGATTTCCCATTGCGTAAGACAGGGAGTTGCCGCGTTGAACAATCTGCTGCAATCCCACCAGGTCTGACCGAATCGGCCCGAAGAACTGCGTGCCCACAATCGTGCCGTCTTTGATTTGCCGGGCATATTGCTCGCCTTGAGTGAGGTACTGCTGCACCTGCTGGCTGTACTGGAGGACGAGCTGAACATTGTTGAGCAACTGAGTGAACTCAGAGGCAAGCGGGTAAGGGCTAAGCCCTCCCGCCCGTGCCGGCGACGGTCCAGAGAGCGCACATAGGCTGACGAGCGCGGCGCTTGCGATGAGCTTCTTGATTAACATCGATATGTTCCTTTTCCTTGTATTTAGTGGCTTTTGCCGAAGCTCCTGCATACGACAGGGGCAAGAGAGCGGAGTATGTGAGCACTCGGAAGAGGCGCACCTATACCGCGTCTTACTGAGTGCTTAACGGGCTTGGGTAGCGAAGTCGGATGCCAGCCCCTTGTCTCAAGAGGCGGCACGAACGCAAGCGGGCGCAGAGCCCAGAACGGCTCGTCGATTGAAGCGGATGCTGTGGTCATCATCATGGCCCAAGACCTCCACCGCGAATCCTGTCGCTTGAAATCTCACACAGCAGAATTCATCGACTCGGTATATGAGCACCGAGGCTAGACCTTTCGCTGGTTTATGCGAAGCCGTAAACGGCTTTCAGGTATAAGGGGTCGGTCTGGGCGTAGTTACCATGACACGGGTACAGCGATTCGTGACACATGTATACCACGATTTCCTCCTTTGACTAAAGCCACTTCTGCGCCGTTCTCCATCGGCGCTCCATTAGCTGTACGGGCCAATCCCTGCTCGACCTGTCTCGCTGTTCGTCGAACGCCCCAATCCTGCGCGCGCACCTCTCATCGGCTCTGCGCCAAAAGATGTGGTCGCGGGGCCATAAGCGGGGCTGTAAGCGGGGCCGTAAACGGACGGGGAATGATGTGGCTTGCTGGGTTGTACAGCGACTCGCGGCATATGAGTTCGGCAGAGTTGCCGGCATTGTTCAACCGCAATTCTGTCCCCGTGTGCCTCCGGAGTAGATGGTTTCTTCCGCAAGAACAGTAGGGCACAAATGTGCGTCAGGGCGAGTCATAAGTGTGCCCTCGCAAGTCCATGATCGCCTTGACGTTAACACCCGAAACAGCCCCGGAGGGCACACTCCTTTCTGTTCCTCTAAGGCGTTTAAAGCTTCCCATGCGAGCTGTCTGGAGTCCTCTTGCAAACGGAGTGCAAACAACATGCAAACGAAGTGTAGACGGGCGCTAAAATGCAAACGGAGTGCAAACGTCGCGCAAACGCAGCCGGATGTCCGACATGGTGATCTTTCTACTCAAGGTCTCGGCTGTTCCAGGAAGCCGGCCCCAATCAACGGCCCTTTCGCAGTACGGCTGCTGCAAACACACACTTAAGCCAAGCGAAAATGAAAAATGCAAATGGATAGAAAAGCAAAGCCTGAGCTCCTTCCCGTTCATCCCGCGAATTATCGAAGTGGCGTCCTCCCTCCGAAGACCGGACAGATAGACCGAATGTTGTGGGCGTTGAATAATCTCGACGCTCTCCAGCGCGAGGCGGATGAGCTTGGGATCGAAGCGAATGCCTGTTATTTAATGCGCACAGAAACTCTGTTTGCACAGCTCGATCCCAAGACTGACGACAAAGAGGACCTGAGTGCAGGAGGGCCGATGCAGAACAGAGAAGCGGTTGCTAGAGGATTCGCGGAAGCGGAAGCTAATTTCAGGCTCTCGGGTCTTGGCCCGAGCTCAGATGCGCTCTATGAGAAGTTGAAAGCTGAGCGTATCGAAGGCACGATCACAGCGGAAGAGATGCGCCGACTTCTAATCGAGCACTATAGAGCATAGCTTTGGAGATGGGCTGCCACCGGTCGAATAAGATCGCCAGCGTTTCCGCCCGACCTGGACAACATAGCACCCTAGGGGCCATCGCCCAGACTCTATTCATGACGCATAGCATCTGCTTTCACTTTCTTAGTGAGCTGCATTCTGGGTCGCTCGCCAGTTCCGGCGGAGTTGCGCAGCCGCGTGACGGCAATCTCGTGAACAGTAAAGGATTGGAGGGGCTGGGCGGTCCGGCCGCTTACTAGGAGGCTCATAGACGGGCTTTCCGCACTGAAGGCACCGTTTCAGCGTACCGATGCCCCTGGCGAGCTTCTGGGACACATCCGCATGCCCTATATGAAATCGCCCACAGTCGACGCACTCGTACGAGATGATGAGTTCACCCGTTTTTAGGCTGTTTTTTTCTGCCAGCCGTGTCGCAAGCCTGATCGAAGGGTAGGCTACCTTGCCCTCACAACGGCGGCTCCGAAAGGTTTCCGAGGTCAGGATTGAGCACATCAAGCTAGTAAACGCTCCTCCAGCTCCACGATCGCCTCAGCTTTGAACGTCGCCCTGGGAGCTTCGTTTCAAGGAGCCTTTCAGCTTCTTTGCGAGGATGTCCTTGGCCGAGAGCCGGGCAAGTCCGAGCAGAATTCCGGAATTGCTCAGAATCGCGTCCGGCCATAGCTTGTCCGCTGCCTTGCGCAAAAGCTCATAATCATCGCCGCTCATCTTTACGTTCACTTGAACGGTTCTCTTCCCGTTGTCGCCCATCCTCTAGATATCGAGGAGCGTAGAGCCAAACACAACGATACTAGTGGTACCCTTCGTATCCATGAAAGGTTCATTCCCGAGCACGCATCTCTTCATTGGCAACGCCGGTGGTACTGGCAAGACCATGTTTGCGGCTCTCTTGGCCGATTACTTCCAATTTCGGGGCCATAAGGTGCTCTGTCACAACGCTGATCTGCTCAGCCCCTCCTTGGAGGAGTACGTGGGCTTAGAGACGACGGGCCTGGTGTGGAACCATCCTGAATACCCGCAAAGCCTCAAAGTGCCTCTTGAAGCAGCGGTCGGGTCCGGGAAGCAGATATCTATCATCGATTTCGGTTCGGGCGGCTTTATAGACATCGCTTACTACCTAAGCACCATGGACCCCCGGTGTCGTACGGGCTGGCAAGTCCACCTCCCTTTGACGCGCGCTCGCCTGCGCGACACGAACTTCGCTATGCGCCATCTCCTAAACAAGAACAGACCCCTAAGGCGATTTGCCTGCTTTTGATCCCCGCGCGGCCGCGCGGGATCAATGACCGGCTGGCCAGCATTCTGCAGCCGACTACGCCGATCTCTTCTTCTTTGCTAGGCGAGGCCGACCGATGGGAGGCCGGGCAATGGAGAGAAAGGTTGTCGAGCGTTTGCGGGGCTGAGCGTCTGTTTGCTGAATACCGCTGGACATTCTCAAGAGGTCAGATTTACAGGAAGGTATGAATGGCTCTGTCCGCGTGTTCCTGAAAGACCGGGTTTGCCAAGTCTGGAAAAATTTCACTTTGGTCTACAACCGGCCCGGTAAGCTTCCTATCCGCACTCGCGTAGAAGACTCCACTATTTAGCGAGGAATCGGTGAGTCCAGAAACGATCCTCGCGGCTCCCGTTTCGAGAGAGTGAATCATGCCGAGCATGGGCCCGACGATCGGCTTCAGAATATATTCCAAGACGATTCGCATCGGAGCCGGTGCCTGGTTCGCGATTTCCGTGCCTTGCGTGTTTCCGGGGCTGATCGTTACGAGCCGAAGATTTGGGTAAAGGCGGGCTCGCTCCGCCATCCACAACGCGGCTACGTACTTCACCTTCCCGTATGCCTGCGGACTGCTGAACTTTTTGCCGGCGAAGTCCTTGCCGGTGATGACATCCACAAAATCCTGCACTGAAGAGTTCGGCAGAGCGGGCTTCGGCACCCTCATCTGCGGCAGGCCGCGAGCCGCTTCGCTGCCGACGTACACCGCTGCTTGTGTGAGTTGTCCGGAGGCGATGAGATCTTCCATCAGAGCGACGTGGCCGAGCACGTTGGTTGCGAAGATCTGCGTCACCCCATCTTTCGTCAGGGCCAGAGGTGTCTCGCCGCCTACGCCTCCGGCGTTCATCACCAGAGCATCTACCGACCCCCGCAGCCCACGGATCGCCGACCGAACGTGGCTCACGTCTGACACATCCATCGAGACGATTTCGAAGATCGTTTTTCCGGTCTTCTCTTCGAGTTCCCGTTTCGCCGCTCTCGCTTTGACCTCGTTTCGGCAGGCGAGATACACGCGTTCCACACCACTCCGCAACGCCATCTGACGAGCCACTTCCTTACCGATGCCGGCATTGGCTCCGGTGATTAGAATGCTTTTGATCTCTCGCTTGTCCATAGAATTCTGTCTCCCGTGTCTGCTCTTTTTGTGGAGCGTATACTTCAGATGTGCCCACGAAAAAGTCAGATGCAGAAACGCTGCCTCTAATGAGCGGGGGGAGAAGGGAGCCCTGGGCGTGGCGAATGGAAAGATGGGAAGGCCTCGCGGTTTCGACACGGACGCGGCCCTCGATGCTGCGCTCAAGGTTTTCTGGGCAAAAGGTTATGAAGGCACCACGGTTACAGACTTGACCAAAGCGATGGGGCTGAATATGTCGAGCCTGTACGCCGCCTTTGGGGACAAGGAGAGCTTGTTCCGGCAGGTTGCCGCCCGTTATGCCAAGGATGCTTCCATTCTGTATGAGAAGGCGTTAGCCAGGCCCACACTGGCCGAAGCTCTCAGAGATCTCTTCTCGTCTATCGTCAAGTTCCTGAACCGGCCGGGCTACCCTCCGGGCTGTCTTACGGTGATGGGAGCGCTGGCCACCAGCTCAACAGCGGAGCCGGTGCAGCAACTGCTTTTGGAGATGCGCACCAAAGGTCAACTTCGGCTTCAGGAACGATGCGAAGAAGCTCAAAAAGCAGGAGAACTGTCGAAAAACACCGATGTTCCTGCCCTAGCCCGGTATCTCGCGACGATCCTTTGGGGGCTCATGGTTCAGGGTGCAAGCGGAGCCACAAAAGCGCAGATGCAAAGTATCGCGGATACCGCCGTGCAGCACTTGGTACAGGATTTCCATCAAAGCGAGCCTCGTCATCAAGGGTCTCGCCACCTTTAATTGAATTAAACAATTAGTTTCTGAAACTCCCTTGACAGTGACCACATCTGAAGAGAACACTCCATATATATCGTGAGGGTGATCGAGAGGATGACAATATGGGAAAGCTGGACGGCAAGGTAGCGGTCATTACGGCGGGTAGCTCGGGCATGGCTCTTGCGACGGCGAAGCTGTTTGTGGAGGAAGGCGCTTACGTCTTCATCTCAGGGCGCGACCGGGCGAAGCTCGACAAGGCGGTCAAAGAGATCGGCCGAAACGTAACCGGAGTGCAGGCCGATTCGTCCAAAGTGGCCGACTTGGATCGTCTCTTCGAGATCGTAAAGACGGAGAAGGGTCACATCGACGTGTTATTCGCGAGTGCCGGTCACGGCGGACCGACTCCGATCGGCAGCATTACGGAAGAGCAGTTCGATGAGTTCTTCGGGCTGAACACGCGGGGAACGCTGTTCACGGTTCAGAAAGCGTTGCCGTTGCTGCGCGACGGTGCAGCCATCATCATGAACGGCTCCATCGCCAGCATCAAGGGGTTTCCCGGATTGAGTGTTTACGGCGCAAGCAAAGCCGCGCTTCGTTCCTTCGCACGGACGTGGGCCGCGGAACTGAAAGACCGCAAGATTCGCACTAACGTTCTGAGCCCCGGGCCAATCGACACGCCGTTGATGCAGTCTGCGCCGGAGCAATCCCGCGAGCGCTTCAAGGCGATGGTGCCGGAAGGCCGGCTCGGGCGCATGGAAGAGATTGCTTCGGCTGCTCTCTTTCTGGCCACAAATGAGTTTGTCAACGGCACCGAGCTTTGCGTGGACGGCGGTCTCGCGCAGGTCTGAAGCGCCCTCCGCTGCGGACCTTTGTGCATCTAGGCAAAGGTCCGCGTCCAGCTCACTCGACTTGAAGCATCGGAGACGACCATGATCCATAATTATTCAAAGGGCAAGATCATCCCTTACCCGGTCAGCTTTAGTACCAGAGAGATCGACACGAACGGTGCCACGCTGCACACGCGCATCGGCGGCAGCGGTCCGGCCGTCATGCTGTTACACGGCTATGGCCTCACCGGGGATTCTTGGGCTCCGCTCGCAGCGGTGCTCGCCGAGACCTACACCGTGATCGTTCCCGACCTTCGCGGCTTTGGCCTTTCTTCCAAACCCGACGGCGGCTACGACAAGAAGACGCAGGCTGGCGATGTGGTCGGAATTCTTGATGCGTTTGGCATTGAGAAGACCTCACTCGTCGCGAGCGACATGGGCAGTCTGGTTGGCTTTGCCTTTGCGGCGCAGCACTCCGAGCGCGTGATTCGCTGGGTGCATATGGAGGCGCCGATTCCCGGAATCGGCCCTTGGGAGCAGATCGCAAGCAGACCGGAGACGTGGCACTTCGGTTTCGGAGGCCCGGATATGGAGCGCCTGGTGGCCGGCCGCGAACGAATCTATCTCGATCACTTCTGGAACGATTTCACCGCCAACCCAGCCGATATTTCGGAGGAGATGCGCGAACACTATACCGATCTCTACGCCAGGGCGGGCGGAATGCGGGCCGGTTTTGCTCAGTTCAAGGCCTTCGCCCAGGATGCCATCGACAATCGATCGTTTCTAGCGCAAGGCAAGCTCAGTATCCCGGTACTCGCGCTGGGCGGTGATGCGTCAAGCGGATTTATGTCGGAAGGCGTGCTCAAGCTTGTGGCTGACGATGTCAAGGGCACCGTCATTCCGGGTTCCGGTCATTGGCTGATGGAAGAGAACCCGGAAGCGACGATAAAAGCCGTTCAGGACTTTCTTTCTTAAAGGAACAGCGACTCCCGAACGCGATCACAATCTGACGTATACCAACAAAGGGAGAGCATGGAAACGCACACGACGGATCGGGCATCATCGAAGCTCAACTTTCTTCTTAACGGCCGTGTGGTGGTGCTGACGGGAGCCGCAAGTGGCATCGGAGCGGCGCTTTCCTTGAGTTTGGCGACCGAAGGTTCCGATCTTGCGCTCATCGATCGGAACGGTCCGGGATTAGAGGCGGTAGCCGAGGCCGCACTGCGCAGTGGAGGCCGGGTCAGCACGTACGCCCTTGATCTCAGTGACCGTGCCGCAATTGGTGAATTGCCAGGCAAAGTGAGCGCGGATCTCGGGCCGGCCTCTGTGCTCATCAACAATGCGGGCATGGCGCTTGCCGGTACGTTCGAGCAAGTTCCGGCAGCGCAGTTCGATCAACTGTTCGCGGTGAATTTCTTTTCTACCGTAGCGATGACCAGGAGTTTCCTGCCGCAGCTCCGCCAGCACCGGTCCGCTCAGATCGTGAATATGTCCAGCGTCTTCGGCATCATCGGTGCAGCGGGACAGGTGGCCTACAGTGCAAGCAAGTTTGCGGTCCGTGGGTTTTCAGAGTCTCTCCGCGCCGAGCTTGCGAATGCGGATATCGGAGTCACCGTCGTTCATCCAGGCGGTGTACGCACCAACATCGCTCTGTCCGCACTAATCAACGCCGGCCTCAATGAAGAGCAGATCGCGGCAGTTCGGGAAGCCGCCGAGGCACCATTGCGCATGGAGCCTCGGGACGCTGCGGAACGAATCATCAGCGCATTGAAAATACGCAAGAAGCGCATTCTGGTCGGTGAAGATGCGAAGGTCGTTGCACGAGTGCAGCGGCTTTACCCGGTAAACTACGGACCGGTTTTGGCAGCGATGCAGGGTCAAAGATCGTGACCCCGCTTGTTCCGGGGCGTTATCTCTTTGTAGCGGAAGGTCGCTTGCTGTTCGGCACCTTCCCGATGCGGTGGTCTCTTCTGACCACCAGTTCACACGCACGTAGAGCACTTTCTTCAAAGTCGCCGGCATCGACCGGGAGCAGTCGCCAGCCATTGATCTCTTTACCCATGATCCTCACCGGCTTCGCGTTGGGGAACTCGGCAGACAAACTGTTCTGATGTTCGTCTGGAATGGCAACCCAAACCCCGTTCGCTCCAGGGTCACTTGGTCGTTCCCGGAGCAGGAAGACGATTTTCTCTCCTACGTACACCGCAAGAGCTCCAAACATGGCGCGCGTGGAGGGAGCCAATTCCGCAATCGCATCCAGGACAAACCTGTGCGGTAAGGCCTTGCGGCGAGTTGCGGATGGCGTGTTCTCTTCGGATCGGGGCTGCTTTGTTCTGGTTGGTTTTGGCATCGGGTTCGGTCAATCGTTGTTAGCGCTTACGACGCGGAATATGGCTATTGACGTAGCGAACGAACGAAATCGGCCACGGCTTTTTCCGATCTCCGGTCCGCTTGATTCCTGTAAGAAGTGCGCGCCCTTTACTGTTACTTCGGTTTGATTCTTCAGGCCTTCGCAGAACTCCAGGAGCCGGCCGTTGGTAATAAAACCCGGGTCGCCTTTGACCAGGAGTTTTGGAATCGGGGAGTCCTTGAGCCAGTCGGACATGTCCAACAGAATCTGCGTGACATCCGCGGGCGAACCGTCAAGAGAGATCTGGCGCGCCCATGAAAGCATCGCACGACGGTCTTCTCCTGGGTTCAGGAAGGGACGACGATATTCCGCCTCGTCGGCTGCGGACAGATTCTGCTTCTCGCCAGGGATGAGAAAGCCCTCAATAAAGTTATTGTCCCTCAGAATCATGTCCTCGCCGGCAGGCGTGCGAGCCGCTTTGAAGCCGGGCTGGGCGGATTCAGGAAAATCGCTCCAAGTCAGCGGCAAAGGGGCAGCCTCGAAATACGCGATACCTTGTGCCCGGTCAGGGTGTTGCGAAGCCCAATCGAAGCCGAGGGTCGAGCCCCAGTCGTGGATGACCAGTATCACGTCGCGTTTCAAGCCTAGCTCTTCCCAGAGCGCAAAGAGGAATTCGCGTTGCTCCGTGTAGGTGTAGCGGTCCGGCCCCGAGTTTTGAAGTTTGGCGGAATCACCCATGCCGATCAGGTCGCAGGCAATCAGCCGACCAAGCCCCACGCATTCCGGCATCACGTTACGCCAGAGGTAAGAGCTCGTCGGATTGCCATGTTGGAAGACGATCGGTGCGCCTTCTCCTTCATCGATGTAGGCCATCTTCTGCCCCTTAATCTCGATAAACTTCTTGTCTGGGAAAGCTGTGCCCGTCATGTGCGATCTCCTTAAGCCATGTAGTGGAGGATAAGTTCGCTCCTTTTCGCATCCGTTACAGCACCATTAGGGCTGCAGCGCCACCATTACCGGAGCCGAGTCCCAGAACGCGCGCAGTATCTTGATCTTCCCCGACTCGTCGCAGTCAATGACGTCTACTCCCTCGAACGCCAATTGCTTGCCGCTACGCGCGACACCCTTGGCAGTCCAGGTGACCGCAGCCGAAGTTCCGTTCGCATACACTTGGTCCTCGGTCATGTCGAGTTCCTGAAACCCTTCGAAAGTTTTGGCGAGGAACGCACGTATTGCTACCTGCCCGACATTAGGCGGTGCTCCTACCGGATCATGTTGCTCGGCGTTCGCCGCAAAAACAGCCACACAGCGCTCTACATCTAATGCCCGGAGTGCGGCAAAATATTCGGCTACTACTGCTTCGGTCGAGCTCGACATTGAAATTCCTCACTTTTTATGTAGTTCTTGTTCTTGATGACATTTCGCTGCGTGGAACTGAAAACTCTGGAAGCACCACGCCTCTACTATTGAGGCCGAAGACCACGAACAAAATCAGCGACAGCTTTTCCAATCTCCAGTCCGCTGGACTCCTGGAGGAAATGCAGGCCTTTCACATTCACTTCCGTTTGGTTGTGAAGACCTCCGCAGAAGTCGGCGAGTCGCCCGTTCGTGATGAAACCCGGATCGCCCCTGACCCAGAGCTTCGGCACTGGACTGTCTTTCAACCATTCAGCAAACTCGGACACGATGGTTGTGACATCGGCCGGCGATCCGTCCAGCGAGATTTGGCGCGGCCAGGTCAGCATGGGGCGACGATCTTCTCCCGCATTGAGATAGGGACGGCGATACTCCGCTTTATCAGGCTCCGTTAGGTTGGCCTTTTCGGCTTCGATGAGGAAAGCCTCTATGAAAAGGTTGTCGCGAAGAACCATGTCCTCCCCTGCCTCCGAGCGAAACGCTTTGAAGGCGTTGCGGGAAGCCTCATCGGGGAAATCGCTCCAAGTGAGGGGCAGCGGTGCCGCTTCCATGTAAGCAATCCCTTGCACTCGATCCGCGTGTTGGTGCGCCCAATCGAAGCCGAGGGTGGAGCCCCAATCGTGAATCACCAGCACCACGTCGCGTTTAAGGCCCAGCTCTTCCCAGAGCGCAAACAGGTATTCGCGTTGTTCTACATAGGTGTAGCGGTCAGGTCCCGAGTCTGGAAGTTTGTCTGAATCGCCCATGCCGATCAGGTCGCAGGCGATCAGCCGGCCAAGCCCTACACACGCCGGCATCACGTTACGCCAGAGGTAAGAGCTCGTCGGATTGCCATGTTGGAAGACGATCGGTGCGCCTTCTCCTTCATCGATGTAGGCCATCTTCTGCCCCTTAATCTCGATAAACTTCTTTTCTGCGAAAGAGCTACCTGCCATTTGCATCTCCTTGACCGCCGCTTTACATTTCGTGAAACCCAGATTCCCGGTTTCACCTTGCGACTTAGTAGAGCAATCATTACACTACGATTAGAGCGCGTCAATGAATATTTGAGCAGGCACTCCAGAAACGGATGTGACAAATGGGACGGACTCGCGCATTCGACATGGAAGAGGCAATCGGCACTGCGACCAAGCTGTTCTGGCGTGGGTATGAAAGAACGTCGTTGACTGAGCTTACGGGTGCGCTCGGCATCGGAGCTGCCAGCTTCTATTTTGCTTTCGAGAGCAAAGAAGCACTCTTCCGACAGGTGATGGACCGGTACATCGCTCGCCTGGATAAGGCCTATGCAGATGCTTTTCAGGCCACGACTACCCTATTAGGCGTGAAGACTTTGCTTCGCCATTACGCCGATATCGTCACCGACCCTGAGCATGTTCCGGGCTGTCTGTTGGTGAACAGTTCCCCTTCCATCCACGCTGATGACGTGCTGAGACAATGGCTCGCGGGCCATCGAGAAGCGCTTCGAGTCAGATTGGAGAACCGCTTTTCCGCAGACCTCGCTAATGGCAAATTGCCGGCCGATGCCAACCCCAAAACGATGGCCCGTCTAATCCTGACCCTCGCCGCCGGCATCGCGATCGAGGCGCAAGCGGGAGCGAGCCGGCACGACCTATACGGGATGATCGAGTTGGCGCTTGAGAAGTTAGCAGGGCGCGCGAGCAGTCGCTGCATTGGGGCCGAAGGATGAAGCCGACGACCCGGCCGGTCTTCTCTACCCGCCCATGGCTCTCGCCGCTGCTTGTTGCCGCCATGCTCATGGTGATGGTCGTTGAGATTGCTGCGGCTGTCCATGGCCAATCTCCTACTTGGGACGAAGGCGACCACCTCTTCAGCGGGTTCATGTCCTTGCGCACGGGTGACTTCGGCCTGAATCCCGAGCATCCGCCCATGGCGAAAATGGTCGGCGCCCTTCCGCTCGTCGGACTTAACCTGAAGGTTCCCACGCTAGAAAACCGCTTCTTCAAAACGGAAGCCTACGACGACGGCCGTAAGTTCCTCTTCGGCAACGCGCCCCCGCAATCCATGACGGAACCGCTGCGCATGAGCATGCCGGCCGGGGAGGGATACACCGGCCAGCAGCTCATCTTTCGCGCCCGCCTTGCCATGCTCGTCTTTCCCCTGTGCATGGCACTACTCGTTTTTCTTGCCGCGCGCGAGATGTTCGGCGAAGCCGCCGCCCTGCTCGCCCTGTTTCTCACCGTTCTGGAACCGAACCTGCTGGCCCACGGTTCCTACGTAACGACTGATTCGGCAGCCTCCTGCTGTTTTCTTGGTGCCGTCTACGCCTTATATCGCCTGTGCAAACGACCGTCATGGCAGCGCCTTCTGGTTGTTGGTGTTGCGGGTGGCATCGCGCTTGCCGCCAAGCACTCCACGGTATTCCTGCTGCCCATGTTCGTCCTCTTGATTGCGGCGGAGATCTTTCTGCGCGCTCGCGCCCGCAGCGCACATCTGCCCACCGTCCCGGTCTCCACCGCCGCAGGTGATCGCAAGAATTTCGCACCCTCTACGGGAACCGCCGCAGCTACGAGGAGGAACCCACTCCTGTGGGACTTCGCCACTCTTTACGGGGCGCTTGCCGGGATCATTGTGATCGCCGTCCTTGTCCTCTGGTGCTTCTATGGTTGCCGATTCGGTATCCGTCCTGCGGGACTTACGATGAACCCTTCGCTTGCCGTCGCTTGCTCGCAAATTCGTCCGGTTGAAGGCAAGATTCTGATGGGACTCGCCCACCTGCACCTCTTGCCCGAAGCCTATCTCTACGGCCTGGCGGACATCCGCAATCTCGGCAATACCTGGCCCAGCTATCTCTTCGGCCATGTGTATGCGCACGGTGTGTGGTATTACTTTCCCGTCTCTCTGCTTATCAAGAGCACGCTTCCCGAACTGATGCTGCTGGTGCTCGCCCTGTCCGCCATCGCTTTCGGCAAACTCCGCCGTCCCCGCGAACTCCTCTTTCTTGCCGTTCCGCTCATCATCTATCTCGCGGCAGCCATCCCGAGCGGCCTCAACATCGGCATGCGCCACATTCTTCCACTGTACCCGCTCGCGATCGTTCTTAGCGCCGGCGGTGTCACCGCGCTCACCCGCAACAGCCGTCTGTGGCAAGCGATCGTCGCATTTCTGCTCTGCTTTCAGGCCCTCACCTCGCTGCACGCGTTTCCCAACTACCTTGCCTACTCCAACGAGGCTTTTGGCGGGCCGGCCAACACCCACAAGTACCTGACCGACAGCTCCGTTGATTGGGTTCAGCAGCTCGTGACCGTCAAGGCATATGTCCAGCAGAACAACATTCACGACTGCTGGTTTGCTTATTGGGCCTACCCCGCTTTCCGGCCTGCGGAATACGGCATTCCATGCCGTGAACTGCCCTCCTGGGACAGCATGAGCGGAGACGAAGTGACGCCCGTTCCCACGACCATCACTGGCCCCGTCTTCCTCAGCCATGGCGCACTCACCGGCTACGAGTATCGCTCCGCCATCCTCAACCCGCTCGCCGGCTTTATCCCGCTCAACCCCGTAGCTGAGATCCAGGACGGCGTCTTCGTCTACAACGGCATCTTCTCGGTCCCCGAACTCTCTTCAATGTCCCACCTTGCCGTCAGCCGCATTGCCCTCAAGAAGAATGACAGCGCCACTGCTATCGCCGAAGCCGAAGCCGCTGTAAGCCTTTGGCCGAACGGTTTCGAGCAGCGCGAACAGCTCGGCGATACCCTGCACGCGGCCAACCGCAACCTCGAAGCCCGCGAAAACTATCAGATCGCCATGACCCGCCTGACGCACGACATGGAGCCGAGCGCCCGCGCTTTTTATGCTCCCGATCTCAAAGCGAAGATGGCCGCTACCCAGTAGCACAGACCAACTGAAGGCTCGCTTGTTGCCGGTCCCAGGCGAACTGGCCTTCGTCAACCGCTTCCTGTCGAGGACACGCCCTAATTTTGCCAGCTCCCTCTCGCGCTCGCCTTTAGACGGCGGGCACTTACACTTCATTCTCTGCATGCTCTGGTGTGAACTGCGCAATCTGGCGATTTGCATTTTCCTTCTGTTTATTGGTCGCGTCTGGGTCTACAAGCACTTCCTGCCATTTCGTTACCTGCCGCTCAATCCATCGCTTCATCTCTCGATCTCTTTGCTCACTCTCTGCTTGCCGGAGCACCTCGCGCTCCCTCTCTGCTGCCCAGGCCTTACGCAGCCTGATTATCCCCGATCCTTCAAAGCACAATGGAATTGCGTGCGTGAGTAGACCAAGCGGGTTGCGCACAGACCTGCTCCTCACAATCTCAGGAGCCTTGAGGTGAATCACTGCAACGATCTCAGAGACAGAAGCGTCAGCGCAATGTGAACGCGTACCTCGCACGATGCGTTTTGCCACATCCTCGTCAGCCACGGCATACAAGGAAAGGGCCTCGACGACCATAGCGAGACCTTCTGTCGTCGTCGTCTCTTCCCTCTTATTTCCTAAAACACTTCTTAAAGGGGTGGACGGTATGTCCCCCTTTACAGTGTGCAGTTTGTCCCCGGTGAGGGCGGACGGTATGTCCCCGGCCTCCGTGGACGGTATGTCCACAGTGGACGTTATGCCGCACAGGGGTTCACCCGGCAAGCTGCTGTTGATCGAAGTGTCTTTGGAAATGAATCGGACCCCTTTGTCCTTGATCACCCACTGAAGGCGGGCGGCGTTTCTACGCTTCAGGATATTCGCGAAGCTGTAGATGCGGTACGTTCGTCCCGTCTTTGTTGCGGAGTTCTCAGGGGCTATGAGGTCCAAGGCTAGCTTGTCGATAAGACTTTTCGTCAGCCGCTTTGCCGCTTTGTCGCTCAGCCCCGAGAGTGCGGCCATCCGAGTCCATCCGATCGTGATCCGACGATCTTCTCCGTCCGGTCTGGCCGCATTATGAAGTGCCGCAAAGAGCTGGTTCTCGCCCGGAGAGTGAGCATCCTGAACCCGAAAGCAACGGTGCTCCCGATACGGCCGTTTTGCTCCAGTCCTGAATGAACCGACATCCACGTTTTCTAGTGTTGCTTCCCGAACGACGGACATATTGTCCACCGTGGACAAAACATCCTCGGTGGACAGAACGTCCCGGTCGAAACCGCCTTTTTCGCTAGCTGGCGATCCCGTGCTTCTCTCGGATCGGCAGCTATGACCTCCAGGCTTCGATGATCCCCTATGTCGATCACTGTGCCGTGCGGTCGGAGAAATGAGAAGGCACCACGAGTGTTCGGTGCCTCTTCAAGTTCCTCCCAATCCAGAATGTCTGATTGCTTATGCCGTTTTGTCATTGATGCTGACGACCTCGCTCGGCGAAAACTGACTCAGCAAACGATCCGTGAGTCCCTCATAGTCTTCTAGCGCTTTTGAGCGCGGATCGAAGTCAGCGAGAAACTGTCTGTTGCGGGCGGCCTTCACAACCGTCTGATCCGTACGGATTCCTGAGTAGACGGGCACATGACGCTTTTCGGAAATAGAAGCAAGGGTATTTAGAACGAGGTCGGTCATCGCTAGACGGCGGTCTAGCTTTACTGGGAGGAGACCCGCCACTCTGATGTTGAGCCCACCCGCGAGCATTCCGTTGAGCATCTCCGCGGCTTGTATGCTCGCGGTTGCACCCTGAACACTCAGGATGTCCATGTCTACCGGGATGAGTACCTGCTGGGTGTAGACCATCGCGCACGTCTGAAACAAGCTGATCGACGGTGCAACGTCAATCAGAACCACATCGTAGCTTTTCTCATACTCGCCTAGCAGGTGCTTGAAAATGAACTCGCGGAATGGTAGACCCATCGTGGTGCTTTCGGCTTCGGTCGTGTACCGGTTGCCGCAGATGATGTCGAGTCCTGGCCGTGCCGTCATAAGGCACTCTCTGAGTGCCAATCGGCGAATCAGGAGGTCGTGAAGAAATGCGCTCGGTTTCAACTGCAGTATCGCCCCAATCGACCCCTGCGGATCGGCGTCTACCAGCAGTACGCGTAACCCCCGCTCCACAAAGCAACGTGCAAGGGTAAGAGCAGTTGTCGTTTTGGCAACGCCGCCACGCTGATTCGAGATTGTCAGCCGGATCACTGTTGGCCTCCCGCGTCACCGGTGAGGATGCCCGCTATCTGGGAAGTGCGGAAGTACACTCGCCTGCCTAGCCGGAGACGCGAGGAGTTGATCTGGCTCACCCAATCACTGCCTGACCTCAGGCTGATTCGAAGCCCCTCGGGTGATCGGTTGAGTACCTTTGCCAGCTGAGTAATGGTCAGTAATGGACCATACTGGACAACGAGAGTTTCTTCTATGCTCATGGGTCACCTAACGATTACGGTGGAATCGGTTCGTTAGGGCCAATGTAGGGACGTGCAGGAGCGACTGCCACCGGCAAACTATCTTTAATTCGTCGGTGGTCTTTCGGCCTTCTTTGGATGACGCAATCGACGCGCCGGCTGACGAAAGGAACTAACGGCGGTCTCCGCCAGGTGCATGAATGTCCAACCAAGCGGGTCCGTAAGCTCGTCTGCATGCTTTTTTGTGGTGTCCGCGAGTTGCTTAGGGTCGATGCCGAGGTAGTCAGCAATGGCAGCGTCCTTCACGCTCTCTCTCAGCTCACTGTTCGCATCTGTATCTAGCCATTGACGCAAATCCAGGTAGGGCAGCACGTGGGAGCGATGCCAAGCGTCAAACGCTGGCAGTTTCGTCTGCTTTCCCGCTGGAAGCCAAGCGCCTCGATCACGTTGGAGCCCATCTACGAGTTCGGCAACCTGCTTGAGAAGCAGCGCTCGCGGGCAGCAGAGATCCACGGTCAGAAAGGCCTCGGAGCTGGAGAGCATTGAATGACGGACAAACCTGCTAAGCGCGTTTGAAGAAACGGAGTGCGCGGAGACGGGGCTTTCGGCGCAAGGGTCAGAGGGCCCGGTCTTCTTACGGTCAAGTGCTGCTGCGACGCGACTATGATCCTCAAACGTCATCTCGCGAATGTAGATGCCGCCGCTGTCTAAAGCGTGAAAGGTCGACAAAGTCTCTGGGTATAGAAACTCCTCGATTGTGAGCAAACCCTTCAATGCTTCACCACGAAGGACGCCTCTTTCCCTTACGAGAGAGGTCATCTTCTGGTGGACCGCCTCGTGCATTGCCGCAACGGAGTTCTCGCGGGCTGTCAACAGAGAACGTGTCCGCTGAAGATCGATGCGCAGGGCGAACTGTGTGTACCAAATCCGCGGCGAGGCGTTCTTCAGAGTGTCGTAGTTCGAGAGCTTGAACCAAGGCGCGTATTGACAGATAAGGTGTCTGGACTTGATGGCGGCCCTCATCTTCGACCTGCACGTGAGGTCTGGGCATAAGAATCCATCCGCTCTACGAGGTCCTCGGCCCGAAGGTGGGTATACCGCTTCAGCATCTGCATGGATTTGTGCCCGCTGATCGCCGCCACCTCCTGGTCTGAGAAGCCGGACTCCACAAAGCGGCTCACCGCTTCATGGCGAAGATCGTGAAAGTGGAAGTCCTGTAGTCTTTGCTCTCTCTTGATGTCTTGCCAGATGCGATCGAATGCGTATGGACCCCTGACTCCTGACCTACCTGGTTCGCCGAAAAAGATGAGGTCGGTGTCAACGGGACGGATCGGATGCGCGAGCGCACTTCGAAAAAGCTCTGTGGCCGCCGTCGTCAATGGCACCGTTCGCGGATGGGTATTCTTCGTCTTGAGCAGCCGCACAATACGCCGAGTGGTATCCACTTGTGAGCGCCTCAGAGTGACGATTTCAGAAAGGCGCATCCCGGTCTCCAGAGCGATGCGCACGATCCAGCCGAGCATCGGATTCGAGTGAGCGTCCACGGCCGAGAGAATGCTCGCCTCCTCTTCGGGAGTCATCCGGCGGTTTCGGCCTGGACCTGGTGCGGGTCGGCGGATGTTCATGACGGGATTAGAAGGCAGCCCGACACCCCACTCCTTGATCGCAACCGTGTACAGGTGACCGAGGAGCGCCAAATCGAGGCGCACAGTATTGTTGGCTCTTGGCTGAGGCTTGCCCAATAAACCGATGCGATCTTCGCCCGCCAGCCGCATGTCTCTGAACTTCGCAATTAGCTCTGGAGTGAGCGCGGCTAACGAATACTTGCCGAGGTGCTTGACGAGAATCCGCGAACGCTTTACGTCGTCAAGCTGGGAGGTGGCGCGCTTCGTGGCACAACTTCGGCCAGGTATCGCTTCAGAGCCACTTCGACGGTCATGCGATCCGCCGTGGCTCGCTGGATGTAGGCACCGCGCACCATCTCGTCTTCGCTGCGCCGTGACCAATCTTCGGCGTCGCGCTTCGTGCGAAACGTCTTCGCAGTCGTCGGCCAACCCGCTTTGCGGATGACAGCTTTCCAGGTACCTGAGTCGGTCTTTACGAGGGTCGCCATCGCTCTCCGGTACAGTGCCGTGCAGCGTCACTGTACCGGAATTGTACCTAAGTTATTCGGTACACCTGGCGGAGAGCCTTAACCAGTCCTCGTCAGAGCCTCTTTGGTTTCTCTAAAACTATCATTCTAAGTCGCTTGTAGTTTGGTGCCGGGAGGGGGGGTCGAACCCCCACGAGGTTGCCCTCGGCGGATTTTGAGTCCGCTGCGTCTGCCAGTTCCACCATCCCGGCTCGCCGTTCAGTGTATCGCATCGACACGGGAAATCCCGGGCTCAGCTGCTCAAAAACGGTCTGCTATTGCACGTGTTTCGTGGGGCGCAGGGCCATAAGCTCCAGGGCCGCCGCGACCGCGTTGCGGGCGGCCAGCCGCAGGTTGTCCGCGGCCATCCACAGCCAGAATGCCGAGGCGTTGCTCGCGTCCCCTTCGGCTCGCACACTGACGAGCAGATCGCCGGTTTCTGTGACGGCCAGATTGCTCGGCTCTGTCTCCTCCTCAGCAAGTACGACGCCGCCATGGATAGCCGTGCGCAGCTCGTCTTCACGTGCCGTGTTTGTCAGCTCGGCCATGGCGGAGATCGTGTAGCCGTGAAAGACAGGCGCCTGAACTACATCGAACCGCACCTTCGCAGCCTCCCCGGCCGAAAGCACGTTCCGGAGATGCCTGGAGATTGTGGCCCGAACCGCATCGAGTCGAACACGTGAGCCTTCGCCCAGCTTCGCCTGCAGATTGAACGCGACCTGCGCATCGAAGACATCCTTGGGCACGCTCTGGAAGGAAAGCAGGCTTACGGTCTGCTGATGCAGTTCATCCAGCGCCGGACGGCCGCCTTGTGAGGCAGGCTCAAGCACGGTAGCCGAAAGCGTCTTCAAACCCGGCCGGCGACCGAGGCGATCCACCGCGACGGCCAGCATCAGCGCGGCGGGATGCGCCGGGATCACGCCGAGGGTTGTGAGATCGGGTTTCGATCCGCCGCTCACCCACGGGCAGCGCACGAGAAAGCCCGGCTCGCCTTCCAGTGCGCCCGTAAGGTCCACGATCGCGGCACCCGCCTTTGCTAAGCGCCGCCAGTGCTCGCGTGCCGTCGAGCCTTCGCCCGCGAAGAACACAAGATCTGCCCCTTCGAGCGACTCTGGGGTCAACGGCTGGATAACGACCGGCTCATCCCCCGCTGCTGCCAGCTGGATCTCGGCATCCTCTTTTTCGTCCAGCAGACGAGTATCCCATGCAACGGCTGGAGAGTTGTTCAGCTCCTCCGCGAGCTCTTTACCGAGAATCGTTGATGCGCCCGCGATCATCGCGCGGGTCTGTTTGCCTGCCATAATCACCTTGCCCTGTTCGATGTTTATCGGCCGGCCGCGGATGCCGGCCGCGGATGCCAGGAGTACGCCAGCCGCGCAAACACGCCGGACAGCAGATACCCCATCGCAATGACAATCAGCGCGTACTCCGATTCGAAGAAGACCACGGACCCGATCAGGGCAAACAAGGCCAGCAACCGGCCGGGCCTGCGCTGGTTCAGATCGAGTTCCTTGCCGCTCCAGAAACGCCAGTTGCTGACCATGAGAAATCCGACCAGCGCGATCAGCGCCAGCCAGAGCGCCGCAAGCCAGGGATTGTGAATGGGCGAGCCGTCTTCAAAGTGCACCACGGCAGCGACAATGCCGGCGCCCGCGGGAATGGGCATACCCACGAAGTACTTCCGATCTGGGCGGCCCGGATTGCGCGGCTGCGGATCCACACTGATGTTGAATCGCGCCAGGCGGCACGCGCCGCACATCAGAAACAGGAAGCAGATCACCAGGCCGAAGTGCATGAGCCGGGCCTCGATTTGCGGATACGCTGTCGGCAAGACCTGCCGGACGCCCCACAGGTAGGCCAGCAGGCTAGGCGCCACCCCGAAGGTGATGACATCCGCCAGCGAATCGAGTTCCCTGCCGAAGGAGCTCTCCGTGTTCGTCATGCGCGCGATGCGCCCATCCAGCGCGTCGAAGAACATGGCGAAGATGGTCGCCAGCGCGGCGCGATCGAACGCCGAGGCATCCCCGTTTGCGGAGCCGCGGATGCTTTCGATAACCGTGAAATAGCCGATCGCGATGTTGCCCGCCGTGAACAGGGACGGCAGGATGTACATGCCCCGCCGGGCTCGCGCGCGCCTCTCTTCCGGTTCGCTGGGCGCCATTATTGCCCTGAGCTCGCGGGCTCCGTTTCGGCCATGGTGGCGGGCATGTAGGCGAGCACGGAGCTGCCGCCCTTCACGCGCTCCCCGGCACGGACGCGCAGCTCCACCGTCGCGGGCAGAAGCACGTCCATGCGTGAGCCGAACTTGATCAAGCCCATGCGCTCGCCGCGCTGCACGCGATCGCCCTCATGAAGATTGCAGATGATGCGCCGCGCCAGCAGCCCGGCAATCTGCTTGAAGCTGACGGTGTACTCCCCCGTATCCACCGTCACCAGCGTCTGCTCATTGTGCACCGCGGACTCCGCATCCATGGCGTTCAGGAACTGGCCTTCGCGATACTCCGCCAGGGTCACTACGCCGCTCACCGGAACGCGGTTCACGTGCACGTCAAACACATTCAGAAATATGCTGATCCGGACGCGGCTGCCGCCGGTGGTCTCGATCCACTCGGCCTGCTCGATCTTGCCGTCCGCGGGCGAAACGATCAGCCCCGGACCGCCGGGGACGCGACGCGTGGGATCACGAAAAAACCACGCCAGAAACCCTGCCAGCAGCAGCGGAAGCGCCGTAAGGCTGACAAAATGCGTGCCGTACCAGACGATCACCGCCACCACAAGCAACGAAATACCGTAGAGAATGCCATCCCGAACCATCGCGGACGATTATACCGTTGCCGTTTTTCTTCAGCTGCAAAGCCTACCCGCGGCGCTATCCAACTACCCTACCCCAACGCCTGCGGCGATGAACAGCTTGCGCATCAGCACCGCGTCTTCCATCGGGTGCTGGTAATAGTCTCTGCGGGTGCCCTCTTCCGCAAATCCGAAGGAGCGGTAGAGACGCTGCGCCCCTGTATTTGAAGCGCGCACCTCCAGCAACGCCTCCTGCACATCCCCGTTTTGTGCCCACTGCAACCAGTGCTCCACCAGCGAGCGTCCCACGCCCTTCAGCCGCCACGCGGGATGCACCAGCAGCATCTCCAACTCGGTAACCTCGTCGATCAGGGTCACTGCAATCAGCCCGCAAAGAATTCCGCCCGGCGTTCGCGCGCCAAACACCACGCGCTGCATGGCGCCCCCGCCGTCATACGGCAGAACGAAGCTGCGCCACGCATTGGAAGGCCAACCCGGCGCCTCAGCGCACGCCGCGGCCAGGCTGAGCAGCTCCGGCAGTTCCTCCAGGCTCACAGGCTGCACGGTCGAGCGCTTCTGCAGCGGTTCAGCGGACACTACGCGCCTCCGCTTCGAGTTTGCGCGCGGGAGCCTGCCTGGATCGCGGAGCCTGTCTGGGTGTAGATCGTCTCCTCATTGCGGACATAGTTTGCATCTACCCGGGCAAGGTCGCTGCCGCCGCCAGCCAGACTGCGTCGAACAGCCGCAATGGCGCGCCTTGCCGGGAGGTCCACAAGGCGCACCTCACGCGCGCGCCCCGCCAGCCGGTCCGCCAGTTCAGGAGACGCCACCGCGACCGCTGCGTCCGCCAGCCCGGGCTCGATCGCGGCCAAGCTCGCCAATGCCTCTTCGCTTCGGGCGCCGGCGCGAACCTCGCGCACATACACCTGCTCGCGCCCCGCCCCGAGCAGCGCAAACCCGCTCTTCAGATCCGCGGCCTCCGCCAGCACGGCCAGCCGCGATACCGCCGCCAAGGGGATCGCCATCGACTCGCAAAGCCCCTTGGCCAGCGCCATCCCAACCCGAACGCCGGTGAACGATCCGGGACCGCTGACCACACCCACGGCCCGGAGATCGCGAGGCTGGAGCGCACACCGCTCCAGGCTGGAGCGCAATAGGCCGAGAAGCGATGCAGAGGCCGCCCGCTCGGTCAAAACCTGCTCGTTCAGCAACTTCTCCCCCTGAAACAGGGCCAGAGACGCTCGCTCTCCGCAGGCATCCAGCACCAGAATCACGGCCTCGGCGGAAAGCTCAAACGGCATGGTTCGAGCATACCTTCACCCGCTCGCCGCGGCATCTCACAAGCGGATGGGAGAGCAACTTCAACTCGTCAGCGGGGGAGCCAAGGTGCGCGTCTTCGCGCAGGAGGTCGCGTCCGCGAAAGCCCCGTCCAGTAACCGCCGCCCTGCCATCCTCCTGCTGCATGGCTCCGGCGGTCACGTCGAGTCCTGGACAGGCAAGCTCGGCCCGTTTTTGATCGAAGCCGGCATCAATCTTTACGCGCCGCACTACTTCGACCGCACCGGCGCCACGCGCGCCGACCTCGCCATGCTCACCGGCGGCATCCACGTGCCGCAGTGGATCGACACCGTCAACGACACGCTGCGCTTCGTTGCTTCGCGGCCCGGCGTCGACCCGGAGCGCGTCGTGGTGGCCGGCATCTCGCTCGGCGCCTTTCTCGCCCTTGCCCTCGCCGCAACCCTTTCCGCGAGCGACAGCCCAGCGGAGCGACGCCGCATCCGCGCGTTGCTCGACGTGAGCGGCGGGCTCGTGCCGCCCTACGACGCCGCAGCGACCGCCGCCATGCCGCCCACCCTCATCCTCCATGGCGAAGCGGACAACATTGTCCCAGTCTCCTTCGCCCACGAGCTCCATCAGAAGCTCACCGCACTTCAAGTCCCCCATCGAACGGAGATCCTGCAAGGTGAAGGCCACTGGTTCAGCACCCATGCCCTTCCCCGCATGTTGCTCGCCGTCTCATCTTTCCTGGAGCAGTATCTGCCACTACACCAACCCGCAAGCTAAGTGTGTATCCCGCAAGTTCGTCGCATCAATTGATTTGTCATCCTGAGCGGAGTTTGGCGCACTTTTGCGCCAAACCGAGTCGAGGGACCTGCTTTTCGCTTCGACCGGCTACACCTTTCAGGGAATAACCTATGTGCCAGAAATTCTGGGACACCACACTCACATTAGTGTGGTGAATCCTTAGTTCACTTCACAAAACTTGTCATCCTGAGCGCAGCCGGGATGCCCAGCGAGCGTTGTTTGCTCGTTGGGGTGCAAGCGAAGGACCTGCTTTTCAAAAGCTTACAAGCAGGACAAACGTCCGAATGCCGCAACGAACTTCAGACTCACCACATAGCCCAACTTCCGAGATCCGCGTTTCTGAGGACTAAACCTTTAACCAATGGCTGGAGAGCGCACGAAAAGACTAATCGGACTTCTCTTGCGAATAACCACTCGTGGTTTTGAAGTCCATCCCTATACTGAGGTGATGGCCAAGCAGACAGGAAAACTGTTGCACTCCAGCCTTGTCACGATGATGCTTTGCGTCGTGGCCAGTTGCTCGCGCCCTGCTCCGATGACGAACACAATCATTGATCAAGTGCGTGCTCCGGATAGCTCCTCATCGGCTGTTCTGGTCCGTCGATCCCGAAGCGCTGCTTTGAGTAATGACGTGTTCTACGTGGTAGTCATCCCGACTGGCAGGAACATCCAGCACGTCATCAACGAGGAGGACATCAGGAAGTCAGCGGTACTGGTGGCTACCCTGGCTTCCAAGGTGAAGCTCAGTTGGCCGGAGGGTGGTCCGCTTCACGTCCTCTGCAATGCGTGCGGTCTTGAAGCGATCGACATTATGACGAAGCAACCACAGGCCGGCCAGCACAGGGTCGTGTACGACGGCTTTCCCCAGCACACCGCCTACGATTAGACATGTCGGAACTGTCTTGCCCCTGTTCAGTTCGACTCCAGGACGAGCACATGTCTTCTGTGCCCTCCGGCTAAATGAAGGAGCGTCTAGCCGAACCGTCTTGGCAATGAAGCTGTACGCCGCGCAGTAGTCTAAAGCCCAAAAAGTGCTTCTATGTTCCTGCTGCCTCTGACTACATGCAAAATCAGCACGTCTGACTCGTCTACGCGGTACAGGATGAGATATTCACCGACGGGAAAGCTACGCATGCCGGGACGCAAATCTCCGTCGCGGCGGCGGCCGATATGCGGGTTCATGGCAAGCAGGTAAAACCTATCGGTCAGGGAGTCCACAAAACGGCCGCTACGTCCATGCTGCCGCTTTCCTTGGCGATGTAGTACCAGATGCCATCCAGCTCTGCCTCGGCTTCAGGTGAAACGCGGTGGGACATCAGCTACGTGAAGTTTGTTTTGCGACAAACCGCGCCCGTCCGCGTTGTTTTACTTCAATGGCAAGGTCCATCATGGATTGCTCGGTAATCACGCGGCCCTTGCCTCGTGCAAGCGAAGCTTCCGCAATATCGAGCGTGGCAAGAATTTGCAATCGGGCGCGCTCACGATCTTCCCAAAGCGCAAGCGCCTCCTGCACCACATCATTCTCATGGTGGATTCTGCCCGTCTCAATGGCATGGCGCGCAAAGGCTTTCTGGTCGGCGGTAAGCTGAACATCCATAGTCATCAGACTAGGAACGCTGAGTACAGATGTCAATTGTTGCATCTGCAACAATGCCGTTGTGCCGATGAAAACCGGTTCGTTCAGCCTCTTCCAAAGCCATGCCGGATCATAGGTAACGCGAAGTCGCATAGGATGGAGGAACGCGGGCTGAGCGGGTTGACTGACGAGATGCGCGTTTCCGGGGACTAATCCTTTGCGCCCAGGCCACGGAAAGCAAGCGCGAGAAGTCTTTTCACACGCGCTTCTCCGGTTGAGTCTGGGGGGATGCGCCATAACAGGCCCACAAACACCAGGAAATCCTCGGGATCGGCTTTGGGACGGATATCGCCGGACCTCTCGCAGGCAGAAATGAGCTGGCGAACCGCACCCAGCATCGGCGTGTAGATCTCTTCAACATCCTGATCCGACGTAGCCGCATGGACGATATCAGCAACCCCGTACTTCATTCTCCCGAATTTCGCCAGCCGGTCGCACCAGGCACGCAAGGCCTGGAGCGGCGGGTGCTTGGCCAGCAGTATGGGCGCAAGCGCTACTAAGGTGTCGATCTCCTTGCGATACACCCCAAGCACCAAAGATTCACGGCTCGGAAAATGACGATACAGCGTGCCGGCGCCGACGTTAGCCGCCTTCGCGATCGAGTTCAGGGATGCCGCGGAATCAGCAGATAGGGCATCGCGCGCCACATCCAGAATGCGGTCCCGGTTGGCTCGCGCATCCGCACGCAATCTCGCGTCGTTAACCATAACCTCCCTTGACAAAGCGGAGAACTCTCCGCTAGGCTCTCCCTGTAACCGGAGAGTTATCCATTTGTACCCCGGTTCGGAGGGTCTATGCAATACAAAAAGCTCGGGCGCACAGGTCTTGACATCTCTCCCATTTGTATTGGGTGTATGGGCTTTGGTGAACCTTCGCGCGCCTATCCCAGTTGGTCGCTTGATGAGGAGGCCAGCCGCTCACTGATCCGCCACGCGGTCGAGGCGGGGATCAACTTCTTTGACACAGCCAACATGTATTCAAACGGGGGAAGCGAAGAGATTGTAGGCCGGGCGCTGAAGGACTTCACCCACCGCGACAGTGTCGTCATCGCGACGAAGGTCGCCTCCGCCACACATAACGGACCCAACGCCATCGGGTTGTCCCGCAAGGCGATCATGACGGAGATCGATCATAGCCTGAGGCGGCTTGGCACCGATTATGTCGATCTGTACCAGATCCATCGTCGCGACCAGCTGACTCCATGGGAAGAGACACTGGAGGCGCTTCACGACCTGGTGAAAATGGGCAAGGTGCGCTATCTCGGCGCGTCCTCCATGAAGGCATGGGAGTTCAGCAAAGCGCTTCACCTGCAAAAAGCGAATGGCTGGGCACGCTTCGTGTCCTTGCAGGACACCTACAATCTGCTCACGCGCGAGGAGGAGCGCGAGGTGCTGCCGCTCTGCGCTGATGAAGGCGTTCAAACGGTTGTCTATAGCCCGCTTGCGCGTGGAGTGCTTGCGCGTCCATGGGGAGAAACTACGGCGCGATCAGAAACAGAGGCGGCTGCGGGCTACAAAGACGAGGCAAACGCGGAGAGTAATCAAAAGATCGTTGAGGCGGTGGCGGCAGTGGCTAAGGAACGTGGCGTCAGCCAGGCAAACATCGCACTAGCCTGGCTCCGGGGCAAACCCGTTGTTGCCGCGCCCATCGTGGGCGCTCTCAAGACCAGGCACATCGACGATGCGATTGCGGCACTCGCTGTCACCTTGACGGACGAAGAAGTTACAAGACTCGAGTCGCCTTACACGCCCCGTCCGGATAATCAGGGTATCTCTGATCCGGTCATACTACACCGCGCGATAGAGGCAGTGACCGGATTCAAAGCGTCCGCGGCCTGATCTTCATCACAAACGGAGCCACGCAGCGGGTATACCAGGCGCGGCTCCTCAGACGCTTCATCACTTTCAGCGGTCGTACACGGCACACCCATGACACCAGAAACGCTTTACAGACTTGCCCCGCCGGTGATTGCGCTGCAGTTCCTCGCTTTGGGTGGAGAGTGAATCAGGAGATTCGCGTGCAGAATGCGGAGAGGCAGACCGTCTGCCGCTCCATAGCGTGTTGATCAGGTTGCGCATCATCGGGGTGAAGTCAGCCTCTGCGTTCTCCAGGATGTCTGCCATGGCAGCCTTGAGTTGGGCCGGCCTCTTTGCGAACACCAGGCCGCGTTCCAGCAGAAAGGCACGGATCTGGTGATCACGGCGGTGCGTCGTGAGACCAGCCTGTCCCGCACTCGGTGGATCGCTTGCAGGTCCAGCTGGTCGTCGGTCTTGATCGGGACAAAGCGCATGTTCTTGCGCTCGACGGCCTCGGCAATGGCCTCAGCGTCTACGAAGTCGTTCTTGTTGGACTTCACGAACGGCTTTACGAACTGTCCTGGAATCAGCCGAACATCGTGGCCCTGCTTGCGCAAAGCCCGGCCCAGGAAGTGAGCTCCGGCACAAGCTTCAAGCCCAATCAGCGAGGTCTGCAGGTTGGCCGTGTAGGCCAATAGCTGCTTCACAAATAATGCAGGATTTCCGTCTTCTTAAATTTTGTGTCGGCTCCTGCCAAGCCTTGGGATGGTCAGGATGGTTTCATCGCCGCGATCAACTCCACCGAAACAGGGGGATCCGCTCGATGCGCCGCTGTGACCAAAACCTCTCCCAGCGCCCGGCACTCGTTAACGCCGGTGGCAAGCAGATTGCGAAACGAAATCACGCGGGACATACCCCAGAGCATGCCTGCGACCATCCATGCCGGACTTGCGTGAAGTCTCGCCTTGCCTGATGGATACAAACGATAGCCGAGCCGCTGGATAAGCGTGTAGCTTTCCTGCATACCCCGTGCGATCGTCATCGACTCGCCCCACGACGCACCACCACCACGACGAACCCCGGCCACGCATATGCTTTCAAAAGCGACACACAAGGGAACGTGGCATCGGAGCCAGAGCAGCATCTCGTGCTCAAGAACAGCGGGAAGGCCGGCAGCATTGAAGAGATCCACACAATCCTGTTGGTCAATTTTGCTCTTTTGGCCTTGAGCACCGATCCTTGCGTTCAACTTTCCGTCAGAGTTGACAGTCGCCTGCACGAAGGGCATTCCAAACGAGGAGCGCTCTGCGCCGGCAGCGTCCCTCAAACGCTCTGGTTCAAAGTTATTGAACATAAACAGGATCCGGTGGGCCACGCTGCGCTGAAGGGCGGGCAGCACGGCCTCGACCTGTTGCGCCTGCAGTGTGACGAGCACGAGATCGTAGGGCGTCTGCTCATCAAGGCGATCGGTGACAAGTACATCTGCACGTTCACCTTTAAGGTTGACGATGCCCTGATCGCGTTGCAACTGTTCCAACCGGAGTGATCCGGAACGCGCAACAACGGTTACACGATTTTGACCGGTGTTGGCCAGTTGGAAGGCGAAGGTGCTTCCAATGCCTCCAACTCCGATAACAGCGATCTGCAAAGATGAGGAGGTCTGCTTGCTCACAGATATTCGAGCGTCCCTTCCACGCCTTCGACTCAAAATGTAGTCACGGCCTTAACTTCAAGCCCAATCCGGCGCTTGGTGAGTGGCATGGCAAGTCCTAAGAGTGTATGGTCCGCCGCGCGACTGCAAGGGGGAAGTTTGGTCGAGAAGACAAGTCTGCGCAAATGTATTCGGCCTTTGAGTGGAGACTAGTTCTCCTGGCCAGGATGAGATGCGCGCGTATCGGTCCTTATAAGTCGCACGGTCGTTTAAGACCATTGTCGGTACCAGGCTGCAGACACGCCGTTGTGACTGTTCTTTCGTCCTTGTTGCCCTGTGCAGACCTCGGTGGAGAGCTTATTCGTTGTCGAAGTGCGGGAAAGTGGGAGCGCCGCAGGCGTTCTTTTCCGCGCTGGTTAGGCTGGCGCGGCTGCCGATCGATAGTTGTTGCCGCTCGACAGAACCGCCCAGGCGATGCGGGCGAGCTTGTTGGCCATGGCCACCACGACGACGTTCGTGTGAGCCCTGGCGTCCAGTCGATCCAGACAGGCACCGAAAGGCGAACTGTCCCGTTTGGTGCGGAGCACGGCGCCCCGTGCGCCATGGATCAGCATCTTGCGCAGGTAGACGTTGCCGCGCTTACTGATGCCGAACAGCCTGGCCTTGCAGCCTGTTCAGCCCTACGATAAAACGCCGAAATACATGGGGCTTCAGCCCCGGGCATTTTATTGGCTACTATCCGTTGACTTGATCAGACCTTCCCTAAGTCGGCTTGTGTTTACTGACGCGTCAGAACAAAGGGCACCTGCATCTCGCCCCGGTTTGTTCATGTCGTAGATTCAACTCACGCGCGCCGCTTTACGCCACCTCGGCCAGCACCTCTTCACGTACCTCCTCGTCCTGCACGGCCTCGCGCGGCGTCTTGGGCAGCGCTACATTCAGTACATCCTCGATGCGCGAGGCGTAGTGGATCGTCACGCCGGCAACCTGGTCCGGCGTAAGGTCCTCTTCCACGTTCGCCTTCACATCGATCGGCAGAATCACATCACGGACGCCCGCCCGCTTGGCCGCGAGGAACTTTTCCTTGATGCCGCCGACCGGCAGCACATTGCCGCTCAGCGTGATCTCCCCGGTCATCGCCAGCAGCGGATGGACGGGCGTGTCGGTCAGCAGGCTGACGATGGCCGTAGCCATGGTCACGCCGGCACTGGGCCCATCCTTTGGAATTCCTCCCGCCGGCACATGGATGTGCAGATCGATATCCTTCAGCACATCCTCATCCAGCCCAAGGTCGAGCGCGTTGGAACGCACCCACGTCAGCGCCGCCTGCATGGACTCCTTCATCACATCGCCGATTTGCCCGGTGATGGAGAAGCCGCCCTTGCCCTTCATCCGGTTGGCTTCGATGAACAGCACATCGCCGCCCACCGGCGTCCACGCAAGCCCCACGGCCACGCCGGCACGCTTGGTGCGCTCGGCGATCTCCGTATCCACGCGCACCTTGATGCCGCCGAGGAACTCGTGCACCACCTCCGGCGTAACGACGAGCTTCTCGCCGTTCTCCGGATGCAGGCTGCCTTCAGCCACGCGCCGCGCTGTTTTGCGCGCGGCCGTGCCGATCAGCTGTTCGAGCTTGCGCACACCGGCCTCCCGCGTGTAGTGCCGCGCAATCAAGCCCACGGTCTCGGTGGGGAACTCAATCACGTTCGGATCGAGCCCGTTCTCCTTGATCTGCCGAGGAATCAGATATTTTTCCGCAATGGCAACCTTCTCCTCTTCGGTATACCCGGTGAGTTCAATGATCTCCATGCGATCAAGCAAGGGTGCGGGAATCGTGTCCAGCTGGTTGGCTGTGCAGATAAAAAGCACCTTGCTCAAATCGAACGGTTGATCAAGATAGTTGTCGCGGAAGGTGTTGTTCTGCTCGGGGTCCAGCGTTTCGAGCAGCGCCGACGCGGGGTCGCCACGAAAGTCGCGGCCCAGCTTGTCGATCTCGTCCAGCATGAAGACCGGGTCGTTTACCTCGACACGCTTCAGGTGCTGAATGATCTGTCCCGGAAGCGCCCCAATGTACGTCCGGCGATGCCCGCGGATCTCCGCCTCGTCGTGCATACCGCCCAGCGAGATGCGCGAGAACTTGCGGTCCAGGGCCTTGGCAATCGACCGGCCCAGCGAGGTTTTGCCCACGCCCGGAGGCCCAACAAAGCACAGGATCGGACCCTTCATGTCCGGCTTCAAACGCCGCACGCTCAGGTAGTCGAGAATGCGATCCTTGACCTTCCTTAGCCCATAATGGTCCGCATCCAGCACGTCCTTGGCCTTGGCGATGTCCACGGCGCCGGCGGAGCTCTTCGCCCATGGCAGCACGGCCAGCCACTCGACGTAATTGCGCGTCAACGAATAGTCCGCCGCCGCCGGATTCATGCGGCTCAGGCGCCCGAGCTCCTTCAGCGCATCCTTTTTGACCGCCTCGGACATGCCCGCGTTCTCGATCTTTTCCTTCAGCTCGGCGATATCCTTCTGGGTGTCGTCCTGGTCGCCCAACTCTTTTTGAATGGCCTTCATCTGCTCGCGGAGGTAGTAATCCCGCTGCGATTGCTGTACCGAATCCTGCACTTCGCTCTGAATCTTGTTGCGCAGCTGCTGGACCTCGAGCTCCTTTGCAAGCTGAGAGTTCAACCGATCCAGCCGCGCCTTAAGATCGGTCATTTCGAGCAGTTCCTGCTTCTCGACCGTGGTCAAAAACGGCAAATTGGACGCAATAAAGTCTGTCAGCCGCGACGGCTCGTCGATGTTGATCGCAATGGTTTGCAGATCATCGGATAGCGTGGACGAGGAGCTCACAACCTCCTGAAACTGGGCCAGCACGTTGCGCTGCAGCGCCTCCAGCTCCGGCGAAGGCTCGGACGAGATCTCCTCCATCGGCTCGGCCTCAGCGGTAAGGTACGGCTGCGTCTGCGTGAAGCTGCCCAGGCGCACGCGCTCCGTGCCCTCGGTGAACACAAAGAGGCTCTGGTTCGGCATCTTGACGACTTTATGCACCGTCGCGCGGGTACCCACCTCATGAAGGTCCCCACCCTCCGGCGAATCCTGACGCGCATCCTTCTGCGCAACAACCAGAATGGTCTTGTCCTCACCCAGCGCCTGGATCAGCTGAATGGAACTCTCACGACCCACGGTTAGCGGCAGGACCTGATGCGGGAACAACACGGTATCTCGCACTGGCAGAACGGGATACGAGTGACCGCGACCGTCTCCAGCGAGAATTTTGCCCTGCGACGGGCGGATGACACTTACAAACTCGTTCGGCATGTTGAGCGCCTTTCTATCAACTTACATGCATCTGATGCAGTGAAGTCTCCGCTGGTCGCAGCCGGAGGCTGTTCCGGGCCCGTGTCTCTCATCTCCTTGAGACGTTATCGGCAGAGTTCACGTTCTCCACAGTCTCTTCTTGCATGACGCCGAAGTAATTTGCCGCCGGTCGGCAAAGCTGGACCGTTTTGGGAAACGGGCTCGGTCATCCGGTCTCAGCGCATTGCCTCACCCGCCCATTCGGGCTACGCTGAACAGGGCGCGGAAGTGGTGAAATGGCAGACACGCAGGTCTTAGAAGCCTGTGCCTTACGGCGTGAGGGTTCGAGTCCCTTCTTCCGCACCAGATTGCCGAACCGCACACCTCATCGACCTTTTTCCACACCAGAAATGAGCCCCAGCACAACATGAGCGATAACAGCCAGACCTTTACGCAGCCCGACAACACCCGCGTCACCCTTACCAAAACCCCCGACTACCGCGACTCCTACGCCAACAGCGTGCAGGTACGGCTTTCGGTGTGGGACTTCCTGCTAGTCTTTGGGACGCTGCAGCAGACCGCCCCGGATGCAGTGGATGTCAGCAACTTTCAGGGCATTTACATCAGCCCGCAACAGGCCAAGGCCCTCCACTCGATCCTGTCGCAGAATCTGGCCCAGTATGAGGCCGCCTTCGGTACCATCTCCCTGGACCCGCCCCAGGCGGCAGGTCAGCCCCGCTTTGCCGGTGGCCAGGGCCCCGCGAACTAGCCCGTGTCGCACGATGGGGTGGAGTCCTCTGGCAGTTGGCCCGATCGCTTTGCCGCGTGGCCGATTCTGGCTCGTTTTCTCCTCATCTTTGCGGCAGTGGCTGTAGCGCACCTCACGTTGCTGCGGCTGCCGTACTTCTGGGATGAAGGCGGCTACTACGTCCCGGCGGCGCTGGATTTTTACCACCACTGGACGCTGATCCCGCAGTTCACGAACGCGCATCCGCCGCTGCCGAACGTCGTCCTCGGGCTGCTTTGGCACGTCTTCGGCTTCGGCATTCTCGTTACGCGGCTTACCGCCTGCGCCTTTGCGGCATGCGGGCTGGTGGCTGCGTTTGAGTTCTCGCGGCGACTGTTGAATGCGCGCGTGGCGCTCACGGTAACGGCGCTCACCGGGGCGTACCCCATCTGGTTTGCTCAAAGCAGTCTGGCCCACGCTGACATCTTCGCCGCCGCGTTTACGCTGGGGGGCCTCGCGGCTTACCTCACGGCGCCTGAACAGGTTGCGCCGGGCGCAGGCGGCGCGGACGTCTCCGGGACTCGCCGGCTGCGCGCCGCCGCAGTGCTCTTCTGCCTTGCCGTCCTGTCGAAGGAGACCGCTGTGCTGCAACCGGCCGCGCTGGCCGGGCTTGAGCTCTGCGCGGCTTTCAAGGCAAAGGATGGGGCCAGCCGCCGCGCACATCTGCGCTGGCTCGGGGCCCTTTCCATCCCGGTTCCGGTGCTTGCGCTGTGGTTCGGCTACCACCGTTGGAAGACCGGCTTCACCTTCGGAAACCCGGCATTTCTGCGCTACAACGCGACGGGAAACCTCACCGCGGCGCACATCGCCCTCTCGCTCTGGTATCGCTGCCTGCACCTGTTCTGGCAGCGAAACATCTGGCTGC
Organism: Granulicella sp.; assembly: GCA_965276885.1. GTDB lineage: Bacteria > Acidobacteriota > Terriglobia > Terriglobales > Acidobacteriaceae > Granulicella. The sequence goes on along the minus strand of OZ255702.1, from coordinate 1,191,761 downwards.
CCGTTCTGATGGCGGGGGCCTGTTTTCTTCTGCCGCGCCGAAGCGAGCCTTCCGCAACTATCCTGCCACGCCGCGTCCTGTATGCAATCGCCTTGCTGATCCTTGCCAACTGGCTGGCATTTTCGGTACTCGGCGGGGCTCTGCTCACGCGCTACCTGCTGCCTATATATCCACTGACGCTGCTCGTCTGCGTCTCGGTCTGGCAGAGCCGTACGGCGCACTGGCCATGGCTCGCCGTGCTCACAGGCGCAGCCTTCCTCAGCGCGCTCTGGCTGAATCCGCCCACCTACTTCGCTCCCGAAGACAACCTCACCTATCGCGACATGATTGTTGTGCATCAGGAGGCGATCGCCTACCTGGAGAAGCACGATCCCCATGCCACCGTACTCACCGCCTGGCCCGCCGCCGCGGAGCTCCTGCGACCGGAACTGGGCTACACCGATCACCACTTCGCTGTCTTCTCTATCGAGAACTTCACCCTGCCGGAGATCGAGAAAGCCGCTGAACAGCCGGGCCGATATGACGTGGCGCTGGTCTTCACCACGCATTACACAGCGCCCGCTTTGGCGCAGTATCTCCGCAACCACCCGGAGTCCAGGCGCGGCCGAAAGTATGCCGAGCAGCATGATCTTTCTCCCGGGGAGATCGCGGCGATGCTCGGCGGCCGCGTTGCCTGGGAGGACAACCGCAATGGCGAGTGGGCCGCGGTTCTGCGCTTCAATCGCAGCTACGACGCGCGACTGGACGCACTGCTCGTTCCGCCCTCCAACGCCGCTCAGCCGTTCTTGTGCACAGCTGGGTCAGCGACCGGCGACCCCATTGGCGAACGGAGCGGCTTTGAATAAATCCGGGCATGGAGACCGGGGCCGTAGAAGCTCCTTTCGGTGCGCACAAACGCGTATCCGAGCCGTTCATACAAGCGGATGGCGGCCCCATTCGCCTTGAACACGTGCAGCGACATCGTTTGCGCCCCGGCCTGCGCTGCCGCATACTCCAGACTGCCCATCAGAGCCCCGGCGATGCCCTTTCCATGCGCCGCGGGGGCGACATCGAGGGTGACTACATAGCCGAACAGCTCACCCCGCACTTGTTCGACATGCACGATGCCGAAGGCCACCAATCCTTGCAGTGCAGCTTCGTCGACTGGGTGAAACGCGAGCCGAACGAGCGCGTTTTCGGCCTCGGCAAAGCGTCGCATCGCCCCTCGCGAAAAGCGAAACGGCGGCGGGAAGCAGACGATATCCAGGGCATGCATCGCGGCGAGATCGCCTGGCTGGTAGGATCGCAGTTCCATGGGGCGAGCTCCTCTCCGGCGTGGGCCTGGGGGTCGAGCCGCGCGGATGTGGTAATACTATGCGGCCCGGCGGAGCTGAACCTGCGCACCCCGATGCGCCGCTTCGGCCGCGCCGAGGAACTCGTATCGACGGCACTCTATTTCGCTTCGGACGCAACCTCCTTCACTACCGGCCAGATCATCGCCGTCGACGGAGGATTTCTGGCGAGCGCGGTCAATCAGTAGCGGACATTTCGGCCCCCTTCACTGTCCTTAACATCGCTTGCGTCGAATCATTACAGTTCCCAAAGTAAATAACAGCCAGCGGTCTGTAAGATTGGCTCGCCCGGCGGCGAGCGTCCCGTACGCTCCCCGCTTCTCGAATTTTTCGGAGTTTTCGCATGCGGTTAGTTGCCACTGCCATTCTTCTCAGCGGTCTCTCGCCGCTCGCCTTCGCCCAGAGCGGCAGTGAGAGCACGAACTTCCCTTTCCAGAACCCGTCGCTCGCCGCCGAACAGCGCGCCCACGATCTTGTCTCCCGGTTGACGCTCGAAGAAAAGGTTGGGCAGATGGTGAACAGCGCGGCCGCGATTCCAAGGCTCGGCGTACCCGCGTACGACTATTGGAACGAGGGGCTCCACGGCGTCGCGCGCTCCGGCTACGCGACCATGTTTCCGCAGGCTATCGGCATGGCCGCAACCTGGGATGCGCCGCTGCTGCACTCGGTCGGCGATGTGATCTCCACCGAGGCACGCGCCAAGAACAACGAGGCGCTGCGGCACGACAACCACGCCATCTACTACGGCCTCACCTTCTGGTCGCCGAACATCAACATCTTCCGCGATCCCCGCTGGGGCCGCGGCCAGGAGACCTACGGCGAAGATCCGTTTCTCACCGCGCAACTCGGCGTGAATTTTATTGAAGGTCTCCAGGGTACGGATCCGAAGTACTACAAGGTCATCGCCACGCCCAAGCACTTCGCCGTGCACTCCGGCCCGGAGAATATGCGCCACAAGTTCAACGTCGACCCCAGCCGGCATGACCTCTGGGACACCTATCTTCCGCAGTTCCGCGCGGCGATCGTGGATGCCAGGGCCGGTTCCATCATGTGCGCCTATAACGCCATCGATGGCCAGCCAGCCTGCGGCAGCAAACTGCTGCTCGTCGACATTCTGTGTGACGACTGGAAGTTCAAGGGCTTTGTCACCTCCGACTGCGGCGCGATCGACGACTTCTTCAAGCCCAACACCCACATGACCGAGCCGGACGCGGAGCACGCGGACAAAGCCGCGCTGCTCGCAGGCACCGACACCAACTGCGGCTCCACCTACAACAAACTGGATTCGGCCGTGAAACAGGGACTGATCAAGGAATCAGAGATCGACACCAGCCTCGAACGGCTCTTTCTGGCGCGCATCAAGCTGGGCCTCTTCGATCCCACGTCCGACGTGCCCTATGCGCAGATTCCCTTCAGTGAGGTGAACTCGCCCGCACACGCCACGGTCGCCCGGCATGCCGCGGAAGAGTCCATGGTGCTGCTGAAGAACGACGGCATCCTTCCTCTGCAGCGCGGCAAATACAAGACCGTCGCGGTGATTGGACCGAACGCCGCTTCGCTGGCCTCGCTGGAGGGCAACTACAACGGCGTGGCGCATGATCCGCTGATGCCGGTCGATGCTTTACGGGCGGCGCTGCCCGGCTCGCAGGTGGTGTACCAGCCCGGCGCACCATATGTTGACGGCTTCGCCATGCCGGTCTCCCGCACCATGCTGCACCCTGCGGAATACTCGAGAGACGAAGGCTTGAAGGCGGAGTATTTCTCCTCCGCCGACCTCACCGGAGCGCCGGCGCAGACGCGCGTAGACCACGAGATCAACTTCGACTGGAGCGGGGTCAGCCCGCTGCGCAACGCACCCGCCACCCCGTTCAGCGTGCGTTGGACAGGCTCCCTCTCCGCTCCCAGGGCCGGCAGCTATGAGTTCACCTTGCGCGTGGAACGCTGCCGCGGATGCGCTACCAGCCAGCACTACAAGGTCTTAATCGACGGTCAGCAGGTCGCCGCCTCCGCGGTGCCTGCAGCAGCCGGTCAGAAGCCCGCGATGCAGATCGACGGAACCACCGGTCTGCCTGTGGAGATGCATCACAAGGGTCCCGTGCAGTTCAGCGTGAACTTCGCGGAAAAGCAGCAGCATAAGATTGAGATCGACTTCATGCGCGACTCCGCGACGCAGGGTTCAGGCCTGACGCTCGAGTGGACGCCGCCCGCCGGAGCGCTGATGCCCGCTGCGCTCGAAGCGGCGAAGCGCTCCGATCTGGTCGTCGCCATGCTCGGGCTTTCTCCAAATCTTGAGGGTGAAGAGATGCCCGTGAAGCTGCCGGGCTTCATCGGCGGCGATCGTACCGACATCAACCTGCCCGCCTCGCAGGAACAGCTGCTCGAGCAGCTCGCCGCCACCGGCAAGCCCGTGGTGGTTGTGCTGCTGAACGGCTCCGCGCTGGCGGTCAACTTCGCCGATGGGCATGCCAACGCGATCCTCGAAGCCTGGTATCCCGGTGAGGCGGGTGGAAAAGAGCTCTCCGACACGCTGATGGGTGGCAACAATCCCAGCGGCCGGCTGCCGCTCACCTTCTACTCCTCCGAAAGCGATCTGCCGGCCTTCACCGATTACTCGATGAAAAACCGCACCTACCGTCATTTCAAAGGTAAGCCGCTGTACAGCTTCGGCTACGGTCTCAGCTACACGAAGTTCGCCTACTCCGGCATCAAGCTCTCCAAGCATCAGGTCAATGCGGGCGACACCCTCACCGTCGAGGCCGACGTGAAAAACACGGGCGCCAAGACCGGCGGCGAGGTCGCACAGCTTTACCTGACGCCCCCGACGGGCAGCAACGGAGGGCTCTCCCCGCAGGTACAGCTGGAAGGCTTTCAACGCGTAAAGCTCACACCGGGTGAGACCAAGCACCTCACCTTCACGCTGGATGCCCGGCAGCTCTCCGAGGTGGATGCGCAGGGTGTCCGCGCCGTACAGCCGGGCAGCTATACGATCTCCGTCGGCGGCGCACAGCCCAGGGATCCACGTGCTCCTGAGCCGGCTCAGACTGCGGGCTTCACGATTACGGGAACGCAGCAGCTGCCGCATTAAAACACGTAGCTGTTGATTGTTGATGGTAGAGGGCTTTCTCTCTTTGTGGCATTCCCGAAGGGAATCTGGCGCCCTCGCGCAGCTTTACCTTTTCTGTCATTCGCCCTGAGCGCAGGCGAACGGGAGGGAATTTGCTTTTCTGCTCTGCGAAGTAAGCTGGAGCGGGAGGAATACCCGCACCATGAGCATCGCAACCCAAACAGGCGACGATGGAAGCACCGCACTTACCGGAGGCACGCGCATCTCGAAAGCCGATCTGCGCGTAGAAGCCTACGGCACCGTCGACGAGCTCAACGCCACAATGGGTGTAGCGCGCAGCCTGTGCAGCGATGCCGGGATCCGCAACGCAACGGAAGAGATCCAGCGCACCTTATTTCGTGTGGGGGCCGCGCTCTCTCGTCCCCCAGGAGACCCCAGAACGACCACCGATCTCGCTGAAGATGATGTCGAATGGCTTACGACTCAGGTGCACGCCATCGAGTCCATTGAGGGCATTCTGTCCGACTGGTCCCTGCCCGGAGCGCATCGCGAGTCCGCGGCGTTTGAGGTCGCCCGCACCGTCTGCCGCCGCGCCGAGCGCTGTGCCGTACGGCTCCACGAATCCGGCGAGACGGTGCCACCCTCCGCCCTCTCCTATCTCAATCGGCTCTCCGATCTGCTCTGGCTCTTCGGCCGGCTTATAGAGCACCGCGCCGGTATCGACGCTCGCCTGCGCGACGAGACGAAGGACGGCCCAAACTGGTCGCGCGCCTGGTAAGTTTGCCGCAAACTGAGATCGATAGCTTTGCACGGATTGACCCCGGCCGCCGTAGCCGATAGACTCGGAGAGTTGCTTGCAGCCGTGATGTTTACTTCCCTGCAAGCGCACCAGAGTTCGATTAGTTCCACTCTGGGGACGTAGCTCAGTTGGTTAGAGCGCTGCCCTGTCACGGCAGAGGTCGCGGGTTCGAGCCCCGTCGTCCCCGCCATACATTCCAAAGGAACTTATGGGATGTTTGGAGACCAAGTGACAATCAAATCTGGGCACGATATGGGCACAATAAGCGCCTGTCGTGTGTTAACCGCGACAACTCCAGAGTCAACAACCTTACTCTGTGCGGCGCGCTTGTTCGAAATCACTGCCTGGGTGTAAACGTCCAGCGTGATCCGACTGTTGGCGTGCCTCAAAAGCTCATGGCCAATAAGGTCTTGTGCCGTTTCGGGCTTCGGTCGCGCCTTCATGCTCACTCAATGTGTTCTCACTGCTCATTAGCAAAACTTTAACCATGTACGAGTTCTAACTGGTTCGCATGAGCCTCTCTCATCTGCTCCTCTGACAACATAGCGGAAGGAGGACGCCGGCCATATTGCCGTGGCGAACAGCCCATGACCCTCTTGAATGCTGTGCTGAAAGCGGCTTCAGAGATATAGCCGAGCGAATGTGAAATGACGGATACAGGATCGCTGGAATCCCTTAGTCGGGCTCCAGCCAGCAACATTCGCCAGCGCGTCAGGTACTCCATCGGTGACGCGCCGACTTTCTCTCTGAATTTCATTGCGAAGGCTGATCTCGACATGCCGGCGCGCTCCGCCAGTTTCTGAATCGTCCAGTGGTGCGCTGGATGGTCATGGATGCCATAAATGGCTGCGCTAATTTGTTTATCTGCCAAGGCGAAGAGCCATCCAACATTGCCGTTAGTCCCCTGCGCAAGGTGCAGCCGCAGAGCTTGAACCAGCATCATGTGGGCAAGGTCTTGTGCGACGAGGTATCCGCCGGGCTGCGGGTCTCGCAGTTCCTGCGCCATTCGCTCCAGACACCAGCGTAGGGCAGCTTTGTCACCCTCTTTTTGCAGATGCACAATGGGCGGCAACACCTCCAACAAGATGCTGAGGTGGCTGCTTGCCACGGTGAAGTGCCCGCCGATCAGAAAAAAGTCCCCTCCGCCGTTCCACGAGACCACCTCACTGGAATGTCCCCCCGAATAAAGTTCGCTTACGTCCGTCGGCGGCAGGTTGAGGTTGCTGGCAGCACGGAACGATCGACCGCTCGGCAGCAGGAAACAATCTCCTGCCTGTATGTGTATCGCCTCGGGAACACCATCGACCGCTAGCCAGCACTCGCCTGAAACGACGGCAAAACACTTCAAGCCTTCATGCTGGGGATACTGGATGGACCAATCTCCGCCAGCGTCAAAGCCTCCCGAACTATAGCTACGCGGTTTCAACAATGACAGCACATCTGAGAGCGGGTCCATGGCATCTCCTGGACGATTGCAAAGGTAATGTGGACTCCAACGTATAGATTGTATCGCGCTGACCGCATATCTTGGAAGTCATGGGGTCGCGAACTGCTATACCACCTCATGAACTCAGGCTTGATTCAGGGAAACGAGAGGAGTCACACATGAAACTTCAGAATAGGACGATCTTGATCACCGGAGGGACCAGCGGAATGGGTCTCGCATTGGCAAGGCAGCTTTTAGAGCGTGGGAACGTTGTGATCGTCACGGGCAGAAGCCAGGAGAAGCTGGACGAAGCGAAACGCGAGCTTGGCGGCGTCCAGACTGTTAAGAGCGATGTTGGCGATCCCGCCGCGATCGCTGCGCTCTACGAGAATGTCATCTCAAGATTCCCGGAACTCGATACCTTGATCAACAATGCCGGGATCATGCGTATTCAAAAGTTCAACGTAGACCAGGGCCTGGACGACATCACGCGTGAGATTGAGGTCTGCTTGAGCGGACCGATTCGGATGACGAAGCAATTTTTGCCGCATCTCAAGACTCGCAAGGACGCCCTTCTTGTCAATGTGTCGTCGGGAGCCGCGCTCATTCCTTTCCCTATATCACCGGTGTACAGCGCGGCAAAGGCCGCTCTTCACTCCTTCACTGCATCCTTGCGCGTGCAAATGCAACATGCCGGTGTGACGGTCGTCGAGGTGATTCCCCCGGGCGTCGAAACGCCGCTGTTCAGAAACGAGGCGTTCGAACGAGAGATGAAAGTGCCGAAAGGCATGGACGTGAAGGTATTCGCAAAGAAAGCTATTGCGGGTATTGAAGCAGGCAAGTCAGAGGTGCGCCCAGGCCTTGCAACTATGTTGAACATCCTGAGCCGCGTCGCTCCGGGCTTTGCGCTCAAACAGTTTGCGAAGATGACGCCGGCGTTTGGACCCAAGTCCTCGACTACAGCAGCCAAGCCCTCCACTGCGGGAGCTCGGGCCTAACTTCCAGAAGGAGAAGCGAAATGAGTGGAACAGCGATGTCGCTGAAAGGAAAACGGGTTGTGGTCATTGGGGGTGCGACCGGCATTGGCTTCGCCATAGCCGAACTGGCTCACGAGCAGGGTGCCTCCGTGGTTCTTGGATCGAGTAAAAAGGCGAACGTCGATGCGGCCGCGAAGCGCCTCGACGGTGCGACGGGCTACCCCGTCGATCTACGCGACGAAGGCAGCGTCAAAGATTTCTTCAAACAGGTTGGCGCGTTTGATCATCTGGCAATCACGGCAGGCGACTGGGGCGGACCGATGTTTGTTTCCATTCAGGACATCAACCTCACCGAAGCGCAAGAGCTCTTAGCGGTACGTTTCTGGGGCGCACTTGCGGCGGTGAAGCACTGCTGCCACACGATCACCAAGGATGGCTCGATCACACTGACAAGTGGCATGATCGGGCATCGGCCGAGAAAGGGCACTCCCATGATGGCCGCAGTGGGGGGAGCGGTAGAACACCTGACCGCAGGCTTGGCCATGGATCTCGCCCCGGTGCGGGTCAATGCCGTGAATCCGGGCTACGTCCTTACCGAACAATTGAAGCGAATGCCGGAGGCGATGCTGCAGTCAGTGGTAGCGCCCTTGCCCATTGCCCGCGCCGCGACGCCGGCGGAAGCCGCGCAAGCCTATGTTTACCTCATGCTCAACAGCTATGCGACGGGACAGATTCTGCCCGTCGATGGCGGCGGCCTGCTGGTCTGAAGGCCGGTGGACTGCCTGCAGCAGACTCCCTGCCCGGTCCCCCGCCCCTCCCCGGGGGTACCGCGGACGCAAAGTCTTTGTTTTGTTAAAGATGCAAGGAGGTAGAACCGGCAAAGTATTCAAAACAAAAGATTTGCGTGCAAAGTATCTGTTTTAAACAACTTAGCGCGAGGTCGCGGGAACCGCCCGGAGCTGGGTCCGCGCGGTCGGAATTCGGGTGATTTCAGGATAGCGGATTCCTGGGTCATCCTGTGCAAGGGCCCTCTCCCGGACTGTTGCGACGGGTTCGGAGGCCATGTAGATGGCTATCACTTGCAACCGTTCATGCGATTTACCTTCTGAAGGGTTCGGCGCCCGGGCTTTCCTTAGGGAAGGTCTGATCAAGTCAGCGAACGTGCCTCAGCGGCTAAAGCCGCGTTGCTGTTACTGGATTTACGGCGGGACTAAAGTCCCGCCCCTTCAGACTAAAGTCCTGCCATTTCAGACTAAAGTCCCGCCCCTTCCAGACAGACACTTATTCAGAGATTCCTTAGGTATTCCGCGGAAGCTCTCTTGGAGAAGCCTATGACAACTTTTGGGGTGGAACGGCTGCAACCCCACCTTCATAGGCTTTTAGGGAAACTCTGATCAAGTCAATGGATGGGGCCCAACATCTGCCCGGGGCTGAAGCCCCAATATTTGGCCGTTTTACCGTGGGGTGAAGCCCCACGCTCTCCCAAAGACGACGACAAGACTTACTCAGAGATTTCTTAGGCGGCACAAGACTCCCAGTTGGGAGCTATTGCGCGACGGGTAGACGAGTAGGCTCGATTCGTATCCAAAGGAGCCCTACATGCGTATACGTCTTTTCGTGGCTTTCGCAGCAGTGCTGTCGGTCAGCCTTGCCGCCCATGGCTCAACCATAAAGCAGATTTTTTCGGTGAACGGTATAGCTACCGGAAATGCCGACGGTGTCGGCGTCGCTTCCACTTCCTTCTCAGAGTTCAATCCGTCGCTCGGAACGCTGAACAGTATCTCCATCTCTCTCTCTGGATTTGCGGAATACAGTGGTTTTCTGGCTGCTAACTTTTTGGACATCACGCCGGTCAATGATCTCAGTGCCGTGCTGCTCTTTGGGTCCGGTTACTATGAGGATAACTTCCTCTTTTCGATCGCGGCGAACGGAACGGACCCCTACTACAATTCCGACTTCGAGGGAACGGGAACCCAACAGCTGCTTCTTAATTTCGACGCTGTCGACGGGAAAGTCACAGTACTTCCGGTCGTGGGAACACTGACCTATAACTACACCCCAGCCGCGACAACCTCCTCCGTCACACCTGAGCCCTCCAGCATCCTTCTGCTCGGCACAGGCCTTCTGGGCATTGCGGGCGTGATGCGGAGGCATTACGCTTAGGAGCTTGTTGAAAAAGGTTCCAGTATTTCGGCGGATTTGAGGGTTATTTCGTCTATGGAGTATGCGTGGAGACGAGCGGTTGCAGGGTGGGATGTTCAGCTATGTGACGTTGGAGCAGCGTGTGCCTCAGGATCATCCGCTGCGGGAGATTCGTCGGCTGACGGACGTTGTTTTGCGCTCGTTGAGCGAAGAGTTTGACAGCCTGTATTCGGCTTCGGGGCGGCCTTCGATCGCGCCCGAGTATGTGCTGCGGGCGCTGCTCTTGCAGGCGTTCTATTCAGTGCGTTCGGAACGGCAGCTGGTCGAGCAGCTGGACTACAACCTGCTGTTCCGCTGGTTTGTGGGCCTGGGCATGGACGATGCGGTTTGGAACCACGCGGTGTTTTCGAAAAACCGCGACCGTTTGCTGACCTCGGACGTGGCGCAACAGTTTTTCGCCGCGGTGGTTCAGCAGGCGAAGGGTTTTATGAGCGATGAGCACTTCACTGTCGACGGCACCTTGATTCAAGCGTGGGCGTCGCACAAGAGCTTTCGCATAAAGGACGGCTCGGACGACGACGGCACCAACTTCCACGGGGAGAAGCGGTCGAACAAGACCCATGAATCGACCACCGATCCGGAGGCCCGGCTGTACAAGAAGAGCTACGGCACGGAGTCGAAGCTGGCCTACCTGGGCCATGTGCTGGTGGAGAACCGGAACGGTCTGATCGCCGCCGCGATGGCCACCCAGGCCGATGGCTTTGCCGAGCGCGACGCCGCGCTGCTGATGCTGGCCGACAAGCAGCAGGGCCGCACGCGACGCATCACCGTGGGCGCGGACAAGGCCTACGACGCGGAGGATTTCGTCGTCGCCGCGCGGAGCCTGCATGTCACGCCGCACATCACGAAGAACAACAAGGGCCGCCGCTCCAACATGGACGGGAGGACCACCCGGCACCCCGGCTATGCGATCAGCCTGAGCTGCCGCTGGCTGGTCGAAAAGAGCTTCGGCTGGCTGAAGCAGACCGGGCCGGTGCGCCAGGTGAAGGTGCGCGGTCTGGCCAAGGTGGATTGGACCTTCGTCTTTAGCTGCGCCGCGCACAACCTCCTGCGCCTCCCCAGGCTCATCGCGCAACAAGCCGCGCAGGGCCCCGAGCAGCAGTGCGCCTGAAAACAGGTTGAGTGTTCAAAAACACTCGCCAGCCTCCAATACAAACCAAGCTATCCATCAACAAAAGCTCCCCAGGAGCAAATCTTCAGCAGAACCGCATCGATCAGCAGTTATTTCAACAAGCTCCTAGGAAAGGTCTGATCAAGTCCGGGAACGAGCGAAAGCGTACCTCAGCGGCTAAAAGCCGCGTTGCTGTTACTGGATTTACGGCGGGACTAAAGTCCCGCCCCTTCAAGACGGACACTTATTCAGAGATTCCTTGGATTCTGGTCAAACTCTAGTGTGGTGTCCCAGAACTTCGATACATATGTCGCACCCTGAACCGTGTAGCCGACCGAAGCGAAAAGCAGGTCCTTCGACTGCGTTTGGCGCAAAAAGCGCGCCAAACTCCGCTCAGGATGACAATTCAATTTATGCGACAAACTTGCGGGACACCACATTAGGTTCTGATCGAATTCTAGATCCATAGGACTCCATACAGCCCCGGCCTTGGCCGGGGCTGTATGGAACTGGCTGGACCCCGCCCTGTCCGCGTCGTCGTGCTTTAGGGTGCCGGAATGGCAAGCAGCAGGCGAAGCAGCTCGGTTTGGCGGCTTGTGTTGGTCTTGCGGAAGATCTGCTTGAGGTGAAACCGGGTGCCCGCGTAGCTCAGCTTAAGTTCTTCAGCCGCCTCCTTCAGTTCTTTACCCTGCAGGAAGAGATGTGCAAGCCTTGTTTCCACGGGCGTGAGGTTGTACAACTCCCGCGCGATGCAGGCGCGGTTGGGAGGAGCGGCCGCAGGATCTGCGATAAACACCAGCACGGCGGGATTCTCGCCCGTCAATTCACCGCTGGAACGAGCAGGCAAAACCTGCACCTGCAGCGCGAGCGGTTTGCCGGCCACCGGCAATAGAAGCGAGCCGCCAGGGCGCACGAGCGTGCCGCAGGAGTCGCCAAGGTCCATACCACCGGTGCGAGCAGCACAAGCGATGAGGTGCTGCAGGGTGCGATCGCGCTCGGGATTTGCGGCGCGCAGCTTACCCTCGCGACGGAGCAGAACCTGCTTGCGATTGAGCATCGCTTCGGCAGGCGAGGAGGCGGCAAGGATGCGCCCGTCGGCCCGGAGCGCGACGACGGCGACGGCGGTCGTCTCAAGCGCGTATTGGAAGGCCTCGCTCTCCCCACGCAGCGCAGTCAGGCTGGCATGAAGCCGAAAGGCCTGTTTCAGGTGAGGCGCGAGGATTTCGACGAGGTGAAGCTGGTCTGGGCGGAATGGGCCGCCCGATTTAGGACGCCACGCAGCTAAACCGAGCGCGGAGTACGGTCCTGTCGCGCCCACCATCACACAGGACGCGTAGTACATGTCCATTACCCGGTAATGGTCGTTGTAGATCTCGCTGGCCTCCAGTTCGCGATAGGGAAGAATCTCTTCGAGAGGACCAATCCACTGGCTCTGCTGCTCCACTCTTTGAAGCCCCGCGCCGACGACTACATCGTGCTGCGAGTAGTAGTCGGAATAGGCGCGTACTTCGGAGTCGGTGTAGCCTTGCAGCACGATTTTTGTGAACTCGGGCTTCGCGGCAACCGCGGTCAGAGCTCCACGCGTGCCGTCCATGGCTCGATAGAAGTCACCAAGAAAGCGTTCCCATTGTTCAGGATCAGAAGCTGCTTCATAGAGGGTTTCCACGAGTGCTGAAAAATCAGTGAGCGCAGACATTGGGGGTCTTGCTCCAGCTTACGGCATCCTGGGTCGACTCTCACGCAATAATTCCCCGGAAACGCGCCTGTGGTCGGTTTCCAAATGAAATACAGGGGTCGCTCCATTACGCGGGACGATAAACCGTCCCGCTCCAGTCGAGATGACACTGCATAGCTATGGGAATTTGCTCTAATTGGTTCAGCTGCTTTCAGCTGCGCGCTGCGCGTTGGGCCTGGCTGGAGACCCCGGCTGCGCCGCGGGATGACGAACCAAAAAGAACGGAGGCCTGCGCGGCCTCCGTTTCTTATTTCGCTTCAAGCAATCACGCTTACCACTCCAGCAGGATGAGCTCCGAGCAGAAGGCCGGCCCCATGGAGGCCATGACGGTGTGGGCCCCGGGATCTCCGGGACGGTTGAGGAAGTCCTCTTCCATGACGGAGAGCACGGAGACGGAGGAGACATTGCCCACCTCGCGCAGACGCTCCCAGGAGGAGTCCAGCGCGCCCAACGGCAGATCCCAGGCCTTTTCCATTGCCTTCAGCACTTTGGGGCCGCCGTTATGGACGATGAAGCTGTAGATGTCCTTCAGATCGAGGTTGTTGTCGGCCAGAAAGCTATCGACATCGCCGCGCATGTGCTTTGCGATCAGGCCGGGGATCTCAGGGGAAAGAACCACGTTGAACCCGCTGTCCTTGAACTGCAGGCCGACGATGTGCTCCGTGTTGGGGTACATCGTCGAGCGGGTGTCCATGACGCGGGGGCAGGGCTGGCCCAGGCTGGTTGGCCTTTGGGCATGGTAGGTTTCTTCACCCGCCACCACGACGGCCCCGGCGCCATCGCCGAACAGGCCGCAGGCGACGATATTGCCGATGGATTGATCGGCTTCCTGCCAGTTCAGAGAGCACAGTTCGACAGAAAGGAAGACGGCGTATTGCTTGGGGTAGGCGCGGACATAATCCGCCGCGCGGGAGATGCCGACAGCGCCCGCCGCGCAGCCGAGCCCGAAGATGGGCGTACGTTTGGTGTTGTTCTTGAAGCCCATGCGGTTGATCAGGCGCGCATCGAGGCTGGGGGTCGCCAGACCGGTGGTGGAGGCGACAAAAATGGCCGAAATTTCAGAAGGTTCCAGCCCGGCGCGGTCGAGAGCTGTCTCGATGGCCTGCTGGCCGATCTTGAGGGCTCCCTCGATCCACGCATCATTACTTTGGCCGAAGCCGGAATAGGTTCCCAAACTGTCGATTGGGAACATGACGTGGCGGAACTCAACACCGCAGTTGCCGTGAAGACGGTCAATGATGCGGGTTCCATCCATTTTGTCCTTGTAGACCCGCTTAAGGGCCTCGGAAAGAACGGCTTGGGGATAGCGATAGGGTGGATAGGCGGTAGCTACAGAGGCGATTCGCATTCGGTTTTTCAACCTTTTCTAAGGAGGTAGGTATGCCGCTGAACTACATCTCTGACGAATGCTGGTCAGCTAAGCGACATTGAAACAACCTGTGAGAGAGGCTGGCGGAGAGCGACACATCCAGCACACAGGGGAAAGCTGTGGGGCTATGAATCGAGTATAGGGAAAAAAAGGTTGCCTGAGGGCCCCGAAAGGTCGTTCGACGATGCAACTTCCGTGAAATCGGTTTTACGCTACAGGGTCACAAGCTTTTTATGGGAAAGAGAGGGGGAGCGGGAGGGCTTACGGCCGTTCACTTGCCTCTCAATGCCGGATCGGCCGGTCCGCATCTACTTGCAATTGATCTACTTAGTCGAATTCCGGAAGGTGTGCAGGTGGTCCGAGCAGAACTGCGGGTCTCTCAACTCGACAGACGATGAAACTGTCTGCTCCGGTCGAGATGACTGTATAGCTATGCGAAATAGCTATGCGAAAAATGCTTTCGCCGAATTCCGGAGGATCAGTTTTCCAGCTTCTCGCGCGCGTTTCGTTTCACCGAAACAATTTCGTCCATGCGCTGGGCCAGAAGCCGCTCCCGGCCTTCGCCAGTAGGGTGATAGTAGCGCCGACCGGCGAGCGAGGGCGGAAGGCAGTCCATGGCAGCGACCTTGCCCTCGACGTCGTGCGCGTACTGGTAGTCTCTGCCGTAGTCGAGCTCTTTCATCAGCTTGGTGGGCGCGTTGCGCAGGTGCAACGGGACCGGCTCCGCGGGACGCTGCTCGATATCGGCGAGCACCTCGGCGTAGGCGGTGTAGACGGCGTTGGATTTGGGCGCGAGGGCTAGGTAAACCACCGCCTGCGCAAGCGCGAGGTCGCCTTCTGGGGAGCCGAGGAAGTGCAGGGCATCGCGCGCGGAGAGGCACAGGTTCAGCGCCTCGGGCGCGGCCAGGCCGATGTCTTCGACCGCCATCCGCACCACACGGCGGGCGACATACATCGGGTCTTCGCCGGCGCGCAGCATGCGGCCCAGCCAGTACAGCGAGGCGTCGGCGTCGGAGTTGCGCACGCTTTTGTGCAGCGCGGAGATGAGATCGTAGTGCTGCTCTCCCTTTTTATCGTAGAGCAGGACGCGCCCTTGCAGCGCTTCGGCGGCGATTTCACGGGTGATGGTCTGTTCACCGCGATTGCCGGCGAGTTGCGCGGCGACTTCGAGTGCATTCAAGGAAGAGCGTGCGTCCCCGCTGGCATAACTGGCGATGGCCTCGAGTGCAGCTTCGTCGGCGTTCAGGTGCAGCGCGCCGAGGCCGCGCTCCTCCTCCCCCAAAGCCCGCTCGAGCAGCTGGAGAATGTCCGCCTGCTCTAAGGCGCGCAGGGTGTACACGCGGCAGCGGCTGAGCAGCGCGGCGTTGATCTCGAAGGAGGGGTTTTCAGTGGTGGCGCCGATGAGGCGGATCGAACCGAGCTCGACGTAGGGCAGAAAGGCATCCTGCTGCGCCTTGTTGAAGCGGTGGATCTCATCGACGAACAGCACGGTACGCGAGCCGAAGCGGACGGCCTTTTCGGCCTCGACCATGACGGCCTTGATCTCCTTGATGCCGGAGAGTACAGCGGAGAACTCGATGAAGCTGGCCTCCGTGGAACGCGCGATGATCTTGGCCAGCGTGGTTTTGCCGACGCCCGGGGGTCCCCAGAAGATGAGCGAAGCGGAGGCGCCGCGGCCGGGTTGCTCGTTGCGGCCGCGGGGTGCACCGCCATCCGGTTGTGCGTCGCGCTCGATCTGCAGACGCAGCGGCTTGCCCGGGCCGAGCAGATGCTCCTGGCCGAAGAACTCATCAAGGGAGCGCGGCCTCATGCGCTCGGCCAGAGGCGCTGCCGTGGACGCGTCGCGCGGCTCTTCCCCACGCAGCGGGGAGGCATCAAACAGGCTCATGGGCGTAGTCCCTGCCGGCGGGCCCAGGCGCGCAGCGTTCTTTGCCGCATCGCCTCATACATCAGCACCGCGCCGGCAACCGCCGCGTTCAGCGACTCTACCGTGACGGGGATCTGTACCTGCTCGTCCGCCAGCCCGCGCGCGCGTTGGGTGAGCCCGGCCCCCTCGTTGCCGATGAGAATGGCGCAGGGTTCCAGGAAGTCGGTGTCATACGACAAAGACGCGGCGTAGCTTGCTTCGCCCTCTGCCGGCGATAGATCGTTGTAGCGGAGCTCCGGGGGGGCATCCCGGTCCTCGACCCGTCCGGTGAGCACGCCGTGCCGGGCCGCGAGCCGGGCGACGCCGCCGTACTCGGGCCCGTTGTGAAAGCCGCTCACCGCGGCGAAGATGCGCACCTTTTCCGAGCGCAGCTGCGCCACGGCCCCCTCGATCGAGAGACGAGTGACCGAGGTATGAAAGACAGCGCCGGCCGCGGCCCGCACCACCTTCGGGCTCCAGTGATTGGCCGACTCCGGGGTGATCATCACGCGTTCCGTGCCAAACGCCGCGGCCGAGCGAATCAGCGTTCCGAGATTGCCGGGGTCTTGGATGTTTTCCAGAATCAGAGCGTTTCCGACACCAGTATGGCGGGGCGCCGGGTTGCGGATGATCCAGGTAGCGGCGATTCCCTGCGGCGTCTGGGTGCTTACAGCAGTGTCGAAGACCTCGCGGCTGAGCACCGCCCGATGTTCGGTTCGCAGCTTTGCGGGCCAACCCTGCTCCAGGACGTATTCACTGCCCTCGCGCAGATAGACCGTGTCAAAGTTGTGCCCTGAGTTGTGCAGTTCGCCGATGAGCTGCAGGCCTTCGATGCCGAGCAGATCGCCGGGCTTGGAAGCTTCACCGCTCAACGCAGCCCGCAGCGCCTTCACCCGCGCGTTGGAGCGGCTTGTGATGGGAGGCGGCAGCGGCGGCATGGGCCCAGTTTACGCGTTGGGATCACGCCACGACAGGTGGCTCGCGCCGCGCAGCCCGCTATGCGATAAAGTTCTTGGAGAAGCGCAAGGGGACACGTTGGACGCTGAGGTTCTACGCATACATCCGGATGAGCCGGAGCCGGAACACATTGCCCGGGTGGCGCAGGCGCTCGATGCGGGCGATGTAGTCGCCCTGCCCACCGATACCTTCTACGGCCTGGCGGTCGATCCCGTGAACCTGCGCGCGGTGGACCGGATCTACGACCTGAAGACGCGGGCGCGGCATAAACCGTTGTCGCTGCTGATCGCCGATGTGGCCCAGGCGTACGATCTTGCCCGCGGCATCGACGCCGGCTTCGACCGGCTGGCGGAACGCTTCTGGCCGGGGCCGCTGACCATCATCGTGCGCGCCGGCAGCAAGCTGCCGCTGCGCGTGACGGCCAACACCGGCAACGTCGCGCTGCGTGTGCCGGAGGCCCCAATCTGCCGCGCCGTGGTGAGCAGGCTTGGGCTGCCGATCACCGCGACCAGCGCCAACCTGCGCAATCTGCCGGAGTGTACCTGGGCAGGCTGCGTGCGCGAGCAGTTCGGCGATAAGATTCCCTTGATCGTCGATGGCGGACCAACCGCGCGGACCGTGGCTACCACGATCATCGATTTGAGCGGCGGAGAAAACTCGTGGATGATTCTGCGCGAAGGCGCGATCCCCACGCATGAGATCGCGCTCGCCTTGCAGCGCTGAAGTGGACCTGATTGATTCGCCCTCCTGTGAGTACCAGGGCTAAAAGCCCTGATGGTTCGGCGTTTTAGTGTGCGGGCTGAAGCCCGCACCTACACCGGCGCGAATCATCAGAGCACCCCTGTCCAGGGTTGTGTGGAGGCGAGGTCGCGCAAGTGCCTCGCCCCACGGCATACTGATACACACCGCCGATGAGCCAGACCCCTGAGACGACTGAGACGGCCGGAGTGGAAGGCACGCTGGAACGCTTCTCCAGGCATATGTTCGCGACCGTGCTGGCGATCGTGCTGCTGGGGGCAGTCGCCTGGTTCGCGTGGCTTTATCACGAGATCAGCTACACCGCCGGCGTGGATAACGCCCAGACCGCCGACGCCATCGCGGTGTTTGGAGCCGCGGAGTACGGTGGTCATCCCTCCCCCGTGCTGCACGCGCGCCTGGATAAGGCGCTGCTGCTGTACCAACGCGACCTGGCGCCGACGATCATTACGCTGGGCGGCGGGTCAGCCAAGGATGAGGGAAATACGGAAGGCGCGGCCGGGCGCGATTATCTGCTGGCCAATGGCGTTCCGCTGGATCGCATCATCGCGGAGACGACCTCCGTGGATACAGAACAGCAGGTAGAGCGGCTGGCCGAGATCGCCGACGAGCACAACCTCCGCACCCTGGATGTGGTCAGCGATGGCACCCATCTGTTTCGCATTCAGCTGCTGTGCCGCCGTGCCGGGTTGACGGTGTACACGTCGCCGCGAGCGCTGCTGGGGCACATCGATGACCTCGACAAAGTGCAGCGCATCGGCCACGAGATGCTGAGCTACACTTCGCTTGCCTTGAACCTGCACATCAGCGCGCTGCACCGCTGGCTGGAAGGCAAGAACGATTGAGGCTTGCCCAAGGACATGGAGGGAGGCGCAGGCTTTAGCGAAATATGCACAGATAAAAAAGTGTCATCTCGACCGGAGCGAACAGCTTCATCGTTTGCGGAGTGGAGAGACCTGTAGTTCTTCCGCGCGGCTACAAGTCTCCTGCAACCGCAACAAACTGCAGGTCTCTCCACTACGCTGCGCTCCGGTCGAGATGACGCTGTCTAGGGGTATGTTATTTGCTTTAGCCTGCGTAAACGGAAGTCCCCTTCAAAGCTCTTCAGGGCCGGGTTTTGAGGCCGCCAAACGGCCCGAGGCTAAAGCCCCTTCTCTCCGGCCACGGAATTCAGCGGCCTGAAGGCCGCTGCTCCCTCCCGTTTTCTATCCTCAATTCATGTGTTTCTCTGAAATTCGTGCGCTCCGTCAGTTCGCGCGTTTCTTCGACGATTCCTGCTTATGCGATTGGATTTACTCCTCCACATCGCCCGCGGCCACCGGCACGCCGCCTTCGCGACGCATCTTCAGATATCCGCGAATGAACGGCTCCAGATCGCCGTCGAGCACGCGGTCCACATCGCCGACCTCCACGCGCGTGCGCAGGTCCTTGGCCATGCGATACGGCTGCAGCACATAGCTGCGGATCTGCGAGCCGAAGTTGATCTCCAGCTTGGAGTCTTCGAGCTTTCTGCTGACGGCGCGCTTCTTTTCGAGCTCATGCTCGTACAGGCGCGAGCGCAGCATCTTCATCGCCCGCTCCTTATTCTTATGCTGCGAGCGCTCGTTCTGGCAGCCGGCGACGATGCCGGTGGGCAGATGCGTGATGCGCACGGCGGAGTCGGTGGTATTGACGTGCTGGCCGCCCTTGCCGCCGGAACGGTAGGTGTCGATGCGCAGCTCATCGGGCTTGATGTCGATGACGATCGAGTCATCGATCTCCGGCGAAACATAGGCCGAGGCAAAGCTGGTGTGGCGGCGCTTCGCCTGATCGAAGGGCGAGATGCGCACCAGGCGATGCACGCCGGTCTCGCCCTGCAGCAGGCCGAAGGCGGATTCGCCGGTAATGGTGAAGGTGGCGGATTTAATACCGGCCTCGTCGCCGTCCTGGATCTCGTTGATCTCGGTCTTGAAGCCTTCGCGCTCCGCCCAGCGCAGATACATGCGCATCAGCATCTCGGCCCAGTCCTGCGATTCGGTACCGCCCGCGCCCGGATGCACCGTAACAATGGCGTTCAGCGCATCGTGCTCTTCGGAGAGCATGGTGCGCGACTCGAGTTGCTCGGTGTAGGTGCTCAGCTTCTCGATCTCGCGGCGAAGATCGTCTTCGATGGACGTCTCCCCCTCGCGCATGAGTTCGAAATAGGAGTCAATATCGCCCATGCGATGGGCCAACTCGGCATCGTAGCCCAGCTGTTCCTCGATCCGTTTGCGTTCGCGCATCAGGGGTTGTGATCTTGCGGCATCGGCCCAGACGGCGGGATCGGCGATCTTGGCCTCTATGCCTGCGAGTTCGGTTTTCAGGCGGGCCGCGTCAAAGATACTCCCGCAGCTCGCCAACCTTCGTGCGAACCGGGGAGTAAGCAAACTCCATATCATCCAACATGGCTTTAGTTTACAAGGTTTGCCGCGGATGCAGCTGCGCCGGCGATGTGCGGGGATAACGTCGCTGCAGATAACTGCCGACCAGCACCGAGGTGACGAGGATAGCGCAAAGCCAGCCGATCCAGTCTCCATGGCGCGTGTAAAACGTGAGTCCGTTGCGGAAGGCGAAGGGCACCTCCACCGCGCCGCGGATGTGACGCGGCATCCGCGCCACGATGCGGCCGTTGGGATCGATCGACGAGGTCAGGCCCGTGTTGGTGTCCCGCAGCAGCCAGCGATTGTTTTCAATGGCGCGCATCCGAGCCATATCCAGGTGCTCCCAGGGAGCGCTGGTGTCGCCGTACCAGCCATCATCGGAGAGATTGACGAGCACCTGCGCGCCCTTTAATGCAAACTCGCGAATCTCGTCTCCGAAGATGGATTCGTAGCAGATAAAGATGCCGAAGCGATGGCCGCCCGTGCTGAAGACACGCCGCTGGTTGCCTGGAACGAAGTTCAATCCGTCGAGCAGATGGCCGGCAAAGAAAAAGAGCTGCTTGTACGGCGTGTACTCACCGAAGGGCACGAGGTGCATCTTGTCGTAGCGGCCGGCATAGGTTCCATCGGGGAGAAAGAAGCTCGCCGAGACGAACTCGTCGTAGCGTCCGGAGCGATTGGGCCGGTCGCCGAGTCCTAGCGCGTCCACCACCACGGGGGCGTCGGTGGCGATGGCCACTCGTCCCATCACCGCGCGAAACTGCGGGTCGGCATCGTTGAACGCGGTGGGCGCCTCCGGCCAAAGAACGATCTCCGGCTGCAGGGGGCCACGGGCACCGAGCGTCCGCAGAGGTAAGTTGGCGGCCGCCGGAGAAATGGCCGGATGCAGCGTGCGTGCAAACAAACTTTCCAGTAACTCGGGCTGACTCTCATGGGGGCCGTGTGCCGCCGCGCCTACGGTCAGGTTGTCCTGCACCAGAATGGCCGCGCGATTGGCCGGCTGCGGGGGCGGCCGCAGGCCCGAACCGATGTAACTCAGCATGGCCAGCGCGGCAGCGAGCACAGCACCAGCCCACGGGAACCGCTTGGCTGAAAACGAAGGCTGCCAAAGCCACAGGGCGTTCCCCGCCGCGACCACCAGAGACAGGCCCATGACGCCGGTCCAGGGCGCAAGCGCTGTCAAGAAGACGTTATCAATCTGTGTGTAGCCGAGCAGATCCCAGGGAAAGCCGGTGATGCGCGCGCGGGCCAGTTCCACGGCAACCCAAAGGAACGGAGAAAGAAAAACAGCCACGCCCCGCCCCTGCCAGGCGCGCAGAAGCGCAAACAGCAGGCCGAACAGAGCGAAGTACAGCCCCAGATAAAGTGAAAACAGGATAAGTATGCCAAGCGCGACCGGGGCGGGCAGACCGCCGTAGAGGAACATGGTCTGATAGATCCAGTAACAGTTGCCGCAGAACCAAACCACGCCGCAAAGATAGGCGAGCAGCGTTGACTGGAGGCGAGTTACCGGCTCCCCCTTGCTGTTGTCCCCGCTGAGGGCGGCCAGCAGCGGCGCCAGGCAGAACCAGCAGATGAGGCGGCGCAGGGAAGGCACCGGACCAGCCAGGGGAAATGGCAGCAGCTGCAAAACCGCGGATAACAGGGCAAGACCATAAAGCCGGAGTGGGACCGATCGCATCGGGACGAGTCTAGCATTCGCATGGCGATGCTCTTGTGCGGCAGCAGCTGCGAAACATCGAAGCAGCCGCGAAACATAGAAATGGATGGCTCGCCTTGCAACCATTTCGGTTCAACAGTAATCTTGCTAACTATAAGCATGAACTCGTGAATAGCCGTTGGAGCACGAGAAGAGAGGAAGTTACATGGACGTAACTCAGATTCTCTCCGCCATTGATGCGGAGATCGCACGTTTGCAAAAGGCACGGGAGGCAGTCGCGGTGCTGGATGGCGCGAGCCCGGTTCCGACGCAGCCTCGCCGCGGCCGGCCCAAGGGTGTGAAAAATGCTGCCCCGGCTGAGGCTGTGCCACGCAAGCGGAAGCGCAATCTTAGCCCTGAAGGACGCAAGCGGATTCAGGAAGCGATGCAGCGCCGGTGGGCAGACCGCCGCAAGACCTCCAAGGACTCCGAAAAATAGGACGGTTTTTTGGGGATAGAAAAAAGGGAGGGCGATGCTCTCCTTTTTCTTTTTGTAATCCCGCTAGTGTGGTGTCCCGCAAGTTTGTCGCATAAATTGAATTGTCATCCTGAGCGGAGTTTGGCGCGCTTTTTGCGCAAAACGCAGTCGAAGGACCTGCTTTTCGCTTCGGTCGGCTACACGGTTCAGGGCGCGACATATGGATCGAAGTTCTGGGACACCACATTAGTGTGGTGAGTTCTAAAGTTCGTTGCGGTATTCGGACGTTTGTACTGCTTGTAAGCTATGGAAAAGCAGGTCCTTCGCTTGCACCCCAACGAGCAAACAACGCTCGCTGGGGACCCCGGCAGCGCTCAGGATGACAAGTTTTTGAAGTGAACTACCGATTCACCACACTAGTCTGGTGTCCCGGAACTTCGGCACATTGGCCGGTATCGGAACGGTGTAGCGACCGGAACGAAAGCAGATCCTTCGACTCCGTTTGGCGCAGAAACGCGCCAAACTCCGCTCAGATGGGATGAAGAGAGGCGTACCTTCCTGGTACGTGCTCGAAGCACACATTTCATCCAGAGAGAGGTACGCCATGCAGACCCACGTAGGAGTAGATCTACACCAGCGATTCTGCTATTTAACCGCCGTCGATGCAAGCGGCAAAAAGTTGAAGCAGGGCCAGGTGGTCAACCAAGGAGCGGCATTGCGGCAGTGGCTGGGGCAGGTTCCGGGACCGCGCCAGGTGGTGATGGAGGCGAGTGGCTTTTGGCCGGCGTTCGCGCGGGCGGTGCAGCCGGAGGCGGAGCGTCTGGTGATGGTGCATCCGCAACGGATGAAGGCGATCGCGTCGGCGCGGCTGAAGAATGACAAGGTGGATTCCGAGACGCTGGCGCAGCTGTCGCGGGCGGACCTGCTGCCCGAGGCGTGGATGGCGAACCAACGGACGCAGCAGACGCGCCTGCTGACGCGCTTGCGGATTACGCTGGGCCAGCAACGGGCCAAGGCGAAGAACCAGCTGCAGGCGGTGCTGCATCAGGAAGGCTTTCTGAAGCCGGTTGCCGATGTGTTCGGCAAGAAGGGCCGGGCGTGGCTGGCGGGGTTGGCGTTGAGTCCGGCGGCCCGCGTGGTGGTCGAGGTGTGGCTAAAGGTGATCGACCAGATGGACGAGGCCATCGCCACCCAGACCCGCGAGCTGGAGCGGATGGCCAAGGACGATGCGCGCGCCCGCTGGCTGCGGACCGTGCCCGGGATCGGGGCCTATTCAGCGATGGTGATCCTGGCCGAGGTCGGCGAGATCGAGCGCTTCCCGAGCAAAAGGGCGCTGGCCAGCTATGCCGGGCTGACGCCGTCGGTGCGCGAGTCGGCGGGCAAGCGCAAACGCGGCGGCATCGGCCATCATGGATCAGGCACACTGCGCTGGATCCTGCTGCAGGTGGCGCAAGTCGCAGCCAGGCACTCGCCCGCGGCGGGAGCCTGGTACCGGAAGCTGAGGCAGCGAAAACCCGCACAGGTGGCCCTGATCGCCCTGGCGCGCAAGCTGCTTACCGCCGTTTGGGCGCTTTTGCGCCACGGAATCTGCTTCGACGAAGAGAGCTTCGCGCGGCAGGGTTGAAGAATAGGCAACAACAAAAGCTGCCTGGAAAAGAAAAAGAAGTTCAACGGTGTTTGCGACGGTTGCAAGGTAGCCCGGTCAGCTCGCTCATCCTTTGACCCTTGAGGTCATCCTCAGATGGAGCGGCCGGGAATCGAACCCCCTTGTGTGCCCAGAGCACGAATAGAAGACTGTACGCAATCTATTCGCAATCACCCCCTGGACAGGTGCGCCTTTTTCATAGAAGGATGACAACTCAAATTGTGCAGCGAACTTGCGGGACATCACACTAGCGAACCGCGATGACCTCGCGGACGTTATCGACACCCTGAAAGAACCGGATCGTGGTGAAGCCTTCAAGATAGCGCTCAACCTGGCGGTTCTGGATAATCTGCCGGATGGGCAAAGGATCGCTTCCCAAAAGCCGCAACTGATCGGAATCGGTAACCTGATAGCGCGCATAGCCTGTATTTGGCCCATCCGCCTTGCCGTGAAAGAAGCCCAGCAGGCGGCCCTCCGGGCGAGTGACCGTTCGCAGCCTGTCAAAGAGCGCCGGCACCAGCGCAGGCGGCAGGTAATCCACCGTATCCCATAGCAGGATGACGTCGAAGTCGCGGCCGGAGAAGTCCAGGTTGGCTGCCGCGAACCGCTCCGCGTCGTACTCCGGCGCCGCGTTGGGACGGGCTCCTGCCGCGGGGGCCTTCAGCCACTCCGGCTTGGTTGCCTCGCCCACAATATTGGCCATGTACACGCTGTGGCCAAGCGAGGTAAGCAGATTGATGTTGGTGGGCGAGGTGGTTCCGAAGTCCAGCACGCGCAACGATCGCGCCGGCTCGCTCCGCATGAATTTCAGCACCTCGGCCCAGCCGCGCGACTGTCGCGTGCGCTCCGGTACATTGCCCTCACCCGCACCGCCGCGGCGTTTGAAGAAATTCATCATGGGATGGTCTCCAAAGTAGCCTAGCAACTCCCGCCCCTTTACGGACAGCCGCCCCTGCAACGATCGTCTGAGGTTACCTTAGACGACACGCATGAATGCTGTGCATCGGCGGGGGGTGTTGTCACCCCGGGAGGCGACCGGGGCAGGGAACAAAGGGGGCCTTTGCCGGCTTTCCGACGTCTATAGATTGTCCATGCGGAGAGCCAGCCCTGTCTTTTTAAGCCGAGCGACGAGGAAGAGCCTAGCTCGCGGCCTCCGTGCGGCAGCGCTGCTTCCGGCGTTTGCAAGCGGTCTGCCAGCGCAGCTTGGAGGTCAGGCGACGGCAGCAGGAGCTGCGCCGCAGGCCGCCGCAACGGCAGCGGATCTCCTCAAGCGGCCGCCCCTTGCCTGGGCCGAGGCGGGGGCAGCGAGCCAGGAGCGCATTCTCAACGCCGGCACCGACATTCCGCTGCGCTTCACCGAGCGCAAGGTGAACGCGAGGGGCGACACAACCCGCATCCTCATCGAAAGCCGCGACGGGACGGTCGCTCGCATCGTGCAGCGAGACGGCAAACCGCTCACCGCGGAGGAGAACAATGCGGAACGGGACCGGCTGAACGATCTGCTGCGTTCGCCGGACGCCTTTGTGCGGCGGCACCGGCATGATCACGCAGGCCGCGACTATGCCCTGGAGCTGGTGCATGCGCTGCCCCGGGCGATGCTCTGGAGCTATGCGCCCGGACAGCCGCAGCTGCCGGATCTTTCGGGAGCGCAGATCGTGCTTGACTTCACGCCGGACCCAAACTTCAAGCCGCCGAGCCTGATCACCGGGGGGCTTACGGCCATCGCGGGACGCGTGTGGATCGATGGGCAGACTCGCTGCGTTACGCGCATCCAGGCCCGCATTCTGCACCCGGTGGACTTCGGCTGGGGCGGGGTGCTGGCGCGCGTAAGCGAGGGTGGCACGGTGGAGCTGGAGCAGCGGCAGGCCGCGGAGCGCCGCTGGTTTTATTCGCGGCTGAGCGAGCAGGTCACGCTGCGCGAGATGCTGGTGCACACGGTCAATGAGCAATCGCACAGCAGCGCCTGGAATCCGCAGGTGCTGCCGGCGCCGGTCTCGTATCAGGAGGCGATTCGTGAGCTGCTGGCCATGCCTGTGCCTACCCGCTGAGCTTCTTGGGAAGGTCTGATCAAGTCGATGGAGTGGGCCCGGGCAAAATGCCCGGGCTGAAGTGTCTGCGTGAGAACTCATCCGGACGTGCGCATTTATATGATTTGCTACGACCCGTGGCGCTCGTTTTCTATACAAATTTAGTCTGTTTTACACGGTTTTGGGCAATCGTCATTGAGTTCTCACGCACACACTGAAGCCCCTTGTATTTGGCCGTTTTGCCGTAGATTCTCTCTTTGGATTGCAAGGGATTTGCTGGGGTAAGAGCAAAAGATTTTCTAGGAAGTGGGTACGAGTTGGGGAAAGAGTTTGCTCCATCGTAGGCTGTTCCTGTTTTGAAGAGACCGAAGATGGCGTGAAGCAGTTTCCGGGCTACGGCCATGATGGCCTGGAGCTTGGTTTTTTGCCTGCCCAGCAGGGCCTGAGAAAAAGCCCTCGGATGGGAGTCGCGCCGCGAGGCCACGAGCGCCGGCATGTAGAGCGCGCGCCGGAGATGGCTGTTGCCGTGGCGGCTGATGCGCGACGGAAGATGGATCGACGTGCCGGATTGCCGGTGCGCCGGGTCGAGCCCACTGTGGGCCACCCACTGACGCACCGTCATCTTCGGGTCCAGTCCCGCCAGTTCGCTTGAGCAGCTGCACCGCGCTGGTCTCGGCGATGCCCGGCATGGCCACCAGCTGCTCGAACTTCCGCTGCAACACGGCGTCCTGGCGAACCATCGCCAGCGCTTGCTTGCGCAGCCGCGCGATGCGCTTGCCGAACCCAGCCATCGAACGTTTGAGATCCTCCCGCACACAGCGGGGGGTCGTGGCCGAGCCCTCGGCGGCGTGCAACCGGTTGCTCGCCCGGGTAGGATCCCGGGTGAGCGCGGCGCTATGCCGGCTGATCGCCCGCGGCGCCAGCGCCACCGGACTGGGCCGCTGCCAAGGAACGAACGGCATCCGCAGGCTGTACTCGGCCAGCGCCACCGCGTCCGTCTTGGACCGCCGTAGCGTCTGGGCGAACCGGTTGACCGTCTTGGGGTTGAGCACCGCGACCTCGAGGCCGCCGGCCCGATCGAGCGCCAGGGCCACGTCCAGCGAGTAGATGCCGGTGGCTTCAAGCGACACCCGGACCATTGCACCGCGCTTGCCCAGCCACTCGACCCGCTGGCGGTGACCGGCCGCAGAGTTGGCGAACTCGCGCTGCTCGAACCCCTCCCGGTCCCCACGCTGAACCGCCGCGGCAAGCGTCGCCGCACTGACATCGATTCCGCAAAACGCCTGACTGGAAACTGCTGCCTTGCCCATCGCTCTCCTCCGGATTTACCCTGAGCTTCGGCACCGTCCCGCGTCCGCTCCGCACGGACTTGCTCTTTCCGCCAACCTTGAACATGCAGGCTCACAAGGCCTCCGATTCTCCACGGCGTCAAAAAGAGAGGGACGGGGGCCGATCTACAGGCAGGCTCGGCTCTCACCGGCCTCAGGGCTGAACGGCCTCACCGCCAAAACGTAACCTATCGTCACGCCTCACAATGCAAGATACAAGGGCTGAACAGGCTGCGGAAAAACTCTTTTGTAGGAACGACCCGAAAATCTCATCGTGCGAGGATGCCCTACAAATAACCGATGCGAATTTGGTGATACTTTGCCATGTCGCCAGACCTCCAAATTTTACGAATTTTGGATTCCTGAAGAGTTTTTCCGCAGCCTGTGAAGCCCTACGCTCCCTCCCAAAGACGATGACAGGACTTGTGCAGAGATTCCCCTGGTGCGCAACAACAGATTCCCTCTCGTTCGGCCATGCTCAGGGCGAATGACAGAAAGAACATAATCAATGCAGAAAATTTCTAACGGGCATGGGATCGTCCTTACGGGATCACCCGAGCCTTCGCTTGCGTCCAGAATTCTTCTTTTTCGGCCAAAGGGACGGCTTCGAAAGCGTCTGTCCCGCCGGCCAGCTGCTCCATCATCGTGTAGCGGCTGCGGAATTTCGCGTTTGTGCGGCGTAAAGCGGATTCCGGGTCGATGCCGAGATGACGGGCAAGATTCATTGCGGTAAACAGCAGATCGCCGAACTCGGCTTCCGCGGCGTCATGAGCGCCCGCGTTGAGTTCAGCTTTCAACTCCTGCGTCTCCTCTTCGAGTTTTGCGAAGAGACCGCCGGCATCCGGCCAATCAAAACCGGCCTTCGCGGCTTTGGAGCCCAGCTTCGCGGCTTCCAGCATCGCGGGCATCGAGCGCGGGATGCTGTCGAGCGCAGACTGATCTTCGATCACCGAGGCTGCCGCACGTTTTTCTTCACGCTTGATCTGCTCCCAGTGGCGCAGCACCGCGCCGGCGTCGTGAGCGACGGCATCCGCGAAGATGTGGGGGTGACGGCGAATCAGCTTGGCGCTGAGCGCCTCAGCGACGTCGCGCAGGCTGAAGTGTCCGGCCTCTTCGGCCATCTGCGCGTAGAAGAGGATCTGCAGCAGCAGATCGCCGAGTTCGTCGCGGAGGTCGGGCCAGGCGCGGCGTTCGATCGCGTCGAAGACCTCGTAGGTTTCCTCCAGCGTGTGCCGCTTGATGGTGTCGAAGGTCTGCTCGCGATCCCACGGACAGCCACCGGGACCGCGCAGCCGCGCCATGATGGCCGCGGCCTCCGCAACGGCCTCAGCGGCCCTACTCTGCTTTTGATGGACAATTCCTGCGTATTGTTCGGCCATGGCTCGATGCTATCGCGCGTTCTTAAGGAGCAGCAAAGGCGAACGCAAAGGGCAGCAAAGGCGAACGCAAAGGGCGCAGAAGATGAACGCGAAGAACGCAGAGGAGTATGCAAAGCGCACGGAGGAGTATGCAAAGCGCACGGAGTTTCCCTTTGCGCACCTCTGCGTTTTCCCTTTGCGCCCTTTGCGTTCGCTTTTCCACCCACCAGACCCATGCATCGCGGCCCGCGCTCAAACGTCTAATCCCTTGCGACACGTCTTCCCGCATGGACCTGCTTCAAAAAATCCGCACGCTGCCCACGGGCCCCGGCTGCTATCTGTACAAGAACGCCGAGGGCGAGGTCATCTACGTCGGCAAGGCGAAGAACCTGCGCTCGCGGGTGCGTTCGTACTTCCTGGCGGCCTCGCAGGCAAATGCAAAGACCGGCTCGCTGATGCGCGAGGCTGTGGACCTGGAGTACATCACCGTCGCCAATGAGCATGAGGCTCTGGCGCTTGAGAACAACCTGATCAAGCAGCGCAAGCCGCGCTTCAACATCCTTCTGCGCGATGACAAGACTTACCCGTACGTCAAGCTGACGCTGGGCGACAAGCATCCCAAAGTCTTCGTCACACGGCGGCTGCGCAAGGATGGTGGAGCGTACTTTGGCCCTTATTTTCCGGGCAATCTGGCCCACCGTCTGGCCGATGTAGTGCGCAAGAGCTTTCTGATTCCCAGTTGCAAAGTGGATTTAAGCCGCTACCATCCGCGTCCCTGCCTGCAGTACTACATCAAGCGCTGCCTGGGGCCGTGTGTAGAGGGTCTGGTCGCGGTTGACGACTACCGCGCCGTGATCCGCGATGTGCAGTTATTCCTCGACGGCAAGACCGCAGAGTTGGAAGGCCGGCTGACCGAGCGCATGGGAGCGGCAGCGGAAAACATGCAGTTCGAGCTCGCCGCGCGGCTGCGCGATCAGCTCAGCACTGTGCACCAGGCCGGAGAACGGCAGCGCATCGACACAACCGAAACCGATGACGCGGATGTGTTCGGCTTCCACTTCGAAAACGACATGCTGGCCGTGAACCTTTTTCATATGCGCGGCGGAAAAATTGTCGACCGGCGCGATCTTTTCTGGGAGGATCTGCCGGACTTTGCAGATGCATTGACGGCTGCGATTGAGGCCGACGACGATGCGTCGGATTTGGAGGCCGAGCCACGGCTGGAGCCGAATCCGGTCGTCTCGGCACCGGGCATTATCGCGGATACAGAGCAAACCGAACAGCACTCCGTATTGACCTCACCGTTTGAAGTGGGCGATCCGGAGCTGGGGGTTGAGGCGGATTGCGCAGGAGACGCATCCGCGACGGCTGAAGTGAAACCCTGCTTCTCGCCGGCAGCCTTTTTTTCGGCGTTGCTGAAGCAGCTTTATCTCGACCAGAACTATGTGCCCAAGCACATCTATGTGCCGGTGGATTTTCCGGATCGTGCGATTCTTGCCGATCTGCTGCGTGAGCGCAGCGGTCACAGGATCGAGATCGCCGCACCGCAGCGGGGGGATAAGCGGTCGCTTGTCGACTTAGTCTGCACCAACGCCAAGCAGAGCTACGACCAGCGGTTTCGTGTGCTGCAGCCGAGCGCAAAGGCCATGGCCGAGGCGCTCGGCGATGCCCTGAACCTGCCCGAGCCGCCGGAGCGCATCGAGTGCTTCGATATCTCGCACATTCAGGGCGCGGAGACGGTGGCGTCCATGGTGGTATGGGAAAAGGGCGCGATGAAGAAGGCGGATTACCGCAAGTTTCAGGTAAAGACCGTTACCGGCGTGGATGATTTTGCCTCGATGGCGGAGATCGTCACCCGGCGCTACAAGAGCCTTCAGGAGCATGAAAAGCCGATGCCGTCGCTGGTGCTGATCGACGGCGGCCTTGGGCAGCTGCACGCGGCGGCGGCGGCGCTGGAGGGGCTGGGGATCACCACGCAACCCCTGGCCTCGATCGCGAAACGCGAGGAGGTGATCTACATTTACGGGCAGGAGGACGATCCCGTGGTGCTGGATCGCCGCTCGCCCGTGCTGCATGTCATCCAGAAGATTCGCGATGAGAGCCATCGCTTCGCCGTCGGCTATCACCGCAAGCGCCGCGAGATGCGCGATCGCGTGAGTGAGATTGACGAGATACCCGGCGTGGGCCCGCGCACCCGGCAGCGCCTGCTGGAGCACTTCGGCAGTGTGCGCGCTCTGAAGGCGGCGGCGGAGAGCAACCCCGACGCGCTTACGGCGGTGGTAAGCGCTTCGGTCGCCCGACAGATTCAGGAGCATTTTCGGCAGCCCGATACGGCAACCATCGAATCTCAGCCGGTGTTGCGGGTGTTCCAGAGTTGAATGAAGAGTTACGAAAGTTTGGTTGAACATCGCAGGGAGAAGGCTTATTCTGGGTGGGACTTCCGGTGGCTTTCATACACCGGAAGCCCGTTCTGGTCTATTTCAGTAGGTAGACCAGAGCTGCAATCCACCGCAAGGGTATACGGATTGCAAGGCTGAAGCGCAATTGCAAACGCAACATAGCTCCATCCTCCTTTCATTGGGAGATGACGGCCCTGTTCCCGCAGGGCCGTGTTGCTTTTGGCAACTCCGGTGTTCTCCCCTGCATGACCAATCGCGCATCTATGAAGCCCCGGTGAAAGCGCTTCTGCAGTCTATGGCCCGGTCCTCGCGATGTCTCTGGACAGAACGTGTGATACCGATTGGGCCTTCATGGCCGTAGGCGTTCCATTCATCGGGGCTTTTGCGATGAAGGGGCAGATGTGAGAGTGCCAGCCAGATGCCATCATCCTGCGCGAAGCGAAAACCCGGCTTGACCCTGGCTAAGCCGCAACATACCCTACATCCATGACCGTTACCGCCGACTACGCGCAGACTCACCTTCAGGAACTCCTGGCCGCGACCGAACATGGAGAACAGGTCGAGATCACCCGCGAAGATGGTTTCGCGGTAACGCTCGTTTCCAAACCCGAGGCTATCGCGACGGATCGTAGTGGCCTGTTTGGAGCGATGAAGGGCAAGATGTGGATGGCCGATGATTGGGATTCGCCAGAGACGAATGCAGAGATCGCAAAGCTCTTCAACGAAAGCGAACTCTTTCCTCCTGAATCGTGAGATTGCTGCTGGATACTCACGTGGTCCTATGGTCCGTGAATCATGATGCACGGCTAAAGCCTGTCCTGGGCGCCATCATCGTTGACCCGGCAAACGAAATTTATTTCAGCTACGCCTCCCTATGGGAGATCAGTATTAAGCTGGCTCAAGGCCGGCTTATCCTGCCCGGAGAGAATATTGATTCGCTTTTAACTCTGTTACGGCAAACGCGAATCTCCTTGTTGCCCATTGACTTAGATCATCTCCGTGCTTCCGCTGTCTTGCCCTTCCACCACGGCGACCCGTTCGATCGCCTGATCGCAGCGCAAGCCATTGCCGAAGACCTCCGGCTAGTCACGGAAGACCCGAAGCTTCGTCTTTACAATGTGAATATCCTTGCCCTGTAGCGCATTTGCGCGGAGGTTGCTTGCTCGTGAGTTTTCCCCGTCGTTATCTCCGGTCGCTTTTGCCCCTGTCGCTTTTGTGCCTCACCGCGGCTTCCGCGCAGGCTCCAGTCACTTCCGCCGTCACCGACGCCAACGTCACGCGCGCCACGCTGGGCAACGGCATGCGCGTGGTCATCATTCGCGATGCCTTGGCGCCGGTGGTCACGGTGGAAACCAACTTCATGGTGGGTGGGGACGAGACCCCGCAGGGCTACCCGGGCATGGCCC
This sequence comes from Granulicella sp., assembly GCA_965276885.1. GTDB lineage: Bacteria > Acidobacteriota > Terriglobia > Terriglobales > Acidobacteriaceae > Granulicella. Next base: position 1,159,449 of record OZ255702.1, on the reverse strand, counting down.
ACGCGGAAGAGCACATGGCCTTTCGCGGCTGCACCGGCATGACCGCCGACCAGACCGCCGCGATCTACGCGCAGCTGGGCGGCGACAACAACGCCGATACGCAGCAGAACATCACGCAGTTTTATGCCACCGTTCCGGCGGCCGATATGAGCGTTGCCCTACAGGCGCAGGCGGCCTGCCTGCGCGGCGCCGATAACACGCAGGCGGAGTGGGATCAGGAGCGCGGAGCCATTGAGCAGGAGGTGGCGCGCGATCTTTCCAACCCAACCTACAAGTTTCTCGACCGCCTGAATCAGGACATGTTTGCCGGTACACCGTATGCGCATGATCCGCTCGGGACCAAAGCCTCGTTCGATACCACGACGGCGGGGATGCTGAGCGACTTCTACAAGCAGTGGTACACCCCGGCGAATGCGATTCTGGTGATCGCCGGCGATGTTCAGCCAAACGCCACGCTGGCGCAGATCAAACAGCTGTTTGAGTCGATCCCGAGCCATCCACTGCCGCAGCATCCGGCGGTGCAGCTGCAGCCGGTGAAGTCGGAGACCTTCACCCTCGACAGCAACCTGCCGTATGTCCTCGGCTTTATCGCCTACCGTCTGCCGGGCACGGATTCGCCTGACTATGCGGCCGCGCAGATCCTGGCGGATGTGCTGGGGTCACAGCGCGGCGATCTGTATGCAATGGTGCCGGCCGGCAAGGCCTTGGCCGCGCAGTTTCAGTTTGCGGAGAGCTATCCCAAGGCCAGCGTCGGCTTCGGTCTCGTAGCGCAGCCGGCCGGTCAGGATGTGACCGGCGCGATCGCCACGATGCGTGGAATCCTGGCGAACTACGCGCAGACCGGTGTTCCGCAGGAGCTTGTGGATGCGTCGAAGCGCGCCGAGATCGCACAAGCCGAGTTCCAGCGCAACTCCATTCCAGGGCTCGCTTCGGAGTGGTCGAGTGCGCTGGCGGCGGAGGGGCGCAACTCTCCCGAAGAGGATATTGAGGCGATCCGCAAGGTCACCACGGCGGATGTGAATCGCGTGGCCAAGCAGTACCTGCTTGACGCGAGCAGCATCACGGCCACGCTGAAGGCCGTGCCGAGCGACAAACCCGTAGCCCAAAGCGGCTTTGGCGGCGCGGAGAAGGTGACTTCGGCGCCGACCAAGCCCGTTGTGCTGCCGACCTGGGCAGCGGCACAACTTGAGCAGCTAAAACCGCCGACCGAGTACATCACGCCCAGCGATACGACGCTGCCGAACGGCATTCGCCTGATCGTGCGCACCGATAAAACGAGCCCGACGATCACGGTGGCCGGCGCGGTGAAGCACAATGCGGATCTGCAGACGCCGCCGGGCATGGAGGGCGTCTCCGATCTGCTGGACGGGCTTTACTCCTATGGCACCCAATCCATGGACCGGCTGCAGTTTCAAAAGGCGCTCGACGACATCGCCGCGAATGAGAGTGCCGGGGATCGCTTCAGCCTGACCGTGCTCAAGGAGAACTTTTCGCGCGGCGTCCAGCTGCTGGCCGACAACGAGCTGCATCCAGCGCTGCCGCCGCAGGCCTTCGAGATCACGCAACAACAGACCGCGCAGTTCACCGCTGGCAACCTGCAGAGCCCTGGATATCGCACCACGCGCGCTTTGGATCTGGGGCTGCTGCCGGCAAACGATCCCGTGCTGCGCGAAGCCACGCCCGCGACTGTAAGCAAGGTCACGCTCGCGGATGTGATGCGTTATCACAATATGACGATCCGGCCCGACCTGACCACCATCGTCGTGATCGGCGATGTGACGCCGGAGGAGGCAAAGGCCGTGATCGGCAGGTGGTTCGGGGACTGGAAGGCGACAGGACCGAAGCCTGAGACCACGCTGCCGGCTGTTCCTGTGAACAAGGCGACAGCGCAGTCCGTGGCGGATGCCGAGCAGGTGCAGGACACCGTGATGCTCGCCGAGGAGCTGCCCATCAACCGCTTCAGCCCGGATTACTACCCGCTGCAGCTGGGCACGCATGTGCTTGGCGGGGGCTTCTACGCCACGCGGCTGTACCACGATCTGCGTCAGGTCGCCGGCCTGGTGTACACGGTGGATGTCGGCCTCAGCGCCTCGAAGACACGGGCCACCTATTCGGTCGACTACGGCTGCGATCCGGCAAATGTTGCAAAGGCACGGGCACTCATTGAGCGCGATCTGAACCAGATGCGCACCGAAGAGGTCTCGCCCGCGGAACTGCACCAGGCCAAGGCGCTGCTGCTGCGGCAGATTCCGCTGGGCGAATCCAGCGAGGAGGCCGTCGCCGGGGGCATGCTCGCGCGCGCCGAACTCGGTCTGCCGCTGGATGAACCGCTGGTCGCGGCGAAAAAGTACATCCAGCTGAACGCGGCGGATGTAAAGGCCGCGTTTGCGCGACAGCTGAGCACGGGGAATCTGGTGCAGGTGGTGCGTGGGCCCGCGCCTAAATAGCTTCCCGGAGCTATGAAACCGTTGCGGAATGACATTCTGACCTGCGAGTATGGCGCATGGATCGACGCCAATTCACGCTTGCTGCCCTGTCTTCTGCAACACTTTTGTCCGGCTGCCACTCTGAGCATGAGCCGAAGCCCTCACGCGAGGCCACGCTCCTGCACAACGAGGGCGTCCGTGAAGCCGTGGCGGAACTCGATCAAGCGGTGAATGGCCTGGAGATGCGCGTTGGGCAGTTCAACGCCGAGAACTGGCAGGACGCACTGACCAACGTCCAGACGTCGGCGATTCGTCTGCGCAGTGACGTCGACGAGCTCAAACGAGCGCTGGGGTACGAGTCGGGAGAACGCTGAACCCCCGAGTGAGAGTGAGCCCGGCGAGATCGACAAATATGCATTCCGCCATGCGCTCCGCCGTTCATTCCGCCGTGCATTCCGCCGTCGACCCGCTATCTAGGGACATGCTGGGACACGGCCTACCCTGCGACTCTCGCGTCCGATTTGGAGACTGCAGGTCGTGCCAATCGTTTCAGCCAAGTAGCTTGGTTACTAAAGTTCCACAAATAGTTTCACGAAATGACACTAGAGTCGTAGTAGGCTTTCCGCACGGTACACAAGGAGACCTACATGCCCCAGCAGCTCACCGCAGAGCGCACCCCTACATGCGTCGGTACGATGGTCGAACCAGAGCCGCCGGATACGACCGCCTTTCTGCGCGCAAACCCCGGAGCGCAGCAGATGCTCAGGGATCTTGCGGAAGAATCTGGCTATATCGTGATTTCGCCCACCAGTTTCGTGGAGCCGTCGTATGCGCCCAGCATCAGCCAGCTGCTGCATGCGGAGATGGACACGCTGAAAAGCCGCGAGCGGCAGTTGCGGGAGCTACGCGCCCTGGCCAGCTGCCGCGTCGGAGACCTGAAACCCGAGCAGGTGCGGCGCATTCTGGACGCCATTGCCTGATGACGAACAACGGGGCGAATGCGGTTTACCTCTTCCTATGCCGTGTCCTCTCGACTGGAGGCGCAGCCGAGCCCCCAGCGAACTTGTTCGCTGGGGTGGAAGCCGGAGTGGAGAGACCCCCGTATTCGTTTGTGGCTACACAGATGTTTTGACGCCCCGAGCGAAATACAGGGGTGGGCGGATTCAGGGGTCCATGTGCAACACTTCCGCAGAAGGGATTGTTGCTTATGGCTGCAGGTTATTGTCATCTCACGTTGTCGGACCGGGTGGTGATCGATGTCGGACGAGCACTTCACCGTGGACGGCACACTGATTCAGATTGGGGTCCCCACGGACAGGTCTTCGTCCGTGGGGTGAGAAGCCTGGGCGTCGCAGAAGAGCTTCCGGCGCAAGGACGGCTCGGATGACGACGGCACCAACTTCCATGGCGGCAAGCGTTCCAACGAGACGCATGAATCGAACCGATCCGGACGCGCGGCTGTACAGGAAGAGCTACGGCAAGGAGTCATACCTGGCGTATCTGGGCCATGTGCTGGTGGAGAATCGCAACCGGGGTCCCCGGCGCACTTGTGCGCTGGGGTGAATGGCCTGATTGCGGCCGCGATGGCCACCCAGGTCGACGGCTTTGCCGAGCGCGAAGCCGCGCTGCTGATGCCCGGAGAAAAGCGGAAGGGCCGCTCGCGGCGCATCACCGTGGGCGCCGATAAGGCCTAGACAGCGAGGACTTCGCCGCCGCCGCGCGCAAGTTGAATTTCACGCCGCACATCACCAAGAACGACAACGGACGGCGCTCCAACATGAATGCCAGGACCACCCGGCACCCCGGCTACGCGATCAGCCTGAGCTGCCGCTGGCTGGTCGAAAAGAGCTTTGGGTGGCTCAAGCAGACCGGCCGCTGCGCCAGGTGAAGCTGCGCGGGCGGCACAAGGTGGACTGGATGCTCGTCTTCAGCTGCGCCGCGCACAATCCTGCACCCGGCTGATCGCGCAACAAAGCGCGGAAGTGCTCGGGGAGCAGTGTGCCTGAAAGACACTGAAAGGCCGGTAACGGCCTTTTCAACGGCCTAGCAAAACTCGTATATGCAGGCCTGCGGCTCGGTTCAAACAACAATCACCGCTGCTGCCCCACAACATCCCAGCAATCTCGCGTGCCTTATACGTTATTCAACAAGCTCCTAAAAGACCAATTTTGCCGCTGCCTGAATTTCGCGCGGCGCGTTTGCCTGGCTGGTCACGGTGCCGAATGCAGACGAATTGATATTCATTGTCGGAGTTCCGAAGACCGTCTGGTTCAGAACATTGAAGAACTCGCCGCGGACTTCAAAATCGTAGCGGTCTCCGAAACGAAAGCTCTTAAAGATCGAGGCATCGATGTTATGGGTTCCATCCTGCCGCGCCTCCGGCAGCGTACGAGGTGCGTTGCCGAATGTGTAAGCCGCGGGAGTGGAGAACGCAGCCGCGTTTACCCAGTTGGTGCGCTTGACGTAGTTCGGTCCCGAAACCTTCGGGCTGACGCCGGCGACAACGTTCGGACGAAGAACGTTGTTGCCCGCATTGCCACTCACCAGTGAGTTGGTCGCAGTGGGCGAGAGTGGGAAACCGTTCTGTTCGGTCACAATCCCATTGATCTGCCAGCCTCCGAACAGCGCATCGACACCGCGATTCCATTGCGCTCCGAACTGCTGTCGGCGTCCGAGAGGAAGCGCGTAGACAGCGCTGACGGTCAACATTCTTCCGATGTTGTTCGACGAAACCGCGCGCTCCCCCGCGTCGTTGTAAATATTCTGAATACCGCCGGTGATGTTGCCTACGTTCTGGATACCTGAGTAGTCGTCGATCTGCTTCTGATCGGTGTAGGACACGAGCATCGTCAGCCCATGCGAAAGATGCTCCACCGCTTTGGCTTGAAACGAGTTGTAATGCTCCCAGCCGCCAACCGGAAGGGTATAGTCAATGGCCAGAAACTCCGGGAACGGCTGTGCGAGATAGTAGTTGGGGATCGTCTTACCCGCTTCAGGACCAGTCTTGATGGAGCCGTAGAACGGATTTGTCGATGTACCCGTAAGAGTCGAGCCCGCGTTCGCGATAGTCGCCGGCGTGAGCTGGTTTGCGTTGTAATCCGTTTCGCCGCCTTTGTTCAGGTGCACGCCGTGCGTTCCAACATAAGCCACGTCCAGCAGGATCTTTCCAGGAAGTTGACGCTGGATGTCCAGGTCCCACGTCTGCACGTAGCCTACCTTGTTGTCATTGACCAGCGGACTTTCAAAGGTGGAACCGATGCCCGTCAACAGTCCCTGGGACGAGCTCACGGGGAAGTTCAGCCCCGTGGGGAACGGATTGCTTAGATACGTGCTTGGCAGATTGGAGGCAAGGCCGGCGTAGCTGGTGGTGCTGCTGAAGCCCTCCTGGCCAATCGTTGCAGCGGCTGAGCGCATCGAAGGTCCGAAGTAAACGCCGTAGCCCGCGCGAACCGTCGTGTTGTTTTCGAGCGCATAGGACATGCCGACGCGTGGACCGAAGTCCAGATATCGCGGACTGAACTGCCTCCGGCTCGTGCCACCGGCATCGACGTACTGTACACCGCCGGTGAGCCCTGGGACTGCCGACGCGAGTGGAGACGCAACCGAGGGATTGAAAACTTCCATGCGGTTGAAACGCTCCGTGCGGGGGATGTCCAGGTCGTAGCGCAGACCAAGGTTCACCGCGAGCTTGGTCAGCAACTGCCAGTCGTCCTGAACAAACAGGCCGTAATACTTGCTCTCCGTAGCCGCGTTTTTGGAGTTGATTGTCATCGTGCCCGTTGTGCCCAGGCCAAGCGCCAGCGAAGCGATGGAGTTTCCCGAAGTGGCGGAGGAGGTATTGTTCTGCTGCGTGGCCACGGGGCTGAAGCTGAATGTGCCGGTCGACGCACCGGATTCGAGGTCGTCGGCGCGCAGCAGGCGTCCGTCGAAGCCGAAGTGAATGACGTGGTGACCGATGATCTTTGTAGTATCGATTCCGATGAGATAGACATCGAACCCACCGTGACGCGCCTGCCCCGGACCGCCGTCGCCGAGTGTCTGATAGCTTGCCGGTGCGATGCCGGGAAAGAGCAGGTGGTCGGCATTGGCTGCGATGTAGCCCGGAAATCCAAGCTGAGTAGAAGGATTGAAGCCGGCGCTGATCGGCGTGAAGTTGATTGCCGTACGTGAGAAGCCGAAGCGGACATCGATGAGGAATTTCGGCGACTGCGTGCGCGTGTAGTCCGCCGCCGCGCTGTTGGAAACCTGCGGCTGATCCTGGCCGCCCTCGGCGACCTGGAACGGGTTCGGCCAGTAGCGGTAGGGCAGAGTATCGAGGCCGCGCCGCGAGTAGCGAACGAAGAAGCGGTTGCGGTCGTTGATCACTTCATCGACACGCGAGTCGATTGTGTCGATCGTGACGCTCTGCGTGGCGGTTGCGAAGTAGTTGTTGACACTGGCGTTGGAGGGCGTCGCGACATTGGGCAGCGGGTAATAGGAGAGCACCTTCGCCGCAACCGGATCGAGCCGGTTGGCCGGAATCTGGTCGACAACGCCGTTGTTGACAAATTCCTTGCGCGTATAGGTACCGCCACTGTTGACCGTCGTAGCCGGATCGTAAATGTGAACCTTCGTGCCGGCCGTCGTATAACTCTGCGAGAAATCACCTGCGCGTTCGAGCGCGGTCGGAACGCTGAAGTACATGGACGAGCCGGTGCCCTGGCGCAGCCCTTCATACGAGAACAGGAAAAATGTCTTGTCATGGCCGTTGTATATCTTAGGCAGCCAAATCGGACCTGAAAGGCTGCCTCCAAATTGGTTGCGGCTGAACGGCGGCAGCGGGGTATCATTTAGCCTGTTGAAGAACAGGTTCGCGTCCATGCCGGAGTTGCGCACGAAGTCATACACACTTCCGTGAAACTTATTATTGCCGGACTTGAGGATAATGTTGATGATGCCGCTCTGGCTCCGTCCGAACTCCGCGGAGTACTGGTTATTCATTACCTTGAACTCCTGCACGGCGTCCACGGACGGAAACGCCGCGAGGCCGCCGATCGGATTGATCAGCGGAGGAGAGGCCGGGATGGCATCGAGCAGCACGTCGGTCGCGCCGGGGCGGCCGCCATCGATCGAGATGTTCAGGCTGTTGTATTGTGCCGTCACCGATCCGGTAACGCCGGGCGCTAAGAAGACCAAGGAATACACATTGCGTTGATTGAGCGGAAGATCGTCGATGCTTCGGTTCTCGATGACTTCGCCGATCGCGGCGCTGGTCGTGTCGATCTGCGAAACATCCGCGTAGACTTCGACTTTCTCATCGCTCGCACCAAGCTGCAGCGAAACCGGCAAGGTAACGCTCTGGTTCACGTCCAGCATGATGCCGGCATGAACTTCGGTTTTGAATCCCGGCGCCGAGACGGTCACTGTATATGGGCCACCCGGGGCAAGCTGTGGAAAGACGAAGCGTCCAGTCGCATCGGCCTTCGTCTTCGTGGACACGCCTGTCGATGTATCGGTAGCCGTCACCGCAGCGCTCGGAACCGATGCGCCTGAGGGGTCGGTTGCCGTGCCCTGCACCGCGGCCGTTACGATCTGCGCAAGACCCACGCCCGCGCACGACAGCGCGAGCAGAAGAATTTGGATTACGGAGATCGCAGCCCGCTCTCGAGTGGGCCATTGTTGCAACTGGTTGAATACCCTCTTCCAGAGTTGGATACACATGAACTTGTCTCCACGAGTGGCTGTGAAAAGTTATGTTGTGAGCCTCAACTAAAGAAAGCCCTCAAGCTAGTTGCCGCTCGTATGCTGGAGGATACTCTGTGTTGCGCGTCGATATCGGGCCCGCGGTGCTCATCCCTCCGACGCGTGTGTGCTTCGGAATGAGGAACAGAACAGCATAGAAGATTGAGGAAGCGCTCCGCCTCTTCTTGATTGCAAATGTTTAGGCCATTATCCGGGCAGAATGTCTTTGAACTAATGAAATACCCGAAGGAAGGAAGTCAGTTTTCCGGCTCCTGAGCCGTGGCCCGCCCCCATTCCTTGTCCAGAAAGAGATAGCGCGCCCGCTGGGTGTCCGGTTTAGCCTCGGAGGTCGCGTTCAAGTGCATAACCTGCCAGTTACCGGCGGCATTGTAGGTGGGCCAGTTGGGCAGGCTATCGCCGTTCGGGTTTCCCGTGCGCGCGAAGTTGGTCCAGTACCGGCCCATCTCGTCGGAAAGCTTGCGGTCTTCGGGACGCCACTTCGCCCCCGGACGCGAGTCGAGCGTTCCGAAGACATACTCGATTTCGTCGGAGTGAGGAGCCCCGAGCACCGCCGGGTGAATGTTGTCTCCAGGCGAACCGAGCTCGAAGCGATAGCGGTACACCGGCGCATCTCCGGTCTCGACCTGCGTCTCCAGCCAGCGCCAGGTGGAGTATTCGATAAAGCGGTCCCCGGCCAGGTCGCCCGCGGAGCGCACCGCTTCCGCGTCCGTGTTGGCCGGATAGAGTTTCAGAAACTCCGCCGTATCCGGTCCGAACTCCGCCTGGGCCTTCGTCTTGAAGCTTTCCGCCGTCGGCTGAGGCTTCGCCAGGATCACGGAACCCCGCGCTTCATCGGCGTTCCAGCCGGCCAGCAGAGGAACATGGGCATGCTTTCCCTCCGCATAAATTTGCGCCACAGGCTCGGGCAGGAACCACCCATCTACGTCCGGCCAAAAGGAAATGGAAACATGCGTTTGGCGGTTATGGGCCAGGGTTTTCTTCAGCAGCTCGTCCGCGGAAATCTTCCGCAAATCGGCCAGTTTGGATGTACCGAATGCCCCCTGGGCGAACTTCACGTCCTCCTGCTCCAGCGGTTCGAGCGGCTTGGTCTGAAAGGTGCCGAACTCAGCGCCGCTCTCGCCTATGGCCTTCGCAAACTTGCCCTGGGCAAGCGGCGACGCCATCAGCGCGCTCACGGACAAGGACCCCGCCGACTGGCCGAAGATCGTCACGTTGTGCGGGTCTCCGCCGAAGTTCGCAATGTTCTTTTGGACCCAATCCAGCGCGGCGTTCTGGTCCAGCAATCCATAGTTGCCGGCGGCGTGGTGCGGCGACTCCGCCGCGAGTTCCGGATGGACAAAGAACCCAAAGATTCCGAGCCGATAATTCATGGAGACAATCACGACGTTGCGGTGCGCCAAGGATTCGCCATGCTGCCGCGTCTCCGAGCTGCCGCCCCCGCGAAATCCTCCACCGTAAATCCACACCATCACGGGCAGGCTTCCCTTTTTCGCGTTCGCCGGAGTCCACACGTTGAGTGTCAGGCAGTCTTCGCTCTCCCCAGGGTCATCGAACACCCTGTCCCGAGCCGTGCCGGATTGCAGGCAGTGATCGCCGAACTGCGTGGCGCCGTGGACGCCCTTCCAGCTCGACGCCGGCTGCGGCGGCTGCCAGCGCAGGTCGCCCACCGGCGGCGCGGCAAACGGAATCCCCTTAAACGCACGAACCTGCCCGTCCATTGTGAGGGCGCCGCGGATCTTGCCTTTCCCGGTTTTCACAACGAGTGGATGGGAAGCGTAAGCGGCGAAGGGAACGGCGGTGACGGGAGCGGCCGTGAACAGCGCGAGAGCGAAGAGGAGCGTGCGTGTCATCTTGACCTTTCCCTCAACCAAACATAGGTTTACACGATGGCACCCGGAGGACTTACTGCGTGCCAGTACCCATTTACTCCGTAGCTAAATGGGATTCATATCAGAGCTTGCAAAATGATAAGTGCCAGAGTACTGATTCATCTCTTGAAGTTTTAGCATTTCTACCATCTGGCCGCAGTGAGTATCGCGCTTGCGCCGGAGCCGCCTCGACTCCTCCCGCGCTTACCTGGGCGCACCTCCACCGCCAGCAGCAGCTTGTCGAGCAAATTGAGGGATGCATGGCTTGGGATACTGGCGATCACATCGAATATCTTCCTTGATGATCTGAAACACCGTCGCCCCATGATAGGGGCCCTCGCTCCGGGTGACTTCCTTGGTGGCGTCATAACCCTTACGTTGATATAAAATTGGATAGATAAAGGTAAAACCATACTGATGCTGCTCCCGGCTTATCTTCTGGATGATGTCCGCCTGGCGGTCAGGTGAAAGCTTTCCGAATTCAACGATTGCCCCGGGATAATCTATGTGCGCCAAACGGGTTTTAATCCCTTCATCCTTCATGGCCGCAAGGGCGTTCAGGTTTACTTCCCAAGTAGTTTTGTTGACCCCCGCCTCGGCATAACTGATAAGTCCGTAGGCTGGCTTGGGGCCGCCCGCGAAATTGTATCCCAAGTATTTCCAGCCCATGGCCTTGAACTTTTCCAGCGTTTGCTGATGTTCTTCCGGGGTGCCATGGGTGAAGAATTCGTCCAGATCCATTGCCTTGAGGCGCGGAGTCACCGGCAGGTCATATAACGCCTGTGCCGCTTCCATCCGGTAGTCATCCGACCAAATGTCATTGAGATGATCTTTAGGCGTCAAAAAGCATCCTGGCGCCCCCGCTTTCATCGCGGCGTCGAGATAGTCCACAAACTTCAACGGCGCGGCGCCGGGGCCCATCGGGACTTCGATACTCAGGCCGGGTTTGCCGGTGATGAAGCGATCCAGAACGTCAGGCTTGAGCTCTTCAATCATGTTGAGAATATCTTGGCCATTTTCATTGCTCACCTGCCAGCCCTGATCACGCATTTCAAACGGGAGGATACGCACCCAGATCAAGTTCTGGGACATGCCGTCGGCCCGGTTGTCGCTGGCGCTCCGGCTCTGCTGCGACGTAGGTGTTTGAGCCGGGGCGACCATGGTGGTAACCAGTGCCAAACCGACCGCCACCGCCGTCAGGGCCATGAAACCGATGCATTTAGGAACCATACTGTTTTCCTTTCATGATTCCCGGCACGCAGGCCCGTGACAAGCGCGGGTGGGAGAAGAATCTAGGGAAGGTCTGATCGTCAGCGAACGTATCTCAGCGGCTAAAGTCGCGTTGCTGTTACTGGATTTACGGCGAACCGCTATAAAGTTCCCGCCCTTCCAGACAGACACTTATTCAGAGATTCCTTAGGGAAGGTCTGATCAAATACCCAGAGCAGCATCGAGCTGACCTCAGCGCCTAAAGGCGCGTTGCAAGCAGGGCACTTACGGCATGGCTGAAGCCATGCCCTTCCCGGTAGCAGGATTTAATCAGAGCCTCCTTAGGGCATTCTTACTGCTAGGCCACTCGCGGCGCGGGTGAGAAGGCGGCGGCGCAGCAGCCACGCCGCGGGCAGGCCGGTACCCAGCAGCAGCCACGAGGCGGGTTCCGGCGTGACGGACGCGGTCGAGCCCACGGTGACGGAGAACGGGTCGCTGTCGGTAAAGGTGTTGCCCAGGGAATCGGCAAAGGTGATGTCGAAGAGGCCCCCGTAATTGCCTGCGGCATCCCTGCTTTGGGTCGACACCGTGAACAGCGGCCCCATGTAGCTCTGGTCCGGAGCGAGTGTGAATGGTGTGTTGCTAAAACCCGTGTCGTCGATCGTGCAGCCGGCTGCGCATGAGAACGCGTCCGAAAGGATCGAGATGCTGCCGGTGTTGCCGGACGGTGCCACGATGGAGCCGTAAAAGGTGAAGGATCCGCCGGCAGCGACGGTGGGGTCGACGGTGGTGAGGCTATAGTTCACGGTGTCAGCCAGAGCGGGAGCAGCGGAAACAAGAGCGGCGGCGGCGGCGAGAATGGCAAGAGAAAGTTTCTTCATGGGATTGCCTCGACATGGGCTAGTGGGTGCAGCAGGACAGGTTGACCGGCCCCGGAACCTGGGCGAGCCCATCTTTCGGGGCCGGAGGGTTGAGAGTGCGTTATGGCAGGGTGGTGCGTGTTGTACCGCCGAACGTGCCGCCGTTATAGGTGCCGGTGACGCGCTCCAAAGCCGGGGTGTTGGGCGCGCCCGCGGAGGAGGGGAAGGTGAGGGTGACGGAGGCGGACTTGCCCGGCTGCAGATCTCCGAAGATGGCGGGAAGGCTAGCGCTCGCGGACGAACCGAGAGTGGCCGAGTGAACGGTGGCGCTTGGCGCCACGCCGGAGCCCGCGTTGGTCACGGTCAGCGTCTCCGAGTAGCCTGTTTTCGTCGCGGTCAGCCCGGTGATCGAGGTTTGGAGATCCACGGTGCCCGGCGCCGCGTTATCCGCTGCGAACGTAACTTTTACAAGCTGAACTTGCTCGCCTCCTTGGCCTAAATCGCCGTCATGCTGAACATAGGTCACGTATTGCACGAGCCCGTTTTGCTGCTGAAACTCAGGGTGCGGAAATGTGTCATAGTCATAATCGGTCGAGACGTCGTTAATGGGCGGCTGGCCTACAAACAGAGCCTGCTCGGCAGACCATGGTCCCGTGAGCTGCGAAGCGACCCGGAACACGACGTTGTTACCGGTCTTCGACGTATACATGGTCATATATTCGCTGAGGGGAGCGATGTAAATGATCGTGCTGCCGTTGGCGCTTCCCGGATACAGAATACTTGCCTGCTTCGGGTCCGATTGCCAACCGTTCGTGGCGTTGTAATACGTCCAATCGCTCAGGGTAAGGATGTTCGCTAGCGGGACTTGTGCAAGAGAACATTGATGAGTAGCGCTGACGATCACGTCGCAGCTGGTCATATAGAGGACATTCCCCAGCACGATGCCGCCGGCGTAATAGGCGACATAGGAAGAGGCGCCCGCCCCCGGGCTGGTCTCTTGCCACATCAGCGTCGGATGTGCCGTCCCCGGCGAAAGAATCGGACGCGTCATCACGCCGTTTTGCAGATAGGCAATCCCGACCCCAACTACATCCCGCGTCGGTATAGTCCCGCCGCGCATAAGAAGCTTGTAAAAAAAGTACCCCTCATACGGACTTGAATTCGGAGCTGCAACAATAGGCGCGGACCAGATCGCGTATTGCTGGCCGCAGAGCGGGTCCGTCGCTGTCGTGCAGCCGGTTTTGATTGCGGCATGCGCAGCGTTGAAAGCGGTCTCGTCCGAGGTGAAAGGGAAAGATTCGGTCGGCTCGCCGCTTGAGTCCAAAACATTACCCGTGAGATCGATGCCATTGGAAGCATCGAAATTAGTCGTCCAGGACCGGCTGTTGCTGATCAGCGAATCTCCCTTGGCGTTATTAGCGACTACCTTGGTATCGCTGAACGTCCACATGGATACTCCATCGATCACCGCGCTCCAGGTTCCGTCCCGGCCAACGATGAGTGGATTCTGGGTTATGGGACCCATCGCTTGAGTCGACAGGACCGTCGGGATGAGAGCGCTCTGCGCAAGAGCCGTCGAGGAACTTAGGGTTAAGCCTGCTGCCGCCACGATCGTCAGGAAAAAAGCCGCTGCTGGGTTACTAAGATGTGATTCGCGCCTAGCATTACAGATCTCGTCAGCAACTTTGTTTGTCATTTTGCCTCCCTTTGGCAATTCCTGCTGCTCTTGTTGTGGTCCATTGGCTATGACTGCGTACCGTCAGAAACGAGCGTGTTTCCATGACTTTCCTGCTACATCGTGTTTTGGGAACGTGGTTCTCGATACCACACACCAGGAGCCGGGTCGAGAGCGAACGCGTCTTCCGTACCGACGCCCAGCAGTCTTTTTTGTTCGGCGACATTTATAGTACGCCGCACCACACAATGTCAAAATATGTTTCCGATACCTTTCGGGTCCGGGCGACACGCATACACGGGAATGTACCCATGTTCTGGGATCATCTTTTTTCAAAAGAACAGGGCAAATTTGCCGGTTTGCTGCCGGTCAGACCGCGCCCGGCTCATTACACCGGCTCGAAAGATGATCGATACCATAAGGAACAAGAAGGCGTGGCTGGGATAAACCGCTCAGGCCGCTCTAAGATATTTAATCCGGTTGGACCTGTCGTTAGAGCCTGTTCACGATCTTCTGAGTAACAAGACAAGGAAAGCGAGGTGGACCATTTGCAGGCTGGAGTTGAGTTTTCGTTCGCAGTTTTTCCAGAGTCTCCGGCACTTTTCGAGCCAGGCGAAGGAGCGCTCGACGACCCAGCGCCGTGGCATGACGGCGAAGGTGTGCAACTCGCTGCGCTTGGCGACCTGCACGGTGGCGCCGAGCTTTTGCTCAACCGCATCGGCGAACGGTTTGCCGGAGTAGCCGCCGTCCACCAGCACGCTGGCGACTTGCCGCAGGTTTCCGGCGCAACGATCCAAGGCCGCCAGAGCGCCCTGGCGGTCGGTCACCTCGGCCGTCGTAATGGCCACAGCGTGCGGCAGGCCCTGCGTATCGACCGCGATATGGCGCTTGATGCCGGAGACCTTTTTGCCCGCGTCATAGCCCTTCTGGGTGGCCGTGTCTGTGTTCTTCACGCTCTGCGCGTCCACGATCAGAAAGCTGGTCGTGGCGCTGCGCCCCTGTCTGACGCGGGCCTCGCCAACCGATTTTTTTTAAGGCCTGCTCCAGAACGCTGCTGCCGTCCGGACCAGGCTCACTCCACTTGGCGAAGTACGAATGCACGGTGCGCCATTTGGGAAATCCGTCCGGCAGCAGGCGCCACTGGCAACCCGTCTTGAGCAGGTACAACACCCCGCAGAACACCTCGTACAGATCCACCGTGCGCGGCTTGGTCCGCTTGCGAACCCCCTCCAACAACGGACGAATCAACTCAAACCGCTCCCGGCTCACATCGCTTCCGTACACCTTCTCCCGCATAAGGAAAGTGTCAAGGCAAAATGCCCAGCCCGCTAGTAACTAGATCGTGAACAGGCTCTTAGATCCGGTTCGCTGCTCGAAGGCAGCGTGAGGGCGGAGAGTATTGCATTGCCAGCGCGTGCCAGGTGGGTGGCGAAGCGCACCAGCGAGCTGGGCTTCGCGATCTCAAGCCAGCGGAACCAAGCAGCAGAATCACGTTCGCGGGTCGATCGCAGTTCCGTCCCCGCACTTTACACGGACAGCTTTCCGGTGCAGAACTCACCAGGTCACGGCTTGGGAAGCCGTGGCCTGGACGAACCAACTTCGCTAAATTCGCTTGGACACTCCTCGCAAAATCAAGCTATCGCCGGGTAGCTGAACGGGTCGCCAGTGTGTTGCATCCATGCCTTGATCTGCGCGTCGAAGCCGTCCATCCGTTCTTTATGGCGGGCATCCTCCACCAGATTTTTTAGCTGATACGGATCGGCAAGATTGTCATACAGCACCCACCGGCCATTTTCGTTTACAGCATAGGTGTATTGATCTGTACGTGCGCCGCGGAAAATCGGCCCCTGGGGCGGCCCGGTCTTCCCCCCGGCCTTCCCTTCGGCGTTCCCCTCTTCGCCGGCATCGTCTGTTTCATTGGCTGTGGCGTGGATGTTCTTCTCTGTATGCTGGGTGTTCGGAATCTCGTAGGTGGTGTTCTTGTCTCCGTTGTAGGGGTTGTTCGCTGTGTCGTGGGTATTCATCAGGAAAACAATCTTCGCCGCCTCGGCCGCCTCGCCCCGCATGATGCCGGAGAGATCGCGGCCTTGGCAGTGCTTCGGCACCTGAAGCCCCGCCAGCCCGCAAACCGTGGGATAAATGTCGATGGCCGCAAAGAGCGCCTTCGATCTGCCGCCTTTGCCCGTCACGCCCGGGTAGCGCACCAGGAACGGCACATGGATCGACTCCTCGAACGGCACCCGCTTGCCCATGAGCCCTTGCGAACCCATCATCTCGCCGTGATCGGAGGTGTAGATGACGATCGTGTCGCCGGCCGCGCCGATCTCATCGAGCGTCTTGAGCAGCCGCGCGAACTCCAGGTCCACGCCCGTGATTCCGCCGAAGTAGCCCTGTGCAGCCGCATGAAAGTTCTCGTCCGACTGCACCGGCTTCGGGCCCCGGCCGATCTTCACATTCGGCCTCCTCTGCAGCGTCCCAGCGTAGGGCGCCTGGTCGGCGGCCGGCGGGTCGAATGGCGGATGCGGCGGATTCCACGAGACCTCCATGAACCACGGCTGCGAATCCGGCCCCGCAGGCTTGGCCTTGAGCAGCGCGATGGCCTGGTCAGTCATCGCCGTAGCGTTCCAACCGGGCGGCGTCAGCTTCTGCCCGGTCACAGGATCAAAGGTATAGGAACTGTAGTGCCTGTCCGTTTTCGACCAGATAAGGTAGTCGTCGATGCCGAACCGCAGCGGCCCCGGCGGCACGAACTGCGAATCGCGGCCCAGGTGCCACTTGCCTATGTAGCTGGTGTGGTAGCCGGCCGCCTTGAACGCCTTGGTCAGCGTGAACTCGTCAGGGTTCATCTTAACGCCGCCCGCCACCAGTCCTGACTGGTGTGGATACTTGCCCGTCATCAGCATGCCGCGATACGGCGTGCACAGCGGGTAGTTAGACACGCACATGTCCATGGAAAAATTTGCGCTGCGGAACGCGGCAATGTTCGGCGCTGCGGCTTCGTTGCAAGGCATGCCCGGCAGCGACGCAGCGCGGTGCTGGTCGCTGAACACATACAGCACGTTGGGTCTCTTCGCCTGCGACTTCGGCCGCACCGCAGCTCCCAGCCCGGCCGCAACGCCAGCCTTCACAAATTCCCTGCGGCCCATCTTCATGCCTGCGAATCCGCTCATCGGTATCGTCTCCATAGAAATCACTTGTGCCGCTATCCAAGAACAACACCGGATTTTACCAAACATCGCGTGTGAATGATATCGCTATCACCCCTCTCGAATGCGGCGAGTTTACGCCAAGTCTCGCGGGCCAGCGTTTGTACTTCGCGAAAACACCCGCGTAAGCGTGCGTTATTATGAGAACGACTCAGGCGAGGTTAGTCAGATCTTGGCGAAGCAGGTGATGCGGGTAGCACCCGCTACCATGTCCGATGTTGCGCAGCTTGCAGGCGTAGGGAAAATGACCGTGTCGCGGGTCATCAATAAGAGCGGCTACGTGGGGAAAGAAACGGAACAGCGCGTTCTCCGGGCCATCGCGAAACTTGGATTCCGTCCGAATGAAATCGCGCGCTCCCTTAAGGGCGGACGCTCCAACACGATCGGGATCATTGTTCCCGACCTAGGCGATAACTTCTTTGCAATGTGCGCAAACGAGGCGCAGAAGGTCGCGGCAGCGCATGGCTATCTTTCGCTGATCACCAGCTCCGAGCGCGATGAGGCTCACGAAGCCGACGAGATTGAGCTGCTGTGCGAGCGGAATATGTCAGGCCTCCTGATTGTGCCCACACGCCGGCGGCTGCCGCCACTGCTTCAGTTCTACGCTCGTGGCCTACCCATCGTCGCATTTGGCCGTCAGTTTCTCGAATTTCCTTGCGACG
The DNA here is from genome assembly GCA_965276885.1 of Granulicella sp. Classification (GTDB taxonomy): domain Bacteria; phylum Acidobacteriota; class Terriglobia; order Terriglobales; family Acidobacteriaceae; genus Granulicella. The sequence continues at coordinate 1,141,801 of OZ255702.1, read as the reverse complement.
ATGTGCTTGTAGACAACATTGAAGGCGCCTACCAGGCAACGCTACATCTGCTGGAGCACGGTCACACTCGCATCGCCTGCGTCGGCTACGACGAAGCTACCGGCGCCGTGCAGGACCGCATCACCGGGTATCGCATGGCGATGCGTAGCGCAAAGCTTCCGGAGCACGTCTTTACCTCTGTTGACTCACTGGAGCGAACCATCGAGCTGATCCGCTCATGGCGTCTGACGCAAGGTGGGCCTACGGCAATTTTCACACTGAACAACGTGGCTACGATGAACCTTCACCTCGCATTCAAGCAGCTCGCGGTCAACGTCCCCCAGGATTACGCGGTGATCGGGTTCGATGACCTGGAGTACTGGAAGCTGTTTGCCTGCCCTGTCACCGCCGTGCGCCAATCCTCTGGCCAATTGGGCAAACGCGCAGCCGAGCTGCTTTTTGAGCGCCTTGCGAATCCGGATCCGGCAGGTTCGGGCGACCAGCATATCGTCCTGCCTGTGGATCTGATTATCCGCAATTCCTGCGGCTGCAGTGGGCCGGAGCGCGTGATCCGGGTGAAATCCGAAGGGGAAGGCGGTTCTCACGCTCTCCCGGCTGATTCATCCGTTGAATTTACCGGAGGGTAGATTCCCGTCTCCGCGAGTCTTTGGGCCGCCAGTTGGGGAGGAACTTTTTTTCGCCTTGACGTAGAGGAAAGTGTCTCCATCGGCCCGCATTAGAACGGTTTACCTCTCCCTATGCAGTGTCATCTCGACCGGAGCCCTGAGCGAGCAAAGCGAGTCGAATGGGCGGAGTGGAAAGACCCTGTATTCATTTGTGGCTACACAGATGTTTCGACGCCCCGGGCGAAATACAGGGGTCTCTCCGTTACGCGGGACGATAAAACTGTCCCGCTCCAGTCGAGATGACACTGTACACCTGTGGGGAATTTGCTCTAAAACCCAAGATTTACGCACCTTTTTTGGCGGCGCGGCTGAAGCCGTGCCCTTTCAAAGCGGGGCTATGAAACAGCTTCTAACAAAGAACGAAAAGCCTATGAACGGCCCTGCTTTTATTCGCTGAAGACACTGAGGTCGATGGCGTCGCCCATGGCTTTGTAGCCGGCGTCGTTGGGATGCAGGTGGTCTCCGCTGTCGTAGGCGGCCAGAAAGGCTCCGGGATGGGCGGGGTCGCGGGTGGCTTTATCGAAGTCGATGACGCCGTCGAACCCGGGGGTAGACCGAATCCACTGGTTGACAGCCTGGCGCATCAGCTCGCCGGCAGGCGACTCGTATCCGGCCCCGACGTAGGGCGTCAGCGTAGCGCCGTAGATCTTGATGCCGTGCATGTGGGCGCGCACGGCGATCTGCGCGAGTGCGGCGATGAGGTCGTCCGCGGTGACGACGTCATGAGGCTGCCTTGGGTTCTGCGCGGCGCCGATGTCGTTGAGGGCATCATCGGCCACGATGAGGTACTTGACGCCGGCCTGGGCGAGCACGTCGCGGTCGAAGCGGGCGAGGGCGTTGGGGCTGGCGCCGTCGTGCAGGAGGCGGTTGCCGCCGATGCCCTCATTGAGGACGCCGAGATTGGCCGTGGACTTGTTGGCCTGGAGACGCTGGGCGAGCACGTCCGGCCAGCGATGGTTGGCGTCACGCGAGCTGTGCGCGCCGTCGGTGATGCTGGCGCCCAAAGTGACGATGGCGGCGGGCGGGTTCTTGGCGTGGCGGCCGGATTTGGCCGATGGGGCCTCGACGTCCACGCCCTTGAGGAAGAGCCAATCTGAGACTACGTGCGGCTGGGTCAGCCTGGGCGCGGCGATCTGGTTGCCGTCGGCCTCGTAGTTGGCAGCGTCGGCAAACTTGTGGTGGGTGAGGATTTCTATCTTCTGCGCGGGCACGAAAATACTGACGGCGAGATCGGAGAGCGCGGGCAGCTTGAGAACGACGGGGTCGCTGACGGCCAGCGCGCCGGCGGGGATGACGATGCCGGGATGGCCGCTGAAGCTGACGGGGATGCCGCTGCCGGGCTGGCCGCTGCCGTTGCCAGTGCTGGACGCGGCCTGGACAGCGCCGATGGTGAGCGGGCCCGTGCCGAACTCATTGCTGAGAACGAGGCGCAGCGCCGGGCCGCCTATGGAGACGTGGACGATCTCGCGCAGGGTGCGGTCCTGGACGAAGTCGGCGGCGGTGTTGGGCGCGGCCACGGGCGCGGCGGCCCAGGTACCTACCCAGGGTTGCCGGGATGCTTCTGCTAAGTGCTGCCGCGCTGTTTCCGGTAAGTGCTGCTGCGAATGCGCGCTCCCGGCACACCTGAAAAAAGCCAGCGTGGCGGCCAGTGCCGCGCCGCGCGGTATGGGAACCATGGGACCTCCTGATCTCAGCCTGAGCAACGATGACTGAGCAACGATAGCTGGAACTACTTCATCCGGGACTACTTCGCGCGCCTCGGCGTGAGGCGTTGCGCTGCCTGGCGCTTGAGCCTGATAGGCCGCCGGATGCGCTTACTCCGGCAAAGAAGGAGAGGGGTCAAGACGCTCTGAATCGCCATCGTAAGGACGGGCATCGTCGTGTGCCCGATGAGTTGCCTTCAGGTTTGCGATTCATTCTTCTCAAGCGAACCGGATCTCCGGTCCGGCGGCTCCCATGAATAGGGCCGGTCGGCCGGCAATGTGGGGTCATACGGTCTCGGCGATGCGCCGGGCGGGGTTGAAATATCTCCCTTGTTGTTCTTAAGGGCCGCGTACGCAGTCGTCACGTTCGAAGGAAAGCTCGGCATCTGCTCTTCCAGGTTCTTCATCAACTCAGCGACGATATCGGGGTGAAGATGCGCGATGTCGTAGCTCTCCAGCGGATCCTGCTCCAGGTTGTACAACTCGGGCCGGGCCAGCCAGGAACTGCCCTTTGCTCCCGTGGTGCGGTCGTTGATGTAGATCTCGCCTTTGATGGCCTGCGCCACGCGCAGCTTCCATTGGTCGCGGCGGATGCAATGCAGATCCAGGCCGCCATTGCCCAAGGGAGAAAAGTAGAGCAGGGGCTTGCGTTCGATCTTTTCCTGACCGTCGAGAAATACCTTCGAGATCTCCACTCCGTCCAGCGGTTTTTCCGGGAGAGATAGGCCGCATATCGTGGCCAAGGTAGGCAGCACGTCCAGGTGCGAGCACCAGGCGTCCACCTTGCGCCCTCGCGCTATTTGTCCGGGCCATTTCGCGAGCATCGGCACACGGAAGCCGCCTTCGAAGGTAGAGGCTTTGCGGCCGCGCAGCGCGCCGGGCGAGCCTTGGTACCAGGGGCCGTGATCGACGGTGAACAGGATCAGGGTGTCCTCGGCAAGCCCCTGCTTCTGCACCGCCCGCATGACCTCGCCCACGCTCCAGTCGATCTCGGCGATCGAGTCCCCCTGATGTCCGAAGCCTGTCTTATCGGCAAAGCGCGCCGAGGCCCGCGGTGGATCGTGAGGGTACGAAAAGGCCATATACAGGAAGAAGGGCTGCTTGTGTCTTTGCGGATCCTCCAGAAAGTGCACCGCCTCTTCGGTGTAAAGCGGGGTAAGCGTATCGCGGTCTGCGTTTTCCTGAAGAGTCTGCGTATCGCGAACCAGGGGAAGAGGCGCCATGTCGACGCTCCAGGGCACCCCCAGATAGGAGTCGAATCCGCGGCTGGTGGGCAGGTAGGGCGGCGGGAATCCCAGATGCCATTTGCCGATCGCCTTGGTGGCGTAGCCCTTGTCGTGGAAGAGATTGGACATCAGGGTCTCATCCAGCGAGGTGCCGTTTGGGGACGTCGAACCGAACGCCCCGTTGGTGTGCATGCGCAAACCGTAGCGCCCGGTCAGCAGCGCGGCCCGGGAGGCCGAGCAGATGGGATGCGCGGAGTTCCAACGGGTGAACTGCATGCCGCCGGCGGCCATGGCGTCGAGGTTGGGGGTGGGCAGCTTGGACCCGTAACAGCCCAGGTCGCCATAGCCGAGATCGTCGCAGATCATCAGGATGACGTTGGGCTTGCGGACTAGCCGGCGCGCCTTGGGGGCGACCGGTTCACGCTCCGGCGCCGGCGCCGCGGAGGCAACCCTCGAGTTGAAACCGAGTGCCGCGACTCCCGAAGACAATGCCGAGACGAATTTGCGCCGATTCATGATTTCTCCTTGTTCCCCCTGCTATAGAGCGCAATCGCGCCGCTGTCAGGGGCTTTGGTCGCGGGAAAAGGGAGACATACGGAAAGTTTCCCAGAGGCTGTAGCGCCACGCTTCGATCTGCTTATAAATCTTACCCGGTAGCGTCCGAAATCTTTCGCACTTAGAGTCCATGACTGGAGTCAGGCGATGGCAAGGACTCCGAGAACAACAGTAAAGGCTATTCTCTAGCGCTCCGGCAGACTCGGTAATTGCCGAAGAGCAAAAGACTCTTTTGCGACAGGTTAGAAGGTGAGCTTGGCTGCAAACTGCAGCGTCCGGGCCGGGGCGGACCCTGTGATTTGCGGGATGCTTGTGTTCTGAATCTGGGTGAGAGTGAGGTTGGGATTGTTGAGGTTGACGTTGTTGAAGGCGTTAAAGGCCTCGGCGCGGAACTGGAGGCGGGCCTGCTCGAAGATGGGGAATTCCTTGAAAAGGCTGAGGTCGGTGTTGATATTCGCCGGTCCATAGAACTGATTCTTCTGTTCGTTGCCGTACGGTCCGGTGGGGGTCGAGAGAGCCGCCGGATTCAGGGTTCCCCGTTGAATCCTCTGTGCCCGGGAGAGATGGCCGAGATTGGGATTGCCAATTACATTGACGAGGTCGTTGGTGTACCCGTCAAAGTTGGTGTCGGTGCCCGAGGTGACGGTAAAGGGGTTGCCGGACTGGAACGCCGTAATGCCGTTGACGTGCCAGCCATCGAGGACTTCACGGCCGAAGATCCCGAAGCGGGTGGTCGTGGGCAGTTCATATAGGTACGAGACGACGAAGCGGTGACGCAGGTCGTCAGCGCCGGGGCCATAGTTCATGCCGATGTCGTAGTTATTGATGATAGGGCCGTCGTAGTTGAGAGACTTGGACCAGACATAGCTGGCGAACATGGAGAACTTCCTGCCGAAGCGTCCACGCAGGGTCGTCTGCAGGCTGCTGTAATTGCTATTCTCCACGGGCGAGTTGAGGTTGATCCTGCCGAAGCGGAAGCCGCTGCCGGCCGTCGATCTGGTATAGGGCTCGTAGGGCCGCCGCTCGAGGAGGCCGGCGGCCGACAATTCGGTGACCGTTGGGTTGGCCTTCGCGAAGGCGGAATTCGCGTAATCAGTGGGGGACTGGTACACCGGCGCGTTCTCGTCGATGGCGAGTTTGTTGGCGACGATGTATTGCTTGCGCACCGCGTCGCCGACATAGGCGATGTGGAGGGCGAAGGTGGGGCTCAACTGCTGCTCGACGGTGAGGTTGTACTCGTAGACGTAGGGGGTGGAACCGCCATTGGACGGAATGGCGAACACTTCGGATCCGGCGGCGGGGTTGGCGAAGTCAGGATGGGTGGGGTCATAGGGAAAGGGATCGGTCCCCGCGGGGGTGCCGACCGGACAGGGTGGCGCCGTGCCGCCGTAAGGGCAGACGAGGTTGGGGGTCTGGTTGGTCGTGACGCTCAGGCCGAAGGGCGACTGGACCTGTTCGTTGGAGTTGATGGAATCCGACTCGAAGTAGAAGACACCGAACCCGCCGCGAACGCTGGTCCTGCCATTGCCGAACGCGTCGTAAGCGAAGCCCACGCGCGGAGCGAAGTCGCGATAGGAGATATTGAAGAGACTGGATGGGATGTTCTTGTCGCCCGAGTAGAGTATGCCGACGGGAGCAGAGGGGACCACGGTGGACTGAACGCCGGGCGCGAAGGTGCCGAAGGTGTCGCCGCCGCCGAGGTAGGGGGCGAAGACCTCCCAGCGCACGCCGAGGTTGAGGTTCAGCCTGCGCGTAATCTGCCAGTCGTCCTGCGCATAGAGAGCGGGATCGTAGGAGTAATTGCGGAGCTGGACGATGTTGGTCTCGTTCAGGGAGTTCGCACGACCGAGAAGGAAGTCGGCGAAGGTATTGCCTGTGGTGCTGCCGGTAAAGGCGAAGTTTCCGCCCGCCTGTTGGGCACTGATATTGAAGATCTTGCTGTAAACGTAAGAGCCGCCGAGCTTGATGGAGTGCGTCCCACGGGTGAGATTGAGGGTATCGATGCCGCCGTAGGCCGGTTGGTCGACGTTGGCGGGACCGCGAGCGGCGCCGCCGCCGATGTTGACGTAGCCAGTGAGATTGAATGCCGACGGCGCGGCGACGGTGCCGCCCGGCTGAAGCTGACTGCCGAAGCCCTGGATGGATTGGTTGTATTCATTGAAGATGGTGTAGTGATTGCGCGAGGCAAAGGCGCGGAAGCTGTTGACAGTCCTGTCCGAGAGGGTCCAGATATCGGCGGCCACGATGTTGAACTGTTGTTCGGTGTCCGTTGCGCCGCTATAGCCGAGGACCTGATTGCCGGCGGAGTTTGGAGTGGTGTCGTTGCCCCTGCTGTAGTAGAGCATCGCTTCGATGGCGTGATTTTTGAAGTGATTGAAGTCGAAGCGGACGAGGCCCTCGTTGCTAAAGGAATCGGCTTGGCCGACCTGCTGGCCGATGAGGTGCGTGCCGGGCGCGCCAACGGGAACGAGCTTCAGCACGGCCTGTGCGACGGGGTCGAGCGCGGCGGCGCAGATCACGGGAGCGGCGGTGGTGCCGCAGTTCGTTCCCGCGGGCAGGTTGGGCCGTTTGAACGTCCCCGCGGTGCCGAAGGTGTCGCCGGCAAAGCTGCCCATGCGCTCGGTAGCGGACGGCGACTGAACTAAACCGGCGTTAATGACGGCTTGGGTGCGCAGGACGGTACCCTGGTAGTCGAGGAAGAAGAAGGTCTGCGGCAGCAGCTTGACCGGGCCGCCGATTCTTCCCCCAAACTGGTTCTCGTTCAGTTGGACGGCAGGGTTGGTCGGGCTGGTCGGCGCCACAAAGTAGTTGCGGGCGTTCAGGATATTGTTGCGGAGGTAGTCGTAGGCAGCGCCGTGAAAGTGGTCGGTGCCGGAGCGGGTGATGACGTTGATGACGGCGGCGGGAGTGCGGCCGAACTCGGCGTCGAAGTTGGAGGTGAGGACGCGAAATTCCGAGAGGGCGTCGGGGTTGGGGATTTTATTGCCGCCATTGTTGCCGGTATTGTCGTAGGAGCCATCGAGGTAGTAGGAAGTCTGGTCCTTGGAAAGGCCGTTGACACTGAAACTGGCGCCCACCCGCGTGCCGATGGGCGAGTCGGCGACATAGTTGGTGACGCCGGGCACGGTGGTGACCAGGGAGTAGGCGTCGCGGCTGGGCGTGGGAAGATCTTCGATCTTGCTCTGGTCGATCGTTTCGCCGAGCTGGGCTTCGCGCGTATCGACAAGGGTCACGCCTGCTTCCACCTCAACGGTCTCCGTCACATTGCCGGCAGCGAGGCTGAAGGGAACGCGGATATTCTGGTTGGCTGACAGCGTAATGTTCGTCTGCGTCACGGTTTTGAACCCGGTGGCTGTTGCCGTGACGGAATAGTCGCCGGGATTCACAATCGCGTAGGTGTAGTCGCCTTTGCTGTCCGTGGTGGCGGTCTGGGACACATTGGTGTGGACTTCGGTCAGGGTGACCTTGGCTGCGGGGATCGAGGCCCCGGTGGGATCGAGAACAGAGCCGAAGATGGTTCCCGTGGTGGACTGAGCACGCAGCGTGGATGAAATGCTTGCTATCGCAAGAAGCGCGGCGGCTATGATGCTGAAGCGGCAAAGACTTTTCATGTACGTCTCCTCGGAAAACAGGGGCTCATCCAACCAGGGGATCAGAACTCAAGGGAATCAGAACTCGTGAAGTAAAACGAACAGGTACTCGCCGGGACGCCGCTCGCGAGCGGTTTGTGGCGCTGCTGGTGACGGCAGCGGCGGCCCGGAATGACAGCAGATGTGGTATCGGTAGCAAAGCGCGCCTGCCAGCAGCAACACGCTCCGGGCGACACCCGGATCCGATCCGATGCATGCTCTTTCTGATCACGCAAACTCCATAGAAAGCGTATTCCAGCTGTATCTGGCCTCGGGGATCAGACAGGTTTCACAAAAGCGGCCGGTCACGGAACCGGGACAACAATAATCATCCGAAATGCAGTTGTCAATACTTATGTGAGCGATACCACTAGAGCGCGGATACGCGGGCCTTGAAGAGGCGGTGTCGCCGAGGCGCCGCCCGTATCCGGCGTGCGTCACGCGCAGCGCATGAGCGGGCCTACCTAACCTCCGAAAGCAGCGTGCAGTCGCGCCGCTGATACTCCGAGGCAGAGTTGGGTGGACACCCCATTTGTTTGACTCATGGGCACAGTCCGCTCCATGTCACCCGGCGGTCGTTACGGCTGAAGGTCGCTCAGGGATGCTGGGATATCGCCGGGCGCGCTTCCCCAGGCTTTCTCGGGGGCGGCTCCGAGCTGGAAGCGCAGCGTTCCTCCACGGGTAAGGTCATTGAATGAGATCCAGTTGCGCGAATAGGTGTGCGCGTTTAGCTCCACGCTTTGGATGTAGGGCGTGGAATCAGGCTGGGGCGACGTCTCGATGGTCAATGTCCGGCCCGGGTATGGGGCGTGCAGGTGCACGGTGACCTCCGAAAATACAGGGCTGACGAGTTCATAGGCCAAGCTGGCAGGATCGACCGAGTAGATACCCATCATGCTCATCACCGCCCACGACGACATCTCTCCGCAGTCATCATTGCCCGGAACTCCATCCGGGCTTTCGGTGTAGGTCTCCGCCAGAATCCGCCGAACGGCATGCTGCGCCTTCCACGGCTGGCCTAGGAAGTTGTACTCAAAAGGCGCTTGGAGGTCGGTTTCGTTGTATGGGTTGTAATACTGGGCAGCCCATGCCGGCTGTTTGTAGCTGAAAAACGTATCGAGGCGATCCGTGAACAGACCGGTTCCCACGGCATGAATCAGCCAGGACATGTCCCAGGGCGCCATCCACTGGTAATGCCATCCGGAGCCTTCCAGGAATGCGTGATTGCTCTCCATCGGAGAGAACGGCTCGACCCAAGTGCCGTCTTCGTTGCGGGGCTGAAAGAAACGGTTCGCTGGATTGAAGACGTTTCTGTAATAGAGTGCGCGCTGATAGAGCTGGCGTGCTGCCTCCGTCTTTCGCAGATCTGCCGCTAGGTGGTACAGCGAAGCGTAGGCGATGCTGTCCTCTTGAATCTCTGAGACCGAGCCATGTTTGACCGTGTCGTTCGGCACATAGTGAACCCGGTTGATCCACTCCATCGCACTTTCGCCGCTATAGGGTTTTCCGGGCGGCGGGGCCTGGGTTGCATCGAGGAACATGCCGTCCCACGCCTTCTGGATGTCGAATCCATGGAGACCATCCAGCCATGCGGTCGAAAGAATGACCGTCATGGGACTGCCCACCATGACGTTCGTGTATTGATTGATCTCCGGCCATCGGCCGATCCATCCTCCCTGCTGGTACATGAGCACGATGGACTGCGCCAGGTCTTCCACTCTGCGAGGCTCGATCAGCGCCAGCAGCGGTACCTGGCTGCGATAGATGTCCCAGCCGGAGATGTTGCCGTAGAGAACATGGCCGGCCCCGATCCGGTGCGTCTGGCCGTCGAAGCCTAAGTACCGGCCGTCGGTGTCGCTCAGCGTTGTAGGCATAAGCAACGAGTGATAGAGCGCCGTGTAGAACACCTTCCGCGCGTGGTCAGTGCCTCCTGAAACCTCAATTGCCTTCAGCGCATCGTTCCAGGAACTGACGGCATTTTCGCGGATTCGGTTGAAGTCCTTCCCCGAGGCTTCGGCCTGCAGGTTTTTTTCTGCTCCGGCAGGGTCCACGTAGGAGATGGCGATCTTTGCCGTCACCGTCTTCGCCTCCGCGGCAGACGGCCACGTTAGATAAGCGCCGATCTGCTGGCTGTCGCTGGTCTGCGCGGCGGAACGATTCCCTGCCTGCGTCCCCCGCCCGCTTCCCCACGTACCGAACGTGGAGAACGGCCGATCGAATTCCATGACGAAATAAACTTTGTAGGTTGTCGTGTGGCGGCAGAACACCTGGTTTTCCACATACCCTTCCAGGCGGCGGTCGCCGACAATCCTTACCGACGAAGCCGTGCTGTGGTTGAGGGTGCGGCTGATAGGAACCAGAAGGTTTGCCGCCTGTCCCGCTGGAAACGTGACTTGTGCCTCGCCGGTGCGGGTCGTCGCCGTCAGTCCGATGTCGATGTTCCATCGCGTCAGATGAACGCCGTAGTAACCCGGCGTCGCCGTTTCGTGATCGTGAGAATAGGGCGATGCAAAGTCGTTGATCTCCTCAGCCGCCTCGCCCGTTGTGGGCATGAAGGAAACCTCTCCCGAGTTCGGACAGCCCACACCATCCATATGCGTCATGCTGAAGCCCTGAATCGTATCCTGGCGATAGTGGTACCCAAATCCATGAACTTCCGTGTCCGGACTCAGATGAACCATTCCGAACGGCATCACAGGGCCTGGAAAAAGATTGATCCAACCGTTGCTGTTGGGATAGGGGCCCGGACCGGCCCCGGTTCCAATGAACGGATTTACGTCCGCAACCGGGCTGCGCTCCCCTGCGGTCTGTGCGTAGCCGGTCGTCACCGGGAACGCGCATAGAATCGCCCCGAACACGAAGAACGAGCACGCCCCCGCGACGCTGGCCGCAAGCTTGCAACGAAACGAAACGTATGGCCGTTGACCATGATCCATGCTCTGTCCTCTATCGGTGCATTCGCTGCCGGGAGATGTAAGGGTGGAGATGCTTTCCACAAACAGTCCGCTGACCTTCATCTCAAGGCGCCTCGTCAACCCTGGCCCGAACTTGACAACCGTAGTATACCGATATCACAAATGGGGCCAGCGGACTATCGTGCACCCCAGGGCCCCACGCATGGTACTCGCTCTAGGCAATGACTGCGCATGGAGAGCTACGGACAGGCAGGCCCGACGCATACGCGGCGTGAGCCAGTCCGTCCAGGTTCGGCTAAACGCGAGACAGGTCGGGTCGATTTCAGACCTCGGGGTGAATGCGGCAGCCGATCAGCAAAGGCTCATGCCGGATGCCACGGCGAATACATGATTCACGACGAAAACTACATTACGAGCTAAGCAAAGGACGAAGGCAAGGATTCGATCCATCAAGCCAACTCGCTGTATACCTTGAGGGTTTTGCTCTAAAGACGTTGATTCCGGTATCTCAGAAAGAAACAATGCCGTAGAACTGTACCTGGCGCGGGCTGCCGATGGGGTTCGTGACCACACCGATGTTCTCGTTGGCGAAGGTGTTGCCGGTGAGCGTTTTGTACTTTGGCGGATTGCCGAAGTTAGATCCGGTGAAGCCGTTGTTGGGGGCATCGAAGCTCGGCGTGTTTGTGACGTTGAAAAACTGCGCCGCAAGCCGCAACCTGAAGCGTTCGTACAGGCGAGTCTCTTTGTAAATCGAGACATCCGCGCGCTTTTGGAAGGCCGAGCGGAAGATGTTGCGATAGCCGCTGGCAAAGCCGGTTTCCACAGTGTCACAGGCAGTTGCTCCGGCGGTGCTCAAACCGCACGGCGGAACGCCGGACTGGCCTGGCGCGAGGATCGGGTAGGCAAACGCCTGCGGGTTGAAGGCCTGATCCGCGTAGTTGGGGTTGGCGCTGTTGGGCGCTACAAAGGCGCCGCTATGTCCGGTCATTGCCGTTTTGGCGGTATACCCCGGTGCGAGCGGAAGAACCGGATTGGTGAGATAGTCATTCATCGAGAAGAAGATACTGCCGACGGTTCCCGAGTAGTCGTAAACGTTGAAGGGTGTTCCGCTCTCAAAGACGGTAACTCCGCTTAGCCCGAAGCCGCTCGTCAGCCGGGATAACAGCTCGTTGCCACTTTTATAGTTCGGGATCTGGTAGTTAAAGCTGAGGGTCGCGACGTGGGTGCGGTCATAGTCGGAGGAGGCATAGCCGGATTCGAGATTGTCCGGGTTGCTGCCGTTGTAGAAGAGGCCGAAGCCACTGGAGGTATCTAGTGAGTGCGACCAGGTGTAGGCGGCCTGGTAGTCCAGCCCGTGCCATGATTGTTGCCGGACCGAGATCAGCAGAGCGTCATAATGCGACCACCCAAGGGTTGACCACTCGACCGAGTTGGGATCATAGCCGATGTAGGGCACACGCAGGTCGGTGTTGCCGCCAGTCGAGGTTGCGGCCAGTTCTGTCGACAGCACGTTGCCCTTTGTGTCCACGGCATTGTAACCATAGCTATAGATCTGGCCATTGACAGGACTGGAGGGCGTAGCGATTTGGGGCTGATTGAACGGCAAAGGCACGGTCTGGTGAACGCCGTGGGCGCCGGCGTAGCCGACCGAAGCGACGATCCTGGGCTTGAGTTGATATTGGAAGTCGAAGCTGTAATTCTCGGTATAGGGCAGTTTGTTATTCGCCGCGTAGGAGCCGAAAAGATACGGGGCAGCTCCGGTGGTTCCGGTTGTGGCATCCCCCATCAGCGCGGCTTGATTGGGCAGGCTGTTGATGAACGCCGCGGGGTTCGTATTGACGGGGGTGCGAACCGTGCCGAACGGATTCTCAGAGGTGCCGCTGTTCGTGGCGAGGATCGGCTGAACGAAGGGCGGCTGGAGCGTGACGCCGAACGGTCCGTTGAAGCCATTTCCGGCCGAAGGCGAAAAGTTGGTGAAGAATTCACCACGATCGTAGTAAAGCCCGAAGCCGGCCCGAACCACGAGCTTGGACGTCGCGCTGTAGGCCAGGCCGAGGCGGGGACCGAAGCCGTATTGCTTGTTGGTGAGCGTGGAGTTGGAGGCGCCGGGTGTCGCATACTGCTTGTTATTGCCGGCCACAACCAGGCCGCTGTTGGTGATGGTGTCCGAGGCCAGATCGTAGTGGTAAGCCGCCGGGTTGAAGTTGACGAGGTTGCCGTATTTTTCGTAGAGGCCGCCGTCGTTGTCAAAACGCAGACCCGCTGAAACCACCAGCTTTTCAGTGGCCTTCCACTGGTCCTGCGCATAGGCGCCTACCTGCGGCGAGCGGTAGTAGCGGTTGCTGGCTCCCTGAAAATAAACGGAGTTGGATTCGCCTGTCTTGAGCGGACCGCCGGTGAGGAAATCCGACAAGCTGTTATAGGTGAGCGTAGCCACCTGGTTGGCGCGGTTCTCAATATTCAGCTGCGTGAAGTCATAGTTTCCGCCAAAGGAAAGCGAGTGGCGGCCGATGACCCAGTTGACGGTCGAGGTGCCCTCAAACGTGTTCTGGACGAAGCCGGTATTGGAAAAGTTGGAGGTGGGCCCGATGCTGAAATTGTTGCCATCGCTGCCCCCGCCATTGATCGTGATGCCCGGCGACAATGTGCTTCCAAATAGATTGATGCCCGCCTGTTGCGGGGTGAAGGGCTGGCCGGTGAGCGATTGGATGTTCATGCGCAGAAAGCCCGCCTTCTGCTCCCAGGTGAGCCTGGGTGAAAGGACGGTCGTGTTTTCGATGGATAGCACCTGACTGCCGGCGTTGAAGCCCTGCGGAAAGCCTTCCAGGCTGGAGCCGTTCGAGAACGGACTGGTGGTGGGATCGTGCTGGAAGTAGTACTTGAAGGCCAGCGTGTCCTTTTTATTCACTACGTAGTCGACGTTCAGATTCTCCTGATCGGCGATGAAGCTGGAGGCCTGGCCGAGGAAGACGACCTGGGCGCCGGGAACGGCCGGGGTGCGGATCAGATACTGGCCGTTCGGCAGTTTGTACTGGAACAGAAAAAGAGCGACGGGATCGATGGCCGTTCCGGCCGGCAGACCGGCCGCCGTGACGACGGACTGCAGCCCCGCGGCGCTGCGATCGTCCGTAATGCCTGCGGGAGCGAAGTACGAATCCGCGGAATTTACCTGATCGCGATCGCGGGTGTACTGGTAGCTGCCATACGCGAAGAGCTTGTCGCGGCGGATCGGACCGCCGAGTTCGGCGCCGAGGACATAGCGATGGAGGTCAGGGGTCGGCAGACCGTTCTGCTTATTGAAGAATGGATTCGCGTTGAGCTCCGAGGTCTCGAAATTGCCGTAAACCGAGCCGTGAAGCGTGTTGGTTCCCGACTTCGTGGTGACGTCGATATGGGCTCCCGCGGTGGCTCCCTGCGCGGCGTCGAACATCGACGTATTGACGCGCTCTTCGGCGATGGTCTGCGGCGGCGGCGACGGCAGCGCCTCCCCGATCGCGTCGAAGATGGAGGTATTGGTGCGAATCGTTCCGTTCGTCTGGAAGCCTTCTCCAGTGTTCAGGACAGCCCGGTTTTCAGTTACCTGGGAGGAGGAGTCGCCATTGAAGAGGTTGTTGGCCAGGACATTGTTGAAGGTGAACGTGTTGGACGAGGAGCGCTGGCCGTTGGCGTAGATGTTCTGATTGCCGAGTCCGGTGTTCGTTCCCGTGTCGGCGAGCAGGTCCGCCTGCACCCCGGGACTGAGCACGGCAAGCTGGGTGAAGGAGCCGGTCGCCAGCGGAATCTTCGCGATCGTTCCCGCGTCGAGAACATAACCGTTGGTGGGATCGGTGGCGTTCAACGCGGCATTGGCCGCCACGTCGACACTGGTCGAAACGTCGCCGGCCCTCAGCTTGATGGGAAGGCTGGCGGTTCGATTTGCCTGAATGAGAATGCTCGAAACCTTCTCGGTGTTGAAGCCGGGCACAGTGATCGTCAACGAGTACGTGCCGATGGGCAGCGCCTGGAAGGAGTAGTTGCCGGCGGAGTTCGAAGCCGCGGTACGTTTGGCCGCGGTCTGATCGTCCAGGAGCGTAATCGTGCTGTTGGGAACGATGGCGCCTGTTTGATCGGTAACGGTTCCGCTGAGCGCTCCGAGGCTCTGCTGGGCGTGGCTGGAAAGGGCGCCCAGAAAGAGCACGACCGCGGCGGGGAACAACGAAAAGTGGGTGAACTTGGCGCGCAGCGGCATCCTGGCCTCGAAGAAGTCGATTGCAAACAAGCAGCCCATTGAGAATGATGTATACAGACATCAACTCGGGCTAACTGGTTTGGTTTCCTTCTTGATACCGAGTTCACATTACAAAGGCGTCAAGAGATGCCGGTTCGCTCTGGGGTTTGCGGAGCTTTCCGACCTCGCGTTTCTTTTCACCATCGGAGAGTATTTTGAAACCTCAGGTCAGAAATCGACGATTGTTCAGGCTCGCCGGTGCACTCATCACAGCTGGAATGCATTGCATGGCCCTGGCCCAATCAGGAGCAGGAGCTCCTATCGACATGGCCAACCCACTGGTCGGGACGGCACCGCTGGATAAACAGGAGCTGATCGGCAATGCGCCGCCGCCGGGCGAGCCGGTCTACTCGGGGCAGACTTCACCTGGGGCGCGCCTGCCGCACAGTTCAGTAGAAGCAGCGCCGGTCAACAACAACATAGCGTTCACTTTTCCGAACGGCGTTCCCGTTCCTTACTACTACACGAATCCGACCATGCTCGGCTTTTCGGGCGGTGGTGGATCCACCTATGGCGGTGAGGCCGAGCCGATCCTCTCGCCGGTAGTCGGCGACTGGTCGATGCCGCCGGATTATCGCGAGAGCTACTACGACAAGGCGCGTGAAACGGCTACGCCGGGCTACTATTCGGTATATCTCGATACATTTAAGACGCGTGTCGAACTCACGGCGACGCGCTGGGCAAGCTTGATGCGTTTCACCTTCCCAGCAAGTGCGAGGGCGAACGTACTGATCAACTTTCCCGAGCATGGCGGCCGGATAGAGATCGTAGGCGACCACACCGTGCAGGGTGTGGCGGAAGACAGCAGAGCCATTGACGGCGCCTATTTCGTCGCGGAGTTCTCCAAAGCGTTTAGCGACGTTGGAACCTTCCGCAAGGCGCCTGGTGACGGCAAGGGGTGGGGCATCGGTGACAAGGCTGTCGAGCCCGGCACCAAACAGGTTTCGGGCACATACGCGGGAAGCTATCTCACCTTCCACACCAAGGCCGGCGAGCAAGTGCTGGTAAAGATGGCTCACGGTACGAGCTACGCCCAAGCGGAGCAGCGGCTGCACGATGAATTACCCGGCTGGAACTTCGATAGCGTTCACCAAGCGGCGCGCGACGAATGGGCAAGGTTGCTGGATCGCGTGCAGGTGGAGGGCGGCACTGCTCAGCAACGCCGGATGTTCTATTCCACGCTCTTCCAGTCCTTTGCCAGTCCGCGCCTGATCGCTGCGGAGGGCGAGCCGTTCACGGACATGAACGGCAAGGTGCAGACCGCGACACACGATCGCTATAGCCCGGTGCCCTTCTGGGATACCGGTCGCAACCAGATCGTGTTGCTTGAGATGATGGAGCCCGAACGGGTGCGCGACATCATGGCCTCTGAACTCGACATGGCGCGCGAGAGGGGCTATATGAACACCTCGTTCCACGGCGACAATGCGGTGTTCCTCTTCCTGGGTTCGTGGAAGCGAGGCATTCCCTTCGACTACCCCGCGGCTTATGAATACCTGCGCAAGAACGCGACTGATCCCGCTGGGCCCCGGCACTACCTTGCCGAATACGAGAAGAACGGCTGGATATCGGACGTTATCCCCAAAGGCAATCCGAGTCCCCCGTATGGAGGCGGGAAAGCGGGAGCCGCAACCACGCTTGAATACGCATGGGATGACCATGCCATGGCGCAGTATGCGGGGCTGCTCGGAAAGAAAGACGATGAGCAGCTATTCCTAAAGCGCGCGGGCAACTACAAAAACGTCTTCGATCCGTCCATCGGCTTTGTGCGTGGCCGCACCGGGGACGGCCAGTGGATTTCGCCGTTCGATCCGCAAGAACCCTACTACAACTTCATGATGAAGGAGGCCTCGGGCTGGTCGACGCTATGGCTCGAGCCGCACGACGTGCAGGGACTTATGAACTTGCTTGGCGGACGTGAGGCGTTCGACCGGAAGCTCGATCGGTTCTTCTCCACTCCCTACACTCCGAAGGGCATTTGTCGC
Source organism: Granulicella sp. (assembly GCA_965276885.1). Taxonomy (GTDB): domain Bacteria; phylum Acidobacteriota; class Terriglobia; order Terriglobales; family Acidobacteriaceae; genus Granulicella. The sequence goes on along the minus strand of OZ255702.1, from coordinate 1,124,856 downwards.
GACTGCACCGGCTTGATCGGCCAATATGTGCAGGGCAATCAGCCGGACCAGCAGGCCGCGTACTACTACGACTGGGGCGGCCAGCCATGGAAGACTCAGAAGCTAGTTCGCCAGATTCTTGCTGAGATGTATGGCAGTGATGCGTCCGGATATGGCTACCCCGGCATGGACGATCAGGGAGCGACGTCGTCCTGGTATGCATTAAGCGCCATGGGCTTTTACCCGGTTGATCCTTCCACCGATGAGTACATCATCGGCTCGCCGCTCTTTGATAAGGTGACGCTGCTGTTGGGCAACGGGAAAAAACTGGAGATACTCGCGCGCAACAACTCAAGCAGTCATATGTACATTCAATCGGCCACGCTCAACGGCAAGCCGTGGAACAAAACGTGGTTCAGCTACGCCGACATCAAGGACGGCGCGGTCCTGGTGCTGAATATGGGGCCCAATCCGAATGCATCATGGGGCAGTGCATCGGATGCCGCGCCTCCGTCCATGTCTTCGCCCAGCAATTCTGCTCCGGGACCGGCTGAAGCTACAGCTCACCATACGGGCCCCCTCTGAAGGGAGAGATCCAAACGTGGAGATTCATCGAAGAGGGCGGGTACACCCTTGGTGTGGCGCCCCGTTCAGAAGATATTTCTGACCGAAAAGGGTCTAGGACCGGTGCTTCATGCAAAGGCTTAGCAGCGTGGTTGCCGCATCGGGCGCCTCGGCCCGGTGCCTCCCAGCTTTTGCGAGAACTGACTGAGACGATCCGTACGCAGGGACGAATCGTCCTAGCCGCCCTTGCCTCCGCTGTCATCTGTCGTTGTACTTGAGACTGAAGCAGCGGTGCATCAGGAGGCAGAAATGGCGAAGCAACAGGCAATCGAAGCGATTGAAAGAGAATGGTCTTCTCCTCGTTGGCAGGGAGTGGAGCGAAGCTACTCGGCAGAGGATGTCTACAACCTTCGCGGGTCGGTGCGGGTGGAGTACAGTCTCGCTCGCGCCGGAGCGGAGAAGCTCTGGTCCCTAGTGAACGGAACGACTCACATCGCCGCCCTGGGGGCACTGACCGGCAACCAGGCTGTTCAGATGGCGCAAGCCGGCCTGAAGGCGATTTATCTGAGTGGATGGCAGGTTGCGGCGGACGCCAACACAGGGGGACAAATGTACCCCGATCAGAGTCTTTATCCGGCCAACAGCGTTCCTCAGGTGGTCAAGGCAATCAACAATGCGCTGCTGCGCGCCGATCAGGTTGCGCATAGCGAGGATATGAACAATCTTGACTGGATGCTGCCGATCGTCGCCGATGCCGAAGCGGGCTTCGGTGGCGCGTTGAATGCCTTTGAATTGATGAAGGCCATGATCGAAGCTGGAGCGGCTGGCGTTCACTTCGAAGATCAGCTTTCTTCCGCGAAGAAATGCGGTCACATGGGCGGAAAGGTGCTCGTGCCCACGCGTGAGGCGATTCAGAAACTCACCGCCGCACGTCTTGCCGCGGATGTGCTCGGCGTGCCAACCATTCTTGTTGCCCGCACTGACGCAAACGGGGCCCAACTGCTGACCAGCGATTCCGATCCTCTCGACGCACCTTTCCTTACGGGCGAAAAGACCGTGGAAGGCTTCTTCAGGATTCGCGGCGGCCTCGATTGTGCCATCGCTCGCGGCCTTGCGTATGCTCCCTTTTGCGACCTGATCTGGTGCGAAACCTCGGAACCCAACATGGAGGAGGCCGAAAGCTTCGCGAAATCCATTCATGAGCAGTATCCCGGCAAACTGCTCGCTTATAACTGCTCTCCATCGTTCAACTGGAAGCAGAAACTCACGGACTCCGATATCGCGGCGTTCCAGCAACGACTGAGCGCGCTGGGTTACAAGTTTCAGTTCGTGACCCTGGCCGGCTTTCATGCCCTCAATCTCGCCATGTTTGAGCTTGCCAAGGCATATGCCTCGGAGGGAATGGCCGCTTATTCGAAGTTACAGCAACGCGAGTTTGCCTTGACGGGGCTGGGCTATGGTGCGGTCCGTCATCAGCGCTTCGTGGGTACAGGCTACTTCGACCTTGTCTCGACAGTCATCTCTGGCGGCAAAGTCTCAACCAACGCAATGGCGGGGTCGACCGAGGAGGAGCAGTTCGAAATGGCTTCCGCCGGCGTTCACTAGCTATCGTCCTATACGCAATTTCGTGCGCCCGGCTTAAGTTGGCGCTATTTCTTAGATGGTCTAAGCGAGGAAACAACCATGGTAGTCACCGAAGCGGCACCCGAACAGCCTGAGGCAGCGCGCCACGCCGTCAACGCACACAAAATTCTCTCGCCCGATGTGAAGGAGTTTCTTGAACAGCTTAATATAAAGTTCTCAGCCGAGCGTGTAAACCTGCTGAACAGGCGGAAGATCCGTCAAGCGGAGTTCGATCGCGGTGTGCTTCCGGGCTTCTTGCCTCAGACGATCGAGATTCGCGGAGCTAATTGGACCGCCGCGCCGCCTCCCGACGAGCTTTTGGACCGCCGCGTGGAGATCACCGGACCGACCGACCGCAAGATGGTGATTAACGCTCTTAACTCCGGAGCCAAGGTCTTCATGGCCGACTTCGAGGATTCGACCGCGCCAACGTGGGCCAACGTTGTGGAGGGTCAACAGAACCTCTGTGATGCCAACGCACGGAACATCTCGTACACCTCTGCGGAAGGTAAACGCTATCAGTTGACGGAAGAGCCTGCCATACTGTTTGTCAGGCCTCGCGGTCTTCATATGGAGGAGAAGCATTGGGGCTGTCCGCTTGGCTCCATGTCTGCTGCTTTCTTCGATTTCGGTGTCTACTTCGTGAACAACTATCGCGTACTGATGAACCGGGGAAGCGCGCCCTATTTCTATCTGCCCAAGCTTGAAAGTCACCTTGAAGCCCGGCTCTGGAACGACATATTCAACTATGCGGAGGACGCGGCGGGCATCAAGCGCGGAACGATCCGCGCGACCGTCTTGATCGAGACCATTACTGCCGCATTTGAAATGGATGAAATTCTTTACGAGCTCCGCGACCATTCCGTTGGCCTGAACTGCGGGCGCTGGGATTACATCTTCAGCTTCATCAAGAAGTTTAACGCCCACCCGGGGTTTATTCTTCCGCAGCGTGGAGATGTCACCATGGAGCAGCCATTTCTGGCTTCTTATGTTCGCCTTCTGATCGATACCTGCCATCGCCGCGGCGTGCACGCCATGGGCGGCATGGCTGCGCAAATTCCTATTCGCAACGATCCCGCGGCGAATGCGCTCGCGTTGGAACGCGTGCGCAAAGACAAACTCCGCGAAGTAAAGGCCGGCCATGACGGCACCTGGGTGGCCCACCCCGGTCTGGTAAATATCGCAATGCAGGTCTTCAATGAATGGATGCCGATGCCAAACCAGATCGAGCGTAAACCAGCCAACGACACGCCCGTTGCGGCAGCCGATCTGCTCGCGATTCCCTCCGGCCGGATTACCGAAGAGGGTTTTGTGCGCAATATCGAGATCAGCCTTCTTTATCTCGAATCGTGGCTACGCGGGCTTGGCTGTGTACCCATCTTTCATCTCATGGAGGATGCAGCCACTGCCGAAATCTCCCGTGCGCAGCTGTGGCAATGGAATCGTTACGCGGTCAAGACGGAAGGCGGCAAGCTGATCGACACGGAACGGATACGCAGCGTCCTCGGTGAGATCCTCAATGCAAAGCAGGCGGAGTTGGGACCACTACCGTACGCGGCTTCCAAGTTCGCCCGTGCAGGGGAACTCCTGCTCACGTTCGTGCAAGGCCCATTCCGTTCGTTCCTTACAACGGAGCTTTACAACGAATTGAGCTGAAGACCTCCGAAGGACATTCGTGAGTGAAGGCTGTATCGTTGTGTGAGTCCAAACCCACGGCGTGCAGCAGTCACCAATGCCTGAGCATTCTGGCGGATCAACACCCTTGTTTGAAGAAGCCCGATGTATTCCATGGCTGCGCTGCCTACGGATCGTTTGGAAACACACTCACGGTTCAACATGTCCTGAGTGTTTGATCAGTCGCCTGACCTTCTTGGGGGATGTGGACAGGAGCTTGGCTACACGAACGATTTTACGATTCTCCCGCAGCCACAACTGGGTCACGACCACCTCCGCGAAGCCCTCCATCACCTCTTGCAGGCTCTTGCCATTCACCATGCCCTGAGACCATGCGCGGATGGTGTCGTCCAATCCGACGGTCTGCACCACTTTTGCCTTCAACGCATTCAGTTCGTCGACGACATAGTCTGCGTCCTCCGCTGTAATGAGAGCAGCAGCTGTATCCACGCAGCGTCGCGCCAGAACAAAGTCCCGAAAGAACAGATTCGCCGATACTTCTCCCAACGCTATATGCGCACTGAGCAAAAGGCGTTTGTTTTCGGTGTGTTGCGCTAGGGAAAGCGCTTCAACGCAATGCTGCTTGGCGCGCCTGGCATAGTTGGGCGCATCTCTCGGGCGTCCGTGGAGATCTTCTACACGCGCGTTCTCGATGCGCCCGCTAAGGATCAGCGCGCGCGCCTTCAGGACGACGAGGTTTGTCCGCTCCGCGATAGCGTAAGCCTCTGCTGCTTCGTGCGCCGCTGCATCGACGTCGCCTGCATCAAGGTGCAGATAGCCTGCATTCAACAGCGCGGCGGCGAGGCCGCTTACATGATCGTGCAGGATGCATATCTGCTTTGCGCGTTCCAACTCCGTAATCGCACTCTGGTATAGCTCCCGATGCTGCTTATGGAGAGGTTGAACTCGGTGTGCCTCTGCCGGGTTGCCCAGCTCCATTTTGGTTCGGCCTGAAACTCTTGAATCTATGTGTCTTCTTAGCTGCAACGCGAGCAGGCGTTTGACAAACGCCAGGTTGGTAACGGCGCGGGCAAGATTGGGGTGATGTATGTTTCTCTTCTCGTACAGTGTGACCGACCGGGTGAAGTGGTGCAGTGACTGCACATAATCACCCTTTCGGCGGATGATGCGGCCCCGGGCCGATTCGATGTTCCCCAGAGCTATCCAGTGATCGGTGTGCTGGAGGACCGTTTCAGCTGCGTCGAATACCTGAAGAGCCCGGGCAGGATCTCCGCGCTGAAAAAGCAGCCATGCTTGTTGAACTTCGACAACGGCGCTGAGCGCCTCCGAGCCCGGCAAGGTTGCCGCGAGGTCGCGCGCCCTGTTGATGTGTTCGAGCGCCTTCTCGTAATCAGCTTTATTGCGGTGAGCACGGCCTTTCCACAGGTGCGCGAGAGTGGTCAGCTCAGCAGTGAGCAACTCCGGATTCAAACGAAGAATTGTGTCCAGCACCGCAATCGCGGTGTCCACATCATCCGTCGCGAGCGCGTAGAAAGCCTCTGCCATTTGTAACCGGACGTAGCCACCGACGCGAAGTTCCAGTCGGTCCTGCAACGGAAGGAGATCCAGCATTGTGCGCAGAAACTGAGCGTCGCGATAGCCGACATCGACCCATTGCGCGAGGGTTAGAAGCAGATCCGCGCTCCCCCGATGAGGGCACGCGAGCGTTCGCCACTGATGCTCCTTCTGATCCAACAGCTCGATCCCGGCGCTGATGCTTCGGCGGAGCAGCAGCGCATCCAGAGTGGAAAGCCAATCCACCTCGTGCGCCGTCTTTGATGCCGGCGATATTGACTCATGTAAGAGCATTCTTTCTATTCCGGTTCCGTTGGTTCGGCAAGCCTGTTGCGTGTCCTACCATTCCACAACTTCGCCGGGTTGTCGAACGGGAGTCGGCAGAACCTTCGCGTACAGCGATCGGTTTCGGAAAACGGAATGACGCTCGCACCCTCATCACGCTACCCGCACCGGGACCTGCGGACGTCCCCTGCGCACAAGCCGGAGATGACCCGAAGGACGTCACGACGCAGCTTCCAGAACTAACAACCTAAAGCCTGAGTTGCTCACTCCATAGCATTCCCGCAGGGGTTAAAGGCCAAAGATTTGTGGACTTTTTGGCGGCACGGCTGAAGCCGTGCCCTTTCAAAGCGGGGTTATGAAACAGCTTCTAGGAGCTTGTTGAAATAACTGCTGATCGATGCGGTTCTGCTGAAGATTTGCTCCTGGGGAGCTTTTGTTGATGGATAGCTTGGTTTGTATTGGAGGCTGGCGAGTGTTTTTGAACACTCAACCTGTTTTCAGGCGCACTGCTGCTCGGGGCCCTGCGCGGCTTGTTGCGCGATGAGCCTGGGGAGGCGCAGGAGGTTGTGCGCGGCGCAGCTAAAGACGAAGGTCCAATCCACCTTGGCCAGACCGCGCACCTTCACCTGGCGCACCGGCCCGGTCTGCTTCAGCCAGCCGAAGCTCTTTTCGACCAGCCAGCGGCAGCTCAGGCTGATCGCATAGCCGGGGTGCCGGGTGGTCCTCCCGTCCATGTTGGAGCGGCGGCCCTTGTTGTTCTTCGTGATGTGCGGCGTGACATGCAGGCTCCGCGCGGCGACGACGAAATCCTCCGCGTCGTAGGCCTTGTCCGCGCCCACGGTGATGCGTCGCGTGCGGCCCTGCTGCTTGTCGGCCAGCATCAGCAGCGCGGCGTCGCGCTCGGCAAAGCCATCGGCCTGGGTGGCCATCGCGGCGGCGATCAGACCGTTCCGGTTCTCCACCAGCACATGGCCCAGGTAGGCCAGCTTCGACTCCGTGCCGTAGCTCTTCTTGTACAGCCGGGCCTCCGGATCGGTGGTCGATTCATGGGTCTTGTTCGACCGCTTCTCCCCGTGGAAGTTGGTGCCGTCGTCGTCCGAGCCGTCCTTTATGCGAAAGCTCTTGTGCGACGCCCACGCTTGAATCAAGGTGCCGTCGACAGTGAAGTGCTCATCGCTCATAAAACCCTTCGCCTGCTGAACCACCGCGGCGAAAAACTGTTGCGCCACGTCCGAGGTCAGCAAACGGTCGCGGTTTTTCGAAAACACCGCGTGGTTCCAAACCGCATCGTCCATGCCCAGGCCCACAAACCAGCGGAACAGCAGGTTGTAGTCCAGCTGCTCGACCAGCTGCCGTTCCGAACGCACTGAATAGAACGCCTGCAAGAGCAGCGCCCGCAGCACATACTCGGGCGCGATCGAAGGCCGCCCCGAAGCCGAATACAGGCTGTCAAACTCTTCGCTCAACGAGCGCAAAACAACGTCCGTCAGCCGACGAATCTCCCGCAGCGGATGATCCTGAGGCACACGCTGCTCCAACGTCACATAGCTGAACATCCCACCCTGCAACCGCTCGTCTCCACGCATACTCCATAGACGAAATAACCCTCAAATCCGCCGAAATACTGGAACCTTTTTCAACAAGCTCCTAGAAGAAGTATTGCAGTCCGACCTGTGCCGTGCGGGGAGGCGCCTGTCCCGCGAAGTACAGCGCCTGGCCGGTCTGGGTCTGTGCGAGTGAAGTCGGCCGTACACCATGTGCGCTGAAAGGCCCGGTGGCGAAATTGATCACCTGATTCCCTCCTCCTGTGTACAGAGGACTGACGCCGTTGATGGTGCCGGGAAAGGTGCTGTTGACGATGTTGAAGTCCGCGGAGTTGAACAGGTTGGTGACGTTGAGCTCAATGGAAAGACGTTGCGAGTCGCTGCGGTTGAGGGCAATGGCCTTGGTGAAACGGAGGTCTGTTGAATCGAAGCCGGGACCTTGGCCCGAATTGCGCTGCTCATTGTAGGGACGCGAGGTGTAGTTCGGCAAAGGAGCTCCGTTGTTGAACGGCGCCGCGAGGACGAAATCGAAAGGGCTGCCGCTGGAAAAGGTGACCACCGGACCGACGGTCATATCGGAGAACGCGTACCGCATCCACGCGTGCTTGCTGCCCAGCTTGAGAGAGTTGTAGACCGCGGTAGCTACAAAGACATTGGTGCGATTGAAATCCGAGACGCCCTTCTCCTGCGCAAGGCTCAGGCCGTTAGGACGGAAGGACGAGAACGCGTTTTCGAAGTCGGTGGTGTCGTCGATAGACCGGCTCCAGGTGTAGTTGCCCTGGAATTCATAGTGATGGCTGAAGCGCTTGGTCACTGACACCGTTGCGCCGTGGTAAATGGAATTGCCATTGGAGGTGTACTCGAACGCTTCCCCTCCCGGAACGATCGAGGCGTACGGCGCGACCGCGCAGTAATGAGGGCCGAGCACCGGGTCGATAGCCGTGCCGCCCGTGTAGGAGGTCTCGCATGCCGCCGACGGCTGATAGCCGACCAGGATCGGAGCCGGCAGGTGACTGCCACGGTAGAAGATGTAACCGAGCTCAACCGCCAGGTCTTTGGCCAGCTGCTGCTCGATGCTGAAGCTCGCCTGATAGACCTTCTGGTTGGTAAATCTGGGGTCTGCGAACTGCGCCAGCCGGCCATCCACGCCGGGTGACAGTTTGGCCGCCGTTTGTTGCGCCGGGGTCACAGGGTTCTGCGGAACGCCGTTGGGACCATAGTTGCTTTGGTACAGACTCGTGATGGGACCGTAATACTGAAGGTTGTTGCTGAGCACGTTGGCTGCCGTGGAGGCCAGGTAGGGGTTCGTCCCCGTCAACGGACCATAGAGATTGGTGTAGAACGGCTCCAGCCAGTTGGTAGGCGCCACGAAGATACCGCCGCCGCCGCGCACCAGCGTCTTGTTGTCGCCATACGGGTTCCATGCAAAGCCGACGCGCGGGGAGAAGTTCTTGTACGTCTTAAGCGGGCTTGGTTCCGCATCGAAGTCCACGCGTCCGCCGTAGGTCAGGGTAAAGCGCGGCGTGATCTTCCACAGATCCTGCGCGTAGACCGCCGCGTACTGGGCGTTGAAGTCCACAAGACCGCTGCCGCCCGAGCCCTCAAAGCTGTACGGCACGCCGTCGGTAAACATTTGCGCTCCCGACAGGTCCACGCTGCCGGGAATACATGCAGCCGCAGTGCCGCAGAATCCTAACCCCGCTGCCAGGTAAGGAAGAGCTGTGTACTTTACCGGCGGATTGGTGGGGCCGGTGCCGGTGCCGGGGACCACTTCTTGCCCGGTGAAGCCTGGAAAAGCTGAACCGCCGATGGGAGTCAGCGGAAAACCGCCGTAAAAGTCGAATTCACCGCGCGCCCAGTTCGGGTTGTTGATACTGTAAAAAGCTGGCCGGTAGGAGAAGCCGGCCTTTAAGCTGTGATTGCCCTTGACCAAGGAGAAATCGTCGCTCGCCTCGATGCGGTGCTGGCGCGCAAGATAGGTATCCGTTCCATTGTGGCCAAAAACGCCAAGGTACTCGATGTTGATCTCCGGACCATTACTGTTCACCGTGTCCTGGTCAAAGCGGTTGTAGGCGTACTGGAACAAAAACTTGTTATAGGCTTTGGGTGAGAAGATGTGTACCCAATCGACCAGGGTTTCGTAGTCGCGCGATGGGTTATACCTGGCATACGGTTCCGTGCCGCCGGCATAGGTAGACCCGTGCAAAAGTGAAAACGTGCCCGACACCGTATTCTTGTTGCTGATCTGGTAATCGAGGCGCGTGGTCAGGTTGTGGTTCCGCGTCGGGTTGTCGAACGTGCCTTGGACGGCACTGACGAACTTCTGCAGATTGGGATCGTTATTGGTGTAGAACGGGTTCGGCACGTTCGGGTTCGTGGGCGACACGGTGGGTGAATTCAGGAATGCCGCGGCCAGGGCCGCGTCCGCTGTGTCATACGTCGTACTCTGCGAAACTGCTTTGAAAAAACAGTACTGACTGGGAGCCGTCGTCCGGGTTCCCAGACAACTGGTATCGCCGTAGCTGCCGTTGAACGGCTGAAAGTACGGGCTGGTCGCGGGATTGTAGATGACCGCAGAGTCGAAATGCTGGTACTCGTAAGCCGTGAAGAAAAACAATTTGTTCTTCACGATGGGTCCACCCACAGAGCCGCCGGTGTAAAACGACTGCGTGTAAGGCTTGGTGTAGTTCGGGTCCGTCAGCTTGGTCAGGTAGGGCTCCGCCACGGTATAGCGGTCGTTGAAGTAGCCGAAGACGTCGCCATGAAACGCGTTGGTGCCGCTCTTTGAGACTACGTTTACGGCCGCGCCGGAGGTGAAGCCGAACTCCGGCTGAAAGCCGTTGCGGTTCACCTGCTCTTCCTGCACGGCGTCCAGCGGCGGAGAGTAGCGCACGGCGCCGGTGCCGTAATCGTCCTCGCCGCTGTTGAACGTGATCAGGTTGCCGCGGCCGTTGCTGCCGCCGATGCTCAGGCCGGACGAGCCGAAGAAAAAGCCGGCGAACTGCGCCGCCGCGCCGCCCGTGCTGCCGACGCCGGGCAGCGTGGTCACTTCATTGAGGAAGCCGCGGCCGATGTTGGGCAGGTTCTGGATCTGCTCCTCATCGAGGGTGTTGGCCTGCTGCGTCTGCTCGATGTCGATCAAGGGCGTGTAGTTGCCGTTTACCTCGAGCACCTGGCTGGCGCTGCCCACCACCATGCGCGCATCGATGGTCGCGGTCTCGCCGACCGTGAGCACAACCTCATTGGCGCGCTCGGTGTCGAATCCGGGCGCCGTGGCCTGCACCTTGTACGTCGCCGGAATCAGCTGCGGGATCTGGTATGTTCCGTCACGCCCGGTAACGGTCGACCGGGTTACCCCCGTGGCCGGATTGGTCGCGGTCACGGTGGCGCCCGGAACGACGGCGCCCCGCGGGTCATAGATGGTGCCGCGCAATGTAGCCGTGGACTGATCCACCTGCCCGTAGCTGACTGCACCTGCGCCCGATGCAAACAGTAGAACTGCCACCATCCTGAGAATCAGTTTGAGCATCGCCCTCGTCCCTTGCGGAATCATTACGTCGCACTCAAGCGTTGTGACGAGATCAAGATTCACGCTATGAACATGCAGCCTTCACATGTCGGAGAGGAACGTACTCCAATTCTTAAAGTATCGTCAAGATAGAAACTGCATAGCCGCGATATATTGTTTGGATTGATACCGGGCAGAGGGCGCCCTTGACCCCTAGGAATGGAGACATGCTGCAGCTAGTCCAAGCCAGGCCGCCAGTTTGCCGTCAGCTTCTGGATCGCTTCGGCGGGAAGAGGCACACTCTGGAAGCGCTGAGACTCGGCTGCATGGGCGGTCGCCCATACGTGGACCATCCAACCTTCCACCGCCAGATCACCGTTGCGCAGAATGCGGTGAGAGATCGTGAAGCTGCTCTTCTTCCACGCGGTAAGTTGGGTTTCCGCAAGTAGTTCGTCCCCGTACGAAGAGGGCTTCAGGTAGCGTGCGCGTGCATCGACGACCGGGATGCGAATGGCCTGCTCGCGAAATAACTCATCGAGAGGCAAGCGGGCTGCTCGAAACAAGGCCGAGGTGCACTGGTCAAACCAATGGAAGTACCTGGCGAAGTACACGATGTTGGCCGGGTCGCAATCCCCAAACTCCACCCGGATGCGAATGCGATTCACAAACATTTCTTGCCCTGTTGGAACAAAAATCACCGGCCGGAGTATGCCCACTCCGGCCAGTCCATTCTTGCGTGAGGTCCAGCGCCGGCCATCTTTTTAACCGGTCAGAAACTGCTCATTTGCCCTCGACCGAGAACGCCAGCAGGACGTTGCCCGGCAGACCACCCCAGTTGGGATACCCGGACGAAACGTACACCATGCCGTCCGCGATGGTAGCTCCGGGCCCATCGATGGAACCGCCCTTCGCGCGCACCTTGTCCACTGTCTGGAAATCGCGAACCGTGTCGAAATCCCAGAAAACGTGGCCATCCTGCGTGGAGTACGCCCGCATATGCCCGTCCTCGGAGCCGGAGAAGACGGCTCCCGGAATGGCGGTTACCGCGGCCGATTGCGCCGGGCTGCAGTGCTGCCGCCCCTCGCAGCCGGCGGGTGGCGTAAACCAGGTCCGTTGGCCGGTGTCAACGTCCAGTGCGTAGAGGCCGCCGCCCTTGCCTGGATCAAGGATGTTCTGACCCACCCAGGCCATGTCCGACAACGCCGCATAGACCTGTTTGCCATCGGTGGCGGTGCCCCACTCGATGCCGCCAATCAGACCGCCTTTGCCGACGCGCGCCTGCCAGAGAACCCTTCCCTGATCGTCAGGATCGACCGCCGTGACCACACCGGATTTCTGACCGGCAATCAGAGCCCGCCTGCCGTTTGGAAGTTTCACCAGCATTGGCGAGGAGCCAAAGTCCGCATCCGGACCCCAGCCTTTTGGACAGTTGGAGCGATCCAGACTGACGCAGGACACGTTGTACACATCGTTCTCGCTCACCTGTCGCGTCCACAGCACCTCCCCGGTGTCCATGCTCAATGCCATGATGGCGTCGCTTGCGCTTGTGGCCGGGTCGGAGAAGTTGTTGCCCGTTCCCACATACAGGGCTCTTTTCTCAGGATCGAGGGTCGGCGCGCTCCAAACGCTTATCCCGGAAGGCCCCCATGAAGGCGTGCCGTTCGGGCTGGTGCCCGTTCGCACGGCCACCTGATCGACATTGTAATGACGCCAAAGCAGCTTGCCCGTCGCGGCATCCAGGGCCACGATGCTGGGACGCGAGCGGCAGCATTCATATTTCGGGTTGATCGCGAGACCTTCCTCGGTGATCGCGATCGGAACGTATAGGCGATCCTCGTAGTACACGGGGCTGCCGGTGATACGCGCCGAGGGAAACTGCTCAAGGTTCACCTTCCAGAGCAGCGTTCCCGTGCCGGCATCGACCGCATATACAAACGCCCGGCCATCGCCGAAGAACGCGGTATAGCGCGAGAGCTGGGAGGGTTTGCCCAGCGTGATGCCGTTGCGCACACTGGCATTGGGCTTGAAAACCCAGTCCGTGCAGCCCGTCTTGGCATCGAGTGAATAAACCGCGGGAGCTGCCGTACCGACGAACAAGTGCCCGTTCGCCACGGCAGGCTGAGCGTTGGAAATGAAGGCGCCGGGAATACCGAATGCCCAGCGGAGCTTGAGTTTGGGAACGTCCGCCGCCGACAGGCCGGGGTTTGCCTGGAACCGGTCGTTGGTAAGGCCGGGGCTCCAGCCAACCCAGTTCGGGCGCTTGGAAGGATCACCAAACTTCGTGGATTGAGTCGGTCGAGTCGCGCAGAAGTTACTCACCTCCGCCGGCTCGGCGGCGGTTTGACCAAAGGCCTTCCCGGTAACAAACTCCGTAACCGCGCGTTTCTCCTGCTCCGAGAGCGAAGCGGCCATGGCCTTCATGCTGCCAACTTTCAGGACCTGCAGGGTAGCTTCCGGCGCCCCTTGCCGAAGCGCATTGAGCGGCGGCGCATGCGTTGCCAGCTGGTCATGACAGCTCGCGCAGTTGCTCTTGTAAATCGCTGCTCCATCATGGGGGTCTACAGGCACAGTGGATTGCGCATACATAGCCGAGCTGCCCCTTGGAAACCGTGGAACGGCAACCGCGGCCAAGCCAATCAGGAAGAACACGAACAGCAAAACTACAAAGGGCCTTTTCATCTGATTCTCCGGCAATAGAGAGGAAACATCGAAGCTCTGGGAGAAACTCTAGGATACGTGCGCCGCAAGGGAGAAGCCATCGCGGCTAACTCCCGGCTCGCGTTCCGCCCCGCTTCAAATAGCGATCAAACCACGCAATGGCGAGATCGCGCGCATGATTCCGGTCCGGCAAAGAGTTGTAGATGCCGAAGTGGTGAAGGCCCGGAATGACGACCAGGTTCTTGGGGCCTTTTGCCTGCGCGTAGGCCCTCAATCCATTCGGCTTATTGTCCACCAGCCCGTCGTCGCCCGCCAGCACAAACTGAATTGCGACATCCGGTATGTGGTCGACATACTCCACAGGAAACCACGAGGCGAACTGCTGCAGAATGGGCGCGCCTTCAAGTCCCAAGAGCTTTGGACCTGCTCCCGGTGTTGGCAAGGGCGTGCCTTCGGCGGCGAGTTGCGTGGATTGCGAGTAGGTCAAGGAGCGCATCTGCGGCGTTCCCAGCACCCATCTTCCATCGAGCGCCGGCACTTGGCTGTGGATCACCTTGACGCGTGAATCCCGTTCCGCGACGGAGACGACCAGGCCACCCGACAGGCTCGATCCCCACAGGCCGATGCGCTCCGGATCGCACTGCGGGTCGGCAACGGCAACGTCGATCGCATTTTGCCAATCGGTGACCATGTCCAGCGGGCCCACGGCCTCGCGGGCCTCCTGTACCTCTGCGGTGAAGCGAAAATCCTTCACGGTGGAGGGCGCGCGCTTCCCGGTCAGCATGATGCGCGAATCGCTCGTCCCCCAACCGCGATAGTCGAACGTCAGCACGAGATAACCTGCCTCCGCGAACGGCACGGCTTCGCGGTCGAGGTATGCGGCCACGCCGCCCCATCCATGGGCCATGATGATCGTTGGCAGTTTCTTGCCGGCGTTCTTCTTGTCCGAATAAAACTGCCCGGACATGCGTGTGCCTTCGCTATAAATATCGACATGACGAACCGCAACATTGTCCGGAACATGGAAGGGAGGAAGAGGAGGATATTGTGTGCCTTGCGCGGCAGCCATCGTTATGGTGACAGCGCATAAAAGCAATGCCAGAACTGAAGTAACGTATCGGCGGGACATGTTCGGTTTGCCTCCCAGACCGGTCGCAGACTATTACAGCCACTGCACAGCTCGCAAGGTCAGAACTGTTGAGTAGCGCTAGGCACCGGGGAATCGATTCGATGCCGCACACGAGCGATCAGCCCGGTCGAGACCCGCGAAGCCGGGCGGGCCGCCGGTTCGTGAGCGCACTGTGTGCATCCATGGCGACGATACTGCGCCGAAGCTGTTCGCTTTTGGGGTTCTGCTGCCGCTCGTACACCAAGTACAGGGCATACATGGTAAGGATTCGACCCATGGCGAGATTGATCCGGCTCAGCACCGACCGGCCCCGGTCAGAAATGGCCTGGTACTCGCGGTGCAGCTCTTCCAATTCAGCAACCGTGGGCTGCATCAACTGCAAGGGGTCCGACACCGTCAGGTTGTCCAGAGCGGTGTCTAGGAGAATCCACCGGCGGACGTCAGGAAGGTCACGCGCCTCGTGCAGGGCCTCCGCGGCAAGCTCCTGCTTCCGCCGAACCGCCGACAGCAGTTCCGCTAAGCCCGCGTGCATCGCGCGCAACAGCAGCGCCTGCCCTAAACGGAACTTCAGCAGAGGATCGCTTCCTGTTCCGAGCCGCCGCTGCAGCAGATCGATAGCCTGATCGATATCTCCAAGGTGAATCAGAGAGCGGCTCAAATCCGCTGTAGCGCGGACATTCATCGGATCCAGCTGCAGAATTTGCGTGCTGACTCCCGAAAGACTGAACCAGTCCGAGCGCAGATTGTATGCGCGCGCAAGGTCCGCAAGCGCCCTTCGGTTACGAGGACTGCGATCCAGACCGCTGAGCAAACGGTCGATCTCCCGGTTAAGGCCCATCTCGGCGAGAAATGTCTCGCTGGGAAGAACATGCTTGCGATTGGGCCCGACAAACAGCTGCGTCGACTGGTAAACCTCCGCGCAGAACGACAACCCAAGCGACTCCTTCCGGCTCCAGTACGCGAACTGGTCGAACGCATCCAGCAGACGGAGAGCCTTGGCATAGTCCCCGCGAGCCGTGCGGATATGCAGCGCCCGGCGGAACTCAGCCAATTCAGTTTGAGCTTGTTCCCGAATCCGTTCCACTACGGGTCGCAGCGCCTCGGGTTTGAGTCCGAATTGGCAAAGCTTCCAGAGGCTGCGGACCGCGCCTGCCGTATCGGGAGCTAGCCGATTGCCCTGCATTTCGATCAGCCCGCAAACGCATAGCTCCTCAATCCACCCCTCGGCAGGTTTGGGCTCCAGCGTGGACAGCACCTGGCCGGCTGTCAGAAACGCGAGGCGACTTGCTCCATTTCGAAGTTTGGGAGTCATGTTTTCTTTCAGATCTTCCAGCTCGCTGCGTACGCGCCGCGCATCGAAGTGCGCGTTGCGCAGCATCACGCCGATTTCCTCCAGCGAGAGCCGCAATACGTCCTGGTATTCCTTGATCGCTCTCAACAGATCAACTGTCCCCGGCGGATAGAGCGCATACGTGCGGCTGGTTCGCCGCGGTTTTGGAAGCAGTCCAATGCGCAGGTAGTAGTGGATCGTCTGTCGGGCAACCCCCGACTGCTTTATCAATGCGCCGATACTGATAAGCGCGTCACTTCCAGGTACCGCGTTCGCGTTCGAGGCACACACGCCGGAAAACCTCCGCTTGGAACATTTTGCATAGTTACAGTTGATAGTCTACGGCCACGCGGGGGCCTCCATCCGCTTTAGCTTCCGGGTTCATACGGCTTGCGTGTAGCATCGACGATACTTTGCGAGCAGAGAACACCACATCCCGGAAAAATGTTCTGCTGACAGTAGTGGTTCTGTGCGGTATCAACCTGTTGAACTTCTACGACCGTCAGGCCCCTGGAGCGCTCGTCGAGCCGATGCGGCGAGAATTCGGCCTCTCCGATACAGAAATCGGCTTGCTGGGCAGCATGTTTATCTGGGTATACGCCGTGGCAGGCTTACCGATCGGTCGCCTCGCCGACGTCTGGAGCCGCAAGAAACTCCTCACCCTTGGCGTCAGCGTGTGGTCTATCCTCACCGCTGCGTCGGGCCTGGTTCCCGGCTTTTCGCTCCTGCTCGTCACGCGACTCGGCGTCGGTGTGGGCGAAGCTGTCTGTGGTCCCGTGGGCACAAGCTGGATCGGCGATCTCTTCCCTGCCGACCGCCGCGCGCGTGTCCTGTCTCTTTTCATGCTGGGCGTGCCGGTCGGTGGTGCGTTGAGCTTTCTGTTGTGTGGCTTGATCGCGCAGGTCTGGGGTTGGCGAGTCGCTCTGGTCAGCGCCGCTGCTCCCGCGCTCCTTCTGATCCCACTCCTGCTTCTGGTACGAGAGCCGGCGCGCGGCGCATCGGAACAAGCGATTGCGTCGAAGAGCAAGGGATCTGTCTCCGCTCTGCTTCGCATTCCCACACTGTGGTGGATCATCTTGTCCGGCGCGCTATTCAACTTCAACATGTACGCCCTTGCAACCTTTCTGCCGGCCTTTATGACGCGCGTGCATGGGTATTCCATCGCTCGCGCCGGTGTAACCAGCGGCGTGGTATACCTCGTCGGCGGCGTCTTCGGAGGTCTCTTCGGCGGCTATCTCGGGGATCGAGTACCCAGCACGGCGCGGGACGGCAGGCTCAGAAGAGCGTCCGTTATCGCGCTGTTCAGCGCACCTGTCATGTTGTTCGGCATCCGGCAAACGGCCGGCGCCGCGCCGATCGCTCTGGTGAGCATCGGGATCGCCTACGCGGCCTACAACACTTACTACGGCTTTGTGTACTCCTCGATCCAGGACATCGTCGCTCCCCATCAGCGTGGCTTCGCGATGTCGGTTTACTTCATGGCGATGTATCTTTGCGGAGCCTCGTTCGGCCCGCTCATCACTGGCAGCTTGAGCGATGTGCTGGCTCGCCGCGCGATGCATGCGGCTGGCGGCATCAGCCTGGAACTCTTTCGCGGTGCTGGCCTGCAACAAGCCATGATCGTCATGCCGGCCCTGTCCGTGCTGCTGGCGCTTGTGCTTTATCTAGGCTCGCGCACGATGGCCCGCGACATTGACTTACGAGAGACGCAGGGAGAGCCTTCGAACATATAAGCATGGTCGCACCCTTTCTGAAGGCTCGCGGCGGGTGTCATCAAGGTGCAAGCATTGTGCGGTGCGTCCATAGAATGTCGTCCCAGCTCAACAGCTTCTCCTTGCCGTCGAACAACGGAGCGTAGCTGCCGCCTCCCGCCTTAAACGAGAAGCGCCTGACGCGATCGCGAGGAGTGATCGTCACATTTCGGAGTATGTCCAGGTCCTGTTCCTGCCTCGATATCTGGTACACACTCGCGTCTTTCGCAGAGTAGAACTTCACATCCGCGGGACCAAGTTTGAAGCCGGCGCCCCGCTCGAATTCAATGTGCATCTCAAGATGCTCTCCGGTGGCCGCCTCGAACACCCAGTCCTGCGATTCGAGCACAGGCCCGTCACTGCTGGAAACCAGGCGTCGCATCGAATGCTTTGTTGTGAGGGGAGCTATCCCGAAAGGTCCCGGTACATCCGCGGCGTCACCGCTCAGCTCCCCAACGACAAGTTGGGATTCGGCGCCGTTTGCATCTTTCACCGGCGCAAGGAGGTACACCAGCTGCTCAGAGCCGGTCCTGACCGGCTTGCCCGCCGGTCCATGCACCGTCACACGGTCGAGAAAGACCACGCGAAGATTCGCATCCTTGGCCGGCCCCTGCATAGCCACGCTGGGGATAAAACCAGCCGGCAGAAGCGCCTTGAGCGCGGCGTCAGGAACATGGAAATCCAATTGAAAGCCGGTTTCTTCACTCGTCTCAATCACCGTCTGAGCGTTCGCGTGCCCCGCGAACCCAAACAACAACGATGCCGCACAAGCTTTCACTGCTATCCGCAACCCATGCTTCGTCATATGTGCCTCTTTGGATTCCAACTCTATGCCTCCCGAACAACATACCGAGACTCGCGATTACTTACAATACTGGCGTGCAGCGCGACGTGCTCGCGATACCATGGAACGCGAGTGCAAGCATAGCCGAGGAAAATACCGATGGCGAATCGATTGGACGGCAAAGTAGCGATCATCACCGGCGCAACCAGCGGAATCGGCGAAGCCACGGCGCACCGGTTCGCCGCCGAGGGAGCCCGGCTGGTGCTTTCAGGGCGCAACGTTGAAGCGGGTGAAGCGCTGGCCGGCAGCCTTGGCAGCTCCGCCGTCTTCCACCGCGCCGATGTAACGCGCGAAGCCGAGATAGCCGCGCTCGTCGATGCCGCTACCGCTCGTTTCGGCCGCCTCGACTGCCTGTTCAACAACGCCGGCGCGCCCAGCCGCGGCACACTCGAAACCGTCACCGAGGAGGATTTCGACTGGACCATGAGGGTACTGCTCGGCAGCGTCATCTTCGGGATCAGACATGCCGCGCGCGTCATGAAACCACAGGGCAGCGGCTGCATCCTCAACAATTCAAGCATCGCGGCGCACCGCACCGGTCAGGGAGGCTATTTGTACTCCGTGTCCAAAGCCGCTGTGAGCCACGTGACGCGGCTTGCCGGAGTCGAACTCGGTCCCTCCGGCATACGTGTCAACGCAATCTCGCCGGGCGCCGTCGCCACGCCCATCTTCTGGGGCGGCTCCGAGCGCGCCCGCACGCTCAGCGACGAAGACAATCAACGCAAGCTGGCCAAAATGCAAGCGAAACTCGCCCAGGCCACCTCTCTGCCCTATCTCGGCTCTCTGGAGGACATTGCCGGCGCGGCGGTATACCTGGCCAGTGACGAAGGACGATTCATCAACTGCCATGACCTCGTCGTGGACGGCGGCCGCATCGCCCTGTTTCACGAACGCCCGCCCGCTGCATGATGGGGGCCGAGAGCGAGCAGCCGGGCAAAGCGAGCAGCCGGGCAAAGCGAGCAGCCGGGCAAAGCGAACAACCGGGCGAGGCGGGCAACCCGCTCGGAGATATACCATGAGTGAGGACGTTCGCTGCACAAGGATGTTCTACCTTGCCCACTCAAGAAATTGACCGCGTAAGCGATCAGCGAAGCCGCAGCCAAGCTACCCGGTTCGATCACCGCCAGGAGAAGATACTCAACGCGGCCAGCGCGCTCTTCAACCGGCACGGGCTGCGGGACGCTACGTTATCCGTGATCGCGGCGGAGATCGGACTCAACTTCAAAAGCTTGCGCTACTATTTCAAGCGCCGTGAAGATCTTGTCTCCGCAGTATTTATGCGCTCGATTGAACTGCATCAGCAGCTTGCGCAGCAGGCGCTTGCCGAAAAAGACACCGAAGCCAGAATACGGAGTTTTGTTCGCGGCTACTTCGATCTGCTGGCCGCTGTTCGCTCTGGCGAACATCCGGAGTTCGCCTACTTCGGCGACTTGCGCGCCCTGACTGAGCCACACTCGGACGTAGTTTGGCCGGCCTACGGCCGAATGTTCAAAACCATTCGCAAGCTGTTCGAAACCCCGGCCATAAAATGGGCTCCCGGCCGCCTTAACGCGGCAACGCACATGCTCCTCTCGCAACTGCTTTGGACGCCGGTTTGGACCACCGACTATTTTGTGCAGGATGTGCCGCTGATTGCCCGCGGCTTTGGAGATATTTTGCTTTACGGCATGTCGTCCCGCCCCGTCGACCTGTCACGGCTCGCAGAGTTGAGCCTCGCGCAACCGGAAGAGGGCGACCGGCTGTCCCAGAATTCTTTCCTCCGCAAGGCCACCTCGCTCATCAATCAGTTCGGGTATCGGGGTGCATCCGTGGATCGTATCTCCGCCGAGCTGAACGTCACCAAAGGAGCGTTCTATCACCACAACGAGACGCTCGATGAGCTTGTTGTCGAATGCTTCGAACACAGCTTTGGGTGTGTGCGTCAGGCTCAGGACGCGGCCCTTGCGACGGAGAACGACGGCATCTCGCGGATAGCGTCAGCCGCGGTTGCCCTGGTCAGGCAGCAGATGCTTGACGACGGAACTCTGCTGCGTACGGCGGCGCTCACCGCGGTTGGTCCCGATCTACGCCAGCAGATGGCCAGTCAAATGTCACGGCTCACCCTCCGCTTCGGCAACATGCTGAATGACGGTCTGATCGACGGCTCTGCCCGCCCCTGCAATCTGCGCATCGCCGCGGAGATGACGACCGCCATGATCAACTCTTCCGAAGAGCTTCGCCGTTGGGTGAAGACCGCCAATGTTGAGAATGCCGCTGACCTGTACGTTCGTCCGCTGCTCACAGGTTTGCTGGCCTACATGGCCGAAAACTGACTCTTCGGATCCGGGCTGCCGGCCAGGCATCCTCGGACCCTATTTTCACGACTGCAGGCTGATAGCCTGCGTACATACTTGCCGTCTCAATCCGCCGCCGAATGCAGGCGCGAACCGTTGACGAATGGTAATCCTAGCGGTGATAATGAGCCTCGATATATGCCGGGTGCGGGCCTACGCAGTTTCTCACAACCCGTCGATACGGGAGTCGCCCCATGCTTGACGTCAAAGCCGATCCGCAGAGTGACATTCGCTCCTATGTCGCACAGCACTTCGGCGTTTTCACCGATCTGTTTCGCTTGCAGGTGCGCGTCCATCCGCAGAAAACGGCCCTGATTTGCGGCGAGCAGACACTCAGTTATCAGGCGCTCGACGAGCTTTCCGATCGCATCGCTGCCGGGCTGCAGCGGGATGGAGTTCGGCACGGCGGCGTAGTCGCACTCTGCGCAGCAACCTCCATCCGGTACATCATGGTCTTCCTGGGTGTGCTCAAGACCGGCGCGGCTGTGTCGCCGCTTTCGCCCTCTGCCGCTGCTGAGCAGCTGCTCAACATGCTGCGCGACAGCGGCGCAAGCCATCTGTTTGTCGATGGAGCCGGCAACGACGCGCTCGAACCCGTATTGCAGCAAATCACGGCGCGGCGGATGGCGCTCGAGGACGGAGTTCCCGGGGAACAACCGGAAGCGTGGCTGCCCGCCGAGAGTGCTCGTCCTGCTCCCGTGACGATTCAGCCCGGGGACGCCTTCAACATCATCTACTCATCCGGAACTACAGGAACGCCCAAAGGCATTGTGCAGCCGCACTCCATGCGCTGGCCGCAGCTGCATCTGCTCGATCCACCAGGCTATGGACCAGATGCGGTAGCCATGATCTCGACACCGCTCTACTCCAATACCACGCTCGTGAGCCTGCTTCCCGCGCTTGCCGGGGGTGGAACTGTCGTGCTGATGCCGCGCTTCGATGCCCGTGCTTTTTTGCAGCTGAGCGAGCGTCACCGCGTGACCGCGGCAATGCTTGTCCCCGTCCAGTTTCGCCGCATTCTTGACGTCCCGGACTTCAACAGCTTCGATCTGTCAAGCTACCAAGTTAAGTATGCAACCTCGGCTCCGTTCTCCGCGGAACTCAAACGCGAGGTGCTGGAACGCTGGCCCGGCGGCCTGGTGGAGTATTTCGGCATGACCGAAGGTGGGGGCGCCTTCATGCTGGTCGCGCAAGACCGTCCCGATAAGCTCCATACCGTAGGGCAGGCCATTGAAGGTCATGATATGCGCGTCATCGACGAGGCCGGGCGGCAGCTTCCGCCGGGTGAGGCGGGCGAAGTTGTCGGCCGCTCAACCGTGATGATGACCGGCTACCACAACCAGCCGCACAAGACGAGCGAAGCCGAATGGCACAGCCCCGAAGGGGAGCGCTTTATCCGTACAGGCGACATCGGCCGGCTGGACGACGAGGGCTTCCTCACGCTGATCGGGCGCAAGAAGGACATGATCATCTCCGGCGGGATGAACATTTATCCAAGCGATCTGGAAGGCGTACTCCGCGAGCATCCCCAGGTGCTCGAAGCGGCGGTGATTGGCGCGCCATCGCAACAGTGGGGTGAAACGCCTGTTGCTTTCGTAACTCTCAGAGACGATGCGACTGCGTCTGGAGCAGACCTGAAGCAATGGGCGAACGCGAAACTAGGAAAGATGCAGCGGCTTGCCGATGTCCGCATCATTTCAGAGATGCCGCGCAGTCCAATCGGCAAGATACTGAAGCGGGAACTTCAGCAGATGTGCGCCGAGCAGCCGCTCAGGTGAGAAATTCAGCAAACGCGCCGCCATGGCACCCTATATTTTTAAATGGTTGGTGACGTTGTCATTTCCGGCAGGGAAATCTGCGTGTTGTGGGTCCAAGCTACGAGTCTTCCAAGCTACGAGTCTTCCAACTTACGAGTCTTCCAACTTCGGCTACGCTTTCGGTCGCGATCACAACTCCACAAGCAAAGGGAAATCACGCGCAAAGGGAAAGCACGCAAGGTTAAGCCCGCACGACTCCGGGGACGGCGAAGCCGGCCTTCTGTAGTTCTCGTTGGCCCTGACCCCATGAGGTTTCGGGCACGGACGCGCCCTCCGGATCGGCAATCTCACTCCATTTGGCCGCGACCTGCTCGCCGGCATCTTTTACGTCGCCAACGTGAATGCCCCGCGTAAGAACCACGTTCGCCTGTTCATAGCTGCCGCCGCCGGCGCACAGAATCGTCCGCGTAGGCGCATCGTCCGCTACCAGCGCAAGCACTCCCGGGCTGACGAGTTCCGGCCTTAATCCATCAACCAGTTCTGGCGCCAGCAGACCTTCCATCATGCGCGTAGCGGCTGTTGGCGCGATGCAATTTACACGGATGTTGTGCTTCTGTCCTTCCAGCGCGAGCGTCTGCATGAAGCCGACGAGAGCCATCTTCGCCGCGGCGTAATTCGACTGTCCGTAATTGCCGAACAGACCGCTCGAGGAGGTCGTCATCACAATGCGTCCATAGGCTTGCGTCCGCATGATCTCCCAGACCGCTTTCGTGCAGTACACCGAGCCCATCAGGTGCACGTCGATCACCAGGCGAAAGTCATCCAGGTCCATTTTGGCGAAAGTTTTGTCGCGCAGAATGCCGGCGTTATTCACCAGAATATCGATGCGACCCCAGCGCTCCATGACCTTCGACACCATAGCCTGCACCTGTTGGCGATCCGCCACGGAGGCATCGCTTGCCATCGCCTCGCCGCCGGCGGCAATGATCTCGTTGACTACGCTTTGGGCAGGCGATACGACGCCATCTCCGGCGGCTGCACCGCCCAGGTCGTTAACCACGACCTTGGCTCCGCGCTTCGCCAGCAACAGCGCGTGGGCGCGTCCCAAGCCACCGCCGGCGCCGGTCACAATCGCCACGCGCCCTGTCAGATCAATCGGCATCACTCGCTCTCCTTGTAGACATCCGTAACTTCCGCTATTTATTTTGCTATGGGCGTAAAAGCGAATCCCTGCACGGCTTTGGCTTGGCTGACGATTAGAAGATTTCGAATAATCCAGCTCCGCCCATGCCGCCGCCCATGCACATCGTCACCACGCCCCAACGCGCGCCACGTTGATGTCCTTCATGGAGAATGTGCGCTGTCATGCGCGCACCCGACATCCCATAGGGATGCCCGATCGCAATGGCACCGCCAGACACATTCAGCTTTTCATTCGGTATGCCGAGCTTATCGCGACAGTAGAGCACCTGACTGGCGAAAGCCTCATTCAACTCCCATAGATCGATATCGTCGACCGACAAACCATGCGCCGCCAGCAATTTCGGTACCGCGTACACCGGGCCGATGCCCATCTCATCGGGCGCGCAGCCGGCAACTGCAAGCCCGCGATAGGCGCCCAGCGGTTTCAGGCCGCGGTGTTCGGCTTCGCCACGCTCCATCAGCACCAGCGCCGCGGCGCCGTCAGAAAGCTGCGAAGCATTGCCCGCGGTAATGAACTCGCCCTTCGCGATCTTCTGGCCACCTGAAAACACCGGCTTCAGCGAGGCCAAATCCTCCAGCTTCGTTTGCGGACGGTTGCCTTCGTCGCGGCCCAGCGTCACCTCATGGAAGCTCGTATCGCCGCTCTGCTTGTCGACGACCTTCATCCTCGTCGTAATCGGCATCATCTCCGCGTCAAAGCGATGCTCCGCCTGCGCCGCGGCCGTGCGTTGCTGCGATTGCAACGCGTATTCGTCCTGCGCCTGTCTGCTGATGCCATAGCGGCTCGCCACGATCTCGGCGGTTTCGATCATCGCCATGTAGATCGCAGGATCCTGCGCTTTGAGCTTCGGATCGCCGGCACGATAGTTGTTCATGTGCTCGTTCTGCACCAGGGAGATCGATTCGACGCCGCCGCCGACTCCCACGCGAATCTCTCCGTTCAGAATGCTCTTCGCTACAGCCGCTACCGCCATCAGCCCGGAGCCGCATTGCCGGTCAACCGTCATTCCAGGAACGCTCTCCGGCAATCCGGCCCAGAGCGAGGCTTGCCGCGCCACATTGAAACCGGTCGAGCCCTGCTGCATGGCACACCCTAACACGACGTCTTCCACATCGCGTCCTTCAACGCCCGCGCGGCGCACCGCTTCTTGGATCGCCGAACCCGCGAGCGCCTGTCCCTGCGTATCATTGAATGAGCCTCTGTACGCCTTCCCGATCGGCGTGCGGGCGGTTGCCACAATGACTGCTTCAGCCATGAAAATCCTCACAAATCTGAGTACGTGCGCTAGTGTGTCAGAAAATGCATATGTCCGTCTATACTGATCGGCAGGCTTCCTGCGCCCATCTTTGAGAAGTCCCGCATGTGCACAGGCGATTTACTCCCCACGAGGCGGCATGGCTCTTCCTGACGTGACCAAACGTTCTCGCACGCTGTTCAGTGAAGGCACGCGCATTGCCACGGAGCTCTACGTTCCATCTCAGCCGCCATCCGCGCAGGGCCATCCCGCAATCCTGCTGTGCCATGGGTGGGGTGGGCTCAAAGCTCATCTTGCGCCCTATGCAGAAGCCTTCGCACGTGCCGGGTACATCGCAATGACCTTCGATTACCGCGGCTGGGGCGAATCCGATGGGCGGCTGATCGCGTCTAAAAATGCCCCTCGCCTTCTGCAAGCGGGCAAGCAAATCCTGGAAGCGCGCGTGTTGCGCGAAGTCGTTGATCCCGTAGACCAGGTTGCAGACTGCAACACTTGCCTGGCCGCGCTTGCCGCCGAACCCGGCGTCGACACGTCGCGCATCGGCGTTTGGGGCACAAGTTTTGGCGCGGGTCATGCCGTCTTTCTTGCCGGAACCAATCCGCTGGTCCAAGCGGTCGTAGCCCAGGTGGGCGGATACGGTCTCGCCCCCAAGTACAGAGCTCATGCACGCGAGCGCGCCACAGAGAAAGCTCTTGGCCTTATGGACCCACCTGTACCGCAGGGTGGCCTAGACGCCCCGCCCGGTTTGACAGGAACTCCGGACGTCGCCCGCATGCTGCTCCATGCGCCGCTCGGCGCGGCAAAAGATGTGCGCGTTCCTTGCCTGATCATCGATGTCGAACAGGAAGAACTAGTCGATCGTCTTGAGCACGGCTTCGCCGCATACGAGATCATCCGCCAGAACGCCCCTTGCGAGTATCGACTGCTGCCCGGCAAACACTACGATATTTACGGCAGCCTAGCGGAGCAGGCCACCGGCATGGCCCTGGACTGGTTTCGAGCCCACCTGCAGTCGCTTTAAGCTGTCTCAAACAGAACGATCCACGTTTGTTGCGATGAGCATGCTGCCATATCGTCCGAAAAGAGATCGCCGCTCGCTTACCATGCCCACTTTCGTTGTTCAGCCGGACGAAGATCAGGTCCCCATGTACTGACAATCGGATTGTCTCCAACAATCGCAGGCTCAAGCGCCGCCCGCACAAATGTCTCGGCGGACTCACCCGTGAAAAGGTAAAACCTGTCGGCCAGCATCCCTTCAAATACCACTTCGGCCACTTCGTCCGGACTCTTTCCATATGCCCGGTATGCCAGGCTGTTCGCGATTCGTTGCGGATCTTCGATATCGCGGCGGCTCCAGGTCGAATCTTCCGCGGGCCGGTTGCGCCAGCTTTCGTGAATGCGCGTTTGCACCACACCCGGACACACGATGCTCACGCCGATGTTGGTCATCATGGCGCGCATCTCGCTGTACAGCGATTGACTGATCGATAACACGGCTGCCTTGGAGGCGGAGTACGGCGCGTAGTCTCCATGTCCGCTAAAGGATGCGAGCGATCCTGTGTTTACGACGTAACCCTCCTGCCCATGCTCCAGCATCTTCGGCAAAAACGCCTTGATGCCGTTCACCACGCCGGTCACGTTCACACCCCACACCCAGCGCCAGTCATCGACGCTGAGTTCCCAGGTCGGTCCCATCACCAGCACGCCCGCGTTGTTGAACAGCAGGTGCACGTCGCCGAACCGCGCCGCACAGAAGTCTGCGAGCTCTTTCATCTGCGCGAAGTCAGAGACATCCGTGCGCCGGCATTCCACGGTGCCGCCCAATGCACGCAGCTCTGCCGCGGATATTTCCAAGGCCGATTCTTCGATGTCCGCCAACACCACGCGGACCTCACGGCGCACCAGGCCACGAGCCAAGGCCAACCCAATGCCACTCGCTCCGCCCGTGACAACGGCCACCTTCTCAGTCCAGTTCTTCACAGGCCTCCCGCGCAAACCGATATTCTCAAGTCTACCTGATTGACAGCGCTCGTGGGCCTGCACTAGCGTACTACCACGCTCAACACGGGGCTGCCGAACGCTCCGTAGAAGGATTGCAAGAATGGCTGTGCTGCCCGCAGAGGCTAATCCCACGAGCATCCCCGTTGTCTTACCGGTCCCGCGCAGATACCCAAGTCTGCTGCGGCGGAAGTTCTTCTACGGGATCGGCGCTGTCGCCTTCGGCGTCAAGGACAACGGCTTCCAGGTTCTGCTTCTGCTCTATTACAACCGGGTACTTGGGCTTCGCGTCGGCTTGGTGGGCGCGGCCATTCTGATCGCGTTGATGGTGGACGCCCTCATCGACCCGACCATAGGGTACTGGTCAGACCGCGTCCGGTCGCGCTGGGGCCGCAGACATCCCTTCATGTATGCCGCGGCGCTCCCGGCTTCCTTGTCCTATCTCCTGCTGTTCCTTCCTCCCTCCGGTCTAAGTCAGGCGAAGCTCTTTGCCTACCTCTTAGCGACTGCGATCTTCGCCCGCATCTGTATCTCCTGCTATGAAATCCCGAGTGCCGCATTGGCCCCAGAGTTGACCTCACAGTACGACGACCGCACAGGCCTGGCGGGATTCCGCTATTTCTTCGGTTGGTCGGGCGGTTTGAGCATGACTCTTCTGGCGTTTTCCCTCTTTCTGCACTACTCGCCCGGCGACTCCTCGGCCGTTCTGGATCCGCTTGGATTTCGCAAATACGGCATCGCCGCCGCCACGATCATGATCGTCTCGACGCTGGCCTCTGCATTCGGTACGCAAGCCGCGGTCAGGCCGGTGCCGGGCCAGGTGTACTACCAGGTCCCGCGTATCAACATCTTCGCCGAGATTTGGTCCGTCATTCGCAACCGGTCAGCCTTTGCTTCCATCGCCGCGGCCGAACTTATGTTGCTCGCCACCGGCCTTAGTTTTGCGCTCGGCACCTACTTCAACATATACGCTTGGGGCCTGACATCGCGCGAGATCTCGATTCTTACCGCATCTCTCTTCGTTTCGGCCGCGTGCGCGTTGCTTGCCGCTCCATGGGTGACGCGGCGCTTCGATAAGCGGGGAGCGACCCTGCGCGCCGCGACGATCCTCTTCTTTCTTCTCCCATTTCCTTTGGAGTTGAGTCTGGCGGGCCACTTTCCGACGCGCGCCGCCGGTACGATGATTCCATTTCTCATCGTCTACAACATGGCGGTAACCGCCCTGCTCGTTCTTGTGCCCATTCTTCTCTCCTCGATGCTCGCGGACGTGGTGGAGGAGATCGAGGTGCAAACCGGACAGCGCAAAGAAGGTGTGATCTACGCGATCAACACGTTTGTTGCAAAATGGGCGACGGGACTTGCCGTGTTCCTTGCCACCGTCATTCTTTCCGCAGCTCACTTCCCCGCGGACACGGCCTCGGGCGCCATAACCGCAGACGTTATCGATCGCATGTCTAAGCTATATGTGATAACTGTCATGCTGCTCTATGCGGGAAGCATCGTCTCCGCCTACTTCTACAGCATCAGCCGTGAGCAGCACAGCAGGAATCTCGCGACGCTTGCCGCGAGACGATCGATGACAGAAATAAAATCGCTATAACGTTCGCAGGTACGCGAGTAGATCGTCAGTGTCGTCCGGCGTCAGCCTATCTGCAAACGAGGGCATCTTTCCCTTTCCGTTTTGTAGAATCAGGCGGATCTGCTCCGGCGTCTTCTTGGGATGTGGCTTTCTCATCTCTCCATAAAGGCTCGGACCAAAGGTATTCTGACCCTCGTTCATCGAGTGGCACTGGATACAGTATTTCGTAAAAACATCCTGTCCGGCGTGGACCTTTACAGGATCCGGCGCTCCAGCCGCTTTCTGCGCCTGAGAGAAAGAGAAAGCGTGACCTAAGCAAAACACCCCGCCCGCCGCCGCTACAACAGCCGTCGATAACTTAATCATTAGTTCCCCTGCTCATGGATTTGAGTGTCATAAGCCCTCTTAACGAAATTAGTCCTATCTATTAAGATCGCGACCAGCAGCGCGGGCATGTCTCCAACGCAACTCCAGGCATGATTGGTCGCCCTTTGCACTACCACATCACCCGGGCCGAGTACCCGTTCTTCTTTATCCAGAATGAGCTGTACGCGCCCTTCAATCACGATAATGAAATCGAGAGTTTCGGTATGGTGCATTCCAGGATGCCGCGCCATATCGGGACGCACGTTCTCCGTCGTCATGGCATGAAACGCATCGTCGTAGAACGCGGCCAGATCCGCTGAACTCACGCCAGGCGGAACGGGCAGCACCGTGAACCAGCGGCACTTGATACCGCCACGCGGCGGCAGCAGGCTCGCTGGTCCGGGGAGATTGTCAAAACCCTGCATCGCCGGGGTGGTCCAGATCTCAAAAAGGCCTGCGCCCGGCAGAAACTGAAGGACCGGGTCGGCTGGCCCCTCCAGCGTGACAATCGACTTACCATCAGGATTTTGGCCCGTGATCACGCGCTTGAGTTCTTTAAGCCTTGCTTCCATGGAAGATGTCATCGCCCCTCATCCTTTCCGTCGGTTGCCAGACTGAAAGCAACTTCCACACTCAATCAACCCGTACCAGCGCACCACGCTTTCTCTTTCTTATGGTTTAGGCGGCGGGACGCGTGCAAGAAACTCCTGTGTGGCGCTGGCGACCAGAACTCCTTCACGGGTGTAGATCGAAGAGCGCGAAAAGCCGCGTCCATGCGCGGCGACAGGTGAATGATGTACATGCAGCATCCATTCATTTGCTGAAGCTTCGCGATGAAACCACAGAGCGTGATCGAGACTGGCCGTCTGAAATGCTCCGCTACCTGCGCTCGCATGCTGCTCCACGCCTGCGCGCAGCAGACCGACATCCGAGGCAAAGGCGATCGCCGCCTGATGCACCGCAGCCCCGCCCTGGATCGGCGTTCGCGGCTTAAACCAGATCGCCCTCATCTCTTGCGCGACGGAGCCGCGCGCCTCCTTGCGCTCAGCAGCACGGACATCCAGCATCTGTTCCGCAAGGTAGTTGCGCGGCGTCCTTCCCAGTTGTTCAAGGTGCCGCCGGTAACGCGCGTATAAAGATTCCAGTCCCTCGGGCGCGACTACATCCGGTATCGCATCCTGGTGCTCGGGGCCTGTGTTGCCGTCATGGTGCGAGCTGTAGGCCGCTAAGAGCAGGCGCCCTTGCTGGCGCACTTCAGTCTGCCGTGTACTGAAGCTGCCCCCATCGCGCGTTGGATCGACAAGTATCTCGAAGAGCTGCTGCTTGGCGCCCATTCCAATGAAATACGCATGCATCGAGTGGCAGCGCCGCGTGTGGGCCGACGCTGCAATGATCGCCTGGCCTACAACCAGGCCGCCGAACACACAACGCTCATCCGTCGGCGGCGCGCCGGGCGCAATCCATCGTCCGGGACCGTCGGGAATGAGTCGAAACAGATCGTCAAAAGTCATGCTCTGGTTGTGAGAAACTGAGTACGCAAAACTCTATAGTACAGAGTCTACATGGTGCAAGGGCTAAGAGCATGCGAATCCTCCAGCCAAAGCTGCCGTCCTCATGGGGACCGGCATCAATCCCTGCTTGTTTCATACCGCATTTCTGAGGCTTTTAAATCCAGGGCCGCGCACACGCCCGAGCCACCATCGCAGTTAAGGATCGCACCGGTGATATAGCGAGCGCCTTCACTGGCCAGAAAGACCGCAAGCTCGGCGATATCCTCCTGTTGCCCATAGCGGCCCAACGGAATAGAACGCATGCACGCCGCCTTGGCCTCCGGTGTGGGTGCCAGCCTTCGCATACCTTCTGTTCCTGCGATCGGCCCGGGCGAGATGGCGTTGGCGCGAATGCCGTATTCACCCCACTCCAGCGCCAGGCACTTCACCAGCATGTTCACGCCGGCCTTCGCCGCGCACACATGAGCCTGGTTCGCCATCGGCTGGACAGCCTGCCCCGCGGTAATGGCGATGAGCGAGGCGCCGGGCTTGCGAAGGTACGCATAGCTGGCGCGAAAGACATTGAACGTCCCCAGCAGATCGATATCGACAACCGCCTTGAAGCCGTTGGCCGACATGCCGAGAACAGGCGCGACGAAGTTACCCGCCGCGCCGGAAACAACAATGTCGATCTCGCCAAAAGCCGCATGCGTTGCGCGAAGAGTGCCCTCAACCGCTGCGAAGTCGCGCACGTCCGCAGCAAAACCCGCTGCATCACAATCCACATCGCGCAACTCCTTCACTGCCGCATCCACCTTTTCCTTCGACCGGCTGATCAGCGCGATGCGTGCGCCCGCCTCTGCGAGACCATGGGCAATTCCCAGATTGATCCCGCTGGAACCTCCCGCAATGAACGCTGTTTTCCCGGCGAGAATGCCCGGACGCAATGCCATGCTCACTGTCTGAACCCTCAGCCTTTCCCCTATGAATGATCTGCTTACGAGATTGTCCTGCAACTCGCTGCAAGGCTGAGCCTAGCACGAAGGGAGTTGTTGTTTGTCCGAACGATGCGCGCCGGTCGAATACGCGATTCCAGTGCCGGCGCGCATCGGCGCGGACATGGGTGATTGCCTGTTGGAGCTGTATCGGTCAGCGGTTCATGTCGGCGCGGAATGAGAGCCGCGTTGCAAATGTGGTCGCTCCCGGTCTCGTGGCGCGGGGACATTCACGGTTGGTCCGTTCGGTCGACCTGAACCTGAGGCAAACGGGATGCATGGATGCGACCAGATGAAACATGGCGCACAAGGAGTCTGTATTTCCGATGTGATGGGAGAAGATTCGTGCAGACGGCTATTGTGCGGCCTGCCATGCGGAGATGGTGGCAGCAAGCTTGAAGCCTGGTATTAGGCTCTTGTAAATCTTACGTGTGCAAAGGTTTATGGGTTTATACAAAAACCACATAGGATTGAGGCTCGCCGTCTTGACTGCGCTTCCAACTTTCAGGCTTACTGCTCCCGGTAGAGAAGTACCTCGGAGATCCCATGCCATCCTTTTTGCGCCGTCCAGCGCTGATGCGTTTCATGTTGTTCCTCGTCAGCTTGTTTCTGGCGGGCTCGGCTTTTGCCCAGACCCCTGTTCCCGCCAACGACATTCGTATCCACTACCACCGTAGTGACGGCGCATACACCGGCTGGACCGTTTACGCCTTCGGTGACACCACCGAAGACACCGGCAACTTCAACGGCGGTCCGGTGCAGATCTCCGGGATGGACAGTTATGGCGCGTACTTCGACGTGGGCATCACAGCGGGCGCAACAAGTGTTGGCATCATCGTGCATAACGGCAACACCAAGGATCCGGGCCCGGATGAGTACGTCGATCCTGCCACACAGGGCAATCAGTTCTACCAGCTTTCCGGCACCGTGGGGCTCACTACCACACCGGCGCTTTCAAAGAAGAATCCCAACATCCCGGCCAACACCGCGCGAATCCACTACTTCCGCCCGGACGGTGTCTATGCCAACTGGACCGTTTATGCCTTTGACGACACCACTGCCGATACCGGCAACTATAATGGCGGTCCGATCCAGATAACCGGTACCGACAGCTATGGCCCTTATTACGATGTTCCCCTGACAGCCAACGCACAGAATCTCGGCTTCATCGTTCACAACATCAGCACGGGCATGAAGAACACCCCTGCCGACCTTATGCTGAACGTGGGTATCTACAATGAGGCTTGGATCGTCTACGCGGATCCCACGGTCTATCTTGTCGAACCCACCACGGCACAGCTGCTGAACGGCAACTTCCTTCAGCTACAGACCTACTGGATTGACCGCGACACCGTGGCCATTCAGTCCGGCTACGCCATCGCAGGCGCGACCTACCAGCTCATCAGCGACGGCGGAGCGCATCTCGCGCTCACCTCCACCGGAGTTACAGGCGGCGTACAGGTGCCATTGACCGGCGGCGGTACGCTTTCCGCCGCACAGATTGCCCGCTTTCCCATGCTCGCCACAGGCTATGTTGCGTTGAGCCTGCCCACAAACATTCAACCGGCTACGTATCTTGGCCTGCTGCAGGGGCAGCTTGCGGTCTCTGTCACAGGAAGCGACGGCACGCTGCGCTATGCCACAGGCGTGCAGGATACCGGTGTTCTTGACGATCTCTACGCCTACTCCGGCAAGCTGGGCGCGATCTTCCGCCATCCTGCCACCGACGCCGATTTTGCCGAGTTCCCCAAGGAACCTGCCGGCGACATACGCATCAAGGTCTGGGCGCCCACCGCGCAGACTATGAAGCTGCAGCTTTTTACCGATGAGACCGCCACTACGCCCACGAAGACGGTAGCGATGCATGAGTACAACGGGCTCTGGGTCGCCACCCTGGATAAGTCGCTGGCAGGAAAGTACTACCTGTTCGACGAAACGGTTTACGCGCCCAGCACCCGCTCCATCGTTGAAAACTTTGTCACCGATCCTTATTCCGCGGATCTCGCGCTGAACGGCACCAAAACGCGCATGACCGACCTCGACAGTGACGACACCAAACCAGCCGGCTGGGATGACGATCTCGCTCCAGCGCTCGCACGCATCAACGATCTCAGCATCTACGAGCTTCATGTGCGTGACTTCAGCGTCGGCGACAGCACGGTGCCCGCAAGCCATCGCGGAACCTATCTCGCCTTTACCGATCAAAACTCCGATGGCATGCAGCATCTGCGCAAGCTCGCCAACTCGGGTCTGAAGGCCGTGCATCTGCTGCCCACCTTTCACTTCAACAGCGTCAACGAGGACAAAACAACCTGGTCCACCACGCCGGACCTTTCGGTCTACCCGCCGGATAGCCAGACGCAGCAGGCCGACGTCACCGCCATTCAGGCTTCGGACGCCTACAACTGGGGCTATGATCCCGATCACTACCTCGCACCCGAAGGCGCCTACGCCGTCAACCCGGATGAGCGTGTACGCGAGTACCGAAGCATGGTTATGGGCCTGCACAACGCCGGTTTGCGGGTGATTCAAGATGTCGTCTTCAATCACACCAGCGGCTTCGGCGAAGCTGCAAACTCCATTCTTGACGAGGTGGTTCCGGACTACTACAACCGCCTCGACGCCAATGGCGCCCTGCTGACGGGAACCTGCTGCGCCGATACCGCCACCGAGCACTACATGATGGGCAAGCTGCAGCAGGACGCCGTCCTTTGGAACGCCCAGAAGTACAAGATCGACGGCTTCCGCTTCGACATCATGAGCTTTACCTTTGTAAGCAATTTGCAGGCGATCCAGCAGGCGCTTAACAAGCTCACGCTCGCCAAGGACGGCGTGGACGGCTCCAAGGAGTACATCTACGGCGAAGGCTTCAGCTTCGGCGAAACCGCGAACAACGCACTTGGCGTCAATGCGCAGCAGGCTAATCTATACGGCACCGGCATTGGCAGCTTCAACGACCGCATACGTGACGGTGTGCGCGGCGGCAACCCCTTCGCTGACGAACGCGTGCAGGGCTTCGGCACCGGACTCTTCAACGACCCCAGCGTCTTCACCACCCAAAGCACCACCACGGACGCACAGAAGGCTACCCTCCTGCAGACTTCGGATTGGGTCCGTATAGGCCTCACCGGAAACCTGCGGAACTATACCTTCACCGACTACACCGGCAAACCAACTACGGGCGCCGGGATCAACTACGGGGGTCAGCCTGCCGGCTACACCGCGACGCCGTTGGAAGCCGTAAACTACGTCTCCGTTCACGACAATCAGGACCTCTTCGATAGCATCCAGGTGAAGGCCGCCGAAGGAGACTCCTCCGCTACCCGCGCCCGGCGGCAGGTGCTTTCCATGAGCATCCTTGCGTTAGGACAGGGCATTCCGTTCTTCCACGGCGGCGACGACCTGCTCCGTTCCAAGGACATGGATCAGAACAGTTACGACTCCGGCGACTGGTTCAACAAAATCGACTGGACCGGCAGCGGCAACAACTGGGGTATCGGTCTTCCCATAGCCAGCCAGAACAGCTCGCAATGGAGCTTTGAACAGCCATTGCTTGCCAATGCCGCGCTGAAGCCGACGCAGGAGGACATCCTCAGCACCACGGACGCCTTCCAGGAGTTTCTCCGCATTCGCGATAGCTCCCCGCTGTTTCGTCTCGGCTCGGAGAGCGAGGTCCAGCAGGAGTTGTCCTTCCTGAATGTCGGGCCTTCACAGATTCCGGGCCTGATCGTCATGGAGCTCAGCACGCCACCCAGCGCCTATCCCGGACACATCCTGGTTGTCTTTAACGCAACCAGCCAGGAACAGACCTTCACCTCCGCGGCGTTTGCAGGCACCTCCTTCAAGCTGCACCCCATCCAGAAGGTTTCGGCAGACCCGATCGTCAGAACCTCCACCTTCAACGTCAAGAAAGGCGCAGCCATCGTTCCGGCTCTCACCACGGCGGTCTTTGTCAGCGACAACTAAAGCCTCATCTTCGTTCGTCCGGCTGCACTTCGGAACAGCCGGACAATCCAACCTCACTCCAGCATCAGATCGGATCCCGTGCATGACCCAGCGAAACCTGTCTCCCCTTTTCTCTCTTGTACTGCTTGCCTTCTGCGCTAAGCCGGCCCTCGCCGGCACCATCGTTGGAAGCGCGGTCACAGGATCGCTCTACTTCGGCGCAAGTACGGCGACGAACGAGTTCTCTACCGCGAATGGAGGGTCGGGCGCCATCGCTATGATCGGCCCAGGCGTGGAGTTTACCTATAGCGACGCGTACAACACGGACACGGTCAACTTCAGCTCCACCGGGCTCCGCATTGCGGACACAGTGGCTGTCAATGCACTGCCGTTCACGATGGTGTTCAGCGATGCAGCCTTCACGGGTTTCTCGCTGCTAACAGATCAGTCCGGGTTCACCTATGGCTTTTCCGGCGATGTGCTGACGGTGAATTTCACCGGCGCCCGCACTGCGGGCACCTACACGACTACCTTCGACTACCCTGCCGTTGCCTCGGCACCGGAACCTGCCAGTGCCCTTCTGCTCGCAACAGGCACGGTGGTTCTGTTGGCGACCCGAAGATTCCGCGTTCGTTGTTGAGCGGTAGCGCATTGGAGAGAATACCGTGTCCTTACTTTCGCGGAGCAAAGACAACAGTCTGCGGCTTGCCCCCATCCGAAACCGTGGTCGCTGCGCCGAAGGGTGTTGCGGTTAAAGGGAGTGAATGACCCGCGCTTGTGGCTTGGCTGTTTGCTGGATCAAGACCTACGACCTCAATCAGGACAGAACTCCACCAAGGCTTAAAGAAACCTTCGCGCGCGGCCATGGACACGGTAACGGCTCCATCAGCGCCAACGGTGCAGGTGAACTGTTCTCGCAGGTAAGCTCCCTTACGGAAGTCATAGCTGGTGCCATCATCCTGATACAGCGTGCCTTGGCAGTGGTCACCCGGAAAGACGCGCAGCGTGAGGGAGCCGCTGGGCTTCTCGTCCGTGGACTGCACCACCGGGGCCATGGGAAGAATGGCGCCTTCGCGAACATAGATGGGCAGCTCACCCAAAGCAGGCTGCACCATGACCCGCTTGGGTCCATTGCCGGCATCACGAATCTCCAGATCGCGCGCGCCGAGGGCCGCGCGCCGGTCCAGCTTGGCACCGGTCCAGTAGTCGTACCAGAGGCCTGGCGGCAGATGCACCTCGTAGGGCGCGACCTCTTCGGGCGAGGGAGAATCCGCGATCAGGACGGATGGACCGAACATGAACTCGCCAGCGGCATCGACATCCAGCGGATGCCCATCGGTGGTGGCGTGAGGAAATTCGAGAAATAGAGGCCGGACAATCGGCAAACCATTACGTGAGGTTTCTTCGGCCGTGGTGTAGAGATAAGGCATAAGGCGGTACCGCTCTTCGATGTAGCGGCGGCGAATGGCTTCCTGCTCGGGGCCATCAACCCAGGGCTCATGATCGCGCGTTCCCTTTGCCGCGTGGTCGCGATCAATGGGCTGAAACGCCGCCAGCATGAGCCAGCGCGTGAGCAGTGCGGGCGGAGGCGAACCGGCAAAACCGCCCACATCCGCACCCGCCATCGCAAAGCCGCTCAAGCCGAGGTTCAGCAGCTGCGGCGTGGTCTGGCGCAGATGGTTCCATGTTGAAGAGTTGTCGCCGGTCCAGGTAGCGGCATAACGCTGGCCGCCGGCGTAGGAGGCCCGCGTCATCACAAAAGGGCGAACATCCGGGCGCAACGCAAGTTGGCCGTCCCATGTAGCGCGTGAGTTTTCCATGCCGTAGATGTTATGGATCTCAGGATGCATCGCTGTGCGCTTGATAAAGCCAGGTTCGTCGATGCGGTGCTGCACATCATCGGGCATGGTCTTGGCCGGGTACGTGAACACCGCGGGTTCGTTCATATCGTTCCAGAAACCGGCAACGCCATCGGACACGAACTGCTTGTACAGCGTGCCCCACCAATCACGGGTTTGCTTCCGCGTGAAGTCCGGGAACACGGATGGACCGGGCCAGACCGGGCCCACGTAGTCCTTACCGTCTTTCTTAACAAAGTTGTCGCCGGCTTCGCCCGAGTCAAAGGGTGCGTAGCCCTGGTTGGGCAGGTCTGCGATGTGCAGGTCGGTGATGATGACAGTGCGGAAGTGCTTTGCCGCAAGCGTGTGCACAAGACCCGGAAAATCAGGAAACGTCTGCGTGTTCACGGTAAACGGACGGTTCTTATCCTGATAATCGATATCAAGCCAGATCACATCGGAAGGGATGTGATCCGCGCGCAGGTGCGAGGCGACCTCTTCGACCTTTGTCTGCGGCGTATAGCTGTAGCGCGATTGCTGGTAGCCGAGCGCCCACAGGGGCGGCAGCGGTGTGGGACCAGTTAGCCAGGCGTAGGCTTCAATCACCTGCTTCGGTTCCGGACCATACAGAACGTAATAGTCCAGCGGGCCAGCAGGCGCGCTGAAGGTGTATCGATCCGTGCGCTCACGTCCGAAATCAAAGAACGTGCGGAACGTGTTATCGAAAAGAACGCCGATGGTACGGCCGCCGTGCATCTCGAGAAAGAAGGGAATGGACTTGTAGATGGGATCGGTGGACTCCTGCCAGCCGAAGTTGTCCGTGTTCCACATTACGAAGGATTCGCCGGCGCGATCGAGCGGGCCGGGCTTGTCGCCGAGCCCGAAAAAGTGATCGTCCGGGGACTTCTGCTTGCTCACGCGGAAGCTCTCGCCATCACGGGCCACGGGAGCGGCATCACTTTGCAGGACATTGCCGGCCAGGTCTGTAACGATCACCTTCAGGTCCGGGGTGACGCTCACGATCAGGGACGAGGTCTTGAAGCCGGCATCGGTCGGCATCACCGCTACGTGAGCGGTACGAGCCTTCGGGAGCACAGCCCAGGAGGCATCTTCCGCTGGCTTGCCGCGAGGGAACAAACGCACACGAAGAACATCCTGGCGCAGGGCGTTGATGCGCAGCGTGTCCGCTGGGGATGACAGTTCGAGTCCATCCTCTGTGTGAACGATGCCGGCGGGCGGTGTTGCGCTCGCGGAGGGTGGAGACTGAGCCTGCCCAGCCTGAACGCATACAGCCGAGAGCAGAAGCAGGTGACGCGATTGAGAACCGAACGTGTACTTCATGCGCAGAGCTCCAACAGGGTGGTGACTCGACCTAGGCGTGCGCGAGCACATGGCTCGCTCGATCGCACGAGCCCGCTATTACTGCATTGAATAGATCGCACCCGATTCAGGGCCGAGGTGCAGCTTCAGAAGACCGGGCTCAAGAGAAAGCCGTGGCTCCGATGGTGGTGCTGAAGCATCAAGCAGCGGCTTCGCACTCTTTACCCCGGCGAGTGCCGTGTCCTCGGTTGGGATGCTGAGATCCTGTGCGCTCTTGCCCTTGTTGACGGCGATAAGGACGCGCTGCGTCCCGGTTGCTGACGCGAGAATGCGCGCATACACCAGAACATCGTCCGTGACAGAAAGCACCTGCTCTTCACCAATTTGCAAAGCGGGATACGTCTGGCGAAGCGTGAGAAGCTTCTGGAGAGCGCTAAAGGCCTGCGCCTGCTCGGGTGTACGATCGGCCGGGAAGAATGCATTGGCACCTGTGTGGGGGAAACCGCCGGGAAAGTCACGGCGATCGTCGGGATCATCGCCGCCGCGCATCGCAATCTCGTCGCCGGAGTAGATCTGCGGCATGCCCCGCATGGTCGTAAGCACCGTAAAAGCAAGATTCAGCTTCTGCAACGTGGCGGCAGGATCGTTCATGAAACGGCTCGTGTCGTGATTGCCGAGAAACGGAACCAGCCGCTCTGGATGCGGAAACAGGTTGTCCAGGCGCAGGATGCCGGCAAGCCGGGTCATCGGCTGGTCCTTCAGGAAAACGTCGCGCAGGCCGAAGTACGTCGGGAAGTCGAACGGCGTATCCAGGCCTGTGTCGACGCCGGTGCGTGTGACGCCGCCCGCGAAGGAAGAGGTGATGGTAGGGTCGCCGTTGAAGACTTCGCCCACTGTAGTGAGGTGCGGATAAAGCCCGTGCAGTTCGGCGTGGAAGTCATGCCAGAACGGGCGTCCGACGTATGGGAACGTGTCCAGGCGAAGTCCATCCAGGCCGGCTTCTTCAATCCACCAGACGGCGTTCTGAATAAGGTACCGTTCCACCGCCGGGTCTTCCTGGTTCATATCGGGCAGCACATCGGCAAACCAGCCCTGCGTGACGTTGTGCTGATCGCGCCACGGCGCGTGCGGGTTCGTGATGGGAGCGAACTCGCCCTGGGCGCGCGTGTGGTCTGCCAGAGTGCCGTGAAACCAGGTGGTGTCAGGGCTGTCGGCGACCCAGGGATGCGCCGGACCGATGTGATTGGGCACTAAATCCAGGACCAGCTTCATGTGCCGGGCATGCAGCGCAGCCGCAAGTGCTTGCAGGTCCGCGAGCGTGCCAAAATGTTCGTCGACGCGGTACAGATCGGTGGCGCCGTAGCCATGATAGCTGTGCGGTTCGTGGTTCTCTTCCACGGGCGTGATCCACACAGCCGTGATACCCAACTGCTGCAGGTAGTCCAGGTGCTGCAGGATGCCACGCAGATCGCCGCCATGCCAGCCGTGCGGGGACGCCAGTTCCTCAGCGTGATGGGGGCCGTCGTTGGAAGGGTCGCCGTCGGCAAAGCGGTCCGTCATGATCAGATACATGACGTCTTTTGAGGAAAAGCCCGCGAAGCCGTCGACAGCGGCGCGGCGCGGGGCGAAGGTATACGCGGTCTTCACCGACCCGTTTTTATTTGCCGCCGTAATCTGAATGGTCTCGGGAAGAGGGGGTGCGGCGGATAGCCAGAGCTGGGCGTAATGTCCATTTGCGGAAGGCTTCACCTGCTGAATGTGCAGGCTGGCGTCACTCAGGGAGAACTTCGCTGTCGCCAGGCCGTCGCCGTAGACGAGCAGCATGGGGGCGGGCAGCGCAGGCCACCAGTTGGGCGGCTCGATCTTGCAGATACGCGGTGCTAAAGAGGGAGCCGCTGTTCTATGGCACGGATCAACATTTTGTGCCCAGGACAAAGTACAGCAACCAGCAAGGAGCAGCCCGAATGCCGCTCTTCGCGGAAGATACAGCATACAAATCCTCTTATGTCACAATGGCAGGCTGCGAAGGTCGTCTGCCCGGCCATTGGCCCAAGGCAACTGAATTGCGTGGATTCTCAAAAAAGCGGGGTGCCTCGAAGATCGACTTTCAAGACACCCCCAGGATTGACATTCGCCTAGAAGGTGAGGCGTGCCGCCAGCTGAATCTGGCGTTGTGAAAACTGCTGGGTAGACGTGATTTTGCCGAAATTTGTATCGGTCAAACCGGCGTCTGGATTGGTGAACTGGGGCGTGTTGGTGATGTTGAAAGCGTCGCCGTGGAGCTCAAGAACATACCGCTCGGTGAGATAAATGTTCTTTTGCAAGGAAAGGTCGGCATCCCGCTGGCCCGGACCGTAAAGCTTGTCCCGACCCAGAGTACCCAGCCGCGCAAAGACATTTTGGCCATTCGCCTGGACGATGGGCGGTTGAGCGAAGGCAGTTGTGTTAAACCATGTGCCAGTGATCGTCTTGGGATAGCTCACTTTGCCGGTCAGGTCGGGCCGGTCCGCGGTGGAGGTACCGGAGCCGGCAGACATATCAAACGGGTTACCGCTGGCTACCCGGCCGATAATATTGATCTGCCATCCTCCGATAGCAAGATTTTCAAAGTAGTTCGCACCGCCGGCAAAGCGCTTTCCCTTGCCGAAGGGCAGCTGGTACAGGATGGAGGAGCTGAAGACGTGCCGCTGGTCCTGCAGTGAGTTTCCATAGTCCGCCGCCGGGTTGTAGTAGAGCGCGGAGGTCGAGCCTTCCGCCGCACCGGGCGAGTCATCCAGCGCATGCGACAAAGCATACGATCCGGTAATCAACAGATCGGTGCCCTGGCGATGCTCATAGTGAACCTGCAGACCGTTGTAGTTGGAGTTGCCGTTGTAGTTGTTGTAGGTGATGCCGCCGAAGTTGGGGAAGTTCTGCAGCCCGGTGCCAAACTGATAGATGTTGTAGTTGTAATAGGTCGAGAGATGGCTGGATGTGGTTCCGACGTAGGCCACATCCAACACATCGGACTTGCCGACCTGCTTTTCAAGCTGGAGATTGAACTGCTGGATCGTCTGACTTTTATCGTTGCGATTGACGGCCAGTGTGCTGAGCCCGGCTGGCGGTGCTGCGGGATTGAAGTTTGGAAAGCCAGGCGCGGGCAGCGCCGTAGCCTGCTGTGCGGACTGACTGCAGCCATAGGTCGAACCCGGTGTCGCGATTTGCCCGGTGAAGGTGACGCAGTAGCCGTTCTGCGCGTTATACGCAACGCTGCCGCCGAATGGAGGCTGCTGCCCAAGCTGATTGCCGATGCCGCCGTAGTCCGGGAAATAGAACATGCCATAGCCGCCGCGAACCACGGAACGTCCGTTGCCGGTAAGGTCATAGGCGAAGCCGATGCGCGGGGCCACATTCGTGAAGTCATTGTTGATGATGGAGCGTGAGACGCCGTTCTGACCGGCCATCAGCACCTGCCCATAGGTGGCGTCCGCGCGATTGATGTCAAACGATGCCTGGCGGTTCTGCACTTCGTACGGCCGGGTCAGGATGTCATAGCGAACGCCAAGCTGCAGGGTCAATCTCTGGCTGGCGCGCCAGGAATCCTGCGCGAAGAAGCCATCTTCGTAGGCGATGTTGCTGAAATAGCCGTTCTGCGCGCCGATGGTGTAGTTATCCGTGAAGCCGATCAGCATTTCGGCGGTGGGAAAGCCGGTGAAGTCGCCATTGCCGAAGTTGAAGTAGCCCTTGCCGGCAATGGGGCGGAAAAATTCCGTGTTACGCAGAATGCCGGTCGCGCCGACA
Source organism: Granulicella sp. (assembly GCA_965276885.1). Lineage (GTDB taxonomy): Bacteria > Acidobacteriota > Terriglobia > Terriglobales > Acidobacteriaceae > Granulicella. The sequence goes on along the minus strand of OZ255702.1, from coordinate 1,082,592 downwards.
CGGAAGGAGTGGTGGCCGTGGGTGTAATCCACGCTGTCATTCAGCTCGATCGTGTTCTGGGGCACGGCGTAAAGGCCGTAATCGCCGGTGTAGTCGATGCCGGAGTTGCCACCAATGAGAGCGCCACCGCTGGTTTCCATGCTGCGATTGGCATTGACGATGCCGAGAGAGGCTGCAAGGGCTTCACCGTAGAACGGGGGCTGGTAGCCATAGTTGTCACGGTTATAACCGAGCAGGAACTGATTGACGATGTTGGGCGTAAAGGTGTGCGTGTAGCCCAGAGCGTAGGAGCGGGCGTGCACGTAAGAGGAACCGGTTCCGAAGCCGGACGGCAGGGTGACCAACTCCGGCGTCTTGCTGGTGGTGGAGTTGTCATAGCTGAAACGTGCGAAGAGCACGTCGTGCGGGGAGGCCGTGTAGTCAAACCTGACATCGAAGGTGTTGTACTTCGTGGCTTGCTGCTCGTGCGCGAGAAAGTTATTCGCCACACCGGCGCGCGTTGGAGTGGGATAGGCGTTGAAGTAATTCAGCGCGGCCTGGTTGATGCCTACGCCCGCGGCAGCGATGTTGTTGCCGGGAATCGGCGCGCAATTCGCCGGATTGTAGATCTGTCCATTCTTGACATAATTCTTCACGCCGGCGTGGATCAGGCAGTATGGCTCTGAAAACTGAGAATCAACCGATGGACCGTTCGTTGCGTCGAAGTTCGGCGACGAAGCGAGCAGCTCGCTTAGGTTTCCTGTGCGCATCAGCGCCGTGGGCACGGTGAGATAGTAGGGGTTGATCGGCACGCTTTCGCGATAGGCTTGGTAGTCGCCAAAGAAGAACAGCTTGTTCTTGAGGATGGGGCCGCCGACGGAGAGACCGGGTTGATTGCGGTTAAAGGATGGATTCGGGCTGGCCGGCGCGCCAAGGAAGCGGTAGCTCGGGTTCGCGTCGAAGTTGCCGCTGCGATAGAACCAGAAGAGCGATCCGTGGAAGGCGTTGGTACCGCCCTTGAGCGAGCTGGAGACGATAGCCCCGCCGGCGCGGCCGTACTCTGCCGGAGCGACGCTGGTATCCACCTTGAACTGCTGGGTGGCATCGATGTTGGGAAAGACCAGGATGGTGTTGAACAGCGAGTCATTGTCGTCCAGGCCGTCGAGCAGGAAGTTGTCGGCCTGGGGGCGAAGCCCGTTCACCGAAAGTGACGCTCCGCCGCTTTCGTTGTTGCGGAAGCTTTCGGCGTTGCCGTTAACGCCGCTGGCGCCGTCGCCATAAGCGCCACGGGTGACGCCGGGGGTTAGAAGCGCCAGACCGGTGAAGTTGCGGCCATTGAGAGGGAGGTCCGTAACCTGCTTGCCCTCGATCACTGCGCCGATGTTGCCGTTGGTGGTATTCACCAGAGGCGCCGCGTCGGTCACATCCACGGTCTGGCCCGTCGTGCCAATGGCGAGCTTAAGATCAAGGGTCTGCGTGCTGGCTACCTGTACCTGGAAGTTGACTGCCTGGCTTTGAAAGCCGGCGGCGGTAATGGCCGCCTGGTAGTCGCCACGTGGAACGGCTGGGATACGGAACTCGCCTGAACCATTCGAGGTGGCTTGGAACTTCAAGCCTGTTTGGATATTGGTGACCTGAATGGCGGCGTTGGGCACCACGGCGCCTGTCTGGTCAGCGACGGTGCCGACGATGGTCCCGTTATCGGACTGCGCCATGGCCGTTCCCGCCATCCCAATGGGGCCGGCCGCTATCGTCAGGCATAGAAGTGCCAGGCTGGCGCTTCTGGAAATCGAAACCTTTGCTTCGTTCTTCTTTGAGTTAAACATCGTGCGGCTCTCCAGAGATTCTGCTGTCCGATCTTCGTACTCGCGAACAGCCCTTCCGTTCTCATTGCTGGTACACCGAGGTTCCCTGGCGCGCGGGCAGCCTCAGCAGCCATAGGCAAAATTCACCTGTTCCGTGACAGGGAGGACTTTCCCTCTATCGGGTCCATTTACGCAATAGACCGGAGGTACTCTCTTTCTCAAGCGGGCATAGACCCTTAAGCTGCTTCATTGCAACAGTTAGGAAAACGCTTTAACAGCTTGAGGGGTCTTGGACGGGTCAAGTAAGATGATGGGGCCCAATTGCCAGGGGGTACATAGTCCGCGGGAGTATCCATATGCTTTCAGAGCAACAAATCGGAGGGCGCGTCAGCTTCGGACTCTATGAGGCTGATCTGCATACAGGCGAGCTTTGGAAGGCGGGTCGGAGGGTACGTCTGCAAAACCAGCCTTTTAAGGTGCTGGCCGCCTTGCTTGAGCACCCGGGCGAGCTTGTTACCCGGGCAGAGGTGCAGGCGCTCATTTGGGGCAAAGACGCGGTGGGGGATTTCGATCAGTCCATCGGCACGGCCGTGAACAAGATCCGTGAGGCGCTTGCCGATCAGGCCGACAACCCTCGATTCATTCAGACCGTTGCTGGGCGTGGCTACCGCTTCATTGCGCCTGTTTCCGGTGTATCGCGTCCGTCGGCCGCCATGGCAGCTGCTGAGGCGGACGCTCCCTTGCCTGTCCCCGAGGCATTAAAGCACTCGCCTGCCGGGAGCTTTGGCGCTCCTCCACAAAACTCTCTTCCAGCGGAATCGCTGCCCTCGCCCGGTCCAGTTCCGGTGCAAAGCCAGCCTGTGCCGCTAAAACGCTCGTGGACGCGCTCTGGCCTGATCGCGGGACTGTTTCTAGCGTTCAGCTTGGGAGTCCTGCTGACATTGCTCCTAGCCGCGCGCCGCGAAGTTACTGCCGCTGCGCCTTTGTTGCGGGTTGATCGTCTGACGCATTTGGGAAATATCGCGCCGGGGACGCCCGGCATGGAAAGTATGCCTGCTTCAGCCAGCGATGGCCTGCGGATCTTTGTTCCGCTGCTGACGAACGGCCGGACGACGTTGTCTCGTGTGGACATTCACTCCGGGGCGGTGGAGCCCATCGTTTTACCCAATGAGATCGCTTCGCCCATGTTGGGTGATCTTTCCCCCGATCTGTCCAATCTTTTGCTGCGCAACCACCTTTCCCCTGAGTCTGAGCAGCCGCTCTGGCTGGCGCCCACCGGCGGCGAAAGCGCTCTCCGGCTGCCCAATGTGCTCGCACATGACGCCACTTGGATGCCGGACGGTAAGAGCATCCTGTATGCGGCAGGTAACCAGCTGGTCATACACCAGCTGGAAGGCGGAGCATCGACATTATTTGCCACACTGCCCGGCAGGGCTCTATGGTTGCGCTGGTCGCCCGACGGAAGTTTGCTGCGCTTTACCGTGCTGGATCCTCTACGGCACACGATGGGCCTATGGCAGATGGATCGTGGTGGCAAGCACTTGCGCATGGTCCTGAATGCCGGGGACCGGTCTCCCTCCCAGTGCTGCGGTGTATGGGCCGACGAGGGAAAGTATTTCGTGTTCCAAGCCAGCCAGGGCGATGAGACCGACCTTTGGCGGCTGGACGGCAAAGCTGCTTCCCCGCCTGTAAGGGTCACGGATGGTCCGTTGAACTTCGTCGCGCCTGTAGCTCCAAGCCATGGCAGCCGTATCTATTTCCTCGGACTGGATAGTCAGTCCAGGCTGGAGCGGTACGACGCTGCGCAGTCGCGTTTTGTACCGGAAGAGGATTTCCTGCGCGATGCGAGCCGGATATCGTATTCGCGCGACCAGCGATGGGTTGTTTGGGTAACTCAGTCGGGCCGGGCCTGGCGGGCGAAGGCAGATGGATCGGAGCGAATCCAACTCACCCCGAACTCCCTGCAGGTTTTTCTTGCACAGTGGTCACCGGACGGCCAGCAGCTGGCCCTGATGGCGAAGGAGCCGGGCAAAGCCTGGCAACTCTACCTCGTTTCCGCCGAGGGCGGGACGGTGCAGCATCTGCCCACGGACAGCCGGAACGCGGCGGACCCGTCGTGGTCCGCGGACGGCCAGCAGATCGTCTTTGGCCGACTGAACGATACCATGGGTAATGAAGGAGCACCTCGGTTCTTGGAGGTCCTTAACGTCCAGACCGGGGCCATCACCTCAGTTCCAGGTTCAAATGGCCTCTTCAGCCCGCGCTGGTCACCAGATGGCCGCTACATCGCAGCATTGTCGCTCGATCAACATCAGCTGCTTCTGTTCAATCTTGCGACGGAGGCTTGGAAGACGCTCGCTCAGACAACGGCGGCCGATCCGGTCTGGGCAGCCAACAGCGGATCTATCTATTTCCACGCCTCTCTGGCCAAGACGCAGCCAATTTATCGGGTCGCGGTTCCAGATGGCCGGCTGCAGCAGGTCACAAGCTTGGCCAACTTTCCCGATTCACCGACCGACTACTTTTTTTCCGGACTGACACCGGGCGACGCTCCCATCGTTCGCTCGAGAGCCGCGACCGGAGACCTGTATTCCCTCGATCTGGAGGAAGAAAAATCGGGCAACAACCGGTAGCGCGGTAGCGCCGTTCTCTCCACGGGCAGATCCACGCACAGCGAAGAGAGGGTGCTGATCTTCGCACAGAGAGAGGAACGGGCCGCCCGGCGCGAAGCAGACAAGCTGGCCAGGACGCAGCGGGCGGCTGCCAGAGGAAGGTGGCGGGGAGGTCAGCCCTCCGCAAGGGGCAGATCCCTTGACAAGGATACTCGTCTAAAGCTACATTGCTGCAAACGATTACAGCAAGCTTAGTTGTGTTTCATTTTGGAGGTTTTCTGTGCGGCATACCTTAAGAACAGTTTTGAGCACACTGGCGGCGATCGCGCTGTTCGCGATCGCCCTAACGATGCATGCTCAGTCGACCACCGGAACCATCTATGGAACGGTTACCGACCCGAGCGGTGCGGTGATCCCCGGCTGCACGGTCAAAGCCGTGGATACCGCGACCGGGGTGGCGCAGACTACGGTCACGAACCAGTCCGGAGCCTACACCTTCGCGACCGTGGATCCGGGCGACTATAGCGTCTCGACCACGGCCACGGGATTCAAGAACCTGACCCAGACCGGCGTTCGGGTAGCCGCGAACGACAACGTACACGTAGTGTTCAGCCTCCCCGTCGGCAGCGCCGCGGAAGATGTAAGCGTCGAAGCGGGCGTGACCTTGGTGGATACCCGTGAGGCCCAGATTGCGACGACGATCGACCAGAAGCAGTTGGAGGAACTGCCTTCGGCGAACCGGGACGCGTACAGTCTGGTGACGACGGTGCCGGGGGTGACGAATATCAGCGCCCCTCCTTTGACCGGAAACCTGAACGGCACCAGCTTTAGCGTGAATGGCTTGCCGGCGAATATGGTGAGTTTCTATCTCGACGGCTCCTATAACAATGTCTTCAAGGACGGGGCGGCAGGCAATGCGGTGCCGAACCCGGATGCGCTGCAGGAATTTCACCTGATCACCAGCAACTTCGACGCGGAGTTCGGGCGCACCCCGGCCGCTGTAGTCAATGTGATCACCCGCTCGGGCACCCGGAACTTCCATGGAGAGGCCTACGACTACATCCGCAACAACATATTCGACCCCAAGGATTACTTCCTCCAAAGCGTAGCCCCGCTCAAGCAGAATCAGATCGGGGGCAACTTCGGCGGTCCGCTTTTGAAGAACGGGAAGGCGTTTTTCTTTGTGGACTACCAGGACACGATCTACCACACAGCCGCCAACATACCGGCCACGGCCATCGTCACGGCCACGGCCCTGGAGCGCACCGGAGATTTCCGTCAAAGCAAAACGCTCCCACAAAACGTCAGTTGCAATGGAGTGAAGTACGTGATCTGCCCCTCGGCGATCGATCCCGTGGCGGCCAATCTCCTCAAGTTTGTTCCCGTATACGATTCGACCTTGAATCAAACCGTGCAGCAGACGGGGAACGGCGACCAGCTCGTCAACCAGGGTACGGCACGGCTGGACTACCATGGTTTTCAGAGTCACTCCATCGAGCTGATGTTTTTCACCCAGCACGGAACCCAGAATGCCCCGGGCTCCGGCGGCAATCAGATCTACAGCTACGCCGGGTCGGTCGACAACGAGGTCCAGGATAATATCGTGGCGGGCGATACATGGATCCTCTCGCCTCGCACGGTAAATTCCTTCCGCGCCTTTTATGTGCAGAACCGGTATATTCAGGCCAATACCACCAATAACACCTTGGCCAGTATCGGCAGCCAGGCAGGGGAGGGCGGTCCAATTTTTTCCCCGCCCGTCTTCATCATCAATGGCTTTTGGCAGATGGGCCCGGCTGCCGCCGGCCCCAACGATAACGATCAGCAGGCTTTCGGCGCGTTCGATACGGTCAATCTGACCCGCGGCCACCACGACATCAAGGTCGGCGGCTCCTATGTATGGGAGAAGTATTCGGCAAATGGCAACAAAACCGCAGGCGCAAATTTCACCTTTACCGGCGCCGCAACCCAAGCCACAGTCAACGGAAAAACGATTCCCGGAAATGCCCTTGCCGACTTTCTTCTGGGAAAAGCCAACATGCTGGTGCAGACCAGCAGCTCCATCCAGCGCCAGCACTCTTTTGACCCAGCTCTGTACGCTCAGGACGACTGGCAGATCCGGCCCCGCCTCAACGTGAACCTCGGCGTCCGCTGGGAGGTCTTTCCGCCTTTTCCAGGCAGCGGGCTCTACGGCACCTTCGCCCCCAACGTACAGTCCAAAGTCGTGCCCGGGGCTCCTCTGGGCCTGCTCTTTGGGGGCGATCCGGGAATACCGGCCGGCGTCTACGCTACCTCATACACCCGGTTCGCACCGCGGGTCGGCTTTGCCTTCGACGTGTTCGGCAACGGCCGCACCAGCGTGCGCGGCGGCTACGGCATCTTCTACTTCGACCAGGCGGAGATCCAGACCGGAATGCAGCAGCAGCAGCCCTACGTGGCCAGCGTTACAACCAATAAACCCCTGAACCTGGTGACTCCGTACGCTCCCGCCGCCGATCCTTTTCCCTTCGTCTACAACCCGGCGAACCCCCGGTTCGTCTCCGGAACAACCGTATTCGCCGTTCCCACGAGCGGCGGCGCCGTTCCCTACGTGGAGGAGTACAACCTCAACATCCAACAGCAATTGTCTGCCGGTTTCTCCATGCAGATTGGGTATGTCGGCAACGCCACGCGCAAAAATTATCTGCAGCACGACATCAACACGCCCGCCTATGTGCCCGGCGCCGCCACAACCGCGGCCGGCCTCAATGCGAGGCGCCCCTATGAGCCGACGCCAAAGACCTATACCTTCCAAATGATCCAACTCAACGATAATATCGATAACGATACCTATGAGAGTCTGCAGGCGAGCCTGCGAGGCCGGTTAGGCAGAAAACTCACCATGCGGTTGAGCTATGTGTGGGGCAAATCGCTCGGCTACTCGGGGCCGATCGTCGATCAAGCGGATATCGCCCTGGACTACGGGCCATTGCCCATCGATCTTCGGCAACGCTTTGTTGCCTCCTATGACTACCTCTTGCCCGAGGTCCATCGTTTCGGCGCATTGGGCCGGGAGGCCATCAATGGTTGGCACATCAGCGGCATCACGGGCTTGCAATCCGGCAACCCCTTCGCCGTTACTTCGCAAGTGGACACCAACCTGGATGGAACCGTCAACGACCGCGCGGATGTGGTGGGCAATCCGTACCTTTCCAACTCACGCTCCCGCGCTCAGAAGATCCAGCAATTTATCAACCCGGCGGCCTTCGCGGTGCCGACCGGCCCCTACGGCGACGAGCAGCAGCGCAGCCTGGTAGGTCCGGGCAACATCAATACGGATCTCGCTCTATTCAAAGAGTTCTCCCTTTACGAGAACCTCAGGCTTCTCTTTCGCGCCGAGGCATTCAACGCCTTCGGCAACGTCAACCTCAACAATCCCAGGACCGGCCTGACCGTGCTCAACACGAACGTCCCGCAGATCACTGGCGACGCGGGGCCGCGGATCTGGCAGTTCTCGGCTAAGTTGCAGTTCTAGTCGCCGCGCTAGGCAGCGACAACATGGGTGCTCGCCAAGAGCCCGTTTTAAAGCAGGAACAATAAGAAGGATTTCCATGGATAGACGAAAATTTATTAAGTCGGCTAGCGGTCTGATTCTTCTGGCGGGAGCAACCCCGTGGCCCGAGGCACTGGCTCAAACGTTGAGCAAATCACCGAAGAGCAAACGCCCCATGAACTTGCTTTTCATGACTGCCGACGATATGAACGGCTTCATGCCCGGCTGGATGGGCAATCCGCTCAAACCCACGCCCAACATGGATGCTTTTGCCGCTACGGCGCATCGCTTTACCGACAATCACGATGCGGCGCCGATTTGCCAGCCCTCGCGGGAAGCGATGATGACCGGCCTGTGGCCACAGCGCAGCGGCGGCTTGGGCTTCAACCCTATTAATGAGGGAGTGCCCACGCTGGCCACCGTGCTGAAGGAGAAGGGCTATTTCCTAGCGGCGTTCAACAAGCTCGAACACATGCAGCCGCCCTCCTGTTTCCCCTGGGATTATTCCACGAATGATTCAGGGCGGAATCCGCCCATGATTGAAGATCAGGTGGCCGAAGCCATTAAGCGGGCGCGGGCGCAGGGAAAGCCTTTCTTCATCAACTGCAACACGCGGGATCCGCATCGTCCCTGGCCACGATTGAACAAGGAAAGCGGTCCCGAGGGACAAGGCGCAGACTGGGCCAGCAACGGAAGTCCCATTGACGATGTCCCGAACAAAATTACGCCGGAACAGGTAACTGTGCCCTCGTTCCTTGAAGATCTGCCGCCCATTCGTGAGGAACTCGCCACGTACTACAACGCCGTGCAAAGGCTCGACTTGAGTTTTGGCAAGGCGATGGCCGCCCTCCAAGCATCGGGCGAGATGGACAACACGATCATTCTGTTTGTATCTGACCACGGCATGCCGTTTCCCTTATCGAAGGCGACCTGTTACCGGAACGGCTCGTGGTGCCCTGTGACGATCCGCTGGCCTGGCATGGGCTCCCCGCGGACGTTCTCGGAGATGACTCAAAGCACGGATATCATGCCGACGGTGCTGGAACTTCTCGGTGCGGGAAAACCGGAGATGGATGGCCGTTCATGGATGCCTCTGATCCGGGGTGAAAAACAGAAAGATCGTGATTACATCATCAACAACGTCAATGGCGTCGCCTCCGGCAACCAATTTCCCATGCGGGTGGTGCAAACGAAAAAGAGCGCCTTTGTGATCACGCCATGGAGCGACGGAAAAAACCGGCTCTTCGGAATTGATTCCATGGGTGGCCTTTCCTTCAAGGCAATGGTCGAGGCGGCGAAAACCAATCCCCGGATTAAAAAACGGGTGGACCAGTATGTCGCCGGCTATCCAATGGCGTTTTACGACCTGGAGAAAGATCCCGACCAGCGCGAAAACGGGATCAACAATCCGGCTTACCGGACGGAGATCAAACGGCTCCAGGACATCCTCATGGATTACATGGTGAAGACCCATGATCCGCAGTTGGATAATTACAAAACCCTTTTGGCCGGTGGCACCTGCAACGTCCAGACCACTATTCGCAAACGGAAAAACACGAATGAGTCTGCAACAAAAGAGGGCCTCTAGCCAGGTCTAGACTGGATACTCGCGGCGGCGCAGCAGCCAAACACCGGCCAAGCAGCCGGTGCTCAGCAGCAGCCACGAGCCGGGCTCCGGCGTTACGGACGCGGACGAGCCCACGGTGATGTCGAAAGGTGCGCTGTCGGTAAAGGTGTTGCCCAGGGCGTCGGCAAAGTTGATATCGAAGGAGCCCGCGTAAACGTCCGCGGCATCCGTGCTCAGGGTTGTCGCGGTGAACAGCGGCCCCATGTAGCTCATGCCCGGAGCGAGCTCGAAGGGTGTGTTGTTGAAGTCCGTGTCGTCGATCGTGCAGCCGGCTTGGCATGAGAACGCGTCGGAAAGGATCGAGATGCTGCCGGTGTTGCCGGACGGAGCCACGATGGAGCTGTTGAAGGCAACGGTGCCGCCGGCGGCAACGGTGGGGTCGACGGTGGTGAGGCTATAGTTCACGGTGTCAGCCAAAGCGGGAGCAGCGGAAACAAGAGCGCCTGTGACGGCAAGTAGGGCAAAGGAAAGCTTCTTCATGAAGTCGGCCTCGAGCATGGGATCGTTGTGCTGGTAAAGCGATATAGGTGACTCATCTTTGGAAGATGAGCGAATCCTTCTTCCAGGGGTAAGAGTTACGGCAGGGCGGTGCGCATCGTACTGCCAAACGTGCCGCCGGGCGCGCCGGTGTACGTACCGGAGTACGTACCGGCGACGCGCTCGGCGGTCGCTGTGTTGTCCGCGCCGGCGGAGGCGGGGAAGGTGAGCGTGACGGAGGCGGACCGGTTCGGCTGCAGGTCGCCAAGCAGGGCGGGAAGCGTGGCGCCCGCGGCAGCACCAAGTGTGGCCGAAGTGACGGTCACGCTCGGAGCCGTGGCGGTGCCCTTGTTGGTCACCGTCAGCGTTTCCATGTAGCCCACCCCCGTCGTTGTCAGCACCATCGAGGTCTGCAGGTCCACCGAACCCGCTGCGGGAACGACCTGAAGTGCGTCGACAGAACTGATACAGTCCCATGACTGGAGCACTTCGCCGGTGGGCGTCTGGTCGTGCCAATCCTGCCAAGAGAGCTGTTGGCTAGTGTCGCGCACAGCCCATGCCGCTGACGCGTTGGCCTGCAGCCAAGCCAGGTAGGTGCTCTGGAGGTTATAGTCCAGCATGTAGTCGGCGGCCCAGCGTATGGCGATGGAATTGAAGCCCGAGTTGTTATTCTCGTCGCCGTACTTGTTGAGGATGTGGTACCCGTTTGAAGTAGGAGTGGTGGCTCCCATCGTCATCAGGTATTGAGCAACGGAGTTCGCCTGGCTGAGATAGCCATTGAGTTCGGCGGCGCGAATGAAAATACCTTGGTTATAGGTTGTAGTGACATAGTCTCCGGTGCCCGGCATGTTGTTGTCCATGATGGCGCCGTTGCCCGTTAAATTGTAGAAATTGGCGATTTCGTATTGAACGATCGCCAGTGACTTCTGCTGATAACTCGTATCGTTGTAGAGCTGATAGATCAGATAGGCGGCAACAGCTCCGGGGCCCTCGACGCAAGCGAGCTTCACATTGTTCTTGGTGTTCCACCAAAGGCCGCCGTTGGTCGTATCCCAGCCTCGGGCGTACGCGAGGTCGAAGTTCGATTTGGCCACTGTCTTGAAGTTCTGCACGCCGGTGATCTGGTAGCCGCGAGCGAAGGCGATGGTGGCCCACATCATATCGTCGTTGTATATGTCGGAGGTCCAATTGGCGGTGTGGTTGACGAGAAAACCGTTCAGCAGGGAAGTCACGAGGGGGACGTAGGCGCTGTTGCGCAGCGCGGCATCTTCGGTGGCTTCAATCTCTTCCGCTTCCGTCCAGAAGCCCGGCCCGGTTGTGTTGGCGCTGGTGGCATACTGCGCGCTGTAATAGCCGCTGCCGCTGCCTTTGCTGACGAAGTAATTGGCTTGAAAGCTGTTCATAAGAGTGTCGGCATCGGCCGAAGTGAATTGTGCGTAGCTAGCCCTGGCGGAACAAAGCAGCAGGGCGAAGAACAGGGCGAGAAAGATTTTTGCGTTCATCATCTTCGAAGCTCCGTATTGCCGGCCCGTCCTTGGAAGATGGGCAAGCCCCTTCTCCCAAGGACGATGTAATGAGTTACGGCAGGGTGGTGCGCAGCGTGGCGCCAAACGTGCCGCCGCTGTACGTGCCGGCGACGCGCTCAGCGGTCGAGAAGTTGGCCATGCCCGCGGAGCCCGGGAAGGTGAGCGTGACGGAGGCGGACGCGTTCGGCTGCAGGTCTCCAAGCAGGGCGGGAAGGGTGGAGCCCGCGGCAGAGCCAAGCGTGGCCGAGGTGACGAGCACGGTCGGAGCCACGGCGGTGCCCTTGTTAGTCACCGTCAGCGTCTCCGTGTAGCCTGTGCCCGTCGTGGCCACCGCCATCGAGGTCTGCAGGTCAACCGACCCCGGCGTCGGCGGGTAATTTAAATCGACGTAGGCGAATTCCAAGACGGCAGCGGCTGCGGCCGACTGGGTCAGCAGGGTGGTGACGGCGTCCGGCGGCATGCCGGTCCGCACCTGGTTCCAGTCGCTGGCGGTACCGCTTGTTCCGTTGGAAAAGTACCCTGCTGTATCACGGTTGTTATTGAGGATAAAATCAATAATGCTCTTCGCCTCGTTGAAGTACGTTACATTGTGATCGGTCTCATAAAGCTGGCATAAGACGTTGACGAGAGCGTAGCCGCCGTTCACGGCATCCTGGCTCACAGCGCCGTTCGTAGGTATAACCCACTTCTCCGCCATGAGATTTACCAGGTTTTCCGCATACGTTAGATACTGCGGATTGCCTGTGTTCCGGTAGAGTGCCAGCGCAAGGAGTGACACGTTGGCCGATTCCCCGGCGAGCGGGGCTACCTTGTTCGGCACCCACGCCCCGTTCACGAATTGCGTGCCGCCAATAAACAGACCGGCACTATTGATGAGCCCGAGAGCCGGATTGTTGACCTCGTTGAAGTAGTTGAGGCCGATGGCGACATCGCTGCTGTTGTTGAAGACGGTCCCGTAATTTACCTCCGTCTGTCCGCTCTCGACCACGGGATTCATGTAAAAATTCCCCATCCCCAGACCAGCGGGGGTCTGGGGAATGCCGCCTTGAGCATCGGTGTTGCTCAAGACATAGTTCAGGGCGACGCTAGAGTCGGTGTAAACCTGCGCGGTGGGCAATACATGCAGGTAGACATCCATGAGGGTGCCGGCGAGCTGCGCATTATCGTCGAAGAAGCAGGTCGCGTTCGCGGTTGTCCCGAAACACTCTCCATACGCGCTCTGATACTCATTCCAGCCCAATTGATTGACTGAATTGGAAAGCAGCGGCTTAAAATCGGCCGGGTTCACTTGGGCTCCCCAGTAGAGGGCACGGATCATGTTCTCCTGGGTAAATAATTTGGCGTTGCCGGTGAGTTGCGTTCCAGTGAGCGGGTCAATAGCGTCTGCATAGAGCGGCAAAGTGAAGCCGTTTTTGGGAGGTGTGGTCTGGAGAAAGTTCTGTTGGAGCTGCAAAAGAAACTGTTCACCCGCAACGGCATAGGGGTTCGAGGCCGCATTGGAGCCCATTGCTGGAGAGGCGCCTTGCGCGGATGCAGCCGCCGTGGCGCCCAGGGCAAAAACACAGAACAGTGCAGTCGATGCAACCGATTTCATTGAAACACTTGCCGTATTTGGGTTCATGTGCCGTGTCTCCGGGGGCTGGGAGTGGGATGTGTCAAGCGGGTATCACTTTAGAGCCGGAATGTAAACCTTGTCAATCAGGACTCATCGCGATTGCCAGAGTGCAAGAAAAGCCGCGCAGGAGTGTGAAAATCGACAGCCGGAGGGTGTAGGAGAGCGCTGCCGCTGGTGGGCGGCGCCGCTCCTGGTTTGCAGCTCCATTACTGCCGGCGAGTGTACGCAAACAGCCGGGTTGATGAGATCGTCACTTTGCTATGCATGTACTCTTCCCAGATGGGCTGCCCATTGCGGTAGACCTTCTAGATCCACAGCATGTAACAGGTCGAGGTACTTAGATGAACGTCACAACGCGCCGCCACTTTCTGGTCCAATCGGCTGTATCGGTGTGCGCCCTTGCCTTGCGCGCCGGGGCCGCGGAGACCACGGACGCCATCCGCAAAGCGCTCGCCGCCCATGATCGCGCGGTGCTGGTCAAGACCGGCTGGCTGCGCGACCCCATGATCTTCCTGAGCAAGGACGGCTACTTCTATCTCACCGGCACCACGCTCCCTCCCCAAGCGGAAAAGGACTTTGTCCCCGGCGATAAAACCGGCCCGGGCTGGCACGTCCGTGCCTGGCGCAGCCGCGACCTCGTTGCGTGGGAAGACCTCGGCGACCTCACCTCACTCAAGGAGACGCCCTACTTCAAGACCGCACACGCGGCCTTTGAAGCGACACCCGAACGCCAGTGGCATGTCTGGGCGCCCGAGCTGCACCAGCGCGAAGACGGCCGCTGGGGGCTCGTCTTCACCGTGCCGCCGCCGCTGCGTCCCGCCGTGGGCGCGGCCCTGATGCTCTCGGAAACATCCGATCTCCACGGTCCGTGGTCCAGCCCCATGGGCGACCGCGTCGGCCTGCGCCACGATCCGTCCCTTTTTCAGGACGACGACAAAACCTGGTGGATGATCTGGGGCAATACCGCCATCGCGCCGCTCAAGCCGGACTGGTCCGGCTACGCCGCGCCCCCGACGCAGCTCAAGCCCGCGGACTCCGACGCCATGGGCCACGAAGGCTGCACCATTCTCAAGATCGACGGCAAGTATGTGCTCTTCGGAACAGGATGGTCCACCAGCCGCTGGCGCAAGGGCACGTATAACCTCTACTACGCCGTCGCCGACAAGATCACCGGTCCCTACGGCAAGCGCCGGCTCGCCGGTCGCTTCCTCGGCCATGGCACCCCATTTCAGGACAAGCAGGGTCGCTGGTGGTGCACCGCCTTTCCTAACGCGAACAAGCCGGCGGTACCCGCCGAAGGCATCGAAAAGCTGGACACGGGTGACGATGCGCTCACGATCAACCCCGTCGGGCTCACCCTTGTCCCTCTTTCCGTGAAGCGCGTCGGTGACGACATCGCAATCCTCGCGCTGGATCCGCACTATGCCACCCCCGGCCCGGACGAGGCGCCGCACTGGACAGGAAAGATTGAGATCGGCTGATGCATCCTATTCCGGCTGGTGGCCCACATGCGGGTGCCCCATTTCTGGCCAGCTTTTTGGCCCGAGCGCATGGCTTGCGCCCCCAAGCTCACCGCCTAGGGAAGGTCTGATCAAGTACCCAGAGCAGCATCGAGCTGACCTCAGCGCCTAAAGGCGCGTTGCAAGGAGGACACTTACGGCATGGCTGAAGCCATGCCCTTCCCGATAGCAAGACTTAATCAGAGCCTCCCTAGACCACGTCGCGAACCACACAATCCATGCGATACGATGAATCCGTTGCCGCCCGCGTGGAAGCGCCACCATCCTGCCTGCCCATGGAACCCGCATGAACCGCCCGCTCACTCGCCGCACCTTCTGCACCGGACTGGGCGCTACAGCCGCCCTGCTGAGTCAACCCGCGCTCGCGTCCGCTCCCGCCAGCGCCACCGCTGCAAAGCGCCCGAACGTCGTCTACATCCTCGCCGACGACCTTGGCTGGGGCGACATCGACGCCTTCAACCCGCAATCCGAAATCCCTACGCCGGTGCTCAATGGCTTTGCGCGGCAGAGTCTCCGCTTTACGGACATGCACGCCTCTTCGGCGGTATGCACGCCTAGCCGCTACAGCATCCTCACCGGCCGTTATTGTTGGCGTTCCCGGCTTAAGAAAGGCGTCCTCGGCGGCAACGCCTCCAACCTTATCGAGGAAGGGCGCATGACCGTGCCTTCCATGCTCAAGACCGCCGGATATTACACGGCGGGCGTCGGCAAGTGGCACCTCGGCCTGGGCAACGACGAAATAAAGGACTTCTCCAAGCCCCTCACCCCGGGACCCAATGCGCACGGCTTCGACTACTTCTTCGGCATACCCGCCTCGCTCGACATGGCGCCGTACTACTACTTTGAAAACGAGCACGTGGTTGAGGCCCCCACCGTCCAAGATCCCGGCCAAAAGCAGCCCCCGCGCGGCGTCTTCTGGCGGGCAGGTCTCCGTGCTCCGCACTTCGATTTCCCCCAGGTGCTTCCCACCATCACGCAAAAGGCCGTGGACATCATCCAGCAGCGCGCCAAAACCCCAGACACGCCGTTCTTCCTCTATGTAGCCCTGCCGGCGCCGCACACCCCCTGGCTGCCCTTGCCGGAGTTCCGCGGCAAGTCCAAAGCCGGCGATTATGGCGACTACGTGGTTGAAGTCGACACCATGATCGGTCGCGTCCTGGCGGCCATCAAGCAGGCCGGGCTCGACGAAAACACCATTGTCATCGCCACCAGCGACAACGGCGCGTGGTGGGCCGCCGAAGACATCAAACGCACCGGGCACCGCGCCAATGACGACTGGCGCGGCGAAAAGGCTGATGTCTGGGAGGCCGGCCATCGCATCCCGTTCATGGTGCGCTGGCCCGGGCACGTCGCGCCGGACACCGTCACCGGTGAAACCGCTTCGCTCACCGATCTCATGGGCACGCTTGCCGCCGTGCTGCACATCCCGCTTCCTGACAACGCCGGCGAAGACAGCTTCAACAACCTGCCCATCTGGCTCGCGCAGAAGCATGCGCCCATCCGCAAGAGCATCATCGACCAATCCAACGACGGCATGTTCACCATCCGCGAAGGCGACTGGAAGCTGGAGCTTGGCCTGGGCAGCGGCGGCTTCACTCCGCCCGAGCACGTCGAGCCGGTGGAGGGCGGCCCGCTGGGACAGCTCTACAATCTAGCCGACGACCCTCACGAAACCAACAATCTCTGGCTGCGGAAGCCCGATCTCGTCGACCGCCTCACAAAAATGCTGGAAGAGCAACAAACTTCAGGCCACACGCGCTACTAGAGCCAATGGTCGTGGATACCTCAAACCAGGGTCCCTCCCACGCGGGCTTGGCTCAGGCAAAAACTTTTGCGTACGTTCTGAGCTGGTGTTGTTGCAGGCCATGCATTCGCTCCATCAGCGGTCCTGCCCGTTTTTGCTTGATACATCGGTATCTCGCGCGAGCATGTCAAAGAGAGGAATAGAAGGAGCTGTTCTGGGATAGCCTCGATAACCGTCGATCCCGAAGATGACCACATTCTTGTCCTTCGGCAGCCGCAACTCGCGGGCGCCGCGGGGGATGTCGAGCTCATACGCGAAGATGTACGAGTACTGGTAGGGTGAGTTGAGCCCCCCTGCCGTGTGATGATGCGAGGCGTACCATGCCACGGTCGCGGGCTTGATATACCCTGCGCGCAGACCCACATAGTCCTCGGGATAGGACGGCGTCTTGGGCCACGCTTCCCTCTCCTTCACGTTTTCCGGCGGATAGGGTCCGGGGTTCGCTGAGATCGACCAATCACGGTTATCCTCGTTCTTCCACAGGCGCGTATCCCATTGACCGATGAAGCCGTTCCAGGCTTGCACCTTCACCGGGATCTTTCGGCCATCGAGGTCGAAATCCGCAGTGCGGTCTCCGTCACGGCTGGAGGCGAGGATGTAGAGCCTTTGGTAGTCACCCGAGGGCAGCGGGATGGCTTGGCCGTCCGAACTCATTCCGCTGGCGCCCCCGTCCTCGGCTTGCTTGAGATCGAAAGAAACACCGTCGAAGGTGAGCGACGGCGCAAACATCTCAGCGGGATAGGTATTGCCCTCCCCGTCGAACCCGCCGTCCGTGGGCTTTGTTCCATCTTTGGTCGAGGCCACGGTATCGAAAGGGAGCGGAAGACTGACGTACGCCGGCTCCGCAGTCTGGGCCGCCGGCTTCGCCAGCTTCACGGCGAAGGTCTTCGGCTCATACGCCCCGAAGCTTGCGGCCAGCATGCCTCCTGAGACTTGCGCGGCCGCGAGATTGCGCTCCTGCGCGTCAACCTCCCTCGCCGAAACGACCGGCGCCGGGAACTTCAAGTTCACATTCGCCTGGGACCTGCCATCGAGTTCCACCAACCGGACGATGAGCTCGTCAGAGTCCTCGGCCTTCTTCATCGCCAGCAGGCGAACGCGGGGGTTGCTGACGGTGAGCAGCGAGAACGTCTTGCCCAGCGGGCCGCCATGCGCCTCGGTCACAAAGGGGCGCAGTGGCTCGTTCAGGCCCTGCCCCAGCCAGTCTGTCTGAGCTTGCCGCCATCCCTGGGCGTGAGCGGCAAAGCCGAAGGTGAACTGATGTTGTCCCCAATCCTGGTTTGCCTGGTCGATGTAGTTGTTTCCGCGGCCTCCCTTGCTGATGCCGGGAGTGCGGAGCAAGGTCACTCGGATCGTGTTGTTGTTCGGCTTGTCGGAGCCGTTCTTCGGACCGGTAAGGATCGTTGCTCCAAAGGCGTTCGAGGTGTCGGTGAGATCGATCCAGCGATGGGTCATCACTTCGAACTGACGGTCAAACGCATTCGGCCGCTGGATGGCGCCGACATCCTCGTTATAGGTCGCGTTCGGATTGGAGGCGGTGAGTTGGAAGGCGGCCTTGAGGTTGACTGCCGTCTCTCGCCAGTCGATGACATTCCCGAACTCGACGACCTTTCCCGCATCACCGGCCGCGAGACTGATGGTCTGCTTGAAGGAGGAGTCGCCGTCCTTGCGCGAAACCTCGATGCTCGCGCGGACGGGCCCATTCTCGACAACCTCGATCTTTGCCGGCCCTGTGACGTAGCGCAGCGGCGCAGCCTGCTCCTGATCGAAGTCCATGTTCCACGCCGGCCACTGCCGCGGCGTGTCGTTCGAAAGCGCCAGGCGCACGGGCGCGGCCAGCATCTCCTTTTTCAGGTCCTTGCTGTAGATGCTCGCTACATCGCCTTCGGCGTTGAGCGCAACCTTGTAGTGCTCGTTTTCAAGCGTCGATCCCGATGCATGGACTCCGCCGCGGTGAGAAGCTTCTCCGCGGACCAGGTGATACACCGCATAGCCCACGGAGGGGGCCTTTGCCGCGAACAGGAGCTTGTCGCCGTCATGCTGCACAGGCATCTTCCCGCCATTGCCGACGGCCATCAGCGGCCCCTTCAGGCCGGATTGAACCTCAACCACACCCTCCCTCGGAACGTTCAGGGCGTTAAACACCACGACCGGCGCGCCCTCGCCTGAGGTGTCCATCGCCGAAGCCACAGCTTCAGTGGAGTTCGTAAACACCGTCGCGAACTGATTGCCCGCGATGATGTCATCGTTCCATGCGTACTGGTAGGCGCGCGGCGTGGCGGTGCCGGCGGCAACGTCATGGAAGTGTCCGGCGAGCGCCAGCGTCCAGGCATCGTTCAGCCGCTTCTGCGGGTAGGCGGGGCCGCCCAGCCACGCCGCCGCCAACGAACTTTTCTCCGCATCGTCGGCCAACGCTTCGTTCCGGATCACCCACTGCTTGTGGTATGCCTGCGAGGTGAGCGAGCCGGCCGAATGTCCGATGAGTTCCAGGTCCCCGGTATAGGTGGGCATCCGCGTTGTCATATCGGGCGACAGGTCGTTGAACATCTGGTCAGCCGCCGACTCGACGACGTGGACAGGGCCTTCGCCGACCTGGACGGGGCCGCTGTCCGGCATCAACTTCCGGACAGCCTCCGGAAAGGGCAGGACGGTGCGCTGCTTGGTGACGATCGCCTCCAGGAGCTTGACCGTGGATTCCTCCGTGGCGCCTCCAATATCACCCGTGCCGACGTAGTGGTAGTCGGCAAAAACTCCCGTCACCTTGCCATCGAGGGCGATGCGGCTGGCCCAGTCCTGCTCCGGCGTCCTCGCAAAGCGCTGCAAGCCCGGGTGCTGGCCCGGCGCGCCGGCTTCCAACTTTTCCAGCGAAAACTGCGGAACGGCCGACCAGGGGTTCGGCTGCGAAAGATCGACATAGGTGTTGCCGTTGTACGTGCCTGGATTGAGCGCGGCAATCACGTGTTTGCCGTCGGGGCCAATCCACAGTCCAACGTTGTACGGAATACCCTCGGGTGTCCTTTCCGGCGAATCCGGACCACCGATGCGGGGGGCCGGCTGCCACGCCGCGTTCAGCTTTTGCGTCGAAAATCCTTTAACCCCGGATTCCGCGAGGATGCTAGGAAGCGAAGCCGGGAAGCCGAAGCAATCCGGCAGCATGTATTCCTCGCTGGCCTTGCCGAACTCATGCCGAAAGTAGGTGTTTCCGTACAGGACCTGGCGGAAGATGCCTTCAGCGCTGGGGAGGTTGACATCCCCTTCCTCCACCGAGGACCCGGCAGGAAACCAACGCCCCTGCCGGATGTACCCGGCCATCCTGGCGTAGTCGGACGGGAAGTACTCCTTCATCAGGCGGTAACGGTTGCTTCCTGTCCAGTTGAAGACGTAGTGCGGGTAGCGATCAATGTAGTCGAAGTTGACCCGCATCGTCTTCAGCAGATATTCGCTGATGCTTTGCGGCATCTCCCATCGCCACTGCGTGTCCAGATGCGCGTACGGAACCACATACAGGGTGGGGGTCTTGGTGATGTCCGGCGCCTTCATCGTTTGCGATGAACCGGCCGCCGCGCCCATGAGCGCCCATGGTCCGGCGATCAGACTCCACTTCGATAGCTTCCATAGCTTCTTCGTCCAGCTGCTGAACACCTATACTCCCCGCTTTCATCGCCTCTCGAACGGCGCCCGTTTCTGCTACTTGAGCACGCTTAGAACCTGCTGCAATCCGATCCATTCCTGACCTGACGGGTTATCCCACGTCTGCCCCTGAACGCGTGGGGATCTTGCTGGAAAGCTCCGCCATGCGAGTTAGCAGGTCCTGCTGCACAGCCGCCTGCTCCGGCTGGCCCCAGACGTTGCGGGTCTCCTTGGGATCGTTCTTCAGGTCGTAAAGTTCATGCTCATTGCTTCCATCGGTGTACGCGATCAGTTTATGCGTTTCGGTCCGAATGCCCCGGTTGGGGGCCACCTTCTCAGGATTCGGCCATTCGAAATACTCATAAAACCAATCCTCGCGGCCGCGCCCCGGCCGCTCCGCTACCAGCGGAAGCACACTCTTGCCCTGCATCGCTTCGGGAGCACGGACTCCCGCCAGATCCAACAGCGTCGGAGCAATGTCGATATCGACGATCATCTCGTTGCGTACCGAGCCCGCATGAATCCGCTTCGGATAGCGGATAAGCAAGGGAACACGGATGCTCGGCTCATGCATCAGGCGCTTGTCGAACAGCCGCCACTCGCCCAGAAAGTAACCGTGGTCTGAGGTGTGGAGGATGGCCGTGTCGTCCAGAATGTTCTTCGCTTCGAGGTAGCGAAAGAAGCGGCCCACGTTATCGTCCAGTCCCTCGAGCCCTGCATAATAGTCCTTGGCCATGCCCTCAAGCGAGCCGGCCGCCAGATGCTCTGTCGTTGTACCAATTTTGTTGCTGGCATCCACGAACGACTTCGGCTTTCCGGGCCAGCCCTTCAGGTCGTCATCGAAAGTCGATGGCTTCGCGATGCGCGTTCCATCATCGAAGCGGTCGAACTTGCGGCGCGGCCGGAAGAACGGCTCGTGCGGCGAGACCCACCAGACCAGCAGGCAGAACGGTCGATCGCCGCGGTCCTCCTCCAGCCACGCCAAGGCGCGGTCCGTGGCCAGATCGTCCGGCCAAACGTTGGCGTACCGCTTCTCCGGTCCGATCGTGCCTTTGCGGCCCTCTTTGAAGAACGGATTGACGTAATCGTTCGCCGCCGCGTTATGGCCGAAGTAGTAGTCCCAGTAGCGGTCTTCCGCACCACCGCGGATGTGGGTCTTGCCCACGATGGCGACGTCGTACCCTGCCTTGTGCAGAAGGTCCGTGAACATCGGAATGTCCGGGCTCAACGGAACATGAGTCAGCTTGTTGGAGAGCGCTCCGCTGGTGCGCGAATAAAGCCCCGTCATGAGCGCCGCGCGGGCCGGGGCGCACAGCGCGTTGGTGCAGAACGCGTTGTCGAAACGCACCCCTTCGGCGCCGATGCGATCGTGGTTGGGCGTTTTGAGGAACGGGTGGTTCATCAACGAGAGCGCATCCGCACGCTGCCCTTCTCCCAGAAAGAAGATCAGGTTGGGCCGCTTGGTCCCGGAGGACGTGGTCGCGGAGGGCTTGGTCCCGGAGGACTGGGCCGCGGCGGTGCCTGCAACGGAGGACGTGGCGGCTGCTCCGGCAAATGCGAGGGCGTCCTGGAGGAACTCTCGTCGTGTCCAGGAAGACGTAGTTGCTGGATCGCTGCTGGTCTCGCGCGTTTCGGCCATTGGCTCCTCGGGTGAAAGAAAAAGCATAGATCGCCGTGATGTCCGCTCGCAAGGGGGAAACACGGTTGAGGGCGTGTTTCCGGGGCCGCATACACCGTGGATTCGGAAAAAGTCGCCTGGCAGGCTGTCGGCAGGAGTTTGCCGCGACAACCGGCAACAGGCGCGATTCTTCTGCTTGCCACATGCTAAGATTGGGGCCTCGCTGAAGGATCGAAGCAGGGATGGCCATAGCACAGGACGCACCGCAAGCTTCACCAGGTCCGGCCAAAGCTTCAGCCCCTTCTTCCGAGTCACCCGAATGGCAGCTGGTGCAGCGGATCGTGGCGAGCCCTGCCTTTACACGATCCACGTTGCTTACCCACTTCCTCCTCTACGTCTGTGACCGGAAGTTGCAGGGACGCGAGGACGAGGTCACTGAGCACCAGATCGGCGTTCACGCGCTGGGCCGGCCGGCGAATTACCATCCGGGCGAGGACAACATCGTCCGAAATTATGCGCGCATGCTGCGAAAGCGGCTTGAAGAGTTCTTCGAGAACGAAGGCAAGCGCGAGCGAATGCGAATCGTCATTCCGCGCGGCCAGTATTTGCCCATCTTTGAGCCTGTTTCGGAGCCTGTCCAGAGAACCGACGAACCTGCACCCGGCCAGGATCCGGCGCCTGAGAGCGCTCGGGAAGAGATTCCGGCGGTCCGGGCGGAGACCCGGGCAGTGGAAGCGGAGCCATCTGCTCCCCAAAGACTCAACCGGCGGAGGTTCCTGATCTCGGCTTCCATGGCGGCTGCGCTGGCCTCGCTCGGCTGGTTCGGTTTCCACAAAACGGCAGAGTCCTTACCCAGCCGTCTCTTCCACCGGTTCTGGACCCAGCTATTCAATGCACATCGTGAGTGTTTCGTGGTGACGGGCGATAGCGGCCTGGTACAGCTCGAGCGCATGACGGGGCAAGACATCCCCTTAAACAAGTATGTGAACGGAACGCTGTCCTCGGATTTGCATGAGCTTACGGACGCTTCACCCCTCGCCAAGGCATATTTCGACGCCGGTATGCTTCCGCACTACACCAGCACCACGGACCTCAACATCGCGATCGCGCTGGACCGCCTGGCGATGTCCTTGCACGCCACACCGAAGATCCGCAACGCCCGGGACATGCAAATGGATGAAGTGAAGCATTCCAACTGCATCTTTATCGGCGGTCCGAGAGCCAATCCCTGGATCCAATTGTTTGAGCCCCGGACCAACTTCGAGATGAAATTTTATCCGGCGGCCAGCCCGGATCACGCGCCTCAGTCGATTTGGAACAAACAACCGAAACCGGGGGAACAGGGCGAGTATGTGAACTCCTCAAACACCTCCCCCTTTACCACGTACACGATTGTCTCGTTCCTTCCGGGCATTGACGACGCCGGATGGGTGCTCCTCCTGCGAGGCCAGAGCCTCTCGGGTACAAGCGCCGCTGGGCATTTTGTCACGGATCAGAGTGCGTTAGCGCCGGTGCTCAACAGGGCCAGGAAGAGCGATGGAAGCATCGGCCCGTTCGAGGTGATCCTGGAAACGCGGGCCGTAGGTCCCGACGCCTCGCAGGCTCGCATCGTGGTGGAACGATACGATCTGATGAAATCCTAGGGAACCTCTGAATAAGTGTTTGTCTTGAAGGGGCGGGACTTCAGTCCCGCCGTAAATCCAGTAGCAGCAACGCGGCTTTAGCCGCTGAGGGTTACGTTTGCTGACTTGATCAGACCTTCCCTAGGTGATGCGCAGGCCCAGAAGCCCGCGCGCGGACGAGCCTTGTGGGCGCGGCCATGCGTTACCCATGAGCCGCTTTGACCGTTTACACGGTTGAAGCCACCCCCTAGAAAAGCAGACAAGGTCATGGAAACAAAGACCTTGCTGCGTTGAAAATACCGCTCCACCGTGAAAACACCTTGCGTACCCTTGAACTGCGGGAGCACTGTGTTCGGTAGGAGAGATGGGATGAACCGCAGAAACTTTCTCAAATCTAGCGCCGTTTTGACGGTCTGTTCGACTGTTCTGAAGAACCGGGCCGTGGCCAGCTCGCCGGCGGCCGCCGGCCCAGCCAACGTCTGGGCCCGGCCTCTCCACTTCGTCTATCCCATCCAGGGCGCAAACGTCGTAAGCCCCCCTACGGATGCCGATCTCTTGGCCGCGTTTGACCTGGTCCCCGGTGGACTTACGGCGCTCACGCCATTCCTCCTCAACGTGAAAAACCCGTCCCAATATGCGTCGATGATCAACGCGGTGCAAGCGAGAGGTATCATCTTCAACCCGGGCGTCGGAGGACCTGCAGCCGCTGGCCCGCTCTATACTCCGGGCAATCAAGCCATAGCCGCGGGGTACCGGCCGTACACCAGCTATATCCGGCTCGAAAACACGCAAGGGTTTTACCAGAATCCGGGTGGCCAGGCGGATATCCAGAGCATGATTGATTACTGTGTCAGCCTGGGCTTCGAGCACATTATGTTGAACCCCTGGCCTTTGGATAACAACGGAAATGCGGTTCCGTTTACCAACCCAGAACTGGATGCATCGTTTAACCAGGTGATGCTCGATTTCAACCACAGCACCTACGCCGTCACCCCGGACTCTAGAAACTGGATGGTAAACACGACTCAGGTTGATGCAATCCAGGCTTACAGGCCGTCGATCAGCATCGTGATCAATTATGAGAGCGAGCCGCAGCATGAGGCGCTCTATGAGTTGGAGCTGAACAATCCGGGAAGCTCGATACCCGCCATGAACATCACGGCGACCGAATGCCAAAGCAGCCCGCAGGGCTGGCATTGGGCCCCGCCGTTCACGCATGTCTATGATCCGCTTGCACTGGGCACCTGGCCCTGGATAGCCAATCAGCTCGGCGATCAACTGAATGCTCCGCCAACGCCGGGTTCGGTAGACCTGCAAACCTCGATGGCGCTGGCCGCGACCGGCTCAGGCTACTCGGAGACGCTGACCGTGACCAACGGGGGCGCCGGCGTGGCGCAGAATGTGACCGTCACCTCGGCCACGCTCGGCTCTGCCGCCGGCAAAACCCTCCCCGTCCGGATAGGCGACCTGCAGTCCAACCAGTCCGCCTCCGTCACGCTCACCTTTCCCGCCTCCGCGGGCACTCCCAACTCCCGGGCTGTCGGGCAGACCGGCGGCGTGTACAGCGGCGGCAACTTTGGCGGTACGGTGCGCACCATCCTGCCGTAGCCCACCTTCGGCCTCCGTCTCAGGAAGATGGGCTTGCCTATCTTCCGGGGACGAGCGATCTGTTTCGCCCTGTTTCGCCCTGTTTCGCTTGACCGGCACCACCTATCCCATGTTCGAGGCCAACTCCGTGAAGAAGATTTCCTTTGCCATCCTTGCCGTCGCAGGCGCTCTCCTCTCCGCTGCTCCCGCCCGGGCTGACACCGTCACCTATACCCTCACCACCGTCAACCCCACCGTGGCTCCCGGAGGCACCGTCACCTTCAATACCTCCATCGTGGCTCCCTCCACCAACGCCGCCGATATCTACATCGTTTCCGACGCGTCCTCGTGCACCGCTTGCACGGTTGACGACACGGACTTTGGCAACACACCCTTCTTCCTCGCTCCGGGCCAGAGCTACGCAGGTCCGCTGTTCACTGTGACCACCATGAGGCCAAGTGCAGGCGTGAACGACGGCACCTTCGACATCACCTTCAGCAACGCCGCGGACACCGCCATTTTTATCGACAGCGATCCCTTCCACATCACCGTCGCCTCGTCCACGTCCGTCACCCCGGAGCCCGCCTCGTGGCTGTTGCTGGGCACCGGTCTGGCCGTCGCGTGGCTGCTGCGGCGCCGCTTCTTTGCGCGCGTTGCCACTGTCTAGTGCTTGTCTCAAAAGTTTCGTGCTTCGCCAGCGAGCGCTATATACTGCCCCCCATCTTTACCGCGTTCGGAGAAGATGGGTGACAGCGGCTGCGTGTTCGTCTTCCATGGAGTAACACCGGTGTAGCACTTGCGGAGAGGCGCGAAGCGATGAACAGACGAAAATTCCTGCACGGCACGGCCAACACCCTGGGCGCGCTCGGGCTCGATGCACTTCAGCCCGAAAGGGCGGCTGCGCAAAGCCCGGCGCAACCAGAGAAAAGCGGCCAGCCGAAGCCTCGGCCCAATGTCCTGTTGATTATGGCGGACCAGCACCGGCGCACCTGCATGGGCGCGGCTGGTGACCGTGTTGCCCACACGCCTAACCTGGACCGGCTCGCCGGACAAAGCGTGCGTTTCACGGACGCGTACTGCACCAACCCGGTCTGCGCTCCGTCGCGGGCTTCGATGCTGACCGGGCTGTATGCCCACAATCTCTACGCCAAAGGCTCCGACCAGCCGTACTCGCCACGCCGCAAGACGGTCGCCGAACACTTCAGCCGCGCGGATTACCTCTCCGCCCTGATCGGCAAGATGCACTTTATTGATGCACAGGTGCACGGCTTTCAATACGAGCTGGAGTTCAATGACTGGTTGCAGGTGCTTGGACCCAGGGCCGGTCTTTATGCAAATGAGACCTATAACCCCAACACGGGCGCCGGACTTCCGCAGATTTCATCTCTCTGGAAGGCCACGGGAGATCCATGGCTGGAAAGCCGGAAACCTGACGGCAGGTTGGGCCCCGTCGCCGTCGGCAACGCCTCGGAGATGGCCGAGGCCGACCATTTCGAAAGCTTTGTCGCCCGCGAGTCGATCCGTTTTCTCGAGAACTACGGCAAAAGCGACGAACCGTTTTTCCTGGTCACCTCATTTCTTAAGCCGCACGATCCGTTCATGCCCGCCGAGCGGTTCGCCAACATGTTTCATGAGCAGGACATAAAGCTGCCGCCGACGTGGGGCAAGGCGGATCTCCCGAATCTGCCGGAACAGGTAGCGCATGATATCCGGACCAGCTCGGTGACGCCGGAGTTGCTCCAGGCATCGGCCGCCCGTCAGCGCATCGCTTCCTACTATGGCAGTCTCGCGCAGGTGGACGACTGCGTGGGGGAGGTGCTGAATGCCCTCACGCGTCTTGATCTGGACCGCAATACGATCGTGGTCTACACCTCGGACCACGGCGAGATGCTGGGAGACCTGGGCCTGTGGAATAAGTTCCAGTTCTACGAGGGTTCCTGCGGCGTTCCCCTCCTGTTCCGCATTCCGGGAGCCCCTCCGTCGGTTTGCGAGACGCCGGTGAGTCTCATCTCGCTTGCGGCCACGCTGGCGGAACTTTGTTCGGTTCCGCTTCCTGGACCGTCGGACGGCCGCAGCTTCGCCGGCCTGCTCTCAAACCCGGCTTCCCACGATACCTCTGGCCCGGTGTTCGCGGAGTTCGACCTGGGCAGGCCCGGAGAGAAGTACATGATCCGCGACGGTAACTTGAAATACAGCTTCTGGGTGCATGACCGGGCGGAGCTTTACGATCTGAAGAACGATCCCCAGGAGACGCAAAATCTCGCCGCCCGTCCTGAACACCAGGCGACCGTGAGCCGCCTGCGGCAGCGGTTGTTCTCCTGGTATCGGCCTCCAACCGTCACGTAGAAACAAATCGCCGGTCTGTGCTCATTGCAACGATTCTTCACACCCCATTCCACCGTTGAAAACCTGTCCGGCGACGCTGAAAGACCTCTGGAAGTAAGTCATTATCGTAGTTCTTTGTGATTTCCACGGTGCTATCACCTTGCGCCTGTCCGGACCGCGGTGGCAGTATGTTCTGCGTTCGCACAACACTCGCTGCTATGCTCTTTCGCATCCGTTCCGCAACCGCGGGGACCCGGACCTTAGTCCCACGACCGAGCTAGACGACTCCCTGAATCGATTTCGAGGCCAGCATGAAACGAATTCCGACGTTGTTTGTGTTCCTTATCGCCGCCGTTGCCTCCGCACAGCAGACGGGCAGCATCGTCGGTACGGTCCACGACCCGAGTGGCGCGGTTGTGCCCGGCGCAAGCGTAAAAATCACGGACACCGAGACCCAGTTTCAGCGTGTCGTCAAGACCAATGGCAGCGGCGAATATGTGGCGCCCTCAATGCCGACCGGCACCTACTCCATCACGGTCGATAAAGCGGGCTTTCAAAAGCTCGACCGCACGGGTATCCTCCTGACCAGCGCGTCGACGGTCACGGTAGAGCTGCAGCTCGCCGTCGGGAGCGAGGCGCAAACGGTTGAGGTGACTTCGCAGATTCCGCTGCTGCAGGCGCAAAGCGGCGCGGTGAGCAACCTGGTCGATAGCCAGCAGATCGTGGACCTGCCGCTGGCAACAAGGAACTTTGCCGATCTGGTTCTTCTCACTCCCGGCGCGCACGCGGGCACGGCAACCAACCTCGCTGAGGGCGGCAGCGCCTACTCGATTCGCGGCGGCGCCAACTACAGCATCAATGGCTCTGTCGCGGCAGGAAATTCCTACCTGATCGACGGTTTGTACAACCGCAATCAATGGCTCAACACCCAGGTATTCGTTCCGATCGTCGACTCCCTCAAGGAATACCGTGTTCTCACCAGCAATTTTCCGGCGGAGTTCGGTGACGCGGCCGGCGCCGTCACCACGGTGACCAGCAAGAATGGAACCAATCAGTTTCACGGCAACGTGTGGGAGTTCCTTCGCAACAACATCCTGAATGCGAACAACTACTTTCTGAACCAAAGCGGCAGCCCCCGGCCGGCCTATCGCCGCAACACCTTTGGCGGAACGATCGGCGGTCCCATTCTGCATGACAAACTGTTCTTTTTTGCCGATTATCAGGGCATTCGCCAGGCCCAGCCCGCGGTATCGAATGTAGTGATCGCAACCCCGGCGCAGGTCGCGCAAGTCGAAACCGGAAACTTCTCGCCGCTGCTCACCGCCGGCTGCAACGGTGGCGCGTACACCGTGAATTCGTCGGGGCTGGCTACCTGCAACAGCACCGGCAAGGCCGATCCCGAACAGTTGTACAACCCCTACACGGGGACCGCAACGGCACGACAGCCGTTCCCAAACAACAATGTTTCCGCGCGTTTGGATCCGGCAGCCGGCAAGCTGTTCACGCTTCTTCCGGCGCCCAACGAGCCCTCAACCGGCGCCGCCAATTACATCATCTCGCCGCTTGCCACGTTGAATGACGACCAGTTCGATGTGCGGCTGGACGAGAACCTGGGCGCGGCCGACCGGCTCTTCTTTAAGTACAGCTTCGACCAGCCGCGGGCGCTCTTTCCCGGCACGGTGTATACGGCGGCCAACCCGCCCTTTCAGATCGGGCCGTACATCGGCTACGGAGGCAATGGATACACAGGGAACGTGACCACGCAGTCCGGAACCCTGGGCTACAGCCATATCTTCACCCCAACGCTTCTGCTGGAGGCGCACGCCGGCATCCTTCGCTGGTATGCCAATGAGACTCCGCTGGACACGGCCTACCCGTCGTCGAGCCAGGTGGGTATCGGAGGCATCAACTACAACTCGTTGGCAGGCGGGCTTTCGGCGGTTACGATTACGGGACTCGCTGTCCTGGGCGACAATTCGACCAACCCGGAGGACAGCCGCATCACAACCTTCCAGTATGACGGCGACTTGATCAAGACCAGCGGCAATCACACGGTCAAGACCGGCGTGCAGTTCCTGCGCCATCGTTACAACGGTTTTTCCTCGTTCCCCGTGCGCGGATCGTTCGACTTCAACGGCCAATTTACCAGCCAGATTGGGAGCACAAGCAACTCCTATGCGGCGCTCGCGGATTTTGCGATCGGCGCGGAAGACAACGCGACCCGCAACATCCTTGTGGGCGAATTCGGCATGCGATACTTCCAGCTCGGTTTTTATGCGGAAGACAGTTGGCGAGCGAGCGACCGGCTAACGCTGGAGTACGGCGCACGCTATGACATCGACACGCCGCCGTACGAGGTCCATAACCACTGGGCCAATTTCAACCTGAGCACCGGTTTGCTGGAGGTCGCCGGCATCAACGGCGCAGGGCGCACGCTTCGCAATACCGACTACAACACCTTTCAGCCGCGGCTGGGGCTGGCATACACGCTCGATTCGTCGCGGAACACGGTCCTGCGCTCCGGCTTCGGCATCTCCTATGTCAACGAACTGATCGGCGGCCAGCAGCTTTACAAGAACCTGCCCTTCTTCTTCGCGCAAACCGTGACCACCACCAGCACGGCTGCTCCACCCACCACGCTTTCCCAGGGTTTTCCGACTCCCGTTGCGCCCGATCCTACGAATGCGGCGGCTATCTCGACGGGCAGTCCTACGGCATGGAACATGAACAACCCGGCGGCGCGTTCCATCCAGTACAGCCTTGGCATGCAGCATAACTTCCGCGGAAACATTCTCGGTGAGCTTTCCTATGTCGGCAGCCGCGGGGAACATCTGCTGTATAGCAGCCTCAATATCGATCAGTCGGCCCCCGGTGCAGGAGCACAAAACCCTCGCCGTCCGTTCTATGCGCTCAATCCCAACCTGACGGCCATCAACTATCGCACCGGCGCCGGCGATTCTCATTACGACAGCATGCAGGCCCGGCTCGAGCGGCGCATGATCGGGGGTCTCAGCTTCGGCGCTTCCTACACGCTTTCGCACTTCCTTGCCGACGTAGGGGATCCGAACAGCGGAGGCAACGGAAATATCCAGAACGTGCA
Source organism: Granulicella sp. (assembly GCA_965276885.1). Taxonomy (GTDB): domain Bacteria; phylum Acidobacteriota; class Terriglobia; order Terriglobales; family Acidobacteriaceae; genus Granulicella. Next base: position 1,052,213 of record OZ255702.1, on the reverse strand, counting down.
GTGCCTGTCCTGCAACTATGGCCCGGCGCCAAACGATATCCGTCATGTGCTGGTGTTCAATCACACGCTGGAGCTTCCGTTTGGCCGCGGCCGGCACATGCTGAACAAGGGCTGGCTTTCTTACCTGGCCGGTCCGTGGGACTTCGCCGGCATTTGGAGCATCCACTCCGGAGACCATTCCACTGTCTTTTACAGCTCAAACGTCTCCAACTCTTCCGGAGGCGGCACACAGCGGCCCAACCGCATCGGAAACGGCAACCTGCCTATCGATCAGCGCACCTTGAGCCGCTGGTTCGATCTCGCGGCGTTTGCGGCGCCGACGCAGTACACGTACGGAAACTCCGGAACCGGCATTATTGCTGGCCCAGGGTATTTCAACGTCAATCTGACGCTCGAACGGCATTTCATCGTGCGAGACGGTATCGATATCGATCTGCGCGGTGAGGCGTTCAATGCCTTCAATCGCGCGAACTTCGGCGACCCGAACGCCACCATCGGCAATTCGCAGGCGGGCACGATCAACTCCGCGGGTGATCCGCGCATTGGCCAGGTGGCGCTAAAGGTTTCTTTCTAAAGCAGAATGGCACCTGCTGTGCCCAGCGCCAACGGCGCGCCACATAACAGCCTTGGCCGCAGCCCAAGGTTTAAGCGCAAAACGCGACTAGGGCTAAAGCCCGCATCACCGGATCGACAAGCCCGTCATGGTCTTCACTGCCCGCGCGCTTCGACCGGTGTCCGCGACCGCGTTACACGGTTGAAACTTCCGTCGCGAGATCTACCCAAACGAAGAAAATCAAGCACTTATCGCATACCCCTAACATTCCACGGTGATATCACCTTGCACGGCATGGGCTCAAAGGGGGATCGTCGGTTTTCTCAAGAACAGCCGTGGGTCCCAGATGTACCTGAACTAGATGTACCTGATGTGGAGTGCCCGGAGAATTTGGACCAGACACGAGAGAAGCATTCGCCACAATTTCCGAGGAGATCCCGTGAAAGTCCTTTTTCGCCTCACCTTGCTTACCTTTGCAGTCGCCATGATGCTCTGCGTTACCTCCAGCCTCTTCGCCCAGTCCACCACGGGCACTATCTTCGGCGCGGTTACGGACGCCACCGGCGCTGCCATCCCCGCCGCCACCATCACGCTTACGGAGACCCGCACCGGGGTGAAACAGAACACCGTCTCCGATAGCAAGGGCGAATACACCTACGCCATCGTCAACCCCGGCGACTACACGGTCACCGCCGCCGTCCCCGGGTTCAAAACCACCACCCAGACCGGCATCGCCCTGGCTGCCGACCAGAACATCCGCGTCCCCTTCACGCTCGCCGCGGGCGAGGTGACCGAAACGGTCTCCGTGGAAGCTGCTGTGACGCTGGTCGATACGCGCGAAGCGCAGCTCGGGGAGACCATCGACCAGAACAAGATCGAAAATCTCCCCACCCTAAACCGCGATGCCTATTCCCTCGTCACGACGACGCCCGGCGTTACAACCTACAACGCCGATACCAACATCGGCACCCGGGCGGGCGTTACGATCAGCGTCAACGGCCTTTCCTCTGACCAGGCATCCTATTACCTCGACGGGTCCTACGATACGGTGCTCGCCTCCAACGGCGGGAACAAAATCCCCAATCCCGACGCGCTGTCGGAGGTTCGCGTCCTCACCTCCAACTTCGATGCCGAGTTTGGCCGCTCCCCCTCCGCCGTGATCAACGTCATCACCCGCAGCGGCACCGACCGCTTTCACGGCGCCGCCTACGATTACATCCGCAACAACAGCTTCGATGCCCGTAACTACTTCGTGCAGCCAACCAGCCCCACCAACCCTGCGGTCCAATTCCAGCAGAACCAGTTCGGCGGAAGAATCGGCGGCCCGGTCAAGCTGCTGCCCCAAACGTTTTTCTTTCTCGATTACCAGGGTGACGTGATTCGCCAGCAAGCCGTCATCAATGCCGGTACGGTTCAGGCCCTCACCGCCGCTGAGCGCACGGGCGACTTCAGCGGCGACATCTCGATCTTCGGCAAAACTGGAACCTTCCAGAACCCGGCTGCCAAGCTTGCGGCAATCGCTGCAAACTGCGGAACCACCACGGCTCCCGTCATCTGCAATGGAACCAACTACAACGCTGCCATCAGTGGAAAAAACGGGAGCGCAAGAAACTTCCTGGACCCCGTTGCCCAGAACGTGCTGAAGCTGGTTCCAGTGGGCGCTCCCGTGGGCTCGGCCCAGGGCGTGCATACCATCGGCCAGCAGGTCTCCCCAGCCGACTCCTTCAGCAACGAGGGTACCGCCCGGTTCGACTTCAACAACATTCAAAATCACCAGATTGAGGCGATGCTCTTCTACACCAAGGGCGACGACACCCAACCCAACGCCGGTGCGAACCAGCTTCTCGGCTATGGCGGCTCCACGGACACCGCGCAACAGTTCAACATCGTCGCCGCCGACATCTGGACCCTTTCCAGCAGGACCGTCAACTCCTTCCGCGCCTTCACCTCTCGCAACCACTACACCATCTTCAATGAGTTCAACCAATCCGCCCAGAGCTTCGGCAGTACGCTTGTGCCGGCGGGCAACATCTACGCACCTTCCGAATTCAAGCTCAACGGCTACATCGACATCGGCGGCGGCGCTCACGGCCCCGCCAACGTCAACCAGGTGGCCTACGGCGGCATCGACACCATCAATCTCAACCGGGGGACGCACTCCATCAAGGTCGGGGGGTCGTACGTTTGGAACCAGTTCTACAACAGCATCGCCAAATCCGCGGGCGGAAACTTTACCTTCACCGGCAGCGTGACCGGCAACACGTTCGTCGACTTTCTCCTCGGGTCTGCGAATTCCCTGGCCCAGGCCAGCGTCGTCACGCACAACAACTACAACTACGACCCCGCCCTCTACGCCCAGGATGACTGGCAAATCACGCACCGGCTCAATCTCAACCTGGGTGTCCGCTGGGAGGTCTTCACCCCATACTTCGGCGATAACACCTACGGCACCTTCGCCGCCGGTGTTCAGTCCACCGTCCTTCCCTCTGCCCCCATCGGGCTGCTCTACCAGGGCGACCCGGGCGTTCCGCAGGGTGTCTTCAACACCTCCTACCGCGATTTTGCCCCGCGCGTGGGCTTCGCGTACGACGCATTCGGCAACGGCAAGACCAGCCTCCGCGGTGGGTTCGGTGTCTTCTTCTTCGACCAGAACGCCGGCAACTCCAGCGGCCAGCTTCAGGCTCCGTACACCCTGACCACCACCACCAATCAGACCCCCAACCTCGTGTGCCCCTATGGCGGCAAGATTCCCCCATGCCCGGCCGGCACCCCCGCGGGCACCGATCCCTTTCCCTATGACCCCGCGCATCCGGTCTTTCAGAACCCCACCGGCGGAACCACCCTCTTCGCTATTCCCGGCAACGGCGGCGCGACTCCTTACGTGTATGAGTACAACCTCACGCTCGAGCAGCAGTTGACCCCCAAGATCGCGATGCACGTGGCCTATGTCGGGAATGCACAGCGCAAGAACTACATCATCGTCGACGAAAACTCGCCGGTGTACGTTCCTAGCAATGCGTTCGCGAAGAACTTCCCGGGTGTCTCCGAGATTGGGAGCGCCGGCCTCCTCGACCGCCGCCCGTACGAGCCCTACGGTGCGGCGAGTACCTTCTTCAAATACGGCCTTATTCAGCTCAACGAACCCTCGGATAACGGCATCTATAACAGCCTCCAGACCACCCTGCGCGGGCGCGTCAGCAGGCGGTTCAACATTCTCGCCAGCTATGTTTGGTCCAAGTCGCTCAACTATGACGGTCCCAATGTCAACGCCTACAATATCCGCCAGAACTACGGCGTATCCAATATCGACCTTCGGCACCGCTTCGTCGTCTCCTACCTGTACGAGCTGCCCACAACCGATCGTCTCGGCGTCTTCGGCCGCGAGGTGCTCGACGGCTGGCACGTCAACGGCATCACTGCCTTCCAGTCCGGCAGCCCGTTTACCGTGACCTCCGGCGTGGATACGAACATGGATGGCGTGAACAACGACTACGTCAACATCACCGGCAACCCCCTGCTGCCAAACGGCCGTTCGCGTGCCCAGAAGATTCAATACGGTACGCTGAACCCGGCCGCTTTCTCGGTACCCCCCAACGTCAACCCGGGCGACAACCCGTACGGCAATGAGCAGCGGAACCAGTTCTTCGGGCCGGCCAACATCAACACCGACTTGTCGCTGTTCAAGGACTTCGCGCTCTACGAACAGGCCCGCCTGCAGTTCCGCGCCGAGTCGTTCAATGTCTTCAACAACGTCAACCTGAATAACCCGCGCGCGGTTCTCAGCAGCATCCAGACCGTGGGCCTGCCGCAGATCACCGGCGCCGGTCCGGCCCGGCGACTGCAATTCGCCGCGAAGGTCCTTTTCTAAGGCATAGCTAAGGAGGATTGAGGTTTGCGCGATACACCGGGTAAGCGTTAGCTAAGGCATTTCATTCATTGCGGTCTATCTGAACGTCGGAAAATGGCATTGCTTTCTATTGTTTTAACTCAAACAGGCAGCAGAGGCGGCCTCGGACGAGGCCGCCAAAACTAAAGAATCCATGCACTGAGCGAAACATCAGGCGACCGGCGTGGCTGCCTGTATCGGGAGACAAAAAGATGAATCGCAGAGACTTTTTAAAGACGGGAACAGCGGCCGCGGTGGCGACGACGGCCAGCCGGCAGGTTAAGGCGAAGACCAGGACCAAAACCAAGAGGCCGAATGTTCTGTACGTCTTCAGCGACCAGCATCGCGCCTTCTCGCTTCCAGGCGAGCCATTCAATCAGGCCCTGGCCCCCAATATCGAAAGCTTCCGGGAGAAGAACTGCTCCATGGAGCAGTGCACCTCGAACTATCCCCTCTGCTCTCCCCACCGCGCCATCTTCATGAGCGGCCTCTACCCGCAGCAAAGCGGAGTCCTGGGCAACATGGACGTCCTCAACCCGAACGTAGGGCCCTTGGGGGAAACCTTTCGCAGCGCCGGCTACCACACCGGCTATGTCGGCAAGTGGCACATTCATGGCCAGCAATCGATAAGCCGCGCGGACGAGGAGTTTATCCCCAAGGGCAGCCCGTATCGCATGGGCTTTGAAGACTGGCATGTTTGGGCCGATACGGACGACCACTACCATTCCTTCACTTTTGACCAGGACACCGGCGAAAAGATCTCTCCCGAGGGTTGGCAGCCCATTCCGATGACCGACCAGGCGATCACTTTTCTCAAGGCACAGCCCGAAGACAAACCCTGGTTTCTCGTACTCTCCTGGAATCCCCCCCATCCTCCCTTTAATCCTCCCGACGAGGACAAGGCCCCGTACCCGTTGGATCAGATTAAGTTCCGGCCGAACGTGCGCTTGTTGGCGAACGCCACAGAGGTGCACAAAGGGGTACGGAATGAAGACTCGCTGCGCAAATCCGCTCAGGGCTACATGGGAGGCATTACCGGCGTCGACAAGGAATTCGCACGGGTGCTTCAGGCGCTCGATGAGACCGGCCAGGCGGAGGACACGATCGTCGTGTACACCTCGGACCACGGCGAGATGATGGGATCGCAAGGCCTGATGGGCAAGCGAGTTCCTTTCGAGGAGAGTTGCCGGGTGCCCTTTATCATCCGCTATCCCGGCGTTACGGTAGACCGCCACAAGTCCGGCATCCTTTTCTCTTCGGTGGATATCTATCCGACGCTGTGCGGCATGGCCGGAGTGCCGGTTCCCAAGCACTGCGCCGGGCGTGACCTCTCCAATGCCATGCGCGGCCGCGGAATCGAAGAGCCGGAACATGTGTTTCTGCTAAGTCAACCCGAAGTCAAGGCGCATAATGGACCGGGAGCAAAGGAAGGAACGGGCGCTTCGAACAAGGGAGGAGGCAACGAATCGGGATGCCCGCCCTATCGCGGCGTCCGAACGAAGACCCACACCTATGTCGTCGCGGACACTGGCCGCTGGCTGCTGTACGACAACGTAGCCGACCCCTATCAGATGAACAACCTTGTCGGCGATAAGAGCCGGCAAGCGCTAATGGAACACCTCGACACGGAGATTGAGACTTGGCTGCGCTCCGTCAATGATCCATTCCAGTATGCCACGGCAAAGAACAATCTCTTTCGCTTTGCTTAGTCACGGTCATGCCGCTCTACACGTTTAAGAAGAATCGGAGAATTGCGCTTTGAACCTCGCCCAACGCCTTGCTATCGCGCTTTCGTTTGTTCTCTTTGTCTCTCCCACCTTTGCGCAAGATCATTGGGTTGCGAGCTGGGGCGCGGCAGCGGTGAAAGGCACGGGCGAGATGGTTCCGGCAGGCGGTGTAACGTACCGCAATGTCGTCCACATGTCGCTCGGAGGAAAGCAGGTACGCCTCACGCTTTCAAACCAATTCGGAGCCGAACCTCTTGCCATCAACGGCGTCAGCGTGGCTGGAAGCACCGGCAGTGGCGCCGTGAACGCCGCCTCGCTTCGGGACGTTACCTTCAGCGGCAAACCCGGCACGGTCATCGATCCGGGCAACACTATTCTCAGCGATCCAATTTCCATCGACGTCGCTCCGTTGAGCGACTTGGCCGTGAGCATCTTCTTGCCGGCCGAGAAGATTACGTTTTTTACCGATCATCCAGTCAGCCATACAACGAACTACCGCGCCGCCGGGAACCAAATCCGTGCCGCGTCCATGCCCGGAGTGACCAACCTGCAACCGTGGCGCGTCTTGACGGCCATTGACGTCATGGCTCCCTCCGGGGATGCCGCCATCGTCGCATTCGGCGACAGCATCACGGACGGCACGGGCAGCACGAATAACGCCAATCTTCGCTGGCCGAACCAACTCGCCGCCCGTCTCCAGGCCGATCGGAAATACGCACGCTTCGCCGTCGTGGATGAAGGCATCGGCGGCAACCGCATCTTGCATGCTGGAGGGGAGCCGGATGCCCGCGCCGGCCAGCATCCAAGTGCGATGACTCGCTGGTCCTATGACGCCCTCGATCGGTCGGGTGTGAAATACATCATCCTGCTTGAGGGCGTCAACGATATCGGACACTCGTCTCTGATCAAAGACGGCAGCGCGAAGGCGAGACAGGAAAAGTCCCCGGAAGAGCCTGTCACTGCCGATGACTTGATTCATGCCATGACGCAACTTATCGATGAGGCCCATGCCAAGGGCGTGAAGGTGATCGGCGCAACCCTGACACCGTATGGAGGCGCTAACTACGAGCGTCCCGATGGCGAGGAAACTCACAACGCGGTGAATGACTTCATTCGCCACGGCGGTAAATTCGACGGGGTGATCGACTTCGAGAAAGCCACACAGGATCCAGCCCACCCAGACACATATCGATCCAACTTCAACGATCGAGATCATCTGCATCCAAACGACGCGGGCGCCAAGGCCATGGCCGATAGCATCGACCTGAGCCTTTTTAAATAAGTGTCCTATCCGCGAAGCTAGAGCAGAATCACACCAGCTGTACTTAGCGCCAAAGGCGCGTCACATGACAGCCTGGGGCGCAGCCCGGGGTCCCCAGCGAGTTCACTCGCTGGGGTGGAAGCCCCAGGCAAGGCGCCCAAAAAGCATCGAGGGCTGAAAGCCCGCAACAGGAAAGTCTGGATATACCTATGAGGCGATTGCCCTAAGGGCACCTCGCAGGCTGGCCCAAGCGACTTCACAAGTCTCGGATCAAACGGCCTCGGTACCCACTCGCCATACCGCTAAAGTAACGTGAACAACGTACCGGTACAGGTGTTCGGCTCCTAGTTACTAAGTTGGGAGTGCGCTATTTTCGGGTTCAGGATAACTTTGACCTTGCCAACGAAGATAAGACGGCGGAATGACACGTCCTCTGCCGCGCCTCCGTGGCTCTACGTTTCCCACCGAGGTGGGATAAAGGGAGAAGCATGCGCCTGAAGTACTTTGCTGTTACAAGCCTGATCTGCCTTTCTACTTTCCTCTGCCGCTCTGGCCATGCCGACACACTCGAACTCGTGAGTGTCGGAGGCCAGAACGCCGGAGGTTACTTTGTGTATCCCTACAACTTCAGCGTCAACGGATCGAGCAATCTCCTCCAGATGATGTGCCTGGACTTCAACCGCGAAGTAACCATCGGCGAGTCCTGGCAGGCCACTGCGGAGGCTGTGCCCACCGATAATTCGGCCAGCTCGCAGAGCTACCGCGCGGACGCCTGGATCTTCTCGCAACTCGGGAATACAGACCCGCTTACGGGGGCTGGATATACGAACGCCGAGGTGCAGTACGCCGTTTGGGATGTATTCGATCCCTCCGGAGCCGGCGCGAACTCCGCCTTCGATAACACCTCAAGCTATCTTGAGCAGCAGGGAATGCTGGCCGCCAATAATTCTTCTCTCGTGAACTCCGGCTTTTTTTCCAGCTTCGATGTCTACAGCCCGACGGCCAACACCGCCGGCTGGACGGATGGAACACCGCAACGCTTTATCGTCCAGGCCACTTCGGTAACCCCTGAACCATCAAGCCTTTTCCTTCTTGGCACTGGCCTGATCGGAGGAAGTATTTTGCTCATCCGGCGCAGCGGGAAAAAACCAACGGGGATTGTCACGGGCTCTACACCTATGCAAGCGCTTTGAAGAGGCAGGCCCACGAAAACGGGCACGGCAGATGCCATGCCCGTAACTTCCACCAAAAACTTCACAGAAGAGCTGAGCAAAGATCAGATGTGCTCAGAATAGAAACCACGCTTCGAGATAACCGTGAATGCAGCGACGTGGGCGTACCCGTTTACAGGTTGCTGGTTCGGCCTCCAGTGATCAATCGCAGCAGGAAGGTGAGAAGAACAGCGCCAATCACGGCCACGATGATGGAATAGATCAATCCACCCGATGATGCCGCGCCAAAGAGGTGCGTCATGATGAAGCCGCCTACAACTGCGCCAATAATGCCAACAATGATGTCCATAATGGCGCCATAGCCAGAGCCCTTCATGATCTTGCCCGTGAGGAAACCGGCAATTAGGCCAATGATGATCCACCAGATGATTCCGTGCGCCATAACATATTCTCCTTTAAGTGGGCCCGACTCTTTCAGAGTGCTTCAACCCGGTGCGGGTTGTGTCCAGATGACACACACATTCTTATTTTGGTTCAGCCGATCGCTGTGGAACCGGGCTCTTCCATCCAAATCGCCCGGCGGAAAGATTCCGGTGGGTGGCGGTGTCCACGGCATCTCAAGGGCAGGACCTCCTGGACACAGGATTCCTTGGAGGAGACATCATGGCAGCAATGGACAGCGGTTTGCAGCCCAGAGGCATCGCACGGGCATCCGTAAGCTGGACCATCGCCTTCAGCATTTTGCTGATTGTGCTTGGCCTTGTAGCGCTGGCTGCCCCGTTCATCGCTGGGGTACTGGTCGAGTCGATCATTGCCTGGCTGCTGATCTTCGGCGGCATCGGCCACTTGGTGTTGGCCTGGCATGTCCGCGGCGCCGGCGCGCACCTTTGGGAGGCGCTGATTGGAGTAGCCTACATCGTCGCGGGGATATTCCTGTTCCTTCACCCGCTTGCAGGGCTCGTATCGCTGACGCTCTTTCTGGGCGCCTACCTGCTGCTCAAAGGCGTCTTCGAGCTCATCGCCGGGATTCGGTTGCGGGGTGTCGCCGGTGGTGGCTGGCTGCTGCTTGATGCCGTGATCTCGATCATCCTCGCCATCTTCATCTGGAGGCACCTTCCCTCAACCGCGGGCTGGGTGGTCGGCACGTTGCTCGGTGTGGCAATTCTTTTCAGCGGCATCTCTCGTTTGGCTTTCGCCATGACAGCGCACCGGGCTCACGCCGCCGTCGTGTAGGGGGGCGTGCAGGGGGTAGACGCGCTGCATGCATTACAAACGCGACGCAGCCTGTTTCAGCCGGCTATTCGTCCCCGCCATGGGGAAGATGGCTTTGTTTGGTGCTGGGATAGCTAGGGATGCGCTTTGATCCAGCGATGGGCACTCAGATCCACGAAAATACTGGCAGCCAACAGTGCCGCCGAGATCGCCAGGGCGCCGACCATCCAAGCCAGTTCAATTCGGCCCTTCAGCATGAAATAGTCAAGAATGCCGAAGACCAGTACCAGCACCGCCGCCTCCGCGAAGAACGCGGAACAACGGCGAGCGGCGATCACAAGCAGATCAGGGAGCGCGCTGCTGCGGCTTTGCCCTGTTGTGGAGCCGCTATCACCCGGGTTCACCAGCTTCAACGCCGGCTCAGGCCTTGGCGTCGGTTCAGGCTGTGTAGATAGGGGAAATTGGCTTGTTGCGAAGCGGGCAGTTAACTTTTGAAGCATAAAAACACCATTTACAGCTAACAATAGCCTGAACTAATTTAGCTGAAAGGTCGAGTCAATTTTTAGTGAATGCTTCTTTCAGAGAGAAATTTCGGCCTGAAAGCGAACACCGCTGAGCAGGAAAAGCTAAGTTCTAGCCTATCTACTGCCATTCGTGCGTTATGGGGAGACTGGGCTATCTAAGCCTCTCCCAATGACGCCAAATGAGCTCGGTCCGATCGCTTCGTCAGCAGACTCACGCACACCAGCGCCGTTACGGAGACCACCAGCGCGGGCAGAATCGGATCGCGTTCCGCCAGCCAAGCGGGCAGGTAGAGCGACAACGTGCTCCAAAGGATTGTAAGCGCCGTCCCGGCCGCAATGGAGGCCACGGCACCCGCCGCCGTGGCGCGCCGCCAGAAGAATGCCGCCAGGATCACCGGGGTCAACGCCGCCGAGTAGATCGTGTAGGCGTACAGGCTCTTTTTCAGCACGCTCGTGGTGCCCAGAGATTGCCAAAGCGCCCATAGCCCCAAACCCACCACCATCAACCGCGATACCAGCAGCACCTGCCCGTTTGGGGCATTGGGCCGCAAGTAACGCACGAAGACGTCGTTCACAAGGTTGGTGGCGGGCGAAAACAGGTAATTATTCGCCGTTGAAACCACTTTGGCGAAGATCGCACCAACCAGCAGCGCCCCCAGAACGCTCAGCACCTTGCCGGCCGCACCCTCGCCCGTCGTGAAGCCGCCGAACGAATGCACCGCCGTGTATGCGAGGATCTCGCGCGGCCGCTGCGCGACCTCGCCGGTCCGGTACAGTGCCGAGCCGACCACCGCGATAGCCACGATGACGGTCTCGAGGATCACCGTTCCGACCAGCCACCCGCTCACCGCGCGGGTGGCCGCCTGCTCGCTTTTGGCCGAAAAAAACTTCTGGTACATCGACTGATTTCCCAGCATCAGCAGGCAGGTTGGCAGAAACAGCTCGGCCGCCACCACTGGGGAAAAGTCGCCGAGCACCTGGAAGTGCGTGGCCGGCAGCGTCGCGCGAATCGTGTGCCAGCCGCCCGCCATGTGCGCCAGCACCGGCAATGCGGCCAGCAGAGTAAATGTCGCGAGCAGCCCAATCACGACATCCATATAGGCCACCGACGCCATGCCCGCGATCGCTGTAAATACGATCACAAATCCGGCAAGGATGTATTGTCCATGCACGCTCGAAACCTGCGGAAAAATCAGGTGCAGGATGTCGCCACCGCCGATGAACTGGTAACTCGTGATCGCGGTGTAGGTAAACAGCACAGCCAGCACGCCCAGCACCCGCGCGGTCTGGTTGTAGCGCGACTCCAGCAGGTCCGGGATGGTGAACTGCGCGAACTTCCGCGCGCGGGGGGCGATGAAGTAGATCAGCAGCAGCCCCGCCCATCCGCCCGCCGCCTGCCAAAGCGCCGAAAATCCATGCTTATAGGCGTTTTCCGCCCCGCCCAGCAACGAACCCGAGCCGATCCAACTCGAGAGCAGCGTAAATACCAGCACAAAGGCGGGCAGACTGCGCCCCGCGACCAGGTAATCGGCCTTTGTCTTCACGGCGCCCAGCCGTGCCAGCGAGACGCTCAGCAGCGTTACCACAATGATGCCCAAAACCGTCGCGTACAGTGCCATGCGTGTGCGGCCATTCTAGCGTGCGGGCCACCCAGCCCTAGCAGTACACTGAATCTGCGGAGGCAAGCTCAATGACACAGCAGGTCGAAGTAACCACGACCCATCAGGTCTTATCCGCCTTGGTGCAGCGGGTCGAAAGCGGCGATGAAATCATTCTTACGCGCGGCGGACGCCCGATTGCCAGGATCGTCCCTGAACTCCGCGCAGAGAACGGCTCCTCCGAGTTGACACCGGAGCAGCAGGCGCGTGCAAGAGAAGCTATCGCGGACATCCGCGCCCTTCGTGATGAGTTGAATCTCGGGCCCTTTGACTTCGAAGAGTTCAAGCGCGATCGCGACGAGGGCCGACTCTGAGCCTCGTTCTCGATGCTTCGGTCACGGTGGCTTGGCTCAACAAACAAGAAAGCACACGGGCGGTAGAGACCGTCTTCCATCAGTTAGATCGTGAAGGAGCATGGGTGCCTACCCTTTGGTGGTGAGAGGTGGCCAATGCGCTGCAGATGAACCTTCGCAGGCAGCGGTTCACCTCCGCGCAGCGCTCGAGATACTTGGAAAATCTTCGCGTTCTGCCGATCCACACCGACTCGCAGACAACGGAGAACGCCTGGACGCGAAACTCTTGCCCCCTCCGACCTGCACGGCCTTACCGTGTACGACGCGGCCTACCTGGAGTTGGCACTCCGCCGTGGGCTGCCGATGGCTACGCTGGACCGCGAACTGCGTGAGGGGGCCGCGGCAGAAGGCGTTACCCTGCTCGGCCAGTGAGTCCCGCTACACTGTTGGCAAGACTGTAACGAGCTTTTCGCTTGTCTGTAGATTGTGCCGATTGCCCCAAGGAGCCGTGCTGATGTCCGTCCTCTCCCGTGCAGCGACCGCTGCGCTTGCCTGTTCTGCTGCGCTCATCCCCGCCCTTTTGCAGGCTCAGGCCGGAACTCAAGCCGCTCCCATCACCCTGGCTGTCGATCTCACCGATGCTCCCCGCCGCATCCTGCACGCCACCGAGGCGATTCCCGTGCAGCCCGGCCCCATGACGCTCGTCTACCCCAAGTGGATTCCCGGCGAACACGCGCCCGACGGCCCCATCAGCGACCAGGCCGGATTCATCATCACCACCTCCACTGGCGAGCGCGTCAAGTGGGAGCGCGATCCGGTCGACATGTACACCTACCGCATCACGGTGCCTGCCGGAACAACCTCACTCCACGTCAAAATGGATTTCCTGGCGACCGCCGCCGCCTCGGGCTTCTCCGCCGGCGCCTCCACCAGCGCCAATCTCGCCCTGCTCAGCTGGAATGAGCTTTTGGTCTATCCCGGCGGCATGCAGTCGGCCGATGTGATGGTGACCCCCTCGCTCACCATCCCGGCGGGTTGGCACTTTGGCACGGCGCTGGAGTCTACCAACGGCACCGCCGGATCGCAGCCCTCGTTCAAGACCGTCTCGCTCGAACAGCTTGTCGACTCTCCCGTCCTCGCCGGCCGCTGGTTCAAAGAGATCCCGCTCGCTCCCGAGATCAGCCCCAAGCACTTCCTCGACCTCGCGGGCGACGGCCCGGAGGACATCCAGCTCTCGCAGGAGCACATCGACGAGTTCAACAAGCTCGTGCGCGAGACCGGCGCCCTCTACAAGTCACGCCACTACAACGCCTATCATTTCCTCGTCACGCTTTCCGATCAGGTCGCGCACTTTGGCCTGGAGCATCATCAGAGCTCCGACGATCGCGTCGCCGAGAAGACCTTCACTGACGACAACATGTTCATCGCCGACGGCCTGCTGCTGCCGCACGAGTTCACCCACTCTTGGAACGGCAAATATCGCCGCCCCGCCGGTCTCGCCACACCCAATTACCAGGAGCCCATGAAGGGTGACCTGCTGTGGGTGTACGAAGGTCTCACCGAGTACCTCGGCGATGTGCTCGCCGCACGCTCCGGCATCTGGAATAACCCGATCTATCGCGATCGCCTCGCCACCGTCTGGGGACAGTACAACGATGCCCGCCCGGGACGCCTGTGGCGCGATCTGCAGGACACCGCCACCGCCGCTCAACTGCTCTATTTCGTGGGCGGCCCCTACGACAACTGGCGGCGCGCCACCGATTACTACGACGAAGGCGAGCTGCTCTGGCTGGAGGTCGATTGCACCATCCGCGCAAAGACCGACGGCAAAAAGAGCATCAACGACTTCACCGCGCTCTTCCACGGTCTCGGCGGCAACACCGGTCCCAAGGTCGTTCCCTACACCTTCGACGACATCGTGACCGCGCTCAACACCGTCGTGCCCAACGACTGGGCGGCGTTCCTGCACACCCGGCTTGATTCCAACGAGCTTCATGCCCCGGAGACCGCCGGCCTCGATCAGCTCTCCGGTTATAAGCTCACCTATACGGATAAGCCGAATTACTGGTCGCAGCTCACCGAATCCGAGGACGATGTCCTCGACACACGCTATTCCCTCGGGATCACCGTGGAGGACAAGGGTCAGATCGGCGACGTGATCCTGGACAGCCCGGCGTACAAGGCCGGTTTGGCTCCAGGATTCACGATCGTGGCCGTAAACGGCCGCGCCTTCCAGACGGCACTGCTGCGCACAGCGATTCAGGATGCCAAGGGCAACGGGCCGGCCATTGAATTCATCGTCGCCAACACCGGCTACTACAAGGTGCTGCGCGTCGACTACCACGGTGGCGAGCGCTACCCCACGCTCGAACGAGTTCCAGGCACGGCCGACCGCCTCGACGACATCCTCAAGCCCATGACCGCAACCAAATAAGGATCGTGGTTATCCCAAAATGTTCAGATAACATCACAATTCAGACAACATAACAAATTGTCATCCTGAACGTAGTGAAGGACCTGCTTTGCCTTGGTGCGCCTCGGCAGCATCGATGAAAGCAGGCTCTTAAGGCAAATTCTCCATAGCTGTATAGTGTCATCTCGACTGGAGCGGGACAGTTTTATCGTCCCGCGTAATGGAGAGACCCCTGTATTTCATTTGGAGCTTCATAACATCCGTGTAGCCACAAACGAATACACGGGTCTCTCCACTCCGGCCCGGGCCCCCGGTCGGGATGACATTGCATAGGGAGAGGTAAACCACTCTAGCAGTTGCTAGGAATGACAGTAATCGTGGTTTCGGGATTCCCTTAAGCCGCATGCGAAGCGAGCATCGGGTGTTCAGGATCCGTCGTGGCTCCCTGCGGCAGTTGGCCCCCCTCCTTGAGCCGTTTCTCGGTA
This sequence comes from Granulicella sp., assembly GCA_965276885.1. Lineage (GTDB taxonomy): Bacteria > Acidobacteriota > Terriglobia > Terriglobales > Acidobacteriaceae > Granulicella. Next base: position 1,037,029 of record OZ255702.1, on the reverse strand, counting down.
ATGGCCGCCTGGATCTCCGAGTTGATCTCCGCTCCAGCGAGCAGCATCAGCCCCGTAATGTAAAACCACGTCAGCAGGATGATCACCGCACCCAGCGAACCGTAGGTAGCGGAGTAGCTTGGAAAATAATGCAGATAAATGCGCAGCCCAATCGATGCCGCCAGCCAGCCGAAGATACCGATGGCGGCGCCCGGAGTCAGCCAGTGCCAGCATTTGTTCTTCAAATCGGGCGCAAAGTAATAAATGATCGCGAATAACAGCATCAGCAGCGCGAGCACCACAACCCAGGCCGCCCCCTGCACCAGGGCGATCTCCGTACTTGCCATGTAGTGAAGCTGTGCCGTTTTCATGATGCGCTTATCCAGAAAGTCGGCAGTCAGCAGGACCGACAGCGTGGAGGTAATCACGACACTGAGCAGGAGGGTGACCCCGATCGCCTGCAGCTTGGACTTCCAGTACGGCCGCGTCTCCTTTACCTTGTAGACGATGTTGGCGGTGTCCTGAATTGCCGCAAAGCCCACGCTCGCCGACCACAGCGCCGCCGCCAGGCCAAAGATAATCTTGCCGCCGGTGGACGCCGCGGCGGTTTGATTGAAGGTATCGATGACCAGCTGAAACGCGGAATGCGGAATAACGATAGCCAGGTAATCGAGCAGCCCCACGTAGAAGGTGCTGGCGCGTTTGGCCAGCAGCCCAAGGATGCTCGATGCGCTCAGCAGCGTTGGAAACAGCGCAAACAAAAAATAGTACCCAAGCTCCGCCGCTCGTGAAACGAGGTTGTCGTCCATGAACGCCTTGGCCGACCGCTTCAGGATGACGCCCACCGGCGCCCCCTCGAAGTTCCAGAGGTTGCGTAGCGGCGAATGCGACACATGGTTCCAGATATGCTGCGCCTCGGGGTCCAGCTCACCGTACTTCAGATCCGTTCTGCCCGGTGTAGCCGCTTTTGCACTCGATGTTGCAGCTTTTTCGGTCATTCCCGGTCGTCTCCGCCGCGCGAAGCGTTGTGTCATGCAAGCCGCGCGTCCCCAGTCAGATGCAAGGCCCCGGCGCTGCGGTTGGTGCCGGCGGCCTCTCCGTGTACCGGACCGGGACGGAGCGTTCAGTTCGCCACAAGGTTCCCGTGCTTTATCGTTATCGGGCGCATTCCATCCTTTTACCCTGCAACGCATCAAGTACCTTGGGGCTTACAGAGAGCCACACGCGCCCCCCTTGGAAAGGCGACTCCATGCCCCGCACCCGCACCCGGCGTCTGACCAAACTGCAGCAGCTCTGGCGCCTCGTCCGCGAGTCCCACCAGAATCCCCTGCAAGGCCAGCCCCGACAACCGCCGGCCGTCACCGCCGAAAGCACCGCCGTCACCTTCATCGGCCACTCCTCGTTTTTGCTCCAGACCGCCGGCCACGGCCTGCTCATCGACCCTGTCTTCGCCACCCGGCTCATCCTGCTGCGCCGGCAGCGGCGGCCCGGCGTCCGCGTAGCCGATCTCCCGCGCATCGACGCCGTGCTGCTGACCCACGCGCACATGGACCACCTCAACATCCCGTCCCTGCGCGCGATCACGCGTGAGATGCGCCGCCGCAATCTGCCCGCGCCGCTAGCCATCGTGCCCAACGGCGTCGCAGACCTCGTCCGCAAGCTGGGCTTCCGCGAGGTCGTCTCGCTGCGCTGGTGGGAATCGACCGAACTCGGACCGCTCACGGTCACCTCCACCCCCTCCCAGCATTGGGGAGCGCGCATGTTCTCCGATACCCATCGCGGCTTTGGCGGGTACGCCATCGAGGCCGCCGGCGCACCCACGGTCTACCACTCCGGCGATACCGCCTACTTCAACGGCTTTCACGAGATCGGCAACCGCCTCCATCCCGACGTTGCCCTGCTGCCCATCGGCGCCTACTCCCCGGACAGCTACCGCGCCGTGCACGCCAGCCCCGAGGAGGCGCTGCAAATCCTTGAAGATCTTCACGCCGAAACGATGATTCCCATGCACTACAACACCTTCCGCCTCGGCCGCGAACCCATGACGGAGCCGCTGCCCCGCCTGCTCGCCGCCGCCGGGCGCGCCGGCCTGCGCGGCCGCGTGCATCCGCTGGTCGAGGGCGAAAGCCTGGTCCTGCCCCACCCACGCAACACCCTCGCGAACGACGACTTGGAACTCGCGGAACTCACAACTCGAAACTGAGCAGAACCAAACTATCTTTGCGTATGTTAGTCATCCCGTAGCGTAGCGGAGAGATCTGCTTTTCTCGTGCTGCCGCCCACCTTCAGATCATCATCCCTAAAACCGCCGCCCCTGCCCGCGCAATCCAACGGCCATGGCCTCCAGCGCACGCTCCGGATTGCCCTCCGGCGCCGAAACGCCCATCTTCGCGGTCATCTCGCCCACGATCCGGTAGGCCATCGCCGCGCGCGTCTCCAGGGGCAGATCCAGCGCCCGCGCAAAGAACGCCTCGATGACCAGGAGGTCGTGCGACGACAGCCGGGCTACCGCATCGGGGGCGAACATCCCTTCCATACCGGGCGCCATCTGCCACGGTTCCGTCCCCTGCACCGGACGCGAGAACAGGCCCGTGTGACTCGCGGTTGCCGCACCGGTATACAACAGCGGCTGCGCGTCCCTGCGTTCATGCACCACGATCGTGCCCGCCGCCATGTCGCCCAGACGCTTGTTGCGCTGGTTGCACAGCATGGCAATCACGCCGGTGAGATACAGGCTGGGAAGATAGTCGACCGCCCGGAGCAGGTTGCGCGCCAGGCTCTCAAACAGCGTGATCTGCCGCCCCGCGTCCTTGATGACGCGCAGCTGCATGACTCGCTTGCCGGGTGTCTGGCCATGCCAGAAGGCTTCAAAAAGCGTGAAGTAGCACCAGATCAGCAGAAACGAGACAAAGATCAGCCCCGCCAGGAACCATTTGCCGGCCAGCGACTCCAGCGCGTGCCGCCCAGCGGCTGCGGCGAAGGCGAAAAATACAAGAAACAATGCAAAAAAGCTAGCCCCCATGATCAGATGATCGAGCAGCACCGCCACGAAGCGGCTGCCGATCCCGGCGACCGGAAACTCCAGCGTCACCTGCTCCGGCGTCTCGATGCTAAGCTGATCGGCAAACCCGCGCCGCTGAAAGCCGGCCATTTCCTGGCTGGGCTGCTGGGAGTTCGTCAGGTTGAGGCTCGGCTCAAAGCCGGCTTGTTTAAAGCCGGCTTGTTCAAAGCCGGGTCGTTCAAAGGAAGGCTGTTCAACAGGATTCATGGTCACCAATCTCTGGATCGATCTACGCAAGGGTAACTGGAGCCGCCTGGAATCCCTCATCGGCCAGGCGGAGTCTGCCGGCGTGAAAAGCCTGCGGCATTCTGACCTGCGCGATCTCGGCCTGCTCTATCGCCAAGCCGCCGCCGATCTTTCCGCCGTGCGCGCCGATCCCTCCTCGCGCTCGCTCGCAGACTACCTGAATCGCCTCGTCGGGCGTGCACACAATCTCGTTTATTCCGGCCGCCGTGTTTCCTTTTGGAGCTTGTGGGAGTTCCTTGCCCACGGCTACCCCCGCCTTTTGCGCCGCCTGCTGCCCTATGTGGGGCTGGCGACGGCAGTCTTTCTCGCCTGCTTCGGCCTGGGCATGCTCGTCACGCTGCTGCGCCCCGACTTCGCCGCGCTCTGGCTCGGGCCGGGGATGATGGACAAGATCAACCACCACCAGATGTGGACCGACGCCGTGCTCTCCATGAAGCCGCAGGCCGCCTCCGGCATCATGACCAACAACATGAGCGTCTGCTTCATGACCTTCGCCGCCGGCATCACCGCCGGCCTCGGGACGCTGTTTCTGCTCTTCAACAACGGCCTTGAGATCGGCACTGTACTCGCCTGCTGCGCGCAACATGGGATGGCGGGCAGCCTGCTGGCCTTCATGGTCTCGCACGGAGCCTTGGAGATCCCGAGCATCATGCTGGCGGGTGCCGCCGGGCTGCGGCTGGGGGCCGGCATCCTCTTCCCCGGCCAGCTCCGCCGCCGCGACGCTCTCGCCAAGGCCGGAGCGGAGTCCGTCCAATTGGTCTCTGCCACCATCCCTCTGCTCATCATCGCCGGCAGCTTTGAAGGCTTTCTCTCCCCCACCCACGCCCCGGTGGCGCTGAAGTGCGCCGTTGGGGCCGTCCTGTTCACCGGTCTGTGCCTGTGGTGGGGCGAAGGCGGCCGCCGCTCTCTAACGGAAACACCGCTCGTCGCCGCTGGCCCATCCTGATCTTCTAAAAACCTCAATCGATCCATCCAACTGAGGCGGAAAGCCCCCATTACGAAAGTACCTCCTCCGAGGTCACCTTCCCGCGTCTCCCCGCATCACAGAATCTATAAGCGTTGCCGAGGCCTCCGCGGCTCGACGGGACTCGCTATCCCACGCCCGACAACGCGAAAAGCCAGCTAAGTAACCGGCGGAATGCTTCCTTGCAGCGGCCCGGCCGGGGATCAAAGTCACTCATTCACGACTACATTTTGAGAGGTTCACCGTGGTCAAGCCAGCAATCTTCCAGCAGCCCTACGTTACCGCCAGAAACATGCCCTATGCGTACACAGATGAGTCCGTCTCAAATCAACCCTCCCTGGAAGGGGTTCTCGGCAGCGGACAAATTGTCTGGGTCCGGGAGACCTATGCCCCCCGCGCGCGCCCACGCTCAGCCGTCGGCTTCGTGGATGGAATCGGCCTGGTCATCGTCGATCCGCGATGGCTTACCCGCGCCCAGGCATTGTAACCATTTCACAGCCGTGCTGCGGGTTTTCGTCACTCCTGAAACGAATATGCTTTTAATCAGACGGCTTCATCCGTTGATCACAATGCCGAGCGCGGAATCACACCAGCTGCACCCAGCACCAACAGCGCAACACATAACAGCCTAGGGCGTAGCCCCAGGCTACGACGCAAAAAGCATAGAAGGCTGAAGGCCCGCAACATAGAAGCCTTGGTACAGCAACCCGGTTTGTACTCTAAGAAACCTCTGATGAAGTTTAGTCTCGGGAAGGGGGTGGCTTCAGCCACCCCGTAAGTATTGTGTCTACGTTGCGGCTTTAGCCGCTGAGGTACGCTTTCGCTCGTTCCCGGACCTTCCCTAAGGCTGCCCCTGTTGCTGCAGCCGCAGCTGATGCTCACGATGCTTGCGGACATAATGCGCGGCAACCGTGGGATAAAACTCCCGGATCGAATTGAAACCGATGTCCCGCATCACGGAGTAGCCGAACTTGGTCGCGAGCGTCGGAAAATCCGCGGCCGAAGGTGGATAGTACGTTTGCGAGATCACCTGGGTCAGCACCTTGCCGCCCAATCCGGCCAAGCTCGGCGTCTCCCTGCCCCCGTAGGTACGCGCGACTGCCTCCCGGCTGATGACATAGAGCGAACGCTTCATGATGCTTCCTCTGCCCAGCACGTAATACCGTGTGTCCTCGTGCAGCAGACTGGGCAGCAGCCAGGCTGAAAGATAGGTCCCGTCCGTCTTGTCGACGAAGCCCCGCCAGGTGTACGCGTAGAAGCCGTCCACGCCTTTGCCCAGCGCCGGATGGGAGTCAATGCCCTCCGCGGTGAGCGACGTAAGCCCCAGAAAAACAAACGACGAGTAATCCGTAGCCTGATGGGTCGCAACCGTGAAGTTGTACTTCCATCCCAGCGGATGCACCACCGCCCCGCTCGACACGCTGCGGAAGTTCGGCATGAAACCGAGGATGCGTTTCGGCTCGCGGCGCTCCAGGGGGATCGGCTTGCCATTCGCGTCCAGTTCAACATCCGATGCATTGCTGCTGCCGCTTTGCGTCTTGGGTTGCGCTTTCGTCTGCTCCTGCTCGTCGCCTGCGCCGTAGGCATCGTTAGCGCGTGTGGTGGAGGTGTCCCCCTCGCCCTGCAATGCTCCGGATGGGACCCTTGCGCCCAACAGGAGGTGCGAGGGTGCTTCAGGGAGTCCGGTCGCGGATTGGGTGACGATGGTCTGACCTAGGGCCGTCGTGCCGAACACAAGAAGTACAAGGCATTTCCACAAAGACAAGAAGTAGCTCCAACCGCTTAAGGAATCTCTGATCAAGTTCAATCACGGGAAGGGCATGGCTTTAGCCGTGCCGTAAGCCGCTTTACCTGCATTTGCGGCTTTAGCTGCTGAGGTACGCTTTCGCTCGTTCCCGGACTTAATCAGACCTTCCTTAAGTGTTTCTTAAGGGTTTAGACTTCCGCTGGCCCCCGTTAGACTCAGACTGACTCCAGGGCTCTCGTCAATTGCCCTCATAAAAGCCCGCGCGACTTCACCTCCAGGTATTCGCTTACCGTCCTGACCCCCATCTCCTTGGCGGTTGCCTCCACGATCAGCACCCCTTGCCGCTCCAGTTGGGCAATTGTTGCTCGCCGCCGCTCCTCCATCTCCGTTGCCGCCGCCGCATGGAACATCGCCTCGCGTGTCCCCGGCAGTGTGGATGCCAGGACGTGCAACTCCGGGTGCCGCAGCAGGACCAGTACCACCAGATGCAGCCTCGCCAGCGCCGCCGCCGCGATTACCAGCTCCGGCCGCCCCGCCGTGTCAGGCAGCTCGGTGATCCAGACCATCAGCCCGCGGCGGCGCTGCAACTGCTTCAGCCGTGCCACCGCCAGCAACGGATCCGCCTCCGCCGCCTCACTCCGCGTTGCGCTCAGCAGGTCGATCAGCAGCCGCAGATGCCCCGGTCCCGCACCCGGCGGCAGCACCTGTTGCACGCTCCTTCCATACGCCAGCATGCCGAACTTGTCGCCCGACTGCCCCACAACCTGCGCCAGCATCACGGCGGCCGTGGTCGCCTGATCAAGCTGTGTGACGGTGAGCCGGTGAGCCTCATCGCGCTCAGCTTGGGTTTCGCCGGCAAACTGCGGCCCGTCACCCCTCCGCAGCTCAAATGCGGTTCTGGAAAGCCGCCCGGCGTCCAGCACCACCCACACCTGCTGCGAGCGCTCCGCCATGAACTGCCGGGTGACAATCTTGCCCCGGCGCGCCGTGGCCGTCCAGCTCACCGACCGCATTTCATCGCCGGGCTGGTACTCGCGCAACGATTCGAACTCCCGCCCACCGCCGCGCAATCGCAACTGGCGCCGTTGCCGCTCCATCTGCCGAGCCCGCATCAGAAAGAACTCATTCGATCCCCGAGCCTCCTCATGCGCCGGAAACACCCGCACCCGCTGTCTTAACTTTTCTTGGTTGTCATCCCGTAGCGCAGCCGGGGTCCCCAGCGAGCGTTCTTTGCTCGTTGGGGTGGAAGCGGAGGGACCTGCTTTTCCTTCACCTGCCTCAGACCTAACCCACAACTCCGCCGCCGCCCAGCGCTCCGCCAGCCCCAATGCCCCGCGATAGCGCAGATACACCCGCCGCAGCGCAAACTCCCCCCGCTCCCGGGGCCAAACCGTCAGCAGCAGCTTGGCCGGCTCACGCGGAAACACCTCCAACGACCGCGTCTCCGGCACTCCCACCAGCGCCGGGTGCAGATCATCCGTGACCCGAACCGTGAGCACCTGATCCGCCTCGGCCGTCACGGACACTTCCACCCGGGTCGGCACACCCAGCTGCGGCGAATCCAGAAACGTCCGTGAAACGGCAATCTGCCGCGGCCGCGGCAGCCGCCACGCATCCCAAACCACCACCAGCAGCAGCAAGACATCCCACCCCGCCATGAACCACACGGCTCGCGGATGCCAGAAGGCCGGCAGCGCCAACACCACACCCACTACCACCAGCCACAAAGCCCGCGGCGTCAGCCCAAAGCCCAGCAACCTACCCGTACGCCCCAGCGCCCGCGCCTGCCCACTCGCCGCCGCCGGAATCAACGTACGCATGTTTCCCCACCCATATAGACCTAGAGCGCTGTATTTCGCCCCCATCAACCCTGTCATCTCGACCAAAGGCCGCAGCGGAGAGAGAACTCGTATTTAGCCCGCCAGCAAGGCCGCGCGTTGCCGTCCTCAACTCCCTACTCCCTATTTCCTACTCCCTGTCTCCTGCCTATTTCGGCACCGCCGTAGCCTGCAACACCTCGCGCACCACGCGGTCCGGGTCCAAGCCTTCCAGCTCCGCCTCCGGCCGCAGCACCAGCCGGTGCCGCAACACCGGCACCGCGGCCTCCTTCACGTCATCCGGAACCACAAAATCACGTCCCTCGCGTGCCGCCAGCGCCTTGGCGACCAGCAGCAGCGAGGTACTCGCCCGGGGGCTCCCGCCCAGCGAGATCGCCGGCCACTCGCGCGTACGCCGGACAGCGGCCAGCAGGTAATCAAAGATCGCAGGCTCCACCCGCACGGAGCGGATCTCCCTCCGTGCCTGCGCCAGCAGCTCAAACGGCACCGGTTCGACCGCCGCATCGGCCAGTCCCGCCGGGTCGAATGATTCGTGGTGCCGCTCCAGCACGGTCCGTTCCTCCGCCGCCGTGGGGTAGCCGATGCGGATCTTCAGCAGAAAGCGGTCGAGCTGCGCCTCCGGCAGCGGATACGTCCCCTCAAACTCCACCGGATTCTGCGTCGCAAACACCGTGAAAAAGCCGTCCAGCGCATGCCGCTCGCCATCCGCGGTCACCTGCCGCTCTTCCATGGCTTCGAGCAGCGCGGCCTGGGTCCGCGGCGGCGTCCGGTTGATCTCATCAGCCAGCAGAAACTGCGTAAACACCGGCCCCGGATGGAAGCGAAACTCCCCCGGCTTGTCCTGAAATGGCGGAGAAAACACGCTTGTACCCAGAATATCCGCCGGCATCATGTCCGGCGTCCCCTGCACCCGCCGAAATTCCAGCCCCAGAAACTTCGCCAGCGTCTTCACCGTCAGCGTCTTCGCCACGCCCGGTACGCCTTCGATCAGCGCATGTCCGCCGCAAAGCATGGTGGCCAGCGACTGCGCAATCGCCTCTTCCTGCCCGGCGATCACGCGGCCGATCTCCGCCGCCCCGCGCCGGAACAGCTCCTCCGCCGCCGCGACCCCTGTTCCCAAACCATCCGCCATTCCGTTCACCCCATCACACCCCAGAATCGCCGCTGCAAACAAGAGTACGCAAGTGCAAACCCCAATAACCCAAAACTCAGGCCTCCAACCCCTCGCGCCTCAATCCTGAACAGAGCTACTGCACGCCTGACACCACGTCACCCTCCGCCTTCTCGGCAACGGGAACCCTCGCCGGCCGCGCCGCCCGTTCCACCCGGGCCGCGTCCTCACCCAGCGCCCGCACCAGCGCCAGCGCGCTGCCCGGCTTGGGGTTCACGTCAGCCGCCAGCGCCGCCTCACGCAGATGCTCGCCCACACTCGTCCAAACGCCGCCAAACCGCTCCTCCAGCGACCTCACGATCGCTTCAGGCCCGTGCGCCACCGTTCCTTGCGCCAATCCGCCCTCCCGCACCAGCGCCCGTTGCAGCCGCCGCCGCGCAGCCTCGGTCGCCGCCCCGGTCGCCCCCGCCTTCTCATACAAATCGCCCATGCTCACCGCAAACTCCACCGGCGACGAGCGTGGCACACTCACCGGCAGCCTCACCGGCCCGCGCCGGCGGCTGAACGAGAACACCAGCAGCCCAAACACCAGCGCCGCCTGCGTCAGCAACGACCAAAGCGGGAGTCCCCGCGTGGCCGTCCACTTCGAACGCACCGCCCCTTGCAGCGACTCATCGAACAGCACCGTCCGCGACCCAGCCCCACCTGGTCCCGTGGCTGTTCCCAGGCTCGCCAGAAGCAGCCGCAAATCCGCGTCGTTCTTCAACTCGGCATTGGTCAGCGGCGCCGGCGAACTCCACCACACCGCCTCGCCCCGCCCGACCGGCACCCGCACGGCCACGGCATCCGGCCCGCAGCGCTGCTCCACGCGCACCGCCGGGCCCTCCTCCACCCAGCGGACCGCGTCCTGCATCTCCACCTCTCCCGCCCTCGCCAGCGGTCCGGGGCCTTCGGGATTCGTGTAGCAAAGCGCGCCAAACCGCCGGCTGGACTTCACCGATCCACCCGGAATCAGGAGCGCCCCCTCGGCTCCCGTGGTCAGCAGGCGGCCTCCCCGCTCCAGAAAGCCTTTCACCGCCGCCGCCAGCCGGTCCTTCTCCAGCGCCGAGTACATCGGCTGCGCCAGCAGTAGCGTCGTGTGCGCGGCATCGACCCCCGAGAGGTCATCCAGCGGCCGGTCCCACCGGGCAACCGGCCGGCCGAGCGACTCCAGCAGCAGATACGCCGCCTTCGCCCCGCTCGGTCCGCTGTTGTAGCTCGAGGGCCGGGGGTCGTTGTTCGCGGTGGACGGCGCAATAATGCTCACTGCAACGATCAGCAGCAGAACCGCGGCGCACAAACCCAGCAGCAGGTTGCGATCGCGATTTCCCGCCCCGGCGGCCACTAGACCACACCGACCGGCGCCGCAGCCTGAACCGGAGCCGCAGCCTGCACTGGAGCCCCGCCACCGCCCTCCGAGCGCTTCAGATCCGCCGCCGCGATCGCCGCCAGGCTCGCCTGCGCCGCCCGAAACTCCGCCTCCGTCCCTGCGGCGTGCCCATACCAGACCCGCTCAAAGCTGCGCGTCAGCTCGCGCAGGGCACGCTGCGCCTCCGACCCCGGACGCAGCAACCGCACGTACTCCCGGGGCGTGCGCGTCGGGTTTTCGCGCCAGGCACGCCGCGTCTCCAACGACACAACCGCCGCCCAAAAAAGGCAATGAACTCCCTCCCGCCACTCCCCGGCGGCGCCGCGCTCCTCCGCCCGTTGCGCCCAATCCGTCGCATCGCGGCCATTCCGCGGCGCCGCTGCATTTTCCCCCAGGGCAATGCGCAAGGCCTGCCGGGCGAGGGTGCGCCGCACGAAAAACAGCAGCCCGCCCGCGGCCAGCAGAAAGCAGCTCCACTCGATCAGCGGCGCCAGCCACGGATTCTTCTGTCCCAGGTGAGTCATCCCCAGCAGCAGCCGCAGGATCCAGTCCTGCGCCCGCGCCACCTGGCGGTCGAGCCACGAAGGCCCATCGGCCGCCTGAAATTCCCCGCGCGCCAACACCGCATCGGCAGCCGCCCGCGCCTGTCGGAAACCGGCCTGCTCTCCCGCCGCGGGCGCCCCGCCTGCCTCCGCTGCGAGCTCGCCCAGATGCTCGCCTGCCTCCCGCATCGCCGTCGCCCGGTCCGTGGCTGAGGCGGTCTTCGCCCCGGAGACTGCCTCGCGCAGCCAGTCCCAGCCCGCATGGAAGGCCAGCTTGCCCGGTCCACTCACCTTTCCCTCTGCCGGTAATCCGCCTGGATCGCAGGCCGCCGCCGCCCCGCCGCAAGCCGCCGCCAGCCGCTCGGCCGAGGCAACCTCCGCACGATAGGTCTCGATCGTCACGGTCGCCCCCGGCCCAGCAGCCCAAACGGGGACGGCCGGCAGCGCAAAAAAAACGCAGGGAACTGCCAGGCGCAGGGCACCCCCCACATTTTTTTTGAAATTTGCGAAACGCTCAGCCAAGTGGCGCAAATCCTTCCGGATGGCCGGGCGTTACGCGCGAATGCGAGGCCTCCGCCAGCGGCACAACCCCCGCTCCCCGTCCGCCGTCGAGCAGCAGTTGCAGATCCAGCGCCTCCTTGCGCACCCGCTGGTCAAAATAGACGAGGGTCAGCCCGATCAACGCCACCGGCCCCACCACGGTGCGCCCGGCAAATGACACCACCAGCATGAGTCCCTGGGCAAGATAATGCTCCTGCTTGGGCGCAAACATGATCAGCAGGGTCGCCGGCGACTCCAGCACACCCACCACCCAGTACAGGCACAAAGCAATCAGCAGCACCACGAAGATGCGGCCCTTGGTTCCGGCGGCCAGCCCCTTGCTGCGCCGCATCGCCGTACGGATCTTCAGCCGCTCGATCATCGCGGCAGGCACCGCCAAGGAATTCCGCAGATAAAGGATGAAGCCGGCCGGAAATCCCCCGAGCACACCGGCGACCAGCAGCAAGGCGCCGATGCCCGGCAGCACCGCGCCTCCGGAGCGGCGCCCCAGCCCAAACAGGACCAGCCCCGGAACCAGCGCCAGCATGGGAACCCAAAGAAAGCTGCCGGCCTGCCAGAGAGCGATTCCCACCCAACGGTACCAGCGCCGCCCCGCCACCGCCAGCGATAGCTTCGCGCTGGCCGGCCGGTTCAGGTACACCTCGCTCACCGCGAGGGTCGTCGCCGCCTGGGTCACCGCCGCCACCAGCAGAAAGATAATCGTGCCGATCTGCGACGCCACGAAGTTCCGCATCGGGACCGGGGTAGGCCGCAGAACCCCTGCCGACCCCGCCGTCGCAATGTTTCTGAACAGCATCTTCATGCTCGCCAGCGAGAGCGCCTGCACCAGCACCTGTATGCTCGCGGACACAGCGGCGATGCTCGCGAACAGCCAGAACCGCGATCGATACAGCGCAAACGTCCTGTCCAGGATCTCGCCCAGCGACAGAGGCCGCAGTTCAAACAGCGCGGGTGCACCCGCGACCTCCGGTCGCGCGGCTTCGGTCAGGACCTCCGGCCGCAACCACTCCCGTTCCCTCTCTTCCGCCACGGAGACGCCCCTTTATAAATGCCTTTGCCGCAGCCCACGCACAGCGCGCCTCGACTCAGAGCCGATGCGGCGGGGCCATTCTGCGGCACATGGTAGCACCCAGATCGGCTCCGCCGCAGCGGAAATGCGCAGGAATGCGTGATCCCCCCTTCCAATTCGGGAACGCCGGGATGCGGACAGCCGCGCTTCGGGAAACCCGAAGAACCGTGCGCGATGGGGATCGAACCTGTGTCCGCATCAACGTTTCAGTGCATCACACTTCGTACGATGGAAAGCAGTCTCCATCCGATCCTCGGCTCCGCCGAGGGCGCTCGGACCGATTTGAAACTTCGTTCGCTGATCGAAATGGGGCTCTTGCTGGCTTCGGATCGCAGCGTGGACTCGATTCTGCAGGCCGCGGTCGAGATCGGCCGTTCCCTGGCGGATGCGACGGTCGCCGCCTTTGTGTATGCCGCGCATGACGGAAAGCTCGAGCCTTCGTTCCATAAAATATCCAAGACACCCAAGGCATTCAAGGTATCCAGCCAGGACCCGGAGTTGGACGAAGAGCTTCCGCGGCCTTCCGATCTGCTCCCCGGCGGCGCACAGCTTGAAACCACGCTGCGCATCGACGATCTCATGGCCGAACCGCGCTATCGCGCGTCCCGGCAACCGGACGGCTCCTCTCCAGCCGTCCCGGGCCTGCGAAGCTATCTCGCCGTGCCGCTGCATAGTCGTGAGAATGGATTACTCGGCGCCTTGCTCTTCGGCGGCGCCGCCGTCGCCGCGTTTGGGCCTGAACTGGACGGTCCACTGAACGCCGTCGCCGCGCAGATTGCCTTATTGATCGATCACAACCGGCTCACCGAAACGCTGGATCGCGAGAAGATTGTCGCCGAGTCTGCCCGTGCGGAACACCGGGCGACCAGCCGGCGGCTTGGCCAGGCACTCGAGGCGACTGGGCTCGGCACCTGGACCTGGAATGCCGCCACCGGCATGCTCGACTTCGATGAAAGAGCGGCCGCCCTCTTTGCCGTCGAGCCTTTTGTGCCCATGTCTCGATCCACTCTTCGAGAACGGATCGTTCACGAGGATGACCGCGATCTCACGCCTGGAGACCTCCATGAGGTCCTGCTTACGGGGGGCCAATATGCGGCCGAGTATCGCATCCGGGCCTTGGACGGCGTCCAGCGCTGGATCGCGAGCCGGGGCAATGTCACCGTCTCGGAAGGCTCCGGAAAGGTGCTCGGGATGATCGGCACCCTGCAGGATATTACCGAGCGCAAAGCCCAGGAGGCCGCACTCCGCACCAGCGAAAAACTGGCTGCCACCGGCCGTCTGGCCGCCACCATCGCACACGAGATCAACAACCCCCTCGAGGCCGTCACCAACCTCATCTATCTGGCCAAAACCGATCCGGTCACGCCGCTGGCCGTCGGCCGCCTGCTCGAAACCGCCGATGGGGAGCTGGCGCGGGTCTCTCAGATTGCGCAGCAGACCCTCGGCTTCTATCGCGACACCACCCGCCCGGTTACCGTTGACCTGAACGACCTCGTCAAAGCCGTCGTCGACCTGTTTAGCCGCAAGCTCACCAACAAGCGCCTGCAGTGCACTCTGGATCTGCAGCCGGGCTTGTCCATTGTCGGACTGCAGGGTGAGATCCGCCAGATCGTCTCCAATCTGCTCGTCAACGCTATCGATGCCACCGACGCCGCCGGCGGGGATATTCATATCCGGGCGCGCCTGCGCCACCGGGGCGACGACCGCGGCGTCTGCGTGTTGATCTCTGACCGGGGCGCCGGTATCCCCCACCACGTGCGTCACCGCCTTTTCACCCCCTTCACCACCACAAAACCGTCGATCGGCACCGGTCTGGGGCTCTGGGTGACCCGGGGAATGGTTGAAAAGCACGGCGGCTCGGTACGTTTTCGCACCAAAACAGTGCATCCGTCCGGAACCGTCTTCCGGGTATACCTGCCCGAATCGGGCAGTCCGCAACTTTTTGGCTCAGGCTCGTCGATTCTCCAGTAGACTTGGCGGGGCGGAGCACGTTTGCATGTTGAGACTGCACTGCAAATTGTTATCGCGGCACGACTTACCGGGATTTCCGATATCCTCGGCACCTCCGGTTCGTCGGTCCGCCATGGGTCTAATGAAGCGATGAATCCTATTCTGCTGTTCAGCGACACCTTTGAACCAACACTTCTGCCGAACGGCCGTACCGGAGACCGCGCGGACCATCTCACGCCCGCGCCACGCGTTCTTGTGGTGGATGATGAGGTCCTGATCGCCGACACCGTCGTCCAGATCCTGAACCGCAACGGTTTTATCGCCGAAGCAGCCTACTCCGGCGCGCAGGCCATTGAAATCTCCAGGACGCTGTGTCCCGAACTGGTGCTCTCTGACGTGATGATGCCCCACGTCGATGGCGTTGAAGCTGCCATTGCCATCCGCGAGCACTGCCCGGACACCCGCATCGTGCTCTTCTCCGGCCAGGCCGCCACCGTCGAGATCCTCGCCCGCGCCCGCGAGCGCGGCCACAACTTCGAGCTTCTGCCCAAGCCGATCCACCCCACGCAGCTCATCAAGCACCTCCGGCAGTAAGAGGCAGGATAGGAAATAGCGAGTAGGAAGTAGTACACCTTTGACTTGTATTCCCTGTGTACGGAGAACTTCTTGAACGACGGCTTTCGAGATCTTGTGGTCTGGCAACGTGCCATCGAGATGACCACGGCGCTCTATCATGTTACGGCCGATTTCCCCCGCGAAGAGCTCTATGGCCTGACGAGCCAACTCCGCCGTGCCGGGGTGTCCGTGGCGAGCAACATCGCCGAGGGCTGGGGCCGTCAGACCTCGGGAGAGTACAAACATTTTCTGGGCATGGCTCGAGGCTCGAACGCCGAAGTACAGACGCAGCTCGTCATCGCCCGGGAACTCGGCTTCGGCACAGATGCTAGGCTCAAGACTGCGGAGTTGCTATCATTTGAGGTAGCACGCATGCTGGTTGCGCTGATGCGCAGCATCTAGCCGCAAGCAGCACTTCCTACTTCCTACTTCCTACTTCCTACTTCCTACTTCCTACTTCCTACTTCCTACTTCCTACTTCCTAAAAGATCATGCCCGTCACTCTCCCCATCGCCATCTACTACGAGCAGCCGCACTGGTTCAAGCCCCTTTTCGCAGAGTTGGACAAGCGTGGCACTCCGTATGTCAAGCTCTTCGCCCCCGATCACTTCTACGATCCCTCCGGCCACCCCGAAGAAAAGTACTCGCTCGTGTTCAACCGCATGAGCCCTTCGGCCTGGAACCGCGATCATGGCGATCAGATCTTCTACACTCTAGGCTTTCTCGAACACCTCCAGTCGCGCGGCGTCAAAGTCATCAACGGCATGAAGGCCTTCGCCTCCGAGCTCTCCAAGGCCGGCCAGCTCGTGCTGATGGACTCTCTCGGCCTCCCCTACCCCAAGGCGCGCGTCATTCATCGGCCCGAACAGGCCATCGCCGCCGCCGAAGGCCTCCGCTGGCCGGTCGTCGTCAAACCTAATATCGGCGGATCCGGCGCGGGCGTGAAGCGTTTTGACGGAATTTCTCAACTTCGTCACGCCGTCGAGTCCCAAAACGGAACGCCCGACGCCCTGCAGTTCGGCCTGGACTCCACCGCGCTCGTCCAGGAGTTCATCCCTGCCGAGGACGCCCACATCGTCCGCGTCGAGGTTCTTAACGGCAAGTTCCTCTACGCCATCAAGGTGCACATCACCGGCGAGACCTTCGACCTCTGCCCCGCCGACATCTGCCGCACGACCGCCGGAACCGACCTCGATCGCGCCGCCTGCGCCATCGACGCCCCCAAATCCGGCATCACCGTCGAGGCCTTCACGCCTCCCTCCGACGCCATCGCAGACGTCGAAGAGCTCATGCGGCACTCCGGCATCGACATCGGCGGCATCGAGTACATCACCGACTCACGCCATGAACCGGGACAAGCGGGCCAGCGCTACTACTACGACACCAACGCGCTCTCGAACTTCGTCGCCGACGGGCCCAACGTCATCGGCTTCGACCCCTTCGCCAAACTCGCCGACTGGCTAGAAGCCGAAGCCGGCCTCGAGCAATCCGTCTTCACCGGCAAGACGCAGCAGGAGCAAGAGGCCATGGCCGCCAAGTTGTAGTATTGCTGGTCATGAGCCCGGATAGACTCTTTTTGTGGGCTCTAAAACGTTCGACGGCGTTCGGTTTGCAGCTTTTGTCGAGGACCATACGCCGCCACACGTGCATGGCTACTATGCAGGAGTTGTAGTGATCATTGACCTACTGATCGGACAGCGCGCCGTCCGTCTTTCCAGCCGCAAAAAGAGGGTCCAGCCCCCGAACGCAAAGCGCGCCGATGTAAACTACGTCCGGCGAACGGCGCAGCTATATTTCGATGAGCTTGTGGCGCTTTGGGAGAATGCGCGATGAAGCAGGAAGTGATTGATCTGACGACCGACGAAGAGATCGACGCAGCGCTGGAAGAGGCACGCAATCTGCCTCTTGAGCCCCATGCGGTTTCGGCGGAGTACAACCGGGCCGTGGATGTCATGATCCTCCGTCTCGACAACGGCCGTCGTCTCGTGATTCCACGGGAAGAGATGCAGGGCCTGCGCGACGCTACCCCGGAGCAGATCGGCGATGTCCAGATCTTCTTCGGGGTAGACATCTGCTGGCCGCAGCTGGATCTCGACCACAATCTTCGCTCTCTGCTGGAACATCGCTACGGCTCCGAGAACTGGATGCAAAGTCTCGAACGGCAGTGGCTACAAAACCTGGAACGGCGTACGATTGCGGCGTAGGCCTCCGGCCCGGGTTCCTGCTCACGCAATCCCATAGTCGCTCGTCGAACCAGGTACCGCGTTCGCAAACGCAGTCACAGGAGCATTTCCATGCGAAACCTTCTCGGACTTTGCAGCCTTCTTCTCGCCGCCACTACCCTCACCGCCCAAAGCCCATCCACCGGCTCTGTCCTGCTGCTGCAACAGCACATTAGCCAGAACTGCCCGGTCGGTCTTTCGGCGAGGCACTCCAGTGACGGCGGCATGGTGAGCGTCAGTCCCGGATCGGGACCGCATCAACAGGGATATGACATTACCTTCTCCCCCCGGAAATCTCTCCAGGTGGCGCAGGCCCGGATCAGCCTGCATGGCATCTCCGGTAGCCACGTCATTCCAGCCGGAAAGAAGGAAGTCGGAGACGCGACCGAAAGCTTCACCGTAAGCCCAACCTCCAGCGCGAACCATCGCTTCCAATCCGTCGTCTACACGGCCAAGCTCACGGGTGTCGAATGGGTCGAGTTGAACGACCTCACCTACACCGACGGTACGCAGTGGCACGAGTCCGCGGATGCCATCTGCCGCGTCGCCCCGAACGGCTACATGCTGGTGGCTAGCGGCAACTGAGGAGCCTGTACTCTAGCCACATGCGCTACGGTTTCTGGCTACCCGTCTTCGGCGGCTGGCTCCGCAACATCGACGACGAGGGCATGCCCGCCACCTGGGACTACGTCCGCGACCTCTGCCTGCAAGCCGAAGACCTCGGCTACGATCTCACCCTGATCGCCGAGCTGAACCTCAACGACATCAAGGGCCCCGAGGCCCCGTCGCTCGACGCCTGGACCACCGCCGCCGCCCTCGCCGCCGTCACAAAGCGGCTGGAGCTGATGGTCGCCGTCCGGCCCACCTTCCACAACCCCGCCTTGCTTGCCAAACAAGCCGCCAACATCGACCGCATCAGTCAGCGGCATGGGGGCGGCCGCCTTACGCTCAATGTCGTCAGCTCCTGGTGGCGCGACGAGGCCCTCAAGTACGGCATCCCCTTCGACGAGCACGACGACCGCTACGCTCGCACCGAAGAATGGCTCGATGTCCTCGACAAATGCTGGAGCGCACAGCACACGGACCACCAAGGCCGCTTCTACAAGGTCCAGGACAACGTGCTCAGCCCCAAACCTTTCCCCACCCGCACCTACTCCGGCGTAAAAGCAATGGAGAAGGGTACAGCAGCGGACTTCAGCCCGCTGAATGAAAACGCTCACGCAGATAACGGCTTCAGCACGGGTGCCCCATCCTCACCGACAGCCTCATCGTCGGTTAGGGTGGGCTCTTCCGGAGACTCCCAAGGCAACACCCACCCCGCCGGCCGTCCCACCCTCTACGCCGGCGGAGAGTCCGAAACCGCCAAAAACCTCATCGCTTCCAAATGCGACGCCTACCTCATGCACGGCGACGATCCCGCGACCTTCGCCGCCAAAATCGCCGACATGCAGGCACGCCGCGCGCAGCACCCGCATCTGCCGCCCATGATCTTCGGCGTCACCGGCTACTGCATCGTCCGCGACTCAGCATCCGAAGCCCAACGCGAGGTAGACCGCATCACCAGGCAGCCCGACCCCACGCACTCCCCCGCCGGCTTCGCCAACTTCCAGCAGTGGACCACCGGCTCCCAGCTTGAAAAAAAACTCAGCCTGCGCGACTACTCCGTCTCCAACCGCGGCCTGCACTCCGGCCTGATCGGCACGCCCGAGACCGTAGCGCAGCGCCTCGCCGACTTCGAAGGCGCGGGCTGCTCCCTCGTTCTGCTCCAAAGCTCCCCGCAGCACGAGGAGATGGCCCGCTTCGCCCGCCAGGTAATGCCGCGTCCCAAGCTCAGCCTTTGAGCGAATGACCAATATCACCCAAAAAGTGTCATCTCGACCGGAGCGTAATTTGCCGTAAGCCGGCGCGAAACCCGTATCGCACAGGCGCTGAACGCGTTACAACAAATCCACCACCGGTGGAAAAGTCAGCAGAAGGCTCAGCACCAGCAACACCAGGGCCACGGCGCTGATGCGTCCCGCATGGACATCTCTGCTTCGCCAGCGCCACTCCAAAACGCCCCAGGCGAGCAGCCAAACCAGGAGCGCAACCGTGCTCACACCCGAAAGGGGGCCCGTCGGCTTGTAGAAGATAAGGCTGCTTTTCACGACGGCTGATTTGTCCCCGGTAAAGGCCAGCACGGCGAAACTGAACGTACCCAGGCCGGCGGCCAGGATCGCGGCGGCGCCGGAACCATTCGGCAGGGCCCGAACATCGGGCGTAGTCTCGCTTCGCATCTTTACTTCTCCCCTCGCATGAGCTGAACCGTTTGCCCACCCTGGACCGGTGCGGATTTGTTGATCATCGCGCCCAAAAAGCCAGCCACGCCAGCCGCAAAGAACGATAGAAATGCGAAGCAGAGCACGGCTGCCCGCAGCTGCCGGTGCTGTCGCAGGTCGCGCCCATACCGGATGCAGATGAAGGCTACGGCGGTGATGGAGATGGGCACAAACCACGCCACATGCTCCTTCCACTCCATCCCAAACGAGTGCCATCCGGCCGTTCGCGGGCTCGACAGCAGCAGACGCTGCGGATACCCCGCCAGATCCGCAAGACCGCCCGGTGGCGTCGCGCGATACCACGGATACACCACGTAGGTTCCGGTCAATACAGCGATCCAGGCCAGGGCAACCATGGTGAGCAGGTAAGCCCGGAAGAATCGTTCATGGCCGCGCGTGCCGCCAGGCTCCGGGGACGGCATAGTCAAGCGGTACAGCTCGACCATCGCACCCGAGCAGGCCAGCAGGTACAGCGCCCCAAATCCCATGCCATGAATCAGCGTCCACAAACCCCGGGCTGTAATCTCCATCGTTTTCGCTCCCAAAAACCTGAGAAATCATGCACCACTGATCGATACCTGGTGTGGTGTCCCGCAAGTTCGCCGCACAAATTGATTTGTCATCCTGAGCGGAGTTTGGCGTGCTTTTGCGCCAAACGCAGTCGAAGGACCTGCTTTTGGCTCCGGACGGCTACACCGTTCAGGTATGACATATGTGCCGAAGTTCTGGGAAACCACATTAGAACCCCACCTTATGCAGCTTTGCGGAGAGCATCGCCCGTTCCGTATCGCTCCCCGGCCCATGTTCCTTGCCCCACGTCTTGTACAGGCCCAGGTACGCATAGTTCTCTGTCTGGCCGGCAATCGAGTGCCCGTACGCGAACAGCAGCTGTAGCCCAGGCGTCTTGAAGTGATAATACCCACCGGCGTCGAGCAGCAGCGAGGCCTCCGTCTGCGGCGCCGCCATTCCCTCCCGCGCGTGCGAGAACAGCTCAGCCGATAACTCCAGCCTCTTGCTGAGTTCACGCTTGGCGAGAAAGCCCCCATAAAGAAAATTCCGGTATCCATCCTGCGGCACCACGGCATATCCCATGCCGCCCACCAGGCTCCACGGTCCGTACTCCTTTTCCACCCAGATGGGCAGCTTGTACCAGACACGGCCAACGCTCAGCCCCCGGGCATAACTGCCCGTCGGCAGCTCAAACATCGTAAACGAGCCGATCTGCGGTCGCCGCTTGGTCTGTTTCATAAACCCCCACTTCACCCCAAGTTCGGTATCGGTCACGCCAAAGGCGCTCGGTCCCGTTCCCGTCAGGGCGTATACCGGGCTATTGGCCGGAAACACGCCTCCCAGCGGCAGAATCGCGTGCAGCTGGATGTTGGGCACGGCGCCCCAGTTGAACTCAAATGCCGGCCCCACTGTGTCGATCTCCGCCGGTGTCCCATCCATCAGCCCAAACACATACGCTTCATAGTGCCCGCGATCCACAGGCGTCGGATCGTCGGTCTGGAACGGTGGTCCCGCCTGCGCCCGCAGCCTTGCGGTCAACAGCGTCAGCAGCATGAGCGGCAGAACCCTTGCGCAGGTGCCGGCGAAGCCCAGCCGCCGCTCCTGTGTCCTCCCAAACATGGTGCATCCTCTTGGGGACTATGGTATGTGCGAAGGAGATAGACCGGACGCTCCGTTTCATGAATTCTTCTGTGGCGCCTCAAAATGGCACGTCGCCAGCTCTGCTGGTGTGATGTCCGCCAGCTCGCTGCATAGATTGATAAGTTCACTGCACAAATTGATTTGTCATCCTTCTATGAAAAAGGCGCACCTGTCCAGGGGGTGATTGCGAATAGATTGCGTACAGTCTTCTATTCGTGCTCTGGGCACACAAGGGGGTTCGATTCCCGGCCGCTCCATCTGAGGATGACCTCAAGGGTCAAAGGATGAGCGAGCTGACCGGGCTACCTTGCAACCGTCGCAAACACCGTTGAACTTCTTTTTCTTTTCCAGGCAGCTTTTGTTGTTGCCTATTCTTCAACCCTGCCGCGCGAAGCTCTCTTCGTCGAAGCAGATTCCGTGGCGCAAAAGCGCCCAAACGGCGGTAAGCAGCTTGCGCGCCAGGGCGATCAGGGCCACCTGTGCGGGTTTTCGCTGCCTCAGCTTCCGGTACCAGGCTCCCGCCGCGGGCGAGTGCCTGGCTGCGACTTGCGCCACCTGCAGCAGGATCCAGCGCAGTGTGCCTGATCCATGATGGCCGATGCCGCCGCGTTTGCGCTTGCCCGCCGACTCGCGCACCGACGGCGTGGGTCTGCATGGCGTACCTCTCTCTGGATGACATGTGTGCTTCGAGCACGTACCAGGAAGGTACGCCTCTCTTCATCCCATCTGAGCGGAGTTGCGCGCTTTTGCGCAAACGGAGTCGAAGGACCTGCTTTTCGCTCCGGCCGGCTACACCGTTCAGGTACCGGCATAGGGCCCGCGTGAAGGATCGCGCCGCAAGCCTTCCCGCGGTTCGCCGTTCTTGTGTCCCAACCCGGCACCGCCGAGCGCTGCCCTTTCGTCGTTCCTTTACGCACAGGACCCCGGCATCAATCCTCCCCTTGTGACCTCCTTCCCGTGCCCCCCACCGTAAGCGGATCCGCTGTCGACCATTGATTCACCCAGAAGGTCGTTTCAAACGGCACGCTCTGCCCCTGAACCTCCTCCGGCACGTAGACAGTCTGCCTGGCCGCCTTCAAAGCAGCGGCTCCCAGCGCACGATCGTCCGCGTCCAGTAACTCCGCGCTGCGCACCCGTCCCGCCCCATCGACGGAGACCTTCACCAGCGCCTGTCCGTACGAAGGGGAATCGACGCTGCCGCGGGAAAGGATCGGGTGGGGCGTCTCACGTGGCGCTCCGTTGGCCTCCCCGGAGACGCCCGGAAGTGGCGCAAACAATGTGTCCGATCCTTCCAGAGCCGTTACCGTGGTCTTCGCCTCCATCTGCAGCCGCTGTCCGCGATAGACCTCCCAGCGGCTCGGATACGATGCCCCATCGAACTGCCCCCACTCCTTGTAGACCACGCGCTCCGCATCGAGAGACGCCGCTGCGGGAAAGCCGGTGAGGTCATCGAAGCAGATCTCCGCGCCGCCAAACACGCCGGAGCAGCTCATCTCCACGCCATCGATGTTCCTCTGCTGCAAGGTGATATACCCATTCGCTAGAGCTTTGATTCTGCGCTCCATGCCGCCCGGCCGGGGCGCCAGGTCGGCGATCCCGGCGAGTCGCATCGGCGCCGTTCCCTCGTGCGTTGACCAGTTCTGCTGCGGCCCCCAAACCACCGTCGATTGCCACCCCGGGGCGCGCTCCTCGTCCCGTCCGAGATCGTCCTTTTGCCAGTGATCCAGCGTGGCGTCCGACCCCGCTCCCGACAGCCCCACCAGCAAAAGATCCGTATGGCTGTGGTAGCTCTCGTGTCCACGCGGGAACCGCGGAACCGTCGCGTGAAAGCGCTTGATCGCCGCCAGGTAATCGTCATCCAGCACCGCAAACGGCAGCGTCTCCACCGGTGCGGGCGTCCGGCCCGCACGCGCGTGCGGGCTGTGTCCATTCAGGCCAGCGGCCTGGGTCACCGTCAGCACAACGCCCATCAGTAGATGCCTGGTCACAAGATGCCTGGTCACACTCAATCGGATCTCCGCGTACTCGCCGACCGGCTCTGAGTCTTACCGCTACCCTAGCGCAGCCGGATAGCGCATTGCAGCTGCACTTTTGGGGAATCTGGCCCTGGCCTCCGTACCGAAGTGAGACACCGCCGGCAGCTCGCCGCGCCTGCGTCGACAGCATGGAGGCGTTCGGCATAGGCTGATAGCCCATGGATCTGCTTGACCGCCGCCGCTTTGTGAAGTCCAGCCTGAAGACCTCTGCCGCCGTCGCCGCGGTGGGTGCTTCCTCTCTACGCGCCCTGGCGCAAGCCGTCTCGCCCGCCGCGGCGACGCTGACCCTCCACCCCGGCCGCCCCGGCCCCACGGTTCCGGCCAACTTCATCGGCCTCAGCTACGAGATCGAGCAGCTCTCCGACCCCGCCTTTTTCTCGCTCGAAACACCCGGCCTTAGCAAGCAGTTTCGCGCCCTCAGCCCGCACGGCGTCCTTCGCCTCGGCGGCAACACCTCCGACGTGGGCTGGTGGAAGCCCACTCCCGCCAGCACCCAACCGCCCTTGCCGCCCAACGTCGTCCCCTCCGTCGAGCCCAACACGAAGCCGTTCCAACAGCTCGCCTACGCCATTACGCCCCAAGCCGTGCACAACCTCCGCGCCTTTCTCGACGCCACCGGCTGGACCTGCCTCTTCGGCATTAATCTCGGCACCAACACCCCCGCGCTCGGTGCCGGGCAGGCCGTCGCCGTCGCCGCGATCCTCGGCCCCAAGCTCGAATACTTCCAGCTCGGCAACGAGCCCGACCTCTTCGATCGCCGCTTTCGCGACAAGGCCACCTGGAACGCAGACCGCTACCTCGATGAGTGGCTGCTAATGGCCGACGCCATCCGCGCCCGCGTCCCCGAGGCCCGTTTCGGCCTCCCCGACACCGCCGGCGACGCCACCTGGAGCCATACCATCGCCAATCGCCTCAGCGCCCTCAAGCCGGGCACCGGCCCCGGCACACGTCCGTCGATCGCCTCGCTCAGCCACCATTATTATTTCGGTGGCCCGCCCTCCAACCCCGCCGTGAACATCCCCCACCTCCTGCGCCCGGATCCCAAGGTCGCCAGCGTTGCCGCCATCACCCAGGCCGCTGCGGAAAAGCTTGGCGTCCCCTACCGCATGACCGAGGGCAATACCTGCTATCAGGGGGGCAAACCCGGCGTCTCCGACGTCTTCGCCTCCGCCCTTTGGGCCGCCGATTATGCCCTCTTCCTCGCCGCGCACGGCTACGCCGGCATCAACCTCCACGGGGGCAGCGGCAAAGCGGTCGGCAACTCGCTCGGCGGCCATCTTCCCGGCGAAGCCTTGCTTTCCCCCAACGACGCCCCCCATCCCCGCCCTTTTTACACCCCCATCGCCGACATTGACGGCCAGTACGTAGCCGAGCCCGGCTTCTACGGTCTCCTCTTCGCCGGCCAGTTCGCCGGCGCCACGATCATTCCCATCGACTTCGACCCCGGTGCCGTGAACGCCACCGCCTACGCCGCCAGGCTCCCCACGGGCCAAACCCAGATCGCCATCATCAACAAGGACGAAAAACAGCCCCTGTACCTCGACCTTGCCAGCTACAGCATGGCGCAGCAGCTCACCGCACCCGGCCTCACCGCCCGCTCCGCGCAGATGGACGAGCCGCAAAGCTACCGCGAGGCCTCCACCGTACCGCCCGCCAGCGCCATGCTGCTGCTGAACGCCCGGGGATAGACCGCGAGAGTTCCGCTGCTTCCACCTTTTCAGTGCACGGCGTAAAGCGCGGCGCATCCTACTCTGGATGGCAGAAAGATCGCCGCAAAACCGCGATACACCCAGAGCGATCAGCTCCAATATCCGGTCTGTCTCCGAGATGGAGGCCTCTCTCGAGCAAGGCCGCACGTTGGTGGATCGCATCGCTGACCTTATCGGCGGATTTTCCGGAAGCATGACATTTGTTTTTCTTCACATCGTCTGGTTCGCCGCCTGGTTCTCTTTCAACACGCTTCCACTCGGCGTCAAACACTTCGATCCCTATCCCTTCATCCTTCTCGCCATGGTCGTCTCCGTCGAAGGCGTGCTGCTCAGCACCTTCGTTCTCATGAAGCAGAACCGCATGCAGCAGCGCATCGATGTTCGCGACCAGCTCAATCTCCAGATCGACCTCCTCGCCGAAAAGGAGATCACAAAGTCCCTGCAAATGCTGCGCGCCATCTGCGAAAAGCTCGAAATCGAGCCGCCCGTCGCGTACGACCGTGAGCTCGACGAGATGGCCTCCACCACCTCCGTCGACATGCTCGCCGAGCGCATTCACGACGATCTCGAAGCCCGCCCCTGACCTCTCCTGAACCAAATCTCGCCCCTCGAACCCTCAAGCCTCGCCCCTCGATTCCACCCAGATAAGCCCCGCTGCTCCAATCCCACAAACGCATCACCCCCATCCGACAACTTCGCCACCAACGACGACCGCCCACCATCTACACTGCTGGAATATGTGCGGAATCGTTGGCTACATCGGACCCAAACCTTGCGTCCCCGTCATCATGGAAGGCCTCGCGCGCCTCGAATACCGCGGCTATGACTCCGCCGGCATCGCCGTCGCCGGCGGCCTCACCTCCAGCGGGGAAGCCAACCCGCTGCAGCTCCGCCGCGCTCCCGGCAAGCTCCGCAACCTCGACGCCGTTCTCCGCGACAATCCCGTCCAAGGGACGTATGGCATAGGCCACACACGGTGGGCCACCCACGGCCGCCCCACCGAGGAAAACGCCCATCCGCACCGCGACGGCACCGGCACCCTCGTTGTCGTACATAACGGCATCGTCGAGAACTATCTCCAGCTCAAGAACGCCCTAAGCGCCAAGGGCCACAAGTTCGCCAGCGAAACCGACACCGAAATCATCGCCCACGTCATCCAGGACGAATTCGAACTCGCCGCCGCTGTGAAATCGGAGGGAGCAGCGGGCTTTAGCCCCAACCCGGGTGCCCCATCCTCACCGACGGCCTCATCGTCGGTTAGGGTGGGGTCTTCCACAGAAACCACCACCCAACCCCGCACCGTAGAAGCCAACGAATCCGAAGCCGTCACCACAGAACGTACCCCCACCCACGCCATCCCTCTGGAGGAGGCGGTAAGAAGAGCCGTCAAGCGCCTCACCGGAGCCTTCGCCATCGGCGTCCTCTCCGCGCACGAGCCCGACAAGCTCGTCGCCGCCCGCATGGGCCCGCCCGCCGTCCTCGGCATCGGTGACGGCGAGTTCTTCCTCGCCTCCGACGTCCCCGGCATCCTCCACCACACCCGCCTGATCTACTTCCTCCAGGACGGCGAGTGCGCCACCCTCACCACCACCGGCATCGAGCTGACCGACTTTCAGGGCTCCCCCAAGGAACTGAAGCCCCAACGCATCACCTGGGACCCCATCCAGGCTGAAAAAGCCGGCTACAAGCACTTCATGCTCAAGGAGATCAACGAGCAGCCCCGCGCCGTCCGCGACACCACCCTCGGTCGCGTCTCGCTTGAAACCGGCAAGGTCTTCCTCCCCGACATGCAAATTTCGCCAGCCGACCTCCGCGCCGCCACCGGCATCACCATCGCCGCCTGCGGCACCAGCTGGCACGCCGGCCTTGCCGGCAAGTTCATGATCGAACGCCTCGCCCGCCTCCCCGTAGACGTCGACTACGCCAGCGAGTACCGCTACCGCGACCCCATCCCCAACCCCTCCGACCTCGGCCTGCTCATCACCCAGTCCGGCGAAACCGCCGACACCATCGCCGCCCAGGGGGAGCTCATCAAAAACGGCTCCAAAACCCTCGCCATCTGCAACGTCGTAGGGGCCGCCGTCACGCGCCTGGCCCAAGGAACAATTACCACCAACGCCGGCCCTGAGATCGGCGTCGCCTCCACCAAGGCCTTCACCGCCCAGCTCACCGCCCTGTTCCTGCTCGCTCTCCACCTCGCCCAGGTCCGCGGACAAATCTCGGAACTTGCAAGCTCAAAACTCGTCACTGAACTAACCCTCATTCCCGGCAAGCTCGAGCAGGTCCTCCGCACCGCCGACGACCACTGCGTCCACCTCGCCAAGGAGTTCTCCGCCGTCAACGACTTCCTTTTCCTAGGCCGCGGCATCCACTACCCCATAGCCCTCGAAGGCGCCCTCAAGCTCAAGGAGATCAGCTACATCCACGCCGAAGGCTACCCCGCCGGCGAGATGAAGCACGGCCCCAACGCCCTCATCGACGAAAATCTCCCCGTCGTCTGCATCGCCACGCAAGACCCCACCGACCCAGCCAGCGTCCTCAAGTACGAAAAAACCCTCAGCAACATTCAGGAGGTCACCGCCCGCAGCGGCCGCGTCATCGCCATCGCCACCGAAGGCGACACCCACATCCACCAACTCGTAGAGCACGTAATCGAAATCCCCGCCGCCCCCGAACTCCTCCTCCCCCTCCTCGAAGTCGTCCCCCTACAACTCCTCGCCTACCACATCGCCGTCCGCCGCGGCTGCGACGTCGACCAGCCCAGAAATCTGGCCAAGAGCGTTACAGTGGAGTAGGTCTAGCATTCAAGATGAGAACGAGTGTGCATGAACAGTCTTTTCTATGGCGACAATCTCGAGTTGATGAAGGAAAAGATCGAATCGAATTCAGTTGATCTAATCTATCTCGACCCGCCTTTCAATTCCGACCTCAACTACAATGTCCTATTTAAAGCTGATGGAATCACCGCCGATGAAGCACAGATGACTGTGTTCAAGGACACATGGAGGTGGGACGAAGCGGCGCAGGTGACCTTCGATGAACTGCAAGACACGGAGAACATTGCCTTAGTCAACCTCATGAATGCCCTCAATGTGGGACTTAACCGTACGCCCATGATGGCTTACCTGACGAATATGGCCGCTCGTCTACTTGAGATGTACAGAGTCCTGAAAGTTACCGGATCTATTTACTTGCATTGCGACCCCACCGCAAGTCACTATCTCAAGTTGCTGCTGGACGTGATTTTCTCACCGGCAAATTTTAGGAGCGAAATCATCTGGCGCCGAACCGGATCGCATAACAAAGCGCGCCGTTGGGCTCCTATCCACGATGTAATCTTTTTTTACAGCAAGAGCGACCTATACACTTGGAACCTTCCTCGTCGTCCCTACATGCTTGGTCACGTTAAAGAACACTTTATCGAAATAAATGATGGTGTGTACCGCACGGATTACTACGGAAACGTTCTTACAGGATCAGGAACTCGAAACGGAGAATCCGGCCGACCCTGGAAAGGCTTCGATCCGACCGCAAAGGGACGGCATTGGGCCATTCCCGGCAAAATCTGGGAAGAGCTTGAAATGGATCCACCGAGTAAGCTGACCCAACACCAGAAGTTAGATCTTCTGTTTGAGAATGGCCTCATAACGATCACAGAAGGAGAAGCGTGGCCAATATATCAGTTAACAGTTAAGCCGGGCGACGGACCTGCTGCGCCTGATATATGGGCTTACCAGCCGTATACGGAGGGTACCGTCTTCGGCACGAGCGCTGGAATCGACGCTGACGTGAGATGGCTAAGCCCACAGGATGCAGAGCGCCTTAGATACCCTACTCAGAAACCTGTGGGCTTGTTGAAACACATTATCGCTGCGTCGAGCAAGCCCGGCGATCTGGTGCTTGATCCCTTCGCGGGCTGCGGAACCACCATCGAAGCAGCACAGATTTTGGCCCGCCGCTGGATAGGGATGGACATCTCACCCTTCTCTATTGAATTAATCAAAAGGCAGCGGTTAGAAGGTGCATTCCCGCATTTCAAACAGGGAGTGGATTATGAGGTTAAAGGACTACCTACAACCATGGACGGTGCCAGGATGATGGCCGAACGACATGGGGACAGAAAAGGCTTTGAGATCTGGGCCGTATCTAAAGTCGACGGCATCCCCAATAGTAAACCAGGGCCGGACAGGGGCATTGATGGCCGCCTTCCTTTCAAACCCGATGGAAAAATAGCCAAATACGCAGTGATATCCGTCAAAAGTGGCAAGTTAAAGCCGGACGATATACGAGCACTCAAGCTGGTGGCTGACCGGGAAAAGGCCAGTTCATTAGGGTTTGGTGTACTAATCACCCTCGCGGAACCATCGAAGCAGATGATCTCTGACGCTGCCTCAGCTGGAACCTGCGATCTACATGGCCATAGGTATCCCTATCTTCAGATTATGCAAGTGGCAGACATTCTGAAGGGCAAAAAGCCGCACCTGCCGTTTATAGACCCAAGCATTGCGTATGGTCGCAGGGCACGGCCAGCAAATTTACAAGAAGATCTGCTTTAAATTCTAGTTATGGGCGGTGTCGGTCAGGGCGGGGTGGCCACTCATGACCCACTGACGGGTGCCCCATTCATGCGCATGCTTCATCGCGCATGAGTGGAGGCCTGACCACCGGTCGCCGCTGCAGCTCGCCTGCCCTGCGGGACAAAGCCTACTGCTACTTCCGCTCCCGCACGCGTCACGCGCTGCCCCCCTTCAGGCAATCCAGCGCCCGGTAACAGCCCGCTCATCCTCCACCCGCTGCGCGCCGACGCGCTCGGGCAGGCTGAGCCGGCGGTCACCGCATCACCTGCTCAGCCGCTTAGCCTCGTCTTTCCCGCGCTCGAAGACCGCGAGTCCATCCAGGTTGCGGCTTCCATGATCATCTCTGCGCTGGGCCGCAACCAGCTCAACGGCAAGCGCCGCGACCATGCTCTACGGCCTGCAGGTCGTCGCCGCGGTGACCCGCTTCGACGTGGAGCCCGACAAGGACTACTTCGTCCAGGTAGAGACCGAGCCCGCGCCGGACGGCGACGATCTGGCGCTGCCCTGATCGCCGAACGCAGAGAGCCCCGCATTACGCGGGCTCCCGCTCCTGCCCCAGGCCGAAGCTCTGCTGGTACTCCGCCATCGCCGCCCGCAGACACTCCTCGCCGGAGCGCACGGCGGCCTGGTGGTAGGTGCGCAATAGCTGCAGGCGCATACGGATGGTCTCTGCGGTTGACTCATTTCTCACGTAACTCATGAGTCAATACTCCAACACCAGGCCCCGCCCATGGGGGTCACAGCCCCGCCCTGAAGGTGGAAGAACCTCCGGCGCTACCGGGCCGCGGCCCACCGGCTCACGTCTACGCCCGGGCGCATTGGCGCGCAAGTCCGTCGCAGCGAGCCGCTAAAATGGGCGTTCAAGGGAGGCTTCATGAAGAAGCTTTGTCGCGCGCTCGCGATTCTTCTCTCAGCCATGGGCTCGGCTTTGGCCCAGACCTGTCAGGTACCCGCCGAAAGCAAGGCCGCGGAGGTCCCGCTGTGTCTGGTTGCCGAACAGGTCACCCGCACCCTGGACACCTTCAACGCCACCGCGGACAGCAAATCGCTTCCCAAGCTGTCCAAGGTCACCTTCGACTTCAACGCCACCGCGTCGCAGGGTGCCGGCTTCAGCTTCAACATCCTCATCTTCCGCATCGGCGCCAGCCGCGAAGCCGACACCACCAACGAGGTCACCTTCACCTACGCCGTCCCGCCCACACCCGCCGCAACCGGCAGTCTGAATCCGCGTACTCAGCCCAGCGTTCACGATTTTTCGCAAACTCTGCTCACCACGCTGCAGTCCGCCGCCATCCAGGTGAAGGGAACGCAGAGCATTGGCGCCGCGAGATTCACGAACCTTACCGTCACGCTGAGCTACGGCGTCGTGTGGGACACCTCCGCGGGCGGGGGAGGCACGGTGAGCCTGGTTACCCTGGATGGCTCCGTAAACCGCAAGCGCTCGGACGTACAGACCCTCACGCTGACCTTCGGCCCTTAAGGAATCGCTGACCTTCGGCCCTTAAGGAATCTCTGATGAAGTTCAGTCTCGTGAAGGGGTGGCTTCACAGGCTGCGGAAAAACGCTGTTTTTGGGAAGGGGGTGGCTTCAGCCACCCCGTAAGTGATCTGTCTGCAGTGCGGCTAAACAGGCTGCGGAAAAACTCAGATTATCGGTCGAAAATCTTGCACATGAAATTGGTGTAAGAAGGGAGGATGCGTGGAGCGAGCGAGCAACAGACGGCCCTGTACAGTTACGTAACCTTGGAGCGGCGCGTGCCGAAGGATCATCCGTTGCGGCAGATCCGTATCCTGACGGACGGGGCGCTGGAAGAGATCAGCCCGGAGCTGGACAAGCTGTATTCGACCACGGGACGGCCATCGATCGCGCCGGAGCGGCTGCTGCGCGCGCTGCTGGTGATGGTGCTGTACTCGGTGCGGTCGGAGCGGCAGTTGATGGAGCAGCTGAACTACAACCTGTTGTTCCGCTGGTTCGTGGGTTTGGAGATGGACGACGTGGTGTGGGATACGACGGTGTTTACCAAGAACCGGGAACGGCTGATCGCGGGCGAGGTGAGCCGGCGGCTGCTGGCAGCGGTGCTGCTGCAGGCGCGCGAGCACAAGCTGCTCAGCGAAGAGCACTTCACGGTGGACGGGACGCTGATTCAGGCTTGGGCTTCGGCGCGGAGCTTTACCCCCAAGGACGATCCGCCCCCGCCGGGCGAGGGTTCGGGCTACGGGGGCGGGGTGCTGTTGCGCGACAAGGTGGAATCCGGGACCGATCCCGAGGCGCGGCTGTACAAAAAGGCGACGCCGGACAAGGCGGTGCCCAGCTATCAAGGCCATGCCTTGATGGAAAACCGGAATGGCCTGGCAGTGGCGGCCCAGGCCAGTCTGGCGGCTACCGATGCGGAGCGGGAGACGGCGCTCGAACTGCTGGACAGAGTCGTGCCCGCATCGGAGCAGCGCCAGCCGGAACACAAGATCACGCTGGGCGCCGACACCTTGTATCAGGAGAAGCCCTTTATCCAGCAGCTGCGGGACCGCCAGGTGGCGCCGCATGTTTCGGAGTACACGAAGGGGCAGAACATGGCCAAAAACAGCCTGACCGAAGAGGAGCGCCGCGATGAACGGTTCGCGATCAGCCAAAGCAAGCGCAAGCTGATCGAGCGCGTCTTCGGCTGGGGCAAGCTGGATCGTCCCCTGCGCCAGGTCAAGCTGCGCGGCCTGGCCCGGGTGGACTGGTTCTACCAACTGGTCATCACCGCTCAGAACCTGATGCGCCTGAGCAGGCTGATCCCGATTCAAACCCTGGCCGGCTAGGGCACACGTGTGTCTGAATGCGGCAAACGGCCCGCAAAAGCCGCTTCGAAACCCATCTCCGGCTACTCCAAATCCACTCCGATCCTCTATTTACAGAACTAACTGAAGTTTTTCCGCAGCCTGTTTAGCCGCTGCGGTGCGCTTTCGCTCGTTCCCGGGCTTTATCAGACTTCCTTAACTCCTCTTCCATTCCGGCTCCCGAACCATCGCGGCACGGTCGGCAATAGTCCGCGGATTGATCCGCGAGCTAAAAAGTCGCTTGCCGGTGCGCAAGCCGAATTTCCGGGCGCCAAACCTGCATCCAAGGCGGGAGGCGGGACGACCCCGCCCCAGGAGAATGGCATGGCTATGAATCAGGATCTTCCCGCGACCGACAGCGCGGCGGCGTTGCACGAGTTGATCGGCGACGACGCCACCGCGACCTTTGAGAACGACCCCAAGTTTGTTGACGGCAACCCCGCCGTGGATGGCTCCAGCGAAAACCTGCAAACCCGCGGTGATCGCTCGGATGTCCAAGACCGTCCCTCGCTCGAAACCCGCGACAGCGATGATGTCGAGGATGACGAAGACGAGGATGACGACGACGAGGATGACGAGGACGAGGATGACGAGGACGACGACGACGACGACGACGACGAGGATGACGACGACATAGAGACCGAAGACGACGAGGAGGACGACGAAGACCTCGACGACGACGAGGACGACGACGAAGAAGACGAAGACGAGGATGATGCGTAGTTAACTTGCGCGCGGACGGGGTGGAAACCTCGCCCGCGTTCTCGTTTGGAGCAAGGACAGCTCCCTCGCCGGGAGAACGCAATTGTGTAAAGCCGCATCTGAGTGCTCAGTTGAGGTTGGAAACGTGAGCCTGGAACAAAAGCTGGAACAAAAGAAAGATACGTCTGCGCTGGTGAAGGGCTTGATCGCCGGTGTTGTAGGGGGTTTGGTTGCGACCGCGGCGAAATCCCTCGCCGAAAAGGTATACCCGCCGCGTGTTCACGGCGAGCCGGAACCTCCGGAAGTGACTGCCGAAAAAATTGCCGGTCATCCGTTGGATCAAGACACCCGGGAGATCGCCGCCGGGACGATTCATTGGGTGTTTGGCGCCGTTGCCGGTGGCTTTTATGGCGTGCTCGCCGAGCTTTATCCGCAGATCACGGCAAAGAGTGGAGCGACCTTCGGGCTTACGCTGATGAGCCTAACGCATGAGGGTGCACTTCCCAAGCTGGGCCTCTCCGAGCCGCCCGAGGAACAGTCGTTCCGCGAGCACACCAGCGAAGCGACCACCCACATCGTCTACGGCGTGGTGACGGAGAAGGTGCGCGGTCTGGTCCGAGGCATGCTCGACTGATCTCCCGGCTGCTGCTAGGCGGCCGGGCCATACCTGTGGGACTTGGCTCCTGCGGGACTTGGCTTTTGTATAGTGCATCGACTCCCCCAAATCCTTTGCTGAGACGCAGGAGCCGTTCGTCTAACATTTTCTTGCGGCATCCTACAAAGTAGCTTTACGCAAATCGCATAACAGGAATCCGTTCAAGAATGCCTCAAGCCTTTATTCGGAATCGGTCGGCGAAACAGGTTGTCATTGTGGGGGCCGGCCCGGGAGGGCTAGCATCAGCCATGCTTTTGGCGCGGTCCGGTGTGCGTGTCACGCTGGTGGAAAAGCATGGCCGCGTCGGTGGACGCACTGCTACGCTGCAGCAGGACGGCTACAAGTTCGATATCGGCCCAACCTTTTTCCTCTATCCGCGCGTTTTGCGGGAGATCTTTGCGGATGCCGGATATGACCTCGACCGCGAGGTCCCGATGAAGAGGCTCGATCCGCAATACCGGCTGATGTTCGGTTCAGGCGGACAGCTTGATGCCACGCCCGACATTCAACGAATGGAGGCGGAGATCGCCCGTATTTCACCTCATGACGCCGAGGCCTTTCGTGGCTTCCTGGAGCGGAATCGTCGTAAACTGGCAAGCTTTCTGCCATTTCTTGAATCACCCTTTGAAAACTGGACGGATCTGCTGAAGCCGGACATGCTAAAGCTGCTGCCGCTGCTGAAACCCTGGCTTTCGCTAGACGGCGATCTGCGTACGCATTTTTCCGATGAACGCATTCGTCTCGGTTTTAGCTTCCAATCAAAGTATCTGGGCATGAGCCCGTTCCGCTGTCCTTCCCTGTTCTCCATCCTCTCCTTTCTCGAGTATGAGCACGGTGTATTTCATCCGATTGGCGGCTGCGGGGCTGTCTCGGCCGCGATGGCGCGCTTGGCCGCGGATATGGGTGTGGAAATTCTTCTGAACGAGCCCGTAGAAGAGCTGCTGGTTGAAAACGGCGAAGCTCGCGGCGTGCGCACATCGAAGCGCACCCTGCACGCTGACTCGGTCGTAGTGAACGCCGATTTCGCCGAGGCCATGCGCAAGCTGCTGCCCGGCAAGCATCGCCGCCGCTGGACCGACAATCGCATTGCAAGCAAACGCTTCTCCTGCTCGACGTTCATGATGTATCTCGGGATCGAGGGCCGCTACGACAACGTGGCGCATCACACCATCTATCTCGCTAAGAATTATCGCCAAAACCTCAAAGATATCGAGAACCTTCATAAGCTCTCCGAAGACCCGAGCTTTTACGTGCAGAACGCCAGCATTACCGATCCCACGCTTGCACCCAAAGGCCATTCAACCCTGTATGTGCTGCTCCCCGTAACGCACGAGACGGATACGATCGATTGGGAACGGGAGATGCCGCGATTCCGCGAATTGGCGCTCAGGCAGATCGAAAAGATAGGCTTAACCGGCGTAGAAGAACGTATATGCACGGAACGCATCATGACCCCAAGCGGCTGGCGCGACGAGTTCGGCCTGCACAAGGGGGCAACGTTCTCCATGGCGCACTCGCTCACGCAGATGCTGCATCTGCGGCCACACAATCGCTTCGAAGATGTACGCGGGATGTATCTCGTCGGTGGCGGCACCCATCCCGGTTCGGGTCTCCCGGTCATCTTTCAATCGGCACGAATTTCTTCGCGATTGCTGTTGGAAGATCTCGGCATTCAGCCACAGTGGAACAGTTCGGCCGAGGGCGCCTTCCGCGAAGATCTCATGCAGGTTGCATCATGAACTCGGCGGTGGCTGGTCCGCCGGAGTCTCAGGACGCCGTCGCGTTCAGCCCGGATACCTGCCAACGCTCCTGCTCAGGCCTGCGCAACGAGCTTGTCGAATCTGTGTTCATCGAACCTGTCTTCACCCCTGTTTTCCCCGAGGCGCAGCGAAGGTGGGCCGCTAAGCCCGTTGCGGCGCGGCTGCAGGTGTTGCGCGCAGCCCGGCACTGGATGGCAGCAAACGCAGAGTCGTTCGGCGAGGCGATCTCCCCTGCCTTGCAGCGCTCGTCCGCGGACACGTTGATTACAGAGTTGTTGCCGCTGCTGGAAGCAATAAAGTTTCTCGAGCGGGGCGCCCCGAAGCTACTCGCGCCGCGGCGCCTGGGACGACGGAACCGTCCCTTGTGGCTCACCGGTGTGCAGGCCGAAATTCACCGCGAGCCGCTCGGTCACATCCTGGTGATCGGACCGGCCAATTTTCCGCTGTTCCTTCCCGGGGTGCAAACGGTGCAGGCACTCGCGGCCGGAAATGCCGTGACCTGGAAGCCCGGTGCCGGAGGCCGGCGCATAGCGCTGCTGGTAGCGCAGTCGTTACGTGAAAGCGGTCTGCCCCGCGGTGTGCTGTGTGTCACCGATGAAAGCGTACAAGCGGCGCAGAACGCGTTGCAGCAACAGCCGGATAAGGTCGTGTTTACCGGGTCCTCCGAGAGCGGGCAAAAGGTGCTGTGCAGCCTTGCCGAAACGTCCACGCCCGCTGTGATGGAGCTCTCCGGCGCGGATGCCGTCGTGGTTCTCCCGTCCGCCGATCTTTCGCTTGCCGCCAAGGCGATAGCCTTCGGCCTGCGGCTGAATGGCGCAGAGGTTTGCATGTCTCCGCGCCGCCTCATTGCTACTTTGGAGACGATGCAGGTACTGCGGCCGCTGCTCCAAGCGGAACTCGAAACGATGGCTCCGGTGAGATTGACTCCGCAGACCGCTGATAAGCTGCAGCACCTCATGACCGAGGCTGCGTCGCGCGGCGCGCAACTGGTCGGCACCCTTGATGCCACCGCGCAGTTTCCGGTGCTGGTTGATCGCGCCACTCCGGAGATGAGGATCACGCGCAGCGATCTGTTCGCGCCGGTGCTGTCGCTGATCGAAGCGCCCTCGGTCCTGCACATGCCAGAGCTGGTGAATGACTGCCCCTATGCGCTGACGGCTGCGATCTTTGGCGATACCCGCGAAGCCTATGCACTCGGCGAGCAGCTGCGCGTCGGGGCTGTGCTGATCAACGATCTCATCGCGCCCACGGCCGATCCGCGGGTACCGTTCGGCGGTCTCCGCCGCAGTGGGTTCGGTATGACCCGCGGCGGGGAAGGCCTGCTGGAGATGACCGCGGTGAAGACGGTATCGGTGCGGCGCAAGGGCTCCGCACGCCACTACGACCCAGCCGGGGCGAAGGAATTGCCCCTGTTTACAGGTCTCATCGGCGCACTGCATGGCGGTTCATTGCGGGAGCGCCTGGCAGGGCTGCGAGCCATGACAGCCGCCGCGCGCAAACATTAGTTCTCGCAACGTAGCAGCGGCTCATGCAGCCGCATCGTCCGAAGGTTTGAGTTTCAGGATTTCAGGAGTTCGTATGCGCGTTGGAGTGATTGGTTCGGGATTGGCAGGCTTGGCGGCAGCATGTACGCTGGCCGCGCGCGGGCACGAGGTTTCGGTCTTTGAAAAAAATTCCTGGCTGGGCGGAAAAGCAGCCCAGCTGAAGGAAGAAGGCTTCCGCTTCGACATGGGACCGACCATCTTGATTCAGCCCTCGGTACTGCGCAAGATCTTCGCCGAGTCAGGACGCAATCTTGACGATTACGTCAAGATGGTGCGCCTCGATCCGCAGTGGCGCTGCTTCTTCGACAACGGCTCCGTTATCGACTTGCTGGACGATGAAAGCAAGATGGCCGCGAACCTGGAAGCGCGCTGGCCCGGCATGGGCAGGGGCTACAAGCGGCTGATGGAGCTCTCTGAAAATCTGCACGAGATCTCCGAAAAATTCTTCTTCTGGAAGAGTGTCGGCAACATGATGGACACCTTCGACATCAACGGCGCCTTTGACGTGAAGGTACTGAAGGATGTCATGCGCATGAGGCTCGGCAAAACCGTAGCCGGTACCATCCGCGAGTTCATCTCCGAACCGGAGACCGCGCAGATGCTCGACCACATGGTGCAGTATGTAGGGTCATCGCCGGATGCCTCGCCTGCGATCCTCACCGCCATCGGCCATATGCAGATGCAGGAAGGCATCTGGTATCCCATGGGCGGCACGCGCGCTGTGCCCGAGGCCATGGTGAAGCTCGCCACCGAACTCGGTGTTGCATTTCATACAAATTGCGATGTTGCCCGCATCATGACCGACGGCCCGAACGGCCACGCTCGCGCTTCGGGTATTGAGACCACCAGCGGTGAGCAGTATCGCTTCGATGCAATCTTGAGCAATGAAGACGCGGTGCGCACCCATCGTGAGCTGCTGAACGGAACCAAGGCGGCAAGGAAATTCGACCACGCCCGCAACTACGAGCCAGCCTGCTCCGGCGTGGTGCTTTACCTCGGACTCAAGCAACGCTACGACCACCTCGCGCACCACGACTTCGTGTTCTCGCGCGATCCGCACGAGGAGTTCCACGCCATCTACGACCTTGGCGTCCCCGCGCCTGATCCCACCTGCTATCTCGCCTGCACCGCCGCAACCGATCCGGCCAGCGCGCCCGCCGGCGGCGAGGCCATGTATGTGCTCGTGCACACGCCTTACATCCGCCCCGGCCAGGACTGGACGAAGATGTTTCCGGAGTACCGGCAGATCATCCTCGACAAGCTGAAGCGCACCGCCGGCTGCTATGACATCGAAGACCGCATCGTCTACGAGCGCGCATTGACGCCGCAGGACATCCACGACCGCTACCGGGTGCTGAACGGCGCCATTTACGGCATCAGCTCCCACGGGGTCTTCAAGGGTGCGTTCAAGCCGGCAAACCGCTCGCGTGAGCTCGATGGGCTGTACCTCGCGGGCGGCGCCGCGCACCCCGGCCCGGGCATGCCGATGGTGATGATGTCCGGCTGGATCGCGGCCGACTCGCTGGACGCAGACGCCAAGGCCGCCGACGACCGCACCCCGGCCTACGCCTGAGTTGGATAGCATAGAGCCATGCCCCTGGAACGCGCAGTGCCGACGATCTCTCCGCTCGTGCTGCGCTTCTTCAGGCGAATCGTCCGCCGCTATTTTCGCCGACACTTCCGCTCGGTGGGGGTGCAGGGCGCCGGGCACCTGCGTGACGTTCAAGGCCCCGTAGTCATATTCGGCAACCATTCCTCCTGGTGGGATCCCATGCTGTTGGTGCTGATGGGGCAATTATTGCTGCCCGGCCGCCGCCACTATGCCCCCATGGATGCTCGTGCGCTGGAGAAATACCCCATTCTGCGCAAGATCGGCATCTTTCCCGTGGAGATGGCGTCAACCCGCGGGGGAGTCCAATTTCTGCGCACCGCCGAGGCAATCCTGCGCGACAACGGCGTGCTATGGATGACGCCGCAAGGCCGGTTTGCCGATGTGCGCGAGTTCCCCCTGGCGTTCAAGCCCGGCCTGGCCGCGCTTGCGCTGCGCTCGCCGCAGGTCTCGCTGATCCCCATGGCGATCGAATACACCTTCTGGGACGAGCGACTGCCGGAGGCGCTGGTCCATTTTGGCGAGCCCGCCCATGTTCCCGCCGGGGAACCGGCAGCGACCGTCACCCGCCAGCTTGAAAACTCGCTCGCAGAGGCGATGCTGCTGCTGCAGAAAGCTGCCATCGCGCGTGATCCTTCGGCCTTCGAGACGGTCTCCAGGGGTGCTCGCGGAACCGGCGGAGCCTACGGCATTATCAGCCGCGTTCGCGCGCTGCTGGGGGGCCGGCGGCCTGCCCTGGATCACACGCAACGCGACTCGCAACCGGGCGATCTGTGATATGGACGCACGTTTTCTTCCGCACGTGGGAAAATAGCGCGGATGCTCCTCGATCTAATTCTCGGTGCCTCTGCTGTGTGCGCGATTGTGCCGGCGGCATTATTTTGCGTCAACCTGCGGCGTTACCGCGCACCGCAACGGAGGACCTCCGCGGCACCGGCCCGCGTGTCGGTGCTGATTCCCGCGCGCAATGAAGAAGCCAACATCGGTGCGGCCCTCGATTGCGTGTTGTCGAGCAGACAGGTCGAACTCGAGGTGCTGGTTCTCGATGACGACTCCACCGATGAGACCGGCAAAATCGTCCGCGCCGTCGCGGCAACCGACAACCGCGTCAGGCTGGTGGAAGGCCGCGGCCTGCCGCCAGGATGGAATGGCAAGCAGCATGCCTGCTGGACGCTGGCGGCGGCCAGCGCACATCCGCTGCTCGTCTTCCTCGACGCGGATGTTCGTATCGAACCGGAGTTGCTCGCACGGATGGCAAGCTTCAGCGAGAGCACGAACTCCGCTCTCGTCTCAGGCTTTCCGCGACTGGTCACCATTACCTGGCTCGAACAACTGCTGCTTCCGTTGATCCATTTTGTGCTGCTCGGCTTCCTTCCCATGGGCGCGATGCGGCGCGGCACAGGACCATCGTTCGCCGCGGGATGCGGGCAATTCATGCTGGCGGAACGCGAGGCCTATTTCGCCAGCGGCGGTCACTCCGCGATTCGTGAAACCATGCACGATGGCCTGCTGCTGCCGCGCGTGCTGCGGCGCGCGGGCTACCGCACAGACATCGCCGACATCACCGAACTCGCCAGCGTGCGCATGTATGATTCCGCTGCGAAGGTATGGCAGGGCTTGGCGAAGAACGCGACGGAGGGCATCGCGACCGCAGGGAAGATTGTGCCGTTGACCTTGGTGCTGTTGCTTGGCCAGGTTGTGCCGGTGATGCTTGCCGGAGTCTTGCTGCTTAGCGCCGTGGCCTCCCTGTGGCTCCGTCTGCCCGGCGATACGGTCGCCATGTTTTTGCTTCACCATGCGCCGGGGACAGCGACCTGGCTCGCTGCGGAGATCGCGCATGGCGGTTTTATAGTGGGCATCTCCCAAACAACCCTCTTCTTCACGTTTAGCGGGCTTTTTGTGCTGAGCATGGCAAGTGTGTATCTGCCGCGACTGCTTGCCGTGCGGCGATTTCGCCAGCCGCTCCCATCCGCGTTGCTGCATCCGTTAGGGATTCTGCTGCTGCTGAGCTTGCAGTGGTATGCCCTCGGGCGAAAGCTCTTCGGCAAGCCTGTGGGCTGGCGGCAGCGCACGTACTCGAGTGAGACGGGAACGCAGGTGGGATAGACCGGCGGGGCCGACCTGTATCATTCCGCCGGAGCACTTACCTACACTTTATCGTCTCGACCCGGAGCGCCTACCCACAACTTCGTCCTCTCGACCGGAGCGCGGCGCAGCGGAGAGACCCGCGGTTTGTTCACAGCGGCTCCCCGCTCGGCGGACGGCCTCCGGGCTGCATATAATGAAGCTGCCCGATGCAATCCCGCGCTGATAGACGGTTTTTCGGGCGAAATGCCTCCATCCTGCTTGATCTGCTGCGGTTCGCCGCCGCGCTGGCCGTGGCGCTGACGCATATGCAGCACCACTTCGTGCTGCAGGCCGGCTTCATCTCGGAGCGCTCCGGGAACTCCGCTGTTTGCGTCTTTTTTGTCCTGTCGGGCTTTGTGATCCGCTACGTCACCGTGGCGCGGTGGCCCTCCGCACGCGAGTACTGGAGCGATCGCGTCTCGCGCATCTACTCCGTCGTTGTCCCCGCGCTGCTGCTCACCGTGCTGCTGGAAGGCGCTGCCCTGCTGCTCGCGCCGGCAGCTTACCACAACATCGCGGACGCCTTCCCCTGGAGCGCCGTTCCGCTGCAGCTGCTGGAGAACCTGACCTTCACGGTCGGCTGGTGGGGCATCGGCGTTCCTCCGCTCTCCAATGGGCCCTTCTGGTCACTCTCGTTCGAGTGTGTCTACTATGCTCTTTACGGCATCTTGCGCTACATGCCGCGGGCACGCTGGGCACTTGTTCCCCTGCTTCTGCTCGCGGCCGGGCCATCCATCGCACTGCTGTTTCCAATCTGGCTGTTCGGTGCGGCACTGCACGATGTGTACGTGAAGCTGCACGCGCGCCGCGACGGCTTGGCCATTGCAACCGGCGCGCTGCTCGTGTATCTAGGCGTCTTGGCGGCGATGCACAAACAGGTCCTGCAGGTGCTGCGCGCCACCGAAGTGGCCGAACGCACGCAGATGCTGACGCACGTCGTGGCCAGCTTTGCCTGGGGACGCACTATGTTCCACGGCGCGCCGCTGCATTGGCTGGACCGCTTCAGCGTCAGCTTCTTCCTTACCGGCAGCCTGCTCGCCGTGGCGATGCTGCCGGTGATGCTGGCGTTGGATCAGTTTGTGCCCACGGCCACGAAGTTGTCTGCCTCGCGCATTCGCCTGGTCGCGGACGGCACCTTTACGCTGTACCTGCTGCACCTGCCACTGTTCATCCTGTTTGTCTCGTTGGCGGGCGGCCCGTGGACGAACTGGCGGGAGGGGCTTGCCATGCTGGTCGTGGTGGTGACCATCAGCATTCTGCTGGGACGCGTCTTCGATCGTCTAAAAGATGCCATGCGCGCCTCGCTGCGCAGTCTGCCTTCGCGGCGCGCCTGACGTCCACTAGACGAATCATTTGCTGCTTTTGGAGGTAGGTCCGGACTTCAGTCCGGACATTCAGCTCGGAGAAGAACGGGGCTTCAGCCCCGGGTTTTGTGTCTGCATCGGAGAGAACCTGGGCTAAAGCCCATAATCTTAGCTCTCCTTTTTCGTGGGGCTAAACAGGCTGCGGAAAAACTTCAGTTAGTTCTGTAAATAGAGGATCGGAGTGGATTTGGAGTAGCCGGAGATGGGTTTCGAAGCGGCTTTTGCGGGCCGTTTGCCGCATTCAGACACACGTGTGCCCTAGCCGGCCAGGGTTTGAATCGGGATCAGCCTGCTCAGGCGCATCAGGTTCTGAGCGGTGATGACCAGTTGGTAGAACCAGTCCACCCGGGCCAGGCCGCGCAGCTTGACCTGGCGCAGGGGACGATCCAGCTTGCCCCAGCCGAAGACGCGCTCGATCAGCTTGCGCTTGCTTTGGCTGATCGCGAACCGTTCATCGCGGCGCTCCTCTTCGGTCAGGCTGTTTTTGGCCATGTTCTGCCCCTTCGTGTACTCCGAAACATGCGGCGCCACCTGGCGGTCCCGCAGCTGCTGGATAAAGGGCTTCTCCTGATACAAGGTGTCGGCGCCCAGCGTGATCTTGTGTTCCGGCTGGCGCTGCTCCGATGCGGGCACGACTCTGTCCAGCAGTTCGAGCGCCGTCTCCCGCTCCGCATCGGTAGCCGCCAGACTGGCCTGGGCCGCCACTGCCAGGCCATTCCGGTTTTCCATCAAGGCATGGCCTTGATAGCTGGGCACCGCCTTGTCCGGCGTCGCCTTTTTGTACAGCCGCGCCTCGGGATCGGTCCCGGATTCCACCTTGTCGCGCAACAGCACCCCGCCCCCGTAGCCCGAACCCTCGCCCGGCGGGGGCGGATCGTCCTTGGGGGTAAAGCTCCGCGCCGAAGCCCAAGCCTGAATCAGCGTCCCGTCCACCGTGAAGTGCTCTTCGCTGAGCAGCTTGTGCTCGCGCGCCTGCAGCAGCACCGCTGCCAGCAGCCGCCGGCTCACCTCGCCCGCGATCAGCCGTTCCCGGTTCTTGGTAAACACCGTCGTATCCCACACCACGTCGTCCATCTCCAAACCCACGAACCAGCGGAACAACAGGTTGTAGTTCAGCTGCTCCATCAACTGCCGCTCCGACCGCACCGAGTACAGCACCATCACCAGCAGCGCGCGCAGCAGCCGCTCCGGCGCGATCGATGGCCGTCCCGTGGTCGAATACAGCTTGTCCAGCTCCGGGCTGATCTCTTCCAGCGCCCCGTCCGTCAGGATACGGATCTGCCGCAACGGATGATCCTTCGGCACGCGCCGCTCCAAGGTTACGTAACTGTACAGGGCCGTCTGTTGCTCGCTCGCTCCACGCATCCTCCCTTCTTACACCAATTTCATGTGCAAGATTTTCGACCGATAATCTGAGTTTTTCCGCAGCCTGTGAAGCCCCACGCTCCCTCCAAGATGCATTTCGTGCAATGATCGAGGATTCACAAAGACACTACCATAGAGCCCTGGACACCGGCTCAGCCGCGAACGACAAAATTCACCATCCTGCCCTTCACCACAATCGTCTTCACCAGCGTCTTGCCTTCCAGCCGCGCAGCGACCTTCGGATCTGTCATGGCTGCTGACTTCAGGGCTTCTTCGTCGGTCGCCGCGGAAATCTTGATGATGGTGACGAGCTTTCCGTTTACCTGCACCGGCACTTCCAGTTCGTCCTCTCTCGCAAGCTCCGCATCGGCGACCGGAAAAGGTTGACGGAAAAGCACACCGGTGCCGCCCAACTGCTCCCAAAGCTCCGCGGCGAGAAAGGGCGCAAAGGGGGCGAGCAGCAATGTCAGCGAGCGAAATAGCTCAGCTGCGGTCGCCGCGGAGACCTCGCCTGAATCGATCTTTTCCTCGGCCGCACTGATTTCATTGACCAGGATCATGATGGCGCTGACGCAGGTATTGAAGTGCCAGCGGCCGCTGAAATCTTCGGTAATTTTTGCGATGGTCTGGTGCAGC
The DNA here is from genome assembly GCA_965276885.1 of Granulicella sp. GTDB lineage: Bacteria > Acidobacteriota > Terriglobia > Terriglobales > Acidobacteriaceae > Granulicella. Next base: position 992,845 of record OZ255702.1, on the reverse strand, counting down.
GTGCGCAATAAAGCTGCCCCCGCAGGCGTCTGCGCGTGACTTTCGTCGCCCTCCGTCAAGCTCACCAGCGGCGCATACTTGCTGGTCAGCCGATAGACGCGCACGAGGAAACGGCTTACGCCCGCGACGCCATCCTCCTGCCAGTCCAGATCGCGATCCGGAGGCGCGGCGAACAGCGCATACATACGCGTCGCATCGGCGCCGTAGCGGCCAATCATATCGTCCGGCGAGACCACGTTGCCCTTGGATTTGGACATTTTCGCGCCGTCCTTGATCACCATGCCTTGCGTAAACAAACGCCCCGCGGGTTCGCCGTTCGCAATCAGGCCCTCCCCGTCAATCTTGATGTCACGCATCACCTTGGTCCAGAAACGCGAATAGATCAGGTGCAGAATCGCGTGCTCCACGCCGCCGATGTACTGATCGATAGGAAACCAGTAGTTCGCCTTCGCGGAGTCGAAGGGTGCCTCGCTGTTGTGTGCGTCGGTGTAGCGATAGAAGTACCAGCTCGAGTCGACAAAGGTGTCCATCGTGTCGGTCTCGCGACGCGCAGGACCACCGCATACGGGGCATGAAGTCTCGACAAATTCGGGCACCTTGCCGAGTGGTGAACCGCCTTCTTGCGTGATGGTAACGTTGTCTGGCAGCAGCACCGGCAATGCTGATTCAGGCAGCGGCACCACACCGCCCGGCGCTACAGGCCCACTGTCGCCGGCGCTGCCATCATGCCCGTTCGTGCAGTACACCATGGGGATCGGCGTTCCCCAGTAGCGTTGGCGGCTTACGCCCCAGTCCTTCAGGCGGAAGGTGGTGGTGCGCTTGCCGAAGCCGTGCGCCTCGGCATGGCGCCCCATCTTTTCCTGTGCTTCAAGACACGGCTCGCCCGTCCACTCGCCGGAGTCGATCAGCACGGCCTCTGCTTCACCGATATAAGGCAGCGCAAGATCCTCCGTGTCGAGATTCGGTGCGACGACGCGCTTGATCGGCAAGCCATACTTCGTGGCAAACTCAAAGTCGCGCTCATCATGACCGGGTACGCTCATGATTGCGCCTGTGCCATAGTCGGCGAGGATGTAGTTCGCAACCCAGATCGGCAACGTCTCGCCGGTGAAGGGATTGACCGCATGATGACCGGTAAAGACGCCGTGCTTTTCGATGTTGCCGAGGTCGCCGGATTCCTTGGCTGCTTGCTGCTCTTCGAGCATTGCGTCTACGTCACGCGCAAGGTTCGCATCCGTTGCGGTCCACTGCTTTACGAGCGCATGCTCCGGTGCGAGCTGCAGGCTGGTGGCGCCGAAGATGGTGTCGATGCGGGTGGTGAAGACGGTGATGGTCTGTTCGGGATGACCCGAGGCTTGGGCAGGGGCAAAAGCAGGTCCTTCGCTTCGCTCAGGATGACAACTTAAAGGGGAGGGGGCTGGATGAAGCTCCCCAATTCCGCTGCGGCCCAGCAAATCCGTCGCGATCGCCTGCCTTTGTTCGCTAACTCCTGTTTGCTGTTCCCCACTTCCTACTTCCTGCTTCCTACTTCCTACTTCCTGCTTCCTACTTCCTACTTCCTGCTTCCTACTTCCTACTTCCTGCACCCTACTTCCTACTTCCTGCTTCCTACTTCCTACTTCCTGCACCCTGAAGCTCACGTCACAGCCCTCGCTGCGCCCGATCCAGTTGCGTTGCATGGTACGGACTTTCTCCGGCCAGCCACGCATTGCATCCAGCCCGTCGAGCAGTTCGTCACCATAGGCCGTGATGCGCAAAAACCACTGCACCATCTCCCGCTGTTCAACGAGCGTATCCTCATGCCGCCAGCAACAGCCGCCCACCACCTGCTCATTTGCAAGCACAGTGGCGCATTTGGGGCACCAGTTCAGCCTGCTGGTCTTGCGATAGGCGAGACCGCGCTCAAACATCTTCAGAAAAAACCACTGATTCCAGCGGTAGTACTCGGGCAGACAGGTCGTGATTTCGGTGCCGGCCCAGTCGTAGCTCAGCCCCAGGCGCCGGAAGCCTTTGCGCATTTCAGCAATATTGCCCAGCGTCCACTCGCGCGGCGGCGTGTTGTTCTTGAGCGCGGCGTTCTCCGCAGGCAGGCCGAACGCATCCCAGCCCATCGGGTGCAGCACGTTGTAGCCGCGCATCCACATGAAGCGCGCCAGCGCATCGCCGATGGCGTAGTTGCGCACGTGGCCCATGTGCAGCTGGCCGCTGGGGTAGGGCAGCATCTCCAGGCAATAAAATTTGGGCTTGCCGCTCGTGTGGTCTTCAGCGCGATACAGGTCGGGGTCGGCATCCCAACGCGCCTGCCACTTGGGTTCAATCGCCCCAGGATTGTAACGCGCAGCCTCGGGCTGGGGCGTGTCGTTGTCGGGAAACTCCGGCATAGGCTTCTATTGTAGAGAACAGTGGCTATGCGGCGCTGTTGCTTTTCTTTCTGTCATTCGCCCTGAGCGCAGCCGAACGGGAGGAAGTCTGCTGTTCCGGCCGGCAAACTGCCTTGGGCTGAAGCCCCCTTGCACTTAACCGTTTTGTCGTAGCCTGAAGCCCTACGCTCCCTCCCAAACGCCAGGACAGAACTCATCACGACGACAGGACTTATCACGACGACAGGACTTATTCAGAGGTTCTCTAAATCAGGGTTCAGTGGGTGAGCCTCGTGATGGTCTCATCTTACGCCCGGGTACAGAGGCGATAGTCCCCGCCGCCCGGCATGGTGCAGGACCATCCGCTCCCCAAAATCGCAGGCACCGCGGTCCGGTCGCCGCTGCCTACTGGACTGAAGAGTGCGATGCCGGCCTTGGACAGAACGCGGGTGCGGAGCGCGGGTGTATCGTCCAATCTTTCCCCCAAAATCATCGGCGAATTGGCCAGGGTTGGCGACAGCAGGATGCCGGGTTCGGCCTCCGTTTCGGCAAGTGGAATGATGGGGGAGTCAAGCCAGGGTGCGTTGACCATGATGCCGTCGTTGCGGCGCAGCAGCGCCACGGTATCCCAGTAGTACGGATCCCACGACGGTCCCGCCCAAATGAACTTGCGTTGCGGTCCGCCTTCCAGCACCATCGCCAACTGTCCACGCAGGGGGAGAGCGGTATGCGCGAGCTGGTAGTCGCGTTCGGCAAACGGACGCAGCGTGACATCCGCCATGTGCAGCAGCATGGCTGCAACCACTACGGAAAACACGGCGGCGCAGGCGCCGACAAGTGGTGTCCGCGTGAACATCACCTGCCGCGCAGGCGTGTCCGCCGCCGAAACGCGTTCCGCTGCAACCCATCCGCTGGCCGCCAGCAGCATCGTGATCCAGAGGAGGATGTTCAGCCGCTCGAAGAAGTAATAGGCGCCGCTCATGTCCGATGGCAGAAGCGGCAGAACGACCGCAACGCAGACGGCGTACACCATCATGCTGTCGCCCGCGGTCCATACCTTTTCCCGGCGGTGGCTGCGCCATTGCTGCGCGGCAAAGACCGTGGCGGCGAGAAGGATCAGGCCCAGACAAACGCGGTAAGCGACGATCTGCCACCAGTGACCGTAGAGTACCTCTACGTTTTTGGTGATGAGCAGATCCTTGATGCGGCGCACGACATGCTGCGCAAAGGTACCCTCGACCGGCGTGCGCTGCTGTAGCGGATGCGCGACGGTGAAGGCCTTTATATACAGCAGGCAAAGCGAGCCGCAGGCCAGGGTGACGAGATCGCGGATCACCTCAATGCGGGGCAGCGGACGCTCTCCGCGGCGCGCCGCGAGATACCGGCAGAGGAGGTCCAGGCCGCCGAAGGCAAGCACCACCAGCAAGGGCACCGGGTGCGTGAGGGTGATGAGCACCAGCAGAGCCACGAAGGCGGAACGCCTTCCGAGCTCAAGACCGCTGCCATCGCCGTGGCCCAGTCGCAGCCAGATCCCGATGGCCCAAAGCGCAAACGAAAGCGAAAGGCAATAGTTCGCAAAGCCCATGCCCAGCGCCCAGTTGAGTACAAGCAGCGAGGCAAGCAGCGAGGTCACGCCGGCATTCGGGCCAATCGCACGCGCGGCATAGCGAAAACCCAGGATAAACGACACGATATAGCCGCAGATCACCATGCGATCCGCCGTCAACAAGGGCATAAAACGCGAAAGCAGCAGCAGCGAGTAGTAATACATCGCATACGGCGGCAACAGATGCTTGATAAAAAAATGCGTGCGGAAGGGAGATGACTCAGGCGAGAACAACACGCTGAGCACACGGGTATAATACAAATGCACCGGGCCATCCTGCGACGGCCACGCGGGCAGCGACAGCATCCACCCGACATACGCAACCAGCAGAATAAGAAGAACCCAGAAGAGGGTTGGACGTGCAGGAACAGCAGCGGAACGCTTGAACATGAATAGCCTTGGGCTCCGTGTCCTGCCCAGATTTAGCGTTCGGTGCAGCGGCGGCGCAGGACGGAGTTAGTTGCTTGGATGCTAGCAAACCCACCCGTGCGGTTGTCGGGCAGAAATGTAGGCCGCAGCCAACATACCTAGGCTTGTATCGGCATATTCACATGGTTACCGTATAGACATTGGTGATTTGCCCTAAACCAAGTCCAGCAAGCTACCGCACTTGCCGCGGTAGCAGCCGCGTTTCTCTGCTCGCCCCGGGCGGCAGCGCGATCACGCCTCCGGGAAGGGTTGCGGCGAAGGCACCAAACTCACGTTCGATCCGTGCAGGATCACCCGCCTCAGTTGCATAGAACCCGACGCACGGTTGCGAGAGCATGACGGGTTGCCGCACCAGGCAAAGCTCGCCCACGGGCGTCCAGTCCGCAGGTAGCTTATCAAACCATTGCGGGTAGATCATGGCGAGGCCGACGTGGCGCCGCTCTGTAATGATGTCCAGCCACTCAGCCGACTTGTTCTTTTCACGGGCAGCCTCCGCCGAGCCAAGGCCGACGAGATCCAGCACATACTGGTCTCCCCGCCGGTGATAGCTCGCCAGTCCGAGATCATTCACCGCCACGTTCCCGGTGTAAAAATCGCTGATAAATCGATGCATCTGGTACTGCTGCAGATAGACATCTTGCGTTGCGCCAATCAGCGTGCGCGTGGCATCCAGATACGGCAGCGCACAGGCCAGAAGGCCGAGCGCATACCATCCCCGCATGATGCGCGGCTGTTCAAACAACACATGCAGCACAACCAGGCTGCTGAAAAGAACGATGTAAACCTCGTAGCGATGAAACCAGTTGAACTGGCCAATCAACAGATGCAGGCCCGTAGCCAAAGCCGCGCCGCCAAGCGCGATGCGGCGCACTCGATCCCTTTGTTGAAAAGCAAGGTCGACCAGAGTGATGAAAAGAACCGCCAGCAGCAGCCGGTCGCGCTGCCCGAACGCCCCCGCCACGGCACCGCCCACCAGATTCAGCAGATGGTGCAGTGCGCCTCCGCTGGCAACGCCGCCCTTTACCAGAACCGAGGTCGGCAGAAGCGGCAGGCCCAGGTGGTGCAGGAAGAGGGAGAAGCAAACCAGCGGCGCGAGGCTCGCTGCCAGCAGGTCGATGGCTGCGCGATATTGCCGCCGTGCCGCCAGCGCGATCGCTACAGCTAACGCAAGCCCTACAGCCTCATAGCGCACCGCGGGGCCAAGCGCCACGCCGACCAGCGCGGGCAGAGGCACGGGGCGGCCGTCCAGCACGCGCGTGATCGCATAGGCAGCCACGGCGGCCAGCAGCACCTGCAGCGTATGTTCCATGCCGATGAAGGTGAGACACACAAGATTGCCGATGAACAGCAGCGCGAAGACGGCCAGCAGCCGCCGCACGCGCTCTTCCCAGGAGCGCGGATCTCCCGGCCAGTTCGCGACAAGATAGCCCAGCAGCGCGGCCAGCGCGGTTCCTGCAAGCAGGTTCAGCAGCAGCGGCGCCCACGCAAACCATGAGGCATGCGCAAAGGGCACCAGCAGGAAGGGCCAGAGAAAACTGGAAGAGGGTGAAGCCGCTTCGCCGGAGTTAATGCCGTAATGGCCCCCCGCGATCCCGTCTGCCAGCGCAAGGTGAATGTATGGATCATCCAGCGCATAGACCAGGTGACCGCCGTCCGTATGCCGTATGCGCGCAAGATAGAAGCCGCAAAGCAGCAGATAAACTGCCACTGAGAGGGCGATCAGCAGAGCCTTGAAGCGCTTCCCGCCGAGTGCGCCGGGGGGGGACGACGAAGGGGGCATGGCTCCGAGTTTACAGATTGTCTCGCAGCTGCAGAGCAACCCGCTCAACGCCCCGAAGCTTGCGGGGCGGCGGAGGAGGCGAGAAGAGCGGGAACCCTGGCCAGCAGCGGCGAGTCCTTGCGAATGTAGAGGCGATAACTGTCGGCCTCATTCGCAGCGCGCAGCTGGTCGGAGTACACCATGAAACGCTCGTGCGGAAACGTTCGCTGCGCCGCCAGCACATAGTCCCTGTTCAGATACGCGTCAAACTGCGGCCAGAAGACCAGCCTGCTATAGCTGTTGGCCTCCAGCGGCGACTGATTGCTGACCACCAGAACCGAGGCGGGATCCTGGCGCGCCAGCTTCCAGAAACGCGCACGGTAGAACTCGCGCGCCGCGCTGGGCGAGGGCGAAAAAAACAGCAGATCGCCTGTGAATCCGGTGTTTTCGACGATGCCGGCGTGGTACAGCGCGTTCAGGCAGCCATACACCAGATCGAAGCACTGCACCTTATCCTGCAAGACGGACGCTCCGCCCATGGTGGCAAAATCCTGGCCCAGGGAGCGAGCGAACTGCGTCTCGCCCGGCACCCGTGCCCCGGTTCGCACCATGCGCGGCGTAAAACCGGTCAGTGCGTACAGCAGAACGATGGCGGCGAGCACCCGCGGCCAACCCCGGGAGCGCAGCGCAGCGAAAAGCTCAATGCCAATGAGCAGAAACAGCAGCGCCACAAAAGTGTAGCGGTGATGAAAGAAACCTTTGCGCTGGGCCAGAAACGAACCCAGGGCAAGCAGCGCGCCCAGCGCCAGCGCACCCTGCTCCCACGACCACGCGCCCTCACGCCGCCAGTTGGTGAAGGCCAGCGGCAGCGTGAGCAGCACCATACCCAGGACCGACCGCGGCAGCGCCGCACGGAACATCATGCCCCAGGAGGGCGCGGCAAAGCCCGCGTACGTGGGCAGCACCCGGGTGAGAATGAACACAAAATCCGAGAGCACGTGATAGCGGAGCAGAAAGCCGATGCAGGCCGCACCGATGACCAGCAAGCCGGCCCCGCCCCAAAGCAGGTAAGGCCAGGGCTGGACGGAGCGGCGGTACAGCACGACACTCATCAAGAGCAGCAGAGCGAGCGTGAAGAGGAGATAGGTGGGCTTGATAGCCGCGGCCAAGCCCTCCGCCAGCCCGAAAAAGAAAAGGAAAAAGGGATTTCGCCGCCGCACGGCAGTAAAGAGGACGACATAGCCCACCAGCAGGAGCACCGTCACGACGAGTTCGCGTTCGGCAGCATACTGCGGGCCTTCGGCGCTGTGGAGCGCGAGGAACATGCCCGCGCCGAAGACGCCGGCTACCCAGTCCCGGCGCCGTGTCAGCAGCACCATGCTGACTGCCATGATGGCCAGCAGAAAGTACTCGTAGAGGCGCCAGGCCACGTCCCCGGGACCAAAGACCCGCATGGCGAACGCCTCAGTGAAATAGGCGCCGGGCATGTTGTTGTCACTAATATCGAGGTAGGGCCGCAGGCCGTGGTGCATCAGGAACACCACATAGTGCATCACCGGCGAATCCAGCATCAGCTTCCAATGCAGCGAATACGCCACGTAAAACGCCGCGGCAAGCGCAAAAACGAGTACGGTAAGGAGACGGAGCAGGAGAACGGGGTTCGTCAGAGAGCCGGTCCGCGGTGCAGCCCGGCCGTATTTCTCTCGATTCTGCGTCTTCGTCATGCCCTGACCGTCGTAGGTGATGGAGTGGTGCAGCATCGCACAGCGCTCCCCGACGGGAACCGGCCCCAGATTTCGTCCTTTCACCCGTCGCATTACCTAAGGGTGAACGAGGAGACAAAACGCTGCTGTATTCTATAACGACGCCTTTCCGCGAGGCGCTGCAAGGAGAGTTTGGCGCCATGACCGGTCCTCAGATAAGCATCATTATCCCGGCCTACAACGAAGAAAAGCGCCTTGGGCGAACGCTCGAACAGGTGCTTTCCTGTGTGCGGGAACGCGGCTGGGATGCCGAGGTCTTGGTCGTCGACGACGGCTCCACCGATGAAACCGTGGGTGTCGTGCAGCGCCTGCGGAATGAGCATCCGCAGCTGTTCTTGATCGAGAATCAAGGCAATCGCGGCAAGGGGTACTCCGTGCGCAATGGTCTGCTGCAGGCCTCCGGCGAGATCGTGATGTTTACCGATGCCGATCTTTCCTCCCCGATCGAGGAAGCGGAGCGGCTCTTCGAAGCCATTGGCTCGGGGGCGGATGTGGCCATCGGTTCGCGCTGGCTGGACCGCCAGAAGCAGACCAAACACCAGCCGCTTTACCGGCGTTTCTTCGGGCGCTGCTACAACTGGCTCACCCGCCGCGTGATGGGTTTGCCCTACAAGGACACCCAGTGCGGCTTCAAGGCGTTTCGCCGCGAGGCCGCGCAGCCCATCTTCCGGCTGCAAACCATCGAGCGCTGGGGCTTCGATCCCGAGGTCCTCTTTATTGCGCAGAAGCTCGGCTTGCGCATCATCGAGGTGCCCGTGACCTGGGGCCACGATGAGCGCAGCCGCATCAGCTACCTGCGCGACGGGACCCAGATGCTGCGCGAGATGATGGAGATCCGCTCCAACTCAATGCGTGGCCGCTATGATCGCGCCATCGCCGCGATGCGCGATACGAGCGGCTTTGTTACCGGACGGGTCGAGGCGCATCCGATGCCTGAAGTCACCGCAACAGCGCACCAAACCTCCGAAACGCCGTCGCTGTAAAAGAGGCTTATTTTGACAATAAAATTGTCATCCTGAGCGAAGCGAAGGACCTGCTTTTTTGTGTTGCCGAGAAAGCTCCAGCTTGACAAAACCTTGCTGGTTTTCTGTACAGCCATAAGGAATCCGTTCTATCCAGCCGATAACGCACGCAAAGCACTCACATTGCGCATCTCGTCCCCGGGTTCGTCCACCGGGGTCTCGGCAATGAAGGCCGCGTGGGTAAATCGCGGGTCGTGCAGCAAACGGCGGAACGCCGCGGCGCCGATGGTCCCCTCGCCGATATGCTCGTGGCGGTCGAGCTTCGATCCCATGGGAGCCTTGGCATCGTTGCAGTGCCACACGCGCACGGCGTCCGTGCCCATGGTGCGCGCAACCTGCGCCAGCGTGGCTTCATAGCCCTCGGTGGAGACGATGTCATAGCCCGCCACGTGGGTGTGGCAGGTATCGAGGCAAACGCCGACCGGCGCGCAGGGCTTCAGCGTTTCGACCAGCTCGGCGACCTGCTCAAAGCTGCTCCCAAGCGAGAACTCCGCGCCCGCGGTGTTCTCGATGAGCACGCGAAAGTCAGCCTCCCGCCAGGGCAGACCATCGATCGCCTTCTCGATCCCCAGCGCGGCGAAGCGCAGGCCCTCCTCGCGCGTGAGACCCTTCCATGAACCTGGATGCAGCACAAGAAAATTCGCACCCAGTGCCAGCCCTCGCTCCACCTCGCCGCGAAAGGCAGTGATGGAATTGGCACGCACCGTTTCGCTCTGCGAACACAGGTTGATCAGATAACTCGCATGGATCACCAGTGGGCCGACATCGTTGGCGGCGAGTTCGGCACGCATCTTCGCGGCATCTTCCGGCTTCACGGGCCCGCACCTCCAGGTGCGCGGGCTGGAGCTGAAGATCTGAAACGTGTTCGCCCCGGCGTCGACGGCCCGTTTCACCGCTGTCCACGTGCCGCCTGCGGTTCCTACATGCACTCCAATGCGCTTCCGTGCCATCCTCTTAGGCTATCGCAATGTCCGGAACAGACCCCACAAAAACCGGTGCTTGTATGATCCTCTTCAACTCAGGAGAATCCCATTGCCCGCCGAACAGAACTTCGCCAATCACACCCGGTTTCATCCGGCGTTCCATTTCTTGCTTGCTCCGATATTCCTGATCAACGTTTTCGTCTCGCTCTGGAGCGGATGGAAGAGCTTTGCGGTGCATCCGTTTGCGGCCATCTGGGGTGTTGTTGTCGCGGTCGGCCTGCTTGGGCTATTAACGCTTGCGCGCACCTATGCGTTGAAGGTGCAGGATCGTGTGATTCGGCTGGAGGAACGGCTTCGTTTGGCTTCCTTGCCGGCCGCCGTTCCCGGCCAACTGCCGGAACTCACAGCGCGACAACTGATCGCGTTGCGCTTTGCTTCGGACGCTGAAGCTTCGGGACTCGCCTCGCGAGCCGTTGTCGAGCAACTGACGCCTCGGCAGATTAAGGAGTCGGTGCGGGTTTGGAGGGCCGACCACCATCGCGTTTAGAGCGTCTATCAGCCCCACAGGCGGACCAGAGATGCGAGTGAGGTGAAGAACAGTCGATGCGCCTCACTTAGGTTTTCGACTACTTAGTAGACATCGCGCTGGTACCGTTTCGCCTTCTTCATCGCGGCCAGATACTCCTGCGCGTGGTCCAGCGTGCCGTTGGAGCCCTGCGCGATGACGTCCAGCAGGGCTGTTTCCACATCCTTGGCCATGCGGGTCGCATCGCCGCAGACATAGAAGTATGCCCCGCGCTCAATCCAGTCGTAGAGCTCCATGGAGTTTTCGCGCATGCGGTCCTGCACATAGACCTTCTTGCCGGTGTCGCGTGAAAAGGCGGTATCGAGCCGGGCCAGCGTTCCGTCCTTGAGCATGGCGTGGAACTGCTGCTCGTAGAGGAAGTCGGAAACGCGGCGCTGCTCGCCGAAGAAGAGCCACATCGGGCCTTTTTCGCCGAGCGCCTGACGATGTTCGAGAAATGCGCGGAAGGGCGCAATGCCGGTGCCCGGGCCAATCATGATCACCGGCGCGTCCGCATCCCCGGGCAGGCGGAAGGCGTTATTTTCGTGCAGAAAAATCGGCATGGTTCCACCCACGGGCATGCGCTCGCCCATGTGGCCGGAACAGACGCCCTGGCGGTCCAGCCCATGCGTGTGGTACTTGATGACGCGTACGGTGGTGTGCACCTGATCGGGGTGCGCGGCCTGCGAGCTGGCAATGGAGTACATGCGCGGCGTAAGCCGCTGCAGGACGTTGAACAGCTGCTGCGGGTCGGTGATGGCGCCCGGAAATTCACGGGCCAGATCCACAAACTCGCGGCCCCAGACGTACTCCTCGGCCTGGGCCTTATTTTCCTGCCCCTGCAGCGCCTTCAATCCCTGCGGCACGTTCTCACCGAAGAGCTTCGCGTACTGGTTCACGCTGCCGCGCGCGAGCTTGCCGATGCCCAGGTGTCTTGTGAGTGCCTCATGCAGGTCGATCTGATTCTTGTAGTGATCCAGCACCCGCTCCGTGCCCGTATAGCCCAGTGTTTCGAGCACATCCATCACCTGCGCCTCGCGGTTGGTGGGGATGATGCCCACCGCGTCGCCGGGCGTGTAGGTCATGCCCTCCTCGACCGCGAGCTCAATGTGGATGGTCTCCTTTTCGCTCTCGGGACCGGTCAGGCGGTCGTTCACGAGCACGCGCGAGGCGTAGGGCTGGTTGCGGGTGTACTTGGTCGCGTGCGGCTTCGCGGTCATTGGCTCTACTGTGGCTGCGGGCGGCTCCGCGACGGCTGTGGCAGTCTGTTCGCTCATCACTGATTAATTATAAATGGCAGCAATCTCCACACTAATCCGCCTTCAATGCCGAACTTACATGTCGTCGCGGACCGTCAAGCCTGCCTTTGTGCCATTGCCTCCGCTGAACTATGGCAATACAAAAATGTGGCGAACAGGTGAAATCTGCGATTCCTGACCTCCAACGAAGCACTCCGGGAAACGGTACAAACCATCTCAGAGAAGCTGGGCGACTTCCTGCGCGAACTCGCGGCGCTCGTCCTGGTGTTTATACCGCTCGATCTCTGGCGCGACCACATTACATGGTCGAGGTCGCTGATCGTTCTGATAGCATCCGGAGTGTTATTCGTGTTTGGGATTTTGTGCGATCTGTTCGGGATAGCCGTCAAACGAATGAGAGAATCGCCGGAGGAGAAGCGCTATGATGACTGAGACCGAGGTACTTGGACTCATTCTCCTCTTCTTTGGCGGGGGCAGTACGCTCTTCCTCGTTGCCGGGTGGACCTGGATTCACCATGAGCGCAGACGCATAGAGCGAGAGCGAAAAGCCCGGCTAGAGCGGGAACAATCTTCCGGCTTGCACCCAGCCTGACGTGCATTGCTAATCTTGAAATCGCCCATCCTTAAATATCAGTCACGTACGAAAAATATCAGTCCCGTATGAAGCCCTCCTTCCAGTCAAATTCGTCCAGCGTGTACTCATAGACCTTGAAGCCTTCTGGGAAGTCTCGAAAACCGGGCTGGTCTTTAATCGTCTCGATGACGGCCCTGGCATTCTCGTTTTCCGGAAGACGCCGATGAAAAGCTGGGTGTCCTCACCTGTCTCCCGTTCATGCTCAAACCAAAGCACCCAGACTGTATCCTGCCGTCATCCTCTCACGCCGCCTCGCCCTGCTAGGCTTGCACTTGTATGAACTCCGAGCTACCTAAAGCATATGATCCCGCCGCTATTGAAGAAAAGTGGGCTCAGTACTGGATCGCTGAAAAGCTTTTTGACGTGCCCACGCCTGCTGAGGGCGAAGCGTCCCAGAAGAGCTTCGTCCAGCTGCTGCCGCCGCCCAACGTCACTGGCCGCCTGCACATGGGCCACATGCTCAACCAGACGGAGATGGACATCCTGGCCCGCTGGCACCGCATGTTGGGCCAACGCAGCGTGTGGGTGCCGGGCACCGATCATGCCGGCATCGCCACGCAGATGATGGTGGAACGGCAGCTCGCGGACGAAGGCGGGGCTACGCGACAGGAGATGGGCCGCGAGGCCTTTACGGAGCGCGTGTGGTGCTGGAAGCAGCAGTACGGCGGCGCCATCACGGAGCAGATGCGGCGGCTGGGTGCCTCGGTCGACTGGTCGCGCGAATACTTCACCATGGACGACCGCCTGAGCTTGGCGGTGCGCGAGGGCTTTGTGCGTCTGTGGGAGCAGGGGCTCATCTATCGCGGCGCTTACATCGTGAATTGGGACCCGCAGATTCAGACCGCCGTTAGTGATCTGGAGGTGGAGAACGAGGAGCGCACCGGCAAGCTCTATTACGTGCGTTATGAGCTCGCGGACGGCTCCGGCTCGATCACTATTGCGACCACTCGGCCGGAGACCATGCTGGGCGATGTCGCAGTTGCCGTGAATCCGAATGACGAGCGCTATCAGCAATACATCGGCAAGATGCTGCTGCTGCCGCTGGTTGGAAGAGAGATACCCGTCATCGCCGATGATTGGGCAAATCCGGAGTTCGGCACCGGCGCGGTGAAGGTGACGCCCGCGCATGATCCGAATGACTTCGCTATCGGCCAACGGCACAAGCTGCCGCAGCCTAGCATCATGGACGAGCGCGCGCGCATGAAGCTCGCAGGCTCGCCCTATGACGGCATGGATCGCTTTGCCGCGCGCGAACGCATCGTTGCGGACCTCGAAGCGATGGGCGCGCTGGTGGCGGTAAGGGATCACGCGCTGACGCTGCCGGTGAGCCAGCGCACGGGTGCTGTGATCGAGCCCCGTCTCTCGATGCAATGGTTCCTCGCCGTAAAGAAACAGCCCGCGGGAGGCGGTGAGTCGATCGCGGCGAAGGCGATAGCGGCTGTTCGCGATCAATATGTACAGTTCACGCCCGAGAACTACGCCAAGACCTATTTCGAATGGATGAATAACCTGCATGACTGGTGCATCTCGCGCCAGCTGTGGTGGGGCCATCGCATCCCGGCGTGGCATTGCACGGCTTGCGGTGAGATCGTGGTTGCACGCGAGACGCCGACTGCCTGTACCAAGTGCGGTGGCAGCGCGTTGCAGCAGGAGACCGATGTGCTCGATACATGGTTCTCTTCGGGATTGCTGCCCTTCACCGTCTTTGGCTGGGATGGCACGGGCAAAATCACCCCCGATCTCGCGGCGTTTTATCCAACCGATCTGCTCGTCACCGGCTTTGACATCCTGTTCTTCTGGGTGGCGCGCATGATCATGCTTGGCTGCCACCTGATGGCCGATGTGCCCATGCCTGACGGTAAAGCGCGCACGCTCGCCGAGACGGTTCCGTTCAGAAACGTCTACATCCATGGACTGATTCGCGATGCTGACCGGCAGAAGATGTCGAAGACCAAGGGCAACGTCATCGACCCGATCTCGATCATCACGCAGTACGGCACGGACGCCGTGCGCTTCACGCTGGCCTCGCAGGCCTCGCCGGGGACGGACATCGCCTTCAGCGAGGCGCGCACGGAAGGCTATCGCGCGTTTGCGAACAAAATATGGAACGCGGCACGCTTCCTAGCCATGCAGATCGAACGAGGCCGCGATGCAGGCTATCGCGTGACACTTAATTCGCCCTTGGCGCAAACCCCTTTTGTTGTCATTCCCGAAGGGAATCTGCTTTCCTTCGCTGCGCCCGCGCTGCCTGATGCCACGCCACTTGAAACCCGATGGATCTTCGCCCGCCTGAACGCAATGACAACGGAGATGCAGCGTAGCCTCACGGACTACCGCTTCGATGAAGCGGCGAATGCGGTGTACCAGTTCTTCTGGGGCGAGTTCTGCGATTGGTACCTGGAACTGTCCAAGCTGCGGCTGAATTTTGAAGGAGAAAAGAACGAATCCACCGCGCTCACGCTGGGCGCCCTGGTCAGCGTGTTTGAAGCCGCCTTGCGTTTGCTTTCACCCTTTATGCCGTTTCTTACAGAGGAGCTCTGGCATGCACTGCATGGGCAGGTGAATGTGCCTGTGCCGGCGAAGTCGATCGCGCTTACGCGCTATCCGCAGCCCGGTGACTTCCCTGCCGATTCGATCAGCGTGGATGCGATGAACACGCTGCAGGAGCTTGTGGTGACGGTGCGCGCCTTGCGCAAGGAGCTTGGCGTGCCGGAGAAGGAAGCCACGCCGATCCAGGTGCACGCCTCGAATCGCATCGCTGCGCTGGTGGATGCGAATGCGGATTTACTTGCGCGCCTGGCGCGCGTGAGTTCGGTCGAGCTTGCCAGCGAGACTCTGCAGGGGAGCAACGCACGTTCCACGGCGCAGTTCGATGTTGCTGTTTTATATGAACGGCAGATCGACGCTGCGGCAGAGCGCGAACGGCTTACCAAGGAGCTCGCACGGCTGGATAAAGGCATGATGGCCGCCGAAAAACAGCTTGGAAGCGATAGCTTTCTTGCGAAAGCGCCGGCTCACATCATCGAAGGCTTGAAAAAACAAGCTGCGGAGACAAGCGCCCTGAAGGAAAAGGCGGAGGCCGCGCTTGCAGCGTTGCCGGCCGCATAACGGGTACCCGTCTTTTGTCACTTCTTGATAAAGGGCTGGTTGATTTTCATCCGCTGAATCTGTAGGTCTTCGCGAGCAGGCCCATCGTTTGCTGCCGCAAACGAGACCCACCCTCACGACGATAAAACCGTCGTGAGGATGGGGCACCCGCCGCCGTCGCAAGCGGCGTCCTATGTGGTGAGGAGATTCATTATGGCAGTCCAGACCACACCGCACACCGAGACAGAACAAGACGTGAACTCAGCCGAAAGGGACCTGGAGCCGAACATGAGTCCGCAGGATATGGGACGCGGCGCCGACGCCAAGATCTATGAAAATGCCGATGGGGCGCAGACCGGCGGCAATCGCTCGTTTCACTCAACGGACGGACACGATAACCAGCCGAAGTCGATCGATGAAGGCACCGGTTTGACAGAGTCGCGCCATGCGCAAGTGCCGACTGGCGATAACCAGGGCATCACGAATAGCCTTGGCAGCAAGGAACGCGCGACACAGGAGAAGGTTCTCGGAAAATAGTCCAGTTTCTGCACTCACAGAAAGGGGTACCGCGATGGCGGTACCCCTTTCTTCTATAAAGCTAAAATCATCACCCCTGTCTTTTATCGTGGCGCCGCAACTATGAACAACAGATTCCTTTGGAAACGACGAAACAACGACAACAGCGCTAAGCGACTTCGTAGCCCGTTCTAGGCGTTGCGATAGCTTTCCGTGGCGCGGCCATCCTTGCGTGTGGACTCTTCCTTATCGGCCAGGGCGCGTTGGTCGCCAACCGCCTTGGTGTGTGCCTTCGGTCCAGACTCATGCGCCGCGGGCGAGTGCGCGTGCGCTCCCCCCGGAACCGCATCCGCATTACCGGTGCCGTGCCGATCGTTTTCTTTCATTGCTTCCAGTGAATCCTTGCCGGCGTGGGACGTGTGCTCTACGGACATGCTTACTCCTTGCTTTCTACGCTGCTTTTTGCGGGCTGATCCTGCATCTTGTTCTCGTAATCGATTGCGGTATTCACCGGCGCATCGCCGAAGTCACGGGCGCCATACTCGTAGTCTGTGCCGCCGTCGCTGTCCTCGGGAGCACTGGCGAGTTTCGTGCGCTCCTGTTCATCGAGCCCCCAACCCTGTTCATGGGCGTACTCACCCGCAAGTCCCCGGCTATGTTGACCGAAGCCACGGGGCTCGACTGGAGTCTGCGTTCTTTGCGTTTGCTCTTCTTTCGCTGCCATGGCGCTTCCTCAGTTTCTAGGATGGCATTGCCGGCCGACGCGTTAGCTCGCCGGAAAAAGCCGCGCCGGCCCTACTGCTTCGGCGCCTGCGGTGAGGTCGCCGGCAGAGCCTCCTGCTCCACCGCGATCGTGACATTTTCATGCTTAATATCCAGCCGCAGACGGTTATAGAAATTCATGTACACATTGGCAATCCACACCAGCGCAAACCAGGCGACAAGGTAGCCGCGCCAGCCCGCATAAAGCAGCTGAAACTGAAAGAGCAGCAGGGCGAGCGCCGCGACGTAATGCGAGAAGCAGTACTCGCAGGTGAAGAGATAGAAAAATTTACGCTTCGGCAGCGCCTTTGCGCGTTCGCTCTGCTGCTTGCAGAACTCGCGCGGCTCGCGAAAGACCTCTTCGTGCGTGACGGTCCAGGCCGCGCAGGCGACCGGCAGGGCCAACAGCAGCAGGATGGCGGCCTGGTGGGTGAGCGGCGAGGAAAGTGGAAGAGGCATGGTCGGGCGGCTCGCCTTTTGCGGTAGGCTGCGGCATGCGCCGCGGCTACAACGTTGGATGCGAGCTTCAGCCTTGGATGCGCGGCAAAAGGTAGCATGTCTTTACATGGAATTATCCGTTCGTCCGGCCAATCACATCGATGCGGGGCAGGTGAATGCGGCGCTCCGCGATACAAGGCTGCGCGGCGAGGTGCATCACTTTGCCGAGGTGCGCTCCACGAACGATCTCGCCCTCGAGGCGGCCATTCGCGGAGCGCCTGCCGGGGCATGGATTGCCGATGCGCAGACGGCCGGACGCGGCCGCGGTGGGCATGCGTGGCTCTCCGCGCCGGGTGATGGGCTTTACGTCAGCGCTCTGTTCACGCCCCGGCTGCCTGCATCCGCCGTCAATCTTTCCCTGGTAACCGGTTTCGCGGCCTGGGAGGCGATCCGCGAGGTAAGCGGCGTGGTGGCCGACATTCGCTGGCCGAACGACCTCGTCACGCGACCCGCGCCGGGCGGCGCTCAAGGCATTGGGCCAAGCCGCAAACTGGGCGGGATTCTGGTAGAAACGGCGGCATCGGCCCTTGATCCGGAGGGTGACCCGCAGCAGCCGGCCAAGCCCGCGATGCTGCGCTATGCCGTGATCGGGGTGGGCATCAACGTCGCGCACCGGAGCTTTCCGCCGGAGCTCGCGGACGCCGCGACCTCCCTCGCAATCGAAGGCTGGGCGGAGCCGGATCGCCAGGCTCTGGTCATTGCCTTGCTCGGAAAGCTGGACTTGTACATTCGCGAACTGGAGGATGGCTATGCGGGTAAACAGAGTGAGCCGGACCTGCTTGCGAGGCTGGGCGAGGCGTCCACGTGGCTGCGCGGCAAGCGCGTCAGCGTGCCCGAGGATGGCGGCTATACTGGCACGACGGCAGGGCTGGACGCGAGTGGATTTCTGCTCGTGGATGCCGTTGACGGTGTGCGGCGTACGGTGCGCTCCGGCGGCGTACGCGAGCTTTAGGAGAGGGCTGATGGGTTGAATCTGTGAAGCCAGGGTTAAAAGCCCTTTTTTATCCTCGTGGGCGTACAAATGCGGACTGAAGTCCGCGCCTACACCGTAATTGCCTGAAATCATACTTTCCCTGGATTGCGGGACAAGCGGCTACGCATGTTATTGGCTCTCGACATCGGCAACTCCAATACGGTGATCGGTCTCTTCGATCTTTCGGCGGGGGAAGGCGCGCCGCGGGTCGTCGCGGACTGGCGCATCACGACACCTTACAAGCAGACGCCGGATGAGATTGCGGTCATCTTTCAAAATCTTTTTGCGCTGCGTGGGCTGAAGACCGGGGATGTCACCGGCGTGGCGATCTCGTCGGTGGTGCCGCCGCTCGATGCGGCGATGCGGCGCCTGTGCGAGGCCACGTTTCACGTGCGGCCGCTGTTCATTGAGCCCGGCGTGAAGACCGGGGTGCCCGTGTTGACCGATAACCCGGGTGAGGCAGGCGCCGATCGCATCGTGAACTGCGCGGCAGCCTATGATCTGTTTGGCGGACCGGCAATTGTGGTGGATTTGGGCACGGCGACCACCTTTGACGTAGTCTCCGCCAAAGGTGAATTTCTCGGGGGCGCGATCGCACCGGGGCTGGGCATCTCGGCCGAGGCACTCTTTGCGCGGGCTGCGCGGCTGACGCGCGTGGAGATCAAAAAGCCCGCGAAGATCATCGGCACGAACACGACGGATAACATTCAGATCGGCCTTTACTATGGCTATATTGGCCTGGTGGATGGCATTCTCGAACGCATGATGGCAGAGCTTGGGCCGGAGACGAAGACGGTTGCGACAGGTGGACTGGCGAAGCTGATCGCCGCGGACTGCAAGCATGTGCAACGGGTGGAACCGATGCTCACCCTGAATGGGCTGCGGCTGATCTGGGAGAAAAACAGGAAGTAGAAAGTAGGAAATAGGTCACTTCGTACTTCATGCCGTCTGCTGCTTCTTCTGTCCTCCTACTTCCTGTCTCCTATGAATTACTTCGAATATTTCAGCGAAATCGAAGAACGATTTGTTGCTCGGCGTGGCTCAGTGCTGCTGCTTTCCACGCTGGATTGGGCGTTGATTGAGACGTGGCGGGAGGCGGGGATTCCACTGGCAGCGGTCTTGCGAGGCATCGATGCGGCGTTCGATAAATATGAAACACGCAAAACCCGTGCCCGGGGGCGGCTTGCCAAGGTAAACGGGCTGGCGTGGTGCGCGCAGGCCGTGATGGGCGCGGCAGCGGAGCTGGCCGAGGCGGCTGTGGGCATGCAGGCAGCGGACGAGACGGTGCCGGATACCGGCTTCGAGGCCGTGCGTGTGGCGCATTTTCTCCAAGCGAATGCAGCGGCTGTGGATGCCGCGCAAGGAAAAGAAGCGCCTGCGCTGCAATCGGCCTTGGCCAGCACGGCAGCGCGACTGCGCGAGCTTGCAGCCGAGGTGCGCGAAGAAAAGCATCCCGCGCTGGATGAGTTGGATCGCACGCTGACGGTGCTGGAAGAGCGGCTGCAGGCGGCGGTGATCGCGAACGTGCCCGAGGCTGAGCTGGTAGGTTTGCGCGAGACCGCCGAACGCGAGCTTGCCCCGTTGCGCGCGCGGCTGGGCGCCGTGCAGCTGCGGCAGGTGCGCGAGCAGTTCGTGCACAAGCGGCTCTTCGAGGCACGCCGTCTGCCCCGGCTCAGCCTCTTCTACATGCCGGTGGCGGAGCCGGATGGTGAGGCCGCGGCGTGAGCGCTTCCACTGCAGCTGACGAACTTGGCGCACCTACCGCTCCGGTGCGGGTCGAAAAAGCGGTCTATGGCGGCGACGGGCTGGCGCGCACGGGGGCCGGCGAGGTCGTGTTCGTCCCATTCGCGCTGCCCGGCGAGCTCGTTCAGATCCAGCCGCCGGTGCAGCGGATCGAGACCTCCCCCGAGCGTGTGGAACCGCGCTGCATTCACTTCGGCGTGTGTGGTGGATGTCAGTACCAGATGGCCGCGTATGCAGCGCAGCTCGCGATGAAGGTCGAGATTTTGCAGGAAACGCTTGGCCGGGCAGGGCTTCACGATCTGCCGCCGCCCCAAAGCTGGCCGTCGGCGGAGGCCTACGGCTATCGCAACCGGGTACGGCTGCGCTTGCGGCGCATCGAAGGCGCGTGGCGGTTGGGCTACAGTGTGCGCGGAACAAACGAATTTCTGCCGGTAACGATGTGCCCCATCGCGGCTCCGCTGCTGTGGCGCGGGGCGGCGGCTCTTCTCGCGGCTGCGAGCACAAGTCGCGATCTGGCGCGCGCGCTTGCGAACGTCGCCGAGATCGAGTTTTTCTGCGATAACAAGCAGTCGCAACTGCAGCTGACGCTTCTCTGTCCAGGTAGAGAGGCTATGGAGGCAAAGGGCTTTTCGCCTGCGATGAAGGCTGTGCAGGCACTCTGCCCGGAACTCAGCGGCGCAGGGGCGATGCGGCTGGATCCGCGCTCCGGCCGCATCGTTGAGCAACTCGCGAGCTGGGGCGCGGCCGGGCTCGCCTACCGCGTCGGCGAGGAGAGCTATTGGATCACGCGTGGCGGCTTCTTTCAGGTAAACCGCTTTCTGCTGTCCACGCTGGTGGACCTTGTCTGCGGCGAGCGCAGCGGGGGCCTCGCGTGGGATCTTTTCGCGGGTGTGGGGCTGTTTTCGCGGGTGCTGGCGCGCCGCTTCAAGGCGGTGACGGCAGTGGAGGCAAACCCCGTCGCCTGCGCGGACCTCGGACGCGCGCTGGCGAAGCTGGGATCGCAGCATGCAGCGGTCCAGGCCACCACGCTTGAGTTTCTTCGCCGCGCGGTAATGCAGCGGGAGCGGCCGGAGCTGATCGTACTCGACCCGCCGCGGGCGGGGGCAGGTGAAGAGGTTTGCCGGCTGCTCCTTCAGCTTGCGCCGCGGGAGATCGTGTATCTGTCCTGCGATCCCACGACCTTGGCACGGGATCTGGCCGTGTTGACCGGCGCGGGGTACTCGATCACGGCGCTGCACCTGATCGACCTCTTCCCGCAGACGTACCACCTTGAGACCATGGCGGTGCTGCGGCCCGGCGTGGGAGAGTAGAGGAAGTCTCCACCTCGGGTCTCCCCAGGTAGCGCTTCTCATGCCGGCTGTCGGTGCTGCCACATTCTGGATGAACGGTCGCCCGCGCGTGGAACCGCTGCACGCGCGGCGTATGCCTCTGCTGCTCGCCGCATTGGCGTTTTCGCTGGGCATCGTGCTCGCGCGGCACTGGCACACGCCGGCGGTGCTGGCGGCTTCCGTGGCTTGGCTGCTTGTTCTGGCGTACGTGAGCCTGCGGCGCACCTCCTGGATCGGATGGGCGGCCGCGCTGGCGTTGTGGGCGGGCGTGGGTTGCTGGTGCGCGCAGCTGCAATCGCCGGTCCCGCGGCAAACCGCGTTGATCGGTTATGCCGATGGGCTCAGCCGCGCCGTTCGCGGACGCGTGGTGTCAATCCGCACCCTGAGTCCGCGCGATGAGAACATCGCCGCCCCCATCTCCGCGTCGCCAGCCCCCTGGCTGGTGGAACCCGGCGGCTGGGAGGGCGATGCCGGCCAGCCCTCTACGTCCATCGACCTAGCAGTCGACGCGGTTGAGCAGGTAACGCCGGAGATTTCGACCACGCAGCCCGTCGCCGGTGGCGTGCGTCTCACCGTCATCGGCGGCGGCTCCTCCCTGCACTGCGGCGATCTCGTGCAGATTCCGCTCCGTCTCACGGTTCCGGAGGTGTATCGCGACCCCGGAGCGTTCAGCTATGCCGACTGGCTGCTGGGGCAGGGCATCGGCGTCACCGCGAGCACCAAGGCCGCCAGGCTGCGGGTGTTGGGATCAGGCGTGAGTACGCTTTCCTGCCGGTTGCAGGCGGTGCAGCGCTGGGCCGCGGGCCGGCTGGAGGCGCTTCCGAAGACGCCCATTATCCTTCACTTGCCTGCTGCCCTGCGGCTCACGCCCTCGGACGCGGCCATGCTCGCGGCCATGCTCTTCGGCGACCGCACGGCGCTCACGGCGGACCTGCGGGCGGGCTTCGAGCGCACCGGAACCTTTCATCTCTTCGTAGTTTCGGGGCTGCATATCGCGCTGTTTACGGGTGCGCTCTTCTGGCTGCTGCGGCGGCTGCGTGTTCCCGAGCTGCCGGCGGTTGGCGCAACGCTCGTGCTGGCCCTCGGCTACGCCCTGCTCACCGGCTTCGGCGTGCCCGCCCAGCGCGCGCTGGCGATGAGCTCGATCTACCTGATCGCCCGCGCCCTGGACCGCGAAAGCTCGGGGCTGAACGCGCTCGGGGCCGCCGCGTTGCTGATTTTGGGCCATGATCCGCGGGCCCTATTCGAGCCCAGCTTCCAGATGACCGCGCTGGTGATCCTGGCCGTGACCGGCCTGGGTGTACCCCTCGTCGAGCGACTGCTGGACGACTGGCGAGGAAGCTGCCGGCAGCTGGAGACGATAGAACTCGACGCCTTTCTGCCCCCGGCCATCGCTGCCCGCCGGGTGCGGCTGCGGATGTGGGGTGCGGTCTGCCGGGACCTCACGGGGAAACGCTGGGCGCGCGCGCTTCCGGCGCGCATCGCGCAGGGGGCCGTTCTGATCGCGGAGGCCGCACTCTTTTCCGCGGCCATTGAGCTCTGCATGAGCCTGCCGATGGCGGTATATTTTCACCGCGCCGTCCCGCTGGCCATGCCCGGCAACCTCCTGGTGGCGCCCGTGGCGATGCTGCTTGCCGGGGCCGGCGTGGTCACCTTTGCGGCGAGCCTGCCCGGCTCCTGGATTGCCCTCGTTCCCGCCGCATTCACGGCATTGCTGCTGCATCTGGTGCGCGGTCTGGTCGATCACCTGGGACATGCGGCGCTCGGCGACCTGCGTGTGCCTTCGCCCCCGGTTGCGGGCGTCGCGCTCTTTTGCCTGCTGCTTGCCTTTGCCAGCTGGGCTTTACGTGCGCGGCGGCCAGCGTTCGTGTATGCGGGGGCCGGCGCGGCGGTTCTGCTGCTGGCGACCGTGCTTTGGCCCGCCCCGGCGACGCTGCATCCCGGTGCGCTCGAGGTCACGGCGCTGGATGTCGGCCAGGGCGATTCCCTGCTGGTGGTAAGCCCCGCAGGCCGGACGCTGCTGGTCGATGCGGGCGGTCCGGTGGGCAATCTGAAGACACGCTGGGATGTGGGCGAGGAGGTCGTGGCGCCGTACCTGTGGACGCGGCGCATTCGCCGGCTGGACGCGGTGATGATCACCCACGCGCACAGCGATCACATCGGCGGCATGCCCGCGGTGCTGCGCGACCTGCGCCCCCGCGAGCTCTGGATGAGCATCCAGCCGGGTGAGTCCCCCGCGTTGCAGGCGATCCTGGCCGAGGCAAAGGCACTAAACATCGTCGTGCACCCGATGGTTGCAGGCGATCGCTTTGTCTGGGGCGGGGTGAAGGCGACGGTGCTGGCCCCGGAGCCGGGGTACGGGAATCCCGGCGAGGCCCGCAACAACGACTCGCTCGTGGTCCGGCTCGACTGGGGGCGCGCTAGTGTGCTGCTGGAGGGCGACGCCGAGGCCCCCAGCGAGGCGGCCATGCTGGCCCACGGCCGCTTGGCTCCCGTGACCCTGCTGAAAGTGGGCCACCACGGCAGCAAAACCTCTACGAACCCGGGTTTTCTGGCCGCGGTAACGCCACGCGATGCCGTCATCAGCGTGGGCCGGCACAACACCTTCGGCCACCCGCGCCGCGAGATCCTCGACCGCCTGGAAGCGGCGCACGTCGCTACCTTTCGCACCGATCGCGAGGGCGCGGAGAGCTTTCTGCTGTTTCCGGACGGCACCGTCCGCGCGGAGTCGGCGTATAACTGAGCTAATTCAGCGGTGGAAGGCGGGGTGCGGATGGACGAGTGGAAGAAGAGCGCAGAGACGGTCGAGGTTTCCGGGGCCGAAGCCGGCAATAGCGGCATATCCGCTGACCCATCCGCCGAATCCGGCAGCGCACAAACGGCGGAAGCCGCGAAGCAAGAGGCCAAGCTCCTGCGCAGGCTGCAGATGATGATGAACATGGTAACCGGCGTGATCGCGCAGGACAGCACCCTGAGCTATGACGAGGCCGCCGCCATGGTCGCCGATGCACGCACGGCGGCGCTGGCCATGTTTCCCGGCAAGGAACTCGCCTATGACCTGATCTGGAAGCCACGTTTTCAGCGGCTCATGCGCGAACGCTTCCGGCTGGTGTAGGTAGTGTCTGACGAATTATTTGTTGCTTTCCGGAGGTAGGTCCGGGCTTCAGCCCGGACATTCTAAGGCCCATATTTTTTGAGCTCTCTTTCGTGGGGCCGAACCCCAGCGCTCCCTCCAACATGCACTTCGTACGATGGATCGCGATTCGTAAGGCACTCCATGAAACGGATTACGAACTGCGGGTTGCTTATGACACCATGTAGCGTACGAGACCGTAGTTAGTCTAAGTACAATCGTCCAACGCGTCCCGCTGAATGCGAGCTTAGAGCAAATTACCTATAGGTATAAAGGTGTCATCTCGACCGGAGCAGACAGCTTTACCGTCTGCGTAGTGGAGCGACCCCTGTATTTGTGCGTTGCTCCACGAAGGTCTGCGTAGCTCCAAACGAAATACAGGGGTCTCTCCACTTCGGCTTCGCCTCCGGTCGAGATGACACTGCACATCTACGGGTAATTTGCTTTACGGTATGCGGGTCGCGCCCAGCAGCGGCGTCTTTACCGGCGCGGCCAGGCCGACGTACTCAATGAGCCGGTTGTCTCCATAGCTCGTCACCCAGAGATTGCCGGCGGCATCGATCGCAATTCCCTTGGCCTGCACCAGGGCGAGATCAGGCGCCCAGCCCGCCCCCGGCGAGATCGCCTCACCCGGCTGATTGGCCGAAGCGCCTGCCAACTGCGTGATGCCGGGCGAAAAGTAGTTTGTGACCCACACCGTGCCGTTGCCATCGGGGGCGATGCCGACGGGATGGTCGAGTCCGCCACCCATGAAGCCACCGCCCGAGAGCACCTCTCCGCCGGAGACCAGGCCGACGCTGTTGTCGTAGTAATTCGCGCTCCAGACGTTGTCGTTGGCGTCCACCGCAATCCCGTAGGGAGCGTTTCCCACGACATAACTGGTGGAGGAGGAGCCGTCGGGAGCGATCTCGGTCAAGGTTTCCTCGCCGAAGTTGGCGACCCAGCCGTTCCGTTTGGAATCGACGGCGATGGCTGTTGCAAAGCCAAACTGATTGGAGATAAAGCCACTCGGCCCCGAGAGCGGGACCCCCGCACTGTTGAGTACGGTTACGGCGTTGTCGTAATAGTTGAGAACCCAGGCGTTGTTGGCGGTGTCGATGGCAACGGAGATCGGGTTATGAAGCCCTCCGGCGCTGTATTGCGAACTGCCCGGGAGCGCCGGACCGGAGCTGTTCAGCAGTGTGACCGAGCCTTGCCCGCCGTTGATGCTGCCGTCGCTGGCCGCGTTGGCGATCCAGAGATTGTTCTCCCTATCGATGGCGCCGCCGTCGGACTCGTCGATGCCGTAGCCGGTAAAGCCATTTGGCGGACTGGGAACGCCCGTATTGCTGAAGAGGCTGGCCGCGCCATAGTAGTTCACCACCCAGACCAGACCGTTGCCGTCAATCGCAACCGTAGACGGCCCATTCATGCCGCCGCCGGTGAAGACGACGGGCAGAGTCCAGTCAGGAGGCGCGGCAGCCAGCGCGGGCGCGAAGACCGCGGCCGCCGTGCTCAGGCTGTACAGCGTGGCGACGTTCGCTCCAGGGTTATTGGCGACGCTCAACGCGGCGTCAAGGGTGTTCGCCGGGGTAACGCCGCCGCTCTGCGTCGCGCTGAACAGGTTGCTGCAGCTGCCGCTCGCGGAGCCCGTCGAGACGATGCAGGCGTCCAGCAAATTGGCCAGCGATTTTAGCTTGGGAGACGGTGCGGTCCCGGTTTTGGGGAATACCACGCCCGGCACTGTACCCGAGGTCAGGTTGACGAGGTTCGCCACGGTCGCGGCGCCCAGCGCAAGCCCGCTCGCATTGGTGGCCGAGGCCCCGAGTTGCGCGCCCGCCGCCAGGAAGGGACGCAGAGCGTAGACGCTCGCGAGCGTGGTCAACTCATTCAGCACGTAGGTCCCGTTGGGGGTGACTCCCGAACAGATACCGGGAACGGTCATCAGCTCCGCCGCGCTATTGGAGACGGTGATACCCGGTGTGGGGGTGCCCGGTGTGGAGGAGATTGATCCACCCGAGGCGACGGCGTACAGCACAGAGGTGCCGAGGGGGCAGCTGTAGGCTCCAGCGGGGACGGTAAAGGCACCGTTCGCGTCCGTAGTCAGCGCGTGGGTGAGCAGCTGCACCGGGGCTGAGCCGTCCCCCGTCGTTCCCGCGGCGTAAAGCTGCACCTCCGCGCCTGCGATCGGCGTGGATCCTGCGAGCACCATTCCGTTGAAGGCGAGGCCACTGAACTGGCCGGGCGGCGGGATGTAGCCGGTGCTGCCCGTCGATCCCGTGGAACCCGTAGAACCCGTTGCGCCCGTTGTGCCCGTTGCGCCCGTTGCGCCCGTAGATCCAGTGCTGCCCGTACTCCCGGTTGTCCCCGTAGACCCTGTGGAGCCCGTTGCTCCGGTAGAACCCGTGCTGCCGGTTGTCCCTGTAGAACCGGTTTCGCCCGTACTTCCCGTAGACCCTGTGGAGCCCGTTGCTCCTGTAGAGCCGGTGGCACCCGTGCTGCCTGTTGCTCCTGTAGAGCCGGTGGCGCCCGTACTTCCCGTAGACCCTGTGGAGCCCGTTGCTCCTGTAGACCCTGTGGAGCCTGTTGACCCTGTGGAGCCTGTTGCTCCTGTCGTGTCTGCGCTCGTGGTGGCACCGCCACAACCAACCATGGCGAGCAGGGCGCAAACAATAGCGACGGGGAGGAAGGCGGAGCGAACCATGCGGGGCCGAGTGCCTTCAGCTTACCGTTAGCGGTACGAGTTTGTAAGTACCCCTAAAGAGGCAGAACGCAGAAAATCCTGGAGCTCAGCCAGCAACGCCGTACGCGAAATCTCCGGGTTTGCGGTGGCGTCGGGCGTTTCGACCCGCAAAAGTATGGGAATCGGCCGCGTTGGACTTTGGCTGAGGAGGGTCCGCGCATCGGCACGGCTGTACACGAAGCCGAGATGGCGGCGCGCACTGGTGTACTGGCCGCAGCGATCCCCCGAACAGACGGTGCCGGCCTCGATGTACTCGGTCGCGCCGTCGTTATAAAACGACGCGCTGAAGCTGACCGGGCCGGCGGCCGTCGGCAGCGTTATTGGGCTGTGCCAGAGCCAATCCTCGCCGCGCGCGGTGTGGCAGAGCAGCGTATCGTGGGCGCCCAAAACCGGCGAGATGCCGACGGAGACGACCGAAGCGGCGCCGGGAAGGCCGTACTCCGCCCAGTCAAAGATGGTCTGACCGCCGGAGAGCTTCTCCTGCCAGTTGCGGCGCAGGGTGTATGGACCCAGCGATTGCGGAAAGATCGCCCGGTCCCGCAATCCTGCACGCGGCTGGATCAGGCCGCGTGCGTAGCTCACCGAACCGCTAGCGGCAAGCACCGCAAAAGCCGTCCAGCGCAGCCAAAAGTATCTTCCGGTATCCGCGCGCGACTTCTCCTCGCACCCAAACTGCAGCGGAGGCGGCCGCAGATCACCGCTGGAATTGAAGCGGCGGACGACCGCAAAAAACAGCAGCGTCGCCAGGAAGAACAGCGTCGCGCCGATGACGTAATCCCCCATCTCGGCGCGGCTCTGCAGCCACGGCAGACGCAACGCCACGATGTAGTACAGCACCAGAACGCACAACCGCACCAGATTGAAGACGTAGCCCAGCAGCACCGCACCCGCAACGACCAGCGCCCATGGGCTCAGCCGAAAACGGTACAGAAAACCCGCCACCAGCGCGATAAAACCCAGGGTCACCGAGCCGCGTATGCCGTTGCATCCTGGCGCGATAAACATGCCGAAGTCCGGCGTAAACATCAGGTACAGCTGGCTGGGCGTGAGCCGCTGCCCGAGCGCCTGCGCAAAGGCTCTCGCCGTCGCCGCGGAGGCGTGCTGCAGGGGCAGGTCAATGAAGCGGTTGAAGATGTGCGGCACCGGATTGACCAGCCAGATGAGCAGGATCGGGAACAGCGCCCCGCGGTACAGGCGAGTTCCGCCGAACAGCAGCACCGCTCCGCTGACGTAGGCGAAGGCTACCAGCGAGTGGGGCGGCACAAAAATCGTCCAGGAGGGTGACAGTACGAGCTCCAGAATGGCGTGATCGCGTAGGTGCACCAGCCCAACAGTGCAGACAAGGATGAACAGACCCCACCAGGTGCCGTCGAGTTCCCAGTCGAGAGCCCGCCACGCGCGCAGGATCAGCAGGAGGCTGACTGCCGGAACAAAGCCTCCGATGGACTTCAGGGGGTCCGTGCGCCAGAGGTCCCAAAGGTAAAGGGCGGTGGACCAGATGCTGAAGACGCCCGCAATGCTCAGCACCGCGGCACAGGCTGCGGGCCACGGCATGAGCATCCGGGCCTGCGTTGCCGGCATAGCCGTCGGGACGCTTGTTGAGGCGGTCAGCGGCGGGGTCGCCATGACGGCATTCTACGCAGTGTCTTGCGAGACCCGTGGGTACCCCATCCTCACGACAGTTTCATCGTCGTTAGGGTGGGGTCTCATTTGCGATAGCAAACGACGCTGTTCGCGCATCGGACCCGCAGTTCACGCCGGCAGCGAGGCTGCGCGTTCGGACCGCCCGGAGAGCTCCGCGGCACGCGTTTCGGCATAAGCCGCGGCGCCGAGCAGCGCACAGGTGTCGTCCAGGATGACCCGCACGGGCATGGCTTCGAGAATGGGCCGCATGCGTCCCTTGTCCAGAAAAGCATCCTTGAACCGGCCGTTCTGCATAATCTTCAGCACCTTGGGCGCAATGCCGCCGCCCAGATAAATTCCGCCCGACGCAAGCAGCGTGAGACCGAGATTGCCGGCCTTGGCGCCGAACGCAGCAGCGAAGATATTCATGGTCTCCAGACAGATTTCGCTGGACTCCGCCTCCGCGCAGGTGCCGATGACGGCGTTGGGGTCCTCGGTCCGCATGCGCTCGCGCAGCCAGTCCGGCTCCTCCATCTTCCGGTCGTCGCGCAGAAAGGCGTACACATTGCGTATGCCGATCCCGGAGACGACGCGCTCAAAGCTGACTCGGCCATTTAACGTGCGATGGAGATAGTTCAGCAGAGCGATTTCGCGCTCGTCCCGCGGCGCAAAATCAACGTGTCCGCCTTCTGACGGCAGCGGTGTGTGGCGGCGCAGCTTCGCGTCCCACACCAGTACGCACTCACCCAGGCCCGTGCCCGCCGAGATCAGGCCGCGGTGCCCGACGCCGCTCGGATCGCCGTCATGCAGCGTAAAGATCTGATCCTTGCCAAGCTCCGGAATCCCGTAGCCGTTGGCCTCGAGATCGTTGATGAGGAAGATGTGCTCGATGCCGATGGTGCGCTGCAGATCGCGGGAGTCCAGCGTCCAGGGTAGATTGGTCAGCTTGAGGCGGCCATCCTTGACCGGTCCCGGACAGCCAAAACATGACGCGACAATCTCATCCTTGGCCTCGCCGCCCTCCGCCAGAAACGTGTTGACGACGTCATCCAGGCATTGGTAGTCAGCCGCGGGAAACTTCTCCTCGCGCTGCCGCTGCAACTCCCCACCGACGAAGTGATAGAGCGCTAAGTGAACCTTGGTTCCGCCAACGTCGCCTGCCAGAATCATTGGTTATTCGTTCCTGCTCTGCTCATTCAGATTTCCAGCGTGCCGATCTTGCGGCTGCCATCGGTTGACGAGATCTCCGTAGCTGACGGTAGCTTAGCGGCGGCGGTCTCGTCCAACTGCACCAGTAAACGCCCGTTTGAAGGCCGGATCAGCTGCGAGGGCAGGCGTTCCGGTTCGCGCGGCCCGGTGAACACCTCGGCAACGATGGCGGTCTTCGCCGGCCCACCGATCTCGAAGACGACCTCGGCGGCTTGGTTGATCACCGTCCACGTCAGCGAAATGCGCCAGGTATCTTTTTGCGGCACATGGTTCGCGATCGCGAGGCGGCCGAGCACGTTCAGGCCATCGGTGTCGGGAAACAGCGATGCCGTATGCCCATCATCGCCCATGCCTAATAGCAGCAGATCGAACGCCGGGGACTCCGCACCCTCCAGCTTCAGCGTGTTGCGCAGCGTGCTCTCGTACCGCGAGGCGGCCTCTTCGGGGTCGAGCTCGCCTTCCATGCGATGCACGTTCGCCTCAGGGATCGCCACATGATCCAGCAACAGCTTCTTGCAGACGCCGTAGTTCGACTCGGGGTGATCCGGCGGAACGCAGCGCTCATCCACCCAGAACAGCTGCAGCTTGTCCCACGGAATGGTGTTGACGAACGGCTGTGATGGATCGGCGAGCAGCTTGAAGGCCGCCTGCGGCGTCGAGCCGCCGGAGATGGCCACGCGAGCCACGCCGCGCTTCGCCACGGCCTCTTCCACCTTGGCGGCGAAGAGCCGGGCGGAAGCTTGGGCGAGGTCTTGTGCGTTCGGCCAGACGATGTAGGTGACGGTGATGGGCTGGGGCATAGGGGGGATGGTTCTGGGTTCTGGGTTGTTCATTCGTGATGGTTGGTTATTGTTGTGTCCATCTCAATGATTGCACTTTAGCTTGTCATCCCGTAGCGAAGCGGAGGGATCTGCTTTCCTTCCAGGTTGCAGGAACGCAGAGAAAAAGCAGATCCCTCCGCTTCGCTATGGGATGACAACTCAAATTTGGAAGCGCGGCTCAGATCTGCTGTACCAAAAGCAACAACCTAGAATCTGAAACCTAGAACCCCTACAACTCAGCCCAGTGTCGCCCATCGCGATTCAGCAACTCGTCAGCGCACTTGGGCCCCATGCTGCCGGCCTCGTAGTTCGGGAAGTCCTTGGGCGGATTCGCCTTCCAGGCTTCGAGAATCGGGGTCATCAGCGCCCAGGTTGCCTCTACTCCCTCGCGTTCAGCGAACAGCGTGCCGTCGCCCAGCATGGCGTCGAGCAGCAGGCGCTCGTAGCCATTGGCCGAGCTCTTGCCAAAGGCTTCCGCGTAGCTGAAGTGCATCTGCACTGGCTTCACGTTGGTGGTCGGTCCGGGAATCTTGGCGCCGAAGATCAGCGTAATGCCCTCGTCCGGTTGAATGCGCATCTTCAGCACGTTGGGGCAAACCTGCGCGCTGGTGTCGTTGCTTTTAAAAAGGTGCAGCGGCGGCTGCCTGAAGATGACCGTGACCTCGGTGACGCGCTTGGCCAGCCGCTTGCCCGCGCGGATGTAGAACGGCACACCCGCCCAACGCCAGTTTTCGATCTCCAGCCGCATCGCGGCGAAGGTCTCGGTCATCGACTCGGGGTTCACACGCTCCTCCTGCCGGTAGCCGATCACCTGCTGGCCATCCACCATACCCGCCGCGTACTGGCCGCGCGCGGTGCCCTCAACGGAAATCGGCTCGATCGCCTTCCAAACCTTCAGCTTCTCGGTGCGAACGGCCTTGGCCTCGAAGTTGTCAGGCGGCTCCATCGCTACAAAGCTGAGCACTTCCATCACGTGATTCTGCAGCACGTCGCGCAGCGCGCCGGCCTGCTCATAAAACGGTCCGCGGCCTTCAATGCCGATCGATTCAGCGGCTGTGATCTCCACGTGGTCAATGTAATTGCGATTCCACACCGGCTCAAAGATGCCGTTGCCGAAGCGAAAGACGAGGATATTCTGCACCGTCTCCTTGCCAAGATAATGGTCAATGCGAAAGATCTGGTTTTCGCCGAGTACAGCGTTGATCTCCTCGTTGAGCTTGCGCGCGCTCTCGAGATCGGTGCCGAACGGCTTTTCAATGATGACGTGGACCCACGGTGCCGTACCGTCCTGATTTTTGGGCGCCTGCGTCATGCCGTGCTTGGCCAGGCGCTGAGCGATGTCGGCAAAGAACTCAGGCGCAACGGCGAGATAGAACAACCGGTTGCCCTTCGTGCCGAACTGCCCATCGAGATCGTCCAGAAATGCCTTCAGCTTTTCAAATCCCGCATCATCGTCGAAATTCGTCGCAAAGTATTTCACGCGATCCATGAACGGCTTCAGCTTGGAGTCGCCGCCATCCACGCCTCCACCCTTCAGAATGCCGTCCTGCATATCCGGCGCAAAGGTTGCGGAGAGGTCGCGACGAGCGACGCCGACGACGGCGAAGTCCTTCGGCAGCAGGTTTTGCTGCTCCAAATGGAAGAGCGCAGGCAGCAGCTTGCGCTTGGTCAGATCGCCCGAGGCGCCGAAGATCACAACGATGCATGGATCCGGAACTCGCTCGTTCTGCATGTCTTCACCCGCCGTCTCACGGTCCGTCAGGGACTGCCCTACCTCTGCCGTTGCTGCCATGCTCTTCTCCTTAATTCCTTACCTAGGTTCCATCCCGGGCACTCCGGGCCATGCGCATTGCGAGGACGTTCCGCGGCCATTCGATGCGCGGCGGAGGCCCGGCGCTTCGCCGGGCCTGCATGTTCCCTGGTGTCCGAGTGCCGCGCTACTCTTTCTTCATCGCGTGGCCGCCGAAGGCATTGCGCATCACGCTTAGCATGCGATCGGTGAGGTTGTTATCCTCGCGCGAGCGTAGCCGCCGGATCAGCGACTCGGTGATGATGGGCGCCGAGATGTTCAGGTCAATCGCCTCAAACACCGTCCAGCGTCCCTCCCCCGAATCCGTGACATAGGGCGCAATGCCCTCAAGCGTGGGATTGTGCTTCAGAGCGTCTGCCGTCAGGTCCAGCAGCCAGGAGCGCACCACCGAACCGTAGCGCCAGATCTGCGCGATCTGCTCGATGTCCAGATGCAGAGGCTCCTTCGCCGCCATGATGGAAAAGCCTTCGGCATAGGCCTGCATCAAGCCGTATTCGATGCCGTTGTGCACCATCTTCACGAAGTGCCCGGCGCCGGACGGACCGGTGCGGCCCCAGCCCTTGTCGGGCGCGGGCGCGAGCGTCTCGAAGATCGGCTTCAGCGTATTGACAACGTCTTCATCGCCGCCGACCATCATGGAGTAACCCTCGGTAATGCCCCAGACGCCGCCCGATGTGCCCACATCGACGAACTCGAAGCCTTCTTTCTTCAGCTGCTCATGGCGGCGCTGCGAGTCCTTGTAGTTCGAGTTGCCGCCGTCGATGAAGATGTCGCCCTTGCTCATCAGCGGCTTCAGCTTCTCGATCGTCTGATCGACGGGATCGCCCGCCGGCACCATGATCCACACCGCGCGCGGCGATTCGGTGAGGTTCTTCACCATATCTTCGAGCGTGTTCGCCCCGACCGAACCGGTCTCGGATAGCTTCTTCACCGCATCGGCGGAGAAGTCAAAACCAACGACCTTGTGCCCGGCGCGGCGCAGGCGTTCCGCCATGTTGCCGCCCATCTTGCCGAGACCAATCATCCCAAGTTGCATCTCTGTTCCCTCTTTCCCGTGTACTGCTAAGAGCTTACCGCCAAGCCTCTGTCTCCTGTCGCCCTCTTCGCGTCCTTTGCGTTAGACCTCCGCGTCCTTTGCGTTCGGTTTGTACTTTCTCCCCTAAAAACTCAAACGGAACGCAGAGGACGCAAAGACTTGCGGACGGTTCAGGCTTTGGCTCCGGTGTAGGGGGATGCTGTCAACGAATGCTCACCCTCCGGAAAGTCCGCACCGGTCGTCACGTCCTTCCACTGGTCCAGCGACTCGTTCCACTGTTCCAGGTGCGTACGGAAACGTTGCAGCGCGAGTTTGCCGAGCAGCAGATGCTTGGGCGGCTCAGCCGAGTTTACAGCTTCGACGATGGCCTCGACCGCGCGCTGCGGGTCGCCCGGTTGATGGCCGGCCTGCGTCTTGAAGTACTCGCGCGTCTTGCCAACCGTGGTCTCGTAATCGGCGATGCGGCGATAGGCCTCTTTCCCCGAGCGGCCCAGGAAATTGGTGCGGAACGCTCCGGGCTCCACCACCATGACGTGAACGCCCATGGGCGCAAGCTCGGCGTGCAGCGCTTCACTCAGGCCCTCCACGGCGAACTTGGTCGCGTTGTAGTATCCCCAGCCGGCCGAACCGATCAGACCGCCGATCGAGGACATATTCACGATGGTCCCCGAGCGGCGCTCGCGGAACATCGGCAAAAATGCCTTGGTGAGGTTGATTAAGCCGAAGACATTGGTATTGAACATCGGCATGTACTCCTGTTCAGAAGCCTCTTCGACAGCCCCGCAGAGCCCATAACCGGCGTTATTCACCAGCACATCGATGTGGCCCGCGTGCGCGATGGCATCCGCCGCCGCATGATCGATCGAATCCTGGCTGGTCACGTCGAGCGGCATGATAATGACGCTGCCTGGATAGCGCGTGGTCAGGTCGTCGAGATCATCCACCTCCCGCGCCGTAGCCACCACCGTGGCTCCGCGCCCCAGCAGATACTCCGCAAGAACACGCCCAAACCCGCTGGACGCGCCTGTAATCAACCAATTGTTGCCCCGTTGCATGCCGTTCGCCGCAGTCGTCATGTGTCATGGGATGGCGATTTGGGCGATGGCGATGCTAGGCGGTGGAGATGCTAACGACGCAGACGATAGATGGGGCAAAATGCGGGTCGAGACTGTAGTGAAAGGGAAAAGCTCAGGGCCGCAACTCTTTCACGCCGTTCCCGCCGGCAACCAATGCCAGCGTTGCCATGTTCAGGAAAAGCCCATGCTCCACTACACCGACGATGGCGCGAATCTCCGCGGCGGTCTCCTCCGGATCGGGGATCGCCTCGCAGAAGCAGTCAAGGATCACATTGCCTTCATCAGTAATCCACGGCCCTTGGGCATTGCGCGCGGGCCGCAGCTTCGGGTTCAAGCTCAGAGCCTCGAGTTTGCGTTGCACCAATGGCAAGGCCAATTGAATCACCTCGACGGGCAGCGGAAATTTGCCGAGCCGCGGAACCACCTTGGTGGAATCCGCCACCACGATGAACTGTTTCGCCGCCGAGGCGACGATCTTTTCACGCAGCATGGCGCCCCCGCCACCCTTGATCAGCGCCAAACCCAGCCGCGAATCGCTTGCGACCTCGTCGGCGCCATCGACATTGATGTCGAGCACCGGCGTATCGACGAACGTGGTGATCGGGATACCGAGCTGTTGCGCCAGGGTGCGGCTGGCGTCCGAGGTAGCGATAGCCTGAATGCGCAGCCCGTCCGCCACCCGCTTGCCGAGCTCCTTGATGAACAGCGTCGCCGTCGATCCGGTTCCGAGGCCGACGTTCATGCCGTCCTCGATGAACTCAACGGCGCGTTTGGCGGCAAGCAGCTTGGCTCCGTCCTGCGTCATGCTAGCCATGTTGCCATGGGGAGGGTGGAAATGACGAGCCAATACCGCTTGCCCTGAGCTGGACCGGGGCCGGGATCTTAAGCCAGGAAAGCGGGAACGCGAAGTGCGCAAAGGTTTCGCAAAGCACGCAAAGCTCTACGCATGGCAGTCTTGCTACAGCCTATGATCCCCTTTGCGTCCATTGCGTTCCCCCTTTGCGTTCCCATTCTGACCCGAACGAAAGAGCGGAACGCAGCCACTCTGGCTAACGCTCCGGCCCATGTTTTGCTGCTTTACCCTACTTCTTCACCAGCGACTTAGCCTTCTCCATCACATTCGCGACCGAGAACCCAAACTTCTCCAGCACAATCGGCCCCGGAGCCGATGCCCCGAAGTGGTCGATGCCAATAGCGATGCCGTCGCGGCCAATGTACTTCCACCAGCCCATCGTGGCGCCGGCTTCAACCGAGATCTTCGGCACACCGTGCGGGAAGATGGACATCTTGTACTCCTCCGGCTGCTCGTCGAAGATCTTGAAGCTGGGCATGGAGACCGTGGTGGCGTTGATGCCCTCGGCCTTCAGCTTTTCAGCCGCTTCCACGATCAACTGCACCTCGGAGCCGGTGGCGACGAGGATGACGTCTTTGCCATACTGATCGAGCACATACGCGCCCTTGGGCACACCCTCCATGATCTTGTACTTGGTGGCGTCCATCACCGGCAGATCCTGACGCGAAAGCGCCAGGAAGCTGGCATTCTTGCGCTCCACCATCAGCTTCCAGCAGGCGGTGGTTTCGTTGGCGTCGGCGGGGCGGAAGTCGGTGAGCTGCGGGATGGCGCGCAGGGCCATCAGGTGCTCGATAGGCTGGTGCGTCGGGCCATCGGCCCCTAACCCAATCGAGTCGTGGGTGAAGATATACAGCGAATGCGAACTCTGCAGCGCGCCCATGCGGATCGCCGAACGGCAGTAATCGGAAAAGGTGAAGAACGTCGAGCCGAAGGGCAGCAGCCCACCGTGCGCGGCGATGCCGTTGACCGCGGCCATCATGCCGAACTCGCGCACGCCGAAGAAGATGTTGCGTCCCTTGGGGTTCTGATGGAAGTTGTCGGAGTCCTTGAAGATCGTGAAGGTCGAGCTGGTGAGATCCGCCGCGCCGCCGAAGAGCTCCGGCAGCACCGCTCCCAGCGCGTTCAAAATCGTCCCCCCCGCTTTGCGCGTGGGCATGGGCTTGGCATCGGGACCGCCCGGAAAGGTGGGCAGCGCCTTCTCCCAGCCGTCGGGCAGCTTCATCTCGGTGCAGCGGGTGTATTGCGCCGCGAGTTCCGCATTCTCCTTCTTGTAGCTCTCAAAGCGGGTCTGCCAGTGCTCCTGCGCCTCCTTGCCCTTGTCGATGGCCTTGCGCCAGTTCTGCAGCGCTTCGTCGGGGATGTAGAAGCTCTTGTCCTCGGGAAAGCCGAAGAACTTCTTCGTCGCCTTGGCGGCGTCGGCGCCGAGCGCCTCGCCATGCGCGCTCTTGGTGCCGGCCTTGGGCGAGCCATAGCCGATCACCGTGCGCACACGGATGAGCGAAGGCTTCGTCCGCTCCATCTTGGCGATCTCGATGGCCTTGTTCAGCTCGCCCAGATCGTTGCCGTCGGAGACGAACTGCACGTGCCAGTCATAGCCCTCGAAGCGCTCCGTTACGTCCTCGGTAAAGCTGAGATCGGTGGGGCCGTCCAGCGAGATGAGGTTGTCGTCGTAGAACACGATCAGCTTGCCGAGTTGCAGCGTCCCTGCCAGTGAGCACGACTCGTGCGAGACGCCCTCCATCATGTCGCCATCGCCGCACAGCACATAGGTGTAGTGGTCGACGATCTTGGACTCATTGGTGTTGTAGACCGCGCCGAGGTGCTTTTCGGCCATGGCCAGGCCGACGGCTTCGGCTAGCCCCTGGCCCAGCGGCCCGGTGGTGACTTCAATGCCCGGCGTTTCGCCGTACTCCGGATGCCCCGGGGTGTGCGATCCCCACTCGCGGAACTGCTGCAGCTGCTCCAGAGGCAGGTCGTACCCGGTCAGGTGCAGGACACCGTATTGCAGCGCCGAGGCATGGCCGTTGGAGAGCACAAAGCGATCGCGATCCGACCAGAGCGGATCGTGCGGGTTGTACTTCATAAACTTGTGGAAGAGCAGATAGGCGATGGGCGCACAGCCCAGCGGAGCGCCGGGATGGCCGTTCTTGGCCTTCTCCACCTGGTCCACCGCCAACAGGCGGAGGGTGTTGATCGAGAGCTGATCGAGGTCAGAACCGGTGATCGATTCAGTCTGAGAATCGGTTTGCGGGGCGGTAGACGTTGAGCTCATACGGGTCCGGATTCCTTCACAAAGGGAGTTTGGCGACGCGCCGCCGGCAGAGATACCGCCGGAAACAGGGCGCGAGGCTTTGCGATGCCCAGTGTACAGGCGGCGGGCTACAGTTGGGTTCAGGCAGGAGGCACAGATCAGGTAAATGCGGTGGAGGGAAACCGATCCGCCTGCCCCGCCGACTCCCAGCAGAAGGCGCCTTGGACAGCATCTTGGAAGGCGTCTTGGAAAGCGTCCAGGCGGCCGCACAGAATGGCAGCATAGAAAATAAAAGGCCGGCCCCTCGTCGGAGCCGGCTGAAAATGACTGCGCCTAAGCTCGTTCCACGCCGTCGGCCTGCGGGCCTTTGCTGCCCTGAATGATGGAGAACACCACCGCGTCCCCTTCGCTCAAGGACTTGTATCCATCCGCCTGAATGCTGCTGAAGTGCACAAACACGTCCGGACCGCTCTCATGACTCAGAAATCCGTACCCTTTTGCGTTATTGAACCAAGCCACTTTTCCGTGCAATCTATCCATGGTCGACCCCCCGGGAACACCTTCACAATAGCGGGTAAGATCAACCCTGTCTGTCGGATAGCAGACATAGACGGTAGTGGGTTCGTTTATATCTGTTAAAAAACGATTTTAGTATGGTTTCAATTCGACCGCACAGTCTTCCCAGCCGGGGCTCCAGTGAGGTCCTTCAGCTTCCGCTTGTCAGTGGTGGTGATCGCCTCCCGCGGGTGGGGGTGCGCCGTGGGGAGGTGGAGGCGCCCCCGGAGCCGGGAGCCCGCCGGCGGCCCGCGAGGCGGGCCCATGGGCCGGCCCCGGCGCCGACGGGCGGTTGTCCCGAAGGCGATCCATCTGCGCCGGGCTGAGCGGACGGCCAGGCTCCGCGGCCTGCATGGCCTGCCGCTGCTGCTCGAAGCTGGGCCGCGATGGGGGTGGCTCGGCGCGATGAACCAGTACCGTGCCCGCGATGCCGCCCGGAACTTCATTCGGCGATGCCCTGTCCGTCACTGCCCTGTCCGTCAGCAGCGGGCGCGCCAGCACGGGTGGAAGTATCTTTGCCGGGTGCGGGGAGAGCATCGCACGTTCCGGGGCGAGTGCCGGGTGCGGCATCACGGCGGCGCCGGCAAGTGTCTCCGCCGGAATGTTCAGCCGGGCGTTGCCAACGGAATGGCCCGCGGCAAAGCTGTTGTCGAGCACGGCGACCGTTCCCACCCCCCGATTGGCATAGCCGCGGTTGGCCAGCGGGCCGGTCGCGAAGACATTCACTGCCCTCTGGTTGTATAAGCCGCGCACCTCCGCGGAATTCGTGTTGTAAAGATTGCCGGCGTTGACGCGATTCACGTAAAGCGTGCTGCCGTGGTAGGGCGGAGCATAGGGCTCGCGGGGGCCGAGCGGAAACCAGGCCGTGATCCCCAGCCCCGGCGCATAGCCCAGCGCATGGGAAAACTCGGTACCGCCGGCAAAGGCCACGAGCGCGGGCGCGTACACCGGACGAACGCCGCGCGGCCCGGGAATCCAGCCCCAGCGGCCCCCGATTCCGTCGCCGAAATGGGCCCAGCGGCCGTAGTGGAAGGGCGCGAACCCCCACGGCTCAACCCCCACCCAGGTCCATCCCCAGGGCGCCACCCAGCGCCAGTGCCCGAAGCAGTAGGGCTGCCAGCCCACGGCGACCGCAGGGTACCAGACAGGGCCAAAGTCGCTCGAGTCCCAGCTGCCGGCGCCGGCCAGATCGGCTCCGCCGACGGTGTCGGTGCTGAGGTAGGGGCTTTCGGCGTCGGCGCCGCTCGCGTACTGGCTGTCGCGATTGTCGGAGAATCCATCCAGGCTGTCCGGCGCCGCGGGCGCCAGGGGTTCGGCGTACGCGGTCTGTCCGGCCGCCGGATCGCCGCCGTGCAGGCGCAGGTGTTGGCCCGGCGTGAGCACCTGGCTGGTGCCAGGGCCGTCCACCTGCACCTGCCCGGAATCGAGCGAGACGGTGGTCGTGTGCGCGGCGGTGTCCACATCCACGCGCACATCGCCGGGCTGCAGCACGGTGATCGCGGCCTCCGGGCTGTCGAGCTCCAGCACCGTTCCCGGGTCGAGCGCATATGACCGCAGATGCACCGATCCGGCCGCCAGACCGAGCTGTGCCAGGGTGTCCGTCATCGCGGATACGGTCAGGTCCGTGCCGCCGCCCAGGCGCACGGCGATCCCCCCGGCCTCGAGCTCGGCGGTCGAGTCAGCGTCGGTGTACACGCGATCGCCACTGGTCAGTACCTGGTTCAACTCGGCGGCGGAGAAGGTGTCCACGCCCGCGGGCTCGGCCGAGACGTCCCCGTTCAGCACGCTGACGCGCGCCACGCGAGCCGGTGGGTCGTTCGCCGGTGGGGTCGCCGGCGCGGCGGCCCCGGTTTCGGCCCCGAGCGGCGGGAGCGGCGGGAGCGGCGGGAGCGGCTCCTGCGCTGAGATTCGTCCCGGCTGCACGACAAGCAGCGCCAGCGAAAACGCAACGGAGACACCCCAGCCCAGGCTTCGCCGGTGGTGCCGAGGCGCGGGCCGAGCTATCGATCTCATTCTTTCGGCCACCCATTTCGTCATCGCTCTGGTCATTGCTGTGCTTTCTCCTCGCCTGCCGTGTTCCAGCCCGCACCAAGAACATGGGTATGCGCCCATGAACGTATCACGTGATGACGGGGCATTGCTTTTGCTCTTCCTAGGGAGGTCCGGGCTTCAGCCTGGACATTCGGTGCAAAGAGGAAAGGGGGCTTCAGCCCCGGATTTTGCGGCTGAAGCCCCACGCTCCCTCCCCATCCACCTCCAAGATGCACCTCGTAGGATGATGCAGCTCTTGCGATGATCGTGATTCTTCAGACACTCCCTGCAGGGAAAACCCAGGAACATAGGAAAGGACGCAGCGGCGGGGCAATAGAAAGCGCGCAAGCGAATATCCGCTTCAGCAAACCACGCGGCAACCGCAAACTTTCTGTGAACCAAAGTCCCGTTGCGCTCGTATGCTGTCGGGAACGCCATACCTGCTGCGCGTTCCTGTCCGTTCCTGTTTAGGAGATCGCCCATGGTTGCTATCCGCCGTTTGCTCCCCTTCGCCCTCCTGCTCGTTCCCGTCCTGCTGGCTGGTTGCCGCGTTGACACCCACAAAAATGGAGCCGATAAGGACGTCAGCATCGGAACGCCGTTCGGGTCGATGAACGTGAAGACGGATGAGGCCAACGCCCTCGCCAAGACCGGTCTGACGCCCTACCCGGGAGCCTCGCCCGTGCACAAACATGGCGACGATCACGGCGCGGCCGACGTGAACATGAGCTTCGGCAGCTTCAGGCTGGGCGTGCATGCGGTGGAGCTGCAAACCCCAGACCCGCAGGACAAGGTGCTCGCGTTTTATCGCAAGGACATGGGCCGTTACGGGGCTGTGCTCACCTGCCGCGGCAATCAGACCGTGGGACAGCCGCCGCGTACCCAGGACGGCCTAACCTGCAATGACCACAAGACGGTTCAGGAATACCATACTTCCGGCGATTCGATAGAGCTACGCGCCGGTTCCGAGACTCGTCAGCACGTTGTGGGCGTCCACGCGGAGGACGGCGCTACGCACATCGGGCTTGTGGCGCTGGATCTGCCATCCGATTCAAACAAACACGACTCCGGCGACCGCGAATAGATGCATCTGCCGGAGAGCATTGCATTTGCTTTTCTTTCTGTCATCCCCGCAGGGGACCTGCTTCTTCCCCCCATTCTCTCAAATCGTGCCGGACAGGCAGGGAGCAAAGCTGCAAGGACATTGCCGAAGCCGCGCCGCTCGGATAGCTTCAAAGAAGTGACCGAACGACCCTGCATCCGCTGCCATCACCCGCTGACGATCGATAGCGGCCATCTGATCTATTGCAGCGTCTGCGGCGCGCCGCAGATCTTTCTCTCCGAAGAGCTGCAGCAGGAGACCGCGCTCGAGGTGCAGCGCTATAGCGAACGCGCCATCGCAGCCGCCGAACCCCCGCCGGAGGCCTCCGGGACCGAGGGCATGCCCGCCGCGCAACGCCGCACGCTGCGCCGAGAACACCGCGCCCGCCAAGGCCGCTGGCCGCTGGCCGTGGAGTACGCCCTGCTGAGCAGCGGCATCGCCCTTAGCCTCGATCTCGCCGGGCTGGTGTTTGCGCCGCTGCTGCTGCTTGCCTGGCTGTGGATCTTCAGCGCGCCCACCCTTACCGTGGGCTTCTACAACACACGGGCGCGCTCCGGCCGGCTCACCGCCGGCTTTGCCGCGCGGCTGGGACTGCTTACCGGGCTGCTCGTGTCGGTGGGCTGCGCTCTGGTGTTCACCTTGAGCCTCGTGCTGGCGCGCTATGTGCTGAAGCACGGAGCCCACAACACCATCGACACACAGATCGCCGCGGCCATGGCCCAGATCCGCGCCAACGCGCAGACGCAGTACGGCGCCGCCGCCCAACCCATGCTCCGGCTGCTCGGCATCCCCGAGTTCCGCGTGGGTCTGCTGCTTTGGATGGGCACGGTTTCGGGCGGCCTGTATCTGCTGCTCTCGACAGCCACGGCAGGGCTCGCCGGCCTGCTGCTGAGCCGCCGCCGCCCGGCATAAAACAACCGGGTTTTCCGGGTAATCTCTTTAT
Source organism: Granulicella sp. (assembly GCA_965276885.1). GTDB lineage: Bacteria > Acidobacteriota > Terriglobia > Terriglobales > Acidobacteriaceae > Granulicella. Next base: position 950,453 of record OZ255702.1, on the reverse strand, counting down.
CCCCGCTGCTATCATCGCGTTGTGATGAGTGAATCATTGAATCCCGCCGAAACCGCGAGCTCCGGAGACTCCGCGCGTTCGCCGCAGCTGCGCGAAAAAGGCCGCCTCCTGTCCGGCTCCGAGATCGAACGCACCCTGGTGCGGCTGGCGCATGAGATCGTCGAGCGCAACCACGGCGCCACCAACCTCGGCCTGGTCGGCATCAAGCGCCGCGGCGTGCCGCTGGCCGAACGCCTCGCGAAGATCATCTCCACGATCGAAAAACACCCGATCGACACCGGCGTTCTCGACATCAGCTTCTATCGCGACGACCTGTCCACGCGCGGCGCCCGGCCGGTGGTGGAAACCGCGGAGATCGGCTTCGACATCGCCGGCCGCGACATCATCCTGATCGACGATGTGCTGTTCACCGGACGCACCGTGCGCGCCGCGCTCGATGGCCTCTTCGACCACGGCCGTCCCAAAAGCGTGCAGCTGCTGGTGCTGATTGATCGCGGCCATCGCGAGCTGCCCATCGAGGCCAAGTACATCGGCCGCGTCGTCCCCACCAGCAGCCGCGAGATCATAGAGGTCAAGCTGCGCGAGGTGGATCACGACGAGCAGGTGCTGCTGGTGGAGATCGCTGAGTAAGAGCGGAACGCAGAGATCGCAAAGTTTTGACGCAAAGGTCGCGGAGAGTTCAACCCAGACAGTCGTACATAAGGACGCTAGGCAGGTATTCTCTGCGGTCTTCGCGTTCTGCCTTTGCGTCCTTTGCGTTCGTTTTTCCTCGCGCGAAGCAAAGGAAGAGGAAGCATGAGCACACAAGCCGCCGCCATTCCCGCTGAAACATCCGAGGGCCTGCCGCTTCCCTCACCCGTACAGCCCGATCCGCTGAGCCTTGGCGATGTCATCCGCATCGTGCCCATGCGCCGCATGTGGTACGCGCAGATCGTCAGCGTTCTGGGTGATTTCCTTGCCCTCTTCGCGGTCATCGAGGTGATGACCTTCACGCTGCACGCCACCCCGCAGCAGGTCACCGGCCTGCAGATCGCGTATCTGCTGCCGATTGCCGTGCTTGGCGTCGTGAGCGGCGTGTTTGTGGATCGCTGGCCGCTGAAGCTCACCATGGTCTCGAGCGATCTCATCCGCGGCTGCCTCTGCCTGCTGCTGCTCACGGTGCATCACGCCTGGGGTTTTTACCTCGTGATGGCTGCCATCAGCGTCGTGTCGAGCTTCTTCTCCCCCGCGCAAGGGGTGGCGATCCGTTCGGTCGTGCCGGCCCACGGTTTACGCTCCGCCAATGCGCTGCTGCAGCAGGCGTTCTTCATCATGCGCATCATCGGCCCGTTCGCGGCAGGTGCGCTGGTCGGGTTATTCGGCGCAAAGTTCTGCTACTGGGCGGATGCGCTCAGCTTTGCAGCGTCCGCGAGCTTTATCGCCAGCGTTCCGCTGCTGATCGCAAAGAAACCCGCACAGAATCCGGATGTGGGCGGCGTGGAGGCGGTGGAGGTAAAAGGCGTAGCCCGCATCGTTGCGGACATGCGCGAGGGCGCGCACTTTATCCTGCACCACGCGGCGCTGCTGTTTGTCATCATGGCGGTGGCCGCGGCGATGTTTGTCATGGGCTGCTTCGGCCCGCTGATCGCGGTCTATGTGCGCGACGATCTCCACGCCGCGATCAAGGTCTTCACCATTGCGAGCATGTTGATCGGCGCCGGGATGCTGATCGGCGTAAACGCGCTGAATGCACTCGCCAAACGCGTCTCGAACACAGCGCAGGTCTACTTCGGGCTCATCGGCATCGCCTGCGGCACGCTCTTAATGGCGGCGATTCCGCACGCGGCCACACTGTATGGCGGCTGCTTTCTGATCGGCTTCGCTTGCGCGGGCATCATCGTTCCTTCGCAGACAATGATCCAGCAGGAGACGCCGCATGAGCTGATGGGGCGCGTCGGCTCCACGGTGATGTCGGTCATCTTCACGGCGCAGATCGCCGGCCTGCTGCTGTCGGGCGTCCTCGCCGAGCTGACCAGCATCCGCAGGGTCTTCGGCCTGAGCACGGCGATGCTGCTGGTGCTGGCCCTGGCGGGCAAGATCTGGATGGAGCCGAAGCCTCAATCTCGAGCGTCCGCGACGGCCTGAGTTTCAGGATCCGGCCAATTACGGGGTGGTATCTTTCATGCTTGTTTTCAGGGTCTTCTTCCGGGAAGAGGGGCGCTTCGTCTCGGGGATGATGCGCCGCATAAAGGCGTCAAAGAGGGGAACCGTAAAGGCCACCTCACCGAACGCCGGGCTGTAGATCATGCCTTTTTTGACCAGAGCGTCGCGTCTTGGCGCCACTTTGCTTGTGCTTACGCCCAACTCGCGGGCGACCGCCCCGGAACGGTGCGGGCCGGATCCCAAAGCCGCCAACGCCCTCAGATAGCGCTGCTCACTCGGGGTCAGGCGGTCGAAGCGCACGCGAAAGAAGCTCTTGTCGAGATTGCGCTCGATGACCGGGTGCGCCTTGCGCACATCGTTGGCCGTAATGCGCGAACCTGTCGCGGCGTTCCACGCCTCCTTGCCCCACTCCTGCAGAAAGTAGGGATAGCCCTCGGTCTGTTCGAGAATGGCGCGCAACGCGGCCTCCTCGAAGCTGACTTTGGCTTCCTTGGCGGGTCTTTGCAAGGCAGATCGAGCGTCCTCCGGGGATAACGGGCCAATGGCAGGATAGCGAAACAGGCGTTCCGCATAGGACTTCGAACGTCCCGCGAGCGCGACGATCTGCGGCAGACCGGCGCCCAGCAACAGGAACGGCAGGTTGCGTTGGCTTGCCCGGTGCGCGGCGACGATCAAGGCGCTGAACTCGCGCTGCGAAAGATTTTGCAACTCGTCGATGCAGAGAATCAGGGCGGTCGACCGTTCCTGCGCCGCTTCGGCTACCGCCGCAAGCAAGTTGCCGAGGTCCGATTCCAACTCTCCACTATCGGCCGCGCCCCGCTCCGGCTCCACCGCGCCGAACTCAAGCTCCAGTTCCCCGGTTTTCAGCTTCAGTCCGGAGACAAAATTGCGAAACACCCGCATGCCCCGTTTGACCTTGTCCCCGGCGTTGGCGGCGAGGTCCAGCGAGATCAGGGTCCGTCGCAGCTCCGGCAACAGCGCAGAGACCAGCGGTCGTGTCTCCGTGGCTTCCAGCAGCAGCGCCTTAGCGCCTTGGGCCTCGGCGCGGCTCCACAACCGGTTCAGGCACACGGTCTTGCCGACGCCCCGCAGCCCCACCAGAATCAAGCCCTGCGCCGAACGCCCATGCAGAATACGGTTCACCGCGACGTCGGCTTCGTCCAACACGCCACGTCGCCCGGAAAGCTCAGGCGGCTGATTGCCCGCGCCGGGAGTGAACGGATTCAGCCTGGGATCCATTGCTACCGAGTTTACCTAATTATTGGCCCAACACCCTATAAGTGGGTATAAATCGGTAGAAATACTCTTCTACCCATTTATACCCAGTTATTGGTCCTACCCCGTATAAGTGCATATAAATCGGTATAAGTCTCACTGGACGAGCGCCTCCCGCGCGGCTGCCAGAACCGCTTCCACCTCGGGCGAATCGTGCGCTGCCGAGACGAACGCCGCCTCGTACTGGCTGGGCGGCAGCCACACGCCGCGTTCCAGCATGCCGCGGTGGAACTGTGCGAAGGCCACGGTGTCGGATGTACTTGCACCGCCGAAATCATGCACCGGCACCCTCGTGAAAAACCATGTAAACATGCTGCCGACACGGTTGGTCTGCAGCGGAATACCCGCCTGCGCCGCAATCTTCGCGACGCCATCGGCAATGGCGGCAGTTGTTGTTTCCAGCTTCGGATAGATCTCCTCGCGATGCGCCAGCAGATGCCCGATCGTCGCAATCCCGGCAGCCATCGCCAGCGGATTGCCGCTGAGTGTGCCGGCCTGGTACACCGGCCCGAGCGGCGCCAGGAGATCCATAATCTCCGCGCGGCCGCCGAAGGCGCCCACCGGCAGCCCGCCGCCGAGGATCTTGCCCATCGTCGTGAGGTCCGGCCACGCGGGCGTGTCTGGATTGTCCAGGTTGCCTCCGCCGTAGCCGCCAAGCTCGTCCTTATAGAGCACCTGCGCCCCTCCAATAGAGAGTCGGAACCCCGTCATCACCTCGTCGAAGATCAGCAGCGCGCCATGCTTCCAGGTCAGCTCACGCAGGCCGCGCAGAAATCCCGGGGCGGGCAGCACGGTTCCGGCATTGCCGACGACCGGCTCCAGGATGATGCAGGCGATCCCGTCGGGATGGTTCGCAAAGGCCGCTTCCACCGCGCCAAGATCGTTGTAGGGCAGCGCCAGCGTGTGCATCGCGGTCTCGGTCGGGACCCCCGCCGAACCCGGGATGCCGAAGGTCGCCACGCCTGATCCCGCCTTCACCAGCAAGGCGTCGGCGTGGCCGTGGTAACAGCCCTCAAACTTGATCACGAAGTTGCGCCCCGTAAAGCCGCGCGCCAGCCGAATCGCCGACATGCAGGCCTCAGTGCCGGAGCTGACGAACCGCAGCTTCTCTACCGAGGGAAAACACTGTTGCACGAGTTCGGCGAGATCAGCTTCCGCGGCCGTACTCGCGCCAAATGAGGCGGAGCGTCCCGCGGCCTCGCGGATTGCTTCCACGGCTGGAGGAAACGCATGTCCCAGCAGCATGGGTCCCCAGGAGCCGAAGAGGTCGATGTAGCGGTTGCCATCGACGTCCGTCAGGTAGGCGCCCTCGGCGCTGGCGAGAAAGGGCGGGTGGCCGCCCACGGCACGAAACGCGCGCACGGGCGAATCCACACCACCGGGAATCAGGCGTTCCGCGCGGGCCTGGAGCTCCGCGGAGCGGGAAAGAGAAAGAGCCATAGGCCCAAGTATAGGGAGGCCACACCCCGGAATGGATCTTCAAGGAACGCTCTGATTGATTCGCTCCGGTGTAGGTGCGGGCTTCAGCCCGCACACGAAAGCACCGAAACTCAGTAGGGCTTTAGGTAGTGTCTGTGTAAATCGTTTTTTGTTTTTCGGAGGTAGGTCCGGGCTTCAGCCCGGACATTCAGTGCGGAGAAGAACGGGGCTTCAGCCCCGGGTTTTGCGCTGACACCGGAGAGAAGCCTGGGCTAAACAGGCTGCGGAAAAACTCTTCAGGAATCCAAAATTCGTAAAATTTGGAGGTCTAGCGACATGGCAAAGTATCACCAAATTCGCATCGGTTGTTTGTAGGGCATCCTCGCACAATGAGATTTTCGGGTCGTTCCTACAAAAGAGTTTTTCCGCAGCCTGTTAAAGCCCATGATTCTGGCTTTACTTTTCGTGGGGCTGAAGCCCCACACTCCTCCAAATACACTTCGTACGATGATCGTGGTTCATCAGACACTACTTGCCCTGGTCCTCATAGATGGGTGAATACGTCAGACCCTTCTTAGCGCATTCCCGGAATCGGCGTCAGGTAGAGCAGGAACCCGAGCAGCAGGATCAGGGAAAGGAAGACAACCAGCGTGCGGCTGTGCGGCGTCTCCGGCGCATCGTTGGTGAATGATCGCCAAGCCATCCCGGCGGCGACGATCAGGAACACCCACTGCGTGCCGGCACGGTTCGGGTTTGCATCCGCCAGCGTCAATCCGAAAAACAGCAGGCAGGTCGCGGTCAGCAAAATGCGCTGCACACGCGAAAGAGCGTAGGTCGCCTGCGCGCCATCGAAGCCGAAGACCGGCGTGAGATTGAACAGGTTGTACCAGGCGCCGATATTGGCCAGCAGCAGAAACAACAGCGCGTGGGTGGTGAAGTAAATCGCAAGGCAAAGCGCGGCAGCCCCCAAGCCGTAAAGCGGTCCGGCCAGCGCGATGGCGGCGAGATCCTCGCGCGAGACCCCCATGGAGTACCAGCGCACATAGGCGCCCAGGCCGGGGACGAACATCGGCAGTTCAGCTTTAAGGCCGCGCCGCTTCACCGCCACATAGTGCCCCATCTCGTGCAGGAAGATGCATACGGTAAAGCCCAGCGCGAAGCGCCAGCCCGCCAACGCCCAGTACAGGCCGAAAAAGGCGAAGAGCCCCAGAAAAAACTTCAGCTTCAATAGGATGAAAAAAGCGGATTTCAGCTTCAGGAGAAAGAAAAACACCGGCGCGAAGGGCCCAAGGCGCTTGGTCCACTTGTTTTTGCGCTCCGCCTCGGCGTTCAGCCGCGTGTCGATCTGCGCGATGTGGCCGTGGATGGTTTCAGCCTGCTCCGTGCCCTCGGGCAGCCAGGCCAGCGTGGAACGCCAGCGGTCGCGCGCCTCCGGCCACTTGCCCTCGACCTCCAGTTGCTGCGCCGCATGGGCGAGTTGGCTGAGGTGGCGCCCATAGGTCAGCGTCTGGCAGTCCGGGCAGGCGAGCGTGCCCTCGGGCAGCCAGTGGCTGCAGCTGGGGCAGCTGTGGATCGGCTCGGGAGCGGCGGGTTCGGGGGGCAGAATGGCAGCGGTGGAGGACATGGAGCGTACACACTTCAGTGTATTGGACTCCGGGCAGGCCGCAAGTGATGCGTCGCCGCTCGCCCGGTTCGCCACCCCATGGCATCAACATGGCAGTGGCGCCCTAGCCACTGGTCCCTCGCATACTGTACGGGCAAATATCGATGCGAATGATAGCATCATACGAGCAGCAGGAATCAGTACGAATGCCCTATCAGTCCGCCCAGATCGCAAATTACTTCATTCAAAGGGGTCTTGCCGAGAACGTAGCGGTAGATCCCCTGAAGGTGCAGAAGCTCGTATACTTCGCGCACGGATGGAATCTGGCTTTCTATGGATCACCCCTGATTTCCGAGCCTATCGAGGCGTGGAGGTATGGCCCGGTGTGCCGACGCTTTATCGCAAGGTTCGCGAATACGGTTACTCGACCATCCCCAAGACGGTTCCGGAACTCGGAGCTACTCCTTTAGACCCCAGATCGCTAGCTCTTCTTAGCCAGGTTTGGGAAAAATACGGGGAGAGGGGCGGTATAGAACTCTCAGCGCTCACTCACGAAATCGGTTATGCATGGGATCTCGCCCGGCGTGAGCACGACTCGGACTGGAGCAGTCCGAACATTCCAAACGAATGGATCAAGGATGAGTTCGAGCACCGCAGAGCCAAGGCTTAGAAAACATGCCTGACTCGCAAGACTTTGCGATTCCAGATCCTATCAAACCTGATCCTGAAAGTTCTGTAGACCAGCAACTCTTGGTCTTCGGCGCCTTGGAGCAGAAGGAACTCACAGAGCAATTCCCTGAAAAACAGCGGCACTATAACTGGGTTATGCGCTTCGTAATGAAGCCTGCACTGTTCCTGTTCGTGCTTTGGCTTAACGCCTGGTGGGACGAGAACATCATTCATATTGTTTGACAGTCCGGGCGAACTGGGGCTGGTTTCCACTTGAGTGACTCCGTACTGATCGCCCTGATCACCACTTCAATCGCAAATTTTCTCGTGCTGATACATATAGTCGCCAAGCACCTTTTCCCAGAGCAGAGGTCAACGCCGAAGGCGTGATTGGCGATTTAGCTTGGCTTTTAGCCGGGTATGTTGATACCCAGCCGAGTAAACCCTCAAGTACCAGTTGAAGCGGGGTTACCTCCCGTGGTTCAGGTCAGGCATGGATACCTGGTTGAGCGCCGAACCGCAAAAAGCACTGGTCCCGCTTCCGGCAGCCTCTTATACTTTGACCAACGCAGAGAAGCCGGGGAGTTCACCCCATCCCCAGCCAGGCGTTTCTGGGCCAACTATGGGAATTCAACCAATTCGCAAGATTGTCGCGCCGGAGATTCCGGACAAGCTGTACTTCCGCATCGGCGACGTGGCGCGCCTGTGCGAGGTGCCCGCCTATGTGCTTCGCTTCTGGGAGACCGAGTTTCCGCAGCTGAAGCCCGCCAAGGGCGGCACCGGCCAGCGGCTCTACCGCAAGCGCGACGTGGAGATGGCGCTGCGCATCAAGTCGCTGCTCTACGACCAGCGCTACACCATTCCCGGCGCCCGGCAGGTCTTCAAGGACGAGGCTAAGGCTCGCGAGCAGGCCGCCGCCGAGACGTTCACCCCGACTCCCGCGCCTGCGGAAGCCGCGGTAGCGCAGCCGAAGCCGCTTGCCCTCGCCGAAGCCAACCCTGTTCTCAGCCCGGCTGTCGATCCGGGGGCCGACCTACGCCGACAGATGCAGCTTCGTTCCCTCCGCGACGAGCTTCAATCGCTGCTGACCATGCTCGAGAGCTCCCGCCCAGGAACCGCGTCAGCCCCCGCACCTGCAATGCAGCCCACCCCCCTGCGTCCGCGGCTTGTCCTCGAGCCCAAGTTCACGGTGTCGCGCTCCGAAGCACCACGCCCGGAGATGCTGCGTTTGGTCCGCGATGGGCAGCGTGAGTTGAACCAGGGCGATCTATTTCCCGGCGAGTAGTGCCGGTGGCTTCCCCTGCACAGCCCGAGGTCCCGGACGTTGCCAGTGTCGTAGTGCCAGTGAGCAAGAAAGGCCACACCACCAGCTCGGCCGCCCTTTTGCTGATGGTTGGCTCGCTGCTTTCCGGCGTGCTGGCGCTGGTGCGCATCAAGTACGTGAACTCCCTGTTCGGCGCGGGAGCCACACAGGATGCCTACCGCGCTGCCTTCAAGCTCCCCGATCTGCTCAGCTACTTCCTTACAGGCGGAGCGGTCGCGATCTCGCTGGTCACGGTGCTCAACCGCCACCTGATCCACGACGACGAGGAGGGTGCCGACCGCGCGCTTTCCGTGGTGCTCACGACCATGCTGGTGGTTCTCTGCGCCGGCGTTCTGCTCTCGGAGATCATCGCTCCCTACTACGTCTGGCTGGCGAACAAGGGCTTTCGCCATGACCCCTTGCGCTCCGAGCTCTGTACCTCGCTGACCCGCCTCATCCTGCCCGCGCAGCTCTTTTTCTTTATCGGCAGCTGCATGAGTTCGCGCCTGCAGGTGCGAAAAATCTTCATCTACCAGGCGGGCGCACCGATCGTGTACAACGGCGGCATCATCCTCGGCGCCGTGCTGCTTCATCGGCAGATCGGCATCTACTCGCTGGCCGTGGGCGTGCTCGCGGGCGTGATCGCGGGTTCGGCTCTGCTCAACACACTGGGGGCGGTGCGCACGGGATTCCGGTACCGGCCAATCATCGGCTTCCGCGATCCGGCCTTTCTCGAGTGGTTTCAGCTGACCTGGCCGCTCATGATCGGCGTTTCGCTGGTCATGTTCGACGGCTTCTTTCTGAACTACTTCGGCTCGTTGCGCGAGGGCGGCATCACCCTGATCGGCAACGCCAAAGATCTTTTCAATGCGCCTTTCAATGTCATCGGACCGGCGGCGGGAGCCGCTTCGCTTCCCTTCTTCACCTCGCTCTTTCAGCAAGGCCGCGCCTACGACTTTTCAGCCTCGGTGGGGCGATCGGTCTCGCGGCTCTTCAGCGTGGGCCTGCTGGTTTCGGCGTGGATGATTGCCCTGGCACCGTGGCTGATGGACCTGTTCCGCGGCGGCCGCTTCAATCGCGCCGACGCCCGCGAAACCACGCAACTCTTCGCCGTTCTGTCCATTACGTTGGGAGTCTGGGCGGTGCAGGGAATCTACGCCCGGGCCTTTTACGCCTCCAGTGACACCCGCACCCCCGCCATCACCGGAACGCTGCTCACCGTGATCTCGGTACCCATGTACTGGGTTTTGTTCCGGGCGCAGGGGTTACAGGGTCTGGCCATTGCCTCGGACATCGGCATCACCGCGCAGACGTTCGCTTTGGCGATCCTCCTGCATCGCAAGCGGCTGGTAAGCCTCGCTCACCTGGAGGGTTGGGAGATCGGAAAAGCGGCTTTGGCGGCGATCTGCGCCATGGTGGGGGTCGGTTTTGTCGCCTACCGCTTACCGCCGGCGCATACCCATCTCCAAGACGCAGTCACGATCCTCACGGGCAGCGCCGTTTGGGCAGCAGTCTGCTTTTCCCTGCTGCATCTGACAGGTTCAAAGCTGCCCGCCCAGGTGCTGCGCCGGCGCAAAGCAAACGTTTGAAACGGTTCTTAAAATCCTACGAAGCCGTTCTTGTGAAGGCGCTGTCTTTCTTTCTGTCATTCCCGAAGGGAACCTGCTGCTCTAGCGAACGCAAACAGCGATGACGTAAGCCTTTAGGCTGGAAGCAGCAGTCTTACTGCGGCTGTTGGGCGTTGGCTTTGTCCTGAGCCTTGGCGGCCCGCTTCGCCTCCTTGGTGTTGACAGCCTTCGCTTCCGCTTTATCGGCTTTGGCCTGCGCCATGTCGGCCTTGTGCTGCTGCTTCAGTTCGACCTTGGTCTCTTTGCGGGACTGCTGCGCGGTGGGGGTTGTTGTGGTGGTCTGCCGCGCGAAGGCAGGGGCTGCTATCAAAAAACTGAGGCTAAGGATGGCAAGGTGGCGATGTAGCTTCACGGTTGGTCTCCTGCTCCATAGGATGAGCTTGGCGCGGGCACGGTGGCCCATACCGTTTCGCTGCCGAGGAAGCGTGGCTAAGCGTGATTGGCATCCTCGTACTCCTCGTTCCAGGCCGTCTGGATGGCCTCCAGCAGACTCTCATTGGACTTGGCCGGATCGCCCACGAAGCCAGGAATCTCTGTAATCCATCTATGCAGGTCGGTAAAACGAACGGAAAACGGCTCCACGTCCGGGTGAAGCTCCTGCAATTGAATGCCAATCTCCAATGTGTCGGTCCAGTTGATCTCGCGCGGCATGGGTATGGTGGCTCCTCGGTTCAGTTTACGGGTAAAGGGCGAGGTATGCAGCCGGGGTGAGAATGGCAACGCCGCGGAATGGATGCAAGGCGAGCAGGTCGGAGTCTCCGGTAATGAGGAAGTTCGCCTGTCCGGCAAAGGCAAGCTCGATAAACTTGTCATCCTTTAGATCACGGCACAATCGAACTCGCTCGGTAACGAGTACCGATTCCATATCTTCGATCATCTCCTCCAGATTGCGTAGACGGCTTTCTCGCTCGATGTAGCGATCAAATTTCGGCTTGCAGAACACCTCACGGAGCTCATTGCGGATGCGAGAGGACGAGAGTACCTTACCTTTTTCGAAGGCAGTCATAACGGCCCGTCGCGGTGTGCTGTTCCGAAAAAGCAGGGCGCTGATGATCACGTTCGTGTCCAGAACCACGACGGGATCAGGCTTTACGATCAAGTGCAGCCTCAAGCTCCTTCAGCTCTTGTTCGGTCGCACCAGAAGCTTCGATCGCATCGCTCAGACGATTCATCGCGGCAAGGGCACGGTGGCCCCGAGCCTCTCGAAGCTGTCGAAACTCTCGTTCGCCGACCAGCGCCGCGATGAATTGCTCCCCCTGTTGAATGATGACGAGGTCGTTCCCAACAGAGCCTAGAATCTCCGGGGCCGTCGCAATGAACTCTTCTTTGGAGATCTCACGCATCATGAATAAAGTTTACCCCGGTAGCATCTCGCGTTAGCAGATAAAATGATGTTGTTCATGTCCTACGCTGCCCATAAGACTACCGAGGTGAAGTCTAGGCCCGACACCTCCGCCGCGCAGCGCCGCAGGACCTTGCGCCGCCGTCTGCTGGCCGCGGAACGCCGCCTGCGCGAGCTCGGCTCGATCGGCTCGGCGCTGCTGGACACCGCGCACCCCTACATGGCGCACATCGTGCCCATGCGCCGCTGCAATCTCGCCTGCACCTACTGCAACGAGTTCGATGACGTCTCCAAGCCCACGCCCCTCGCCGAGATGCGCCGCCGCATCGACCACCTCGGCCGGCTCGGCACCGCGGTCATCACCATCTCCGGCGGCGAGCCGCTGCTGCATCCCGAACTGGATGACGTGATCCGCCGCATTCGCCACAACAACGCCATCGCCGGCATGATCACCAACGGCTATCTGCTGATGCCCGACCGCATTCAACGCCTCAACAAAGCCGGGCTGGACCACATGCAGATCTCCATCGACAATCTCCTGCCCGATGAGGTCTCGAAGAAGTCGCTCAAGGTGCTCGACGCCAAGCTGAAGATGTTGGCTGAACACGCCGACTTCCACGTGAACATTAACTCCGTCGTCGGCGGCGGCATCCAGAACCCCGAAGACGCGCTGGTCATCTCCAAACGCGCCCTGGAGCTTGGCTTTTCTTCCACGATCGGCATCATCCACGACGGCTCGGGTCAGCTCAAACCTTTGGGTGACCGGGAACGCAAGGTTTGGAACGAGGTGCGCGCGCTCACCCGCCGTTCGTACTCGCGCTTCAACGGCTTTCAGGAGGCCATCGCCAACGGCAAGCCCAACGACTGGCGCTGCCGCGCAGGCTCGCGCTACCTGTATGTCGACGAAAACGGCCTGGTCAGCTACTGCTCGCAGCAGCGCGGCTACCCCGGCATCCCAATCTCCGAGTACAGAAAAACCGACGTGGAGCGCGAGTTTCTGACGGAAAAAGGCTGCGCGCCCAACTGCACCATCTCCTGCGTGCACCAGGTCAGCTACATCGACCACTGGCGCGCCCCACAGCACCCCGAGACCACACCAACCGGCATGGACGGCCACGCTGCCTCTTCGGAGTTAGTGCAGATTCAGTAAGTTTTCTGGTACGTTGTCTCGACTCGTCCTTCCCTGTTCTCTTTCGACTTGTCATTCCGTAGCGCAGCGGAGGAATCTGCTTTCCTTCGTGCCGCCGCGAACGAAAGCAACAGCAGATCCCTCCGCTGCGCTACGGGAGGACAAGAGCAAAAAGAAGATGTCCGATGTGGATTGACCTACAACGCCGCGCTCTTGCCCTCGAACGCACCGCCTACCTTCGCTTGCGTGCACTCGCCGACCGCCGCGCCGCCGAACGTGCCCGGGAGCGTGGACGCGACCCCAAACCGGAACACCTGCTTACCGGGGAACGCGGCGAAGACCTCGCCTACTTCCACCTGCGCGAGCGTGGGTACACGATCGTCGCGCGAAGGTGGCACTCCGCGCGTCTCAAAGGCGATCTGGATCTCGTCGCCTGGGACGGCGATACGCTCGTGGTCTTCGAGATCAAGACCCGCACCGCGCGGGATCTGGCCCCCGCGGAATCAGCCGTCGACGCCGCCAAGCAAAAGACACTACGCCGCATGGCTTTGGCCTACCGCCGCCGCCTTCCCGAGCCCTGGCGCGATCTCGTGCCGATCCGCTTCGATGTGCTCAGCGTGTACGATCTGCCCACTGGCCCCCAGTTCGAGCACATCCCAAACGCGTTCCCGCTCACCCGACGACTCCGCTAGTCTGCTTCGGCCGTCCCGCATGGAGCGGGGGCAAACAAGGGGAAAGAACGTGCGGGGCGATAACCTATTTTCCGTTCGCCGGTGTCTAATAACGCAGTTGGACCGGAACACTGTACCGCGAGGATAAAAGACACCGATGAGCCTGATGGATGCCCCCGTATACGATGAACGCCGCGCCCGGCGCACAAAGACTCTGGGGATCGCGGCTGCATCCATCGTCGGGCTTCTGGTCGTGCTGTTCTTAATGGGCCGCATCCTCGGCCACGGCTGGATGTTCTCCGACCTGCCGGCAGAGCATCGGGTCAACAAGTTTTACGCCGCGCTTCAGGACAAGGACTACGCCAAGGCCTACGGTGTCTACAATAACGATCCCCATTGGCAGCAACACCCGCAGAAGTACGCCGGCTACCCGCTTTCCCGCTTCACGGAGGACTGGACCACCTATAGTCCCGTAAAAGGCCCTGTCACCTCGCATCATATCGACGTGTCGAGCGCGGACGGCACAGGGTTCTTCGGTACGGGCATCATCGTCGGCGCAACCGTCAATGGCGACCAGAAGGTCTTCCTCTACGTCGATCGCAGCGATGGCACGTTTGAATATCCCTCGCCTCATATTATCGAGTACTAGAGCAAATTACCCTAAAATCTATAGCGAATTGGGAAGGGGGGTGGCTTCTAGCCACCCCGCAAAGTGCCATGAAGCCCCACCGGCTTTAGCCGCGGAGGTACGTCTGGTCAAACCCACCCCTGCGGCTAAAGCCGGTTGTTCCGAGACCCTCTTTCGGCGTGGCTGAAGCCACGCCCTTCCCGTATACCTGAACGTAATTTGCCTTACGGGACGCCGAATTGCAGCAGGCGTCTCGGAGGTCTATGTGGGCCCACCAGGACTTGAACCTGGAACCAACGAATTATGAGTTCGCTGCTCTAACCAATTGAGCTATAGGCCCGCAGGATAATTTTACCTGTCACAGCGGGTTACGCGCGGGCCGATCCCCTGCGTCCATTCCTGCGTTTCACCAGTCCGCACAAGCCGAACGCACCGGTCGCGAGCAGGGTCATGGTCGAGGGCTCGGGTGTTTGGGCCACCGCCATTACCTGCAGAACAGAGTCCTGGAGCCCGTCCGCCACCACGAAGTCTCCGGCGCCATTCACGAACAGAACATCGGCAGACCCTTCGTAGACGAAATCCCCAGGCGACGCACTGCCTGGGTAGGTCTCCCAAACACCCGGCATGGCGCCTAAATAAGCGCCGGTGACCTGGAAGCTGTTGTCACAGACTGACCTTCCCACCTGTTCTAAACCGGCGGGCGCGGCACACGCCGTTCCGTTATCCGCGACGAAGCCGGTTGGCGCCACATCGGAGCGATAGACCATTGCCCCGTCCGTGAACTCTTCATAGCAGCCATTCGAATTGCCGTTGCCGGCACAACTGCCGAACTGTTTCAGCAGCGCGTTGCCGCTCGCATCGAGGCCAACCAGCGTGACGTTATCGCCGCCCAGGTTGAAGATCGAGTAGCTGTCGGCGCGGGCCGAGGGGGTGAGAAGACAACCAGCGGCCAGGCAAAGAACAACGAACACTGCGGAGAACAGTTTGCGCACGGGAAACCTCATGGAATGAGTGGTCTCCGGATAGTAGTACCCTGTTGAGCGCCTTCGCGATCTCTTTCGTAACGTCCTTAGTTACGAAGGTCAACCCACCCTCGCGTTTGTCCCCGGGGTCGTTCCGGTATTCCCAGGCGCGGAGGGGTTGAGCTGCTGCTCCTCGTTCTCCGGGGTCGCCGAATGAACCTGTGTCTCTCCCGGGCCGGAGGTTCCGGGATTGTTGCCGCGATATCCGGAAGCTTCCGCCTTCCCGTCGCCGCGATCTCCGGTCAGCTTGCCCCCGCCATCGTTTGTTTCGCCGTCTTGATGCTTGTTCGCCTCGTTGGTCTGATCCTGCGTTTGACTATCGCCCATGGAAGTCCTTTCCCATCTCTTCCGATTGAGATGCGGATTCCGCGCTGCATCTGACGGCCGTTGCATTCGCAAAGCTTGCGTGTCGCTCTGCAGCGTTTCCGTGTTTCCATGGCACAATCGGCATACCGCAACACCCATTTCCCGCTGCACGCGCATGAGGGCCGATGACGGAACGACGGCGATTGCCGCCTGTTTGGCTGATGGGCATGACCAACGCCACCTTTGGGCTGATGGGCGGCTTTGCCGTGGTCACCGTGCCGGAGATGCTGGCGGCACAGGGTGTGCCGGGGGGACGCATCGCCGGCCTCACCGCGGTGATCATCTCGCCGAGCTTCTGGGTTTTTGCTCTCTCGCCGATGCTGGACGTCCGCTTCAGCCGCCGGGGCTATGCGCTGGTCTTTGCCGCGCTGACCGCCGCCGCCGTGGCATTCACCGCGATGCACCACAACAACCTCGCCACCGTGGAGTTTGTAATGGCCGCGGGCTATACCGCCGCCTCGCTGTATCAGGGCGCGGTGGGCGGCTGGATGGGGTCACTTATCTCAAAGGAGCAGGACGGCGCACTGGGCGCCTGGTTCGCTGTTGCCAACCTTGGCGCAGGCGGGCTGATGATGCTGCTCGCGGGCGAGCTGCTGCATCGTCTGCCGCCCCTGATCACAGGCACGCTGCTCGGATGCCTGCTGCTTCTGCCCACACTGACGTTTGTTTGGATCCCCGCGCCTGGACCCGACCGCCGTCTGGCGCGCGAAAGCTTCAGGCAGTTCTGGGGGGATGTGCTGGCGCTGCTCAAGCGGCGCGAGGTGGCCATCGCCCTGCTGCTGTTTGTGCTCCCTTCGGCCTCGTTCGCCTTGACCAACGTGCTGGGCGGCGTGGGCAAGGACTTCTCCGCCAGCGAACGCACCGTCAGCTTGTGCGCGGGAATTGGCTCTGCGATGGCTGGCATCGTGGGCAGCCTGTTCATACCGCCGTTGGCCAGAAAGGCCGCGCTGCGCCCGCTGTATCTCGGCATCGGGATCGCCGGTGGGTTGTTTACGCTGAGTCTTCTTCTGCTGCCGCGCCGGCCCTGGAGCTTCGCGGTTGCGATCACCGGCGAAAACGTCCTGCAGGCGATGGCGTTCTCTGCCGCCAACGCGATCACCTTTGAGACCATCGGCCCCGGCAATCCGCTGGCGGCGACCACCTTCACGGTGCTGCTGGCGGCCAGCAATCTCGCCATCGTTTATATGAGTTTAATCGACGGCTGGGGCTATAGCTGGCGCGGCATCACGGGCAGCTACATCACGGATGCCGGCGTGAGCATCATTGTCTGTTTGCTGCTCGCGCTGGGTCTGCGCCGGTTGCGATCGAGTCCTCAAACCCAGCTTTCGTCAGGGAGGGGGTAAGTAGTGGCTGACGAATCGATTTTTTGCTCTGATTTTTGCTCTTTGGAGGGAGGTCCGGGCTTCAGCCCGGACATTGAGTGCGGAAAAGAACGGGCTTCAGCCCCGGGTTTTGCGATGGCAGCGGAGAGAATCCCGGGCTAAAGCCCATGATTTGGCCCTGTCTTTCGTGGGGCTGAACAGGCTGCGGAAAAACTCTTCAGGAATCCAAAATTCGTAAAATTTGGAGGTCTGGCGACATGGCAAAGTATCACCAAATTCGCATCGGTTGTTTGTAGGGCATCCTCGCACGATGAGATTTTCGGGTCGTTCCTACAAAAAGAGTTTTTCCGCAGCCTGTAAAGCCCCACGCTCCCTCCCTACACTCCGACAAGATGCGCTTCGAGGCACTTTGTACGAGGATCATGATTCACCAGACACTATCTAGACCCTTATCAACTATCTAAACCCTTATCAGATGCGGAGAAAGATTCGCCGTCGATACAGGGGATAGATCAACCCCGCATTCAGCAACACGATGGCGATTGCATAGAGCAGCGAACCCAGCCGCGGCGCGCTGGCTATCGCGAAGAGCCGCTGATAAACGGCAGTATGCAGACCCGTAAATTTTCCGTGGAAGACGACGTGAATGCGGGTACCCAGCATGGTGATGATCTGCGAAAGGGCAAAGGCAAGGATCGCGTTGGTGCCGAAGATGCGTGCAATGGTCCAGCCCCGCCGCCAGCCGAGAATGTCGATCAGGTAAAAAAGCCCGGCGAACACCAGCAGCGAAAGCCCGCTCGAAAGCAGGGCAAAGGTGCTGGTCCAGATCTTCTTGTTGAGCACCAGCCAAGGGCTCAGTCCCAGGCCCGCGAGCCACACCGCGGTTCCCGCCGCGGCCAGCGTGGCGCACTGTCGGCGGCGCGCATCGCCATCGCGCAGCGCCTCGCCTGCCAGTACGCCGAAGAGCACCGTCGCGAACGAGGGCAGCAGCGTCAGCAGCAGGCCGTCGGGGTCAAACGTGACGCCATAGCCGGGCGTGGTGCCGTAGGCCCACAGGTGCGGCACGCTGAACAGGGCGCGGTCCACAAACGCCGGCAGGGAGCCCAGCGAGTCCAGCCGCCCCGGGCCGAAGCCCGGCGTTGGATACAGCTTCAGCAGAGCCCAGTAGCCGCCCAGCGACAACACAATCGCAGCCAGAAAGACCGCCTGGCGGCTGCGGTCACCGATCGCCGGGCGCGCTACGGCAAGGTACAGCAGCGCCGCCATGCCATAGCAAACGCCGATGTGCTGCAGGATGCCCGGCAGCCGCAGGTGCGGGAGGTCGAAGTCCGGCAGAGCGTTCACCACCAGACCCAGCACAAGGAGAACAGCAGCCCGCCGCGCCGCATGGAGCGCCAGCCTCGTGTGGGTTGCGCCGCGCTGCAAACGCGCGGCAAACGATAGGGTCATCGCCACGCCCACCATGACCAGGAAGCAGGGAAAGATCATGTCGGTCAGCGTCGGCCCGTCCCACTCCGCATGACGCAACGGAGGAAAGATGGCGCTGTACGTGCCGGGGTCGGTGACCAGGATCATGCCCGCCACAGTCAGCCCGCGCAGCACATCGAGGGACAAAAGACGTTCGGCAGCGGTACGCGGGACGGGTCGCTCAGGGGCCGCGCCGGGAACGGACATCACGGACATACACACCTCGGTTGCATAACAAACGCTTTAGGCAATCGATTGTGTGTACACCACGCAAGCTGACGTTCGCAACAGAATTCGCCTGGGGAACCAGTGGCATGCCCGGCGCGTAAGATAACTTCGACGAAGTGCGCTACCAGCCGCGCCCAAGGAGACAAAGTGCAAAGCAGGATCGTTGGAACCACCATGCCGGTTTTGGAGCTGCTGCTCGAGCCGGGCGAGAGCGTTATTTCCGAGGCCGGCGAGCTGAGCTGGATGTCGCAGTCCATCGCCATGAGCACGCACACGCAGCTGGGCGGCGGCGGCGGCTTCTTTGGCGCGATCAAGCGCATGGCCGGCGGCGGCACCCTCTTCATGACCGAGTACGGCGCGCAGGGCTACGCCGGCGAGGTCGCCTTCGCCACCAAGATCCCCGGGCATATCCTGCCGGTCGAGGTCTCACCCGGGCACGAATTCTTCATCCATCGCCACGGCTTCATGTGCGCCACGCCGCAGATCAATCTCGGGGTCGGGTTTCAGCAGTCGCTCGGCGCGGGCATCTTCGGCGGCGATGGATTTCTGCTGCAAAAGGTCTCCGGTTTCGGCACCGCCTGGCTGGAGTTAGGCGGCGAGACCGTGGTGCGCGATCTGCGCGCCGGGGAGACGCTGCGCGTGCATCCCGGCCACGTGGGCGCGTTTCAGGCGGGCGTGAACTTCGGCATCACGCGCATTCAGGGCATCCGCAACATGTTCTTCGGCGGCGACGGCATCTTCCTCGCCGCGCTCACCGGCCCGGGCCGGGTGTGGCTGCAGACCCTGCCGCTGGCCAACCTCGCTCATGCGTTACAGCCGTATCTGGCGACCGGCGGCAGTGAAAGCCGCGTCGGCTCGGGCGTGGGCACGGCGGCGGTGCTGGGCGGTATCGTGGGTGGCCTGCTGGACCGCGACCGATAACAAGGAGAGAAAGGCTGACTTGCTGTGCGAAATCGCCTCAAATACAACCCGCTCATGGCACTACTCGCAGCGAGCTTGTTCTTCCTGACGGGGACTCTCTATACTGCGCGGCCCCTTCGAGATCATGCCTTCTCGCTGGCTATCGGCGGTGCATATTTTGTGACCGGGCTCGTTTGGCTTGCAAACGGACTCCTCCAACAGAGGAGGAATGCGAAGTCCGCTGAAGGCAACGAGACAGACATTCGGCCGGGCAGTTGAGCCAGACCCGGTTTTCTGCGTGGTAGCCTGAGCAGGTGAGGCCGGTCCTTTCCGCTGAATACTCTAACCAGCGGCGCCAGACAGTCCTCCTGGCGTTCATAGCCGTCAGCGTCTATCTGCTGCTATGCGCCTGGTTTTATCACGGGATTCGCGTCGTGAACGGCGGCCACTTCGTCTTCGCCCTCGACGACCCCTACATTCACCTCGCGCTGAGTGAGCAGATTGCCCAAGGCCACTACGGCATCAATCCCGGCGAGTTTTCCTCGCCGGCGTCGAGTGTGATTTGGCCGTTTCTGCTGGCCCCTTTTGCGCGTTTTCCCTGGCATGAGAAGGTTCCGCTGCTGCTCAACATTCTGGCCAGCCTCGGGGCAGCCGTGCTTGCGGGTGCGGCCGTGGCTCGCTGGCCCCACGCCCCGGCCGCCGCGAATCGCCTCGGGACAGAGACCCCTACCGAAGAGAGTTGGCGACGCGCCATTTCGGTTATGGCCCTGGTCCTGATTGGCAATCTGGTCGGGCTGACGTTTATCGGCATGGAACACACGCTGCAGGTGCTGCTCGCGGGCGCGGGCGCGTGGGCCATCATCGCCTGCCTGCGCGGACGGCGCATACCGCTGCCGTATTTGGCCGCCGTGGCATTGGGGCCGCTGGTCCGGTATGAGAATCTCGGCATCGCCCTGGCCGTGGCGATCGCGCTGGTGGGGCAGCGGAGATTGCGCAGCGCCGTCGCTTTACTTGCGGTCGCAATCGCACCGGTGCTGCTGTTCTCGGCTTACCTGCACCATCTCGGGCTGCCGTGGATACCCACCTCCGTGCTGGTAAAAAGCCGCGTCCCCCACGCCAACGGTCTCGGTGAGCGCGGCCTGCTGCTGATCGGCGATAACGCCGACCAGACCTTTACCGAACCCCAACGCATCCTCGTGCTGATCCTGTTTCTCACGCTGGCATTCCTCGCCTTCCGGCAGACGGAGCGCGTACGCCGCTTCGCCCTTGGGGGGGCGGCCGTTGCGGCAGGGCTCCATCTGCTCGTAGGCCGCTTCGGCTGGTTTCACCGCTACGAGGTCTACATCGTCTTCTTCAGCGTGCTGATCCTGCTGCATGTGCTGCATGAACGGCAACGCGGGCTGCTGGGCTGGTATGCGCTGGGCCTGTTGGGCTGTTCGTTTCTGTACCTCCAGGCGATCCACGATGTGGTGCAGGCCTCCAATCAGGTGTATCGGCAGCAGTATCAAACGCGGCGATTTCTAAACGATTTCTATGACGGCAATGTGGCCGTAAACGACATCGGCCTGGTGAGCTATCGCCGCCGTCCCGGCATGTATGTGCTCGACCTCTGGGGGCTGGCCTCAGCCGAGGCGGCGGAGCAGAAGAACCGGTCCACGGCGTGGATGGACGAGATCGTGCGCCGCCATGGGGTCGGCCTGGTGGTCATCTATCCGCTCTGGTTTCCGCCTGTACCCAAAGATTGGAAGCTGGTCGGCGAACTTTGCCTCAATGAGCCGCCACTGGTGCTCGGGGGCGATTGCGTGAGCTACTACGCCACGCCCGCGGCCTCGTTTTCGGACCTGCAGGACGAGTTCGACGATTTCGCGCACACCCTGCCGCCCGGCATCACGGTGCGGCCGGCGAATCAACCGGCTTTTTATTGGTGATGTCCTCACGAGAGCTGCCGCGCGACGAGATCTTGCACAGGAAACCAACCGTGACTAGACTCGGGGCCATGATCAGGCAATCGATGAAAGCGCACGCAGGCGCGCTTGCGATGATGGGTGTCTGCGCTTTCGGGCTCGCGCAGGCGGCGGCGGCACAACAATGGGCCAAGGACACGCTCGCCAAGAGCCCGCGCCATGGCGAGTACGTCACGATCCACGAGCCCGGCGGCCGCAACCTGCAGGCCTGGGTGGTCTACCCCGAGGTCAAAGGCAAGGCGCCGGTGATTGTCATGATCCACGAGATCTTCGGGCTGAGCGACTGGGCGCGCGAGATGGCCGATGAGGTCGCCGCCGCGGGATACATCGTCGTCGAACCGGATCTTCTGAGCGGCCTGGGACCTGCAGGTTCAGCCGCCCTAACGTCGTCGCCGCGTACCCTGTCCGAGACGCGCGCCTATCTCGACAACCAGGCGTACTTCCGGCAGGTGTCCAGTCCCAACTCCGGTCCGCCGGCCGTGGCCGGCCCCGGCATGGGCTGCGATCCCATGGCTTGCCTTCCAGCGACGATGCAGACTCCAATGGATCACGGGCACACGGGTGCGGGACAGGCCAGCCCCGGGGCGGCATATGTACCCAACTCCCCCGGCGGCACCGCGGCCTTTCCGGATCAGGGAGCCGTCGTAAAGGCCGTGTCCTCCCTGCCCGATGAGCAGGTGCTTGCCGATCTGAACGCCGCAGCCGACTACGGCAAGCATCTGCCCGCCGCGAGCGGCAAACTCTTCGTCGCCGGCTTCTGCTGGGGCGGCGGCAAGAGCTTCCTGTTCGCGACGAACCGCCACGATCTCAGCGCCGCCTTCGTCTTCTACGGTCCACCGCCCCCAACTGACGCAATGAAGTCCATCACCGCTCCCGTCTTCGGCTTCTACGCGGAGAACGACGCTCGCATCACCTCCACGGTAGAACAAACGAAGCTCGACATGAAGGCTGCGGGCAAAGCCTATGAGCCGGTCACCTATGACGGCTCCGGCCACGGCTTTATGCGCGCGGGCGAGGCTCCCGACGCCAATGCCGCCAACTCCGCCGCGCGGCAGGCGGCGTTTCGCCGCATGGTGCAGCTGCTGGGCGGCGTGCGCTAGGTCACGTCAAACATACCCGCAAGAGCGGTCCTAATTCAGTTGCGGCACGCCTCTCTTCTATTCTTCTATTAAGAGCCGGAAATTTACTCCACGGTACTGCAACAAAGGCGTTGTCTTTCCTTTTGTTATTCGCCCTGAGCCCAGTCGAACGGGAGAGAACGGGCAGTTCGGCGCTCCCGCAGGGCCGTGCGGATGGGCATCAGGGGGTGGGTGGCGGACTTGTCGTAGCGGCGGACGCGCCGTGCGGCGGTGGCAAGGTCAGATCCGCATCCGCTGTTCCCATGCGACCCGTCGCATCCACCCGCACCACAAAACGCGCACGCACCGCCTTCGGGTTCGGCGGAACCTGGTATTCCATGGCTACCGGATTGTCGATGCGACCGGTCGGAGCCACGGTCCTGGGCGCCTTGAAGGTCACCTCTTTGGCTTCCACCTTGAGCAGCTTGTTCTTCTTATCGAACGTGGTCACCGTCAGAATCAACTTCGCCATGCGCGGATCGGTATCGGTTGCGGGCGACCACACCAGCGCCTGCCCGCCGACATGCAGCACATACTTGCCCGGCGTGCTCGCGATCGCCAGCGACATCGGCACAGCGTCGTAGACCATCGTGCTCGTCTCCGCGCCAATGAGTTCGGTGGCCAGCTTGTACGAAGGCGAACCGTTCGCCAGCAGCCGCGCCGGAGCCCGGGGATCGAAGTAACCCTGCCGCGTAACCACCTTAAGATCAGGGCGCCCGATGACCGAAACGCTGATCTTGCGAAACTTCGTGATGTCGCGCGTCGTGTTCGTGGGCCGGTAGGTGAGCGTGTAGAAGCTGGCCCCATCGCGGATGGAGGTTCCGATCTCCGCATCCACATCGTTGCGCCCATAGAGATTGCGGCCGCCCGTGGCCTTCGCCAGCGATTGGAAGTCCGGTTGGCCGCCAAAGGGGTCGAATAAAGCCGCGTCCTCGCCGTACCTGCCGGGATCCACCTGCACACCCGCCGGATCGATCGTATACAGCGTTACCCGCGCGTCCCGCAGCTCGTTCACCGTCTGCTGCACGGCATTATTCACACGATCCTGGTCAAAGGAGGTAAAGCGTACCCGGTTCACGTTGGGCAGCCCGCGGCCGATCCAGATCATGTTCTTGTGCCCCGGATGACCGATGCTCGCCTCCGCCACCCGCCGCAGCGTAAAGAATGCCGTCGCGTAACGCTCCGCGATCCAGGAGTAGTTATGCGCCTGCCAGGGATATGCGGAAAAATGATGGTCCAGCGCGGAAAGAATCTCCTCCTTGTTCTGCGTGTAGTCATGCAGCACCTGAAAGTTCTCCAGGCTTACCGCGACCAGCATCGTCGGCGTATCCAGCTTATCCGGCTGCTTGCCCAGCCACTTCTTCAGCGAGTACCGCGCAAACGCCATGTCCTCGAACAGGGTGTTGAACTCATCGAGCAGAATGATGTTGACCGGCGCCCGCGGGGCCAGGCGATCAAGATCAGCCGTCGAGTCGATCGTGACCTCCGGCGGCGGCGTGTAACGGCCCGGCGGGGTGAAGTTAATGATCGTCTGATCATCGCCATCCTCTTTCACCTGAAACTGTTCCTTGGTAAGCCCGGTGACGGCATTGCCCTGCTGATCCACCGTCACCGCATCCAGAATGACCAGCCGCGACGTGACGCGTATGGTATTCGCGGGCGTCGGCGCGGCATTTGCGGCGGCAGCAGATTGCCCCGTGCTGCCGGTTGGCAACGTACCCGCATTCGCGGTCGGCTGCGGTGGTATAGAGGCGCCAGGCGTAGCGCTCTGTGTCGGTTCACCCGGCTGCGACTGTTGTGCCTCGCAGGCGCCAGATCTGAAGCCCACAGGCAGGACGGCGAGGGACACGACCAGTAACGGGTGGGCAAACGCAAAGCGTAGGCGCATCGATCCTCCAAGCTCTTCCAGACCCGCTATCGCGGATAGATGGTATTAAACCAGGCCAAAACCGATTTACTCAATAATTGCCATTCCGAGGCAGTGTTTTTCCCTGTCAAGGCTCCAAGAGCACCCGTGGTGTGCAGGGACTCTACTGAAATGCAATTACGGATGAGCCAAAACAAGCGTCTACTCGTGTATGGATCGGATTAGCTCAGAGACTAGAAGCCGGGTGATGTCAAAGATTCACAGCAAATCGGCTTTGGATCAACGTCTTCACAATTTCCTTAAGAGCCGAAAAATCCGGCACCGGATGCATCCGCAGATGCAAGGCTCGCCCGATGCTATGGTCTTTCCAAATGTTCTCGTCTTTGTGGACGGATGCTTCTGGCACTCCTGCCCAAGATGCGGGACGACCCCGAAGAGCAGACAGGAGTACTGGGCACCAAAGCTGGAACGAACGAAGGCACGCGACAAGAGCAATACCCGCAGCCTAAGAGCCTGTTCACGATCTAGTTACTAGCGGGCTGGGCATTTTGCCTTGACACTTTCCTTATGCGGGAGAAGGTGTACGGAAGCGATGTGAGCCGGGAGCGGTTTGAGTTGATTCGTCCGTTGTTGGAGGGGGTTCGCAAGCGGACCAAGCCGCGCACGGTGGATCTGTACGAGGTGTTCTGCGGGGTGTTGTACCTGCTCAAGACGGGTTGCCAGTGGCGCCTGCTGCCGGACGGATTTCCCAAATGGCGCACCGTGCATTCGTACTTCGCCAAGTGGAGTGAGCCTGGTCCGGACGGCAGCAGCGTTCTGGAGCAGGCCTTAAAAAAAATCGGTTGGCGAGGCCCGCGTCAGACAGGGGCGCAGCGCCACGACCAGCTTTCTGATCGTGGACGCGCAGAGCGTGAAGAACACAGACACGGCCACCCAGAAGGGCTATGACGCGGGCAAAAAGGTCTCCGGCATCAAGCGCCATATCGCGGTCGATACGCAGGGCCTGCCGCACGCTGTGGCCATTACGACGGCCGAGGTGACCGACCGCCAGGGCGCTCTGGCGGCCTTGGATCGTTGCGCCGGAAACCTGCGGCAAGTCGCCAGCGTGCTGGTGGACGGCGGCTACTCCGGCAAACCGTTCGCCGATGCGGTTGAGCAAAAGCTCGGCGCCACCGTGCAGGTCGCCAAGCGCAGCGAGTTGCACACCTTCGCCGTCATGCCACGGCGCTGGGTCGTCGAGCGCTCCTTCGCCTGGCTCGAAAAGTGCCGGAGACTCTGGAAAAACTGCGAACGAAAACTCAACTCCAGCCTGCAAATGGTCCACCTCGCTTTCCTTGTCTTGTTACTCAGAAGATCGTGAACAGGCTCTTAGGAGGCAAGGATGGCTGGTGGTCAGAGAATGGGAGCACCGCTTCATGAGATCGCCAGAGGTGCTGATGGCGCGGCTGCACTCACTGCTCTCTTAAACAGGGCTAGATGCCGAGTTCCTCTTCGATCGCCTTCTGGTATACCCCTGCTTCAGGCAGGTTAGTTGGCGAAGTGAACGCAGTAGCGACTTGATCGACAGTTGTGGTAAGTTGCCCGTCAAGCACAAGATCGCGATGAGTGCCTTGACCTAATTCGGGCCCAAGGTCATAGAAGCGAAAGGTCAAAGCGCCTGGTTGAAGCGTGTAATCCAGCAGGTTGCCACCCAGTCTGCCGTTGATCTTGCGATACACAGGCGTGGGGCAGACGAAGAAGAGGCCTTTTCTACACAGGCGCTCGCGCCTCAGCACATGTCCTTTGTATATGAGCTGCGGCAGTATGCGTTTCGAGACATTCTCCCAATTAACTCCCGCTTCACTGTAGCCAAGGAACGGAACTCCACGCATGTGAGCATCGCGTTCGGCACGGTAATTGCCGGTGGTGTCGATTGCCTGCACCTCAACCGCGACGAACTCCTGCAATGCTCCTTCTGGGGAAAGCAGAGCAAGAATCCAATCGACAAAGTAGGAACCAGCGCCACCGCGTTGAGGAAGGTGCAACTCGCGACCCCATCGTTTTCCAAATACAGCAACATTTTTTCCGTCATGCAGCATCCCAAGAGTTTGACTGCCTGTCACCAGACGTACCCCCTCACCGAAGCATTCAGTCGCAATCTCAAGAAGGATCTTATAATCTGCCGCATAAAGACGAACTGGACAGCAAATGACCGGGCCGGAATTGACTTGCTTAACCGTGCAGACGCCGCTTACAACTCCATCACTGAGCGTCTTCGTGCATTGATCACGAAGAAACGGGCATCGAGACCGTTCGCGGTGCTCGATAGCGGGCTGCGAGGAATCAGCTACGGAAAAGCCAAACAGTTCAGTTATGCGGATAGACATTCAATATGATTCGCAGCCCTATTGGTTAAGAGTAGATGATCGCTCAGCGCTCTTCCAACGGCACGGGCTAACAATACAGGCACTGCATTTCCCACCTGCGCATACTGCGCAACACGCGAACCGGAAAACCGGTATGAGTCAGGGAACGACTGAAGCCTGGCAGCTTCTCGGACAGTGAGCGAACGATCTTGGTCCGGCAGAAAAACTGCACCCCAATGAGGATCGCACTTCGTCATGACCGTTCCAGCTGGGCTGTCAGGACGCAGCCTTCCATAACGCTTCGTATGGTCAGACCTTCGCGCGAGTTTCATACCCTTTGGAAGCAGCTGATGCGGTATATCTCGCCAGGAACCGCCTGGTTTCAGATGCTTCAATCTTTCGATGTTTTGGGACGACAGTTGTGGAGCGAAGTGATTGAACACGCGATCGGAATTTGCACGCATTGCGTGGGCATATGGACTGTGTGGCAGCCGGTCATACGGCATCTCTTCAGATCCCTCTCCCATTTTCAACTTTGGCAGGTCATCGAGCGCCTGTTGAACTGTCACTACTGGCTTCAAAAAGCTCCGCTCTAATGGAAGCGGCTCGAAGGTCATAGCGCGGCCGCCGCGAAAATTTGCTCTGCCTATTGCATTGTGCGTCGGAGACGGATGCAGCGGAGCATAGCCTTCGCGTGATCCGAGTATAATTATGCGCCATCTCTCTTGTGGAACACCGTAGTGGGCTGCAAAGAGTATTTGCGCCGTAAGCTGATACCCGTGCGCTCCGATTTCAGACATGATCTCTTGGAAAATACCCCCATTAGCAAAGGAGAGCATTCCAGGAACGTTTTCGAACATGAGCGTCTTGGGACGAAATTCGTCAAGAAAACGGATGTAATGCCTGAAAAGCGCGTTGCGGGGATCATCTAGAAATCGCCCCGGAGCGTTGATTGAGAAGCCTTGGCAGGGGGGGCCGCCAACCAGCGCATCGAGTTCGCCTCTGCGGAGACCCAACTGCTTCCGCACTGCAGCTACGTCCACTGCCTCGACCGATCGATAGTCCCCAAGGGCGGACGGGTGGTTGAGGCGGAACGTAGCCATTGCATCTGCATTGGCGTCATTTCCGTAGAGACAATCGAACCCTGCCTGCCGAAACCCTTCGGCAATGCCACCCGCGCCGCAAAACAGATCGACCGACCTTAACCGCGAAGATCTCGAAGAGTTCTTCAAAGGCATTTCTTCGCTTCCTTACAGCATGGAATTGCACACTTCTACAATTTAGCAAGCCACACTCATAAGCAGTACAGATTTGTGGCTTGCGTGTGCATAAGAAGCCATGAATTGCAAAAGAGCCCGGGCTGTCGCCGGGCTCTTTTTGTCACGAGATGCGAACGAAGGCTTATGCCTGCATCTCCTCACCGGTAGAACCCTTAGCGGCAGCCACCGTGAAGCTGGGGTCGCCCACCTTGAAGCGCGCAAAGCGGCGTACGGAGATATTCTCCCCGAGCTTGGCGATCTTCTGCGCGATGAGCTGACCGATCGTGAGCGACTGCTCCTTGATGAAGGGCTGCTCCAATAGGCAGAACTCCTCGTAGAATTTGCCCATCTTGCCTTCCAGCATCTTTTCGACGATGTTGGGCGGCTTGCCCGAAGCCGCCGCCTGGGCGCGGTAGATGTCTTTCTCACGCTCGATGTCCTGAGCCGTGACCTCATCCTTGCTGACATAGCGCGGGTCGACCGCGGCGATGTGCATGGAGATGTCGCGCAGCAGCTCCTGGAAGTCGTCGGTGCGGGCGACGAAGTCGCTCTCGCAGTTCAACTCCAGCAGGACGCCGATCTTGCCGCCGGCGTGGATGTACGTTCCGACCGCACCCTCGTTGGTGCTGCGGCTGGCCTTCTTGGCGGCCGAGGCCATGCCCCGCTTGCGGAGAACCACAAACGCGTTCTCCATATCGCCGTTCGCCTCCTGCAGCGCCTTGAGGCAGTCGCCCATGGGCGCGCCGGACTTTTCGCGGAGCTCCTTCACGAGCTTGGCGTCAATCTTGGTCTCGACTTTGGTTGTTTCTGCCACTGTCATCTCTTCCTTCCCCTAAACTGCTTTGTGCCCGCATCTTGGCGAAGCCCCGACTAGGCAGCGCGGACGTACTCACGGACCTTTTTGCCCACCCAATCCAGCGCAAACATATGCCCGACAACGAAGACTGCGGCCGCTGCCGTCGTCACCCCCGCCAGCAGCACACTTCCTTTACTTACATTCGTGCTCATTCTCATCCTTCGGCGCAACGGACAGGTGAATTCGCGCCCCGTTGCCACTCACTCATGCTCTTCGGCGGCGCGGTTGCCGTCCATTCCGCGAAAGCGTTAGAACCTGCAAAGCATTAAAACCCGCGAAAGTAGAACCCGCGAAAGCATTACAACCAAGGATTGGATGTTCCAAACAACGGAAAGACTGCGCCCTGGATCGGAGCGGGTGCGCAGTCTGCCGCGCATTGGAACATCTGGTGAACACCTACGCCGAGATAACCTGCTCGAGCTCCGCAGGCGTCGCCTCGGGCTCGGTTTCCGCGGCTGGGGCCTTGCGGATGCCGCCGCCCAGCGCCGCGTTGAGGTCGATGGTCTCTTCCTCTTCGGGCTCGTCGGCCGGCGCCGCGGCAGAGATTGGCACTTCGCCCGGCTCGAGCTCCTCGTCCTCGCCCAGCAGGTGCGTCGGCGGTGCAATCGGCTGCACATCGGCGTACTCGTTCGAGAAGGCCTTGTCGGAGATCATCTGCGTACCCTCAAAGGCGGCATCGGCGATCTTGGTCGTGAACAGGCGAATGGCGCGCAGCGCGTCATCGTTGCCGGGAATCACGTAGTCGACCACGGTCGGATCGCAGTTCGTATCGACCACCGCAACCACCGGGATTCCCAGCTTGCGGGCCTCGGAGACCGCGATCGCCTCGTTGTTCGAATCCACAACGAAGATCGCGTCCGGCAGGCGGCGCATGCTCTTGATGCCGCTCAGCGAGGTCGAAAGCGACTTGCGCTCGCGCTCCAGCTTGATGACTTCCTTCTTCGTCAGCAGTTCATAACGGCCATCGGTCGACATATCGTCGAGCTCCTGCAGCCGCTTTACCGACTTCTGCACCGTCACCCAGTTGGTGAGCAGACCGCCCAGCCAGCGCGAGTTGATGTACGGCATGCCGGCGCGAGTCGCCTCTTCAGCCACCGCATCCTGGGCCTGGCGCTTGGTGCCGACGAACAGGACCGTCTTGCCCGTGGAGGTCAGGTCGGAGACATATTTCGATGCTTCCTTGAACATCTTGAGCGTTTTCTGGAGATCGATAATGTAAATGCCGTTGCGCTCCCCGAAGATATATTCCTTCATTTTGGGGTTCCAGCGCTTGGTCTGGTGCCCGAAGTGTACGCCGGCTTCGAGCAGCTCCTTCATTGTGATGGACGCCATAGTAGGTCTTCGCTTTCTGGGGGCATCGCTGCCTGTACTACCGGTTGCGGCTCTGAAGCAGCAGCCTTGGCGACAGACGATTGATCCCGGTGGGTTGGGAGATTGAGTTCCTGGCCATCGGCGCGTTGCCGGTGGGTGAAGCGAATCAGGAAATAGGAAATAGCGAGTAGGAAGTAGCCAAACCGACTACTTCCTGCTTCCTTCCTACTACTTCCTGCTCTATTAGCGCTTGCTGAACTGGAAGCGAGCGCGAGCGCCCTTCTGGCCGTACTTCTTGCGCTCCTTGCCGCGCGAATCACGCGTGACAAAGCCGGCAGCCTTCAGAGCCTTACGCAATTCAAGGTTGAACTCCATCAGCGCGCGGGCGATGCCGAGTTTCACCGCATCGGCCTGCCCGTTCACGCCGCCGCCCTTGACCGTCGTGTACACGTCAAAGGTCTCGTTGATATCGGCGATGCCGAAGGGTTGCTTTGCCGCGGCGCGCTGCGCCGGGGTTACGAAGTACTCTTCAAATGTTTTGCCGTTGACCTTCCACTCGCCCGAACCGGGGCGAAGGAAGACGCGGGCAATGGCGCTCTTGCGCCGCCCGGTGCCGTAGTACTGAATCAGATCTGCCATCGTCGTTATCCCTTTGGGGCTGAACCCCGGGGCTAAAGCCCCTCATAATGTCCGGGCTAAAGCCCGGACCTACACCGAAACCGCTAGACCAGGTTCTGAACTGGTGGATTGTTCTAAAGCCCTGAGCCCTAATCCCTGCCCTTAGCCTCGCAACTCCAGCACGGCCGGCTGCTGTGCCTTATGCGGGTGATCGCCACCCTTATAGACCTTGAGCTTGGTGCCCATCTGGCGGCCGAGCTTCGATTTCGGCAGCATGCCCTTGATCGCCTCTTCGAGGATCTTCTCGGGGCGGCGGGCGAGCAGTTTGATGAAGCTCTCCTCACGCAGGCCGCCGGGGAAGCCCGTATAGCGGCGATACACCTTCTGCTCGGCGCGCATACCGGTAACGTGAATCTTCTCGGCGTTGACGACGATGACGTGGTCGCCCATGTCGATGTAGGGGGTATAAAGCGGATTGCGCTTACCCATAAGAACGGCTGCGGCCTCGGATGCGAGGCGGCCGAGGGTCTTGCCCTCTGCATCCAGCACGAACCACTTGCGCGGGATGTCCACGCCGCTGGGAATGACGGTCGACATTGTTGTGTACTCCTTACCTCTGCCGTCTTCGTGGCCGGCGTGAAGCGCGAAGATATTGTGCCTATAAAACTTCAGTAAACTGCGGTAAATCTGAGCTGCGGGCGGCGCACCACCCATGCGGCACGATGCCGAATGCGGGGAACCGGCGTTTCTGGTGGAGCGCACGGAGCCTGAACTGCGGGCTGGGGAGCGGAGAACTCTCGGCCTTAAGCTTCAAAGTGCCTGGCGGCTCAAAAACAGCTGCCGAAGAGCATCTCGCCTCAGTGCTTCATGCCCGCCGGAGCTGCTTTCCTCAATGCCTTGCCTAGCTACAATGTCAAGTAGCCGGGGCGCACCAAGGTACGGGCGCGAAACTGCGCGAATTTCCAGCATAACGAAGTCGCGGGGCGGAGTCAATGCCGGCCGCAACGAATGGCTAGGGCATGTCTTCGTAAGTTACCCGGTAAATCTGAGGTCCGTAACTTCAAATTTTTAACCCGTAAATTTCCTACTCCTTCCCCTCCACCAGCAGCTGCTCAATCTTCCCGCCCGGCTCCAGGTACACGGTCACCCGCACGTTCACACTCCCGGAAAATGCCACCTTATACGACCCAAAGCTCATGCCGCCGCGCAGCGCCGAACCCTCGCTGGTGACGCCGGTGACCGAACCCAGCGGCGACAGGCTGCTCTTGAAGTCCTCCAGAGCATCGCGGTTGAAGTAGGCGTTGCAGTCGGCGGTGAAGAGCGCGCGATCGATCTCCCCCTGCTCCAAACCGGCCATGATCGTCTGCAGGTGCGGGGCGAAGGCCTCGGCCGTGGCGTCCGCGGGCGAGGCGGCCGGCTTCTTTCCGCCCAGCACGAGCGGCATCAGCGCCAGCGCGAGTTCGGACGCCGCGCCCGATGCCTCCTGATTGGTCAGCACGGCGATGGCGGCGCCATCATCCGGAAAGACGATGTTTTCGGCGACAAAACCGCCCACCTCGCCGGAGTGCTCCAGCGCGTGATGCCGGTCGATGGTGCGCACAAAGATACCCAGGCCGTAGTTGCTGTTCTTGCTGTCCTTCAGCAGATACGGAGTCTCCATCTCGCGATAGCTGGCCGGACTGAGCAGGCTGCGATTGAGAAAGGTCAGGTCCCAGGTCAGCAGTGAACCCACCGGCATCGCCAGATCGGCATCCCCGAAGTACCATCCGGGCCCCTCCAGCACCGCCGGTCGCAGCGGAGCCAACGCATTCCGCATGTACCCGGTCACCTGCAACAGCGCCCGCTCGGTGTTCAGATTCAACACACCTCCCAGCCCTGCCGGTCCAACGACACGGCTCTGCAGAAACTGCGCAAACGGCATCCCGCTGACCTTCTCCACGATCAGCGCGGCGATCACGAAGTTCGTGTTCGAGTACTGCCACTGCGTTCCCGGCTCAAAGTCCAGCGGCTTGCCCGCGAACTCCCGCACCGTCTTCAGCGCGTCCCCCGGTACCTGCCAGGCAGGAATGGTGTAGTCCTGGGGCGCGTAATCCTGGTAACCGGAGGTGTGCGTCAGCAGGTTGCGCAGCGTGATGTCGTCGGCCCGCGTCAGCTCCGGAAAATACTTCGCGACCGGATCGTTCAGGCTCAGCTTGCCGTCCTGTTGAAGCAGCAGGATCGCCGTCGCGGTGAACTGCTTCGAGATGGAACCGATGGGATAGGCCATCGCCGCCGCTGCCGGCGCCGGCGGCTGCAGCCGCGCCATCCCAAAGGCATGTGTGTACACGATGCGGCCGGCCTCGACGATTCCAACGGAAGCCGAGGGAACACCGGAATCGCTCACGAGCTTCTGGGCTGCCGCGGCGATCTTCGCCTCTATTTCGGGAGTGAGTTGCGCCCCTGCGGACGGGGGCACAGCAGCGATCGACAGCGCGATGACACACCGGACCCAAGTTTGAAGCAAATCTGATCTCCTCTGCAGCGTCTCGGCGAGATGCGGTGAGCATAGCATTCAGGTGGTCTGGGCG
This sequence comes from Granulicella sp., assembly GCA_965276885.1. Classification (GTDB taxonomy): domain Bacteria; phylum Acidobacteriota; class Terriglobia; order Terriglobales; family Acidobacteriaceae; genus Granulicella. The sequence continues at coordinate 917,434 of OZ255702.1, read as the reverse complement.
GACATATCGCCTCCGGCCGAAAACAGCAGATTCCCTTCGGGAATGATAAGAAAAGAATGCAGAACACGCGAAATAGGGCTATTCGACCATTCGACAAACAGGAAGGGCCGCTTGAACAGCGGCCCTTCCTGTTTGCTACTTCCTGTTTGCTGTTTGCTGCCTTACTGATTTCGCTTCCAGTTGAGCAGATCACCCAGCGTCGTCGAAGAGGAGGAGTTCGAGGAGTTGGACTGTCCCCCCTTGCCGCGGTTGTTGCCACCGCCTGCATTGCCGGCGGACTCTTTGTAGTTCTCCACCTCGGCGCGGCTGGCCTCTTCGCCAATCGCCTTCAAGCTAAGGCCGACCTTCTTCTCCTCGGGGCTCATCTTCACGATCTTGAACTCATGCTCATCGCCCACGTTCAGGGTCATGGGACGGCCATTCTCGTCGGCAGCCTCGGAGACGTGGCACAGGCCCTCGACCCCCTCGGCGATCTCGACAAAGGCGCCGAACTGCGCGGTACGCAGAACCTTGCCGTGAACGACATCACCCGCGCGATGCTGTTCAAAGAAGGTGTCCCACACATCCGGCTGCAGTTGCTTGATGCCCAGCGACAGGCGACGGTTTTCGGGTTCAACGCCCAGGACGACAGCCTTAACCTTTTCGCCCTTCTTCAGGACCTCCGACGGATGCTTGATGCGCTTGGTCCAGCTCAGGTTTGACACGTGAACCAGGCCATCGATGCCGTCTTCGATCTCGATAAAGGCGCCGAAATCCGTAAGGTTGCGGACGCGGCCCTCAACGATCGCGCCGGTCGGGTACTTGTCCTCGAGCGCCTCCCAGGGATTGTCCTGCAACTGCTTCATGCCCAGCGAGATACGGCGTTCGGTGGGGTTCACCTGGATGATGATCACGTCGACCTCATCGCCGGGCTTGACCATCTTGGAGGGGTGCTTCATGCGCTTCGACCAGGTCATCTCGGAGACATGAACCAGACCCTCGATGCCCTGCTCCAGCTCCACAAACGCGCCGTAGTCGGTGACCGAAAGCACACGGCCGCGTACCTGCGCACCGATCGGGTAGCGCTCCACCGCATCCAGCCACGGGTCAGGAGTCAGCTGCTTGAAGCCCAGCGAGACGCGCTGCTTCTCCTTGTCGAACTTCAGCACCTTGACCTGGATCTCGTCGCCGACGTTGACCAGATCGCGGGGGTGCGTCAGCCGGCCCCAGCTCATGTCCGTGATGTGCAGCAGGCCATCCAGGCCGCCCATATCGACGAACGCGCCGTAGTCGGTCAGATTCTTGACGACACCGGTAAACACCGCGCCCTCTTCAAGGTTGGCGAGCGTGACATCCTTCTTCGCGTTCTGCTCTTCCTCGAGAATCTCCTTGCGGGAGACCACCACGTTGCCGCGCTTCTTGTTCAGCTTGATGACGCGGACGTCGATCTCCGTGCCGATATAGGCATCGAGATTGCGCACCGGGCGAATCTCCACCTGCGACCCGGGCAGAAACGCCTTGATGCCGATATCCACGGTAATTCCGCCCTTGACCCGCGAGACAACGATGCCCTTCACCGGCGTTTTGGTGTTGCAGGCCTCTTCCAGCGTGTCCCACACCTTATGCCGCAACGCCTTCTCGTAGCTGACGAGATAGCCGCCCTCATGCTCCTCGCGCTCGACCACGACCTCGATCGTGTCGCCCACCTGGAACTTGGGCGTACCGGCGTGATCGACCACCTGCTCCAGGGGAATGAGTCCCTCGGACTTCAGGCCGATGTCGATGACCATGTGCTTGTCGGTGATCTTGACGACGGTGCCGGTAACGACGGTCTCATCGGCTGTAAGCGACTGCGCCGCATCCTTCTCCATCGCCTGTTCGCGATCGAAGCTGGCAAGCGCCAACGCAAAATCATCGGCGTCATACTCGGGCTCACCCGCTCCGGAAGAAGCGCGGATCGCAACCGGGTTCGCAGGGCCAGCCTGGGACTCAGGCGTCAGATCGCCGCCTTCGGGCGTCTGCGCACCGTGGGTCGCTTCGGTTTGGTCGACAAGATCATGGGCAGAGGTCTCGGGCAGGGAGGTCTCGGTGGTTTCAGGCATGGTGGATTCGAGTGTGGTGTTCAGGGGTGTGCTCTCGGTGGTGAGGGATTGGTGGTCGAGGTCGGCCATTCGTAACTGCTCCGGAATTCAGTGTGGCTCGACTCTGGCCTGGCGTGGCAGAAAATCCGGAGGCAAAGCGTCCGGCCAGCCTTGAGGGCCGGCAAACTACCCGTTCATGTCAGAAGGAGTCGGGTGAAACATTAGGAGAGCGGCTGCGACTGAATCCCACACGCAACAGCTGCAAAAATAGTTTAGCAGTGATGTGAACTCGGGTCAACGAAGGTCCGGGCTCAGGGCTCATTGCAGGAGTGTGCCTTGGGGCTGATTGCGGCGTCCAGCCCTGGCGTAATAGACGCTGCCCAAACGATTTTGACGCAGAACGTCACTCGGGCCCTGGCCCGGTCTCCCGTTTCCCTATACTCACCTCATGGACCGGCTCTGGACGCCGTGGCGCTACGGCTACGTGACAGAAAAGAAAGAAGGTCGCCCGGGCGTCCCGGAGGCGCTTGAGGCTTGGCCCGGCGACCTCGGCTGCGTCTTCTGCAACATGATCGCCGCCCTGGACTGGGCAGTGATGCAGGGCATGGACCCGGTAGCGGCCGAGCAGTCGATCTTCCTCCTCGAGCGCGGCGAAACCTGCTTTCTGGTACTCAACGGCTTTCCCTACAACAACGGCCACCTCATGGTTGTGCCCTACCGGCACGAAGCCAGTCTCGCGGCCCTGCCCGTGGCGACGGCTGCGGAGATGATGCGCTCTGCCCGGCGCGCCGAAAGTGTTCTGCGGGCGGTTTACAAGCCGCAGGGCCTGAACATGGGCCTGAATATGGGCGAATCCGCCGGCGCAGGCGTGGCGGCCCATCTTCACCTTCATGCCCTTCCGCGCTGGAGCGGCGACACGAACTTCATGACTGTGGTAGCGGAAACACGGATTCTGCCCGAGATGCTGGGGGAGAGCTGGGCACGATTGAGAGAGGCACTGCGGAGCTTGCCTGCGGAGATCTAGCCCCGTACATTCCTCCCCTGTCGGGTATGCGGGTCGCCTCAAAGTTCGTGATCTTCCATCTGTCTCCCGGCACACGCTGGTACACCCGCGTCGAGCGAAAAAAGCCATGCAGGGGAGCACCGTTCGAAGTCCCGTCCAGCTTCACCAGCGAGGTAACCACCGCCAGATTGCCGCTGATTTTGATCTTGGTCTCCGTTGTATCCAGCTTGGTGATGTCGAGCTGCCGGCTGCGCATCCGGTCCAGCTGCTGCGTCTTGGTCACCACCTGGCCCCCGGCCGTGATGCCCAGAAAATCGTCCGCGAGCAGATGGTCCATCTCCGGGATGTCCTCCGAGAGCTGTGCCTGGCACCATTGCTGTTCCAGGGCTGAGATCTCGGCGCGCTCCACCCTTTTCCGCTCATGCCGCTCGTGCCGCTGTGCCCAGGCGACAGAACCCGTCAGCGCGACAACCAGAATCGCTGTGAGCCAACGTGATGAGGGACTCATCCCATGCATGGGCGGATAGTAGACCCGTGGGCAGCGGCGAGTCAAAGGGTATCCTCTACCACAAAGGGAGTAGACGGCGGACCCAGCGTTCACACCGGAACTCAAAGCGTCACCCCCGGATGAAGATACAGACGCTCAGGCCAAAGCCGCGAGTTGCTCCACGGATCGCTCCGCCATCAGCGGATACAACCCCTGGGTGGCGAACTGCTCGAAGTGAGCCGTCGCCCGATGCGCCTCCAGAGCAGCTTCATCCCGGTACTGCTCATAAATCAGCACGGTGTCCGGGTCGGATTCAACCGTATGCGCCACATAGGTTGCACAGCCCGGCTCGGTGCGCGAGGCCAGCGTCAGCTCGCGCAGCATCTCCGCAACATTGCGGCGGTCTTCCGGACGAAACCGCATTCGAACGGTGAACGAGATCATGGATAAGCTCTCAGCCGAACACCTGTTCAAAAGCGGGAAACGTCATGGTCTGCGCCCGGTCGGGCCCGGTGGAGATCATGCCGATCTTCGCGCCGGACTCCCGCTCGATGAAATGCATGTACTCCTGCGCGGTCCTGGGCAGGGCATCGAAGTCCGTAACGCCCAGTGTGGACGTGTTCCAGCCTGGCAGCTTGGTGTACACCGGCTCAATCGCCTTAAACCCCCGCACGTCGGCCGGAATCACGTCCGTCAGCTTGCCATCGATCTTGTAGCCGGTGCAGACCGGGATCTCCGGGCACTCATCCAGCACATCCAGCTTGGTCACAACCAGCCATTCGGTGGCATTGATCATGTTGGAGTAGCGCAGCAGCGGCAGGTCCAGCCAGCCGCAGCGCCGCGGCCGCCCTGTCACCGCGCCAAACTCCTGCCCCCGCGCCCGCAGCAGGTCGCCCGAGGCGTCCGAGATCTCCGTCGGGAACGGCCCCTCGCCCACCCGCGTCACGTACGCCTTGGTCACGGCAATTGCCGTGCCGATCCGCGTCGGGCCAACTCCAGTGCCCGTGACCGCCCCGCCCGCCGTGGACGACGAACTGGTGACAAACGGATACGTGCCATGATCGATATCCAGCAGTGCCCCTTGCGCGCCCTCAAACATGACATTCTGCCCTTCGTCGATCGCGTGGTTCAGGAGCACCGCCGTGTCCGTGACAAACGGCGCGATCTGCTCGGCCAGCCGGGCATACTCTTCATACATCTGCTTGGGGTCGAGCGGCTCGGTGCCGAACAGCGCATGAGCGATAGTATTTTTCTCGTTGCAGGCGTTGGTGATGTGCGTGCGCAGCAGCGACGAGTTCAGCAGATCCACCACCCGCAATCCATTGCGGTGAATCTTGTCCTCATACGCCGGCCCGATGCCCCGCCGCGTCGTTCCGATCGGCTGCCGCCCCGGCGCGGTCTCAGCCGCCAGCTCGATCATGCGATGGTAGGGCAGAATGACCTGCGCTCGATTAGAGACAAACAGCTGGCCCGCGGGTCCACCTTCGATCGGCAGACCGGCCTCCCGCAGCTTCTTCACCTCGCCCAGAAACGCCGCCGGATCCAGCACCACGCCGTTGCCGATCACGCCCTTGCAGCCCGGCCGCAGAACCCCGCACGGAATCAGCTGCAGCACAAATCTGCGGCCCTCAATGATGACCGTATGCCCGGCGTTGTGTCCACCCGCATAGCGCGCGACAATGTCGAACCGCTCGCTGAGCACATCGACGATCTTGCCCTTACCCTCATCGCCCCACTGGGCTCCCAAAATGACGGCGGACGGACGGCGGGACCTGACGGATGACAGGTCGGCTTGGCTTGCCTGATCGGACAACTGACTCACTTGGACTCCTGGACAAGGATTTCGGACGGTCCCTCTAGCGATCTCTGACCCGTCCACTATGTTTCCGCAATCCCATGCTACGGCACCCCCTGCTGGAGTCCGAAATCGCCCCGACCTCACCGGGCATCCCAACTCAACCTGAGCCCGAGCATCAGCCTTCCTTCGGCAAGCCAAGGCCGGGCAGACCGGCGACAATCTTGTTGGTTTCCACGGAGACGGTAATCACCTGGCCGATGAGGCGGAGGATATATCGGGATCGTCTTCGCGGTTGAGGTAGTTAGTGATGCCGGAGCGGGCATTGGTGGTGACCCGGTACTGCTACCTTCGACTGAGCATTCAGCAAAGCCCATATACTCGGTAGCGAGAGGACGAACGTGATCATTTCGCCCACAGCACTCGCTATCCGTAAAAGCTGGATAAGCGACATTCAGCAAAGTCGTGGAAACTTTTTTGCTGATTCCAGCCGGCTGCTTAACACTTTGGAAACCGAACTTGCCAGTACCGGAGGCGAGGGACTCCGAAACCACTTGAGGCTTTGTGGCGCGATACCGGAGGCCTATGGTCACGATTCAAGTGAAGAAAAGCTCTATTCTAAATATACGGACACGCTGGCAAGTGCTGCCTTCGCTCGACTGGGCATACGGTCCTTGGTCTTGACCGAGCGAGGAGATGCCGCAGATGTGGAGTGCTTCTGCGATGACTACGAGTTCGTTGCGGACGCTAAAGCATTTCGGCTTAGTAGAACAGCGAAGAATGCAAAAGACTTCAAAATACCTTCAATGCACAAATGGAAGTTCCATCGTGAACACGCGATTCTCATCTGTCCTCTGTATCAATTGCCTGCCAGCTCAAGCCAGATCTATCGTCAAGCAATTGCCGATGACGTGTGTATCTTCTCCTTTTCACACCTTGCACTTTTGACGGCGTATGCAGAACGAGCTTCGCCCGAGAAAGCGAGGCAACTACTGACCAAGATACTCAAGGTCACGGCGACACTTCACCCTTCAAAGGAAGCGCAAGCCTATTGGCGAGCAGTGAACACCACTGTGCTGGCGTTCGATCAAGCCATTTCCGAGCTATGGAGAACAGAAAAGCAGGCCGCGAGTGAGGCTGTGGAGGATGCAAAACAGGAGGGCTTAGTAACGCTCTCGACTGAACGCAGCAGATATCTGCGCATGTCTCACCAAGAGGCCATTGCTTCTCTCATAAAATTAAGGAAGATCGACGCCAGAGAAGCCGTGATTCGGTCTGTTCGAGATAACGGTCTCATGGAGCTCGTATGACGTACGACTTTATCTTCCAAGGGAAATCCTTGTCGGTAATGAAGAGCCTGCCAACTGAGACCTGCCATCTCATTCTGAGTGATATTCCTTACGGAATTGGAGTAGACGATTGGGATGTCCTTCACAGTAACTCAAATTCGGCGTACCTCGGTTCAAGCCCAGCACAGGAACGCGCGGGAGATGTTTTTAAAAAAAGAGGTAAGCCGCTGAATGGCTGGTCTGAAGCGGACCGCAAAATCCCGGCCCAATACTACGAGTGGTGCTGTACCTGGGCACCTGAGTGGTTGAGGGTATTGAAGCCGGGTGGCTCGGCCATTGTTTTCGCTGGGAGGCGTCTCGCACATCGTTGCATTTCGGCGCTCGAAGACACAGGATTTACCTACAAGGACATGCTTGCTTGGACGAGAGACCAAGCTGCCCACCGTGCACAACGATTGAGCGTTGTATTCGATCGTCGGGGTGATCTGCAAAGCAAGCAGGAGTGGTCCGGATGGAAAATTGGTAATCTAAGACCGACTTTCGAGCCAATACTATGGTTTGTCAAACCCTATCCAATCGGGACTACGATCGCCGACAACGTTCGTGTCCATGGCGTTGGCGCTTACAACGAAGAGGCTCTGCTGAAATATCAGGTTCTGCCCAATAACGTTCTCTTGTGCGGAATGGAACGTGGGGAGGGTGGTTTGCACCCCACGCAAAAGCCACTTCGCTTGATGAAAGCCTTGGTAGAGCTTACAACACGTGAAGGACAATTCGTGCTGGATCCTTTTTGCGGAAGTGGCACGAGCCTCTTAGCTGCAAAACAGTGCGGAAGGCACTACATAGGCATTGAGCAGGACCAGCACTTCTGCCAAGTAGCTCGGGAGCGCTTATCCGAGCGAACACTGTTCGATGCCGTTGGCGACTGAACATCTGTGAACGATTTCAGCGAAAACATTGCTTTGGCATGAGGGGATTTCGTAGACGGCTTCGTGTACTCCTGCTGCTTTTTGGCGGCGCGCTTATGAAGCGTGGCGAGGGCTTCGGGTGGGCTTTAACGTGCTTATGGTTAGGCTTAAGCGGGAAGAGGATCATGGGCTCGGTTTGAGGGAACAAGGTCGAGGGGCCGGTGACGAGCGGGTGCCGCCGGATATCACTCCTTTGCACGCTGGTGCGGCGGTGTGACGCAACTTAGCGTACCCAGCGCCAAATCTGTGCGACTATGCCCTCAGTGAGCGCGCGCACTGACTCCCTCCTCGCCACCGAGCCGGATCCAGTCTCCACGAACACGCATGTCCTGCCCCGCCAGCTGCGCCTGCGCGATCTGGTGCTGGCGCAGATCCTCACCGTCGTCGGCAGCTCCTGGGTGGGCATCGCCGCGGGGCTGGGCCATGCGCAGCTGGTCGCCTGGCTGATCGCCTTTGGGCTCTTCTACACGCCCATGGCCGTGGCGGTGTACTTCCTCAACCGCGAAATGCCGCTCGAAGGCGGGCTCTACGTCTGGGCGCGGCGGGCCTTCGGTGACACGACCGGATTCATGACAGCATGGAATGTCTGGGCCTATGGTCTGGTCGTCATCGCCCTTCTGCTCGTGCAGATGCCCAGCGAACTGGCTTATCTCCTGGGTCCAAGGGCAGCCGGATTGCCCGAGAACAAACCGATGATCGCGCTCCTGTTAACCGCTTACCTCCTGCTGCTGGCCTGGACCGCCCGTCGCGGGCTCGCCCTGGGCAAGTGGATTCACAACGTTAGCGGTGCCGCGATGCTGGCCGTGTTTGCCCTGCTGATCGTCTCGCCGCTGTGGGCCTGGATTTATGGGACGGGGCTGCACGGAGCGCAGCTGCACTACGCTCCGCTGAGCTTTCATCTGCCCGCCCGCGACGCCACCTCGCTCAGCCTGCTCGGCCAAACCCTCTTCGCCGCCTCCGGGCTCGAGTACATCGCCATCATGGCCGGCGAAACCCATGCCGCCAACCGCGATATCGGCCGCTCCGTTGTCATCGCCTCACCCATTGTTTTCCTAATGTTCGTCCTAGGCACCGCCTCCGTCCTGTCCTTTCACGAACTGCATGCGGGCGTCGCCATCAACTACGTCGCCCCGATTCCGCAGACGCTTTCGCTCGCCTTCGGCGCCTCCGGCTGGGCCGCCTGGATCGGCAAACTCGCGATTCTGCTGCTGCAGATCCGCATTCTCGGCGCGGCCAGCTTCATCTTTACCGGCGTCGTGCGCCTGCCCATGGCCGCCGGCTGGGACCACCTGGTGCCGGACTGGTTCGCGCGGCTCCATCCGCGCTTCCGCACCCCCGTGAACTCCATCACCGTGACCACCGTCACGGTCGCCGGCCTGCTGGTACTCGGCTCCGCGGGCGTCCACGCAGCGGAAGCCTTCGCCGTGCTCAACGACACCTCCTCCGAGCTCTACGCGCTCGCCTATCTCGCCATGTTCCTCATTCCCCTTATCGGCAGAAAATCGCTGCGCATGAGCCTGCCGCGCTGGGTTGCCGCCGTCTGCGGTGTCGGCGTACTGACGACCCTGTTTATCCTCGTCTTCAACGCCTATCCGTTTCTGGATGTGGCCAGCCCCGGCGGCTTCGCGGCCAAGATTCTCGGCACCACGGCCCTGCTCAACGCGCTGGGTTACGTCTTTTACCGCGCCCGCTCCGGCAGGCACCGCCCACAGCTGAACTAACCCTCACTCCTCGACCCCTCGGCTCCTCATTTCCTCAGCATGACCGTCCAAGCGCAAACGCCATGCATCGGAGCCCACTCCGGGTAGCAGTTGAAGCCTCAGCAAACGCAGACGCATCGAATTTCCCGTGCCCGAGTTGCCCGAAGTCGAGACAGTGGCCAACGGCGTCCATGCGCGCGTTGCAGGCCAGCGTATCGAGCGAGTTTGGACCAGCGGCAAGCCCCAAACCTTCAAGTCGCCCGAAGAGGAGATCGTTCAGACCCTTACGGGCGCGAGGATCGAGCGGGTTCGGCGCGTGGGAAAGACGGTCGTGGTCGATTTGGGTTTGCCGTCCAGACCCCAACAGCAGATTCCCTTCGGGAATGACAGAAAGAAAAGCAAGCCTACCGCACAGCTGCTTGTGCATCTCGGCATGACCGGCCGCCTGCTCGTCTCCGAGCCCGAGGTTCCCTGGCCGCCGCACACCCACGCCGTCCTCACCCTGAGCGGCGCCCGCGAACTTCGTTTCGCCGACCCGCGCCGTTTCGGCCGGCTCAGCATCGTGCATCCCACCCCGGAGGCCGCGGGCGGCTACGCCGGGCCCGGCGCCGAACCCACCACCATCTCCCCCGCTGACTTTTCTAAGCTGTTCCGCGGCCGCAAGCTCGCCATCAAAGCCGCTCTGTTGAATCAGTCGCTCGTTCACGGCGTCGGCAACATCTACGCCGACGAAAGCCTGTTCCGCGCCGGCATCCGCCCCCGCAGGGCCGCCGGGCGACTCACGCATGCGGAGCTCGACCGCCTCCTTGGCGCCCTGCAGGCCGTGCTGGCCCGCGCCATCGCGCTTGGCGGCTCCTCGGTTTCCGACTACGTGGACGCCGCCGGGGTCCGCGGCTTCTTCCAGATCGAGCACAAGGTCTACGGCCGCGCCGGTGAGCCTTGCCGCGACTGCACGACCCCGCTCAAGAAGCTCATCGTCGGTGGCCGCACCACGGTGTACTGCCCCAAATGTCAGCAGTAGCGGGCATCGCCGCTAGATGTAAAGCTTCAGTGGTGGTCCATCAATGTGAGCGCGAGAAGCTGGTATTGCCAGGACTGTTCATGAGCTTCAATAGTGGAACCGGCAGCGGATTTCGCCATAGATCTGCCGTGGATCATTCTCATGAAAGCCGCCAAAGGTGAGACTGTTATCGAGCAGCACGCGGCGGTTGGCTACGTTCGTCGCGTTGACGGACGCGGTGAGGTTTTCGTTGAAGGTGTGCGTTAGTTGCAGGTCGAAGGTGGTGTGCTGAGACAGATAGGCGCCGTTGTAGGGTGAGGGTGGGCCGGGGTAGCCGTTCGTGAAGCCGGAGCCGTAGTAGGCGTTCGTCGAGGCGCTGCTGTGCAGTGGCAGTGCGAGGTAGCCGCCGACGTTGAGCGTATTGCGCTGGTCGTGATCGAGCGGTGTGTAGCCAAGCGCAGGATCGCAGTGCGGCGATGGAATCGGGTATGAGCCAGGACCGCCCGTAATGGGGCCGCACTGCTTCGCGATCTGGTTGGAGTAGGCGAGATGTGCCTGCCCTCGACTCCACAGGCGCGGCGAACGCAGCGTCAACTCCCAGCCTTGCATGAGCGCGCCCGCGACCGTCACGGGAAGGTAAATGCTGGATTCACCGATGTTGGAGTGGTCGAGGAAGTTCGAGGCCTCGGTTTGGAAGGTGTCGGCATCAAGAAGCCAGCCTTTGTAGGGAATTTGTACGCCGAACTGATGTTCTTCATCGCGTTCCCCACCCAGCGGAGCGAACCTGTGCCACCGCTGTTCGCATAGGCAAGCAGCGATCCAGAAACCGTGACCAACGGCGGCGGTTGGTAGAAGTGGCCGTAAAAAGCGCGGAAGACCCAATGGAGTCGGGGGACTTCCACCCCGGCGCCAAAACGAGGATAGGTGGCTGTTTCCGTGAATCCGGAGCCGGAAAAGTAGCTTTGGCGCAACCCGGCGGTCAGCGTAAGGAACGAGGTTGGCTTGTAGCTGTCGGAGACGTACTCCTCAACCAGGCCGCCTGTCGCGGAATCGGACTCCCTAAAGTTTTCCGCCGTTACGTCGTTAAAGGAGACAGCGAACAGATCGCTGTCGTGCTGGCCCCAGGCGTAAAGACCGGCTTGGAGATGGTTGCGGGCGATATCGCCGGTGAGGCCGGCCTGCACCCCGGCGTAGCTGGAGGCACGATCGGAAGTGGTGGCCGTGGGGGTGTCGTTGAGGTTGGGTGTGTAGTTGGCGCTGTTGTAGTGAAAGAAGGGTGAGATATTCAAAACGGTACTGGTGTTAAAACTGTGACCCCAGGTGAAGGCGGCGACGCCGTCGGTTTCGTGCTGGCTGTCGCGCAGGCCGCTGGAATCGTAGAGCTGGTTTTCGTAGTCGTTGCTGTCGGGGTCGTGTGGGATCTGGAAGAAGTCGGTGCGGAGTTGCGTGAGCAGGCGGAACTGGTCCTTGGCATCCTTGTTTAGGATGAAGGAGCCAAAGCTGCCGTAGCCGTCTTCGGCGTTGTGGACGGCCTGCTCGATAGGTGGGGAGAGTCCGTAGTCGCTGCGGTTGCCGTCCACGCTGAGGTAGTAGGCGGCGCGTGGGGGGTGATCGCCGAAGGAGAGATGATTGTCTGTCTCCAGCGCGCTGCCGGCCGTGGCGATGAGCTCGCCCTCGCGGTTGCGCTCGAAGCCGCTCTTGGGGTTCACGTCGAAGATGCCGTAGGTGCGGTCGCCGAGATCGGCGGAGTAGCTGCCACGGTCGATCTGCAGGTACTGGATATCGCGCGGGTCGACCTGCGGGCCGAGGTTGGAGGCGATGTTGGTGTTAGGGATCTGCACGCCGTCGAGCAGCCAGCTGACCTGGTGGCCGCCGCGCATGTGCAGCATGTCATGCGTGATGTAGGCGCCGGGCACGTAGTCGGTGATCATGGCGAGCGAGTCGCCGCGCGCCGCGCCGGGTGTGTTCTGAATGGTCCCCTGACTGAGCAGAACGGTCGGGGTCACAGAGCCGCTGTCGGCGGCGGACTGTGCACCCGTGACGTTGGCGGTCTCGGCAACAGTGGCGATGGGTAAGGCGATGTGCAGAACCGGTGAGGTGCCGGAGGCGACGGTGATGGCTTCGGAGACAGTCTCGAAATCGGGATGGCGGACGATCAGGGTGTATTCGCCGAAGGGCACGGCGGGAAAGCGGAAGCTGCCGTCGGGCCCCGTCTGTGCGCTGACGTGGAAGGCGGAGTGGCTGGCTGTGAGCTCGACCTGCGCGGAGGCGAGTGAATGGTGCTGCACATCGTGCACCACGCCGGAGATGTCGGCGAACAGCGTGGCATGAGCAAGCGGCGAAAGAAAGCTAAAGTTTGCGGAAAGGATGCCGATAAAGGCAAGCAGAGAGAAGTGACGTCGTGAAGGAGTAAGAAAATGCGGGAGATGAGCTGGGTGAATTCGCATAGAAGTGCAGGAAACATGTGTCCTCGCGTGGGGCGGACGACGCTGCACATGGCAGCGCTCCTGGCCGGAAAGGCGCTCAACATTGCCTTGTTCCTGATGCGTTGAAGAGAACGCAGAAACGAGGCTGAGGCGCGTAACTTTCTTTCTAGTTAGGCGAGAGACACAACGGGAGGGCCGCGCTTTTGGCGGGAGCGGTCGCGGGAGATGCGACGCCTCGACTCCGTTTGCACGGTGCCGGCCGGATGGCTGAAAAATGCTACTGCGTTCGCCTGTGTAGCGGGTGCAAGGAGGGTTTGCAGGTGATACGAGGCTGCGGTAGCCGGGCAAAAGGGGCAGCGCTGCAGCGGCGCCTGCCAGCGAGGTGCTTTTGCATTTCCATCTTCGCTCTTTGACAATTGCATGCGCTCGGCCATGTTCATGGCGCAGTGATGCGCGCCGTTTCTGCGGCAGCAAGCGGGCAGGCCGGCCACTTCGCCTTGTCCTAACGCGAGCGCAGACAGAACAAAGGACAGGATAAAGGCCGCGAACAGCAGAATGGCGATGCAGCGTCGCACAGGTCCAGCTTACTTGGAACTCAATCTGCGGTCTGGAGCAAATTACTCATACGTTATAAAGGTGCTCTGGCCTTTCTTTCTGTCCTTTCCGAAGGAATCTGCTGTTCGGTGCCGCAGCCCCACCCCAACGACGGTGAAGCCGTCGTGAGGATGGGGCACCCGGTTTTGTTGCGGTTAGATTGCGATCAGGCAGCTTTGACGGGCTGGCCGAGGTGGTCCTGCCAGGGGTCGATGACGATTTTGGTGACGCCGTCCTGCTTATCGCGCCACATCTTGTACATGTCGCCGACCTCTTCGATGCCGCAGCGATGCGAGATCAGAAAGCTGGGGTCGATCTCCTTGTTTTCGATGCGCTGCAGCAGGGGCTTCAGGTACTTCATCATGTGGGTCTGGCCCATGGCCATGTGAATGCCCTTGCCGAAGGCCGCGCCGAAGTTCACGGAGTCGAGGATGCCGCCATAGACGCCGGGAATGGAGAGAGTACCGCCCTTGCGAATCGCTTGAAAAGCCTGACGGAGAACGAACGGGCGATCGGTTTCGAGCAGCAGCGTCTGCTTGATCTTGTCGTACATGCCGACCACCGTGCCCGAGTGCGCTTCCATGCCGACGGCGTCGATGCAGACATCGGGGCCGATGCCGCCGGTGAGGTCGCGCAACGCTTCGACGATGACGATATCCTTATCGGTGTAGTTGATCGTGGTGGCGCCGCAGTACTCGCGGGCCAGGCGCAGCCGCTCGGGGAAGCGGTCGATGGCGATGACGCGCTCGGCGCCGAGCATGTACGCGGAAGCAATGGCGAACAGGCCAACAGGGCCGCAGCCCCAGACCGCGACCGTGTCGCCGGGCTTGATATTGCCGTTTTCCGCGCCCATGTAGCCGGTCGGGAAGATGTCGCTTAGGAAGAGCACCTTTTCATCGGGCAGATCGGACTCAATCTTGATGGGACCGACATCGGCGTGCGGCACGCGCACGTACTGTGCCTGGCCGCCGGCGTAGCCGCCGTAGATATGCGAGTAGCCGAAGAGCGCGGAGCCGGTGTAGCCGTACATGGTCTCGGCGACCTGGGCGTTGGGGTTGGTGTTGTCGCACAGGCTCCAGAGGTCGCCCTTGCAGAAGAAGCAGTTGCCGCAGGCGATCGTGAAGGGAACGACAACGCGGTCGCCGCGCTTGAGGTTTTTAACCTCCGGGCCAACCTCTTCGACAATGCCCATGAACTCATGGCCGAGGATGTCGCCGGACTCCATGGTGGGGATATAGCCGTCGTAGAGGTGGAGGTCGGACCCGCAGATGGCAGTGCGCGTGACGCGAAGAATTGCATCGTGCGGGTTGACGATTTTGGGGTCAGGCACAGTGAGTGTCTGAACATCGGACTTGCCCATCCAGCAAACAGCTTTCATTGTGATTCTCCGGTGGCGATTGGGGCTGCGCTGGCGTACTTGGCGAGCCGGTGAAGCAGATCCCCTGCGGGGATGACAGAAAAAATGGCGGAAAACAGGAAGGACTAAACGGGATCGCTGGTCGCTGCCCTGGCCGTGTCGAGAACGCTGGTGCCCGGCGGCGTGGGGTTGTTCTCGCCGTAGAGACGCGCTTTGACCGATCCGGAGAAACCGCGTGGGCCATGAGGGTTATTGACGACGCTCGGAATTTCACCGGACTCTGCCAGTTCCTTGAAATGGCGCAGGTCTTCTATGACAATCTGGCGCGGTGTGCGCCGGGTAAGTGCCGCGGCGGCGACCGCCAGACGGCCGCCGGGAACCTCGATGTCCTCGGTTAGGGTGACGCGGGTGCCGCGGCCTCCGGGGGCATCCTCGAAGCGCACTTCGCCCTGCTCATTGAAGGAGGTGTCGATCGAGCGCCAGGCAATCTTTTCGCCGGGTACATCCTCGAAGACCTCGGTGTCATAGCTGATACGCTTTGCCTTCGGGTCCTCGGGGTCGCCGAAGGTCCAAGTGCTGCGGGTGGCGGACTTGACCTCCACGGAGACGACATACTCCTGGAACTTGGGGGCATTCGTGACGTCGCGCCACATCTTGTACAGCGTCTGGCGATCGGCGTTGACCGTCTGCAGCGTGTGTGCGCGGACCTTGCCGCCCTTCACGTCCTGGGGCAGAGGTTCGAAGTGTGCGCCCTTCCCCGCACCGGCGGGAAAGACGGGAAGTTGGGTCGGGGAGATGACCTCTGGCATTGCGGGAGCCTCCAAGGAGCTGCTCGATCTGAGCTGTTGTGGGATAGGGGCATCGCTCTTGCGGACGCCGCACCTGCTTGCGTACACGGACCTTGGATGGCAGCCGCTGTCACGATGATGCCCGGCTTTGGCCGTCGGCAAGAGACGGTTTGCGTCCAGACGAAGACGTTTTCAGCAAGTCAATGCAGACCCCGAGATGTTTAGGAGACCTGCCGGGAAGGTGCTGCCCTTCATGGAAGAGGCCACGGCTGGCCGTGGCTGCTGCGCGAACAATTTGTGATTGCGCGTGACGGCTCTGCATCACAATCACAAAGGTAAGAGAACGATCATTTCTTGAACGACAGCATCGTCCAGGCGAGGAAAAATCATGCGCAAAACCACCAATGATGAACAGGAGATCCGGCGCTGGGCAGCCATGCGCAATGCCCATCCAGTGCAAAGATCTCCGTATCTGGAGGACGGCGAGCCGGCGATGCTGGGGTTTGTCTTCGGCGATGCGCCGGTTGCAGAGGAAAACCTGCAACCCATCACCTGGTCGCAGTTTTTCGCCATCTTTCACCTGGTGGGTCTCGTGCTGGTGTACGACAGTGGTTCGGAGTACGAACTCCTCAAGATCGAGAAGGGAGCAGCCGGTCGATTTGAGGGCAAGCCAATGCAGTCGTAAGCGCGGTGCGGGATTGCAGCTTCACGCTTAGGCTTGTGGCGCGGCGGCATCCAGCCGGTCGGCAAGCATTGCTTCGATCGCCGGATTTACCTCATTCGCCGCGAACTCGGCGGCAACCCGGATCCCGTTCATGATGGCTCGCTCATTGGAAGAGCCGTGGCCCACGATGCAGATGCCGCGCAGACCCAGCAGCGGCGCGCCGCCGTATTCGGAGTAATCGAAACGCTTCTTGAAGGTGTCGAAGGCTTTGCGGCTCAGCAGGGCGCCCACCTGTGCGGTAACGGTGGATTTGAGGCTCTCGCGCAAGGTGGTGCGCACCAGTTTGACGAGTCCCTCACTGGTCTTTAGGGCGACGTTGCCGATGAAACCGTCGGCGACGACAACGTCTGCGTGGCCGTTGTAAAGGTCGCGGCCTTCAACATTGCCGATAAAGTTCAGGCCCTCTCGCGCGGCAAGGTCGCGGAGAAGAGGAAAGGTCTCGTGGGTGAGGGCATTGCCTTTGGATTCCTCCTCACCGATCGAGAGCAGGCCGATGCGGGGCTTTTCAATGTGCAGGACGTTCTGGGCGTACAGATGGCCCATCACGGCGAACTGGAGAAGGTTGTTCGCATCGCAATCGACGTTGGCCCCGACGTCCAGGAAGACGCAGGGGCTGCCCGTTGCGGTCGGGAGAACTGTGGTCAGGGCGGGACGGTCGACGCCCGCAAGGGAGCCGAGCACCATTTTTGCCGTTGCCATGGCCGCGCCCGTGTTCCCGGCGGTCACAAAGCCGCCTGCGCGGCCTTCCCGTACCATTTTCAGGCCGACGCGCATGGAGCTGTCGCGCTTAGAGCGTACGGCCTGGGCAGCCTTGTCCTCCATGCTGATCCACTCGCTGGCCTGCTTGATGAAGATGGGCAGGCGGATGGGTTTGGTGCCGGGGAGTTGGAGGCCTTGCTTGCTTTCGTCGGCTTTCAGGCACTCGCGCAGCCGCGGACGCAGAGCGTCCTCCGGCCCGGTGAGGAAGACGCGGACGTCGAGTGTGCGGCAGGCCAGGATGGCCCCGCGGATCTCGGGGTCGGGAGCCTTGTCGGATCCCATGGCGTCCAGAACGATGTCAATCGGCATGCGGTCGCTGGGGCGTCTCCGGAAAGGCGAAGCGGCCCGGGATAAGGCTATCCCGGGCTCATCACAACCAGGTAACAGGATTAGACGACTTCCTTAACCGGAACGACAGCGCGGCCCTTGTACTCGCCGCACTTCTTGCAGGCGCGATGGGGCAGCTTGCGCTCGCCGCAGTTGGGGCAGGCGGAGACGCCGGTGGGGATCAGGAAGTCATGGGAGCGGCGCTTGGCGGTGCGCTGCTTGCTATGGCGCCGTTTCGGATTCGGCATGGGAAACCTCTCAAAAAATCAAATATGGCCGGCCGGCACACAGAGCGCCTGCGGTCGGCCTGGAAAACTCTTGCGGAGCTCAGGACTTGGCGGCGGCGATACCGGCCAACGCATGCCAGCGGGAGTCGACGGCGGATTGATCGCACCCGCAGTCACCAGCGTTGCGGTCGGCGCCGCAGTGCGGACAAAGACCCTTGCAGTCCTCCCGGCAGAGCGCTCGTCCAGGCAGTGTCAACAGCACCTGCTCGCGCACGACGTCCTCCAGCGGCAGGCCGCTTTTCTCATAATACCCGATTTCCGTCTCGTCTTCGGTGATCGAGTGTTCCCCGAGTTCAGCATCCACGCCGCCGGGGCGGAAGATCAGGTCAAACTCGGCCTGCAGGGGCATGGGCACCGCCGTCAGGCATCGCGCGCAGAGCAGTTCAAACTGCCCGGCGAGCTTCGCCCGGACGCGAATGTCTTCCACAGTCTCTTTATGGCCGCGGTGCTCGACCAGCAGCTCCGCCCGGCCGCTGACCGCGAGCGGACCCACCTGGCGGACATCGGGGCCATAATCGATCGCGCCTTCAGGAATAGGAACGTTCAGAGGCAGGGGTTCATCGAGAAGCTGGGCCGGTTTGATGACCATAACCCCTATATTTTCGCATGGAGGTGCAGGGAAATACCGGGTGGTGGAACCGAAGCAGGGTTCGCGGGTATACCGGCTTCAGGATGCACGGGAGGGCAAACTTCTTTTCAATAGAAGGTTACGCGCGGTCCTGCTCCTGCGGTTACACTCGCCAGCAACAGGGATTGCGACGAAACGAGAGATCATGCGGCGGTGGCAAAGCGAAGTGCGTCTATCTGGTACCGTCCTTGCATGTGCGGTGCTTGCGCTGGCTCTTGCGAGCCTGAACGGGTGCACGACGATTCGGGAGCCGATCGATGCGGCTCCGGTTGGCCCGGTGCCCGTGACTCCAACGCCGGTTCCGGTTCCGGCGCCTCCCAACCCGCCGCCCACCTCCAAGCTCAGCTTCGCGTATGTCGAGAATGATTACTCGAACTCCGTCTCCATGTTCACCGTCTCCGCGGCTGGAATCTGGACACCGACGGTTCCGGCGACGGTTCCGGTCGGAGATCATCCGGAGAGCCTGGTTGTGCATCCTTCGGGCCGGTATGTGTACGTGCCCAACATCCGCGACAACACGATCTCCATGTTTCAGGTGAACACCGGCAGCGGACTGCTGACGCCCTTGTCGCCCGCAACGGTGCCCACCGGAGCGTTGCCGCAGTACATAGTCATCGATCCGCTGGGCCGCTTTGCGTACACGGCCAACACCAACGACAACACGATCTCGATGTACACGGTCGACAGTCACACGGGCCTCTTGGTTCCGACCAGCCCGGCCTCGATCCCGACCAAGGTAAACCCTGGCATCGATGACCCAACCAACCAGCCCGGGGCCGTGGCCATGGACCCGAAAGGACGGTTCTTATACTCGTGTAATGAGTTCGGATCCGTCACCAGTTACACCATCGACCAGACCACGGGCATTCTGACGCCCACCAGTCCAGGCAGCGTCACCAGCGTGGGAGATCCATTCACAGCGAAGGTCGATCCCAGCGGGCAGTTCCTTTATGTGGCGGACAGGCTTTACGATCGGCTGCATCTTTTTGTCATCGACCAGGCGAGCGGGGTGCTCACCGCCGCGGCTACACCCTTTACACCATCCGGCGTTGAGCCGACCTCGATTGCGTTCGATCCCCCGGGAAAATTCATGTACGTTGTCAACCGAGGTGAGGGAACCGTCTCCCAGTTTGTGCGCAACGCGGCTGACGGCAGCCTCACGCCCATGACCCCAGCCAATGTTCCCAGCCCCGGCCAACCCTGGCAGATGCTGGTCGATCCATCAGGACAGCTGGCGTATGTCTCCCAGGAGTCTACGAACAGCGTGGCGATCTTTGCAATCGGCAGCGATGGCCGGCTGAGCGCGTATAGCTCCGCGCCGACCGGCTCAGTTCCGGGCGGCATCGGGATTGCGCAGCTGCAGTAAGCAGCGCTTTAGGCGAATAGGCGGATGGCTCCTACGCCAGCCGCTCCCGCCTCCAGGCAGGTCTGGAGATTGTGCTCCGTAACGCCTCCGAGAGCAAGCACCGGAAGCGGTCCGGCTAGGTCGCAGACTTCATTCAACCTTGTAAGCCCGAGACCGGCGACCACGACCTCGCCCGCAAGGCGTTTTTCAAAGACCGGACCGAAGAGGATGAGGTCTGCGCCGGCTTTCGAGGCCATGGCCACGTCGGGGAGGGAGTGGCAGCTCCAACTGACAAAGCACGGAGGCAACCCTGCGGCCGCGAAGACGCGCCGGGCCTGCCCGGGAGTAAGTTCGCCGGGGCGGGCGGTGAGATGAACCCCGTCCGCCCCGGCGGCCGCGGCGACATCAGCCCGTCCATTGACCAGGAGCCGCGTGCTTCGCAAACCGTCCCGCTCCGTTGCTTCCTCGCGCAAGACCTGCATGGCTGTCTCCGCCAAAGTCAGCAGCTCGCCGCTTTGGAGCTGCTTCTCCCGCAGTTGCACAAAATCGATACCGTCAGCAGCCCAGCGCCGTACCTGCTCGCGAAGCCGCGCCATGCGGCCCGCGGGGGTGTCCGGTGAGGGGCTGAGATCCGTGATGGCACAGCGCAGAAATGCCGGTTTGTTGACTACAACCATCCTGTCAGCCTCCTCCCCGCGCTGTCCTATACGGCGCACCCGCCGCGCAGGTCTATGATAGTGAGCGGCAACCCCGGATCAAGCTCCAGCCCAAGCTCAGGCAGAAGCGCGACCCACACCCCTGGCGGTCCCTGAGGGGCGCGTCTTTTTAGCTCGTTAACCCGAGTCAACCCGAGGAGAATCACCCTACCTCTATGGGCATTGTGTACGACCTGATCGTCATCGGTTCCGGACCGGCAGGGCAGCGCGCCGCTATTTATGGCGCGAAGCATGGCAAACGTGTGGCTCTTGTGGAGATGCGCGAGGTGGTGGGCGGCGCCTGCATCAACACCGGCACCATCCCCTCCAAGACCATGCGCGAGGCCGTGCTGCACCTCTCCGGCTACAACTACAAATCGATCTACGGCATGAACTACCGGGTGAAGGAACGCATCACCATGGCGGACCTTGCCTTCCGCGTGCAGCATGTCATCAAGACGGAGATCGACGTCACCGAGGCCCAGCTTTCCCGCAACAACGTGGAGATGCTGACCGGCGTCGCCAGCTTTGAGGACCCCACGCATGTGCGCGTGACGAACTCCAAGGGCTCGACCGTGTACGAGGGCAAGAACGTCCTGATCGGCACCGGCACCAAGCCGGCAAGCTCGCCCAAGGTGCCCATCAACGGCACGACCATCATCAACTCCGATCTGGTGCTGAACCTGACCACCCTGCCCAAGACGATGATTATCGTCGGCGGCGGCGTCATCGGCGTGGAGTACTGCTGCATGTTCGCGGCGCTGGGGGTGCGCGTGACGCTGATCGAACGGCGGCCGCGGCTGCTGGAGTTTGCCGACCAGGAGATCGTCGAAGCGCTCAGCTATCACCTGCGCGACGCGCGCGTGACCATGCGCCTGAACGAAGAGGTCGAGTCCGTGGAAGAGGTCGACGGCGGCCTGGTTGTTGCCAACCTGGAGTCGAAGAAGAGGGTACAGGGCGATGCGCTGCTGTATGCCGTTGGCCGCCAGGGCAACGTCGACGAGCTGAATCTGCCCGCGATCGGGGTTGAAGCCGACAGCCGCGGCCGCATTCCGGTGGACAAGGACTTCCGTACCAAGGTCCCGACTGTATTTGCCGTGGGCGACGTGATCGGATTTCCGTCGCTGGCTTCGGTATCGATGGAGCAGGGGCGGATTGCGGCGGCGCGCTCCTTCGGCGATGAAAGCATCGTCTCCAACCCGAGCTTCTACCCCTACGGCATCTGGACGATCCCCGAGATCAGCTTTCTGGGCAAGACCGAAGAGCAGCTGACGGAGGAGGACGTGCCCTATGAAGTCGGTGTGGCGTACTACCGGGAGATCGCCCGTGGGCAGATCCGGGGCGATACGACCGGGCGGTTGAAGCTGATCTTCCACCGCGAGACTCACGCGCTGCTGGGCGTGCACATCATCGGCGAGGGCGCGAGTGAGCTGGTGCACATCGGGCAGGCGGTGATGACGCTCGGCGGCAAGCTGGATTACTTTGTGGAAACAGTCTTCAACTACCCCACGCTAGCGGAGTGCTACAAGGTGGCGGCCTTCAACGGGCTGAACCGCCTCGCCAAATTTGAGTAGAAAAACGCCGTCCAGGAATGGGCGGCGCGATTGCCGAATCGATACCGGAAGACGCCGGGCTGTTTGCCCCGGCGTTTTTCCGTTTGACGATCATGGGTGAGGCAAGCTAACGTCTCTCCACGCTGGCTCGACGGCGTGCTCATCCAAGCACAGCCGGGTCTTGCTATCCCTTTTTAGTTTGTTTTTCTGCTTCGGAGGCCCCGATGAAGACAATGGGTATTTTGGAACAAACGGAACAAGGCGCACCCGAGGGCAGGCGCACTGTCGGTGTAGTCGTTGCCGAGCGGCTGTACGCTGGTCTGTTCGTCGATGACGCGCTCGCCGGATCGTTGCTCAGTTTTCCGGAAGCCGATAAGACCTTCGATCCCGAGGACAGCCCGTTAGTGGAGTTCCACACCGATGCGCTGGTCGAGGCGATCTGCGAGATCTCGCTCCGGGTGGCCGGAGACGATAAGGCCGGCGTAACCACGCTTGGCGTCGCCTTGCCCGGCCTGATTCGCAACGGGGTGGTGGAAGAGGCGCCGAACCTGCCGCAGCTTAAAGGCGCGCGCATGGCGGAGCTGCTGGAAAGTAAGCTGGCGGTGCATGGGGTGCCGGCAGCGGTGATCGTCTCCAACGACGCGGATGCCATGGCCGCGGGGCTGGCCGCAAAGTACGGCAAGCTGGATCACCGCGTTCGTGTGTGGACCCTCGGCACCGGCATCGGCTACGGCTGCTACCCGGCCGACGAAGGCGTGTGGGAGGCCGGCCACACCACTGTGACGCTGGACGAGCGCGAAAACTTCTGTGGCTGCGGCGGACGCGGTCATCTGGAAGGCATCATGGGCCATCGCGCGATGCGCCTGCGATTCCTGGACATGGAGCCGGAGGAGGTCTTTGCCGCCGCCACCCGCCGCAAGGATCCGGACCAGCGCTGCTGCGATTTTCGCAATCTGTGGCACCGGGCACTGGCGGCCGCAACCGCCTCCAGCATTCACATCGGCGGCGCGGGCAAGTTTTATTTCTGCGGTTACAACGTGCGATTTCTCGACCTGAACCTCCTGCGCGAGTACATGCACGAAATGGTCAAGATGAGCCCGCTGCAGAGCTACCAACTGGAGATCGTGGACGACGACCAGAACACCCGGGCGATCGGCGCGGCGGTAACGGCGGAGCAGATGACGAGCCGCTGCTAGGGAATCTCCGAATAAGTCTTGTCGTCGCCTTTGGGAGGGAGCGTAGGGCTTCAGCCTACGATGAAACGGCCAAATGCAGGGGCTTCAGCCCCGGGCATTTTTGCCCGGGCCCAATCCATTGACTTGATCAGAGCTTCCCTAGGCGTTCCGGTGTACTTTGCAAATTTCAAAGCTGAGGAATGTTGCTACCCAAAGAGAAAGCAGGTCCTTGGCTTCACTCAGCATGACAATTTATGTTGCGAACTTCAAAGACAGGACACCCAGGGGTGTTATGAACTTGCCTGGGAAGGGCATGGGCTGAAGCCATGCCCTTCCCAGGCAGGAGTGCCCTGCGCCGCATCGATGGGTACGGACGGTTCACCGTCCCACGCTCATTCCCGCGTGATACACCGCCATAATGTGGTTCACCGCAGCAATGTCCGCGGTCGGATCGCCCGTGATCACCAACAAATCAGCCTTATCCCCAACCTTCAGTACGCCAGTATTCAGCCCCAGCATCTCGCCGTTGTGTGAGGTCGCGCACGCCAGTGCCTGCGCGGGCGTAAGCCCGGCGCGCACCATCAGCCCCAGCTCACGATGCTCCGCATACCCCGGCACCCGCGCCAGCGTTGCCCCCGCATCCGTGCCGAAGCCTATCTTCACGCCCGCGTCGTAGAGCCGCTTCAGATTCTGCGACGCAATCGCGAAGTCCTTCCGATGCTGAACGGTCGCCGGGTCCGACTCAATCCTGTTGCGATAGTCCGCACTTTGCAGCACGGCCAGCTGCGAGGCCGGCAGCGCCGCCTTCAACAACGGATCGCTCAACAACTCAGGCTGATCGGCAAAGATGAAGAAACTCTCGTCCACCGTCAGCGTCGGAATATACCAGGTGCCCTTGGCCTTCAACAGCGCAATGAAGTCCGGGTCCACCGGGGCGTCGCGGACCGAATGCGCCAGGATATCCACACCTTCCTTCACCACGCGCCGCGCGTCCTCCAGCGCATAAATGTGCGCCGCCACGCGCAGACCGCGGGCATGCGCTTCAGCAATCACCGCCCGCACCACGGCATCGCTCATCTCCGGGAACTTGCCATGGTTCGAATCGATCCAGATCTTGATCAGATCCGCATGGTGATCGGCGGCCCGGTCCACGTCCGCCTTCGCCTCCGCCGCTGATGCCGGCCTGTCAAGCTGATCCGGTCCGGCGCTGTTGGGAGGATACCCATTCGGCACACCGATGCCCCGGCCTACCGTATAAAACGTCGCCCCGCCGAGTGCCCCGGCACGCTGCCGGTCGCGCAACGACCACACCAGGTCGCGATTCATTCCCAGGGAAACAACGGTGGTAATCCCATATCGCTCATCCTGCTGCAGCTGCGCCGCCACGTCCACTTCGGTGTATGCTGCCGGGCTGAACTGCCCCTGCGCATCCAGCAGCGCCAGATGCGTATGCGCGCTGATCAACCCCGGCATCACTGTCGCGCCGCGCAGACCCTTCACTTCTGCAGCATCCTGCGGCACAGCGCATGGCTGATTGGCGAAGCAGATCTGCCTAATCAGCCCCTGCGCGAGCACAACGGTTACGTGCTCCCGAACGGGCCCACCGAAGCCGTCGAACATACGCACATCACGCAGGACAGTGATTGCCACAGGTACGGAAGCACCGGTCTGCGCACGTGCACCGAACGACAAAAAGCAAAGCAGGCAAAGGACAATATACCTGGGCATCCATGCTTAGAAGCAAAGATGCCCGCTTCTGTCGCTCGGGTTCTACAAACGCAGGCGTACTTACATCGCCAAGGCAACGCGCTCCAGTTCGGCTTGTATGTGCTCAGCCGTCGCACCCGGCACTTCAATTCGGGAGGCCACATGCCGCGCCTCGAGGGAGGAGATCCCGTATCCGCGTCCGCTCAGGAAGCTGCACACGATCTCAGCCGCTTGAAAGCTGTCCACACCGGAACGCAGCAGCTCGGAGCGCAACGCTAGAAGATCGGTGGGGGTGAACTTCTCGACATACGCTCTGTCTTGTCCATCGCTCATCTGGCATCCCTCTTGCCCGCGCTTCGCCGGCATTGAGAGCTTAGAGCGGAACGAGGCCCGCATAGTTTGCTGAAGATGGGACATAAACCGCCGATTTGTGAACGAAAGTAACCACGCTAGGTAAGTATCGGCACGATGATGGTCTTAGAGACACACAGAGTCCCCTGGCGGACGCCACAATGCCCTCCTCAATGAAGGCTGTCGCCTGCCGCGCATCGCCGCAATTTCCTGAGTCCAGCTTTCCTGAGTCCAGCTATCCTGAGTCCATGGTCGATGTACTCACGGCTCCCCGCGTTCTCGATGGCATAGCCATTGCCGGCGATATCAAGGCTGAGGTCGCCGAAACGGTTCAGGCGATGAGCGCCGCGGGTCACCGCCCCGGCCTGGCGGTCGTGCTGGTGGGCGAAAATCCTGCCTCCCAGATCTACGTGCGCAGCAAGGTCCGCACCTGCGGCGAACTCGGGCTCTACTCCGAGCTCCACACGCCAACGGCGGAGGTAACCACCGAAGAGCTGCTCACCCTCGTCGCCGAGTTGAACTCCCGTGACGAGATCGATGGCATCCTCATCCAGCTGCCCCTGCCCAAACACGTCGACACCAACCGCCTGCTCGAGGCCGTCGATCCGCGCAAGGACGTCGATGGCTTCCATCCGCTGAATGGCGGTCGCCTGCTCCATGGCGCTCCGGTCTCCGACGTGCTTGCGCCCTGCACGCCTGTGGGCATCCTGGAGATGCTCAAGCGCAGCGGCATTCCTCTGGTGGGCGCCCGCGCCGTTGTGATCGGCAAGTCCAACATCGTCGGCAAACCCATGAGCATCCTGCTGATGAACGAGCAGGCCACGGTGACCGTTTGCCACCGTCACACCGTCGATCTCGCCCGCCATACCCGCGAAGCGGAACTGCTGATCGTGGCGATCGGCAGTCCCGGCTTCATCACCCCCGACATGATCCTGCCCGGCGCCACCGTCGTCGACGTCGGCATCAACCGCCTCACCGGAGAGGCCGAGCTCGAACGCTTCTTCCCGCCCGACACCCCCGCTTACGCCAGCCGCATCGAAGGCTTCCGCAAACGCGGCTCCACGGTCATCGGCGACGTCGATCCCCGCGCCTTCGCACTCTCGAGCGCCTACACCCCCGTCCCCGGCGGCGTCGGCGCGCTGACCATTGCCATGCTGATGTCGAATACCGTCAAGGCCGCCCGGTTTCGGCGCGGCGTTTAGCCTCCAGGGAACGAAAATGCTGCGCATAGGCCTCACCGGCGAGCTCGGCAGCGGAAAATCCACCGTCGCGCGCCTGCTGGCCGCACGTGGCGCGGTCGTCCTCAGCTCCGATGAGATGGGCCGCGCCATGATGCAGCCGGGCGAGCCGGTCTTTCGGGCCATTCTCGATCAATTTGGCCTCTTGGTTCTCTCCACCGACGGCACACTCAACCGCCGTAAGCTCGCGGATATAGCCTTCAATCCCGAACATCCGCGCGTTGAGGAGCTGAACGCCATCGTTCACCCCGCCGTCCTCGCCGCGCAGGAACAGCGCATCGCAGAGCTCGCGAAATCCCAACCAAACGCAATAGTTGTCATCGAGTCCGCTCTGATCCTCACGGCAAAGCACGCTGGCGGCGAAGAGCCTTGGCGAAACAGGTTCGATCACATCGTGCTGGTCACCGCACCGGACAATATAAAGATCCGCCGATTCCTGCAGCGCACAGCAAGCGATCACGCGTTGACGGCGGCAGATCAACGCTCCCTGCGCACGGATGCCGGGCAACGGCTCGCCGCACAGCGAATTCCCGCCAGCCTCGCAAGCGAGTGCATTGTGCTGGAGAACGATGGTGGTATGGAAGCTTTGCAGAAAAAGACGGATCGTCTATGGGAAAGGCTCAAAATCCTCACTAAACCCGAAACTGAAAACTCCACAACTCGCCACTCATAACTGAACCAAACAGTTGTAACAGCAAATTCCGTTCAGTTCCGAGTGACCAGTGGCGCAGTTCCGACAAGGAGCTCCATCCCATGCAGGCGTTCCAAAACCTCGATGTTTGGCGCAAAGCCCATACGCTGACGCTGGAGGTTTACCGCACGACCGAGGCATTTCCCCGATCCGAGGTCTTCGGCTTAGCCATCCAGCTGCGGCGCCTTTCTTCGGCCATTGCGATGAAGATCGCCGAAGCCTGCGGACGCGACCACTCCAACGGGTTCGCGCAATGCCTTGGACAAGCGCG
Organism: Granulicella sp.; assembly: GCA_965276885.1. GTDB lineage: Bacteria > Acidobacteriota > Terriglobia > Terriglobales > Acidobacteriaceae > Granulicella. The sequence continues at coordinate 890,216 of OZ255702.1, read as the reverse complement.
GGGCACGGGCGTCGAACTCGAATATGCTCTGCTGCTGAGCCGCGATCTTCAGTTGATCCAACCGGATGTCCACAACGGTTTGCAGGGTCAAGTGGTAGAGGTACGCCGGATGCTCTCGGGGCTGATTCGTGCCGCGGCCGGCAGCGTCGTTTGATACCCTTAAGCAGGAAGGCTTAAAGGAGAAACAATGGCGGCAACAGCGGTTTTGGAGCAGGTGGCGGTCGAATACAAGGTTGCGGACATCAAGCTCGCCGACTGGGGACGCAAGGAAATTACCATCGCCGAGGCCGAAATGCCCGGCCTTATGAGCATCCGGCGCAAGTACGCGCCCGCAAAGCCCCTGGGAGGCGTACGCATCACCGGCTCCCTGCACATGACCATCCAGACCGCCGTGCTGATTGAGACCCTTGTCGATCTCGGCGCCACCGTCCGCTGGGCCTCCTGCAACATCTTCTCCACCCAGGACCATGCCGCTGCCGCCATCGCCGCCGCGGGTGTCCCGGTGTTCGCCTGGAAGGGCGAGACCCTCGATGAGTACTGGTGGTGCACGAATCAGGCGCTGCAGTTTGAAGGCGGTCTAGGCCCGCAGATGGTCGTCGATGACGGCGGCGATGTCACCCTGCTGATCCACAAGGGTTACGAGCTCGAAGACGGCGACAAGAGCTTCGTCGATGGCCCCAAGGGCTCGGGCGAAGAAGAGATCATCAAGAATCTTCTCCGCAAAACCCTCAGCGAAGATCCGCAGCGCTGGCACAAGGTCGCCAAAGAGTGGCGCGGCGTCTCCGAGGAGACCACCACCGGCGTCCATCGCCTCTACAAGATGCTCGAACAGGGCAAGCTGCTCGTCCCGGCCATCAACGTCAACGACTCGGTGACCAAGTCGAAGTTCGATAACCTCTACGGCTGCAAGGAGTCGCTCGCCGACGGCATCAAGCGCGCCACCGACGTCATGATGGGCGGCAAGGTCGCCGTGATCTGCGGCTACGGCGACGTCGGCAAGGGCTCGGCGCACTCGCTGCGCGGCATGGGCGCACGCGTCATCGTCACTGAAGTCGACCCCATCAACGCCCTGCAGGCCGCCATGGAAGGCTTCGAGGTCACCACCATCGAGGAGACCCTCGGCCGCGGCGACATCTACGTCACCTGCACCGGCAACCTCGACATCATCACCTTTGAGCACATGGGGCAGATGAAGGATCAGGCCATCGTCTGCAACATTGGCCACTTCGACAACGAGATCCAGATGGCCGAGCTGCAGTCCGCGCCCAACGTCAAGCACCTCAACATCAAGCCCCAGGTCGACCAGTACACCTTTCCCAACGGCAACTCGATCTTCATCCTCGCCGAAGGCCGCCTGGTGAACCTGGGCTGCGCCACCGGTCATCCCAGCTTCGTCATGTCCAACAGCTTCTCGAACCAGACCCTTGCGCAGATGGATCTCTGGGCCAACAAGGACACCTATAAGGTCGGCGTCTACGTGCTGCCCAAGAAGCTCGACGAAGAGGTCGCCCGCCTGCACCTCGAGAAGATCGGCGTCAAGCTGACCACCCTCTCGAAGAAGCAGGCCGATTACATCGGCGTGCCCGTCGAAGGCCCCTACAAGACCGAAAACTACCGCTACTAAACCTCCAGCAACAGCCACAAAGCCAAGGCCGTCGCCGTCCAAGGGCGACGGCCTTGGCTTTTGCCTTTCTAGTTGTCATACCGCAGGGAACTGCTGTTCCGCAGCGGTCAAATCAACCACAACACCGGCTGGGCCCGCGCCGCTAAGGCATATCGAAGTCATTCAAAACCAGGCCGTAGAGTCCCTTGCCGCCCCGTTGCGGCGTTTCACTCAGGACAATCGTGCGCACCGCCCCGGAAGCTCCATTTACAGAGACCCCGTTCAGCATGCCGCCGTTCGCCGCCGCCAGCGTTACTCCCGCCGGAACCACCGCCACCGTATAGCTCGCGGCCGCTGGAACGTCGATATACGATCCGCCCCCGGTGTAGCTCAGGTCGCGTACCAGGGACGTACTCGCGGCGCCCGGTCCCATGCTGGGCACCAGGTACACATCGACCGGTCCAGCAGCCGCGGCTGCGTGCAGCACGCGCACGGCTTCCATGCCCGCCGGCGCCGGCGCATTTGCGTCCGGGTACACCGTCTCCTGCAGGCTGCCGAGCGCGCTGCTTACCACGGCTGTGTACTGCCGCGTTCCGCCCAACGCCGCGCGGGTGTTCACCAGCGCCTGCGCTGTGCCCCCGCGAATGGCGTTGATGTGGTATTCCCCGGGGCTGACCGCGACATAGGAGGTCACCGTGCCAAAACTCAGGTTGTAGGCCGCTCCATTGCCGTTCAGGTACAGATCAAGCGCCGGCGCATCGACGGACATGTCGACAAACCTGACCTGCGCCGACTCCGCGCTGTCCGCTGTAATGCTTTGGCATCCGGACATCCCCAAGGCAGCCACGCACAGCCCACCCGCAGCCAAGGCACGCGAGGCAAATGGGTGCGAACTGGAGACCGAAGCGCGGTGGGGGATGCGGTTCATGGAAAGCATGAGAGGTCGAAGGTACTCGTACAGCCGAACAGGCGACGGACCCACTCTACGCGACCGCACGTCCGAATTCTTCCCCAAAAGGCGCAACATCCCACAAAAGTGGGACGCCGGTACAAAAAATCAGCCCCGCTATCCACGAACAAAGTTCAGGATAGCGAGGCTAGCTCTTGTTTGCTGCACATGAATAGTAACCTGAGTAATGTTACTTGCGCAAGCACTTCCGTCACATTCTGTACATGTCTTCATGTGGTTATTGCGTAGTTGGCAAATGGTGCGCCACGATCAGGTCCCGGATGCGGTCATATGCCGCCTGCGGCAGGATCCCCCGCGTGACCAGCTGATTCTTCGCCGTGTACGGCCGGCCGTCGATGATGCGCTTGGCATAGGCGTCGCCCATACCGGGCAGCGACTTCAACTCCGCCGCCGTCGCGCGGTTGATGTCCATCGACTGCCCCTGCGCGGCGGCCGACGGTGGTGGGGCACTCTGCACCTGCGCTCCGGCGCCTCCGGCGAGGGACCAGAAGAATGCGAATAACGGGAGAAGGGCGCCCCGGCGAACCCGGATACGCACCTGCGTGTACATCGGGAACGCATCTTCAGTGGACAGGGCAGCTCACCTCCAGGGTCATCATCCCATGCTTTACATCAGCACTTCGACAGCAAACAGAGGGGGTAGGCGAAGATTCGCGCCGAGGTATACACTCGGCGCACTCCAAATTCGGTGTGCGGCCATGCTTCGACTTCTCATCTTCTCCCTTACTCTCACTGCGACCGGTCTGGCCGCGGCCCAGGTCGTTCCCTCAAGCCCCGCACAGCAGTCCGAGGAGACCAATCCCGCCGGCGCTGCGAATCCGATGCCTCCATCCTATGCCCCGGCTCCGCCGGCGAATGCGACCCTGACCCAGAACCGTCCTGACCGCCCCATACGCATCTCCGGCGGTGTCATGGCCGGTCAGATCCTCACCAAAGTTAACCCCGCGTATCCGCCGGAGGCGAAGAGCAAACATCTGGAAGGGTCGGTTGTGTTGGCAGCCAGGATTGGCCGCGATGGCAGGGTCTTGGACCTGCGGGTCGTCTCCGGTTCTCCCGTGCTTTCCGCAGCCGCCATGGACGCCGTGCGGCAGTGGACCTACAAGGTCTTTCGCCTCAATGGCGCACCGGTCGAAGTGAACACCACGGTAACCGTGAACTTCCACCTGAGTGCACCCGCGCCTGCGCCCGGGGACTCCGCCGCGCCGCAACCCTAAGCACAGCAACACCTGGAGCGGATCGCATGTTGCTAATGAAGTGTCACCTTTTACCTGAAGGCACTTTGTCTAGGAAATCTCTGATTAGGTTCAGCAAACGTACCTCAGCGGCTAAAGCCGCGTTGATCTGCCGGCCTTATTGTCATGGCTGAAGCCGGGACCTAGGTTCGTCCACTTGATCAGAAATTTCCTAGTGAGTGGCATACAGCGCCGGCACATTCTGTCCCGAAACCGACGGAGAATCTGGGTTCGCTGCGTTGGGGTTGACCCTCGGCCAGCCTCCCACGTACGTGACCGGATCGATCAACAGGACACGCACGCCATGCGCACCGGGTTTGACTGTGGCGGACCTGACCGCATGATAGATCATCCAGTCACCCCCTTTGCCGTCCTCGAAGATCCCATTGCCGCCGGGGTTTCCCCACGTGCTGTTGTAGTGCAGGATGGTGTTATCGAAAGCCTTTGGGTCTTTGTAGTAAGTCCACGGGCCATCCAGGCTTGTACTCCGGGCGACCGAAACGGCATAGACCGTTTGATCGGGGGAGCAGCAGTTATTCCCCGAGGTAAAAAGGTAGTAATAATCCTTGCCGTCGCCGCTCTTATTGACAGTGTGATCGCGAAAGATCACATACGCGCCTTCCACCAAATGCTGATGCGTACCCGCAGGGCCGGCCGCGAGCACTGTGTCCGAGCCCGTCGAAGGATCTTGCCACTTCGTAAGATCGGCGGACGATAATTGTTTTTTTAGAATGGGCTCACCCTGTTCAGACCCCCAGAAGAGATACCAGTTACCGGTCTTTGGGTCGTGGAATGGCATAGGATCGATGTTGCGATAACCCGTCCCGCACACCAGCGGCTGGCGCGGGTTGTTGTTCGCATCCTTAAGTTCTTTGAATGGGCCGGTGGGCGAGTCCGCTACTGCAACCCCCAGGCAGTGCCCTATCAGTAAGTTCGGATTCTTTGTCGGGCTCCCAGCCGGACTGGGAATCTGACCCTGCTTATTATTGTTTGTAGTGGCGGTGAAATACATGATGTACCGCTTTGCTTTTCCGGAAGAGTTTGGATCTTCCATCACCGTCGGCGCCCAAAACGCAGCTGTAGCCCAACTCGGCATGTCGGGCATCGACGCCATCGGCGCCGTCCAGTTCACAAAGTCGGTGGATGTCGAAACCGGGAAGTAACCCGTGCCGGTCACGCCCGTGGCGTAGGCGTACAAAATATTGCCGACGCGCAGCGATGACGGGTCCGCGAAGTTCTCATTCAGGACGGGATTGCTGTAAGTGCCGGCGGCGGCTGAGATCAAATCCTGTGTGTTTGCGGCGCTTGGAAGACAGCCAAGCAGCAGGCCTGCTGTAAGTGCCGCCAGCGTGGTTCCCCTACCGAACGTAAAGTGCTGCATCGGCGTCACAGAGCTCCTTCATAGAAAGCGAACAATAGAAAACCAGCGACAGATAACCAATAGGGAGAGATAACCAGCAGGCTGCAACTCAGCTTCCGCTGCGGCGCTGACCGGCCCGGCGCCAGCTTGCCGAACCCAGTTTGCCGAACACTGATGTATTCGTTTACAGTACGCTCCATGGAATACCGCTACCGATGTTCCTGTCAAGGCGGTATCCAGGTGCGGCGCTCAGTCTCGACCGAGCCTGCGACCCCTGCGAAAGCCGCCGGATTGCAAAGACATCCATCTTTGTTCCGGCAATCGTGACGGGTATATAAAGGACGCGGCAAGAAGCGGAAGCGGCACGGAGGGGCAAGTGAATCGACGTGATTTCGTAGCCGGAGCTACAGCGGCACTGGGCGTAACGGCACTTCCGGCACAGAAAACGTCGCAGCCCGGCGCAGCGCAGGCCGGCGCAGCAAAGCGGCCCAATGTGATCTACGTGTTCGCCGATCAACTGCGCCACGCCTCATGCGGCTATGCGGGCGACCCGTATGCGCGCACGCCCAACATGGACAGGCTGGCCGCGGAGGGCTGCAACTTCACGCAGGCGGTCTCGTCGACCCCGGTATGCGCACCGTATCGCGCCTCCCTGATGACCGGAAAATATCAATCCAGCACCGGAATGGTGATCAACGAGCTCCGGCTGAGCCCCGAACACGAGTGCTTCGGACACTCCCTTACCAAGGCGGGCTATCAAACGGCGTACATCGGCAAGTGGCACATGTGGGCCAATGAGCAGGGTCATCACTACGTCATCAAGAACGGCTTTACGCCACCGGGCGCGTACCGCCTGGGCTTCGACGGTTACTGGGCGGCGTATAACTTCAACCAGATCTACGAACATGCGCCCTATTTCCTCGATGATCCCGTGCCGCACATCCGGACGCAGTACGAGCCGGACGGACAGACGGATATGGCCGTCGAGTACATCAAGAAGGTAGACCACTCCACTGATCCCTTTGCGCTGTTTGTCTCCTGGGGACCGCCGCACGATCCCTGGGGCAAGGACAACGTCGCGCCTGAATTTTTAGAACTCTTCCGCAACGTCGATCTGCCCTTGGCCCCGAATTATTCCACCGTCTCCGACCCGTATGCGGATAATTGGCAGAAGCTTCCGCCTAACTTCAACCAACTCATTCACGACTGGATGAGGGTCTACTACGCGCAGGTTGCCAACCTCGACTGGAACCTGGGACGGCTGCTGAAGGCAGTGGACGACGCCGGCATTGCCGACAACACCATCTTCGTCTTCACGACAGATCATGGCGAGATGTTCGGCGCGCATGGGCGGCGGGCAAAGCTCATCTTCTACGAGGAGGCCGCGCGGGTGCCGTTCCTGATGCGCTGGCCGAAGCACATCCCGGCCAAGACGGTCTCCGATGCCTTGCTCGGAACGCCGGATATTATGCCGACGATCCTTTCCATGCTGAACATCCCCGTTCCTTCCGCGGTGGAGGGCAAGGACATGAGCAGCCACGCGCTGGGCAAAGGCGGCGCCGATCACGATGCGGCTCATATGCAGGGCATGGGCGCGACCGCGGCCTGGACCGATGGAACGGAGTGGAGGGCTCTGCGCGACCACGAGTACACCTATGCGATATACCACCGCGATGGCAAGGAGCTGCTGTTCAACAATCCTAAGGATCCCTTCCAGATGGTGGATCTGGCGGGGGAGCCATCCTTTGCGGCCACGCTGAAGCACTACAGGACGCTCTCCCAGGATTGGCGCAAGGGACAGAATGACGTGTTCGAAGCCTGCAGTTGGTATGAGAGCCGCTGGACCACCGATAGAAACATCACGAACACGGCCAAGGGTGTGAAGCAGGATGGTAACGCTCTCAAGCAGCTTACGGATAAGTGGTTTGCAAATGGGATCGGCGACGCACCCGTAAAGCCCGCGGCGCGCGAATCGCAGGCGGTGGCGTAGGCTTTTTTTTATAGCTGTTCCCTGCCTCGGGTTGGCAAAGGGAGCATCGGCTTCTTTCAGAGTGTGATCTATGAAGAACATGAAGAGATTGACGAGACGATTGCTGCTACAGGGGGCAGCCAATGGGGCCGCGGCATTGGCCCTGGCTGGCTTGCCACGCTCCCTCTCGGCTGCCGTTGTCTCTCCGGCGCGTAAAGACCTGGCGCCAACAGCCTTTCGTCCACTTCCGCTGGGGGAGGTGCGCCCGGCAGGCTGGCTGGGACGTCAGCTGCGCATTCAGGCTGACGGCATGTCCGGGCACCTGGATGAGTTCTGGCCCGATGTCGGGCCCAACAGCGGCTGGCTCGGCGGAACGGGGGAAAGCTGGGAGCGCGGACCCTACTTTCTGGACGGTCTGCTTCCCTTGGCCTATCTGCTCGAAGACGATGCCTTGAAAGCGAAGGCGAAGAAGTTCGTTGACTGGACGCTGGACCATCAGCAGGCCGACGGCATGATCGGACCGGCGGGCAACGATGACTGGTGGCCGCGCATGGTCATGCTCAAGGCGCTCCTGCAGTACTACGAGGTGACCGAGGACGCACGCGTCCCCCCGCTGATGACGCGCTACTTTCACTACCAGCTTTCCGCGATGCCCGCGCGCCCGTTGCAGTCCTGGGGCAAGTACCGCTGGCAGGATGAAGCCTATGTTGTGGAGTGGCTCTACGAGCGCACGCAGGATCCCCTCCTCCTGCAGCTTGCCGGTTTATTGCAATCGCAAGGCTACGATTGGGAGGCACAGTTTTTAGACTTCAAGTACACGATGCCCACGCCGCGCGGCCTGAAGAAGGCTGGTGAGGCGGACCACGCCATGCAGACGCACGGGGTCAACAACGCACAGGCGCTCAAGGTGGCCGCGGTGCAGTACAGGCTGACCGGAGATCCTGCCCAACGCTCTGCGTTTTCCCGGCAGTTGGGCGCGCTCGACAAATATCACGGCATGCCTAACGGGATGTTCTCATGTGACGAGCACCTCGGCGGCCTCGAACCGCAGCATGGCACGGAGTTGTGCAGCGTCGTCGAAACCATGTTTTCACTCGAGGTCATTCTTGCCGCCTTCGGCGATGCCGCGGTCGCGGACCGTATTGAGAAGATTGCCTACAACGCCCTGCCGGGAACGTTCACGGACGACATGTGGGCGCATCAGTACAACCAGCAGTCGAATCAGGTACAGGTAGGCCTGCTCTCCAAACCCTGGACCACCGACGGCCCTGAGTCGAACCTTTATGGGCTGGCGCCGAACTTCGGCTGCTGCACGGCAAACTATCACCAGGGCTGGCCCAAGTTCACCGCGAGCCTATGGATGAAGACGCCAGACGACGGTCTGGTGGCGGCACTCTTTGCCCCCTGCGATCTGCACACGCATGTGCGCGGCACGGCTGTGCACGTGGCGGAAGAAACCGATTACCCTTTCCGGAAGACGGTTCGCCTCACGGTGCAGCCGGAAAAAGCGCTCGCCTTTCCGCTGAGCTTTCGCGTTCCCGCATGGGCGGTCGGCGCGCGCGCGACCCTCAACGGCCAACCTGTTGACATCGCGCTGACCCCAGGAACGTTCGCCCGCCTGCAGCGCACATGGAAGGCAGGCGACACCCTCGAAATCACCCTGCCGATCCAGACTCGCGTGTCCCGCTGGTACAACCGTTCCGTGGCTTTGGAACGGGGCCCGCTTGTTTTTTCCCTGGATCCCGGCGAGAGCTGGGTCAAGCTGCGCGACCGCGGCATGACTGCCGATTGGCAGGTCTTTCCCCAAAGGCCGTGGAACTATGCCCTCGATGTGAACGAAGCGAATGCCGCCAGCCTGGCCGCCACCGAATCGCCGGTGGGAGCTCGCCCCTTTGCCGCCTCCGGCGCCGGTGTGCGCTTGCAAGTGCCTGCGAAACGCGTGGACCCGTGGCGCTCGGAAGATGGTGTCGCCCACGCGCCTCCGGTCAGCCCGGTATCCACGGCCAACCCGGAGGAATCGCTCACCCTTACGCCCTATGGCTGCGCCAAGCTGCGGGTTACGGCGTTTCCCTCATCGCTGTCGTAAAGGTGTCATCCTGTTTCGGCAGCTTGGCGCGTTTTCGATCATGAGGAACACCACGGAAGAACGTCACGCACCGCAGATAGGCCTCGTCCTCCGTCAGTTTCCTGATTCTTCTTCGGATGGCGCTTGCGGCTGGGCTGGCACGGGCGTTCCGCGACCTGTGAGTTCGCGCATCAGATCCACTTCGCGCTGCCGGTAGGGCTTGTCGTTCCCGCGAAACACTTCATGAAACCAGATCGTCGGCTGCATATCCACATAGGGCCGCTTCCATGAGTCCCACGGCAGATAGGTTTGCGTCTTTCCCGCCACCAGCCCCCAGTTGATGGCGGCAACACGCTCGCGCTTGGCAATGGGCAGAATCGTGTCGAACGTGCTGCCGTTGCCGCGCGCCATGTACTCGGTGCACAGCAGCGGCCGGTGCAGGGGCCGCAACGCCGCGATCCGCGCCTCAAACCCCTCAGGCCAGCGGTAGTCGTGAAACGAAATTACGTCCGATTCCGTAAGTTGGATCCTGGTCGTCTCGCTTTCCTTGGCCGGATCGCTCCAGTTCCCGCTCCACACCCCACTGGTGAGCGGCTGCCGCGGGTGGGTGGCGCGCGCCCATGCGAACACCTGGGGCAGCAGCTCGTCGACGCGTTTTACCTTCGCGGCCACATCCGCGGGCTCGTCTCGTCCCGCGTTGTCGGGTTCGTTCCACACGTCCCACGCAAGCACCCGCGGGTCATTGCCAAAGGCTCCCAGCACGCCCTGCACGTACGCCTTCAACTCCGGCTCGACACTGTGATCCAGCAGCCGCGCTTTTCCCGGGCTCTGCACCCAGCCGGAGTTATGCACGCCGGGGATCGGCGGGTGTTGCGGGCCGAGGTGAGGGTTCGATTCCCAGCAGGAGTCGAAGAGCACAAGCATGGGGCGAATGTGATGACGCGCGGCAATCTCCAGAAACTGATTCAGCCGCTCTTTGAAGCCCTCCGGATCGCTCGTCCATAGTTGGTCCTGAAGAAAGACGCGGGCGGTGTTCATGCCGATGGATTCGGCCAGCCCTAACTCCTTATCGTTCAGGGCAGGATTGAACGTCGCAGCCTGAAACATCTCCAGTTCATTGATGGCGTCCGAAGGAACGTAGTTGGCGCCCACCAGCCATGGCTGGCGGTCGTACCAGGCATTCGCCTGCGCTTCCGTCCAACGCGCAGGGCTCGTTTGAGCGCTCGACAACACGCACCAAAGGCACGATAGGAAACACAATACGACCTTCATCATCTCCAGCAACCTCCGTTGTACCCTTCCACTCGGTTCTGAACGAAACTCCAGCGCGGTGAATCTTTAATTGACTTTATAAAGATCTGTCATCCTGAGCGAAGCGAAGGACCTGCTTTTTGTTTGGGGTGACGGCGACGCTCACCTTTGAAATATGCCACGAACTTCGGATTCACCACACAAGCCCGTTCGACCCAGCTCGATCCGCGGTGGCACCCTCAGTGCGAAGCGTAAGCGGCACGCTCAACCTCATCCTCTACGAAATCTACCGGCCTATGAAAAGACTCTAACTGATTGCAGATGTCCGTCTCTATGGAGCGCGGACCATACCTTGCTTACGCGTTGCCGTGCACCAGGCGCGAACAACAGATTGCCTTCGGGAACGACGGAAAAAACCGCAAACAGCGCAGGTATCTCAGGTAATCCCTGGAAGCGATTTGCAGTTGACAAGACCGCATTACGAGAGCGATATTCTCGGGGTCAATGTAAACCTTATCAACCTGACTCCGCAAGCGGAGGCTCTGTCCTTGGACGCAAGCCGCGCGGTGGAACTGAAACATTGGAGGCATCCATGAAGTTCGGCAAGTATTTAACCGAATTCCTCTTCGGCGTTCTGCTGCTCTTGAGTCTGCGCACCGTACAAGCGCAAAGCGTAAACTCGTCGGTCCAGGGCACCGCCACCGACGCCAGCGGCGCCGCCGTCTCTGACGCATCCGTCACCCTGACCAACGTCAACACCGGTGTGTCACTGACGGGCAAAACCGACGCCGCAGGGAACTATTCGTTCCCATCTGTGCCGCTGGGTTTCTACAACCTTGTCGTTTCCAAGCCGGGCTTCGCAGCTTACAATCTCAATAATTTCGACGTGATCGTCGGCCAGCGCGCCAGCGAAGATGTGAAGTTGTCCGTCGCGACCAGCCAGCAGGAAGTGACGGTAAACGCTGGTGCTCTCGCCGACCTTCTTCAGCCCGAGTCCAACGATCTCGGCACGGTCATCGGAACACAGACCGTCGCGCAGATCCCACTCAACGGCCGTAATTTCCTGCAACTCGGTTTTCTGGCCGGCGGCGTCACCTTTCCCTCCGGCGAAGCAGCATCGTCCATCAGCCAGACGGGCAATAACACACAGACGGGCAACCGCATCACCGCCATCAACGTCGCCGGCAATGAGCCCGACTTCACCATGTATCTGGTCAACGGCATCCAGACCGTCGGTACACGCGCTGGTAACAGCTCGCTGAACTTGTCCGTCGCAGCTGTCGACCAGTTCGAGGTCCACTACGGCTTCTTCATGCCGGATCTTGGTCCCAACCCCGGCATAGTTGACGTTATCACCAAGGCCGGTACCAACAAGTTCCATGGCGAGGCATTCGAGTTCTTCCGTAACACCAACCTGATCACGAAGGATTACTTCTCCGGAGCGCCTGCGCCCTATCACCAGAATCAGTTCGGCGGCGCCATTGGCGGTCCTATCCTCAAGGACAAGCTCTTCTTCTTCTTCAACTATGAGGGCTATCGCGAAACGCTCGCTCTTACCTCGAACCTCCTCGTGCCCACTCCGGCCGAAGCCAATGGCGACTTTTCCGCTGCCGGCTTCAATATCTACAATCCCTTCAACGTTGTCAACGGCCAGCGCCAGCAGTTCTCCTACATGGGCCGCGCCAATGTCATCGACCCAACGTTGATCAATAAGTCCTCTGCGGCGGCCTTGGCGTATTACGCCACCTCCACGTTGCCTATCGTGAACGGCTCCAACTACCACGTCAATCCGAAGTTCAGCCAGAATACCGACCAGTACACCGGTCGCTTTGACTACACCCTGAACAGCAAAAACAACTTCTTCTTCCAGGGCACCTACCTTACTTCGCCGGAAACCTCGCCCGGTGCCTTCCGCGACCAGGGCACGCAGTATCCGCTAGATACTGAGTACGGCGCCATCGGCTGGAACTTGACGTACGGATCGAATAAGGTGAACGAAGCGCGGATCGGCTGGACGCGCAACTCCGTCTTCAGCGTGGGCTATGTCGATCCCGGCGTGCAGGCAGCACTTGGAATTACCGGCACCTCCGATACCGGCGGCTTGCCCAATATCAACATCACCGGTTTCAGCGGCTTCGGCGCCGGCTCCGGCCTGCTGGGCGACGTCGACAACTCCTACCAGGTTCATGACGCGTTTAACTGGCTGATCGGCAAGCACCAGCTCAAGTTCGGTGCCGACATCGCGTACACCCGCACTGTCGACTCGTCCGCGAACATCAGCGCACGTGGAGGCATCAACTTTCAAAACCAATTCAGCACTCTGTTGAACTGCACAAACTCCATGACCGTCAACTGCGGTGGCAGCGCCTTCGCCGACTTCCTGCTCGGCACGCCCAATGGCGGCGAAGCCAAGGGCATGCCGCCCACGCATTACCGCTACACCACAGCGCAACCTTACATTCAGGACACTTGGAAGGTCACACACAAACTGACCGCCAACCTCGCGCTTGCCTGGTACGGCAGCACACCGCCGAACCCGGTCGGCAACAACAAAAACTTCATCCACGGTTTTAACTTCAATACTGGTCTCCTGACTTTCGCGGCGCTCGGCCAGATGAACCCAGAAATCTATCCGATGACCATGACGAATTGGGCGCCACGCGCCGGCTTCAGCTATCAGATCGATTCGAAGACCGTGATCCGCGGCGGCGGGGGTCTCTATTACACTACGCAGGAACTGGTGAACGTGCAGTACTCGGTCGTATCGCAGTTCATCACGGTCGATAACACGTTCTCTAACGCCGGGCTCGCCACTCCGAACTTTGTCTTCGGTCAGAACCTATTTCCTCCGCAGGGTGCCACCGTCGGTGTGATTACACAGGCCCAGGCAAACTCCATTACCGCACCGCTGCAGTACCTTTCCCAAACGCAACGTTCGCCATACATCTACCAGTACAACCTGGATTTGGAACGTACCTTCGGTCCCTACCTGGTCGATGTGGCGTACATTGGCAATGCAGCGCATCACCTGCCCGTCAACTACAACCCGTTCGACTGCTCCGCAGCCGATTACACCTGTGTCAACTCACGTATTCCCTACAACCAGAAGTACCCCTACGCACAGGAAGTGGATTCGATTGGATACAGCAATTACAACGGCCTGATCGTCAAATTCCAGCGCCAGTTCACCAACGGACTCAGCTTCATCGGCAGCTATACGTATTCCAAGTCGCTGGCCGACGCACAGCAGGGCGGCAACACCACCAATAACCAGATGAAGAGCTGCTTCCAGTGCGACTACGGCATGGCGACCTATAACGTGCCGCAGGCGGTCAACGTCGGCGCCGTGTGGGACATTCCTTTTGGCCGCGGCCGCAAGTTCGGGTCGGGTGTCAACAAGACTGCCGATCTCGTCGCCGGCGGATGGAACCTGGACGTGATTGCCAACTTCCAACAGGGCACGCCCTTCAACTTTTCGGAACCAAACCACACCCTTTGGTCACCCGATAACACCCGGCCCAACCGCCTCTGTAACGGTCGCAATGAGCTCGCCAACAAGGACACCCGGAACAACGGACATGTCTGGTTCCAGACAAGCTGCTTCGCTCCTTCCTACACCAGTTCCAGTGACACCCTGCACGCCTTCGGAAACACCTACTTCGACCCGCTCACCGGGCCGGGCATCGACAACTGGGACCTCTCCGTGCATAAGGACTTTGACATCTACCGCGAAACGAAATTCGAGATTCGCGGTGAGTTCTTCAACGCATTCAACCATGTGGATTTCGCTAATCCCGACTCCGGCGTCGCGGACACGAACTTTGGAAAGATCACGGCAACCCAGCATCTTCCACGTGTCATCCAGCTAGCCGGAAAAATCACCTTCTAGTGCTACGATCGGGTATAGGGTAATCGAGGCGGACACTTGGCTTGCGCTTCGCGGAGGCTTATGACGGGGGCATGAGCAAAGGACTGAGTCTTGATCTACGCTCAGGGTCAGGATGACTTATTCAAAATAAGACCGCTGTATTTCGGAATTACCCGCCCGAAGGTGTCAGTTTTAAATAACCGGTACGGTAAGTTCATCGTCTTTCGTTTCGCGAATCATCAGCAATCCCAAGAAGGTGAGCACCGCGGATCCTGTCAGGTAATAGCCGACATACGGCAGCCCGTATTTCTTCGCGAGCCACAGTGCGATGTACGGCGCCAGCGACGCGCCCAGAATGCCTGCCATGCTGAAGGCCAGGGAACTTCCCGTGTAGCGAACCGGTGTCGGAAACAGCTCGGAGACGACCGTGCCGAGCGGACCATAGGTGAGCCCCATCAGCGTAAGCCCAAGAACCATCATGCCCAGTGCCCCGGCCATCCCTGCCGTAAACAACGGCGCCAGGGCAAAGCCAAACAGCCCGATTAGCGCGGTCGCCACAAGCATCACAGGCCGGCGGCCGCGTTCCGCCAGAAGTGCGGAAAGCGGGATCATCGCAGCAAAGAAGATCGTGCCGAAGAGCTGTATGAGCAGGAATGTGCCGCGGCTGTAATGCAGCGCTGTCGTCCCCCACGAGAGTGTGAAGACGATCATGAGATAAAAAAGCACAAAGGTCGCAAGGCAAACCAGGATGCCGGCAAGCAACGCACGCGTATGGCGCCGAAGAACGGTGAGCATGGGAAATCCCACCTGCTCGGCACGTGTTTTCGATGCTTCAAACACAGGCGTTTCGGTGATGGTGAGCCGGACATAAAGCCCCAACAGAACCAGCACCGCGCTCGCGAGAAAGGGAAGTCTCCAGCCGAAGGCGAAGAATTGTTTATCGCTAAGCCATCGGGAAAGCAGCAGAAAGATGGCTCCGGAGAACAGAAAGCCGAGGGGTGCGCCGAGCTGCGGAAACATGCCGTACAGGGCGCGTTTGGCCGGCGGTGCATTCTCTACGGCAAGCAGCACCGCGCCGCCCCACTCACCCCCCAGGCCGATGCCCTGTCCGAAGCGGCAGAGCGCCAGCAGCAGCGGCGCAGCCAGGCCGATCGCGTGATACCCGGGCAGAACGCCGATCGCGAAGGTGGACAAACCCATGGTCGACAAGGCAAATACGAGCGTCTTCTTGCGTCCGATCCGGTCGCCAAAGTGGCCGAAGAGCGCAGAGCCGATCGGCCGCGCAAGAAACGCGATGCCAAAGGTCGCCAACGAAGCCAGCGTCGCGGAGGCTGGATCCGATGCGGGAAAGAACAGGCGCGGAAAGACGAGCACCGCCGCCGTGGCGTAGATGTAAAAGTCAAAGAACTCCACCGTGGTGCCGACGAGGCTGGCAAACAGTACCTGCCGCGGTGTATTGATCTTTTTTTGCGTTGTCGGGCGTTGCGTTGCTGGATCGGAGATCATGGGATGCTGCATTCTATCTGCCTGGAGCCATACCTTCAGCGATACAACGCTGCCGCTTTCTTCCCGTCATTTCCGAAGGTTCGTAAACTTTGTTGAGGCGACGTTCGTCTCTAGGAAAGAACACGGATGCAAGCACCTCGGCCCTCTTTCCGCCTCCGGAAGGGGGCCCCTTTTTGTTTGCTCGAATCCATCGTCTGCGGCGGCCCCGCCTGGTCCACCAGAATCAGCCGGGCTTAAGCTCTGGCGCCTCACAAATGGGCAAATCAATCCGGCTTTCCTATCGATGCTGTTCCAGTAGTGTGATCTGATCTGGGTCCATCTCTCCGCGAAGCTGGAGCAGCAGATGCGTGTTTGCCTTTTCCAGCTCGGCACGGGCCTGGGCCACACGATCGATCTGCGCGAACAATCCGAATTGATCGGGCGCCTTGGCATGCGTCAGCGCCTCCATACGATTTTGCTCCTGCTCAAGCGCCTCAAGGCGCTTCAGCAGGCCGCTGCGGTTCTCCTCAAAGAGGGCGTCCATGCGGCGCTGCTGATCGGGCCGCAGCTTGAGATCTTTCGCGAAGTGCTTGTCGTCCCACCAGCGCCCCGGCGGTCCAAGCTGTAGACCGCCGCGCATCGTGCTCACGGTTCCAGTGGAATCAGGGGAGCGCCCGTGCGGTGAGCCGTCCTTTCCGGACGGAAAGCCGCCGCGGTCGCCCGCGCCACCCGGAAAGCCAAAGCCCCCACCGCCCGGCATGCCCCCGGAGCGGCCACCGCCCATGCCGCCGCCACGCTGCGCCTGCGCCGCGGGAGTCAGCGAGCAGCCGCCGGCCAGCAGGAGACAGCAGAAAAATCGCGTCGGGTGCGGCATTACCTGCTCATTCTATCCGCGGAGCGCGGCTGCACCCGATGCCCCGGATGTTGCAGATCGGAGACCGGAAACGCGGGCTGCACGTCGTAACGCAGCTCCTGGTTGATGGATTGCATCAGCCGGTCATCCTCGGCGATCTCGGCAGTCTCGGTAGGCGACGGGAGCGCGATCCGGGCGCTTGTGGGAGCTGGCCGCTGTACATGGGTGAGTGGCGAATTGAAGCCGACGGCGATCAAACAGGCCACGGCCGTACCCGCCAACCCTGCCCCCCACGCCGGCCGTCCACCCAGAACAAGCGCCAGCCGCGAGGGCGTCCGCACCCGGCGCGGCGCCTCGGCATGTGCCCACGCCAGGCTAAGCTGGTTGAAATTTTCCGTCGCGGATTGCACAGACTCGGCCTCCCGCCGGCATCGTCCGCAGCCTGCCAGATGGGCCTGAGCCGCCGGATCGGAAAGCTCCCCGGTCAGCAGATCGTAAAACTGTTCATCGGAAAGATGCTCCGTCATTGCGCCCCTCCTACTCGCTCCCGCACGGCCCGCAGCGCTCGATGCAGATGGGTCTTCACGGTATTTACAGGCATTCCGGTAGCGTCGGCAATCTCACGAAGCTCCATCTCCTCGGAAAATCGCATAAGAAACACGGTTCGTTGCTTCAGGGAGAGCGAGTCGAGGATGCCCGCAACGGCACTTGCCCGCTCGCGCGTCAGCAGCTGCGCCTCCGGAGACCGCTCGTTGCCCGGCAGAATGGGCGCCAGCTCCATCACATCGGCCGCGGTCTTCGCCGCCTTGCGCCAGAACTGCAGCTTGCGAATCCGCTGATGATCCTTGACCAGATTGACGGCAATCGAGGTCAGCCACGTGGATACGCTGCAGTCGCCGCGGAACTGATCGCGCTTCGTGTAGGCGCGCAGAAAGCAGTCCTGCACGATAGACGCGGCCACATCCTCGTCCCGCACCGAAAAGGTGACGAACCGGAGGAGCCGCGAACGGTGGGTTCGAACCAGAGCGTCGATGTCGTCGAGCTCCGAGATCGTCCTCTCCCTCTGTCCTACCCCAATCCTATCTGCGCTAACTGCGGTATGCATGTAGCAGTAGACGAGTCCCGCAGGCAGGCAGAGTACAGTTTCCGCTCATCTTCTTCCTGCGCGATCTTACGCAAATCGACGCCGCGCATCGACGACGCGACAGGCCGGCATCTACCGTAGTCTCTCGAAGGGAAGTTTGCTCTTCCACAGAGCGAATTTTGGGGTGCCCGCAGCCGCATGAGTCAAATTGCTCCTCGCTCCCTGCGCCTGCAGCAGGCGATCACACTCCCGCTGCTCTTTCTGGCGGGGATCGTGAACTTCTTCGATCGCGCATCCCTTTCGGTTGCCAACAACACCATTCGCGCCGAGATGCACCTGAGCGCGACCGGGATGGGTTGGCTGCTTTCAGCATTTTCGCTCGCCTACGGCATCTCGCAACTGCCGCTGATCAGCCTTCTGCCGCGATTCGGCACGCGCGCGGTGCTCGGCGGCGGCCTTGCGCTGTGGTCCTCCGCGCAGCTGCTCACGGGCTTCGTCCGCAGCCTGCCACCCTTTCTCGCATTGCGGGTCCTGCTGGGCATCGGGGAGTCGCCCTTCTATCCTGCAGGCGTACAAAGCGTCCGCGATCTGTTTGCCGCCCGCACCCGCGGCCGCGCCACGGCGGTGATGAGCATGTCGCAAACCCTCGGGCTGGCCGTCGCGCCGCCGCTGCTCACCTGGCTCATCCTCCGCTCCGGCTGGCGCGCCATGTTCGCCTCCCTGGGCGTCGCCGGACTGGCCGTCGCCGCTGCCTGGATCGGATTGCACCGCCAACACCGGCCCGTCGAGGACGCCACGCAGGCCACTGCTGCTGGCGGTAAGAGCGTCTGGAGGCTGCTTCTGCGGCAGCGCAGCGTTTGGGGCGCCATGCTGGGGTTCGGCGGCATCAACTACACGAACTGGCTGTATACGGCGTGGATTCCCGGCTACCTGCAGACCGCTCGCCATCTTTCCCTTGCCCGGACAGGATGGGTCGCCGCGGTTCCGTTCCTCGCAGGCGCTGCCGGGATGTTCTCAAGCGGTTCCGTCACGGACATGCTTGCGCGACGCGGCCGCCCGCTCACCGAGGTGCACCGCACCAACATCGTCGCCGGCATGGTTCTTTCCGCGGCGAGCACATTTCTGGTCGCGCGCAGCCCCAGCACAACCGTTGCCGTGGCCGGCATCTCGGGCGCGCTGTTCTTCATTCACTTTGCCGGAACCTCCGGCTGGGGCTACGCGCAGGCCGTCAGCCCCGCACCCTGGGTGGCCTCGATGAGCGCGCTGCAGAACTTCGCCAGCTTCATGATCGCCTCCGCGGCTCCCGTACTCACAGGCTGGCTGCTGGACCGAACGCATTCGTTCCATCTTGCGTTTCTTGTATGCAGCGCCGTCACGCTGCTGGGCGCGCTGAGCTATGCCACGCTCTGCAAGTCCGGAACCCTAGAGCAGTTCTCCTGATACTGTGCCGTTGGAAGCCTTCCTCGAATGCCAGTTTTCTTAAGGAAAACTAGCGCGAACGTTTTTCCTTCGCCGTACACCATCAGGAGAACTGCTGTATCGCTGCGGAAAGGAACGGCAACACCGTGAGTTTGCGGTGTTGCCGTTTGCTGTACCGCTGATCCATTGGGTTTAATGGCAAATTAGCTGATGGTGTGCAGCGCCTTTGCTTTTCTTTCTGTCATTCCCGAAGGGAATCTGCTGTTGCGGGCAGCATCAACAGCGGGTCTTTCTGCTCCGCCCGTTCGACTCGCCTTGCTCGCTCAGGGCTCCGGTCGAGATGACACGTCCATTAGACCGGCAGAGTTGCCGGCTACTCTGCCATCTGTCCCTTACGCGGCCGGCGGTTCGCCTGCAGCACCTTTTTGCGCATCCGCAGGCTCTTCGGGGTCACTTCCACCAGCTCATCGTCAGCAATAAATTCGATCGACTGCTCCAGCGTGAGCACCTTGAACGGCACCAGACGCACAGCGTCATCCGAGCCCGATGCGCGCATATTGGTCAGCTTCTTTTCACGCACGCAGTTCACGTCGAGGTCGTTGTCGCGCGAGTGCTCACCAATCACCATGCCCTCATAGACCTCAACACCATCGCCAAGAAACAGAATGCCGCGGTCCTGAATGCCATCCAGCGCATACAGGGTCGTAACGCCCTGGCGGTCGGAGATCAAAGCTCCCGAAGGCCGCTGCGGAATCTCGCCCGTGTAGGGAATGTACTCGCCGGCGATCGAGTTCATCACAATGGTGCCGCGCGTTTCGGTAAGCATCTCGTTGCGCAAGCCGATCAGCCCGCGCGAGGGTACCTTGAACTCCATCCGCACACGGCCTGAGCCGTGATTGGCCATCTTCACCATCTCGCCTTTTCTGGGTCCGAGACGCTCGATCACGGTTCCGACGAAGTTCTCAGGAATGTCAATGGTGAGAATTTCAGAAGGCTCCATCAGCTTGTCGTCAATGCGCTTGGTGACAATCTGCGGACGCGATACCATCAGCTCAAAACCTTCGCGGCGCATCATTTCGATGAGCACGGAAAGCTGCAGCTCGCCGCGGCCAAGCACCTTGAAGCTGTCCGGAGAACCGGTATCCTCGACGCGAATCGAAACGTTGGTCAGCAGCTCCCGTTCCAGCCGCTCCTTGATATTGCGCGAGGTGACCAGCTTGCCCTCGCGGCCGGCGAAGGGTCCGTTGTTGACCGCGAACTGGATGGCAATCGTCGGCTCGTCGATCTTGATATTGGGCAGCGGCTTGGGGTCTTCGAGCGCGCAGAAGCTCTCGCCGATGGTGATGCCCGGGATGCCGGCCACAGCGATGATGTCGCCCACCGTGGTCTCACCGGTGTCGATGCGCTTGAGGCCATCGAAGGTGAACAGCTTGGTGATTCTCACCGTCTCAAGCTTGCCGTCGACACGCGATAGGTTCACCTCCTGCCCATTCTTCAGTGTCCCGTTGAAGACGCGTGCGATGGCGAGGCGCCCAAGGTAATCCGAATAATCGAGATTGGTGACCAGCACCTGCAGATCGCCTTCGGGCGTGCCGGGCGCGGCGGGAATGGTCTTGAAGATCAGCTCAAACAGCGGCTGCAGATCGGTGCCCGGCTCATTCAGATCCATGGTCGCCGTACCGGCCTTGCCGTTGGTGTAGATCACCGGAAACTCCAGCACACTCTCATCGGCGTCGAGGTCGATGAACAGGTCATAGACCTCGTTCAGCACCTCCTGCGGACGCGCGTCGGGGCGGTCGATCTTGTTCACCACGACGATCGGCGTCAGCTTGGCCTCAAGCGCCTTCGACAGCACATAACGCGTCTGCGGCAGCGGCCCTTCCGAGGCATCGACGAGCAGCACAACGCCGTCAACCATCTTCAGCGCACGCTCCACCTCACCGCCGAAGTCGGCGTGGCCTGGGGTATCGACGATGTTGATCTTGGAGTCCTTGTAATGGATCGCCGTGTTCTTCGCGAGAATGGTGATGCCGCGTTCCTTTTCAAGATCGTTCGAGTCCATGACGCGCTCGACCACGGCTTCGTTGGAGCGGAAGGTACCCGACTGGCGCAGCATGGCGTCCACCAGCGTGGTCTTGCCGTGGTCGACGTGCGCGATGATGGCGATGTTGCGGATGGGCTGGACGGCGATAGCGGCGGCAGTGCTCACGGCGAGAGAATCCTGTCTGAGATCGGGAGATTCGAGGCGGTCCGGGGTGCACCCGCCGACGTT
This sequence comes from Granulicella sp., assembly GCA_965276885.1. Taxonomy (GTDB): domain Bacteria; phylum Acidobacteriota; class Terriglobia; order Terriglobales; family Acidobacteriaceae; genus Granulicella. The sequence continues at coordinate 868,785 of OZ255702.1, read as the reverse complement.
GGTGCGCAGCAAAACATGGCATTTTGCGTTCCCTTTAGTTTAGCGCACCTCGCCTGCCGGCTGCGTTTCCCATCAGGCAGCACGGTTAAAACTCCTCCAGCGGGGGCGGCGGCCCGAACGAAATGCGTCCGGGCGCAGCATCCCGAACCCCATGCGTGGAGCCCAGATAGACCGCCTCCTTGCCCAACTTGCGATGCAGCTGTTCCATGGCTCCCACAGCCGCTGCCCGCCGCTGCGCCTGTGCTGAAGGCGGAAAGAGTTCTGCCTGTCCCGCTGCCGCGAGGTGCGTCAGAAACACGCACAGGCTCTGCGGCGGATTGTTGGGCGCGCCTGCCAGCAGCGGCAGAAAATGCTCCTGCAGCGTAATGCCCTCCCCGCACGGCGGAATACGGCAGTCCGCCTCAAAGACATACTCATGATGCCGGTAATACACCACCACGCCGAGCCCGCCTGCCTTCAATCCGTGCCGCCGCATCCGGCGCACGCAATCGCCCAGCATCTTGAGCGCCGTCGCCCGGCAGCCGCCGGGCGTCCGCAGCGCGGGCGGCAGGATGTGCTGCCGGCTGATCGTCTGCCGGGCGTTCACCGCGGCCGCGGGCAGGTCCTCGCCGCGCAGCTCCAGCCACAGGCGGTCGCCCAGTACGCCTCCCCACAACGCGGCAAAGCGTTCCCGGCTCAGCGCGCAGAGCTCACGCACGGTGGACACCCCGGCACGGCGCAGCCGCCGCTCCATGCGCCTTCCAATCCCGCTGATGTCGGCCAGCTCCAGCCGGTACAGCGCCTCCGGCAGATCGCCGCGCTCGAGAACCGTCAATCCATCCGGCTTCTGCATCTCGGCGGCAATCTTCGCTAAAGCGCGATTGGGGGCCAGACCGATCGAACAGCGCAGTGTCTCGCCGGCATGTCTCCGTATGCTCGCCTTCACCTCTGCCGCCAGCTCCAAAGCTCGCGGCGCATGGCGCTGGGCTCCGGCGAGCCGGCAGAGGAACTCATCGCAGGAGAGCACCGCCTCCACCGGCAGGCATCGCTCAACCGCCGCCAGAATGCGGTGATGCATCTGCACATAAACCTTGGGGCGCGCTTCGACCAGTTCGAGGTGCGGACAAAGCGTACGGGCCGTGGCCACGGAAACACCCGTGCGCACGCCATAAGCACGCGCCTCATAGCTCACCGCGATGCAGCAGGTCGTCTCCGCCTTCACCGGCACGATCGCCACCGCGCGGCCGCGCAACCCGGGCCGCAACTCCTGCTCCACCGAGGCGAAATACGAATTCAAATCAAGAAACAGCCAGTGCAGCAGAGGTTGAGACACAGGCTCAGAGTAGGCGAAGAAATGGCGAAGACGCAAGTGAAAACGCAGCCGCTGGATTTGTAAGTTTTGTATTGTCATCCCACAGCAACGCCGAGGAATCTGTTTTCGCGTTGCTCCACAGCTGCAGGTAATCAACTTTAGGGAATTTCTGAATAAATCTTGTCATCGCCTTTGGGAGGGAGCGGGGGGCTTCAGCCCCGGGCATTTTGTTGGGCCCTATCCATTCACTTGATCAAAGCTCTTTAGCCCCGGGTTCTTTCGCAGCGAAATAGCCCAGACCTTCCGTAAATGAGCGGCAGAAAGAATGGCGTACATACAGCCGCTGAGCCGCCGGAGCGTGCTGTAGACTCTGTTCAACCCATGCCCTCTGAGCAACCAGCCCAGTTCGACATCGCGGCTCTCCAGAGTTACCGGCTGGACCATGCATATGACGAGATGTTCGCCGGAGAAAAACGCCTCCACGAGCACTATGGTCCACTGCTGGAGCACTTCTCCGCCCTTCCCCCCGCCGAAGTGCAGCGCCGCAAGCAGGCAGCTGACCTGGCCTTTCTGAATCAGGGCATCACCTTCACCGTATACGGCCGCGATGAAGGCACGGAACGCATCTTCCCCTACGATCTGCTCCCGCGCATCATCACCGCTGCCGAGTGGACGGAGGTGGAGAGCGGACTCACGCAGCGCATCACCGCGCTGAACCTCTTCCTCAAGGACATCTACAACGAAGGCCGCATCCTCAAGGATGGCGTCGTTCCGCGCGAACTCGTCTATAGCTGTCCGCATTTCCGCCGCCAGATGCAGGGGCTGCAGGTCCCGCGCAATGTATATGTCGCCATCTGTGGCACCGACCTGATTCGCCTGGAAAACGGCGATTTCGTGGTGCTGGAAGACAATCTGCGCGTACCCTCCGGCGTCAGCTACATGCTCACCAACCGGCGCGTGATGAAGCGCATCTTTCCGCAGCTGTTTCGCAACTACAACGTGCGCGCCATCGAGCATTACACACAGGTGCTGCTCAGCACCCTGCGCTCACTCGCGCCTGAAGGCCGCCCCGAGCCCAACATCGTTCTGCTCTCGCCCGGTGTCTTCAACTCGGCGTATTTTGAGCACGCCTATCTCGCCCGCCAGATGGGCATTGAGCTCGTGGAAGGCCGCGACCTCGTCGTGCACGACAACATCTGCTACATGCGCACCACCAGCGGCCTGCGGCGCGTGGACGTGATCTATCGCCGCGTCGACGACGACTTCATCGATCCGCTCGCGTTCCGCATGGACTCTATCCTCGGCGCGTCGGGCCTCTTCAATGCCTACCGCGCCGGCAACGTGACCTTAGCCAATGCGTTTGGTACCGGCGTCGCGGACGATAAGGCGATCTATGCCTTTGTTCCCGACATCATCAAATACTATCTCGGCCAAGATCCCATCCTGAACAACGTCAAAACGTATCTCTGCTATCTCGACAACGAACGCGAATACGTGCTGGCAAATCTCGACAAGCTGGTCGTAAAAGCCGTGGGCGAATCGGGCGGCTACGGCATGTTGATCGGCACACAATCATCGGCGAAGGAACGAGCGGATTTCGCGGAAAAGATCAAGGCCAATCCACGCAACTACATCGCGCAGCCCACCATCAGCTTCAGCCGCGCCCCCTGCCTGATCGGCGATGTGCTGGAACCGCGCCACGTCGATCTGCGCCCGTATGTGCTCTACGGCGACAAAGTAACCATCGTGCCCGGCGGCCTGACGCGCGTCGCGCTCAAGCAAGGCTCGTTGGTGGTAAACAGCTCCCAGGGCGGTGGCTCGAAGGACACCTGGGTACTTAGCTGATGTTTTATACCGAATGGGATGAGGAGAAAGCAGCAGAGAACCAGACGAAACATCGTATCGGTTTCGAGGCGGCCTCTTCGGTTTTCGACGATCCGTTTTCCATCATTGGTGAGAACCTGGAGTTTGAAGGAGAACAACGGTTCGAGGCAATTGGTGCCATGCGCTCGGGTCCGATCGTTCACGTAACTTACCTCGAGTGGGTTGAAGAACAAGACACCATCGCGCGTATGATTTCTGCTAGAAAGGCAACGCCACGCGAGAGGAGGAACTATGAGCAGAATCGTAAGACGGGCAGTCGGAACAACCCTTAGCCAAGAAGCACTCCGGGAAATTGAACAGCTCGCAGCCATGCCGGACTGCGAGATCGATACCTCTGACATTCCCGAATGGACTGAAGAGCAATTCGCCGCAGCGCGGATTCGTCGAGAAGTACGCGCGCATGAACAATCGACGGAGCTCCAGAAGAAAGCCAGCTAGGAGACTCGCCCTGAGGCGATTTACTCGCAGAGTGTTGCAACGCGCACTGCCTGTCGCGTTCCTAGCTGCCGTAACGCACGCACAGCGCTTAGTCCTCATCGATCAGGACGGCTCCGGGCCAGCGGGCTCCAATCAGATGTCCATGATGGCCTTGCTGCAGTCGCCGGATGTGCGCGTGCTCGGCATCACGATGGTCAGCGGCAACGCCTGGGAGCCCGAAGAGGTCGCACACACCCTGCGCATGCTGGAGCTCATCCATCGCGCCGATGTTCCCGTGCTTACGGGTGCAATCAACCCGTTGCTGCGCACGCGGGAAGAGGCGCTCGCCGATAGTGCGCGCGATGGCAGTTTCGCTTGGTACGGCGCCTGGGGCGATCTCGGCGATCACACCAGCAACGAGCGCTACCATCCGGCGGAAATCATTCCTTCGCTGGCCGAAGGCGTGCCCATGACGGCGCCGCTCACCGAAGATGCAGCGCATTTCATCATCCGGCAGGTCCATGCGCATCCGCATGAGGTCACGATCTATGCCGCCGGCCCGTTGACCAATATTGCACTCGCCCTAAGTCTCGAACCGCATCTCGCCGAGCTCACCCAAGGCATCGTGATCATGGGCGGCAGCCTTTCTCCGCGAACCGATGATCCTGAATTTTCGCTGCATCCCCGCCACGAGTTCAACTTCTGGTTCGACCCCGAAGCCGCCCACATCGTTCTGCGCGCAACGTGGCCACGCATCGATCTCACTACGGCGGATATCTCGATCAAAACCCACTTCACCCCCGCACTGCTGAAGAAGATCGCCGTGTCGCGGCAACCGGCCGCACAGTATCTCGCGAAGTACACCGGCAACGAGTTTTATTACATGTGGGATGAGCTGGCGGCTTGCGCATGGCTCGATCCAAAGATCATCACGGCAGATCAATCGCTTTACGTCGACGTGGATCTTTCCCACGGCCCCAGCTACGGCGACACGCTCACCTGGGATGCGGCCCACAAACCGCAACGCAGCGATCTTCACCTGGTCCATGTGCAACAGGAGCTGGACTCCGCTCGCTTCTACAAACTTTTTGTGCAGCTGATGAAGGCGCCGCCGCAACCGTCTGCCGCTCACATGCCCTAAGCGTCATGGGTTAAATTGAGAGCATCCGCTCCGCCGCCCCACAAGAGGAGGTTCGCCATGCTCTCCCGCGTCGCCGATTCGCTTTACTGGATGTCGCGCTATCTTGAGCGCGCCGAGCACAACACCCGCCTGCTCGACGTCAATCTGAACCTTATGCTCGACGAAACCGCCTCCAGTGCAGACCACCGGTGGCCGCGCCTGTTGCGTTCGCTCGCGCATCCCAAACGCCTGCGTTGGGAGGGCAATCCCTACACGCTCGCGAGCACGCTGACCTTCGATAAGGAGATGAAATCCTCTGTTGTCTCCTGCATCATGCAGGCACGCGAAAACGCCCGCCACGTGCGCGAACAGATCTCCACGGAACAATGGCAGCGGCTGAACTCGCTGTATCTCGAAGTAACTCGTCCAGAGCTCCGCAACGTCATGCTGATCGAATCGCCGGAATCCTCCAGCGAAGCGCCTTCCGCGTTTCTGCAGGAGGTGATGGAGGCCATCCACCAGTTCCAAGGCATAACGGACTCCACCATGAGCCATGGCGAAGGCTGGCACTTTATTCAGGTAGGCCGTTTTCTGGAGCGCGCCGGCACAACCGCAAAGCTGCTTGAGGCATATCACGACGATCTTTGGGGACAACTGGAACGCGCAGCCGAAAGCAACCAATATCTCGAGTGGATGGGCCTGCTGCGCAGCTGCACGGCGTTTGAAGCCTATTGCAAGGTCTACACCGCCGACCTTACGCCCGAGCGCATTCTTGAATTTCTCCTGCTCGATTCCGAATTTCCGCATTCGGTACGCTTCTCCATCGAGAGCGTCGAAAGCGCACTGGAAGCAATCCACGCCAAGAGCGGATCCAAAAACACAAAGGTGCGTAGCGAGCACTTATACCGCATCGCCGGCCGCCTTAGCGCCCAGCTCGGTTTCGCCGGAGTCGAAGAGCTCATGAATGGCAATGTGATCGATTATCTTCACTCCATCCAGCAACAGTGCCAGATCATTCACGAGAGCATCTATCAGCTTTATGTGGATTATCCGATTCAGCTCGCGCTTGCGGGTTGAAAAGAAGGAAGTAGGAAATAGGAAGGAGCCAAGAACGTCATCATGAGGTCTTCAACTGCTTTCTGCTTTTCCGATGCTGTTCGACGTTACCTAGTCTTTACTATTTGCTTCCTACCCTACTTCCTCACTTCCTACTTCCTACTTCCTACTTCCTACTTCCTACTTCCTACCCAGGAGGCTTATGTATTACTCCATCCGGCATCTCACAAAATTCCGTTACCGAAGCCCCGTCTCTGAAAGCATTATGGAGACACGCATGCATCCGCGCTCCGATGCCCAGCAGCGGTGCCTTACCTTTCAGCTCTCGGTGACGCCTCGCTGCCGTGTCTTCAGCTATCGCGATCACCTCGCAAACCACGTGCACCACTTCGACATACCCGGCCAGCACGGCCAGTTGGTGATCGTTGCCGAATCGTTAGTCGAAATGGAGCCTCACCTCGCGTTGCCCGTCTCACTCATGCCGGACGCCTGGGACGAACTCGATCGTCTCGTCCATGCTGGGGACTTTTGGGAGATGCTGCTGCCGAGCGAGTTCGCGGCCCCGACAGCGAAGCTCAAAACTCTGGCCACTGAGTTCGACCTCCGTCGCCAAGAAGATCCATTAACCGTGCTGTATAAGCTGAACGAGCAGATCTACAGTTATTTCGCCTATGAGCCGCAGACCACGCGTGCTGATTCCCCCATCGATGAATCGCTCACAACATGGGCCGGCGTGTGCCAGGACTTTGCCCACATCATGACGGCTCTCGTACGCTCGGAGCTCCGCATTCCCTGCCGCTATGTCAGCGGCTATCTCTTTCATGGAGAAGGTGTCCGCGACCGCTCCGAGAGCTCGGCAACGCACGCCTGGGTTGAGTGTTTTCTTCCCGAGCTGGGCTGGGTGGGCTTCGATCCAACCAATTGCCTCATCGCAGGGGACCGCCACATTCGCACGGCCATCGGCCGCGACTATGCCGATGTGCCACCAACGCACGGCATGTTCCGCGGCCGCGCCAAAAGCGAACTCACCGTGGCCGTACGCGTCACGCCAAGCGAAGGCGAACCTCCGCTCGACCGCGAGCTCCCCGTCCCCGAAGACTGGTCGATCCTCGTAGAAAAAGCTCAGGCTCTTCCTGAGCAAGCCCCAACACCGCGCCGTCAACACCAACAGGCGCAACAGCAACAGCAAGTGCAGAGCAGTCAAGCTACAACAGTATGTGTCCACTCAAGCGCTCATTGCTTGTTGCTATGAAGAGTCATCTTGACCGGAGTACGCCCAACCCAGACATGCTTTCTCTTCGTCGCCTGGGGCCAGACAGTTACAAAAAACGCAACGGTAGCCATAGTATCTTAGAACAGTTTAGAAGCTGAACTTGCCGGAAAGCTGCATAGTACGTGCATTGTTGGAAAAGTCGAGCTGCTTGTTATTGAACTGCGGCGACGTGACGTTGACGAAGTTTCCCGCGCCCGTTCCCGTAGAGGCGATCGAGTTCACGGTGTTCAGTGATCCCGGCAGGTACTGCGAGTGATTTAACACATTAAACGCCTGAACCTGAATCTCCAGCCCGTAGCGCTCACGGTAGCTGAACCGCTTGACCGCCGTCAGATCCAGGTTGTTCTCACGTCCAGTCGGTAGAGTATTGCGGCTAGCGCTCGGCAACGTACCCAGACCGCCTTGAATGTAGTATGCCGTCGTGTTGGGAGTGAAGACTGAGGTTTTAGTATTAATTGATCCCGCAGTGTAACCGATCGTATTCGCGGCGCAACTTTGGACAACGGTGGATGTGCCATTCGCAACACCTGAACCAGAGGCTTTTGCGCAAGCGATCGCAGTATTGACCAAGGGAACAACTCCTGTGCCCGTGCCCTTGATTCCGTTCGGATTGATAAATACGCGATCACCCGCCGAATCGTTGTTCAGGTTTGAATCGGCCACGCTCTGTACCGTCGTGTACTGCGGGGATTGGAAGGTGTACACAGGAGCGAGTTCCAGATTGCCGATCAGGTTCTTCAACAGAAAATTGCTGTTTTTAAAGAATGGCAGATCGTACAGACCTACCAGGGTTAGCCGATTGGGATGATCCAGGTCCGATCGCGAGTACTCGGCGCGAAAGTTTTGCGAGTCCTGAGCGCGGCGGGGGTTCAGCGAAGTCGAGAAGAAGTCAGCCGTCGAATCGTCGAAGGTGCGGCTATACGTGTACGCGGCGTTGATCAGCAACCCATTTTGAAATCGCCGGGTGAGCTGCGTTTGAAGGCCGTTATAGTTGGATCCACCAAAAGGTTCGTACGTCGTGATCGTACTGGTCAGGCCGCCCGCGTAATAGGAAGGAATTCGGTAGTACGGCGCGCCGTTGGATTGAGGAGCCTCAAGCGCCGCAAGCGTTTGCGAGCCGTTCGGCGAGACCGCCCCTCCCGTAAGCGATGTGGGAAGCTGGTTTGTCGCGGTGACCGCCGGCTGCACGTTGAGCTGATCCTGCACATCCAGGTGAACGCCGCGGGTTCCGACATACCGGACCTCGGCCGTGTAGTCCTTATGGAAGACGTGCTGAACACCAAGAGTCCACTGCTCGGAGTACGGCAGGATCTGGTTGGGGATATAACCCGTGGTCGCGGCGCGTTGCGCGGCAAGGGTGGGGAACGTGGCGTTCGCGGGGAGGCCTCCGTTCGCAAGGAAGTTGGGGGTACCCGCCGAAAGGGTAACGTTTTCTGTGGTCTGGAACTGCGGTGGAGAGACCGTCAGGCCGATATTGTCAAACAGCACGTCATAGTTAATTCCGAACGCCGCGCGGATAGAGGTGTCCTGGTCCGGTGCGTAGGCGAAGCCGATTCTCGGCATGAAGTTGGTCTTCTGCGGCTGAGGCTGACTGAAGGAGATCAGTCCCGGTACGCTCGCCGCGCTGTTCAGTGATTGTAATTTTTCGCTGGCCGGAAGAGAGGTGAACTCCCAGCGCAGACCAAGGTTCAGCGTGAACTTCGGCGACACCCGGAAGTCGTCATTTCCGTAAGCATAAATAGATGACTGATCACCGTAGTACGTCGAGCTCACACCGGGAGGCGTGGCGTTGCGCTGGCCTACCTGATCGGGGCTGATGTCGTTGAGGAAGAGGTTTAGCGTGGAATATTCATAGTCGCCGCGTACGCGTTGGACAAACTGTTGTGGCGAGATGTATTTGCGTCCCTCTGCCCCCACGTTGATCGTGTGCTTGCCCTTGACCCAAGTGAGCGACTCAACGAGATCATAAAGGCCCGAAATCGAAGCCTGCGGGCCATTGGGATCCGGGCCGAGATTGGACGCCTTCCCGAGATCGTAGAAATAGAGACTGGGAAAGACGCTCAGACCCGGAAAAGTAGTGGGCGGGACGGGTGTCTGGCTGAAGTACCGGGTGTAACCGGCACGGACTTCGTTGCTGAGGTTGGGCGTGAATACGTGAACTTCGGTGATGGCTGCGAGGTGATAGCGTCCAGGCGCTGAATCATAGAAGGCCGGGAACAACGCGGTCGTATCGCTAACATCCTCGCGGTTGTAAACATAGCTGACCCGGAGGCTGTCCTTAGGCGAAATGGTGTAGGAGCCGGAAGTGGTCAGGGCGTCGTGATTGTAGAAGGATGCCGGGAGGAATGAGTCGGAACCGACCGGAATGTAGGTGGTGGTTCCCCCCGTCGGGGTTACCGCGATGGTAGCGCCGGCCGGCGACGTTCTAGTATCCGTGCAGGAAGATCCTCCACCGACCGGGGCCTGCACCGGCGCGGCCGGGTAGTACTGCTCAATCACGCCGAGATTTGTCTTTGAGGCGAAGGGCAACGTGTTCAACAGAGCGAGACCGGCGGCCGTGGGTGTGCAGAAATTGACCGGTGGAATCGACTGTCCCAAGCTCTGGCGCTCGTAGTTCGCGAAGAGGAAGAGCTTGTCCTTTACGATCGGACCGCCCAGTTGGCCACCATACCGATTAAAATCTAAGCGCGGATTGAAGTGCGGAGAAAGGCCGCTGTTGCGGTTCGAAATGCCCTGGGTGGACGTGACAGCGTTGAGGTTGCGATTCTGGAAAAACTCATACAAGCGACCATGCACAGAGTTGGTGCCCGACACGGTCAGCGAATCGAATTGGCCGCCGGTGGAGTGGCCGTACTCCGCCGAGTACACGTTCTGCTGCAGCGTGAACTCCTGAACCGCATCGTTGGGCACGTAGAGCAGCGGTCCGGTGACGCCCTTGTTATTGTTGTCGATCCCATCAATCTCAAAGTTGTTGTTGCGCGGACGCTGACCGCTGATGGAGGGGCCGGTGCCGGCCCCAAGGCCGCCCGTGCTGACCACACCGGGCGCCTCCAGCGAAAGATTCAAGACACCCAGGCCCACCGTCGCGCTGGGAAGATCCTGAACCTCCTTCTCTGAGAAGGTCGTCTCGATCTGAGCAGTCGTTGTATCGATGGAGACGTTCGCCTGACTGGTCACCTCAACCGTGGTCGTCTGGCCCGCCGTGATTGCAAGGTCCTGTGTCTGCACGTTATTGGCCGTGATCTGGAGGCCCTTCACCGTCGTCGCTGCAAATCCGGGGACCGCCGTCGAGACGTCGTATACCCCGTTCGGAAGGTTGGAGACGCGATACTCGCCATTTCCATTCGACTTACCTGTATAAACGACACCCGTGCCTTCACCGGTAACTTTGACCGAGGCATTCGGGACTACCGCCCCGGTCGCATCTCGAACCACTCCTACGAGTGCCCCATCGGTGGTCTGGGCATATCCTGAGCTCACGCCAACCGAGAGCATCGCTCCAGTGACCGCAAACGTTCCCCACATCCTCGAATACACGTACAACGCTCCCGAGAAGCCTCTAGCCTTGAAGAATGCCCTCGAAAGAGCGGCCGATCCATCATCACGAGAAGACTGGCTGCCCGGAGAACCCGAAGGGGATAAAGGCGATGCAAATAGTGAGCTTCTCCGAAGAGAGAAAAAAGACATGTGCACTCCTGGAAGTTTGTTAAAGGTTGATGTATTTAGGGGAGCAGTTTTAGGGCCAAACCAAAAACTTCGATTTACCCGAAAGTTGCAGGGCTTTCCGCTTTTGCAGCTGGGGAAATCCCGAATTTTGTACAGCATCGTAATGCGATATGTGAATCCTGTAGCAGGATGATCCCCCTGCCACGGCCCGCTATCCGGAGCGACACGCGGAGATCTCCCGCTTCAAAGATCGAAACGTACTGTACCGTCAACGCCGGTGGGCCAGCCTACAGGTTCATCTTCTTGAAACGCCCTTCGGGGATCGCGCGGATGACCGCCATGATCACCCGCCAGATGCCCGGGACGTAGAGCACGTCCGGCCCTTTGCCCTGGCCCTTGTCGATCGCCTGGACGATCGTCGCCGCTACCTTGTGCACGTCCGCGAACTTGGATTCGCCGCGCATGCCTTCGGTCATGGCTGTCTTTACGGGGCCGGGCTTGATCGTGATCACGCGCACACCCTCGCGGTCCACGCGGTTGCGCAGACCGTCGACAAACACCGACAGCCCCGCTTTCGACGAGCCATAGATGTAGTTCGACTTGCGGCCACGCTCCCCCGCCACCGAGCTCAGCACGGCCAGGGTGCCCGCATGCCGCTGCGCGCAGTAGTTCGCCAGCCACGTCAGCAGGCTCGCCGGGGCGATGAAGTTGGTGTGAAGGATCTGCCCGGTATCGCCGAAGTTGCGCTCCGCCCGGCTCTGCTCGCCGAGCATCCCGACGGCAATGTACGCCACATCCAGGCCGCCGAGCGCGTTGATGGCATGCGCCAGCAGCTCCGGATGCGCGGCCGTGTTGTCCAGATCGGAGACCGCGGTTTCGACCAGGGCGGCGCCGCGCACACGGGCGTCGGCCGCCACGGCGTTCAGGCGCTCGGCATTACGACCTACCAGAAACAGGCTTTCACCGCGCGCGGCCCAGACGCGGACCGTCGCCTCCGCAATGCCGGAGGTAGCGCCCAGCACAAGGATGCGCCGGGGCGCACCCTGCCGGCTCATTGGAAACGGAACGCGGCTCTGTGCCTCACGGCGCAGCGAAAGCGGCGGCTCAGCGGTGCTGTCGGCTCCGGGCAGGGCGGGGATCGGGGCACTCAACGGCTCATTCCTTTGTCGCCCACCACGCGCTCCCAGAAGCTGGAGGTGAGCGCGGGGTCCTTATAGCGCGCAAAGCGCTCCCACTGCGGATAAAACGCCTGGTACTGCCCGGCGGTCATCCGTGCGTCCTTGGCTGGGTAGAGCCGGCCGCCAAACTCGTAGGTCATCTCGGCCAGGCGATCGAATAGCTCGAAGCTCTTGCCGGGCCTGATCGGAAAATCGAGTGCCAGGGTGATGCCGGGCTTCGGGAAGCTCATCATGCCGGGCGAAGGCACGTCGCCAAAGGCCTTCAGCACGGCCAGAAAGCTGGCCAGGCCGGACTTCGCCACCTCGCGGAGAATGGCGACCGTGCCCTGCCGCGCATTCTCCCACGGAATCGCGTACTGGAACTGCAGCAGACCGTTCTTGCCGTACATGCGATTCCATTTGAGCATGATGTCCAGCGGATAAAAGAACGGCTCATAGTCCTGCAGCGCGGTGACGCGGCTCTTGATCTGCTTATGGAAGAACAGCGTGTTGAATAGCCCGACGGAGGTGCTGTTCAGCGCCCAACTGGGCAATTCCACGGGAAAAACCAGCTTGGGTTCCTTCGACGGCTTCAACGGCGCGGGCGCCTGCGAGTGATCGCCCTGCATGAAGATGCCGCGGCAGAAGTTCTTTCCCGTCGAGTTCACGTCAACCCAGCTGACGGTGTACTCCACATGCTGCGACCGCTCCGTCAGATCGAGAAACTCGTCGATCCCGTGAAACTGGATGCCCTCGTAGTCCACCATGCGGCTGACGATGGGCTTCATGCGCAGCTGCGCCCAGGTGATGACGCCTGTGAGTCCCAAGCCGCCGATGGTGGCGGAGAACAGGTCCGGGTTGTCGGTCGGCGAGCAATGGAGCCGCGAGCCGTCCGAGCGCACCAGCTCGAACTGCGTCACATGACAGCCGAAGGTGCCGGCGAGATGATGGTTTTTGCCGTGAATGTCATTAGCAATCGCGCCGCCCAGGGTCACATACTTCGTTCCCGGCGTTACCGGAAGAAAAAAGCCGCGGGGCACGGCGAAATCGAGAATTTGCGCCAGCGTAATGCCGGATTCCGCGGTTAAGATCCCGGTCTCCCGATCGAAGCTGAGCAGGCGATTCATCGAGGTCGTCTTCAGCAGCGTGCCGTCCTTCAGCAGACACACGTCGCCGTAGCTGCGGCCCATGCCCACGGGCAGCACGCCATGATGGATGCCCTGGATGTCGCGGGGGAAATCTCCCTGCCAGTGCAGGTTGCGCAGCTCGGCTTCGTAGGTGGGGTAGCGGCCCCAGGATTCAAAAGACACGGAGGGCGCGGAGCCGCTTTTCACGGGCTCGGCAGGGGGAGGAACAGGGTTCGCGAGGCGGGGCTCTGCGGCAGCAGGCATGGCTTCAGGATAGCCTATGAGCTGCGCGCGGCGCCGATCTCCCTCCGCCGTTGTCCGTCGTTTGAAGCCGTCATGAGTTCATCTTCCCAAAACGGGAACGTCGTCCCGTCCACGTTCTATGCGGCGCGGCGGTCTGCATGCGCGGCCGAGATCACTCGCCTGGGAAAGCAGCACGTCTCCCTTGGCTATCTGCGCCTGTTGTGGGCAGCGGCCGTTCTGGGGCTGGCATATGGGTCGCTGGTGCGTCACGCCTTTGCGTGGGAGTGGATCCTGCTGCCCTGCATCGGCTTCGGCATCACCGCGCGCTGGCACGCGGGGGTGCTGTCGGCAAACGCCCGCAGCCGCCGGGCCGAGCTGTTTTATGAGCACGGGCTGGCCCGCATCGAAGACCGCTGGGCAGGAAGACAGCCGCGCACAACACGTGTAAACGCAAACGAAAGCCTGTACGCCGGCGATCTCGACCTCTTCGGTCCCGGGGGCCTGTTTGAGCTGCTCTGCACCGCCCGCACGAGCCTGGGGGAGGACACCCTGGCCAGTTGGCTGCTAGCTCCAGCGGCTGCGGAGGAGATCGGTGCACGCCAGGCGGCTGTAGCCAACCTGAAGCCTATGACCAGCCTGCGCGAGGCGCTTGCCGGCTTGTCTGGCCCCGCTGTGCTGAAGGTGGATCACGATGCCCTCATCGCCTGTGGTGAAGCCACGATGGCGCCCTTGCCGGAAGTTCTTCGCTGGCTCGCGCCGCTGCTGGCGGTGCTCACGCTGGCGGCCCTGGGGCGCTATGCGGTGGCGCATTCGCCGCTGCTTTTGCTCCCGCTCCTGCTCGTGAATGGCAGCCTGACGTTCTTCCTGCAGTCCCGCCTCAAGCTGCTCTTTGCTGAAACAGAGCAGGCCTCGCAAAGACTCACCGTAGTGGCCGAGTTTATGGTGCTCCTAGAGCAGGAGACCTTCACAGCGCCCCGGCTCATAGAGCTGCAGGCGAGATTGCGTTCCCACCAACAATCCGCCGGGGCAGCCATTCGCCACCTTGCGACGCTCGCGGCCGCGGCGGAGCAGCGCGCCAACCTGATTGTCCGCCTTCTGGATTTCCTGTTGCTGTACTCGGTGCAGCTTGGCTTTCTGCTGCAATCGTGGCGGGATGAGCATGGATCGCAACTCAGACTGTGGCTCGATGCGTTGCGCGAGATGGAGGCGCTGCTCTCGTTATCGGCCTATCACTTCGAGCACCCCGCGGATCCGTTCCCTGAGCTCGCCGACGGTGAGGCGGCCTTCGATGCCGAAGCTCTCGGCCATCCGCTGCTGCCCGAAGCTGGATGCGTGCGCAACACCGTTGCCCTCGGCGGGGACACGCGCCTGCTGCTCATCAGCGGCTCCAACATGAGCGGCAAAAGCACCCTGCTGCGGTCGGTCGGCGTGAACGCAGTGCTCGCGATGGCGGGCGCTCCGGTGCGCGCGCGCAGGCTTCGCCTCAGCCCATTGCGGATCGCCGCGAGTATTCAAATCAACGATTCGCTGCAGAGCGGCCGCTCCCATTTTTATGCTGAAATTCTTCGTCTCCGCGCCGTCTGCGAACTCGCACGGGAACATCCGCCCGTGTTGTTTCTGCTCGATGAATTGCTGGCCGGGACGAACTCGCATGATCGCCTCGCCGGTGCGACCGGTGTGGTGAAAGAGCTGCTCGGCGCCCGCGCCATTGGCCTGCTCAGCACCCACGATCTCGCGCTGACGGAGATCCCTGGCGCGCAAGTTGGTCTCATCCGCAACGCGCACTTCGAAGACAGCGTTGTCGACGACAAGCTGCAGTTCGACTATCAGCTACGCGAAGGCGTAGTGACCCGCAGCAATGGCCTCGCGTTGATGCGACTCATCGGACTTGATGTATAGAGCAGATTTCCATAGCTATACAGTGTCATCTCGACCGGAGCGCAGCGTAGATCAAGCTGTTCGCTTCGGTCGAGATGACACCTCTATACCTGAACATAATTTGCCAGAGAGCGGCATCATTCAGAAAAACACAAACTCCGCCAGAGTATCTGGCGGTGTTCGCTGAATGACTAATGTCTAGGTGCTGTAAAGATTGCCGTTAAAGCCGTTCGTAAAGAAGCCGCCTTTGGTGATGCCGGCCGCCGGGGTCGTTGTGCCTGCGGTCGATGCGCCGTAGACGATGCCCAACACCTGCGACACGGTACGGACGGTGACTAGCCCTGTGGTGTTGCCTGTATTGAAGAGCTGGCTCGCGGTGGGCGGCTGGTCCAGGGCATCCACCGCCGGCGACGCAATCGCACCGCCGGGGAAGTAGATGCAGGCCTGCCGCAATGCACCCTCATGCTGCGCCTCTACATCGAGGATCTGCGCCGCATACGTCAACGCCGTGGTGTTGGACGTCAGGTACTGCGCTCCGCCGGCATAGGCGCTTACGCCCACTGTCTCGAGCGACCGCGCCAGTGCCACAAACATCGCGTCGGTTGTCGGCGCACCCATGGCGGCCAGGTTGAGAGTTGGCAGCGCAACCGCCGACCCCGCACCGAAGGCCGTATTGATGGTGGTGATGAGGTCCTGCACATGCTGCACCTCTTCGGTCATCAGGTTGGCTGCGATATTTGCAATGGCGCTTATCTTGAACGGCACCTTGGCGCCGCCCGTTACCGTACCGGGATTTGTGCCCATCAGCGACGCGGGAATTCCGGAGCCGGTGACGACGTACGAGTAGAAGCTCGCCTCGAAGTATTCAAGGTTCAATGCGAAGTTCAGCACGTCCAGAACCGAGGGCCCGGACTCAGCCGGCGAAACCGTTGCGGGACCGGCACTGCTGCAGCCGGCGACGCCGAGCATGCCCGCGGCACCAGCGGCCAGCGAAAGATGGGTGATCAGCTTGCGCCGGTCGAGACGAGCGGCGGAGCGTTCGCTGCCGATGTGCTCGGCCTTCTGAAGCAGCTGCTCTTCAGAACTGCTAGAGCGCTCACCTTCGGCGGTCGTAAGTTGGTTCGAAAACTTGGACACAGTATGTTCCTCCTGATGCACTGCGGAATAATTTTTGTGAGCCACAGACGGGCTCCGGGTTGCGAGCAGCGCTCAGGTTTACGTGGATTTGATATTGCCGTTGAGTCCCGAAGGGAAGAAACCGCCAGATGTTCTGCCGGTCGCGGGATTCAGCGTCGAAGGCGTGGATACGCCATACACTACACCCAGATCCTGCGAGGTCGACCGCGCCGGTCCGAAGCCAACCACGCCGCCCGAGGCATTGCCGGTGAGAAACACCGTGAAGTATTGTGTCGGGTTGGGTGGCTGATCCTGCTCGTCGATATAGGCGGTCGATGAGGTGCTGAACGAAGCCGTGACATTCTGCGTGATGCACTGGTAGTTCACCGCGCCAAGGTGATTGCCTTCCGCTCCAAGAATTTGTGCAGCCACCGTCAATACGGCAGGATTGCTGACCAGAAACTGCGCCGCGCCCGCATACGCGCTATTGCCAAGCGCCGTAAACTGCCGTGCCGCCGCGAGAAACTGCGCAACTGTGGTCACTGCGCCCTTGGCCGCGTAGTTCAGAGCCGGTTGAGCGATCGGAGTTCCACCCAGCGAGGTGATCGCGGCCTTCAGGCCGGAGATGTGGTTCAGCTCGTCCTGTGCCAGCGCCTTTGCCAATGCCAGCACGGTAGGATTTGACTGCACTGCCGTGGTGAGCGCAGCGCTTGTGCCCGTAAGGGCGCCGGTCGGCGTACCCGAATAGCTCGTGGAGATAGGGCTGCCGGTAGCGGCAAAGTTATAGAAATTTGCTTCAAGGTACTCGAGGTTCAGAGCGAAATTCAGCACGTCGGTGATGGCTGGGGATGTGCTCTGCGCCAGCGCGCTGGGCATTTCGATGAAGCCCGCCGAGGCGGCAAGAGCGGCGGCGCCGGTTAGCCCACTCATAAAGCGGCGGCGGCTCAAACCCTGGAGCTCACGATCGAACGCGGCGATCCGGCGGTCTGTCTCGAGCTGTTCCCCGGTGACCTTTTCACCTGGACTAAGAAGCGATGTGAACTTCGCATTGAACATGAAATGCAATCTCCCTTGAGAAGGAACTACAGTGCCGTCTTGAGCGGCGATGATGGAAGCGGTTGCGCTAGCCCTGTGATCGTCACGGACTCTCAGTGACGATTGGGGAGGCCCCGCGGATTGCCGATCACGAAACGAACCTGCAATCGGCGAGTCTTCAGCAATGTTCCTTGTGATGCGGGCTTCTCACCCGGAGGATGCACCTCAAGGCAGTGCCACGCGCGAACACTATTGCCGTATGAGGAACCCGGCTCGCGTTTGTTGCCGCACCGCAACGCTGCCATCTTCGCCCGCAGGCGCGGCCCAGCAAATTAACGGCACAGGCGGTTAAGCAACTTCTCCGGCTCATGCCCATCCGGCGCCTCCACGTGCCGCACAGCGGCAACCATCTCGTTGAACGTCGAGCCGCCCGGCGTTGGCACCTTCGGATCACCCTGATACACCGGATCCGCCATCGCGGCTTCCAGGGTCGTAAAGCCAAAGCCGCGCTGCCGAAACCGTGCGATCAACTCCGGCAGCATATGCGCATCGAACGCCCCCACATGCATCAGGAGCACATAGGGAACATCGTGCCCGTAAAGCCGGTGAGCAAGCTCGCGGTACACGCGAATATACTCGTCGGCGGTTTCCAGATAGGTGTCGTGCAGCGTCTTGATCGCCGCCGCGTCATGTTTCGCGGAGCAACGCGCATACGGCTCGTTCCAGAGATAATCCTGGAAGTCCATTGAGACCTCCGCCACGCGATACCCGTGCCCTTGCAACCAGTCCCGCACAGCCTCGCGCTTGGGAACCGTGTTGCCTTCCTCAAGAAACGGATAGCGGAACCAGTGCCAATCGCCGTGCGGATCCACCTCCCGCAGCAAGGCCTCGTTCCGCGCAATGTTGGCCTCGTACTGCGCCGCGGAAAGCTTGTCCAACTCAAGATGCGACCAGGTGTGATTGCCGAGAGGTTCGCCAGCCGCGTGCCAGGCCTCGAGAATGTGAATCTGATAGGGATATTGCGCCACGCGGAAGCCGTTCACAAAGCCGTACACCGGCGGCACCCCTTCACGCTTCAGCGTCCGCAGAAGGCTCGCCACAACGGCGGGTCGCGCCATGCCCGGCGGCAATGGCCCATGCGCCGGAAGATCATCGAACGTGAACGCCACCTGGGACAGCTGCGCCGGTGCCTTGCGGGCGCTGAGTGCGGCACAGCCCAGCACAAATGCGAGAAGTTGCCATCGCCTCATGTGGCGAGTGTAGCCGTCATGCATCGCATCAGCACAGGTCACAAAAGGAAACAGGCGCGACCGCAGCCGCGCCTGTTCTCCGTGCTGAAACTATCCTTATGCAGTCTGCGGCGCGCTGCTTGTATGCGCGGCCTTGGCCTGCTCGACCAGTGCCGCAAACCCCGCCGGATCGCTAACGGCAATGTCGGCGAGGATCTTGCGATCCAGGCCTACGCCAGCTTTCTTGAGGCCGCTGATGAACGTCGAGTAGCGCAGGCCATGCAACTGGGCCGCGGCATTGATGCGCACGATCCACAGTGAGCGGTACTGCCGCTTCTTCTGCTTGCGGCCAATATAGGCAAACTTCAGGCCGCGCTCGACGGCTTCCTGGGCTGCCTGGTAGAGCTTGGATTTTGTAAGAAAGTAGCCGCTGGCGCGCTTCAGAATCTTTTTACGACGATCGCTGCGCTTTGTACTCCGTTTAACACGGGGCATCGTGATCTCCTCTTTGCATGTGCGTTGGGGTGAGCGGCTGGAGGCAAAGGTGGCCTCTTCACACGCGTTCTGCTCGCGATCTCGGTGGGTGGTTCCAGAAGAACTACCCAGGGGCCTCAACGCCTGCTGGCCCTTCGTCCCGGTTTGGTGAAACCGGGACGGCTCGATCCGAAGAAAATTTACGCTGCTTCAAAACACCGGCCCGCAGGCTCAGGCGTAGGGAAGCATGCGGGCGACTTTGGGGGTATCCGCCACCGACACCAGCACGATCCGGCCAAGCTTTGACTTGGTCTGATTCGACTTGGAGGTGAGGATATGGCGCATCTTCGTCTGACCGCGTTTGAACTTGCCGGTGCCGGTCTTCTTGAAGCGCTTCGCCGCGCCCGAATGGGTCTTCATCTTTGGCATGGTTGTCCTGCTAAAAAACTGCAAATTGAAAGCTACGTTTAATGTATCAGAGCTGGGGGCGCGGCTACGCTTATGCTGCCGCGGACGGAGCCGAACCTGAAGGCGCCGAACTCGTTCCCAATCGCTCGCGGTCGCTCTCCATGCGCCGCAACCGCCCGTCGATGTCCTGCAGGGTGCGTGTCATCAATGCCAGGCTGGAGTTCAGCGTCACGGAGAGAACCCTGGTCTCCGCCAGCAGACTCTCCTTCTGCGCGTCCATCTTGTCGTTCATGGCTGCAAAGCGGGCGTCCATCTTGTCGTTGATGGCCGTGAACTTGTCGTTGATGGCCGTGAACTTCTCATTCATGGCGGTGAACTTGTCGTTCACGGTCTCAAAGCGGGCGTCCATGGTCTTTTCCAGCGACGCAAACCGCGCGTCCATGGTCTTTTCCAACGACGAGACCTGGGTCTGCAGCCCCTTCAATTCAGGGGCAATCAGATCCTGCAGCAGCTTGCGTGTGTCGTCGACAAAGCTCATGGGCAGAGTGTCTCCAAATAAAACGGTCTACGCCGTAGGTGCGGCCATGGCCTCGGCGGGGATCGCAGCGGCTTCACTCGCGGCCGGCTTGGGCGGCTTGGGTGCTGCCGGCACAACCTTCTTGTTCGGCGCCAGAATGGCGTGCAGCGTTGTGCCCTCCATGCGCGGCATGAACTCCACAACCCCAACCTCGCCGACATCCATAATCAGCCGGTTGATGATCTTGTAGCCAAGATCGCGATGCGCCATCTGCCGTCCCTTGAAGCGCAGGCTGGCCTTCACCTTGTCGCCGTCTCCGAGAAAGCGTACCGCCTGGTTTTTCTTGGTGATGTAATCGTGCTCGTCCACCGTCACGGAGAACTTCACTTCCTTGATGACGATGACCTTCTGGGTCTTGCGCGCGGCCCGCTCGCTTTTGTCCTTCTCATACAGGAACTTTCCATAGTCCTGGATCTTGCAGACCGGCGGAACGGCATTGGGCGAGATCTCGACCAGATCCAGCGAGCGCTCCCGGGCGATCTTCAGCGCCTCAAAAGGCTGCATGACGCCAAGCTGGGCGCCCGTCTCGTCGATGACGCGAACCTCGCGTGCACGGATACGGTCGTTGGTGCGGATAAAGGACTTCTGCGAACGTTTGTCGTTAAACGGTGGGATGGGCAGCCTCCGGACCCTTCAAAGGGGTCTCATGATTTAGACGATGGTTATACCCCGGGCGCTTCCGCGAACCGGAGCACGGCACACGCGAGTATAGCATCACGCTCCGGGCCCGGGGATGAAACCTTCGCGCGCACCCGGCAAACCAGGGTGAAACCGCTCCGGCTTGCGCCCCGGCACGCAAGCTGCGAATATGAGGCGGATATCCGTGCTCCTTTGTAGGCGCCGGTCGCTGCGTGTCGATTCCACCAGCAATGAAGGAGATCAACGATCTTGCCTAAGCGCCGCGTTCTGCTTGTTGACGATGAAGTTCCCGTTCTGCTCACCATGAAGGCCGTTCTCGAGATCTCCGGCTTTGATGTGGACACCGCCACCAGCGCCCGCGAGGGCAAGCTCCGCATCAAGAAGAACGAATACCAGATGGTCATTACGGACATGCGCATGGAGTCCGACGCCGCCGGCCGCGAGGTCATCCAGGCCGCCCGCACCGCCTTCTACCATCCGGCGGTGGCGCTCCTAACCGCGTTTCCCATGTCCGACGAAGATTGGCAGGGCATGGGCGCCGACAAAATGCTCGTCAAGCCCATGCAGACCGCACAGCTGATTAAGCAGCTCGAAAAACTGCTCGACAACCATGCGGCCAAGCTATCGCGCCTCTCCCTCGCGGCCGCCGGGAACGGAGCGGGCGACAGCGGAGTTAAAAAGTCGCCCGGCAAGCGCGTAGCCGCGAAAAAAACGGTTTCGCCGAAGAAAGCTGCGAAAAAAACAGCCGCAAAGGCCAGCTAAGGTTGATTTCTATCGGGCAAAGTCAGCTTTTCTTTCTATCATTTCCGTAGGAAAATCTGCCGTTTCATTGGTGCTGTACACACCTCGATAGCACCGCTTTCACGAATCCTCTGATTGATTCGCTCAGGTGCAGTGTGCGGGTTCAGCCGCACGCAAAAACACGAATCAGCGTCGAGGGCGAAAAGCAGATTCCCCACCGAAATGACAGAAAGAAAGGCAACAGCGCGTCGGATTCAAGCAAGCCTGCACAATCCTTCAAAGCAGCACCGTCCGGCCATGCTCACAAATACCTCACACCGGTGAGCTCCTCACTGGCCTCCCAAAGCCGCCGCGCAACCACCTCGTCGAGCGCCTGCGAACGCGGTTGCACCACCTTGGGATAGCCCTTCAACTCGCTGAAACCATCCGGGCCGATATAGTCGCCTCCCCGCACGCCGGGCACGGTTGCCGCGTATTCGGTCGGCAGCGCGCCCATGGCGTCGTCCTGCCCAATCAGCGGAGCCACCCGCTTCATGAGCTTCATCTTCAAGCCGCCCTTGTCGCCCGGGCCGTTCTGAAACACGTTGGTCGTCGCCACGCCGGGATGCGCCGCCACGCTTAGAACCGCGCTGCCGGCAGCTTTCAATCGCCGGTCGAATTCGTAGGCAAACAGCAGATTCGCGAGCTTGGTGTTGTTATAGGTGCCCATGGGATCGTAGCTGCGTTCGCTTTGCAGGTTGTCCCATGCGATCTGCCCATTGCGATGCGCCAGCGAAGCCACCGTCACCACGCGCGCAGTCGGGCTTTGCTTCAATAGCGGCAGCAGCAGCCCCGTGAGCGCGAAATGACCCAGGTGATTGGTGCCGAATTGTCGCTCAAAGCCGTCAATGGTCAGCTCGCGCGTTGGCAGCGCCATCACGCCCGCGTTGTTGATCAGCACATCCAGCGGCTTGCCGGCAGCAACCAGCTTCGCCGCACAGGCGCGTATCGAATCGAGCGACGCCACGTCCAGAATCAGCAGCTCAACCTGCGCTCCAGGAGCTTCGCGCCGTAGCCGCTCCAGCGCGGATTTCCCTTTGTTTTCGTTGCGACAGCCCAACAGCACATGCGCTCCGTGCCGCACGAGCTCCAGCGCTGCCTGATAACCAATGCCGCTGTTGGCGCCTGTAACCAGTACGGTCTTCCCTGCCTGCGACGGCATCTGCTCCGCCGTCCATTTCCCTGCTGCCGCCATGTGACGACCTCCGCTCATGTCTTGCGTGTGTTGCGCTGCAGGTTCCGATGCAACAGGGCCGATACGCGCCGTCTGCCCGGGCGCGGTATCGTCGGAGAGTTACTGATGGCTGGGCAGCCCCTAGCCGTTTGTTATCATCTCCCTTTACAATCAAGCGTCAATAGGACTTGATGGATGTAGTCTGTAGGCGCACCGCCCGCGACTGCTCCGGGCGCCATCGTCATAAGGGGAAACGTCTGATGAATCGAAGCGCACGAAGCGCACACGCCACCGGGAGCGTCGCGCTCCTCCTTCTGCTCGCAAGCACCACTGGGTGTGCCAAGCTCCAGGCCCGTGACCAGCTCACCAAGGGAATTCAGGAGTTCAAGGCCGGTCACTACGAGACCGCCACGAATTATTTTCAGAACTCCATCCGGCTAGACCCTTCCTACACCACTGCCAAGAACTATCTGGCGACGGCTTACAGCTATCAGGTCCAGCCCAACAACAACACGCCGCAAAATATGGCTGTCGCGCAGAAGGCGCTCGACAGCTTCAATGAGGTCATTGCGAAACACCCGGACGATGCCGACGCCTGGCGAAATATCGCTGCCATTGACCGCGAGGTCATGAACTTCGATAAGTCCAGGGAAGACGACCTGAAGGTGATTCAACTCGACCCCAAGGACTCCGAGGCCAACTACTCGGTGGGCGTCATCGACTTTCAGAAGGCGGATAAGAACGCCACGGATCTGCTAAAAGCGAACAAGATCACTGACGATCGCATGGGCAACGCAAAGATTCCGGTAAAGCTATGCACCCAGCTCGCGACGGACAACGGCGCACTGCTCGATTCCTCGATGAAGTACCTGAATCGCGCCGTTGAGATAAACCCCAACTACGACGATGCCATGCAGTACCTGAACCTCGACTGGCGGGACAAGGCCGACATCGAGTGCGGCAACGACACCGCTCGGAAGGCCGATATCGCCAAAGCCGACGACTGGGTGCACCGCGCCATGGGCGCCGCCAAAGCCAACGAGGCCGAGAAAGAAAAGAAGGCCTCCGGCGGCATCGACATGACCAAGTAAGCTGCTCTCAATAAGCGAGCCAAGCAGGCCTCCTTCATGGGAGGCCTGCTCATTTGTTTAAAAGATTGCTGGGAACACAGCGTTGTTGCTTTTCTTGCTGTCATTCCCTTTGGGAATGACAGCAAGAAAAGCATACCCGCCCAAGTCTTGTCATCCTCGCTTTACGGTTCCCGCCGCTCCAGCCGCGCAGGCTTCTTCACCGCGGGCCGCAGAGCCTCGTCATTCTCCTTCGCCGTCGGATGCACCCCAAAATCCCACGTGTCCGCATTCACCGAGCGGTCGTTCAAAACCTCGATCAGCACATACTCGCCGAACTCCAGCGGCTCCTTCGGCGTGAGCTTCTCCCAAACGCCCCCGGGCAGCGGTTCGGCCTTCATCTCAATCAAGCCGGGCTGATGGCGGCCGCTGTCCAGCAGATGCAGCAGAAAGCTGTCCACGGCACGTTCGCCGCGCCGCACGTCCACGCGTTCAAGCACATACAGACTCTGCGCGGAGCCGCCGCCGGGTGTTGCGCGGCCTGCCTGCCCATGTGTGTCCACGGTGAAGCCGCCCCCGCCATCGTCGCCGCCATCACCGATCCCCTTGCCCTCCAGACGCACAAAAAACACCGGATCGGCGACATGGAGCTGCACGTCGGCACGCTCCTCCTTCAGGAACAGCAGGTCGTGCGGACTGGCGGCCGGGTCGATGTCTTTTTTCAGCACGGCATGGGCGGTCTCGCGGTTCAGATCGCTGCCCCCCTGCGGCAAAGGCACAAGCTCCGGCGTGCCCTGATACGTGTCCAGCACCAGTACGCTGTCCTCTTCCGGCAAGCGCAGGCTGGCGTCCTTCAGCGTCGCAACCTCCGGCGTCCGCGCCTGGCGCGCAGCCTCCTCGCGGGCCAACTCAGGGCTCAGCACAGGAGCCTGCTGTGCCCCGGGCGGCTGATCCGGATCATGCGCCCGCTCCCAGGCCTTCGTCGCCGGCAAGTCTACCAGCGCCAGCGGAATGTCCTCCTCCTCGCCATTGCGTTCGGCCGAGCGGTAGTGCACCACGTTTCCGCTGACCCTATAGCTGATCACTGTCTGGTAGCTGCCATCTTTAAGAATCAGCCGGATGCGATGCCGCGGCGTCTCCGGCTGCGAGGCAATCGGCGGCTCCAGCGGCCTGCGCCCATCCTGCGCCGCCGCGCTGCCCTCACCGGCACACAGACCGGCCTGCGCAAGCAGCGCCAACGCCAGCGCCAGACGCACTCCGCGCGCAAGCTGCGAAGCCCGGTTACGCCCAGTCGCCATCGCCGTCGCGAATTCGCACGATGAAGGCATCCGCTTGATTGTCGCCCGAGGGCTCCACTGGCTCAACCCGCACCCGAACCGCCGTCCCAACGCCCAGCGAGGACAAGGGCAGCAGCACCGTGTGCATCCCCACCTTCGAATCCGCGGTAGCCGCCTCATTCAGCTCCCCAGCGATCTTCCAGCTCACCCGCGCGGGCGCATCCAGATCCACCCGAAGATCCTTGCCGGCCGTCACAAACCCGCGCCGCTGCTTCGGCCGCCAGATCTGGAAGCTGGCCGGGTGTTTGGAATGCACATAGCGTTCGGTGGTCTGCGGAACCGCGTCCCACAAGGCGTTCGCATGGAGGCTGCGCAGCAGCTTGATGTACTCCGCATGCGCCCACACCAGCGGCATGCCGGAGCCGGACGGCCGCCCGTTGTAAAGCTCCTTCCCGGGAATGTCTTCCGCATCCCAGACCTGCTCCGGCAGCAGCCCGCACTCGCTGGTCTGGCGGCTCATGGTCTTCAGCAGCTCCAGCGCGGCCGCGTGGTTTCCGGCGGCGATCTCATAGTGCCCACGCTCGCCGCCCAGCAGCGGCCATCCACGGCCAATGCCCGTCTTTCGAAACGGGCTGCCATCGGCCGTTTCGCCATAGCCGTCAAAGGTCGAGCGCTTCCACGCGGGGCCGGTCACCGTATCGCTCTTCAGCGTCGCATCGATCACCCTGATCGTGTCCAGAATGCGGGGATCGTCAGGGGCGCGCAAACCGAAGCGGACGAGAGCCAACGCATCGGGGCTGACGACGTCGATCGCGCGGGGATGATTCTGCCCCAGCGGGCGGTTGGGCATCAGGATCTTGAGGTATCCTGTCTCGCGCTTCTCGATGCGTTGCGGCGGGGTCATGCGCATGTAATATCCAGCCACGCCATGCTCCTCGGCGAGCTTCGTACCGCCCACATAGGTCATCTCGTCGATAGCATCGTTCCAGGCATCGGCGGTTTCGCGCAGAAACTGCGCTTCGTCCGCGGCCCCGCGCCCATCGGCGCAGTCGGCCCCGGCCAATAGCGCCGCGATCTCCACCCCCATGGTGTACGGCGAAAATCCCGGCGTCGTCTCCCATCGGTCCTGCTGCGTCACCGGCCCATGCCGCAGCACAAAACAGGCCGCCTGGTGAATCATCGGCCGCGGGTCGTAGCCGTCCAGCGCGTCATCGCGGCGCAGCTTGTCGGCCAGCAGAATCGGGAGCGCGATGCCGTCCATCTGGATGGCGCCCTCGTGCGGCGTTCCGTCCAGCCACATGTTTTGACTCCAGCCGCCGTCCCCATTCTGGGTGCAGGCCAGATAAAACAGGGTGGAGCGAGCCGTTTGCGCATCCCCCGAGGCGAGCTTGCCCATGGCCGTCTCCACCAGGTCGCGCGGCCACACCACGTGGTACCCGCCCACGTCCTTATCGGTGCGCACAAAGCCCCACGGCAGCGAGAGGCTAGCCACAAAACCGCCCGGAAAGCGTTTGGACTGGTGCGTTTCCAGCATCGCCGTGCTCACGCGATACATGTCCAACGGACCGCCGGCAAGGTCCTCCACAGCCATGTAGTCGCCCTGTTCCCCCTGCCATTGCCGGACAAACAGATCGCGGGTCTTGGCGAACTCCTGCAAGAGTCCCGCGCGCGCCTGCTGGCCGGCCTCGGCGGGGTCGCCCCCGCAGGCCAGAGAAACCAGAAACGTCCCCTCCTCGCCCGCACCGCGCGAGGGCGAATTCAGATCCAGCTCGGCGGTGATCGCGACATTGCCAAACTCAGCGATGTTGGCCTCAGGCAGGGGCTCGTGGCGGGAAAGCGCGGTATAACCGTCGCTCTTGCCAATGTAGCCCACGCTCATCGCCTTGGGCGGTGGATCACATGCCAGGGCAAGCGCCAACTCACCGCGGCATGCAAACAGCATCGGCAGGCTTTTATAGTCACCCGCCCAGGCGTGATTGTCCGCGCCTTGATCCCCGACATGCGCATCAGCCATCAAAAAGAGCCGCAGAGTTTCACCCTCGGCCGGGGTAAAGCGGACACGCAGCAGCAGGATGTCGCGCACCGGGTCAGTAACGATCTCTTTGTACAGGGTGTAACGGCCGCGCTTGCACTGGGTGGTGATGCGGCATCCGGGCACACCCGGCTCCAGCCACTCCACTCGATGGTCCGCGTCCCAAACCTCATCGGAGAAGAAGCCCTCCGGCCCCGTCACCATGAAGCGGACCACGCGCGTATTGGCCTGGTCTACGTCCGGGAAGTAGATCTCCGCCAGAACCCCGTTGTTCACGGTGTACCAGATCCGGCTCTGCGCTGTCTGGGCAGTGCCTACGAGCGTCTTGGCGCCGGAGGTCCAGCGTGGCTTGGCTCCGGGTTTTCCTTTTGCGTAACGCCGCTTCTCCGGCTGCGTGATCCTGCGCTTTTCGATTCCCTTATCCATGCGTATCCATGCGTTCCACGCGTATCCAGGCGTTTCCACGCGTTGTTCGTTCGCCTGCCCCCTCATCAGAGGGCAGCCGGGCCGCCGGCTGTTGCATGGAGGCCGACGGCTTGCGCTAGAAGTTCTGCGCCCGCAACCACTCCCGGAACTTGGGGCCAAGGTCATCCCGCTTCAACGCGAACTCCACCGTCGCCTTCAGAAACCCGAACTTGTCGCCGGCGTCGTAGCGCTGCCCTTCATAGGTAAAGCCGTACACCTTCTCATAAGCCAGAAGCGCCCGGATAGCATCCGTAAGCTGCAGCTCTCCGCCGGCCCCCGGCGTGATCGTCTCAATCATCTCGAAGATGCGCGGCGTGAGAATATACCGGCCGATGATGGCGTTCTGGCTGGGCGCCTCTTCGGGCCTGGGCTTCTCCACCATGTCGCGCACGATCAGCAGCCGGGGATCGCTCTGGTCCGGCGTGCAATCCAGGCAACCGTAGTTCTGGATCGCCGCGCCTTCGACCACCTCCGACGCAATAATCGACGCCCCGGTCGCCTCATAGGCCTCCACCATCTGCTGCATGCACGGCGTATTGGAATCAACAATGTCGTCCGGCAGGATCACCGCAAATGGCTCATCCCCCACCAGACCCTTGGCTTGCAGTACGGCGTGTCCCAAGCCAAGCGCCTCCGACTGCCGCGTATAGGAGATGCGGGCCAGCTGCGACATCGAACGCGCCAGCTCCAGCAGATCGTCTTTGCCGCGCGCCGCCAGCTGCGCCTCCAGCTCCGGCGCCCGGTCGAAGTGATCCTCCAGCGGCGTCTTGCCCCGCCCGGTGATAATGATGATCTCCGTGCATCCGGCGGCCACTACCTCTTCCACCGCGTATTGGATCAGGGGCTTGTCTACCAGCGGCAGCATCTCCTTCGGCACCGCCTTGGTGGCCGGCAGAAATCTGGTCCCCATGCCTGCGGCCGGAATGACCGCCTTGCGCAGCTTCTTGTACTTCATCGGCCTACACAGTCCTTCGCTTCATGGCGTATCGCCCAAGGGCACAATACCACGCGGCGATGGGGATCTTCGCAGCACAATGGTCAGCACTAAAGTACCCGGCAACCAGCGCGCGACAGGCTGCTCCGGCAGACCTGCCGGAGCTTCGCTCCTACGCCGGCCGCCTGCATTCCATGCCGAGGCAATTCATCCAGCGCCCCTCATTCTCCACCTGCGCGAACACCGGATCACCGGAATCGCCGAACGTGGCGCGCCGAATGTTCGCGAACCCCGCCTCCGCGAGTTCATGGGCGAGATTCTTGTAGTCCCACATCCAAAGGTGCTGGCTGCGCCCGAACAACGCCCGCGGCAGCGAATGCCATCCGCGCGCACCCTCGCTCTCGCCCAGCAGCGTCTCCCGCATAAACACCGAGGCCGCTCCCGGCTCCGGCGAATCGAGATATTTGTGCGCATAAAACTCAAGATCCGGCAGCACAAACCGGAATACCCCGCCGGGGGCAAGACAGCTGCGCACATTGCGAATCGCCTTGCGGCAATCCTCCAACGCCAAATGCTCCAACACATGCGACGAATACACCCGCTGCACAGAACCTGCCGCAACCGGCAGGCCCTTGATTACGTCGCCGTAGTGAATATGCGAGGGATAATCCGGAAATCCCCGGCGCACCAGCGCTCGCTTCAAAAACGGCAACCGCTTCTCCAGCAAAAACGCCGGGCCCGCATCGAAGTTCAGCCAGGACTCCGGCGCGCAGGTGCCGCAGCCGAACTGCACATTCCCGCTCTGCATACCCGCTGATTATAGAGGAGCAGCGAAACAGGCACTCGAACCTGCGCCCCTCATCCCTCACTCCTCAACAACAACCGGATATCCCATCTTCCTACCAACAACCGGGTGCCCCATCTTCGCACCAACAACCGGGTACCCCATCTTCGCGACAGCTTCATCGTCGCTAAGGTGGGCTCAGCAGGAACGTTAAAGCACCGGCGAATCATCCTGCAGCATCGCCTTGCGCACCACCTTGATCGGCACAGGCCCCTGCTTCATCAGCGCATCATGAAACGCCTGCAATGAAAACGCCGCGCCCTGCTTGGCCATCAGATCCGCGCGCAGCTTGGTGATCTGCAGCTTGCCCAGCGTGTAGTAGAGATACAAAGCATCGCTGGTGCCGCGCTTGGTCTCCACCTCCGCGATGGGCCGCGCCTGATAGCCCTCATGAACAAAGAAGTCCTCCGCCTGCTCAATGCTCATCGCGCCGCCCACGCCCGTGTGCATGTGGATCGCCACCACAAACCGCGCATCGCGCAGCAGCGCATCCTGCAGCTGCCCGAGCCGGATCAGCTTCGACTCCCGCTTATCCTTCGCCCCCACGCCGACCGCGTTATAGCCCTCATCCAGCATCATCTGCTCGCAGTAGTGCGCCCAACCCTCGATGTACGTATTCGCACCGATAATTTTGCGGATCTTCGACGGAAACTGGGGCTGGTACAGAAACTGCACATAATGGCCCGGATACGCCTCGTGCACACTCGTCGAGACAATGGTGCCGACATTGAACGCCGCCAGATACTCGTTCGTGCGCTGCGGGGTCCAGTGCGGATCGGGCAGCGTCACGTTGAACAGCGCCTTGGTGGAGTGCATCTCAAACGGCCCCGGAGGATCCATCGACGCCTGCGTCGTCGCCCGCATGAACGGCGGCGTCTCTTCCAGCGTTGGCTCTACCGTGCTCGGAATCGTGATGATGTGATGGCTGTTGATGAAGGCGATCTCCGACGCGAATCGATCCTGAAACGCCCCCAGCAGCTTGTTCGGCGCGGGATGCATCGTGGCCAGCTCCGCAAGCTCCTGCTGCGGCGTCTTTGTGGGATCGATCTCCTTCGCCACCCGCGCAAACTCCGCCTGATTCTTGTGCAGATCCTCCAGCCCGATCTGCAGTAGATGATCAAGCGGAATATCGACCATCTCGTTGTAGCTGAGCGCCTTTGTAAACGTATCCGCGCCATAGCGGAAGTCGCCGTTGGAACGCGGCAGCAGATCCGTCTTCATCCATTGGGCGTAGCTCTGCAACGCGGCAATCACAGCCGCATTGCTCTTCGCAAACTCGGCCTTGGCCTGCGCATCATCCGCTGCCGCGAAGGCCTCCGGCACATCATGCTGGAAAAAATTCACCAGACCGTCAATCTGTTCCAGCGCAATTTCGGTATAGATCTTTGGCGGATTCTTCAGGTTTTGGCGGGCATCGGCAAACACCTGCGGCATCTGTTTCTCACGCGCAATCGCCGCGCGCAGCCGCGTATTCACCGGCGCATACGGCCGCTCCATCAGCGTGAAGATCGATCCCGTAACGCCGCTCGAATAGTTATCCGGATTCTTCTCCCAGCCGCGAATCACCTCCAGCTGCAGCAGCGAGGAGCGAATCTGGTTCAGCAGAATCGCCCGATCCGCCGCCGGCTCCGCATCCAGCGTGCTCGGATCAAGCGCATTGATCTTCTTCTCCCACCCATGCAGCGCGGCGGTCTCACGCTGCACTCCGGCAGCCGAGTAGTCCTCCAGCTGCGTGTCGTACTGGTGCAGACCCAGGGCCGTTGCGGCAGTCGGAGCAAACTTGAAATACACCTGTTCGAAGTATTGGTTCGAGAGGTAATCCAGCGTCTGCGCTCCGCCATCGGCGGTCACGCGTTGTGCATTGCAGGGTTGCATTGCTACTCCGAAGACGGTGGCGAGCAAAAAGCCACGGAGGCGGAAAAAAGCTAATCTCATGTAGTTGTTACCAGCGTTGAAAGTTAATTTCTACGTTGAGCGGATGTTCTACCGGTTGTCCATCAAGTTTGGCAGGTCTGAATCGATACTCATGCGCTGCCTTCAAAGCTTGTCGATCCAAGCAGTCATTACCAGAACTCTTAACAACGGCTTCCCCGATCGGCCTGCCCTTTATGTCGACCGTCATGCTCACCGTGGTAGTGAATGAGCCCCGCAGGTGACAAGGTCCAAACTCGGGCTCTGGAGAATGGAGTAGTTGGGGATCATGGGTTGGTGCGGTGGGCTCAGGAAGTGCTGGAGCATCTGTCCCGGACCTCACAATAATAGGCGTCGCAGCAGTTGCGGGCTGCTGGGTCTGCAGTTGCCCGGAGACAAACCACAGCGCGAAAGCGACCATACTTATCATCTTGCGATTCAGTGTACAGGCGAACCGCTCAACTCCAGCGCCGCCACCAGATCCCGCGTCTCGCGGATCACATCCTCCGCCTTCGCGCTGGTAAGCGGCCAGCGCAGCACGCCCTGCGGCGTAAGCTGCGCGCCATCCTTGGCATTGCGCCCCACGAGCTTCATCAAAGCGCCTACATTGATTCCCTTACCCGGCTCCGCGGGAGCGGCATGGAGCTTCTCGCTGAAGCTAAGAAACAGCATGTCGCGCATGGCCTTCATCTGCCCTGCCTTGGCCAGCGGCGCATCTGCCGGACGTGACGCAACGGCTTCACGCACCGCCTTTGCGGCATTGCTCCCCGGCGTCTCACGCAATGCGGCGCGACTGGAAAAATTCAACGCAGCCACCTGCGGCGCCTGTCCATGCCGTCCCGCCAGCGGCTGCGAAGACCGCGGGGCCTGCGTACCAAACCGTGAAGGCGCACCCCACACGGGAGCCGGCACCGGAGACGGCGTGGAACCCGGGTGCCCCACCTTCGGCACGGCTTTTGTGCCTGAGGTGGGTGCCGCTGCGGGACGTTTTGGTTCCTCCACAGCCACACGCTTGCGCTCCAGATTCGCTACACCAAGCCGTTCACACACAAGCCGAATCTCCCCCACCGCCAGCAAATGCAGCACACTCTCCGGCGGCTTGCCATAGCGGTCTTCAAGCTCGCCGCGCACATCCGTCAGCACCGCCTCGCTCTCCGCGCCGGCGATGCGCTTGTACATGCGCAGCCGCTGATTTTCCTCGCCGATATAGTTCTCATCGATGCGCAGCGACACACCCAGATTCACCGTAACCGCCGGGCGCTCCTCGCGGCCTTCGCCCTTCATGCGGCTTACGGCTTCCTCCAGCATCTGCGTATACATTTCGAAGCCGATCGCCTCGATGTGCCCGCTCTGCTCGCCGCCCAGCATGTTGCCCGCACCGCGCAGCTCCAGATCCAGTGCCGCAATCTTGAAGCCCGCGCCAAGATCCGAGAACTCCTTCAACGCCGAAAGCCTGCGCCGCGCAATCTCCGTCAACTGCTGCTCCGGCGGAATCAACAGGTACGCGTAAGCTCGACGATTCGAGCGCCCCACACGCCCGCGCAGCTGATACAGCTCACTCAGGCCGTGTCTGTCGGCACGGTTGATGATGATCGTATTTGCCCGCGACACATCAAGTCCATTTTCAACGATGCTCGTCGCGCACAACACATCAAATTCGCCGTTCATAAAACCCAGCATCACGCGTTCAAGCTCTGCTTCGGGCATCTGTCCATGCCCAACAGCGACGCGCGCCTGCGGCACCAACTCCCGAATGCGCTCGGACATCTCGTAGATCGTCTCGACGCGGTTGCTGACAAAATAAATCTGCCCGCCGCGCTCCAGCTCCACTTCGATCGCCGTGCGAATCAATTTTTCATCGAACTTCGCGACCACTGTTTGAATGGCCATGCGATCCTTGGGCGGCGTCTCGATGACGCTCATATCGCGCAAGCCCACCAACGACATGTGCAGCGTGCGCGGAATCGGCGTTGCGCTCATCGCTAATACATCGACCGAAGCGCGCATCTTCTTCAATCGCTCTTTGTGCCGCACACCAAAGCGCTGCTCTTCATCGACCACCAGCAGCCCGAGATCCTGAAAATGCACATTTTCCGCCAGCACCGCATGGGTACCGATGAGAATATCCACCTTGCCATCGGCCACCTGCTCCAGCACATCTTTTTTCTCCTTCGCGGTGCGGAAGCGCGAGATCATCTCCACCTTCACCGGAAAGTTTGCGAAACGGCGCTTGAAGCTCTCGAAGTGCTGAAAGCAAAGTACCGTCGTCGGCGTCAACACCGCCACCTGCTTGGAGTCCTGAATGGCCTTGAACGCCGCGCGCATGGCGACCTCGGTTTTTCCATAACCCACATCGCCGCACAGCAGCCGGTCCATGGGCTGCATGTTCTCCATATCGCGCTTGATGTCCGCAATGGCGTTTATCTGATCGTCGGTTTCGTTGTAATCAAAGGCATCCTCAAACTCGCGCATCATCGCGGTGTCTTCCGAAAACGCAAAGCCCAGCGCGGACTTTCTCTGCGCATACAGCTTCAGCAGCTCATCGGCCATGTCCGCCATGGCCTTTTTCACCCGCGCCTTGGTCTTCCCCCACGCCGGATTGCCCAGCCGGTTCAACTGCGGCGCCGGCCCTGTGTCCGTCGATCGATACTTCTGAATCAGGTCCAAGCGCGTCAGCGGCACGTACAACTTCGCATCCTCGGCGAAGTTCAGAATCATCAACTCGAGGACGGTGCCATCCGGCTGATCCAGCGAGCGCAGACCTTCATAGCGCGCGATGCCGTGCTCCACATGCACCACATAATCCCCGACCGCGAGATCGCGAAAATCCGAAACAAACACCGCGGTCTTCGACTTCCGCTGCGCGGGACGCGCATGCACATCGGCATCATCGTTGAGATCATTCGCCCCAAAGACAACCAGTTGCCGTGCCGTGCGTGGCTCGATATCGAGCACTTGCACGCCATTGGCAATGCCCGCACGCACAATCACCGGCGTCCGCAGATCGCCCGCAAGGTAACTCGACTCCGAGTACACCGTCGCCGACGCGCCTGCGGTGTTATCCGCGCGCCAGCCCAGCCGGTAGGCCACGCCGTACTCCTGCAGCAGACCTGCAAGCCGCTCCACCTCACCCTGATTCGGCGCGGCGATCAGGATGCGCGCTTCGGCCTCCATCAACTTGCGCAGTTCATCGACCATGGCCGGAATGGAGCCATGGAAGCGAAGCGTTGGCCGCGTCGCAAACTCGATCTCCGAGCCTTCGCTGCGGTCGCTTTCAAGCACATCCACCGCGCCCAGTTGATCCAGCTCGCACCCAGTCATGCGGCTGATGCGATCCTGCAGATCCCAGGGCGAAAGGTACAGGTCTTCTGCCCTCACAAGCGACCCGATGCCCGAACGCTCATGGCGCTGCTCCACCTTGTTCCACCAGCGCTCGCCCTGGTTGGCCACCATCGCGGGCTCTTCGGTGAACACGCGCGTCTGCGGTCCTAGCAAATCAAGCAGCGTGGACTTCGCGCCCGCCACGGGCGCATAAAACTCCCATCCCGGAAAAATGGTCGCATTTCCACCCCAGCGACGTTCGTCGCCGGGGACCCCGGTGTTCGCCTCGCGGCCTGCGACATGCGTCTGCAACTCGCGCGGCGTATCGCCGCCATCGAGCGCCGCACCCGCAGCGGAGCCCGAACGCGTCAGCCGCGCGTTGATCGCCTCCAGCAGCTTCTCCGTCGCGGGCGTCTCGGTCAGCGGCAGCAGCAGCACATGATCGACAGCATTCGAAGACCGCTGCGTGTCCGGATCGAAGCGTCGTATCGACTCAATCTCATCGCCGAAAAACTCAACGCGCACCGGCCGCTCCATCTCCGGCCCATACACATCGACGATGCCGCCGCGCATCGTCACCTGCCCGGCCATCTCGACCACGTCCACCCGCGTGTAGCCTACCGAAAGCAGGTGCTCCAGCAGCATCTCGGGGATGTGCTCTTCACCCTTGCGCAGTTCCAGCGCCAGCGCCGCATAGTGGTCACGCGCAAACAGCCGCATGCACGCGGCCTCCACGGGCGCAATCACCAGCCTGGCTTGATTACTGGCAATCTTCCAAAGCGTGGCGGCGCGTTGCTCCTGGATTTCGCCGTGCGGCGACAGATTCTCAAATGGCAGCACATCGTGCGCGGGCAGCCGCAGCACCTCCTGCGCCTTCAACGCACCGGTAAGATCGCACGCCGCCAGCACCGCCACATGCAGCGCCTCGGCGGCTTTGTTGTCGGAGACCAGCACCAGCGACGGCGCCTGCGCCGCGCGCACAAATAGCGGCAGATACAAAGCCCGTGCGGTGGCCGTGAGCCCGGACACACGCCGGCGCCCCGTGCCGCCGGCAAGGTGGCGACGCACACGCTGAAACGCGTCTGGACTTTCCAGGTCCGCCAGCAACTCGCGGACAAAGGGAAGAATCATGCAGGAATCAGTGTAGCAATGCCGCGTTGCGATGCCGCGCTCGTCGCGGGTTCTTACTGCCGCTGGCCGTTTTCGATCTGCGATTCGATCGCGGTGCCGTAGATCGCCTGTCCGTACTCCAGCAGGGTCACCATCAATACGCCGCCGCAGATGTTTCCGCCCACCGCCGGGCCTAGCCAACGCACAAACTGCCACCACGGAATTTGTTTGGTTAGGACGGCTGTAAGAATCTCTCCAGAGCTTGCAATGCAGTGCGCGAAGTTGCCCAGGCCCACCACAAACGTCAGCACCCAGATGATCATCACCGAGCCGCTGATGGAGTGCGACCCCGACACCAGCCACGCCGCGGTGGCGATGATCCAGCCGCCCATCACGGCCGACCAGAAGACCGTTCCCAAAGCCACATGCGCCGACTCCGCACCCAGCTGCGCAATGGCATGTACGGCATTGGGCATGAGCGCGTGCGTGAGCGAGATCAGCGCGGCGAATGCAAATGCCCCGGCGATATTGGACGGCAGCACAATCGCCCACAGGCGCAAGGTGTTCCAAAGCTGCTTTTTCTCCGCCAGAACCAGCGCAACCGGATACAGCGTGTTCTCCGTAAACAGCTGCGAGCGGCCCAGAATGACCACGATAAAACCCAGCGGGTACAACATGCGCGACAGAATAAAACTCGTCGGTGAATTGCCCAGAAGCCCCAGGATGCAGCCCACGCCCAACGCCGAAAAGCCCATAAAGGTGCCGCCGGTAAAGCCGGAGATCGCCAGCGATGTACTCGAGCGCTTCAGCTCCTCCTTGGCATTGCGCGCGACCTGACGGTAAATCTCCTCGGCACTCGGCCGGGAGAGGTCTTTCTGCGCGCTGGCATCCGGCTCGGACGGTTGCTCACCGCCCGCCTCCGCCGCATCGGACGGGGTATCCACCCGGCCGCTTTCCTCAGTCCTATACTTACCGAGCGGCTGCTGCTCTTCGGCGACGGCAGTACCTTGATCGGTCATGTTCGCTCCTGTGATACTCGTTGAGATGCCATCTCCGTGATCCTAGAATATGGATGGCTCTCTACGAGCCGAAGCCTGTTATTCTCCTGCGCATGTGTTTGTCCTTTCGTGGAATCCTTCTCGCATTTTGCTTTGTTGCATTGAATTCGGCGAGTTCGCAAACTGATAGCAAACGTTCCATAGCGCGGTGTGCAGAGGATGGCGAGGCATTCGGGCTTCCGGATGCTCCCGATTCCATGGTGATTGCTCGGATAAGCGATATCTCCGTGCGGGCAGGCTATGTATCTGGCTCTGAAGAGCACGCGAGATTCACCTTTTCCCGTGCAGGCCATATG
This sequence comes from Granulicella sp., assembly GCA_965276885.1. GTDB lineage: Bacteria > Acidobacteriota > Terriglobia > Terriglobales > Acidobacteriaceae > Granulicella. The sequence goes on along the minus strand of OZ255702.1, from coordinate 831,926 downwards.
TTCCGCGAGATCGCCATCGACGATCTGTATAACCCGAATGGGTGGCTCCCCATTTCGCCAGATCGCAAAGCGTTTGCAATCACCTGGAGTAACGGTGGCGCGGCGGGTGGCTGGAACACACGCATCTTTTCGGTCGATAGCCAAGGCGAGATCATCGAGAAGCCTCCACTGATGCTGATGGTGGAACGGGATTTCTCCTCTCGCCATAATTGCAGAACGCGAGGCGACAACTATCAAGCCGTTCGCTGGATGGACAACGATCATCTGCTCGTTGCTGCTTCGGTTTATGGGACAAGTGATTGCGGCAAACAGATGGGGTACACAGAAGGCTATTTAATCAATAGCTCAACCGACAAAATCGAGCGGCGCCTGACAGAGCGTCAGTTACTAGACATGCCCATGGTTTGTACCTGGAACAACTGGCAGCCACATTGATAAAATGCTTATCTATGCCCGCAGCAGCCGCACTCCCGCCCGAAGTCCTCGCCAAGTACCAGCCCGTGATCGGCCTTGAGGTGCACGTGCAGCTGCTCACCGCAACCAAAAACTTTTGCGGCTGCAGGAACGAGTACGGGGGCGAGCCCAACACCCACACCTGCCCGGTCTGCCTCGGCCTGCCCGGCGCCCTGCCTGTGCTGAACAGGGATGCCGTTGAAAAAGCCGTGCTCGCCGCCACCGCGATCGGCTGCCGCGTCAATGAAACCAGCATTTTCTCGCGCAAAAATTACTTCTATCCGGACTCACCCAAGGGCTATCAGATCTCACAATTCGATAAACCTCTCGCAGAGTTCGGCCAAATCTCCGTCATCGACGCCAGCGGCCAACCAAAACGCATCGGGATCACCCGCCTGCACCTCGAAGAGGACGCCGGCAAGAGCCTTCACGACGGTTTTGCCGACTCCAACAACCGCACCTACATCGACCTCAACCGCTGCGGTACGCCGCTCATCGAGATCGTCTCCGAGCCCGACCTCCGCACTCCCGATGAGGCCTTCGAGTACCTCACGCGCCTCAAGGAAATCCTGCTCTACACCGGCGTCTCCGACTGCAACATGGAAGAAGGCTCATTGCGTTGCGACGCCAACGTTAGCGTCATGCTCAAAGGCGCGGAAAAATTCGGCACCAAAGCCGAGGTCAAAAACGTAAACAGCTTTCGCTACATCCGCGCGGCCTTGGAGTACGAGATCGAGCGCCAGATCGTCATTATCGAAGACGGCGGCCGCGTGGTACAGGAGTCGCGGCTATGGAACAACGCCGAGGGCCGCACCTTCTCCATGCGCAGCAAAGAGCAGGCCCACGACTACCGCTACTTTCCCGAGCCTGATCTGCCGCCGCTGGTCGTTGGCGAAAGCTGGAAAAAAGCCATCCTGGCCGCCATGCCGGAGCTGCCCGAGGCACGCCGCACCCGCCTCCTCGCCGAGTACGGCCTGAATACGCAGGACGCGGCAACCATTGCTGCCGACCGCGCCTTTGCCGATCGCTTCGAACTCGCCGCCAAGCTCGCCAAAAGCCCTCGCCGCGTGGCCGCCATCCTGCTGAGCGAAATCACCGCCCGCCTGCGCGCCGCAAATATCGCGTTCGACCAGTCGCCTGTCACGCTCGAAGGCGTGGTGCTCGCCGCCGACCTCACCGAGGCCGGCGAGATCAGCTCCAAACAGCTGAAACAACTGCTCGACACCTGCTTCGCCGAAGGCCGCGACTTCGCCTTCATCTACAACCGCGACAAGCCGCGGCAGATCTCCGACACCTCCGCCATCGAAGCGATGATCGATCAGGTCATCGCCGCCAACCCCTCGCAGGTTGCGCAGTTCAAAGGCGGCAAGCGTACGGTTACGGCGTTCTTCGTCGGCCAGGGGATGAAGCTCAGCAAAGGGCAGGCAAATCCGGCGCTGCTCAATGAGCTGGTGGTAAAGAAGCTCGATCAGCAATAATGTCCTACACGGACCGTCGATGGCCATCTCAAGAACCGGAGGCAAGAGAGGAACGCTTACCATGTATCCCTTCGACCTCAGGCAAGGTGTCGGTCCCGGCATGCCGAACCTGCCGGCGGACGTGAAGCTGGTGCGAGACTGGCTGAATCGCTGGGCGCCGGTGCTGCGCAGGATGCACCTTCTGGAGAACGATCTGTCCGTGCATCTGCACCACGCGCTCGAACACTTCCAGCGTAAGGTACTCGGTGAGGCGTTTCCGACCGGCAAAGTGGTGCCCGGGGACCGGACGGCACGCAAACTCCAGGAGACCCCGCGGCCGCCTCTGCCCACCCATTTTCCACCGACACCTCCGGTCGGTGCGCTGCCAATGAATCCATCACCGGGTACCCCACTACGCCTGCCGCCGCGCACCGGTTTCCAGCTTTTAAGCATTGGCGACTATACGGCAGCGGCGAAGGAACTCGGTTGCGAAACGCGCATGATCCGCGCAATGGCCAAGCAAGAGGGACGAGATCACGGCTTCGATCACTTCAATCGGCCCACTATCCTGTATGAGCCTTTGCATTTTCGTAGATTGGCTGGTCATCAGACGGAATATATGGCCAAGTATCACGACCTGACTTTCCTGCAAGCGGATTCTCACCATCCGTATGGGCCTCCAAGCGCACAATGGCGACGATTGCAAAAGGCTTACCTCATCGATGCGAGGGCCGCCTTGAATTCAGTCTCGTGGGGCAAATTTCAAATTCTTGGCGAGTACTTCTATTTAGCAGGGCATGCGAGTCTTCAGTCCTATGTTTCGGCGATGTGCACCTCAGAACAAGAGCAGCTAAATGCATTTGTTAGCTACATACGGTCGAAGCATCTAGAGTCGGCTCTTGCCAGAAAGGATTGGGAAGCTGTTGCCTGCGGTTATAACGGCAAATACTTCAAGCGCTACCACTATGACACTGCTTTACAGCAACAGTATGAGGCTCTCAGTGACAATTAAGATGCCAATTGCCATAACTGCTATGGTGTTGATGAGTGCCTCTGTTTCGAAGACTCAAAACAGCAGTTCCTCAAATGCATTACTGCTTCAGTTACATGGCACTCAAGCAGCGAGTCTCTTGGCCAAGGTCGATCGGAAGCAGCTTCCAGCAGATGCCAGAATGGAGCCTGAATTTCAGCAAGCATTTCTACTCCGGGCACCCGGTTCCGAAAGCTTAGGAGTGGTGGCAAGCTACTTCAATCACGAAGAAAATGTGTCAGCTAAGAACCCTCCTGAGCAATGCGGTATGTTCTTCATAAAACCAAATGGAGAGAATCTTTACATTTCCACCATAGGACCCAACTTCGAATATGGGTCCAACCTCTGTGGTGCGGTTCGCGCCGTTGGGACCGTGGCCGACCCGGGTCCACGACCCAGGATCATTGGAATTTTTAATGGAACCAACATGCACGGGGACGAATATCCAGTTCCGTTTCTATTCACATGGAACGTTAGGTCGAACAGCTATCAACTCGATACAGCCACCTCCGAATGGCTACGAAGACAGGAACGCTCTAACACCATCGCCCAGGTACGGCGCCTGCTTCAAAACAGAAAGTAAGACACCTGGTCTTCATCAATGCCGGGCCTTGCTTAAGGTGAAAACTCTGGGCGCTTGCGGGATCATCTCCTGTTCGGGTACATCTTGAGTTCCATGCGTCTTCCTCAACGGCTCGCTCTGCTTTGGGCGATGCTGACCATTACCGGCTGCCGTACGCGCGTGGTTGTGCCTGAGCAGCCCATGCCGCCCCATACAATTCTGCTTTCGCAGATGCTGCGCGAGCTTTCCGCGCAGCCCGGCTTCACGGAAACGCTGCTGAAGCAACTCGAAGGCGCGAAATACGGCAAGAAGGGCCCAGCCCTCCTGACGCCCGAGCTCGTGCATGAGCTGCGCAAACGCATTCTCGGCAAGGACTGGCGGGGGCTCGACCGCTTTCCCGGCTGGACCATGCGCGAGATCAATCCCACCGTGCGCGCTGCCGATCACTTCGTCGGCAAGAACCCGCAGCTGGAGGGCATGAGCGCTGTGCATCCCGGCGCGCCCGCACAACCGCTCAATGAAAAGCAGGCACGCGCCTTTCTTGATCTCGGGCCTTATGCATTGAAGGACGAACAAACAGTCTCACTCGATGCGCCTTCGCCTCTGCCGGGCTTCACAACGCAAGGCAATGTCACACCGCTGGGCATGAATGTTGTGCGCGGCGATGGGCCCAACGATCTCGCCTGCGAACACGCCGCATCGCAGCGGCTCGCCGATGTGCTCAACCGGCTCAGCGTAAATCGTCTCCCCGATGCGAAGCCCTTCACTGCCTCCCTCGGCGGTCACACGGCACACACACCGGAGGAGTTGATCACTGCTCTCACCGCAACCGGCCACGCCGTGACCGTGCACGATGCGCGCTACTTCGCCAACTTCGGCCACCTGCATTACAAGGGCCAGGATGTGATGATGCCCTTCTGGGTGAACACGCGGATCGCCGTGCCCTACACGGGGGGAATTTTCCATCGTCCCCGCCCCTTGCTTGTGCCGGTAAGCCACGCCGAATATGAGTGGCAAATTCGCGGCCCACGCATCAACGCGGATGTAAGCCATTATTTCGGTGTGGACGGCAAAGCCGAGTTTCGCACCATGGACACGCTCGATCAGGCATGGGTGCTGAAGCGCTATGCGCACACCTATACCGGCGCACAGGCTCTTGAGGTCACGCGCCTCATCGGCCTCATCACGCTCGCCTACATGCACCAACACGCCGAGCGACCCACGCTGCCGTTCGGCGGCTACTACGCGCTCGGCGTCTGCCAGGACGTCGTCTCCGCGGTGGAGATGAAGCTGACCGGACGTTCAACGCTCTTTCCCAACACGGCAGACAGTGCGCTCTTCGACGATCCGCGCGATGCGGAGGTCAACGCGTTGTTTCGCGCGATCCCGAAGGACCGCAATGGCGCAAAGCCACAGCCGGAGCGGGTTTTCGGCTCCTTGCCTACGGAGCCTGACACGAACGGCGAGGCACGCGGCAGCTTTCAAGCGATCACCATTCCGGGGCTTGCGGAGGATCTTGATGCTGCTTATGCCGCATGGCAAGCGGGAAAACTCGAGGCTGCGCATGGACGCTTGTTTTACGTTGCAATCGCTGCCGGCGCAGGCGTCTTCACGCTTGTCCTCCTCGCTATCCTCGCAGGATTTTTATACCGGCGTAGCGATTAAGCTTTCGATAAGAAATCCATCCACCATGCGCTGTATCGCGGATGGGCGTATGCAGCTGAATACACCTCCAATTTCGTGCAACGAAATTGGTGCACTCCGTGCTCCAATGATTTGGGAGGTTGACCACCATGGCAACCGCAAAGAAGTCTGCTGCAAAAAAGGCGACCGCAAAGAAAAGCGTAGCGACCAAGTCCGCCGCGAAGAAGACCGCGGTGAAGAAATATGCGGCGAAGAAGTCCGCCGCAACGGCGTCCACGGCAAAGAGCTCTGCGGCGAAGAGCCCCGCGAAGAAGAGAGTAGGACGTCCACTCGGCTCCAAAAATCGCGTGACCACGAACAGCGCGGCGAAGAAAACCTCCGCGAAAAAGTCCGCGGCGAAAGGTTCTCCGGCAAAGACTGCGGCGAAGAAGTCGGCGGGCAAAACCTCAGCCAGGAAGTCCTCCGGCAAATCCGCGGCCAAGAAGAGCGCAGGCCGCAAGTATTCTCCGAAGGCCGGCGAAGACGTTGGCGAGGAGATGCATGAGATGAAGCACGGCCAGCTGCGCATGGGGCGATCCGGCAAGAAGGTCACGGACCCCAAGCAGGCCATCGCCATCGGCCTTTCCAAGGCACGGCGCGAAGGCGCAAAGGTTCCGCCCAACCCCAACACCGGCCGATAAACCGGTACGCGTCCCCCGTGCACGGCCGCGGCGCTCAGAAGAGTTCGGCGGCTCCCAGCACGGCATCGGCAACGGCTGCGGCCTCACGCGCGGCCTGCAGATCGTGCACCCGCACAATGTGCGCGCCCGCGAGTACAGCCGCCACATTGCCTGCGATCGTCGCATCGCGGCGGCTGATCGCGGGCACTGCCCCCTTCAAAGCCAAGGGCCGCAGCGGCCGCACCGCATCGCCGAGAAATCCCTTGCGCGAAAGCCCCACCAGCAGCGCGCGGCCTAGCTGGTGCAGCCGATCCAATTGCGCGAGCAGGGTGAAATTTTCACCCCCGATCTTGCCGAAGCCGAACCCCGGGTCAAGCACGATCGACTCACTGCGAATGCCCGCGGCTTCCGCCAGCACCAGGCCCTCAATCAAGCCGCCGAAGACATGTTGCAGCATCTCCCGGTGGGTGAGCGGCGGCAGATCGCGCCACTCCGGCGGGCGTCCGCGGGTGTGCATCAGCACCAGCCCGCAGCCCGTCTCCGCGACCGCATGGGCCATCGCATCATCCCACTGCAGACCGGAGACATCGTTCACGATCTCAGCCCCACCCTCGGCGGCCGCGCGGGCCGTCGCCGCATGGTAGCTGTCGACGGAGATCAACGCGCCCGGCCGCTCACGGCACACCGCTTCCAGCACCGGCAGCAACCGCGCCTGCTCCTCCTCCGCGCTCACGGCGGTAGCGCCCGGTCGTGTGGACTCCGCGCCCAGATCGAGGATGTCTGCGCCGTTGTCCCAGGCATGGCAGGCGGCTTCCACAGCAGCATCCAACCCCCGTTGCGAGAGGCCATCGCCGGAGAAGCTGTCCGGGGTGATGTTGACGATGGCCATGAAACGCGTACGCTCGCCCAGCGGCAACACGCGGGTGCGCAGTTGCCATACGAACAGCGGCCTTGGAGCAAACGCCATGCGCGTCATTGTAGACTCCGGCCCATGAGCCTCTCTCGTTGGGCGCCCGTGGGACTTGTTGTCGTAAGCCTGTTCAATGTATTTGCCGGCCCGTCGCCATGCAATCCGCAACAAACGGCATCATCAGTGCAGGGGGTGGGTGTGGCAAGCCCGCTCGCGCCGCTCGCCTACCCTCACGGCGAGGAAACACCGCTCGGAAGTCAGATCGCTGTCCTGCTCAGCGACCCCGCGGTCGCTCACGCCCATTGGGGCATCGCCGTCACAGCGATGGATGGTACGCCCGTCTACGGCCTGGACGAAGCGAAATTATTTCGTCCGGCCTCGACCGCCAAGCTGTTCACCACTGCGGCAGCACTCGAGGTCCTGGGACCGGGCGCAACCAGCCACACCTCTATTTACTTCCCTCCGCCATCCGCCGAAGGAACAGTCTCCGGTGACATCACCCTCGTGGGAGGGGGCGATGCAAACCTTTCCGGCCGCAAGTTGCCATGGACATCCACTCGCGATGTCTCCGCCGGTACTCCGGCCCCCGATCCTCTGCACGACTTTCACGATCTCGCCGCTGCCGTTGCCTCAAAAAACGTTCGCCACATTACCGGCAACGTCGTCGCAAGCAGCTGGCCATGGGATCCCTATCCGCAGGGCTGGGCCGCTGAGGATCTTCCCTGGGGCTACGGTGCTCCTGTAACCTCGCTTTCCTTGAACGACAACAAGATCGCGCTTAGAGTCACCGCGAACGGAGCTCCAGGCAGTCCGGCGACGGTCACCCTTGCTCCCGACCTTGGGCTCTACCGCGTGGTCTCCAATGTATCCATCGCAGATCGGGAGTCCACCCCGCGCGGGGTGACGCTGCACCACGAGCCCGGCGACGGAACTCTGCGTCTGCAAGGCTCGCTGGCGGCCGGAGAGAGCTTCACTGCCGAAGTCGCCATCGACGATCCCCCGCGCTTTGCCGCAGAGGCACTCCGGCGGGCGCTCATCGCTTACGGCATCACGGTGGATGGCGCCGTCGTTGCGGTTCGCGAGGAGCCCGAGGACACAGCCAACCTGCTCCGTGAAATTCGTCGTCCGTTCCCGGCAATGCCACCGAACACAGGCACAGGAGTTGGGCAAGCGGGAGACTGTTTGGGCCCTTGCCCCACGAGCGTCGACCACGTCTCCGCGCCTCTCATCGAAGACATCACCGCCACGCTGAAGGAATCATTGAATCTCCACGCGGAGCTGATGCTGAGAGATCTCGGAATGGGGTGGAGAAGCGGCAGTGAGCACAGTCCCGCGGTGGCGGGCGAACGTGTGGTACAGCAGCAATCGACGGCTGCGGGCATCGATGCGCACGAACTTGTTCTCTATGACGGTTCCGGCCTCAGCACCAAGGACCTCGTCACGCCGCGTGCCGAAGCGCAGCTGCTTGCTTATGCCGCCAAACAATCCTGGTTTGCACAATGGAAGGCCGCTCTGCCGGTCGGCGGTGTCGACGGAACGCTGGCTTCGCGCTTCACCGAGCCGCCGCTCAAAGGCCGCGTCTTCGCCAAGACCGGCACACTGGGCGAAAGCCGCGCCCTGGCTGGCTATGTGCATTGCGCGAGCGGACGCGAGATGATCTTCTCCATCCTTGACGACGACCACGAGCCGGGCAGTTCCGCCGATCGCATCGCCATGGACAGAATTGTCGCCGCCATTGCCGCGTTGAACTAATGGGAGCAGAAAACAGGGAGGGAGCAGCGGCCTTCAGGCCGCGGGAAACAGCAGCCATCCTTAGGGGGCTTCAGCCCCGGCTCCTCCGCATCCAGTACCTCAGCGGCTAAACCGCGTTGCTGTTACTGCATTTACGGCGGGACTAAAGTCCCGCCCCTTCAAGAAAGGGGCTAATTCAGAGATTCCCTAAAGAATCCGACCGGGCTAGCGCGGCGTGTGCTGCTTCACATACTCACGCAGCTGCAGATTCAGCTCCAGCGCCTTGGCCACGCCGGAGTCGAGCATGCGCAGCCACTCCGTCGCAGGCTCCTTCAACTCCGCCATGGAAAGCAGATAGCTGGTCTGCACGATGATCTCCAGCGAGTTTGAAAGATCATGCGCGATGCGGCGGATCTCCAGCGCAAGGTCTTCGGGGATGGTCGCGTTGGAGCCGAGGGGAGTCGGTTGCGAGGGGGTCATGAACGCGTGGGCTGCTCCAGAAAATTAGGAAGATAGGTTTGCTTGCATCAGGCCGGCGAAGCGGAGCCTCGCTCGGCCAGTGTACGCAAGGGCAACCTGAATTGACAGCCGAGGCCCTGTTTGGGACACTGGGGTGTCACGTGGTGGGTGCAACCAGTACCGACCGGTGAGCCGAAGTGGCGGAATTGGCAGACGCGCATGGTTCAGGTCCATGTACTCGCAAGGGTGTGAAGGTTCGAGTCCTTTCTTCGGCACCAAAGATTTCGGTAGACGCGGGAGCAGTGTGCCGGAACGCAAAGTGCGCAGAGGAAAACGCAAAGTGCGCAAAGGGAAACAAGGTTTTAGGACGAGTCCTCCGAAACGGCAGTTTCTTAGCGACCTCTGCGCTTTCACCTTAACGACCTCTGCGGTTTCACGTTAACGACCTCTGCGTTTTACCTTAGCGACCTCTGCGTTCCCGCCTTTACAAAGCTTCGCGTGGCGCAAAGCGCGCTTCGCCGGTTAGGGCCAACATCGCATCAAACACGGTAATTACGCTTGGGCCGGACGGCCGGAGCGAGAGGGTTTTGCGATGGCCAACCAACTAGCAGTAGTCACGGGCGCTTCGAGCGGTATCGGATACAACCTGGCGAAGGTCTTCGCCGAAAACGGCTTCGATCTCATCATCGGCGCGAACGACGATCGCCTGTCCAAGGCGGCAGCGGATTTTCAGTCTTTGGGCGTGAAGGTGACAGCCGTGGGGGCGGATCTGGCGACCTACGATGGCTGCAAGCAGTTCTGGCAGGCCGTTGAAGGAGCGAACCGCAAGGTGGACGCCGTCGCGATCAATGCCGGCCGCGGCGTGGGCGGCTTGTTCGTCGATACGGATCTCGACGAGGAGATCAACATCGTTCGCGTGAACTGCGAAAGCACGGTGCACATCGCAAAGTACGCTGCCCGCAAGCTCGTCGCCCAGAAGGACGGCAAGATCCTGATCACCTCCTCCATTGCCGCCGAGATGGTGGCGCCCAAGGAGGCCGTGTACGCCGCGTCCAAGGCCTTCGACCAGTCTTTCGGCAAGAGTCTTCGCCATGAACTCAAGGACACCGGCGTGTCCGTAACCCTCCTGCAGCCCGGCCCCGTGGATACGGACTTCTTCAACCGTTCGGGCATGGGCGACACGAAGGTCGGCACCGACGGCAAGCACGAATCCGAGCCGTACGACGTCGCCAAGCAGGGCTTCAAGGCGCTCATGGCCGGCGACGAGCATGTCTACGCCGCCAGCCTCAAAACCAAGATCGAAGGCGCCATGATGGGTATCGTTCCCGACGCGCTCAAGGCCACGATGCACGAAAAGATGACCGAGCCGGCAAATAAATAAGCGACGCTGCGACAGTGGGAATGCACCGGGTTCGGATCCTCGAACCCGGTTTCCTTTGCCCGAACGCAACCGGGGCCCCACAATGCTGTTGCCTTTCTTTCTGTCATTCCCGCAGGGGACCTGCTTTTTTCCTGCAGGAGTCCCGCCCTACCTGTATAGCGCCGCCTCGAACCGCTCCAGCCGCTCCGGCTCCCAAGCGTGGGTATCCTTCCGCCAAGGCTCGCCCTGCTCCATAAAATTTGGAAAGTCCAGTCGGCAGCAGCTCTCGCCACGGGCAAAGTCCAGCAGCGCCTGTGCCGTACCGTCCAGATACAGCACAGCCTGCAGGCCATCGGCGGACCACTGCACCGCGGCGATGCGCTCGCGCTCCGGCTGCTCAAGAGACGAAGTGTTGTAAATCAGCATGGCATCCAGAATGGCCTGTTCCTGCGTCTCTCCCGAGCGGTTGCAGGCATAGAAGTAGCCCGCCGGTCCCTCATCCTCAAACAAGGCCGTCCAGGGCACCTGCGGCGAGTTGGAGGAGAGAAAGGCGCGCCCCGGCCGAAACGTAAGTGAATCCATGCATACAGGGTACAGCGCGCAGGGTCCAGAGTTCAGGGTGCGGGAGTCCACCTGAACCCTGGACCCTGTACCCTGTTCACGTGCGTTGGCGTGGTTTCTACATTGGTCCGGGACAACGGGTCGCCGCTTTGTTGCTTCTCATTCTCTTCGGTGAATGTCTCTGGACCATCGGCCGCCAGCCTCTGAACTCCGACGACTACCGCTTCGCCCACTGTGGGCGCGAGATGTGGGAGCGGCCTTCCCCGCTGCAGGGATACTTCACCACCTGCGGCAACCTCAACGGCGACGGCACGCTGGCCTATCGCGTCGCGGGGCTTCCGCTCACCGCGCAGCGGCTCGCGCTGCTGGGTGTAGATCACCTGCGCAAGCCGGAAAACCGGCTTTACGCCAGTGGCACACTGAACGGCACCACATGGGAGGCGCGACACCAGCTGACGGATGTCAAATGGCTCATACGCCTGCCCTTTGTGTTCTTTGCCGTGTGGCTGGGCGGCGGCCTGTGGTGGGTGTCGCGAAGGCTCTTCGGCAATGCCGGCGGCGCGCTCGCGCTGTCGCTCTATGTCTTCTGCCCGTCCATCGTCGCCTTTGCCACCCAGCCCAACAACGAGATCCTCGCGCTTTGGGGACTCTACGGCCTGGTCTACACCGCCATCGGCGTCGCGCACGCGCTGCAGGGTCCGCGCCGCAAATGGCGCCCCCGCATTCTTCTGCTCACGCTGGCCCTGGGGCTCACCGCAACCGCCCATCTGCTGGCCGCTTTTATCGGCTATTTCGTCGGCTTTGCCCTGTTCTACTACCTCGCCGAGCGCCGCCGCGCCTATGTCGCGCAGATCATGATCTTTGCCGCGGTGGGAGCCGCTCTCCTCGTCTTCGCGGGCTTCTCCTTCCGGCCCTCGGCCTTTGTGTACGTCTTTACCGGAGGCAGCGCCCGCCTCTGGTTCTCCCTCGACGCCGTCCGCAGCTTCATACACCACCTCACCAACGGCGGCATTCTGGTCGCCGGCGGCGTGGCGTGCCTGCTTTACCTCACCACGCGACGATCACGCTACTTCGGCAACACCATTCCGCTGGGGATGACCCTCCTGCTAGAGCCCCTGTACACCACCCAGGTGTTTTCAGCTCCCTGGCTATGGGCGCTCCCCTTCCTGTTCACCTTCATCGGCGGCGTCTTCGCCGATGCGCTGGAGACACGCCAGCGCAAGTTGTTTCTGCTGCTCTCCGGGGCGGTAGTCGTCGCACAAGCCGTGCTCTGCTGGATGGCGATGGGCGCCGCCGTCGCAGGCTGAAAACCGCGAAGGCGCCAGGCAGCATGGGCAACAGCATGTTCCCGAAGCTCTTGTTCATCGCGAAGCTCTTTCATTTGCCACCCCAACCTCTTTGTTTTGTCATCCCTAACCTCTTTGTTTTGTCATCCCGTAGCGTAGCGGAGGGATCTGCTTTTCTCCTCTTGCTGCAAGATCCTCTTGGGAATCAGCAAACGCCCAGAATCGAGCGTGGTTCAGCAGACGGGCTCACCCGGAAGGGGTAGTTCCACATCCCGCGTTTGTGCGGATACTTGCATCAGACTTCCTGACACTCCGATCTCAGACGAAGCAACATGAGGCTCCAGAACGCCGTGACGAAGCAGTGCCCCTCCGTGTCTCTCCTTGCACCTCAGCCCCGCGGCCGCCGCAAATCCTTCTCTCCTGCACTCAGCCGCATGACCTCCGCCGGCCTGCTTGCCGGCTTGGCGCTCCTGCCCCTCTCCGGCTGCAAGGGACGTTCGCTGAACCTGTCCAGCCTCACGCGGTACTTCCATCACCGCAAGTCCGCCTCCAAGCCGAACACGACCGACTACGCCTCAAATCTCCAGGGAGTCACCCAGAATCCGCAGCTTGCCACGCTGAAGTGGCCCAACTTCACGAACTACCAGTCGCAGGTCGGCCAGTTCTACGACAACCGCAACTGGGAGCTCGCCTGGAGCCGCAACGGGCAGCCCACCGCGCAGGCCACGCGCCTCATCCAGCTCTTCGGCGACGCCGCCAAAAAGGGCCTTGAACCCGAAGACTACGACAGCTCCCGCTGGGCGCAACGCGTACAGCAGCTCACCCAGATTGGGAGCAGTCACGACAGCTCCGATACCGCCGCCAACACGATCGCCCAGTTCGACGTCGCCATGACCGTCACCGCCATGCGCTATCTGAGCGATCTGCACCTCGGCCGCATCAACCCGCAGGCCCTCGACTATGACATCGACGTCCCCACCCGCCGCGCCCAGTTCGATCTGCCCACGCTGCTGAACGAGCAGCTCGTGGACGCGGACGATGTAACGGCCGTGGCCAACGGCGTCGAACCGCAGAACCCGATGTACCAGAAGACCGAACAGGCGTTGCCGCGCTATATCGAGCTCACGGCGCAACAAGGCGCGCAGGCACAGCAGCTTCCAGCAGTGGGCAAGACGATAAGCCCCAACGGCGCCTATCCCGCTCTTCCGCAGCTGTTGCAGCGGCTAGCCCTGGAGGGCGACGCCCCCGAGCAGCCGCAAGCCGCCGGCACCCGCTATACCCCCGAGATCGCGCAGGCGGTACAGCAGTTCCAGACCCGCCACGGCCTCACCCCCGACGGCAAGCTCTCCCAAGGCACGGTCGACGCCATGAACGTGCCCCTGAGCGTGCGCGTGCAGCAGATCGACGATGCGCTCGAGCGCTGGCGCTGGCTGCCCGACAACTTCGTCAAGCCGCGCGTGCTCGTCAACCTGCCCGAATATGATGTGCGCACCTACGACCCCAACGGCGATCTCGCCTTCAAGATGAAGGTCGTCGACGGCGAGGCCAAGGACAACCACAACACTCCGGTCTTCGTCCGCACCATGCGCTACATGATCTTCCGGCCCTACTGGAATCTGCCGCCCGATATCGTAAAAAAGGATCTGCTCGCGCGCCATGCCAGCACAGGCTACTTCGAGAGCCACGGCTACGAGGTCACCGACAGAAGCGGTAAGCCTGTTACCGGGTGGTCGATGGACGATCTCGAGCACTCGCGCTACCTTGTGCGCCAGAAGCCCGGCCCCAAAAACTCGCTTGGACTTGTGAAATTCATGTTCCCCAATGAATACGACATCTACATGCACTCCACGCCGGAGATCAACCTGTTCAACCTAGCCAACCGCGATCGTTCCCATGGCTGTGTCCGATTGAACGACGCTGAAAAAATGGCCGACTGGGTGCTCAACGGCCAAGGCGACTGGGATGCCAACAAGATCCACATGGCCCTTTATGGCGAGCCGCTGAACAACGACGGAGCCGATGCCGCCAACAGCAACGACGCAGCCAGTAATTCAGAAAAAGGGGGGCCTGCCGCAGCCAAACCCACGGCCAGCGACCCGGACTCCGGGAGCAGCTCCACCAGCCCTGACGTGCAGAACAACAAGCAGGTCAACCTGCAAAACCCGCTTACGGTTGTTCTCACCTATCTCACCGCCAACGCCGATGAGGACGGAACCATGCACTTCTTCAACGATGTGTATGGCTACGATAAGGAGCTCGAAGCCGCGTTGGCGCAGCCCCGTCCCTATGACCAGAAGCCGGTAAAGATCAACCCCAAGGTCGTCCCGGGCGGCACCGAATAACGAGGCATTTCTACTCCACTCTCGTATTTGTCATCCCGCAGCGAAGCGGAGGGATCTGCTTTTCGACGAATGTCCGGGCCATGAAGCAGGACTATCTTTGCCCTTTCACTGCCGGTCCGCCTTGAAGCGATACGTCAGCTGAAAATACCCCAGCGTAAACGGGGGCGCCTTGCCGTTTTCCGCAAGCACCCGGCCCGGAAAGATGTGGCCAACGCCGAACTTCACGTCCAGGTATTTGCGAAACAGGTAGTCCGTCGAGGCATCGAATCCCTGGCCTATATCGTTCGCGGTAAATCCAGCGGTCGGAGCCTTAACCAGAACGCCCGCAGTGCCGCTGTAGACGCTGTCACGCACAGTCGCTACATGAAGAAGCTCGGTCTGAAACAGCAGCGTCCAGTTCTTGGCGGGCGCCATGTCCACGTTCACACGTGTCTGCGTGATGTTCTGGAAGCCGAAGGCATCGGTCAGCCCAAAGGCGTTGTGGTTGCTCGGATACTGCTGATCATACGTTCCGATGCGCTCCGCATTGCGATGTGGATTGCCGGTGGCATAGTCGTATTCCCCGCCAAACCGCGGCTTCCAAGGCGCCGCGCTGACCTGGTATCCCGCCTTCACATACCCGGCTCCGGCATGAATCGAATCGTTCGAGTACGCTCCACGCTGCAGATCTCCCACCACGTCGTAAAAGAAGCCGCCTGGGATCTTGCCATTCACCTCAGCCCCGAAGGTGGTCTCCAGCTCGCCGCCCTTGATGTTTTGCTGGCTGCTGACAACCGGCATCCTGCGAATAAAGACAAAGGGTTGAATCTGCGTCTTCGGCACCCAGGTGGTCACCGTGCCCACCACGCCGTAGAAGGTCAGGCCGGCGCCGTGCTTGTCCAGCGAGGTGGGATGAACGGCAACCACGGACGTGGCAAACGCCTCGATCCAGTTCTTGTCTCCATAGTGACCATCAAAGCCGTCCCAGGAGCGGCTGTTATTGGTCCAGTCGCTGATGCCGACAACGCGCTCGCCGCCGTACCGCAGCAGCTGCCGCCCGGTAACCAGATCGAGCCTCTTGATCGGGTGAATGTCGAGATAGCCCTGAAACAGATCGAACCCGTCGCGCTGGTTGGCTGCAACCTGCAGCAGCGGGAGGCCAAGCGCACGATTATCCTGAAACTGCAGATATCCCGTTAAAAACGAGGTTGGGCGAACATACATGCCGCCGCGAACCCGCGTGAGCACATAAATCCGGTCATTGGAGGAAACCTCGTTCAAGGAGGTTTGCCCCTCCATGCGCGGCCGTATCTCACTGTCGAACGCGAGCCATTTGGGCAGACCGCTGAACTTCAGCGCTTGCGCCTGCGCCTTCGGTCCCGGATAGTCGAAGTATGCGGGCTTCTGCGCGACGGCCGAAAGGCAAAGACCGCCCATTCCCAGCGATAACCCTAACCAAAGCCACGCACCCCGCACAAACCTGCGTCCCCCACCGTGCTGCGGAGTTCGCCATCGATGTGCGCGCGTGAAGCCATATTCCGCTTCGGCCGTTGCCGTGCCGAAGCTCCCCAAAGGCCTGGAAATTCTTTTCTTCATGCTCACAGTACGTCCGTATTGGCTCGTTGGCCGGGGAGAACCTCTCAGTGCTGTCTACGAACGCAGCAAAACGCGGCTTCAGGCACGCACGGTATGCGGCCTTCACCAATTGTTGCAGCCATATGAATCCCGTCCTGTGCTTTGAGTTGCATAATCGCCAAAGCAACGATTCCCATCGGAACTTGGGAGGGAGCGTGGGGCTTCAGCCCCACGAAAGGGAGAGCTAAACTCATGGGCTTTAAAGAATTTCTGAATCTGAATAACTCCTGTCGTCGCTTTTGGGAGGGAGCGTACGGCCTCAGCCCTACGCTAAAATGGCCAAAATACGTGGGGCTTCAGCCCCGGGCATTTTCTTGGGCCCAATCCTTTGACTTGATCAGAGCTTCCCTTGGCCCAGGGTTCTCTCCAGCAGCATCGGCGCAAAACCCGGGGCTGAAGCCCCATTCTTTCTCCGCACTGAATGTCCGGGCTGAAGCCAGGACCTCCCTCCGAAAAACAAAAAGAATGTTTCACACAGACACTGCCTAGTACCCATCACCGCCACCCTCATCGCCATGCGCCAGGTTTTCGAAGCGCGTGAAATCGGACAAATAGGCCATCTGGATCGACCCGGTGGGCCCGTTACGCTGCTTGGCCACGATGATCTCCGCCTTGCCCTTCACGTCCTCGTTCTCGCGGTCGTAGTACTCCTCACGGTGAATGAACGCGACCACATCGGCATCCTGCTCGATCGATCCCGACTCGCGCAGATCGCTCAGCAGCGGCTTCTTGTCGCCGGTGCGCTGTTCCGATCCACGCGAAAGCTGCGACAGCGCCAGCACCGGAATATTCAACTCCTTCGCCAGCGCCTTCAACCCACGTGAGATCGAGCTGACCTCCTGCGTGCGGTTTTCAAACTTCTTCTGCGCCCCATGCGTCGAGCCCGTCATCAGCTGCAGGTAATCGATCACGATCAGATCGAGCCCGCCCTCCTGCTGCTTCAGCCGCCGCGCCTTCGCCCGCATCTCCGCCAGCGTGATGCCCGGCGTGTCGTCGACAAACATCTTCGAGTTCATCAGCCGGTCCAGCGCCGCGATCAGCTTGCCCTTGTCCTCGCGCGGGATAAAGCCCGTCTGCAGCTTGCGCGAGCCCACCATCGCCTCGCTCGCGAGCATGCGTCGCAGCAGGCTTTCCTTGCTCATTTCGAGCGAAAATACCGCGACCACCTTGCCATCGCGCACCGCGCAGTTCTGCGCGATGTTGATCGCCCAGGCGGTCTTGCCCATCGACGGCCGCGCGGCGATGATGACCAACTCGCTGTTTTGCAGCCCCGAGGTCATCTTGTCGAACTCGATGTAGTGCGTGGCTAGGCCGGTGATCTCGCGGCCTTGCTCATACAGCGCATCGATCGAGCCGAACGAATTCGCCACGATGTCCGGAATGCCCGAAAACCCGCGCTGAATCGCCGAATCCGCGACCTCGGCGAGCTTCACCTCGACGTCGTTCAGGACCTGTGTCGCATCCTCGCTCTGGTCCGAGGCCGCCGCCATGCCCTCATTGAAGATGCTGAGCAGCTGCCGCAAAAGGCTTTTGTCCTTGACGATGCGGACATAGCTTTCAACGTTTGGATTGCGTGGAATTCCCTCGGTAAGAAAGGCCAGATACGGCGCCCCGCCGATCGCATCCAGCTCCTTGCGCCGCGTCAGCGCATCCATCACCGTAATCAGGTCGACCGCATGACCTTGTGTGAGCAGATCCGTAATGACCCGATAAATGCGCTGGTGAGAGTCCAGCGCAAAATCATCCGGGCGCAGCTTGGCGGTTGCGTCTGTGATCGCCACCGCGTCGAGCAGCATCGCGCCGAGAACGGTAATTTCGGTTTGAACCGAAGAGGGAAGGCTGCCGTCACCGGACGGCATGGGCATCGAGAGAACAGCCATATCCTCCAGTTTAGGGAAGATCCAGGTGACGGCACACACGAATCCCGGGCGAGGTTGTGTCCCCCGATGTGGAAGACGCATCCTCCCTTCGGAAAACTGGAAAAAGCGGCGACCCGAAGGCCGCCGCCAGAAAAACTTGTGCCTCGCCTATTTCGGTAGCGCCGCCGGATGGCCGTAGGCGATGAGCGGCCAAGTGGGCGCGGCCGTCCCAATCGTCTCGATGATCGCGCCATACCCGGCGTCAGCGGCGTACCAGATGTTGCCCGCGCTATCGATGGCCAGCGCCCGAAAGTTGGCGGGCGTGTACACCGAGGTCGTCGCCGTCGCGTTGGAGGTTGTGACGCAGTTGAAGGTGCTGCCGGTGGGGTACGCGAAGCAGGGCAGAATCGCGACGACGGTGCCTGTGCTCATGGCGCCCCCCGCCGCAGGTGGCGTGTAGCGGTACAGCTGGCCGGCGCCCTCCAGATCCGTCCAGAACACGCTGCCTGCACCATCCACCTGGCTGCGGTGCGGAACGGCCGCTGTGCTGGCGGCGGAACTGCTCCCCAGGCTCAGAGTGCCGCTCGCTGTCGCGTAGCTCGCGGAGCTGAGCTGGTTATATAGCGGCATGAACACGTTATAGGCGGTGGTCACGCCGGCGGTGATGGTCACCGCGCCCGAGGCCACGGAGAACGGCGCGGTCGTACTGAACGCCTGGGTCGTGCCTCCCCCCGGGGTGTACGTCGCCGTGCTCTTGCCCCCGCTATTGGCGAGGAACGCAGCCATCGCGTTTCCGGAGCTGTTGGCGCCGGCGCCCCAGATATTCTGCCCGCTATCCACGGCCAGACCCAGCACGGAACCCAGTGCCTTGGAGCTGAGCGCGACGGGCGCACTGGTATAGGTGCTTCCATTGGTGGACAGTGCGGTGCGCATCGCCGCACTCGTGAACTCGTTCATCGAGGGTGCCGTTGCCGATGCCGCGGAGACCCACACGTTGTTGCCGCGATCGATTGCGATGCCGGAAGCATTGGGGAGCGTCGCCGTCGGATAAAGCGTCGAGTTTGACAGCTGGAGCACGGCCCCATTCGCCGCGGCAGGGTCGTTGTTGGTCGAAAACACATAGCCGTTCCCATCGACTGCAATCTGGCTTGGGTACTTATAGATTGTGTTGTGCGCGCTGAAGTTGGGGCCTTGACCGCTGGCGAAGATCGCAGCCTCGGCGGAATAGGTGGCATACCCCGGCGCGTTATCGGCGTAGAGGATAAACGCGTCATCCGAGGCGTCCAGCGCGACATCCACCGGGTACGGCACAGCCGATCCGGTGGCCGTCACGCCGTAGAAGACGGAGAGCACGAACGAAGGCGGCGCGGAGCCCAGATTGGGGGTGAACGGCACCGCCGGCGCCTGCAGGTTATACAAATTCGTGACGTTGCTTGTAGGATTTTTGGCCATGTTCATGGCCACCTGCAGCGTATTCGTGGGCGCCGTGCCGCCGGCCGGCGTGGCGTAGCTGAACAGCGGCGCACATTGCGACCCGCCAATCGAATCCACGCACTTTTGCAGGATGTTGCCCATCGTGTTGATCAACGGCGCCGGAATGCTGGAGATGGTGCTGAATTTATTCGAGAACTGCGCCTGACCCGTTGGAAATGTCCCATTGGTTCTCACCGAATCCACCAGAACCGAAGCCAGCGTAAAGGCGTGGCCCAGTCCGGCCGCCGTGCACGCGGTCGTCGCTCCGCTGGTCACCGTGCAGCTTCCGGTCGAGCTGTTGTTCTGCGGCGCCGTGATGTTCACCAGCTGCTCCCCGCTGGATGCATTCGTGTTGTCGATCCACATAAAGTTGCCCAGCGCGTACGCCGCCGCCACGGTGCTCAGCTCCGTTACAAACACGTTCACGCTGTCGATCTCGCTCTTGTTCGCGAGCAAGGTGCACGGACCGATTACCCCGACCTGCACCACATCGTTGTTCAACGTCGTGGTATTCAGGTTGATCGTGTATCCACTGCTCACCGTGATGTACGCGTACTGCCCGGAGTCGCAGCTCCAGCCGGTATCGGGGAAGGTGAAGTTTCCATTTCCATCCGATGTGGTGGTGAGCAGCTGCTTGGCCGCGGTCTGCGCCGTCACGCTCGGGTCTGTACTCGCCGGGTAGGTGCTCGTCGAGCTGACCTGCGTCTCCATCAAACGGATGGTCGCGTTCTTGATCGGGTAGACGCCTCCATGCACGTTGCCGTTGATGGTCTTGCCCGGGATGGCTGCCGGCGCGAGCACCGGATTCGCAGTCGATGCGGCAGACGCCGTTGCGGCCTGTTCAAGCGCGGCGCCACAACCTGCCAGGGCCAGCGTAGCCCCTATCAACGGCAACGCAAAAATTCGAAACAAACAAGAGGAAGTGGAAACAATCATGGCAGCTCCATTCAGTCCTGCTCCCCGCTCTCCTGATCCCCCTTGACACTCCCTTTTGAAATAGGTGTGCCCAGCGAGACGCTGTTCCTCTCCTGTCCGTTGCCACTTGTACATCGTGGGCGTCGTTCAGGGAGATTCAGCTTTTCCGGCGGTTAAGCATGTCCTGTTATGGCTTTTTCGGGCCCGTGGCAACAATCCCCGAAACGCGCCTCTCTTCAGTACCTACTAGGGACAGGCATACCCCGAAGCGGGCAGGATCTTCCCCCATACGTCACGTTACATTCGCTACTGCACGATGCTTGCGGCGTGCGCGTAGGAGATCAGCGGCCAGGTGGGCGAAGCCATGCCAAGCGTCTGTACTACCGCATAATCGCCGCTGTCCGACACGTACCACATCGCCCCCGAGCTATCGATAGCCATGCCGCGCAGATTCGTGCCCGCCGCGCTCACATGGCACTCTCCGCTCACGGCAAAACACGGTTGGAAGGAGGTCATCTCCCCGCTTGGAAGCGTACTGGCGGTCACCGTTCCGGTGCCAGTGGAGGGAACCATCATGTAGACCTTCCCGCTGCTCTCGAAATCGGTCCAGAAGATGTTGCCGCCGCCATCGATGGCAACGTCCGACGGAACCGCGCTGGAAACCGCAGCCGAACCCGCGCTGTTCGGCGAAATGCCACCCAACGTGCTTCCGCTCGCCGAGTTCAGCTGCCCGCTCACGGGAAAATACGCCTCCAGTCCGTTCGTGATCGCCACGCCAAAGCCGCCAGTTCCTGTCAGGGTTGCCGTCTTCACGCTTGCAAGACTGGCATTGGCGCCATATCCGAAGCCGAAGGCCACCGCATTCGATGTAAGGCTGCTGGTGACGCCCCAAAGGTTCTGATTGCTATCCACCACGATTCGCTTGACGGGAGCATTCAGAAGTGGGGGGAACTGCAGAGTGGATGCCCCATAAGAATTCGCGGAGGAAAATCGGAAAAACGACTGATTGGCATCCGCCGCGTCACGCGCTACCCACAAACTGTCGGTCATATCCAGCGCCAGGCCTGCGGCGTACCCAAAAGGAACGGCGATCGTTTGCGCCACAGTACCCGCATTGCTGCCGGACGTAAAAAGCTCGGAGACGCCGCCGCTGGCCGTGTCGTTCGTCACCCAGGCATGGCCCGCGCTGTCGAGCGCCAGCGCACTCGGATTCGGCATCGCCGTCAGCTGCGCCCCCGCAAACAAACCCGTCCCCGCGGCGGAAAAGCCATCCAGCGCGGCGTAGGTGGACCCGGTACCGTCCTTGCTGTAGAGCACATACGCGTTATCCCCGGCATCCAGCGCCACATCCACCGGGTACGGGATGCCGGCATCGCCGCTGATGCCGGTGCCGTTGTAAAAAATCGAAAGGGTGAAGCTCATCAGCGGCCCGCTAGTGCCAAAGATGTCTGAAACCAGGTCCGGCGTGAAAAACACCCCGCGCGGCTGCAGGTTGAACAGCGCATCCACATTGTTGGTGGGGTATTTGGCCATGTTCAGCGCCACCTGCAGCGTGTTCTGCGGTGCTGTCAAATTTGGCGGCGTGGCATTCAGAAACAGATCGCCGCAGTGCGTCCCATCACTCGCATAGGAGCCAACGCTACCCGCCACACCGCCCCCGGCGGAGTCTACACAGCTTTGCAGAATGTTTCCCAGCGTGTTCACCAAAGCCTGCGGCAGGACAGCCTGCTTGTTGCTGCTGTTCGGCATCGCGCTGTTCGCCTTTCCGGTCGGATTCGTTCCGTCGTAGCGCACGGAATCGATCAGGTTGAAGGCGTTGGCAAATCCGTTCGCCAACCCGGCAGCCGTGCACGTCATGCTGGTGCCGGACGGCGTGCAGCCCGGCGCGGCGGAGTTATTCTTCGCCGGCGCGGAGATATTTACGATCTGCTGCCCCGAATCATCGTTCGGTGCGATCGTCATGAAGTTCCCCAGCGCATACGCCGCTGCAATCGTGCTCAGCTCCGAGACCCACACATTCACATTCTGCGGATACGCCAGATCCACCGAGCAGGAGCCGATGGCCCCGACCTGCACCACGTTGTTGTTGGTTTTGCCGCTGACCGTCTGTCCGCCCGACACCGTGATGTAGGCGTACTGCCCGGCGTCACACGAGAGGTTGTTGCCGAAATTGAAGTTCCCCAGCGTGTCCGACTGAGTCACTGCCAGCTGCTTCGCCGCTCCGCCATAGCCGTTCGTCTGCGTCTCCATCAGCCGGATCGTGGCGTACTGGATCGGATACGCTCCACCATGCGCAAAGCCCTGAATGGAGACATCCCGGTTGCCGATCGGCAATACAGCGGGACTCGCTATGTCTTTCCCGCTCACGCCGCAACCGGTCACGGCCAGAATCCCGAACAGGGATAGCACCGCGGCAGCCTTGCCAAAGAGCGAGAATATGGTAGCGAACATTGCAACTCCTGACTTCTCGACAACTCGCTTACAACTCGGCTGCGGCTTTGTCGCTTGTCAGAAGACCGTGTGATGCCAGTCTTTCCGCACAGCTAGGGCCTTGCAAACACATCGGGCCGGCAGGCTCCTGCCATGTCCTTTGTGCTTGGGACCAGTTATCGCGCGGCGGGTTGGGTGCGTTCCATCCCACTCGAACCGGAAGTTCCTACTGAACGGGTTATCCGGTTCTACAACGTGCGTTGCGAACTGCACGACAAAAAAGAGGCAGCCCCAAGGGCTGCCTCTTAGCGTTAGGGAGGCTCTGATTAAATCCTGCTACCGGGAAGGGCATGGCTTCAGCCATGCCGTAAGTGCCCTGCTTGCAACGCGCCTTTAGGCGCTGAGGTCAGCTCGATGCTGCTCTGGGTATTTGATCAGACCTTCCTTAGAGCCTGTTCACGATCTAGTTACTAGCGGGCTGGGCATTTTGCCTTGACACTTTCCTTATGCGGGAGAAGGTGTACGGAAGCGATGTGAGCCGGGAGCGGTTTGAGTTGATTCGTCCGTTGTTGGAGGGGGTTCGCAAGCGGACCAAGCCGCGCACGGTGGATCTGTACGAGGTGTTCTGCGGGGTGTTGTACCTGCTCAAGACGGGTTGCCAGTGGCGCCTGCTGCCGGACGGATTTCCCAAATGGCGCACCGTGCATTCGTACTTCGCCAAGTGGAGTGAGCCTGGTCCGGACGGCAGCAGCGTTCTGGAGCAGGCCTTAAAAAAAATCGGTTGGCGAGGCCCGCGTCAGACAGGGGCGCAGCGCCACGACCAGCTTTCTGATCGTGGACGCGCAGAGCGTGAAGAACACAGACACGGCCACCCAGAAGGGCTATGACGCGGGCAAAAAGGTCTCCGGCATCAAGCGCCATATCGCGGTCGATACGCAGGGCCTGCCGCACGCTGTGGCCATTACGACGGCCGAGGTGACCGACCGCCAGGGCGCTCTGGCGGCCTTGGATCGTTGCGCCGGAAACCTGCGGCAAGTCGCCAGCGTGCTGGTGGACGGCGGCTACTCCGGCAAACCGTTCGCCGATGCGGTTGAGCAAAAGCTCGGCGCCACCGTGCAGGTCGCCAAGCGCAGCGAGTTGCACACCTTCGCCGTCATGCCACGGCGCTGGGTCGTCGAGCGCTCCTTCGCCTGGCTCGAAAAGTGCCGGAGACTCTGGAAAAACTGCGAACGAAAACTCAACTCCAGCCTGCAAATGGTCCACCTCGCTTTCCTTGTCTTGTTACTCAGAAGATCGTGAACAGGCTCTTAGGTCTTTTGTTGATCATCCCTCTAATTTTGTCTTGTCATTCCTCTATTTTAAATTTGTCATCCCGTAGCGGAGCGAAGGGATCTGCTTTTCCGCGCTGCTGAACACTTTCACGCAAGCAGCTACATCCCGCCCTGCGCCCCGTGCTCCGCATACACCTTCTGCGCGGCCACCAGCCCCGTCCCGAACTGCACCCCAAGCTGCGGCAGGCTCGCCACAATCACCTGTTCCAGCGCGCCGATCAGCGCAATCGTGTCCATGTAATCGAAGAAGCCCAGGTGGGCAATGCGGAAGATCTTGCCCTGCATCTCCCCCTGTCCATTGGTGATGATCGCGCCGAAGCGGCTCTTCAGCCCCTTGCAGATCACGCCCGAATCCACGCCCTCCGGCGCATTCACAGCCGTGGCGGCCGCTCCCGGAGCCTGCGAAAACAGCGTCATTCCCATCGCCGTCACCGCTTTCCGGGTCATCTCCGCGATCATCTCCGCGTTGTCCACCAGCTTCACGCGGCCCGCGGCCAGATCACCCTCCGGCTTCTCCGCCGTCGCCGCCTGCGCCCCGATCCAGTCCAGCGCCGCGCCCAGCGCCGCGATCAACGCCACCGCCGGCGTATACGCGCTTTCGCCGTTCTTGGCGTTCTTCCGCTCCTTGCGCAGATCGAAGTAGTAGCGCGGATTGTAGGTCGCCTCCATGCGATCCCACGCGCGTTCGCTCACCGCCAGATAGCTCAACCCCGGCGGTATCATCACCGCCTTTTGCGAGCCGCCGATCAGCACATCGACGCCCCAGCCATCCATGTCCAGGGGCATCGTCCCCAGCCCCGTGATGGCATCGACCACCAGCAGCGCTTCGGAGTGTTCGGCTTGCAGCAACGCCGCAATGGCCTGAATGTCATGCCGCGTTCCCGTCGAGGTCTCGTTCGCCTGTACAAACACGCAGCGCGTTTCCAGCTTCAGCCCCGCCTTGATCTCCTCCATAGTGAAGGTTTCGCCATACGGCTTGCTGACTATATCGACCGCGCAGCCAAAAGCTTTAGCCAAAGCCGCCCATCGTTCGCCAAATTTCCCAGCCGAAAGCACCAGAACGCGGTCGCCCGGCGAGGTCAGGTTCGATACCGCGGCCTCCATCGCGCCCGTTCCCGAGCTCGACAGGATCACCACATCGTTTTTTGTGCCCACAAACGTCTTCAGCTGCTCCAGAACGCGCTTGAACAGCGCGCGAAACTCGGGAGTGCGATGGTGGATATCGGCCGCCGCCATGGCGAACTGCGCGGCAGGGAGCAGGGGCGTGGGGCCAGGTGTAAAAAGGCGCGTCTTGCGGATCATGACCCTATTCTAGCGAGCTTGCCGCGCCATCTTTGCCGCGCGAGGTGGCTTTCTCTTCGCCCACTGGTGTTTCCTGCCGACACATCCCCTTTGATTTGTCATCCCGTAGCGCAGCGCAGGGATCTGCTGTTCGTCCACTCGCCATGAACGTCCCGGCAAAGGCAATCCGCGCTGCCGCCGCGATAAGCTGTCCTAGACACAGGAGCCCATCCATGCCCAGCATCGCGGAGCGCATCAACAAAGACATCATCACGGCCATGAAGGCCCGCGAGGAGGCCCGGCTGACCACCCTGCGCATGGTCAAATCCGCGCTGCGCTCCAAAGAAATCGACAAGCGCGAGCCGCTCACCGACGCCGAAGAACAATCCATCCTGCAAACCCTGCTCAAGCAGCGCCGCGACTCCGCCGAGCAGTTCACCAAGGGCGGCCGCCCCGAACTCGCCGAAAAAGAGCGCGCGGAGATCGGCATGATCGAAATCTATCTCCCGCAAACAGCCAAGGAGGACGACATCCGCCCCATCATCGAAGGCGCCATCGAGCACATCACCGCCGGCAACGACGGCAGGCGGCCCGGCCCCAAGGACATGGGCCCCACCATGCGCGTGGTGCAGCAGCGCATCCTCGCCAGCGGCCTCTTCGTCGACAACAAAACCGTCAGCGAGCTGGTGAAAAAGGAGCTCGCCAAAGGCACAGGGGCGGATCCGGCCACGATCGCCGACGGCGGCTACGGCGGCTGACACGATGCCCCGCCATAAGCGGCTATCCTGAACAGGTGCTGCCGACCCTCCCGGAGAAGAACAATCCGTTGCGCCTCCGCGCGGCCAGCCGTCTGGCGGCGACCCTTTTGCTGCTGCTCAGATTGCTGCTGCTCAGCGGCAGTTTCGCCGCGGCGCAGTCCCCCAGGCCCTCCGTCCCTTCCGCGCCAAAGACCTCCGCTCCCAACGCGCCCTTCAGCCAGAACCGCCCCTCCAGCCAAGACCGCCCCTCCTCCCCGCCGTCCGAAAAGGCCCCCGGCAGCATCAGCGGGAGCGTCGGCGATGCAAAAGGAGTCCCCATCAGCGGCGCGCGCATCGCCCTGTCGTCCGCCGGGCACTCCACCGCACAGGAGACCACCTCCGACCTCAGCGGTCACTTCCGCTTCGCCGGCATCTCCCCCGGCCAATTCACGGTGATGGTGACGCTGCAGGGCTTCAACACGGTCTCCGCCGCCGGCGATCTGCAGCCCGGCCAAACTCTCCAGCTTTCGCCCTTCGCCCTCACCCTCGCTACGGTCAGCGTCACGGTGAACGCCGTGGCCTCCACTCAAGAACTCGGCCTTGAAGAAATGCACGCAGAAGAGCGGCAGCGCCTGCTCGGGATTCTCCCAAACTTCTTCGTAACTTACAACTGGAATGCCCCGCCGCTCACCGCCACGCAAAAGTTCACGCTCGCCACCAAGAACGCCAGTGATCCCGGCAATCTCCTACTCGTCGGCACCGTGGCCGGTGTACAACAGGCGCAAAACGCCTTTCCGGGCTACTCGCAAGGCGCCAAGGGCTATGGCCGACGCTACGGCGCCGATCTCGGCAACCTGGTCGCCGGCACCTACATGGGCGGCGCGGTGCTCCCGGTGCTCTTTCACCAGGATCCCCGCTACTTTTACAAGGGAACGGGCACGATCCGCTCGCGCTTTCTCTACGCTGTCTCCACAGCCGTCATCTGCCGCGGCGACAACGGCCGCCGCCAGCCCGCCTTCGCCGGCGTCCTCGGCGATCTCTCCGCAGGAGCCATCTCCAACCTCTACTACGCGCCCTCCGACCGCCAGGGCGCCGCGCTCACCTTTGAGAATGGCTTTCTGGGTGTCGCCGGCGATGCCATGAACAACGTCTTCCAGGAGTTCTTCCTGAAAATGCTGACCCCCAAGGCCGACAAAATTCCATAATGCGCACAGCCGAAAAATCAGCCCTTCTTACTGCCATTCGCGCTGAAGATAGTCGAACGGAAGCAAATCCGCTGAGCCTCTGCCTTTGCCTTTCTTGTTGTCATTCCCGAAGGGAACCTGCTGTTCGCACTCCCGTGCAGGTGCAGGCTTCAGCCCGGGCTATAGATAGGCAAATACCAACCCCTATAGCTAATTTCATAAAGCCCGATAGCTAATTCATAGAGATAGAGGCGTCATCTCGACCGGAGCGAAGCGGAGTGGAGAGACTCCTGTATTTTGTTCGCGGCTGCACGGAGTCTGGCGGAGCGCCGAGCCAAATACAGGGGTCGATCTGCTCCGGTCGAGATGACACTTTTATACCAACACGAAAACCGCTCAACCAAGCTTCGGATGCTGCAACTGAAACCCCGTCTTGACTTGATACGCATGCGCCAAAGCACACGCCTTCGCCTCCTGATACAGCGGGCTCAGAAACGTGAGCGATACCGGCGTCCCCGGTCCGCCCGCATTATTCAGCGCGCCATCTTCGGCCGTCGGAGGCGCTGGCGCGTCGGCTCCGCGAAAACCGTTCGGCACAATCACCGCCGGCTGTCCGCACAGATTCGTCGCCACCAGCTGCGCTCCGCTGCTCGGCGTCATGATCACATCGAACGCCGCGAAAAACGCCGCAAGCTGCTCCATCGCCAGCCGCCGCGCCCGCGAGGCATTGATGTACTCCACCGCCGGATACAGCCGCGCGGTGCGGAACGAATTGGGCCAGTCAAAAGGCATCTGCCCCGCCAGCAGAGAGTCGCGCCCCGAACGCGTAAGCTCATCGAACGCCGCCGCGGCCTCGGCCTCCAGCATCGGCACCAGCGCGCCGTAGTTGAACTTCGGCAGCTCCACCGCCTGCATCGTGACGCCCATATCGCGCAGCACAGCCAAAGCCTTATCGTTGAACTGCGCATCGTAAAGCTGCCGCTCATACTGCGACTTACGCCCTGTAACGCGCCTGTTGTAATCCTCCAATTCCTTACCCGCCAGCGTCTCGCTGGGCGGCTTCAGCGGCTCCATCGTCGGCCTGTCGAACGCGCTCTTCAGATACCCCACGCGCAGCTTGCGCACGTCGATCGTGAAGTCCGGATTGAACGCCGCCGGCTGCACACTCGGATCATGCCCATCCGGCCCATAGATCGCCTCCAGCACCTGCGCGGCATCCTCTACCGACCGCGCAATCGGCCCAATCTTATCCATCGACCAGCTCAGCGCCATGGCTCCGGTACGCGGCACCAAACCAAAGCTCGGCCGCAAACCCGTGCAGCCGCAACGCGTCGAAGGCGACGAGATGGACCCCAGCGTCTCCGTGCCGATACCAAAACCAACACAGCCCGCCGCCACCGCACTCGCCACACCCGCCGACGATCCACTTGAACCCTGCTTTGTATTCCACGGATTGCGCGTACGCGTGCCCGGTGCCGCGCCCCACAAATCTCCCTGCGCTAGCGCGCCCAGCGTGAGCTTCGCCACCAGCACGGCACCCGCCTTATCCAGCCGCGTCACTACCTCCGCGTTGTAGTCGAAGCTCTGCGTCATGTACGGCCCCGCGCCCCACGTCGTCGGATAGCCCTTCACCGCCAGCAGATCCTTCGCGCCCCACGGAATGCCATGCAGCGGCCCGCGCGGCTTATGCGCGGCAAACTCACGATCCGCCATAGCCGCTTGGTCGAGCGCCCGCCCCTCCGTCAACGTGATCACAAAGTGCAGCGTCGCATCATAACGCTTCAGGCGCGCCAGATACAGCTTCGTTAATTCCACCGAAGTTATCTTCTTCGCCCGCAGCAGCTCCCCCAGCTGCCGCACCGTCGCAAACGCGACGCTCTCCTCGTTGCTCGCGGAGAGCTCTGCAATCGACGGCGCCGGTCCCATCTTCGCCGGCTTCCGCACCGTGTCCAACACCGTGCCCGGCAACACAGGAATCTGCACCAGCGAAGGCGAAACACCGTTCGCAATTGATATTTTGCGCACCTCGGCGATGTCTTCTCGCTGGCTGTTCAGCCCTTCGAGCATCATCTTCCGCTGCTCCGGCGTAAAGCTCACGCCGGCAATCGCCGCCGCCGCCTCGATCATCGCCTCGGTGATCTTCGGCAACCCCGCAGCAGCATGATCCTCGACCGCCCCAGCATCCTGCGCCTCAGCTGTACCGGAAGCCACAGCCAGCAACGCGCCCGGAAACAACATGGAGCCTATGCCGGAACCCGTACCGGAAACAAGTCCGGCGGCTGAAGCAATCGCAAGAAAGCGGCGGCGCGTCGCATCGGCGACACGGTGTGCAGGCTGCATGGAATTCATGCCGCATTATTGCATCTTGTGCCAGACACTACCCTTCCCCACGAGCTTGTCACCCCGTAGCGCAGCGAAGGGATCTGCTGTTCGTTTTCGGTTCCCGGAAGAAAGATTCGCGCCTTAACGCAGAAAGCAGATCCCTTCGCTTCGCTACGGGATGACAAATGAAAGCGGGGTTCACGCACTGGAAATAGGCCAATGTAGCCTGCCACTTTACGTCTTCACAGCCGCCTTGATCACCGGCAGATCCGGCAGCCCCGTCTTCAACGGACCCTCCACCTTCATGCCCTTCACCAGCCCTTCCGCGATCTGCTGATCCGTCGCCGCCGCATGGTTCAACTCCACCGGAAACAACACCGCAAACTGCAGCCCGCCATCCATCAGCTGCAGCCGCGACTCCACCTTCGGCGCCGGCAACGCCGTTCCCATCCACGCCTCCACCTGCTGATGCTGTCCCTCGATGCGCGCGCTATACGATCCATACACACCGTTCACCACTTGCAGAATCGCATCGCTGGCCGCCTGCACATCGGCGTTGCCATTGAGCTTCGCCGTAAGCTCATGCCAGGCATATTCGGTGCCCGGCATCTGTTTGTAAATCGGCGTTCCCGTTTGAAACAGAATCGAGTTGGCAAACACCGCCACGCGTCCGGTCGAGTGCAGCTCCGTTCCCGTGCCCGCCAGCTCCATCATGTAAAACCGCACCAGCCCCACCTCGATCACGTCGCCCGTAACACCGGCCACCGTGATGCGGTCACCCACACGCACCCCATACCGTCCGACAATGAAGAAGTACGCCGCCACCGAAAGCAGAATGCTCTGCAAACCCACCGCAATACCCGCGGAGATAAAGCCCGCAAACGTCGCCAGCGAACTGAACTGCGTAACAAAGCCGAAGATCACCACCAGCCCGCTGAGAAAGCCAATCACCGCGCGGCGCACAAACAACAGCTGCCGCCGCCGCCGCAGATCGCTTACATAGCGCACCGTGGCGCGGCTCCAGAAATTGCTCGCCAGCGCGAGAATGCCCAACGCAATCGCAATCTCCGCCACACGCAGCAGCAGCGCCCGCAGTATCGAGTCATACTCCTCATCCACGACGCTGCGCCACGTCGTCAGCGTGCCGCGATCGTTGCCCAGCACCACAATCTCCTGGCTCAGCGGCAGCGTTGCGTTCGCCAGCACCTGAAACGTATTCGTCAACGTGTCGAACTGCTTGCGCGTGCTGGCAAGATCCTGTGCATTCGTCGTGGGGGTTGCGCCGAGATCCACCGTCTGCTGCGAAAGCGCCTGCCCCTGCTGCACGGTCGATCGCAGCACCTTGAGAAACGGCGTGCGCAGATCCTGTGCCCCCTTCGCCAGCGCGTCGTTCGCCGTGATCTGCGCATCGATCTCGCGCAAGGAGCTCAGCAGCCCAAACAGCACCCCCGCCTGCGTGGTCACCCCGGCGTCATGAGCCGCGGCAAGGCTCTGCAGCAGCGGCGGCGCCGGCGCCTTCGCGCCCGTATTCAACAACTCCGGTGCCGAACGCTGCAGCCGGTCGATATCGCCCGCCAACCCCGTGCTGCTTTGCGCCTCCGAGAAGCTGCTGATCCTGGCTAGCGCCTCCACCATCGCCCTCCCCAGCTCCAGGCCGCCTTCCACCTGCTGCTCCTGCTGCTCGAGCGCCGCGCGCTGCGCCGCACGAGCCGTGCCGATCTGCGTCTCCAGCGCGGCTTGCTGCCCCTCCAACGTCGTCACCCGCGCCTGGGCCTGCGCCAGCGCGGCAACGATCCGCCCCGCATCGCCGCCAGCGCCCTGCGACGTTTTTGCATCCGAAGCCGCCTTCGCATCCTGAGGCTTGGGGGCATTCGCTGCACCCGGCACCCGGCTCAGCAGCGCGGCCTCATTCTTCGCTGCCCCAAAGGCCAGCTCCGCGATCTGCGTAGCCTCGGCCGAGCTTTGTTCCGCATACAAAACGTCGCTGGGCTCGCCGACCTTCTGCACCGGCAGCACCGCGGAGCGATAAAACCGCAGCACCGCGCTGAGGTGGTTCATGATCTCCGTACTGCGCTTGGGCACGCTGATATCCGTGCCCGTCAGCGGGGGCAGCTTCGCAATCTGCGCCTGCAACAACGCCGCCGGGTCCTTGGACGTCGCACTGACACTTCGAACACTGGGCGTGGGCAGCGGCGGTGTGGGCTCCGGCGGCGTTGCCGGCGGTGGAACCACGCCCGAATTCCCGTTCGCCCCGCTTACCCCCGCTGTCGCACTGCCGAGCGACGCGGAGACCGCACCCTGCTTCGCCGCGCCCGCATCCTGAGCATGAACCCGCACCGGCGACGCAAGCAGCCACACCGCACAAAAACCACAGAACCCAAACCTACGCCCCTGCGCTGACACCCATATCGCCTTCCTTTTTTGTCATTCCCGAAGGGAATCTGCTGTGTTTTTAAATCCACCCTGAGCGTAGTCGAACGGGAAGAATGCAGTTCACCGTCAAACATTGCGTTAATGCGAATCTACATTCACGTTTTCCGCGAATCTATCGAGCAGCTCTCAAGCCAGGTGCCGAC
Source organism: Granulicella sp. (assembly GCA_965276885.1). Lineage (GTDB taxonomy): Bacteria > Acidobacteriota > Terriglobia > Terriglobales > Acidobacteriaceae > Granulicella. Next base: position 799,750 of record OZ255702.1, on the reverse strand, counting down.
AACTCCACCGCACGTCCCGTGGCCGCCGACCGTCGCGCCGCATCCAGAATCCTTACCACCTTCACGTTGGTGCTCAACGAAGTAAGATCATCATCCGGCTGCAACGTGCCGTTCAACACGGCCGCCAGATAGCTCAGCGAGTCCTTGTGCGCACCCTCCAGCGCAGGCGCAATCTCGTTGTGCTCCGTCGCCTCGCCCGGCAAACGCATCCGCAGATGATCCGTCACCGCCGCCGACACATACACCGTATCCACATAGCCCGTCGATCCATAAATTTCCATGTCCTTGCGATCGAACGGCCAGTTCCACGAGCCCTCAATATCCACCACCGCCTTCGGATACTGCAGCAGCACCGTCGCATCGTCATCCACCTTCGGATAGATGGCAGGCTTGTCATGGTTCAGCACGGCGGTCACGGATAAGGGCAGCTCGCCATGCATCAACACCGTCGCCAGGTCCACGCCATAGCATCCAAAATCGAACAGCGCACCCGCGCCATTCTGCTGCGGGTCCTCAAGAAAGGCCAGAAACTCCGGATCGACGCCGATCTCCTTCGGCCCCTTGTGCCCATCGTGAAACACCATGCGGCGTACGTCGCCGATCTTGCCCGCATTGAGGATATTTGCGGCCTCCGCATTGGAGGCATACCAGGTCGTCTCGTAGTTCGTCAGCACGGGTACATGGTTCTGTTCGGAGAGCCGCTGAATCGCCAGCGCATCCGGCACCGTCGTCGCCAGCGGCTTCTCCACCATCGCCGCAATGTGCATCGGCGCGGCAATTTGTATAGCCGCCAGATGCCCCGAAGGCGCCGTATACACCAGAATGGCCCGCGGATGCGTCGCCTTCAGCATCTCCTGCTCCGACGCAAAGAACAGCGCATGATCCAGATGAAACAGCCGCTCATACTTCGCCCGCAGCTGCGCATCCGGCTCCGAGATCCCCACTAGCGTGACGTCAGGATGCGATCCAACGCCATGCAGAAATCCCCGCACATGGCCGTGCGTAAGCCCCACGATCGCCACACGCGTGGGGCTCTGCTGCGCCGCTGCCGTCACGCAACATGAAATGCTGACAAACGCAAGGAAGAATGCGCGGACAAACTTCGAAGTATCCAGGATTGATACTCCATGTTGCTTCCAAAAAGTTAGTTCTTTGCTTGCGGAAACCATACGAGTAGCATAACCCTATGAGTGCGCAGAGCATGAACGATCGTGCGGCCTATGGCCTACCGGAGGCGAGCCAATATCTGCGCATGAACCCCTCGACGCTGCGCGCCTGGACAAAACAGAACGCGCTCATTCGGATCCCACGCGAAGGTTATCTGTCCTTCAACAATCTAGTGGAGGCGCACGTTCTGAAGGCCCTTCGACGAAACCATCAGTTTTCCATGCAGAGCCTTCATAAGACGCTTCCCGCTGCTGCGGCGATCCTGCACACGGAGCGCCCACTCCTGGAAGCGAGCTTTGCTACCGACGGAATCAACCTGTTTATCGAAATCGACGACAGCCTGGTAAATCTGACCAAACACGGGCAGGTCGCGTTGCGCGATCTCGTCTCGCTCTATCTTCAACGAATTGGACGGAGTGCGAAGGGTGATCCGGTTCGCCTGTATCCCTTCATTGTCGAAGCGAGGGCGGCCGAACCGAAATCCATCAGCATCAGCCCGACGGTTGCCTTCGGGAGATCGGTGCTCGCAGGCACAGGCATTGCAACCGAAGTCATTGCGGGCAGGTTCGCGGGACGCGACTCAATCGCGGATCTGGCCAAGGAATACCAGGTTCCGGCGAGCGTGATCGAGGATGCAATCCGGTGGGAAACGCCACACCTGAAGGTAGCCTAAAGCCCTTCATCGTCTTCCTGGACGAGAACCACTGCCGAAATCCTCACCTGCGAGCTGCTTTCAAAGCCGCCGGCATCGGCTTTGAAAGCTACCTCGATCATTTTTTCCCGGGAGTTGCCGATACCGGCTGGTTACCTGCTGTTGGGGCAAGAGGCTGGTGCCTGCTCACCACAGATAAGCGAATCCGCAGACGCCCGCTGGAGAGGGAGGCTGTCGCGGAGAACAGCATCTGCATGTTTTACTTCGCAAACAACGACGTCAGTGGAGCGGAGATGGGAGTGACTCTTTCAAAGGCGCTCCCGCGTATGCTCATACTCTTCCACACGCAAACCCCACCCTTCATCGCCTCGATCAACAAAGCCGGAGAGGTGAAGGTGCGAGAAACATTTCTTGACCTGGATTAAATATCCAGATTCTTCACATCCAGCGCATTCTCTTCAATAAACCGCCGCCGGCTCTCCACATCCTCACCCATCAGCGTGGTAAAGATCTCCTCCGTAGCCGCAATATCCTCCAGCCGCACCTGTAGCAGCGTGCGCCTCGCCGGATCCATCGTGGTCTCCCACAGCTGCGGCGCGGTCATCTCGCCGAGCCCCTTGTAGCGCTGCACCTGGTACTCCTTGCGGCCCTGCTCGATGACGTACTCGAAGACCTCACGCACCGTGGCCTTTTCCACCGGATCCTGCGATACCTTCGCCGAGCGCTTGCCCGGCTTGGCCTCATCCATCGTGCCCGGAGCCGAGGCAATCGTCTCGTTGACGCCCTCTTCCTGCTCAGCCTCGTCCGCCTCATCCAGCTCGGCCTGCGTGGGCGTGAGGCTCACCACCGTGTCGGCCTTCTTCGCATCGACACCCTTTCCATCCACGCCCTTCGCCGCATACTCAATGTGGAACGGCCCCTGCAGCGCCTCACCCAGGTGCGCCTGCTTGGCCAGCAGCTGCCGCGACTCCGGCGAACTCGCCAGCGTCCAGTCGATCTTGCGCGGCGCGCCCTGCGCATCCGTAAACGTCACCGAATACGTCTGGTGCTCTTCATCGAACTGCACCTCGCTAATCGCCTTGAACTGCCAGTGCCGCTCCAGCTCCTTCAGCCGCCCGCGCATCACCTCGAGCTTTTCAGGCGATTCAAAGTCATGCCGCCGCGCGGGGTCCTTGCCTTCGCTCGCGAAGATCTCCGCAAACGCGCGCACAACCTGATCATTGCGCAGCCGCTTGTTTACCTTGTCGAAGAAGCCGAGATAGTCGTCCAGCTGCGCCATGAAGTCGGTCAGCCTCTTGCCTTCGAGCCGGTGACCGGCATCGCCATAGCGAACCACCATGCCGTCCGACGCGCGCTTCACCATCACCTGCACATACTCGCGCTCATCCTTGATGTACTGCTCGAACTTGCCCTTCTTGATGCGGAACAACGGCGGCTGCGCGATATACACATTGCCGCGCTTGATCAGCTCGCCCATGTGGCGGAAGAAGAACGTCAGCAGCAGCGTGCGGATGTGCGATCCATCCACGTCGGCATCGGTCATCAGGATCAACTTGCCATAGCGCAGCTTGGCGATATCGAAGTCATCCTTGCCGATGCCGCAACCCAGCGCCGTAATCATGGCGCGGATCTCTTCGTGGCCCAGCATCTTGTCGTAACGCGCTTTTTCGACGTTGAGGATCTTGCCCTTCAACGGCAGAATCGCCTGAAATTTGCGGTCGCGGCCCTGCTTCGCCGTGCCGCCGGCCGACTCACCCTCGACCAGATACAACTCGCACAACTCCGGCTTGCGCTCCGAACAATCCGCCAGCTTACCCGGCAATCCACCGCCGTCCAGCGCACCCTTGCGCCGCGTCAGATCGCGGGCCTTGCGGGCCGCCTCACGCGCCCGCAGCGCATCGATGGCCTTGGAGATAATCTTCTTTGCCACCTGCGGATTCTGCTCCAGAAACGCGCCCAGTCGCTCGTTCACAAACTGCTGCACCACGCCGGAGACGTCGGAGTTCAGCTTGCCCTTGGTCTGCCCCTCAAACTGCGGCTGCGGCAGCTTCACCGAGATGACCGCGACGAGTCCCTCGCGCACATCGTCGCCGCTCAGGTTCTCCTTCATATCCTTGAACAGCCCCAGCGACTGCCCGACCGCATTGACCGTGCGCGTCAATGCCGTACGAAATCCCGACAGATGCGTTCCGCCATCCACCGTGTTGATGTTGTTCGCGAAGCTGAACACCGTCTCCGAGTACGAGTCGTTGTACTGCAGCGAGATCTCCAGCACCATCTGCCCAATCTCGGCTTCCATGTAGATCGGCTTCTCGTGCAACACCTGCTTGCCCTTATTCAGGTGCTTGATGAAGCCCGCGATTCCATCGTTGAACTTGAAGCTCTGCGTCTTCGATTCGCCCGTCTTCGCATCGGTCGTGCGCTCATCCGTCAGGTTGATCTCGATGCCCTTATTCAGAAACGCCAGCTGCCGCAAACGCCCCGCAAGCGTGTCGTAGTTGTACTCGGTCACCGTGAAAATCGAGCGGTCGGGCAGAAAATGCACCTTGGTTCCGCGCCGCTTCGACGGCCCCATCTTGCGCAGCTCGCTGATGGGGTCGCCCTTCGAGTAATCCATCTCCCACGCATGGCCATCGCGCCAGATCTCGACGTCAAACTCCTCGCTCAGCGCATTCACGCAGCTCACGCCGACGCCGTGCAGACCGCCCGAAACCTTGTAGTTCGACGCATCGAACTTACCGCCCGCATGGAGCATGGTCAGCACCACCTGCACCGCCGGCATCACCTCGCCCGTGGGCAAGGTCTTGTTGTCCACCGGAATGCCGCGCCCGTCATCCACCACCGTCACCGAGTTATCAACGTGAATCGTCACATCGATCTTGGTAGCGTGACCCGCGAGCGCCTCATCGACCGAGTTATCGACAACCTCATACACCAAATGGTGCAGACCCTGCTCGCCGGTAGACCCGATATACATCGCCGGCCGCAGCCGCACGGCCGCCAAGCCTTCAAGGATCGTGATGTTTTCGCCGCTGTAGGAGTTCGCCACGGCAGGGGTGGGCTGTTGCGGTTCGGGAAGGGGCGTCTGGGTGGCCAATCGAGCTCCGGCAGGCGGCATACGTGACAGGCTTCGGAACAGGCGAAAAAAACGCCCGAAAGCCCGAGGAAAAAGCCGCCTGTTCTGGTGTTTTTCCTGTTCAAATTTTACCACGCTGGAAGGTGTTTCAGACCGCTTGTGAACCGAGAAGAAAACGCCGGGCCGGTGTGCACAAAAGTGCTATTCCCACGCACTCCAATACCCCCTCGCACACCACCATGCGGACCGACGGCGCAACAAAGACCGCCGCTGCCAAGGCGAGATGGATCAGCAGAAATCCGGGGAGCGCCAACCACGCCAAGACTCCCCGATTCGCTCCCTGATCTTGCACTTCCCGATCTACTGCCGCGCGCGGCTGCACCCTGTACAGCAGCGGCAAAGCCACCAGCAGCAAAGGCCAGCCATAGCCCAGCAGGCGCGTGTACCAGGTGCCGAGCAGGGGGGCCAACACAAACGAACCCGCACCGTACAGCAGGCAGAATCGCTGCAGCAGACCCAGGCTCCGCGTGCGATCCCGATGCCGCCAAAGCAGCACAAAAAGCGGGGGCAGCAGGCCAAAGGTCGTCGTCAGCGCCGCCACCGCCTGCAACGGAGCGATCGGTGAAAAGGAACAATACCCCACGCTGTGCAGCGTCCCCAGCGACAACGCGTACCGCCACTGCGGTGTCGAGCACAGAAACGGGTACAGGTTGCTCCACGGCCTCACGCCGAAAACGCGCAGCAGATTCCACGGCAGCTTCGCCGCCATGTAGAAAACCCCCGACAGATGCTCCGTGTTGCCTTCCGCCCCCGCGCTCAGGTGCCGCACCAGCAGCGACCCCGCCGCCGCCGACGCAACCGCCAGCAGGCAGCCCGTCCAGCGCAGCCGCCGCCAGCCTACGAGTAGCAGACAAAGCAGCGTCAGCAGCGTCGACTCGCGCGTTACGATCAGCGGAAACAGCAGGGACGCCGCGCCGTACGGCAGGTCCGCCTCCAGGCACAGCAAAAAGCAGCACAGCAGCGCGGTATACGGCAGATCCGGCAAAGCCACGCCATGCAGCAGCTGCGGCCAGAACGGCACCGCCGCCACCGCCAACAGCATCCAGCGCGGGGCCGCGGTCCGCATCACCAGCCCAAACACCACCAGCAGCGTAAACACGAGCGAGATCCACCCCAGCACCACGAAACCTGTCTCAAGGGAGCTGTGTGCGGCCGCGCTCACCCGATGCGCCAGCAACGGCGCCAGCGGCCGCGACGCGAACGGCTGCGGCACCTCCGCCATCCTGCCCCGGGCCATGTTCAGGTAAAACGACGAGTCCGGCACCCCGAACGGCGACTCCATCGTCCGTTGCAATAATCCACAGGCCACTGCGGTCAGAGCCGTTATCCCGAGCACAATCATCCAGCGCAGGCGAGTCGGCAGGCTGTTCAGCGGCGCGAAAATCCAAAGGCTCCAACGCATTTTGTGCCGCATCTTGCCCCGTGAGGTCCGTTTCTCCCCCGTCAAAGCCAAACTCTCATGCAAGCTCTTCAAGCCGTCCTGCGTCCGTCATACCCTGCCGAACCCGGGACGTCTGCCGGCGCGCGCTGAGCCGGCGACTGGCTTGCAATCGCATACAAAGCCTCGCCCGAGATATGGAACGCAATCTGCCACGAGATCACGTTCAGCGCTACGAGCCCGGGCAGCAGCGCCCAATCGCCCGTAAGCTCCGCCGCCATGCACGCGGCCATCAGCGGCGCATGCGTCACCGCCGCCATCAGGCAGCTCATGCCCGCGATCGCCCACACCGTCGCATCCGTCGCCGGAAATACATGGTGCACCACATGCCCGACCAGCGCACCCGCGGCCCCACCCGCGAACAGCGTCGGCGTAAACACCCCGCCCACCGTGCCGGTGCTCACACAAAAGGTGGTCGCCAGCAGCCGCAGCAGGAGCAGAATCGCCAGCGCGGGCGCAGCGATCGACAGCCCCGGCAGCTCCGCCCGGCCCAAGGCCGCGCTCAGGCCCAGATCGCCATTGCCCCACACCCGCGGATCAACAAGCGAAAGCAGCCCAACCAAAACTCCCGCCCACACCAGCGCCAGCGGCAGCGCCTTGGCCGTACGCAGGCTCCGGATCAGCTTCTGATACAAGGGCCCGCCCAGGCCGCACAACCCCGCCAGAGGCGGCAGCAACGCCAGCGACCAGCCCTGCCCTCGCAGCGCTACATGCGCCGGATACAGCCGCTCCCAACCCAGCAAAGGCCCGCTGGCCAGCCGCCCCGCGCCGGCCGCCAGCGCCAGCAGCGGCAGCTCCCGCCACTGGATCGCGCCCAGCACGATCTCCGCCGAAAAAAAAGTCGCTGCCAGCGGCGCGTTGTACGCCGCCGTAACCCCGCCCGCCACGCCAAACGCCACCAGCAGCCGCAGATCCAGCGGACCGTCGGGGCTATAACGGCCCAGCCGCTCACGCACCGTCTCCCCGCACGTCGAGGCGACGGCCGCCGCAAACTGAATCATCGAGCCCTCGCGGCCCACCGCCGCTCCGGTCGCGATCGAAAACGCCGCCGACAGGGTGCGCCAGCAGTTCGGCAGCAGCGGAACCACGCCATCCTTGTGCCGCACCGCCTCCACGTACTCCACATACGGCCGCGGCTCGCGACCCAGCCCATGCGCCCGTCGCCTGCGCAGAAACACCACAAAACTCGCCAGCAGCGCGCCCACGGCCGGGGTCAGCGCCCTCCGCCAGCGCATCAGGTGCGCCCCCGCGACCGGCGGTGCCGCCGTATACCCCGTGAACACCCATTGCAGATAGCTGAAGCCCAGCCGCACCAGCGCCGCCGCCAGCGCACTCACCGCGCCCAGCACCACCGCCGCCACCACCCAGCGCAACCCTGCCCGTCGCAGCAGCACAACTGCCCGCGGCAGGTGCACCGGCTCATACTGCTGTGCCCCAGCACTCATCGGAACGGACGCAGAGCCGCGACAGGATTGCCCTCACCAGCCCCGCCCTCACGCCTCAAAGCCTCGCCCCTCATCCCTCTTCAACACCCATCTTCCAAACAGACAACAGCTCCCATGCCACACCCCTGCCGTTCCAACTCACGTCCTGAACAACTCACAACTCGCAACTGAACAAAACCCGCCTTGAACTTCGACTCTCGAACGGCATTCTCACCAGACCCGGCACTGCGGCACATGCACCATCGGCTGCCCGGCCTTGCAGCCAAACGCTCTCTGAAACTGCGGCATATTGCTCACCACCCCATTGATCCGCGCAAACCCCGGCGAATGTGGATCCGTAATCGCATTGACCCGCAGATTCTCCGGCCGCGCGTTCTCGCACGCCCACTGCGCCATGCCCACAAAAAACCGCTGATCCGGCGTAAATCCATCCACCGTCTTCAACTCCTTGCCCCCCTTCTGCACCTGCCAGGCTAGATACGCCAGCAGTTCGCCGCCCAGATCCGCCACATCCTCACCGCTCGTCAGCTTCGAATTGATGTGAATGTCATCCACAACCACATAGCCCGCATACTGCGCCCGGACACACCCAATCCGCTCTTCAAAGCCCTGCGCATCCGCCGGCGTCCACCAGTCGCGCAGGTTCCCCGCCGCGTCGAACTGCCGCCCCTCATCGTCGAACGCGTGCGTCAGCTCATGGCCGATCGTTCCGCCCGTATTTCCATAATTCGGCGCGTCATCCAGCGAGGGGTCATACAGCGGCGGCTGCAACACACCCGCCGGAAAGTTGATGTCGTTCATCTGCGGATTGAAGTATGCATTCACCGTTGGCGGCGTCATGCCCCACTCGTTCAAATCCACAGGCTTCCCGAGCTTGTGCCACTCCCGCGCATCTTCAAACATATACGCCCGCCGCACATCGCCGAAGTAGTCATCGCGCTTCACCTCCAGCGTCGAGTAATCACGCCACTGCGCCGGATATCCGATCTTGTTGCGGATCGCATGCAGCTTGCGCAGCGCCTCCGTCTTCGTCGCCGGGCTCATCCAGTCCAGCCCCTGGATCTCCTCCCCCATCTCCCGCTCGATCTGCCCCGTCATCAGCTCCGTCCGCGCCTTCATGTCCGCCGAAAACGTCCGCGCCACGAACTCCTGCCCCAACGCCTCGCCCAGGTTGCGGTCCACCGCCCGCACACACGTCTTCCACCGCGGCGGCTCCTGCGCTACCCCCCGCAATGTCTTTGAATAAAAGTCGAAATTCGCCTCCCGGAACGGCTGCGCCAGGTACGGCGCGGCCGCGGTCAGCAGATGAAAGCGCAGGTACGCCTTCAACGCCGGCAGCGGCTCCGTCGCCAGCTCCGCCTGTACCGTCTTCATGAACTCCGGCTGCGACACATTCAGCGTCGCCACGGCCCGCGCACCTTGCACCTCAAAAAAACGTGGCCATTGGATCGCGGGCGCCGTTTGCTGCAACTCCGTGAGCGTCATCACGTGGTACGTCTTGTGCGGATCGCGCCGGTCCACCCGCGTCAACTGCGCCCCCGCCAACGCCGTCTCGATGTGCACAATCGCCTCAGCATCGGCCTTGGCCGCCTCCGGCGACTCGTCCGTGAGCTGCATCATCTCCCCCACATACGCCGTGTACTGCGCGCGCAGCGTCACACTATGCGCATCGGTCTTCGTGTAGTAATCGCGATCCGGCAGCCCCAGACCACCCGCCTGCAGCTCCACGATGATCTTCGACGAGTTCACCGCATCCTGCCCCGTCCCCACGCCAAAGAAATAGCTTCCCGCCGTCTCGTGATCCAGCGGCGTGAGCTCCGCAATCATCGCCTCGCGCGTCTGCAGCCCGTCCAGCCTCGCCAGCTCCGGCTGCAACGGCTTCAGCCCCGCCGCGTCAATTGCGCCGGTGTTCATGCAGCTCTCAAAGTAGTCGCCCACCTTCTGCTGCACCGCCGTCCGCTCCGCCGCCTTCGCGTCGTCCTGCAAAATGCCCCAAAGAAACTGCTGGTTCTCATTCGCCAGCTTCGCGTACACGCTCCACGACGCCTGGTCGGCTGGAATCGGATTGTTCTTCCTCCATCCGCCACAGGAAAACTTATAGAAATCCACGCAAGGGTCCGCCGTCCGGTCCAGGCTCGTCACATCCAGCGAAGGCGAGTACGGCATCTTCTCCAGCGGCTGCACCGCCGGCACAGGAACCGCAACAGGCCGCTGCGCTTCGACTGCCGAAACTGAGCAACACAATCCAAAGCCGAGCGCGGCCCCGGCCAGCCAAGAGCAAAAACGCATGAGTTCTCCCGTGCGCCCATCCTATAACGCCCGCTTCCCGGACCGTCTTCCTATCTCGACTTCACAGGTTCGCCAGCGGTAATGGCGGTTCCTCACTCCCAGCGTCCGGTGCCGGTCGGTCGCCTCAGCACAAACTTTCGCAGAGACATAGCGGGTAGCTCCACGATGTAGCGGCTAACCAGACTAAGAGCCACGGAAAGCGCCAACACCGCTGCGATGCGCATCCAAAAGTTCGTTGCGTTGCCTTCTTCCGGCGGCGAGACTAGATGGTCGTACAGGTCCAGCGCATAGGCGTGGAGCATGTACAGTGCATAGCTGATCAGTCCGAAAAATGTCAGAAATCTTGAACGCAAGAGAGCCCCCCACGGCGAGCCGCTGGCGTTGATCACGAGCCCTACAAAAGAACCCGTCACCAGCACAATTCCCGTCTGCGACACCGGCGCAAACAGAACGCGCTGCTGAAACCCGGGCGAAAACTGTTTCGTCGCTGCGAGAAGCAGCACACCGGCAAACAGCAGCAGCCAAAGAGGATTCCGTATTCGCGATAAGCCTTTGCGACTCCGTTCTTGTCCCTCATCTTCTTCTCCGGCTGCGTACTCGCAGGCAAGCAACGCTCCGAACGCCAGGCCGTCACAACGCAAAAAGGTCAAAACGTAATTTTCGTGTCCCAGGAAAGCGAGTGCGAACCGCAGCAGGATCGCTGCGAACGCCACAAACATCGCGCAGATCCGAAGCTGCGTTAAAGTACGACGACGCACAACCGTCGGCCAGATAAGGTAAAACTGCTCTTCGATCGCCAGGGACCAGAACGGTCCCGCGGGAAAGAGATGGAATAGATTCGCGAAGTTTGCCATGAAGAAAACACACAACACCACATAGCCAACCTGCGCTCCCAGCGCAATCATGATCCCGATCGCTACCAGGTACAGGGGCAGAATGCGCAGGACGCGTTTCCAGTAAAAATCATGCCAGTACGACGCGCTGTAGCGGTCCTTGTACAACAGCGATGTAATCAGAAATCCGGACAGCACAAAGAAAAGATCTACGCCCGCGTTCCCGTATCGCGCAAAATCGATCACGATTCCCGTGATCCCGTGCCACTGTCTCGCCGACGCCAGCGTGTGATGCGATACCACCATCAACGCCGCCAATCCACGAACGCCATCCAACTCCCGAATATGCTTTAAAACTGGGGAGCGGCGTTGCGGGTGCTTCGCGTTGTCCGCGAGCACCTCCTTTTGAGACGTACTCACCGTAACGCAGATCCGCTTGCCGGCGGTGGCGCGTAGTAGGGCAGCTTCTCCTGCTGCTGCGTCCCCCGCTTCACCGCGATATCAGCAAACAACAACGCCGGCGTTATCGTCGTTTCGGGCAGCGGGCTGAGCTGCTGTGCGACGTAAGGCTTACCTCCGGCGGCCAGAATCTCCGACCGCAGTGATCGCTGATCCAGCTCGTCAAAGACAGCGCCGCGTACCAGTGTGCGTTTGCCGTCCGGAGACACGCGATACAGCAGCCGCGGCGTGAGTTCACCACCGCCCAGCGTCTCCACCTCGTACACATCTCGTCGCTGATCCTTTGCCAGCGCCAACAGCTTAGCTCGCAACTGCTCTGACGTAAGCGCATCCACCGACTTCACCACCAGTACCCCCGGACGCGCACGCGCTGCCCCACCCAAGGTCGCACGGCCATGCCCATTCGACTCCGGAAAATCCCTCACTGGCTCCCGGCTCAGGAGATAGTTCACCAGCTTGCCCCGATCCACCACGGTGACCGTCTCCGCGCGTTCGCCCTCGTCGTCCACGCTATATGCGCCCACCAGCGACTTGCCGTCGAAGGCATGCAGCGCCGGATCGTCCTCCACTGTCAGGAACGACGGCAATACGGGGCTGCGAAAACTCGATTGATAGGCGCCCTGCGTACGCGCCGTGGTCCCCATCTCCGGTCGCTCGGCCTCAATGTTAGGCACAAATAACCGGTTCACCACATCCGCGGCGGCATCGCCGGAGAACAACACCGGACCGTGATAATCCTCCGCATCCACCACTGGCGCCTGCCGCAGTTCCTCGAAACTTTTTAGATCATCCAGCGTTCGCTTGCGCAGCGCCGCCCAGTCCTCCAGGCCGGCCGACGTGGTTGACGTGGTTCCGTTGTTGCGCCCGACCTGCATCCCGTCCGAGGCCTGGCCGCCGATCGAAATCGTATCCTGATAGCCGGTGTAGCCATGCCGCACCGCCGTTCCGTCCGTGTTCACGGTGTAGCGGTTCACGGCCACCGCGTTCAGCGTTGCGCTCGAATACTGCACGTCCGCGGCGAACGAACGCACTGTGAGATCACTCGCATACAGTCCACTTGCCTCCCCCAGCCGGCGCTTCCACTCCGCCCGATCGATCTCCAGCTTCGCCAGCGGCTCCAGCAGCGTCACCGGCTTCGCGGGTGTGAAATCATTCGCCGTTGGCGGACTCTGGAATTGCTTCAGCGCCGCCTGTTTCGCGGAGTACGCACGCAGCGCCGCCTTGTACGCCTCGTCGGTTGCCATCCACAGCGCATTGCGCAGTGCGGCGGCATCATCATCACCCGGCGCCAGCGCAAGTGACCCATTTCCACGTGACGAACTCGAATCCGTCACGTAATCGCCGATGCGCACCTCGACCCGGACCACGCGCTGCCGGTTCTCATGCTCGCTAGTCAGCGCGCCATAGTTCGCCACCGCCTCGAAGTCATCAATGTCCTCCAGCCGGTACTCGATGAAGTACGGCCGCTGCATGCCCGGAAGAACCAAATGCTCCTTCTCGCGCGAGAGTTCAGCCTGCATCGCGGCGAGCATGGAATCAGAGCTCGCACTGCCGGCCACGGGCGCTGCGCCCGTGATCCGATCGAACTGCTTCCCGCCTGCATCCACCCCCGAGACAGCGTTTTGCGGTAGGAGAGAGACTCCGGAGTGGCCCGGGAACACACTCACCAGCGCAGGAGCCGGAGGGACTACCCTGCGAGGCTCGGTGCGTGCTTCGGAGCAGCAGCATGCCACGATAACCAGAACGCTCAATTTTTTCACTAGACTTGTTTTCACTAGATTCAGAATCGCAGGGGAAGACAAACGCCTCATCTATTGGCCGCCCTTCGCCGCCGGCGCCAAACCCGCGCTCACGGGGGGCGGCGGCAAAATCGGCGGACGTGCCGTTCCCTGCGCCTGCCTTTGCGTCTCGATCTCGCTCACCAGCATCGCCGGCGCTACCGCACTTACCGGAATCGTCCCGCTTTCGGCGCCACATTCCCCGTTGAACACGTCCGGCTTGTCATCGGTGGCGACAATGCGGCTCAGCGCGGCTTGCGGCGTGCCCACAATGGGCACCCCGCGCACCAGCTCATCCGGCCGCCCATCCACATACACGCGGTACACCACCAGCGGAATCACCTGAAATGCCTGGGGCGAAGACCGTGTCGTGACCGCAAAACCGGAACTGATGTCCTCAAAGTAAAGCCCATAGGCCTTGCCCTGCTTCTTCGCCTCGGCCTTCAGCATCTCCCGCAACTCCGCATCGCTCACCGCCTTGGTCGAGGTCACAATCAGATTGCCCTGCCGTCCCGTCGGCATCTTGCCCGTCTCGGCGCGGCCATGCCCGTTTGAACTCGCAAAGCTCGCCACCGGCAGCCGCGACATCAAAAACGTCTTCAACACACCATCGTCGACCAGCTGCACACGCTGCGCCGGAGAGCCCTCGTCATCGAACAGATAATGCCCGCTCAGCGGCTGGCCCTTGTACTCGGCCATCGTGGGATCATCGGCAACCGACAGGAAGCTCGGCAGAATTGGCTTGTTCAGCAGCTTTGTAAAGGTCTGCCCCTCTTCATCGCCCCGCTGCCGCTGCCCTTCGAGCCGATGGCCCAAAACTTCATGGAAAAACACCGCCGCTGCCCGCCCGGAAAGGATCGCCGGCCCTGCAAACGGCTCCGTAATCGGCGCCACGCGCAGATCGTCAAGATTCTTCGCCATTGCCTCGGTCTTGGCCAGCACAATCTTCTGCTCCGGCAACCGTCCCGCAGCATCGGCCTCAAAGGTCTCCGCGCGGAAAAGGTCCATCCCATCCGCCGCACGCGTGCGCGCCAGCACGATCAGCCGCGCCACCTGGTTGGGCGCGGCAACCTTCGCGCCCTCACTCGATACGAAATAATCCGTCTCATGCGACGTCTGCAGGATCGCCATATCGTAGGTGATCTCCCCGTGCGCTCGAAACACCGCCGTAATCTCGCGCAGCCGGTTCTCCCACATGGCTTTATCCACCGCGAGCGGCTTGGCGGGCGCGAGTACCTCGGCCTGCGGTTTTTCCGCCGAAAAATCCGCGGAGGTGTCCTCCTCCCTGGCCCGCACCTGCTGCTCCGTTTTCACCTTCTCCAGCGCATCCAGGGCCTTGCCGTAGCCGCGATCCGTCGCATACCAAAGCGTGCGCTCAATGGCGGCGCTGTCATCGGTCAGCGGCAGCGGCATGGTGGTCAGGGCGCTGGTGCGATGCGCCCCGTGCGTGTTGTCGAGCGTCGGCGAACCCAGCCGCACCTGCACGTCCGCCGTTCGGGTGCGGTTGCTCGTCGACTGGGCAATCGCGCCATACTGCGCCGTGATATTCAACGTCTCGGCGTCGGCGACAGAGTAGCTCAGAAAATAGGGCCGGGGCTGCTCCGCGGGCGGAGTTGCCTTGTCCGCGGCGGCGGCAACGGGTGCACTCGTGGGGGCAATCGCCGTCCCCAGCGCGCCCATGGCCCGGCGCAACTCGGCTTCCATCGCGTCGATCAGAACAGGGTTCGCCGGCACCGCTTTCGGTGCAGACGCCGCTCCGGAGGCTATCCCCTTCTTGGCCGCGCCTTTTACCACCGGCGCTTGACCCAAGGACGATGCCGAAACTCCTGCAAGGCAAACAGCGAGGCAGCCTGCCCCGATCCATCCACGAATTGAAAGGTGAAACAAAGCAGTCACACGCACCATCCAGGGCCCAGCATTGAATGCACTACGGCAGAAATGTCAGTGTAGCCGGAGGGCGAAGATAAGGCGACGTAACGATCGTAACCTCCGGCTCTCCAGATGTCCCATTCTGGAACTCCCTTGCGCGCCAAACCGTTTCTGCCCCAGACTCGGAGCACAAATCCACGCGAAATTTCCCGAGGACCCGATGCGCTCACGTCTCCTTTTCCTCCTCGCCCTGCTTCTGTTCCTTGCCGCACCCGGATGCGCGCACCCCCGCGAGACCGCCGCCGAGCACGCCGCAAACGTCTACGCCGCCCAGCAGATCGCCGCCGCACCGCCCCTCGGCAACCTCCCCGACTACGCGCTCCCCCCCCGCCGACCTCGCCAAAGCACAGCACCTCTACACCGTACACACGGTCACCCACTTCGCCAACGAGATCTGGGGCATCCTGCAGCTTGCCTTACTCCTTTGGCTCGGCGCCATCGCCTGGATGCGCGACCGTACCCTCCGCACCTCCCGCACCCGCTGGCTGCAGGGGTACACCTTTCTTCTGCTCTTCCTTCTCTCCGGTTTTCTCCTCAATCTCCCTCTCGCCCTCTACGAGCACTCCCTCTCCCGCCGCTATGGCCTCTCCGTGCAGGGCTGGGGCAGCTGGTTCGGCGACCAAGCCAAATCCTTCGCCCTCGAATGGCTTATCGGCGGCTTGGTCGTCCTGCTTCTCTTCTGGGTCATTCGCAGCCTTCCAAAACGATGGTGGCTCCTCTTCTGGGTTTTCACCATCCCCCTTTCGCTCTTCGGGCTGTTCATCCTGCCCTATATCGAGCCACTTTTCTTCCACTACGAACCCCTCGCCAAATCCCAGCCCGCGCTCGTCCAGCGGCTCGAAGCCATCGCCCAGCGCGGCGGCATGAATATTCCGCCCGACCGCATGTTCCTGATGCAGGCCTCGGCCAAACTCACCACGCTCAACGCCGATGTCGAGGGCTTCGGCCGCTCCAAACGTGTCGTGGTCTGGGACACCTCCATCCAGAAGCTCACCCCGGACGAGATCCTGCTCGTCTTCGGTCACGAGTCCGGCCATTACGTGCTCGGCCACATTGTTCGCGGCCTACTCCTCAGCTTTGCCGGCTCCTTCCTCCTCCTTTGGCTTGGCTTCCACTTTGTCCGCTGGGCTATCGCGCGCTTCGGCACCCGCTGGCGCATCCCGTCCCAGGAGGACTGGGGTGCGCTCGCCGTCCTTATGCTCGCGTTGTCACTCTTCAACTCGGTGCTTGAGCCGGTCGCAGCCACCCTCTCCCGCATCCAGGAGCACGCCGCCGATGTCTACGGCGAGGAGGCCGTCCACGGCATCGTCAAAGATCCACAGGCCACGGCGCAGGGGGCCTTCGACGTGCTCGGCCAAACCTCCTTCGCCGACCCCAACCCCAGCCGATTTATGGAGTTCTGGACCTACGATCATCCCGCCATCGGCCGCCGCGCCGCCTTCGGCAAGGCCTACAACCCATGGCTTCCGGGCGTCACGCCGAAGTACTTTCCAGCATCGCCGCCCAACCGCCGACCCTGACCCCATTCCTTATCTATCCCTGCCCCGGAATGACTCGACACTTCGCATCGCGACCCCTTACGGTCGCGACGGCAGCGAGGCAGCCTGTATTTTCTCTGGTTCCTTGGGCTGCGGAAGCAGGGGCGTATCATCTCGAACCTCCAGATCAACAAGCTGGCCGCCGTCTGAACCCTGCGGTTTGTAAGCAACAAGCGCCGGGTGTCCCGCCAGGTGATAACAACTGTTGTAGTGATCCTCACCCCACCAGAAGGTGTCGGAAAATCCGATTATCAGGCGTCCATTGCTGGCGAAGGTGAGCGGGTTCGCTCCGGCCGGCCCGTCGGGTTGCAAGGTGACCTTGAATCTCGCGTCTGGCGCGCTGCCGCAAGACACATCCACCAGCGTTCCGCGGGCGATCTGCACACCTGGGGGCAGGTCCATCGTCAGCGGCGGCCCGTCCCCCTGCTCAGCGGAGGGCACAGCCTGCCACAGATCCACGGCTTCGTTGTGATCCGGCCCGAACCAGCGTGCGGCCACAAATCGCGAATACCTTGCCGCGACCGCGGGCTGATTGCCGATCAAAAGAATGCGGCCTGTCAAGATGTGATAGCCGGCTCTCCAGGGCTCGAGCGCTTCCGCTTGCCGAGCGTCCATGTACGCCTGTTGCGCGTTGCCTTGCCGCGTTTCGACCAGGGCCAGTTCCACATAGGGCGGCGCGAACTTTGGCGCGAGCTCCGTCACATGCCGCAGCGCAAGCTCCGTCGCCTGCAGCTCGCGCGGTGACTGCGCGGCCACAGGCTGCCCCATCATAAGCAGCGCAAAGACGGAGCGGGCCAGCGAAGGGTCCAGTTCCATGGCAGCGTGCCATTCCTTCCTGGCGGCATCGTCTTTTCCGTGATCGAAGTCAAGGAAACCAAGCTCTTCATGCGCTCCGGCCAGCTTGGGGTCCAGCGCTAAAGCCTTCTCAATGTAGGCGCGACCATTCGCACCGTCGCGATTGCCGATCTGAAAAGCGCCAATCTCATAGTCGGCCTCCGCCGGAGTCAGCTTGCGCTCGGGGAAGGTCTTTGCATCGAGGCGCTGATCGGCCGGCAGCACCCCGGCCTTCAAGGCAAACTGCGCCAGATAGTTTGAGAATGCCCTGTCAAAGGCGAGCGGATCGCCGAAGCTATCCCGAAAGGCCTTCCCCTGAGGCGTGCCCTCCTGCAGACTTTTGTAGAAGGCATTGAGCTTTGCGCCGCTCTGCATACCTTCGCCGAAGATCATGTAGTGCACCATCGCCCATGCCTCGGCATAGAAGAGCTGCATCTTGGAGTCGTCGTGGTAGTAGGGGGAGTTTTGGGTGATATCGAGCATGGTGCTGACGGGCAGCAGACTTTGATTGCGCAACTCGCGGTAACGCTGGGTAGGTGCGCCGACCAGAATGCGGTCATGCTCAAACCGCGAGTAGGCATAAAACTCGGCCATGCCCTCATCCAGCCATACCGGAAGCCAATGGGCGTTCGCGTGCAGGATGCTATGCGTGTACTCGTGGAAGATCACCACCTGGTTCTGGTCTCCCCAGGTGTCCAGCCGAACCAGGGCATATTGGCTCTCCCATCGGCGTTGGAAGAAGCCGGCGATCTTGTCGCCTTGAGCCTTCCAAAGCGCGGGCGCCAACCGGCTCATGGTACCGGCATCGCGGGCCGCCACAATCGTCAGCGGCGCACCGGACCCCACTTCCTCGTTGTTGAATCGCAACGCAAATACGTGCCGGATCTGCTCGAACTCATACGCCACCTTGCGCGCATCCCCGGCCGAGCCGTCGGTCAGCACGCGAAAGTGCGGACTGCGCACCTCAATCCACGTCGCCTCCGCCTCCGCATGACAGGGAAACACGCAGCAAAGGGCAGAAACGAACACAATCCGCGCGGAAGCTAGGAGGAAACGCACGGATGTCATTCTGCCGTCGGAATCCGGGCAGGTCAAGACACATTGGTAACCTGGACAGAATCCGACGGGTGATTTGGGTACACGTGCACTTTCTTCGTGGCCAAAAGAATGCACACCATCTCCTCCAGCTACTTCCAGACCGGCTTCCGATCAGCGCCGACTCTTTCGCTTCCCATCGATCCGGGCCCAGAAGGGGAACTCAGGGGCATACAGCTCTCCCGTAAGGTCCAGCGCTCGCTGTTGCATGCGATCCTGTGCCTCGGCGATGGCCCGGTTGTAGATCGCCGGACCAATCTCCTCGACAAAGAAGTCCAGCAGCAGCCCCGCGGTTAAGGCGCCGATCGGCTCCGGAAGATGCTCCTCGAAATAGCGCTGGAGCGAAGCGATGGCATCCGTCCGCACCTGCTTGGTAAGTTCGATGGCCATACCTGTAAGCTCCTTAAGAATAGCTTGGCCTTTGCTTCGGCAGCCTGCGCCGGTGGCACGGACGCGTACGATACCTCACATGGCCGACCAGACCTCCCCCGACTGCCTCTTCTGCAAAATCGTCGCCGGCTCCGTTCCCGTCCAGCGCCTCCATGAGACCGCCGACACGATCGCCTTCGCCGACCTCCGCCCCCAGGCTCCGGTGCACGTGCTGGTCATTCCCAAACGCCACATCGCCTCCCACGCCCATACCCTGCCGGAGGACGCCGGCCTGCTCGGCAACCTGCTGGCCGCGGCCGGCGAGGTCGCCCGCGCGCAGCACCTGGACAACGGCTACCGCCTCGTCGTCAATACCGGCCCTGATGGCGGCCAGACCGTCGATCACCTCCACGTACACATCCTCGGCGGCCGTCCCATGGGCTGGCCGCCGGGCTAGGTGGTGCCTGACGGATCACGATCATCGTACGAGGTGCATTTGGAGGTGCATTTTGGGAGGGAGCGTGGGACTTCAGCCCCACGAAAGGGAGAGCCAAATTTTGGGCTTTACAGGCTGCGGAAAAACTCAGATTATCGGTCGAAAATCTTGCACATGAAATTGGTGTAAGAAGGGAGGATGCGTGGAGCGAGCGAGCAACAGACGGCCCTGTACAGTTACGTAACCTTGGAGCGGCGCGTGCCGAAGGATCATCCGTTGCGGCAGATCCGTATCCTGACGGACGGGGCGCTGGAAGAGATCAGCCCGGAGCTGGACAAGCTGTATTCGACCACGGGACGGCCATCGATCGCGCCGGAGCGGCTGCTGCGCGCGCTGCTGGTGATGGTGCTGTACTCGGTGCGGTCGGAGCGGCAGTTGATGGAGCAGCTGAACTACAACCTGTTGTTCCGCTGGTTCGTGGGTTTGGAGATGGACGACGTGGTGTGGGATACGACGGTGTTTACCAAGAACCGGGAACGGCTGATCGCGGGCGAGGTGAGCCGGCGGCTGCTGGCAGCGGTGCTGCTGCAGGCGCGCGAGCACAAGCTGCTCAGCGAAGAGCACTTCACGGTGGACGGGACGCTGATTCAGGCTTGGGCTTCGGCGCGGAGCTTTACCCCCAAGGACGATCCGCCCCCGCCGGGCGAGGGTTCGGGCTACGGGGGCGGGGTGCTGTTGCGCGACAAGGTGGAATCCGGGACCGATCCCGAGGCGCGGCTGTACAAAAAGGCGACGCCGGACAAGGCGGTGCCCAGCTATCAAGGCCATGCCTTGATGGAAAACCGGAATGGCCTGGCAGTGGCGGCCCAGGCCAGTCTGGCGGCTACCGATGCGGAGCGGGAGACGGCGCTCGAACTGCTGGACAGAGTCGTGCCCGCATCGGAGCAGCGCCAGCCGGAACACAAGATCACGCTGGGCGCCGACACCTTGTATCAGGAGAAGCCCTTTATCCAGCAGCTGCGGGACCGCCAGGTGGCGCCGCATGTTTCGGAGTACACGAAGGGGCAGAACATGGCCAAAAACAGCCTGACCGAAGAGGAGCGCCGCGATGAACGGTTCGCGATCAGCCAAAGCAAGCGCAAGCTGATCGAGCGCGTCTTCGGCTGGGGCAAGCTGGATCGTCCCCTGCGCCAGGTCAAGCTGCGCGGCCTGGCCCGGGTGGACTGGTTCTACCAACTGGTCATCACCGCTCAGAACCTGATGCGCCTGAGCAGGCTGATCCCGATTCAAACCCTGGCCGGCTAGGGCACACGTGTGTCTGAATGCGGCAAACGGCCCGCAAAAGCCGCTTCGAAACCCATCTCCGGCTACTCCAAATCCACTCCGATCCTCTATTTACAGAACTAACTGAAGTTTTTCCGCAGCCTGTTTAGCCCAGGGTTCTCTCTCCGGCATCAGCGCAAACCGGGGCTGAAGCCCCGTTCTTCTCCGCACTCAACGTCCGGGCTGAAGCCCGGACCTCCCTCCGAAAAGCAAAAAACGATTCGTCAGACACCAATCCCATGTTTACCCTTCAGTAACCGCTAAAGTCAGGCTTGAACCGCTGTTTACTCCCTTGGTTCCACCCTGCACACACCCGCCCGGCCCGGCCGTTCGCATCGCCCCACCCGCATCCTGCGTCCAATACCACGTGACCGCTCACCCCTTGCTGCACGGTGCGCTCTGGCTCGGAGCCGTGGCGTTCGTGATCTTTGCCGGGTTGAGGGTTTGGAGGCATATGGCGATCGCAGGCGTACGCAAAGAGCCCATTCCCGCACCCATCCATGATATCGTTGCTCCCGCCAGCGGCTGGGAAGCCGGCCAGCGCGAGACCGCGGTCTTCGCCGGCGGCTGTTTCTGGGGCGTGCAGTCAGTCTTCCAGCGGGTCAAGGGTGTACTGGAAACCGTTGTCGGCTACACCGGCGGATCCGCCGAAACCGCCGACTACAAGTCCGTCAGCTACTTGAACACCGGTCACGCCGAGGCCATCGAGGTCGTCTACGACCCCGCGCAGGTCAGCTATGGCGCCCTGCTCCGCATTTTTTTCTCCGTCGTACACGATCCCACGCAGCTGAACCGCCAGGGCGGCGACGTGGGCACGCAATATCGTTCGGGCATCTTCTTTACCACTAAAGAACAGCGCGAAGCTGCCGATCAATACATTGAGCAGCTCGACGCGGCGCACATCTTCGCCAAGCCCATCGTTACGGAGGTCACGCCGCTCGTGAAGTTCTACCCGGGGGAGGACTATCACCAGGACTATGCATTGAAAAATCCGCACAATCCCTATATCCAGGTATGTGACATACCCAAAATCGCCTCTCTGGGCCAGCAGTTCCCGGAGCTCTTTCAGGAGTACGACCGCTGAGGAACCAGTGATCCAGCCAGGGCGTTTCCGCGTCCTACATGTTTGGCTCGAAAACTGAAAATGTACGTCCGCCGCCCAGAATGGATGCGTTGTTGACGAAGTACTCCGATTTTCCGAAATCCCGCTTCGCATCGCTAGTCGTTGCCTCCGCGGTTCTCCTCTCCGCGGTGCCCGCCTCCGCGCAAGCCGCCAGTGCCGGCGCCCCCATCGTGAGCGGACAACAGGCCATACAGCAGATGGGCGGCAAGCAGCAGGGAGCCGGCACCCAGACCGGTACCGGGTCCAAGGATGCCCCCACGAAAGCTAAACCCGCCGGCCAGGAAAACACCTCCCCCAGCAAGCCCGCCAGCGCCGCCGAAACCGCCAGCACCAGCAAGCTGCGCCTCAGCCCCACGGACCCCTCGGTGCCTCCTCCGGATCTCCCTAGGACGCGGCCCGTCATCGGTCTCGCGCTGGGCGGCGGCGCGGCCATCGCGCTCTCCGAGGTCGGCACCCTGCAGTGGCTGGAGGAGCACCACATCCCCGTCGATGTCATCGCCGGCACCAGCATGGGCTCCATCCTGGCCGCGCTCTACTCCACCGGCAAAACCCCCGACCAGATGAAGGGCATCCTCACCGGCGAAAGCGTCAGCCGCGTCTTCCGTATCGATACCTCTTATGCCAATCTGAGCTATCGCCGCCGCGAAGACGAACGCGATCTCCCCAATGCCATCGGCATCGGCCTCAAGCATGGCGTCTCCCTCCGCAACAGCCTGCTCACCGACACCGGCCTCAACGATCTGCTCGACAAAGAGTTCCTCAACTACAACGATCAGACCGATTTCAACAATCTCCCCATCCCTTTCCGCTGCCAGGCAACCGACCTGACCGCCGCCCGGACCGTCACCTTCGCGCGCGGCTCCCTTCCCGACGCGGTACGTGCCTCCGCCTCCATCCCCGGTGTCTTTCGGCCCTTCAATATGGGCGGCCACGAGTACGTCGACGGCGCGATCCTGGAAAATCTGCCCACCCCCGATGTCAAGGCGATGAAAGCGGACTTCATCATCGCCGTCAGCCTGCCCCTGGAGCCGGTGGGCCAAGGCGACCTCGACTCCATTCTGGGGGTGCTGCAGCGCGCCTTCGCCGTCGGCATTGAGGCCAACGAGCGCGAAGGCCGCAAACTCGCCAATGTCGTCATCATGCCCGACGTGAAGGGCTTCACCGCCAACAGCTATCTGATGATGGACAAGCTGGCCGCCCGTGGCTACGCCGCCGCCGAATCCCACAAGGCCGAACTCCTCCCCTATGCGCTCTCCGACGACGACTGGAAGGCCTACATCGCCGCCCGCCGCTCCCGCGAGCGCCCCCCGGCCGGCACCGTCCTCCGCGTCAAGGTGAATGCTCCGAACCCCGGCGTGCAGGAGTTCGCCGAACGCATCTTTCAGCCCGTGGTCAACGGGCCCGTGGACACCGACAAGATCGATGCCCTCCTGGCGGAGATCCGCGCCGACGGCCGCTACGATGCCGACTACACCGTCGGCTACGACAATGCGGTCTCCAACCGGCCCATCCTGCTGGTCTCGGTCAATGACAAGAAGACCGGACCTCCGTTTCTCGAGCTCGGCCTGAATATCGCCGCGCAGACCGGCGGCGTTACCCGGGCCACGCTCTCGACCATCTTCCTGTACCAGGACCTCGGCGGCTACGGCTCCGACTTTCGCGGCAATATCGACCTCGGCTTTCTCACCCGCGTCCAGGGCGAGTACTACTACAAGCCCAACCCGTTCAGCGGCTTCTTCGTCGCGCCCCGCGCCAACATTTCGCGCGAGCCGTTCTACATCTATCAGGGCAGCTACCGGGTCTCGGAACGCCAGAGCCAGTTCGCGGGCGCCGCCATCGATGCGGGTTGGAGCGATAACAAGGAGATGGAGCTGCGCGCCGGCTGGTCCTTCCAGAACGTGCAGTGGTTCACCACTACCGGCAGCGATGGGCTTCCGAACTACAACGGCAACTCGCAGGCCGTACGCGCGAAGTTCGTCTACGACTCTCAGAACCGCGCGCTGGTGCCCCGTGACGGGATTCGCTCGGAGACCAGCTTCGGCTATCTCTACAACACGCCCGGCAGCCCGGCCGCGCCGCAGTTTCAGAGCCAGTTGAACTATGCTCACGACCTGGGCTTAAAGAGCAAGAAGTTCAAGGACGATCTCTTCCTCATCAACGCCGAGGGCGGCACGATGTTCAATCGCGCGGTCGCCCAGCCCTTCCGCTTCACGCTCGGCGGTCCCCTGCGCGTCAGTTCGCTGGCCATCGACCAGCTGCGCGGCACCGACTACTTCCTGTTTACTCCCGGCTATCTTCACCGCCTGGCGACGCTGCCCGCACCCCTCGGCCAATCCATCTACATCGGAGCCGCCTACGAAGCCGGCCAGATGCGCGCCCCGGACATGAGCACCATCACCCGCCAGGATGTCTACCTAGGCCTGGTCGCGGAGACGCCTCTCGGAGTCATCACCATCGCCCCCGCGATCGGCGACGCCGGCGACCATAAATTTATCTTTACGCTGGGCCGCGTCTTCACAACTCCCAGTTCCCTGCGGTAACTCCCTTTCTGTCTATCCTTCCCCCTGAGCGCAGTCGAACGGGAGGGAACCTGCTGTTGCCTTTGCTTTCTTTTCTGTCCTTCGCCCTGAGCGCAGTCGAACGGGAGGGAACCTGTTGTTGCCTTTGCCTTTCTGTCATTCATTCCCGCAGGGAACCTGCTGTTCGCCCTCCCCGCGACCGCGCTGACCCTCCCTACCGCCCCGCATCCAGGCGCGCGGCCAGCCGCTCCGGCAATCCGTGCGAGCGAATCGCCTCCTGCGCTCCGGCCACGTCATACATCACGCGTCGAAAGATCACCACCGCCTCCTCGCTGTCGTAGAGCGCAAACGCAGCCCGCGGGTCATAATCGCGCGGTTGCCCCACCGACCCCGGGTTCACCAGCATTCTCGACCCCGGCGCAATCGCCAGCCGGCACTCGCCCTCCGCTCCACACACCGGGCGCGACTCCTCCCACTCCGCTCCCTGCTGCACGAACCCCCCCTGCACATGGGTGTGCCCAAAAAACGTCAACCCGGTCTCCATCCGCTGCAGCGGGGTCCAGGCATCGCGCATGGACAGGATGTAGTGATCCTCATGCAGCGGCGATCCGTGCGCGCACGCCGCCTCCGCTGTCGCCCGGACCGGCCCCTTGGGCAGCGCTCGCAGCCAGGCCAGGTTCTCCGGGGAAAGCGTCGCCTGCGTCCAGTGCGCCGCCTCGGCCGCGACTGGATTGAACCCCTCCGCGCTCGTCAGCCCCGCACAAACGCGGTCATGATTCCCGCGCACATTCACGGCCGCGCGCTCCCGAAGAATCTCAATCACCTCATTCGGATTCGCTCCATACCCCACCGCATCACCCAGATTCCAAAGCTGGTCGAAGCCGCCCGCCTCGGCCAACACGGCACGAAGCGCATGAACGTTCCCGTGAATGTCGGAGAGAACAAGGGCACGCATGGACGAACGGTTAGTTTACTCCTGAAGGCAGGGATCAGGATTAGGGATTAGGTCAGGAGCAGGAGCAGGATCGGGGATCAGGAGCAACGACCAGGGAACTGGAGCAGATGGTCTTCAGGCGATCAGCGCGCTGTTGCCTTTCTTTCTGTCATTCCCGCAGGGAACCTGCTGTAGCCTTTCTTTCTGGCATTCCCGCAGGGAATCTGCTGTTCCGGACAGCTACGAGCCATCCCCAACCCATGATTCCTATCCCTATTCCCTACTCCCTACTCCCTACTCCCTACTCCCTACTCCCTATTTCCTACTCCCTATTTCCTACTCCCTACTTCCTAACTCCCACCTTCAACGGCTGGTCCCGAGCCGTCCGCATCGTCGGCGCCGCCGCCAGCAGGGCCTGCGTGTAGGGGTGTTGCGGCCGGGTCAGCACATCGCGCGCCGCCCCCGCCTCCACGATCTCTCCATAGCGCATCACGATGATCCGGTCCGCCACCTTCCCCACCACCGCCAAATCATGCGAAATGAACAACATGGAAAGCCCCTGCAGCGCGCGCAGTCCCTTCAGCAACGCCAGAATCTGCGCCTGCACCGTCACGTCCAGTGCCGTCGTCGGCTCGTCGGCAATCAGCAGCCGTGGCCGGTTGATCAGCGCCATCGCAATCACAATCCGCTGCCGCTGCCCGCCTGAGAACTGGTGAGGAAAATCCCGCAGCCGCCGCTCCGGATCCGGCAGGGCCACCTCCCGCAGCGCCGCGATCACCCGTTCCCGCACCTCCCGCCGCCCCGTCCGCGGCGCGTGCGCCAGCACCGCCTCACCCACCTGCCGCCCAATCGCCATCACGGGATTGAGCGCGGTCATCGGCTCCTGAAATATCATCGCCAGCGACCGCCCCCGCTGCCGCCGCATCGCCTCCTCCGGCATCGTCAGGAGGTCCATCCGGCCCTGCGCAGGATGGGGTGCCGGATTGGGCGCAGGATGGGGTGCCCCATCCTTTCCGGCTTTATCGGAAAGGGCGGGGTCCGCCGCGGCACGGCTGCCCGTGGGGAGCCACACCTCACCACTCACCGCCGCGCTCGGCGGCAAGAGCCGCATCAGCGCCAGCGAAGTCGCCGACTTTCCCGACCCCGACTCCCCCACCAGCCCCAGCGTCTCGCCCGGCGCAATCTCAAACGAGATCCCCCGCACCGCCTCCTGTGCTTCAAAGCCGATCCGCAGATCGCGCACGGACAGCAGCGGCTCACTCGGGAAAATATCCACCGCAGTCATTCCCCGAAGCTGGCCGTGGCCCTCTATGGGGCTTCCGCCTTTGCGCTCCGCACCATCTCCACCAGAGCCGTGCGCGTCTCCCCTGCGGTCCGCACCTCCCGGGGAAAATTGATGCGGGCGCCCTTCATTCCCTCCGCGGTCTTCAGCCGCAAGGAAAAACCCAGCCGGTCCACGGCGGTCATCGCCGCCTCCGTCGCCATCAGCCCCGCACTTGTACGGGCCAGCAGAAGCATCGAGTCCACGTGGTCCGCGTTCATATGCGCAAGGATCCCGGCAGCCGCCGTGGCCAGCGGATCGGGGAGCGCGAGGGTGTAGTCCTCCGCCGTCACCCAGCCCATCACGCCAAAACCGCCCACATAGTACACCTCCACGGGCTGCAGCCGGAAGAAGCTGAAGTCCTTGAAATCCACCCAGTACCGGCTGTTTTCATGCCGCGCGAGATACCGCTCCCGGGCGTCCGGAAGGTCCTCGTCCCCCACCGGCTCGGTCCCGCCCACCAGGGTCGCCCGCGCGGAGCCCAGCGGGTCGCCGTCAACGGCAGGCTGGGATACGGTCTGCGACACAAACAGGCTCGCCCGCGGATCGGCCTTCAGATTCTGGGTGTGCATGGCCATATTGCTGATCAGAAACAGCGGCCGCCCCCCGGCATCCAGCGCAAACGGCATCAGCGACCCGAACGGAAACCCGGCGTGCTTCCGCGACACCGTCGACAGCATCCCCACGGAGGCCAGCGCCAGCAGCGTCCGCACCCGTTCGGCATGCGTCGGCTCAGGCAGCTGGGCGGCGGCGGGACCGGTATACGCGTGCTGACGAGCAGCGGTTTCGTTCGACATGGAATCTCCTGATCCAACCCTTTGATTCAACAATTCAACAATTCAACTCAGCGCCGCTTCCGTACCACCCAGGTTGTCATGCAGCGGTAATCCTGCACAATCGTCGTCTTCAAAGGGTCCATCAAAACGCCACCCATATCCTCCGTCAGATCCAGGAGCATCTCCTCATCCACCAGAAACCATGCCGAGCCGTCCCCGATCAGAAACCGTCCGCCCGGCAGCCGCTCGAAGTCCATCCCGATCCGCGACCCCAGCCGGCAGAACAGCATGCCGCCGGGCCGGAGCACCCGCCACAACTCCCCCAGCATGGCATTGAAGTGCTCTTCATCGCGCGCAAAGTGCAGCACGGAGTTGCAGATCACCACATCGGCGAAGCCATCCGGGAAGGGCATCTGCTCGATCGAGCCCACCTGAAAATTCGCCGCCGGCAGCCCGCTTTCGAGCGCGTCCGCCAGCCTCCGCACATGCTCAACCGCCTCGGCATCCGCGTCGAGCGCAAACACCTCCGTGCCCT
Source organism: Granulicella sp. (assembly GCA_965276885.1). GTDB lineage: Bacteria > Acidobacteriota > Terriglobia > Terriglobales > Acidobacteriaceae > Granulicella. The sequence continues at coordinate 771,821 of OZ255702.1, read as the reverse complement.
CCCGCAGCAGATACACCAGGTTCCGCCCATACCCGCACCCGGCATCGAGCACCCGCATGTCCGGGGCAATATTTCCCCGCAGAATCTGATCGAAAACATAGATGTCGATCCCCCCAAACTGCTCCTGCACACTTAAGGTCACTTCACCGCCGTCTTCATCCGCTTGAGAGAATGTATCTATCTTATTGAACCGTCCTCTCGACCACTGAAGCGTCATCTCGACTACTGAAGCGTCATCTCGACCGGAGCGGACAGCTTCATCGTCGTGCGTAGTGGAGCGACTGTCTGGTTTGTCAAGAGCCAAGGGCGGGGTTCATGAGGGGGTTGGGGCGGCAGCGGCGGGCCACGCGGCCCGCACGTCGCGAGCCTTGGCGTTGAGCCGGACCAGCAGCTTGTGGGCGAGCGCGACGCGGATGACCTTTTTGGGTTTTCCGGCCTCCGCGAGGCGCTGGTGGAAGCGGGTGAAGTCGGGTTCGTGGCGGCGCACCAGCTCGGCGATGACGAACAGGATGGAGCGCACGCCCGCGCGGCCGCCGCGCACCCCGCGATGGCCGCGGCTTTTGCCGCTGTCGCGGGCCATGGGCGCGAGCCCCACCAGCTTGGCGATGGCCTTTCCGTCCAGGGTGCCGATCTCGGGCAGCTCGGCGGCCAGCCGCGCCACGGTGCGATCCGCGACGCCCCTGATGGAGCGAAAGGCCGCATCCAGCTGCTGCCACAGCGGGTCCTGAGCGATCAGGGCGGCGATCTCCTCCTCCAGCGCACGGATCTGTTTCGCCACCAACGCCAGCAGGGCGGTGAAGCCCTCCAGCACCGCCGGCTCGGTGACCAGGCGGCGCTGATTGCGCTGTGCCGTCTGCACCGCGACCAGCTGCTGCAGCCGCGTCACCAGCGCCCGCAGCTTCAGGTGGGCAGCGTTCGGCAGCGGGGTGGGCGCCACGCCCCGGGCCGCGGCAAAGGCGGCGATCCTGCCGGCGGCGATCCTGCCGGTTTTTTCCAGCGCCCCCATGGCCTCGGCGAAGCGGCGCACCGCGCGCGGGTTGACCACCGCCGAAGCTAGCCCCTCGGCCCACAGCAGGCCAAAGGGCAGCCGCTCATAGCGATCTGGGCCACGCTAACCTGTCTTGTACATGCGACTGAGTTGTCCAGCGACTGTTCGGTTGTATGTGACCAACGGCGGCGCGGCCCAACGCTCCACTGCGGCTGAAACCGGAGAGACCACGGGCGCACGCCGCCGCTTGAGGGACTCGCCTGCAGGCGAGTCCCTCATCCAGCATCTTCACAGAAACATGCTGGTGTCTTCCTTGATACAAGAAACCCCTGTATTTCGTCTGTCGCTTCCAACACACTTCGTGGAGCCCTGAACGAAATACAGCTCCCGCCCGAACCCCGTCCTCTCCGCCGATTGTGCTATAACACCCAGACATAACCACAGTGTTTCATCCCTGAAGCTCTCCGCCGGCTCACCCCCCGCTGTCGCCTCTCCGTCGCGGCAATCAGCCTGTTTTGCCGCAGGGATCTGAGTCACCTCTGCGGGTTTGCCTCGTTTGCGAGCCCGGTCCACGTCAAGGAGAAACATGCCTTCGTTTCCACCCATGTCTTCGGCTTTGCGGCTCCCGCGCGGCGGCTTAGGTCTTCTTCTGCTCCTCACCCTGTCTTCCCCGAGCTTCCTTCCCGCAGCCGCCCAGACCGCCCCGCCCGACACCCCATCCGCTGCCAAGCCTGAAGGCCCCTTCGCCGGTCTCGCCTTCCGCCAGATCGGGCCCTTTCGCGGCGGCCGTGTGGGTGCGGTCACCGGAGTGCAGTCGCAGCCGCTCACGTTTTACATGGGCGCCACCGGCGGCGGCATCTGGAAGACCGCCGACGGCGGCATGCACTGGGCGCCGGTGGCCGACGGCCAGCTCAAGCTGGGCTCGGTCGGCGCCATCGCCGTCGCGGACTCCGACCCCAACATCCTCTACGCCGGCACCGGCGAGGCCGACCTGCGCGGCAACGCCTCCCACGGCGACGGTGTGTACAAATCCACCGACGCCGGCCACACCTGGAAGAACGTCGGTCTCGCCGACACCCAACAGATCGGCGCCGTCAAAATCGATCCGAAAAACCCCGACATCGCCTTCGTCGCCGCCATGGGCCACATGACCGCCCCCAACGCCGAACGCGGCGTCTTCAGGACAAAAGACGGGGGCAAGACCTGGCAAAAGGTGCTCTTCAAGAGCGATCGTGCCGGCGCCATCGACCTCTCCATCGACCCGACCAACTCGCAGGTGATCTACGCGTCCATCTACCAATTCCTTCGCAAACCCTGGACCTTTGAGAGCGGCGGCCCCGATAGCGGCCTGTGGAAGTCCACTGACGGCGGCGATACCTGGAAGGAGCTCAGCCACAACCCGGGGCTGCCCAAGGGCCTGCTCGGCCGCATCGGCATCGCCGTCTCCCCCGCACGTTCCGGCAGCCTATGGGCCATCGTGGAGGCCGGGGAGGGCGGCGTGTTCCACAGCGATGATGGCGGCGCAACCTGGGCCAAGGTGAACGACCAGCGCGAGATCAAGCAGCGCGCCTGGTACTACTCGCGCATCTTCGCCGACCCCAAAAACGCCGACACCATGTACGCCTTGAACACCAGCTTTTACCGCTCGATCGATGGCGGGAAGACCTTCAAGGCCATCCCCACCGGTCATGGCGACAACCATGATTTGTGGATCGCGAACGACGATCCCAATCGCATGATCGAGTCCAACGACGGCGGAGCCAACATCAGCTTCGATGGCGGCAAGAGCTTCAGCACCCTCATGAATCAGCCCACCGCCCAGTTCTACCGCGTGGCGCTCGACGGGGACTTCCCCTACCACATCTACGGCGCGCAGCAGGACAACACCACCGTCGAGATCGCGAGCCGCGGCAACAGCGGCGCGATCACCGAGTCCGACTGGCACGAGGTGGGTGGAGGCGAAAGCGGCTGGATCGCGCCCGATCCCACCGATTCGCGCTTCGTCTACGCCGGTTCCTATGACGGCCTGCTGACCCGCTATGACGGCCGCACCGGCGGTCTGGTCAACGTCACCGTCTGGCCCGACAACCCCATGGGCTCCGGTGTGGAGGCCATGAAGTACCGCTTTCAGTGGAGCTATCCGCTGCTGTTTTCGCCCCACGATCCCAAGCTGCTCTACGCGGGGAGCAACGTGCTGCTGGGCACCCGGGACGGCGGCGCGCACTGGACCGCGATGAGCCCCGATCTGACCCGCAATGACAAGTCGAAACAGGGGCCCGTGGGCGGCCCGCTCACCAAGGACAACACCGCCGTCGAGTACTACGACACCATCTACACCCTCGATGAATCCACCCTAGCCAAGGGTCTGATCTGGGTCGGCTCCGACGATGGCCTCATCCACCTGACCCGTGACGGCGGCAAGAACTGGGAAAACGTCACCCCCAAGGACTTCCCCGATTTCATCCGCGTGAACTGCATCGCAGCCTCGCCCTTCCACCCCGGCACCGCCTACGTCGCGGCCACCATGTATCTCAGCGACGACGATCGTCCGTTCCTCTACAAAACCACCGACTACGGCAAGACCTGGCAGAAGATCGTCACGGGCATCCCGGCCGACGACTTCACCCGCGCCATTCGCCCCGATCCGAACCGGGAAGGGCTGCTGATCGCGGGCACCGAGGCGCACCTCTACATCTCCTTCAACGATGGCGAAAGCTGGTCGCCCTTCCAGTTGAATCTGCCCAATGTGCCCATCACCGACATCGCCTTCCAAAAGCGCGAAGACGATCTGGTCATCGCCACCCAGGGACGTGGCTTTTATGTGCTGGACAGCCTGCCGCAGGTGCGTGCGCTGGCGCCGGGCAAGCTGCCGGACAGCCCACTGCACCTGCTGCCGCTCAAAGCCACCTACCGCTACTTTGGCGTGGGTGGATATGGTGGCGCGGGCGAGGCCGACAACGGAAAAAATCCGCCCAACGGCGTGGTGATGTACTACACCCTCAAGAGCAAGCCCGCCTCGGACCTGACGATTCAGGTAAAAGACAGCAGCGGCAAGCTGGTCAACGAGTTCACCTCCAAGCCGGAGCCCAAGCAACCCGCAGGGCTCGAAGACGACGAGGATGAACGTGCCCCGGCGAAGCCCACCGTCAAGCCGGGCACCAATCGCTTTGTGTGGGACCTCCGCTATGCCGATGCCACGAAGGTTCCGGGCATGATCCTGTGGGCCGCCAGCACGCGCGGGCCGCAGGTGGTGCCGGGCGCCTACACCGTGGAGGTCGCGGCGGACGGACACACCGAGAAGGGGACGGTGATCGTGAAATCCGATCCGCGCGTGGCCTCCACGCCGGAGGACTATCGCAAACAGCTTGACCTCGCGCTCGAGATCCGCGACCGCTTCTCCGCCGCCAACCAGGCGGTGCTGGACATCCGCGCCGCCCGCAAGCAGCTTGCCGGCTACGCCACCACGGCGAACCCGAAGCTCGCCAAGGAGGCCACGCGAATCTCCGATAGTCTCGGCGGCGTCGAGGACGCGATCTACCAGACCAAGCTGCGGGCCAGCGAAGATGCGCTCAACTTCCCCATCCGGCTGAACAACAAGCTGGGTTCGCTGCTGGGAACCGTCAACGGCAGCGACACCGCCCCCACGCAGCAAAGCTACGAGGTCTTCAAGCAGCTCTCCGCCCAGCTGCAAACACAGCTCGACAAACTGCAAACGATCGAGACCGGGGACGTAGCCGCCTTTAACCAGCTCGTGCGCGAGCAGAACATCCCCGCCATCACGATTCCGCCCAGGAAATAAAGCGACTTTGCTTTTCTTTCTGTCATTCCCGAAGGGAATCTGCTGTTGGGAAGTAGGTCCGGACTTCAGCCCGGACATTCAGTGTGGACGAGAACGGGGCTTCAGCTCCGGGTTTTGCGCTGATGCTGGAGAGAATCCTGGGCTGAACAGGCTGCGGAAAAACTCTGCTTTTGGGAAGGGGGGTGGCTTCAGCCACCCCGTAAGTGCTTTGTTCATCATCCGGCTTTAGCCGCTGGGGTGGGGTTTCCGCCTGTGCAAAGCCTTTTTTCGCAGCGTGTAAAGCCCATGATGTTGACTCTACTTCCGTGGGGCTTAACAGGCTGCGGAAAAACGTTGCTTTTGGGAAGGGGGTGGCTTCAGCCACCCCGTAAATGCTTTGTTTATAGTCCGGCTTTAGCCGCTGGGGTGCGGTTTCCGCCTGCGCAGAGTCTTTTTCCGCAGCCTGTTAAGCCCTACGCTCCCTCCAATATGCACCTCATATGATGATCGTGATTCACACAGACACTACCTAGCCCTGGCCCTCACAGGAATCCAATAGCCGAATTCCTGCCCATCCATGGGAGAATGAACCCACGCCGCTCCCCGCGTCCACCGGCCCAATCCCTTCATCCAATCCGGCATGAGCGATCTTCGCCTCTCGGTTCTCGACCAATCGCCCGTTCCTGCCGGCTGCACGCCCGCCGACGCGCTCGCGAACTCCCTCGACCTCGCGCGGCACGTCGACCGCCTCGGCTACACCCGCCTCTGGTACTCCGAGCACCACGCCATGCCCATGCTTGCCTGCACCGCCCCGGAGATCCTCATCACCCGCGCCGCCGCCGCCACCGAACGTATCCGCGTCGGCTCCGGCGGCGTCATGCTGCCGCATTATTCCGCGTTCAAGGTCGCGGAGGTCTTCCGCACCCTCCACGCCATGTTCCCCGGCCGCATCGACCTCGGCATCGGCCGCGCCCCCGGCGGCGGCCAGCTCGAAAGCTACGCCCTGCGCCGCAACCGCCAAAGCCCGCAGCCCGACGACTTCCCGCAGCAGCTAGCCGAGCTCCAGGCCTATCTCCACCCCGAACGATTCGCGGAAATCGGCAGTCAGACAGGGGGAGACCACCCCTTCCGCCACCTCCTTGTCTCACCCGACGCCCCCGGAGCGCCCGAAATCTGGCTGCTCGGCTCCTCCATGTGGTCCGCCGTCACGGCCGCGCAGGGGGGCCTGCCTTACGCCTACGCTCACTTCTTCTCCGCGCAAGGCACCCGCAAGGCCATCGAGTACTACCAGCGCAACTTCCAACCCTCCCGCTTCGCCCAAAATCCGGATGCCACAAACCCGGGTGCCCCATCTTCAGCGACAGCCTCACCGTCGCTTAAGGTGGGCTCAGCAACCTCCAAACCCTCCAACCGACTCACCCCCGAAGCCACCCTCGCTATCGGCGTCATCTGCGCCCCCACCCAGGAAGAGGCCGAACACCTCCACGCCTCCGTCCGCCTGCTGCAGCGCCGCATCCGTCTCGGCGACCGCAGCCCCGTCGCCGCACCCGAAGACGCCCTCCGCGAACTCAACGCCTTTCAGCCCCAGGCCCCCAACCCGCTGCTCTCCTTCACCGCCGGAACCTACGACGAGCCCGACGAGGAGTGGCCGCGCTACGTCGTCGGCACACCCGACCGTGTAGCCGCCCGCCTCCGCGGCTTGGCCGGCGATCTGCGCCTCAACGAACTCATCGTGAACACCATCACCCACTCCCACGAGGCCCGCCTGCGCAGCTACACGCTTCTCGCCAAGGCCATGGCCCTGGATGCAACCACAAAGGCCGCCCAACAGGCGGCCTGAGCGCCGGCCTTAACCTTTTGTTTGTCATCCCGTAGCGAAGCGGAGGGACCTGCTTTTTTCCTGCTGCTGGGACACACCTTCAGGCATTCAGCTTGAATTGGCGTCGAACTCTACTTCCCGAAGCGAAACACCAATCCACTGCTGAAGCTCAGCAGCTTCGCCGCCGGAATCACCGGCGGAAATCCATAAAGCGAGCTGTTGATCACCGTCACCGAGCCGTAGCCCACCTCCAGCGTGCGGAAGTCCACATGCGGGCTCAGCTTGTAATCCAGGCCGCCGTAGACCTTCACCATCGCCTTATTCGCACGCTGCACGCTCAGCTCGCCGCGGCTGGTTCCGATGCCGCCCGAGACCTGCACATACGGCCGCAGTCGCGAGTTCGCCGGCTTGCCATCCAGCCGCACGCCAAAAAGAAAGCTGTTCAGCAGCGCTCCGCCGCCGTGCTCCAGCTCATCCCTCACATCCACGCCGATATCGAACTTCGGGTCATGCGCCAGGTCGTAGTAGCCGCCGATCGCCACGCCGCCAAACGTTCTGGACGTATTGTTCGGCCCCAGAAAGGTGAACACGCCATTGTCAGCCGTGGAGTCCGTAATGTGGGTCGCCATCGGGTTCACATAAATCCCAATCTGCGCCCGGGCGCCGGCGGTCAGCAACAGCAGACCAACGGCTGGGAAAAGCCACCGCAACTTCATCAAAAGATAACCCTCGAAACTCGTACTCGCCCATCGAAACTCACAAGCGGCGCTATCGTCCCGGGTTCTGAGATCAGAACTCTGAACCTGCAGCCTGATTATATGGCGGCGACCCGCCTGGTGCTCCCCCGATGCCTCCCCCGCCCAAAGCATCCGCTCGCTACACTGGGGACGATGCCTAGCGAGTACACCTGCCTCATCGTGGGAGCCGGCCCCGCCGGTTGCGCCGCCGCCTACGATCTCGCCCGCGCCGGCCACCGCGTTCTGCTGCTCGACAAGCGCAGCTTCCCCCGCCCCAAGGCCTGCGCCTGCGGCCTCACCCGCAAAACCCTTAAGGCCCTCCGCTACTCCGTCGAGCCCATCCTCGAACGCCAGTGCCGCGACGTCGTCCTGCAAGAGGCCGGCCCCGCATTTCTCCATGGCCAACGCATCGCCGACAAAACCCGCGAGGTCCGCGTCCGCCTGCGCACTCCCTTCTGCGCCATGGCCGTCCGCGAGCGCTTCGACGCCTTCTGCCTCGCCCAAACCCTCGCCCAGGGCGCCCCCGGCCACAAACCCGAACTCCGCAAGATCGAAGCCATCACCGCCCTCCGCGAACTGCCCACTCACATTGAACTCGACATCACCCTCCCCGGCGGCCTCACCGAAACCCTCCGCGCCCCCGCCCTCATCGGCGCCGACGGCTCCAACGGCCAGACCCGCCGCCTCGCCGCCGGCATCATCGCCGACACCCAAAGAACCTCTCTTGATCCGTCCTCCCACAGCCCCCATGATTTGTCATCCCGCAGCCCCCATGATTTATCATCCCGCAGCGTAGCGGAGGGACCTGCTTTTCCCCTACCCTCCACAAACCTGTCATCTCGACCGGAGCGCAGCGCAGTGGAGAGACCCGTGTCTCTTCCCACCACAGAACTCCAGGCGGGTGCCCCATCCTTTCCGGCTTCATCGGAAAGGGTGGGGTCCGAAGCGCCACGAAAACCCCGTGAAGCCAACGCCGCCCACCTTCCCGCCGAACCCGCCTGGTACGCCCGAGGCTTCGCCCTCGAAGCCACCGTCCCCTACACCGCCCTGCCCGCAAAACTCCCCGCCGGCGACGCCCCCCTCGACCTCGTCTTCGACTTCTCCCCCATCGCCGGAGGCTACGGCTGGCTCTTCCCCAAGGGTGACCACATCAACATCGGCGTAGGCGGCTTCGTTCCCTTGCAAACCAACCACACCGCAGCCTCCCGCGACCCAGCCATGCACTACGAGACCGTCACCCGCACCCTCCTCAACGCCTACACCCGCACCAAGCTCGGCGTGGATCTGGCAGCCCTCTCCAGCCTCCCCGGGGTCCACGTCACCGGCCAGCACCTCGGCCTCGGCGGCCACGCCTACACCCCGCGCGGCCGCATCTTGCTCACCGGCGACGCCGCCGGCTTCGTAGATCCGCTCACCGGCGAAGGCATCCACTCCGCCCTCGTCAGCGGCCAGGCCGCCGCCGCCGCCATCCTCGAAACGCTGCCCGCTTCCAGCGCCTCACTCAACCATTCATCTCGACCAATTCCCCCAGATCCGTCCTCTCGATCCTTCCCCCAAGATGTGTCATCTCGACCGGAGGCGCGCAGCGCCGTAGTGGAGAGACCCGCAGCTCCCGCCGCCGAAGCCCAGGCCCTCGCCGCCGCCTACGCCCGTCACCTCCAGCCCCTCCTCGAGACTCTGACCTTCTCCCACCGCGCCGCCCGTTCCTTCTACCGCGAGCCCGAACGCGGCTTCCGCGTCATGCGCACGCCGCTCCTGCGCAGCCTGGTCCTGAAAACCTACGCCGACGGCCTGCCCACAACCAAACTCCTCACCAAACTAGCCCGCCGCGTCACCTGAACCGGCAAGATACGCGCCAGCCACCCTCAAAGCTCGTTCGCTCAAACCTCACCCCTCGACATCGTCCTCTCGCCCGCACACTGAGCGCAAAACGCGTCTTGCCGCCGATTGAGATAACACCCCCTTGGCACAAAACAGCCGTACCTGAGCTGAATTTTGACGGCTTAGCCCCATGTCGGCGCCGTTCGGAGCAACCACGGAAGCACGGGAACTCCAGACACGGGAATTCAGAAAAGGGTGGTTACCAAAGTGATGGTGTAATCCCACAAAGGCTGTAGTACCTTTCGGCTACCACTTCACTGCCTCGCTTCTTGCGTACGCAATCCGTCCGAAATTCAGGAGAAACTATGCGCCTTCCGCCTCTCGTTGCCGCCGCTGCCATGCTCTCGGCCAGCCTTGCTGCTCATGCAGACACCTTCACCTTCAGCTTCGGCACCTCCGCCGACGCCTTCAACGGCTCCGGAACCCTCACCGGTCATCTGGTCTCCCCCGGCGAGTACCTGATCACCGCCGTCTCCGGCACCACCGACACCGGCAATGGCGTCAACCGTGCCATCGATGCCATCCTGAAGCCTGGCACCTTCCCCACGCTGAACAACGGCGGCGCCTCCCCGGCCAACGACAATCTTCTCCTCGTCTCCGCCTCGGGCGACTCTTTCGACCAGAACGGTCTCTCCTACATCCTGGACAACAGCGCCCAGATCAACCTTTTCACCCCGTTTCTGGGGGAAGATGCCCTGCTTGAGCGCTCCGGCGGCGTCACCGTCCAGGAGGATGTCCCGATCACCGTCACATCCGTAACCCCGGAACCCTCCAGCTTCCTTCTACTCGGCACAGGTCTGATCGGTTTCGCCGGCACAGTCCGCCGCCGCCTCGCCTAAGGAATCTCTGAATAAGTCTTGTCTTGAAGGGGCGGGACTTTTTAGTCCCGCCGTAAATCCAGTAACAGCAACGCGGCTTTAGCCGCTGAGGTATGCTTTCGCTCGTTCCCGGATTTAATCAGACCTTCCCTAAAGCATTTTTCGCAGAGCTATACAGTGTCTCTCGACTGGAGCGGGAGAGTTTTATCGTCCCGCATAATGGAGCGACTGTATTTCGCTCGGGGCGTTAAAACATCTGCGCAGCCACAAACGAATACCGCCGTCTCTCCACTCCGTCCATTCGACTCGCTTTGCTGGCTCAGGCCTCCGGTCGAGAGGACACTGCATAGGGAGAGGGAACCGCTTTAGCGATCAAACCGCGGCAGATGCTCCATATCCGCTTCGGGTACCGGCTCCAGCGGTCCGCCGGCTTTGATCCACGCCCGCAGCCCGCCTTGAATCACCTTGGTCTTGCAGTCTTCCTTCTCCAGCATCTTCGCCACCCGCACACTCGTCGCATCCCGCGCGCAAGAGCAATAAAGGTAGATATCGCACTCCGGCGCCATGAACTCCCGCAGCGCCTCCAGCTCTTCCTTTAACCGGTTCGGCTCCACGCGGATCGAGTTCTTGATGCGCTGCATGCCGGCGTCGTAGTACCCATGCGAACGCACATCCGCGATCACCACGATGCGATCCCCGGTCCGCTGCTGCAGGCTCTCATGCAGCTCCCCGGCGGCGATGCGCTCCACCGCGCTGAACCGCGTATCGCGCAGATAGCTCATCAATAGCCAGAGCACATACAGCACCAGCACCACACTCAGCGTCGCCGCGGTAAGGTGGCCCACACGCTCCACCCAACCCGTGATATCCAGCAAAAACCGGGCAAACACAAACCCCACCATCGTCCACGCCGAGGCGTAGATCACCGCGCCCGCGCCATCCAGCATCAAGAATTTTCCCGGCGACAGATTCAGGCTGCCGGAAAGCGGCGCCGCCACCGTCGCCAGCCCAGGAATGAACTTGGCGAACAGCAGGGTTCGCGGCCCGCGCCGGTAAAACGAATTGGCCGACCCAAAGATGCACGTCTCCGGGTTCAGGCTGATCCGGCACAGCCCCGCTAGCAGCCACCACCCCGTAAATCGCCCACCCAGGTACATCAGCGTATCGCCCGCCAGCGCCGCCGAAGCCGCACAGACGATCACCAGGCCCACCTTCAGCCCCCCGCCATGCGCCGCCGCGCCCGCCACCAGCAGCACCACGGAGATCGGCAGCGGCAGCCCGCAGCACGACAGAAACAGAATGGCCGCCGTAGCCGCATAGCCATGGTGCTCCACCGCGGTCAGCAGGCTCATCACGTACGTCAGCTCCGGAGACCCACAAACACTAATTGAAAAGGTCGTCTAATGCCATTGGATGCGCAGGAACAAGCCAGCGACCCGGGAAAGTCACCACCTCCACCGCACGAAAGTATGTCCTGTACCCACGCCAGAAATCTCCTTTTTTGTCATTCCCGAAGGGAATCTGCTGCTGCTTTTCTTTCTGCCATTCGCCCTGAGCACAGCCGAATGGGAGAGAACTACTTCCGCCCTGAGCGACGCCGAACGTGAGGGAATCTGCTTCCCCCACCACAACCACTGTCATCTCGACCGAAGCGCAGCGCAGTGGAGCGACTGTCTGGTTTGTCAAGAGCCAAGGGCGGGGTTCATGAGGGGGTTGGGGCGGCAGCGGCGGGCCACGCGGCCCGCACGTCGCGAGCCTTGGCGTTGAGCCGGACCAGCAGCTTGTGGGCGAGCGCGACGCGGATGACCTTTTTGGGTTTTCCGGCCTCCGCGAGGCGCTGGTGGAAGCGGGTGAAGTCGGGTTCGTGGCGGCGCACCAGCTCGGCGATGACGAACAGGATGGAGCGCACGCCCGCGCGGCCGCCGCGCACCCCGCGATGGCCGCGGCTTTTGCCGCTGTCGCGGGCCATGGGCGCGAGCCCCACCAGCTTGGCGATGGCCTTTCCGTCCAGGGTGCCGATCTCGGGCAGCTCGGCGGCCAGCCGCGCCACGGTGCGATCCGCGACGCCCTTGATGGAGCGAAAGGCCGCATCCAGCTGCTGCCACAGCGGGTCCTGAGCGATCAGGGCGGCGATCTCCTCCTCCAGCGCACGGATCTGTTTCGCCACCAACGCCAGCAGGGCGGTGAAGCCCTCCTGCACCGCCGGCTCGGTGACCAGGCGGCGCTGATTGCGCTGTGCCGTCTGCACCGCGACCAGCTGCTGCAGCCGCGTCACCAGCGCCCGCAGCTTCAGGTGGGCAGCGTTCGGCAGCGGGGTGGGCGCCACGCCCCGGGCCGCGGCAAAGGCGGCGATCATGCCGGCGTCGATCCGGTCGGTTTTTTCCAGCGCCCCCATGGCCTCGGCGAAGCGGCGCACCGCGCGCGGGTTGACCACCGCCGAAGCTAGCCCCTCGGCCCACAGCAGGCCAAAGGGCAGCCGCTCATAGCCGCCGGTGGCCTCCATCACCACCAGCTCCACGCCGTGTTGGCGGCAAAAACCGGCCAAAAGACCGATTCCCTCCGCGCTGTTGGCGAACTCGCCCTCCGCCCCGGCAGCGCCGATGCGGGCATACAGGCTCGACGACGCAACATCCACTCCACAAATGATCTGGGCCACGCTAAAACCTCCCCCTTGTTCCTGCGATCTGGGCCACGCTAACCTGTCTTGTACATGCGACTGAGTTGTCCAGCGACTGTTCGGTTGTATGTGACCAACGGCGGCGCGGCCCAACGCTCCACTGCGGCTGAAACCGGAGAGACCACGGGCGCACGCCGCCGCTTGAGGGACTCGCCTGCAGGCGAGTCCCTCATCCAGCATCTTCACAGAAACATGCTGGTGTCTTCCTTGATACAAGAGACCCGCAGTTGCCCTGCAGTCGCTTTGACGTCCCTCTTACCCTTACCTTTCTTTCTGTCATCCCGCACGGATCTGCTGCTCGCGCCTCGTCTACAGCCGCCCCATGTTGCAGAGTCCTTTGCTTACCGGTATCCATCTGGTGGATGGACCTCTATCCGACAGCGTCGTCAAGATCCTGAGCAAGCAAGGACACCCCACTCCCGCGAAGACTGTTTGGCGATGCAGCGGGCACTCCCTAACAATCTGTATTCCTTGCCATCTCGCATCCAACAGCGCCAGTCCCACCTTCTTCGTAAAGACGCTCTGATTTACGGAACTTGACAGACACGAAGACCGCGCACGCTAGACCGCGAACACACCTTGAACAGGTCCAACCGGTCGTGGCATAGCTATCAAATCACAGCTACCTCCCCCAGCTCAGATGTAACTCACCTCATCCACCACCAACGCGGTCGTAACGATAGCTAAGGACACTACATACTTGACACACATGCTTCATGGCCCGAAAATGGGGCATGCCGTCGGCCGCAAGACGTATAGCTGAGCAGCGGAAACATAAGGCCCGCTTGTGGGGAGCCGCTGGTGCGGCCATCCTCGGAATTCTGACATTCATTTTGCCGCATACCGAGTTTACGACTGCATGGGGGCTCGTGATAGCCTTCTTCGTTCTTGTGCCACTCGCGCTGAACGGATACCAATATAAAGCGAAGTGGTACGTTCTTACCCCACTCCTTGTTATGCACGCGTGTCTTCTGGGCGCACTAGGTTGGTGGATATGGCCCCGCATTCAGATCACGCCGCACAGTGTACGGTTCTCAGCCTATGCCGAGCAGCGGTACGATTTTGCAGTCTCAAACCCGACCGAAGATGATTACTACCAAATACACATTCCGATCAAAGCCTCAGATCAGGTGGAAGACAACTTTGGCCTAAGGATTTGGAATGATCCTCTTGATTCGAGACCCCTTGCTGAAAGAGTTGAGAACGCCAACGAATTTTCATTCTGTATCGACCGCAAGACACGACAACCCTTCATCCTGATTAATTTGCTGAGTTTGAAGGCGCACCAAACTCGGAATTTCACCCTCATACACAAAGGTCCGGCGATGCAAGCAGCTGTCGGTAAGCCCATAACGCAAGAAGACCCCATGCCGTACGACAAATCGGAGCATTCGGAAAGCGCAGTATTCAGCGTTCCTTCGCAGTTCACGGGGTGCCATGTCAATCTCGGGCAGAAGGACGTGAAGGAATAGGTCTCGTCTTACTCCAAGTTCTCCGCCATAGGCACTACCGGCGGGTCTCTCATCCCGATTACGATGCGCAAAGCGGCAGTTGGCTTCGGTCCTGCAGGGGAAAGAAGTGATCTGAGGGTAGTGTGCCGAACGGGCCGTTTACGCGAAACCCGTAAGGTTTCAGAGCTTGGAAGAATTGTTCTGCGGCATCGGAAGCTGTCGTATCGCTCGGGTCGTAGTAAATAGAAACTCCACGCGTGTTGTCGAAATCTGCCTGGTAAAACGTGGGCTTCCACCTTTGGAAGAGAATCTGGAACAGCCCGGCGAAGTTGGCAACCTCAAGATCGCGGGACTGTAAGTGATGTCGAAGGGAAGTGCCCGGAACGAAAGTAGCTTTTTCCTGATTTCGCCAAGTTGTAGATTGTTGAACCCTCGATAGGCGAGCGTCCTAAGTAATTCGACACGAGCCGTCTTCTCGCGCTCTATCTGGAGAGTGTATAAGCGTCCATCTACTTCGTTCAGGTCTTTGCTTACGCCACGGAGTGAGTAGCTGCGCTTTGATTCGACACGCTGCGCTCCACCCGCGACGAGTGCGAGAGCGGCAGCAATAACCCCCGTCGCAAGAGCGATCTCATGCCAGAAGTCCTGTTTCCGTTCTAGGGCATTTGACTGAGACTGCAAGCTGTCGCGACGGGATTTAAGGTCTTTTATGGCTTTGGATGTGGTTGGATTCATCGTCTTGGCGGTGTTCTGGGCGCTAATGGCCATTGCGGCAGTGAGCGAGATTAAGGAAATGAAGATTAGTAGACTAAGGCGCATACAATCCAAGGCATGAAACCTGAATATCACGAAGGCCCGCAGGCAAAAGAGAACTTCGACAAGGGAATGACTAAGCTCTTTCAGGCGAAGAAGCCCGCACCGAAAGAGAAGCCTACAGCAGAAAGCAAACAGGGTGAAACCAGCAAGGGCTATTGTTTATGCTTGCCGCGCTTTAGTGTGAGGTGGCGGCTCCGTTTCGCCGATCAGTTTCACGGTAGGTGAGGCGCTTGCCAGCGACGTTGCCCATCGACAAGTCAAAGCGGCCTTGATCGTCCAGCCCTTTGCGGTTATTATAGCGGAACGTCTGTTCGTCAAGGTAGCGGAACAGGTGGAACGGTTCGATGCTGACGTAGGTGCCGTTGATGCCGCGCTTCAGCAGTGACCAAAAGTTCTCAAGGCTGTCGGTGTGAACGCGCGACCTTTGACGTACTCGACAGCATGATCCACAACCCCATGAGCATAGGTTCCGGCGAATCCTTCGTAGGACAGCAGTGCATCCGTATAGAGAGCCGCACCAGCCTCAACATGCTTCTTGACTTCAGCTTGCAATGCCGACTTGCGGCGGGTCGGAACAACGGTCGTCTTCACCTTGCCGCAGCGCTCAAGGATGCCCATAACCGCCGTTTTAGCCTTGGTCCCCGTTCCGGTGATGCGACGGGCCTTAACAGCGACGTGCATGTTATGAGCCTTGCCGCCAAGGAACGTCTCATCGGCTTCGACTTCACCGGAGAGCTTGATCGTGGAATCATCCTTCATCGTCAGGCGAATGCGATGCATCATGAACCAAGCCGATTTCTGAGTGATTCCGAGTGTGCGGGCCATCTCGCACGAGCTAACGCCGTTCTTGCAGTTGCAGAGCATCCAGTAAGCGCACATCCACTTGTCCAGGCCAAGCGGTGAATCCTCAAAGATGGTGCCAACCTTGATCGTGAACTGTTTCTTGCAGCCCTTGCAGTGCCAAAGGCGACGGGTCTTAATGAACGAGTGCTTTTCGGAACCGCACCGGGGGCAAGCGACAACGCCGTTCGGCCAACGAAGATTCAGAGCGTACTGAAAAGCACGGTCGGGATCGCTGAAGTGAACGATTGCTTGCTGGAGTGTGTGAGGCGTTTCCATTGCTTAACTCTAGGAATGAATGCCTTGTGAGTCAAATATTTAGTTACCCTAATTAAGCCCAAGCCTTTGAAGCCGTATGGGCATCAGCCCGTACATGAACTCCTTGTTATGAATGTGGCGTCAGCCGCGGAGAGAATGCACTTGGACCTGTTCAGATTCACCCTAACGCAGACCAGCCAGACTGTTGCCCATATCTCTGCCATTACCCGTGGAGCATCTGCCATCACGCTTGCACCCTTACCAACCGACACCCTGCTCTAGCGGGCACGTTACTGCACAACCGAGAGCAAACCCTTAGCCCTGCCGCACAATTAGGCACAAATCAGACTTTCCTCTAAAAACTAAGCCGCGCCCCCAGCGCAATCTGCCGCTCCCGGCTTAGCCCCGCGGTCGACGACAGCGCCGTTCCAAACGCCGGCGTCGTCAGTCCCTCCGCCGCAATCGTCGCCGCATCCTGAAACACCAGCGGTATCGGCGAGCCCGTCGCCGCCGGAGTCCCCAGCAGAAACGCCCGCGTCTCCACCCGCGAAATGCTCACCGAGTTCAGCAGATTGAACCCATCCGCCTGCAGCGTCAAGCGCATCGCTCCATGCACCGGCAGTTCGCGCGCCGTGCGCAGATTCATCAAGCCGCGCGGCGGCAGCCGCAGCGTATTCCGCCCCATCGTGGGCAGGTACGTCGCTCCCCCCGAACCGTTAATCGATTCATGTCCGCCCGTCAGCCGCGTTCCGCCAAAAACAACATAGCTGTACGGCGCCCCGCTGCCCGCCGTCCCGATCGCCGCAAACCGCCAACCCGAGCCCGCCGCCCGCACCCACCGTGGCCCCTCCCGCACCTCGCTGCGAAAGCTCAAATCGCCCGTGAAGTGGTGCGCGAACTGCAGGCTCGAAAGCCCCTTGTCATATCCATTCGCAAACGGATCGAACTGCCCATCCTGCCGCGGCGTCGGCGAGCTCTGCGGCCCATAGTCGATCGCCTTCGCATAGGTATAGCCGCCGCGCACGCTCCACCCATGAAAATCCCGCAGCCGCACCTCCGCCGTTCCGCTGTGATAAGTCGCATTCGCGTTCGACACCAGCGCCGTCACCGGCCCATACAGCGTCGTCTGCCGAGCCGTATACAACGGCACCTGGAACGTCTCGCCCGTATGCAGCCCCTTGTACCGGTCGCCGCCCTGCAGCACATAGCTCACCGTCCCCGTGCTCGGCGCAATGTTCAGGTCCACACTCTCCGGCAGCTGCGTCGTCCACGCCGTCGCATACTCCGCGCGCAACGACAACCGGCGCCCAAACTCCCGCTCCACACCGAAGCTCCCGCGCTGCACCGCCGGCAGCCGGAATCGCGACGAAAACACCATCGCCGACCCGGTCCTTCCCACCACCCCCGCCGGCGCGCTCAAAAACGAGCACGGATACCCAAACCCCTGCTGCACTCCCGTCACCTGCGGGCAATCCGTCTCGGCCGTCGGCGTAATCCGAATATTCGTCGTCGCCGTCGGCTGCCCTGTATCCGCCAGAGCCGCGTTGATCGTCGCCCCCGGCAGCCGCCCGTAGAACAGCCCATACCCCGCCTGCACCGTCATCCAGCGCCCGCGCCGCCCCCCGCCCGGCGACCACGCGACCGACACCCGCGGTCCAATATTGTTCCGATCCTCCGGAAAACTCGACGTAACCCCCATCCGCGGCCCGCTCAGCTTCCGCAACACCGCATCCAGAGCCTGATTCGGCTGCTGCGGAAGCGGCAGCAGCAGATAGTCGTACCGCACCCCCACACTCACCCGCAGATCCGGCCGCACCCGCACTGAATCCTCCGCAAACCCCGCCACCTGATGCGTCACAAACTCCGTCGCCGCCCCGGTAAAGCTCTGCGCATAGCTCCGAAAGCAGAAATAGTGCGTCGCCGCATAGATGCTAGGGCACCCGCCGTTCGGATACGCGTGCACATTGAACGTATAATCCGTAATCCAGTCCACCAGCCCGCCATCATGCCCACCCGTCGTTCCGCTGTCGTACAGAAACGAGCCCTCCGCGTTCGTAGCCCCCAGAATCCGGTCGTGCACCCGGCTCCAATCACCGCCGATCATCAGCAGATGCCGCCCCAGCCGCAGCGCAAAGCTATCCGCCGCTTGCACCCGATCCTCGTCCGGATACGCCACCCGTCCCAGGCTCGCCGGCGTGCCATACACAAACCCCTCCGGCTGAATCGACACCTGCGGCGCGTACCCTCCCGGCCCGATCGCCGGAACCGCGCCCGAAGCCGCCGGCGGCGTCTCGAACTGCAGATCATGCGCCACCTGAAACCGCAGATGGTTGCTCGCCCGCACCGAAAACAGGTGCTGCCACTGCGCCGTGTACGCCTCCGCCTGCACCTCATTCCTGCCAATCGACGACACTGCACT
Source organism: Granulicella sp. (assembly GCA_965276885.1). Taxonomy (GTDB): domain Bacteria; phylum Acidobacteriota; class Terriglobia; order Terriglobales; family Acidobacteriaceae; genus Granulicella. Next base: position 753,339 of record OZ255702.1, on the reverse strand, counting down.
GTCGATCACGCCCTCCGCCAATCCCCGTCCACCCGTCACCGGCGCGCTCCCCCGCTGCACCTGAACGCCCACACTGAACCGGTCCGCATGTCCCGGCGCCGCATCCAGCCGCCCCAACCCCAGCACCCGAGGCGTCCGCACCGCCGCCGTCCCCGTCAGCCCGTCCAGATAACTTAACGCCCCCCGAATCGCCGCCGCCCCCACCCCCCGATTCCCCAGCAAAGCCGTCTGCTCCGCCGTCAGGCTATAAAAATCAGCCGTCAGCGGCGAAGACACCAGCGTCTGCGCTCGCTCCTGTCCCTCCACCGCCGCAAACACCCCGCTGCGCCAACCCCGCATTACCCCCGGCAGCCGTACCGGCAAACCCGCCGCCCCGCCAAACTGCAGCGTCGAGTCCCCCGGCCGCTCCAGCCCGCTGCTCACCACGCCATTCGTAAAGTGCGTCACCACCGCAAACGGATTCGTCGCCGCCCACGCACTCTGCCGGGTCTGCAGAAACGCACTCCCGCGCAGCCGCTCCCCGGCCATGCGCGAGCTCACCACAACCACCCCACCCGCCGCCCCGCCATACTGCGCCGAAAACGTGTGCGGCATCACCCGCACCGACCCCACACCCCCCTGCGCAAAGCTCGACCCAATCCGTCCACCGCCGCCCGACGCCCCGCGCGGCCCGCCCCCAAACCCCTGGTCCGCCGAAAGCCCGTCCACTGTCTGCGCATTCTGGGTAGCCGGCAGCCCCGCGTAGCTCAACCCACTCGCCGCCGACCCGGTCTCGCCCTCCGACCGCGCCGTCGCCGTCTCATCCTCCTCCGCCGCATCCTGAGCCGAGCCCCCGCCCGCCAGCGTCACATCGTGCGCCGCCGGGCTGATCTCCTCCACCGCCTCCCACTGCCGGTCCTCCACCGGCAAATCATTCAAGGCACTCGCCTGCCCCGCCGCTCCCCCCAGCTTCCCAGCCGGTCCATCCTCCGCTCGCCGGCTCACATCCAGACCCGTCGCGCCACCTTCCTCTTTATCGGCAGAGTTCACAGAAAACTTTAGCGAGAAATCATCCCCGAGGCTCAACTCTCCCTCTTTCACATCGCCGGCTTCCAGCAGCAGCGGCACATCCCCCGTCCACTCCATCGAACCCGGCAGGGACACCTCGGCCTCCCAGGCTCCCGGAGGCAGCCCGAGCAGGACAAACCCGCCCCGCGCATCCGTCCGCACAGAAACCGGTGCCGCCATAACAGAAACTTCGCCGGTATCCGCCGGCCGCAGCCGCACCGTCGCCGCGCTCACCGGCCGCCCGCGCGCATCCGTCAGGTGCCCGCGCACCGCCGCATCCGTCTCACTCTGCGCCCAAGCCGCCGGCACGAACAAAAACGCCAGCCACAGCACCCAAAGCGCACCCCGGCCCGAGCACACACGCAACCACCGGCCCCGGCATGGAGAAAGGCAAACCCCGAACATCGCGCTCCACCCCGGAGGCAGGCCGGGGCTCCCCAAAGCTCAGCAGGAGACAAACATCACCCACGGCAACGCACACCGCGGCAGACTCATCCACAGCAGCCTACCCAGCCACGCCCCATTTGGGAATTACCGCTTTGGGTGACGTCCGCCCCCCAAAACAAAAAAGGGCGGCAGCCAAAGCCGCCGCCCTATCCCGCTCTGCAATTTAAGTTAAAACGCGAACCGCGCCGAAAGCTGAATCTCGCGCGGTGTGTACAGGAAACCGCTCGAGTTCACGCTAACCGGCACCCCGAACGTAGTCGCACCATATGCCGCATTGCTGCTCAAAGCGCCTGTGCTCGAAAAGCTGTATCCCGTCGTTCCCACCGAGGAGATGTTCTCGTGATTGGCGATGTTGAAAAAATCTCCGCGCAGTTCCAGGTTGTACCGCTCCGTGAAGGGGATTCCCTTGATGACGCGGATGTCATCCACAATGTCGCGCTTCAACTTATATGTATTGCGACCCAGCCCCGGCATGTTCAGCACCGAGGTTGGGATATAGCTTTGTCCGCCGGCGCCGTTCAACCCGGACTGAATCGCATTCGTTGAGTTGAAACCGCTCAGCGAAAGCGAATACGGCAGGCCGCTTTGCAGCTGGAAATCATCGTTGATGCTCCAACCATTCGTCACGTACTTAAGATAGTCGTTCTTGGTGAAGTTCGGGAACTTGTAAAGCGCGTAGCCTGTAATCCGGTTCGGCACGTTGTAGTTGGAGTTACCGTAATTTGCACGGAAGTTTCCGTACGGATCGTAGTAGTTATTGGTACTCGCCGAGGTCGAAGCGTTCTGCGCATAATCCAGCGCATGCGACCATGTGTAACTCGCATCCAGCTCCAGACCGTGATAATTCGTATTCTTCACTTCGGCGACAAAAGCGTTATAACTTGAATTGATGTTGCTGGTGATCTCCGTGATGGTCTGGAAGTTTGTCGCGTTCGGACCAAAAAGCGCCGTATTGCCATATCCGGTATAGGTGGGCACCTGGATTTGCGTGCCCGCCGGGACGGGTCCCCCACCGGTGAAGGTAATCGTTGCAAGCGAGGTCGCCGGGTTTAAATTCTCATCAAGGAAGTTAGGCAGCTCACGCCCCTGCGAGGCCAGATAGCTCAGATTCAGCACCGTGCCGCCGCCCAGGTTCTGCTGCAGCAACAGGTCGTACTCCATCACCTGTGGGTTTTGGAAGTTGGAAGCGAAATAATAGGAGCTGGGCGCAGCCGGAGCCGCACCGTTAGTCGTCAACTGCGGCAGCAGTGGATGACCGGCGGTCGTGGGCTTGTACTGCGTCGTGTATTGGCCCAAGGGGCTGCCCGTGTTCAGGAACGCGTTCAGGATGGTTCCGTTGGTCATGCGCCCGTAGTAGAGGCCAAAACCGCCGCGCAGCACCGTATTGCCGCCGCCGAAGACATCGTACGCAAAGCCGGCGCGGGGACCGATATTGTTCTTGTCACTGGGCCGGTTCGTTAATCCGGTATACGGCGTAAATGTCCCGGAAGCCTGAGTCAACGTCGCGCTGGGATTCGGCAGCTGTTCATAGTCATACCGCACGCCCAGTTCGAGGGTAAGGCGAGAGTTTAATTTCCAGTTATCCTGCACGAAGAAGCCGTAGTCCATCGTGTCGTCATCAAACTGCGGATTTCCATACCCCTGGGTAAACGTGTTGTAGCAGGGCGAAGTTCCGGTCGCTGAATTTACTGTGACCGCCTTCGTGGTAGCGTTCGTCGAAACGGTAGCTACGGACGACGCTCCGGTATTGCAAGTTGCCGTATTTGCGTTGCCATTGTGCTGGGCAAGGTCCGCAAGGTAGTTCCCGATGAAGTTATAGGCGTAAACACCGTTCGACTCATAGGTGTTGTTAATCAAATCGTAGTTATGGAGGATGTCCGCTCCAAACTTCAGACTGTGACTTCCCTTCACGAGATACAGGGTGTCGAAGGTCTGCCACTTGCGCTCATCCGGGTAGGCCAGACGGTAGGAGTAGTACGGCGAGCCGAAGGTGAAGCCACCCACGGAGGACGGCAGCGTCACTTCCGCCAGGTTCCCGGTCGGGCTCATTAGGTTCGACGTCGTGTAAGAGGTGGGCGTCTGCTGCGTCTCGTAGTCCAGCTCGCGGCCATACTGATAGCCCAGTTCGTTACTGAGCGAGTTCGTGATCTGGCTTTCCAACTTGGTCAGGCCGTAGTCCAGCTTCACAAAGTCGTTGCCGAATGAATCGCGCGCATACGTCCCCGTCGCCGCGGTCTGCACACCGCCGGGTGAGTCCCAGCGCAACCGGTGGTAGAGCACCGAAAGCCGCTGCTTGGGTGTGATCTGCCAATCCAGCTTGGGAGTGTTGATCTCCTGGTCGCCAAAGCGGGGAACCGTACCCAAGTCCGCGTTCAGATTCGAAATCCCCGTCCCGTAGTTTGAAGCCGCCGTCGCGTAGGAAACATTCTCACGCGCAGCCAGCGCGCATGTCTGCTGATCGATCGTGCTTCCCGCCACCTTGGGATTCGTCAGAGAACCGGTGTACAGCAAGCCTGTTTTCGTCGCCGTCTGCGTATCGCAAACCGAGCCGGTCGGCAGCACCGCATCCGGCAGAGCCAGAAACGTCGCCGGATTGCTCGGCCGTCCGATGCCTGGGAACACGCGGTGATGCTGGTCATAGGTGTAGTACCAGAACAGCTTGTCTTTGATCAGATGGCCGCCCGCAGCGAAGCCCCAGATCTTACGGATGTCCTCCGGCTTCAATGGCACAGTCTGGTACGTTCCCGTCGTCGCATTCAGCACCGAGGTCGTTGCGAGAGGGGTAAACGCCGCCCAATTGCTTTGGCGATCGTAAAAATAGGCCTCGCCATGCAGTTCGTTCGCTCCACTCTTGGTCACCGAATTGATTACGCCGCCGGCCGCCCGCCCAAACTCCGCCGAATACACGCCCGTGTTCACCTGGAATTCGCGAACAGCATCTTCCGAAGTCGAATACGCTTCGCGCGTGCGCCCGCGCTCCTCAGAGAAGTACGCCTGGTTATCGTCGGCGCCGTCGATCTCGACGTTGTTTAGAATCGGGCTGATCCCGCGAATCGACACCAGACCGAAGCCGCTCGAATCCGACACTACACCCGGCGTCAACAACGCGAGGCTCGACCAGCGACGGTTGTTCTCAGGGATGTTCACGATGGCGCGGTTGTCCAGAACCGTGCTGAAATCCGGCGATTCCGTATTGATCACCGGAGCCGCCCCCGTCACCGTCACCGTCTCTGTGTTGCCGCCAGCCCCCAACCGGGGTTCCAGCGTCGTGCTCTGGCCCACCTGCACCGTTACCGCGTTCGCGTCGTACTCCCCAAAGCCCGAAGAGGTAATCGTCACCTTATACGTGCCCGGCTGCAGCAGCGGCGCATTGAAGAATCCTTTATCGTCAGCCGCCAGCGTCACCGTCGCATTGGTTCCGACGTTGCGGATCACCACCGCCGCCTTGGGCACCGCGGCTCCGCTCGTATCTTCCACCGTGCCCGTGATCGCGCCCTGCGTCACCGACTGCGCCTGCACCTTAGCCGTCGTCATCGCCGCGCCCAACACCACCAGCGAAACCAGACCAAGTTGTCTCAACTTCAGCATGGAGCTCTCCTCAATTCAAAAATCCGAAGCCACCGCCGCGATACGGGACACACACCCCGCCGCACAAGGGTCACTCCTTGTTTGCCCTTCCCCCTTAGGCGGGCCCTCGTGAACGCGGAGCTTCGCAACCGTGGGGAACGTAATCTGGTTTCTATGACCCCATACTACGTTCAATCTGTGAATCCCTGAAGAAAAACTTAAGGCCACGCCGCCGCAAACCTCACCACCTCAACCCTCAACCCTCAACCCTCAACCCTCAACAACACCCGCCCGTTACACTAAGGTTGGGGTTGCCCCAGGAGTCCGCACCGCATGTTCATCGATGAAGCCCGCATCCGCGTCAAGGCCGGCGACGGCGGCAACGGCTGCATGGCCTTTCGCCGCGAAAAGTTCGTGCCCCGCGGCGGCCCCTCCGGCGGCGACGGCGGACATGGCGGCGACGTTCTCATGCGCGCCTCCCTCTCCCACAACACCCTCATCCACTTCCGCTACAACCCCGAGTGGAAGTCCGAGCGCGGCTCCCATGGCCTCGGCTCCAACATGAGCGGCCAGCAGGGCGAAGACCGCGTCCTCAACGTCCCCGTCGGCACCGTCCTCTACGACGACACCACCGGCGAGCTCATCCACGACTTCGCCTCCCCCGGCGACCAGATCGTCATCGCCCGCGGCGGACGCGGCGGACGCGGCAACCAGCACTTCGCCACCTCCACCCACCAGGCCCCCCGCGAGCACGAACTCGGCCGCCACGGCGAAGAACGCGCCTTCCGCCTCGAACTCCGCCTGCTCGCCGACGCCGGCCTGGTCGGCTTCCCCAACGTCGGCAAATCCACGCTCATCTCGCGCCTCTCCGCCGCCCGACCCAAGATCGCCAACTACCCCTTCACCACCCTCGAGCCCAACCTCGGCGTCGTCCAGGTCGGCGAAGCCCCCTACGACCTCAGCTTCACCGTCGCCGACATGCCCGGCCTCATCGAAGGCGCCCACCTCGGCGCCGGCCTCGGCGTCCAATTCCTCCGCCACATCGAGCGCACCGCCATCCTCGTTCACCTCATCGACGTCTCCGACACCGCCCTCGGCGCCACGCCGCTAGATGACGCCATCCCAAGCAAATCCTCCCCCAAAAACATCGCCCTCCCCAGCGAAGCCTCCCCCAAAAACAGTGTCATCCCGAGCGAAGCCGAGGGACCTGCTGTTTCCAGCGCGAGGGCCGAAGGCACAAGCGCATCCCCCTCGCTCCTCATCTCCTCAACCCTCACCCCTGAACAGGACTCCGAAGCCGACCCCGTCGAGGACTACAAGATCATCACTGCCGAACTCCGCAGCTTCGACCCCGCCGTAGCCGCCAAGCCCACCCTCATCGTCGCCACCAAAATCGACGCCGCCAACCCCGCCAAGCTCAAAAAGCTCAGAGCCATGGCCGCCCGCCGCAAGCTCCCCTTCTTCGCCATCTCCGCCGTCACCGGCGAAGGCCTGGACCAGCTCAAATACGCCATAGCCGAGCGCGTAGCCGCCCACCGCAAAGACCACCCCCTCCCCCTAACCCCCGAGCCCGCGGTAGTCAAACCCGGCAAAACCAAACCCCACTTCCCCCCGCCACCCCCAAAGGTAAGCGGCAGCCGCGCGCACTAGCTACCCCACAACATTCACCGTCATCCTTCTATGAAAAAGGCGCACCTGTCCAGGGGGTGATTGCGAATAGATTGCGTACAGTCTTCTATTCGTGCTCTGGGCACACAAGGGGGTTCGATTCCCGGCCGCTCCATCTGAGGATGACCTCAAGGGTCAAAGGATGAGCGAGCTGACCGGGCTACCTTGCAACCGTCGCAAACACCGTTGAACTTCTTTTTCTTTTCCAGGCAGCTTTTGTTGTTGCCTATTCTTCAACCCTGCCGCGCGAAGCTCTCTTCGTCGAAGCAGATTCCGTGGCGCAAAAGCGCCCAAACGGCGGTAAGCAGCTTGCGCGCCAGGGCGATCAGGGCCACCTGTGCGGGTTTTCGCTGCCTCAGCTTCCGGTACCAGGCTCCCGCCGCGGGCGAGTGCCTGGCTGCGACTTGCGCCACCTGCAGCAGGATCCAGCGCAGTGTGCCTGATCCATGATGGCCGATGCCGCCGCGTTTGCGCTTGCCCGCCGACTCGCGCACCGAGGGCGTCAGCCCGGCATAGCTGGCCAGCGCCCTTTTGCTCGGGAAGCGCTCGATCTCGCCCACCTCGCCCAGGATCACCATCGCTGAATAGGCCCCGATCCCGGGCACGGTCCGCAGCCAGCGGGCGCGCGCATCGTCCTTGGCCATCCGCTCCAGCTCGCGGGTCTGGGTGGCGATGGCCTCGTCCATCTGGTCGATCACCTTCAGCCACACCTCGACCACCACGCGGGCCGCCGGACTCAACGCCAACCCCGCCAGCCACGCCCGTCCCTTCTTGCCGAACACATCGGCAACCGGCTTCAGAAAGCCTTCCTGATGCAGCACCGCCTGCAGCTGGTTCTTCGCCTTGGCCCGTTGCTGGCCCAGCGTAATCCGCAAGCGCGTCAGCAGGCGCGTCTGCTGCGTCCGTTGGTTCGCCATCCACGCCTCGGGCAGCAGGTCCGCCCGCGACAGCTGCGCCAGCGTCTCGGAATCCACCTTGTCATTCTTCAGCCGCGCCGACGCGATCGCCTTCATCCGTTGCGGATGCACCATCACCAGACGCTCCGCCTCCGGCTGCACCGCCCGCGCGAACGCCGGCCAAAAGCCACTCGCCTCCATCACCACCTGGCGCGGTCCCGGAACCTGCCCCAGCCACTGCCGCAATGCCGCTCCTTGGTTGACCACCTGGCCCTGCTTCAACTTTTTGCCGCTTGCATCGACGGCGGTTAAATAGCAGAATCGCTGGTGTAGATCTACTCCTACGTGGGTCTGCATGGCGTACCTCTCTCTGGATGAAATGTGTGCTTCGAGCACGTACCAGGAAGGTACGCCTCTCTTCATCCCATCTGAGCGGCGTTTGGCGCGCTGAGCGGAGTTTGGCGCGCTTTTGCGCCAAACGGAGTCGAAGGACCTGCTTTTCAAGAGCTTACAAGCAGTACAAACGTCCGAATACTGCAACGAACTTTAGACTCACCACATTAGGGCCTGTCATCAATCTAACCAAATGAGCGCAGAAACGAAGTAAGTGGCGGCAAGGAAGTTTCTCGAAGTTTTGTCGAAGCGGGTGGCGAGGGCACGGAACTGCTTGAGTTTGGCGAAGAAGTTCTCAATCAGATGGCGTGCCTTGTACATGTCCTTGTCGTACTCGCGCTGCTGCTTGCGGTTGCTTCTGGGCGGAATCACGGCGGTTTTGCCTGCTTGCTCCAGCTTGCGCAAGACCCGCTCGTCAGCGTCATAGCCCTTGTCGGCCAGCAAGGTGCCGGACTGCAGTTGCGGCAACAAATTATCAGCCCCCTCCAGATCGCAGGCCTGACCCGGGGTGAGATGAAAACCGGTTGGGTTGCCGAGCGCATCCACGGTCGCATGGATCTTGGTGCTCAGCCCGCCCTTGCTGCGGCCGATGGCTTGATCGCCCCCTTTTTGGGCGCCCCAGCGCTGTGCTGGTGCGCCCGCACGATGGTGGAATCGATCATGGCATATTCGTCGTCGGCATCTTCGGCCAGATGCTCGAAAATGCGCTTCCATACCCCGGCCTTGGCCCAGCGGCTGAAACGCGTATGAACCACCCGGAAATCGCCAAAACGTTCGGGCAGATCGCGCCATGGAATGCCCGTCCGATACCGGTACAACACCGCGTCCACAAACAACCGGTTGTCCTTGGCCGGCCGGCCTTTAGAACCGATTCGACCAGGGAGCAAGTCCTTGATCCGCTCCCATTGATCGTCCCGCAAACCATAGCGCCTTGTGCTCATGGAGAAACGCTACCCACCGAAAGCTCAGCCGCATATAGCTGTTTTGATGACAGGCCCTAGCCAGTTTCATCCGTTGCCCTTCTTTCTGTCATTCCCGAAGGGAAATCTGCTGTTTGCACCTGCTTTATCGCAATCGCTGGCAATATCTAACGCACCGCCGCGATCGCCGCACGAAACAGCCGCTCAAAGTCTGTAGCCGCGTCTTTGTCCTTGGCCGCGCTTTCCACGGCCTTTTGCGCCACGGGTCGAGGGTAACCCAGATTCACCAGCGCACTCAACACATCCTCCGCCACGGCCCCCAGCGAAGGCTTCGCCGGCTCGCTCACGGGCGCATACCCGGTCATGTCGTCGAGCTTGTCCTTCAGCTCCAGCACCACGCGCTCCGCCGTCTTCTTGCCGATGCCTGGAACCCTGGTCAGCGTGGCGTGGTCGCCGCCGCGAATCGCCCCCACCAGCCGCTCGGCAGAGATGCCGCTCAGCACCGTGATGGCCAGCTTTGGCCCGATTCCGGAGATCGTCAGCAGCTTTTCAAACAGCCGCTTTTCGGTGATCTCCTTGAAGCCAAACAGCAGCAGCGCATCCTCGCGCACATGCGTATGCACATGCAGCGCAGCCTGCGCGCCGACCTCGCCAAGCTCGGTATAGGTCGTCACCGAGATCGCCAGCTCATAGCCCACGCCACCACAATCCAGAATCACGGCTGAAGGAGTTTTTGCGAAGATCTGTCCGCGGAGGTGCGCAATCACACTGCGATTGTAGAGGAGCCTACACGCGCCTGACGCCTGGGTAGCGGGCCAAAGTCGTGTCCGAGGTGAGGAGAACCAAGCCCTCTACCCGCGCTTGAGCCGCTAGAAGCCGGTCGAAAGGGTCGCGGTGTATCGGCGGCAGGGTTGCGACTGCGATGGCATGTTCGCTTGTAATCAGAAGTTCGCTATATCCAGCTTGAAGTAACCCGAGGCGCAGCGTCGCGGGATCCATAAAGAAGTCCGTGTGCCCGCGCCCATGTTTGATGGCGGTCTCCCAAATGGAAACCGTGCTGAAGAAGATCTGATCGTCACGATTGCTCAACCGCGACTCCGCTTCGGCACTAAGCTTCGAGGGCGAAATGGCGGCCCATATGAGGAGCTGCGTGTCGGCAAGCACTCTCACAGATCTTTGAATTTGTCGGGGTTGCCGTAGAACATCTCCTCGATCTCATCCTGAAACGGCGTTTTGATGTCATCCGGAATCCGGAATCCGTAACCTTTTAGAAAACCAAGACGACTCTTCGGCGGTTCCGGCTCAAGCGCGGTCAACTTCGCAACGGGCTTACCCGCCCTGGCGATCACGACCTCTTCGCCGCGCTCCGCTCGCTCAATGAGCTTGGAAAGATGCGTCTTCGCCTCATGCATGTTCACTGTGGTTGCCATACGCTTAGCTTAGTCCGCTCGCCTTAGCTAAGCTAACATTCTTTTACTGCTGCTCCGCGACATACGTCCGATAAATCACCTCCCGCAGCTGCTCGGTCAGCCGCTCCGCATCCCGTGTCGTCAGCCCTACCGTACTTATCGGCAGCCCGACGACCAGCTTTAACGGCCGTGGCCGCAGCGCATACACATGGATCGGCAGCAGCTCATAGGTGCCGATCAGCGTGATCGGCACCAGCGGCACCCCCGCCTTGATCGCCATCCAGGCAGCGCCCGCGAGCATCGGCTTCAGCTGGCCGGTGGCCGCGCGGCCCCCTTCCGGAAAGATGACCAGCGGCAGCCCGGCCTCCAAGGTCTTCACCCCACGCCCCAGGCTCACCACACCCGCGCGCGCGGAGCTATGATCGATCGGCACCTGCCCCGAACGCTGCAGATACCAGCCGATAAACGGCAGCTTCCACAGCGACGCCTTCGCCAGTATCCGAAACTGAAACGGCAGCTTCGCGAACAGCACCGGGGTGTCGTAGTAGCTCAGGTGATTGCTCGCAAACACGGCCGAACTCAGCCCGAGCAGCCGCTCCGGGTGCTCCACCTTCACCGGAGAAAGCGCGATCCGCAGCAACACACCGGCCCACGTCCGGGCTATCAGGTGCTGCTGGCGTCCGCTGGCGTCCCAGACTCCGCAGATCAGGGAAATTGTTCCGAAAAACGCGGTCGCCAGCGCAATCAGCGGCAGCAGGAGCAGGTAGGTGAGCCAGCGCCATGCGGCGGGCACACGCGGCGCGAGGGTCTCCGAAACCGGTGTCCGCGGCACATTCTCCTGCGCCCCGGGCGACTCGTCCATTTGCGCCATCCGGTCTATGCTAAACGCCCCGTTGGGTGTCGCAAAGCCAATAGGATGAGGCGTGCAGGGTAATCACACCTCCGTAACATTGCAATCACCTTCCAGTGTTAGGTTCCTGAGCGGCAGTAACCTTTACTGCCCAACTTTAGGAGATCAACGTGACCCTGTATGCCAAGCATCTTCCCCACGCCGTTCTGGCGGGTGTAGTCCTGTTCTCGCCCGCGATCCGGAACGCCAGCGCTCAGAATCAGAGCCCGAACGCCAATCACTTCGCCCCCAACAACCTCGTCGTCAGCCGCAGCGTGTATGACAACAAGCCGGGCAACGTGAAGATCGGCGAGATCCTGCCGCCCAACTGCGCCCTCACCACCGCCGGCTGCCCCACCGGCAGCGCGCAATACAACGGCACCTACCCCTACGTCTTCAATAACGATGCCTACGACGGCAGCTTCGGCATCACCTCGAAGATCTACCTCGACCAGATCTCGCTAACCGGCAAGCTGATCAACTCGCTGGAGGTCCCCAACAGCGACGAAAAGACGCTGACCAATACCGATCACCTGGTCACCAGCTTCAGTTCCAAGTCCGAAGGGGCGCTCAATCTATCCACCAATGGCCAGCAGCTTACGTTCATCGATTATGTTGCGCCCGTAAACGAGGTCGACGTTTCCAACGGCAACACGCCGCTGGTCATCGACCCGACCAACCCCGATGGGCAGACCCCCTACTACCGCGCGGTCGCCAAGGTTGGCGCGGATGGCGTCTTCCACTTCACCGAGACCAACGCCTATAGCGGCAACAACGGCCGTGCCGCCATCCTGAACAGCGCAAACGATGTGTACTACACCGCCGGCAACGCGGGCAACGGCAGCAACCCGCAGCCGGATGGAGTCATCCTCGGCGCGGGCGCGCAGATCATCATGCCCGTGAACACGCAGGAGCAGACGCAGGATCCCGGTCTGCCCACGCCGGTCGCCAGCTTCTCCCTAACCGAACTTGGCCAGAAGGCCGATAAGGTCGGCAAGGACGACAACTTCCGCGGCCTGACCATCTTCGACAACGTCCTGTACTACACCAAGGGCAGCGGCGGCAACGGCGTGAACACCGTCTACTTCGTCGACACCACCGGCACCGCCTGCCCCAACGGCGTTGGCCTGCCCGTCGCCGGCGCCAAGCTGCCCACCGCGCCGCTCGCCTACAACCTCGCCACCCTGCAGACGGCCGGCCTGCCGAACAACATGTGCATCCTTGCGGGCTTCCCGTCCACGCCCGCCAAGACGGCAAATCCGCTGGCCTATCCCTTCGGCATCTACTTCGCCAACGCCAAAACCATCTACCTCGCCGATGAGGGTGACGGCTACACCGGCGGCGCGGATCTCTACACCCATGCCGCCGCGCAGACCACCGCCGGGCTGCAGAAATGGGTCTTCAACGCGACCTCCAAGACCTGGCAGCTCGCCTACGTGCTCAAGAACGGCCTAAACATCGGAACTCCCTACACCGTGAACAACTATCCCACCGGCAACAACTCCGCCACCAACCTGCCCTGGGCGCCCGCAACCGATGGTCTGCGCAACATCACCGGCGTCGTCGGTCCAGACGGCCTGGTCGCCATCTACGCGGTCAGCTCAACGGTCAGCGGCAACGGCGACGTCGGCGCCGATCCCAACAAGCTCTACGTCGTCCTGGACGAGATCTCCAACACCAACCCCAGCCTCGGGGCCGGATTGCCATTCTTCGAGGTCAAGGATGCAAAATTCGGCGAGGTCCTGCGCGGCGTTTCCTTCACGCCGGGCACCGATTTCGCTGCTTTCAAGACCCTGCCGTAAATTGCGGATCAACACGTTTCAGATTGCAGAAAGGAACCGGCCGCAAATGGGCCGGTTCTTTTTACGCGTAATCTGACCTGTACGCGACGTTCTCCTCTTGCTGTTTGTCATCCCGTAGCGTAGCGAAGGGATCTGCTGTTCCCGTGCTGCGGCACGCCTTCAGGCAATCAGCTACAGCACCAGCGAGCGCAACTCACCGATCAGATACACAGATCCGGTCGCCACAATCACACCCTCCGGAGGCGTCAACGCCTCAGCTTGCTGCAAGGCTCCCCGCAGATGCGGAGCGGCATGAGCCGGAATATCCAGCGCATGCGCTGCGGCAAGCAGCTGTTCCACCGTGGCCGCGCGGGGGTTGGCGATCGGCGCAAAGACGATGTGATCGCGCCGCCGCGCCGGGTCGCCCGAGATTGGATCAAACAGCGGCAGCAGAATGCGCGCCATCTCCTCGATCTGCTTATCCGCCAGGCACGAAAAAATCAGCGTCCGCGGCCGCTCATCCGGCAGCTGCGCGAGCGCTGCCCGCAACGTCCACGCCCCGGCAGGATTGTGCGCCACATCCAGCAGCAGCGGCGCGTACGGATGCTTCGCCTGAGGGCTTGCGGGAATCCATTCCAGCCGCCCCGGCCAGACCGTCGCCCGCACTCCGGCTTCAATGGCGGCGTTTGGGGTCGCGAAGCCGTGGTTCGCCCTCAACTCCAATGCAGTCGCAACAGCGAGCGCGAGATTTCGCTGTTGATGTTGCCCCGCCAGCGGCGAATCGAGCATAAGGATCTCTCCATCGATTGAGACCGGATAGCAGTTTCGCCCCAACGGCGAGCGCTCGAGCACCGGGGAAGGTGTATGCCCCTGGGCGGCTTGCTTCCCTTCGGGCGATGCGTGCGCGATCGGCGCGGGGGCCTCAAGCTCGTTGCGATTGAAGGCGGCGGCAGCTTCGTTTGCGGTCCCCATCACGGCTGAAGGCTCTTCGCCTGACGACCTCTGCTGCTCGCTCGCCTGCTCCGGTCTCTCCCCCACGAACCCTCGCGGCGGAAGGCACCGCGAGGCATCCACGCCGCGCACATTCAGGGCAACCGCCCGCTCGCCAATGGCGGCATTTGCCTCCGGATGCTGCGAAAGCGTCACCAGAACGCCGTTTTCACGCAGAATACCCGCCTTTTCGCCTGCAATTTCAGTCAATGTGTTGCCCAGAAACTCGGTGTGATCGATGCCGATATCCGTGATCACCGAGACGATGGGTTCAACGACGTTGGTGGCGTCCAGCCGGCCGCCCAGACCCACCTCCAGCACCGCCAGCTCCACTCCGTGCTCGGCAAAGAACAGAAAGGCCACCGCGGTAAGCAGCTCAAAGAAACTCGGCGTGTGCGGCAGGGCATGGCGTTCAACCAACTCCTCCGCACAGCCGTATACCTTCCCGAACAGCCTCCCGAAATCGTCATCCGGAATCTCCGCCAGGGGTGGAACCGAGCCCGCACGTCCTGGCGCGGAGACCCGCATGCGCTCGTTGACTCGCAGCAGGTGAGGCGAGGTGTACAGCCCGGTACGCAGCCCCGCAGCCGCACAGACCGACGCCAGCGTAGCCGCCGTGGAGCCCTTTCCATTCGTTCCCGCGATCAGAACGGAGCGGAAATTCAGTTGCGGATCGCCCAACTCCCCAAGCAGCACGCGGATATGATCCAGCGAAAACTTGCGCGGCGACGCTGCCGCCGGAACGGCCTTCCCCGTGCGCAGCTCCGGGCCGAGTGCGGCCAGAGTCCTCAAAGCGTCTGCATACTGCATGGCGATCTCTCCCGGCAATCGGCGTTAGATAGCGATGCCGTAACGCGGTTCCAACCATCGATTCTCGCACTCGCGCAAGCCGGCGGGACGCGCTACGCCACAACGGCATGGCACAGCCGTCCGCCGCTGCCGCGAAGCCCCAGCCCATCGGACCGATTGGCGAAAAAGCGCGCGTTCAGCCCCACGCTGCCCAGGTCCTCTACGACCGCCAGACCATAGCGGGGCAACTCCTCCGCGAGCTCCTGCGGGGCAAAGTACAGCCGAAACGGTTCGCCCGCCTGCGCGACCCGCGCCGCCAGACTATCGTGCATCAGCTGTTCAAGCGGCGCAAGGACCTCGCGTGGCTGACCATAGTCGAAGACGGCATCCGAGCCGGGTGCAAATCCGCCGAGCACCCGGCACGTCCCCGCAAACGCCTCCGGCGTGAGGTAAGGCACCACGCCAAGCCACGCGGTGACCGTGGGCCGCTTAAAGTCAAAGCCGGCGTGCAGCAACTCCTGGCGAAGCGACTGCTGCTCGAAATCCACAGGCACCAGCATCGCTGACGCCGGGACGGAGAGGCCCGCGGCCTTCAGGAGCCCCTGCTTCCACGCCTGTGTCGCCGGGTGATCGATCTCGAAGACCCGCACGTCAGGGTAGGGATTCCGCAGCGCAAACGTGTCCAGACCCGCCCCAAGCACGAGGTACTGCGCCGCTCCACGCCGCCGAACCGCATCGGCGAGTACATCCTCCGCAAACCGGGCACGCGCCACCACCCACGCGCGAAGGCCGGCGGAAAACGGTTTGCGCCCGGCATCCGGGGTGCGCTTCAGCTCGGCGGCAAGCTCCGGGCCAAGAATGCGCGTCGCAAACGGATCGCGAAACACCAGCGGCTCGGCGTCAACAATCTGGTGCGCCGCCCGCCGCAGGGCCACACGAAGAGCGGTGCGTGAGGGGTTCAGCCCTCATGGAGTTACCATGCCTTTTCGGGATGGTGGATATCCTTCTCCACAGCTACACTCGGCACAGCGGAAGGGTACTGTAAGCGACATACATGCATTTCGTTTGGGACGAAGCAAATCGGCAGCACGTGGCTCGCCACAGAGTGACTCCCAAAGAGGCTTAAGGCGCCATGCAAACGCCCCTGGATGTCGATATCCAATTCGATGAGGACGATCTTATACGCACGCAGCAGATTGGTGAAACCCGCGATGGAAGAATACTCGTGATCGTAGCAACCTGGCGCGGCGATGCTATACGCGTCATCAGTGCATGGGACGCGCCAAGGGCCTTCAAGTCGTTCTACCTAGAACAGAAAGCGAGCGAAGCATGGAAAGAGAGCGAATGAAGATCCCAAAGTTTGCCACGGAGGCGGAAGAAGCTGACTGGTGGTTTCACAACCAAGACGTCATGCTCCAGGAGTTCAGGCGAGCTGCCGCCGAAGGAAGACTTGGCCGGGGGACGTTGATGCGCCGCGCGAAAGAAGCAGAAGTCACGGGCCAATCTCAAAGGTATGAGCCCATCACCCTCGATCTGGCTCCGGAAGACGCAGCCAAAGCATACGCGATCGCCCAGCAAAGAGGCTTGGACTACAGAGCTCTGCTTACCATGCTTATTCACGAGAGCCTGGCAAAAGCCGACGCCGCCTAACTTTGTCGAAGGAAGCAATCGTCAGCTGGTTTTTATGGCGCCATCCAGTTCAGTGCCTGCGCCAAATAGCTTTTGAGTTCCTTGCGCGGCACAATCGCGTCCAGAAACCCGTGCTGCAACAGAAACTCCGAGCGCTGAAAGCCTTCCGGCAGCTTTTGGCGAATGGTCTGCTCGATCACACGCGGTCCGGCAAAGCCGATCAGCGCACCCGGTTCGGCGATGTTCAGATCGCCGAGCATCGCAAAGCTCGCCGTCACGCCACCGGTGGTGGGATCGGTCATCAGCGAGATATACGGAATCTTCTCGTCATCCATCTTCGCCAGCCCGGCGGAGATCTTGGCTAGCTGCATCAGGCTGGCAATGCCCTCCATCATGCGCGCCCCGCCCGAGGCCGAAACGATGATTAGCGGCTTGCGGTCCGCCAAGGCGCGGTCCACCGCGCGGGCGATCGTTTCGCCCACCACGGCCCCCATCGAACCACCGATGAAGCTGTATTCCATGACGCTGAGCACCACGCCCTGCTCACCGAGCTTACCCACTGCGTTCATGATGGCGTCGTCGAGACCGGTCTTCGTCTGCGCTTCGGCAAGGCGCTTTTTGTAGGGCTTCAGATCGCAGAAATCGAGCGGATCGGTGGAGCGCAGCCCCGTGTCGACGATCTCGTAGCCGGGCTCCAGCAGCAGGTCAATGCGCTCGCGGGCAGAGATCTTGAAATGCTTGCCGCAGTGGGGGCAAACCTGCAGATTGGCGTCGAGATCGGCCTTCCAGATCAGCTTGCGGCAGTTGTCGCACTTGACCCAGAGACCTTCAGTACGCACCTCATGGTGCGGCGTGGGTTGGATCTCATGCTCTTCTCGCTTCCACCAACTCATCAAGTGCAACTCCGCCCGGAACATGCGCCGGGACACCCTCCATTGTAGCGAAGGGTCCCGGATTTCCTCAGATTGCTCCTGATTCCTCAGCCTGATTCGCTAGCTGTAGACGCCCAGCAACGCCGGCATCGGCAGCACCACCGGTTCTCCCTGCAGCGCCGGCGACAATCCATCCGCCAGGTGGAAGGCTGCCGGGTGCGCCTCTTCGCCATCGCTCAGCGTGTGCTGCTCCCGCAGGCCGTTCAGCAGGCTGTGACGCTGTTCGTCACGGTTCTTCGCCGCCAGCCGTGTCCAGTACACCAGGAAGCCCTGGCCGCAAACCGGGCAGCAAACGTCGCCGAAAGCAGCCGAGACCTTACACAGCATCTGCATGAAAAACACCTCTTCGGAACCTGAACCACACAAGCACCTGTCCCGTAGAGACAAAGTTAGGAGCGCTCTCCGGTTCGCGCGATGCCCCGCGCCGTAGGTTCGATACAACCTTCCGGGCAATTGCGCCTGTACCTGCCCCGCTTCGGGACGGAACAGCCACGCAGGCAGGTTCGGCTCCGTTTATCCTCAGTAGCTGTGAGTGATTCCGTTCGCATTCAGCTCCCTGACGGCTCCGTGCGCGAGGTCGCGCCGGGCACAACCCCGCTCGACCTCGCCAACAGCATCTCGCCGCGCCTGGCCGCCGCCGTGGTCGTCGCCCGCATCAAGCCACTCGCGGCGAAAACGGGTACTGAAACGGGTATGGAAACGGGTGCCCCACCTTCGCCGACAGCTTCATCGTCGGCTAAGGTGGGCTCCGGCGAGGCCGCCCAGACCGAAGAAGGGATGTACTCCGGGCACAACTCCCATTCGGAAGCAGAGCGGCTGGTAGATCTCCGTGAGCCGCTGAACGAGGATGTCGCGCTGGAACTGCTCAAGGAGGCCGACCCCGCCGCGTTGCGCGTCGTCAGGCACTCCGCCGCGCACGTCATGGCGACCGCGATCCTCGAACTGTTTCCCGAGACCAAGCTAGGTCATGGTCCCGCAACCGACAACGGATTCTTCTACGACGTCTACCGCGAGGTGCCGTTCACCGAAACCGACCTCGCCGCCATCGAGGGGCGCATGGCCGAGGTGGTGAAGCGCGATGAGCCCTTTGTGCGCGTGGAAGAACCGCGCGAAGAAGGCTTGGAAAATTATCGCAGCCACGGCGAGTTCATGAAGGTGCACTTCATCGAGCGCTTCACGCGGCCCGGCGACGAGATCTCGCTGTATAAAAACGGCAGCTTCACCGACTTCTGCCGCGGGCCGCATGTCCCCTCTACCGGCCGCGTAAAGGCCTTCAAGGTAATGTCCATTGCCGGTGCCTATTGGCTCGGCAAGGAAGACAACCAGCAGCTGCAGCGCATCTACGGGACTGCGTTCTTCTCGCAAAAAGATTTGGAGGCGCATTTCAAGCACCTCGAAGAGATCAAGGCGCGCGATCATCGCGTGCTGGGCAAGCAGCTGGATCTGTTCAGCATTCAGGAGGTCGCCGGTGCGGGCCTCATCTTCTGGCATCCCAAGGGCGGGCTCATCCGCAAGACGATGGAAGACTGGATGCGCGATGAGTGCATCCGGCGCGGCTACTCGCTGGTGTATACGCCGCACATCATGCGCCGCGAGTTGTGGAAGATCAGCGGACACGAAGGCTTCTATGGCGAAAACATGTATCCGCCCATGGAACTCGACGATGCGGAGTACCGGCTGAAGCCGATGAACTGCCCCGGCCACATCCTTATCTACAAATCCACGCCGAAGAGTTACCGCGACCTGCCGCAGCGCTATGCGGAACTGGGCAATGTATACCGCTACGAACGCTCCGGCACCATGCATGGCCTGCTGCGCGTACGCGGCTTCACGCAGGATGATGCACACATCTTTTGTACGCCCGAGCAGATCGAAGACGAGATCGTCGCCTGCACCGAGTTTGCCGAAAGCGTTCTGCACACCTTCGGCTTCAGCGAGTTTCGCGTGGAACTTTCCACCTGGGATCCGACGAAGCCGCAGGACTACACCGGGTCACCGGAAGCGTGGGGAAACGCAATCGAAGCGTTGAAACGGGCGCTCGGCCGCAAGAACATTCCGTACACCGAAATTCCCGGCGAAGCCGCGTTCTACGGCCCCAAGATCGATGTGAAACTCGTCGATGTGCTCGGCCGCCTGTGGCAGCTGAGCACGGTGCAGTTCGACTTCAATCTGCCTGCGCGCTTCGAGCTTGAATACGTCGGCGAAGACGGCGAACGGCATCAGCCAGTGATGGTGCACCGTGCGCTCTTCGGCAGCGTGGAACGTTTCTTCGGCGTACTCATCGAGCACTACGCCGGCGCTTTCCCGATGTGGCTCGCCCCGGTGCAGATCGGCCTAGTGCCCATCTCTAACGAGAAACATCTCGACTATGCGGAGAGTTTGAGACGACGCTTTGAGGCCGCCGGATTGCGCGTGGAACTCGATGGGACGAACGGCAAGATGCAGGGCAAAATCCGCGACTTCGGCTTGCAAAAGGTGCCATTCATTCTGGTCGTCGGCGATAAGGAAATGCAGACGGATTCGGTCAGCGTACGCGTGCGCGGGGAGGGCGATCAGGGGTCAAGCACGGTTGCGGATTTCCTCAACCGCGCGAAGATGCTGGTGAACGAACACGCCATGGAGTTATGAACGGTGCCAACCATCAGTGAGTTCTATGGCATCAAGATCCAGATGTACTATAACGACCACGCTCCGCCTCACTTCCACGTGCTCTATTCTGGCGCTAAGGCGACGGTGGGAATTGAATCTCTTGCTTTGCTTACGGGCACTCTGCCGCGCACCGCAGAGCGCTTGGTACGCGAATGGGCCGCGTTACATCGAGACGAGTTAATGGAGGACTGGAAATTATGCGAGATGCGAGCACGGCTGCTCTTTATTCCGCCACTTCCCTGAGTTCGGATGCGGCTTCCGAACATCCGGATGATGTCGCGGAGGTTCATGCCGAGCCTGGCTTCCGGCTTTATGTGCGTTTTCACGACAATACCTCGGGGGTCGTGGATATGAGTGCGCTCATCACCTCACCACAGGCGGGCATTTTCAAGGAGCTTGCCGATCCCGAGCGCTTTGCTGAAGTTCGCGCTGAGCTCGGGGCCGTGACCTGGCCGTCTGGACTCGACATTGCTCCGGACTCCATGTATGCCGCCCTCCGCGAATGTGGTTTTTGGGCACTGGTTTAGCGGTCAGCCGTGCAGCTCATCACACTCGAAACACAGGTCGCCGCGCCGCCTGAGCGCTGCTTTCTTCTTTCGCTGAACATCGATCTACATCAGGCAAGCACCGCAAGGACGAACGAACAGGCGATCTCCGGAGTCACGCACGGGCTGATCGGGCCGGGCGAGATGGTCACCTTTCGCGCCCGGCATTTCGGTTTCAGCTTTACACATCAGAGCATCATCGCGGCATACGACCGGCCGCGTCACTTTCGGGACCGCATGCTCCGGGGCATGTTCCATAGCTTCGAGCACGATCACTTCTTCGATCCAGTCCCGGGTGGCACGCTCATGCGTGATGAGCTTCGTTTCAGCGCCCCTCTCGGAGCTTTGGGGCGGATCGCCGAACATTGGGTGCTCCGCAACTACCTTGCAGAATTCCTGCGAACGCGAAACGAGTTGATCAAGCACACCGCCGAATCCCCGGCAGGCGCTTGGCATTTATACATAGCGAGCGGATGAGCAGAGCCTAACGATTTTGCGCTTTTTGACTATGGTCATGAAAGCCGCCATTTCTCATCCCAAACCACCTGAAACCCGCACCATCGCCGCCGGTGAATTCAAGGCCAAGTGCCTGCAGCTCATGGACGAGGTGAATGAAAAGGGGCTGAGGCTGATCATCACCAAGCGCGCTAGGCCTGTCGCGCAGGTCGCGCCGCCTGCCGCAGAGGAGAAACCCTTCCGTTCCATCTTGGGGCGTACGCCTAACATCAAGATTCTCGGGACATCATGTCGCCGCTGTCCCAGGAGTGGACGTTTCCTGCGTGGGCATGGGAGAAGCCCGGTGCCGTTGACAAAACCAAGCGCAAGAAGTGAACCGGTTCTTATTGGATACCCACGTCTGGATATGGGCTCAGCGACGAAACACCGACCAGCTTTCGGCGGCGGCCCTCACGCAGATCGAGGATTGGCAGCGCGAAAGCGTGGCCCATCTCTCGCCGGTCTCCGCCTGGGAGATCGGACTGCTCGTTCAGGCTCATAACCTTGACCTCGGAATATCTGTGTAGCGGTTCGTAGAGCAGGCGACGGAAGACGGTGGTCTCCAGATGCTTCCCTTGACGCCGCGCATCCTGATCGAGTCCACGCGCCTGCCCGGCGGCCTGCATCTCGATCCAGTGGACCGCATATTGGTAGCCACGGCCCGCGAACTCGGCCTGACGCTGGTGACCCGCGACAAGCTCCTGCTTGCCTACGCCCGCAAGGGACATCTGAACGCACGGAAGCCATAGACATTGACACCGTGAAGGCGCGCGGTTCAACGGGAAGACACCAAACCGGTCGAACGCATCCCAACATCCATGCCAGTTGCAGCAAAGAAGGGCAATCGCGCCGCCGAGTCCAGCCCCCTTCACGAACCCATCATCGATCCCGTGCTCTCCGCCAAAGCCGCGGGGCTGCGCTACGTCTCCGATCGCCAGCCGGGTCTGCGCCGGCTGAAGACCGCCAAAGGCTTTCGCTATACGGAGCCCGACGGCACACCGGTTCGCGATAAAGAAACACTGGGACGCATTAAATCGCTCGTGATTCCGCCCGCATGGACGGATATTTGGATCGCAAAGCACCCGAATGGACACCTGCAGGCCACGGGGCGCGATGCGCGTGGACGCAAGCAGAGCCGTTATCACCCCCACTGGCGCGAGGTCCGCGATGAGACGAAATACGAACGCGTGGCGCTGTTCGCACAGGCGCTGCCCAAAATTCGTGAACGGGTTGAACACGATCTCGCGCGGCCCGGCCTGCCTCGCGAAAAAGTCCTTGCCGCCCTTGTTCAGCTGATGGAGACTACGCATATCCGCGTGGGCAATGCGGAGTACGCAAAAGAGAACGGCTCTTATGGCCTGACCACGATGCGCAACAGGCATGTCGAGGTGCACGGCTCAAAGATCACATTCGCTTTCAAAGGCAAGAGCGGCGTTCACCATGCCATCGATCTACAGGACAAGCGCCTGGCGCGCATTATCAAGCGCTGCGAAGAGATCCCCGGGTATGAGCTGTTTCAGTTTCTCGATCATGACGGCAATCATCACCACATCGATTCACAGGATGTAAACGACTACCTGCGCGAGATCACCGGCGAGCACTTCACCGCGAAAGATTTCCGCACCTGGGCCGGCAGCGTCCTTGCAAACGATCTGCTGCAGCAGTTCGAGCCCTTTACGACGGCAACCCAGGCGAAGAAGAACGTCGTGCAGGCTATTACCGCCGTGGCGGAGCAGCTGGGCAACACCCCTTCGGTCTGCCGCAAGTGTTATGTGCATCCGGCGGTGTTGGAGGCGTACCTGAGCGGTCATCTCACCCCTGAAGCACGCGCGCAGGTGGACGAGATTAAGCAGGAGATCAAGGACGTCAAGCAGAAGCTCGACGAGGAGATTGCCGGGCACGAAGCAGCGTTGCGGCATGAGGAGCAGGCACTTGTTTCCCTGCTGCAGCAACGGCTGCTGGTGGAGACCGCGGCGTGAGCTTCGATATTGTGCATGACATAGCCGAGGTTCGGGCGCCGCTCGACAGGCTCTGGGCGCTTTCAACCCGCGTCGAGCTGGTAAAAAATACGCTCGGGATGAAGCTGGTTGGCGGTATGACGCAGGGCTTCGTCCACGATGGCAGCCGCGTCGTTTGGAGCGGCTGGAAATTCGGCTTGCCGACAGAGCATCACACGCTCATCACGGGTTACGCGGCCCCGCACACAGCTGTTGCCGAACCGATGCTGCACGCCGAGACACCCGGCCAGCGTGTCGCCTGGTTCCAGGACTCGCAGGAGCGCGGACGTTTCGCGTTTTTTCAGCACAATCACTGGCTGCGCGAACGCGCGGACCCGGACGGCACGCTCCGAACGGTGCTGGAAGACGAGGTGCATTTCGGCCTGCCCTTCGGCGTTTTGGGGCGTGTGGCTGCACGCTGGCTCATGACCCCGTATATTCGCCGGCTCGTGAAGCGCCGCTTTGCCAGCCTGAAGGATTTAGCCGAGGGCGATGGTTGGCGGCAGTGGATGTAAGGCTCTGAGAGCAAAGAGCAGGTGGGCGACGTGGGCAAGAATGACAGCTTCGAGTTGCTGCGGATCGACGGCCGCGAGGTGCGCGTCACGCACCCGGAGAAGCTCTATTTTTCGCGCGAGGTGCAGCTTTCCAAGCTGGATATTGTTCGTTACTATCTGGCAGTTGCGCTGGGTGCGTTGGCCGGCATCCGTGACCGGCCGATAGTATTGAAACGCTTTGTGAACGGCGCGCAAGAGGAGCCGTTTTACCAAAAGCGAGCCCCCGGCGACCGGCCCACTTGGCTGCGCACGGTCACGCTCTCCTTCCCCTCCGGTCGAACGGCTGAGGAGGTCGTCGTGGACGATGCAGCGGGCCTCGCCTGGATCGTCAATCTCGGCTGCATTGAGCTGCATCCGCATCCCGTGCGTTCCGCCGATCTCGACCATCCCGACGAGCTTCGCGTCGACCTTGACCCCGGGCCCGGAGTTCCGTGGGCTGACGTCCGCCGCGCGGCAATCGAAGTGCGGCAGGTGCTGGAGGAGCACGGCCTGCAGGGCTGGCCGAAGACCAGCGGCTCGCGCGGCATGCACATCAATGTGCGCATCGAGCCGCGCTGGAGCTTCACCGAGGTGCGCCGCGCGGCCCTGGCGCTGTCCAGGGCGGTCGAGCGCAGGGCTCCCGAGCTCACGACCTCAAAGTGGTGGAAGGAAGAGCGTCACGGCGTGTTTCTGGACTACAACCAGAACGCCAAGGACCGCACCACCGCCTCCGCCTACTCGGTGCGCCCGCTGCCCGATGCGCGGGTCTCCGCTCCGCTGGCCTGGGATGAGGTAGAGGCCTGTGAGCCGGGCGACTTCACCGTGCTCACGATGCCGGCGCGCTTTGCCACCATCGGCGACCCGCACGCCGGCATGGATAGTCACTCCGGCTCGCTGGAAGGCCTGCTTGCCCTCGCCGCACGCGATGAATCCTCGGGGTTGGGTGACGCGCCCTGGCCTCCTCATTTCGCGAAGGCCGCCGGCGAAGCTCCCCGTGTGGCTCCGTCGCGCGCTAAGGCCGCGGCCAAATCAGCTAAAACCTTCGAGCAGCAGTCCGTCGAGGGCTTCGGCGCTCACCGCTTCAAGAAGCGTTCCAAAGCGCTCGAGCAGGGCAATGGCTCAGACCAGCCCCAGCAGCCCGTTCCCGAGCCCGCCAAGCCTCCGCGCAAGGCACCCGCACGTCGCACATCGAAGTTTCCCCTGATCACGGTCGCTCAATCCCCGGACAAGGCCGCCGCGCAGGCCGGCCTGGAACGCTGGAAGGCGGCTCACCCAGATGCCGCCGGCCACCTCGCCGAAGACGATGTGCTCGTGGATCGCATGCGCGGCAGCGCCTACATCTGGTACCGCATTCGGCTGAATCTGCGACATGTACCGGAAGGCCTGCGGCCCGCGCAGGGTACACCTGACCCGGATAACGATCCGACACGGCCGGACGGCCTATCTCCTGCCTGACACGCGGCCACGAAGGATACAGCTGATTGCAAGCCTGTAATGCAGCAATGCGAACAGCAGATTCTCTTCGGGAATGACAGACAGAAAGGAGATGCCACCACTTTACCTTTTACTCATCGCGCCGTTCTTTCCTTTTGCTTGTCATCCCGTAGCGAAGCGAAGGAATCTGCTTTTCTGTGTTGCTGCACAACCTCCAGGAATCAGCTCAGCCGGTTCCTTTCATCTCAACGGGGACTCGGAAGCATCCCGTACATCAAACCACCCTCGGTCCACGGCCGATTCTCGCCGCGATCAAGCTGCAGTGTCGAATGCGCGCCGAGGTCCCGATCGAAGATCTCGCCATAGTTGCCCACCGCTTCGATCACCTGCGCGCCCCAGTGCGAATCCAGCCCCAGAATGCTTCCACTGCCAAACCGCTGGCCCAGGATCGTCTGCACCTCGGGGCGTGTGCTGGTGCCGGCGAGCGCATGTGCCGTGCTCTTGGTGATGCCCAGTTCCTCCGCCACCATCAGCGTCTCCATCGTCCAGTTCACGATCGCGGCGAAGCGTACATCCGTTCCGAGCGTCGCCGTAGCCAGCGGGTCTTGGCGAATGAGCTGCGGCAGCACCTTGAAATCGTTCGCACGGCGCGGATCAATCGTGCGGATATTTGCGAGTTGTGAGACATCGTCCGAGATCGCATCACAGTTGCCCGTAAAGAACGCGGCCTCCATCTCGCCGGCCTCAGAAAACGGGTACCAGACATAGCTGATACCGTGCTGCGCGGCGTAGCTGTGCAGCCCCTCTTCAGCCTGCGATCCGGTGAGAAAGCAAACCTTCCTGCCCGCCAGATCGAGTGGTGTCCGAACTGCCGCATTGTTTAGCAGCAGCATGCCCTGGCCGTCGTAGAAGACCGGCATTGTGAAGACAATGTCGCTCGCCATGTTGGCAACGGAAGGGCTGGCGGTAGCCACGAGATCCACCTCGCCGGTCCGGAGCGCACGCAGCGCCATGGGTTCATCCGGGAAGCTCTTCACGATGAGCTTGGCTCCGGGGCCAAGCACGGCCACAGCAACTGCCTTGCAGAGATCGATGTCGAACGCGGCGCGATTGCCGTGATCCTCCGCGCGGGAATAATCCTCTTCCTCCTTGGACACCCCGCAGGAAACTGCATGGGCTGAACGAATCTGATCGAGCACAGGATGGGGCAGCGGAGGCGGCAGAGGCATCTTCGCCGGAGGAGCCGCCAGTGCGGTCTCGCCTTGGGCGTGCGCCGGAATCGGCACGAACAGCAGGGTCACAAACAGCGGCAACAGGAAAAGCGAAAGATGACGCATGCAGCAGTACGTTCTCCTGGAAGACATAAAATCAGCGAAACAGCAGGCAGGGAGAACCGCGTGGCGATTCTCCCTGCCGTCTGCTTCTGAAACGAATTCGGCACCCTAGGCTGTAACCGGCCTGGGAGTGCCGCTCAGGTTAGGGGGTCCAGGTGCCCGAGGTCGGGACGCCCGGCGAGGAGCCTGGCCGCGGGTTGAAGTCCGCCGGCACGGGATTCGGCATACCGTGATCGGTGGGTTCGATGTTCAGGTACTGGCAGCCGTTGTTACTCAACTGCGGCAGCGTGTTGTAGAACGAGGTCGGCAGGGCAACGTAATCCGGCGTCAGCGGGGTAGCCGTGCCGGTCAGGCGGTTGTTGTCGAAGGCGGTGAACAGGTTCCCTACGCCCGGAACGCCCGCATCCGCCGGCCCAAGGTAGGCCTGCCCATAGGTCTGCAGACCGGCGGCCTTCGCCTGCTTCTCATCGGGCAGATCGGCCAGCGGCTTCAGTCCGTAGAGCAGGTCGATGAACCTGATGATGGAGCTGTGCTCGGAGGCCTCGTGCGAGATCCCATGCACCACCCCGTAGGGCGAAAGCACGATCGTCGGAATGCGCGGACCCTGATCGAGCGGATCGCCGTAAGGATCGTAGTTGCGGATGACCTCGGGCGCATGGTCATACAGGCCGTCGGTCTCGTCGTAGGTGATGATGATGGCGCTCTGCGACCAGTATGGACTTGCAGCAATCGCGTTGATCTCCTGCGCCAGCAGCGCTTCCGAGATCTGCACGTCGGAATAGCCCGGATGGTCGTCATTGCCGTTAAACACCGTCGCCAGCTTGGGGTTCGGATCCACCGGCTTCAGCCCCTGGATGTTGTTATACCCGCCGCGAAGATAGTAGACGCCGCCCGTGGGCGACAGCTTGCTGGCCGCAATATCCGTAAAGAAATCCGTCAGGCCATGCAGATGCGGCGTGACGGCGGGGTTGTTGGACACATAGCCGAAGTACTGCGGAGCGTTGTGGTGCGGGATGTAATCGGCATGGGATGCCGCCGCCGTTGTGTCGTTCGCCTCATGATCGTAGCCCTGCTGGTACCAGCCCCAGTTGGTCGGCTGCACGCCACCGCCGGCAATCTCGCGAATGTCCTTTTCGATGTCCGTCAGATCGGTTTGCGGCTGGCGATCCTGCGCAACCGTCGCATCGATGCCCGTACCCATAAACGACAGCGGCAACGTGGCGAAGGTGAGGTTGACTTCAGGATTGCCGCTGGGCGGATTGGCCGGCTGGCCGCTGCCGTAAATATCCAGCTGCGAGCCCCAGAACGGATCGCCGTCGGAGACCACCGGAACGCCGTTGCCGCCCACCGAACCGAACGCCTTCGTGCTCTCCTCCGGATGCTTCACCCACTGCGTCTCGCCCGATTGGCCCGCAATCATTGCGATGGCATTGGGAGTCGAGGCCGACAGCACCGTCTGGTGAAAATCATCAAACAAAATGCCGCGGTCCGCATAATTCCACAACACCGGCGCGGTGTTGCAATCGACGTGCGACATCACCAGCTCGCCCATCTGCTTCTGCGCCAGGGTAGGCGTGCGGTTCGGCTGACCGTTGGTCAGCGTCACGCCTTCTTCCGTGATCGCGTAACCGTCATTTTTGGTGACGCCGCCCTGGAGATCGATCTTGGTCTCATACGCCGTGTGCGAGTGGTTCACGGAGTCTGTATCGGCCGGATAGAGCGGAACTGTAGTCCCGTTCTGTGCTGAGACAGTGATCGGAATGCTGAACGGCTGAATCGTGCTCACCGTGCCATCCGTGTTGACGATCGGCTGATAGAAGCCCGGCGTCTGCGCGGGCGGCTGCGAGTACAGGCCATGCGCGCCGGGGTAGCTGCCGAAGTAGAAGTCGAACGAGCGGTTCTCCTGGAACAGCACAAAGACGTACTTGATGTTCTTCTGCAGCAGCGCCAGCTTCTGCGCCTGCGTCAACGACGCCTCCTTCTCCACGCTCACCACCCTAGATTGCACGGCAGGGCTGGACTTCGGGGCGATCGTAACGAGATCGGTTGGGGAGGCCGAGGCCGCGCTCTGCGCATAGCCAAGCCCCGGTTGAATCACTAGCGCCGATGCAAGGGCAAGGGCGACACTGCTCGAAAGTTTCGTCACGTGAGATCTCCAAACGGATGAACCGACCGTACAGCTTCGGTGGGATTGACTAGAGGGCATTGCGGATACCTCTGCATTCTCACCGTACGAATGTAACCAGAACATTAAGGCTGGGCTAAATATGGAAGTTCGTCGGTCTTATTGCATTTGCTTCTATTAGGGAATCTCTGAACAAGTCCTGTCGTCGCCTTTGGGAGGGAGCGTAGGGCTTCAGCCCTACAATAAAGTGCCGAAATACAAGGGGCTTCAGCCCCGGGCATTTTGTCGGGCCCTTCCATTGACTTGATCAGAGCTTCCTTAGAGAGTGTCATCTCGACCGGAGTGGACAGCTTTATCGTCCGCGGAGCGGAGAGACCTGCGGTTGCCGGTCGCAACAGCAGGTTCTCTCCCGTTCGAATGCGCTCAGGACGAAGGACAAAAGAAAACCCACAGCGCTGCGTAGCTGAAGGCCTTTTGTTTAGCAAGAGTACGCAGGTAATTCAACTCCCGGGCGCGTACAGGGCCTTGAGCCCCCATGCAATCGACCACTGCAAAGACGAGCAGGCCCCGAACCCGCAGGATCTGCGCTTTTCCGCAGCTCAGCGCAGATCCAGCCGAAACGGACTGGCGTAAATAAGCTGCGCGTAGGTGCAGGTCCTGGGGTCTCGATCCGGGCGCCAGCGGCGAAACTGTGCCATGTGCCGGAACCGGCCGCCCTGCATGTGCTCGTACGCAACCTCCACCACCAGCTCCGGACGCAGCAACTCCCACGAGAGATCCTTGCCCCCGCTCCAGCGGCTCTTTCCGCCCGGCATTCGCGACGGCGAGTCCGGCTCCGGTCCACTCCACATAGCCCATGGATGCTTTTCCCGTGCGTTTTCGCGGTACGGGGCCAGGAACTCCACAAGTTCCTTGCGTTTGGCCTGCGTAAAGCTGGCGCACGTGCCCACATGCTGGAGCTTTCCGGCATCGTCATACAAGCCCAGGAGCAACGATCCCACCATCGTCCCCTCGCCACCCTTGTGCCAGCGAAAGCCCGCGACGACGCAATCGCAATCGCGCTCATGCTTCACCTTCAGCATCACCCGCTTGTCGGGCTGATACGTTCCAGCTGTCGACTTGGCGATCACGCCATCGAATCCCGCACCTTCAAAGCGACGAAACCAGTCCTCGGCTACTTCGACGTCGGCGCTAGCCGGGGTGAGGTGGATCGGCGGTGCGGCGCTTGCGAGGATCTGGCTCAGTTTCTCTCGCCGTTTCACGAACGGCACATCGCGCAGGTCGTGTTCACCCTCCGCGAGCAGATCGAAAAACACGATGGAAGCAGGGGCATCCGCGGCGAGCTGCCGAACACGCGATGCCGCAGGGTGGATTCGCAGGCTCAGCGCATCGAAATCCAGCACGCCCTCGCGCGAGATTACAACCTCGCCATCCAGCACACAGGCCGGCGGCAACTGCGCTTTTAATGGTTCGATCAGTTCGGGAAAGTACCGGTTGAGCGGCTTGGTGTCACGGCTCTGGATCAGGAGCTCATCGCCGTCGCGAAAGATCAGCGCACGGAAGCCGTCCCACTTCGGCTCAAAAATCCAATCGCCGCTCGCGGGCAGCGCGTCGACGCGCTTGGCGAGCATGGGCAGTACAGGAGCTGTCACTGGAAGAGCCACGCCTCATCCTACGCACATCCTCGGGCGAGAAACAGTCGCTTTGCGTGGTAGAACCGCTTAAGAATGCTCTGAGTATCCGCTCCGGTGAAGGTGTGGGCTTCAGCCCGCGCTGAAACGCCGAAATGATCAGGGCTTTACAGGCTGCGGAAAACGATGCTCTTGGGAAGGGGGTGGCTTCAGCCACCCCATAAGTGCTTTATTCATCATCCGGCTTTAGCCGCTGGGGTGCGGTTTCCGCCTGCGCAGAGTCTTCTTCCGCAGCCTGTTCAGCCCTGGCTTCCGCAATGGGGTGAATGAATTAAGACCCTGCTTACGCCTCAGCCGAGGTGACCTTGCAGATCGCAAAGAAGCTGAAGGTCGAAAGGGCAACCAGAACGCCGCCTGTGATCTCTTCCACCGTATTTGACCGCCAGATGGCAGGCGCTGTGCGAAAGAACACAACCGAAGCAGCGGCAAGGGCGGTCGAAAGCCCGGGCATGACGAGAAGCAGTTTGCGGGAAAGCCCCTGACGGAGCGCAGCATTTTGCATGGCGAGAACTATAGTGCACTCTCCCCCAGGATCGTCAAATCACCCGAATGGGGGAGGCGGAAGTAACCTGAAAACAGCCTTTTCCTTGCCCTTTTAGGTCAAAACGGCGGCCGCGAAATCTACGAGCGAACTAAGCCACAGCATTCACCGGCGCATTCTCGACGCGCGGCAGAAACGCCCTCACGACCAGCGAAATGCCCAGGGAAATAAGAATGCCGCGCAGCAGGGGCTGGTTATTAAAGCTCCAGCCGAACGCCGCCAGCGTGAACACAACGCCCACCACGTAGATCTCCCCCATAAACGCCAGCCCCCAATGCGCGCGGGCGCCTGCCGCGGGCACCAGCGCTCTTGGTGACGGCAGAAACTGCGGCACACGGGCCTTGTAATTCAGATAGGCCTGTCCAAACCGAGACTCCAGGAATGGCTCCTCCGCCAACGCCAGCCGTACCTGCAGAATCCAGATCGCCGCAATGGCGAAGATTGCCCCCGCCAGGGGCATCAGCAGGGCGATCCCGACGGTGTGCAGCAGCGTTCCGAGGTACAGTGGATTGCGCGTGCGGCGGTACGGCCCGTCCGCGAGCATCGCGGTCCCATGCATCGAGGACGAATTCACGATGCTGGCGCCCACATACGCCGATCCCCAGACCCGCAGCCAGGCGCCTGCCGCCGCGAACAGGATGGCAATGCTCAGCAAAACCACCGTAGCCGCCTGAAATCCCAGCCAACCCTGCCGCGCGAGCCGGGCACTCAGGATCAGCCATGTGGACTTCGACGTCAGCCCAAGATACGGCTCCCACGGCAGAAAGCCCAGAACATAGATCAGGCCGTGAAGAAGAAATCGAAGCCTGTACTCCCAAGTAGTCGCCCGCATCAGAAACTCCCTTGCACTGCTGGAACGTTCTCTTGACGGCTTGCTACAGCCGTAAGACGATCGACCGCCTGCGGCTGTGCCTTATCCTTGTACACAACCACGCACTTCATCACAAAAGACACATGCTGCAGCGTTTTCACGTCCTGCATTGGGTCACCTTTCACGGCAATCACGTCAGCCCACTTGCCCGGCTGGATCGCACCCACCCGATCCGTCCACCCCATCAGGTCCGCTGGGTTTAGCGTCGCGGTCTGCAGAGCAGCCAGCGGTATCATCCCGTAGTCCCGCACGTAGACCTCCAGTTCATGCGCATTCAAATCATGCGGATACACGGCCGCATCGGTGCCGAGCGCAACCGCCAGGCTGCTGTCCGCTTATCGCACAGGCGCTGAGTAGGGCGGTGATTGGCAAGTAGCAGCGGGAAGTGAACACACGTTGTTTAGTCAGATGTCTGGCCGGCATCTTCTAGGCTCCCTCGCCCAACGCATTGAGAATCGAATCGAAGTCATCGACCCCGCTGTATTCGATAATCACCCGGCCTTTACCACGTCTATCCTCAATGGTGACCTTTAGCCCGAGCTTACGCCGAAGCTGCTCCTGAGCCTCTCTGACGTTTGGATCCAGAACCTTGGCGGGCTTCTCGGCGGCGGCCTTCCCTTCGGGATTCAGAAAGCCCTGAACCATGCTTTCAGTGGCTCGCACACTCAGGCCAAGTGAGACCACCTTCTGCGCCGCCGTGCCGATGGCTTCAGGAGACGGCAGCGCCAGCAGTGCCCGCGCATGACCGAAGGTGAGTTCGCCCGATTCCACCCGCTGCTGTACATCGTCCGGAAGCCGCAGCAAACGAAGAAAGTTAGCCACCGAGGCCCGATCCTTGCCCGTGCGCTCCGCCATCTGCTCCTGGGTCAAGTGAAACTCGCGGCTAAGACGGTCGTAAGCGCGCGACTGCTCCATCGGATTCAGATCCGCGCGCTGCAGATTCTCCACAACCGTCATCTCCATCGTCTGCTGATCGGATACGTCTCGCACGACGACCGGAACCGTCACTTTTCCAGCCTGTCTGCTAGCCATGAGTCGACGCTCACCGGTGATCAGCGTGTACCGGCCACCCGCACCGGGACGCACGATCAAAGGCTGCACCACCCCGGATGCGGTGATGGAAGCGGCCAGTTCGCTGAGCTTTGCTTCATCGAAGTTTGAGCGCGTTTGAAAGGGATTACGGTCGATCAGGTCAACGGCGATCTCCAAAGGCCTGCCGTGCGGCGCACTCTGCGGGACCGGTACAGCGGCAACCGGTGCTGGTTTTGGCGGCAGAAGTGAATCCAGCCCCTTGCCGAGAGCACGCCGTTTCGGCTCCGGAACACCGGTATTTGCCATATCTCCTTACCTCGACTTCCGCTTGAAAGCCCAGCCACGGCTCGCAGCTTTTCGCGGTTCCGGCTCAGCTTCCGCGTTTTCGGACGCCGGCGTGGCCGCCTGTTCTTTTCCACTTGGAATCACAATGCCATTGTGTTGCAAGATCTCGCGAGCAAGCTCCTTATAGGCTTCAGCCCCCCTCGAACGGGGATCATACGTCACTGCCGGCTGCCCATGACTAGGAGCCTCGGCAAGCCGCACGTTCCGGGGAATCGTCGTCTTATAGAGCTTTTCACCGAAGAACTGCTGCAGATTTTCGCGAACTTGCTGCGAAAGATTGGTGCGCTCGTCATACATCGTCAGCAACACGCCTTCAAGGCCCAAACCCGGGTTGTACGTCCCTGCGATCCGATCCAACGTCGCGATGAGCTCCGATATCCCTTCCAGCGCGAAATATTCCGCCTGCATGGGAACGAGAAGGCTGTCCGCTGCGACCAGGGCGTTCAACGTCAGCAGGTCCAGAGCCGGCGGACAATCCAGAAGAATGAAGGTGTAGCTGCCTCTTAGAGTTTCGAGGGCGTCACGAAGCCGGCGTTCCCGGTTATCCAGCTCCACCAACTCCAGATTGGCGCCAATCAGGTTTCGCGACCCCGGAACGATAGCGAGGTGCTCTATCGAGGTGGGCTGAATCGCGTCCGTGGCTGGCGTTCCCCCCATGAGCACCTCATAGATGGAATCCCGCTCGCCGCCTTTTGCGATCCCAAATCCGCTGGTCGCGTTTGCCTGCGGATCACAGTCCACCAGCAGCGTAGATACCCCGTCGAGTGCGAAAGCCGCGGACACGTTCATCGCGGTCGTGGTCTTACCCACGCCACCTTTTTGATTTACGACGGCGATCACGCGGGCGGAGGTTGATACTTGCGGTCGCTGACCGTTGGGCGAGGCTGACATAGGTGCGAGATCAGGCTATCAGATAGCTCGGCTGGATTCAGCATGATGGATTCATCCGGGCCCCAGTCACGCTGTTCCACGTGGAACAGGATAGTTTTTAGGCTTCTTTGTTGGCTTCCAAAGTCTGAAGCTCACGCCACAGACATTGTCATTCTGAGCGCATCGACGGACCTGCTTTTGTTTCATGTTTGCATGAAATGCTTCCGCTTGAGTCCGATCACGCGCTACGGCTTCACCACATTGGGAGAGTTCCACGTGGAACAACGATACCCGTCTAAAGGAAAACCTTGCGGTCAAGCTGAAGATATCCAGCGGACAAGCCCGGAATCCTTACATCCTCTGTACCCCCGCCATGATGTCCAGCGGTCATCCTCATCAGCCATCCCCCGTCTGCAACCCGCTCCCAAGCCTTCGCTACAGCATCCTCGCGATTATCAACCGCACGCATTGTCACAGCCGCAAACGAGACCTCGCTCGGCATCATCTCCACGCGCTTACTCCATACAGCGCTCTCCAACTCCAGCGCCCGCACCACCTCCCGCAGGAACGCCGCCTTCTTGCCCTGCGATTCAGCTACCGTCACGCGTACTCCGGGCAACAGCAGCTGGATCGGAATCCCCGGAAATCCTGCTCCAGAGCCAAAATCCAGCAGGGCAGCACCCTCCCTCAATCGCGAAGACAGGACGGATCCTCCAAACAGGCTCTCGCCAAAATGGCGTTGAACAATCTCCCTAGGCTCCCGAATCGCGGTTAAATTCGTCCGCGCGTTCCAGCGGAGCAGCAACTCCAGATACACCCTCAATTTTGGATACAACGCCTCCGGCGCGCTCTGTGTGCAGAATCCAGGCTTGCTGACTCCATCGCCAACAGCTCCCCACGCTCCCACGAGATATGGTTCAAGCAACTCCGCTATGAGCTCCTCAGATAACGTCAGCACGAACGGGCGCTCCCCCGTGCACAACCGCATCGGCAGCCGCGGACACCAGCCACGCAAACAGCGATCGGGAAGCCTGGCTCACCTCATAGCTACGCTCAGGATGCCATTGCACTCCGACGAATGCCGCTCGCCCTACGTAGCCCTCTACGGCCTCCACGACTCCATCCTCGCTGGACCGGGCCACAACAGCAAACCCCTGTCCCGGGATTGCAATTGCCTGATGATGACTCGAGTTCACAGCCAGACGCCTGAACTGACCCTCAGCGGGAGCCTCGGTCTGGGTAAGCAGCCCGCCGACAAGGCTCATTCCCGCCACCAGAACGGAGTGAGCGACCTTCACCCGGGCTCCCGCCCCATGATTCACGGGAACAGGCCGCAGATCCTGTACAAGTGTCCCTCCCTGCACCACGTTCACTGACTGCAGCCCAAAACAGATGCCCAACATCGGCGCGGTTGCGGTCTCTGCGTACTCGAGAATGGTTTGATCGCACTGCTCGCGACAGTCGTCGGCTGGCGCGGTCCCAGGCTCCGGACTGTGCCCATAGCGGCTCGGATCGACATCGGCAGGGCTTCCGGGCAACACGAAGCCGGAACAGCTCTTCACCAGCTCCCGTGTCGCCTCAGCACTACCCAGCGGAATCGGCACGGGATCGCCTCCAGAAAGCCGAACTGCGGAGGCGTACTCCGGCCAACTCCGGTTGTTGTACGCCAGGTCAGCCGACGTAGGCAGCGGAATGCCAATTCTGGGTCGCACCGTTTCTCCCACCACAGTAGATGGTACGCTGCGCGTATGCGACTCCATCCAAAGGTCTTCCTGCTCGCGGCGCTCCTTCTTTTCTCCCTCCAGCCCTGCCTGGTGCAAGCCCAACAAGCCGATCCAACGACGCAATTGTTGCAAAAGCTGTCCGATGCGCCCGGGCCTCCGGGTGCCGAGGACGCTGTGCGCGGCATCATGGTCGCTGAAATGAAAGATGCCGCCACTGCGCCGATCCGTTATGACGGCATGGGATCGGTAATCGCCCAAGTGGGCTCCACGGGACCACGCATCATGATCGACGCCCACATGGATGAGCTTGGGGGAATGGTGCGCCGCATCGCTCCCAATGGCCAGCTCACCATGCAGATGCTGGGAGGGTGGCTCGACCAGGCGCTCGTGGACCAGCGCTGGGTGATCCTGGGCAGCAAAGGGCCCGTGGTGGCGGTAACTGGCATTCGCGACATCCACGTCGCCACACCCACGGAGCGTACCCTGGTCATTCCCCGCGACTCTATTTTCCTCGATATCGGAGCCAGAAATCCCTCCGAAGCCGCTGCCATGGGCGTCGAGCCCGGCGATCCCGTGGTCCCAGACTCACCATTTCGGGTGATGAACGGCTCGCAGAACTACCTCGGCAAGGCATGGGACGATCGCATCGGCTGCGCCGTGCTGCTCCAAGCCATGCAGCGTATGGCCAAACTTCCCCATGCAAACCAGCTCTTCTTCGTGGCGACCACACAGGAAGAGATCGGCCTGCGCGGCGCCAGAACCGCTGCCAACCTGGTGAAGCCGGATCTTGGACTAGCCATTGAGGGCGGCATCGCCAATGACCAGGGAGGACACCTGGAGGAGACGCAGGCTCATCTAGGCGGGGGCCCCGGTATCTTCCTCTACGATTCCAGCGCCATTCCCAATCGCAAATTGGTGCGTTTCGTCGAAGACACAGCCAAGGCCAGCAACATCCCTCTACAACTCGATCTCGTTCAAGGCTATGGCGATGATTCAGCAGAGATGCAGGAGAGCGGAACCGGGGCGCCAACACTGAATATCGTCGTACCTGTGCGCTATACGCACGCCCACAACGGCATCGTCAATCGCGGAGACTTCGACCGTACCGTCAACCTTATGGTGAATCTGCTGCAGCATCTCGACGCGAAGGCGGTTGAACAGATCCGCGACTTCACGCCTGGTTCCTAGATCGCAGCCTGGACACCGTCTCGTCCCAATCTGCTGCTATACGGGCTACTGCCGTTTATGTGCGTACATGGGCTGGTATTTTTTCCTTTGTCAACCTGCTGCCCTATGGCTTGTCATCCCGTAGCCCTATAATTTGTCGTCCCGCAGCGAAGCGAAGGGATCTGCTTTTCGTTCGTCCTCTCCTGCACACTTGTAGAGCTCAACGTAAAGCAGTCGTACTTGCACACCCGTATGTAAATTAGCATTCACATACGGGTGTTAGTACGTGAATGCGCATTTACATTTTGCCATCAGACACGGCGGAGGCGATTCTTCGTGCCGCGCTGGTTGAGCGCGCACGCAGGCATTCGATCTCGATCCGGAGAAGTTCGTTCCTGCCAAAGCAGATGAACGGACCGCCGGGGATGCCGATCGGGAGTGGCATGGCCTCAAGACCACGGAACTCCTGCGGGCGAGGAACCCCGGGTGAAGCGGCGGCAGCCGAGAAAGCAGCCCATCTGGCAGCGTCAACACCTCCGGCGACTGCGTCTTCACACTAGTGCGCTTCGAGTTCGATCTTGCCGATAACCTTCGGTGGCTTTTTCAGCAGCAGCACCAACGGAGCCATGGCCAGCAGCAGATACGCGAACATGCGGTACTGGTCCATGTAGGCCAGCAGCGTGGCCTGGCGCTGCAGCTGCCCATACAGCAGCGACATGCTCGCATAGCCGCGATTGGCTATATCGAATCCCTGCGAGCCGTTTACAGCATGTGCCGCTCCCTGCACCATGGCACTGGAAGAAGAAAGATTCGCTCCGAGATAGGTCTGATGTGCCTGCGCCGTGCGCTGCAAAAACGTGCTCGAAAGCGCAATGCCGATGGAGCCGCCCTCGTTGCGCACCAATGCGTAGATGCCCGCGGCGTTGGAGGTCTGCTCCATGGGCAGAAACCGAAACATGATGGTGCTGATGGGCACGGTCGTCATGCCGAGACCCATCACCTGAACCACGCGCGGCCAGACCAGATTGCTCTCGGCGACACCGAGATTCCCGAGCGAGAGCCAATAGGTGCCAAAAGTGATCGTGAAGATGCCCACCGCAATCAGCTTTCTGGCATCTGTGCCCCGGCTGAGCAGCCAGCCGACGATGGGAACCTCAACCATCGTCACCAGGCCTGCGGGTGAAACCGCGATACCTGCTGTAGTTGCGTCATAGCCAAGCAGCTCCTGCATGAACTGCGGCAGCAGAAACGTGCACGCGTACAGTGCCGTATACAGTCCCAGGATAATCGTGCAGCAGAACAGGAAATTGCGCTCCTTCAAGAGCCGCAGGTTAACGACGGGGTTTTTCACCCGCAGCTCCCACCAGATCGCACCAATGATCGAGACAACGGCAATGCCCGCGCTCCAGGCAATGAAACTGTTGCCGAACCAGTCAAGCTCCTGTCCGCGATCCAGCACGATCTCCAGCGAAGCAAGACCGACTGCCACCAGTCCGAGCCCCACGCCATCCACCTTCAGCTTCTGTCCCTTGCGCGCAAGCCGCGCGGCGATCAGATGGGCAGGGTCCCGAAGCACCATACGCGTGAAGAACGCACACAGTACACCCACCGGGATGTTGATATAGAAAATCCAGCGCCACGAATAGTTATCGGTGATCCATCCGCCCAGCGTGGGGCCCAGCACCGGCGCGCATAGGATTGCGACGGTATAAACAGCCATCGCCATGCCGCGTTTTTCACCCGGAAAGGCATCGGCCAGAATGGCCTGCACGCTGGGTTGCAGGCCACCGCCGGCCAGCCCTTGCAATACGCGAAATACGACCAGCAAACCCAGCGTCGGCGCGATGCCGCAGGCCGCGGAAAATACCGTGAACAGCACAACGGAGATCAGATAGAAGTTCTTGCGGCCCAGCACGGAAGAGATCCAGCCGGAGATCGGCAGAATAATTGCATTCGCCACAAGATAACTGGTCAGCACCCAGGTCGACTCATCCTGCGACGCTGAAAGGGCGCCGGCGATATGCGGCAGCGCCACATTGGCAATCGACGTGTCGAGCACCTCCATGAAGGTGCCCATCGTGACCACCAGGGCGATGATCCAGGGGTTAAATATGCGCTCGGACTCTTGCGGTTCCGGTGCATTCTGCGTGAAGCCGGGAGGCGGATTGAGCGGCACGCCCGGCTCAAACTCTGTTGCCCGTGCCGCAAGCGCCTCTTCCGCCTGGGCAATCGCATCTTCCGCAGCCTCGTTGATCGTCGGGGAGACTGCTTGCTCTTCCTCGGGTTCTTTTATGCCTGACCCGCCGGTCATTTTTATGACTCCAGGGTCATTAGAGATCGCGGCGGAGCTTCGGGATTCAGAATCAGCTGCAGGCCTCTTGTGCTACGGTGGTGCGCATGGCTTCCGCTGTCGCCACGAAACGCAAACCCCGCGCCCGCGCAACCGCCGTCACAGACCTGCGCCGGCAGGACATCGTGCGCGCGGCGGTGAAGGTGTTCAGCCGTCATGGCTTTGAGGCCGCCCGCGCCGAGGACATCGCGCACGCCGCCAAAATCGCAAAGGGCACGTTGTATCTCTACTTCCGCTCGAAGGAGGCGCTTTACTCCGCGGCCATCGCCCATGCCGTCCACGAACTTCAACTGCAGGCTGCGGAACGCATCAACGCCGCCGCCAGTTTTCGGGAAAAGATTGCCGCCGCCGTTGCCGTGCGGCTGCACTTCTGGACCGGGCATCAGACGCTGTATCGGCTGCTCCTCACGTTGGGCCGCGAGCCACGCCACCGCCGCCAGACCAACGATCTTCTCCGCTCAGGCCAACAGCACTTCCTTAGCCTCTTCGAGGAGGGCATCCGTCGTGGCGAGATCCAGAAAGCCGACTACGCCGCGCTCTCCTGGATGATTCTTGACATGATCCGCGGAGCCACGGAGCGCCGAATGGATCGGGTAGGTAAAGACGAAGTCCAGGCAGATGCCGACGCGATCACGGCTTTTGTTTTGCGGGCCGCCAGCGAAGCCTGAACCTTCGTTCGGTCTGCGCTCTAGATTGTTAAATGTGCCATCCCACTTTCAATTTGTCGTCCCGCAGCTTTGGATGCCATGTGGCGAAATCGAGCCTGGGTCGATTCCGTCCGCGCATGGGATCAGCCTTCACTCAAAGAAAAAAGATTGACTCGCCTTTCGCTCCAGCTGCGAAGACACTCTCATGACCATGCGTCTCTTCCGCCGTGCTCCCGACAAATCCAGCCCCGAATTCTTCGAGGCGAAGTACCAGAAAAAGGCCGATCCCTGGGACTTCGCAAAGAACGCCTACGAACTGCAGCGATATGACATTATCCTCGCGGCCCTGAACCATCGCCGCTATCGTCGCGGCTTCGAGCCCGGCTGCTCCGTAGGCGTTCTGACCGAACGCCTCGCATCCGTTTGCGATACGGTTAACGCCTGCGACTTTTCACCGACGGCTGTGGCGCAAGCAAAACAACGCTGCGCGCACCTTCCTCAGGTTGAAATCTCCTGCAAATCTCTCACGGAAGCAGCCGGGAATCTGCAAAGCCCGGGAACTCAGCCGCCGGATCTGATCGTGCTGAGCGAGATCGGCTATTACTTCAGCCCCGCCGACTGGCTCGGCATCGTGACCAGCCTGGTCACTGCCCTGCACTCCGGGGATACGCTGCTCGCCTCCCATTGGCTGGGCGCCTCGGACGACCACCGCATGAGCGGCGACAG
Source organism: Granulicella sp. (assembly GCA_965276885.1). Taxonomy (GTDB): domain Bacteria; phylum Acidobacteriota; class Terriglobia; order Terriglobales; family Acidobacteriaceae; genus Granulicella. The sequence continues at coordinate 712,906 of OZ255702.1, read as the reverse complement.
GGTACACGAAATGATCGCCTCCACTCCGCTGCTCACCCTCGATTACACCGAACGCCAGGAGGCCTTCCGGCTGGACCGCTGGATTCGTGCCTAGCAGCCGGCCCAGCCGCGCGCAACACCTCCCGCATCCAAAGGCCCAGAGGATTGTGACGCGATGAAAGCAGCGGTTTTGCATGAGTACGGGGGGCCCTCCAAGCTGAAGTACGAGGACTTTGAGGACCCCGAGGCTGGCCCGGGTGAGATTCGCGTTCGTGTGCTGGCCGCCAGCGTCAACCCGGTGGACTGGAAGATGCGCTCCGGCGATGCCAAAGAGCGTTTCCCGGTTGAGTTTCCCGGCATTCTCGGCCGCGACGTCGCCGGAATCGTCGAGTCGATCGGCGAAGGCGTGAAAGGCTTCAAGGAGGGCGATAAGGTCTTTGCGCTAGCCCAGAAGGCCTACGCCGAGCTGTGCGTCGTTCCGGCAGCCGATCTCGTACGCGTCCCCGAAGGCCTGGAGATGACCGCCGCCGGCTCCCTCCCGCTCGTCTCGCTCACCGGCGACCAGCTCATCCGGGACGCCACCGGGGTGCAGGCTGGGCAGACGATCCTGCTCACGGGCGCCATGGGCAGCGTCGGCCGCTGCGCCCTGTTCTGCGCACTCGAGCTCGGCGCCAAGGTGATTGCGGGTGTGCGCAGGAAACAGATGGATGAGGCGCTGTCACTCGGCGCCATAGCCGCCATCAACCTCGACAACGACGACGATCTCGCCCGGCTCGGCCTACTGGATGCCGTGGCCGACACCGTTGGCGGCAAGCTCGCGCCCAAGCTGCTGGCCAAGGTCAAGCCCGGCGGCGCATATGGCAGCCTGGTCGGCCCGCCCAAGGACGCGGAGCTGCATCCTCTGGTCCGCGTAAAGCCCATAATGGCGGAACCCAAAACCGAAACGATCGTCCACTATGGCGAAGCCCTGCGCGATGGCAAGCTGAAGCTGCCCATCGATCGCGTCCTGCCCCTGGCCCATGCCGGCGAGGCCCAGGCTGTCGCCGAAAAGGGCGGCATCGGCAAGATCGTACTCGTGCCGTAGCGTTTCTTAGTGCAAAGTAGCCATTATCACGAGGCGTCATCATGAGGCGTCATCTCGACCGGAGCGGACGGTTTTATCGTCCGCGTAGTGGAGAGACCCCTGTATTTCGTCTGGGTGGTCCCGTATTACGCTGCTCGTACTTCCAGTCCCGATTTTTTCCCTCGGCAATCATTTGCAGCGCCGAGACGACGCGCTTGGCCCGCGTCTCCTCGCGTTTGGCGCCCCCAATCCACTCCACATACTCCCGCCGGCAGCTTGGACTCAGCTCCGCGAACCTCCTGGCTACTTCAGGATTAGCGTTCAGCGCCGCCTTAAGCACCTCGGGTAGCGGCTCTGCTTCCCGAGCCGGCTTTGCCACTCGCTGAATCGACTTCGTACGTGTGCCGGAGCCGATCAGCTCGGCGGCATCCCGGATGTAGCCGTCCAGCTCCGCGATGTCCAGCAGCCCGGCAAGCGAGGTGAGCTTGCCGAAGGAGCCCATGCCTTCGCCGGACGCGACACCACCCTCGCGCAGCTTGGCCGCTATCCCGCCGCCCCACAGCCCAAAGGAGCAGTGTTCCTTGAACGCCGACATGTTGCCCAGAATGACGCCGCGGTAAACAAAGAACGGCCGCGACCACTTCATCTGTTCCTCAACGCCGGGAGCAGCCCGGTGAACCGCCTCGCGAAGGTGGTTGAGAATCGGCTGCGCGAACGGTTTCGCCTTCGCGATATAGGCGTCAACGGCTGCTAACCGGGTTGCGGAAGGGTCGCTCACGCGCACAGCATACCCCCGCTTCGCTCACGTGAAAACACCTAAAATCTTTGCTTAAGTTCGTCTATAACGGGTACAGCCTTCAGGCCATACATAAGGGTTGAAGGGTACAGCCTTCAGGCCGTACATAAGGTTGAAGGGTAGGGCCTTCAGAGCGTACGTAAGGTTGAAGGGTACAGCCTTCAGAGGGTACGTAAGATTGAAGGGTACGGCCTTCAGGCCGTACATAAATCAGCTGCAGGAACGCGGCTTCAGCCGCTGAGGGAATGCCTGAAGACATGATCCGACCATGCCTAAATCTCGGCTGAAAGTGCCTCTATCGCGCCGCCGGGAAGGCGCGTCGCTCGAGCCGTGCCGCGCAACAGGCTGGGCAGGAGCCGCACCGCGCCGGCGACCACCCATTTAGAAGGTTCCCAGACCAGCGCGCGAGAGACCGCCGTGGCGCGTGCCACCTGCCAGCGCAGTTCCGCGTGCAGTTGGCGCTGGAAGTCCGCCGCCGTCTCGCCGCGCAGCAGGCTCTCCGCCGCCCGCACCCCGCTGTACAGGGCGATCGACATCCCATCCCCCGTAAACGACGGAATCACCGCCGCCTGGTCGCCCACGGCCCACAATCGCTCGCCCACGGCCGACCGGCGCACAAAGCCGTAAGGAATCGGGGCGATCGCCAGCGGCTTTGGGAGCAACGGCTCAGCGCCCGCCAGGCGTTCCCGGGCATGCGAGCTGCTCTCCCGCATCTGCGTCAGCAGCCCTTCCCAGCCGCCCAGCTTCCCCAGCAGTTTTCTCTGCACCAGACCGCACAGGTTGGCGACGCCGTCCTCCACGGGCTGCAGCCCGGCGTACCCTCCCGGATACAGCAGCAGTTCCACATGCCCCGCCAGCGCCGCCGCCTGTCCCGGCGCGAGCCGCAGATACATCTTCATGCCCACCAGATCGCCCTGTGGCCCCGCAGGCCGCACAAATCCACGCAGCTCGTGCTTGCCCGTGGCGAGCACGGCGTCCCGCGCGGAAAAAGTCGCTCCGCCTCCAACCTCTACCCGCCACCCGTCCCCCTCGCGAACCAGCAACTCAACCGACGCCCCGCGCACCACCTGCACCCCGGCAGCCTCCGCCGCCATCAGCAACGCCGGATCCAGCCGCCGCCGCGTCAGCGACATCGCCGCAAACGGCAGCTCCGCCCGCGTGGCATGACGGCCCGAGCACAACCGCACGCCATGCACCGGCACCGCACCCAGCGCGACCGGCGATACGCCGAGAAAACGGAGCAGCTGCAGCGCCTCCGCGCTCAGAAATTCGCCGCAAACCTTATGTCTTGGCTCCCATTCGCGCTCTAGCAGCGTAACCCGCCGCCCGGCTCGGGCCAGAACGATCGCCGCCGCCGGTCCCGCCAGGCCTCCACCCATCACAAGAATCTCCGCTTCGTGCGCCGGTCCGCTCATTTCAGCCTCGTCACGCACAGCCGCCCCGGCACCGGCTGCTCCATGCGCACGCCGTCGAGCGGCACACCCGCCTCGGCCAGCAGGCGCCTCCAGTCCTCCTCGCGAAACGCGCGCCGAATCGACACCGGCCCATCGTGCTGCACAAACGGGTGCCAGCGCTTCACCTTGGCGAGGATGCGGAACAGCCGGTAGGCCTTCGCGCTGCGCAGAAGATCGTTGATAAACCAGCCTCTCCTGGCCGTCTTCTCCATCCAGCGGAGAAACTGCACAACCTCCGCGTCGCGCATATGGTGGGTCATCAGCGCACTCAGCACCAGATCGCAGCTTTGCGCCGCCGGCTCCGCATAGACGTTCCCGGTCACCCAGCGAATCGCCGCAAACCGCTTGTCAGCCGCCGAAAACTCCCTTGCCGCCTCCGTCGCATGAGGATTCAGGTCGATCCCGGTGAGCTCCACGCCGATCTTGCGCCGCCACGCCCAAAGAGCAATGCGCCGCAGGGTATCTCCGCCGCCTGAACCCACATCCACCACCCGCAACCTCTGTCCTGACGAGCTCCGTGCCTTAGCCACCTGCCGCAAAAAGCTCAAGGTTGGCCGGTACCCAAACGTCCAGCGGTTCACGGAGCCCAGATCGGCCACGCAGTCGCGAAACTCCGCGTAGCTGCAGGGCTCATCCATCCACTCCGGCAAATCCGCCGGATCGGCACGCCTGTCGAAGTCCAGCGTCGAAGCCTTTTTTGTGTCATTCCCGAAGGGAATCCGCGTTTGCCCTTGCCTTTTCGTTGTCATTCGCCCTGAGCGCAGTCGAACGGGAGGAAACCCGCGTTTGCCTTTGCTTTTCTTTCTGTCATTCCCGCAGGGAACCTGCTTTCCCGCCCTAAACCGCATGAAAAAGCATCGTCTCCGCGGTCAATCCCGGACCAAAGCTCATCGCGCAGCCCCGGTCGCCACCCTTGGCCTCCGCCATCAGCCGCTCCAGCACGAACATCACCGTCGCCGAGCTCATATTGCCGAAACGCTCCAGCACCTCGCGCGAGCAGTTCAGGGCATCCGGCCGCAGTCCCAGCCCGCGCTCCACGGCATCCAGCACGCTTTTGCCGCCCGGGTGCACCCCCCACAATGCGATCTCGTCCTTGTGCACATCGCCCAGCACCTCGGTCCCGCCGTGCACCAGCGCCTTGGCAATCGCGCCCGGCACCTGCCCGCTCAGCAGCATGTCGAAGCCCACACCGCCGATCTTCCACGTGATCAGCTCGCGTGTGGTCGGGATCATCACGGCCCGGAAGCTATCCATGCAAAAGCCCATCGCATCGGCGGAGATCAGGCTGGCGGCACACCCATCCGCGAACACCAGAAAGCTCAGCACCTGCTCCAGATCGATGGTCTCCTGCAGATGCAGCGTGCACAGCTCCAGGTTCACCATCAGCACCTTGGCCTCCGGCTCGGAACGCACGATGTGCCGTGCTGTCTTCAATCCGTTGATCGCGGCATAGCAGCCCATGAAGCCGATCATGGTGCGCTCCACATCAGTGCGCAGCCCCAGGTGGTCGACGGCCTCGAAGTCCAGCCCCGGCGCATACAGCCCCGTGCAGGTCGTGACCACTACATGCGAGATCGCCTCGCGTTCGGCCGGGCTTAATTTCAGTCGGTCCAGCGCCCGCCGCATCAGCACCGGCGCAAAACGCTCATACACGCTCATGCGATCCGCCGTATGCGGAAACGCGCCGTTGCGGTAAAACTCATGGGCATTGATGTGAAATTCGGTCGAGGCCTGGTTCGGCGTCAGCACGGAGTACCGGTGCTCGATGCCGGAACGCGACGCCATCCGGTTGAACACCGCACGCACGCGGGTCTCGTTCGCTCCGGCAAGCAGCCCGTCGGCAAAGGCGACAAACGCGCCGTGCACGTCGTGATCCGGCACAGCAGTAGCGATACGGTTCAGATAAGCCTGGCTCAAACGTGCACCCTCCCGGCTGATTGCCAGTGTCTTGTAGGATGCATGATTGTCCCAGCTTCCGGCCAATCGCCGCAGCGGATCACCCTTTGTCCCGTCGAAACGTCTGTGCCGTCGAAATGCCTGACTTCTACACGGCACAGAACCACATCGCCCCACTTTTCGTAGAAGCGCCAACGCACCCGAAAGGTACACTCTCGCTACCGGCACCACCTGGCGATGGAAAAATGGCGATGGAGAAAAAAGACGCGATTCGGCTGGCGCTGGCCTCCCTTTGGGCCAACAAGCTGCGTTCCGTGCTCACCTTGCTGGGCGTGGTGATCGGCGTCGCGTCCGTCATCGCGGTGGTTACGCTGGTGAACGGCGCAAATCGCTTCGTCGCCACCAAAATCAATACCTTCGGCGCCGACGTCTTCACCGTCGCCCAGATGCCCACCGTCGTCACGGACTATGACGACTACATCCGCTACACCAAGCGCAAGGTGCTGGGGCTGCAGGAGTACCACACCGTTCAGGAAGAGTGCCGCAGCTGCCTCGCCGTTGGGGCCAGCGAGACGACCACGGGCACCATTGTCGCCGGCAAGCACTCCAGCACCAGTACCCAGATTCGCGGCTACACCGCGCTCATGCCGGAGCTCACCAACCTCAACATCACCGAAGGCCGCTCTTTTACCCAGGCTGAGGAGGAGCACGGCACCCACGTCGCCATCGTCGGCACCGACATCGAAGAAAACCTGCTCGAAGACGCCGACCCCATCGGCAAGGAGATCCGGGTAGATGGTTCGCTTTATACCATCGTCGGGCTGGGAGAAAAACAGGGCAAGACCCTCGGCATCAGCCAGGACGACTGGGTCGCCATTCCGCTGACCGCCTACCAGCGCACCTACGGCGCCGCCAAGACTATCTCGATCGCCGTCCGCGGCGGTGGCGGCGCTTCCATGGACACCGCCGAGGACGAGAGCCGCGTTCTGCTGCGCAGCCTGCGCCACGACCGCCCCGGCACCCCCGACAGCTTCACCATCGAATCCAGCGACAGCCTGCTTTCCCTCTGGTCACAGATCTCCAGCTCCTTTGAGCTCGTCGCCGTAGCTATCGCCGCCATCTCGCTTGTAGTCGGCGGCATCGTCATCATGAACATCATGCTCGTCAGCGTCACCGAGCGCACCCGTGAGATCGGCGTCCGCAAGGCCCTCGGCGCCAGCAAGCCCGATATTCTGCTGCAATTCCTGCTCGAGTCCGCGACCATGGCGCTGGTCGGCGGTGTGCTGGGCGTCATCCTCGGCGTCGGCGCCGCTGAGGTCATCACCATCGCCCTCAGCTTCCCCTCCAGCATCGCGCTATGGAGCATCTTTGCCGGGCTGGGCGTCGCCGGTTCCGTCGGCATCTTCTTCGGCGTTTATCCCGCACGCAAGGCCGCCAACCTTGACCCCATCGTCGCGCTGCGGTCGGAATTTTAGATGGCTCCAAGAATTTTCATCCCGTAGCGCAGCGCAGGGATCTGCTTTTCCCTTCCGCAAGGTCCAGAGTCGCATCACCGGAGTTCCCATGGCCTCACTCAAAGCAACCCAGCAGCGCGAAGCCGTCATCATGGCGCTCGACACCCTGCGCGCCAACAAGCTGCGTTCCAGCCTCACCATCCTCGGCATCGTCATCGGCGTCATCACCGTCATCGCGATCTCCTCGGTCATCAACGGCCTCGATAACACCGTCTCGGACCTGGTTCGGCAATTCGGCACCAATGTTCTCTGGATCTCGCGCCTGCCGCCCATCACCATCAATCCCACCACGGAGATGCTCGCCCGCAAACAGCTTACCTACGGCGACATGCTCGCCATCGGCCAGCTGCCGCACATCGTCGCCGCCGGGGCATCTCTCCGCTACCAGAGTCAGCAGTGGAACACCGGCACCGCCACGGCGAAGTACGGCAATCACAAAGCCGAGCACATCATCATCACTGGCGACAGCTTCTCCAACGGCGATGTCTACGATGAAAAGATCGTGGCCGGGCGCTACTTCACGCCCTTTGACCAGGACCGCGCCTCCGACGTCGCCATCATCGGCCACGACACCGCGGAAGAACTCTTCGGCGAAGCCGATCCGGTCGGCAAGCAGATCGCCGTCGAAGGCCGCGCCTTCACCGTCATCGGCACCATGGACAAGCGCAAATCAGCCTTCGGCGGCGGCAAAAACCCCGAAGACAACATGGTCTACATGCCCATCACCACCTTCAAGAAGCTCCATCCGGAGGTCCTCGACTACTGGATCAGCGCCAAATTCGATGACCAGAAAAACAAGCCCATCGCGGAAGACGAGGTGCGCGAGCTTCTGCGCCGCCGCCGCAAGGTGGCCAACACCAAGGAAGATAACTTCTCCATCTCCGGCCCTGACTCCATCACCAAACTCTGGTCGCAGATCACCAGCAGCCTCTTTCTGCTGATGCTCGGCCTCAGCGCCGTGGGCCTGATGGTGGGCGGCGTCGGCGTCATGAACATCATGCTCGTCAGCGTGACGGAGCGTACCCGCGAGATCGGCGTCCGCAAGGCCATCGGCGCCACCCGCGCCACCATCCTGCTGCAGTTCACCGTCGAAGCCATCGTGCTGTGCGCCGTGGGCGGCCTGATCGGCGTCACCTTAGGCTCACTCTTCGCCTTTCTTCTGCACTTCGTACTCAGCTCGCAGGTCGGCCTGGGCTGGGTGCTTGCCGCGTTCCTGTCCTCCTGCGTCATCGGCCTCGTATTCGGCATCTACCCCGCCTGGAAAGCCTCCACGCTCGATCCCATAGACGCCTTGCGCTACGAATAACGTTTGCTTCGCCTGCCGCCTCTGCTTTTGCTCTTGCTTTTCTGGTTTGTCATTCCCGCAGGGAACCTGCTGTTCGCTTGTAGCGCCACAGCACCGCGCCTCCACCACTACACTTAAAAACGGTGACCGTCTTCTCCGCCCTGCCGCTCCTCACAGCCCTGCTCACCCTCTGTGGCATCGCCTACAGCCTCCTTGCACTTTGGGGGGCACGCCAGTTTCGCCGCTTCTCCTCCGTAAAACACGTAACTGAAAGCCAACCCGCCGTCTCCATCCTGAAGCCCCTGCGCGGCGTCGATCCGCGCATGTATGCAGGCTTTATCAGTCACTGCACACAGCATTACACGGGCCCGTATGAGATCGTCTTCGGCGTCGTCTCATTGGACGACCCCGCCGTCGCCGAAGTCGCCCGCCTCCGCATCGAGTACCCGCACATCCCCATCCAGCTCATCGAGTGCGCCGAGCGCCTCGGGCCCAACGGGAAACTCTCCTCGCTCACGCAAATGCTGCCCTACGCACAGCACGAGCACCTCATCGTCAACGACTCCGACATCCTCGTCTCGCCGGACTACCTCACGCGCATCCTCACACCCTTCGCGCTGAAACAACACCCCTCACAACCCTCCAACTCAGAACTCAAGACTGAACAAAACTCCTCGCGACCTAACCCTCACATCAGCACTCCGCTCGGCCTGGTCACCGTCCCCTACATCGGCCGCGCGAAACGCACCCTCTTTTCGCGGCTTGAAGCCCTGGGCATCTCCACCGATTTCATCCCCGGCGTCCTCGCCGCGCGCTCGCTCGAAGGCGGCCTCCGCTTCGGCCTCGGCTCCACGCTCGCCACTACCAAAACTGCGCTCGGGAGCATCGGCGGCTTCGAGGCTCTGGTCGATCTACTCGCGGATGACTATGAGCTCGGCGCCCGGCTTCATCGCGCCGGCTTTCGCGTCGAGCTTGTTGGTGAAGTCGTCGTCACGACCGTTCCTGCCTACACGTGGCGCGGCTTCGCGGACCACCAGCTGCGCTGGTCCCGCTCCACACGCGATTCACGCCGCGCCGGCTATCTCGGCCTCGCATTTACTTACGTTCTGCCGTGGGCATTCGCCACGGTGCTCGCCAGCGGCTTCGCCCTGTGGAGTTTGTCTTTGCTCTCGCTCGCACTGCTTGCGCGTGTAGCTGTTGCCCTCAGCGTCGGTGTGGGTCTGCTGCGGGATGAGCAGGTCTTTCGCGATCTGCTTTTGTTACCTCTTCGCGACTGCCTCGGCCTGTTCTTCTGGGCCTGGAGCTATGCAAGTAACACCGTGATCTGGCGCGGTGAGCGCTTTCGCCTGCATCGCGGCGTACTGGAGAAGTTGTGACTTCGCAGCTCCATTCCATCCGTGAGCGTTTGGCCGCAGGTCCCGCGCGAGGCCTCGGGGCAGCAGAGGAGATCGCCAACGAGGCAGCGGCTCACCCAGAGACGCTGCAAGCGCTCATCGCCGCATTGGAGGATAGCCGCGACGTCGTTCTTTGCCGGGCAAGCAATGCGCTGAAGAAACTGCAACAGCTTCATCCACAATCGCTCGACCCGTTCGCAGGCCGTCTGATCGACAAAGCCTTCGCGTGCGCAGTTCTGGAAGCACGCTGGAATCTTATGATCGTGGTGGGCGGCCTGCGCCTTAGTACCCGGGAACGTGCGCTGGCAATCGAACTCATGTTCGAAGCAATCGAGAGCTCAAGCGCATTTTTGCGTGTCTTCGCACTGCAAGGGCTCTTCGATCTGAGTGCCCACGATGAAGGTCTGCGCGCGCGAGTGCGTTTGCTTATCGCAAGAGCGCTCGACGATACAAGCGCCGCTGTACGTGCCCGCGCGCGCAGCCTGCACCGATTGTGCCGGCGCGCCTCCGAGCGGGCAAAACCGCCTCGGGATTAGCCCTGCAAATCTTCCGGCTCACGCGGCTCATTAGGCCCACGCAGACGATCGTCGATATCGTCGACCTTGTCATGCAGAAAATTCAACTTGCGCGCCAACGCCTGAATCTCAACCTCTGAACGCCGGTTCACCTCAAAGTCCAGCTCGGAGCGCAACCGGTCCCGTGAATCCTGGCGGTTCTGGCTCATCATGATCACTGGCGCCTGAATCGCCGCCAGCATCGACAGAAAAAGATTCAGCAGGATGAAGGGATACGGGTCCCACGCGCGGCCCTTCAGCACGATCTGGACGGTCGTGTACACGAACAGCACGACGGCGAAGAGGATGATGAAGCGCCACGATCCGCCAAAGGACGCAACGCGATCCGCAATGCGCTCCCCAAACGTTTCGCGCTCATCGATCAGCTCATTCGGGTTGCGCGCCGAGCGGCCCCGCACCAGCTGCTGCGTCGCATGGATCTCCCGCGCCACCACCGTCAGCAGATCCAGCCCAGCCATGGGTTTGCGTTTCAGCAGTTGCGTTAAATCGTTGCGATCCACCTCCACGCAGCTACTTGCCCTGATCGCTACCGCCGTAGTCTGGTGCGGTGCATCGTCCAGCATGGAAGCAAAGCCGAAGAAGTCCCCGTGCTTGGGCTCAGCGAACAGCACCTCCTGCCCGTCCTGGTCGATCGAGGTCACGCGCACCGAGCCGCTCATCACGATGAACGCTCGCGCCGAAGGATCACCAGCCTTATAAATGCGCTGCATCGCTGCAAAATCGCGCATCTCTACCTGTTGCGCGAGTACAGCCAGTTCATCATCGTCAAGCAGCGAAAACAACGGCACGTGGCGAAGCTCATGGGGATCACAGGGCATAGGATTTTTGCAGTCGTTCCGATGCTACCGCACGCCCTTGAAGAAAGAACATCACCTGTTCGGTTGATTGCTGACGATTTCTTTGCCTCCACTCTTCACCAGCACAAACACAGGACCCGGCAGCTTCGGCAAGGTGTTGGGTGGATCGGTCAGCGACTGCCACAGGAAGATGCGCTGCGACCCAGCCCATTTCGCGGCAAGGCTCGCAGGCGTCTCGAAGATGCGCGGCGCATCAGGGAAAAACGATCCGTACCAGAGGTTCGAGCTGCGTCCCTCCAGAATGTGAATGTCGTTTCGCTTCAGATAAAAACCCAGCGTGGATCCGGACTCGTATTCACCATGAATCGCAACCAGATCCTCCGGCTTCACCTGTGGCCTGATAGCCTCCGCGAGCTGCGCAGAACTGATCACCGGAGCAAACGTCTGCAGTCCCAAATGCGCGGCCAGCAAAAATCCAAAGGTACTCGCCGCCAGCACTAGATTCGAAACATGTACGCGAGCCCTCGTTCGCAAATACCACGCTGCAGGCCAGCCCACGCCAAGGCATAACGCAGTCAGTGCCAGCGGCAAACGAAACATTCCCATCGCCTTCGCATTCAAATCCAGAAAATGCCCGAAACTCAACGCATATTCTCCCGGATTCTGCTGCAGCAACTGCGCCAGATCGGTGTCGCGGTCCGGCGCGCGCGTATGCAAAATGAAGAACAGGCAAACAATTGCAGCGCCCAGCCCCAGCAAAGCGAGCACCGCCGTCACACGTCTTCCCGCGCGACGATGCGCTTCGGCCTGCGTCTTTTCTACCGCCCGATACGCCAGCCATCCCCCAATCAACACCGCCAGCGCGGGAACAGCCGGCAGCACGTAATATTCCTGCCGCGTGGAAAGCGAAAAGAACAGCAGCACAAACGCAGCCCATACCGTGAGCAGCAACAACCCACGCCGCTTCAGCGGAAGATCGTGCCGTCGAAACTGCCTTCGCCATTTCGCGGAAAGCAGTGGCACTGCCCAACCGGCGGCCTTGAAAACAAATGCGGACCACGGCATCAGCCACACCAGGCACAGCCCCCAGAACAGGGCGAGCGGCACGGTGTCGTAGTCATGCGGCACGCGCAGATTCAGGTAGCGCAGCACGTGCTCGTTCATGAAGTAAAACCACCACCAGCCACGCACATTGCCATCCGCAGGCAAAGGCACTCGCCAGTGCCCCCACGGCAGCGGGGAAGCTGCATCACGCAGAAACACGAACGGTGCAGGATGCCCCTGGGTCGGATTCGCCAGCCCCGCGAGGATGTGCCACGGCGCGGCGATCACAAAAAATACGGGCAAAGAACTCCATGGGTATAATTCACGCAGGCGGCGCAAACCCCTTTGCACACCGCGCGTCATCCATAGATAAATCAGCGCAATGCCTGCAGGAAACACGACGCCAATCAGGCCTTTCGTGAGCACATTGAGCGCACAACCCGCAGCAAAACCCCAACAAAGCCACCGAACGGGTGCCCCATCCTTCACGGTTTCATCGTGAAGGGTGGGGTGCTCTTCGTCTCGGGCTTCAACATCTTCAAACCGAAGAGCACCCCGCCCTTTGTCAAAAGACGACAAAGAACGGGGCACCCGCGATGTGTCGATCTCCTCCGTGCGCCACAGGCACCACAGGGATATTGTGATCCACAAACACACCATCACATCGGGAATCGTAATGCGCGTAAAGATGAAGACTCCAAATCCCGACAACAATATGAGAGCGCTGTACAGCCCGGCACGAGCGGAGTGAAACATGCGCCGCGCCAGGCTCTCGCAGCACAGCGCCAGCGCGAGCACCGCCAGCGCCAGCGGAACCCGCGCCGCCGCGGCCAGCGTCTCCGGCCGATTCACTCCGAAAAGCATTGCAACCCGTATGCTTGCCGCCATCGACCAGTACAGCAGCGGCGCCTTTTCCAGGTAGCGAATGCCGTTGGCGTACAACGTCACATAGTCGTGGCGCAGCAGCATCTCGCGCGCTACCTCAATATGCACGCTGTCGGCATCGTCCAGCAGCGCGGGGCGAACCAGGGTGAAGCTGGCATAGAACGCCACCCAAAGCAGCAGAACCGTCAGGAACGTGGAGCGGGGCCGGGCTGGAGCGGGGACCGACATCGGCTCCAGTGTACGTTCGCGCTTGCGTAGACTTGTGAGATGGCACGCATGAGGCCAATTCGATCCATGGGTCCCCTCGGCCGCGAGGCAGACCTCGTGCAGGTCGGCATCTCAGACAAATCCGGCCCACCCGCCGAGATGATCTTCGGCGACTGGTACCCCGCCGTTCGCACCTCCGCCCTGAAATCACATGGCACCGCGCTCACCACGCTGCTCGGCATCCCCCTGCTGCTCGGCCGCAAGACCGACGGCTCGCTCTTCGCCTTACGCGATCTCTGCCCGCACCGCGGCATCCCGCTCTCGGCCGGCTGGTTCGATGGCGAAACCGTCATGTGCAAATACCACGGCTGGCGCTTCGAGCCCTGCACCGGCCGCTGCGAAGAGATCCCCTCCCTCACCTCGCATGATCAGCTCCAGCCCACGCGCATCTACGCCAACGCCTTTCCCGTGCGCGAAGCGGACGGCTACGCCTGGGTCTACGTGCCTGCCGCGGGCTCCGGCCGCAGTGTCGATGAAAACACCTTGCTGCCCGTGCCGGATCTGCCTAAATTCACGCCGCGGTACCGCACCGCACATCTCTCCGCGAACCTGCCCTGCAACGTCGATCACGGCATCATCGGTCTCATGGACCCGGCCCACGGCCCCTTCGTGCATCAGGCGTGGTGGTGGCGCTCCGCAGCCAGCATCCACGAAAAAAACAAACGCTTCGAACCTTTATTCGACAGCGGACACGATGGCCGCAACGCCGGCTTCCGCATGAGCCCGCACACACCCAGCTCCAACAGCGCACCCTACAAGCTGCTAGGAAAGCCCGTCACCACGATTGACTTCACGCTGCCGAATCGCCGCTATGAAACCATCGTCGCCACCAATGACAGCGGCAGACAACGCTGGTTTTCCTCGCTCACCACCGTCACACCCGTGACCGCCTCCACCTGCCGCATCGATGTCATTGCCGCATGGAATATCGGGTACCGCGTACCCTTCGTCACCCCACTCGTCAAGTTCTTCGGCGCCCGTTTCGTCGCGCAGGACCAGCAAACCATGGTGGAGCAGGCACGCGGCCTGCGCTCCAACCCCGGCCTTATGCTCATCGACGACGCCGACAAGCCCGCCAAGTGGTACTTCGCGCTGAAGCAGCGCAGACTTACCGGCAAAGGCGACCATCCGCTCGCCGGCGGCCCCGTCGATCTGCACTGGCGCAGCTAGAGCGGCTCGCAACTACCCAACTCCCCACTCAAAACTGAACCAAACTCCTCAACCACGCCCTCTGCTCAAACCTCACGCCTGAAACAGTACATGCCTGTCTCCGGCCCAGCAAAGCCCATATCACCTCAGCGCAGCTTCGCCTTCGCGCTATCCACCGCCGCCTGCAGCAGCCCCGGGCCACCTTCCACCAGCCGTCCATGGCCGCTGGCGTACCGCCGAATTCCCGTGCCCAGCACCTCCAGCAGCTTTTGCGCACTGGCCACCGCCAGCGGCTTGTTCCACGTCGCCAGTCCCGGCAAGGGGAAATACCACGGCCCAAAGCCCGGCACATGCACATTGCCGCCAACGCAGATCAACGCGTCACCGGCATACAGCGTTCCGTCACGCTCATCGAAAAAGCATGCGTGCCCTGGCGTATGACCCGGCGTGGTGATCACACGCAACGAGCCAAACAGCTCGCCATCGCTCACCAGGTGCGTCGGTGTGCTTGAGATGCCCGGAAAACTGCCCTTCACCTTTCCCTGGGGCTCGCCAGGTTCGAGCGTCTCATCCGGCGGTTTGCTCAACAGGCGCGCATCCCGCGCCGTGATGGCCAGATCGGCGTGCCCCAATTCGCCCTCCAACTCATCCACGGAACCTACATGGTCGCCATGGGCATGCGTCAGCAGGATGCGAGCGACCGGCTCCGGCGCAATCCCTCGAGCATCCGCGAGGATCGCCTTTCCGCCACCCCGCAGCGTTGTGTCGATCAACGTAAAGCTATCCGGCTCGCGCACAAGATAGCAATTGAACAACCCCAGCCGGGTAAGCTGGTGAGCGTGCGTGCTGACAGAATTTACCTTCATGGATGAATCCTCTTTCCTGTATCTCCTGCAACAGCTGTCTCCTGCAACGAACATTGGATGCGGATTCCGTCGCGCGGTAGCCGCCCAGCCTTCGCTGACATGGAACAGGCGCAGCTCGCGGAGAGATAGACTAACTCCATGCACGCGCACGAAAAGCCCAATGCGGCTATGCAGCGCATCCTCAAGGTTTCGCTTGCCCTGACCTTCCTGTATATCCTCGCGACCTTTTTCTTTGGCCTGCGTGCCCACTCCCTCGCTCTCATGTCGGAGGCCGGGCATAACGTCTCCGACTTCGCCGCCCTTGGCCTCAGCTTTGTCGCCGTCTGGCTGCAATCACGTCCTGCCACCGATCAGCGTACCTTCGGCTACCAGCGTTCCGGCGTGCTCGCCGGCTTCGTCAACGCGCTCAGCCTCACCGTGCTCGCGGTCTGGATCGCCATCGATGCCGTCACCCGCCTGCTGCATCCCGTTCCCGTTGAGCCTCGCCTGATGATGATCGTCGCCGCTGCTGGTGTGGTCATGAATGGCCTCATCGCCGGTCTGCTCTGGCGCTTCTCCGGCGACGTGAACATCCGCAGCGTCTTCATCCACATGCTCGGCGACACGGTCTCCACGGCCGCGGTCATCGTTGGCGGCCTGCTGATCGCCATCACGCATCAGCAATGGATCGATCCGCTGCTTTCGCTCATCATCGCCGCCATGATCCTGTGGAGTTCCTTCGGCATCGTTCGCGAAACGCTGCACATTCTGCTCGAAGGCACGCCGCGCTCCGTCAACATGGCCGAGATTCGCCATGCGATGAGCGGCGTTCCCGGCGTGCTTGACGTCCACGATCTGCACATCTGGAGCCTCACCTCGCAATCCCATGCGCTCGCCAGCCATGTGCAGGTGGCCGAGATGCCGCTCGCCGAATGCGAATCCGTGCTGGAGCGGCTCAACCACCAGCTGCGCGACCACTTCGGCATCCATCACACCACCATCCAGATGGAAATCACCGCCTGCGCCACCACCGACGGCTGCTGCAATCCGCCCGCACCGGAGGTCATCGACGGCCACTCGCACCATCATCACGGCCCCGGCGGCCACGATCACACCCACGCCCACGCGCACTAGAGCAAATTCCCCATAGCTGTACAGTGTCATCTCGACTGGAGCGGGACAGTTTTATCGTTCCGCGTAACGGAGAGACCCCTGTATTTCGCTCGGGGCGTCAAAACCTTTTCTTGTTGTCATCCACCCTTTTCTTTTTGTCATCCACCCTTTTCTTGTTGTCATCCCCGAAGGGGATCTGCTTTTCCTCTTCAGGTATCCATCCAGCCATGGATCTGCCTAGCTTCTCCATGGGCCGCATCTCACGCGCATGGGCGTTGGCATCTCCGCTTCCCGGTTCATGAGCATCCATCCCGTCATGTTCTTTCTTGCTGTGGTTGCCCTGCTGTGGGCGGGTTCACTGGTGGGCGGACTTCTCCGCGACCGGCGCAAGCACGTCTTGGCCGACGAGGTCAGCACCTTTAAAACACTGGAAAGCGCCGTGCTCGCTTTGCTTGGCCTGCTGCTCGGCTTCACCTTCTCCATGGGCGTCAGCCGTTACGATCTACGGAAAAACCTGGAGATCGCCGAGGCCAACGACATCAGCAGCGCTTGGCTGCGCACCGCGCTCTTGCCCGAACCGGTTCGCTCCGCCGAACAAAGTCTGCTTCGACAATATGTTCCTGCGCGACTCGATTTTCTAACCGCGGGCACGGACAGGGGGCGGATCGATGGGAGTCTCGCCCGAACATCAGCCTTGCAGTCGCAGATCTGGCGAGTGGCGAGCAGCTATGCGAGCACCCAAAGCAATCCCGTCACCGCCCAATACCTTGGCGGACTGACGGATACCTTCAACATCACCGAAAGCCGCACCGCCGCCTTCGAGAACCGCATCCCCATCACCGCCTGGGGCATGCTGCTGTTTATCGGCTTTGCCGGCAGTGTGCTTGTGGGCGTCGGCATCGGCACCCGTTCGCAGGCGCTGCGGCTGGTGCTGCCGGTCGTGGTTGCCGCCGCGCTTTCACTCACCCTGGACCTCGACAGCCCGCGTTCAGGGCTTATTCGTGTCCATCAGCATAGCCTGGAGCGCGTCGCCGCTCAGATCTCCTCCGGTCCGGTGCCGTAGCCTGATATCCTTCCGCTTCCAGCTCCAGCAGGCGGCGTGCCGAACCGGCTTTGCGGCTGATCTCGCGCACGGGTACCGCCGGTTCATAGGCAATCTCCAGCACCTCCGTCGGGACCTCCTTGAGTTTGCCAAGACTCGCGCGCACCACACCCCAATCCAGCCCCTTGCCTTCCGCGGCCTCGCCCGGCCAGAGATGCTCGTCCCGCATCCCGTGATTCTCGTGCAGGTGCAGCTCCACCAACCGGCTGCCAAACGTCTGAAATGCCTCCGCAAGCCCATCCTTCAGCGCGGCGTCGCCAAACTCGTCGCGCAGCCGCTCCTGCGCATGGCGATCGAAGCCGGTTTCATCCGTCACCGTGGGCTGCGTCAGGTGCGCGTGTCCCACATCCAGGCAGAAGCCCACCGTATCGAAGTGACCGGCACGGGCGATCTCCACCAAATGAGCCGGCGTAGCCAGATTGTTGTTCAGGTTCTCCAGCAGCAGCTGCACCCCCAGCGGCGCCGCAAAGGCCTTAAGATGCTCGATCGCGGTGAGCGAAAGATCCAGCGTCTCTGTGGACCAGCGGTCATCCTTCAGCCCCAGATGCAGCACACAGGCGCGGAACGGCGCCTGTTCGGCGGCCTCCAGCGCCCGTTTCACCTCGTCCATCGCGGCAATGCGCTCTCCCTTCGCCCGGCTCACAAGATTCAGTGTGGCTTCGGTATGGCGGCTCCACTGCGACTCTTCCGCCTCCGTGAAGATGGGCATATGCATTGTTGCGGCGACAGGATTCGCCCGAAACCAGTTCGCCAGCTCCCGCACCGCATTGCGATCCGTGTAGTCGAAGTGGTGCCTCGAAGCAAAAACCTCGACGACCTCCGCACCGGCATCGCGAAGCAGGTCGAGGGTACTGGGCGTCAAACGATCGGGAAGAAACAGGTGGCTCGAAATGCCAAAGGCCATAGCCTCTCTACGCTACCCTATCCCCACTTGGATGGGGCTGTGCATCGTCGGGCCCACCCACACAGCAACCTGCCTTGGTGCTTTTCTTAACGTTGTCGACTTTCTTCCAGCATTGTTGCTTTTCTTGGTGCTGTTGCCTTTCTTTCTGTCACTCCCGCAGGGAACCTGCTGTTCCGGCCTTCAAACGGTCCCACTCCGTCCAGATGACAGCTCCTGGGGACAAGCGGACGCACTCAATCCCCAGCAGCCTTCCCAAAGCCATGCCGCTTATCCTGCCCCGCCGTCAGCTCTCCCGTCTTCGGATCGCGTGCGATCAGCTCGCTGTCGCCCCACGTCACGGCGCCGGCGCTCTCATCCTTTGCTCCAGCGTGCCGCACCGGGTAGCCCCGGGCCTGCAAAGCATCGATGGTTGGCTGCGGGAACCGCGTCTCGAACTCCAGCACATCGGGCAGGTACTGGTGATGAAACCGCGGCGCATCCGCGGCCGCCTGGATATCCAGCCCGTTGTCGATCACCGAGATCAAATCGTTCGCCACCGTCGTAATGATCGTCGCTCCGCCCGGCGAGCCCAGCACCAGCCGCACCGGCCCTGGATTGTATTGCCCATGCGCGTCATAACCCCCCGGCTCCGCAACGATCGTCGGCGTCATCGACGACAGCGGCCGTTTTCCGGGCGCAATGGCATTCGCCGGCCCTTGGATCAGCCCAAAACCGTTCGGCACACCCATTTTGCTGGCAAAATCGTCCATCTCGTCGTTCAGCAGAAAGCCCAGGGGCTCCACGGTCACGCCGGAACCAAACCCGAAGTTCAGCGTGTAGGTCATCGCGACCGCATTGCCCTCCTTGTCCACCACCGAAAAATGCGTCGTCTGGTGCGATTCCGGAGGAGCGGCGGTCGCCGTGGGCGGCGGCGGCAGAAAACCCGCCGGCCGCACCAGATCCCTGGACGGGGTCGGCGCCACCGGTTCAATGGTCTTGCGCCACGCATCCGCATAGGGCTGCGAGGCCATCTTTGCAATCGGCATGCTGCTGAAATCAGGGTCGCCGAGATACTCGGCACGATCCATGTACGCGCGCCGGAACGCCTCCGTAAGCACGTGAATCTGCGCCGTCGAGCGATCCGCTCCCACCGCACGCAGGTCATACCCGCTGAGCATGTTCAGCGTTTCGATCAGCGCAATTCCACCGGAACTCGGCGGCGGCGACGTGATCACGTCCAGCCCGCGATAGTGCCCGATCAGCGCCTCGCGATCTTTCACCCTGTACGCCGCCAGATCCGCCGCGGTGATCAGACCGCCGTTGGCCGCTTCAAATTCCGCGATCTGGTGCGCCATCGCCCCGCGATAGAAGTCCTCCGGCTTTGCCGCGATCCTGGCGAGCGTCGCCGCAAGCTCCGGTTGCAGAAAGCGTTCGCCCGCCTGGTAGTAGCGGCCATCGCGCTGAAAGATGCGATGCGACCCCGGAAACTGCGCCAGCCGGTCTGCCTGCAGGCTCGCGGCCTCCTCTGCCGTCAGCACATAGCCATCACGCGCCAGCCGGATCGCCGGCTGCATCACCTCCGCCAGCTTCAGCCTGCCGAAGTGCCGCTCCGCGTACACCAGCCCCGCCACCGTTCCGGGCACGCCGGAGGCCTTCGCCCCCACCGTGCTCCTCTTCGGGATCACATTGCCCTGCGCATCCAGGTACATGTCGCGCGAGGCCGCCGCCGGAGCCTTCTCGCGAAAGTCCAGAAAATGCGGTTTGCCGTTCGCAAACCCGGCCTGCCCGGGCCGGATCAGCATGAATCCCCCGCCGCCGATATTGCCCGCTGCTGGCAGCACCACCGCCAGCGCAAACCCCACCGCCACCGCCGCATCCACAGCGTTGCCGCCTTTGCGCAGCGCCTCTAACCCCGCGTCCGTGGCGCAGTGGTGAATGCTGACCACCATGTCATGCTGCGTACGCACCGGCGGAATGGGCGGCAGCGGCGCCTCCGAAACGTGGGGTGCGGTCTGCGCGGGGAGATTGATCGTCAGCAGGCAGGCAGACAGCAGAAAGGCGATCGGCAGCTTCAAGGCGGGACCTCGCGACGGAGTCTCGCCCTAGAATAGCGGCAGACCCCATGTTTACCGGGACGAACCACGGAAGTTAACACCGCCTCAAGCCTTACTTGAAGTGTTACATCGGCGACAACAGGTCACTCGCGTTCTTTCCTTTCGTCACCTGCGTCTTTCCTCGATTTGTCATCCCGAAGCGAAGCGAAAGGATCTGCTTTTCGTTTTTGATTTCACCTGCAAGGAACTACCTCGATCATTCACCCGGACACCCTCGGCCCCAGAAACTCCCGCAAAGCCTCATTGCAGACCTCCGTCGCATCCTGCTGCACCCAATGCGACACCCCGGGCAGAAAACGCAGATCCAGCTTCGGCGCGAACTCCGCAGTGCCGTCCGTGGTGTACTTCGCGAGCGCGACATCCTCTTCTCCCCAAAGCATCAGCACCGGAATTTCGATGGGCGGAAATCCCAGACGCAGCTGCCGCCGCAGGCCGCCGCCGCGCAGAAACGCCCGGTACCAGTCGATCATCGCCTTCAGCGCGCCGGGCTGGGCGGCGTTGGCGCGTGTCGCCTTCAGCAGCTCGCGCGGAAACTGCCGCGGCGCCGTGGAGGAGCGCAGCAGCATCTCGCTCACGGGCTTCGCTCCATTGCGCGAGAGCAGCCACTCCGGCAGGCGCGAAATTTGGAAGAACGCGGCGTACCAGGAGCGCAATCGTTGGCCCCAGCGCCTCCGCAGCGCACGCGCAAAGCACACCGGATGCGGCACATTGATGATCACCAGCCGCTCCAGCGGCCGCAGCTGCCGCGTCGCGAAGCACCACGCCACAAGGGCGCCCCAGTCATGCCCCAGCAGCACCACCCGCCCCGCACCCGAAGCATCGATCAACCCCGCCACATCCCCCATCAGCTGCTCGATCGCGTAATCCGCCACACGGACCGGTCGCGTCGTACGGCCATACCCGCGCTGATTCGGCGCCCACACGCGATACCCCATCTCCGCCAGCGTGAGCATCTGCTCCCGCCAGCTCAGCGCCACCTCCGGAAAGCCATGGAGGCACAGTGCCAGCGTGTCCCCTTCGCCGCAGGTCAGCACCTCAAAGTTGAGGCCGTTTGCCTCGACGCGGATGGTCTTCAGTTCCTGGGTCACCTTCCGTAGGAGGCGGTTGCCTCGAATTTGGTCGTCCGCGACACTGTCCGGCCTTGCGGGCGGGTGAACAAACTGGGGAATCAGGCGCACATCTGGATGCGAACCCCCCTAAAATTCAAGCGGCTGCAATGTCGGTGCGCTAGCGTGGCCTCATGACGCTTTCCTTCGTGATCCCCGCGTTCAACGAGGAGCGGTATCTCCCCGACTGCCTCCGCTCCATCCTGCGCGAAACTGCCGGGATGGGCGCTGCGGTCGAGATCATCGTCGTCAACAATGCCAGCACCGACCGCACGGGCGAGGTGGCGCTCAGCTTTCCGGGCGTGCGCGTCGTAGATGAGCCGCGCAAGGGTCTGCCGCACGCCCGCCAGGCGGGTTTTCTCGCCAGCTCCGGCGACCTGGTCGCCAATGTGGACTCCGATTCACGCCTGCCCGCGGGCTGGGTCGCCGAGGTGCTGCGCTCCTTTGCGGCCGACCGCTCGCTCGCCGCGCTCTCCGGCCCGCTGGTCTACTACGACCTCAGCCCCCGCGAAAGCCTGCTGGTCCGGGTGTTTTACGCCACCGCCTGGATCACCTACGCGCTCAACCGCTACGTTTTGCGCGTCGGATCGATGGTGCAGGGCGGCAACTTTGTCGTGGCGCGCCCCGCGCTCGAGCGCATCGGCGGCTTCAACCTCGCGCTCACCTTCTACGGCGAAGACACCGACATCGCCCGCCGCCTGCATGAGGTCGGCCGCGTCCACTTCACCTTTCATCTGAAGATGTTCTCCTCGGCGCGCCGCCTGAAGAAGGAAGGCATCCTCACCATGGCCGGCCGCTACTCGGTGAACTACCTGTGGACCATCTTCCTCAAACGCCCGTTCACCGCGGAGCATATCGATATCCGCGAAAGCGAAGCGTAAAAGCGTCTGCTTGGCAGGTTGCTTGTTTCATGCCATGCTGAGTGCGGAGGCGGTCGTGCAAACCACATTAGACATCGAAGAAAGCCTGCTTTCTAAAGCCATGCAGGAGACGGGCGAAGCCACGCAAAGTGGCGCAGTGGAAGCCGCACTCCGCTACTTGCTTCAGATGCGCGCACAAGCCCGTATTCGTGATCTGCGCGGGCAGGTCCATTGGGATGGCGATCTCGATTCGATGCGTCTGGACCGTTCCAGCGAGTAATCGCCCTTGGTGATTGTAGATACGAGTGTCTGGGTTAGCTATCTGAACGGGTACACGACCCTTTACACGGAATGGCTGTCGTCCAATCTCGACATCGAGCCTATCGGGCTGACCGATTTAATTCTCTGTGAAGTGTTGCAAGGATTCCGCGAAGACAGGGACTTCGCACGTGCACGCGACCACCTTCTTAGTTTCCCGGTCTTTCCGTGCGGGGGACGGGATTTAGCGGTACAGGCGGCACGACACTATCGATCCTTACGGAAACAAGGCATCACCGTACGAAAAACCCTTGATGGCCTGATCGCTACCTTCTGCATACAGCGTGGGTACGCCCTTCTGCACCAGGATGACGACTTCGACAGCTTTGAAACGCACTTGGGCCTTCAGGTAATCCCGGCCTCTACGCGTCTGATCTGACCAACGCCCTCTCACATTACAGCAGCTCCACCTCAGCCGCGGCATCCACCCCACGAAACGCCATGCTGAAGGTCCGCGAGAACGTCTTACTCCGCCCCATGCGCACGAACTGGATCGCCGCCAGCAGCGGCCAGGGCGCGGCCCCGTTCTCCCACAGCTGGCTCAGCGGCCGCATTACGCCGTCGCGGCCGGGATGGAAGGCACGATCATCCCAGCGGCGCCAACCCTCCGTGAATTCGGGATAATCCGTCACCGCGTCCAGCGTGGAATGCAGGATGCGCTGCTCCCATGGCCGCGCATACGGCTCGGTGAACAGCACATGGCTGCGGCGTTCGACGCGAATCTCATTCACAAATTCGCGGAAGTTGCGCGCCCGCGACAGGTTGATGCAGGCGCTCGCCTCCATCCCGTGCCGGTCGCCGCCCGAGATCAGCAGATGCCCGGTCTCACGCGCCAGCTTAGCCACCGCGCGGTTTTCACGGGCATCGCGCAGCCCGTTCAGCTCCAGCGCGTGCATCCGCTCGCCAAACAGCTCCAGAAATCGCATGACCTCGCGGCGGTGAAGCTCGGAACCGATCTTGTGCAGGTCCCAGACCGGGTGATTGAAGATCAGCAGCACACCCCGCAGCTCATCCAGCTCGTGCAGAATCGCGCGCAGCTCGATCGCGTCCGGCGCGGCGGTGTAGGCCGCTAGGCGCGCGGCCCAGGCATAGGCGTCGGCGCTGGGCAGGTTATGCACACCCAGGTGGATCTCGGTCACGCCGAACGGAACGCTCCACTCCAGCGACACCGGAATGCCGCGCGCGGCGGCCACGTTGCGCAGCAGCTGCGGGGCGGCAATCGTGTCATGGTCGGTGATGGAGACCAGCGCCTCCAGCCCCAGTTTCTGGATCTGCCCGGCCTCCAGCTCGTAACCCATGATGGGCACCAGCGGCGGCCGCCAGTGGCCGCGTGCAAAGTCCAGCTGCACCCCGCGGTCTTTGCTCTTGCGGTCGTAGTGCTCAAAGATGGGGCGCAAACCCGGCAGAAACGCCAGCATCTTGTGCACAAAGGTCAGCGTCTCCTCCGACATGCTGGTGTGGCTGTGCAGCGAGACGCCGCTTCGATAGGGCGCGACGGCTGCCCCATCCTGCCAGACGCTTGAAACCTTCGACCGAGCCTGCATGAGGATCACTCCTTGTGCTGCATCCAGTGTGCAAATCCTATGCAAATCCTCGATCAAGCCACGGCAAACGTCCCGTGAATGTACACAAGTTGGTTACATCCTCTGTGGGATTCCCCTGATGCTGTCGTGCCATCGCTTTGGTTTATCAGCCCGCAGCGTAGTCTTTAGTTTTGTCATCTCACAGTCTTTTGGCTTGTCATCTCACAGTCTTTTGGCTTGTCATCCCGCAGCGTAGCGGGGGGATCTGCTTTTCTCCCTTTCCTGCACACGTCGCCGTGAACAGCTTTACTCCGGCGGGCCCGCCAGCGTTGGCACAGCCACCGCCGTATAGCGGCCGTCCGGCTCGCGCGTGATCGTCGGCGCATAGGTGCCGAGGGGCGCGCGCCGCCACCACACACCCTGATCCCGCTTTTCAACCGGGGTAGAAAACCAGTACTGCCACAGCACCGCCCGCACAAAGCGCGGTGGATGCTCCCGGAACGGATTGCCGGCAAAGAGCCCCAACACCTGCGGACTGCCCTCGAGCAGCCGGATCTCCGTCCTCGCCACGATGGGCGCCTGCTGCCAGTCGGTCAGCGAAGCAAACCACAGATTCCAGTCGAACCGCGGCTGGTATGGCGCGTAGATGCGAGGCCGCGCGTGGATGTCCTGCGGCTTGTAGCGAAAGGGGTACGCGGTCCAGATCTTCCCATTGTCCGACCCTTGGAACTCAATCTCATACCGGTGCGGCGTCATGTTCGCGAACAGCCCATAGGTGTTCGCCACGCGGAACGAATCCAGCGCCTGCACAGGAGCCTGCGGCAAGGGAGCGGCACGCCAGAACATCATGACCAGCGGAACGACGGTGGCATACGCGATCCACGTGAGCCCGACGCTCGTGAACGCGATGCGGATAGCGCGGACGACCTCGCGTGGATGACGCCGGAGACCCATGCCGGGGATCGGCGTCCCCGGGACACGCCGCGGCTGATCCTCATCGCTTCTGCCCGCGAGCGCCCCCGAGCGCTTCGAAAGCAGGCGCCGCAAAAAGGAATCCTCCGTGGCAGGGGCTGCAACTCCTTCCTGGGAAAGCGTGGACTCGCTCTCCGGTACCAGACCCGCCCGCCAGCGCTGCGGCACAAAGCGGATCAGCGCACGGTCATCCAGCAACAAGAAGCCGAGAATCAGCACAAGGTAGTTCAAAAACGCATAGTTCGCCGTGGCGATCACGCCAATCTGCCAGCAGGTCACGATCACGAAACAGGCCAGCCGCCAACGCCGCGGCAGAAACACCAGAAACACAATCAGGAGTTCCATCACCAGCGTCGCGCCCGCCGTAAGACGGTGGAACGGGAACGGCAGATGCTGCAGATACCAGCCGATCCACGTGGGCAGCGGGCCGTTCTGGTAGTACTCATACATCGCGGTGAGATTGCGCCACGTCGGGTCGCCGCTCGCCAGCTTCACCACGCCCGATTCGAAGTAGATCCGGAACCACTCCCAAAGCAGCAGGAAGTACGCCGCGCGCACCGGGGGCGACCGCAACCCCCAGCGTGGCCGTACGCCCGTCGGCGCGATCAGCAGCGCCAGCAGACCGGCCTCCAGCAGCATGCCGTCGGACTGGTACTGCGAAAAATCCTGCGCCGTTGAAACAAAGCTCAGAAAGCACAGCCAGCACACCAGCAATGCCGGTCTCGGCATAATGTTCAGCACAACGAACACCGATGCAATCAGCCCCGCCCACACCAGGGTCATCAGCGCATGGTCGGAAGAGCCGTACCAGAGCAGCGAAGGCGCCAGCCAGAAGCGCTCATTGCCCAGCTGGTGCAGCGCCGGAAGAAGCTGCCCCACCGGCAGAATTCCCTGCGAGCCAACCAACCCCAGAATCTGAAACAGCAGCGCAAAGAACGCCGAAAAATACACCAGCCCCAGCGCACGCAGAAAAAGCCACCGCGGCAGCAGCCGGTCCGCCGGACCATGCTCGCGATCAAAGAGAAAATGCAGCTTACCGAAGCTCCGCGGCGTAGAAGGCTCTGCCATGGTGGCTTGGATGAACGCCGCACCAGGATTCGTTGCGAGCAAGGGTCACTTCCTGGATGTGGAAGTCGGCTTAAGACTTCATGCGTATTTTGAATTGCACCGTCCACTGTGAAGACAGATTGACTTCCCCTACAAAATACGTAATGCTTATATTGCATAATGGGCCGACGGGCAATATGCATATTCCCTTTGAGCGGGTGGCATCGCCCAAAGGGTGTTGTGGGTTAGAAGTGCATTGAATGCAGCACCTCAATCAGTTTCACCAGCAGAAAGAGAGTTACCTCTCCTGGGATCTGCAGTGAAAACCGCCTCCAGCGAACCCATAAGGGTCGCATCAGGGCCTCACCTCCTCTACAAAGAAATCGCCTCGGGGTTGCAGCCCCGAGGCGTTTCGCTTTTCAGGGCGAAACTTGTCTCAGGCAGCGTGCCCTGGCGAGCCACACTTTGCAGAAGTGTGATTAGTATCGCACTGGGGTAATGTGGAAAATCTGCGAACCGGAGTTACCCAGCTTGCCTCTGATGGCGAAGCGTCCGTCTGCCAGCGGTCGATTCATCCTTCACCTCCATCCCGGCATCGTATGAAGCGATGGGCGTTCTAAACGCCCCAAGGAGCAACCACATGGATCGCAGCGCATCCGCCGTTTGGCAAGGCGGCCTCAAGGACGGCAAGGGTATTCTCAGCACGCAGAGCGGCGCGCTGCATGAGACGCAGTACAGCTTCAGCACGCGCTTCGAAAATGGCCAGGGCACCAACCCTGAAGAGCTCATCGCGGCCGCCCACGCCGGCTGCTTCACCATGGCGCTCTCCGGCCAGCTCTCTTCGGTGGACAAACCGCCGCAACAGCTCGACACCACCGCAACCGTCACCATGGAAAAGACCGACGACGGCCCCAGCATCACCAAGATTCACCTGAAGACCCGCGCCCGCGTCCCCGGCATCGAAAAGCAGCAGTTCGACGAGCTCGCCGCTAAGGCCAAGGATGGCTGCCCGATCTCCCGCCTGCTCAAGGCCGCGGAGATCTCCCTCGACGCCCAGCTGGTCTAAGCCGTCATCAGCTGAAAGGGACTCGCGATAGGCGAGTCCCTTTGTTGTTGTCTTTCTTTCTGTCATTCCCGAAGGGAATCTGCTGTTCACCCCTGCTGCCCGCCACAAGCAGCCGCGTCCCTAGTGTGGTGTCCCGCAAGTTTGTCGCATAAATTGAATTGTCATCCTGAGCGGAGTTTGGCGCGCTTTTTGCGCCAAACGCAGTCGAAGGACCTGCTTTTCGCTTCGGTCGGCTACACGGTTCAGGGTGCGACATATGTATCGAAGTTCTGGGACACCACACTAGTGCACAGCCTCACCCGCCGGTGCACCCTGACCTGGCCGGTTCTTGCTGAGCAGAAAACCAAAGGCAATCAGCACCAGCGACATCCAGCAGAGCACCCGATAAATATCCTGATAGCCCATCACCGATGCCTGCTGATTCAGCTGCTGATAGATCGACGCCTGCGCCATATTTTGCGCATCCGCCGTATTGCCTGTCATGCCGCGGAAAAAGCCGGTCATCGCACCCATCTGCGTGGCATACGCTTGGCTCCCGGGCTGCATATAATTCTGCAATCGCGACTCATGGAACATCGTGCGCTGCGTCACCCCCGCTCCCGTAAGCGCAATCAGCACGCTTCCACCCACGTTGCGCACAAAGTTGATGATGCCCGAAACCTGGTTCGACGCCTCGCGCGGCAGGCCGACATACGCTGCGTTCGTAATCGCAATGAACGCGAACGGAATGGGCGCCACCTGCAGAACCCGCAGAAATGCGTTGTAGTTGAACGACATGTTCAGCGAGATATGGGTTGAGGAGTAGTAAAAGCTAAACGCGAAGAAGGCGAAGCCGATCACAACAAGGTTTCGCGCCGCAAATCGCCCCACCGCCACCCCCGCCATGGGCATCATGATCAGCAGCGCGATGCCGCCGCCGGTAAGCGCCTCGCCGGCCTTGGTCGCGGTATAGCCCAGCAACTCCTGCATGAACTGCGGCTGCAGCACGGTCGCCGCGTTGAGCACACCGCCGACCAGCAGCATCAGCAGCGAGCAGATCGCGAAGTTCTTGAACCGGAAGAGCTTCAGATTCATAATTGGATTTTTGGCGCGCAGCTCCCACCAGATCAGCCCAATCATGCCGATCGCAAAAAGAGACGCAAAGAAGACGATAAAGTGGGAGCCAAACCACGCCTTCTCTTCGCCCTTATCCAGAAACACCTGCATTCCCCCCATCGCAAGGGACAGGAAGCCGAGACCCACATAATCCAGCTTGAAGAAATTCGCCCGATCCGCGCGAATCCAGGGTGGATCGTCCACAAAACGGTGCACCAGAAACATAGCCAGCGCGCCAACCGGAATGTTGATATAAAAAATCCAGCGCCACGAGTAGTTATCCGTAATCCAGCCGCCCAGCGTAGGTCCAATCGAAGGCGCAAGGACGGCCACCAGACCGTACAGCGCAAACGCCTGCCCGCGCCGTTTCTCGTCAAAGCTGTCCGCCATGATGGCCTGCGCCATCGGCTGCAGACCACCGCCCCCCGCGCCCTGGATCACACGCGCCACCAGCAGAATGGGCAAGGACGGCGCGATGCCGCACAGAAAGCTCGCCACCGTGAACAGCGCAATGCACGACAGGAAAAAATTACGCCGCCCAATGACGCTCGAAGCCCACGCTCCGGCCGGCAGCACAATGGCATTCGACACCAGGTAGCTGGTCAGCACCCACGTGCCCTGATCCTCACTCGCCCCCAGATTGCCCGCAATGTGCGGCAGCGCCACATTGGCGATGGAGGTATCCAGCACCTCCATGAACGCCGCCAGCGCCACCGTCGCTGCAATCAGCCAGGGATTGACCCTCGGCTTCCATTGCCCATGATCATCCGCCACGCACCACTCCCGCTCGCCCCGGACCTAACCCAGAGTTGATCCTCTACTGAGTACCCTGAAGCCGAATTGGATGCAGGTATTTCGCGGAGTACCTTCGTGTAGAAATGACTATACTGGTGAAGTCCTGGATAAAGCGGAGAGGGAAGGTCCACAGGTCGTGCAACGGCGCAAGCAATCCTTCATCTTGCTTACCGAGCGTGAATATGCGGAGCACACGAAAGTGAAGCAGCCGGTCGCAGAAGCGTTCGTGAGTGCTTGGGAAGCGATGAAGCCGTCGTTCGACGAGAGGTACGACATGGAGTTCGAACGCGTTTCGTTACAACCGCGACCGGTAAATTTTGACTAACCTGCTGGATACCAATATCGTCTCGCAGCGGACAAAGGCTGTGCCAGTTCCGGGCGTTGTACGCTGGCTGGACCAGTTGCCGCGCGCAGAAGCCTTTCTCAGCGTGATCAGTCTTCAGGAGATCCGCATCGGCATTGAAAAGCTGCCGAAAGGAGGAAAACGTGAGCATTTGGAGCGATGTTCACAACGAATATTCTGGGCGTATCCTGCCAGTGACGGAGGAGATCGCTGACCTGAGCGGACGCCTGATCGTGCGCGAACTGAAGGCTGGGTTCATGCCACAGGGTACTGATACGCTGATCGCCGCTACAGCGTTGGTGCACGGCATGCGTTTAGCGACCATGAATGTACCGCACTTCGAGCGATTTGGGGTCGAACTAGTGAATTTCTAACCCATCCGGGGTGCCCTATCTTCGCGACAGCTTTATCGTCGCTAAGGTGGGCTCGCGTGAAACGCGGTCACGATCATGGCTGCCGCAGGGATAAGAGATCCCTTAGCTTCCGAGTGAATTGGCCTTTTGCGACTTCGCACTCACGGACCCTCACCACAGCCCAGCCCAGGCGTTTGAGCGATGCTGTTGTAGCCCTATCTCGTTCTTTATTGCGGATGATTTTCGCACACCAGTAGCTTTGGTTCGAACTTGGCATCCTGCAGCATTTAGGGCAACCATGCATACAGCACCGCACTTCTATGGGCGCAAAGCACTCCGTTCACTCTCTGACTATCCCTTCGACATCAATCCGAGGCGCTCCTCCTCATAGTTCCGCAGCATAGCTTTAAGGTCTTCTCTCTCTGCGGCCGCTTCGCCCAACACTTCGAGAGCAGCATCCCGCATTGCGCAAGCTGCGTCCACTTCGGCATCGGCAGATGGGCCATCCATTGCTCGCTCGAACTTTTTAATGATTTGCATGAGAGCCAACGCCGTAGCATGCTTCACCATAATTAATCTCCTTTTGGATGCTGCGTGAAAGTTAAGCTGCCTATATTCGTCTTAAACTCCGTGCGGATTCGATTCTGATGAACGCTACAATCGGGTCACCCAAGAGGTCTGAACCACTACTCTTTCGACTTTCGTGAATGCGAGCGCTCCAGCAGCTAGAGGATTCCGATACATATCATGCGTTGGCGATTCACGAAAGTTTCGAACAACAAAGAGGTAAAAGCGATCAGTAAGATTTGAGGCTAATCTGTATTCCTTAGGCGTTATGGATACACTGCCGACCTGCTCTCTTAATCCCTTTACTTCTACAGCAAGAAATCCTTCATCATTCGGAGCAGCCGACAAACGAAAGTCATAACCGCAGCCCGTCTGCGTCATGTTGTGAAGCGCGCGACCTGCGAACTCCGGAATATATGCGCAAACTGATTCGAAGTAGCGCTCGGCTGCAAGCCCTGTAATAAGGCGCTGTGCAAAGGAGTCGCCAGACTGCTCCTGCCGTCCAGAGACATCCGTATTGGCTCCATCCCTTTCCTGCATGGCTCCGAAGAACGACCGGACCAGCATGGTGAGGGCTATAAAATCGAGTTCCTTGTATCGCTCCAGTATGGCAAGACAATAATCGCGAGTCGGCCTCCGGTGCCATCCTCTGCGAGGATTCGGAAACAAAGGGTCGAACTCATCCCGATAATTCTTGATGGACGCAGGCTTTGATCCCAAGGCAAAGCCAATTACATTGAATGCCTCGACGAAGCCGTCGAATCCCAACTCTTTAAGTCCAGCCTGATCGAATTTCGACAGATATAGACCAGCCAGAATCATTTTGTCTCGCGTTGAAATCGTGGTGCTCACAGAGCTCTTTTTATAACGCATACGGTCGAGTAGGAGATAGGCAAAAGGGCCGCCCTGCGGGCGGCCCTTGCTCTGCGCGTTTGTGTGTATCTAGTCTCCAGCAACCGGCTCCTCAATTTGGTTCACGACCTCAGCCTTGGCAACCGAAGCAGCAGGTTTAATCCCACCCAAACCGCCAATCTCCCCGATAGCCACGAACCCACCCGGCATCTCGGCTTCCTTCAGAATCTCCTTGCGGTAGAGCTTGGCCATGCGGGCGTTTTCGGCGTCCTGCTTCAGCTTCGCGTCGCGTGCGCGGATCTTCTCTTCGCGCGCGTTCTTGGCGATGCCGGACTTCTCGAAGGTATCGTTGGCGGCGGAGTCGACGTGCTCCTGGTTCAGCACCAGGTCATACTTCTCCTGCTTCTCGATGCCGACCTTCTTGCCGCCCGCGAAGATCTCATGCCGTCCATGCTCCTCATACCACTTGGTGAGCGTGGAGGTCATGTGCATCTTCTCGATGATGTTGCGCCAGCCCACACCCGTGTTGTACGCGCAAAAGCTGATCTCGCCCTCCTGCGTCGCATATGGGATGATGCACTGCTCGGTGCGGCGGAAGTCGTAGTTGAACAGATCCTGGAACCACATCCCGGCGATGAACAGGAAGTTCCAACGGTCCTTGCGGCGCTTCTCAATGTCGGCCTGCGTACGGTCCGCCGTGACCTTGCCATAGTTGCGGCCGGAGGCGCCAAAGCACTTATCGAACTTCTCCAGCAGCGAGAAGATGCTGAAGTGCGTAGGAGCCTTCTTCGGGTCGTAGTTGCGGATCAGCGCCAGCGCCGCGCCAAGGATGGTGAGCACCTTGCCGCGCGCCGCATCGTTGACCTTGGCAATATCCTTGGCCAGCTGCGTCGCATCCAGAAATGCCGTGACCGGCACAGCTTCCTTGGTTTCCTTATCGATCATCAGCGCCATGCCGATGCCGCAGTTCGGGTGGCAGCCGCAGCTGAGCTGGCCCCAGTCGTGCTGCGGTCCGTGCACCAGATCGGCCCAGTCGGAGAATGTCGACATAAAACTGATCGGGAACCAGTCGCGCGTCGATTCTCCAAGACCCGTCTGGTCGCGGATGTCGTGCGCAAGATGCGAAAGCGTGTAACGCTGCGCCATGCGGCGATCGTCGGAGACTGCCTCATCACGGCCCGTGAACGAAACCGGCTGGAAGCTGAGGAAGTTGATCTTCTTCGGGTTATCCAGCGCGAACTGGATAATGCGGCCGACCTGCTCGTTGTTGATGCCGTTGATGATCGTCGTCACCGGCACGATATCCACGCCGGCCTCGTGCAGGTTGTGGATCGCCTGCAGCTTCACATCGAACGCATTGCCCACCTTACGGTGCGAGTTGGCCGCGTTGCCGATGCCGTCAAACTGCAGATACGCATAACGCAAACCGGCCTCCGCCGAAGCCTTGGCAAACTCCTTCGACTTCGCGAACTCGATACCGTTCGTCGCCGCCTGAACAGAGTTGTAGCCAACCTTGCGGGCATATGCGACGGCATCCAGGAAGTACGGCGAAAGCGTGGGCTCGCCGCCCGAAAACTGCACGCTCATCTGACGACGCGGCTTGATGGTAATCGCGTTGTCAAGCATGGTCTTGATCTCGTCCCACGTCAGCTCGTGCACAAAACCGACCTGGTTGGCGTCCATGAAACACGGATCGCACATCATGTTGCAGCGATTGGTGAGATCAATGGTGAGAACTGACCCGCGACCGTGGGTCACCGTGGATGTCCCATGGTTGTGCAGCTTCTCATCGTTGTGCGCGCGGATGTCGCGGCCGGGGAAAACCTCTTCCAGGTGGCGCATCATGGGCGGATCGATGGACATCACATCCTCGAAGTGGCCGTGGATCGGGCAGTCCTTTACCATCAGGATCTGACCGTCGCGCTCGATGATCTGCGCCTTGATCTCGCCGAGCTTCTCGTTCAACAGAATCTCGTGCGGCAGCTTGCCATCAACGATCTGCTGGCGGATCTCCGGAATGCACTTCGGGCAGAGCGAATCGGTCGTGCGCGGCCAGCCGAGGGGCGGCTTTTCCTTCTGGTAAGACTTCAGGAGCGGCTTATCGCTCCACTTGGGGGTGAAGCTCTTGTTCGGGCTGATGCCATTGAGCTTGCTGAACACGGCCCATCCGGCCTTGGCGCCGAGAACGACGCCCGTTTCGAGAACTTTGGTTGCTTTTCCCATGTTGTTTGCGCTTCTCCTGAAATCTCGTCCTGAAATCAATCTCGTCCTGAAATCTCGTGTGTGCCGATTGGATGCCGCAGAGGTCGTACAAGCCTCTGAATCGCTGTTAACCTGCAAAGTTCATTCGCGGAGGCGAGGCCCATGCCGTGCGGAGCCCATCGAACCGTTACATCATTCAGGGTAGGGGAGGCTACACAGTTCGTCACGGCTCCTACAGCGAACGGGGAAATGGTGCAGCGAATGGAGATCGCCCGGGGGTGAACCCTGACCGGGATGTCCCGTACACTGGGCGCATGAGCCGGTTGGGCTGTGGGCTATTGGCGACATGGCTGGGTTTGGCTGGAACCGCACCCCGCGCCCAGGAGCCTGCGGCGGCGATCCCCGCAGCCACGCAGCAGCCCACCACCACGCTCACCGTGCAGTCGCAGCTTGTACTCGTACCCACCGGGGTGCGCACCAAAAAGGGCGACACCATCTACGGTCTGCAGGCGTCCGACTTCACCATCGAAGCCGACGGCGTGCCGCAACAGGTGCGGCTCGACGACTCCGGCAACCCCATCCCCTTGTCGCTGATGGTGGTCGTGCAGTGCTCGCGCACGGCCTTCCGCGAGGGCCCCAAGATCCGCGGCCTGGCCACCATGGTCGATGCCATCGTGGGCGGCGCGCCCGCCAAGGTGGGGGTCATCGACTTCGGCACCGCGCCCGAACTGCTCACCGGCCTCACCGCCGATCCCGAAAAGCGCGATAAGGCCTTCGCCGAGCTGCAACCCTGCGATGACGATGGCGGCGACAGCATCTTCGACGCCGTGGACTACGCCAACCAGGTTCTCGACCACGCCCACGCGCCCGGCCGCCGCGCGATCCTGCTGGTCAGCGAAACCCGCGATCACGGCAGCGATTCCAAACCAGCCCACACCATCGAAAGCCTGAACCGCAGCAACACCATCGTGGACGCGGTGGCTTTCTCGCCCGGCCGCGACGCGATCGCCGAAGACGTAAAAACCACCGACGGAGCCGCGGGCGGCATCATCGGCCTGGCGTTGATGGCCGTCGAGGCGCTCCGCAAAAACGCCCCCAAGGAGTTTGCCCGCGAAAGCGGCGGCGAGTACATCAACTTTTCCAACGAAAAGGGCTTTGATCGCAGCCTGAACACCCTCGCCAACCGCATCCATAACGGCTACCAACTCAGCTTTGTACCGCACTTCCCGCCCGGTTCGCCTGCGACAGGCCCCGGTCTGCACGGCCTCAAGGTTCATGTGCCCAAGTATCCCGACGCCGTGCTGGAACACCGCGAGGCGTACTGGAGCACATCTCCCTAGCCCTTCGCTTCGGCCAATGTCCTTTGCTTCGGCCAATGCCCTTTTTGGTTGTCATCCCCGCAGGGGATCTGCTGTTGTCCTTGCCTTTCCCGTTCCCATTTTTGGTTGGCATCCCCTTTTTGGTTGTCATCCCCGCAGGGGATCTGCGTTTGTCTTTGCTGTTGCTGTTGCCGGTCAGCTCGACCCTGGATGGGTGGGGGTCTGCTCCCGTAAACTCCAGAGGCCATGAATCAAAGCGACGAGCCCCACAATTCCAAGCCGGTCCTTTTCCTCCACGGGGGCGCCTGGGCCATGCCCGACGACGCAATCGCGGCGCACGAAAACGGCGTCCGCAACGCGCTTAACGCCGGCTGGGCCGTGCTCAGGCGCGGCGGCTCCGCGCTCGATGCCGTCGGCGCGGCGATCACGATCATGGAGGATGACGACACCTTCGACGCCGGCCGGGGCTCCTTCCTCACCCGCGACGGTCGCGTGCAGCTCGACGCCCTCCTGATGTCCGGCGCCGACCTCCGCGCCGGCGGCGTGGCCTGCGTCGAGCGTCTGCGCAACCCCATCCAGGCCGCCCGCCTCGTGCTCGACCGCTCACCGCACATCTACTTCGTCGGCCCCGGCGCCGAGAACTTCGCCGCGCACCACGGCATGTCCCTCATCGACAACAGCGACCTGGTCATCGAGCGCGAAAAGGACCGGCTCACACGCTTTCAGCAGGCCGAAGCCGCCGGCCTGCCCGACACCACCTTCGCCGGCTCCCCCGCCGCTCCGCCCATGCACGCCTCCACACCGTCGTCCTCTCGACCAGAGCGCGCGGAGCGTACGAACGAAGCGATTTGGCCGGAGCGCGCGGAGCGTTCCCATGAAGCGTCATCTCGACCGGAGCGACCGGAGCGACCCCATCAAGCGATTCGGCCGGAGCCTCCCCATGAAGCGTCATCTCGACCGGAGCGGGACGGCTTTATCGTCCCGCGGAGTGGAGAGACCCGCAGTCCGGCCGCCGATGAGGGCGCCGTTGACCCCGCCCTCACCGAAGCCGCCGTCAAAGAAGCCATCCAGCACGGTCTGCCCACCGAACTCGCGTTCGACGACCCCACCCTCCACTCCCACGACACCGTAGGCGCCGTCGCCCTCGACGCATACGGCAACCTCGCCGCGGGCACCTCCACCGGCGGCACGCTCTCTAAGGCGCCCGGCCGTGTCGGCGACAGCTCCCTGATCGGCTGCGGCTGCTACGCCGACAACGCCTCCGCCGCCGTCTCGCTCACCGGCTGGGGCGAGCCCATCATGAAGCTCGTCCTCGGCAAGTGGGCCGCCGATCGCGTAGCCTCCGGCAGCACTCCGCAAGCGGCAGCCGCGGACGCGATCGCCTACCTGCACCGCCGCCTTGGCGGCCATGGCGGCATCATCCTCCTCGGCCCCGACGGCCAGATAGGCCTAGCGCACAACACCCCCCGCATGGCCTGGGGTTGGGCGACAACAGGAGGCCAAAAGATCGGCATCCACCTCCCCTAGCCCGTCAAGCTCGCCCCTGCCGCGCCTTTGCTTTTTGCCTTTCTTGCTGTCATTCCCGAAGGGAACCGGCTTCTCGCCCTTGCTTTAGGTCGTGCCTGACGAAGGATTTTCGCTCTGGAGGGAGGTCCGGGCTTTAGCCCGGACATTCCGTGCCGAGCCCTCATCGGGTGCCCCATCTTCGCGACGGCTTTATCGTCGCTAAGCCGGGGACCCCGGCGAGAGTCCTTTGCTCGCTGGGGTGGAAAGTGGGTTTTCCGCTCCGCCGAAGCGCCGGAGTGCAACGCAGCGGAACGACTGAATCGCCGTCGTCCGCCCAGACCAGACGCTTGCACACGAACCCCACCCGCCCGTCTATTCTCTTCACAGCCCCCTACACGCGA
The DNA here is from genome assembly GCA_965276885.1 of Granulicella sp. Lineage (GTDB taxonomy): Bacteria > Acidobacteriota > Terriglobia > Terriglobales > Acidobacteriaceae > Granulicella. The sequence goes on along the minus strand of OZ255702.1, from coordinate 676,426 downwards.
AAGGACGCGAAGCCCGCAACGCATTGCATCGAAGTCCAGACCTAAAGTCCATGGATGTAAGACTTTGCGCAAAAAGTACCCGGGGGGGGGTACCGGCCGGTACACCTAACTCTCCAGCGCAGGGTTGGGTTGTGTCTAGCGCAGCGCCGCCGGATGGGGCGTCGCGGGGCTGGCCGCAACCGGTGTCAACGCCGCGGTGCGGGGCAGCAGACTGCTCGGCACCGGCGGAGCCGTCTGATCATCCTGCGCCTGCTCCTGATGCAGCGCGCCCGGCCACTCGTAGGGCAGCGCCGCGCGATTGCCGAAGCCGACCATGGGCATGCGGCTCAGCCGCCACGCCGAACGGTCGAGGCGCACATACAGATGCGCGGGCGGCTGGCCCTTATCGCTTTCCAGCGCCACGCCGGTCAGATTGAAGCGGTGGCCGTCCAGGGAGAAGGTCAACTCATCGTCGTGCAAAGACGCAGGCGCGACCACCGCGTCGGCTTCAGGCGCAACCGAGACCAGTGCCGTTCCCACGCCCGGTACGAACAGGTACATGTAGTTCGCACCCTGAACGTCATAGTTCAAACGAATCTTGGCAACCATGCCGTCCACGGTGTAGACGCCGTCGCGAACACGGGCGTAGATCAGCCGTTCCTGGGCATCGTGGTGATGGCCCGGCACCGACACGTGCCCGGCGCTGTTATCCGCAACGATCATTGCGGGAGCCCGGGCCGTTACATTGGCGGAGAATGTCTGTGCCGAGGCGGCGAGCGAAGACAGACTGAGGGCGGTCGCCAAGGCGGCAACCGAACGGGCGACGGCGGAAAGGGAACGCATGGATATCTCCTGGAATGGCAATCTGGAATGGGCAATTCCGAACAGCGCTTCTGAATAGCAATTTCGATCTACTGCAATGTCTTGAATATCCTGGGGCCTACGGCGCTGGTTCGGCGCCGGTCATTTTTTGCGCCGGGGGAGACAAGAACGCAGCCATCAGCTCTACGTGGCGGGGATGCCTCTTCCGGTCTTGTCCCACGCCGTGAGCCCCGCGCTTTGCCGTGAGCCCGCGCTGTTTGGCGCTCTGCTTCGACACGTGGCGGGCATTCTTCTCCTGGTGAGCTAAAACGTAACACTTCTGTGCCAAATGTCTACAACCTTTTGGTAACAAGGCGCGGCATGCCCTCGCCCATTACCGGCACATGTTCAAATTAGGGTCTGGATCAGTATCTGAGATCAGGCCTGGGAGCACACACGCAGCATGGCTTTGAATTGCGGAATCGTCGGTCTGCCGAACGTCGGCAAATCCACTATCTTTAACGCCCTCACCGCCTCGGAGGCGCAGGCGGCCAACTATCCGTTCTGCACAATTGACCCGAATGTGGGCATCGTGAATGTTCCGGATGGGCGGCTGGGCAAGATCGCCGACCTGATCCAGCCGAAGTCGCTGGTGCCGACGACGATGGAGTTCATCGACATTGCCGGGCTGGTTGCGGGCGCCTCCAAGGGCGAGGGTCTGGGCAACCAGTTCCTTGGCCACATCCGTTCAACCGACGCGATCGCGCATGTGGTGCGCTGCTTCGACGACCCTGAGGTCGTCCACGTATCCGGGAAAGTCGACCCGCTTTCAGACATCGACACCATCAACACCGAGCTGATGCTGGCCGATCTCGACACCGCGGAGAAGCGATCCCAGCGGCTGGAAAAGCTGCTGAAAAACACCACGGACGTGAAGATCAAGTCCGAAGGCGCAGCCGTCGCCAAGCTGAAAGAGGCGCTGGAGGCGGGCAAGCCTGCCCGCACCGCCGACCTGACGGAAGACGAGCGGCTCGCCGCCCGCGACCTGCATCTGATCACAGCCAAGCCCTTGTTGTACGTCGCCAACGTCGACGAAAACTCCTTGGCCAATGGCAACGAGCACACGGCGAAGGTGGAGGCGCGGGCCGCCGCGGAGGGCTCGGAGGTGGTGCGCATCTGCGGCTCGCTGGAGTCCGAGATCGCCTTGCTCGAACCCGAGGAACGGGGTGAGTTTCTCGCCGATCTTGGCCTCGCCGAGGCCGGTCTGGACCGCCTCATCCATGCGGGCTACCGGCTGCTGGAGCTGATCACGTACTTCACCGCCGGCGTGCAGGAGGTGCGTGCCTGGACCATCAAGCGCGGCACCAAGGCGCCGGGCGCCGCCGGGGTGATTCACACCGACTTCGAGCGCGGCTTCATCAAGGCCGATTGCTACAGCTGCAGCGACCTGTTTGCGCTCGGCAGCGAGGCGGCGGTGAAGGAGAAGGGACTGCTGCGCTCCGAAGGCAAGGAGTATGTCGTCAAGGACGGCGACATCCTGTTCTTTAAGTTCAACGTGTAGGCGCAGCCTGGAAGCAGGGAGGGATTATGGGGTTCGGCTGGGCCCATCTGGGAACGTCTGTCGTCGCATCGTTTCTCGCGTCGCTGGTGGAATGCGTGGAGGCGCTGACGGTGATTCTCGCGGTCGGCACGGTACGGGGCTGGCGCTCCGCTTTGAGCGGAGCGGCTGCAGCCGTCGGTGTGCTGGCGGTCGTAATTCTGCTGGCGGGAAGAGCGCTCACGCGTGTCCCGCTCCATACGCTTCAGCTCATTGTGGGCATTCTGATTGCCCTGTTCGGTCTGCGGTGGCTGCGTAAGGCCATTCTGAGATCCGCCGGGTTGATCCCTCTGCACGACGAGGAAGCCGCCTTTTCCAAGAACGCGGCGGCCATGCGGACCGCCCCCGAACCCATGCATGGATGGGACAAAGTAGCATTCAGCACGTCGTTCAACATCACGATGCTCGAAGGCACGGAGGTCGTCTTCATCGTGATCGCCATCGGGGCTGGAGGCGCGGGGATGCTGCTTCCTGCGTGCCTTGGCGCAGCGGCGGCGCTGCTCGTTGTCGTTGCCCTTGGGCTGGTTCTGCATCGTCCGTTGGCCCGGGTTCCGGAGAACACGCTCAAGTTCATCGTTGGCGTGCTGCTCTCGGCCTTTGGGACGTTTTGGGTGGGGGAGGGCTTGAATCTCGGCTGGCCCGGTTCAGACTGGTCCATCCTCGGTCTGGTTGCGGCGTATTGGCTTCTTGCCGTGGGCGCCGTTCCACTGTGCCGTCGCATTGCATCAAGATCGAGCGCAGCCATTTAGGAGATTTGGGAGAGATGTATGGCGTGGATCAGAAATATTTTCCGTGAAGTCTTCGGCTTGTTTGTCGATGACGGAAGTTTCGCTGTTGCGGTTTTAGTATGGATCGGGCTGGTCTGGCTCGTGTGGTCACGATTGCACCGGGCTGTGCCGGGTGGAGTCATCCTGTTTTTAGGACTGGCACTCATCCTCGTGGATAGCGTCATCCGCTTTTCAAAGCGCCCGGCCGCAACGAGCGGCTAGCCTCACACGGCCGCCTTGCAGCTCGTTTTTGGCGGGATCGCCTCACGGTGCCGGCACATGCATCCAAGAAGCAGCCCAAGGTGTGCGTGAGCCCCTCTGCGGCGAACAAGGAGCCATGCGATGCCGCAGCTTACCGTGCCTGTAGGGAAAGATGACCACGCCGAGGGCGGGGCGCATGCCGCCTGCACGCTAGTCGAGTACGGGGACTACCAATGTCCGTCCTGTCTGCACGCCTTCACGGTGCTGCGCAGAGTGCGGAAGCACTTCGGCGAGAAGCTTCGTTTCGTCTTTCGCAACTTCCCGCTGGAACAGCACCCCATGGCCGAACCCGCGGCGGAGGCGGCCGAGTTTGCCGCCGCGCATGGCAAATTCTGGGAGATGCACGATGCGCTGTACGAAAATCAGGACAAGCTGAGCGATGAGTTATTCAGCGAACTTGCCGGCAAACTCGGCCTGGACGCAAAGGCACTCACACAGGCGCTCGATTCCGGCAAGTACACCAGCCGCGTGGAAGCCGATCTCCACAGTGGCGAGGCCAGCGGCGTGCAGGGCACGCCCACCTTCTATATCAATGGCGAGCAGTGGGACGGCGGCACGGACGCGCCCTCGTTGATCGAAGCCATCGACGCTGCGCTGCGCGGCTAGACGCTGCACCAACTGAGGTTTGCGTATCCCTGTTGCCGTTGTTGCCTTTCTTTTTTGTCATTCCCGAAGGGAATCTGCTGTTTGCGCTGCTTCGCAGCAGAGCATCATCAACGACCACCGTGGCCTGTACGCCGCGGATATCGTAAACGGCGTACACGGGAAAGGTGATCCCAGTTTAAGAGCCTCCGCAACCCTGCATCTGACAACGAGGAGTCTTTCGCATGCACGGGTTTTCTGAGCACCAACTGCTGGGCGCCTTTCTGGCCATCGCGGTCGTGCTTCTCGTTACGAGAGGCATGGCCGAGGCGAGCCGGAGGCTGGGTCAGCCAGAAGTTCTCGGCGAGCTGCTGGGCGGCTTTCTTATCGGCCCGTCCGTGCTGGGCGCGTTGTTTCCCTCGGCATTCAGCACGCTGTTTCTCAATCCCGCGGTCTCGCAGGCGCTCCTGCTGCTCTCGTGGATTGGCGCCATTCTGCTGCTGATGATTGCGGGCATGGAGGCGGATCTCGCCATCCTGCGGCAGAAGATGGTGCCCGGCCTGCTCGCCGCCGCGGGCGCGATCGGCGCCTCTCTCGGCGTCGGATTCTGGATCGGCGCCAAAGTCTTCGGACGCGATCCGTCCAGTGCCTTTTTTCTGGGCCTTGTGCTTTCGGTAACCGCGGTCAGCGTGGTGGCCAAGCTGTTGATCGAGCGTGAAGCGCTGCGACGCGATTACGCGCAGGTAATGCTGGCTGCCGGTATCGCGGGCGAGGTGGTCGTGTGGCCGCTGATCTCCATCGTGTCGTCGGTACAGCATCGCGCCAACGCCTTCACCGCCGGGCTCAAGGCAACAGGGCTTGCGATTGCGTTCTTCCTCTTCATGTTCACGGTCGGCCGACGGTTCACCTTCTGGGCGATGCGCCGCGTTGCCGATGTGACCGGCATCCCCAACGGTGAGCTTTCGCTGGTACTCGTGCTGCTGAGCATCTCGGCGGCCGCGACGACGCTGCTGGGTCTGCATCCCCTGCTCGGCGCGTTCGTCTTTGGCGTGCTGCTGGGTAAGGCGCCCCGCGCGACGATCGCGCTAAAAGAACGCATCCAGGCGCTCACCATCGCTCTCTTTGCGCCCATCTTTTTCGGCCTCGCCGGCATGCGGGTAAACCTGTTCAACCTGCGCGGTCTGGGTTCGTTGAAGGAGATCTTGATTCTGCTGGTCGTCGCGGGGCTCGTGAAGATTCTCTTCGGCTTTCTGGGTGGCCTTGCCGGCCGGCTGCCCGTGTGGGAGGCGGCCACGGTCGGCGTCGGTCTCAATCTCAAGGGCGGAACAGACGTCGTGGTCGCAATCGTCGGCACGGAACTGCTGCTGATGTCCTCGGACCTCTACACGATCTATGCGGTGGTTGCGATTCTTACGGTCGTGGTGACGCCGCCGGTCTTGGGCTGGCTGGCCGCGAAGACAACCCCAGGCGAGCAGGAGCTGAAACGCCTGAACCGCGAGGAGGCCCGCAAGCTCGCGTATCTCGCCGACCGCGAGCGCATTCTGCTGCCGTTGGCACATGAGCTGATGCCGGCGCTGGCGGCGGGCATCGTCTCCGCCATCGCCACGGCGAAACATGCCGAAAACGAGCTCTTCGATGTCACGGAGCTTTCGTTTGGAGAGGATCTTTCGCTCACGCAATCCGATACCCCCGACGCCGTTGTGCAGGCCGCGAGTCTGCTGTCGCACGCCTCGGAACACGAGCACGTCGGCCTGCAACGGATCGCGGCCGGGCCGGGAAAGGACATTTTTCCGGCGCTCGAAAGCGCCGCGGAAGGTCAACAGCTGCTCACGATCGGAGCCCATTCCGCCTCTGGCGATATTGCGCTGAGCTTTGGGCAAGCGCAGGATCGCATTCTGCGTGAGTTCTCGACGGATGTTCTGCTGACCGTCTTCCCCGAGGAAGAGCTTCCGCCGATTCGCCGCATCCTTGTGCCTATTAACGGTTTGGGTCATTCTTTGGCGGTCGCCGATATCGCCGCCTACATCGCCAAAGGCAGCGGCGCGGAGGTTGTGCTGCTCAGTGTGCTTGCGGCCCGGTTAGGCCCTCTCTTCTGGCGCGAGCGCAGACATCGCGATCTCCTGCAGGCTGGCTACACGATCACGCGCGAGGCTCAGTCGAGGATTGCGCGGCTGGATATCAAGCTGTCCGAGCAGGTTGTTCTCGCCGCCAATCCCGCGGAAGCCGTTCTCGAAGAGATGAAGCGCCAGCCCTACGATCTGCTGGTTCTGGGCAGCGTCATGCGCTTGAGCGCGCAAGGCGTTTCCCTGGGCCGAACGGTGGAACATCTTGTGCAAGCGGTGGAGATACCGCGGGTAGTTTTTGTATCGCGCGCGGTGGAGACGTCGAACGCGTAAAGTGTGCGACAGCATGAACCGAAGCACAAACGTACCCGCCGAGGTACATGCGCACCGTACAGGCCCCCGGGGGCGAGACACTGAAGACGCATGAGTACCACAGGCAAAAAGCTTCGCGTCGGCGTTCTGTTCGGCGGCAAAAGCGGCGAGCACGAGATCTCGCTGCGTTCCGCGCGCTCCATCATTAAGGCAATTGACGGCAACAAATACATGGTCGTCGAGCTGGGCATCACGCGCGAAGGCCGCTGGCTGCCGCCGGAGACCTCCGTTGCGCTTCTTGAAGGCCGTTCCCAGGAAGAACTCGCGGCGGAGCTCGGCTCCAGCGCAGGCACGGGTCTCACGCTTGCTTCTACAGCCGCCAATCCGGCCTCCGGCGCTCCCATCGACGTCGTCTTTCCCGTGCTGCACGGCACCTTCGGCGAGGACGGCACCATTCAAGGCTTGTTCGAACTTGCCGATATAGCCTATGTGGGCTCGGGGGTGCTCGGATCGGCGGCCGGCATGGACAAGGATGCGATGAAGCGGCTGTTCGCCTCGGCGGGCCTGCCGCAAACGCCTTATGTGACGCTGCTGCGTACGGAGTGGCGCAAAAATCCCGAAGCAGCCACCGCGCAGATTGAGGCCGAGCTGCGTTATCCGCTGTTTGTGAAGCCGGCGAACCTCGGCTCCTCGGTGGGGATCAGCAAGGTGCACGACCATGCGGAGCTTGCCCCCGCGATGGATCTCGCGGCCAGCTTCGACCGCAAGCTCATCGTCGAGCAGGGCGTTGGCGGTCCCGGCGTGAAGCCGCGTGAGCTCGAGATCGCGGTGCTTGGCAACGACGAACCCGAGGCTTCCGTGATCGGAGAGATCGTGCCCAGCAAAGAGTTCTACGACTATGAAGCGAAGTACGAGCTCGCCGGTCCCGATGAGAGCGTCAGCATCATCCCCGCCGAGCTCACGGATGAAGACCGGCGGCGCATCCGCGGCATGGCAGTCGCGGCCTTTCGCGCCTGCGACTGCGCCGGTCTTGCCCGCGTCGATTTTTTGATGGCTCCCGGTATCAACGGCGCCCCGAGTGAGATCGTGCTGAACGAGATCAACACCATGCCCGGCTTCACCTCCATCAGCATGTATCCCAAGCTGTGGGCGGCCAGCGGCGTGAGTTATCCCGAACTCATCGACCGCCTGATCGCACTGGCATTGGAGCGCCATGCGGAGAAAAAGCAGACGCACTTCGGGCGGTAGGACCTTCGATCAAGTCGGTACCTATGCTTATTTTGTTGTCATCCCAGTTCTTATTTTTTGTCATCCCAATTCCTTTTTTTGTCATCCCGTAGCGAAGCGGAGGGACCTGCTGTTTATTCCTTCTGTATTAGCGAGAGGAAAAGCAGATCCCTTCGCTACGCTACGGGATTGACAAGATCAGGGGTGGGGCGGAGACCACAAGATCAGGGATGGGCCGGAGACCACAAGACGAGCCGCTAGCCCGGAATTGGATCCTTGCCGTGGAGGGCGTCCGCTACCATAGATCGATGAGTTCAACCGCAGCCCCAGTCGTCACGCTGACCGACATCCAGGCTGCGCGGGAACGCCTCGGCAATGCGGTATATCGCACGCCTTGCGCGCGTTCCGAGATGCTTTCGCGCATGGCCGGGCAGAGCGTCTTTCTGAAGCTCGAAAACCTGCAGATGACCGGCTCCTTCAAGGAGCGTGGCGCTTTGAATCGCATCGCCATGCTGACGCCTGAGCAGGCCAAACGCGGTGTGATCGCCGCCAGCGCGGGCAATCATGCGCAGGGTGTCGCCTACCATGCGACGCGGCGCGGCAGTCGCTCTGTCATCGTGATGCCGCTCGCCACGCCGCTGGTGAAGGTGCAGGCTACGCGCGGCTTCGGTGCGGAGGTCATCCTGCACGGCGCCAATTACGATGAGGCCTGCACCGAAGCCATGCGCCTCTGCAAGGCCGAAGACATGACCTTTATTCACCCCTTCGACGATCCCCTGGTCATCGCCGGACAAGGCACGGTCGGCCTGGAACTGCTGGAGCAGATCGAGAACCTGGAAGCGGTAGTTGTACCCATCGGCGGCGGCGGTCTCATCGGCGGCATCGCTTGCGCGGTGAAGGAGCAGCGGCCGGAGGTGCGCGTCATCGGCGTGCAGACCTCGCGGCTGCCTTCCATGCAGCACGCGTTGCGTGCGGGCCACCCCGTCACGCTCGATCCGGCAACCACCATCGCCGATGGCATCGCCGTTCGCCGCGCGGGGGACACCACCTATCCGCTGGTGCAGCGCTATGTCGATGAGATCGTCACGGTCAACGAGGACGAGATCGCCAGCGCCATTCTCACTTTGCTGGAGCGCGAAAAGACGCTCGCCGAAGGTGCCGGTGCGGCGGCTTTAGCCGCGATGCTGCAACATCGAACGGGTTTGCCCGCCTTCACGCGCACCGCCGTACTGGTCTGCGGCGGCAACATCGACGTCACCCTGCTCAGCCGCATCATCGAGCGCGGCCTGGTGCAGGATGGCCGCCTCATCCGCCTGCGCATCCACCTGCTGGACCGCCCCGGCGCGCTGGCCGACCTCACGCAGATGATCGCACAGCACCGCGCCAACATCGTGGATACGCTGCACAACCGCGCCTACTACGGCGTCAATCTCGGCGACACCGTGATCGACATCACCATGGAGACGCGGGGGCGTGAACAGGTGGAAGAACTTCTAGCCGCACTCACTGCCGCAGGCTATAAGCACAGCCGCGTCCTGTGAACTGATTTTCTCTTTTAATTTTCTTTCCGAATTGTCATCCCGTAGGGATCTGCTTTTGCGCCTGCCCAATTCTGCATCCGCTCCGGTTACGCTTTACGGTTATCGCAAACGAACAGCAGATCCCTCCCCCCTTCGACAAGCTCAGGGTATGGGATGACAATTTCCAGAAAGGCGAGTCCAGTCACCCGTGAACCTCTTCACCAAACACCCGGGGAGCGACTTCTCCCATCGCTCTGCGTCTGCACACAAGAGCACCTTTCCCCGGGAGATTCACCGCATGCCGCTTCGCCTTCGCCTCGCACTCGGTTTCAGCCTTTTTCTCACCACCGCGACGGCAGCGGCACATGCGCAGTTCGCGATCTACGGCATGGGCAGCGGCGGCTTTCTGGGCTCACTGCCATCCCAGAACGGCGGGTTCTCGGCCTATGGCGGCACGTTTGGCGTCTACGACGACTTCAAGCACTTCGGACCCCTGCACCTTGGCGCCGACGGCCGTTACTTTCAGGACACCAGTTCCAACGGAAATAGCTCTGGCAACAAGTTGCGCGGGGGGCTTGTCGGGCCCCGCCTCGCGCTGGCGCTTCCCGTCGTTCCCCTCAGGCCTTATGTACAGGCTGAGGTAGGGGACATCGCCACGAACTACGGCACACAGCCAAACCAACCCAATTCATTCACGTACCAGATTCAAGGCGGTCTCGACTTCACCATCTTTCCGCACCTGGATCTGCGCGGCGAATACGGCGGCGGCCAAATCAACGGGTACGGCAGCGGGCATAAACAGTCGGTTCAGGAGGCCGGCATCGGCCTAGTATTGCGGTTCTTCTGAAAATTCCCCCGGGGGGAATCTACTTTGTGCCGCAACGGCACGAAGCACATTCCCCCCAGAGAAACAGAAACAAAACTAGATCATCAGGAGCTGCGCAGCCTAAAGCACCGCACGAACCAGCCGGCGAATCAGCTCCGTAGTCGCACCGTACACCAGATGCGAGGTAAACGGGCTGGCGTAGGAGGCCGCCGGGTACTCCGAAATCGGCTTCGAAAAGCCCAGCGCCGGAACTGCCATCAGATCGCCGCCGACAAACAACGCCGATCCGTAGGTCGTTCCGAAACCCGAGCGAATGATGGACGAATACTCTGCCAAGCCACCGTACAGCCCGCCCGCGAGTGCCGCGAAGGCATAGTGCACCACCGGTCCACCCTCCTCGCGTTGCTCATGGGTTAGGTGCTGGCCACCCTGGGCCGTGGCGGCGATGGCATCCGCCGCCTTCATCGTGGCATCTTCGCCGTCGCTCTGCGAAGCCACCTGTTTCTGCTCTTCGGGCGTCTCCAGCTGCTTATTCAGCGCTGCCCCCGGGCCTTCGCTCCACTGGTTCATCACCCAGGCAGCCACCAGACCGCCCGCCACGCCCGCCAAAATGCCCCGTACCGGATGCTTTTCCTGACTCATACCGGATTTTGATGCAGAATCACTGCAACTGCATCTTGCCCAAATCCGAAATTGCTCAGATCCGCATTGGCATCAGGATATAGCGGTAGCGCACGTCTTCATTGGCGTCCTCGGGACGCATTTGGCCGGCGGACTGCGCGTCCTTGAACTCCAGGCGAACCTCGCCCGTGCCGCCGATCGCCTTCAGAAAATCGACAAGGTAGCTCGAGTTGAAGCCGACCACCAGCGGATCGTAGTTGTACGGCGTTTCGATCACGTCCTCGGACTCACCCGAGTCCGTAGACTGCGCCGAGAGCTTCAGCTCGTTCTGCTCCAGGCGGATGCGAATCGCGCCGGAACGCTCATCGGCGAACTGCGCCACGCGTTGAATCGAACCCATCAGGTCCTCGGAACGCACAATGACGAACTTGTTGTTATCGCGCGGCAGCACGGCCTCATAGTTCGGGAACTGGCCGGTGAGTTTGCGGCTGGTCAGCACGCGGCCGCCTATCTTGAAAAACAGTGTCTGGTCATCGTCCGCAAACTCGATCTGCTCGGCCTCCGTGTTGCCCAGTAGGCCGTTGAGTTCGGCCAGCGCTTTGCGGGGGATCAGCGTCTTTTTCTCGCCCATGATGCCTTCGAGGTTTTCGCCCAGTTTCTCGATGTGCGCCAGCCGGTGGCCATCGGTGGCCACCATCGCCATCGACTCCGCCTTCAGCACCAGCAGCGCGCCGTTCAGCGTATAGCGCGACTCCTCGTTCGAGATCGCGAAGATCACCTTGGCGATCATGTTCCGCAGCGCAGGGGCAGCGATCTTGTAGCCCAGTCCCTGGGGAAACTCCGGCACCTGCGGGAAGTTTGCGCGCGCCATGCCCACCATCTTCGTATTCGAGCGGCCGGCGCGGATCTGCACCCAGTGGTTATCCATCAGCTTGATGGAGATATCGCCCTCGGGCAGCAGGCGGATGTAGTCGTATAGCTTGCGCGCCGGAATGGTGCAGGCGCCAGCCTTCTTGACCTTGGCCGCGCAGCTGGTGCGCAGAGATTGATCCAGGTCAGTGGCAGTGATGGTCAGGCGGCCGGCGCCATCCTCACCGAGGGTCGCTTCGAATAGAAAGTTCGACAGAATCGGAATGGTCGTCTTGCGTTCCACGACCGACTGCGCCGCGGTGAGCTCGCGCAGCAGCTCGGCGCGCGAAACGGTGATCTCCAGGTTGCCGGTAGGCGCTTCGACGTCGGGCGTGAGGGTAGCGGTTGACACTTTTGTTCTCCTGGCGATTGCCCTTGAGTCTTCCTCCAGATTCTAGGCGAGCGGAGCCAATTTGTGTGCTTCAAGCTGCATGTGGATTTTCGGGCCATTCGTGCGGGTGCATTGCCGGGCGCTTTCGCTGGCCGGCAATGCTGCCGTGGCGCGAAGAATGCTTCTAAGAAAGCAAAGGTGAAGGAATACTTATTCTCGTAGTAGCCGTCGTTGTGCGTGGAATCGTGGATAACGGGGCTATCCCCATAAGGGGCAGCAGATAACGCGGTACGGGTATTCCAAAACCGGTCCGGGGGATACGAAGATGTAGGAAGACTGGGAAAGCTGGCGAAATTCCGTCCGCAGATCTCCCCCTTTCCCACGGGGTGTCTGCAAGCGCTTCCTGCAAAGTGCTGCGCGCACTGTGAGAAAGCAGTTCTTTACCGCTAAAATACGGTAATTTCCAGCATGCAGTTCTCAACAGGGGAGAGCGGAGGCGGAGGAGAATCGGGCGCAAAGCCGCTTTGGGCAACGCGAGCCCGTGCCTACGCCCAACTGCGCGAATGCTGTAATCCCCGTGCAGTGTTTACGTTCCGCCGTGTTGAAAACCGGATGGAAACAGCATCAATGGTTGGGCGAAGCCAGAAGAAACGAGAGCGCGATGCGATTGCGGCCATGGTTTTTCGCCTTGTAGAGTGCGCCATCCGCCGCGAGGAGCAGGCTTTCGGGCACGCGAGTGGTGCCACCCTGGCGAGCGATTGCCGTGGTGACTCCGATGCTCAACGACACGAGGCCGCCACTTTCCAAGCAATCTTCATTGGGCAGCCCAAGCGCGCGTACCGCCAAACGGATGCGCTCGGCAACCGTCATGGCTCCCGCGCAGTCCGTGCCGGGAAGGATCACGGCAAATTCCTCGCCTCCGTAGCGGGCCGCCCGGTCGGCTGAACGCAACAACGCCCCTTGAACGGAGTTGGCTACCGAGCGAAGACAATCGTCGCCCACCTGATGCCCATAGCGATCGTTGAAACATTTGAAGCGATCCACGTCGAGCAGCAGAAGGGACATCTGCGTACCCTCACAGCGCGTGGATTGCCACGCCGTATCGAGACTCTCATCGAATCCACGCCGGTTCAACAAACCCGTAAGCCCATCCGTGGTGGCCAGCTGCTTCAGGCGCTCTTCACGCTGGACCCGGTCAGAGATGTCGCGCATCACCAGCACGATCTCCCTCCGCTCGCCGGTCGCCGGGTCTCTCAGGATGCTCGCGCGCGTATCCATCCAGGCATAGCTGCCATCCTTGCGGCGCAAACGCGTACAAACGGGAGTGCCCTGGACGCCCATGGCTTTGCGATTCGCCTTCCCAGCTGCGATCGCGGCGGGCAGATCGTCCAGATGAATGAATTCGTGAGGACCTTTGCCCGTCATCTCCTCCGCCGTCCAGCCAAGAATGGCTTCGCAGGAGGGCGAAACATAACGCATCCGCAGGTCCGGCCCGACGGCACAGATCAGTTCGGTGCCGTATTGGGCGACGGTGTTGAGGTAAACCTGTGCGTTCAGGGCGAACATACACGCCTTATCGGCTTTTGTCCGCGGAACTTTAGCGACTAAGAAAAATTCGTGAGAAAGTTTGTTTTTTTACCGTTCCCGGTGTCGACCGGTACCGAAATCCCCTCTTCGGGAAGAGGGTCTCGCTCCACGGTTGAAGCCGTCAGGTCGTTTTTCCGGAATCCTGTAACCCACTGGATAGACAACGACGAATCTCCGGGCGCCTTCGCCGGAGCTGGCCGTCCGCAGGCCGGAGTCGCGCAGCAGGAGGTGAACCATTCGCCGCTCCCGCGAGTTCATGGGCGCGAAACTGTAGGGTTTGGCGGTATCTTGGACGCTGTGAATGGCTTGCTCGACGCCGGTTCTCAAGGCCCGTGCCCGTTGCGACTTGAAGCCTTCCGTGTCGAAGGAGACCCGGTCGTGGTCCTCTGCTTCAAGCCGCAGCGTCTTCGCGGCGATGTGCTCCAGGGCGCGCAGCAGCTCGCCATCACGGTCGAGCAGAAGCCCTGCATCCGGCCCCTTGCACTCCACATAGATGTCCCGCCGTTCGAGTCCATCCGGGTCTATCGCACCGGCTCCGGCGGTAATGCGAAACTTAAGGCGGAAGCCGCCCGTGGTGGTAAGTAGCCGCATCAGTGAGGCAACCGTTTCGGCTGCCCCCGTGAGGTCTTCCATGGTGGTTCCGGTCTCCGTTTCAGCGCGCCTCGTCATGGAACTGGTCAGGCGCGCTTCCCTTTCAATCATACGGAAGAAGCCGGTCTGCGGATTGCCCTGTTTGTGGGATGGCAGCCTTGGAGGACAGCTGGTGTGGGAATCGCCTCAGCGGCGACCCTGGATGACTTTGCCACCGGCGCTCTTGCCGTTCAGCGCCTTCTTCTTTGCCCGGTTCAGCTGCAATTGACGCATCTCGCGTCCCAAAGAGGTGCGGTTCATGACTAGCTGCTGCGCCATCATGATGATGTTGCCGACGTTCCAGTAAAGCGCCAGCCCTGACGCGTAGTTCCACGTCCAGTAACCCGAAATCGCCGGCATCATGAACGCCATCATCTTTTGCTGCTGCGGATCCACTCCCGGCGAGGGCATAAAGTACTGCACCGCGAACGAGGTGACCACCATCAGGATGGGCAGAATGTGGTACGGATCCGGGGCCGAAAGATCGGGCAGCCAGAAGAAGTGCGCCTGCCGCAGCTCCACCACCTTGGTCATCATGGTGAAGAAGGCAAACAGCAGGGGAAACTGGATCAGCGTGGGAACGCAGCCGCCGAACATGTTCACCCCGTTCTGCTTCTGGTACGCCATGATCTCCTGGTTCATCTCGGCGGTCTTGGGGTCGGTCGGCTTGGGATTCTTGTACTTGGCCTTGATCGCATCGATCTCCGGCTGGATGCGCTGCATCTTCAGCGCCGAGCGCATGGAGGTCACGCGAAGGGGCAACAGCACAAGATTAATCAGCGTCGTGAAGAGAACGATCGCCCATCCCCAGTTCGAGACGATGTGCGCATGCACAAACTGCAGGCCGAGGAAGAGGAATTTGCCGATGGGACCCCAGAAGCCGAAGTCCAGCATCGGCTCCAGGTTATGCCCGCTCACCGAACTGACAGCCCTCAACACCGGCACAGCCTTGGGGCCGACAAAGATGCGCGTCTGCACATGGCCGGTACGATCGCCCATCGCAGCGCCGAGTACCGGGACCTTGGCCTCACCCTTGGCGGCCACACCCTGGCCCACCGTGCGGCCAACCTTGTTGATGACGATCTGGTGGTTCAGCGTGACCAGCGTGGCGTCCGCGGGCCGGTCGGGGAGGAAGGCGGTGCCGAAGTACTGATCCGCCGTGCCGGCCCAGTCAAACGGTCCGCTAATCGTGCCGCCGCCGCTCACCTTCTTGAAGTTGTCGTGGTGCTCCTTGCCGTCGGCCATGGTGTCGACGGAGGCGTTGGCATAGGCCGCCGCGTTCTCCATGTCGCCGAAGCCGGCGGGCCAAGCCAGCGCGGCGTCCACGGGAGCGCCGTTGCGCAGCACCTGTGTGTCCGCATGAACGACATAATCCGTGCCGAAGCTGAAGGTCTTGGTCACCTTCAGATTGCCGGCCTGATAGTTGAAGCTCAGCGTCGCCGGCAGATGCAGTTCGCCGGTCGCGGAGGGCACATACAGCGTATCGCTCAGCGCACGCGTCAGGTTCGGGTCATAGGTGTAGAGCGAGAGCGGATAGCCATAGAGCTTCGACGCACCTTCGTGTACCAGGTCGAGCGGATGTCCGGCGTTGTCCTTATAGCGCTTGAGCACCCACGAGGTCACATCCCCGCCGCGGTTGGAGAAGGTGATGCGGTAAACCTCGTTCTCAACAACCGTTGCCGTCTCGTTCGAGGCCTGCACCGCCTGCGCATCGCCTGACTGAGCCGGTGTGGTTGGGCTCGCCGCCGTGTTGTTCACGCCCGGAGTCGGCGTTGCGGGAGCGGTGACGGCCGCGGGTGCGGCCGGCGACTCGGTCTGCGGGTTGTGCTTGGCGCGCCAGTATTGCATGCCAAAAAAAACACTGAACATCACAAGAATCATCAGCAGAAACGAGCGATTATCCTGGCCGCCGCCGCTGGTGGCGCCGCTCGCATTGGGATTTCTGAACTCTGGCAAAAGGGACTTCCTATTCTTCAAAGCCTGCGCGCAAAACTGAGCACAGCGCGCGCAGGAACGCTTCTCCCATGGTAAACGCAGCGCGGGCCGGAGGTTCTCCCTATCGCGCCGAGAGGCCGGGGTTGCTTCTACCGCAATTCAAGGAACCGGGTCTGCGCCGCCCCCGGAAAAGGGATGACAGCGCGACAGGCGGCGGATAGCCAGCCCGCTTCCACGCAGCCAGCCGTGCCGAACCACGGCAACATAGGCGTACTCGCCGCAGGTGGGCAGGTGCTTGCACTGGGTGAAGGCGCCGCCATGCAGCAGGGGCGAAAGCATAAATTTGTAGCCTAGAAACAGAGTCCGCGCGAGGCGTTCACGTACAGTATCGGCGTTCCGTTCAGATGACTGCATCAGTGTTCTATTTTAAGCCAGCCGGGGCCGGGCTCTTCAGCGCAGAACTCTCCGCGTGGACTGACTTAACTTGAGCTGATTTCGCTTCAACCGATTTCGCTTTAACCGATTTAAAGATCAGCGCCACCTCGCGTCGGATCGCCGGAAACTCCGCTTCCAGCACGCTGCGCTTGGGATGCAGCACTACATCGACCGGCAGACCGCCCAGCAGCGGCAACGCCGCACGCACGACCTCGCGCAGGCGGCGTTTGATGCGGTTGCGGTCCACCGCCTTGCCGAGCGCTTTGGGTACCGTGAGGCCGACGCGCGGACCGGTTGTCTGGCTGCGCAACTCAGCCTGTGATCCCGGATCCCGCAATGCGCTGAAATAGGCGATCTGCTTGGCCCATTGCTTGCGCCCGCTCTTGTACACCCGCTGGTATTCAGGGTGTTTGCGCAACCGGTGTTGTGTCGAGGTGCTCATAACATCACCGCGGAAATTCACATGCGCTCAGTCGAGAGGCTCTTCCGGAAACTGTTCCGGAAGCTGTTCGGAGATGGGTCGCGTCATCGCGGTCTGCTCACCGCCGGTGTGTTCCGTGGTGACGGTCTCGATCAGCGTCAGCCAGGTTTCTTCTACGGCCGAGGTGTTATGACGCACGCCGCGCGGAACGACGAAGAACTCACCGGGACGGACGAAGAGATCGCCACCGTCGGCTTCCGCGCGGCCGATGCGCAGCTCGCCGCGCAGCACAAAGAACATCTCGTCTTCGGCCGCGTGGGTGTGCCACGGGAACTCGCCCTGCACGCGCACCGCCTTGATGAACTGATCGTTGACGCGGCCGACGACGCGCGGCGACCAAAGCTGAGGGAGAGCCCTGCATGCGGCCTCCAGCGAGACTGGCTGCGGCTGCATAGAACTCTCCCTGATCCATTCTCTCTTGGTTATCATCCCGTAGGGATCTGCTTTTCCCTGCCGCGCCCTGCGCGGGCAAGCTAGTCGCGGAAGCCTGCGGAGACCGCGATCTTATGGCGCCCCTTGGCGCGGCGGCGGTTCAGCACAGCCGCACCGGCCTTGGTCTTCATACGGGTAAGAAAGCCGTGAACCTTGCTGCGACGACGACGGTTAGGCTGAAACGTGCGCTTGGGCATGATGAATTCCTGTGGTGGGTCTCGACTGCCACGGCGCGTTGACCCGAAATGCAGGGAACCGCACGGTGTAGGGAGCCAGATGTGCAAGGCGGGCGAAAACCCACTAGGCAGCAAGTCCTGAGTATAGCGGAGCTGTGCAAAACCGGCAACGTGCAGCTCGCGTGAATCCCTCTCCGACGCCTGCGCAGCACGCGGGAGATGCCTTGCGTAACGGTTCTTCACCAAGGCTGGTGCAAGGCTGTACAGCCGAAAAGTTTTCGGCATTCCGGGCGCGGGGAGCCCCTTTCGGACGTGCTACTATCGACTCCGTTCAGAGGAAAAGCGGTTGTCGAGTAACGAAATTTCCGCCGCATCCTCATTGCACCAAATTCTCTCTAGCCGTAACGACGGCTGAGGCTCAAGCTGAAAGCGGTGACCTCAATGCAGCGCAGACCGATCTGCGCTGGAGGGCCATTCGCGCCCAATTTTCTGGTCTTTTTTTACCAGTGCCACGGGGCTGCCTATGAACTTTAAGAATGCTAAGGAAGTCGCACGCAATGTCATTTGTTCCCGTCCCCGCCGTTGTTCTCAATCAGTGGGTGCGCATTCTCAGTGCGCTGGAAAAGAAGGTCAAACGGCAGAGCTTTGAAACCTGGTTCAAGCCGACCCGGTTCTCCCATGTGGAAGGGCGAACCCTTTATGTGCGCGTGCCCTCGCCCGAGTTCGAGATGATCGGGGACCGTTACAGCGATCACATTCACGAGGCCATCGACAACCTTGCGCTTGAAATCGATGAGGTGGTCTTCCAGGCTCCGCCTCCCGAGCCCACCATCGTTCGAGTGCGCGAGGACGGAGGTTTTGCGCCGCAGCCGACTCACTCGGCCAATGCCCCGCGCTCCGGCCGGCTGAATGCGCCGCCGGCCCCGTCCGGACCTGGCCCGGAGCAGAGCCGCTTTGACTGGAACACCGCGGCGCAGCTCAATCCGCGCTATCGCTTTGACGGCTTTGTCATTGGCGCGGGCAATCAGTTTGCGCACGCGGCCGCACAGGCCGTCGCGGAGCGCCCGGCGCGCACCTACAACCCGCTGTTCATGTACGGCGGCGTTGGCTTGGGCAAGACGCATCTCATGCAGGCCATCGGCCACGGCGTAAAGAGCCGGCTGCCGCATGCGGCAATCTCGTACATCACCGGCGAAGCCTTCACCAATGAGATGATCAACGCGGTCCGCCACAGCCATGACGGGATGACGGGCTTTCGCGATCGCTTCCGCTCCGCCGATGTGCTGCTGATCGATGACATTCAGTTCCTCGCCAACAAGGAGCGCACCCAGGAAGAGTTCTTCCACACCTTCAACACGCTGCATGAGAGCGGCAAGCAGATCGTCATCGCCAGCGACCGCCCTCCCAAAGAACTCAACGGCTTTGAAGACCGGCTTCGCTCGCGCTTTGAGTGGGGTCTGGTCGTCGATATCCAGCCGCCGGATCTGGAGACCAAGGTCGCCATCCTGCAGCGCAAGGCCGAGCTCGACAACACCCATCTGCCCATGGATGTAGCCCTGTTTATCGCGGGCAATGTGCGCACCAACGTCCGTGAGCTGGAAGGCGCGCTGGTGCGGCTGATGGCCTGGTGCGGCCTGCATGGCGTGGAGATTACGCTGCCCACGGCGCAGGGCTGCCTGAAGCAGTTCATCGACACGCAGGTGCGCAAGATCACCATCGAAGCCATCCAGCGTGCGGTGGCCGAGCAGTTCGGC
Organism: Granulicella sp.; assembly: GCA_965276885.1. Lineage (GTDB taxonomy): Bacteria > Acidobacteriota > Terriglobia > Terriglobales > Acidobacteriaceae > Granulicella. Next base: position 657,200 of record OZ255702.1, on the reverse strand, counting down.
ATGAAGATCGGCGAGTTGAAGCAGAAGAACAACTCGCGTCAGATCGTGGTGCCGCGCCAGATCGCCATGTACTTGGCCAAGCAGATGACGGAGGCCTCGTTGCCCGAGATCGGGCGTCAGTTTGGGGGCAAGCACCACACGACGGTGATGCATTCAATTTCCAAGATTGACGAGCAGAAGCGGCACGATAAGGATCTCGCCCGCACCCTGGGCAAGCTGCAGGAGACGCTGAGTTAAGCAGCGACTTGCCTCTTCCGAGGCCAATGGCGGTCTCGCAGTTGCTGGGCTATCGCTCGCCCAAGGTGGTGATGGTGCCTTGGGCATTGCTGAAGGTCCCTGTAACTGCATAGCCGGGTTGAGAAATCTCTGTACTCTTCACGGAGCCTGGTCCAGACTCGACGACAAAGGGCCTCGGCATCGTGTCACCGTGCACACGGGTGCCGACAAGATATAGGCTGTCATTGAAGAGGGAGCCACCAATGGCGGTGATGATGTAGCCATTCGAGGCGAGGCTCGTCGCGACTGTGGGTGCCGACTCAAAGGTTGCTGTCGATACCATCGAGTCGTACAGAGTCGACGGATCCGCCGACCACCCGTAGGAAAAATAGATCAGGTTGACGCCGTCTACGGAGGAGATCGCCGTAATCACTCGGCTGTGAGCGCCTTCCTGTGTTGCCGCAGCTTGTAAGTTGCTTGGAGCAACGATTTGCTGGAAAAAATCGAAGTTCTCGCGTTGGTTCGTCTGGATCCAGGAGGCATTGAACTGCCCCCCGTCGAGGTTAAGAGACGTGATGACCGAGTTGGCTGCATTCAGCGGAATGCTTGGAAATGGCCACGCGGGGTTCACTAGATCCGCTTGCAGGTTGGCGCGAGCGTCACCTCCATACGCGACAGAGAGCCCGAGGGGACTAAGTACTGCTGGTAGGTAGAACTGCGAAAAGCCGGTAGGGCAGTAAAGAAAAACCGGCGCCGGTGCTGGTGCTCCGCACGAAGGCAACGTGAACGTGAGCGGTGTTCCGATGCTGGAGCCGAAGAAATAGTCCACATTCCCTGGCGACAAGAGGCTTATCCCGCCAGCGTTGTTGTATCCGCTCACGGTGGAAGCGGCGGCGACCTGCTGGAAGCGCAGATCGCCTGCGAGTAGACATAAACATAAGATATTCGCAGACAAATTAAAACGCGCAATACTGCTTCGGTGTGAATCGGCAGGTAAGACATAGCCCGAAATTTCACATCTAAATGCGTACTCGTTGGCCGCCTAGCATAGGACCATGAACCCGGCCCCATTTTCCGCGATTGGCGGCTCCGTGCGCCGGAGACGCTGCACCATGAATTAATCCGTAAACCCTGCGTCCGAAGTACGGTCGCCGCTGCTGCTTGAGCGTCGGTAAACCACTGTCAACTTCCACTTTCGGGGCTCTCGTCCTTTGAAGGTCGGGGCTAAAACTGTCGATTCGGTTTTAGTGTACGGGCTAAGGCACGCACCTACATGCATCCCTTACAATTCCAAGGCTGGATACACTTATCAATATGGCTCGCGCTGCGAAAACTGAGACCGCAGTCGCTGCGTCGATAGAGCCGCTGGAACCGGAGCCGTTTCGCCAGGCCCTGAGCACGTGGTACCGGAAGCATGCACGGGTGCTGCCGTGGCGTGGGGTCCAGAACCCGTATGCGACGTGGCTTTCGGAGATCATGCTGCAACAGACCCGTGTCGCCACGGTGATCGAGCGTTATAGCGAGTTTCTGCGCCGTTTTCCCACGATCGCCGACCTTGCCGCCGCGCCCGAGGATGATGTGCTCGCGTTGTGGAGCGGCCTGGGCTATTACCGCCGCGCGCGCATGCTGCACCGCGGAGCGCAGTTCGTGATGCGTGAGCTTGGCGGTGAGCTTCCCGCGAGCGCCGTGGAGCTGCGCACCCTGCCTGGCGTGGGAGAGTACACGGCCGCCGCCATCGCCTCCATTGCCTTTGGGGAGAGCATCGCCGTTCTGGATGGCAACGTGGAGCGCGTTCTGCTGCGGCTGCTTGGCTTGCCTGAACGCAAGACCGCGGGTCCCCGCGCTCTCCTGCTGGGCACGGCGGGGGAGCTGGTGCCGCCCCCAGCCAAGCGCCGCAACGCGGTGCAAACACCGGGCGATCATAACCAGGCCATGATGGAACTCGGCGCGACGGTGTGCCTGCCGCGCTCGCCGCTGTGCCTGCAGTGCCCTGTGTTCGCCTTCTGCCGCACGCGTGGCGAGCACACCACCTCCGCGCGTACACCGCTGCGCAGCCGCCATGTGGCGTGTCTGCTGGCCACGCGCAAACGCGGCATCACCACGGAGGTTCTGCTGGAGCGCCGGCCGGCTGAAGCATCGCTGATGCCCGGCATGCTGGAGCTGCCGCCCTTGCCTCTGGATGCGGTCACCGCGCGCGAGCCGGTGCTGCGGCTGCGGCACAGCATCACAAACACCAGCTACTACGTCGAGGTCTACGCGGAAGGCGCGCCGGGCGCCGTTCCGCGGGTCGATGCAGGTGAAGTGTTCGATGGGGACCAGCTCCTGTTGAACTCCGCCGCGCAGCCGGCCCCGGGCACTCCCCCCGACGCCGACGTGAACACCAGCCCGGGGAGCGGCGACGAGGTCTTCCAGGAGGCCTTCGGAGATCCGTCCGGGGCCGCGGAGCCTCACCGGAGCCTCCGTGCGGCGATTCCCGCCGCGGACGCGGATCTCCTGTGGTGCGCGGCACACCGTCTGCACGACCGGCCGCTGACCGGCCTGGCGCGCAAGGCCTTGCAGCGGCTCGGATTGATGCCCATGCTGCCGGTGCGTGTCGGAGCGGGCAAGCGCGCGGTCTAGTCCAAAGCACGCCCCGCGCAAAGCTGGACCGGGGACGGGCCGGCGGGCGATAGTGAGGAATGGATCTCGCTGTTCGCCCTTTCACCTCCCCAAACGAGGAGCAGGGGGCACCGTCTCAGGCGCTGTTCTCCGTTCCGCCCATCCGCGCCGAAGAGAGCCGGCTGCAGAGGATCACCGTGTGCACGCGGCCGTTTCGGGCGGCGGGACCGCGCATCGAGCCGGAGCGCATCGGCGAAAAGCTCGTTATCCACAACTACGGCCACGGCGGCGCGGGCTGGTCGTTGAGCTGGGGCTCGGCTGCGCTGGTTGTGCCCATGACGCTGGCCGTGCCCATGGCGCTGGCCGGCGGCGCGCGCACGGTGGCCGTGATCGGCTGCGGCGCCCTGGGGCTCACCGCGGCTGTCGCTTTGCAGCGTGCGGGGGTGCACGTCAGCCTGTACGCCCGCGAGTTGCCGCCGGACACGCGGTCTTCCCGCGCCACAGGCACCTGGACCCCGGACTCGCGCATTGCCCTGGCCGGTGGAATAGACCCCACCTTCGCCGCGCGCTGGGAGACGATGGCCCGCCATTCCTTCGCGGAGTACCGGCGGTCGTTTGCTCTCCCGGATTCCGCCATCGAGCTGCATGACCGCTACCTGCTTTCGGAGCTCCCCGCCGCGGAAGCGCTCGCCGCGCGCCATCGCGACGACCCCATCGGCTTTCTTCACCTGGAGCAGCGGCTCGGGGACCTGCTTCCGCCGCCGGTGGATTTCGGCCCTGGCGAACATCCGTTTCCCTCTGCGTTCTGCCGCCGCATCACCACGCTGCGCTTCAACATCAGGGATTACTCGCAGGCGCTGCTGCAGGAGTTTCGCAGCCGCGGCGGCGAGGTTCACCGCGTTGATTTTCATTCCCCCGGGGAGCTGGCCGCGCTCCCGCAGCCGGTGGTCGTGCACTGCACCGGCTATGGCGCCCGCGCCCTGTTCAACGACACCGCGCTGACGCCCGTGCGCGGGCAGATCGGCTGGCTGCCGGCCCAGCCCGAGGCGAACTACAGCGTGATCGCCGGCAAGATGAACATGGTCGCACGCCGCGATGGCATCGTGGTGCAGGTAGGCGCTTCCGGCGATGAGACAGGCTGGAACAACGCCGGCGAGGAGCCGGACCCTGAAGAATCCCAGGCCGCGGTGCGCTGGCTGGCGGAACTCCAACGCCGCATGGTCAACGCCGGCTGATACGCAGGCGCCGTTGTGTCGGGTATCAGGCAGAAACCGGCACGGCGCGGTGCTATATCTCTTGGCGAGAAGGCAGGCAAGACGATCCAGGCCTGCTCTCAGAGAGGCACGTCCATGTCACAGTTCAAGGGTGTTGTGAAGTGGTTCAACAATGCAAAGGGCTACGGGTTTCTTGGCCATGATGAGGGAGCCGATGTGTTCGTCCATTACACCGCCATCGAAAGCACCGGATACCGCAGCCTGAAGGAAGGCGAACCGGTTGCCTTCGATGTAATCCAAGGGAATACGGGACGCCCCCAGGCAGAGCGTGTGACCCGAATCGAGTTATCTCACTAAATTCCGGAGCCACCTTTCTGTTTGTCATCCCGCAGGGATCCGTTTTCTTCTGAAAAGGCAAAGATAAAAGCAGATGCCTGCGGGATGACAAACGAGACGGGTAATTCGCTCCCGAAGTGTCCGCGGGTCTGCACGTACGCTTGATTTTGCTCGCGAATTGTTGCAAACAGTGGCTTTGTGCGAAACCGGGCGTAGGATCTAGGGACGCAAGACGGTGCGCGCCAGCTGTCAACCGATTATTCCCGGTCAATGGAGGGTGGACGCGCGTCGGATCTGGGTGCTTTGCACTTGGGAGAAGCCGCATGCCGCTGAACGGGATCCAGAACCACCAGAGCTTTATCCCTGCGCCGCCTCGCGTGGCCTACAAAAACACGCTTCTGAACGTTTTAAGTCCGGAGATCGTCGCACGCCTTGCGCTAACCCCCGTCAAGTTCGAGCTCGGGCATGAGATTGAGTTTCCGGGCAGCCCGATCGCGAATCTCTTCTTTGTCGAAGAGGGCATGGCCTCCATGACAACGACCTTTGAAGACGGCTCGCAGGTCGAGGTTGGCATGTTCGGCTACGAATCCGTCATCGGCGTCTCCGCCCTGATGGGCACCAAGCAGAGCCTGAACCGCGTTTACACCCAGCTGGAGGGGCACGGCTTTGCGTCGCCGGTGCAGGCCGCGCGGCGGGAGTTCCTGCTCGGGGGCGCCTTCCAGACCCTGGCCCTGCGCTATGTTCAGGCTCAGCTTGTGCAGACCATGCAATCCGCCGGCTGCAACGCCAAGCACCACATCGAGCAGCGGCTCGCGCGCTGGCTGCTCATCACGTCGGACCGGGCCCACCGTCTCAGCTACAAAATGTCGCATGAGTTTCTCGCTGACATGCTCGGCAGCACGCGCTCCAGCGTTTCGCTCTCGGCCGGCATTCTCAAACAGGAAGAGCTGATCGACTATACCCGCGGCGTCATTCACATACTCGATCTGCCCGGCCTGCAGAGAAGATCCTGCGAGTGCTATCACATCATCAAGGACCACCTCGACAACTATGCCGAGTTCGATAGCGGCGCGACCGAGTAGCTAGTGTCCGGCGAGTCGCAGGAATTGTCATCGGGTGTAAAAAAACGCCTCCGGCGGAACGGGCCACTGGTCGTGTCCTCTCAACCGGAGACCTGAGCGTGCGAGGCGAGCCCCATAGGGCAGCGTGCAATGTTCGATACCGAACATAAAAAGAGTGTGTCCGCCCTGTACATTGCAGGTTGCAGAGCTGCAGCCTATGCAAGTCCTCTAGTGCTGCGGGAAGGTCCTATCCTTTGCATCAGCCCGTAAAGGATGGCATGGACAGCCCCCCAAGCAACCTGCTGCTGGAAGCGCTCACGCCGGATTGCCGCGCTCACGTCCTTGCACGCGCAACCCATGTCCAGCTAGAGTTGAGGACCTCTCTCCAGGAACCGGACGAGTTGCCGAGCCACGCCTACTTCATGACCTCCGGGATTGCGAGCGTTGTCATCGAGACGGCCGATGGGGGCACGGCGGAGACGGCCATCATCGGCCGCGAGGGCATGACGAGTGGCCTTTCGCTTCTGGGCTCCTTGCCGCCGCCTACGCACTGCTTCATCCAGGTGTCAGGATATGGCTACCGGATTGCCTTCGATTCCCTTCGTGAGCTCTTTCGGCAGTCGGAGGAGATCCGGACGCGCATTTTGGAATGCGTACAACAGCAGGGCCTCACGACCAGCCAACTCGCCGCCTGCAACCGGCTGCACGATGCGGAGTCCCGGCTCGCGCGATGGCTGCTGATGCTCCAGGATCGTACGACGACCGGAGACGTGATGCAGCTCACGCAGGAGTTCCTGGCGCAGATGCTGGGCACGCGCCGGACCACGGTTGCGCTGGTCGCCGCCACCCTGCAGCGCGGCGGCCTCATCGAGTACAGCCGCGGACGCGTCAAGATCCTCTCGCGCCCCGCGCTCGAGAGCGTCGCCTGCGATTGCTACGCCGTAACCCGGCGCCTGCTTCAAAATCTCTACGCATAGAAATCGCTGCACATATTCGCCGAACGCTCCACATACTTCCCGAATACGGATAGCAAATACCTGCAACCGTACAGTGTCATCTCGACCGGAGCAGACAGCTTTATCGTCTGCGCAGTGGAGAGACCCCTGTATTTTGTGTGTTGTTGCACAGAGATTCTGCGTAGCTCCAAACGAAATACAGGAGGTCGCTCCACTTCGGCTTCGCCTCCGGTCGAGAGGACACTGTATAGCTATGGGTCATTTGTTCCAAACGACGCATTGTTGTCGTCAGGGACCGTCTACCGCGGTTGAGATGAAGCCTTTACCTACCCGACAGCCCGATGAGGACACTTTCAACTGTCGAAACCTTCAGCCTGGATTAAGCCTTGATTGAATCGAATTTGAGCCGTCGCGCAGTTCACTTCTTCAAAGCTCACGACCCGTTTTACATGCCTCTCATCGTTTCGTCACCCTTCGTTTACGGAGGGGAATCATGGTGACACCAAGGCGTCATTGACGAGTACCTGAAGCTTCTGCCACGCGGATCCCTCTGCGTAGCGGATGCCTGCCGTCTCGCGTGAGCCTTCGGAGACTGCATGATTTCGAGGAACTATTCCGCCTTTCTGGCGGCTTCGGCCTTTGCCCTGGTTTTACCCATGGCAGGGCAGAACGGCAAGGGAACGCTTACAGGAACGATCACCGATGCGCAGGGCGCGGCGCTGCAGGGTGTAAGGGTTACGCTGCAGCCAGGCCAATTCACCGCGCTTACCAACTCCACCGGTCAGTACACCATTGTCGGCATCAACGGCGGACAATATACCTTGAGCGCGGCGTACGCGGGCTTTACGAATGCGTCGAACCCCGTCGCGGTCGCCGGAGGGCAGTCTGCCACGCTGAACGTCACCTTGTCCGTCGCGTCCACGAGCGAGAGTGTTCAGGTTTATGCTCCGCGCCAAGGCGGCGAGCTGGAGGCGATCAATCGCACCTTCAACGCCGACAACATCATCAACGTGCTGCCGGCCGATGTCATCACCAGCCTGCCCAACGCCAACGTCGCCGACGCGATCGGGCGTCTGCCGGATGTGACGCTGGAACGCGACGAAGGCGAGGGCAAATACGTGAAGGTGCGCGGTACGGAGCCCCGCCTCACGCATACGACACTCGACGGCGTCACGCTCGCATCACCGGAAACCGGACGGCAGATCAAGCTCGATCTCATTCCCGCCGATCTGGTCGAATCCGTGCAGATCAACAAGACGCTGCAGGCCAATATGGAGGCCGACGGCATCGGTGGTTCTGTCGATCTGCGCACCAAAATCGCCGAAGACCGCCCCACGGTCTATCTCGACTCCGAAGGCGGCTACAACCCCATCATCAATGGCCGGAGCAACTACCAGTTCGATGGCACCCTCGGCCAACGCTTTCTGGAAGGCAAGAAGCTGGGCGCCCTGGTCAGCGCCTCCTATGACTGGAACGGGCGCGGCATCAACGACCTGGAGCCCGGTCCGGCGCTGACGGGCACCTACGATCAACGCGACTACCGCTACTTTCGCAGCCGCTGGGGCCTCGGCGGCACGCTGGACTACCGCCTCAACGAGACCTCCAGCATTTATCTGAAGTACCTCTATGCAAAGTTCTACGACTACGGCGATGACTGGATCTACACGCCCAGCATCCACACCTTTCTTTCGGCGACGCAGGGAGGCGACGATGGATCCATGCACTTCCAGGGTCTGAGCCGCCGTCCCGTGCAGGATATCGGCGGCCTGCAGCTGGGCGGCCACCATGTGCTCGGGCGCACCCTGTTCAACTGGAACGTGAACTCATCGCTTGGCCGTACCCGCGATGACGGCTACACGTTTGAGAACTTTGCTCCTCAGGGCGCCAGCAATCCGCTCAACAACATCGCCTTCGGCCTGGATGTGAGCAACCCGCTGGAGCCGCACCTCAATCCGCAGAACGGCGTCAACATCTACGATCCGACCCAATACTCGTTTGTCGATAAGGAGGTCGAAAACACCTATCTGCCCGAGGTCGACCTGGGCTTCGGCGCGTCCCTGGCCATTCCCTACACCGTAGCCGGCCATGCGAGCACCTTTGAGTTTGGCGGCCTTTTCCGCAACGAACACAAGTTCGAGAACCAGGACACGCTTTGGTACGCTCCGCTTGCGGCCGCCGCCAACCCCGCGGACCCGTCGCTCACCATGTCCAACTTCCTCAACACCACCTTCGCTGACCCGAACTACTATGGCGGTGCTTACCATGAGGGCCCCGTCGTGAACACCGATCAGGTGCAGGCCTTTGGTCCCCTGGGTCCGGATCCGGCGAACAGCGATGTGATCGGCAACTCCTTCGATCAGCTCGAAAAGGTTTCGGCTGGCTATGTGATGAACACCACCAATATCGGCAGATTTCGCTTCAACGTCGGCTTCCGCATCGAAAACACAGGCGAGAACAACCTCGGCTATAACGGCATCAGCAACGACACCAACCAAGCTCCGGCTGCGGGTGCCGCCCCCATCCGGGTTCAGTACTCGTATCTCAGCTTTCTGCCCAGCGCCTCCGTTCGTTACGCCCTTACACCCACCCAGGGCATTCGCGTGGTCTACAGCCGCGGTCTCGCCAGGCCCAACTTCAGCGATCTCGTTCCCTTTCAAAGTGCGGGCACGGGCGGCATTGCGCGCAACACCGTCACGGAAGGCAATCCATACCTAAATGCCGAGTTCGCGGACGATCTTGACCTGCTGTATGAGAACAACCTGTCGCGCACCGGCCTGCTGACCGCAGGCTTTTACTACAAAAACATCAGCAACCCTATCGTTTCAAATTCCTCCGTTGTGAGTGGCAACACCATTCTGCTGCAGTCCGCGAACGCGGGCAGCGCCCGGGTCTACGGCTTCGAAGTCGCGTTTATCCAGCACTTCAGCCAGCTCCCCGGCCTGTTCAGCGGCTTGGGCGTCTCGGCGAACTATGGCTACACCTCCTCCCGGGTCGTCTTTCCGGCATACCTCACGCCTGATCAGTTGCAGACGGCTCCCGCGGGTACGATCAGCGGCCCGGACCGCGGCCCTGAAGGCGCCAATCCCTCTCTTATCGGCCAGGCGCCGAATAGCTTTAATTTCTCGCCCACGTACGACCGGCGCAACCTGTCGGTGCGCTTCGGCATGACCTACAACGGTCCCAATATTTACGCTTATAACTATTCCACAACCAATAGCGGACCGATCACGCCAGGGGGCGGCGGCGGCGGCGTGCAGGGACCAAACGGTGACCAGTACTTCTACTCCCACCTGCAACTCGACATCCAGGGCGCCTACCGGCTCCCCAAGGGCTTCACCGCTGTTGCCTACGGCCTGAACCTCAACAATGAGGTCTTCGGCTTTTACAACGGGAGCCCGGACTTCCCCATTCAACGCGAGTTCTACCGCGCCACCTTCGGCGGTGGGCTGCGCTGGTCGCCCCATCGCGAGTAACGCGGTTCAACGCTCCATGGCGTAGACGAGGAGGGTGAGGCGCACAGCCCCGCCCTCCTCGCTTCGCTTTTAGAGCGGTGGCTACGATATTTTTGCCCGTCCCATTTCACTACATATCGGCGACCTTCCGAAGAACCTCATACCACCTTTGCGTAGCCGCCTACTCCGTTCGGGGTTTGTTTATCGTCCTCAGTACAGGCGACTATGAGGTCTCTCCGTCTCTTCCGGGGAAGCCTGGAAGCGTTGCGGAAACGGTGAACCACCCCAATGCGGAGTTTAGCGATCACGAACAAGGGATCCAGGGCCACCCTCGCGCGGCCGCTCGTCGGGCTGGTTCTGCTCGCGCAGTTCACCCATCTGCTGGTGGTGCTTTGCCTGCCCGGCAAGGTCCTGCCTTCGAATCTGCTGCAGTTTTTCTTTCCGCTGCTCGCGGTTGCCGTCAGTCTTCATCAGCGAGCGTTCGCCACCAACTCGGTCGGCAGGCGATGCTGGTCGGCCATCGCCGCCGCTTTCGGTATCTGGGCCGCCGCACAAGCGCTGTTCCTCTACTTCTTATATTTTCCTGCAGTCAAAATCGCAGGTGTGCGCCTCGATGACGCGCTTTGGATCCTCTTCGGTCTGCCGCTGCTGCTTGCCGTCAACACGACCTACGACGAGCTGGATCCGGTTCAATGGATTGATCGCGTACAGGCGATCTTCTTTTTCATGGTGCTCTATCTGCTGGTCTTCCTGCGCACCGACCGGTTGAGCCTGAATACCGCCTATCTCATCCAGAACGTTGCCCTGATTCTTTGCTGCATGTTGCGCCTGCCGCTCTGTGCGCTGGCGCGTGAACGGCGCTTTTTTGTGCGGCTCACGATCTTCCTGCTTGTCTATGGCGTGCTTGAGACCGTGGGTGACCTGCTGTATATGCGCGGTTGGCAAAGCGGCAGCCCGGTCGACATGATCTGGACGGTTCCCGTCGCCTGCTTCATCGTGCTGATCCTGAGAGATGCTCTCCTATCCAACGAAGAGGAGGAGCACGCAAGCCGGCTGGTTACCGTGGTCCGCCGCGTGAAGGGTCTCAGCATCGCCGCGCTTACCTTTCTGTGCGTCGGCGTCTCTGCCCTCCTCGCGACGCGCCGCCCTCTGCTCGGGGGCATCTGCGTAGCCTGCTGCTTTGCCCTCTTCGCTCTTCGCACCAACGCACGGGAACACGCCTGGGACGAGGCGCACGGCCGGCTGGAAGAAAGCGTTCTGCAGGATGCGCTCACCGGTTTGGGCAATCGGATTCAGTTGCGGAACAGGCTGGCCTCGCACTTGTCCATGCCGGTAACCGGAACCTCCGCCGCTCTGCTCTTTGTCGACCTGGATCGCTTCAAACTCATCAACGACAGCCTCGGCCACGCCTTGGGAGACCGCCTTCTGATCGAAGTGGCGAAGCGGCTCCGCGCCGCGGTGCCCGCCGAATCGCTCGTATGCCGGATCGGCGGTGACGAATTCGTCGTTCTCGCCTCCGTAGCGGATGCCACCGAGGCAAAGTCAGCCGGTGAAGCTCTGCTTGAGGCGCTCCGGCGGCCGTATGCAGTGGGTGAGCACGTCTTAAGCTGCAGCGCCAGCATCGGCATCGTACTGGCGGCGGCCGGTGAGGCCATGGATGACCTGCTGCGCACTGCCGATCACGCCATGTACCGTGCCAAGCAGCTAGGCAAGAATCGCGTACAGTTCTTTGACGCTCCACTCCTGGATGAGTTCAGCACCCGCTGGAAGCTGGAATCGGACCTGCGGGCCTGTATCGAACAGGGCGACATTCACGTCGCCTTCCAACCCATTCTCAGCGTCGAAGGCGGCGAGATCACCGGCTTCGAGGCGCTTGCCCGCTGGTCCCACCCGGAGCGCGGAGACGTCCCACCCTCCGACTTCATTCCGCTCGCCGAGGATGCAGGGCTGATCCTTGCCTTGGGCGCCCAGGTGCTCGAGAAAGCCTGCAGGCAGATGGCGCAATGGAATCGGACTTGGGGTACGCGCCTTTCTGTCAGTGTGAACGTCTCCCCAAGGCAGTTCGCCGATGCCAATCTGCTGAAGGTTCTGTTGGCCACGCTCGAACGCACCGGCCTGGAGCCTGACCTGCTGCGTTTGGAGATCACGGAATCGGCCCTCCTGGTGCATGAGAGCTCCATCCGGCAGACCCTGTCCGAGGCCCGCGCGCACGGCATCCACATCTCGCTTGATGACTTCGGCACAGGGTATTCGTCCCTGAGCTTTCTGCTCAACCTGCCCGTAGACGAGGTCAAGGTTGATCGCAGCTTCGTGGCAGAGATGCATCAGGATCCGCAACGCAGGGAGCTGGTTCGCACCGTGATTCAGCTTGGGCACTCGTTGGGCAAGCGCGTGGTCGCGGAAGGGGTCGAAACCGAAGCGGATCTTCGTGAGCTTTCCGCAATGGGCTGTGAATGCGCACAGGGCTGGCTGATTGGCCGTCCATTGCTTGCGCACGCCCTTGAAGCGGACATGCCGGCACTTGCTCTGCGCCGTACGAAAAACTCTTTTGACCAGCAGAACAGCGTCGGCCCGCGGCCTGGGAGGGACAAAAGGGCCGAGAGCTGGACAGAGATCTTCGACGCTCCGGTCGCGGTACTGGAAGGCACGTCGTAACCTGCCCCCATCTCGTCGTAGCGCGGCTCATTCATGAGTGGGCAACGGCTGCTTGCACTTCGCGGATCATCTTCTTTATCCAGCGCAGGTCCCGATCTCGAGCACTCGCTCTCGTTTTCTGTTCTCATCTTTCGACTTGTCATTCCGTAGCGCAGCCGGGGTCCCGGGCGCGTGTTCTTTGCGGAATGGGGTGGAGGCGGAGGGATCTGCTTTTCTGCTGAAAGGGCAAGAACGAAAGCAGATCCCTGCGGGATGACAAACAAAGCGCATATACCGACAGGTAAGAAGAGCCTATATGCCGACAGGTAATTTGCTATGCGTGAACCGGCGGCGCAACACACCGGCTACACCGAGAACGCCGGTGCTGAGGAGCGCGAGGGTGGACGGCTCGGGCGTTATCGAGGCTGAACTGCTGGTCACAGCAAGGTTGACGCTTGCGGCACAGTCGATCGAGATCGAAGGGAGGGCCGCGAACGCCAGCGCCGCAGATCCGGGTAGAGCGAAGGCGGGCGCCCGGTTCATAGACAGGCAAGAGGTAATCGAATCACCCGTGTAGGAGCCGGGCGTGATCACGGGTTCGCCCCCAAGTGTTGGGTCGCCCGCGAGAAAAGGAGTAGTCCCGTTTGCATTGATCTCGAAGTACTGGAAGAAGGATCCACTGTCGCCGATCTGCACGGCGTCAAAATTTACGCCCGGATTGACGGACAAGGTGAAGGAGTCGCTGACGCCGTTCAGAGTTCCCGCCACGCCGTTGTAGAAGAAGCCCATGCCGGTGGTGCCCGAAGCGACTGTGGGATCAATCGCGACATCGATTGCGTATGGGTTGTTCGAAGAATCCAGCCCGGTGAAGGAAAGCTGGTCAAGCGTGGCAGCGTGAGCCGCAAGGGGGAGAGCCAAGGAGAAGATCAGGGCGAGGGCGGAGTTGTTGCGCATCAAAGATGCCTCCATTAGAAGACTGGTTCGGGAACGCACACAAGACTACACGCGAAACGACAGATTACCTGGGAACCTTTCGTAACTTGATCTTCATTCTCCGGCGGAAGCCCTTCGGTGGTCGATTATGGATAGATACGGTTCAATGTCCGCGCGAACGGAATCGTCTCCCGCACATGCTCCAACCCGCAGATCCAGGCGACGCAGCGCTCGATGCCCATGCCGAAGCCGCTGTGGGGGACCGAGCCGTATTTGCGTAGGTCGAGGTACCACTGGAAGGCGGCGAGCGGGAGGTTGTGCGCCTCGATGCGGGATTTCAGGAGGTCGTAGTCGTCTACCCGTTGGGAGCCGCCGATGATCTCGCCGTAGCCTTCGGGGGCGAGGACGTCGACGCAGAGGGCCTTGCTGGAATCATTCGGGTCGGGCTGCATGTAGAAGGCCTTTACATCCGCCGGATAGCGGTGGACCATGACGGGCTTGTCGAACTGGGAGCTGATATAGGTCTCGTCGGGGGAGCCGAAATCATCGCCATAGGTGTGCGGGTGCTCGATTTTGCCGGACTTGTAGGCGTCTTCGAGCATGGCGTGGGCTTCGTCATACGTGAGGCGCGGGAAGGTACTGCATACGCCGGAGGCGCCTTCGGCGCGGGACTTGGCGGGGCTGCTTGTCGAGGTTGCTCCAGAGATCTGTGGCGCTTCGGAAAAAAAAGCAGGTCCTTCGCTGCGCTCAGGAGGACAATTTTTATCGGAAGCGAGGCCGATCACGGCCTCAAGTTTTTTCACATCTTTGCCGATAACTACCAGATCGGCGCGGTGGGTTTCGAGTACGCGGCGGACGATGTGGGTGAGAAAGCCTTCAGCGAGGTCCATGAGGCCGCCGAGATCGAGGTAGGCGACCTCCGGCTCGATCATCCAGAACTCGGTGAGGTGGCGGCGGGTCTTGGATTTTTCAGCGCGAAAGGTGGGACCAAACGAATACACCTTGCCCAGCGCCAAGGCGGTGGCCTCGATGTAGAGCTGGCCGGATTGCGTCAGATAGGCCATCTCGTCTTCGAAGTACTTCATTTCAAACAGCTCGGAGGTGCCCTCGCAGGCATTGGGCGTCAGGATGGGTGGATCGGTGCGGGTAAAGCCGGTGGTGTCGAAGTACTCCGCCGCGGCGCGCATGATGGTGGCGCGGACGCGCAGAATCGCCGATTGGCGCGGGGTGCGGATCCAGAGATGGCGGTGCTCCATGAGGAAGTCGACGCCGTGCTCCTTGCGCGAGATCGGGTACGGCGTGTCCTCGGAGATGCGCTGCGTGACAGAGACGCCGGTGACATCGAGTTCCACGCCGGAGGGGGCGCGGCTGTCCTCGCGGACGCTGCCGGTGACGACCAGAGAGGATTCGAGCGTAAGGTTTTTGAGCGTTTCAAAGATTTCTGGGGCGACCTGCGCCTTAGGCACGATGCCCTGCACCGTGCCGGAGCCGTCGCGGAAGGTGGGAAACAGCAGCTTGCCGGAGCTGCGGAGGTTATAGAGCCAGCCGCGCAGGGTGACCGTCTGGCCGATGTGGGATTTCAGCTCGGCGATGGTGGTGAGGGGGGCCTGCGAGCCGGCGGGGGTAACGAGTGTTGCTGTGTTGGACATGTCACTTTCATTTTAGTCGGCAGGCGTCAAGGGGGGTTGAGACAGACTGTGCAGAGCGGAGGAAGTGTGAGGCAACTGCTCTCGTTCGGCTGGGTGAAAGTTTGCGCAGCGGCCCCTTCCGTGCGACGTGGGTTGAGGAGCATCATAAGAGAGACGGCGCAGTCGCCATGCGAGTGCGCGCCTGGAGACCTCCCCTATGAGCGAAAACGGAAACAAGAACGGCAACGGCAATGGCAGCTCGAACGGCGCCGGCCAGGCGAGTGGTCAGCTGACCACGCGGCAGGGGCACCCTATCTATGACAACCAGAATCTGCGTACGGTGGGTGCACGTGGTCCCGCGGTGCTCGAGAACTATCACTTTCTCGAAAAGCTGACGCACTTCGACCGCGAACGCATTCCTGAGCGCGTCGTCCATGCGCGTGGCGCCGCTGCCCACGGATACTTTGAGCCGACCGGCAAGGTGGGCGATGAGCCCATCGCCAAATACACCCGCGCAAAACTCTTCCAAATCGCCGGCAAGCAGACACCGATCTTCACGCGCTTTTCGACCGTCGTTCATGGTGGCCACTCGCCGGAAACGCTGCGCGATCCGCGCGGGTTTGCGATCAAGTTCTACACCGAAGACGGCAACTGGGATCTGGTCGGCAACAACCTGAAGGTGTTCTTTATCCGCGACGCGACCAAGTTCCCGGACATGGTGCATGCCTTCAAGCCGGACCCGCTCACCAATCGTCAATCCGATGCGCGCTTTCAGGATTTTCTGGCCTGCACGCCGGAGTCGACGAATATGTTCACCTACCTGTTCTCGCCCTGGGGCATCCCGGCGGCGTACCGCTTCATGCAGGGCTCGGGCGTGAACACCTACAAGTGGGTGAACGCGGAGGGCAACGCGGTTCTGGTGAAGTATCACTTCGAGCCGAAGCAGGGCATCAAGAACCTGACCCAGGATGAGGCGGATAAGATCCAGGCGACGAACTTCAACCATGCCACGCAGGACCTGCACGACGCCATCGAGCGCGGCGAGTTTCCGGAGTGGGAGATGTTCGTGCAGATCCTGAGCGACGATGAGCATCCGGAGCTGGACTTTGACCCTCTCGATGCCACGAAGATCTGGCCGAAGGAGCAGTTTCCCTTCCGGCCCGTCGGCAAAATCGTGCTGAACAGGAACCCGGATAATTACTTCGCGGAGACGGAGCAGGTGGCGTTCGGTACGGGTGTTCTGGTTGACGGCCTGGACTTCTCGGACGATAAGCTGCTGGTTGGCCGCACCTTCTCTTACTCGGACACGCAGCGGTATCGCGTGGGCACCAACTATTTGCAGCTGCCGATCAACCAACCCAAGGCGAAGGTGTTCACCAACCAGCGCGACGGACAGATGGCGATGCACGTGGACGTTCTGCCGGGGCAAAACCCCAGCGTGAACTACGAGCCGTCGCTGATGAACGGCATCAAGGAGGCCTCGCCGGCTCCGAAGCCGTACATGCCGCTGTATGAGGGGCGTCTTGTGCGTCAGAAGATTGACCGCGAAAACAACTTCCAGCAGGCAGGCGATGTGTGGCGCAATGAGTTCGACGAGACCTACCGCACGGAGTTGATCAACAACCTGTCCGGCGCGCTCGCGAATGCGATTCCGGCGGTACAGCAGAAGATCGTCAGCTACTGCACGCTAGCGGATGCCGAGTACGGCCGCCGCTTGAAGGAAGCGCTCCAAAAGAAACTGGGCATGAACAAGGAATCCAAGCAAACCATGGCCGTTGAGGAAGCGCAGGAGATGGCGGTGGCGGGTAAGGAGTACTAAACCCACTAACGAAGCGTCTCAAGCCCTTGTCATCCCGTAACGAAGTGAAGGGATCTGTTTTTCTTGAGTGTGATTGCCACGCCGGAGGAAAGCAGATCCCTTCGCGTTGCTACGGAATGACGATCCTTCGCGCTTGCTGCTGTCAGCATCTCGTGATTGTTGAGAACAGCAGGTTCCCTTCGGGAAAGACAGAAAAAAGACAACCGCAAAAGCCCGCTCGAATAGCTACGATAGCGATGCGGAGGTTTTTGCATGCGAAGGTGGATGTGGTGCATTGCGGCGGCGGCAGGAATGGCTACGGTGATGGTTACAGGCAACGCTGAAGCACAAAGTAACCAAAGCTTTGGGCCTTCCAATCCGTTCTACGCGGCCAGTTCTCTGCCCTTTCAGGCGCCCCCGTTCGACCGGATCAAGGATTCGGATTATCAGCCCGCGATTGAGGCGGGCATGGCGCAGCAGCGCAAAGAGATTGACGCGATCGCGAACAATCCCGCCGCGCCGACCTTTGAAAATACGCTGGCGGCCATGGAGCGCTCCGGGCAACTGCTGCAGCGGGTGATGCTGGTGTTTGAGGCGGTCGCGCAGGCCAATACCGACCCGGCGCTGCAGAAGGTGCAGGAGGATGAGGCGGCGAAGCTCGCGGCACAGAGCGATTACATGTCTCTCAACCCGAAGCTGTTCGCGCGGCTTTCCGCGCTTTATGACAAGCGTGCCACGCTGGGGCTCGATCCGGAATCGCTGCGATTGCTCACGTGGGACTACACCCAATTCGTCAAGGCCGGCGCGAGGCTGAACGCAGCCGACAAAGAGAAGCTGAAGAAGCTGAACGAAGAAGAGTCGGTGCTTTCGACGGCGTTCACGAACAAGCTGCTTGCAGCAACAAAGGCCGCGGCGTATGCAACGACAGATAAGGCTTCAATGGCGGGGTTAGGTACAGCGCAGACGGATGCGGCGGCGCTGGCGGCGAAGAGTCGCGGTAAGCAGGGCTATGTAATCCCGCTGCAGAACACGACGCAGCAGCCCAGTCTCGCGCAGATGAGCGATCGCGCGGCTCGGCAGGCGTTGTTTGAGGATTCATGGACGCGGGCAGAGCGTGGTGACGCCAACGACACTCGTGCCATCGTTGCGCGCCTGGCGCAGGTACGTGCGGAGAAGGCACAGCTGCTTGGGTTCCGGAATTACGCATCGTGGGCGTTGCAGGACCAGATGGCTAAGAGGCCGGAAGCAGCGTTGAAGTTCTTGAACGCGCTGGTACCGGCGGCAACGGCGAAAGCACACGCGGAAGCGAAGGATATCCAGGCTGTCATCGCTAACGGGGGCGGCAAATTTGAGTTGCAGCCATGGGATTGGGAGTTCTACTCCGAGCAGGTGCGCAAGGCGCGGTATGACCTGAACCAGGAGGAGCTGAAGCCTTACTTCGAGATCGATCGCGTGCTGCAGGATGGCGTATTTTACGCGGCGAATCAGCTGTACGGTATCACCTTCAAAGAGCGGCATGACATCCCGGTATATCAGCCGGATGTGCGCACCTTTGAGGTGTTCGACGCGGATGGAAAGCCGCTCGCGCTGCTGTATTTCGATTACTGGAAGCGGGATAACAAGGCAGGCGGCGCGTGGATGAGCGAATTTGTGAACCAATCCAAGCTGCTGGGGACTCTGCCCGTGATCTACAACGTGGCGAACTTCCAGAAGCCCGCGCCGGGACAGCCTGCGCTGATCACGTTTGAAGATGTGACGACGATGTTCCATGAGTTTGGGCATGCGCTTCACGGCATCTTCGCGAACACGATGTATCCGAGCCTTTCGGGGCCCAATACGGCACGCGATTTTGTTGAATTTCCGTCACAATTCAACGAGCATTGGGCTACCTATCCGCGGGTTTTCCATCATTTCGCGCGCAACTATAAGACGGGCGAGCCGATCCCGGATGCGCTGTTCGCGAAGATCAAGAAGGCCGCGACCTTCAACAAGGGCTACACGTCCGTAGAGGCGCTGGCGGCGCAGGAGCTGGATTTGCAGTGGCATCTCTTGCCCGCGAACGCGCCGTTGCAGGATGTGGATGCCTTCGAGAAGGCAGCGTTGGAGCGCACGCATACGGCGATGAAGGAGGTGCCGCCGCGCTACCGGTCGAGCTACTTTCTGCACATCTGGGCGAACGGCTATGCGGCGGGGTATTATGCCTACGCGTGGAGCGAGATGCTGGATGACGACGCATTCCAGTGGTTTGAGGACCATGGCGGATTGACGCGGGCCAATGGAGATCGCTTCCGGCAGATGGTGCTTGCGCGCGGCAATACCGAGGATCTGCAAAGCATGTACACGCGCTGGCTGGGTGCGGAACCCACGGTGGGGCCGCTGTTGAAGGCGCGTGGCTTGGATGCTGACAGCACCGCGCGCTAACGGTAAAGAGAAGTTGTGTGTGTCATGGAAGAAAGAGCGCCTCGTTGCAGAAACGCTGTTCTTTGTAAGTGGTGGGGCTCTGCATGCGGCGCGGACTGGTTTTCGTGCTGACGGCAAACCTCCGCTGCGGTTTGTCGCATCTTCATAGCGAAGCAACCCGAGTCTCACGATTCCGTCGTGGGGTGTGTTGTGCCGAACCTGCATTCGGCATGGCCGCTCGGCCGCAACCTTGGCATTGGCCTGTACGCCCAACGCAACCGCAAACATTCAGGGCAAGAACCTGAGATGGAAGTGCCCTCATATTGAAGCAGTTGTTCATCTGCGACGGTTGGACACGCCGCCACGCCTCGCTCCTGCGTGAAAGGGCGCGCATGAGCCGAGCCCTGCTCTGCTCCGCGCTTCTGCTTGCGGCTGTCTCCGCACGCGCGCAGTCGCCTTCGGAGATGGTGACGGGGCCAACCAGCGCGACGCCCGTGCCGCTCTCCGGGCAGAGCGCGGCAAGCGGCGCTGCGGTTCAGGTGACCCAGGGCACAACGAACGCCGGCGGAGGCAATACAGTAAATTCGATCCAGAGCTCCGTTGCGGTGCAGACGCCGTACAACGGCAGCACGATCTCAGGCAAGGCCACGGAGGGCATGCTGCCGCTCACGCTGGACGAGGCGCTCAAGCGCGGTCTGCGGTTCAACCTCGGCGCGCTGGAGCAGAACGCCGAGGTGCAGCAGGCGCAGGGCCAGCGGCAGGTAGCCAAGAGCACGCTGCTGCCGAACCTGAACATGGCGATCAGCGAGGTGTTTGAGCGCGAGAATCTGCGGACGCTGGGCGTTTCGATACCCATCATTCCTGAGGCGGTGAAGTTCAACTACATCGATGCGCGGGCGGCGCGGTTGAACCAGTCGGTGTTCGATCTGGTGCGCATCGAAAACCTCCACAGCGCGAGTGAAAACCTGAAGGCGAGCACGCTGAGTGCGCGCAACGCACGCGACCTGATCGTACTGGCCGTGGGCGGCAGCTATCTGCAACTGATCGCGACGCAATCACGCATTGTGGCGGCGCAGGCGCAGGTGGAAAGCTCCACCGCGGTCTACAAGCAAGCGGCCGACCGCTTTGCCGCTGGACTAGCGGCGCGAGTGGATGCCGAGCGCGCCCAGGTGCAGCTGCAGACGGAGCAGCAGAGACTGCGTTCGCTGCAGGCGGATCGCGACACACAAAAGCTGGGACTGGCGCGGATCATCGGCCTGCCGCTGGAGCAGCAGTTTACCCCCGCCGATGACTTTCGCTACACCCCGCTGCCTGCCATGACCATGGAGGGTGCGCTGGCAAAGGCGCTGCAGCAGCGCACCGATCTGCAAGCCGCTGCCGCGGGTGTTCGCGCGGCCGAGGATGGCCTGAAGGCGGCCCATGCGGAGCGTCTGCCGGAGCTGGCGGTTACAGCCGATTTTGGCGGTGCCGGCGTCACGCCCAGCAAACACTCCACGGGCGTCTACAACGTGGCGGGCACGCTGCTGGTGCCGCTCTATGAGGGCGGCCGCATCCACGGCGAGATTCAAGAGGCCGAGGCCGCCGTGCGGCAGCGCCAGGCGGAGCTGGAAAGTCTGCGCGCGCAGGTGGATCAGGATGTTCGCCAGACGTTCATCAACCTGAATTCGGCTGCCGATCAGGTGGGCGTTGCGCAAAGCAACGTTGCTCTTTCGCACGACTCGCTGCAACAGTCGCGCGATCGCTTCGCGGCCGGGGTTGCCGACACGGTGGAGCTCGTGCAGGCGGAGCAGGCGGTGGTGCAGGCGGACAACGATTACATCACTGCTGTGTTTGAGCACAATTTAGCGAAGGTCTCGTTGGCGCGCGCGATGGGCAATGCCGAACAGACGCTTCCGCAACTGCTGAGGAAGTAGCCGATGGCCGACACGCCGCAAGACAATCCCGACCTGCAATCCGTGCCCACCGAGGCACACCACGAGCTCGCACTACGCATGTTGTACGACGAGCAGGCGCGGCTGCGCGCGGAGCTCGATGGTCTGCGCGAGAAGCAGGATCAGGCCAAGCAGGGCGGGGACAAAGAGCAAGGCGGCGGGGACGAGAAGGAGGGCGGCGGCGATAAAGAAAGCGGAGACAAGAAAGAAGAAGGGGACGACAAAGAGAAGAAGCCTCCGCTGAAGGAACGCGCCACCGGCTGGGTGAAGAAACATCCGATCAGCACCCTCGCGATCGTTGTGGGCTTCGTGATTCTGGTCATCGCGACGATCTGGCTGTTGCACTATCTGGGCACGTTTGAAAGCACCGACGACGCCTTTGTCGAGGGCCACACCGATCCGATCAGCGCGCGCATCAACGGCTTTGTGACGGGCGTGTATGTCGAGAACACCTATCGCGTCAAGAAGGGGCAGCTGCTGGTGCAGCTTGATCCGCGCGATTACCAGGTGGCCAAAGAGCAGTCGGCGGCGCAGCTGGCGCAGGCCCAGGCCAACGTCGCGGCCCAGGTCCCCAATGTGCCGATCACGAACATCAATCAATCGACGCAGGTAGCCACCCAGGACCAGAACGTTCTCAGTGCCCAGGCCAATGTGCTGGCTTCGCAGGAAAGATCCCGGTCCGCGCTGGCCGATCTGCATCAGGCCGAGGCCAACGAGGCCAATGCCGCGCGCGAGGAAGAGCGCTATCGCCAGCTGGTGGTGAAAGAGGAGGTCTCGCGCGAGCAATACGACCAGCGCGCCACCGACGAACGCGCGCAGGCTGCCACGGTTACCTCGCGCCGCGAGACCGCCGACGCTGCCGAGAAGCAGGTGACGCAGGCGGGGGCGCAGCTGGCCCAGGCGGTGGCCCAGTTCCAACAGGCCAAGAGCGTTCTGCCGCGGCAGATCGCCGTGCAGCGCGCCACGCTGGCGGAGCGGCAGGCCAGCGCGCAGACGGCCCAGGCGCAGTCCGCGCAGTCCGAGCTCAACTTCGAGTACACCCGCATTTACGCACCGGAAGATGGCATTATCGGCGACAAAACGGTGGAGCTGAACACGCAGGTAACGCCGGGCCAGGAGTTGTTCGCGCTGACCCAGACCAACGACATCTGGGTGGAGGCAAACTTCAAGGAGACCGAGGTGCAGAAGATGTGGCCGGGCCAGTCGGTGAGCATTCACGTGGACGCGCTCAAGCTCGATTTTGAAGGCTATGTGGAGGCTCTGCCCGGGGGCACGGGCGCGATCTACAGCCTGCTGCCGCCGGAGAACGCGACGGGCAATTATGTGAAGGTGGTGCAGCGCCTGCCGGTGCGCATCCGCTTCAAGCCGGGGCAACTGGGCGAAGAGCGGCTGGCGCCGGGCATGTCGGTTGAGCCGAAGGTTTGGATCAAGTAGTGACTGCAACGCGGAGGCGCGCCGGTGCATGGGGGTGGCTGCGTGCCTAAGCCCAAGATCAATCCGTGGTGGATCGCGGTCGCCGTGATGATCGCGACGTTCATGGAGGTGATGGACACCTCTATTGCGTCGGTGGCCGTGCCCTACATCGCCGGTTCAACGGCCTCCACGACCGATGAGGCCGAGTGGGTGCTGACCGTGTACCTGGTGGCGAATGCAGTGTTTCTGCCCTCCAGCAGCTACTTCGCGCAGCGCTTTGGCCGCAAGAGATATCTCATGGGCTCGATCATGGTGTTTACCATCGCGTCGGTCCTGTGCGGGCTCTCTCCCTCGCTCGGGTTCATTCTGGCGGCGCGCATCATTCAGGGGGCCGCGGGCGGCGCGCTGCAGCCGCTTTCGCAATCGATCCTGCTCGAAAGTTTTCCGCCCGAAAAACAGGGCCAGGCGCTGGGACTCTATGCCCTGGGCGTGGTCATAGCGCCGGTGATCGGGCCGGCCTTTGGCGGCTATCTCACCGTGGCGCTTTCCTGGCGCTGGGCGTTCTACATCAACGTCCCAATTGGGATTCTCGCGCTCCTGCTGCAGAGCAAATTCCTGGAGGATCCGCCGGAGTTGAAGAATGCCAAACCCGGCAAGCTGGATGGCATCGGCCTGGGGCTGCTTGGCCTGTGGATTGCCGGCATGCAGTATGCGCTTGATAAGGGCCAGGAGCAGGACTGGTTCGGTGATATCCGTATCCGCTGGGCCCTTGGAGTGATGGTCGTCGGCCTGATCACCTGGATCGTGTATGAGTACAACCACCCCAAACCACTGGTCGACCTTACGGTCTTCAAGAACCGAAACCTTGCGCTGGGGTGTTTGCTGGTTTTTATCCTCGGCGTGGCGCTGTATGCGCTGACCACGATTTTGCCGGTGTTTTACCAGAACCTGTTGGGCTATGACGCTTTCAAGTCGGGACTGGCGGTGAGCCCGCGCGGCATTGGGGCGTTTGCGGCCGCCCTGGTCGTCGGCGCGCTGACGAGCAAGTTCGATCCGCGCAAGATCGTCGCCATAGGCTTCGCCGTTCTGGCCGGATCGACCCTGTGGCTCGGCTCGGTGACCCTGGATATCTCCCCCTGGTCGCTGTTCTGGCCGATCACCCTGAGCGGCGTGGGCCTGTCGATGATCTTTGTGCCGCTCTCCAAGGTGGCGCTCGGCACGCTCTCGCCGAAGCAGGAGGGCATCGGCAGCGGCATGTTCAACTTCCTGCGCAACGTAGGCGGCAGCGTGGGGATCTCGGCCGCGAATACCATCTCGCAGCGTCATGCGCAATCGCGCCGCAATGATTTTGTGCACTGGTTTTCCGGAGCGAATCCTTTGTATCAGCGTACCCTGACGCTGCGGACGCAGATGATGGTGCATCACGCCGGTCCGCACGTCGCCAGCCTGCGCGCGCTTTCGTTGACCAACCGGGGTTTGAACAACCAGTCGCAGCTGTGGGCCTATGTGGACGTGTTCCGCTACATGGTGCCGATCCTTGCGATCTGCATTCCCGGCGCATTCCTGCTGAAGAAGACGAAGCCGGGAGCGGGTGGTGGAGCCGGATAGAGTTGTTAGTTGTCAGTGCTTAGTTCTGAGTGGTTAGTCCGACTGCGCTCAGGGCGAATGACAACAAGAATGGACAGGGCTTGCAGCCTCAAGCCTTTCGGGTCACGGCCGCACTGGCGCGCGCAGAATCGTCTCCACTTCAGCGGCATAGGCGAACGTGGGGCGGAGGTCGGCAGCGAAGGGCAGGCAGCGCTCCGGCAGCTTGTCCGGGCGGGCGTCTTCGCCGTTCAGCCAGGTGTATTTGTCCGTGATGCCCCAGGTCAGCAGCGCGATCACATCCGTGCCGGCGAGGGTGAGGTTCAGGTAATCGCGATAGGCGGCGGCTACAGCCTGATCACGGGTTGCCAGGTCGGCGGGAAGCGCGCGGTCGTTGACATCCATCTCCGTGAGCATGATCTTCAAGCCCATGGCATGTACTTCCTGCATGAAATGCTGCAGGCCGGGGCCGTAGTGGTGGTCTCCGCCGGCGGAGATGTGCGACTGGATGCCCACGGCGTCGATGGGCACATCGCGTTCCTTCATGCCGCGCAGGAGGTTCAGCACGGCGCCGCGTTTGGCGGTCTCGCCGGGAGCTTCGCCCTCGATGCCATAGTCGTTGTAGCAGAGTAGCGCGGTGGGATCGACGCGTTTGGCGGTGCGGTAGGCGAGGTCGATGTAACCCGGGCCCAGCAGCTTGTACCAAGGTGAGTTGCGCAGGCTGCCGGGCTGCCCGTCTTCGATGTGAATGGCCTCGTTCACCACATCCCAGCTCTGTACGCGGCCGGCGTAGCGCGCGCCGACGGTCTCGATGTGATTGACCAGAACGGCCTGCGCGTTCTGTTGGGTGACATAGCCCGCGAACCACGGCGGCAGCTGCCGGTGCCACACAAAATTATGCCCACGCACCTTCATGCCGTTGGCCTCGGCAAAGGCGAAGAGGGTATCGGCCTCATCGAAGCGAAACTGGTCGGGGGCTGGCCGCAGCGGACCGAACTTCATCGCGTTTTCGGCGACGATGATGTTTGCCTGCTGCTTTATCAACTGTGCGTAGGTGGTGTCGGTACGCAGTGCATGAATATCCACGGCGCAGCCGGCGAGCAGGTTGCGGCTGGCCGCAGCCTCGCGAATGGTGGAGAGCTGCGGCGGCACCGCGGAGACGCTCCCCGGCGTGCCCGGCGGCGTCATCGGGTTCATCGGCTGCGGTTGGTGCGGGCAGCCGGTGAGGCCGAAGGCTGCGGTTGCTCCAAGAGCCGAGGCTCCGCTGAGAAATTGGCGTCTTGAGATCGACATCGCTTTTTAGTCTCGCACCGGATGGCTGCTCCCCTGTTCAGGGAAATGGGATCGGACCCTGGGTGCCCATTCTTCGCAGTCTCATCGCGAAAGGGTGGGGTATTTTCGCTGCGGGCCAGGGCTGTGGCGGAACATTACACAGCGGGTCGTTGGCGGCGCGGCGGAAGAGAGCACCCCGCACCCCGTCCTTTGCCAGAAGCGGCAAAGAACGGGGCACCCGGGACCTGTACGCCGGGCCGTCGCGCTACACTTGGACTTGTGCAGGCGGCCGGATGGTCGCTGCCGTCTTCCGCTGGTTTCGGCCGGAGGTTTGACGGGGGAGGAAAGTCCGAACTCCGCAGGGCAGTGTGCCGGATAACGTCCGGGATTTCAGCGTCAAGGCTGAAAGACGGCCAGTGCAACAGAAAGTAAACCGCCAAACCCGGTTCGCAAGCGCCGGGAGGTAAGGGTGAAAGGGTGGGGTAAGAGCCCACCGCGGGTCTGGCAACAGGCACGGCACGGTAAACCCCACACGGAGCAAGACCAAATAGGCAGGAAAGCCATTCGCCCCTCTTCAGGCGAAGCTGCGCAGCGGCCCGCTACGCAACAGGCGAAGAGCAATTCGTTGGCCCCGCGTTTCGGGAGAGGCAACTCACACGAGGCAAGGGACGGCCGGAACCTGCGGGTAGGTTGCTGGAGCCATGCAGCAATGCATGGCCTAGAGGAATGACCGTCTAGAACAGAATTCGGCTTACGAGCCGCCTGCACACTCTGTTTCCAAGAAAACTCAGTATTTTTCAGATAAACAGCTGCCATGAATGTCCGGCCCCCTTACCCGGAGGGGGGACTTACTTTCGTAAGGGGTGGTTCTAGGCTCAAAAACAAGCCTATGAACACCGCCACCCAGCTCCTGCGGCGCTTTTCGCCCATCGTCTCCTTCCTTCCGCTCCTCGCGGCGCTGGCCGGCTGCGGTGCAGGCACGCTGAATCAGAGCACCGCCGGAACTTTGGCGATCACCGGAGGCGTGCACGGCGGCATTCAACCCGTATCCGGTGCAACCGTCGAGCTGTTTGCCGTAGGCACAGGCGGCAACGGATCGCAGGCGACGAACATCCTGTCGCAGCCGGTGTTCACGGATGCCTTTGGCGGATTCAGCATCTCGGGTGACTACACTTGCACCTCGCCGACCGAGCAGCTGTACCTTGTCGCGCATGGCGGCAACCCGGGTTTCGCCAGCAATGTAAACAACAGTGCGCTGGTGCTGGTGAGCGCCCTGGGCAGTTGCATCAATCTGATCAGCAACCCGAACGCGTATATCTACATGAACGAGGTATCGACGGTAGCCGCGGCCTACGCGCTGGCGCCGTTCATGACCGGGTACGACCATGCGGGTGCAAGCGCGACCAACGTCACCGGCATCACCAACGCCTTTCTGAACGCGCAGCTGCTGGCAAACACCTCAAACGGCCAGGCCGCCTCATTGGCCAAGAACCTGACCATTGAGCAATCGAAGCTGTACACGCTGGCGGATGCGATTGCGCCCTGCGTCAACTCCAACGGCGGCAGCGCCTGCACGCCGCTGTTCTCCGCGGCTACACCCAGCGGGGGCTCGGCGCCTACAGACGTGATGGGCGCACTGCTGAACATCGTTAAAAACCCGGGCAACAATGTAGCGAAGGTGTATGAGCTGATCTCCCCGGTGCCGCCGTACCCGGCCGCCCTCTCCAGGCCGCCCAGCGACTGGACGATGAGCATGACGGTTACCGGGGGTGGCCTGTGGGAACCCACCGCGCTTGCCGTGGATGGAGGCGGCAACGTCTGGGCGGCCAACTTTGGCGGTCCGGCTGCAAACGGCGAGGGCAACAACCCGCTTGGCGTAGTTGCCTACTCGCCGCAGGGAATCCCCTTCAACGGAACCCCCTTTGCGCCGAGCCAGCAGACAGAGGCCTATGGTTTGACGCTGGACCGGAATGGCGACGTGTGGGTGACCAGCGAAGAAAACGTCTCGCACAATGGCACCTTTGGCAGCATTGCGAAGATCTCCGGAGCGAACTCGGCCACGCCTGGCGCGCTGGTGGGCGTGTTCTCCGACGACACGCTGGATTTTCCTGAGTCGATTGCGGCCGATCCCGCCACGGGCAACATCCTGGTGGGCAACTACGCCGGCAGCACGGCTACGATCTACGACATGGATGGCAACTACCTGAGAAATGTGGGCGCCTACCACTCCGCCTTCCCGGTGGATGTGACCTCAGACGGTGCGGGAGGTGTGTGGCTTGCCAACCAGGGCTCCTACACCATCACGCACGTGGCGGCGGACGGCGCCATCCAAACGCCCACCTGCTGCAGCGAGGCCAACACGGTGGCGCTCGACCCGCAAGGCAACGTGTGGGTCACGAACTTCGGCCTGGTGAACAACAGCTACACCTTCAGCGAGATTTCCCCTACGGGCTCGGTAATCATTCAGGACAAGGCCGTGAACGGGTTGAGTACACCGGGGGGCGCGGCGATGGATGCGAGTGGGCAGTTCTGGGTGTTGAACTATCACAGCAACTCCTTCATCGGCATCGCAGGCAATAACGCCGGCGTTCCGGTGGGCACCGCTCTTTCGCCTGCCGCGCTGGGAAAAGATGCTGCTCTCCTTGAGCCGTATGCGATCGCGCCGGACCCGAGTGGCAATCTTTGGATCTCGAACCGCGCGCAAAACAGCCTGGTGATGTTCTTCGGCATGGCGGTCCCCACTGCAGCGCCGGCTGCCGGCCGCCCCGTGGCGCCATAGAGAGCGATAGCTTATACCTGAAGGTGTGCAGCCGCATAAGAGAAAAGCAGATCCCTTCGCTCCGCTTAAACATATAGAAGAGCTTGGGATTCACTACGCTAGAAGCTCTGTGCGTCAAGCGTCCATTTCGTCACGTCTAACGCGGTAATGATGCGTGCGTTCCGGATGATCCGTTGGATCTGCGCAGCTTCAGTGCTGCTACTGGTGGGTGCCTGCGTTACCTTTGCAGCCAGCGGGCAACAGGCTTCCGTGCCGTCGTTTGAGATCCTTACGCATCGCATGGACGTGGATGTGGATGGCGCGCCCAATGCCTACGGACCGCCCGGCAGCCACACGCTGGACATCTTGAAAAACGCTCACTACCGCGGACGTCGGGGAGCGGAGATTGTGGGATTCCTTACCGAAGACGACCACCCGGATGTGCCCGTGCTGCAGGGACCGCGGGACCCCTATCCGGGGCTCTACATCTCGCAGACAGCCTTCACCGATCCCACGTGCACGGATCCCAGGGACGTGCGCCGTTATGTCGATGCCACGCGGATCAGCTACATCGTATTAGGCAAAGAGGCGCGGAGACGCGGAGCGAAGCTGGGAGATTTTGTCGCCGTTACTTCGCGCCGCACGCACCGCAGCGTCTACGGAATCGTGGGCGACGATGGGAATCCCTCCGGCGATGAGGGCTCGCTGCACCTTCTGCAGGCGCTTGGGTATCCGTTTCACGATGGGCGCGATGACGCCGTGGAAGATCGCGAGATCGTCGTGCGATACTTTCCGGGCTCCAATCCGCGGCAGCACTTTTTTCGCTCGCAGATGGCGCTGGATGCGGCTGCGGAGCGGCTTGGGTTGAGCCGCGACTTCGCCGGAAGTCCGCTCGCGCAGGCGAAGCATCCAAGCCATTGACCGGCATGGCTGTATGCGTTGCCTTGGCTTGCTACTCCCCTCTGTCCGCAGGAGATTTTCATGGAATACCGTCAACTCGGCCGTTCCGGCCTCAAAGTGCCTGAACTCTGCTTCGGCACCGGGACCTTTGGAGCAGGCAATGATTTTTTCAAGGCGTGGGGCGACACCTCGCAAGACGATGCGCGCAAGCTCATCGATGTTTGCATGGAGGCAGGCTGCAACTTCTTCGACACCGCCGATGTGTACTCGAACGGCGCAAGCGAAGACATGCTCGGCAAGGCAATCGCACACCTGAAGCGAGAAGACGTTTTGCTCTCCACCAAGGCGACGTTCCGTTTTGGTGAAGGACCGAACAACGTAGGCAGCTCGCGCTATCACCTGGTGCAGGCCCTTGAAGGCTCGTTGAAGCGGCTGCAGACGGATTACATCGATGTCTACCATCTGCATGCGTTCGATGGTTTGACGCCGGTCGAAGAAACGCTGAACACGCTGGACAAGATGGTGCGCGAGGGCAAGGTCCGCTACATCGTCTGCTCCAATTTTGCCGGTTGGCAGCTGATGAAATCGTTGAGCGTAAGTGAACGCTACGGTTGGGCGCGCTATGTGGGCCACCAGGTGTATTACTCGCTGATCGGTCGCGATTATGAGTGGGAGCTGATGCCGTTGGCCGCGGATCAGGGTGTGGGCGCGCTGGTATGGTCGCCGTTAGGATGGGGCCGTTTGACCGGCAAAGTTCGCCGCGGACAGCCATTGCCCGCAACGAGCCGTCTGCACAAGGCAGCCGATGGCGGACCCAGGATGCCGGATGAGTATTTGTACAAGGTCGTCGACGCCTGTGATGAGATTGCCAAGGAGACCGGCAAGACGGTGCCGCAGATCGCGCTGAACTGGTTGCTGCGGCGGCCCACCGTTTCTACGCTGGTCATCGGTGCGCGCAATGAGGAGCAGCTCAGGGCAAACCTTGCTGCTGTGGGTTGGGAGCTTACGCCGGAGCAGGTGGCGAAGCTCGACGCGGCGAGCGAGGTGCAGCTGGCGTATCCGTACTGGCACCAGACCCAGTTCGCCGAGCGCAATCCGTTCCCTGTGCCGCAACCGAAGCAGGCCTGATGTTTGGTCGGTCGTCGTACTTATTGTTCCCTGTAGCAGAAATCCATCAGTCGATGTTCAGGGATGAGAGCTGAGGTGGCGAGGTGTGAGTTTCTTCGCTTGGTTTGCAAGATACTCCCGCAGCAAGAGCGTGAACGCGATGGCGTACAGCGGAATCAGTTCGCCGAAGATGCGGATCTCCGAGAGCACGCCGACGATGTACATCGCCACGAGGTAAACAGGGCCGATCCACAGCATGCGCCGGATGCCGGCGTGCGGCACATCGCTCCAATGCGCATAAATGAAGATCCACGTGAAGCCGAAGAGGCTCAGGAACGAGGTCCAGTAGTACGGCCGCAGCAGGTAGCCGAGGTTATCAACGACATGGATCTCGAAGCCGCCGACCTCTGCGCCCGGTATAGCCGACGGGTGGAAATGATGGTGCAGCAACGCGCGCACCGCAATCCACATCAGCGTAAGCCCGAGCATGTGTGCGTACGTGTTCCACGCGCGACGTGAACGCCACTGCGCCGAGCCAAACTCCCCTGAGCGATAGAAGCCGAGCATGAGCACCAGAAAGATGGTGGACTCGCGGTTGAGCGTAGCGACCGCGAAGACGGGATAAAGCCACAGGGTGCGATCCGCGATGATCAGTGCGATGCTAACGGCGAAGAACGCAACCGAAGGCAGATCGTAGGGCAGCTGCATGGGCGTGCAGCAGGGGTGACCGAACTCCAGAAGATAGTGATAGTAGCCCATGAAGAGCACGAGCAGCGCACCCCATCGCCCCCAGGGAGCGTCGTTGCCGGTGAGTCGCTCGAGCGCAAAGCGGGTGGCGAGCACAGCCGTGACCAGCGACACGAAGGCGAGCAGCAATGTCACAAAGTCGTGCACTTGGCTCATGCTCGGCGGCAAATGCACGCCAAGGTTCGCGGGAATGTGCAGCGTGCGGTCGGCCGCGCTGTAGATCCATGCAGTCAATGCGCGGTACTGGAAGGGTGCGCGTTCGACTCCAGTCTCAAATGCCGGCAAGGACAGCATGGGCCGCGTATTTAGCGTGTAGAACAGCGCAAAATGCGCCGATCCCGCCAGAAGCAGATAGGTACTCCATCGCTTCCAGTGAACGGGTTTCAACGCTGCGGGCGCCTCCGGGCGAACGATGGCCTAAGGCTACCATCGGCAATGATCCAAACATGCCACAATCCAGGAGGGCCACATTTTGTTGTTCCCCGGGGCGCGGTTCATCGCGGGAAAAGAAATGGCCGGCGGCTCGTCTAACCCAGCGGGGCCGAAGATGGCGCCGGGATGCTAGGCTGCTTCTCTACTAAGCTTCTTTTCTAAAG
The DNA here is from genome assembly GCA_965276885.1 of Granulicella sp. GTDB lineage: Bacteria > Acidobacteriota > Terriglobia > Terriglobales > Acidobacteriaceae > Granulicella. Next base: position 625,666 of record OZ255702.1, on the reverse strand, counting down.
GCGGCTCGGCAGCCACTCACCGCAAGCCGTATCAGACAATTCGCACCGGGAGCGCGATGAATGAATCCACAGCTTGAACATCTCATCGTGTTGCAGGCGCAGGATCTTGATCTGGCGCGCCTGCGCGGGGAACTCATGGAGGCGCCCAGGCGGGTGAAAGCCGCCGAGACGACACTCGGGAACGCCGAGACAACCCTGGCAACGCTTCGGGCAAAGCTGCTCACAGAGGAAAGGCTGCGGCGAGGACAGGAGTCCGATATAGCCGGGCACCGCGCCAAGCTGGAGCGTCAGCGGCGCTCGCTTGACACCGCCACCAGCGCGCAACAGGTCGCCGCGTTTGAGCATGAGATCGGGTTTGCCGAGACGGCCATCCGTACGCTGGAGGATGCAGAGTTCGCCTCGCTTGAGCGCACCGAGACTTTGGAGTCCGAAGAAAGCACGGCAAAGGCGGCGGTGGATCGCGAAAGAACCGCGCTTACAGCGGAACAGGAACGCGCGACGGCTTTGAAGAGCGGGAATGAGGCGACAGTTGCAGGGCTGGAGCGGGAACGCACAGGCTTGCGCGGCGAAGTCGAGGCTCGGTGGCTGGCCGCCTACGATAAGCTGGCGAAGGCGCGCGGGACCGCCATCGCGGAGGCCATCGGAACAGCCACAGCCGGCAAATGCGCGGCCTGCCAGATGGGTGTGCGTCCGCAGCGCTGGCAGGACCTCACCGGCCGCGACCATGAGCATGAAATCTTCAGCTGCGAAAGTTGCGGCCGGATGCTGTTCTGGGATCCTCGCCGCGACACGCCGCGCCCATGGGCGGCGGGCGAGCGGCTGCAGGCTGCCCAAACGGCGGCTCAGGCCATGCCCCGGCCGCCGGTCAGCGGAGGCACCCGATGAGCCTGGAAGCCTCCGCCGGGCAGGGGCGCAAGATCATCTGCGTGGACATGGACGAAGTGATCGCCGACGCGCTGGGGGAGCACCTCCGACGCTACAACGCCGAATTCCAGGAGCGCTTGACCGTCGCCGATCTGCACGGCCGCTGGATCTGGGACTTTGTTCCCCCAGAGCGGCTGGATGTACTGGAACGCTACATCCGCTCGGATGACTTCTTCGCCGGATTGCAGGTGATGCCGCACAGCCAGCGCGTTCTGGAGCGGCTGCAGGAGCGCTACGAGGTGTACATCGCCACAGCGGCGATGGAGGTGCCCACCAGCTTCACGGCAAAGTTCGAGTGGCTGAAGCAGCACTATCCCTTTATCCGGCCATCGCACATTGTGTTTTGCGGCGACAAAGGAATTTTGCGCGGCGACTTCCTCATCGACGACAATCCCCGCCAACTGCGGCGCTTTCGCGGCGAGGGCATTCTCTACAGCGCCCCGGCGAACGCGTTTGTGAAGGAGTTCCGGCGCGTGAGCAGCTGGCTGGAGATCGAGCAGATGTTTCTGGGCTGAGCTGTTCGATCCCCAAGAGCCAAACCCCGGCGTAGCCGAGGTTTGTCTGGGGGAAATGCGGCCGATCGGCTGCTCTAGCGTTTACGCTTGCTCAAACCGCCGTTGCCGTTTCTTGGGGCGCGCACCGGGATCCGTGAGCCGGTGTGGTGTCCGCGAGGCTGCTCCTGCATGGTGATGATCAGTGCCGTGCAATCCTGTTCTCCAACCCGCTCGTAGCTGTGCGTCGGTCCCGCGTGGAAAAAGACGGCATCGCCTTGTTCCAGGTTCTCAACCTGGCCCTCGTGCGTGAGGCGCAGGCAGCCGGAGAGCACAAACAGGAACTCCGCGCCCATGTGCCCGTGTGATTTGGGCTGGCGACGATCGTTGGGGGGCAGAAACTCCGCGACGTAAGGCGAGATGCCGCCCTCCATCGGTACATGGCCTAGGCTTTCGAAGAAATAGCCGGGATCCTCCACGCCGCTCTGAGGCAGCTTGTGGCGTTCGTCGGCGCGCAGGATGCGGAAGAGTTCGGGCCGCTCCGGCTCGAAAAAATAGCTCATATCCTTCGAGAACACCATGGCGATGCGGGCCAGATTGCGCAGCGTGGGAACAACGCGGCCCGTCTCGAGCTGCGAAAGAAAGCTGGCGGAGAGCCCCGTGTGGCGGCCAAGCTCTACCAGACCCATCTGCTTGCGCTGACGGAGATACTTGATGCGATCGCCGATGCGCTTGTTTTCGATGAAGGCTTCTGCGACCTGCGGATCGACCCCGCCGGAGTCGCTGCTCTCTGCGTCTTGGGACAGCAAAGCTGCCGGGGCCAGTGCGATGGCGTCCGCATCGGTGTCGAGCTCGAACTCTACGTCGTCGAGCATCGTGGCATGTGCGCCGTTGCCGTTCGTGGATGAAAGGGGGTGATTCAGCCGGCTGTCCGGCTCGGGTGTCTGCTTATTCACGGCATTCTCCAAGGGGAGTAAGCTCAGTCCCGCTCGATCGAGCGGCGAGTTCGGTTCACACGATGAAAGATGTTACGATCCGCTGGAAAGATGCTTCGTTTATAAAGCAACGCGCACACCCGAACGGTATTCGCCTGGAACCTGCCACGTGAGTTAGCCCAATTCGCAATGCTACGCTCAAAGCCATGCAGCCTCTGCGGCCGCACGCCTGGCCAGTTCTTGTCTTTCTGTCCGCCGCCGCCGTCGTGGAAGTCACCGGGTGCGCCAGCCCCGGGCCGCCGCGCCCGCCGTCGCTGGAGATCCTGCGCCTGGTTACGGATCTATCGGCAGCGCGCACGGGCAACACCGTTTCCCTGCGCTTCACCGTACCGGAACGCACCACCGATGGACAGCCTCTGCGCGAGGGAACGGTAATCGGCAGCCTTTGCCGCCAGACTGGCACTAGCGGGCCGTGCCTTCCGGTCGATGCCGCCGAGACGCATACACCGCTCGTCGTGCCGTCACATGCCCCCCCGGCACTTGTCGTGTGGACGGATGAGCTTCCCGAGCCGTTGCGCAGCGGTGCTCCACGGGCGGTCGCCTACCGGATCCAGTTGCGCAACGCCGCCGGCCGCTCGGCGGGGTTTTCCGACCCCGTATATGCCGCCGGGGGCGCCGCGCCGCCACCCGTCCGTGACCTCCGCGCGGACGGTACACGGCTTGGAGTGAAGCTGCAATGGAGGCAGGAGCCCGGTGCGGGTGAGGTGCTGCTCGACCGGATGGAGCCCGTGCCGGTCCCAACTGCCCCGGCAGGACCCGCTCCGGTGCCCGTTCGCGGCGCAAGGCCGGGAAGAAACCCAAAGGCTCCGCATAGCGCCGGCAAGGCAGCTCATAGGCCTGCAGCCCCACCGGGTTTGCTTGTGCTGCAAGCCGACCCCGGAGACGCGAGCCCCGCAGCGACCATGGACACGAGCGTTGAGGAAGGTGTGCCGTACCGCTACACCGCCGTGCGTCGCCGGACCCTGCAACTTGGCGGCCGTACGCTGGAGCTGCGCAGCGCGGCCTCCGCCGAGGTTGGGATTACCTGGCACGATGTCTACCCGCCGCCTGTGCCCGCCGGGCTGACCGCACTCGGCTACAACGTACCGGCGGGCGATAAAACGGCTTCGCGCACGGTAAACGGCTTTGCGGTTGATCTGGTCTGGCAGCCGGTAAACGATTCCCGGCTCGCCGGATATCTGGTCTACCGCCAGCAGTTGAACGCGGCGGCGGAAACGACCGGTGAGCGCGTGCGGCTTACGCCGGAGCCGGAGCCCACGCTGGCCTATCACGATGCCACGGCGCAAGCAGGACAGGCGTATCGCTACAGCGTGACGGCGATCGATCCAAAGGGGAATGAAAGTAAAGCGGCAGAGACTGACAGCGAGCCGGGCACCCCGTAAGCAATACGGAACAGCAGATTCCCTGCGGAATTACAGAAAGAAAGGCAACAGTGCCAGTCTTCCCCTATGTTGTCATCCCGAAGCGTCCCTAGAGTTAGTCATCCCCTAGCCTCCCTATGAGGTCATCCCGCAGCGTAGCGGAGGGACCTGATTTTCTCTTGCGCTGGACGCCTTCAACAGTCCCTCGACCCCTACTGGCCTCCCGATGCCTTGCGGGCCGCCTCGAACTCGTCGCCGGCGTTCCAGCGGACCGTGTTCGGAGCCGTGATCACCTGCCAGCCGAGGTCCATGCCGAAGCGCACCAGTTTGGCATCCCCGCGGAAGTCCCAGTGGGGATTAAATTCGTCGGAAAAATTGTGGTAGTTGTTGTCGTTGAAGGCCTTTTCCTGCGCCGCGCCCCAGGCGTTGTCATGGCCTTCATATAGGGTGCCTGCATCGACCGAAAACGCCGGAATGCCGACCCGCGAAAGACTGAAATGGTCGGAGCGATAGTAGGATCCGGCTGCGGGCCGCGGGTCCGGCACGATCGCGAGATCGAAGCGCTTGGCCGTGGCCTGCACGTTGGGATAGAAGCTCGTGCGCTGCGCCCCATTGACGTTGATCTCGCGCTGAATGCCCAAGGGCAGCAGCATGTCGTAGTTGATGTCGAGCGCGATCTGTGAGGCGGCGATGGGAGGATGCTGCCCCAGGTACTCGGAGCCCAAGAGCCCCTGCTCTTCCGCCGTTACGGAGGAAAAAACAACCGAGTGCGGCAGCGTCAGGCCGTTGTCCACGGCGGATTTCCAGCTGCGTGCCATTTCCAGCAGCATGGCGACCCCGGTGCCGTTGTCCGCCGCGCCGTTGTAGATGTTGTCCCCGGTCTTGCCGGGCACGATGCCCAGATGGTCATAGTGCGCCGTATACATCACCGCCTGATCGGGCCTGTGCGCGAGCGCGCTGGCGCCGGGGATCATCGCCACCACGTTGGGGCTCTGGAACGGCCGTACCGTGCTGGTAACCACCGCCTGCAGGTGCACCGGCAGCTCGACGGCGTGGAAGCCGCGCTGGCCCGCGGCCGTGAACTCCTTATCGAGATCCATGCCGCTCATCGCGAAGATCTTGCGCGCGACATCGAGCTGAATCCAGCTTGCCGCCTCCAGGCGCGGGTTCTTGTCGTCGCGCAGAAAGGTCTTTTCGCCGGAGTTTGAATTCTGCACCACATTCCAACCGTAGCTGGCAAGGTCGGTGCGATGGATAATCAGCGCGCCGACGGCGCCCATGCGGGCGGCCTGCTCGAATTTGTAGGTCCAGCGGCCGTAGTAGGTCAGCGCGGGGCCGCCAAAGAACTTCGGGTCAGTCGAGGGCGGATCACCCACGATGCACAGGATGACCTTGCCCTTCACATCCACGCCTGCGTAGTCGTTCCAACCGAACTCGGGAGCGGTGGCGCCGTAGCCGACGAAGACGATCGGCGCGTTGAAGACCGCGGTCGGCGTCAGCGTCTGGTTGGAGACGACGAAGTCCTGGCCGAACTGCAGGCTCAGCGCCGGCGCGGGATGTGCGCTGCCGGGCGCGGCCGTGATCGTGAAGCTCGTATCGGTTGGAGACGCCTTCATGCCGACGAAGTTCACCTGCTGCAGATATCCGCCGCCGTCGCCCGCGGGTTGCAGGCCGGCCTGTGCAAACTGATCGGCGATATACTCGGCGGCCAACTGGCCACCGCGCAGGCCGGGGTAGCGGCCCTCGAACAGATCGGAGGAGAGGAAGCGGTCGGTCTCGCGAATGCGGTCCGGGCTCACCGCCGCCTCCGCTTGTTGCAACGCGGGCGGCGCATCGGGAGCGGCTTGTTGCGCGCGCGCCGACGCGGAAAGGGCAGAGATGCCTATCGCCATAGCGGAAAGCAGAACCTGGGACGCTTGTGTAGGCAAGAAAGCTCCTTGGAGTCACAAAGAGGGGTCACAAAACCGGCCAGCGATGGCTCGTGGGTCACCGACACCAATCTCCGCAGTATAGGGGCTGCCACCGCGCGCTAGCGACGCCGCAGAAGCAAGCCGAGCACAACTAGCACTGCAATTAGGCCAAGACCGCCGGGCCAGATGAAGAAGCCGCCACGGCTGCTGCCGCCAATCATCAGGCAGCCCGTGAGCATGCTCGCCGCAGCCAAGCTGGAGAGCAGCGTGAGGGCAAATCTCGCAAAAAGCCGAGACTGCTTTGATCTTTCCCCGTGATTCTTCGGTGCCATGGGTTAAGTGTTCCCTCGCGGTTGGTGTGATGCGAGTTTCGAGCGTCCTGCTCATCTTCAGAGGTTTCGGGAAGCGAGGCGGCTGCACGGAACAGCCGACTCGCCTCCGAAACTTCAGCCGACCACCCGGTAGCCGAGCTGGAACGGGTTCGCAGCCAGCGCCCCGAGCAGGTACCAGCCGGTGGCGCCGATGTGCAGCGATGGCCCGTAGGTGTAGCCGAAGCCCGTGTCCATGACGCTTGTGGACGCGAGCAGGCCCTCACCGGCGGGAATCGGTTTGCCCCCGGCGGTTTTGCCCGCGCCAAGCTCGTTTTGCGCGTTGATGCACTGCTCCAGCAGCCCCACGGCCGTCTGCAGATCCTTCAGCAGGTTGAACAGGTTGTCGCCGCCGCGCAGAACGCGGGCAGCCAGCGCGGCGATGGTGTGCGAGGTGCCTTCCAGCCACACCGCATGCGGGTCCGCGCCGGCCAGCGTGGTGGTCAGGCTGGCGGTGTCGAAGACGAGGCCCTGGATGACCTCTTTTCCCACCAACTTGCTGTTCGGGGCAGCGGCCGTGTCGGTCGTCTCCAGGTTGGCGAGCGCCCAATCGATAGTCCCGCGATAGGCGTTCTTCAGCAGCGCCAGGTAGGACCAGGTTTGGCAGTCCTCCGGGATCGGCGAGGTGTTGGTCGTAATCTGGTCGCCCAGGGTGCCGGTGTAGAAATAAGGTCCGGCAGGGTTATACAAGGCGATCACAAAGGCCAGCGCATGCTGCGCCAGGGCTGACCAGGTCATGCCATTCGCGGAAGAGGTGCCATCCTTCGTGAGCTCCGTAAGCATCGTGAAGAAAGCGAATGTATCGATGTTATGCTCGGTGGACTTACCGTTGGATGAGGGCTCGGAGCCGTTGTACTGGTTGATAATCGTGCCGAACTTATATCCGCCTGGACCAGCGGTGTCATAAGTATTCGCCACGATCCAGTTCGCGACCGTCAAGGCTCCAGTGAGAAAGGCGTTGTTTCCCGTGCGAGCGTAAAGCTGCGCCAAAGCCATGCCGGCCCAGGCCTGATCGCCCACCGCGCTGGTGTAAAAATAATACGGATAGGCCGCAGGCAGGATGTAGGCGCCGGTCGAGGATGACTTATTGACGAAATAACCCTGCGCAAAGCGGCCATCATTGAAGGGGAAGTTATTCGCCTGCGCATAGAGCAGGCCCTGCCCGAGCACCTCCGCCCGCGCGAGCAGGGTTGGATCTTCGCTGGCAAGATAGGCATGGATTGTTACAGCATTGTCGTAGGTGAAGGCGGTCGCACCCAGGGCTTCATCGCTGTAACTCTGCACCAACCGAACTGTCGTTCCGCCGGCGTAGGCATCCATCATGAAGTCCTGGAAGAGGAAGGCGCGCTTGATGGAAGTCAGGACCTTCGGCAGACTTACCGCGAGCGGCGACGAGATGTCCTGCGCATCGGCTGAACGGCCGACGGACAGTAAGGGCGAGATAGCGGCCGCGGCTGTAACTGCCGGGGCATAGCCGAGCAGGGTACGGCGCGTAACTTTGGTTTGCGACACTGAAGAAGCCTCCGGTAATGCGCCGCCACTATACGCCCGCAGGAGTTGCCGGGCCAAGCCCTAGGCAGTGTCTGATGATTCGCAAGGAACGGTTTTGGGCGTAGCAATCGCCTTTAGCCGGTTGAACCGGCAGTCGAAAAAGGGGCTTAGCCCTGGTCTCCCGACAAACCAGCCCTAAAGGGCTGCCTCTTCGGCTGCTTTTGTTCGTGGGCTGAAGCCCACGGATACACCGAAAACCATCGTCAGATACACCTACCGCTGCCCTATTGGGAAAGCTATTTTTCGCTGCTGGGCGGAACGAGCCCCTTCAGGCGCATGTAGAGAGCCAGCGTGGCGTACTGTTCATTGTCGTGGGAGACCGTGCCCCACAGCAGCCCGATGCGCGAGCGCTTCACCGGACCGGCCGCGATCATCTCGGTGAGGTTGGCGTCTGTGAGCGCCGCAAACGCGGTGTCGCACGCTGCGAATGAGGCTTGCAGCGCCCCTACGATCGCAGCCTTGTCGGCGGTCTCCGGTGGGACGGCCGGCATTGCGGCCACCGCCGTGCCGCTAGCTGCGCCGCAGGAGTGGAACTGCGCCTCGGTCACGTGATTCACAACGCGCGCAAAGGTGCGGATGTCGGGTGTGGGCTTGTAGCTGTACGCTTCGGCCGGCGTGTTGTCCGCGGCCTTCAGAATGTTTTTCTTCACGGCGGCATAGCTCCGCTGCACCTCGGCGGCGGGACCAGCCGGGCCGCTCGCGGCCGGGGCCTGCGCCCACACCGCGCTCGCGATCGTCATCGTTGCTACTCCCCACCCCAGAATCAACCTTTGCCGCTGCTTCATGAAGCCTCCTTGCCTGTGCACAAGAATACTCGCAAGGATGCCGGCAGATGCTGGAACCCGGGTCAGTGAGTTGCATTGGCGAGCAGATCTCCGCCCGTTCTGAGGGTAAAAGCGGCCGGTTCGGGATAAATCGCCGGGTGCTCCGCGTCATCTGCATCGCAGGGGGCCAGAACGACGCGATCCCTGCCGTTGTGTTTGGCTGCGTAGAGAGCGTTGTCGGCGCGCTGCAGCATCGCCTCGATGCCATCGTTCGCCGAGGCGTACGTCGTCGCCCCCACGCTGACCGTGAGTTGAAAATCCGAGGAGACCTGCCGCGCCAGGCGACCCATGGAGGCGTTCACCAGCCGGATGTTCTGGCGAATCCGTTCGGCGACAATGAGGGTCGCCTCGGAAGAGGCATTCGGCAGCAGAACGGCGAACTCCTCACCGCCCCAGCGGCAAAGCACATCGATGCCGCGGATGGAGTCCTGGATTCGCTCCACGGCGGCGCAAAGAACCTCGTCGCCGACCGGGTGGCCGAAGCTGTCGTTGACCCGCTTGAAATGGTCGAAGTCCAGCAGAAGCACAGATAAAGGGAGGCCGGACTCCACGCTGCGCAGCAACTCCTTTTCGAACCACTTCAGGAAAACGCGCCGGTTGTATACCCGCGTCAGCGGATCGGTGCTGGCCATGTGCTCGAGTTCCAGCGTGAGCTTGGTCGTGGTTCTCCAGAAGAACGCGAAGCCCAGCGCGAGTGCGGAGGCGATAAAAAGGCTGTAGGTGAGGGTTTGCAGCAGGTGACCGTAGCGCGGGTCTGCCGTGAACCCAAGCGCGGCAACAACTGAAAAGATCAGTCCGGCAACCACCAGAAAACGCATCATGCCGGCAGTGAAGCGGGCCGGAAAACGGGCTTCCGAGGCCGAGGTGCGATACAGGAGCCGGGCAGTCGTTTCAATCTGTATGGCCAGCGCCAGGCTGAGCGCAACCTCCCCGAGGCGGGTACCTGCAACGTGCGTCCATTGGAGCACCGCCACCACCGCCATTGCCAGGAGCAGAACCTTCCCCATGGGGCCGATGCGAGCTTTCTGGCCGATCAGGTACTGGTCGGCCCGGTAGCAGCACATAAAGGCAAGCAGGCAGCAGAAATTTCCCACCGGCCGAAAGGCAGGAAAGGAGGTCGTCAAGACCAGCAGTGCGGTGGCCGTTCCTCCCATCAGAAGGGAGCAACCCATCCAGTTGAGGCCCTTCAGCAAGGGATTGCTGCTATGGATGAAGACAAGACCGGCTCCACAGCTGACCAGGATCAGTGTCCCGAGCGCGAGAATCGCCTGCTCTTCCATGCTCCCGGAGACCCTTTCAGCGGCGACTGACTTGCAACTGTCCGCATGAATACTGTCAGGCGATAGTTGTACAGGAACAATCCCCCAAGAGCACCATGAGAAATGGATTAAGCATGGCCGTTGGTAATCCTAAAGTAACTTTCGTTTGGTCCGGGCCGCTTCATGCTGAACCAGAATTAAGCAGTGTCTGACGAATCACGATCCTCGTACGAGGTGCCTCGAATTGCATCTTGGAGGAGGGTGGGGAGGGAGCGTGGGGCTTCAGCCCCACGAGAAGTAGGAGCCAAAAGATGGGCTTTAGCCCAGGGTTCTCTCCGGTGCCAGCGCAAAACCCGGGGCTGAATCCCTGTTCTTCTCCGCACTGAATGTCCGGGCTGAAGCCCAGACCTCCCTTCGAAAAGCAAAAAAACGACTCCCACAGACACACCTAGACGCGGGCGGCAAGCGTTGCGGTAAGCGTGCGGACGCGGGCCTCCCAGGTACCCTGCCGGCTGGCCTCCCAGCGCGCGGTTTCGAGGCCGTCGCGAAAGTTCACTGACCGAAGCTGTTCCAGCGTAATCTGCATCTCGCCTGCGGTATTCACGAGTTGCAGCAGGGGTGGTTTTTCGAGCAGCTCCGCAAAGCCGCGGGTCGCCACCATGGGACGGCAGGCTGCCAGATGCTCGTAAAAGCGCGTGGAGCTGCCCGAATAGGTGGGCTCCTTCTTGCGATAGGGCAGAACGGCGACATCGAAACACCGCGCATACCCTTGCAGTTCACCATACGGTTTGGGGCCGGTGAAGTGGGCACGCTTCAGCACGCGGGCGCGGGCAGCACTTTGCCGGCGCTCGCGGATCGGCATGGCGGTTGGCCCCACGAAGACCCAATTGAGCCAGGGGGTCGCGGTGACCGCGCCTTCCAGCAGCTCCCAATCCATGTTAGCGGAGAGATTTCCGATGACGCCGGCGACCGGTCGCGGCAGATGCGCGATCTCCAGCGGCAGCGGCTCCGGTGCCAGAAGCGGAGCGGGAGCAACGTTGCGTTCGCGCGTGGCGTTGGGGACGACGATGATCTTATTCGGCGAGCAGCCCGTCTGCTGCAGCAGGTACTCCGCCAGGCGGCGCGAATTGGGACAAACCGCGTTCGATCCATGGCACATGCGCTTGTCGAGCGCGATCACCTGTTTGCTCTTGAGGCCCTCATAGCCGGCGGTGAGATCCGTAACGTAATACACGACCGGCCCATTCCACTGTTCCGCGACCGGGGCATAAAACGGCGTGGAACAGATCAGCGGCGATCTGGTTTCATCGCTGCAGGCTGCCCGCAGGCGTTTCAGCAGGGCATGCTGAAAGGGCAGCAGCTGCCGCAACGGCGTACGGGCGTAACCGCGCTGCAGCGGGAAACGGCGCACATCGAGAGCCGGCTCCGCAATCGATTCGTGGCGTTCCCAACGCTCGGAGGCTCCAAAAAGACGCATCTCCGGCCACCAGGCGACGACGGGGTGCGTCCGGGCCATGGCGGAGGCGAACTCCCGCATCCAGATACTGCCCACATCGAGGATCTGCCAAACGTCTTCGGTCACTGCGCAACGCCTGTTTGCCGGATTGGCTCGCTATCCTTCATGGCCTGATGGAAGCTTAACGCGCCCACCACGTCATCGTCTTGAACGGCGTTCCCGCCGGTTACCGCCAGTGCGGCAAACGCAATCGAAAGAACCCGAAGCATGGTGACCTCCGTTCCGTGAAGGGCGCAGCGGGCATGCAGCCCCGAACAGCATATCGTGCGTCTTCTATGCTGTAGGCAACTGGCGACGAATGAATCGAGGGCAGGTGCTAGCCTCCGCGTACGTGCCGAGGTCACAACTTTCGCAGAATTTCGCACGTGGAGCGCGTATTTGAAGCAGTCAAGCTATGGCATCGAGCACGGACGCGCGCTCGGCAGCGTCTACATCCTGTTTATTGCCTGCCTTACGGTTCCGCTGACTGTCTTCCGCGCCTTGCACCCCAACGGCTGGACGCCGGGCGACTGGCTGGTGAACTACCAGGGCGGGTTTGTCCGCCGCGGGCTCCCCGGCGAAACGATTCTGCTGGTGGCACATGCGCTGCACCTGTCAGTGGTTGTTCTGGGCAGCCTGCTGCCGCTGGCGTTTTATGTGCTGCTGTACTTCGTTGTCTGGCAGCTGTATCGCCGCTCCAGCGGAGACCTGTGGACCTTTGCGGCGCTGGTTTCCCCGGCCACGCTGGCGTTTCCCATCCTTGATCCGGTCGGGGCTTTTCGCAAAGAGCTGATTCTGCTGCTCGCGCTGGCGGTTCTGGTGTTCCTGTTCTCGCGGCGCGAGGCCCCCAGCGATGGGCTGCTAATGGTGTATCTGACGCTTACCGGAACGCTGTGCATTCTTTCGCACGAGGGTCTGCTGCCGTACCTCGTGTATTTCGTGGGCGCGCTCTGGATTGGCCTGGGCGACCTGCGCCGTGTGGTGAAGGTCGCGATCCTGCCCCTGCTCGCCACCGCGGGAACGCTGCTGCTGGTGATTCGCCATCGCGGCAATCTTGCCGAGGAGCAGACGATCTGCCGTTCGCTGGGGTCGGCGCCGCCGGTCGTCTGCAGCGGATCGATCGCGTATCTCGCCAACGGCACCGATGTGGCGCGGGCGGACGTGATGCGCAATATCCACGCGTATCACTACCTTTTCTACTACCCCATCCTGGCGCTGCTGGCGTTGCTGCCGTTGGCGGCGATGGCCTACAAGCTCACGCGGGACCGCCGGCTGAAGGCTGACGTGGCGATCGTAGTGGGCACAACGGTTGTTGCGGTGCTTGCTTCCTTGCCGCTGTTTCTTTATGCAATGGACTGGGGTCGCTGGATCTATATCCACGTCGTCAGCGTGTTTCTGCTGCTGTTGTTTCTGGATGTGCGTGAGCAAAGGGAGCCCGCAAGCGAACGCGCGCCCGAGCCTGCGCCCCTCCTGTACCAGCCGTGGTGGGTGATCGCGGCGCTGCTAGTCTATGCCACATGCTGGAATATTCCGCACTACGGCAACTATCCCAAGAAGGGTTATTTGAATGTGCCGATTCACCTGCTCGGCGAGGAGCTTCATCCTCGCCATGCCCCGCCGGCGGCGCAGAGCAACTCCTCCGGGCTGCATGCTCCGGAGCCGGCTTCGCCGTAGAACGTGAGGACGTGTGCCGGAGGTTGAAACTGTAAAAAGTTTCGCGCGATACGCCGCGCAGGAGCTAAAACCCGGAAGCAGCATCCAAAGTTCTAACCACATGACCGCCGCCCTTTTCAACGAACCGGCTGACGTAGAAGCACTGCGACAGCCGCTCACTCCCGAGCAGGCCGATAAGCTCCCACGCATCCATCGCCTGCTGCTGGGCTTTTATGGCCAGCCTGCGCCGCGTGAGCCATGGGATCCACTCACCCAGTTCATCTACTCGTTGCTGAGTTCGCGAACCAAAACACCACAGGCACACCAAGTAATGCGCGACCTCGAACGCGCATTCCCCGGCGCGAACCCGGGCGCGTGGGAGCCGGTGCGCGATGCGCCCGCGGCCGAACTGGAACGTGCTATCTCAGTGGTGACGTTTCCAGAGCTCAAAGCGCCTCGCCTGAAGACGGCGTTGATGGCAATCACGGAGCGGACAGGTGCTTTGTCACTAGACTTTCTGGCACGGTATCGCACGGAGAAGATTCGCTCCTGGCTGGAGCAGTTTGAAGGCGTGGGTGCGCAGATCTCGGCGGCCGTGGTGAACTTTTCCACGCTGCGGCGGCGCGCGCTTTCGGTCGACGCCAACCACCTGCGCGTGATTCAGCGGCTGTGCGTTGTGCCCCGCGCCGACGCCGCGGTCACAGAGGAGCGGCTGATGCGCCTGGTCCCCGAGACCTGGGATGCGGCGATGCTCGACGAACACCACTCGCTGGTGAAGCTGCACGGGCAGACGCTGTGCACCTTCAGCGAACCGCGCTGCCCGGAGTGTCCGCTGCTCAATACGTGTCCAACGGGGGAGCGAAACACGGCTGGCCTGGCGCTGCCGGTTGCCGGGCGCCACTAGGAGCTTGTTGAAAAAGGTTCCAGTATTTCGGCGGATTTGAGGGTTATTTCGTCTATGGAGTATGCGTGGAGACGAGCGGTTGCAGGGTGGGATGTTCAGCTATGTGACGTTGGAGCAGCGTGTGCCTCAGGATCATCCGCTGCGGGAGATTCGTCGGCTGACGGACGTTGTTTTGCGCTCGTTGAGCGAAGAGTTTGACAGCCTGTATTCGGCTTCGGGGCGGCCTTCGATCGCGCCCGAGTATGTGCTGCGGGCGCTGCTCTTGCAGGCGTTCTATTCAGTGCGTTCGGAACGGCAGCTGGTCGAGCAGCTGGACTACAACCTGCTGTTCCGCTGGTTTGTGGGCCTGGGCATGGACGATGCGGTTTGGAACCACGCGGTGTTTTCGAAAAACCGCGACCGTTTGCTGACCTCGGACGTGGCGCAACAGTTTTTCGCCGCGGTGGTTCAGCAGGCGAAGGGTTTTATGAGCGATGAGCACTTCACTGTCGACGGCACCTTGATTCAAGCGTGGGCGTCGCACAAGAGCTTTCGCATAAAGGACGGCTCGGACGACGACGGCACCAACTTCCACGGGGAGAAGCGGTCGAACAAGACCCATGAATCGACCACCGATCCGGAGGCCCGGCTGTACAAGAAGAGCTACGGCACGGAGTCGAAGCTGGCCTACCTGGGCCATGTGCTGGTGGAGAACCGGAACGGTCTGATCGCCGCCGCGATGGCCACCCAGGCCGATGGCTTTGCCGAGCGCGACGCCGCGCTGCTGATGCTGGCCGACAAGCAGCAGGGCCGCACGCGACGCATCACCGTGGGCGCGGACAAGGCCTACGACGCGGAGGATTTCGTCGTCGCCGCGCGGAGCCTGCATGTCACGCCGCACATCACGAAGAACAACAAGGGCCGCCGCTCCAACATGGACGGGAGGACCACCCGGCACCCCGGCTATGCGATCAGCCTGAGCTGCCGCTGGCTGGTCGAAAAGAGCTTCGGCTGGCTGAAGCAGACCGGGCCGGTGCGCCAGGTGAAGGTGCGCGGTCTGGCCAAGGTGGATTGGACCTTCGTCTTTAGCTGCGCCGCGCACAACCTCCTGCGCCTCCCCAGGCTCATCGCGCAACAAGCCGCGCAGGGCCCCGAGCAGCAGTGCGCCTGAAAACAGGTTGAGTGTTCAAAAACACTCGCCAGCCTCCAATACAAACCAAGCTATCCATCAACAAAAGCTCCCCAGGAGCAAATCTTCAGCAGAACCGCATCGATCAGCAGTTATTTCAACAAGCTCCTAGGAATCCTTTAGCCATAGATCGCTGCCGCTTTTCTTTCTGTCATTCCCGAAGGGACCTGCTGTTTCGGTCCTTGCACTGGCGGATCTCTCCATAACGAACGGCGATCGAGCCGTCGTGCTTCGGTCGAGAGAACACATCGTACTGCTGGAATGCTGGGTTGCCGAACTGGACTGGGCGGTCCTGCCGCTCCCGGTACTGCATAGCACCCCAAAAGGCAGGTTCCCTTCGGGAATGACAACAAGAAAGGCAAAGGCGAGAAGCAGGTTCCCTGCGGAAATGACAACAAGAAAAGCTGACTCCATAGCTTCAGGACAGGTACTACTGTGTTTGCTGCTTTCCAGCAGGAACGCTGGTATAAGTTTCATTCCCCGAGCTATGGTTATGCACGATCCGCCCTGCTGCCGGAATGCCCGAGAAATGATTGCCCTGCAGGAACCAGACGGCGTGCGGTGCGCCAGGATTTCCTCCTCCTGTCGCTGTCACGATCCCGTAGCGAAAGCCCGCGCAGGTGTTGCCGGTAATCCGCATCTCGTCCGTGTTGTTGTAATCGCTCCAGCTCTGCGCGATGCAAGCCCCATCGCCGCTTGCGCCAGCCGCGGCCGTGATGTTGTTGCCGCTGATCTCTGATTTGTGGCTGTTGGCGAGCGAGGGCCCTGTAATCGCCGCCATCGTGCCGACGGGTTCAGTAAAGCGCAAGATATTTCCGCTGAGTACGACGGAGTTCGTGTAGTTGATGAACTGCACGTAGCCGTTGGTAAGCGTGTTTTTGCTGAAGGTAAATCCATCCTCACCTTCGGAATAGAGAGCGGCGCAGAGCTCCCCGCAGGTGAGCGTATTGCCCGTCACGGTGAGTCCAACGTGGTTAGGCCCGCGCCCGCTGGGGTGCTTGATGAGCACCAGCGCGCGCCCTGGAGCGCCGGCATCCGCATAGGCCGTGTTGCCCGTGAAGGTCGCGTTCAGCGACTCGAACTCGGCGGCATAGCAGCCGTTGGCGCAGCCGCGCGCGGTGTTGCCGGTGAACGTCGTGCGCACGCCGCCCTCGGTATCGAAGCAGACATCGCTGCAGGTGTCCGCGGTGTTGCCGCGGACCGTGATGTCAAAGCCATCCGAGCCCCACACGCAGGCGCCGCCCGCGCCGTGGCAGATGTTGCCGGTAATGCTGAGCCTTCCGGCTCCGGTGACCGCGTCGAACGAACGCCAGCCCTGGTTCGCATCGCCACCCCACCATTCAATGCCATGCCCGGTGCCGGCGAGGTGGTTGTTCGCCACTATCCCGCGCAACACATAGAGCAGATAAATTCCGATCGGGCCCGTTCCCGGCGGAAAGTCCGTGCTATTCGCGGAGATCGTCACGTCGGTGGTCTGGCTGCCATCGCCTCCGGTGTTGTGGGTGTTAAAAATGGCCATCTTTACCAAGTGATTGCCGGTCATGGTGACGCGCGCGGCACGCGTTGCGGTAAGCAGATATCCGCCGGAGCGCCCGGTCACCGTCGCATTGCAGCCGCGTACGTTCAGGTCCGTCACTCCGTCCGCGATGAAGAGATCGGTTGCGTTCTCCACGGTGAGCGGTGCGCTGCACTGGATCGCGTTATGCCCCGCTAGCGTGATGGAGGCGGCCCCAATGGTCAGCGGAGCTTCAATCCGCAGGTTGTGCCCGGCCCCTAGCGTTACGCTGGAGCCAAGCCGGGACGGCCGATCCAGCACGACGGTCCCGGGCTTTGCGCCAAGGCGAGCGTCCCCCTCCTGGATCGAGCGGCTGGCGTCCACCACCGGCGCCTGTGCGTGCAGGAGAGCCCAAGATGCCTGCGAGAGCAGCAGGAGGGCCATCCATCGCATCGCGCGTACGGAAGGCGAAATGCGGGCTCCGGATTTCAGGAGCGTCAGGAGCGTTCGGGCGTCAGCCATGCAGCCCCGTGCGCACGATCGCGCTCTCGTCGAAGCGCGCCAGCAGTTCCGCCGCGCCGTCATAGGCTTCTACGCAACCGGCCGCCATCAACTCTGCCTTGGACCAGCCGCCGGTGGTGACGCCGATCGTCCGGATGCCTGCTTTGCCGGCGCTTTCGGCGTCGTACGGCGTGTCTCCCAGGGCTATGCACTCGGAGGCTTTTAGCCCGAGCTTCTTCAACACTGCGGAGAAGATATCCGGATGCGGCTTGGCACGATCCGTATCGTCCGCGGAGGTTTGTTCGTCGATCAGGTCCTCGACCCCCGCGATGCGCTTGAGCACCTCCAGATCATCCTTGTCGGACGAGCTCGCCAGCGCGACTTTGATTCCAGCCGCCCGTACGCGTTGCAGCAGATCGCGAACCCCCGGCAGCGGCTGCACCTTGTGGCGCAGATCGTGTTGAAAGATGTGTTTGCGGAAGGTCTTCAGCGGCTCTTCCACGGCCTCGCGTCGCCACCAGGGAACGAAGACGGGGATGAGTTCGTCGCCTCCCTTGCCGATCTGCCGCCGCAGTTCTTCGAGCTCCAGATGAATGCCCATAGCTCCGAACGCGATCTGCCAGGCCTCGGCGTGCAGCCAGTTGCTTTGCACCAGGGTGCCGTCGATATCGCACAACAACGCTTTGATCATTAGTTCTCCAACCCGTTGAGATGCAGCGTCGCCAAGGTCGCCGTCATGCGTGACAATCGTGATTATGCAGAGTGTGGTCGAACTGAACGAGATGTTTGCCTTGCCGGATGTGCTGCGCTTCGACGAGCCGTACCCAGGGATGCCGCGGGCCCGCATCGCCACGCCGGCCTGCAGTGGGGAGTTCTACCTGCAGGGCGCTCACCTTACGCAATGGCAACCCGCCGGGCAGGCAGCGGCGTTGTTTCTTTCCGAGCGTTCCGCCTTTGCGCCGGGCAAAGCGATACGCGGCGGCATTCCAGTCATTTTTCCCTGGTTCGGGTCGCCGGAAAGGTCGCCGGTACACCCTGCTTCCGGTACATCGCACGGCTTTGCGCGCACCCGGCCCTGGACCTTGCGCTTTGCCGCGCTTGCGGGAGACGAACTGCACATCGCGATGACCCTCGATCAGACGGAAGACATGCGGGCGATGGGCTTCTCCGGCTTTGAGCTGGCCTATGAACTCGTCCTTGGCCGCACATTGACCGCACGGCTCTCGGTGGCCAACACCGGCGAGGCACCCTTCTTCTTCGAAGAGGCGCTGCACGCCTATCTGGCCGTCGGCGACAGCCGCAAAGTTTCGGTGGAAGGCCTCGGCGGCACCGATTTCCTGGACAAGACAGAGAACTTTCAGCGCAAGACGCAGAACGATCCCGAGCTGCGCTTCGTAGGCGAGACCGATCGCCCCTACCTGAACACCGCAGCGCCGCTCACCCTGATCGACCCCGTGCTGCAGCGCCGGTTGCGTCTGGAAAAGACGGGTTCGAAGACGACGGTCACCTGGAACCCCGGCCCGGATCTGGCGGCGAAGCTGCCGGATCTGGCGCCGGATGGGTGGGAGAGCTTCGTCTGCCTGGAGACAGCCAACGTCGCCGAAGACGCGATCACGCTGCGCCCGCGCGAGGCGCACACGATGGAGATGCGCCTCAGCGTGGAGCGGTTTGAGGGAGTGTCTATGTGACTCACGATTCGTAAGAGGTGCATCTTGAAGGGATTTGGAGGGAGCGTGGGCTTCACAGGCTGCGGAAAAACTTCAGTTAGTTCTGTAAATAGAGGATCGGAGTGGATTTGGAGTAGCCGGAGATGGGTTTCGAAGCGGCTTTTGCGGGCCGTTTGCCGCATTCAGACACACGTGTGCCCTAGCCGGCCAGGGTTTGAATCGGGATCAGCCTGCTCAGGCGCATCAGGTTCTGAGCGGTGATGACCAGTTGGTAGAACCAGTCCACCCGGGCCAGGCCGCGCAGCTTGACCTGGCGCAGGGGACGATCCAGCTTGCCCCAGCCGAAGACGCGCTCGATCAGCTTGCGCTTGCTTTGGCTGATCGCGAACCGTTCATCGCGGCGCTCCTCTTCGGTCAGGCTGTTTTTGGCCATGTTCTGCCCCTTCGTGTACTCCGAAACATGCGGCGCCACCTGGCGGTCCCGCAGCTGCTGGATAAAGGGCTTCTCCTGATACAAGGTGTCGGCGCCCAGCGTGATCTTGTGTTCCGGCTGGCGCTGCTCCGATGCGGGCACGACTCTGTCCAGCAGTTCGAGCGCCGTCTCCCGCTCCGCATCGGTAGCCGCCAGACTGGCCTGGGCCGCCACTGCCAGGCCATTCCGGTTTTCCATCAAGGCATGGCCTTGATAGCTGGGCACCGCCTTGTCCGGCGTCGCCTTTTTGTACAGCCGCGCCTCGGGATCGGTCCCGGATTCCACCTTGTCGCGCAACAGCACCCCGCCCCCGTAGCCCGAACCCTCGCCCGGCGGGGGCGGATCGTCCTTGGGGGTAAAGCTCCGCGCCGAAGCCCAAGCCTGAATCAGCGTCCCGTCCACCGTGAAGTGCTCTTCGCTGAGCAGCTTGTGCTCGCGCGCCTGCAGCAGCACCGCTGCCAGCAGCCGCCGGCTCACCTCGCCCGCGATCAGCCGTTCCCGGTTCTTGGTAAACACCGTCGTATCCCACACCACGTCGTCCATCTCCAAACCCACGAACCAGCGGAACAACAGGTTGTAGTTCAGCTGCTCCATCAACTGCCGCTCCGACCGCACCGAGTACAGCACCATCACCAGCAGCGCGCGCAGCAGCCGCTCCGGCGCGATCGATGGCCGTCCCGTGGTCGAATACAGCTTGTCCAGCTCCGGGCTGATCTCTTCCAGCGCCCCGTCCGTCAGGATACGGATCTGCCGCAACGGATGATCCTTCGGCACGCGCCGCTCCAAGGTTACGTAACTGTACAGGGCCGTCTGTTGCTCGCTCGCTCCACGCATCCTCCCTTCTTACACCAATTTCATGTGCAAGATTTTCGACCGATAATCTGAGTTTTTCCGCAGCCTGTTTAGCCCCACGAAGAGAGCTGAGATTGTGAACTTCAGCCCAGGGTTCTCTCCAGCATCATCGAAAATCCGGGGCTGAAGCCCCATTCTCTTCCGCACTGAATGTCCGGGCTGAAGCCCGGACCTACCTCCGAACAGCAAAAAAACAAATTCGCCAGACACTTCCCTTGGCCATGGATAGCCTTAAACTCATGCTGATCCTCGCCTCCGCTTCGCCGCGCCGTCGCGAACTGCTGACCCAGATCGCCGTCCCGCACACCGTGGTTCCCGCGCACATCGATGAGACCCGCCGCCCGCGCGAGGCTCCTGTCGCCTACGTTCGCCGCCTGGCCGTCGAAAAGGCCCGGACCGTGCTCGCGCGCCACCCGCAGGCGACCGTGCTGGCGGCTGACACCACAGTGGTGCTCGGTGGCGAGGTGCTCAACAAACCCACGGATCTCGTCGATGCGGAGCGCATGTTGCGGGCGCTCTCCGGCCGCACCCACCATGTGCACACGGGGATCGCCGTGGCTTCGAACGGTAGTGAGAGGGCTCATGTGGAGACGACAGCGGTCACGATGACCGCCATCCCCGAGGCGGAGCTGCTGGCGTATCTTGGCACGGGCGATTCGCTGGACAAGGCCGGCGCGTACGGCATCCAGGGCTACGCCGCGCGTTGGATCGCATGCATTGAGGGTGACTTTTTCAACGTGGTGGGGCTGCCGCTGGCAGCGACCCTGCGACTGCTGCGCGAAATCGAGGCCAGTTGAAGCTCGAACTCCCGGGGGATCGAGTTGTATTTGACGAGGATTTGCAAATGGGGAACTGTGTCCAAAAAGCCACAGATCCGGTCGCGGGACGAGGTATAGTCTTGCCCTTGTCGCAACTGCGCAAAGGCTCCACGCTGGCTACGGACTGTCAACTCGAATACACGATCGAAGCCCCGCTGAGCTTCTCCGGCGTGGGACTCCATTCGGGTGCCGCCGTTCAGCTGCGGCTTGTGCCCGCGCCGGCCGGTTCCGGCATTGTGTTTCGCCGCTCCGATTTGGAAAATTTCGAAATTCCGGCGATCGGCCGCAATGTGGCCAAGGTTTCCTATGCCACCAGCCTGATGCGCCAGGGTGTGCTGATCCAGACGACGGAACATCTCCTCAGTGCGCTGATCGGCCTCGGCGTGGATAACGTGATCGCGGAGATCGACAACCTGGAGCTGCCTATTCTCGATGGCTCCGCCGACCCCTACGTCACCGCGATTCTCGGCGTGGGCCGCAAGCAGCAGCGCCGCAAACGCGAGTACCTGCGCATCCTGAAGCCGGTTGAGGTGCATGACGGTTCGAAGTTCATCGGCGTCTATCCCGGCGACGGCTATGCGATCGACTACACCATCGACTTTCCGTCGCCCATTGGGCGCGACCGCTTTACCGGCGACCTGGAAGCGGACGCTTACGCTGAACTGATCGCTCCTGCGCGCACCTTCGGCTTCCGCGAGGATGAGGCCATGCTGCGCAATATGGGGCTGATTCGCGGAGTCTCTGACGATGCCGCGATCATTCTCACGCGCGGGGGTGTGCAGAACGGGCCGCTACGCTTCCCGGATGAGTTTGTGCGGCATAAGGTGCTGGATCTGATCGGCGATCTGGCCCTGGCGGGCCGCCGGCTTTGGGGCAAAGTGGTCGCCGAACGCGCCGGTCATGCCATGCACACGGCGCTGGTGCAGCGGCTGCTGCGCGACCGCAGCGCCTGGCAGCTGGTTACACGCCCCATGCCGCGTTCGGTCGCTGTTATGGAGCCGACGTCCGGTCGTTCGCGGCTGGTTCCTGCGCTGCGTCCCGCGCACGCCTACTCGCACGGCTGATGCTGCCGTCCCCTCCTGTTCGGACACACCTTTCATGAGGGCCGCAATCGCCCTGGGGGCGAACCTCCCCGCGCGCTGGGGCACCCCCGCCGACACGCTGCACGAGGCCGTGCACCGGCTGCGGGATTTGGGCGAGGTGGTGGCGGTCTCTTCGTTTTACGAGACGGAACCGGTGGGTTTGCGCGACCAGCCCCGCTTCACCAATGCTGCCGCGCTGCTCGAGACCAGCCTCGGTCCGCTGGAGTTGATGCGGGCGTTGCTGGCCATCGAAAGGAGCATGGGCCGTTTGCGGTCGGCCGACGCTCCGCCGAAAGGGCCGCGGATCCTTGATCTGGATCTGTTGCTCTATACCGGCGAGCATGGGCGGAGTCTCGTTCTTGACGACCCCGACCTCACTTTGCCGCATCCCGCGATGCCCGAGCGGCGCTTCGTGCTGGAGCCGCTGGCGGAGATCGCGCCGGAGATACAGCATCCAGTGCTGCGGCGTTCCGTTGCGGAACTGCTGGCAGCACTTCCTTAGTAGAGACAGAACCGGGCCTACAGAGCAGGAGTAGGAACAGCAGATTCCCTGCGGGAATGACCACAAGAAAAGCTGTAGAGCGCGCTACCTCCGGGTGTCGCCCGGCTGTAGTTGCGGTCGCAATACCTTCGCGAAGACCTCGGTTGCTTCGAGAACCGAGCCGGGCAGCATATGCGCGTAATAAACATCCCCTACAAAGAGATGGGCTGGAAGAATGATCGGCGGCGCTGCATTCACGGCGGCGTAGCTGCGATCTTCCGCCACGATGCTGTTGCGGCAGTCCGGTATGGGCGCTAGATAGACGATTACCCTTGTCTCCGGCGTGCTGTAGCGGTGTTGCAGCTCCTGGACGGACGCGGTGCCGGTTTGCGCCAGGTACTCCGGAGGGATTGTGCAGGACGAGGCGAGCGGCGGCCTTGCCTCGTTGTAATCCGCATGTCCGAGGGCATCGGCTGTTTCCTGCTCGCGGTTTACGTGATGCAGCGCCGCTCGGATCATCTTCGGCCCAAAGGTGCTGTAGAGCCTGAAAGGAAATTGCAGTATTTCGGTCGGGTGATGCAGCGTGAACCGCGCGATTTCGTGGGGGCTGCCGTGCCGCAGCAGCATCTCCTCGCCTTCAAACAGCCGGAACTTGGGGATGTGCGCGAAATCGAGGTTCCAGGCCGAAAAGTAGAGCACGATCAGGCGCGGTGGCCGGTTGTGCGCGAGATAGCTACGCAGCGGTGCATCGCCAGTTACGGGAATGCTGCCGATGGTGTCCGGCAAAACAAGGCTGCGAATACCGAATTTTGCGTTAAGGATTTTCGGATCGATGCCGATAAAGGCACTGGAGTCGCCGAAGATCACAACGTCCGCGTTCTGCGGATGCTTGTCATAGGCATAGTCGAGCATGGGCGTCCATTGCGAGGTCGACCAGTGTTCATAGGAGGCGGAGGTCGCAACGAAGAACGGGAGGGGATAGAAGATCGCTGGAGTCAGCAGCAGAAGAAGGAGATAGCGTGCGAACCGGCGACGGCCGGGCGGCGGGAAGAATTGCGGAGCACCTGGCCGAGGTGAGGTTTCGCTCTGCGGGGTGTTCATCTGCTGTGATTTTACGGGTTGAGACGCGTGTGCTCCCCTGCGGTTTTAGAGACTGGTTTCGGAGACTGCTGCTTAAAACTGGAAGTAGAGGAATGTGGTTGGGTTTTCCATCTTTACAAGCACGGCGAAGAAGACCAGGCCAAGGCAGAATCCCCAGGCTATGCTCGGTTGCCAGAGAAAGCGCAGACCACCCTCGGTAAGGTCCGCCTGCGTAACCTCAATCGCGGGTTTGAAGCGAGCGAGGATCTGTTGCGTGTTCGGAAGAATCCAGACGATCGCAAAACCGACGAGGATGGGTCCGAGCGCGGATAGTGCAGGGCTGAAGGATGCGCCATCCATCGGGGCGCTTCGGCCATGATGCAGCCCCAGGGCTCCGGCCAGCATGGCCATCGCGGAGCCGACGCCGGATGCGCGGAAGAAGACCTGCGCCACCAGCACGGACGCGAAGGTCAGCAGCACGCGGCCGGCATGGCCGAAAGCCTGCGCGAGCCTGTTTTGCGGCAGCAGCGAGCCCGCCGAAGCCGGCCGGAAGATGCGCCATGCGTGGTTGGCGGTGAGGTACACACCATGCAGCAGGCCAAAGATGACGAATTGCAAACCGGCGCCATGCCAGACGCCGGCGAGAAACAGCGAAACACCGGTAGGCAGAGCGATCATGCTGAGAAATCCCGAAGGCGTGGCCAAAGCCTTGCGGGAGATCTTCTTGCCCTGCGCCGCCCGTCGGCGGCTGATGCCGAGCGCGAGCGGATTGTAAAGATAGGAGTTGATATAGCGGGTCAGCGTCATGTGCCAGCGCTGCCAGAAATCGATGATGCTGGTGGACTTGTAGGGCGAGCTGAAGTTCAGGGGGAAGTCGATGGAAAACATGCGCGCCAGGCCCAATGCCATGTCGGAGTAGCCGGAAAAGTCGAAGTACAGCTGCAGCGCATAGGACAGCACACCGACCCACGCGCCCAGCATCGAGATGTGTGCCGTGGCGCCGAACGCTGGGTCTGCCGTCAGCGCGAAACGGTCGGCCAGCAGCACCTTTTTGCAGAGTCCCATGAGGAACCAGCTGAAGCCCATCGTCACGTCATCGAGGCGCAGGCGGTAGTCGCGATCCACCTGAAACTGCGGCATGATTTCGGCGTGGTGGAGGATGGGACCGGCGATCAGGTGCGGAAAAAACGTCGCAAACAGGGTGTAGCTGCCGAGATCCTGCTGCACAGCATCGCCCTGCTGCAGGTCCACCAGATAGGCGATCTGCGTGAAGGTGAAGAACGAGATGCCGAGTGGCAGGATGACGTCGTCCCAGTGCCGCGGGCTGTGCTGCATCGCGCTGATGCCGTTCAGCAACGGGAAGAGGTATTTGTAATAGCAGAGCGCGGCGAGGTTCACGGCGATGGCGCCACCGAGCAGCACCTTTGTGGAGACTTTGTTCGGAATGCGGCGGCTGATCAGGGCTCCAGCGGTGTAGTTGAACAGTACCGAAGCGCAGAGCAGGATCAGGTACGCCGGCCGCCAATAGCCGTAAAAGGCCAGCGAAGCGAATGAGAGCCAGAGAACCACGGCGCGACGATGCCAATGCGCGGCGATCTGGTAGCCGATGAGGGTGACCGGCAGGAAGCCGAAGAGGAAAATGTAGGAGTTGAAGAGCATGCCGAACTGAGTTCAGCTTACCTGCAGAGGAAACGAGAATCTATCCGGAAAATAAAGGCGAATCGTGAATTCAAGGCCCCTGAGATACCTGGGTTCCCGCCTCGGATGTGCCGGTCAGGTAGGGAGTACGATTCGCGCGACGCGCAAAGATCCACCT
Organism: Granulicella sp.; assembly: GCA_965276885.1. GTDB lineage: Bacteria > Acidobacteriota > Terriglobia > Terriglobales > Acidobacteriaceae > Granulicella. The sequence goes on along the minus strand of OZ255702.1, from coordinate 600,499 downwards.
TAGCGACGATAAGGCCGTCGCTTTAAGGAGCACCCGGCACCCCTTGAGCACCGGATAGAATGTGTGCGATGAATGGACTCAGCGTGGAAGAGCTCGGGAGAGCGATCGAGAGGCTCGAAGAATCGCTCATGGCCTGCCGCCAGGCGCCCGGGAACCTGATGTACCGCGATTCGGTCATCAAGCGGTTTGAGTTTACCTTTGAAATTGCGCAGAGTGTGTTGCGCAGGTTTGTTTCAGCGTACTCGGTCAATCTGAAGGACCGGGAACACATTACCTTTCCGACCCTCATCCGCACCGCCAGCCAGGACGGAGTGCTGCGCGAGGGCTACGACGTTTGGCATGGATTTCGCGAGGCGCGGAACCGGACCAGTCACACCTACAACGAAGAACAGGCGGTCGCTGTTCTGCGGATGGTGCCAGAGTTTCTGGCCGAGGTGCGATTTTTGCACGAGCGGCTGTTTGAGGAGATGAAAGCGGAGGAGAGCAATGGCTGACAGCGCGTCTACTCCCGTGGTGCATCTTCCCGAAGATCAGCTGGAACTGGTGCGCGGCATCCTGCGGCAGACGATCCCGGAAAAGAGGGTTTGGGCCTTCGGTTCGCGGGCGAATGGAAGCTTGCCGAAGCGGTTTTCCGATCTCGACCTCGCGGTGGAAGGCGAGCTGACGTGGGCGCAGCGCGCAGAGTTGGCAGAGGCGTTTGAAGAGTCACTCTTGGCGATCAAGGTCGATATCGCCGAACTGGACCTGCTGACACCGGAGTTTCGGAAGCGGATCGAGAGGAGCTTTGTGCCGGTTCAGGTGGCTGAGGGCGAACGAACCTAGAGCGATGCTGCCGGTTTGTCCGCCCGTAGCGAAGTGGAGAGTCTGCTTTCTTCGAGCCTCGTACTCCTTCAGCGGCTCTCCTGACGGGGCTTCCACGCAATCCACAGCAGGTTCATGCGGAAATGACAGAAGAGAGACAAGAGCGAATACAGGCTATGCCGGCTGCACGCCGAGTTCCTTGGCCTTGAGCTTGGCCTCGATCAGCTCCACCAGATGCCCGACGTTGTGCAGCGATTCGAGCTCGAAGGTTTTGAAGCGGATCTTCATGCGCGACTCGATGGCGACGACGAGGTTGACGTGCGCGGCGGAGTCCCAGTCGCGGATGTCGGCGGCGGTGGTCTGCGGGGTGAGGACGATGGAGTCGTCGTCGAAGACCTCGCGAAAGATCTCGGTTAGCTGGCCATAGACATCGTTTGTCCCCATGGTTCTCCCTTCAAGACGCGCATGGGCACCGCGCGCTCGGTAAAGCGGTTGAGCGGAAGCGTCCACTGTGTGCTTCCATCCTCATTTGTGGCGAGGAGATCGAAGCCGAGCCGGCCGTAGTGCTCGCTGACCATGCTGTTCTTGGCGGTGGGCTTGAACTCGCCGGTGAGACGGGTGCAGCCCATCTCACCGGCACGCCGGCTGAGGATGTTCAGCGTGGCCTCTTCGACACCGCGGCCGAGCACACGACAGCTCATCAGCCAGGTGTCGATCTCGAGTATGTTTTCGGAGTTTTCGTTCACCCGGCGGCCGATCACCACGGCGATCATGCCGTTATCGCCGTGCACGTCGGTAAGGCGCAGCTGCAGCGTGACGACATCGGGGTCGCGCATCAGCGTGGAGACCTCGGCGTCGGTGTAGCGGCGCGTGGTGAGGTTGAACTGGTTCGTTTTGTTGATCAGCTGGACGATACGTTTGAAGCCGGCGGCGTCGAAGGGACTCCAGATGAGCTGCATGTCCAGCCCGTTCAGGTAGCTGCCCAGATCGGTGGAGGTCTGGCGCAGGGCCTCGCGGCTGGCGTTGGCGCGGTAGAGCTGGGTGCGCTCTCGGTCTTCGGCGGTGATCTCGATGGCCTCGAAGTAGCCCGCCGCGGCGAGGCACTGAACATATTCGGCGGGATCGTCGGGCAGCTCCGGAACGGCGACGGTGGGCAGCTCGCTGCGGATCAGCCGGCGTTCGGCGGGGTTGTCATCAACAAAGACGAGCGAATCGAGTCCGATGTTGAGGGTTTGGGCGATGTAGCGGAGGTTTTCGGCCTTGTCCTGCCAGTTGGCGACGAAACAGGCGATGTCGCTCTGCCGCAGCACCATTTCGGGGTGGTTCTCGAAAACGGAGACGGCGTTGGCGAGGTCGTTTTTCGAGCAGACGGCGAGGATGACGCCGCGTCCCGCGAGCTGGCGGGCATAGCGTTGCAGGTTGACAAAGGCCTCGCCGGTGGGCGAACCCTGGCCCAGCACGATGCCGTCCACGCCGTCGTCGCCGATGACGCCGCCCCAAAGGGTGTTGTCGAGATCGAGGACCAGGCACTTTGAGCTGCGGCCACGCATGGCAGCCAGAAGGCGGCCCAGCTGGTCGCCGTACGCCACCGAGGCGCGGGGATGAACCTCCTGCTTGGCTGAGAGCCACAACGCGGGGTCGAACCACTGCGCGATCCCGGCGTCGGCAGCCGCCTGATCGACGCTGAGCAGGTATACGCCGCGTTCGCGCGCCTCGGCCCGAATGCCTGTGTTCACCTGCTGCAGAACATGGGCGGGCGAGACTTGGAGGCGATCCTCGTTGTTGCCGACCAGCAGCGGCAGGCGGGGCAGCGCGGTCTGCTGAATGACGGTGCAGTCGAGCGATTCCTGAGCGGTCTGCCAGCAGTAACGCAGGTTGGCCATCGTCTCCTGCGGGTCAGAGCCCTCCCAAGGCGCGAGGTGCTGCGCGTCAAAGGCGAAGCAGATGATCTCGGGACGAAAGTTGTAGAGGCCGGAGTGAAAATCGGCCAGCTCCTGTCGATAAAGGCCGTAAGGGCCGGTGTACACGTCAACAAGGAACCCCCGGCGTAGCGCACCCAGCCGGATGCCGGGTAGCAGATGGCTGAAGGTGGAGGAGCCAAGGAGCGCGAGGCGAACCGTGGGCAGAGCGGCTGCATCGCCGTGCTGTGCGAGGAAGCGCTGCACGGCTTTGTCGAGCTGGCCGGCCCGCACGAAGTCCATGCGGCTGTTGGCGAGGCGTTGAAATTCGGGAAAAGCCAGCTTGGGTGGAAGCTGCCGGGCCGCATCCAGAGACTCTCTCCAGGCCGGAATCTCGGGCAGCCAAAAAAGATCCAGGGACACCGGGCAATGCTCCTCCGCACACGTGGTGCTTGGTTTATCCCGGCAGCGTGTGAGCAAATCCCGCGGGGTTTCGCGCGGAATCCGGGTGCTTCCGGGGGCTCGCGTCGCCCTTCGCTATACGGGGAACACGCGCAGAGATAAAGAGATAAACTGCCTCTCTGACCACGATTGTAAATGACCGAAGGGGGCTGGCCCGGCGGCCCAACCGGCTGACCGGCTGGGACTTTGCTGGGATGCTGGCCGGGTTTTGCTTCGCGCTGGCGATCACCTGTGTGCTTTCGCGGGGCCGCATCTTCTGGGAAGACGAGATGCTCGGCTGGATGTTGCTGCGCGATCCCTCCTGGCACCACATGCTGTTTGCGTACAACGAGGGCGCCGATGGCGGTGGCTTTCTGTTTTACCTGCTGGGGAGGGGCTGGCTGCACCTGTTCGGCCCAACGGAGTTGTCCTTCCGGCTCTTCTCTTCCACGTGCTTTGGGCTGGCGTTTGCCGCGACCTGGGCGGCCGCGCGGCGCTTCTATGGCATCGGGATTGTCGCCTTCGCCCTGTTCAATACCTGGTTCTTTAGTCCGCCGTTCGTCGCCCATATGGCCGAGGGACGCTTTTACGGGCTGCTGGTGCTGAATGTGTCGCTGGCGATCTGGCTGGCTCTGGTGCTGGCCGATGAGGGGAGACCCACGCCGCCGCGCTTGTACGCCGCCATGTTTCTGGTACATGGACTGCTGACGACAAGCCATCTGCTGGGGGTGGTTTTTAGCGCCTTCCTGATCGGGGCCACCGTGGTGCTCGACCTGCTGGGACGGCGGCCCAGGCCTCTGCTGTATCTCGCGGGTGCAGCCTCGTGGCTGTTTTTGCTGCCAGAGCGGGCGAACATCATCGCCTCGGCGCAGGTGGGTAAGCCGCACTTCTGGACCAAGGCGCCGCGGCTGGTGGACATCGTCAGCGTGTACACAGGGTCTTCGAAGGAGATCGCGTTGGTCCTGATCCTGCTGCTTCTGGCGGGATTGTTGAGTACACATCGCGGCGGTAGCGGACTTTGGGCAGCATTGCGGCGGGCCTGGGTTGAGCGCGAACCCGTGTACGTGGTTACCGCTGCCATGCTGCTGCTGGGGGTGGCGTTTCTGCTCGAGGGTCTGGTCGGGACGTGGCTTTTCAATGATCGTTACTTGCTGCCCATGACGGTTGCGGTCGCCTATCTTACCGCCGAATTTGCGCAAATTGTTGTCACAAATTTGTCGCCGGAGCTCATGCAAATCGCGCGTCTGCCGATATTGCGTTTGGGGGTGACCGCTGCATTCGTAGCCACGATGCTGTTCTGGGATTTCAAGCATTTGGCGGCGTTTTCGCCGTCACCGAAGGGCTATACCGCTGCGCTTACGGCGAAGCTGCCGAAGGGTGTGCCCGTTGTGTGTGAGGACGCCTTCAGCTTCACGGAACTGCTCGGGCGACAGCACAACACGGGCGTGCCGTTCGTGTATCTGCTCGACTGGCAACAGAGCCTCAGCCCTTCCGCACCGAAGCTGGAGGTGACGCAGTATCACCTGATCGAGAACTGGCGAAAGGTGGGCTACTTTTCCGGCTCCATCGAGCCGATCGGACAATTTCTGCAGGAAAACAACAGATTTCTCGTGATTCATGCGGGCCCCATCCTTCCCAGCGGATTGCCTCCGGAGATCGGGAATCCCATCGCGGAGCGGCTGCGGCACGATCCGGCATACGAGGTCAAACCCTACGCGCAGCTGGATGCGGGCCTGAAGCGCTACGCCGTATGGCTGGTCTGTCGTGGTGGCTGCAAAGCTCCGGGCACAATGGGCCATTAGCCTTTACGGTATTTCCGCAGCTCCTGCCAGTCGCGCTCGGTCTGATCGGCGTAGCGACGGGCAAAGGCGGCGATGGCTTTATCCATCTGCGTGCCATGGCCGATATAGCCGGCGAGCGCATCGGGATCGCCGGAGCGGGCATGACCGCGCGCCAGCAGTTCGCCGCACAGGTCGGCATAGTGGCCGAGGGCCTCGGCGTCCAGGGTGCCCAGGTTGACAGAGCCCTTGTGGTCGTTCAACTGCCGCACCAGGTAATCGCGGGCTGCAATGCGGGTGTAGCCCAGAAACGGGTCCGACTGCACCTGCATGGCGCGCTGGCCGTTCACGACGCGCTCACTCTGCGAGCCACGCGTTCCGGTTGCATCGATCTCGCCCAGATAGGGCTCCCAGGCTGAGGCGGCCTCCTGCTTGATCTGCAGAAACAACGGATCCGAGAGGCCGTTGCCCTCGAAGTAGATGACGTAGTCGCGCAACCCAACGGAGCCGGTGCCGACCACCTTGAAGCCGACGTCGACTGGCCGGTAACGCGAGAGGAGGTGGCGGCGTTCGGGCTGAATGGTCTCGCGATAGGCGTCCAGCGATGCCAGCACCTTCCCGGCCTGAGCCGTGGACAGCCTCCGCAGCACCGGCGGGTCGGAGCAGAAGACACGGCCTTCCTCGCCGGGTGCCGTCTCTTTAGGCTGGCGGGCTGTCTTTTTCGCGGATTTGGCGGCTCCCTTCGCCGGGGCAGGCTGGGTGAGGGCATCGCGGAGATGCATCGGGGTGGATCGTTCCGCCTTCGCAAATACCTCCGAAACCGCCGAGAGTTCAGCGTGACGATGCACCTGGTAGCGGGCCAGATCGATGACGGGCATGGCGGCAAAGCGATGGGTGCTCTTGCGGTAGCGGCGTAGAAAAACGCGCACCGCCTCCTGGCATTCGGCCTCGGTCTGGTTCGTCTCGCGGGCGCTGAGATAGATGCTGGTGGCGAGCCGCTTGACATCCCACTCGAAGGGCGCGCGGGTCGTCTCGTCGAAGTCGTTGATGTCGAAGGTTAGGCTGCCGTCGAGCGCGGCATAGGCGCCGAGATTGCGCACGTGAGCGTCGCCGCAGATCTGGTTGATGATTCCGGTGTGGGGCAGATGGCCCAGATCGAAGGCCATAACGGGGACGGCGCCGCGAAAGTAGCCGAAGGGTGAGTCGGCCATGCGGTCGTACTTGAGCTCCAGCAGGTGCGGCACGCGATCCTGCGCCGCCCGGCGGAGGAGATCAAGGGCGCTCCGCTTCCCACTCTGCCGGCGCCAGACGGCATGGCCGGACCGCGAAGCCTGTTTGCGGTGGCTTTGACCCGCAGCCTGCCGCTGTTCCTTCGTAAGAACTGTGCTCATGACCCTATACAGTACCGTTCGCCGCTTCGGTTCGCGAAATCGCGCTGCACCGGATTGCAGGCGAGGATGGGTTGAAGACTCGCCGTGCTCCTTGCGTGATCGCTTATTACAACGGGAGTTGTAAGTTGGTCATAGAAAAGGGAGATGGCTTCAAGCTGCAGGAGAAGGTCTTCACCCTGCCAGACGTACAGGTCGGCAGCATCATCGAGTACCGCTATTTCACGCGCTATGACAACTTCTACGAATCGCCGGCGTGGATGATTCAGGATGAGCTTTTTGTGAAGGATGGGCACTTCGTCTGGTACCCGACCAACCAGTCGCTGATCGATGAGGAGGGGAAGGAGATCAACAGCATCTCGTGGTTTCCTCTGCTGCCTCCCGACGCGAAGATCGAGCGTCGTGACCTTGTCGGCATCGGCGGGCGCGGACCCAGCCAGGTCTACGAACTGAAGGTTAAAAACGTGCCGCCCAAGGTGAAGGAGGAGTTCATGCCTCCGATCGAAAACTACAGCTATCGGGTGGATTTCAGCTTTACGCCGTACCGCTCACAGCCGGAGTTCTGGAAGGAGAAGGGAAAGAGCTGGTCCAAAAAGGTCAACAGGTTCACTGACCCGAATGCGGAGGTGAAGGACGCTGCCGGCAAGGCGATCGCGGGCGCGGCGACGCCGGAGGAAAAGCTGCGAAAGATCTATGGGGCGGTGATGAAGCTCGAAAACACCGAGTTCACCCGCGATCGCGACAAACGCGAGGACAAGGCCGCCGGCATGGGCGAGGTGCATACGGCAGCCGATGTGCTTTTGCATGAACGCGGCACGCCTGTGCAGCTTACGGAGCTGTTCATCAGCATGGCCCGTGCCGCCGGTTTTCCCGCCTATGCGATGCTGGTGCCGAGCCGCGAGGATCGGTTGTTTATCCCGGCATGGTTCACCCTTAACCAGTTCAACGGCATGGTGGCCATCGTGGTTGTGGAGGGCAAAGAGCGCTACTTCGATCCCGGCTCGCGGTATGCGGCGTTTGGGCAACTGGCCTGGCAGCACACCTTTGTCAACGGTCTGCGGCAGACGGAGACGGGAACGGCGCTGGATGTGGCTCCAGGCGAAAACTACAAGGCCAATCGCACAACCCGGGTCGCCAATCTGACCATGGATACGCATGGGGAGGTGACCGGCAGGATTGACCTTACGTTTTCCGGCGCGCCTGCGCTGCGATGGCGTCAGGCAGCGCTGCGAGGCGACGATGAGAGCCTGCGCCACGCCCTCCGGTCCTCGATGGAGGAGATGGTGCCCAGGAGCCTGGAGCTCGAGATCTCCAACATCAAGAATCTGACGGACTATGACGCGCCGCTGGGGGTGACTTACCAGGTGAAGGGCTCGCTGGGCGCAGCCACCGGAAAACGTGTTTTGCTGCCCACGGATATCTTTCTGACGGATAAGCCGGCGACCTTCCAGCATGAGAAGCGGCAGCTTGCCGTGTATTTTCACTATCCGCAGGTGCTGCAGGACGCGATCCGGGTGAACTTCCCCAAAGAGTTCGCAGTGGAAGCCGTTCCGGCGTCTTCCAAGCTGAAGTTTTCTGAGCAGGGAGCCTACTCGATCGATGTCGCTTCGGCGCCAAATAACGTAACTGTGCGCCGGGATTTTCTCTTCAATTCCGTGGTGGTTCCGGCGCCGGAATACGGGGATCTGCGGTCGTTTTATTCGCAGCTCGAATCCAAGGATCAAGAGAGCATTGTGCTGAAGCTCGCGGGGCCGGCGACCGCGTCGAACTGATCGGTTGTTCAGCATAAATTCATCTCCGCGGGCCTCCTGCTGGACGGCGGGGAGGCCCACGCAATAGCATCGCGGGATGCCCAAATCGACCAGCCGACGCGACGCCCTGCGCATGGGAGCGGTGCTTGCCGCAGCTACCGCCTGCGGTCAAGGCGTCTCTCAAACCGAAACGGCGACCCCAGCGCTGCCGCCATCGCCCGTGCGGCTGGGCGTGGCCAGCTACAGCCTGCGCAACTTCGATGCCGCGTATGTGATTGCCGCGATGAAGCAGCTGCGCACGCCATACCTGAACGTGAAGGACGTGCATCTGCCCATGACTCCGGCGGACCAGGTGCGCGTGCGCGCCGAGCAGTATCGCGCCGCAGGTCTTAGGCTGACCGCCGCGGGAGCGATTTATTTTCCAAAAGACGATGATGAGGATATTCGTTCGAAGTTTGAGTACTGCAAAGCTGCAGGCATCTCGCTCATCGTCGGATCGCCGACACACCAGACGTTGCCGCGTGTGGAGCGTTTTTTAAAGCAGTACGACATGCGGCTGGCAATTCACAATCACGGCCCCGAAGACAAGGAGTGGCCGTCGCCGTTGGACGTGCTGGCGGCGGTCGGGAACATGGATCGCCGCGTTGGCTGCTGCATCGATGTGGGGCACACGATGCGCACGGGGACAGACGTCGTCATCGCGATGCGCAAGGCCGGTCCGCGCCTCTTCGATATTCATATGAAGGATCTCGCGAATCCTTCGGCGAAGGAGAGCCAGGTCGCGGTCGGGGAGGGCGTGATGCCGGTGCGCGCGATCTTTGAGGCATTGATCGCGATGAAGTACGACGGCTTTGTCGACCTGGAGTACGAGATCAAGCCGGCGGATCCGCTGCCGGGCATGATGGAGAGCTTCGCGTACATGCGCGGCGTGCTGAGCGGGCTGGGGTATGCGCCGGAGTTGTCTACTCCCGCCACAGCGTAGGCCGTGGGGCTGGGTGTGTTATGTAGTGTCTGTCGAGCGCGATCATGGTAGGAGGTGCATTTTGGGAGGAGGATGGGGAGGGAGCGCAGGGCTTCAGCCCCACGGAAGGAGCGGCAAAATGATTGGCTTTATAGCGATTTCCTTCTTTATAGCGATTTCCTTATAGCTATGCAGAAGGTGTCATCTCGACCGAGCAGACAGCTTTATCGTCTGCGGAGCGGAGAGCCCCCTGTATTCTGCACGGGCTGCACGAAGTTTCCGTGATTACGAGCGGAATACAGGGGTCTCTCCACTCCGGCTTCGCTTCCGGTCGAGATGACACTGCATAGCTAGATAGGGAAACGGGTTTAGCCCAGGGTTCTTTCCGACGTCAGCGCAAACCCGGGGGCTGAAAGCCCCGTTCTTCTTCGCGCTGAATGTCCGGGCTAGGCTAAAGCCCGGACCTACCTCCGAAAAGCAACAGACACTACCTACACCTTCGGCGCCCAGCCCTTCTCATAGCTGCGCTTCGTCATGGCCTCGGCTGCCGGATCGCCGAGAATGGCGAACGTCTCGGGATTGGTCTTCAATTCGCGGCCGGTGAAATAGGCGATGTTGGAGAGCTGCAGCATCGTGACCGCGACATTGCCCTGGGCGACCGGCTGACGCAGCGCCTCGGTCCCGCGAACCGCGGCGATGGTGTTGGCGAAGTGCCTGTCGGTCATGCTGTCCGCGCCTACAAGATCGGACGAAGAGGTCGAGCCCCCCTTCGGCACGCGGTACGAGGTGATGAGCTTGTCCTTGGGATCGAAGACGTCATAGCCATCGCGATCGACGATGACGTTGCCACTGGTTCCATGCACGCAGACGCCGCGGTCGCGGCCATAGGTGGTCTTTCCGCTGCAGCAATCGCCTTTCCAGCTGATCATCTGGTCCGGGTAGGTGAAGGTGGTCTCCAGCGTGTCGTAGAACTGCCAGTCATCGTGCGCGGCGTAGCGGCCCCCGGCTGCCGTAACCGCCGTGGGAAAGCCGGCGCCGAGCGCCCAGCGCGCCACATCGACCTCATGGGTGCCGTTGTTCAGCGTCTCTCCGGTGCCCCAGTGGGTAAACCAATGCCAGTTATACGGGTGAATGTTGTCCTTGTACTCGCGGCGGGGTGCGGGGCCCTGCCAGAGATCCCAGTCCAGCGTTGCGGGCACAGGAGCGGCCTTGCCGACGCCGATGGGCTTGCGGCGGTTGGTGTACCAGGTCTCGGCCCAGTAGGCGCGGCCGATCAGGCCGTTGTGGATCTTGCCGACGATCTCAATCGTGTGGGGTGAGGAGCGCTGCTGCGAGCCCATCTGGCAGAGTTTGCCGTATTTCTTCTGTGCCTCGACCAGCCACATGCCCTCCTGCGGGTTGTGCGAGCAGGGTTTCTCGACGTAAACATGCTTGCCGGCCTCCAGCGCGAGGATGGCCATCGGGGCGTGCCAGTGATCCGGCGTGGCGATGGTGACGACGTCGACATCCTTGGATGCGAGCACCTTGCGAAAATCCTGCTGCGGCGTGGGCGACTCGCCGGTCATCTTGTTTGTAGCGGCGGCATATTTTCCCAAAATCACCGTGTCTACGTCGCAGACCTGCACGATTCGCGCGTCCTTGCGATTGGCCTGCAGGGAGGAAAGGTGCGCATAAGCGCGGCTGTTCAGGCCGATGACGGCGAAGTGAACCCGCTCGTTCGAACCGACAATCTGGGCATAGCTTTTGGCCGTGCCGGCCAGCGACGAAGAGGCAACACCGGCAGCCGCGGTTTGGAGAAAGGATCGTCGAGAGATCATGGGATTCAAGAAACTCCTGTTGGGCAGACATCGTATCCCATGGGCCACGTCTTCGTCTCGAAGCCGATCCTCTCTTAAAGTTTCAGATCTGCGCGGCTTTTTGTAACTGTTCGATGTGACCGCTCCTCGGCGAAGAGGCCTATTTCTCCTCGTGATACTCCTGCTCCGTGTTGATGGCCCATACGGCAGCCTTGTCCACGCGGCCCGCAGCGATGCCGTCCACGACCTTCATCGCGGTCAGCATCGAATGGTCCTGGTTGTTGTACTTATGCATGCCATTGCGGCCGACCAGAAATAGATTTTCAAAGCCATCGGTCCATTGGCGGAGCTCTTCGAAGCGGCTATAGGTGCCGAAGTAGGCTGGGTAGGTTTTGGGCACACGCACGACGTGTGCGTCCAGCACCTCGGCTGTCTTCAGGATGCCGATTTTTTCAAGTTCCGCGGTGGCGAACGTCTTGAGATCCTCATCCGGCATGGCCCACAGGGGATCCGTGTCGTAGCAGAAGTATTCAAGCCCGATCCACACCTTGCTGGGGTCGGCGACCATGTAGGGGCTCCAGTTGTTGAAGATCTGCAGGCGTCCGAGCAGCACGTCGGGCTCCTGAATGTAGATCCAGGTGTCGCGGATGAGTTTGGAGCCGCCGACCTCCACATCAGACTCGCTGACATCGAGTTTGTTCGCCAGTACGCCGACTGTGATGAAGTCGCGGTACTGCAGGCCGTCGCTGACCTCGCGCACGTTTGCGGGTACCGGCGCGCCGCCCGCTTCAAGTGCATGGGTGAGCTCGCGCATGGGCATGGTGGAGAAGAAGAATTCGCCATCGAACCGCTGCCGCTCCCCGGCGTCGTTCACGGCCACCACGGCGGCTACCATACCGTTCTCGCTGATGACCTGATCGACCTTCCATCCCAGGTGAAGCTCGCCGCCGCCGGCGAGAACCTTATCGGCCACGTGCTCCCATAGCTGGCCGGGACCAAACTTGGGGTACAGGAATCGCTCGATCAGCGAGGTGTCCGTGCCCTTTTGCGCGACATCAGGCGCACCGCTGCCGGTTGCTTTCTGTGCCGGCTTGCGGGCGAAGGTCTTCTTCACAAAGTGGCGTACGGCGGTCGTCAGGCTGAGCCCCTTAATCCGCTGCGCGCCCCATTCCGCCGAGATCTGGTCGCAGGGCACACCCCACACCTTCTCCGTGTAGCTCTTGAAGAAGGTAAGGTAGAGCTCGCGGCCGAAGCGGTTGATGAGAAAATCTTCCAGGCTCTTTTCGTTCTTTACGGGTTTCAGCCGCGACGCCGCGTAGCTGGCGCCGATCCTGGCCATGCGCACCGGGCCCAGGTTGGTAATGGTCGAACCTGTGAGCTTGATGGGGTAGTCGAAGAACTTGCGGAGGTAGTAGATCCGGCTTTTGCGGGGCCGCACCAGCATGACGTGATCGGCGTCCTCCGGCTTGGGAATCAGCGTCACGGTATGGCCGTGCGCGGCGAGGTTCTCCGCTCCCTCGGGGTCCGTCTCTTCCGTGTCGGTCTCCAGCACCGCGGTGAGCGGCCCCATCCCGCGCAATGGCGGGTGGTCGGGCGAAACCGCCGGCACCTCGATGAGGCGCTGCTTGCCTTGGTAGCGGATCTCAACCGCTTCGGCGGAAGCTGCAGGCTCCCCGCCAGAGGGCTCGTTTGGCTGATTTATGGTGGGCGGCATCAGCTCCATCCACCACTGCATCACGCGGTCGCTTTTCGAGAAGAAGCGATGGCCGCCGATGTCCATTCGGTTGCCCTTGTAGCGTATCGTGCGCGAGATCCCGCCAATCTCCCCGCTGGCTTCCAGAACGATGGGCTGTACGCCGGTCCGGCGCAGCAGCTCAAGCGCTGCCGTGAGCCCCGCCGGTCCGGCTCCGATGATGATGGCTTTTCGTGGCAAATGCCGGCGTCCTTCTCTATGCTAAACGCAAAGTGAAGAGGCCGGAGCTGCGAGCTCAGGCGCTGGTTTGAACTGCTTCTTCGTTTGTGTGTGCCGCGGCTAGACCGCAACCGGCTCGCTCCCAAGCACCCGGTCAGGCGTGGTGAAGCTGAGCCCGCCTGCACCATCTACATCGGCCACCACCCGGTCCCCGTGCAGCACGCGACCATCCAGGATGCGCATCGCCAGGGGATCCTGGATGGTGCGCTGGATGGCCCGCTTTAACGGCCGCGCGCCGTAGGCCCGGTCGTAGCCCGCGCGGAAGATCGCCTCCTTGGCGGCGTCGGTCAGCTCCAGCGTGATGCGGCGGGCTTCCAGCATGTGCCTGAGATCGTTGAGCCGCAGATCCACAATGTGCGTCAACTGCGCCTCGGCCAGCGGATGGAAGACCACGATATCGTCCACGCGGTTGAGGAACTCGGGGCGGAAGTGCTTGCGCAGCTCGCCCATGACGCGCTCCTTGGCCTCGTTGAAGCCCTCCTCGTCCTCGGCCCAGGCGGTCGCCAGTTGCGATGCGCCCACGTTCGAGGTCATGATCAGGACGGTGTTCTTGAAGTCCACCGTGCGACCCTTGGAATCGGTCAGCCGCCCATCGTCGAGCACCTGCAGCAGGACGTTGAAGACATCCGGGTGCGCCTTCTCGATCTCGTCGAACAGCACCACGGCGTAGGGTCTGCGCCGGATGGCCTCGGTGAGCTGCCCACCCTCGTCGAAGCCGACGTAGCCCGGGGGCGCGCCGATCAGCCGCGCGACGGCGTGCTTCTCCATGTACTCGGACATGTCGATCCGCACCATGGCCGACTCGTCGTCGAAGAGGAACTCGGCCAGCGCCCGCGCGGTCTCCGTCTTGCCCACGCCCGTGGGCCCGAGAAAGATGAAACTGCCGATGGGTCGTTTCGGATCCGACAGGCCTGCCCGCGAACGGCGAATCGCGTTCGCCACCGCCGTCAGGGCCTCCTCCTGTCCGACCACCCGTTGGCGCAGGCGTGTCTCCATCTCCGTCAGCTTCTGCACCTCGCCTTCGAGCATCTTGGAGACCGGAATGCCGGTCCACTTGGAGACGATCCGCGCGATATCCTCCTCGTCAACCTCCTCCTTCAGCAACCGATTTGGCACAGTACCGTTTTTTTGGTTGTCATTCCCGAAGGGAATCTGCTTCTCCGCCGCAACCGCGTCATCCTGCGCGTTCGTCAGCTCACGCAATTGCCGTTCCGCAGCTGGAATCTCGCCGTACTGCAGCTCCGCCGCACGCTGCAGGTCCCCCTTGCGCGTTGCCTCGGTAGCCTGAAAGCGCAAGGCCTCGAGCTTTTCCTTCAATGCGGCGATCTCGCCGATCGCGCCCCGCTCCTTCTGCCAGCGAGCCCGCAACGCCGCCGCCTGCTCGCCCACCTCGGCAAGCTCACGCTCCACAGCATGCAGCCGCTCCTGCGAGTTGGAGTCGTTCTCCCGGCTCAGTGCATTTTTTTCGATCTCCAGCGAGATCGCCCGGCGCTCCAGGTCGTCGATCTCCACCGGCACGCTGCCGATCTGGATGGCCAGCGCCGCCGCGGCCTCGTCCACGAGGTCAATCGCTTTATCCGGCAGAAAGCGGTCCGAAATGTAGCGATGCGAAAGCTCCGCCGCCGCGACGATCGCCGAGTCCTTGATCCGCACCTTGTGGTGCGTCTCGTAGCGCTCGCGCAGCCCGCGCAGAATGGCGATCGTGTCCTCGACGTTGGGCTCGCCGACATAGACGATCTGGAAGCGCCGCTCCAGCGCCGCGTCTTTCTCGATGTACTTCCGGTACTCGGCCAGCGTGGTGGCGCCGATCGCCCGCAACTCGCCGCGCGCCAAAGCCGGTTTGAGCATGTTGCTCGCGTCAATGGCACCCTCTGCCGCTCCGGCACCGACCAGCGTATGCAGCTCGTCAATGAACAGGATGATCTGGCCGTTGGACTCGTCGATCTCCTTCAGCACGGCCTTGAGCCGGTCCTCAAACTCTCCCCGGAACTTCGCCCCCGCGAGCATCGAGCCCAGATCCAGCGAAATGACGCGCTTGTCGCGCAGAATCTCCGGGACATCTCCCATAAAGATGCGTCGCGCCAGGCCTTCGACGATGGCTGTTTTGCCCACGCCGGGTTCGCCGATCAGCACCGGATTGTTCTTGGTGCGGCGCGAAAGCACCTGAATCACGCGGCGAATCTCTTCATCACGGCCGATCACCGGGTCCAGCTTGCCGCGCCGCGCCAGCTCGGTCAGGTCCTTGGCGTACTTCGCCAGCGCCTGGAACTTACCTTCGGGGTTCTGATCCGTCACCCGCTGCGATCCACGAACCATCTGCAGCGCCTTCAGGATCGCGTTGTAGTCCGCGCCCTGCGCCGCGAGGGCCTGCGCCACCGGCTCACCCTTCTGCGCTGCCAGCGCGAGCAGCAGGTGCTCGGTGGACACATAATCGTCCTTGAAATTGGCGGCTTCCTTAAAGGCCGCCTCCAGCACCTTGGCCGTGGCCTGGCCAATGCCCGGCTGCCCCGCCGCGCCCTGCACCTTGGGCAGCTTCGCGATTGCGGAATTCATCTGCGAAAGCAGCTGCTGTACCGGTACGCCCACCTTCTCGAGCACCGGCAGCACGACTCCCTCTTTGTCTTCCAGCAGCGCCACCAGCAGATGCGCGGGCAGCACCTCCGGGTTGCCGTTCTCGCCGGCCAGTCCCACGGCGCCCTGCACTGCTTCGGCCGACTTCACCGTCAGCTTGTCCCACTTGATTGCCATATGCGTACACTCCTACACCTGCGGAGCCTTTAAACCCCTATGGATAAGATGCCCCACGCGACTGGGGAGTAGCAGAAAATGTGAGCGTGAAACACTCATGCCAACTGATCGATAGATCGTGGGCCGATAATGGAGAATGAAGGGGAATACCATGACGGCAGATGAGGTAAAACGCACACTTGGGCTGGAGCCGCACCCGCGCGAGGGTGGCTGGTTTACTCAGACCTATACCTCCGGGGCGATGTTGCCGGCGTCCGCGTTTGCGGGCTCTTCGGATCCGGCAAGGTATGACGGCCCGCGCAGGCTTTCTACGGCGATCTACTATCTGCTCGAGCCCTCGATCTTCAGCGAAATGCACCGGCTGGGATCCGATGAGATCTTCCATCATTACGCCGGAGGCGCCGTGGAGATGCTGCAGTTACTGCCGGGCGGTGGTAGCGAACGCGTGCTCCTCGGCAAGGATCTTGCGGCAGGACAGCGGCCGCAGGTGGTTGTTCCGCGCGGGGTCTGGCAGGGTTCACGTCTTCTCGGGGATGACGGATGGGCGCTGCTCGGGTGCACCGTCAGCCCCGGTTTCGAGTACGCCGATTATGAGACCGGCTTCTGCAATGAACTGCTCTCCGGCTGGCCGGCGGCGACAACCCTTATCCGGGCGCTGACGCGGGGCGGATGCCATTAGGAACATCTGATCAAGTCCAATCCTCCTGAAGGGTACGGGCTTCAGCCCGTACGTAAATGCCTGGGAATCAATGTGGCTTTAGCCACGGAGGCAATGCAAGTGGACTTTGTTCAGACTCTCCTTTAGGGAACCCCTGATCGAGCCTACAGCGTTCCCTCAGCGGCTGAAGCCGCATTCATTCTGCTGGACTTATGTACGGCCTGAAGGCCGTACCCTTCAAAACACAAACTTAATCAGAAGTTCTTTAAACCAAGTGATATCTGCTTGTCCTACCGATCAGGGCTGATCTGGACGGCCCCCTCTTTGGCCGGGCAAAGGCAATCATGGAAGGCGTCCACGCGATCCTCACGCACGGCGCAGGCGTACGCCGGCCAGATCTGTTCCAGTCCCAGCGCATACAGCCCCACGCCGCCGGCGTAGAAGTGGTCGCGATAAAGGCTGGAATGGGCCCCCTTGCCGCTTCGGTCAGAGGTGAACTCCGCGGCCAGCTTCCCGGCACTCGCGGTCGAGAGGCCGGGCATGCCGTAGGCTGTCGAGAACCGGTACCCGATGGTCCAGGGGGCCGTAGAGCCCTCGGAACCCGGCGAGACGACCGTCTTCCAATCCGCCAGGGTGAGCGTGCGCGGGTTGATGGCGGCGACTAAAAACGCTGGATGATTCCCGAAGATGGGCGAGACGGACGGAACGAGCTTGATCGGAACCGCCGCCGCGCTGTCCGCGCCGCCTCGCTCCAGCAGGCGGATCTCGTCCATGTGCGTGTGCGCAAAGAGCGCCAGCCGGATCACGCCGGCGTAGTCGAGCAGGGTATCGGCGAGCGCTGAATCCGACAGGAACGGCTGCGGCGGCGCGGCGCACAGATCCGCCGGGCGCAGAACATACTTCGCGAAGGATTTAAAGACATCGATGCCGGGCGGGATGTGTCCCATCACCCATACCTGTTCCCTGCGGGTGCGGGCCTGGGCAAGTTGCGAGCGCAACCAGGCGATCTGCGCCTGCGACGGGGTGCGGTCCGCCGCGCCTGCACAGGTTCGGAAGTTGCTGGAGTCGTAGATATCCTGCAGCACAATGAGGCGTCCGCGCTGCAGCGGCGCCGGCAGGGACACGCTGTAATCCCCATCGAGGGAGAACTCGATGGCGAATTTGCCTTGGGTCTTGGGGGCCTTACGTGGACCCAGACCGGCGGTAATCGTGGCGGAGGCGCTCTGCATGAAAGGGCTGCCGGGTGTCTCGCCGTAGTCTCCGCAGCCGGAGTCGTTGTTGCCCAGGGCAACATACACAGGCAGGTGAGGAAAGGTCTGCCGCAGTTCCATTGCGACGAAGGCAACAGTCTTGGCGGAGAAGGCCGCCAGCTCCTCCGGCGAGCCCTGGGCGAACCCGTGGTGAAACCGGCAGGGAAATTGATGGGCCAGCAGGTCGCCGGAGAGGGTGACAAACAGCGGATGCGGCTCGGCGTCGTGCGCCGCGGCGAGTGTGGTCTTCAGCAGTGCCCAATCCGTATCCAGTCCGGGCGAGTGGCACTCCAGCTGCAAGGCGGCAAGTTCCGCGTCCGTCTTCAGCGAAGCTGCCGCGTCCAGAATGGCCGGCCACTGCTCGATCGGTGCGGCGCGGAGCTGGGGAGCGATGCGGGGGTTGTGAAAGGGATCGAAGTGGATATCCGACAGCAGCAGCGCCGGCACCGTCCCCTGCGCGCAGGCTGCCCCGGTCGTCAGAAGCACTACGGTAAGCAGGCGAGCCAAGGCAAGCGTAAAACGCATGGATGTTCTCAGTGTAGCGGCGAGCCGGGAGGTGAGTGGACATCCCGGTTGGGAGGCAGAGAGGTAACCAAAGCGATTTTTTGCAAGTGTGGTGAATCACGAAGTTTGTGACATATTGCAAAGGTGAGCGTCGTCGTCAACCTGAACAAAAAGCAGGTCCTTCACTTCGCTCAGGATGACAAACTTTATGAGCACCCAGCACCCAGCACCCAGCACCCAGCACCCAGCACCCAGCACCCTATGATCCGCATCCCCTTCGATGAACTTCGCGAACGCATCGAGCGCATCCTGGTGAGCCTCGGTCTCCCCCCGGCGCGCGCCGCCCTGAGCGCTCGCCTGATCGCTGAGACCGACCGCGATGGCGTTCGGACGCACGGCATCGCCCGTCTGCCCCGCTTTGCCGAGATGGTGCGCCTCGGGCGCATTACCCCGGACGCGGTTCCCGAGCGCCTAGCCAGCTTCGGTGCGCTGGAGCGTTGGACGGGGCACAGCGGCCCCGGAAATTTGGCGGCGCAAGCGATGACGACGCGGGCGGTTGAGCTGGCGCGGGAGCATGGCGTGGGTGCCGTGGCGCTGGGCGATACCACGCATTGGCAGCGTGGCGGCAGCTACGGCTGGCAGGGCGCCGAGGCCGGCTGCGCTCTGCTGGCCTGGACCAACACCCTGCCGAACCTGCCCCCGTGGGGCGCCACCTCGCCGGCGCTGGGCAACAATCCGCTGGTCATCGCGATTCCGCGGGGCGACACGCCTGATGCATCGAATTCGCCACAGCCTTTCGCCGCACCCGTGGTCCTCGATATCGCCATGAGCCAGTTCTCCTATGGCGCACTGGCAAGTTATCGCCGGCGGGGGGAGCCTTTGCCCGTTCCCGGCGGCTTCGATGAGGCTGGTGAACTCACACAGGATGCTGCGGCGATCGAGCGCACGCAGCGGGCACTGCCGGTCGGCTTCTGGAAGGGTTCAGGGCTGGCGTTTGTGCTGGATCTGCTCGCGGCCATGCTGGCGGGCGGCCGGGCCACGCACGAGATCGCGCCCGATCCACTGGCGGAGGTGGGGCTTTCGCAGGTTTTCCTTGCTATCGGCCCCGCGGCTGTGAGCTCCCGCGCCGAGATGGAGCGCATCACCGCCAGTTGTATCGCCGCGCTCCATGCAGCCGACCCCGTGGAGCCCGGAACCATGCCCCGCTACCCGGGCGAAGGCACGATGCGGGTACGCGAAGAGAGCCTGAAGGTGGGGGTAGCGATCGAGGAAGCGGTTTGGATGGCCTTCCAAAGGATCGAGTGATCGACAAGCCCAAGGAGAGACCATTCCGGCGCGGGTTAGAGCGAATTACCTATTTGGTATGCAGCTCTTTGGTTGTTATCCCGTAGGGATCTGCTTTTCTTTTGAGGCAGGCACAGCAGCAGATTCATACGGAATGACAAACAGAAGGTGGGCCTGCAAACAACGGGGTGATCGGCGATAGCAGACAGAGTGGGCTCCTTGCGATGTTTGTCTCATGGTCTTTGATTAGCGGTGGCCACCACCGCCGCCATGAAATCCGCCGCCGCCATGGAATCCGCCACCAGCATATCCACCACGATAGGCTCCACCGTATCCACCGTGGAACCCGCCATAGCCGTAGCCGCCGCGATAGCCGCCGTAGCCGTAGCCACCGCGATAGCCGTAACCGTACCCGCCCCGATATCCGTACCCGCCGATGCCGATGCCGATGCCAATCCCGATACCGGCTGGATAACCGTAGTATCCGCCGTAGAGGGGATAACCATAGCCGCCATAGCCGTAGGGGATCCCGTACGCGGCAACAACAGGCGGCCCGTACGCATAGGGCGTGGCGTAAGCTCCGCCGTCATAGGGCACAGGCTGCGACTGAGCCACCTGCGGTGGCGGCGCGGCGTTCGGGTCGTATCCTTGCGCGGGATAGCTCGGTTGCGCCGGATACCCTTGTGCCTGATAGCCCTGCGCGTTTGCGCCGGGATAGGCGGGTGCCTGACCATTGTCCGGATAGGCATAGGTCGGTTGTTGCGCGGGCAGCTGTGAACCCTGATATTGCGGCACCTGCTGCGGATAGCCACTTCCCGGGCTGGCTCCATTGCCGTACTGTGCCCAGGCAGGCACAGTCGCGGCAGTCAGAGCAGCAAGGGCCAGCGTGAGAACAGAGTTCGTGGACATTGGGGAAACCTCTACGTATAAAGATGCGAGGTTGGCACAAATGTTGCGGTGTCCCGGTGCTTTAGCGAGCGGCGAACAGGATTCTCCGGCGGGCTGCTCCGGCCAGCGCCAAAACCCCTGTGCCGAGCAGCAGCAGACTGGAAGGCTCCGGAGTGACCGATGCCACGGTCAACGACTGCAGCGGCATTCCGGGCGTGGGATTACTCACGTCGGCCGCGGTGTAGTTCGCCGGGTCCAGGTAGAACAGCGATCCGTTCTCGTCGTAGATGTTGTCGATCGTGCCGTCGCTCAGCGTGAAGGCGACCCCGTACTCATCCAGCGGCTGCCCCGTGGTGTAGAGCAGGTTATCGAACTCCGGACCGTAGTTATACTGCCCCACGCTGAAGTAGTTCACATAACTGAAGCCGTTGCCGTTGCCGGTCGCGGGTTGCAGGCCAGTGATGGTCAAGCCGTCAATCGCCCCGCTGATCGCCGTGATGTTGTCGACGCCCGGGGTTCCGCTGGCTGAGGCTGTGATCGTGCCGTTGGCGCTGAAACCCGTTCCGTTGGCGCTGAAGCTGAACGTGTCAGCTTGGGCAAGGGGGCAAGCTACGGCAAAAGAGCAAAGAAGAAGCAAGGTTCCGTGACGCAAGGGTGGCTCCTGGTAATAACTTGATGGTGATGGCTTGAGATGATCCCGGGGCGCACGGTGGTGTGCCCCAAACCATTGTTCCTAGGATAACCCGAAAGTTGTAAGAAGGTTGCGGACGCGACTCCACATTGCGCTGCATCCCGCGGTTTGGGACAGCCGGCCTGCTTCGGCGTCTAAGGGAGCCAGCTTTGGCGTTTTGGGAGTAGGATCACTGGCATGACAACCCTTGTGAACCTGCGTTGCGCGGAACTCGATTCGGCTACCCGGCTCCTGAGGGCGCGTGAGCGCAGTCTGCAGCATCTGGCCCAGTCAACCCACTGTTCCTCGCGATCCGAGGCGGAGATGGAACTGGGCCGCGTACGGGCAGAGATCGCCGCGGCCTACGCGCAGATGCGGCAACTCCAAACCAACGCCTGATCTCAAAACAAGTTTGAGTCTGCAAGTGTGCGCAATCGGCTTGCGCATCGCCGGCAGCTAAGCGGTTTTCGTGGGGTGGAGAGCGGCGCGGACCTTATCGACATGGGTGCCGTGGGCGCGGATGGCCTCATGCAGAGCATCGCCGGTTACGCCGAACTCCTTGGACCAATAGGCGACGTCGGACGCCAGCTTGGGGTTGATGATCTTGGGGTCGTGGGGACCGGCGGCGTGTTCTTCATGGAGGGCGTGCGGCGTGTGCTCTTTGGAGACTTGGCGGTGGTTCTCGGACAAAGGGAGCTCCTCTTTCTGTTCGTTATGTGGATGAGGAAGCTGTGGGTGGGGATGTCCCTGGGGCGCGGGAACCGCCGACCTGCTGCCCGTTCTTAAAATCCAGAGGGTGTCGTAGAGCCCGGCCAACTCGTTCATGTGGTCCCCGGTGAAGGTGAATCCCGTGTACAACCGGTTGCACCTTTCAGCGTTATCTCTGGCTGAGTCAGAACCGCGACTATTCAGGGCACAGAACATTGTGGCACTCTAACTGCCATGCAAACGTTTGCCTTCGCACGTTTCCTTCGACGCCTGCTCCTCGGATCCTTTCTCGTTCCCCTGGGTCTCGGGTGGCTCGGACGTCCGGCGCCCGCGCAGGAGCAGGTGGAGATCGACGTCTCGGCCCCCACAACGCCGTTTCCGCACTTCTGGGAGGAGATGTTCGGCTCCGGCCGCGCCAACCTGATGCTGCGGGAGGATTACCGCGACGATCTGCGCGCCGTGCACGAGGTCACCGGCTTCCGGTACGTCCGCGGGCACGGCATTCTTGACGACGAGAATGGGGTTTACAGCGAGGATGAACACGGCAATCCGGTCTACAACTTCGCTTATGTGGACCAGATCTACGATGGGCTGCTGAAGAACGGCGTGAAGCCGGTAGTGGAGATCAGCTTCATGCCGAAGAAGCTGGCCTTCAACCCCGATGCGCTGCACCCGTTCTGGTATAAGCCGAACGTCTCGCCGCCGAAGTCGATGGCGCGCTGGGATGGCCTGATGACCGCGCTGGCACAGAATCTGGTCGCCCGCTATGGCCTCGAGGAGGTCTCGCAGTGGTACTTCGAGGTCTGGAATGAGCCCAACATCGACTTCTGGAACGGCATTCCGCGTGACCGCAGCTACTTTGAGCTGTACGAACATACCGCCCGTGCCCTCAAGGCGGTCAGCCCACGATTGCGCGTGGGCGGCCCCGCAACCGCGGCCGCGGCCTGGATCACACCGTTTTTGGCCTACGTGCAGGAGCATCATGTGCCGCTGGACTTCGTCTCCAGCCACTGCTACGCCGACGATACGATCGAGAACCTGTTTCCCGACGACCCCGGTGTGCCCCGCAATATACCCAAAGACACGCCCAAGGACGATCGCGTCTGCCTCGCCATTGGCAAGGTTCGCAAGCAGATGGAAGCCGCCGGCCAAGGAAAACTTCCGCTCTTCTGGACGGAGTGGAACGTCCAGGGGCAGAGTGAATCACGCGACACAACGTTTGTCGGCCCGGGCGTGGCAAACACAATTCGGCAGTGCGACGGCGCGGTGCAGATGATGAGCTTCTGGACCTTCTCGGACGTATTTGAGGAGGGTGGACCCATCCCGCATCCCTTCAGCGGCCAGTTCGGCCTGCGCGCGGAGTACGGCATCAACAAGCCGAGCTTTTACGACTTCGCCCTGCTGCACGAGCTCGGCAATCAACGGATTCCAAACGCTGCCGAAGATGTCATCGTGACGGAGGGCAGTGACGGGTCGCTGATCATCGCGGCCTGGAACATCGGAGACCCCGCCGCGGATGGAGAGCCAAGCTCCACCCTGCACGCGAAGCCGAAGACGATGACGCTTCTGCTGCACGGCGTTGCCGCGAACGCCCGCATCAGCCTGCAGCGTGTCGACAACGAGCATGGCAACGTGCTGCCTGTGTACGCCGCTATGGGAAAACCTCAGTACCCAACCCCGGCTCAGGTAGCAGAGATGAACCGCAAGACGGCTTTACCCGCAAGGGAGACTGTGACCCTCAAAGATGGCCGGCTGACACTGACGCTGGAGCCAAACGCGCTCGCGTTGTTGCGGATCAGTTCGCGCTAATGTGGTGAATCGTTAACTGACTCCATTGAAATTTGTCCTCCTGAGCGAAGCGAAGGACCTGCTTTTTTGTTTGTGTTCGCGACAACGCCCAGTCTTGAAATGTGTGAGGAGCGTTCCTCCGCCCCAACAGCCAAACAACGGGAAGAACTACCCTCAGAACTTCGCGAACACATACCGTACCATCGAATCATGAGCGCCGCCGTATCACCGCGCACCCTATATCTGCCCGAGATCCTCGATCACGTGCGCGCCGTTGTGGCAGCGCGGAAGGCGGCGGCGGACTTCCGTGCACTGGAAAAACAGGCTGCCGGGCACACGCCGCGGGGCTTTGCGCGAGTTTTGAGAACAAAGGCGCAGGCCGGTCCCGCCATCATTGCGGAGTTGAAGAAGGCTTCGCCCTCGAAGGGGCTAATCCGGAACGAGTTCGATGTCGTTGCGCTCGCGCTGCAGTTGGAGAAGGCCGGAGCGGCCGTGCTTTCTGTGCTGACCGAAGAGCGCTTCTTTCAGGGGTCGCTTGAAAACCTCCGCCGGTCGTCGGCCGCGGTCTCGATTCCGTGCCTGCGCAAGGATTTTACGGTCGACCCGTTTCAGATCCTCGAAGCGCGCGCGAACGGCGCCGATTCCATCCTGCTGATCGTTGCCGCGCTGACGGATGCCGAGTTGAAAAGCCTGCGCGAAGAGGCTCGGCGCTTTGATCTGGATGTTTTGTGCGAGGTACACGACCGCGAAGAACTGGACCGGACATTGGCGCTGGACTGCGAGTGCGTCGGCGTGAACAGCCGCGATCTGCGCACGTTTGAGGTCTCACTGGACCGTGCCTGTGAGCTTGCGCAATACCTGCCCGCGAGTGTGGTGCGCGTGGCGGAAAGCGGCATCGGCGCCCGGGCGGACATGGACCGGCTGCGGGCGGCGGGGTATGAGGCGTTTCTGGTCGGGGAATCGCTGATGCGGCAGTCGAACCCGGGCGACGCGCTGCGGCATCTCCTCGGCTGATCCATCCGCTTGGCCCCGGCTGGCTTCGGCCTTATTTTTGTTCCAAAGGCGTCCCATGTTCGTGAAGATCTGCGGCAACACAAATCTCGCCGACGCGGAACTCGCCGTGGAACTAGGCGCGGATGCGCTCGGCTTCATCTTTGCGCCGAGCAAGAGGCGCGTCTCCCCCGAGCAGGCGGCGGCGATCACATCGCACCTTTCACCGGGCATTGAGCGCGTCGGAGTCTTCGTCGAACCCAACGCCCCGGAGATCATCCGCACTGTCCGGACGGCGGCGTTGACCGCCGTGCAGATGCACATGCCGCGGGACCCCGCACTCCTTCAGCAACTCAGCTTGGAGTTGAAGGGCGGGGAGTTGAAGGGCGAGGTCCAGCTTTGGCAGGTGCTTGGTTTTGCGGCGCAGCCCCCCGATCCGAGGTTTGAGCAGAATTTTGTGCAGCTCGTCCTGGCAGCTCTGACCGATTCCCGGATCTCCGCTGTTTTGGTGGACACGATGAAGAACGGGGCTTCCGGCGGGCTCGGCGAAGCGTTTTTGTGGAGTCGAGCCGCACCGCTAGTCCGGACGGCACAGGAGATGGCCGCGGAACAGGGAAGGCGGGGTGGGCATGAGCCGGCCAGGCTGATGATCGCCGGCGGCCTCACCGCCGAAAACGTCGGCGAGGCGATTGCCACGCTCCAGCCCTGGGGAGTGGATGTGGTCAGCGGCGTGGAAGAGTCCCCCGGACGTAAGAGCCCAGGCAAGCTCAAGGATTTTCTCCGCTCCGCTCGAGCCTGATCTTAGGGCAAAGCTCAGGCCGTGCGTCGTCCCCAGATGCTATACGTGGCGGCGATCTTGGCCGCGATCGCGGCATCGCTCATAGGCGTTCCGCCCACCGTTGCGCCATTCCCCGTCTTCGCCCTCTTATGGTGGCGGACAGCATGAGATCTCTGGGGTTTGGGCTGAGTCTGAGCTGTCTGCGCGAGACCGTGCAGAGGAAGCAGCATCATGCCAATCAGAAGTGCCAGGCCGGTCCAATAAAGAGCCCTCATATCAGTCCTTTCGTATGATCGCAATAGTACATCCGCGCCATCGTGTCTGTATTGTGTGCCCAGGAGGGGCGGCTTGGAGCAGATGAGGCAGAATCTTGGTGCACTCTTTGGTAACATAAATGGGCGCGAAGGTAATGTGCCTTGCAAACCGCAACCTGACAGGTTACGCTTCTCTCGATGCTGCCGCTCGCGAACTTTTCGTTCAGCTTTCCCTTCCGCTACTGGCGCACAGTAGCGGCCAAGGCGGTCTGAGCCTCGCGAAGCGGAACATCGCACGAGATTCTTAATCACCCCCGAGCCGCGACTTCCCGAGTCGCGGTTTTTGCGTTCATACAGCTTTTTCGATTTACCTGATCTTATCGGCAGCATGGAGCAAAGCATGAGTCTCAGCACGGTCCTTGAATCGCCCGCGCAACCGCGCATTAAACAGCCCGCACCGAACAACACGCCCGGCCGCTTCGGCGCCTACGGCGGCCGCTATGTGCCGGAGACCTTGATGGCGGCGCTGCTGGAGCTTGACGACGCGTACGCGCAGGCTCAGGCGGATCCGGCCTTCCATGCCGAGCTGAATATGCTGCTCAAGGACTACTGCGGGCGGCCCACGCCGCTGTTTTTCGCGCGGCGCATGACCGAGGCGCTCGGCGGCGCGAAGGTTTACCTCAAGCGTGAGGACCTGCTGCACACCGGCGCACACAAAATCAATAACGCTTTAGGGCAAGCTCTGCTCGCGCGCCGCATGGGCAAACAGCGCATCATCGCGGAGACGGGCGCCGGGCAGCACGGCGTCGCGACGGCCACGGTCTGCGCGCTGTTCGGGCTACAGTGCGTGGTCTACATGGGAGAGGAGGACATGCGCCGCCAGGAGCTGAACGTCTTCCGCATGAGGCTTTTGGGAGCCGAGGTGCGCGGCGTCAACTCCGGCTCAGCGACATTGAAAGATGCGATCAACGAGGCGATGCGGGATTGGGTCACGAACGTGCGAACCACGTTTTACATTCTCGGCTCCGCGCTCGGCTCGCACCCTTACCCCACGATGGTGCGCGATTTTCACCGCGTGATCTCGATAGAATCGAAGCGGCAGATCATGGAGGCTGAAGGCCGTTTACCCGATGCGATCGTCGCCTGTGTCGGCGGCGGTTCCAACGCGATCGGAGCCTTCTACGAGTACATTCCCGATGAGCAGGTGCGGTTGATCGGCGTCGAGGCCGGCGGCCGCGGCACCGCACTGGGTGAACATGCCGCGCGCTTCCAGAAGGTCGGCGGCGGCCTGCCCGGTGTGCTGCAAGGAACCTACAGCTATGTGCTGCAGAACGATGCCGGGCAGGTGGCGTCCACGCATTCGGTGAGCGCGGGACTCGATTACGCGAGCGTGGGCCCGGAGCACGCGATGCTGCACGACTCCGGCCGCGCGACTTATACAAGCGCCACCGACGATGAGGCGCTTGAAGCGACGAAATTTCTCAGCCGCACGGAGGGCATCATTCCGGCGCTGGAGACGGCCCATGCCGTGGCCGAGGCAATAAAACTCGCGCCGAAGATGGGGAAAGGCGAGCTCATCATGGTAAACGTGAGCGGGCGCGGGGATAAGGACATCGGCATTCTGACGCGCGAGATGAAGCTTGACGGCGTGGCGGAGGCAAAGGGCTGATGCCGATACGCTTTCAGCAGAAACCCGGCCTCGTCATCTATCTCACCGCCGGTGATCCCGATCTCGCCACCACGCGCAATATGGCCATGGCCGCCATCGACAGTGGTGCGGACGTGATCGAACTCGGCGTGCCGTTCAGCGATCCACTGGCCGATGGTCCGATCATTCAGCGCGCCTCAGAGCGTGCGGTCGCGCGCGGTACGCGGTTGAGCGATGTGCTCGAGGTTTGTCTCGACATTCGCCGGCTGCGGCCGCAGGCGGGAATCATCCTGTTCAGCTATTTGAACCCTGTTGTGCGCATGGGAATGGCGGAGTTTACGAAAGCCGCCAAGGCGAATGGGGCCGACGGCGTGCTGCTCACCGACATGATCGTCGAAGAGGCGGAGGAGTACCTCGCCTGCATGACGGAGAACGAGCTTGCGCCGGTGTTTCTCGCCGCGCCGACCTCTCCGGATGAGCGTTTAAAGGCGATAGCGGAGCACTCGCGGGGGTTTGTGTATGCCATCTCGCGGGTGGGCATTACGGGTACGCAGACCTCGCTTGCCGACGATGCTGCACAACTCGTTGCGCGGCTGCGCAAGTTCACCGCGCTGCCCATTGCCTTGGGATTCGGCGTGTCTACGCCGGAGCATGTGCGCAGCGTGGGTGAGTTCGCCGATGCGGCTGTCGTGGGATCGGCGATTGTGGGACTGATCGAGCGCACGCCCGCAGCGGATGCGCCGAAGGCTGTGGGAGAGTTTGTGCGTGCTCTTCGAGGTGTTGATGGCGACACGAAGGAGAGCACCCCACCCTATCCCACCCCAATCGCAAGCGATCGGGGACCCCGGTATCGCGATGAAGCCGCGAGAGGATGGGGCACCCCGACTGGTGTTCAGCCTCGTGTCCAGACCCGTGTGGATACGCCGCAGTCTCCGGATACACCCGATGCGGCGGGTATCGGCGCTGCGGTCGAGGCCGGCAGTGTTGCCGGTGAGGCACCTGTGGGAGCAAAGGCATGAGCGCGATTGCGCGGAACTCGTATGATCGTCAACAGCGCAGGGGGTTGCTGATGCACCCCGGGCGACAGAACCGAATCTTTCCGCGAGCCGCGCACATGCCCGGCTCGCCGTGCAGGACACGGAAGGGACACGCATGGAGATCGCTGACTGGCGCAGCAAAATCGATCAACTGGACGAGCAAATTGTCGCTTTGCTTTCGGAGCGCGCAGCCGCTGCCGTGGCGATCGGGCAGCTCAAACGCGGCAACAATGCCCCTATCTACGAGCCAAACCGTGAGCAAGCGGTCTTTGAGCACGTGCGCGGCATTAACCCGGGACCGCTCACGGCGGCGCAGCTGCAGGACATCTATGACCGCATTATGGACGTCATGCGGGCACTGCAGCGCGTCGACACCGGATCGGCAACGAGCGCAACGCCGAATAAAGCGCCGCTCACGCATAAATAGATCCACTTTTTCAGTCCGGCCACCTATGCGGCCAAAAGGTCTTTCGCGCGTTGCGTTCGTTGCAGCCGCGGGGAGGGAACTCCAGTGATGATCGTTGCGATGCAGGATCGCGCCACGAGTGAGCAGATTCAAACCGTCATTGAACGCATGGTGGAGTTGGGCTTCAACGTCCACCGCACCACGGGCGAGACGCAGACCATACTTGCCGGCGTGGGTACGCCTGCACACTTTGAGGTTACCGAGTTTTCGGTGCTCAAAGGCGTACAGCAGGCGTATCGCATCTCGTCGCCGTACAAGCTCGCGGGACGCGGCTTTCGGCCGGAGGGCACGCGCGTGCATTTTCCCAACGGTGTCGTTGTGGGCGGCGATGAGATCATCATCATGGCTGGACCATGTTCCGTGGAGAGCCGCGACCAGATTCGCCTGAGTGCGGGGCAGTGTGCCGCGGCGGGAGCGCAGTTTCTGCGCGGGGGAGCGTACAAGCCGCGCAGCTCGCCGTACTCATTTCAAGGCATGGGAATTCCCGGCCTGCAGATCATGCGCGAAGCCGCCGATGAGTTCGGTTTGCTGGTGATCAGCGAGGTCATGGAGATCTCGCAAATTCAACCCATGCTGCCCTACGTCGATTGCTTCCAGGTCGGCGCGCGCAACATGCAGAACTTCAATCTGCTGCGCGAACTGGGCCTGGTGCGCAAGCCGGTGCTGCTGAAGCGTGGCATAGCGGCAACGCTCGAAGAGCTGCTGCTGAGTGCGGAATATATTCTCGCCGGCGGCAACTATGACCTCATGCTTTGTGAGCGCGGTATCAGAACCTTTGAAACCTATACGCGCAATACGATGGACATCTCCGCGATTCCGGTGCTGAAATCATTGACGCATTTGCCCGTGCTGGGCGATCCGTCCCATGGCGTAGGCAAGCGCGAATTCGTTCCCCCGCTGGCGCTGGCCACGGTTGCGGCTGGCGGCGATGGTCTGCTGATGGAGATGCATCCCAACCCGGATAAAGCGATGTCGGACGGAGCGCAGTCGCTGTTTCCCAAGCAGCTGGAAACTCTGATCGAAAAATTGCGCCAGCTTGCACCGATCGTTGACCGCACCATTGCTGCTCCGGTCGCGGCCATACAGCCGCTGCACGCCTAGGGCATGCCTTGAGCACACCATTGGAGAGGGTCATTCATCGCATCGTCGTGAAGCTTGGCACCAATGTCATCATGCGACCGGATGGCAAGGTGGCGCTTGGCCTTTTGTGCGGTTTGGTCGAGGGCATCGCGGCGTTGCGCGAGGGAGGCACCGAAGTGCTCGTTGTCAGCTCGGGTGCTGTGGGCCTGGGTGTGGAGCGACTCGCTCTGCCGCAACGCCCTACGGTGCTCGCGCAGGTGCAGGCGTGTGCTGCCGTTGGTCAATCGCGGCTGATGGCGCTCTATGACGACGCCTTTGACCGGCTCGGCTGCCGCATCGCGCAGGTGCTGCTCACTGAAGATGATTTCCGCGATCCCGTGCGTTATGCCAACCTGCGCGCCACGCTGCATTCACTGCTCTCGCTCGGCGTAATTCCCATCGTGAATGAGAATGATACTGTCTCCACGATGGAGCTGGAGCGTCCGCTGAGTGCTTCGCAAAGCGAGCGGATATTCGGAGACAACGACAAGCTCTCCGCCTTGCTTCTGGAGGGCATCGGCGCGGACTTGCTGGTGCTGCTGTCCGATGTGGATGGCCTTTACGATCGCGATCCGCAGGCCGCTGGTGCGCAGTTGCTCCCGCATGTAAGCGCTGTTGATGATGCCGTGCTGGCGCTGGCGCATGGAGGCAACCGCCGTGGACGCGGGGGCATGTTGTCGAAGCTCGAAGGCGTGCGCATCGCGCTCGACGCGGGCAAGCAGGCCATCATTGCGAACGGCCGCACGCCGCGGGTGTTGGAGCGCATTCTCGCCGGTGAGGCCGTGGGTACACGTTTCGGCGGTGTGTCTTCTCCTCCCCTGCTTAGCGAGGTCACGCGGTGAGTGCTGCTGGATATGCACCAGACGAGTCCAGAGCCGCTGACGACGTGCGTGCGCTTGCCAAGAGGGTCAAAGCTGCTTCGCGCGTACTCGTGCCCTTGAGTGGAGATCGGCGCAACGCCGCGTTGAACGCAATCGCTGATGCGGTGCAGGATGCCGGTGCAACGCTGTTCGCTGCGAATGCAGAGGACCTGCGTATTGCCACTGCTATGACCGGGGCCGAGGCACTCTCACCCGCGACGCTGTCACGCCTGACGCTGAACGAAACCAAGCTGTGCGATATGGTGGAGCAGATCCGCTTCGTCGCAGCGTTGCCGGATCCGCTCGGTCGCGTGCTGGATGCAATTGAGCTTGATGATGCAAACCCTCTCGTGGTGTCAGGCGTTGCGCGTGCTCAGGCTCAAGGGCTTCACCTGCAGAAGATCAGTGTTCCTCTCGGGGTTCTCGCTGTCATTTTTGAAGCGCGCCCTGATGCCGTCACGCAGATCGCCTCGCTTGCGCTGAAGAGTGGAAATGCCGTGATCCTGAAGCCCGGACGTGAGGTGGAGCGCACAGCCATAGCGCTGGTGCAGGTGCTTCGTGCAGCACTGAAGCGGCAGAGTCTGCCCGAGGAAGCCATTGCACTCGTGCTGGGCCGCGAGCAGGCCGGCGATCTGCTGCGCGCGCACGATCTGATCGACCTGGTGATTCCGCGAGGCTCCAAGGCGCTGGTGGAGTATGTGCAGGCCAACACGCGCATCCCTGTGCTCGGCCATTCGGAGGGTATCTGCCATATTTATGTCGATCGCGCTGCCGATCCGCAACTGGCGCTACGCGTAATCGCCGATGCCAAGCTCGACTATCCCGCAGCCTGCAATGCTGTGGAGACCGTTCTTGTGCACCGTGAGATGGCAATGAGTTTTCTGCCGCAGCTCGCAGGCGATCTGCGCAGTCGAGGCGTGCGATTGCATGGTGATCGTGCCACGCGCGATGCTCTCGCCGCCAACGGTGAGGACATTGCCTCCATACAAAATTGGCACACGGAGTATGGCGAGCCGGAGCTTGCCATCGGTGTAGTCGATTCGCTCGACGCGGCGATTATGCATATCCACACGCATGGCTCCGCGCACACCGAAAGCATCCTCACCGAAGATCCGGAAGCAGCTGCGCGTTTTCTGCGTGAAGTGGATGCAGCGGGTGTGTTTCACAATGTTTCAACGCGCTTTGCAGACGGATTCCGCTATGGTTTTGGCGCGGAGGTTGGCATCTCCACCAGCAAGTTTCATGCGCGCGGGCCCGTGGGTATCGAGGGGCTTACGACGTACAAATACATCCTGCGCGGGCAGGGGCACATTGCCGGCGATTACCGCGGCATGAACGCGCGTACCTTTACGCATCGGCATGAAATTCAACTCGGGTAAGCTGGGCAAGCGACATGGGCACACGCGTTCTCATCATCGGCACAGGCCTTATCGGCGCCTCCCTTGGGCTTGCGCTCAAGGCGCTCGGGGCGGAGTTCAACGGCGCCGTGCTGGGCTGGGATGCGGATGCGGCGGAGCTCCGCACCGCGCAACAGATCGGGGCTATCGATCACATCCTGCCCAGCCGGGAAGCGGTATTTGCTTCCCGTCTAGCCGATATGTATGTGCTCGCTACGCCTGTGCTTCCCATTCTCGACTGGCTGGAACGGCTGGCGCCGGTGTTGCGTGAAGGGCAACTCGTTACCGACGTGGGCTCAACGAAACGCCTGCTGGTGGATCGGACTCGCGGACTTTACAACGGCCCGGGACAAGCCAGCTTTCTGCCGGGTCATCCGATGGCCGGCAAGGAGTCGGGCGGTGCGAGATTCGCGGAGGCGGCGTTATTCCGTGGCGCCACGTGGCTGTTCACCCCGGGGAGTGATGCTGCGCCTCGCAGCTATCTGGAGCGGCAGTTTCGCAGCTGGGTGGAGAGCATCGGTGCACATCCGCGTGATCTGGAGCCGGTGCAGCATGACGAGCTTTGCGCCTGGGTAAGTCACCTGCCGCAGATGCTTTCGACCGCGCTCGCCGCGCTTTTGCAAGACACGTTCGCGAACGATCCGGAACGCCGCGCTCTGGTCGAAGCGATCGGCGGGCGCGCGCTGCGGGAGACCACGCGGCTGGGCGCCAGCCCGTACAGCATGTGGCGCGATATCGCGCTGACCAACACAGAGCCGATTGCCGGAACGCTGCTGGCGTTGGAGCAGCGGCTGCAGCACCTGCGCGAAAACCTCCGCACGCCGCAGTTGCGCGACGAGTTCGCCGTGGCGAATCGGCTTCGTGCCCGATAAAGCCGCGCCGGCCCTGCTGGGGCCGACCTGGCGGTATGCGCGGTTACGGCACGGGCAACGCCGGGGCGCGGTTTTCGCTCCAAGCGGAGCATGGCGAATGCATACATACAGGGTGGCAGCGAGGGATCGGTGGAGTTCGACGACTCGACCGCGGTGGGGTCGGTGGAGAACCGGATGACGGTGGTGCGCTCGCTGGTGGAGGATGTGGCGCACAACGGCAGCGGCCGGTTTGTGCAGGAGATTACGGTGGATGATCGGGTGTGGCGGGTGGTGGTGGAGCGGTTCCCGTGGTGACGGTTGGCTCCGCTGTGCCGAGCAGGGTGGTTGGATGTGGCGCTTTCAGGGCTGGGCGCTTTCCTTTTGGCCACCCCCTCCCCCCTGAGGGGCTCTGCGAGTAAAGTTCCTTTTAAGGGCATTGCGTTCTGCCGCTCGGTTAGCTATGGTCAGGTATGGTTCGCACCCAAACTGAGCCTGATGCGAGCACCCCAAGTGGCACTGTCCCGGTCCTCAGGTGGGCAGGTAGCAAGCGGCGGCTGGTGCCGCGGTTAGTGCCCTTTTGGGGGAACGGCTATTCAAGGTACCTAGAGCCATTTGCCGGTTCGAGTGCCCTTTTCTTCGCGCTCCGGCCTAAAAGCGCAATTCTAAGCGACATCAACTCCGGGTTGATTGAAGCGCTCGAATGCATTCGTGACCTGGCTCCCCGAGTACACTCAAGGCTCTGCGCTTTGGAGCACAGCAAAGAAGCGT
The DNA here is from genome assembly GCA_965276885.1 of Granulicella sp. Taxonomy (GTDB): domain Bacteria; phylum Acidobacteriota; class Terriglobia; order Terriglobales; family Acidobacteriaceae; genus Granulicella. Next base: position 567,047 of record OZ255702.1, on the reverse strand, counting down.
ACTACAAAGTAAGAGCACAGGATCCGAAGGATCTGGGTCGGGTTGATCGAGCGGTTCGCTTTATATATTTGAACCGATATTGCTTTAACGGGCTGTACAGGACCAACCTAGCCGGGATGTTCAATGTGCCCTTTGCCACCTCGGGAACCGGTGGGATTCCCTCCTTGCAGGTTTTTATGAGAAATGCTGCCCTTCTTGCGTCTGCCAAACTTATAAACGGTGATTTCGACTCGGTGATGCGTGCCGAGGTTCAAGCAGGTGATTTCGTGTATCTAGACCCTCCCTATGCGGTTGCGAACCGTCGTATCTTTCGGCAGTACGGACCGCAGACTTTTGGATTGGAGGATCTGGACCGCCTAGCTTCTCTCCTTGAGCACATAGATCAAGTGGGAGCGCAATTTCTACTGAGCTACGCTGACTGCAAGGAGTCTAGAACGCTCGCTAAAAGGTGGCAGCATCGCCGCGTCTACGTACAGCGAAATATCGCAGGCTTTCATAAGCATCGCAGGCGCGCTGGAGAAGCTCTGATAACGAATATCGCTGCAGGGGAAATTTAAGTGTCTGACGTAGTGACTCTGCTCGATCCGAATTTGATCGAACGCAACGAAGACAACCCTCGTCTTATATTCAGAAGCGATGATCTGCAAACCCTGGAGCAGAGCATCTCGGATCAAGGTATTCTCGTTCCATTAACCGTGTTCAGAGAAGGGCGTAGTTACCGCCTGCTTGATGGAGAGCGACGTTGGCGCTGTTCGAAGCGGATTGGCCTTTCGAGAGTCCCGGTCATTGTTCAACCAAAACCTGAGCGGCTGCAGAACATCATGATGATGTTTGCAATCCATCATGCCAGGCGGGATTGGGACCCACTACCAACGGCGCTAAAGTTGCTGGACCTTGAAGAAGAGTTCAGAAAACAGCATGGCCGACCGCCGAACGAGGCGGAATTAGCAGGACTGGCCTCGCTTTCGCGTGGAGAGGTTCGGCGTTTAAGAAAACTTATCAATCTCCCAGAACGGTACCGAGACGAACTGCTCGATGAGTTAGAGAAACCGAGATCCAAACAAGTTCTCACAGTTGATCATGTGCTTGAGGCTACAACCGCCGCGTCACTTCTCCGCAAGCAGGATGTCGTTAATGAGATAGGAGAGGACAGCCTTCGTCAGGCGATCGTCGCTAAATTCAAGAGTGGTGTAATCAACAATACTGTAGCCCCCCGCAAGCTTGCTCGCTTAGCACGCGCCGTAGATAGGGGTGAGGTAAGCATTTCTGTGGCGCGCTCTGTAGTAAACAAAATTATCCGAGTACCAAATTATACAATCGACCGCGCGTTCGAGGAGTCCGTAGAGCAGGTTGACTTTGAGCATGGGCTGGAGCAGCAGGTCGTCAGACTTGCCCGCCTCCTTCAGGAACATGAGGATCGGTCTTACGAGCTGTCGCCGGGACTAACGTTGGGCCTCCGTGCATTAGCAAAGAAGATTCGAGAAATTCTTCGATAGCCGATGCCTGCGAATGCGTATAACTGGGTTCCCGATGAACTGGTCGAAGTCGCCGACGAGATCAGTTCGTGGTTGCTCATACGCGGGTACTCCGTGAAAGTAGAAAAGGCTTCTCCGGGCTTCCCTTTTCCTCCGACGCTCCTCGCTACTCGTGGAAAATTAGAGCGCGTCTTAGTCGAGATCTTGCCCGATTGGCAGGAACCTCGGCTACTGACCTGGCTTGCCTACGCTCGCTCTTGCCAAAAGGAACTCAAGTTATGCATCGGGGTTCCGCGTGACTTATTTATGCATCCTTCCGTGATGACTAGAATACGGAAACTGGGCATAGGGATATTGCGCGCCGACGGCGTCAACACATACTACGAAGTTGAACCTATCGACGCTTCGATTTCGGTCTCTCTGCCTCCTAGGAACGATCTAAGTCCCGAATCTAAGGTGCTGCTAGGCTCTGCCTACGATCATTTTGAAGCATCTCGCTGGAGAGAGGGTTTTGAGGAAGCATGCAAGCTTTTCGAGCGGTCAGCAAAGAAATATTTAAAGAAGTGGGTGAGAACGGGTCGGGTTCAGTTCGTGACAAGATCCGGTTTAGTAGCCTACTCGGACCCGAAGATAAACAAGTTTACGATGGGTGCCCTAGAAAATGCCTTTGCAGATATTAAGGCGCAAAACGGTTCCGACCGCATTATTCATAATGCGCTCAAGGTTATCAGGCAAGATCGAAACAAGCTTGCTCATGATAAGTGGAACTTGCGTACCGAGAAAAGGCTTCGAAACAACGTTGGCCAGCACATGTGGGTAATAACGCAAGCCCTGACTGAAACCTTTAAGTAAGCAGCTGGCTCAAGCCGTTAGAGCAGTATCCGAGTAGATATACCCAAACGAGCTTTGCCCTTCTAAGCTGAATGCCTCTGGTATTTCCGCGGTTTGCGGAAAATGGCGAAGGCGATTTCGGACGATTTGCGGGTGCGCATCTTGGAGGCCCACGCGCGCGGTGAGGGCTCGTGCCGTGTGCTGGCGGAGCGCTTCGGCGTGAGCTGGGAATACGTGCGCAAGATCCGTCAGCAAGAGGCTAAGAGCGGACAGCGCGAGCGCGTGCCGCAGGCCCGGCGGGGGCCGCCCAGCCCGGTGACCGAGCCGGTGCGGCAACAACTACTGGCGCTCGTGGAGGCGCAGAAAGACCTGACGATCGCCGAGCTGCGCGATCGGCTGGGGGCCGAAACGGGTATGTGGATGGGTTGGACTTCGGTGCAGCGATGGACCCAACGGCTCGGTCTGCGGCTTAAAAAAAGTCACTCCACGCCGCCGAACGCGACACCGAAGCCAACCGGCAGCGGCGCGCGGAGTTCCACCAAACGATCCTGACGCTGAAGCCGGAACAGATGGTTTTTCTTGACGAAAGCGGAATCACCGTCAACATGACCCGGTCCTGGGGCAGGTGTGTGGGCGGCGGCCGGATTCATGAGGGAACACCCGAAAGCCGCTGGCAGGTGACCACCATCCTGGGCGCCATGAGCCTGGACGGCATGATCGCCACCATGGCGATTGAGGCCGCCACCGACCGCGACGTCTTCCTCGCCTATCTCGATGAGGTGCTCTGCCCCCGGCTCCAACCCGGCCAGGTGGTCATCCTGGATAACCTCAGCTCGCACAAGGTCGCCGGCGTCCGCGAGCGCATCGAGCAGGCTGGCGCCAAGGTGCTTTACCTGCCCCCGTACTCGCCCGATCTGAACCCTATCGAAAAAGCCTGGTCCAAGCTCAAACAGCTGCTCCGCGCCGCCAAAGCCCGCACCCCCGAGGCCCTTCTTGAAGCACTTCGCAACGCTCTGCCCCAGATCACTCCGGACAACGCAAAGGCCTGGTTCAGAACTTGCGTAAACTGGGTACAGCTGTGAGGATTTTGCTCTAATTGCTGTCGAAATGACAACTTTGAGGGCCGGGCGGAAGAAAGTAGATCCTTTATCTTCGGCTAGCTCGGGGTGCGGGCTCGGCTTCGCCTACGCGGGAACACAGGGTCCTTCGCCTGCGCCCCTTCGGGGTTTCGCTCAGATGGGATGAAGAGAGGCGTACCTTTCCGGTACGTGCTCGAAGCACAGATATTCCATCCGAAGAAGGTACGCCATGCAGACCCACATAGGAGTAGATCTACACCAGCGATTTTGCTATCTCACCGCCGTGGATGCAAGCGGCAAGCAGTTGAAGCAGGGCCAGGTAGTCAATGAAGGCGCGGCCTTGCGGCAGTGGTTGGGGCAGGTTCCCGGTCCGCGTCAAGTGGTGATGGAGGCCAGCGGGTTTTGGCCGGCGTTTGCGCGCGCGGTGGGGCCCGCAGCCGATCGACTGGTGATGGTGCATCCGCAGCGGATGAAGGCGATTGCGTCGGCGCGGCTGAAGAATGACAAGGTGGATTCCGAGACGCTGGCGCAACTGTCGCGGGCCGATCTGTTGCCCGAGGCGTGGATGGCGAACCAGCGGACCCAGCAGACGCGCCTGCTGACGCGCTTGCGGATCACGCTGGGCCAGCAGCGGGCTAAAGCCAAGAATCAGCTGTAGGCGGTGCTGCATCAGGAAGGCTTTCTGAAGCCGGTTGCGGATGTGTTCGGCAAGAAAGGCCGGGCGTGGCTGGCGGGGTTGGCGTTGAGCCCGGCGGCCCGCGTGGTGGTCGAGGTGTGGCTGAAGGGGGTCGATCAGATGGACGAGGCGATTGCCGAACAGACCCGCGCCTTGGAGCAGATGGCCAAGGACGATGCGCGCGCCCGCTGGCTGCAAACGGTGCCCGGCATCGGGGCTTATTCGGCCATGGCGATCCTGGCCGAGGTGGGCGAGATCGAGCGCTTCCCGACCAAGCGGGCGCTGGCCAGCTATGCCGGGCTGACGCCCTCGGTGCGCGAGTCGGCGGGCAAGCGCAAACGAGGCGGCATCGGCCATCATGGCTCGGGCACGCTGCGCTGGATCCTGCTGCAGGTGGCGCAGGTGGCGGCCCGGCACTCGCCGGCGGCAGGAGCCTGGTATCGCAAGCTGAAGCAGCGAAAATCCCCGCAGGTAGCCCTGATCGCGTTGGCGCGCAAGCTGCTCACCGCCGTTTGGGCGCTGCTGCGCCACGGCGTCTGCTTCGACGAGACCAGCTTCGCACGGCAGGGTTGAAAAGCAGGCAAAAACAAACCGCTGCCCCTGAAAGAAAAGAATTTCCCACGGTATTTGCGACGGTTGCAAGGAAGCCCGGCCAGCTCGCTCATCCTCTGACCCACGAGGTCATCCTCAGATGGAGCGGCCGGGAATCGAACCCCCCTTGTGTGCCCCGAGCACGAATAGAAGACTGTACGCAATCTATTCGCAAATACCACTGGACAGGTACGCCTTTTTCATAGAAGGATGACAAATCAATTTATGCGACGAACTTGCGGGACACCATCCTAGGCGCGACGGCGATAGCGGACGGAGAACTCGTAGCCGGCGTTGGGCGGGTAGAGCGCGGCCACGAGCCGCAGGCGTTCGGAGAGTGCGCCGGGCGCAAGCAGTGGATAATCGCGCTCGCGGAGTTCGCTGTAATCGACATCGAGGGCGAGCGAAAGGAGATAGATCGCCAGGGCGTCGGAGAAGGCGCTTTCCACGAACATCGCGCGTTCTTTTTCATCGATTACGGCAGGACCAGCCGCAGCGTTGAGATTTACCGGATGGCTTGTGCCGCTGGCTCCGAAGGAGCGGTTGGTACGGTTGCCTCCAACGGCGCGTCCGCGGCGTGAGCCTGAGGAGGCGATGGGCGCGTCGGGTTCCCAGTTTGCGGGGCGGCCGAGGGCAAGATTGCGGGACTCCCAAGCGTCCAGGCTGGTCTCCCCGCGCACATTTTTCAAGACCTGCTGCCAGGCAAGTTCGGCGAAGGCCTCCGGAACGCCAGCCTCATCGACAAATGCGTGTGCGACGTTGATGAAGAACTCAAAGCTGAGCGCAAAGCGGTCTCCCATCAGGCGAGTGGAGATAAAGACCCCGCGATGACCGCTGTCCAGTTCGACATTGCGATGACATATGGCTGCGTCGCCGAGATCCTCGGTCCAGGCGGGCGCCACCATGGCCTGATCGGAGATCTCCGGCCGGCTGCGGCGGGTGGAAACCTCCACGCTGTCGGGCTCGCGCAGGGCGAGGGGGACGAAGTAGTAGGTGTTGGCCTTGAGGGCGCCGGCTACTGAAGGCGGAACGGCCTCGAGCATGCGGTCGAGATCGGGTGTTGGCACGCCGGTCTCGCCATAGGTGGCGAACCGCACCCCGTTTGCCGAACGGCGCACCTCCACCTCACGGGCGACCTGCGACGCGCGTATCAGCCCCTCATTTACTGCCACGCCAACAACGGCGCCTGTGCTTACACCCAGTCCTGTGATCGCGCCTTCGCCCATCCGGTTATTCTATCTGTAGATGGCTCCTAGCAACCATGTCGGTGCAGCACGGCGTCGCGGAACCCTGTTTGGGGTGCAGCTAGGGGATCTCGGCTGGTTTCAGTCGCTGTTGATGGGACTGGCGACGGGATTTACGGCGTTTTTCCTTGCGACCTTCTGCGCCATTATCGTTTTGCTGTTCTTGAGGAGCTCGGGCCGTCAGGGGGTTGATTTCGCGATCACCTATAAGTGGGTTGGCCTTCCGATCGGGCTGCTGGTAGCGACGGTTGCGCTCAGCTACCTGGGGTACCTGTGGGTGTATCGCATTGTGACTCGAGGTCGCGAGCGGTAGGTAGTGTCTGGGCGATTTTTTTTTGCTTTTTAGGAGATAGGTCCGGGCTAAACAGGCTGCGGAAAAAGACTCTGCGCAGGCGGACACCGCACCCCAGCGGCTAAAGCCAGATTATGAACAAAGCATTTACGGGGTGGCTGAAGCCACCCCCTTCCCAAAAGCAGCGTTTTTCGCAGCCTATGAAGCTTGGACATTCGGTGCGAAGAAGAATGGGGCTTCAGCCCCGGGTTTTGCGCTGGCAGCGGAGAGAACCCGGGCTAAAGCCCTTAAATTTGGCTCTCCTTTGCGTGGGGCTAAAGCCCCACGCTCCCTCCCAAAATGCGCCTCGTACGATGATCGTGATTTGTCAGACACTATCTAAACCACGCTGTGCTTCATATCTCTGGCGGGCGCTCGCTCCTCCTGTTCCTGTCATACTGGGTCAACAAACCTCAAATGCAGGAGCATTGACATGCCCCAGACCCGTAGTGTGTCCCGCTTTTTCTATTGCAGTACAACCACTGCCTTGATGGCGGCGATGTTCAGCAGCGTGCTCCTCGCGCCCGGCGCCGTTGCCGCAGACAAAAAGAAGGCCGCCGAGGGTGAAAATGGCAAGCGATCGCCCAGCTACTACGGCCCCCAGCCGGCGACGGAAGCAATCGACCTCAGCATGTACGAGCGCATTCGGACGGAGGCCTTTCAGCATGGGCAGGCCATGCAGCTTTCCGAGGCGCTGGAGGATGGCATCGGTCCGCGCCTGACCGGATCGCCCAACATGGCGAAGGCGAACGCCTGGACGCGCGACACGCTCACCGCCATCGGCCTCAGCAACGCCCATCTTGAGGATTGGGGCGAGTTTGGCAGGGGCTGGCAGCAGATCAACACCTGGGCGCGCATGGTGGGACCTGATCCTGAACCGCTCTGGATGCAGGCCGCGCCGTGGTCGCCCGCGACCAAGGGACCGGTGACGGGCGGGGTGGTGTACATCCCGTTGAACGACCCGGGCGATCTGGACAAGTTGAAAGGGACGCTGAAGGGCAAGGTCGTGCTGCTGGGCGCCATGCGTCCTACACCGGATATCACCGAACCACTCTTTCACCGCTATACCGAGGCCGAGTTGAAGGAGATGGAGAAGGTTGAGGAGCCCTCAACCCGGCGCTACAACGGCTTGACTCGGGAGCAATACCTTGCGGCGCGGCGGAAGCAGGCCGAGTTGCGGGCGCAGGCGTTGAAGCTGATGACGGCCGAGGGTGTGGCAGCGATTATCACGCCGAGCCGTGACAGCCAGGATGGCGGGGGCACGGGCATTATCTTCGACGACAACGGAGCGAATCTCGCGACCGCGGCGCAGAAGCCGGAGAACGCGGTGAAGATCCCGAATGCGGTGATGATGATCGAGCACTACAACCGCCTGGCCCGCATGGTGAGCGCGGGTGTGCCCGTTACCGTCGAGGTCAACGTCGAGACGAAGTTCACGGGCGATCATGAGCACGGGTACGACACGGTGGCCGAGATTCCCGGCACGGATCCGAAGCTGAAGGAGGAGGTCGTCATGGTGGGCGGCCATCTGGACAGCTGGATCTCCGGCACGGGCGCCACCGACAACGGCGCGGGCTCGGTGATGGCGATGGAGGCTATGCGCATTTTGAAGGCGCTGAATGTGCAGCCGCGCCGCACGCTCCGCATCGCGCTTTGGAGCGGCGAAGAGGAAGGGCTGTTCGGCTCGCAGGGCTATGTGCGGCGTCACTTCGGCACCTTTGCCGCGCCGAACCCGCCTGATCCGGCGGGAACGCCCAGCTATCTTGCCCATCACGGCGCGCTGACGGCCACGCAGGAGTGGGAGAAGCTCGACGCGTACTACAACCTCGACAATGGCACGGGCAAGGTGCGTGGCGTGTACACGCAGGGGAACTTCGCTGTTGCACCGATCTTCCGGCAGTGGATCGCACCCCTGGCGGATCTTGGAGTGACGACGATCTCCTCCCGTAACACCGGCGGTACCGATCACCTGAGTTACGACGCGGTGGGCCTGCCCGGGTTCCAGTTCATTCAGGACCCGATGGACTATGACACCCGGACACACCACTCGGATATGGACACGGTCGACCGGCTGCACGGGGACGATCTGGAGCAGGGAGCGGTGCTGGAGGCGATATTTTTGTGGAACACCTCGCAGCGCGAGGAGATGATGCCGCGCAAGCCGTTCCCCCATCCGGAGCTGGAGAAGCAGCAGAGTGCGCCCATTCCGAACCTTTACCCGAATGCGGTTTCGCCATCTCCCGATGCGGGAAAGCCGGGGGATCCGGTAACTCTGGCGAGGGGGTGAGGGCGGGCCAGTGCCAATTTTTTGCAGTTCCGCAAGATCTCTTCGGTACCACTTTTCCACGCCGGTGGTATACTTCAATCTGATCGTAGGAATCCGATCTGGTTACTTTCGAAGAGTGGGCCGTCCGCAGCTTTTTGCAAACAACACCAAATTGCGTCCAGCGGTACATCAATGCTTCAAAGGAACAGATTATGGAACAGGGAACAGTAAAGTGGTTCAACGATACTAAGGGTTTTGGTTTTCTCAGCCGTCCGAATGGCGAGGATGTTTTCGTGCATCACTCCGCCATTCAGAGCAATGGCTTCCGCTCACTGCAGGAAGGCCAGCAGGTTCAGTTCAACGTAGTCAAGGGCCCCAAGGGCTGGCAGGCAGAGCAGGTTCAGGTTATCTAAGGTCGATTAGACCGGTTATACCCAGACGGAAGGGCAGCGGTCGAAGGATCGCTGCCCTTTGTTTGTTGAGCCAGGAGCACCGCGCCGTACGCCCGCCTATGCGCCTGCCTCCGTTCTTTTCATCTCAGCCCATAGTACGGAGATAACATCATGGCGACTCCCGCACACGATAAGTATTATTTGAAGACTCTTCACGAAGAGATCGATCTTTTCGACCGTAAAATTGCGCATCTGCTGAAGTATGACAATTTCGCTACAGAGGCTGAACGTGTCGCCTCGGCGGGGAAGATGAACGCCAAGCGTGAGCTGCTGGCGCGCACCGCCCGCCAACTCGTAAGCGAAGGCATCGAATTCAAGCCAGCTGACCTTCCGCGGTCGTTTCGCAGCTCCGATACCGTGATGGAGAGCAAGAGCGAACTTGCCGCTGCCAACATACCCGAGCCTGTGGTTGTAGCCAAGACCAATGCGCCGGTCCGCCAGTTCCCTTCTCCGTTCGCTGGAACCGTTCTGGATGGGCAAGGCACAGTGATGGCGTACAAGCGCGGTCGTCTGAAAGAAGCCGTTTCACAGGCCTGAGCTGATTAACCCTGCGCTTGCACGGCGAAGTGGGTAAGCTGGCTGTATGGCTGAGTCTTTCACGCCGGAAACCCTGCGCTTTCTGCGCGGGCTAATCGAGAACAACGACCGTACGTGGTTTGAAGAGCGCCGCCCCATTTATGAGCGTGCTCTCAGGGCGCCACTGCTCGCACTGGTTGAGACCGTAAACGCGTCTCTGGAAGAGTTCGCTCCCGAGCACGTGCGTCCAGCGCATAAGATTGCGATGCGCATCTTTCGCGACACGCGATTTTCGCCCGACAAGCGGCCCTACAAACATCATCTTTCGGCGTGGTGGGCGCGGCGCGGTTTGGAGAAGCGCGGGGGCGCTGGTTTCTACGTACAGATTGGACCGAAGGAGAGCTTTGTGGCCGCAGGTGTGTACGCCCCTGAGCGCGATGATCTGCTCGCCCTGCGCCGTTGGCTCGCGGAAAATCACCCGCGCTACCGTGGGGTTCTCGCCCCGCTTCTGAAGCCCAGAGGAAAGACGCCGGCCATGGACGTGATTGCGCCCAATGCGCTGACCCGTAATCCTAAGAGCTTTGCTCCCGACCATCCAGCTAGTGATCTATTGCGTGCGCGCAACTGGGGCGTGACGGCGCCGCTCGCCGCGGACGCGGTACTCTCCCCGGACCTGGCGAAGACCATTGTTCACCAGCTTCGGCGAGCGGCGACGCTCGTGGACGTGCTGAATGAGCCGCTGCTGGCAGCTGCCACCACGGAGCCTTCGCGTGCCCTGTTTTAACGTGAATTCCCCATTCGGGAACCAAAGTTGTAGGAAATGCACCGAAAAAGGCACCTCTCTGGCAAAAAACCCGCAAAAACAGGGATCAAACCCCACGTTTCCTGTTGACAAGGGGCACGGAAAAGGCGGAAGGTGAATCTCGGCGCGGTTCTTCGTACCCGCATGAATACTGGCGATTTGCGCAAGTTTCCACGTGCGCCGACGGCAGAGGCGGGGAGCCGCAAGGGCCATCATCTTCAAAACAACGCGTGCAAAGGAGCACACCTCAATGGCAAAAGGCATGACCAAGACGCAGCTGATCCGCTTCATGGCGGAGAAGCTTGAACTCACGAACAAGCAGAGCGCGGCATTCTTCACCACCATGGCCGATACGGCTGTCAAGGAGACGAAGAAGAACGGCGAGTTCACCATTCCAGGTATCGGCAAGCTCGTCAAGGCGGAGCGCAAGGCACGCATCGGCCGCAATCCGCAGACCGGCGAGGCAATCAAAATCAAAGCCAAGACCGTCGTTAAGTTCCGCATCGCCAAGGCCGCCAAGGACACCATCGCGCCGCCCAAAAAGTAAGTACATGCTTTGCGCACCGGCATCACTCCGGTGATTTGAAAGGCCCGCTTTGCGCGAGAAGATTTCGCGAAGGCGGGCCTTCTCACTTTCTTCTAAAGTTTGGGTTTTATTTGCCGATGCAGAAGGTGGAGAAGATGCGGGCGAGGATGTCGTCGGCTGTGGTTTGGCCGGTGAGCGAGTCCAGCGCGCGGAGGGCGGTGTGCAAGTCGAGCAGCAGGATCTCGTGAGGAAGGCCGTTGGTATTGGCCGCAGTGGCGGCATCGAGCGCCGTCATCGCCTCCAGTACAGCCTCATGCTGACGCCGGTTATTCAGCGCACCCGCTTCCGCAAGGCCGCCCTCGGCCTGCAACCTGTGCAGGATCGCCGCACGGAGCGCATCGAGACCCGCCCCTGTGAGTGCGGAAACGGCGAGCATCTCCGGGCCGGCTGCCGCGGGATGGATTGAAATGACGTTCTCGGCAGAGGTGTTCAGCAGATCAACCTTGTTGCGCACGAGCAGGTGGGGCCGGCCGTCCAGTTGCTTCGCAAGCTCCTGTTCTTCGGTCGTAAGCGGCACGGTGGCGTCGTGGATCAGAAGCACGAGATCGGCGTCGGCGAGGGCCTCGCGGGAGCGCTCGATTCCCTGTCGTTCGGCCTCATCGGCGGCCTCTTCTCCGGCCAGCCGCAGCCCGGCAGTGTCAACGAGGCGTACGGGAATGCCGGCGAGCGACCAGGTCTCCTCGACGGTATCGCGGGTGGTGCCGGGAACGGGCGTGACGATGGCGCGTGGACGCTCGAGCAGACGGTTAAACAGCGAGCTCTTGCCGGCGTTGGGGCGACCCACGAGTGCAAGCGAGACGCCGGAGCGCAGCAGCGCGCCTCCGCGAAAGCTGCGCGCGAGGTCATCGAGCCCGGCATGAATGCAGGAGATGGCGGTGCTGATCTGCGCCGGCGCAACGATATCGACGTCGTCCAGCTCGCCCGAGGCGAAGTCCATACCGGCCTCCAATAGCGCGATCAGGTGCAGCAGACGTTCTTTTGCAGGGGCGAGACGACGGCTCAGCGCGCCCCCGAGCTGCTGTGCTGCGGCGCGCACCTGCTCCAGGGTCTGTGCGGCGATGAGATCGTGAACGGCCTCCGCCTGCGTCAGGTCGAGGCGCCCGGACAGAAAGGCTCGTTGCGTGAACTCGCCCGGTTCTGCAAGACGGGCGCCGCAGAGGAGCGCGGAGGCGAGGATCGCTTCCAGCACCACGGGTGAGCTGTGCGCGGCGATCTCCACGACATCATCGCCGGTATACGAATTTGGTCCAAAAAACGCGGTGAGCACCGCCTCGTCGATCGGCGCGGCTGTGGAGCCGGTGTCCGCCCGCGGGTCGAGCACACGAACGAAGCGCGCCCGGGCGTGTTCCAGAGGCTGAGCTATCCGCACAAGGCGCTGGGCAATCTCCGCTGCCTGCGGACCGGAGAGCCGGACGATGCCGATACCGCCGCGGCCAGGCGGCGTAGAAATCGCCACGATGGTATCGGGCGGGGCGGCGGGTTCTGCCGTTTGACGAAACTCCGAAGAACCGTTCGGGTGCGACGCCTGGGACACCGTTTCAGCATCGCATGCCGCTGCGCTCCGTGCCGATCGCAGCTGTGCCGAAGCCGCTTGTATTTCGCAAGCTAAAAAGCGTGGAGGGATAACGCGTACAAACCGCGCGTAATGGTCAAAAATGTGTGTCGCTCGGACATCGGCATTCCTCTATGGCGGAACCGTAGGAGTCGCAGAAAAGGCCTGCCATGCTGTCCAGCATGGTACGCGGTCGAGGTCAGGCCCGGCAGCTCGAGGGGGTAAGGGAGCTTCGCTGATCGCGCTTTTGTTAGGGCAACTGTCGGACTGAAGAAACAGCGGTCCGGGACACAAGCTGCGGTAAGTCTCGCGCAATGCAGAAAGTTGAGTAGTGGTGCAGTTTGAGTTCTACAGTACATTGATCAGCCTTCCCAGACATCGGCGACTTTTACAAGCTTCCAACCCTGTCGCGTGTGTTCGAAGAGCGCTGTCCCTCCTTCGCCTCCGAGGCATCGGCAATCCGCCTGGAACACGATTTCCGCAAGGTGGTGTCTGGTGTCAAAAGCGATCTCGCTCACGCTGAAGTGAGTTACCCCGTGCCCGTCCAACCTGTGGCCAGGGGTACGTTGCGATCGCGGCACCAGCTTGCCTTGGGCTGCGAGCAACTGCGCTACCCTGCTGTCATCGGCGAGTGCAAGTATCTCTTGGGGCAGGAGTCGTCCACTGCGCGACGGCGCGATCACATGCACGTCTCTCAGTTCGGATCTGTGGATAGCCCAACTCGGCAATTGGGAGACGAACGCCAGCGTGACCGGTTTCATGCCGCTCAGGTCGCCGGGTGCCAGCGGGTACCGCAGCAGAAGCTCACGGTAGATCGCGATCTCATCGGAAGAGAATGCCTGCGCTTGCATCATCTGCGCAGGAACCGGGACAAAAGAGATCAGGAGCAGAAGCCATGAAATCGCGCGCACGCTAAATTCTGGTTCCAGGCTACGCGTCTGTCAACTGGGCGAGGATCGAATCCTGATCCGATTGAGTCAAACTGCACCACTGCCGAAAGCCTGAGACGGCAAGCCAAAGATTGAATCGATCAGGTACCATGCTTTTTGCTCGACTCCTGTTCTGCGCTTCTTTGCGCCGGGAGTGCGATGCGCGGATCTCTCAGCAGAAAGCGACCTCTTCAATCCGATGGCGATGACAAGTGTAGGCAACACGTACTCTGCGAGCGACACACCCGGAACAACGAATTACAGCGCCATGGCGATGATGACGACGCTGTTCTTCATCTGGGGCTTCTGTACGGTTTTGAACGATGCGCTGATTCCCCATCTGCAGTCCGTGTTCAATCTGAACTACACCCGGGCGTCGCTGATTCAGCTCTTCTTTTTTGGATCATATTTTGTCTTCGCGCAGCCGGCGGGCAAGCTGATCGAATGGATTGGCTACCAGCGCAGCATGGTCGTCGGCTTGATCACGATGGCGGCCGGCGCCCTGCTCTTTTTTCCCGCTGCGTCTACCGCATCCTATCCCTTCTTTTTAGGAGCGCAGGTTGTTCTGGCGGCCGGCATCACGGTGCTGCAGGTTGCGGCCAATCCCTACGTGACCATCCTAGGACCGCCGGAGACCGCCTCGAGCCGTCTTAACCTGACCCAGGCCTTTAATACATTGGGCGACACGGTTGCCCCCTATGTCGGCAGCATTTTGATCCTGGGGGCGGCGGATGCGACGGCGGGCGCCGCGGCCAGCCGCGTCCAGGGGGCAGCCAGCGTGAAGCTGCCGTATCTTCTGCTGGCGGGCATCCTGATCGTGCTTGCCCTTGCGATTGCCCTCTATAAGTTTCCCCGCCTAGAGGTCACGCAGGACTTCCGCCCCGCGGACCTGGGCGCGAAACGGGACAGCGTCTGGAACCACCCTCACCTGTATTTGGGAGCCGTTGCGATCTTCATCTATGTCGGCGCCGAGGTATCCATCGGCAGCTTTCTGGTGAAGTACCTTGCCGACCCCAGCATCGCCGGGCTTGCCCTGCAGCAGGGCGCAAAGCTGGTGACCTTGTTTTGGGGCGGCATGATGGTCGGGCGTTTTATCGGGTCAGCGCTGATGCAGCGTATGTCGGCCTCGAACCTGCTGGCGCTCAGCGGTGTCGGAGCCGCGGTTCTGGTGCTGTGCTCCTTGCTGGGAACGGGGCATTTTGCGGTGGTGACCATTCTTGCCGTTGGCCTGTTCAACTCGATCATGTTCCCGACGATCTTCACACTCGCGGTCGCCGATCTAGGCACGCTCACCGGCCGGGGATCGGGTTTATTGGTGCAGGCGATCGTGGGTGGCGCGGCCTTCCCTGTCCTGATGGGCTTCTTTGCCGACCGGATCGGGATCCACCACTCGCTGTTTCTCCCGTTTCTCTGCTACTTGTTCATCATCTACTACGGCTGGCGGGGTTACCGGATCAAGCCGAACGAGCCCACGGAACACATCCAAGCTCTTGCTTAGGGTTCAGGCATGGGGCCGGGAGCGATCCATCAGGCGTATGCCGCCGGGAATCGGCATCGCGGAAGAGGCAGGACGAGGAGGAGTTCTCTCCATTTGATTCTTTTTGACCGTAATGACGCTGGTATACGGCATCGCCGAGGCGCGGCAAAAAGTCCAGAATCTGAATACTGCGGAGCCGGAGGGGTCGCCGTAAGAAGGGCGATTCGTCACTTTGTTCGGGTAAGGGCTTGCTGGTTACGCTAAGGTGAATTCCTGCGCACAATTCTCCGTAATTCTGTAGGCGATTTGATTCCCTACGTCTTTAGACCCAGATGAAGCGACACTTGAGTTTGGCCTATGACGTGCAAGTGTTATGGCGACCCTAATCTTGGAGTTGCTCTTGAAAATGAACTTTCGGTACGTTTTTCTGACGTCACTTTCCTTGGCTCTTCTGGCGCCGGTATGCCTGACTCCCAAACTATCCTTTGGCCAAGCAATTTCCACCAATGGCGGTGCGATCCAGGGAACCATCACGGACAATTCGGGAGCAGCCATTCCTGGGGCCACCGTCGTGGTCACCAGCCCCGATACTGGCTACACTCACACGCTAAAGACGGATGGGAGCGGCTTTTACAGTCTTGGGCCTCTGATTCCAGGCAACTACGTTGTCGCAATCACCGCAACCGGTTTTCAGCAACTGCGCGTAAAAACTGTGATTCGTACGGGTACGGCGACTGCCGGCAGTGAAAAGCTCACGGTTGGCAATGCGGGCGAGACCGTTGAGGTAAACGCAGGTCAACTGCAGGTCAACACTGACCAAGCAGGCGTTCAAGACGTGCTCACGCGAGATCAGGTTCAAAGTCTGCCGATTAATGGGCGCAATTTTCTTGATCTTGCACAGGTTGAGCCCGGCGTCATCCTGCAAGACGGTCAGACCTTTGATCCGACTAAGGCAGGCTACTCGTCTATTTCCGTTGATGGTGTCTCCGGCCGTACAACCCGCATTCTGTATGACGGCCAAGACATTACGGATGAGACGGTCGGAACTACGATCATTAATGTGCCAACAGGGGCGGTGGACGAGTTTCAGCTTAACCGCTCTACGCAGGACGTTTCCGGCGAGGTGACCTCCACGGGGCAGGTGCTTGTTTCATCCCCTTCGGGCACGAACACGATTCACGGCCAACTCTTCTACAATTTTCAGGACCATCGGGCTGGTTTCGCGCGCACTACGAACGGTTTCGATGCCCCGTTTCAGCGGAATCAGTTTGGCGGCAGCATGGGCGGCCCAATCGTCAAGAATAAGCTGTTCTTCTTTGGGGATTTGGAGCGCATCAAGCAAGACTCGGATGCATCGGCTACAAGTAGTGCGATCTTCTCTGACCCATCACAGATCGCGGGCGATCCCGCGCTGAGCGAGCCGATTCTCCAGCGGTATCCTCTTCTTCCCGAGCCATTCCGGGACACGTTCTCGGTTGGCCGCTTGGACTACAACGGTCCCTTCCATGGTCACTACTTTGCCCGTGCTTACTATGAAGCAAACGCGGCGAATGCGAATTTTACTTATCTCTACTCCATTTATAAGAACCAGGACAATATTCCGGGTATCGTCGGCGGCGCAGACTTCACCAGCGGCAAGTTCACGCATTCCTTCCGTGTCAGTTACGAAAAGTTTCACAACCTGATCACGGATACTACCGCGGGTGATACCGGAATCTACAATCCAAACGACGGCTTAGAGGTTTTGGGCCTCGGATTTTATGCCGGTCCCAACTACCTAGCGCCGCAGGGAACCTTCCAGTCTGACAAACAAGTCCGCTACGACGGCACCTGGACGAAAGGTAGCCATACCGTCAAATACGGTGCCAGCCTCAACCGGCTACTTGGGGGTGGGTTTGCCAAGTTCTTCGGCAACGTGCCGTATACGACGTTCGGCCAGGCTGCGCCTCTGGCTCAGTGTTATGGTGCCGCATCGGGTGTGGCCTGCCCCGGAGATCCGATCAACGGCTACAAGGCAGACTCGGTCACAATCGGTAACGGCAACGAGATTTTCACAGAAAAGCCAGCGTTTGGTCTGCCGGGTGGCGGGGTCGAAGACTGGCGCAGCGGCTACTATGTGGCTGACACTTGGAAGGCCACCCAGAGCCTTACCGTGATTGCCGGTCTCCGTTACAGCATCGACACGGACCGTGCCAACCAGGACCTCCCCACACCCCCATGTTCCTCTGTAGTGTCCTCGTTGCAGTTTCCAGGTTGCACGGGCAGCACCGCTCTATTTGATCAATTCCAGGCAGGGCTGGGTCAGTCGGTGCATCAGCCTTATGGCAATGTTGCTCCCCAGGCCGGATTTGTCTTCAGCCCGGGTGCACACAAATTCTCCGTCCGTGGCGGCATTGGGATCTTCTATGAGAACGATATCTTCAACAACACATCGAACGGTCGCTCAACCGTTGTAAACACCTCCGGTCCCTTCTTCAATAGCACTGCACTCTGCGGTGGCACGAACTCGGTTCCGCTGCCAGGCGGAGGCCTGTTGCAATCGGTGAACGGTGTTCCTCTTTCTACCTTCTGCAACTACTCGATCGCACAGGCCGCACCGTATATTTTGGGCGCGTTCCAGGCGTATCAAGCGGCAACCCAGGCGCACAACACGGCAAGCAATCCGGCTTATATTGGGAATACTCTCTATAACACGGTGGGCGGCTCGGTGTACGGCGCTCCCTACCGGACGCCGTACTCGATCCAGATCAACGGAGGCATCGAACAGCAGATCGCAAAGGGTACCATCATCGACGTGGATTACATTCACAACGGCACTCTGAAGGTGCCGCTCGTTATCGACGTAAACCATGTCGGTTCGGCCAATCACCTGAACGCTGCAGCTGCTAAGAACGCCATTGCAACCACACTGGCGCCGAATCCTATGACCGGCTACGCGGGTTATCCAATGTGTCCGCAGGGCTCGACTGCGGCATCGATCGATTGTGCGATCGCGAACGGAGCCACCATAACCAACTTCGCCTCCTTTGGTCTTGATTCCGGTATTACCGTGTACGGAGGTGCTCCCGCCAGCCTCAATGGGCTTACACCGAGCACCGGGGCTGCCTTTGCGGGCATTAACCCGAACGTCGGTGCTGGCTATTTTATTCTGCCGGCGGGACAATCGAGTTATGACGCTCTTCAGATGACGGCGAAGCAGGTGCGTAATCGCCCGGCTCCCGGCATCGAAAGCGTAAGTTTTCAGATTTCCTACAGTTTCTCGCTCGTTCAGACAGATGCTGGTGCAAACTCTGCGGCGGGTAGCTCCGACCAATTCTTCAATTCAACGCCTTACGACATGTACGATCCCAAATCTTACTCGGGTCGGGCAAGCAACGACCGCACGAATGAACTGAGCTTTGGCGGGTCGCTTCTTCTCAAGTATGGGCCGCAGATCGGCTTGATCGGGCACTTCTTCTCAGCTCCACCGTCGACGTTGACGTTGCCAGTCACCGGAGGCGGCGAGATCTTCCGCACCGATGTCACGGGAGACGGTACAACAGGCGATCTGCTTCCCGGAACACTCCCTGGCGACTACATGCATCGGGTTAAGCCGGGATCGTTGTCTGCCGCCATCAACAATTACAATTCCACGCGTGCCGGCACACCGACTCCGGCCGGCAATGCGCTTATAAGTGCTGGATTGTTTACCAATGGGGAACTAGTCGCGGCGAACGCGGTTCAGCAGCCATTAACACCTTTCACTGGCAGTGCTCTCCCGAACTCTGCTTTCCGGTCATTTGACGTGAATGCTTTCTATCCAATACGCCTCGCAAAACTGCGGGAAGGACTTAGCCTTGTCCCCGGAATTGCAGTTTACAACGTAGCCAATCTTGCAAACTTCGCACCACTGTCCGGCATTCTCACGGGCAGCGCGGGAAGTGCACTCAATGGCGGTAGCACGGTTGCCGACCAGAACGGTGTGCGCGTCCAGCGTGGTGCAGGCACCTTCGATCAGGGAGCGCCGCGTACCACGGAGTTCCAGCTCAAACTGAACTTCTGACCTGCATTCAGTCGCGTTTGATTCACCCAAAGAGAAGACCTCGTCCGTAAGAATGAGGTCTCTCTTCTGGAACTTAATCACCTCTACTTTAGTTGGCGAACAAACACATTTTCCAGCCTCTCCTGTTGGCCGGATCGCGGCTGGGGGTTGAGGCCATTATTTACAGACTGATCGGCGATCTGCTCCAGTGTCAGCCTGCCGGAGAGCATGTCCTGCGCTTCGGGCTTTTGCCAGCCGGCATAACGCTCATCGATGACCTGCTTGAGGGTGCCGTCTTCGTGCATTTTGGCGGCTATGAGAAAGGCGTGGGCGCATAGGTCGGCACCGCCAATGTGGGCGTGGATGAGGTCTTCGGGGTCGATGGACTGGCGTCGGACTTTGGCGTCGAAGTTCATGCCGCCCAGGCCGAGGCCCCCGTTGCGGATGACGTGGTACATGGAGAGCGTCATCGCGTAGAGGTCGTTGGGGAACTGGTCGGTGTCCCAGCCCAGCAGGGGGTCGCCGCGGTTGATGTCGAGTGAGCCGAGGATGCCGAGGTCGGCCGCGGTGGCGATCTCGTGCTCGAAGCTGTGGCCGGCGAGCAGCGCGTGGTTGGCCTCCAAGTTCAGCTTTACCTCATTCTCCAAGCCGTGTTTGCAAAGGAAGCCGAAGACGGTGGCGGCGTCGAAGTCGTACTGGTGCGCGGTGGGCTCCTTGGGTTTGGGCTCGAGGAGGATCAGACCCTTGAAGCCGGTCTTGTGCTTGTAATCGACCACGAGGTGGAGCATGCGGGCGAACTGGTTGAGCTCCTGCTTCATATCGGTGTTGAGCAGGGTTTCGTAGCCCTCGCGACCGCCCCAGAGCACGTAATTGCAGCCGCCAAGCTGCATGGTGACGTCCATGCAGTGCTTGATGGTAGTGGCGCTCCAGGCGAAGACCTCAGGATCGGGGTTGGTAGCCGCGCCGGACATGAAGCGTGGATGCGAGAATAGGTTCGCCGTGCCCCAGAGCAGCTTGGTCGATGAGTGTTCCATCTTCTTTTGGAGATAGTCGGCGAGGGTGTGCAGATTGTTCAGTGTTCCCTTGAGGCCGTCGCCTTCAGGAGTGATATCGCGATCGTGAAAGCAGAAAAAGGGAAGGTCCAGTATGCGGAAGAGATCGAATGCCGCGTCGGCCTTGTCTTTGGCGGACTGAATGGGATCGGGGCCGGTCGGCGTTTCGCGCATCCAGGGCCGATTAATCGTGGGCGCTCCGAACGGATCGCTGCCATTCATCGCCAGACTGTGCCAATACGCCACGGCGAAGCGGAGGTGCTCGCCGAGGGGCTTGCCCAGCACGGTTTTGTCGGCGTCGTAGTACTGATAAGCGAAGGGGTTGTCGCTTGCGGGACCTTCGTAATTGACGATAGGGAACTGACCAAAAATGGTGTCGCTCACTGCAAACCTCCAGAAACGGCTGCAACGAGAACGATACAGAGGAGCGGGTACGGTCGTCAGCCTAGGCGGTAGAGTTTCTTTGTGGGCTCGAAGCAACTGCTGCTATTCATGGCCGCCGTGGTAGGGGTGACCGGCGAGAATGGTGAGCGCGCGGTAGGTTTGCTCGGCCAATATCACGAGTGCAAGCTCATGCGGCAGGGTCATGGCGCCGAAGGATAGCAGCAATGCCGCCTGGTTGCGTGCTTCCGGGGACCAGCCATCGGCGGGCCCGATGGCCAGCAGCACTTCCTGGGTGGCATTGTCGCGAAGGCTGCCCAATGTTTCGGCAAACTGCTGGGAGGTTAGGGAACGGCCACGGTTGTCGAGCAGGATGAGAAAGGGCGGTACGCGGCCGGAACGCCGTGCGGCCGCGGCGAGAAGATCATCCTCGGTGCGAAAAGGCTGCAGCGTGGTTGGGGCGAGGCGGCCGGCTCGGGCGACGTAGTCCTCGGCTAGGGCCTGTGCCGCACCTGATTTCAGGCGGTCGCGACGGGGACTGATGTAGGCGATCTGCAGGCGCATGGCTTCTCGGTAAGCGTTTCGATGGACAGGGCGATGGTCCTATTTTCACGTGCCGCATACCGGGCCGGATGGAGCTCGTAGGGTGAATCGTTCGTTCGTCGAACTGTGAAACGGACCTTCAGCCCTTGGTCTGCGGCGGATGTGACGTGGGCTGGCAGACTTCAACTTTTAACTTGACGCCACGGCGATCGTAGGCGGAGTATGTTGTCGTCATTGGTGCCTGAAGACCCCCTGCAGCATGGGCCTCCTCCACAGAGAAATGAAAGGTTCACCGGACACAGAATAGCTGCCCTTTACCCAGCGAATTGTAGCGCCGTCTGGCGCTGCTCAGCGGGAACTATCAAGGGCATTCGTAGACACGATCTTGTATGAAGGCCGTCGAGTAGCCAGAATCGCTCCGGTGCTAGCCTCTCTGTGGCTATCGCGATCATTTGCCTCAGCGCCACGCCTATCGCGACGTGACAATGTGAGTTCCCGTCAGGGAATCCGAGAATCTTCAACGAAGGACCCGATTGCGAGAACACGATGAGCTACCTACAGGTTCCCCGTTTGTCATGGAAAGATAGAATCATACTTTCGTTATCCCTTATGCTGTCGCCCATTACGGTTCCCAGCTTGGCGCAGCAGTTTCCCCAGATTCAACATCGGCATGTTCAACCTGTCGTCGCAAGCGGCCGGGCTACACTTCTCGGAGCGATGCCGGCCAGCCAGCAGATGCATATTGCCATCATGCTGCCATTGCGAAATCAGACACAGCTGACGACCTTGTTGGACAGCTTGTACCAGCCGTCAAGTCCGAACTTCCGCAAGTTTCTCACGGTCGAGCAATTTACAGAGCAGTTCGGCCCCACGTCAGAGGACTTTCAAGCAGTCATCAACTTCGCCAAAGCGAATGGCCTCACCGTAACCAACACACCTGTGAATCGGCTGATTGTAGAGGCAGACGGCACCGCGGCTCAGATGAGCGCGGCGTTTCACGTCACCATGAACGTCTATCAGCATCCGACGGAGGGCCGTACCTTTTACTCCCCTGACCGGGAACCCTCAACCAGTTTATCGATTCCGTTGTGGTACATAGCGGGGCTCGACAGCTACTCTATTCCAAAGCCTTTGTATCAAAAGGCCGCATCATCGGCAGTAAAAAGCAATGCGACCGGATCATATCCGGGCGGAAATTACCTCGGCAGCGATCGAAGAGCTGCTTACTACGGGGGAACCGCATTAACTGGGGCAGGGCAAACTATAGGACTTTTCGAGCTGGATGGCTACAATCAAAGTGATATTACTGCTTACTTCACAAACGTAAACCAGCCGCTCAACGTACCCGTTACACCCATTGCTCTATTGGGAGCAAGTGCTACATCGGATGGCAACGATACGGAACAGGTTATCGACATCATCGACGCCATCTCCATGGCTCCGAGTCTCGATCAGGTATTGGTCTACATCGCACCTGAATCGGGGTTTTCTTCAGGAACGGGAGATGTCGCTATTTTCTCAAAAATGGCGAACGACAACATAGCCAAACAGATCAGTGTTTCCTGGGGTTGGCAACCTGCAGACTATCAGAAGAATGACACAATACTGCAACAACTTGCAGCGCAAGGCCAATCAGTCTTCGTGGCCGCTGGGGATTCAAGCGCCTGGGTCAGTGGCTCCTTCGTTTATCCGGCAGAAGACCAATATGTTACTGCTGTTGGTGGAACCAATCTAATTACCAATGGAGCCGGTGGGAGCTGGGCCTCTGAGACCGCATGGGGCTCAAATAGCAACGTGTGCAGCACCGTCAATAATCCCTATCCCGGCAGCGGCGGTGGAATCAATCTCGACAGTATTCCGATTCCGCCCTACCAACAGCTATCGGGTGTAATCAACGCTTCGAATCAGGGCTCGACGACACTACGGAATGCACCCGACGTTGCCGCCGAAGCGAACTGCGACAACTATTATTGTGCAGACGGAGCTTGCCAGCCTGGGCTTGGCGGAACAAGCCTTGCAGCGCCCACGTGGGCAGGATTCACCGCATTGGTCAATCAGCAAGCGGCTCTTAATAGTAAGGAAAATCTCGGGTCTATCAACAACGCCGTGTATCCCATTGGTGTGGGCTCCAACTATAATAACGATTTCCACGATATCACTGTTGGAAACAACTTCAGTGCGACCAGCCCCAGCCTCTATTCAGCGGTTACGGGTTACGACTTGGTGACGGGATGGGGATCCCCGAATGGGCAAAATCTGATCAACGATCTGGTCGCTCCAATCCAATCAGTTGCCGCAGCACCTGTGTTCTCGAACATCTCAGTCCAGAACACCGGAGCAGCTTACGCTCCGGCTCTTACCTACACCATTTATCTCGGAGACAGCACACCTGGAGCAACCATTCATTACACAGTCAGTCTGTGTGGTCAAACCTATACAACGAACGGAATGTTCACGCTCTCCGCTGGTACGCCGAATCCCAGCCAGCTAGTCTTTCAGTGCAGTGACAGCAGCGGTCGGGATGATGCTATTGCCAGTGCATTTGCCACAGTTCCTAATTATGCTCAGAGTCCACAAAGCGGAGCGACGTTTTAACACGGATGCCCTGGTCGAGAGACCAGGGCATCTCGTTTAGGAGGTATTCGAATTGGTGATTCGGGCTCTTTGCGCTCTCATCGTCTTTGGCGTTGCGACCTCGATCGTAGGCTGCGGGAGCAGCGGCGGAGCAGCTGGAAGTCCCGGCAATCCCGCTCCGACTCCCGCGGTGCATAATGAGTGGACGTGGGAGAGCGGCAGCAACCTAACTAACCAGCCCGGGATTTATGGATCCTTAGATATTACCTTCCCAAGCAGCACTCCCGGAGCCAGAAACCCCGCGTGCTCCTTTACCGATAAACAAGGAGCCCTCTGGCTTTTCGGTGGATACGGCGAGGATGCGAGCGACAGCGGCAATCAGGGCGACCTCAACGACCTGTGGCGGTTTAGCGCCGGCCAATGGACGTGGATGGGCGGATCGAACCAGATTGAGGCAAATGGCGTCTATGGCACGAAGGGAATGGCTAGCGCCAGCAATGTTCCCGGAGGACGAACCGTGTCTTCATGTTGGACCGACGCCTCGGGCAACTTCTGGCTGTTCGGCGGTATCGGGCATGATTCTACCGGTTTGCGCAGTGACCTCAATGATCTTTGGCGATACAGCAGTGGCATGTGGACCTGGATGAGTGGGTCCAATACCGGCAGCGACTACGGAACGAGTAAGATCTCTCCCGCCATTTATGGCACCCAGGGCGTTCCTGCTGCAGCTAATACTCCGGGCGCGCGCTTCGACGCGATGTCCTGGGCCGATCCATCAGGGAACCTTTGGCTATTTGGAGGTGAAGGACTGGACACGAATGGAAACTTTGGTCTGCTGAATGATTTGTGGAAGTTCAGCGGTGGCCAGTGGACCTGGGTCAACGGACCGAATATCGAGGATCAGCTCGGCAGCTATGGAACGATGGGTGTAGCGAGTCCCAGTAACGTCCCTGGTTCACGCACATACGGCGCCACCTGGACAGACGCATCGGGTAACTTGTGGCTCTTCGGTGGCCAGGGAAACGATCTAAACGGACTGCTCTGCACCGCCACTGCCGGCCCATGTGTTCTGAATGATCTATGGAAGTTCAGCGGGGGACAGTGGACATGGATGGGGGGATCGAATGTTGTTGAGGCATCGGGAACCTACGGGACGCAGGGAGTTCCCGCATCTGGCAACTTTCCAGGCGCACGACAAAACGCCGCCACTTGGACCGACGCCAGCGGCACCATGTGGTTATTTGGCGGGTTGGGATTTGCGGCATCCCAGGGAAATGCCGAAGTCTTTGGCGACCTGAACGATCTATGGAAGTACAACGGAGGCCAGTGGACGTGGGTAAACGGGCCGAACCTTGCGCCCGCGGCTGCAAACGGCGTTTACGGCACCGTGGGTGTGACCGCCCCGGCAGATATGCCGGGTGCGCGTGACAGCGCAGTGACATGGGTCGACCTAAACGGTGACCTTTGGCTGTTTGGCGGAGGGGACTATTTGTCATTTGCCGGTAACGGCAAGTTCAACGATCTATGGAAATATCAACCATAAACTGTATTCACGAAGCCACCGATCCCCTCCGCTGCGCTGCGGAGAGCAACCGAGAAAGTAACAGACCTATAGAAATAATAGGGCCACATAGCTCTTACGAAAACGCTAAGAACGATTTTTGACAGTTTTGGAGGGTGTCTTTGAAGAGCGTGGGGACGCCTTGGCCACCGCTTTGCGCGCGGTCTTTTTCGCAACCGTCTTCTTGGCAGCGGTTTTCTTCGCGGTACCGGCGCTCTTGGGCGGTACTTTCGCCGGATTTGACTTTTTTGCGGGAGATTTGGTGCTCTTCGCGCGCCGTGTAGGTCCCCCTTCCGCTGTGCTGCCGGAGCGGCCTGCGGCTATATGCTTTGCGGCTTTGCTCTGCCGCTGGGCTGTGATTGCTGCCTTGATTTCAGCGTTTAGATCGCCCGCGCTGAGCGTGGTTGCCGAGGGGCGAAGCCGCTCGAGACCGTAGTAGGCACGCTTTTCGGGCAGAAAGACGTGGACGATGAAGTCGACGTAGTCCATCAGGACCCACTCGCCCTGCCGCCGGCCTTCTACGGAGTTTGGATAGGTGCCGAACTCGTGCTTGAGACGCAACTCGATCTCGTCGGTGATGGCGACGGTTTGGCGATCGTTGGCGCCCGTGCAGATCAGAAAGTAGTCCGTGAGCCCGCTCTCGGTGGGGTCGAGGGCGAGAATACGGATGTCTTCCGCCTTTTTGTCTTCACAGGCGGCGACTGCTGCCGCGAGCATCTGGTTTATCTCAACAGACGCCATGACCCTCCTAGGCTTCTACCATCGTAGCGCAGCGAGGAGTACACGGGAACGTGAATCGACGAGCGATAGACGCTGCAGACGGCCCGTTCGGCGAAGGTTCGATCAGCAGGTAAAGGTGAGGGCATACTGGAAGCATGTCGGTTTGGAAACGGCCGCTCATCGTGGGCGCATCGGGTCAGGTAGGTGCCGCGCTTTACCGCTGCTTTGCGAGGCGTGGCGAAGAAGAGAGCGTTTTGCGGAGTTCGCGCGAACAGCGTGAGGGATGGCTACGCCTGGATCTGGCTGAGATCGCGGATGTGCCCGGCGGCCCTGTTTTACTGGATGAACTTACCCCGGACCTGATCCTTTGTACCGGTGGCATGACCTTCGTTGATGGCTGCGAGGGGGATCCGGAGGTTTGCCGAAAGGCGAATGCGCTGGGGCCGGCGGCGTTCGCGTCCTACGCTCGGACCAATGGAGCCAAGTTTGTTTTCTTCTCCACCGACTATGTGTTCAGTGGTTCAGCTGATGCGCCGGGACCCTACGATGAGGCTGCCCCGGTCGATCCGCTCAGCGTGTATGGACGGTCGAAGCTGGAGGGCGAGCAGGCGGTGATGGAGGCGCATCCAGGGGCGCTGATCGTGCGGACCACTGTGGTCTATGGGCCGGATGCGGCGGGGAAGAATTTTCTTTATACCTTGCTGCGGTATCCCTCAATGGGACAGCGGGTTCGGGTTGCGGCGGATCAGGTATCCACTCCGACCTATAACCGGGATCTTGCCGAGGCGACGTTGGCGCTTGTGGAGGCAGGGGCCTCCGGCGTGGTGCACGTAGCCGGACCGGAGCTGATGGATCGGATGCAGTTTGCGCGGGAGGTGGCGGGGGTCTTCGGTCTGCAGGAGAGCTATCTCGATGCTGTGTCCACGGCATCGTTGGGGCAAGCAGCCGCACGGCCATTGCAGTCGGGGCTGCTGACGCGGAGGTTGGAGGAACTCGTTCCTTCGTTCCGGCGGCATACCGTGCGTGAGGCTCTGGAGGAGTCTGCGCCTGAGCTGCGCCATTTTCTGGAAACTCTGCCGAAACGTCAGTAAGAGAATTTGCTGTAAGGTGGCTCGATGACCTTTAAGAGCCGGTTGCGCACCCTGTTTGCTCTTGCCCTGGCGCTGCTTTGTCCGGTGATGTTGAGCTTCGCGCAACAGCCGGCGCCGCCCCCGCCGCAGCAGCCGGGAGGGCCGAACTCCGGCCCCGCACCGGCGCCTGCAGCGCTTAGCGGCGATGCATTGCAGCATCCAGGCGTACCCACCGGAACGCTTTCGGAAAAGCAGACGTTGCGGAGCACGATCTACGACGGGATGGTCAGCGATTACTGGGTCTATGTGCCCGCGCAGTATGACCCGAAGAAGCCGGTTGCGGTGATGGTCTTCCAGGATGGGGGAGGCTATGTGCATCGCGATGGCGATCACCCGGCGCTGAATGTGCTCGACAACCTGATTGCCCAGGGCAAGATCCCGGTGATGATTGCGATCTTCACCGATCCCGGTGACATTGCGGGTGCGCCCGGTACGCCGACGTACCAGTTTGTCGATGGATACGCGAAGAAGTGGCATCGCACGCTGCGGGATTCCATGCGCTCGACGGAGTATGACACCGTCTCCGACCGCTATCCGCGATTTTTGCGGGATGAACTGATTCCGGCAGTGGCCAAGCAGTACAACCTGCGTACGGATGCCTATTCCCATGCGATTACGGGGTTGAGCTCGGGCGGGATCTGCGCTTTTAACGCAGCGTGGCAGATGCCGGGGGAGTTCAGCCGCGTGATCGCGTGGATCGGCTCGTTCACCGCGATCCAATGGCACGAAGATCCACAGGTGGCGGATGGCGGCCAGGACTATCCGGACAAGATTCTGCGTGAAGATCACCGCAACCTGCGCGTCTGGCTGCAGGAGGGCAATAATGACCAGGAGAACCCGAATTACGGCTCGTGGCCCATGGATAACATCCGCATGGCGAACGCGCTGAAGCTGAAAGGGTATGACTTCCGCTTCTCCTTCGGGACGGGACCGCATACGGCCGCGGTGGGCGGAGAGGAGTTTCCGGAGGAGATGGTCTGGCTTTGGCGGGGGTATGATCCCGCGAAGACGGAGGGAACGTTTACGCAGGATTCGACCGAGGCGGGGAAGCCACCGTTTCGCGTGAGCATCACGAATCGCTAGACCAAAAGACTTCGCGGGCGGGAGACGCGACGCATGCGGACGCGTCTCATCTAACCAATATGCGAAACATGTCTGAATCGCCACGATCCGCGTCCCCTCCCGAAGCCGGCGAAGCGTTCTCGCACTTCGACCTGGATGCAATGGCCAAGGCGGACAGCTACAAGCTGCTGGCTTCGATCATCATGCCGCGACCGATTGCCTGGGTGGTGTCGAAGGACCGTGGAGGGGATGTGAATGCGGCGCCTTTTTCGTTTTTCAACATTGTGTCCGCGGATCCGCCCATCGTGGGGATCAGCATTGGGGCGGCGCCCGACCGCAACCTGAAGGACACGCTGGCGAACATTCGCGAGCGCGGTGAGTTCGTCGTGAATATGGTGCCTGAGGAGCTGGCGGAGGCGATGAACGTCACTGCGACGAATGCGCCCAAGGGTACGGATGAGACCAGAATTGCAGGTTTGGAGCTCGCGCCGTGCAGCATCGTGGACGTGCCGAGGATTGCAGGATCGCCGGTGGCTCTGGAGTGCAAGCTGTTTGAAATACTGCAGCCGGGTGGCTCGTCGGTGATCGTGCTTGGCCGCATTGTGTATGTGCATGTGCGCACCTCGGCGTTCGCGGATGTGTCGCGGCTGCATATCGATCCAGCGCAGCTGCGGCTGATCGGGCGCATGCATGGAGGCGGAGGCTACTGCACGACCCGGGATGTGTTCAACATTGAACGCAAAAGCTGGCCGCTCGGATAGACCGGCTGTGAGCGGCGAGGACACAGGAAAGAGGAACCGTTGCGTATGTGCACGCGATTTCGGAGAAGAGCCTGGGCCGGAGTGGGTGCGCTTTGTTTTCTTGCGCTCCCCACACCGGCGGATTCGGCCGTTGCCGCGGCGCCCAAGCCGGTTGTAGCGTGGAAGGTCACAAGGGCTCCGACGAAACCTGTGTCTCGGGGCGCCAGATTCAGTGTGGTGATCACGGGGGCGATCGATCCGGGATGGCACATCTACGCACTTGACGAGCCGGAAGGTGGACCCATCGCGACTGATATTTCGCTGGTCGAAGGCGACCCGGCTAGTCTCCTGCATGTAGACCAGGCAAGACCGCAATCGTGGATGGATCCGGCCTTCCGGCAGCGCACAATGCTGTTTCGGGACAAAGCTGAGTTCACGCTGGCACTGCAAACGGCGTCGCCTGTTTCATCGGGGTTGCTATCTCTGCATGTGCTGGTGCGATATCAGGCCTGCAGTGAGCGCCTTTGTCTGCCACCGCATACGGACCGGGTTGATGCGGCCATTCCTGTCCAACGGTAGACCCGAGCGGAGAGACGAACCACGCTGGGACAATACACAGGCTGGAGGGAGGCATAAAGAACTTCTGTAGCATGTCGAGATGGAGAATGGAGAGCAAGCCTAAGCAGCTTTCTTTGCCTGTCCCCGAAACATCGCTGCTTCAGCAGCACGCCGTCGCACCAGCCCTGGAACAGGCTTCATGTCGACGTTCACCCAAAGCCCAAAGTGCACTGTCGCTCCGGCAAAATCCTCCAGGTTTACCTTGCCCAGAAGGCTGGAGCGTTCAAAATTGCCGCGCCCAACGTTGTAGCAAAAGTCCACCAGGGCATCGAACTGATGCTGCTCGATCTGCACGTCAACTTCGCGGTTCACGCAGGCAATGGCATCGCGCAGGTCCGCCCGCAGAAGAACTTCAGCTTCGAACTCGCTCACCCGGCGCCCCGGGCAAACATCTCGTCCAGTATGGCCGTAGCCGATCGTCCATATGCCACCGGTATCGCGGTAGGCCTCCAGCCGCAGCCCTTCAAACTCTTTTGTAAGGTCAAGCCCGGCGTCGCTGTACTTGAATTCCTGCATGGTGACGCGCCTCCTTGTGCGCGCGTGTTTTGGTCAGGCTCCGTATAACGCCCAAAGCATGGTGCGTGAAAGGAATCGCTTGGACAATGGGGTTTAAACTAGGGATGTAAGCAGTCAGGTCTCCCCAGGGACGCGCGTGCGTGCCTGGGGCCGAGCCTTGCGCCACGACCGCACACACGAACGGAGCTCATCACCCTTGGCAGCGGAAACGATCTACGATCTCGTCATCCTCGGCGGCGGACCCGCCGGCTACACATGTGCGATTCGCGCAGCCCAACTCGGCCTCAAAGTCGCTCTGATTGAGAAGACCGATAAGCTCGGCGGCACTTGCCTGCACTGGGGCTGCATTCCGACCAAGAGCATGTTGTTTTCAGCCGAGGTCTGGGATCACCTGAAGCACGCCGCCAGTTACGGGATCGATGGCATCGATGCCCCGCGCGTGAACTGGGAAAACATCATCAAGCGCAAGAACGACATCACGATCAAGCACACCAAGGGACTCGATTTCTTGATGAAGAAGAACAAGATCACCGTGGTGCGCGGGCACGGCCGTCTGGCCGGTCCCGCAAAGGACGGTGTCTGGGCCGTCACGGTGAGCGATGAAGACAAAGGCAAAGGTCGCGACCTGCAAGCCGAGGGCTACACGCAGCAGACCAGGACTGAGGTGAAGGGCAAGAAGCTCGTGCTGGCGATGGGCTCCGACGCCCGCATGCTGCCCGGCTATCAAGCCGATGACGACATCATGACCAACATGCAGATCCTCACGCTGCCCAAAATGCCGAAATCGATGATCGTCATAGGCTCAGGCGCGGTCGGGGTGGAGTTCGCCTCGGTCATGAACAGCTTTGGTGCGGAGGTCACGATCATTGAGGCTCTGCCCCGTATTGTCCCGGTCGAAGACGAAGAGGTCTCCAAGGAGCTCGCACGCCAGTACAAGAAGCGTGGCATTGAGATCAACACGAGCTGCAAAGTCGAAAGGATTGAGAAAGCGGACGGCGGTGTAAAGGTCACCTGGACTGATGCCGCCGGTAAGCAGCAACTCAAGAGTGCGGAGAAGGTGCTCGTCGCCGTCGGCCGCGCACCGCGCACCTATGATGCTGGCCTCGACACGATTGGTCTCGAACTGGATCGCGGCTTCGTCTCCGTTAATGAATGGATGGAAACAAAGCATCCGGGCCTTTACGCAATCGGAGACATCGTCGCGGGTCTTCCGCAGCTTGCGCACGTCGGCGCGATGGCGGGTATTGTCGTCGCCAGCAAGGCCGCCGGCAAGTACGCCCGGCCCGTGCGCAAGGATCGCGTTCCGGGCTGCACCTACTGTGATCCACAGATCGGTTCCGTGGGCCTCACGGAGCAGCAGGCCAAGGACAAGGGTTATCAGGTCAAGGTCGGCAAGTTCCCCTTCGTCGGCAACTCCAAAGCGACGATTCTCGATGCGCATGACGGTTTTGTAAAGATCGTCTCCGACGCAAAATACGGAGAGATCCTTGGCGTACACATCATCGGGCCGTCAGCTACAGAGCTCATCAGTGAATGCGTCACCGCGATGGAGCTCGAAGCCACAGTTGAGGAAATGATGTTCACCATCCACGCTCATCCCACGCTCTATGAGGCGCTGCTGGACGGTTTCTCGAGCGTTGAGGGCATGGCTATCAATGTCTAGTGTGGTCGCCCCCGGCATCGCTGTCCGAAGCAGAGAACGAAACAACCTGCGCTGAGTCGCTCATGCTCCTTTTTCATCGCTGAAAATGATGACTTGTTCCATGCCCTCCGTTATCGTCTCAACGCAGGTCACCTCAACACATCCATCGGCATCGACCGGACCCGTAACCTTTACCTTCACTGTCGCAAGCGGATAGCCGTTGGCCGTGCGCGCGTTCAACTCCATTAATCTCATCCGAACTGCCTCCCAAGATACTGCTTTGCATTGCTCCCGATCCACGCCGGCCCTCTAACCCGATGAGTAAGTTCCTTCAACTGCTGCAAGTCGGGCGCGTCTCCTATACGGAAGGCTTGCGCATCATGCGCGAGATTGCCGAGGCACGCCGGAAGGGTACAGTAGGCGACACGCTGCTGCTGATGGAGCACTCCGCGGTGCTCACGCTGGGCCGCAATTCCACTCGCGCCAACATCCTCGCCCCGGATGAGCTACTCGCCCGAAAAGGAGTTGAAGTCCAAGAGATTAACCGAGGCGGCGATGTTACTTACCACGGCCCCGGCCAGCTCGTTGGCTATCCCATCTTCGATCTCCGCGGTGATCTTCCCGGAAAGAAAGGTCCGCACCTCGGCCCAGTGGACTTCGTCCGCCTCATGGAAGAAGCGCTCATTCTTGCCTGCAAGGACTTTGGTGTGCGTGCCCAACGCATTTGCAAGCGGACTGGGGTATGGACACATGCGGGCGGCTCAATCCCGGAAAAGAAGATAGCTGCAATCGGAATCCACGTCTCCCAGGCGATCACGACGCACGGCTTCGCCCTGAACGTCACTACAGACCTGCGAGACTTTGACTGGATTGTGCCGTGTGGCATCACGGATCGCGGCGTCACCTCGCTGGAACTCGAAGCTGATCCCGCCTCGCAGCCCACCTTCGCTCGGGTGGCCGACTCCGCCGCTCGCAACTTCGGACGCGTCTTTGGTCTTCAGGTGCTCGCGGCCGAATCACTTCAAGCGTTGCTGCATACACGTTCGCCCATGTAGCAGAACTCAAAACTCCCACACCCTCACTCAGAACTGGACAAAACCCTATCTCCTGCAGCAAACGACATACAACATACAGCAATACCAAACTCAGTCATCCGCTAACCGCCCACGCCTATGCCAGCACTTCAAGCTCCTTCGTATAATGACAAGTTGCTGACGCGCATCAGCCCTCACGGAGAAGCCGCACCATGCCGACCGAAGTTCTCATGCCCCAAATGGGCGAATCCATCACCGAAGGCACACTGACCAAGTGGCTGAAGAAGCCCGGCGACACGGTCGCTCGTGACGAGCCTCTCTTCGAAATCTCAACCGATAAGGTCGATGCAGAGATCCCCTCGCCCGTCGCGGGTACCCTCGGCGAGATCAAGGTCTCCGAAGGCAGCACGGTCGGCGTGAACACGATCGTCTGCACGGTCAGCGAAGGCGGTACTGCAGCAGCACCTGCCTCCTCTGGCGCACAAGGCGTTCCCGAGACTGCGGGCCAGTCACCTAAGCAGGAAGACACAGTAACACCTTCCGCGGAAGCTACCGCCATTCGCGACACTTCTGTCAATAACGGCAATGAAGCGCCTTCCCCCGCATCCTCAACTCCGGCTATTGGCTCTCCCACCCAAGTCCTGATGCCGCAAATGGGCGAATCGATCACCGAGGGCACACTGACCAAGTGGCTTAAGAAAATCGGCGATACTGTCCAGCGTGACGAACCCATCTTTGAAATATCCACCGACAAAGTCGATGCCGAAATTCCTTCCCCCGTGGCCGGTACGCTCACGGAAATCAAGGTGCAAGAGGGTTCCACGGTGTCCATCAACGCGGTGGTTGCCATAATTGGGGGTGCCGGCACCGCAAACGCTGCTCCGAAGGCCGCTGCCCCCGGCGCTGCGACACCCGCGGCCAGCTACGCCGATCTAACCCCCGCGCAACCCGTTTCAGCCTCCGCCTCACAGGGTGAGCCGCCACGTTCCTCGCCGCTCGTTCGCAAGATCGCGTCCGAGAACAACGTCGATCTCGCGGCCATCCCCGGCACCGGCGCCTCCGGCCGCATCACCAAGCAGGACATTCTCGGCCACATGGAAAACGCGGGTGCCCCATCTTCGCCGGCAGTCTCATCGCCGGCTAAGGTGGGCTCGCAACCCATAGCGCAGTTTCAAGGCCAGACCACCGCGGCATCCCAACCCGCGCCCGATGCCGCCACGCATGCTACTTATGCGCAAGCGCAGTCCGCCGCCGCCACCACGGCTCCCGCAAAGGCTGCCGCAGCACCTACGCCGCAACCAGGCGAGCTCGTACCCATGTCCAAGATGCGCGCCATCATCGCCCGCCGCATGGTCGAGTCCAAGCAGACCAGCGCTCACGTCCATACCGTCTTCAAGGTGGATATGACGCGCATCGTCAAGCTCCGCGAGAAGGAAAAGAACAAGTACGAGCAGCGCAACGGCGTAAAGCTGACCTACATGCCCTTCATTACGCGCGCCGCCGTGCAGGCGCTACGCAAGCATGCGATCGTCAACGCCGCGACCGAAGGCGACGCCATTCGCTACAACAAGAACATCAACATTGGCATCGCCGTTGCGCTCGAGTGGGGCCTCATCGTTCCCGTTCTCAAGCAAACCGAAGAAAAGAGCTTTCTCGGGATTGCGCGCGCCATCGTCGATCTCGCCGATCGCGCGCGTTCCAAGAAGCTCGCTCCAGACGATGTCGCCGGCGGTACCTTTACCCTGACGAACTCCGGCATCTTCGGCGAACAGTTCGGTACCCCGATCATTGCCCAGCCGCAATCAGCCATCCTCGGCATCGGCGGCCTCAATAAAGAGCCCATGGTCCTCACCGACAAGGATGGCAACGACTCCATCGCCGTACGTTCCATTCAACGCTTCACCCTCGGCTTCGATCACCGCATCATCGATGGTGCCGACGCCGGCAAATTCATGACCGACTTCAAGAACTATCTCGAGAACTGGACCGAAGACATCGGCTAGATAATCCAGATCGAAACGAAAGCGGCAGATCTTATCTGCCGCTTTCGCATTAGGGCAACGTAGCAGTTGATTAAAAGGCTTTTCACTCTTTTGTTGTCATTCCCGAAGGGAATCTGCTGTTGTTCTTGCTGTTGTCTGTTCTTTACATCATCTGCAAATCCGCTCTGGCCCAGTTGCTTGAGCTCGTTCAGCGAATCCCGCGGGCCTTGAACGCATTTCTCTATCGAAGACTGCGTTCTTACTCTTACCGGAATGTTTTCTGAAGCACAACCCCACAGATCATTGGTAGCTGGTACATATAAGGTTAGTTAGTCACAACAGTTGCCGTTGACTTTCCATCGACCAAAGATGCCACCGGACCTGCCAGGATGTTAAACACGTTTTGAACCCACGTGCTAATTGTGTTCTCCACTCCTGTCGACACACCCTTGCTGGAAAGAATGGTGTTGAGCGCAGGAGTGGCTGCTTGAATTGCAATGGCAGCTTTCTGTGCTCCTGTCAGATTCGTTCCAGCCGCCAGGGAAGCCTTTGCTACTTGCTGAGCGCCGACAATCGCGTTCACGGCAACCTGGTACTCAGGACCAGCCGGAGTTAAGGCCAGGATAGGCTCCGCAGCTACAGCGGCCGCTTCTATCGTCTGCGCGACAGGCTCTGCCTTTAGGACAATTGCCTCCACCTTATCGATAAATCGTTCAAACGCGTTTTCGGTCGTGGGTACAGCAGTGACAGTTGCCATGGTTACTCCTCCGCAACAGCGGTGTTATGAGAAAAGATTGGTGAAACGTCACGCTACTCTCCCGTGGGAGAGATAGTAGTCGTGCCGCCATCTTTATTTGTGACTTGGGTGTGATTCTGTGTCAGCAGTGCCAATCCCGCTGCATTTGTGGCCACCGCAATGGTCACCAGATCGCGGAAGCCGAAGTGTTCGGCCAGCGCGCAGGCAATAAGTCCTGTGACAACCAACAGCAGCGGCGTAGTCTGTTTTGCGCTACCCGGGTTGACATGGGTCATAAAGCTCCTCTCGTCTACGGCACCAACTCACTTCGCGATGTTGTCGTTCGCAACTGCTCATGACAACACCTCTAGTTGTGCTTTGTGCCCATGTACTCGATAGCCAGGTGCACCAGGGTGAGTCCGCCAAAAAACGCGCTCATCAGCCCTTTCATCCGCTGCATATTGCGTTCATGGCCATCCACGCGACCTTCCAGCTGTTGCAAGCGGCCCGGCTGTCCAATACCCATAAGCTGGTGCATCTGAACCTTCAATCCACTCAGGTCTTCCAGCACTTTTTGTTCGAAATCCGTCAACGTTTCACCTTGTGCGCACGGCCGCTCGCGCAGAGCCGATTGATTCCGGCCTCGCTTCGATGTCATGTGGCGGCCCCTGCGTCTTGATTGCGCCGTTGTGCATGCCAATGCCTGCTAAGCGCACGCGCTAACTCACTGGTGCATTCACAAACAAAGCGCTTGACCACCGCGAATACAGGGGTGGCGTACTCGCGTCATACATGCGGATATAAAACCGCTCCACCTGCGCCGACCGGGGAATCGAGAAGCTCTCCACCGGACTGCGCAGCACAAGATCCGGCTTGTCCACCCCCACCCCGAAATTCCAATCGCGACGCCGGATTTCGAAACCGCCTCCCGGCGGCGCTGTACATCCTGCACTTACCTGCATGGCAGTGTCCGTAAGGCTTAGCACCGTGAGTTGGGGCAGGTTGGCCAGCACCTCCGCAGGCCCACCCGCCGCCGCCACTGGCAAGTACGCATCGGTTGCAATCGTTCCGCTCAGTTTCAGCCCAAGTCCATCTGCAAACTCCGTTGCCCAGTCGTTCGCAAACGCAATCTTGTAGCGCATCAACTCCGGCACCGCATGTGCATCCGTTGCCGCCACGCTCTTCACCAGCAGATTCGTCGTAACGCCCGCGCTGGTAATCGCGAGCACATCGCCCGGCCAGATATCCTGGACCGGATTTACCGTCGCGTATGTCCCGGCAACTGCCGCGGACCGCGCCGTTGCCATGGCCAGCACGGCCGTCGCCGCACTCTCGCAATCCGCGCTTGATCGTGCCACCGGAGCTGTCACTTTACCCAGCCACCGGCTCACACCCGGCACCGCGACCCCAAAGCCGGCAGCGGCCTCCGCCGCCACACTCGCAGCATCTGCAATCCGTGCAACAGCCCGTTCCTGGGTGCGATAGCTCACGGTCATCCGTTCGCCCGGCACCGGTACGCGCCCAGCAAAAAAGATTACCTTCCCCGGCGTGCCTGCCTGTGTGCCATACACCGCCTCACAGTCAACGCCCTGCCCAGCCGAGCCCACCAGTCTTGTCTCCTGCGACCCGTTCGGCAGCGTGCTCGTCACCCAAAGGCTGCCCGGCCGTGTCACCACGACTGACGCCACCGACCCGTACAGGTTCAGCGAGTTCACCGCCGCAAACACACACGTACCCGGCGTGTTTGCGACCGGGGAGCCCGTACTCGCGCTGTCATACAAGATCGTAGCCGGCGTGTTCGAACTCGCGCCCTCATCGACCAGCTCAAACACAATCTGCATTGCGGCGGCAGTTGCCCCACCGCCGCCGAACTGCTGCACCACGCCGTCCACCATGCAGTAGTAAACCTGTGACAAACGCAGCATCTCCGGGCAATATAGCCGCAGCCGCAGGGTGTAGCTATGTCCGGCAATGGGTGTAAAAACCGTTCCCACCTCAGCCCCATTCACCATCGGCACAATCACCGTCGCGCCGCCTGTGGCGCTCGTCGTTTGCCGTACCCGAAAACCCACAAAGCACTCCGGCAGCAGCACCTGGCCGCCGTAAAATCCTGCCAGCATCCCATCCGAGCCCGGTCCAAACTCCACACCGCCAAGCTCGGCCAGCACAAACCCACCCATCTCGATCGCATCCAGCGCCGTCAACACCGTCTGGCCGTCATAGCCGTTGCCGCCGTTCATCATCAAGCCTCCAGCACCCAACGTGAGGTGGTTGCCGGTTGTACCCACACTCCACTGCGAAGTATCGAATGTCGCTTCGGTGAAGCTGTCCTTCAGCAGCTTCCGATTCGTCCCGCGAAATGCTGCTTCGCTCAGTTGAAAAATCGTTGTCGTGCCATCCCCTTGAAAGATCTCCTGCACATAGACGACAGGTTCTTCCGCTCCGGAGATCGTCACGTCGTTCGCCAGCTCTCGCACATTCGCCGTGCTCAGCTCTGCCACGCTCAGCGTCCCATCTGCATCGCTGAAGCTGTGCGTTGCATTGCCCGCCGGCTCGAACGAAACCGCATTATTCACCACGCGGTAACCCGCATAGCTTGCACTCGCCGCCGCTCCTGCGTTCACGCTCCACGCCGCCGCCCGCTGAATCGCAAATGCACCTACGGCTCGTGGGTTCGTGATCCCGCTCGCCACGCTCAACGCGGTGCTTCCACCGCCCTGCACACGCGCCAGCATCTGGGCCAACAGCGCCTGCCCATTCAACGCCAGCGAGATACCATCCACAGTGGCTGAGCCACCCGATCCTTGCTTGTCCAGCAGCCATTCATCGCTGATCGCCGAAATCCGTGCCCGGTACACAGGACCCGTCGCACCTTCACCCGCGTACACCTGCACAGGCTCGGTCGCCAGATAGCCCGTAAACATCACGGCACCTGCATCCGTGGTGACTACGGCACGCCCACGCCGCACCGGCGTAGGCAGCCCTCGCCAACCAAGCACAATCTCGGCCGTGCACCGCGAAGGCTCATTTAATTTACGCTGTACTGTCAGCGGCCCTTCCGCTGCCACCGCAGAGGTGTACTCCACCGCGCCGCGGCCATCCTCGTTATCAATGGTGATCCGCACTCAACCTCCAACCTCCAACCTCGACCCTCAACAGAACCAGTGCCGATCACTGATGCCTCGGGTTTCCCGTGCAGAACCTCAGCCGGCGACATAACTCCGGAAACAAACCACGGTCTCGCCATCCACCGGATCCGTAACCGGCAGCGCACGAAACGCACCCGCAAGCCGCATCGCCTGGTACCCACCGGCGCTTGCTGCGGCCGTTTCTGCAATCCCGCTCATCGCCTGCAACCGCGGATAATGCCAGATCACCCGCTCCCCTTGCTGACCTTCGCCGACAAACAGTGCCGACCACTCCTGGAAAAAACCCGATCCTTCCCGATCGCAAAATCCTGTTACCGAACTGACCTTCATCGCACTGGTCGGGATACCCGCAATCAACGGAGCCTCCAGCGTCAGCACCCCATTGCTCACCGACGCCACGCGGCCCACATTCAGCGTCACGCGCCGCACGTAGTCCACATCCGTCACCGACGCACGCAGGTAGGCCCCGCTCACACTGCTTCCAACAAAACCTGTCTGCCCACTCGCGTAGTCCACATCCACCGCAACCAGTCCGCTCACCGGAAATGCTGCCTGTGCGCTCGCACCCACATTCAAAGCGGTCGCCGTAGATCCAGCCGCCAGTACCGTCGCGGCCATCGCCGTTCCACCCGACCCGGCATTCGCTGCACCTGCCGCCGCAGCCAGCAGGTTCATCTGCTGTGTTCCCGCCGCCAGCGACATCTGCAGCTTGCCCCAGCTCTCAAAGCTGAGGTGCACCGTCGCCTCGATCTCCGCGCGTACCTGCATCTGCGTCACAGCAGGCGCGCCCGCTCGCACAGGTGAAATCACGGTCCCACTCGTTCGCGTAAATCCCTGGATCCATCCCAGATCCATCCACGGCGCGGGTGGCGTATCGAGCGCAAAACCGCCGTTCTGTGCCGGATCAAAAATAGTCGCCTGTCCGGCCGCACGGTTCACCGGCGCGAAATACGCTCGCACCCTCCGAACCGCTGGCGGCACCATCTCCGTCACGGTCATAGCTCACCCGCTTCCTCATAACTCATCACTGCCACGGTTGCCGTTCGCGTCATTCGGTCGCGATTCACCTTCACCGGCCCGAACGCCACATCTCCCCACCACACCCGTGTCAGCATGGCTGCCACACTGTCGCCGTTCGCCAATGTGCTGTAGTTGTTCTTCGTCGTGTTCTGTGGGCACTGCTGCACTGCGGTTAGCAACTCGCCATCCATCGCTCCCAGCGCCCGTCCGCGGTCCAGTCCGCCATTCAGCGCCGTGCCTGCCGACGCATAGGTGACCTCGCAGCCAAGCGTCACCAGCGGCATCGCGCCCTGGGCATCCACCGTCTCCGCAACCCACTGCAGATGAAAGCAATCCGGCAATGCCGCCGAGGCCTGCAACTCGTTCTCGTCCACCAGAACGCCCGGCCGTGTAACCCCGCGCACCACGATCGTCCGCTCCGGGTTCAGCTCCGCCAGCCGTCCACGCAGCAGCTCATAAAACGTATCCTTCGCGTTCTGCACACGATCTCCTCACACGCGCCCCAAGCACGCTCATCACTCAAGAACTCGCTACTCGGAACTGAACAGAACTCTCTGTGCAACTTCACACATGTCTTTGCTCAAACCTCGCTGCTCAACAGCCCCGCTTCTACAACCAAACCGGTGCCAGAACACTCAACCGGTACCCACACGGCTCACCATCCGACAGAATCGGTTCACTCTTCGTGATCGTGTAGAACACCTCATCCACCACCACACCCGCGGCCGCCTCAAACAGCGCTTGCGCCGAGGCAAACCCTTTCGATCCCACCAGCACGGCGACTGCACCCGCGCCGAGCAGCAACGCCGTATCTACCCCCACCTTGCGCCACACAGCAGGCCCTACCGGCTCATCGTCAAACGTCGGTGCGGCCAGACCCAGCTGTTCGGCATCATCTCCGCTCGCTGTCATCCCCGGCATGCGCAATTGCGCGATGAACCCGCCATTGGTCCGTATCGCAGTCTCCGCCAAACGCACCGCATTCAATCCCAAAGCTCCCGCCATCGCTTCACCCCATCCGTTCCGCGACAAACGGCCGCAGCAGCATTTGCACCTGCACATCCAGCAGCGAACCGCTGAAATACTGCGTCTGCAGCGTGTCCAGCTTGCTCGACTTCACATTCAGCCCCGGCGTCGCCTGCGCATTCTTCACAATCTGTGCGCAAGCCACCTTAATCCCATCAGGAATCGTCGCCAGCCCTGCCGTGTAGGTCACCTCAACCTCGCTGTAGCGCAGCCCGAAGAGATTCGGCGGAAGCTGTACCTCGCCCGACACCGTATCCAGCATCACCGTGGTCGGATCCACCGTCACCCATTGCCCCGGCAATCCAAATACCAGCGCATACTCGAAGAGCGCCTCCTCACGCCGTTCCATCAGCGGCGTATACCGTGCCTGCATAGCGGTCACCTGCACCACAGGTCCATAGCTCAACTGCGCCGTGCCCCAGGGCCGCCGCACCCGCAGCCGCTCGGTATAACTCATCTCTAATAGAGAACTCCTGCGGCAATGCGCTTCAATCATCGCGGACGCCGCGGCCACCCACGCATCCGCCGTATCCGCGCTCAACCCATATACCGCGTACTCCGACGGCTCCAGATATGCCATTCCCACCTGCCTTGCAATCTCTTGGTTGTAATCCCGCAGCGCAGTGGAGGGACCTGCTTTTCTCCGTTTGCCACCACTTTGAAATTGTCATCCTGAGCGCAGCGAAGGACCTGCTTCTCCTCCGCTGCGCCACAGATGACATAACTGCCCAAAATCAGCGCTTAGCGCTGAACCTGTACCTGATAATGGGCATAGTTCGCACCCTTCACCACCACGGCGCCAAACTTCACCACCACAT
This sequence comes from Granulicella sp., assembly GCA_965276885.1. Classification (GTDB taxonomy): domain Bacteria; phylum Acidobacteriota; class Terriglobia; order Terriglobales; family Acidobacteriaceae; genus Granulicella. The sequence goes on along the minus strand of OZ255702.1, from coordinate 525,915 downwards.
ACTGCGAAGCCAGCGATCCGGGAACGCCAAGCTGGAACACGCGAGGCGTTGCCTCCCCCAGCCAGTGATACTCGATCAGGTCTTCCGTCACGATGTACGCCGGCAGCACAGCCGAACCCGAACCCGGCGTTCCGGTGTAGGGCAGCGTCCACTCCGGGATCAGTGGAATGTCGCCGGCCTGGGTCGAAAGCGTCTTTACGGTCAGCCCGCCCTCGATCGTCTTGGTATTCAACACCACATTGAACTCCGACTTCATCTCGCGATCGATCAGGTCAAGCAGCACGGGGCTGGCATAGATCGCCGTCGGGCGCACACCGAAGCTGGTATTCGAAAGCATCTGCGCAATCGTCGACTTCAAACCATCCACAATCGATTCGCTGGTCGGAATCGTCGTGGTGTTGCCGCCAGCTGCAATCTGCCCAGCCGCGCCGAAGTACTGCGCGCTTGTGGGTGAGCTCAGGCTGGTGTCCGCACCGTTCCAGAGCGCAAGGTCATGCGTGCGCAGAACGCCGTCCACCGTGTCGGCGAGATCCTTCGCCTGCAGATACGCAAACTGACCCTGCTGCTTGCCCAGCTCCAGATCGAAAAGGTTGTAATTGATCTGCGACACCAGCGCCTTTAGCGGCACCGAGCGCTCGACACGGGTCGGGCTCACCACCGGCGGAACCAGGTTGCGGGGATCCATAAACCCGGCCGACGCCGCAGCTGAGGGGATCGCCGTCTCTTCAAAGTAGCGCGACGGGTGACCGGTCGCCGGCACCTGCTTGATGCGTTGGCCAAACGGCCCGCGGCGGCGCACCAGATCCAGAATCTCGGTCTGGTACATGGGAACTTCAATCGCGCCAGGTCCAATGTAATCTGCAGCCGCGCTAATCTCCGTAAACTTCGGGTTCATCCGTTCTCCTTGTGTTCTTTTGCCATAAAAAAGGCGCAGCCCAAGGGCCACGCCAAGCCGCGTACAAACTGCCGCGGCACTCTCTCGTTTGTCATCCTGTGCGGAGCCGGGGTGGAAGCGAAGCACTTGCTTCTCGGTTTTAGGGTGCCTCGCCCCCTCGAAACCTCGCCCTCATCCCTCAACAGAAGACCTAACCCAGCAATCCAGCCCGCAGCAGCTCCGCCTTCACCGCAAACCGCTGCTCAATGGACAAACTTGCCAGCGCCCCGTCCAGCGATGCAGCTTCCATCCGGCCAGACTCCAGGCCGTCGACCGAAACACCCTGCTTCGCAAGCATCGCGGTCATCCCGGCCGATACCGTCTTCCGTCCCGCCGGAACCACTGCCGCCGTAGCCGCCGCCGAAAGCTCCACGATCCGGCTCTCTGCCTCCGCCAGCTTGGTCTCGGTAATCCGCAGTCGTTCCGCCAGTTCCGCCTCGCGCGTTCCTTCCACCGTGGCCACAATCCGGCCCACAGTCTGCTCCGCCTCCGCAGCCAGCGCAACCTGGCGCTCCGTCATCTGTTCCGCCATGCGCTCCAACGCCGCTGCCGCCGCGCTCATCCGCTCCAAGATCTCTTCCATCCGTCCCTCCAAAAACATCACTGTTCCGCCTCAGCTAAACCCGCGCGCGCCCGTTGCAACGCCGCACCCGGAACGATGTGTTCCGGTATGCTGCCTTGTCCCGGAGCAGAATCGCCGCTCCGGTAAACGTCGCCCGCGTCAGCGTCCAAACCGAAGCCCGCATATCCGCCACATGCGCATCAGCAAGCTCATAGCTCATCCCCATCTCGCCCGCTGTGCCGGAGCTCGCACTGACCTTTGCTTCCATCTCTGGAAAATCCCGTGCAAACAGGAAGCCCTTCACCGTCAGCCGCTGGCCTTCGATCTCGGCTGCAGTGATGATGCCGCACTTCTGCCGTGCATCATGCCCATCCCATCCCGCCTTGTAGTCGACCGCCATGCCCAGCAGGCTCGGCAGCGCCGCCTCCGCCGCCGCTCGCGTCAGCACCACGCGATGCCCACGTGATCCGCTCGGCGCCTTGTCGCTCGGAACATCCACCAGCGTCAGGCATCCCTCAAACGGCAGCCGGTTCGGATGTCCCGCCACCTCTGGGAACTCCACCGCCATCGCCTTCAGCGTTCTCAGACCCAAACCGCGCTCCACGCCACGATGCCCCTGCACCGCACCTTTCAAGCACACCTCCCTAATCCTGAGAACCACGCCCACCTGCTCACAACTCCGAAATTCGCAACTCGCAACTGAACAGCCTCAGCCAAGCGATCTCATTCCTCAAAGCCTCGTCCCTCATCCCTCAACAGAAACCCTTGCCGGCAGCCCGCGCATGGCTCGCACCTCATCCACGCTCAATACGCCCGCATTTAGCAGCTGCATCTGAATACTCACCTCGGTCGCCTCATCCCGGCTTTCGAGCTCACTCCACACGAATCGCAGATCGTTCCACCCCAGCCGCTTCGCGATCACATCCCGGGTCAGGTGATCGGCAATCAGCTTGGCCAGCGGGATCACCGCGTTCTGAAACGCCTCGTTCGCCATCTCTCCGGCGGTCGACTTGTTCACGTCGCCGGTCACGCCCAGCATCATCGGCGGCAGATCGAACGCATTCGCAATCATCGTCAGCAGAAACTGCTGCCACACCGTCCGCAACTCCGCATCCGTACCCGCGGCCAGCTTGATCACCTGCGGCGGCTGCTCCGAGCTCAGCACCGGCACACGTCCCGAGCCCTCCACCTCCTCCTGCCACCATCGCGTCAGCCGTTCATGCTGCTCCGGCGTCCTATCCTGCAGCCACAGTGCATACTGCACCGTAGCATTCGAAGCCAGGCGCCCCGCATACCGGTGCGCCGCCAGGAAGCTGTTGATGGATTCGAACGCGACCTCCATCTTTCCCAGCCCGAACACCGTGTGCGATCGCGGATTCAGCTTGAGATACATCAGTTCCCGATCCAGCAGCAGCGTCCGGCCTTCCGCACCAACCCGGCTCGTCACCTGTGCATATCGCGGCGTCTCCGGATCTCCATCCCACTCCGGATTCACCTGGATCGTCGCGCCATCCACCGTGTACAGCCGCACCGGCATCGCCGCATCGCCCAGTTCCACCTCGACCGCGCCAAAGCCGCCCACCAGGATGTCTTCAATCACCGGCTCGATCAGCGTCCGAAAGCTGTCCGTCCCATTCGGAATCCCAAAGGCCGCCGCCAGTCGCGCCGCCCGCTCCCCGCGATCGCCACTCTCGTCCGCCCCCACGCCCGGCTGCACCTCAATTCGCCAATCCATGCAGGCGATCCGGTCCTTGATGCAGTTGATCGCCCGCCGTGCCGCCGGCATCTCCGCCAAGCGCCGCAGATTCGCCGCCGTGGGCTTGGGAAGGGCATTCGCGATCCCGCCCGTCTTGAACGGCATCAGCACAGACACTGGCCCAAAGCCCGATCCAAGCCCGAAAGCCGCCGGCATACTCGACGTCTTCCGCTCGCCTGTTCCATCCTGGCCACCCGCTTCCAGCGCGCCTGCCTCTAGTCCGCGCATGCGTTCCCACACCCGCCCCACCGTCGCACCCAAACCCATTCCCACTCCTTTCGCGCCAGAAACACAAAAAGCGAAAGGGCGCAGCCAAAGCCGCGCCCTCCAGAGAAGATAAGAGCAGGAAATAGGAAGCAGAAAGTAAACACCCGCTACTCTCTACCCTCGTTCTTCCCCCTACTCCCTACTCCCTACTCACACTCTTAGCTCCCGGCGTGCCGTCTCGGCCACGCGCCGGAGATCCGCCACCGTCAACACTCGCAGCCCAGCCCCCTCCATCAGCCCGACCCCGAAGCGATACAAATCCACATCCGAGACGGTCTTCACCGGTTCCACGACGGCCGTCAGTTCCAACCCCGTCGCCTCCACCCTCAGCACCCCGTCCCGCAGCGCCGGCAGCGAAAACGCCAAGCCTTTAGCCGCCTCCATATCGCTCTCCAGCGACACCGCCTGAAACATCCGCACCTGCCCATTGCGATACCCGCAGTCGATCTTCAGCGGGTCGCCCGTCTGCGTGTACTCCCGCGCAGGCACGCGCTTGCGCATCAGGCTCCAAACGCCGGCCTGTTCAAACTCATCCCGCATCCGGCCCGCAATCGCCGGCCGTCCGCTCGCCCGCCTGCGCGTAGAAGGCGCCTTCAGCGGCTCCACATACATCTTCAGCAGCAGCTCCATCTCTGCAGGCACACTCTCCGCCAAAGTCCCTCGTAGCGCCGTCATCTGCACGCAGTTTGAAAGCGAATCCTCCAACATCTCCAGCACCGGCCTGGTCAGAACACGCTCCTCCACGCCTTGCCGAAACCGCTCGGCGATCTCCGCTTCAAGCGCCTCCAGCATCTCCACATCCACCCCCGGATCGAGGCACCGCACCCGGCTCCAATCGCGCGTGAACCGCACCGCCGCGCTCCCGTCCTGCCCGTACTCGCGCAGCACCACGCCGATGTTCGCGAACTCGCCTTTCACCGGGTCCGGCACATAGCGAATCAGCGAAAACTCGCACCGCACTCGCTCATCCATTCCCCGCCACCTTACATCACCAGTTTGCCACCGTTTTGCAGGTTATCAAACGCATAAGGGACTACCACCCTCGCCCCTCCGTTCCATTTTGGGAACGGCTCCCGGCTTGAATCCCGGAACGCTGCAATCAACTCCCGCACCCGCCCACGCCGGGCCACCATATGCTCCAGCAATCGTTCCAGCGTTCCCGGATCGCCGCCATACCAGTCTGGCGGAATCTCCTCCGCGATCGCCCCCAGCGTATCCGCCCGGAACGCCTCAATCCGGCTAAGCCAAGGTTCAAAGCTGTCCCATCCCATCACGCTCGCATATACGCTGTTCCTTGCGTAGACGCCACGCAAAGGTGCATCCGGAAAGCTCCACTCTCCCGCATTGAAGCAAAATCCCTGGTCGATAAAGGTCGCCCGGTATCTCCGCTCACGGGGCCGACGCTCAAATACTGCCTGCCGCCCATTGCAGTTGCCCGTCCATTTATCGATCGCCAGCATCCCGGCAAATTCACGCAGATTCCTCACCTCGGCGAGCTGTGTCTCCGGCAGGTAATCCACGGCCTGCCCCGGCATCAGTCCACCCACAAACTTGCTCCCGAACTGCAGCCCTGCGGCACACCGCCCCCGCTGCCCGCGCCCGAACTCCAGCGTCATCTCCGGGCTGTTGGCCACCAGCCATTCGGATACCTCGATGACTTCGCTCTTCGGCACCGTCAGCCCAACCGCTTCGGCGATCCGTGTAGCCAGCAGCTCATTCGCCAGCACCCGCTCGCCCTGCGGATTATTGCGAAATTTCACCACCCACAGCGCACCGTCCGCCCCCAGCATCAGCTGGCTCTGCGCGCCGCCGCGCATTCGCCGGATCGCCTGCACTGCCAACACCGCCAAGCCGTCGCACCCCTCCTCAGCACCATACCCTACTCCACACAACTCCCAGACTCACAACTCAAAACTGAACAAAACTCATCTCGGCCCAGCCCCCAAACCCTCACCCCTCAAACCTGAACAAAACTCCGAACCGCCTCAGGATCGCGCGCCTCAGGATCACCCATCAGCACCTCCGCCCGAACCGCCTGAGCTATGGCCATCGCCATGACCAGATCGTCATGCGCTCCCGCCGCCGCCGCGCCGCGCCCGTGCTCATCGGCCACAAAGCTCCGGCACTCGCCTAACAGCCACCGGCTCATAAACCGCTCCGGCGACCCGGACAGCAGCGTCCCCAGTCGCGCAATCATCTCCGGCTTCGATGCCGCGGAGGTCAACCAGCCCGCCTGTTCACCTTGCCGGTACACCCGTCCATACTGCTGCTCCGTCTCGGCGAACGCCAGCACCGCGGCCCCGTGATTATTCCGCTCGACAACCAGCAGCGCCTCGCCATATTCACGGGCCAGCTCGACACATACTCTCGCCAACTCCGCCGGCCGCAGCCGCTCCTGCAGCTCCGCGCACTGCAATCCCGTGCCCAGCTCCACCACCTGCACCGCGGCGAAATCGCCATCCGCGCCTCCGCCCGCTGTGTCCACCGCAACCACATACCGTTTGCCCCGCACCGGCGGCAGCCAAACCCGCAGCGCCCCATTCCGCCTTCGCCCAAACGTCTCGGGCACCTCAGCTAATCGCCGCTCCAGCGCTTCAATCTCAAAGCAACACGCTCCCGTAGCCCGAAAGCAGGTCTCCGGATCCTCCGCAAACTCCTGCGACCGCAGAGCCCCATAACTCCGCTCCAACCCGCGCCGAAATCCGATCTGTACAGGCGACAACCCATGCCGCTCGACCATCTGCATCTCTTCGGCCGTCATCTCTTTCCGTGAAACCGGCGCCCCCACATAGGCAGGCTCCATCCACCAGGGCAGAAAATGCCGCATCATGGGCCCCGAATCACCCTGGTCAGGTACACCAGACGCTTCTACCGCTGCCTGCCAGGCCTCATAGAACGCCCCATAAGCCCCGTTCGGCGTACTCTCCAACACCAGCTCACCCCGGGGAGCCAGCGCCGCTCGCAAACCCGCCAGTGTAGCCGATGCATCCCCCGGCCACCGGCTCACCTCACTGCAATGCAGCTGCTGCACACTCAGCCCGCGTCCCGCATTCGCATCCGACGCGCTCGCCACCCGGATCTCGCTGCCGAGCTCTTCAAAAACCATCTGCCCGGCGCTGGCTCGACTCAGTCGCAGCGGTCCCTCGCGCAATGGCTCCGGCAGCTCCTCCCACATTCTCCGCGCGGACCCCAGCAGCGCCTCCGCCGCCTCTCGTGTATGCGCCACCTGCAGGGTCAAAGTTCCCGGCCGCGTGATCGTCCGCAAAAAAAACCGTCCCGCAATCCATGTGCTCATGCCCATCTGCCGGGCCTTCAGCACCACGTTCTCTCTTCCGCGTCTGGATTCGAATTGCCTTTGTGCTGCATTGGCTACCAGCGGTCTCGTTCGGCCACTCCGGTCCCGCACTCGCACCAGCCTCTCTGCTGCGCTCAGGGTAATTTCGGGATGCCGTTCCATCAGCCTGCCTAGCACAAGCAGCGCTTGGAGATCGTTCTCCGTCTTCTTCACCGTCTCGTCTCATCCCTTGTCTTGGAACACTTCTTGCCAGCCCGCGTTCCCCTCACGCCTCTAGAAGCTGCTGAGCGCAACTCGCTTCCACGTGTTCGCCGCGACGCACACATAGTGGTAGTTCGCGTCGTCCGTGAAGTCGCCCGCCGTACATGCCGCCGAGGAACTCGACGGGGTTGTCAGCGCCTCATGGAATGACTGCGCCCCCAGCGTTCCGTTGCAGCTCGGCGTCAGCGGTGAAGCCGAAGCGCAGATATACCCCGCGCTATGCCGGTACAGCCCTGTGTCCAGGCCACCCACGCCGTTGGCCCGTGGATCGCTCGGATGCGAGCTCCAGCCGTAGATCCCCGCTGCCTGCGCCCAGATCCCAGCGTTCGCTCCGTTCGAGTACCAGAACGGATACCGGTTGTAGGTGACATCGTGATAAATCAGTCCGTTGTTCGGCAGTGCGGCCGCGGATCCGGTCACCTCGATGTTGTACTGGCTTCCAGATCCCGACGTGTTCGCCAGCGACAACACCGTTCCTGTGGCGCTCGCATTGGTCACACTCAGGGCGTTAAAGGCTCCGGTCGCGGGTGTGGTGGCCCCCAGCGTCACGTTATCCAGTGTTCCTGAGCTTGCATGCAGCGCCGTTGTATTTACCGTTGGCGCTGAAAACCCACCCGGGGAAAAGCTGAAGATCGTGCCTGCCAGATTCCACACCGCGGCGTCGCTGCTCGGGTCATAGATCAGGAAGTCCTGCCCGATATGTGAGTCCAGCGAAAAGAGCGTATACGCTGAATTCCACCGCGAACACGTATGCAGGTTGCAGTGAACGCGGAACACTGCCTCCTCGCCTGCATCCATCTCAAACGTATTCCGCCACACGCCGGTGGCCACATACGCATCATCCGGCGGCTGGTGCGTTCCCCCTGCGCCCAGGTAGTTGCTCGCCGGCACGCCATTGGTGATCTGCCACCCCCGCAGGCCCGGTCCAGTTTGCCCGTTGTAACTCTTGCCTGCCGACGTGTATTGCACCGGCCGCGGCACATACTGGGTTACCAGCTCCGTATCCGGGTATACAAGCTGCTGATGGTAATGCGGCTCTTCCACCGGATCACCTGTGGCCCACGCCACCGTATTCGGTGCCAGGGTCATTGTCCCGTCCACCTGCGCTGATGCCGGATTGTAGACACTCAGCACCTCAGCCATCGGGTAAAGGTTGTAGCCACCCGTCAGTATCCCCACGTTGCCGCCCGTGCTCGTGCTATTCGCTCCAGCGTTTGAGTACGTCAGCGTGTTTCCACCCGTGGTCGCTACCTTGAACGTGCCGTTGTAGCTGGAGTCCGTTACCCCGCTCACCGTCAGATTCAGGCCGTTAAGGTCATACGGAAACGATCCCAACCGTAAGCGTCACAACATTGCCGTTGCGAGCCGCGCTCGCGATGGGCAGCGATGCATTCAGGTATCCGCTCGTATTCACCGGACTCGAGTAGCCCACCACGCCCGTCAAAGCGCCCGCGTAGTACAGCTCCGTTCCGTTGATGGAACCCACCACCGGAAATACCTGCCGGACCTGCCCGACCGTATCTACCGTCTGCTCCAGCCCGTAGCCGCACAGACCGCCCACCGCCAGCATCGCACCAGCCGAATGCACCTTATTCAGCGTCAGCTGCACGTGCGTCGCATCGACCACCGTATACTTCGCCGTCTCGAAGTTTGGGAACGGCCCGGTCGCTGCCGGATCCGCCACGCACGCCACACCACTGCTCGCCGGCAGTGCCGCCGTGTTCGTCGCAAAGACCGCTTCGATCCCGTTCGTTGCAATGGGCAGCGTTACCGTCCCCGGCTGCATGTTCCCCGCCTGCGACGTAGCCGCCTGCGCCGTCTTCAGATACACACTTACCGGGAAGCTCGTCCCCGCGAAGGTGGCCGTTTCGAACAGGTCTCCACCCCCGCCGACAATCGAACCCGACGAGATCACCTTAGCCGGGTTCTTGTCCATGAGAAACCGCCCGTCTCCCTGTGTCCCCGCATTCGCCGCCTGGCTGACCACCACAGTCGTCGAGCCCGCCGCACAACCACCGGTGCATGTGCCCTGGTATACGTTGCGGTCTTCCGCGACATTGAGGTCGAACGGATGCGTCCCCTCGTCCGCCTCATCGCGATATCCGCCTGAGGAGGTAATAAACTGCCCGCCCGCCAGGCAATCGCCCACCGAGTAGCAGTTCACCACGTTGCCGAACTGCACATGCTGCCCTTGGGTGTTGTAGTTTCCCGTCAGCTGCAGCACGCCGTAGTTGCTTTTGCCGTACGGCACACTCTCGTGGCTTGCGGGAAACTGGTTCGATCCGCCCGTGGGCGCCGTCTGGGTCAGACCCAGCACAAAGCTGTTCGGTCCCGCGATCCCAGGCCGTGCCGCCACAGCCTGCTGGGCCGTTCGCGTCGTGATCTGCGTCAGCGACGATCCCGCATTGGCGCTCGCATTCACCCCCAGCGGATTCACAAACGTGTCAGATACCGCTCCGCCGCGTGCGTCCTGCACATGCACACCGGAAGCCGCCGTCCCGGCGTAAAGCGTCTCCGTTCCCGGGTAGGTCTGGTTCGCCCTGACCTCGCATCCGTTCGTGCACTCGGGACTCGCCAGCGCATTCGCCACACCGTCGTTTCCTCCGCCCGACAGAAAGCCCGTTGCGTCGAGTACCCCATTCAGCCGGTTCACCTCCAGCTGCGTACTCGCCGGCTGCGCTACCGTCTGCGTCATCGTCGGCACGGTGCTCACCTTCGTCGATCCACCGCCCGCCAGCTGCCCGACCGTCTGATCCACATAGTTCTTGTCCGCAGCCTGTTGCGGACTCACCGGATCTCCCGGCAGCAGCAGGGGTCCTGTCATCGCGTCGCCCGTCTTCAGCACATAAGGCGTTGCTGTGCTGTCCGGTGCCACCCCGGTGATCGCCTTCGCGATCGCATTGTCGACATAGTTCTTGCTCACCGTCTGCATCGCCACGCTGGTGGGCAGCACCTGGTTCTGGATGGTCGCCAGCTTCACCGGTGACCCACCGGCCGCCACGGGGGGAACCACCCAGAACTGCCGGCTTGTGGTCCCATCGCTCAAATGAAACACGGCCGTATAATACGATCCGATCGGTGTCGCTCCCGCATCCGGCACCAACTGCAGCGAAAGCGCTCCGCCTGCGCCGATCGTCGCCGCTGTCGTGCCCTCTGGCACAGACGTTCCGCCCGCCGTCGTAAACGCCCCCCATCGCACCACCACCGTTCCCTGCGCGGGACTTCCACTGGCGCTGTAAACGGTATCCTGCACGGTCGTCGTCGCCACCTGACCCCGCACCAGTGCCGGAAAGGCTGCCATTACGGTCAGCAGCACCCCGACCAGCGTCCATCCCTGTCGCTTCAAACCCATCTGCCCTCCCGGCTCATACTTCCAACCACTTCCTCGCACCTAAACCCTCGCTCCTCGTCCCTCAACAACAAGCCACCCGGGTGCCCCACAAAAATGGGGTGCCCCATCTTCGCGACAGCTTCATCGTCGCTAAGGTGGGTTCCTCCTCCACAATTGCAACTCCCGGCACACACCCGCTACCATCACACCTGACAGCGAAAGGTACTCATGGAACCCAGCTCCAACACCCCAGCGCTTCGCCGCTCGGAAGATATCGCCCTCGATCTGCTCAAGTTCGTCGCCGCTAATGCCAACCTCAAGACCGGCACCCCCGGCGCCACACCCGGATTCGGTATGCAGTCCGCCTCAAAACCTGAAGACGCCGTCACCCAGCTCCTCGATCTCTACGCCCGCTGCCGCGGAGCCGTCGAAGCCCCCGTCAGCATCAGGTAGCCGTGCCCGACCCCATCCGCATTGCGGTCATCGGTGCCGGTGCGTTCGGGCGCAACCATCTCCGCGTCCTCGCAGAGCTATCGCGCGATCCAGAAACCTCAAACCTCAAACCTCAACAGAACCCAGGCGTTCAACTCGCCGCCACCGCTGACCCCAACCCCGCGGCGCGAGCGGAAATCACTCGCCAGTACGGCATTCCCGCCTTCCCCTCCGTTGACGATCTTCTCGCCGCCGGCCTCGGCCTCCACGCCGCCACCGTTTGCGTCCCCACGGTCGCCCACGCCGCGGTAGCCGGACAGCTACTCTCGGCCGGCCTCGACGTGCTCGTCGAAAAGCCCCTCGCCGCCACCTTGCCGGAGGCCGATCTGCTGATCTCCGGGGCCAAACGCTTCGGGCGCATCCTCGCCGCCGGGCACCTGGAGCGTTTCAACCCCGCCGTCACCGCCACCCTGCAAAGCCTCACCCGGCCCATGTTCTTTGAGGCGCATCGCCTCTCCGTCTTCACCCCGCGCTCGCTCGATATCGACGTCGTCCTGGACCTCATGATCCACGATCTCGACATCCTTCTCACCATGGCGCGTTCACCGGTTCGAGATGTTCGCGCCGTCGGCCTGCCCGTCCTTAGCCGCCAGGTCGATATCGCCAACGTCCGGCTCGAGTTCGCCTCCGGTGCCGTCGCCAACCTCACCGCCAGCCGCGTCTCCACGGAAACCGTCCGCAAGCTCCGCCTCTTCCAGCCCGCGCAATACCTGTCTCTCGACTACGCCCGCCAGGAACTCCTCACGGTCAACGTCGAGGGCGCTTTAACAACCGCCTCACTAAACAATTGTCATCCTGACCCTGAGCTTGCCGAAGGGGAAGGAACTGCTTCTTCCAAAGGGGCTTCTCACCCCAGCCCCGGCCTCTCGTTTCAGAAATCCGAGCTGCCCCGCGTTGAGCCGTTACGCCTCGAACTCGAGGATTTTGTGTATGCCGTGGGTACCCGCACACCGCCTCGCGTCACCGCCGAAGCCGCCCGTGCGGCCCTCGCTCTAGCTCTGGATATCAATACAGCCATCGCCAGGCACACCCACCAGGCCGGCCTGGCCTAGCCAACCCTCAAAACCTCGCCCCTGACGCAAACCCGAAACTCAAAAACTCGCCACTCAAAACTGAACAAATCCCTCACGCGAGCCAATCTCCACCCTCAACCCTCAAAACCTCGCGCCTCAAACCTCAACAGGACCGGTTGCCCCCATCAATCCATGTGCGTAACCTTGATCTCCGGCGGTATCCGCAGCTCAAACTGATCGTTCGGAAACTGCTCGTTCAGAACCAGCTTCGTGATCTCCACCTTCAACGAATACTCGTCCAGCGGACGCGAAATGTTGATCAGCCTCGGGAACTGTCCCGTCCCTGCCGGCGCATAATTCGAATAGCTCGCCTGCGTCACAATCCGCCCTTGCGCGTCGAAAATATCCTGTTGATAGGGCAGCAGGGTCACGCGGCTGATGTGGACCACGCGCTCCTGCTGCAGCAGCCGGTCTCTGCTTACGCGGTACACCGACAAGTCGTAATCCGGTTCGTCAATCTCCGCCTTGCGCCCATGTGCCGGCTCCAACACATGGGTTGACTCAGTCAACGCCACTAACTCATCTGGTGCCAAGCCGGCCACCAGCAATGAATCCAGAAACACCGCCGGGCGCAGATTCTCCAACCCGTTCTTCGAGGGCTTCGTGACCTCATTGGTTCCCACAATCGCTTGGCTCTTCGGCGGAATCACCAGCGTGAACGTCTTGCCGTCGCTCACCATGTCCAGCGCCTTTGAGCGAATCACCGGCAATTGCATAATCACACGCAGGTCCCGCGGCTTTCGGACAAAAATGTACCCGCGAAACGAAGTGTAAGTCTTTACCTTGCCCTCGGTACCGCCGCCCGTGCTGGCCGTGATCAGTACCGACGCATTCAGCGTTTTGACTGCCGCATCCCGCTCCGAGAGCCCGGCTTCTAACTCCTGCGCCGTGGCCGTCTTGTAGCTTCCCACCGTCTGCACCTGCGCCACCTGGTGCACGCTGGAAAAGCAGCCGGTCAACCCAGTCAGCCCCACAACTCCCGCAACGGCCAGCGCCAGAAATCTCTTCATGAACAGGTTCCAAGTATACCGATGTCCCTGCTCCCGAAACGACCCGCCATTCTGTCGCAGCGTTCTTGCTTTTCTTTCTGTCATTCCCGAGGGGAACCTGTGTTCGCATCGGTTGCTCTTGCTTTCTTTCTGTCATTCCCGAAGGGAACCTGCTGTCCGCATCGATCAAAATGCGGCTGTCAGTACCCCTCGCGTTCCAAATCCTCCAGCAGCTGTTGCACGGTTCCCTTCGCCTTGGCTCGCTTCTTCTGCGTGGGATTCATCAGCTCCGTCGCCAGCTTCACGTGCTGGCAACTCCCCGTCTTTGCCCCTTCGATAAACCCGTCCACAATCTCGCGAAACTCCCGCGCCAGCGTCCGGCGCATGTACGCTCGGCACTGCGAAGGCCGCAGCGGCGGTCCGGGCGATTTTTTCTTCTTCGGCGCCTTCGTCCCTGCTCGGCACTTCTGCGGTCTCGCCGCGCTCTTAGCACTTCCCGCCATCCGTCCTCCAAAACCCTGTTGAAAGCGGAAGGGCGAGCCCTGTCTCCAGGCGCTCGCCCTCTTCTCTCCTGCCAATTCAGAATATCAATTCAACCCGAATCCATGCGCAGATCGAAAATGTCTTTCAATCCCTTTTTTTGCAATGACTTGGAAGGCACTGCTTAAGCGTGCCCCCTTGACAGCATCTTGAAAGGTTCCAGCAACCGCGCCTCCAGCAGGATATTCGTCAACCGGTCCATCGACTTCCCATACCGCTGCACACACGTCCGCAGGCAGATCCCCATCAAGGCCGCCGCCTCCGCCTGGGTGTACTCCTGCATCGCCACGCGCCGCACCACCTCCAGTTCGGAAGCCTCAAGCCTCCGCAGGCACTTTTCCATGTCCAGCCGGAAGATCACCGCATCATCGAAGCCGTGAATCCGGTAGCTGCTCGCTTTTCCCCCAATCACCGATCGGCCAATCCCCGAAGGCACACGCCCCGCCTCCATCGTCAGCTGCATGTACCGCCGCAGCATCGCCTCCGTGTATTTGCGATAGAACCCAACCTCGATCTTCGGCGCCTCGGTAGCCTCCTTGCGCGCCTGAACCCGGGCTGCCGGCTTAGGCGCACTCGCAACCGCCCACACCTTAGGCAGCGTCGCCACCACGCATCCGGTGGTTCCCTCGCGTACCTCGGCCTCGGCCCCTGCCATCAACGACACACGGCCCGCACCCTTACGTCCCGCAATCACGCCAAACTTCATCTGCTCTGCCATCTGTCTCCCCATTGCTCGCTCTGCGCCCACCGTCTGTACAGCTTGCTCTGCACTCATCGCCTCAGCGGAACCGCTCATGACGCACCGGCTGGCGCATAAAGCGCAACCTGTGCTGCCTTCGGTCGTCGTCCGCGCCGGCTGCGCCCGCGCGGTGGCGGAAAATCGGCCAGAACGACAGCGCAGCGGTGGCAATACACTCCATAGCCTGCGGCGCGCAGCCAAAGCGCTCCACAACCCTCACAAACCTTCAAATCCATGCAAATGTGCTTCATCTCGTCTCCAGGTAAATCCTTCCCGTCGAGCCTCGTTATCAGCGGTCGGATGGGCTCGGGGGTGTCATCTCTCCACATCGCCGTGGTTGCGCTCTGCGGCGCTGCGCGGGTCTGCGAAGGTCAATTGCTTTTAAATTGGCGAGCTCATTGGGAGTAATGCGAGCACACCGCTACGTTTACCCCTCCCGAATCGGAACTGATCCTTTTGATCTTGTCCCATTTCGGGAAGAAAGTGATGTGTTTATAGCTGGCCGAAAAAGCCCTGTCAATAAACTTTTTTCCACAAAAGGGCACTACAAATAAGTATTGCAAAACCAGAAGTTTACAATCACATTGCGGAAGTGCGAGGTTCTACATTCGCTGTATCTTCGCTTGTTGCGGGGTATGACTCTCATGCAGAATGCTGTGCTCATTCCGAACCACTACAGCTAGATCTCCACGCCGGAGACACCCAAGAGCCTGTCCCGGCCTTGGTTTAGCCATGTGCTTCTGTCTCGGGTTCAGCTCACGGACAAAGCACCCGAGCCCATAGCCCTTCACGGCTGGTTCCGCGGAGGTCAGGTCTCAGGCCCGGTAAATAAACTTGTTGTTCAGACCCTCTTAACGCTGCCGCCCGGCTCGGTAAGCAGCCACGTTCGCATTGTGCTCCTCAAGGCTGGTCGCAAAGTGTGTCGATCCGTCCGCATTTGCCACAAAGTATAGATAGCTCGTCCTCGCGGGCTGCAGCGCCGCCCGCAGCGACGCTACGCCCGGGTTGCAGATCGGCCCGGGCGGCAACCCGCTGTGCGCATACGTGTTGTACGGAGACCCTGAACGCAATTCACTCTGATGGATCACGCCAGTCCATGTCCCGCGCAACATGGATGCATACACCACCGCCGGGTCGGTCTGCAGCGGCATTCCCAGCCGCAGCCGGTTCTCGAACACACCCGCCACCACCGGGCGCTCCGCGTCCACGTGCACCTCGCGTTCCACCAGCGATGCCAGGGTCACAATCCGTGGCACCTCTGGCCCGGCGAGCCCGAGCCGCAGCGCCATCTGCCCAAATCGCCGAGTCATCGCCCCAAGCATCATCGCTGGTGTCGCATGTCGGCTGAAGCGATACGTGTCCGGGAAGAGATATCCCTCCAGCGAAACCGCCTTCGGATCCCACGCTCGGATCAGCGCCACGTTCGCCGTCGCCGCCTCCAGAAACTCCTCCCGGGGCGCAAGCCCCGCTGCCTCGACCGCCCCCGCTACATCGAAAAGGTTATAGCCCTCTGGAATGACCACCTGTACTGTAAACACATCACCCCGACGCAGCCGCTGGTAAACCTCCAGCATCGAAGCGGGCTGTACAAACCGGTACTCACCCGCCTTCAGCGTCCCGCCCTCCACCTCGCGAAGAGCCGCAAACGCCCATCGGCTGCGCACAACGCCGCCGCCCTCCAGCGCTGCCGCAATCCCAACCGTGCCCGTGCGCGGCGGTATATTCACAAACACAGGGTGCTCCGGCCCAAACGGCACCAGAACCAGATACCCCAAAGCCGCCACCGCGACCAACGCCAAAAACAGCAGCAGCTTCAAAACCCGCACGCTTCAACTCACCTCAACTGCCAGTCTACTGAGGGCCGCTGCAATCCATATGCAGCCCCGGCCCGCGTCTGCCTCGCACCTCGAAACCTCGCTGCTCATCCCCGAACCACACCCAGCCGTCCGGGCGATTGAAACCTCTCATCAAATTTGTAGACCACTCTCCTCGCAACCCGAGAACTCGCTTCTCATAACTGAACAAGCTCTCTGATCAAGTCAGAAGACGCAATCAGCGCAGCTTAAAAGCCCTCGCAAAGAACTGCACCGCCATCCCATCCACCTGCCGGTGTACAACCTCGCGGTCCACACCCGCTCCATCGCTGCAAAACTGCGGAAACATCTGCTTTCCTGCCGCTGTACAGTCGTCCAGAAACGTGTAATGGCCCACCCCCGGCAGCACGGTCATGCGAGCGCCCCGCATATTTCCCCTCACGTACCCCGTATTCTCCGCAGCCGGCGCGATCGGGTCAGCGGATCCCACCACCATCTCCACAGGCAGTCGCATCGCATGCAGACTCTCCGGCGTTAGCGTAAAGCCAAGCGCCGGCGCGATCGCAAATACTGCCTGCACCCGCGGATCGCGAAAACTATCCCCTGACCGCGCCAGGCTCTCGCCGCTCGTCTTCCGCACTGCCGACAAAATCTGCTCCGGTGTGCCCAAGCCTCGCATCTCCGGCACATTGCAAGCCGCGCTGTCCGCGCCCTTTTTGCAAAGATCGAAGAACTGGCTGATGTCCGTGCGAGCCCCGCCAAGCTCCAGTACGGTGTACCCGCCCAGCGAAAATCCCGCCGCCCCCACGCGGTCGCGATCCACATGCGTCCCGAGTTCAGGATCAGCCAAAAGCCCATCCAGCACCTCGCTTAGATCCGTCGCCCGCTCCCACCACAGCGCGAAACCTTCCGGCGTATAGCCCGTCTGCGCATTGTTTCCGGGATGATCCACCGCCGCGGCCATGAATCCCGCCCGCGCCAGCGCCGTTCCCAGCCAGCCCATCTGCTCCGCGGATCCACCGGTCCCATGCGACAGCAAAATCAGCGGCAGCTTCTCCAGCGAGGGAGCAAAGGCTGCATGGGGCATAGCCGATCCAGCCAGGAACAGCGGCGCATCCGGGGAGCCAATCACCTGCGGTGTCTCCACCGCTGTGTCCACCGCCGGATACCAAATCACTACATGCAGCGAGTGTTCCTTTGCCCCCCGCCAGTTCCGCTGCTGCGCCGGCGTGAACTCCCGCATCACCACGCCAACCTTGCCCTCAAACTGCGCCGCCGCCCGCTTCTGCGTCGCCCCGGCGTTCACTCCAGCACAGCCCAACACAGCCCAAACCAGCGCAAACCGAAACAAGATACTCATGCACCTCAGATTACCCGTGGAACCCCGAAGATCACCGCTCCGCCCACACGCTCTCTCCTCACCTCAACTGTCGTGTCATAGATGAATCATCTCCCAAAACTGTCACGCCGCAGCGAAAGCACTTCCCCACAAATGAACTTGTCATCCCGCAGCGTAGCGGAGGGATCTGCTTTTCGCTCGTTGCGCCACCAACGCAATCCTTTAGCCAAAGTCCAGCTACGTCCAGTACAAGATCCGCGCCGCCGGCAACACCCTCCCAATCTCCCCCTCAAACCACGCCCGCATCTCCCGCATCGGGTCCTTCGGGTACACATACTTGAACCCGCCAAACTTGTTCCGTTTCTGCGTCCGCGTCTCTTCGTGCAAATCCAGCTTCGTCTTCGGATACCAGCTCAGCAGCACCTCCTTCGACCCCGGCGTAAACCGGTGCGTAATCAACTCCACCGTCAAATCCAGCCGCTCCACGCTTTGCACGGCTTCGGCTACCGCCGCCAGCAGCGCCCCGTACTCTTTCTTCCAATTCTCTATCGGCATAATTGGCGCAATCGTTAGTCCCACCGGATACCCCGCAAGTGCCATGCGCCGCAGCGCCGGGATCCGTTGCGATACACTCGCCGTTCCGCCCTCAAAATCGCGAGAAACCCCCGCCGCATTCACCGAGAACCGCACACGCGTGCGGCCGTTATGCTCAATCCCAACCAGCGGCCCAACCCCGTCGAACTTCGTCGTCCAACGCAGCTGCACCGCCTCGTCCCACTGCCCGAAAAACCGGATGCTCTCCGCCAGAGCCCCCGTCAAGTGCTCGATCCCGAGCGGATCCGTGTAGCACGAAGCCTCAAACGTAGTCCCCTCGTGCGCCCGCTCCCGCGAAGTCGAAGTCACCTTCCCAGCCCCCACATAACCGCGTAATCCCTCCAGGATCTCCGGCAGATTCGCATACGCCCGCGTAACCGGCGGCCCACTCAACGACCCCGCCAGATAGCAGTACTGGCAATGAGCAGGACACCCCTGCGCCACATGAAACTGCCAGTCAGCCGATGGCGGAATCGGCTGCAGCTTCCGCTGCCCCGGCGGAGACACAGTAATTGCCAGGGTGGTCTTCGCCAGCGCATACGCCCTTTGCGCAGCCTTCCCATCAGCCGCCCCACCCTTCTCTGCAGGTTCCACCAACCCGCGCAGTTGATTGCTCTTCAGCCGCGCCACCACTGCCCCAAAGCTCTCCGCCCGCTCCAGCATCGCCCGCCCGTGCGGCATTGCGAACGCATCCGGCGTGATGAACACCCGTCGCGGCCGCCACAGCCTTCTCTCACCTACTAGCGGCTCAGGATTCGCCTCCAGCAGCAAAGCTTCCTTCGCCTCAGCCGAAAGCTTCACCATCTCCGCCACACTCATCGCCGCCTACCTCAAACCTCGAAACCTCACCGCTCACACCTGAACAAGACCGGCATCTGCCCTGGCCAGCCGCATAAATTTGTCCGGCACGGAACCACCCGCCAACAAAACTCGTCACTTCGGCAGCGCCTCCGCACCCGCGATATAGGCCTTGGCATCGAACTTCTTCGCCGCGCTCGCGCCGCTCATATACCGGCGCTTGCCAAAGATCTTCCGCTCCGGCCACGGCCGGTCGAACTTACCCAGCACGGTCCACGCAATGCCGGAATACCCATTCGGATCACGCCCGTCGATAAAGTATCGGTCGTTCAAATAAATCATCTGCTCCATCGCCACCGCCGCATTTGGCGTCCACTCGACGATCTTCTTTCCCCAATACATCCGCAGATAATTCGGCATCCATCCATGCCGCACCATCTGCGTCTGTGCAGCGTTCCAAAGCTCGTCATAGGTCTCGGCGCATTCCATCTGCTCCAGCGAATACAGCGTGTCGCGTTGATCTTTATCGTGCTTCTCGATCGTCTCGCGCGCCCAGTTGTCCACGCAGCCCACGTTGTCATAGTCCGGCTGATACCGGCAGAAGTTCACACTCAACTCCCGCCACGTAATCACCTCGTTGAAGTAGCTGTCGCGCGCCGCCGCAAGCTTCGGATTCTTCTCCACGGCCGCATTCACCGCCAGTGCAATCGTCAGCGGCCCAATATGCCCAAAATGCAGATACGGCGAAAGCCGGCTGGTCGCCTCCTTCTCCGGATGGCTACGGTTGTCCGCATACTTCTCCAGCTTTTGCGAAACAAATACCTCCAACCGCCGCCAGGCCTCCTTGCGCCCACCGGTCCATGCCTCCACCGGCTTCACGCTGCGGTCAAAGCCCTTCCACCCCCGCGTCATATCCTCGTGAACATCGTCTTCCTGCAGGCCCTTCGGCGCGTGCCAAAGCTTCTCGGCATTCGCATTCGCGAATGGCTTCAAAAACTCCGGCAGCATGCGGGTAATCCGCGGCCTCGCCACCGCCCCGGAATACTGTGCCTTCTCCAGCAGCTTCGAAGGCACAATCACATCCGCATCCACCGTCCAGAACGGAATCGTTAACCGTTCCGCCAGCCGAACCCGCCACCGTTCCGGCTCACGCATGGGATTCTCATCACCCACCACCATGGCCGCCTGCACGTCTGCAAAAAATCTTTCGTGATCCTCATGCGGTGCTCGCCTCATCACGAAACCAACACCGCGCTCAGCACAGTCCGCCGCAATATCCGGCAATCCTTGGTTCAAAAACGCATAATGCCGCAAATTCGCGTGGGGAAAGTTCTTGATTCCCGCAAAGTACGCCACCACCGGCAGCTCCAGCGCATTGCCGAGTTCCACAGCTTTATCCAGCGCGTGATTATCCAGCCCGCGTTCCGCCCGCTGCATCCAGTACACGATGCATTTGCCCTTAACCTCCGGCGCACCCGCTCGCCGAACGGCTACGCGCTGATCTCGCGCCAGCGTACGCACGGCCTCTGGTGCGTTCGCGTCATCCTCCAGCGTCTGCGCTTGACCCGCGTAAGCCCGATCTTTCAGCTGCGCTTCATTCAGTTCCGTTGGAGACTTGCTCATCACGAGCTTTAGGACGGAGTTCCGGCGCCGCTGGCCGTCCAACCCCGGCCACATCGCTATTCTGCTTTCACAACACAAAGAAAAGAGCGCCGGGATCCCGGCGCTCTTGAACATGCGACTCTGACGATCTACCGGTGTCCGCCACCGCCGCCGCCATGAAAACCACCACCACCACCGCCGCCATGGAATCCGCCGCCACCGCCGAAGCTGTGTCCACTGGCGACACCGCCACTGTAGCCGTGTCCCACGGCCCCGCCGTAGCCGTGTCCGTATCCATACCCGTGCCCATACCCGTGTCCAATGCTGTAGCCATAGCCGCGGCCATAGAATCCGCCATAGCCGCCGTAGTAGCCGATGCCAAGCCCCAATCCGAACGGAGCACCATAGAAGCCGTATGGGTACCCATACAATCCATATGGATAGCCCAGGCCAAAGCCAAAACCATCCCCATAGCCGAAACCGTCACCGTAGGCATAAGGTGTGGCGTACCCGTACGCTGCGGGAGCATAGCCAGCCTCTGCGTATCCATCCTTGGGACTGATCGCGCCACCACCCATCGCGGCTTGCGTCTCCTGCTGACCTGTCCAGGGCAGCAGGCCGTCCTGGGAGTCATCGCGGTCAAACTTCACCGGACGGACCGAAGGATCGCTAAGAACAACCTCTTTCCCTTCCTTCACCTTCACCGGCTTCTCGGCTGAGTTGGTATTCGCACCGGGGAACTCATCCGCCTCGCCATTGAATACGCGCACGGTCTGCGAAGCCGTGTCAAACGTGTACAAGCCGCTCTTTAGGATCTGCGTCTGACCATTGGGCAGGTCCACCAGCAGTAGGCTGCCCCGCCGCACTGTGTTCACTGCGACGTTCGCGCGACCACCCTGGAGTCGAACCTCCGCGCGATGTCCATCACTTGCCACCAATTGCACGTCCGTGCCGTGACCAATGCGCAACAGCGCCCCGGGCGCCAGCATGACATCCGCACTTCCATTCGTCGTTGCGAGCGTCGAACCGGCGGGCAGTTGCCGCGGTTCGCTGTTCGGATTCGTCGTAACGGGCTCGCCGTCGAGCGTGGCCTGTCCCTGCACATAATTGAGAGCTGAAGCTGAAACATTGTCCCGAACGGCTGGGTCCGTACCTTGCGCAAGAGCAGGAACGCACAGAGTCGCCAGGGAAAGCATAAAAGTCGCCGCTTTGATCCGTGGCATGGGGTGAAACCTCCATACATATAGATGCAGATCGAAGCAATTTGTCGCGGTGGGACACTCCTGCACCCCACTCAATGCCACCTGCAGCATTTCTCATGCATATGAGACAGGTCACGGTACGGCAGTGAAAAACGCCGTTACCGTTTGGGCAGGCTGCGTTACTACCTTGTTGCTGCAGAACTGAATCGCAATGCTACTTTTGGGTCAGGCCAGATCACACAAAAGATTTCTCATCGAGGTCTCCCCCATGAAGCTCTTGCACTGCTTGTATTTTTCCGCTGTCCTTGCCGCCTCCACCGGACTTGCGTCCGCCTCCACCATCACCCTGGATAGCTACGGTTCAACCAACTCCCGGGTGGCGGGCGCCAGTAACTCTGCCACCTTCTTCGAGGGCAGCCTGCTCGACTTCCTCATTCCGGTCAGCGGCGGACCCTCCTACAACGTAGGTACCGGCGGCGTCTGGGCTGCGCCCACCGGCAGCTCCAGCTGGGTCTCCAACAACCCTGGCAACTATCCCGGCGGCAGCAATGTCGAGCCGGCAGGCCTGTACGAGTACGCCACCACGTTTACGGATCTGTCCCCGGGCACCTCTTCGGGCACCCTCACTGTGCTGGCGGATGACACCGCGAGCGTTTACCTGAACGGCGATCTCATCGCTGCGGCAGCCGGCCCTGCCACCGCCGGTACCTGCGATTCCACCACCCCGAACTGCACCGTCCCTGCCACCTATAATCTGTCCGGCTTCATCGATGGAACCAATACCCTCTCCTTCAGCGTGCTGCAGGAGCATGGTGCCGCCGAGGGCCTGGATTTTTCCGGTACCGTCTCCACCAGCGTCACACCTGAGCCGAACTCGCTTCTGCTCATGGGAACCGGCCTCCTGGCGACCGCGGGCCTTCTGTCCCGTCACCGTCTAGCAGCCTAGACTGGACTCCCTGACGCACAAAACGCGGTTGCATCTTTTTGTTGTCATCCGCCCTGAGCGCAGTCGAACGGGAGCGGATCTACTGTTCCTACCGCCTGCATGGCAACGGGCAACCTGGGCCACCCTGAACTCGATGGCTTCGGCAAAGGGAGAGCGCAAACCGCGCTCTCCCTTTCCGCTTCCGAACTCAATGTGCATCCAACCCTTTGTGCGTGGCCTCTGGCTCGCAAAGGAGTCATCGAATGAAGCGTCTTCTCTTCTGGGGCACCATCGCAGCCGGAGCCACAGCGGCTTACCTGATGTACCGTCGCGGCGAATCCGTCCCCACCATTGCCCGCAAGATCATCACTAACCCCATCGGGACCTTCACCTCGGAGATCCGGCAGACTGTTTAACCTTCGATCTCAGTGCACTCCGGCTGTTCTTGCGTGCGCAGCCGGAGCCGGTTCGCCCACGCCGGTGCTCTCCGGCGGTCCCAGATAGCTGGGCCGTAGCTCTCCATAAGCCAGCACCAGCTTTTCCAGCACAACCGCAGGATCCACAGCCCACACATGCAGCGTATGCGCGCCCGGCGCGGCAACCGTGATCGGCACCTGAACGTTCTTCGCGCCCTCCGCCACGGCAATCTCCCAGTCATGCTCCATGTTGTGCTGCAGCACATCCACAACAGTGCGCGGTCCATCGTCCAAGGACACCGCCAGCCGCAGCCCCCGCCCAGGCACAAAATTCAATGTAGGCGCTAACCTCAGGTGCAACGTGAACGCCCCCTTGTCGAACAGATACAAGCGGTAGCTCAGCCCTGCTGCTGAGTTCATCTCGCTCGCCGCCGTAACAGGAAAGAGCGTCATCGCCGCCGCGCCATCCTCGTTGTACCCCGGCAGTTCCTCCCAGTGCAGCTTCGAGCCCTGACCAGCACCCTCGACACCGGGCCGCCTACTCGTGTCCGCTGCGTTCATCGACCCATATCCGCCGTGCTCCACAAAACCCTTGAAATCAGCTGGCGGCGGCACCTCCGTGGCGTGCATCGGCGCTCCTCTGCGCCCGGGAGAACTCGCCCCCGCGAGCACGTGCCCTCCCGCCTGGATCTCCGTCACCGCGGGCATTGCATTTGCCGGCGGCTCGTTCCAGAACGTATAGCCGATGTGGGTCTGATCCATCATGTGATCCCACTTGCCGCCCAGCAGCTTGTGGTTGTACTCGTCCGTCAGCCGCGCATCCAGCGCAAACCGGCGCTCCACCTCGGCCTTGCTCCCGTTCGTCTCCGGACGTCCCAACCGCGCCTCGGTCGCGTTCACACCCGCGGCGATATACATCAGCACTAGATTCCCGCTCGCCTCCGCCGGATACTTCACCAGCTCAAAGAAGCTCGCCTTTTCGTCTTCAGGCAGAACCGCATCCAGCGCATCCACGCGCCGGATTAGGTCATACCACTCGCCGGAGATCCGGTTCGCCTCGCCATAGTTCGCCATGCTGAACGTGGTCGGCTCTATCATCTCGGGCTTGCGCAGGCTGTTCAGCCGCGTATAGTCCTCCATGCAGCGTGCGATCTCCTCCGCATGCTCCGGCCCGAACTCGCGCTTGGCCCAATCCACCGTAAACGCATGCAGATCGTTCTGCGTCCATCGCTGCGGCGTCCGCGCGTAGTCCAGGAAGAACTCGATCGGAAACTCCATCGGCTTCAGATCGCCCACATTCACAATCCACACACGATCCGCGCCGTACGCCAGCGCCAGGTGCATCTGCTCCCACACCTTGGTAATCGAGTACGTATTCAGCCACTTGTACGATCGCGGCCCACCCACATAATCGAAGTGGTAATAGATCCCCGCACCCCCCGGCCGCTTGCGTTCTTCCGCCGTAGGCAGTCGCCGGATATTGCCCCAGTTGTCGTCGCACCACAGCAGCGTCACATCGTCGGGCACGCGCATGCCCTTGTCGTAGTATCCCTGCACCTCTTTGTAAAGTGCCCAGATCTTCGGCTCGCTGGCAATTACGGGCGTGGTGTTCTGCGCCAAAATTTCACGCTGGTCGTGGACAATCTTTTCGAGCAGGGCAACGTCATCCGTCTCGCTCATCGGCTTGTCGCCATCGCCGCTCATGCCCAGCGTCACTGTGCTCTCGTAGTTCTTGTTGCGCTCGATACCCTTGCGCCAGAAATCATCCAACACCGCTGCGTTGGTCGAGTAATCCCACGCTCCCGTGCCATGCCGCTTCCATTCCTGCTGCGCGCGGAGCATCGGCTCATGGTCGCTCGTGCCCATTACGATCCCGTACTCATCGGCCAGCTTAGGATTGAGCGGATCATCCTCGTTGAACGCGCTGTTCCACATCGCCGGCCACAGATAATTCGCCTTCTCACGCAGCAACAACTCAAACACATGCGTATAAAACTTCGAGTTGAAGCCTCCAAACTTCTCATTCACCCAATCTGTAAGCGCCGGCGCCTCATCGTTCAAGAAAATGCCGCGATACTTCACCGCAGGCTCGGGCTGCACATGTCTGCCGGGTTCCACAAACAGCGCATCGTGGTGCGGTACGCGCACATCGGCCCACCAGTACCAGGGCGAAACCCCAATCTGCGCGGACAAGTCGTAAACACCGTAGATCGTTCCGCGCTTATCCGCACCCGCAATGACCAGCGCCCGCCGCATCCCCGGCATCGGATGTTCGACAACCGTCGAAACGGCCATCTCCCAATGGCCCGCAATGCCGCTCACATCCAGCTTGTGTCTGCGCACAAGATCATCGATGAAGGCACTCTTGCCGATCGTGCCGATGATCACAGCATCGGCACCCTTACGCTGCCCAGCCTCGTGGAAAAGCTCCGGCTGCAAACCGGAGACCCGATTCACATCCTCACGCAGATCGCCGACGGCTCGCACCACCCCGGGCCAATCCTCCGGACTCACCAGCAACGGCGCCGCGTGACCATGCGCAACAAGCGGGAAGCCAGTCCGCTGGCCGCTGAACGCAACATAAGGCTTATCGCCCAGTGTTTGCGCCTGTAAGGACGCGCCCACGCAACAGCAGTTCAAACAAAGCAGCGCCATCTGCAGCCATCCGCGGGAGGCACTGCGCCTGGGCGCACCCTTCACGGCAGAAGCTTTTCTTCCGATCGTCAAGTCCGGCTCCGTACTGCGGTTTTCGGGTAAAGCGAAGAGGTCCATCGACTCACAGCCTACGCACCCACCCCTGCAGCCCGCAATCCTCGCGCAAAAACACTAGAATGGGGAGGCCAACCTACGCAAGGACTCCCGATTATGAGCACCACAGCACCCGCCCTCGCACAGCTTTCGCTTGCCGCCCGTACCGCCGGCATCTCCCTCACTCCGCTGGAGCCCGGCACCAGCTTCAGCGGCGACCCCACCGTGCGTTACAGCATGAGCCTCGCCGACACGCCCGGGAAGACGCTTCCCCTCGAGTTGGGTGAGGACTTCGACGCGGCCGATCCGCAGTACGCCGGTGAACTCGGCACCTTCTTCAGCGAAACCGCCGAGCGCCTCAGAAATCCGCGTCCAGATTGTTATCTCTCGCTGCTTGGCCTTCCCCTTTCCTTCGGCAAGTTCGCCTGGCCGTTTCACGGCTCCACCTCCGGCGCGGACACCTTCATCGTTCACGGCGAGATCCGGCTCGAAACCGGCGATGAGGCCATTCTGCACGCCAAGGTCTCCGCTTCCCTAACCCAGACCTTCGCCGATGTGGTCAGCGCCCTCGAGCAGCCCTTCACCGAAAGCTTCATCTACAACGCCGTGCGCAAAACGCTCGACCAGGGCCAGCTCGAACTCGTCAAAAGCGGCAATCGCCAGCCCGTTCCCGTCACCACGCGTTACTACTCGGCCAAGCAAAACCGCTTCCTCTTCAACGACACGGCAACGGAACAACGCACGCATTTTCTCGCCGGCCACGTCTTCTGGCTAAGCCACGTGCTCGGCGCGGACGCCCCCGTCTGGATCGCGGACCCGCGCGACGCGCAGTACCTCAACACCACGGCTGCCGAGCTGAAGGCAAACGCGGCACAGCTTGCTGCCGAAGGGCTGCTTACACTCGCAGGCACGGGCGACCACGCCATAGCCACAGCCAAGCTCATCGAGGAGCGTCCGCGGTTTGAGGCTGAGGTCGCCGAAGCCCTGGGCTTCATCAAGCCCAGCTTCAACGAAGACATGCGCTCCGGCCTCACCAATATGTAATAAAAGACGAAGGAATGTAATAAGAGGCGGATGACTTGTTTTCTTTATGTCATTCCCGAAGGGAATCTGCTTTTCAGCCTTGGCCTGCCCGCCGAAACAGTGCAGCACCAGGTTATCGGTAACAAGCAGCAGGAAGAGGAAGAAGCATGAAGGCAACACGGCGGAAGTTCTTGAAGACGGGCCTCATCGCGGGTGCGGGCATGGGTATGCCCGGTTTGGCATTCGCGAGCTTCACCCCAGGGGCATCCGGCAGCGAAACCGTTGCCGGGGAACTCCTTCCCGCCGTGTCCTCCTCCGAAGCCTCGACGACAGCGTTTACCCGCGGCATCGGTCTGTATCCGGGTGCGCCGGATGAGGACTTCAGTCCCGAGATCAGGCTTGATCCGAGCTCGCCATACCGCAACCTCGCCCTGCTGCGCCCCGCATTCCAATCCAGCAGCTACGACTACAACCTCACCGCGCAGCTCATCACCGATGGCATCGCCGAAACCCGTCTTCCTGATTGGGTCGTCTGCATCGCCGACGGTGAATTCCTGCCCAAGCAAGAGCGCGAAGGCATGCTCAATCACTTCCCGGAGAGCGCCTTCGAGCTGACCGGCACAAGCCCTTCCATCGAGGTGCATCTCGGTGGCGGTGCCTCCGCGCCGGAGATCGATCGCATCGGCCTGTTCGTCGTCGTGCCTCAGTACGTCACACCCAGCACCCTGCTCTTCACGCTCTCCGTCTCCGAGGATGGCCACACGTGGACCAAAGCGGGCACAGCCAGAGGAGGCGACCCTCTTCCGCCAGAAAACTACCCCCCAGACCTCGTGCGTGGTACGCATCTCCTCGCTCCCTCCATTCAACTCGGCGGTGCGATGCGCAGCCGCTACTTCCGCGTCGAGTTCGGCGTCGCCGATGCAGCGGAAGGTGCTTCGCCTTCGCCCTATCCAGTGCAATGGCGCTTCGGCCAAATCGCTTTTTACCGCGGCCCCGATAACGTAAAGGATCGCGTTCAGATCGGCGGCCCTTACAGCTTCACCAGCGCATGGAAGAGCGCCGGCCTAGACGAAGAATGGGTCTACGTCGATCTGGGCTCGAGCTTCTCCTTCGATCGCGTCACGCTGCACTGGATCGCGCGCGCGGCCGAAGGCAAGCTCCAGGTTTCAGATGACGCCCACAGCTGGCGCGATCTGCAGCCGTTGCCAACCAACACCGGCGCCGTCGACGACATACACCTCACCGCGCCGACCCAGGGCCGCTACGTGCGCGTGCTGATGACGCGTCCTGCCACTGAGCACGGCTACATCCTCAGCGAGATGGAGGTCTTCGGCCGCGGCGGCTTCACTGTACATCCCAAGTCCGCGCCTACGCCTCACGCAGACGGCCGGCTCAACTTCGCCGGCGGCCGCTGGCGTCTGCAAAGAGCACAAGACCCTCAAACCTCGATCCCTCAAACCTCACAATCTGAACAACAAACTGGCGAAGCTTTATCTACGCCCGGCTATCACGATGCTGACTGGCTCATCGCCACGGTGCCCGGAACGGTGCTCACCTCGTACCTCAACGTCGGTGCCATCCCCGACCCCAACTTCGGCCAGAATCAGCTCTGCATCTCCGATTCCTTCTTCTATTCCGACTTCTGGTACCGCACCGAGTTCATGGCGCCTGAGACAAAGTCCGAACAGATCACCTGGCTCAATCTCGACGGCATAAACTGGAAAGCCGAGGTCTTTCTCAACGGCGCGAAGCTCGGGGAGATCGACGGCGGCTTCATGCGCGGCCGCTTCGATGTCACCGGCAAGCTGCAGCCCGGCAAACTCAACGCACTCGCCATTCGCGTTCTGAAAAATGCCACGCCGGGCAGCTGCAAGCAGAAAACTTACGAAAGTACCGGCAATAACGGCGGTGCGCTGGGCGCGGATAATCCCACCTATCACGCCTCCATAGGCTGGGACTGGATCCCCACCATCCGTGGGCGCAATACCGGCATCTGGAGCGATGTCTACCTCACGGCAACCGGCCCAGTCACGCTACAAGATCCACTCGTCACCTCCACGCTTCCACTGCCTGATACAAGCCACGCCGATGTTAGCCTCGAAGTCTTCGCCCAGAATCACACCGCAAAGCCAGTGAGCGGAACGCTGCGCGGCCGCTTCGGCAGCATCGATTTCGAGCAGCGCATCACTCTCGCCGCCAACGAGCGCCAAACCGTCAAGCTCTCACCCGCCACTCACCATCAGCTTCGCATTGCGGAGCCCAAACTCTGGTGGCCCGTAGGCTATGGTGAGCCGCACCTTTACGACGTCGAAATGCGCTTCGAAGAAAAGCGGGGAGGTGTGCACGACCGCATGCAGTTCAAAGCCGGCATTCGCCAGATGACCGCCAACGAAGACGGCGGAGACCTGCGGCTATTCATCAATGGCCGCCGCTTCATCGCACGCGGCGGCAACTGGGGCTTCGGCGAATCCATGCTGCGCTACCGTGCGCGCGAGTACGACACCGCCGTCCGCTATCACCGCGAGATGAACTTCACCATGATCCGCAACTGGGTCGGCCAGATCGGTGATGACGCCTTCTATGAGGCCTGCGATCGCCATGGTGTCGTCGTCTGGCAGGACTTCTGGCTCGCCAATCCTTGGGACGGCCCCATCCCCGATGACAATGCAATGTTCCTTGCGAACTCACGCGACTACATCGCGCGCATCCGCCGCCATGCCTCCATCGGCCTCTACTGCGGACGCAACGAGTGGTTCCCGCCGGCGGCTCTGGACAAGGGTATCAAAGCGCTTCTCGCTGAACTGCACCCGGACATCCACTACATCGGCAGCTCCGCCGATGGCCCTGTCAGCGGTCACGGGCCGTATCACGCGCTCACCGCGCCCGAATACTTCCGCACCGCCGATAGGAAGCTGCATAGCGAGATCGGCTCACCCTGCATTCCGCCCATCGAAAGCGTCCGCGCCATGATGCCCGAGAGCGCCATCTGGCCGCAGGGTCTCGACTGGGGGCTGCATGATTTTACGTTAATGGGCGCTCAAGGGGGCACAGCCTTCCGCACTCTCATCAACGAAGGCTATGGCGGCGCAACCGGCGGCAGCGATTGGATCGCCCTCGCGCAGTTCGTGAACTATGAAGCGTATCGCGCGATGTTTGAAGCGCAAAGTCAGCACCGCATGGGCGTTCTGTTGTGGATGAGCCACTCCTGCTGGCCGTCGTTCGTCTGGCAGACCTACGACTACTATTTCGAGCCAACCTCCGCTTATTTCGGCTGTAAAAAAGGCTCGGAACCTCTGCACATCCAGTGGAACTCCTACACCGAGACCATCGAGGTCGTGAACTACAGCGCGGGCAACATCGGCGGCCTGACCGCACAGGTAGAGATCCTGAACATGGACGGCACGGGCATGGCCAAAAAGACTGCAGCCGTTCAAAGCACGGAAGACAGCGTCGCCACACCCATCAAAATGGAGTACCCGGCTGGTCTCTCGCCCGTACATTTTCTGCGCCTCACGCTTACGCAAGGCGGCACGGTTCGTTCGTCCAACTTCTACCTGCGCGGCGTCCAGCAGGGCGACCTGCGAGCCATCCGCACCTTGCCGAAAGCCGCCGTGCAGGCCAATACAACCATGAATCCACACGGTGCCCAGTGGTTCTTAACCACAACCCTCAAGAACACCTCAGCCTGGCCCGCACTCTTCGTGCGCGCCAAGGCCGTGCGCGCGACCACTGGCGACCGCATTCTGCCTGTAATCTACGACGACAACTACATCACCCTGATGCCCAACGAAACGCGTATCGTCAAAACGGAACTCAATCAATCCGACACCCGTGGAGAAAAGCCACGCATTGTCGTGGAGGGTTTCAACATCTAGGAGCAGTATTGCCGGGTACGCTCGGCAATACTGCTCGACGCGGCCATCCTCGTTGCTCAAACACTCGTACCTCGAAACTGAACAAAACCCGTTTCGGCTCCGTAGCGAGGCCGAAACGGCTCTCCCTTCAGATTCCCGATGCTTCCGCCAAACGGCGCTTAGAACATGGCACGTGCCAACAGTGCCCGTATCCCGCTACACTCGTTCTGCTCAATGGAGATCTGATGAAGCTCAAAGTCCCGCTCGCCTCATTGCTCGCTGTATCGTCATTCGCCCACGCCTCCACTAAGGTCGAGCCCTGGGGCAAAACCCCGGCCGGCCAACCCGTTGAGCTGTATACGCTCTCGGCGGACGATCTCACCGTATGCATCACAAACTTCGGTGCGCACGTGGTCAGCGTAGAAGCCCCGGATCGCAACGGCAACAGGGCCGATGTGGTGCTCGGTTATAAAGATCTGGCCGGCTATCTGGCCGACAAAAAGACGTACATGGGATCCATTGTCGGGCGTTATGGCAACCGTATCGCGAAGGGCACATTTTCTATCGAGGGCAATACCTACCATGTCCCCACCAATGACCGCGGCAATGCATTGCACGGTGGGACGGAGGGGTTCGATCGCAAGGTATGGACCGGGCATGAGATTCCCAACGGCGTCGATCTAACGCTCGTAAGCGCGGATGGCGAGATGGGTTTTCCCGGCCAACTCACCGCCCATGTGCGCTACACGCTGGAAGGTCATTCGCTGCGCATCAACTATTCGGCGACGACGACAAAACCCACCGTTCTCAATCTCACCAATCACACGTATTTCAACCTCGGTGGCGAGGGTAGCGGCACCATTCTCCATCAGGCGATGTTGATTCCCGCGGATCGCTACACGCCTGTCGATGCCACGCTCATTCCCACCGGCCAGCTCGCTCCCGTTGCAGGCACGCCCATGGATTTCCGTCAGCCCACACCCATCGGCGAACGCATCCAACAACCGTTTGAACAGTTGAAAATTGCCGGCGGCTACGACCATAACTACGTACTCAACGATGCCGCCAAAGCTGGCCTGCACCTGGCCGCGAAGGTGGTGGATCCTGCCAGCGGCCGCACTCTGACTGTGACTACAACAGAACCCGGCGTCCAGTTCTATGCCGGCAATTCACTCAATGGCGCAAACACCGGAGCCTCGGGCAAACCCTATTTGAAGAACACTGGTTTCTGTCTGGAGACACAGCATTTTCCCGACTCGCCCAACCAGCCAGGTTTTCCTTCGACTGCGCTTCGTCCCGGTCACACCATGCACTCCGAGACGGTGTTCGACTTCGGGGTCGAAAAATAGCAAATGTAATTCTGAGATAGCGTATTTCTTGTTGCCCGCAGCTTATTTCTTTCGTCATAACGCGCGTTGTTTTTTTCATCATCTCGTGCGTCTTTTGTTTGTCATCCCGCACCCTGAGCTTGTCGAAGGGGGAGGGAGCTGATTTCGTCGTTCAATACGCCCACATGGAGCAGCTATGGGCCGCTCGTTGTAGGTACGGGCTTCGTCCTTCGGTCCGCTGCACCGGGCAGTCACCAAGAAACTTCGCCACGGGAGCAGCATTCAGCGTGGCGGACATCACGATCAGCTTCAACTCCGGCCGCGTGCGTTGCAGATGCTTCTACAGCGCAAGCGCATGGTCGCTATCCGGATGGCGTTCGTGAAATTTCGTCGAGCACAACGGCATCCACGCCTCGCAGCAGGGATCGGAAAGCAGGCGTCGCGCTGGCGTGATTTACCGGCACAGCGTTCCTTTCTTCCACCATCGCTCTTCAGCAGAGACATCGCAAAACTCCGCTAATTTTACGGTATTTTTAGACGGCGATCGCTATCATCGGTTTCGGCAGGAGATACAACATGCTTGCATCCGGGCACCAGAAAACCGAGGAAGAGCAACGGCACGAGCTTTATTCACTCAAACCTGACAATGGGATGTCCCTCAACGACCAGCTGCGAAAAGCCAAGGCGGACGAGATCGCGTTGGAAGGGCATCTGCATCGTGTCCGCGATCCCAAGGGTTTGGAGATGCTCCGCAGACTGCGGCAAAAGATCAACGACTTAGAGACTTCCCTGCGAACGGACGAGTTCAGTTCAAGGAGCAAGTAGCGGATCAGCGCCCAACACCTGTTGCCAATGCATGATTGCCGTGCGGGCACTCGCGGGAAAGGTCAAGTGCCCAACCTTGCGTCCCGGCCTCGCCTCCTTGCCATAGTCATGGCGAAAGATCTCCGGAAATCTTATTGTGTCTTCAATCGGTGGCATGGTCCCGATGCAATTCAACATCACCGTCGGCGTATTCGCGGTGGACCCAAGCGGCAAACCCAGCAGCGCTCGCAGGTGATTCTCAAACTGCGACGCAGCTGCTCCTTCAATGGTCCAGTGCCCCGAGTTATGCACGCGCGGCGCCATCTCATTGGCCAGCAGCTTGCCATCCAAGACGAAAAACTCCACTGCGAGCACACCCACATAATCCAACCGCGTCAACAACTCTTGCATGTATGTCTCAGCGATCGGCTGCAGCGCAGCGCAATCGCAGGGTGCAATCGAAGTACGCAGGATGCCGTCGCGATGATGATTCTGTGTCAAGGGATAGAAGACGAGTTCGCCTGCATGATTCCGTGCCGCAATCAAGCTCACCTCTGAAGTGAATGGGACCATGCCCTCCAGAATGCAAGGCGCCTCACCCACCTCTATCCACGCCGCGGCGGCTTCATTCGCATGCGCCAATCGCACCTGGCCTTTGCCGTCATAGCCCATGCGCCGCGTCTTTAAGATTGCCGGTAAACCAAGCTCCGCGACGGCCCGCTTCAAGTCCTCCACAGAATCGACAGCTGCGTATGAAGCAGTTCGGATACCGCATTCATAAAAAAAACTTTTCTCCAGCAGCCTGTCCTGTGCGATGCCGATAGCACGTGCGTTTGGAAACAGATGCAATCCTTCCAGCACGGCGGCATCGATGTTTTCGCTTTCTACTGTGACGAGATCGACCCGCGAAGCGAAGCTTTGCACGCTCGCTGCATCCGTAAGATCGGTCTCGATCAATGGGGCAACACGCTCCGCGCAATCGCCCGGAGACCCCGCACAGATTATCTCGATCGCTCCTGCATCGGGCAGCTTGCTTGCCAGGATGGGCACGGCCTCCGCCAGCATCAATGCCAGCTGGCCAGCGCCTAGAATTCCTATCCGAATCTTCTCCGCTGCATTCATGCGCGTGGATCTGCCTCGGCAAGCACGGCAGCCGTTTGTTTCTCACGGTATGCGTCTAACCGCGCCGCGAGCGCCTCATCCGTTAAAGCCAATATTGCCGCCGCAAACAAGCCGGCGTTCCTCGCGCCCGCTACGCCAATGGCAAACGTCGCCGTAGGCACCCCACCGGGCATTTGCACGATGGACAGCAATGAATCCAGCCCATGCAGCGCCTTGCTCTCTACAGGAACTCCCAGCACAGGCAACGGCGTAAGCGCCGCGATCATGCCCGGCAGATGCGCCGCGCCGCCCGCGCCTGCAATGATCACCTTAAGCCCCCGTGCCTTGGCTGCGCGCGCAAATGCAAACATCTTCTCCGGCGTGCGATGCGCGCTGACGACTTCGGCCTCATAACTCACCCCCAACGCGTCCAGCGCCTGTGCGGCGTACTCCATCGTGGCCCAGTCAGAACGCGACCCCATCACAATGGCTACACGCACCTCCTCTGTCTGTACTGTCATGTTTACCTGCTCGTTCGCGGCCAACTACGCAGCACCTCAACGAGAGCTTGCTGCTCCAGCGCCTGCACGCGATCCTTCAAGCTTTCTACTGTATCGCCTTCCAGCACGGGACAGCGCTTTTGCAGCACAATCGGCCCAGCATCCACCTCTTCCGTCACCTGATGCACCGTACAGCCGGTCTCCCACACACCGGAGGCAAGCACCGCCTCATGCACCCGCCGGTTCATCAAGCCGGCAAACGCAGGCAGCAGCGATGGATGCACATTGAGCAAGCGCCCTCGCCAATCCTCGATGAAGCTTCGCGATACGATTCGCATGTAACCGATCATCAGGATCAGCTCGACATCGGCCTCTTCAAAGGCACGCGTCACCTCTGCATCGAACATCTCGCGCTCCAGCCCCGCCGGATTGATAGACAGCGTATCGAAGCCCGCATCGGAAGCCCGTTCGAGAATCGGCGCTGCCGGCTTATCGGAGAGAACCAACGCAAGCTCCACCTGCGGCAACGCATCCGCAGCCAGGGCGTTCATCACACCCTGCAACGCCGTGCCGCGCGTGGAGCCCAGCACGCCCACCCGCAGCCATGGGTAGCTCATGCAGCCAGCGATCTCAAGGAACGCATGTGCTGCACGCGGCACCCGAGAGCCTCCGCTGTTCCGATGTCACGACGATGAAAAAATGGCCCCGGAATAATGCTCGAGAAGCGTTCACAAAGCTCCTCTGCTTCGGCGATAGTCCTCCCGCGCGCAACCACAGCAACCGTGCGTGATCCTGTTGCAATCAACTCACCGCCCCGCACATCCACCGCCGAAAGAAATAGGGAGACACCCGGCAATAAAAACTCGGGCAGGCTTACGGCGTCACCCTTACGCGGCGCATCCGGGTAGCCCTCGGGTACAAGATACTTGCACACACTTGCTTCGGGAAGAAACGCCGTGTGCAAGCTTTGCAGAGTGTCATCCGTGATCGCGCGAAAAATGCTCAGCAGATCCGTATCGAGAAGCATCAGCAAATTCAAGGCCTCCGGATCACCAAAGCGGGCGTTGTACTCAATCAATTTCACACCATGCCGCATTGCCATAAATCCGCCATACAACACGCCGCGATACGGCTCGCCGCACTCCTCTCGCAGCCCCGCCACGGTGCGTTCGTTGATTGCCTGTGCCTCCAGCACATCGGAAGCCGTAAGAAACGGCAAAAGCCCATCCGCGCCGGAGTACGATCCCATGCCGCCCGTATTCGGGCCGCGATCGCCTTCGAGCGCCCGCTTGTGATCTTGCACCGGAGGCATGTGCCGCAGCGTTGTGCCATCCGTGAAACTCAACAGCGAAAACTCTTCGCCTTCCATCTTCTCTTCGATCACAAACGGGAGGCCGGCGTTGATCAGCTCGCGGCAAAATGCGAGTGATTCGCCCACCGAATGAAGATGCTCGCCGAAGACCTTCACGCCCTTGCCCCCGGCAAGACCATTGTCCTTGATGACATGCCGTTCGCCTAACTCCAGCAGCAATACTTCAGCCTCCTGCAAAGTCTCAGGACCAGGTTCAAAGCGTTGAAACGTCGGATTTCCTGGAATTCCATACTTCGCAAGGAGATCGCGTGCAAAGCTCTTGCTGGACTCGATGCGCGCGAGGCTTTGTTTTGGACCAACAGTGGGAATAGCTGCACTCCAAAGTGCGTCAGCCACTCCGGCCGCGAGCGGCGCCTCCGGCCCGATGACCGCCAGCGTTGCGCCTTGATCCTTGGCAAAACCGGCGATCGCTCCGCCATCTGTTACGGAGCCCATCGCATAGCGGCGGCATAACCGCTCGATGCCGGGATTATTCGCGCCGGAAAAACAAAGCAAATCAGGACTCTCCGGCGAGCGCGCCAGCGTCGCCGCAATGGCATGTTCACGCGCGCCGGAACCGACGATCAGCACGGTATCTCTCACGCCCGTGTCTCCGCGGCATTCGCGCGGTGGCGATGCTGAAGTGCGTTCAGCACGGTGTCGTTCAACGGCCGCAAATCAGGCGCAAACGACTCACCCGTAATACGCTCAAATAGTTGAATGTATCGCGAGGCCAGCTCCGTGATCAGCTCATCGGGCGGCGTGGGCAGCACGGCATCCTTGTACGGATCGCAGCGTTCGCGAAACCACAACCGAAAGAACTCTTTATCGATCATGTCGGGTTCGCGGCCCTCGCGCATGCGCTCGTCATAGCTGTTTGCTAGCCAGTAGCGGCTGGAGTCCGGCGTATGGATTTCGTCGATCAGCCGGATCTGCTCATCACTATCCACGCCGAACTCGTACTTCGTATCCACCAGCATCAATCCGCGCTTCGCTGCGACCTCCTGGCCGAAGCGAAACAGCCGCAAGGCCGCCGCTGAGCAAAAACTCCACTGCTCCGCCGTCAACCAACCCTCGGCCACAATCTCCTCCGGCGTGATGGGCCGATCGTGCGCGGTTTCCTTCGTCGTCGGTGTAATCAGCTGAATTGGCAGCGATTGGTTTTTTCGCATGTCCTCAAGCAGAGTTACGCCACCGAAGCTGCGTTCCCCTGTTCGGTACTTGGTCCAGATCGATGTGTCGGTAGAGCCTGTAAGAAAACCACGCACAACAAACTCAATCGGCAATACGCTGCATTTCCGTGCGATGAGCGCGTTGGCATGTGGGCTCGAAAGCACATGGTTCGGCACAAGCTGCTTCGTCTGCTCAAACCAATAAAGCGAGGTGCGGTTCAACACCTGTCCTTTGAACGGGATCGCACCCAGCAAACGATCAAATCCACTCTGCCGATCGGTCGTGATCAGCAGCAACTCACCCGATGGATCGCCGGGTGTGAGGTCATAGGTGTCACGCACCTTGCCTGTGTATTTCATCGCGACAGGCAGCGACAGATCCGTGGCCGTAAGGCAGTGCGGTATGGCGTCGAGCAGGGTTAGGCGCGGTAGTGAACTCATGCGGCAACTCCTGCA
The DNA here is from genome assembly GCA_965276885.1 of Granulicella sp. GTDB lineage: Bacteria > Acidobacteriota > Terriglobia > Terriglobales > Acidobacteriaceae > Granulicella. Next base: position 488,649 of record OZ255702.1, on the reverse strand, counting down.
TAGCGCACACCGTGCGCGTTCGCCTCGACGCGACCCAACTCCCACACGCGCAAATGCGCGAATGGCTGCAGCAACGATGCGATCTGCTGCTGAAGACCCGCAGGCGCGATGAGGACAAGCCCAACACCCATGTTGAAGGCACGCAGCATCTCCGCTTCGGGAATATTGCCCAGCCGCTGCATCATGCGAAACATAGGCTGCGGGGTCCACGTCGAGCGATCGATCACAACCCCCAAACCATCCGGCAAAATGCGCGGCACATTTTCAGTAAGGCCGCCGCCTGTGATATGCGCCATGCCCTTTACCGGCAGGCCTGCTTCAAGAATCGCGCGCACAGGCGCAACGTAATTTGTATGCGGCGCGAGCAGCACATCGGCCAACGACGCGCCACCAAACTCCCGCGGTATGGCATGGATGTCCAGCTTGGCGATATCAAAGAACAGTTTGCGCGCCAGCGAATAGCCATTCGTGTGCAAGCCACTGGAGTTGATCGCATACAGCACGTCGCCGGCCTTGATGCCTGCGCCTGTGAGCAGCTTGCTTTTATCGACCACACCAGTCACAAAGCCGACCACATCCAAGTCGCCCGGCGCATACACGGCAGGCATCTCGGCGGTCTCACCGCCGACCAGAGCAATGCAGGCCTCTTCGCACGCCGCACTCATGCCGCGTACCAACGCCTCGATCACATCCGGCTCGACCCTGTGTACACCCAGGTAATCGAGAAAGGTCAACGGCTTTGCGCCCATCACGACGATGTCGCCTGCAACCGCCGCGACCAGATCGCGGCCGAGCGATTCATAAGCCTCAGAGCTCCCCGCCATCACGGTCACCAGCGTCTTGGTGCCGCAGCCATCGGTGCTTTGCACCATCACAGGCTCCTGCATGCCGCGTACGGCATCGCCTAGCGAGTACAACGAACCAAACGCACCCAGTTGCGTCAGCACCGCCGGCCCGTGGGTGCGGGCGACGTGCTGTTTCATGCGCCGAACGGCCTCATTGCCGGCCTCGATATCTACGCCCGCGCTCTTGTAGTCCACCGTGGTGCTCACAGCATCTAGGGTATCGCGCCCGCGCTTTTCTTGTTGTCCTTCCCGAAGGGAATCTGCGGTTCAGCTTTTAGGCCGGGTGCGCCACCTTCGCGACGGCATCATCGTCGCTAAGCTGGGCTCGCGCAAAGTGCGTGGCTCAACCCAGGCATCAGAACCCACCTTAGGTGCAAAGGACGCGCCGAAGGTGGGGCACCCGCTTGTGCCCGAGAAAAGTGCAATATTTTCTACTTCCTACTTCACCCCACCCACTTGCGCGCGTTGTCGAAGAGCCGCTGCCACGGGCTCGCCGGCAGGCGCCGCGTCCAGGCGTTTTGCAACGCAAGAAAGATCCGTTCGGGATGTGGCATCAAGATCAGCGCGCGACCATCCGCGCTGGTTACGCCGGCCACGCCGCCCGGCGATCCACTCGGATTCAATGGATACTGCTGTGTTTTCCGTCCGTACGTATCCGTATAACGGAGTGCGATGAGGCTCTCCGGCGGTGCACCGCTTGCATGGCCTTCGCCATGGGCAACCACGATGGGCACACGCGCACCCGCCATGCCGTCGAGAAACAGCGAGTTGGTGGCGGGGATCTCCGTCATGCACAGCCGGGCCTCAAAACGTGCAGAAACGTTGCGTTCGAAGCGTGGCCAGCCCCCCGCTCCGGGAATGATCTCCGCAAGCTGCGCCATCATCTGACAGCCGTTGCAGATACCCAGCGAAAAGGTCTTCTCCCTCTCAAAAAATGAAGCAAACTGGACGCGAAGCCGCTCGTTGAAGAGCACTGTTTTCGCCCAGCCTGCGCCTGCACCCAGCACATCGCCGTATGAAAATCCCCCGCACGCCGCAAATCCGGTGAACTCGTCCAGCGAGCGCCGCCCGGCCAGCAGATCGCTCATGTGCACATCCACGGCGGTAAAGCCGGCGCGATCGAAGGCATAGGCCATTTCGTTCTGCCCGTTGACGCCCTGCTCGCGCAGGATGGCCACGCGGGGTAGTCGCGTATGCACATAAGGCGCACTCACACGCTCCGTCAAATCGAACGGGACCTGCACCGTGAGCCCGGGCCGCTCGGCATCCTCCAATAAACCGAACTCCTGCGCTGCAGACAGCGGGTTGTCGCGCAGGCTGGCAATGTTGAAACTCGTCTCCGACCACATCCTGTGCAGAGCGGTTCGCGTGTTGCGGTACACCTCACGGCCATCGCTGGTGAAGACAATCTCATTGCCCGGAGCGGGTCTGCCGATAAGTCGAGTGGGTACGCCAGCCTGAGCCAGCGTCGCCATCACGTGCTCTGCCTCACGCGTGCGCACCTGCACCACGGCACCGAGCTCCTCGCTGAAGAGCGCCGCGAGCGTAGCGTCCTCTTGGACATCAGGGAGTTCGATGGCAAGCCCCGCGCGCCCCGCAAACGCCATCTCCGCAAGCGTGACAAACAGGCCGCCATCGGAGCGATCATGGTAGGCAAGCAGCTTGCCCTCACGATTCAGCTGCTGCATCGCATCGAAAAATGATTTCAGCAGCATGGGTCCGGGAGTGTCGGGCGTCTCGTCACCGATCTGTCCGTAGACCTGCGCCAGGCATGAGCCGCCCAGCCGACTGCGCCCCTCGCCAAGATCGATCAGCAGCAGCGTGGAATCCTCGCCGCTCTTCAGCTCCGGCGTCAGCGTGCGGCGCACATCGCGCACCGGCGCAAAACCTGAGACGATCAGTGACAGCGGCGATGTCACAGCCTTTGCTTCACCGCTATCCTGCCAGCGCAGCTTCATTGAGAGCGAATCTTTTCCTACCGGAATCGTCATTCCCAGCGCAGGACAGAGCTCCATGCCCACTGCATATACCGCGTCGAAGAGCTTCTGATCCTCCGAGCCCTGGCCGGCAGCTGCCATCCAGTTGGCAGAGAGCTTAATGTCGGAAAGCCGCTCGATCGCCGCGCCCGCAAGATTCGTGATGACCTCACCCACGGCCATGCGGGCCGAGGCCTGTGCGTTGATGACGGCAAGCGGTGTGCGTTCGCCGATGGCCATCGCCTCGCCCGGCGATTCCGGCAGCTCCGCAGAATCGAACGCACGCAGCGTTACGGCGCAGTCAGCCACGGGCACCTGCCAGGGGCCCACCATCTGATCCTGCACCACAAGTCCACCGACGGAGCGGTCGCCGATCGTGATCAGAAAGTTCTTTGAAGCAATTGTGGGCAGCCGCAGCAGACGTTCTACTGCGTCGGAAATAGAAATGCCGGTGAGATCCATCGGCATTGTCGGCAGCTGCGTATGCTCAAAGCGGCGCTCCGCCTTTGGCGTCTTGCCGAAGAGCACACTCATCGGCAGATCTACCGGCTGACTTGTTTCCTTAGAATTATTAGCCGTGAGCACAAGCTGCTTCTCTCGCGTCGCATGGCCGATCACAGCAAAGGGACAGCGTTCACGAGCGCAAATCTCCTCAAAGGCCTTAAGGTCCTCAGGCGCGACCGCGAGCACGTAGCGCTCCTGGGCCTCGTTGCACCAGGCCTCCAACGGGCTCAGGCCCTCTTCACCGCGCGGAATCGCATCAAGCGAAAACACACCACCGCGGTCTCCGTCTTTGACCAACTCCGGAAAGGCATTCGACAGCCCACCCGCACCCACATCATGAATAAACGCTATCGGATTCTGCCTACCGCGCTGCCAGCAGCGATCGATGACCTCCTGCGCGCGCCGCTCCATCTCTGCGTTATCTCGCTGCACGCTGGCAAAGTCCAGTTCGGTGTTGCCTTCCCCGCCGGCTTGCGACGATGCCGCACCCCCGCCGAGCCCGATCAGCATCGCGGGTCCGCCCAGCGCGATCAACGCATAACCGGGCTCGATCTCACCCTTCTCCACATGCTCCGCGCGGATGTTGCCCAGCCCACCCGCGAGCATGATTGGCTTGTGATATCCAAAGCGTGTGCCGTCGGGTCCGGTCTGTTCGAAGGTGCGGAAGTAGCCGCATAGGTTTGGCCGGCCAAACTCGTTATTGAAGGCCGCCGCGCCCAGCGGGCCTTCCGTCATGATCTCCAGCGGACTCGCAATGTGTGCGGGCCTGCCGTAAAAATCCTCCCACGGCTGCGGAGCCTGGGGCAGTCGCAGATTCGAAACTGTAAATCCTGCCAAGCCCGCCTTCGGCTTCGCTCCGCGGCCGGTAGCGCCCTCATCACGGATCTCGCCACCGGCACCCGTAGCCGCACCGGGCCACGGGGAGATGGCCGTGGGGTGATTATGCGTCTCCACCTTGCACAAAATGTGAATGTCTTCCGTGTGCGACGCATACTCGCCCGTCGTCGCATCGGGAAAATAACGTCCGCCCACGCCGCCGCGAATCACCGCAGCGTTGTCGCGATAGGCCGAGAGCACATCGGGGTCGTTGGCGTGCTCGTAGGTGTGGCGAATCATGCCGAACAGCGAACGCTCTGCGGCCACACCATCTACCGTCCATCGGGCGTTGAATATTTTGTGCCGACAGTGTTCGCTGTTGGCCTGCGCGAACATATACAACTCAACATCGGTAGGATTGCGGCCAAGTCCCGAGGGCCCCGTGAACTCACGTACGAGGTACTCGATCTCATCCGGCGCAAGCGAAAGTCCCAGCGTACGATCAGCCTCCACGATGGCCCCCGCTCCACCGCCGAGCACATCGATCTGCGTCAGCGGCTTGGGCGCATGTGTGGCGAATAGTTTTTTTAAACCCTCCGGCGAGGTGAAGATACTCTCCGTCATGCGGTCATGTAGCACCGACGTGAGCTTCAGCAAATCCTGTGCACCGGAGACACGCACCACACGCGCACGCTCGATGCGTTCTACGTCTTTAAAGCCCGTATTGTGCAGAATATCTGTGGCTTTGCTAGACCAGGGAGACTGCGTTCCGGTACGCGGCGCAATCCAAAGGCGGAGGCCTTCACCGAGCTCACATCCATCGCCCAGCAACTCCCGCAAGCGACCCTCGCCGATCACCTCAAGCCTGGCTTCCTCGTCCTTCGTGCCTGAACGAGACCCTCCCTCAGCCCGCAACTGCAGGATGTAAAGAAACGCCGCCTCGACAAAAGTCACCGCGGGATCGATAGCGCGAAGGATAGCGAGCAGCCGCGCGGACTCGAACTCCGTCAGCGCGGACGGCCCTGCTAAAAGGCGCACGGTGCCCAGCTCTATTGCTTCAGAGGTGGGCCGCAAGGTTCCGGGTGATATGGCTGGCGACATCTTCCGTGTGTTTTGTCGCGTCATTGCGCGCGCGCTCCAGCGTGTTGAGATACTTGCGCGTGATGTCGCCGGTGATGTATTTGCCGTCAAACACCGACGCCTCGAAGTGGCAGATATCCGGCGCAATCATCGACACGGAAGTCTCGAGATCCGCAAGGTCCTGAAAGATTACGCAGTCCGCGCCAATCTCTTCGGCGAGCTCCGGCACCGTGCGGCCGGACGCGATCAACTCCGATCGCGCAGGCATATCGATGCCGTACACATTGGGGTAGCGCACCGGCGGCGAGGTGGAGGCCACATAGACCTTCTTCGCACCCAGCTCGCGCGCCATCGCGATGATCTCGCGAATCGTATTTCCGCGCACAATCGAGTCATCCACCAGCAGCACATTGCGGCCTTTGAACTCCTGCGGGATCGGGCTCAGCTTGCGCCGGATCGATTGCTTTCGCTGTGCCTGGCCGGGCATGATGAACGTCCGGCCGATATAGCGATTCTTCATAAAGCCTTCGCGATACGGCAGCTGCAAACACGTCGCGATCTCCAGCGCGGCGGTGCGGCTGGTCTCCGGTATGGGAATGACCACGTCGATGGGCACCTTCTTCCACTCACGCTTGATCTTGGCCGCGAGCTTGGATCCCATGTTGATGCGCGCCTGGTACACGCTCACGCCGTCGATGATCGAATCCGGCCGCGCCAGATACACATACTCAAACAGGCAAGGCGCCTTGGGCTGCGCGAGCTTGCTCTTGTGCGACCAGAGCTTGCCTTTGATATCGATAAACACGGCCTCGCCGGCCTGAATATCGCGATCCAGGTGGAAATCATTGACACCCAGCGCCACGCTTTCACTGGCGATAATGTAATCCTTTTTGCGACTCTCGGTGCGGCTGCCCAGCACCAGCGGACGAATGCCATGCGGGTCGCGAAAGGCCAGCATCCCCACCCCGGCGATCATTGCCACAACGGCATAGCCGCCCTTGCAGCGCGTATGCACCTCCTCAACGGCGGCGAAGATGTCCGCAGGCTTCGGCGTCAACACGCCTCGTCGAGCGAGAGCATGCGCGAAGACGTTCAGCATGACTTCGGAGTCGGAGGTGGTGTTCAGATGCCGGCGGTCGTTCTGGTACACGCCTTCGACGATCTCCTGCACGTTGGTCAGATTGCCATTGTGCGCAAAAACAATTCCATAAGGAGAATTGACATAGAAGGGCTGCGCTTCCGCGACCGATGCGCAGCCAGCAGTTGGATAGCGAACATGGCCAATGCCCATCTTGCCCAGCAACCGAGCCATGTTGGTGGGGTTAAAAACAGCGGTGACGAGACCGTTTTCCTTGTGCAGGTAGAAACGATCCTGGTAACACGTGGCAATGCCCGCCGCATCCTGTCCGCGATGCTGCAGCATGGACAGCGAATCGTAGATGATCCCGCTTACCGGCTGGTGCCCGAAGACACCGACGATTCCGCACATGGCTCCCCGTCCCCTCGCCCACTCGCCGCCGCAAAACGCGCCGCCCGGGTTCGCGAAGCTGACCCCTCTAGCATCTCATGCCCGGCCCTGGCCTTTGTTGGAACGCCACAGATTGGATGAGGGGGAAATCCTCCGGTTGCGAACAGGGCAAAATGCCCTCCGGGTGACCGGGGAACTAGAACTCAACCGTCGATTCGCCCGAAAGCTCCTCGACAACAGAGCCTGTGCCTTTCTCAGGGTGCATCGGCTACTAATGGAAGATCCTTTAGGCGAAAAGGATAACGAAGGCTTGCATATCCGAGGGCAAGCAGCGCAACGCATTTCAGTTGGCCGCCGTAGAGCCTTCCGTGGTAGATGAACTCTGTCTCCGGGGAGAGCAAAAACGTCAGTACGAGCAGCGAAAACCATAGGCCAGCGGGTTTAGAACGCGTACCGGCCTTTGCGTCTTCCACCACCAGAAAAACTAATAAGACAAAGCCCGCATAAAGATGAATCAGCGTGTAATCGTAGGAGATTGGGGGAAGGACGACCGCTGACACAGCGAGGCAGAGCACTTGATTGGTGACGGGCAGCTTGCGTATGCGAGTAAAAAACAGTAGGCATCCGCCAAGCGCAACCACCGCCAGGTAGATGCCGATCCGCTCCTGCGCGTAACCGGTCCCGGCAACGGCCGTGAGCACCAATTTAGTCAGCGCAAACAGTGAGTGGTCGAAGCCCACCTCAACAGGCCGAACCTGGACCATGTACGACCGCTCAAACAGGCCAAGGGCTGTGAGAGTCTGCACCCAGCTGAGGTGAATATCCGGGCAAACCAGCCAAAGCGAGACAATGGTGCTTGCGGCAAAGGTCAAGAGCATGAGCAAAGCTGCCCGGAACTGCCGGAAAGAGAGAAACAGGCCAAGGAAGATGACAGGAAACAACTTCATGGAGCCTGCAATGCCGATGCATAGAGCAGCCGTCTTCATGTGCCACTGACAAAAAGCCCAGATGCCGAGCATGAGAAAGCCCCACACAACCCACTCGACATTGCCTTGCACAAACTCGAACCAGAACGGAAATGAAAGCAGGTATGTGCCAAGCACCAGGGCAGCCGCAGAGCGGGTAAGCAGGCCACGCCTCACAAGAGACTTGTAGAACATAAAGAGCATGATCCAGGAAGCAAGCAGCAGGCTTCCCTCGAATCGCGCGATCGCAGCCGTTCCATGAAAAGGCGTGGGTTGCGGTATCAAGAAAAGCTTGTAGGCGACAAGGGCCGGCGCGGGATAGGGCAGAACGCCCTGACGTACAAAGAAATCAGGCGAATGGAAGTACGCGAACTTATTAAAGAACGTATGAAAATCCACGAACCTGAGTTTGTTCTGGATGGTGGGACTGTCATACGGTTTTCCCCAGTGCAGCAGAAACCGGCACACAGCCTCGGTTCCGAAACAAAGAAGCGCGAAAATGGCGCTCGCGGCAAGAAAGGTCCTCAGAGCAGGGGGAAGTCGCATGCGCTTCCCATGATAAGGGACGGCAATGCATATCCCTCGCGGAAGAAAAAGGGGCTTTTAGGTAATGTTTGACAAATCATTGTTGCTCTTCGGAGGTAGGTCCGGGCTTCACAGGCTGCGGAAAAACTTCAGTTAGTTCTGTAAATAGAGGATCGGAGTGGATTTGGAGTAGCCGGAGATGGGTTTCGAAGCGGCTTTTGCGGGCCGTTTGCCGCATTCAGACACACGTGTGCCCTAGCCGGCCAGGGTTTGAATCGGGATCAGCCTGCTCAGGCGCATCAGGTTCTGAGCGGTGATGACCAGTTGGTAGAACCAGTCCACCCGGGCCAGGCCGCGCAGCTTGACCTGGCGCAGGGGACGATCCAGCTTGCCCCAGCCGAAGACGCGCTCGATCAGCTTGCGCTTGCTTTGGCTGATCGCGAACCGTTCATCGCGGCGCTCCTCTTCGGTCAGGCTGTTTTTGGCCATGTTCTGCCCCTTCGTGTACTCCGAAACATGCGGCGCCACCTGGCGGTCCCGCAGCTGCTGGATAAAGGGCTTCTCCTGATACAAGGTGTCGGCGCCCAGCGTGATCTTGTGTTCCGGCTGGCGCTGCTCCGATGCGGGCACGACTCTGTCCAGCAGTTCGAGCGCCGTCTCCCGCTCCGCATCGGTAGCCGCCAGACTGGCCTGGGCCGCCACTGCCAGGCCATTCCGGTTTTCCATCAAGGCATGGCCTTGATAGCTGGGCACCGCCTTGTCCGGCGTCGCCTTTTTGTACAGCCGCGCCTCGGGATCGGTCCCGGATTCCACCTTGTCGCGCAACAGCACCCCGCCCCCGTAGCCCGAACCCTCGCCCGGCGGGGGCGGATCGTCCTTGGGGGTAAAGCTCCGCGCCGAAGCCCAAGCCTGAATCAGCGTCCCGTCCACCGTGAAGTGCTCTTCGCTGAGCAGCTTGTGCTCGCGCGCCTGCAGCAGCACCGCTGCCAGCAGCCGCCGGCTCACCTCGCCCGCGATCAGCCGTTCCCGGTTCTTGGTAAACACCGTCGTATCCCACACCACGTCGTCCATCTCCAAACCCACGAACCAGCGGAACAACAGGTTGTAGTTCAGCTGCTCCATCAACTGCCGCTCCGACCGCACCGAGTACAGCACCATCACCAGCAGCGCGCGCAGCAGCCGCTCCGGCGCGATCGATGGCCGTCCCGTGGTCGAATACAGCTTGTCCAGCTCCGGGCTGATCTCTTCCAGCGCCCCGTCCGTCAGGATACGGATCTGCCGCAACGGATGATCCTTCGGCACGCGCCGCTCCAAGGTTACGTAACTGTACAGGGCCGTCTGTTGCTCGCTCGCTCCACGCATCCTCCCTTCTTACACCAATTTCATGTGCAAGATTTTCGACCGATAATCTGAGTTTTTCCGCAGCCTGTTCAGCCCGGACATTCAGTGCGGAGAAGAACGGGGCTTCAGCCCCGGGTCCTGCGCTGGCATCAGAGAAAACCCTGGGCTAAAGCTGTTTCCATATAGCTATACGGTGTCATCTCGACCGGAGGCTCCGCAGACGACAAAGCTATCTGCTCCGGTCGAGATGACACCCTCTCATAGCTATAAGGAAATCGCTATAAAGCCCATCATTTTGCCTCCCTTTTCGTGGGGCTGAAGCCCACGCTTCCTCCCAAAATGCACCTCCTACGACGTTCATTGGTCAGACCTCACTGAAACCCGCACCACACCGGAGCGAGTCAATCCGAGCATCCTTAGGCAGGAGCAGACTGCTTCTTCGAAGCTTTCGGGGAAGCATCTTTCCGCCGATGCCCGATGGAGTTATTCTTCAAAAAACCCTTGTTGCGTTGCGCCACCCGCAGCGCCTTGCGGTACAGGGCAAGATTGCGGTCTCGGTCTTTGTAGATCGTTCGTGTCAACTCATGGGATCTGCCCAGAAAATGCTTTGCCGCGCGCCCCAGCTCCAGAGCATCATGCCACTCGCCACCGGCCTGCTGCAGCGCTTCGAAGCGGCGCGCCGCAGCGGCGCAAGCGGCGTTCTCCGGCAGGGTCTCGGCGAGATACCGCGCAACCTTTGCGGCCTTGCGAAGGTCATGCAGGTCGTCCTCACGCAGGGTCTTCACGTTCGCCTTTGCCAGCATGCTGTCCCGAAAAAACATCTTCTCGGCACGCACCAACAGTGCCGAAGCCGGCAGGCTGGTTCCATCAGCGTCCTCCAGCAGCTTCAATAGTGCTTCCGCAGCCAGCGCAGCCTTGGCCTGATGTTTTTTGAGCAGCTTCTGCAGATCCGCCGCAGCCTCGTCCCGCTTGCGCCCCAGATGATCGCAGAGCGCCGTTGCTCCCTTTGTGATTGCCTCTCCTGCGGCTGATGGTTCCGCCGCGCTGGGGGGCGGAGCCGATTGTGTGCTGCCGAATAGGGGGCTTTCAGGGGAACTTGGGAGCGCTTCCAGCTGCTTGCGTTGCACGTCCAGGTCGCGAAGCTCGCCGGCGGCCCGCCGCAACCGCCGCAAGGCGCGCCGCAGCTGCGCCGCTTCGTCGCTATGCTCGGGCAAACCTGGAACCTGCGCCAGCAGAAGCAGCTGCGCCTCCACCCGACGGCTCTCGGTGCGCAGACGATGAACCGCCCTTTGCGCCGGTTCCGCCAGGCACACCGACAGCGCGGCCTCCAGCGCAACCGTGTGCTCGCGCAGCATCTGGACCGGGTATGTAGACTCTGCGGGCAACGCTGTATCTGCGAGCATCGCTGTATTCGATGCAGGGGCAGGGGACAACGCCGTGCGTGCCTCCCGCGTCTCTCCGTGGCCCCCGGCGCAATCTAGGCGCAATATAATCAGGGTAGTCACGATGTTCAGTACAGCCACAGTGAGCACACCAGCCCCCCTTTCACAAGGGAGCGAAGCGCCGCAACCGCGGCAGTTCGCGGAGGCGATTACCCTCCGCCGGGCTATTGCCGCGGACGCCGCCGCGCTGGCCCTGGTGGGGAGCGCCACCTTCCTGGAGGCCTTCACCTGGATGCTGCCGGGCGCCGACATCGTCACCCATGCCGCGCGCAATCACACCCCCGAGGCCTATCTCGCCTACCTCGCGCACCCCGACACCCGCGTCACGCTGGCCGAGGCTGCGCCGGGCGGTGCTCCGGTGGGCTATGCCATGCTCACCGCGCCCGAGCTGCCCAGCTTTCCAGTGCAATCCATGGATATCGAGCTGAAGCGTATCTATCTGCTCTCGCGCTTTCGTTCCGCGGCCACCCCTGTGCTCGCCCATTCGCCAATCACGGGCGAGCCGGAGCCTGTTTCCGGGCTGCGGGCTGGGCAGGCACTCCTGGAGGCTGCGCTCGCCGACGCCCGTGCGCTCGGCCGCACCCGGCTCCTGCTGGGAACGCACGCCGGCAATGCGCAGGCGATCGCTTTCTACCGCAAGAATGGTTTCGCCGAGGCCGGCGCCCGCACCTTCCAGGTGGGTTCGCAACTCTGCTGCGACCTGATCTTTGCGAAGACACTCTAGCCGATGCAGTTGACCCGCCCCACAGGCCCCGGCCGCCGCTCCGCCAGCGCCCGTTCCGGCCCGCGTACGCCCACAACCGAACCCGGCTTCACCAACCCGCACCGGCAAGTGGTGGAGCGGGCGACCGGCGCTCCTTCCGCCTCTCGCGCGGGGCAGGCGATCTATGCCCTGCGCTGTCGCGATTGCGGCTTTACCTACGGCTGCAACGGACTCGACGTGAAGGACCGCTGCTGTCCCTCCTGCCAGGGAGGCGTCCCGGGCGAACCGCTGCGCGAGGCGCAGCCCAGCCTGTTCGCCCCGCAGCCTGAACAGGCATCCTGATCCGCGGCATTCAGCCCTTGCGGATGTTCATGGGCTCGGATACGCGGAGCGCTGGTACAATTTGCGCACCCGCAGCCGGCTTCTTCAATGCTTCTTCGCGTGAATCCCGCCATAGTCTGATCGGGTTCGCATAGACTGCGGCAAAACGAACCAACGAGCACCTGGGAGAAGAGATGTATACAGCTGAAAGTGAGCTTGCCGCACCTCCTGCCTCCCCGGCGGAGGCAGGCAGACGATGGTCCCGCGCGGACTGGATCGCCTTCCTCGTCACCCTGGCGCTGCTCGCATTGGTCTGCTTTGGACAATCGGCCATGAAGCTCTTCTGGTACGACGAGCTGATCACGCTGCGCATCTCCGGCATGCACTCGCTGGGAGACATCTTCCGGTTTTACGAATCAGGGAAGGACACAACCAGCTTTCTTCCGGCAATGCTGGTGTACTTCTTCAAGCGCCTGCCCGGCCGCCCAGAGCTGACCACACGGATTCCGTTTACTCTCTCCTATCTGGTCACCTGCCTTTGCATGTGGGTCTTCATGCGGCGCCGGTACGCCCCCGGGTACGCGGCCGCGGCCGTGCTGCTCTTTGCGCAGGGCTGGACCCTGTTATTTGCAAGCGAAATCCGCGCCTACTCCTTCATCTTGATGGGGGCGGCCATTGCCATGGCGTGCTGGCAGGCAGCAAACGAGGAAGGGCCGCTGCGCAATCTGGCCACGGCTGGCGTCTTCGCTGGTTTGGCCATCGCCATTCTGTTTCATTTCTTTGCCATCTTCCTCGTTGTGCCGTTTGCGCTGTCGGAGTGGTCGTACAGGCGCACCACCGGCCGGACGCGGACCGGCATGTGGCTCGCAATCCTGCTGCATCCGTTGACTGTCGGCATCATGCTGCCGAACATGCTGGCGGCGCACAGACTGTATGGCGGCAGCTTCTGGTCGAAGCCTTCGATTGTGCTGCTTACCGATTGTTATGTGGTCTTCCTCCAGCCCTTCGGACGGGTGTTCCCCGAACTCACTCTGCTGTTCGTCGTTCTCTTCTGGCTAACGCGCCGCCACGGAGGGAGTGCCGTCCGCGATCCTGCGGAAGGCGGCGGCTTTTCTGTGCCCGAGTGGGTGCTGCTGATCGGAATGGCGTTCGTGCCGGTCTTTGCGTTCATCGGTTCGAAGTTTCTGGGCGCCTACCGCACCCAGTACGTCCTCTACTTCCAGGTCGGCATGATGCTGCTCGTTGTCGGTGCGCTGGCGGAAATCATGCGCCGCCGCAAGGGGGCGGGCTGGGGACTGGCCCTGGTGACGCTGCTTATGTTCTTCGTGCATTTTCACGAAAACATGCAGCAGGCATTTGTCGCCATGACCGGTCCGGCGACTTCCATTCTGCCGACCGAATACGACCCGGCCTGGGCTGACTACCTGAAGGGGGTTCCGCTGCCGATCGTGGCGGAGGGCGCGGACACGTTGATGGTGGCCTTGCAGTACACGTCTCCCCAGGTCCAGGGCCGCCTGCTGCTGCTTACCAGCCATCCACGCGCCCTTTTGCAGCCGAAATCCATGACGAACGAACTCAACATGGAGATCTTCGGGCACATCCTGAACCTTCCCGTGCAGGACTACGACGGGTTTGTCGCCACCCATAAGGACTTCCTGATCCTGGTCAACCCGGCTCAACTGGAGTGGACCTGGGTCTTCCGGTCGCTGATGGAGGAGAGCCAGAAGCAGCATGACGTCCAACTGCGGCTTCTGTGGGGAGCAGATCCGACCGATGGCGATCAGGTCTACCTGGTGCACTTCGGTGCAGCCCCGGAGCCGATTCCGGGAACCTAGAGCGTATACGCTGAGTTCACACGGCGCTGTTGTTGTTTTTCTTTCTGCCATTCCCGAGGGGAACCTGCTATTCGCTCAGCATTCGCTAGGGAGGCTCTGATTAAATCCTGCTACCGGGAAGGGCATGGCTTCAGCCATGCCGTAAGTGCCCTGCTTGCAACGCGCCTTTAGGCGCTGAGGTCAGCTCGATGCTGCTCTGGGTATTTGATCAGACCTTCCTTAGATCATTTTTCGCATAGCTATGCAGTGTCATCTCGACCGGAGCGGACAGTTTCATCGTCTGCGGAGTGGAGAGACCCGCAGTTCTGCTCGGACCACCTGCGCACCTTCTGGAATAGATGCCGTTTCCCGGAGCCATCCAGTTTGGCCAAAGCAGATTCCTCTCCCGGGCTCAGGGTGCGGAATGACAATCACGAAAAAGCGACACCTACAACTCCGGTCCTCCGGGTAATTCGCTGAACACATCCAGGTCGGCGATGTTGGCTGAGGCGAGCGCTCTGCGTTGCGCCCGCAGCGCGACCGACCGGCGTGCCTGGCGCCAGATGGTTGTGGAGGTGACGCCGTAGTTCCAGACCGCGCTGAACAACAACCCGGTGATGCCCGCCAGCGGCCACGCGACCCCGTGCTGGAACGCCTCCTGGCTGATCGCCAGATTGGCCACCAGGCCAAGCGAGCACGCGATCAGGAAGGTCAGAAGCCCTGTCCAGAACGCTGGCCCGCGGCGCCGCCGGTCGCGGTAGGTCAAAGAGTTGTTCATCCCGTAGTTGATCACCATGACCATGCCCGAAGCGATTGCCTGCGACTCAACGAAATTTAAGTGTGCCAGATGCAGCCAAATCCATAAGAAGCACAGGTGAAACAGAATGCCCACCGTGCCCACGAGCGAGAATAGGGCGAAGCGAACGGAAAGGTAGTCGCCGATCACCTTATCGAGCAGCAGCTCGATGTATTCGAGCCCGACGATCAGATCCAGCTTGCTTTGCCCATGCTGACGGAGGCGGAAGTGGTACGGCACCTCACCGATTTTTACGGCCTCGCCCGAAGAAAGCACGATGTCCAGCAGGATCTTGAAGCCGATGCCGGTCAGCCGGTGCGCGATCCGCTCGAAGTAGCTTCGCCGCACGATAAAGAAGCCGCTCATGGGATCGGTCAACTGCCCATACCGCTCCACGCCGCTCAGCTTGCGCCCCAGGCGGCTCAGCCGCACGCGCCAGCTGGCAAACTCACCCATGCTGCCGCCTTCGATGTTGCGCGAGCCGACCACCACATCCAGATTCTCCGTGGCGATGCGACGGTACATCTCGGGCAGAATGGACTCGTCGTGCTGCAGATCGGCGTCCATGACGGCGATAAAGCTGGCCGAGGTGGACAGCATGCCCTCGATGCACGCCGAGGCCAGCCCGCGGCGGCCAATCCGGTGCAGGACGTGTAGCCCATCCTGGGTGCGCGACAACCTCCGCACCTCCGCCGAGGTGCCATCCGAGGAGTCGTCATCCACCACGATGACCTCATAGCGGATTCCGGCCAGCGTCGACCGCAGCCGTTGGAGCAGGATCCCGATGTTCTCGCGTTCGTTCAGCGTCGGGATCACGACGCACAGGTCGTACACAGCCATGGGGTTCCTTTGGCGCAAGCGGCGAAGTTCAGTAAGGGCCCCGGTGTTGAGGGGGAGAACCCCTGCCGCGTTGGCGGTTCCAGCCGCGTGATCTGCGGCATGCTGCCTTTGAGCAGCAAGCCTATGCTAAAGCGAGGAGGTTGCGACAGCAATCTTTGTCGCAAATTGCGGCACCGCTCATGCAGGCGGCTCGTTTTGCCGAAATCTGTACTGGTAGCATTCAAAGCAATTGCCCATCCCAGTGACCCACCGCGAAATGGTACAAAGACCGCCGGTCGACGCAATCCGTCCCCGGCTCCCCCTTGCCCTGTACGGAGCCGCTCTCCTGCTCACCTGCGTCTGGGTGCTCTCGCTGCCGCTGTTTCCGTCGCAGGATGGACCGCTGCACCTCTACTACATCAATGTCCTGCGCCAGCTGCTGTTTCACCACGCGGGCGTCTATACCGACACCTACACCATCCGGAACTACCTTCCGCCCTATTCCACCTACTACTACGGGCTGATCGCGCTGGGGAGCGTCGTCAGCCTGGAGATGGCGGACAAGCTGTTCGTGTGCCTGTGCGTCGTCCTGTTTGCGCTTGCCAGCCGCGCGCTGATGCGAGCGGCGGGCGCTACCTCCCCCTGGGCGCCCCTGCTGGTGTTGCCGGTGCTTCTGAACTGGCCGCTGATGATGGGTTTTGCGAGCTACTCTCTGGCCGTCTGCCTGGCGTGTTTTGCGATGGCGGCCTGGTGCGCCGGCGTCGGACGACCGGGTCTTCGGTCTCGCGCGGTCTTTCTGGCGCTGCTTGTAGCCATCGTTCTTACCCATCCCATCCCCTGGAGCGTTGTTGTCGGATTCGCCTTCTTTGAGCTGATCTGCCGCACGGTCCTGCCTCGTGGAGCAGTCTCGACGGGAGACACGCGCGATCCTCGGGCGCATTGGAAGCTCGACCTCGGGACGGCGCTGCTCGCCTGCACCCCCTATCTGTACATCGCCCGCTTCAAAGCGGCCAATACCCAGGAACTGGACTACGTGGATCCCGCGACCGGAAAGCTGGTGACCGCCGTCCAGTCCACTTTCTCCGACCAGATCCACGATCAGCTATTCGATTTGCGACACACGCTCGGACTGGTGCTCTTCGATGGAGCCGGGCCGGCCCGCTACTATCATCTGGGGCTACAACTCCTCTTGGTCTGCGCCCTCCCGGCAGGCATCTGGTACCTGCTGCGCCACCGGTCTGCGCCGAATCGCTACATGGCGACCGTCTGGGTGCTCTTCAGCCTCGCGCTCGGGATTGGGCTGATCGTGGTTCCGAATGACCTCGGCGGCGGCTATTTCTTTGCAACGCGGCTCCAGATTCTTCTTTATGTCAGCTGCATGGTGGCCATGGCGTTCGCCTTCGGTGCGTTGAGGCGGCTTGCGCTTCCCGTCGCATTTTTCGCCTTTTTTATGAGTCTGTATACCGTCGTTCTCGGGATTCGCTACATCTCCCCTGTCGCGCGCGAGATCGCCACCCTGCGCCAGGCGCCCCCGCCCGCCGAACCGGGTCAGCCCGGGCTGGCGATGCGCACTGCCGGGCTCCTATACCCGCCACACCTGACCATCTACTCCTTTTACTGGGCGCCGGTGCACTACTTCCGCTGGCACAATCTGCTGCTGTACAACACCGCCTGGCTCGGCGATCCGATCATCCCGGTCATTCCGCGAAGGAGCCGGCTGGGAAAACTGGATGCCACCTTTTATAACGAGAGCCCGCAATTCGAGGGCCTGCTCCTGCCGGATGAGGCAGCGGCGCGCAAGATCCTGAATCGAGTGGGTTTCGCGGTGTTCGCGCGCCATGCAGGACCGGTGGACGGGAGCCCCTTCGCGGAGATCCTGGGTGAGTCAAAGCCGGGGCCGTATGCGGCCGATTGGTCCTGCCTGCACGGGGAAAACAACACCTGGTATCTTTGCCAGCCGCCGCCGCGGTGAACGCCGACGGGCGGTGGCGTAACTACCTGAAGCCGCCGCATCTTTTCAGCCCGGAAAACGTCTAAAGAAATGGTACACTGTGTTGCGCTGAAGATTTGCGCCTTGAGTGCCGGAGCGGCCTGAAATCTCCTAAACCATTCGAATTTCGGATCGGAAGAGAACCGAAAGTTTTTGAAGATTTGGAGTTCAGATCCGCTCCCGCCTGCGCCTGCGGCCCTGACCGCACCTTGTCTCAGCGCTCCCGCGACAACCCAGGAAGAGCTGCGCCCGCTGCGATTGCCCGCGACAGACTTTCCGGAAAGATTTTCTCCCGAGCCAACCCGCCGGGAGCGCCTGTGAGGAGTACGGCTAAACGTGGCTGAAGAGATCGATAAATACGAAGAAGATGTAGACCGCCTGATCGAGACCGGCAAGGAAAAGGGCTATCTCACCTACGGTGAGGTGAACGACCTGTTGCCGGGCGACATCACCTCGCCCGACGACCTGGACGACCTGCTGACGACTATCAACACCCAGGGCATCGACGTGCTCTCCGGCGAAGGCCGGCGTGGGCGCGGCAACGGCGAGGAGCGTTCCGAGGATGAGGACGAGCGCTCCGAGGACTCCGATGTCGAGCTGGACCTGTCCCCGGGAACCTTAGAAAAGACCAACGACCCCGTCCGCATGTACCTGCGCGAGATGGGTACCGTCCCCCTGCTTACTCGCGAAGGCGAGGTTGAGATCGCCAAGCGCATCGAGCGTGGACAGATGCGCGTCATGAAGGCCATTTCGCGTTCGCCGATCGTGATTCGCGAGATCTCGGGCCTCGGCGAAGACCTCAAGCGCGGCGTCCGCAACATCAAGGAGGTCGTCACCTTCGATGAGGAGGAGCTGACCGAGGAGATCGTGCAGGCGCGTGTCCGCAAGACCGCCAAGCGCATCGACGAGCTCGTCTCGCACCAGAAGAAAGCCGCCGACTTCCATGCCAAGGCCGAGGACTCCAAGGCCAAGGTCAAGGAGCAGCGGAAGGCCCGTTGGCTCATGTTCCGCGAGCAGGTGTATGTCACGCGCATCGTCCGCGAGCTGAAGTACACCAACGCCGAGAAGAAGCGGCTGCTCGACAAGGTGAACAAGACCGTCGACTCCATGCGTACGTTGGAGCGGCAGATCCGTTCGCTGGATGCGAAGTTCGACGCCTCGCGCTCCGAGGAGCTCAAGAAGGAGTACCGCCGGCAGCAGAAGAACTGCCGCACTGATCTTGAGCGCCTCGAAGCCGAGACCGGCATCCCGCTCGAAGACCTCAAGCGCACCCAGCGCGAGATGGTCCAGGGCGACATGGACGCCGAGCGCGCCAAGCGTGAGCTCATTGAAGCCAACCTTCGCCTCGTGGTGTCGATCGCGAAGAAATACACCAACCGCGGCCTGCAGTTTCTCGACCTGATTCAGGAAGGCAACATCGGCCTGATGAAGGCCGTGGACAAGTTCGAGTACCGTCGCGGTTACAAGTTCTCGACCTACGCGACGTGGTGGATTCGTCAGGCCATTACCCGCGCCATCGCGGACCAGGCCCGGACTATCAGAATTCCAGTGCACATGATCGAGACCATTAACAAGCTCATCCGGACTTCACGGCAATTAGTCCAGGAGCTTGGGCGCGAGGCTTCGTCCGAAGAGATCGCCAAGCGCATGGATATTCCGGTCGCGAAGGTCCGCAAAGTGCTCAAGATCGCTCAGGAGCCTATCTCTCTCGAAACACCGATCGGTGAAGAGGAGGATTCGCATCTGGGTGACTTCATCGAGGATCGCATGGCGGTGTCGCCGTCCGACGCAGTCATCTCGGTCAACCTGAAGGAGTACACCTCGCAGGTGCTGCGTACGCTGACCCCACGCGAAGAGCGTGTGATCAAGATGCGCTTCGGCCTCGAAGACGGCTCCGAACACACACTCGAAGAGGTCGGTCAGAGCTTCCAGGTGACGCGCGAGCGCATCCGGCAGATCGAAGCGAAAGCCCTCCGCAAGCTGCGTCATCCCAGCCGAAGCCGCAAGCTGAAGGCCTTTGTGGATGGCGTGAAGGAGTTGTAGAGCACGTCCAATGATCGTTCACAAGGGGCGGCGGGCCACGAGCCTGCCCCTTGTTCTTTTCAAGTTTCCCCCGAAAACCTGTCATCTCGACCGGAGTGGACAGTTTTATCGTTCACGGAGCGGAGAGACCCCTGTATTCCGCTTTCTTCCGCGGCACTCCTGTCTCACGCAAGCCAACAGGCCCGCGTACACTAAAGTCAAAAGAACGAGGGAGCGCATGCCAGACATCAGCACCAAAAAGATCTCTGCCCGCAATCATCTGCGCGGCACCGTGGTGGACATTCTTCTCGGCACCGTGACCGCCAAGGTGACCATGCGTGTGGGCGAAAACACGATTGAATCGGTCATCACGCGGCAGAGCGTGGAAGTGGGCATGGAGGTTGGAGACACCGTGACGGCGCTCATCAAGTCCACCGAAGTCATGATCATGACGGAGTAGATTCGGCGGAAAGTGCAGGAAAGACAAGAGATGACTCCGGAGCAGGATCTACGCATCCTCGATGAACAGGAACAGCGCCTGCGCTTCCAGGCATTCAATGCCGAAAGCGCATGGACGCTGGGGTCTCTCCTGCGCCAAGCGCTGCTGGAGCGCAACGCCGGCGGCACTGTGGAGATCGAGGTCGCGGGGCAGTTGTTGTTTGCGTGTGCCACGCTGGGGGCTCAACCGGTGCAGGCAAACTGGATTCGCCGCAAACGCAATACGGTTCACCAGTTTGCCCGTTCGACCTACGCGGTGGGACGCAAATTGGAGCTCGAAGGCAGCACCCTTGCCGCTCGCCATGCGCTTGCCGAGGCCGATTTTGCCTCACATGGCGGCGGTTTTCCGCTTTGGATTGAAGGCACGGGGCCGGTGGGCTCGGTGATCTTCTCGGGTTTGCCGCAACGCGAAGATCACAATATTGTGGTGGATGCCTTGGCGACCATGCTGGGCATCGATGTGCCGCGGCTCGGCTGAATGGAAACGCAAGTTCGCGTTCGCATATCGCGCCGGGCAACGGACCGGCTTCGCTCCGGGCACCTGTGGGTCTATCGAACGGAGCTTGTCGAAACCTCCGGAGAAGCTGCTCCCGCGGTCGAGGCCGGTGCGCTGGTCCTCGTCGAAGACAGTGCCGGCCGGCCGCTGGGAACGGCGTTGTACTCGTCTTCTTCACAGATCGCGTTGCGTCTGGTGTCCCACGCGCCGGTCACGCGCGAACAGTACCTGGAGGACGTTCGCGAGCGCGTGGCCCAGGCCATTGCGAGGCGCCAAACTGTTGCTCCGCTCAGCGCAGAGTCTGGAAACGAGACAAATGCGCAGCGGCTGATCTTCTCCGAGGCCGATGGGCTGCCCGGCATCGTCGCGGATCGCTATGCGGACCTGATCATCGTGCAACTGCTCACCCAGGGCACGGCGCGGGATGACATGCGCGCCGCAATCTCCGCTACGCTGGCCTCCGAGCTTGCCCCAAACGGTGAGCCGCTGACGATCTGGGAGCGCTCCGACCCGCGCATCCGCGAGCTGGAGCAGCTGGCCGCGCCGCCGGAAGGTCCGCTCTTCACAAATTTCTCCTCAACTGCGGATGCACGCCCCGATACTGAATTTCTGCTCAATGGATTGCGCTTCCGCTTCGACGCCGCGGCGGGCCAGAAGACAGGAGCCTTTCTCGACCAGCGGCTGAACTATGTTGCTGCGGCAGAGTGGGTGCGGCGTTCCGGCCGGACCGGGCATGCCCTGGATGTGTGCACCTACCAGGGAGGTTTCGCGCTGCATCTGGCGCGGGTTTGCGGCCGAATCACAGGGGTGGATCAGTCCCGTGCTGCATTGGAGACGGCGGAACGCAATCTGATGCTGAACTCGCGCAACCTGATGCTGAACTCACAGAGCAGTTCGCGGATCGATTCGCCGATTAAGGCTGAGGTCGATTGGATCGAGGCAGACGCATTCGAGTTGCTGCGCGCGTTCGATGAGGCCACCCGGGAGTCCGGGCCCGCAGCATCCGCGTCCTCAACCCGTAAGCGGAAGCCTGCTACGCTTCCGTCCGGTCTTCCGGGACAATTCGATGCCATCGTGCTTGACCCGCCGGCCTTTGCAAAATCGAAACGCGCCGCGGAAGGGGCGTTGCGCGGCTACAAGGAGCTAAACCTGCGAGCAATCCGTTTGCTTACCCCAGGCGGCACGCTCATTACCTGCTCCTGCTCGCACCACATCTCGCTCCAAGAGTTTTCTCGCGTGGTGAGCGAAGCCGCCGCAGATGCCGGTCGCCGGGTTCAGCTTCTCGAAACCCGTGCGGCTGCGCCGGATCATCCCGAGGTGCTCACGCTGCCGGAGACGCGTTACTTGAAATGCCTGATCTGCCGCGTGGAATGATCGCGTGCAGATCAGGCAAACTTCCTACTTGCTCAGGTCCTGCACCGTGCTGCTTACGGCCTGTGCCGCCTTGCCTGCAGCATTCTTCACCACGCCTGTCGCTTCATCGAGCGCACCTTTGCTCGCCGTATCGGGGTCGCCGGTGAGGTTCGCTACTCCCTGCTCCACGCGGCCTTTCACCTGGCCCCCAATACCGAAGGCGCGCTGCTTATTGCCCCACCCGCCAAGGTTGCTGGCGGCTTCATTCAGGCCGTCCGCTGTCTGTCCGAGTGGCTGGGTCATCACCACATAGGCTGCAACGCCCAACGTGACTCCGCCGAGAATCCAAAAAAACTTGCTCATGTGCTGTTATCTCCTGTTTCTTCAGATGCCGCGATGCTCCGCCGCGTGAGCCACGCCCCGCGGTTCGCGTAGGCTGTTCGCATGCGCATGTCCCCTCATCGAATGCAGACGCTTTTCATCTGTCTCACCCTTGTTTCTCTATGCGCCTCAGCCGGTGCGCAGTCCCACAAGAAGCCGGGAGACGGGCAGGCTGTCCGTGCGCTCTCGCGCGAGGTGGATCCGGCGATCGCGAGGGTCATCGCCTCGACGCAGGCGATCGATAATCACGCGCACCCCATGCTTTCTCCGCCAGCGATGGCCACCGATCGCGACTTCGACGCGCTGCCGGTCGACAATATGGCGCCGGAGACCGATCCGCTGGCCTGGCGGCCGGACTACCCGCCCTTAGCGGCTGCCTGGTCCGCGCTGTACGGCTTCCACGGAACGCCGCCGCTGACCCCACAGGCTCAGGCGGAGTTGGAAGCCGCGCGCAACCGTGTTCGTCGGCGTGAGGGCGCGCACTACTCGCAATGGGTGCTCGATCGCGCCGGCATCGGCACCATGCTCGCGAACCGCGTACGCCTGGGTAATGGCGTCGAGCCGCCGCGCTTCCTTTGGGTGCCGTACGACGACACGCTCCTGTTTCCGCTCTCCAATGCGGGTCTGGCGGCGGCCTCGCCCGACCGAGCGCAGTTTTTTGCGCTGGAAGACAAGCTCCGCGCGCGCTATCTCGCCGATGCGAATTTCGGGTCGATGCCGCCGACTCTGGACGCTTACCTGCAGCAGTTTGTGACGCCCACGCTGGAGCGGCAGAAGGCTGGAGGCGCGGTCGCGGTCAAGTTTGAAGTCGCGTATCTGCGCAGCTTCGATTTCACCGGTACGCCGCGCGAGCAGGCAGATGAGGCCTACGATCATTCGGTCGGCGGCGGCACACCCGATCCTGCGGCATACAAGAAGCTGCAGGACTTCCTGTTCCGCTATATCGCCGGCGAGTGCGGCCGGTTGGGGCTCGCGGTACACCTTCATGGCATGGCCGGCGGCGGCCGCTATTTTTCGATCGCCGGTGTGAACCCGATGCTGCTGGAGCCGGTGCTGAATGACCCGCAGCTGAAAAACACCCATTTCGTTTTGCTGCATGGCGGCTGGCCCTATGTGCGCGAGGCGGGTGCGCTGTTGCAGAAGCCCAACTTCTATCTGGACATGTCGCAACAGGCGCTGATCTTCCCCGCGCATACGCTGGCGGGCTGGATGCGCGAGTGGCTGGAGACCTATCCAGACAAGGTTCTCTTCGGAACCGACGGGTACCCGTTCACCTCCGCGCTGGGATGGGAGGAAGCCACCTGGCTCGCAGCCCGCAATGAGCGGCTGGCCCTGGGGCTGGCGCTCACCGGCATGGAGCGGGACGGCGAGATCACCCCGGCGCGTGCCGCCGAACTCGCCCGCATGGTGCTGCGGGGCAACGCCGAGACGCTGTACAAGCTCCCCCGTTGAGCTGCGGCCTGCACTCCCGGCCTACACTGCTCTTATGCCGCTCGGCCGCACGCTTGCTCTGGATGTCGGTGACCGCCGCATCGGCCTGGCAATCACCGATCCGCTGGGCCTAACGGCGCAGCCGCTGTTTACGCTGCACCGCACCACGTCCCGAGCCGATCTGAAGGCGGTCGCCCGCTTCATTCGCAAGCATGAGGTCACGGCGCTCGTGGTGGGGCTGCCGCTGCATGCCGACGGTTCGCCGGGCCCGCAGGCGGCCAAAACCGAGGCCTTTGCCGCCGCGCTTTTTGCGGAACATGAGTCGCTGGAGCACCACCTGCTCGACGAACGTCTGACCACCCGCGAGGCGCACACCCTGCTCGATCAGTCCGGCAGGCTCCACGGTGCGGACGATCGCCGCAACCGCCAGGAGCAGGTCGATCAGGTCGCCGCGACCCTGCTGCTGGAGGCATTTTTGACCCACAAAAACGGCCCCACGCTGCTTCCTGATCCAGACGAGGTGTAGCTCAGTCCGGCCGTCTGGGCGTCGCCCGATCCACGACACGGGGCCAGCCCGGTATAATGGCTCTTTATTCGCCGCGCGCTCGCCCGAGCGCACTCAGGCCTAAAGCAGAGCAAATACCCATGGAAGACATCAAAAAAGCCCTCGACGAGCAGATTCGTCAGCTCGAACACGAACTCACGACCGAGCTCCCTGCGGAGATCAAGAAGGCCGTAGCTCTCGGCGACCTCTCGGAAAATGCCGAATATCACATGGCGAAACAGCGCCAGGAGTTCGTGAACGCCCGCCTGGGCCAGTTGAAGAAGCGCATGGGCGAGCTGTCGCTCGTGAACCTGGAGAACATTCCCCGCAACAAGGTCGGGTTCGGTTCGACAGTTGAGGTGCATGATGAGACCAAGGACGAGAAGATCACCTACAAGCTCGTGACCAGCGAAGAGTCCGACGTCGCAAATGGCCTCATCTCGACGACCTCACCGATCGGTCATGCGTTGATTGGCAAGGAGATCGGCGATGTGGCTACGGTCGTCACGCCCAACGGAAAGCGTGAGCTCGAGATCCTGAAACTGACCACAATCCACGACACGCCGGCGGCATAACTCGTTGCTGGCGCACACAAAGAGGCCGGAACTGGTAAGTTCCGGCCTCCTTGCACACAGACAGCCTTTTACTGCACGTCGCCGGCTTCAAGGTGCGACTCAAGGAAGTACAGCTCTTCTTCGGCTTCCACAACCAGCTGCTTGAAGAAATCCGATGTGGGCTCGTCCTTCAGATCGTCGATCTTGTCCGATGCTTCGCGCAGTTCCTTGCAGTACGAACCAACCGCATTCGCCAGAGCCTCCACGTGTTGCGGCCCGCTGAGCGCCTCCACGTTGTAAGCAGCGATCGGCGAGTTCGCGGCTGACATCCGCACCGTGCCGTTGGCCACACCGCCAAGCTGCGTGATCCGCTCCGCGATCTTGTCGATGTGCTTGAAGATCACCTTTGCCGTCGCGTCGAACACCAGGTGCAGCTGATAGAAGTTCATGCCCTTCACGTTCCAGTGGGCGTACTTGGCCTGCGTATACGTGTCCAGCGAGGCCGCCAGCTTCACATTCATGATCGCGCAGACCTTTTCCTTGACATCCTCGGGCAGCGCCACGCGATTCTTGTACATTCGCTTCACTGTCTTCGGGTCCATCCCGTTCTTTGCATCCTTCGCCATCGTGTTTATCCTTTCGGCTTTCCTCGCGCATGAGCCACGCTTCAGGATTCGCCTTTAGTGATTCTGATGCAGGTCCGGCGGCTGTGGGCTGCTATTGCCGCCAGCCCTTACCCGCGTTGGGCCTTTTGCGATGCAGACCATGTTCATCGCGCTACACTGGTTCGGGCGTCGGAATGACCCCGTTTTCATGACCTCGTTTTCATGACCCCGTTTTCATGACTTGGACAAGCGCATTTGGTAGAGGAAGCGGCTGGCTGCTGCAGAAGATCGTCAACGGCCTGGCCCTGTCACGCATATCTCCCAATACGCTGACCTTTATCGGCCTGCTGATCAACGTAGTCGCGGCGGTCTTCTTCGGCTACGCGCGGGCTGACAACTATGTCCGGATGTTCCTGTACGCCGGTCTGGTCATCATCGGCGCCGGGCTGTTCGATATGGTGGACGGCCGCGTCGCACGCCAGACCAACCAGGTGTCCGTCTTTGGCGCTTTCTTTGATTCTGTCCTCGATCGCTACTCCGATGTAGCGCTGTTCTTCGGGCTGCTGATCTTTTATGCCCGCGGCAACCGTTATTTCTACGTCGTTCTGGTCGCCTTCGTGATGACGGCGAGCCTGATGGTCAGCTACACGCGCGCCCGCGCCGAGGCGCTGATCGGCTCCTGCAAGGTCGGCTTCATGGAAAGGCCGGAACGGGTCGTGCTGATCATCCTCGGCGCCCTGTTTCAGCGCTGGGACGCGATGGCGCCTGCGCTTTGGGTGCTGGCGATCCTGTCCACCATTACGGTGATTCACCGCATCCGGTACACCTACCTGGAGACCGTACGCCGGGCAGCTCTTACATAAGAGCTAACGAAGGAAGCGTCATCTCGACCGGAGTGGACAGCTTCATCGTCCACGGAGCGGAGAGACCCCTGTATTTCGTCCGGGGCTGCACGAAGCTTGTTGTAACAATGGAGGAAATACAGGGGTCTCTCCACTTCGGCTGCGCCTCCGGTCGAGATGACACTTCATATGAGCACGCAATACGCTTAGCTGCATTGGCTCCGGGTCCGGATGCATTGGCTCACGGCAGACTCTCACAGAGCCAGCTAGGCTGCCTTATCGGCGGGAAGGCAGACGCGCATCGTGGTTCCGCCCACACCCAGCGCGGATTCCACCTCGATGCGGCCGCCGTGACGCTCCATGATCTCGCGAGAGATATACAGGCCCAAACCGTTTCCGAGGTCGCCTTTGGTGGAGTAAAACGGCTCAAAGATACGCTTCTGCATCTCCGCGGAGATGCCGCCGCCGTTGTCCTGAACGGAAAAGCCAACCTCCCCGCCGGGAGCTTTGCCGCCCAGAATGCTGATCGTTACATGACCGCCGACCGGTGCGGCGTCGACGGCATTTGAAACCAGGTTCGCCAGCACTTGGCGCAGCTGCCCGATTACGCCGCAGATCTTCAACTCGCGGTCGCCTAGGACGCGAACGGTCATCTGCCGGTTGCGGATCTTGCCGGCAAACAGCCTCAGAACGTCGTCGGCCATCTCGCCGGCGGGAAAGCTTTCGCGCTGGTCGGCGCTTTCGCGATTCCAGCGCAGGGTCTGCTTGGTAATCCCCGAGATCCGCTCCAGCTCGCTTTCCACCATGCCGATATAAGCCGTCGCCGGCCCGTCCTGATGCACTTCGGCGCGCAAAAGGTACATCAGGTTGGTGATGGCTTCCAGCGGATTGTTGATCTCGTGAGCGATCACGCTGGTCATGCGTCCCGTAAGCGCGAGCTTTTCGTTTATGCGCAGCGCGGTCTCACGCTCCTTGCTTTCGGTTAGATCGATAAAGCAGCCAATCCACCCGGCGCGCTTGGCTCCCGCGCGTTGAAACGGCACCGCCCTCACGAAGTTCCAGCGCTCCGGGCCGCTGACGCCCGCTTCGGTCGCTGTACGGAGCCGGACTTCGACCTCAAAGGGACTGTTGTTCGCAACCGCCTTGGCCCACAACGCAGCGCTCAGGGCAGCATCTTCGGGGCAGAGCAGCGCCTCGTCGAACCATCGCCCGGTGCCGCTCAGGCCCGTATCCTGCCAGCGCTCGTTGGTATAGGTCAAGCGTCCGCTATCGTCGGCGGTGAAGACGCGGACGGGCAAGGCCTGAGTGAGCTGTCGGAACCGTGCTTCACCGAGTTCGATAGCCTCTTCCGCCCGGCGAAGGTTGATGGTGGTCAGCGCGGAGCGGAAGTCCCGTGCGGAATCAACTTCGACGGTCGTCCACGGCGTGCTGCGTCCGCGTACCGTCTCCTTCCATTCAGCGAAGGAGTTCCGCGGATGCAGCGCCTTGTTCGCCTCGATTAGCTTCTCCGGCTCACCTGCCCAGCGCACCGTCTTCACGATCTCGGGCCGGAACCACAGCAGATAGCGATGCTGCACCGCGGAGATGCGAATCGCCAGCAGACCGCTGGCTTTCCCGGCGAGCGACTCGGTCCAGGGCAGTTGTTCGGACAGGTGCGAGCTGGCCCATGCATCCATTTCGTCCCGGGAGTCGAACCAATCGGCGAGCCGCCGCAACGCGTCTTCGGGCGGCACATCGCCATGCCGCAGCAACTCATCTTCCAGTAGCAGCGCCACACCCGTGGCGTTCGTCACTTTCAGCAACTCCGGCAGCTGCCGGCTCAGCCCCTCGATAAAGCTCTGCTCAGCGGCTAATTCGGTGAGGATGTTGCGCTGCACGGCATGAAAGCGCACGGTCTGCTCCAGCCGTGCAGCGGTGTGAAAGGCCGTCAGCTGCGTGCTTGTCAACTTGGCGAGCATGTCGCAGGCGCTGCGCACAAGGTAAGGCACCAGGCGCGGCTCGGCGTGATGGCAGCTGATCAACCCCCACAGGCAGCCATCCACGATGAGCGACACCGACATCGAGGACATCGTGCCCATGTTGCGCATGTACTCCAGATGCGTTGGCGAAACGCTGCGCAGACCGCATAGAGAAAGGTCCAGCCTCGCGGCGTCTTCGCCGGGCAGCCCTTCGAGCGGCGAAGCCGTGTAGTCCGCGTCAGGAATAATGCGAACCGTATTCAGCAGATAGAGCTCCCGCGCTTGGCGCGGGATGTCGGATGCGGGAAAGCGCAGCCCCAGATAGCTTGGCAATCTTCCATTGTTTATCTCCGCAAGCACCGTGCCATGGCCTTCCGCGTCGAAGGAATAAAGCAGGATGCGATCGAAGCCGGTAAGGCTTGCGATTTGTTGCGCCAGAGCATTGCAGAGCTCTTCCTGGGTCCGCAGGCGGCTCAGCGTGCCGACGAAATTGGTGATGACGCTGTTCATCATCTCCGGCCCAACCAGCCGGTCCTGCAACTCAAATTCGAGGATCCTTTTCGGTCCCGAGCAGTGGGTAGTTACGCTGAAAAAATCACTGTTGAGCCGGAACGAGCCCAGATAGGTGACCAGTCCCTCATGCTCGGAGGCCGGAGAATGCCGGAGAGCCTGCAGCGCTGAAAGCAGCTCTCGGCCGAGCAGCGTTTCCAGCCGGGTCCCGAGAATCAGGCGCAGGGGCAGCCCTAGAAATCGCTCGGCGTTCTCGCTGGCGACCAGAACGGCCCCGAACTCGCCATCGGCAACCAGCAGAAATCCATGCTGCTGTACCGCTCCGGGAATGCGAATGGGTTCACTTTCGCAACAGAACTCCGTTGCGGTGATCTCCTCGGATACCGTGTTGCCGGGAACCGCCTGAACTTGCCCATCCACAAACGGGTACGATGCGCCGCAACCCTCGCGAGTCAGCCGGGGATCGATTTCGGCGTCTGCTGCGACTGGGGCGTTGCCAAAGCGGCGCCGAACGCCGCGAAGGTTCGCTTGGCTGCAGCGATCAGCACCGGAGCCTCTTCATCCGGAACCGCGGCGATCTCTGCCGTTGTCTCCCGCCACAGGGCGCCCGTGTTCTCCCCATGTCCCCGGAAGTAGGCATCTCCCCGGCCGTCCTGCAATTCCAGCCCGTGCAGTCCCAGCACGGATTCGCCCAGCACGGACTCCAAGTGGCGCGCAATCATTCGCCCCCCCAGGGTCGATCCTTCCAGCACATAGAAGGCGCCGAGGAAAGCGGCATGAAACG
Organism: Granulicella sp.; assembly: GCA_965276885.1. GTDB lineage: Bacteria > Acidobacteriota > Terriglobia > Terriglobales > Acidobacteriaceae > Granulicella. The sequence continues at coordinate 459,266 of OZ255702.1, read as the reverse complement.
CAGAACTCCCCGGCAGAACCCCCTGTTGCCCCGCCACTATGGTCGGCCAGTCGATCGCATCCGATGCGGGGGGATGAAAGTCGAACTCCTTCGCGCCCAGCACGCGCAGATCTTGCTCGATCAGGTAGCTGCGCCGTCGAGCCGGCAGCAACGGGCGGAGCGACGCCGGGGCCGCCTCCGCAGCCCAACTCTCCCAGCCGCGGAGGATCGGCAGCAATGCGCGAAGGACGTTTTTATAGGTGTCCAGGGTGAGACCGGGAGCCATGAGGGGCATGGCTGCCTCCGTCGCTTCATGTTGGGGCCGGGTCTCTTCACGCAACTGCCGCAGATCCATTCCATGATTGTCACTCAATCACACAGCAGCTAATCACCCCGCAGCGGACGGAAAGCGGCAGGTGGCCTTCGTGCAGGAGCTTTCCGCGCCGCTACGCAACACTTGTCACGGTTAGAAGCATCCACTCGGAGAGAAACGTTCCGTGGCTCCGGAGGCTACGCCCTCATTCACTTCGAATCGTACTCGCGGAGCTTATACTGGCAGCAGATGAGCAGTGGATCTCACGTAAGTCGACGCCTGGCTTCTAGATACTCCCTTAAGCCATCACGCCTGCTTGCCTTTCTGCTCTTCTTTACGGCGATCGCCGTCATTGTCTGGGGCACAGCTTACAAAACCTCTCTGTACAGATCTCCACAGCCCGACCGGGCGCCGGCAAAGTTGTGTACGCGAGCCAGCGATGCCTCAAAGGCCGAGCTGGACCGGGCAGTCGATGCTTCCCTGATCCCAGCGCTGCCGATGATTGTGAGCTTGGCGATGCCCATGGCCTGGGTTGGCGTTCTTCCCTCCGGGCAAGTTCGCTGGGAGCTTGCGTTCGCTCACGATCCCCTGCCCGCGCGTTCCTCGAACGCGCTGTGGCGTCGACCACCGCCTTCCTCGCGACTGCGCCCGCTTTAGCTGCTGATTTTTCGGCAGCTGTTCTTGACGGTTGTTTAGAGAGGAAGCTCATTCATGCGTGGCAAACGCCCCGTTCTCTTTGCCTTTGGCATCGTTATTCTTGCATTGCTCATTTTTCTTTTTCTTCATCACAGGTCCGCGCAGACGCGGGCGGCGGATGTTCCGGATCCTGTACCCAATGTGTCGGTAGTCCGCGCGGGGAACGGCGCCATCTCGCAGCAGGTCGCCGTCGCCGGCATCTTCCAGCCGTTTCAAGAGGTCGATGTGCACGGCAAGGTCTCCGGCTATATCCGGCACATCTATGTCGATATCGGCGATCGTGTGCGCCAGGGACAAACCCTCGCCGTGCTTGAAGTCCCAGAGCTGCAGGCGGAGGTCGCGGGCGCGGAGGCGGGGGTAGATCAGTCGCAGCAACAAATTTCGCGCCTGGGCAGTGATGTGGCCCGCGAGCAGGCCAACTATGCAGCGACGCACGCGAACTATACCCGCCTGAAGCAGGCCTCCGACCAGCAGCCCGGGCTCGTGGCCGCGCAGGAGCTTGACGATGCCATGGCGCGCGATCGCTCCGCGCAGGCACAGGTGGAGGCCGCCAAATCGGCCGTGGCCGCGGCTGGCGGACAGCTCGGTGTCTCGCGCGCAGATCGCCTGCGCGTCAGCAGCATGGTGCAATACGCCACCATCACCGCACCTTTCACCGGCGTGGTCACGATGCGCTACGCGGACACCGGATCGCTGATTCCCGCAGGCACATCCGAGAGCAACGCGCAGGCAGTCGTGCGGCTGGCGCAGGATAATGTGCTGCGCCTGCGCATGCCGGTGCCGGAACAGGACGTGCCGCTGGTTCGCATCGGATCCACGGTGAGCGTGCGGGTGCAGGCCACCGGACAGAAATTTCCGGGTACCGTGGTGCGCTTTACGCGGAACGTAAGCGATGCAACCCGCACCATGCTTACGGAGGTCGATGTGGCAAACCCTGCATCCGTGCTGACGCCCGGCATGTACGCCGAGGTCAACTTCAATTTGCAACAAAAAACCGATGCCTTGATCGTTCCGGCGGCCGCGATTATCCAGGGTGACCAGCCTTCCGTGCTGGTGGTGGATCGAAGCGATCAAATCCAGCGTCGAGAGGTAACCCTGGGGATCTCCAACGCCAATAAGCAGGAGGTCACTGCGGGCCTGCGACCCGGCGAGGAGGTCGTCGTCGGCAGTCTCGGCACGCTGCAGCCAGGTGAGCATGTGAACGCCCAGATTGCCTCTCCCGATCTCGTCGAATATCACGCGCCAACGCAGAAAGGAGGGCAGTAGCCTATGTCTTCCTTTGCCATCCGCTATCCCTTTTTCATCCTCATGGCTTGCATGATCATCGTCGTCGTCGGCACAGCCGGCGTGCTGGGCATGCCCGTAGATCTCTTTCCCCAGGTAAAGATTCCCGTCGTCGTGGTGGCTACGTTCTACTCCGGCATGCCGCCACAGCAGATCGAATCGGACATCACCGACAGCGATGAACGCTTCTTTACGCTGGGCAGCAACATCAACCACATCGAATCCCGTTCCATGTCGGGCGTCAGCCTGATCAAAATCTACTTCCAGCCGGGAACCGATCCGACCGCCGCGGTCAGCAACATCTCCAATCTTGCGATGGCGAACCTGCGCCGTCTTCCCCCCGGCACACTGCCGCCCGTGGTGCTCAGCTTCGATGCCGCGAATCTTCCTGTCTGCCTGATCACTCTCAAGGGCGCCGGCATGAACGAGACGCAACTGAAGGATGTGGCGCAGTTCACGGTGCGCAACCAGGTTGCCAACGTTCCCGGAGCCTCGGTGCCACAGCCCTACGGCGGCCGCTATCGCCAGATCATGGTGTATGTCGATCCGGTGAAGCTGCAGGCCGCGCAGATGAGCGTCATGGATGTCGTGCATGGCGTGAACGATTCCAACCTTATCCTTCCGGCCGGCGATGTTCGCATTGGACCGAAGGATTACAACATCTACGCCAACAGCCAGGTGGCCACACCGAATGATGTCAACAGCATTCCGCTGCGTACCGTGGGGAACGCGTCGGTCCTGGTGGGTGACATCGGCCATGCCGTCGATGGCGGTCAGCTGCAGACCAACATCGTGCGCGTCGACGGCCAACATTCGGTGTACATCCCCGTGCTCAAGCAGGGTGGAAATTCCAACACCATCACGATCGTGAATGGCATTCGCGATGCCGTGAAGCACCTCCTGGATACGCCGCCGCAGCTCATCACCAACGTCGTCTTCGACCAGTCTGTGTTCGTGAAAACCGCGATCAAGAACGTGATCAGCGAAGGCGTCATGGGTCTCTGCCTCACCGGCTTGATGATCCTGCTTTTCCTTGGCAATGTACGGGCCACGATTGCCGTCATGCTGTCGATTCCTATCTCGTGCCTGGCCACCTTTCTCATCCTCAATGGCTTCGGCGAATCCATCAACACGATGGTTCTGGGTGGCCTGGCGCTGGCGCTATCGCGGCTGATCGATAACTCCGTAGTGGTGCTGGAAAATATCTTCCGTCATTTCGAGATGGGCGCAAACAGCGTAAAAGCCTCCGAGGATGGGGGCAAGGAGGTACAGCTTGCCGTGCTCGCCGCCACCTGCAGCACGGCTATTGTCTTCTTTCCCGTGGTGCTGCTTACGGGTGTCAGCAAATACCTGTTCACCGCGCTTGCGCTCGCGGTAGTGATCGCGCTGTTCTGCTCCTATTTTGTCGCGATGACCGTGGTTCCGTTGTTCTGCTCGAAGTTCATCAAGCACACCGGCCACGGACCGGCGCACGAAGCGGCAAGCCGCGAGGACCCTGTGCCCGAGCACATGCGCGGAGGCCATGGCCGGATGAATATCTTCAAGAAGATTGTCTTCAAGTTTAACCAGGGCTTCGGCTGGCTGCAGGAGAACTACGAGCGAGCGATCCATTACTGCCTCGGCAGGCCCGGCATCGTGGTCGCGGTCTTCGCCGTCTTTGTGGTGCTCAGTTTTGCTCTATTCCCATTTCTAGGCCAAGCCTATTTTCCGCGCACGGACCCCGGCCAGTTCGTCATTAGCGTAAAGGCTCCTACAGGAACACGCATTGAGTTGACCGATCAGTACATCGCCCGCGTTGAAGACGACGTGCGGCAGGTGGTGGCTCCCAAAGACCTCAACATGATCGTGTCGAACATCGGCGTCACGCCGGATCTTTCGGCCATTTATACGCCCAACTCCGGCATGCATACGGCCTTCGTTCAGGTGAGCCTGAAGGAAGAGCACAGCTTGAGCAGCTTTGCGTACATGCAGCGCGTGCGCGCAAAGTTGACCAGCGATCTTCCCGAGATCCAGACCTATTTTCAGTCCGGCGGTCTGGTGGATTCCATCGTGAATCAGGGCCTGCCTGCGCCGTTTGATATCCAGGTGAGCAGCACAAGTCTGCAGGGCGGCTATGCCCAGGCCGAGGCTTTAGCCCAGCGGATGAAAGCTCTCCGTAGCGTGAGCGACGTCCTCATTCCGCAGGACGTGGACTATCCCGGCCTTGCGCTCAACATCCATCGTGAGCAGGCCAGCCTGGAAGGCCTCACGCCCAAGACCATCGTCGACAACGTGATTACCGCGATGACCTCCAACGGCATGGTGGCCCCGAGCTACTGGATCGATCCGAAGACCGGCAACAACTACATGTTGACGGTGCAGTACCCCGAATCCCAGGTGCAAACGCTGGAGGATTTCAAACAGATTCCGTTACGTTCAGCGGATGGCAAGAACACCACGCCATTGGAGACGGTTGCGTCTATCGAAAACATCAATACGCCGACCGAGGTCGATCATTATCAGCTGCGCCGTGTCTTCGATATCTATGTCATGCCGAAGACGGAAAGCCTCACCGCCGCCGGCAGGGCGGTCAATCAGATCATCGCCTCCGCGCACCCGCCGCACGGTACGGTGATCACCGTGCGAGGCTCGGTGAACAGCATGAACGATTCGTTCCGGTCCTTCGGCATCGGGCTAATTCTTTCGATCGTGCTGGTCTTCCTCATTCTGATGGCGCAGTTCGCGTCGTTCATCGACCCGTTCATCATTCTGCTCGCCATTCCTCCTGGCATCTCGGGCGTCATTCTGTTCCTGCTGGCAACCCATACCACGCTCAACATCATGAGCCTGATGGGTGTGCTGATGATGACCGGCATCGTCGTCTCCGACAGCATTCTGATCGTTGAGTTTGTCGGGCAACTGCGTACCGGCGGTGAGAAGCTGGAGGACGCCATCATCACGGCCTGCAAGGTACGGTTGCGGCCGATCCTCATGACAACGCTCGCGACCGTGCTGGGCTTGATCCCCATGGCGCTTGCACTGGAAGCAGGCAGCGAGCAGTATGCTCCGCTGGCAAGGGCGATTCTCGGCGGCCTCACCGTCTCCGGCGTCGTTACCGTGTTTCTCGTGCCGTGTGCGTATCTGCTGATTCATCGCCGCATCGAAGCTCGCCACGGACATCAGCAGCGCCTGCAGGAGGTGACGGCTTGAGAACCTTCGCCTGCGTGTTCTTCCTCTGCCGTGCTGCGTCCATGCTGGCACAGAACAGCGTCGCTGGACTCCCCGTAGCGCCCAGTCCAACCTTCATCGCGCAAGCTCAACGGAGTACGCCTGCTGTGCCGGCGCCCCCCGGCACAGCGCTGGATGCTGCTTCTTTAACTCCCGGGAACTCACCCATTACACGGGAACAAGCCGAGCGGCTGGCGCTCAAGAACAACCCACGCATCACAGCCAGCCATCTTCTTGCGCTGGCCGCGGGCCAGGTGACACGGGAGACACGTTCCGGAGAGTTGCCGCAGATCGAGGGCTACATGACTGCGGAAAAGGCCGAGGACGCCAGCCGCATCGGCGCGGGTGAATTGAATTCATCGCGTCTGTATACCCACGCCGGAGCCGGCGGCACTCTGCAACAGCTGCTTACTGATTTTGGCCACACACGCAATCTTGTGGCGAACTCAAAGCTCCTGGCCAAGGCGCAGGAAAAGACGGCTGTCGCGACAGAGCAGGATGTGTTGTTCGCGACAGACGAGGCCTTTTATCGCCTGCTCGACGCGCAGTCCTTACTTGATGTAGCGAAAGCGACAGTACAGGCGCGGGGTGATGTCCAGAATCTCACCCAGGCATTGACGAAGAGTGCTTTGAAGAGTGACCTGGACCTTAACATCGCGTCGGCGGATCTGTCCCAGTCGCAGCTGCTCGAGCTGGATGCGGAGAATGGCTTGGCCTCTGCTGCCGCTGCCCTTGCCGCTCTGCTGGCCGCTCCACCGGAGACGCTGTACCGCGCTGTGGAGGACACATCCAACGTCGCTCCTCCGCCCGTGGATGCAGCGGCTTTAACCAGGGTGGCGCAGAGCGATCGACCCGATCTTCAGGCGCTGCGCTTTGACATTCAGGCCGACCAGAAGTTCGCCAAGGCTCAGGAGCTGCAATACCTGCCGAGCATCTCCGCATTGGCGATCGGCGGCTCCACGCCGGTTCGCCCCGATGGCACTGTGTTTCTGCAAAATTGGTATGCAGCGGCGGGCGTCAATCTCAGCATCCCGCTTTTCACAGGTTTTCGCATTGATGCGCAAATCAAGGAAGCGCGGCTGCGGAGCCAGGCGGAGGAGAAGCAGGCCGCCGACCTGTCGAACAATATATCGCGCGATGTGCGCGTTGCGACGCTGGCCGCGCAGAACGCCTTCCGGCGCATCGGCGTGACCGAGAACTTCCAAAAAGAGGCGGCTCAGGCGCTGGGCCTAGCACAAACGCGCTACAAACTTGGCCTCAGCTCCATCGTCGAGCTAAGCCAGGCGCAGCTGCAAGGTACACAGGCTGCGGTAGCTGCGGTGAATGCGCGTTTCGATTACCTGCTTGCGCTGCGCACGCTGGACTACGCCCAGGGAAGGCTGGCTCCTTGAAGCAAATTACTGGAGCTAATCTGCTTTACTGCCGCAGCGAAACCATTGTCACGCCTTGACCGCCCTCGTTATAAGGCGGCTCCTCAACTCCGGTGACATGCGGATGTTTGCGCAAGAAATCCCGCAGTGTTCGCCGCAAAATACCCATGCCCACACCGTGAACCACGCGGATGCGCGGGAGACCCGCGAGAAAGGCACGTTCGACAAAACGGTCCACATCGGCCTCTGCCTCATCTGCCGTGCGACCGATTACGTTGATCTCGGAGCTAATGGTGTAGGAATCGTCGCTACTGCCGCCGCCGATTGTGACACCCCCGCGACGCCGGCTAAGAGTCTCCGGTAAGGGCTCCTTCACAAAGGTGATCTCGGCTATGTCGGAGCGCGGAACCCTTGTCTTCATTGTGCCGAAACTGATCTCCAGGGTCTTCGCATCCAGCACACGCGCTATCACGCCTTCGCGATTCAGGCTGCGCAGACGCACCAAGTCACCTGCACGCGGCTCGCGTTCCCGCTCCGCCTGTTTCTTTGTGCCTGTACCGAAAGCTTCACTGCTGTTGGCCTCGACCGTCGATTGAAATTGTTCTGAAAACTCACGCTTCAGGCGAGCGATGCGTAGAGCCGAGTCTTTGGCGATCTTCTGCGCAATGGTCTTATCATCGATAGCCTTTACTGTCTCCCGCAGCTGCAGCTCGAAGTCCTTGATCAGCTCGGCGAGCTGCCGTTCCAGCTCGCGTGTGCGTGCCTGCTGCTCTTTGCGGCCCTCTGCCTGCACGAACGCTCGTTCTCGTTCGAGTTTGCGTGCTGTTTCTGCGTTTTCCGTGCGCTCATTTCCAGCAGCCGTCAATTGTGCATGAAGCTCATCCAGAAATCGACCGATATCAATCTGCTGCGAACTCATCTGTGAACGTGCGTTCGCAACAATGGCGGGATCCAAGCCCAGCCGTGCGGCGATGTTCAACCCGGCCGAGGCGCCGGGCACGCCCAGGCGCAGATCGTACGTGGGCGAGAGCGTCGCTTCATCGAACCCGACCGCAGCATTCAGCACATCATCGTGCTTGGCGGCGTACACCTTCAGCGCGGTGAGGTGCGTTGTGACAATGGACCATGCATTGAGCCGGAGGAAATGGTCAGCCACGGCCACGGCCAGCGCCGCACCCTCTTCGGGGTCCGTAGCCGAGCCGAGTTCGTCAAGTAGCACGAGCGAAGAAGAGTCGGCATGACGCGCGATGCGATCTACGTTGGTCACATGCGCGGAAAACGTGGAAAGGTTTGTCTCCAGCGACTGAGCATCGCCGATATCCGCGTAAATGGCGGTGAACAGCGGCAAACGCGCACTCGCGACCGGTATCGGAAGACCAGCCTGTGCCATGATCGCGAGCAATCCCGCAGTCTTCAAAGCAACCGTCTTGCCGCCGGTATTTGGGCCGGAGATGATCATCTGCCGCTTGCCCGTGGGCAGGGCAATCGTCAGTGGAACGATACGCAGTGGATGCGAAGGCCCTGAACTTCCAGTATCAGTAGCGAGATCAAGTCTTCGCTGAAACTCCTGCTCCCGCAGCTTCAACTCCAGCAGCGGATGCCGCGCGGAAACCATCGCCAACGGAGCCTCGGGCTCTAACTGCGCACTGGAGCCTTTCGCGGCTTCGTCTTCATGAAGAAAATGTGAATGATCGTTCACAAAGGTAGGCCGAACGCAATCCAGATCACCGGAAAATCTTGCCGCAGCCGCATGGGCGTCGGCTTGGGCAAGAATCTCCGCACCTAACGCCAGGCCTTCACTGCCGGATGCGACAGAACGCGTCATCGCGAGGAGAATCTGATGGATCTCACGCTGCTCCTCGTCCAGCAGGCGTGCGAGTTCGTTATTGCCCTCGATCGTGTCCATCGGCTCTACGAAGACTGTCTGACCGGTAGAGCTCGATCCGTGCACAACACCGGGAACGCGTCGTTTGGCCTCCGCCTTTACCGGGATGACGAAGCGGTCGCCGCGTACGGTGATCAGCGCGTCCTGCACGGCGCCGTCTTCGCTGAGCCTTTGCAATGCGCGCTTCAGGCTGTCTTCGATGATGCGGTGCTGCCGCCCGAGCGCGCGGCGAATACGCGCCAATTCCAGCGAAGCGTTGTCGGAGAGCGAGCCATCCGGCTCCAGCTTGCCCTGCAGGTTGCGCACCAGCGGCGCGAGATCGTGGGCCAGCAGCGGCGCCGAAAGCTCCTCGATTGCGGGCCATGCACTCTTCACCGACTCCGGTGGCGCGAGCACCATCTGGCGCCACGCTTCTACACGCTCGGCATGCGCGAGCACACGGAGCAGGGTCTCCGCCTCCAGCGCCGCACCGGGGATGCGCGCCTCCGCCAGCGTGTCTTCGATGTCGAAGACCCCGCGAAATTCAAACGGCGCGCTGCCGGCGAGCAGCAGCCGCATCTCGGCCACGCGCTCCTGTTGCGTCTCAATCCAGGCGAGGTTCGCCGAGGGCTCCAATGCCCGCAGCCATGCATGGCCAAGCGGCGACTGTGCCTTCGCGGCCACGCGTTCGCGCAGCGTCTCCCATTGCAGCGCCGCGCCGCCGCGCTCGATCAAAGGTACTGGAATGTTGGGAAGCGGTTCTGACATGCCAGAGATTAGAAGCAGAAGCGAACGCAAAGGACGCAAAGGACGAATGCAGAGGTACGCAAAGGGAGGCAAGGGCGCATCCAGATCTCGGCACTTCCACCCCGTTCTTCTCGGCGCCCTGCGCTTTCCTCTTGGCGTCCTTTGCCTTGCCGCTTTTTTCTTTCCAGGCGGCGCGCCCCGCTAAACTCAAGACATGCACTACCCCATCACACGTTTGCGCCGTCTTCGCTCCAGCCCTGCCATGCGCAGCTTTGTGCGCGAAACGCACCTTCATCCGAGCGCGCTGATCTATCCGCTGTTCGTGTGCGAAGGCGAAGGCGTGCGCCGTGAGGTCAGCTCCATGCCGGGCGTGTTTAATCTCTCGGTCGATGAAGCGGTGAAGGAGGCAGAGGCCGCTGCGCAACTGGGCATCGGCGGTCTGCTGCTCTTCGGCATTCCGGACGCCAAGGATGAGCAGGGGACTGGCGCCTATGCCGCAAACGGCATCACGCAACGCGGCCTGCGGGCGATCAAGGAGTCCGGCGCGGCAAAACATCTGGTGACGATCGCCGATGTTTGTCTCTGCGAGTACACCTCGCACGGCCACTGCGGCGTTGTACGGCGCACGGGATCGCCGGAGGAGGTGCGGGACATGGAGTCGGGCGCAACAGACTTTACGGTGGACAACGACGCCTCGCTTCCACTGCTTGCACGCACGGCCGTCTCGCTGGCTGAAGCCGGAGCCGATATCGTTGCACCCAGCGACATGATGGATGGCCGCGTTGCCGTGATCCGCGAGGCATTGGACGAAGCCGATAGACTCGATGTACCGGTGATGAGCTATGCCTCGAAGTTTGCGTCGGCCTTCTACGGGCCATTTCGCGAGGCCGCGGATTCGGCGCCGCAGTTCGGCGATCGCCGCACCTACCAGATGGATGGCGCGAACCGCCGCGAAGCCATGCGCGAGAGCGAAAATGACATCGCCGAGGGCGCGGACATGCTGCTGATGAAGCCCGGTATGCCCTACCTCGACATCCTGCGCGAGGCCCGCGACCGCTTCGATCTGCCGTTGGGTGTTTATCAGGTTTCGGGTGAATACTCGATGCTGCAGGCGGCGTTTCAGCGTGGGTGGCTGGAGCCGGAACGGGCGATGATGGAGAGTCTGTTGAGCTTCCGTCGCGCGGGCGCGGATTTCATCGTGACGTATTTCGCGAAAGAGGCGGCGAAGCTGCTTTAGCTCTCCAACTCAGCTGAAATCGTGAACTCCTCGGCGGAGGAGTCCCAGCGAATCGTGAGGACGTTGGGGCGGCAGCAGACCTGGCAGTCTTCGACATACTGCTGGCGTGAACCGCCGGATTCGTCGACCGTGGTCTCTACCCACTCGAAGCAACCGGCGCATTGATAGCTCGCTGCGTGCATGTACGCATAGATGCTATTGGATCGCTTCAGCGTCCTGCACGCCCAACTTATGTTCACTTGACCATCGCCGCCGCAAAGGTGGAAAGTGTTTCCCATGCGCCGTGTCCTTTGCCTTCTCGGTCTGAGTCTTCTTGCCGCTCCGTTTGCCGATCTGCCCCTCGCCGCACAGCAGCCCACGCGTCCGGCCATCACAGGGATCGCGTTCTTTCGCGATTACACGACGCACCCGGAGCAGGCGCAGCAGTTTTACGGACCCACCATGGGGTTCGCACAAATGGTGGCGCCGAATGCGGGCAATATGTGGGTGTACCCGGTGAACGAGTCGCAGTGGATCGAGGTGCTGCATGGCGAAACGCCCCCGAATGCCGATAGCCGCATGGCCGCGGTCGGCTTCACCACGCGTGATGTGCAGGGGCTGGAGCGGTATCTGAACGCCAAAGGTGTCCCGACCGCGGAACCGATGCACAACGACGAGTTCGCGGTGAAGGATCCTGAAGGCAACCTGGTTTATTTCGTTGAAAGCCCATATCCCGGGGCGCTGGGGAACAAACAGCTGCAGGGGGTCGCCAAGCAGGTGAGCGCGGCTCATCCGATCGCCAGCGCGACCAGCCAGCGCATTATCCATGTGGGCTTCATCGTGCAGGACCGCAGCAAGGAGGACGCCTTCTGGAAGGAGACCCTCGGATTCAAGCCGTACTGGCATGGTTCGGCAAAGAACGGCACGGCGGATGATTACGTGAGCCTGCAGGTGCCCGAGGGCACGGACTGGCTGGAGTACATGCTGAACCAGAAGAGCCCCGACCTGCGCCAGACCGGGGTGATGGATCACTTTTCGCTGGGCACGCCGCGGATGCAGGAGGTGCTCGCCGGTCTGCAGCGCAACGGCTGCGAGGGCAAGGCGTGCACGAGTATCCAAGCGGGCCGCGATGGCAAGATCCAGCTCAATCTGTACGATCCGGACATGACGCGGGTCGAGTACATGGAGTTCACGCCCGCGATGAAGCCCTGCTGCTCCGGGTTCACGGGAACGCAGCCGGGGCTGAAGGAGAGCGAGTAGCCCCTCCCCCCCGTACTTAAGTCCTAAAGTCTTCGAACGAAAGCATTTAGGTCCGTACTTTGGCTTGTCATCCCAGCGCGGCTGAAGAGGCTGTCCCAGCCTTCGGCGGCCACGGCGGTCTACCCATCCTCGCGGCTGGCCGGTTCGCGCTGACGACCGCTTGAACCCCAAGGCCGGCCGCGCCGTTACGCACTCACTTATAGCTGATTTCCAGAAGGTGTGCAGGTGGTCAGAGCAGAACTGCGGGTCTCTCCACTCCGCAGACGATGAAACTGTCTGCTCCGGTCGAGATGACACTGTATAGCTATGCGAAAAATGCTTTAACGCTTTGATCTTAACTTCCGTGTCAAGGGGTACGCACTGACTGTTTTAAAGTGATGTCATGCGTCCCAGGCTGTACCGGTCCCTTTTTTGCAGTGTTTTGTTTGGAGTCAGCCTGGCGAAGGCAGGGGCGCAGGCAGGGGCGCAGGGGCAGCGGGCACAGGATCAGGCGGCCTTTGCGAAGGCTCGCGCGGTCACCGATCCGGAACAGCGGGTCGGCGCGCTAAAGCAGTTCGCGGAGGAGTACCCCCGAACGCCGCTGGCGCAGCGGGCGGCGGCTCTGGAGTTGGATACCCTGCTGCAGGCGTTTCCGGAGCGCACCGCGGACGTCCATGCGCTGGCTTCGGCGGACGTGGCGAGCACGGCTGCGGGTTTCGAGCGGTGGTCGGAGGAGGCGCGCCTGGCGGACCTGCTCGCCAGCGCCGGGGGCGCGGGGGCTGATCTCGCCGATGCGAGGCCGTGGGCGCAGAATGCGGTTGCGGCGATGACCGAAGAGGGTTACCGGCGCCAGATGGCTGACATGAGGGCGAAGTACAAGCTGGATCGTCTGACGGCGAAGCAGCTGCACGGGGATTTTCTGAAGACGCGCGCCTCGTTTCTGGCGGCGCTGGCCAATGTCGATCTGCGCGAGAAGGATACGGAGGGAGCCGGCCACGCGCTTGCGGAGGCGTACCGGCTCGACCCGCTTTCAAGCGAGGTAAGCAGCCTGCGCGGGCAGCTCGCCCTGGCGCAACACCAGGATGCGGAGGCGCTGGACGACTTCGAGCGCGCGGAGGCGACCGGCGACCTGAAAAACCCCTGGCGCGCGGAGATGCCGCGCTTGTATCAGCGAAGCGGAAAAGGCGATGCGGCGGGCCTGAACGACGCCATCGATGCGCTTTACGGCAGACTATTTCCGCCGCTGTTTACGCTGTCTCCGCGCAGGCTGCCGGCAGGGGGACACACGGTGCTGCTGGAGCTGTTTACGGGTTCCGGCTGCGAGCCCTGCGTTGCGCCGGACCTTGCGATCGAAAGCCTGTCCACCACCTACTCCCGGCAGGATCTGGTCGTGCTGGAGTACGACGAGCACATTCCCCGGCCCGATCCGCTGGCGAATCCGGATTCGGTGGCGCGGGCCGCGGCCTATCGCGTCGGCTCCACGCCGCAGGCCTTTCTGGATGGAGAAGAGCTGCCGGTGGCAGGCAGCGCGCGGGGCGATGCGGAGAACGTGGTGGTGGGTTTCGCGGAAGCGATTGAAGACCGCGCTGCCGAGGCCACCGGCGTGCAACTGGCGCTGACCGCGTCACGCGGAGCGGGCGATGAGATCACCGCTGACGTCAAAGTCTCCGCGAATGCATTGGCGGCTCAGGCGAAGGGTGGCCAGAAGCCCACGGCGGAGGGCATGCCCGCGCACCCCCTGCTGCAGTTCGCACTGGTCGAGGATGGGATCCGCTACAGCGGCGAGAACGGGGTGCGCTTTCATCGCATGGTGGTGCGCAAACTGGCGCGCGCGGGCATGCCGGACCTCGCGGCGGCGGCCAACCCGAACCCAATTCAGGTGAGCTTTCGCCCGGCGGAGATCGACAGGGACCAGACCCGTTATTTGAACGCCTTTGAAGCCAGCAACGATCGCTTCGGCGAGGTGCACTTCCTGACCAAGGACATTCCGCTGCAGCCGAATCACCTCGGTGTGGTGGCCTGGGTGGAGGATGCGGTTACGCACCAGGTGTTTGACGCCGTCTATGCCGCTGTTCCGGGCCATTGATGCCTTGTGCAGCCTAGGGAAGGTCTACCTCAGCGGCTAAACAGGCTGCGGAAAAACTCAGATTATCGGTCGAAAATCTTGCACATGAAATTGGTGTAAGAAGGGAGGATGCGTGGAGCGAGCGAGCAACAGACGGCCCTGTACAGTTACGTAACCTTGGAGCGGCGCGTGCCGAAGGATCATCCGTTGCGGCAGATCCGTATCCTGACGGACGGGGCGCTGGAAGAGATCAGCCCGGAGCTGGACAAGCTGTATTCGACCACGGGACGGCCATCGATCGCGCCGGAGCGGCTGCTGCGCGCGCTGCTGGTGATGGTGCTGTACTCGGTGCGGTCGGAGCGGCAGTTGATGGAGCAGCTGAACTACAACCTGTTGTTCCGCTGGTTCGTGGGTTTGGAGATGGACGACGTGGTGTGGGATACGACGGTGTTTACCAAGAACCGGGAACGGCTGATCGCGGGCGAGGTGAGCCGGCGGCTGCTGGCAGCGGTGCTGCTGCAGGCGCGCGAGCACAAGCTGCTCAGCGAAGAGCACTTCACGGTGGACGGGACGCTGATTCAGGCTTGGGCTTCGGCGCGGAGCTTTACCCCCAAGGACGATCCGCCCCCGCCGGGCGAGGGTTCGGGCTACGGGGGCGGGGTGCTGTTGCGCGACAAGGTGGAATCCGGGACCGATCCCGAGGCGCGGCTGTACAAAAAGGCGACGCCGGACAAGGCGGTGCCCAGCTATCAAGGCCATGCCTTGATGGAAAACCGGAATGGCCTGGCAGTGGCGGCCCAGGCCAGTCTGGCGGCTACCGATGCGGAGCGGGAGACGGCGCTCGAACTGCTGGACAGAGTCGTGCCCGCATCGGAGCAGCGCCAGCCGGAACACAAGATCACGCTGGGCGCCGACACCTTGTATCAGGAGAAGCCCTTTATCCAGCAGCTGCGGGACCGCCAGGTGGCGCCGCATGTTTCGGAGTACACGAAGGGGCAGAACATGGCCAAAAACAGCCTGACCGAAGAGGAGCGCCGCGATGAACGGTTCGCGATCAGCCAAAGCAAGCGCAAGCTGATCGAGCGCGTCTTCGGCTGGGGCAAGCTGGATCGTCCCCTGCGCCAGGTCAAGCTGCGCGGCCTGGCCCGGGTGGACTGGTTCTACCAACTGGTCATCACCGCTCAGAACCTGATGCGCCTGAGCAGGCTGATCCCGATTCAAACCCTGGCCGGCTAGGGCACACGTGTGTCTGAATGCGGCAAACGGCCCGCAAAAGCCGCTTCGAAACCCATCTCCGGCTACTCCAAATCCACTCCGATCCTCTATTTACAGAACTAACTGAAGTTTTTCCGCAGCCTGTAAAGCCGCGTTGCTGTTCCTGGGTTTACGGCGGGACCCAAGTCCCGCCCCTTTCAGACAGACACTTATACACTAGGTTGCATGACGGGTCTTGAGCTTGTGGGCGGCCAACAGCAGATTCCCTTCGGGAATGACAACAAAAAGGCAAAGTAACCGGCCAACAGCAGATCCCCTTCGGGAATGACAACAAAAAAAGCCCAACAGCAGATTCCCTTCGGGAATGACAACGAGAGAAGCAAAGGCATCTTTGCGCTGCCCCCCGTATGGGGCAAGGTACCCCGTTGCTAGTTACTACTTTGTGGGGCTGATGAAACAGGGAGCCGTTATAGTGGGAGCGGTGAAGCTAGGAACGAAGATCGCCGGCGGAATGGCCCTTGCCGGTGCGGCCGCCACGGCCGTCGGGAGTTATGGTGCGTTTGGGCGCTCGGCACAGGTGTTTGGGCGCTCGGTTTACCGTGGGGCGGGGCGCCGGCGTTCGGTGGCGCTCACCTTCGACGACGGCCCCAGCCCGGCAACGCCCGCGCTGCTGGAGTATCTTGCTGAGCAAGGGGTCCAAGCGACGTTCTTTCAATGCGGCATGAATGTTCTGCGGCATCGGGAGATCGCAAAGCGGGTCTTCGATGCGGGGCATGAGATCGGAAATCACACTTTTTCGCACCCGCGGCTGTGCCCGCGGCTGGGATGGAAGCCCAATCTCCGCTCGCCCGGCGAGATCTACCGCGAACTGGCGGAGACGCAGGAGATCCTTACCTCCCTCTCGGGCGTGGCGCCGAAGCTGTTTCGCGCGCCTTACGGCATGCGCTGGTGGGGATTAGGCGCGGCGCAGCGGCGGCTGGGGCTGCTGGGTGTTCTTTGGACCGTGATTGCGCATGACTGGGCATGGCCGGCAGGACGCATTGCTCCCTTTGTTCTGGACGGTGTGCGGCCTGGCGGAATCCTCTGCTTCCATGACGGGCGTGATATTCAGCCTGAGGTGGATGCGCGGGCAACCATGGCTGCGCTGAAGGTGATTGTGCCTGCATTGAGGGATCGCGGATACGCCTTTGAAACGGTGAGTCAACTGCTTCGTCCGGATCCGGTTGTGAACCACAGATGACCCTCGCCCGGCTGTTTCCGTCATCGCTCGGCTGCGACGAACTGTCCCTGGTGGACGGAGCCACGGATCTGTTGACCTCATCTGTCCCGGCCTTTGCGAGCAGTGATGGTCAGGCCGCCGCTCCGTCCTCCGGGGGGGAGGTCTGGCACGTTCTGCAGTACTCGGACGTGCTCGACCTGGAGCTCTCCATGGAGCTGGCCGAGCTAGCGCCGACGTTTCTCTGGGAACCCGACCGCAGCGTGCTTCCGGTACGCCCGCGGTTTCGGGAGGCGGAGCGCCGTATCTTCGGCTCTCGTCTGCGGATTCGCAGCTTTCCCCTGATGCGGGGCTACGCGCGTTCGCCGTGGTCGTCGATGGCGCGTACGGGGCCGGCACTGGCGGCCCGGCTGGCGCGGCGCTCCGCTTCGCCGAATGAGGCGACGCTGGTCTGCACAACGCCGTATTTTGCCCCGGTTGCCGAGCGCTGGCAGGGGCCGGTGGTGTATTGGCTTACGGATCTGATGGCCCGGTACGAGGGGGTCGATCCTGCCCTGCTGCGCGAGCTCGATGGGCGGATGTGCCGTGCGGCGAATCTGGTGTGCCCGGCCTCGGAGCGGCTGGCGGGCTACCTGCGGGAGGAGGCCGGATGCGCGGCGGAGAAGATCGAGCTGCTGCCGAATGCGACCCGCGCCGCGAACATCCTGCCGGCGCCGCTGGCCGGGCCGGCGGCATTACCGGAGGGGGAGCGACCCTGGACTGAACCCGTTGCGGGAGTGATTGGAAATCTCGCCGACAACATGGACTGGGTATTTCTGCGAGAGCTTCTGCAGCTCACGCCATGGCTCCACTGGGCGTTTGTGGGGCCGACGAGCCGGCCGGCGGAGGACGCGGAGCAGGCCCGCGCGCGCGATGCCGTGATGCGCCACCCGCAGACGCGTTTTCTGGGCTTTCGACCCTATGGCGAGTTGTGTCATTACGCGCGGGCGCTGACGGTGGCGGTGCTGCCCTACCGCCGGCGTGAACCCACGTACTCCGGCTCCAGTACGCGCTTTTATGAGCATCTGGCGGCGGGCCACCCCATTCTGGCCACCCCAGGCGTGGCGGAATTGCTGGAGAAATCACCCCTGCTGCAGGTCGTGGGTACGCCGGTGGAGGCCGCCGCGGCGCTGGAGGCGCTGCGCGCCGCCGACTTTGACGATGGGCAGCGAACCGTTCGGTGGCAGGCCAGCCGCGGCAGCACGTGGGAGGCTCGTGCTGCCACGATGCGGTCTGCTTTGGCGAAACGCCTAGAGGAATAGGAAGTAGGAAATAGGAAGTAGGAAGTAGGGCAAGGAGCAGGAAATACTGTTTCCTAGTCCCCACTCCCTACTCCCTAGTGTGGTGAGTCTAAAGTTCGTTGCGGTGTTCGGACGTTTGTACCGCTTGTAAGCTGTTGAAAAGCAGGTCCTTCGCTTGCACCCCAACGAGCAAACAACGCTCGTTGGGGAGCCCGCCTGCGCTCAGGATGACAAGTTTTGTGAAGCGAACTAACGATTCACCACACTACTTCCTACTCCCTGCTTCCTGCTTCCTGCTCCCTATTCCCTACTTCCTACTTCCTACTTCCTTACGGATTAATTACTCGCCGTTTTGGCCCTCCGCGTTCGGGTGCAGCGTGCGGTAGCTCGCGTTGCCCTTGGACCATACGAGCAGCAGCAGATCGCCATTTTCCGTACCGTGCACCTGATTCACGAATCCGCTGGCGGAGTCCGTCGGCTTGCGGTTTACCTGCAGGATGACGTCCCCCGGCTGCAGCTGGGCGTCGTCGGCGGGGCTGCCGGGCCGGACGTTCTCGACGACCGCGCCATGCACGTTGTCGGGAACGTTGAGCTGCTGACGCGTGTTCGCGGTGAGATCGGCTACGGCGAGGCCGAGTTTGCCGGGCTTGGCGCCCTGAGGCGTGCCGCTGCCGTCGTTTTCGGCCATCTGCTGCGGGCCGGCGTGGAACTCACCGACGGTGAGGTGCACGGTTGTGGGCTGGCCGTTGCGCATGAGCTGGAGCGTGATGCCGGTACCGGGGCGCATCTCGCTGACCGCCACCTGCAGGGCGCCCGAGTCCTCGATCTTCTGTCCGTTGAGGCCGGTGATGACGTCACCCTGCTGCAGGCCGGCCCGGCTCGCCGGCGAGTTCGGCGTGACCTGCGCGACGATGGCTCCGGAGGCGTCCTTCAGGTTGAAGAAGTGCGCATTTTCGGGAAGGACGTCGTTCATCGCGATGCCGACGTAGCCGTGCTCCACCCTGCCGCTCTGGATGAGCTGCGTCGAGATGGCGTGGGCGATCTGGGAGGGGATCGCGAAGCCCGCGCCGGCGAACTGGCCGCTGTTGGTAATGATCGAGCAGTTGATGCCGACCAGCTGACCGTGTGCGTCGACCAGCGGGCCGCCGGAGTTGCCGGGGTTGATCGCGGCGTCGGTCTGGATGTAGCCGCCGGGCTTGCGCGCGTCTTCGCGGAAGGGATCGGCCCGGTTGACCGCGCTGACGATGCCGCGGGTGACGGAGAAGCGCAGCGAGCCGAAGGGGCTGCCGAAGGCGAGCACGGTCTGCCCCTGCTCGAGCTTGTTCGAATCGCCCCAGGCGATGGCGGGGAGATCGGCGGCGTTCACCTTGACGACGGCGAGGTCGGTGAGCTTGTCGGTGCCGACGATGTGGCCGTTGAGGACGCGGCGGTCGTGCAGCGTCACGGCGATGTTCTTGGCCCCGGCCACGACGTGGTTGTTGGTGAGGATGTAGCCGTCGGGCGAGATGATGACGCCGGAGCCGATGCCATGCTCGAGCTCAGGCCGCTGCGGTTGCATGCGGCCCTGCCCCTGGCCGCCGAAGCCGAAGAACTGCTGCAGTTCCGGGGGGAGCCCCTGCATTCCCTGACCGCCCCCCTCGGAGCCGCCATCCTGGGCGGTTTCCTCAGCGGAGGGTGTCGCCGTGACGGCGATATTGACGACGGAGGGCTCCACACGCGAGGAGAGTGCCTCCATTGCGGTGTCCAGCGAGGTGAGCGGGGCGATGCTACCTGGATCAAGCGGCGCGGCGGCTGTTCCGGCTCCGAGGCCCGCGGCGGCGTGTACGCCGGTCATGTGATTTTCGACGGCAAGCGCGCCAAAGGCGACCGAGGCAGAGAGGATGGCAGGGAAGATGTAACGTTTGGTCCCAGCTACTAATGGATTAGTTGATACAGTCATGGAACGACCCTCCTGAGGGTTGGTTGATGGGTTAGAGTTGCACGACGAGCCAGCCACCGCGCCAAGGGACCGCGGTGTACCAGATTTGCGGTTGTTCGATGATTACCGGCAGCAGGCGGAGGCTCCCCGTGCCCCGAGCTGACTGTACGGTTTGAGGCTGCTGCCAATCCGTCAGCACCACCCAAGGCGAGGTGCGGGAGCGGAGATGATTCCGTGCCGCCGCTTTCATGAGCGGGTTACGCGGCGTCCTGCCCTTCGTCAGCGGCTGGCCTGTCAACGGCTTGGAGGAGGGGCCGTTCGCGGGCAGAATCGCCTTCAAGAGGGTCGGATGCGCGGGCAGAACCGCTTTCACGAGGGTTGGCCGGGGCACCGTGGCGGACCCGGCCAGCCAGCCGCTTTGCATCGCGGGTCGGGCGGCGGCGGGGGCGTTGGCAGCCTCGTAGAACGGCGTGGTCGCAGGAACAAAGCTGACCAATTGGGGGCTGTACGCGAGCAGCGCGGAGGTTCCGAGAACCCCGGCGACGACCAGGCTCGCTGCCACGCGCATCTGGGTGCGCCCCATTCCGTGCTTTGGGGCGTTGAGGATGTGCTCGACGCGGCGAGCGAGCTCGGGGCGGCGGCGCCACTCGCCGAGGATGCCCAGGGCCAAGGAAACGCCATGCTGCAGGAGTGAGATTTCGGCGACGCGCGCCAGACAAGCCGCATAGGCCTTGCGGGCGCGGGTGGAGCGAAGCACGCCTTCGTCACAGGCCAGCTCGCGCTCCAGCGCCAGGCGCCGATTCAGCCACAGCAGCGCCGGATTGAGCGGAAACAGCACCAGGCTGAATTGTTGCAACAGGTTAAGCCAGTCGTCGCCGCGCCGCAGATGCTCGCGTTCATGCAGGATGATATGGCGGAGGTCCGCCTCGCTGAGCGCAAGAACCAGATCCGGGGGAAGCAGGATGCGGGGGCGCAGGAAGCCGGCTACGCTCGGCCGGTCCACACCCGTTGCGCTGCGCAGCTCCACGGGGCGGCGTCCTCCCCGCAGCAGCGGCGCGATCGCCTCGCCCGGCTGGATAGGGGTTGCGCGCGCGAGCATTCCCCGCAGGCGGAGAACGCTGCCGATGAGCTGGGTCAGCCGGAACGCCGAAGCGGCGGCCCAGATTGCGACCAACGCAAGGCTGACGGTTCCCGCCAGGTGCACGGCCGCCGGGTGTCCGGCTCCCCCCGGCCGCGGGTAGGAGAGAAAGGCGATCGGCAGCAGGGCCACGAGCAGCAAAACGGCAACCCATACCCATGTTTTGGCGGCGGAGGACAGACCCGGCAGCAGCCGCAGCCCCAACGCTGCCAGCAGCGTCAGCAGCAGACCCTGCCAGACCGAGGCGACAAGCGCGGCGGCCAGCGCCGGAACGGGCGAGGCGAACGGAAAAGCGGCGAGCAGAAAAGCGGCAAATGGATGGAGGACGAAGAGGAGGGATGCCATGCGCTTACGCCTCCTCCGGCAGGTCATCCGGCGCGGCGGCGATGGCTTCTTTCAGACGCTGGAGCTCATCGGGCGTGATCTCCTCGTCGCCGAGCAGGGAAAGCAGCAGCCGCTCGCGGGAGTTCCCGAAGAAGCGCTGCAGGACATGCTTTACCTCGGAGCGGCCCGCCTCGTATTCGGCGATGCAGGGGTTGTAGAGGAAGGCGCGACCCTCTTGGCGGTGCGTTACATAGCCCTTTTTCTCGAGAACGCGCACGGTTGTGAGCACGGAGGTGTACGCCAGCGGGGTCTCCTCGGCAAGCGCGCTGACCAGGTCCGCAACCGCCGACTCGCCGCGCACCCACAGCAGCTTCATCAGCCTGAGTTCGGCTTCGGTCAACGTGATGGAGCGTTTGGGTGGCATCGTCTCTGGCCGGCCAGTCCGCCGGCGGTACCCTTTCCCTGGTTCTGACGAACGACTAATGGATTAGTTAGCCGCAGCCCATGCAGGAGGAGGGGGAGGGAGCGTGGGGCTGGAGCCCCACGAAAAAGAAAGCCAAACTCATGGGCTTTAGAGCAGTTTTCGCATAGCTATACAGTGTCATCTCGACCGGAGCAGACAGTTTCATCGTCTGCGGAGTGGAGAGACCCGCGGTTCTGCTCGGACCACCTGCGCACCTCCTGGGAATCAGCTTTAGCCCAGGGATCTCTCCAGCTTTAAAGCTGTTTCTGCGTCGGTGTGCAATAGCGCTTTGAAGTTGTCATCCCGCAGCGAAGCGGAGGGACCTGCTTTCCTTTGCGTCTCTGCAACCTGGAAGGAAAACAGATCCCTCCGCTCCCACCCCAACGAGCAAAGAACGCTCGTCGGGGACCCCGGCTGCGCTACGGGATGACAAGTTAAACTGCATACCTTTGGGAGAACCGCCTTGGCGCAAAACCCGGGGCTGAAGCCCCCGTTCTTCTCCGCACTAAATGTCCGGGCTGAAGCCCGGACCTACCTCCAAAGCAACAAACGATTCACACAAACACTACCTACTCCGTGGGACTCCCGCCGACCGGATCGGCCCCGCAGAGGTGACGCGCGGCGTTCGGTAGCTCATGCTGACGTGGGAGGCGCTGGGAAACTTCACCTTGGAGATGCGCCCACTCTCCCTCATGCGCCTGTCTGCTTCAGGCCATGTTGGCAGATTGCTTTCTGCATCATCCCAATGCACCACGGATGCCTCGTCACACCAGTGGAGCAGGTGCGGCATCGCCTCACGATGTGAACCGGCGGTCATGTACCGGCGCATGCTCTCCCGGCTATCCCAGGTTGTCAGGGTCCAGAAGGTCCAACTCCGATCGGCCAGGATCGACCCGCCTTGGAATCCGGGTGCGTTCCTGACCTGCCGGAGCGAGCGAAACGTGTGCAGGGCGAACGATGGGAGAAAGCGGGCTGAACGGATGCGGAGGCGCGTTACGCTGACGAACGGCATAGGTCGTTTATAGACCACGATGTGCGCAGGAAGAGGGGAGTCCAGACTCTAGAAGGCCAACCTTACCCCAGCCATCCGCTATGGACAAAACAATAATTTTTGCAAGCAACGCACGATGGTAACCGCGCAATCTACCTAGAGGCGAACGCGCTGGTGCTTGCAGGTATCGATCCGAAGAGCCTACAGCGAAACTCCTCTCGCGTGATGTTTTGCGCACACTCCCAATTCATGTGCAAGGGTATATTCCACTGTGCGCTTCGGCGCGGAGGCGGTTGAGTTCTGTCTGCACGGAGGCCTCATGGCAGGAAACGAAAGTACCACCTACATCAGTCTTTTTCATAGCGCCGAGGGAGCCGAAGAAGCGCTCAATGCCTTGGAGGCTGCCGGCTTCAATCGTGCGGCGATCACCTCGACATGGAAGGGCAATGAGCCCGCAAAGGACACGGATTACAGTGGCGAGTTGGCCCGCATCGGCGTTCCGGAACGCGATATGGATCACCTCAACCGTGGTTTGGCGGATGGCGGCGTGGTGATCAGCCTGGAGGCTCCGGAGAGCCGTTCGGGTGAGATTGAACGCATCTTCCATCGCTACAGCGCAAACAAGATCGATGAGACCGACACCCATCGCGAACCCTATGCCGCGCCTGCTTCTGAACGGGTCCGCATGGCCGAGGGCGCGGTCGTTCCTGTGGCCGCGGAGGAGTTGGTGGTAGGCAAGCGCGATGTGGACCGCGGCGGCGTGCGCGTCTTCCGGCGCACCGTCGAGGAGCCGGTGAGCGAGTCTGTAAACCTTCACGAGGAGCACGTGGTGATCGATCGCCGTCCCGTCGATCGTGCCGTCACGAAGGCCGACATGACTGCTGCCGGGAACACCATAGAGCTGAACGAGACCGAAGAGGTTCCGGTGGTGAGCAAGGTCTCCCGTGTAGTGGAAGAGGTACGGGTGGGCAGGGTGGAGTCGGATCACACCGAGACTGTCAAAGATACAGTGCGCCACACCGAGGTGGAAGTGGAACAGGTCGCGGAAGGAAGCGCGAACAAAACCCGCCAGAAATACTAAGGAAAGTCTGATCAAGTCAGCGAACCTGCCTCAGCGGCTAAAGCCGGCGTTGTTGTTCATGGATTTACGGCGGGACTAAACTCCCCACCCCTTCCAGACAGACACTTATTCAGAGATTCCCTAAGTTTCTTCCACCCAGGTTCTTACTCGATTTTCCAAGGACGGAAATATATGGCTACAGAGCACGTAAAGGTTTATGAAGATGGAAAGAAGGGCGGGGTGCCGGTTTGGGCTTGGCTTCTGCCCCTACTTCTTCTGCTCGCCCTTCTGGCATGGTTCCTGCTGCACCACCACGCCGCGAATGAAGCTCCTGCGGTAGCGGCTGCACCGGCAGGCGCGGTTTCCGGAGCGGCATCGGGCATGCCGGATCTCGGCGCGGTGCACTTCGCCACCGATGAGGCGACCCTTACCCAGGATGGGCAGGCTACCCTGCTTCGCGCGGCGGACTACATGAA
The DNA here is from genome assembly GCA_965276885.1 of Granulicella sp. Lineage (GTDB taxonomy): Bacteria > Acidobacteriota > Terriglobia > Terriglobales > Acidobacteriaceae > Granulicella. The sequence continues at coordinate 435,205 of OZ255702.1, read as the reverse complement.
GCAGAATCCGGGCGTGCATATTCGGGTTGAGGGTTATACCGATGCCACGGGCACCGACCCGCATAACCTGACGCTATCGCAGCGGCGCGCCGGCACTGTGGAGCAGTTTTTGCAGGGGCAGGGCATCGACAAGTCGCGCCTGACCGGTGAGGGCTTCGGCCCGGAAAACCCCGTTGACAGCAACGCTACCGCCACGGGCAAGGCTGACAATCGCCGCGTCGAGCTGTTTCAGCAAAAGTAACAGGCCGTCTCCTCCCAAGCGGTCCAACCTCAACGAACAGCCTAGAGAAAAGGAAAAATTATGAAGACGATCGTCGGACTTTACAAGACCATGGCAGAAGCAAACAAGGTGAAATCGGCGCTGACCAGCGAAGGGTATGAGGCGAAGGACATCAGCGTCATCGACCAGACCGGGAGCGGCAGCACGGACACCGGCTATAAGACAACGGACACGAGCCACGAGTCGGTAGGCACGCGCATTAAGAACTTCTTCAGTGGCGTCTCGGGCACTGATGAAGCGGCGCATCGCTCCTACACAGAAGGCGTCGCCAACGGCGGGGCATTGGTCGCGGTCACCGTGGACGACGCGGACGCGGAAGAAACGGCCGATCTGCTGCACCAGCACGGCGCCTCGGATATTGAGGGCGGCTATGGCGATGCCTACGGCTCTGGCGCCGGTGGCTACGGCACGGGCCGGAACACAGGCGCCGGCGCTGAAGATGTGGCTGTACTGCAGGGAAATAACGCCAACACCGGACGCAACACCGGGGAGCAGGTTATCCCCGTCGTGGCCGAGGAGTTGGAGGTGGGTAAGCGTACCGTGCAGCGCGGCGGCGTGCGCATCTACTCGCGCGTCGTCTCCGAGCCGGTGAGCGAAAGCATCAATCTTCACGATGAGCGCGTGGTCGTCGATCGTCATGCGGTCGACCGCCCCGCAACGGATGCGGACTTCAAGACCGGTGAGGGCGTTGTGGAAGTCCGGGCTTCGGGTGAAGAGGCCGTCGTGGGCAAGCGCAGCCGGGTTGTCGAAGAGGTGATGGTTGGCAAGCAGGCTTCCGATCGCACCGAGCAGATCAACGACAGCGTTCGCCACACCGAGGTCGACGTCGAGCAGACCGAGGGTGAGGTCGCCGGGGCGGCTCGTGGGACCAAGACCGGTAACACGGGCTCCGGCCGCCTGTAATTTGCAGCACTGTTCAAGCACACGGGCTCGGAGATGTCTCCGGGCCCGTTCGCTTCTAGGTTCGGACGACCTTCGCCACGCCTGCTTCAAAATGCTTCTTTCTGCCTGATTTCGGAGAAATTTTATGCCCTACGAGGAGATCACCGCTCGCCCTGACGCTGCATCGCAGCGCAACGAGGTCGCCGTGACCGGCGATCTCGACGCTTCGCTCCCGCAGACCGTACTGCATCTCGGTTCCGGCCGCGCCGTGGTGCTTCCCACGGAGTTGCTGCTGGCGGGTGTGGCGAACCTGGGTAACTCGCAGGCAGCCGCCATCAACCGTGCAACCACAGGCAATGGCGATCGGGGAGATGACGATCGCGACCTCATCATTCCGCTGGTGGCGGAACAGGCGCGGATTGGCAAGCAGACGGTGACCACGGGCACCGTGCGCATCCATCGCGATACCGAGATGTTTACTGAGACCGTCGGCCTGCCGCTCACGCGCACCAGCTGGGATGTGGAGCGGAGGCCAGTGGGGCAGCTCGTCGCGGAAAAACCCGAACCTCGTCAGGAGGGCGACACCATGATCTTCCCGCTCGTGGAGGAAAGGCTGGTCGCCAAAAGGGAGTACTTCCTGATCGAAGAGGTGTGGGTGCGACAGATTGCCGTCACGACCGAGCGCTCGGCGACGCTGGAGTTGAAGCGGGATGTGCTTACGGTGGAACGCGGGGAAGGTTCACCTGCGGGAGATCCGCGGTGAGACGGCACGAGTAAGTCCGGTTATTCCGAGCCAAGAATCTTTTTGCGCTCGGACTCAGCTCTCTCGATCAGGGCCTCCGCTTGGTCGCGGAGAGGCTTGATCTCCTGGGCAAGTATCTCCCAAATTTTTCCTGTATCGAGCGTCCAGTACTCATGAACCAGCAGATTTCGAAGGCCAACGATCTTTGCGGACTGGCCAATTTCTTCGAGAACTGCCGGAAAATGCTGTCTCAACTGTGCCAGGACCTCGCCAATGAGAATGAAGCAGCGCTCAGCAGCGAACCGTTCGGTTTAATTCTCTTTATAGGTAGAGGCATCGATCCGTTCGGGAATTCTCAGCAGATACTCTGCAGCATCGAGTAAGTCCAAAAGATAAACCTGAACTTCACGCCGCATAAAGTGCCATACATTCCTCATCGATGGCCCGTTTCAGGAAACGATTTCTGATCGCCTTCCGTTCGAGCAGATCCACTTCATGCTGCAATAAGCCGCTCAACTCGTCTCGAAGATGAAGAAATCCGGTGAAAGACTTCGACTCCGGCAGATCGTCGAACTCGACCAGCAAATCAACGTCACTACGCTCGGGATCGAAGTCATCGCGGACAGCGGAACCAAAGACCGACAGGCTTCGCACGTGACGTTTGCGGCAGAGTTCAGCAATCTCAGCCTGCTTTTCGAGCAGAAAGACCTGCATGATCACTCCTGCGTCAGTCTACATAAGCCGCTTCATTCAGAAAAAGACTCCGCCAGAGCGGGGTCTTTCTTCAGTACATCGCCTTAAGCGGCTACGGCTGCGGCAACCGGCTCGATGGAGACGAAGCGGCCCAGTTGGCCGCGGTCGGAGAACTTGACCACGCCATCGATCTTGGCGAAGAGGGTGTCATCGGAGCCGCGGCCGACGTTCTTGCCCGGCTTCAGCGGGGTGCCGCGCTGACGCACGAGGATAGAGCCGCCGGTGACGACCTGGCCGCCGAAGCGCTTTACGCCGAGCCGTTGTGCATTGGAGTCGCGGCCATTTTTGCTGCTGCCTAGACCTTTTTTATGTGCCATTGCTTTGCCTCACTGGCGGCTCGGGGCCGCGGAAATGTAATGTTCTGACCGTGTTCGCCGGTCGAAAAGCAGGTCCTTCGCCTTCGGCTCAGGATGACAACTTCTAGGGAAGATGAAATTCCTGGGTGTTCAGCAGCGTTCCTGTCTTGAAATCCGCAGAAGACTACTTTTTCTCCGCCTCGAAGGTGCGGCCGCCGACCTGAATCGCATTGATCTTCACCTCGATGAAGTTCTGGCGATGGCCCTGCATCTTCTTGTACTGCTTTTTGCGCTTGTAGTGGAAGACCAGGATCTTCTCGGCGCGGTCGGTGCCGACGACGGAGGCGAGCACCTTGGCGCCCCCCAGATCCCCCTCAAACTTGCCCGCTTCGCCGGAGACGGCGAGAACGTCGGAGAACTCAAGGGTGCCGTTGTCGTGTGCGGCCGTCTCGACCTTCAGGGTGTCGCCGGGAGTGACGCGGTACTGCTTGCCGCCGGTGCGAATGACTGCGTACATGGTGCAAACCTCAAATCGCAAACGCAGAAAACCGCGGCTTTGCGTTTCCTTCAGATCTGTTTTCTTCCAAAACTATGGTTTCTTCAACACTAGATGGTGATTGGGAGTCAGCTTTCGGCCTGCCCTGTTTGAAACTCCGTCGCCGCGTCCATCAGTCGATTCTACTCATCAAAGTCGCTTAGTAGATCAACGCGCGCTCGGTTCCCCAAACTCCGCAGCTGCAAGGCGGTTCGCTTTGCCAAACTACAAGAGTCTATCCGATCAGGCACCGTGGGTCAATGCTGCCCACCTGTCTTCGGAGCCTCCCATAAAATCGACAACGATGAAGGCTGTCACTGCCCCCGACGACCGCCGCGCCCATTGCCTCGCGCCGGTTCGCGCTCCCGCCGCGATCTTCTGGACGGCCTTTGCGCTTCGGCTCCTGTGCATTGCCATTGGGCATACCTATCGCGTTCGGCCCGAAGACGCGCACTTCGACTTCGGCTTCGAAGCCGGGCGGATCGCGCGTTCGCTGGTGACCGGGCATGGGTATGGCAACCCCTTCAATGGGGATTCGGGGCCGACCGCGTGGCTGCCTCCGCTATATCCGCTGCTCATGGCGCTGGCTTTTAAGCTGTTCGGCGTCTACACCCGGGGCGCGGCGTTCTTCCTGATGGCGGCCGACAGCCTGTTTTCCGCCCTGATTGCGCCGGCGGTATATGAGATCGCCGCTCGCTGCTTCGATGCCGGCGGGATCGCGCGGCGGCGATCCGCAAAGCCGGCTCCGGTGGCGTTGTGGAGCGCCTGGCTGTGGGCGGTCTATCCGGCGGCGTTGCAGTACGCCGTGCATTGGCTGTGGGAGATGTCGCTCTCTGCCTGCCTGTTTGCCTGGGCTCTGGTCCTGGCATTGCGGCTGCGAGGCATTAGCGAGGACGATGCGGGGCTCCCTGTATCGTCCTCGCTAGTGTGGAAGGCCTGGCTGACGCTGGGGCTGCTTTGGGGCGCGATTGCACTCTCCAACGCCTCGCTCGTATTGATGTTCGCCGGGTCTCTGGTCTGGATCGTCTGGCCGAAGATTCGCCGCTGGAAGGGTCTGGACAACCTCGGACAGCCACTGGCGGGTGTTCTGCTGGCGAGCATCGTCTTCTGCGCGGTTTTGACGCCGTGGATCGTGCGTAATGAGCGAACGTTCCATGCCTTTGTGCCGACGCGGTCCAACTTCGGCGTCGAGTTCTGGCACAGCACCGAGTTCGCCCAGTACGGCCCGCTGCCCTGGGGCGTGGCGATGCCGATGTCGCCGCGCGTACCGGAGTTTCGGCACTATGCCGCCGTCGGTGAGTTGCAGTATGCGAAAGAAAAAGGCGAGCTGGCGAAGCGGAACTTGCGCGCGCACCCGGATCTCTTTGTGAAGTACACACTGGAGCGCATCCAGTTTTTCTGGTTCGGGGTGCAGCATCCCGAGAGCGGGCACCCGGCGGGCGAGTTCGTCCGGCTGCTGAACTACAGCTTCACCAGTTTGGCGGGTTTGCTGGGTTTGGGGCTGATGGTGCGCAGGCGCGTTCCGGGCTGGGGGCTTTTTAGCCTGGCGTTTCTGCTGGTTCCGCTCGTGTATTACGCGGTGACCGTACAGCCACGGTTCCGGCATCCACTGGAGCCGCTGATCACGATCTGCGCGGTGTATCTGTTCCGTGCGACAGTGCCCCGATTGCGTCGTGTGACCTGAGAGAGATTTGCGGTTCTTCGGTCGGAACAGCAGATTCCCTTCGGGAATGACAGAAAAACAGCAGCAGGTTCCCTTCGGGAATGACACAAGAGAAGCGACGGCGACCATACCTTTGAAGGTAATCTGCGGCTAGTTAGCTGCGGGAAGTGCCACCCAGAAACGCCTCCGCCGTACGCAGCGACAAAGCCATGATCGTCAGCGCCGGGTTGGCGGCGAGCGCGCTGGGGAAGGTGGAGTTGTCGGAGATCCACAGATTGGGGATCTCGTGTGAGCGGCCGTAGGGGTCGACGACCGACGCCTCGGGATCGGCGCCCATGCGGCAGGTGCCGACGGTGTGCGCGGTGCGGGGCAGCACCCAGATATCGCGCGCTCCGGCCGCCTCCCACACCTCGGTCATCAGCTTGACGGAGTGCGCGACCATGCGCTCTTCATTCCCGTGATACGAGAAGTGGATGAGGGGCTTGGGGATGCCGTTGGTGTCGAGTTCTTCCGAAAGCTCAAGATAGTTCCGGGCGGTGGGCAGCGTTTCGCCGTTGATCCCGATACCGGCGACGAAGTTGTAATCGGCCAGGTAGCGGGTCAGGGGCTCGCCGAATAACTCGCGGCCGCGCGCGACGCCGGTGGCCCAGGTCACGGGCACCACGCCCAGGCTCTGGACCAGGTATCCACCGGCAAAGTCGGCGTGCGCCGGGCGCAGCGTGTCTTCCGAGATCACGGTGGCGGGAAAGCCCTTGTTCATGCGCACCGGTTCAGGGAACGTGCCCCACACCTGTGGCGCGACGTGGCCCATGTAGTACCTGCCGACAACGCCGTTGGTGTTGGCGAGGCCGGTGTGCAGCAGCAGGCGCGGGGTCTCGATGGCGCCGGCGCAGAGGAAGACGTGGCGGGTGCGCTGGCGACGTGTGACGGGTTTGGAGGTATCGGTTGTGTCCTGGTAGACCACGGTCGTGAGGCGTCCCGAGGCGTCCTGCTCGAAGCCGGTGACGAAGCAGTGGGGGCGAATTTCGGCTCCGTTGCGTACCGCCCAGGGAAGATACGTAACATCCATGGAGGCCTTGGCGCCGTTGCGGCAGCCCTGGTGGCAAAACCCGCGGTTCACGCAGGCGAGACGCGTGCCGTATTCGGGTTGCGTGTAGTCCTGGCTGAGGGCGGCGATGGGGGCCGCGCAGGCTCGCATGCCGAGCGCCTCATAGCCTTTGATCATCAGCTGGCCGGGGCCATTGATGGGCACAGGACCGGTAGGATAGCGGCGCGACGGGTCCCAGAGGTAGGGGCTGGGGCCGCTGACGCCGAGAAAGTGCTCAAGCTCCTCGTAGAAGGGCACCAGCTCGCGATAAGTCAGCGGCCAGTCAACACCTTCGCCGGAGTCGGTCTCCAGCTTCAGGTCGCGTTCATCGGCGCGTGGGCAGAAGGCGCCCCAATGCAGCGTGGAGCCGCCGACACCCGTTCCCGAGGTGTTTCCGCCGTGCACCTGCGGGGTGTCGCCGGCGGAGAGCCGCTCGCCGCCCCAATAGATATCGCCGGCCGCGAGTTCATCGGTGGGAAACTGCTCGGCGGGTGCGTCAAACCATCTTCCGGCCTCCAGGGCGACGACCTTCAGCCCCGCCTGCGCGAGCTTTGCCAGCAGCGGCGAACCGCCGGCGCCCGTGCCGATGACGACCGCGTCCACCTCTTCGTTCTCCGCGTACTGCTGCATCGAGGGACGCAGCCGTCCGAGTTCGTTCTTGCCTAAATCCGACTGCCTGTAAGCGTTCTTCGTGCCGTTCAACGTTCGAACTCCTCTGCCTGCCCAAGACGAATCTGCGTGAAGCCGAGATCGTCGGCAAAGCCGGTATAGCCAATGCGGTCCATGGTGCGCGGATCGCCGACGTAAAAGCGGGTGAACTCGGCGCGCACATCCCCGAACCACTGCTTCATCTGGAGAGCGGTATATGCATCGGTTGCGTCACCCAAATGCAGCGGACCCAGATGCAGTGCACCAAGTACGCCGCGGCCAAGCCTGCCGGCGGTAGCCTGTTGCAGAAGCTCATCCTGCTGATCCGGAACGAGTGCGATGAAACTCACGCCGTGGGCGCGTTGTGCCGCAAGGTCCAGCGAATGAAGACCGAGATGCCAGGCCTCGACGTCGGGCGGCAGCACGGCAAAGCGCCAGCCGTCACCTTTGGCTTCGGCGAGCTGCCGGTCCACTCGCGCGGCCAGATCGAAACCCGCATCCGGCACAATTCGCCCGGCCAGAGCCCGCAGCGTGCGGAACTCCGCCAGGGTGAAGGCGGTGGGCTGGTGGTTCCAGTCCTGCGCTCCAGCCAGCCGCGTCTCCATCACCTCCCGGGTCTTCGGGGAGACTCGTTTCGAGAGGAGCAGCCCCTGAAAGAACCGCTCGGGTGCGCGCGCGGGCGTCGAAAGCGGCGTCCCCGTCCCGGCGAGGAACTGGCTGATGTACTCGATCAACTCGCCGGGCCGCTCCGCCGGCGCGAGGTGGCCAGCCCCCTCCAGCGTGATCAACTCACCGTGGTTCAGGTGCGGCATCGTGAGCTCTCGCTGGGTGTGGGGGCCAAGCGCGCCGTCCTCGGCGCCTGCGAACACCAACGCCGGCACCGAAAGCTCGCCGATATGCCGCCAATCTTCCTTGCTTCCGCGCTCCAACCAGTGCCGAAAGGCTGTGCGGTTCATGCCGAGGACGCCGGCAATCGCGCGCTCGCGCACCGCTTCGGGCAGCGGCAACTTCCCGGTATTTTCATCGATGAAGTTGGCGGCGAGCTTGCGGTCCTCTTTCGGGTCTCCGGTCCTTTCCCCCAGTTGGGCGAGCATTTCGCCGCGCTTCTTGCCGGTCATCGGCTCCGGTCCGGGCGGGGAGGGCGAGACGAGCACCAACCCGCGCAGATCTTCAAGACCCGGCAAGCCATGCTCGGCCTGGTGGGCCACAACCGCCGCCACGGCTCCGCCCATGGAGTGCCCGGCGAGAAACCACGGCACAGGTTCTTCCTCCGGTCCATGCCAACGCAGCGCGCGAACGGTCTCCACTACGGCCTCTGCCATGGAGTGGACGGAAAAGCCCGCGGTTCCGGCCGCCTCGCCGAAGCCGGGCAGGTTCACGGCCACGCAGCGAACGCCGCGCGCCGCGAGCCCATCGCTAACCTCCGTCCAGGTCTGGGCGCCGCCGCCCAGCCAATGCAGCATCACCAGCAGGGGGCCGCGTTCACCCCGACGCAAAACAGGCAGCATGGTGAAATAGACGCCGCTTCGGGCAGAAACTGCCAGAACAGCGATCGATCTATTCCCGTGCCGCGAAAGATTACTCCGGGATGTTGCGGCTGGGCTGTTTGTACCTCTCCGTGTGCGCTGCGCACTGTCCGCTTTTGAGCCATTTCGATTCACCGGTAAACCGTCCGGGCGTCATGCGACGCGTGATGTGACACATCATGCGACACTAGGCGACACGCCATGCCCGACGCTCGCACGCAGCCCACCGTTCTTGTGCAACTTCTGCATCCCGCCGCGCAGCTGCCGCGCTATGCCCACCAGGGCCCTTATGGCGATCTGGCGGCGGATCTCTTCGCCGCGGAGGCAGCCACCTTGGCGCCGATCGGGGAACCCGGCGCCACACGCACGGTCAGCACGGGGCTGGCGCTGGAGCTGCCGGATACGCATGGAGCGCTCGTCGAAGACCGCTCCGGCCTGGCCGTACGCGGAGTCACCACGCTGGCGGGCGTCATCGACTCCGGTTATCGCGGCGAGCTGAAGGTGGTGCTGACCAATCTTTCACCGGAGCCGCAGGCCATCGCTCCCGGCCATCGCATTGCGCAGCTGCGCATCGTTGAGCGCATCCAGGCTGTCTTCGCCGAGACCGACACGCTCGCCGAAACGCCGCGTTCGGTGCGGGGCTTCGGGTCGACGGGTACATAGGTCTCAAGAGCGCAGCCCGTGGGGCCTTGTCATGCCCTCGCCGCATCGATATCCCTATACTTCTTTCAGTGGGTGAATCTTCCGACCTCTCGTCGCTTCCTGATGCTTTGCCGTCTTCGGCGGAAGGGTCGGCTTTGGATCATCCATTTCAGGCGGACGAGGCAGGTGCCCAACGGGATTCCAGCTTCCGCTCCGATCGCATCTGGAGTTACTTCGGTCCGGCCTTTGTCGCTTCGGTCGCGTATATCGATCCGGGCAACTTCGCGACCAATATCCTCGGCGGCAGCCAGTTTGGATACCGCCTGCTCTGGGTGCTGCTGTGGTCGAACATCATGGCCATTCTCATTCAGTACCTGTCGGCCAAGCTGGGCATCGTTACCGGCCTGACGCTGCCGCAGAACTGCCGCAAGCACTTCGCGCGGCGCACGACCATCTTTCTCTGGGTTTGCGGCGAGGTCTCCGCCGTGGCCACGGATCTGGCGGAGTTTCTCGGCGCGGCGCTGGGGCTCGATCTGCTCATCGGCCCGGCGCTGATGGCGCATGGCATGAACGCGACGGGCTCGCTTTTTACCTCCGCCATCCTCGCAACCGCCGCTGTGGTCGGCATTCTAGCGTTGGATCTGGCCGGGTACCAGTGGCTCGAGCGCGGCATCATGGCGTTCGTCGGCCTGATCGGCCTTTGCTACGGGTTTGAGATTTTTCTGGTGCATCCGGACTGGCACCGGGCCTTTGTCGCGACGATTCTGCCCACGCTGGACAGCCATGCGATGAAGGAGTCCGCCTTTGCGGCGGTGGCCATGCTGGGCGCCACCGTGATGCCGCACGTGGTGTATCTGCATTCGGCGCTGGTGCAGCCCCGGCGCATCGAGATTGCGCCGCCGCCCAAGCTGCCGATGCCCAAGATGCTGCGGCAATTCCTGCGGTTTGAGCTGATTGACGTCTTTGTCGCCATGAACGGCGCCTGGCTGATCAACTCCGCCATGATCATCATGGCGGCGCTGACGCTGCACCTGGGACCGGCGGTTTCGCCGACCATCCAGGATGCTTTCCACACGCTGGGACCGCTGCTGGGCAAAGGCGCCGCGGTGATCTTTGCTGTTGCACTGCTGTGTTCCGGGCTTTCCAGCTCGACCGTCGGCGTAATGGCCGGGCAGGTCATCATTGAAGGCTTTCTCGACGTCAAGTTTCCAATCTTTGTGCGCCGTTTTGTTACGGTTCTCCCGGCGCTGGTGATCATCGGCCTGGGCTGGGACCCGTTGAAGATTCTGGTGGATTCGCAGGTGCTGCTCAGCTTCACGCTGCCATTTGCGCTGATCCCGCTGCTGCTGCTGACGCAGCGGGAAACCGTGATGCGGGACTTCCGCAGCGCGCCCTCGACCCGGATCGCGGGATGGTCCGTGGCAGGCGTCATCATCGCGCTGAACCTGCTTTTGCTTTGGCAAACCGCCGGATAGTTTGCTTGCGCCCGCTCCCAACGCCCATTCGACTCGCTTGGCTCGCTCAGGGCTCAAGTCGAGAGGACACTGTATAGCTATGGGTAATTTGTTTTAGTGGTGGCCGCCATGCTCCCCGCCACCGCCTCCACCGCCACGAGGGGCGGCGGAGGGAGCGGCGCGTGGGGCTGGCGCCGGCGCTGGAGCAGGCGCTCGGGGAGCAGGCGCCGCTTGAGGCCGGGGCGTCATTTCCGGGCGAGCCGCAGGCGCCTGCGGAGCCGCTGGACGGCTGATGGGAGCTGGAGCCCGTTCGGCGGGCGCTCCACCACGGTTGCCGTTGAAGCCGGGCTGGGCGGCGGGTGCTCCACCATGATTGCCGTTGAACTCGGGACGAGCCTGCGGCGCTCCACCGCGGTTGCCGTTGAAGCCGGGCTGGGCGGCGGGCGCTCCGCCACGATTGCCGTTGAAGCCGGGACGGGCCTGCGGTGCTCCGCCACGGTTGCCGTTGAAGCTGGGCTGGGCGGCGGGCGCTCCACCGCGGTTGCCGTTGAAGCCGGGTTGGGCGGCGGGTGCTTCGCCATGATTGCCGTTGAACTCGGGACGAGCCTGCGGTGCTCCACCGCGGTTGCCGTTGAAGCCGGGCTGGGCGGCGGGTGCTCCGCCATAATTGCCGTTGAACTCGGGACGAGCCTGCGGCGCTCCACCACGGCTGCCGTTGAAGCCGGGCTGGGCACCCGGGGCGCCGGGGCGGCCTGCGCCATTGGCTGCGCCCACGCGGTTGAAGGGCTGCTCGCGGGGGGCGGCAGCGATCGCGCCACGGTTGCCCAGCGAGTGGCCGGCGAAGGCCTCGGCCGGGCGGCCGCCGTTGGCAGAGAACGCCTGGCCATGATTTGCGGCCGCGGCGAGGCGCATATCGCGCTGGGCGGCGACCGGAGCATAGTGCGCCTCGTGGGCGGCGGCGAGCTCAGCCGGGCGTGGCTGCACGTTCAGCCCGCCACGGCCGCCGTTATAGCTCACCCGGTTCAACGGGCGGGGGCCATAGTGAACCCCGTTGTAGACCACCGTGCGGTCATACACGTTGCGGAAGCCCGGACCGACGTTGGTGACCGCGCGGTTGTAGAGGAAGTCGTGCCCGTGCCAATAGCCGCCGAAGTACCCGAAGCCGACGTAGCCGAAGCCGTAGTCGATCCCGCCGTAATATCCGACGTGGGGTCCCCAGTAACCGCGGTGGAACAGGTAGCGCCCGCTGTTGAATCCCCAGAAGGGAGGCGTCCAGAGCGCGCCGTAGAAGGGCGGAGCGCACCATGCGCCGGGCACCCAGTAGTAGCCCACATTTCCGTAGTTCCAATAGCCCGGCGTCCACAGGTAGTTAGGATCGGGCGCGGGCGGCTGATCGTACTCCGGAAGGGGCGGAGGCGCCTGATCGGTCTCGGCGAGGGCCTGCGCGCCGGCCTCCTCGGTGTCCGAGTAGCCCTGGCCATCCCCGGGGTACTGTGCCGGGGCGGTATCGCCGTAGGGAGCCCCTCGCACGATCGGCGCGGACCCCTGTTCCTGGTCGCCGTAGCTTTCGCCGCTGGCTTGGGGAGCATAGCTCTGGCTGGCCCCGAGCACCTGCGTTTGACCGGTTGTCCCGTAGCCGCCGGCTGTGCCGCCGGTGTACGGCTGTGCCATGTTGGCGAGGGCGGGGTCTCCGCTGTCCGCCGTTTGGCCGTTTCCGTTCACGATGGGGGCAACGGCGCTTTTGCTCTTGCAGCCGGCGGTCGAGAAAGCAACGGCCCCTGCCAAACCGGCGGCTGCGACCCCGCGAAGTACCCTGGCTGTCTTTCCTGTCTGGTTCATAGCGAATCCTCGCGCACCGGGGAGCTGTTACGAAGGCTACTCAAAGCTCTTCAGATGCGGGCCTTGTGAGTAGCGTAGCCGATCCGACAGGCATTCCCCCTGCACTCCAGTAACCCCGGAGACGCACCAATGTCGTCCGGGGTGCATTCTTTGCCGTAAAATGCGGGCATGCGCCGCGCCACCCTCAAGCATTTCGCCGTGGCCGCCACGATCGCGGCCGCGCTGTCGGATCGATTCGGCTGCCGCTTCTCATCCTCCTCCAGAACGCATACCTTTGAACGTCGTCCGCTCCTCGGCTCTTCGCCGGGCGCGGCGAAAGAAACATGGCCTCGCGCCCACCGCGCCGCGACCCGCCCAGGAGAACGCTCCCATGGCCTCCGCCACCCCTGCTCCCAAGCACCCCAATACCTTCGACGCCGCCGGCAAGCTGAAATCCGGCAAGCAAACTCTGCAATATTTTCAGCTGTCCGCGCTCGAAAAGAAGATTGACGGCTTGCAACTGTCGCGGCTGCCGTTTTCGCTGCGCATTCTGCTCGAAAACCTGCTCCGCCGCGAGGATGGCGTCACCGTCACCGCCGAGGACATCCTGTTTCTCGCCCGCTGGGAGCCCAAGGCCGAGCCCTCCCGCGAGATCGCCTACATGCCCGCCCGGGTGCTCATGCAGGACTTCACCGGCGTTCCCGCGATCGTCGATCTGGCCGCCATGCGCGACGCGATGAAGGCGCTCGGCGGAGGCCCGGAACAGGTTGAGAAGATCAACCCGCTGGTGCCGGTGGAGCTGGTCATCGACCACTCCGTGCAGGTGGACGAGTATGGGACATCGAACGCGTACGATTTGAACGCCGCACTCGAGTTCAGCCGCAACCGCGAGCGCTATGCCTTCCTCAAGTGGGGACAGACCGGCTTCCGCAACTTCTCCGCCGTGCCTCCGGGCATGGGCATTTGCCACCAGGTGAATCTGGAGTACCTCGCCCGCGTCGTCTTCACGACGACCCCCGGCTTGGATTCAAAGGATGCGAGCGGCAACGTCTTCGCCTACCCGGACACGCTGGTCGGCACGGACTCGCACACGACCATGGTGAACGGCCTCGGCGTGCTGGGGTGGGGCGTGGGCGGCATCGAGGCCGAGGCGGCGATGCTCGGGCAGCCTGTCTCCATGCTGGTGCCGCAGGTCGTCGGCTTCCGCCTGACCGGGCGTCTTCGTGAAGGCGCGACGGCGACCGATCTGGTGCTCACCGTCACCGAGATGCTGCGCAAACTGGGCGTGGTGGGCAAGTTCGTCGAGTTTTACGGCCCCGGCATCAGCGAACTGCCACTGGCCGACCGCGCCACCATCGCCAATATGGCGCCCGAGTACGGCGCGACCTGCGGCATCTTCCCCGTGGATGCGGAGACGCTGAACTATCTGCGTCTCACCGGCCGCACTGAGGAGCACATCGCGCTTGTCGAGGCCTACTACCGCGCCCAGGGCATGTTCCATACTGCCGCTGCACCCGAGGCGGAGTATTCCGCGCTACTAGAGCTGGATCTCGCGACGGTGGAGCCCTCAGTCGCCGGTCCCAAGCGTCCCCAGGATCGCGTCCTGCTCTCTGAGGCCCCCGCGAGCTTCCGCAAGGTGCTGCCTTCGCTGGTCGGCGCCAATGCCAACCGCAATGCGGAGCGCCAGATGGTGCGCTGGGAGGGGGAGGGCGGCAACGTGGCCGAAGACGGCAATGTGACATCCGGCGGTGGCCAGGCTCCCGCGGCCGTCCCCGACGCCGTGCGGGTGATCCCGACCGAGCACGGCAATGCGTCCGCCACCGTAACCAAGACGTCGGGCGATGCGCATTCCATTACGCCCAAGGGCAACGCCGCACCGCTGCGGTCTTCCGAGAGCGGCGGCGTGTACGGCAAAAGCGGCACAACCGCCGTTTTGGAGCCGATCAAGAGCGTGGAGGCCCGTTTTGGCGTTGATCCCGACCGCTATCTGCGCGACGGCTCGATCGTCATTGCGGCCATCACCTCCTGCACGAACACCTCCAATCCGTACGTCATGATGGCGGCGGGTTTGCTCGCCAAAAAGGCCGTGGAAGCGGGGCTTTCGACGCCGCCGTGGGTAAAGACCTCCCTGGCGCCGGGCTCGCGCGTGGTGACGGACTACTACAAGCGCTCGGGTCTGCTGCCATTTCTCGACAAGCTGCGGTTTCAGGTCGTCGGCTACGGCTGCACTACCTGTATCGGCAATTCGGGGCCTTTGCCTGAGGATGTCTCAAAATCGATCGAAGAGCATAGTCTGGTGGCTGTTTCGGTGCTCAGTGGGAACCGCAATTTTGAAGGCCGCATCTCGCCCGAGGTCCGCGCCAACTACCTGATGAGCCCGCCGCTGGTGGTCGCCTACGCTCTTGCCGGGCACATCGAGCACGACTTCGCCAATGATCCTATCGGCAATGGCCGGAATGGCCAGCCGGTGTACCTGCGCGACATCTGGCCGACGCAGGCCGAGGTCTCCGAGACCGTCCACCGCTGCATTGATGCCGAGATGTTCCGCGGCCAGTACGCCACCATCTCCGACGGCGATGCGAACTGGCGGCAGCTGAAGTTCCCCTCCGGCGATACCTATGGCTGGGAGGGCGACTCCACCTACATCCGCCAAGCGCCCTACTTCGACGGCATGTCCGCGACGCCGGCGCCGGTGGAAGACATCACTGCCGCCCGCTGCCTGGCCTGGCTGGGGGATTCCGTCACGACGGATCACATCTCTCCGGCAGGCTCCATCAAGGCGAATGGGCCGGCGGGCAGGTACCTCGCCGCCCATGGCGTGCCGCAGGTTGAGTTCAACAGCTATGGCTCGCGCCGCGGCAATCATGAGGTGATGGTGCGCGGCACCTTTGCCAATGTGCGGCTGCGCAACAAACTCGCGCCGGGCACGGAGGGCGGCGTTACGCGGCTGCTGCCGGAGGGCCCAAACGCGGACCAGACCATGAGCATCTACGACGCCAGCGTGGCTTATGCGGAACGTGGTGTGCCGCTGTGCATTCTGGCGGGCAAGGAGTACGGTTCGGGCTCCAGCCGCGACTGGGCAGCCAAGGGGCCGAAGCTGCTGGGTATCCGCTTCGTGATTGCCGAAAGCTACGAGCGCATTCACAGATCCAATCTCGTGGGCATGGGCATTCTGCCGCTGCAGTTCCAGCCCGGCGAGGCCGCCGAAACCTATGGCCTCACTGGAGAAGAGAGCTTTACCCTCGGAGAACCCGGCCAGCTGCGGGCTATGCTCGATTCAGGGTTCAGCGCAGGCAAGAACCTGACCGTCACCGCGACCTCGGCCACCGGCGAGACGATTCACTTCCCGGCGTCGATCCGCATCGATACGCCGCAGGAGATCCTTTACTACCAGCACGGCGGCATCCTGCAGTATGTGCTGCGGCAGCTGGCGGGCAGAGCGTAGGACGGCAATGGCGCTCTTCCGCAAGAAGCTCAAGCAGGAGCACAAGGTCATGCTGCAGCACGACCGCGCCGCCGGCGCGCTGCAGCATGAGTACCACCGGGCCACCCCGGAGTGCCCGAACCCGGAGCAGTGGTCGATGTACGATTCGATGTCGGCCGAGCTCGAGGTGCTGGAACTGCTGGCCGCGCTGGTAACGACGCTGAAGCCGAAGCTGGTGGTGGAGACCGGCAGCTTCCTGGGCGTCTCCACGGAGTGGATTGCGCGCGGGCTGGAGCGCAATGCGGAGACCGGGTTGAAACCGGGGCGCGTGATCTCCTGTGAGTACGATCCGGTGGTCTTTGGGAGGGCACGGGAGCGCTTCGGCCCGCAGAATAGGCTGTCGCGGTTTGTCGATCTGCGCAATGAGAGCTCCCTGGAGATGCCGGTTGAGGGGCCGATCGATCTGCTGTTCTCCGACTCCGATCCGGGGCTGCGCGAAGCGGAGGTGCGCCGCTTTCTGCCACGGATGAGCCGGTGGGGACTGATCGCAATTCACGATGCGAGCTCGCATCAGAAGACAGTGCGTGAGGCTGCCCTGAAGCTGGAGCGGGAAGGGCTGCTTTCCATTCTGCTGCTGCCCACGCCGAGAGGCCTGGTGCTCGCGCAGGCGAAGGCCGCCTTGGGGTAGTTTGGTGAGTCACGAAGTTCGTGACCTATTCCAATACCGGCATTGCCGCTGACACAAAACAAAAAGCAGGTCCCACTCCCGCCTACCACCACCAGCCCGCAAGCTGTCCGGGGCGCTTTCGCGGCATCGTGAGAGTTCCATATTGGGAATTGAGCAATCGTTGTACTCAAAATTTGAGTGAAACAGGACAAATTGCATACGAATTTTCTTGCATGGACGGCCCACATGCTTTTAAGCTGCCTCTCGCAACTTCAATTTATCTGCAGAGGTCCACTTGAAGCTCCTTGCCGGTGCGCTTGCACTTCTCCTTGTCACTGCTGACCCCGCCTTTGCGCAGCAAAACACCTCCCCCACTCCGGCTGCAGCGGCAAACCCGGTTGCGCAATCCCCCGTGGCTGTTGCGCCTGCGAGTGCCCCCACTGCTGCGCCAAACACATTGCAGAACGGAACCGCCATCAAGCTGAAGCTGACGGAGACGCTCAGCTCGGCTTCGGCGAAGACGGGCCAGAAGATACCTTTTGAGGTCGTGGAGGAGGTTGACGTCGATGGCGTGCCGGTGATCGCCAAGGGCGCACAGGCGATTGGGACGGTCACCAATGCGGAGCCGAAACGGGCCATGGGAAGGCCGGGCAAACTGGACGTCAACATCGACTCGGTGCGCATGATCGATGGCGAAAGCGCCGCGCTGAGTGCGACGAAGAGCGAAAAGGGCGGCGGACACACGGGCGCGATGACGGCCGGCATCGTCGGTACGGCGATCGTGTTCTTCCCGGCGGCGCCGCTGCTGCTGTTTATTCACGGCAAGGACATCTCGATCCCGGAAGGGACGGAGATCACGGCGTTCGTTTCGGGCGACAACAAGCTCGACATGGCAAAGTTCGCGCCGGGCGGCACTGCTGTCGGTACATCCATCGCGGGTGTTGCGCCTTCGAGCGCGGCGGGTGCGCAAATGGCGAGCCTTACCGTCGAATCGAGCGTGGCGGGTGCGGATATTGAGATTGACGGGAGCTTTGTGGGGAGCACGCCTTCGACGCTCTCCGTGGCGCCGGGCCAGCACACGGTGACGGTGAAGAAGAAGGGCTATGCGGACTGGAGCCGGCAGATGAACATTGCCGGCAACGCGGTCCATCTGAATGCGGATATGGTAGCGGCGCCGTAGCGTGGGTGTTTCGGCGGGCGGAAGAAAGGCAAGTCGATCGGTTCGGCTATACCTTCCCGCGGCCCTTAGCTAGACTGCGCTCAGGGCAGAGTGGAGCCTACTAAGCGCACGTTGAAGCTGTACGACGGGTGGAGCCGAGAGATTATGGGCGAAGCTGGCCGGCGTAGTGAGCGGCGACGATATTGCTCTGAACCGCGTCCATTGCCTGGCTGTTCGGCACTCCTTTGGTCATTACCCCTTCGAAGAAATGACCTTTGGCCCAATTGCTGTTGTCACCGCCAATGCCGAGGATGATGGCTCCTTCCTGCTTCATCGGTTGATAGACGGCCGGGAGAGGAATTGTGCCGGTCGAGGTCAGGGTCCCGGACTGGGCGTTGCCCTGATAGATGGCGAAGGTGTGCTGGCCGTCGTTGGCCCCC
This sequence comes from Granulicella sp., assembly GCA_965276885.1. Lineage (GTDB taxonomy): Bacteria > Acidobacteriota > Terriglobia > Terriglobales > Acidobacteriaceae > Granulicella. The sequence continues at coordinate 417,189 of OZ255702.1, read as the reverse complement.
ATGACCGTGGCGAACGTGGTGTCCGGCGGGACGGGAAAGTGGCCGGGAATACCATCTTCCATGTCCAGGCCTGCGTCCGGAGCGCACGGTTGCTGGGCCGCGACAGGATCTTTGGCTCTGCCACGGCATTTGATGTTGATGGCGTCCATGTGGCCGTGTTTGTTGTCGAGATCGTTGGTCTCGGCGTTGCCGAAGTCGAAGCAACATCTGAGGTTGAGATTGAGGGACGAGGTGACCATGTACACACCCTCCGGTTGTCCGTCCGTCGCGATGCCTTTGGTGGTGTCATCGCGATAACCGGTGCCCGGGGTGACGGCGATGCCGTAGACCTTGTGCCCACCCACGGTTACCGGGAGGGCATTGGCGATGGCGGGGACGTCGTACCCGTTGGGACCGGGACCGCGCGCCGCGCCGCCTGGAGGCGCCGGAGTCAGGTCGTTATGGTTGGGGGACTGGTCGTAGAGTCTGGTGATGGTGCATGAGGTGTCGACGCAGAAGGCGTCCTGCGCAGCAGCGTTGGCATAGCCGCCGGGAAGGAGACCGATATCTTTTGTGGTGTTATCCGATTGGCGCGTGACCTGGTAGAGGGGGCCTGTGTACGAGGCATACAGGGCGCGGGTGGTGCTAATGGCGGCGACACAGGGTGTCGCGGAAGCGTAGAGGTCACAAGGACGAGGCATAGCAGCCTGCGCGGAGGAGGCGCCGACCGCAGTGATCCCGAGCGCTAGAAGAACTGTGAGCGACAGGATACTTACAAATGGCGATAGGGATTTAAGTCGCATAAGCTTCTGGTCAGTTCCTTTATCTGTTGGTTTCGTTTTTCGTGGCGCCCGCCAGTCTACTCTACAGGCGCAGACAAACTCCGCGGAGTCATTCAGCGAGTAAATTCGTTTTTTTGTGTAGCGCATTCGCGGCATCCCTTCCGCTCGCTCAGGACAGGCTTCGACGCCGTGCCCTTCCCGTTCCTGGCTGCTTCAGGACTTTGTGGGGGTGAAACAAACGCCGATTCCCTGCGGAAATGACAACAGGAAAGGCAGGGGCAAAATAGCAGAGGCGTAGCTCATCGCCGCGCCTCTGACCGTGTTTATGCTGGAAGGCTACTGAAGAAGTGTGCCGCTTTCACCGTTGGTTTTGGGATCTTCTGGGGGGATGATGGTGGCGCTGGCTACTTTGTCGTCGGCGTCGAGGTCGAGGAGCTTGACGCCCATGGTGGCGCGGCCGGCGGCGCGGACCTGCTTGGTGTCGATGCGGATGATCTTGCCGAACTGGCTGATGACCATCATTTCGGTGGTGTCGTCGACGAGCTGGATGCTGGTGACCTTGCCGATTTTGGGGGTGGCGCGCATGTTGATGACGCCTTTGCCGCCGCGGGTCTGGAGGCGGTACATGTCGACGTCGGTGCGCTTGCCGTAGCCGTTTTCGGAGACGGTGAGGATGAGGCAGGGGGTGAGGCCGAGCTCCTTGTCGAGCTTTTCGAGCTTGGCGGCGGCTTCTTCGGAGATGGCGGGGGCGTCCGAGCCTAGGATCTCCTGGCCGTCGGGGCTGTTGGAACCCACCCTTTGCGATACAGCCGCAAAGGATGGGGCACCCGGTTCAGTGGCGATGCCGGCTTCGTCGAGGACGGATTCGACCTGGTCCTTGAGGCCCTTGGCGGCGGCGATTTCGAGGCGCTGTTTGTTGCGGGCCTCGGGGCTGGGGGTAACGGCAGCGCCGATGACGAAGTCGCCTTTTTTTAGCGAAATGCCGCGGTTGCCGAAAGCCGGGCGGCCCATGGCGCGGAGGTCGCGCTCGTCGAAACGGATGGCCATGCCGTCGTGGGTGGCGAGGAAGATGACCTGCTCGCCGTCGGTGAGGCGGGCGGTGATGAGCTCGTCGTCCTTGTCGATGCCGATGGCGATGATGCCGCGGGCCATGACGTTGGAGAAGTCGCGGAGGGTGGACTTCTTGACGGTCCCATTGCGCGTCGCGAACAGCACGAAGCGGTTTTCCTGGGTGAGGTCGCGGACGGGGAGGATGGTGACCACCTTTTCGCCGGGCTGGAGATCGACGAGGGAGGCCATGGCCTTGCCCTTGCCGGCGGCGCCGACATCGGGGATCTCGTAGACCTTGAGCCAGTAGACGCGGCCGGTGTTGGTGAAGCAGAGCAGGTAGGCGTGGGTGGAGTCGATGATGAGCTGCGAGACGAAGTCTTCTTCGCGGGTCTTCATGCCCAGGCGGCCAGTGCCGCCGCGACGCTGCTGCCGGTAGATGGAGATGGGCGTGCGCTTCAGGTAGCCGGTGTTGGAGACGGTGACGGCGACCTGCTCGTCGGCGATGAGGTCTTCGAGGGTGAGCTCGTTGGCCTCGTCGATGATAACGGTGCGGCGTTCGTCGCCGTAGCGGTCGCGGACGTCTTCGAGCTCCTTGCGGATGACAGACCGTAGCTTGCGTTCACTGGCGAGGATGGACTCGAACTCGGCGATGTTGTCGCGGACGGCGCGGAGCTCATTGAGGAGCTCGTCGATGGAGAGCTGGGTGAGGCGATAGAGCTGCAGTTCGAGGATGGCGTCGATCTGCTTGTAGCTGAGGATGAGCGTGCCGACAGCGCCCGCGGCAGCAGAAATGTTGCCATTGGCGAGCTGGGCGCTAATGCTTCCGCCGGTTAGGTCGATATTGTATTTGCCGGGGTCGAGGGTGACGCCGCGGATTTCGGCGCCGCGGAGGGTGATGGTGCGGTTGGAGAAGAAGCTGAAGAGGTTTTCGCGGGCGTCGGCGCGGGAGGTGGACTGGCGGATGATGCGGATGACGGAATCGAGGTGGTCGAGCGCCATCTGGTAGCCGAGCAGGATGTGCTCGCGGTCGCGGGCCTTCGCGAGCAGGAAGGCGGTGCGGCGGCGGACCACGTCGATGCGGTGATCGATGAAGGCGTGAATCGCCTCGGGGAGGGGGAGCTCCTTGGGCTGGCCATTGAGCACGGCCAGAAAGATCATGGAGAAGCTCTCCTGCATCTGGGTGTGCTTGTAGAGCTGGTTGAGGACGATCTCATGCTGCGCGCCGCGCTTGAGCTCGATGACGATGCGCATGCCGTCGCGGTCGGACTCGTCGCGGACGTCCGAGATGTCGTCGACGATCTTTTCGTTGACGATCTCGGCGATGCGCTTGATGAGGTTGGATTTGTTGACCTGGTAGGGGATCTCGGTGCAGATGATCGCCTGACGGCCGCCGCTCAACGGAAGAATGGGCTCAAGGCCGCACTTGGCGCGCATCATGAAGCGGCCGCGGCCAGTTTTGTAGGTCTGGACGAGGTTGCCGCGGCCGTACAGGTAGCCGCCGGTGGGGAAGTCGGGGCCTTTGACATGTTCGAGGACGATCTCCAGGTCGGAACGGGTCTCGGCCTTGTCGCGCTGCAGCAGGGCGATGGTGGCGTTGAGGACCTCGGTGAGATTGTGGGGCGGGATGTTGGTCGCCATGCCGACGGCGATGCCTGTTGACCCGTTGACGATGAGGTTCGGAATGCGTGCGGGCAGCACCGAGGGCTCGGAGGTGGATTCGTCGTAGTTGGGGACGAAGTCGACGGTGTCGTTGTCGATGTCGGCGAGCATTTCGGACGCGAGGCGCGTCATGCGGGATTCGGTGTAGCGCATGGCGGCGGGGGGATCGCCGTCGACGGAGCCGAAGTTGCCCTGGCCGTCGATCAGGGGATAGCGCAGCGAGAAGGGCTGCGCGAGGCGAACCATGGTGTCGTAGATGGCGGCGTCGCCGTGGGGATGGTAGTTGCCCATGACGTGACCGACGACCTTGGCCGACTTGGTGTACTTCTTGTTGAACTGCAGGCCCATCTCCTGCATGCCGTAGAGGACGCGGCGATGGACGGGCTTGAGACCGTCACGGGCGTCGGGCAGGGCGCGGCCGATGATGACCGACATCGAGTAGTCGAGGTACGACCGGCGCATCTCGTCGTCGATGTTGATGGGCAGCATGACGAGGGCGCCGGGGCCGGTAGGCGCGCCGGGGCCGTCTGGATTGAAGGGGCCGCCGGCGCCTCCACCGCCGCCCGGGGGCGGGTTGTTGGAGTTGGCGTCCTGGGCCGAGGGTGTGATGTTGTCGTCGGGGCCGAGCGGGAGTTGGTTTTGATCGTCAGGCATGGGCACTTCTATTATAAGTGGCCTTGGTTACGCCAAGCGGATGCGGACTCACCCCTGGGAGGTCTGAGGCAAAAAAACGAGGCGCCCGGAGGCGCCTCGTTTCAGTTAGTGGTGGGGTTAGAAGTAGAATTTGCCAGCAAGTTGGGTCTGACGCCCTGGGACGCTTGTCTGGACCGCTGTGATCTGACCGAAGCCCGGCGCGCCGTACTGGCTGGCGGGGTTTGCAAAGTTTGTGTGGTTGAATACATCGTCGCTTTCTAACCGAAGCTGCAATTTCCTAACCCCGTCAGATGACACGTTGAAGTTCTTCGCGAGGATTACGTTGGTGAAGTTAAAGCCGGGTCCGTGGTATTCGTCACGAGGAGTATTACCGAACGATCCAAGCGGCTCAGCAGCATAGCTCGTTCCAAGGAACGCAGTGGTTGCACCGTTGCTCAGGCGAGCGGCACGAAGGGGCTGGTCTTGGTTGGGAGCGATCTGTAACGGAACGTCCGGGCAGGCGTAATAGGTCGTGCCGGCGGAGCAGTACAAGGACAGAGAGGTGCCTCCGGCGTAGGAAACATCGTAGGGAAAGCCAGTGGCAAGGGTGAGAATGCCACTGATCTGCCAACCGGAGGTTGCAAGATTCAAGGGAGAGTACCAAGCCTCACTCGCCCGGATTGGGGTCGTGTAGATGGGTGAGAAGACGAAACGGTGACGTGCATCAAAGAGCGAATTACCGTAGTTCAGAGTGGTGTTGTACTGGTTATAGCCGCGCTGGCCGTTTTCGCCGAAACCTCCATTTTCAAGGCTGGAGTTGTTGTCGAGCGAATGGGACAAGGTGTAGCTCAGTTGAAAGAAGAGCCCGTGTGTTGTCGCTTTCTGTATGCCAACCTGCAAGGAGTTATAGTTCGAAGCGGCCTCCGAGGTGACTGTACCGATGCTGGTGAAGGCGGTCTCATTCGTCAGCGGATCTGTAAAGCCGTAGGCTGTGTGGCCCGGATATAGGTTGGCTTGGACGTTGCGATTGGTGGTGCTGCAAGCTGTACTAGCGAGGCAAGCGGCGTGGCCGGCAGCGGTCTCAGGATTGCCTTCATAGTTGAGCTGATTATGCCGTCCAAGAGCCCCCACGTAGCTTACCGTCGCGATTGTCTGAGAGGGGAACTCGCGCTGAACGGTGAGCTGAAAGTTTTCTGAATAGGGAGATCGGAAGCCAGTATCAAAGGTGCTTATAGCGAGGGGCTCCAAGTTGGTGTAACTCACAGGTGTTCCAGGCGCGGGCGGAACATACGGGAACCGATTAGGCTCCGAGCCACCGTTGATATCGGCAAACGGATTAGCCAACGTTGGGGTACCTCCGAAGTCGCCCGCCCCGCTAGAGCTCAAGCCGTATGGTGGGGCATTTAAGGTTTGGAGGGCCGATTCCTCTTCGGTGCGATTGTAGTAGATGCCAAAGCCGCCCCGGATGGAGAACTTATGCGAGTTTCCGGCGGAGATCATGCCCAGATCCGGAGAGTAGGCAAAGCCGATACGAGGTCCGAACTCAGTGTGACGCGTGGTTGCCCGGCCCGAGATCGAGCAGCCCGGGTCACCTGGGTACACAATCCCTGCGGGGGCTGTGGGGAATATCTTTGATTGTTCCCCGGAAACAAAGCAGGTGATGCCAACGCCGTTGTATTGATGGTTACGCAAGGGCGTGTCGATGGAGTACCCCATTCCGTAATCAATGACGAGATTGCTGGTTGCCTTCCAGGTGTCCTGCGCGAAGACATAGTTCAGGAAGGCGTCGGCCTGAATGATACCTTGAGAACTCTGAGCGTAAGAGCCCGGGATGCCGAGGAGAAAATCGAGCGATGGATCACCCGTGGAGTAGATACTTGCTGTTGTGTTGAAGCTATACGACCCGCTATTCCGCGCATCGAATGAATTCGACTCGTTGAACCGACGTCCGTCATAGCCGAACTTAAGCTGGTGGTTGCCAATCGATTTCGAGACCGTATCGTCGATTTGATAGGCTTGATCGATACGGGGCTGAGGGCCATTGATGGTACCGCCCAGAGTAAAAAATCCCGACACGGAGAGCGAGGGGATTGTGGCGGCCGCAGGGTCCGCAGGCAGGATGCCGAAGCCGGCCGTGGATGGTTGAACGACCTGCTGCGGCGCTCCGGAGTTGAAGTTGAAGCGGGTCCAGTGGAGAGCGAAGTCGTTTACTGTCGTTGAGCTAATCTGGCGAACATAGTCGAAGGTGTATTGCTGGATGTGCGAGACAGTCCCATCTCCGAAGCCGGGCAGGGTTGCGCCGCTGAAAGGCAGCGTTTCAGCCAAGGTGCTCGACTGATATATGCCCACAAAAGTGAACTGATTTCTAGGGTTGAGCGAGAAGTCGACGCGGCCCAGGTACTGGTTGGTGGTGGTATTGGCGGTCTCGTTGAATACGTAACCGTACAAACCATTATTCGCGGCGGGAACATACTGTAGGAGCTTCTGGGAGATTGGGTTGAAGGTGCTCGTGGGCAGGACGCCGCCCTTTGGGGTTAAGCAGCTTGCCCAGGTCTGTCCGGCGGTGCAGCCCGGGATAACGATGGTGCTTGGAATCGGATTTGTGCTGAAGGAAAGCGCTTGTGGATTCAACGTTTTCGAGGAACTCAGGTCATTTGAGAAATTCCCCCCCAACTGTGCGGTTGAATACACGGCTTGAGCCTGTGCGTTGTTTTCGGGGACGCGCTGGCGTGTGCCTTGATAGGCACCGAAGAGGAACAGCTTATCCTTAAGAACTGGACCGCCGATCGTGCCGCCAAAGATGTTCTGATGATAAGGGCTGACTACGCCCGAGTAGGCGCCCGTCGTTTGGTTTTGGAACTTCTGAAAGTAGTTCAGGGTGTTCAAAAACGTATCTCGGTAGAACTCGAAGACATCGCCGTGGACGTGATTGGTGCCCTGCGTGATCGTGGCTGACACGATACCGCCGGAGTTGCGGTCGTACTCGGCGTTTAGCGGTCCTTCAAGTATGTTGAACTGATCGATCGCGTCGAGGTTAGGCTGAATTGCGATCGTGTTTAGGGCGAAGTCGTTTGTATCCGCACCGTTGACAAGATATTCAGATTGCTGGGTCTGCGCACCGGCAACCGAAAGGGTCCCGAAGCGATCGTTAGGCGCTTGTACACCCGGCTCAATAAGCTCCAGATTGGTAAAGTTGCGTCCGATCAGAGGCAATTCGACAAGCTGCTGCTTGTTCACAATATTGCTGAGTTGGATGTCCGATGTGTTCACCTGAACCGTGTCGGCTGCAACCTCGACGGTTGAACTGGCTTCGCCGACCCCCAGCTTCACAGGTTCAACATACTCTTGATCGATATTGAGCACGATGCCGGTTGCCTTGAATGACTGAAAACCTGGCGTCGAGACGGATATCGTATACGTTCCGATGGGCAGCTGCGGAAACAGATACGACCCATCTGCCTGCGTCTTTGTGTTGAATTTCACGCCAGTCGCCTGGTTTGTTGCGACCACGGTAACGCCCGGAACCACAGCGTCGGACGGATCGGTGACGGCGCCCTTGATGCGGGCATTGACGTCAGCGGCGAATACGGGCAGCGTCATCCCGAACAATAAGGCGAAAACTAGACCTACGGCTGTTCGCCGTAAGAGGTGAACTTGCATGAGTCTCTCCAGAGAGTGCTGCAGGGTGAGAAGCTGTGCTAAGGCTGTGAGCACGTGAAAGGCCAAAGTCAAACGGGCCATCTACAACACTTGAGTCGCCTGGGCTGTACCTTGCGGCGCTGAATCTATGAAAAATGGAATAGCCGTTCTGTAACCTTCCAGAAATGTATTCCGACTGGGTGGCCCCTCGCGCTGAAATCGGCAGACAGGTGCCTGTCTACTGGCCAGCCGCGTAGAGATGGTGCTGCTGAAGGTAGGCGAGTACGGCGTCTGGGATTAGGCCACGGCAGTCTTCCCCGGCTTGCAGGCGGGTGCGCAAAGCGGTGGCGCTTATGGGATCGGCGAGGCTGCCGATCAGGTGAATGCGGGAACGCTGCGCAGGGGTGAAAGCTGGGGATTCCGGCGGGTGATTGACTGGGGGGAGGGCGAAACCGGGGCGGCTGATGACGATCCAGTCGGCGAGGCGGAGGAGCTCGTTGGGCTCGCGCCACTGGGGAAGGGTGAGAAAGGCGTCGGCGCCGAGGATGGCGAAGAGTTGGTGGGCTGGAAGGGGAAAAGCAGGTCCCCTGCGGGGATGACAACCGAAAAAAGGAGAAGCAGGTTCCTTTCGGGGATGACAACCAGAAGGGGAAGGCAAGGCCAGATCGGTGTGGAGGCGGCGGAGGGTGTCGACGGTGTAGTTGGGGGCGCCGTCCGGCCGGGGGCCGTCGATGGCGGAGGCTTCGAGGCCGGGAACGCCCGAGCAGAGGAGCGCGGTCATGCGCAGGCGGTCGGGCCAGGGGGCCTCGGGGCCGCCGGGTTTGAGGGGCTGGCGGGCGGTGGGGGCGAGCAGGACGCGGTCGAGCGCGAAACGGTCGCGGGCCAGGCGGGCTACGGCGAGGTGTCCGCGATGGGGCGGGTCGAAGCTGCCGCCGAAGTAGCCGATGCGCATGGGTTTGGCTTGAATTTCCGACTGCGGTTTAGGACTGGGGCTGGAAGACGAGGGGGAAAGGGCCGCGGACTTCCTCCTCGGCTGCTGTCTCAAGCGGGTAGCGAAAAAGAGTGACGAGGATCGTGAGCAGCGCGAGGCATTTCAATGGTCCGTTGACGTCGAGGGTTCCGATCCGCAGGTAGTTCTGGGGCGTGCTGAGAACAGCAAAGGCGGCGAACTGCCAGGCTGCGGCGTGGACGGGCCTACTGTCCCGGAGCGATCTTAAATACAAGGTCGAGAGTACGCCGAAGACGAGATAGGTGTGAATCAGCGTGTAGTCGTAAGAGACGGGCGGCAGAAGCACCATCATGAGGAACAGGATGCAGATCTGATTCAACGCAGGCAGATAGCGAAACCGCCGAAAGTAAAGCACGGGCAGAGCGACCATAACGGCGGCGTCGTAGATTTTTTGAGTTGTGGGCTGCGGGGACCATTGCTCGGAAGAGCGAATGGTGAGGATCTGTTTGACGAATCCGAGCAGCGAGTGATCGAAGAAGAGCTCGTTTCTGCGCGCCAGGCCGCCGTAATTGCGTGTAAAGCCATGCACGCCGTTCACCATGCCAAGGAAAGCCACCCGGATGCTGGGGCCGACGTACCAGAACGACAGCAGGAGAATGGCGGCGCAGACAAGAGCGCCGAGCAGCAGCGTGCCCCAGTCCCGGCGCCGAAGATAGACGGTCAGCAGGAGCAGTGGATAGATCTTCAACGCACCGGCAGCACCCCAGAGCGAGGCCGCAAGACGGTGGTTTCCGAGGAGAAATGCCCACATGCCGGAGGCAGTCAGGATGTAGACAAAAAGTTCGATGTTGGCGCGATCGTGCAACATGTGCCAGGGGTGAGAGCCCAGGCCCGTCAGCAGAAGAAGGCCGAGGGCGGGCTGCCAGCAAAGGCCTTCGTGCACCCAGGCGCGGAGCAAAAGTGCGCCGGAGAACAGCGCAACCGCCCAGAGGAGGAGATCGAAGAAGAGTTGCGCGTGCGGACCCAGGGAGTACAGCACGGCATACAGAATCGCACAGGGGGCCGGATAGGCGAAGTGCTCTGGGGAGGTAAAGAATGCCAATTTGTGAAAATTCGCAAACAGCACACGGTAGTGCCAGAAGTCGCCAAAGCGATCCCAGCCGGGCGACCAGAGCCGGGCGTTGAGGAGCGGGCGGCCAGTTGAAAATTGCCACGCCAGATTGATTGTCATCGAGAGCAGAAACAGAAGGAGGAGGTTCCGATAAAGCCGCAATGCGGATGGAAGCTTCGGGAAGCAGCAGAGGGGCTTCGGATGGAGAGCGTTGCTGGGGGCGGGGAAGCTCAACATCATACCTCGCGAGAAGGGTTCAGACCGGCAGACCGAGCGAGGAGAGTCGCTCACAACAAAAGCATTGCTGAGAGTAACCTATCCTGGCTGCAACGTTTCCGATTCGCGGGGAGGGCCGCCCGGCGAGGGAAAGAAGCGTTTGAGGGCCAGGATGGGCGCCTCGACGAATCGATAGCTGAGCCATGCAACCAGAAAAGCTGTCACGATTGCCGCCGTATCGAGGGCGCAGAGGCGGAGCAAGGCCGAATCTCCTATGACCACGGGAAGTACGGCTCGCCGGAGCCGGTGAAAGAGCAGGAAGATGGCGGCGTGATAAACGTAAATTCCGTAGCTATAGCGGCCGAACGCGCGAAGGGGAGCCGCGGCCATCAATTGCCGGTAGCCGGGAATTTCGTGTTGTGTGGCAGCGATGAGGCCCACGGAGATCAGTACGAAACCGCTTACCCCGAAGCGATTGATGTAATAGCCGGGCGAGACCAACTCCACGCGGTGGAACACCGCGATACAGGCAAGGATGGAGCATCCGAGAACAAACCAGAGGGCGGCCCAGAGTTTGGCCGGGGGCTTGCCTTTGCGTTCACGGTAGAGCGCGAGCGCGGCGCCGGCGAAGAGACCGTCCAGCCGGGAAAGGGGGAACTGCAGCAACCCGAGTGTCTCCCCGACATGCCGAGCTACCAAAGTCCGCGTGAGTGGGCCAAGCAGCACGATGCTGATCGACAACCAATACAACGAGGAGATCCGGAGATACCGCACCAGCGCAGGCCAGACGAAGTAAAACTGCTCCTCAACGGCGAGACTCCAGTAAGGGCCCCAGAGCCCCGTCAAACCAAGCGCCAGGCCCGGCCAGAAGACAGGAAAGTTTTGCAGGTAGGCGAAAAAGCTAAATCTCTGGAGAACAGTGGCAGGAAGGTGTGCGGCGCTGGTGGGCATCTGTCTCGCGAGCGCGGGAATCTGCGTGCAGAGCAGGAGCGAGCCGACGAGGAAAAGGTAATAGATGGGAAAAATGCGCAGCGCGCGGCGGGCATAGAAGGGCTTGAAGTATGTTTCACTCTGTCTGCCGCGGAGCAAAATGCCTGTGATCAGGAACCCGGAGAGGGCAAAAAATAGATCAACGCCGCCCCAGCCGGGGGTTAACCAGTCCAGGATTTTTTGCTGCCGGGCGCCGTTCTGAATCCCGCCAATGATGGCGGCGCTGTGAGACAGAAGCACAGCGAGAATTGCAATGCCGCGTACACCGTCGAGTTGGGGCTGGTAATGTGGCTGCCCACCCCGGACGCCCGGAGCTCCCGAGGCGCGCTCTTCCACTGCCGAAGCCTCAACCATCTTCATCATTTTCGCATGGTGCTTACCACCCGCTGATGAGGCGCTGGCCGAGAGTTCGTTCTGACACATAGAAGAGTGCAGATGCGCGCTCATGGGCGACCGACCATGCTCCGGGAAAGGCCCCGCGTGCCGCTTCCCGACCTATTTTCTTAGATAGGGCGGAAAGCGAGTCTTCAGGCGTAAAAAGGGCGATTCCACATAACGATAGCTCAAGTTCGCGAAAAGCAATGTACAGCCAAGCGCGAATGCTGCTGTGATGTTGTTGTTGCCATGGCAGAGTCGGCCGTAGAAGGTGTGTGGAATGTCATGAAAGACGTAAGCGCCGTAACTAATGCGCCCCATCCAGCGAAGCGGGGCAACGGAAAAGGTCTTGCTGTAAAGGGAACCTGGATCGAGCGTGCGCACGATGACGATTGCTGCAAGAAGAGCGACCAATGTAAATCCCACTACATCAACCGCCAAAGAGTACGGTGCCCTCAGCAGACGATGAGGAGGATGAAGAAAGAATAATCCTGCGATCGCGGCTGCGAGCCACCCGAGTAGGCGTGCGCCCGATAGGATGCGGGCACGGTGCTCGCCTCTCCATAGCAGAGCGAGACCCGCTCCCACCATCAGTGTATCTATCCGGAAGAGGGTGTTATGCTCGACCGCACCGTACATGATTTGTTCCGTCGGAAGCGCAAGGATTGCACCAAGACGAAGCATCGGACCCAGGATCACTGTGATCAGGCAACACCATAACAGTACGCGTCGGTTACGCACGGAGAAGACCACAAACGGCCAAACTAAATAAAACTGCTCTTCTACGCACAGAGACCAGAAATGCCCGAAGTGAAGTGTAAGCCCGTGTTGAGAGTTGAGGACGGCATCAATAGCATTGCGTGTAGCTATATCGAAAGAACCCCGATGGAGAAGCACGAGCCAGTTGCCGAGATATGCCGGCCAGAGCAGCCAGCGGCTATCCCAATGCCAATGCATTACCGGATCCGCCAACAGGACTAAGAAAATGACACCGAAGTAGAGCGGGAAAATTCTCAGTGTCCGTCGAGCGTAGAAGCTAGGAAGGCGTACCGGCGAGTCGATCGTATCGATGAGGATTCCCGTTATCAGGAAGCCCGAAAGTACAAAGAAGCAATCAACACCAACCCAGCCGAAAAGCAGATGTGAATAATGGTGGAAGAACACGGCAAGAAAGGCAGCCGCGCGCAAGCCGTCGAGCGCGGGGAAGTACACCCGGTTGGCAGGAGCGGTCTCGGTTGTGTTGCCCGCGACAACACGGCTGGATGACAGATCAGCGACGGTATGTTTCATGGTGTATACGCGTTCAATCACCAGAGCAGCTAAGTCGATGCGGTGGCGGTCTGAAAGGGGCAGGCTAGATGCTTCGGTACTGTTTGACGCCTGGCCTAATGATGGCCCGGGAGCAGCCTCCAGCGAGGCATAGTTTTAGAGCTTGGTTCCCCGCGAAGGTCGGCGTGTCCTGGCGTTGCCGGGGGGGCAAGGCGATGACCGAGCCGAATCATTGGTTTCTCGACGAAGTAATAGCTGACCAGGGCAGCGCCAAGTGTCGCGAGATATCGCCAGGGTCTTGCGCCCAGAAAGAATAACCACGGGGCGTGGACATCGATCTTGGGGTTAGTGGCAAAGAAGAAGATCGGGTGCCAGAGATAGATGCTGTACGAAAGTCTGCCAAGCAAGCGCAAGGGGCGCCACTCAAGAATGCGTGTGGTAAGACTGCGCGGGTGCAGCATCGTGGCCATGACCCAGAAGCCGCAACTATAAAACCACAAGGGAGGATGGTGAAGGAGAATCGCCAGCACATGCTTTCGGAAATCTGGCGGAACGGGATCAATGAGCTCGGCACAGAGCTTTAGGAGAAGCGTAGCTGAGAAGACAACCCGGGGCAGGAGAAACACCTGGGCAAATTTGAGAAAGGCCGAGCGTTGAAGATAGAGGGCGAGCAGCGCGGGAACCAAGAGGAAATCGAGCATGCCGTCGGTCCGCCGCGCTGATGTGTCCGGGTTATACAACCCGTAGTGAATGACGATGCGCTGCCAGAGAAAGATGATGCTGATGACGGCGGCGAAGGCCGCAATCCGGTAGCGGTGAAAGCAGTAGAGGAGAAGCGAAAGGAGCAGGTAAAAGTGCTCCTCGACTGCCAAGGTCCAGAAGTGACCGGTCAGGAACCAGCGCCCTGACACATCCGTGATGTTGAAGAGGTAGTTCTGGTACATAAAGAGCGCGCCGAAGAGAGCGGAGGCACGCTCATGCACGATCCCTAGCATGGTGAGCAGAGCGATGACTGCGATGTAGGCCGTCGCCGCCGGTTGGATGCGGAAGAAACGCCGGATATAGAAGCCGCCGAGACGAAAACGACCGGTTTTGGCCTCATCCTGCAGAATACGTGTGCAGACGAGTAAACCGCTGATGGCGAAGAAGAGGAATACGCCCCATCCGCCGTACTCGTGGAAGTACGCATTGCTGTGTTTGCCGAGGGTCCAGGGGTCGTCGTGATCCATCAGGACGGCGAGGATGGCTAAAGCTCTCCAGCCATCCAAGCTCGGCAGATAGCCGGAGAGCGCGGGACGGGGCAGGTCCTGCTGATGCGTTTCCACTCGGAAAAGTCTAGCAGGCGGCGGCGGTTTCAACCTCCGCGGCCCGGCATTTGTGAGCCAAAGTCCGTTCAGGCGGGGGTGGCTTCGGCCTTGAGGCGTTCGGCGGTGTCGTGGGCGATGAGGGCGTCTACGGTGGGCTGCAGCATGCCTTCCATGACCATGGCGAGCTGGTGGTTGGTGAGGCCGATGCGGTGGTCGGTGAGGCGGTTCTGGGGGAAGTTATAGGTGCGGATCTTTTCGCTGCGGTCGCCGGTGCCTACCTGGGATTTGCGGGCGGCGGCCTGGAGCTGGTGCAGACGCTCCTGCTCGACCTCGTAGAGCCGGGCGCGGAGGACGCGCATGGCCTTTTCGCGGTTCTTGATCTGCGACTTTTCGTCCTGGCAGCTTACGACCGTGTTCGTCGGAAGGTGGGTGATGCGGATGGCCGAGTAGGTGGTGTTGACCGACTGGCCGCCGGGGCCGGAGGAGCAGAAGGTGTCGACGCGGAGGTCCTTGGCTTCGATCTTCACATCGACCTCTTCGGCCTCGGGGAGGACGGCGACGGTGATGGCGGAGGTGTGGACGCGGCCCTGGGTTTCGGTGGCGGGGACGCGCTGCACGCGGTGCACGCCGGACTCGTACTTCATCTGCATGTAGACCTTGTCGCCCTCGAAAATGGCGGTGACGTCCTTCAGGCCGCCGACGTCGGAGGGGGATTCGGAGAGGATTTCGACCTTCCAGCGGTGCTGCTCGGCGAAGCGGAGGTACATGCGGAAGACCTCGGCGGCGAACAGCGAGGCCTCGTCGCCCCCGGTGGCGGCGCGGACCTCGATGACGATGTTTTTGTCGTCGTTGGGGTCCTTGGGGAGGAGCAGAACCTTCAGCTCTTCTTCGGTTTGCAGCAGACGGGGTTCGAGTTCGGCGAGTTCTTCGGCGGCCATGGCGCGGATCTCGGGGTCGCTCTCGGCGGCCATGGCGCGGGCGTCGGCGATGGCGGTCTGCAGGCTTCGGTGGCGGCGAAAGGTTTCTACGGTGGGCTCGAGGTCGCGATGCTGCTTGGCGACGGTCTGGAACTTCTTCTGGTCGGCGAGCAGGGCGGGCTCGGAGAGCTGGCGGCCGAGGTCTTCGTAGCGGGCTTCGATCTGGTCTAGGCGGTCAAACATAGTAGGGCTCGGCGTTCAGGGTAGAAGGCAGGGATTAGGAATAGGGGACAGGGATTAGGGATTAGGAATTGGAGGCGCAGCTATAGAAAGCGGGCGCGGGCGGCGCTCCGGCGCTGAACGGCCGGGGCGGGCGTGTGGGCCGGGATGCGCGTTATGGCTTGCATAGTTGCTTACTTGGATGGTATCGCGAAGCTCAGGGATTCGGGGTTACCGATGTCCCAAGCCCTACCACATCGAAGATGCGCGTCTTGCCGTCCGGAAGCAGCAGGATGTAGCTGCGGGTGATGTCGTAGGCGGCCTGTTTGGGCAGCGGGCGCTCCCGCGTCCGCTCGTGAGAGGTTACCCGCTAAGCTGGACGGATCATAAGCTAGTGACGCGTTGTGTGCGGATGCGCGGATGTCCGAGAGGTTGGGATGGCATTGTTTGACGAAGTGGCGTCGATGGCGGAGGCGCTCTCCCGCGAAGGCAGCCGCTTGAAGAAGCGGGCGGCAATTGCGGAAGGCGTGGGCCGACTGGCGGGGGTGGGTTCTTTGGCCTCGCCTGGTCTGGGCGGGAGCGACCCCACCCTTCACGATGAAGCCGTGGAGGATGGGGCACCCGGTTTGGGGAGATCTGGTGAGGGAGTGCCCGGTTCTGTTGCGGATGCGGGGCAGTTCTGTCTGTTCCTGGCGGGGCAGCCGTTTCCTGAGGCCGATGCCCGCAAGTTGAATGCGGGCGGGGCCATTTTGTCCAGGGCTTTGAAGGGGGTCTCGGGCGCGACGGACGCGGCGATGACCGCGGCGTATCGCAAGCATGGGGATCTGGGCGCGGCGGCCTATGACCTGCTGGTGCCGCCGTATGGGAGGGCTCCGGGAAGCTCCACGATCACACTCGGGGAGGTGGCGGAGACCTTTGACGCGCTGGCCTCGGCGCGGACGACGGCGGCGCGGTCGGCTGCGGTGGAGAGCCTGTTGAGGCGGGCGACGGCGCTGGAGGCCAAGTACCTGTTGAAGCTGATGCTGGGCGATATGCGCATCGGCGTGAAGCAGAGTCTGGTGGAGGAGGGGATCGCCGTGGCCGCCGGGGCGGAGGTGGAGGCGGTGCGCCACGCGGTGATGCTGGAGGCCGATCTGCAGAAGGCCGTGGTGCGGGCGTTTGCGGGGACGCTCGGCGAGGCGCGGATGACGCTGTTTCACCCGCTGGGGTTCATGCTGGCCTCGCCGGTGGAGACGCCGGAGGAGGCGGTGGAGCGCTTTACGGAGAAGCCGAAAAAGATGCCCAAGTCGAAGCCGGCGAAGCGCAGGGGGAAGAAAAACGCTCAAGTTTCCGCGGAAACAGCCGATGAAGAGATTGCGGTGTTGCCGGTTGATGCCGCTGCGCTGGGATTTGCGGAAGATGTAGAGGCCGAGGCTTTGCGGGTACCCACCTTAGGCGGCGATAAAACCGTAGCCGAAGGTGGGGCACCCGACGGGGTATCCGGTTCGGTGATTCAGGCGTTTCTGGAGGATAAATTCGATGGCATTCGGGCACAGGTGCACTGCGGCGACCCGGCGTGGCCTGGGCGGGTGGCGATCTACTCGCGGTCGCGGGAGGACATTACGGAGAGCTTTCCAGAGATCGCGGAGGCGTTTGGACGGATTTCGGCTTCCCCCAGTGGCCTGATCCTTGACGGCGAGATCCTGGGCTGGGACCTGGCGGGCGATAAAGCGCTGCCGTTTGCGGTCCTGGGGCAGCGGATAGGGCGCAAGCGTGTGGATGATGGGCTGCGGCGATCCATTCCGGTGCTGTTCATGGCCTTTGACCTGCTGTTTGCCGACGGCGAACTGCTGCTGCCGCTGCCTTTGCGCGAGCGTCGGGCGCGGTTGGAGCGGGTGGTCGCGGCGATGCTGCCGGAGACGTTTGCGCCGCTCGATACGCCGTCCGAGGAGGCGCAGGGGAGCTTGTTTTCGTTGCCGGCAGGCTCGGCATCGGCGGATGGGGCTGTGCAGCGGCTCCGGCTTTCACGGGCGGAGATGGTGGAGGGCGCGGAGGCGGTCGACCAGGGATATGTCGACGCCCGTGCCCGGGCCAACGAGGGAGTCATGCTGAAGGCGGCGGGTTCGGCCTATCTGCCGGGGCGGCGCGGATTGGCGTGGCTGAAGCTGAAACGCCAGCTGGCGACGCTGGATGTGGTGATTACGGGCGCGGAGTTTGGGAGCGGCAGGCGGTCGCAGCTGCTGAGCGACTACACCTTTGCGGTGCGCGGGCCCGGCGGCGAGCTGCTGAACGTGGGCAAGGCGTATTCGGGCGTGACGGATGCCGAGATCGTGGAACTGACCGAGTGGCTGAAAGCGCACACGCTTGAAGATTTCGGTCACTTCCGCACGGTGGAGCCGATTCGCATTCTGGAGGTGGCGTTCAACAACGTGATGCGGTCGGACCGGCACGCCAGCGGATTTGCGCTGCGCTTCCCGCGCATCCTCCGGCTGCGCGATGACAAGCCGCTTGAGGAGATCGACACGCTGGAGCGGGTGGAAGAGGTGTACGGCTCGCAGCCGGATAAGCCGGAGTAGAGCTAAGCGGCGGTTGCGGTGTTCACGACCCGGGGTTGCGCGTAGAGGGTGTCTTCGGCTTTGCAGGCTGTTAAACGGAAGTTGTATTGCCTGCGGGGGACAGGCGGCTACCATTCGCGTATTATGTTCTTAGGCGAATGGGAGACGGCGATCTTCATTTGCGTATTCTGATTTGACGTGAAACAGAACTCCCCTTGGAGACCTCCCCAGCTTGAATCTGCGTCTACGTTTTACCCGGGCCCTGCAATCCGTTCGTTCGTCCTCCCGCTTCACCAACGACCTGTCTTCCAAAGCTGTTTCCTCGGTTGCGCTTGGGCTGTACAGCGCATTGATTCTGGGTATTGTGGCCGGCGTTCACGCCGAGGCGCGGCATGCCGATCGGACACATGCGACCTCGCCGAATGCGCTGCATGGCAGTTTCCATGCTCCTAACCAGCGCTATGAACTGCATCTCCATCATCTGCACACGGGCGAGAACCTGGACGTGGTGTACCGGGTGGGCAATGAGTACATTCCATCGGCGATCGCGCAGCTGAACCACTTTCTGCGTGATCACCGGACGCAGGACGCCAGCCACTATGATCCGCGCGAGTTTGACGTGCTGCACAATGTGCTGGCGAAGCTGGGACGGCCGAACAGCACGATCGATGTGGTTTGCGGGTACCGCACGCCCTGGTCGAACAATTTTTTGCGGACGCGTTCAGCGGATACCGGCGTGGCGCAGCACTCGCAGCACATGCTGGCCAAGGCAATCGACATCCGCATCCCGGGCGTGGCGACCAAGAGGCTGCGCGATGTGGCGATGAGCCTGCAGGCGGGCGGCGTAGGATACTACCCCGTGAGCCAGTTTGTGCATGTGGATGTGGGTCCGGTGCGGCATTGGAGCTTTGCCGGCGGCGAATAGGTTCAGGTAAGCGCGGGGCGAGAAAAGGCATGAGTTTCGGCTCATGTCTTTTTCGTTTTTGCCGATAAGGCTCTGGTAAGCTGCCGTCACATGCGCAAATTTTTCCTTCTTCCTGGCTGTCTGCTGGCGAGCCTCGCGTCTTCCGCTTCCCTTCCTGCCCTGGCGCAAGTTGCTTCCGCGAGCGGCGATGTGGCTGCCCATGTAACGGCGCAGAACGCATTGTTTGAAGAGTATTACCAGAACAACCTGAAGAATCATCCGGAGATGGCTACCTCTGTGGGCGATTTTCGGTATAACAACCAGCTCAGCGATGAGAGCCTGGCGGCGGTGGCTCGCGAGCACACCGAGGCTGACGCGTTTCTGGCACGGCTGAAGGCGATTCCGACCCAGGGCATGGACGAAAAGGACCGGCTTTCGCATGATCTGCTGGTGCGGCAGCTGGCGATCGGCGACGAAAGCTATGTGTTGAAGAACTACGAGATGCCGGTAAACCAGCAGAACGGCATTCACACCGGCCTGGCGGACCTGCCGCAGTCGATGCCGTTCGATTCGGTGCAGCATTACGAGGACTACATCGCGCGCCTGCGGCTGATCCCGAAGGCGCTGGGGCAGACCGAAGAGGTAATGCGCGCGGGCGAACGCGATCACTTGATGCCGGTGAAGTTCCTGATGGAGAAGATCCCGGGACAGTGCGAGGGCATCATCGCGGCCGATCCGTTTCTGCTGCCGACGAAAAATTATCCGGCGTCGATCTCAAGCGCAGACCAGCAACGATTGACTGCGGCGATTGTCAAGACGGTAAACGAAGAGGTGATCCCGGCGTACAAGCAGTTCGCGGCGTTTGTGCGGACAGACTATGCGCCGCAGGGGCGCGTGGAGCTTTCGATCGAGAGCCTGCCGGAGGGCAAGGCGCGGTATGCGCTGGCGGTGCGGCAGATGACGACGCTGAACGTGACCCCGGCCGAGGTGCATACTATCGGGCTCAGCGAGGTGAAGCGCATCTCGGCGGAGATGACGACGCTGGCGCAGGCGCAGGGCTACAAGGATCTCCCGAGCTTCCGCGCGGCGATCAACGCCGATCCGAAGTGGAAGCCGAAGAGCGAGCAACAGATTGTGGATGACTTCGCGAAGTATATCCACGGGATGGAGCCGAAGCTGCCGGAGCTGTTCAATCTGCTGCCGAAGTCGCCCGTAACGGTGGAAGCGATTCCGGATTTTGCGAAGGCCGAGGCGACGCACTATGTGCCGGGGTCGCCGGACGGCAAGCGGCCCGGACGCGTGGTGGTGGCGGTGGCCGATCCGACCAGCCGCACACTGGTGCTGGATGAGGCAGTGGCGTACCACGAGGGCGTTCCGGGGCACCACAACCAGATCAGCGTGGCGCAGCAGTTGAAGGGTTTGCCGAAGTTCCGGCTGCGCGGGTTTTATTCGGCCTACACCGAGGGCTGGGCTCTCTATGCGGAGCAGCTGGGCAAGGAGATTGGCTTCTACCAGGACCCGGTTTCGGACTATGGTCGGCTGAATTCGGAGCTGTTTCGCGCGGTGCGGCTGGTGGTCGATACGGGCATCCACGACCAGGGGTGGACGCGGCAGCAGGTGATCGACTACATGCACGCCAACGACGTAAACGATGCGCTGGCGCAGACGGAGACGGACCGCTACATCGCTTGGCCGGGGCAGGCGCTGGCCTACAAGATGGGGCAGCTGAAGATTCGTGAGCTGCGCGAGCGCACGAAGCAGCAGCTCGGACAGCGTTTTGATATCAAGGCGTTCCATGACGAGATTCTGGATGGCGGCGCGCTGCCGCTGGACATGCTCGACGCGCGGGTGACGCGTTGGCTGGCGAGCCAGCAGCCGGCGAACGCCCAGCGGTAAAGAGGCTGTGGATGAAGGTGCAGTCCGTCCCCGGCGATACTAGGTAATGTCTGACGAATCATTTGTTATTTTTTGGAGATAGGTCCGGGCTTCAGCCCGTACATTCAGTGCGGAAAAGAACGGGACCTTCAGCCCCGGTTTTTGCTCTGAAGTTTAGAGAGAGCCCTGGGCTAAAGCCCATGATTGTGGCTCTATTTTGTGGAGCTGAAGCCCTACGCTCCCTCCCACCGGCCAACAAGATGCGCTTCGACGCACTTCGTACGATGATCGTGATCCGTCAGACATTACCTAATGCTAGGGACGGGCTGAACTGTTTTGAAGAGCTGGATTGAGGTGTCGGCGAAGCGGCTGGCGGCGAACTTTCGCGCGGTGCAGGCGGCGGCTCCGGGATTTGAGATCCTGGCGGTCATCAAGGCCGACGCCTATGGGCATGGGGCCGAGCTGTGTGCCCTGTCGCTGGCGGCGGCGGGTGCGCGCTGGTTTGGCGTGAGCGACTTGGAAGAGGGTGTGCGCGTCCGGCAAACGCTGCGAGAGTCCGGTTGGGCCGCCCGGGACAAGCATGTGGTCGTGATGAGCGGCTTCGAGCGGGAGGACGCCGCTGCGATCGTGCGCGCCGGGCTGACGCCGGTGGTATGGACTGCGGAGCATGTGGCGGCGCTGCAACGAGCCGCGACTGAAGCTGGAGAATACGTCCCTGTGCACTTGGAGATCGACACGGGCATGGGTCGACAGGGAGCGGCCGCGGGAGTTGAATTGGCGGCTGTGCTGGATGCGCTGCGCGCGTCGGGACGGGTGCGGTGCGAGGGTGTGTTCAGCCATCTGAGTTCGTCAGAAATTGCCGGTTCGGCGGAAACGGCGCGGCAGCGAGTTCTACTGGACGAGGCTCTGGAGCAGGTCTTTGAGGCTGAATTGATTCCGGAGTGGATGCATGTGGGGAACAGCTCAGCAATCGACGAGGGATCGACGGCGTCATCGATGATGTTATGGATGCGAGAACGCGCGGAGACCAGGAGCGCCGCTGCTCTCGTGCGGCCGGGTTTGGCGCTGTATGGGTATTCTCTGCCGCTGGTGGGGTTGGGTTCAGTGCTGAGCGATGAGTTTGGAAGGGACGCGCCGAAAGCTCAGGCCGGACGCCGGTCGGGGCAGCTGCGAGGAGACCTGCAGCCGGTGGCGACGTGGAAGACGCGGGTGATCGGGGTGCGGGAGATCGCGGCGGGGGATACGGTGGGCTACGGGGCGACCTTTGTGGCCGAAAAACCGACGCGACTGGCACTGCTGCCGGTAGGGTATGCGGATGGTTTCCGGCGCGAGGCGTCGAGCGGCGTGGGCGATGGCTGGGTGAGAATCGCGGGGCGGCGAGCGGCGGTGGTGGGACGGGTGTCGATGAACCTGACCGTGGTGGATGTAACGGAGTTCGCGCCGGTGGTTGGCGTGGGCGATGAGGTGGTGCTGCTCGGCGAAGGGGTTACGGCCGAGGATCATGCGCGCTGGTGCGGAACGATTCCGTACGAGATTCTTTGCGGGATGCGTGGACATCGGCGGCTGGTGTAGGTGTTTTGGGGATTTCTCGCCGGTATGGGTTTTGTTCAGTTTCGAGCCGTCAGTTTTGCGGTTGTGAGTTTCTGTGTGCAGGGATGTTGTTGAGCCGTGAGGTTTGAGGTCTTCAGGCTTGAGGGTTTGCTGCGGGTTCCGTGGGGCGAACGGTAGACTGGAACGATGGTTTCTGGGCTGTATGCGAGGTGGATGTACGCGTGGGAGACCGCGTTGACGACGCGCGACGTGAACCGGGTGGAGCGTCCGCTGGAGTGGGGTTTCGATCACCTGGCCGACCTGTGCGGGCCGGAGATGGATGAGCTGGTGCGTCGCGGCGATGTGGATCCCGTGGCGGCGATGACGGAGCTGAACGAGTGGCTGATCGACGATGCCGAGCGCTTCCTCGGCTATGCGACGCCGACGGATTTCCGGCTGGAGAAACGGCATCCGGAGCTGTTTCCGACCAATGTGCGGCCCGAAACGCTGGAACAGGAGCGTGAGTGGCGGCGGCAGGCCGAGGCCGGGGAGCTGCGGCGGGCGCCGTTTCTGCGGTTTACGTCGGCGGTGCGCACGCCCTACCCCGAAAATAACCAGGTGAACGCCCGCTGGTACGCGGCGGAGCCGAAGCGGCGCAAGGATGGCAGCCTCCGGCCGAAGCAGGCGATGATCGTGCTGCCGCAGTGGAACGCGGATGCGTTTTCACACAATGCCTTCGCTGGAATTTTCGCGAGATTGGGGGTAAGCACGCTGCGGCTCTCGAAGCCGTACCACGATGTGCGGCGGCCTGCGGAGTTGGAGCGATCAGACTACGCGGTGAGCGCGAATGTTGGCCGGACGATCCAGGCGGCGCGGCAGGCGGTGGCGGATATCCGCTCCTGCGCGGACTGGCTGGAGAGCCGGGGGTACGAGCAGATCGGCATCCTGGGCACGAGTCTGGGCAGCTGTTACGCGTTTCTGGCGGCGGCGATGGATTCGCGGCTGCGGGTGTGCGCGTTCAACCACGCCTCGACGGCGTTCGGCGACGTGGTTTGGGAGGGGCAGAGCACGCGCCATGTGCAGTCCGCGCTGCAGCACGCGGGGCTGGATCAGGGGGCCGCCCGCGACATCTTCGCCTGCATCAGCCCTTCGCGGTACATGGATCGCTACGCCGCGACAGCGAAACAAAGCGGCCGCGAGACGCTGGTCGTTCATGCGACGTATGACCTGACGTTTCCGCTGGCGGGATCGCTGGCGGTGCTGCGGGCCTTCGACGAGCACCGGATTCCGTATGTGTCGAAGGTGCTGCCCTGCGGGCATTACACCACGGGCGAGACGCCGTACAAGTACATGGACGGATGGTACCTGGGGTCGTTTGTGTGGCGAAGCTTTCGGGAGAAACGGGCTTAGGCCGAAGGGCCATGGGAGAACGAAATCCCACCCTTTCACGAGAGGACCGTGAAAGGATGGGGCACCCTGGATGCGTTTAATGCGCGGGGTGGAAGCGCAGCAGCTTGCTTAAGCCGTTCACGGTGCGGTCGCGGGCTTCGCGAAAACCGGCGATGTAGATGCAGATCAGGCGGGTAAATGACACGCCGTCGACTTCGATCTCGACATAGCGGGCAGCCAGCTCGGATTCGACCTTGGCCAGGGTGGATTTTGCGTCGGAAAGGCTGTCCTTCAGCTGACGCTTGCGCGTGTGTTTCGACATGGAGAGCACCTTTGGGGAAGAAAAGGATGTTCGCAGCGTTGAAGTTGACGGAAAGCTCCCGGCAGCCGGCGTCCAGGGACGGCGGTCAGGAGCGGCGGAACGGAATGCAATCACTTGAGCGGCCAAAAATCTGCTCCGATCTGCGCCAAGGAGTTGTACAGCGCAAAGGACACCGGAGGGGAGTGTGGCCGGGGTACCTTCCCGGGAACTCCCCTTCAGCTTCCCTAAAGCATGCGGGACAGCGGGCTGGGGCACTATCCCCAATGCGCTTCGGTCCCGGTTCCGCGCGTGGGATTACCCGCTGCGACCTTTGTTCGAGCGGTGTCCTGAGATGCTACAGGTCGATTGCAACCCCCGCGTTACACTCTGGATATGCTCCGAAACGCAGCGCATGTTCTTGACGAAACACTCCAGAGAAGCGATCCCGCGGTGGCTCGCGCGATCGCCGACGAGACGCAGCGGCAGCACGAAGGCCTGGAGATGATTGCGAGCGAGAACTTCGTTTCGCGCGCCGTGCTCGAGGCTGCCGGTTCGGTGTTTACGAACAAGTATGCCGAGGGCTACCCGGGCAAGCGCTACTATGGCGGCTGCGAGTTCGCCGATGTAGTGGAGAACCTGGCACGGGATCGCGCGAAGCAGCTGTTTGGCGCCGAGCACGCCAATGTGCAGCCGCATTCTGGGTCGCAGGCCAATGCCGCGGCTTACATGACCCTGATCGAACCCGGCGACACGATCCTGGGGCTGGATCTGGCGCATGGGGGCCACTTGACCCACGGGCACAAGCTCAATTTTTCGGGGAAGCTGTATCGCGTCGCCGGCTACAGGGTGCGCCCGGACACCGAGGTCATCGACTACGACGAGCTGGAAGAGCAGGCGGAGCTCGAAAAGCCGAAGCTGCTGATCGGAGGCGGCTCGGCATACCCGCGGCAGTTCGATTTTCCGCGGATGCGCGCCATTGCGGACAAGGTTGGGGCGAAGCTGCTGATCGATATGGCGCACTTTGCGGGGCTGGTTGCGGGCGGCGTGCACCCGTCGCCGGTGCCGCATGCGCATGTGGTCACGACAACGACGCACAAGACGCTGCGGGGACCCCGTTCCGGGCTGATTCTGTGCCATGCCGACCTCGCGGCGGGCATGGACCGCAGCGTGTTTCCGGGGCAGCAGGGTGGGCCGCTGGTGCACGTGATCGCCGCGAAGGCGGTGGCCTTCGGGGAGGCCCTGCGACCGGAGTTCCATGAGTATGCGGCGGGGATTATACGCAATGCGAAGGCTCTTGCTGAAGGGTTGGCGGAGCATGGGTTTCGCGTGATTTCTGGGGGCACGGACACGCATGTGGTGCTGATCGATGTGTTCGCGAAGGGCGCGGGGATGCTGGGCTCGGAGGCCGAGCAGGCGTTAGGCGCGGCCGGCATTACGGTGAACAAGAACGCGATTCCGTACGACACCAACCCGCCCCTGAAGCCGTCGGGCATCCGGCTGGGAACGCCGGCGCTGACGACGCGCGGCATGGGAGAGGCGGAGATGCGGACGATCGCGGGCTGGATCGGCGAGGCTTTGGCGCACCGTGCCGATGAGATGCGGCTGCGGGACATCCGCGGCCGTGTCGGCGAGCTCGCCGAGCAGTTTCCGCTGTATGGCTGGCTGCGGGAGGCACAGCCGGAGGTGCTGCAGGCGCGATGAGTTTTGACTGAGCAGCCGGCGAAGGAAGAATGCTCGCACGACTTCGCTTTGCATCGGATACAGAGGTAAGCGGCGCGGCAGGGATCTGCAGGGATCTTCAGATAGCGACACGGCTTATGTGAGGGATTGAGCGAATGGAATGGGTATTGATTCTTGGGGTTGTGACGGGCTTGCGCACGATGACCGCCATCGCGGCGGTCTGCTGGGCGGCGTGGCTGACCTGGCTTCCGGAGCATGGATGGGCGAACTGGACGACCTATCTTGCCACCGCCGTCATCTTTTCCCTGCTGGCGGCGGGTGAGTACATCGGCGATACGCTGCCGAAGACCCCGAGCCGCAAGGCTCCGGGGCCGCTGGTGGCGCGGCTGGTGTTTGGCGGTCTGGTGGGCGCGCTGGGCGCAACCGCGATCAGCGAACCGCTCGCCGGGGGAATCCTGGTGGGCGTTGCTGGGGCTGCGATCGGCACCTATGGCGGCTATGCGGCGCGGCACTGGGCATCGGAGCGCGTGGGCAATGATCTACCGGTGGCGCTGCTGGAGTCCGCTTGTGCGATCGCGCTGGCCGGCGTCTGCGTTTGGGAGCTGCACAAGGGAATTTTGCTCGACCTGAAGCGTGGTGCGGTTTAAGTTCTTAGTTGACAATGATTTAAGGACGTTCGGCCAAGGCGACACGCGGGATGCCTGCGAGGTCGTCGAGGAAACGGAGGTCGTTCCAGCCCGCGAGGAGTCCGTTTAGGGCGGGGCGCTGGCCAAAGCCGAACTCGAAGGCCAGTAAACCGCCGGGGCGAAGCGCCGCCCAGGCCTGCGGTATGAGACGGCGGTAGATCGCCAGGCCATCGTCGCCGGCGAAGAGGGCCGTGTGCGGCTCGAAGTTGCGCACCTCGGGCTGCATCCCGGGGGCGTCGCCGGCCGGGACGTAAGGCGGGTTGGAGACGACCGCGTCCAGCCTCAATCCCGCTGGGATTTCGGGCTGGAGTGCCCCCATCAGATCGGATACAGCAAAACGTACGCGTTCGGTGAACCCGAGGCGGATGGCATTGCCCTGGGCGACCGCGAGGGCTGCGGGCGATACATCCAAAGCTGTGATCGCGGCCGTGGGGAGGTTCGCCGCGAGCGCAAGGGCGATGGCGCCGGAACCGGTACCGACATCCACGATTTTCTCGCTGTGTGGCGGGGTTTTCTGGGCCCATTTGAGAACGGCTTCGACGAGGATCTCGGTTTCGGGACGCGGGATGAGGACGTCCGGGGTGACGTGCAGGTCAAGCCCGAAGAACTCCTGATGGCCGGTGAGGTATTGCAGCGGCTCGTG
Source organism: Granulicella sp. (assembly GCA_965276885.1). Classification (GTDB taxonomy): domain Bacteria; phylum Acidobacteriota; class Terriglobia; order Terriglobales; family Acidobacteriaceae; genus Granulicella. The sequence continues at coordinate 390,552 of OZ255702.1, read as the reverse complement.
GGCGGCACGGCGGCTGACGAGGCCCTCGAAGATGGCGTCTTCGGCTGCTGTGAATGCGTCTTCCGGGTGGGCCAGCAGCCAGGCGCGGTCGCGGCGGAGGATGTGCAGCAGCAGGGTTTCCGCATCGCGGCGGGTTATGTGTTGTGAGGCGTGCATGATGGCTTCGCGGACGGTCATGGTGGGCGGAGTGGCTGTTTCATCCAGGTGAAAGTTCTGCTGCTACGCCGAGTCTTAAGGCGTAGCTACGCCGGATAATGGGAAAGATGATAATAACTGCACCTGCAACCGCTTCTATCGAGGCCATCGAGGCCCGGATTGCGCCGCTGCGCGAGCGGCTGGCCTCGCATCCGCTGTATCCGAGCCTTCGCACGCCGGAGCACCTGCGGATCTTTATGGAATCGCATGTGTATGCGGTGTGGGATTTCATGAGTCTGCTGAAGACCCTGCAGCGCGCGCTGACGTGTGTGGATGTGCCATGGGTGCCGACACGCTTTCCGGCCAGCCGGCGCTTCATCAATGAGATTGTGCTGGGCGAGGAGTCGGACGAGTTCGAAGGCCGGCCGGGGAGCCACTTTGAGATCTATCTCGAGGCGATGGAACGGGCCGGGGCGAATACGGCGGTGATCCGGGGCGTGGTGGAGCGTGTGGCCTCCACGCCGCGGGCGGAGGTCGATCTGGACGGGGTGCCGGAGGCTGCGAAAGCCTTCGTGGAGACGACATTTTCGGTGATCCGCACGGGATCGCTGGCAGCGCAGGCTGCGGCATTTACCTTTGGGCGCGAGGACGCCATTCCGGGTATGTTTCGGTCGCTGGTACGCGATCTGAACCGCGAAATAGGCGGTGATCTGACGCAGTTTGTCTGGTATCTGGAGCGCCATATCGAGGTGGATGGCGACGAGCATGGGCCGTTGTCGCTGCGGCTGGTCGCGGATCTGTGCGGCGCCAGTCCGGCGCTGTGGGAAGAGGCAGCGCAGGCCGCGGAAGGGGCGATTGGGGCGCGGCTGGCGCTTTGGGATGGAATTCTGGAGCTGATCCGGGCGTAATGGCATGGCGGTCTGCATGGAAGCGGCGAGGCTCCCGGCGCGAAGACAGATGTCTTGAGCAGCGAGCTTCCGTCCGGGTGGCCGGCCAAAATGTCAAACTTCGCTAGATCTTCGCGAGCTTGAAAATGCGTGTGCAGACTCGAATCTCATGCGATGATGACCGTGTACGTGGGGGGTGGTGGAGTCATGTCGACGGTTGCCCCTGAGCTTGAGGATACGGGACTTGAGGTTCTCGACCTGCGGGACAATGCACCCTTTGCCGGCAGACGTTTGAAGAGCCACGATGTTCCCATCCAGATGCGCGCCATTCAACGGCTGTCACACGCTTTGGCGGAGAATCCGGAGACGATCCTGCAGGAGCTGGTAGACGCGGCGGTCTCGCTGTGCGGCGCGGACAGCGCGGGGATCAGCCTGGTGAAGGAAAACGCAACGCCGGATCGCTTCTATGAGTGGGTGGCGACCGCGGGGCAGTATTCGGGTTTCCTCCACGCCGTGCTGCCGCAACACCCAAGCGCCTGCGGAGTGTGCCTGGAGCGGGGCGGGCCCCAGCTTTTCCGGGTGTCGCAGCGCTTTTTCGAGATTCTGGGGGTAGAGGCGCCGCCCGTGACAGACGGTCTGCTGCTGCCGTGGCAGGCCGGGGAGACGGAGGGCACGATCTTCATCATGGCCCATGGCCGGACAGAGGCGTTCGACGCGCAGGACTGCGGCATCATGCAGATGCTGGCCGATTTCGCGGTGCTGGCCACACGGCGAAAGCAGCAGCAGCAGGCGCTGATGGAACAGGCGATCGCCAAGGCAGCGGCTGCGATGGCCAACGATCTCGCGCACCAGATCAACAATCCGCTGCAGAGCCTGACGAATCTGGTGTACCTGGTGACCGAAAGCGAAGAGCCGGCCAGCCCGAAGCTGTTCAGGCAGGAGATGCAGGACGACCTGAAGCGCCTGAACGCGCTGGTAAAGAATCTGCTGGTTTTGCCGGGCCTGACTAGCCGATAGAATCATTTTCCTGTAGCTGTACAGTGTCATCTCGACCGGAGGCGAAGCCGGAGTGGAGAGATCTCTGTATTCCGTTTATGGCCCGAGAAGTCTCGTGCAGCCCCGTGCAGAATACAGGGGTCTCTTGTATCAAGGAAGACACCAGCATGTTTCTGTGAAGATGCTGGATGAGGGACTCGCCTGCAGGCGAGTCCCTCAAGCGGCGGCGTGCGCCCGTGGTCTCTCCGGTTTCAGCCGCAGTGGAGCGTTGGGCCGCGCCGCCGTTGGTCACATACAACCGAACAGTCGCTGGACAACTCAGTCGCATGTACAAGACAGGTTAGCGTGGCCCAGATCGCAGGAACAAGGGGGAGGTTTTAGCGTGGCCCAGATCATTTGTGGAGTGGATGTTGCGTCGTCGAGCCTGTATGCCCGCATCGGCGCTGCCGGGGCGGAGGGCGAGTTCGCCAACAGCGCGGAGGGAATCGGTCTTTTGGCCGGTTTTTGCCGCCAACACGGCGTGGAGCTGGTGGTGATGGAGGCCACCGGCGGCTATGAGCGGCTGCCCTTTGGCCTGCTGTGGGCCGAGGGGCTAGCTTCGGCGGTGGTCAACCCGCGCGCGGTGCGCCGCTTCGCCGAGGCCATGGGGGCGCTGGAAAAAACCGACCGGATCGACGCCGGCATGATCGCCGCCTTTGCCGCGGCCCGGGGCGTGGCGCCCACCCCGCTGCCGAACGCTGCCCACCTGAAGCTGCGGGCGCTGGTGACGCGGCTGCAGCAGCTGGTCGCGGTGCAGACGGCACAGCGCAATCAGCGCCGCCTGGTCACCGAGCCGGCGGTGCAGGAGGGCTTCACCGCCCTGCTGGCGTTGGTGGCGAAACAGATCCGTGCGCTGGAGGAGGAGATCGCCGCCCTGATCGCTCAGGACCCGCTGTGGCAGCAGCTGGATGCGGCCTTTCGCTCCATCAAGGGCGTCGCGGATCGCACCGTGGCGCGGCTGGCCGCCGAGCTGCCCGAGATCGGCACCCTGGACGGAAAGGCCATCGCCAAGCTGGTGGGGCTCGCGCCCATGGCCCGCGACAGCGGCAAAAGCCGCGGCCATCGCGGGGTGCGCGGCGGCCGCGCGGGCGTGCGCTCCATCCTGTTCGTCATCGCCGAGCTGGTGCGCCGCCACGAACCCGACTTCACCCGCTTCCACCAGCGCCTCGCGGAGGCCGGAAAACCCAAAAAGGTCATCCGCGTCGCGCTCGCCCACAAGCTGCTGGTCCGGCTCAACGCCAAGGCTCGCGACGTGCGGGCCGCGTGGCCCGCCGCTGCCGCCCCAACCCCCTCATGAACCCCGCCCTTGGCTCTTGACAAACCAGACAGTCGCTCCACTCCACAGACGATAAAGCTGTCTGCTCCGGTCGAGATGACACCTCTATGCATGGCTATGAGGAATCGCTCTAGACTAGACCCACCGAACACGAGGAAGGCAGCGGGTTACGCGCGCCCCGCGAACTCCCGGTTTTCCGTCGAGACCTTTACCTTCTCGCCTTCTTTGATGAACAGCGGAACGCGAATCTCCAGGCCGGTTTCGAGCCTCGCAGGCTTGGTGCCGCTGCCGCTGGAGCTGTCGCCGCGCATCCCGGGTTCGGTGTAGGCCACGTCCAGGTCGACGAAGATGGGCAGCTGCAGGCCGATGGGGTTGCCGTTGTACTTGCGGATCTGCAGCAGCAGGCCTTCGAGCAGGAAGCCGGTCGCGTCGCCGACCATGTCTTCGGAGAGCGTGAGGGTTTCGAAGCTCTCCTGGTCGAGGAAGTAGAAGCCGTCGGCGTCCTTGTAGAGATAGCTGGCGTCGACGAAGACGAGATCGGGTTCCTTGAACTTGTCCTGCGCCTTGAAGGTCTTTTCGAAGACGGCGCCCGTGAGCAGGTTGCGCATCTTGAGGCGGACAAGGGTTTGGCCGCCGCGCGCGGTGGGGGTGTTGATCTCGGCGTCGAGGCAGGCATAGGGGACGTTCTCGAGCTCGAATACGGATTTGCGCTTGATGTTGATTGCGTCGATCAGTGCGGCCATGGGTCCTCGGGGTTCAGGAAATCAGACGGAAAGCTACCGATTCCCCTTTCAGGGTACCCGAAGCCATGGATGCGAGGAGAACTCCCTTTGCAGCACGATACGGCATACTTGAGCGACGAATCCCGTAAGATGGAATTTCGTGGAGGAATGATGACCGGCATCCAGTTTCTTACCGACGAGCGTGGGCAGAAGACCGCCGCTGTGATCGACTTGAAGACGCATAAGGCGCTCTGGGAGGACATCCAGGATGTACTTATATCCCGCGCGCGCAAGAAAGAAAAGGGCGTAGCGCTCGCCAAAGTGAAAGCCAGCTTGATTGCTGAAGGCAAGCTGCGTGCCTGAGTACGCGGTTGAGTTGAAGGCGAGTGCCAGGAAAGAACTGGAGCGACTGCCATCCAAGGTGATTCAGCGAGTCTTTCCCCGGTCGAAAGGCTGGCCTGTGACCCGCGACCCAAAGGGTGCAAGAAACTCAAGGGCGGACAACAGGACTGGCGCCTTCGGGTGGGCGACTACCGTGTCGTTTACACAATTGACGATGCTCGGATGCATGTGAGCGTTACGCGTATACGACACCGGAGTGAAGTGTACGAAAGCTAGAAGTGGCACGGCGGAGGCGCGGCGTCGAGGCACGCGTAGGGAACGTTCTCGTGCTCGAATACGGATTTGCGCTTGATGTTGATTGCGTCGATCAGTGCTGCCATGGGTCCTCGGGACTTTCGTTCAGAGTGTATTTCAACATACCGCGTGCGCTTGGGCACATCTGATCGCTGGTCCACACCAATTTCGAGGTCCTTGGTCGATCGTTACCGATAGCGGCGTTTATGGGAACCTATCAGTGAAGCTTTTTGTGCAGAAGGTCTGTGAGGCCGTGGCGAAGCAACAGCCCCGCTCTGACCTTAGTTGACTGGCTAGACGGCTATGCCTTAACATCAAGTCATGTCCCGGCCGAAAAGCGACGAGAAGAGAAGCGCCCTCCTGGAAGCGGCGACGCGGGTTATCGTGACGCAAGGCCTGAGCGCGCCGACGGCAGGCATCGCGAAAGAAGCCGGCGTTGCCAACGGATCGCTCTTCACCTATTTCGAGACGAAGACCGATCTTTTCAATCAGCTTTATCTGGAACTCAAGGCAGAGATGGCGACCGCTGCGCTGAAGGACCTTTGTGCGGGTGCGGAACCCCGGGAACAGTTGTCGCATATTTGGCAGCGCTGGATGACCTGGGCGGTGTCCTGCCCCGAGAAACGCCGTGCCCTTGCACAACTCAATGTTTCCGACGAGATTACTCCGGAGACCCGTGCAGCTGGCCACAAGACGATGACACGCGTTGCCGAGTTGCTCGAAGACATTCGGACCAGCGGTCCCATGCGTCAGACCCCGATGGGATTCGTTGTCGCGATCATGAATTCTATCGCGGAGGCGACGATCGACACGATGGCTCAGGATGCGCCACATGCAAAAAAGCGTTGCAACGAAGGCTTCGACGCCCTCTGGCGCGCTGTGGCCTAAATCGCTTTCAATATCAATGACTGACTAGCCACGCAACAAAGGAGCGCAGCATGACCAATCCAACAGTGACAAGCAACCCCTCGGGGCGCAACGCGTACATCATCACCGGCCCAACTTCCGGAATAGGCCGAGCTACCGCTTTTGAAATCGCCAAGCACGGCACAGTCATCCTGGTCGGACGCGACAACAGAAAGCTGAACGAGTTGCAGAGAGAAATCGACCGAGAACACGGGCAAGCGGTGCGGGTGGTATGCGATCTGTCGGATATGGCCAGTGTGCGGCGCGCGGCAGCAAACATCGTTGACCTCCGTCTTCCGCTCGCTGGGCTGGTCAACAACGCGGGCATTCATCAAGCGCAACCCACCAAGAGCGCACAGGGGTGGGATATGACCTTTGCCACCAACCACCTTGGGCCGTTCGCCCTGACAGAAACATTGATCCCGCATTTGCCCGACGGCGCGAATGTCGTTTTCGTAGCTTCCGGGGTAGAAGATCCTGAGCGCAAGCCGGCTAAGATGGCGGGCTTTCGTGGTGGCCGCTACATCTCCGCGGAGGCGAGTGCACGTGGTGAGTGGGAACCTGGAGGCTCCAAAGCTCCCGGTGCAGACGCCTACGCCACCTCGAAGCAATGCACCCTTGCCACAGCGCTGGAGTTCGCCCGCGAGACTCCACGTCTGCGCTTCAACGCCGTTGAGCCGGGTTTCAATCCCGCAACGGCTCTCGGACGCGAGGCCAATACCGCTGTCCGATTTCTGTTGAAGTACATCCTTCCGTTGCTGGTGCCTGTCATGAAGTACTGGAGCACCCCCAGGCAGGCCGCACGTGTGATCGCTAAAGTGCTGATGAATGCACCGGGCGAGACCGGCGTCTACTATGACGACGAAGGCCATCCAATGCTTGCTTCCGCGCTCGTACAGGACCCACGCTTCACAGCCCGCGTTGTCGCAGAGACGCGCGCATTGTTGGCGACAAAACCGAGTTGAGACGCGAGTGCGGCTCTCTCCGAATTAGTCTTGCTAAGTCAGCATTAGCTGAAGTAACCGGCGGCCTCAAGCCGTCGGTTGCTCGATAGCGGACATGCCCATCATCAAAGTCGGCAAATGAGCAACTCCCTCTCATAGACCATCTCCGGCGGCAGGTGCCCGTGGAGCTGGATGAAGAGGCGTTCGTGGCCCATGGCTTCTTCCTTCCACTGCTCGTGATCGACGGTTTCGAGGGTGTCGAAGGTGGCGCGGGGGAAGGCGAGGCCGTCCCAGCAGAGGTTGTCGTAGTAGGGGGTCCAGCCGATGGGGGTTTCGCGGGCGGGGACGCGACCGCGGATGCGGTCGACGATCCACTTCAGCACGCGCAGGTTTTCGCCGAAGCCGGGCCAAAGGAACTGGCCGGGCTGGCCGTTTTCCGGGGCGTCCCTGCGGAACCAGTTGACGCTGAAGATGAGCGGGGTGGTGGAGAGACCGCGGCCCATGCGGATCCAGTGCCGGAAGTAATCGCCCATGTGATAGCCGCAGAAGGGCAGCATGGCCATGGGATCGCGGCGGACGAGCCCAACGGCACCGGAGGAGGCGGCGGTGGTCTCCGAGCCCATGGTGGCGCCGGTGTAGACGCCGGCGACCCAGTTGAAGGCCTGGTAGACGAGCGGAATCGTGGTCGGCCGCCTGCCTCCGAAGAGGAAGGCGGCGATGGGAACGCCGGCGGGGTCTTCCCAGGCGGGGTCGATGGAGGGGCACTGCCTGGCGGGCGCGGTGAAGCGGCCGTTGGGGTGCGCGGCGGGCTTGCCGGTGGCGGGCAGCCAGGGATCGCCGCGCCAGTCGAGCATGGTCAGGCCGGGGTCCGTCGCGGTCGGGGGCTGATCGGTCATGCCTTCCCACCAGACGCCCTCGGGTACGCCGTCGCGGACGGTGAGGGCGACGTTGGTGAAGATCGTGTTGCGACTGAGGGTCGCCATGGCGTTGGGGTTGGTTTTGGCCGAGGTGCCGGGGGCGACGCCGAAGAAGCCGGTCTCCGGGTTGATGGCGCGCAGCTGGCCACTGCTGTCGGGCTTAATCCAGGCGATATCGTCGCCGACGGTCCACACCTTCCAGCCATCAAAGCCGGCGGGCGGGATCAGCATGGCGAGGTTGGTCTTGCCGCAGGCGGAGGGAAAGGCAGCGGCGAGGTAGGTCTTCTCACCCTCGGGGCTTTCGACGCCGAGGATGAGCATGTGCTCGGCCATCCAGCCCTCATCACGGGCGATGTTGGAGGCGATGCGGAGGGCGAAGCACTTCTTGCCCAGCAGCGCGTTGCCGCCGTAGCCGGAGCCGTAGCTCCAGATCTCGCGGGTTTCGGGAAAGTGGACGATGTATTTGGTCTCATTGCAGGGCCAGGGCACGTCGCGCTCGCCGGGGGCGAGCGGCTTGCCGACCGAGTGCATGCAGGGCACGACCCGCTGGATGTCCTTGTCGATTTCGGCGAGCACGGGGGCGCCGACCCGGGCCATGATGCGCATATTTACGACGGCGTAGGCGCTATCGGTAAGCTGCACGCCGATGCGGCTCATGGGCGAACCGATGGGCCCCATCGAAAACGGCAGGACGTACATGGTGCGTCCGCGCATGCTGCCGCGGAAGAGCGACTTCAGCTTGCGGCGCATGGTGAACGGATCTTCCCAGTTGTTGGTGGGGCCGGCGTCTTCCTTGCTCAGCGAGCAGATAAAGGTGCGGTCCTCTACCCGGGCGACGTCATTGGGAGCGGAGCGGGCGTAGAAACAGCCGGGCCAGAGCGCGGGGTCGAGCCGGGTGAAGGTGCCGGCATCGACGAGCTCGTCGGTGAGCTGCTTGTTCTCGGCCTCGGAGCCGTCGACCCAGTGGATGCACTCGGGCTGGCAGAGCTCGGCCATCTTTTCCACCCAGCGGATGAGGTGTTTGTTGGACGTGCGCGGGCGGGAACGATCGCTTTGCGTGTTGGAGATTTCGGCTCCGGAGAGTGTGGCAGCGGACATCGGTAAGGCGCCCTTTCTATCTGCGGCGAGAAGCTCTAGGGTACGCTTGTTGGGGTCGGACGCTCCACCCTTTTCGTCATGCCCGAATCTTCTGGGCGGCGGCGCTGCAGGCCTCCGTCCCCGCCTCTACCCTCCTGCTGGCCGCATTTGGGATTGTGTTTCGATGAAAATTTTCGTTCGAGCCGTGCTTGTTTTGCTGCTGTCCGGCCCCTTCGCGGCGCCCCAGGGTAACCCCGCTGCCCCGGCGGTCAGCACGCCGCCCGGGGGCGTGGCCGTGCACGTGGACCTGGGCAAAAGCATGGGCCCGAATCAACCGGTCTTCAACTGGTTCGGCTATGACGAGGCGAACTACACGACAGCGCTTCATGGCCGGCAGCTGCTCGGCGAGCTGCACGACCTGAGCCCGGTTCCGGTGTATATCCGCGCGCACCACCTGCTGACATCCGGGAACGGCGTTCCGGAGCTCAAGTGGAGCTCGACGGACGTGTATCACGAAGATGCGAACGGGAAGCCGGTGTACAGCTTCACGATCCTCGACGGGATCTTCGACGCGTACAGGGCCGCGGGAGTGCGGCCGATGATCGAGCTGGGCTTCATGCCGAAGGATCTGGCAGCGAATTTACCCAACCGGCACGAACCCTACCAGGTGCATTTTCCCGGAAGCACGATCTCCGGCGCGTCGAACAACCCTCCCAAGGATTACGCAAAGTGGCGGGACTTGGTGCGCGCCGTGACCGCCCACCTGGTCGAGCGCTACGGCGCGGAGACGGTGCGGCAATGGCCGTTCGAGGTGTGGAATGAGCCGGATATCGACTACTGGCACGGTTCGCCGGAGGAGTACTGGAGGCTCTACGACTACGCCGTGGCCGGGATACGCGCGGCACTCCCCGGGGCGATGGTGGGTGGGCCGGCCTCGACGGGTCCCAATGGCAAGCGTGGAGGGCCGTTTCTGGAGGGCTTTCTGACCCATGTGGACTCGGGCCGGAGCGCGGCCGATGGCGGGCCGGTGCCGCTGGATTTCATCTCGTTTCATGCCAAGGGCAGGCCCAAGATCGAGAATGGGCAGGTGACGATGGGGCTGCGCAGCGAGCTGCTGGATGCCGATGCGGGTTTCGCCATCGTGGCTCGGCATCCACGGCTGAGCAAACTGCCGGTCATCCTGAGCGAGGCCGATCCGGAGGGCTGCGCGGCCTGTTCCAGCAAAATGAATCCGGCCAACAACTACCGCAACGGGACGCTGTACCCGGTGTATACGGCGGCGGCTTACAAGGCGCTGCTGGACCTGGGCCGGCGGCGCGGCGTCAACCTTATCTCGATGCTGAGCTGGTCGTTTGAGTTCGAGGGACGCGACTACTTTGAGGGCTTCCGGTCGCTGGCCAGCAACGGAATCGACAAACCGATCCTGAACCTGTTCCGCATGTTGGGGCTGCTGGACGGAACACGCGTGGAGACGGCGAGTTCGGGAGCAGTCGCGGTGGATGATCTGCTGGCCGGAGGCGTACGGGGCCAGCCGGATGTGGATGCATTGGCGACCGTCGGCGATCATCAGGCGTCGGTGCTCTTATGGAACTACCACGATGCCGCGGAGCCCGCGCCGGCGTCGGGAGTAAAGGCTGTGATCTCCGGCCTGCCGGGCGGCGTGCACCGTGTCCTGGTGACGCAGTACCGGATCGACGACAGCCACAGCAATGCCTACACGGCGTGGCAGGCGATGGGCTCGCCGCAGCGACCGGCGACGGAGCAGACCGCGGCGCTGAAGGCGCGAGATGGGCTGGAGCTGTTCGGTTCGCCCGCGTGGGTGGATGCGACGGACGGCGAGATGTCGGTGCGGCTCGATCTGCCCCGGGAGTCGGTGGCGCTGCTGCAGGTGCGCTGGTAAATCTTCGGAGACAGCGGGGCGTTGTCTGGAGCGGGCGTCGCCGGAGAGAAGGCTGAGGCATCCCCAAAGTAGCCTCCCGCCCTCACACGGGAAGCACGGGAGGTTCACCATGGAATTTCATATCGCGCGGTCGCTTCGGGAGAAGCTGGGCGTTCATGACCTCCTGTTCAGCTACACGGGCAATGTGGTCTTCGCGAATCTGGCCGCCAGCCGCAATCTGGCGCTGGCTCTGAATAAGCAGCATGAGGTGGAGAACGGCGGCGTTCCTGATGTAAAGCGGCAGATCAACGCCGGTGCGCTGTTTGCGATGGGGCTTATCGATGAGCTGAGCCATGCCATGGTGGCGCGGTATCGCAGGCAGACCGATCCGGCGGTGCTGAGCGAGGCTCTGAAATGGTTTAGCGCGCAGACCGGCGCGAAGCAGGTCGATGGGCTGCTGCGTGCATTTACTGAGCGCTTTCCGAACTCGGCGATCTACTCCGGCAAGATCACGGTGGATGCGTGGCTGAAGGGCGCCACGGATGGCCTCCCGAACCGCGAGGCTGCCTTTGAAGAACTGCTGCTGCTGCATTTGGCCAATGCAAATCCCGCGTTTACGCCGTTTCGCGAGCTCTTCGACAACAAGGGGTTGAGCGAGACGACCGCCTACAAGGCCGTCACTGCGGAGCTGCCGGCGTACTTCGCCACGCGTCCGCCGGTAGCGCCGGATGTGGGTTCGCTGCTGGACGCGCTCCAGGCGCCGATGCGGCTGAGCCCGGAGTCGCTCACGGCGCAGCTGGAGTACATTCGCGAGCACTGGGACAGGTTCATCGACGCGGATCTGAAGCAGATTTTGCTGGCCATCGACACGGTGAAGGAAGAGGACATCGCGATCTGGATGCTGTTCAATCCGGCCAAGCCGGACTTCTATCGCCATGGCGCGCCGGGCTTTGGCGGCGAAGGATTTCTGGGCGATGAATACATCGGTTTCGAGGATCAGTACGAGATTGGTCCCGATGGCGTGCGCAGGCTGAAGCGATACTCGAGCGACTACCAGTCGCCGTTGAATGAATACGAGGCGTTCTCCCAAGACCAGGCTTGGATGCCGACCGTTGTGATGATGGCCAAGAGCACGTATGTCTGGCTCGAACAGCTGTCGCGCAAGTACGGCCGCCACATTCATAAGCTCGATCAGATTCCGGATGAAGAGTTGCGGCTGTTGGCTGATCGCGGCATGACGGCGTTATGGCTGATTGGGCTTTGGGAACGCTCGGTGGCCTCGCAGCGCATCAAGCACCTGCGCGGACAGGGCGATGCGGTGGCCTCGGCGTACTCGCTGAAGGAGTACAACATCGCGGAGGATCTGGGCGGCAACTCCGCGTATACGAACCTGCGCGATCGCGCGGCGCGGTTTGGTTTGCGGCTGGCGAGTGACATGGTGCCGAACCATATGGGCATCGATTCGCCGTGGGTTGTGGAGCATCCCGACTGGTTCGTCTTTCGCTGGGAAAGCCCGTATCCGGCCTACAGCTTCAACGGGCCTGATTTGAGTCCGGATTCTCGCGCCGAGATCAAAATCGACGATCACTACTACGACCAGAGCGATGCCGCCGTTGCGTTTCGCGTGCGTTACAACAACAGCGGCGAGACGCGCTACATCTATCACGGCAACGATGGCACGACCTTTGCGTGGAACGATACCGCGCAACTGGATTACTCCAAATCCTATGTGCGCGAGCAGGTGATGCAGACCATTCTTCACGTGGCGCGCATGTTCCCCATCATCCGTTTCGATGCGGCGATGGTGTTGGCGAAACGCCATGTGCAGCGCTTGTGGTATCCGCTTCCGGGCGTGGGCGGCTCCATTCCGTCCCGTGCGGAAAATGCGATGACGGACGAGGAGTTCAACGCCATCATGCCGGCGGAGTTCTGGCGTGAGGTGGTGGATCGCGTAGCGCAGGAGGTGCCGGGGACGCTCTTGCTGGCCGAGGCCTTCTGGATGCTGGAAGGCTACTTCGTGCGCACGCTGGGCATGCATCGCGTTTACAACTCTGCGTTCATGAATATGCTGCGCGATGAGGAAAATGCGAAATACCGCAGCTATCTGAAGAAGACCATCGAGTTCGATCCGGACATCCTGAAGCGCTATGTGAATTTCATGTCGAATCCCGATGAGCGAACCACGATCGACCAGTTCGGTTCTGGCGATAAGTGCTTCGGCGTGGCTACGGTGATGGCGACGATGCCGGGCCTGCCGATGTTTGGACATGGCCAGATCGAGGGCTACACGGAGCGCTACGGCATGGAATTCAAGATGCCGAAGATGACCGAATATCCCGATGAGCACCTGGTCGCGCGGCACAACGCGGAGATCGCGCCGCTGTTGAAGAAGCGCTATATCTTCGCCGAAAGCACAAACTTCGTTCTATATGACCTCTGGACCGGCTACGGGACGGTGAACGAGAACGTGTTTGCCTATTCGAACCGCAACGGCGATGAGCGTTCGATCGTGCTGTACAACAACAGCTACACGAGCACGGGCGGAACGATCAAAGTATCGGCGGCATCGATGGACAAAGGTTCGGGCGAACTGCGGCAACGCACGTTAAGCGAAGGCCTGGATCTGCCGCATGACGGTGCTGCCATCATGGCGTTCCGCGATCATGCGCGTGGGCTTGAGTATCTGCGCCGCGCGACGGATCTGCGCGATCACGGGCTCACGATGGAGCTTCGCGGATATCAGTACGCCGTGTTGTTGAACTGGCGCGATCTTCGCTCGACCGAGGAGCAGCCATGGGACAGGCTGTGCGATGCGCTGTGTGGGCAGGGCGTTCCGAATCTGCGCCAGGCGCTGCTGCGGTTGCGTTTCCAGCCGCTGCATACGGCGTTGCGGCGCACGTTGAGCCATGAGGGGATCGAGGCGTTCGACGCGGCTTCAAAGCAAGTGCTGACCGAGTTCACGGCAGAGGTGGAGTCGCGAACCGAGCCGGCCGCGTACACCAATGAAAACGGCGGTGGACCTGTGCCGGCGAGCGTGACCATTGCCGGAGATGGCAGGCCGGTGCACGCGGAGCCGGACGAAGGGTCACCTGCGGAGACCGCCTTCATGCCGCCCAGCTTCTTCGAGCGTGCCAACGAGTTCTATTGGCGCATGACAGAGGTGTTATCCGAGGCGCGGATGAAGGAGGTCGCGGCGGATACCCAGGTGGGCGCAGCGGCCTATCGGATGGAGCTGTGGCAGCTGGCAGAGGCGGCCGTGCGATTGCCGAAGGTAGCGCGTGGCTTCTCCACCGCATGGCCACCGGCGATTCGCGATGTCGTGCCCGGGGCCAGCGTGGGCATTGGCATGGAGCGCACTTGGGCGCCGCTGCTGGCGTATGCCCTTGTGCATGCATTGCCGGGAACGGCTGAGCCGCAGGCGCTCTTCGATGCGCTCGATCTGCGCACGGCGCTGGCGGAGACCTTCGCTGAGCTGGGCATTGAGGGCGAGGATGCGTGGCGCGCGGCGGCAAGAGTGCGGCTGCTGCTTGCCGGACGCACCCCGCTGGAGGCGCTGCGCACGGAGGGCTTCTGGGCAGAAGGCGATGTGCGCTGGCTTGCGGGCGTGAACGAAAGCGACGGCGTGCTGTACGTGAACCAGGAGAGCTTCGAGCAGCTGCTGTGCTGGCTGCAGATCCCTGCGCTGCTTGGCATCGCAGGACGGCTTGGCGGCGAGGATGGGTACGAGACCGCGGCGGCGGGGCTGGCAGAGCTGGAGGGCACATTGAGGGCCGAGTGCATGCGCATGAGCGAAGCGGGCTATAAGCTTCGCGCGTACGTGGATGAGCAAGAGGTGAACGAGCAGGATCTGGGCGAGCAGAAGGAGGGTGAGCCGGAACCCGAGGATGTCGAAGGCGAGGCGCTGGTGCATTAACAACGCCGGTGTGGTTGAAGGGAGCAGATGGTGTAAGAGGATACCGGCTGCAAAGGAATGCCCCGGTTTAGGGAGGCTCTGATTAAATCCTGCTACCGGGAAGGGCATGGCTTCAGCCATGCCGTAAGTGCCCTGCTTGCAACGCGCCTTTAGGCGCTGAGGTCAGCTCGATGCTGCTCTGGGTATTTGATCAGACCTTCCTTAGAGCAAATTATCTGCAGCCATACAACGCTGTTGCTTTTCTTTCTGTCATTCGCCCTGAGCGCAGTCGAACGGGAGGGAATCTGCTGTTCCGGCCGGCAAACCGCAGGTCTCTCCACTACGCGAACGGTAAAGCTGTTCGCTGCGGCCGAGATGACACTTTTTATCAACACGGAATACCAGCACGGAACCAGACTATGGCGGTAAGAAGCAAACAACTCGATCCCTATCAACTGCAACGCTTCATCGATGCGCAGGCGCCGGTGTGGCAACAGGCCCGGGGCGAGCTAGCCGCGGGAGAAAAGCGAAGCCACTGGATGTGGTTCGTCTTTCCGCAGATTCGCGGTCTGGGCAGCAGCTTCATGGCGCAGCGATTTGCTATATCGGGTCTTGACGAGGCCGCTGCCTATCTCAGGCATCCCCTGCTGGGCGCCCGGCTGCGCGAATGCACGTCCCTGGTGAATGCTGTCGAGGAACGGTCCATTGGTGAGATCTTCGGCTACCCGGATGATCTTAAGTTTCATTCGTCTATGACGCTGTTCGCGCAGGCGGTCGGCAAGGCTGGTCTGCAAGAGGAGGAGCCTTACATGCAGGCGCTGCAGAGGTACTTCAACGGCGTTCTCGATCCGGCAACACTGACGCAGCTGCAGGGATGATCCGAGTGGGCACGGCCGCAGCGACCAGCAGATTCGCTCCCGTTCGACTGCGCTCAGGGCGAATGACAGAAAAAAGACAGATCACCACCTTTGGTTTCGTTTGTCATCCCGCAGCGCAGCCGGGGTGGAAGCGGAGGGATCTGCTTCTCTTTGGCCCTGCGACGGTGAAGCGAAGTGCAGGGCATAGGTAGGCTTCGACTCCGCGCCCCAAAGCTGCTTGTAATTTTCGCCGCCGCGCAGCAGATCGAGACGAGGGAAGCCGTGCTCGCGCGCATATCTGCAAACCTCATGCAGCAACAGGGTGCCGGGGCTGAGGTCGGCGAAACGGGTATCGAAGCCGATGAGATAGAGATAGAGGCTTCGATGGGTGCGATTCGGGGCATCAGCCAATGCGTAAAGAGAGCCTATGACCGCACTGTTCAGCGTTAGGCGGAACAGCCGCAGCAGACCGGCTGCCAACAGGGAGGGAACGGCCTCGCGGTGATGCGCCAGCACGCGTGCATCGGTGAGGACACCGGCTTCGCCACGCTGTTCCCAGCGCTCGCGATGCAGCCGCACCAGATGTTCGAAGCTATCCAGCGCCTCTTCCGCCGTTCGAGCCACGGAGCATTGGAGCGAACCGGTGGCCTGGGCGCGGCGGCGGTAGCGGCCGACATTGGCGCGCACCTTTGGGGGCAGGTGGCTGCCGGTATCGATGATCGAGCAGGGCTCTGACGCGCCCACGGGAATCTCGTGCTCCCGTCCTGCGAACAGCAGGGGAGTGCCGGCACGAAGCTGATGAAGCGTCGCGATATCCCAGTTGCCCGGCCCTGAAAGCAGGTAGTGAAGGGCCTGGTCTGCGAGATGGGATGGATTTGCGGACCAGATGCCGTCAAGATAGTCGGACGTGCCCGCACCAAGCAGGAAAAGCTGTCGCTCGCCGGTAATTGGCTGGTGATAGATGTAGGTGGGCAGAAAGCCGCGCAGCCGATGTTCGTTCTTATTGCGGAGAGCGAATGCATGCAGCTGGCCATCCGGGCCGAACTGCCGCCACCACGGCCGCAGCCAGGCGGGATGTTGAAATGGTGTCGCGTTGGGGTCCTGGATCCAGAGCTCGGTCCACTCGGGGACGAGGGCGTCGAGGGCCTCTTCGGAGGTGAGCACCTCCACTGAGCTGGACGGTGCGGCTGGTGCGGGTTGGAGATCCTGTGCGGATGACGGTATTTCGCCGGCGACGGGCGGAGGGGGCGATTTCAGCGCAAAGCGGCGATACAGCTCCCCGTAGCTCTCCAACATGGGATCGAGGGAGAAGCGTTGTTCGGCAACGGAGCGGCAGGTGCCGCGGTTGAGTAAAGGCAGGCGTCCGATGGCTTCGGCAAGGGCGCGCACCGCCTCCGGGCCTGTGCCCGGCACCGCCGCGATGAGCAACCCGGTGCGGCCGTCTTCGAGGATCTCCGGCACAGCGCCCGAGGCCATCGCGATTACGGGGACACCCGCGGCCAGCGCCTCCATCGCCACAAGAGAGCTTGTCTCCGGTGCAAGCGACGGCAGCAGCAGGCAGGCGGCGCGAGCCAGCAGCCGGGCCTTCGCGGCTCCGGTGACGGGGCCTAGAAAACGCGCTTCGGCCTGAACTGCGGCAAGTTGGGCGCGGGCGGTATGGTTCTGGCCCGAGCGGGTAAGGCGTGGTTGGATTTCCTCGGTGAAATAGCGTTGATGCGCCCCGTAGGGGAAGACCTCGCCTGCGACCATGGCCGGCATTCCCGCCAAGCGTGCCGCATCGAGCGCCGTATGGATGTTCTTTTCGGCACAGATGCGCGAAAGCATGAGCGCATAACGGCCTTCGGTGCGCAACGTGGAGGCATCCGGCAGGGGAACTCCGTTCGCGACTACAAGGATGCGGTCGCGAGCGCGTTCGGGACAGGCTGCTTTTTCCGCTTCGGAGACGCAGAGCAACTGGTAGTTCGCCGGCAGACTCCAGATCGCCTCGGGATACCAGGCCGGCGGCAGATGCAGTGTCACGAGCACGGGAAGGTGCGCCGGGATGCGGTAACGGTGAAAGTCGAGCCCGTGCATATGAACAAGCGCAATGGGGTTCTCCGCCAGAGCGCGATCGATCTGTTTCTGCTGCGATTTCTCGGTGGCTGCGCGGACGTCCTGGGTGATCTCGCCTTCGGGAACGATCGTTGGGTAGAGCCGGCCGTGCGGCTTTGAGGCCGCATGGGCGACCACCACGGAACGGAAGCCCAGTCGCGGCAAGGCCGACTCGATCCCCGAAAGAATCACCTCGGCCCCGCCGATCGCGCACGCGCCGACCGGAGCGTACGGAAAAGCGACACTCAGGATGACTGGCCTTCTATCGGAACGCTCTTCGGCCTCGTGAGGCGTCTTTGCAGCCGATTTTGCCTGTGTGCTCATCCAGAGGCGTTGGATGCCTCGAACTGGTCCATACCGACAGCAGCTTTGTGGGCACCCCTCCCAAAAAGCTGCTCGATGGCCTCCGCAGCCAGTACGCGGAACTGGGGGCCGGTCATGCCCCAGGAGAAGCGCTCGTAGAGCAGTTGGCCGGGGTGGGGCGGCTGCATGAAGTCATACTGCGGAGCTACGCGGAACAGCTCGCGCTCCACTCCGAACTGGGCCAGCGTCTCCGCCTGACTAGTGAAGCAGGCGAGCCGGGCACGTTTGTTTGCCTGCTCCCCCTGCGAGAGCTCGCAGACGATGGTTGCGGGAGAGGCGGCGGGGCGGAGAAAGGCTCCGGTTTGCATCGTGCCGCCGTCCCCGGCGTAATAGAAGGGAGCTTCGATCATCAGTGGCATTGAGGCCTGATCTTCCAAAGGGCTCCGCGACTTTTTGAGTAGCCGTAGGGCACTGTGTACGGCAAAGGCACACGCGTCGTGGTCTGGATGGCCGCCCTCATACGGATGGGTGAGCACGGCTTCCGGTGCGAACAAGCGGATCGCAGCCGCAACGGCATGCGTGAGCTCTGCGAGATGCAGCGCGGCGCTCTGATCGGGCACGGGGATGGGGGCCATTCCGGCGAGCGGCAAGGTGATCTCCGCGGACACGCCGGCGTGGATCAGGGCTTGGGCGAGCTCCCGGCGGCGTGCGCTTCGGTATGCCTCCAGTGTGGAGAAGCCGTGATGCCGGGCGTCCGCCGCATCGGTCGGCGCACCGTCAGTAAGGGTGATGAGATGCGCTTCGGTGAGGCGCTCCAGCCGGCCTCCGAGCGCCAAAACCTCGTCATCCGGGTGGGCAAGCACGACCAGCAGGCGAGGCCGGGACAGCGAACTGCCTGCAGAGGCAGCCACACGCTCCAGAACCGGCTTCGCCTTTAAGAGCAGCTCAGCGGGTAGATCCATGGGCGCGATGGCTTCAGTGTCTCGCATTCAGACACTGAGATGTCTGCCGCTGATCGCATGGCGGCGGTATACGGCTCCTCACGTGAGGCAAATCGCGATTCTTTCTTCGTCCGCCGTTGCGATAGCTCGGGCTTGTGCATTTTTTTGCATGATGCGCTGAAGTTCCGGCTCCATCTGCCGATAAGTCCTTCAGCAGGCGTCTGCGCTCCGGGCCGGAGAACGGCTTAAAGGTGCGCGGGCGGCCATGGGGGAGCGCATGTTGGAAGCAGGCAGCGGATACTGGCAGGTTCAAGAAACTATGAGGCATTTCGGCAGGCGGCTGCGGCGGCTCCTGCTCATCGCGTTTGGACTGCTTGCTTTCGCGCAGGCAGCACTCGCGCAGCTACCGGGCTCGCCGATCACCTTCCAGGGAACGCCGACGGCGGTGGGCAGCAGTTCCTCTGTGAAAACCGTCATGTTGTTTGCCCAGGCCGCGGGGCAGATTACCGCATTCTCGACGATTACGGGCGGAGTGAGCGACCCGAATCTCCAGGAGTTTACCTTCGTCCAGGCGAACACCTGCAGCGTGGGTTCACAGATGACGGCCGGCGAAAGCTGCGAGGTGAGCGTGAGCTTCAATCCGCGCTTCCCCGGCGTACGCCAAGGCGCGGTCCTGATCCAGTCCGGCAGCCAGGTGCTGGCGAGCGCACCGTTAAGTGGCATCGGCCAGGGCGGCCTGCCGGTGCTGGTGCCGGCCGAGATCAACACCGTTGCCGGTAATGGTCAGGGCGTTCCGCAGGGCAATGATGGGCTAAAGGCAATAAATACATCGATCATTCTGCCTATCGGGCTGACTGTCGATGCCGCTGGCAACCTCTACCTATGTGAGTCCAATAGCAACCGCGTTCGCAGAGTCGATGCTTCGACCGGCAATATCTCGACCGTAGCCGGCAATGGCAACGCCGGTTCCGCCGGGGATGGCGGACAGGCTGTAGCGGCGGAGTTGAACAATCCGGCGGGCATCGCCATCGATGGCGCGGGCAATTTGTACATTGCGGATACAGGAAACAATGCGGTACGGCGGGTTGACGTATCCGGCACGATCACCACGGTGGTGGGTACCCTGGGCAACTCGGGATACGCCGGCGACGGCGGCCCGGCTACAAGCGCACTACTGAGCTCGCCCAGGGGCTTGGCGCTTACGCCCGGAGGCGACCTCATCCTTGCGGATACCGGCAACAACCGTGTGCGCCAATTCTCGGTGGGATCGCAGTCGATCCAGACGATCGCCGGAAACGGTTCGGCAGGTTATAACAAGACGGACCAGATGCTCGCGACGCAGGCGCAGCTGAACAACCCTTATGGAGTTGCAGTGCGCAGCGATGGCGCGGTCGCGATTGCCGATACGTTGAACAACAGAATCCGGCTGATCGACACATCCGGCATGATCTCCACCATCGCCGGTAATGGCTCGGGCGGTTTCAATGGTGACAGCCTTTCTGCAATTGACCCCAACACGCAACTCTTCAATCCCGAATCCGTTGCCTTCGATCCCCAGGGGGACTTTGTGATTGCCGATACAGGCAATAACCGGGTACGTGGGGTGATCGGCGGCATCATCGTGACATTAGCCGGGAACGGCGATCCGGCCTTTGAAAACACCAACAATCCTCCCGCCGGGGGCGGCGACCGCGGTCCCGACGATCATGCCAACCTCAACGGTCCTTCCGCGCTGTTTTTTGACTACACGGGCAATATCTGGGTCTCTGATTACTACAACAACCGCGTGCGAGAGATCTCCGGATCGCTGCTCGGTCTGACCTATCCGCCGATGAAGGTCGGCAAACTCTCCGCGCCTCTTGTCGGAACGCTTTATAACCTCGGCAACACCACGCTCACGCTTCAGCTTCCCACGGCTCAGGCCAATACGCTGGTCCAAGCGGCGCTCGATTCCGCTACGACCTGCGGTCAATCCGCTCTGGCGCCCATGGCTTTCTGCATCATGAGCATCGAGTTCGCCCCGACCCAGGTAAATGCGAATGACACAGGCTCCGTAACCTGGAAGTCGGATGCGCCCAATGTCACGCCGGTGGACGCATTAAACGGCGAGGTTCTCAGTGTGGAACCCACAACCGTAGCGATCAATTCTGATGCGGAACCGGGACTGCTTGGGCAGCCGGTCACGTTTACGGCCACCGTCACTAGCGCTGACACAGGCAGAACGGGAACCATCACCTTTACCGAGGGCAACAATCCCCCTCTCTGCTCTGCTGTACCGTTGGCCAGCAACGGTACAGCAACGTGCAAGGAAACATTTTCGCTCGGCTCGCATACGATTACGGCAAGCTACTCCGGCGATAACAACAACGCGGCTAGTACGGTCGACTTTACCGAGATAATCAAGCAGGCACCCACCCTGGTGCTGGGCTTTTCGACAGCTACCGATCCGGCAATTGTCGGCGGCAACGTCAGTCTCACCTTGAGTGTGGGGGATCAGACCGGCACGCCCACGGAAACGGTGACCTTCTTCGACGGCGCCACCGCGCTCAGCCCTGCGGTGCCCCTGACCAGCTCCACCAGTCCAGGCGTGGCGACCGCTACGTGGAATACGCAAGCATTGGCCGCCGGCTCCCATTGGTTGTCCGCGCAGTACGCCGGCGATGGCGCCAACGCACCCGGCACATCGAATTCCGTCAACGTGCAGATCGCACAGCCAAGCACGACCGTTCTGGTCTCATCTGCTCCAACAACGCTGGTCGGCAAGCCCGCGATCTTTACGGCATCTGTGACCAGCGCCCACGGCGTACCGGCCGGAACTGTGACCTTCAGCGACGGGGCAAAGATTTTAGGTACGGGATCACTGAATCCAAACGGCGTTGCGAGCTTTTCAACCAGTTCGCTGACGCTGGGCACCCACTCGGTCACGGCGGCTTATGGGGGTGACAGCAGCGATCTGCCCTCCTCCGCAAGCCTGCAGCAGAATGTTGAACTGGCGCAGCCTACGCTTACGCTGAGCGGACCCACAGGTGCCGTAGATGTGGCGACGAATGCATCCATCGTCGCCGGCTTGAACACGCCGGGTGTTCCGCCCACAGGTACGCTGACGCTGACTGACGGGGCGAACGCTTACAGCGCGGTTGCCGTGACGGGGAACGGCGCATTCACCTTCTCGACTTCGAAACTGTCGATCGGCACGCATGTGGTAACTGCAAAATACAGCGGTGACGCAAGCAACAACGCCGCGGTTTCCACGCCCATTACGGTCGTTGTGCGCCAGGCGGACTCCCTCACATTGCTGAGCGCAAATCCGGACCCACTCACGCAGGGCGGCGCGCTTACGCTTACGGCAACGGTGAGCAGTGACAGCCCGAACGTCAGCGGTCAGGTGAATTTCCTTGATGGCACCAAGCTGCTTGGGACAGCAACGGTTGACGTGAACGGCATCGCAAGCGTTTCGCCAACCGGCCTTGCCCTGGGCACCCATGTTCTTACGGCAACCTATGCGGGGGATGCCAACCATGGCAGCTCGACCTCGGCGCCGTTGCAGGAGGTCGTGGTGCAAAGTTCATCAGCCGTGCTGACCTCGGATAACAACCCTGCCGCCAGCGGGCAGAACGTAACGCTTACCGTACAGATCCACGGCTCGGGCAGCATATCAGCGACGGGAAGCGCCACTCTACGTGATAACGGAGCGTTGCTCGCGACGGTGCCGCTGAACAGTTCGGGGGTGGGCAGCTTTACCACCAACACCTTGGCTGTCGGGGCGCACGCAATTACGGTGAGCTACGGCGGAGATCAGAACTATGCCGCCGCCGGAGCGCAACTCACGGAGATTGTAATCGGCGCGACGACGACAGTGGAACTTGGCGCGAGCGGAACCCCCGCGGTCTTTGGCCAGCCGCTTAACCTGACTGCGACCGTCAGCAGCAACGGCGGCGTGGCCACTGGCGTGGTGAGCTTCACTGATGGCGGCGTGACCATTGGAACAGCGCCGCTGAATGCCAATGGGATCGCTGTGCTCACGACAGCGACGCTCGCGCCTGGCTCGCGCACGATTGTGGCCAGCTACGCGGGCGATGGCAAGGCGAGCCCCTCGGCATCAACGCCGCTGCTGCTTACGGTAAAGCAGACCACCGCTGTGGCGGTGGCCTCAAGCAGCAATCCAGCGCTGACCTTGAGTCCATTGACCTTCACGGTCAGTGTGGTCAACGCCGGCGCCGCTCCGGCCACGGGCATGGTGAGCTTCGCTGATGGTGCGACGGTGCTGGGCGCAGCGCAACTCGACGGCTCGGGCCATGCAACGCTCACGATTCCGCAACTGAGCGCGGGTATGCACAATGTGGTCGCTTCCTATGCGGGAGATGGGGCGAACTTTGCAAGTGCATCGGGCGTGTACGCCGAAAACGTGCAACTGCGCCCGACCGAAACGACCCTCACCGGATCCTCAACGGATCCCACGAATCCGCAGCAGATGACATTGATTGCGGTGGTGAAGAGTCTAGGCTCCACAGCGCCAAGTGGCTCTGTGACCTTCACCAGCGGCAGTGTAACAATGGGCGTTGCAACGGTCGATGATACGGGCGTAGCAACAATCACGGTGATCTTTGAGCAGACCTCGCAGCCAATCGTTGCGAGCTATGCCGGGGATGCCTCTTACTCCGCCTCGAAGTCTTCCTCGACCACGATCACAGCGGGCCAAGCAGCTCAGTTTACGCTCGCGGTGAATGCACCGAGCATCACGCTGGTCACGCATCAACATACCACTGTTAACGTCAGCATCGGTTCTGTAAAGGGCTTTACGGACACGATCGCTTTGGGGTGCCTGGGGCTGCCGTTTGCGGGCACCTGCACGTTTACGCCATCGCTGGTGAAGCTCTCTCCCGATGGCACAGCAACGGCTGCCCTAATCATCGACACAGGCGATCCACTGGGTGCAGGAACGGGCACGACGGCGGCACTCCAAATGGATCACAAAGGGCGCAGCACCTTGCTGTGCTGCTTGCCTGTGGGACTGCTGCTTGCGTTACTGCAACGTAGGAAGCATGGCGATGCGCGGCGCAGATTCGGAACCGCGGTGGCTTTTGTCTTCGCGCTCGCGATTACCTTGAACGTGACAGGCTGCAGTGGCTTGAGCACAAGCGGGACGCCGCCCGGCACCTACAGCTTCAAGGTGGTGGGCACGGGACAGGGCTCAGGCACAACGCAGGCGCAGGCCATCACCCTGGTGGTGACCCAGTGAGGCGCCTGATTGAACTGCTCAGCCTTTCTGCGGTGATGATGTTCGCTGGCGTGGCGACGGCAAAGGCACAAGCCGTCGCCACCGCCAGCGGTCCAGGCAGCTATGTCGCCGTGGGTGGCGGTGTATCCGCCTTTCAGGCCGATTACGGAAAGCGTGATATTGCAGGAGGCTTTATTTATGCGGATGTAAATCCACAGTGGCGTGTCGGTCTGGAAGGTGAAGCACGTTTTCTGCGTTATCACACTGCGGAGGATGTCACCGAATCGAACTATCTTGGCGGTGTGCGGGTTGCGATTCTACGGCCCCGGCGATGGCAGCCGTATGGCAAATTTCTTGCGGGCATGGGCAGGATCACGCTGCCGTTCGGCTATGCGCATGGCTCGTTTCTTACCTATGCGCCGGGTGCCGGACTCGACATCGCGTTGAACGAACGCGTGACGGTTCGTGCGATTGATCTGGAATACCAGCACTGGCCACAGTTCACCTTTGGATCATTGAGCCCTTACGGCGTCAGCGCGGGCATCAGTGTGCGTTTGAATGCGATTCCTAGATATCCGAATGGGCTGCGGATGCAAAGATAAGGGCCGCATCCGCAGGCCGCCTCGGTGTTGAGTTAAATGAACAGTGATTTCAGAGGGAGGACGTGCAATCGCTACAGAACCCGTCCCCCGTCCGCGCTGCTGAGGTCGTCGACGCTGATCTTCAATGCGCCGCCGAGCTTGCGATAGCCTTCGCGCCATTCTCGGCTCCAGTGGCGACTTTCGGGGCGATGCAAAAGATCGTTCCAGATGTTTTGCGCTTGCCATAGATTGGAGCGGCCGGGCAGCGTCCGCAGGCTTTCGGCGATAGCAAGGGTTTCGCCCATCACATTCATCTTCTGCGCGGAAGCTGCGGCTTCCAGCGCGATCATGGCGCGCTTCATGCGGCTGTCGGCGGTGAAACCCAACATCGCGCTATCGAGCGTGACATTATCCATCTCGGCGCGGCGCAGCAGCCGGGCCACCTCGGCCTGATCGTATTTTTCGGCTTCAAGCGCGCGGCGCAGGCTGGCATTGATGGCGAAACCCGCGGTAAGCGCCAGCGCGGGCGGCGCAGGCACGTTGGACTCACCCAGAAAGTGCAGCAGCGTCGCATGTTCTTCGTAGATCCGCATCAGCGAATCTTCAACCTCAGACAGGGTCTGGTTGAGGATGCCCTTGAGGATCTGGTGCTGCTCGTCGGCGAAGAGCGACGTGAGCGAATAATTCGTTGAACCGAAGAAGCCATCGATGTGCCGAATCAGTTCGGGCACATTGGCGCGGCGGATGGCGGCTCGTGCCTTCCCGTCAAACTCATCCCAGGCAGCTGCATCGGTTGGGGAGAATCGTTTCACTGCAGCGGACAGGTTCTGGTCGCCGAGATGAAGAACCGCGAAGCAGATCTCCTCGGTCTCTTCGGTGATGCGCGAGGTAAGCCGTGCGCGTCCCAGCGCCACGCGTCCCCGGCCGGAGGTCAACACGTCGTAGCTGTGACGCTTGACGTCAAAGCAGAAGAGCTGGCCCGTTTCGGGATACGAGCGGAACATGGAGGAGATAGCGTAATGCGCGCCCACGTGCTCCAGATCGATGCGGGCATTCTTTACCCATTTGCGATAGATCTCCGCGCCGTTGCGCTGTTCGGGCACATTGCTTTTCGCGCGTTCCAGCACCTGGAGGAACTCGGTTTCGAGCGCGACGGCTTCCTCGCCGAAGAGCTTGGCGGCTAATTGCAGCACACGGGCAGCGTAGGCGATGATCTGCACGGTTTCTATGCCTGAAATCTCATCGAAAAACCAGCCGCAGCTGGTGTACATCAGCTGGGTATGGCGTTCGAGCTCAAGCAGTTCCAAAACTTTGACGCGTTCCGCAGGCGAAAGCGTGTGTCGTGCGTGGGCCGCGAAAAATCGATCCACGTTCGCACGACGACGATCGAGCACAACATCGATATACGCATCGCGGGCGATCCAAAGATCCTTGAGCAGCGGCGCGGCGACGCGCTCGGCGAGCGGGGCTGTGCGGTCGCGCAGCAGATCCAGCGCTTCGCGCAGAGGCGCACGCCAGGCCTGGTTCCAACCCGGTTTGCCGCCGCTGCAGCCGCAGTCCGCGCGCCAGCGCTCCACGCCATGAAAGCAGCTCCAGGAGCTGTTATCAACGACCTCGGCCTCCCATCGCGGCGGAAACAGAGCGAGAAACTCCGCGTAGTTGGTTGGCTTCGCGATGTCGTTATTTTCTATCCAATGCATGGCGTAACTTAACGCCATCTCGCCGTGGCGATGGTGGTGGCCGTAGCTTTCTCCATCGGTGGCGACATGCGCGAGTTGCGGCTCGCCGGAACCGCCACTGCCGTTACCGGCGATAGTACGCAGGCTGCCGAGAATGCGCCTGCCAAACTCTTCGCCTGAGTTCAGCAGCCCCTCAAAGGCGATTGCCCTTGAAGCTGGACCGTCATAAAAGAACACCGCAATGGAACGGCCTTCGTCGAGCTGCACAAGGTACGGGTGGGTTGGATCGACGCTGGCGTTTTCGGTCTCTGTCCAGGGCTCGTCGGAGGTGGGAAGCGGAGCGGGCGCGGAGGCAACGGGGCTGCCGTCGTTCAGCAACTCCTGAAAGACCGTCCTGGTGGGGCTTTCGGGCGTGAGCGGGGCGTTGACATCTTCGGTGATGGGCGGCGGGGGCAGGCGGCGCACCCGCGCGCACTGACTGGGCGCCAGCACGGTGAACTTGATGCCCTCCTGGGCCAGGAGATCGAGCACGGCGCGCGAAACGGCGGTCTCCGCGAGCCACATGCCTTCCGGCTTGCGTGCATAGCGATGAGTGAAGTCCGCAATGCCCCAGCGGATCTGGGTGCGCGCGTCGCGCTCGGAGGCGAGCGGCATGATGATGTGGTTGTAGACCTGCGCCAGCGCGGATCCATGGCCGCTGAAGCGCTCCGCGCTTTCGCGGTCCGCATCGAGGATCATGCGATAGGTGCGCGAAGCAAAGATCTCCAGCCAGCTCAGCAGCGTGGGGCCAAAGTTGTAGCTCATGCGCGCATAGTTGTTCAGGATGCGCGTGATCTGGCCTTCTTTGTCCGTGATGCGCGAGGCGCCGTTGGGGGCGTAGCACTCGGCCGTGATGCGCTCATTCCAATCGTGAAAGGGGCTGGCGGAGTCCTGCATCTCGACCGTTTCGAGCCAGGGATTTTCGCGGGGCGGCTGATAGAAATGCCCGTGTACGCACACGAAGCGCTCGGGCGGGGCGGCAGAGCGGGTCGCGGGAGCTTCCGCTATCGAGGCTTGGTCTAAAAGCGACATATGCCCATGGTAACGGGGCAAAGCCGCTTGTTGGTTGAACGGCAGGGCTATTGACGCCGTCTGCCCGGACCGAAATGGGTGTCAAAAACCGCAACAGCGGCGATAGCGAGCCAGTACGCGATGATGGCTCCGAAGGTGAAGTAGCGGCCAAGCAACAACTTACCGGCGAGCGTCTCGCGAAAGTAGTCAACGCTCGGCGAGCGGACGAGTTTGAAGCACTCGACCGCGACCGCGACGATCGCCGCTGCGAATGCCAATCGCACCGGGCTCGTTCTCGGTAAAAAAATGGCCACTGTCCAATACACAGCGATGGCCCATAGGGCCGAGCCGCCGTATTTGAAGGCAAAGGGCGGGAGGTGCAGCGGCGCGAGCCTCCATGCCATACCGATGGGCACCGTGATCGCGAGAAGGAGAAGGCAAGTAAGACGACGAGGCTGAGCCGGCACAATGTACCTGAGTTCTGGGATGGTGGAAACCTTACGGCTCCAGGTTCTGAACGGCTCCAGCAGTTCGGGGGCTGCGCCTCAGGGCGTTTGAGGCTGAAGTTCAGCGGGGACAGGGGCGCCACGAAGCAGTCGATTCATTGGCTCTGAGAGAAGACGCGACAGCACAAACCCAAGTCCGGCTGAGAGCAGGACCGTCACGGAGATCCAGATGCCCACCGGCCCTTTTCGCGTCTTCAGGAACGAAGAGAGTATCCCCATCACCACGAATTCGTGTGTCAGATAGACCTCATAGCTGTACCTGCCCAACCAGCGTATGGGAGCCGTCAAGCGCCAGCCCTTTGCGCTCCTTAAGACGCTGCCGAACATGATGAGGCAGATCCCAAGGCCAAGCACCGTTACATCCGTGCCCGAGTGTCCCATCGCACGCTTCACACGCCAGCCAAGAATGACTTTAGGCCACTCCCAGACGACGATGAAGAGGGTGAGGGGAGTGCCGAGAGCCTGACAAAACAGGGGCCAGCGGGAGCGCACGAAACGTGTGTTCTTTGCGGCAGCATTTGTGAGCAGAGCGAAGAGGCAGCCCAGAGCAACGTTATCCATGTTGCCGAGATAAGACTGGTACAGCCAGATGTCGTTCCTGCTGTACGCGGGCGTGCGGGCGAAAGGTCCGAAAGCAACAAGGCCGAAGAGAAGGACGAAGAAGAGCGGTCGAAACCACCTGCGCCCGTAAAGTCCGATGCAGAGAAGCGGGAAGAAAAGATAGAACATCTCTTCAACGGACAAGGACCAGAGCACGGTCCAAGGCGCAGGGAGGAACCCATGCACGGCCTCGAACCAGTTCAGTTGAAAGGTCAGCGTGGCGAAAAGGGCTCGACCAAGAGAACCCGTGGCTGGCTTGAGCGCGAAATCAGCGAAGCCGGCCAGATCCAGAACGCTGAGCACGAAGAGAAGCAGAGCCAAGAGCGGGAAGATGCGAGCGAATCGGATGCGATAGAAAGCGCCGGCACGAAGCCGCTGCAAGGAACCGAAGCGACGGATCGAAACAAAGGTAATAAGAAAGCCGGAGATGGCGAAAAAGGCCGATACACCGTTCCCACCCTCGCTGAAGATGACGTACCGTAGCCACTTCGGGAAGCTCGCTCCTATCGTGTAGCCGCTGAAAGAGAGCCAATTGCCGGCATGGAGAAGCACAACGCCAAGGATGGAGAACCCACGCAAAAGGTCGATGGTATCGAAGCGAGAGGTTGCCGCCACTTCACCTGAAGCTGAGGTGGATGGCATCCGCGAGGTGCACATCGCAGCCTCGCCGCGCGGCTGGGAACGGGGCAGCTGCCAGGGAGTCGGCCTCATCAGAGAGGACTATACCGGAGTGCGAGGGGGGCATCATTCCGGCTGCACGGGTTTGCCGGCGGCGAGATCGCAGGCCCGCCACAGATACCAGCTGGCGACGGAGCGCCAGGGCTGCCAGCGGCGACCGCGGCGCTCCATGGCGGCGGGTGCGGCGAGGAGGTCGGGGGTGACCTTTTGGGTGGGTTTAAGGCCCTGAAAGGTGAGTGCGAAGCCTTTGCGCACGCCGTAATCCGAGACCGGCAGCACGTCCGGGCGGCCGAGGCGGAACATCAGAAACATCTCCACCGTCCAGCGGCCAATGCCGCGCACCTGCGTGAGGTGTTCGATGATGTCCTCGTCGGGCATCTTCCCGATTTGGGCGAGCGTGGGGACGGTGCCGTCGACGGTTTTGGCGGCGAGATCGCGGATAGCCAGCGACTTGTTGCCGGAAAGGCCCGCCCCGCGCAGCTGTTCGTTGGGGCAGTCGAGCACGTGCTGCGCGGAGGGGTGCTCCCCCAACCCGCACACCGGCTCAAAGCTGGCGAGCAGCTTGGCATGGATGGCGGCGGCGGCCTTGCCGTGCAGCTGCTGGTAGAGGATCGAGCGCAGAAGGGCTTCAAAGGGCGACTGCTGCGCGGGCAGCTTCAGGGTGAAGGGCCCAGCGCGCTCGATGAGCTTGGCCAGCTTGGGGTCGGCGGCTGAGAGCGCCTGCACGGCCTGCTGCGCGTCGTAGGGCAGCTTGCGGGAGCGCTGAGGGAGGCTGGCCATGGGTGATGATAAAGCCGGGACGGGCAGGATGAGCAATTCATCCTTTGAATGCCGTTATAACGCTGTTATAATTCTTACATGGAACTCAAGGTGCGAAAAGTTGGCAATGGCTTCGGCGTTCTGCTTCCCAGGCAGCTCTTGGACGATATGGCTGTCGCGGAAGGTTCGCTGCTCAAGCTGGAGAAACACGAAGGTGTGTACCGTATGACCCCTGTCGACGAAGAGTTTACCCGTCAAGTAGAGGCGTTTTTGCGGACAGAGCCATTGCATCGAAACAGCTACCGTGAGCTGGCGAAGTGAAGATTGAGTATGTCAGGTCAGATGCTCTGCGGAATGTACACGGGCGGCTGATCGAAACCTATGGCGGCCTGCAAGGGGTGCGCGATGAGAACGGACTTGAGTCGGCCATCGCTCGCCCGAAGCAGCTTGCACACTACAGCAGCGAGATAAGAATTCCTGTTCTGTCTGCATCCCTGGGGTGGGCGCTGCTGCGCAATCACCCGTTCGCGGATGGCAACAAGCGGGTAGCTTTGGCCGCGATCAATATGGCAGTTGACATCAACAATTTTCGTCTCGCCTGCTCCGAGGTGGAAGAGACGGCGATGGTGCTGCGTGCGGCTTCGAGTGCGATCACGGAAGAACAATGGACGGCCTGGGTGGAAGGCGTTGTTGCGTCAAGGTGAGGCGATAAGCCTCTGGCGCTCCTGCAACTCGGACCAAAGCAGCCGTAGTTAGAGGGCGTATACCCCTGTTTTGTTCAGGAAATAAGCGCAATTTTCAGCAGGACGCATCTAGGCGCGGATCCGCCTTTCGATAATCGCGAGATTGGGCTCAAGCTCTTGCGTTCGGGGGTCGTGTCGTGGTCCGATGGGGTCATTGGCCACTGCTATACTCTGATTTCTACAGAGTGAGCGACGGTTTCTTTCGGCAACACGGGCAAACCATGGGGTTTGCCGGAGTGTTGCAGGGAATCACTGAAGGGCGCAGGATCAACACGCCGCGGCAGCGCATTGCGCAGGCCGGGGTTGCAGGAACGCACTCATGGCGCAGGTATTTGACCGCAGTTCGAACGCGCTGATTCGCGCGAGCCTCGTTCTGACGGGCTTGATCGTAATCATCGTGGGCGTAACGCTCAACGAGCTGCAACGCTCACCGTGGGTGACCCGGCAGGGCCAGCGGCCCGACCAACCCGTGCCCTTCAGCCACAAGCACCACGTGGAGGGGCTAGGCTTGCAGTGCCAGTACTGCCACACGTCGGTGGAGAAGAGCATGTACGCGGGCATTCCGCCGACCAAGACCTGCATCAACTGCCACTCGCAGATCTGGACCAATGCGCAGCTGCTGGAGCCAGTGCGGCAGAGCTGGGCGACAGGACAGTCGATCCCCTGGATCCGGGTGCATGATCTGCCCGATTATGTGTACTTCAATCACTCGATTCACGTGAACAAGGGCCTGGGCTGCTCCAGCTGCCATGGCCGCGTGGACGAGATGCCGTTGATGTACATGGAGAACTCGCTGCAGATGGAGTGGTGCCTGAACTGCCATCGTAACCCGGTGAAAAATCTGCGGCCGACCAGCGAAATCTACAACATGGCCTGGGCGGGCGCGACCGAGGATCATCCGGTGTGGTGCACGCAGGTGACCAATGACGGCCCGACGGCCAACCACGTCTCCTGCACGACGAAGGATCCGGGCGGCCATAACCCTGAGATTGCCATGCTGCAGGCTCCGCAAGGACCGCGATCCTCACCCGCAACCAACGGCGGGCTTAACGGATCGCAAGAGCTGCCGGGGATGGGCAATCAGGAGAGCCCCGAGTCGCCTTCACGTCCAGGAATAACGCATACGGAGTCCGGCACGATGGGCGGACCCGTCCCGGAGAACGGCTCAGGGGAAACGGTCTCCAATGTGCCGGTGATCAGGATGCCGGCCAGCTATCAGAAGTTCACGGATCAGACGGCGCTCGGCAAGTATCTCTTGGAGCAGTACCACATCCGCAACCCGGAGATGCTTTCGAGTTGCGAAACGTGCCACCGGTAGATGCGCACAGAGAACCAATGGGATTAACAGATCCAAGGCAGGCAATGCAAAACGAACAGGCATCCAAGGACAACGCGACGCAATCGCTAAGCCGGGCGGCAGCCCCGGTCGGCGCGCAGGTAGTGACGCAGATTGCCCCCGTACCCACGAAGAAGATGACGCTCGCGGAGGTCCGTGCCAAGCTGGACGGGCAGACCGGCAAGCGCTTCTGGCGCAATCTAGACGACCTGGCGGAGACGCCTGAGTTTCAGGAGCTGATGCAGGAGGAGTTTCCGCGTCAGGCCGGGGCCGGCGAGTGGGCCAATCCGGTTACGCGGCGCGGCTTCATGAAGGTGATGGGCGCGAGCTTCGCACTGGCCGGGCTGGCGGGCTGCACCAAGCAGCCGGATGAGCCGATCTACCCGTACATCAAGCAGCCGGAGGACATGGTCCTCGGTACCCCGACCTTTTTTGCCACGGCGCATCCTTTTCCCACGGGCGCCGTGCCGGTGCTGGTGAAGTCCTATGCCTTCCGCCCGGTAAAGATTGAGGGCAACCCCGAGCACCCGTTGACCAACGGCAAAGCCGACGCCTTTACGCAGGGCTCGCTGCTCGATCTGTACGATCCGGACCGCTCGCAGCACCCGCGCTTTCGGGGGCAGAACTCGGAGTGGCCCTACTTCCAGCAGCAGTTTCAGGGGGGCGTCGCGCAGCTTCCAGGCGGTCAGGGCCTCTATTTCCTGAGCGAAGCTACCACCTCGCCAACCTTTGCGGCGCAGTGGAAGCAGGTGCAGGCGAAGTTTCCGCAGGCGCGGCTGATCTCCTATGAGCCTGCCTGCGGCGATGCCTATCGTGCCGCGTCCAAGGCAGCCTTGGGCGACTACTACGACACGCAGTACCGGCTGCAGGATGCGGATGTCATCCTGTCGCTGGACGCGGATTTCCTCGGCGGCATCGCCTTCCCGGGCTTCCTGCCGATGGCGGCGGCCTACGCGGAGCGGCATCGCTTTGAAGCTGGCAAGCCGATGAACCGCATGTACGTCGTGGAAACCACGCCGACCGTGACAGGGTTCAAGGCGGAGCACCGGCTGTCGCTTAAGCCCAGCGAGGTGGACGCGCTTGCAGCAGCCCTCGCGGGCGGCAATGCCCCGGCCCTTTCCGATCCGGCTGCGCAGAAGTTCCTCACCGCCGTTCTTGACGACCTAAAGAAGTCCGGTGGGCGCTGCGCGGTGATAGCGGGGCCGCAGAGTTCGGCAGCCTGCCAGAGCGCAGCGATGCAGATGAACGCGCAGCTGGGAGCCGTCGGCAAGACCGTGGTCTACACCACGCCTATCCATGCTGTCCCGAGCGAGGGCGGAGCGGATCTGCGGTCGCTGGTTGCTGACATGAACGCCGGCAAGGTGAAGTGGCTGGTGATGCTTGGCACGAACCCGCTGTATAACGCGCCAATCGATCTGAACTTCGCGGATGCCTTCAACAACGTCCCCAAC
This sequence comes from Granulicella sp., assembly GCA_965276885.1. Classification (GTDB taxonomy): domain Bacteria; phylum Acidobacteriota; class Terriglobia; order Terriglobales; family Acidobacteriaceae; genus Granulicella. The sequence goes on along the minus strand of OZ255702.1, from coordinate 357,453 downwards.
ACCGTGCACCTCGGTTCGCACGTGGACGAGACCGGCTTTTATTCCACATGGCACATCCCCAAGGCGCATTATCTGGAGAGCTGGACGGACTGCCGAGCCTCGGATGGCACGATCTCGATCGTGCAGCCGATGATTGCGCCGCTCTACGGCGGCGTCTCGGCGCACGACGTGCTGGCTACGCTGATCGATGCCTCGCAGGGCGCGTATGATGTCGTCCTGGCGAACGCTAAGACATACATTCAAGGTGACTTCCCGACCGGGTGGCGCAAAGCGCTGCATGATGGCTGGGTTGCCGGGACGGCCTTTCCGCCAGCCGGCGCAGGCACGCCCAAGCCGACACAAGCGGGGGTAGCCGTGGCGCAGGGCGGCGGCAAGACGCTGGAGGTTCGCTTCCTCACCGATCCGTCGCTTTATGACGGCCGCTACGGCAACAACGGCTGGCTGCAGGAACTGCCCAAGCAGCTTACCAACCTTTCCTGGGATAACGCCGCGCTGGTCAGCCTGGCGACGATGGAGGCCCTCGGCATTGAGGAGAACGAGGCTGTGGAGCTGCAGGTAAACGGCCGCAAGCTGGTCGTTCCGGTGCTGATGTCGCCGGGCCACGCGGATGGCAGCCTCACGCTGCATCTGGGCATGGGCCGCCGCGCCGAGGCCGGCCGGGTCGCCGCCGGTTACGGCGTGGACGCCTACCAGCTGCGCACCGCGGAGCAGCCCTTCGCGGCCGGTGGCGCCTCGTTGGCCAAGGGCCACGGCATGTATGACCTGTGCGTGACCAAGGTGCACAACATCGAGCATCGCGGCGCCTACGCGCAGCATGATCTGGAGAAAAAGGAGTACGACACCCAGGGCACCTTTTCGCTCGCCGGCCACGAGGCGGAGGAGCGGTCGATCATCCGCTACGCCACGGTAACCGAAGCGACACAGAACCCCGGCTTCGCGCACTCCGGCGCCAGCGAAACCCTGGTGAACAAGGTCGGGTACAACCCCCAGGGCGAAGCGCCTAAGCCGGAAGAGAACCTGTGGGCGGGATCGTGGCGCTATGACCACGAGGATCCGTCCTCTCGGACGATTCAGAACGCTTGGGCGCTGTCGGTGGATCTGAACTCCTGCATCGGCTGCAACGCCTGCATCGTCGCCTGCTACGCGGAGAACAACATCGCCGTGGTCGGCCGCGAGCAGGTAAAGATCGGCCGCGACATGCAGTGGCTGCGCATCGACAATTACTACGAGGGCGATCTGCATGCCCCCAAGGCGCACTTCATGCCCATGATGTGCCAGCACTGCGAGCAGGCGGGCTGCGAGCAGGTTTGCCCGGTCGGCGCCACGGTGCACACGCCCGAGGGCCTGAACACCATGGTGTATAACCGCTGCGTCGGCACACGCTATTGCTCCAATAACTGCGTGTACAAGGTGCGCCGCTTCAACTTCCTGCTGTACTCGGACTACGACACGGAGAGCCTCAAGTTCATGCGCAATCCGGATGTCACGGTCCGCTCGCGCGGCGTGATGGAGAAGTGCACCTACTGCATCCAGCGCATCCAGGAGGCCAAGATCACGGCCGATAAGGAGAACCGCCCGATTCATGATGGCGAGATCCTGACGGCCTGCCAGCAGACCTGCCCGACGAATGCAATTATCTTCGGCAACAAGAATGACCCGAACAGCAAGGTAGCCAAACGCCGCGAGTCCGAGCGTGACTACCAGGCGATCGGCGACTTGAACTACCAGCCGCGCACCACCTACACGGCCGGCGTCATTAACCCAAACCCGGAGCTTGCTAAGGAGTCCATTTAATGGCTACTCAGGGACCGATCTTGAATCCTGGGGCGAACCCGGATACCGTTGTCGATCCGATGATCGACCCGCGTACGGGTGAGTACGCGGTCATCGCGCCGGGCCACAACTTCAGGAGCGTCACGCAGAAGATCGCGGGCATCGTGCTGACGTCGAACACGCCCTGGGCGTGGTTCGGCGGCCTGTTCATCGCGTCTACGATTGCCACCCTGGTGGTGATTGCGGTTACCTGGCTGGTGCTGAAGGGCGTCGGCATCTGGGGCATCACGATTCCCGGCGCCTGGGGCTTCGCCATCATCAACTTCGTCTGGTGGATCGGCATCGGCCATGCCGGCACGCTGATCTCGGCGATTCTGCTGCTGTTCAAGCAGACCTGGCGCAACTCGATCAATCGCTTCGCCGAGGCCATGACGATCTTCGCCGTGGTCTGCGCGGGCATGTTCCCGCTGCTGCACATCGGCCGTCCCTGGCTGGGCTATTGGCTGCTGCCCTATCCGAACACGATGAACGTCTGGCCGCAGTTCCGTTCGCCCTTGGCCTGGGACGTCTTCGCCGTCTCGACCTACGCCACAATCTCAGTGGTGTTCTGGTACATCGGCATGATTCCCGATCTGGGCACCCTGCGTGACCGCTCGCAGTCGCCGCTGGCGAAGTACTTCTACGGGATGTTGTCGCTGGGCTGGCGCGGATCGACCCGGCACTGGATCCGCTATGAGTCGGCTTCGCTGCTGCTGGCCGGCCTTTCGACGCCGCTGGTGCTTTCGGTGCACACCACCATCTCCTTCGACTTCGCGGTGGCCGCGATGGCGGGCTGGCATACGACGATCTTTCCGCCCTACTTCGTCGCCGGCGCCGTGTACTCGGGCTTCGCGATGGTGTTGACGCTCGCCATCCCGATCCGCAAGTGGTATCACCTGGAGGATCTGGTCACGCTTCGTCATCTCGACAATATGGCCAAGGTCATGCTGACGACGGGATCAATCGTGGCCTATGGCTACGGCATGGAGGTCTTCATGAGCTGGTACTCGGCCAGCCACTGGGAGTTCTTCATGATGTGGAATCGCATGTTCGGGCCGATGGGCTGGGCGTACTGGATGCTCATCCTGACCAACATCGCAATTCCGCTGACGACGCTCTGGTCGCGGCGGCTGCGGGTCAGCCCCGGCTATCTCTTTTTCCTGAGCTTTGTGGTGAATATCGGGATGTGGTTCGAGCGGTTCGTCATCGTGGTGACGTCGCTCTATCGTGACTACCTGCCGTCGAGCTGGGGAACCTACCGCGCGACGAAGTGGGATTACATGCTGTTCATCGGCACCTGGGGGCTGTTTACGACGCTGTTCCTGTTGTTTGCCCGCCTGGCGCCGATGATTCCGATGTCTGAGATCCGCATGATGCTGCCCCAGACCAAGGTCCGCCGCGGCGGCGAGGATGCCGAGCATGTTGTGCAGGAGGCGCTCTAATGCCGCCGGTTGAAGGAATCTACGGTCTTTTGGCTGAGTTCAACACGCCCACGGAGCTGGTGACGGCGACCGAGGAGGCATACCGCCGCGGCTTCCGGCGGATGGAGTGCTATACGCCGTATCCGGTCGAGGAGGCCGCCGAGGCGCTGCGTTTTCACAAAACGCGCGTTCCGCTGATGTGCCTGATCGGCGGCCTGTGCGGTTTGCTGACCGCGGGTCTGATGGAATTCTGGATGAACGTCTACGCGTATCCGCTCAATATCCGCGGCACCCCGCTCAACTCCTGGCCGGCCTGGGTGATTCCGTTTTACGAGTGGACCATTCTGTTCTCCGGCCTGTCGGCGGCGTTCGGCATGATCGCGCAAAACGGCCTGCCGCAGCTGTACCATCCGCTATTCAACGCGGCGAACTTCCGCAATGGCGCGACCTCGGACAAATTTTTCCTTTGCCTGGAGGCGTTCGATCCGAAGTTTTCCCTGACAGAGACTCGCGAATTTCTTGAAGGTTTCTCGCCGGTCTCGGTGGTGGAGGTAGACCACTAAATGCAGCAAGCAGGAAACAGGAAACAGCAAACAGCAAATACGCTGGCAGGTGGCCGAATTGCCGGCTGCGCGGCGATGGCGGCGACGCTCCTGCTGGCGGGCTGCCGGCAGGACATGCACAACGAGCCGAAGTTTTACCCGCAGCGCGGCACCTCTTTCTATGCCGACGGCCGCTCGGTGCGGCCGCAGGTGGAGAACACGGTCGCCCGCAACCAGCTGCATGCCGACACGTACTACGCGACCGGCGTGGTAAACGGCAAAGAGGGCGACGGGATGCCGCTGCCGGTCACGGTCGGGCTGCTGGAGCGAGGGCAGGAGCAGTACAACGTGTTCTGCACACCCTGCCACTCGCGGGTGGGCAATGGCGCGGGCATGATTGTGCAGCGCGGCTACCGGCCGGCGGGCAATTTTCACACGGATCGGCTGCGGAGCGCGCCCCTGGGACACTTCTACTCGGTGATTGCGAATGGCTACGGGGCGATGCCGGAGTACGGGTCTCAGGTAAGCACGGAGGATCGCTGGGCGATTGTGGCCTACATTCGCGCCTTGCAGTTGAGCCAGAATGCGACCGCGGCAGATGTGCCCGCCGGGCAGCATCCGCAGGATCTGCATGAGATCGCGGCGCAGCAGGGCATCCCACCGGGGTTTGCCGACCCCTGGGCTCTGCCGTCCACGGCGGTCTACGGAACGCCTGATCCCAACGCCGGCATTCCCGGACAGAGCATCGACGCGCCGCCTGCGGGCTTCGCCGCGCACGGATCGCAGGCAGCTACACAGAACTCCGGTACGCGGAATTCGGGCGGCCCGCCGCAACAGGGTCCCAACTCCGGCGGCGGCGTCCAGCTCCAGCAACAGGTGCAGCACGAGACCTCACCCAGAACACCGCAGGAATAGGGCAACAGACCGATGGCATTGGAACACGATCACAACGCGGCGCACCCCCACCACCATGGCCCCAACACGCTTCCCAGCGTGTTGACCGCCCCTGATTTCGTGGGGGCATGGCGACTCCGTGCGCTGATCATCGCTGTAGTGCTGGCGGTGATCTCGCTGGTTTTTGTGGGAACGCACGAGGGACGCAACCACCTGCTGCGCGCCTACCTGATGGGCACGATGACCACCTTCAACTTTGTCGGGGGCGCGCTGGCCTGGCTGCTGGTGCAGTATCTTTCGGGCGGCAAATGGGGCTTGATTCTGCGCCGGCCGCTGGAGGCGATGACGCGCACCTGGTGGGTGGTCGCGATCCTGATGCTGCCCATCCTGTTTCTGATGCCGCACCTCTACCAGTGGGCGGCATACCACACCCCCGCGCAGACCCTGGCGGCCTATCAGCAGGGCCTGATCTCGCATGAGCAGCAGCTCTGCATCAACCTCAAGCACACGATGTTGAGCCCGGTGAGCGCCTGGATCGAGTTCGCGATCGTCATGGGCTTCATGGGCGGCGTGATCACGCTGCTGAACAGGTTTTCACTCAGCCGGGAGGCCGATCCGCTGGCCGGAACAGTGCGCAGCTACGATCGCTGGCGCATTCTGTTTGAGAACATCTCCGGCCCGGCGATGCTGCTCTATGTCGTGGTGATGACCGATTTCGTCATCGTGTTCGTCAAGTCGCTGGACGTGACCTGGTATTCCTCGATCTACGGCCTGCAGTTTCTGGTTGCGCAGGGCTATGCGGTGCTGGCCCTGGGCATGCTGACCCTGCTGCTGCTTTCGCGCTATGAGCCGATGCGAACGATGTTCCGCATCACGGAACAGCATGACATGGGCAAACTCGCCTTTGCGTTCGTGATGCTGAACATCTACTTCACGTTTGCCGAGTTCCTGATCATTTGGTCCGGCAACCTCCCGGATGAGATTCCCTGGTATCTTCATCGCATTCGCGGCGGCTGGTGGACGATTGTGACGCTGGATGCGCTCTGCCATTGGGTCATCCCATTCTGCCTGCTGTTGTCGCGCGAGTTCAAGCGCTCGCGCCAGCGGATGTTCTGGCTGTGCATCTTTATGATCTTCGCCCGCTTTCTCGATATGTTCTGGCTGATCGAGCCGAACTTCAACGATGCGATGGAAAACCTCCATTTGGGCGGGAACCTGGGCATTCTGGCGTACATCACCGTGCCGCTGGCCGTGGTGGCTTTCTGGGCCGTGTTTTACCTGACCGAGCTGGGCCGCCGCCCGCTGGTTGCCGTCAACGATCCGCACGTCGCGGAGGTTTTGGAGCCTGAACATGCACACTAAGGGACACGAAGGAGAAGACGCCGGTCGTCCGGAGGGACAGAGCCCCATGCCAAGCCGTGATCGCAGCGAGGAACAACCCGGCTACGAGGTCCAGGACGTCAACGTCGGCGGCATCGTCACTTTTCTAGCTGGATTGTCGGGCTTTCTGGTTATCTTCTTTCTGTTCTGCTTTGTGATGGGAAAGGCGATCAACACCGGCCTGCTGAAGGAGGATGGCCCCCCTGACAAGTGGCACGGCGGCGCGCCGATGCATGAGAACGATGTGAACCGGCAGCGTGAGGATCTGACCTCGAACGCCGCGCTGGAGCAGCGCGAATATGCGGCGATGACGCAGAAGTTCCCCACCCCGCGGCTGCAAACCGATGACGGCAACCAGGACACGGCGGATATGCACGCCCGCGAAGATCTGCTGCTGAGCTACTACAGCACGGGTTCGGGCCTGTCGCCGGGCAAGGTGCGGATTCCGATCGACGATGCCATGGCGCTGATCGTCAAGGGGGGACTGCCACAGCCCGCGGGCGGTGTGCACACGCTCGGCACGGAGATGGCCGGCGATGCCCATCCGGTGATGACGCAGCCGTTGACCGATGGCTTTGCGCGCACCGGCTATGAGCTGGACCAGATCGCCGCGCGGGAGCAGCGCATGGAGTTCAACCAAGCGGAAGCGAAGCGGTAGTTCTGTTGAGCGGGAGCGGTGCCGTGCGCGGATATCGTCTTTCGGGGGCGCAGCGGCAAAAGCGACGCCACTACACTGGATACAGATGAAATCGGGAGCAGGCAGCATGAGCAAGGCAGCGGTACAGGCGAGAGGCGGCAACGGACAGGGATTCCGCCTGCGCCGGGCGATACTCGTGCTGGCCGGCGGGGTCTGCCTGATGGCCACGGTTTCGGCGTCTGCCCAGGTTGCGGGATACGGTGACAAGACGATGGGCGAAAACCGCGGTGATGAACTGCCGACGGTGCTGCAGCGGGTGCAGGTTACGCAGCATCTGAATGCGCAACTGCCGCTGAATGCCGTCTTTACCGATGAGACCGGCGCCCCAGTGACCCTCGGCAGGTATTTCGACGGCAAGCACCCCGCGATTCTCTCGATGGTCTACTACAACTGCCCGATGCTGTGCTCGGAGGAGATGGATGGACTCACGGGCGCGCTCGAGATGGTGCACCTGCAGCCGGGGAAGGACTTCCAGATCGTCTTCATCTCCATCGACCCGACGGAGACAGCGCAGATCGCCGCAAAGAAGAAGGCGTTTTACGTCAAGCGCTACGGTCACCCGGAAACGGCGGCTGGCTGGCACTTCCTCACCGGCCAGAAGCCGGCGATCGATGCCGTGACGAACGCGGTGGGATTCGGCTATGTGAAGGTGCCTGGGCCGGACGGCAAGCTGACCCAGTATGCCCATGCCAGTTCCATTGAGATTGCCACGCCGGAGGGCCGGATTGCGCAGTATTATCTTGGCGTCGAGTACTCGCCCAAGGACGTTCTGCTAGGTCTGGTGGACGCCTCGGGCAACCGGATCGGTTCGCCGGTCGCGAACATCCTGACTTACTGCTATCACTATGATCCCAAGATCAACCGCCATTCGTTGCTGGTGGCGCGAGTGGTGCAGGTGGGCGGCATGGTCACCGTGGCAGGTCTTGGCAGCTTTATTTTTCTGATGTTCCGGCGCGATCTTCGCATGAGCCGGGAGCAAGTTCTACCTCAACCGGGCAACGGCCGGCGGATCGGATAAAAGGTCTAAGAGATGGGTATCAGTCCAGTCCTTTGGGAGTTCTTAGTTAAGTGGCTGCATCACTCTGCGCTGTTTCCGGCGGAGGCCTCAACCATTGCGCCCTACACAGACGCCCTGTACTTTTTCTTGCTCGGCATGACCGTCTTCGGCCTGCTTCTGGTCGGCGCGCTGGTCTTCGGCTTCGGCATCCGGTACCGCCGCTCGCGCAATCCGGTGGCGACGCAGGTGGAGGGCTCCACGCTGCTGGAGGCCACCTGGACGATCATCCCGCTCGGCATCTTTCTGGTGGTCTTCGTCTGGGGAGCGCTGCTGTACTTCCGCATCTACAACCCGCCGGTGAATGCGATGAATATTTACATCATCGGCAAGCAGTGGATGTGGAAGGCCGAGCATCCGGGCGGCCAGCACGAGATCAACGCCCTGCACGTTCCGACCGGGCGTCCGGTGCAGTTGACCATGATCTCGCAGGACGTGTTCCATAGCTTTTCCCTGCCCGACTTCCGGGTAAAGCGCGAGGTGATCCCCGGACGCTACAGCACGGTGTGGTTCCAGGCCACGACGCCCGGCGAGTATCACCTGTTCTGCTCGCAATATTGCGGCACACTCCATTCGGGCATGATCGGCGCGGTCACCGTAATGACCCCGGACGATTATGAAAAGTGGCTGAAGCAATCGACCTCCGGCATGAGCCTGGCGCAGAACGGCGAGCGGCTGTTCTCGAGCATGGGCTGCAACGCCTGCCATAACGGCACCGCCGCGGCGCGCGGCCCGAACCTTGCCGGCGTGTACGGTTCACGGCTTACGCTTACGGACGGCAGCGGTGTCCTGGTGAATGACGCCTACCTGCGCGATTCGATCCTTAACCCTTCCGCGCACGTCACGGCCGGCTTCGCGCCGATCATGCCCACCTACCAGGGGCAGATCAGCGAAGACGGTCTGATCTCGCTAGTTGAATACATCAAGAACCTCCAGACAAACTATCGGCTCCAGCAGACGTTGGTGACCTCGGACAGCAACCAGGCCGCGCCCACGACGCCCGCAATGCCTGAAACCCCGGATACGGTGAAGCCATGAGTAGCGCATCGACGATCGTCACCTTACCTGACCAGAGCACGGCCAGACTGCCGAAGCGGCACTACATCAACAATGAGGACGGGATCCTCAGCTGGCTGCTCACGGGCGACCACAAACGCATCGCGATCCTTTACCTGATCTCGATCACCTTCTTTTTCTTCATCGGGGGTGCGTTTGCGGGTCTCATACGGCTGGAACTGCTGACGCCCCAGCCGGATCTTGTCGCTTCGGACACGTACAACAAGTTCTTCACCATGCACGGCATTATCATGGTGTTCCTGTTCCTCGTGCCTTCGGTGCCGGCGACGCTGGGCAATTTCCTGATTCCGATCATGATCGGGGCCAAGGATCTGGCATTTCCAAAGATCAATCTGCTCAGCTGGTACCTGTACATGGCCGGCGGCACGCTGCTGCTGGCCGCGCTAGTCCTGGGAGGCGTGGACACCGGCTGGACGTTTACAACCCCGCTCTCGACGCACTACCTGAACACGCATGTGCTCACGGCGGCGACGGCGGTCTTTATCGCGGGCTTCTCGTCGATCTTCACGGGGCTGAACTTCATCGTAACGATCCACCGGATGCGCTGCCCGGGGATGACGTGGTTCCGCATTCCGCTGTTCTGCTGGTCGAACTATGCGGCCTCGCTGCTGATGGTTCTCGGCACCCCGGTACTCGCGATCACCCTGGTTCTGGTGGCTCTGGAGCGGCTGTTCGGTATCGGCGTCTTCGATCCCGCGAAGGGCGGCGATCCGCTCCTGTTCCAGCATCTGTTCTGGTTCTACTCGCACCCCGCCGTGTACATCATGATCTTGCCGGGCATGGGTGTGATCTCGGAGACGATTTCCACGTTCAGCCGCAAGCGGCCGTTCGGCTACACAGCCATCGCCTTCAGTTCGGTCGCGATTGCGCTGTTCGGCTTCTTCGTCTGGGAGCACCACATGTTCATCATGGGTGTCTCCAACTACTCGGCGTTGATCTTCTCGCTGCTTACCATGCTGGTGGCTGTACCTTCGGCGATCAAGATCTTCAATTGGTCGTTCACGATGCAGAAGGGCTCCATCACCTTCGAGACGCCCATGCTGTACTCGCTCGGCTTCATCGGCCTGTTCACGATCGGCGGCCTTACGGGCGTGTTCCTGGGCTCGCTGGGCATGGACATTCAGCTGACCGAAACCTACTTCGTCGTGGCGCATTTTCACTTTGTCATGGTTGGCGGCATGTTGATGGCGTTCCTGGCGGGCGTCCACTTCTGGTGGCCCAAGATGACGGGCCGCATGTATTCCGAGCCGTTGTCGAAGCTGGCTGCCGTGACGACGTTTATTGGATTCTTCCTGACGTTTATGCCGCAGTTCGTGGTGGGCTATCTCGGCATGCCGCGCCGTTACCATGCGTACCCGGCGGAGTTCCAGGTGCTCAACGTGCTTTCGACGGCCGGAGCCACGGTGCTGGGCGTCGGTTACATGCTGCCGCTGCTGTATCTTGGGTGGTCCTTGAAGTATGGCGAGATCGCGGGTGATAATCCGTGGCAGGCTACCGGTCTCGAGTGGCAGATCCAGTCGCCGCCGCTGACTGAAAATTTCCTCGAGACACCGATCATGGACCATGAGGCCTATGACTACGAGTGGCTGGAGCGCAAGCAGCACGAGGTGACGACCGTTGGATAACGCGATCGCAGCAGGAATTCGGCCCCATACGGCAACCGCTACCGCCAGCCATGCGGAGCACGAGCATATCGTGCTGCCGCAGCACCGCCATCATTTTGAGACGGAAGAGCAGCAGCGTGAGGCCGGCTCCTTTGGCATGTGGCTGTTCCTGCTCACTGAAATCATGTTCTTCGGCGGCATGTTCTTCGCCTATCTGCTGTACCGCAACTGGTATTACCCGGCCTTCACCGCGGCGTCCAATCAGCTCAGCGTTACGGCGGGTGGCATCAACACGGCCGTTCTTATCACCTCTGGATTCTTCATGGCTTTAGGGGTTTGGGCCGCCGAGGTGAGAAATCGCAGGGTGCTCGTGCTTACGCTTCTGGTCACGATGCTGTTCGGCTGGATCTTCATCGGCATCAAGGGATACGAGTGGCATGATGAGTACGAGAAGCACCACGTTCCCGGCCTGCAGTACAGCATCGCCCAATTTGTGAACCCGGTTGCCTACAACCTGAAGGAAGAACCGTTGCAGCCGGATATGGCGCAGCGTACGCAGGTCTTCTTTTTCCTTTATTTTGCGATGACGGGAATGCATGGCGTACACATGCTGATCGGGTTGGCGCTGCTGATATGGCTTACCTTCCGGGCATGGCGAGGTGAGTTCTCGACGGGGTATGTAGCCCCAATTGAGAACTTTGGCCTGTACTGGCACTTCGTCGATATCGTCTGGTTGTTTCTTTTTCCATTGCTTTATCTGATTAATCGACATCCGTTGAAATAAGTGCCGGGGCAGCTGAAAGCAGAGATCGACCGGCAAAAATTTGTAAGTTTTTGGAGTTGAGCATGGCGCATGCGGCGCACGCAACGCAGGAAAACGATTCACTGAACAGGACCAATCCTGAGCACGGGGAACATCACATTGTCACACCCATCCAGTACGTGATGGTGTTCGGGACCTTGCTGCTGTTTACCTTGCTTACGGTGATAGCCGCCTACATCGACCTGAAGTGGGCAAACCCGGTCATCGCTTTAGGGATCGCCTCCTTTAAGGCGGTGATTGTCATCCTGTTCTTCATGCACGCGAAGTATCAGTCGCGGCTGATCAAGATGACGATCGCTTCGGGTTTCTTCGTCTTTGCCGTGCTGATTGTGATGACGTTGAGCGATTACATCAGCCGCTCCTGGGGTATGTGGTAAAGCTCGCATGAAAACGTGGGTATGGAGGCCTGTGCGCGAACCGCATGGGCCTTACTCTTTGTCGGTGTCTTTATCTTCCTGTCGCGCGCGGACCGCTTGAAGCACCAGCCGCAGGAAGCCCATCCAGGTAGCCGCTTCCTCGCGGCTGCGGCCGAGGTTCCCGACCAGTTGGCGAACGATTTCAGGCCGGGCGTTGGCCGGAAACCGGCGGGCATAGCCGGTCTGCTGCATCGTTTCCAGTACGAGCGTGTTGAGCCGCGCCCGATCCGCTTCGCTGGCGCGTGCGGCATGAAGGAACGGCAGCTCGCGGGAACCTGCAAAGCCTCCCCGGCTCAACTCGTAGAGGCAAACGGCGACGGCTTGGCCGAGATTCATCGAGAGGTGCCGGCCCTCGGGCGCAAACATGGGCACGGTCAGCAAAAGCGAGCAATAACTGAGCTGGTCGTTCGTCAAGCCGGTTTTTTCGGAGCCGAAGAGCAGTGCGGTCTTCCCGTCATGCGGGGATAGAGGCTCTACATCAGGTGCGAGTTCCATCGGCGCATTCGCATCGACGAGAGCCGACAGGATCTCCGGCGCGGCTTCGCGAAGGGGCAGCACGGGTTGGCGAAGCCCGCGGCCGCCAATCGCCGTGGTTCCCGCCACCAGGGTGCAATCCGCTACCGCGTCCGCGAGTGTGTCGAAACGCTGAGCGGCCCGCATGACGTGGCCCGCCCCGACGGCGGACCTGGCCTCCAACCGCGCGGCTTCGAAGGGTGGGGTGAACTCATTGACGACGCGAAGGTCAGAGAAGCCGAAGTCCTGCATAGCACGTGCGGCGGCGCCGATATTTTGCGGGTTGCGCGCGCCCACCAGAACGACGGCAAGACGGCTCCGGGCCTCGGTGGACAGCATCGTTCCATTGTAGGAGGCCGGCCTGCAACGTGTCGGTGTGAGCCTGCGCTTCAAGGCATCCTTACGGAAGCGCCCAAGAGCGGAACGCATACACTGGAAGGCAGCCCATGGCTGATAGTTTTGCCCAGTCCGTAAAGCAGCAGGCCGACATTGTCCGGGTGATCGGCGACTATGTGAAGCTGCGAAAGTCAGGCGCGAACTGGTCGGCGCTTTGCCCGTTTCACAAGGAAAAATCGGGATCGTTTTATGTGTATTCCGGTACCGCGAGCTATTACTGCTTCGGCTGCCATGAGCATGGCGACGTCTTCAGCTTTGTGATGAAGATGGAAAGCGTCAGCTTTCCGGAGGCGGTACGCGCGGTGGCGGCGAAGTTAGGCATTGCACTGCCGAAGCGGGAGTGGAGCTCGCCCGAAGAGGCGCATGAGGCCGGTCTGCGGCGGCAGTTGCTGGAGGTGCATGAGGCGGCGACGCAGTATTTCGAGGGCAACCTGAAGAGCCCCGAGGCGGCGCGCGCACGCGAGTACATCAGCGGGCGCGGCATGACGCCAGAGGCCGTAAAGATCTTTCGCGTGGGCTATGCGCCGGAGAGCTTCAACGACATGCGCGACCGGCTGCTGAAGTTTTTCCCTGAAGAGGCTCTGCGCGCCAGTGGACTGTTCAGCTGGAAGGAACAGGAGAACAGCGACGGCAACACGCAGGCGGGGACGATGTATGCGCGCTTTCGCAAACGTGTGATGTTTCCCATCTGCAACGATAACGGCAAGTCGATCGCGTTTACGGGACGATTGCTGGATTCGAACGATCCCAAGGCGGGTGGAAAATATGTGAACTCGCCGGAGACGCCGTTGTACACCAAGGGCCATGTGCTATTTAACCTCGACAAAGCCAAGCCCGGCATCAAGGAGACCGACAGCGTCATCCTGGTGGAGGGGCAGATGGACTGCATCTCCGCGTTTATGGCGGGGATTGGCAATGTCGTGGCCATCAGCGGATCGAAGTTCACGGAGCATCAGCTGCGGCTGCTGGGACGCTTCACGAAGCGCGTGGTGCTGAGCCTGGATGGTGATGGGCCGGGGCTCGAAGCGGCAGAGACGACCGCAGGTCCGCTGATTGAAGACGGCTTTGAGGTGCGCGTTGTCGTGCTGCCGGATGGTTTGGATCCGGATTCCTTCATGCGCCAACACGGCGTAACGGAGTATGCGAAGGCGCTGCGCGGGGCGATGCCGGCGTGGGATTTCTTGATTGAGCGGGCGCGAGAGCAGTTCGGCACGCGCACCCCGGAGGCTCGGGTAAAGGCGTTGAATTTTCTGCTGCCGCACATCCGCCGCATCCCGAACGGGATCGTGCGCAGTCAGGTTGCGGATAATGCCGCGCAGAAGCTGGGTATCGAGTCTTCGCTGGTGCGGCAGGAGCTGAAGCAGGCGGCCGAGCATCGGCTGGAGAGCGTGAGGGCGCCGCAGCCGCAGGCGGTCAGCGAGGTCGAGCGCATCCTGCTGTGCGCGCTGGTGCTGCCGGATGCGGACTCGTCGCGTGCGTTGGCTGCGGAGAAGCTCGGTGCGCATCCGGAGTGGTTTGCGGAGCTGCCCACGGCTTCATTGATGGAGGTGCTGGTGAGTGGGCCGGCGCCCGAAAACCCGCTCACAGCCGCACCGGATGAAGCCTCGCGGGCGTTGCTGGCGAGTGCGCTGCATGTGGCAAGTGAGCTGAATGGGCCTGAGCATGAGAGCTCTACCTTGCAGGTGGGGAGTGCCTTGGAGTCGCTGCGGGAGCGTTATCTCGAGCGCCGTGGCCGCGACCTGCGTGTGCAGATGAGTGAGGCGCAGCGGCGTGGGGATCAGGCGATGCTGCTGCGGCTGATGCAGGAAAAGCTGGCGCTGGACCGCGAGCGGGGGCGCTGATCCTTATGCCATGAAAGATGTGTCATCTCGACCGCAGTGGACAGCTCTGCGGCGCCATCGAAGGCGGAACAGCAGATTCCCTTCGGGAATGACAACAAGAAAGACAACTGCGATTGATAGAATCGGCGCATAGGCGAGTTCGAGTGCGAAGCAACACAAGTTCGCCAGGGCGGGAAGTGCGATGTCTGCAATGGATGGGGGCACACGCCGCCGGCTGATTCTCGGCTTTCTTTCGAACTGGATCAGCCGCCTTGCGGGCTCGGTCATTCAGCTCATCCAGGTGCCGGTCTTTCTGCACTTCTGGCCGGTGGCATTATATGGCGATTGGCTGCTGGTCAACGCCATTCCCAGTTATCTCAGCTTCTCGAATATCGGCTTCGGCTCCGTTGCGGGCAACGAGATGACGATGCTGATGGGCCGCAAGGATCAGGACGCTGCATTGCGCGTATTTCAGAGCTGCTGGTGGCTGATTGTGCTACTCTGCTCTGCCGTGACGGCGATCTTTGCCGCGGTGCTGTATGCGCTGCCCGTGGCGCGGTGGCTGAACCTGAACGTGATGACGCAGAGCGATGCCAAGTGGGTCATCTTCTTTCTCGGCACGGCGGTGTTGTTCGGGCAGTTGGAGCAGCTGCTGCAGTCGGCCTACACGTGTGTGGGCCGTTACCCGTATGGCAGTTTTTTGAAGAGCATCATGACGCTGGTGGCCTTTGTGGCGATGCTGCTGCCGGTGCTGCTTGGCTACGGCGTGCGCGCGACGGCGCTGGCGTTCTCACTGGCGAACGCCGCGGGAACCGTGGTGCTCTGCTTCACCGTACGCCGCGATGTCCCGTGGATTCGCTATGGCTGGCACCACGCGAGTTTCGCGGAGATCCGCCGGCTGGCTCCGCCGGCCGTGGCGTTCATGGGCTTTCCCATTGGGAATGCGCTGAATCTGCAAGGCACGCTGCTGGCCGTGGGACATGTGCTGGGCTCAGTGGATGTGGTGATCTTCGGCACGGCGCGCACCGTTTCGCGCATTGCCTTGCAGATGGTGCAGATGGTGAACAGCACCTTCTGGCCGGAGCTTTCGAGCTCCTTCGGCGCGGGCAACATGGCGCTGGTGCGCGCGCTGCACCGGCGGGCGTGTCAGATGGCCCTGGCCATCGCCCTGGTGCTGATTGTGGTGATGATGACGGTTGGGCCGTGGTTCCTTACGCACTGGACGCAGCACAAGGTTCCGCCCAGTCCGCAGTTGTTGTTTCTGTTGCTGCTCAGTGTGTTTTTTTATTCGCTCTGGTCGACCAGTTCGACGCTGCTGGTTGCGATCAATCAACATCGGAGGCTGTCAGTAAATTATCTGATCGCGACCAGCATCACCATCGTGCTCACCGTGGTGATGGCGAAGTATCGCGGGTTATTGGGCGCCGCGGCCTCGCTTGTGTTGTCGGAGATGATCATGGACGTGTATGTGCTGCCCGCGTCCATACGCATCTCCGGGGACACCTGGGGCGGCTTCGCGCGATCGATGCTGCACATCCCCGAGATGCTGCGGCCGGGTGCGCTGCTGGTACGGCTGCGACGGACAGGGGCGATGCCGCCGCCGCACCCGGAACCCGACGCATAATACCGCGACGGGTGAGTGCGAAGTGACATATGCTTGAACGCATCTCCTGTTTGAAGGCGTGTCGATGAAGCTTGTTCGTCTCTCTGCTTTGGTTCTCCTTGGTTTTTTTTCGCTCCCGCTCACCGCGCAGCAGGTGTATACGGCCAGGGACTATGCCAATGCAGAGCGCTGGATGGCCTACAACACGGCGCCGCTGGTGAAAGGCACCGTGGCCGGCGTTGAGTCCCTGCCGGACGGCCGTGTTTTTTATCGCGAGCCCGGCGCGAGCGGAGCGCATTACTTCATCGCGGACCCAACCAAGAACGCTCCCGCAGCGGCTTTCGATAACGCGGCGCTTGCCAAGGCAATCCTCGCAGCGGGAGGCCAGAACGTTGCGGCCACGCAGCTTGGGGTGACGAAGTACACCCCTGAGGCCAATGGTGGATTTGCCGTGGACACGTATGCGGGGGTATTTCACTGCGATGCGCCGGCCGCGCATTGCAGGCCGGAGCCGCCGCCCAAAGCGGTGCAAAGTCCTGAACAGAAGCCCAGCGGACAGCCACCTGCGGCCGGGGTAAGCGCAACGGAGACCGGCGGCAATGCGCAGATGACGGCAACACCTACGGATCGTACGCGAACGCAAAATGGAGCCATCAAGTCTGGAGTTACCCGGCCTGCCCGTCCGGCCACGGGCCGTAGCAAAGCTCCGTTTGATACATCGCCGGACAAAACCATGGTGGCGTTTATCCGCGACTGGAATCTTTGGGTGCGGGATGAGAAGAGCGGCGAAGAGCGGCAGCTGACCACCGATGGCGTGACCGACTTCGGCTATGCGACCGACAACGCCGGCTGGACGCACTCCGATGCGCCCATCCTGGTGTGGTCGCCGGACTCGAAGAAGATTGCGACCTTTCAGCAGGATCAGCGCAAAACCGGCTACATGTATCTTGTGCCTGTGACGAACCGGCATCCTGAGCTTGAGGCCTGGCGCTATCCGCTGCTGGGTGACAAGGATGTCACGATGATTCAACGCGTTGTGATCGATGTGCCTACGGGCACGGTTACACGCCTGAAGCTGGGGCCGGATGAGCACCGCTCCACGCTGTGCGATGACGTGAGCTGCCGCGGCGGCGCGGGCTGGGATGACGTGCAGTTCTCGCCCGATGGCAAGCATTTGGCATTTGTCTCCACCAGCCGCGATCACAAGGACGAGACCCTGCGTGTTGCCGACACGGAGACCGGTGCAATTCGTGATGTGTTCCACGATCACGCCGACTCGTACTACGAGAGCGGCCAGGATAAGGTGAACTGGCGTTATTTGCCGGCGACCAACGAGTTTCTCTGGTACTCCGAGAAGACGAACTATGGGCAGATGTATCTCTATAACCTCACTACGGGCAAGCTGAAAAATCAGATCACGCATGGCAACGGCCCGGTAACGCAGGTGCTGCATGTGGACGAGAAAAACCGGGTGCTGTACTTTCTCGCCTGCGGTAAAGAAGCTGGCCGCGATCCGTATTTCACTAACTATTACCGCGTGAATTTCGATGGATCGCATCAGCAACTACTCACGCCGGAGAACGCGGATCACGCGATTACTTCGTCCACCGACGGTTCGACGTTTGTCGATGTGTACTCAACGGTCGACACGCCACGCACGGCTGTGCTGCGGGACAGCAGCGGTAAGACCCTGATGATGCTGGCCAAGCAGGACATCTCGCAGTTGGAAGCCAGCGGCTGGAAGCCGGCAGAGCCGATCACGGTGATGGCGCGTGATGGAAAAACACCGCTGTATGGCTTTTTGTGGCGGCCGACGAACTTCGATGCAACGAAGAAATATCCGATCGTCGACTACATTTATCCGGGTCCGCAGGTAGGGTCCTGTGGATCGCGCAGCTTCTCTCCGTCCCATGGCGATGATCAGGCGCTGGCCGATCTTGGCTTTGTGGTGGTGTGCATTGATGGCATGGGCACACCGCTGCGCTCGAAGAGCTTTCACGACTTCTACTCCCATGCCGAGACGATGGGCGATGACACAATTCCCGATCAGGTGTCGGGAATAAAAGACCTCGCGGGACGTTATCCGTGGATCGATGTCAACCGCGTGGGGATCTGGGGTCACTCAGGTGGTGGCAATGCGACCACTTCGGCGATGTTCACATTTCCTGATTTTTTCAAGGTGGGCATCGCCGAAAGCGGTAACCACGATAATCGCGAGTACGAAGACGATTGGGATGAGAAGTGGGGCGGGCTCGAAGTGATCAAGAATGGCCATGACAACTACGAGAAGCAGGCAGCGCAGAACTACGCAAAAAATCTCAAGGGCAAGCTGCTGCTCGCGCATGGAACGATGGATGACAACGTTCCGCCGAACAATACACTGCTTGTCGTCGATGCGTTGATCAAGGCCAACAAGAACTTTGACCTGATCCTATTTCCCAACGCGCACCATGGCTACGGTGCGGGTTCGCAATACATGATGCGGCGGCGGTGGGACTACTTTGTAACTAATCTCGCAGGTGGCGTGCCGCCGGCGAACTACGAGATGAAGCCATGGGATCAGGCTATTCGCGCCTACTATGACTACGGCCCGTCGGATGGCCGCGAGATGCTGCAAGATGAAAATGGGAACGACTAGTTCCCATTCTCATCCTGCAAATCTGATCTACTGCACGACGCTGCCGTCGGTGTTGGAGGTGTTGTTTCTTGCAGGCGTCTGCACCTGCCAGCCATTGTTGGCATCGACCAGCGTGGCCGTGGCCTGGCCGCCGGCGAGGTTTTCCTTCACGTTCGGAAAGGCGTTCTGCACGCCGCCGTCTTTGGCCCAGTCAGGCACGGACGAAAAATCGTAGTGATACATCACGGATGCGGTTGCGCCGGGCTGATCGCCGGTTGCGTTGGAGCTGTCGATGGAACTGACCTCGCGATGGCCGTAGCAGAAGTTACCGTAGCTGGGATCTGTCTGCGAGGCGGTCCATGAGCTTTTGCCTTTGGCGCTAAGATCGTAGTTCGTCACCTGCTTGTTTACCAGGCCGAGCAGCTTCTTTTTGTCGCCCGTGGTGCGGTCCAGCAGGCCCTGGTTGTAGAGCGCGTCGTAGCCTGCGGTCTTATCCGAATCGGACGTACCGACCTGTATGGGGAACTTCTGCGGCTGATGCCACAGGCAGCTCTGGTTCTGGCTCAGGTACGTGTTGATCGCGCTCTTGTAATTGCTTGTGTTATCGGCGGTTTTCTTGCAACCTGCGACGAGCATCAGCGCGGTGGCGGACACGCTGATGAACCTAGAAAGTTTCTGCATGGGATACCTCACTTTGCTCTGATGCAAACTGGTTTAAAGACGTGCACGTAGCTCTTGAGGTGTCATTCCGGACGCCCGGAGCGCCCGCAGGCTGAGGGCATCATGGCGCTTTGCGAGCCGCTCGCCCCCTGCATCGCGGAGCAGTTCGGTGTGGAAGTATTGCGGTGCCGGCAGACCGAGCGCGCGCCCCAAAAGGATCTGCCGCGCGGTGGACTTGAGCAGATCGCGCCCGCGTACGACCTCCGTGATGCCCAAAGCGGCGTCGTCCACTGCACAGGCAAGCTGATAGCTGGGCAGGCCGTCCTTGCGCCAGACAAGGAAGTCGCCGAAGTCGGAGGAACCGTAACACCCGGCGCTGAATTGTTGTGGTCCGAAGTGCTCGTCGGTGAAGCGAATCAAGTCTCCATCGGGAACGTGGAAGCGATAGTTGGTGTGTGGCTGAAAGCCGTCGTTTTGCGACGCTCCTGACCCCACCCTAACCGACGATGAGACTGCCGGTGAGGATGGGGCACCCGGTTTGGTGGATGTGATTGGGCGGCAGCGGCCGTTGTAGATAGGCTCGTCGTCAGCATCCTCATGCGGAGCTTGTGTTGCTCCCTGCAGGTCTTTGCGGCTGCATGTGCAGGAATACGCGTAGCCGGTCGCGATGAGTTGCTGCATGGCGCGCGCGTATAGATCGAGGCGCTCTGACTGGCGTACCTCGGCATCCCAGGCGATGCCCAGCCAGTGCAAGTCTTCTTTGGCGGCTGTGATGAAATGTTCTTTCGAGCGCTGTGCATCGAGGTCATCGATGCGCAATAAAAGTCGTCCACCCGCCTCGCGTGCTCGTTCGTGCGCTGTAATAAACGTTGCCGCATGGCCGAGGTGCAGCAGGCCTGTGGGCGAGGGTGCGAGACGGCCGATGTATTGATGTGTAGCGTTCAATGGAACATTATGGCTGCCGGAAATGAACAGCAGATTCCCTTCGGGAATGACAAAAAGAAAGCAACAGCAGATTCCTTCGGGAATGACAACCAAAATACAAGGACAACCAAAATATAAGAGATGCAGAAGCAGTTACAACCAGCCGCGGGCTCGTGCGATGCGGGCGGCGTCAGTGCGGTTGGCGGCGCCTAATTTTGCGATGGCTTCGGAGAGGTAATTGCGCACGGTGCCTTCGCTAAGGCGTAGTTCCTGTGCGATCTCGGCGGAGCTGCGGCCGTCGCCGGCGCGCTGCAGGATCTGGCGTTCGCGGTCGGAGAGCGGATCGGCATCCGCGGTCCAGGCTTCGGCGGCGAGTTCGGGATCGATGGCGCGCAGCCCTTTGTGCACGCGCCGCACAGCCTCGGCGAGCTCGCCGGCGGGGCGATCCTTGAGCAAATAACCGCGGGCGCCGGCGTCGAGCGCACGGCGCAGGTAGCCGGGCCGTGCAAAGGTGGTCAGGATGACCACACGCGTTTTGCAGTCTGCCTGTTTTAGTGCGGCAGCGAGCTCAAGGCCCGTCATCCCGGGCATCTCAATGTCGGTCACGAGGACGTCAGGGTGCAGTGTCTGCACGAGTTTGTGCGCTTCGCGGCCGTTCGCCGCTTGCCCCATCACGCGGATATCGGGTTCGAGCTCCAGCAAAGCGGCGAGTGCGCCGCGCACCATCGTTTGATCTTCGGCGAGGACGACGGTGAGACGTGTGTCATGTGATTTGGGCGTGGGCATGAGATTGATTAAGGCCTGCCTTGGCTGTGTTTAGACGCTGATTGCGCATGTTCTGCAGCAGGGACAAACAGCAGGTTCCCTGCGGGAATGACAGAAAGAAAACAGCGCGCAACGAAAGAAAAACAGCGCGCAACGAACGCTACGTTCCGCGTAAGGGCAGTTCGATGAGCAGATGCGTTCCACCTTCGCGTGTGAGCGAGAGTTGGCCGCCGAGCGACTCCACGCGTTCCCGCATGCCACGGAGGCCATTGCCCTCACGCGTCAATTCATGTTGGCCGTTGTCTTCGATCGAAAGCCGATGATGCCCATGCTCCATGACCATGCGCAGGCAGCAGGTCGTGGCTTGGGCGTGACGAACGATGTTGGTCACGGCTTCGCGCAGCGCCAGGGCCAGCACAGTCTCTTCCGCGGCGGTGAGCGCAACCGGCTGAAGATCGCCTTCGGTCTTCAGCGTGACGCCAGCCGTGGCGAGCGTTTCGCGTGCGGCTTCGATCTCCGGGCGCAAACCGCGTGCACGATAGCCGCCGATGGCCTCACGCACCTCGGAGAGCGCGGTGCGCGCGGTGCGTTCCACATCGGCCAGTTCAGCCCGGGCGCGGCGGAGGGATTCCTCCCCTTCGGACTTTTCGGTCTCTTGCGCTCGCTCCAGCAGGCGACCGGCAAGCTCGCTCTTCAAGACGATGACGCTGAGGGTGTGTCCGAGCACATCGTGCAGATCGCGCGCGATGCGTTCGCGTTCCGCTACGGCTGCAAGGGCTTCAATTTCCTCCTGCTTCATGCGCAGCTTGCAGTTATTCCGCTCTTTTTCGGCAAAGAAGAGATTGGCGCCCCCACCGACCATCGCGAAGAAGAGCGTGAAGAACATTGCAGAGGGTGGGAAGTGCTGCCATCGCTCTTCGCCGTAGATCAACAACAGGTCCGCAGCCATTAAGCCCAATTGCCATGGCTGTGTCGTCACGCAGTACGGGATGAGAGAGACGGCGTAGATAAGAAAGCAGACGCCCCCTGATGCGTTCAGGGGCATGGTGGCCACGCCGAGCACGGCGACCGCGGCTGCAATCCAACGCTTGAGGCGCACGCTCCGGCTAAAGAGAAAAGCGAACCAGAAAGTGAGAAACAGCAGAAGCAGCGGGATGCACTCCAGCCAGTAGCGGGCTGAGCGCCGTGCCAGCGGCTCGAGAATGAAGAAGACAAGGTAGGCGAGGGCAAAGAAATCGCCGAAGTCAAAGCGCTTTTGACGATCGAATAGAATCCCGTTCACGTGTCGCGACTCCTTGTGCAGCCAGTGTAGAGGGGAGTGTGGCCCAGGGGAATGCCCCGCTTGCCTTATTCAAGGCTGGGCGCACGGACTTGCGCTAGGCGTCGCTGTCGCTACGCTGGAAGGCGATGGCCGCGAGGCCGAGGAACAGAAGGGCGAAGCCGAAGAGCGCCGCCAGATGCCCGATAAGGGAGTCGCCGGCTTGGGCATAGCCGATGGCATGCAGCATCACCTCCGCCAGATGGTACGTCGGCAGAAACGGTGCGACGTGCTGCAGCCAGTGGGGCAGCAGAAGAACGGGAATCCAGAGCCCGGAGCAGTAGCTCATGGGAAGGTAAATCATATTCACGACGCCTGGGGCGGCATTGGGCGGCAGCAGCATCGCGAGCAGCAGACCCATGCCGGCGAAGGGAACCGAGCCGGCAATGGTGATCAGGAGCATGCGGCCGTACTCCGCGAATGTAAGATGCACGCCCGCGAGGCCAATGCCGATGCCGCAAAGGACGCTGACAATGACAACTGAAAAAGCAACTGCCATCATGCAGCGCGCCATGAGATACGCAAAGGGCGGCATGGGGCTTGCACGCTTTAACTCCAGCCAGCCGGAGGTGCGCTCCATGGCCAATCCAACACCGATGCCGAAGAGCGCGGCACCCACCATGCCGAAGGCTGCATAGCTGGCCAGCAGGTACTTCGCGACGCTTTCTCCGTGCATGGTCTCACCGCGATTTACAACGCCGAAGAGCAGGTAAAACAGCGTGGGGAAGCCGATGGTCGAAAGCGCAAAGGTCTTATTGCGCATGGCACGAATCAGCTCAAAGCGGGTCTCACGAAGATAGAGGCGAAATGTGTGGCCGGTGCCGGGCGCAGCGTACGGGAGTGCAAGAGCGGTGGTGGACATGGCGTGCTCCTTGTGTTTGCTAAGTTCTGTTCAGTTCCAGGTTGCGAGAAGAGGAAGCGGTGAGTAGTTCAGGTGTCTGGTGGGCAGGCGATGAGTTTATTGCGTTGTCAACGCGAGGAAGGCGTCTTCCAGGGCCGGGCTGGCTACGCTTAAGTTGCCCAGCGTGCGGTCGAGCGCGAGCATCTCGCGCAGCGTAGCCTCCGGTTCCGTTGAATGCACGACCGTGCGGCCCGCGTTCTGCTCGATGAGGGTCACGCCCGGAATGAGCAGCAGATGCTCGCGCGTGAGCGTCGTGGTGCAGGTGATGATCTTTACTCCGGGTGCGACCGGCGAGTTGGCTGTGTGGTGCGGCGAATCCGCGTTGAGCACAACGGCTGCGCCCCGCGCCTTTACCTCGGCTGGCGTACCCTCGCAGACCACGCGGCCCTTGTTGATGACCACGATGCGGCTGGCAAGCGCGTCGGCCTCTTCGAGGTAATGCGTGGTCAGCAGCACTGTTTTGCGGCGCGCGGCGAGTGCGCGAATCTGTGCCCACATCGCGCGGCGCGCCTCGATGTCGAGGCCAACGGTGGGTTCATCGAGGAAGATGAGGTCCGGGTCGCCGGCGAGCGCGAGCGCAAACAGAACACGCTGTTTCTGGCCGCCGGAGAGCTCGCCGAAGAGCCGCTTTTCTAGGCCTTCCAGGCCGGCGATGCGCACGAGCTCGGCCATCGGCATCGGTTGTGGATAGTAGCCGCGAAAGAGCTCGATGTGCTCGCAGACGCGCAGTGTCTCCGGCGCGCGGCCCACCTGCAGCATCACGCCGGTGCGCAGGCGGTTGGCGGCGAAGCGTGGGTTGTTGCCGAAGATCTGCACCGAGCCGCTGGTGGGTGCGCTCAGGCCCATCATTAGCTTGACGGCGGTGGATTTGCCGGCGCCATTGGGGCCCAGCAGCGCTACGATCTCGCCGCGACGGAGCGTGAGGGAGAGGTTGTCCAGCGCCGTCACCCCATTGCGATAACGCTTGGTGACGTTTTCGAGCGAGGCGACCGGCTCGCTTGCGAGGATGGGATCTGCTGTCAGTTGTTCGAGAACCGCGCTCATAACTCACTCCTGGGTTGGGCTACAGGAGTGAGTATGGGCGGGTTGTTGCATTAGCTTCAGTGTGCGTCGTCAGCGAAGTGGGGTGACGTTTGTCATCCCGCGGGTGCCCGGCAGGGAAAAGCAGGCTCTTCGCTGCGGGATGACAAGTTCAGAGGGGGGGACAAGTTCAAAGGCCATGGGGACAGGAGTGAAACAGCAGGTCGCTATGTGGATTTAACGATGCTTCCAATAGCTGCGCCCACTGGGCTGCCGAGGCCGGTGCAGGGGTCCCAGCCGGGACCCGCGCTGAAGGCTCCATTGGTGCCGCTGGTGATGTCGCGAAAGGTGGATTTTTCAGTTGCGGCATACAGCTGTGGGTTGAGGAAGCCGGCGTTTTTGCCATTCGCCGCATTGGCCACGGTGATCAACCCAGCCCACAGCGGAGCAACCGCGCTGGTTCCGCCGATGACAGTGCTTTGGCCGTCGACCAGCACCGTGTAGCCGGTGGAGGGATCGGCGTTGCCGGCCACATCCGGAACGCCGCGGCCGCCGGCGCTTGCGGTTGGCGAGGGTACGTTCGCGTTGGTCTGCCAACTCGGCTTCGCGAAGAAGTCGGAGACGCCACCGCCGGTCGCGCCCTCATTATTGGCGAGTTCGTTCCAGACGGTTTCGCTGGTGATGGTCGTATTTGTTCCGACCAGTTTGGTCCCGCCGCAGGCCAGCACGTGCGGGCTGGAGGCGGGAAAGTCGACGTGGTTAGCGCCGTCGGTTACGCCGTCGGTCGAGCCGCTGTCCCCCACGGCCACCGTAATGGTGATGCCGAGCGCGGCGGCAGCCTGACAGGCCTCATCCATTGCCGTGAGCGTCTGCTGTGTCCAGCTCGACTCCGGACCACCCCAGCTGATGGAGATTACGCCCGGCTTGCGCGCCGTATCGTGAACCGCCGTCGTGATGGCATCGAGAAAGCCCTGGTCGGTGTTGGGGGCGAAGTACACGGCGATTGTGGCGCCCGGAGCGACCGCACCGGCAACCTCGATATCGAGCATGACCTCACCGTCGGCGCCGTTGGGGTCGCCCGGTACGCTCTTGGCCTTATCGACCGAGACGGCGCTGATGACCGGCGAATTCTGTCCGATACCGCGGAAGTACGTCTCGATATCCGCTGCCGTGTAGCCCCCGCCGAGCTCGATGATGCCGATCGTCTCCCCGGCACCGCCGGTGGTGGGAAAGCCGTACAGCGCGGCCACGCCCACGGGCGTGTAGGAGATGTTCGACGCGTGCGGGACGGCCAGGCGGAAGTGGGGCTTCGCCTGCGGCCGGTTGTCGAGCCCCAGCACGGCGGTGATATGGCCCGCGAGCTCCTGCGGGATCGTCAGCGCGCCGGAGCGGATGCGCAGGGTGCCACGCTTGGTTTCCCGCTGCTCCAGCTTGGTTCCGAAGGCTTTTTCCAGCGTGGGGATGGAGCCGGTGAGCTGCACCGTACGCCTCCCGGGGTGGGCGTCCGGTTCGACCTGCAGCCCGAACTCCTCTGCGAACTCCTTCACCATAGCAACGGAGGCAGGATCGGCTCCATGCATCGCGGCGAACTGCTCATGGGAGATGGGCTGGTGTCCGATCCCGAGCCGCGCAGGATCGATCGGCGTCTTGGCGCGGACGATGACCGAGATTGTCAGGTGCTCGCCCGCGGGCAGCACCTTTGCTGACGTTACGGCGGGTGTGGCGAATGGCAACCGAGGATTGTTCTCGGTCGTGAAGGGCTTGCGTTCACTTCCGGGCAGGGGAACTCGGGTTTGCTCGGCGAAACGGGTGCTTGGCATAGTCAGGCCTCCAGGAGTTTGGATGCGTTTCGCTGTGCAGGCTATAGCCGACACTCCGGACGCACCGCCGTTTACTTGGGAAGCGGGCGGCGAGTTCCTTCGGATTGCAGCCACCCGGCAGCGGTCCGGTCACATGTACTCCGCTCCGTACTGGACTGGGATTTGCGTGAACGCGATCCGCGTGGGAGCGGAGTCGCGCGCGGGCAGCATGCCGGCGAAGTGTACGGTGGTATGCCCGAACTTGAGATTCAGTTTGTCCATGGTGGCGGAGAGCTCATTGCGGTGGCCGGGCTCTTGGAAGAGCGTCTGCGGCAGCTCGTTTTCGGGCAGCAGGTTGCGCAGGGTGACGCCCACGAAGAAGGGCTTCGCGTGTTCCGGACCCACGGGCCGCTGCGCCCACACGGCTCGCAGCACCTCAAGCAGCGAAAGCGTGTCCTGGCAGGGGCGGAAGCGCGCCTCCATGCCCCAGGCCGTTTGGGTAATGCCGCTGGTATGTTTTTTCACGCGGCCGGAACGCGCGGCCTCGGCGACCTGCTGCTTGGTGAGCGAAAATTTTATGGTCACGGCCAGCGTCGCCGCATGGAAGTGCTCCATCCGCAGGCGCATGGAGGCTTTGTGCAGCAGCTTGTGGGCGACCGCCCAGGCGCCCTCCTGCGAGCGATATTCCGGGCCGAGCACATGGGAGTGTCCGAGCGACTTCTGCGTCTCCGCCGGGATCGGTGCGCCGTCGTCGCCGGTGGCATGGCCGCGCAGCCAATGGTACAGCCGGTCGCCCCAGACGGAATCCCAGAGCTTGTGCATGCCCTGCCGGTCGAGTGCGAGGAGTTCCGGCATGGTGTGAATGCCCTTTTTGTTGAGCCGCTCCTCCGTCCTGGCTCCAACGCCGGGCAGATCGCGCAGCTCGAGATGGGCAATGGCGCGGGGCAACTGGCTGGGCAGCAGACCGATGAGTCCGTCCGGCTTTTGCATATCGCTGGCGATCTTGGCGAGGTAGCGATTGGGCGCCATGCCGATGGAGCAGCGCAGAGTCTCGCCGACATCATCCCTGATGATCTGCTTGATGGCTAACGCGATGGCGCGTGCCCGCGGCGGCTCCTGTTCACGGCCGATCAGCTGGCAGACCATCTCATCGATCGAAGGCGTGTGCGCTACGGGACAGACCCGTTCGATGGCGGCGGCGATGTCGTGCGAGTACTTCGAATACATCGTATGCGAGCCGTTGACGAGGATAATCTCCGGGCAGATGGCGCGCGCCTCGCCGACCTTGGTCCCGGTCTTGATCTTCAGCGCCTTGGCCTCATAGCTCGCGGCGATGATGGTGCCGGTATCGGCCATCGTACCGACTACCGCCGTGGGTTTGCCGCGGTACTCGGGGTGCAGCTGCTGCTCGACCGAGGCGAAGAAGCTGTTCAGGTCGATGTGCAGGAAGCCGAAGCGGTCACTGACGGATCCGGGCTGGACATCGTTCGACACGGCTCTCCCTCGAGTATATTCGCCTCTTGTTCGCTAAAGAAGCAGCGGGACACCTTCAGCCCAGGCGGCTGTTGCGAGATCAGAGTCGAGGGTCGCGAGTGGCAGGCCACGGCGAAGCGCAAGTTCGAGGTAGGCTGCGTCGTAGGCGGTGAGGCGGTGAAGAGTGGCGAGCGGCGCAACTGCGTTGAAGACCGCTCCAATAGCGTGCTGAGCAATCAAAATGTCGAGCGCTGCCAATTGCACCCAGAAGGAACGGACATCAGCTTCCGCAACCCTGCCCCGGCGAACTCCCATAAGCAGCACATTCGATAATTCAATCTGCCAGTGCTCAGGAACAACGACCGGCTCTCCTCTGATTAAACGATCTTGCAGTGTACGAGTCTGTTCCGTTTCCTCGTCCTTGAAACACCAAGGGATTGCAGCAGAGGCATCGAGGACGAAGGCCATCAGTACTTCCGGCCCTCGTTGATCAGCTCCTTAATGCTGAGCCCTCCGAGCGTATTCCGGGAGGCGATCTCGCGCATACGCTCGCCAGCCTCTTTGCGCGCCGCCGCAGCTTCTTCCAGTGAGCTGTACTGCCTGCCGACCGGAACAAGTCCACTCAGATCAGGTTCGCGCTCCCTTTGTGCCAAACGCTCTAGCTGCTGCTCCACGCTGATGCCGCTCGCTTGCGCATCGCGCACAATCTTTTCGGGCACATCAATGGTCATGACCATGGCGGCAGTATACGCCGGCTTCTTATGCCTCCTCAGGTTCGGAAGCGCGCGTTGGGTTCCAGCAGGACATTATGGCCTTCCATCAGGTTTTTCCATGAGACTGGCTGCGGCCCACAGACCTCCGGCACCCTGCAAGAAACCGCCGGCGGCCAAGGGAACTGCCGGTCCTTCCTTTTGTCTATCCGGTGCGGGAAAGGGAATTGTCGAAAAATGATTCGAGGGGCTCAGGCAGCGATCAGTGCTGCAAGCGTACGCGGCCGTTCCTTGCTACAACTCACAGAAAGCCGAGCAGCTTTTTCTTCTCTGGCGCCAGCTTCAAGGTGAACTCGAAATGGGTGTGGCTGGAGAACTGGCTGATGAACTTGTGCTTGGACTGCACATCATTCTGCTCTGCCCAGACCTCATAGTCGGTCTGGGCCGCGAGCTGCGCGAAGTGGAAGTGGCCGTTGTTGTCGGTCAGATAGCTTTTGATCTCAAGGCTGGTTGGATTTTCGAGGTACACGATGGCTCCATCGAGGGGCTTTTTCTCACCGTTGACCACCTGGCCTTCGGCGATGCGTACGGCAAGCGCCCCTGGACGCGGCTTCTGCTTTTTATCGAACGCATGCGCTGCAATGCCTCCCAGCACCAGCGAAAACAGCAGTACGGAGCAGCCGCTTTTCATAAGAAAACGAACGTTTTGCATGTACGAAGGCAGCCGCCGGGACCAGGCGGCTGCAGACGAAGGGAGGTTATTCCTCCTCATCCTCGTCACCGTCGCGCACTTTGTCGTCTTCATCGTCATACCCTTCATTCTCAACGGGCGCGATCTCCAGCGGATCGCTTGAAACGATCTCCAGATCCGTGCCGCACTCGTCGCACTGGATGACTTCGCCCTCCTCGACGTCGTCGACATCGATCACAAGCGGGTTATCACACTCCGGACAAACGACGGCCATGATGCCTTCTCCTCTCCAATCAGAACGTTGCGGCTAGTACGATGATGCCAGCGGTCTGACGGCAGCTTCCCTAGTTCTAGCGGGGAGGCTGAGTTCCGTCAACATGGGACGCACGAAGCCCGATAGCGGTTTCACGCGCAAAGAAAAGAGAGTGCGAATGAAACATGGTTGCTTGACGTGTCTGCTGGCGGTTGTGGTTGCTTGCGGCATTTCACCCCGGGCAGAGGCTCAGGCGAATGCTCCGGCCGCCCTTGTGACGGCGGATCCGCAGATTGCGGCGGCGCTGGGCTCCATCTCGCCGGACAACGTGCGTGCGGATATCAGCAAGCTGGTGTCCTTTGGAACGCGCAACACGCTCTCCAGCATGAACACCGACCTGCCGCCGGGACAAGGCATTCTGCCTGCAGCCGACTGGATCGAAGGCCAATACAAGGCGATCTCGGCGGCTTGTGGAGGCTGCCTGGAGGTGAAGCGCGACGACTTCATCCAGCCCGGCAGCACAGGCCCGCGCTCCCGCATCCCCACCGACACGCGGCTGGTGAACGTGTATGCCATCCTGCATGGCACGAGCACCGGCAAGGCCGCACCCTGGGTGCTGGTAACCGGCCACTACGATTCGCGCGCCACCGATGTGATGGATCCGAAGGCGACTGCGCCGGGCGCGAACGACGATGCCAGCGGCGTGGCGGTGTCCATCGAGTGCGCACGGGCGCTGAGCAAGCTGAAGCTCACGGGCACGATCGTCTTTGTCGCCGTGGCGGGCGAGGAGCAGGGGCTGAACGGATCGCGGCACTTGGCCAAGCTCGCTAAGAGCGAGGGCTGGCCGCTGGAGGCTGTGCTGAACAACGACATCGTTGGCGGTGATACCACGCCGGGCCCATCTGATGCGTCAGCGGGACAGGATAAGAACGCCGTGCGCGTCTTCTCCGAAAGCGTGCCGGCCATCGCCACGCCGGAGCAGCAGGCACAGATCCTTGGCCTGGGTGCGGAGAACGATTCCCCCTCGCGGGAGCTTGCGCGTTCGATCGCGGAGCTTGCGCCGGTCTACTTCCCCAATGGCATGAGGCGTCCCCCTGCGCATAAGGGTGTGCAAAGCATGATGATCATGAGCGCACCGGCGTTCCACCCGGTGCTGGTGCTGCGTCGCGATCGCTATCTGCGTGGCGGAGACCATACGAGCTTCAACGCTGAGGGCTTTGCCGCGGTGCGCTTTACCGAGTGGCGTGAGAACTTCGACCATCAACACCAGACCCTGCACACCGAAAACGGCGTGGAATATGGCGATTATCTGAAATTCGTCGACTTTGATTACGTCGCAAAGGTGGCGCGGATGAACGCGATGATGCTGGCCTCGCTCGCGGAGGCTCCCAGCGAGCCGCAGAACGTCCATGTGCTGACTCATGCTCTCGATAACAACAGCGAGCTGACGTGGGAGCCGAGCGCCTTCGCGCCGCCGGGCACAGCCTATGAGGTGGTGTGGCGCGATACCTCCGCTCTGGAGTGGCAGCACAGCGTGACTGCGGGCAGTGCCACGCACCTTAAGCTCGACGTCAGCAAGGACAACGTGCTCTTCGGTGTGCGTGCTGTTTCGTCTAATGGACAGCGCTCGCTGCCCGTGCCGCCGACCCCGGCCCGCTAATCTTCGCAAGGGAGTTTTTGTGGCCTTTCGTTCCAATGGACCCATCACTGTCGCGCTGCCGCCGTTCCGCGGCATCACGCGGCAGATTATCCTCGCCGCCGTTATCGTGTTCTTTGCCCTGCTGGTGATCGGGTTGTTTTCGCGTGACCTCGGCGCGTTGCTGAGTGGCTTCTTCATGCTGGAGCCAAGCCGGGCTTACCTCTTCGTCTGGCAGGTGTTCACCTATCCGTTCGTGAACGTTGGCCTGTTCGGACTTTTGTTTGCGGCGCTTTCGGTGTGGTTCTTCGGCTCAGCGCTTGAGGACGAGCTGGGCTCGCACTGGATGGGTGAGTTCTTTCTGGCATCCACCGTGGGCGGCGGCGTTCTGGCTTGCCTGCTGGCATTTTTGCTGAACCTGCGTCTGCCAGGCATTGACACCCATGAACTTGCCTCCGGCTTGTGGCCGTTTGCGCTGGCGCTGCTGCTGGCCTTCGCGCGCTTTCATGCCGACCAGGAGCTGAACTTCAATTTCATTCTGCGGGTGAAGGCAAAGTACATCGCCGCGATCTATCTGCTGATCTACCTGGCCGTCGCGCTGTCGTCGCAGCGGCAGTTTGACGCGATGCTGGTGCTCACCAACGCGCTTTGCGGTTGGCTGTTTGTGATGTTCGCGCCGCGGCGTGGCATCCGTTTCGCGGCGAACGAAGGTGTGTACGGTCTCAAAAATTCCTGGGTAAAGGCCCGGCGCAGGCGCGCGGCCAAGAAGTTTTCGGTCTACATGCAGAAGCAGGGCCGCGAGGTGCACTTCGACGACAGCGGCCGGTATGTCGATCCGGAAGCCAAAGGGCAAGATCCGAACGATCGCAAGTGGATGAATTAGAGCGTTATCCCCGTTCACGGGACGGCACTGTGCAAGAGGCCCGTTTTTCCTCCATTCCCGACGTCCTGGACACAATAAGCTTTGCGGTACTTATGATCCGGTGATGGCATTGGAAGAGGCCGAACGAACAAATTTCCATGGGCACAAAGGCTTTGTTGCAGATGCAACAATTGACATCTGTAGTCGGCTTTCCTAGTCTCATGACTATGGATGTTCAGCTTACCGCCGATCAGAAAGCCTTTGCGCGCCATGCCATTGAGACGGGCAGGATTCACCACGAAAATGAAGTGGTGCAAGAAGCGCTTGCGCTTTGGGAAAACCGCGAGCGTGCCCGATTGGAAATGATTGCCATGCTCGATGTTGCGGAAGATTCGCTTGCACGAGGCGAGGGCCGCGTCATTACCGAGCAATCCATGATGGACCTTGCCAGTGAAGTAAAACAAAGCGGACGGGCGCGGTTTGTCGCAGAACAAACCTCACGTCGCTGATGTCCCACCGTGTTTCACCTGAAGCCGAGGCCGAGTTGGACGGCATCTGGTACTACATCGCCAAGGAAAGCGGCAGCATGGACGTAGCCGACCGTTTTGTGGATTCCTTGACCGACAGGTTTTACCTGCTTGCCATGATCCGCATCTAGGTCGCCGCCGCGACGGAGATTTGCGTCCCGGCATGCGTAGTTTTCCCGTCGGTGAATATCTCATTCTGTACCGCGTGGACCAGTCAGACGTGCTGATTTTGCATGTAGTCAGAGGCAGCAGGAACATAGAAGCACTTTTCGGGCTCTAAGAAGTAAACTCAGTGCCACCAACCGCAACTCCTGAACCGGGGACTGTCGATTCACGCAAGACGACTTATCGGTACTAGAGCGGTTTCCGTGTTGGTATGAAGGCGTCATCTCGACCGGAGCCAGTTGCTGGTGAGCGCATTGGCAATCTCGCACCAATCAAAGTGACGGTTGGATTTCGGGCCGAATGGCTACAGTCGCTTCTTCGGGTGTGAACCCAGAGAGCAGATTGTTTGGTACCAACCCGTAAAGCCGTTTTCCATTGCCCCAGCCGAAGCCGGGGCGATAAGAAAGCGCCGTAGTCTACGCCAGGCGCTTCTTTATCACGCCCGCTACCCCGAGCAGACCTGTACCTAAAAGAAGGAAACTCGAGGGCTCGGGGGTGACAGACGCCGCTGACGGTGTGCCAGTCACAAGGTAATCCGAGGTCTGATTAAGGTTAGTGACAAACGGCGCATTTGTCCCGGGCGTTCCGGGTGAAACGGCTAGAGGGCCAAGGCCAGGGCCCTCCTCTTGGCCGATGGAAGTAAACGCGAGGTATCCGTCTTCATAAAAGTAGTAGGTTTGGCCAGCCACCAACGTGAACGATGATCCGAAGTCATAGGCTGACCCTTGTACGTCCGGAGCTGTTCCTGCCGCCAGGTAGTCCGACGAGGCAAGGCCCTCGGGTGTCCCGGAATACTCGCTCGCGAAGATGTAGCCGGTACCAAATGCCGACGCGAAGCCGAACTTAAGAGCCTGTTCACGATCTAGTTACTAGCGGGCTGGGCATTTTGCCTTGACACTTTCCTTATGCGGGAGAAGGTGTACGGAAGCGATGTGAGCCGGGAGCGGTTTGAGTTGATTCGTCCGTTGTTGGAGGGGGTTCGCAAGCGGACCAAGCCGCGCACGGTGGATCTGTACGAGGTGTTCTGCGGGGTGTTGTACCTGCTCAAGACGGGTTGCCAGTGGCGCCTGCTGCCGGACGGATTTCCCAAATGGCGCACCGTGCATTCGTACTTCGCCAAGTGGAGTGAGCCTGGTCCGGACGGCAGCAGCGTTCTGGAGCAGGCCTTAAAAAAAATCGGTTGGCGAGGCCCGCGTCAGACAGGGGCGCAGCGCCACGACCAGCTTTCTGATCGTGGACGCGCAGAGCGTGAAGAACACAGACACGGCCACCCAGAAGGGCTATGACGCGGGCAAAAAGGTCTCCGGCATCAAGCGCCATATCGCGGTCGATACGCAGGGCCTGCCGCACGCTGTGGCCATTACGACGGCCGAGGTGACCGACCGCCAGGGCGCTCTGGCGGCCTTGGATCGTTGCGCCGGAAACCTGCGGCAAGTCGCCAGCGTGCTGGTGGACGGCGGCTACTCCGGCAAACCGTTCGCCGATGCGGTTGAGCAAAAGCTCGGCGCCACCGTGCAGGTCGCCAAGCGCAGCGAGTTGCACACCTTCGCCGTCATGCCACGGCGCTGGGTCGTCGAGCGCTCCTTCGCCTGGCTCGAAAAGTGCCGGAGACTCTGGAAAAACTGCGAACGAAAACTCAACTCCAGCCTGCAAATGGTCCACCTCGCTTTCCTTGTCTTGTTACTCAGAAGATCGTGAACAGGCTCTAAGAAAACTAAATTCGATGTCGGTGAAGGTGCCCGTGCCGGACACAGTGAACGCCTGACCGTAATACCCGGCGGTGGATGCGCCGTTGCTCGCCGTGTAGGTGGAAAGGGTGTCAGCGTGGGCGGCAGACGTAGCCGCAAGGACAGCTAGGGCTGTCACAATCAATCGTGGACGCACGGAGAAAGCTCCTGGGTGATGTTGCGGGAGTCAAGTTTTCGCTTAGTTTACTATCTTTTTCGTACCTTACTGCCGAACTCACAGCGTACACGGTTCGTGTTGGATACGCCCCACTCATCGGTAACAACTGGCTGGACAAAAGTTCACACTTTGCAGGTTCGCACCGCATCTCTCCCCGCGCTCATCTGACACACTGCAAGGGAGAAATCTGATGCAGAAGCGCAAGCTGGGCAAGTCGGGGTTGGAGATTGTGCCGTTGGTGTTTGGCGGCAATGTGTTTGGATGGACGGCGGATGAGGCGACCTCGTTCGATCTGCTGGATGCCTTTGCCGACCGCGGCTTCGATGCCGTCGATACGGCCAATGTGTACTCAGTGTGGATTCCGGGCCACCAGGGCGGCGAGTCGGAGACAATTCTGGGTAAGTGGTTTGCCAGAAGCGGAAAGCGCAAGCAGGTTGTGCTCGCCACCAAGGTCGGGTTCAAGATGGGCGATGGCGGCCAAGGGCTGAAGAAGGACTATATTCTGAAGTCGGTCGAGGAGTCGTGCAGCGCTTGCAGACGGACTACATCGATCTCTACCAGTCGCACACGGATGACGCGGACACGCCGCTTGAAGAGACGCTGGGCGCCTATGACCAGCTGATCAAGAGCGGCAAGGTGCGGGCGATCGGGGCGTCGAACTACAAGGGTGCGCGGTTGACGCAGGCCGAAAAGGTGGCGCAGGGGCACGATCTGCCTCGCTACACCACGCTGCAGCCGGAGTACAACCTCTACGATCGCCAGGCGTATGAGTCGGATCTCGCGCCGGTGGCTGCCAAGTTCGATCTGGGGGTGATCCCGTACTTTTCGCTGGCTTCCGGGTTCCTCACCGGCAAATACCAAACGGTTGAGGATACGAAGGGCAAGAATCGCGGCTCGCGCGTGGAAAAGTACTTCGATGAGCGCGGAAAGAAGATTCTGGCGGCGCTAAAACAGGTGAGCGTGGAGACCGGGGCGGAGCAGGCGTCGATTGCCTTGGCTTGGCTGTTGGCTCAGCCGACGATCACCGCGCCGATTGCGAGTGCGACAAGCACGGAGCAGCTGGAGGCGTTGTTTGCGGCCGTGGATCTGAAGCTGAGCGAGGCGCAGGTGGGGGCGCTTACCGCGGCGAGCGCGTACTAGCCTGGGTCTGCGGGGTGGCCGAAGGAACCGCAGTGGTTAACGGCTCAACCTGATTGTCTTTGCCGATGTGGTAGCGAAAGGTGTCCGTGCCCGCGGGCGCCTTCGCCGTTTTTGTGGCTTTTTCTGGGAGCCTGAGCTCAAAGGTCAGCGTGTCTTCCGTGGTGGAAAGCCGCGGCAACTCGGAACGGACGTACGGGTGTTCGAGGTGCCACACGACGTGGGGCTGCGCGGGGTCGCTGCCGGGCTCAAGTACATCCAGATCGAAGCGGCTGGGACTGTTGGACGCGCCGCAGCCGGGCTGCCCGTGCGCAACCACGAAGCGCCAGTTGCGCTCGCCGGGAAATCCGGAGAGGGGGGTCATCATGATGAAGTCGCCGAAGGCGTCGCCGACGTTGGTGTAGCCGGGTGCTCCCCAGCGCAGCACCTCCTGCCAGGCGCCGGTTGTGCTGCTGTGGGCGTCGTTGGGACTCGCGGCTTTGAAGACGAGCAGCAGGTTATCATCGCCACACTCGATGCCGTAGCGGAAGTTGACCTCGACGTAGCGCGGAGAGTTGAACAGCGGAAACACCTGCACGGCCAGATCGGAGCCATAGACCCCGAGGTCCTTTTTTCCGCGGGTTTCGATGATCGTCTCGTTGCCGGTGGGGAGATTGGCGTGCAGAGCATCGGCGAGGGTCTTTTCGAGTTCCTCCGGGCTTGCGGAGGGTTCGGCACAGGCAAAGGCCGCCTGCGCCGCAGTGTTCAGCGCGTCCTTCAGCTGAGCGAGGTTTGCGGCAACGGCCGCGGGCACCCCGGGGTCGTTCTCCGCTACAGCCGCTTCGTGCAATTCGTGCCGGACCGCGGCGACGGCCCGTGCCGCTTGGGCAAGCGGCACGGGGAAGCAGGGGGTTTGCGCGATCGAGCGGGTGGGGAAGGCCAATCCGAGGAGCAAGAGAGGAGAGAGGCGGCGCATACGAGCAAGCGTAACCCCAATTTGGAACTAACGTAACCACTAAGTGATTTCAGTGCTCTCGCGTACTGTTTTCAGCTGACTCCCCCGCACCCTGGGAGTCACTATGGGAGTACGGGGGCTGATTACAGCGGCGAAAGGGGTTACTTCAGCTCGGCGATCTTGGCTTTGGCGGCATTGACAGCCTCGGTGGCCTTTTCCGGTCCGTAGGCGACGCCTTCCGCGGTGATGACCGTAATGTCAGTGATCCCCAGAAAGGTGAAGAGGTCCCTGAGGTATTTTTCCTGGTGATCGAACGGCTCAAACGGCGAGCCGGGGCCGTACAGGCCGCCGCGCGTGGAGATGACGATGACCCGTTTGCTACCGCATAGACCTTCGGGGCCGTTGGCTCCGTATTTGAAGGTGGTGCCGGCGACGCAGATCAGGTCGACCCAGGCCTTGAGCTGCGAGGGGATGCCGAAGTTGTACATTGGCGCGCCGAGGAGGAGGACATCCGCGCTCATGAACTCCTTGAGGATCTCCTCGCCGGTCTGGAGCTCGGCCTTCTGCTCGGGCGTGACCTGCTCCAGATTGGTGCCGTGCACGCGCAGGACGGCGGTGTAGTGGCGCAGGGTGTTCTTGACCAGGTCGCGATAGACGTACTCCGCGCCGGAGTTTGCGGACTTCAGCTGCTCCGCGGCGGCCTGGGTGAGCGGACGGCTGACGGAGTTTGCGCCGGTGACGCTGGAGTCGAGGTGCAGAATTTTCATTTGGGGATGTTTCCTCTCTTGGCCCGGTGTGCTTGGATTGCGGCCCATCGTTAATTACCAGTAAGTGTCTGGGCGGCTGGCGAATAGGCGGTCTCTTGAAGATGCTGATGCTGCCGTGGACGCTGCATATTCTTTGACTAGCAGAGTATCGATAATCCCATGCGCTTTGGAGCGCTGCGGTGGGGGTGGAGGGTATCTCCGCACGTTTGTCGGCCGGAATGCCGGGTATCATCGATCGCCGGAGCGACTGAGCGGAAACTCCGTGAGTCGCGGCCACTGCTTCGGATGACAGGTCGCCGCACCGCCTCGGTCGTCGATGATGTTGCGGATGCCGCCGTAGTTGTTCAGGCAGGTGGTGATCATGTCGTGGAAGCGTACGCCTGGCACTTCGGGGGCTTCGATCGCTCGCGTGAGAAAGACGTCTGGGTAGGTAAAGACGCTGTACATACCCAGGCCCCAGGCGTCGTGCTGATGCACGGTGTTTGCGACCTTGTAGGAGGCCCAGCCGTCGGTCCCAGGCGCGCTGGTGTAGGCCGCTTGGTTGGGCGGGTCATAGGGGATCTCCGACTGATACAGATAGCTGCGGCCGCGTTCGCCGTTCCACAGCACCTGAAACTGCTGATGGTGCTCGACGAATAGCCCATAGGCGGTTACGTCGTCGCCGTTGACCACGAGGCCGTTCCGGCTGAGGTTTTTGTCCCAGCCGACTTCGTGGCCGTGGTCCGCGCGCCAGATCCAGGTGTGATCGATGATCGTGTCGCTGGAGTTCACCTCAAGGTTGCCGACGGTCTTGCCGGCATCGGCGCCGCCTTCGCGGAAGAAGACATCATGGAGCACGATGGGGTTTGCCCGGTGGTGCGCGTGGCTGCCGGGGGCGCCAATTTGCAGCAGCACAGGGGAGAGTGCGGGACCGGCGTCGAAGAGCAGACCTGCGAGAGTGAGGCCGTCGACGTCGGCGGTGAGCATCGCGGCTTTGCCGGTCATCGGGCGTAACGTGGCGAATCCGAGCCCGAGAACCACTGTGCCGGGCTTCACGACTCGGATGGGTTCGGTGAGCTCATAGATGCCGGGCGTCAGCAGCAGGTGTCTTCCACTTGCTAGCTGGGCATTGATGCTGGCCGCTGTATCGCGGCCGGCGTGGGCGATGTAAAAACTGCTGAGCGGGATGTCGTGGCCGGGCGCCGGGCCGCTCTTCCAACTCACGCCCGCGGTGTTGGCCGCGAGCGCCGGAACGCGGACGCTCCAGAAGCCGGCGGCATTGACCTGTAAGAACGGCTTCTCGCGCACGATGGGGGTTTGCGCAATCTCCGTGTAGGCGGGTTGGGGCCAGGCGCCCGCGGGAGCGTGCGGCACACCGACGAAGACCATGTTCCAGTTGGAGCCGGTCCAGCTCGCCCAGTCGCTGTTGCGCGAGATCCACTGCTGTTGCGTGCCTGAATCGACGCCCCCGTCGACCAGCGTGTCGGCCATCCAGCCGCCGGAGGCCCAGCCGTGCTTCTGGTGCAGCACCAGGTTGCCTTCGATGTGCATACGGCGCATGGGCACGGCTTGGGAGACGGCCCATTGCATCGTGCCGGGCATAATCCCGGCTTGGGGATCGCCGGTGGGCGTTATGGCGAAGTTCTCCACGCCGCGCCAGAAGGTACAGGTGGCGTTGTCCTTGGGCAGGCTGGCGTCGGCGTGCACGTTGCCGGTGATGTGCACGGCGTCCGGCGTCGCGCCTAAGCCGCGTACCTCGGTGTAGAAGCCGACGGGCACATCGACGTGGTACTCGCCGGGCAGGAAGAGGATGGCGTTGCGCTCAGGGCCGAACTCGCTGTGCTGCTGTGCGGCATAGACATGATCGATGGCCGCCTGCATCGCCGCCGTGGGCTGCGAGGAGTCGAAGATCAGGACGTTGGGGCCAAGATCGGGGCGCGCCGGAGCTTGCGCCAGGCCCGTGCAGCAGGCGGCGAGAGCGTAGAGCGAGGATAGGACGGAGATGCGCATATTCAGCGGGGTACCGGTACTTTGGGTGCAAAGTCTTAGAAACGTGGAACTTACTTGGGTACTTCAAGTGCAAATGGAGGGTTGTATCGAGCACCCGGGCCGCACATTGCTGTAGAGAGGGGTAAAACCCGCTGCAGCCATTCTATGCAAAAGGTTCGTGGCGATGTGCAGCCGTGTTGGGCGGGTCGGGCCAGGCAGCCGGCGAGGGCGGTGGTGGTGTCACAGGCCGGTGGCGGTGGGTAGAAGGGCGGCGTAGCTGCGGTCCAGTTGTGGGCCGAGCAGGAGGATGGCGGCGATGCGGCGGACGACCTGGGCGAAGTAGCGGACCTCGTCCTCGTGGAGCGGGCGGCCGAGGAGGGAAAGTTCGCGGTAGCTGAGCCACTTTTTGAGTACCTGGTAGCCGCCCAGGGTGTACTCCCAGACCTGCAACGGGACGCCCGACCAGAGCGAGGCGCCGTTGAGGTGGACATCCACGCAGCGCTCGCCCAGCAGAGCCAGTGCTTCATCGAGCGAGAGGATTGGGTCGCGGCGAGAGTGGCGAGGCGTTCGCGTTCGACGGCGGTCCAGTCGCGCTCGGGGGCTTTGCCGCGGTGGGGCATCACGGTGGAGCCCTGGCCCGCGCCTCCCCAGCCGGCAGTCACGGCGAAGCGGGCGGCGTTGCGCTGATCGTGGGGTGCCTTCGGCTACGACTCGTCGGCTGCTTCTTCGGCCTCAGCCTGTTCCTCAGCCTCTTGTTCGACAAGCGCCTTTGGCAGTTTAGCCGGACGCTTTCCGGCAAAATAGTCTTCTATTCGCTGCATTAGGAACTCCGCCGTCGCCGGTGGGTTGGCGAGCTTTTCCGCGAATTGTCGTCCCGGATGAACCACGTCCCAAGGCGACTTGTACTGTGTGGCTCTCCGCTTCCCGGGGTCTTTGTTGCCGAAGCCGTCAAGAGCGACGTTCCATACAGGCTTAAACGTCTCAATCAGAATGTTCTCGCCCAATGGGATCCAGATGTCGTCCAGTGCTAGATGACGAATACTGAAGTCGGCGAGTTCCAGGTTTGAAGCCTCCGATATGGAGCTTGCGTGTTGGCGGAGACGATCAGCCAAGGCCTTTCCAAAGGCCGAGACATCGCGGCTCAGGCCCCCTTTGCGGCCCCCTTTCGGAATTGCCTTTCCGACGTAGATAGGTTTGGCAATGGCTCCTTCCACATTTGCCGAGGCGAGCAGAGCATAGGCCGGAAAAGGACCGGAGTAATAAATGACGTACACTCCAGCGCCAACGATGGAGTCCGTCTCGGAGAGAGTGATCGCGGGTCGTTCCAGTAGCTCTGTTTCGATACTCTTTGCTAGGTTAAGTTTATCGAGTGGATTGTAGGGCTGGGATCTCGCTGTGCTCATGCGCTCAGCTTCTCCATCACTGCGTTACCGACGCAATGAGCGAGTTCCACCGGCACTGCGTTTCCGAGCTGCCTCATGGCTTCGCTCCACGAGCCATGGAAGATGTAATTGTCCGGGAACGTTTGGAGACGCGCACTCTCCCTGATGGAAAAGTACCGCACCGAACCGTCCGCGCGAGTAAGCATATTCTCGCCGCCTGGGACACCGTGAACACCGGCCTTGAGAGTCTTTGCAGGCTCGTCCAACTGGCTGCCAGTATGACCCGGGTAGGCCCTGGCTCCTGGCTGGAACTGATGGTTCCAAATCTCCGCGGCTTTTCGCTGCTGCATTTCTGGATCAGGAAGGCCGACAAGAGCGTCCCTGACCGTGCGCCACGCGGACGTGGAGGGCTTCTCTTCAAGGTTCCGGGCCTTCTCTAACATTCGCAGTGAAACGCATCGAGCGCCGCTGGCCACTCGGTTCCGCTCCCAATACGTGGACTCCATTACCTGCTCCCACACAAGAGCCTCGAAGGAATGGGTCTCGTGCGGGAAACTCCACGAAATGTTCAAATCGTCTCTGAAGCCAACGAAGAAGACCCGCTCGCGCCGCTGTGGGATTCCAAAATTGGCGGCGTTCAATACCTGGGCGACTACCTGATAGTGCAGGTCATCCCGTTTTCCGCTCGTATGGTGGCCCTCTAGTCGCGCAAGATGATCCATCCAGTTCTCTTCATCTTTCCGGGAAACCATGGGATATTCCATTTGCAGCTTGATGTACTCGTAGTAATTGCGGAAAGTCGTCCGCGTCAGCCCCTTAACGTTCTCAAAAATAAATGCTTTAGGCTTCGCTTCGCGCACCGCGCGAACCGCTTCGGGGAACATATCACGGGTATCGTTGTAGGCCTGATGTTTACCGCCCACAGAGAACGGTTGGCATGGTGGGCCTCCCGAAACGAGATCGACCCTTCCCTCATATTTTTTGAAGTCGATCGTGCGGACGTCACAACGGAGCACATCCCAGCCCTTGACGGCTTCAATCTTGAGGCTTTGGTTCCGTCGAATAGTGTCGCAGCAGTAGAGATCACGCTCAATCACGTGCACGGGCATGAAGCCCGCCTCATGGAGGCCGATGCCCAGGCCCCCCGCGCCCGCAAACAGCTCTATTGATTTCATCGGTCCAGAAATGATTTTACCCTTTCGGCAACGGCGGGCATGTTAGCAAGTTCGCATTCCCAAATCGTTAAAGCTTCCCACCCCTGTTCGGCCAATTCCTTGACTACGTATTCGTCTCGTTGCCGATTTTTCTCCAGCTTGGGAGTCCAGAACTCTAATCGGCTCTTTGGCATCCGGGCTAGCTTGCAAGCGCTATCCGGATGCCTATGCCAGAAGCAGCCGTGGACGAAAATAACCTTTTTACGACCTGCAAAGACAAGATCAGGTTTACCAGATATGGATGAGCCATAAAGCCTATAGCGGTATCCTAGGCTGTGCACCAGCTTGCGCACAGTCATCTCGGGTCCAGTATTTTTCCCACGTATCAGCGCCATCCGTCTGCTGCGCTCTGTCTGGGTGAGAGTATCGGCCACGTCACTTTGGATGGGGAGCGCGGGTGTGACGAATCCTGCAGCGCGGATTTAACGGCGGCGAAGGCGGCCAGCGGGTGGGTTTCGGCGCGGGCGCGGGCTTCACGGGCGTAGGAGGCGAGCAGCCATGCCAGGTCCTTGGGTTTTTCGAGCGGAACGCGGCGGGTGAGGGCGCGGGCGAGAAAGTCCGGCAGCGTGACCCTATGCTCGCGGATGAGACCGGCGGCCGGAAGGCTCCACAGGTCTGTCTCGCTGCGGGCGAGGTCGTAGCTTTCGAGAATGCGCGGTTCGCCGTTGCCGAGATCGAGAAGCTGGAACTGGCGGTAGTTGGTGATCAGGCAGAGGCCGAAGTCAGCGAGGTAGGCGCGGACCTGTTCGCTTTGGGCGAGGGCGGCGAGGGATTCCGCCGGAGCCTTCACCTCGACGCCGCCGCGTTCGGGGCGCTGCCCGGGGGGTGGGCTCGGCCTGCCGCCGCTTGGGGGTGACATAGAGACCACCGTCGGGCAGCTTGCGCGAGGCGGTGGTGCTGGGGTGCGGAAGAAAGAGGGACGCGCGGGGTGAGAGTATCGCTTACGGCATTGAAGAGGTTGGCGAGCGCGGGATAAAACGAGGTTTCCGCGGTGTGGGCCTGGGTGCTGCGAGCGGAGCGCAGGGCCTGAATACTGCTCGACCGGATTACGGTCATGATGGGGTTGCTGCTGGTTTGGGGCACACACGGATGATTGCACAGGCGCCCGGGCTCGCCGGGTGCTCAGATGGGTGCGGGTGAGCGCACAAAGCGGGAACATCCGGACTAAATTTTGACGACCCGGGTCATGTCCGACCATTGTTCAACGCGGAAGGCGCGGATGTCGCGCACGGAAGCAGAGAACCAGGGGAGGGCGCGTAGATCATCGATCAGCAAAATCAGCGTTCCGAGGTCGCTGTCGCCGCCCATGTATACGCTTCCTGTATCCATCGGTAGCCGTGCTTCGACATCACACGGCCTATGTCGGCGTAGGCTGCCCGTACACTGCGCGGATGCAGCCGATCCACCTCTGCCACGACCAGATCAAAAGCAATCGCCAGCATCAGGGTTTGACCGGATCTTCAAGCATGTCTGCCACCGGATAATCCAGTTCTTCTTCTGTAAAGAAGACGCGGATATGGACCATCGCTCCTTTGGGACCCCTCGGCGCTGGGCCGAGCACCTCGTACATCGGTCCGGTTTCGCCGATGGTCTTGATCAGCCCAACCGGGATCAGTTCGGGTTTTGCAAGTGCGGCGGACATGATGGCTCCTGAGGTCCGATTTTAACCCAGGCAAAGGCAGGTTGCCTCCCGTTCGACTGCGCTCAAGGGGAAGGACAAACCAAAAGAGCGAAGGCGATGCTGTTCAGGGTTTGTGGGCGATGCGGAGGTTCAGCTCGCGCAGTTGGAGTTCTGAAACCGGTGTGGGTGCGTCCACCATAAGATCGATCGCCTTGGCGGTTTTGGGAAAGGCGATGACCTCGCGGAGAGAGTTCGCTCCGGCCAGAATCATCACAATGCGGTCGAGGCCGAGCGCGATGCCGCCGTGCGGAGGCGTGCCGTACTCGAGCGCGTCGAGAAAGAAGCCGAAGCGCTCGTGGGCTTCCGCATCCGTCATGCCGAGGGTGCGGAAGATCTCCGCCTGCACGTCCTTGCGGTGAATGCGGATGGAGCCGGAGCCGAGCTCGGTGCCGTTCAGC
The DNA here is from genome assembly GCA_965276885.1 of Granulicella sp. GTDB lineage: Bacteria > Acidobacteriota > Terriglobia > Terriglobales > Acidobacteriaceae > Granulicella. Next base: position 313,694 of record OZ255702.1, on the reverse strand, counting down.
ACCACATCATAGGCCAGCGCGCGCACCGCGCCCTTGTCGTTGCGGAGCGCGCCGGATTGGATGTCCTCCTCGTGCGGCGAGGTGAACGGGTGGTGCGCGGCGTCCCAGCGCTTATGCTCCTCGTTCCACTCGTACATCGGAAAATCGGTAACCCAGAGGAAGCGGAAGTCCTTAGCGCTGCCGGTTTTCTCGAAGAGCCGGTGTTTGTCGGCGAACTTCTTGGCGAGTTCCAAGCGGAGTTGGCCGACGCGCTTGGGAATCCATTGCCGGTCGTTGCCCCAGATCTCGGGGGTGCCGGGCTTGGGCGTGATGACGACGGCGAGGTCTTCCTGGGTAAAGTTGAGCGGTTCCGCCCCGCCGCGGGCGCTGTTAAAGACGATCTGCTCGGCGGTGAGCTTTGCCGCGATCGCTTCGGCGAGGGGATAAAAGACCTCATTGGTGCGCAAACGCGCGACGTCGAGGAAGTCGAGGCCGCAGTCGCCGAAGCCCTTGCGAATCTCGTCAATGAAGGCGCGCTTTTGCGTGCCGCTCATCGCTCCGGATTTGGGGATGGTGAAGCCGTAGACGGGCAGCTGGGGGTCGATTTTGAGCTGCGTTCTTAGGGTGTCGGTCAACTCCTGCGAGAGATCCACCATCGCAGGCAGACGCATGTCGGGTTTATCGATGCCGTACCTGGCGATGGCCTGGTCGTAGGTCATGCGCGGGAAGGCTTCCAGCGGCAGCTCGACTCCGGCGGCCTGGAAGGCGGCGCGGAGGAAGCCCTCGGCGATGCGGAAGACGGTCTCCTGCTGTGGAAAGGTCATTTCGAGGTCGATCTGGGTGAACTCGGGCTGACGGTCGGCGCGGAGGTCCTCGTCACGGAAGCAGCGCGCGATCTGGAAGTAGCGGTCGAAGCCGGCGATCATCAGGATCTGCTTGAAGATCTGCGGGCTCTGCGGCAGCGCGTAGAAGTGTCCCGGATGCACACGGCTGGGAACGAGGTAATCGCGCGCGCCTTCGGGGGTGGAACGCGTCATGCAGGGCGTTTCGATCTCCAGAAAGCCCTGCTCGACGAGATAGTTGCGGATGGCCATGGCGACCCTGGAGCGCACGGCGAAGTTGTGCTGCATCTCCGGGCGGCGCAGGTCGAGGTAACGGTACTTCAGCCGCACCTCCTCGTTGGCGATGGCGTCCTCGGCAGGTGAAAAGGGCGGGGTTTTGGCGTCGTTGAGCAGAAGCAACGTTTGCCCGACGACCTCGATGTCGCCGGTGAGCATCTTGGGGTTGGTCATGCCGGGCTCGCGCAGGCGAACCGTGCCGGTAACCGCGACGACAAACTCCGGCCGGGCCGCTTCCGCCTTGGCGTGGGCCTCGGGGGAGATGCTCTTGTCGAAGACGACCTGGGTGATGCCGGAGCGGTCGCGAAGATCGAAGAAGATGAGATCGCCGTGGTCGCGGCGGCGATTTACCCAACCCATCAGGGTTACGGTTTCGCCCGCAGAGGCGGCGCGGAGGGCACCGCAGCCATGGGTGCGCTGAAGCTGGCCTAAAAAGTCGAGGGTCACAGTTTCTCCATTGTACGAACTTGCGTGGCAGTGGAGGACGTGGTTACCGCGTTGTAACGACGGGCTCTGGTGGAGGGACGGCAAACAGTCTGGGACCGAGCTTCTGGGCGAGGAAATCCACCAGAAGCGCGAGTCCACCGCCCAGCGCCGTGTTCATCAGGCGCAGGCCCGCGGCGGAGCGCTCGGAGAAGCCGCCAAAGGCGAATAAAAAAACGGTGTACATGGTCAGAAATGTAGAAAATGCGGCATAATTTACGGCCTGCAAGGCAAAACAGATCCAGGCGGTGGCCACGATCAAGACAAAGTACGCCCAATGATGAAAAATCGGATGGATGGCGAGAAGCGCGCAGAGGGCAGCCCCAACCAGTGTTCCCGTGAGCCGGGCAACGCCGCGGCTCAGCGTGTTTGCCCATTTCGGTTTCAGCACCAAAAGCGCGGTCATGGGCGCCCAATAGCCGTTATGCCAGTGCAGTTTGCGGTACAGGGCGGTACTCAGGCCAAGGGTGACGGACAAACGCAGGACATAGCCGGTGATATCGGCTGTCCAGTGAAGCTCGCCGCGCAGGGAGCGCCAAAGCTGCGCGGAGCGGGTGCGCAGCTGGCGAAGCAGCGGCGGCGGGGCAGGGTCGCCGGGGTGCCCGTGGCGATGCAAGAGCGTCGAAAGCGCGTATACCGCCATCTGCAACGCGCCGCCGGCGAGCACCATCGAGCCGCGGCCCACGGCATAGTGCACCCCTTGTGAAAAGTAGCTGCTGACGATGACGAATACGCCACACTGCTGGCCGATCCAGCCCGTGGTGTTGCCAATTCCGGCCAGCAGGCCGTAGTTGATCGCGGCCACGACGCAAAGCAAGAGGACGACAGGAGTCCAGTGCGCGCCCAGGCTGCCGGCCAGCGTCGCCGACGCGATGCCCAGGGTCAGCAGGCCCATGCTGAGCAGCGTGGATGCGAGTGCTTCATGGAAGACCGCAAAACCCACGGTGAACGCCGAGCCTGCCGCGATGGAAGCGGCACTCTCATGGCCGGTCATCTGTCCCAGAAACAGAGCCAGGCCGACCGCGACCGTGGATTCGAGGGCGGGGTAAGGCGTGCTCTTGTTCCAAGGGAAAAGGGCCGTGTCTTCGGAGATTTGTGAGATTTGGGAGATAGCGGGGATGCGAAACATGCGTAAGCAGCTCTGCGGTGAGATGCGCGGACACCCCCTCGCCGAGAGGTCACCCCAGGTGTTTCGCCCGGCTATAGCAGTTCTCCGGATGACGTAGAGCAAAGGGAAAAACGTTCGCGCCAGTTCCCCTTACGAAAACTGGCATTCGATCACGCTTCCAACGGCAGGTCTGAGGAAGCTCTGATCAAGTAAATGGATTGGGCCCAACAAAATGCCGGGGCTTCACAGGCTTCGGAAAAAGACACTGCGCGGGCGGAAACCGCACCCCAGCGGCTAAAGCCGGATGATGAAACAAAGCACTTACGGGGTGGCTGAAGCCACCCCCTACCCAAAAGCAGCGTTTTTCCGCAGCCTGTGAAGCCCCTCTATTTGGCCGTTTACCGTGGGGCTGAAGCCCCACGCTCCCTCCCAAAGGCGATGGATAAGACTTATTCAGAGATTCCCTTAAGGAGAACTGCTCCCTAGCCCTGAGCTGCATCAAGGGCTCCCATCTCCAGCGCCGGTGTACTCATCTCCGCGGTGGCCAATGCCGCCGCCGGCATCTCAGCGATGCTTTCCATGGTTGCCGAGGCCATGGAGGCATGTGCAGAGACGGCCATCCCGGTCCGCTCCCCAGCCGCGGCCTGCAGCGAGGACGCGGGATCGAGCCCCGCGACCGTGGCTACGGCATCGGGAACGCGTTTGAGCTGGAAGCACGATCGGCAGAAGACCGGACGGCCCTGCGTTGGTTTGAACGGCACCGTGGTTTCCACCCCGCACGCAGAGCACTCCGTGCGCGTTTCCGTGCGCGACAGTGGCAAAGCAGCGACGGCAGCCGCGCCTTCGGTTGACCGGCCCAACCCTGCGCGCTTTGCCTTGCAAAGCTTGCAGCGTTTCGGGTCATTTTTGAACTGGCGATCAAAGAAGAACAGCTGCTCGCCAGCCGTGAAGACGAAGTCGTTACCGCAATCGGAACACCGCAAAAGCCGATCCACGAAGTCCATAGCACCCTCTCCCAGAGTTCGGGAATGAGACGTGAGCTGCATGCATGCTGTATCGGAGAACTGCTGCATGGGCATCAGGCCTGTACCGCTTTACGACAGGGGCCCGGAACCGCCGGCGCGAAACTCAACTGACCGGAGGGGAATACCAACGGAAAAGAGAGGGAGCACACCGCGCTCCCCCTCTTTTCGTGCAACACCGCAACCTTGCAGAAGAACAGAACGTCAGCGAAAGACCGGCAGAACTGCTGAGGGAGCTTAGTCCTGCTCTTTGCGAACCTTCTTGCGATTACGCTTGCGAGCCAAAGCTTCTTTGACGCGGCGCTTTTCGCCTGGCTTGAGATAGAAGGAGTGGCGCTTGACTTCCTTGATGATGTCCTCGGTTTGCACCTTGCGCTTGAAGCGGCGCAGGGCATTCTCGAGGGGCTCACCCTCCTGAACACGAACCTCTGCCAATAGAAAACACCTCCGAACCTGCCTGAGTGGCCGTTCACTAGGATAGCGCCGCCGACAGTTTTCGGAACATTTTTCTTCAACAAAAGGGTCACCAGGCAGCCGGTTACGGAGGTGTAATGCTCCGCTCAGCGCTCCAGAAAAATCTTGAGGCGGCGGGCTCCACGCGCAAATACCACTCCTCTCGCATCGCATGGCACGAAAGTGTCGGTTACGGCTGAGACGCCTCGCATCGCTATGCGGAGGCGGCAGCAGATTGCCTCCAATTCGACTGGAGCCAATTTCCGTAGCTACGCAGACCTTTGTGCAACAGCACACAAAATACATGGGCCTCTCCACTGCGCAGACGGTAAAGCTGTCTGCTGCCACCCAAACGACGAAAAGCTGTCGTTTGGGCCCGGCGCTCCGGTCGAGATGACACCTTTTATACCTGTAAGCAATTCATGGTTCACTGGGGCTGCGTCTTTTCGGCGGCGTTCGTGGCTTTGTCTTGTGCTTTCAATGCCTTGGCATTGTCCTTGGCGGCTTTGGCGTTGTCCTTGGCGGCCTTTTCTTCTTGTTTCTGCTGCTTGCGCTGCGCCTTACGCTCGGATTTGGTGGCGGGGGCAGGGCTGGTCGTGGTCGTGGTCTGGCCGTTGGGCGTGGCCGGGGTCTGCGAGGTGACGGGGACAGATCCGGGCTGAACGGCGGCCGGGCTGGCCGGTGCCTGCGCCATGAGCACGGCGGGTGCGGCAAGGATTACGGCCAGGGCGAGACGGGAGAACTTTTGCATGGGAGGTCCTTTCACTAGTCTCTTACGCGGCTGCCTTACGGCTCCGTGGGGGACCAATTCAAGTTTCCGACGCTTCCCGAACGGCTTCTGATGCACCGCAAGCTCTGGGAAGCTCTGATCAAGTGAATGGATGGGGCCCAACACAATGCCCGGGGCTGAACAGGCTGCGGAAAAAGACTCTGCACAGGCGAAACCGCACCCCAGCGGCTAAAGCCGGATTATGAACAAAGCACTTACGGGGTGGCTGAAGCCACCCCCTTCCCAAAAGCACCGTTTTTCCGCAGCCTGTGAAGCCCTTGTATTTAGCCGTTCTGTCGTAGGACTGAACAGGTGCGGAAAAACTCTTCAGGAATCCAAAATTCGTAAAATTTGGAGGTCTGGCGACATGGCAAAGTATCACCAAAATTCGCATCGGTTGTTTGTAGGGCATCCTCGCACGATGAGATTTTCGGGTCGTTCCTACAAAAGAGTTTTTCCGCAGCCTGTGAAGCCCTACGCTCCCTCCAAAGGCGACATCAGAACTTATTCAGAGATTCCCTTGTCGAGGGCGCGGGAAAGACCTATTTTCCCTTGACCGCGATCACTTCGATCTCCAGCAGCGCCCAGGGAGCAGCCAGGGCGGCGACCTGGAAGGCGGAACGCGCGGGCTTGTTGGGCTGGACGGGGGTGCCGAAGAACTTCACGTACTCGCTTTGCATGGCGGCGAAGTCGAGTTTGCCGGTCTTGGGATCGGGGCCGAGGAAGACCGTCATCTTGACCACGTCCTTCATGTCTAGCCCCTGCGTTTGCAATGCTTTCTGAATTTTCGCGAAGACGCTCGCGGCTTGGGTTTTGGTGTCGCCGTAGACGGCGGGGGTGCCTTTGGCGGCGTCGGCGGGGGTGACCGGGTCGGCGAGCTGGCCGCTGAGGTAGAGGGTGTCGCCCGCCCAGACGCCGGTGGCGATGGGGGACTTGCCGGTCTGGATGTGGCGCACCGCGGTTTGTGCAAAGGCGGGGGCGAGGGTCAGTGCGGCGGCGAGCGGGAGGAGGGTGCGGAGCTTCATGGGTTCTCCTTGGGCGTTTGCGGAACGGCGGGGGGAAAGCAGGTCCTTCCGCTGCGCTGCGGGATGACAAATTCAAGAGGATACGGGAGAACGTGCGAGTTTGGCTGCTTTCACCTGATCGCTGAGCAGTTGCACGGCGCGCAGGGCGCTGAGAGCCGCGCCTTCCTGCCAAGCGACGACGTGGGTGGTGTGGTCGCCGGCGAAGAGGATGGGGCCGTCGGGCTGGATGATGGCTTGGTAGCCGGGATTGGTTGCCGTACGCGCGAGGGCGGGCGCGGCGCCCTGGCCGGTTTGGGAGTTGAGCGCGACGCCGGGGGCCTGCTGCTTGGCCGCGTCCTCCCCGCTGCCGGCGGCGGCCGGGCTGTGTTCGCGGGCCTCATCGTTCTCCCCCTGGTCCGGGCCGTAGCCGCGAATCCACGAGCCCTCGTTCCATTGCGCCTTGCCCCAGCCGAAGTACACCGGTTTTTCGAGCTCGGCGCCGTGACCGGGGTGCAGCCGCTCGATGGACTTGCGGCTTTCGGCAAACTTGGCTTCCAGCGACAGAGCTTCAAAGGGTGTGCCGCGCTCATCCGAGTAGCCGCTGACCACGACGCCGCGGTCCGAGAACAATCCCGCGGAGGGGAACCAGATGGGGCTGCAGCCGGCCGTGCAGAACTCCAGGCCGCCGTAGATGTTGTAGTCCTGCTCCCAGAAGCGGCGGCTCTCCCAGGCGATCTTGTAGGCGTTTGCGTAGGTGCACCCATCGATGACCCGCTTGTGCGCGGCGCTGAGATTGTTGTCGATCTTGCGCAGGGTGGTCAGGGGCAGAGCGCAGATGCAGTAATCGGCAGCGAGGGTCTTGGGTGCGCCGCCCTGGGTATAGCGGATCTCCACGCCGTGGGGGGTCTTCTGCATCGCGGTGACGGGAGCGTCATACTGCACGATATCGCCGAGCGCTTTGGCGAAGGCGAAAGGGATGCGATCCATGCCACCGACGGGCTGAAACATGGTCGCCTGCATGTCGAACTGCTCGTCGAAGAGCATGCCCTGCCAGAACTTTGCGTCGAGCAGGGTACCCATATCGATGGGTTGGCTGAGCACGCCGGTGACATCGCCCGCACCAGCCATCCTGCTGTAGCCGGCACGGTCGCTGCCGGTGTACTTGCCGGCCTGGTCGAGCGGACCGTAGACGCGGAGGAAGTCCATCATGCGCTGGCGGTCGCCGCCGGTGATTTCGGCGTCGAGTGCGCCCTGGTTCATGCACTTCATCAGCAGCTCGCTGACGTGGCCGCGGGTGTCGTTCACCACCTGGCGCATGACGGCGGGCTGGCCGCCCATGGCTGCATCGTTCTGCAGGTGCGCCGAGCGGCTCATGTTGACCTCGACCTGCAGCTCCACGCCGAGCTTGCGGCAGTAGCCGAGGATGTGAGTGTGAATGGAGGGCAGGCGCGCGGGACCGAAGTTTTGATAGTGGCCGGCCGCCCAGATGCATGGCTGCGAGGAGCCGTCCAAGAGCTCTACAGTGTCGCCGCCGCGGACGGTGTAGTTGCGGCCGCCGGGACGTGTGCGTGCCTCGAGCACGGTGACCGTGTAGCCGAGCGCCTGGAGCTCATACGCCGCGGCCAGACCGGCGATGCCGGCTCCGAGAACGGCAACCCGGGTGCCGCTGCCGGAGCCCGGTGCAGCCTGCAGCGCCGCTGCGCGTGCGGGACGAGTCTCCATCAGACCCATCCCCTGCATGGCGAGGAACGCGGCCGAATAACCGCCCGCCTGGCCTACCCGCGTGAGGAACTGCCGCCTGCTTACACCCATTCAGCTTGCCTCCAACTGACGCGAACGTTTTTCCTTCGCTGTACACCATCAGGAGAACTGCTATAAGGCCAGGGCTGCCGCGGGATATGACTCAGCGGCTCCGTTTGGCGGCGAAAGCCAAAACGAATGCAACATCCCTGGCGGCCTAGGAAAGGTCGACCGGAGTTTCACTGCTTTTTCAGAGGTTCGTCTTCACTGTAACCCAGGGTTCGCGCCGCCACAATCCGGGAGGGGAATAAAACAGTCTGTGTACACGTGAAAAGGCCCAGATAGCTGGGCCATCCGGGCCTGTAGTCGCTTTTTCCGGTGATCAGTTGACGGTTAAGGTGAAGGTCGTCGAGGAGGTGATCGCCGCCGTCACGGAGTCCGTGCCCACGAGGGTTACGGTGTAGCTGGCCGGGGAAGTCGTGCCGCCTGGCGGCGTCACCGGAGCCGTGGAACTGCCGCAGCCGCCGAGCCCAAGGCTGACCATCAGGGACAGGGCTCCGAGGGCGAGCAGAGAGGGCAGCCGTGGACGCCGGCGGGTGAAGAAACCGATCGCCAGAAGGCCCGCGAGAGCCGTCGCGATCTCCTTCCCGTGGCTTGGTTCGTGTCCTGGTTTAGGCGGCGCGGAGGCGACCGCCGCATGGCCGCCCTTGGACGTGATTGCCTGCGATCCTGGCGTACCCAACCGCACCGCCGCGCCGGAGCAGGCGGCGCCCGTGCCGAAGGTCAAGGTGCCGGTTGGGGGCGGGGCGTCGACGTCGACCGGGTTGATGCCGTAGCAGATGTTCGCCGGCAGCGCGGAGGTTACGGTGAAGTTCACCGTTCCCACATAGCCGCTTGAAGGGATCACCATGATCGTGGAGCTGCCAGTGCTGTTGGCGGCGACCGTAATTGGCCCGGCGGAGAGGGTGAAGGCGCCTATGGGTGTGAGCGAGCCGATGTTGAAGGTGACGCTGCCCGTGGAAGATGCGTGGGTACTGTCGCCGGAGTACGCCGCGGCGATGACGTGCGATCCGGTCGAGGCGGGCGCGGTGAAGCTGGTCGTTACGGACCCCGTTGAGGACAGCGGAAGCGCGGAGGCGATCACCGTGCCGTCGAGCAGAACGTTCACCGTTCCGGTGGGACTGACCGGGCTGGCGCTCCCGCCGCCAACGTTGATTGTTACTTGTTCCGTTGTGCCGGCCGCTGGGTTGTTATTGGCCAGCGAGATGAAGATGCTCGAGGCCGTTTTGACGGACTGCGCCGTCGCGGGCCAGGCCGCGACGAGCTTCGCGAAATCGATGGAGCCCAGGCCGGTGGCCTCGTCATAGCCGGCGCCCGCGGCGTACTCGGACGCCCCCGCGGCGGAGCAGAAGGTTGCCCCCGCCGTGCAGGCGTTGGTGCCGGAGGTGATGTCGTGGAAGGCCGAAGCGTAGGTGGTGGGGTTGCTCGCCAGGCCATACAGGGTGACGTTGATATTGCCTTGGCCCGCGGCGTGCGTCGCCTGGTTCAAAATGGCCACAAGGCCGGCGAAGATGGGAGCGCCGAAGCTGGTACCCCCCGCGACGGTCAATAGGCCGGTGGCGGTATCGCGAAAGCCGTTGGTGCAGCTGCTCGTCTGGCTGGGTTGAAAGCTGTTGGGATCGCTGCTGCAGTACAGATAGCCGGGGGTGCCGGTCGAAGCCTGCAGGGCAATATCGGGCACGAGGCGGTAAGGCCCCGCGGGGATGCCGGGCACGCCGGTTTGCCAGCTGGGCCGGGCGAAGACGACGCTGGCGCCGCCACCGCCTGACGAAAGTCCTCCGGTCGAGCTCGCCGTCGGCGGCGCGTCCTCATTCCACACGACCTCGGGCACATAGCTCAGCAGGGAACTGATGTTGTCCGAGCCGTTGGCGGCCGCCCAATAGGTTGTGCTTCCGGGTGTGGAGGCGCCTGCGATCATCTGCGTTCCGCCGATGCCGGTGTAGTACGGCGAACTCGCCGGGAAATCGACCGAGGGCGTTTCCTGCTGGGCGGTGCTCAGGTCCGTGTCTCCATGGCAGGTTGTGGATCCGTTGTCGCCCGAGGCGGTGATCAGGGTTTGCCCCTGCACGGTCGCCTGTTCCGCGACGGCGTTATAGCTGTTCAGGTCAGCCGTGGATCTGTTGAGTTCGCAGTCTCCGTAGCTCAGGGTGACGATAGGCGCGATGTCCTCGGTAACCGCGTAGGTCACGGCGTCGAAGACATCGTGGTTGGGGCTGTCGCCGGTGTACACCAGATCGATGCCGGCGCCGGGGGCGATGCCGCTGGTGTACTCCGTGTCCAGATCCGACTCGCCTTCGTCGCCCAGCAATTGAAGGGTCGCCGAGGTGCCCGAGTTGGGCACCAGAACGAGATTGGGCAGATTGACGGGCAAACCTGCCGCGCTTTGGAAGCGCTGCACGTCCTGGGTGTTGATATAGGACTGCCCGGCAACGGCGATATTCTGCCCCATGCCGTTGTACCCTGCGTTGTACTCCGGCTTGATGTCGTACATGGTGGCGATGTCGGCAGGGGTGAGGAAGTGGTTCTGCGGGTTTGACTGGCTGGAGGTGTAGGCCGGCTGCGCGGAGGGGTACCGAATGGCCGGCTTGGGACGAAAGTCCGAAAGGTGCTGCACGGAGGAGACCAGGGGAGCCAAAGCCGACGGCAGGGAGAGGTCGGATGCCGGGGCAAAGTGCAGGACGGAGTCCACCTTGAAGTGGTGCAGCTCCGTGCCGAATGCCGCCGTCACCTGCCCGGCCGTGCCGGAAAAGGTGATGCGGTCGCGGCTGCGGCCGACGCCGTTGAGGGTGAAGCCTTGCGACTGGAGCCAGGCCTGCACGGCGGAGATGTCAGAGTCGGCGACGCCGAACTGGGCTGCAAAGGTCTCGGGGGTCAGCCATTGATGATAGAGCGGCGAGGCGGAGTTGCCCTGCGCGGCGGCGAGGGCCTGAAGAGCCGTTTCCTGCGCGGCCGAGCGGCTGAAGACCAGCGTGATGCCGTTCACTGCCGTATCCGGGGACAAGGCGCCCATGTCGTTGGCGGGCAGGGCGCGGGGATTTCGCGAGTTCGGCAGCACCGTTCGCGCATTGCCCGCGATGGCTCCGGTCAGGCGGGCGGCGGGTCCCTGGGCCAGGCCAGACACGCTGGCCGCAAACAAGACTGCCGCCCAGACGGGGCGCAGTAGCCTACCAAGCTGCTTCATACCGATGATTCCTTTTCCTGACGCGGCAGACGCACGGGGGTGTGTTGTTCACTGTTACGTCATAACGGTAGACGTGGATTGCTGAACAAAGTTCCGCGGCCCGCGCCGGTCAGGCTTAGCGAATACCGGAAAGCTGCTCCGGATTGTTTCCTGCACAAAGTTAAGGGAAGTCTGATCAATCAGCGAACGTACCTCAGCGGCTAAAGCCGTGTTGCTGTTAGTGGATTTACGGCGGGACTAAAAGTCCCGCCCCTTCAAGACAAACAGTTATTCAGAGGTTCCTTAAGGATGTAAGGCAAGAATGCAGCGACCTCAACAGTCCACTCAAGAACGAATGAGCTCAATTTAGCAATCAACCGAAACATTGGACCAGGCTTTATCCGCGGTGTACACAACCGCTTTCAGGGCTACAGCCGTCGCGAGGCATGCACGATCTCCCAGTGACAATCCATACTGCCGCGTTTGTGGCCTCAGCCTACCGGCGATTCTGGCCAGTTCGTCCGTGAACGGGACGATGCGCGCGATTCCGAGCTCAAACGCGGCGAGCGCCTGCTCCGCGTCCCTTCCCCGTTCCGCCAACTTTGAGTAAACCTCAGCCATATTGACGCTGCTCACGTAAGCCGCGGCTATCACTGCCAGAACCTGTTCGGCTCCGTCTTCCTCATCCAGAAGCGCGAGGACAGCCGAGCTATCGAGCACGAACCTACTCACATGCGGCTTCGGCGCGGCGTTCCGCGATAAGTTCATCGACGAGCGAGCGTCCCGGTTGGCGATAGGGACGCATCAACTCCTGAGCTCGGCGCATCGCGTACAGAGATTCCCTTTTTCGCTGCTCGGTAGGTGGCTCGTCACTAGGCGGGAGCGGGATAACTGATGCCAAGGCTTTGCAGAGATATCCGACAACGTACTCGTGTCGAGTGCCTTCATAGAGATCATGGCTTTCGATTAGCTCTGCCAATGCCCGGTCGACCACGGCCCACTGCTCTGTGCCCTCCCACTGACGAAATGGATGTTCTTCCACGCGCTCTTCGCTCATCGCAGCACCTCCGCAAGTTCTGCCCGTTTCAGCTTACGCTGCTCGCCGGTGGCGAAGGTTTTCACGGTGGCGAGGCCGTCGCGCACTTCGTCCTCGCCGAGAATGACGATGTGATGCGCGAGCTTGTCGGCTATCTCAAAGCTCTTGCGCATCTTGAAGCTGCCATCGCCTACCTCGACGCTGAGGCCTGCGCGGCGAAGCTCACGTGCAAGTGCCAGGGCGGCGGCGTTCTGCTCGGTGCCGAACGGGGCGATGTAGGCGTGGAGCTTTGGGAATTCCGCGAATTTCGGTGCCTGCGGCGTTTCGCCGGTGCCGGCGGCGGCCAGATCCGCTTGTGCCTGCAGCGTGAGGATCAGCCGGTCTTCGCCGATGGCGAAGCCGATGCCCGGCGCGCGCGGGCCGCCGAGGATCTCGCTCAGACCGTCATAGCGACCGCCGCCGAGCAGCGCATTTTGTGTGCCCAAACCTGTTGTCACGGTGAACTCGAAGGTGGTGCGGGTGTAGTAGTCGAGGCCCCGCACCAGCCGGGGGTTGACGTGGTAAGGAACGCCGCAGGCGTCGAGCGCCGCTCGAACCTGCTCGAAATGTGTGCGCGACGCATCACCTAGATAATCGGCAATCTTCGGCAAACCTTTAATGATCTCCTGATCGCCCTCATCTTTTGAGTCGAGCACGCGCAGGGGATTGGTTTCGGCGCGGCGCTGGTTGTCGGGGCAGAGCTGATCCTTTACGGGAGCGAGCGACTCACGCAGGGCGGTGTTGTAGCGGGCGCGGTCCTCGGCGTTGCCGACCGAGTTCAGCTCCAGCCGCCAGCCGCGCACTCCCAACTCGTCCAAAAGGGAGGCGAGCATCTCCAGCACCTCGGCGTCGCGCAGGGGGCTTTCGGCGCCGGAGCTCGGGGGGCCGATGACCTCGGCCCCGATCTGCCAGAACTGGCGATATCTTCCCCGTTGCGGCCGCTCGCGGCGGAACTGCGGACCGATGTAGTACAGCTTCTGCAGATTGCCTGTGTCGCCGAGCTTGTGCTCGATGTAGGCGCGCATGACGCCCGCGGTGGACTCCGGGCGGAGGGTAAGCGACTGGGGCTCCCTCCGCTGGCTGAGGGCTCCTTCAGAATCGGCGCGGGCACGATCCTCCCAGGTGAACATCTCCTTGGAGACGATGTCGGTTTCTTCGCCCACGCCGCGCGCGAAGAGCTCGGTGGCCTCGAAGACCGGGGTGCGGATCTCACCGAAGCCATAGCGCGCGAAGACGGCGCGGGCGGTCGCCTCGACGTGGTTCCAGAGCGGGGTCTGGTCGGGCAGGAGGTCGCGGGTGCCGCGCACGGCCTTGATGCTGGATCTCGCCCTGTTGGTTGTGCTTTCGATTGTGCCGCCGGAACTCATCTGAGCTTCAGTGTAGAGGACGCAGTTCGGTGCCGGCGCCCAACTCGTTTGCCTTCTCCAGATCGCGGGACTTGAGCCGAGCATCGATGAGGAAACCGATGCCGATGGCCAACGGGACCAGGCCGGAGGCCGCCACCGTAAGCACGTCCCGCTCACGCTCGATCCAGGTGAGCAGAAGGCCGAACAGCATCATGCCGACGCCGACAAAGGACAGGATAAGCCCGGTTTTGCGCGAGTTGTCGCGTCCCCGCGCCACGCTGGCCGCCGGCCGCGGTGACGGGTCCGAACCCAGTTCTTCAGGCGTGGGCGGAAGGACAATGCCCTTGGCAATGGCCGCCAGCCGCTCCTGCGATTGCATCTCGCGCGAGCGCACGCCGGACCAGATGCTGGCGACGACGATGCCGAGGATCATCATGGTGCCGAAGACGGGAACGATGAAAGGCGAGTTGAAGATGCCGGCAAGGTCGCTGTCAAAGGCGAGGGTCGCGAGTGGGTGCATGAGGGGAGCTCCTATAGGTGCATCTTTTTCGATTGCACCGGTGTGATCTTGAGGGGCTTTGACTGCGGAAACCGCCGAGAGTTTCACGGTGGGGCGGAAGGTTGGTTGGCCTGTCCTCTGCCGCTTTCTGACAAAGAATGCCTTTTGCTCCAAACGGTAAGCGGCTTCGGGACAAATTATCAATTACCTATCGATGTACAATGTCATCTCGACCGGAGCCCCGAGCGAGCAAAGCGAGTCGAATGGGCGAAGTGGAGCGACCCCTGTATTTCGTCTGTGGCTACGCAGAACGTTGTACAGCAGCACACAAAATACAGGGGTCTCTCCGCTGCGCAGACGATAAAACTGTCTGCTTCGGTCGAGATGACGCCTTTGTATCTGTAGGTAATCTGGCTTGGGGAGCTCGTGTACGGGCATGCCGAGAGCGGTCGTTTGCTGCCGCAGATTCTGAGCTAAGCCGAAAGACACCCCACCCTTTCACGGTGAAGCTGTGAAAGGATGGGGCACCCGGTCGTGTCCTGGTCGTGTTCCGGTTGTGTCCGGATGAAACTTTTGGAGCCCGGTTCAGTCATACCCGGTTCAACGTGCCGTGAACCAACAATGGACATCCCCGGAGGGCTTCGAGAGCCTTGTGCGCGAGCACCAGGCCATGGTCTTTCGTACGCTTTCGCGGCTCACCGGGCCGGGTGCGCAGGTGGAGGACCTGGCGCAGGAGGTTTTCCTGCGCCTGTATCGAGCGCTGCCGGAGTTTCGCGGAGCCGCGATGATCTCGACCTACCTGTATCGCATTGTCTTCAACGTCGCGCAGGATGAGTGGAAGCGCCGCCGCCGCGAGCGCGCGCATTTTGCCCCTGAGCCTGCCTGTTTTGAAGACGACGCACCCGGCGCATGGCTCGAAAATCAACCTGCCGATCTCGCCCGGGGCGAACATAACCGCACGCCGGAGCAGATTTTTTCCGACTCCGAAACGCAGGCTGCCGTGGAAGCGGCGCTGCTTGCGTTGCCGGAGCACGAGCGTGCCGCCGTGGTGCTGTTTCATCAGGAAGATTGCAGTTACGAGGGCATAGCCGCAGCCTTGGAGCTGCCCATCAATACTGTGCGCACGCATCTGCATCGCGGCCGCAAACGGCTTGCAGAGCTGGTGGCGGAACGGCTGGCGCAGGGAAGGCGTCCAACAACACAGGCGGCGCAGGCAGGAAAACGATGAACTCAGGAACTTTCAACACGGAACGCTCGAACCGCGAGGGAGGCGAAGTGCCGGCTGGGGATGAAGGCACCCCCGAGTTGAGTGTCGCGGTGCGGCGAGCGCTCGAGCGAGCCCCCGCGATGGCTGTGCCGGAGTCCTTTGCCGCGCGGGTCGCCCGGCTTGCCGTTACGCAAACGTTCGCCAGACGCTCGGTGTGGAATGGCTTCGGTCTCCGCATTGCGGTCCTTTCCGGCATCCTGCTTACCGGAGCCCTGTTCGGTTTCGCGCCGGGCGCCGCACCCAGCTTCCTGAACCCGCGCTTCGACCTGGAGATGCTGCTGCTCACGGAGCTGGGAGGCGTGGCCTACCTGATCTCCCGGGTGGGGCTGCGGGATTAGCCGGGGGGGGGCGATTCCAGGGGGTGCGATTGAAGAGCGGACAAAGACTGGAATATGCAGGCCTGCGTCCCATGCGCACCCGCAACACGGGTCTGTACCGGCTGCTCCACTGGCCGCTTTGGATCTTTGTTTTCTTTCTTGCCCCTGGCCCACTCACCTTCGATCTTTTTGCGGGGCGGGCGAACCGCTGGAACCTGATCTGGCTCGCGCTGGTGCTGCTGGGCACAGGAATTGCGGGCCTGCGTGGACGCCTGCCGGGGTCTGAACCCGCGCCCTACATTCTGCGCTTCACCGAAGATCGCCCCAACCCGCTGTACCGGCGGGTTTGCTACACCTTTGGCTGGAACGCCGCCGTAAACTTCGCGCTGATGAACCTTATCGGCCTGGTGATCGCCGTCGTTTCCGGGCGATGGGCGATGCAGCCGATCTACTCACGGGTGTACCTTCCGGTGCTGGCCGTTGTCGTCGTGCTGGGCGCGGCGGGACTGCTGCCGCGGGTGGGCCGCTCGACGCAGGGCGAGGGAACGGAACGCCGCTACTTCTATGGAACGGTGTGGGCGGTGACCTTTGCCCAGGCGGTGCTGCTGGTGCTGTGGAAGGCACTGCCGAGGACGCACACGGCTGACCTTGCGAAGCTCGCCGTGTACGTTGCGGTACTTGCGTTCGTGGGCTGGTTGGCGATGGGAGGCGTTCTGCCGCGCACCCGACCGATCGTGCCGGGAGAGCCGGTGCTGGCGGATTAGCGCAGACCCTGATCAAGTCGATGGATGGGGCCCAACAAAATGCCCGGGGCTGAAGCCCCTTGTATTTAGCCGTTTTTTTCGTAGGGCTGAAGCCCTACGCTCCCTCCCAACGGCGACGACAGGACAAATGGATAGTCCCATTTTCGTCCAGCGCAACGCTGTCAATAGCTCCGTCGTGTATTCGGAGCTACAGGAACTCTGGCTTATCATCGGTCGTGCCCATGCTTTCAGAACGCCAACTTGAGCCCGATTCGAGCGTAGACGCTCGGCTGGGGCGGTTGCTTGCGCGCCCCAGTGAGGCTCTGGAGGCCCATGGCGGATGGGTCGGGGCCGTGCTCCTGGCGATCTTTCTGGTCGCCTCACTCGGAAACGCGGCCTGGAAGTTTCTCTGGTACGACGAGCTGGTGACGGTTGGGGCAGCCTCGCTGCCGACCGCGCATGATGTGGTGCAGTTTTTCAGCAGCGGGCTGGACACCACCAGCGGGACCTGCGCATTGATCGTCCGCGCGGCCCTGCGGCTGCCGGTCAGCCCGGAGCTTTCGGTGCGGCTGCCGTTCATCCTGTCGTTTGCCTGCACCCTGGTCTGCGTGGTCGCTTTTGTGCGGCGGCGCTACCCGACCGCCTACGCGCTTGCGGCGGCGACCCTGCTGGTTCTGCCGCCGCTGTTGACCGATCTTACGGTAGAGGCGCGCGGCTACGCGATCGCTCTCGGCGCCACCTCCATCGCGATGCTGGCCTGGCAGGCGGAGGCCGAGGCGTCGCTCGCGGGCATGTCCTTGCGCCGTTCCCTGCGGGTTCTGGGAATCTGGTTTGGCCTGGCGCTGGCGCTGAATGTTCATGCCTTCGCGATCTTCCTGTTTCCCGCCTTCGCGCTGGCGCAGATCGCCGCCGATCGCCGGGAGCATGATCGCCGGGAGCATGATCGCCCGGAGAGAAGGATTGACTGGCCAGTGTGGATCGCGATCTGCCTTGCACCGCTGGGTCTGGCTCCCGCGTTTCATGGCGAGCAGCTCGCCAAGGGTTTTTATGGCAGCCACTTTCGCAATCAGCCGCATCCCGATCTCATCCTGGAGTCCTATCGCGAGATGATCCTGGAGTCCGGGATCACCCTTGTTCTCATCCTGCTGGGCTACTGCTTCCTCGTGGGGCTGGCCCGTTGGCAGCGGTCTCGCGAGCAGCTGCAAATGAAACGTGCAGGAGGTTTCAGCAGAGCGGAATGGACTTTGCTGGGTGTGTTGGCTGCGATGCCTTTTTATGCGTTGCCGGCCGCGTATCTGCTGCATGTCTATCGGACACGCTACGTGATTTTCTTTGCCATAGGCCTGTTTATCGCGATCGCGGCGCTGCTTGCCGAGCTTGCCTGGCGCTCCCGTCGAGCGGGAACGGCGTTGCTGTTGGCTCTGCTGCTGTGTGCCGCACCCACGATCCTGCCGCCGTTTCTCCATGGATTGCGCATCTCGATGAATCCCGTGCGTTTGCATGCGGACCGGGTGCGGGAGTTCAACGAGCTGCCCTGGGTGAAGATGCTGGACACGAGTCCGCTTCCCGTCGCCGCCGGAGATAACAACACCTACGGACAGCTGAAGTATTACGGTTCCGCGGAGTTGAACAGCCGTCTTGCGATCGTCACGGATGTGCCGGAGATCGAGAAATATCCCGACAGCCAGACGACGCAGATGAACATGGTTCTGTTCGGCCATGCGCTGTCCTACAACACCGCGGACATTGCCCAGTACAGCCGCCGGAATGGGCATTTTCTGCTGGCGACGCGCCCCGACATCGGAACTTGGATTATTCCCTTTCTGCTCGACCGGCAGAAGGCCGGGAGTGCCTCGGTGAGCTTTCTTGGGCCGACCTTTGATCGTGTGCCCGGCCACGTTACTGTCTTCGACGTCCATACGCTTCCTATCCACAGGAAGAACGAGAGCTCTTCCCCGGCTGCACCGTTGCCGTAACCGCGCGTGAAACGCCTGAGCAGATGAGCTGCAGCTATCCAGTATTTCAACCTGTATGATCGCCAAGCGGTCGCGACGATTAATGGCGGCGAGCGCGAAGGAGAGGCTTATGCCTAAGCTGTTGACTGAAAAGGAAGTGTTAGACCTGCTCCGTCGGCCGGATGTACGGCGGATGCGCGCACAGCACGAGGCGGCGAAGCGCAATCCACAACCGATACACCCGGTGATTCAAAAAGCCCTCGACAAACTCGCGCGCAAGAACACCGCCGCGTAGATCTCAACCACCGCAAGGCTGTGGCCGACATGACGCCGAAGGACATGCGGCGCTAGGCTTCTGACCTCCAACGTCGTCGACCTGCCGAACGGGCGCGCTTTTGATGAGGCAGGAAAATCGCCAGCCGTCGGGATGAGCGTCGCAGACGGCGTCAAAGCGCTTAACGACAAGTTTGGCTACGATGCAGGAAGCGCCCTTTTGCGGGCGAAGGCCGAAGCACTGAAATAGGCGGGGCTCGACGCCCACCTGAGAAGGGTGACGAGTTCCTATAAAGTGTCATCTCGAACGCATTGAAACGGGTCGAATAGGTCAACATCTGCCTGCACCCGGGTCGCGTGGTATATTTTCAGCAAATTTGATGATTTTCCATCTCGGGTGACCTCTCTCTTAGGGCTGACCAGTGATGCGGATGAATGGACTACAACTGAATCGAACTCGCTTCCGGATCAGGGGTGTTATGAAACGCATGCAAATGGGCCTGTTGGCTGCAATGGTTCTTGCGCTTGCCGTTCCGGCGTTTGCGCAGAGCGGGTGCGTCAACTCTCCGGAAAATCCGACGGCTCTGCTGGCTGTGGTGGGCACTGCGGGAGGCTTTTTCTCCTACCTCCGTGCGCGCCGCCGCAGTCGCTTCATCCGCAAAGATAAGTAAGCCGAATCGCATTTGCCTCGACGTGCGACCAGCGGATTCCCTCCCGTTCGACTACGCTCAGGGCGAATGACAGAAAGAAAAGCAAAGAGCGGAGCCCTTGTGGGCTCCGCTCTTTTGCTGCTCAGACTTAGAGCAAATTACCTATAGCTATGCAGTGTCATCTCGACCGGAGGCGAAGCCGAAGTGGAGAGACCCCTGTATTTCGTTTGTAGCTACGCGGAGCTTTGCGCAGCAGCACAAAAAATACAGGGGTCTCTCCGCTACGCAGACGATGAAACTGTCCGCTTCCACCCAAACGACGAAGACCTGTCGTTTGGGGCCCGGCGCTCCGGTCGAGATGACACCTTTATAAGTGACGGTAATTTGCTCTAAAAGGGCTCTATGGATTGGTCTTTGTCTGCGGGATGCCCGCGGACGGGATGAGCGGCGAGTTCAGGAAGTCCTTGCCATATAGCGTTCCGTTGCCGAGCACCCGGTTGTAGCCGTTGTTTCCCGAGCTGTACAGGCCGTTGAAGCCCGGTATGCCCCAGTGGAATACCGGGAAGGGCGCCCCCGCGGATTGCGCCGCGGAGAGCGAGTAGATGTAGAAGTTCTCGTTGCCGACGCGGGCGCCTGTGCGCTCTACGTCCAGCGCGGTGAGTCCGGCGAAGGCCGGCGCGGAGGCGCTGGTGCCGATCACCCCATAGAGTTTGCCCCCCAGGACCTCCAGGTCGGCACTGTCATCCGGATTGCAGATTGCGTTTGCCGGGCAGCCGCCCATGTGCAGCGCGAGATCGGGTACGGTGCGCACCTTGGGGTTGCCGGTGTTCACGAGCCCTTGATACGCCGGCTGCGTGAAGACGATGCTGTCGCCGCCGCCCGAACCCCAGTAGCCGCCGGTGGCATGGCTGCCGTAGAAGATGTCCGCCGTGAGCGGGTCCGCAAAAGCCTCTTCGGAGATGTACGCCGAGTTCAAATCGTTGGGGTTGGCCGCGTCATAGGTGGTCTTCAGATTGGTGCCGCCCACGCCGGTTACGTGGGGGCTGGAGGCGGGGAACTCCACCGATGCCTGAAAGGTTCCGCAGGGGTCCGCGGTTGTGTACAGGCAGGCCACGGCGGGGATGCTCAACGCGCCGGAGTCGCCGGACGAGGCCACAAACGTAATGCCGAGGGCATTGCCTTCGGCCATCAGCTGATCTTCTTCCCGCAGGAGGTAGGTGAAGTCAGTGCCCTCGTTGAAGGCAGCGGTGTACCCCAGCTCGGCTCCGCCGAAGGACATGTTTACCACATCGACCTTGTTGTCCTCGATGATCTGCGTGAGGCCGGCCATGATGGAGCTATCGAAGAGGTCCGGGACGCTGTACAGAACGATCTTGGTCCTGGGCGCCATGCCGCCGCTCTGCTGAATGTCGAGCTCGGCCTCAAGGGTGCCGCCGTTGCCCGGATCGAAGGCCGAGCCGCCGAGGACGGGCACTTCGCTGATCTTGGGCGAGGGGAGACCCTCGTTGCCGAAGTACAGATCCATATCCCTCTGGCTGTAGCCGCCACTCATCAGAATGCCGACGGTGGTGCCCCGGCCCGCATAGCTGCCGTAGGAGGGCCAGTCATAGGCCTGCTTCAGGTCGTCGAACCAGTAGGGGCCCACGTTGGAGTAACGGTTCTCCGGCTGCGCCTTGAGCTGCACGCCGCTTTGCATGCGCTCCGTTCCGGAGAGCCCGGTCACCACAGCCCCAAGGCTGCTGAGGGACTGAGGCAAGGAGAACGAGGACGTTGCAACGATCACGCCCTTGCCGTTCGCCATCACGCCATGGCGCAGGGGTGTCCCGAGAGCCTGCCCCACCTCGGCTGCCGTGCCCGCCACATGCAGGCGGTGCGGCGAGGCGAGCGTGGCGCTCAGTCCGAAACGGGCGAGTTCCGTCTCGATGGCCTCCACGCTCGCGTCGCTGGCTCCGAAGCGGGCGTGAAACTGCGCCGGCGTCAGCCACTGGTGGTAGCTGGACGAACTGGGGTTTTGCAGATCGGAGAGCAGTTGGTTGAGCTCGTTCTTGTGCTGCAGCGGAAGGTACACATCAAAGCTCACCGACTCGGACGGGGCGAGTTGATCCTGCAGGACGGCTTTCTTGAGCGCGTGGAGCTGGGTGGCGGACGACATCGCGAACAGTGCGCTCAACCCGGCCAAAGCAAAATGCTTGAGCTTCATTTGGGACCCCATGATCGGAAGTGGTAGCTGAAGTGGTAGCTGTAGTGCAGCCTTTGTACCACCTTCGCGCCGGGAAGATGCGAGAAAATTCCGCCTGCCGACTACAAAATGCTTTGACTCACGTGAACCTCGTACCTTTGCGGGCAGCCTGCGATTGACTGCCCGATCTCCTGAACAGCACTCCGGCACGTTTCTTCGCTCAAGGTGCGCTCCATGGGCGCCGGGCTACCAGGGTGGCTAGGACCTATTTCATAAACATTTTAGTACATTCATTTCGCTTCATCAAAGCAAACTTGGTGAAATGTTGGCGAGGTCTTGGACGAAGCTCGGCAGTAACGGCAACAAAGCGGCTGAAACACGGGCAAAACGCGGTTTTGAGCGAAGCCGGAGACAGGGGGCACACTTTTTGGTGATTTGCTCAGGCAACCAAACTGGCTAGACTCAACAAAACTGATTCCCAAGTTCAAGGTTCCCCGCGAATGAACTCTTCGATCCGCCGGCGTAGTCGCCTCGTGTTGTCTCAACTCTCTTCGCGGTCGCGCCGGAGCGCGTTCGTCCTCGGTGCATCCGCTCTCGCCCTGTTCTGCGGCGCCCATGCCGACGCTCAACTGCAGGTTACGTACGGCGGCAAGGGCGTTCAGAGCCTGTCGTATAACGGCTTCGGGCTGGAAGACACCGGGGCGTTTCCAGCCGACGCGTTTCACATCTACCACATGGGGGCGACGGATCTGTCCGGCAACCCCGTCACCAGCGGGCAGTTTGGCTGGGGCGAGAACAACAACGGCGAAAGCTGGAACGCGCAGACGAATACCGAGACGTACAGCTTCTCGTGGGGCAGCATCTCCACGCAGTTTGTGCAGAACGGCAATAACCTGGACATGATCGTCACGGAGACCAATAACCCTGGGTCCGGCATCATCTTCGACGGCGCGCAGATCTTTCCATTGGCACTGCATTTCCCGATCGACCCCAACGGTTTCAACGGCTACACGCAATATGCGATTACGACCACGGACCCCGCCGTCAGCGTGGCGGACTATGGCTTCGGTGTCGTAACCTCGGTGGTTCCAAACGAATCGATTGCGATGTATGGCGGCTGGTCCAACGTGGGCAACGCGACGTACAGCCCGCTGATGACCACAACGGCGCCCGACGGCTTGGCAACGTTCCTTCCCCATGTGAACACCCCCGTGCAGCCGGGCAGCAGCCTGAGCTACACGGTTTCGCTGCGTTTTACGCCGGAGGGAACGGCCGCGGATGCCACCGATGCCTACTCCAGCTTCGCCGCGACGTATCCCAGCCAGATGACCTGGACGGACAAGCGGATCATCGGCACGGCCTACCTGGCGAGCTCGCCCGCCGGTGGCGGCGACATCACGCAGCCCGGTGGTTTTCCGACCAATCCGCGGCGTTACTTCAACGACCCGACGGTGGACATCACGAATCCCGCGGGGCTGCAGAACTTCCAGGACCGGATGCTCGCGCAGGCCGCCTCGAATGTCACCAACGCGAAGAATATGAACTCCCAAGGCGTGATCACGTGGGACATCGAGGGCGAGCAGTATCCGCAGGATACAAGCTATGTGTGCTCGCCGGACCAGATTGGCGCCGTCGCCCCGGAGATGGAGTCGACGATCACCGACCCCAATTCGCCGTACGCCGGGCAGAAGCTGGATGATGCGTACTTCCGGACGATGTCCAGCGCCGGGCTGCGCATCGGGCTTTGCCTGCGTCCGCAGGCCTTCACGCTGGGCGGCAACGGCACCGCGAGCCAGCAGTTCTTAAGCGGAAACGCGGCTATTATCGCCAATCTGGAGAACAAGGCGCGTTTTGCAAACGGGCGCTGGGGCGCCACAATTTTTTACGTGGATTCGGTGGTGGACGTGAACGGCGGCACGCTTGACCCGGCGATCTTTCAACAGCTGATCACGGATCTGCCCAACCTGCTGTTCATTCCCGAAGAGAGCACAACGCGTTACTACGCCTACGCGGCGCCGTTCTACTCCTTTATCTTCCACACCACGACCGGAACAGCCCCGGCGGTCTACAAGGCATATCCAAATGCCTTTGGCGCCAACCTGGTGAACGACGTCAATCCGGTCACGCTGGCTCTGTATACGCCGCAACTCACCCAGGCGGTCAGCAATGGCGACATCCTGATGGGCCATGCGGATTACTGGCAGCTGAACGATCCCGTGCTCGTGGCGATCTATGCCGCCGCGGGCGTGCATGCGCCCGCCGCGGCTACACCCACAACGTCCGTCATCAACTGGCCGAATCCCGCGGCCATCACCTATGGCACGGCGGTCTCCGGCGCGCAGCTGGATGCTACGGCCAATGTTCCGGGAACGTTCAGCTACAGCGTGGCCGCGGGCACTGTGCCGAGCGCCGGAAACATCACGCTGACGGCAAACTTCACGCCCTCCAACAGCTCGCAGTACACGGGCGCGCAGGCCTCCGTGAACCTGACCGTCAATCAGGCGACTCCGGTCATCAACTGGGCTGCACCGGCGGCCATCAGCTCCGGCACGGCGTTGTCTGGAGCGCAGTTGAATGCGTCGGCGAACGTTCCGGGCAGCTTTGCCTACAATCCGGCCGCGGGCACCGTGCTGACACCCGGAACGTATAACGTTACAGCGACCTTCACTCCAACAGATAGCGTTGATTACGCCTCCCCAAGCGCCACCGTGCCGGTCACGGTTCTGCAGCCCGCCGCCGCACAGACGGCTCCGCATGTGTGGTGGCCGGCGCCAGCGGCCATCACCTACGGAACGGCGCTTTCGGCGGCGCAGCTGGATGCGGCCTCCAACGTCCCCGGCACCTTCACGTACTCGCCGGGAGCAGGCACCGTGCCCAGTGCCGGAAACGACTTGCTGACGGTGACCTTTACCCCCAACGACGGGCAGACCTACACCTCGGTCACCCGGACACGCACCCTCATGGTGTCGCAGGCGGCGCCGGCGATCCAGTGGGGGACACCGGCGCCGGTCGCGGCCGGTACCGCGCTCTCGGCGGCGCAGCTCAATGCCTCGGCGAGTGTTCCGGGAACGTTCGCCTATAACCCGGGTGCAGGCACGGTGCTCAACGCCGGACCGAATACGTTGACGGTGGTCTTCACACCGGCGGACGGCACGGACTACACAACCCAAACCTCCAGCACAACGCTGCTGGTCAATGCGACCGCTGCACCCGCGACTGCAAATTTGGCAATTCTCGCTCCGATCAACCAGACGTTCGTCACCGGTTTTGTGACGGTGATTGGGCAGGTAAACCTGGCGCTGGACGCCGCGGGTTCGTTCCTGATGGTCGATGGCGTGGAGGTGGGCACGCAACGTGTGACCGGGCCGCCGTTCCTCTACGGGCTGGACACAACCACACTCGCCAACGGGCCGCACACGATCCAGCTGTGGGCGCACGATATCGGCAACAACACAACGATTACTCCCCCGATGACGATCAATGTGGTGAATGGATTGATCAACGAGCCGCTTTAAATAATCGGAACAGCAGATTCCCTGCGGGAATGACAGAAAGAAAAGCAACAGTGCTGTGTTCCACGCGTCTGTATGCAGAGCTATTTCCTCTGCGATACTTTGTTCGGGACGGAGGTGCGGGTGGCGGAGCGCGGTGAGGCGCCCTGGAACCGGGTCTTGTTGCGGCGCACCCCATCAATGCCGCTCGGCGAATGCGCACTCCCGGAGACGAGGAAGAGCTTGATGAGCCCTGCGATGCGGGCGCGCCTGGGCGCGATGATGTTTCTGGAGTACTTCATCTGGGGCGCGTGGTACGTCACGCTGGTGACCTGGCTCACCCACGGGCTGCACTTCACCGATGAGCAGGGCGCACTCGCCGCGGGAGCCACAGCCGCCGGCGCGATGATTGCTCCGTTTCTTGTGGGCCTCGTCTCTGACAGGTTCTTCGATACCCGTCACGTGCTCTTTGCGCTGCACGCCGCGGGCGCCGTTCTGATGTTTTTCGCGTCGCGCCAGATCGTCTTCAGTGGGCTGTATACGCTGGTTTTGCTCTATTGCCTGGCGTACATGCCGACGCTGTCGCTGACCAACTCGCTGGCCTTCCGGCAGATGCGCGATCCGAAGGTTGAGTTCGGCCCCATCCGCGTGCTCGGCACCGCCGGTTGGATTGCAGCGGGGCTGCTGGTGGGCAAACTTGGTTTCGAGAGCACGGCGCATCCTGCACAGATCGCGGCAGCGGCCTCTGCCGTGATGGCTCTCTACTGCCTTACGCTGCCCGCCACGCCCCCGCTGGCGCGCGAGGGACAAGGGACCGGCATCTTTCCCCGGGAAGCTCTTGGGATCTTGCGGGATCGTTCCGTGGCAATCTTCGCGCTGGCCTCACTGCTCATCTGCATTCCGCTGCAGTTCTACTATGCCTTCACGAACGTCTTCCTCAACGAATCCGGTGTAACCAATGCGGCCGGCAAGATGACCGGTGGACAGTTCTCTGAACTGGGCTGCATGTTGTTGATCCCCTGGTTTTTTCGCCGGCTCGGCGTGAAGGGCATGTTGATGGCAGGCATGGCGGCGTGGGTGATGCGCTACCTGCTGTTCGCCTACGGCGGCATCGGCGACCGCATGTGGATGCTGTGGCTGGGCATCCTGCTGCATGGCATCTGCTATGACTTTTTCTTTGTCACGGGGCAGATCTACATCGACCGCAAAGCCTCAGCCGGGCTGCGCGCCGCGGCACAGGGGCTCATCACGTTCATCACCTACGGCGTGGGCATGTTCGTGGGGTCATGGGTTTCAGGCGCCGTCGTGGAGCACTACGCTTCGCCCGCGTCCGCAGGGGTCAGCAGCCACGCCTGGCGGCCCATCTGGCTGATCCCGGCGGGAGCCTCGGCCGTGGTGCTGGTGCTGTTCCTGTTCACCTTCAAAGAGCGCGAGACGATGCAAACCGCAGCGGTGGGAGAGGCGGAGGGTATGGTGTTGGACGCGCCGCTGTAAGGTGTAGGACATAAGGAGCACGGCAGTTGCCGGTCAGAACAGCGGGTTCCCTCCGGGAATGACAAAAGAAAAGCAACAGCGTGGAACCCTAGTTTCTGATCTTTCGGAGGCATTGATGGAAATCGGCCTGTTTACACCGGTGTTCAACAACCTCAGCTTCGAGGAGCTGCTGGCGGAGCTGGAGCGTTATCCCGCCATCCGCAGCCTGGAGCTGGGCACCGGCGGCTGGCCGGGAGGCAAACATCTCGACCTCGATGGCTTGCTGAGCGGCAGTGACAAGCGCAAGGTGTTTCGCAAACAGATGGAAGACGCCGGGCTGACGATCAGTGCGCTCTCCTGCCATAACAATCCGCTGCATCCGCAGAAGGCCATCGCGGGGCGCGACGACGAGGTCTTTCGCAAGACGCTGCGTCTGGCTGAACTGCTTGATGTGCCCGTGGTGGCCACCTTCTCCGGCTGCCCAGGCGGCGGTCCGGACGACAAGACGCCCAACTGGATTACCGCGGCGTGGCCGCCGGAGTTCGCCGAGGCCCTTGCATGGCAGTGGGAGGAACAGCTGATCCCGTACTGGAACGATATCAATCAATTCGCACGGGATTGCGGTGTGCGCGTGGCGCTGGAGGCGCACCCAGGCTTTTGTGTCTATAACCCCGAGACGATGCTGCGGCTGCGCGCGGAGGCGGGCGATGCCATCGGCATCAACCTTGACCCAAGCCATCTATGGTGGCAAGGCATCGATATTCCGACCGCCATCGCCGCGCTGGGCGACGCCATCTTTCATGTGCATGCCAAGGATGTGGCGATCGATGCCGCCAACCGTAGCCGCAACGGTGTGCTCGACACCAAGAACTATGCACGGATGGCGGAGCGCTCCTGGCTGTTTCGCTCGGTGGGCTGGGGTCATAGCGAGCTGGAGTGGAAGGCGATCGTCTCCGCGCTGCGGCTGGCGGGCTATGACGGCGTGCTTTCGATCGAGCACGAAGACGCGCTCGCCTCGGTGCATGAGGGCCTTTCGTCGGCCGTGGCGATGTTGTCGCGTGTCGTGCTGCGCGAGCCGCCGGTCCCGCCGTGGTGGCTGTAGCTTTTTTCGGAGGGAGGTCCGGGCTTTAGCCCGGACATTCAGTGCGGAGAAGAATCGGGCTTCAGCCCACAATTTGGCTCGACTTTTCGTGGGGCTGAAGCCCCACGCTCCCTCCCATTCGTGGGACTGAATCCCCATGGCTCCTCCCAATGCAGCTCGTACGGTGGGCGTGATTCACGCAGACATTCCCCTAATCGCGGCCTTCCGGCACGGAGGATCACGACTCGTGTACTGTTTGGGCTGCGCTCCTTGAGCGTGCCGGCTGGGAGTGAGAGGAAACGCGCAAGATGGGGAAAGATCTTCGGCTCGGACGATGGAAGGCAGCAATGGCACCCGCCGCTGCCCTTCTCCTCTGCACGGCCGTCATGTACGCGCAACAGGGCGAGACAACCCCCGCTCAAAACAATGGACCGCGGACCGACTCCAGCGTGATCGGCCCGGATGGTACGGCGCATGTAACGCGCGTGGTGCCTGTGCCGGCCACGGTCAGCCCCGAGGCGCAGAAGATGCTGGCGCATGCGTGGCCGGATGACTCGACTCCGCAGCCCTTATCCGAACGCCGCAGCGGAACCGACACCTGGCAGGCCAAGGCCGGTGCGGGGTTCATCGCGATGTACCCGGTGGCTGTGCAGTCCACGACGATGGCGGGCGTTCCGGTAAAGATCGTCATGCCGCCTTCGGTTCCGAAGGATCATCGTGACCGCGTGCTGATCAACCTCCACGGAGGCGGCTTCAACTCCGACTCCGGTTCACTGACCGAGTCTGTTCCCGTGGCGGCGCTCTCGCAGACGAAGACCATTGCGGTGTTGTACCGGCTGGCTCCGGAGCACCCGTTTCCTGCCGCGGTCGACGACGCCGTCGCGGTGTATCGCGAGCAGCTGAAGACGCACAAGCCTGAAAATATTGCCATTTTTGGCACCTCGGCCGGAGCAATCCTTACCGGCGAGGTCGCGGTGCGGCTGCGGCAGCTCGGTTTGCCGCTGCCGGGGGCGCTGGGGATCTTTTCCGGCATGGGCGACTTCAGTCGCCATGGCGATTCCGAGGCCATCTACTCCTTGCGCGGTCTGGCCGGACATCTGGATGTGCCCAAGCCGCCGAACGAGAGCAACAGCGAGTATTTCGGCAAAACGGATCTCAAGGATCCTGTGCTGTCCCCGGTTTTTGCGGACCTGCACGGGTTCCCGCCGACCCTGTTCATCACCAGCACCCGCGACCTGCTGCTGAGCGGCACCAGCACCATGCACCGGGCGTTTCTGCGCGCCGGCGTTGATGCCGAGCTGGTCGTCTTCGAGGCGCTGCCGCATGCCTTCTGGAACGACGCCTCGCTGCCCGAGACCAAGGAAGCCGATGAGTTGATGGCGAACTTCTTCACCCGGCACTTAGGAAACAAACCCGGTCAGTAGAGGCTGTTATGAACTTGTACGGAAAGCTCCTGCATTGGGAAGGGCACGGCTTCAGAGCCTGCCCTGAGCGAAGCCGAACGGGTGCTTTAAAGAACCAGTACGAACCCGGCTTTAGCCGCTGGGGTGAGATTGGCCAAGCGTACCTCAGCGGCTAAAGCCGCCGCTTTCGTTCCTTTTTTCGGCACGACTGAAGTCGTGCCCTTCCAAACAAGTTCACAACAGCCTCTAGACTCGGGCGCAACAACAGACCACCCAAAGGAACAGTGCTCATGTCGAACACCACAGGCAGCCAGACTCGCAGGCAGTTTCTCCGCTCCACCTCAGCCGCGGCCGTGGGCAGTGCATTGGCGCTGCACGCTCCCCGCGCCCTCGCGACACCGTTGGGACTGCCGCTCGGGCTGCAGCTGTACTCCGTGCGCGAGATGCTCGCGAAGGACTACGAGGGGACGCTGAAGCAGATCGCCTCGCTCGGCTACCGTGAGGTGGAGGCCGCGGGCTTCTACGGCCGTTCCCCCGAGCAGGTGAAGGCTGCGCTGGGCGCGGCGGGGCTTTCCATGCCCAGCGCGCACTACAGCGCCAAGGTTCTGCAGGCGTCGCTGGACGAGACGATCGCCTACGGCAAGGCGCTCGGCCTGCGCTACATCATCTGCTCGTTTCCGGCGCTCAAAGACCCTTCGCGGCTGAAGGATCAAAGTTTTCGCGCCCAGGTTGAGGCCTTCAACATGGAGGACTACCGCTTCAACGCCGGGCAGTTCAATGGGTGGGGGCGCAAGGTGAAGGCGGCGGGCATGCAGTTCGGGTACCACAACCACACCATGGAGTTCACTCCGCAGGGCGGCAGCACAGGGTTCGACGAGATGATCCGGCTTACCGACCCAGAACTCGTCACCTTTGAGATGGACTGCGGCTGGGTGACTGTCGGCGGCGGCGATCCGGTGGCGTACCTGCACAAGTACCCGACGCGCATCTCCATGCTGCACATCAAGGACTTCAAGCCGACGGCGAAGCCGGCGACGGTGGTGGACCCCCCGCCCGCCGCCGAACTCGGGACGGGCACGGTGAAGTTCCGGCCGATCTTTGAGGCCGCAAAGTCCGGCCACATCAAGCACATGTTTGTCGAGCAGGAGGCTTTCAACATGCCGCCCCTGCAGGCGCTGCGCATCGACGCCGACTACATGAAGGCGGTGAAATCGTAGCGGGGCAGACGCGGCGGGCTGGATCTTCGTTCCCCTGTTCACTTTGGTAACCGGCCTTCACGAACTTTTTTGCATTACCGCGAAAGTGGGATTGCTATAATCGCCGCGAGCACCGCCGCCAGGGGAAACGCAGGGAGATACTTCCCGAAGCACCGCCTCACCCTTGCCTGACGCCCGCTCGCATCTTTCGTTTTTGGGGTAATCGAGCGTGAACAGGCAATTTCTTGCTCTATTTTGCGGTGTGATCCTGGCGTTTGCCGCCGGGCGTTGTGCCTGCGCGGAGACGCTCGGCTTCGACGACCTCACCGGCGACGAAGGCACCGTTCCCAGTGGGTACAACGGCTTCAATTTCAACAACTTCGATTTCATCAACTCCGGTTTTGCAACCCTCACCGACGGCGCCAACAACGGCTACACGAACGGTACGGTAAGCCAGCCGGTGAGTCTGTTCAATGCCTTCGGAACGGCGGCCGGCATCGCCTCCGCCAGCGGCTCTACCTTCTCGCTGAATAGCCTGGATCTGGGCGCGGCCTGGAACAATGGCCTGCAGGTGACCGTGACGGGTTACGCGACGGGTGTGCTGCTCGACACAGCGGTGTTCACGGTAAACGAGAGCGGGCCGACGCTGGAGACGCTGAACTTTACCGGCGTCGATGCGGTGGATTTCTCCTCGACGGGTGGAACTCCGGCAACCTCCTCCGCGAGTGGAGGGACGGAGTTCGTTCTGGACGACCTCACGGTCAACGCGGCGACTCCGGCCGCGGTGACGCCGGAGCCGGGCGGCCTGCTGCTGCTGGGGTCCGGGCTGGCGGGAGTGTTGGGGCTGGCGCGCCGGCGAGTCTTCGCGCGCGGCTAGTGTCCTGTCTCTAGATTCGCAAACATAAGCTCTGTCATCTTAACCCTGAGCGAAGCCCAGGGGAAAGACCTGCTTTTTTGTTGGTGCTCACATTTGTTGGTGTTCACAGTTTGCGCGATGCTGTACGGTGTTTGAAGCCTGGGCGTCCACACGGGGAAAAGCGCCGGTTAGAATTGCATCGTACAGATCTGCGAGTACGCGGAGGAGATTCCTTGGACCACACACATATTGGCGTTGACGAAGCGGTGAGCGATAGTTTTGGGGATCGGCTGGCGGGATTTGCGGATCGTTGGTGGCTCGTCTTCATAATCGGCTTTGGCGCGACCTTCCTTTTAGTGTTGCCGACGAAATTTTTCCAGTACTAGCCAGTACTCGATGGTATCTGCGTGAGTCATTTTGCTTTTCGGAGGGAGGTCCGGGCTTCAGCCCGGACATTCAGTGCGGAGAAGAACCGGGCTTCAGTCCCGGGTTTTGCGCTGATGATGGAGAGAAGCCTGGGCTAAAGCCCATGAAGGTGGCTCTCCTTTTCCGTGGGGCTGAAGCCCCACGCTCCCTCCAGGAAGCACCTCGTACGATGATCGTGATTAACACACGCTACATAGGGGCAATTGCCTTTAGCTATACAGCACAGCGAAGCCGTGCCCTTCCCCGTAGATAACTTCATTCCTGCGGGTGAGGCCGGTCGCGCGAACCAGGCTGCCCACGGCTGGTTCGCGGACGACACCTCTGCAAAACTGCCTGGCAGACCGGGATTGAGGCGTGTCAGTCACTTGCTTCCGCAACGATATCCACCCCAACGACGGTCAAGCTGTCGTGAGGATGGGGCACCCTTCTTAACTCAGCCGTGGTGATGGGAATGACGCCCCCCGAGTTCCGTTTTGGGAACTTCACAAAAAATAAGAAGCGAGCGGCAATCCGATAAACAACCTCCGAGCGTACTTAAGTAGTCAGTGCTCCAGAGAGACCTCTGGGCTTGCCCTGATCTCAATTTACGAGGGATACGCTGTGGACAGTAAACTGGTAGGACTCATTGATAAAGCCTTATCCCGACGGAGCTTTCTGGCGGGATCGGGATCGGCTGCCGCGGCAACGCTGATCGCTGGATGCAGTGGTGGAGGGGCGGCGCCTGTGGCGCCGACACCGACGCCCACCCCCACGGCGTATGTTGACGCCGATTACCTGAATTTCGCGCTCAACCTCGAATATCTCGAGGCGGAGTTTTACCTGCGCGCGGCCACCGGCAGCGGACTTTCCGCCGCGGATACGGGCAATGCCACGACCACGGTCACGGTTCCGGCGACGACGATGGTTCCGAACCTGACCACGGCGCAGCAGAACTACATCTACGAGATCGCGCAGAACGAGCTGGATCACGTGCGCTTTCTGCGCTCGGCGCTGGGATCGGGAGCGGTTTCGCGGCCGAATATCGACCTGATGAACAGCTTCAACGGCGCAGCCATGGCTGCCGGGATCGCTTCGACCTTCAATCCTTTCATGAGCTATGAGGCCTTCCTGGTCGGCGCATTCGTCTTCGAGGACGTGGGCGTGACGGCGTACGCCGGAGCGGCTGCCAAACTGACCAGCAAGACGAATCTGGGCTACGCCGCCTCGATTATGGCGGTGGAAGCCTACCACGCGGCGGAGATCCGTACGCTGCTGATCGCCGATTCCGTGGCGACGGCGACGAAGACCGCCACGCTGGTCACACCGACCAACACCTTCATCGGGTATGCCCAGAAGATCAGCGCGTTGCGCGCAACGCTTGACGCTTCGGGCGGCACCGGCCACGAGACGGCTCCGACGCCGCTGCCACCCTATGCCATTCCCTTTGTTCCGACCGCGTACACGCCCGCCAGCACCATCGTTGCCGCCGATTCGACCAATTCGATCGCGTACGCGCGCTCGACGGACGAGGTTCTGCATATCGTCTACGCGACGGGCGGCGGCGCCGGCGTCAAGAGCGGCGGCTTCTTCCCCAGCGGCCTGAATGGGAACATCAGCGTTACAGCAAGCTAAGGACGGAGAATCATGGCAAGTCAAGAGACACAACAACTCGATGAGATGATCGTCAGCAACCGCCGCAAGATGCTCGCCCTGGGCGGCGCGGCCCTTGCCGGGCTCGCCTTCGCGGGCGTGAAAGCGGCTGACGCGCAGGCAACCTACAGCGACTCAGATATCCTCAACTTCGCTTTGAACCTTGAGTACCTCGAAGCGCAGTTCTACACCTTGGCAACCCAGGGCAAGACCATCGACCAAGTCGGTGTCGGCATTGGCACCGGCACAGCCACGACTAACGGCGGCGGTACCGTGACAACCAAGGGCAGCGGCCCTGCGGCGTGCCTGGTGCCCTGGACCCTACCGGCGGTGCAGGCTTACGCGACGGAGACAGCTACCGAAGAGCGCAATCACGTGAACTTCCTGCGTGGGGCCCTCATGGGTTCCGCTGTGGCCATGCCCAACCTCAATCTGTACACCAGCTTCAACATGCTGGCGATGGCGGCGGGCCTGGGAGCCACCTTTGATCCGTTTCTGAATGATGTTAACTTTCTGGCCGGTGCATACATCTTCGAGGATGTCGGCGTAACGGCGTACAGCGGCGCGGCTCCCCTGATCACTACACCGGCATACCTCGCGGCGGCGGCGGGTATCCTTGCCGTCGAGGCGTATCACGCAGGCCTGATTCGCACCAGCATCTTCGCCGCGGATCCGACCGGCGCGAAAGGCGGTCCCCAGGCCATCACGCAGGCGATCTCCAAAACCCGCATGACGCTGGACGGCAGCACGACGACGGACGACATCGGCGTTGGCTTCCAGAGCGTGATGCTGGAGGGCACGACAGCGCTGCCGACGCCAGCGGCGCAGATCGTCGATGCGCAGACGGGATCGACGAACTACTCCAAGACGTATAGCCGTTCCACAACGCAGGTACTCAAAATCGTTACAGGCAACGCCACGGCGCCCGCCTCCGGCAAGTACATGGGCGTGTTCTTCCCGAATGGCCTGAATGGGCTGTTCAGCTAGAGCGATTCCGCGGACGAAGTGACATCAGAGGCGCTGCAACCAGAGGATCGGTTGCGGCGCCTCTGTCCGTTGGGGGATGGGGACAATAGGGTAATGGTGGAAGTCTCGCATCCGGCTCTCCGTCATTGCGAGGGCAGGGTGTAGTCGAGGGTGTAGGTGTGCTTGCCGCCGGTGGGATCGAGGGTGAGTGTCCCGGCAAGGCCCATGAGCGCGCCGGTGCCGGAGCCAGGCACGACGACACAGCGGAGCTCGGGCCTGCCAGCCTGCATCGTGCCGATTTGCATGACCTGAAAGGTGCCGGCGCGGCCGTCCAGCGTGCCAGTGACGGTCTCCATGGCGACGTAGCCGGCGTTGCCGGCCTTGAAGTCGCCACCGGTGAGCATCTCGCCCTGGGCATCGGCTTCGAGTGCGCCGTGGTACTGCTTTTTGAGGATCATGCGGCCGTAGGGTGGACCGGCTGCCTGATCCGTTGTTTGGGGCTGGATCGTGACGTCGAAGGGTCCGGCGGCGTGCATGGGTTTGGCTCCGGGTTGGGCATGAAGGGCGAGGGCCAGAAGCGGGAGTGCGGCTAGGCTCGGCTTTCATGGTTGGCGCAAGTGTAGCAGGAGTTTTGTTTGCAACCGCAACGACATCCCACCCTAACGACAGTGAGGCTGCCGTGAGGAATAGGGCACGCGGTCGAGGTATGATGACCCACATGGCGGTGATGCACATCCCGGAGGCGGAGGCGGCGCTCGATTTTTGCGGGTTTGCTGGTGCTGGTTCGCGCCGGGGCCGAGGTGGTGATCGAGCACGGCTCGGAGTGCGTGGCTGTACTGCACTCGCCTATACCCCTACGCCGGTCTGTTGAAGACTGCATCGCGCTCTTGCCCCAAGGCATCGAAAGCGATCGCGGATGAGGATTTCGCACGCGATGTTGAAGAGGCGGTGGCGGGTCACCGTGAGCCCTTGAATGCTTTGCCGCTCATCAATTGTTGGTAAGCTCCGGCTGCGATACTAGTCAATACACCGTGTTCAGCTGGTGCTCAGATATGCCAGAGCTTTGTCCAATTTGCGAAGGGTCGGGGTTGCGGCTGGTGGAGCGGGCGGATGGCTCGCGGGCGGCGGCGGCTTGTGTTTGTCAGGCGGCGAAGCGGAGTGCTCGGCAAGTGGCGGCGGCGCGGATTCCGGAGCGGTATACGGACTGTACGTTGGACGATTTCGTCCCAAACTTCGGCGGAACGAACGAGACACTTGCCATGGCGCTGGTGAGGGCTAAACAATTCGTAAAAAGCTATCCCTGGGACACCGGCGGCAACGGGCTGCTATTCACTGGATCCATTGGAGTGGGCAAGACGCACCTCGCCGTCGGGATTTTGCAGGCCTTGATTGCGGAACGGGGAGCGAAGGGCATCTTCTTCGATTACCGGGACCTGCTGAAACAGGTGCAGAATTCCTATAACCGGACGGTACAGGCAACTGAGCTGGAGGTTTTGAAGCCAGTATTTGACGCTGAAGTTTTGGTGCTGGATGAGCTGGGCGCAGCCAAGCGAACGGATTGGGTGTGGGAGACTGTCGCGCATATTTTGAATACGCGCTATAACGATCGCCGTACCACGATCATTACGACCAACTATGCAAATCTGCCCCCCGGGGGAATCGATCCGAAAGACCCGCGAGCCTCTTTCAGCAAGGAGACGCTGGGGGATCGGATTGGGGAGCGGATGCGGAGCCGGCTGCAGGAGATGTGTGTCGTGGTGGAGATGACCGGGGCGGATTTCCGGCAGAAGGTGAAGCGGGCGAGTTTTGCCTGAGGAGTTCGCGATCTCCCCTGGATTCAGGCGGGGGCAAACAGCAGGTTCCCTGCGGGAATGGCACAAGAAAGCAGGTCCCTCGCTTCGCTCGGGATGGCAAGGTCTGGGGTGGGTGAGGAAGTTCGGGTGGGTCATTCGGGTTTGGGGACTGGGGGAGGTAAAATCGCGGCATCATGCCGGAACCTACTCGCGCCACGCCGCCCCCAACTTCCGCCGCCGCCGATCATTCGCAACCGGGAGCCATGTTCACCGAGCCTACAGCGGCGGCGGGGCGCGGCTTTCCCGTGGCCGCGGTCGCGATTGCCGCTGTAGCGGTGGTGATCGTGGTGGCGGTGCTGCTGGCAGTGGGGCGACGTCATGGGGCTCCGGCGGCTGCAGCGAATACGGTGCAGCCGGCAGCGGCGTATGCGGCGAATCTGAAGCTGAGCGATGTGGCGATGAGCGAATCGACGAGCTTTTCAGGCGGTAAGGAGACGTATGTCGACGGGCGCGTAACCAATGCCGGGCCCTCAACGGTGACGGGTGTGACGTTGCAGGTACTGTTTGCGCCCGACGGCGGCGGGACGCCGCAACTGGAGACCGTGCCGCTGAATTTGATCCGGATGCGGCAGCCGTATGTTGATACCGAACCGGTGAGCGCGGCACCAATCGCGCCGGGCAGGGGTGCGGAGTTTCGGCTGATCTTCGACGATGTTAAACCGGAGTGGAATCAGCAAACGCCGGAGATGCACGTGATCAGTGTGACGGCACGGTAAAGAGTAGCTTTCGGAACACCTTTCCACAATCGAAAATCTTGACGGCAATCCGTTCGCGGCACCCGTGCGTACTATCAGAGTTGAGGCTCGTAGTACGACCCTACTGCGGGCTTCTAGCCTTGTCTGATGGTGGCAAGCCTCCGCACCATCAACCGCGTCTCTCTCGGAATACGGGAGAGTTACCAAGGCAGAATGGCCCTCCAGCGATGGAGGGCCGATTTTTTTGCGGGAGACAGAAGAGACGGCCACTCTGTAGTGAAATGCAGATGACTGCAGAGAATTACCTGCAGCTATGCAGTGTCATCTCGATTGGAGGCGCAGCCCGGGGCCCCAGCGAACTTGTTCGCTGGGGTGGGAGCCGGAGTGAAGCCACCGACCCCTGTATTTCGTTTGTGGCTACACAGATTTTTTGACGCCCCGGGCGATTCCAACCAGATCCCTCCGCTGCGCCGCGGGATGACAACTTCTGGGATGACAACTTCAAAGCGCTACTGCACACGTACGCAGAAACAGCTTCAACAACAGCTTTCTTCGTCAGCTTTCTTCGTCCTGTGGCAGCGAACGGCTTGGGTGTCCGCGTAGTGGAGAGACCCGCCGTTTGCCGGCCGGAACAGCAGATTCCCTGCGGGAATGACAGAAAAAGCCAGCAAGTTTGTCTGCTTTCGGATCTTCCGCTTTAAAGGCCGGTGTGGCTGCGCACGGCGGCGTGTACGGCGAGCAGGCTTTCAAGCATGGGCTTGAGGCGATTGAGATGAAGCGCGTTGGCGCCGTCCGACTTGGCTTGGGAGGGGTTCTCGTGGATCTCGAGGAAGATACCGTCAACGCCGGCGGCGACGGCGGCGCGGGCGAGGACGGGGATGAACTCGGGCTGGCCGCCGGAGACGGCTTGTCCCGAGGGGCCGCCGCCGCTGGCAGCGCTGGGGGTCTGTACGGAGTGGGTGGCGTCGAAGATGACGGGAGCGAAGCCGCGCATGATGGGCAGGGAACGCATGTCGACGATGAGGTTGTGGTAGCCGAAGCTGGCGCCGCGTTCGGTGAGGCAGAGGCGGGGGCAGCCGCCTTCCTGGGTCTTTTCCACGGCATGGCGCATGTCCCCGGGGGCGACAAACTGGCCTTTTTTCACGTTCACGGCACGGCGTGGGGAGGTGCAGGCGGCGGCGGTGGCGAGCAGGAGGTCGGTCTGGCGGCAGAGGAAGGCGGGAATCTGGAGCATGGCGTCGATGTCGCCGAGGGCTTCGGAGGCGGCGGCAGCCTGCTCGGGGGTGTGAACGTCGGTGAGGACGGGGACGCTGTGGTCAGCGCCGATGCCGCGGAGGATGCGGCAGCCTTCGCTGAGGCCGGGGCCGCGGAAGGAATGCACAGAGGTGCGATTGGCTTTATCGTAGCTGGCCTTGAAGATGTACGGGATGCCGAGGTCGGAGGTGATGCGGGCGAGGGCGGCGGCGAGGCTGCGGGCGTGGTGCTCGGACTCGAGGACGCAAGGACCGGCGATGAGGAAGAGCTGCCCTCCACCGATGGGAACGTCCCCGAGTTGGAAGGCCGGTGTGGGGGTCACGTTTCTTATTGGAGCATAGAGAGGGGTTTGTTCAGTTTTGAGTCTTGAGTTTCGACAGGGTGAGAGGATGTGGGCGTGTTGGGAGTTCGCTTTATCGTTTCGGCTTGACAGAACTTTGTTGAGGTTTGAGCGGCGAGCAGAGACAGGGATGAGTCTTAAGTGCTGCTGAAACAGAACGCCCCAGCCGAAGCCGGGGCGTTCTGTTTGCGGCTCAGAGGTGGTTAGGGGGTGAGCTGTTGCGTGGCGTGGCTGCCGTTGGAGACGGCGACCAGGCAGCCCGGGAGGGGAGCGGTGGGGAAGGGCGTATCGAGCACGCTCGTGACCTCACCCGTGTTGGTATTGAGTTCACCGCCGGAGATGGAATTATCGATGTTGTTGGAGGTGTAGAGGAACTGGCCGAGCGCCGGGTCGATGGTGACACAGGTGGGTCCGGTCGCGGTGCTGAAGTTGCTGCCCGCGATCGTGGAGAGATTGCCCGAAGCCTGATTGATGGCGAACTCGGAGATGGTGTTGGAGTTGAAGTTCGCGGTATAGACGTACTTGGCGCGCGGATCGATCGTCAGGCTGACGGGGCGGAGGCCGGTCCCGAAGGGGCTGCCGCTGAGGGCGGTGAGATTTCCGGTGGTATTGGCGATGCTGTAGCCGTAGACCTGATTGGCCTGCTGATCGGTGACGTAGGCGAAGCGCGAGGTACCCTCAACCGCGATGGCCGAAGGAACAACACCGGCGGAGTAGCCCTGCAGGGTGCCGGTATTGGTGCCGGAGAGCGGGGTCAGAGCGCCGGAGGCGGTGTTTTGGGCGAAGCCGAGGATGGTGGGCTTAGCGGCGGTGAGCTCCTGGTCGAGCACATAGACGTAGACGTTGTCGACGCCTGCCCCACCGCCGGTAAGGCCGGTGCAGGGGGTATTGGTGGAGACCAGAGCGTTTCCGGTGGGTACGCAGACCGGCGCGGAGATCGCGACCCCGACCGGGTTGTTGCCGACGTTCTGATTGATGGGGGCGCCGAGGCTGTTGTCCGTCTGGTTGATCGGGAAGATCGTCACGCCCCCCGGGCCCAGCGAGGCGGGGGAGAAGCCGCTCTGGTAGGTGTAGGTAACGTAGAGATGCGTCCCGGTCGGATCGACCGCGGCACCGGTGGGATAGGTTCCGGTGAGATTGTAGGAGTTCTCACCGTAGAGCTTGCCGTCAGTACCGACGCCGAACTCTTCCACCTGCGCGTTCTGGCTGCCGCCGATCACGTAGATGTATTTGCTGTTGGGCGCGGCCACGACCGTCACCGGGTTGGTGAAGGGGGTGGCGAAGGGCGAACCCGAGATCTGGTTGATAATGCCCGTCTCAAAGTCCACGGCGTAGGCAGAGATGGTGCCGTTGCCAGTAGAGATCGAGTAGACGTAGGCGACGGTGTAGTCGCGGCTGCAGCTGGCCAAGCCGAGCGCCAGCGCGAGCGAGGCTCCCCCGGTGACCGTGCCGCGAACGATGTTCTTCCACTTCATCTGCTTCCTTACAGCGGCTCAAGTTGAAGCGAGCCGTTAGCGCTTGTGCCGGAGGGAAACCCGGCGATCCTGTCGTGCCGGTGGAGATCGGATCCACCACCGGAGGCATTGCTTCCAAATCAGACCGCCGCCTAGTCCACCGATCCGCTGAGTGCGATGCAACCGAGCTGATTGTCGTTCACGGTGAAGCTGGAGCCGCGCGACAGGTTGGAAAGCGTGCCTTCGGTATTGGTGAAGCTGTATCCGGTGATGGTGCCACCCTGATTGGAGACGTACATGAACTTCGCGGTGGGATCTTCCACCATGCAGATGGGGTGTGAGCCAGTGGCGAACGGCTGCCCCGGAACAGGGGACAGCTGGCTGGTCGGGCTGGTTACCACGTCATAGGCAGAGATCTGGCTGAACGGGGTGGTTGCATTGGTGCTGGTGCTGGTCGAGTTGAGCACGAACAGATATTTGTTTGAGGTGTCGAGCAGCGAGTACTCGGGATCGGTCACGCCGGAGGTGTTGGCGACACCGGCGCCGGTGAAGGTGGTCAGGCCGCAACCGGCGCTAACCGTGTACGGGTAGATCGTGCCGGGGGTGGAGAAACCGGCAGCGGCGGAGCCGGAGCCCGCATCGGTCAGCACGACGTAGCTGCTGTTGCCGTTAATGGAGGTCAGGTTCGTCGCGTTGGGAATGCTGATGTTGCCCGTAGTGACCGTGGCGAGCTGGCCGTTGGAGGTGCTGTACGGCGTCACGGTCTGGTTGCCCCCGTTCACCGTGAAGAGGCAGGAGCCGGTGGAGAGCATACGCAGCGGCGTTGGGCCAACTGGCAGGAAGGCTGGAGCCGCGCCGCCCGAAGGGGCAGAGGCGGTCTGCGTCACAAGGGTGAGACGGCCTGTATTCGGGTCAATGGCAAAGGTCGTGATCACGCCGAAGGTTGCGGGCACCAGTTTGCCGGTCTGATCAGTCGTTGGAGGGCCGTACTCATCGAGCACGAAGAGGTAGTTGCCGGTGCTGTCAAACTGCGCCCATTGGTGCAGAAAACCCTTGGAACTGTAGTTCTGCTGGAAGGTCAGCGCCCCGGTCCCGCCGACGGAGAAGACGGCAATGCCGCTGTCGGCCGAGTTTGCGGTTGAGGTGCTGGTCGCGCCCTGATTGATGACGTAAACGTAGCGGCCGCCCGGCTTGACCAGGATGTACACCGGTTTGGAGCCGTTCGCCGCATAGGGCGAGTTCTGCGTTGCGGTCAGATTTCCGGTATAGTCATCGACCCGAAAGCCGGTGATCTGGTTGTATTGCTGACCAATCACCCACATGTACGCAATATTGCCAACGCCACATGCCGTTACACCCAGACCCAGAGCCAATGCCGCCAACAGGGCCATCGCTGCACGGCCAAACCAACTCCACTTCATGCGCTTCCTTCGTTACGGCATCTCTCCCCGCATCGCCGGGCAAAGAGCCTGGGAGCCGGTCGCGGGGAGGGTATAAAACTACTAATCATTGTAGGGGCTGAGGCGGCTTCGCGCCAATTTCTGTAGAAGCGTGAGGCAACCCGCGAGGTTTTGGGGGGTGTTGCGGGGGCGAAAAGCGGATCCCTCCGCTGCGCTACGGGATGACAAGTTCCAAGGGGTGCTGGATGGCAGTACGAGGGCGGAGGGATGGCAGCAAGAAGCTGCCAGTATGCCCACGATCACCCAAACTTGTCATCCCGTAGCGCAGCGGAGGGATCTGCTTTTCTCCCCGCAACGCCTACCCTGCTCGGGATGGCCCGCGAGCATGCCTACTTCGTATACATTCTCGCCAGCCGGTCGCGGACCCTGTATGTCGGAGTGACCCATGCGCTT
Source organism: Granulicella sp. (assembly GCA_965276885.1). Lineage (GTDB taxonomy): Bacteria > Acidobacteriota > Terriglobia > Terriglobales > Acidobacteriaceae > Granulicella. The sequence goes on along the minus strand of OZ255702.1, from coordinate 272,524 downwards.
CGCTTCCGTGTGGCGCAGCATCGGGAGGGAGCGCCGGGCTCGTTCACCACTCGCTACAACATTCATCGGCTGGTGTATTTGGGAGCGGTTTCAGTACATCGGCAATGCGATCTCGCGTGAGAAGGAGTTGAAGGATTGGAATCGCGGCCGGAAGATTGCGCTGGTGGAGGCGGCGAATCCGACGTGGGAGGATTTGGCTGCGGATTGGTGAGTTGACTGGCTGGGCGAAAAGCAGATCCCTGCGCTGCGCTACGGGATGACAAGTTCAAAAGCGCTACGGGATGACAAGTTCAAAAGGGCTGCGGGATGACAAGTTCCAAAAGGCTATGCGGGAGTGATTGTTAACGGCGAGTGCCAGAAACGAAAGCCCCGAACGCATGTCCGGGGCTTAGGTGTTGCAGCGGCATAGATCTACCAGACGAGGCAACCGCCGTTGGCCGGCATCATGGGTTGACCGGGGTGGCAGCCGAAGGCTTTGCCGAACGCGTCGAAGTTCTGGACGGTGCCCTTGACGCGCCATTCGCCGGAGCTGTGCGGGTCCACCTTGGCGGAGTTGATCGCCGACTGCTCGGTCTGGTTCTGGCACCAGATCTGGCCGAAGGAGATGAAGAAGCGCTGCGCAGGGGTGTAGCCGTCCATCTCGGCGGTGGGCGATTTGCCCTCGGAGGCCAGGGTGCTCATCAGGGCCTGGTAGGCGATGCGGATGCCGCCGTTGTCGGCGGTGTTTTCGCCGAGAGTAAGGTGGCCGTTTTCGTTCTGCCCGGGGGCGACCTGGAAGCCGTCGTACTCCTTGGCCTCGCACTCGGTGCGGTCCTTGAACTTGGACAGATCTTCCGGCGTCCACCAGACGCGTACGTTGCCGTGCAGGTCGTACTTGGAGCCCTGATCGTCGAAGCCATGGGTCATCTCATGGCCGATGACGACGCCGATGCCGCCGAAGTTGACCGCGGGGTCCTTGCTGTAATCGTAGAACGGCGGCTGCAGGATGCCGGCGGGGAAGTTGATGTTGTTCTGGGGCGGGTTGTAGTAGGCGTTGACGGTGGGCGGTGTCATGCCCCACTCGGTGGGGTCCACAGGCTTGCCGTACTTGGAGAGATTGCGGTCGCGCTCGAAGACGCTGCTGCGCTCCGTGTTCCCGAGCAGATCGTCACGCTTTACAGTCAGTTTGGAGTAGTCGCGCCAGTGCTGCGGGTAACCGATCTTGTCGGTGATGGCGGCGAGCTTGAGCTCGGCCTGCGCCTTGGTGTCGGGGCTCATCCAGGAGAGCTGCTGGATGTCCTGGCCGAGGGCGGTTTCGAGCGCCTTGACGAGTTTTTCCATGTTGGCCTTGGCGTCGGGCGGAAAGTTCTCGCGAACCCAGTCCTGGCCGACGGCCTCGCCCAGCGCGGCGTCGGTCAGGCGGGTGCAGCGCTTCCAGCGCGGCTGCTCTTCGGCCTGGCCGTTCAGGGTTTTGTTGAAGAAATCGAAGTTGGCCTGCTCAAAGGGCGTGGAAAGCAGCGGAGCGGCGCTGTGCACGGCATGCCAGCGCAGGTAGCTCTTCCAGCTGTCGAGGCTTTCCGATGTGAGCTCCGTGTTGACGGTCTTCTCGAAGTCCGGCGACATGACATTCAGCGTGGCCGCTGAACTCATGCCGATGCCGTCGAGGTAGGTCTTCCAGTGGTAGTCCGGGGTCAGCCCCTGCACCTCGGCGACCGTCATGATGTGGTAGCGGTTGGCGGGATCGCGCATTTTGACCCGGTCCATGGAGCCCTGCGCGAGCGCGGTCTCGATTTTCATCACCGCCGCGGCTTCAGTGGCGGCCTGTTCAGGGGTGTCGCCGAGCAGAACGAAGGTGGCCTTCATGTTGTCGACGTACCCGTCGCGGAGCTTGGCGAAGCGGGGCGCGGGGTTGGTGTAGTAGTCGCGGTCGGGCAGCGTGAGCCCGCCCTGGCCGGTGCCGAGGATCTGCTTGCTGGCGTCCTTCTGGTCCTGCTGTACGCCGACGCCGAGCAACTCCAGGCCGCCGAAGCGCTTGCTCAGCTCTACGTTGAGGGTGGCGAGGTCCTTGGTGCTCTTGAGGCCGGCGATGGCGGTGAGCGCGGGCTGCAGCGGTTTGGCGCCCCGCCTGTCGACCTCCTCGGTGTTCATGCAGGCGGCGAAGAAATCGCCATACTTGTGCTGCAAGGGAGTCTTGGGGGCGTCGGCGGCCTTCTTCAGGTCGGTGTACAGCAGATAGTTGTTGCGGTCGGCGAGCTCGTTGAAGCGGCCCCAGCGAACCTCGCTGGCGGGAATGGGATTGCTCTTGTTCCAGTTGCCGCAGCTGTACTGGTAGAAGTCGACGCAGGGGTCGGCGGACTTGTCGATGGCGTTCAGATCGAAGGAGATGGGCTTTTTGGGAACCGCGGACGGGCCGGTCGCGTCCACGGGGAACGCCACGGGGATGTCCTGGGCCAGGCAGAGAGGCGCGGCCAGGATGAACAGACAAGCGGGGAACAACGTGCGCATGAAGCTCCTTGGGAAAAGCAAAAAGATAGATCGGATCGCTATCCACGCAGGATACCCGCAGAGGGGGCTCCGTGAACAGCAGGTTAAGGCTGGTTTGTGGGGGGACGAGCGTGGAAGAGACGAAAGTATCTCTATGCGAGCAATGGCACCGCGTCTATGCTTGTAGTATCGCGGCTTACATCTTTTAAGCTTGGAGGGCTGACATGTACAACCTGGATCGGATCACACGAACACCAGGCGTGATGGCTGGAAAAGCATGCATCCGCGGTATGCGAGTCACCGTGAGCATGATTCTCGGTGAGATCGGAGCGGGCAGGAGCATCGATCAATTACTCAACGATTTCCCGTATCTGGAGAGGGAAGACATCTACCAGGCTCTCCAGTATGGGGCGTTTTTAGCAGGAGAACGCGAGGTCATCCTCGCCTCTGCATGAAGGTCCTTGTGGATATGAACCTGACGCCACAGTGGGTCGATTTGTTGGCAGCCGCAGGAATCCAAGCAGTTCATTGGGCGAATACGGGGGCTGCTGCCGCGCTTGACCGAGAGATCATGGCCTTTGCAAAGGCGAACGGCTACATTGTGCTCACGCGAGATCTGGATTTCGGCACGCTGCTTGCAGAGTCGGGCGATGCACAACCAGGCGTCGTACAGATCAGATCGCCTCATGCTGGCCCGGAGTCGATGGGAGCTCTTGTTCTGCAGTCATTGCGGCAGATGGATACAGAGCTGTCCGACGGGGCACTTGTGACGATTGACCCCAAACGCACAAGGTTGCGCCTGCTGCCTTTCCCCAAGAGCGTTTAACTCACTTCCGCGAACATCAGAAGATCTTCATGTGAATCGTGAGGTACTTCTTGGGGTCGGTGCGGAGCATCGTGGCCAGCTGCGAGGCGTTCTGCAGCAGCACATCGAGGTTTTTGTAAGCCGAATCATTGGTGGCGAGTTGGCCGATCGTGCCCTTGCCGGCGTTGACGCCCGCCAGCAACGTGTCGAGCTGCGTGATGGAGTCGTTCAGCTTGTTGGCCATGGCTTGATCCTTGAACAGCAGGCCCATGCTGCCTTTGCCCTCGTCCACCGTGGTTAGAAGGTCGTTGGTCTTCGTCAGCGTCCCGTTGAGGTTGTTGTAGAGCGTGTCATCGGTGAGCAGCTTGCCCGCGGTGCCCTTGCCCGAGCTGAGGTTGCCGGTCAATGTGTCGAGCTGGGCGGCAGCGTTGTTCAAATGATTGTAGAGGGTCTCGTCATGGAGCAGTTTGCCGACGGAGCCGTGGCCGTTATTCAGGTCAGCCGAGAGTTTGTGCAGCTGCGTGAGGGTGTTTGTGGCCTCGTTGTAGAGTGCCGGGTTGGTCAGTAGCTGGCCGGCGGATCCTTTGCCCTGTCCGAGACCGTCAACTACCTTGTCGAGCTTGGCAATGGTGAGGTTGAGCTGCTCGATGGTGCCTTGGCCGGACTTCATGAAAGTGGCGATGGAGGGCAGCTCAATCGTCTTGAGCTCGGCGCCGTCCCCCATCTCGGGACCCCCGGCTGTTTCGCTGTTGAGCTCGACGACCGTATCGCCGATCACGCCGGTGGTGGACAGCGATGCGCGGGTGTCGGTGTGCAGGCGGTCCTGGAACTTGGGATTGAGCTTGAGGGTGAGTTCGACGGGGGTAAGCTTGCGCGCGGGATCCGTGCTGATGCTCACATGTTTGACCTCGCCGACGGGAACGCCCTCCAGGTTCACCGGAGCGCCGACCTTGACGCCCTGAGAATTATCGAAGTAAGCGACCGCTGTGAGCTTCTTTCCAAAGGTGCCCAGGCCGGAGGCGCTGGTCATCAGGAACAGGAAGAAGATCAGGGTAAGAGTGGAAACAAGCACCAGAATGCCTACCTTCAACTGCGACCATTTGACCTCCTGCTGGCTTGGCATTGCACTCCTCGGTTTAGCGTTTATCGTAACAGCGGGAAAAGCAGCAAACAGCAAACAGGAAGGAGCAAACATTTGGGTATGCGCGGGGAGAGTGAGAGTTGCGATGGATCCTCTGTCTGCTAATCGCTGTTTGCTGTTTGCTTCGTTCCATCCTCCGCCACCACCACGGCCATGGCGAGTCCGCGGGTATGGGTGAGGCTGAGGCTGAGGCGGCCGATGCCGAGATGCGCCGCGATCTCGGCGGCACGGCCATGGAGTATGAGCTGGGGGGCCTGACCCGGGCGGCGGGTGACCTCAAACTCCTTCCAGCCGACGCCGCGGCTGATGCCGGTGCCGAGGGCCTTGGCTCCGGCCTCTTTGGCGGCAAAGCGGGCGGCGAAGCTTTCGGCGGCGCTCTTTTTGCGGGCGTGGCAATAGGCGATCTCGCCGGCGGTGTAGACGCGCGCGAGGAACTGCTCGCCATAGCGCTCCAGGCTGCGTTCGATCCGTGCGACCTCAATGAGATCCGTTCCCAGTCCAATCACCAATGTGCTGTCTCCGTCCGGGACTTGCGTTGCAGGTCCAGTGTACGAAGGCCGGCTCGGTGTCCGGGGAAGAGACAGCGCTGGAGGGATTTGCGTACGGGCCGATAAAGCCTTTGAGTTGAATCAATGAACCCATTTGCGTCCCCACCCACTTTCCGCCAGGTTCCGGTCGCGGAGGAGCCCATTGCGGCAACGCTGCGTGCGCTGACCCACGGCTCCCGTGCGGCCACCACCTGCCTGCTGACCGAAGCGCTGTCCGACTGCGGCTGCTGGACGCGCGAGCGTTCCGGCAGCGCCACGGGGCTTGCCCTCCTGTTCGAGCTGCCGTTGCGCTCTGTCGCGGAGCTCTACCTCAGCCTGATCGAGTCTGGGCTGGTGTTTGATCGCAAAGGCCATTGTGAACTAAGCCTGCTGTGTACCTTGAGCCGGCACAGCTTCCAGTCCGACGCTCTGCGTCACAGCGTCACGCTGCGGCTGGAGCTGACCTTCGTGGACGAGCTGCAGCCGGAGAGCCTGTGCATGACTCCGGCGCACGCATAGCATCACCGCGGCGCCCATCACGGCATTTGGATGCCGTTGCTCCGGAACAAGCGGTTGCGGCGGCGGCTGCGCTACACTGAGGGCCGCGCCTATGGCCGCCATCATCGAAGCCAATCAGCTCGGAAAGACCTATCGCTCCGGCAAGCTTGAGGTGCAGGCTCTGCGCGATGCCACGTTTTCGGTGGAGAGCGGTGAGTTTCTCGCCATTGTGGGCCCGTCCGGCTCGGGGAAATCGACTCTTTTCTACATTCTCGGCGGATTGACCTCGGCGACGGGGGGCAGTTTGCAGGTGGGTGGGCAGGATTTTTCGCGGCTCTCCGACGTGCAGCGGACGCGGTTTCGCCGCTCGCACATCGGGTTCATCTTCCAGCGCTTCAACCTGCTGCCGACGCTTTCGGCGCGGGGCAATATTGAGATCGCGCACACGATCGCGGAGACTGGGAAGCCCCTTGACCGGGCGCTGCTCGACCGCCTGGCGGATCTGCTCGGGATCAGGAGCCGGCTGGACCACCGGCCGAATGAGCTTTCGGGCGGCGAGCAGCAGCGGGTGGCGATTGCCCGGGCGCTGATCACCAGCCCGTCCATTGTGCTGGCCGACGAGCCGACCGGCAATCTCGATACCGAGAACTCCGAGGCGGTGCTGGCGATGCTGCGCGACTCCGGCCGTGAGCTCGGGCAAACCGTGATGATGATCACGCACAACCCGGAAGCTGCCGCGATCGCAGACCGTACGCTGCATATGCGCGACGGCAAGACGCTGGAGGCTCCGGCAAGATCCCCCGCCAAGATTGGCTAGGTGGCCCCGGCTGAATGCGGTTCCGATTACAAAATAAATTGGTGGTCTTATAGCTGAGTACGTAGAGGTATATAGGAAAGGTCAATCCTGCTATTCGATGTCATCTCGACCGGAGGCGCAGATGAAGTGGAGAGCCCCCTGTTTTCGTTTGTGGCTCCGGCAGGTTTCGTGCTGCCCGAGCGAAATACAGGGGTTTCTTCACTGCGCCCATTCGACTTGCTTTGCTCGCTCAGGGCTCCGGTCGAGATAACACTGTAGGGCTTTGTCCCTAACTCGGATAGATGACCCGAGTTAGGGAAGCTCTGATCAAGTCAATGGATGGGGCCCGATAAAATGCCCGGGGCTGAAGCCCTACGCTCCCTCCGAAAGGCGACGACAAGACTTATTCAGAGATTCCTTAGACTAGTGCGCAGGAGGCGCGAAGACGTGCAAAGGGCTAAGTGCAAAGAGCCGAGCTACTGCGACAGCTGTCCCCGGATCGCGTCGTCCAGGGAGATATTGTTCTTCTCCAGGAGATCCCCAAGCGCGTGGTCCAGCTCGATGCGCGCCTTCATGTAGTTGGAACGCGCAGCGATTTCGGTGGAGCGCGCCTGCGCGAGCGACGCTTCATCCTGCAGTACCGCAAGATCCGTGGATTGGCCCACGGAGAGCCGGTCGCGCTCGGCATCGAGCAGCGCCACCTGATAGTCTCGGCTGGCCACGGCGGCGCGATAGGAGGCGTCGGCGGTTTGCAGCGCGACCACGGCTGTCTCCACATCCTGGCGCACGGTTTGTGCCAGCTTTTCCGTGCGCGCCTGCACCTGGCGCACCTGCACGGAATCACGCGCGGCATCGGCTTCCGCCACCCGATTGCGCAGCGGCAGCGTCAGCTGTACGCCGGCTTGATAGATCGTCGAGACGCGCAGGCCGCCGAGGGAAAGATCCTGCGGAACATTGGGCTGGCCTGTGCCGGTGGAGCCCTGCACCTCGTAGGGCTGCTCGCTGGAGCCGCGGGTCTGAACGTTGGCGTACGCATTCAGCTGCGGCAGGGCCTCGTTGCGGCTGGACGCCGCTTGAATCTGGCCGGTCTGAATCTGCAGCTGCGCCTGCGCGAGATCGGGGCGGCGGGCGAGCCCTTGCTGCACCAGCGTGGGCACGTTCAAAGGCTCAAGCTCCGTGGGCACCTTGATGTCATCGGTGGGCACGATCTCGTCGAACTGCGCGGAGAAGGCCGGCGAAGCCGTGCGCAGCAGCTGATTGCGCAGGATGATCTCTTCCGTCTTATAAAGGCCCTGCGACTGCGTGAGGGCGAAGCGGCTGGAGCTTTCGAGCGCCTGCGCCCGCGTGAGTTCGATCGGCGCAAGCGTGCCTTGCGACACCTGGTCCTGGTCGTCCTCGCGCTGCTTGGTGGCGGCGCGCAGCGACTCCTCCTGCACCAGCACGTTTTCACCCAGCGAGCGCAGGTCGTAGTAGAGCCGCGAGACGCCATAGACGGTCTCCAGCACCTGCTGCTCGAAGAGCAGGCGAGAGATCTTTGCGTCGGTGCGGGCGATGCGCAGGAAACGCAGATTCACATCGCGTCCCCGGCCGCGCAGCAGCGGCTGGGTCAGCGTGACGGAGGTGCTAGGCGTGGAAAGCGGGTCCAACTGCCCCGCGGTGCCGTAGATCACCTGCGGATCGTTATTGACGATGGCCTCGAGCTGCGCGCCGCTGGAGAAGCCTTCGATATAGGCCACGTTCAGCGCGATGAAATCCAGCGGCTGTGCGGTGGTGACGGTTCCGCCGCCGGCTGCGGGCGTGCCCGTGGTCGTGGAAGTGCCGGTTCCGGTGGTACTGCCCAGGGTCACCGTATCGGAGCGCCGGAAGAAGCCCGCGGTGCCGATGAGCTGCGGATCGAACAGCGGAATGTTGGGTCCCTGCGCGTAGGTGAAGCCCACGCCGAGCTCGCCGAGGTTGTTCTGCATCTGCGTGGTCGCATTCAGCGAAGTCAAATCCGTGACGGTCGGCGTGGTTGGATTTGAGCTCGATATGGCGGCGTTCAGCAGCGGCGAGCCCGGGCCGCCGACGCCGGCGGGCGGCTCCGCTATGCCATAGTCGATGCCGCGCAGGCTGCCGCCGCCCGCCGCGCGTGTCTGGTCGGTGCGCGTGAGGGTGATGTCGTAGCGCTCGGCCTCGACGTCGAGGTTGTTTTCAAGCGCCAAACCGAGCGCATCCTGCAGGGAGAGGTACAGCTTGCCGTCGCGGATGAGGTGTTCGAGGCGCGTCTCGCTTCCCGGAAAGAGCTGCGGCACGGTTGGCCTGCGATACGGCCCCAGAAAGCCTAGAAAATCCGGGGCGAGGCGGCTCGTGCTTTCACGGGGAGGCGAGACGGTGCTCGCCTGGGCCTGCGTGATCTGCGGCGCGGGCGCGTTCGGCGGCCCGACGTGCGGATCGAGCGGGGTCACCGAAGGCGGACGTATGCCGTTCGCGGCGCCGGTGGAATTTAACAGCCCCGTCGGCCCCGGCGGAACGGAGCGCTGGTTGGGCACCGGGCTCAGCGCCGGATACGGCAGATCCGGCGGCAAAGCAGGTGTGGGCGAAGGGTTCTGTGATGGCGTGGGCTGCTGTACTGGCGGTGCGGCGGTCTGGGTGGCAGGTGAGGCGGGTGAGGGAACCGGGACCGTGGACGGCGTCTGGGCTGTGGCGCTTACGGCAAGCGCGCATATCGCCGTCAGTGCAAAGCACGTTGCACTCTGCACAAACGTACACAGAGCGTAGTGGAGAATCCTCAGCACACTCTTTTGCTTGGAAGGGCACGGCTTTAGCCGTGCCGAAAAGACGCGGATGAGCGCGGCTTTAGCCGCTGGGGTACGTTCGGCCAAATGCACCTCAGCGGCTGAAGCCGCCCGGTTGCCTAAGCTCAACGGCACGGCTGAAGCCGTGCCCTTCCCAGGACATGCCGTGGCAAATGGCCTTTGAGTGGCCATGACGGATGGCTTTTCATGGCCTGCTTGCAAACGGCGCGACAAAGGTGTCCGGAGATTTTGGGTTCTAACATCTCTCATGGCTTGCTCTGGCCCGCCGATTGCTTAGACTTGCCTCCGCCGCCCTTGCCGTTCTGTGCGCCCTTATGGTTTTGCGCCGCGGATTGGCCCTGCATTGCCTGATCCGTGATGCCGATGTTGCCATAGCGCGTGCTTCCGCCCGGCGGCGTGTTCTGCGGCGGCGGCCGCATCGGCGCCTCCTCCGGCGGCTGGGTAACATGCGTTTGTACCTCCGCGCCGGGCATCACGTCATCGGTCACCTGGGTCACGATGAGGTCGCCGGCCTTTACGCCGCTGACGATCTCCGTCACGCTGCCGAAGTCGCGGCCGATCACCACAGGGGTGATCTCCACCTTCCCATTGACCACCTTGGCCACGGAGGTCTGATCGTTGCGAATGACGACGGAGTCGCCACTCACCATCAGCGGGCCTTCGATGCCCGGAGCCGGCGGGAAGGTGGCCACAACATACATGCCGCTCTTCAGCCGGCCTTTCTTGTTGTCCACCTGCACCTCGGCGAGCATGGTGCGGGTGTTGGGATCGACGGAGTCCGCGGTGCGGGTAACGTCGCCCTGAAAGGGGGTGCCCGGGTACTCCTGGAAGTTGAGCTGGGCATGGCCTCCGGCATGAATAGCGGTCGCGTAGCCCTCCGGCACGGATACCAGAATGCGCAGGCGCTGTACCTGCGCGATGCCGAAGAGCGGGCCGCCCTGGCCTGGTGACTGTGCCGGGGTCGCCGCTGAACTGGTATTTCCGGAGGAGCCGCCGCTGTTGGACTGCGCCGCCTGCTGCGATCCGCCTGTCGCCGAGGTCTGCCCCTGCGGCGCCGGGCCGCTGATGGCGCCGGAGGTGTTGCCGGCCGCCGCAATCAGCGCGCCCACGTCCACATTGCGCTGCGTCACAATGCCCGTGAACGGCGAGCGGATGCTTTCATAGCTTTGCAGTGCGATGTTGCGTTGCAGGTTGGCCTGGTAGGCGTCCACGTTGCGCTGCGCAGCCGCGACATTGGCCACCGCGGAGGAGTAATTTGTCTCCTGCGTATCGCCGTCCTGACGCGAGAAAACGCCCTTCGCCACCAGCACGCGATAGCGGTTGACCGTCACGGTGGCGAGCGCAAGCTGTGAGCGCTGCTGCTCCAGCTGCTGCTCCGCCTGGGCCAGCTGCTGGCGGGCCTGGGCCACCTGCGCGTCGAGGTCGGGAGCATCGATGGTGCCCAGAAGCTGACCCTTTACGACGTGGTCGCCGATATCGGCAAAGCGCTTCTTCAGATAGCCGTTGGCACGGGCGTAGATGTACGCCTCGGTGAGCGGGATGGTCGTTCCCGGCAGCACAAGACCCTGTTGATCCTGCACCTGGCGCACTGCCTGCACCTCAACGGTAGGCTTTGCGTCCGCCTGATCCTTGGCCCCCTGATCGATCTTCTTATCGCGCGCATGACGCGGCAAAAAGCCAGCGATACCGCCGATCAGAGCCAACAGAAAAATGATGCCGGCGATGATGAACACGGGCTTCCAGCTGGCCGGTTTATGAACGCGTTCCCCAATGGGCTTCCGGTGTTTTTTTCCGCTGAAGTTGGATTCTTCAAAGCTTTTGCCGAGACGCCCGTCGTCCTGCGAGTTGGGGTCCGCGAAGCTGGCCCCAAGCTGCTGCTCTTCGCGATAGTTCGAGTCGGCGAACTCGCGGCCAAGCTCACGCCCGCTGGCGTCGTTGCGCCGTGCAAAGCTGCCGCCGAGGTCGCGCTGGTCGGGCGAGGGTCCCTGCTCGAAGCGCTGGCCCAGCTGCGTGGAATCCAGCTGCGTGGGGTCCAGCTGCGTGGGGTCCAGCTGCGTGGGGTCGCTCTCCTCCGGCCACGGCAGGCTGTGAGCGCCGCTGGGATCTTCTCGCGGCCCTGCCTCCCGCGCGCTCGCGTATGGGTACTGTGGGTCGTTCGCCTTGGGTGTCTCGTCTGCCATTACGCCGGCTGCTCCTGTTGCTTGCCCTGCTGTTGTTTCGGGATCTTGCCGCCTTCCGGCAGGCCGGATTCATCCGCGATCTCCTGGGCGTAGTCCACGGGCGGGGTCTTCTTCAACAAGGAATAGATGGTGGGCACCAGGAAAAGAGTGCCAAAGGTCGCAAACAGCAGGCCGCCGATCACGGCGCGGCCGAGCGGCGCGTTCTGCTCACCGCCTTCGCCAAAGGCCATTGCCATGGGCAGCATGCCGATGATCATCGCCAGCGCGGTCATGATGACGGGACGCAGGCGGGTATGGCCGGCGTTCAACGCGGACTCGCGCTGATCCTTGCCGGCGATGCGCTCATCGTTGGCGAAGACCACCAGCAGAATCGAATTTGCCGTGGCCACGCCGATGGTCATGATCGTGCCCATCAGCGAAGGCACATTCAACGTTGTCCCTGTCAGGAACAACATCCACAGAATGCCTGAAAAGGCGCAGGGAATGGCCATCAGGATGATCAGCGGGTCCAGCCAGGATTGGAAGTTCACCGCCATCAGCAGATACACCAGCCCGATGGCGAAGATGATGCCGATGCCGAGGCGCAGAAACGAGTCGTTCATGGTCGCCACCTCGCCGCGCAGGGTAAGCTGCGTCGATTTGGGCAGGGTCTTCTGTTCGTGGGCAATGATCTTGTTGATGTCGCTCGAAACGCCGCCCAGATCGCGCTGATCCACGTCGGCATAGATGTCATAGACAGGCTGAATCGAGTAGTGATTCACGATGATCGGCGACTCATCGCGGCGAAAGGTGACGAGGTTGCCGAGCAGCTGTTCGGCGTCGCCCTGCGGTGTGCTGATCGGCGTCCGCGAGAGCTGCGGGAGTGAGCTATTGCGATAGATCGGCGTCTGCACCACCACCTGGTAGTTCACGCCGTTGTTGATGTTCAGCCACTCGTTCGGCGCGGTTTGGCCGGTGCCGCTCAGGGCGATCAGGGTGGAGTTCGCCACATCCGACTGCGTCAAGCCAATCTGTTCGGCCTTGGTGCGATCGGCGTTGATCTGCATGGTCGGGTACTCGACCTGCTGATGCAGGTGCACATCCACCGCGCCTGGAATCGCGGCCACCTCCCCCATGATTCTTTGCGCGAGCTCGAAGTTCTTCTTATCGCGCCCGATGATCTGGAGATCGATCGGCGCGGGCAGGCCGAAGTCGAGAATCTGGTTGGTGATGTTGGCGGGCGTAAAGAAGAAGGTCGCGCCGGGAAACTTCACCCGCAGATCCGCGCGCAGCTTGCGCATGGTGACCTGCGTATCCTTGGGTCCCTTCTTCAGCGAGATGAGGATGTCGCCGTCGGTGTTGGAGATCGTGGCGGACTGCGCGAAGGCAAGATTGATGCCGCCGTTGGGCAGGCCGATGTTATCCAGAATCAAATTCATGCGTGCTGCGGGGATATCCTTGCGGATCTCCCTTTCGATCTGCGCGAAGTACTGTTCGGAGTCCTCTATGCGCATGCCCTGCGGCGGATTCACATGCAGGTTCATCTGCCCGGAATCAACATAGGGGAAGAAGTCGCGGCCGATAAACAGCACCAGCGGCAGCGAGCACAGGATAAGAAACGCGAACAGGCCCAGAGTGACGACGGCGTTGGTCAGGCACCAGTCCAGCGCCTGCTTATAGCGATGCTGTCCGCGTTCAAACAGCCGCTCGAACTTGGAGTGCCAGCGCCAGACCCAGTTTTCGCGCTCTTCCCGCTCGCTGGCGCCGGGATCCTGGTAAAGATCGATCTCGGCGCGCAGCAGAAAGTGCATCATCGTCGGCACCAGGGTGCGCGACAGAAAATAACTGGCCAGCATGGCGAAAACCACCGCCATCGCCAGCGGGGTGAACAGGTATTTGGCCGCGCCGGTGAGCAGCACCACAGGCAGAAATACGATGCAGATGGAGAGCGTGGACACAAAGGCGGGCGCGGCCACCTGCTGCGCGGAGTCGAGAATGGCGCGGGTCAGCGGCTTCCGCTCGCTCATGTTGCGATGGGTGTTTTCAATCTCCACGGTGGCGTCGTCGACCAGGATGCCGACCGCCAGGGCCAGCCCGCCCAGCGTCATCACGTTGACCGTCTGGTTCAGCGCCGTGAGGATCGTCAGCGAGGTTGCGATCGAAAGCGGGATGGAGGTGCAGACGATCAGCGTGGAGCGCCACGAGCCGAGAAAGAGAAGAATCATCAGGCCAGTGAGGATCGCGGCGATGCCGGCCTCGCGCGCCACCTCATTGATCGAGTCGCGCACAAAGATTGACTGGTCGAAGAGCGGCGTGATCTTCAGGTTGCCCAGCCCCGCCGTCAGCCGCGGGATGATCGCCTTGGTCTGCGAGACGATGTCCAGGGTGGAGGTCTCGCCGTTCTTCAGCACCGTAAGCAGGGCGGAGCGCACGCCGTTCTCGCGCACGATGTTGGTCTGCGTGGCATAGCCCATATGCACGGAGGCAACGTCCTTCAGGTAGACCACGGCGCCGTTGGAGGCGCGCACCGGCAGGTCATTGAGCGCGGAGATCTCGGTCGGGCTGGAGTTCAGCTTGACCACGTATTCCTTGTCGCCCATGCGCGCGATGCCGGCGGGCAGGATGAGGTTCTGCTGGTTGACGGCGAGCGAAACATCGGTGGCCGCGAGGTGGTGCGCGAACATCAGGTTGGGGTCCGCGTCCACCATCACCTGCTTCACCTTGCCGCCGTAGGGCAGGGGAACGCTGGCACCTTTTACTGTGGCCAGGCGGGGGCGGACGAAGCTGATGCCGTCGTCATACAGATCGGACTCGCTGACGCCCTGGCCGCTGAGCGCGAGCTGCAGGATCGGCACCGACGACGCGTCGTATTTAACGATGTTGGGGGCAAAGGTGCCCGGCGGCAGCACGCGCAGGATGGTCTGCACCAGCGCCGTGACCTGGGCGATGCCCAGCTCCACCTTGGCCGTGGGCTGGAAGAAGATCTTGATGACCGCGACGCCCTGGTAGCTCTGGCTTTCAATATGCTCGATGTCGTTAACCGTCGTGGTCAGGCCGCGCTCGCAGGGCGTGACGATGCGGCCTTCCATCTCCGTCGGCGTCAGGCCGGTGTAGCTCCACACCACGGTGACGACAGGGATATTGATGTACGGAAAGATGTCCTTCGGCGCTTCGATCGCCGACCCGATGCCGAGCAGGAAGATCAGCAGCGAAAGAACGACAAAGGTATACGGGCGGCGCAGGGCCAACCGGACAATCCACATGAAAAAAGCCTCAGGGTTGAGCGACGCTCGGTTGCTAGTGAGACGCGGGAACAGATGTTCGGGACTCTTAAAGAGCCGCTGGGTTCGCCACTTGCAGCATGCTCTTCGCGGCAAACGCGTGCTTCACCGGGCCACCTTTGTGACGTTGTCAAAGAATCGGCGGTCCGCGGGGCAGATTGGCGTGTGGTTTTGCCTCATTTCAGGGCACCACTAGCTTCTACATTGACGATTGCCGAAGAAGGGAGCATGATGAGGCATCTCTCCACAGGCCTTCGCAGAAAGGCCGTTGTACAGGGCTCAGTACGGCTGAGGCTTTTTGTGTGTATTCCGAAGGGGCATGGCAACAATAACCGGCTCCCCGAGCCTTTGCACGTACACAGGAGGTCCTCTTGAAGGGCAAATCTCTACTCTCTCTCCTGCTCCTGGCGGCCCCGTTCACAGGGCATGCCTCGGAGCAATTGGTTCCTGGCGGTTCGCTGATTCAGTGCACCGTTTCCGAGCCAAAGATCAACTCCAAAACCGAATCGGTCGGTGACCCCGTATTGTGCGGCGTGAGTCACGTCGAGCTGTACGGACGTTCTGTTTTCCCCTACGGCAGCTATCTGGAGGGCCGCTTCGAGGACTACAAGGATCCCGGTCACTTCGTCGGCAAGGGCTGGATGGAGCTGAAGTTCGACCGGCTGATCGTCCGCGACACGGTCATCCCGATCGCCGCGAAGGTCGTGTACGTTCCCAAATACCCCGTCGATAAAGAAGGCCGCATCCATGGCACGGGCCATCCGGTCCGCGATTCGATCGAGTGGGCGATTCCTGTCCTCTGGCCGATCGACCTGATCAATCTTCCCCGCCGCGGTCCCCGTCCCACGCTGAAGCCGGAGACGCGGCTGACGCTGAAGGTGATGGACGACTTCGTCATTCCCAGCCGCGAAGAGATGGCCCAGGACTCCGGGCTGAACCAGCGGCAGCCGCTGGCGCAATACGCGCCTCCACAGCAGTACGCTCCGCCGCA
This sequence comes from Granulicella sp., assembly GCA_965276885.1. Taxonomy (GTDB): domain Bacteria; phylum Acidobacteriota; class Terriglobia; order Terriglobales; family Acidobacteriaceae; genus Granulicella. Next base: position 257,068 of record OZ255702.1, on the reverse strand, counting down.
GCAGCAGTACGCTCCCCCACCGCCGCCGACGTACGCTCCGCCGGTGCAGTACCAGTACGCTCCGCCTCCGCCGCCTGTGCAGCAGACCGTGGTGTATCAGTATGTGCCGCCGCCGGGTGCGGTGTTCGTCTCAGCGCCGGTGTTGTACGGCTATGCTCCGCCCCCGCCTCCTCCTCCACCGGGCGTTGTGGGCTACCGCTACGGCTACGCGTATGGTCCTCCCGTATCCCGGGCTCGCTACTACGTCCCGTACTCGCCTTATTAAGCAGGTCGCGGGCGCCCCGCTCAAACGACAAGGCGCCCGCCTTTCTGCTGGTTCAGTTAACGCAAATTACCTCAGGTATTCAGGTATAAAGGTTTCCTCTCGACCCCAGCGAACTGCCTTATCGTTCTCATGGTGGAGGTATGAGGAGTCATCTCGACCGGAGCGAACAGATCCACCGTTCGCGTAGTGGAGAGACCTGGAGTTATGGTGCTGCGACAACCTACAGCGGCCCGGAACAAACTGCAGGTCTCTCCACTACGCTTCGCTCCGGTCGAGATGACACTGTTTAGAGGTAGAGGACACCGTATATGTATAGGTATCTGCTCCATGCCTTCTTCTACGTATAGGTGATTTGCTCTTATGCCTTCTTCGCCTGTTCGAAACGCCGGTTAACCTCGTCCCAGTTCACCACGTTCCACCACGCGGCCAGGTATTCGGGGCGGCGATTGTTGTACTTCAGGTAATACGCGTGTTCCCACACATCATTGCCCAGAATGGGATACAGTCCCTGTGACAGCGGGCTGTCCTGGTTAGGCGTGGTCATAATCTCGAGCTTGCCGCCCTTGTAGACCAGCCATCCCCAGCCGGAGCCGAACTGCTTGGCTGTGGCTTCGTTGAACTTCGTCTTGAATGCATCGAACGTCTCGAAGTCCTGACGGATCTGTTCCGCAATGGCGCCGATCGGGTCGCCGCCGCCGTTGGGCTTCATGATCTGCCAGAACATGGTGTGGTTGACGTGACCGCCGCCGTTGTTGCGCACCACGGTGCGGACGTCCTCGGGCACGCTGGCGAGATCTTTCAAAAGCTCTTCGGGCGTCTTCTTGCCCAGATCCGCATGTTTTTCCACCGCCCCGTTCAGGTTCGTGACGTAGGCCTGGTGATGTTTATCGTGATGCAGTTTCATCGTCGCTTCATCAATTGTGGGTTCAAGCGCAGCGTAGTCGTAGGGCAGGGGAGGAAGTTCAAAAGCCATGATGGAGACTCCTTGAGAGATGAGTTAAGCAGGACGACCGTCCTGCGGGAAAAGTGGGCGCGGACATCACTCCGCCTACACTTTGCTTTGGATGCGGCTGCCGCGCATGTTGACATCCCCACTGCACCCGGAGAAGGGTAGCACCGCCCCATGAGAGCACTATCAGGCCACCGCAGACGAGCCTGTGCTCCTCTTTGCAGCCCATTTCCAGGCGCAACCGGCTGACAGCCCGCATCCTATGACGCAATGCAGATAGAGAACGCGAACTACGTTTGGCTGGAGGATGACGGCGCCGCGCCGGGTGCTCCCGGACTTCAACCACGCTGGACCTCCAGCAAAAAAGATGCTGTATCGACGGCGTATGCGGCTTCCAGCAGGGTCTGGTTTACGCTTTCGCACGGCACGCTGAACGAGATCTACTACCCCACCATCGATCGCCCGCAGACCCGGGATATGGAGCTGCTCTTTTCCGACGGCGAGACCTTTTTTCACGAAGAAAAGCGCGACTTCGAGTATGACTTTCACTATATCGACAACGATGCCCTGGCCGTCCGCGTGGTGGCGAGCGATCTGGATGGCCGCTACACCGTGACCAAGGAGTTCATCAGCGACCCGCATCATCCGGTGGTGCTGATGAACGTAAAGATCGCGGGCGATGAGGAGATCCTGTCGCGGCTGAAGTGCTATGCCCTGCTGGCGCCGCATCTGGCCGGCGGCGGAGCCGGGAATTCGGCGCGTTCGATCGACGTTGCCGGCCGGCGCTGCATCCTGGCATGGAAGGATGATGTTGCTTTGGCGTTTGGAACTACCTGCGGTTTTTCGCGTTCGTCCTGCGGGTTTGTGGGCGTCAGCGATGGCTACCAGGACCTTTCCCGCCATCTGGAGATGAAGTGGAACTATGGGCAGGCGCTGGACGGCAACATCGCCATCATGGGGGAGATCGACGTGGCCAAGCATCGCGAATTCACCGTGGCGATCGCGTTCGGCGACGGCCCCCATGCGGCGCTGGCCGGCATCATGCAGACACTTTCGACGCCCTACGAGGTGCATTGCAAGCGCTTCATTGAACAGTGGCACAGGGCCACCAGCCCGCGTGCATTGGCCGCGGTTTCCACCGATGGCGGCCGGCTGGCCCGCGTCTCGCAAAGCATCGTGCTGACCCACGAGGATAAGACCTACTCCGGCGCGTTTATCGCCTCGGCCTCCATTCCCTGGGGCTATGCGAAGTCGGATGATGACCTGGGCGGCTATCACCTGGTCTGGACGCGGGATATGGTTCAGTCCGCCACGGCAATGCTGGCCTGCGGGCGCGCGGATACCGCGCTGCGCGCGCTGGTGTACCTGGCCTGCACGCAGCATCCGGACGGCGGTTTTTCGCAGAACTTCTGGATCGACGGCAAACCGTACTGGTCAGGCATTCAGCTGGACGAGGTGGCCTTTCCAATCATCCTGGCCTGGCGATTGTGGAAGGAGAATGGGCTCGGCTCGTTCGACATCGTCCCGTTCGTCACCAAGGCCGCCGGATTTCTGGTGCGCTACGCGCCCGTAACGCAACAGGAGCGCTGGGAAGAGAACGCCGGCTACTCGCCTTCCACGCTCGCGGTGGTGATCTCCGCCCTGCTGTGCGCGGCGGATATCTGCCGCGGCTTTGGGTCGAGCGAACTGGGGAGCTTTCTGGAGAGCTATGCCGACTGGATCGAAGCCCATCTCGACGAGTGGACGACCACCATGCAGGGTGTGCTGGACCCGGATGTGCCGCATCACTACATGCGCATTCGTCCACCGGCGGAAGGCGAGCCGTTCCACAACCCCGAGGTGCCACCGGGAGAGATTCACCTTGCCAACCGTGGTCCCGGCGAGCAATACGCCTTTGAGGCGCGAGCGGTCATCGATGGAGGCTTCCTGGAGCTGGTGCGCTATGGCGTGCGCCGCGCGGATGATCCGCTGATCGTGAGTTCGCTCCAGGTGGTCGACAAAATTCTGAAGATCGACACGCCCTACGGCCCCTGCTGGCGACGCTATAACCACGACGGATACGGTCAGCGCAAAGACGGCGGCCCGTACATCGGCTACGGTCAGGGCCGTGCGTGGCCGATCTTGACCGGGGAGCGGGCGCACTATGAACTCGCCGCCGGACATGATCTGAAGCCGCTGCTGCGCGCCATGGAGCGTTTCTCCTCGATTGGCGGCATGCTGCCGGAGCAGGTGTGGGATCGCGCCGATCTGCCTGCCGAAGGCATGTACTGCGGCCGCTCGGCGGGTTCCGCGCAGCCGCTGGTGTGGGCGCACGCCGAGTACCTGAAGCTGCTGCGCTCCATCGTCGATGGCGTGGTCTTCGACCGCATCTCCGTTGTCGCCGACCGCTACGCCGTGGCCCCTGACCAGCGCAGCTTCAAGAGCCGCATGGAGATCTTCCGCATCTCGCGGCCCATCACCACCATGACGCAGGGAGGCACGCTGCGCATCGTGGATAGTGAGCGTTTTCAGGCGGTCTGGACGGACGATCAATGGGCTACGACGCATCGCACTGATTCACGCCCGGTCGGGCATTCGGGTTCTTACGTGGATATCGCCGCCGCACCGGACGCAACCGGCAGCATCCACTTTACGGTGTTCTGGCCGAAGCAAAATCACTGGCTCGGACGGGATTGGGAGGTGACCATTCATCCCGAGCCGCCGCCGCAGGGCTCAGCCGCGGTAAAGCCGCAGGCGTAGATAAAGGGGTTAGACGAAGGGGTTCAGGCAGCAACACGCGACCGCGGCTTGCGCGTCAACAGCACAAGCAGGCCGATCACAAACAATACCGTGATCATGCCGGCGATGCCGAGAATCCGCAGAACTGAAACCGAATAGCGCCCCACCACGGGGTTATAGCTGCAGCAGTACAGGATCAGCAGGTCCACCGGATTGCTGATCTTGTGGGCCGAGGCGCCCAGCAGCGCCAGTCGCAGGTCCCGCGGCTGGTAATCGATGCCGGAGAGGTACTTCGAAAGCCGGCCTTCGGGCGTCGCAAACATCACCACGCTGGAGTGCGCATACTGGTCCAGTTTGCCGTCGGGGCCGGGCACAAGGACGTAGTGAAAGCCCGTCGCACCCGCAATGGCATCGATGACCGGCTGCTTCGCCGTCAGGAAATGCACTGCGGCCGCCGCGGAAGGGCCCGCTCCCAGCGTCTTCAGAAATTCAGTCTTCCCCATGGCCGCGTCCCGCGGGGTATCCGTTGGAGCGATGCTGAAGACCAGCACATCGTAGTCTTTGCCAGGCTCGAGCGTGGTTCCTCTAAGGCCACCGGCCAGCCCGTGCAGCACCTGCGGGCAAAGCATCGCGCAGCGGTAGTACACCAGCGCCAGGGCGACCGGCTTGCCGGAAAACCATGTGTTCAGCGGCGCGGTGCGGCCGGTCTCATCGGTATAGACCGCGTTCAAGGGCAGCGTCTGGCCCAGACGCTGCTCGATGCCCGCATGGGCGAGATAGCCCGGCAACTGCTGCGCCGCCGCCCCGACCGGTCTGTCTGCTGAATATCCCTGCGCGCCTAGCGTTCTCTGCGCCGACGACAGGGTCAGCAGCAGGACCAGGAGCAAAAAGGGGCGACGCTGAAGAGAATTTCTCATGCGGAAAACCAACACGGCTGTTCCATGCCGCTACGCCCATGCTACAGATTGCAGAGCCGCCGCGGAATGTATGCCCCGGGATCGACTGCATTCCATGAAAGCCGAATGGGAGCCACACAGGTCCGCGGGGGCTGCGCTTCACCCGCGGTTTCTTTCCGAGATTGCGTGTGGAAGCGGCCTCCGGCGCTCTATGATGAGCGGATGCCTGCGAAGCGCAAGGTTCAGCTATCTCCCGAGCAGATGCAGGCCATCGCCCGGGTGCTCGGGGAGCCGCGCCGGTTTGCGATATTGCAGCAGATCGCGCGACAGCCGGTTCTCCCGTGCAGCGCGCTTTGCGAGCACGAGAGCATCAGCGCGGCCACTATCTCGCACCACCTGAAAGAGCTGCAGGACGCAGGGCTGGTGGAAGGGGAGCGCGATGGCCGCACGATGCGCCTGAGTCTGCGGCGCGATGTATGGGACGCCTATCTGCGCGAACTCGGCTCCTTGTAACTGTCTTCCAAGTAGTACCGTCTTCCAAGCCGGGTGAGGAAAATTCTGTGCATCCCGGTTGCCCTCCGCTCATCCATTTAGACATGCGTCGAACAATTCGACCGAGGTCTAAAAAGGGGTGAGGCGATGGGTAAGTTGACAGGCAAGGTTGCGGTGGTCACAGGAGCGTCCAAGGGCATTGGCGCCGGTATTGCAAAGGCACTGGCGGCGGCGGGGGCAAGCGTGGTGGTGAACTACGCCTCCAGCAAGGAAGGCGCGGACCGCACGGTTGCCGCCATTGCGCAAGCCGGAGGCAAGGCGGTTGCCGTGGGCGGCAGCGTAGCGCGGGCCGAGGATATCGAAGCGCTCTTTGCGGAGGCGAAAAAGCAGTTCGGCCGGATCGACATTCTGGTCAACAACGCCGGCGTCTATGGGTTTACCCCGCTGGAGCAGGTCAGTGAGGAGGAGATCGCGCGTCAGTTCGGCGTCAATGTCACAGGCCTTCTGCTGGCATCGAAGGCAGCGCTGCCGCTGTTTCCCGCCGGGGGCGGATCGATCATCAACATCGGTTCGGTGGTCAGCGATCACACTCCGGCAAGCATGGTGGTCTACAACGGCACCAAGGGCGCGGTGGATGCGATCACGCGCACGCTGGCCATCGAACTCGGCCCCAAAAAGATTCGCGTGAACGCCGTCAATCCCGGCCCGGTCAACACCGAGGGCACAGCGAACTTCCCAGCGGAGGCGTTCAACGCCATGCTGCCGCGAGTACCGCTGGGCCGCATCGGCGAGCCGGACGACATCGCGGACGTGGTCGCATTTTTGGCCTCGGACGACTCTCGCTGGATCACCGGATCGCTGCTGCAGGCCGCCGGCGGCCTGCGCTAAGCACGAACATATTCAGTTCGGAAGGGGCGACCTCACGGGGTCGCCCTCGCTCTTGGTATTCTGTAAAGATGATCGGCCGTTCAGAGCTACAGCAGTTGGCTTTTGTGAGATTGCGCGAGGCCGAAGCGCTCTTCGCTGCGGGCTTGTACGCCGGCTCCATGTATCTGTGCGGGTATGTTTTGGAGATGGCTCTTAAGGCTTGCGTCTGCAGAACACTGGATTTGGTTGAATACCCAGATTCGGAGCAAAAGGTCCGACAAGCGTTTCGCACACATGATTTTAGCGCGTTGGAGCTACTTGCCGGATTGCGGGCGCGCGTTGCCGCGCATAAGCTCGCATCACAAGCATTTGCGGACAACTGGGATCAGATGACCGTTTGGGATACTGATCTGCGGTACAGCGCTACAGCAACCCGAGCTAAGGCGGAAGAAATGCTGGAAGCTTTACGATCCAACCCGGAAGGAGTACTGACATGGCTCTCACAACAGTGGTGAACGACGGATTCTTTGAGCGGCTGATGCCGGTGCTGTCCGAGTTGGATCGTGATCCGCAAACAGGCCCGCTCACCTTGGTGATGTTGATTCCTTCTTCAGTCGACGAGAACTACCGCTCATTAGTAGTTGCTTCGGATCGGTTTGATCAGATGGACAGCCCCGCAGCGACGCGCCTGGTGCGGAGCAGGCTTCGGCAAGAACTCGGCGACGAATCGGTACGCATCGACAACGTCAGCGTACTCCGGACGGATCACCGTGCCATCCGCACACTCAGCAAGGCCTATCAGGTCCCGCAACTTGGGACGGCTTACCAGGCACTGGGTGCGCCCGCAACTTCGTTTGACCTGGATCATCCGATTTTGTTGCTTTCACGTCACCTCGCAACGGCTGCATAGGCGGCCAATAATCTTTGTACCTGAAAGTTACTGATGATCTCTGTTTCCAACGTCACTATGCGCTACGGCGCCAAGCTGCTCTTTGAAGATGTGTCCGTGACCTTCACGGACGGGCGGCGCTATGGTCTGACCGGACCCAACGGCGCCGGCAAATCCACGTTCATGAAGGTGCTCACGGGGGAAATCGATGCGCAGAAGGGCACGGTGGTGCGGCCGAAGAAGTTCGGCGTTTTGAAGCAGGACCAGTACGAGTTCGACGCCTATCGCGTCATCGATACCGTGATCATGGGCAACAAGCCGTTGTGGGCCGCGCTCGAAGAGCGTGAGGTGATTTACAACAAGCCCGAGATGACCGACGAAGACGGCTCGCGGCTGGGCGAGCTCGAAGGCATCGTCGGCGATGAGGATGGCTATGAGGCCGAGGCGAATGCCGCGGTGCTGCTGCAGGGGCTCGACATCCCCGATGAGTTGCACGAGCGCAGGATGAGTGAGCTGCAGGGTGGCCAGAAGGTGCGCGTGCTGCTGGCGCAGGCGTTGTTCGGCAACCCCGGCGCGCTGTTTCTCGACGAGCCGACGAACTATCTCGATCTCGAGTCCATTCATTGGCTTGAGGACTTTCTGCTGCGCTACAACGGCACCGTGATCACCATCTCGCACGACCGCCACTTCCTGAACAACATCTGCACGCACATCGCCGACATCGATTACGAGACGATCATTACCTACAACGGCGGCTACGACGACATGGTGCTGCAAAAGACCAGCGTCCGCACGCGGATCGAGAGCCAGAACGAGCAGCGCGAAAAGAAGATTGCGCAGCTGAACGATTTCATCGCGCGCTTTTCGGCTGGAACGCGTTCTTCGCAGGTGAACTCGCGCAAGAAGGAGGTGGAGCGCCTCGCCACCAGCGAGCTGGCGCGGTCGAACATTGCGCGCCCGTTCATCAGCTTCAAGATGGAGCGGCCTTCCGGCAAGAATGTGCTGGAGTTTGAAGGCGTGAACAAGAGCTACCCGCAGCCCAATGGCAAGACCGAGCACGTCATCAACAACTTTTCCGCAGCGGTCACGCGGGGCGATAAGGTGATTTTGGTGGGCCGCAACGGGCAGGGCAAGACCACGCTGCTCAAGGCGCTGCTGGCCAATGGTCCGGGTGTGGAGGAGACGGATGTTTCGATCGACTCCGGCACGGTGAAGTGGGGTCACGAGGTGCAGATCGGCTACTTCGCGCAGGATCACAAGGGCTCCATCCAGCTCGGCATGACGACCGCGGACTGGCTGCACCAGTACGATCCGAAGGCTACGAAGGAAGACATTCGCGGCATTCTCGGGCAGATGCTGTTCCGCGGCGAAGAGGGGATGAAGAAAACCGATGCGCTCTCCGGCGGCGAGGCCGCGCGCCTGCTGTTCTGCAAGATCATGCTGCAAAAACCTAACGTGCTGGTGATGGACGAACCGACCAATCACCTTGATCTCGAGAGCATCAATGCGCTCAACCAGGCGATCCAGAAGTACGAGGGCACGGTGTTTCTTGTCACCCACGATCAAGACCTGATCGAAGAGGCCGGCACACGCATCTGGCATTTCGAAGGTGGCCCGGCGGACTTCCATATCACGGACCACAAGGGACCTTACGAGGAGTACCAACAGCAGCTTGCGTTGACGGCGAAGTAGGCGGAGAGCGATCATCCGGCTCCGGGCTGCGTGGTGAGATGAAGTGCTGAACCGCATCACCTCCAGCCCGCGCCTGCTGCAACGGTACATGCCGGGGTTGGACGTATTGCGCGGCGTGGCGGTTCTTTGGGTGCTGTTGAATCACGCGCTGATCTGGAAAGGGTTTGCGGGTGGTACGGGTATCGGGAACGATTCCCTCACGCGGGCCGTCTTCAGGATTGCGCAGGCGGGCTGGCTGGGGGTCAATCTTTTCTTTGTGCTCTCCGGGTTTCTGATCACCGGCATCTTGCTGGATAGCCGCTCAGTTCCCCAATATTTCAGCCAATTTTATCGTCGTCGCGCGCTGCGCATCCTGCCGGCCTATTTGCTGTTGATTGCCGTGCTGCTTTCCCTGCGGCAACTGAGCAGGGGTGCGCTCGCCGTGGCGCTCACCTTCACAACCAACGACGCATTCCTGTTTGGCGTGCGCAAGCCGTATGGGCTGCTGTGGTCCATTGCGGTGGAGGAGCAGTTTTATCTGCTGTGGCCATGGATTCTGCGCGACGTGAGACCCCGTCAGTTGGCAATCGGCTGCGCTGTGCTGCTGGTCGCCGATCCGCTGCTTCGTTACGGTTGCGCGACGGGAGTATTGCCTCAGGCGGATGTGCAAAGGAATGCACTGCTGATCGCGGATAATCTCGCCTGCGGAGCGTTGGCAGCGCTGTTTGTGCGATCGCGTTTCGGTGTTGCTCGGATTGGCCTGCCGGCCGGATTTCTGATCCTCTGCGTGGCAGTTCTGGGCGAGCTTGCGGGCTTGCGCTTCGGCATAGCGCACCGGGCCACACCGTTCGGCATGGCTTTGCAGCACACGCCCCCGAATCTTTTCTTCACGGGGCTGCTGCTCCTGTCGCTCAGTCTGCCGGCAGGGTGGTTTGCTGCGGCATGGAGCAAGCCTATGCGTTTTTTCGGCTATGTCAGTTATGGGTTGTATCTCTGCCACCTGCTGGTCTTTGACTTTTATGACCGCTGGATCGCCGGTAGGGTAGCGGGGCTGCAAAATTCCTTCGTGCGCCTGCTGCTGGCGGGCGGATTGGCCACGCTGGTTGCCTTTCTGTCACGGCGGTTTTTTGAGGAGCCATTCCTGCGCATGGGCTCCGAGGGGGCTCAACGCAGGTTACGACAGGCTCTGTCACCCAGGTAAGACATCGCCCGCCCGGACCTGTGGAGCTTCACCTGCGAGTCGGGCTTTAGGGTGTCGCATAGCAGCGAAGCTCTGCTAACGTTGCTGTTGATGAGATCGAACGTTCGCTACCGCCTGCTGCTGCTGGGCGCCATCGTTATCGTGCTGCTGAATACCTGGATGGCCGCGCATGCGCTGGGCACCCTGTTCAACGCGCAGCGCTGGCTCGCGCACACCCTGCAGACGATTACGCAGACGGAGGGCACGTTTTTAAACATGAGCACGGCCGAGAGCGCGGGCCGTGCCTTCATGCTGACCGGCGCGCCGGAGTTCGACCAGCGCTACCGCGCGGCGGCACAGGCGGCCTACTCAACCGTCGGCCGGATCCAGCAGCTGACGGCAGACAACCCCAGCCAGCAGCAGCGTATTGTGAATTTGCGCAGGCGAATCGTCGTGGAAACCGGCGCCCTGGATGCGGCGATGGCCATGCGCCGCGGGCACCGGGATAGTGCCTTCATCTCTCCAGCCGTGCTCGGGCCCGCCCTGGCCGACAGCCCCGACGGGGGCGTCAGCGTGCGCTATGCCATCACCCAGATCGAAAACGAGGAGAATCGCCTTCTGGGCCAACGCATTCTCCAGGCGAATGCGGCCAAACGCAACGTGATCGCCACCTTTGCGGGCGCGACGCTGCTGGATCTGGTGCTGCTGGTGATTGCGTTTCAGCAGCTGATCCAGTCTCGCCGCGACCAGGAGCAGCTGACGGAGCGATCGGCGCAGATTGCGCTGCTCAATGGGGAGCTCCAGGGGCTGAACACCGAGCTGGAGACGCGGGTGGAGCAGCGCACCCGGGAGCTGGAGGTATCGAATCAGGAGCTGGAGGCTTTTTCGTATTCGGTGTCGCATGATCTGCGCGCGCCGCTGCGCACCATTGACGGATTTTCCCTGGCGCTGGAGGAGGATTTTTCCGGGACGCTGAATGATGAAGGCCGCGACTACATCAAGCGCGTACGCAGCGGCGTGCAGCGCATGGGAATGCTCATCGATGCGCTTTTGCAGCTGTCCCGCGTGACGCGCGCGGAGGTGCAGCGCGAGCCTGTGAATCTTTCGCAGCTCGGCACGCTGATCTTCGACGAGCTGCGCGCGGGCGATGAGGACCGCCAGGTGAGGTTCACCGCGCAGCCCGATGTGATGGCGGATGCCGATCCGCGGCTGCTGCGCGTGGCCTTTGAAAACCTGCTCGGCAATGCTTTGAAATTCACCTCCAAAGTGCCTGACGCGCGCATCGAGTTTGGCCAGGCGCTGAAGGACGGGCAGACGGTATACTTTGTCAGAGACAACGGCGCCGGCTTCGACATGCACTATGTCGACCGGCTTTTTACGGCGTTCCAGCGGCTGCACGGTGACCGCGATTTCAAGGGCTCCGGAATCGGTTTGGCGACGGTTTCGCGCATCATTCGGCGGCATCATGGAAGCATCTGGGCGGAAGGGAAACCCGGGGAAGGCGCAACGTTCTCCTTTACTCTGAATGCACCGGCTGTGTAGGGGGAGTGGAGGTTTTTTCCACGAAACGAAAGCCATGAGTGAAAACATGATTCTGCTTGTAGAAGACGATCCCGATCACGAGGCGCTTGCGATTCGGGCGCTGAAAAAATCCAACGTGGTGAATGAGGTCAAGGTAGCCCGTGACGGCGAAGAGGCCCTTGCTTATATGAAGGGCATCGAGGACGGGACGGAGCGCCGGCCGCAGCTGGTGCTGCTCGATCTGAAGCTGCCCAAGGTGGAAGGGCTGGATGTGTTGCGCGCCATTCGCGCCTCCGAAAAGACGGCGCTGCTGCCGGTCGTGGTCTTGACCTCCTCCGACGAGGAGCGGGATATTGTGGCCAGCTACCGGTTGGGGGTGAACAGTTACATTCGCAAGCCTGTCAACTTTTCCGATTTCGCCGAGGCCACCAAGCAGCTTGGCCTATATTGGCTGCTGCTGAACCAATGTCCGCCAACCCAGTAAATCTCGAGCGCAAAGGAATGCGTGTCCTCATTATCGAGGATTACGAAGAGGACGCGCTGCTGCTGCAGCGCCATCTTTCGCGCGCGGGCTATGCGGTGGAGGCACACCGCGTGGAAACGGCCGCCGAGCTCACCGAAGCGCTCGCGCATCCGCGTCCCTGGGATCTGGTGATTGCGGACTACACGCTGCCCAGCTTTGGCGCGCGGGATGCGCTGGCCTTGATGCAGGGGCTGGGGGCCGATCTTCCCTTCATCATCGTTTCGGGCACCATCGACGAGGTGTCGGCGGTGAACGCGATGCGCGCGGGAGCGCACGATTATGTGCTCAAGGGGCATCTGGAGCGTCTGCTGCCGGCCATTGAGCGCGAAATCGCCGATGCCGAGCGGCGCCGCGAGCGGGTCCATACGGAAGCCGCGCTGCGGCTGGCGCAGGAACGCTTCTCCGCCACCTTCAACCAGGCCGCGGTGGGCATGGCGCATACCGCGGTGGAAGGCCGCTTTCTGTTGGTGAATCAGCGCCTGACGGAGATGCTGGGTTTGCCGCAGGACCGGCTGCACTCGCTTTTCCTGAGCGACTTTCTGCTGCCCTCGGAGCAGGGTTTGGACGCCGCGCTGCTCACCGAACTGCTGGCCGGCAGCCGCAGCGGCTATCGCGTGGAGCGCAGCCTGCTGCGTGCCGATGGAGCGATCTTTCCCGCGCAATTGACGGTATCGCTGCTGCGAAATGATGGCGCCTCCGGATCCCAGGAGACGACGCTGCTGTGGGTGGTCGAGGACATCTCCGCGCGCAAGGCCGCGGAGCGCGAGACAGCCGATCTGATGACGCGGCTGATCAACTCCGAGCGGCTGGCCGCGGCCGGGCGCATGGCCAATACGCTGGCGCATGAGATCAACAATCCGCTGGAGGCGCTGACCAACATCCTTTACCTGCTGCAGATCAACGAGCTTTCGCCGCAGGCCCAGGAGCTGGTGGCCGTTGCCGCCCGCGAACTCGATCGCGTGGGTCATATCACGCGCTCGACGTTGAGTTTTTATCGCAAGATCCCCGGCCGCACGCTGGATCTCCAGGCGCTGCTGGAGGAGGTGGTGCAGCTGTTCAGCTCCCGCGCCGCACAGCACCATATTGAGATCTGTCCAAGTTACGGAGAGGGTCTTCGCGGCACGCGCTTCGATCCGTCTCTGCGGCAGGTCTTTGCCAATCTTGTCGGCAATGCGCTCGAAGCCATGGAGATGGGTGGTGGAAGCATTCATGTGCGCGCCCGGGTGCATGGCTCGAAGGCCGTCATTCTCGTCTCCGACACTGGACACGGCATCGAGAAGGCCAATCTGAGCTCCATCTTCGAACCCTTTTTCACCACCAAGGGCGAGCGGGGAACGGGTCTGGGCCTGTGGGTGACGCGCGGCATGGTGGAGGAGCAGGGCGGCCAGCTGCGGCTCCGGACCTCCACCGTGGGCCGCTGTCGCGGCACGACCATCCGCATCAGCTTGCCGCTCCCGGCAGTCGAAGGCGACGCGAGCTCCCGTTAGGCAGAAGAACGGTTGCCGGGCAAGGGAGCGCTTGCCGCTTTCATTGCGGGGGCGTGAACCACTACAATCGGCGGCATGGCTTCCGCAGAGACACAGACCCAGCAGAAGAACGTTCTAGGCCAGCCGCTGGAGAACTGCGGCTCCGATCCCCTGACCGGCTTTTATCGTGACGGCTGCTGCAATACCGGCCCCAATGACCGCGGCATGCACACGGTCTGCTGCATCGTGAACGAGCAGTTTCTGGCCACCTCCGCGCGTTTGGGCAACGATCTGTCCACGCCGATGCCGCAGTATGGATTTCCAGGGCTGAAACCGGGTGATCGCTGGTGTGTCTGCGCGGAGCGGTGGCTGGAGGCGCAAAACGCGGGATCGCCGTGTCCGGTTGTACTTGAGGCGACGCATGAGGCAACGCTGAATGTTGTGCCCTTCGATATTTTGCTGCAGTATGCGGTGATTCCGAAGACGCTGCATTGATGGTTGTCAGTTGTTGGTTGCGGGGTCGATAGCCGCCTGCGCTTCCATTCACGGTGTCATCTCGACCGAAGCAGGCGGCTTATCGCCTGCGTAGTGGAGAAACCCCTGTATTTCGTCCGTCGCAGGGCGAGATCCAATTCGCAGCTTTCTGGTCAGATCCAGCATCGTAAGGACGTGGCGAGGCTGGACAATCCGCAGTACCGCGCGGCCCTGGCCGTCGTGGGGCGTTTGACGGAACAAGGCTGCGAGGCGTATTTTGCGGGCGGTTGCGTGCGCGACCTGCTGCTGGGGATTGTGCCGAAGGATTTCGACGTCACCACGGTGGCCCGGCCCGAGCAGGTGATGCGCTCCTTCGCGCACACGGAGGCTGTGGGAGCGCACTTTGGCGTGGTGCTGGTGATCGATGACAGCAACGAAATCGAAGGACAGCGGATTGCGACGGAGGTCGCCACCTTCCGCTCCGATGGCGCTTACAGCGACGGACGCCGGCCGGATACGGTCAGCTTTTCCGACGATCCCCGCGAAGATGTACTGCGGCGCGACTTCACGGTGAATGGCCTGCTGCTGGATGCGTTGCGTTTTGAGGCCGGGGCGCCTGTTGAAGCCTGTGTGCTGGATTTTGTGCACGGACGCGACGACCTCGAGCATAAGGTGATCCGCGCGATTGGCGATCCCCTGCGGCGATTCGCAGAGGATAAGCTGCGTATGCCGCGGGCGGTGCGGTTCGCGGCGCGGCTCCGCTTCGGGATTGAGCCCGCGACGCTGCGGGCGGTGCAGGGGCTCGCGCCGGAGATCGGACAGATCTCCCCCGAGCGCATTCGCGAGGAGCTGACGAAGATCCTTACCGAAGGCGCGGCGCATCGCGGGTTCGAGCTGCTGGATGAGTCCGGGCTGCTCGCCGTCGTGCTGCCCGAGGTGGCGCGCATGAAGGGCTGCCAGCAGCCACCGGCGTATCACCCCGAGGGCGATGTGTGGGTGCACACGCTGATGCTGCTCGATCATCTGCCTGCCGGAGTAAGCACCACCCTTGCCTGGGGGATGCTGCTGCACGATGTGGGCAAGCCGCCGACCTTTACGCCGCCCGACCCGGGCAAGCCCGGCGACCGCATTCGCTTCAACGGCCACGCGGAGATCGGCGTAGCTGTCGCTCGCGGCATTCTCAACCGGCTGCGTTTTTCCAACGACGATTGCGCGCAGATTCTGGCGCTGATAAAGCACCACATGCAGTTCGGCGATGTGCCCAAGATGAAGCAGTCAACGCTGAAGCGATTTCTGCGTATGCCCAGCTTTGACGAGCATCTGGCGCTGCACTATGCCGACGTGATGAGCTCGCATGGGATGCTGGAGCCTTACGAGACCGCGCAACGCGCACTGGGCGAGATGGGGCAGGAGGAGATTCGCCCCGCGCTACTCGTGAACGGAGGCGATCTGATTGCCGCGGGCTACAGGCCAGGGCCGAAATTTCGCGAGATGCTGACCGTGGCCGAAGACGCGCAGCTGGAAGGCGCGGTATCGACCCGCGATGAGTCGCTGGCGCTGCTGCGCGAGCAGTTTGGAGCTCCTTGAGCGTGACGCCAGCAAGACGGCAGATGGATGCGGAGGTACTGGTCCTGGGCGCGGGCATGGCCGGTCTCGCGGCCGCACGTACGCTCGCGGAGCATGGCCTGCGCGTGCTGGTGCTGGAGGCGCGGGGTCGCGTGGGCGGACGCATCTACACCGAACGCACGCCAGAGGGCGCGCTGGTGGAGCATGGCGCGGAGTTCATTCACGGACGTGTTCCGGAGCTTTGGTCGCTGATCGAAGAGGCCGGCGTGGAAGCGGTCGAACGCGATGGATCCATGCTGCGCGAAGAGACGCGCGGCGGCGGTGTAACGAGCGAAGAGGACGAACGTGGCGGCGATTTCTTTGCTCCGCTTGAAGCGCTGGCCGATCTGCCGGGGGACGATGTTGACTTCGCAACCTGGTTGGAGGACAGCGACGTGCCGGAGTGGCAGCGCGAAGCCCTGACGGGATACGTCGAAGGCTTCAATGCGGCGGATGCGAACAGGATCAGCGCACGATCGCTCGGGGTGCAGCAAAAGGCAGAGGACGAAACGGAGGGGGATCGCGCCTGGCATCTGCCCGGCGGGTACGATCAGCTTCCCGAGTTTCTCGCGGGAAAGGTGAGAGCGGCTGGCGGCGAAATACGGTTTCATTCTGAGGTGCTGGCGCTGCACTGGCGGCGCGGCGAGGTGGTGGTGAGCACGCGCAAAGGCGATCTGCGCGCGGGCAAATGCCTTGTGACGCTGCCCCTGGGCGTGCTGCAGGCGGCGAATGCGGGTGCGCCGGGTAGTGTGCGCTTCGATCCTGAGCCCAAGGCGCTGTTTGAGGCGCGCAGCCTGGCAATGGGTTCCGTTGTGCGCTTTACGCTCCTCTTTCGCGAACGCTGGTGGGCTGACACGGCGGAAAAGAGAGACGAGGAGCAGAAAACTTCGCTGCGGACGATGCATTTCCTCTTCACCCCCGAACGCAGACCCCCCGTCTGGTGGACGCGGCACCCGGAGGCGGAACGCTTGCCAACACTGGTGGGCTGGTCCGGCGGCCCGCGTTCGGAGGAGCTTGCCTCATGGAGCGCCGATGAGCTCGGAACGATGGCCTGCGACGAACTGGCGGAGGTCTTCGGCATACCCCGGGAGCAGGTACGCGCAGCACTGGTGAGCACGCACACCTACGCCTGGAGCGATGATCCGTTTGCGCGTGGAGCCTACAGCTATGTGGCCGCCGGCGCGCTGGAGGCCCCGTCTGTGATGGCCACGCCTGAAGCCGGAACGCTGTTTTTCGCAGGCGAACACACGGATACGACGGGTCATTGGGGCACCGTGCATGGGGCGCTGCGCACAGGGCTGCGCGCGGCGCGGCAGGTGCTTGGGGAAGAGTGAGGCGAACGTCTTTGTTTTCTTGCTGTGATTGTTTTCTTGCTGTCATTCCTGGAGGGAATCTGCTGTTTCGGCGGCTAAAGCCGCTAAACACGGGCGTACCTTTCGGCACGGCTGAAGCCGTGCCCTTCCCGTTACACCATAGGCAACTGCCCAGGCTAAAGCCGGCTGCTGCAGGAATTACTTCCTGCAATTCGTCATAGCAAATATAAGCCGTTGTGGATCTCCGCATTTCCGTGCGGTAATCATCTGGACCTACACGTTCCGCCCTTTCAGCATCTATCCATGCAGCCATGGATCGCGCCAAGTATCACGACAAGCCGCTGCTGAACTCCCCCGTTGCTTTTGTTCCAGACACCACCATTGAAATCGACGGTGTGAAGATCGCAGCCGAGGTGGGTGAGCCTCTGATTGAGGCCATCAATCGCAAGGCGGCCATCGAAGGCATCACCGGCATTCCGCAGGTCTGTTATCTGCCGCCGATGGGTCCGATCGGCTCCTGCGATACGTGCATGGTGGAATTGAATGGGCAGCTGGTTCGCTCCTGCGGCGAGAAGGTGGCGGCGGGGGCCACGGTTCTCACCGCCTCTGACCGCGCGGATGTAGCCAAGCGGGAGGCATTCGATCGCATTCTCGAGAACCACAATCTGTATTGCACGGTGTGCGACAACAATAACGGCAACTGCACCGTGCATAACACCACCGCGGAACTCGATGTGCAGCACCAGGTGCGTGAGTACCGCAAGAAGCCTTACAAGCAGGACCACTCCAACCCGTTTTACCGCTATGACCCCGACCAGTGCATCCTGTGCGGCCGCTGCGTCGAGGCCTGCCAGAACGTGCAGGTCAACGAGACGCTGACAATCTCCTGGGATCGCGAGATGCCGCGCGTGATGTGGGATGGCGGTGAGCAGATTGAAGGCTCAAGCTGCGTCAGCTGCGGCCACTGCATTACTGTTTGCCCATGCAATGCGCTTATGGAGAAGGGGATGGTCGGGCATACCGGCTACCTGACCTCGCTGCCGCCGGCGGTGCTCGACGACATGATTGAAGCCGTGAAGGGCATTGAGCCCTCCACGGGCTATCCGTCCATTCTGGCGCTCTCCGAGATGGAAGCGGAGATGCGCCATCAGCGCGTGAAGCGCACCAAAACCGTGTGCACCTACTGCGGCGTGGGCTGCTCGTTCGACATCTGGACGCGTGACCGGCACATCCTGAAAGTGGAGCCGCAGCACGGAGCGGCCAATGGCATCTCGACCTGCGTGAAGGGCAAGTTCGGTTGGGATTACACCAACTCCGACGAGCGGCTGCGCAAGCCGCTGAAGCGGCAGGGCGATACCTTTGTGGAGATCGAATGGGATGAGGCCATTGAGATGGTCCGCGCCAACTTCACCAAGATCAAAGCAGAGCATGGGCCCGATGTGCTGGCCTTTATTTCCTCCTCGAAGTGCAGCAACGAGGAGAGCTACATGATGCAGAAGCTGGCGCGCGCAGTGATCGGCACCAACAACATCGATAACTGCAGCCGTTATTGTCAGACGCCGGCGTCCAAGGGCCTTAGCCGTACTGTTGGGTACGGCGGCGATTCGGGCACAATTCAGGACATCGAGTTAGCGGATCTCGTCATTGTTGTCGGGTCCAATACCAGTGAAAGCCACCCGGTATTAGCGACGCGCATCAAGCGCTCGCACAAGCACCGCGGACAGCGTATGATCGTTGCCGACATTCGCAAGCATGAGATGGCCGAGCGCGCCGACATCTTCATCCGCCCGAACCCCTCCACGGATGAGGTGTGGCTCCTGGCGGTGGCCAAGCACCTGATCGATACCGGCCGCCACAACCAGAAGTTCATCGACCAATGGGTGAATAAATTCGAGGAGTTCAAGGCGTCGCTCGCACCCTACACGCTCGAAAATGCGGAGAAGATTACGGGCATCCCGGTTGCGGTTTTGAAAGCAATAGCAGACGAGATCGTGGCAGCCAAGAACGGCGTCTGCATTCTATGGGCGATGGGTGTGACGCAGCATTGCGGCGGCTCAGATACGTCAACGGCGGCCTGCAACCTGCTGCTGACGAGCGGTAATTTCAAGAAGCCGGGCTCCGGCGCGTTTCCATTGCGCGGTCACAATAATGTGCAGGGCACAAGCGATTTTGGTTCACTGCCGGATACCACTGCCGGTTATCAGAAGATGGACGATGCAGTCGTCCGCGGCAAGTTTGAAGCCGCATGGGGCGTGACGCTGCCCACGACCACCGGTCTCGATAACCGGCAGATGATCGCGGCGATTCACGAAGGCAAGCTGAAGTCGATGTACATCAAGGGCGAGGACACCATTACCTCCGACGCGAATGCGGAGGATGTGGGGCAGGCGCTTGCGAAACTTGATTTTCTGGTGATGCAGGATATTTTCTTCTCCGAGACCTGCAAGTACGCCGATCTTGTTCTGCCGGCTTCACCTACGCTCGAAAAAGAAGGCACATTTGTCAGCACGGAGCGTCGCATCCAACGTTTTTACAGGGTCCTAGACCCGCTCGGGGATTCGAAGCCGGACTGGCAGATTATTCAGCTTATCGCTAAGGCCATGGGCGGGGCCGGTGGATGGGATTACACGAATCCTTCCGAGGTCATGGATGAGGCCGCCAGTCTCACTCCTATCTTTGCGGGCGTCAATTACAAGCGGCTGGAGGGCTACAAGACTCTCTGCTGGCCCGTGCATAAAGATGGCACTGATGAGCCGCTGCTCTATACCAAGGAGTTTCCGTTCGCGGACGGTAAGGCGATGTTCCATCCGCTTGAATATGTTCCACCCAGCGAAGAGGCCAATGAGATCTATGATCTGCACTTGAACAATGGCCGTTTGCTGGAGCACTTTGAGCAGGGCAACATGAGTTATCGCGTACCCGGCATCAAGGAGATCACGCCGCATATCTTCCTAGAGGTTTCGCCGGAGTTGGCAAAGGATCGCGGGCTTGAGTCTGGTCAGGTCGTGAAGATTGAGAATAAATATGGGCAGCTTAAGTTGCGTGTTCTTGTTACGGAGCGCGTGGAAGGCAAGCAGATGTATCTGCCGATGATCTCCACGCAGGAGGCTGTCAATCACCTGACCAGTATGCACGTGGACCGCGCCACGCATACGCCTGCTTACAAGGAGGTTTCGGTGAAGATGACCGTGCTCGAAGCCAAGGGACCATCACCGTTGCCGCGAAAAAACTTCCGCTTTGGTACACGCACGCCGGCCGAAGGCGTCGAGGTAGAGAAAAAGTGGTCCAAGCCAGGGTATTGGGTGCCAGGCACGCATACTAAGGACAAACTGGTACAGATCAAGACCACAGAACCGTCGTAAAGAACAGTTGTTAGTTGTTGGTTCTAGGTTCTAGGCTCCGTCAGGTTAGTAGCATTCACAATAACTTACAACTTACAACCTGAAACGTTCTCACACCCTCTCGAGAAAAGGCACATATGGCACACCCGATCACGTTTGTACCGCAGCCCGTCGATCCACATCTGGAGCTCATGCGCAAGGTGGAGGCCGCTCCCCGCGAGCATGCCGAGGCTCTGCTGCTCGCCTGGGATACGCTGCAGACCGCGCACGATCAAGGCATTCTGGATCTGCTGAAGGGCCTGATGGGCGGTCGCGACGTGATCGCCGGCAAGCTCGCGGAGGCGATGATCCTTCCAGAGTCGATCAACGCCATGCGCAATTTGATCGCGCTCGGTCGCATCGCCGCCGCGTTCGATCCGGACATGCTCCAACGGCTTGCAAAATCAATGGACCAGGGCATGCAGGGACCGCAGCCTGATGGCGAGACCCCAAGCATGTTCCGCATCCTGCGTCAGGCCACCTCGCCGGCCGGCAAGCGAGGCCTCTCCTTTGCGGTGCAGATGCTTGTGGCCATCGGTACGGCGACGGAGGGCTGAGGCCCGGTTACGCCCTTGACAAAATAGGGTGCTTCCATGGCTCCTCCCGTGTACACTGCTGAACAATTACCCAGTGTCATGAGGAGCCGTCCTATGTCAGAAATGGCCATGGCGCTTGATTCCAAGCCGCTTTCCGGGCCTGAGCGCGTTGTAGACACCGTTGTTGCGCCTTCGAAGACCTTTCATGATGTCGTGCGCAACGCCAGCTGGTGGTTGCCCTTTCTCGTCGTGATCCTCGCAGGTTATCTGCTTACGGCGGCAATTCAGCAGAAGGTGGGCTGGCCGCAGCTGGTGGAGAACGAGATCCACGCCAACCCCAAGGCGGAACAACGCATGGCGGACCTGCCTCCGGAACAGGTTGCCGCGCAGCACAAAGCCATGCAGTACAGCTTCATGGGCGGTTTCTACGGCATACCCGTCGTGGATATGCTCAGCTTCGCACTGATGGCCGTGATTCTCTGGCCGACGATCAACTTCGGCTTCGGTGGCAAAGCCGCGTATAGCCGCGTGCTTGCGGTGTGCGTCTTTGCGGCGATTCCAGGCGCGATCAAAGCGCTGCTTGCGGCTGTTTTACTGTATGCGGGACGAAGTCCGGACAGTTTTACTACTGACACCATGCTGGGCAGCAACCTTGGTTATTACCTCAACTCGCCGGGGCCCCTGAAGACGCTTCTCACCTCTGTTGACCTGTTTTCGATCTGGACCGCTGTGCTTCTGAGCCTCGGGCTCGCCATCGTCGCGCGCACCAGGAAAAGCTCCGGCTACTTCGCGGTCTTTGGCTGGTGGATTCTCATCACGCTGGCGCGCACGAGCTGGGCGGCGGTGGGATCGTAAGCGATCGCACGGAAAAGCAACAAGCCCGGCGATGTGCCGGGCTTCGCCTTGCCACCACTTCTTTAACCCTTGAGGAACGGCAGCAACGCAGTGTTTACCTCGGCTGCATGCGTCCAGATGAGTCCGTGCGGGCCGCCTGCAACGACGTGCAATTTCGCACTGGGGATAAGCGCAGGCAGACGGCCACCGCTTGCAGCAAGCGGGATAACCTGGTCCGCATCGCCGTGAATCACCAGCGCCGGCACATTGATCTGCTTCACGTCGTCGCGGAAGTCCTCCAGCCACGCGTCCACGCAGAAGAGCATTGCCCCATAGCTTGACTGCGAGGCAACCACGAAGTCAGCCTGCAGCTTGGCTTCAGAGACGGCGTGGGATAACAGCTTCTGGTTGTAAAACATCTTGCCGAAGTTCTGGAGAAAATCGAAGCGGTCCTTTTCGATGTTGCCCTTGATCTCCTCGAAGGCGCTTGGGTCCAGGCCTTCGGGATTGCCCCCATCCTTACGCAGCGCGGGGGCAATCGAGCTGAGGAAGCCGCACTTTGTCACCCGCCCCCGGTTGTATTTCCCCATGTAGCGTGCGACCTCGCCGCCGCCCATGGAAAATCCAAGCAACGCGGCGTTCTGCAAATCGAGTGCCTCGATGAGCTTGTCCGTATCGCCGGCCAGGGTGTCATAGTTGTAGCCGTCGCCCGGGGCCGAACTCTTGCCAAAGCCCCGGCGGTCGTAGGTGATGACGCGATAGCCCGCAGCCAGCAGAGCTGCCGATTGCCGCTCCCATGAGCCGCCGTTCAACGGCCAGCCATGCACCAGCACCACGGGCGCACCGGTGCCTCGATCTTCGTAATACAGTTCGATGTCTGCGCTATTTTCCTTGCCAACCTTGAGAAATGCCATGCGATTCTCCTGCGAGGTTGGATGCCGGATTTTTGTATTGTTATCCCGCTGGATTATGCTTTTCGCCTCTGTCAGCGCGCTCCTTGTATTGTCATCCCACAGGGGTCTGCTTTTCCATCGGAGCGACCTCGCCGCACAGGACGAAAAGCAGATCGCTACGGGATGACAATTCAAAAAGGGGCGTAGGCCCTTACTCCGCGCCCCAGCGGCGAAACACCAGCGAACCGTTGGTGCCGCCAAAACCGAAGCTGTTGGATAGCACATAGTCGATCTTTGCCGGTTGCGGCTTGTTTGGGACGTAGTTTAAGCGGCAGACCGGATCGACGCTGTCGAGGTTCATCGTTGGGGGCGCGATCTGGTGCTGCATCGCCAGTACGCTGATGCCGGCTTCCAGGCCGCCGGCGCCGCCGAGCAGATGGCCGGTCATGGATTTCGTAGAACTCACCAGCAGTTCGTGATTCTTCGCACGTTCGCCGAAGACGTTTTCGATCGCCTGCGACTCCAGCGCATCGCCGAGCGGCGTGGAGGTGGCATGTGCGTTTACGTAATCGATCTTGTCCGGCGTGATCCCCGCGACGCGCAGCGCATGGTTCATCGCGCGGCGGCAGCCCTCGCCCTCAGGCGCCATGCCGGTCATGTGGAAGGCGTCGCCGCTCATGCCGTAGCCGATGACCTCGGCGAGAATGTTGGCTCCGCGCGCCTTCGCGAACTCCAGTTCTTCCAGAATGAGAATGCCCGCACCTTCGCCGCAGACAAAACCATCGCGGTCCTTGTCGAATGGGCGGCAGGCGTGGATGGGATCGTCGTTGCGCGTGGAAAGCGCCTTCATCGCCGCGAATCCACCGACCGAAAGCGGCGTAATTGCGGCCTCCGCGCCGCCCGCGATCATGCCGTCCGCGTCGCCGCGCTGAATGATGCGGAACGCATCGCCGATGGAGTGCGCGGAGCTTGTGCAGGCGGTCGCTGTGGCCTCATTTGGACCTTTGGCGCCGTACTTGATGCTGACATGGCCCGCGGCAAGGTTAACGATGCTGGCCGGGATAAAGAAGGGAGAGATGCGTCGTGGGCCACCGTTCATCAGCGCCGTGTGCTCACGCTCGATGACATCGAAACCGCCGATGCCTGAACCGATGGCGACGCCGATGTTGTCGGCGTTCTCCGGCGTGATCTTCAGGCCCGAGTGCTCCATGGCCTCCCCGGCGGCTGCCATGGCGAAGTGGATGAAGCGGCCCATCTTGCGGGCCTCCTTCTTATCCACGAACTTGTGCACATCGAAGTCCTTGACCTCGGCGGCAAACCGGACAGGATGCCCGGTCAGATCGAAAGCGGTGATCTCGGCCATGCCGCTGCGGCCGGCCATCAGGCCTTCCCAGACCGCAGGCGCGGTATTGCCAACCCCGCAGATCAGCCCAAGGCCCGTGATGACGACACGACGCTGCTCCATCTTTCCTTTGTTTCCTCTATCGTCTGATTGGCTGATTTACTTGGTCTTGGCGTGCTGCTCGATGTACTCCGTGGCATCCTTGACGGTTTTGATCTTCTCCGCGTCCTCATCGGGAATCTGGATGTCGAAGGCCTCTTCGAACTGCATCACGAGTTCGACGACGTCGAGCGAGTCTGCCCCCAGGTCTTCCTGGAAGCTGGCTCCCGGCGTCACCTCAGCCTCGTCCACCTGAAGCTGCTCGACAATAATCTGTTTGACCTTTTCATCCACTGCTGCCATCGCTTGAAATCTCCTGTGTCCTGAATACCCTTGTGGGTCTCGCTGATGCGTTCGACGCGTCCAGCCTCAGTGCCCAAGCATACTGACGCTCCCGGCAGGTGTAAAGAATGCACGTTGTCAGAATGTTGATCTCAGGTAGCATAATATGCATGGCGGACCAAGCGACCGTGTCGCATACTTCCCTTCCAGCGATTCCGGTCCAGGCGAAACGGCACTGCAGCCGTTGTGCCCCCTCGTTGTTTCGCCGGATCAACCGCACGACGCTGCTGGAACGTACGTTGTTCACCTGGATGGGCTTCTTTCCGTGGGAGTGCGTTACCTGCCGGCGCAAGCGGTTTTTTCGCGATCAGGGCCGTAAACCCAGCAGTTCCGTTTAGCATGTCAGGCATCTTCGCCGGCCGCGATCATCGGGAGCAGGCCGTCAAAGCCGTGAACCGCAGCGGCGCCATTGCCGAGCTTTCCCTCTGCCTCCTCCAGGCTGACATCGCGCAATGACCGGTTGATGGCCTTGGTGCGGGTGTTCAGTTTTTCGATCGTGTTCTGCACCGTGCCCACCTGCTTCTCCATCGAGCCCATCAGGACTTCGAATTTTCCAAACTCGTCCTTGGCCTTGGCCAGCACCTTCCAGACCTCATCGCCTTTTTGCTGCATGTGCAGCATGTGGAAACCCATCTGGAAGCTGTTCAGCAATGCGGAAAGCGTGCTCGGGCCGGCAACCGTGACGCGGCAGTTCTGCTGGATATCCGCCTGCAGCCCGTCGCGCCGCATGACCTCGGCATAGAGCCCCTCGGTGGGCAGAAACATGATGGCGAAGTTGGTTGTTGTTGGCGGGGCGATGTACTTTTCGCAGATTCGCTTGCCTTCGGTGCGGATGGCGTTCTCAAAGGCCTTGCGGGCGCCCGGAACATCCTCCGGAGCCTCGGCGTAGGCGGTTTCCAGCCGCTCCCAGGCCTCGCGCGGGAACTTGGCGTCGATGGGCAGCAGCACTTCGCCGTTCGGCGTGGGTAGCCTCACCGCATACTCCACCATCTCCCCGGTGTTCGGCTTTACCTTCACGTTCTGGCTGAACTGGCCCGGCGCCAGCATCTGCCCGAGCAGCATCCCTAGCTGCACCTCCGCAAAGCCGCCGCGGCTCTTGACGTTGGTAAAAATGCGTGAGAGATCGCCGACATTGTCGGAGAGCTTGGACATCTCGCCCAGGCCGTTGTGCACCTTGGTGAGCTGATCCGCAACCGCGCCGAAGCTCTCCGTCAGTCGCGTTTGCAGCGTGGAATGCAGCTTTTCATCGACGGTGGCGCGCATCTCTTCGAGCTTTGCCGCATTCACTTCATTCAGCTTGTCGAGCCGGCCTTCCACGCTGCCCCGCAAACGGTCCTGGTGTTCCCCTTGCTCCTTGCGCAACTCGGCAAGGCGCGTGTGGAGCGCCTCGCGGCTGTCGGTGTGATGTTTGTTGCTATCGGCGGTGAAGTCAATCAGGCGACGGCCAAGGCTGTTCAGCTGGGCGTCCAGAGCTATCCGCAAACGCTCTGCGTCGCTCTTGTGATCGCCGCGGAAACCATCCAGTCCACCGCGCAGCGTTTCACCCAGCGTTTGCATGCTTTCGAGCAGCTCGCGTCGCAGCGCCTCAGCCTGTCTTCCTGAGCCCTCGCGGGTACGCTCAGCGGCCTCGGCGGCCTCCTGCCGAAGCTGTGCCAGCTCGCCGCGCAACAGACGTTCTACGGCCTCGGCGCGGGAATCATTGCGGGCCATCTGCGCGGGCAGATCGGCTGCCAGCAGTGCTTGCAGGCGGGGATCCGGGGCAGCTTCCGTCGGGGCAGTCGGGCGGCGTAGCAGCAGGAAAAGTACGGCGAGCAGAATAAGTACTTCGAGAGCGAGCAGCGCAGGTAACATTCGTCTTTCCTTCGCTTTGAGCATAGCATCCTGATGTCCCCGGCAATGGTATGCTTCAACTTACGAGGTGAGCCGATGGCCTTCCAACCGGAGATGGAATTAACACTTTAAGCAGAAGAGCGCTTTCGTCTTGCGATCGGTGAATGTCTAAGCGACGAAGGACCCGGGTTTGACCCGGAGCCGGTCTTCGAGGAGCTTCTTTCCAGGTATCGGGCCTTCGATCGCGCGTGACGTAGGGCTGCACAGATGGTTCAATAAGAGCGGAGCGGTTCTGCTCGCCGAAGGGTTGCCTTACTGTCTTATGCGTATGCCCCGTTTGTTTATACCTGCCCTGCTGTTTTCACTGGCGCCGCTGGCGCTCTCCGCCCAGACCTCGGTTCCGCCCAACCAGGTCACCGCCTTTAAGGACACTTCGCTGCTGAAGCCGCCCGCGGGGGCGAAGGTGGCCATCATCGAGTATGAGGACCTGGAGTGCCCGGCCTGCGCGCACGCGTTTCCGATCGTGCACGCGGCGGTAAACCACTACCACATTCCTCTTGAGGAGCATGATTTTCAGATCCCGAACCACATCTGGAGCCATGAGGCGGCGATCTTTGCGCACTACCTCAAGGCCAAGGTCTCGCCGGAACTCGCCGAAGAGTACCGCCGCGAGGTGTTCGCGTCGCAGTTCCGCATCGCTTCCAAGGACGATCTGCGCAACTTCACCCAGCAGTTCATGACGAAGGCCGGCAAGCAGATGCCCTTTGTGGCCGATCCCACCGGTGAGTACGATCGCGAGGTGAATGGGAGCACCGCGCAGGGAATCAAGCTGGGTGTCATGCAGACGCCGACGATCGTTGTCGTCACCCAGGATCACTGGATCGACGTCAAGGATGTGTCGAATATCTACGCTGCGATCGATCAGGCCGAAGCGGAAGCCTCGCATAGCTCGCCCGCTGCGCCGCATCATGCGGCAGCGCACAAGTAGCCTTCGGACCGGCATCTTCCCGCGCTGTGTGGGATCGGGTTGCGTGCTTCCTGGAGCCTTCTTCCGAAACGCGCTCCCTAGGGCCTGTCATCAAAACAGCTATATGCGGCTGAGCTTTCGGTGGGTAGCGTTTCTCCATGAGCACAAGGCGCTATGGTTTGCGGGACGATCAATGGGAGCGGATCAAGGACTTGCTCCCTGGTCGAATCGGTTCTAAAGGCCGGCCGGCCAAGGACAACCGGTTGTTTGTGGACGCGGTGTTGTACCGGTATCGGACGGGCATTCCATGGCGCGATCTGCCCGAACGTTTTGGCGATTTCCGGGTGGTTCATACGCGTTTCAGCCGCTGGGCCAAGGCCGGGGTATGGAAGCGCATTTTCGAGCATCTGGCCGAAGATGCCGACGACGAATATGCCATGATCGATTCCACCATCGTGCGGGCGCACCAGCACAGCGCTGGGGCGCCCAAAAAGGGGGCGATCAAGCCATCGGCCGCAGCAAGGGCGGGCTGAGCACCAAGATCCATGCGACCGTGGATGCGCTCGGCAACCCAACCGGTTTTCATCTCACCCCGGGTCAGGCCTGCGATCTGGAGGGGGCTGATAATTTGTTGCCGCAACTGCAGTCCGGCACCTTGCTGGCCGACAAGGGCTATGACGCTGACGAGCGGGTCTTGCGCAAGCTGGAGCAAGCAGGCAAAACCGCCGTGATTCCGCCCAGAAGCAACCGCAAGCAGCAGCGCGAGTACGACAAGGACATGTACAAGGCACGCCATCTGATTGAGAACTTCTTCGCCAAACTCAAGCAGTTCCGTGCCCTCGCCACCCGCTTCGACAAAACTTCGAGAAACTTCCTTGCCGCCACTTACTTCGTTTCTGCGCTCATTTGGTTAGATTGATGACAGGCCCTAATCTGCACAGCCTCTCCGGGCGGCCATCGCGGTATACTTGGTTGTGCACACGAAGCACAACCCAATTCCACAATTGAAGAGGTTGAAAGCGTGTCGGCAAAGTACATCTTTGTGACGGGCGGCGTTGTGTCGTCGCTGGGCAAGGGGCTGGCTGCCGCCTCGATGGGATGCCTGTTGGAGGCGCGCGGCCTGCGCGTCAACCTGATGAAGTTCGACCCGTATCTGAACGTCGATCCGGGTACGATGAGTCCGTTCCAGCATGGCGAGGTTTTTGTCACCGACGACGGCGCGGAGACGGATCTCGATCTCGGGCACTACGAGCGTTTTACGCATGCGAAACTGACGCGCGACAACAACCTGACCACCGGCCGGATCTACGAAGGCATCATCACCAAGGAGCGCCGCGGCGACTATCTCGGCAAGACCGTGCAGGTGATTCCGCACGTCACCAACGAGATCAAGGCGGCGGCGAAGAAGATCGGCGCGGATTGCGATGTGGCCATTGTGGAGATTGGCGGAACCGTGGGTGATATCGAATCGCTGCCATTTCTCGAGGCGATCCGGCAGATGCGGCAGGAGCTCGGCCGCGATCACACCTGCTTTGTGCATATGACGCTGATCCCCTGGATCGCCGCGGCGCAGGAGTTGAAGACCAAGCCGACGCAGCACTCGGTAAAGGAGATGCTGTCGATCGGCATTCAGCCGGACATCCTTTTGTGCCGCGCGGATCGTGAAGTTCCACGCGAGATGCGCGACAAGATCGCCGCCTTTTGCAACCTGGAAGACGCCGGCGTGGTAATCGCGCGCGACGTGCCGAGCATCTACGAGGTGCCGCTGAACCTCCATGCGGAGGGCGTGGATTCCCTAGCGCTGAAGTATCTGCGCATCGACGCGCCGGATGCGGATCTGACCCGGTGGAGGGAGCTTGTGCACCGCGCGTATCACCCCAACGATGAGGTGCGCATCGCGGTGGTGGGCAAATATGTGGAGTACGAGGACAGCTACAAATCGCTGAAGGAAGCTCTGGTGCACGGCGCTTTAGCCGAAGGTTTAAAGCTCAGGCTGGAGTGGATCGAAGCGCAGTCGCTGGAGACGCCGGCGTACACCGCGATGCTCGAAGGCTACGACGGTGTGCTGGTGCCGGGGGGCTTCGGCAAGCGTGGCATTGAGGGCATGCTGAACGCGATCCGTTACGCGCGCGAGTCGAAGATGCCGTACTTTGGAATTTGTTTAGGCATGCAAACGGCGTGCATCGAGTACGCGCGCAATGTGTGTGGGCTGGAACGCGCCAACTCGGGCGAGTTCGACCCGCAGACACCGTATCGCGTGATCTACAAATTGCGTGAGTTGACGGGCGTGGAAGAGATGGGCGGCACCATGCGGCTAGGTGCTTGGGAGTGCGTATTGCAGCCCGATTCGCTCGCGGCCAAGGCCTACGGCGTGACGGAGATCAGTGAGCGCCACCGCCATCGCTACGAGTTCAATCGTGAGTTTGAGCGATCGCTGACAGAGGGCGGCCTCAAGCTCACCGGCGCCAGTGAAAGCGGAACCTATGTGGAGATCGTGGAGATTCCGGAGCACCCATTTTTTCTCGGCTGCCAGTTCCATCCCGAGTTTAAATCCAAGCCCCTCGAGCCGCATCCGTTGTTTCATGCCTTCGTAAAGGCGAGTTATGCGAACCGCGGCCTGCGGGCAGCGCAGCGTGTGGTTGAGGCCGAGGTGAGGGCTTAGGGAACGAAGATGATCGATGTGAGGTCGGGTGCCACTACGTTGAAGTGTCGTGCGTTCCAGCTGTAGATTCGCGTGGCTTGTGCTTTTCTGGCGCAACGCACGATGAGCGCGTCGTAGATGAGCGCGCCAGAGAGGCCCTTCACCACGGCGTCTTCGATGGCCGCGGCGTACTCACTTTCGTTCAGGCCGAAGAGCCGCACCTGTTTCCGCATCTGCTGGACAATGACCAGCGCGGCAGGAGGCGGTAGCCGGTGCGGCGGCGGCATTCCCGAAAGGGTGTTATACGTTTCTGCCAGTGATTGCAGTGCGGCAGCGGTGTTCTCGCGCTTGCTTTCTCGGAGTAGCTTGGCGCTTGGTTCGTGGTGTATATGAGAAAGCTGCGCTGCCGCGATAAAAATGGATGTATCCAGAAAAATCATGGTTCCAGGCCTTCGCCGCTGATGTACCGGCTGCGCCGTTCACGATCTTCCGTAATCCATTTGTTAATATCGCCGGACGTAAGTGGAACCCCGCTGTCGTATACCCAAAGACCTTCCTTCTTCATCAAGCCACGAGCGCGAGACCGGGGGCGGAGGATGACCTCCTCATTGCGCAATTCCATCTCAAGACTGTCACCGGCGCGCCAGTGCATGGCGTCCCGGATCTTCTTAGGCACCACAAGACGTCCCAGCTTATCCATCTCTACAATGGCATTCATGAATGGTAATTTACCATCAGCCATTGGAACAGCTTAAGGAAAGGCACGGCTGGACTGTCGTCTGCTGCCCGTTGTCGTTCCAGGATATGAGACCAGCGACGGTCTCCCTGCGTCCAACTGCGTGTGACCTCCGTGCCAGTGCAGGCTTCCCCGGCGCCTACCTCCACCGGCGAACGTGCTTTAGAGCTGCAGCCCGCCGCTGTGCAGGCTGTCGAGCGCAGGCCGCCTCTGCCCGCGCTTACTGGGCTGCGCAGCCTGCTTGCGCTCACGATCCTGATGTTTCACTTCACGCCTGCGGGGTTGGCGTCTACCCGGCACCCATGGCTGACGCTGTATCCCATTATCGATATCGGCTACGTGTTCGTCAGTTTTTTCTTTCTGATCTCAGGTTTCATTCTTTCGTACAACTACGCTCACCGGCCCGGCGGTGTGCGCAAGGCGGATTTCTGGATGGCGCGTTTTTCGCGGCTTTATCCGGTGTATCTGCTCACGATGCTGATCTCGATTCCCATGCTGCTGCTGGAATGGCGTTCTCGCAGCCATGGTGAGTTCTGGATCGGCGCCATCGCCACGCCGCTGCTGCTGCAGGGTTTTTTTCCGCATCTGGCGACGTTCTGGAACACGGTCAGCTGGACGCTCTCCTGCGAGGTTGTGCTCTACATCGCGTTTCCATTTCTGTTGAAGCTGCGCTGGCCGGAGTCGCCGCGGCTGCTGGCGGCAATGGTCATCGGGTTCTGGATGCTGGGGCTCGTTCCACACACCGTGTATTGGCTGACCAACCCCGATCACCTCGCGCAGCCGGTCACGCGCTACAGCGACGGCGTCTGGCTGGAGACGCTGAAGTACACTCCGGTCGCGTATCTTTGCACCTTTCTTGCGGGGCTCACGCTGGGCCGCCTGCACGATTCGGCGAAACTCGCCGTACGCGGCCGCACCATCGCGGGATTAGCGGGGTTCACCCTGGCTGGGCTAGCGGTGTATGCCGTCGCGCCCAGGGTTCCGTACATCCTTGTGCACGGTGGCCTGTTTACGCCGGTCTGGTCGCTTGTCATTCTCGGGCTCGCGGGCGTCAGTCCCCTGGCGCGTATTTTTTCCGTGCGCCCGCTTGTGGCTGTCGGCACTTCAACCTACGCGCTGTACCTGCTGCACTTCAATGTGTTTCAGCTGCTGCAATGGCATCATGTTGCCGAGCGGCTCCATGTAACAAGGCTTGACCCGTGGATCAGCTATGTCTTCGCGATTGCATTGGCAATGGCTGTGCGGCAATGGGTAGAACACCCCTGTCAACAGGCGATTGGGGCCTGGTGGAAGCGACGCCACGTCACGTAAAAACGGAAGACCTCACCGGCCGTCGAAACGAACGATCCGATAATCCGCGGGCGGTGTGAAGAGCTTGGGATCCGGTTCGGTCAGGTCGACGTTCGTCACCGCGATGTTCTGAATCGAGGAGACGCGCGGATCGAAGCGCTCCGTCAATAAGTTGATCTGCAGCCGCGGCGAGTACCAGAACTCCTTGACCACGGGTTGCGGTGTTTCGTTGCCGAACACGCCGGCGCTCAGCGTGGTGATCTCGCGCGTACCGGTTGCGTCGATACCCTCGATCGACTTGCGGCCAAGGTCCTCGCGGGTGAGTGTTCCGGCACCGTTGGGCAGGGAGCCCGCCGGCCGCAGCGCCGGCGTGGACGGAACGAAGAGGCGTGAAAGGTTGCACACTCGCTGCGCGGGGCGGCACACAACACGCTCATGAAGATTAGGGTCGTCATACTCGAGGACGGAGATCGGTGTAGCCTGCGTATTGCCGCGTGGCTCGAGGTAGCGGCGCTCTTCAAACACCCGGCCGGAGCTGTCGCGCGCGACGCTGCGGTGGTTGTACACGGTGCCTTTGCTGCCGTCCGGCATGATGTGCGTCCACTCCGTCTTCACCACCGCGCTGAAGGGGGCATTAGGCGCGGGCGTCACGAAAATGCTTTGCATCTGCTCCTGTGTGCCGCCGTCGGGCGCGTGCGAAATCGCGTCCTGCGCGGATAATGGCAATGCAACGCTCAGTGCAGCGGCAAGAATAAAGGGAAGGAGCTGGCGCATGGAAGACCTCGGGCGAGCCTAGTTTGCCATACGGCGCCAAATGTGCAACAGATTTTTTTTTTGGGCCGCCAAACAGCGGCGGGTTGCCCTTCCGTAGCCTTTTCCCGCAAGGGCCGTCCCCTTTCGTTGCAGCGCCAAACCTAGGCAGTCTGCGTATGATGAGGCGCGGGGGATCGATGGAAGAGTTTTGGCGGGAAACATCGGAACTGTTATTGCAGCGGCCAATTCTTTGGTTGCCGGTGCTTGCAGCCGATCTGCTCGGATTTTTGGTAACTCTCGGCAGCGGTGCGCTGCTGCGATCGTGGGTGCTGGCGCCCTTGCAGTACCGTTCCGCGCTGGGCGGCGCGCCGATGCGTGCACCCATCAGCGCGGCCGCCATGCAGCATGCGACGCTTATGGCAGGGCTGATCACATGGCCCAGCAACTTCCTGCGCCTTCTTTTTTATGCCGCGGCCTTGATTGTTACGGCCGCTCTGGTGGGTAGCTTCGCCAAGCGGCGAGCACAGAAGCCCGTCGAGATCGGTGCCGCGCTGCAGCGATCGTTTTCGGGCATTCTCTCACTGACGCTGCGTGCGTTCGCGATCTACGCTGCTGCCGCGCTTCTGCTGGACTGGCTCGGCAAATGGCTGCTGGCGCACGGGCACAAGACAGCGTTTGCGAATCCATGGATGGAGATCGGCGCCGGTGTGCTGGTGATCGCGGCGCTTGCCTGGCTGGTCGCACCGGCAGCCCTCCAGGTGTTAACAGGACGAGCACCCGCTCTGCCACGCAAACGGGAGGCGCAGATCTTTGCCTTTGCGCTGGGCGTCGCGTCCCTGGCGCTGGGGAGGTTCGTAGCGACCAATGTCCACGCCGTGCGGATCACTTCCCCGGTGGTTCTGTATGCGCTGGAGCTCACAGGCTCGTGGATCGCGGCGTTGCCGTATGTGGTTTTGTTCGTTCTTTTGTCCCGGATTGCGTTCAAAGCCGCAGCGGAGGCGGAGAATACGCCAGAGCACGAATCGGCGTAGTCGCCGGTCTCCGCCTGCAGCAGCCCTGCGCCGATACCATCTACGCCGTTACGAGCGATCCAAGCTTTTCACCCTGCACAACGCGGACGATATTGCCGCGTTCGCGCATGGAAAAGACAATCATGGGAAGGCTGTTGTCCTTGCACAGGGAAACCGCGGTGGTATCCATCACGCGGAGACCCAGGCGCAGAATATCCATGTAGGTAATGGTCTCGAATTTCGTGGCGTCGGCGACCTTCTTGGGATCGGCGGTGTAGATGCCGTCGACGCTGGTCGCTTTCAGCAAAACCTCCGCGCCAATTTCCATCGCACGCAGGCTGGCCGCGGTATCCGTCGAGAAGAATGGATTTCCCGTACCCGCCGCGAAGATCACGATGCGGCCCTTCTCCAGATGACGCATCGCGCGGCGGCGAATGTACGGCTCCGCGACCTCGTGCATCTCAATGGCGCTCATGACGCGGCAGTGGTGACCGGTCTTTTCAATCGCGTCCTGCAGGGCGATCGCGTTGATCACGGTGGACAGCATGCCCATGTGATCGGCAGAGACGCGATCCATGCCGACGGCCTGCTCAGCCACGCCGCGAAAAAAATTGCCGCCGCCTACGACGATGCCAATCTGGCAACCGGTGTTGGCGACCTCGGCGATCTCCTGCGCGATGGCTTGAATAAAGACGGCATCCACACCGAATCCGCGGCCCGCGGCCAGGGCCTCGCCGGAAAGCTTGAGAAGAACGCGTTTGTACATGGTCTATCCCAGTCTACAAGGCGTTCTCGCCGTCTCAGGCAGCAAGTTCAAGAAAGTCGGTTAGCAACTTCTTTTCGCCTTGCTTAAGGAAGCGCACCAGAGCGTTTTTTCCGTGAATATCGCGGATTTCTCCTACGCCGAAGCGCTTATGCGCAACGCGATCGCCGCGTTTGAACTTTTCCGGCGCGGAGTGCACGAGGGTCTCAGGGGCCGTGGTGTGGATGGCGCCGTGCACGGTTTCGATCACCGTCGTGCCATGGGCATCCTTTGCGCCCTGCACAGGGTCGGGCGCGACCGCGGGCACCCGCGCTTTGCGACGCTGGCGACGAGCCTTGCGGTGAGTCTCGTCGGCCGCCTTTGGAGTTGCTTCCGCCTCGGTGAGACCACGTTCGCAGTTGTCACAACGGCCGCATGGATCTCCGAGCTCTTCGCCAAAGTATTGGCGCAGGATCTGGGTACGGCAGCCGGCGGTTTGGGCATAGTGCATCATGTCCGCTAGGCGCTGCTTATCATGCCCGGCCCGCTCCTCGTACATCGTCAGCAGCTTCGCGGCCTCCTCCTCGGTGGGCGGCTCATGAACGGCCAGGAGATATCCCCCACGGCCGCGGCGCACCAGCCCGGCATCGGCGAGCATATACAGAATGACCTGTGTACGGCGCTGCCCGACATCTGCAAACTCAGCAATGGTCTTCGCATCGAGTGCGATTGCCTTGGTCTTTTTCATGGCCTGGGAGACGGCCGTGGCGGAGGCTTGCATGGCCTCGGCGGAATTCGGGGGCGCTTCAGATCCCACCCTAACCGGCGAAGAATCACCCCAAGGAGCAGAAGCGGCTCCTTGGGGACCCCGGTCAGCTGCCGGTAAGGATGGGGGACCCAGTTGTGGGGCACCCGACTCTGGGGAATCTGGTTTTGGGGCACCCGGTTCTGGGGCACCCCGATCCTCCGCGTCCTTTGCGTTCGTTTCGCCCCTTGCGTCCTCTGCGTTCCGCTCTTTGGCCTCGACGCTGGGCAGCTTGCGCCCCAGCGCCAGCGCTTCAAATACCGCGCTGAGCTCGTTCGCATGCGGGTAACGGCCGGCCATGAAGTACGTCTGAATGCGCTTATCTTCAAGCCGGTACAGCAGCACCGCACGTGAAGGCAGACCATCCCGGCCGGCGCGGCCAGCCTCCTGCGCATAGGTCTCCAGCGAATCGGGAAATTCGTAGTGATACACAAAGCGAATATCCGGTTTGTCAATGCCGAGACCGAAGGCCTTGGTGGCGATCATCACCTTGTGCTCGCCGCGCATGAACTCCTCCTGAACCTGCTCGCGCTCTTTGGTCTTCATCTTGCCGTGATAGTGCCCTACGGCGATGCCATGCTCCTTCAACCAATGGTGCAGTTCATCCGCGGAGCGCACGCTGGCGGTGTAGATGATGCCTGTGCCCTCTTCGTTTTCAAGGAGCGCACCGATGTGCGCGAGCTTGGCATCGGTGTTGACCGCTGGATGCACGGCGAGATGGAGATTGGGGCGCTCTGAGCCTGTATTGATGACCGCGGCATTTTTCGCGTGAAGCACCTCCAGAATCTCGTCGATCACCTCCTGCGTTGCGGTCGCGGTCAGCGCCAGCACCGGCGGATTGCCAAGCTGCTCGCGTGCATGGCCGAGCCCAAGATATGCCGGGCGAAAATCGTGTCCCCACTGCGAGATGCAGTGCGCTTCGTCTACGACAAAGAGGCCAACGCCTCCGGCTTCTTTGAGCGAACGCAAAAAGTCATGATTTTCGAGCTGCTCCGGAGTCACATAGATCAGCTGAGATCGGCCCTCATGAATGTGCTCCGCGGTGGAGCGCGCATCCTTTGCGCCCACGGTGGAATCGATTTTTTCCACCTCGATTTCAGCCTCTGCCGCGTGCTCCTGTTGATCCTGCATGAGCGCGATCAGCGGGCTGACGACGACAACAGGATGCTTCAGGAACAGCGCGGGCAGTTGATAGGTAAGTGATTTGCCGCCGCCGGTGGGAAGAATGCCGAGTGCATTCTTTCCCC
Source organism: Granulicella sp. (assembly GCA_965276885.1). GTDB lineage: Bacteria > Acidobacteriota > Terriglobia > Terriglobales > Acidobacteriaceae > Granulicella. The sequence goes on along the minus strand of OZ255702.1, from coordinate 220,792 downwards.
CAAAGACCGCTTCGAGGATCTCGCGCTGACCGGGGCGGAATCCTTTGATCCCGAAGCGTGTTCGAGCCTCCGCGAGTGCCTCCTGCAGATCAACGCGCCGGTCCGGGACTGCCATTTTCCTTCTGTGTGCGTTGTGTTTCGGTGTGACAGCTGTGCGTTGTTCTACTTCAAGCATCGGCATTGGCAAGGCCCCGACGCGTTTGGATGCAGAGCCTTCCGGAACGCGGATGGGTTGCGGGCAAGGTCGTTTTCGGCTCACCGATATTTGCGCTAATCGCGTGATCTCTGCAGCAGAACGGGAGAAAACCGGCCAAACTCCTATTCGCGGTTATGTCACGGACCGACACCGCCCTACCGCAACTTTGATTGTCGTGATGCGTTTAGTTGGGGAGGAAGTGAGAAAACACTTCTTTTAGGAGATGAACGCTATGAAAAAACAGATAGTTACGCTAGCGTGCAGCTTGCTCCTCGCCGGCAGTTTGGCAGCCGGAGCGCAGGTTTATGTGCACATCGGACCACCCCCTCCAGCGCCGCGCGAAGTGGTGCCGGCCCCGCCGCATCCGGGCTGGGTCTGGCAGCCTGGGTACCACCGTTGGGACGGCGCGCACTATGTCTGGGTGCCGGGCGCCTATGCCGAGCCGCCGCGTCCGCACGCCCGCTGGATACCGGGGCATTGGCGTAACAGCCCACGCGGTTACATGTGGGCAGAGGGCCACTGGGCATAAGATCCGCGGAAAGCAACAGGAGGGCTGGCGGTTAGCTCGCCCTCCTGTTCTGCGACACTTGTATCATCAGCCACATGGCTGCTCCCCAAACTGCAAGTGCCACAAGCAACATCGAGTTGACGCCGGAAGACCGCGCGCGACGCGTGAAAGTGCTGCTCTTTGATGTTGACGGCGTTTTAACTGATGGCGGCATCACCGTCATGCCGGGAGCCGATGGCAAGGCTGTGGAGGTAAAGACGTTCTCCGCGCATGATGGGATGGGCATCGCGCTGGCACACGTCGCCGGTCTCAAGGTAGGCTGGGTGACCAAGCGAGATTCGCAGGCCGTGCGGATTCGGGCCAAGGATCTGCGCATCGATCACCTTTATCAAGGCCAGCATTACAAGGTCGAAGCGCTCACCCAGATCGTCAAGGACGAGGGCTGTACGCTGGACGAAGTCGCCTATGCGGGCGATGACATTATTGATCTTCCGGTGATGCGCAAGGTCGGCTTCGCGATCGCCGTGGCGAACGCGCGGCCGGAGGTGAAGGCAGCGGCGCATTACACCACCGAGCACACCGGAGGCTTTGGCGCGGGACGCGATGCGATCGATTTTTTGCTGCGTGCGCGCGGTGTGCTTGAGTCTACGATCGAGAAATATCTGGACCCCAACGATCAAGAGGCCAAAATCGCGGATATAGGCGTCGGCAACATGTAATTGCCCCTTGACCAGATCCTCGGAAACATTTCCGCGGCTCATGTTGCAGTAATCCGTGGCGTCCTCTGTGGCGAACAAACCACGAAGTTCTACAATGTCTCATGCATCTCGGGACCCCTGCCAACGCGACCACCATCAACGAGGCGCTGGCGTGGGCGCACCCTGTAATTCAGGAGTGGTTTACTGCGCGTTTCGGCACACCGACTGAACCGCAGACCGCCGGCTGGCCAGCCATTCTGCGCGGTGATGCGACCCTGATCTCTGCCCCCACGGGTTCTGGAAAAACGCTGGCTGCTTTTCTTGTGTGCATCGATGGCTTGTTGCGGCAGGCGCTGGAAGGCCGGCTCGCGCCGCATACGCAGGTGGTGTATGTGTCGCCGCTGAAGGCGCTCTCCAACGACGTGCGTAAGAACCTCGATGGCCCCCTGGCGGAGATTCAGCAGCTGGCCCTTGCGAGAGGTTTTTTGTGCCCCGAGATTCGCACCGGCGTGCGCACGGGCGACACGCCGGTGAAGGATCGCGCGGCCATGCTGAAACAGCCGCCGCACATCCTGGTCACAACGCCGGAGTCGCTGTATCTGCTGCTGACGGCAGCCAAGGCGCGAGGCAATCTCCATGGCGTTCACACGATCATCGTCGATGAAATTCATGCGATCGCCGATGACAAGCGTGGATCGCATCTGGCGTTATCGCTGGAGCGTCTGGAGGCGCTTGTCTGCGGAGAGAATCGGTTGTGCCCTGGAGCTAGGCTCACAGGGGCGAGCAGGCCGCCGCAGCGCATCGGTCTTTCTGCAACGCAGAACCCCATTGAACTCGTCGCAGATTTCCTGACCGGTGCGCATCCTGGCCGCGAGCGGGCGACGATCGTGCAAGTCGGGCAGCGGCGCCCGTTGGATGTAGCCATCGAGGTGCCGTCGGACGAGCTGAGTTCGGTCACGGCGACGGCGATGTGGACCGAACTTTATGACAAGCTGGCGGCGCTTGCACAACAGCATCGCTCCACGCTGGTGTTTGTGAACACGCGCCGGCTGGTCGAAAAAATCAGCTTTGAATTGAGTGAGCGGCTCGGGATCGATGCCGTTGCCGCGCACCATGGCTCGTTGTCGAGAACGCTGCGCTTGGATGCGGAGCAGCGATTGAAAGACGGCGAGATCAAGATCCTGATCGCCACCGCGTCACTTGAGCTGGGCATCGACATCGGCACCGTGGATCTTGTGTGCCAGATTCAGTCCACGCGCGCTGTTTCGGTTGCCATGCAGCGCGTAGGGCGCGCGGGCCACTGGCGTGGCGCTGTGCCCAAAGGCCGCTTCTTCGCGCTGACGCGGGATGACCTGATGGAGCAGGCGGCGCTGCTGCGCAAGATGGTCGCCGGCGAGCTCGACCGGCTCCAAATTCCAGAGGCGCCGGCCGATGTGCTGATGCAGCAGATGGTTGCGATGTGCGGCGCGGAGAGCTGGGAGGAAGACGCCCTGTATCGCGTGGTGCGGCGTGCGTGGCCGTACCGCAATCTCACGCGCGCGGGCTTCGAGGAGCTTGTAGCACTGCTGCATAACGGGATCGAGAGCACGCGCGGACGTTACGGTGCTTATGTTTTGCGGGACCGTGTGCAAGGGCATCTGCACGGCCGTCGCGGCGCACGCATGACGGCGATTGCCAATGGGGGCGCCATTCCGGATACAGCGCTTTTTGCCGTGATGCTGCAGCCGGAAAATGTGCAGATCGCCACGCTGGACGAGCATTTCGCGGTCGATTCGCATCCCGGCGATGTGGTGCTGCTAGGCAACACCAGCTGGCGTGTGCAGCGGATCGATCCGGGGGGCAAGGTGCTGGTGGAAGACGCGCATGGAGCGCCGCCGAGCATTCCTTTCTGGGAGGGCGAAGCGCCGCAGCGCACGGCCGAGCTTTGCGATGGCGTAAGCGATCTGCGCGCGGAGATTGACCGTCGCACGCGCAACGTGAAGCCCTCGGCTGTGACCGGCAACGCGCGTAGCGAGGAACCCGCGGGCAGGCCCTATGTTGACGAGCGTTGGGGCGCGCTGCCTCCGGAGGTGCGGGCATGCATTGCGTGGCTGAAACAGGAGTGCTTCGTGTGCGATTCGGCAGCGCTGCAGCTCGTGACGTATGTTGTCGCGGGCCGCAGCGTTCTGGGCGCGGTGCCCACCAAGACGACGATCATCGCGGAGCGTTTTTTCGATGAAGGCGGAGGGCAACAGCTCATTCTTCATGCACCTTTCGGTGGCCGCCTTAATAAGGCGTGGGGGCTGGCGCTGCGCAAGCGCTTCTGCCGAGGTTTCAACTTCGAGCTGCAGGCGGCCGCAACGGATAACGGCATCAATATTTCGCTCGCTGAGCAGCATAGCTTTCCGCTGATGGATGTCTTCCAATACCTCACGCACATGACGGCGCGCGAGCTGCTGGAGCAGGCCTGCATCCCCTCGCCGCTGTTCAAGAACCGCTGGCGCTGGGCCGCCGGCCGCAGCCTGCAACTGCTGCGGATGCAGAAGGGCAAGCGTGTTGCGCCGCAGGTGCAGCGCACGCGCTCGGATGATCTGCTGGCCAGCGTGTTTCCTCATGCCTCGGCATGTCCGGAGACGATGGTGGGAGATATTGTGATCCCCGATCATCCGCTGGTGCGCGAGGTGATGCGCGACACGTTGAGCGAAGCCATGGACATCGACGGGCTGGAAGAGCTGCTGCGCGGAATCCAGAGCGGCGCGATCACATGCCTTGCGGTAGACACGCCGGTGCCGTCGCAGTTCGCGCATGAGCTCATCAACGCGATGCCATACGCCTATCTGGACGAGGCCGATCTGGCGGCACGGCGGGCCCGCGCCGTGCAACTGCGCCGTACCTTGCCGGACGCCGGGACGGACGGTGCAGGGAGGCTGGATCAGGCGGCCATCGACAGTGTCCGCGAGGGTTTGTGGCCGGATGTGCGCGATGAGCATGAGTTGCATGACCTGCTGCTGCAGCTGGTTGGGTTGCCGTTATCGTTTCTTGATGCAGCGGTAGACGCCAAACCTCGCGGCTTACGGCATTGGCCGGAGTTCTTTGCTCGCCTGCAAACAGGTGGGCGAGCTTTCTGCCTTCATCTCGGCGAAGCTCCTGTGTGGATCGCGGCGGAGCGCCTGGAAGATGCGCGGCTACTTTGGCCTGCGTTGGAAATTTCGAATGCGTTGCTGTTCGCTGTTCCTTCGCGAGAGGCCACCACGCTGCCGGGAACCGAGTATCGTCCCCAACAGCCTGTATCTCCACGCGATGGCGCGACGGCCTGCGTGGTGCAGGGCTGGTTGCAACTGCTTGGCCCACTGACAGCCCATTCGCTTGGAGAACAGTTGCATCTGGATCCCGCGTCCTTGCACCAGTCCTTGTTGGTGATGGAGATGCAGGGGTTGGCGATGCGCGGCGTCTTCGAACGAAGCAGGCCCGCGGACGACGAGCCTCACGCGATCGAGTGGTGTGAGCGGCGTATCCTGCAGCGCATACACCGGCTCACGTTGGCGGGCCTGCGCAAGTCGGTGGAGCCGGTTGCGCCTGCGATTTTTAATCGTTGGCTGCAGGACTGGCATCACGTTGCGCCGGAGATGCAGCTTAGCGGCGAAGAGGGTGTGCTCGCCGCGCTGGAGCAGATGGAAGGCTTCGAAGCGCCTGCGGTCGAATGGGAGCGCACGCTGCTGCCTTCGCGTGTGCAGGGGTATGATCCGCGCTGGCTCGACAACCTTTGCCTCGCAGGCATCGTTGGGTGGGGACGCATCTCGCCGCATCCCGCGTGGGGTGCGCAGGAGGGCGCCGCGCCACGCCGTGTCATTCCTACAGGGGCCGCGCCGATCACATTTTTTCTGCGCGAGTCCGCTGAGTGGCTGCCGGATGCGCTGGCGGCGAAGTGTGTTGAAGAGGCCGTGCTTGCACAGGCGCTGTCGGCCGAGGCGCAAAAGCTGCGCAGTCTGCTTCGGGAGCGGGGTGCTGCGTTTACCGCGGATCTGCAGCGGCTGAGCGGGTTGAGCAAGCAGGGTGTGATGACGGGTTTATGGGAGCTTGCAACGGCGGGGCTGGCCTCGGCGGATGGCTTCGACCAGCTGCGCGCGTTGATGGATCCGCGGCGAAAATCAGTGCATCTGGAGCAGACGCCGGCCGTGAGCCTGCGCAAGCGAGCGGCCGCACGCACTACCGCTGGACGATGGTCGCTGCTATGCGAAGACGGCGAGAGCGCCTCTGCTTACGACCCGAAGGCAGCTGTCTCCACGGCACGTATCAAGCAGCAGCAAGCCGCATGGGAGGCGCACGCCCGTGTGCTGTTGTGCCGCTATGGCGTGCTGTTTCGCGAGCTGCTGACCCGCGAGGCGAATGCACCGAAATGGCGTGATCTGTTGCCGGTGTTGCGGCGGCTGGAGGCACGTGGAGAGATCCGAGGCGGCCGCTTTGTCAGCGGTCCTTTCGGCGAGCAGTTCGCTTTGACAGAGGCTAGCGAAGGCTTGCGCGAGGCTCGGCGCAGACACGCGGCGCGCAGTGCGGAGCCGCCTGTCATCCTCCCCGCCGCTGATCCATTGAACCTGATCGGCATCCTTGTGCCGGGCGAGCGCGTGGCGGCTATTCCAGGCCGGGAGGTGCGTTTTGCGAACGGTGCAGCTGAGGGAGCAGATGCGGGCTGGGCCACGGGGCCGCCCAACGCAGGTGAGGCAAAAGGAAAGATCCGGGTAACCAATCGATCCATCGTGGATCTGCTGCGTGGGGGCAGCAGCCGCGTACGTAGCGGAAATCTCGCAGAGCCTGCCCGCACACTGGGGCTCTTCTCTTGAAGCGGATCTGTTTGGACACACCGGGCGACGCCAGTGTCGCGAAGAAAGAGGATATGCCAGGCAAGGACTGGATTGCGTCCCCGGATCTGCAGCCCGGCGACGCCTATTACGAGGGGCCTTACACCGTCTTCACGGCGCAATATCATCTGCGGCGTGGCTACTGCTGTAACTCTGATTGCCGTCACTGCCCGTATCGAGACAAGGGGGAATAGAAACTTGGAGCTGTTCTCTCAAAGGTATGCAATTTCTTTTGTCATCCCTCCGCTTCGCTGCGGGATGACAACTTCAAGGCGCTACTGCATACCTATGCAGAACAGCTCTATTGATCGGCCCTGCCCAGCGCCGGAACATTTGCCGGAACCTTCAATTTCGCGCGCAGAACATCCGTATTTTTCAGCAGAACCTTGATTCGTGGATCGGTCAGCAACGCCCTCAGCATAGAATCGCCGTCCATCGCGGAGCGCACATCGTAGCCGCGCTCGCTGGCCTTGGTCAGCCAATCCAGCACGGCTTCGACATTTCCCTGCGCCGCATAGATGCGAGCCATCTCAAAACAAATCTCGGAATAGCTCTGCGACGCGAGCACCTGTGCGGTGTAGCCGCTTTCCGAACTGCGGTGCAGCAGGTCCGGGTCGAGCTTCAGCGCGGTTGCGAGTTCGTGGCGCGCGTCCTTTGTTTGCTTTGCGTCGAAATAGGCGAGTGCGAGATTGGAGTGAAATGTGGCGGAAGTTTTCTCGAACTTCACGGCTCGTTTGTAGTCGCGAATCGCGCCGTGCGTGTCGTGCAGGATGAACTCCGAAGCGCCAAGATTGTTCCATGCACGTGCATTCTTCTTGTTCAGCTTGACCGCGCGTTGAAACAGGGCGCGAGCCAGTGTGACTTGCTGCAGTTCCAGGCAGGCAATGCCCATCTTCTGCAGAAGCACATTGGCGTCGCCTCCGCGAGCGATGGAGGCGCTATAGAACTGAAAGGCATCCTGCGGGTAGCGGCGCGCGCGCAGGGTGTCCCCGGCGGACTCGAGCGTGGCAGGATCCGCTGTCGAGGGATCGGGCAGGTGCGCCGCGATGTTGGCCCACTCCGCGGTGGCATGAGCATGTTGTGGCGCGTCCAAGGGCGCAAGCGGCTGCCCTTGGGCGAAACCGGAGCGGTTGCAGGAGAGGAGAAGCAACGCGAGTGCGGCCGGGGCAAGACGCATGGCGCACCTCCAAAGGTGGCCGCACCATACTGCTCCTGTCTCAACGTGCCGTCAAGGGGGTAAGCCCGGGCGGCTGCGCGTAATAGCCTTGCCTGGTATGCGCGGTCAGGTGCGGCTCAGCCACTTTCACCTCGATCCCGTGATACTGATCCGGAGCATCCGCGGGCGGGGGTTCATAGGAGATCTCGTAAAAGGCCTGGGTGTCGTCGATGCATCGCTGCAGTAACGAGGCGATATCATTGCTGCTGCTCAGCGCGAGGCCGCCGCTTTGAACGGCGAGTACCTGCAGGCCGAGATCGCCGGGATAAACCTGTGAAGGCTTCTTCGGGCTTTTCAGAAACTCCTCATAGTAGAACGTGCTTCCCGGGCTCTGCGCCGCGCCGAGCGGATCCACGCTGTAGAGGGTCACATTCGCCGCGCGCATCTGGGCGGAGTACGCCATCACCTCATGGAAGAGGCCGATCGTCTGCTTCGAGGAGAGCTGTATCTCCGGGCCGGAGAGGAGCGGCCATCCCGGCGACACCCAAACGATGACCTTGCGTCCGGGAACCGTTGCGGCAAGCGCGATGACATTGCGAAGGGCATTCAACGAGAGGTCGAGGCGGTCTTCCGCGCCATAAAATCCGGAGCTTCGCCGCAACTCGCGCAGCCCTGTGTCCTTGTCGTCCAGGGTTCTGCTTAGCGCGTTCCCGTCCGTCGTGAATCCGCCAGTCGATTCCGTACTCGTATCGGTGAGGACGACGAGCGAGGTCGGCTGCGCGAGCTTGCCGCCGTTTGCACGGAAGAACGCATCGAGCTGGCTGCGCTCATAGGCGAGCCGCGTGAAATTTAGGTTTACCGCATCCACCACGAGCAGGACCTTGACCGGTTCCGCATAGCCCGAAACCGCGCGGAAGGACTGGATCGGTTGCGGCTTGCCGTTGTCCAATACCGTGAAGACGCTTTGCGGCAGCTCTGCTACGGGCTTACCCGAAGAGGGCGCGACCACGACATTCAAATGCAGCGATGCCTTCGGCGCAGCTGCCGGCGAAACCGGATCCGCCGCTTGGGCAAGCGCCGCACCGCCAAAACAACAAAGCACCAACATGGGCGCAAAATATATTCCCAGGGCGTTCATCGGGGTCCTCGGTAGGGTGCGTGACAAGCAGGCCCAGTCAGTTCCAAGTCATAGACGCAAAGCTGAGCGCAACTTGCGTTGCTAAAACCAAGCCAGTATAGGCCCCTCATCAGGACGCAGTCAGAGGCTAAGGGGTATTCACCGCCGGGTTCCCGGTGACCGCGGCATGCGTCGCAGGCGCCGCTGCAACTGCGGGCTGTACGCGCAGGGCGACGCGCGGAAAGGCGAAGGCGCCGCCGGCGTCGTCGATCACATTCACCTGGCAGATGTAATTGCCCGGCTTCAGCTGCGCCAGCGCGACGTCGAACTGAAATGCCACGGCGTCCCGGGTGGGCACGTTGACGGCATCGGCCGTGACCATGGGAGTTTCGAAGACCTTCACGCCCCCGGACAAGAATTCGATGGAGGTGAGCACATGCACAGGACCGCCTTCGCGGCGTGACAGTCCGGGAGCGGCGGCGGGCGAGGGAGCGGCGTTGCTCTTTGCCGGATCGTAGAGCTCGTAGAGCAGATACAGGTGCTGATCCTGCCGAAACACATGCGCCACGTTGGGCACATACTGCTGGCCGTCACGGATGAGAAGGTCCGGGCTGTTTTTTGCGGCATCCGGCGTGCGCTGGCTGGCCAGCATCACGGAACTCAGCTTTACGGGGAGTTTCTTCAGGTCGGGAACCTGCAGGTCCGTCTCAAACGAGCCCATGTTGCCGGTTTCGTTTTCTCGCACCACAAACTTCGCGTGGTAACGGCCGGGCGCCAGCGTAAAGCCGGTGGAGTACTGAATATTGCGGCGCTGCACCTGCTGCGATTGGTCGAGTGCCAGCTTCACCGTGTCGCGGATGTTGCCCACCGTGATGCCCTGCGCGTTCTTCACCTGGCCCAGCACATCGAGCGTGGCCTTGTCCTGATCCTTGCTGCGCGTAAAGGGAATCTGCGATCCGGGAACGATGAGACTTACAGGAACATAGAAGGTGCTGCTGTTTTCACGGAAATAAAGTGCCTGCAGATACACGGCGACGTCAAGCGCGGGGAGCTGACTGTGCATCTGGTCGCTCAGGGCCTGCTCGCGGTCTTCGGTCTTCTGGTGCTGAAAGTCTGCCGGGGCATAGTAGCCGGGCCTGTACTCGATCTTTAGGTCAGGACGATTGACCTTTACGGTGAGATGGCGGAAGGCGCCGTCCCTGCGCTGATTGGTGGAGTGAAAGCCTAGGATGTAATACGCCTCGGTGTCATGCTGAATCTGCTGGAAGGCAGGGCCGAAGTCGTTGGAGTCGAAGAAGGCTTTGCCGCCGGTATCGGTAGCCAGCGTGCTCAACAGCTCCTGTGTGTTGAAGTTGGAACTGAACTGGTTCGCGACCGCTGTGCCTGTGTAAGAGGCTGTTCCGCGCAGGCTGCCCTGGGTCGCGTTGCCCACCGGCGGCAGGGCCTGCAGGCCGCGTGCGTCGACGGAGTAGATGGCGAGATTGGCCTTGGCCGCTTCATTGGTAGCCTCACGCAGGCTGGCTTGATTTTCGATGCCGTTTCGCGCCAGGCCGCCGGAGAAGTAGAGCATGCTCTTGCGCTGGTCTACACGCTCCAGTGATTGCGCTACCTGACGAATCGCATAGAGTTCGCGATCGGTGTTGAGGTTGTTGTATTCGGTGTCATCGGCAACGAAGCTGGAAGCGTCGTCGCTGGTGCCTTCAGTCGTGCCGCCGGTGCCCCCGTTCGCAAACGCGGTCTGATCCGTCCCGTTGTAGGCGGCCAGCTTCTGCTGCAGCACCTGCTTGTCCGCGGTGAAGTCCTGATCCATGTTGAGCGAGGTGGAGAAACTGACCAGCGCGACCAGATCCGCAGGCTGCATCTGTGTGTTGACGTACTTCTGCGCCGCTTCCACGGCACGATCGGTGTCGTCGTCCTGCATGGTGCTCAGGTCGAAGAACATGACAATGAGGCGGTGATCGCGCAGCTGCTGGGTGTTGGCGGCGAAGTTGCGCTCCAGCAGATCGGCGACGCTGGCTTTGCCGACGGTGGTATTTTTCTCAGCCAGGGCCGCGGCCTGATCGACGTTCTGATAGTCGAAGCTGGCGATGCGCTGCGGCTTGTTGTCTTCGAGGATGGTGAAGTCGCTCCCCTTCAGCCCCTTCACCACCGCACCGGTCTTCTTATCGCGCACGACGACGTTGGTGAGCACGATGCTGGAGTTGACGGTGAGCGTGTAGCCGCCCTGCGGCGCGGAGAGGGTCTCCTGCGCAAGCGCTGTGGGCGCAAGCGCGAGCGAAGACAAGAGGATCAGTGCTGCTGCAACTCGCATATGCGCCAACTCGCTTAGAACCTGAACTTGCCGATAAATCTTAACCGCCGCATCATGGCCGCGCCGGTGACCTGGCCGAAGGTGGCGGAATCGAGCGTGGTGTTGATGCCGTTGTACTGCACGGTGTTGAAGACGTTGTCCGCGGTCACGCGGGCCTCAAAGGAACGCGTCTCACCGAGCGGCACGGTGCGCGAAAGTGAGGACGAAACGAGCACCTGGCCGGGACCTTCGATCGAGTAACGCGAAGCGCTGCCATACGAAGGAATGCCGCCCACGGTTGGCTGAATGAACGCGTTCTTGTTGAAGAACGAGCGCACCTCTCCAGAGCCGCGAATGGGTTGCGTGAAGTCGCGATTGGGACGCAGCGTGTAGAGGCCGCCGGCGGCGGTCTGGCCGGCTGTGGATTGGTAGCTCGGCGTGAAATAGCTTCCCGAGGCCAGCGTATAGGTCCCGGAGATCGAGAAGCCGTCCAGCAGCTTGGAGGCCATGCCGCCCTTGTTCAAAAACGTGCGATTCGGTCCCACGGGCAGCTCATAGAGCCACGAGCCGGTGAGCTGATGGCGAACGTCGAAGCTGGAGTTGGAGCGCTCCGCATGGAGGTCTTCGGGGTTCTGCACGGTCAGGGTGGAGGTGGCGCCGCCAAAGGTGGAGGCGTCGTCGATGGAGTGCGCGTACTGGTATTTCGCGGCAAGCTGAATGCCTTTTTGCAGCCGCTTCTGCGCGTTGATGGTCAGCGCGTTGAAGGTCGATTCGCCATCCGACTGCTGATAGGTAAAGGCAACCGCATCCGGCGTGGTGACCCCGGTAGGCGTGTGGTTGGCGGCGTTGATCACGTTCAGGTCCGAACCGTGGGAGCCGTTGTAGCCGATGTTGAGCACGACCCCCATCGGCAGCGTGCGCTGGATGTCCACGTTGTAGATCTGCACCAGCCCCAGGCGGTAGTTTGGGTCCACGGCATAGGTGTTCTGGTAGAGCTTCGTGGAGCAGCCAAAGCCGTTGGCAAGGGTTAAGTTGGTTGCATTGGTGGGGTCCTGCTGCAGACAGCCGGTGGAGTTCATGGCAGTGGCGAGTACGTTGTTTTCCGCTGTTGCAAAGGGCGATTGGTAGGAGAGATACTTCGCGAAGGTGGCGAACTGGCCGGTGTTGAAGTTGATGCCATAGCCCGCGCGCAGGACCGTATCTTTCGTGAACCGCGGCAGGAAGTGCGGGCGATAGGCCAGCCCAAAGCGTGGAGCATACATGGCGTGATCGGCGTTGAGCAACGATGAGGTCGGCCCTGCGGCGCAGGTGAGCGTGCCCACTGCGGTTGGGGCGGAGATGCCGTTGGGTGTGACGCAGCCCACGCTCCCCGTACCGGGCGCTACGCCGGTAAGGTTCACGAGGCGGCCATTCTTCTCGCTGAACGGACCGAAGTATTCATAGCGCAGGCCGCCGTTGATCGTAAGTCCGCCCGTGACGCGATAGTCGTCATTGGCATACCAGTCGAGCACGTTTTCGCGCAGATAGATCTTCGCCAAACCAGCCTGGATCTGGGTCTGCTGCGGCAGCCCCAGCAGAAAGTCCGCAAAGGCGGAGCCGCTGGCCGACTGACTGGTTGTGCTTGTGCCTGAGGTGCCTTGGGGGCAATTGGGCAACGTGGGCTCGCTGGGCGCGCGCAGACAGGGATCCTCGGTGTTGAAGCCGGTGAAGGTGAAAGAGCCCAGCGGTGTTCCGCCGCCAACGTAGTCCTGGTGCACGCGGCGGATATCCACGCCGAAGCGCATGTTGTGCTTTTTGTGGCGATAGCTGATTTGGTCGCTGAAGGAGATCGTCTGCCCGATGTTGTTCTGCGGGTTTGTGTTATTGACGGAGAGAAAGTTATCGATCGCCAGCGAGGGAAGGCCGTTATAGAAGTTCGCCGGAACGCCTACAGCTTCCGTGCCCGTCGGCAGGGCGATCCCGGCCGCGGCGGTAGGATCGTTCGGCGTGTTCGTGAAGTAGTTGCGGGTATCCGCGTTGCTGCGATTCCAGGTGACGGTGGAGGTGTTGTTGAAGCGACCGTAACCGATTACATACCCGAGGGAAAGGTTATAGCCGTTGCTCTGCGTCGCGCCGGAGAGCGGCAGAATGATGTTGCGGATATCGGAGGCGGAGTGCGAGAAGCTGAAGCTGGTATTGAGGCTCTGCCGCAAAGCCGCCGGTGCGTTGCGACTGCTGCCGCCACCGCCGAAGCGGCCGCCGCCGAAGGGGCTGCTGCTGTTGGAGCCAAGGTTGCGAATGAAGCGCGCGGAGAGGTTCGCGGAGTTCTGTCCGCTCGTGGTGACGGTTTGGTAGTTGAAGTTCTGCGTGCCCGCGCCCGGAACGTTGGGCAGAGGGTAGTAGTTGTTCAGAATGTAAAGCGCCTGGGGCGTGATGCGGGTGGGATCAATCACATTGGGCCGGCCGTTGTAGGCGAATTGCCCGTTCGTCGCCGGATCGTAGATAGGCGTAACCGTCGCCTGGCCGTTTACGGTCTGCGTCAGGCCGCTGAAGTCGCCCGCCCGCTCGGCAGCCGTGGGAACGGTGCTGGTCAACACCTCGGGCGTGGTGTTGCGCGAGAAGTTGAAGTTGAGAAAGCCGAACTGCTTGGTGCTCGGCTTGATGAGCCCGGGGATGTAAGGCGAGCCCGCCAGCGTGGCGCCAAAGGTGTTCTTTGAATACGGCGGCTTGGTCTCCGGCTGCAGCGTGGGCGACCAGGGCGCGGAGTCAAAGGTGGCGTACTCGCCCTGGAAGTTGAGGCCGCCGTGCAGCTGGGTTGGGTCCATATGGCGGAAGGCGCCCGAGCCGCGGCTCTCGCTGCCGTGCCTGCCGGAGCCGCCGCGGGAGCTGCCTCCCGAACTGCCCATCATGTTGCCGAGAATGCCGACAATCATGTTGGTGGGGTCGACGCCCGGGGGCAGCTGGCCGCTGGCGCGTGCCGCCTCCACACCCTGTTGAATGCGGTCGCGGAGCTCGTCTTCGCTGAGGCCCGCAAGCCCGTTGGTCTGGCCGCTTTGGCCGCGGACGGCTACGGTTTCGTTGCCCGCATCCGCGTCCGCGCCAGGAGAGCCGAGATTTCCGAGCGAGGGCAGCGCCGCGCCGCTGTTGCCGCCGCCCGCGCTGGCGTCTTCGGTGTCGGAGCCCCCGCCGGCGTTGAGGTTCAGGTTCTGCAGTCCGCGTGCAAGGCTGGGACTGAGGCCGCCCGCGCCCGTGCCGGTTGCGGCCGAGGCACGCGCCTCGGCCGCTTCGGCGCGGCTGGCGAGCTGCAGGCCGAAGCTGGTTGCCTCATCCGCCGTAGCGGCTCCCGCGCCGTTCAGCACAACCTCGGCGGTGGCCGAGGCGAAGGCCGCCAGCTCCACGCGGACGACGTAGCGGCCGTTGCGGGGGATCTTCATGCTGTAAGCGCCGTCGACGTCCGTGGCGGCGGCATATTTGCGTCCGGTGAGGGTGTTAGTCGCGGTGACGGCAACGCCCGGCAGCGGAACTCCACCCGGCTTGCCGGCCGCTCCTGCAACCACGGTGCCGTGGATCACGCCCCCTTGCGCGACGGCACTGACCTGGGGTGGCGCTGATGTTCCAGGCGTCGCCGATGGGGGAGACTGCGGCCCGGGGATGGCGGCTTGCGGCTGCCGCGGTGCAGCGATCTGCGACGAGGGCTCTTGCGCGGTGACGGCCCCGGTCGCGGCACAGATCAGCAACAGGCCGGCACGAGTAGCGCGTTGGGCAGATTCGTTCATCTTCTTCGAAGCACCTCGGTTGCGGCCGCTCACGTTCCTCTTTGCAGGCGGCGTGACTTGGAATTTCTACAGCGAGCCCGGTCCGGGATTCGCCGGAGCAGGCACTGCGGTTCCTTGGGCACCGCCGTTGTTCCCCCGGCGCTGTCCCCGCGGGCTGTCCAGCAGGCGGGCCGGCACGAATACGCCGGCCTTCAGTGCGCCCGTACCGACGACGTTGTCGCCGACCTTGATGTCGGCCAGAGTGATGCTTTCGCCGCCCGCGAAGGCGCGATCGAGCCCCGCGCCTCCGTTGGCTGCCGCGGCCATGGCCGCCCCGCCGCCGGGGCTTCGGCCCCCGCCCCCGCCGTTTTCGCCGGGTGTCCCGTCGGCCGCCCCGCCGCCCGGGCGTTCCTTGCGGACCGCGCGCTTGAAGCTGGTGGATTCATCGAAGCCGATGGTTTGCGCCACGTGATCGGGGCGCTCCACGGTCATCTTCGCGTCATCGAGGTTGACGGCGGTAACGCGGCCGGTGATGTAGGTCTTGCCCAGATTTTCGCGCATCGCTTTGACCTGAGCGGCGTCTTCCGCCATCACCATCGCGGCGTGCAGGGTGCCGGTGGCGGGGTCGAGATTGCCGACGGCCATCAGACCGTCCCCGGGATGCAGGTCGCTGACCTTTACCGGCCCGCGCTCCTTCATCACGCGGGTGTTGTCCGTGGTGAAGACCTGGACGGTGCTGCCGTCCTCGGACTTGACGGTTACGGTCGGGCCGGAGACCGCGGTTACCTCGCCGGCGACGCGCGCCATGCCAGCAAACTGGCCGCCGCGGCGCCCTTCGCCCTGCCCCGTATCTTGCCCCGTGTTTTGCGCGGGCGGCCCCTGTGCCGGGGCGGCTCCTGCGACGGCCAGAGTTCCTGCAAGGGACAGGCTACAAAGCACCCTTCCAAACACACCAGCACCCCAACGCCTCATCGCGCTCCTCCGTTCGTGCCACGCCCGTTGCCGGTTCATTTTTGAAGCTAAAGGTGAGACGACGGCGGCGCGGGGAAGACGCGCCGCGCATCCGAAATTCCATCCCGGCACGAGCTCGGGGTATAACGGTACCAGCGGCTGTCCGTTCGCCGATCCCGCTCGTTGCCGGAAAGATCTCGCATCCGGCGACCCCAGTGCTCAAGTTCACTCGCAGGAGCTTCCATGGCCACGCAGCAGTCCACCACCGCCGCCGCCTCTTTGCTGAGCAGGTATCGCGCTACCCGCTCGGCAACCATGGCGTTCATCGTGCCGCTTACCCCGGAAGACATGATGGTGCAGTCGTGCGCCGAGGCCTCCCCGGTCAAATGGCACATCGCGCACACCTCATGGTTCTTTGAGACCTTTGTGCTGAGCGAGTTTGTCGCCGCCTATCGGCTCTTCAACCCGGACTTCCGCTGGCTGTTCAACAGCTATTACAAGGCACTCGGCGAGATGCCTGAGAAGAAGCTGCGGGCGAGCTTTTCGCGGCCGCCGCTGGGCGAGATTCTGGCCTATCGCGAGCATGTGGACGCGGCCGTGACCCGGCTGCTGAGCCACAATCCCGTGGATGAGGCGCTGCGCCGGATTGTGCTTGGCCTGGAGCACGAGCAGCAGCATCTGGAACTCGCCGTCACCGACATAAAGCACGCCTTCTTCACCAATCCGCTGCAGCCGGCGTACAGTCCCCGGCCGCAGGGGGAGAACGGCTCCGTGCCCATCGCGCCGCCGCTCGAATGGCTGCAGTATGCGCCGGGTTTTCCGGGGCGCCCGGGGGTGGTCGAGGTCGGCGCTACACCCGATCCGGCATCGATCGAGGGCTTCGCCTTCGACAACGAGACACCGCGGCATCCCGTGTACATCGCTCCGTTTCGCCTCGCCTCGCGGCTGGCGACCTGCGCCGACTACCTCGCATTTATGGATGAGGAAGGCTATACCCGGCCCGAGCTTTGGCTCTCCGAGGGCTGGGACGCCGTCACGCGCGAGGGCTGGGAGGCGCCGCTCTATTGGCGGCGGGACTCCGCGACCCACTCCGGCTGGAGCGTCTTTACCTTAGCAGGCTGGCAAAGCTTGGATGAGCTCTCCGAAACGCCGGTATGCCACCTGAGCTTCTTCGAGGCGGATGCCTTCGCCCGCTGGAGCGGCTACCGGCTGCCCACCGAGTTTGAATGGGAGTTCGTGGCGTCCCAAAGCCCGGTAGCGGGCAATCTGCTGGAGGGCGGCTGTTTTCACCCCCGCCCGGCAACCGCCGCGCCCCTTGCGCAACGCGACCCGCGGCAGCTGTTCGGGGATGTGTGGGAGTGGACCGCCTCGCCCTACACCGGCTATCCGGGGTACCACGCGCTGCCGGGAGCGCTGGGCGAGTATAACGGCAAGTTCATGAGCTCCCAGATGGTTCTCCGGGGCGGGTCGTGTGTTACTCCGGCGGGCCAGATCCGGGCCTCCTATCGTAATTTCTTCCCGCCGGGCACACGCTGGCAGTTCAGCGGCGTACGTTTGGCGCGGGATGGCGCATAAACCCGCTTCTCGTGCACGGAACTAAATCGGAACTGAAATCTTCGTGAACGGGGTCTCGCAAAGGGGCCGTGTATCTGAGACACTTGAAGTTCCGTCTCGAAGCACGAAATCTCCGTTGTTGAGGCTGCACGTCCCATGATCGAAGCACCTGAAGCGCTGCACGAGGCCGTCCAGCGCGAAGCCGTACGCGGCTTGGCCGTTCACGACGGCACACAAAAGACGCTGCCCCCCTGGCTCTTTTACGACGAGGGGGGATCGGCCCTGTTTGAGCGGATCACCGAGCTGCCGGAGTACTATCTCACCCGGGCGGAGCGCTCCGTATTCGAGCAGTTTTCAGCCGAGATCCTCGCCTTTGCGCGCGGCCCCCTGACCATTGCCGAGCTGGGAGCGGGCACCGCCGCCAAAACCGGCGTTCTGCTCGGCGTGGCGGCTGAGGCCCAGCCCGAGCTGCTGTACCAGCCGATCGATGTAAGCGAATCGGCGTTGGCCGAGGCCGCGGCCACCCTCCGGGCCCGGATCCCCGGTCTGCGCATCGCCCCGCAGGTTGCAAATTACGTCACGGACAGCTATACCATCGAGCGCCCGGACAGCTGCAATATCCTTGCCATGTACATCGGCTCCAGCATCGGCAACTTCTCGCCGCTGGAGGCGACCGCCATCCTCCGCAAGCTGCGCAAGCAGCTCAAGCGGACGGCCGATACGCTGTTGCTCGGCGTCGACCTGGCGCCCTGCTGCATGAAGAGCGTGGACCAGCTGCTGGCGGCCTACGATGACGCGGCCGGGGTAACAGCGGCGTTCAACCGCAATATCCTCGTTCGGCTGAACCGGGAGATCGGCACGGACTTCGCCCCGTCCTGCTTTGCGCATCGGGCGCGTTGGAACGCCGGGGAGAGCCGCATCGAGATGCACCTGGAGAGCCTGACGGCGCAAACCGTAAAGCTGCCCGGAGCTCACGGCGAGCGCATCCGATTCCATGCCGGTGAGACGATTCACACGGAGAACAGCTACAAGTTCACCGAGCGGGGCCTGCGTCCGCTGCTGCTGGGCGCCGGCTTCGGCTCACCGCACCTGTTCCATGACGCAGAACACCGGTTTGCGGTGGCGTTGGTGCATCCGGGGTAGATAATGATGTAGTGCAAAGGAAAAGACCCGCAGCGATGCGGGTCTTTTCCTTTGCGAGCGAGGTTAGTTTAGGCTGCCGAGGTTAGCAGCAGCCGCAGCAACCGCCCCCAACGCAGACGGGGCAGGTGCAGGTGCAAGCGGACGTGCATTTCTTCTTCATGTTGCGATGTTAGGCCTGGCTCGGACGGGAGTCAAATGATGCCCACGAGGACGGCCGGCCTATTTCCGCAGCCAGTCGCCGCTTTTTCCGCCCGATTTTGCGAGCAGAACCACATCGCGAATCCGGATTCCTTTGTCGAGCGCCTTGGTCATGTCGTAGACCGTGAGCGCGGCGATCGAGGCGGCGGTCATGGCCTCCATCTCTACCCCCGTGCCCGCGACCGTTGCCGCCGTAGCGCGAATTTCGACGCCGCCCGTGACCACGGTGGCCTGCACCTCGACAAAGCTCAACGGCAGCGGATGGCACATGGGAATCAGCTCCGCCGTGCGCTTGGCGGCCATGATGCCGGCGATGCGCGCGACCTCCAGCGGATTGCCCTTGGGGTTTTCCGGCAACGCGGCCAGCACGGCCTCGTTCAGTTCGACGAAGGCTGACGCCGTAGCCTCCCGGCGCGTGGGCGCCTTGGATGCCACATCGACCATGTGTGCCTGTCCGGCGTTGTCGTAGTGGGAGAGCTTTTGAGTCATGCGTTGAGCCCTCGTGCTCTCCAACTGAGGATCGCACGGCGCACATTTTGCCAGGGCTGCATCGGAAGGTAGAAAAGCATCAACCAGCTAAGAAAGCTGGAATGGCGGCGACCCGTACAGAGGTTAAAGAAAATCCACACCCACAGCACGAGCAGAGCAAAAATCAGCAGAATATCTGAGATCCAAGCCGAAGTTCGGGGCACGCCTGCCTGTGAAGCTCGCATGGCTATGATGCTAGCGCAACAGGACGCGCACGGTCTCGCCGGTGGCGAAGTGATCGACATCGAGCGGCAGGACAACGAAGCCGTTGGCGCGGGCATTGGCGGCCAGATCGCCGGATCCTTGCCATGGAACCGGGCGCACTGTGACGCCCTGCCAATCGCCGGTGATTTCGGCTGGGAGAAAGCGCGTGACCTTGGCGCCCCCGCGGACGTCTTCGGCGAGGCGGGCCTCGGCGAAGCGCGGCGGCAGCTCCCTACGGCTAGCCAACGCCCGCAGCAGCGGGGTGACGAACAGCCGGAAGCAGACCTCGGTGGAGATGGGATTCCCAGGCAGGCCGAAGAAGTACGTCCAGCCTTCCGAGCGATCCTGAGCCAACTCATTGTCGCGCTGACCCGCCAGCTCGCCCCCTTTCGGCAATCGGCCAAAGACCAGCGGCTTTCCCGGCTGAATGCGGGTGCCCGTGAAGACGAACCCCGCACCGGCCTGGTGCAGGGCCTCCTCGACGAGATCGTATTTGCCCATGGAAACCCCGCCGGAGAGCAGCAGGAGATCGGCCTCGCGGCCCTCGGCGATGCGCCGACGCAGGTCTTCGCGCGTGTCGCGCGCGGCCGGGAGGCGCAGGGGCTCGCCGCCCTCCGCTTCGACCAGTGCGGCCAGCGCGTAGCTGTTGGAGTTGCGAATCTGGGAGGGCTCCGGCTGCTGATCGAGCTCGACCAGTTCATCTCCCGTGGCCAGAATCGCGACTCGCGGGCGCGGAAAGACCGCCAGCTCGGCATAACCGCAGCTGGCGGCCAGCGCGATCTCGGCCGCGCCGACCACGCGGCCCGCAGGCACCAGCTCCGCGCCGGCCTGCGCCTCCGCCCCGCGAGCGACGATGTTTTCTCCGGGCCGAAGCGCACGGCCGGCTGCGGGGTGAAGCACACCGCCCCGGGCCAGATCCGCGTGTTCCACCATCAGCACGGCGTCGGCGCCCTCGGGAACCGGGGCTCCGGTCATGATCTCGATGGCCTCGCCCGGGTTGAGCGGCGCCCCTGCCCAGCGTTCGCCGGCGCGCACCAGGCCGATCACCTGCAGCGGATTTCTTCCGGTGAGATCCCCTGAGCGGACCGCGAAGCCGTCGCGGGTGGAGCGTGGGAAGGGCGGCTGATCGCGCTCCGCCGAGACCGCTTGCGCCAGCACGCGGCCTTGTGTCCGCAGCAGCGGCAATACTTCAGACGCCGAGCTTGAACTCGAAGCGATCGAGGCTGCCCGGAGGGCTTCCGCGGCTTGCAACACCTCGGCCAGCGCGTCTTCGTACAACAGCACACGTTCGCCTGGATGAGACATCGTTTGTCCTCCTAGAAAGGTCTGAGCAAGTTCAGCAAAACGTACCTCAGCGGCTAAAGCCGCCCTGTTTTACTAGATTAACGGCGGGACTGAAAGTCCCGCCCTTTCAGGACAGGCGCAACTCAGAGCTTCCCTAGCTGATTGCCCGAAGCTGTAGCTGCTGAAAAAGCAGATCCCTCCGCTACGCTGCGGGATGACAAACAAGACTTGGCTGCACAAGAAGCTGGCTGCACTAAAAACCTAACCGCAAAAAGACCCCGGAGCCTGAAAAGCCGCCGGGGTCCGGGTGCCACGACGAAGATTATTTGCCCTTCTTCCCCGCCACGTAGTGTGTCTGGACCTTTTCGCCCAGCGCCGTCAGGGTGTCGCGTACGGCGGGGGCCTGCGGCCCGTCCGGGGCGAGCTCGAGGTATTTCTGGTAGGCATCGACACAGCCCGGAGGCGGAACGATCTTGCCGGCCTTATCCACCGTGGCCTTGCCCAGCAGCACCTGGCCCTTTACGAAGTACGGAGCCGCCTTGGTGGGGTCGGCGGTGATCGCCTTGTCGGCGGCATCGAGCGCCGGCTGATCCTGGTGGGCATTGAAGAACACAGCCGACTCATTGGCGTAGAACGTACCGGCGCTCCCCGGCTGCAGGCTGACGGCCTTGTCGTACGCCGCGGCCGCATCCGTGGTCTTGCCGGAGTCCGCCAGGGCATTGCCCATCTCGTTGTAGACCGTCGACTGTATCTCAGGCGTACCCTTCTTCGGATCCGCCGCGTAAAGATCGATTGCCTTCTTGTAGGCGTCGATGCCGTCGGAGTAGCTCTTGGTGACCGCGTCATCGGTAGTCGGGCTGACCTTGTTTTTGCGATCCTCGACGGCGCCCGCTTTGGCCTTGCCTACCAGCGCCTCGCCATACAGCACCCAAAGAATGGGCTCGGCCGGACGGGTGTCCACGGCGCTCTTGCTGTCCGTGATGTCCTTGTCAAAGTTGGGCGACGGCGACTTCAGATCCGCGCGCACCGCGGCAAGCGTGCCATTCAGGTTGGCAATCGCCTTGTTGCCCTGCTGCGCGGCGGCGTTCTTGGCCTTGAAGTCCTCGATCGCCTTGCGGCGCTCCGGAGTCTCCTTGGCGATGTACTCCGGTCGAGACATGTCGAAGTTTTCGGTCTTGTTCTCCCCGGCCTTGAAGGTCTGGTCGGTTTGGAAATCGACGCTGGTGTTGCTGCGAAACAGGTTGACCAGGTAGGTGCCGGGAGCGATGCCGTCGCCCTTGTAGTCGCCGTTCGCGTCGGTCTTGAAGGTGTAGAGATACTTGCGCTTGTCGGCCGGCGTATTCAGGTCGTTGGTGATCCGAACCTCGCCGTCTTTCACGGGAGCGCCAACCTCATCCTGCGCATGACCCTGAATGCTGGCGGTTTGCTGCCCATGCGCGACCGGCAGCAGCGCGAGACCCAGCGCGGCAGTGCCTGTCAGGAAAACGTGCTTCAACTTGATCATCATCATTTCGTCTCCGGAGGCCCGCATACCGGGTCTCAAACTACAGGGCCACAACCAACCTTGCGCGGCCCAGCGCTTCAACTCTGGAAATAGGGGATCGGGTCCCGTTCGCCGGCTTCGGCGAAGGCCCGCAATCGCAGGGCGCAGCTCTCGCATGTTCCGCACGCTTCGCTTTCCCCCGCGTAGCACGACCAACTTACATGCAATGGAGCGCGAAGTTCAACTCCGAGCCGCACAATCTCCCGCTTGCGCATGCCGATCAACGGCGTGACGACACGAATGTCTCCATTCCGCGTGCCCGCTGCAATGAGCGCGTTGAATGCCTTGTAGTAGGCCGGCCGGCAATCCGGATAGCCGGAGCTGTCCTGCTCCACCGCGCCGATAAAAACCGTCAGGGCGCCCAGCACCTCTGCCCAGCTCACCGCGGCCGCAAGAAAATGCGTATTGCGAAACGGCACATAGGTCACGGGAACCTCATCGCCGGTGCGCTGTGAGATGTCTTCACTGCCCTCCGGCGCGGCCTGGGGTACAGAAATACTTGTATCGGTCAACGCCGAGCCGCCGATGCGGCGGAACAGGTCTGTGCGCAGCTCCAAGAGTTCGCGCAGGCCGAGATGCCGCGCCACCTCGCGCGCGGCTCGCAGCTCACGCGACTCCGTCCGCTGGCCATAGCTAATGTGCAGGCCGCAGACCTCGAAGTCGCGTGCCGCCAGCGTGGCGCAGACGGTCGAGTCCATGCCGCCGGAGAGGCAAACGACGGCGCGCGGACGGCTCATTACAGCGCTCGCACCTTGCTGTCCGCCGAGATGAAGCCGGGCTCGCCTTCGTCCGCCGTTTCGGCCTCGGTGACATCCTCAAAGCTGACCGGCTGCGCCTCGAAGGCGGCCAGCAACGCGCGCGCGGCGGCCTCGTCCTGCGGACGGACCATCACCCGCGCGCCAAAGGCAACGGGCAGGAGGCTGTTCGCGATTTCACCCTGCAGAAATACCTCAATGTTCGCCGATTCCAGCGCACTGCGCGCCATGTTGGCCGTGGCCGGATCGGGAAACTCGGCAACCGTCACCAGTTCGTCGCCCGAGTAGAGCACCGGTTGGGTTGCGTCTACCTCGTCTTTGTTTGCGAGTGTCTTGCTCATCGGTTCTCCTTTTGGTTTTTTGGTTCTCAGTTCTCAGTTCTCAGTTCTCAGTTCTCAGTTCTCAGTTCTCAGTTCTTAGTTCTCAGTTCCTGGTTCTTAGCCCGTCGCGCTTAAAGCTGTTTCTGCGTTGGTGTGCAGTAGCACTTTGAAGTTGTCATCCCGCACCCTGAGCTTGCCGAAGGGTGAGAGACCTGCTTTCCTCTGCGTCCCTGCAACCTGGAAGGAAAACAGATCCCTCCGCTTCCACTCCAACGAGCAAAGAACGCTCGCCGGGGCCCCCGGCGCGCTACGGGATGACAAGCGAAACTGCATACCTTTGGGAGAACCGCTTCTAGTTGTACTCCTACTCGAACCACGAATCACCTATTTCAGCTCGATCGACTGCAGGTGAAAGGTGATGGTTCCCCAGAACAGCCGCGCCTGCATCTGCACGGGCAGGTGCCGGGCGTCATCGGTGTACCAGATCCAGATGTGGCCGCGGTTCTTTACGATGCCCTCGTCGGCCGTTGCTTGCACCTTGACCGTCTGAAAGGTTCCGGCGGGCGTCTTTACCTCTTCGTGCGCCTCCACCTTCATGCCGACGGTGACCGTGCGCATGGAGTCGGCCAGGGGGAATTCCACCGTGTGACCAACCTGCAGCGGCTGCGACTGCGTATAGAAGATCGCCCCCAGGGAGTCGGTCACGCAGGCCGGAATGTTGGCCTCCAGACGCACGGCCGTGCCCTTCACCAGATTGCGGGTGTACTCGTTCTGCTTGCCGTGCGCGTAGTCGAAGCCGAGGTCGCTGGCGATCTTGCGGCGGCCCTCCTGCACCTGCTTGTTGAAGCCGGTGGAGCAGCCGGTTTTGGTGTCGATGCCGGACTGAAAGCCGTCCACCACCGGGAACAGCATGTTCACGGCGCCGATCGAGTCCGCCGTCGCGGTGATCTTTTCCACGCTGTTGTTGGGGCCGCTCGCATCGAGGTGAAACACCGCCATGCCCGCTGTAAAGACGCGCCAATCCACGGAAAATGTCAGCGTTTCATGCTGCGGATATTGGAATCCGCCCTGTGGCGCCGCCAGCGGGGGGATGGGGCGCTGCGGCGCCGCGGGCCTGGGTGTAAAGATCTGGGCAGCCGCCAGCGAAGAGATCAGCCCGAGCGCACACGCCGATAGCAGAAGAAACCGCCGGATTACCGAGGGAGTGCTGTGGTTCAACGTCGGTCGTCCCCCGGTCAATGGTTTCAAAACGGCCCGTAGATCTCGACCCCACGTGTGCCGCTTGCGGGGTTAGCGCGGCCACCCGGCGCTACAGCGGGCGCCACAGTACGCGCCACACTATGCGCAAGACGAGCGCCGCGTACAGGGCGGCTGCTCCCATAAGGGAATTGTACTCGCGGTGATGACGGTAGCGGACCGGCGAGAACCGCCCCGCCCCCTGCGTACCGAGCCCCGCAAAGCGTGCCGGGGTGAGCCGCGGCAGCAGGCGCGGCACCGCTGCGGCATAGGCGTCGAAGTCAGGGAATGCATCGCGGAGAAAGGCCTCTTCGGAGAGGATCGTCGGCCAGTAAATCGCCAGAAAGAGGACTATCAGCAGAACGCCGAGCCACACCCGCCCAGCGGCGAGGGCAAATCCAAAGGCGATGAGCATCGACCCGAGGTACAGCGGATTGCGGGTGTGGGCGTAGGGTCCCGTGCGGGTAAGCTCGGCGTTTTTCTTGACATACCCCGCCGCGTACCCGCGCAGCCAAAGGCCGGGCAGCACAACGAGCAGGCTCAGCAGCAGGGAGCGCGGCGTCGGCTCCGCGAAGAGAAAGAAGACGACCGCCGTCACGAAGCCGAGTGGAACGCGAACCCGGCGCGCAATGCGCTGCCACTGGGTGCGTTCGCGAGAAGAGGCCATCTGTCCATACTCTCAAAAATTCCGCTGGGGAGACTGTGGCGTGACGCTGCACCTTGGCTAACGCGGGGAGCGCGAACAGCAGAATTCCTTCCGGGAACGACAGAAATCTTCTGTTTTGTCGTCCCGTAATCTTCTGTTTTGTCATCCCATAGTTTTCCGTTTTGTCATCCCGTAATCTTCTGTTTTGTCATCCCGTAGCGTAGCGGAGGGACCTGCTTTTCCGTGCCGCTGCAGACGCTCAGGGAATCATCCCTAGCCCGGGCAAGACCTCCGCGACGGCAGCCATCACCTGCTCAACGGTGATCAGCGCCAGGCGAGGGTCCACCTCCGCGCGGCGTTTGTAGCTGGTATGAGAACTCGGATGGCGCA
This sequence comes from Granulicella sp., assembly GCA_965276885.1. GTDB lineage: Bacteria > Acidobacteriota > Terriglobia > Terriglobales > Acidobacteriaceae > Granulicella. The sequence goes on along the minus strand of OZ255702.1, from coordinate 195,506 downwards.
GCACACGTCGCGGCCCGGGACCCCACGGTCCATTGCGGGCCGGATCCGTGGGCCCGAAGAGCGCGACCAGCGGCACACCCAGCGCGGCCGCCAGGTGCACCGGGCCGGAGTCGCCGCCGACCACCAAGGCCGTTCGCCGCAACAGCGCCAGCAATCCCGCGACGTTGCATACCACCAGCTCCGCCGCTCCGTCGCTTCCATCGACCACTCGGGAAGCGATCGGGTCGTCTGTCTTCGGGGCATTGACAAGCACTCGAAGGCCCATCGCGTGCAAGACGCCGGCCAGAGCGGCGAAACGCTCCGGCGGCCACTGCTTGGCGCCCCATCCGGCCGAGGCGGCAAGGAGTGCGATACGCCCCTCGCCGACCAGGTCCTCCGCCCAGCTCTCAGCCCAGGCTTCCTTGGGGAAAGTTGGGGCTGCGGGAGCCAGAGCTGCACCGCAGGCCTCTCCCAGCAGCGCCGCGCCCCCCTCGACTACATGCGCGCCGCGTCGGATGTAGCGTTGGCTGTAGAAGCGCGCCGCAATCCCTTCGCGCGGGTCGCTATAGCCGCAAACACGCGCCGCGCCGGCCATGCGGGCGATCACCGCCGACCGCAGCGTCCCCTGCATGTCGACGGCGAGGTTGTACTGAGCGTTGCGTAACGCGCGCCGAAGGCCCAGCACGGAGCGGAGGGTCGCCCTCGAAAACGGCTCGCGCGACCACAGCCGGGTCTCGGCCCGGTGAACCCGCGAGACGACCGGGCCACCGCCGCCTTCGTTCACCAGCAGCGGCGCCCAGCGTGGGTCTACAACCCAGTCGATCATGAGTTCCGGCAGCTTCTCCCGCAGCGCTGCCGCTGCCGTCAACGCGTGCAACACATCGCCCATCGCGCCCACCCGCACGATGAGAACGCGCTTTGCCGTCAACGCGAGCGCACCGCTTCGGCGATCTCAAACTCCCGGGCATCGGGCCGCAGCCGCTGCTCCAGCAGGCGAGCCACGGGCGATTCGTACACGAACGCTGTGTCCAGCGCGGCGATCATCACCGGACCGACCGACGTCTCCAGTGCGGCGAGCATGGCCGGGCTCAGCTTGACGGCATCCTTCTCCGTGGTTACCAGCCCGGTGACCTGCAGGCGCTTGGCAACCTCGATCACTGCCTTGATGTCGGAGTCGTCGAAGGGGTGGTGGTCGGGGAAGATCATCGTGTCCACGACCCCGCAGCCGGCCTTGGCCAGCATGGCGGCGAAGCCCTCGGGCCGCGCCAGCGCGCAAAAGGCGAGCGGCCGCAAACCGGCTCCGAAGACCCCCAGCGGAGCGGGGAAACGCAGGCTGCGGCGCAGCGTCCAAAGGGGCACATCCCCCCCGACAAGCGCACGGACCCTCCGTTCCAGAGCGCCGAGTTCCTCTTCGCGCACGGCGAGCGCGGAAGCGCGTCGCAGCGCCGTCAGCGGCTCACGCAGATTTCCCGCCGGCAGCAGGCGGTCGCGCAGGTCCGCCGCGGTGACCAGCACAAGGTCGAAGTTGCGCGCGAGCGAGCGGTGCTGCAAACCGTCATCGAGCAGATGTACGTGCCGTCCGCCAGCCTCGGAAGGGCCGAGTTCTTCGGCTGGAAACAGCGGCTTCTGGGTGTCTGCGAGCGAGCATCCCGGGTGTTTGTCCGGACCCTCGTCCCGCGCCTGCTCCGCGGCGGAACCGGCGGCAAAACGGCTGGCGCCCACCCAAACCGGCAACCCGGTTCGCTGCGCGATCAGCGTCGGCTCATCGCCAAACCGGTGCGCCGGATCGGCTGCCAGCAGATCCACGCGTTCGGTTCCGCGTCCAGCCCGGCGATACCCGCGCGAAAGGATATCTACTGTCCAGCCCCGGCCGGAAAGAAGATTTGCCAGCGCGATCACCAGGGGGGTCTTGCCAGCGCCCCCGGCAGAGACGCTGCCCACGCTGATCACCGGCCAGCGCAGCCTGCGTTCGGCTGCAAACCCTGCCGCGCGCAGGGCATCTTTGGCTGCCAGCGCCGCTCCGTACACCGGAACCAGCGGCCAAGCCCAGGGGCGTCGCGTACTCATGCGGAGACCGCCTTTCGCCCTTCGTGCTCAGGCCCTTGACTCTTCGGCCCTTCGTCCTGCGCTGCCTCCTGGAGCATAGGCAGCAGGGCGGCGACGCTGCGAGCGGTGGCGCCACCTTCGCGATTGAAGACCGCCAGGCCGCGTTCCCCCATGGCCCGTGCCGCCTCGGGCTTTCCCAGCAAATCGGTCAAGGCGGCGGAGAGTTCACCTCTGTTCCGAAGAATACGGATGCCCCCGCCGGCCCCCATCTTGGCTACGATGTCGCGGAAGTTCTCAAACGACGGCCCCATGAGAACAGGGATGCCAAAGCGGGCCGGCTCGAGCGGATTGTGACCGCCTTTTTGCACAAGACTGCCGCCGACAAAGGCTACCTCGGCCAGACCGTACATCGCGGCCAGGTCGCCGATGGTGTCCAGCAGCAGGATGGCTCCTCCGGCGAGCGGTTCCGCATGGGAGAGCAGCTCGCTGCAGCGGAAAAAGGGATATCCGCTGCCCCGGATGGCATCGGCCACCCGCTCGAAACGGTCGGGGTGCCGTGGCGCCAGCAGCAGGACCGCTTGCGGGAAGGCGCGGTGCAGCTCCGGCCACAACGCCAGAAACTGGGCCTCTTCGCCTTCCAGGGTGCTGCCGGCAAGAACGAGTCTGGCGCCGCTCAGGGACGGGCCGAGTCGACGGCTCATGGGCGTCTCGCCCATCGCCCGCAGATCGTATTTCAGATTGCCGGCCACCTCGACCGCTCCTGGGTCGGCACCCAGCGTGAGGAGCCGCCGCGCGTCTTCGTCGCTCTGCGCGAGCCACAGCGTTACCTTGCCCAGCACGCGTTTCCAGAGCTTGCGGACGCGCAGGGCTCGCCGGAAGCTGCGATCACTGATCCGCGCATTGGCCACCGCGACCGGCACCTCCGCCGCTTCGCACTCGTGCAGCAGCCGCGGCCACAGCTCGCTTTCCGTCAGCAGCAGCAGCGCGGGCCGCAGCGCGCGCAGATACGGCCGCACCGCGAAGCCGAAGTCCAGCGGGAAGTAGAAGACCCGTTCCGTGCCGAAACGCGCCCGCGCCATTGCCTGTCCGGTGCCCGTGGTGGTGGAAACGATGAAGGTCCAGGCCGAATGGTGCGAGCTGCCGCCGGAAGCCTCATGCAACGCGGTCTCCAATTCCTGCACCAGGCGTGAGACGGCGAGCACCTCGCCCACGCTGACGGCATGAACCCAGACGACCCGTTTGCCGGCAACGGCCGCCAATAGCCGCGCGGGCACAACGCCCAGCCGCTCGCGCAGCCCTTCGCGATAGCGTTCGGTGGCGGCCATGCGCACCAGCCACCAGGGAGCGCTCAGCAGCAGCCCCAGCCCCATCAATGCGCCATAGCCCAGGATCAGCACGCGTCGCCGTCCTCGCCCGGTTTTTGCGCCGCGTACACCTCAAGAGCATAATCGGTTGCGTGATCGCTTGGCATCGAATTCCACCGGTTTTCCGTCTGCGAGGCTCCGCAGTGGTGTTGGCCTGCACCGTTATGGCACACGCGTCCGACAAACCCCGGGTACCGCCGCCCGCCGCGCCCGCGGCCAACTACCCGCTACACGACACCCATGACGGCATCACCATCGCCGCCGAACCCGGCGACACCGCCGAGACCCGCCCCAACACCCGGCTTGACTACTTCCACCACGGATTCATGCCCATGCGCGTGATCGTGACCAACAATACGGCGCAGCCACTCTCGCTCGATGACGCCCGCATCCTCTTCGTCGCGGCCGACAACTTCACCCGCAACGCGGCCGACGATGACGAGCTGGAACGCCGCATGTTCTCGAAAAAAAGCGCCGCCGGCACCAAGATTCCCCTACCGCTGCCGATTCCTTCCATCACCATCCACCACCCGGCGGTGGACAAGCAGATCCTCGCCGACGACAACGACTTCGGCTTTCCCACAACCACCGTGGCGCCTCACGCGACGGCCGCCGGCTATCTCTTCTACGACACCCGCGACATCGACGACCCCGTGCTGGAACACGCCACGCTGGAACTGCGCAAGGTCCGCTGGGCCTCGAGCAACAAGGAACTGCAGGCGTTCCAGATTCCGCTGAAGCCGACGGAAAAGGCGGAAACTGGCAGTAAAAACCCAGCTCCGGCTAGGGGATCGCAGCCGTAAATCACGAACCGCAGCGGCGTACTCCTTTTGCAGCGGCATACCTCCTTTGCAGCGGGGCGCCCCTTTTGAGATTGTCATCCCGTAGCTGAGATTGTCATCCCGTAGCGCAGCGGAGGGATCTGCTTTTTGTCTTTGCCTTTCTCGCTGTCCTTCCCGAAGGGAATCTGCTTCTCGCCCCGGAGCTGCTCGACCGAAGCTGAAGGTCCCGCGGTTCGCCCCAGCCTCATCCAACCACACGCATGATCCAAATCCGTCCTGCCACACCCGCCGATGTCCCCACGATCCTGCAGTTCATCCGCGATCTCGCTGAGTATGAGCGTGCACTCGATCACGTCATCGCCACGGAGGCGGATCTGCTGCGCGACGGCTTCGGCTTAGCACCCGACGGCCACACGGCGCTCTCTCCGGCACAGCCCATCCGCTTCCGCGCCCTGATCGCCGACTGGACCGATCAGGAAGGCGCCACCGAACCCGCAGGATTCGCGCTCTTTTTCACCAGCTACAGCACCTGGGTTGGCCACCACGTCATCCGCCTGGAGGACATCTATGTCCCACCCGCGCTACGCGGCAAGGGCATCGGCAAGGCCCTGCTCACTGAACTCGCCCGCATTGCCGAAGACGAGGGGTGCAGCCGCCTGGAATGGGACGTGCTCACCTGGAATGAACCCGCGCTAGCCTTCTATCGCCGCATCGGCGCCAAGATGCAGGAGGAATGGCGCATCATGCGGCTCGGCGGCGAGTCGCTGCAGGAGCTTGCAGGACTCAAAGCCGAAAGCCCGGGTGCCCCACCTTCGCGACAGTCTCATCGTCGCTAAGGTGGGTTCCATGTGCGCCTGAACCCATTACACCAGCCCACCTTAGGCGCAAAGAGCGCGCCGAAGGTGGGGCACCCGGCGCGTAGCGAGGCAGAGTGCTATTCCGGTCCTCTCCACCTCGGTGATCCTCAGCGCAGCGAAGAACTCGCTTCTGTCCTGTGCTTTTCTTTCTGTCCTGTGCTTTTCTTTCTGTCATTCCTGAAGGGAACCTGCTGCTCGCCCCACGTGGCGACAGGAAAGCCATGTGTAAGCCGTATCCTGAGAACTGTGAAAAAAATCCACATCATCGGCGGCGGCCTCGCCGGTCCCGAAGCCGCACTCCAGGCCGCCAGCCTCGGCTGCCAGGTCACGCTCTCCGAGATGCGCCCCCTGCGCTCCACCGAGGCGCACCAGACGGCCGACTTTGCCGAACTCGTCTGCTCCAATTCGCTCAAAAGCGAGACCGAGAACTCCGCGCCCTGGCTGCTGAAGGCCGAGATGCGCCGCGCCGGTTCATTTTTGCTGCAGGCCGCGGATGCCAGTGCCGTCCCCGCGGGCCATGCGCTTGCCGTAGACCGCGGTGAGTTCTCCAGCGGCGTCGCGGCCATGCTAGAACAGCATCCGCGCATCACCATTCGCCGCGAAGAGGTAACGCAGCTTCACGAGAACGATCCCGATACCATCACGGTCCTCGCCAGCGGCCCGCTCACCAGCTCGCCCCTGGCCGCCGAGCTGCAGCGGCTCACCGGCGCCGACCACCTCGCCTTCTACGATTCCATCTCCCCGATCGTCGACGCGAGCACCATCGACATGGACAAGGTCTACCAGGCCGCGCGCTGGGACAAGGGCACCGCCGACTACATCAACTGCCCCTTCACACGCGAGGAGTACGACCGTTTTCTCGATGCCCTGATCACCGCCGAACGCGTCGAACCGAAGTCCTGGGAACACCTCCCCTTCAACAACTGCAGCGTCGACGAAACCGAGCCGAGTGCCGCCCTACAGCCGGGTGCCCCATCTTCACCGGCGGTCTCATCGCCGGTTAAGGTGGGTTCGGAACCCTCGCAGGGCTCCAACACCTCAAAACTCCAGTACTTTGAAGCCTGCCTGCCCATCGAAGAGCTCGCCCGCCGCGGCCGCGACACCTTGCGCTTCGGCCCCATGAAGCCCGCCGGCCTGACCAATCCCAAGACCGGCCGCTGGCCCTACGCCTGCGTGCAGCTGCGCCAGGAGAACCTCCGCGCGGACAGCTACAACCTCGTCGGCTTTCAGAACCACCTCAAATTCGGTGCCCAGGCCGAGGTTTTGCGCCTCATTCCGGGCCTCGAGAACGCAAAATTTCTGCGCTACGGCCAGATCCACCGCAACACCTACATCCATGCGCCCTCGCTGCTCACCGACACCCTGCAGCTGCGCGCACACCCCCATGTGCTCATCGCCGGGCAGCTCTCCGGCGTCGAGGGCTATACGGAATCCATCGCCGGAGGGCTGCTGGCCGGCCGTTTCGCCGCGGCGCTCGCCCATGGCGAGCAGCCCGCCGCCGCGCCCCGCCGCACCGCGCACGGCTCGCTGACGCACTACATCTCGCACTGCGATACGAAGCGCTTCCAACCCGCTAACATCACCTTCGATCTGCTGCCGCCGCTCGAAGAGGAGCTGCGCAAATGCATCCGCGACAAAAAGGAACGCCACCGCCTGCAGTGCGAACGTGCTCTGGAGGCATGGCAGGGCTGGCTGGCCGCTTCGCTGATTTGCGCCTGAGCCGGTCAGCCATGCTCCGGCCTTTTTGGTTGTCATTCCCGAAGGGAATCTGCTTTCCCTCCAAGTCGCACCCCTCTGCTTTCCGGGTCGACTCCCGCTCAACTTCACGCATCTGAAAGCTGCAGAAGGAGATCTCCATGGGATTTTTCAGCAGAAAAAAGAAGAAAAGCGGAGCCGGGAAACCGCGATCGCCGCACGGGATCAGCGTCATCGCCACCACCCGCGCCAAGAGCGGCCACGAGGACGCCGTCCGCAAGGGCTTTACCAGCCTCATCGGCCCCTCGCGCAAAGAGCCCGGCTGCCTCCGCTACGACATCCTGGAGGACAAGCACTACACCGGCCGCTTCTTCACCTACGAGGAGTGGGAGTCCGAAGACGCCCTTCATACTCACCTTCACACCAACAAAGCCGCGCTGGACAAGGTGAAGGCGCTGCTCGCCGAGGACCTGCGCATCAATGTCCTGAAGCAGGTCGAATAGCCGGCGCCCTTCGCGCAGAGGCGGTGCGTTGTCTCCACGCCGCTCCGCTTTCTTTCTGCACCACTTGGCGGCCTGCCATGCTAATGTATTGGTGTCGGATGGGCCTCTCGCATCATCTAAACCGTGTAGACACCGAGCCTGCAAGGAGGGCACCTCTCATGGCAACCCACGTCGCTTCACTTCCGGATCGCTTGACCATCACCGAAGATGTCCTCCAGCAATTGCAAAAGCTCGCGGACTCACAGAATATCTCGCTCTCTTCCGCGCTGACCCAGGCCATCCGGGTCTCCGATATGGTCGTCCGTTCCGTCAACTCGCCGGACACCAAAGTTCTTTTTAAAAAGGGCAATAAGTACACCCAACTGACCCTGGGCAAGTAGCGGTGCCTGAGCCCGCTTCCCAGGCGCACGACGACCTGCCGCCTGAAGGCGTCATTTTGCCGATCGACGTCGTGCCGTCCGGCAGTCTGCGCTCCGCCTCAATCGAGCCCCGCTTGGATGAGAAACCGGAGCAGAAGCCGTATTCGCCGGAACGGCAGCGCGATTATGTCCGGCTCAGTGTCACAGTCGGCCTTCTCGCGATCTTCGGCTACCTCGTAGTCTTCGCTTCCATCGAAAGCGCCTCCTGGCCCGCTCATTGGCAGCAGACCAAGGAGATGCTGCAGATCATTCTGCCCGCCATCACCGGCATCATCGGCACGGTGATCGGCTTCTACTTCGGTTCCGCAGCGGTCTCCAATCGTGGGCAATCGGACGACGGCTCGCAGTAGCAGAACCTGCCTCCCACCTCTCACAACCCCTGTCTCTCGACCGAAGCAGACGGTTTTATGTCTGCGTAGTGGAGCGACCCCTGTACTCCGGCGCGTGCCTATGCCACTCGACAGCTTCACCCCCGCGGAGCATGACCCGGAGCCTCTTCCTCTACACTCCCCGGCGTGAACCGCGTCTGTCGCCTCCAAAGCATCGCAAACAGTTTGTCGAGTTCCCCAGCCTCAGGAGATCGCTCGTCATACACGCGATGCCCCTGCCCAAGCGCCTCTGCTACATGCAGCAGCAACGGAAACCGCGAGGCAATCGGGACGGCCTCCGCCCCAAAGTAGCGGAAGTCCGAACAAAGCAGCGTACGCGCGTTGCGAAAGTGAGGCTCCCGCCCCACATCCCGCGCCGCATAGGCCGGCTCCGCATGAAGCCGCGTTCTTCCCGTGTGCGTCAGCGTTCCCTCCTGCGTGTCGAGGGAGTAAATGCAATCCGGCCGATGCGAAAACCCACTCTCCGCCGCATAATACGTGGCGAAATTCCTCACATCCGTCACCCGAGCCGCATAGATCACCGCACATTCCAGATACCCCTCCCGCTGCACCAGCGCGCGGCTCGTAAGCCCCAGCAGCCGATCACCTATCTGTGCCGTTCGCCGGACCGCCGGCTTGCAGAGGGACAACGTCAGCAACGGCTCCTCACCTTTCCTCGGCGGAGGCGCGCAAGGCGCTCCACCGCGGTCCGAAGTCAGCTTGTACACGTAAGTTCGCATTGCTGTATTGGATGTTCGGCGATTCCTGTAGCGATTCCAACCGATTGCGCGTACAGTTTCGTTGATATCCGGGCTCATTAGCTTTCCGAGGTGAAAAATATGACCCGGTTCAAAAAAACAAACGCCACGCCTTGTCTTCTCGGCATCTTCGCCTTTTGCATCTTCGCTTCGATGCCTGCTCGCGCCGACAGTCTTAGCCTTTATGCCCGTGTCTCTCAACCCACGGGTCTCAGCTGCTCTGATGCCTCAGCGCCGGTTGCCTCCTGTGGATACGGCTCCGCTACAGGCTCGCTTGCAACAGGAACTCTCGGCGCCTTAGCTCAAATTTCTTTCGGTGCAATTCCGCTGCCTGACTCCCCGACGGACACTTATATCAAGTCTCTATCAACGGCAAGTTTGGTCTATAACCTTGTTAGCAGCGTCGCAAATGGAACGGCGGTCTTCACGCTTGGTTTCGATGGAACTACTTCCGTAACGAGTACCAACCCAAATTCATCGTCAGGCTTGGCTTCCACCTGTTCGTCGGCGCCCTGTCTTGCGGTCGCCGATCTCGTACTGCAACCCGGTGAGACGTTTGTCGGTCAATCGCCAACCCTGCAAACGGAGACACTGGCATTGACGCAGACCAACGGTTTGCAGTTGGGTATACCTTCGGTGCAGATTGCGACCCCGATCAGTAACGGAACATCAGAGCTTTCCGTGGAACTGGCGGCCTCGGCCGAATGCCCTATCCTGCCGCTCCTTTCCCGCGCGTACGGCGCCTCGTGTCAGGCAGACGCTGATTTTCTTGACCCGCTCACGATCACAGGTGCGAGCGTCTATGATGCCAACGGTAACTTAGTCCGGGGCGCGACATTGATTTCACAATCCGGGTATATGCCGCTCGCTTCCACTCCCGAACCTTCTGCGCTGCTCCTTTTCGGAACAGGGCTTGCCTTTCTAGGCTTGCTGCGAAGGAGATTCAGCCAGGCGCCTGCGAATTGAGTTAGGCTCCTGCGCTTGTGTTCTGATCAAAAATGCTTTGGCTCATTCACTGTGGCGCATTTCAGTCACATACGAGAGTGCCAAGATTATCCGGCTATTTAGGGAAGCTTTGATCAGGTCAATGGATGGAACTGGACAAATGCCCTACGCCCCCCCCAAGGGACGATAGGACTTATTCAGAGCTTCCTAAGCTCTCGACGCGCGAGTTGTTCGGAAAAATAAGGCTTTTTAAAGTTATAGTGAAAGCACTAGAAGTGGTCTCATATACCGGCAACCTTCCCAGGGGCATGTGTGGAACCCGCCGCGGAAGCGGGTTCCATGAAGATCGTCGAAGCCACGGCGGCATATATGAGACCACTTCTATTCCTCCTTCTTCTTATTCCGAGCCTTCACCTTGAACCAGATCGGACTGCCAATAAACTTAAACGCCTTGCGTATCTCATTGCTCAAAAAACGCTCATAACTGAAGTGCAGTTTCACATCGCGGTCGGTAAAGAGCACAAAGGTAGGCGGCGCCACCGCGGCCTGGGTCATATAGTAGATCCGCACCCGCTTGTTCATCGGCACACTGGCGCGACCGAAGTCCACCTTGTCCAGAAAGCGATTCATGTTCCCTGTGGTTATGCGTTTGCGTCGCTCGCGTGCGACTAACTCTACCTTCTTGAAGACCTCACCAATATTTTTGCCCTCTGCAGCCGACACAAAGACTATCGGCGCATAATCCAAGTACTTTAGGTTGTCGCGCACCTGCTCCTCAAAAACCTTCTTGTCCGCGGGCGGCTTGCCGTCGAACTCACGCATGCCGTCGGCGCGCCGCTTGCTCTTTGGCGGCGCCATCAGGTCCCACTTATTCACGACGATGATCACGCTGCGCCCGCTCTCATGCGCATAGCCGCCGATGGTCGCATCCGAGCCCGTTACGCCCTCAGTCGCATCAATTATCAGCAGCGCCACATCGGCGGCCTCCAGGTGTTTCAAGCTCATGATGACGCTCAGCTTTTCGGCCATCAACTTCGTCTTACCCTTGCGCCGGATACCCGCTGTGTCCACAAAGCGGAAGTCATGCCCATCGCGTGTCACCACCTCATCCACGGCGTCGCGCGTGGTGCCCGCGATGGGTGAAACGATGGCGCGGTCGGTGCCTGTAAGCGCATTCAGCAGCGTCGATTTTCCCACATTCGGCCGCCCGATGATGGCAATCTTCGTCTCGCGCGAGACGTGCTCGCCATGACTGCGCAGATTGCGTTCCCGCGCCGGTTCCGGGCCTTGCTCTTCATCCGCGCCCTCCCCAAACTCTGTCATCTCGACCGGAGCGCGCCGCGCGGAGTGGAGAGACCCCTGTATTGCGCCGGAAGCGGAACGGCGCTTGCGCGGAGCTTCCACATCCGGCTCGCCGACCGGCGGCTCATCCACCCCCGCTGGCTCATCCGCCGTGGCCGCCTCGCCCTCCAACTCCGCCTCCCGCATGGCACGGGGCACAAGCGTGGCGCGGTCGGCAAGCGCATCGCCTTCGTCCTCCTCCATCTCATCCCCGATGCCCTCCATGTACTCCGTCGGCTCCTCGGCGAGAGCCTCGGGTGGCAGCTTCGCCCATACCTCATCCAGCAGATCGCCGATACCGGAGCCATGCTCCGCAGACACAGCAAACGTGTTGCGAAAGCCCAGCGTGCGGAAGTTTTCCGCCGCCGCTTCCAACTCCGCAGCGTCCATTTTATTCACCGCCAGGAACACCGGTTTGCCGCCCCTCAGCAGCAGCCTGGCCAGCTCGTTATCGGGCGCCGCGAGCTCCGTCCGCCCGTCCACTACCATCACGATGACATCGGCCTCTTCCAACGCCACACGCGCCTGCCGAAAGATCTCGCTCGGAATCAACGCCTCATCATCGGGCACAACGCCGCCAGTATCGACCAGGCGGACGGTGCGGCCGGCCCATTCGACCTCGCCGTAGATGCGGTCGCGCGTGATGCCCGGCTCATCGCCGACGATCGACCGCCGCGTGCCTGTAAGTCGATTGAAAAGCGTCGATTTACCTACATTCGGCCGCCCGCAGATGGCCACCAGCGGCAATCCTTCCAGCTCCTGCGAAGCCGATACCCGGCGATGCCCGAGATCCGCACTGAAGCTCGCCGTCTCGCGGTCCGCCCCCGGCTCATTGGCCTTGGCAGCCGCCCCACGCCGTTTACGCTTGCTGTCGCCCTTGGTGACCCCTTCTAACCTGTCCTGCTCGGCCCGCGACTTGTCATCCTGAGCGGAGCGAAGGACCTGCTTTTCGCCCTTGTTTTTGCCGTTGCCCTTCTTTATGTAATTCCCTAAGGGAACCTGCTTCTTCTTCGACTCGCCCGGCTCGTCATTGCCCACGATAATCCGGTGCTCAAACTCCGGGCTGCGCGCCGGCGTACGCTTGGCCTTCTCCTCGGCCGCACGTTTGCTCGCCAGCTTCTTCCGCTGCTTCGGAGCCGCGGCTCCGGTTGTTGCCGAACCCTTGCGTGCACCTTTGGCCGGACCCTTGCCCAGCTTCGGCCGTGTGCTCGCCTGCCGGTGCTTCTTACCCATCCGCTTTTTCTGTTCGCGCCTCGGTGCCATGGTCGTTGCCTTCCCGTTTCGGTCCTCTTCATCGTCGCATGTGCGCCAGGGGCACGGCTTTTGTAATTGGGGCGAAGAAACGGCGGCTATCATCAAAACAGCGCCGTGGCCTCGTTCCTCCAAGCCGAAGTAGCCCGCAAGATCCCGCTCAGCGAAGCGCGCGAGCATCAGAAGCTCCCCAGCCTGCACGATTTTTTCTCCGCCAACGGCCTGCTAGCCCAATCCAACCTCAACTACGAGCAGCGCCCCGGCCAGTACGCCATGGCCAAGGCCATCGAGCAGGCCTTCAAAGATCGCCGCCACCTGATCGTCGAGGCCGGCACCGGCACCGGCAAGACGCTCGCCTACCTGCTGCCTGCATTGCGTCACGCACGCGAGCACAAGCAGCGCGTCATTGTCTCCACGGGCACAAAAAACCTGCAGGAACAGCTCGCGCTCAAGGACATCCCGTTTCTCGAATCCGTGCTGTCAGAATCAGGTCCGCTGCGAGTCTGCGTTATGAAGGGCCGCGCCAACTATCTCTGCAAGCAGAAGCTCTACGCCCTGCGCGACAACCCCATCCTCTCCGGCCTGGACGACATCCAGCAGTTTCACGCCATACTGCAATGGGAGCGCACGACCGCAACCGGCGACCGTGCAGAGATCGATGCGCTGCCCGAGAACTCTGTTTTATGGCCAAAGCTGGACGCCCGCAGCGAGGCCTGCCTCGGCCAGACCTGCCCCAACGTCGAGCTCTGCCACATCACCGCGATGCGGCGCAAGGCCTTGGAATCGGACCTCATCATCGTCAATCACCACCTGTTTTTCGCCGATCTCAACATCAAGCAGCAGGTGGGCGAAGGCGTGGATGCGGGCATCCTGCCCGAGGCCGCCGCGGTAATCTTCGACGAGGCACATGAGTTGGAGGACGTCGCCAGCCAGTATTTCGGCATCGCGCTCTCCAACGCCCGCTTCGACGAGCTCGCTCGCGACACCGAAAACATGCTGCGCGCCAAGCAGGCCAGCTCCTCGGCGGTCGAGTCCGCCACAGCGCAGATTCGCGAGCGCTCGCGCATGTTCTTCAGCTCCTTGCCGGCGGGGCCATCGCATTTCGGCCGGCTGGAGTTTACGGACCGCGCGGATTTTTTAGAGGCCCGTGGGGACGCCTACATCGCCACCTCCAATGCCCTTGTGCGGCTCGAAGGCGAACTGGAGCGTTTGCGTGAGGTAGACGAGGCGCCCGGCCTGCGCAAACGCGCCGCAGACATCCGCAATCACCTGAAATTTCTGCTCGAATCCGAGGATAGGAACACCGTCTTCTGGATAGAGCGTCGCGCCACCAGCAGTCTCCGCAACGTCGCTCGCAGCCAGCCCCGTGTGACCGCGCTCACCACAGAACCGGGTGCCCCATCCTCACCGGCGGTTTCATCGCCGGTTAGGGTGGGGTCCGAACTGCCACAGAACTCCGCGCTTTACCAATCCTTCTCCACGCACCTGCAAGCCACACCCATCGACGTTTCCGAACTGCTCGCCGACACGCTCTTCCAGCGCTACCCCAGCGTGATCCTCACCTCGGCAACGCTGACCGTGGCCGGCAAAGACGGTGTTCCCGGCTTCGAGCACCTGCGCAAACGCCTGGGCATTCCCTTGCCCAAGGAACTCGTCGTCCCCAGCCACTTCGACTACGCCAAGCAAGCGCTGCTGTATCTCCCCAACAACATGCCGGACCCGCGCCACCCCGAGTTCACGCGCCAAGCCACCGAGAAGATCCGTCGCGTACTGGAGATCACCCACGGCCGCGCCTTCTGCCTCTTCACCAGCTATGCCGCGATGCGCGACATGCACGATCGCCTGCTATGCGAGCTGCCCTACCCGCTGCTGCTGCAGGGCTCCGCTCCGCGCCATGTGCTGCTGGAGCAGTTCCGCAACACACCCAACGCCGTGCTCTTTGGCACCGGCAGCTTCTGGCAGGGAGTGGACGTGCAGGGCGAGCAACTCAGCTGCGTGATCGTCGACCGCCTGCCCTTCGCCGTCCCCACCGACCCCATCACCAAGGCCCGCACGGACGCCATCGCCGCGGCCGGGGGCAACGCCTTCAACGATCTGCAGATCCCGCAAGCCGTGCTCACGCTAAAACAAGGCTTCGGCCGCCTCATTCGCTCGCTGACCGATCGCGGTGTGCTGATGCTGCTTGACCCGCGTATACGGACTACGCGCTATGGCCAGGTGTTTCTGGATTCGCTGCCGGATTACCGTCGAACGACGGAGATCGCTGATGTAGAAATGTTCTTTGAAGGGCACTGAGGAACATTAAGGAATAAAGTTACTTGTTAACAATTCTTATCGTCGGGTTGCTGCTAGTCGGTCTTGTCAGCATTGGGTTATCTCTGTTCTTGGCCAAGCGCGTACAGTGGCTTTTGGCGGTGACTATCGGATTGTTGGGCGGAGTAGCGAGCTTATTCTTATTCGGTGTGCTCGGTTTGGGAGCATTCTTGTGGTGGTCAGAGCCTCCCAGCTTGGCCAGTTTAATGGAGCATTTTCCCGCGCGGCGTGCAACGCTCGAACACCTCCTGAAGATGTCAGATGAGGATGTCCGTTTCCCCCGACTCGATCCTGACTTTTTGTATGACCCCTCGCGCGAGCCTCAGCGAGCCAGCCTGGAGATGCGCGACGACCCTCAACCTTCTTTGCCCATTCAACGCTGGGACGACTACAGACGACTATTCAAACAAGCAGGATTGAAACAGGGCTTCAACCGTGACCAGGACGGTGACGTGTTCTTCCGAGCCGGTGCGGAAGGCCTTTTGGACAGAGGTCACGCGACAGGCTACCTCTACTGCCGGAACGAGGGGTCGACAGTTTCGAAAAGCGCTCAATTTGAACCGTGCCGATCTGTAAATCAGGACGCTGATTCACGACCAGAGCAAGTGAACCCACCAGCAGAGGCTTACTCGTTTCAGAAGCTAGCCAATCACTGGTATGCCTATGATCAAGGTCCCGGCTAAGCTCTTAAGACGAATGAATGAATTAGCGGATCTTTAACTCGCCTTCGCATGCTCCACCGCCAGCGGATGCTCCTCCAGCCACTGCCGCAGCGCCGCGTCCACGCGCGACTCCCAGCCCTCGCCGGTCGCCGTAAATCGCTCCAGCACATTGCTCGAAAGCGCCACGGTTACCGGCTTCTTCACCGGATCGGGCCGAAACGTGACGTTGCCCGCCATGAGTTCGCGCAACACTTTCTTCTCCGCCTCAGGAAGCTGCTCAAAGGGAATCGCATTTGCGAAATCCTCTTCGGTCCACTCCGGCACTTCGTCTTCATCAATCAGGTCATCGACGTAGCGCGAATCCATACCGTCTTCCCTCCCTCTCGTTTGCCTTGCGAAAGCTGATCACCCGTATGCTGCCGCCAGCAAGAGGCTTGTAGCAAAGCAATGTGCAGGCGGTCCTCGAAGTAGCCCAGCGCTTCTTGCCGTTCCTCGCCGTGGCGCAACGTTGGCTTGATCAGCGCGGTGTTGAAGTCGAAATCCTCCGCCCGTTCAAACGGCAGACCTCGCTCCCGCGCATTTCGCTCGCTTTTCGCCGGGTCGAAGCTGATCTCCACTCACGCCAAGTCTACGCACACTATGCTGGAAGCGGCAACATCTTAAAGGCACATGGGACGCAACCTCTACATTCTCGCGGGCACGCTCGGCACCTTGGCGCTAATCTCCATCGCGCTCAGCTTCAGTCACTACGGTGACGTGGCAGGTGTGCCCTCCGATGACTCGCTATGGCGCACCACCGGCGTCGCGCTGCTGGCGATTGCGCTGATCGTGGGGCTTGCGGGTGTGCTTTCGTCGTTGTTCGAGCAGGCCGAGCGCCGCGCTGAACAGAACCGTGAACGCGACCGCCGCAATCGCCGCCCGCGGGCTTAAAACGCCGCTAGCGATATCATGGCTTCTGGCGCACCTTTTGAGCACCTTATTGGAGCAGCAGCGCACCATGTTTGAGATCACCGTTCAGGCCGGCTTCTCCTCTGGCCACTTCTTGCGCGATTATTACGGCAAGTGCGAGAACCCGCACGGGCATAATTACCGCGTGCTCGTAACTCTGGCCGGCCAACAGCTTGAGCCGAATGGTTTACTGCTGGATTTCAAGCTGCTGAAACAGGTGCTCAAGCCTACGGTTGAGTATCTCGATCACCGCATGATCAACGAGTTGGAGCCCTTTACTGCCGTGAATCCTTCCGCGGAAAATCTGGCGAAATACTTCTTCGACCAGACCGCGGATGCATTGCGCAAAATGACGCAAGGTCGTGTACGCGTGAAGGACTGCACGGTTTATGAGACCGATACGAGCTTTGCGAAATATTATGAATAGTTGTTGGTTTCGGTAAGCAAGCGAGCATCGATTTTTAATTTTAATTAAATGGAGTGCGTAATCTAAGGACCTTAGTCTCATCTTTTGCTTTTCTTTGTTGTCATTCCCGCAGGGAATCTGCATCGCTTTACCAGCATTGAACACCATGCCCGATTTGCTTCCCCAACTCGTTTCGGATCCGGTGCAAGCGATCGAGCCGCCCAAGCGTGCGCTGCGCCTGATCGAGCTTTACCGCTCCGTGCAGGGCGAGAGTTCCTTTGCCGGTGTGCCGTGCATCTTTGTGCGGCTTGCGGGCTGCAACCTGCGCTGCAGCTGGTGCGACTCGGAATACACCTTTACCGGCGGGCGGCCGTTCACGAATGACGACATCGTTCGTGAGATCGAGGCGCTGCAGCCGTGCAGGCTGATCGAGTTCACAGGCGGCGAGCCGATGCTGCAGGCACGCGAGCTGTTGCCGTTGATGCAGCGATTGCTCCATTCCGGCTACCAGTTGATGATCGAGACCTCCGGCGAACGGCCATTAGCGGATGTGCCCAGGGCCGTGCACAAGATCGTCGATGTGAAGTGCCCCGGATCAGGCATGGAGGGCACGTTTCGCCTGGAAAACCTCGACACGCTCACGCCGCACGATGAGGTGAAATTTGTTCTGCTGGACCGCGCCGATTATGAGTTTGCGCGCGGCTTTATCCACACGCATGACCTCGCCGCCAGATGCGGACATGTTCTGCTCTCGCCTGCGTTTCTCAAGGCGCCCAGTGAAGAGCGTAGCGCCGGCAATCTTGCGCTTGATCCACGTCTGCTGGTGGAGTGGATGTTAGCGGATGGCCTGCCCGCGAGGCTGAGTTTGCAAATTCATAAGTTCATTTGGGAGCCGCGCAAAAAGGGTGTTTGAAGCGTATGCACTACAGGTGAACCGGTTCCAGTAAAGCGCGTGCGCTTCCATGCAGTGTCATCTCGACCGGAGTGGACAATTTTATCGTCCACGGAGTGGAGAGGACCTGCGTTTCGCCCCAGCCGATGCACTTGCTGGCTCCGGGAGTCCGGCGGCCTACACTAGGCTTGGACGAGGCGTTATGGCGGTGATGGAAGGTCGCGAGAACCCGCAGGCGGAAGGGCGGGCGTCCTTGCCTTTGCCGCCTCCGCCGCCCACGTCTCCGCCGCTGCGCGGAACCCAGTCCTTTGTCTCCGTCATGGCACAGGTTTGGAAGCGCCCCGGACTGACCGCGATCGAGCTGCTGTGGCGCTGGGCGGTGGGGATTCCGTTGCTTTTGCTGGCCTGGAAGGCAGGATCCCGCGCCCTGCTCCACGTTCCGTTTGACCTGTCCGCGCTCGAGAACATGACCGTCTTCAAGCCGGTGGAAGCCGTGGCGACGATGGGTCGTCAGGCTGCCCTTACGCTGCCTCCGCTCCTCCCGGTGGCGCGTTGGCTGCTGCCCTCCGCGCTGCTCGGGTGGACAGTGGCTTCGACGCTGGGCAGAACGGCGATCTGGCGGCGGCTCGATCCGGACCTGCGGCCGCGATACCTGCTCACGGGCGTTCTTGGCTTGCTGCGAACGCTTGTCCTGCTGGCCACCTTTGCCCTTTGGGCATGGGGAATTGCCGCGGCGGCGCACTATGCCGTTACCGGTCCCGCAGCCGCCGGAGCGGAGCCGAATCTGGTGCTTTTCGTCGCGCTGATCGTCGCATGGACGCTGCTGCTGTTCATGCTTTGGTCTTTGACGGTTTGGCTGCTCGACGCCCCGCCGCTCTTCGCGATGAGCCGTGGACAAGGCCTGGGTGCGAGCCTTCGCGCCGCGCGGCGGGCGCCCGCACTGCCTTCAAAGCTGATCGAGACCAACCTCGTCATGGGCATCGTGAAGGTCGCTTTGCTGGTGCTGGCGATGGTGTTCTCCGCCTGCCCGCTGCCCTTCGAGAGCGTGGAAACAACGGGTTTTCTGCTGGCCTGGTGGAGCTTTGTCGGCGTGGTCTTTCTCGCCTTTCTGGATCTATTTCACGTGATCCGGCGAGCCGCCTATCTGACGCTTTTCCGGGCAATCGTCCTCTCCCATTTCAATGCGGATTGCCATGGAGATTCGCCTAAAGATTCCACAGCGGAACGGCTGCTCCCTACGTCCACAGCCGACACGACGCGGACGCCCGGACGCGCATCATAGGTCCAGGCCTAAGTCTACCTTTACTATCCACCCTTGTACGGAGTACGTCCGCCATGTCTTTTGGTATTTACACAGTTGGAACCCTCATTCTGATCGCGGGCGTGGTCTACGTCTGCCATCTCGCCCACGTCCCGCAGCGCTGGGTGATCGGCATTGCCATCCTGCTGCTGGGCGCCGGCATCATGGGCGCGGTAAGCAACACGCGGCAAAAGGACCCAAGTTAGCGGAGATCGCTTCCGCTCTCCACCCAATACCGGCGTAAGGCCGCACGTTCCAGGAAAGAAAAGGAAGCAATGCCCAGGCAGACATCCACGCGGCTCAGGTTTTTAGCGCTTCTGGCGCTCGCTTGCACCCTCACCGGCGTCTCCCATGCAACGCCTGTGTCGTATACCTTTGTGGTAACCGGTGCGAATCCCGGCGTCTCCGGC
Source organism: Granulicella sp. (assembly GCA_965276885.1). Lineage (GTDB taxonomy): Bacteria > Acidobacteriota > Terriglobia > Terriglobales > Acidobacteriaceae > Granulicella. The sequence goes on along the minus strand of OZ255702.1, from coordinate 176,267 downwards.
CTCTTTTCAGACGGAACTGGGTCGTTCACCTTCAATGCCAGTCCGGGAATGGGAAGCGCCCTTACCGCGTTTGCGTTCACCGATACCGTTGGGTTCGGCACGTTCACGAGTAACGGCATCGTATTTGGTCCCAATGCGCAGACGTCCAGCTACGGTTTGGGAGATCTCAGCTCCGTCTCCAGTACGTTTTCGGGTACTTCGGCTGATCCGGCGCTGATGAGCTTCAACTTCACCGATGCCGGTGTCTTCACCCTCTTCGATACGAATGGACTGGCCGGCATCATCACCTCCGATACGCAGGGTTTCGGCACACTGCAGCTGACCGAGACTGGCATGCCCTCACCCCCTGCGGCGGTGACGCCCGAGCCTTCCAGCCTGCTTCTGCTCGGTACAGGCCTGGCCGGATTGGCGGCCCTGCGGCGGCGTTTTGCCCTTCACTCGACGTAGTGTCCACCGATCCCTGGGCACACCCGCTAGACTAGATTTGTGGACCTGAGCAAGCCTGAATTTCAAGCCGCCACCAGCCATGCGACCATCGTCATCCTTGACTTCGGCTCGCAATATACGCAGTTGATCGCGCGTCGTATCCGCGAACTCGACGTATTTTCGGTGGTTCTGCCGTGCACGACGCCGCTGGCCGAGGTGCTGGCGCTGCAGCCGAAGGGCATCGTGCTCTCCGGCGGACCGTCGTCGGTGTATGACGCAACCGCTCCGAAGGCCGATCCAGCGGTTCTCGATACGGGCGTTCCACTGCTGGGCATCTGCTACGGCTTGCACTTCATGATGCACCACCTTGGCGGGCGGGTCGTTCCAGGCCGCGCGCATGAGTATGGCCATGCCGAGGTGGACGTCACGGCGGAGTCCAGGCTGTTTCATGGCCTGCCGCGGACGCTTGAGGTCTGGATGAGCCATGGTGATCACGCGGAGACGCTGGCGCCGGGGTTCAAGGTCGTTGCTCGCACGTCGAATGCCGTGGCGGCAATTCAGAATGAGGATCGCCGCATCTGGGCGGTGCAGTTTCACCCTGAGGTGGCGCACTCGCGGCAGGGTACGGAGCTGCTGCGCAACTTCGTGGTGGACATCTGCGCCGCCGCGCAGGACTGGACCCCCGAGCACTTGATCGAGACCACCGTGGCGCGCGTTCGCGAGCAGATTGGGCCAACCGGGTATGCAATCTGCGGGCTCTCCGGCGGGGTGGATTCGTCTGTAGCCGCGGTGCTCGTTCAACGCGCCATAGGCGATCGCCTGACGTGCATCTTCGTGAACAACGGCGTGCTGCGGCAGGGTGAATTTGCAACCGTGCAGAGGACCATGCGCGAAGAGCTCGGCCTCAACGTCGTTGCCGTGGATGCCGGCGAGCGGTTTCTCGGCAAGCTCGCCGGCGTCACGGATCCGGAGCAAAAACGCAAGATCATCGGCGGCGAGTTCATCGCGGTGTTTGACGACGAAGCTGCAAAGCTGATCGCGGCCGAAAGGTCCGCGGGTATGACGCTCGCCTGGCTGGTGCAAGGCACGCTGTATCCCGACGTCATCGAATCGGCGAGCGTGCATGGACCCTCCCACGTCATCAAAAGCCACCACAACGTTGGCGGGCTGCCCGCCAACATGAAGCTGAAGCTGATCGAACCGTTGCGCGATCTGTTCAAGGATGAGGTGCGCCGCGTCGGCCGCGACCTGCGCATGCCGGCGGAGATCCTGGAGCGGCAGCCCTTTCCCGGACCGGGGCTCGCGGTGCGCATCCTCGGTGAAGTTACCCCCGAGCGCGTCGCGATCCTGCAGGAGGCCGACGCCATCTGCGCCGAAGAGATTCGCCGCGCCGGCCTGACCACCAAACTTTGGCAGAGCTTTGCAGTGCTGCTGCCCGTGAAAACCGTCGGTGTGATGGGCGATCAGCGCACCTACGCCTACACCTGCGCGATTCGCGCCGTGGAAAGCGAAGACGGCATGACCGCCGACTGGGCCGCGCTGCCCTATGACGTGCTGCGCGCGCTCTCCGGCCGCATCGTGAGCGAGGTGCGCGGCATCAACCGCGTCGTCTACGATATTACGTCGAAGCCGCCGGGGACGATCGAGTGGGAGTAGGATTACCGTCAGTTGGCCCGCGGATCTTATCTACCCGCGTCTCATCTGCCCGCTTCTTATCTGATTGTCATGCGTGTTCTGGGTTTTATCTTTCGCGTTCTGCTGCTGCTGGCGATCTTCGCCGGGGTTGGATTTTGGGCCTCACGCGTGGTTCTTGCCCGTGCCATGGCGCAGGGGCAGCCCGAGTACGCGGTGCGGCTGGCAAGCTATATGGCCGGCCTCTTCATCGGTGGATCGGTGGCGACGCTCGCCGGCGTGCTCATGCTGATCGGCGACAGGCGAGCAGCCGGGAGAAGAAACTTTAGAAGCTCCACCGGGGTGAACAAGCGACGGTGAGCAGATCGCCGCTGCGGCTCTTGGGCAGCCGCAAATTGCTCAGGCATTTTCCCGCTGGCCAAAGATTGCCGTGCCGACGCGCACGGTCGTTGAACCCTCTTCGACAGCCACCGCGAAGTCGCCGGACATGCCCATGGAAAGCTCGGTGAGCGTGGGATACAGCACGGCGTGCTCGTCGCGCAGCTCGCGCAATCTGCGGAAGGCGGGCCGGGCGGATTCGGCCTCCTCGCCCATGGGCGGAACGGTCATCAGACCGGCGGCGCGCAGGTGCGGCATGGCCGCGATAGCCTGCAGCAGCGCCGGAAGCTCCTCCGGAGCCAGGCCATGCTTGGTCTCCTCGGGCGAGAGCTTCACCTCGATCAGCACGGGCAAAACACGCCCGAGGGATTCAGCCGCTGCGTTCAAACGGGCTGCCGTTTTGGTGGAATCGAGGGTGTCGACTGCCTGGAAGAGCTCTGCGGCTTTGCCGGTTTTGTTGTTCTGCAGTGGGCCGATCAGGTGCAGCTCCAGATCCTGGATGCCACCCAGGGCAGGCGCCTTGGCCTGCATCTCCTGCACGCGGTTCTCGCCAAAAAGCCGCTGTCCGGCGGCATAGGCCTCCAGGATGGCTGCGGCGGGATGCGTTTTGCTGACAGCCATCAGGCGTACGGCGCCGGGCTGGCGTCCGGCGCGCCCGCAGGCGGCGGCCAGCTCCGCACGTACGCGCTCCAGGTTTTCCGCAATCAGGTTTTGCGCGATCGACATTCGTCCCAGTGTACGGGGCCGCTTCTTTCTGCTTCCGGCGAAAGCGGGTCCGGCGGCCCGAGCGCGGCTTGCATCCACTTATCCCCTTTGCTCGTCTTAATGAATGAGGCTAGTGCGAGCCGAGCAACTTTCAACTCCACCGCGGGTTCAAAGGGTTCAAGCGCGTGAGAGCTTAACGCAGCAAGGAGTTTACCCAGATGTCGAAGTCCTTCTCCCTTTTGAGCGCAATGCGCCGCAGCCTGACGGCCACCGTGATTGCCGGTTCCGCCTTTGCCGTCGCGGGCGCGCAGAGCACGCCCGCTCCGACCGCCCGCACTGCCCAGCCCTTTAGCTTCCAGATGCCCACGGAAGCCGGAATTTCTTCTGTCGGCTCTGCTTCACTCGGATCTGCGGATTCACTCTTTTCGAGCTCCGTTTCGCCGGACCTCGACGACGCTGCCGGCGTGGCTGCCAGCACCAATCTGGCGTCCCTGGAGAAGAACTTCAACCTGCCGGACGCCCACGCCCAGTATGGCCGCCGCCGCTATGGCGCACCGCGCTACCGCGGCAGCAATACCAATGCGGACGGCTCCGAAAAGTACACCGTATTTGTCGGCGGCGGCGTCACGCTTCCACTCGGCGATCAGCACCACTATGATACCCCCAGCTGGGGATTCCAGGTAGGAGCAGGACGCAACTTCAACAAGAATCTCGGCGTGAACGTTGAGTTCAACTGGGATGAGTTTGGCCTGCAGGGCAACACGCTCACGCAGCAGTCCTACATCGAGGATCCCACCAACTTCTTCGGCCTGCAGGGAAACACCGATGGCTACAGCCACATCTGGTCGCTTTCTCTGTCGCCGATTTATACGCTGAAGTCGGGTGAGGGGCTGGGCGCATATGTGACTGCGGGCGCGGGCTTTTATCACAAGATCACCACCTTCACCACACCGCAACAAGAGCAGGGAATCGACCCATACTACGGCTATTTGATCACCTACGTGGCCAATGTGCCGTTCGACAGTTATACCTCCAATGCTCCGGGCGTCGATGGAGGGTTTGGCCTTACTTACAAGTTTTCTCGATTCGCCAATGAGCGGCTTTATGCCGAAGTCCGTTATGTGGTCACGTTCAACTCGCAGAGGACCGGTATCAACGGAACAAATTACAACAACTATGCACCGGCTTATAACTATGGCACCACATACAATCTGTATCCGGCAAACAGCAATCGCTCCACTTATCTGCCGATCAAATTTGGTATTCGTTTCTAACTCGGCTCTCGTTTAAAATAAAGGCCCGCTTCGGCGGGCCTTTCTCTGTATGAGTCAGGAACATTACGGTTTGCTATAGCAAATCGCCTTCAGCTATACAGTGTCATCTCGACCGGAGCGCAGCGTAGTGGAGAGACCTGCAGTTGGTTGCGGGTTTCTGAAGGCTGCCACGTGGTCAAGGAACTACAGGTCTCTCCACTGCGCGAACGATGAAGCTGTTCGCTCCGGTCGAGATGACACCTTTATACCTGAACGTAATTTGCTCTACGCCGCTACCGTTGCGCGGCGATGAATGCGTTCCATCCAAGCCTCATTTCGTAACGGCCCTCAAGCAAATTGGGCAAGTAAATGCCTTCGTCGAGTTGCGGCCACCAGACATCCGTCCCAAATGGACCAATGACAAAGTCGGCGGCCTGCTCGGGAGTCGACCCCTGAAGCGCCTGCAGATCTTCACGCGGCAGCACGATGCGGCGCCCATCGCTGATCTTGAGGATGAACAGATCAAGCGACGGCTCCGCGTGGTATTCGACGCTGAGCACGGTCGGCCCCTCCGGCTCGAGTTGCGCGCGAGCGATGGCGGCGTCGATCTCTTCCATGGTTGTTTTAACCTTCGGATGCAGCATGGCTGGACCTCCAGAGTGAAAGCAGTCTGAGCCGATGCTCGGCCGCCATGTTGAGTCTATGCGCGACATCCGCCGCCTTCGCATTGCGGTGCTTGATGCTGTCCCGGCGCTCTACTAGTCGAACGGAACCTGATAGATCTCCACAACCACCTCAATCCCAGCGTATCTGCCGTGAACATGCGGCGGTGGGTGATCATGGGAGAACGTTGTAAACCAAACACCACTGAATGTCAGTGAACCCAAGTTACCCTCGACATAGCCGAATTGCAGCTGTTCTAAGAAGTGCACCGACGCTGATTCATTACACGCCCACTGGATACGGCTTCTCATGCAGACCTTCTCCCTGGCTGCCCTTGCGCTCGAAGATGCCCTGAACCAGGCTCAGCAGCCCCGTGTACCAGTAGCCGAGAACAAATAACAGCAGAAAGGGCACGGTGAAGAAGTTTTCCGTAGTAATGGCATACCAGACCGTCGCGGCGAAGTAGCAGCCGATGAGCATCTCAATCCACGGAATAATACCTAGGCGCTTGCGGTATTTTTTTGCTTTGGATTTTTCGCCCTTCTTCTGCACGCTGTATTTGGGCGTACGCGCAAAGGCGCTCTTGATGCCGAACAGCGCTTCCAGGACAGCTTTCGTATTGGTCACGGCCAGGCCTGTTCCCATTGCCATGAGGAAGGGCAGATACAGAAACGTCTTCCACCAGCTTCGCGGAAAGAGTTCCCTCTGGCTCACCATGTAAAAGGTGGAAACGGAGGCCGTGGATGCAAGAAACAGCGGCAGGTCGATCAGCAGCATCTGCAGCGGCCCCTGCCAGGAGCGGATGATCATCGCCGGCATCAGCAGCGTGGAAAGTACGATCATCAGCGGGTAGCTGATGTTGGCGGTGAGGTGATACCAGGCCTCGAGCTTGGTGTGGAACGGAGCATCGGATTTCAACACACGCGGCAGGATTTTCTTGCTGGTCTGAATGAGGCCCTTGGCCCAGCGCGCCTGCTGCGTCTTGAACGCGGTCATCTCGATGGGCAGCTCGGCGGGACACTCGACATCCTGCAAATATTTGAATTTCCATCCTTTCAGCTGTGCCCTGTAGCTGAGGTCCGTATCTTCGGTGAGGGTGTCGTGCTGCCATCCACCGGCCTCTTCGATCGCCTCGCGCCGCCACATGCCGGCGGTACCGTTGAAGTTGAAGAAGACTCCGGCTCGCGAGCGGCCGCCGTGCTCCAGCACAAAGTGGCCGTCGAGCAGGATGGCCTCGACCTCGGTGAGAAAGCTGTAGTGGCGATTCAGGTGCGTCCAGCGGGTCTGCACCATGCCGATGCCGGGCTCGGCGAAGTGATGCACGACGCGCTGCGCCCAGTCGGATGCGGGAACAAAATCGGCGTCGAAGATGGCGACCAGCTCGCCCTTGGCAGACTTCAGGCCCTCTTCAAGCGCGCCCGCCTTGTAGCCATAGCGATTGGTGCGATGGAGATAGTGGATCGGCTGCGGATCGAGCCTCTCGACACCGGCTGCATAGCGCGCGACGACCGCCGCGGCCACCTCATGCGTTTCATCGGTGGAATCGTCGAGCACCTGGATCTCGAAGCGGTCACGCGGATAGTCGATGCGGCAGCAGGCATCGATCAGGCGGTCGATGACGAACTGCTCATTGAAGATCGGCAGCTGGATGGTGAGGAACGGCAGCTCGCCCACGGGGAAACGCGCCGGCGGGGCCTCGGAGTGGGCCGCGCGGCGGCGATTGCGGTAGTACAGCCACACCAACTGATAGCGGTGGATGCCGTAGAACGCCAGAATGATCATAACGATGAAGTAGGGAACGAGCAGACCGATGTCGAAGCTGTTCCAGCGGTAGGCGCCGCGAAAGGTGTGGTCCGCGTAATGCGTCTTCCAGTAGTGGCCAAGGCCGCGTGAAGCGACGAAGAGTGCGAGCGCGTTGAGCGAGCTGAGCAGGGCGGCGGTCTCCGGGTTCAGGCGAACATCTTCATTCTAAAGCCGTAGAATGTTGTTGCCGAGGTTTCAATGGACTTTGGCTGGTGCTTGCACGGCTCCTGCTTGCATGTTGCGGCTGACGCCTGCAGGACGCATGCGCTTCCGGCTTGCCGGTATTCTGCGGCTGACAGAAGGTTCGGCGTTTGAGTGAATAGGAGTAAGGCGGACTGAATCCGCCAGAAGGAATCTCTCGACAGTTTTTATTAACGAACTTTCGATTCAGGACATTAGCTATGAAGATCACCCGCAACAGCGCCTCTACGCACACTCCGGACAGGCGGTCGTTTCTTCGCGACGCCGGTTCGCTCGGTCTTATGTCGGCATTCCCCGGCGCCATGCTGGGGCAGGGAGCGGGTATGCCGGCTCCGGCGCAGGAGATGGCGGCTGCGAATGCTCCGGCGATCGCCAAGCCGAGCCGGGCTGTGCGCTTCGGCGTCTGCGGCATGAGCCACGACCACATCTACGGCATGGTGGAAGCCATGATCCGCGGCGGGGGCGAGCTGGTCAGCGTGTATGCGGCCGAGCCCGAGCGTGGCGCGGCGTTTGCGAAGCGATACCCGCGGGCGAAGCTGGTTGCGACCGAGGATGCGGTGCTTGAGGACCCGAGTTTGCTGCTGGTGCTCAGCTCGGCCGTGCCCAACGAGCGCGCGCCCATCGGCATCCGCGCCATGCGCCACGGGAAGGACTATCTCTCCGACAAGCCGGGCGTGCTGACGCTGGAGCAGCTGGCCGAGGTGCGCAAGGCGGTAGCGGAGACGGGGAAGACGTACGCGATTATGTACTCCGAACTGCTGGAGGTGCGCGCGGCGGTGGAGGCGGGCTACCTGGTGCAGGCGGGAAAGATCGGCAAGGTGATTCAGACGATCAACATCGCGCCGCACCAGATCAATCAACGTCCCGGCAACGCCGGCGGCGGGGCGGGGCGTCCGGCGTGGTTCTGGGACCCGGCGCGCAATGGCGGCATCCTTACCGATATCGGTTCACATCAGGTGGATCAGTTCCTCTTCTACACCGGCTGCACGCAGGCCGAGGTGGTCGCCTCACAGGTCTCCAACGTGCGCCACCCCGATCATCCGCAGTTCCAGGACTTCGGCGACATGATGCTGCGCGGCAATCATGGCTTCGGCTATGTGCGGCTGGACTGGTTTACGCCGTTCGGCCTCGGCACCTGGGGCGATGGGCGTCTGTTTATCCTCGGCACCGACGGCTACATCGAGTTGCGCAAGTACGCCGACATCGCCGGCCGCAAGGGGGGCGATCATCTCTTTATCGTGGACAAGGACCGCGCGCGCTACATGGATTGCAGTCAGGTCACGTTGCCCTTCGGTCCGCAGTTCATCGCGGACGTGGCGAACGGAACGCATGTCGCGCAGGACCAGACGCAGTGCCTGCTCGCGGCAGAGTTGGTGTTGAAGGCGCAGAAGAACGCCACGCATGTGCGGATCACGTAGAGGCTTGCGATCCTGGTTGATGGAACCTGGGGCAGCGCTTGTTCTGCCGAAACCGAAGGTGATACGGCAGATCAGGTGCCGCTCAGGCTATAATTTGGGGCAACACCCCGCAGGAGAGTTGGCCGAGAGGCTGAAGGCGGCGGTTTGCTAAACCGTTATAGGACCAAAAGTTCTATCGGGGGTTCGAATCCCCCACTCTCCGCCATGTTTTCCAGTTTCCTTCTACTGGCGCAAGTAGCAAAAAGATGCAAAAAGAGGAGCTTAGCAGCTCCTCTTTTTGCATTTGTGGGGAGTTTGCTGTACCGCACTTCACGATTACCGGAAAGGCAGGATACCTCCTTTCGGGCTGTGCCTGCCGAATCTGGTACCGGCCACCCGCTGCGGCCTAAACGCCACGCTGATACTATGGCTCTGCGCTGCATGTGCGATCATGATTGGTCGCATATGTAAAGGATTAACTCAAGCTTACTCGGAACCTCCGATACCAGGAGAACGGATGAATCGTCGCAGCTTCCTCAAGACCACGGCGGCAGCCTCCATGGCGGCAGCTATCGAAGCCAAGGCCGCGCCTAAAGCGGCGCCTTCCAAGCCCAACGTGCTGTACCTGTTCAGCGATCAGCACCGTGCCGTTTCGCTGCCCGGCGAGCCGCTCAGTCAGGTGATCGCTCCCAACCTGGATGCGTTCCGCAAGCAGAATGTCTCCATGGACGCCTGCATCTCGAATTATCCGCTCTGCTCCCCGCATCGAGCCATCCTGATGAGCGGGCGTTATCCGGCTGAGACAGGCGTCGACCGCAACGGACCACCCTTACCCACGGAGACCGTCTCTCTCGGCGAGACCTTCCGCAGCAACGGGTATCATACCGGCTACGTCGGCAAGTGGCACCTGGCCGGAACGGGTGAACGGGGTTTCATCCCCAAGGGGCCGCGGCGGTTCGGCTTTGAAGACTGGCATGTCTGGGACGTAACGAACAATCACTATCATGCCTGGACCTATGATCAGGACACCGGTCAGAAGATCCAGCCGGAAGGCTATCAGCCTACGCTGATGACCGATGAGGCAATCGAGTTCCTGCATAAGCAGCCGGCGGACAAGCCCTGGCTGCTCATCGTCTCCTGGAATCCTCCGCATCCGCCGTTCGATCCACCCGAGAAGGATCAGCAGCCGTACCCGCTCGCAACCCTGCAAGCACGGCCGAACGTGAAGCTCGCTCAGCCGGGCGTCGATCTGGGACCGCACCGTGAGCCGCTCAGCTCCATCGATGCCCTCCACAAGGCGCAAAGGGGCTACTATGGCGGCATCACGGCGATCGACCTGGAGTTCGCGCGTATCCTGAAGACCCTTGAAGAGACCGGTCAGGCTAAAGACACGATTGTCATCTACACCTCGGATCACGGGGAGATGATGGGCTCCCACGGGCACATGGCCAAGCAAATGCCGCATGAAGAGTCGTGCCGCGTGCCGTTTTTTATTCGCACTCCGGGAGCGAATCCGAAGGGCCATAGCTCCAAGGTTCTTTTCGCTTCCATCGACATCTATCCATCCCTTTGCGGACTGGCGGGCATACCTGTGCCGAGCCACTGCCGCGGGCGCGACCTTTCCGCGGCCTTGCGCGGAGAATCGATTGCCTCACCGGAGCATGTCTTTCTGACCAACGAAAGAAAGCCGAACTCCCCCGAACAATTCACGCCGACCTATCGTGGGCTGCGCACCGCGACCCATACCTATGCCGTCATGGAGTCGGGCCGGTGGTGCCTGTACGACAATGTAGCCGACCCATTTCAGGAGAAGAACCTGATCAAGGATCCAGCGCAGGCGCCCCTGATCGCGAAGTTCGACGCAGCCGTGACCGGCTGGCTGCAGATGACAGGCGACAAGTTCCCCTACGGGAACGCGCTTAAGTCCTACTCCGATTATCCGGATTACCCCGAACCCGCCCCGCCTGAGCCCGGACACAAGGAAGCAGCAGGGGAGGGCTGAACGCCGCTCCCATCCGTTACACGGGCCGCCAGCAAAGCGCAAAGCCTCACGCTCTAGTGAGGGGTGTGCAGTTGAACAACGAGCACCTTGAATGTTCCCGCGAGTGCCGTGGGGTGATTGGGTGGGTGTGGGTTCCGCGGCGTGGGTGTCGGTGGTGGGCCGAGCTTCGCCGCGGAAAGAAAGACGGTATGCGTCTTCTCGTCCAGTGCCATGGTCCGGGCGCCTTCCTCGGTCGTTACGTTTTGCGTAACCCGGTAGTGATCTCCGTCCTGGTCTTCGACGACCGTTAGAGTGCCTCCGCCGTTCGATGAGAAGGCAAGATGTGTTCCCGGGTCGAAACCGGCGGCGTCCGGACCGTCGCCGATAGGAACAGTGGCGACCACCGCACCCGTATCGGCATTGACCACGGCCATCAACTTGTTATCGCAAGCGGCGAAAAGACGGCGCTTTACAGCGTCGAATGCGAGGCCGGAAGGAGCTTCGCAAGGAGCCAGAGGGTAGTGGGCTATGACCTTCAGAGTTTTGGTGTCGATCCGCACCATCTCGTTCTTGTCTTCAATATTTACGTAAAGGTTTCCCCTCCCGTCCGCAACCGGGAACTCCGGTGTACCGCCTAGTTCGATCCTGCCCTCCACCGCACCCGTGGCAGCATTGATCACCGTTGTAGACTTACTCGGCTTGTGTCCGACGAAGAGCCGTCTCGTGCCAGCGTCATACGCCATACTGTTCGGATTGGCCGCTGTTTTGATTCGGCCCTTGATCTGAAGCGTACCGGGATCGAAGGTGACGACCTCGTTTTTCTGCCCGTCGCTAAGAAAGCCGGTGTGGAGGCTGCTCACAATCACGATGCCGTGAATGAATCCAAAACCGGTCAGAACTCCGATCTTCGCATGCGTATCTAGATTGAATACGATGACCTCGCCGGAATGCGAAACGTAAAGGCGGCGCTCTGCGGAATCGGCCTTGAGGTAATCCCATGCGCCGCTGCCGCCCAATGCGATGGGCTGCTGAAGCCGATACCCTTGTGAGAAAAGCTGCTGCGACCCGCAAAAGGCAAACAAAAGACAACAGAAGCAAAGCCTTTTCACGAGAACTCCGTTCCATGCGTATCTAGGTAGTGTCTGCAAAGATTGTAGGTCGCCAGAAGGACCCCGAAGCAACTTTGCCATGTAATCGTTGTCATCATTATGAAGCAGCGTGTAGCTTAGAGCGCGGAGGGTCGTCGATGGATCGCAGGGAATTCGTAAAAACAGGAGTGATCGCCTCACTCGGCGCAAAACTGGCTCCCAAGGAGAAGCGTCCGGCTAAGCGCCCCAACGTGCTCTATGTCTTCGACGATCAACATCGCGCGGCCTCGCTTCCGGGAGAGGTGTTCAGCCAGGTTCAGGCGCCCGCCATCGACAGATTCCGTCGCGATAACTTCTCGATGGACCAATGCATCTCCAACTTCCCGCTCTGCTGCCCGTATCGCGCCATTTTGATGACCGGCAAGTATTCGCCCGAAAATGGCGTCGTCAATCTCGCCATCCCCATGAAGACGTCGGAGTTCACCATCACCAAGGCCTTCAAGGCCAGCGGCTACCGCACCGGCTATGTCGGCAAATGGCATCTCGCCGGCGATCACGATAATCACTTCGGGTTTATCCCTCCCGGTCCTCGACGCGTCGACATCGATGATTGGCACATCTGGGAGGACACCAACAATCACTACAAGTGCTACACGTATAACCCGGACACCGGCGAAAAGATCACTGCCACCGAGTGGGCTCCCGTCAATATGACCGACGAAGCGATCGGGCTCATGAAGACCTATGCCGCCGAACCCGATAAGCCCTGGTTCATGATGGTCTCCTACAACCCGCCGCATCCGCCGTTCAACCCGCCGCAGAACGACAAGGACGCCAACCCGGTGGACATGCAGAAGTACCGGCCCAACGTGAAGGTCGGCGCCGGGGGGCCGCCCTGGCTCGACTCGCCGGACAGCTTTCATCGCGCCATGCAGGGGTACATCGGCGGCATCACCGGCATCGACACTGAATTCGCGCGTGTCCTCAAGGCGCTCGAAGAAACCGGGCAGGCGGACAACACGGTTGTCATCTTCACCTCGGATCACGGCGAGATGATGGGTTCGCAGGGCAAGGGCGGCAAAATCCTCCCCTATGACGAATCCAACCGCGTTCCCTTCCTCGTGCGCTATCCCGGCGTCACCCCCAAGGCCGGCAGCTCGGACGCCCTGTTCGCCGCGGTCGATATCTACCCCACCGTCTGCGGCCTCGCCGGCATCCCCGTCCCGGACCACTGCTCGGGCAAGGATCTATCCGACGTCATGCGCGGCAAAAAAATGAAGACGCCCGAAATCGTCTTCCTCATGGGCGCCCCCGGCGACGACGACGGCAGCGGCAAGGCCGACACCACGGCCAAGGCCGAGGTCTTCGATCGAAAAAGCCCGCTGTACTATCGCGGCGTGCGCACCGCCCGCTACACCTACGCGGTGCGCGAGGATGGCCGCTGGCTGCTGTTTGACAACACAGCAGACCCGTACCAGATGAAGAATCTCGCGAACGACCCGGCGCACAAGGCTGTGATGGACGGCTTCGACACAGAGATCAAGGGCTGGATCAAGAAGACCGGCGACACGTTCACCTACCCGAAATCGGTCGATGTCCTGTCCACTGCGGATGCGAAATCGGAAGCGTAGGGCGATCACGCCAGGGGTCCGGTCACGGATCTGTTTTCCTTCCAGATTGCAGGAACGCAGAGGAAAGCAGATCCCTCCGCTGGGCTGCGGGATGACAACTTCCGGGATGACAACCTCAAAGCGCTACTGCACGCCTATGCAGAAACAACTCTAGCTAAATTTCGGGCGTTGTTGGGCCGATTCGACCCGAAAAAGAAGTTCTGGCACGCCTAGATGGAGGGGTTGCTCGGATGCAGGTAAGTTGCAGGAGCCGCTTTTGCAGCCCCACCGCAACTCCCACGAACAAACCGTGTTCCACGGGAGGGCTCTGTGCAACTTTCAACTTGCTCTCGTCGTCTTTCGAGGCAGACGCACAGGCCCAACAACGGGTTGACAAGGACAATCAATGGCTTTGAGATTGAAATACTGGTCAGTGACCTTTCTGCTTTTTATGGCCCTAGGCCTCTTCTTCGAGCGCCCTGCTCATGCCTATGCCGACCCCGGTTCGTGCCTTCTTCTGTTTCAAAGCGTGGGTGCGGTCGCCTCGGGCGCGCTTTTTTACTTCCGGCGCCGCATCAAGGCGCTCTTTACCCGCACCCAACCGGCCAAGCCGGTGAGCGCGCCGGTGGTCATGTCCCGGGCTGATTCCTAAACTCCCGAGACCGCATGAACACGCCTGTACTGGTACCGCCCCGGGCCCAACGCACCTTTCGAGACCCCGCGGGCAGCGTGGAGCTGCGCGCGGACGGAGTTTTTCGCTTTATTCAGCCGGCGTTTGAAGGGGAGTTGCTGGAGTTCCTGACCTCTTCTCTCGCCCCGGAGCTGGTAAAACAAGGTCGCTTGGTCAGCAGTGAGGTGCTGGCACCGGCTATTTCCGCCCATTTGTTTGCCGAAGGTGAGTGTGAGCGGGAGCCAATGGTGCTCCGCCACCCGCTGATCGCCTTCCCGTCCTACCCGTGGGAGTGGTCGTCGGCTCTTTGGCTCGCCGCCGCCGAGCTCACTCTGACGCTCTCCGGGGATCTGCTTGCGGAGGGTTGGATCCTCAAGGATGCGACGCCCTTGAACGTGCTGTTCCAAGGCACCGAACCGGTGTTCGTCGATGTTCTCTCCATCGCAAAGCTGGATAAATCGACACCCATCTGGTTTGCCTACGGCCAGTTTGTGCGCACGTTTCTGCTGCCGATGATCGCCCATGCGCAGCTGGGGTGGCCTCTGCGCGCCGCGATCGGACGGCGGGACGGCTACGAGCCGGAAGAGCTGTATCCGCTGCTTTCGCCGGCGGCCCGCGTGAGCCAGCCGATGCTTTCGGCCGTGACCTTGCCCTCCCTGCTGGGGCGTACGCGCTCGGCAAAAGTGAACACGGCAGACCGCAACATGGCGAACGGCAACACGCCCCCAGCCGACAAACAGCGCGATCCGGAGCTCGTGGAGCACATCCTGCGGCAGACCTTCAGGAAGCTGCTGAAGCAGATGCGCCGCGCCGTACCCGCACCCCGTTCCTCCCGCTGGACGGCGTACAGCGGAACCGCCACGCATTACAGCGAGGCGGATCATGCGGCCAAGCGGGCCTTTGTCGCCGCTGCATTGCGCGCTGCACATCCGCGCCGCGTACTGGATGTGGGTTGCAACAGCGGCGTCTACTCCGAGCTTGCCGAGGAGGCGGGTGCGGAGGTCGTGGCCATCGACACCGATGAGCAGACGATCGACCGGCTTTACCGGCGCATGAAGGGCAGCGGCAAACGTATCCTGCCGCTGGTCGTCGATCTGGCGAACCCATCCCCTGCTGTCGGCTGGCGTAATTCCGAGAGCAGATCCTTTCTTTCGCGCTGCGCTGGAACATTCGATTGCGTGCTGATGCTGGCCGTCATCCATCACCTGCTGCTGCACGACCAGGTTCCGCTGCCGGAGGTTGCCGAGCTCTGTGCGACGCTCACGACGGGCACGCTCATCCTCGAGTGGGTGCCCCCAACTGACGTGATGTTTCGTGAGCTGGTGCGCGGGCGCGAGGCGATCTTTGCCGCCCTCACTGAGCCTGCGTTTCGCGACAGTTTTGCGCCGTTCTTCATCACGATCGCTGAGCACCCATTGGAAAACGGCCGCACCCTGTTCCACTTTGAGCGCAGCGATGGAGCAAGAAGCGATGGAGCAAGAAGCGAAGGGGAACAACGAGACGGGGAAAGAAGACGCGGCGGGTGAGGCCGCTCCTCTCCTCGGCCGCTGTCGCCTTCGCGGCCGTCAATCTTTATCTGCTGTTTCTTGCCGGGCCCCTGGTCTCGCCGCAGCACCAGCTCATCTTTCATCTGCCGGGCTCCGCGACGGCCCTGTTTGTCCCGGTCATCCTCGATCTGGTCTTTGCAACGGCGGTAATCGGGGCGCTTCTGCTTTGGGCTCGGCGGTATCCGCGTGCCGAGTTGCTGCTGTACGCGGCGCTTCTGCTGCCGCTGCCATGGACACTTGTCCGGACAGTCACGGATTTCTCCGGCACGCCAGCTTCGCCCGCGAGCCTGTGGTTCACCAGCCTGTTTGCCGTGTTCACCTTCCTCTGCGTGGCGTTTCGTGCAAGGCGTATTCTGCCGGGTTTTGCCCGTCTGCGGCCGGCCCTCGATACCCTTCTGAGCTTCATTGCGTTGAGTGGCCTGGTGATCTTCACGCAGCTGCTTTGGCTGGGTTGGAAGACCCGCGATCTGAATCCGCTCTTTGTCTCGCAGGTAGATGCCCGCGTCGCGGGGACGCCCGCAACGGTTCAGGGAGGCTCCCCGTTTGTGGTCTGGATCATTCTCGACGAGCTCTCCTACCGGCAGGTCTATGGCCATCGCTTCGCCGGGCTCGCGCTGCCGAATTTTGACCGCCTGGCTTCGGAGTCCACCGTCTTCCCGCAGACCACCGCGGCTGCGGAGTACACCCGCATCGCCGTTCCCGCGCTGCTGACCGGTTTGCCGATCCGTGCCACCGTACCTTCCGCCGACGGCCGGCAGATTTTGATCCATCAGCATGGCGAGCGGGGATTTCGGCCATTGCAGCCGGTGGATACCGTCTTCGGTGATGCCGTCGCAGCCGGGCTGCCCACCGGTGTTGCCGGCTGGTACGAGCCCTATTGCCGCATTCTGCCGGCGGTTCTCGACCGCTGTTTTTGGACCTACAGCGACAATCTTCCCGGCGGTCTTTCGCCCTCGGCCTCCCTCCTCGAAAACGCGGTGCGAGCGCCTGTAGCTGCCATTGCGGATGGGTTGCAGACCATGGGACTGCGTGGCGGCGGGGCCGACGGTGCTCGCGATGTGCAGCAGCACGAGCGGGACTATCGCGCGCTCCTCGCGGCCGGCGATGGAATGCTCCTGCGGCAGACATCCGGGCTGCTGCTGTTGCACATGCCGGTGCCGCATCCATGGGGTTTTTACGATCGCCGCACGCAGCGCTTCCCCGGGCATCGCACCTCCTATCTCGACAATCTTGCGCTTGCCGACGCGTACCTGGGGCACGTGCGGACGCTGCTGGAGCAAGGGGGCCGCTGGGACCCGGCAGACGTCATCGTCATGGGCGATCACGGTTGGCGCACAGGCGCGGTGTGGAGGCATTCAGGCTTCTGGACAGCGGAAGAGGCGGCAGCAAGCACCGGAGAAGCCCCTGTCGATGCTCCAGCCGTGATCGTGAAGCTGCACGGCCAGAAAACCGCAGCGATCGCAGGCTCCCGCTTCGATGCCGTGCGTACCCGCGCGCTGATCGATGCGCTGCTGGCGCGGCGCTTGAATACAGCTGGGGATGTGGAGCGCTGGGCCGCTCAGCCGCCCGGGCACTGAGCGGCTGCTGTTTGGCGCTCGGCGCTGTGGGAGACCGGGGAGCGCAGCTTGCGCCCGCGCGGAGGAGCGCCCGTCGATTCCCGAACCTGCAAGGGCATGGGAAAGATCACATGAGCGGGATGATCCGCTTCGGGGAATTTTATTTTTGAAAGCAGCTGCTCCACGGCGGCGGCTCCCATCTCTTCGAGCGGCTGTGCTGCCGTCGTGAGGCGCGGAATGAGGAAGGCCGATTGCCCGATATCGTCGACGCCCAACACGGAAACGTCTTCCGGACAAGAGAGACCGGCGTCGGCCATGGCTCGAATGGCGCCGATGGCGGCGACGTCATTGAAGCAAAGAACGGCGGTGAACCTGAGTTTGTCCGGCGGTTTGTCGACCGGTTTGTCGGTCAGGATTCGCTGAAACGCCCGGAACGCGACGCCCGGAGTCAGCTGATTGGTCGCCAGGCTCATCTGCAGCTCGGGCGGGGTGGGCAAACCGAGCCTCCGGGCCGCGGTCAGCATGGCGTGGTAGCGGTCGCCGGCATCGAGCGACCAGCGTTCACCGCGCATGAGCAGGATGCGCCGGTGGCCGAGATCGTAGAGATGCTGCATGGCAGCGTCCATGCCCTCGCGCTGGTTGACAAGGATGCTGGTGATGCCGTCGATGCCGCACTTGTCCGAGATCGAAACCGACGGAACGCCGGGGTGTTCATGAATGCGGGTATTCACAAAGATGAGTCCATCGGCGCCGCGCTGGATCAGCGCCGCGGGATATTCGCGCACCAGCTCGTCGCGGCCAAGATGGCTGGCAGTGAAGTACAGATAGCCGGCCTCCAGCAAAGCGTCTTCCACCCCGCGCATGACGCGGGTGAAATACCCGTCGCTGGACTCCGGTGCAATCACGCCGATGGTGCGGCTCTCCCTCTTGCTGAGTGCGCGCGCAACCAGATTGGGCCGGTAGTTGAACTGCTTGGTGGCCTCAAGAACCCGCGCCCGTGTCTCCTCCGAGAGCGACTTCGCCAGGGGCACGTTGTTCACCACCATGGAGACCGTTGCCGGCGAAAGCTGGAGATACGCGGCGATCTCCCGCAAGCCCGGTGGCTTGGAACGTTTGCCTGACAGGTTGCTGGTGCCTGCCGCAGAGGGATACTGATCCGCCATGTCTCCTGCTTTCCACAGAGTTGGCAGTCATCATAGCGGAGCCGGTGGAGCGCAGGCTCCCCATTTTTCCGTTTCGGCCGTTGGCGTGGGTGTCTGCGCGAAAGTACGCCCGTAAACCCAAACCCGCAACGCCCCACCCGAAGGGTACGTGACTTACAGAGCAGCGGAAGGCAGAGCAGCGGAAGGGCGTGGATGTCTGTACACTGTCGGCGAACATAGCCGGCATTTTTGGGAACGGCAGGAGATCCATGCATCATCATTCACTTTGTCGCGTTGGCGGCGCCGTTGCAAGAACGATCGGTATCGCCTGTGGTTTGGCTGCAGCCGGAGCCACACTGGGCGCACAGGCGCCGGCCGAAGCCGCGTTTCAGCATGCCCGCCATCTGCAGCGGGGCATCAACACGAGCGACTGGTTCGCGCAACAGCCCGGCAACTACGGTGTCGAGCGGCTGCAGACCTTCACAACGCCCGCGGACCTCACGCTCATTCACCAACTCGGCTTCGATCACATCCGGCTCAGCATCGATGCCGATCCACTCGTGGCCTGGCAGCGCAATCGTCCTGATGGCATCGCGTTCATGGGCGAGGTTGATCGGGTAGTGAAGACCGCCAACGCGGACGGACTCGCCGTCATCATCGATGTGCATCCGGAGAGCAAGTACAAGCAGACGCTGCTGCAGGGAACCGAGGGTGTGCAGCGATTCACATCGTTGTGGCGAAGCCTCGCCGGGCACTTCAACGGCGCCGATCCGAACCTGGTCTTCTTCGAGATCATGAATGAGCCGGAGCAACCGGATTCTTACCGGTGGCAGGGTATTGAAGATGCCGTCGCGCAGGCCATTCGCGCCGCTGCTCCGCAACACACCATCATCGCCGCGGGCGCGCAATACTCCGGGCTGAATGATCTGCTGGCGCTGGATCCGGTCGCCGATCCCAATGTGATTTATACCTTTCATGACTACGAGCCCTTTACCTTTACGCATCAGGGCGCAACCTGGACCGATCCCCGCGAGATCCCGTTGCGTGGCGTTCCGTATCCATCGACCCCGGATAACGTCGTCGATAACGAGGCGCAGGAGCCGGCAATCGCGGGTAAATTCTATGTCGAGCAATATGGGCTGGACCGTTGGAACGCCGAGCGCGTGGAGCGCACCATCGCCTACGCGGCGCAGTGGGGCGGCGAGCACCATGTCCCCGTGTACTGCGGCGAGTTCGGGGTGCATCGGCCTTACGCTCCGCCAGCCTCACGAGCGCAGTGGCTCCACGACATGCGCGCCGCGCTCGAAAAATATAAGATCGGCTGGGCCATGTGGGATTATCAGGACAACTTCGGCCTTGTGACCAAAGTCAACGGGGGCCCTGCGATGCCGGATCCACAGATCGTGGATGCGCTTGGTTTGAAGCCGGTGAAGTAGCGGCAACGGGCGGTTTGCAAGAGCCGCGCTGAGCGGAGAACGGAGAACGCTTTCATCAAGCAGACCAAGCGCACGCAAACCACGCGCAAGCTGCGCCTTTTGCCGCTGATCGCTGCGACCTACTTCATGGTCTCGGGTGGCCCGTATGGGCTCGAAGACATCATCGGGGAGGCCGGCTACTGGCGCGGTTTGCTGATGCTCGCCGTCCTGCCGTTTGTCTGGAGTCTGCCGACTGCGCTGATGGTCGGCGAACTCGCCAGCGCCCTTCCGGCCGAGGGCGGCTATTACGTCTGGACGCGCCGCGCGCTCGGGCGCTTCTGGGGCTTTCAGGAGGCCTGGCTCTCGCTGGCCGCCAGTGTCTTCGACATGGCGATCTACCCGGTGATCTTTGTGCTTTACCTGGGGCGGATCGCTCCTGCGTGGACCGCGGGCTACCGTGGAACGGGGTGGGCAGTCGCCGTGGTCCTCGGCTGCACGCTTTGGAACCTGCGCGGCGCAAAGGCGGTTGGCGAGGGTTCGATCCTGCTCTTTGTCGTCCTGCTGGCCCCCTTTGCCGTGCTGGTCGCGGTGAGCCTGTGGCGCTGGCACGGCCATGGCTCGGGAACTCTCTTTACAACTGTCCCGCGGAAGGATCTGGCCGGGGCGGTGTCTGTCGCGCTGTGGAACTACATGGGTTGGGATAACGCCTCGACCGTGGCGCAGGAGGTCGATGACCCGCAGCGCAACTACCCCCGCGCGATGCTGGCCTCGGCTGCTCTGGTCGCTGTGACCTACATTCTTCCGCTCCTGGCGATTGGCCTCGCGGGCCTGGGTGCCGCGCAATTTTCCACCGGCGCCTGGACTGATGCTGCGCGTTTTGTGGCGGGTCCCTGGCTGGGGCTTGCCGTTGTGCTTGGAGGCATGATCAACGGCGTGGGCATGTTCAATCCGCTGATGATGAGCTACGCGCGTGTGCCCTATGCGCTGGCGAAGGATGGTCTTCTGCCGCGGGCATTTCAACGTGAAAACGCCTTCGGTGTTCCGTGGGTTGCGTTGGTCGCTTGCGCGGCCCTGTGGGCGCTGGCTTTGCGCTTCAGCTTTGAGCGCCTCATCTCCATCGATCTTGTGCTGTACGGCGCCGCGCTCTCGCTGGAATTTATTGCGCTGGCTGTATTGCGGCTGCGCGAGCCAAACCTCGTGCGCCCGTTCCGTGTTCCAGGCGGGTTTCCCGGAGCTGTGCTGGCGGGCGTGGGACCGGCCTTGCTGATCGCTTTTGCGCTTTGGGCCGCGCGTGATGAACGCATAGGCTCTGTTTCAGCGCTCTTCTTTGCCGCTTCGGTGGCATGGAGCGGGGTAGCCGTCTATCTGGTCTATGCCTTTGTCACGCGAACAAAAGGCCGGCAGCTTCGCCGGCCCTCCAATTCAATCTGACACACAATTTATCTAGCCTTACTTGGCCTTCAGGTCTTCGAAAGCCTTTTGCGCCTTCAGCACCACGTCCTTCGCCGTGGCGGCGTCCTTCCAGCCGTGTACTTCGACACTCTTGCCTTCGAGGTCCTTATAAATCGAGAAGAAGTGCGTAATCTCTTTCAGGATGTGCGGGTAAATTTCATGGTAGTTGTTGACGTCGTTGTAGCGTGGATTGCCCGCGCCGACGCAGAGAATCTTCTCGTCGCCCTTGCCCTGATCCGTCATCTCCAGCACGCCGACGGGACGGACCTCCATGAAGCAGCCCGGGAAGCTCGGCGAATCGACGAGCACAAGCACATCGAGCGGATCGCCATCGTCGCCCAGTGTGCTGGGAATAAAGCCATAGTCGCCGGGGTAGTGGACGGGCGAGTAAAGATTCCGGTCCAGGCGAAACACGTGCAGCTCTTTGTCGTACTCGTATTTGGTGCTGCACTCCAGGGGAATTTCAATGACGGCGTTGATCAGATCCGGGGCGCGCGACCCGATTGGCAGCTCGAGGTAGTTCGGCATAGACTTGGAAACCAACTCTCAGAGAACGTGTAAATCCGGCGGCCGGCAACTGTCTGCCTTGAAAATTGGCCGCTGAACTCCTCTTCAGTGTAGCCGGAGAGCGCGGCCACCGTGGACGCTTCCATGAGCATATCCATAAACGTATCCAGGAACATATTCAGGAACGCCTACAGGAACGCCTCCCCAAAGATGTTAAGAGCCTGTTTTAGGGATCGGGCAGAAGGCGACTCACGCTCTTTTCCGTTGGGTTGAAGCGGATCAACCGCGAAGTTGGCAGGAGGTTCCCTGAGCTGCCGCACCTCTTTCGCCACCGTTTCCGGAGCCCCTGCTCCCCACCATGGAATGCAAAATTTCGCCGGTTCTGTTACCGATAACAATTTTCAAAAAAGAATGCTTGACGACTTTCAAGCGGCAACGTCATAATTCGGGCCGAACTAATCAGTGCGAAACGTTGGAAGTGTCGTGTCGCCAGTCCCGGCCACAGCCGTGCCTGCACGCGGCGGTGCGCGGTGTGCGCGGCAGCAGGCTTGTGAGGGGGAGGGTTCCTACGATGAACGTATTAACAAAGGTCAGGTCCGCGGGCACAGGGCTGGTGCTGCTTTTTGCGATGCTTGTATCGCTGCCGGCGCCCCTTTTCGGACAGCTGACGACAGGAACCGTGAGCGGACTCGCCGCCGACTCGACAGGCGCCATCATTCCGCACGCAACCGCCGTACTCACCAATGTTTCCAATAACACCACGCGCACCACGAAGAGCGACAGCAAGGGTTATTTCGTCTTCGCTTCGGTGGAGTCCAGCCTCAACTACAGGGTTGAGGTCAGCATGCAGGGCTTCCGGTCCTGGGAATCGCGCCAGTTCCCCCTGCGTCCCGGCGATCAGGTCAACTTCACCGATGTGAAGCTGCAGGTGGGGGATGTGCAGGAGCAGGTGACGGTCGAGGCGGCGACCAATCAGGCGGTCAAGCCGCTGGACTCGAGCGAACGCAGCGACACGATCACCGCGGAAGATCTCAAGACGCTCTCCATTGTCGGCCGCGATGCCACCGAACTGGTTCGCATGCTGCCCGGCTTCAGCCCGCAGACGGCCGGCGTCAACAATCAGCCAAACTATAACGCCGCCGTGGTCGGTCTCAGCGGACCGACGGGAAGTTTTTCCGCGAACGGCACGGGAACAAACGGCATTTCGGTAGTGCAGGATGGCGTTTCTCTCCAGGATATCTCCACCAACGGCGGCACGGTGCAGGAGGTCAACTCGGACGCCGTGGAAGAGATCAAGGTGTCTTCGGCGTTCGATGCGGAGAGCGCCAAGGGACCCACGGTCGTCAACGCCATCACCAAGTCCGGCACCTCGGCGTTTCATGGTTCGCTGTACCTTTATGCACGCGATACCGCGCTGAACTCGAACGATTGGTACAACAATGACCTGCGCCAGACCCGGCCTGACGGCCAATACTTTTATCCCGGCGGCACCGTCGGCGGCCCGATCCTTCTACCCTTCACGAAATTCAACCGGCAGCGCAACAAGTTGTTTTTCTTCTTCCAATATGAGGCGACCAACCAGCTTTTCTCGCCGGCGACGCTGGGCAGTTGGACGCCCACTTTAGCGGAGCGGCAGGGCGATTTCAGTGCGGCTTCGCTTAATGCGCAGCTCTGCGGCGCGCGTCCGGACGGGGCCGTGAACCCGAATGCGATTCAGCCGATGTGCCAGGCGGAGAACTATCTGCCCAACGGGAATGCGGTCAGCAATGGAAATGTCGCGGCCTATAAAAATGCGAGTGGAGCCGCGCTGCTGAACTGGCTGCCCCTGCCCAACGCTGATCCGTTCACAAACGCTTCGGGCTACAACCTGATCCAGGTGGTCGAGCAGCAGCAGAATGGCTCCCTGATCCGCGCCAAGATCGATTACAGCATCAACGAGACCGACAAACTCAGCCTGACCTACGGGCGGCAGGCCCAGATCGCGCAACAGCCGGTGAACTTCGGATATATCCCGGCTGCTTCCGCGCTGTATCCCGGCGGAGTGACTACGGGAGATATCTCCAACATCGGCTCGATCACCTACACCAAGGTCATTGGAGCCCGGTTTACGAATGAAGCCACACTGGCGCAATCGTATGTATCGCAGCCTGGCAATGAGAGCACGCCTGCAGCCGCCAGCCGGTACAGCATGAACAGCTACAACGGCGGGAACGGCAACTTCAACTACCTGGGCGAGTACAAGAACGGCGGCGATGGTTCGGTGCCCGCGCTCTCCGACTACGGCAACTACGGGTATCCGCAGCTGCTGATGCCGGGTGGTTTCTACAACAACCAGGTTCGCCTGAAAAAGGTGGTTCCGAACTTCCAGGATGTTCTTACCTATGTTAAAGGCAAACACGTTCTGAAGACGGGTATTTACCTGGAAGAACGCATCATCAATGGGCTCGCGGACTTCGGCGCCTACCCGCAGGGCGAGTTCACCTTCAACCCCAACAACTCTTATTACGAGTACAGCGCGACAGTCGGTCAGAACGCGCAATTCACCAACTGCGAGACGCCAAACCCGGCCGGCACGTCGCGAAATTCAGGTGCTGCCTATCTCGGCGAGTGCATGAATCCGAATGCACTGATGTATCTCGGATATGCAGATACATACACCCAGACGAACTTCTCGCCGACAGTGGACATGAACTCCTTTGCGGCCTCCGGGTTTGTGAACGACACGTGGAAGGTTCGCCACTTCACCTTCAATTTTGGGCTGCGTTTGGAGCACCTCGGCCCCTGGAGCGATCGCCACAACAATGGCTTGGCGGAGTTTTCCCCTTCGCTCTATGCGCAGCAGTGTAATGGCCGGATCTGCGGCAGCAGCAATGCTCCCGGTGTCACCTGGCACTCGCAGGATACCTCGGTGTTGAATTCGGTGAACCAGCCGGCCACTGTCTATGCTTCTCCCCGCTTGGGCATGTCGTGGGATATCTTCGGCACGGGCAACACTGTGCTGCGCGGCGGCTGGGGCATCTATCGCAACGAGGAAGAATTCAATCCCTATGCCCTCGCCGCGGCCACGGCCCAGGGATACAAGACATCCTTCCTCCAGGGACAGGAAAGCTTCGATCTTATCGATAGCACATCGCCGGCAAATCCTCCGGATTTCACGGCCTACACGCTTTCGCCGAACGACACCGCTCGCCCGCTGAACTATCTTTATAACGCCCAGTTCGATCAGCATCTGCCGTGGCGGTCGCTGCTTGAGATTGCCTATGTCGGCAGCAATAACCAGAACCTGAGCACCTATAACAACGGCTCCTATAATGGGGCCTCCAATCTCAATCTGATTCCCGCGGGCGGGCTGTTTACGGCGAATCTCGGCACGATTCCCGCGAACATCCTCGCCGCGCAGCAGGGGACGGGCACGAACCTTTCCAACCTGACCACGCCGGAGACGGATGTATTCCGGCCCTATCCGTTCTACGCCAACGTTTATGCCCTGAAGCATGTCTATTACTCCAGCTATAACAGCCTGCAGGTGAGCTGGAATAAGTCGTCCGGGCGTATTCAGTATGGCGCGAACTACACCTTCTCCAAGGATCTGGCGACCGCGGCGTCGTACAACAACGTCATTCCGGATCCGCTGAATCTTCGCAATGAGTACAATCCGGTGCCGTTCGATCACACCCACGTCTTCAACATTCATTACCTGATTGATTTCGGAACCCGGTACCGGGGCAGCCATGAACTCATAGGCCAGGCTGCGAACGGATGGCAGCTCTCGGGTATCTCCTCGCTGCTGAGCGGCCCGCCGCTGGCCTCCCTGGAGGGCGAAAACTTCGGCTTCGGCTATGGACAGCTTGCGCCGACGCAGCTTTCGTACCAGGTGCAGACGGATCCCGTGAACGACAAGCCGTGTCTGGTCACCTATGGAATCACGCCGGATAAGAACGGCAACACGTATTGCACGACGAGCCTGAACTCCACGGTCTGGCTGGGGTCGCCCGACTACCAACTGATGCCCACCGTTACCTGCAAGCCGAGCGGTGGCCCTTCCACGCACCAGTTCATCAACCCGGCGTGCTTCGGCATTCCGCTGCCGGGAGGCGTGAATTCGGCAAATCCCACCGGGCAGGGGCAGTATCGCCTGCCGTACATTCATGGCCCCGCGTCCTTGTCGAATGACCTTACCGTGCTGAAGAATTTTCCCCTGCGCGACAAGCGAAACTTCCAGCTCCGGATCGCGGGATTCAATTTCCTCAATCACCCGCTGGTCTCGTTCAACAACAATGACACGGGCAACCTGAATCTGGGCGGATTCCAAGGCGGCATCGCAGGTCAGGCACTCACGCTGCAGCAGGTCACGCACCAGAACTTCGGCATCGCGCAGATCAAATATGGCAGCCGGCTGATCGAGGTCGGCGCCAAGTACGAGTTTTGACGAAATAGCTGGATCCGGCCTGTGAGCTGCATCATGCAGGCCGTCAACACCGAAGGACGGCAGGAACAGGTGCCGGATGGATTGTGGCAACGAAAGCCGGCGGCATCCGCAAGGTGCAGCCCGAGGGATGCGAGATGTTGTTCGGGAGAGTTCAAATGGCCATCGAGTCTGGATCGTGGTTTCGCCGGATGGCGCGTGCCGCATGTCTGGGTCTGTTTTCAGCGCTGTCACTCTGTGGCGCCGCAGCCGCGCAAGTACCCGTTACGGCCGGCTCGGTGATCCCGTTTCAGCATCCCGTCTGGGGGCAGATCTATCAGATCGTTATTGCAAAAAACGGCAGCGTGCTGTACCTCGATGCGCAGAACGGAGCGCTGTATCAGCTGTCGCCCGGAGCTTCCACGCCGATCACCGTGTCGGCTGCCGGTGCGGTGCTGAAGGGGAGCAGCAATTTCTGGAATGAAAGCATGGTTCTGGACGGCAACGACACCCTGTATATCGCCGACCGGTATGACAGCAGCGTGCATTTTTTCCGTGTTCCATATGACCCCAAGACGGGAACCTGGGATCTGGCGTCGAGCAGTGTCTGGCAGACCGGACTCGGCGGCGGCCTGAACACCAACGGCTTAGCTTTTCTCAACAGCAGCAAGGGAGACGGCAGTGGAACGCTGATCATCAGCACCGAAACCAGCCCTTCCATCCTGTCTGTTCCCGTGGATGGAAGCGGCAATCCCGGAACCCTCACCACCGTCATCTCGGGCCTGCAGGATGTCGCCAACAAGATTGCCATTGACGGGGCGGGAAACATCATCTTCACCGAGGGGCCCTATGATCCGGTGGGAAAGAAAGCTCCCGGGGTGTTGGTGATCCCGGCCGGCAAGACGGGCCTAAAGGGAGATGGCAGCGGCAGTATCGAAAGCGGCCTGACCCGGCTTGACCCACCCGCGGATAACTACAAGTTCAACGGCGTTACGCTGGATACAGCCGGCAATCTCTATCTCACCAGCGAGGTTGACGGCTATGGCGGCAACTTCAACGGCGTGCTGATGGTTCCGAATGAGAGTGGCAGCCTCACCTCTGCCACGCCTTCGAGCTATAACTTCAGCCACGCGGTCATGATCGCTCCCATCTCGTCCGGAGCACCCCTGGCGGTGGACCCGCGCGGATTTCTGTGGATCCCGACAGGAACGGGCGGTTGGACCCCGAGCGGAGAGCTGGTTTATCCCGGCACGCTGAATGTGGTCCAGTGGCAGCTTGGCAGCGCCAGCATTGGCGCCACGCCGGTGGGAACACCCAGCACGGCCGGCACCGTCTTTTACAGCTTCAGCACGGAGGTCACACCCGCGCAGATCGGCTTTTCGCGGGCGGGATCCACAGCGGTCTTCGCGGCGACGCCGACGGATCCCAATCCGGATCCCAGCGTCACTCCGGCGCAGGCAGCCTGCACAGCCGGTAAGCCCTATCTGGCCTTTACCAGCTGCCCGGTCTGGATCACGGCCAATCCGACGCTGCCTGGCGCCGCCTCGGCTGAGTTGCAGCTGCGGGACGCGAGCGGCAGTGTGATCGCCGGCAGCAACACCTTCGTGAATGCCGTCGGTCAGGGCGCGGGGATCTCGGTTCTTGTGCCATCGGCAGAGGCTCCCCGCTCCACGGGCCTGAGCGCACCCAAGCAGGTAGCTGGGGACGCTCTCGGAAACTCTTATGTAGCAGACTCCGGGCTCGGCAAGGTGCTGATGTTCCCCGCGGGCTCGGCCTCCGCCGCGGCCGGTGTTTCGGTTGGAAGCGGTTTGGCGTCCCCGACCGGGGTCGCGGTCGATGGTTCTGGAAACCTGTACATCGGCGACTCCGGCAAAGTCTTCATGGTTCCCTTCGTTGCGGGCGCGCTGAACACGGCCGGGCAGACGACGATCGCGAGCGGGCTCGGAAACAGCTTGAATCTGGCGGTGGATGGCGGAGGCGACGTCTACGTAGCCGACGCGAGCAATGGCCATGTTCTGAAGATCGCAAATGCAGCCACAGAATCGATTCTTGCAAACGCGAATACCGTCGTCGGCTCCGGCTTCACGGCGCCTTCGGCCGTTGCGGTCGATGATGCGGGAAACGTCTTCGTGGCAGATGGCGCGAATCTTACTAAATTCAACTCCTACGCCGGCCAAACGGGCGTGACCAGCACGCTGGCGGCGCCGGTAACGGGGATCGCGGTCGATGCATCCGGTTCGGTCTACGTGGCCCAGAAAGGCGGCGTTCTCCGCATCCCAAGCCTGGGTGGAAACCTGACCGTGAACTCCGCCGCCAGTCTGGCCACGGATATTACGTCGCCAAGCGGCGTAGGGCTGGATGGTTTTGGCAACACGTATGTTACCAGTGGCGCAGGAGCCACTGCCGCTCTCACTCAGGTAGGCATCGGGGGCAGCCTGAACTTCGGGCAAACCGCGGTGGGATCAGAGAACGATTCCAATGTTGGAGTCTTCAACATCGGCAACGCCAATCTCACCTTTCCCTCCGCCCCCGCGTTCGGCGGGGCCAATGGCGCTGACTTCGGACCGGCCACTGCCGACCTGAACCAGTGCGATACGACGGGGGCGACGCCGGTGGGTGCGGGCGCCTACTGCGAGTACGGCTTGGAATTGACCGCGTCGGCGGTCGGCGTCGAAAACGGAACCGCTGCCATCACGAGCAATGCGGCGAACGCGGCCACGGTCACTGTAGCGATGACCGGCACGGGGGAGGACAATCTTCCCACCACCACGACCACGGTCGCGCTCTCGCCGGCAACGGGACTGTCGTACCCGGCCAGCACCACGGTTACCGTAACCGTCAAGCAAAACGGGGGTACGGCGGCGCCCACCGGCAACGTCTCTCTGGTGCTGGAGAACCCGGTAGCCAAGACAGCGCAGATTCTGCCCCCTGTTTCCCTGAAGGGAACGACCGTTACCTTCAGCCTAACCAACCTGAACGGCGGATCGTACAATCTGCAGGCAAAATACACGGGCGATGTGAACTTTGCCGGCAGCCAGGCCAAGACCACGCTGACGGTCGCGCAAGCCGTTCCGACGGTCACCACCTCAACGCCGGCGGCGTATGTGCTGCTGGGCAGCTCCGGCACGATCACCGCCACCGTTACATCAAGCAAGGGCACGCCGACCGGGACTATAACTTTCATGCAGGGTTCAAAGCCTGCAGACCCGGCGCAGGTCAATCTGCCGTTGAACGGCAGCGGCAGCGTCACCTTCAACACCAGCAATCTGGCCAATGGCTCGTACAGCCTGGTAGCCGTCTACAGCGGCGATCAGAACTTTGCCAAGGTCTCGTCCGCGCCGGTGCCGTTTCAAAATATCCCTCAAAGCGTGCTGATTACGGCCACTCCCGCGGCGGCGACATTGACCGCTGGCGTTGCGAGCCAGGTTTCCCTGAATCTTCAATCGCTGGTCGGATTTGCGAAGACAGTCGGTGTCGCCTGTGACAACACAACGCTTCCGCAGTACTCCGAGTGCACCTTCGATAATCCCAACGTCGTGGTTCCAAATGGAGGAGCGGCCACCGTTGTTGTCACGATCAGCACCAATGTGCCCGTCAACGTTGCCCGGTTGCAGAGCCATGGCCTTGACCGTTCCTCCCTGGCCTTTGCCGGTGTCTTCAGCTTCGGTCTTCTGAGCCTGCTCTTTGGCGGCAAGACACGCTTTGACGGACGCGCCCTGAAGATGCTCTGTCTCACGCTGTTGCTGATGGGTGCCTCTGTTGGCGTGACTGCCTGCAGCAACAGCGGCTATACGCAAACGCCACCCGCACCGCACGTCACCACGCCCTCCGGGACCTACAACGTGCGGATCGTCACGACCGATCCATCGGCTAACAATGCGGTCGTCTCGCTGCCGTTCACGATCGGTGTCACAGTGCAATAAATCCGGATGGAGAACACCCGGAAGCACGTAAGAAGCAAACCTGAATCCGTGGCCCGAGCCACACGCAACAGGTACAGAAGTAGTTTTAGGGAGAAGCTGAAATGGCCACCGAATTGTCCACGTCATTGCGCTGGTTCGCTATGCACCGCACCGGGACTGTACTCACGCTGCTGCTGGGTTGCGTTGGCCTGGGCGGGGAAGCCGCCGCGCAAATGCCGCCGGTGGTGTCGAGTTCCGTGGCCGCGCTGCCCCATATGGGTACCTATGGAAATATCTGGCAAAGTGCAGTCTCCTCGCGCGGCGATTTCGTCGTGTTCGATTTTTCGAATGTTGCTATCTATCAATTTCCCGCGAACGGTGCGCCTGCAATTACTGTGTCGGCACCTGGAAAACTATCAGGCGGCGGTACCTTCACCGACTCCGGCATCGCGATCGACCCCCGCAATAACAATCTCTACGTCAACAACAACTTCAACGGTGGTCTGGTGGAGTTTCCGTACGATGCCGCGACCGGAACCTGGGACAAACCCAGCGTTGTGGTGGCCAGCGGCCTCAGCGGGAACCTTGGCGGAAGCTGCGGCAACTATTTTCAATCCGCGGGAATGGCTATCAATGCGAATGGCGTCCTGGCGGTAGGCACTGAAAACGGCTGCGGCGTCGAGATCTTTACCGTTCCGATCGATGCGTCAGGAACCTTCGGCAGCGCCACTCCCGTGATCGCGAATTTACAGGGCCGGGCGCGTGACATCGCGATCGACAACGCAGGCAACATCTCCTTCGACGAAGACGGCGGAGCCAACGGAGCGTTCTTTCTTCCTGCCGGAACCACCGGCCTCAGCGGCGACTCGAAGGGAACGATCGAGGCCACGCTGGTGCGCGTCGATCCTAACCTGAGCAATGTAAAAGGCGTCTCGGTAGACGCGACGGGCAATGTATACGTGTCTGACGCGAGCGCGGGCGTGTATCTGGTGCCGCTCACCGCCGGTGTCCCCACCCCCGCCAGTGCTGAATTACTGACGCCGGCGGCGGCGCAGGGCAATGCCGTCCCCGCGCTGACGGGAGCCATCCTGTATGAGCCTGTTCAAGGCGTAACCGGCATTTCGGACGTCGGCAAGGTGTACCTGAATGGAGCCAATTTCGGTCCGGTCGCGGTCGGCAGCAGCAGCACCACGCCCGGAACTATCTACTACGCCTTCAATGCTTCCCTTACGACCCAGATCACTCCGAACAATTACGTTCTTCTGGAGAATGGCATACCAGCCAAGGACTTTGCCATCACCAGCGGGGGATCGTGTGACCTCGCCGGGGCGACAGCCTATCCCTTCCAGGCGAAGGTGACGACGGGCACCGGATCCTCTGCCACCACCGCGACGGTCACGACGGACTCCTGCACTCTGAATGTGAACTTCACGCCCAGCAAGCTCGGTCTGATCACGGCGAAGCTGTTGATGCGGGATGCGAGCAACAAGGTCCTTGCAACGACGGTTCTGCAGGGCATCGGTCAGGCATCGGCGGCGTCGGTTTCCCCGGCTGCCCCGGCCACCTCTCTCGAAAGCGGGCTGCAAACACCCGGCCAGGTGGCCACGGATGGAGCCGGCAACCTCTACGTTGCAGACGCGGGGCTTGGTAAAGTTCTGATGTACGGTCCGGCAGCGGGTGGCACGGCGACGGGCGTCAGCCTGGGCAGCTTCAAAGCGCCGACCGGAGTGGCGGTTGATGGAGCCGGCGACCTGTTTGTTGCCGACAGCGGCAATGTCATAGAGTTCCCCTTTGTTTACCCGGAGTATGAACCGGCTGTTCCGGCGACAACGCCGCCTTCGCAGATGCTTGTCCCCGGCACAGGCGCGCTGAATGCGACGGCCCCGGTGACGTTAGCCACCGGCCTTGGCGCGAACCTGAGGCTTGCGGCGGACGGGCTGGGCAACATCTACGTGGCTGATCCGGCCAACTCCCGCGTTGTGGAGCTCAGCAACGGGGGCGGGACAGGGGGCGGGACAACCGGCATTCTTGGCCCCATGCAGAACGTCATCTCCGGCTTTACCGCACCCTCGGCCGTAGCCGTGGATGTCAGCAACAATCTTTACGTGGCGGATGGCGCCAATCTCATCGAGGTGGGCGCTGGCAATGGGCTGACTACCCTGGTCAACTCTCTCAACGGCGCGTCAGGTTTGGCTGTCGATCCGGCCGGAAATATATACGTTGCTCAGCCGAACAGCATCCTGCTGATCCCGAACGCCGGGGGCACGTTTAATCTTGCGAATGCGATCACACTTAACACGGCTGTGGCGGCGCCGGCGGGTCTGGCACTCGATTCCACACTCAACGTATATGTGCTCGATGCCGCGGCGAAGAGCGTGGATCTCATCCGCCCGAACGGCGCCTTGAACTTCGGCGTGTTGCCCAGTGTTACCGCCACCAACAGCCTGAACGCCAATATTCTGGATACGGGCAACGCCGCACTGAATGTATCGACGTTTACCAGCAGCAATGCCGTCGACTACACGGAGACGGCGACGACCTGTACCTCTCCCGTCAATCCGGGCAGTGCCTGTACAGCGACGATCATCTTGAACCCCGGAGCCGGTGAACAGGGTACGCTCACAGGGACGATCTCGGTCGCGAGCGATGCCATCAACGGGCCGGAGAGTGTGAGTCTCACAGGTGTGGGTGCAGCCTTGCTGCCCTCCGTCTCGACCATCACCGTAGGCAAGGGCGCGGGCACCAGTATTCCGGTTACGGTAAGCGTGGCGCCGGCGTCCGGCTCCGGTGTTCCCACCGGCAACGTCACGGTCACCGTGGTTGGCACGACCTCGCCGACTCAGCCGTCATTGACCGCAGCGCTGTCGAACGGAACGGCTTCGTTCACCCTGACCTACGTAGCGGCCGGCGCGGAGACGTTCAAGGTCTCCTACAACGGAGACCGGGTGTACGGACGGTCCACCGCTACGGCGGCCAGCACCGTGACGGCCGCGGCCACCTCGCTCGCCACCCCAACGCCGCCCGCATATGTGCTGTCGAGCGGTACTGGATCCGCGGAGCCCTACAATATCGCATCCACCGCCTATACCAACTACGTCGTGCAGGTAGGGAATGGGGTCAACATCCCGACCGGGACGGTCACCTTCTGGGAGGGAAATAACCTGGCGTGCGACGTCACCTCCGCGCCCGGTCTGGATCCTGCCGTCGCAGCAGGAAAGGTGAAACCCGTTACCCCCGATCCCTACTACAACCAGCAGACGGGCGGGAAATACGCAAATCTGTCGAACGCGACGGTTGTATTGGACGCCAACGGCTTCGCAACGTTCGCCACCAATTGCCTGGACGTGAACGTTAACAACAATACGACCTCCCCGAACGAGATCTACACGCACACGCTCGTGGCTGTGTACAACGGCGACGGAGTCAATGCGGGCTCCATCTCTTCAGCGTTCAAGATCACGGTTTTGCGCGGTCCAAGCATCGCGATCACCTCAAACCCGCCCGTAGTAAGCCTCTCCGCCGGTTCTACCGCAACGGCTGCACTCACTCTGACCTCGGTGCTGGGATACGGCACGCAAGGTGCCGGCCAGCAGCTGAATAACTACAGTTTGCCCGTCGAGTTGGAGTGCGATGGTCTGCCTGCGCGAGCCTCCTGCGGCTTCAGTTCGAACTCCGTGACCGTCGTGCCTGGAACCCCCGGCACAGTCACGCTGACCATCAGCACGAACGTGGGAGCAAGCGCGAGTCTGGAACGATCAACCAGCGCGGTCGCCTTCGCCGCCCTGTTCGGAGCGGGTCTTCTGGGGCTAGTCTTCGGTCGGCGAAGGTCTGGCTGGCGTCAACGTCTAACGCTGATGACCGGCTTGCTTGTGCTCAGCGGCGCTGTCGCCGGCATGACCTCATGCACGTCGGCGAATCTGACCAGTGCTCCGGTGCTCACCACGCCCTCGGGAACGTACCAAGTCACTGTCACGGCGAAACAGGTGGGTAGCGCGACCGTACCCGGCTCTACCCCCGGCAGCACTCAACCTGTGTACGGCAACCAGAACCAGGTATCACTGCCGTTTACGATGAACGTGACGATACAGTAAAACGGAAGCGTGAAGACGAAGCGGGAGATGAGAGTCTTCCGCTTCACGTTTCGCTAGAGAAGGGGTCCGATCTGACCTCGAACGTGCCCATATTCCCGTAGAGCTTTCTTCATTTTCCTCTTCGCGATCTCTGCCCTGCTTTGCGGTCTGGATGCGCAACAGCCAGCGCAGGAGGGCCTCGCGGTACTGGCGCAACCAGGCTTTTCCACCATCAATAGTGAGCCTATTTCGCACCGGGCACTGGTCGCCGCGCGGGATGCGGGCGCGCAATTCACAAGGGTGGAGCAGCTTCGATCCGGCGGCCTCGAGAAAACTGGCATTCGATCCTGCTTCAACGGCAAAGCATGGGGAGGACTGCTCTACCGGGCAGAGTGAGTGCGGAGCTTCGCTCCGCAGGAGCCGCGCACAATAAGCTCCACCGGAAGCACAATACGCTTGCTTTTGCGCTTCGTTCCCGCCGGTCCCAGGCGAGAGAACAACATCTCCGCTGCTTGCCGGGCAAGATCCTCCGTGGGCTGGCGCACCACCGTAATTCCTGCCCCCAGCAGATTCGCCGTTTCAAAGTCGTCAAAGCCAACCAGTGTGATCGTGTGCGGCGGGTGTACCTCCATCGCCTGCAGGCTATGCAAAACCTGGCGCGTGAGGAGGTTGTTCGCGCAAAAGATCGCATCGTTCCGGCGCCTGGAGGCGAGCAGGCCGGCCACGGTGACATCGGTCTCCGCCTGTTCGCCCCTCAGAAAAATCGTCTGCGGTTCCAACCCGGTGGCCAGCATCGCGGACCGGTAGCCTTCACAGCGCTTGCGCATGGTGTACAGACGGCGTTCCAGGCCCAGAAAGACGATGCGCTTGTGCCCCAGCGCGATCAGATGTTCCGTCCCAATCTGGGCTCCACGCTTGTTCTGCACCAGCAAGGAATCTGCCCTGCCGTTTGCTCCCGCCAGGGGACGGTCCAGTGTGACGATCGGGAGCGTGCCTAACTTCGCGGAGGCTAGCCGAGATGCACCTTTCCCGGCCTGGGCCGGAATCACCACCAGGCCTTCGACATTACTGACAAACATGCGGCTTGCCTCAGAAAACTCCGCATCCGGATCTTCTCCGGTGGTTGCGATGCTCAGCGAGTATCCATGTGTCTTTGCGACCGCGCTGACAACGTGGGCGCACAAGGCGAAGAATGGGTCGTACAGGTTGGGCACAAGGATGCCGATCTGTCGCGAACGACGCTCGCGAAGGGAACGAGCCACTTCATTGCGCCGGTACCCGAGCTGCTCAACCGCCGCATGGACGCGCTGCCGAGTCTCAGCGCTGACGTACTGGCTTTCGTTCAGCACACGCGAGATGGTCATGCTGCTGACCCTGGCCAGCTTCGCGACATCGCTCATGCGCGCGGGCTGTTGCATGGGGGCGTCGCCGGCGGGCTTTCGTTTCTGCATTGCTTGCTGACCCAGCGGCCTTTCAGCTGTTCTCGATGTGGTGTTTGCGGGGATGGGACCGTGGATGCGCATAAGCGGCCACTCTTACACTCTGGAAGGATTCACCGCCTATCTTACGCAGCAAAAATTCCCCGCGCACAGCATCCCTTCAGAGCTGATGAGCCATTTATCGGGATTTCTGGAACTTCGTTGGCGAGTGCGGAACGTTCTGACATCGATAACCAACTCGCGGTAGAGACAGGTTGCCAAGTCTGAAGCGGTTCAGAACTCAAAACCCAGCGATCGCCCGTGAGCTAAGGAATCTATTCGTCCAAGGCCGAAGTTTCCCACGTGGCCTTACGATTGCAAACGATTACCGGACGCGCTTGTCGCGGGCAGGCCGCAGCACCGCCTCTCTGGTTGCAGTGTGCCCGGTTGCGCTTCAGCCGAACGGCCCGCCGCTTGACCGCGGCTGTCCCCTCTGTCCACGGCTTAGCGCATCCAATGCATCAGCGCGGACCTAAAACGCGGAGGTCATGCGCCCAGACTCATGTGTGCTGACTGGCACTTATCCTTTTTCTCGTGGTGAACTTTGTATGCGTTGCCAAACCAATCGGCTGCCTTCTCTTGCTCTTGTGTCGCTCCTCCTGCTTTGCGGGTCGCGGTCGCGCGTCGCCTTGGCCCAAGCCTCCAGAACAGCCGGAAAGAGTGCAGACATCTCCGTCTTCGGGGGCGTGGAGTTCGCCAACCCTGAGTATGGGCCGGACAACAACACCGGTGGCGCCGTGGGGTTGGATTTCACGCGCTACTTCCATATTCCCGTGCAGCCGTCGGTGGAGGTGCGGGCAAACTTCAACAGTGGAACGTATGCCAGTGAGCGATCCTATCTTTTTGGTTTGCGCGGAGCGTACCAATTTCATCGCTTGATGCCCTACGCTGACTTCCTGGTCGGTCCGGGCACAATTCACTATCCGCTGAACATCAACTACACCGGCGATAACTCGATTGTGTATAACTACGGCGGCGGCATCGACCTGGGCATCACCACGAACTTTTCGCTGAAGCTCGATTTACAGCAGCAGCGCTGGAATACGGACACATTTGCCTTCAATCCCGTGGCCGGCGTCATCGGCGTGACGTATCACATTCCGTTCGGATCTAGTGTCCCGGGTTATGGTCGGCGCTGAGTCGCCGCGCCGCGCCGGTGCTAGGCTGGACCTCTGGATAGTTAAGGCTCTGAGGCTCTGATGGTTTTGAATATTCCACAACAACCAGGAAGCAGCCGCTTTGTGCGTGCCTGCCTCCGCCAGCCCGTCGACCGCACACCGGTGTGGTTCCTGCGCCAGGCTGGCCGCTACATGCCGGAGTACATGGCGGTGCGCCGTCACCACAGCCTGCTCGATATCTGCCGCACGCCCGCGATCGCGGCCGAGGTAACCATCACCGCGGCGGAACGACTGGGCGTCGATGCAGCGATCATCTTCGCCGATCTGCTGCTGCCATTTACGCCCATGGGGCTGGATTTCGAGTTTGTTGCGGGCGAGGGTCCCGTGGTGCATAAACCAGTGCGCAGCGTGGAGCATGTCGAAGCGCTGCGCACCGATTGCGTGGAGGAACTGGGCTATGTCGCGGAGGCGATTGCGCGCGTCGCGAAGCACTTCGCTGCTCCTCGGCCGGATGGTGATCGGCTCGGCATCATCGGCTTTTGTGGCGCGCCGTTCACGCTGGCCAGCTACATGATTGAGGGCGGCTCTTCTCGTAATTACGTGGAGACCAAACGGTTGATGTATGCCTCGATACCGGGCGGCGCGAACATCGTCGATGTGTCCCGGAGGTCCAACCCGGACCGCAAGGCCTGGCCGTTGCTGATGGCAAAGCTCATCGATGTGCTCGCTCGATATGCGCAGCAGCAGGTCGAGGCCGGCGCCGATGTCATCCAGATATTTGATTCGTGGGCCGGGGCACTTTCGGTCAGCGACTACCGTGACTATGTGCTCGCGCCGACGACGGAGCTGGTGCGCCGTGTGCGGGCCATGGGAGTGCCGGTGATCTACTTTGGCGTGGATACCGCAAGCCTTTTGCCGGCCATGCGCGAGACAGACGCCGATGTCATCGGCCTGGACTGGCGCATTCCGCTGGATGCGGGGTGGCGAGCCGTGGGCGCGGGCTGTGCGGTGCAGGGCAACCTCGATCCCATTACGCTGTTTGCGCCCGAGGATGTGCTCGAAGCGCGCGTCCGAGAGGTCCTGCTGGAGGCGAACGGCCGTCCGGGGCATATCTTCAATCTCGGCCATGGCATCGTGCCTGGAACGCCGGTGGAGAATGTGCTTCGTGTGGTGGATCTGGTGAAGCGCTATGGACAGAATCCGCCGGGAGCGCGTGCCCAAAGTGAAGCGAAGAGTGACTGGGCTATCCGGGCCTGAAATATTTCACTGAAGTATTCTTGAGCGTTTGTAACCTTTCTTCGTCTCTCCGGTAGCGCGCAATTCAAACAACGTATTGGAGAAGGTGATGAAGCCTTTTGGCTGCACACGCAGGGGAAGTGTTGTGTCAAAAATGACAATGGGAATGGTATCCGTGCTGGCGCTAGTTGCAGGCGCGAGTGCGCAAACAGCAGCGCCCAACGAAAATTCCGTAAAGACATTCTTTCTGAAGAACACAACGCAGCAGAATGATGCCAACGAGATTATGGTCGCGCTGCGAAACATGCTGGATCCGCGCGATAAGATATACCTCGTCAACAACGAGAACGCGATTCTTGTAGCGGCATCGCCAGAGCAGCTCGAAATTGCTCAACGGTTGATCGGTGAATTGGACCGGCCGCACAAGCAATACCGGCTGACCTACACGCTTACAGAGATGGACGGTGACAAGCGTTCTGGCGTGAATCATATCTCCATGATGGTGGCTGGCGGGCAGCGAACCACGCTGAAGCAGGGCAACAAAGTGCCGGTCGCGACGGGGAGCTTCGATTCGGGTAGCTCCAAGGCGGAGACGCAGTTTACCTATCTTGATGTCGGCCTGAACTTCGATGCGACGGTGGATGAGTTTGGC
The DNA here is from genome assembly GCA_965276885.1 of Granulicella sp. GTDB lineage: Bacteria > Acidobacteriota > Terriglobia > Terriglobales > Acidobacteriaceae > Granulicella. Next base: position 137,980 of record OZ255702.1, on the reverse strand, counting down.
GGCGGCCTGAAGCTGCGGAGCAAGGTGGAGCGTTCTTCGGTTGCCCCGTCTGAGGTGGGGCCGCAGGACCCGATGGTGCGGCAGACGGTAATCGAAGGCACAGCATCAATGCTGCCCGGAAAGCCTATCGTGCTGGGGTCGTTCGACATTCCAGATACAACCCATCATCTCGAGATTGCGGTCGTCGCGGAACCTGTCTCCTAGCCAAGGCTGTGCGTGCCGAGATTTTTGGGATGTGCCACTATCGCAAACTTCGCCTGTTCTTGTAAGCGAACCAGGGAAGCGGCACATACCATAAGAAGCATGAGCAACTCTTCCGAAGCCGTTTTACTGCTGGCGCACGGGACCCCCGCTCGTCTGAGCGAGATGTCCGAATATTTGCAGAAGGTGACAGGCGGCCGCCCCATGCCTGCACACGTCGTCGAAGAACTGCAGCACCGCTATGCTGAAATTGGACTGCGTGAAGAGCCCTTGCCCGAAGGCTCGCCGTTGACGCGTTGGACGCTGCTGCAGGGTCGTCTGCTGGCCGAGAAGCTCGGCAGGCCTGTGTATGTGGGCATGCGCAACTGGCACCCCTACATTGCGGATGCCGTTGCGCAGATGAAGAGCGACGGCGTTACACGGGCGAAGGTATTGTGCCTCGCGCCGCAGAACTCCCGTACCTCCACCGGTCTCTATCGTCGAGCGCTCGATGCAGCATTGCAAGACGCCTTTGCGCATACCGAAGGCGAGCCGTTTGCCTATGAGTTCATCGCCGGTTGGGCTGATGAACCGCTGTTGGCACAAGCGTTTGCAGAACGACTGTGGCCGGCGTGGGCGGAGGCCTGCGCACGTGCCGGACAACGTGTGCCCGTGCTCTTCACGGCGCACTCCGTGCCCTGCCGTACCATCCGCCCGGCAACGCCGGAGGAGGCTGCCCGCGGCGCCGCGGCCCGGCCCGGCGCCGCGGTGCCCACCGAAGGAATTCAGAACTACGGTATTGCCAGCAAAGGCGATCCGTACCCCGTGGAGTGCAAGCGAACCGCGGCTGCGATTGCGAAGCTGCTCGCGCCCGTCGGCATGACCGACGCTGATTGGGTGTTCGCCTTTCAAAGCCAGGGCGTAGCCGGTGCGCCCTGGATCGGCCCTGCGGTCGAGGACACGCTGAAGGCACTGGCCGCCGCCGGGCATAAGGCTGCTGTGATGCAGCCCGTGGGATTTCTCTGCGATCACGTGGAAATTCTCTACGACATCGATGTGAACTTCCGCACCTTCGGCAAGAGGCTTGGTCTCACCGTCTCGCGTGCGGAAAGCCTGAACGAATCGCCGCTGTTGATCCGTGCGATAGAGCACGTACTGGCCACGCGCACAGGGGCAGATGAATCAGCGCCGGAGCGAGCGGCGGCATGGGCAAGCCAAGCAGAGGTACTCACCGCTCCTGTTCCTGAGTCCGCATTCGCGGAAGCTTGATATTTATGGCACATGCTTTGGCCCATCATCGGAAAGCGGCAAAGCGGCAACGTACGGAGCATTGATGCCGCCAGCCAGCATCTGAAGAGTGGAGATGATGAGACTTGCTATTCTCGGGGGCGGCATCGCCGGCCTTGCCGCCGCGTACGAGTTGGAAATACAGCGCAAAGCTGGCAAGCCGCTGGAGTGGCATCTTTATGAGGCTTCGGATCGCCTCGGCGGAACAGTCCAAACTACCCGTCGTTCAACTGTTGAAGGCGAGTACATCCTTGAAGGCGGCCCTGACGCGTGGGTGACGGAAAAGCCCTGGGCGCGCGAGCTCGCCGAAGAACTTGGGCTTGGGGACCAGATCATCGCTTCGAACGATGAGGATAAGAAAACGTATGTTTGGGTGAATGGTGCGCTCGTTGCCATGCCCGGCCGCATGCGCATGATGGTGCCTGAAGACCTGGCAACACTAGATGCTTCGCCGCTCTTTTCTGTTGAAGCAAAGGGGGCATATGCACGCGAGCGTGAACGCGCAGAGGAGCTGAAGAAAGCAATTCCCAAAGACGATGAATCGGTTGCCAGCTTCGTGCGTCGTCACTTTGGTGAAGAGGTTTTGGATAAGATTGGGGCGCCGCTGCTGTCCGGCGTTTTTGGCGGTGATACGGCGAAGCTCAGCGTTCGCGCGGTGATGTCGAATTTCGTGAAAATGGAGGCGGAACACGGGTCTCTGGTTCTTGCCCTGCAAAAACAGAAGAACGCGCGCGGGGAAAAGCCGCCGCCGCCCACATTTACCACGCTGCGGCGCGGCATGGGTACCTTGGTGGAAGCATTGATCTCGTCTTTGCCGCCGGAGCGCCTGCACACCAACACTGCGGCCGCCGCACTGGCTCGGTCGCCGCGAGGCAAGTGGCTCGTTCGCTTCAATGCTGCGGACCGTTCTCACTGCGCAATCGGGTTTGTTCCATTCGACAACATTTTTTTAGGGACGCCTGTCGATGCCACGCGATCCCTGCTCCATGAAGTGAATGCAAGTGCCGCTGCACTGATTCCGGCAAACGCCAGTTCCGCTGTTCTGACCACGTTCTGCTGGTCTGCGCAGATTGCGCGTGTGTTTACCGTGCCACCCGGCTTCGGCTTTCTTGTTCCGCAGCATGGGGCAGCGCATGCGGGCAGGCCGAAGTTGCTCGCAGGCACCTTCACAACGCAAAAATTTCGGGGACGCTCTCCGGAAGGCGCGCGGATCCTGCGCGTGTTCTTTGGCGGCAACGCAGCCGATGCGCTGATCGGGCACAAGGATGCAGCCATTGCTGCGGAGGCATGGCAAGAGTTAGGGACGGTGATCCCTCACCTGCCCGCAGCGGATGAAGGGCTTACAACCGTCGCTCGTTGGCCGCGCAGTTTGCCGCAATATGAGGTTGGGCACAAGGAGCGCATGGCGCAGTTGCTGAAGCGCGTCGAGGATCTCGGCGGTTTGCATCTGCTTGGCAACGGCTACCACGGCGTGGGGGTGCCTGATCTCATCCGCGATGCGCGAGGGGCAGCAAAAAGTGTTGCTGCGTCAATTGAAACTTGATGCTTCAGTATCGCGCGGCGCTTTGCCGGATGCTAGTTCTCGATGAACGGACCGTCAGTCATCCAGCTCCGCGGAAGTTTGGTGTCGCGTTGCCTGGCGAGGCTATGAATTTGCTTCTGTGCCTCTCGACAACTCGCAACGCTTGAATCTGCTCTAATGCATATAGGTTGCAGAACGACCGGCCGCGACGCGCACGATTCTTCGTGCGCCTTTCGATCGCAAAAAAATGCACGCTCACATGGGATGAGCGGCCACTTTCGCGCCCCGCGCCTGGAGTTGCCTTGAATTTACAAATGGGTATGCAGCCGTCCGAGCGCGGCCGTTTTTATTATCCCGCTCTGCTCGTTTTTTCGCATCTGCGTTGGCATTTCGTAACGCAGCGGCCACAGCATCTGCTGGGCCGGGCTTCGCAGACGCGTCCAGTGTACTTTTGGGAAGAGCCGTTTCTGCATGATCCAATCAATGCACCGTCGCACGCTCCGGTGGGGGGAGCGCTCGAATTTCTACACGCAGACGGCCTGCCCAATGTAACTGTCATTCGCCCGCACTTCCATCGCGGCGACGATGTCGCGGCGGGGCAGCGACGATTGCTGGACGATTTTTTGCAGCGACAGCACATCAGTCGCTTCGACGCGTGGTTTTATACGCCGATGGCGCTTGCGTTTGCCGCACACCTCACGCCTGAGGTGACCGTCTACGACGCTATGGACGAGCTGTCCGCCTTTGCGGGCGCGCCTGCGGCACTGTTGGATTATGAGCGCGAGCTGCTTCGCCGCGCCGAGGTCGTCTTCACTGGCGGACATTCTCTGTTCGAGCACAAACGTGCACTGCATGAAAACATCCACGCCTTCCCAAGCTCCATTGAGAAGAAGCATTTCATGCAGGCGCTCACACCGCAAACCGATCCCGCGGATCAGAAAAATATTCCGCATCCGCGCGTGGGTTTTTATGGCGTACTCGACGAGCGCTTCGACCGCGATCTGCTGCATGAGGTCGCCGCCATGCGTTCGGACGTGCACTTCATTCTGCTTGGACCAGTCGTAAAGATCGATTCCGCGGTTTTGCCGCAGGCGGACAATATTCACTATATCGGCAGCAAAAGTTACACGGAGCTGCCTGCCTACCTTGCTGGTTGGGACGCGGCCATGCTGCCGTTTGCGCTGAATGAATCGACGCGCTTCATCTCGCCGACCAAGACTCCGGAGTATCTGGCGGCAGGCAAACGCGTTGTCTCCACACCGATCCGCGATGTGGTGCATGACTACGGCGATGCTGGCCTTGTAGAGATCGCAGCCACACCCGAGGCGTTTGCGGAGGCCATCGACCGCTGCCTTAACGCCCCGCTTGATGCCGTGCAGCAAGCGCATATTGATTGCAAGCTGGACCAATCATCGTGGGATTCAACATGGGCGGCCATGAGCGCTCAAATCGAAAGCGTGCGCCCGGCACAAGCCGCTTCACTCAAGTTCTCTTCCACTGTTGAGGTATGTGCCCTGAAAATTACGAGTCCTGTAAAGAATTCCTATGATTACCTGATTGTCGGCGCCGGCTTCGCTGGCGCTGTATTGGCCGAACGGCTTACAGCCGGTTTGGGCAAGCGCGTTCTTATAGTCGACAAACGATCGCATATCGGTGGGAACGCCTATGACGAGATCAATGCCGACGGCATCCTCGTGCACCCTTACGGACCGCACATTTTTCACACGGCTTCACAGAAGGTGTTCGATTACCTGTCGCATTTCACTGGATGGCGACCCTATGAACACAAAGTCCTGGCCTCAGTCGATGGCAAGATGCTGCCGATTCCGATCAACCTAGATACCATCAATCGCATGCATGGGCTTGAACTCGACGCAGCAGGGATGGAGCGATTTCTAGCGGAACGCGCGGAGCCTCGTGAACAGATTCGCAGCTCCGAAGATATCGTTGTCTCCAAGATAGGTCGCGAACTATACGAGAAGTTCTTCCGTAATTACACGCGCAAACAGTGGGGCGTGGATCCTTCGGAGCTGGATAGCAGCGTAGCGGGCCGCATTCCCGTTCGCTTTGATCACGACGACCGCTATTTCTCCGATGCGTTTCAGGCTATGCCGCTTGAAGGCTACACGCGCATGTTTCAACGCATGCTGGCGAATCCGTTGATCACCGTCATGTTGAACACCGATTATCGCGAAATCATCAGTGAATACAGACACGAAAAGACGGTATACACAGGCCCTATCGACGAGTTCTTCGACTTTCGCTTTGGCCGCCTGCCCTACCGCTCGTTGCGTTTCCAGCATGAGACCCATGATCAGCCGCGGTACCAGCCTGTGGGCGTGGTCAACTACCCGAACGAACACGCCTATACGCGCATTACGGAGTTCAAACACCTCACCGGACAGGAGCATGAGAAGACAAGCATCGTGTATGAATATCCAACGGCTGAAGGGGACCCCTACTACCCTGTGCCCCGGCCGGAGAATGCACGCATTTACGAGATGTACCGCGAACTGGCCGATAACACGCCCAATGTTTATTTCTGTGGCCGGCTTGCCAACTACAAATACTTCAACATGGACCAAGTAGTGGCGCAGGCTCTGCATCTTTATCGCAATATTGTGGAAGAGGAAGCCATCGCGAAGCTGCTGAAGCAACGCCCCGCCTCGAACGTGCTGGCAATCTCTCGTGTGCGGGCCGTGGAAACAGCGAACTGAGCTTACCTCATTTCGCAGGTGTTTGGTCGAGATTACTTATGATCAAACACCTGCCTTCGGTGGGAAAAAGGCGCGAAAACCTTCACTTTCCCATCGCAACTCGGCTGTCAAGCCGAGCCGCAGGCTTCGCTCATCCCACGCTCCATCCACGGCGATCAAGCCGCAGTGACAGTGACGCTTGTCGTCCCAGCCCGGGTAGTCCATCGCTGGATAGAGGCAGATTCCTTGCAGATCGGCGCCCTGCCGCTTCGCTTCGCGCACCTCCGCGCAGACCATGCCTAGCCAGCCAATAGCCGATCCATCTTCTGCGCCAGTTTCACTCAGCACGACAGGGCGATGATAGCGCTCATGCAGATCGACCAACATACGGTGCAAAGGGCGATGCTGAGCATGTCCTATGGGTGCACGTTCATCGTTGTGGACCCATTGGTTGTTCCAGTAATAGTTGCAGCCCAACACATCCAGGCAGTCTTCGCTTCCGCCGAGTTCCGGTGCAAGCCGTCCGGCAATCATGTCCCAGGCTTCAAATTGCGAAGCGGTGTGCCGCGCCGCCGCTACACGGCTGTGCTTCTTCTTGGGCTCGCCGGTGATGTTGATGATGGGCTCACACTGCAGAAAGCGAGCCTGGGGGACGACCGCGCGAACAGCGTGCACGGCAGCGATTGCGGCGGATGCAAGCTGTCGCTTCAACTCGCCGCCGCGCCGCTGCGCATACGGAAAAAAGATGCCGCGATCGCCCCCGATCCAGCTCCAGAAGCTGATCTCGTTTACAGGGCAGAAGAAGGGAACGACGTCAGTCTGCTCGCGAATGAAATGCGCAACGACCGCTGCGAAGCGTTCAAAGCGTGTGATGAAATCCGGGGAGAATGGGTCCAGGCCCTCCGGCACACCCCAGTGGCACAGATCCCAAATGACTTGCGTGCCACTTGCGATTGCGGCGCTGAGCATGGGCAGAAAGCTGGACCAATCGTAGAAGCCTGGCGTACGTTCGATGCGATGCCAGCGAAGGCCGTCGCGCACGGTGCGAATGCCTGCCTCTGCCAGCAACTCGTAATCCTCACGGGCACGCACATCGTGCTGGGTGGCGTGCAGCACGTCGATCTGGCCGATGTGGTGCCGGCGGTGGGTGGCACACTCGAATCCGCCCTGAAAAAAACTCGAAAAAAGCTGCTGCGCCGCAGGTTCAGAAGGCACCAGGATGCCGTTCACACCCGCTCGCGCATCTGAGCAGATGTCGTGAAGATCGTCGTAATTTCCCCTCACCGAGATGACGCTGCTTTCTCGCTTGGCCTGAGCGTTGAGAACTGGCTTGCCGCAGGCCACGCGGTTCACGTGCTCAACTGCTTTACGCAGAGTGAATACGCTCCCTACTCTGATGCCGAATCGCTGCACGCCAATGATCGCGTGTCGTTCGTTTCCGCCTTGCGCAAGCGGGAGGACGTCGCCTGGGCGAAGCTGCTCCGCAACAAGGTGGCGATCTCGGATCTGGATCTACTCGATGCGCCGCTGCGCCTGGTGTGCGGCGTCGATCAGGTGCTGACTCTTGAGATTCGTTCGGGCGACCGGGCCGTTGCGCGGGTTGCGGGAGCTATCGCCAAGCTGGCGCGTGTAGGCCCCGTAGAAACGCTGGCGATCGTGCTCCCCCTGGCGATCGGGGGCCACATCGATCATCGCGTGACCCGCCAGGCTGGGCTGGAAGCGCTGGCGGCCTCACCCATTCCGGTGGCCTTCTACGAGGATCTGCCCTACGCGGCGCGGCCCGGCTTCGATGGGGAGATCAGCTCGTGCGTCGAGGCCACAGGGCTGCGCCTTCAGCCTTGCTTCACTGCGGATGCCGCCGAAGATGCAGCTGCTCGAATCGCCCGCAAGCGATGCATGGCGGAGTGTTACGACTCGCAGATCGACTCCCAAGTGGCAGCGCAGATCACCGACTTCGCCCGGCACTATGGCGGGCGCGAACGATTGTGGGCAAACCAGGCATGGCGCAAGTCGCCGTTGTACATCCCCGCCACGGAACAAGCCACGGTATGAGCCCCACACTAACCATAAGCCGGAGTTCGTTTATTCCCGGAGCGCCGCTAATTGATGGAAGGGCCGTAGCGGGCTGCCGGGCGTCTGTGACCATCCCCGCGCGCAATGAGGAGGCAACGCTTCCTTCCTGCCTCGACGCACTTGCTGCCCAGGTGGATCTCGATGGCGATCCACTGCCAGGGGAAAGCTTTGAGATCCTGCTGCTGCTGAACAACTGCACGGACAGGTCTGCGGAAGCCGTGTACCGGTGGCGCAGCCAACATCCTTTGATCGCGCTGCATGTGGCGGAGCTTGATCTGCCGACCGAAGCGGCGCACGCGGGCACAGCACGCCGTTTGTTGATGGACACGGCCTCGCAACGGCTGGGGGGCAAGCGGCAGGGTTTGTGCGCGATTCTCGCAACCGATGCGGACTCAACCGTTGCCCGTGATTGGCTGGCCCAAAACCTCGCTGCCCTGGAGCGCGGAGCCGATGCCGTCGGCGGTCTTATCGAATTGCGCGAAGAGGATCTCGCAGCGCTGCCGGAGCAGGTTCGTTGCTGCTATCGTCGCGATCGCCGCTATGCTGCCTTGATCGCACAACTGGAGGATTTGCTCGATCCGCAGCCGGAGGACCCATTTCCGCGGCATCTGGATCATTTCGGATCTTCGCTGGCATGCACGCCGGAGGCGTATGCGCGCGCAGGCGGCATGCCCCCGGTATCTGCGTTGGAAGATGAGGCGTTCGTGGACCGGTTGCGTCGAGCGGATCTGCGATTGCGCCATGAGCCCGCGGTGCGGGTTTTCACCTCCGCGCGACTGCAAGGCCGGGCTTCCGTGGGATTGGCGGGGCAGCTTCGTCAATGGAGTGCGTTGCCCGGTAAACAGATGCACTGCGTTCAATCCAGCGACTATCTCGTGCATCGATTCCGATGGTTGCGCCGCCTGCGGAGCGCCTTTGCTTTGCGCAGTATGAAAGGTTTGCCCGCGCTGCAGGGCGATTGGCGGAATCGTGTTCAGGTGGCGTTGCGTAATGAAGAAACAATCCCCGCATTTCTTTTGGCGATCGACTGCAACGGGCTGATCGAGGCTAGCTTCGTGAGTGTGCGCGAACAGCCTATTGATGAGGCGATCCAGTCGCTCGAAAGGTTTATTCGGCAGCGCACGCGGGTTGCTGATGACCTGAAGCCTAGCAGCACAGAAAAAGCAGATCCCTCCCCTCCGTTTCGCTCGGGGTACGGGATGACAAGATAGAAACATTACGGAACAACAATCAGCTTCAATCTCGCTCCAGCACGGAGATCCGATAACGCTCGCGACGCTCATCGCTGACCACGCGCCACTCGGGACTCGCGAGCCACGTCTCATGCACCCTGTCACCGGTCTGCGGATAATCGTGAACCGGCGGCGTCCAGTGCACCAGGATCAGGTTGCCGCCTGGTGCATGGTGGGCGGCAATCATGAGCATCGCGCGTTCCAGATCGCCGCGATCCCAGTAGTAGCCTACCTCCGAGACGACGATCAGATCGAAGGTTTCCGTCGGCTCTTCCTCCGGCACCTGCATGCGCTCCAGGCGCACCTGCGGCAGGGATGCGCAGCGCGCACGCGCCTGCCTCAGTGCAGCTTCTGACACATCGACGCTGAGGAGATCGTCGCAATGCAATGCTAATTGAGCCGTGAGTACACCGATGGAGCACCCAATCTCAAATCCACGCGAATAACGGGTGCGGGGAAGATGCGCGAGCGTGTCCGCGTACTTCGCTCGCTCATACTCGCTGGTCTGGAAATCCCATGGATCTCCGTTCGCCGCATACACCCCATCGAAGTAGTCCGGCTGCAACGATGCCGACGCCTTCGGCTCAGCCATTAGCTCTCCTCTGCCTCGCTCCACAGCGCCTCGTTCCACAGATTTGGATGCGTGCGATTTCCAGCGCCGCCGAGCGCATGACGGCCTATGTCCGCCAGGGCCCCGTCCGGGTTGGGTTGGCGAAGATACATGGTGAGATCGCGCAGAATGCGTTCGAAGCGCGCAGGCCGCAGCAGCCCATGGGCTCCGACGCCCTCGACAATGCGCGGCATGGCCGCCGTGGCGAGCCGCTCGATGGCCACGCGTGTCCTGTTCGCGCAGTCCACCATGCGTTGCGCGGCGGGTTCATCGGCATGTGCCCACAGACAATCTTCAGCCACCGCGGCGGCGCGTTCCACCCATAGCACAGCCTCCTGCGCCGCCAAGGCAATCTCACCCAGGCGCGCGACCTGATAGGGCGCTTCCGTGCGTCGTTGCGCGTGCAGCCAGTCAGAGAACAGGGTGGAGAGCCGCACCAGGGCACCGGCCTGCACGGCGGCAAAGCGGATTGCGCCGCCGCGAAACAGGGGATCGCGGTAAAAGTCTCCCGGAGCGCCCAGAAGATCGCTGGCGTTGATGAGCGAACCGCCAAAATCGATCGTGTAGCTCTCCGAGCGCTCCATGCCCAGCGGCCTCCAGGAGCTGCGATCGATGCGCGTTGCGGCAGCGACGCCCGGCGCCTCCATGCGCGGCAGGGTCATCTGCCAGCCTTTGCATTCAGCTGTGACAACCGGCCGCTGCACAAAGGCAGCCCCGGTCGCAAAACCCTTGCAGCCGTATAGGCGAAGCTCGTCCCGTGTGTCCCCGCCGATGTGCATGGGGGCACCGTCGCCGGTGTTCCAGACGCCGAAGAGCAGGCCGGCATGGGCATCCGTGGCGGCGCTGCGCCGTTGCTCGCCTGTGCCAAAATTCGCAATCAGAATGAGTGCATTGACGTGCCCTTCGAACAGCCGGCCCAGCGCCAGGTCCGCGCCGCCGACCGCCGCCAGAATGCGCAACAACGGCAAGTGGCCGCCCGGCTCCGTCCCCAGCCCCACGCCGCCCAGCTCTGCCGGCAGGGCCGCTGTGAGCAATCCCGCCGCACCCAGCTCCCGCAACTCCGTCAGGGGCGCATCATCGCTATCCGTGTCCGCGTTCCGTGTCGCGATGCGGTCGGCAAGCTCTTCCGCGGTGCGTACGATCTTTCGGCGAGCACAGAGCTCCGCCAAGTGCTCCTCTGCCACATAGCCTCCCGGTATGTCTTGAGTTTACGGGACGCGAGCGGCACGGCGATTTCGCGGCAGACTGGGTTTGCGGGAAGCGAAAGCGTGGCAAGCAAGAAATGGTCGGGGCGAGAGGATTCGAACCTCCGACCCCCTGCTCCCGAAGCAGGTGCGCTACCAGACTGCGCTACGCCCCGAACCTTTGTGTGCTTATGAACGCCGGCCTTCGGGTGACCTCGCAGCTGCAGTTCCTATCCTGAATCCAGGTCAGGGCGCACCGCATGGTCGCCGACTCCAAGAGTTTAGCAGAATTCGGCAGGGGTTTGCGATGCGGCGCGACGGATGGCGCTGGGCAACATCTCATCCGTAGACTGATTGCAGTCACACTCCCGCTGAATCTTGCAGTCCCTGGGAGTGGAGTTCCTTGGAGGTCGTTTGCCGGTACCCAGCGCAACGGATGGAGATTTGGCGACGCTCGGGCGCGAGCGGCTGAACCACTTGCAGGCGCTTGAGGCGGAGAGCATTTATATCCTTCGTGAGGCTGTTGCTGAGTTCGCACGGCCGGTGATGCTGTACTCGGTCGGCAAGGATTCGAGCGTGATGCTGCGGCTCGCGCAAAAGGCGTTCTTTCCAGGCAAAATCCCGTTCCCGCTGCTGCACGTCGATACGGGCTATAAGTTTCCGGAGATGATTTCCTTCCGCGATCACTATGCCCGTGAGATCGGCGCGGAGTTGATCGTGCACCGCAACGAGGAGGCTATCGCCGGCGGCATGAGTCCGTGGGGCATGGGTACGCAGAACTGCTGCGGCGCGCTGAAGACTCGTTCACTGCTCGATGGACTCGCCGAGGGAGGCTTCGATGCAGCCTTTGGCGGCGCGCGCCGCGACGAGGAAAAGAGTCGCGCCAAGGAGCGCGTGTACAGCTTCCGCGATGGCGCTGGGCAATGGGATCCGAAGAATCAGCGCCCCGAGTTGTGGAGCCTCTACAACGCCCGGCTGCGCAAGGGCGAATCGATTCGTGTCTTCCCGCTCTCGAACTGGACCGAGCTCGATATCTGGCTCTACCTGTACTCGGAGCAGATTCCCATTGTGCCGCTTTACTTCGCCGAGGAGCGTGAGGTGGTCAGGCGCGGCGAAACCCTGCAGATGGTTCATCCCATGATTCATCTTCTGCCCCACGAGCGGCCGGAAAAACTGCGCGTGCGCATGCGGTCGCTGGGCTGCCTGCCTTGCACGGGCGCGATTCGCTCCGACGCGGACACGCTGCCCAAGATCATTGAAGAGCTCATTACCTTCCGCCGCTCCGAGCGCGAGAACCGGGCGATTGATCATGATGAAGAAGGCTCGATGGAGTTGAAAAAACGCGAGGGATACTTTTAATGGAGATGGAAGAACTCAATCCTGGACCCCATTTGGGCGATGCCGCGCGCGAGATGCGTTTCCGCGACTTCCTGGATGCGCATTTGGATCAGGAGTTGCTGCGGTTTACCACGGCCGGCTCGGTGGATGACGGCAAAAGCACCTTGATCGGCCGTCTGCTGCACGACACCAAGAGCGTCTACGAGGATCAACTCGCGTCCATTCGCGCCAGCCGGGTCAATCGTTCGGGCGGAGCGATGGATCTTTCGCTGCTGACCGATGGTCTGCGGGCGGAGCGCGAGCAGGGCATCACCATCGACGTTGCGTACCGCTATTTTTCAACCTCGAAGCGCAAGTTCATTATCGCGGATACCCCCGGGCACGAGCAGTACACGCGCAACATGGCAACGGGGGCTTCCACCGCTGATGTAGCCGTTGTGCTGATCGATGCGAAGGCCTTCGCCAAGGCGGGAGCGCTGTTGCCGCAATCGCGCCGGCACACCTACATCGCAAGCCTGCTGCGCATTCCGCATGTCGTTGCCGCTGTCAACAAGATGGATCTGGTCGGCTATGACGCTGCTACGTTTGAGGCGATTCGCGGTGAGTTTTCTGCTTTGGCCACAAGGCTCGATTTGCGTTCCGTCGCGTTAATTCCAGTGAGCGCGCTGAACGGCGACAACGTCGTGGACGCGAGTCCCGCCATGCCGTGGTACACCGGACCGACGCTGCTCGACTATCTCGAGACGGTGCCACTTGCGTTGCGTGAGAGCGAAGGCCCACTCCGCTTCCCTGTGCAACTGGTCGTACGCCCCGATGCAAATTTTCGGGGTTTCGCGGGCCGTGTGGAGCGTGGCGAACTGCGCCCCGGATTACAGGTGAGGGCTCTGCCGAGCGGACGCACCACGCGCATACGCTCGCTGATCACCTTTGATGGGGAGTTGAAATTGGCGCATGCTCCCCAAAGTGTCACCCTGGAACTCGAGGATGAGATCGACCTGAGCCGCGGCGAGATGCTGGTTGCTGAAGAGCAAGCGTTCCCGCTCGTCAGCACCAAGCTGCGCGCGATGGCTGTGTGGATGCACGAGCTGCCGCTATCGGTCGGCTCTACCTACTTGCTCAAGCACACCACGCGTTCCGTGCGCGCGACCGTACAAGCGGTTCGCTACCGGGTCGATGTGAACTCGGCTGAACATCACGATGCATCCTCGCTCGCGCTGAACGACATTGGGGAATTGGAACTCGAAACCAACCTTCCGCTGTTCTTCGATCCCTATGCGGAGAACCGCTCCACCGGTTCTTTCATCCTCATCGATCCGCTCAGCAACGCGACCCTAGGCGCCGGCATGCTGCTTTCTGGCATGGAAAACACGGCTGGAGCTGTTCAAGCGAAGCAGGTGCCTCTCTTCATTCATCTGCCGAACGCCGCCGAACAGCTGCATTCGCTACAGCAAGAACTGAGGGTCCAAGGCCACAATGCAGTCATCGTGGATGATGCGCTAATCCCGGAGTCGTCGTTGCCGGGCGCCGTGCGTGCGCTGCAGCTGGCGGGTACGATTGCACTTTCCGCCAATGCGAACTTGCAGGAAACTACATTGGGAGCTCTGCGTGAGATCGCGGGCGGTAGGTTTCTCGCCAGCAACGACGCGGTAGCGCGATGGATGGAGGAGAAGTGAACAGCGCACAAGACTTCCTGACTGAAGTTCATCTGCAAACGCCAGCGTCAACCGCTGATCCACTCGCAAATTCTGAGCCGCTCCCGGCTGAGGATCTTGTAGCCGCTGTGGTGGGAGCATCGTCAGATCGCGATGTATGCCTCACCAGCAGCTTCCAGATGGAAGACATGATCGTGTTGCACATGCTGCGCGAGCGCCTCGCGAATATACCTGTCATCTTTCTTGAGACCGGGTATCATTTTCCCGCGCTGATCGAGTATCGCGATCGCCTGGCGCGCGATTGGAGACTAAATCTGATTAACGCCATGCCCGCAACCACGCGCGAAGAGCACGAAAGCACACGCGGGTTGCTGCACATCGTGCAACCGACCGAGTGCTGCCAGATCCGCAAGGTAGAGCCGTTGATGCGCTCGCTGGAGCCGTACCGCTGGTGGTTCACCGGGCTACGCCGCGAACAGTCTCCGACGCGCGCAAACCTCAAAAAAATTGAAGACCACAAACTGCCTACGGGTACGCTGCTCAAAAAAGTAAGCGTCCTTGCCGACTGGAAATGGGAACAGGTGGAGGGCTACGCGCGCGATCACGACATACCCCGGCTCGCGTTATATGAACAAGGCTATACCTCCATCGGCTGCGAGCCCTGCACCGCGATTCCGCAGGCCGGTGCGGATCCGCGCAGTGGCCGCTGGGGCGGCAAGAAGCTGGAATGCGGCATCCACACCTTCAGCGAGAAGGCATCGTAGGACGGTCGCAGAGAGGACGAGCGCTTGATTGAACGCCGGGGGATCATCGAAATGTGGCAACGCGGCGATGCACATGCGCTGGCAACGCTGGTGCGCGTTGAAGGCTCAAGCTACCGCAAAGAAGGCGCGCGGCTGCTAATCGGGAACGACAGTAAATATGTCGGTTCCGTATCCGGCGGTTGTCTGGAAGCGGAGATCGTCCGCAAGGCGCAGTGGCTGACGCGAGCGGGCGCGGTGGTGGAGCGCTATTCCACGCTGTTCGACGACACCGCCGAAATCCCGTATGGCTTAGGCTGCGGCGGAACCGTGGATGTGCTGATCGAGCCTGTGAAAACGCGGGAATTTGAGGCACTCATGCAAGCCATGATCTCGTCCTTGGCCGGCGAGATCCGCCATGTGACGACCTGGTTGCCCCAGGATGGTGGGCTCCTCGCTAGAGAGATCACTGACGCGTGTGGCGAGATTCTTTTTCACACTGAGCTACTGCAAGAGAAGGCCGGCGAGCTGAATTTTCGTGAGCAACTTGCTCCACCGCAGAGGCTGTTTGTATTCGGCGCAGGCGACGATGCGAAGCCGATGGTTCGTATCGCCGCCTTGCTGGGGTGGAGCGTCGTTGTGATGGATGGACGCATGCAGTGGGCGAGGCCGGAGCGCTTTCCAGAGGCTGAGCGCGTGGTGGCCACGCAGGAGCTTGGAGCCTTGCGACCGGCTGCTAATGATGCCATTATCCTGATGACGCACAGCTATGAAGCGGACCGTGCGTGGTTGAAACAGGTTCTCCCTTGTAAGGCACGGTATCTTGGTCTGCTGGGCTCACGGCATCGCAGCGCGCTGCTGGTGAACGAGGCGGCCGAGGCGTTGCACTGCAGTCTCGCCAAGGCATGCGAGCACATGTTTTCTCCGGTAGGGCTGGACCTTGGCGGTGACGGGGCGGAGGCCATTGCGCTCAGCGCGGTTGCTGAGATCCAGGCCTGCATCCAGGGCAAGCTTCCGCATTCGCGCCGCCTGACTCCCGATACGATTGCGGAGCAGATCGAACTGGGGGGCGCCTCGCGCTATCTGCAGGCGCAGTGCGCGTTGTGCGCGTTGTGAGCGTTGCGGGCGTTGTACTGGCGGCAGGCTTCTCGCGCCGGCTGGGCAGGCCAAAGCAAACGGTTTGCATCGCTGGGGAAACCTTGGTCGAACGCACCGTACGAGTCTCGCGTGAGGCTGGGTTGAATCCGATTTTTGTCGTGTGTAATGTCCATGCTGATTTCGTCTCTGCCTTGCACGGGCTTGGCTGCACCGTTGTTCTGAATGCCGGGGCACAAGAGGGGTTAGCGTCTTCCATCCGTGCGGGTGTGCGCGCTACCCAGACTTTAGCGGACGTGGAAGGCGTTGTGCTGATGACCTGCGATCAGCCGGGCATGCGCGCCGAGCACCTGCGCGCCCTTTATGCAGTGCCGGAGCGGCTTACCGGTTCTAGCTATGCGGGAAAGATCGCGGTGCCGGCATATTTCCCAGCCACATGCTTCCACCAGCTGCTCGAGTTGCAAGGGGATGTTGGCGCACGCATTCTGCTGGCGCAGGCGCATGGGATCGAGGGTGAGGGGCTCGATCTGGATGTGGATACCGAGGCGGACATTGCCCGTGCAAGACTCCTCTTTGAACGCGATCTCACACCGCAAGCCGGCGAATAAATTCTTCGAGCAGATTCGCTGCCACCGCAGTGCGATAGCGCGCCGTGGAACGAATATCGTCAATCGGCCGGATTTCGCTGGCGAGCGCGGCACGAGCAAGCCGCACGGTGACGTCGAGTTCTGCGGGATCGAGCGACCTTCCGCGTAAAGCGATTTCGGTTGCCAAAAGTCGCAGAGGTCGATCCGCAAGCGAAGCGGCTCCGAAGCGAATCTCCGCGATGTGACCCTTCATCGTCTTCGCCACCGCGGCCAGTGCCGTCTTCGAGATAGCCTGCGCGTTTCGGGTCCCCACCTTACGGATGTATTGTCGCCAGTCCGTAAAAATTCGTTGCACGCTTATGCTGTACAGCAACTCGTCTGGGCGCAGCGCGGTGCGCTTATAACCAAGATGAAAGTCGCGGTAAGGCAGTATGCGCTTCCCGCCTGCGCTGATCAGCGTTACCTCGGCATCGTATGCAAGCAGCGCAGGCGGTGTGTCTGCCGCGGGGGAAGCGTTGCAGAGATTTCCGCCAATCGTGCCGCGATTCTGGTTGGCTATCGAGCCAGTCCACGAGGCTGCCTGCGCTAGCAAGGGAAGCTCGCGCGCGATGGTTTCGTCCCGGCGGATTTCAGTGAACGTCGTCCCTGCTCCGATGTGCACACTGCCTTCATCAACATGGATGAAGCGCAGTTCGCGCAGATGCTGAATCGAGATAAGCGAATGGATAGTGAGCCGGCCTGCGTTGAATGCGACCATTAACTCTGTGCCGCCTGCCATCGGTGTGTAGCGACCGGGCGCAGCAGAGAGTTGCTGCAGCACCGCATCGAGCGATGAGGCCGCGATTAGATCGTATTGGTGTGGGTCGGAATGCATGTCTCACGATGCCTGCGGTCAGTTCTTCTGGGAACCTTACAGTTTCCGAGAAGAAGGGATCACCGGGGATTTGATAGTTCCACTATGCGAATACTCGCTTGCTCAACGGCCTCAAAGATACGCATGTACCCTGTACAACGGCACAAATTTCCGGCGAGTCCCTCCTGGATCTGCGCCAGTGAGGGTTTTGGAAATTTCGCGAGCAGGTACTGCGTGGCGAGGATCATCCCTGGCGTGCAGATGCCACACTGAGCTCCGCCACGCTCCAGAAAACACTGCTGTATCGGGTGTAAATTCCCTTCCGCGCCGACGCCTTCGATCGTGCAGATCACCGCGTTGTTCGCCTGCAGCGCAGGGATCAGGCAGGAGTTCACCAGATCGCCGTTCAGCAGCACGGCACAGGCTCCGCACTCGCCTTCGCCGCAGCCCTCCTTGGTTCCGGTCAGCCGAAGGTCTTCGCGCAACACATCCAGCAGACGCTTCATGGATGGAACCTCGATGAAGCGCGCAGCCCCGTTTACCGTCATCTGCAAAGGCACGTTGCTCATACGGCGACCTCCGTGCGGGTGTCGCGGTCAACGGCAGGATCGAGGTTCTCGCTGCCGCCGCGCGCTGGTTCGGTGAAGCCAGTTATCCGTTCAAAGATGTCCTCCGGAAGCAGCGGAATGCTGTTGAAACTGAAGCCGGTTGCGTTTTCGATTGCATTGAGAATCGCTGGCGCTGGTCCATCCATGGGCAGCTCACCAATGCCCTTGGCGCCGCCGGGGCCATGGGCACTGGGCACCTCGGCAAAATGCACGTGAATGGGCGGCAGATCCGCACTGGTCGGCATGATGTAGTTGGTCATTTGGTTGTTGCGCATGCGGCCTTCCTGCCACTCGCATTTTTCATACAGCGCATAGCCGATCCCTTGCGCCACACCGCCTTCGATCTGTCCTTTGGCCAGCACGGGATGCAGAATCTTGCCGACCTCCTGCAGCGCATCGAAGCACGTGACCGTAGCGGCATAGGTGTTCATATCAACAGCGACCTCGGCCACGTACATCGCCCAGGCGTAAGCGGGATACGCGTCGCCACGGTACAACTCGTCATCCCAATGCACCGGGGTGACAGGCTCATAGTGAGCGGATGCTGCGAGGTGTCCATGCTCTGCCATGTGACGTGCAGCTGCCGTGCGGAAGTCCTCGAGGCTATGCTGCGCAGGCAAACGAGCAAAGTCGCGCAGCTGCTGCAAGAGCTTCGCCGCGGCACGCTCCACGAGCTTGCCTACGATCATCGCTGTGCGACTTGCAACCGTGGGGCCGGAGTTGGGTACGCGCTGCGTGTCGGGCTGGCAGATGTCTATGTATTCATACGGCAGGCGCAGAGTATCGGCCGCTACCTGGCAGAGGATCGTATTGGTACCCTGTCCAAACTCTGTCGAAGAGACAAGAAGGACGGGCCGCAGCGTAGATTCGTCTACCTCCAGCCGTACCTCGGAGTGGAGACGGCGCTCACCAGAACCGGTAAATCCTGCGCCGTGCATGAAGCACGCAAAGCCGACACCGCGTTTGATCATGGAGTGCCTGTTCTCTTCAGCAAAGCGGCGTAGCTTCTCGTGATAGCCATGTTCTGCAAGCGCTCGCGTTAGCAAGCCCTGCATATCTACAGCTTCGGTGAGCATCTGTCCCGTAGCTGTGTGGTCGCCTGTAGAAAGAAAATTACGGCGGCGCAGCTCTTCAGGAGTTATGCCGATTACGCGCGCGATCTTGTCCATGTGCCGCTCGAGGGCGAACAGCGATTGCGGCGCACCGAAGCCACGAAATGCGCCATGGGGCGGCACGCTGGTCGCCATGGCCTTGGAACGCACACGCAGGTAGGGCCACTTGTAAGGTCCCGGCGCGTGAATCGTTCCGCGTGAAAGGACAACAGGAGACAACGTGGCGTACGCGCCGCCATCAATGGCAAATTCAATGGTTCCACCGAGCAGTTTTCCTTCCTTGCTCACGGCCGTGCGGTGGCGTGTGCGCGAGGGATGCCGTTTCGTGGTGGATGCCATGTCTTCGGCACGGTCGTAGACCAGCTTCACCGGATGGCAGCACTTCATTGCCAGCAAAGCTGCATGAGATCCGATGATGGAAGGAAAGTCTTCCTTGCCTCCGAAGGCTCCGCCGGTTTCGGTCTGGATGACCCGGCACCGTTCCACCGGCAGATCGAAGACCAGCGTAAGCGCATGCACCAGATAATACGGACACTGCATGGAGCCACGCACGCAAACGCTTTCGACGCTGCCGCCGCCATCGCGAAAGCATTCGGCGATGACGCCGTTCGATTCGATGTAAAGCTGCTCCTGCGCGCCCGTGGCGTATTCACCTTCCACGATAAAGCCGGCAGTCTCGAAGGCGTGCGCCAATCCATCCTCGGTTGCGTCCGCGTCGCCTGAGTACATCGTGTATTGCTTAAAGCAATTGGCAGAGCCGCCGAAGTCAGCACCGTTCCATATCACGCGATCGACGTCGTTGTGTAGGACCGCCGCTTCGCTGTCCTCGATCGTGAATACGCCCGGCAGGGAATCGTAATCGATGCGAATGCCTGCTAGGGCTTTCAGCAGTGCAGTTTTTTCCGGGTGTGCAAGCAGCAGAATCGGTTCTTCAGAATGGTTGACGAACTCGGCTGCCAGGCAGGGATGATCCCTGGTGAGATGAACGATCGAGTTCTCCCCGGGGATGTCGGCTGCGCGCACGATCGCGTACTCCGGCCAGTTCACCTCAGGCGCAAAATGGATGGCACGAATGCGTCCACGCGCGATGGAGGAGCGCACCGTAGCCCCGTGCCACATGCCGGGCAGGGATAGGTCGTCTATGTATCTGGCCTCGCCAAGTACCTTGGCACGGCCCTCTTTGCGAAGCGGCGATGTGCCCAGCGAAGCCTGTGTTGTCTGTCGATTCTCCCCGGCCATGCGAAGCCCCCTACGTGATCCTGTGCGGTTCAGCGGGATGCGGTGTTCGGAAGAGAATAGCGGAAACCGGGCTCTGCGTCATGCGCCCTGTGCGACGGAGTTGTGTCAGCGCCCCTGCGCGGCCAGCTTGCTCTGAATCAGATCGGCCAAGTGACCCACGGTCTGCATGGATTCCAGCTCGGCGGTTTGGAACTTGATGCCGAAGCGCGACTCAATTGCGACAATCAGATTGATGTGATTGAAGGAATCCCACTCGGGCACGTCTGCCGCGGTCAGGCCGGGACGCAACGCCAGCGTCTCATCATCGAAGATGTCACGAAGAATGTCTGTGAGCTGCGCGTAAATGCCTTGTTGCTGCATTGAGTCTGTTTGTTCCTCAATACATTATAGAGGTTAGCTGGTGACCCATCGGCCGGGCTAAAAGTGCCGCAACCGCTGCCTTGCGGCCTGAGCCTCGGCGGCGCGCGTGGCGTCCGGGGTGGGTACAACGGCAGGACGCTCGATGCGTTCGATGGAACGCGTGACGAGATCGCGAGATCCCAGGCCGACCGCCAAGGAAAGCGCGAATACGATGCCGCCGAAGAGAATGCCGAACGCCAGCTCCACGATCGTGCCGCCAATGTGCAAATGGTCCAGCGCCATCGCCGCGGTCAGCACCAGAACCAGCCACTTTACGCCAAGCGAAAGTACGCGTGCATACTGCAGTTGCGCATTCACCGCGCTGATGAGTACGGAGCGTGAGAGAAAGCGTGCAATCAGGCCGCCGGCGAAGAGCAGAAGCACGGCGCCAATCAGGTGAGTGATATAGGGCAGCACAAACATTTCGACCTGGGCATTCGCGGAGTAGGCCGCGTCGAACGCCGTGATGCCGATGGCGATCCCGACGATGATGCATAGCCAGAGCAGCGTACGCGAAAGCAGCAGCGTCGGTGAGTGTGCAGGCGACCAGTCTCCGAAGCTGGTGGCTGCGCCGGGCAGGCGTTTGGAGGCGAGCTTTTCGTCGAAGTGCAGGCGCGTCAGGATGGCGCGGCAGACCGCCGCCAGCAGCCAACCGACAGCCGTGAGAATCAGGATGGAAAAAAGAAAGACCAGCAGGCCCGGGAGGAAGCTGACGAGCACCCCCAGCACACGTTGCGTCGATTGCTTCAGAGCAAACTCAATCTGAGGTCCCACGGTCGATCCTTTCTGCAACGGTGTGCGTCGCGGACAATGTATGCGCTTAACTGACTATGGATTGAAGCGATCCGGCCAGCGCCAGCGTGAAACGAGGTATGGCTTCTCCTGCTCGAACGCCGCGGCGGTCAGTTGCAAAAGTTCGGAACCCGCTCCCTCATCTCCATCGCTGGTTCTCAGGAAGCTCGCGACCCAAGCCAGGTAAAGCGGCGTAAGGGCCCCGAGCAGATGCCCTCGGTTCAACGTGCGCAGATGAAACGCGAGGGCAAAGTCATACACCGTACGAGCCCACAGACTCGGAGGATAGACGAAGGTCTCCGGTGTGCTGACGGAAAGCTTCTTCAAGGCCAGCAACGACTGCGGCGGCAAGACCAGCGACCAGATTTCGCGGAGGTTGCTGAACGCGATGCGGAAGCCATCGACCAGGGCGCGCACTTCCTCGGGCGTCTCCTGACCGGCCCCGGTGCTGCTGCGGGGATTGCTGGGCCGCATGGCGGGCAACGCGCGGGCACGCTGCCAATAGCTCGCCTTGGCTTCGACATCGGCAAACAGGGACGAGGTTACGGCCGGAAACAATTGATTCAGATCGGCCTCTTGGGGCTGCGGCAGAGTTCGAGCCCCGCCTTCGACCTGGCGCACGGAAAACCCGGCAATGGAGGCCTCCGCCACCGGCCAAAGCAAGGCGTTGTCCGGCTGCACCCCCGCGCGCTCAGCACGCTCTGCCAGCCGCGTGAGCATGCGCGGCGAAAGTCCCGCATCCAGCGGCAGCGGGAAGCGTATATCCGCGCCGAACAACGCTCGCGTTAGCGGATAGAGAAGCGCTGAGTTTACCAGGCCATCATCGGGTGCAGTGCGATAACGCGGCAAAGAAAGATCGGCGCCGGCTGCCAGTCCTGCCTGGATGGCGCGCAAAGCCTGCGGGTCGAGCGAAACCACATCCGGGCCCAGTAGCAGCACCCCGGCGGCGTTGCGCTCTTCAGCAAGGCTTGCCGCGGCGACATAATCATCCGTGTTCAGCACCCACTCGCTGTTGCCGCGTGGCTGGGTGTAGGAGACTACCTGGGGCGAGGCATCGCCGGGGAGCTGTTCGGCATGGTCCGGTGATGCGATGACGATCGCCTGGTCGGCGAAGATGGCGGCCAGCTCCGCTATCCCGTTCGCCGCGGCATCCGAGGGCATGGAGGGCAGGCAGATCAGCAGAGGCCTGATGCCATTGCCTAAAGCTGCACTCGGAGCTTCAAGATCGACCGTCGGCAGAGTGGACATCAGTGCGCTCCCGAAGCATTGGACTCAGCCGGTGGAGAAAGCAGGCTCAGCAGCCCGTTCAGCGGGATGGAAAGCCATGTGGGCCGGTTATTCAACTCGTACAGCAGTTCGTAGAAAGCCTTTTCCAACAACAGGGCCGAGAGTAGTGTACGTGCCTGTGCCGGTTGTGGCACAAGCCCGGGCCGCGCGGCAACCGCTTCAGCATACCCCTGCAGGAATAATGCGGAGCTGGCGTTCTCCCAAAGCGTAACCCATGGCCGCAGCCCTTCCACGCTGTCCGGACGCCGCCCGGCTTGGCGCTGCAGGGCCGACTGCGCGGCGTAGCTGAAGGAGCGCAGCATGCCCGCAACGTCGCGTAGCGGCGACTGCTTACGCCGCCGCTCGTCGAGGGAGCGCGCCGGCTCGCCTTCAAAGTCGACGAACACAAAGTCGGAGCGCGAGCGCAGAGTTTGGCCGAGATGATAATCGCCATGAATGCGGATTCGCTGGCCAAAGAGTGAAGGGTCACCATCCAGACCGGCGAGCAGCTTCTCCATCGCCGCATACTGGCCCAGCAGCGTTTTCGCGGATGCCTGGGCCTCCGCCGGAACGCGGTCTGCGGCGTGCGCCAGGGTCTCCAATGCAACATGCGCCTGCTCGGCAATGCGCTTGCGTTCGGCTACCAGATCCTGTGCCGAAAACGCTTCCGCGGAGAACGCCTGATTCTCCGTTGGCGTGGCCAACGCAACATGAAGCTCGCCAGTTCTTCGTCCCAGCAGGCGGGCGGCGTCGAGGAACAGCCCCGCATGTTCCCGCGCCTCTTCGGAGACGTTCCCCTCCGCTCCGTAAACAGCGGGAGCACCGCTGCTGGCGGGCGGCGGACAATTGGCCACGGACTCGATGAAGTGTTCCAGCTCTGCCAGAGTCCAGGCCCAGCCATCGCCCTCATTGGCCGCAAACGCCTGCAGAAAGGCGAGCGTCGTTCCGTCGTCGGTGCGATGCAAGTCGCCGAGGTACGCCGGAATGTTTGGGAAATGTGCGACTTCGGTGAGGAAGCGCGTGATTTCAACATCCGGATTTTCACCTGGACGCAGGCGCCGGAAAAGTTTGAGGATCGCCTTCTCATCGAAGAGCAGGCTGGTGTTGGACTGTTCAGCGGAGCCGACACGGGAAGACAACTCAATCAACTCGCGGCCATCCAGATCGGTTGCTTTGCTCGCGGCCAGAGACGCGGGCGAGGCGCCGAGATCATAGGCAATCTCTGATCCGCGGGTGATCAGCTGCAGCAAGGCGTAACGGAAGTCGGCACTGGCGGTGGCATCGTACAGTGTTACGGGGCCGTCCTCGCGGTTCAACGTGGCGATGATGGAGCCGGGGAAGGATTCGCGGAGCCTTTCTGCTTCGCCATCGGAGGCCATCGCCAGCGGCAGCTGATACAGGTCGGAGGTGCCGTCGTCGTACAGCACATTCACTGAGGACAGCGCGGACTCCGTGCCCGGCAGCGGCATCACGGTGACCATCTGCGTGGAACGAATGGTGCGTGACTTGCCGCCGAACCAGCGGCGCTGCGCGATGTAGCCGGGCAGCACTTGCTCCAGGAGAGCCTGGCTGGATTCGTTCAGCAGAGCGCTTACGCCGGTAGCGGATTTCGCTGTGGTGGGCTTCATGCGCTCGGCCAGCGTAGCTGCGGGTTCGTCAACGACGGGGGCCTCCGCAATCGGTGCGGCCTCCTGCAGCTCAAGCCAGAGAAAACTGTACGGCGCGAGCGACAGCGTGTACTGCGTTCTGCCCACCTCAGGAAAAGACACGTAGCCCAGCATCTCCACCGGCTGGCGGCCGGCGTACTTGGCAAGATCCAGCGTCACGGGCTGCGCAAAGCGCGACAGGTTGGCTACGCAGAGCACCGTCTCACAGTGGCCGTCTTCGGCCTCATAGGCGCGAATATAGGCGAGAATCTTGCGGTTTTCCGGATGTAGAAATTCCAGCGTGCCGCGGCCAAATACGCGGAACAGCTTTCGTAGCGCAATCATGTTCCGCGTCCAGTGCAGCAGCGACGACGGATCGGCCTGCTGCGCCTCGACGTTGATCGCCTGATAGCCCCAGATGGGGTCCATGATTACGGGGAAGTACAGCATCGCGGGCACGGCCTTGCTGAAGCCGGCGTTGCGATCGGAGTTCCACTGCATGGGCGTGCGCACGCCGTTGCGGTCGCCGAGATAGATGTTGTCGCCCATGCCGATCTCGTCACCGTAGTACATGATCGGCGTACCCGGAAAACTGAGCAAGAGCGAATTCAGCAGTTCGATGCGGCGGCGATTGTTATCCAGCAGCGGGGCCAATCTGCGCCTGATCCCCACGTTGATGCGCATGCGCGGATCGGCTGAATAGGCCATGTACATGTAGTCGCGCTCTTCATCGGTCACCATCTCGAGCGTGAGCTCGTCATGGTTGCGCAGGAACAGGCCCCATTGGCAGTTATCCGGAATATCCGGCGTCTGCGCCATGATGTCCGTGATGGGCAACCGGTCTTCCTGCCGGACGGCCATATAGATGCGCGGCATCAGCGGGAAGTGAAAGGCCATGTGGCACTCGTCGCCATTGCCGAAATACGGACGCACGTCGGCAGGCCACATGTTGGCTTCGGCAAGAATCAGTCGATTTGCGTACTCGACATCCATTACCGCGCGAATCTCCTTGATCTTGACGTGGGTCTCCGGAACGTTCTCGCAGCTTGTGCCATCGCGTTCGACGAGGTACGGAATGGCGTCCAGGCGCAGGCCATCGACCCCCATATCCATCCAGAAGCGCATCGCATTCAGCACCTCTTCCATCACGCGCGGGTTGTCGAAGTTGAGATCGGGCTGGTGCGAAAAGAAGCGATGCCAGTAGTACTGCCCGGCCACATCGTCCCATGTCCAGTTGCTCTTTTCCGTATCGGTGAAGATGATGCGAACGCCGTCGTAGAGCTTGTCCGTATCGCTCCAGACATACATCTCGCGCTGCGGCGATCCCTTAGGTGCGTTGCGCGCGGCCTGGAACCACGGGTGCTGATCGGAGGTGTGATTGATGACGAGCTCGATCATCACCTGCATGCCGCGATCGTGCGTTGCATCAAGAAATTCCTTGAAGTCGGCGATGGTTCCGTAGCTTGGATTGACATCGGTGTAGTTGGCAATGTCATAGCCGTCATCGCGCAGCGGCGACGGGAAAAAGGGCAGCAGCCAAAGGCAGGTAACGCCGAGGTCCTGGAGATAATCCAGCTTGGAGATGAGCCCCTGAAAATCGCCGATCCCGTCGCCGTTGGAGTCCGCAAAGGCGCGAACGTGCAGCTCGTAGATGATCGCGTCCTTGTACCAAAGCGGATCTGTGGCGCTGCAGGGTTTCTTGGCGGGGGCGAGCTGAGCGGCTTCCATACTCATCAGACGGTGTTGGATGCCGGGGATAGCGCGTGGGGTGCTAAGGTGACGGCTTTGGTACGGCATGCCAGGCATGACTCCAGTACCTGATTCTGATCTTTGTTAAAGGTAAGGCAGAATTGCATTACACTGAGGCAGGGTATCTCTTATGGCTACATTGACGATTACTTCGCGTGGGCAGGTGACCTTTCGTAAAGACGTTTTAAAGCATCTTGGTGTCGAGCCCGGAGGCAAGATCGAACTGGATCTGCTGCCACATGGGCGCGCGAGCCTGAGGGTGGCTCGACCTATTGGAAAGATAGAGGACATCTTCGGGATGCTGGCGGGAAAGACTACCAAGGTCGCCACGCTGGAAGAGATCGAAGAGGCTACTCAAAAGGGCTGGGCGGGCCAGTTGTGAAGATCGCGGTTGATACCAACGTATTGGCTCGCATTTTTGTGCACGATGATCTGGCGCAGGCTCGGGCCGCGGAGAAGGTGCTGCAAAATGCCGAGTTGATTGCGGTGTCTTTGCCCTGCCTGTGTGAGTTCGTGTGGGTGATGCGCGGGGTATACGGATTGGCACGGAATGAGGTCGCGAGGGCGATCAGGAGTCTGCTGCAAATCGGCAGTCTGTCTGTGGACCGCCCGGCGATTGATGCAGGCTTGGCTCTCATGGATGCGGGCGGAGATTTTGCCGACGGTGTCATTGCATACGAATGCCGACGGTTGGGAGGTGAGGTGTTCGTCTCATTCGATAGGAAAGCCGTCGCGTTACTAACGGAACAGGGGTACAGCGCGCGTACCGCGCGCTGAAGCGCACCATACATTCCTGCCGTTTATGGAATGTTTGTTGTGCTTGCAGGGAAAAGCACCCGCAGCACATGTGCGGGCTGCTCCGGTTTCAGCGCCACATAGCTCCACTCCTTCCAAAGGAAACGCGTATTCGTGAGCAGGTCTTCTACCTCGAACTCCGCCTCGTACGGCATACCAAGCTCCTCCATGGCGAGCTTGATCCAGGCCGTCTGTTCCTCCGCGGGGTCAAGATTGACGGAGACGAGAATTGTGTTTGTGCCGTCTTCGCTGGATTTTGAATAACACATCACCTGATCGTTTTCGGTCGTGTGGAAGTGCAGTCGCTCATTGCGCTGCAGGGCCGGGTTCTCGTGACGAATGCGGTTCAACTCGGTGAGCAGCGGCGCAATGGAGATCGGGTCGGAGCGATCCCACTCACGGATTTGATATTTTTCGCTGTCCAGGTACTCTTCCGAGCCCTTCCTGCCGGCGGCAGGCTTGGCCGCGCGGCCCTCGCAAAGTTCATACGCCGGGCCGTAGATGCCCCAGTTGGCACTAAGTGTCGCGGCCAGAATGGCGCGTTGCATGAACATCGAGCGGCGCCGGGCAGGGTCCGGCTCCTGCAACTGCACGTGCAGGATATCCGGCGTGTTGGGCCACACATTGCCGCGAAAAAAGTCGGAGACGGGCGGGTTGGAGATCTCGGTGAAGTAGGCTTCGAGGTCGGCTTTGGTGTTCCGCCAGGTGAAGTAGGTGTAGCCCTGCGTGTAGCCTGCCTTGGCGAGCGAATACATGACGTGCGGGCGGGTGAAGGCTTCCGCTAAAAAGATGACCTCCGGCGTGTGGGTAAGGATCTCGCCCGTGCACCACTCCCAAAAGGGCAGCGCCTTGGTGTGCGGGTTGTCGACGCGAAAGACGCGTACGCCGCGATCGATCCAGAACTTGAAGACGTTGTAGAGCGCGTCCCATAGAGTGCGCCAATCCTTCGACTCGAAGTTGATGGGATAGATATCCTGGTATTTTTTTGGCGGATTTTCGGCGTACTGGATGGTGCCGTCGGGCCGCATCTTGAACCAGTCCGGATGCGTGCCGACCCAGGGATGATCGGGCGAGCATTGAAAGGCGATATCGAGCGCAAGCTCAAGCCCCTGCAACTTGGCGGCTTCGACGAGTGCATCGAAGTCTTCAAGCGTTCCTAACTGCGGGTGAATCGCCGTGTGTCCGCCTTCCGCGCCGCCGATTGCCCAGGGGCTGCCAAGGTCGCCGGGTTCGGCCTTCACGGCGTTGTTCTTGCCTTTGCGGAACTGCACGCCGATGGGATGAATGGGCGGCAGATACAAGATGTCAAAGCCCATGGCGGCGATCCCGGGCAGGCGCGGAATCACATCCCGCAAGGTGCCGTGTTCGCCCGGCACAAGGGCGCAGGAACGCGGAAAAAGCTCATACCAGGCGGAGAATCTTGCACGTTCCCGATCGACCCAGACCGGCAGCTCGGCGTGGTAGCGCGTGGCATAGGTGAGGTCCGGATACTGTGCGGCGAGTTCCACTAACTCATCGGCGAGCGGCTCCTTATAAACGGGCCGTTTTTCCGTTCCGAGCGACCGCAGATCTTCGGCAGCGGCTTTCAGCTTTGCGGCATCCGCGCCCTTCGCGCGCTCAGACGCTTCTTCGAGAAGACCCGCGCCGATCTGCAGCTGCAAGGGAATATCCTGCGGCTCGACCTGCTGTGTGGGCTCCTCCGGATCAGGCTGGGCGGCCAGACGCTTGCCCAGATCATGCACCCAGGTGTCAAAATGATCGACCCAACCCTCCACCGTGTACATCCACGTACCCAGTTTGTCGACGGGAAAGCGGGCTGTCCACGTGTCATTCGGCAGTGCGGTGAAGGGCGCTGTCTTCCAGCGCCGTTGCGAGCTGTGGCGGTAGAGCAGGCGGGCGGCAACGTGATCATGGCCATCGGAGAAGATCGCGGCGGTTACGGTGACATGATCGCCGAGAATGCATTTTGCCGGGTAACGGCCGCCATTTACCTGCGGCTGCAACTCTTCTATGACCACGCGCCGGCGCCCTTCGCTCGGTTTCATCAATCTGCATCCCTTCTTTATGGCGGCCCGGCGGCGAAGGCCAGCTGCTGTGTGCGTGAAATGGTGTTTCCAGCAATCCAGTCGATCGGTGCGCACCTGCATCTGAAATTAGGTACTGTATGACATTTACCGACCACCACATGAGGGATGCGTGAGGCGCGGTGCTGGTTGTCGGCTGCGAGAGCCGTGATGTTGAAGCAGCGTTGAAGTAAACCGTTGAAGTAAAAGGAGGGGCGCTTGCCCGAAAAGTTCGGAACGAAATCGAAGGCGCCACTGCACGGCGCTCGCATTGAAGACTACGCGATGATCGGTGATCTGGAAACGGCGGCGCTGGTCAGCCGCAACGGCTCGATCGACTGGCTTTGCTGGCCTGCGTTTTCCTCCGGGGCATGTTTTGCGGCCCTGCTGGGCACGAAGGATAACGGCTATTGGCAGATCAGTCCGCTGGACAAAGTGAAGGAGACGCGCCGGCGCTATCGCCACGACACCATGATCCTGGAGACGACCTTCATCACCTCGGATGGCGAGGTCGTCATGATCGATTTCATGCCGCCGCGCGGAAAGCACGCCGACATTATCCGGTTTGTGCGCGGCGTGCGCGGCAAAGTGAGGATGCGGCTGGATCTGGTGCTGCGCTTCGACTATGGCCTGACGGTGCCGTGGGTGACGATGGCAAAAACGGAGCTGCGCGCCATCGCGGGGCCGAACATGGCCGTTCTGCGCAGCCAGTGCATGCAGGGCAAGGCCGTGCATTTCCATGGAGAAGACCTGACCACCAGCGCTGAGTTCGCCCTGCGCGAAGGGGATTCCGTTTGCTTCACGCTCACCTATGCGAATGCGCTGGAGGAGATTCCGCCGCCCATAGAGGTGGAAGACGAGCTGCGCGATACAGAGACATTCTGGAGGGCGTGGTCGGCGAAATCGACGTACAACGGACCCTACCGTAAAGCGGTGCAGCGCAGCCTGCTTACACTGAAGGCGCTGACGTACGGGCCGACGGGCGGTATCGTGGCAGCTCCTACCACCAGCCTTCCGGAAAGCATCGGCGGCGAACGCAACTGGGACTACCGGTACTGCTGGCTGCGCGATACGTCGTTTACGCTGCTGATTTTGATGCTTGCCGGGTATACCGAGGAGGCGGTCAGCTGGCGGATCTGGCTGCTGCGCGCGATCGCGGGTTCGCCCGACCAGATGCAAAGCCTGTACGGCATCAACGGTGAGCGGCGCTTGCAGGAGTGGACTGTGGGTTGGCTGGCCGGCTATGAGCACTCGCAGCCGGTGCGCATCGGCAATGCGGCTTCGGAGCAGTTTCAGCTGGATGTGTATGGCGAGGTGGCTGCCGCATTAAGCCGCACGCCGGAGGTGGACGACGATGTGCGTACGCCTTCAAGCAAGCTGCTGGCTGCGCTTATCGATCACCTTTGCCACATCTGGCCTTTGGCGGACGAGGGCATATGGGAGACGCGCGGCGGCCGCCAACAATTTGTGCACAGCAAGGTGATGGCCTGGGTGGCGCTGGATCGCGCGGTAAAGGATCACGAGCGAATGGACGGCTCCGGCGATGTGAAGCGCTGGCGCAAAAATCGCGACATGCTGCACAAGGAGATCTGCAAAAAGGGCTTCAACAAAAAGCTGAACGCATTCACGCAAAGCTACGGCTCGAAGACGCTGGATGCCGCGTGTCTGCGCATGATGCTGGTGGGATTCCTGCCGCCGACGGATCCACGCATGATCGGCACCGTGGAGGCGATCCAGAAAAAACTCACGCGGGATGGCCTGGTGGAGCGCTACGACACCAGCAAAACGCCGGACGGATTGAAGGGTGGCGAAGGCACGTTTCTGGCATGCAGCTATTGGATGGTGAGCTGTTTGCACCTGATGGGGCGCACCGGGGAGGCAAACTCGATGTTTGAACGGCTGATAGCGCTTTGCAACGATGTTGGCCTGATCAGTGAAGAGTATGATCCTGTAGCCGGACGCATGTTGGGGAACTTCCCGCAAGCCCTTTCGCATCTGGCGCTGGTTCATGCCGCGTTTACACTCTCCGGCCAGTGGAGTCCGGAACCGCATACCGGGCCTCCTTGCTGAGGCTCGCGCATACAACCCGCGGCTTCGCCCCGGGACTCTCAGCGAGGATGTGGGCATGAGAATGCAGGCCACGGCACTGCGCCGTCTGTGTGCCACGCCCTTGATCCCCATGAACCCCAACAGCCGGAGCGGTTTACGATGGCGCGTGTTCCCCACTCAACCTACCGGTTGCAACTGCATGAAAACTTCGGCTTCGACATGGCAGCGGAGATCGCGCCCTATCTGAAGAAGCTCGGGGTGACGCACGTCTACTCCTCACCCTATCTGCAGGCCGCACCGCATAGCATGCACGGCTATGACGTTGTCGATCATCGCAAGGTCAATGAAGAACTCGGCGGGGCCGAAGCGCATGCGCGGTTCTGTAAAACCCTTGGAGATCTCGGCCTGGGGCAGGTTCTGGATATTGTGCCGAATCATATGAGCCTCGGGCAGCAGAACCGCTACTGGTGGGATGTGCTGGAGAACGGCATCTACAGCCGCTATGCGGGGTTCTTCGACATCGATTGGCACTCCAGTGAAGAGCGGCTGCGCGATAAGGTGCTGGTGCCGATTCTCGGGGATCAGTATGGCCGCGTGATCCGCGATGGCGGCGTTCAGATCAAGCGCCAGGATTCGGTCTTCATGATCGAGGCCGCGGGCCAGCAGCTGCCGATCTCGCCCACAACGCTGCCGCTGATTCTGTCCAAAGCCGCGGATCGCGCGGGCAGCGATACGCTGCGGTTTCTTTCGGCGAGTTTCGGCCGCCTGCCTTCCGCGGAGGAGTGGGATCGCTGGAAGCTGAACGCACGCGATCGCGATAAGCGTGTGCTGCAAACGCTGTTGGAGCGGCTGTGCAGCGAAGAAAGCGCGACTTGCAAGCAGATCGATCATGTGATCGAGGAGATGAACAACGATCCCGATGCTCTCGACGAGATGCTTTCGCAGCAAAGCTATCGGTTGTCTTATTGGAAGACCGCGGACCAGCAGCTTGGCTACCGGCGTTTCTTCGACGTGAATACGCTGATCGGCGTGCGTATGGAGCGCGAATATGTCTTTGAAGATACACATGCCTTGATTCTGCGCTGGCTCCGCGAGGGTGTTCTAGACGGAGTGCGCGTGGATCATCCCGATGGTCTGCGCGATCCGCTGCAGTACTTCGAGCGCCTGCGCGCGGCCGCGCCGGATGCCTGGGTGATCGGCGAAAAAATTCTTGAGCCCGGCGAGTGGCTTCCTGAGAACTGGCCCATTCAAGGCACCAGTGGATACGATTTTCTGAACCAGATTCTCGGGGTTATGGTGGACCCTATAGGCCTGAAGCGGCTGGGAGAGCACTACCGCACTTTTACAGGCGATGAGACGTCGTTCCCGGTGACGGCACACGACAAAAAGCTGAACGTCACGCAGGAGGCGCTGGGGTCCGACGTAAACCGCTTGGCCACGATCTTCGTAGAAATCTGTGAGCAGAATCGTGAGTTTCGCGACTTCACGCGCGCGGAGATCCGGCGCGCCATACGCGAGCTGGCATCCTGCTTTGCGATCTACCGGACGTACGTAATCCCCGGCCGCAATGAGATCAACGACGAGGATCGCGAGGCGATTGCAAAGGCCACCGAATGCGCCAAGGATAACCGGCTGGACATCGATGGTTCGCTCTTCGATTTCATGAGGGAGGTGCTGCTGATGAAGGTTGCCGGCACAAAGGAGACGGAGTTTGTCTATCGCTTTCAGCAGTTCACCAGCCCGGTCATGGCGAAGGGCGTGGAAGACACGGCGTTTTACTGCTACAACCGGCTGACCGCGCTGAATGAGGTTGGGGGCAACCCCGATTGCAGCGGCTTTTCACTCTCTGATTTTCACCACTACCAAAGCACCATGCAACGGACGTTTCCCACCACGATGACCGCGCTGAGCACGCATGACACCAAGCGCGCGGACGATGTGCGGGCGCGGTTGGCGGTGCTGAGTGAAGACCCGGATGGATTTCTGAGGGCGCTTACCCGCTGGCATAAGATGACGGAGAGCTACCGTGGTGAGGAGGTCGATGCCGGCACCGAGTGGTTCCTCTTTCAAACGCTGACCGGTGCGTGGCCGCTCGACATCGATCGGTTGAAGGCCTATATGCAAAAGGCCATGCGCGAAGCCAAGGTGCGTACGAGCTGGGTCGCGAATGATCCCGAGTACGAGGATGCCCTAAACAGGTACATGGAAACCCTGCTTGGAGATCAGGTATTCCTGAGCGATCTCCAAGCGTATGTTGCGAACATCACTCCCGCGGGACGCGTGAATTCACTGGCGCAGACGCTGGTGAAGTACACCGCTCCGGGTGTGCCCGATCTTTATCAAGGTGGAGAGCTTTGGGATCTTTCGTTGGTCGACCCGGATAATCGTCGGCCCGTGGATTACAAGCTGCGTTTGAAGCTGCTGGACGAGCTCGATGGCCTGGATGCAAAGGGCATTCTGGAGCGAATGGACGATGGGCTTCCGAAGTTATGGGTAGTGCAAGAGGCGCTGGCGCTGCGCAACGAACACCCGGAATGGTTCAGCGCAGAGGCCAATTATCTTCCCTTGCTTGCGAGCGGCGCGGATGCTGATCGTGTGCTGGCTTATCTCCGCGGCGACGCTGTCATCACAGTGGTTCCACGCTGGACGAAGCGCGGAAGCGTCGGAGAGGCGATACTCGCATTGCCGCCAGGCAGCTGGAATAATCGATTCACAGGCGAACAGTACAGCGGGGGTGATCAAAGCGTCGCTTCGATCTTGAAGACCTTCCCTGTGGCGCTGCTGGTGCGCGCAGAAGCTTCCACCCGAGCGCGCGCATAGCGAGTCCAGCGAGGATTAGGAGATCGGAAACATGCAAGAGTTCAAAGTTTGGGCGCCGCGTGCGCAGGAGATGCGATTGCAGCTGAACGGCGGAGAGCCGCTCGCCATGGAAGGTCCGGGGGAACGCGGCTGGTGGAGGCTGTGCGTGGAAGACGCCGGCCCCGGAACGGACTACGCCTTTCTGATCGATCGTGACCCCACGCCATATCCGGATCCGCGCAGCCTGGCGCAGCCCAATGGCGTGCATGCGGCGTCCCGTGTGTATGACCAACATGCTTACCAATGGACGGATAGCCACTGGCATACGCCTCCGCTGGCAAGCGCTGTGATGTATGAGCTGCACGTTGGCACCTTCAGCCCCGAAGGCACGTTCGAAGGCGCCATCCAGCATCTTGACTATCTGGCGGAGCTTGGGGTCACTCACGTGGAGATCATGCCTATCAACGAATTTGCCGGTGGGCGTGGCTGGGGCTATGACGGCGTATTTCTGTTTGCTGTTTTTGAGCCCTATGGCGGCCCCGACGGCTTCAAGCGCTTTGTCGATGCCTGCCATGCAAAGAACCTCGCCGTTGTGCTGGACGTGGTATATAACCACTTCGGCCCGGTAGGAAATTACACCAATAAATTCGGCCCGTATCTCACGGATAAGTACCACACTCCGTGGGGCGCCGCGGTAAACTTCAACGAGAGCGGCAGTGATGAGGTTCGGCGATTTTTTCTCGACAACGCGCTGATGTGGTTGAGTGAATATCACTGCGACGGTCTTCGGCTGGACGCCACGCACGAGTACATCGATCGCTCCGCCGTGCACTTCATGGAGCAGCTTTCGGCCGAGGTGGAGCGGCTTGGAAATACGCTGAACAAGCGTTTTGTGTTAATCGCCGAGAGCGATCTGAACGATCCTAAATTTGTGCGCCCGCG
Organism: Granulicella sp.; assembly: GCA_965276885.1. Taxonomy (GTDB): domain Bacteria; phylum Acidobacteriota; class Terriglobia; order Terriglobales; family Acidobacteriaceae; genus Granulicella. The sequence continues at coordinate 103,472 of OZ255702.1, read as the reverse complement.
CGAGGCGCATGGCTACGGCATGGATGCGCAATGGAGCGATGATTTTCACCACGCGCTGTTCACTCTTTTATGGAATGACCCGGGCCGCGGTTACTATGACGACTTCGGCAGCATGGATGATCTGGTGAAAAGCCTGCGTCACGGTTTTGTGTACGATGGCAGATTCTCGCGGTATCGTCACCACACGCATGGGCGGCCCGTGAATGGCCTCTCCGCGCATCACTTCCTGGGGTATATCCAGAATCATGACCAGGTCGGCAACCGCGCGGCAGGGGAGCGCATGGAGCACCTGGTAGGCATGGAGGCCTCCAAGGTTGCGCTTGGTCTTGTGCTGCTGGCGCCCTTTATTCCCATGCTTTGGATGGGCGAAGAGTTCGCGGCTTCGGCACCCTTCCTCTACTTCGCCGACCATGAGGAAGAAGAGATGCGGCGGCTCGTCTCTGAAGGCCGCAAGCGCGACTTCGCCGCCTTCGGCTGGGAAGAAAATGAGGTGCCTGATCCTGAGGCGATTGAGACCTTTGAGCGTTCCAAGCTCGATTGGAGCGAGGTGCGCGAGGGAAAGCATCGCGAGATGCTGGATTGGGTGAAGGACCTCATTCGTCTGCGGCGCTGCACGGTGGATCTCAACGATGGCGACTTCGGACACATGGAGGTTTCCTGCAGCGCGGATGGCAAAGGCCTCACCATGCGTCGTGGAGCCACGCGTGTGGTGATGAATATCGGAGGGGAAACGATCGACTGGCCGTTGCGCGAAGGGGAGGCGATCAAGCTCTGCTCACGTGCAGGGGTCACTCTCCAAGAGAAGAAGATCCGCTTGCCCGAGATGAGCCTTGCCGTTCTGCAGGTGCAGTAACGCGCCACGGTGTAACCCGGCAGACAGCGGATTCCCTTCGGGAATGACAGCCAATAAGGCGTTTGCATCACATCGACTCAGGAGCATTGCGTGTCGATCAAAACGATCAGCAGCCGTGAGGTGTACCGCAACCCGTGGACGGCTGTGCGCGAGGATGTGATCGAGCGCTCGAACGGGCAGCGCGGCATCTATGGCGTCGTAGACAAGGATCCCGCGTGCATCGTAATCCCACTGGAACGTACGGGTGAAGGCGATTTCGTGTGGCTGGTGCGGCAGTTTCGCTACACCGTGGGCGATACCTACTTCGAACTGCCGCAGGGAGGCTGGGAGCAGGCTGAGGTCGATCCAGACGAGATGGCGCGCGGCGAACTGCGCGAGGAGACAGGACTTCGCGCCAATCGTGTGGTTCCGCTTGCAAGGCTTTGGATCGGGTACGGCGTGATGCGCCAGGTGCACCACGTTTTTTTGGCGGAAGGTCTTTCCATGGGGGAGCACGACCGTGATCCTGAGGAGCACGACATGACAGTTCATCGTGTGTCGGTGGAAGAGTTTGAAAGCATGCTGCTCGATGGTCGCGTGATGGACAACTGCTCCGCGGCGGCGTGGGGCGTCTACCGCGTATGGCGCGACCGGCAGCAGGTTTGACGCCGTGCTCCGGTAAGCAACTCAGAGTTTCGTGGGTGGTGTGCGGTACGCAATGATGCGCTCCCAGCGTGAACCGAAGCGATCCGCGGCTACATCCTCATCACGGAGGGTGAAGTGCATGTCCCAGAGCCGCTCCAGAAACGAGATTTTGTCGAGCATCGCTGCTAACTCGGGATTCGTATAAAGCAAATAGATGGGGCGCGGATTGATTGCCAGTGAGCGGGCCATGTGTTCGAGGAAGCGCTCCATCACGGGTGCGGCAAAGGGGTGATAGAGGAAGAGCAGCACAGGGCCATCCGGGAGCTCAAAGGTGGTCGCATCCCCCACGAAAATATGGGCAGGCACTTCACGCTTGCGCCAGGGAGCATTGAACAAGGCCAGATTTAATTCGGCTACGGCAGCGAGTGAAGGCGAAAGCTCCACTCCGATAATCCGGCGAAACGGATAGCGTAATGAAAGCAGGAGAGCCCGTCCCTTGCCGCAGCCGATATCGATAAAGGTGAAGCGTGGCCACTCGAGATCGAGGCGGCTCAGCGCGGCCTCGAAGGCGGAAGGCGCGACGCCGTAGTAGCCGGTAGCCCAGTAGCTCGAGTCCTTGCCGGTAGCCGGCTCGGGCAGCAGCGACTCACCCCAGACCAAGCCGGCGGTATCGACGTTGTAGTCGGTATCGAAAGGATGCGGTGCGGTTTCGGGTCCGGGGCGCCCGGGCAGCGGCTCACCTTTCAGCTTCAGGCGCAACCGCCAGAAAATCTCCGCGGCAAAGCCGGTCCATCCGCGGTTTGCGATCCAGTGCCGGGCACGGCGGATGTGAGCTCGACGATGGGATGTGTGTTTCGATTCTGCCGTGTTCGCCAAGAGGGTTTCCTCTGCTTGTTTCCCAACCAACCGCCTCGGATGGCGAGACTTAATTCACGACTTTAGAACGCCGTGTCATGTAGTCCTGCAGAAGATAATTGCCCAATGTCTGCGGCGTGGTGAAGTACGCCTTGCCGCGGCACATGGCACTCATCTTCTGCACGAATTGAACCAGCTGAAAATCGTCTGCCAGCATGAACGTGTTGATCATGATGTTGGAGCGTTTGCAACGCCCCACCTCTTCGAGCGTCTCGGAGATCACGATGGGGTCGAGGCCAAACGCGTTTTTGTAGATGCGGCCGTCTTCAAGCGTGAGCGCGGAGGGCTTGCCATCGGTGATCATCACGATCTGCTTCATGTCCTTGCCGGATGATTTCAGGATGCGCTGCGCGATGCGAAGGCCTTCACGCGTGTTAGTGTAGTGCGGTCCCACCTTGACGCGGGGCAGTTGCGATATCGGAATTTCTTCAGCGGAATCGTGGAAGAGCACGAGGTTGAGTTGATCGCCGGGGTATTGCGTGCGAATCAGATGCGCGAGTGCCATGGCTACACGCTTGGCCGGCGTAAAGCGATCCTCGCCATACAGGATCATGGAATGCGAGCAGTCCAGCAGCACCACGGTGGCGCAGGAGCTCTGAAAATCAGCCTGCTGCACATGAAGATCGCTGTACTCGAGATTCAGCGTGCCCGAGCCATCGGGCGCGCCTTCGCGAGCGAAGACAGAGTTCAGCGTGGCGGTGATATCCAGGTTCAACGAATCACCGAACTCATACTGTTTCGAGGAGCCATTCGTCTCAACGCCGGCGGCCTCATAACGCGTGTCGTGGCGGCCGAGTGAGCTCTTTCCAAGGGGGCCAAGCAGATCGCGCAGAGCCTTGAAGCCGAGAAAATCCATGCCCTTGTCGGTGACCTCGAAGCGTGCATTCTCGCCCTCGCCCTCGCCTTGTTCGCCCTCGCCCTCGGCGGGCTCTTCGGCGTTCAAGAATGCCTCTGCTTTCATGCGCTGAATGATCTTTTCTACAAGCTCCTGCTTGCCCTCTTCCGGCAGCTCTTCATACTTGTCCTGCGCATCTTCGTCGAGCAGCTCGCCGGAGTCCAGCGCCTGGCGCACGGCCTCGCGCAGGTCGTCCATGGAGTTGTCGCCCGAGTTCTGAAACGGCGAAAAGGGGTCCTGAAAGCCGGAGTCGAGGAAAAAATCACTCAGGGCCTCCATCAGGTCTTCGAGGTCGAAGCTCGTGGAAAGATCGCCGGTAAATTTCGTGTAGCGGGTGAGCTTCATGCGTTTTGGCCCTTCTGTATAGCTTAGACGCTTTCAGCGCGCCGCGGTCGCGAGCACGCTTTGCGCTCCCAGCATCTGGAATGCACGAAGCAACGGCCGTTTCGACCAGCATCGAAACGACCGGCTGAAGGTAAAACTGGAGCCCGGGGACTACAGCGGAGTAACTTGCGGGATACGCCGGGAACTGGATTGAGGAACCTTGGTGTACATTTTGCTCTGCAGGATAGCAACCTCCCTGCAGGAAACGGAACCTTATACAGCATGAGATCTTATCCATTCGCTACAGCCTTCGGTTCCCTCGTGCTGGCGTCGAGCCTTTTGGCGCCAGCGATCAGCCAGGCCCAGACTGCCGGGCAGGACATGCATAACGCAGGAACCGACACCAAGAACGCTTCCGACAACACCGGTCATGCGGTAAAGCACACCACAAAGAAGACTTACCATAAAACATCCAGCGGAACACGTACGGGTGTCAACAAGACGAAGGAAGGCACAACGGTCGCCGCGGATAAAACGAAGGAAGGCACCGTAAAGGGTTACGACAAGACCAAGGAAGGGACCGAGAAGCTCTTTGGCGACAAGCACGAGCCTGCGACTGCGGCCCATGACAATGCCAAGAACGCTCACATGGACGCGAAGGACAAAACGATGCAGGAGAAGCAGAAGATCAACGATTCTACGCCTCACTAGGCTGCGGGTTGTTTCTGTTGATATCGAAAAGCTCGGCAGAGTTTCTGCCGAGCTTTTTATTGCGGATCAGGCGCCAATGGCATTTAGATAAGTTCATGGCAAGGTTGAAGCCAGTCTGTCGTGAGGACGTTTGCGACTTAGCGAATGCCGGAAAGCACGGCAAAGCGGCCCTCATGAAACGAGCAGCGCACGTCTTTGAGTCCGGCCTCTTCCATCCAGCACAGTTGGTCAGAGATCGTTGCGCAGCGGTCCTCAGTTTGGCGAAGGAGCGAGGCTGCCACCTCTTCTTCCGTGGCGCCGAGTGCACGCACCTCGGCCAGCCATGCGGTTTTGGTCTGCTCCTCCAATGGCGCTGAGGGCCCGAGGATCTGCTCGGCGTTGATGAAGATGCCACCGGGTTTCAAGGCGGCGTGAACACGCAGGAACAGCTTGCGCTTTGCTTCATCGGTTAGATGATGAATCGATAGGGCAGAGACAATCGCGTCATAGGAGCTGCCCCATGCGGCCGTTGTATAGTCACCCAACTGACAGAAGGCCTCCTGATCACGTGCAAAGCGCCGGTCAGCCTGAGCCAGCATTGACCCTGCATTATCGATCAGGTGCAGCCGGGCATCTGGAAAGCGTTCGCGGATGAACCCGGAGAGCAAACCCGTGCCCGCCCCCAGATCGAGGATATGATCTGCGTTTCGCGGTATCAGCTCCACGGTTTTCGAATAGAACTCTTCAAAGCAAGGGATAAGCTTCCGGCGTCCAAGGTCATAGGTAGACGCGGTGGTGTCGAAGACTTCGCGCGTACGTTGTTCCGTCATCTGTTCAGGTTATCGCTGCTCTGCTTTGCTATGCGGCAACTGCGAACCGCAGATTCTCTTCCCACGCCATCGAGCAAAAGCGCCCAATGGGGTGGGAAGGAATGACAGACAAAAAGAAGGCGCATCGTGCGACTTCACAGCCCTAGTTAAAGCCCCTTCGTGTGCGGTTGATGGCGTTTTCGCGCTCGCGGTCGCGCATACGCTCGGCGAGCTGGGCGGCGTCCTCGTTGCGACGCTTTTTCTCGCCGGCAGAGAAGGTGCGGGCTTCGCTGCGCGAGATGCGCTTATGCGCGGTCATGCCTTCGAGCAGAAACTCGGCGGCGGAGACGGCGATCTCGGGCTCGGTCCACTGCGTGGTCTTGAGCGGCTGCAGCTTGTCGAAGAGACCTTGTATTTCTCTCAACGAGGCGAGAACTTTTTCGGAGGGCTGCTTGTCGTTCAGCTCTACGGAGCCGCCGAGATTGAACCACTGCTCGATCTGCTGCGTGTTGGTATCGGCGAAGTAGCTGTCGAAGACGCTGGCGACGGACTGCCGGATGATCTCGCGAATGACGACCTCCGAGCCCTTCATCTCGCCCTCGTATTCGAGCTCGATTTTGCCGGAGATGCCCGGCAGAGCGGCGATGATGTCGCCCACGCGGGGCACCACCAGCGATTCGCCATGCAGCAGCGCTCGGCGTTCGGCGTTCGAGACGACCAGTTCCATGGTGGAGATAGGCAGGCGCTGCGAGACGCCCGAACGCTTGTCGACCTTTTTATCCTCGCGCGCGGCGAAGGCAACTCCCTCGACGATCTGCCGGATGTAGTGCGGGATATGGATGCGCTCGATGATAGGGCCGTTTTGGCCTTGCGTATCGGTGTATGCGCGCGCGGTCCAGGCCTCCTGCTCGGTGATGGCGATGGCTTCGTCAAGCGATTCCGGATAATGGGTGCGGATCTCGGAGCCGATGCGGTCCTTGAGCGGCGTGACAATCTTGCCGCGGGCGGTGTAGTCCTCTGGATTCGCGGAAAAAACGATCGCAACATCAAGCAGCAGGCGAACCGGATAACCCTTAATCTGCACATCGCCCTCCTGCATGATGTTGAAGAGCGCGACTTGAATTTTGCCGGCGAGATCGGGGAGTTCGTTAATTGCGAAGATGCCGCGATTGGCCCTGGGAAGAAGGCCGTAGTGCATGGTCAGCTCGCTGCCGAGCTCATGGCCGGAGCGCGCGGCCTTGATCGGATCGACGTCGCCGATGAGATCGGCAACGGTGACATCGGGGGTCGCGAGTTTTTCAACATAGCGGTCATCCGGCGTGAGCCACGCAATGGGGGTGTCGTCGCCCAGCGAGGCAATGAGGTCCTTGGAAAACTTCGAGAGCGGCTGGTAGGGGTTGTCGCGCAGCTCGGAGCCGGCGACGTACGGAATGCGTTCGTCAAGCAGGGTGGTAAGTGCGCGCAGGATGCGGCTCTTGGCCTGGCCGCGCAGGCCGAGCAGGATAAAATTGTGCCGCGAAAGCACGGCGTTGATGACTTGCGGAACGACGGTGTCGTCATAACCGACGATGCCGGGGAACAGCGACTCGCCTTCTTCGGAGCCGCCCGGCGCGAGCGCGCGCAGCCGGGTAATCAGGTTGTCGCGCAGCTCATCTTTCACGCTGCGGCCGACGCGGTCAGGGGTGTATTGGCTTTGGCGCAGCTCGCCGAGGGTTTGAGGAAGAGTGCTCGAAGGGGCCGTTTGCTCGGTCAAAATCGCCATGGATCAAGTATAGACGCCGGAAACGGGCGGTTCGGTGCGGCGGAAGGCTTCACCTCCATGCGGCGAAACTCGATTTGCGACTTAGCTCAGATCTCAGCCGAGATCGTCGAGCATGGCCTGCATCTCGCTTGCGGCGTGGGTGTTGCCGGTGCGCTGGCAGGCGGCTAGACCTTCCGCGAGCCGTGCCTTGGCGGCTTCGGTTTGGCCGAGCTTGAGCAGCGTTTGCGCTGACATCTGGTAGGCGGGCACGTAGTCGGGGTTGTCCCTTGTGGCCATTGCGAACTCCTGCAGGGCTTCCTGGGTCTTCCCCTCGGCGGCATAGGCCATGGCGAGGCCGTAACGGGCGAAGCTGTCGGCGGGGTTCTGCGCGAGGATCTCGGTGAGGGCGGCGATCTTGTCCATAGGGGTCAGTGTAGTTGTGCGTTTCCTTTTCTCGCCCTGTGCGGGCTTTTCCTTTGCGCTCTCTGCGTTCCGCACTTTTAAAGCGGGAACGCAGAGGTCGCAAAGGTTGCGCGAAGGCCGCAGAGAAGAGCCAGTGTCTCCAATTTAGAATGGAGCAATGAGCGATGGCGTAAAGAGCCGGACGGTAACCGAGTCACAGGCGGAACGCAGCGAGATTATCTTTCCCAATGATGCGAACGCCATCGGCAGTCTCTTCGGTGGACGACTGATGCAGTTCATCGATCTGGTGGGCGCGATCGCCGCGGCGAGACATGCGCGGGCGATCACGGTGACGGCGAGCATGGATCACCTCGACTTTGTTGCGCCGGTGAAGGTCGGGGATCTGCTGATCCTGAAGGCGAGCGTGAACCGGGCCTTCAGGACGTCCATGGAAGTAGGCGTGAAAGCGATGGTGGAAGACCTGCGCGGTGATGGAACCACGCGTCACGTGGCTTCGGCCTACCTGACTTACGTGGCGATGGACATGTTCGGCAAGAAGATCGAGGTGCCCTCGGTCGTTCCGGAGACGGAGCACCAGCGCCGGCGATATGAAGATGCGGCCAACCGGCGCACAATGCGGACGGATGAGGTCGCCCGGAAGAAGGAGCTGCGGGCGTTGATGGGGCATGAGTGGAATGTTTAGCAAGTTAGCAGGTTGGCAGGTTGGCGATTTAGGTAGTTGGCAAAGGCGGTCTTGGTATGGGACATATGGGGCATGGGGGGGCGCAGGGGCCGGTGGCGCTGCCGGGCATCGGACACATCGTCGCGGTGGGTTCGGGCAAGGGCGGCGTGGGCAAGACCACCGTCAGCGTGAATCTTGCGATTGCGCTGGTGAAGCTGGGCTATCGCGTGGGTTTGATTGATGCGGATATTTATGGCCCCAACGTGCCGACGATGCTGGGCATCACGCGACAGCCCAAGGTGCTCGAAGGCAATATGATCGAGCCGCTGACGGCGCATGGGGTGCGCTTTATCTCCATCGGTCTGCTGTCGCCGGGCGATAAGCCAATGATGATGCGCGGGCCGATGCTGCACGGCATCATCAAGCAATTTTTGCAGCAGGTGGCGTGGGGTGAGCTGGATTTTCTGATTGTGGACCTGCCGCCGGGCACGGGCGATGTGGTGATCTCGCTGGTGCAGACGGTGTCGCTGAGTGGAGCGGTCGTCGTATCGACCGGATCCAGCGTGGCGCTGCAGGATGCGCGCAAGGCGCTGGAGATGTTTCACCAGGTCAACGTTGAGGTGCTGGGTCTGGTCGAGAACATGAGCCAGATGACGCTGCCCGATGGGACTGTGATCGATGTTTTTGGCGCGGGCGCAACCGAAAGCACGGCCCGGCAGTATGGGCTGGAGTTTCTGGGCGCGGTAGAGATGGATCCGCTGGTGCGCGAAGGCGGCGATCGCGGGCTGCCCTCGGCGCTGGCCGGGGACGAGACACAGCGTGGGCGGGAGTTCATGGCCCTTGCCCGTAAAGTGGTAGCGCGGGCGGAGCAGGTCGGGGCGCAGAATGAGGATGTGCTGGAGATTAGTTGAAGTTGTCAGTTGTTAGGTTCTCAGTTCTCAGACAACTGACCACTGACAACTTAGAACCTACAACCCCAGGAGCGGCACACCAAGGTGACAAAGGCATGGCGGACCGGCACATGACATCGCGGCAGCGGCAGATCCTCACCGCCGTGGTGGAGAGCTACATCGCGACGGGGGAACCCGTGAGTTCGGGCTCCATCGCCCGGGCGCTGGTGGGCGACGGCGCCGGTGTGAGCTCCGCGACCGTACGCAACGAAATGTCTGAGATGGCCGATGCCGGGCTGCTGGAGCAGCCACACACCTCGGCCGGCCGCGTACCCTCACCGCAGGCGTTTCGGCTGTATGTGCAGGGATTGCATGCCGGCTCCGGCTTTGGGGTGGGTGTAGAGCGCCTGGGCATCGGTGCGGAGATGCAGACCGCCATCGATGCCAGGATGGCCGGGGTGACCGGAACGCAGGCTCTGCTGGCGAGAACGTCCGGGGTGTTGGCGGCGCTTTCGAGCGGGGTGGGCCTGGCCGTGGGTGCAATGGCCGCGAGCGATCTGCTGGAGCATGTGCACTTTACCCGGCTGGCCGAACGCCGGGTGCTGGCCGTGGTTGTGGGCAAGAGCGGAACGGTGCGGGATCGTGTGCTGGCCGTGGCGGAGGACCTCTCCGCCGGGCAGCTGGAGACTGCAGCCAACTTCCTGAACGAGCATTTTCGCGGTTGGCAGCTGGAGCGCGTCAGGGCGGAGCTGCTGCGCCGCATTGAGCACGAACGCACCGCCTACCAGCGCATGATGGAGGCCGCCGAGCGGCTGTGGACCGGAGCCGTCCCGGCAGACGCCGCCAACCTGGGTGGGGAGCGGGTCGTCTTCGTTGAGGGCGTGGCCAATCTGGTTGGGTTGCGCGAAGATCGCGAGCGTCTCAAGCAGTTGCTGGCGGCGCTGGAGGCCAAGCAGCGGGTGGCGGAGCTGCTGGCGGCATATATCGACTCGCGGCAGGAGAGCGTGAGCGTGGTCTTCGAGTTGGAGGAGCAGGCGCCGGAGCTGGCCGGCCTGGTACTGATCGCTGCGCCCGCGCGGCTGAGCGGGGAGACGCTAGGTACGGTGGGCGTTCTGGGGCCTACGCGCATGGACTACGGCGCGACCATGGGGGCGGTGCGGTATGTGGCCGGGCTGTTCGACCGGGCGCTTGAAGATCGCGGCGGAGGATAGCCTTGCAGGGGGCTTGAGTCGCTGTAGCGCGCAGACTCATCTGAAGGTGGTTGAACCGGAGCTGGGGACGGGACCGTTACCGTGAGGCCCGGCCGAAGCGCGGCAGGAGATCCGAGTGCGGGGCCCGGACGGCACTACGGCGCGAACAGCTCGGAGGACAGGGACATGACGGACGAAAAACAGGGATTGGCGGACCGGTTCGCGCGCTGGGCGGGGATGGGCAACAATGGGAAGGACGCGAGATCGATGGAGGAGCGCGAGATGGACGCGAACGGAGCAATGGCTGCTGAAGACGGGAGTGACGGGCAGGTGGTGGATTTTGAAGCCGGTACGGAGGGTGCTGCCGCTGGAACGATGGAAGACGCGCAGGCCCATGCGGAGCTGGAACAGGCTCGCGGCGAGCGTGATCAGCTGAAGGAACGGCTGGCGCGGCTGCAGGCTGAGTTCGACAACGCCCGCAAGCGCGAGTTCAAGGAGCGGCAGGATGCTCGCGACTACGCCACACAAGCGGCCGTGGAGCCGTTTCTGGGTGTCATGGACAACTTCGCCCTGGCGCTCAAGGCAGAGGGCTCGATCGAGCAGCTGCGCGGCGGTGTGGGGTTGATCTTGAAGCAGATGGACGAGGCTCTGCGCGGGCTGAATGTGCAGGCGGTTGAGTCTGTCGGGATGCCGTTCGATCCCCATGTGCATGAGGCGCTGGGCAGCGTGGAAACGCCGGAATATCCGGATCACCAGGTGATCGAGGAGATCCGCCGCGGCTACAAGCTGCGCGATAAGCTGCTGCGGCCGGCGCTGGTGAAGATTGCCACGAATGGGGCGCAGCGGGACGCGTAGGCTGACTGAAGAAGCAGATTCCCTGCGGGAATGACAACAAGAAAAGCAAAGGTACTAACAGATTCCCCTCGGGAATGACGGAAAATCAACAACAAAAGCAAGACAAGACTAAGCGCGAGATACGAACAGGCGATGGCGACAGCGACGATGAAGAGGGACTACTACGAGGTACTGAGCGTCGAGCGGACGGCGACCGACGGTGAGATCAAAACCGCCTACCGCAAGCTGGCGATGCAGTTCCACCCCGACCGCAACCCCAACAATCCACAGGCCGAAGAAAAGTTCAAGGAATGCTCGGAGGCGTACGCGGTACTCAGCGACGCGGATAAGCGAGCGGCCTATGACCGTTTCGGTCATCAGGCGGTGAGCGGCGCAGGCGGCGGCAATCCATTTGCCGGGGGTAGCCCGTTTGGCGGCGGCGGCTTCCAGCAGGGCGATCTGGGGGACATCTTCGGCGATCTGTTCGGCGAGATGTTCAACATGGGTGGTCAGGGGCGCGGCGGCCGTGCCTCGCGGGCGCAGCGTGGGCGTGACCTGAAATTCGACATGAGCCTCACCTTCGAGGAGGCCGTGTTCGGTGTTGAGCGCGAGATCAAGATCAAGCGCATGGAGACCTGCGAGGTCTGCCACGGCAGCGGTGCCGAGGGCGGCAAGCAGCCTGAGACCTGCCAGCAGTGCGGGGGGCGTGGCCAGATCCGCTCGCAGCAGGGCTTTTTCTCCGTCGCGCGCACCTGCCCGGTCTGCTCCGGCACGGGCCAGGTGATCCGCAACCCGTGCCGCACCTGCGGCGGCGACACGCGCGTGCAGAAGGAGCACACAATCGGCGTGAAAGTGCCGGCGGGCGTGGAGTCCGACACGCGGATTCGCTACTCCGGCGAGGGCGATGCCGGACGCTTCGGTGGACCTAGCGGCGATCTGTATGTGGTGCTGGACGTGAAGGCGCACGCCTTTTTCGAGCGCGATGGCGATGATCTCCATTGCGTGATGCCGATCAGCTTTCCGCAGGCGGCGTTGGGCACGGACCTCGAGATCGAGACGCTGGATGGCCGTGAGTCGATCAAGGTGCCCGAAGGAACGCAGAGCGGCCGCGAATTCCGGCTGCGCGGCAAGGGCGTGCCGCACCTAAACGCGCATGGCAAAGGCGATCTGATCGTGGAAGTTCGGGTGGAGACGCCGGGCAAGCTCTCGAAGCAGCAGAAGGAGCTGCTGCGGCAGCTTGCTGACACCATGCCGATGGCGAATGAGCCGCAGTCTCGGGGGTTATTCGACAAGGTGAAGGAGATGTTCAGTTAAGGGACAGTTCGCGAACTGCTGGAAAAAGCAAAGGCAAAATCTGACGCAAAGGACGCGAAGGGTTCGCAAAGGAACGCGAAGGCTGCCGTGGGGAGAGTGTTCCGGGAGGATGATCGCGCAGCCGTTGATGCTTCCTGTGCAAAGCTTTCTTGGCGGGACTTGGCGCACCTTTGCGTCAGCTTTTGTTTGTGCCGGGGTTACAGCAGCGCCGAGCAGATTGCCAGCCCCGCAATCGCGGCAGTCTCCGCTCGCAAGACACGCGGGCCGAGTGTAACCTTCTCCCAACCCTGCGCCGCAAAAAGCGCAAACTCTTCCGGCGCCCAACCACCCTCCGGGCCGATCGCCAAAGCGAGTTCCCGGCTGCGTTCGGCATCGGGACCGTCGTGTGCGCGGCGGTATTCCAGCGCGGCGGCCAACGTGTTTTCCTGTTCAGTTTCGGCCAGCAAAACCTTATGTGGAGCGGTAACGAGAGCCAGCGCCGGCTTCAGCGGCTGCGGGTCGTCGATCTCCGGCAGATCGCTGCGGCGGGATTGCTGCGCGGCCTCCAGGACGATCTTGCGCCAGCGGGCGACTCGCTTGACGGAAGAAAGCCCGAGATGTTTTTCGGTGCGCCGGGCGATCACGGGCGTGATGCGCGCCGCGCCGAGTTCGGTAGCCTTTTCGAGCCCCCATTCGTAATGGTCAAACTTGATAATGGCCAGCAGCAGATGCACGGGAAGGGCAGAATCGGTCTCGAGCTCCTCGCCCAGCGCAAAGACGACCTCACGCTCGGAGACGCTCGTCACCTCGGCCCGGCGCAGGAAGCCACCGGCGAGCACATCGAAGACCTGTCCGGGCTCGGCGCGCAACACCCGGGCGAGATGCACGGCTTGGTCGCCCGTGAGGCTAGCGGTGGTGTCGGTCCAGGTGTCGGCGATCCAGCGGCGGCGGGTCATCTTAATTTGGGAAGCTGCGAGCTTCATGACGCACACGGAGAACGATGATCCCGTCGCCTTCGATGTCGTAGTCGATTAAGTAGGGCAAACCGGGCACGGTCATTTCCCGGGATCCGGTGGGCCTATTTACCCGTCCCGAATGCGGGAATTGCTCAATGCGGAGCGTTATTTGAAAGATTTTTCTAGCGATCCGTTCGGCTGCTTCGGGTCTGTCCTGCGCGATGTAGAGAACGATTTCGCGCAGATCTTCTGCAGCTCCCTCTGACCATCTGACGGGCATCAGCGCTGGAAAAGGCTTTCAAGTCGTGCCCAGACTTCGGCGCTGCTCAGGACACGGCCGGCAGCTACGTCAGCGCGGGCGCGTTCGATTGCTGCTCGATGCTCCGCCTGTTCGGCGAGATATACCTGGATTGCCTCTTCGGCGATCTCATCCGGACTACAAGCATTTGCCTCGGCAGCCTCGGCGAGCTGGTGTTCCAGCGCAGATGTGATCTGGATCGTCATCGTTCAACTTTAACGGGGGCTCGGTCGCGGGTCAATCGTGAAGAAGCACTGCCCTCCGACGCGCACAGTTTAATGGCTCGATCAGCTTAGCTTCAGCACTCAATCACATTCAGCGCCAGCCCCGCCAGGCTCGTCTCCTTGTAGCGCGATTGCATATCCAGCCCCGTGCGATACATGGTCTCGATTACCTGATCGAGCGAAATCTTGTGGCTGCCACGGTCGTTCATCGCGAGGCGGGCGGCGTTCACTGCCTTCACCGCGCCCATGCCGTTGCGCTCGATGCAGGGGATCTGCACCAGGCCGCCGATGGGGTCACAGGTCATGCCCAGGTTGTGCTCCATGGCGATCTCGGCGGCGTGCTCGATTCCGGCGTTGGTGGCGATAATCTGCCCGAGCCGCTCTTTTTCCGGAAGCGCGGGGTCGGGCGGTGGGGTGAGCGCGGCGACCAGGCCGCCCGCCGCCATGGAGCAGGCCACGCCGACCTCGCCCTGGCAGCCGACCTCGGCGCCGGAGATGGAGGCGTTCTCTTTGTAAAGAATGCCGATCGCGGCCGCTGTGAGAAAAAAGCGCAGCAGGCCGGCGGTGCGTTCCGCGTCGGTCAGCTCGGGGCTGGCGTGGTGAAGATAGTAGAAGGCGATGGCTGGAACAACGCCGGCGGCTCCGTTGGTCGGGGCGGTCACAACGCGGCCTCCAGCGGCGTTCTCCTCGTTTACAGCCATCGCGGCCAGCGTCACAGCGTCGAGCGGCGCCAGCGGATCGCGTGTTTTGCCCAGCGCATCCATCTGCGCCAGCCGGCGGGCCAGTCCGGGTGCGCGGCGGCGCACGTTCAGGCCGCCGGGCAGGGTGCCTTCCGTGGCGATGCCGCGCTCGATGGAAGCTGCCATGACCTCCCACAGGGCGAGGATGCGTTGTTCGATGTCTGTTCCGGGATCGCGCACGGCGGCGGGGTTGCGCGGTTGGGGGCGCGTGATGCCGGGTTCGGGGAGGAGGGCTATCTCATTTGCCAGCAACAGATCGGCGATCAAAAGAGCATTCGTGGACGTGACGGCGAGCAGGTCGAGCGAGGAGCGGAAGGGATACGGAACCTGCCGTGGCGTTTCGCTCGCGGCGTTTCGCTGGGCGAACTCTTCCGCGGTGAGGATAAATCCTCCGCCGATGGAGTAGAAGACGCCGCTTTGCAGAAGGTTTCCGGATTTTTCGTAAGCGCTGAAACGCATTCCGTTTGGGTGGGTTGCTTGGTTCTCCCCGGGGTACATCCGGTCGCGGCGCAGCAGCAGGTCGGTTGCCGCGGTGAACGAAACCGGGTGGCCGCCGAGCAGCAAAAGCTGGCCCGTCCGACTGATCGCCGCCAGCCGCTCCGTCACAGTGGACGGATCGATGCTGTCCGGAGCCTCCCCGAGCAGGCCTAGGAGCACGGCGGTGTCGGTGCCGTGGCCGATGCCGGTGAGGGCAAGCGAGCCGAAGAGTTCGACCGTCACCCTTCCCGTGCTCGGCAGCAGACCGCTGGCCTGAAGCCCCCGGGCAAAGCGCAGCGCCGACCGCATGGGCCCGACGGTGTGCGAGCTGGAGGGGCCGATGCCGATTTTGAAGAGTTCGAAGAGGCTGGTGTTCATATGTACCGCCGAGACGGGTTGGATCATTGTAGGGCGGCAGGCGCGGAAGTGGTATTTTGGTCGGACGTTTCGGGCGCTAGACTGGCCGGGATTTTGATTACCGAGCCTCGCAGGCAGGATCAGGCGGTTTCACCAAGACATGCTCTTCAAGACGCGCTCGGCGGCGGTCTACGGGATTGACGCGCATATCATCGATGTAGAGGTGGACTTCTCCGGGGTCAAACTGGATCAGGAGAACTTCAGCACCGTGGGTCTGCCCGACGCAGCCGTGCGCGAAAGCCGCGACCGTGTCCGTTCCGCCATCAAAAACTCCGGTTTCGATCTCCCGCCCACCCGCATCACCATCAATCTGGCTCCGGCAGACCTCAAGAAAGAGGGCTCCGGCTTCGATCTTCCCATCGCCGTGGGCATTCTGGGCGCCTATGGCGGGTTGGCGATCAAGCAGGTGGATGACTTTGTGCTGGTCGGAGAGCTGGGCCTCGATGGCGGTCTGCGGGCGGTGCAGGGCATGCTGCCCATCGCGATCGCGGCTCGAGCCGCCGGGATCAAAAACCTGATCATCCCGTCGACCAATGCGCGTGAGGCTGCGGTGGTCGATGGGGTCAACGTGTACCCGGTGCGCAGCCTGCTGGAGGTGCGCGAGCTGCTGAACGGCGCAGCCACCGGCAGCGTAAAGGCGGAGCCTCTGCGGGTCGCCTCCAAAGCGCTGCTGGCGGAGGCGCAGGAGGGTGTGCCGGACTTCGCCGATGTACGCGGCCAGCAGACCGCTAAGCGCGCGCTGGAGGTCGCCGCTGCGGGCGGCCACAACATTCTTATGATCGGGCCGCCCGGTTCCGGCAAGACCATGCTGGCAAAACGTTTACCGTCCATCCTGACGCCGCTGCGCTTTGAGGAGGCACTCGAGACCACCAAGATTCACTCCGTCGCCGGTGTTCTGAACCGCGACGAGGGGCTGGTCACGCACCGTCCGTTTCGCGCGCCGCACCACACCATCTCCGATGCGGGGCTGATCGGCGGCGGCATGGTGCCACGTCCGGGTGAGGTCTCGCTGGCGCACAATGGGGTCCTGTTTTTGGACGAGCTGCCGGAGTTTCCGCGCAATGTGCTGGAGGTGCTGCGCCAGCCGCTGGAGGACGGGAACGTGACCATCGCCCGGGCGGCGATGAGCCTCAGTTTTCCGGCGCGTTTCATGCTCGCCGCCGCGATGAACCCCTGTCCGTGCGGGTATTTTAACGATAAAAACCGCCAGTGCATGTGTACGCCGCCCATGATCCAGCGCTACGTCAGCAAGGTATCCGGGCCGCTGCTGGACCGCATTGACATCCATATTGAGGTTCCCGCGGTGCAGTATAAGGAACTGCGCAGCGGTTCGGCCGCGGAGGCCTCCACGCAGATACGGGCTCGCGTTCTGGCCGCGCGGGAGCGGCAGCACGCCCGCTTTTTGGAGTCCGGCGCGCGGACCAGTGGATCGAAGACCGCGGCCAGCCGGGCCGTGTTTGCGAATGCGCAGATGACCACGGCGCAGATTCGGCAGCACTGTGAGCTGGCCAGCGACGCCGAGCGATTGCTGGAACGCGCCATGCAGCAGCAGGGTCTCAGTGCCCGGGCGCATGACCGGATTCTGAAGGTGGCACGCACAGTGGCGGATCTGGAAGGGGCTTCGTCCATTGCGGTGAAGCACATCGCGGAGGCGATTCAGTACAGGACCCTGGACCGGAGCTACTGGGCGAACTGATTTGGGACAGTGCCGGGGAAAATACCGTTTTTAGTATTGAATCATCTTCAAGTCCGAAAAAAAGTATTGACCCAAACATCGGCAGACGATATGTTGCAAGAGTTGCGACGGCGGCAGCCCAGAAACGAGGCGGTTTTTGCCTCTCCCCAGACACGGCGTAACGCCGTGAAACATAACATATGACTTCTTGGCAATTCCCCGAAGGCGGAGAAAGTGCCTGCGCAGGCTGTTGTTGCGCGCTGGATTGCGAGAAGTTTTCGGCGGGCGCACCTTTGTGACCACAAGTTGCGTCTAATTTAACAACCGGGAATATGTGCGTGGCAGCATACGTACAATCTCGCGGGGCAAGCCTCTTACACTCAGGGGCAGCGGAATATTCCGGCCTCCCCTAACACCTTGAGGAGACACACTATGCGCTCAGATCTCATTTTTGGAGCCCTTACGCACGTAAATAACCGATATCAGCTCTGCCAGCTTGCATCGAAGGCAACGCGGAAGCTGCACAAGCCGAACACGCGGCTACAGGACACCACCAATGATGTTCTCGAACGCTTCAAGGACACCGTTCCAATGGGTGATCTGGACGCCGCGTCCGAGGGGGAAGAGATTCTGGCGACCGAGCGCCGCGCAGCGTAAGCTGTGCGGTTGCTTCCGCATTCTCCTGTAACTTTTCTGGCTGATTCTGATACTTTGCGATCAAGTTCTGATAAGCTGGCAGCAATTCCAAAGTAGTTCCGCAATACTTCAAACCAGTTCCGCAGTGTCCGTCCGCAGGTCCCCCCCGCCTTTCCCTATTGTGAGCACCTTTGCAGGTTGCTCACGCGGCTCACGCCGCTTTGTAGATCCCTCCCGCTCCTCCCATCCAAAAACCTGAAAGAAGCACCAGAAGCACATGACCATCTCTGAATTGAAAGAAAAGAGCATCGCCGAACTCGGCAAGCTCGCCCGCGGTCTGGAGATCGCCGGCACCAGCGCGCTGCGCAAGCAGGACCTTATCTTCAAGATTCTGCAGGCCCAAAGCGAAAAAGAAGGGCACATCTTCGCCGAGGGTGTGCTGGAAATTCTGCCTGACGGCTACGGCTTTCTGCGCTCGCCGGACTACAACTACCTCCCCGGTCCTGACGATATCTATGTTTCGCCCAGCCAGATCCGCAAGTTCGATTTGAAGACCGGCGACACGATCTCCGGGAACGTTCGCAGCCCCCATGAGGGCGAAAAATATTTTGCGCTGGTCAAAATTGAGGCAATCAACTTCGAGTCGCCTGAAGAGACGCGCAACAAAATTCTGTTCGACAATCTGACCCCTCTGTATCCGCAGGAGCGGATCAAGATGGAGACCGTGCGGGAGGGCATCTCCGGCCGTGTGCTCGATCTGCTCACCCCGGTGGGCAAGGGCCAGCGCGGCCTGATCGTCGCTCCGCCGCGCACCGGCAAGACGGTCTTGATGCAGTCGATCGCGAACTCGATCACGGCCAACCACCCGGAGGTGGTGCTGATCGTTCTGCTGATCGACGAGCGTCCCGAAGAGGTCACGGATATGCAGCGATCGGTGAAAGGCGAGGTCATCAGCTCAACCTTTGACGAACCCGCGGCGCGCCACGTGCAGGTGGCCGAGATGGTCATCGAAAAAGCCAAGCGGCTGGTCGAGCACAAGCGCGATGTGGTAATTCTGCTCGACTCCATCACGCGCCTCGCCCGCGCCTATAACACCATCGTTCCGCCCAGCGGCAAGGTCCTTTCGGGCGGTGTGGATTCGAACGCCCTGCAACGTCCGAAGCGCTTCTTCGGCGCGGCGCGCAACATCGAAGAAGGCGGTTCACTGACGATCATCGCGTCCGCGCTGGTTGAAACCGGCTCGCGCATGGATGAGGTCATCTTTGAGGAGTTCAAGGGCACCGGCAATATGGAAGTGATTTTGGAACGCAAGCTGGTCGATAAGCGCGTCTTCCCGGCCATCGACATTCAGCGCTCCGGCACGCGCAAGGAAGAGCTGCTGATTCCCAAGGACGAGCTGCAGCGGACCTGGATTCTGCGCAAGGTGCTGAATCCACTCTCGCCGGTCGAGGCCATGGAACTGCTCTCAGACAAACTCGGCAAAACACGGAACAATAGCGAGTTTCTGCATAACATGAACTCGCTGTAGTGTGGTGAATCGTTAGTCCACACTACATAAAACTTGTCATCCTGAGCGCAGCGAAGGACCTGCTTTTCAAGAGCTTACAAGCAGTAAAAAAGTCCGAATACCGCAACGAACTTCAGACTTACCACTAAGGAAGGTCTGATTAAATCCGGGAACGAGCGAAAGCGTACCTCAGCGGCTAAAGCCGCGTTGCTGTTACTGGATTTACGGCGGGACTAAAAAGTCCCGCCCCTTCAAGACAAGATTTATTCAGAGATTCCCTAACGAATCTGTCGTTCACATTTGCACGGCGTGCTCATCGCAAGTGATCACACAGCAAGGGTATCGGAAAGCGAAGGATGGGTCGTGATTCGCACGAGCCCACCTTAGCGACGATGAGACTGTCGCGAAGGTGGGGCACCCTGTTTTCAAATCCGGTTTTTCACACCCGGCTTTGGCGTTCGAGCGGGTGGGGCACCTTGACCCACCTCATGCCGGCGGCGATGGCCGCGTCGACGCCGAGTTGGGTGTCTTCGAAGACGAGGCAATCGGCCGGGGCGAAACCCAGGCGCTCCGCGGCGATGAGATAGGGTTCCGGGTTGGGCTTGGCGCGGGTGTAGTCCTCGGCGCAGACCAGGGTTTCGAAGCGGTCCAAAAGTCCAAGTTGCTTCAGCGAGCGAAGGACCGACTCGCGGCCTCCGCCGGAGACGATGGCGAAGGGTACGCGCCCGTGGGCGTCGTCGATGTGCTCTAGCACCTCGGCTACAGCGGTAAGCTGCGGGAGGGCCTCGTGGAAGTAGTCTTCCTTGATCTGCGCCGTTTCGGCGACGGGCAGATGAATGCCCTGCGCGCGGCTGAGATCGTGAAGGATCTCCTCGACCGGTCGGCCACCCCACTCATAGAAGAGCTCTTCGGGGAAGTCGCAGCTGACGGCGTCCAGCGCGCGGCGCCAGGCGAGATAGTGCAGCGGCATGGAGTCGACGACGGTGCCGTCGCAGTCGAAGAGATACGCCTTGAACTCGCCGGGAGGCAGAGGAAGCGTGAACTGGCGGAGTGCAGGCGTGAGAATTTTACTCATGTTTTGATTCTATTTGCCGATAAAGATAGCAGCGCTCAGTAGCCGTTCGCGAGCAAGTATTCGCCCGTGAGCCACTCGGCAGCTTTGGTAATCAAAGCCCGGTTTTCTGCATATTTTGCCAGAACGTCTGCTTCGATGTTGACCCGAGCTCCGGGAACGAGCGCGCGGAGGTGCGTACTGCGGTAGGTGTGTGGAATAACGGCGATCTCGATGGGTACGTTCCCCTGCGGGTCAGGCGGAAGCACCTCCGCGACGGTCAGGCTGATGCCGTCAACGGTGATGGATCCCTGCGGAAGCACAAACCCGGCCAGCTCACGCGGCAGTTTGACTGTCATGCGCCAGTCCGTGCTGTGGAGGTCCGACGAGAGCGGCAGAAGAGAGGCAAGCGTGCCTTTGCCATCGACGTGGCCCTGCACAAGGTGGCCGCCGAGCGGCGCGCCGGCGGGGGTGGGCAGCTCGAGATTGACCAGGGCGCCCGGCTGCAGCTGGGCCAGGGTGGTCCGTTCGACGGTTTCGGCGGCCAGGTCGGCAGCAAAGCGCGCGATCTCCGTAGCCCCGGCTGCGCCGACGGGGATCGCGGTCAGACAAACGCCGTTCACGGCGATGCTGTCGCCTTGCTTCCAGCGGCCGGCGAGGAGAGGCGCCTCGATCACCAGGCGTGTTGCGCCGCTCGTGGAATCCAGGGAGATGACGGAGCCGGTAGTTTCAACGAGGCCGGTAAACATGGTTCTAGGCTACAGCGCCTTTGTGCCTCGCGGATGCTGTGGGATGCCAAGTAGGTCAGTACAAAAGCAGGTCCTTCGCTTCGCTCAGGATGACAAATTTTTGTGTGCTCCAAAGGAGCACGATGATCACCCGCCGGGGGAAGTATCGGTGTCAACATGGGCCCAGGGATCATGCAGATACCCGGTGATGCGGAGATCTTCGTCTGATCCGTTCGGGAACGGCCTTTGAGCAGTTGAGGAGAGATGCTCTGCCCAGGTATCGGGGCCGGGCTGGCCGATGGCGAAGGGAAGGGCGTCTGGACCGAGAAAAGTCGGGGCTTTGTACAAGACGAGGCGATCAACGCAGCCACTGGAGAGAAGACTGCCGTTCAGGGTGGAACCGGCTTCGGCAAGCACACTGCGAAGGCCTCTGCTCTGGAGCACAGTGACGAAAAGGAGGCGGAAAAACGTCTCTGGGGCCGTTTGCGGGAGCCGGACGATCTCTACACCGCATACCTCCAGTGCGAGCTGGATTTCAGGGGGGGCCTGGGGTGATGCGATGAGCAGAACATTGTTTTCCGCAGAGCGGACCAGCTTGGAATCCAGTGGTGTGCGCAGCGCGGAGTCGAGAACCACGCGCAGGAGCGGCCTGCGGCGCGGCAGCCCTGTACGGTCGGTGAGTTCGGGGTCGTCGGCAAGCACGGTGCCGATGCCGGTGAGGAGGGCGTCGGAGGCATGACGGAGCAGTTGCACGTCGGCTCGGGCGGCCTCCCCGGTCAGCCAATGGGGGGCGGCCGTCTTGCGCGTGGATGGAGGCGGGGCGAGTTTGCCGTCGGCGGAGATAGCTGACTTCAGGGTGATGAACGGTCGCCCGTGCTGAATCGAGAAGGCGAAGGCGTCGTTCAGGCGCCGCGCCGCTTGTGCGAGGGGGGAGGCTGGATCGGCAACGGCGACCTCGACCCCCGCGGAGCGGAGCTTCGCGATGCCGCTGCCGCGCACCTGCGGGTTGGGATCGACGGTCGCAATGACGCAGCGGGCGATCTTTGCAGCCACGAGCGCGCCGGCACAGGGGCCGGTGCGGCCGTGATGCGAGCAGGGCTCCAGCGTGACGTAGGCGGTAGCACCGCCTACGGTGTGCCCGCGACCTGCGGCATCGTTGAGGGCAGCGATCTCGGCGTGGTCGCGGAGATCATAGCGGTGCGCGCCTTCGCCGAGCACCTGCCCATCCCGGACGAGAACGCAGCCGACCGCCGGATTGGGTGACGCAAAGGCTGCTACCTCGCGCGCCAGATCTAGCGCGCGATATAGGAGACGGTCATCGTCTGGCAGGAGAGGCATTCTGAGCCAGCATAGCTGGCTTCGGAGGGATTGCGTACAAGGTCTTCGCGGGCCGGAAAGGAGAGAACCGGGGTTGGCTTCGCGCTCTCGTACGCGAAGGTGTTCCCTGGGGTTTGAGAGGCGGGGGAGTGGTGGCAGAAGGAGATCAAGATCGCAAACAGAGCGGCAAAGAGTTGATGCATGGGAGGCAGCCTCTACATGTGCAGGGGAGTGGAAGCAATGCCTAAGCATCCCCTAATCTGTTGCCGATGAAGATACCTCTTTTGTAGTTTCTTGCACATCTGGAGCAGGGGTAATGGCCTGAGAATGTCATTACTTCGGTGTTTTGCGTGCAACCGGAAGTGCCGTTACTGGCTGGACGGGTGTGTGGAGAGGCTTTGCTGAAGATGAGCAGGCCTGCCAAAACCGCGGATTCTCTCCCGTTCGACTGCGCTCAGGGCGAATGACAGAAAGGCATCCCAAACGCAGATTCCCTTCAGGCAACCCGAAGGTCCTAAACTTTTAGTTGACAAGCGCGGGGGTGAGCGCCTATTGTCCTAACAAATTAGGAGCTAGGGCGCTATGGGCAGGAAGGGAGCGAGTGTTCTTACCAAGCTGGAACTGCAGATAATGCAGGCGGTGTGGCGGAGTGGGCCGTGTACGGTGAGCACCGTACAGGAGGGCCTGAAGCAGCAGCTGGCCTATACAACCGTACAAACCATGCTGAACATTCTGGAACGCAAAGGGCAGCTGAAACGCAAGCTGCAGGGGCGCGCCTTTATGTACAGCGCCGCCGTGAGCGAAGCCAAGGCAACGGGCACGGCGGTGCGAGATCTGGTGGACCGCATGTTTGGCGGCTCGGGAGAAGAGCTGGTGATGAGCCTGGTGAAGAGCCGTCAGCTGGATGCGAAGAAGCTTGCGGAGCTGAGCCGGATGCTTGAAGAGCAAGGGGAGGAGGAGGCATGAGCACCTTGGCGGCGTGGTCGCTTGAGTACCTTGCCAATGCCCTGTGGCAGGTGCCGCTGGTCTATCTCGGTGCGTTGATTTTGACGCGGTGGACGCGGCAATCCAGCCCTTCAGTGGAGCACAGAATCTGGGTCACGGCGCTTCTGCTCGATCCGTTGTTGCCGGCCCTGAGCACGGCACCGGCACGTTTTCTGTGGTGGTTGGGCGATTTGTTCAGGTTTCACCAGGACGCTGAGACGGCTGGCCACGGAGCGCGTGTTTCGGTGAGCTTTGGCGACGGCAGCCTGCATGGCAGTGTGGGTCTGCCGGCAGAACTGCTGAATGGAATTGCGGCTTTGTATCTCGCGGTTGTTGCTGTCTTAACCGCCCAGCTGCTGTGGGGTTTGTGGCGGACGCATGAGCTGCGAAGGGCCTCCAGGAATGCGGGTCCGGGTGGCGGGATGGCGGGATGGGCCGTGCTCTACGGGCGACGGTTCGGGGTCCAAGATGCACGTGTGGCGATCTCGGCTACGGTGAGTGGGCCTGTCACAGTGGGCGTCCGCGACCGGCTGCTGGTGCTGCCGGAGGGGTTCGCATCGGGCCCGGAAGAGGATGTGCGGGCGGCGCTGGCGCATGAGTTCGCGCATATGGGGAGGCAGGACTTTGCGAAGAACCTGCTGTACCGGCTCGTGAGCCTGCCGGTAGCCTTCCATCCCGCGTTGCGGGGAACGCTGGCGCATGTGGCGGAGACGCGCGAGATGGTTTGCGACGCGATGGCTGCCGAGGCGGTCGCGGGTTCGACACGGTATGCGAAATCACTTCTGCGTTTAGCCTCCCGCTTCGCGGGCGGGGCGCCAGGCACAAACCTCCACGCCATCGGAATCTTCGATGCCAACACGCTGGAAAGGAGAATTTTTATGTTGACAGCAAGACGGAAGACACTTGGATGGGGGCAGCGTATAGCGCTGGGGATAGTGGCAGCGATGCTTTCGGTGGGAGCGTTCAGCTCGGCCATGGCGTTTCGGCTACACGTCTTTGCGGGCGAGCCGCAGGCAGCTGCCACGCCTTCGGATAAGACAGTGAGAATCTCCGGCGGGGTAATGGCGGGGCAGGTGCTCACGAAGGTGAATCCGGTGTACCCCGAAGATGCCAAGGCGGCGAAGATCAGTGGCTCTGTGGTGCTGCATGCGGTGATCAACAGCAATGGCGCGATCGAGGATCTGCAGGTGGTTTCGGGGCCGCCGGAGCTGGCGCAGTCGGCGATCGAGGCGGTGCACCAGTGGACCTACAAGCCGTATCTGCTGAACGGGGAGCCTCGGGCGGTGGAAACGACGATTACGGTGAACTACCAGTTGGCGCAGTAGCGAAAGACGGTTAGGGCCGGCAATTGGCCGGCCCTAGACTAAAGTCGAACCGTGATGCCTTGTCTCGCTGGCTTACCTCTAATCGAGGACCTACGACGCGGTTTTGCCTAGCTTTTCGGCGGAAGTAGAGCCCGCGTTACCGACTACTGGGTCGGTCTTGTCTTGATTGTCGGCACGACCGAGGCTTTTTCCGTCAAGCAAAATCAAGACCACATTCATACCTATCTGGATGCCTTCAGCGCCAGGCTCGATCGGTTGCCAGCGAACCCCGGTCCCTGCTCCTCCGGCGAGGCGTCAGCGGGCAGGGGCCCGTGCCGCGTCGGCCTGCTTCATAAAGTCGTCGGCCACACGATTGAACTCTTCCGCGCTCGCCTGCTGAACGAAGTGATTCGGGCTCTTGACGATGACGTGCCGCCCATGCAGGATGCGCGCCTCTACCTCACCGGCCGCGTCCATTACCGGGTTGTATCCACCGGTGACCACGAGCACGGGAATGCCGGCCTTGACGATGGCGTCGACCGCCGCCTCGAACTCGGTGGCCGTGCCCTGGCGCGCGCGCAGAAGTCTGCAGCCGACCTGATTGGCCATTGCCGTGTCGGTTTCGAGCATCCGCTGAGCGCGATTTGGGCTGCCATCGCTGTCAGTTCCCATCATGCTTACGACGGAGAGGATCACCTCTCCCGGAGTCTTCGCCGCCAGAAAGGCGGTGGCGGTTTGAACCGCATTTTGCTGCAGGACGGGATCGGCCTTGGCTCCCGCGTCAGTCTGCAGCAGAGCGGCAAGGCCAGGTTCCACCAGAATCAAGGAGCGAACGGCTTGCGGACGGCGCCCTGCTGCCAGTACAGATTCACCGCCGCCGAATGAATGCCCGATCAGATGGCTGCTTTGGCCCAGCTTCTGCGCAACCCAAAGCGAGTCCGCCAACATATCATCATCGCCGCGAGTCGGGCTGTTACCAAAGCCCGGACGATCGACCATCTCCACCTCCCACCCCATCTTCGAAAGTGCTTCCTGCTTCAAGAAGGTGGCGGGGCCGCCGCCTATGTTGCCCTGTACTCCGCCATGTACCAGTAACACATGCGGACCGTTCTCTCCCCACACGGTGACGTGAATGGGCAGCTTCTCCGCATTTGCCGGAGCGATGATCGCTGGGCACTGGGCCAGCAATTCCGACCGATGCCGCGCCATCGCGTAAGAAGGTCCGCCCGGGCCACCCTGCCCATGCGCCGGTCCGACCAGGCTCCCGGCGAGCGCCGCTAGCATCACGGGCACGTAGACCCGCCAGCACAGACTTAAGATATCGATAGACTTGGAAGTGTAGCGTTTAAGCGAAGCGTGTTTTATTGTTCTCAGTGATGCAATCACGGGCGACCTACCTCGTTTGTCGCTGTTTTACGGCGACACGCTCTGTTTTGACGAACTGAATCTAGGCTATGCCTGACCCGTGATCTGCTTGAACACAGGAGCGAGGTCTTCCACGCTTTCTCCGCGCCAAACCACGTGCTGGTCCGGTCGTATGAGCGCAAAGCTTGCCGCATAACGTGGTCGCAAGCGAGGCTCCTCCGGTCGTACGACTTTCAGCGGTATACGCATTGCTCGGGCGCTTTCTTCGGCCTCACTCGTGTCTGTGTCATCGCCTAGCGTGGTAACAAGAAGCGTGAACCCCTCGCCGAAATGGTCATACAGCGACGTCCCATCCACGAGCCACAAATGGGGGGCCAGGCAGCCCGGATGTGCCGAAGGGCGATAGATGCTCGAGTTGGCTGGCGACGCCACGGTACCATCGGGAACGATCACGGGCGAGTTGTCATAGCAATATCCGAGCACTGCACCCAACGTGCGAAACTCTCGTTGTTTTGCCGCAAAAATCACATCGCCCGCCTCGCGCCGCGTCGCATCTCCGGTCTTACCCAAGGCTTCCAGCCCAGGCAGCAGCAAGTGATTTCCCAAGGCGTTGTAGTTCGCGATGGCCTCTTCGATGATCCACTCATGGATAGGCCGCCGTTCTACCTCATAGCTCGCAAGCAATGCGTCGCCGCCCCAGCCCTGCAGTTTCGCGGCGAGCTTCCACCCCAAATCGACGCCGTCGGCAAAGCCCATGTTCATGCCGTACCCGCCAAACGGAGGGTGCAAATGGCAGGCATCGCCCGCGAGGTAAATACGACCAGAAGAATACCTGTCCGCGATCAAGCTGTGTGCCGCCCACGGAGACGTACCCAGTATTTCCAACTCGAATTCGAAGCCAGTCGAACGCTGAATGAGAGCCTTCAGTTCCTCTTCATCTCCTTCGATCTTACTGTCGATGCGCGTCGCGATAAAGTACCACACGTCACCCATGGGGCCCAGCACGGAGGGCACTTCAGAGTTGATCTGCCAGTACATGATGGCCGGTCCGTGCTTGTGGAGCTTCGCCAGTTCCGGCGACCGAAACTGTACGTTGAAGTTTTGCGCAATGTTGCGCATCCCGTGCATAGTTGCGCCCACCGTCTCCCGTACCGCGCTGCGCGAACCATCGGCGCCCACCATGTACCGACCGCGTACCTGGAACTCCCGCGCGTCCACCGTGTCGCGAGCGGTGGCTATCACGCCCTGCTCCTCCTGTACGGCCGCGACGTATTGCGTATTGAATCGCACCTCAACGCCTGGCAGCGTTACTGCGTACGCGCGCAGGACCTCTTCCAGTACAAATTGGGGAACCCATTGCCCCGACTCGGAATACATATCGTTCTTTTCCGGCGAGCAGTTGAAAGCATTCTGGATCTTCGTCAACTGTGGTCCGGCAAGGCGGGTGGTGAAGATAATGTCGGATGGATAGTCCGGCGGTAGATCAGAAGCCTTGCGAAGGTTCTCCGCGATTCCCCAGCGTCGCAGATGTTCGCGCGTCCGGGCATTCGTCGTCTTCGCGCGAGGGTTCAAACCCACACGATCGTTCTGCTCCATGACCAGGCAGCGCACACCGCGCCGCCCGAGTTCAATCGCGAGCGCCAAACCGACCGGTCCTGCCCCGATAATCAGGACATCCGTCTGCTGTACTGCTTCCATAACCTTCTTCACCCTGCGTGTCTTCGCTTAGGAAGCCGCAACCAGTTCTGCGGAAACATTCGTGGCCGGTACATCCGCCTCGTAGTTGACAATGAAATCCTTCGGTAGCTCGGGACCCCACAGATAAAGCGAGTCCTCAGCCGGATGATCGCCTGCATCCCAGTCGCAATCCACTGGAATGTAGTCGATGTCTGAGGAATATTCCGAATAGCTGCCCCATGGATCCCGCACATAATGGAAGTAGTTCGATCCCAGGACATGTCTTCCCATTCCCCACCCGGCGGTAAAGCCCTTATCTGCCATCTGCATCGCACCAAGACCGATCTGGTTGATGTGCGGCACGTCCCAGCTCACATGATGAAAGCCCGGAGCATTCGACCGTGCAAACGCAATCATGTGATGGTCGCTGCCGTGGATACCATGCAAGAAGGCGATACCATCTCCGGAGCGATCGGAAAGCCGCAGTCCAAGCGTTCTTCCATAAAAGTCGATCGCGCGTCGTACGTCGGTTGAAAACAAGAGAATGTGTGCCATGCGCCGCGGCTGTATCTTATCCGTCAAACGGCGATAGGGTGCGCCACGAGTGCCGGCCGGCCCCGATTCCATTGAGAAGCTCATCTTATGATTGGGCGAGGATTTCTCGGCTATCCTTACCTCAACAAGGATGCCGTCCGGATCCGCAAACCAGAAGCCGTTCGAGTCGAACCCGATTGGCGGGTCCATCAGGCGCACACCTTGTGATTCAACCCTTTGCCGCAGCGGCTCGATGTCTTCTTCATAGGCACCGAAAGAGATGTATTTCAGCTTCTTCGCCGGACCTTCACTGAGCACGCCCCAACGATGAGCGTCGTGGAAGGTAGTCAACCCAAGATTGTTCCCGTCTGCCTTGAGGTCCAGCCCAAACGCGGCGTAGAAATCTTCTGCAACGCTCATCCTTGGTACCGTGATGCTGAAGTGGTCCAGCGAATGGACCCCGAGCTCCCCGGGCCGCCTCGGGCGCGGGGTGAAGTTGCGAATCATTGTCATCGAGGTTCCTCCCTGCTTGTTGCCGTTCGCTAAACCTGTTGAGCGATCGTATTCGATAACAGACCGATGCCTTCGATCTCCACTTCGCAGACATCGCCCGGCTTCATGAAGATCTTGGGGTCACGCGCCGCTCCGACGCCGCTCGGCGTACCCGCCACAATCACGTCGCCCGGCTTCAACTCGCATGCATCGCTCAAAAGCGAAACAAGAGTCTCGACATCGAAGATCATGTCGCTCGTGTTCGCATCCTGTAGCACGGTTCCATTCAGGCGTGTCTGCAGGCGTAGAGTCTTGGCCCCTGCCGGCAGTTCATCGGCCGTGACAAATGCGGGTCCAAACGCACCAGTGCCATCAAAGTTCTTGCCGATCATCCATTGCGCGGACTTGAATTGGTAGTCCCGAATCGACCCGTCGTTGAAGATGGAGTATCCAGCCACGTGATCGAGCGCCAACTCTTTCGGAATGTTGCGTCCCGGCTTGCCGATGATGGCTACCAGTTCACCCTCGTAGTCCAGCAAGTCAGATACTTTCGGACGGATCATGGGCGCTTTGTGCCCTATCAGGCTCGAAGGAAAGCGCCCAAACAGCGCCGGGTAGTCCGGAGCTTTGAAGCCGCTTTCCGCTGCGTGGTCCCTGTAATTCAAACCTACGCAGATGATCTTTTCCGGAAAGCCGAACGGCGGTAAGTACTCAATGGACGCGATATCGATTTCGTTCCCCGCAAGCATTGCCTTGCCGGCTTCTTTGAGCGCTGCGTCGCCCGCAGCCACCAGGGCCGTCAGGTCCGCTGGATTACCGTCCTGCAATCCGAACAGGCGGTCTCCATTGAGAACACCCAAAGCACGAACATGACTTCCGTTCCGTCGGTAAGCAACAAATCGCACAGACTCTCCTCAAATATGCAGCATAGTTGTCGTCCGCGGCTAGGTGAACATGCCAGGCTTGGAATACAAGAGTGGCGGATGTCGATGAAAAGGACGGTATGTTTACACCAATGCCGTGACTCCGCCTTCGATTCCGAGCAGAGCCTTCCCATACACCTCTCGGCTGATCTCTGGCGAGATGATTGCGTGACGCGTGCAGGTTTCAAGGTCTCGCCACATGCGCTGCAGCGGGCTGGCCTCGGCAAACGACGAAGCACCATGGGCTGAGAGTAGGAGGTCCATAGCCTTGCGTGCTGTTACGGCAGCGTACCCCGTGTCCATGCGCACGCGAGCGCGTTCTGTGTACGACGGGAAGCGGTCTTCTTCCGACGCCCTGGTTATATCCGCAGCGGCTCGCAGGCAGTGCAACCAGACTGTGTCCACGAGGATGGCGGCGTCGGCAATGGCGAGCTGGAAGCTGGGGGACTCCGTCTGCTTAGTATAGAAGGTGTAAGAAATGCTGCGTTTGGGGGCTTTCTCAATCACGAATTCAAGGGCCCGCTGCACGAGACCCATAACCGGCCCGACTAGAATCAAAGCCGCGACGGGGATCATCGCGCCTCGATACAACACCTCGTCTTTGTAAGGAGTGCCGAGTACACCACCAAGAGCCTGGCCTATAGACATGATGCGATGATCCGGGACAAAAACATCCTTTGCAATCGTTGTATTGCTGCCAGTACCCTTCATGCCGACAGTGAACCACGTCTCTTCAATGGTGCATTCTGACATGGGAATGATGGCCATACCTTGATCGATTACATCACCCGCCTCATTCACTACAGGAACGCCAAGCATGGCCCAGTCCGAGTGGAGGCATCCGCTTGACCAAGGCCATTTACCCGTAACCATAAGTCCCCCGTAAACGCGGCGCGTGGAAGCTAGGGGAGCAAACACCCCGGCAATTCGCGCATCAGGATTTTTGCCCCAGACCTCTTCCTGGCAAGCTGCTGACGACTGGCCCAAAAAAAAGGAGCAAACGTTCATGAGGGTAGTGGCCCAAGCAGTAGAGCCACAGCCTTTGGCGAGTGCCGCTGACACTTCCAGTTTGGTGCGGATATCAGTTTCTAAACCGCCAAAACGCTTCGGAACCATGATACGGAACAATCCCGCTTCTCGAATGGCGCGGATGTTTTCCTCAACGACGCGGCGATTGGTTTCGGTCTGTGCAGCGTTTGCCTCAAGCAGAGGACGAAGGGCGTTAGCGCGTTCCACGAGAGCTTTGCGCAGGGCGTCAGGGGCAACGCCAGCAAGATCGCTCACGTCGACACTGCCGGTCTGCGTAATCGGTGTCAGAAGCCTAGGACCGCCATCGGTATTCGACGCGGTGTAGTTACGAGCGAAAGGTGCTGCTGCTGTAGCCATGTCTGTCCTCCTTGGGCTTGTGGAGCCCGTCCCTGTTAGTAATTGGCGCGTAGTGAAAATTGGAAAGATCGCGGCTGATTCGCTTGGCTGGTTAGAACACCGAATGTGGCAGTTCCGAACGTCAGGCCAGGGTCGGCAAATTGCACTCGATTGGTCACGTTGAATGCCTCGGCCCGAAACACCAGGTTGATATCTTCGTGAATCCGCGTCGTCTTACCGATGGAGAAGTCCCAATTATCCGTTCCCTGGGTTCGAAACAATCCGCTCGTGCGCGGCTGGTTCCCGAAGTACGTTCTTGCCGTTGCGCCCGCGACCGGGGTTGAAAAGCACGCCTTGTTGATGATTGAGGCCTGCTGCTGCGCGGCGGTCACATAGCTGATACCAGTCTGTTGCCGGCAGCCCGCAATCACATTCGGTCGTGGCGTACCGGCTCCATACGCACCAGAGACCACCGTGGGTGCACCCGTTATGGCCAGCGGGAACCCACTCTGAAATAGATTGATGCCGCTCGCGTTCCAGCCCGAAACCGCCGCGTTCAGCGCAGGGCCGGCGTTAGTCAAAAAATACTTGCCTCTTCCGACGGGCAGATCAAGAATATAGCTGATCACTAGCCGTTGCGGAACATCGAAGCTCAGGTATGACTTCTCGCCGCGCAAGTTGGTGTAGTCCTGGATCACACCTTGCGTATGCGTTTCGACCGGTCCGTTCGTCGACTCAGAATCACCAAGGAATTTCGACCAGCTATAGTTCCCAAGCAGCGTCCCACCACTCGCGAAGCGTTTTGAAAACGTCACCTGCGCGGAGTGGTATGTGCTGTCTCCGATGTAGGGCGATGTGATATTGACATTCTGGAACAAAGGATAGGGACGCAGCGCCTGCGTGGTCGCAGGAGGTCCGACGACGGCTGTGTCCGGAAGTTGATTGATGTTGACCGAACCAGTGATCGGAAGATGATCCCCGCGCGCGCCCAGGTAGGCAAGCTGTAGAACAGCGCTGTTTCCAAAAGCCTGCTGTACATTCGCGTTCCACTGCTGCAGATAAGGAAAACTCGAGAACGGCTCGCGTCCCGTAATCGTTTGACCGTAGAAGATAGCCGGATTCGCTGCATAGGCAGCACGGCTCATGGGCTCGATGATCGCAGTTTTTGCGACGCTGCCAGGCGCAAGGCAAGGATTGCCAGCCGCCGCGCCAGTCGCGACAAAGCCAAGTGGAGCGCATAGCCGGCTCGACGGCGCGACAAAGGTTACGGGTGAGTTAAGCGAGGAGTAGTACGGCTGCGAGGTGAAGGATGAGTCCTGCGGAAGGTACGTTAGACTGTAGCCCGCCCGCAACGTAGATCCTGCGTGGGGCGTAAAAGAGAAACCCACTCGGGGTGAAAAAAGTGTGTGATGCGCCTGCAGATCTCCCCGATTGCTGTATGCGGAAGAATTGACCAGTACCAGCGGATTTGCGAGTTGAGGCAAAATCACAGCATTCCGGTCGTGCTTCTCGTAGAAGCTGCCAGGTAATTCATAACGCACACCCGCTGTAATTGTCAGCTTTGGCGACATCTGGAATGTATCGTTGAAGAAGAAGCCGGCGTAATGGGTAACCGTGCTGACGGGAGTCGTAGTAGTGAAGCCGACCGGTGCCGCCGCGAAGACTCCTGAGATAAAGTCGGCCACCGGCGTCGCACCCGAGCCTGGAATAACGATTCCTCCGGGACACGCGTGGGTCGCTGAAGGAATGCAGGCCGTCGAGGTACCGGCAAATGCAAATGCACCCGAGACGAAGGGTTGATTGAACTCGTAGCCTTCTTCCTGCCGGAATTCCGCACCGCCGGTCAACGAGTGTTTGCCTAACACCTTGGTGTAGTTGCCGGACGCCGTGTAAATGTTGAACGGCTGTTCTGCTGTCTGGTTTACGCCCGCATACGGGTAGGTAATGTTATTCGAAATCAGCACCGCAGGAAAGTACGGGGACACCTCTCTCGATGCTGTATTCCAAAATTGCGCTTGATCCCCATTATCCAGGGGTGCCAGATTCACATTCGTATTGGCAGGCTGCAAGTAGCTAAAATAACGCAGATACGATAGGTGGACATCCAGTATCGACGTCTGACTCAGTGTCACCGTGTCACCCAGCACATACTGCGACACGTTCGATCCCACACCGGTAAAGGCCGAGGGCCCAACTGGGTTGTTGATGAACACGGTGGGGTCCTGTGTTCGGTCAAAGCGCGTATACCGCGCGAACAGCTTATTCTTCGCGTTCAGGTTGTAGTCGAAGCGCATCGTTTCTTGAGCGTTTCTTGCGTTCGCCTTTCCATTTGCCTGATAGTTCACTGCGGCACCCGACGCCGCTAATTTGTTCGGCAACGGAAAGTAGTGGATCGTGTTCGCTAGGTACTGAGAAGTAGGATCGGCTACGGTGTCGAGCGCTGGATTGACCGGAGCGCCAATGCAAAACTTATTCAGTACGCCACCGCACTGGACCTGCTGACCCGTGACCGGATTGCTGATCTTTGGGTCAGCCGCGAAGTCACCGTTGAGTTCCGCCTGGGTTGGCACCCGGCCTTGATTGATCACACCCTGCGCTAGGCGGTACCCCTCGTATGAAATGAAAAAGAAAGCCTTATCCTTTACCAGCGGGCCTCCGAGTGTCGCGCCAAACTGATTTTGGTTGAACTTTGGGCGCGGAATTGAGAATTGATTATTGAAGAAGTTGTTTGCGTTAAGGATTGTATTCCGGAAGTACTCGTATATCGTGCCGTGGAAATGGCCGCCCCCCGGCTTCGTCGCAAACGAAACCACGCCGCCCCCAAACTGCCCGTACTGCGGGTTCACCACGCTCGATTCAACCCGGAACTCCTGCACGGCATCTTGGGTCACCACAAACGTGACGCTATTGGCGAACAGCACATTCAACGGTGCGCCATCGAGATATACGGAGGATTGCCCTGCCAGACCGCCTGCAATCTGGTAGTTGCCGAAGCTGTTGGCGTTTGTGAACGCACCGCCATTTGAGTTGTTGCTGGCTGCGCCGCTTGTACCTCCTTGGGGAACCACGCCCGGAGTCAACGCCACCAGATTCATCGTATTGCGGCCGTTCAACGGCGTATCTTCAACCTGACGGCCCTCAATCACCTGGCTGATGGTCGGCGAGGTAGTCTCAAGGATGCTCGAATCCGCATTGACTGCGACTACCTCAGATGTTGCGCCGACATCGAGCGTATAGTTCAGCGTCACTTGGGCTTCGATCTGCAAATCGACCCCTTCCTGTACTGCAGTCTTGAAGCCGGTCATGGCAATGATTGCCTTGTAGATGCCGGGTAGTAGACCCGTGACGCGATATAGTCCTTCACTGTTGGTGGTGGCTTTGCTAACGGCACCTGTCGCCGTATTGGTATATGTAACGGTGGCGCTGGGTAGGGTCGCACCCGACGAGTCTGTCACGAATCCGGAGACCGTAGCAGCCGTCCCCTGTGCGAACAGCATAGTGTTTGCAAGAGAGAGCATG
Source organism: Granulicella sp. (assembly GCA_965276885.1). Taxonomy (GTDB): domain Bacteria; phylum Acidobacteriota; class Terriglobia; order Terriglobales; family Acidobacteriaceae; genus Granulicella. Next base: position 69,141 of record OZ255702.1, on the reverse strand, counting down.
GCGACCAGAAGTGTTTGCAACAGAACTCGAACCACGGAAGGACGGGTGCGGCGAGCGATCACGGGTTGGCTCCTTGGATGTGGATACGAGTAAGCGATCCCTCGACGCATTCCTGATCGGCATCAAAGTCGGCGAACACGTAAGCTGAATTGCCAGCGAACGAACAGTGCGCTTTCGGGTTGACGATTGTCAAGTTTTCTCGGAAAGACCTTCGTCCGGCGCCAAGGTCAACACAAAACGTCTGTTCCGCCAGATTCGAATCCTTAGACGTCCCGCGCGTTTCAGGTTGGAGCTCGATCTGCCCCTTGAATGAAATTGCCGGTCTTCTCCTGGAATTGCGGGTATTTGAGGCCCGTTTATCGTGAATTTTAGATTCGTGACGGTGCAAAACCTCATCCGAGGTGGTTCAGACTTCGGTTCCATGTCCCGCGGATGCGGAATCGATAGCAATTCGCTCATGGTGTGAGTCGAGATGGCTTGCAGAGGCATAATCAGACATGTCCATCAGGACAGACCCAATCAACTCGGCGAACGAGTTCTCCTAAATATCTTGACGAAGATCGATGCCAACGCGTAGCATCGCTCCGCGATGAATAACATCATCATCACTGCCGCACTCTCCGGCCCGGTGGCCACAAAAGCCGATAATCCCGCTCTCCCAGTCACCGCGCAGGAAATTGCAGTGGCCGCGGCGGAAGCCTATGCCGCAGGTGCCACTGTGGCTCACGTTCACGTTCGTGACGCCCAGGGTGTGCCGACGGCTGATCTCGACATCGCACGAGAGGCCATGGAGCGGATTGAGGAGACCTGCCCGATTCTAGTTCAGCTTTCGACTGGCGTCGGCTTTGGCATCCCTCTTTCAGACCGAGCCAAGCTGGTTGAATTGAAGCCTCGGATGGCTTCGCTCAATCCCTGCTCGATGACATTTGGCAATAATGTCTTCATCAATGCGCCTGACGAAGTGCGCCGGCTAGCGGCCCGCATGATGGAGTTGGGAGTCAAGGCTGAGCTGGAAGTCTACGACTCCGGCCACGTTGATTTTGCGTTGCAGCTCTTGAAAGAAGGGCTGCTCGCGGAGCCGCTGCAATTTTCCATTGTGATGGGCGTGCGCGGCGGCATGGGGGCGACGCTCGAGAATTTGATAAACACATTACGCCGTCTTCCGACGGGTGCTGCGTGGCAGGCGATCGCGATCGGCAGATCGAACCTCGATCTTTCCACCGCAGCCATGACGGAGGGCGGCAACGTGCGCACAGGTCTCGAGGACACACTATACATGTCCAAGGGCGTACTTGCGCCGAACAGCGCAGCCCTGGTGTCGCGTCTGGCTGCAATCGCGCGACTCCTGGGGCGCGAGCCGGCAACTCTGGAAGAGAGCAAGGCAATGCTTAAGCTCTAAAAAGATTGCGACATGCAGCCACATGATGCTGCGGAATGGATACATGAGCACAATCAAGAAGCAATACATCGATGTTCAGGCGCATTTCTTGCCCGAGTTTTACAGCGCCGCTATGCGTAGTGAGGGCATGCAGAAGATTGACAATTGGGATATCCCTGCGTGGAGCGTTGAAAGCGCCATCGAGATGATGGACGGGTACGGGATCGCGACGCAGTTGCTTTCGTTGAGCGCTCCGGGGGTGTCGTTTGCGGACGCGGCCGCGGCGCGAGATCTGGCGCGAGCGCTCAACGAGTTCGCTGCGCAGACGATTCGCGAGCATTCACCGCGCTTCGGTGCGTACGCCAGCCTGCCGCTGCCGGATGTAGATGCCGCCCTGGCCGAGATCGCGTACGCTCTGGATACGCTAGGTCTGGATGGCGTAGCGCTGCAAAGCAACTACAACGGGCTCTATCTGGGTGCGCCCGAGTTTGACCCGCTCTTTGACGAATTGCAGCGACGAAAGGCCGTCGTGTTTGTGCATCCGGTAAGCCCGCCAAATTTTGCTCCGCTCAGTGTAGGCATCACTGCGCCGATCCTGGAATATCCATTCGACACAACGCGGGTGGCCACTAATTTGCTTCGCAGCGGAACGATCGAGCGCTGCCCTGACCTGCGACTGATCCTGGCCCACGGTGGCGGAACGATTCCCTTCATTTATCCGCGCCTTTCTCTGGCACTTGGGGTTGAGCGGGCCGGTTTGATGAAATCGTTCTATTACGATCTGACCGCCGCGACGATGCCGGGGCAAATGGCCGCGCTCGCAACCATCGCGAAGCCGGACCGTATGATGATGGGGTTCGACTATCCTTTCATGAACAAAGCGATGAATATCCCCTTCGTGGCAGCGCTGGAAAGCAATGCCTATACGCCTGAGAACCGCAAGGCGATCGAATCTGAGAATGCCCTGAAGCTCTTTCCAAGGCTGGCAAAGGCGTTAGTCCAGGGCTGAAGGTGGTTGGACGCGGGTACGCAGGTTAGACTCGTGCGGCAACAGACAGAACACAGGCAGGTGAGGCGATGGCGAAATCGATGGCAATAACCGGGAACAAAGGCGACGCACGCGGCGGAATCCTGCTCCGCGGCGCGACCGTTGTGGATACACGCACGGGCGAGCTCGCGCCCAACAGGTCGGTAGTGTTGTCAGGTGGGCGGATTGAGCAGATTCTCCCGACCGGCGAAACGCCCCGACGAGCAGTGGAAGAGATCGACGCCACCGGCAAATTTGTGGTGCCCGGCTATCTCGACATGCACACGCATCTCTTGCAGGAGGAGCATGGCATGCTGGAATGCGGCATGTTGATGCTGGCGCATGGCATCACTGGAACGCGGCATATGGCTGGGTCGACCGAGCTGCTGCGGGCGCGGCGCAATGGCACCCTGGGACTCGATGCGTACACACCTGAAATCTTGAGCCTGTGCGGGGAAATCCTGATTCCGCTGAATGCTCCCACAGTGGAGGCGGGTGTCGCCGAAGTGAAGCGTCAGAAGGCGGAAGGCACGGACTTCATCAAGACGATCTTTCTGAACCCGAAAGTCTTTATGGCAACGCTTGCGGAGTCGAATCGCCAAGGGCTTGCGTACGACGGTCATCTCTCTCCAGGCGTGAGCGTGCTGGAGGCCTCAAAGGCCGGCATGAGGGTCATGGAGCATATGGGCCCGTTGGACTTGATGCTCATCGCGGCTTCCAGCAAAGGCTGGCTGATCAACTTCATCCTGAAGATGAAACCGCCGAAGCCACCCGATTTATCGCCTGAGGCCATGAAAGCAGCTGGCAAAATCATGATTGCCAATCCAAACCTGGGACGTCTGAATGCGGACCCGAAGGCGCTCGAAAGAACGCAAAAGCTGGTCGAATCGTTCAACGACGCCAAAGCTCAGGAACTGGGCGAGACGTTTGCCGCGAACGGCACCTGGCAGTGTCCGACGCTCATTCGCAACCACACAAACCGCCATGGTGACGACCCGTTGTATACGAAAAGCGCCGACCTGCGGTACATCGATCCATCGACCCGCGCCTTCTGGACGAAGGTTTCTGAAATGTATACGAAGAAGGTCTCCGCGGCTGGACGCGAGACGCTCAAGCGGATGGACGACCTGGAGATCAAGCTGATGCAGGCTTTCGATAAAGCAGGCGTGCCGATGATGGCTGGGAGCGACTATGGCGGAGGTTGGGTCATTCCCGGTGTCTCCCTGCACCAGGAGTTCGATCTGCTGGAGAAGGCGGGGCTTTCCCCGCTGAAAATTCTGCAGATGACGACGCTGCTCGGCGCACAGTTTTTGAACCGGGAAGCCGACATGGGCACTGTGGAAGAAGGCAAAGCGGCAAACCTTGTCGTACTCGACGGAAACCCTGTGCAGACCGCGCAGAACCTGCACAAGATTGCCGGCGTGGTGCGCAATGGAACCTATTACACCGCCCAGGACTTGAATGAAATGAAAGAGCGGGTCGCTGGCCGCGTCCACGGGGAGATGCCGGATGCCCATGATGCAGCCGAACTGGCTGCACCGTAGGGACGCCTAGCGTGCCGGTTCCGGGAGCGTGACTTCGCCTGGGAAAGGCGGCAAAGCGAAGGTGAGAGCGGACGCCGCAACAGCCAATGCGCTCAGGAGCAGCAAGCCAGGGCGGAAGCTGTGAAGTCGATCAAAGCTGAAGCTGAGCAGAAGCGGTCCTGCAGCGACCCCGAGGCTGAAGATGCCAAATGCAAGGCCGTAGAGCCGGCCGAACGCGGCTCTACCGAAGTATCGCCGGATAAGATAGGCGGTAAAGTCGACCTCCGCCCCCAGCACCGAGCCTACGAGCAGCGCGGCGGCGTAGCTTGCCGGCCGACCGGGCACATATGCCAGCAATAACATCGCCATGAAGATGAGCAAGGCGACACACCCCAGCAGACGGGCGGCATTCCATTTGTCCAGCAGAGATCCAATGCCTCCACGCCCGATAATGACGGTAAGTCCTGCCAAGCTCGCCACGGTCGCGGCCGCGGGTGGTGTAAAGCCTCTGTCAATCATCATGGAGACCAGGTTTGCGATGACACCACCGCTTGCCAGTCCGAGCGCGATGAAGATCACACACATCAGCGTGAAGGCCCGGGTGCATACGAGCGGCAGGATGGGCACGGCGATAGTACCGGGCCGAAGCACTGGTGTCCGTGCATAGCGCGTCGCAAACAGAGCCGCGGGAAACGTGACCAGCAAGGTAAAGATGCCGATCGTGGCGTAGGCGCCGCGCCAGCCATAAGATTCGATCAGCAGTTGAGCCGCCTTTGGCAGCAGGAAGGCGCCGAGCCCAATGCCCATGAGCGCGAGCCCCAATGCAAGACCGAGACGCCGTTGGAAGCTTCTAACAAGCACAGCGGCATAGCCCACCGGAGAGGCGGCTCCGCCGAGCATGGTAAATAACGCAAACACCAGATAGAAGTGCCATAAGTGCGGAGTGAGTAATGCCAGCGACGAATACGCGATGGACATTCCGACCAGCGAAGTGAGCAGAATTGGGCGGGGACCGAAACGATCTACCAGCGTGCCCCAGACCGGACAAGTAAGCGCGATCATAAGTTGGCCGATGGCAACCGCACCCGAAATCTGCGTCCGGGTCCAGTGAAACTCGCTCGCCAAGGGTCGGACGAAGACGCCGAAAGAGTAAAGCAGAAGCGTTCCAACTGAAAGTGTGAGACAGAGAGCGCTTGCGGCAACAATTCCCCAATGCCGATCGATTTGCTCGGACTCGAGCATCCTTAGCTGCGATCCAGTGATCTGGTCATAGGGCACTTTCCCGCTTTGCACTCGCCGTCCTCTCAACCGCATTCAGTGAACACGTTTATGAATGGAGAGTGCCGGAGGCATGCAGACCTTGTCAAGCAGGTTTTCCTTCTTAGGATAAAGCGAGCCCTAGCCTAAACAGACGGATTACGCAGGACCAAGGCTATGCCCATTCCCCCGCCAATGCAGAGGCTGGCAACACCATACTCCTTCTGCTGTTTGCGCAAAGCGTGGAGCAAGGTCACGACGACCCGCGCCCCAGAAGCGCCGATGGGATGGCCAAGAGCGATCGCTCCCCCGTAGACGTTAACTTTTTCAGGCGAAAGCTTCAGATCGCGAATCACTGCAATCGATTGCGAAGCGAAGGCCTCGTTAAGCTCGAAAAGGTCGATCGCGCCAAGGTCGAGTCCGGACCGCTGCAGCGCTCTCGGCACCGCGGCGGCGGGTCCCAAACCCATGACCGCCGGGTCCACGCCCACAGTAGAGTAGCCGGCAATTTCGGCGAGCGGCTGTAGGTTATTTGCTTGCGCGTACTGCGCCGTGCAAAGGGCGATCATTGCCGCGCCGTCATTAAGGCCGCTGGCGTTGCCGGCTGTCACGGTGCCGTCGGCCTGAAAGGCCGGTTTTAATTTTGCCAGAGCCTCCATACTGGTGTCGGGACGTATGCTCTCATCCTTGCTGACGATCGTTGGGCCCTTCCGCGAGGGCACCGTCACCTGCACAAGTTCTTCCTCAAAATAACCGCTGGATTGCGCGCCGGCCGCACGGCGATGGCTTTCGAGCGCAAAAGCGTCCTGCTCCTCGCGCGTCAGATGGAACTTCGCGGCCACGTTTTCCGCGGTAATCCCCATATGGTATTGATGCGTGGGGTCAGTCAGGCCATCGAGCACCATGCTGTCGACCAGACTGGTATTGCCAAGCTTATGGCCGGCACGCATGCCCTCCACGAGGAACGGAGACCGCGACATGTTTTCCGCTCCTCCGGCCAGATAGAGTTCTCCATCGCCCGCTTTCATAGCCTGCATCGCGCTGATGATTGCCTGCATGCCGCTGCCACAAACTCGGTTGACAGTTTGGCCGGGGGCGGACATGGGTAAAGCGCTTCCGAGCGCCACCTGCCGCGCGGGGTTCATCCCCTGGCCGGCCTGGAGGACGTTTCCGAGAACGACATCGCTGACATCTTCCGCGTTGATCTTGATGAGAATCTCGCGAGCGACCGTCTTTGCCAGCTCCACGGCGGACACGTCCTTGAACGCCCCAAGAAAGCTGCCGATGGGGGTTCGACGCGCCTGAACAATAACGATTTTCAACGGATAGCCTGCCTTTCATGAACGTTCACCGTCGCATCAGTTGCCTGCTGAACGTCTTCGAAGCTCACGCCCGGGGCAAGTTCCACAAGGCCGAACCCCGACGTCGTGACATCGAGAACGCAAAGCTCTGTAATGACGCGGTTGACAACGCCCATGCCGGTAAGCGGGAGAGTGCAGGCGCGCAACAGCTTCGGCTTTCCTCCCGGCGCAGTGTGCTCCATCAAGACGACGACGTGCCGGACCCCGGCGACCAGGTCCATCGCACCGCCCATGCCCTTTACCCGCTTGCCCGGAATCATCCAGTTGGCGAGATCGCCCGTTTCAGAGACCTGCATGGCGCCAAGAATCGCTATGTCAACGTGACCTCCGCGAATCATAGCGAATGATTCCGCACTAGAGAAAATGGCTGCTCCAGGAAGGTAGGTCACCGTTTCCTTGCCGGCATTGATCAGGTCCGCATCGATCTCGCCGGGTGTCGGGTACGGACCCATGCCAAGCAATCCATTTTCCGATTGCAGCGTAACGCTGACTCCCGCGGGGATGTAGTTTGCGACCTGGGTCGGCATACCGATGCCCAGGTTTACATAAAAACCGTCACGCAATTCCTGGGCAGCACGTTCTGCCATCTGTTGCCGGTCCCACGCCATTGTTATCTCTCCCTGGTCATGATGCGTTCAATATGTTTGGCGGGCTCAGGATGATGCACGACACGCTGCACATAGATGCCGGGAGTATGAATCTGTGCGGGATCGAGTTCCCCCGCCTCAACAAGAATTTCGACTTCGGCCACAGTGATCCTCCCGCACATAGCCGCACCCGGATTGAAATTCTGGGCGGTGTGCCGGTAGATGAGATTGCCGTGGGTGTCGCCCTTCCATGCCTTTACGAGCGACACATCGGCGCGGATGCCGCGCTCGAGAAGGTAGGTCTGACCATCGAAGTTTTTGTGCTCCTTGCCTTCCGCCACCGCTGTGCCGACGCCGGTTCTCGTGTAGAAGCCGGGGATACCCGCTCCGCCTGCCCGCATGCGCTCCGCGAGTGTGCCTTGCGGACAGAACTCAACCTCGATCTCGCCCGCGAGATACTGGCGCTCGAACTCTGCATTTTCGCCCACATAGCTTGAGATCATCTTGCGGATCTGGCGTGATTCCAGCAACGTGCCTAGTCCAACTCCATCGATGCCCGCATTATTGCTTGCGATGGTGAGATCGCGAGGGCCCAACTCGCGGAGGCCTGCGATCAGCGTTTCCGGAATGCCACAAAGACCAAATCCGCCTATCGCCAGAGTCATGCCATCTTGTACGATACCTCGCAAGGCATCGGGTGCAGTCGCCCACAGTTTATTCATGCCTTCCCCCCAACGGACGCAATTTCTATCGCATACGCGGAGCCCACACACGCTCTGCTGGTTCTCGACTTCCGGTTGCGCTTTCAAAAAACATGTTCAGCTTGAAAAGTCTGAAGGACGTTCCCCGGAGTTGTCAAGGCTGCGCGACGAACGAGTGCGGTGGAAACTACTTCGGGATTCGCGAGCCCTTTGCTTCAGGACATGGCCCGCCAGCAATCGTGGGCTGTTATGGCTTCTTAATAGAGTTGGTGCTGCCAGCAAGTTCTCCGTCGAATTCGTGCCCTCAATGGTTCGGGGCAGCCGGATTAGAAAGACTTGTCCCTCTCCGATGAACCGTGCGCAAGGCCGTCCATCTGGAGTTGCAACAAGCGATCAAAATCGCGCATACCCTCACGCCACTCCGGCCGGGATGAGGACGCAAGCCACCAACGGATCGACGCCGCGAAAACGAAAAAAAGCGAACGGCTGATCACTTCCGGGTCTTCTGTCGCTTTGATTTCACCCGATTGCTGGGCTTGAGAGACAAGTTCCTCGAATCCGTTCAAGAGCTTTTTACGGAGCATCAGATACCGATCAAGATGCATGCCTGGTGACAACACGACGACCTCGCTCAGCAGAATTCTCGAAAGAACGGGTTCATTGGCAAACAATCGGTAGTAGTGCTCCGTGATGCTGCGCAGCTTAGCGGCGAAACTCTGATAGGGCCGCGGAGAAAGGAGAGCGAGATCAACGACGGTGCTCACTTCCTCGTTGAAGATCAGGTAGATGAGGTCGCGCTTGTCGGTAACGTGATTGAACAGCGCCCCGACGGTAAGCCCGGCCTTGGCGGCTATTTGCCGAAGGGTTGCTCGGTCATATCCCAACTCAGCAAAAAGCTCGCGTGCGGCCACCATAATCTTATGCTGACTTTCCTGCTTGGAAAGCTGGCGAACACCCACACGGCGCGGCTTTTTTGCGACTTGTGGCTCTTTCGCCTCGTCAATTGCTTCTGCCGATGGCATCCTTTGCAACCCCCTCCGGGCATGACATCCTTGCCTCGGCTTCGTCGTATCTTACGGCCTTCGAGGACGCTCTCCTCTACTCCAAGTTCCATAATCGAGTCTATCGTGTTCACCGAATGGAGTCGAAGCGTGAGCGATCAGTGCACGAGCCGGTCGGGTCACGGCGGTTGGCCGACAAGCAAATTTGACAAATTCAGTTTCGTGCCGCACCCTTTCTGCGAACACGTTCACTGAGTTTGAATGCTTTCAGACTATCTTACAGTGCCGCATTGGGCTTGACTCCAAAGAGAACGAGGCCCACAAAGGAGATGGAATGCCAAAGACCTTCCGCATTGTTTTCTGTGAGTTTTCTTCCGCTCATATGGATAAGGAACTCGCTTACTACACCCAGATGCTTGGCGCTTCCCTGACCCATCAGGCCCCGGATGGCGCGCATTACCTTAGCCTTGGTACCGACCATCACAACATTGTTCTGCGTCCCGGCGAGACATCTGGCCTGGTGGCGGTTGGGTTTCAACTCACCGCTGCAACTGACCTCCACGATTTAGAACAGGATTTCCTGCGGTTCGACCTTAAGCCGGCTCTGAAACTCGGAACGCGTCCGGGCGTTTCGGAGCACCTCGCCGTGTCGGTCGCCGGGTACTCTTTCGAGTTCTTCAAGGAGATGGAGACGTCGGCCCCCGGTTTTGCTAAGGTCGGCATCGTGCCAAGCCGCCTTGGTCACATTGCAATGCTTACTCCGGAACCAGAGAAGCTCGTCAACTTCTTCGCCATGACGCTCGGTTTCCACACGACCGACTGGTTTGAAGGCCTCGCCACCTTCCTGACCTGCAACTATGACCACCACACCATCAATGTCATTGGCGCACCGATTACCAAGCTGCACCATATCGCCTTTGAGCTTCGCGGCGGCGCGCATCAATATCTGGCCTCAGATCAGCTCGCCAACGCACAGATTCCCATCGTATGGGGTCCTTCCCGGCACACCGCTGGACACAACTACGCCTCGTACCATTTTGATCCCGACCATGTGTTGATCGAACTCTACACGGACATGGATATCTTTCTGCCCGACGTCGGTTATTTTGACCCAAGGCCCTGGCACGAGTCGCTTCCATTACGCCCTCAAGTCTGGCCACCGGATCAATTCAATGCTTGGAAAACGGCCTTCGATTTCGACTTCCGTACCGCGTAGATCTGCATGGGAAAGAGGACTTATGACTAAGGAACGGCCCTTATCGGAATATCAAGCTCGGCCGACAAGCGATCTTCCTGAACCATCAACGATGGCTCAGGATACTTTTACCTCTCGCCAGTTGCGTGATGTCCTCGGTACCTTCATCACGGGTGTGACCATCGTGACCACTCGTGACCGGCAGGGTATCGGACACGGTATTACAGCCAACTCGTTTAGCTCCGTATCTCTTGACCCACCATTGATCCTCTGGAGCCTTGCCTGTACCTCTAAAAGCTTCAAAGCCTTTCAGGAAAGTTCACACTTCGCAGTCCACATCCTCGCGGAAGATCAGATGAATCTTTCGAACCATTTTTCCAAGTCCCGTGAAGACAAGTTTCATGGGATTCCCCATACGATGGGTTTTGGCGACGTGCCAATCTTGGAGGACGCCGCGGCTCGCCTGGAATGTTCGCACTTTGCGGCTTACCCTGCTGGAGATCACGTCATCTACATCGGCAAGGTCGAAAGGATCGCTCTTGCGCCCCGGCGTACCCTGGCCTTCGCTGCGGGAAAGTATGCGGTGGCTCGTGCATTCGAGCTGAATCTGCTGCATAAAGGTGAAGTGCAAAGTCCCGTTGGAACAAGAACAATCAATCGGGTTATTTCCCTGATGCCCACGATCGCCACCCAGATGGGCGGGTACACGCTCTGTCTTGCTACATGGGCAAATCACGGACCCACGGTGATCCACTGGGAAGCTTCGTCATCGCCTCCGGGGCAGAAGATGGCCGCAGGCGAAGTAGTATGTGTCACCCAGTCCGCCGTTGGGCTGATTTTCGCGGCATTCATGCATCCAGACCAGACGGGGCCATTCACCGACGATGAATTCCAACATGCGCCTTCTCTGGGCGCGGACTCAGCAACGCGCAAGAGCGCTTTCGAGCAGGAATTAGTTGACATTCGATGCAAGGGTTATGCGCGAAGTGTAAGCGCGCCGACGGCGGATACAGATTCGGCCTCAACGACCACCTTGGCGGTGCCGATACTCGATCCTGAAGGAGATGGGATCTTGGCGCTTGCGGTCGTGTCCTCGTCTTCACGCATCCGTGAGCAGGGCGAAGATGTCGTTGCAGGCATGTTACTCGAGGCAGCGCGCGAGATCTCGGCTCGATAATCCCGAGCCGAGCGTTGGTAACGCTCTGGCCAATAGGCTTTAGAACGGCTTCACAATTGATTCGAATATGAAATCTAGGGGAACGTTGATGACCTTTGCAAGCATGATTCGAAACGCAGTTGCCCTGAGTTCCATAATATGCACCGACTATTTCGCTGGGGCGCAGTCCACGGTTACCGTCAGCTCCGGCATGGTGCTGGCCGACGTGGCGGTCGTGGACACGGCTAGCGGCGAAATCAGTCCGCATCGCAATGTCATTGTTGAGAATGGCGTGATCAAAACGATTACTTCCGGACGCGTCGTTGCGAAAGGATCGGCGCAGCTTATCAAAGCGGCCGGCAAGTACGTCGTACCGGGTTTTGTCGATTTGCACGCGCACGCGGTCGACACCGCTACCTTGACTCCAACCTATTTTCCACTTTTGCTTGCGAATGGAATCACGGCTGTTCGCGAAGAGTCTTTTACGCCGCCCCTCGTGGAATTGGCGAAGAAAGTCAACGCCGAATCATCGACCGGGCAAGTGCTTGCGCCCGAGATCATCTTTCAAGGAGGCGAACAGCACCAACCTCCGAATGTTTCAGCGTTCGACGCGAGCAACTCCGGCAAAATGCCTTCCTTTGATCACCTTGGCGCAGGTCTAGGCTTGGTATTGGACTGCTCGACCGACGCGGATGCGATTCGCAAAGCGGTCCTGACCCAGGGGTTCAAGGTGCCGATGCCGCCACCCATGGAATTGATCGTAGAGCCGCGTGCTTTCGACGGCGCGGCCAATGCCCCTTTTTACCAGCGTGTCATTGACACATACAGCGATGCTAAGTGTAAGACGCTGGCGGAAACTTTCGTGAAAAACGGTACATGGCAGACACTCACACTGATCCGGCTGCGTACTCAGGACTATGGCAACGATCCGATGTATCGCAACAACGCCAATCTCCGATACGTGAGCAAGGAACGGAAAGCTATGTGGGATGCTCTCGGTGACAAATTTGGCACGCTGACACCCGAGGCGGTGGCTACTCTACAGAAGTATTACGAACTTCAAAAGCACGTAAGCAAGCTGATGAGCGATGCCGGCGTGAAAATCCTGGCTGGGTCCGATGTCAGTGGTATCTGGCTCGTTGCCGGCTTCAGTCTCCACCAGGAATTTCACGAATTGTCTGCGGCAGGTCTCTCGCCGTTACAGGTGCTGCAATCGACAACGCGCAATGCCGCTGAATTTTTAAGCCGTCAAGCGACCATGGGATCTGTCACTGAGGGGAAGAATGCGGACCTGGTGCTGCTTGACGCAAACCCGATCCCTGACGCCGGCAACCTCGATAAGATTTGGGGAGTTGTCCTGCATGGCAAATATCTAAGCAAGGTGGACTTGGAACAAATGAAGAGCAATGTTGCCCTTGCCTATAAATGACCTTGGCCTTTACCAGTAACAATCGGGGACTGCATGACCTTGCCAACGATTGTTCTCCCTCGCATAATCATCCTGCTTGTGCTTTCTTTCCGATTCAACGACTCACAGCGCCGCTTCAGCGGCAAAGATGCTGGTCGGAATCCTGGACGAGATGGGTCGCGGAAACACCGTTACCGTGATCTCCGTTTACGCTGAATTGACGACGCAGGAAGCTGCCGACCTGCTGACCATCTCTCGGCCTTCTCTCATTCAACTGCTCGATGAAGGAAAGATCGAATACAGGAAGGTTGGCACTCATCGCCGGGTGCGCTTTGAGTCCCTGATCGCCCAAAAGCGGCGAGTCCATTCAGAACGCCTAGCGGCCCTCAACGAACTGCCTGCCTACGACCAGGAGATCGGGATCTGATTCGTGGCGACATTCGGGGTCTTCTTCGACGCAAATGTGCTCTACCCTTCAGGGTCCCGGTATTTCGCGGCAGATTGCCGCCGGACATAGACGCATGGCGTTTGATTTTGAACGCGGACGCCCTGACGAGAAGACTGATGTCAACCAGCTCGTCGATCTCGCACCAAATCCCGTAGAGACCGCGGTTCTGTGGCAGCAGGTATCACCTATACCATTGCGGCGAGTGAAGTTCATAGCTTGTTTGTACTCCGCAATATTCGCCTCACCTTCTTCGGAGAAATACTGAGATTCTTTGCCACCAGCGAGATGTTCTTCCCGCTTCGCAGCCACACCTTGGGGATGACCAACTCAGCAAATTCCTCTTGAACCTGCTGAAACGTCTTATCGCCAAGCTGCCCGTCACACCACGCACGGAGCGTTGAATCGACGTGTGTCACACCTGCCAGTTTGGACTTCAGATTTCCAAGATGCTTATACAAATGGTCACGATCGTCGTGCGTCAATAATCCAGCGGCTTTGCCAGCAAAGTCTTTGGCCCCATCCCAGTCTTGAAAGAAGTCCGAAGCTGCAACGAGACCACGTGCGATATACGCCTCGCAAAGCAATCGCTTGTTCTGCGTGTGCCGCGCCAATTCAATTGCCGCGTCGGCATGCTCGAGCGCGGTATTTGCGTGCCAACCTATGTTAGGTTCATCCCCTAGTTGCTCTTCGGATCGAGCCAGTTCGACCGCCGATTGCACGACCTTGGCCCGCGCCATCAATATCTGATCGCCTTTAAGCTCGGCCAGGTCGTAAGCGCGCTGTCCCTCCGTTGTGGCCTGATCTATATCTCCGCATTCAAGATGAATGTGCGCCGCATTGACTAGGACTGAGCCGCTTCCGGTCTGGTGGTGATGCAAGCTGTAGATCTTTCCGGCCTGCTCCAGCAGGTTCAATGCTTCGCGACTCATTCGAAGTGATTTCGCATGCACTACCCCGCTCGCTTGGCCATCCCGTGGCTGTGATTCGAGCGCCATCAGCCGCTTCACATAGGCTGCGTTTACGAGTGCACGAGCCATATTAGGATGGTCGGGGCAGCCGAGCTGATACAGCTTCATCGCAGCTTCAAAGTGATGAAGCGCGCTGGCGTAGTCGCCAGACCGGCGCACGAAGCGTCCGCGCGCGGACTCGATGTTGCCGAGCGATAGCGAATGGCCTGTTGACAGCAATTCCTTCTCTGCCTCCGTCAATAGATCGAACGCACGCTGTCGCTTTCCGCTCTGAAATGCCAGCCAACTCTCATGGATCTTCGTTACCGCCACTAACTTCGCCGCGCCTGCATGTTCTGCGGCGCGACGGGCCGCACCAATGTTGTCCGCAGCGCGCTCATAGTCTCCCAGCTTGCGATGTGCACGCCCTTTCCAGAAATTGACCAGGAATATTGGGTAATCTCCGAGAACCCCGTCTCCAATCCGCAAAACCACTTCCAGTACGTCGATCGCGTCTTCCAAACGTTCCGTCGCCAGCATTCGGTAGCCCTCGACCATGCGCAACTCGAGGAAGTCCTGTAGCGGCAGCCGCGCCAGGTCGGCGGTAGGAGGCGCCACATTCATCGCCTCGAGAAAGCTGATGTCGCGGTAGCCGAGGTCGACCCACTGCGCGATACACAGCAACAGCGGGATGGGCTCGTCCGTGGCGATGCCCGCATTTCCTTTAGCGGGAAATGCCTCGTCCAGCAGACGAAATCCAGTCGCGATGTCGCGTTCGAAAAGCGCGGTTTGAAGACGCTTCACTAGATTCGAATTACCTACTGCATCCGTTGTCAAAATGTTTCCATCCCTCAAGAGCATACTTCCGAAGAACAGACGTTCCATGTCCCGCAAACTCGCGTGACCACACAGACCCTTCAACTCTCCGCCCCAACCATACGGAGGCGGAAGCTAATCCGGCAAGAAACACCTCGGCGCCAGAGTCAATCTGAACCCTAGTCCGGTTCGGACGAGGCCTCCTTGTTGCGTCGCATCGGAACGCCTACGGTTAGAGGTAAGCAATTCAAGGGCGAAGCCGCGCGAGGTTAACAATATGATTCATCTGGCAAAACAGGTTTATAAATTCGGCAAAGACGTGGTCGAAGGTAACGGGACCATGAGTAACCTGCTCGGTGGGAAAGGTGCCGGCCTGGCCGAGATGATGCTACTATCGATCCCCGTTCCCCCCGGTCTAACCATCACCACCGACGTCTGCCGCCACTACCTGGAGCACGGCGCATTGCCCGCCGAGCTGCGGAGCGAACTGACACGCTCCTTGCTTTGGCTTGAGCAGCAGAGCGGCAAGCGGTTGGGCGACTCGCGCGATCCACTGCTCGTCAGCGTTCGTTCCGGAGCCCCCATTTCAATGCCCGGTATGATGGACACGGTTCTCAACGTGGGCCTGAATGATCAGGCCGTTCAAGGTCTCGCGCAGAGCAGTGGCTCCCCGACCTTTGCCCTCGACTCCTACCGCCGCTTGCTCCAGATGTTCGGTTCCGTGGTGCTTGGTATATCCAAGCATGCGTTTGCGGAAGCCGCTGCTGAAGTCCAGGCAGGGATTTGCGAGGGTCACGAACAGATCGCAGAGCGCGAACTCACCTTCACCATTGACTCCTTCAAAAAGGTCATTCATGAGCACACGGGAAAACCTTTCCCGCAGGATCCAATGGAGCAGCTCTTTATGGCCGTCGAGGCTGTGTTCCGTTCATGGCGCAGCGAACGGGCGGTTTTCTACCGGAAACTCAATGGAATCGCCGAAACGATGGGAACCGCGGTCACAGTGCAGAGCATGGTTTTCGGCAATCGCGGAGTGGCCAGCGGCACTGGCGTCGGGTTCACCCGCAATCCCTCCACCGGCGCACCACTCGTCTTCGGTGAATACCTCCCCGATGCGCAAGGAGAAGACATCGTTGCCGGCATTCGCACGCCCCTCTCCATCTCCGAACTCGAAGACACTCTTCCCGAGGTCTATTTCGAACTCCTCGAATTGACTGAGAAGCTGGAGCGCCACTACAAAGATGCGCAGGATTTCGAGTTCACCGTTCAAGAGGGAAAGTTGTTTCTTCTACAGACGCGCGCGGCCAAACGCGCCGGCCTGGCGGCGGTAAAAATTGCTGTAGACATGGCAAACGAAGGGTTGATCGATCGCGAAGAAGCACTTCGCCGAGTCAACCCGGCAGGCGTCGTCGAGATGCTCTCTCCCCAGCTTGACCTTTCGGAGTTTTCCGAAACCCCACTCACCACGGGCCTGCCGGCCTCACCCGGTGCCGCCGTTGGAATGCTCGCACTCTCGGCGAACGCGGCTGTCGCCATGCATACAAACGGTGACCCGGTTATCCTGCTTACCGAAGAGACAACTGCGGACGACATCCACGGCATGGATGCCTCGGTCGGCTTCCTCACGGCACGCGGCGGAGCAACCAGCCATGCCGCCGTTGTCGCTCGCGGCATGGGCAAATGCTGCATCACGGGAGCGCGCGACATCGCGATCAAGACCGGTACAGGCCGGGTGCGCATTGGCTCACAACTTTTCAATCAAGGGGATTGGATTTCACTTGACGGAAGCACCGGGCGCGTTTTTGCGGGAAAGTTGCCTCTGCGACCTACGAGCGAACATCACCCGGAACTTGACCAGCTTCTTAAATGGGCAGGCAATGTCGATAGCTGTAAGGTCCGCGCCAACGCCGATACGCCCGCCGACGCACTCGTCTCCACCACACGGGGAGCCGTGGGCATAGGCCTTTGCCGTACCGAACACATGTTCTTTGCCGCGGGCCGCCTGCAGCATGTTCGCGGCATGATTATGGCCTCCACAACCGCCGAACGCATCGCCGCGCTCGAACTCCTTCTTCCCATCCAGCAGGGTGACTTCGAAGCAATCTTCCGCACAATGTCGCCGAAGCCTGTCACCATTCGTTTGCTAGATCCGCCGCTTCACGAATTCCTGCCATCGAGCAAGGATCTTGCATTAGAGATTGCCTCGGCACGCAGCGAAGAGGACTGGGAGCGCGCCCTCAGCCTGGAGGCCGTGCAGGCACAACTGAATGCTCTCAGCGAAACCAATCCCATGATGGGTCATCGCGGCTGTCGCCTTTCACTAACCTACCCGGAGATACTTCGGATGCAGGTAACCGCGATCCTTCAGGCGGCCATTGTCGTCGCCCGCCAAGGCTTCGAGCCGCATCCAGAGATCATGGTTCCCCTCGTGTCCTCTGAACAGGAGATTCGTGTGTTGGCAGGCCTTATTCACGCCACCGCCTCTGAGCTCTTCGTCACCCACAACATGCGTGTCGATTACAAAATTGGCACCATGATTGAATTACCGCGCGCCGCTGTCTGCGCCGGTCCCATCGCCAAGCACGTCAGCTTTATCTCCTTTGGCACGAACGACCTCACGCAAATGACGTACGGCTTCTCGCGTGACGATGCGCGCAGCTATCTAGACAGTTATATTGAGCAAGGCATCTTCAAAACAGACCCTTTCGTCACCATTGACCGGGATGGTGTCGGCGAACTGATGCGCATGGCGATCACGCATGTGAGAGGTGTGAATCCATCGATCAAGATTGGCGTTTGCGGCGAGCATGGCGGGGATCCGGAATCGATCGCTTTCTTCCAGCAGCTTGGCGTCGACTATGTCTCCTGCTCACCTTCCCGCCTGCTTGTGGCGCAACTGGCCGTGGCGCAAGCGAGTCTCGCCGCCCAAGAGATCGAGGAAGTCCCTCAGTTGGCGCTGGCCAGCTAAAAGCTTGCTTACTCAGGTCCCGTCCGCGCTGGCTCTGCGCGGACGGGCCGCTTTCATTTACCTTAGCTCGATGCAGCCCCAAGACATCATCGCCATCCTCGACGCGGCCGGCACTGCCGTCGTCGCGGACATCTTCGATCAGCTAACGCTTCAGCCTCCGGTCTTGGATAATCGACTCTTTCCTGTTCTCGAAGGAAGCACTTTTGCGGGCCCAGCTTATACCGTCGCAGGCGAGGCTTGCACCTTCTCCGGCAGCGATCGCGCCAAGCTCGAAGCCATCGACGGCATGCCGCTAGGAGCTGTGGCCCTTTGGGCGGGCCAGGGGATGGAGGGCGTCTGTTGTTTCGGCGATTTGCTCGCCACCGCCATGCGAGCTCGCGGCGTGGTCGCGGCCGTTGTCGATGGGGGCGTCCGAGACGTCCGCTTCCTGCGTGAGTGCGGCATGCCGGTTTTCACCCGTTACCGTACGCCCGCGCAAGGTGTGGGCCGCTGGAAGGTCACTGCCTCGCAGACTCCCGTTAAGGTGCGCGGAGCACTTTGCGAGTGGCTTACTATCTCACCCGGAGACATGATCGTCGGCGACGCGGACGGCATCATCGCTATACCGGTCGCTCTTGTCACTCAAGTCGCAATAGCTGCCTCACAACTGTCCAAAACCGAGACCGGCGCACGCAGCGAGATCGCTCGGGGCCTTGCGCTACTGGATGCGCTTTCAAAGTACGGCCACTTATGATCGTTTAGAAATCAAACGAGAAGCAGCCCGGGCAGCAGCACGGCACATCAACCCGCAAGTTGGCTTCCGGCGCCTTTTCGCCCGGTTGCGCCCTGGTGTCATGCGTCTCGCCCATCTGCTGATTGAGCTCCATCTTTTCCATACCGCTCAGGTCCGTGAGTTCCATAAGTCCCCCTTATCGATTCGCTTCCATCACGAGTACAACGCGGTTGCTTGCGCTGGGCAAGCCTGCCCTGTCCGTTCTGGACCATAGCCAAATCGGCCTCTCGCTCTGAATGTCAGCTGTTCCATGCTGTCTCGAAGCCGTGGCGACCGTTACGGACTCGCGATGAAACGGGCGAACCTCTTACCTACCACTCGCACAATCGTTCGAGCGGCAGGTATCGTAGACACTTAGACAATCATGACGCCTGCGGATACATCCATTACGGAACGCTTGAGCTTCCATTCCGATCCTGCGCTTCGCCGCAAATTTATGGTGACGGACGAGGACGTGAGGGCAAACCTGCGGGTAGGCGTGATGCTCGAAGTGTTGGACAAGCTGGCTGAAGAGACAGCCTTGAGATATGTGCGGCATTTCCAAAGCGACGCCAGAGTTGTAACCGCCGCGATGGACGATCTCGAGGTCCGCAATGCTCCCGACATTGAGCAAGACATCGTCCTTCACGCCCGCGTTAACTTCGTCGGACGAACATCGATGGAGGTCGGCATACGAATCGAACAAAGTGACTCCGAAAGCCGCCACATTGCAAGCTGCTTCTTCACGATGGTGGCGCGGAAGGACGGGCAAAGTCTGGTGGTGCAGCCACTCGAATATAGATCGGAACAAGAAAAGCGACGAGCTCGACGCGCCGCCGAAAGAAGGTCGGAGCGTGCGCGGACGACCGCACTTCAATCCCCGACGGTCGAAGAATACGCCTTATTGCACGAGCTACATCGCCAACTCGATATCCCCGACGCACGTCCCCTGCTCGCACGGAACCTCGTAACCAGCGGCTGGGAGCGGACCTATCCTGAATACGAGAACGTTCCGCAAACCATCTTCGGCGGCCATGTCATCCACCACGCGTATATGTACGCCCATATCTGCGCGGAAATGATCGCGGACCACCGCGCCATTCTCGTATGTTCCAATCGGATCGACTTCTATCAGCCAGTCCGGATGGGTGACAAATTGCACTTTGTGAGCCAGATCACCTACACGGGCCGAACGTCGTTGGTCGTCGAGACCTCGATCACACGAATCAGCCGCGACAGGCTGATGACCGCGCTGAGCAATAATTGCGTGTTCACTTTCGTGAATGTTGATGCGGAACTCCAACTCAGGCCGGTCCCACGAGTGTATCCAAATGCTTACACCGAAGACGAACGGTATTTGGCAGCATATCGACGTCATCAGAGGCGAACGGAATTTCGAGCGGCAGCCATCGCGTAGAATGAACAAGCGTGTTCATCCATAAAAGTGCCGGGCGATAACGGATTGTTCTGGCAAAGCGGATGAAATGGAGATCCTATTGACTATTCTTGAGCACGCGTGTTCAAGTGGTTGCACCAACCGATGAACATGCTCGTTGAAGCATGTGAAGCGGCTCAGCCAAGTTCAGCATAAGAGAGAACCTGCATCTTTGCAGGACAGGGTAACTGCATATGAACATCGCGCCGGAATTCCACGCTCACTTGCCGCTCACTCAGCTAAGCGAAGAGGAATTGCTCCTCCAGACGACGGTTCGGAAGTTTGCCAGGCGAGAGATCGCACCAATCGTCCGTGAAATGGACGAAGCTCAGAAAATGAGTCCTGCCCTGATTGCGAAGCTTTTCGATCAGGGTTTCATGGGCATTGAAGTAGCGGAAGAGCACGGAGGCGTGGGTGCGTCTTTTTTCTCGTCCATCCTCGTCATCGAGGAGATTTCAGCTGTAGACCCAGCGGTGGGCACTCTGGTCGACGTGCAAAATACTCTGACCGTCAACGCGCTTCTGCGATGGGCCACAGAGGCGCAGAAACAGAAATACCTGCCCCGGATAGTGACTGATCTTGTTTGTTCCTATGCGCTTAGCGAGGCGAGTTCAGGGTCAGACGCGTTTGGGCTCAAAACCTCAGCACGCCCCGATGGGGATGGGTTCATCCTGAATGGCAGCAAGCTGTGGATTTCGAATGCCGCGGAAGCCGGCCTCTTCATTGTCTTCGCCACCATCGACTCCGCTCTTGGCTATAAGAGCCTGTTCACGATCTAGTTACTAGCGGGCTGGGCATTTTGCCTTGACACTTTCCTTATGCGGGAGAAGGTGTACGGAAGCGATGTGAGCCGGGAGCGGTTTGAGTTGATTCGTCCGTTGTTGGAGGGGGTTCGCAAGCGGACCAAGCCGCGCACGGTGGATCTGTACGAGGTGTTCTGCGGGGTGTTGTACCTGCTCAAGACGGGTTGCCAGTGGCGCCTGCTGCCGGACGGATTTCCCAAATGGCGCACCGTGCATTCGTACTTCGCCAAGTGGAGTGAGCCTGGTCCGGACGGCAGCAGCGTTCTGGAGCAGGCCTTAAAAAAAATCGGTTGGCGAGGCCCGCGTCAGACAGGGGCGCAGCGCCACGACCAGCTTTCTGATCGTGGACGCGCAGAGCGTGAAGAACACAGACACGGCCACCCAGAAGGGCTATGACGCGGGCAAAAAGGTCTCCGGCATCAAGCGCCATATCGCGGTCGATACGCAGGGCCTGCCGCACGCTGTGGCCATTACGACGGCCGAGGTGACCGACCGCCAGGGCGCTCTGGCGGCCTTGGATCGTTGCGCCGGAAACCTGCGGCAAGTCGCCAGCGTGCTGGTGGACGGCGGCTACTCCGGCAAACCGTTCGCCGATGCGGTTGAGCAAAAGCTCGGCGCCACCGTGCAGGTCGCCAAGCGCAGCGAGTTGCACACCTTCGCCGTCATGCCACGGCGCTGGGTCGTCGAGCGCTCCTTCGCCTGGCTCGAAAAGTGCCGGAGACTCTGGAAAAACTGCGAACGAAAACTCAACTCCAGCCTGCAAATGGTCCACCTCGCTTTCCTTGTCTTGTTACTCAGAAGATCGTGAACAGGCTCTAAGGGCATCACGGCCTTTCTGGTCGAACGCGATATGCCCGGCTTCACGGTTGGCAAGAAAGAAGACAAGCTCGGAATTCGGGCCTCATCAACCTGTGAGCTCCTGTTCGACGACTGCCGGCTGCCGCCGTCGGCGGTACTGGGCGAAATAGGTAAGGGATACAAGATCGCCATCGAAACGCTCAACGAAGGCAGAATCGGCATTGCCGCGCAGATGTTGGGGCTGGCCAGCGGAGCCTGGGAACACGCCGCGAGTTATACACAAGAGCGAAAGCAGTTCGGAAAACCGATCGCTGAATTTCAGGCTGTGCAGTTCTCCCTGGCGGAGATGGCGACCGAAATTCAGGCTTGCCGGCTGATGGTTTACGATGCTGCGCGGCGCAAGGTAGCAGGACTCCCCTACCTGAAGGAAGCGGCGATGACCAAGTTTTTCGTATCTCAAGCGGCGGAGCGTATAGCAAGCACCTGCGTGGAACTTTTCGGAGGATACGGCTTTGTGAAGGATTATCCGGTGGAAAAGCTCTATCGCGACGCAAAAATCGGTCGTATTTACGAAGGGACCAGCAACATGCAGCTTGCCACCATCGCCAAGCAGGTCCTTGGATAGCGTTGTTGAGAGCAACGATCTGGAAACCGATCGCAGGATGCGGCAGAGCGATCATTCGCAGTTATGCCCCCAAGGCTTCGGGCGGTATTTCATGCCAAAGGAATCGTTACCGCCGGAAATAGTTCGCAGACGTCCGATGGGGCCGCTGCAGCGGTCATCATGTGCAATCAGCGCGCCCGTGAAATTGGTGCCCAGCCACTGATGCGGTTCGTTCCTTCGCTTACGCAGGTTGCCTGCCCGAGGAGATGGGCATAGGTCCGGTCTTGTAAAAGGAAACAGCGCCGCCTGACATGAGGTATCCGCTAGAGCTTCTGAACGCGGTGCACGTCGCGCACGCCGGGCACCTTGCGCAGATTTTGTTGCATACGCGTGAGGTGGCGGAGGTCCAGCGTTTCGATGACGAAGTCCACGTGGACGCCGCCATCTTCGGTGGGCCGGGTGTCGACGCTTTTAATGTTGGTGCCATCCTCGGAGATGATCGCCGCGAACTCCTTCAACAGGCCCGAGCGGTCATCCACAAGCACGGTGAGCTTGACCGGATAGGTGGTCGGCTTGGCGCCGTTGTTGTGGCTGTTCGCTGAGCCTGGGGCGGGTGCGGCGGTGGCCCATTCCACCTCGATGCGCCGGTCGGCCTCATAGAGCAGGTTCTGCACATTGGGGCAGGTGCGCGCGTGCACGGCTACCCCCTTGCCGCGGGTGACATAGCCGATGATCTCTTCACCTTTGATGGGGTTGCAGCATCTGGCTCTATAGACGAGCAGATCGTCCTGGCCCTCCACCTGCAGGCTCTCGGAGCCCTTGCCGAAGAAGACGCGCTTGACAGCCTCGCTCATGTGCGAGAGCGCGCTGGAGACGGCGCCTTCCTCGTGTGCGGCCTCCGCAGCGTTGGCGTCCCGGGCGCCTGGATCGAGCTTGTTCAACACCTGGCGCGTGGAATATTTCCCAAAGCCGATACCCGCCAGCAGATCCTGTTCGCCGCCCAGGCCGTACTCGTTGGCGACGCGATCGAAGTCCGCCGTCTCGAACCGGTTCAGACCGAGTTTCAGCTTGCGGGCCTCGCGTTCGAGCAATTTCTTGCCGATCTCGATCGCACGGGCGCGCTGGTTTTCGTTCAGCCAGTGCTTTATCTTGTTGCGCGCGCGCGAGCTCTTGGCGAAGCTGAGCCAATCGCGCGAGGGCGCATGGCCGGCTTGGGTGGTGATCTCGACGATGTCGCCGTTGCGCAGCCGCGAACGCAGCGGAACGATGCGGCCGTTGACCTTGGCGCCGGTGGTCGCATGGCCGACATCGGTGTGAATGGCGTAGGCGAAGTCGACGGGACTGGCGTCGCGCGGCAGCACGATCACCTTGCCTTTGGGGGTGAAGGTGTAGACCTCCTCGGGGTACATATCCATCTTGAGCGTGGACATGAACTCGTTGGGGTCGGGCATCTCGCGCTGCCACTCGATGAGCTGGCGCAGCCAGGCGAGCCGCTGCTCGTCATTGGCGGTCACGGCGTCGGAGGCCTTGTACTTCCAGTGCGCCGCGATTCCCTCTTCGGCGACGCGGTGCATTTCCTGGGTACGGATCTGCACTTCAAACTGGTGGCCGCCCTCGGCGATCAGCGTGGTGTGCAGGGACTGGTAGAAGTTCGGCCGCGGCATGGCGATGAAGTCTTTGAATCGCCCGGGAACGGGGCGCCATGTCGAGTGCAGAAGGCCGAGGACGGCGTAGCAGTCGGGCTCGGTCTCGGTGATGACGCGCACGGCGAACAGATCATAGACCTGCTCGACCGGAATGGCATGGAGGTTGAGCTTCTGCTGGATGGAGTAGAGGCGCTTGATGCGCGATTCGACGCGGGCGCTGATGTGCGCCTCGCGCAGCTTCGATTCGAGCGTTGTGACGATGCGGTCAAGAAACGCTTCGCCCTCGCCGCGCAGGGAATCCACCTCGGCGGTGAGCTTGTTGTAGCGCTGCGGGTCGACGAACCGGAACGCGAGGTCTTCGAGCTCGCCACGCAGCTTGCCCATGCCCAGCCTGTGCGCCAGCGGAGCGTAGACGTCCAGTGTTTCCCGGGCGATGCGAGCCTGCTTCTCAGGCCTCAGATGCTCCAGTGTGCGCATGTTGTGCAGCCGGTCGGCCAGCTTGATGATCACCACGCGCACATCGTCGACCATGGCGAGCAGCATCTTGCGGATGTTCTCGGCCTGCGCGTCTTCGCGGTTGGCGAACTTGATCTTGTCGAGCTTGGTGACGCCGTCGACGATGTGCGCGACCTGCTCGCCGAAGCGCTTGGCGATCTCGGGCGTGGTGACGGGTGTGTCTTCAACCGCATCATGGAGCAGCCCCGCGGCGATCGCGGTGGCATCCATCTTCAACTCGGCAAGCAGCTGCGCAACCTCGAGCGGATGGATGATGTAGGGCTCGCCGGAGGCGCGCTTCTGGCTCTCGTGCTGTGCCTGGGTAAAGGTCCACGCCGCGCGCACCAGGTCCTGATCGTCACCCGGCCGATTGGAATGCAGGGTTGCCAGCATGTGCTCGAAGCGTTCTTCGAGATGCAGGGGGTCGGTGGTGGACTTCGGGGTGGCGGCGAGTGGGGGAGTCCCGGCGGGTGATGTCTTCGCCTCTGCCTGATTTTCGTGTGCCGGCTCCGGCGAAAACGCGCCGGAGGGCTCGTCCAGCGCTACCTGCGCGCTTTGCGGCAGCGCCCCAGGGAGGCTGGGCAGGGCAGCTTCCAGCCGCATCCCGGAGTCGCTGGTCCCGGCGTTGTGGAGGGCATCCGGGGGGGCACTCCGATGCGCGTCTGGTGATGCCGGAATGGCCCCGGCCGCGTTCTCAGGAACGCTGCGCGCAGGCACCTCTGACCAGACATTTGCCATGGTTCATTATAGCGACGGTGGGTAGCGAGGAAATCGATCCGGCTTTCTTGGGCGGTTCTCCCTCCGGTCGAGAGAACAATGCTCAGGGGACGACACAGCCGTTTCGCTTCGGGTCGAAAGGTCGCTTTTTAGGACAAATACCCTCAATTTTTCACCGCAAAAGTCCCGGCACGGGTCGCGCCCCGCCGTGCGTCCAGGTGATGAGTTCGTCGAAGGCCCTGCCGATCTCCTCCGGGGTGATGGAGCAATGGCCGTCGTGCGGTACGTACTGCTGCACCAGGCGGTCGCCGAAGCCGGCTCCCTCGACCATCTCGTTGTAAAGCGTCAGCAGCCCCGGCGGAATCAGCGGGTCATACACGGTATGCACGGCGAGCATGGGGCGTCCAAGGTGGCCGGTCGGGGTGTAGTGGTGGATCAGGTAGTCGCGGGCCTTGCGGTCGGCGGTGTAGCGGTGGACGGTTTCATTCAGCGCTACATCGCTGGTTGTGATGGTGGGGTTGGCGCCGCTGTAGATCCAATTGCGGTTGTCGAAGGGATTGCCGCCCGCGCGGCGCTGCATGTCCGCGAGCACAAAGGTGAAGTAGCTGATGTCGCGCGCCACGCTAGCATCCGTGTGCAGGCCCATCAGGTTGCGGATGAGCATGGAGTTGGCGGGATTGGCCTTCAGGGCGTTGGCGACACGCTCGCGCACCGCCGCGGTGTCGTCGAACTCCGGTGAAATGGGGACCAGCGGGCCCATCACGCCCGGAAAGTAGACATCGAAGGCTGCCCGCAGCGCAAATCGGCGGTCGAAGGAGACAAACGTTGGACCCACGGCACCGCACAGGTCCAGGCCACCGAGATAGGGCTTGGGATTCAGCTCCAGGGTGATCATTACCAGCGCGCCGCCCATGGAGCCGCCCACGGCGTAGGTCTCCCTGGGATGACCGTATTTATGGTCGAAGTAATGGCGCAGCGCCTCGGTCTCGGGATAGGCCTGCTGCACCGCCCAGCCGCCCTCGGAGTACGCGCTTTGTGCCACGGCGTAGTGCCGGTCGATGAGCGTCTCCAGGTCCGGATGGAGGCGCTGCGCGATGTGATAGGAGACGCCATGCTCGGCATAGCCGTGGAAGTAGACCACCAGCGAGCCGTTCCAGTCCGCCGGAACGTCGATGCGGTACTCCGCTCCGTCGAGCAGGCCAACTTCGGTGGTGGTGCTGCCTTCCTGCAATACCTGCGAATCGATTGGCTTCTGGGCACGAAGCGGCACGGCGATCAGGCACAGCAGAGCTCCTGCCAATGAGGGAAAGAAGAGCAGGGCGGCCGTAAACCGCGGTCGTGGAGGCAATCGAGACATGTTGAAGCGTGAACCCATCGTACCGCGTGCGCAGGCAGGATCGGCGGAGCATCTGTTCGATAGCCGTTCGTTTGTAGGGGGGTCGGTAAACGCAAGACGACTTACCAATACCGATCCCCTGCCGAACCCACGCCATGCAAGCTGACTCCCGCGAAATGGATTCTTCGCGTCAGGTTCGCTGGGCCGTTTGCAGCAGACTGCCTGCCGAGGCGCCCCCTCCCCCCTCCACTGGATGTCTTGGACGCAAATTCTTTGTTTTGTCACAGATGCGTCGCGGTAGACTTGCAAAGTATTCAAAACAAAGAATTTGCGTACAAAATCTCTGATTTCAGCAACTTACCGGGGTGTACGGCTACGCACGGGCTGCGGGGATCGGTGAGGACGGATTCCGGTGATTTCAGGGTAGCTGGTTCCTGGGTAATCATGTGCAACGGCCCTCTTCCGGGCTGTTGCGAGGAGTTCGGAGGCCATTTGGATGGTTATCACTTCCAACAATGGGACTTGTCGCGACCAGTCACTTCTCATTCCGCAACAAGGATCTAGGCTGACGCATTGGCAACTCGTTTCAGAGATGCCTGTACCTGTGGCGTGTCAAAGAAAGGCATGGACATGTCGTACAAAGCCTCGCGCGCTGCCGGACGACCCTTGTCCCGCCATATCCTGAGTAGCTGTTTCGTGCATGCGTAAACAGCCGTTGGACCTGCCGCAAGGCGGCCTGCCATCTCCGAGGCGGCTGCCTCCAGTTCGTCATCCGCCACTACGGTGTTTACGGCGTTCCAATTGAGCAGTTGGGAAGCACTGACAGGGGTAGAAAGCATCACGAGTTCCATTGCTTTTGGCAGCCCGATCCGCTCAGCAAGCAGGTACATGCCACCCTGGAGCGTCAGGATCCCCACCTGTGCCTCTGGAAAGGAGAACTCCGCCGTCCTTGCGGCAAGGATGAAGTCGCAGCTGAGCGCGAGCTCGAAGCCACCACCTCTGCAGCCGCCCTGAATCACTGCGAGCGTCGGAATGGCAAGGCTATCGAGGCGATCCAGTGCGTCGGCATAGATTCCAATGCGGGGCCGCAGCTCCGCACTTGAGACCCCTACCCAATCACGAACGTCCCCTCCCAGGCAGAAGTCATTACCGGCTCCTCTTACGACAAGGACTCGCGCGTCGCTCTCAGCCACGCGGATGATGGCATCCCGAATCTCCTCCCGCATCTGGAAGTCGATCCTGTTGCCGCCAGGGCGACTGAGTGTCATTGTGGCGACTGCATCCTTAAAGCAAAGTTCGACGTGGTTCATCAGTTTTCCTTCCATGCAACTGGGTGTGATCGTGAAACAAAGAAATGCGTAGCAGGCGAGTGAGGACGGCGTGTCTCTGAGGCGAAACCGTCTCACAGGGCTTCAGACGCATCGTGAAGCGCGAAGGAGCGACAGCTATCCCTGCTGCTCAATAAATGCGAGTAGGAGCTCACTGAGCCGAAGCGGTTGTTCTTGCTGAATCCAGTGTCCAGCTCCATCGATTAGCTCAATTTCACCCATCCTCGTCACCGCTTTGCTTCTCATCACTTCAAGTGCTCCGGGTGCCGAGTAGGTTCCCCAATCGCTCTTCCCACCAATGAAGAGCGACGGTACATTGATGGTCTTGCCCGAGAATAGGCGCAAAGTAGCGATCAGCTCTGGATCGGAGAACACGCGATACGCTTGCAGCGCGCCTTGGAATCCGGTGCGCTCGTACTCCGCCGTGTAGACTTCGAGGTCCGCCTCGGTGAGCCATCCACAGGCAGCGATGTCCTTGGCCGTAGGCATAAAAAGAGCGACCGTCTCAGGCATCGTCTTGCCCAGCTCCATGACGTAGTAGGTTGGCATCTTTGCGAGTTCCGCAGCAGTTCTCCCCTTCAACGGATGTGGGTCGTTGCCAGGCCAATCGCCACTTTTTACATAGAAGAGTGCTCGAAGAAAGGCATGTAAACCTTGCGGAGGGTGCCACATGTCATCGTTCGCCTTCTCTGAGCTCAAGTATTGCTGGTAGTACTCCCTGGGAGGATCGAGCGCTGCTAAGGCCGCTGCCAGCTTCTGATTGTCAGCATTCGGGTGAGCTGATGGAAACGCATCTCCCATCTCGTTGAACGGAAATGCTGGAGGGCCCGGGAAGGGTGCGCTCATCAAAGTCACGGAGCGGAACACATCAGGCCGGGCCAGTGCACAGTACGCCGCAACGGGTGAACCAAGGTCGTGGCCTACAACTGCTGCTGTTTGCCGATACCCCATTGCCGACACCAAACCAACGGCATCACGCACCAGATTCAAAATGCTGAAGGGCTCTAGCGGGGTGTCATAGCTATTTACCCAGCCGGTTGTGCGGCCAAAGCCGCGCTGGTCTGGAGCGGCAACGTGGTATCCAGCGTCAGACAGGAGCGGCATAAGGTGCCGCCAGCCGTAAGCCAGGTCCGGAAACCCATGCAAGAGCAGGATGAGCGGCCGATCGGGGCTTTGATAGCCGGACTCAAGGATATGTACATCGAGGCCGTTCACTCCATGAACCATGCGCGACCGAATGGTACTGGGCAGTGTTCCATTGCCGAAATCTGAGGTGTCCATACTTGTTTCTCCTAATGATTTTGCGCGAGCCATTCGGAACGACGCCGCAACAAGGCTCGCTGCACCCATCGACAGAACAGTTCGCCGGCTGGGCAGTGTCCTAAGTGGCATATCGGCGCTCCTTGTATGGCGTTCGCCATAGTTCAATATAAGCCATAACTATGGCGATTGGTATACTATGTCAATCGAGGGCTAACATTTTCACCGATGGGACGTAAAACCGAAGCTCGGACCCGCGCCATCGCCACGGCGGATCGGCTATTCCGCATCCAGGGCTATACCGCGACGGGGCTAACCCAAATCCTTACGGAAAGCGGGGCACCGAAGGGTTCGTTCTACTTTCATTTCCCACGCGGCAAGGCACAGCTCGCAGAAGACACAATCGACCAGTACGTTGCGAGAAGAATTGCCGTCTTGAAAGAGATTTCGGCCACTACAACCGGAGACGCGCAAGGGTTCGTTCAGAAGATTTTCGCCACCTTCGCTGCTGAAATGGTCGCCTCTGATTTTGAGTACGGTTGCCTCATGCAAAATCTTGCGAATGAGCTACCCGCGCTTGACCCTGAGTTGACCAAACGAGTCGCCCGCGGCTTTGTCGATTCAACCGAGGTGATCGCATCGCACTTCCGGGAATGTGGCTTTACTTCCTCCAAAGCAGCCACCCTCGCAGCTGCGTTAGTGGCCGCTTTAGAAGGGGCCCGAACGGTTGCACGGCTGCAACGCACGCCAGCTATCTTTGAAGCGCTTGCTGAGGTCAGTCTTTTGAAGTGCGATGTCGCGGAAGATAGGCCGATAAGCACGATGCAGCAACGAGAGTTCACTTCAGCAGTGGCGGATCTTGGTTCCAAGTCCCCATAAACGCGGTTCTCGGAAGTCGGGCTGCTCTCTGCTTTCACGAACGTTCCATTCTGGAACGCGTCTGACAGGCGCGGCTTGAGCGCTGAAGCGGGAAAAGCGGCAAAGCTGAATACATGAAAATTCGGTTGCAGGCTAAAGTTCGGCCGCCCTGTGCCGATATGTTAAGGGAATGGTTCGTCTTTTTGCCCTGTCGTGCCTTTGCGCCTTTGGCGTGGCGGCTCTTTTGCCTGCTCGTGCAGGCGCGCAGACGCTCGATCTGCCCAGCAGCAAGCAGTTGACCTTGCCATTGCCGGGCGAGCCGTTCAAAACCAACAGCCTGCCGATGTCGCTGGCGGTCTCCCCCGACGGGCGCTATGCGGCGACGCTGAACGCGGGCTATGGCACGGCGGATAGCCGCTATGACCAGTCGGTGCTGGTGGTCGATCTCCAGACCGGCAAGCCGCTGGATTTTCCCGACGCACGTACCGGTCTGCGGGCGCACCAGACGTTGTATCAGGGGCTCGCGTGGAGCAGCGACGGACACCACCTGTACGCGAGCATGGCCTCGCTGACCGCCCCAACCGGGGGCAGGCCGGAGACGACCGGCAACGGCATCGCCGTGTACCGCTTCCAGGATGGCCAGCTTACGCCGGAGCGGCTGATCTCCATCCCGCTGCAGAAGCTGGCCCCGGGAAAAGCCTCGACGCTAAAGGACCCGGTTCCGGACGGCATGGCGATCCCGTACCCCTCGGGGCTGGCGCTGGTGCACCGGGAGAATCGGGCAGACGCGCTGCTGGTGGCCGATAACCTGTCCGACGATGCGCTGCTGATCGACACGGCTTCGGGCGAGATCGTGACGCGCTGGGATCTGTCGAGCGCCAATGCGGTTCCAGCCTCGTATCCGATCGTCGTGACCGCGACGCGGGATGGACGGCGTGGTTTTGTTGCGCTTTGGAACAGCTCCGCCGTGGTGGAACTGGATCTGGTGCATGGCCGCGAGCTGGGTCGTGTGACCCTGCTGGGGCCGAAGACGCCGACCTCGCCGGGCTCGCACCCGGCGGCGCTGGCGCTCAGCCCCGATGAGCGCACCCTGTATGTGGCCTTGGCCAATCGGGACATGGTTGCCGCGGTGGAGGTGCCCGCCGGAGAGACTGGGCCCATGCGGCCGAAGCGCTTCTTCGATACCAAGCTGCCGGGCCAGACCTTCTTCGGCGCGGTGCTGGATGCTGTGGCGGTCTCCCCCGATGGCAAGCGGCTGTTTGCGGCTAACGCCAGCGCCGATGCGGTCGCGGTGTTCGATCTTGACACCAAGACTCATGGCAAAGCGGTGAACATAGCTGCCCGTCCGGCCGGTTTTGTGCCGACAGGCTGGTATCCCACCGCCGTTGGCGTAGCCAATGGCGAGCTGCTAGTCGCCACGGCCAAGGGGCAGGGCACCGGCCCCAACAACATGCCGCAGCGCAATGCGGCGCCCAATGACCCGCGCCGCGACCGCACCTACATCGGCACGCTGCTCTACGGCTCGTTTGCGCGGATACCGCTGGCGGGTCTGCCTGCACAGCTTGCCTCGGATACCGAAGAGGTGTTGCGCGACAATCGCATGCGTGCGGCGGAGGAGAAGATCGCCTTCGCTTCGGGCACGAACCCCATCAAGCACATCATCTACATCATCAAGGAGAACCGAACCTACGATCAGATTCTGGGCGACGAGACGGCGGCGAACGGCGACCCGAGCCTGACCATGTACGGCCGCAGCATTACACCCAACCAGCACAAGCTGGCCGAGCAGTTCGGCATACTGGATAACTTCTACGACTCCGCCGAGGTGTCGGGCGATGGGCACGTCTGGTCGAACGCGGCGATCACCTCCGACTACACGGAGAAGACCTGGCAGCAGAGCTACCGCAGTCGCGAACGCTCCTACGACTTTGAGGGTGTGGTCTCGGGCGGCTATCCGCTGCTCGAAGGCATCCCCGATGTGAATGAGCCCGCGAGCGGCTATTTGTGGACCAACCTCGCCGCGCACGGCAAGTCGCTCTATCATTTCGGCGAATACATCTCGACAACCTTCTGCACGGAGAAGGGCGCCGCGCCGCGGCAGCAGCAATCTCCCACGCTGGGAACGCCGGAGGACGAGGCCGGCGGCTGTTCGCGCCCGGCGATTCACAAGGGTGAGCCGATGCCCGCGAACTACGGCGGCGGCACCAGCCCCTATCCGTGGGCGATTCCCATGATCGCGAAGAATGTGGCCACCAAGCCGGAGCTGGTCGGGCACTTCGATCCGCAATACCCCGACTTTGATCTGGCCTTTCCCGATCAGCTGCGCGTGGAGGAGTTTCTAACCAAGTTCCGCGCCTGGACCGCGGACCGCGCGGCCGGGCACGACACCATGCCCAGCTTCATCCAGCTGCGCCTGCCCAACGATCACACCGCCGGCACCCGGCCCAACATGCCGCGGCCGACGGCTTCGGTGGCCGATAACGACCTAGCCGTTGGCCGCGCCGTGGAGGCCATCTCGCACTCGCCCTTCTGGGACGATACGGCGTTTTTCATCCTCGAAGACGACGCGCAGGATGGCGCCGACCACGTGGACGCGCATCGCAGCGTCGCGCTGGTGATCAGTAAATATTCTCCGCGCGGAAACAGCGGTGCGCCGTTTGTCGACCACCGCTTCTACACCACCGTCAGCACCGTGCGCACCATGGAAACCCTGCTGGGACTGCCGCCGATGAACAACAACGACGCCTTTGCGCCGCTGATGGCACCGCTGTTTTCAGGGGCAGGAGACCAGCCGGCCTACACGGCCGATACCAGCAACCGCGATAACGGGGTGATCTACGAGATGAACACGACAAGCAGCCCGGGAGCAGCCGCCTCCTCGCACATGGACTTCACCCACCCTGACCAGGCGCCCACCGTGCAGCTCAACGCCATTCTGTGGCGCGATGCGATGGGCGATAAACCGCTGCCGCAAGAGCTGGCGCATCCCTCCACCCGTGCCCGCAGGAAGGATGACGACGACTAGAACGGCTTAGCTCAAGGTGTGCAGCAGGTGGAAAGCAGATCCCTTCGCTACGCTACGGGATGACAAACAACGGCTGCGGTGACAAAGACCGTGGGATGACCCGCAAATTGCGGGGTAGCAAACGGAATACCGCGGCATGGCGAAGAACGGGTTGAGATGTCGCTGTTGCTTTTGTTGCTGTCATTCCCGAAGGGAATCTGCTGTTCGGAGTCGCTGCCCACCTTAGGCAGTCAGCTTTAGAAACCAACGATCGCCACTTAAGTAGTTCAATCTTTCGGATTCGCCACCCTACGCGGTTTTCGTCGTGAGCGCCATTACGGCCATGCGTGTGAGCTCGATTCCGATGGAATCTTCCACGCGGGTTCCGCTCTTGTGGGTGACCCGCAACGCTTTGCCTACCATCGTGCAGATCTGGAAGCGGTTGTTCTCCTGCTCAAGTGCCCTGTGGATTTGTTCGGAACGCATGTGTACTCCAGAAATTGGTGGATCTGGTGGGGTTCTCCAAGACGCGAGAGAGGGCGTTCGCCCGGGCTGGGCGTAGCGGGAGCATCCGCGCTGCACACGCCGCAAAGAGGATGCGGCGGGTTGGCCTAAAGGCACGCAGACGATGTACTCGATCTACCCATCTTACAGCGACGGAGCTTTCGCCGTCCTACAACTTCCTGTTCATGGCAATTTGGCGGCACGGCTCCTTGGCGGCACGGCTCCTTGGCGGCACGGCTCCTTGACCGCTGTGTGTCAGCGCGGAAATACGCTGCGGTCCGCCTCGGCGATGGGCAGGTCGTTGATGCTGGCCTCACGGCGCTGCATCAGGCCGCTCGGAGCGAACTCCCATAGCTCGTTGCCGTAGCTGCGGAACCACTGGCCGTTGTCATCGTGCCACTCGTACTGAAACTTCACGGCCATGCGGTTATTGCGAAAGCCCCAAAGCTCCTTGCGCAGCCGGTAATTGAGTTCGCGCCGCCATTTGCGCTCCAGAAAGCGGGTGATCTCATCACGGCCGTGGAGAAATTCGGCGCGATTGCGCCACTCGGAGTCCTCCGTGTAGGCCGCGGCAACCCGCTGGGGGTCGCGCGTATTCCAGAGATCTTCGGCAAGCTGTACCTTGCGGGCGGCGAGTTCGGGGTCGGTAAACGGTGGCGCGATGATCTCGGGCATGGGCGGGACTCGTTAGTCTAAGGCAGTGCAGAGCCTGATTGATCCGTGGGTGAAGACGGTAAAGGCAAAGGCAGATCCCTTCGGGAATGACAACAAGAAAGGCAAATACAGGGCAAAGGAAGAAGCAGGTTCCCTACGGGAATGACAACAAGAAAGGCAAGTGCAAAGCAAAGGCAAAGGCGAGACGCAGATTCCCTTCGGGAATGACAAAAAGAAAGTCAAAGGGGCGCGGGTGCTATCGCTCCATCTCCGGGTACGGTCCCACGCCGCCGCCGGCGATCCATGCATTCAGATGCTCTTCGAGAACGGGCAGCGGGACAGCGCCGGTTTCGAGCACGGCATCGTGAAAGGCGCGCAGGTTGAACTTCGGGCCGCGCGTCGTTTCGGCCTTGGCGCGTTCCTTTTGAATGGCCATTTCGCCGAGATAATAGCTGAGCGCCTGGCCGGGCCAGGAGATATAGCGGTCCACCTCGGTCTCGATCTCGTGATCGCTCAACGCGGTGTTTTCGCGCAGGTACGCCTGCGCCTGTTCGCGGGTCCAGCCCTGGGCATGGACGCCGGTGTCGACGACCAGCCGCGCGGCGCGCCAGGCCTGGTAGCTGAGCATGCCGAAGCGCTCGTAGGGCGTGTGATACATGCCCATCTCCGTGCCGAGCCGCTCACAGTAGAGCGCCCAGCCTTCGCCGTAGGCGGAGATATAGGCGTTGCGGAATTTGGGAAGGTTTTTGTGCTCGGCGGCAATGGAGAGCTGCCACGAGTGGCCGGGGGCGGACTCGTGCAGCGTGAGCGCGGGCAGCGAGTAAAGGCCGCGCGAGGGCAGATCGAAGGTGTTGACGAGGTACACGCTGGGGCCGCCGCGCGCGGAGGTGTAGAACGGCGCGATGGCTGCCGGAACGGGACGGATGGCGAAGCGGCCGCGCGGCTCGTAGCCGAAGTAGCGGCCGGCGACGCCGTCGAACTCTTTGGCAATAAAAGCCGCGCGCATCAGCAGTTCGTCAGGTGTCTTGGCGTAGAACTGGGGGTCGGTGCGCAGAAATTGCAGAAACGCAGGCAGATCGCCATGAAAGCCGGCATCCTTAATGGTCGTCAGCATTTCGGCGTGGATCTTCGCCATCTCGCTGAGGCCGATGGCGTGGATCTGGCCGGGGGTGAGCGTGACCGTAGCGTACTCGAGGATGAGCGACTGGTAGTATGCTTTGCCATCGGGCAGCGCGGTGGCGGCAAGCGCCTTCGTGGTGTGCGGAACGTAGTCGTCCACCCAGAAACGCAGCAGTTTCCGATAAGCCGGAATGACCGCCGTTGTGATGGCGGTGCGAGCCTGCGCCCGCAGCGCCTCCGCCTGCGCGGCGGGGATGGAGGCCGGCATGGACGCGAAGGGCTTCCAGTAGGCGGTGGCCTCGGGCGTTTGTGCGTCGGCGGTGGCGCTCAGGGATTTGTCGCGGCCCTGCAGCGTCACCTGGGGCGGTGTGAAGCCACGTGCCAGACCGGCGCGCATGTTGGCCTCCTCCTCGGCGAAGAAGCGGGGGATGTCGCGCATGCGGGCGATCAGGTTGGTGTAGTCGGCGGCGGTGCGCAGGGGGTCCTGCGGCGCGCCGGCGGTGTCGGACCAGAAGGCGGAGTCGGAGTTCACCGGCTCCTCGTACTGACGGAAGTGCTGCGCATTGAGCAACACCTGTATCTGCGCGCGGTAGACCTCGAAGTTCAGTCGCTCCGCCGGCGAGAGTTTACCGGAATCGACCGCCCCGAGTTGCGACAGCGTTTGCGTCCAGTAGGCCAGCTTGGCGGCCTGCGTCGCCGCGTCGACCCTGGGCAGATGCGGCCGCATGTGGGGCTGCGTCTCGTCTTCTGCGTCATCGCCGTTCAGGCGCCCCCGCCACTTCCATTCGGCGTTGTAGATCGCCTGCAGTTTCTGGTCCTCGGTCGTTGCCGGGGTGCTTGCGGCGGATCGGCAACCGCAGGTTTGGGTAGCCGGCGCCTGGGCGCGCGCGTTGATGGACAGAATCAGAGCTATCGAAAGAAGTGCGGGGAGAGTTCGGGCGAGCAGGAGCGTACCTCTGGCGTGGGCTGGCTTGAATCTACTCGAAAAGCAAACGGTGAACTACGGCTGCCGCGCTTCCACCTTGGCGACACGCTCGTGCAGCGCTGTGATGGCACGGAGAAGCTCAACGGCATCGCGATGCTGCGTGTCGGCCATGGATTCCTGCCTGGCGGCTAAGGAACTCATGCGTCCGTCCAACCGATTCTCCAGCCCGGAAAACCGGTTTTCCAGCGCGGATAACCGCGTGTTGTTGGATAGCCACGCCAGCACGATCAGGATGCTGGGGATGCCAATAGTCAGCAGCAGTTGTGTACTCGTCATGCTGCCTCCATCTGCGGTAGGGTAGCAGATGCGGGAGGAGATCCGATGCGTGTGGGCCTGATGACGCGGGAGTACCCTCCCTATGTGTACGGCGGCGCGGGGGTTCACGTGGAGTATCTGTCGCGCGAACTCGCCAAAAAGATCGAGGTGGAGGTTCACGCCTGGGGCGAAGTTCCGGCCCATGAGCAGATGCCCGGTCATGCGGAGCCGCCGAACCCAAATCTCGAGATTCACTTCGAGCAGCCCTGGAGCGCGATCACCGACGGCACGGAGGCCAAATTCAAGGGAGCGCTCGAGGCGCTGTCCCTGAATCTGCTGCAGAACCTGCATCTGGACCGGCTGGACATTATCCACACGCACACCTGGTATGTGGCGATGGCGGGATTTCTCGCCAAAAAACTCTACGGAATACCGTTTGTGCTGACCACGCATTCGCTGGAGCCGCTGCGCGCGTGGAAGGCCGAGCAGCTTGGCACGGGATATGCGCTGAGCTCGTGGATGGAGCGGACGGCAATCCTCGATGCGGACGCGATTGTGGCGGTCTCGAACGGCACCAAGGCCGACATCCTGCGCGCCTACCCCGACGTGGATCCCACGCGCATTCATGTCATCTACAACGGCATCGATCTGCGGCAGTACCAGTACACGCCCGAGATCTCCGCGCTGCGGAAGTACGGCGTGGATGAGACGAAGCCGTATGTGCTCTTCGTGGGGCGCATCACGCGGCAGAAGGGCGTAACGCATCTGGTGGAGGCGATCCAGTATCTGCCGCCGGGCACGCAGGTGGTGCTGTGCGCGGGCGCGCCGGACACCCCGGAGATCGCCGCGGAGATGCGCGCCAAGGTGGAGGCTGTGCGCCGGCAAACGCCGCTGAGCCAGCCGGCCGCGGTGGAAAACTTCACGCCGCCGGGCCAGGAGCCCCCGGGACACTCGATCGCCACCGGCGACCCGCTCGGCATTGGCCACAACATCGTCTGGATTGAGCAGATGGTCACCAAGGAAGAGGCCATCCAGCTCTATTCGCACTGCGCGGTCTTCTGCTGCCCGAGCGTGTATGAGCCCTTTGGAATCATCAACCTGGAGGCTATGGCGTGCGGCGCACCGGTGGTGGCGTCGGCCACCGGCGGCATCCTGGAGGTGGTCGTGGAAGGGGAGACCGGCTATCTGGTGCCGTTTGAGGGGGATCCGGAGACGAGCTTTCCCCTCGACCCGGCGCAGTTCGCCGAGGATCTGGCCATGCGCCTAAACGGGCTGCTCGGGGATCCCGCCAAGGCAAAGGCCCTGGGCGCGGCCGGGCGCAGGCGCGTGGAGGCTCATTTTTCCTGGACGGCGATCGCGGAGCAGACGATCGGACTCTACCGGGAGCTGATCGCCGCACGCATGAGTTAGTGCTGCATCGACGGGTCGCAGAGCTCGTGGCGGTTATTGTGCCAGCAACCGAGCAGGCGCGTGGCAAGGGAGCGTTCTTCCGCAGGCGCGTTCGCATCCGCGGCGATCTGCTCCACCTCGGCGCGGGCTGCGGCGTAAGTCTCTGGGGAGAGAGCAAACCGGTTCATGTAGGTCAGCAGTGCGCGCGTTACGACGGGGTTGCTGCTGGCGAGGAAAGATATCAGCGCGGCGTTGACCTCGGTGTTCTGGGGCTGGGCGAGTGAGATGGCGCGCATGGTCTCGGCGAGGGATGCCGGGGTCTGATCTTTGCGGCCAATGAAGTCGATGATGGCGGCCTGGACCTCGGGAGAGTTGCGGCCTTCAGTGATGCCGGTGGCGGCATCGCGGAAGAAGGTCGCGTCGACGGGCAGCAGAATGAACAGAACTTCTGGCCCCAGCGCCGGCACCGGGCCTTTGATGGGGGAGTGAGGTGCGTCGGCACCCTGGCCGGGCGGCGGCTCGATGGAGGTCGTGGCGTCGGGGCGGCGCAGCTCTTCGAGCAGAACGGAGAGCAACTCAGGCGGCGCGGGACGCCTAATCGATAGGCCCTGAAGGACCTCGAAGGCCATGGCGCTGGTTGGCGGGTCAGGGTCGTGCAGCTTTGGCGCAATGCGGGCGATGTAGGGCACCAGCATGGCGCGCGCGGCGAGATCGATTGAGTGGCCATTCGGGGCTTTGCGGTTTTCCAGATCGAAGAGAACATCCAGCGCGAGAAAGCGTGTGGGCGGGTCCGCCGAGTCGGCAAGATCAAGCACAGCCGGAATCTGGCGCTCGAGGACGGACAGGGGCTCGGCTTGCACGGACCGGTCGAGGGCATCGAAATTGCCGGGTGCGGGCAGGGCGCTCTGGGCCTTGATCTGCTGCACGAGGCTGGCGAAATCCGGCGCGGGGGACTTGTTTTGTGCACCGGCAAAGCAGACGAAGGCAGCGAAGGGAATCCAAAGATGCCGGCGAGCGCGCATGTGTGCAAGTTTAGCGTGGGATACGAACTCTCCTGCGGGAAACGCGCAGGTGGATTGCAGCGTGCCGGGCCCGGACGCATCTTATAATCGGAGCTTACGTGTAATCAGGGCTTACGCGCAGCATTGCGCGGCTTTGCCCCAGGAGTTATTGCCATGGCCAACTTTCTCGATCAGCTCAAGTCGATGACGACCGTTGTTGCCGATTCCGGCGACATCAATTCGATCAAGCAGTTCAAGCCCACCGACTCGACCACCAATCCGTCCCTGCTCGCGACCGCGGCGGGTATGCCGGAGTACCAGTCGATCGTGGACGATGTGCTGGGCCACGCGCGGGAGTCGCTCGGGCCCGATGCGGACGACAAAGAGATCGCCGCCGCGGCGTTCAAGACGCTGGCAGTCGCTTTTGGACGCAAGATTCTTGATATTGTGCCCGGTCGTGTCTCCACCGAGGTGGATGCCCGGTTGAGCTACGACAAAGAGAAGACGATGGACCAGGCCCGCGACATCATTCATCAATACGATCAGGCAGGCATCGGTCGCGAACGGGTGTTGATCAAGATCGCCTCCACATGGGAGGGCATCCAGGCCGCCAGGCAGCTTGAAGAGGAGGGCATTCATTGCAATCTCACGCTGCTCTTCGGCATTCATCAGGCGGCGGCCTGCGCTGAGGCCAAGGTCACCCTGGTTTCGCCGTTTGTCGGCCGTATTCTGGACTGGTACAAGCATGACACCGGCAAGGATTATCCGCCGGCGGACGATCCGGGCGTGGAGTCGGTCACCGAGATCTACGACTACTACAAGAAGTTCGGTTACAAGACACAGATCATGGGCGCAAGCTTCCGCAACATGGGCGAGATAGTTGAGCTTGCCGGCTGCGATCTGCTGACCATCGCTCCCAAGCTGCTGCAGCAACTTCAGGACACCGAGGGCACGCTGGAGCGAAAGCTCGATCCTGCCAAGGCCGGCAAAGATCCGATCGAGAAAATCTCGATGGATCAGGCGACCTTTGAAAAGATGCACGCCGAAAACCACATGGCGCATGACAAGCTCAAGGAAGGCATCGAAGGCTTCTCCGGGGCACTCGAGCACCTCGAAGAGCTGCTGGCCAAGCGGGTGGCGGAGCTCGGCAAACCGGAGCCTGCCGGCGCAAAGTAGTTCAGCAATTCCGTGTTGAAGCAAAGAGGGTGAGCCTGAAGCTCACCCTCTTTTGCGTGTTGTGTCCGCTTATTACCCATGGCGGCCCGTAGGTGCTTATAGCTCGATTATCCGTTGATGGGCAGTGCCACCTTCTTGTTTGTCATTCCGTAGGGATGCCAAACGAAAAGCTGCATACCGACAGGCAATTCGCTTTAGCGGGTCGAACCCTTGGCCGCGGCACATGCCTGGTCGTAAACAATGCTGGCTTCCCCCCGCACACTCTCGATCTGCGATGAGGGGGCTGAACACGGAAAGAGAAACCACTGGGGCTGCGAGGTGAGCGCGTGGTCTCCGATCATCGGGGTGGAGACACTCAGCGGGTACCACCGGTCGGATGCCCAACTGGTTTTTTCAGGCCGGGGGTCGTCGATCACGATGGCGGTGTAGCGATGCCGAGCTAACTGTTCATCGAACTGCCGCCGCAGGTCTGCACTTACGCTGCCAAGATGGGCGTCCAGCACGGCGCCGAGTGCTTCACCTTCAGCAAAGGGCTGCTTTCCCGCCAGAGCGGCATCGTGACTGTGGTCCAGCACATAGACGTCACCCGGCAGAGAGCTGATCTGGCGCACGAGTTGGCTTTCTCTGGCGAGCTCCACGGGCGGCGGCAGAAACCACCCAGGATAGTAGATCAAGGCGAAAAGCTGTGCCCCGGCGGCGAACAAAACCAGCACGGCGAGCCGCCGCGGCAGGGCTGAACCCAGGCCTGCGCCGGGGATCTCCTGCGTTGTCTCCGCGGCCCGCAGAAGCCTTCCCGTGGCCACGCCGAAGAGCATCGCCGTCCACGCAAAGATAGGCATGGACGCGTTGCTCGAAGCGCCACGGTGGGCCTCCACGAACCACACCCCGCCGTAGAGCGCAAACGACACCAGGAGGTAGAAGAGAGCCGGGGCGCCCCGCCAGCGAACCCCTGTAAACAGCGCGGCAGCGATGATCACCAGCCACGCGATGCCGAGTGGCTGCAGCACATTCACCGGCCAGTACAGAGCGGCTTGCCGCCACACGACCCCGAGGCCTTGCGTCACGCGAAAAACGTAGAAGGTGTACCAGCCATGGGTGGCGTGATTGAGAACAAGTACGCTGCCCAGAGCGGCGGCGAAGAACACGGTCAGTGTGGCAGCCAGGCGGCGCGGTTGCCGCCACTCCGCGAGAAGGATAAGAAACGCCAGCGGAATGACGCTCTGCTTGGTCTGGAAGGCAAGCACCCAGACCAGCGCGGCCAGGACCGGATAGCCGCGGCGTTGTACAAGCAGCGCGAGCACGATGAAAAACACGAACAGCGCGTCCACGCGGCCAATGTCAAAGAACGTGCCCAGCAGCGCGTAGGAGGCCAGATAGAGCGCGGCTCCCGCGGCGGCGGCGACGCGGCTTCGGGTTTCGCTGTAAATAAATGCCCAGATAAGCGCAACCGTGCCCAGGCTGCTGAGGATCGAGACCAGACGCAGAGCGCTGTAGTCATTCGCCCCCAAGCCCGTAAGCCGGGTCACCGCCGCAGTGACGTAAAGGTAGATGGGGGCATACAGGTAAGGCACAAAGTGCAGCGAGGGGGCGACGTACAGGCCCTGCCCATGCGCGACGCGCAGCGTGCTGGTAAGCACACCGCTCTCAATCCAGTCGATCTCGAAGGGGTAGCGCAGCCGTTTCGCCGCGGCGTACAGAAAGAGCAGCAGGAAGAGTGCTGCCAGACCGAAAATAACGCTGCGCAGAAAGCGCTCGCTCAGCCTCCAGTTTTGGAGGCTGGACTCGTATGTTTCCCTGGGATCCTCTTGCATCAGGCCATTGCGTCGCTTCAGAGAAGCATATCGCAACGTGTCCCTCACCCGGCCACATGCGCGAACACAGGGTCGCAAATTAACTGGCGAGCCGCTCGGGGTTGCGCTCTTCTTCGCGCTGCAGGGCCTCCATGGCCTGCTCAGCCGAATCATGGAAGGCATCGTCGGAGGCGCGGCGGTCTGCCCAGGTGGGGCTGAAGTGGACGATCTGTTTGGCCTCGCCAAGGCCGATGTGCGCCGCGATGGACAGTAAACGGATCGAATGAGGTTTCGGCAGGCCGGACGAACGCATATAGGCGATCAAGGTCTCGTTCGGCTCGCCGCGATCGGCCATGGTCGTGACCTCTTTGCGCAGTTGCTCGGGAAGCACCATGGGTTCCATTCTCATCGCAACCTCCTCTCAAGATGGATACCGCGGCCCGGGCTAGCTCCGGTCACCCGATGACCCGTAATCCTGATCTTTTTGTACCCGATCGCTTTAAGCTCTGCCTCGATCTGGCGATAAATCTCTCTTATCTTTGCCGTTCCAAGCCGGAGGTGCTCGCGCCCGATTGGATAAAACGATAGCTCTTTCAACTCCACCATGTCACCCATAATGTAGACATCGGCCATCAATGCCACTTGGCCGACGGGCGTGTCGATGATCTGGTCATACGAATAGGCAAACTGCCCCACTTCGAAAGGATAGCTCACAAAATATAACGGCTCAGATCCTGGTTCTTCACAATCGCCGCCACCTGCTGCTGCACATAGGCGCGGTCCACCGAAAGCACGTACGCGGGGCCGCTGCCGTTGCTGCCATCGCTGCGTTTTACCAGTGCGGGAAGCTTGCCAGCCGTATCGGCCGGTGATGTAGCTTCATCACCGCTAGATGAGCCTGCGGTCTTCACGAGATCGGGGGCGTTGAAGCTGATCTCATCCAGCACCCGCTCCATGATGGTGTGCAGGCGGCGCGCACCGATGTTTTCCGTTGTCTCGTTTACTTCAAACGCGAAACGCGCCATCTCTTCGAGCGCATCCGGTGTGAATTCCAGCACCAATCCTTCGGTTTCGAGCAGCGCCACGGACTGCTTCACGATGGAGGCGCGCGGTTCGGTGAGAATGCGCAGGAAATCACCCACTGTCAGCGGCTTCAACTCAACGCGTATCGGAAAACGACCCTGCAACTCAGGGATGAGATCGCTGGGCTTGGAGACATGGAATGCACCGGCGGCGATGAAAAGGATGTGGTCGGTGGTGACGAAGCCGTATTTCGTGTTTACCGTTGTGCCTTCGACGATGGGCAGAATGTCGCGCTGCACGCCTTCGCGGCTGATGTCGGGGCCGTGGCCGCCCTCGCGGCCCGCGATCTTATCGATCTCATCGAGGAAGACGATCCCGGAGTCTTCCACGCGCTCGACGGCAATGCGCGTGATCGCATCCATGTCGAGCAGCCGTGCCTCTTCCTCCTGCACCAGATAGTCGAACGCATCGGCAACCTTCATAGGGCGCTTGCGCGTGCGGCCGCCGAGCATGCCGGAGAGCATGTCCTTGATGCCGCCTGCCTCCGACTCATCCGGACCACCGTTGGAGATGACCTCGATGGTGGGCTGCGAGCGGTCGCGCGTATCGAGCTCCACCATGCGATCGTCAAGCCGGCCTTCGCGGAACTGCTGGCGGAGGCGTTCCTTATCGCGCTCCAAGTCACGCTGCTTTTCGCCGTCTTCTTTCGTAAGCACGACCAGATGCGCGGGTTCACCGGCAGGCGTCAGCGACTCGGCTGCGGGGTGCGGCGGCGGCGGCATCTCCAGGGTGCCCCCAGGCAATGATTCCGCCGGGCTCACAGGACGCGGGCGCATCTCCACCGCCGGAGCCGAGCTGTTGCCCTGGGTGAGCAGGAGTTCCAGCAGCTTCTCTTCCGCCGCGGCTTCGGCGCGATCTTCGATTTCTTCGAGCTTTTCTTCGCGCACCTCGTCGATGGCGATCTCGACCAGATCGCGCACCATGCTTTCGACATCGCGGCCAACATAGCCGACCTCGGTAAACTTCGAGGCCTCCACCTTGAGAAACGGCGACTTCGTGAGCTTGGCGAGACGTCGCGCAATCTCCGTCTTGCCCACACCTGTTGAGCCGATCATGAGAATGTTCTTCGGCATGATCTCTTCGGCGAGCTCAGGGGCAAGCCGCTGGCGGCGCGTACGATTGCGCAGCGCCACGGCAACGGCGCGCTTGGCCGCATCCTGCCCGACGACGTACTTGTCGAGTTCGGCGACGATCTCGCGCGGCGTCATCTCGTCGAGCGAGAGGGGTTGATCTTCGGCGGTTCCGGGGAGGTAAATGGCCATTGATTCAGGACTCACGGGCAAATTTTCGAAGCTCGTCGACATCGCCGAGGTCGCGCGGACGCCCAGCCGCGAGTTTGTTTTTGATCAGGTGATCTCTGGAGATGAAGCGGACGGGAATGCCTTCGATCTCACCGGTCACGGCATTGTTCCAGACCTCGTCGAAAGATACTCCGGGGATGCTTTGCAGAATGTCGACCCGATCCGGCTCGACTCCTATTTGAAAGATCTGGCCCGAATCACCGGAGAAATTAGACGGGGACATGCCCCCAAGCGGGGCTCCAAACGCAGCAAGGGCTCTGAATGCTCTAGAGCCGTTGGCCTGGTCGCCACGGATAAAAACATCGAGGTCTTTGGTGGAACGTGGCTGTGTGTAGATGTTCACCGCATGGCCGCCGATAACCACATACTCAACACCATGGGCATTGAACGCGGACAATAGAT
The DNA here is from genome assembly GCA_965276885.1 of Granulicella sp. Lineage (GTDB taxonomy): Bacteria > Acidobacteriota > Terriglobia > Terriglobales > Acidobacteriaceae > Granulicella. The sequence continues at coordinate 24,674 of OZ255702.1, read as the reverse complement.
CGATCTGATCTTTGAGCATGAACGTCTATACCCTTTTGTCTGTAAGCAGAGGCGGTCACCTCGGCCGTCATTTGTATCTTTTCGGCGATGGACCGTTTGTTCCAGTAGCGAATCGTCGCAAGTTCCTGCTCAGCGTGGCTATTGAAGCGCTGCACGATCATGCCGGGGCGGATCTTTGAAACTGAATCCATAATCTTCATTCTACTAGGGGTCGTCAGAGCGTGCTTCCCGTTGGCCTGAACGTGTCCCCTTTTCAGCTGCGAGAAGCCGACTTCGCGGTACTGAAGAGCTTGCCAGCCATACAATCGGGAACATGCCTACACCGCGCATGTGTGTTTGCTTGCCGACGAATCGCGTCCGCATTTGGGTCATGATCGTTCTTGTCTTCGTTGCGGCAACGGCGGTTTGCCATGCGCAGCAGGCTGTAACTGGATTTGATGCATCGACCTCGCTTGAATCGCGAATCACGAATACACCAGATTCTGTCCTCAAGCATTTCCACGATTTGCCTGCCCCGGCACCAACCCTGCACAAGCTGAGCAACGCTGAACACGACCAGGTGATGAGAGCGCTTGGGGAACTCCCAGCTTTTGCCCGGGAAGCCATCACAAAGCATGTGCGCTCGATCAGCTTCTTCGACGGAATTCCGGGCAACGGGATCACGATGAAAGAGGAAACCTCACCGGACGTGGTGTTTAACATCGTATTGCGTTCCGGCTCTCTCGACGAGAGCATCTCCGGCTTCCTCACACGCAAGGAGCGCAACTACTATTCAGCCTCCGATTCGCACCTGACGGTCTCAGTCGAGGCTGGATCACTCCCAGCGGCACTCTACGTTTTGCTGCATGAGTGTGTTCACGTCATTGACATAGCCAACCGATCCGGGCAGGCGGGACCGCCTCAACTATTTGCAAAGAACTCCACGCCTGAGCTCGTGGAGGGCATTTGGGAGAATGCGTCCACGATTAGCCCGGCCTATCGTTCCCCTCTGCTCGACACAATCTACTACCGAACCGGCAAGCCGGGAAGCATCGATGCAGCAAAGGCGACCTACCAAGCGCTGGCTCGCACACCCTTTGTTTCACTATATGGCAGCAGCAACTGGTACGACGATGTTGCGGAACTGGTCACCTGTTATTACCTGACTCAGGAGCTTCATCAGCCGTACCGCATCGTGCTTCGTAAAGAAAGCGATACTATTTACTCACTCGACCCGCTGAACTCACCTCTTGTAGCTGCTCGTTTCCCCTCCATAACAGCGATTCTTAGCTAAAAAAGCTGAGGCTTCATCTCTTGGCCCTACCTGGAAAAGAACTCCAGCCGTGTCTTGATCTCAGGCCCTATCGAGTTCCGAAGCAAGGATCTGGAAGGTGATGCTGGTGTTGCCCAAGCGCGGGTGAGTTGCCGTCCATGAAGCCCTCAAAGCGCAAAATGAACGTCCGGTTCCCTGGGTTGTTTGCGAAGGGGAGCGGCATACAGCGCGGGGGCGCTCCCTCTTGGCAGCCGTGGTGTGAATGTTTTTCACGAGCGAACCAACCTTAGTCCGCAACCCTTACAGATGTAAAAAGAATTCTGTTCAGCGAGATGGGTACTGGCACCAAGACCGTTGCAGCAACGCTTGTGGCTTTCTCCTGAACCACCGGCGGGATTTGTTCAGGCTGCCGCATCAGGAGCGCACTCTTGTCCCAATCGCAGCGCCGGCGAAGTCCGCCCGTACAAAACCCTCAGCAAAAGAAAGGGCCCTCTCCCTGGCTTCAGGAAGAGGGCCTTCATAAGAACTGCTTGCGGCTAGTCGTCGTCAGAATCACCAGCGGGTGCCTTCTTCTTGAAGTCGCTGGCAGGCCTTACTTTCTTCTCGCCCGGGTAGGGGACTGTGAAGTTCGTGGATTCATACCAGTCGAGGTGGTTTACGGTTGCCGGATCTTCCGCATCCGGAATGTGCTGCTTGCCAGCGAAGACCTGAGCCTTCTTCTTCATCCAGCCAGCTCTGAGCGCTTTGATGGACGGGCTTTCAGCGGATTTGAGAGCAGCATTGACCCTCGTAGCGGAAACAGGCTGAGCCAATGCGCGCGTGACGCCCGGATACAGCGCAGTCGAACTTGTGGTCGTGGGTGTGGTCCCGAACTTACCGACCGGGATGGGCTGTGCGGGTGTCTGGGTGACGCCCTGGTTGAGCGGAATCCCGTTCGGCACGTGCGTCCACGGCTTGAAGTTCGCCGCGGGCGGATTGTCGATGAAGATTTCGCTCATGGGTGAGGCCGTCAGATCGAACTGATTCATGGGCGTGAGGCCAAGAATCTGTTCGATCGTGCGGGTCATGTTGACCTGCGTGTAGAAGGTGACGTCCTCGGTGACACCGGCTCCGCTGCCATCGTTCTTGACCTGCTGTTGAACGTAGGGGCTAATGATGTAGCCCGGGCTGCGATGCCCGTCCACGTGATCGACGCCGTCCTGCGCGTCATCTTCTTCGACGAAAATGGCTGAAGAATCCCAGATCGAGCTGTGGCTGATGGCATCGACGAAGCGGCCAAGAGCCAGATCGTTATCCGCCTGCATGGCCTGCGCGGTCGGTGGGCCGCCGGTGTGGTCAGAGCTGATCCACATCATCTCGAGCTGCGGCACCGAGCCGCCTGCTGCATCCTTCTGGAACTCCTGGTTCCAGATGTCGAAGCGGAACTGGTCAGGAATTCCCAGATCGAACTGCGGGTAATTCTGCACCGTGTTGTTGATGAGGTTCGGCAGCGGGGAGTGCGAGGCCACGGTGTTGACGTTGTAGAGCTGGCTTTCCGCACCGGCCTCATACGCCAGCGTGTCGTTGTAGAAGTCAATCCACTGCGGTTCCTTGGTGGAGCCGGCCGGCGTTTGGAAGGTGTTGTACTCGATGTACTCGCCGAAGTTCTTGAACGAGACACCCTGCTTCACAGCCACGTCCCACAGGTGACCCACCTTCTGGTATGAGATCGCGTCGCCACCGTTGGAGGGGTAATCGCGAATCCAGTCCGGCGACTGAATGTCGTCGGAGTACGGCGCCATAGCCTGCACGATCCAGTTGTGCCCATCAGCGGACTGCCGGCTCGGATCGTAAAAGTTATCGAATAGAGGGAAACGCTGCACGAGGGCATGTGCGTTAGGCGTCACCGGCCCATACGTTGAATTGTCACCAAAGACCGCCAGCGAGGCTTGACCATTGGCACCGGCTACATCGCCTAGGATCTGGTCATAGGTGCGGTTCTCACGAATGATCACGAACACATGCTTGATCTTGGACGGTGCTCCGAGGCGTACCGGAATGGCAAGCGGTGCAGCGTTCGCCTTGCCGCCAGAGGCCTCGAAGATGTTCTCCGCGAGATCCCAGTGGTTGTTCGTAAACACCTGCTGCGTCAGCACGCCAAGCACACTGGCCGTTGGTATAGGAACGATGCTGACGGTGCCGAGATCCTGGTGCGTGTTGAAGCTGGTCACACCGTGAGCCGTGCCGTAGGAGTTCTCCGCCGTCTTTGCCGGGGGAGGTGCGACGGCAAAGCCCGTGCTGCCGATGCCCTTGTCGTTCGCCACAAGCAGTGTCTTATCCGCGGCATCCAGCGCAACCGAGCTCGGCGCGTAGCCGACCGGGATCATGCCTTCGAGAGAACCACCCCCGTTGAGGTTGACCACGGCAATGGCATTGGCGTTGTACAGCGCAACGTAGGCGACGTTGTTCGCCTGGTCGACTGCGATGGCATTCGGACCTGCGCCGTAGGCTGCTCCGCTCTGCCCGGGCACCTTGATGGGCAGCCCGAGGTCGATCGTTCCAATCACCTGCTTGGTGCCCGCGTTGATGACCGTAAGGCTGTCGCTGTAGGTGTTGGCTACCAGGAGGTTGTTGCCCCAGAACGCCATACCCGTCGGATGGAGCCCAGTGGAGATGTTGCCAGTGACGGTGAACGATGCGAGATCCACCACCGACACAGTGCCGGTCGAGGTGGAGCCGGTCGGGAACGCAGCCACGACCGGAGTGCCGTTGGAGTATTGCTGGAAGTCCTTCTCCTTGGCGATCCGTCCCGCCTCGTTGGATACGTAAGCGGTTTTGCCATCCGGCGAGATCACAATGCTGTTCGGCACGTTGCCTACGCGGATCTCCGCGCCCTTCACAGGCGTTGCCGCCGTAAGGTCGACCTTGGTCAGCGTGTCGTTGTTGTCCAGCACGGCGTAGGCGGTCTTGTTATCCGGTGAGACCGCGATGCCAAGGGGATAGGACGTGTGTACGCCATCCGAGTTGATTGAATACGTCTGGCCGCAGGGAATTTCAGCGCTGCCCGTGGTGCCCGGAACGCTGGTCGGGAAGCACGTTACGGTGGTCAGGACGCCGGCGGCGTTGACGGCCATCGGTACATTGACGTGGGCATAGTCGGAGAGCAGGCCGGTGGCATTGACACTGGCGATCGCAACGTAGCTGCCCGCACCGGAGCCGCCGTCCTGGCTGAACAAAAGGTACTTGCCGTCGGACGTGTACGTGATGCCGGTGTTGCTGCCGTCCCTATCCTTGCCGGCATTCGCTGAGTAGGTTTGCAGCACGGCGCCGGTCTGGGTGTTGAAGATCGTTACGGCCTGGGGTGCGCCCATCTGCAGCACGGCGGCGGTGTGGTTGCCGGTGGGGTTGAGCGCGACGGCCTTGGCGCGAGTTGTCGTGCCGAGATACACCGGTGTGCCCACAGGAGTGATGATCTGGCCGCTGCTTACAACCCATGGCGTAGGGAGGGTGGAGGGATAGTTGGGGCCCATGGCAGCGTTCTTGTTCTCGCCTACCGAGTAGGTGGGAAACGGTACGGACTGCGCGAACGCTGGGGCGCCGATGCTTGCTGCCAGCAGACCGGCAAACGGCAGCATACGGCAGCTTGTCTTTGGGTTGAAGATCGTAAATCGAGACATTTTGCTGAACATCGATCATTCCTCACGAGTGTTGACGAGACACGAGCAGTTGCCGAGCGGCTGGGTGCGGAGGGAAAGGCTCAAACTGTTGGCCGTCGGACAGGGAGAGAGAAAGGAAGCCGAGGGGGATGGCACATCGGCTAGTGGCTATCAGGTAGCTGGGCGGAGCGACAGTATGTCGAACCGCACGTAGACGTCAAAGCCTGGTATGAGGCCTGAGACCGCTTGAGAACATGAGAGCGTGCAAGCGCAGCCCACTCCCACAAACGGAGTATTGCAGTTGACCCCTGACGGGTTTGTGACCGGGTTATGACAATTCTGCAATGTATTTTCCGGCCTTCCGAAAGAACGATTCCTAGCAGGACTACCGCGGGAAAAGCGTTACGCGGTGCGACGCTTGATCAACCCGGCGATGCCCAGCAAGCCCGTGCCAAGCAAAGCAAAGCTGGAAGGCTCGGGAGTGGTTGCAGCCGGCGTGATGGCCGCCGGCACGTTCTCATTGACGATCGTGCCGTTCGGTCGTTCCAGCAGCGCATCGTTGCCAGGACCATCGTTGTAGAGATTGACCTGCGCCCCGTTTTGCAGAGAGAAAGAAAGGCCGTCCTGGCTCAGGGTGCCGAGACCGTTTCTCACAAAGAGCGTGTTGTCGTTTGCGGGAAAGCTTCCGCCGTTGGTGACGGTCGGAAACGTGCCGGGTGCCAGGATGGAAGCAATCATCAGGTTCGACCCATTCGGGCTCGTTTCCGCGATGCCGGTTACATCTGTGATCAAGTATTCTCCCGGCGCTTCCAGCGTGCCCGTGGTCAAAATTCCGGAGCCACTGAACGCACTCGAAGAGCTTCCAAAGGAGAACTGGAAGCTGTCGGCATGGGCCGCGATTCCAGCCGAAAACAGGACCGCGGCGGCCACAAAAGAACCAAGACGCATGAAGGGAACTCCTTAGAGCCTGTTCACGATCTTCTGAGTAACAAGACAAGGAAAGCGAGGTGGACCATTTGCAGGCTGGAGTTGAGTTTTCGTTCGCAGTTTTTCCAGAGTCTCCGGCACTTTTCGAGCCAGGCGAAGGAGCGCTCGACGACCCAGCGCCGTGGCATGACGGCGAAGGTGTGCAACTCGCTGCGCTTGGCGACCTGCACGGTGGCGCCGAGCTTTTGCTCAACCGCATCGGCGAACGGTTTGCCGGAGTAGCCGCCGTCCACCAGCACGCTGGCGACTTGCCGCAGGTTTCCGGCGCAACGATCCAAGGCCGCCAGAGCGCCCTGGCGGTCGGTCACCTCGGCCGTCGTAATGGCCACAGCGTGCGGCAGGCCCTGCGTATCGACCGCGATATGGCGCTTGATGCCGGAGACCTTTTTGCCCGCGTCATAGCCCTTCTGGGTGGCCGTGTCTGTGTTCTTCACGCTCTGCGCGTCCACGATCAGAAAGCTGGTCGTGGCGCTGCGCCCCTGTCTGACGCGGGCCTCGCCAACCGATTTTTTTTAAGGCCTGCTCCAGAACGCTGCTGCCGTCCGGACCAGGCTCACTCCACTTGGCGAAGTACGAATGCACGGTGCGCCATTTGGGAAATCCGTCCGGCAGCAGGCGCCACTGGCAACCCGTCTTGAGCAGGTACAACACCCCGCAGAACACCTCGTACAGATCCACCGTGCGCGGCTTGGTCCGCTTGCGAACCCCCTCCAACAACGGACGAATCAACTCAAACCGCTCCCGGCTCACATCGCTTCCGTACACCTTCTCCCGCATAAGGAAAGTGTCAAGGCAAAATGCCCAGCCCGCTAGTAACTAGATCGTGAACAGGCTCTAAGTAAGACTGAACCGAATCTACAACCTTCGTTGAATGGCGAATGTAAATGTTCGGTGACGTCTCCCGCCCCGCATAGGCTCGACAGTCCCTCCAGAATCACGCCAAATAAACCTGGCGTTCAAACTCCTGTCGGGTCCCTTTAACAGGGGGGAGGTAAAACAGCCAACATTACAAAACTGCAATCCTGCCGTTCTGCTGAAGACAGGACTGGACTGCACGAGACTTCCCGAGTCGTCTTCGAACCCATCCGCCTGTTCTCACTCCAAAGTGCCAATCCCGTTTGAGGCTCCGCATGCTGCGTTCCCGTTCTCACCTTTCTTCATCCCTTTTGGTCGTTTCGGCGTCCGCCGCACTCCACTGGGCGGTGCTTGCTGCCGCACAGGTGGATCGCAGCGCGCTCAATGGCACAGTGACAGACCCATCAGGCAGGTTGCTGGGGTTTGCACACATCACTGCGGTGGAGAATGCGACCCAACTTCGGCGTGAAAACGTTTCGGATGCTGCTGGAAGGTATGAGATTGCTGAACTTCCGGTCGGGCGGTACACCGTTACCGTAAACCATCAAGGTTTTGAGACTCTGACGTTTGCGAACGTCGAGCAGGTGGTGGGGAGAACGCGCACCCTGGACGCCAGCCTCAGGGTATCTGGCGGCGAAGAACGTGTAGAGGTTTCCGCCGGGTCGGAACTTTTGGATCGCAATACCAGCACAGTTACCGGCCTGATTGAAAGAAAGCAGGCCGATGAATTGCCGCTGAACGGCCGCGACTGGTCAGGACTTACGGCGTATATCCCTGGTGCGATCGACACTGGCGGCAGCAATCAACGATCGATCCGCTTCGCCGGGCGTGGCCTCGACGATAGCAATTTCACGTATGACGGCGTGGATGCGACCAATGTGGCAAATCAGACGCAGCGCGCTTGGGCGCGGCTCGCGATACCGCTTGATGCAATTGCCGAGTTCCGGGTGGACACGCTACTGGCCACCGCGGAGGAAGGCGCGACCGGTGGCGCGCAGCTCGCTGTAGTCTCCCCGGCGGGAACGAACCAGTTCCATGGACGGCTCTTCGAGTTCCTCCGAAACAATGTCCTCGATGCGCCCGAGCCTGTCTGGGTCCCGGGCGGTCAGGCGCAACAACCGCTGCGTCTGAATCAGTTCGGCGGCTCGCTGGGCGGACCCATCGTGCGGAAAAAAACCTTCTTTTTCCTGGCTTCCGAAGCGTACCGGCAGGTGTGGGGGTATCCGACGAGCGGCGACGTGCCCAGTGCAGCCTTCAAGGCAAGCATCCCGGCAACATCGCCGGTGTATACGCTCGTGAACGCGTATCCGGAAGCGGGCCCCAAGACACGGCTGACGCCCTACACGCAGGCCACCGATCCGGGCGACCCCAACTACACAAACTACGACCTGCTCACCTGTTCGTGCACTCAGGTGGTGAATGAAAACTCGGCCATGCTGCGGCTGGATCAGCACTTCACGGCCGCAACCACCGGCTTCATGCGGTTTAACTACGATCGCTCCGTCGATACGCAGCCCGTCTCGGCGGTTGCGACCGACCTTGCGCAAAGGGTGACGACGCCAATCAATGGAGCGCTCGAACTTTTGCATGTCTTCAATCCTTACCTGACCAATGAGACGAAGTTCGGATTCAATCGCTCCAGCTCCAACACCTACGATCTCGGCGCCAACGGCTCCAATTACCAGGTTGTGATCTCCTCCGCGCCTGGCCCGGGCTTTGTAACCCAGAATTACAACTACAACACCATCTACGCCGGGAACTCGTTTTCCGGGATCGACGACCTGACCTGGCTCCACGGCCGGCAAACCTTGAAGGCTGGAGTGGAGATTCGCGAGATTCAGCTGAACCAGAACTATGGGCAGCATGGCACCGTCACCTTCGCCACGCTGCAGGCGCTGGCAGCCAACACGGTGCGAAGAGCAACTCTGACAGGCGCGCTACCCGTCAACGATCTGCGCAAGACCGATTCCTTTGGCTACGTTCAGGATGAGTTCAAGGCGGCTCCCAATCTCACGCTGAACTTCGGGTTGCGCTACTCGGTTTTTGACCTCTTTCACGAGGCACACGGCAAGGCAAACCCATTCGACTTCGAAACCTGTGGAGCGCAAGGCTTCTGCGGCATCGGGGCCAGCTTTGGCCAGCAGAACTACAGTGACGTGGATCCGCGGCTTGGCATCATCTGGTCGCCTGCCGGCCACTTAAAACCCATCGTCCGCGCCGGCTTCGGGATCTACCACGAAGACGGCCAGCTGGATGACCAGAACCTGCCCGCCAAGAACGAGGTTCCGTCCTACTCCGTGACGGCTGTGAGCTATCCGGTGACCCCGTACTTCACCGGCAGTGGAACTCTCTCGCCAAACGCCGGGCAGCGCAACCGCGCTGATTCGTACACCGAGCAGTGGACCCTTTCGCTGCAGCAGGAGCTGCCTGCAAACTTCGTGAGCACGTTCACCTACCTGGGAAGCAGCGGCGTGCATCTGCTCGACACCGGCTACGTGAACCTGAACGATCCGGTGACGGGAAAGGCGCAGTACGCGGCCTTTTCTCCCGCCATCGCCTGGCGTGGATCTGTCGGAGCAAGCTCCTATAACGGCTTCGTCGTTTCCCTGCGGCGGCCGTTTACGCAGGGGCTGCTGGTGGCCTTCAACTACGCGTACACCCACGAGCTTGATAACGGCTCCAACGGCAGCGGCGATGGCGACGAGATTTCTCCGCAGAACCCCCTGTGCCTCCGTTGCGAGTGGGCCAGCGGAACATGGGACGCCCGTCACGTGGTCAACGGCAACGCCGTCTACGAGCTTCCCTTTGGCCATGGGAAGACCATGCTCAACCACAGCCTGGCGAGCGCTGTCGCAGGCCATTGGCAGGTGACCGCGACGGCGCTGGCGCGCACGGGTTTCCCGGTCAACGTGCTGCTGCCCAGCAGCTACATCTCGCCCTACGGAAACTCGGGCACGCTGCGTCCTAACCTGGCCCCGGGCGTTTCGCTCACGCCTCCAGGGGGCAGGAGCATCGCACACTGGATCAATCCTCTTGCCTTTCGCGCTCCCGCGACGAATTCAGCCGGCATCGTTCAGACGCTCGGCAACGCACCCCGCGACCTGTACGCCGGGCCGGGGACCTGGCAGGCCGACATGGGAATCGCCAAAATGTTTCCCATCGCGGAACGCGCGAACCTGGAGTTCCGGTCGGAGTTCTATAACGTTTTCAACCACCCGCAGCTGGGTCAGCCCCAGGCCACCTTCGGCCAGTCTGGCTTCGGCGGCATTATCAACACGGTGAACCTGAACACGGCGATCGTATCGCCAATTACACCGGTCGGCTCGGGAACACCGCGTGAGATCCAGTTCGCGCTGCGGCTGGATTTCTAACCAGCAGTTGCTGAAATTCATCTACCAAGTGGTCGTGGGCAAGCTTTTCCGTAAGTGGTTCCGGATGCTTGCTGCGATGTGCATAACAGCCGGAGGTATCGCCGATGAGAATCTTAGTGGTTGAGGATGAAGCGAAAACAGCTAAATTCCTGAAGAAAGGACTTGGCGAAGCGGGCTTCGTTGTGGATGTGGCCTTTGACGGCCAGGATGGGCTGGATCTGGCCAGGAGCATGGATTTCGATCTCATGATCCTGGACATCATGCTGCCGGGCTTGGATGGCTGGCAGGTGCTTACGGGTTTACGGCAGGCGGGTAAAAGTACACAGGTGCTCTTCCTTACCGCTCGCGATGCTGTACACGAAAGGGTGAAGGGTTTTGAGCTTGGAGCAGACGACTACCTGGTGAAGCCGTTTGCCTTTTCAGAGTTGCTGGCGCGAGTGCAATCCCGCCTGCGCCGGACACCCGCGCGTCCGCAGAACGTCGTCCGCATGGCTGATCTTGAGATAGACCTGTTGAGGCATCGTGCGACGCGCGGCGGGCAGCGGCTGGAGCTGACAACGAAGGAGTTTCTTCTGCTCTCGCTGCTGGCGCGGCGCGCCGGTGAGGTACTGTCTCGCACGGTGATTGCCGAGGCGGTCTGGGACATGAACTTCGACAGTGAAACGAATGTGGTCGATGTGAGTGTGCGGAGATTGCGCAGCAAGGTCGACGACCCGTTCGCTTCGAAACTGATCCATACTGTTCGAGGTTCCGGATATGTCCTCGAAGCGGACTAGTGCGCCTTCAGGCCCCTCACGCATCTGGCGTACCTTGGCATTTCGGCTGACGGCGGCCTATGCCGCGGCCGGACTGCTCCTGGTCTCTCTGGCCACCTTCAGTCTTTACCTGGTGCTTGTCTCGGAACTGAACAAGAGCACCGAGCTGTTCCTGAAAGACAAGGTGAACGTGATACGCACCATGATGCGTGAACGCCCCAATGATGAGGAAGGACTGCACGAGGAGGTTGAACTCGAATCAGCTTCCCGGCGCTACGAGCAGTTCTACATCTGCCTCTTAGATCAACATGGCAAGGCGCTGCTCACAACTCCGGGAATGGCAAATCAGTTGGACCTGCCGAAGCTCGGGAAGCTGCTGAAGGGCCGCAATGGATCGGCGATCCCCGTGACGGGCAGGAACGGAAATTCATTCCGTGTGATTACGGCGGCAGCCCATGTCGGCCATTCAAAGAGTGAGTCCATGACGATCCAGGTGGCCGTGGACGTTTCGCAAAAGGAGGCCCTGCTGCAGCGCTTTCGGCTGTGGTTCTGGGTCACTTCAGCGGGGCTGCTGGTGCTTTTTCCACTGGTTGGATACCAGGTTGCAAGGCAGGGGATCCGCCCCGTGGAGGAGATGGCAACCACTGCTCGCCGCATTACCTCCAGCCATCTGGGGGAGCGCATCGCGGCGGAAGGGTATCCCTATGAGCTGGCGTTGCTGGCGCTGACGTTTAACAACATGCTTGACGGGCTCGAAGAATCATTTGAACGAATTTCGCGCTTCTCCGCGGATATCGCGCACGACTTGCGCACGCCGGTCAACAACATTCGCGGCGAGGCCGAAGTAGCGCTCGCAAGAGCTCGCACAATCGATGAGTACCGTGATGCGTTGGAGTCATCACTCGAAGAGGCGGTGCGCCTGTCCGACCTGATCAGCAATCTGTTGTTCCTGGCTCGGACCGAGAGTCCGTTGACTCACCTGCGTCTCGAGTTAGTCGATGTTACGGAACTGTTGGAGGGCATCCGGGACTACTACGATGCTTCGGCCGCGGACGCCGGAGTTGTTCTCACCAGTGCCCGGGGAAGTGAGCCGGTCACCGTTGAGCTCGATCGCACTCTCCTGCAGCGGGCGATCGGGAATCTGGTCTCCAACGCGGTCGCGAACACGCCTGAAGGCGGTTCGGTGATGATGGAGGCGCACACCGAGTCTGCAAACATTCTGATCGAAGTTTCCGACACCGGCGTCGGCATCTCCGCAGATGCACTGCCTCGCGTGTTTGACCGTTTTTTCCGTGTAGACCCGTCCCGGTCGAGAGCCTCGGGAGGCACTGGTCTCGGCCTTTCGATCGTTCAGGGAATCGTGCAGTTACACCGCGGCAGTGTAGAGATCGCCAGCAATCCGGGCCTGGGCACTCGGGTGACGCTGCGCATGCCGGCCCAGGGGCAGCCGGAGTCATCTCTCGACTGAGTGGATTCCCGGCGCGTCTGCTCGTTCAATTCCAAGGCTGTTGGTCCCGCGGCATGCTTCAGTTCAGCATCGCCTGCATCTGCGCGGGATTTACAGGCGAATTTTAGCGTTTTAATGTCGAGCTATTCTGCCGTCGATCGGCGAGCCTGTTCCTGTTTACTGCTCGCGCGGAACATGTGTAGGCTATTATCCGATGGCCGTGAGCCCCTTTGCAGAACGCTACGCACACACACTCCCCGGCCGTCCTCCCTTCGAATGGGAGCCGCTGAACAAGCACCTGGACGAGGTTGCTGCCAGCGCTGCTGGTTTTGCCGCGGCGTTCGGTGCAGGGGACTGGGCCGACCGATTGGGCCGGTGCCACGATCTAGGCAAAGGCTCGGCCGAGTTTCAGCAGTACATCAGGTCTCGGAACACCCAGGATGCAGAGAATGCTGGCGCGGAGGATGCCAAGCGGCCTGGACGTGTCGATCATTCGACATTTGGAGCGCGTTACCTGGCCAAGGCTTTCAGCGGATTGGCTGGGCAGCTGCTGGCGTTCTGCATCGCCGGCCATCATGCCGGGCTGCCGGACTGGAGTGCGGGCGATGACGCGAGTGCCGGCGCAACCCTGGAGAGCCGCCTGGATGCGCGTAACGGGATTCCGTACGTCGAAGATCCCGGCCTCACGCTGACCCCGCCTGCGGCGCCGTTCAAGTGGAGTTCCGTCAAGGAGATGCCGTTTCAACTGGCCTTCTTCACCCGCATGTTGTTTTCGACCTTGATTGACGCGGATCGCACGTGCACAGAGGCTTTCTGCACGCCTGAGAACGCCGAAGAACGCCGCCGGACCCGGCCAACACTTGTCGACCTGCGCGATGCCCTGGACGCGCACTTGCTTCACATGGAGCAAAATGCGCCGGCGACGGAGGTGAATCAGCAAAGGGGAGCGGTGCTGCGGCAGTGCAGGGCGGCGGGGATGCTGGAGCCGGGCTTCTTTTCGCTGCAGGTGCCGACCGGCGGCGGCAAAACGCTTTCTTCGCTGGCGTTTGCGCTCCATCATGCAATGGGGGAAAGGGTTCCAACGGCACGAGCATTGCGCCGGATCATCGTCGCCATTCCGTTCACCAGCATCATCGAGCAGACCGCGGCTGTGTATCGCAGAGCGCTGGGCCCACTCGCTGAACGTGCCTTGGTTGAGCACCACTCGAGCCTGCAACCGGAGACGGAAACACGTGCGAATCAGCTGGCGGCGGAGAACTGGGACGCGCCCCTCATTGTCACGACCAACGTCCAGCTGCTGGAAACCCTGTTTGCGGCGAAGACCACGCCCTGCCGCAAGCTGCATCGGATCGCCGGCAGCGTCATCATCCTGGACGAGGCGCAGACACTCCCTGTGGAACTGCTGGAGGCGACGCTGGCCGCCCTGCGCGAGCTGGTGCGAAATTATGGCTGCTCGGTGGTGCTGTGCACCGCAACGCAACCGGCGCTGGAGCGGCGCGCGGATTTCGACATTGGCATCGAAGGCGTTCGTACCATCATCGCCGACCCTCGGCCGCTGTTCGCAATCCTGAAGCGGGTGACTGTGGCGCGCGTGGGCAAGCTCTCTGATGAAGACCTGGTAGCGCGGCTGGCGAAGGAGCCGCAGGTGCTTTGCATCGTGAACACGCGGCCACACGCGGCGAAGCTCTTCCGCCTGCTAAGCGAAGGCTCGGCGCCTGACTCCTGCTTTCACCTCAGCACGCTGATGTGCAGTGCGCATCGCCGTCTTGCCTTGCGGCTCATCCGACAACGAATCGCCGCAAACCAGCCGTGCCGCATCGTGAGCACACAGCTGATCGAGGCTGGAGTGGACATCGATCTGCCGGTGGTCTACCGAGCGGCGGCGGGCTTCGACTCGATCGCCCAGGCGGCAGGGCGATGCAATCGCGAAGGCAAACTACCGATGGGGTACACCTACGTCTTCGACACGGAAGCAGAACCCCCGCCGGGCTTTCTTCGCGAAAGCCGGCAGGCTGGTCTGGAGTGCTTTTCGCGTTTCGACGATCCACTTGAGCCCGCGGCGATCCAGGCGTACTTCGAGCGGCTGTACTGGGGCAAACGCGATGAGTGGGACAAGAACAACATCATGCGCATGATGCTGATCAACCGTGGTCGCCCCCCGGCTCACTTTCAGTTTCGCAAGATTGCCGAGGCGTATCGCTTGATCCAAGACACACAGTTGCCGATTCTGGTTCCTTTCCGCAAGAAGGGAAAACGCTATCTGGACGAGCTTGGGAAAGGGTATGTAAAGTTCTTCTCACAACGTCAGCTGCAGCATTATCAGGTCTCAGTGCCCAAGCGAATTTTGCAGGTAATGGAGGCGAGCGGTGTGGTCCGGGCGCATGAATCGGGTGTGTGGCTTCTTCTTCGCGAGGATGTCTACACGGAGGCTACCGGCCTCAAGCTCGATGCCTTCGGCCTCGATTCCACCGTCTGGGGTGTGTAGCTGGCGAGTATCGCTGCCATCGAAGAGAGGTTTACGTGGCGTTTGGGATTCGGTTGCACTGTTGGGGTGAGTGGGCTTGTTTCACGCGCCCGGAAATGAAGGTCGAGCGCGTCAGCTATGACGCCATGACCCCCTCCGCGGCCCGGGGTGTGCTGGAAGCCATCTATTGGAAGCCGGAGATACGGTGGGTGATCGACCGGCTGACCGTGCTGCGGCCCATCCGCTTTACCTCTGTCCGGCGCAACGAAGTAAAAGACAAAATCAGTTCCGTCTCCGCCGCGCGCGTGATGCGGGAGGGCTCCGGAGAGCTCTGCCAAGTGGTCTCCGACGGTGACGTTCGGCAGCAACGGGCGGCTCTGCTGCTGCGCGATGTGAGCTACCTCATCGAGGCGCACTTTGACATCGTCAGCGGGCCGGAGAACGCGGCCAAGCACCTAGACCAGTTCCAGCGCCGTGCCCGCGCCGGGGCCTGCTACACGCGCCCGTATCTCGGCTGCCGCGAGTTCGCCGCGCACTTCGCCCTGCTGGAGCATGAGGCGGCAACCCCTGTCATCGATGCCAGCCTGCGGGGCGAACGCGACCTCGGCTGGATGTTGCACGACATCGACTTCGCGGCCGGCAAGCAAGCCCGCTTCTTCCGCGCAACCATGCGGGACGGTGTCATTGACGTGCCTGCGCTATCCGGAGCGCACGCATGATCCTGCAGCGGCTTGCCGAACACTACGATCGCATCGTCGCCGGGGGTGAAGTGGCGCTGGCGCCCCCGGGTTTTTCTGTGCAGAAGGTGAGCTTCTGCCTTGTCTTGGACCCCCATGGCACCCTGCACTCCATTGAGGATCTGCGCCGCCCGGAGGGCAAAGCGCTGCGGCCGCGCAGCCTTGTCGTGCCGGGCCAAAGCAAGCCCTCGGGCTCCGGGCTGAAGCCCTGCTTCTTATGGGACAGCCCTGAGTACCTGCTGGGCTGGAGTGCTGATCCGGCCAAGGCAGAGCGGGCTCCGAAGGCATTCGCCGCCTTTCGCGACGCGCACCTTGCGCTCGAACCGACCATTGCGGATCCGGCGTTCACGGCGGTGTGCGCCTTCCTGCGTGGCTGGTCGCCGGAACAGGCGGCGGCTCATGCGGAGGAGCTTGCGGAGAAGGCGGCCAACTTCGGTGTGTTCCGTATTCTCGATGGAGACTTGCGCTATGTGCACGACCGCGTCTCGGTGCCTGTCGTTGCGAGTGCTGAAGAAGCCCCCGAGGAACAGGCGTTCTGCCTCGTTTCGGGCGAGTTGGCTCCGGCAGCCCGCCTCCACGAGCCCAAGATCAAGGGGGTTGCCGGCGCGCAGACATCGGGGGCCTTACTCGTCTCCTTCAACGCATCGGCGTTTACCTCTTACGGCAAGGACCAGAGCTTCAACGCCCCGGTGAGTGTATCCACGACATTCAAATACACCAACGCACTCAATCACCTGTTGGCGCAGCGCGAACGCCGCATCGGATTGGGCGATGCGACCGTGGTCTTTTGGGCCGATCACGACACACTGCTTCTGGATGCGATGGACAATCTCTTCCTTGGATCATTCGACGCCTCGGAGATGCCAGTAGGAGAGGATCAGACCCGCGTAAATCAAGCCAGGCGCCTGCTGACACAACTCCGCGACGGCACTGAGAACCAGGCGATTGAACCGGATGGACAGCCCACGCGCTTCTTCATCCTTGGCCTGTCTCCGAACGCCTCGCGGCTCTCCGTTCGGCTGTGGGTGGAGCAGGACGCATCCGAATTACAAGGCAAGCTGCGCTCCCATCTGCAGGACATCGCGCTCAAGGGCACGCGCGAAGATCGAGTGCTGCCGTTGTGGCGCATCGTGGCGGCCACGGGGCGCGCGGAGCACGATCCGAACGGCCGCTTGAAGGGCTTCGACACCAAAGCTGTGTCGCCGCAACTGGCGGGGGACCTTGCTCGCTCCGTGCTCACCGGTGCGCCCTATCCGCAATCCCTGTTGGCCACGATGGTACGGCGCATCCGCAGCGACGGCGAGGTCGCCTTCGCACGCGTCAGCGCCATCAAGGCCGTTCTTGTCCGCAACGCGCGTCTTACCGGCGCACCCCTGGAGGTTCCTATGGAACTCGATACGCAAAATACCGATATCGCCTACCGCTGTGGGCGGCTCTTCGCCGTGCTTGAAGATGTGCAGCGACTCAGCGTCAAGCAAAGCAGCAACAGCGAACTCAATTCCACGATCAAAGACCGATACTTTTCTTCGGCAAGCAGCACGCCGGGGCTTGTATTTCCGCGCCTCTTTCGCCTGGCGCAGCATCACCTCGCGAAGATCGAGCCAGTGAGGCTTCGTAACTACTTCGAGCGGCTCATGGGCGAGGCGATGACCCCTCACTTCGAATTCCCCCGGCAACTAAACCTTGCGCAGCAAGGAAATTTTATCGTCGGTTATTACCAGCAACGCTTTTCCAAAAAGGAATCAAGCTCCGAGGAGAACGCATGAGCACACCCATCCAGAACCGCTACGACTTTGTCTTCTTCTTCGACGTGACCGACGGCAACCCGAACGGCGACCCCGATGCCGGCAATCTGCCGCGCATCGACCCCGAGACCAATCAAGGCCTGGTGACGGATGTGTGCCTCAAGCGCAAGGTCCGCAACTACGTCGCCGATGCCAAGGCAAACGGTTCGGGGCACCGCATCTACGTGCGCGAACGCGCCGTGTTGAACGAAGCTCACAATGAGGCCTACATTGCGCTAAACCTCAAGCCTGAAACAAACAATAGGCTGCCGAAGGATGAGAAGAAGGCCGGCGAACTGACAAGCTGGATGTGCGCAAACTTCTACGACATCCGCACCTTCGGAGCCGTTATGACGACCGGCGTGAATACCGGCCAGGTTCGCGGGCCTGTTCAGTTGACCTTTGCACGCAGCCTAGACCCTGTGGTGCCGAGCGAGTTCGCCATCACCCGCTGCGCAGTGACCAACGAGAAGGATCGCGACAGTGAACGCACCATCGGCCGCAAGTTCACCATACCCTATGGTCTGTACCGCTGTTACGGCTTTCTGAATGCTTCGCTCGCAGGGCGCACCGGCTTCAGCGAGGACGACCTCGCGCTATTCAAGGCCGCATTGAACGAGATGTTCGACCTCGACCGTTCGGCTGCCCGCGGCATGATGTCACCGGTGCGCTGCATCGCGTTCAAGCACGAAAAGACCACCGGGAATGCCCGGGCCGATCAGCTATTCGAGCTGATCTCTGCGACGTTTAAACCGGAACTCGCGGCTGAAAACCGGCCGCCGCGCTCCCGCCACGATTACCGCATCGAGCTCACTGGCGATGTGCCGGAGGGCATCACGGTCGAGGAGTGGATTCCTGTTCGCGCCGCTGCCTCTTCATAACTCGCATGGACACACGCTCTGAACTCGATGATTCGCTGCCGCTGAGCGGCCTGCAGCACCTGGCCTTCTGCCCGCGGCAATGGGCATTGATCCACATCGAGCAGGCATGGGTGGAGAACCGTCTTACGGCCGAAGGCCGTCTGTTGCATGAGCGTGCCGATCTGCCCGGGCAGTCGCGACGGCACGAGCTGCGCAGCGTGCGCGGGTTGATGCTGGAGAGCCGGCGGTTGCGCCTGACTGGCCGCGCTGACGTCGTCGAGTTCCGCCCCGAGCCGTTTCCGGTGGAATACAAGCGCGGGAAGCGCAAACCCACGGATTGCGACCTCGTGCAGCTCTGTGCCCAGGCCCTTTGCCTGGAGGAGATGTTAGGGGCTCCTGTCCCGCGTGGGGCGATCTTTTATGGCGAGCCGCGCCGCCGCATCGATGTTGCATTCACTCCAGAGCTGCGCACACGCACCGAGTCGCTCGCCGCCACCATGCACCGTCTCTACGCTGCCCACGAGACCCCGGCGGCGCAGCCGGGCAAACACTGCGAACGCTGCTCCCTGATCGACATCTGCCTGCCCCACGCGACCGCCCACCTAGCTGTCGCCGCGCAGTGGAACGCGATCCAGATTCGCTTCCTCAAACAGGAACTCTAGCCGGTCATGCGCAAACTCCTCAACACGCTGCATGTGATGACGCAGGGCATGTATCTGCATCGTGATGGCGAGACGGTGGCCGTCAAGTTGGGCTCGGAGTTGAAGCTGCGCGTTCCCGTACACACGCTGGAGGGTCTGGTCTGCTGGGGCCAGGTCTCCTGCTCGCCGCCGGTGCTGGGGCTCTGCTGCGAGAAGGGCGTGGGCGTCTCGTTCCTCACGGAGCAGGGACGCTTTATCGCCCGCGTACAGGGGCCTGTTTCGGGCAATGTGCTCCTGCGCCGTCAGCAGTACCGCATGGCCGATGGCGGCGAGCTGGCGCTGCCGGTTGTTCGCACCATCGTTACCGCCAAAATCGCAAACAGCCGGATTGTTCTGCTGCGTTCCGCGCGTGAGACGGAAGACGAAGGGCGGCAGGTTCTTCTCCGCGAGGCGGCCAACCGGCTGTCCTGGATTGGTGCGGACTCTTCGCGCGCAGCGTCGGTCGACGAAGCGCGAGGCCATGAGGGTCTGGCCGGCCAGACCTATTTTTCTGCCTTCGACGCGATGATCGCCGGGGATCGCGAGGCATTTCGCTTCGGAGGCCGCTCTCGCCGTCCCCCGCTGGATCGGACCAACGCCCTGCTCTCATTCATTTACGCTCTGCTGCGCCACGACATCGAATCCGCGCTCGAAAGTGTAGGCCTCGACCCGGCGGTCGGTTTCCTGCACACCGATCGTCCCGGCCGACCCAGCCTCGCGCTGGATCTGATGGAAGAGCTGCGCAGCGTGCTCGCCGATCGCCTTGTGCTGACGCTCATCAATCGGCGCCAGGTGCAGGCAGAAGGATTCGTCGAACAGGACGGCGGCGGGATCCTCCTGGAGGAGGCCGCGCGCAAGACGGTAATTGCCGCGTGGCAGACCCGCAAGCAGGAGGAACTTGAACACCCCTTCTTGCACGAGCGCATTCCCTTTGGCTTGGTGCCCTATGTTCAAGCCTTGCTGCTGGCCCGCTTCGTTCGCGGCGGACTGGACGGCTATCCAGCATTTCTCTGGAGATAAGTGAAAAAGCCATGCTGGTCCTTGTGAGTTACGATGTCAGCACGCGCGACGAAGCCGGCCGGCGCAGGCTGCGCCGCGTTGCTCGGCTGTGCGAAGATCGCGGGCAGCGGGTTCAGAACTCTGTCTTCGAGTGCCTGGTTGACGCCGCCCAGTGGGTCAGCTTTCGCGCCGCATTAATGGCCGAAGCTGATCCACAGCAGGACAGCTTGCGCTTTTATTTCCTCGGCAGCGAATGGAAGCGGCGCGTTGAGCATGTCGGGGCGAAACCGGCCTATGACCCGCAAGGGCCGCTCATGATCTGACCGTGGTGCGCCCTGCGTCCACCCGCACGATGCCGCCGCGCGGACCCCAAGCACACATCAGTTGCCAGGCAGGTTCGCGTTTCGCGTAAGCCGCTGATCCAATTCGACATCCGGAACTGTATCGCGAGAATTGCCCGACGAACCCATTTCAGCAGCATGGCTCCGCGTTTGTGGCATCCTAAAAGCCAGCGCACTTGGCACTTAGCTGGTGCGCAGTCGCTCCCCATGCGGGAGCGTGGATTGAAACCGATAGCGTATTCGCCCAACGCCTAGTCGAGGACGTCGCTCCCCATGCGGGAGCGTGGATTGAAACTCCAAAGAACAAACGATTCCATCCCTTTTCTCGGGTCGCTCCCCATGCGGGAGCGTGGATTGAAACAAGGTCTTGCGCCGTGGCCACCGCCATAATGCCCGTCGCTCCCCATGCGGGAGCGTGGATTGAAACAGCCACAGCCTCGACATCCTTTATGGTCAATGCGGTCGCTCCCCATGCGGGAGCGTGGATTGAAACCTGCTCCATGCCTCGGTGGCGCTGGGCGTGGTGGTCGCTCCCCATGCGGGAGCGTGGATTGAAACCAGCGCTTCCAGGACCAGCCCCTTCACCTCGCGCGTCGCTCCCCATGCGGGAGCGTGGATTGAAACACCCAGGCCCGCCAGCTGGCGGCCGACATCGCCCGTCGCTCCCCATGCGGGAGCGTGGATTGAAACGCCAGGCCAGGTGCACATCCACCTCGTCCATGCGGTCGCTCCCCATGCGGGAGCGTGGATTGAAACAATCTGAATTAGCGGCTTGCCGAGCCCGAATGCCGTCGCTCCCCATGCGGGAGCGTGGATTGAAACATCGCGGGACTCTGACCAGCGCGGTGCACTAATCGTCGCTCCCCATGCGGGAGCGTGGATTGAAACCGCCATCTCATCCGGCGATAGCAGTCTGTCTCCGGTCGCTCCCCATGCGGGAGCGTGGATTGAAACAAGGCGGTGACTTATGGCAAGTAAGTATGAGCTGGTCGCTCCCCATGCGGGAGCGTGGATTGAAACAGGTGCTGCACCGTGGGACGGATGTTAATGTCCCGTCGCTCCCCATGCGGGAGCGTGGATTGAAACCGCCCGCGCCGGAGTCGGTGGAGTTGGCGACCGGGTCGCTCCCCATGCGGGAGCGTGGATTGAAACCCCGCGCCCGTGCCCAGGCCGCCGGGGTGCAGTTGTCGCTCCCCATGCGGGAGCGTGGATTGAAACAACTCGCGGAGGGTCGAGGCCCAGAACCTTTCCGTCGCTCCCCATGCGGGAGCGTGGATTGAAACAGTCACTTACCGCGCCTGCAGCGCCACGTCGCCCGTCGCTCCCCATGCGGGAGCGTGGATTGAAACAGCGGAGCAGTGTTATCCGCGCCGAAGCGGCAGGGTCGCTCCCCATGCGGGAGCGTGGATTGAAACCTGTGAACTGTCTCTCCTCTCCCTCTCTGCCCACGTCGCTCCCCATGCGGGAGCGTGGATTGAAACTGCAGGAACGCGCCCGAGATCGGCCCGGCCTGCGGTCGCTCCCCATGCGGGAGCGTGGATTGAAACCCTCAGCGTGACGGCTACCGCAAGAGCGAGCAGCGTCGCTCCCCATGCGGGAGCGTGGATTGAAACAATTCGAACCTTCGGGTTTTGCAAGCCGATTACGGTCGCTCCCCATGCGGGAGCGTGGATTGAAACGCTGTCCAAGCCGGCAAAGTGAAACTCCATCATTGTCGCTCCCCATGCGGGAGCGTGGATTGAAACTCTTTTAAAACATGATGCCCCTCATCCTGTACAGCGTCGCTCCCCATGCGGGAGCGTGGATTGAAACTTCCTTGGCGAGGCCGGAGGTGCCGAAGCGGCAGGGTCGCTCCCCATGCGGGAGCGTGGATTGAAACCTGTGAACTGTCTCTCCTCTCCCTCTCTGCCCACGTCGCTCCCCATGCGGGAGCGTGGATTGAAACTGCAGGAACGCGCCCGAGATCGGCCCGGCCTGCGGTCGCTCCCCATGCGGGAGCGTGGATTGAAACCCTCAGCGTGACGGCTACCGCAAGAGCGAGCAGCGTCGCTCCCCATGCGGGAGCGTGGATTGAAACCTCTAGGGGATCGAAATGCTTGACGGCATTCATGTCGCTCCCCATGCGGGAGCGTGGATTGAAACCACTGGCAGCGGCGATAAATATGAAGAGTGCGCGTCGCTCCCCATGCGGGAGCGTGGATTGAAACACGCCAGCAGCCACGTAAAGACAATAGAAGGGCTGTCGCTCCCCATGCGGGAGCGTGGATTGAAACACGTAAGGCATGGGGGGCGCGTCATCATTTTAGAGCCTGTTCACGATCTAGTTACTAGCGGGCTGGGCATTTTGCCTTGACACTTTCCTTATGCGGGAGAAGGTGTACGGAAGCGATGTGAGCCGGGAGCGGTTTGAGTTGATTCGTCCGTTGTTGGAGGGGGTTCGCAAGCGGACCAAGCCGCGCACGGTGGATCTGTACGAGGTGTTCTGCGGGGTGTTGTACCTGCTCAAGACGGGTTGCCAGTGGCGCCTGCTGCCGGACGGATTTCCCAAATGGCGCACCGTGCATTCGTACTTCGCCAAGTGGAGTGAGCCTGGTCCGGACGGCAGCAGCGTTCTGGAGCAGGCCTTAAAAAAAATCGGTTGGCGAGGCCCGCGTCAGACAGGGGCGCAGCGCCACGACCAGCTTTCTGATCGTGGACGCGCAGAGCGTGAAGAACACAGACACGGCCACCCAGAAGGGCTATGACGCGGGCAAAAAGGTCTCCGGCATCAAGCGCCATATCGCGGTCGATACGCAGGGCCTGCCGCACGCTGTGGCCATTACGACGGCCGAGGTGACCGACCGCCAGGGCGCTCTGGCGGCCTTGGATCGTTGCGCCGGAAACCTGCGGCAAGTCGCCAGCGTGCTGGTGGACGGCGGCTACTCCGGCAAACCGTTCGCCGATGCGGTTGAGCAAAAGCTCGGCGCCACCGTGCAGGTCGCCAAGCGCAGCGAGTTGCACACCTTCGCCGTCATGCCACGGCGCTGGGTCGTCGAGCGCTCCTTCGCCTGGCTCGAAAAGTGCCGGAGACTCTGGAAAAACTGCGAACGAAAACTCAACTCCAGCCTGCAAATGGTCCACCTCGCTTTCCTTGTCTTGTTACTCAGAAGATCGTGAACAGGCTCTAAGAGTCGCTCCCCATGCGGGAGCGTGGATTGAAACAATCACGACATGGAAGCGATCCCGCTCGGCCGCAGTCGCTCCCCATGCGGGAGCGTGGATTGAAACACCCCTTCGTCATCAAGATATGTCACAAAGACAAAAGTCGCTCCCCATGCGGGAGCGTGGATTGAAACAACGTTGGCCCCGACGGCACCCAGCAGCAGACCAGTCGCTCCCCATGCGGGAGCGTGGATTGAAACATCGATCTACGATGGCCAGGCCAAGCTCGGCCAGGTGTCGCTCCCCATGCGGGAGCGTGGATTGAAACGAGGCGGAGCTGACGGAAACTTCAGCCCCTCGCGTCGCTCCCCATGCGGGAGCGTGGATTGAAACTACGCGAACAACATCCTGGACTCGACCGGCGCCAGTCGCTCCCCATGCGGGAGCGTGGATTGAAACATCGATCTACGATGGCCAGGCCAAGCTCGGCCAGGGTCGCTCCCCATGCGGGAGCGTGGATTGAGACAGTCAAGCGGACTCTCCAACGGGATACTCTCGAGTCGCTCCCCATGCGGGAGCGTGGATTGAAACCGATGGATTGGCGCCCGCAATGGATCGGGCTCAGTCGCTCCCCATGCGGGAGCGTGGATTGAAACTTCGGCATGGCCTGCGACGGTGAAAACGGCGCGCAGTCGCTCCCCATGCGGGAGCGTGGATTGAAACGCCTCGCAGATGAACGGCTACGCGGTAGGGCGGCGTCGCTCCCCATGCGGGAGCGTGGATTGAAACACGCAGGCCCGCCAGCTGGCGACCGACATCGCCTTGTCGCTCCCCATGCGGGAGCGTGGATTGAAACAGCGTCACCGTGACCGACCTCGAGACCGGCGACGGTCGCTCCCCATGCGGGAGCGTGGATTGAAACTCTTTCCTTAAGCCAGCCATTTATGGCGAACGCGGTCGCTCCCCATGCGGGAGCGTGGATTGAAACTGCCTTGACTTTCACTCGTACTGCTGTACTGTAGTCGCTCCCCATGCGGGAGCGTGGATTGAAACCCGATACCGCGCTGCCCATACCCTGCGCGAGCGGTCGCTCCCCATGCGGGAGCGTGGATTGAAACCCGATACCGCGCTGCCCATACCCTGCGCGAGCGGTCGCTCCCCATGCGGGAGCGTGGATTGAAACGCCTTTGCCGCCGGCCTGCATTGCGATCTGCTCGGTCGCTCCCCATGCGGGAGCGTGGATTGAAACGGTACACCGATCTCGTACGAGCTGCAGCAGTTCGTCGCTCCCCATGCGGGAGCGTGGATTGAAACGGTTGATGTTGCGCTCTGTGTTGATGGCTGATTGTCGCTCCCCATGCGGGAG